>NZ_CP108730.1:3500000-8300000 GCF_045162645.1 Streptomyces sp. NBC_00988
TGCCACATGCCGTAGGTGAAGTAGACGTACACGTACCCGGGCGGACCGAACATCACGCCGTTGCGGGCGGTCGGACCTCTATATGCGTGGGACGCGGGGTCGTTGCCGCCGTCGTAGGCCTCGACCTCTGTGATGCGCAGGACGATCGGGCCGTCGGGGGTCGTACGGACGACGAGGCGGCCCAGGAGGTCGGGGGCGACGTCCAGTACAGGGCGGTCGAAGAACTCTCTGGGGAGTGGCATACGGTCCGGGGGCGCGATCATGGCGTCCGAGCGTAGTCCAGGTGCCTTGTGCCAAGGGGTGGTCAAGGTTCCGTCCGCTTGCCAGGGTGTGGCGCGGAACCGGGCGCGGTCGGTTCGCGTTTGTAGGGATCAAGGGTCCATACGTAAAGGGAGAGTCATGGCGTTCAAGAAGCTGCTCGCGAGCCTGGGGGCCGGCGGGGCTTCGGTGGAGACGGTGCTGACCGAGGTCAACGTCGTTCCGGGCGGGGTCGTCCAGGGCGAGGTGCGGATCCAGGGCGGTTCCGTCGCCCAGGAGATCCAGGGGCTTTCGGTCGGGCTGCAGGCCAAGGTCGAGGTCGAGAGCGGCGACCAGGAGTACAAGCAGGACATCGAGTTCACGAAGGTGCGGCTGGGCGGCGCCTTCGAGCTGCAGGCGGGGACCGCGCACAACGTGCCGTTCGGTCTGGAGATCCCCTGGGAGACGCCGGTCACGATGATCGACGGTCAGTCGCTGCGGGGGATGCACATCGGGGTGAGCACCGAGCTGGCGATCGCTCGTGCCGTGGACTCCAGTGACCTCGACCCGGTCAACGTGCACCCGCTGCCGGCGCAGAAGGCTCTCCTGGACGCCTTCATCCGGCTGGGCTTCCGGTTCAAGAACGCGGACATGGAGCGCGGTCACATCCGGGGGACGCGGCAGAAGCTGCCGTTCTACCAGGAGATCGAGTTCCAGCCGCCGTCGCAGTACCGCGGGCTGAACCAGGTCGAGTTGAGCTTCGTGGCCGACGAGAACGCGATGGACGTCATCCTGGAGATGGACAAGAAGCCGGGCCTGTTCAGCGAGGGCAGTGACACTTTCCGGTCCTTCCAGGTCGGTCTGCACGACTTCCAGGGGACTGACTGGGCGGCGTACCTCAACCAGTGGCTGTCCGAGGTCGGCAGCAAGCGCAACTGGTTCTAGGCTCGGTGTCCACTGAAGAAACCGATCAGGAGGTACCGAGGTGACCGAGCTCAAGCGGCGGCCGCTCCCCCATGACTTCCACCCGCCCGTGCCGTCGTTCACGGTGACGAGTGCGGACGTCGAGCCGGGGGCCACGCTCAAGGACGCTCAGGTCTACGCGGCCGGCAACACCTCGCCGCAGCTGCGGTGGGAGGGCTTCCCGCCCGAGACCAAGAGTTTCGCCGTGACCTGCTACGACCCGGACGCCCCTACGGGGAGCGGATTCTGGCACTGGACGGTGTTCGACATCCCGGCCTCGGTGACCGAGCTGCCGGAGGGTGCGGGCAGCGGCAAGTTCGAGGGGCTGCCGGAAGGCGCCGTACAGGTGCGGAACGACTACGGGTCGAAGGACTTCGGCGGTGCCGCGCCGCCGCCCGGGGACGGGTCGCACCGTTATGTGTTCACGGTGTACGCCGTGGACGCGGAGAAACTCGGTCCGGACTCGGACGTCTCTCCCGCGGTCGTCGGTTTCAACCTGCGGTTCCACACGCTGGCGCGTGCCCAGCTGATCGGTGAGTACGAGGTTCCCGCCGAAGACTGACGTTCATGGAACGTTTGCCCGCCTCTGGTCTTGGAATTGATCAGGGGCGGGCAGTTTTTATTGCGTTGTCCATCTCGGCGTGCCCGGCCAGAGTTGATCCAAGCCCGCCGTGCGGTGGGCCGGTTGCACATGGGAGGTGGGCTGGATGCGGGACACGCTGGTGCTGAACGCGAGCTTCGAGCCGCTGTCGACGGTGTCGTTGAATCGAGCCGTCGTTCTGGTGCTGCAGGACAAGGCTGTCGTCGAGCAGGCCCACCCCGAACTGCGTATGCGCGGAGCCGAGGTCGATATACCGGTCCCCCGGGTGATCCGGTTGTGCAGGTATGTGAGGGTGCCGTTCCGAAGACAAGCTCCGTGGTCGAGGCGCGGTGTGCTGGTCCGGGACCGGCACAGGTGCGCGTACTGCGGCAGGCGGGCGACTACGGTCGACCACGTTGTGCCGAGGGCGCAGGGCGGTCAGGACTCCTGGCTGAACACGGTGGCTTCGTGCGCGGAGGACAACCACCGCAAGGCGGCGCGGACTCCGGAGCAGGCCGGAATGCCGTTGCTGCGGCACCCGTTCGAGCCGACGCCCGCGGACGCGATGCTGTTGGCGCTGGGGACCGAGGACTTCGATGCCCTGCCGGAGTGGCTGGTTCAGCCGGCCGCGTAGGGCATGTGAACTGAACTGGGGCCCACCTCCTAGGAGGTGGGCCCCAGTGTCGTAGAACAGGCCGGTCAGTCGATGGACGGCTTCTCGCGGCGTTGGCGGTCCGAATTGCCGCCCGAGTTGCCGGAGTTGCCTCCGTCGTTGCCCGAACCTCCGCCGAACGGGCCCACGTTGCCCATGGCGCCGGAGAGGCCCTTGAGGGCGTCGCCGATTTCGCTGGGGACGATCCAGAGCTTGTTGGCGTCACCTGCAGCGATCTTGGGCAGCATCTGGAGGTACTGGTAGGAGAGGAGCTTCTGGTCGGCGTCGCCCGCGTGGATCGCCTCGAAGACCGTGCGGACGGCCTGGGCCTCACCCTCGGCGCGGAGGGCCGCGGCCTTGGCCTCACCTTCGGCGCGCAGGATCTGGGACTGCTTCTCACCTTCGGCGGTGAGGATGGCGGCCTGGCGCGTACCTTCCGCGGTGAGGATCGCGGCGCGCTTGTCACGGTCGGCGCGCATCTGCTTCTCCATCGAGTCCTGGATGGAGGTGGGGGGCTCAATTGCCTTGAGTTCGACGCGGTTTACGCGGATGCCCCACTTGCCCGTCGCCTCGTCGAGGACTCCGCGCAGGGCCGCGTTGATCTCCTCACGGGAGGTCAGGGTCCGCTCCAGGTCCATGCCGCCGATGATGTTGCGGAGCGTGGTGACCGTGAGCTGCTCGATCGCCTGGATGTAGCTGGCCACTTCGTAGGTCGCGGCCCGCGCGTCCGTCACCTGGTAGTAGATGACCGTGTCGATGTTGACGACCAGGTTGTCCTGGGTGATCACCGGCTGCGGCGGGAACGGTACGACCTGTTCGCGCAGGTCGATGCGGTTGCGGATCGTGTCGATGAACGGGACGACGATGTTGAGTCCCGCGTTGAGTGTCCGTGTGTAGCGACCGAATCGCTCCACGATCGCGGCACTTGCCTGCGGGATGACCTGGATCGTCTTGATCAAAGCGATGAAGACCAACACCACCAGGATGATCAAGACGATGATGACCGGTTCCATCGTGCTCCCCGTACCCTTCTCCGCCTCGGCGCTTTCGGAAGATCTTATGGTTGTTGAAGATCTTGCTGGTCGAGTGTGTCAGACCGTCACGCAACTCGTGTGCTGTTCGGTTCAGTTGAGACCTGCGAGGTCATCAGTCGTGTCCTGCGAGGTCAGATGACGATCGCGGTGGCTCCCTCGATCTCCACGACGTCCACCTCCTGGCCCGGTTCGTAGGCACGGTCGGCGTCGAGTGAGCGGGCCGACCAGATCTCTCCGGCCAGCTTGATCCGGCCGCCGCCGGAGCCATCGACACGCTCCAGGACCACGGCCTGTTTGCCCTTCAAGGCATCGATGCCCGTGGCGAGTTGGGGCAGTGTCGAACGGTGTCGGGTAGCGATGGGCCGTACGACCGCGATGAGGGCGACCGAGACGACGACGAAGACGAGGACCTGGACGACGAGGTCCCCGCCGATCCCGGCGGTCGCCGCGGCGGCGACGGCGCCCACGGCGAACATGCCGAACTCCGGCATCGCGGTCACCACGAGGGGAATCCCGAGTGCTGCCGCGCCGACGAGCCACCACACCCATGCGCCGATGTCGTTCACATGGTCAATGGTAGGGCTGCGGGTCCCGTCACGGACAGGGCGCATATGTCCCTACACCCGCTTCTTACAAGGCAGTTCAGGCCATGGGGAGACCGTGCGCGGTCCAGCGGTCGCCGACCTGCTCCACGATGAGCGGGAGACCGAAGCACAACGACAGGTTGCGGGCGGTGAGTTCGAGCTCCAGCGGGCCGGCGGCGAGGACCTTGCCCTGACGGATCATCAGGACGTGGGTGAAGCCGGGGGCGATCTCCTCGACGTGGTGCGTGACCATGATCATGGAGGGAGCGATCGGGTCGCGGGCGAGACGGCCGAGGCGGCGTACGAGGTCCTCGCGGCCGCCGAGGTCGAGGCCGGCGGCGGGCTCGTCGAGGAGGAGCAGCTCGGGGTCGGTCATCAGGGCGCGGGCGATGAGGGTGCGCTTGCGCTCGCCCTCGGAGAGCGTGCCGAACTTGCGGTCCAGGTAGTCGCTCATGCCGAGGCGGTCGAGGAAGGCGCGGGCGCGCTGCTCGTCGACGTCCTCGTAGTCCTCGTTCCACCCGGCGGTCATACCGTAGGCGGCGGTCAGCACGGTCTGCAGGACGGTCTGGCGCTTGGGGAGCTTCTCGGCCATGGCGATGCCGGCGACGCCGATGCGGGGGCGCAGTTCGAAGACGTCGACCTTGCCGAGGGTCTCGCCGAGGATGGTGGCGGTGCCGCTGCTGGGGAACAGGTAGCTGGACGCGACGTTCAGGAGCGTGGTCTTGCCGGCGCCGTTCGGGCCGAGGATGACCCAGCGCTCGCCCTCCTTGACCGACCAGGAGACCTGATCCACCAGAGCCCGGCCCTCCCGGACCACGGTTACGTCCTCCAGCTCCAGAACATCGCTCATGAGCGCGCTGTCTCCCATTGCATCGTCGGCCTGTCTCGGCTGTCGCGTGCGCCGGTAGGCGCAGCCCTCGAAGAAATCTACGCCACCGGCCGGGCGGTCCATTCCATCGGTCCTGTCCTTAGGGTGGACGCCATGCTTTCGGAACCACGCTCAGGGCGCCTCGCCGCCTGGGGAAATGCCCTGTTGGCCGGACTTGTCTCGCCGGACGACGCCGTGCTCGCCATCGTGGGCGAGGACGCCGTGCACCGGGTGGAGGGACTGCCGGGCGAGTCGGCACCCGTCGGACTCACCCTCGCCCTGGGGCGGCTGCGCACCCTCGGGGCGACCGGACTGCGGGTGGCCCTGCCCACCTCGGGACACCCACTGGGCCTGAGCGGCCCGCCCGCGTTCAACGCCCGCGCCCTGGAGGCCGAGGAGGCGGTGATCTGCTACGGCGTCGCGCTCGGCCTCGTTCCCGAGGTCTACGAGGCCGGGCCCGCCGGTGACGTCCATGTCGAGGTCGTGTGGCACTGCCTGCCGGTGCGGGAGGCGCCGCCCGCCGATGTGCCCTCGCTCGGGGAGGCCGAGCGGGAGCTGGCGGAGGCGCTGCGGGACGCTACGGCGGTGTTGTCCCGGCTCGACGTCGCCGGGTCGGGGCCGGTGGCCGAGGCGGCGGTCGACGCGTACCGCGCGCGGGCGGAGCGGGGCCGGGAGGTGTTGGCGCCGGGGTATCCGCCGCGGGCGGTGCGGGTGCTGGAGCTTGCGCAGCGGGTGGGGCTGCTGGTGTCCGTGGCTTACGAGAACGGGCCCGGGGGTGCGGTGAGCGCGTCCGAGATGGGGGCGCGGGCCGAGGCGTTGCGGCCGGTGGAGCGGACGGCTCGGCGGGCGCAGGTCGCGGCGTACAACTCCGTTGTGGAGGAGCGGGAGAAGGGGGTGCGCTGAATGTTCCGTCGCGTGGGTGCCCGGTGTTGGGGTGGGCGCCGCTGGGGGCTCCGCCCCCAGACCCCCGATCGGCCCTGAAGGGGCCTCGTCCTCAAACGCCGGACGGGCTGAACAATGCGAGCCTGTGCTCCAAAAGACCTGTGGTCCAAGAAAAGGGCCCCGCGAGTCGTCGTTGACTCGTGGGGCCCCTCTTCAGTGCTGTGGGTGTCAGCCGTTGACGCCCTTGTTGCCGAACGCCGGGTTCAGCAGGCCGATGACGTTGATGCTGTCGCCGACGACGTTGACCGGGACGTGGACCGGGACCTGGACGGTGTTGCCCGAACCGACACCCGGGGACTTCACGGCCGCGCCGTCGGCACCGGCGTCGGCGAAAGCGGCACCGGCGGAGGCGCCGGCGGCGATACCGGCGACGGTGAGGGCCACGGCGGCCTTCTTGGCGATGTTCATGGGAAGCGTTCCTCCTGCGATTGCGTGACCGACCCGGCCGCGGGTCGTGCGCTGATCAACGCGGGAAAGGGCGAAAACGGCACGGACATGCGCGTTTGACTGCCCGTTCGGATCATTGGCGCGACAAACCGACCAGACGACCAGGTGACGAGCGGACCGGCCTCCCAGGGAGCGCCCTGGGAGGCCGGAGGTCACTGTCGCGGGGCGACGTGCGTCACTGGTTGACGCCCAGGTTGCCGAAGGCGGGGTTCAGGACGCCGATGACGTTCACGCTGTTGCCGACCGCGTTGACCGGGATGTGCACCGGGACCTGGACGACGTTGCCCGAGCCGACGCCGGGCGAACCGACGGCCTGGCCGTTCGCCAGACCGTCGGCGGAGGCCAGCCCGGCACCGGCGGCCACCAGCCCGCCGGCCACCATCGTCACGGCCGCTGCCTTCTTCAGGTTCTTCACTTCTGAGTCCTCCTAGCGATCACCGCGGCAGGCGCCGCGGCACGCACTGGAGAACGGTGGAGATCCACGAAGGATGCGCCATTCGGGGGACATTCCCACGACGGTATGAATCTCAGCCCGGAACGAGACGCTCCGTGTTGCCGCCGCGCCCCGCTCACCTCGGGGGATCGTCACCGCGTCAGGCCGTGGCGTACGGCGAACAGGGCGGCCTGGGTGCGGTCCGCCAGGTCGAGTTTCATCAGGATGTTCGAGACGTGGGTCTTGACCGTCTTCTCGGAGAGCACGAGGGCGCGGGCTATCTCGCGGTTGGAGCGGCCGTCGGCGATCAGGCCGAGCACCTCGCGCTCCCGCTCGGTGAGTGAACCGCCTCTCCCCTGTCCCGAGTTGGACTCCTCCTGGGACAACAGGACGCCGGCGACCTCGGGTTGGAGCAGGATGTGGCCCGCGTGCACGGAACGGATGGCGCCGGCCAGGGCGTCCGGGTCCACGTCCTTGTAGACGTAACCGGCGGCGCCCGCGCGCAGGGCCGGGATCACCGTGCGCTGTTCGGTGAAGCTGGTGACGATCAACACGCGCGCGGGGAGGTCGAGTTCGCGGAGTCTGCGCAGCGCGTCGATGCCGTCCATGCCCGGCATCTTGACGTCCATGAGGACGACGTCGGGCTTCAGCTCCTCAGTGCGGGCGACACCTTCGGCGCCGTCGGCCGCCTCGCCGACGACCTCGATGTCGTCCTGCACCTCCAAGAAGGTGCGCAGGCCCCGGCGGACGACCTGGTGGTCGTCGACGATCAGTACCTTGATTGCGTCAGCCACCGGGGACCTCCATCTCGATCGTGGTGCCCTTTCCGGGCGCCGATTGCACGGTCAGGGTGCCGCCGACGCCGTTGGTCCGGTCCCGCATGGAGACCAGGCCGAGGTGGCGTCCGGCGCGGCGGATCGACTGGGGTTCGAAGCCGGTGCCGTCGTCGGTGATCCGCAGGACCGCTCCGCAGCCGCTTCGCTCCAGGGTCACGGCGACGTGGTCCGCGCCGGAGTGCCGCAGCGCGTTGTGCAGGGCCTCCTGGGCGACGCGGAGCAGGGCCTCCTCCTGGGCGGCGGGCACGGCGCGGAAGCCGCGGCCGGTGAAGGTCACGCGCGCGGTGTGGGCGCGGTCGAGGACCTGGATCTGGGTGCGCAGGGTGGCGATCAGTCCGTCCTCGTCGAGGGCTGCGGGGCGCAACTCGACCACTGCGGCGCGCAGTTCGTCCGCGGCCTCGGCGGCGAGCGCGGCCACCTGCTGGAGTTCGCCCTTGGCGCGGGAGGGGTCGCGGTCCACGAGGGTGGCGGCGGCCTGTGCGGTGAGGCGGAGCGAGAACAGCTTCTGGGCCACCGCGTCGTGCAGTTCGTGGGCCAGGCGGGAGCGTTCCTCGGCGATGGTCAACTCACGGCTGCGCTCGTACAGGCGGGCGTTGGTGAGGGCGATGGCCGCATGCTGGGCGAGGATCGAGAGGAGTTCCTCGTCCTCCTCGGTGAAGCCGCAACTGCCGTCCCGCTTAGGGCAGTTCTTGTTGGCGAGGAAGAGCGCGCCGATGACCTCGTCGTCGTCGCGGATGGGCAGGCCCAGGAAGTCGGACATGTCGGGGTGGGCCGAGGGCCAGCCCTCGAAGCGCGGGTCCTTGCGGACGTCGGCGAGACGCTCGGCCTTGGCCTCGTGCAGCATCGCGGCGAGGATGCCGTGCTGGCGCGGGAGCGGGCCGATGGCCTTCCACTGGGCGTCGCTGACGCCGTCGACCACGAACTGGGCGAAGCCGCCGTGGTCGTCGGGCACGCCGAGGGCGGCGTACTGCGCGTCGAGCAGTTCGCGGGCGGAGGCGACGATCGTCTTGAGGACGTCGCGCACCTCCAGATGCCTGCTCATGGCCAGCAGCGCGGAACTCACCGCCGCGAGGCCGGACCGTGGACCTTGACTCATGTCCTCACGGTACCGGCGGGGTGTGACAGTGCGGATCGGGCCGGTGGCGGCCGTCTTCTGGTCCGGTGGACCTAGGGCGAAGGGCCCCGGTGGATGCGGCCCGGGCCCGACGCGGCGGGGGCGGTCCCGTTCCTACGTTGGGGGCACGCCGACGGAGGCGTAGTGGACGAGGGGACGTGTGTGTCATGCCGGTAGCGATCATCACGGGGGCGTCCAAGGGGCTGGGGCGGGCACTCGCCGAGGCCCTGGCCGTGCGGGACTGGGACCTGGTGCTCGACGCCAGGACCGAGGGGGTGCTGACCGAGGCCGCAGTGTCCGTCGCCGCGTACGGCACGCGCGTGGAGGCCGTTCCCGGGGATGTCACGGACGCCGTTCACCGGGCCGAGCTGGTGGCCGCGGCGGGGAAGCTGGGCGGCGTCGACCTCCTGGTGAGCAACGCGAGCGCGCTGGGCGCCGAGCCGCTCGTACGCCTGGAGGAGCTGACCCTGGACGGGCTGCGGCGGGCGCTGGAGGTGAATGTGGTGGCCGCCCTGGGCCTGGTCCAGGAGGCGCTGCCGCTGCTGCGGGCCTCGCGGGCGGGTGCGGTGATCGCCGTCAGCTCGGACGCGGCGGCCGAGGCGTACGAGACGTGGGGCGGCTACGGGGCGTCCAAGGCGGCCCTCGACCATCTCGCGGCCGTGCTCGCCGCCGAGGAGCCCGGGCTGCGGGTGTGGGCGGTCGACCCCGGGGACATGGGCACGGACCTGTACGCGGCGGCCGTACCGGACGACGACGATCCGCGGCCGTCGCCCACCTCCGTGGTGCCGGCCTTTCTACGACTCCTGGACGAACGTCCGGCGAGCGGGCGCTACGGTGCGCCGGCCCTCCTGGAGGAGCGATGACCGTGGCGGTGCGGGTCCCGGAGGAGCTGTCCGCGCGCGTACCCGCCGAACAGCGCGGGCCCGGGCTCGACCGGGACGCCGTACGACTGCTCGTGTCGCGGGGTACCGAGGTGTCGCATCACGCGTTCGCGGAGCTGCCGCGGCTGTTGCGGGCCGGGGATCTGTTGGTCGTGAACACGTCGCCGACGCTCGCCGCGGCGGTGGACGGGTGGATCGGGCACGCACGCGTGGTGGT
The DNA here is from genome assembly GCF_045162645.1 of Streptomyces sp. NBC_00988. Taxonomy (NCBI): domain Bacteria; kingdom Bacillati; phylum Actinomycetota; class Actinomycetes; order Kitasatosporales; family Streptomycetaceae; genus Streptomyces; species Streptomyces sp. NBC_00988. The sequence goes on from NZ_CP108730.1 coordinate 3,509,789, forward strand.
GCATTTCTCCACCCGGGGCGATGACGGGCGGTGGGCGGTCGAGCTGCGCGAGCCGGACGGGAAGGGCACCACACGCGCGCGTACGGGCGGCCCGGCCGGCGTGGAGGTGCGGCTGCCCGGGGACGCGCGGCTGACCCTGGAGGAGCCGCTGAGCGGGCGGGGTGAGCGGCTGTGGTGGGCGCGGGTGTCGGACCCGGGAGCACAGGATCCTGGGGCGCCGAGGACTGAAGCCCCAGCGCCGAGAGGCTCGGGGCGAGGAGCGCCCAGGCCAGCCGCGCCCGGGATGAGTACCGCCGAGCCCGAAGTGGTGGGCCCGGACGTGCCAGGGGCACGGGTACCCGGGGCGGAGTCGCCGGACATCGAGAGGCCCGGGCCTGGGGGACCGGTGTCGAGCGTGCTCACGCTGCTTCGGAAGCACGGGCGCCCCATTCGCTACTCCTATACGGAGCGCGATCAGCCGCTCTCCGTCTATCAAACGGTGTTCTCGCTGCCCACGGAGGACGGGACGGGCAGCGCGGAAATGCCCAGTGCGGCGCGGCCCTTCACCGCGCGGCTGGTGGCGGAGCTGGTGAGTCGGGGGGTGCAGTTCGCGCCGATCACCCTGCATACCGGGGTGGCGTCGGCCGAGGTGCATGAGGCGCCGTATCCGGAGCGGTTCGCGGTGTCTGAGGTGTCGGCCCGGTTGATCAATGCCGCTCGGGCCGGGGGCGGGCGGGTGATCGCGGTCGGGACCACCGCCGTGCGGGCCGTCGAGTCGGCCACCGGGGTCGATGGGGTCGTACGCGCGTGTGCGGGGTGGACGGATCTCGTCGTGACGCCGGAACGGGGCGTGCGGGTGGTGGACGGGCTGCTGACGGGGCTGCACGAGCCGGAGGCCTCGCATCTGCTGATGCTGGAGGCGGTCGCCGGGCGGGCCGCCGTAGGCCGGAGTTATGAGGAGGCGCTGCGTGGGCTCTACCTGTGGCACGAGTTCGGGGACGTGCATCTCATCCTCCCGGAGTAGGCCGGAGTTATGAGGAGGCGCTGCGTGGGCTCTACCTGTGGCACGAGTTCGGGGACGTGCATCTCATCCTCCCGGAGGAGGCCGGAGTTATGAGGAGGCGCTGCGTGGGCTCTACCTGTGGCACGAGTTCGGGGACGTGCATCTCATCCTCCCGGAGGAGGATCCTCACGCGGCGCGTTGCTCCCGCAACTGCGAGTGAGGTTCAGGTGCGGCCGATGTGAGCCCGCACATAGGGCGCAGATCACGTACTAGCGGACATAGGAGATATAGGCGCCTCGCCTGAGCGGGACAGACGTTCCTGTCTGTCCCGTTTTGCCCTGGACCGGTCAACTACCCGGGATCGTACGTCACACCTTTGCCAGGGGTTTTTGCGGCCGCTAAGAATTGCAGCCGTCGCTCAGCGCCGTGGATCCCGTCCGCGGCGTTTGTGCCGGAAGCACCCGCGTCCCCGCCGGACGGTGAGCGACCTCCGCGCAATTCGAAGAGGTCCATCCGCCATGCCCAAGAACACGAACACTCCTGGTCATAGTCGCCTGACCAAGCTGAACAAGCTGACGAAGCAGCACAAGATCGCGCTCGCCGGTGTCGCCACGCTCGGCGCCGCCGCCCTCGCCTTCTCCGCGGTGCCCAGCGACGCGGGGACGACCACGAGCGACGCCGCGACCTCGACGAAGATCGCGTACAGCACGGAGCCCATCAAGGGCGTCAAGGCCAGCGTCACCGACCAGCTCGCCGGTGCCGGCGTGAAGACCGAGGCGATCCAGGCCAAGGCCGACGCCAAGGCGAAGGCGGCGAAGGCCAAGGCGGACGCCGCCGCGAAGAAGAAGGCCGCCGCCGAAGCCGCCGCCAAGAAGAAGGCGGAGGCCGCGCACAAGGCCAAGAAGGCCGCGAGCCGCTCCACCGAGCGCGTCAAGATCCAGCCCGTTGCCGCGACGACCTACGCGAACAACCTCAACGGCTGGATCAACCACGCCCTGGCGATCATGAAGCAGAAGGACATCCCGGGCTCGTACAACGGCCTGTACAAGAACATCATGCGGGAGTCCTCGGGCAACCCGAGCGCCATCAACGGCTGGGACGTCAACGCGGTCAACGGCACCCCGTCGATCGGCCTGCTCCAGGTGATCCAGCCGACGTTCAACGCGTACCACGTCTCCGGTACCTCGTCGAACATCTACGACCCGGTCGCCAACATCACCGCCGCCGCCAACTACGCGGCCGACCGGTACGGCTCGATCGACAACGTCAACAGCGCGTACTGAGACGCGTACTGAGGCCTCCGGCGGACCTCTGGGTCTCGGTATCGACGCCGAAGGGCGGCACCCCCACCAGGGGCGCCGCCCTTCGGCGTCGTAGTGGAAGAACTACTTGCGCATGACCTCGGGCTCGTGGCGGCGCAGGAAGCGGGCCACGAAGAAGCCGCAGATCACGCCGAGGGCGATCAGGGCGGCCATGTCCATGCCCCAGGCGCCGACGGTGTGCTCCCAGAGCGGGTCCGCGCCGTCGCCGGGCTTGGGCGGGCTGATCTTGTTGAAGTCGAGCGTGGCACCCGCGGCGCCGACCGCCCAGCGCGACGGCATCAGGTACGAGAACTGGTTGACGCCGACCGCGCCGTTCAGGGTGAACAGGCAGCCGGTGAACACGACTTGGATGATCGCGAACATGACCAGCAGCGGCATGGTCTTCTCGGCCGTCTTCACCAGCGAGGAGATGATCAGGCCGAACATCATCGCGGTGAAGCCGAGGCCCATGATCGGGATGCAGAGCTCGAACATGGTCTGACTGCCGAGGACGAGGCCCTGCTTGGGGATCTCGCGGCTGGCGAAGCCGATGACGCCGACCATCAGGCCCTGCAGCGCGGTGATCACGCCGAGGACGAACACCTTGGACATCAGGTACGCGGAACGGGACAGACCGGTCGCGCGCTCCCGTTCGTAGATGACCCGTTCCTTGATCAGCTCACGGACCGAGTTGGCCGCGCCGGCGAAGCAGGCGCCGACCGCGAGGATGAGCAGGACCGTGGTGGTCGTTCCGTTGGGGATGATCTGGCCGTTCGCCCTGGGCGGGTTGGGCAGCAGGCTGTTGCCCGAGTCGATGAGCAGGCTCACCGCGCCGAGGACGCCCGGCAGGATCACCATCAAGGCCAGGAAGCCCTTGTCGGAGGCGATCACCGCGACATAGCGGCGCACCAGCGTGACGAACTGCGACGTCCAGCCCTGCGGCTTCGGCGGCTTCATCGCCTGCATCGGCGGCATCTGTACGGACTGCGGTGCGATCGCGTCGATGTCCGCGGCGTACATCTGGTAGTGCTGCGAGCCCTTCCAGCGTCCCGCCCAGTCGTAGTCGCGGTAGTTCTCGAAGGCGGAGAAGACGTCGGCCCAGGTGTCGTAGCCGAAGAAGTTCAGCGCCTCCTCCGGAGGGCCGAAGTAGGCGACCGAGCCGCCCGGCGCCATCACCAACAGCTTGTCGCAGATCGCCAGTTCGGCCACGGAGTGGGTGACGACGAGGACCGTGCGGCCGTCGTCGGCGAGGCCGCGCAGCAGCTGCATGACATCGCGGTCCATGCCCGGGTCGAGGCCCGAGGTGGGCTCGTCCAGGAAGATCAGCGAGGGCTTGGTGAGGAGTTCCAGGGCCACCGAGACGCGCTTGCGCTGGCCGCCGGACAGGGAGGTGATCTTCTTCTCTTTGTGGATGTCGAGCTTCAGCTCGCGCAGCACCTCGTCGATACGGGCCTCGCGCTCGGCGCCGGTGGTGTCGGCGGGGAAGCGCAGCTTGGCCGCGTACTTGAGGGCCTTCTTGACGGTCAGTTCCTTGTGCAGGATGTCGTCCTGCGGGACCAGACCGATGCGCTGGCGCAGCTCGGCGAACTGCTTGTAGAGGTTCCGGTTGTCGTAGAGGACGTCGCCCTGGTTGGCGGGCCGGTAGCCGGTGAGCGCCTTGAGCAGGGTCGACTTGCCGGAGCCGGACGGGCCGATGACCGCGATCAGCGACTTCTCCGGTACGCCGAAGGAGACGTCCTTGAGGATCTGCTTGCCGCCGTCGACCTCGACGGTCAAGTGCCGGGCGGAGAAGGAGATGTCACCGGTGTCGACGAACTCTTCGAGCCGGTCCCCGACCAGGCGGAACGTCGAATGGCCGACGCCGACGATGTCGTTCGGGCCGAGCAGCGCGGAGCCGCCCTTGGTGATCGGCTGGCCGTTGACGTACGTGCCGTTGTGCGAGCCCAGGTCACGGATCTCGAAGCGGCCGTCCGGCGTCGCGTGGAACTCGGCGTGGTGGCGCGAGACTTGGAGGTCCGAGACCACCAACTCGTTCTCCAGCGCACGGCCGATGCGCATCACGCGGCCCAGCGAGAACTGGTGGAACGTGGTCGGGCTGCGGTCGCCGTAGACCGACGGCGCCCCCGCGCCGACGCCGGATCCCTGCTGCGGCGGAATGTTCGCGGCGGCCGGCGGCGGCTGATAACGCTGCTGCTCAGGCGTCTGCTGCGGCGGTGCCTGCTGCGCCCAGCCGGGGCCCGCGCCCTGTGCGGCGTACGGCTGTTGCTGCGGCTGGGCCTGCGGCGTGGCCACGGAGGCCGCGGCGCCGGACAGGCTCAGGCACGGGCCATCGGTCGCGTTGCCCAGATACACGGACGAGCCCGGGCCGATCTCCATCTGATGGATGCGCTGGCCCTGCACGAACGTGCCGTTGGTGCTGCCGTGGTCGTCGATGACCCAACTCCGGCCGCCCCAGCTGATCGTGGCGTGCCGCCAGGAGACCCTGGCGTCGTCGACCACGACGTCCCCCTGCGGATCACGTCCGAGGGTGTAGGACCTGGACGCGTCGAGCGTCCAGGTCCGTCCATTCAATTCCAGTACGAGTTCCGGCACTCCATGCCCCACTGAGTAGTCCCCCGAGTTACCCCCATCACAGGGAGTCTAGGGATGGCGAACATCGTCGGGAACTATTTCAGGCTGCACCCCCTGACCGAAAGTCGGGCCTTGTGAAGACCACGTCCGTACGCTTCCGCCGGTTCCGTTGACGGGGTTGAAACCGACCCGGAGAGTGGTAATCCACGCGAGGGGGACATGCGTGGTGTCCGCACCGCGCCGCGGATCGGGGGGTCTGCCATGAGCTCAGCGACGAGTGTCAGGACGGCGAACTACGACACGAGGGTGCCCTGGGTCGACGTCCTGCTGTCCGCGATCGCGGCGGTGAGCTGGGCGCTGATAGGCATGGCGGGCACGGCCGCGCTCGGCCTGCACCTGCTGGGCGCCGACGCGACGGGCTCACTCGGCCCGATGACAGCGGCGGTGGTGGCCCTGGGAGCGGGCGGCTCGGTCACCCCGACCGGCGACGTCTCGGCCTTCGGCCTGACCGGCGCCCAGGCGACCACAGCCGTCACGATCACCCCGCTGGGCGTGAGCCTGGTGGGCGCGCTCCTGCTGTCGTACTTCTTCCTACGGTCCTTGCGGGCGGCCGGAGTTGTGATCGCCCCGGCCGAACTCCTCGCGCGCGCGGGCTCGGTGATCGCGCTCTTCGTGGCGATGCTGGGTGGACTGGCATGGGCAGGGCACGACGTCATCACGATCGACGGAAGCAAGCTGGGCCTGGACAAACTGACGGGCGGCGGGGGTAGCGGCGGCGGGGTGAACATCCCCGGCCTCGGCGACATCGGTGACATCGGCGGGCTGCTGCCGGGCAAGATCAGCGACCTGGTCAAGGCGAAGGCGGCGGTCGGTTTCACGGTCGACACGGCACCGACGTTGCTGGGCGGCCTGGGCTGGTCGGCCGGCATCCTGCTGATCGCCCTGCTGGCATCCCGCCGTACTCCCCTCCCCCGCGGTTGGGAGGCCGTACACCGCGTCGTACGCCCGGCCGCGTCCGCGCTCGTGGCGGTACTGCTGGTCGCGGTGGCGGCGGGGCTCGCGGCGGCGGCGTACGCGGCGATCGGCGACGACCACCCGAAACGCATCGCGGGCGCCGCGCTGTTGGGTGCCCCCAACGGGGTCTGGCTGGGCATCCCGATCGGCCTCTTCGTCCCCTGGGACGGCAGGGCGACGGGTGAACTGGCGAAGCTCCTCCCCCACCCCCTCGACGACCTCCTGAGCGTGAAGTCCAACCAGCCGGTGACGTTGGGGCGACTGGCCGAACTGGACAGCCGGGTATGGCTGTTGGGAGTTGCCGCGGCGCTGATGATGCTGCTGGCGGGGGTGCTGACGGCGGTACGGACGCCCTTGGGAGCGGGCGCGGGGAGTGGCTCGGATCGTGCTGGTGCGGGGCGTCGCGGAAGTGCTCTCGGTTTCGCCGGGCGGTGTGCTGTTCGTCTGGGGGTCGTCACCGCGCTGACGTTGCCGTTGCTGGCTTGGCTGACGGACGTGTCGGTGGATGCGTCGCTGTCGGTGCTGGGGTTCGACGCGTTCGGCGCGGGGATCGAGTTGCACGGGCATCTGGGCATGGCGTTGGTGCTGGGCGCGGTGTGGGGTGCGGGAGCGGGTGGTGTCGGCGGGCTCCTCGCGTACGCGACCGGGGCTGCGGGGCGGCAGGCTTCGCGGTTGGCACGGGGTGACTTGGGGGCGCCGGGTCCGGGGTCAGGGTCGGGGTCGGATGCCTGGGCACCGGGGCAGCCGGGGTATCCGGAGCATGCGCAGCCTGCGGGGAGTGCGGGACAGACAGGGCATCCGGAGAGCGCCGGCGACCCGGGACCCTACGTGCCGAGTTCGCCCTACCGCGCGCCGAACCCCGCGACCAACCCGTATCTGCAACTACCCGATGAACTACGGCAACCGGAGGACGGTCGGCCACCACCACCGCCTGGTGGACCTTGGCCTGGCGGGAAGTCGCCGGGGCAGGGGGGCGGGGAGGGTCCTCGGGGTTCGGGATCCGGCGGTTCGGCGACTGGCGGTGCGGGGCCGGGCGGTGGGGCTCGGTCCCGTGGGCCTGGTTGGCCGCCGGACGCGGGCTCGCCTCAGGAGGGTGTGTGGCCGCCCGGCGGAGGCGTGCCTCCCTCTGGTGCCGCGCAACCGCCGGAGGGCGCGGGTACGGGCAGCAAGTCACGGCCCCGCGGACCTGTCCGGCCACCGGACGCCGGAGCAGCTACGCAGGCCGTCTGGCCGCCAAGTGCGCGGTCGCCGCAGGAAGGTGGTCGGCCGCCGGGCGGAGGCTCACGGCCCGGCAGTCCCCCTCAACCTCCGGGAAACGCGGGGCAGTTCGGGGCCGGTCCGGCGCCCGGAGCCGTAGGGCCCGGTGGGGTCGGTCCGTACTCCGGAAGCTCGCAGGCGCCCGGAGCTGTTCCGCCGGACGACGGCACTCGCCCCTACGACGGCCCGCAGTCGCCCGGCGTCCCTTCGCCGCCTGCCGACATGTACGGCGCTCCGACCATGGCCCAGTCCTACGAGCCGCCGTCCCGGCTGCCTCGGCGGCGCCCAGGGGCACGTTCGCGGGACTGGCCGGAGGACGGCTCGGACGGTGGGCAGCAACCGCCTCCTCCACCCCCGCCACCCCCTCCGGGGAAGCCCAAGGGCCGGCGGTGAGCCACGTCTAGGTCGGGGGAGCCCTCTTCGGTGCCCGGCGAACCTCGCCCGGCACCGGATGAGCCGGGGGCGACGCCGGCCGGAGTGCGGGGGGCGGCGTCCTCATGGCCAACGGCCCCGTACCCGGCGTCCCACCCATCCGGACGTATCCCTCGTATCCGGCCCCGCAGCAGTTCCCGCTCGCCCGACGACCAGCCGACTCCCGATCGGCAGCACACTCACCACGATCACATCAGCACACTTTCCGACCGCCCCTCAATCCACTCCCGACCACCCCGAGCCCACTCCTGACCACCGCCCCGCCCCTCCGTGATCGCCTCGTAAGATTCGCGCCACCGACCCGACACCCACTGTTCCGTGTCCGCTAGGCGGACCTCTGCGGCATAAGGCACTCCGTGCCGGATACGGTGGGTGCATCATGAGCGCTTCGCAGACCTCTGACGTCCCCACTCTCCTCGTCAAGATCTTCGGCAAGGACAGGCCGGGCATCACGGCCGGACTCTTCGACACCCTCGCCGCCTACTCCGTCGACGTGGTCGACATCGAGCAGGTCGTCACACGTGGCCGGATGGTGCTGTGCGCACTCGTGACCCCGCCGCCCGCCGGGCTCGAAGGGGATCTGCGGGCCACCGTGCACAGCTGGGCCGAGTCGATGAAGATGCAGGCCGAGATCATCTCCGGCCTCGGCGACAACCGGCCGCGTGGACACGGCCGTTCGCTCGTGACCGTGCTCGGCCACCCCCTCACCGCGGAGTCCACCGCCGCGATCGCCGCCCGCATCACCAAGGCCGGCGGCAACATCGACCGTATCTTCCGGCTCGCCAAGTACCCCGTGACAGCAGTGGAGTTCGCGGTGTCCGGCGTGGAGACCGAGCCCCTGCGCACCGCCCTCGTCACCCACGCGGCGACGTTCGGCGTCGACATCGCCGTCGTGGCGGCGGGGCTGCACCGGCGGGCCCAGCGGCTCGTCGTCATGGACGTCGACTCCACGCTCATCCAGGACGAGGTCATCGAACTCTTCGCCGCGCACGCCGGCTGCGAGGACGAGGTGGCCGAGGTCACCGCCGCCGCGATGCGCGGGGAGCTGGACTTCGAGCAGTCGCTGCACGCGCGCGTGGCGCTGCTGGCAGGGCTGGACGCCTCGGTCGTCGACAAGGTACGCAGCGAGGTGCGCCTGACGCCGGGGGCCCGCACCCTCATCCGTACACTCAAGCGGCTCGGCTACCAAGTCGGCGTCGTGTCGGGCGGGTTCACCCAGGTCACCGACGATCTCAAGGACCGGCTCGGGCTCGACTTCGCCCAGGCCAACACCCTGGAGATCGTCGACGGCAAGCTGACCGGCAGGGTCACCGGCGAGATCGTCGACCGCGCGGGCAAGGCACGGCTCCTGCGCCGCTTCGCCGCCGAGGCGGGCGTACCGCTCGCGCAGACCGTGGCGATCGGCGACGGCGCCAACGACCTGGACATGCTCAACGCGGCCGGCCTCGGCGTCGCCTTCAACGCGAAGCCGGTCGTACGGGAGGCCGCGCACACCGCGGTGAACGTGCCGTTCCTCGACACCGTGCTGTATCTGCTGGGCGTCACCCGCGAAGAGGTCGAGGCCGCGGACACGCACGACGAGGACTGATCCCGGACGGCTTTCCATACCGACGACTTTCCATACCTTCGGGGCCCGGCACCGCGCGCTGCCGGGCCCCTTGTCGTGCCTGGTCGGTTCCGATGGGCGTGCGCGGTCGGTTCGACTACTTGGACACGTGGAACGTGGACTACTCCGACGGCGCCCAGTAGTCGTCCAGCGTGGCCACACCCGGCTCCAGCGCCTTCCAGGAACCGGTGAAGGACAGCACGGCGAAACCGGCGGCCGCGAAACCGCGTTGCTTCAGCCATTCGCGGGCCTCGCCACTGCCCGTACCGGTCTCGGCACCGGGCTCGGCATCGGTGTCCGCTCCGGGGAGGATCTCCGCCAGCCCCTGCACGCTCGGGTTGTGGCCGACGAGGATCACGTTCCGCGCGTCGTCCGGTGTCTCGTTCAGCACCGCGATCAGCTCGCCGGGCGAGGCCTCGTAGAGCCGCTCCTCGTAGACGGTTTTCGGCCGGTGCGCGAGTTCGTGGACGGCGAGCTTCCAGGTCTCCCGGGTCCGGGCCGCGGTGGAGCAGAGGGCCAGATCGAAGGGGATGCCGGTGTCGGCCAGCCTGCTTCCGGCGGTGGCCGCGTCCAGGCGGCCCCGCTCAGCGAGCGGCCGCTCGTGATCGGTCACCTGGGGCCAGTCGGCTTTCGCATGCCGGAAGAGGACGATCCTGCGGGGTTCTGCGACGCTCATGGGATCCAGCTTCGCATGAAACAGGCCATGGGGCGCAGGTAGTTGACGGGGCGGCCGCGCGAGTGCTCCGCGGGTGCTCAGCGGGCTATGAGCTGCTGCACGCGCTCGAACAGATGGGTGATCATCGGGTCCGAGGCCGCCGCTTGCGCGTCCGTCGGGTTGAGCATCATCACGAGCAGCACGACGAACGCGAGGGCCGGCAGGGCGAGGGCCCACCACGGCAGCCTGATGTCGACGCCGCCCGTGGTCGCCGGGTGGGGCGGGGTGTGCGTAGGGGCCGACATGGATGCCTCCGCTGGTCTCCGAGTGGTCCGCGATCCGCTTCTCGCGGTCACACCTCGAAGTTACGGAACGCGCGGCCCCCAACCCATCCGGAGATCCACCCACTTGACCCTGAGCCTCACCCCCTAGGGGATGGTGGGGACAACCCCACCATCGGCCCGCGGAGGCACGTTCAAGGGCGCACGGTCACGGCGACGCGATCGTCGCGATGATGGCGATGACGATGAAGATGGCGAAGAACGAGCCGAAGACGATGAGCATCTTCCGCTGGCCGTTCTGAGGGTTCGGGTCGAGCACTGGCATACGGCCAGTCTCGCACCCTTCGTCCGCACCGGATCCGCCGGGGTGAGGTCGTGCGGGGTGAGGTCGACCGGCGCGCGGGCGGGCTCAGCGGGCCGCCTCGTCCTCCACCGTGCGGTTGCGGCCCGCGAGGACGCCCACGGCCATCTGCGGGATCATCAGGCCGGCCATGAGGGCGATCGGCAGTCCCCAGCCGCCGCTGTGCTGGTAGAGCACACCGACCAGGAGCGGCCCCGGGATGGAGATCAGATACCCGGTGCTCTGCGCGAAGGCCGACAACTGGGCGACGCCCGCACCGGTCCTGGCGCGCATCCCGACCATCGTCAGGGCCAGCGGGAAGGAGCAGTTGGCGATGCCGAGCAGGACCGCCCAGGCCCAGGCGCCGCCGGCCGGCGCGAGGTACAGGCCCGCGTAACCGGCGAGGCCGCAGACACCGAGGGCGATCACGATCGGGCCCTGCCGGGGCAGCCGGGTGGCCACGCGCGGGATGACGAAGGCCAGCGGCACACCCATCACCATGGTGACGGCCAGCAGCAGCCCGGCGGTGCCCGCGGAGACCCCCGCGTCCCGGAAGATCTGCGCCATCCATCCCATCGTGATGTACGCGGCGGTGGCCTGGAGCCCGAAGAACACGGCGAGCGCCCACGCGGTACGGCTGCGGGTGATCCGCAGCACCGGCTGCGCGTGCTCGGCGTCCCGCGCGCGGGCTCGCGTCTCCGTCGAGGTCCCGGGCGCCGGTGTCCCATCGGCGGCCTCCCGCGCGCGGGAGCGACGTTCCCCGGCTGCCTCCGGTCCGGAGGGCGCCTCCCGGTGTCGTACGAGGGCGATCCACGGCAGTACGGCCGCGGCGGCCAGGGCTGCCCACACGGCGAGGCCGGAGCGCCAACTGCCGCCCAGGGCATCGGTGATGGGCACGGTGACCGCGGCGGCGGAAGCCGTGCCGAGGGCCAGGGCCATCGAATAGAGGCCGGTCATGGAGCCGACCCGGTCCGGGAACCAGCGCTTGACGATCACCGGCATCAGGACGTTGCTGACCGCGATGCCCATGAGCGCGAGCGCGCTGCCGACCAGGAAGCCGGCCGTGCCGCCTATGTAGGGCCGTACGAGCAGGCCCGTGGTGATGAGGACCATGCCCGCGCAGACCACCGCGGCCGGGCCGAAGCGGCGGGCGAGGCGCGGGGCCATGACGCCGAAGACGGCGAAGCACAGCGGGGGTACGGAGGTGAGCAGTCCGGCGACGCTGCCGCTCATGCCGAGGCCGTCGCGGACCTCTTCGAGGAGGGCGCCGAGGCTGGTGATGGCGGGGCGGAGGTTCAGCGCGGCGAGCACGATGCCGAGGACGAGCAGACGCGTCGTCCACGCGTGCGTGGACGCTTTCCCGGGCTGCTTCCCGGTCCGCTTTCCTGTCGGCGCCGGGGCCTCGCTCGCGGCCGAGCTGCCGACGTTGCCGCTGCCGTTCGTCGTGGACTTCAGTGTCCGGGTTTCCTCGCTTGCCATGCTGCCCATCATAGAATGATGGGATGATTGGTTGTCCATCCCCGGGTGGCCCGCTCCCGCCCCGCACATGCGAAGGTGTGCCATGCCCCTGAGCCATCCCCGTCGTTCGGCGCTGTCCGAGCAGGTCATCGCCTCACTGCGGAACCAGATCACCTCGGGCGAGTGGCCGGTCGGCTCCCGGATCCCGACCGAGCCGGAGCTGGTCGAGCAGCTCGGGGTCGCCCGCAACACGGTCCGCGAGGCCGTCCGCGCGCTCGCGCACAACGGCCTGCTGGACATCCGCCAGGGCTCCGGCACGTACGTCGTGGCGACGAGCGAGCTGGCCGGCGTGATGCACCGCCGCTTCGCGGACGCCGACCCCCGGCACATCGCCGAACTGCGCTCCACGCTGGAGTCGTCGGCGGCGCAGCTGGCGGCCGAGCGGCGCACCGAGAAGGACCTCAAGCAGCTGGACGCCCTCCTCGTACGACGTGAGGAGGCCTGGGCATCGGGCGACACGGAGGCCTTCGTGACGGCCGACGCGACCCTGCACATGGCCGTGGTGGCGGCCTCCCACAACGACGTCATGACGGCGATGTACGCCGACCTGGGCGAGGTGCTGCGGGAGTGGCTGCGTGCGGACGTCGGCGAGGAGCTGACTCCGGAGACGTACATGGACCACACGCGGCTGGTGGACGCGATCCGCGCGGGTGACGCGCAGGCGGCCGCGGTGGAGGCGGCCGGCTATCCGTTCGTGTGCCGCCCGGGGAGGCTCAACTCGCCCGCTTCTGGTGGCTGACCCACACCGCGCGGACGTCCTCCCAGCAGCGGCCGGTGAGCCGTACGGTCTGCGCCGGGCCGGCGTCGGTCGCGATGCCGTCGCTGTCGATGTCCCACCAGCGGTCGCACTCGATGTGCAGGCTGACGCGGTCGGTCCGGGGGTACGGGTTGTGGCAGTACGCGATCACGTGCGAGCCGTGGACGGCGGTGCGGCAGTCGGCGCCGAACAGCTGGGGTGCGGCCGGTTTTCGGGCCTCCACGCGTGCGTGGGGCATCGCCTCGTACGCCAGGGAGATGACGAGCGCGACGGCGACGGTCACTGAGGCCAGGCTGCGGGACAGGCGCACAAGGGAAACCTCCTCGGCAGTGCTGGGGAGGGCATCGCGTGGTGAACGCGTAATCCAGAGTGCGCAGTTGTGCCCTGCCCCCGCCCGGCCACAGGGGCCGAACGGGTGACGCCCCGCTCCCCGCGCGGTGCGGGAAACGGGGCGTCGACGCCGTAGGAGAGGCCGGGCCGGGAGGTCAGGCTCCGATGGCGTGCAGGCCGCCGTCCACGTGGACGATCTCGCCGGTGGTCTTCGGGAACCAGTCGCTCAGGAGGGCGACGATGGCCTTGCCGGCCGGCTCCGGGTCGTTGAGGTCCCACTCCAGGGGGGAGCGGTTGTCCCACACGGAGGCCAGCTCGCTGAAGCCCGGGATGGACTTGGCGGCCATCGAGCCGAGCGGGCCCGCGGAGACGAGGTTGCAGCGGATGTTCTGCTTGCCCAGGTCGCGGGCGAGGTAGCGGCTGGTGGCCTCCAGGGCGGCCTTGGCCGGGCCCATCCAGTCGTACTGCGGCCACGCGAAGGACGCGTCGAAGGTGAGGCCGACGACCGAGCCGCCGTTCTGCATCAGCGGCAGGCAGGCCATGGTCAGCGACTTCAGGGAGAACGCCGAGACGTGCATCGCCGTGGCGACCGACTCGAACGGCGTGTTCAGGAAGTTGCCGCCGAGCGCGTCCGGCGGCGCGAACCCGATGGAGTGCACGACTCCGTCGAGGCCGCCCAGCTCCTCGCCCACGATGTCGGCGAGGCGCGCCAGGTGCTCGCCGTTGGTGACGTCGAGCTCGATGACCTTGGTGGGCTTGGGGAGCTTCTTGGCGATGCGCTCGGTCAGCGTGGGCCGCGGGAACGCGGTCAGGATGATCTCGGCGCCCTGCTCCTGGGCCTGCTTGGCGGCGTGGAAGGCGATGGAGGACTCCAGCAGCACACCGGAGATCAGGACGCGCTTGCCCTCAAGAATTCCGCTCATGGTGATCAGTGACCCATTCCCAGTCCGCCGTCTACGGGGATGACGGCTCCAGTGATGTACGAGGCGTCGTCCGAGGCGAGGAACCGCACCGTCGCGGCGACCTCCTCGGGCTGCGCGTAACGGCCGAGCGGCACCTGCTTGACGATGCCCTCACGCTGCTCGTCGGTGAGCACCTTGGTCATGTCGGTGTCGACGAAGCCGGGCGCGACGACGTTGAAGGTGATGTTCCGCGAGCCCAGCTCGCGGGCGAGGGAGCGTGCGAAGCCGACCAGGGCGGCCTTGGAGGCGGCGTAGTTCGACTGGCCGGGGCCGCCCATCAGGCCGACGACCGACGAGATCAGGATGACGCGGCCCTTCTTCGCGCGCAGCATGGCGCGGTTGGCGCGCTTGACGACGCGGAAGGTGCCGGTGAGGTTCGTGTCGATGACCGAGGTGAAGTCCTCCTCGGACATGCGCATCAGGAGCTGGTCCTTGGTGACGCCGGCGTTGGCGATCAGGACCTCGACCGGGCCGTGCTCGGCCTCGATCTCCTTGTAGGCCTGCTCCACCTGCTCGGTGTCGGTGATGTCGCACTTCACCGCCAGGAAGCCGGCCGGCGGCTCCCCCGAGCGGTAGGTGATGGCGACCTTGTCGCCGGCGTCGGCGAACGCACGGGCGATGGCGAGGCCGATGCCCCGGTTGCCTCCGGTGACGAGAACCGAGCGGCTCAACGGATCACCCTTTCGATAGCGGTCCTGCACGCCTGCCCGGTACACCTGGTCGACAGGCGGCTTTATCGAAAACCTATCGGTCCGCCCCGTCCGGCGGACAATCGGGCACCGACAGTGGCTTACGGGACTCGCTGTCGGGTCCCTACAGAAAGTGCCGACGCAGCGCGGAAACGTGTGGTCCCCGCACCCGCTCGCGCGACATGATCGGACCCGACAGGCCACGACAGCAGGGAGACCTCCGTGCCTCATTCCATCGACGAAGCCTTCACGGCACTTCCGCTACGCGCCCTGGCCGACGCCGCGCTGGCACGCGCGCGTGCGCTCGGCGCCGCGCACGCGGACTTCCGGTTCGAGCGGGTGCGCAGCGCGTCCTGGCGGCTGCGGGACGCCCGGCCCGCCGGTACGTCGGACACCACCGACCTCGGGTACGCGGTGCGGGTCGTGCACGGCGGCACCTGGGGGTTCGCGTCGGGCGTGGACCTGAGCCTGGACGCCGCCGCCAAGGTCGCCTCGCAGGCGGTGGCGATGGCGAAGCTCTCCGCCCAGGTGATCAAGGCGGCCGGTTCGGACGAGCGGGTCGAGCTGGCCGCCGAGCCCGTGCACGAGGAGCGGACGTGGATCTCGTCGTACGAGATCGATCCCTTCTCGGTGCCCGACGAGGAGAAGGCGGGGCTGCTGGCGGACTGGAGCGCCCGGCTGCTCGCGGCGGACGGCGTCAACCACGTGGACGCGTCGCTGCTCACGGTGCACGAGAACAAGTTCTACGCCGACACCGCCGGGACGGTGACCACCCAGCAGCGCGTCCGGCTGCACCCGCAGCTGAACGCGGTGTCGGTCGACGAGTCGAGCGGTGAGTTCGACTCCATGCGCACCATCGCGCCGCCCGTGGGGCGCGGCTGGGAGTACCTGACAGGCACCGGCTGGGACTGGGACGAGGAACTCGCCCGGATCCCCGAGCTGCTCGCGGAGAAGATGCGGGCGCCGAGCGTCGAGGCGGGCCTGTACGACCTCGTCGTCGACCCGTCCAACCTCTGGCTGACGATCCACGAGTCCATCGGCCACGCCACCGAACTGGACCGCGCGCTCGGCTACGAGGCCGCCTACGCCGGCACGTCCTTCGCCACCTTCGACAAGCTGAACAAGCTGAAGTACGGCTCCGAGCGGATGAACGTCACCGGCGACCGCACCGCCGAGCACGGCCTCGCGACCATCGGCTACGACGACGAGGGCGTCGAGGGCCAGTCCTGGGACCTCGTCAAGGACGGCACCCTGGTCGGCTACCAACTCGACCGCCGCATCGCCAAGTTGACCGGCTTCGACCGCTCGAACGGCTGCGCGTACGCCGACTCCCCCGGCCATGTCCCGGTGCAGCGCATGGCCAACGTGTCGCTCCAGCCGGACCCGGCGGGGCTGTCCACGGAGGATCTGATCGGCGGGGTCGACCGCGGGATCTACGTGGTCGGCGACCGGTCGTGGTCGATCGACATGCAGCGCTACAACTTCCAGTTCACCGGGCAGCGGTTCTTCAGGATCGAGAACGGGCGGATCACCGGGCAGCTGCGGGACGTCGCCTACCAGGCGACGACCACCGACTTCTGGGGGTCCATGGCGGCCGTCGGCGGTCCGCAGACGTACGTCCTGGGCGGCGCCTTCAACTGCGGCAAGGCCCAGCCGGGCCAGGTCGCCTCGGTGTCGCACGGTTGCCCATCCGCTCTCTTCACGGGAGTCAATATCCTCAACACGACCCAGGAGGCCGGTCGATGAGCGTCGAGTCTCGTATCTGCTGGGGGTCCGGGGGTTATCCCCCGGGAAAGCACAGTCTCAACACCACGCAGGAGGCCGGTCGATGAGTCCTCGTACGAACAAGCCGCACGAGATCGTCGAGCGTGCCCTCGAACTGTCGCGGGCCGACGGATGTGTCGTCATCGCCGACGAGCAGTCGACCGCCAACCTCCGCTGGGCGGGCAACGCGCTGACCACGAACGGCGTCACGCGCGGGCGCACGCTCACCGTCATCGCGACCGTCGACGGCAAGGAAGGCACGGCCTCGGGGGTCGTGTCCCGGTCGGCCGTCACCCCGGAGGAGCTGGAGCCGCTGGTGCGGGCCGCCGAGGCCGCCGCGCGCGGTGCCGCGCCCGCCGAGGACGCGCAGCCGCTGGTCACGGGCGTCGCGGAGTCGCCCGACTTCACGGACGCGCCCGGTGAGACCTCGTCCACCGTGTTCGCCGACTTCGCGCCGGCGCTCGGCGAATCGTTCGCACGCGCGCGTGCGGGCGGTCGCGAGCTGTACGGCTTCGCCAACCACGAGCTGGTCACCAGCTACCTGGGTACGTCGACGGGGCTGCGCCTGCGCCACGACCAGCCCAACGGCACGCTGGAGCTGAACGCCAAGTCCCCGGACCGTACGCGCTCGGCCTGGGCCGGCCGCTCGACGCGGGACTTCAAGGACGTCGACCCGGCGGCCCTGGACGCCGAGTTGGCCGTACGACTGGGCTGGGCGGAGCGGAAGATCCCGCTGCCCGCGGGCCGGTACGAGACGCTGCTGCCGCCGACCGCGGTCGCGGACCTGCTGATCTACCAGATGTGGTCGGCGTCGGGCCGGGACGCGGTCGAGGGCCGCACGGTGTTCTCCAAGCCCGGCGGCGGCACCCGCGTGGGCGAGAAGCTCACCGAGCTGCCCCTGTCGCTGCGCAGCGACCCGAACGAACCGGGCCTGGAATCCGCCCCGTTCGTGCTCGCGCACACCTCCGGGGGCGACCAGTCGGTGTTCGACAACGGGCTGCCGCTGACCGCCACCGACTGGGTGCGCGAGGGCGAGCTGCAGCACCTGCTGACCAGCCGGCACAGCGCGGGCCTGACCGGGCTGCCGGTGGCGCCGTCGATCGACAACCTGATCCTGAGCGGGGGCGAGGACCGCTCCCTGGAGGAGATGGTCGCGAACACCGAGCGCGGGCTGCTGCTGACCTGCCTCTGGTACATCCGCGAGGTCGACCCGGCGACACTGCTGCTCACCGGGCTGACCCGGGACGGCGTCTACCTCGTCGAGAACGGCGAGGTGGCGGGCGAGGTGAACAACTTCCGGTTCAACGAGTCGCCGGTGGATCTGCTGGGCCGGGCCACCGAGGCGGGGCGGACGGAGAAGACGCTGCCGCGGGAATGGAGCGACTGGTTCACCCGGGCCGCGATGCCCGCGCTGCGGGTACCGGACTTCAATATGAGCTCTGTCAGTCAGGGCGTATAACCTCGTACCTGATCCACGAGACCATCCCAAGGAGATACGAGAACCGTGACGGACATCGTCGACGAGCTGAAGTGGCGGGGCCTGTTCGCCCTGTCCACCGACGAAGATGCTTTGCGCAAGGCGCTCGCGGACGGTCCCGTCACGTTCTATTGCGGCTTCGACCCGACGGCGCCGTCGCTCCACCTGGGTCACCTGGTGCAGGTGCTCACCGTGCGCCGGCTCCAGCAGGCAGGGCACCGGCCGCTGGCGCTGGTCGGCGGGGCCACGGGCCAGATCGGCGACCCCCGCCCGACGGCGGAGCGCACGCTGAACGACCCGGAGACGGTCGCCGGCTGGGTCCAGAGGCTGCGCCGCCAGATCGAGCCGTTCCTGTCCTTCGAGGGCGAGAACGCGGCGGTCATGGTCAACAACCTCGACTGGACGGCGAACCTCTCCGCGATCGAGTTCCTCCGCGACATCGGCAAGCACTTCCGCGTCAACAAGATGCTGGCGAAGGACTCGGTCGCCAAGCGCCTGGACTCCGAACAGGGCATCAGCTACACGGAGTTCAGCTACCAGATCCTCCAGGGCATGGACTTCCTCCAGCTCTACCGGAGGTACGGCTGCACGCTCCAGCAGGGCGGCAGCGACCAGTGGGGCAACCTCACGGCGGGCCTGGACCTGATCCACCGCCTGGAGCCGGACGCCACGGTGCACGCCTACGGCACACCGCTGATGACCAAGGCCGACGGCACGAAGTTCAGCAAGTCCGAAGGCACCGCCATCTGGCTCGACCCGGAGATGACCACGCCGTACGCGTTCTACCAGTTCTGGCTGAACACGGACGACCGGGACATCTCCACGTACGCGCGCATGCTGTCCTTCAAGTCCCGCGAGGAGCTTGAGGAGTTGGAGCAGCAGACCGAGGAGCGCCCCCAGGCCCGCGCCGCCCAGCGCGCGCTGGCCGAGGAGCTGACGACGCTGGTGCACGGCGCCGAGCAGACGGCCGCCGTGACCGCCGCGTCCAAGGCCCTCTTCGGACAGGGCGAACTGACGGAGCTCGACGAGAAGACGCTGGCCGCGTCCCTCTCCGAGGTGCCGCACGTCCAGGTCGCCGAACTCGGCCCGGTCGTCGACCTGTTCGCCGAGGTCGGCCTGGTGGCGAGCAAGTCCGCGGCTCGCCGCACGGTGAAGGAGGGCGGGGCGTACGTGAACAACGTGAAGGTCGCCGCCGAGGATGCCGTGCCGGCCAAGGAAGATCTGCTGCACGGGCGGTGGCTGGTGCTGAGGCGGGGCAAGAAGAACCTGGCGGCCGTGGAGGTCACGGGCGCGTGAGTGCTTGAGCGCATGACGAGGGGGCGGTCTCCCGGTCCGGGAGGCCGCCCCCTCGTCGTACGACTGTCAGGCTCTCTGTTTGTTCTTGCCGATCGTCGCCATGTACGCCATGTCGACGACGAAGACGATGATGATCGCGGCGACGAGCTGGAACGCGTGGCGGCTCCAGTCGATGCCGCTGGTCGCGTCGACGCCGGCCGCTCGGGCGATCGCGTTGCCGACGATGGCGCCGAGAATGCCGCAGATGGTGGTCAGCCAGAGCGGACTGTGCTGCTTGCCCGGGATGATCGCCTTCGCGATCAGTCCCAGCACGAATCCCACGATGATCGCCCACAACCATCCCATGGCTGCCTCCTTGTACGGCTCGACGTGAGCATTACGCCAAGTGTGGGTCCGGTCGCCGTACGGCGCATGTCGGGTACGGCCATACGTGCTGCGGCGCAGATCGTTCGCCCAGGCCGGAGGTCCCCCGGTCTCGAAGGCGACGGAGGCGCGGCGTAACGTAGGACGTGTCGGGGCCCGGTTCCCGGATCGGGTGCAAACCGGGGTTGCGGGCCGGGGAGAGTCCGATGCGGGCGGATGGTGGAATGTGATGCGGAAGCTGCACGGCGAAGGCAACGCCCAAGTGTTCCGGATCACCGGAGCCCGGACGGGACTCGCGGAGGACATCCGTGGCCGCCAGCGCCGGTACGTCATCTCGATGTCGATCCGTACGGTGTCGGTGATCCTCGCCTGCGCGCTGTGGAACGTCGAACGGCACGTCGCGATCGTCGCGTTGGTGCTCGGTGTGCTGCTCCCCTATGTCGCCGTCGTGATCGCGAACGCCGGGCGGGAGAACGCGCCGGGGCTTCCGTCCACGTTCGTCGCCGCGCCGCTGCGGCCGATGATCGCGCCGCCGAGGCCGGACGGGACGTTCGCGGAACCCGTCCCGGAAGAGGTCGTGCCCGAGCCGGCACCCCGCGTGGGAGGCGAACCGTACGACCGGTCGTGACCATGGCGAACGCGCCAGAACCGGACGTCGGCTCCGCACCAAGCTCAAGAAAAGCTCAGATCAATCATGTTGTTCCGGTGCCGGGCGAGCGGTCACCCGTGACATACTTCGTACGCGCTCCGCATCCCCCGTCGGAGCGACGGACCGACGCCGGGCAGCTCCCCCCGTGGCTGCTCGGCGTCGCCTTTATCAGCGCATCTGTGAGACGAATTCCGTGAGTTCCCGTGAGTGACGAGACCCTGATCTGCTCCGCGAAGGGCTGCCGCGCCGACGCCGTGTGGGTCCTCGCGTGGAACAATCCGAAGATCCACACGCCGGAGCGACGCAAGACGTGGCTCGCGTGCGAGGAGCACCGCGAGCACCTGTCCCAGTTCCTCGATCTGCGGGGCTTCTTGAAGGACGTCGTCAAGTTCGAGGACTGGCAAGAGCCCGAGATCCCGTAGGGCCCGTTCGCCTACGACGGCTGCTCAGCCGCCGATCGCCGACATCGGCCGGTCCGGCTGGAGGAACGACGGGTCGTCCAGACCCGAGCCCGCCTTCTTGCCCCACATCGCCTGGCGCCAGATGCGGGCGATCTCCTCGTCCGGGGCGTCGGAGCGCAGGGCAGCGCGGAGGTCGGTCTCCTCGCGGGCGAACAGGCAGTTGCGTATCTGGCCGTCGGCGGTGAGGCGGGTGCGGTCGCAGGCCGCGCAGAACGGGCGGGTGACCGAGGCGATGACGCCCACACGGTGCGGGCCGCCGTCCACGGTCCAGCGCTCGGCGGGGGCCGAGCCGCGATCGTCGGTGCCTTCGGGGGTCAGCTCGAAGCGGGTGCGGAGGGAGGTGAGGATGTCGCCCGCGGTGACCATGCCGTCGCGTGTCCAGCCGTGCTGGGCGTCCAGGGGCATCTGCTCGATGAAGCGCAGTTCGTAGTCGTGCTCCACGGCCCAGGCCAGCAGGTCCGGGGCCTCGTCGGCGTTGAGTCCCGGCATCAGCACCGAGTTGATCTTCACCGGGGTCAGGCCCGCGTCGTGGGCGGCTTCGAGGCCCGCGAGGACGTCCTTGAGGCGGTCCCGGCGGGTGAGGGTCTTGAAGACGTCGGGGCGCAGGGTGTCCAGGGAGACGTTGACCCGGTCCAGGCCCGCCTCCTTCAGGGCGGCCGCCGTGCGCTTGAGGCCGATGCCGTTGGTCGTCAGCGACATCTGGGGGCGGGGCTCCAGGGCGGCGACCCGCTCGACGATGCCGACCAGGCCGGGGCGCAGGAGGGGCTCGCCGCCGGTGAAGCGGACCTCCTCGATACCGAGGGAGGTGACCGCGATGTCTATCAGGCGGACGATCTCGTCGTCCGTGAGGAGGTCGGGCTTCGCCAGCCACTGCAGGCCCTCCTCGGGCATGCAGTACGTACACCGGAGATTGCACCGGTCGGTCAGCGAAACCCTCAGGTCGGTGGCCACTCGGCCATAGGTGTCGATGAGCACGTGTGCCCCCTCCCTCGTTTCGGATCGCATGTTTTCCGACACCTGCGAGCCTACGCGACACCACTGACAACGAGACCGGCCCGATCCCACGAGGTACGCCACGGCCGCGTCGTAGGGATCTACGACGCGGCCGTCGACGTGGGGGGACTGAGTGGGGGGACTCAGAGGGACTGGGCGGGGCGGCTCAGTGGGCGCCGGTGCCGGTCAGGGACCGTACCTCCAGCTCCGCGAACTTGCCGGTGTCCGGCTCCTCCTTGGAGAGGATCGTGCCGAGCCAGCCCAGCAGGAAGCCGACGGGGATGGAGATGATGCCGGGGTTCTCCAGGGGGAACCAGTGGAAGTCGACGTCCGGGAACATCGACGCGGGCTTGCCCGAGACGACCGGTGAGAACAGGACGAGGCCGACCGCGGTGACCAGACCGCCGTAGATCGACCAGAGGGCCCCGGAGGTGGTGAACCGCTTCCAGAAGAGGCTGTAGAGGATCGTCGGGAGGTTGGCGGAGGCGGCGACCGCGAAGGCTAGGGCGACCAGGCCGGCGACGTTCAGGTCGCGGGCGAGGGCGCCGAGGACGATGGAGACGGCGCCGATGCCGACCGTCGCGTAGCGGGCGGCGGCCATCTCCTGCTTCTCCGTCGCCTGGCCCCGCTTGATGACGTTCGCGTAGATGTCGTGGGCGAACGAGGAGGACGAGGCCAGGGTCAGACCGGCGACGACCGCGAGGATCGTGGCGAAGGCGACCGCCGAGATGGTGGCCAGGAGGATGGCGCCCCAGTTGGAGTCGACTCCGCCCAGATGCAGTGCCAGGAGGGGGGCGGCCGTGTTGCCCGCCTTGTTGGAGGCGATGATCTCGTCGGGTTTGATCAGCGCGGCGGCGCCGAAACCGAGGGCCAGAGTCATCAGGTAGAAGGCGCCGATCAGGCCGATGGCCCAGATGACCGACTTACGGGCGGCCTTGGCGGTGGGCACCGTGTAGAAGCGGATCAGGATGTGCGGCAGGCCGGCGGTGCCGAGGACCAGGGCGAGGCCCAGGGAGATGAAGTCCAGCTTGGTGGTGCCGGTGGCGCCGTACTTGAGGCCGGGGTTCAGGAAGGCGGAGCCCTTGCCGCTGTTGGAGGCGGCCTTGCCCAGCAGGTCGGAGACGTTGAAGTTGAACTTCAGCAGCACCAGGAAGGTCAGCAGCAGGGCGCCGGCGATGAGCAGGCAGGCCTTGACCATCTGGACCCAGGTGGTGCCCTTCATGCCGCCGATGGTGACGTACACGATCATCAGGACGCCGACCAGGGCGACGATGCCGATCTTGCCCGCGTCGGTGGTGATGCCGAGGAGCAGGGAGACCAGGACGCCCGCGCCGGCCATCTGGGCCAGCAGGTAGAAGATCGACACCACGATGGTGGAGGTGCCGGCGGCGGTACGGACCGGGCGCTGGCGCATGCGGTACGCGAGGACGTCGCCCATGGTGTAGCGGCCCGAGTTGCGCAACGGTTCGGCCACCAGGAGCAGGGCGACCAGCCAGGCGACCAGGAAGCCGATGGAGTACAGGAAGCCGTCGTAGCCGAAGAGGGCGATCGCGCCCGCGATGCCGAGGAAGGACGCGGCGGACATGTAGTCGCCGGAGACGGCGAGGCCGTTCTGGAAGGCGGTGAACTGGCGGCCGCCCGCGTAGAAGTCGGCGGCGCTCTTGGTCTGGCGGCCCGCCCATACGGTGATGACGAGCGTGGCGGCGACGAAGATCGCGAACAGGGTGATGATCAGCGGCCGGTGCTGGCTCGCCTCGCCTGCGGCCAGGGTGATCGCGGGGCTCATGCGCCGCCCTCCATCCGGGACTTGATCGCCGCGCCCTTGGGGTCGAGCTTCGCGGCGGAGTACCGCGCGTACCACCAGGCGATGAGGAACGTGGTGAGGAACTGGGCGAGGCCCAGGACCAGGGCGACGTTGATGTTGCCGACGACCTTGGTGTCCATGAAGTCGTCCGCGTAGTTGCACAGCAGCACGTACAGCAGGTACCAGACGATGAAGGCGACGGTCACCGGGAAGGCGAAGGAGCGGTGGGCGTGGCGCAGTTCGGCGAACTCCGCGCTCTCCTGGACCTGTTCGAACTCCTCGGTACTGGGGAGTTGGTGTTCGGCTTTCGAGGGGGGTGGTGTCTCGGTGGCCACGGTGTCTCCTCGCGTTACGGACCTGCGGGTTCTGGTCTGGCTCGGCGCTTCCTGCCCAAGGGCACGGCGCCGCGCGTCGACCGGTTCAACTCCTTTGACTTCTTTCGGTAGTCGTCTTTGGGAAATCATTGCTGGCCAGCCACCGCGGGAGATAACTTCAGGTCTGCACCACTAGTCATGTACCTGATGTTCCTGCCCGAGCGCGCCACCACGTCTCGGGCCGTTTCGTTTCCGGATGATGTGGAGATCCCATGGCTCATCTGCGCCCCAGACGCCGGCTCGCCCTCGCCGTACCGGTCGTCCTGTCGCTGACCGCCTCGCTCGGTTTCCTCCCGTCGGCGGCCTCGGCGGTCCCGATCGCGGAGACCACCGCGCAGGCCACTGACGCACCGAACCTTGCGTATGTGGTCAACACCCGGCTGGACCACCACACGATCAACTCGGTCAAGAAAGCGATCAACGCGGCCGGCGGCACCATCGTGGTGACGTACGAGAAGATCGGTGTGATCGTCGTCCACTCGGCGAACCCCGACTTCGGCGCGCAGATCCGTGCGGTGCGCGGGGTCCAGTCGGCCGGTGCCACGCGCACCGCGCCGCTGAGCCTCGCCTCGACGACTGACGAGGGCGCGGTGCAGTACCTCTCCAAGGACCAGGCCGCGAAGACGGCGAAGGCCTCGGCCGCCGCCGGAGACAGCGAGCCGCTCGAAGCCGACCAGTGGGATCTGCCCGCGATCGGCGCCGACAAGGCCGCGAAGATCAACCCGGGAAGCAAGAGCGTGACGGTCGCCGTCATCGACGTCGGCGTCGACGACACCCACCCGGACATCGCCCCGAACTTCTCCGCCTCGCAGTCCGCCAACTGTGTGGGCGGCAAGGCGGACACCACGTACGGCTCCTGGCGTCCCGTGGACTCCGCCCACTACCACGGCACGCATGTCGCGGGTGAGATCGCCGCCGCCCGCAACGGCATCGGCGTGGCGGGCGTCGCGCCGGGCGTGAAGGTCGCCGGGATCACGGTGGCCGAGCCGGACTCGACCCAGCTGTTCTACCCGGAGAGCGTGGTCTGCGCGTTCGTGTTCGCCGCGGACCACGGCGTGGAGATCACCAACAACAGCTACTACGTTGATCCCTGGCTGTACAACTGCATGGACGACCCCGATCAACGTGCCATTGTCGATGCGGTCAACAGGGCCCAGTTGTACGCGCAGAGCAAGGGCACGCTCAATGTCGCCGCGGCGGGCAACTCCAACGACGACCTCGACTCCGACGCCCTGGTCGACGACTCCAGCCCCGACGACTCGACCGCGACGACCCGGACGGTCGACCCGCACGAGTGCTTCGACGTGCCGACCCAGTTGCCCGGTGTCGTCACGGTGAGCTCCGTCGGCGTCAAGAAGGCCAAGTCGTACTTCTCCAGCTACGGCCAGGGCGTCATCGACGTGTCGGCGCCGGGCGGGGATGCCCTGCAGATCCCGGACACCCCGTCGAAGAACGGCCGCATCCTGTCCACGCTGCCGAACAACTCGTACGGCTACCTCCAGGGCACCTCGATGGCGACCCCGCACGTCGCCGCCGTGGCCGCGCTGCTCAAGTCGACCCACCCGCACGCCTCTCCGGCCCAGTTGCAGGCGCTACTGAAGGCCGAGGCGGACAATCCGGGCTGCCCGACCGCCCCGTACGACACCAACGGCGACGGCGTCGCGGACGCGACCTGCGTGGGCGGCAAGCGCGTCAACGGCTTCTACGGGTTCGGCATCGTCAACGCGCTGCGAGCGGTGAAGTAGAAGTAACCGACACCTCACCTGTTCACGGGCCGGGCGGATCTCCGCCCGGCCCGTTCGTGTCCGTACGGCCATCCACATCTGCATCCACATTGCATATATTGATCGAATCAATACTGCATAGTTCAATCATGACTGGTATCAAGATGGCATGGGCTGCCCTGGGTGGCGATCCCACTCTGGTCTCGCGCGTCTCGACCGTCACGCGTCCGGGTGCGCTCGAAGCACGGCTTCCCGTACGGGAGTTGGCGCGGGCCTGCGTGGGAGCGTGCGCGCTGGCCGCCGCGGAACTGGGGGCGCGGCGGGCCGGACTCGCGGAGGTGCCCGGGGTGCGGGTGGACGACGGGGCCGTCGCGACGGCGTTCGTCAGCGAGCGGCATCTGTTGATCGACGGGCGGACGCCGGTCAGCTTCGCGCCACTGTCGCGGTTCTGGCGGACGGCCGATGGGTGGGTCCGCACCCACGCGAACTATCCGCACCACCGGGCGCGGCTGCTGGACGCGTTGAAGCTGCCGGGAGACGCGACGGTGGAGGACGTGGCCGAGGTTCTCGCCGAGCGGTCCGCACCGGAGGTGGAGGAGACCGTCTACGGCGCCGGGGGCCTCGCGGTCGCGCTGCGGACGGCGGAGGAGTGGGCCGCGCACGCGCAGGGGGTCGCGGTGGCCCGGCGGCCGCTCGTCGAGCGCGAGCGGCTCGGCACCGCACACGCGCGCGTGCTCCCGCCGCTCGACGGCAACCCGTTGCTGCCCGCCGCCGGGTTGCGCGTGCTCGACCTGACCAGAGTGATCGCGGGCCCGATCGCCACGCGGACGCTCGCGTTGCTGGGCGCGGACGTACTGCGGGTGGACGCCCCGCGGTTGCCCGAGGATCCGGACGCGCACGCGGACACCGGTTTCGGGAAGCGGTCGGCCCGGCTGGACCTCGGCCTGACGGCCGACCGGCGGGCCTTCGAGGAGTTGCTCGCGCGGGCGGACGTGGTCGTCACCGGGTACCGGCCGGGTGCCCTGGACCGGTTCGGGCTCTCCCCCGAGGCACTGGCCGACCGTAGGCCCGGGGTGATCGTGGCGCAGTTGTCGGCGTGGGGCGCGTACGGGCCGTGGGGTGACCGGCGCGGGTTCGACAGCCTGGTGCAGGTCGCCACCGGCGTCGCGGCGATCGAGGGGTCACCGGGGCAGCCCGGTGCGCTGCCCGCGCAGGCTCTGGACCACGGGACCGGGTATCTGCTGGCGGGCGCGGTACTGCGGGCGTTGACCGAACAGTCGGAGCAGGGCCACAGCATCGCCCTGCGGCTGGCGCTCGCGCGGACTGCGGCCTGGTTGACGGCGGACGGGAGCGAGCGGGGAGGGGGCGCGGCCGGCGGGGCGGTTACTGGAACGGCCCGCGGCAGCGAACAGGGCCTGCCGGCACACCGACAGCGGGGCCGGGCTGCGGACGAGCACGGCGGGACGGTGTTCGTCAGCGGCACGGCGGCACAGGGGCAACTCCGGGCGGCCGACGAGCACGGCGGGGCGGTGGACGAGCGCGGTGGGACCGCGTGTGCGAGCGGACCGGCGGCACAGGGGCCCGACGGGACGGCGTACGAGCGAGGCCGGGCGGCGCACGAACACGGCGGAACCGCGGACGAGAAGCACGGGACGGCGTACAACCGGCCCGATGCCTGGCTGGTCGAGACGGACAGCGGTATCGGTCGGCTGCGGCATGCCCTGTCGCCGGTGTCGTTCGTCGGTGGGCCCTCGAACTGGGCGCGGCCGCCGGGGTGTTGGGGCATGGACCCGGCCCGTTGGGCTTGATGCGGGGGCCGACCGGAAACGTACCTATGAGCGGAATGCCGTTCCGCCGGTTGTTCTGTTGCACTTGCCCGGTTATCTGGCGGCTGGTGAAGATCTTGGGGTGACCTTGATACGACCGACTGTCGAAGTGGCCGGCACGAGCGGCTCCGGGCGGCGCCCCGGTACGCGTCGGGCCGTCGCCGTACTGGCCCTGGTGGTGCTCGCCGCGCTGATACCCCTGCTGGGCCCGTCCGCCGCGCTGCATGACACCGGGGAGGCCGCCGCGCCCGGTGTCGGCGGCATCGCGCTGCTGCGGGCGGTGCTGTTCGGTGCCCTGTGCGTCCCCCTGGGCGAGCTGTTCGTGAACCGGCTCGCGCGTACCGTGCCCGGCGCTCCCCCGAACGGCCCCCGCAGCTGGGCCCTGTACGCGGCCGGTGCCGGCTTCGTCGCCGCCCTGGGGCTCGCGTCGGTCGTGGCGACGGGCAACCTGGTGCCGCACAGCCTCGCCCAGATCGACGTCGGCGGCCTCTACCAGTCCCGGGACGGCAAGTTGGCGCTCCTGGAGGTCAACGCGTTCGCCGTGGCGGCCCTGTGCGCCCGGTCACGCAGGCCCGGCCTCCAGGTGTGGCCCCTGGCCGCCGTGGTCGTCGCGGAGGCGCTGCGCGTACACCCGGCGAGCGAGCACAGTCCCCTGGTCGGCTCCGAACTGACCCTGGTGCACCTGACGTGCGCGGCGCTGTGGGTGGGCGGTCTGCTGCACGTGCTGCGGACGTTGCGGCAGTGGCGCGGCACCGAGGCGGGGGCCGCGTTGTTGGGGCTCTACGCGCGCGTGGCGGCCGTACTGCTCGCCGCGATCACTGCCACGGGCGTGTGGAGTTCGCTGCGCCGGATGCCGGCCGGCACGATCCTGGACCAGCTGACGACGACGGCGTACGGGCGCACCCTGCTCGCCAAGGTGATCCTGGTGGCCGCCGTCGCCGTCCTCGCGTTGTGGGCGCGGTCCCGGCTGCGGCGGGCCACCGATCCGCTGGCCGCCTGCTCACCCGCGCGGGCGGAGGTCGTCGCCCTGGGGGTGGTGGTCATGGTCTCCGGACTGTTGACGGCCTTGCCGGTGCCGATCCGCTGGCATTGATCAACCCGTCGCTCAACCCGACCCTCAACCAGTCACTCGACCAGTCAATGTCTGGCATCAATAGTTGATCAACCGTTGGTGACCAGGACCTTCAGGGCCGTGCGCTCGTCCATCGCCTTGTAGCCGTCGGGTACGCCCTCCAGGCCGACCGTCAGGTCGAAGACGGGTGAGGGGTCGATGGTGCCGTCCAGGATGTCGGGCAGCAGCTCCGGGATGTACGTGCGGACCGGCGCGACCCCGCCGCGCAGCGCGATGTTCCGGTCGAACATGACCCCGAGGTCGAGGCCGGTGCCGCTGCCGTGCGGCACTCCGACGAAGCCGATCGCGCCGCCGTCACGCGCGATGCCGACGGCCGTCCGCATGGACTGCTCGGTGCCGACGGCCTCGACGACGGCGTGTGCGCCCTGGCCGCGGGTGAGTTCACGGACGGCCGCGACGGCGTCCTCACCGCGTGCGGCGACGACGTCGGTGGCACCGAAGCGGCGGGCGATGTCCGTGCGCACCTCGTGGCGGCCGAGCGCGATGATCCGCTCGGCGCCGAGGCGCTTGGCGGCGAGCACGGCGCACAGGCCGACCGCTCCGTCGCCCACGACGGCGACGGTGGCGCCCTTGCGGACGCCCGCGCCGAGAGCGGCGTGGTGGCCGGTGCCCATGACGTCCGACAGGGTCAGCAGCGCGGACAGCAGGTGGTCGTCGGAGGCCGCCTCCTTGGGCAGCCGTACGAGGGTGCCGTCGGCGAAGGGCACGCGTACCGCCTCGCCCTGGCCGCCGTCGTAACCCACGGCGCCCCAGAAGCCGCCATGCACGCAGGAGGTGGTGAGGCCCTCGCGGCAGTAGTCACAGACGCCGTCGGACCACACGAAGGGCGCGACCACGAGGTCGCCGGTCCTGACACCGTTCACCTCGGAGCCGGTCTCCTCCACGATCCCGAGGAACTCGTGCCCGATGCGCTGCCCCGGCTGCCGGGCCGACTCGCCGCGGTACGCCCACAGGTCGCTGCCGCAGATGCAGGCGCGCAGCACCCGGACCACGGCGTCGGTGGGCAGTTGCACCAAAGGCTCGGGTACGTCCTCCACGCGCATGTCGAACGGGGCGTGGATGGTGGTGGCGCGCATGGCGAGGGTCCTTCTCGTCGCGGGTGTGCGGGTGCGGTGCGCTCAGGGGGTGGTCGAGCGCACTTCACGGTACGCCGCCGCCGGTGCGCGGCGCTCGGCGAGGGTGCCGAGCACGCCCTGGACCAGCAGGAACTGTGCGGCGACGTACGTCAGCATGATCCAGAAGTCGGGCCTGGGCGGCTGCGGCCAGTCGGCGACCCCGGTCGCGATGAGGGTGTCGGAGACCATGAAGAGCGCCCCGCCGAGCCCGGCGACGAGCCCGAGCCGGATGACCGCGGCGCAGGCCACCGCCGTCAGCAGGGCGCTGTAACCGGCCACGGGGACGCGCAGGTCCGCCGGGAGGTCCGGCCACAGCAGCGTGACGGTGACGGCCAGCGCGGCGGCATACCCGAGAGCGAGCAGGCCGGCACGCGCGCGTGGAGCACTGTTCAAGCCGCCGTACGTCCTGAAGAGGGCGAGGTAGCAGAGGTGGCCCGCTGCGAAGCAGGCCATGCCGGCGAGGAAGGCGGGGTCGGCGTCGGAGAGCAGCAGGGTGTCGCCTCCCCAGCCGAAGAGGAGCGCGGCGACGAGGAGCCGGGGTGCGCCGCGCAGGGCCGCGCACGCGGCGAGGAGCGGCATCAGGAGGGGCTTGGTGACGGTGTGGGCAGGGTCGTAGCCGACGGCGAGCGCGAGCAGGTCCACGAGGGCGGCCAGCCCGAAGACGGTCAGGAGCGCGCGGGAGACGGCCGGATGTGCGGTACGTGGGTTCACGCGGCCGCGGTCTCCTCGGCGGCCGGGACACCCTGCTCCGGGACGGGCACCGGCTGCCAGCCCGGTCCCCGGAACACGCGTCCCGCGCGCTCGCGCCAACTGGTCGCCGCCTTCAGGTCCTTGGCGATGGCGACGTACTCATGGGTGGCCACCTTGATCGGGTTGAACGTATTGATGTTCTTGGTCAACCCGTAGACGGGCCTCTCAACCTCGGGCACGAAGGACCCGAAGAGCCGGTCCCAGAGGATGAGGATGCCGCCGAAGTTGCGGTCCAGATAGCCGCCCTGGGAGGCATGGTGGACCCGGTGGTGGGACGGGGTATTGAAGACGAATTCGAACGAGCGGGGCATCCGGTCGATCCGCTCGGTGTGGATCCAGAACTGGTAGACGAGGTTCACCGAGGAGCAGAACGCGAGCGCGGCGGGATGCACGCCCAGGGCGATGAGGGGGACGTAGAACGGCCATACCGTGAGGGTCGTCCAGGGCTGGCGCAGGGCCGTGGTGAGGTTGAACCTGCGGCTGGAGTGGTGGACGACGTGGCAGGCCCACAGGATGCGGATGACGTGGTGGCCGCGGTGGGACCAGTAGTAGAAGAAGTCCTGTCCGAGCAGCATCAGCGGGATCGTCCACCACAGGACGGGCACGCGCAGCGGGGTGAGTTCGTAGATCGCCGTGTAGATCGCGACGATCGGGATCTTCCAGAAGAAGTCGAAGACGAGACTCCCGAGCCCCATGCCGACGCTCGTGACGGCGTCCTTCGTCTCGTAGCCCGCCGCGTCGTCGTCGGGGTGGACGCGCACGCTGATCATCTCGATCACGGTGAGCAGCACGAAGGCGGGTATCGACCAGAGCACGGCATCGGGCAGGTTCGGCATGGGTGAACCGTAGGACCGCGGATCGGCCGCGACTAGACGTTGTTACCCACAAGTATTACCTGGGGTACGCGCTTGCTTGTTGGCGATCTCCGCCAACAGGTCACCCAACCGGTCACGCTCCCGCCGCCCCCAACAGCGTCCCCGCCACATACGTCACCGCCATCGCCAGCACTCCCCCGGCCACGTTCCGTACGATCGCCAGCTTCGGGTCGGCCGCGCCGAGGCGGGCGCTGGTCCAGCCGGTGAAGACGAGGGCCGCCAGGGACGAGACGACGGTGACACCGAGACGCCAGTCGGCCGGGGGCAGGACGATCGCCAGGAGGGGCAGCAGGGCGCCGACCGTGAAGGACAGGAAGCTCGCCCAGGCCGCGTGCCAGGGGTTGGTGAGGTCGTCGGGGTCGATGCCGAGCTCCACGCTGGCGTGGGCGCGCAGGGCGTCGCGTTCCGTGAGCTGGACGGCCGCTTCCCTGGCCACGTCGCGGGTCAGGCCACGGTCCTGGAGGAGTTCGGTCAACTCCTCCAGTTCGGCCTCCGGTTGCTCCTTCAGCTCGCGCTTCTCCAGGGCCAGCGCGGCCTTCTCCGAGTCGCGCTGCGTCGATACGGACACGTACTCCCCCGCCGCCATCGACATGGAGCCGGCGAGGAGACCCGCGAGGCCGGCCGTCAGCAGCGCCGAGCGGTCGGACGTGGCACCGGCCACGCCGACGACGAGTCCGGCGGTCGACAGGATGCCGTCGTTCGCGCCGAGGACCGCGGCCCGCAGCCAGTTCAGCCGGGAGCCGAGGCTGCCGCCGTGGGCCTCGGAGTGGGACTCGCCGTTGGTTTCAGTCACCCCCGGAGGATTCCACCCCCGGTGTCACCACACCCGTACCGACGCTCCCCGCGCGAACACAGGGCTCGTCGCGCCCGCCGGTGGTTCGGCGAGCGGCTCGTCGATCTCGCTCACCAGGGGGCCGACCTTCGCCGCGATCGGGTCCAGGGTGTCGAGGTCGAAGCCGTAGACGCGGGCCGCGTTGCCGCCGACCATGGCGGCGACCTCGTCGCGCGGCACGCGTGCGTAGGCGAAGCGCAGGCCCTCCCTGGAGTACGGGTACGTCCCCTCGTCGTGCGGGTAGTCGCTCCCCCACATGATCTTCTCGATGCCGATGCGCTCACGCAGGGGCACCTCATGGGGGCGCATGAAACTGGCGCCTACGAAGCAGTTGTCGCGCCATACCTCCGAGGGACCCTTGCCCATCGAAGTGGCAAGCCCCGCGCCGAACTTGGACTCCGCGGTCGATGCCGTCGATGCCTTTGTGGCCGCCGCGACCAGGCGCCCGTGGTAGTAGTCCAGCATGTCGAGCACCCCGGGTATCCAGCCGGAGCCCTGCTCGGTCAGGACCAGCTTCAGGTCCGGATGACGGCGGAAGGCACCGCCGAAGATCAGGTGCCACAGGGCGCGGTGCGAGAACCAGGTCGTCTCGACCATGTACACCGCGCGGGCGGCCGGTTCGTCGCCCAGGGGCGGGGACGCCGAGCCCGCGTGGTGGTTGACGGGGACGCCGAGTTCCGCGCAGACGGCCCAGATCGGGTCGTACGTCGACGAGTACAGCTCGGGCAGCCCCGAGCCCGGCGGGGTGCCGGGCAGCAGCAGGCCGCCCCTGAGGCCCGTCCCGACCGCCCACCGGATCTCCTGGACGGCCTCCTGGACGTCGTTGAGGAGGATCTGGAAGACCCCCGCCCGCCGGCCCGGCGCGGCGGCGCAGAAGTCCGCCAGCCAGCGGTTGTGGGCGCGCAGGCCGGCCCAGCGGCGCCGGAACTCCTCTGGCGTGGGCGCGGGTGCCATCAGGGAGCCGGACGGGAAGAACGGCGGGATGGTGTTCGGGAAGACGACCTCCGCGACGATCCCGTCCTCCTCCAGTTCCGCGATCCGCCGCTCGGAGTTCCAGTTCTTGTCGGCCGTGTCGGCGACCAGGTCCTCGTACGGGTTGACGTACGTCGCCGCCCACGCGTCGAACTCGTCGTGGTACCGCTTCTCCAAGTAGGGCCGGTAGTCCAGGAGATCGGCGCCCGCGTGGCAGTCCGCGGAGATGACCGTGTACCGGTCCGCACCGTCGGAACCCACGGCGTCCATGGAGCCCGTGGAGGTCATGGCGTCGCCCCCAGGACCGGGAAGTCGTGGTCGGTCAGCCAGTGCCGCCCCACCTCGCGCGAGCGCGCCCAGGACGCCGTCACGGCCTCCTGGTCGTCCTGCTGGCCGAGTTCGGCGGGGGTGGGGCCGATCCGGCGGGCCAGCGGCGTCAGCGCCGCCACGTCGAAGCCGAAGGCGTCCGCCGCCGCGAGGCCCAGCATGCGGCGGGTCTCGTCCACCGGAATGTCGTGGAAGGTGCGCTTCAGCCAGGCGCGCGTGTCGGGCCAGGTGCCCTCGGGGTGCGGGAAGTCGCTGCCCCAGAGGATGTTGTCGACGCCGATCTCATAACGCTGGGCCAGTTCACGGCGCTTGGTGTTGGTGGCGCAGATGAAGACCTGCCGGTCGAGGTACTCGCTCGGTGGCCGTTTCAGTTCCGCGAAGGGTGACAGCTTCTTGCCGCCGTGGGCGCCCAGGTAGAGGCGGTCCATGAACCAGAGCTGGTTCGGCAGCCACCAGCAACCCGACTCCGCCACACCGAACTTGAGGCCCGGGTGACGCTCGAAGACCCCGGACCAGAGCAGGAACCAGAGCGGCCGGGCGGGCCACCAGGTCACCTCGCTCACGTAGATGCCCAGATGGTCGCCGTACTCGTGGCGGGGAGCGGCCCCGGAGTGCGTGAGCACAGGCATCCCGCACTCGGCGGCGGCCGCCCACACCGGGTCGTAACGGCGGTCGTGGTAGGGCTCCTTGTCGACCCACATGGAGGGGATCATCAGGGCGCCGAGGCCCGACTCCTTGGCGCGGTGGATCTCCGCGACGACCTTCTCCGTAGGAGCCGTTATCGGCAACAGGGCGACCCCGCAGTGCCGTTCGGGGTTCTCGGAGACGAAGTCGGCGAGCCAGCGGTTGTGCGCCTGCGCGCCCGCCATGCCCAACTCCGGGTCCTGGTCGCCGGAGAGGCCGAGACCGACGCCGAAGGGCGCGGCCGTCTGGCTGTCCACGGCGTCGGCGTCCGGGAAGACGACCTCGGCGGCCACCCCGTCCCCGTCCAGCTCCTTGAGGCGCTGCGCGGTGTCCCAACCCCCGCGCAGGCCCTCCTCGTTGTCCTGGAACCACTTCGTCGCGAACGCCTCGTTGCGGATGCCGAGCCGGGTCATCTCCTCGCGGCGCCGGTCGCGTCCGGCGAGGAACTCGTCGAAGTCCCGGTGGAACCGGGCGTCCAGATAGGGCCGGTACTCCTCGGTGGGCAGCCCGGCGTGGCAGTCGGAGGAGATGATCAGGTACGGCTCCTGGTCGGTCACAACAGCCCCCTCAGTCCAGGATGAAGCTCTCTAGGTACGACGGGTTCGCGCGGTCGAGCATCGAGCCCGCCCGTGCCCGGATCTGGGCGTCGCTGTGCTCGCTCTCGGGCAGCAGCCAGAAGCGGTCCGCGCGGATGCCGTCCACGACGAGGTCGGCGACCTCCTCGACGGGCGTGAAGGCGACCTCCTTGCCCGCCTCTCTCATCGCGGTCTCCCACTGGTCGAGGCTGCGATAAGGGGTTCTACGGGGGCGCTCTTTCGCGTACCGGTCGGGCCGGTTGCGGTGCGACTCCCACAGTCCCGTGCGCAGCATGTGCGGCCCCGGGAAGAGCACCGAGGCGCCCACGCGCGCGTGCTCAGCCTTCAAGTGGGCGTACAGGGACTCGGTCATCGTCACGACGGCCGCCTTGGTGACGGCGTACACGGAGGCGGTTGGCAGCGGGGCGATACCGCCGTCCCCGGAGGACGTGTTGACGACATGACCGGGTTGACCCGACTTGATCATCCTCGGTACGAACGCCTGGATGCCGTGGAAGACGCCCCACACGTTGACGGCGAACGCCCACTGCCAGTCGTTCGGTTCGTGCTCCCACATCCGGCCCTCGGCGCCCGAGCCGACCCCGGCGTTGTTGCACAGGACGTGGACGGCGCCGTACGTCTCGTAGGCCGACTCGGCGAGATCCAGGACCTGTTGGCGTACGCCGACGTCGACCACGCGTGCGTGCACGTCGGCGCCGTCGGCACGCAGATCGGAGACGGCCTTGTCGAGGGCACCCTCCTCGACGTCGGCGAGGACCACCTTGAGCCCGTCGGCGGCGAACCGCCGTGCCATCGCGAGCCCGATCCCGCTCGCGGCCCCGGTGACGACGGCGACCTGCCCCTCCCTCAACTCCATCAGACGCTCCCCTCCGGCGGTCCGTCGTGGATCTGCTGCGGGTCGTCGTAGCGCTGGTGGATGTACGGCAACAGAGCCTGTGCGTCGACCCGTTCGACGACCTTGCCGCGCTGGTCGCTGGTCTTCTCACCGATGGTGATGTCGACGAGGGTGCGGACGGGGAGGTCGGCGACCGGGTCGTACATGGACTCGCGCAGGACGACGTCCCCGGTGACGCGTTCCAGGCGGCGGACCTTCTCGTTGCGCAGGCAGTGCACGAGTACGGGGTCGGCGTCGAAGCCCGAACCGTCCACCGCGGGAAGGAACTTGAAGTAGAAATCGGTCTTCTGAGTCGGCCCGGGGAGGGGCAGTTCCTCGCTGATCGCGCCGCGGACTTCCACGAACGCGATGCCGTGCCGGGCGAGGGACGCGTGCACGACGAGGCCCACGCGCTCGACGGTCACCTCGCCGAGTTTCTTGGGCTCCCCGAAGACCTCGCGGCCGCCGATGAGGGCCCGTTCGTGGGTCATCGGCATCACCAGGGGGTACCAGCCCTCGACGCCGTCGTGCGCGGCGGCGACCGCGAACGAGCCCGCGCCCAGGGGGTATCCGGCCAGCTCGACCTTGCTGATGTTCACCCGGACCAGGGGCCGTCCGGTGGGCTTGAGCGGCGGCGGGAGGACCGCCGCGACCGCGTCCGGGTCGCTCTCCCAGACGGCCACCACACCGGTGGACCAGATGTCGGGGAGCTTGGAGCTCGCCGCGCGTGCGGCGGCGATCTCCGCCTCGGTCCGTGCGCCGTACCGTACGCGTGCCATACGCCGTACCGCCCTTCGTAGGCCGTCATCCGTCAGGCGGGCAGCACGCTTGCACCGGGCGGGCAAAAGGTCCATAGCCACGCGCACGTGCATTCGGCGGACCCGAACGGGCGGGCGGGGCGGGCGACCTGAGGGACAGGACTGTCAGTGGCGGCCCGTATCCTCAGTGACCATGCTCGAAGACCACTCGCCGACAGTGTCCGCAGCCACTCCGTGGCCGGCCGCATATCCCCAGGGGTATGCGGTAGTTGACGTGGAGACCACCGGCCTGGCCCGGGACGACCGGATAATCTCCGCGGCCGTCTACCGTCTGGACGCGCTCGGCGAGGTCGAGGACCACTGGTACACGATGGTCAACCCGCAGCGCGATCCCGGCCCCGTGTGGATCCACGGTCTGACGAGTGACGTCCTGGAGGGCGCGCCCCTCTTCAAGGACATCGCCGAGGAGTTCGCGACCCGCCTGGAGGGCCGGGTGCTGGTCGCGCACAACGCGGTCTTCGACTGGCAGATGATCGCGCGGGAGTACGCGCGCGTGCAGATCGAGCCCCCGGTCCGTCAGCGGCTGTGCACCATCGCCCTGTCGAAGGAGCTGAGCCTGCCGCTGCCCAATCACAAACTGGAGTCCCTGGCAGCGCACTTCGGCGTCGTCCAGCAGCGCGCGCACCACGCGCTGGACGACGCGCGCGTGCTCGCCGAGGCCTTCCGTCCGAGCCTGCGCGCGGCGGCCCAGGGCGGCGTACGCCTGCCGCTGCACGAGTGCCGACCGCTGACCGAGTGGGCCCAGCCCGCACCCCGGATCGGGCAGCAGGCAGGGGGCTACGGCGGCTTCGGGGCGGGCAGTTGGCGTCCCGCGCGCAAGCGGCCCGCGTGCCCCTACCCGAACCCGGGGCGCTTCGAGGACGGCAGGCCGCTCAAGCAGGGGATGCGGATCGCGTTCTCCGGGGACACGTCCATCGAGCGCGAGCTGCTGGAGGACCGGGCCGTGGAGGCCGGCCTGCATGTCGCGACGAGCCTGTCCCGGCTGACCAGCCTCCTCGTCACGAACGACCCGGACTCGGGCACCTCGAAGGTGGTCAAGGCCAAGCAGTTCGGCACGCCAGTGGTGGACGAGGCGGCGTTCGGGCAGCTGCTGCGGGACGTCGAGGCGGCGGACTGAGCTCGCCGCGCGCAACCGCATGCCCTGCGGCCGTTCGCCTCGGCCACACGGACCTACCGCGCCGCACGGACCGTACGGACGGGTGATTGTCGTACGACTCGCCCCGCGCCCGCTCGCCCGTGCCGGGCGGACGGCCCACCCTGTGGCGCATGGCGAGATGTGAAGTGTGCGGCAATGACTACGGCATGAGTTTCGAGGTGCACGCGCAGGGCGCGGTGCACGTCTTCGACTGCTTCTCCTGCGCGATCCACCGCATGGCCCCGATCTGCGAGCACTGCCGGGTGCAGATCATCGGCCAGGGCGTGGAGGTCGAGGGCCACTGGTTCTGCGGCGGCCACTGCGCGCGGGCGGAGGGGACGGTGGGGATCATCGACAAGGTGTGAGCCGCCGGCCTTCCGGAAGCCGCGGCCCGTACCCCTTCCGGTACCCCCCTGAATGCGCCCCACGACCGAGTTGTACGGTCGTGGGGTGTACCGCTTCCTGATGTCCCGGCAGTGGGTGATCCTCGCGTTGATCACCCTTCTCCTGATCCCGACGATGATCAGGCTGGGCATCTGGCAGATGCACCGCTACGAGATGCGCAGCGCCCGCAACCAGCTGGTCACGAACGCGCTGCACGCCAAGCCGGTCCCCGTGGAGACGATCAGCGCCCCCGGGCACGCGGTCACCCGTACGGAGAAGTACCGCACCGTGACCGCGACCGGCACCTTCGAGACTTCTAAAGAAGTCGTCGTCCGGCGCCGTACCAATGACGACGACGAGGTCGGTTTCCACGTCCTCACCCCGTTCGTGTTGACGGACGGCAAGGTCGTGTTGATCAACCGTGGATGGATCCCGGCGACCGGGGCGCAGACCGCGTTCCCGAAGATTCCCGCACCGCCGGCCGGCAAGACCACCATCACGGGGCGTCTGATGGCCGACGAGACGACCGCGGCGAGCGGCATCAAGGACATCAAGGGCCTGCCCGACCGGCAGATCATGTTGATCAACAGTGAGGAGCAGGCGCGGCGCCTGCACGCCACGGTGCTCGGCGGCTATGTCGAGCAGACCGCGCCGGAGGCGAAGGGCGACACACCGGAGCAGATCTCCGACCCGGGCAAGGAAGACGCCCCGCTGAACTACGCGTACATGATCCAGTGGTGGCTGTTCGCGGCGGCCGTCCCGGTCGGCTACGTCGTCCTCGCCCGCCGCGAGGCCCGCGACCGCCGGGAGGCGGCGGCGAAGGAGGAGCAGGCGGCGGAGGCCGAGCCCGCCACCGTGTGAGCCGGGCTTCTCTTCACCCGCCCGGCCCCGAACCCTGATTGCCTCACCGACAGGCAGGGAACCCGCACCCCGTGCACCCACGTATCGAGGACTACGCCCTCATCGGCGACGAACAGACCGCGGCCCTGGTCGGCATGGACGGCTCGGTCGACTGGCTGTGCCTGCCACGCTTCGACTCGGCCGCCTGCTTCGCCAGAATGCTCGGCGACGAGGACAACGGCCACTGGCGCATCGCCCCGAAGGGCGCCGACCGCTGCACCCGCCGCGCCTACCGCCCCGACACCCTGGTCCTGGACACGGAGTGGGAGACCGACGAGGGCACGATCCGCGTCACCGACCTGATGCCCCAGCGCCACCGCGCGCCCGACGTCGTACGCATCGTGGAGGGCATCAGCGGCAAGGTCACCGTCCACAGCAGGATCCGCCTGCGCTTCGACTACGGCGCGGTCGTGCCGTGGATGCGCAGGTCCGACGGGCACCATGTGGCCATCGCGGGACCCGACTCGGTGTGGCTGCGCAGCGAGCCCGAGGTGCGCACCTGGGGCGAGGACTTCAGCACCCTCTCGGAGTTCACCGTCGAGGCCGGCCAGAAGGTCGCCTTCGTCCTCACCTGGCATCCCTCGCACGAGCCCCGTCCGCCGCTCGTCGACCCGTACAAGTCGCTGCGGCACAGCGTCGCGGACTGGGAGCGCTGGACGGCCCGCTGCCGCTACGACGGCCCCTACAGGGACGCGGTCGTACGCTCCCTGATCACCCTCAAGGCCCTCACGTACCGCCCGACCGGTGGCATCGTCGCCGCGGCCACCACGTCACTTCCCGAAGAGATGGGCGGCGTACGCAACTGGGACTACCGCTACTGCTGGCTGCGCGATTCGAGCCTCACCCTGGGCGCCCTGGTCGCCGCGGGCTACCACAAGGAGGCCGAGGCCTGGCGCGACTGGTTGCTCCGCGCGGTCGCCGGCGATCCCGCGGACCTGCAGATCATGTACGGCGTGGCGGGCGAACGACGGCTCCCCGAATTCGAACTGCCGCACCTTTCGGGCTTCGCCGGTTCGGCCCCCGTCCGGATCGGCAACGGCGCCGTCAACCAGCTCCAACTCGACGTCTACGGCGAGGTCCTGGACTCCCTGTGGCTGGCCCGCCGCGCGGGCCTGTCGCCCAAGCCGCACATGTGGTCGCTCCAGGCCGTCCTCCTGGAGTGGCTGCGCACGCAGTGGCGACAGCCGGACGAGGGCCTGTGGGAGGTGCGCGGCGGGCGCCGGCACTTCGTGCACTCCAAGGTCATGGTGTGGGTGGCCGCCGACCGCGCCGTGCGCACCCTGGAGGAGTACGCCGACCTGCCCGGCGACCTGGAGGGCTGGCGCGAACTCCGCGACGAGGTGCACAGGGACGTGTGCGAGAAGGGCTACGACCCGGAACGCAACACCTTCACGCAGTACTACGGCTCGCAGGAACTCGACGCCGCCCTGCTGCTCATCCCCCGCTTCGGCTTCCTGCCCCCCGACGACCCCCGCGTCGTCGGCACGGTCGACGCGGTCCGCGAGGCCCTGGGCCACGACGGCTTCGTACGCCGCTACGACACCACCGCCGACACCCCCGTCGACGGACTCCCCGGCGCCGAGGGCGCCTTCCTGGCGTGCTCCTTCTGGCTCGTGGACGCACTCCAGATGACGGGTCGCAAGAAGGACGCCCGGGTCCTGTTCGAGCGTCTGGTGGGCCTCGCGAACGACGTGGGGCTGCTCTCGGAGGAGTACGACCCGGTGGCCGGCCGTCAGCTGGGCAACTTCCCGCAGGCGTTCAGCCACATCGGCCTGGTGAACACCGCCCTCGCCCTGTTCGGGGACGAGAAGGCAGGATAGGGGCCATGGATCTTGGACTGAAGGACCGGGTGTACGTCGTCACCGGGGCCACCCGCGGGCTGGGCAACGCCTCCGCGCGTGAGCTGGTGGCCGACGGCGCGAAGGTGGTCGTGACCGGGCGGGACGAGAAGCGCGCTGCCGACGCGGCGGCCGAACTGGGGCCGAACGCGGTCGGCGTGGCCGTCGACAACGCCGACGCGGAGGCGCCGGCCCGGCTGATCGCCGCCGCGCGCGAGCACTTCGGGGGCTTCGACGGCATCCTCGTGAGCGTCGGTGGTCCGCCGCCCGGGTTCGTCGCCGACACCAGCGACGAGCAGTGGCAGTCGTCGTTCGAGTCGGTGTTCCTGGGCGCGGTGCGGCTCGCGCGCGCGGCGGCCGAGGAGTTGGGGGCGGGCGGTGTCATCGGGTTCGTGCTCTCCGGGTCGGTGCACGAGCCGATCCCCGGGCTGACGATCTCGAACGCGCTGCGGCCCGGTCTGGCCGGTTTCGCCAAGTCCCTCGCGGACGAGCTGGGCCCGCGCGGCATCCGCGTCGTGGGGCTCCTGCCGGCCCGCATCGACACGGACCGCGTGCGCGAACTGGACGGCCTGTCCGCGGACCCGGTGGCCACGCGTGCGGCCAACGAGTCGCGGATTCCGCTGCGGCGGTACGGGGCGGCCGACGAGTTCGGGCGCGTCGCCGCGTTCCTGCTGTCGCCGGCCGCGTCCTACCTGACGGGGGTCATGGTGCCGGTCGACGGCGGGATGCGGCACGGGTTCTGACACCCCGTCAACTCAATCCCCCCGCTCAACCCGTCACATCAACCTGTTCAACCTGTCAACTCACCCGCTCCGCGCGGTGCTTGACGCCCGTCAGGCGGACCTCCGTAGGCAGCGTCTCCAGGCCCGCCGAATCGCGGGCGTGGGCAAGGGCGTTGGCCGTCAGGTGGTCGAGGGCGACTCCGGGGTCCACGTGCGGTTCCAGACTGAGCTGGACGCGGGCCTCGGGTGCCGTGCGGGTGCCGGCGAGCCGCACGTGCGCGTGGGCCACGCCGTCCAGGGCGCCCGCGTCGGTGGCGAGGACGCCCTCCAGGGCGCGGCCCCGCAGCAGCGCGCCCTCGCCGTCGCCGGTGCTGACGGCGACCTCGGTGAGCCTGCGCCGCCGCAGCACCGCGACGAGCCACCACAGGGCCAGCAGGACAAGAACGGCGAGCACGGCGAGGACCGTCGGCCACCACCAGCCGTCGCCCCGCCAGCGCGTGCGCCGGGCGTCGCTCAGCAGGACGTCGTGACGCCCGTCGTAGATCCACCAGGAGGGCGGCTTCACGCCGAGGCCGACGGCCAGTACGGAGCCGCCGAACACGAGCAGTACGAGGCCCACGACACCGATCACCGCGCGGTTGACGATCCTGAGCATCGGCCTCATCCCTTCCGGCCGGAACGGCCGACGTGTACCGACAGCGCGGGCGGCCGGGCGAGTCCGAGCCCGGTGATCGCGTCGCCGAGCACGGCGTCCAAGTCGGCCCGTACGTCGTCGAGTTCACGGAAATGCGACACCGCGCGGACGTCGGCCCTGGTCCGGCTCGTCCGTACGCGGACCGACTGCACGCCCGAGACCTCCATGGCCCGGTCGCGCAGCACCATCGCGGCGGCGGCGCGTTGCAGACCGGCCCGGACGTCGGCGTGGGTGCGGCGCATCGGCAGCACCTGGCGCAGGCCGGGTGTCACCGCGAGCACGATCAGCCAGAGGCCGAGGGCGGCGGCGATGCCGGCGCCGACGAGCACCCAGGTGTCGTCCAGGGGCCGTTGAGCGAGTTGCCGGGCCAGTTCCCGGCGCCAGTGCGCGGCGGGCCGCTCCGCGCGCACGGCGGTGACGTCGTAGAGCAGGGCGCCCGCGCCGACGAGCAGCAGGACGGCGACGACGCCCGCGGGGACGCGGCGCGCCGACCAGAAGCGGCCGCCCTTGCCGTCCCCGTCATGGACGACGGGGACGGGATCGTAGTCGGACGCGGCGGTGTACCCGCCGTGTCCGGGATCGGTCTCCTTCTCGATGACCGGTAGTCGTTGGGTCGTGCCGTCGGAGCCCTGGGGCTCGCTCATCGCGTCCTCCCCTGTGCCGCGCCATGTGCCGGATGCAGCCGTTCCACTTGGACGGCGACCTCGGGCACCTCCATGCCCACCAACGCGCGTACCCGCTGAACCACCTGTCGACGCACCTGAAAACAGCGCTCGCCGATGTCGCAGGGATAGTCGAGTTCGAGATGCACGCGCACGCGTACCGTTTCGTGGTGTACGACGACGGTGGCATGCGGGGATGCGGCGTCGGGGTGCAGTGGTCCGAGCGCTTCACGCGCGGCCTGTGCGGCGATCTTCGCCACGACCCGGTCGGCGATGCGGGTGGCGCCCCGCTCGCCGGGCGCGACGACCGCATGGGGTCTGCCGCGCTCGTCGACCGCGCCGTCCCGGCCGCTCACGGGCGTCATCGCCGCCGGTCGTCACGCGAGCGGAAGAAGTCGCCGAGTTCCAGGTCCCCCTCCAGGAACCGGCCGACGACGAACCCGATGGCGCCCAGGGCCGCCACCAGCAGGAACGCCCCGAACCCGCCGAAGTATCCGGCGAAGCCCAGTGCCATTCCGGCGATCATGCCGACCACGGCCCTGCTCATCCTGCGCTCCTCAGCTCGTTCGTCGGCCCGCTCGTTGACTCGTTCGTCGGCTCGGTCACTGGAGCCTGGGCTCCGGTTCGTCGTCCTCTTCGTCCGGCAGCTTCACGTCGCTGACCGCGATGTTGACCTCGACGACTTCGAGGCCGGTCATCCGTTCCACGGCCGCGATGACGTTCTCGCGTACGGCGCGGGCCACGTCCGCGATCGACACCCCGTAGTCGACGACGATCTCAAGGTCGAGCGCGGTCTGTACCTCGCCGACCTCGGCCTTCACACCCCGGGACACCGATTTCGTGCCGCCGGGCACCCGGTCGCGCACGGCCCCGAAGGTGCGGGACAGCCCGCTGCCCATGGCGTGCACGCCCAGGACGTCCCGGGCGGCCAGCCCGGCGATCTTCTCCACCACGCCGTCGGCGATCGTGGTCCGCCCCCGGGACGCGGGGTCGCCGCCGCCGCGTTTGGTGGGGGGTTTACGGGTCTGTACGGACTCCCGCTCACCGTCGGGGTCCTGTGTCCGGTTCCGCTCCGTCATGTCGGTCATCGCCGTACATCCCTTTCGGTCGTCGTCCTTCGACCACGGTAGTTGCGGTTGCTCGGTCCCGCGCTGGACATGCGGCAGGCTGGAGGAATGACGGCGGACGCATGGACGCGAGCGGTACGGCATCAACTGCGGCTCGGCAGGCTGCTGCCCCTGGGTGATCGGCGGGACGGCGCGTGGATCGCCGAGCGGGCGGCCGAGGCCGTACTCCGGGTCGCGGCGGCGCATGTAGGGGGCGTGCGGCTGGGCGCGCTGCGGATCGGGCTCGCCGATCCGGCGGACGCGTACGAGCCCGTCGTACCGCCTCCGCCGGGTGCGCTGCCGCCCGGGCCGCTGCGGATCACGGCCGACTTCGCCTCCGTGGCGACCGAGCCTCTGCCGGACGCGGCGTCCCGGCTGCGTACGGCCCTGGCGACGGCCGCGGCGGAACGGCTCGGCCTGGTGGT
Source organism: Streptomyces sp. NBC_00988 (assembly GCF_045162645.1). Classification (NCBI taxonomy): domain Bacteria; kingdom Bacillati; phylum Actinomycetota; class Actinomycetes; order Kitasatosporales; family Streptomycetaceae; genus Streptomyces; species Streptomyces sp. NBC_00988. The sequence continues at coordinate 3,554,056 of NZ_CP108730.1, forward strand.
GGCGGAGGTTGATCTACAGGTGACGGCCCTGCTGGACCATATGGACGGCATGGACCACATGGACGATGTCGACCGTGTGGACGATGCGGATCACGCTCCCGCCGCCGACGTTGACCATGTTGATGACATTGATCGTGTGGACGATGTTGACCATGTTGACGGCGACGGCGAGTCCCTCGTCGCCGCGACCGCGCTCGCCGTCCCGGGAGTGGCCCAGCTGACCGGTGCGCTGGGCGGGCTCGGCCGGGCGGTGCACATCGAGGAGGTCGCGGGTGATGGGGCGCTACCGCGTCTGCACGCGCGCGTGGAACTCGCGGTGCGCGCGGACCGCCGGGCCCTGGATGTGGCCCGGGAGGTCCGCGCGGGGGTAGGCGAGGCGCTGCCTGGTCACCCGACCGTGGCCGTACTCGTCACCAAGGTGGACTGACGGCAAGGTGGGCTGGCTGACGGCTTATTCGCCGACGCCGGCCAGGTCCCGCAGGCGTCGTGCCTGTGCGGCGCGCTCGGCGGCACGCTGGTCGTCGTAGGCGCGGCCCTGGACGCCCTGGAGCAGCGCCTTGGTCTCGATGAGGGCGTCGCGCGGGGCGGCCAGCAGTGCGGTCGCCAGGTCGCGTACGGCGTCCTCGACCTGGTCGGCGGGCACGGCGATGTTCGCGAGGCCGATGCTGACGGCTTCCTCGGCCAGGACGGACCGCCCGGTCGCGCAGATCTCCAGCGCGCGGGCGTAACCGACGAGGCCCACCAGGGGATGTGTGCCGGTCAGGTCTGGCACCAGTCCGAGGCTGGTCTCGCGCATGGCGAACTGCACATCGTCGGCGACGACGCGCAGGTCACAGGCGAGGGCGAGTTGGAACCCCGCCCCGATGGCATGCCCCTGGACGGCGGCGATGGACACGATGTCGCTGCGTCGCCACCAGGTGAAGCCCGCCTGGTACTCGGCGATGGTCCCGTCCAGCACGGCGTCGTCACTGTGCGCGAGGTCGATGAACGACGGTTCCCCGTCGAAGCCCTCGGGCGTGAACGCCTGCCGGTCGAGTCCGGCCGAGAAGGACTTGCCCTCGGCACGCAGCACCACGACACGGACGGAGCCCGGCAGCAACCGCCCGGCCTCCGCCAACGCCCGCCAGAGAGCAGGACTTTGAGCGTTGCGCTTGGCCGGGTTGGTCAGCGTCACCGTGGCGATCGCGTCGTCAACGGTGAGCCGTACGCCGTCCTTGTCGAGTACGGGACCGAGGTCCTTGTCGTCCTGTTCGGGCGAAGCCATGGGGCGCCTCCGATGTGTGCGGTCAGCAGAGCAGAGCTAAGTGACTGCACAGTAACCACCCGGTCGGTCAGTCGTCCGACCGGGTGGCCACCATCGAAGCCGATGAGCCACCCGGGGTCAGGCCGAAGCCTTCTTGCCCCGGGTCGCCCCGCCACGCCCACGAAGCGTGACACCCGACTCACTGAGCATCCGGTGGACGAAGCCATACGAGCGGCCGGTCTCCTCGGCCAGCGCTCGGATGCTCGCACCGGAGTCGTACTTCTTCTTCAGGTCTGCCGCGAGCTTGTCGCGCGCGGCGCCGGTTACCCGGCTGCCCTTCTTCAGAGTCTCGGCCACCCGTGCCTCCTCATGGGAAGTGCGCTCTTGGTCTCCTCATGATCACCCCTCCAAGCGTTCATGGCCACCCATTCGGCAAGGTCCGTAAGACAAGGTTTTGACGACAGGAGTGCGTCCCCACAAGTGGAATGTGGAATTCCTGAGGGTCGTGTCCGTACGGCCGAACGAGTTGTTCCGTGAAGTACCTGGTCAGAGACGCAGGACGGCCGAGCCCTTGTCGATAAAGGGCTCGGCCGGGAAATCGGTGTACGACACACCTCGGTACGAGGAGATCTCACACAGATGGTGGATCACCGGTGGGCCGAATGATCCATACGCCGTGGATCAAGCATTCGGTCAAGCGGCGCTGACCGTCAGGCGAGCGCGACGAGATCCGCGTAGTCGGCACCCCACAGGTCCTCGACGCCGTCCGGCAGCAGGATGATGCGCTCCGGCTGGAGCGCCTCCACGGCGCCCTCGTCGTGGGTGACGAGAACGACGGCGCCCTTGTAGGTGCGCAGTGCGCCGAGGATCTCCTCGCGGCTGGCGGGGTCCAGGTTGTTCGTCGGCTCATCCAGGAGGAGGACGTTCGCGGACGACACCACCAGGGTGGCGAGCGCGAGGCGGGTCTTCTCGCCGCCGGAGAGAACACCGGCGGGCTTGTCGACGTCGTCTCCGGAGAACAGGAACGAGCCGAGGGTCTTGCGGACCTCGACCAGGTCCAGGTCGGGGGCGGCGGAGCGCATGTTCTCCAGGACCGTGCGCTCCGGGTCGAGGGTCTCGTGCTCCTGCGCGTAGTAGCCGAGCTTGAGGCCGTGGCCCTCGATGACCTCGCCGGTGTCCGGCTTCTCGGCACCGCCGAGGAGCTTCAGGAGGGTCGTCTTGCCGGCGCCGTTCAGGCCGAGGATGACGACGCGCGAACCCTTGTCGATGGCCAGGTCGACGTCGGTGAAGATCTCCAGGGAGCCGTACGACTTCGACAGGCCCTCCGCCATGAGCGGGGTCTTGCCGCAGGGCGAGGGCTCCGGGAAGCGCAGCTTGGCGACCTTGTCGGAGACGCGCACCGCGTCCAGCCCGGCGAGGAGCCGGTCGGCGCGCTTGGCCATGTTCTGCGCGGCGACCGTCTTGGTGGCCTTGGCGCGCATCTTGTCGGCCTGCGAGTGCAGGGCGGCGGCCTTCTTCTCGGCGTTCTGCCGCTCGCGCTTGCGGCGCTTCTCGTCGGCCTCGCGCTGCTGCTGGTAGAGCTTCCAGCCCATGTTGTAGTAATCGATCTGGGAACGGTTGGCGTCCAGATAGAACACCTTGTTGACGACGGTCTCGACGAGGTCGGTGTCGTGGGAGATCACGATGAAGCCGCCGCGGTACGTCTTCAGGTAGTCGCGCAGCCAGACGATCGAGTCGGCGTCGAGGTGGTTCGTGGGCTCGTCGAGCAGGAGCGTGTCCGCGTCGGAGAACAGGATGCGGGCCAGCTCGATACGGCGGCGCTGACCGCCCGAGAGCGTATGCAGCGGCTGGCCGAGCACGCGGTCCGGGAGGTTCAGCGCGGCGGCGATGGTGGCGGCCTCGGCCTCGGCGGAGTACCCGCCCTTGGTGAGGAACTCCGTCTCCTGGCGCTCGTACTGGCGCATGGCCTTGTCGCGGGTGGCGCCGCTGCCGTTGGCGATGCGCTGTTCGTTCTCGCGCATCTTGCGGATCAGGGTGTCCAGGCCGCGCGCGGAGAGGATGCGGTCGCTGGCGAGCACGTCCAGGTCGCCGGTGCGGGGGTCCTGGGGGAGGTAGCCGACCTCGCCGGAGCGGGTGACGGTGCCGCCCGCGGGCTGGCCCTCGCCGGCCAGGACCTTGGTCAGGGTGGTCTTGCCGGCGCCGTTGCGCCCGACCAGACCGATGCGGTCGCCCTTGGCGACACGGAAGGTGGCGGACTCGATGAGGACGCGGGCACCGGCGCGCAGCTCGATACCGGAGGCGGAGATCACGGTCAGACTCCAGAGCGGGGTCGTAGGCGGAAGGGGCGGCTGAGGACGTTCCCGCCGTCTAATGCGCGAGGAGAATGGCCATGGGCCAAGTCTAACGGGGCCGTGCAAGCGCTTTTCCTGTGCGCGGCGGGTCATCGCCCTGGGGCGGACGGTCCGGGGTGATCCGGTACAGGTCGTCCACAGCCATGAGCTGCGCGGTCCGGGGCGGTGCCGGGAGATGAGCACCCCTACGCGCGTGACGTACGGCACGCGCGTGCGTGCGGGCCCGATGGGCGGGGCCGGCGTCGTCCCCCGTTCGGCCCCTCGTCCGGCGCCCCGCCGGGAAGGGCGGGCGAGGATGACGCCATGCAGTTCGACGACGACGCGAATCTGGACACCTCCGAGGTGCAGGACGTGCGCGGCAGCCGGATTCCCGGTGGCCGGGCGACCGTGGGCGGTGGCCTCGCGGGGCTGATCGCGCTGCTGCTCGGGCTCTTCTTCGGTGTCGGTCCGGACAACCTGGGGTTGTCGTCGGGCAGCGACTCACCGGCGGCGACCGCGTCCTCGCTGGCCCAGGTGCAGTCGACCTGCCGGACCGGGCAGGACGCGAACGCCAAGGAGGACTGCCGCATCGTGGCGGTGGTCAACAGCGTGCAGGACTTCTGGACGCAGGAGTTCCGGCGGCGCAGCGGTACGTACACGCGGTCGCCGACGGTCTTCTTCAGCGGGCAGGTCGCCACCGCGTGCGGGACGGCGACCTCGGCGGTGGGGCCGTTCTACTGCCCCGGCGACCGGAAGGTCTATCTGGACCTGGGGTTCTTCGACGAGCTGCGGACCAAGTTCGGCTCCAGTGGCGGGCCGTTCGCGCAGGCGTATGTCGTGGCGCACGAGTACGGGCACCACGTACAGGACCTGATGGGCACGCTCGGCAGGTCGCAGGACGGGCGGACCGGCGCGAACAGCAACGCGGTGAAGGTGGAGCTGCAGGCGGACTGCTACGCCGGGGTCTGGGCGCATCACGCGACCACCACGAAGGACGAGTCGACCGGACGGCCGTTGATCACCAGCCTCACGGACGCCGACATCCGGGACGGACTGGACGCGGCGGCGGCCGTGGGCGACGACCGGATCCAGGAGCGGTTCCAGGGCCGGGTGACGCCGGAGAGCTGGACCCACGGGTCGGCGGCGCAGCGGCAGCAGTGGTTCTACACGGGCTACCGGACCGGGGACATGGCGCAGTGCAACACCTTCCGCTGACGGCCTCGGGGGGCGTTCTCGCGGGGCGTTGTCAGTGGCGGGTGCAAGACTCGTCGAAAGCCATCGAAGCAGCGGAAACGCTGAGGAACCCGACAACAACCGAGAACAGCTGAGAACACCAGGCGCACAAGGAAGTGATCGGCATGGCAGGCGAGAACAGCGGGCGTTCCGGCATCCACCCGTCCATCTACCCGTCCCTGCTGTACGCGGACGCGAAGGCGGCGATCCGGCAGCTCACGGAGGCCTTCGGCTTCACCGAACTCGCGGTGTACGAGGGCGAGAACGGCTCGGTGATGCACGCGGAGCTGGTGCAGGGCAACGGCGCGGTGATGCTCGGCTCCAAGGGCCGCGGCGGCCGTTTCGACGAGGCGATGAAGAGCGCGGGTCCCGCCGGGGTGTACATCGTCGTGGACGACGTCGACGCCCATCACCGGCGGGCCGTGGAGCACGGCGCGGAGATCCTGATGCCCCCGACGGACCAGGAGTACGGCTCGCGGGACTACATGGCCCGGGACGCCGAGGGCAACATCTGGAGCTTCGGTACGTACGCTCCGGAGCTGCCGGAGAGACCGAAGACAGGGGCCTGACCCCGCCTAGCTTCCCCCCGTGTGCACCTGGAAGGCCGCCCGGCGTACGGCCTTGGCGAGGGCCGGGTCCGGGTGGGCGGCGGCGAGCGCGACCAGGACCTGCACAGTGCGCGGGTGCCCTACGGCGCGGACCTCGTCGAGGAGCATCGGGACGGTCGGCTGGATGGCGGACTCCAGGTGCCGCACCAGCAGCGGGGCCTCCCCGTGGTCGGCGACGGCGGCGGCGCTGTCGACCCACAACCAGGTGGCCTCCTCGCGGGTGAGGACCTCGTGGGCGTCCTCCGGGTCGATCCCGTCGTGCTCGGCGAGCCACAGCAGGGCGTACGGCCGCAGTGTCGCCTCGTCGGCGACGGCGCGGACGTCGGGCTCGGCCGGGGCGCCGACGACGCGCAGCGCCTCGAAGGCGAGGCCGCGGAGCAGGGCGTCCTCGCCGCGGGCGGCGTCGATCAGCTGGCCGACGGCAGTGCCCACGGTGCGGGCGGCGAGCCAGGCGCGGTACTCGGCGCGGGCGGCGTTCGGGCGCAGCTGGGAGCAGCCGCGGAGCATGTCCTCGGCGGACTGCTCGATGTTCCCGGCGGGGCTCTGCGCGGCCACGCAGATCTGCTCCAGCTTGACCCAGACCGCCCAGCTGCCGAGCGGGGTGAGGGTGGCCTGGGCGTCGCCGTAGGTGAGGGCGCCGACGGAGGCGAGGGCGTGCAGGGCCCAGTCGAGAAGGGGGTCGAGGGGAGTGTCGATGGAGGCGTCGGCGGCCGGGGGCTGCCGGACGGGTTCGGGCTGGGGGCCGTAGGGGATCTCGCAGCGCTCGGTGCGCAGTTCGGTGACCCGTTGGCCGAGGAGGTCGAGGAGCTGTTCGACGGGGACGGGGCCGGCGGACAGCTGGAGGAAGGAGAGCACCTGAGGCATGGCCGAGACGACCTCGGCGACGGCTGAGGGCTCGTGCTCCCGGGGTTCCGGGTGGGCGAGCGACCAGGCGTCGAAGAGGGCGACCCAGCCGCGCAGTACGGCGCTGTCGTCGCGGTCCCAGGCACGCAGCCGCCAGCCGGGGCGGGCCTCGTCGCCGTGCACCTCGACGAGGCCGGCGAGGCGGGCGGTGTCCCAGTCGGCGCGGACCTGAGCCGGGGTCAGGCCCAGATCATCGGCCGCGAGTTCGGCGGTCGAGTCGGAGAGGGTGCCCTTGCCGTCGGGGCTCGCGCTGTCACGGCCGGGGCGTAGTGCGGCGTCGGCCCAGTGGGCGACGCGGGCGGCTCCGGCCAGGCCGGAGCGAGCCATTCTGGCCAGTTCCGCGGGGGCCGGTGTGCCCTCCGGAGGGCGGGGTGCGGGGCGGCGCGAGCGCCGCTGGTTCATCGCTCGGGGGGCGGCGGCCAGGGGTCGCGGGCGGACGAGTCGAAGCCTGGAGTCGCGCGGGATACGGGACGTCACGGGTGCAGTCTTCCGGTTGACGGTCCGAAAACCCAAACGGAATGTCACGGCGGGCGACGGGGAGGGCCAAGGCACGGGGTCCCGCGGGCAGCTGGGGACCGGGATCAAGCCAGTGGTACAGGGCTAAACGGAAGGTCGGCGGGGTGTGGCGAGGGTGGGAGTCCGGGGTGGTGAAGGGGGGCGTCCGGTACGGGCCGGTGGATCACGTCAGCGGGCTGCGGATCACGTCAGCAGTGCGCGGATCACATCAGCGGTGTCAGGAAGCGGCGCAGGATCTCCTCGTATCCGGCCGGGTCGGCGTTCCACATCGCGCTGTGCGGGGCGTGGGCGACCGGCTGGAGGGTGATCAGGTCGGGGCGCTGCGCGGCGAAGCGGCGGGAGAGGGTCCAGGGGGCCACCGTGTCGTCCGGGCCGTGGAAGATCAGGGTCGGGACCCTGAGCCGGGCCGGATCGGCGGCCTCGGCGATGCGGTCGCCGTGCAGACCGGTGCGGCCCTGGGCGGCGCGGACCGCCAGCGGCAGCAGCGCGCCCGGGGTGTGCCGGGCGGTGGCGAGGGCGCGCAGCGTCGTCTCCCAGTCGAGCACCGGCGAGTCCAGCACGAGGCCGGAGACCCGGTCGCGCATCGCGGAGTGGGCGGCGGCGCGCAGCGCCATGGTGGCGCCGGTGGACCAGCCGTACAGGACGACGTGCTCGGCGCCGTAGCGCACGGCGTAGCGGATCGCCGCGTCCAGGTCGCGCCACTCGGTCTCGCCGAGGTGGCCCAGGCCGTCGGGGTTGCGGGGTGCGCCCAGGTCGCCGCGGTAGGCGAGAGCGAGCACCGGGAAGCTGTTGCGGTGCAGGAACTCCATGACGTTGAGGCAGAGTTCGCGGGTCGCGGCCAGCCCGTGCACCGCGATCACCCAGGTGCTCCGCGCCCCGGGTACGAACCACGCGGGCAGGGAGCCGAGTTCGCCGGGGATGTCGATGTCGGCGTGGTCCAGGCCGAGGGCGGCGCTCGGGTTGCCGACGTGGACGTTCGGGGTGAGCCACACCTTGTCGCCGGGGCGCAGAGTGCCGTGGGTGACACGTTCCAGGCGGCGTACGACGGCGTCGGCGGAGGGCGACGCCGAGTCGACGACAGGGCCGACGACCGCATGGGAGCCGTCGCCGGCGAGGCCATAGGTGCCGGGGCGCAGCGAGGCCAGGTCCCGGGTGAGCGCGATCTGCCCGGCGGCGGTGGAGTGCACCGTGAGCCGGGGTTCGGTCGGCAGGGGACGCCCGGGCGGCGCCTTCAACGCGGCGTCACTGGCGAACCGGCCGACGGCGACGCCGGCCGCACCGGCCACGAGGGCCGCGGAGACGGCCGCGGCCGTCGCTTTGACTGTGCGCACGGGTCCAGTGTCCCGGGGGAGACGGCTACCGGCCAGCCGGAGGGGGCGGGGGTGTTGAGCGGGGGGTGTGTCGGGGCGGGGTGTTTCGGTGGCGGTGGGAGGGGCGGTGTCGGTGGGGCGGGTGCTACTGGGGGGCCGGGCGGAGGTGTGCGGAGGCCGGGATGTCTAGGTGGGCGGCAGGGACAGAACGGGTGAGCGCGGGGGCCGCTCGGAGTGCCGGGCGCAGGTATCCGCGGGCCGAGATGTCCCGGTGATCCTCGCCACGTGCTCTCCCCTCCCCCTCACTTCCACCGACCTCCCCCTCACCCCGCCGCGCGCCCCCGCTGCCCATACCCCCGCAACCGCTCCCCCGCCTCCGCCACCTGTTCCCCCGTCAGCAGCGTCGGCGACAGCCCCGGCACCGATGACGCCGTCAGCCACAGCCGGCACATCCACTCCAGCTGGGCCGTGCGGTCGAAGGCCTGGTCCAGGGAGTCGCCGTAGGCGATCGTGCCGTGGTTCTGGAGGAGGCAGGCGGAGCGGTCCGCCAGTGCCTGGAGCATGTTCTCGGCCAACTCCTCCGTGCCGTATGTCGCATACGGGGCAACCCGGACCGGGCCCCCGAGCGCGCCGGACATGTAGTGGACCGAGGGGAGTTCGGGGACGAGGGTCGAGACGGCCGTCGCGTGGACGGCGTGGGTGTGGACGACGGCGTGGGCGTCAGTGCTGCGGTAGACGGCGAGATGCATGGGGAGTTCGCTCGTCGGGAGCAGGGTGCCGAGGACCTGCCGGCCGTCGAGGTCGACGCCGACCGTGTCGGCGGGTGCGAGGCGGTCGTAGGGGACGCCCGACGGTGTGACCAGGACCGTGTCGCCGACGCGCACCGAGACGTTTCCGGAGGTGCCGACGACGAGGCCGTCGGAGACCGTCCGGCGGGCGGTCGTGACGAGCGCGCCCCAGGCGTGCGCCTCCTCGGCGCGCACACTCCTCCTCCGCGCCTCCCCCACAACTCCCGCGCTCTCCCGGGCGCCCCGCCCGTCCCACTGGTCCCGCCGTTGCTCAGCCATGCCGCGATCCTGTCAGCCGGTGCCCCAACGCACGTTCGGGCGAAGGCACTTTAGGCCGGAAGCCTCGCATCCGAAAGATGACATATGGGCGTTAATCGCCCACTCCGGCCGCTTGGCCGGAGACCGACCGGCGTTGACGGATCTTCCAATAACCTCTGGGAGATTTGTCGTGCACGCCGCCATTCCCGGGGGAAACATGGCCCGTGATCGCAAACCGTCCCTGACCCGCGTCCGCACCCGCACCCGCACCGGCATCCGCCTCCGCCCCCACCCCCGCGCCCGCCTCGCCGCGGCCGCCGTCGCCGCGCTCACCGTCGGCGCGACCACCCTCGCGCTCGCCGAGATCCCGGCCGCCGCCGCAGGCATCGCCGCGAGCGCGACGAAGGGCCACGACGTCTCCTCGCACCAGAAGAACGTCAACTGGCCGAGCGCGAAGGCGAAGGGCGCCACGTTCGTCTACGTCAAGGCGACCGAGTCGACGACCTACCGCAACCCGTACTTCAGCCAGCAGTACGACGGCGCCCGCAAGGCCGGCATCATCCGCGGCGCGTACCACTTCGCCCTGCCGGACAGGTCGTCGGGCGCGAGCCAGGCCGCGTACTTCGTGGCGCACGGCGGCGACTGGAAGGCGGACGGCTGGACGCTGCCGCCCGCGCTGGACATCGAATACAACCCGTACGACAAGAAGCACGGCTGCTACGGCCTGAGCAAGGCCAAGATGGTCAGCTGGATCAAGGCCTTCAGCGCCGAGGTGAACCGGGAGACCGGCCGCCGTCCGGTGATCTACACGACCACCCTGTGGTGGAAGACCTGCACGGGCGACAACAGCTCCCTGGCCTCGACACACGCGCTGTGGATCGCCCGCCACGCGTCGGCGGACGCGGGCTCGCTGCCCGCCGGATGGTCGTACTGGACCTTCTGGCAGTACGACAACAGCGGGAGCCTGCCGGGTGACCAGAATCTCTTCAACGGGACGGTGAGCCAGCTGCGGAAGTTCGCCCGCGGATACTAGGCAATCCGGACACCACCGATACCCCCTCAGTTCATCTTCCGTTCACCCAGATTGCCTACGGTCAACGCGCCGATGACTTCGAACGATTGCCTGGGTAAATGGAAAGCTTCTCGCTGATCCTCGCGATTGTGGTGATCACCGCACTCGCGTTCGATTTCACGAACGGTTTCCACGACACGGCCAACGCGATGGCCACCACCATCTCGACCGGTGCGCTCAAGCCCAAGGTCGCGGTGGCCATGTCGGCCACCCTCAACCTGGTGGGCGCTTTTCTGTCCGTGGAGGTCGCCAACACGATCTCCAAGGGGCTCGTCGATGAGAGCGGCATCCGTCCCGAGGTCATTTTCGCCGCCCTCGTCGGCGCGATCCTCTGGAACCTGGTGACCTGGCTCGTCGGCCTGCCGTCCAGTTCCTCGCACGCCCTGATGGGCGGTCTGATCGGCGCCACCATCGCCTCGGCCGGCACCGGCGCGGTCCACGGCGACGTCCTGGTCACCAAGGTCCTGCTCCCGGCGGTCGCCGCCCCGGTCGTCGCGGGCATCGCGGCGATGCTCGCCACCCGCTTCTCCTACGCCCTGAGCCGCAACGCGGGCGGCAAGGCCGCCGACAAGGGCTTCCGCGTCGGCCAGATCGCCTCCGCCGGACTGGTCTCGCTGGCCCACGGCACGAACGACGCGCAGAAGACGATGGGCATCATCACCCTCGCCCTGATCGCCGGCGGCTCCATCGCCCCCGACTCGGACCCGCCCACCTGGGTCATCCTCTCCGCGGGCCTCGCCATCGCGATGGGCACCTACATCGGCGGCTGGCGCATCATCCGCACGATGGGCAAGGGCCTGACCGACCTCCAGCCGCAGCAGGGCTTCGCCGCCCAGACCAGCGCGGCCGCGGTCATCCTGGCCTCGTCGCACATCGGCTTCTCGCTCTCCACCACGCACGCCGTCTCCGGCTCGGTGATGGGCGCGGGCCTCGGCCGCAAGGGCGGTGTCGTCCGCTGGTCGACCGCCACCCGGATGTTCGTCGCCTGGGGTCTGACGCTGCCGGCCGCCGCGCTGGTCGGCGCGCTCGCCGAGTCCGTGACCGACCTCGGCGACTGGGGCACCGCGCTGGTGGCCGTCTTCCTGGTCGCCTCCAGCACCGGCATCTGGCTGCTCTCCCGCCGCCAGGTCGTCGACGCCTCGAACGTCAACGAGGTCGACGAACCGGCCGGCGTGGTGACCACCGCGATCGCCGCCGTGACCCCGCCGCCCCCGTCGGTAGCCCTCTCTGAGGGTCTGACGGCGACGATCCCCTCGCCGCCCGTGAACCCGGCCCCCATCGTGCAGTCCGACCCGGCGACACCGCCGGCCGCCGCCGTCTGAGCCCCGCGCCCCGGACACGAAGGAACGAATCAGCATGCACATCGACTGGGCAGCCCTCGGCTCCGTCTTCGGCGTCAGCCTCGTCGCCACCGTCTCCCTGGTGGCCGTCTTCACCCTCGGCATCGTCGGCCTCTCCCGCCGCGAACGCGCCACCGCCCAGGGCGACTCCGCGCCTCTCGCCCTGACCGGCGCGTACGCCTGCTTCGCGGCCTGCGCGGCGGCGGTGGCGTACGGGATCTATCTGATCGTGGCCTGACCGGCCGCCAGTTGAACGGAACGTGGGGTGCGGGACGGATCGCCGTCCCGCACCCCACGTCCGCGTGACCCCTCCGCCCCCTCGCGTGTGGGCATCAGCACACTCCGTCCCCGCAGGTCAACAGCAAGTTGACGGCCCTTCCAACAGCATGGTGGACTGCCGGAGCCATATACGGCGGCAGGAGAGGAAGCCGGTGCGAATCCGGCGCGGTCCCGCCACTGTCACCGGGGTAGACACCCCCGGGAGCCAGGAACTCTCACCGCCGGTCTCGTCGAACCAGGGCGTGGACACCCTGAGTGAGGACATATCGCCATGCTCGGCTGCCGTTCGAGGTCCCGTACCCACGCAGTGCCCGCCCCAGCGATCGGCTGAGCCGATGCGTGCCGATCGCGTCTTCGCGTACGGCGCCGCCGCCGGCCTCCTCGGCGACCACCTGCTCGGCGATCCCCGCCGCGGGCATCCGGTCGCCGCCTTCGGCCGTGCCGCCGGCGCCGTGGAACGCCTGCTGTGGCGCGACCACCGGGGCTGGGGCGCCCTGCACACCGCCGTGTGCGTGGGTGGCACCATCACCCTCGCCGCCGCGGCCACTTCGGCCCTACGACCGTCCCGTACGGCCTCTGCCGCCCTCACCGCCGCCGCCACCTGGGCCGTCGTCGGCGGGACCTCCCTCGCGCGCGAGGCCGGGGTCGTCGGGCGGGCGCTGGAGGCCGGGGACATCGACGCCGCACGGGCGCGCCTGCCGCACCTCTGCGGGCGGGACCCGCAGGCCCTCGACGCCGACGGGATCGCCCGGGCCGTCGTCGAGTCCGTCGCCGAGAACACCTCCGACGCTGTCGTCGGCGCCCTGGTCTGGGGCGGCATCGCGGGCGTCCCGGGCCTGCTCGGGTTCCGGGCCGTGAACACGCTCGACGCCATGGTCGGCCACAAGTCGGCCAAGTACCGCCGCTACGGCTGGGCTTCGGCCCGCCTCGACGACGTCGCCGGCTGGCCGGGCGCCCGCCTCACCGCCGCCCTCGCGACCGTCGCGGGCGGCGACCCGCGCGGAGCCGCCCGCGCCTGGCGCACCGACGCCCGCAAACACCCCAGCCCCAACGCCGGCCCCGTGGAGGCCTCCTTCGCGGGCGCCCTCGGCGTGCGCCTCGGCGGGACGCTCTCCTACGGCGGCCGGGTCGAGCACCGGCCCGTGCTCAACGGAGACGGTCGCCCCGTCGCCGTACCGGACATCGCGCGTGCCGTACGGCTGTCCCGGCGGGTCGGTCTGCTCGCGCTCGGGGTCAGTGTCGCCGGGCGGTTGCTCGTGAAGGGACGGAAGTCATGAGCGGCGGCGGGCTGTTGGTGGCCGGCACCACCTCGGACGCCGGCAAGAGTGTCGTGACCGCCGGGATCTGCCGGTGGCTGGTGCGGCAGGGCGTGAAGGTCGCGCCGTTCAAGGCACAGAACATGTCGCTGAACTCGTTCGTGACGCGCGAGGGCGCCGAGATCGGGCGGGCGCAGGCCATGCAGGCGCAGGCGTGCCGGATCGAGCCGACCGCGCTGATGAATCCCGTGCTGCTGAAGCCGGGCAGCGACCGCACCAGCCAAGTCGTGCTGATGGGCAGGCCCGTTGGCGAGATGAGTGCCCGTGGCTATCACGGCGGGCGGCAAGAGGCCCTGCTCGGCACGGTGTTGGACTGTCTCGCCGAGTTGCGGGGCACGTATGACGCGGTGATCTGTGAGGGGGCCGGTTCGCCCGCCGAGATCAATCTGCGGCGGACCGACATCGTGAACATGGGCATCGCGCGCAATGCCCGACTGCCCGTGCTCGTGGTCGGCGACATCGACCGCGGGGGCGTCTTCGCCTCCTTCTTCGGGACCGTCGCGCTGCTCAGCCCCGAGGACCAGGCGTTCGTCGCCGGGTTCCTCGTCAACAAGTTCCGCGGCGATGTGTCGCTGCTGGAACCGGGGTTGGAGATGCTGCTCGGCCTCACCGGGCGGCGGACGTACGGCGTGCTGCCGTTCCGGCACGGGCTCGGGATCGACGAGGAGGACGGGCTGCGCATCTCGTCGCGCGGCACCGTGCGCGAGTCGAACACCGCGCCGCCGGTCGGCGAGGACGTGCTGCGGGTCGCCGTCTGCGCGATCCCCCTCATGTCCAACTTCACCGACGTGGACGCGCTGGCCGCCGAACCGGGCGTCGTGGTGCGGTTCGTGGACCGGCCGGAGGAGTTGGCCGACGCGGACCTCGTCGTGATTCCGGGGACCCGGGGGACGGTGAAGGCGCTGGAGTGGCTGCGGGAGCGCGGCCTCGCCGACGCCCTCGTCCGCAGGGCCGCCGAGCAGCGGCCGACTCTCGGTATCTGCGGTGGCTTTCAGATCCTCGGCGAGCACATCGACGACGAGGTCGAGAGCCGGCAGGGCTCGGTCGACGGGCTCGGCGTCCTGCCGCTGCGCGTGCGGTTCGCGCGCGAGAAGACCCTCACCCGGCCGGTGGGCGAAGCCCTCGGCGAGCCGGTCGAGGGATACGAGATCCATCACGGGGTGGCCCAACTCACCGGCGGGGATGCCTTCTTGGACGGGTGCCGGGTCGGTCAGACCTGGGGTACCCACTGGCACGGCTCGCTGGAGTCGGACGGGTTCCGGCGGGCGTTCCTGCGCGAGGTCGCGGCCGCCGCGGGCCGCCGGTTCGTGCCGGCGCCCGACACCTCGTTCGCCGCGCTGCGCGAGGAGCAGCTCGACCGGCTCGGCGACCTCATCGAACAGCACGCGGACACGGACGCGCTCTGGCGACTCATCGAGTCCGGCGCGCCGCAAGGACTGCCTTTCATTCCACCGGGAGCGCCCGCATGAGCACAGTGTTGTTGTTGTCGACCGCCGACACGGATCTGCTGGCGGCCCGGGCCTCCGGCGCCGGGTACCGGATCGGCAACCCGAACCGGGTGGACGTGGCAGCCGAGTTGCCCGCGCTCGTCGCTGGCGCGGACGTCGCCGTCGTACGACTGCTCGGCGGCAAGCGCGCCTGGGAGGACGGACTCGCCGCGCTGAAGGCGTCCGGGATTCCGACCGTGCTGCTCGGCGGAGAGACCGTCCCCGACGCCGAGTTGATGGCCGAGTCGTCCGTACCGGCTGGTGTGGTCGCCGAGGCGCTCAGGTATCTCGTCGAGGGCGGGCCGGAGAACCTCGCCGAACTCGCCCGGTTCCTCTCGGACACGGTGCTGCTCACGGGCGAGGGCTTCGAAGAGCCGCAGAAGATGGCCGAGTTCGGTGTCCACGGCGAGCGCGCCTTCGTCGAGGGCCGGCCGACGGTCGGCGTGCTCTTCTACCGGGCGCATCACCTCAGTGGCAACACGGCCTTCGTGGACACCCTCTGCGACCAGATCGAGGCGAAGGGCGCCAACGCCCTTGCCGTGTACTGCGGTTCGCTGCGCGGCGCCGACTCCGGGCTGTACGAGATCCTCGGCAACGCCGACGCACTCATCGCCACCGTCCTCGCCGCCGGCGGCACCCACGCCTCGCAGGCCTCGGCCGGCGGCGACGAGGAGGCGTGGGACATCGGCGCGCTCGCCGACCTCAACGTCCCTGTGCTGCAAGGCCTTTGCCTTACGTCGTCCAGGGCGACCTGGGACGAGTCCTCCGCCGCCCTCTCCCCCATGGACGCCGCGATGCAGGTCGCGATCCCGGAGTTCGACGGCCGCCTCATCACCGTCCCGTTCTCCTTCAAGGAGCAGGGTCCGGACGACGTCCCGGTCTACGTCGCCGACCCCGAGCGGGCCGCCCGCGTCGCCGGAATCGCCGTACGGCACGCGAAGTTGAAGCACAAGCCGAACGCCGAGAAGAAGCTCGCGGTCGTCTTCACCGCCTATCCGACGAAGCACTCGCGGGTCGGCAACGCGGTCGGTCTGGACACGCCCGCCTCGGCGATCCGGGTGCTCGATGCCCTGCGGGACGCCGGGTACGGGGTCGATGAACACCCGGACAACGGGGACGAGTTGATCCATCGGCTCATCAACGCCGGTGGCCATGACGTGGAGTGGCTGACCGAGGAGCAACTGGCCGCCGCGCCCGCGCGCGTGCCGCTCGCCGACTACCAGGCCTGGTTCGACAAGCTCGAACCGGACCTCAGGCAGGGCATGTTGGACGCGTGGGGCGAGCCGCCCGGCAATCTCTACGTCGACGGCGACGACATCGTGCTCGCCTCCCTGCAGTTCGGGAACGTCGTCGTGATGATCCAGCCGCCGCGCGGCTTCGGGGAGAACCCGATCGCGATCTACCACGACCCCGACATGCCGCCGTCGCACCACTACATGGCCGCGTACCGGTGGCTGGACAACAGCTTCGGTGCCGACGCGATCATCCACATGGGCAAGCACGGCACCATGGAATGGCTGCCCGGCAAGGGACTTGGGCTCAGCAGTGGCTGCGCGCCCGACGCCGTACTCGGTGAACTCCCCCTGATCTACCCGTTCATCGTCAACGACCCCGGAGAGGGGACCCAGGCCAAGCGGCGCGGCCACGCCACGGTCGTCGACCACCTGGTGCCGCCGATGGCGCGTGCCGACACGTACGGCGACCTGGCCAAGCTGGAGCAACTCCTCGACGAGTACGCGCTCGTGTCCGACCTGGACCCGACGAAGGCGCCGGCCGTGCGCGCGCAGATCTGGACGCTGGTGAAGGCGGCCGAGCTGCACCACGACCTGCATGTGGACGACCAGCCGGACGACGCGGCGTTCGACGAGTTCGTGATGCACATCGACGGCTATCTGTGCGAGATCAAGGACGTGCAGATCCGCGACGGGCTGCACATCCTCGGCGGCGGACCGGTCGGCGAGGCACGTGTGAACCTCGTGCTCGCCGTGCTGCGCGCCTCGCAGGTGTGGGGCGGGCAGGCGAACGCGCTGCCGGGTCTGCGGGCCGCGCTGGCACAGCACTTCGGCCTGGTCGAGAAGGAGTTGCTGGCCGAGCCGGGTGCGCCGGTGAAGGTGCCGGTGGAGCTGAGCGAGCTGGTCGACGGGCCCGCCCGTTCCGCCGCCGACGCGATCGATCTGCTGGAGCAGCTGTGCCGCCGGTTCGCCGAGGGCATGGAGTCCCAGGAGTGGGAGGTAACGACCGTACCGGCCCTCGTCCGTGAGGTGATCGGCGCCGAACTCCCGGACGCCGTGGCCGTGTTGGAGTTCGCCTGCGTCGAGGTCGTGCCCCGCCTCTCCCGCACCACCGACGAGATCGACCACATCCTGCTCGCGCTCGACGGCGGTTACGTCCCGGCGGGTCCGTCCGGCTCCCCGACCCGTGGTCTGGTCAACGTCCTCCCGACCGGCCGGAACTTCTACTCGGTCGACCCCAAAGCGATCCCGTCCAGGCTGAGTTGGGAGGTCGGGCAGGCGCTGGCCGACTCGCTCGTGCAGCGCTATCTCCAGGACAACGGCGAGTTCCCCACGTCCGTCGGCCTCACGGTGTGGGGTACGTCGGCGATGCGCACCCAGGGCGACGACATCGCCGAGATCCTCGCGCTGCTGGGCTGCCGTCCCGTCTGGGACGACGCGTCGCGCCGGGTGACCGGCTTCGAGATCGTGCCCGTCACGGAGTTGGGCCGGCCGCGCATCGACGTCACGGTACGGATCTCCGGGTTCTTCCGGGACGCGTTCCCGCACGTCGTCGGGCTGATCGACGACGCGGTACGGGCGGTGGCCGAGCTGGAGGAGCCCCCCGAGTCCAACTACGTCCGCAAGCACGCCGACGAGGACACCGCCGAACACGGCGACCGCCGCCGGGCCACGGCCCGCATCTTCGGCTCCAAGCCGGGGGCGTACGGCGCGGGGCTGCTGCCGCTGATCGACGCGCGGAACTGGCGCAGCGACGCGGACCTCGCCGAGGTGTACGCCGTGTGGGGCGGTTACGCGTACGGGCGTGGGCTCGACGGGCGGGCGGCGCGCGGGGACATGGAGACCGCGTTCAAGCGAATTGCCGTGGCGGCCAAGAACGTTGACACCCGCGAGCACGATCTCGTCGACGCCGACGACTACTTCCAGTACCACGGCGGCATGGTCGCCATGGTCCGCCACCTGACCGGCACCTCTCCCGAGGCCTACGTCGGCGACTCCGCCACCCCGGACCAGGTGAAGACCCGCACGCTGGGCGAGGAGACGCACCGCGTCTTCCGTGCCCGCGTGGTCAACCCCCGCTGGATGGCGGCAATGCGGCGGCACGGCTACAAGGGTGCCTTCGAGATGGCGGCGACCGTCGACTACCTCTTCGGGTACGACGCGACGGCCGGGGTCGTCGACGACTGGATGTACGAGAAGCTCAGCGCGGAGTACGTCTTCGACCCGGAGAACCGGGACTTCATGAAGAAGTCCAACCCGTGGGCGCTGCGCGGAATCACCGAGCGGCTGCTCGAAGCGGCCGAGCGCGGACTGTGGGCCGAGCCGGACGCGGACACGCTGGAACGACTGCGGGCCACCTACCTGGAGCTCGAAGGCGACCTGGAGGGCGACGACAAGTGACAACTCCCTTTCCGTTCACGGCCGTTGTCGGCCAGGACGATCTGCGGCTCGCGTTGCTGCTGAACGCCGTGTCGCCGGCGGTCGGCGGTGTGCTGGTGCGCGGCGAGAAGGGCACCGCCAAGTCGACGGCCGTGCGCGCGCTTTCGGCGCTTTTGCCGGAGGTCGCCGTCGTGCCCGGCTGCCGCTTCTCCTGCGATCCCGCAGCGCCCGACCCGGCCTGCCCGGACGGGCCGCACGAGACCGGGCCCGGGGCCCAACGCCCCGCGCGCATGGTCGAGTTGCCGGTCGGTGCCTCCGAGGACCGGCTCGTCGGCGCGCTCGACATCGAGCGCGCGCTCTCCGAGGGCGTCAAGGCCTTCGAGCCGGGTCTGCTGGCCGACGCGCACCGGGGCATCCTCTACGTCGACGAGGTCAACCTCCTCCACGACCACCTGGTCGACCTGCTGTTGGACGCGGCAGCGATGGGCGCGTCGTACGTCGAACGCGAAGGCGTCTCCGTCCGGCACGCCGCCCGTTTCCTGCTCGTCGGCACGATGAACCCCGAAGAGGGCGAACTGCGACCGCAGTTGCTCGACCGCTTCGGCCTGACCGTGGAGGTCGCGGCCTCCCGGGAGCCCGACCAGCGGGTCGAGGTGGTCCGGCGCAGGCTCGCCTACGACGACGATCCCGCCGGGTTCACCGTGCGCTGGGCGGACGAGGAGTCCGCCGTACGCCAACGGATCGTGGCCGCGCGGGAGTTGCTGCCCTCTGTGCGGCTCGGGGACGGGGCGTTGCGGCAGATCGCGGCGACCTGTGCCGCCTTCGAGGTGGACGGCATGCGGGCCGACATCGTGATGGCCCGTACGGCGACCGCGCTGGCCGCGTGGGCCGGGCGGACCGATGTGCTCGCCGAGGACGTACGGCAGGCCGCGTTGCTCGCGCTACCGCACCGGCGGCGGCGAAATCCCTTTGACGCGCCGGGACTTGACGAGAACAAGCTCGACGAGACGTTGGAGGAGTTCGCGGAGCCGGAGCCCGACGATGATCCGGATCCGGACGGTGGTCCTGACGGGTCCGGTGGGGGTGGCGGACAGCCACCCGAGTCGGATTCCGACGGGCCTCAGGACGGGGACGCCGGGGCGCAGCCCGAGGCCGGCGAAGGCGGGGAGCCGCAGCCTTCGGGCGCGGGCTCGGGTGAGCAGCAGCCCGTGCGGGCCTCCGAGCCCTTCCGTACCAAGGTGTTGAGCGTGCCGGGTCTCGGCGAGGGTGCCGCCGGGCGGCGGTCGCGGGCGCGGACCGAGCACGGGCGGACCACCGGGGCCCGGCGGCCCCAAGGGGCGCTCACCAAGCTGCACTTGGCGGCGACCATCCAGGCGGCCGCTCCGCATCAGCTGGCGCGCGGGCGGTCCGGTCGTGGGCTGGTCGTGCGCCGGGACGATCTGCGACAGGCGACGCGGGAGGGGCGTGAGGGCAACCTCGTGCTGTTCGTCGTGGACGCGTCCGGGTCGATGGCGGCGCGGCAGCGGATGAGCGCGGTGAAGGGGGCCGTGCTGTCCTTGCTGCTCGACGCCTATCAACGGCGGGACAAGGTGGGGCTCGTGACCTTCCGGGGGTCCGCCGCGGATGTCGCCCTGCCGCCGACTTCCTCCGTGGACGCCGCCGCCGTACGGCTGGAGTCGTTGCCGACGGGTGGGCGGACGCCGCTTGCCGCAGGGCTGCTCAAGGCGCGTGACGTGCTGCGGGTGGAGCGGTTGCGGGATCCGGCCCGTCGGGCGTTGGTGGTCGTAGTGACCGATGGGCGGGCCACCGGTGGGCCCGAGCCGGTCGCGCTGGCCGGGCGGGCGGCGCGGTTGTTCGCCGCCGACGGGGTCGCTTCCGTGGTCGTGGACTGCGAGTCGGGGCCCGTACGGCTGGGGCTGGCCGGTCAGTTGGCCGGTGAACTGGAGGGTACGGCGGTGACGCTGGACGAGTTGCGGGCCGACTCGATCGCCGGGCTGGTCAAGGACGTTCAGAGGAGGGCCGCTTAATGCCGCAGGGGCAGCCAAGTGTCGTACCGGATGACGGACTGACGACTCGTCAGCGGCGGAATCGGCCGCTTGTCGTCGTGCATACGGGAGTTGGGAAAGGTAAGTCGACCGCTGCTTTCGGGCTCGCCCTGCGTGCCTGGAATCAGGGGTGGCCGATCGGGGTGTTCCAGTTCGTCAAGTCGGCGAAGTGGAAGGTCGGCGAGGAGAACGCCCTTCGGGTGCTGGGGGCTTCCGGCGAGGGCGGGTCCGTCGACTGGCACAAGATGGGCGAGGGGTGGTCGTGGGTCCAGCGCGACTCCCAGATGGACAACGAGGAGAAGGCGCGGGAAGGGTGGGAGCAGGTCAAGCGGGATCTCGCTGCCGAGACCTACAAGCTCTACGTGCTGGACGAGTTCGCCTACCCGATGCACTGGGGGTGGGTCGATGTCGATGAGGTCGTCTCCGTGCTGCGGGATCGGCCGGGCACGCAGCATGTTGTGATCACCGGGCGGAACGCGCCCGAGAAGCTCGTCGAGTACGCCGACCTCGTCACCGACATGTCCAAGGTCAAGCACCCCATGGACGCCGGTCAGAAGGGTCAGCGGGGTATCGAGTGGTGAAGCTGTCGTGACTTCCTCGTCCTCCCTGTTCTCCGTTCCTCGGTTGGTCATTGCCGCGCCGTCTTCCGGCAGCGGTAAGACCACCGTTGCCACGGGGTTGATGGCCGCGTTCGCCTCGCGGGGGCTTGCCGTGTCTCCGCACAAGGTCGGGCCGGACTACATCGATCCCGGGTATCACGCGCTCGCCACCGGGCGGGTGGGGCGGAACCTCGACGCGTATCTGTGTGGGCCGGAGTTGGTCGGGCCGCTCTTCGCGCACGGTGCTCGCGGGTGTGATCTCGCTGTTGTCGAGGGTGTGATGGGGATGTTCGACGGGGCTGTGGGGGAAGGGGAGTTGGCGTCCACGGCGCATGTGGCGAAGTTGCTGCGGGCGCCGGTTGTTCTTGTCGTCGACGCGTCTTCGCAGTCTCGGTCTGTTGCCGCGTTGGTGCATGGGTTTGCTTCCTGGGATCCGGAAGTTCGGGTTGGGGGCGTGATCCTGAACAAGGTGGCGTCTGACCGGCATGAGGCGTTGTTGCGGGAGGCGTTGGATTCGGCGGGGGTGCCTGTGCTGGGGGTGTTGCGGCGGGCTCCTCAGGTGGACACGCCTTCTCGGCATCTGGGGTTGGTGCCGGTTGCTGAGCGGCAGGCTGCGGCGGTGGACGCTGTTGCGGCTATGGGGGCGCAGGTGGTCGCCGGGTGTGATCTGGAGGGGTTGTTTGCGCTGGCGCGTAGTGCCGGTGCGTTGTCGTGTGCGGCTTGGGATGCGGGTGAGGCCCTGGTTTCTTCGCCCCCGCCGCCCCTACCCGTCCCATCACTGGGGGCTGCGCCCCCAGACCCCCATCGGCCTGAACGGCCTCGTCCTCAAACGCCGGACGGGCTGAGAATTGCCGTTGCCGGCGGAGCGGCCTTCACCTTCTCCTACGCCGAGCACGCCGAACTGCTCACAGCCGCCGGTGCCGAGGTCGTCGCATTCGACCCCCTGCGCGATGAGCAACTCCCGGACGGGACGCACGGGTTGGTGATCGGGGGCGGGTTTCCCGAGGTGTACGCCGCGGAGTTGTCGGCGAACGAGCCGTTGCGCAAGGCCGTCGGCGCGCTCGCCCACAGTGGCGCGCCGGTTGCCGCCGAGTGTGCCGGACTGCTGTATCTGTGCCGGGAGTTGGACGGGATGCCCATGTGCGGGGTGCTCGATGCGTCCGCGCGGATGAGCGAGCGGCTGACTCTGGGGTATCGGGATGCCGTCGCGTTGAGCGACAGTGTGCTGGCCGTGGCCGGGACGCGGATGCGGGGGCACGAGTTTCATCGGACCGTCGTCGAGCCCGGCTCGGGGGCGGCTCCCGCCTGGGGGGTTCGCGCCCCTGAGCGGCGGGTCGAAGGTTTCGTACAGCAGGGTGTGCACGCGAGTTATCTGCACACGCACTGGGCGGCCGAGCCCGGTGTGGCCCGTCGGTTCGTGGAGAGGTGCCGGACGTCATGAGCAGCAGCAGGTTGATCGGAGTCGGGGTGGGTCCCGGGGATCCGGAGCTGGTGACCGTCAAGGGTGTCAATGCTCTGCGGGCCGCCGATGTCGTGGTCGTGCCGGTCATGGACAGCGGTGAGCGGGGGCGGGCCGAGGCCACCGTTCTGCACTACGTGCCCGAGGAGAAGGTTCTGCGGGTCGTGTTCGCCCTCAACGAGCGGACCGACCGGGCTCGGCGCGAGGCCGCCTGGGATGCCGCGGGGGCCACCGTCGCCGGGCTGCTCGGCGCGAACAGCATCGTCGCGTTCGCCACCATCGGGGACCCGAACGTCTACTCCACCTTCACCTATCTCGCCCTGACCATCGGGGAGTTGGTGCCGGGGGTCGTTGTGGAGACCGTGCCCGGGATCACCGCCATGCAGGATCTCGCCGCGCGGTCCGGGGCCGTACTCACGGAAGGGACCGAGCCGCTCACGCTCGTGCCCGTGACCGCCGGGGCTGCCGTGCTCAAGGACGCGCTCGCCGGGCCGGGGACGGTCGTGGCGTACAAGTTCGGGCGGCAGGCGGCGGAGGTCGCCGAGGCGCTCAGGGAGACCGGGCGGATCGGGGACGCGGTGTGGGGGTCGGCGCTCGGGCTGCCCGAGGAGTCGATCAGGCCCGCCGCCGAGCTGGACGGGGAGCCGTTGCCGTACCTCTCCACGCTCATCGCGCCCGCGCGGCGCGAGGGCGGGCGGGGCGGGAAATTGTGACCGGTCGTAGATCAGGCCGCCGCGAGGCCCACCACCAGCCAGATGAACGCCGCTCCCGCGACCGTGCACAGCAGGGTCGCGGGTGCGGGGTGTTCGTGGTGGGCCTCGGGGAGGATCTCGGCGGCGGCGAGGTAGAGGAGCACGCCGCCGAAGAAGCCGAGATAGCCGCCGAGCAGGGCCTCCGGGATGGTGAGGAAGGCCGTCGAGGCGGCGCCTGCCACCGGGGCCGCCGCGTCCGCGACCAGCATCGCGATCGCCTTGCGGCGGGCGTTGCCGTACAGGCTCGTGATCGTGTACGTGTTGAAGCCGTCCGCGAAGTCGTGGGCGATGACCGCGAGCGCGACCGCCGTGCCCATTCCGCCGCCCACCTGGAAGGCGGCGCCGATCGCGACCCCGTCCATGAAGCTGTGGCCGACCATCGCGGACGCGGCCGTGAGGCCCACCTCGGGCGCGCGGCCGTTGTTCTCCTCGGCCCCGTGCGAGGCCTGGCGGGCGGCGAGCAGGCGTTCGACCAGATGGGCCACGAGGAAGCCGGCCACGAAGAGCAGCAGGGCGGCCGGTACGCCGAAGACCTCGCGGCCCGCCGCGTGCAGCGCCTCCGGCAGCAGGTCGAGGCCGACCACGCCCAGCATCAGGCCGCCGGCCAGGCCCAGGACGAGATGACGGCGGTCGGTCACGCGCTGTGCCGTCCAGCCGCCGGCCAGCGTCATCAGGAACGCGCCGAGCGCGACGAAGACCGCCATAGTCCCCTTGCTATCCGATCAACCCCTGTTCGCGCACATCCTGGACCACTCCACCCCCACGTGTACTGACGTTCCCGTTCTGTTTGTCCCGCTTGAGAGGATCCGACCCCATGGCCGATGCCGTTGCCGATACCCCCACCGGCAAGGTGACCTTCGTCGGTGCCGGCCCCGGCGCCGCCGACCTGCTGACGTTCCGTGCCGCGCGCGCCATCGCCGAGGCCGACGTCGTGATCTGGGCGGCCAGCCTGGTGCAGGCCGAGGTCCTCGACCACGCGCGCGTGGGTGCCGAGATCCTGGACTCGGCGACGATGTCCCTGGAGGACGTCGTCGCCGTCTACGAGCGGGCCCGGAGCGAGGGGCTGCGCGTCGCCCGTATCCACTCCGGCGACCCTGCCCTGTGGGGCGGTACTCAGGAGCAGGTCGACCGGTGTGCCGCGATCGGGATCGCGACCGAGATCGTCCCGGGGGTCTCGGCGTTCTCCGCCGTCGCCGCCCTCGCGCAGCGCGAGCTGACGATCCCCGAGGTCGCGCAGTCCGTCGTCCTCACCCGGCTCGGCGGCGGCAAGACGCCGATGCCGCCCGGGGAGGAGGTGCGGGAGTTCGCGCGCCACGGTACGACCATGGCGATCTTCCTGTCGGCCGCGCGCAGCGGGCAGTTGGTGCGGGAACTGTTGGAGGGCGGCTATCCGACGGAGACGCCCGTCGTCGTCGCCTACCAGGCGACCTGGCCCGAGGAACTGATCGTGAAGTGCACGATCGCCACGCTGGAGGAGACGGTCAAGGAGCACAAGCTCTGGAAGCACACCCTCTTCCTGGTCGGTCCGGCCCTCGACGCCCACGGCACCCGCTCGCACCTCTACCACCCGGGCCATTTCCACGGCTACCGCAAGGCCGACCCGGAGGCCCGCCGGGCCCTGCGCTCGCGGGGTGCCAGCACGTGATCACGGTCGTGGGGACGGGGACGGGGACGGGGGCGGTAGTCGCGGAGGACGTGCTCTACGGCGCCCGGCTCGTCGTCGGCGGGCGGCGCCATCTCGCCGCCGTCGCGGTCCCCGAGGACGCCGAACAGGTCGTCCTCGGTCCGCTCGCGCCCGCCCTCGACACCATCCAGGCCTACGTCGAAAAGGGCGAGCCGGTCGTCGTGCTGGCCTCGGGGGACCCCGGGTTCTTCGGGATCGTACGGGCGCTGGCGGAACGGTTCTCCAGCGACGCCCTCGACGTACGCCCCGGCGTCTCCTCCGTCGCCACCGCCTTCGCCCGCGCCGGGCTGACCTGGGACGACGCGGTCGTCGTCAGCGCGCACGGCCGTGACCTCCGTACGGCGGTCAACGCGTGCCGCGCGCATCCCAAAGTCGCCGTGCTGACCGGACCGGGGGCCGGACCCGCCGAGCTGGGCGCCGCGCTCACCCACCGGACCGGCGGGCGCGTCCTCGTCGTCGCGTCCGCGCTGGGCTCCGGGGAGGAACAGGTCGAGCGGGTCACGCCCGCCGAGGCCGCCGCCCGGGACTGGGGTACGGCGGTGAGCGTGGTGCTGTGTCTGGACGAGTCGCGGGTGCTCGGTGCCGTGCGGACGGTCGCCGGTGCTGCCGTCGGACCGGCCCAATGGGCGCTGGACGAGCGGGAGTTCGAGCACCGGGACTCGATGATCACCAAGTTCGAGGTACGGGCGCTGGCGCTGGCCCGGCTCGGGCCCCGGCTCGGCGACCTGGTCTGGGACGTCGGCTCGGGCTCCGGGTCCGTGGCCGTCGAGTGCGCGCGGCTCGGCGCCGCCGTCACCGCCGTCGAGAAGACCCGGGACGGTGTCGAGCGGATCCGCGCCAACGCCGAGGCGCACGGCGTCGACGTCCACACCGTGCACGGGGCGGCGCCGACCGTGCTGTCCGACCTCGACGACCCCGACGCCGTGTTCGTCGGCGGGGGCGGGCGCGAACTGCCCGCCATCGTCACCGCGTGCGCGCGGCGGGCCCGGCGGACCGTGGTCGTCGCGATGGCCGCGCTGGACCGGGTACCGGCCGTGCGGGAGGCTCTCTCGGCGGCCGGACTCACGGTCGACGGGGTGCTGTTGCAGTCGTCCCGGCTCGCGCCGCTGCCGGGTGATGTGACCCGGCTCGCGGCCACCAATCCCGTTTTTCTGCTGTGGGGGGTCCGAACCCAGGACCGAACCGAGGTCCGAACCCCCATGTTTCCAGAAGGAGTTGCTCTGTGATCGGCCTCATTTCCGCCACCGCGGCGGGCGCGGCTGCGCGCGACCGGCTGGCCGCCGCGTGGCCGGACCGTACGCGCGTGTACGAGGGTCCCGTCGGGGACGCCGTCCGGGCCGCGTTCGCGGAGTGCGAGCAGCTCGTGTGTTTCCTCGCCACGGGAGCCGTCGTACGGCTGATCGCCCCGCTGCTGGGCGACAAACGGACCGACCCGGGGGTCGTGACCGTCGACGAGGGCGGCCGGTTCGCCGTGTCGCTGGTCGGCGGACATGGCGGCGGGGCCAATGAACTCGCCGCGGAAGTGGGCGAGTTGCTCGCCGCGCAGCCGGTGGTGACGACGGCCACGGACGCGGTGGGTGTCCCCGGCCTCGACACGCTCGGGTTCCCCGTGGAGGGCGACGTCGCCGGGGTCACGCGGGCCCTGCTGGACGGCGAACCGGTCACCCTGGACTCCGAGTTGGCGTGGCCGCTGCCGCCGTTGAAGGTGTCGTCCCATGGTGCCCACGTCATTCGCGTCACCGATCGCGCCGTCGAACCCGGTGAGCGGGAGGTCGTGCTGCGGCCGCCGTCCCTCGTCGTCGGCGTCGGCGCCTCCAAGGGCGCACCCGTGAACGAGGTGCTCGCGTTGGTCTACGACGCTCTGCGCGAGGCGGAACTGTCCGTCGGTAACATCGCCGAACTCGCCACCGTGGACGCCAAGGCCGACGAGCCCGGCATCGTCCAGGCGGCTCAGCGCCTGAGTGTGCCGCTGGTGACCTACTCCGCCGAGGAGTTGGCCGCCGTAGAGGTGCCCAATCCGTCGGACGCGCCGCTCGCGGCCGTGGGCACGCCGTCTGTCGCGGAGGCCGCCGCGCTCGTCGGCGGGGGCGAACTCCTCGTCCCCAAGCGGAAGTCGGAGCGCGCCGACGGGCAAGCGGCGATGGCGACCTGTGCTGTCGTACGGCGTCTCGCGCGCGGGCGGCTCGCGGTGGTCGGGCTCGGGCCCGGCGCCCGGGATCTGCTCACCCCGCGTGCCAAGGCCGAACTCCGGCGCGCCGCCGTGCTGGTGGGGCTCGACCAGTACGTCGACCAGATCCGCGATCTGCTGCGGCCCGGGACGCTGGTCCTGGAGTCGGGGCTCGGTGCCGAGGAGGAGCGGGCGCGTACCGCCGTCGCCGAGGCGCGCAAGGGGCAGGCCGTCGCGCTGATCGGCAGCGGGGACGCCGGGGTGTACGCGATGGCCTCGCCCGCGCTCGCGGAGGCGTCCGACGACATCGACGTGGTCGGAGTCCCGGGCGTGACCGCCGCGTTGGCCGCCTCGGCGATCCTCGGGGCGCCGCTCGGCCACGACCACGTGTCCATCAGCCTCTCCGATCTGCACACGCCGTGGGAGGTCATCGAACGGCGGGTGCGGGCCGCGGCCGAGGCGGACATCGTGGTGACGTTCTACAACCCCCGCAGCCGGGGCCGGGATTGGCAGCTCCCCAAGGCCCTCTCCATCCTCTCCGAGCACCGGGAACCGACGACGCCGGTCGGTGTCGTACGGAACGCGTCACGGCCCGACGAGTCCAGCCGGCTGACGACAATGGCCGCGCTGGATCCGGCGTGGGTCGACATGATGACGGTGGTGACCGTGGGCAACACGGCCACCCGGGACATCGCGGGGCGCATGGTGACGCCGCGCGGGTACCGCTGGCAGGCGTCGCAGGCAGGGCAGGCAGCGCAGGAGGTGGCGAAGTGAGTTCTGTGGACCGTGCGGACCGCGTGGTTCATCCGATCGAGGTGGAGTCCTACCGGCGGATGCGCGCCCGGCTGGACACCTCGCACCTCCCACCACTGACCCGTGCGGTCGTGGAACGGGTCGTCCACTCCGCGGCCGATCTGGAGTACGCGTCCGATCTCGTCCTGGACGAGGGCGAGTTGGCGAAGGCGCACAGCGCGCTGCACGCCGGGGCGCCGGTCGTCGTGGACGTGCGGATGGTCGCGGCCGGGATCACCCGGCGCGAGACCGTGTGCCGGCTCCGGGACGCCAGGTCCGGGCCGGGGCTGACCCGTTCGGCACACGCGATCCGGCTCGCGTACGAGGAGGTCGGGCCCGGTGCCCTCTGGGTGATCGGCAATGCGCCGACCGCTCTGGAGGAGTTGCTGACGCTGGACGCCTCCCCCGCGCTCGTCATCGGGCTGCCCGTCGGTTTCGTCGGCGCGGTCGAGTCCAAGGCCGCGTTGCGCGAGAGCGGGCTGCCCGCGGTGAGCAACGTGTCCGAGAAGGGCGGTTCGGCGGTGGCCGCGGCTGCGCTGAACGCCCTGCTGTATCAGCCTGTTTCACATATCGAGGAGAAATCGTGACCACCCCGCCGCCCGCCCTGCTCATCGCCGGACACGGCACCCGGGACGAGGCCGGAGCCGAGGCGTTCCGGTCGTTCGTACGGGAGTTGGGCCGCCGTCACCCCGAACTGCCCGTCGCGGGCGGGTTCATCGAGCTGTCGCCGCCGCCGTTGGGCGACGCGGTGACCGAGCTGGTGGAGCGGGGGGTGCGCCGGTTCGCCGCCGTACCGCTGATGCTGGTGTCCGCCGGGCATGCCAAGGGGGACATCCCGGCGGCGCTGGCCCGGGAGAAGGAACGGCACGAGGGGATCTCGTACACGTACGGGCGTCCGCTGGGCCCGCATCCCTCGCTGCTGAAGGTGCTGGAGCGGCGGCTCGACGAGGCGCTCGGCGAGTCGGCGCGGACGCCCGCCGACCGGGCCGACGTGACCGTGCTGCTCGTGGGGCGCGGGTCGACGGACCCGGACGCCAACGCCGAGGTGCACAAGGCGGCGCGGCTGTTGTGGGAGGGGCGCGGATACGCGGGCGTGGAACCGGCGTTCGTGTCGCTCGCCGCGCCGGACGTGCCGAGCGGTCTGGACCGGTGCGTGAAGCTGGGCGCCCGGCGGATCGTCGTCCTGCCGTACTTCCTGTTCACCGGCATCCTGCCGGAGCGGGTGCGGCAGCAGACGGAGGGCTGGGCGGCGGCGCACCCGGAGATCAACGTGCTGTCCGCCGAAGTCATAGGCCCGGAGCCGGAGTTGCTGGACCTGGTGATGGAGCGGTACCGGGAGGCGGTCAAGGGCGATCTGCGGATGAACTGCGACTCGTGCGTGTACCGCATCGCGCTGCCGGGCTTCGAGGACAAGGTGGGGCAGCCGCAACAGCCGCACTTCCACCCGGACGACGACGGTCACGACCACGACGGTCACCACCACGGGAACCACCATCACGGTGGGCACGCCCATGCACACTGACAGAGCCCACGACCACGATCCGACGGACAGAGCGCACGATCTCCGCCATCACGGTGACGCCGAAGTCCGGGACGACGGCGCCCAGTTGATCGACCTCGCCGTCAACGTCCGCACGGACACGCCCCCGGCGTGGCTGCGCGAGCGGATAGCGGGTTCGCTGACCGGGCTCGCCGCCTATCCGGACGGGCGGGCCGCTCGGGCCGCGGTCGCGGCGCGGCACGGGCTGCCGGTGGAACGGGTGCTGCTGACCGCGGGCGCCGCCGAGGCCTTCGTGCTGCTCGCCCGCGCGCTGAAGGTCCGTCAGCCGGTGGTCGTGCACCCGCAGTTCACGGAGCCGGAGGCGGCGCTGCGGGACGCGGGGCACTCGGTGGGGCGGGTGCTGCTGCGGGAGACGGACGGTTTCCGGCTGGATCCGGGGGCGGTGCGGGCGGTGCCCGAGGACGCGGACCTGGTGCTGATCGGCAACCCGACGAACCCGACGTCCGTCCTGCACCCCGCTGCGGTGATCGCCGAACTCGCCCGCCCCGGGCGGACGTTGGTGGTCGACGAGGCGTTCATGGACGCGGTGCCGGGTGAACGGGAGTCGCTGGCGGGGCGGACCGACATCCCCGGCCTGGTGGTCCTCCGCAGCCTCACCAAGACCTGGGGTCTGGCGGGACTGCGGATCGGCTACGTCCTTGCCGCCCCCGAGACGATCGCGGAACTGGAGCGGGCCCAGCCGTTGTGGCCGGTGTCCACGCCGGCCCTCGCCGCGGCGGAGGCCTGTATGGAGCCGCAGGCCCTCGCCGAAGCCGCTCACGCCGCCCACCGCGTCACCGCCGACCGCGCCCATCTCGTCGCCGGACTGGCCGAGTTCGCCCCCGACGGCCTCCGCGTCATGGAACCCGCCGAGGGCCCGTTCGTCCTCGTCCGCGTCCCGAATGCCGTGGCCGTACGCCGGCACCTCCGCGACCTCGGCTTCGCCGTCCGCCGCGGTGACACGTTCCCGGGGTTGGACGAGGAGTGGCTACGGCTCGCGGTGCGGGACCGGCCGACAGTGAACCGGTTCTTGCAGGCACTGGACCAGGCGGTGACGTTGGCGGGGCGGTGAGGTCGACGGGACGGTGAGGTTGGCTCGGCCTCTGCCCTTCGCCCACCCACCAAGCCTTTCCCACCCGCCCGACTCGGTGGGCTGAAAGGTCACCGCCCAAGCTTTCCCGCCCACCCGCCCACCCGCCCGTTTGCTGTCTTTCAAGCTGAGCCTCTAAACGCCCGAGACGGGTGGGTGGGTGGGAAAGCAGTTCCTCAGCCCCGGCGCCGGCGCGCTGTCAGTACCGCTCCCCCGCCGAGCGCCAACAACAACACCGCCCCGCCCGCGATGTACGGCGTCATCGAGCTACCCCCCGTCTCGGCCAACCCCGCCTCCGCCGGAGCGCCCTGCGGCTTCACATCGGGGGCGGGGTCGGCAGGCGGCGCCGAGGCAACCTCGGGTGCCTCACACGTCGCCTGCGCCAACGTCAACGTCCCCTCGACGTCGGCGACGTTCAGCTTCAACGGGTTGACGGACACCTTGAGTTCGAGCGCGGTCGCGGCGGCCGTACGGGACGTGGTCGACGTCTTGGACAGATCGAGGCGGACCGAACCGACCCCCGGCACCTGAACATCCGTAGGACCACTGGCGGTCACCGTGATCCGCTTGCCGAGCACCGTCACCGCCCCCGGCAGATGCGACGTGACGACGGGCGTCTTCCCCGCCTCGCACGTCGCCTTCGACGTGACTGCGTCGATCTCGATGAGCGACAGCAGCGGCAAGCCGGGAACGTGGAGCCGCGCGTGGGCGAGGTTCGTGTACCCCTCGGCCTTCGTCGCGGACACCGTCGCCTTCGCCGTGGCGACATCCGCACTGAGCACACTGAAGGGCTGCCCGCCGTTCACCCCGTCCACCTGGGCGGTGAGCGCGGTCTTTTCGGCACTCTGCGGCGCCTGGACCTCGTTGAGGGAGACCGCGAGCGGGACGTCCACGGTCTTGTTGAGGAGGGACACGTCGAGCCCGGTGCGGAGCACGACGGCGCTCGCGCGACCCTGGTCAACGGTCGCGTGGGCGGACCCCGTGCCGGCCAGCGCCACGGGACCGGCGGCGAGGGCGGTAGCCGTGGCCACGGTGGCCCAACGGCGTGCGGGCATGCGGAAGTTGGTGCCGTTCAAGGTGTGGGACCCCCAGAAGAGACATGCTTGGGACCCGGTAAGAATTACCCACGATGAGTGAACCGTCAGCGATCCCGCGTCACTTCACCCCATCGTGGGTTTTCCGTGAACGTATTCGAATCGCCTGGCGACTATTCGACCACCAGCCCGTTCAGCACCACCCGCCGCGGCGACGCCAGCACGCGCACATCGGCGCGCGGGTCCGCCTCGTAGACGACGAAGTCCGCCGGCGCACCCTCATCGAGCCCGGGCCGCCCGAGCCACCGCCGCGCACCCCACGCGGTCGCCGACAGCGCCTCTACGGCGGGGATGCCGGCGGTGACGAGTTCGGCGACCTCGGCGGCCACCAGGCCGTGCGCGAGGGAACCCCCGGCGTCCGTGCCGACGTAGACCGGGACGCCGGCGTCGTAGGCGGCGCGGACGGTGTCGTAGCGCCGCTCGTACAGTCGCCGCATGTGAGCCGACCAGCGCGGGAACCTGGCGTCGCCGCCCTCCGCGAGCTTCGGGAAGGTCGCGATGTTCACGAGGGTCGGGACGATCGCGACGCCCCGTGAGGCGAACAGCGGGACGAGGTCCTCGGTGAGGCCGGTCGCGTGCTCGATGCAGTCGATGCCCGCCTCGACCAGGTCGCGCAACGCGTCCTCCGCGAAGCAGTGCGCGGTGACGCGCGCGCCGAGCCGGTGGGCCTCGGCGATGGCCGCCTCCACCGCTTCGCGCGGCCAGCAGGCCGACAGGTCGCCGAGGTCGCGGTCGATCCAGTCGCCGACCAACTTGACCCAGCCGTCGCCGCGTTGGGCCTCCTGGGCGACGTACGCGACGAGCTCGTCGGGCTCGATCTCGTGGGCGAAGTCGCGGATGTAGCGGCGGGTGCGGGCGATGTGCTTGCCCGCGCGGATGATCTTCGGGAGGTCTTCGCGGTCGTCGATCCAGCGGGTGTCGGAGGGTGAGCCGGCGTCACGCAGCAGGAGGGTGCCGGCATCGCGGTCGGTGAGGGCCTGCGTCTCGGCGGTCTCCGCGTCCACGGGGCCGTGGGTGCCGAGGCCTACGTGACAGTGGGCGTCGACGAGGCCGGGGAGGGCCCAGCCGTCGACCGTCCGGATGTCGTCGGCGTCGAGGGGACGGTCGTAGGAGATGCGGCCGTCGATCACCCAGAGTTCGTCGCGGATGTCCTCCGGTCCCACAAGGACCCGGCCCTTTACGTGCAGCACGGCTTGATCGCTCATGGGACGCACGATAGTTCGTCGGGTGCGGGTCCGTGGGGGCTGGTCGCGACGACGCGGCGGAGCCGCACACCGACACAGCCCCGCGCCTCTTAAGGGGCGCCTTCCTCGTCCTGTACCTCAGCCATCGCGGGGTCCAGGAGCCTCGACAAGAAGTGGCGGGTGCGTTCGTGTGCGGGGTTGGCGATGACCCGGTCCGGAGTGCCCTCCTCGACGATCAACCCCGCGTCCATGAAGACGACCCTGTCGGCCACTTCGCGTGCGAACGTCATCTCGTGGGTGACGACCATCATGGTCATGCCCTCGTTCGCCAGCATCCGCATGACCGCCAGTACGTCCCCCACCAACTCCGGGTCGAGTGCCGAGGTCGGTTCGTCGAAGAGCATGACCTCGGGGCCCATCGCCAACGCCCGGGCGATCGCGACGCGTTGCTGCTGCCCGCCGGAGAGAGAAGCGGGGTAGGCGGCGGCCTTCTCGGACAGGCCCACGCGGCGCAGGTTCTCGGCGGCGACCTTCGACGCCTCCGCCTTGTCCCTTCGCAGGACCCGGCGTTGGGGCAGGGTGAGGTTCTCGGTGACGGTCAGGTGCGGGAAGAGGTTGAACTGCTGGAAGACCATGCCGATACGGCGGCGTACGGCGTCGATGTCGACATCGGGGTCGGTGACTTCGGTGCCGCCGACGAACACCCGTCCCTGGGTGGGTTCTTCGAGCAGGTTCACGCAGCGCAGGAGGGTCGACTTGCCGGAGCCGGAGGGGCCGATGACGCAGACAACCTCGCCCTGGCCGATCTCCAGGTCGATGCCGCGCAGTACCTCGTTGGTGCCGAACGACTTGTGCAGGCCGCGTACTTGGATCTCCGGAGTGCCCGTGACTGGACTGCGGTTCACCGGACCGCCTCCCCCGTCTTCGTCTCCATGCGGCGGACCACGAAGCTCAGCGGGATCGTGACCAGCAGGTAGCACAGGCCTGCCACCAGGATCGGGGTGGAGTTGGCGGTCGTACTGGCCAAGTCCCGTCCGTATTTGGAGAGTTCGCGTTCCTCCAGGGTGACGCCGAGGAACAGGACCAGGGAGGAGTCCTTGAAGAGGAGGACGAGTTCGTTGGTGAGCGGCGGGAGGATGATGCGGAAGGCCTGCGGGACGATGATCGACACCATGGCCCGCGCCTGCGAGAAGCCGAGCGAACGGGCCGCCTCCAACTGCCCTTTGGGCACCGCCTGGATGCCCGCGCGGATCGTCTCCGCCATGTACGCGGCCGACACCAGGCCCAGCGCGAGGGCGACCTTGCCGTACGTACCGCCGACGATCTCCGTGCCCGGGAAGGCGAGGGGCACGGCGACGCCGACGAAGATGAAGATCAGCAGGGCGGGCAGGCCGCGGAAGATCTCGATGTAGATCCCGGCGAGCCAGCGGTAGGGCCCCACGGATGACAGCCGCATCAGCGCGACGACCATGCCGAGGACGAGTCCGAAGACGAAGCCTGACAGGGTGTAGAGCACGGTGTTCTTGAGCGCGAGGGTGATGACGTCCGGGAACATCTGCTTGGCGATGCTCCACTGCGCGAACTGGTTCTTCAGACGGCCCCAGTCGGCGGTGACCGCGAAGACGATCACGACGGCGGCGAAGACGGCGTACTGCACGCCTTGGGACAGCCTGCCTCTCTGACGCCTGCTCAGGCCCTGTTTCCGGGGCTGGAGTTGGGGTTCCGCGGTGTCGCCGCTCATGAGGCCGACGGAGAGGCGGTGGCCGAGGCGTCGTAGGGGCCGATCCACTTCTCGTAGAGCTTCTTGTACGTGCCGTCGGCCTTCGCGTCCTTGATGGCCTTGTTGATGGCGGCGAGGAGTTTCGTGTTGCCCTTCTTGACCGTGAAGCCGTACTGCTCACCGGTGTTGAGGTTGTCGACGACCTTGAAGGCGTCGGCGTTGGCCTTGGTCTTGAGCCAGCCCTGGACGACCGGGTAGTCGATGATGACGGCCTGGACCTGGCCGGTGCGCAGGCCGTTGAGGACGGCATCCGAGGACTCGAAGGAGACGGGGTCGAAGCCCTTGCTCTTCGCGTAGTCCTCGCCGGTGGTCTGCGCCTGGGCGCCGAGCTTCTTGCCCTTGGTCTTCACGTCGGCGAGGGAAGTGATCCCGCTCTTCTTGTCGACGAGGACGGCCTGGGTGGCGTCGAAGTAGGGGTCGGAGAAGTCGACGTTCTTCTTGCGCTCGGCGGTGATGGTCATGCCGGCGGCGGCCAGGTCGCACTCGTCGGCGTTGAGGAAGGCGCCGGTCTTGAAGTTCTCGAAGGGGGTGTCGAGGATCGTCTGCTTCACGCCGAGGTTCTTGGCGACCAGGTCGATGAGGGAAACGTCGAAGCCCTGCACCTTGCCGTCGATCTCGGACTGGAAGGGCGGGTAGGGCAGGTGCGTGCAGGTGGTGAGCTGGCCGGCCTTGACGAGTTCGACGCCACCGGCGGCGGTCTTCGAACCGCTGCCGCCGCTGTCGCTGGAGGTACAGCCGGCCACGAGGACGAGGGCGGCCGTCGCGGTGGTGGCGGCCAGGGTGCGGGCCCGGCGGCCGAGGAGCGTGTTCACGGAGGCCTCCTGTGACGGAACTATGGGTTCCGATTATTGGAAGGAGTCCGGTGGGCCGCTCACCCGGACCGGTGACCAGGGGGCCGTACGGGCTAAGAAGTCGCCGGTCGGAGGGGTGCGGAGGGCAGTCAGGAGTGCCGGTTACCCTCGTTCCCATCGACTCCCGCGAGTGAAAGAGCACCGCCGTGACGCACCCCTTCCTCGACCTGGCCCCGCTGAGCGCCGCGCACTTCGCCTCGATCGAGGACCGGGTGGCCCGACTGCTCGGTACCGAGCAGGATGTCGTGATCATGCAGGGCGAGGCGTTGCTGCCGCTGGAGGGCGCGATCCGTTCGACGGCGGGGCCGGGCACGCTCGCGCTGAACGTCATCACCGGCCCGTACGGGCAGACCTTCGGGAACTGGCTGCGGGACTGCGGCGCCGAGGTGATCGACCTCGCCGTCCCGTTCCACACGGCGGTGACCGCCGACCAGATCCGGGAGGCCTTCGCCGAGCACCCCGAGATCGACCTCGTGTCCCTCGTCCACGCGGAGGCGGCGACCGGCAACACCAACCCGGTCGCGGAGATCGGCGAGATCGTGCGCGCGCACGGTGCGATCTTCTACCTCGACGCGGTGGCCTCCATCGGCGCGGAGCCGGTGCTGCCGGACGCGTGGGGTGTCGACCTGTGCGTGATCGGCGCGCAGAAGGCGATGGGCGGCCCTGCGGGGGTGTCGGCGGTGTCGGTGAGCGCACGGGCATGGGCCCGTATGACGGCCAACCCCGCGGCCCCGCGCCGCTCGTACCT
Organism: Streptomyces sp. NBC_00988; assembly: GCF_045162645.1. Lineage (NCBI taxonomy): Bacteria > Bacillati > Actinomycetota > Actinomycetes > Kitasatosporales > Streptomycetaceae > Streptomyces > Streptomyces sp. NBC_00988. Next base: position 3,590,135 of record NZ_CP108730.1, read on the forward strand.
CTCCCTCCTCGACTGGAAGGACCGCTGGACCGACGCCGGCCGCAAGGCGCTGCCGCACGCACCGGCCCAGTTGGAGATGCTCGCGCTGGAGGCGTGCGTGGAGCGCATCGAGTCGGAGGGCCTGGATGTGCTGATGCGCCGCCACGCGACCGCGGCGGCGGCGACACGAGCGGGCGCGCTCGCCCTGGGCGGCGGCCTCGAACCGTACGTCCACGACGCCGCCGAGGCCGCCCCGGTCGCTACGACGCTCAGGACACCGCCGGGTGTCGTGGCCTCGGAGCTGGTGGCAAGGGCCCTGTCCTCGGACCCGACCCTGCCGCTCGCCGCCGGCGGGGGCGCCCTGGCGAAGGAGATGATCCGGGTCAACCACTACGGGGTGGACGCGACGGTGGGGGCGGTACAGAGCTCCATCGCAGCGGTGGGCGCGGCGCTGGCGGAGCGGGGGGTGCCGGTGGATCTGGAGGGAGCACGGTCCGCCATCGAGAACACGTGGCGGTAGTCGTGGGCCGGGGTGGCTGCCGGGGGCTCCACCCCCAGACCCCCGATCGGCCCTGAAGGGGCCTCGTCCTCGAACGCCGGACAGGCTGAGTCATGCCGGCCTGCGCTGGAAAAGCGTCGGACCTGATGCACCGGACCTGCGTCAAAGGGCACCGGACTCGATTCAACAGGCACCAGCGCGGAACCCCATGCCATGCTCCCCCGCATGACCACTGACACGCCCCAGACCCTCCCCGACGGCCGCACCGTCCCCGCCATGACCGGCGCCGAGCGGCCCATGCTCGAAAGCTGGCTCGGGTTTCATCGCGCCACGCTGGAGTTGAAGTGCGCCGGGCTCGACGACGCACAGGTACGCCTCGCGGCGGCCGCGCCCTCCTCGTTGACGTTACTCGGCCTGGTCCAGCACCTCGCCGAGGTCGAACGCACCTGGTTCCAGCGGGTGTTCGGGCTCGACGTGCCGGCGGTGTACGGCAGCGAGGACGGGTATGCCCTCGAACCCGGGCGCGGGATGGACGAGGCGCTGGCCGTGTGGCGGCGGGAGATCTCGTACGGGCAGGAGCACTGCGCGGGGCTCGCGCTGGACGATCTCGGGCGGATTCCCGACGGGCCGATGGCCGGGGTCGAGGTCAGTCTGCGGTGGGTGCTGATTCATCTGGTCGAGGAGTACGCGCGGCACAACGGGCACGCGGACATCCTGCGGGAAAGCATCGACGGCGTCATCGGCGCCTAATTCTGATGTAATTCCCGGGAATTTTATCGCCTTCTTTACGGGCAGCTTCCCATATTCTTCTGCCCGATTTCCGGGCACCCAAACGCAAATAATTCGCGTAGATCTCGTGAGGGTTACACCCTTGTGACCCGTTACACAGGGCGCCCATTTTATCCCTTATCCATGGGTCAAACTGGTGCATAGCCTGCACCTTCGCACGCGTGATAACACAGCATCGCCTCAGGGGTAACCCCATCCCTCCATGCAATTTCGAATTTCCCTCGGTAAATTCAATTCGCATGACTGCCACCCAAGCAGACCTGCACATCGACCGCCCCACGGTGGCCGACGGCGCCGCGTTGTGGCGTATTGCCAAGGACTCGAACGCCCTCGACCTGAACTCGTCGTACAGCTATCTGCTGTGGTGCCGGGACTTCTCCGGTACCTCGGCCGTCGTGCGGGACGAGCGCGGGGAGCCGGTCGGCTTCGTCACCGGGTATGTGCCGCCGGACCGGCCTGGCACCCTGCTCGTGTGGCAGGTGGCCGTCGACGCCGCGCAGCGCGGTCGCGGGCTGGCCGCACGGCTGCTCGACGGACTGACCGAGCGGGTCGCGGGCGACTACGGGGTGACCGCGATCGAGACCACGATCACGCCCGGCAACACCGCGTCCGAGCGCCTCTTCACGTCGTACGCCGAACGCCACGGCGCCGCCGTCGAGCGCACGGTCCTCTTCGAGGCCGGTGACTTCCCGGACGGACCGCACGACCCCGAAGTGCTGTACCGCATCGGCCCGTTGAGCCTCTGACCACCCGGCCCGTCGAGTCTCTGACGACCCCCGGCCGGTTCCCCAGTCCTCCCGCCGCACCCCCTCACCCCCCACCCCGAGGAGCGATCCGCGTGACCATCACCCAGCCCGATCTCAGCGTCTTCGAGACCCTGGAGTCCGAGGTCCGCAGCTACTGCCGCGGCTGGCCCACCGTCTTCGACCGGGCCCGGGGCAGCCGTATGTACGACGAGGACGGCCACGCCTACCTCGACTTCTTCGCGGGCGCCGGCTCGCTCAACTACGGGCACAACAACCCTGTCCTGAAACGGGCGTTGATCGACTACCTGGAACGCGACGGCGTCACGCACGGGCTCGACATGTCGACCACTGCCAAGCGCGCGTTCCTGCAGACCTTCCAGGACCTGGTGCTACGGCCGCGCGACCTGCCGTACAAGGTGATGTTCCCGGGCCCGACCGGCACCAACGCCGTTGAGTCCGCGCTGAAGTTGGCGCGGAAGGTGAAGGGGCGCGAGGCGATCGTGTCGTTCACCAACGCGTTCCACGGGATGTCGCTCGGCTCGCTCGCCGTGACCGGCAACGCCTTCAAGCGGGCCGGTGCCGGTATTCCGCTGGTGCACGGGACGCCGATGCCGTTCGACAACTACTTCGACGGCAAGGTCCCCGACTTCCTGTGGTTCGAGCGGCTGTTGGAGGACCAGGGCTCCGGCCTGAACAAGCCCGCCGCCGTGATCGTCGAGACCGTGCAGGGCGAGGGCGGCATCAACGCCGCCCGCCCCGAATGGCTGCGCGCGCTGGCCGAGTTGTGCGAGCGCCAGGACATGCTTCTCATCGTCGACGACATCCAGATGGGCTGCGGCCGCACCGGCGCGTTCTTCTCCTTCGAGGAGGCGGGGATCGTGCCCGACATCGTCACTGTCTCCAAGTCCATCAGCGGCTACGGCCTTCCGATGTCCCTGTGCCTGTTCAAGCCGGAGCTGGACATCTGGGAGCCGGGCGAGCACAACGGCACGTTCCGCGGCAACAACCCGGCGTTCGTCACCGCCACCGCCGCCCTGGAGACGTACTGGGCGGACGGTTCCGCGATGGAGAAGCAGACCCGGGCCCGCGGTGAGCAGGTCGAGCAGGGGCTGATCTCCATCACCGAGGAGAACCTCGCCGACATCAAGGAGTACCGGGGCCGCGGGCTGGTCTGGGGCATCGAGTTCAAGGACCCCGAGCGCGCCGGGCGGATCTGCGCCCGCGCCTTCGAACTCGGGCTGCTCGTCGAGACGTCGGGCCCGCAGGGCGAGGTCGTGAAACTCCTCCCCGCCCTGACCATCACCCCCGAGGAGCTGGACGAGGGGCTGAGCATCCTCGCCCGCGCCGTACGGGAAACCGTCTGACCACTCCCTCTCACCAGTATCTGACACCACGTCAAGGAGGCGTCACCACACCGTGATTGTTCGTTCGTTCAAGGAACTCGAAGGCACCGAACGGCACATCAAGGCCGCGTCCGGCACCTGGGAGAGCAAGCGCATCGTCCTCGCCAAGGAGCGGGTCGGTTTCTCGGTGCACGAGACCGTCCTCTACGCGGGTACCGAGACGTCGATGTGGTACGCGAACCACATCGAGGCCGTCGTCTGCGTCGAGGGCCACGCCGAGCTCACCGACGACGAGACCGGGCAGACGTACACGATCACGCCCGGGACCATGTACCTCCTCGACGGCCACGAGCGGCACACGATGCGGATCAAGGAGGACTTCCGCTGCGTCTGTGTCTTCAACCCGCCCGTCACTGGACGGGAGGACCACGACGAGAACGGCGTCTACCCGCTGCTGACCGAACCCGAGGAGGTGTGACGAGCATGACCACCGTCACCAGCGTCACCGACCTGTACCCCAGCCGCGGCACTACCGAGGTGTCCGTCCCGCGCAAGGACCCCGTCGTCTGGGGCTCCCCCGACACCCCGGGCCCGATCCCGACGGCCGACCTCCAGGCCTTCGAGCGCGACGGCTTCCTCTCCATGCGGGAACTCCTCCCCGACGGCGAAGTCGACGTCTACCGGCGGGAGTTGGAGCGTCTGGTCACGGACCCGGCGATCCGGGCCGACGAGCGGTCCATCGTCGAGTCGAAGTCCAAGGAGATCCGGTCCGTCTTCGAGGTGCACCGGATCAGCGAGGTGTTCGCGCGGCTGGTGCGCGACGAGCGGGTCGTCGGGCGGGCGCGGCAGATCCTCGGCTCGGACGTGTACGTCCACCAGTCCCGGATCAACGTGAAGCCCGGCTTCGGGGCGAGCGGCTTCTACTGGCACTCGGACTTCGAGACCTGGCACGCCGAGGACGGGCTGCCGAACATGCGCACCGTGTCCGTGTCGATCGCGCTCACCGAGAACCACGACACCAACGGCGGGCTCATGATCATGCCGGGCTCGCACCGGACGTTCCTCGGCTGCGCGGGCGCGACCCCCGAGGACAACTACCGCCAGTCGCTCCGGATGCAGGACGCGGGCACCCCGTCCGACGAGGCGCTGACCGGCATGGCCTCCGAGTACGGCATCAAGTTGTTCACGGGCAGGGCCGGTTCGGCGACCTGGTTCGACTGCAACTGCATGCACGGCTCCGGCGACAACATCACGCCGTTCCCGCGCAGCAACGTCTTCATCGTGTTCAACAGCGTGGAGAACAAGGCGGTTGAGCCGTTCGCGGCACCGGTACGACGGCCCGAGTTCATCGGCGCCAGGGACTTCACCCCGGTGAGGTGACGGCGAGGCGTTTCGCCGCAAGGGCACCCCGGTCACGGCGACCGGGGTGCCCTTCGCCATGTGTGTCAGCCGGCCAGGACGTCGAGCAACCGGTCCACGTCCTCAGCGGTGTTGTAGAGGTGGAAGGCGGCCCGCAAGTTCCCCGCCCGGTTGGAGACTTCGACCCCCGCCGCGCTCAACTCCCCCTGCCGACGGCCGAGTCCGGGCACGGAGACGATCGGTGACCCGGGGGACGCCACCGGTTCATGCCCGAGGGTGCCGAGCCCCACGCGGAAGCGGTCGGCAAGGTTCAGATCATGCGCGCGTACGGCGTCGACGCCCAACTCCTCCAGCAGCGCGAGGGAGTGGCGGGCGCCGGCGTAGGAGAAGAGGGCCGGGCTCTCGTCGAACCGGCGGGCGGAGTGGGCGAGTTCGGCGACCGGGCCGTAGCAACTGTCCCAGGGTGCCTCGCCCGCGACCCAGCCGGCGAAGATCGGGTTGAGGCCGCCGAGGTCCTCCGGGGTGACCAGGAACGCGACCCCGCGTGGGCAGAAGAGCCACTTGAAGCCGACGGCGGCGACGTAGTCGTAGGCGTCCGCGTCGAGGTCGAACCAGCCGGCGGCCTGCGACGCGTCGATGTACGTACGCGCCCCGTGTTCGTGTGCCGCCGCCCGGAGCGCGGGCAGGTCGGCGATGCGGCCGTCGGCGGACTGGGCGGCGCTGACCGCGACGAGTGCGGTGCCGGGGCGTACCGACTCGGCGATCCGCTCCAGCGGGACGGCGCGCACCTTGAGGTCGGCGCGCATGTGGAAGGGGTTCACCACGGAGCTGAAGTCGGCCTCGGCGGTGAGGACTTCGGCGCCGGCCGGTAGTGCGGAGGCGATCAGTCCGCTGTAGACGGCGACCGAGGCCCCGGCCGCGACCCGGTCGACCGGCACGCGGGTCAGCCGGGCGAAGGCGGCGCGGGAGGCCTCGACGTCGTCGAACATGTCGGTCGGTGTACCGACCGCGGCCGCCTCGATGGCGGTGTGCATCGCCGTGACCGTGCGGGTCGGGAGCAGGCCGGTGCTCGCGGTGTTGAGGTAGGTGTTCTTCGGGGCGAACTCGGCGCGGACGAGGCTCTCGAAGGTCTCCATGCCACCACTCTGCGGTGCCGAGAAGCCCTCGTCCATTGCGATTTTTTACGTGGATCCGCTAAGGAACGCTTATAGGTCACCGAGTGGTCGATCCTGACCTGGGCCTTTTCAGGCCTGCGGCACCGCGCACCCGTCGGGCCCGCACGCCTCCGCACCGCCGTCCGCGCTGCTGTCGATCAGCTTCAGCGGGGAGTGCTCGCCCCACGCCTGGGTCAGCGCCTGGGCGAAGACCTCGGCGGGCTGGGCGCCGGAGACGCCGTACTTGCGGTCGAGGACGAAGAAGGGGACGCCGTTCGCGCCCAGCTCGGCGGCCTCGCGCTCGTCGGCGCGGACGTCGTCGGCGTACGCGGTCGGGTCGGCCAGCACCTTGCGGGCGTCCTCGGCGTCGAGCCCGGCACCGACGGCGAGCTCGACGAGCCGCTCGTCGTCGCCGAACACGGAGCGCTCCTCGGCGAAGTTCGCCTTGTACAGCGCCTGGATCAGCTCGTCCTGGCGGCCCTCAGCCTTGGCGAAGTGGAGGAGGCGGTGCATGTCGAAGGTGTTGCCGTGGTCGCGGTCGCGGGTGCGGTAGTCGAGCCCCTCGGCGGTGGCCTGCGCGCCCAGGTTGTCCTCGCCGGCCTGCGCCTGCGCCTCGCTCATGCCGTACTTCTTGGTGAGCATCTTGAGCACGGGCTGGGTGTCGCCCTTGGCGCGCCCCGGGTCCAGTTCGAAGGACCGGTGCACGACCTCGACGCCGTCGCGGTGCGGGAACGCGTCGAGCGCCTTCTCGAAGCGGGCCTTGCCCACATAGCACCAGGGGCAGGCGATGTCCGACCAGATCTCGACGCGCATTCTTCGGCTCTTTCCAGGACGTACGGAGTGAACAGAGACTCCCTCTGTCTCCCCCGTGAACGTTCAAGCAGCTCGCTTCATTCCCCCGCCACGACCAGCCGCATCCCCAGGTGATGACCGCCGTCGGCCGCCTCGGCGACCCACCCCTGCCGGACGTAGAACGCCTGCGCCCGCTCGTTGTCGACATGCACATCGAGTACGGCGGTCCGCCGGCCGTCGGCCCGCCACTGCTCGACACAGGCCGCGTGCAGGGCCGTACCGAGGCCGGAGCGCCACCGCTCGGGGTCGACGTGGAACTGGAACAGCGCGACCGTGTCCGCCGGGTCGCCCTCCTGGGTGCGGAAGGAGGCGATGGCGACGATACGGCCGTCCTCGACGACGCACAGCACATGGGCGTCGGGCCGCTCGATGACGCCCTGCCAGGCGGCGAGCCAGTCCCGCCCGTCCTCCGGGACGCCGTCGGGGTAGTACGTCGCCCGGGCCCGCGCGTGCAGCGCGGCGACGCTCTCCGCCTCCGCGGGCAGGGCCGTGCGGATCACCCGGGTTCCACCGACTCGGTCACTGATCATGCAAACGATGACGTGACCTCGGCCGCTCCGGTTCCCAGGCGGCTGAACTGGGCCCGGTAGGCGCTCGGCGTCAGCCCGGTGCGGCGGACGAGGTGGCCACGCAGGGAGTCCGCCGTGCCCAGGCCACAGGCGCGGGCCACCTGGTCCATGGGGAGGGCGGTGGTCTCCAGGAGTTCCCTGGCCCGCTCGATGCGCTGGTGGAGCAGCCACTGCAGGGGGCTTACGCCGCTCTCCGCGTGGAAGCGGCGGGTGAGGGTGCGGACGCTGACGCCCGCGTGCCGGGCCAGGTCGGTGAGGGTGAGGGGCTTGTCGAGGTTGCGCATGGCCCAGCCGCGGGTGTCCGCGCAGGCGACACCGCGCTCGGGCGGCAGCGGGGTCTGCGTGAACTGGGTCTGCCCGCCCGGCCGTACGGGTGCGACGAGGGCGAGCCGGGCGACCTCGTTGGCGACAGCGGCGCCGTAGTCGGTGCGGATGATGTGCAGGCAGAGGTCGATGCCGGCGGCGTATCCGGACGCGGTCAGGAACTGGCCGTCCTGGACGTAGAGGACGTCACCGGTGAGGTCGACCTCCGGATAGCGCCTGCGCATCTCCTCGGCCTGGTTCCAGTAGGTCGTGGCCCGGCGGCCGTCCAGGAGGCCCGCCTCGGCCAGGGCGAACGCGCCGCTGCAGATGGAGGCGATGCGCTTGCCCGCGGCGGCGGCCTCGCGGAGGACGCTCACCGTGCGCGGGTCGGGTGTGTACCGGTGGCCCGTGCCGACGACGAGGACCATGTCCGCGTCCCGCACGACATCGAGGCCCTGCCGTACGTGCAGGTCGAGGCCGCCCGTGGTGGGGACGGGACCCGGTTCCGGGGCGCAGATGACCGTCTCGTAGCCCGGCTCCCCGTCGATCTCGACCCGGTCGAACAGCAGCTCCGGGATGGCCAGGTTGAACATCGAGACGGGGGTCGCCGCGACGACGGCGACCCGACGGGGACGGCTGGGGCGGCCGGGGCGGCCGGGCTGGGTCATGGCCAGAACCTCCGGGTGTATGGCATTCCGGCCACTACTGTACGGCGTCACACATCCGCAGCATGGACGCATGACAACGCCCACGCCGACGTCCGCCACCCAACTCACGCCCGACACCGGCGATTTGAAGGTTCCCTCCCCCACACTCACCCTCACCGCCGCCCTCCTCGGCTTCGCGCTCATCACCCTCGACGCGTCCGTGGTGAACGTGGCGCTGCCGTCGATCGGGACCGCGCTGGGCGGCGGGATGTCGGGACTGCAGTGGGTGGTCGACGCGTACACGCTGTCCTTCGCCGCACTGATGCTGTCCACCGGCGCCTTCGCGGACCGGGCCGGGGCGAGCCGCGCGTACGCGATCGGCATCACGGTCTTCACCCTCGCCTCGGCGGCCTGCGGCCTGGCCCCGAACCTGCCCGCGCTGATCGGCGCCCGCGTGCTCCAGGGCGTGGCGGCGGCCGTCGTCCTCCCCGCCTCCCTGTCCCTCGTACGACAGGCCTACGCCGAACCCGCCAAGAGGGCGCGGGCGGTGGCGACTTGGGCCGCGGGCGGCTCGGTGGCTGTCGCCCTGGGCCCGGTAGCCGGCGGCGCGCTGACCACGGTCTGGGACTGGCGGGGCATCTTCTTCATCAACCTGCCGCTGGGCGCGACGGCGTTGATACTGCTGCTCCGGGCACCCCGCTCGGAACGCCGCCCCGCGCCCCTGGACCTCCCCGGCCAGCTGACGGCGGTGATCGCCCTCACGGCGGCGACGTTCGCGGTGATCGAGCGCGGGGGCACAGGACTTGCGGCCGCACTCGTCGCGATCCTCGCGGGCGCGGCCTTCATCCGCATCGAACTGTGCCAGTCGCACCCGGTGGTGCCGCTCTCCCTGTTCCGCAGCCGTACGGTGTCGGTGGCGGTCGCGACGGGCGCGGCGTGCAGCGTCGCCTTCTTCGGCCTGACCTTCCTCTTCGCGCTCTTCTTCCAACAGGTGCAGGGCCGTTCGGCGTTGTACGCCGGGCTGATGTTCCTGCCGATGACCGGTCTGATCCCGGTGACGAACATCGTGGCGGGCAAACTGACGGCCCGCTACGGCGCCCGCCTGCCGATGTCCGTAGGGCAGGTCCTGGCCGCGCTGGGCGCGCTCGTCCTGCTGTACGTCGACGCGGGCACGCCCCCGCTCCTGGTGGCCGTACTCCTCGTACCGATGGCCCTCGGCTGCGCCCTGACGGTCCCGCCGTTGACCGCGGTGATGATGGACGCGGTGGCCGCCGAACGGGCGGGGCTGGCGGCCGGTGTGCTCAACTCCGCGCGTCAGGTGGCCGGTGGCCTGGGCATCGCCGTGTTCGGGGCGCTGGTCTCCGACGGGTTCACGGCGGGCCTGCGGGAGAGCCTCGCGATCAGCGCGGCCCTCTTCGCGGTGACGGCCTTCCTCAGCTTCCGTCTCTCAGGTCGTTCGGCCAACTGGGCCTGAACTCAAGGTGGTCGTACGTCACGACACACCCCTCTCCCATCGGCGACTGCGTCATGAACCCGACGAGCGCGGCGTCCGTCTCCTTCTCGTCGCCGAGGGTGAAGAGCCGGATGAATATCCAACGCTTGCCGTCACGGGAGGCGTGGAAGGCGAAGGCACGACCTGTGCGGCTCACCCGTAGCCATACCGAACTGCCGTCCACGGTGAAGGAGTTGGCGTCGTCCGAGTGTCCCCGGGTGACCACCGTGCAGACGGTCGGCACATCGGGCGAGTACTCCAGGCAGAGCTTGGCCCAGGCCCGCTCACCGACGTGGACATAGAGCACCCCGGCGTCGAAGGACCCCGCGAACCCGACGGTGACGCGGGCGATGAGCTGGAAGTCCCCGTGTGGCGCCCCGAGAAGACGGGGCGCGTCGGAGGCGGGGTCCAACCCTTCCCCGGTGGGCGGCACGAACCGGTCCTGCCGGGGCCCGGCCCACCCGCTGAGCACACCGTCGTCGTACGACCAATGCCCGTCGGGCCCATAAGTACGGAGGGAAAAGGGCAGTTGGGAGAGTTCCAAGTCCATCGACTAATCATCTCAGGCCAGGGGCAATGCCGTTAGGGGCGCGGGGCTGTGTCGATGTGCGGCTCCGCCGCGTGAGTGCGACCAGCCACATCGGACCGGCACTCCGAATTCCACCGCACCCCAACGGCGCTACCGCTCCAGGTGCCCGTCATAACGTCGGGGCAGCCCCAGCGGATTGTCGTCCCGAAGCTCCAACGGCAGCAATGCTTCAGGCGTGTTCTGATAAGCAACAGGCCGCAGCCACCGCTCAATAGCCGTACCACCAACAGAAGTCGAGGTGGACGTCGTAGCGGGGTAAGGCCCCCCGTGATGCTGCGCGGGCGCGACCGCGACACCCGTAGGCCACGCATTCACCAACACCCGCCCGGCCAACGGCGTGAGTTCGGCGAGGAGTTCCGCCCCACGCCCCTCCCCGGCCGCTTCCTCCGCCGACAGATGAACCGTCGCCGTGAGATTCCCCGGCAGCCGCGACAACACGGCCTGCGCCTGCGCGTCATCGTCGTAGCGGGCCACCACGGTGACCGGGCCGAAGCACTCTTCGAGGAGCAGGTCGTACGCCCCCTCGGACGCCAGCTTCTCCGCCGGCACCGTCAGGAACCCGGGGCTCACCGTGTGCTCGCTGCCCGCGCCCGGCGTCACCGGGGACTCCACCTCGGGCAACCCGGCCCGCTCGGTGACGCCCGCGAGGAAGTTGTCGCGCATCCGGTGGTCCAGCAGCACCCCGGAGTCCGTGTCGCTGACGGCGTCGGTGAGGGACTTGACCAGCCCGTCCCCGGCGGAGCCGGACGGCACGAGCACGAGGCCCGGCTTCACACAGAACTGGCCGACGCCCAGGGTCATCGAACCGGCGAGCCCCGTACCGATCGCCTCGGCCCGCTCGGCCGCGGCCGCCTCGGTGACAACTACCGGGTTCAGGGAGCCCAGTTCGCCATGGAACGGGATCGGGACCGGGCGTGCCGCCGCCGCGTCGAAGAGGGCACGACCGCCGCGTACGGAACCGGTGAACCCGGCCGCCGAGACCAGCGGGTGCTTGACGAGCTCGACGCCCGCCTCGAAGCCGTGGACCAGGCCGAGGACGCCGGCCGGGATGCCCTGCTCGGCGGCGGCCCGGCGCAGCACGCTCGCGACCAGCTCGGACAGGCCGGGGTGGTCGGGGTGGGCCTTGACGACGACCGGGCAGCCGGCGGCCAGCGCGCTCGCGGTGTCGCCGCCGGGGACCGAGAAGGCGAAGGGGAAGTTGGAGGCCGAGTAGACGGCGACGACGCCCAGCGGCACCTTGTAGCGGCGCAGGTCCGGGATCGGCGGGGTCGCGGTGTCGTCGGGGTGGTTGATGACCACGTCGAGGAAGGCGCCCTCGTCGACGATGTCCGCGAAGGCCCTCAACTGGTAGCAGGTGCGCGCCAGTTCGCCGTTGAGCCGGACCGGTCCGAGCGCGGTCTCCGCGTCGGCGACCTCGATCAACTGGTTCTTGGCCGCTTCGAGCTGGTCGGCGGCACCGCGCAGGAAGGCGGCGCGGACCGTACGGTCGGCGAGCGAACCCCGTGCCGCGTGCGCGGCACGGACGGCGGTGTCCACCTCCTGGGCTGTGGCCTCCACCGCAACCTGTTCACGCTGCTTCCCGGTTCGGGGGTCGACACTCCAGACTGGTGCTGCTGCCACCGCGGGTCCCTCCACACATGTAATGCCGCAGTTCTGGGTCATTCACCAGGGTCGTTCGATATGCTGAACGCTGTCTCTGATGATGAATATGCTCTCGGAGACTATTTCCCGTCGAACGAAGGGGTCAAGGGCGATGTCGGCAGGCGAGACAGGCGGCGGGGCACAGGTCAAGTCCGCGGTGCGGACGGTGGAGCTGCTCGAATACTTCGCCGGCCGGCCCGGTATGCACTCCCTCGCGTCGGTCCAGGAGGCCGTCGGATATCCCAAGTCCAGTCTGTACATGCTGCTGCGCACGTTGGTGGAGCTGGGCTGGGTGGAGACGGACGCGACGGGCACGCGGTACGGCATCGGCGTACGGGCACTCCTGGTGGGCACGTCGTACATCGACGGCGACGAGGTCGTGGCAGCCGCCCGTCCGACGCTGGACCGCCTCTCCGACGACACCACGGAGACCATCCACCTCGCCCGCCTCGACGGCACGAACGTGGTCTACCTGGCCACCCGCCAGTCGCAGCACTATCTACGGCCCTTCACCCGCGTCGGCCGCCGGCTCCCCGCGCACTCGACCTCGCTGGGCAAGGCGCTGCTGAGCACGTACTCCGACGAGCAGGTCCGCAAGATGCTCCCGGAGACGCTGCCCGCGCTCACCGAGCACACGATCACCGACCGCGAGAAGCTCATCGAGGAACTCCACCAGGTCCGGGACCAGGGCTTCGCCGTGGACCGCGAGGAGAACACGCTGGGCCTGCGCTGCTTCGGCGTCGCGATCCCGTACCGCACCCCCGCGCGGGACGCGATCAGCTGCTCGGTGCCGGTGGCCCGGCTGACGCCCGCGCACGAACAGATGGTGAAGGACGCCCTGTTCGACGCCCGTGACCGACTGACCCTCGCCACCCGGAGGCTCTGAACCATGCAGGTAGCACTCCGTCCCGTCCACGACAGTGATCTGCCGGTCTTCTTCCGGCAGATGAACGACCCCGAGTCCGTCCGGATGGCCGCCTTCACCGCGAAGGACCCGGCCGACAGGGACGCCTTCGACGCCCACTGGAAGCGCATCCGCGCCTTGCCCGGCGTCCTGAACCGCACGGTCCTCGCCGACGGCGACGTCGTGGGCAGCGCCGCGGTCTACGGCGAGCCGGGCGAGCGCGAGGTGACGTACTGGATCGACCGCACCTACTGGGGCAAGGGCATCGCGACGGCCGCGCTGCGCGACCTGCTCGCCGAGGAGCCCGAACGCCCGCTGTACGCGCGCGTGGCGGCCGACAACGCGGGCTCGCGGCGGGTGCTGGAGAAGTGCGGGTTCCGCGTCACCGGGCACGACCGGGGGTTCGCGAACGCGCGGGGCGAGGAGATCGACGAGCTGTTGCTGACGCTGGGCTCATGAACGCTCGACGAGCGGGTTCATGAGCACTCGATGAGAAAAGCCGTGTAAGGGAACGATTCGTTCCCGTCCGGTCGTCTTCGGAGCGGAATGAACAAGACGATCAGGCGCACCTCCGTCTTCGTACTGCTCCTCGTTCTCGCCCTCCTGGTGCGGGCGACCTGGGTGCAGTTCTACGACGGCCAGGCACTCGCGGACGACAAGGACAACCGGCGGAACGCGATCGAGACGTACGCGGACCCGCTCGGGAACATCATCGTGGCCGGGAACGCGATCACCGGCTCGGCACGGACGGGGAGCGACAGCGACCTCGCGTACAAACGCACGTACACGGACGGCGAGCTCTACGCGGCGGTGACGGGCTATGCCTCGCAGAGCTATGCACCGACGCAGTTGGAGGGGATCTACGCCGATCTCCTCGACGGCACGGACAGCAGCCTGAAGACCGCCATGGACACGGTCACCGGCGAGCGGGCCGCCCCGGGCAACGTGGTCACGACGATCGACCCGGATGTGCAGAAGGCGGCGTACGACGCGCTCGGCGACAAGAAGGGCGCGGCCGTCGCGATCGATCCGACGACCGGCAAGATCCTCGCCGTCGTCTCGACCCCGTCCTACGACCCCTCGGCGCTGACCGACGCCGACACCGCCGCGTCGGCATGGAAGCAGCTCACCGCGGACTCCGACAAGCCGCTGACCAACCGCGCGCTGCGCCAGCCGCTGCCCCCGGGTTCGACGTTCAAGCTGGTCGTGGCGGCTGCCGCCCTTGAGGACGGGCTGTACTCCTCGGTGGACGAGAAGACGACGAGCCCCTCGCCGTACACCCTGCCGGGCACGGTCACGAAGCTGACGAACGAGAGCTCCTCCGCGCCCTGCACGAACGCCTCGATCCGGGTCGCGCTCCAGTACTCGTGCAACACCGTGTTCGCGAAGATGGCCGTCGACCTGGGCCAGGACAAGGTCAAGGCGATGGCCGAGAAGTTCGGCTTCAACGACGACAAGCTGGACATCCCGGTGCGGGCGTACCCGAGCGTGTACCCGTCGAACATGAACAAGTCGTCCACGGCCCTGACCGGCATCGGCCAGTACGACGTGACCGCCACCCCGCTCCAGATGGCCATGGTGTCCGCAGCCATAGCCAACAACGGCAAGCTGGTCTCCCCACACATGGTGTCCGAGACCACCGACAGCGGCGGCGATGTGGTCCACAACTACGACGACGCTACGACGACGAAGCAGATCGTCAGCTCGCGCACGGCCCAGCAACTCCAGTCGGCGATGCAGACGGTCATCACGGACGGCACCGGCACGAACGCCGAGATCGCGGGCGTCACCGTGGGCGGCAAGACGGGTACGGCCCAGCACGGCGAGAACAACGACCAGTCGCCGTACGCCTGGTTCACCGCGTACGGCAAGTCCGACTCGACGGGCAAGCAGGTCGCGGTGGCGGTACTGGTGGAGCAGTCGGACGCGGCGAGGTCGGAGATCAGCGGCAACGGCCTGGCGGCCCCGGTGGCCAAGGCCATGATGAAAGCGGCCTTGCAGTAACGCGGTTAAGGGCCGCGAGGAACTGCGCGACCAGCCGCGACAAACCGTCAGCCGATCGCGCAGCAACCCTTACTTCACACCGAGAATCTGCTCAACGGGGTCAATAGCGAAGTACACCAGGAAGAGCGCCGACACCGCCCACAGCAACCAGTTGACCTCCTTCGCCTTACCAAGCACCGCCTTGATCACGACGTAGGAAATGAACCCAGCACCGATACCGTCAGTGATCGAGTACGTGAACGGCATCGCGGCGATGGTCAGGAACGCCGGTATCGCGATCTCGTACTTGTCCCAGTCGATGTGCTTGACGTGGGTCATCATCAGGAACCCGACGGCGATCAGCGCGGGCGCGGCGGCCTGGAGCGGCACGATCGTGAGCAACGGCGTCAGGAACAACGCCAGCCCGAACAACCCCCCGGTGATCAGGTTCGAGAACCCGGTACGCGACCCCTCACCGACCCCGGACGCCGACTCGATGTACGCGGTGTTGGAGGACGCGGACCCGAGCCCGCCGGCGACGGCAGCCGCACCGTCGATGAACAGGACGCGCCCGATGTTCGGCACCTGACCCTCCTCGTCCAGGAGACCGGCCTCCGCGCTGATACCGACGATCGTGCCCATGGCGTCGAAGAAGTCGGACAGGATCAGCGTGAAGATCAGCAGGACGACAGTGATCGCGCTGGTCTCACCGAACGCGCCGAACAGGCTGAAGTGGCCGATGAGTCCGAAGTCGGGCGCGGCCACGATCTTGTCCGGCACCTTGGGGGTCATCAGGCCCCAACTCTTGATGTCGGCAACGGAGTTGATGATGATCGCGAGGACAGTCATCGTGACGATGCTGATCAGGATCGCGCCCTTCACCTTGCGGGCGAACAGCGCGATGGTCAGCAGGACGCCGAGACAGAAGACGAGAACGGGCCAGCCGGTGAGATGACCGACGGCACCGAGCTGCACGGGGACCGTGGTCTCGGCGACGTCCGGTATACGACTGACGAAGCCGGCGTCGACGAAGCCGATGAACGCGATGAACAGACCGATGCCGACGCCGATGGCCTGCTTGAGCTGTTGCGGGATCGCGTTCATGATCGCCTCGCGCAGCCCGGTGAGGACCAGCACGCAGATCAGGACGCCCTCGATGACGACGAGACCCATCGCGTCGGGCCAGCTCATCAGCGGCGCCAACTGGAAGGCGACGACGGCGTTGAGGCCGAGACCCGCGGCGATCGCGAGCGGCAGGTTGCCGCCGACGCCCATGATGACCGTCATCACACAGGCCACCAGGGCGGTGGCGGTGACCAGTTGGCCGGTGTCGAGCGTGTGCCCGAACTTGTCCTTGGCGCTGCCCAGGATGATCGGGTTCAGGACGAGGATGTAGGCCATCGTGAAGAACGTGGCGAAGCCGCCGCGTATCTCACGGCCGAAGGTGGATCCCCGTTCGGAGATCTTGAAGAACCGGTCGACACCGTTCGTCGCCGGTGGTTCGGCACTTGGCCGGTCGGCCACCTTCTGTGACTCGGACATGCGGGTACTCCTCGTGGCTTCAATGATCGGTGCGCGGATGCTGGCTGGATTGTTCCCGCGTTGAACCTGTTTCAGGTTTTCCCCGTGTTACGGAATCGAGGTCGGCCCGCCAGTCTGCGGTCGGCCTGCCAGACGCTGTTCGAAGGTCCGTACCAGATCGGCCAGTTGATCACTGCTACGCTTCCGGATCTCGTCGGGATCATCCCCGAACAAACACGTGTCATCTACATGACACTCACAAACCGCAGCGAGGAGAGGTCCGCCGTGGGCACAGTCGTCGACGACGCCGCCTCCGAGGAGTTCCACGCCTTCTTCGAACGCCACTACGCCGAACTGTCCCGCCTCGCCCACCTGTTGACCGGTGAGGCGGACGCCGCCGACGATCTCGCGGCCGACGCGCTGCTCGCGCTCTGGCACCGCTGGGACCGGGTGCGCGCCGCCGACCATCCCGCGGCCTACGCCCGAGGGGTCGTCGCCAATCTGGCCCGCACCCGGATCCGCAGCGCGGTGCGTGAGCGGCGGCGGGTCGCCCTGTTCTGGTCGCAGCGCGAGGAGAAGACCGAGAACCCGGACGTGGCCGGCGTGGTCGACGTCCAAGAGGCCCTGCGCAGGCTGCCGTTCCGCAAGCGGGCCTGTGTCGTGCTGCGGCACGCGTTCGACCTGTCGGAGAAGGACACCGCGCTCGCCCTCGGTGTTTCCGTCGGTACGGTTAAGAGCCAGACGTCGAAGGGCATGGCGGAGTTGCAGCGGTTGCTCGGTCCGCAGAGCCCTCCGCTGCGGATGCACGCGGCGCTGGCACGCGGCGGCGAGACCGGAGGGAGGACCCGATGAGGCACCAGGACGTGCACGACGACGAGTTGATCGCCCGGCTGCACGAGGCGGCCGAGGGACACGAACCCGACCGCTCCCGCATCCTGGCGCGGCTCGAACGCAGCATGGCCGCGCAGTCCCGCCCCGACCACCGGGCCACCCGGCCGCCCGTGTTCGGCTGGGTGCGGGTGGTCAGCGCCACGGCCGCGGTGGCGAGCGTCCTCGCGATCGGCGGCTACGCGGTGGCGTCCGCGGTGAAGAGCAACTCCCCCGCCGAGCAGACGGTCTCCGTCTCACCGACGCCGACCCCCACGCCGTCGCCGGACGCGACGAGCCGTACCCCGGTCAAACCGGTTGCCCCGAGCCCGAGTTCGGGTTCCGGCGACACCTCGCACGACTCTCCCAGGGCGAGCGCCTCCCCCACCAAGTCCGCAACCACGTCACCCTCCGCGCCGGTACTGCCGCCCGCGTCAGGTACCCAGGACGGCCCACTCTGGTCGGACGGTTCGATCGACCCGGGCAGCAACGACTTCTGGGCGCAGAGCGACGTCACCCTGAAGACCACCAAGCAACTCACCGCACTCACCGTCCAGTTGAAGGTCAAGCAGACCGGCGGGGTCACCTCGTCGGGCGCCTGGCGCTCGCTGCCCGAGCAGGACTTCACGCAGACGGTGACGGAGCAGGACGGCTTCCTGGTCTACACGTGGGTGCTCAAGGAGGGCCGTACGGTCGCGGTCGGGGACTGGGTCTTCGCCGGGCAGTACAACCATGCGCGCGGCGGCCGGGACGCCAAGGACGACAGCTACTCGGCGGCGGGCACGGCGACCGGCCAACAGCTCGCGGTGAAGGGCGACTTCGCGGCGCAGAAGTCGTAGACAGAAATCTCAAGCAGGCGGCAACCCTTTCTCCGCCGGTGACGACCAAGAGGCGCAAGGTACCTCTCGCACGGAGTCACACGGAGCAAGTCGCTTGAGCACGCACAAGAAGCACCTCACCCGCAGGCGGGTACTCGGGGCCTCCGCGATCGGTGTCGCCGCGACCGGCGCGGCCGTCGCGGGCGGCACCGGCCTCCTCTCCTCCGCCTCCGCCGCCGCGTTCGGCTACACCGACGACGGCTCCAACTACGTGATCACCACGGGCAGTTCACTCGTCCTCAAGGTCTCCAAGTCGACGGGTGACATCACGTCCCTGGCCTACAAGGGCAAGGAGTACGAGGGCTACGGCGGCATGCACTCGCACGTCGAGTCCGGGCTAGGCGCCTCCACGGTCACGATCAGGCAGTCGGGGTCGACGATCCTGGTGAAGGTCGCGCACGGGGCGATCACCCAGTGGTACGCGGCCCGCAGCGGCGAGAACAACGTCTACCTGTGGACGAACAAGGCGGACGCGTCCTTCACCGCGACGCGTTACATCGTGCGCGTGAAGCCGGGGCTGTTCCCCAACTCCGCTTCGGACGCGTGGGATTCGACCACCGACACGATCATCGAGGCCGGCGACGTCTGGAAGCACCCCGACGGCACGACCCGCTCGAAGCACTACTCGGGCAAGCGGACCATCGACTACGACCACGTCGGCTTCACGACGGGCTCGGTCGGCCTGTGGGTCGTCCGCTCCAACCACGAGAAGGCGTCCGGCGGCCCGTTCTACCGCTCCCTGCTGCGCCACTCGAACGAGGGCGGGGCCGGGCTGTACGAGATCCTGCACTACAACGAGGCCCAGACGGAGCCCGAACGCTTCGGCCTACAGGGCCCGTTCGTGGTCGCCTTCACGGACGGCGGCACCCCGTCCCCCTCCCTCTTCGCGGCGAACCTCGACACTTCCTGGGCGGACTCGCTCGGCATCACGGGCTGGGTCGGCAAGGCGGGACGGGGGAAGGTGGCGGGCGTCGGCCTGAAGGGCATGGATGCCAACTACCCCTACACGGTGGCCTTTTCGAACGCCGACGCACAGTACTGGGCGAAGGCTACGGCCGGCACCGGCGCGTTCTCCTGCAAGGGGATGCTTCCAGGGACGTACACCCTGACCGTCTTCAAGGGCGAACTAGCCGTGCACACAGGGCAGGTGACGGTCACGGCAGGCGGTACGACTTCACTCCACACCCTGACCCTCACCGGCGACCCGTCCGCCGCGTCGACCGTCTGGCGACTCGGCAACTGGGACGGCACACCAGGCGAGTTCAAGAACGCCGACCTGATGACGTACGCCCACCCCTCCGACACCCGCGCGGCGAAGTGGACCGGCAACGTCACGATCGGCAGCGGAAACGAGGCCGCGTCCTTCCCGGCGTACATCTGGAAGGACGTCAACAACGGGGTACTTGTGTACTTCAAGCTCACTGCGGCGCAGGCCACCGCAGCGCACACGCTGCGGATCGGAGTGACGACGGCGTACATCAACGCCCGCCCCCAAGTCACCGTGAACGACTGGGTTTCGTCGATCCCCACTCCACCCACCCAACCCTCGACGCGCGATCTCACCACGGGTTCGTACCGCGGAAACAACCACACGTTCGTTTTCAACGTCCCTTCCAGTGCGTGGAGTTCGGATGCGACGCAGTACAACGTCCTGAAGATCAACGTCGTCAGTGGTTCGACGGGGTCGGGCTTCCTCAGCCCGGGAACGTCGTTCGACTGCATAGACCTGCTGACCTGAGCCCCCCTCGGTCAGCAGAGCAACGCCCCTGCCGGTGACGACCGGTGGGGGCGTTGCGTTGTCCCTGGATCTCAGGGACTCGTACGCCGCGGTGTCCGGACGCGCAGAGCCTGGACGGACCAGTCGAAGACGGGGGCGAGACTTTCCGGGGCCGCCCAGCCGTTGACCACCGCGAGCAGCTGGAGATATCGCTCCCTGCGGGGGTCGTTGACACTCTCCAGCCGAGTCGCCAGCCGGTGGCGGAGTTCGATGCCGTCGGGACGGCCGAGGAGGTGCGCGTAATGCGCGGTGAACGCCGCGACGAACGGATCGGCCTGAGGTGAGGCCGGGTCGATGCCGGCAGTCAGGGCCGGCTCGGCCTGGTCGCGGACGGCCGCGGCGATGTCGCGGCGCGGGACCGTCGTATCGCCCCGGACCTGCTCAGCCGCCTGGTCCTCGGCCATCCGCCGAACGGAGGCGCGGAAGCCCGGGTCCAGGGACAGTTCGGCCAACTCCACCCACGCCTGGACCTGTTCGGCCTCCGGGTTGTCGGGCAGTTCGGGGGTCATGGAGCGCATGACCCCGGCGAATGCGGGGACGGCGTCGTCGAGACCGCCGAATGCGGCGTCGAGGAAATCGCCGATCAGACGTCGGCGTTCGTCCTCGGAGAGCTGGGCCAGCCGGTGCATGAGTTCCGTCTCCTCAGGTGTGGACCCGCGCTCGGCCACCGCCCTCAGCACCGCATGCCGCAGGCGCAGGACGCGGATCTGCACGGCCAGCGCCTCGGCGTGCGACGCGGCGACCTCGGGCAGCGAGAGCTCCCGGTCCACGACCTGGCGGATCGTGGAGAGGTCAAGTCCCAGCTCGCGCAAGGTCCTTACGAGGTCCAGGCGTGCGACAGCGTCGATGCCGTACAGGCGGTAGCCGGCCGGGCTGCGGTCCGTCGGCGCCACGATCCCGCGATCGGAGTAGAACCGAACGGTCTTGACCGTGAGCCCGGTCCGCCGAGCCAGTTCACCGATCGAGTAGAGCGTGTCGCCGTCCATGCACCCACCTTTGCGTCTCCCTCTACGGGAGACGCAAGCGCCTTCGCCCGCCGACGGCCACCTCAAGGTCCGCAAGGACTACTGCCGGGTGCTGGCGACCGTCGAGTCCGCCTACCTTGAACGCGGTCGAGACGTTCTGGGGCTTGTCGAGGATCTCCGGGAGATGAGGTTTTGGTCAGGGCATCACTGCGATGAGCCCAAGCCGGTGTCATCGGTCATCGTGGGCCACTGCCGAGCGACCTCGGGCGGCCCAGGGACAGCCCAGCATGGACCACGCAGGACCAATCCCGAACACCTTCATACGGTACGTCTGGACCCCATCCGACGGCAGTCAGCCACGGCGGTGGGAGGCAGACCGATCAGATGCGCGAATGCCTCGCTGCGCCCCGGCTGCCCTCAGCCACGCTATTCCCGCTGTCGCCAAGAGCAGGCCCGCGGCGGCCGACCGTGATTACGCGAAAGCCATCAGCTTGGGAAGCTGGGGGCATTTGGCGGCGGGGTGGGTGCTGACCTGGTCGGACGGATAGGGCGCGGCCTCGATGGGCCGGTCCGCTTTCACCGTGATTCCCCGATGTTCCCCGCTGGATCTGGTGCGCTTGTGGTGCGGTGTTTGCCCATAGCAGCGGCAGGCTGGCGGGTTTGACCGAGGTAGGCCGCGTGCTGCCGTCGCCCGGCGACGGCCGGTGTGAAGATCGCTCTTTCGGCTGTGAGGCTCCGCAAGTAGTGTCCAGGCTGTGTCTATCTGATCGGGGGGACATGTCGGGAGAGTTGTTCGCCTTGGCAGGTGTGCTTGTGGGCGCGGCTGCGTCGTACGTGGGCGGAGCGTTGACAGAGAGATCACGATGGCGACGCCAGCTCTCGACCCGATGGGACGAGCGTCGTTTGGAGGCTTACCTTCGGTATGCCGATTCCATCAAGAGATTCACGTCGGTGGCTGGCCGCCTGGCAGCGGGCAAAGGGCTCTTTGACCTTCCCCAACCCTTGACGGGAGACGTTGGTTTGGAGCGCCTGGCCGACGCCGAGTTGGAGCGTGGGTACGCGTTCGAGGCTGTTCTTCTCATGGGGGACGCTGGGACCATTTCGGCGGCGCGGACGCTGCAACGCCACGCATGGGTGCTGGAGCAGTTCGTTCGTGACATGCGCTCGGGTACGGCAGAGGACTGGACGCGGGCGTTCAGGCAGTTCCAGGAGAAGCGCGACGAGTACTACATCGCTGCGCGTGAAAGCCTGGGTGTGCAGGCAGCGTTTCGGTTGCGCGCCGAAGATCCGGTCATCCTTGGACAGGACCCCAGGCAGATGTAACGCAACAGAGGCACAGGTGATCTGTCGACGGCGCGCGCTTTTGTCGATGACGGGCATGATCCCCCAGCACGCTTTCCAACTGTGGTGGTGGGGTCGCGGGGTACGTGCGGGGGCGTTCACCAAGGTTCATGGGCGGTCGGTCGCCGGTGCGGAGACGACTTCGGGTCTCGCCTGAATGGCCGTGAACGGTGCTGAATGAGACGGAAAGTGAGACGGCGTACTCGTCCCGGACGTCACCAGTGCGGGCAATCCCGGCTGGACAGTTCGCGGTGTGGGTAGGGTCCATCGGGCATGACGTCGTGCAGCCAGTCGGTGAGCCATTGGGCCAGTGACTGTTCCAGTGGGGCGAGGGCGTGTGGGAGACAGCAGAGGTTGGGATCCCAGTCCCACATCTGCCCGTCTGCGGTGCGGAAGTCGATCAGCGTCCACATGGCGCAGCCGCGGTTCATGAGAGGCACGATCCCCGGCGGGAGTGGGTAGTCGGGGTCGGCGGCGAAGTCGTCGTAGGCCATGGCGGTGTCCGCGCGGTCGCCGTACCACTTGCCTGTGTCGGTGAGGGACAGCACTTTCGACGGGCCGAAGCCGCCGTTGGCGACTTCGAGGTACATCCGTTTCAACAGTTCGGGCATTGGGTGGGCCACGATTCGCTCGAACGTGGTGACGTCCTCGGCGGACGCGGGACCGGGGAGCCCCCGGCCGGCCACGCGTGCACGGGTAGCCAGGATCAGTTCGTCGTCGGTCACATCGTGATCCTCGGTGACGCTGTTCGGGTTGTCGAGATCGTCAACACAGCAGTGCGCGCTCTGAGATTGGGAAGCTGCGAGCATCTGTGGGAGGTTCGGCCGCTGATCTGAGCGAACGGTCACTGTGAGGCCTTGCCCGGCCCAGGCCGCCTACACCGTGGTTCCCCGCTCGACCTGGTGCGGTTGTGGTGCGACCGCTGAGACTTGGCAACGAGGTCAGTGCTCGCGTCGGCCGCACTCAGCTGGGTAGAGGACCGAACCCGGGAGGGCCTCGTACTGTATGCGGCCGAGTTGGAAGCACGCGGCGCCTGAGACGTCGGCCGTCAGTGCGTCGATCCACACGGAGGCTGCAGGTCGTTCGGAAAGCGGGCTGTGAAACTCGGCCTCGCCCGGTGTTTCGAAGGGTGTGCCTTCGAGCATGGCGAGGGCGGTCAGAGTGCCGCCAGGCTGGAGTTCTGTCTCCTCGATGGTCATCCGCCAGTGAAGCTCTGCCTCTGCCAGGAGTCGCTTACCGCGATTCCCGTGGGCGAGGAGAGCGCTGCGACGGCCGCGGATGAGGCGCGCGATGGCGCAGCAGAGCGGGATGTCTGTGCCGTAGGGAGTGTCCACCCGGTTGTGGCCGGCGGTCGGGAAGTAGCCCAGTGCGTCTGCCAGGAGCCCGAGGGCTGCCTCCTTGATGCGCGGCCGCTGGCCATGCTCGACGAGATCCAGCAGGATCGGGGTGGCAGCGTAGGCCGCTGGGAACACCATGGCAGCGTGGCTGCAGACGAATCCTCCATCGGCAAGCAGAGACGCGGCGTCGCCCGTCTCGTTGGCCGTGGTGGACACCGTCAGCAGTCGTAGTGCGTGAGCAACCCGTTCCGGTTCGTCGCACTGGTCCCACGTTGGGTTGGGTATCGTCGACCAGTCCACGGAGTCAATGGCGTCAAGGGACACCCCCGCATTCTGTCGGACTGAGCCCTGAGCTTGGGAAGCTCAGGTGATCCACGGCGGTTCACGCGGCTGACCTGTGGCGGGGCCACATTGTGCTCTGTAGGTCGCTGTCTTGATCCCCGTGGTTCCCCGCACGATCTGGCACGGGTCTGGCACGGTCTCTTCGATCCGGACTACGGGCGGGGCCAGTCGCTGAGGTCCACTGGACTGGTCACGCGGCTGGTGGGGGTTGTTGAGGGCTGGTGGCAGTTGCTGGGGTTGTTGGATTTCCTTGCTGTTCAGCTTCGGCTTCTCGGCGGGCGGTCGCGAGGTTGTTGCGGCTGGTCAGGGTGTAAGGGTGGGTGTCGCCCAGTACCTGCTCGGACTGGGCGAGGGTGGCCTCGTACAGGGGGATGGCCCGGCCCAGGTCTCCCGCCGACCGGTAGGCAAGGGCGAGGTTGTTGCGGCTGGTCAGGGTGTCGGGGTGGGTGTCGCCCAGTACCTGCTCGGACTGGGTGAGGGTGGCGGTGCGCAGGGGGATGGTGTGGGCGTCGCGGCCTTGCCGGTACAGGTACTGGGCGGCCTGATAATAGGTGTCGGCGGTGTCGGCCGAGGCGGGGCTGTCCGGTGGTGTGGACTCGGCCAGGGCCAGGACGTGCGGGAGCAGGCGCTCCCACGGGGCGGCGGGTTCGGGCAGGTGGCCGTCCGGCGGGGTGGGCAGGGCCTGGCGGACGGCCTGTTCGGCCTCTGAGCGGCCCGGGGCGTAGGCGTCGGTCTCTGGCTCTGCCGGGGTGCGGGTGCGTAGGACGGTCTGTACGAGGCGGTGGACGCTGACGCCGTGGCGGTCGTCGGTGAAGGCGATCATGTTGTAGGTGTGCAGGTCTCCCAGCGCGTTGCCCAATGCGATCGGGTCGGGGGCGAGGGGCGTGAGGAGGGTGCGGGGGATGTCGTTGGGGGCCAGCCAGGCCATGGTGTACAGGAGGGTGACGGCCAGCGGGTCGCGGCCGGTGATGGCGGTGAGTGTCTTCTCCCAGATCCGGGCGATAGTCCGCGCGGGGTCGATGACGTCACGGTCCTCATCCAGGACCAGCCCCAGGGAGCGGCGGTAGGTGTCCAGGTCGATGCCGGTCCGGTAGGCGTAGGCGCCGGCCTGTTCCAGTGCCAGCGGCAGACGCCCCAGATCCTCGGCCAGCCGCCGCGCCTGTTCCCTCTGTTCACCCGTGGGGGTACGGCTGGGGAAGGCGATGGTGCACAGCAGGTCGGCGGCTTCGTCCAGGGGAAGCAGGCCCAGGGCCATGGTGGGGGCCAGGGTGTGCCATCCGGTGGCCTTGCGGCTAGTGGCCAGATGGTGCCCGCCAGCCAGGGTGCCCAGGTAGGGGCGCAGGTGCGTGGGGTCCTCGACGTTGTCGAAAACCAGCAGCCAGCCCGGATGTGCCTGCAACCAGGTGATCGCCCACCCCGCCCGCTCGTCCGGCCCGGCCGCCTGCGCCCACTGCGGACACAGCCGCATGGCCAGATCCGCCAGGCTGGTCACGATTGATTCAGGGGATTCGGCGGTGATCCACCACACCAGTGTGTACGCGCTGCGGTAGCGGTCGGCGTAGTGCAGGGCCAGGGCACTCTTGCCCACCCCGCCCAGCCCGTGAATCGCCCGCACCCGCGACTGCACCACCGCTGCCGAGCCCCCGCCCGCCAGCATCGCCCGCAGGTCGGTCAGTTCCTGCTCACGGCCGACGAAGACCCCCGACACCGACTCCGGCAAGAACCCTGCCCCCGGGTGAGCCTGAACGGTTCGCGCCCAGTGCACGGCCTCAGGCAGCAGCATCACGACGCGAGCGTTGTCCCCGCTGATCGCCACCCCGATCGACTCGGCCCCGATCGGCCGCTCACCGGACGCCTCCACCCGTACCGGCTCACCCGGGACCGGCGCGCTCACTGCTGGGCTGGGTGGATGGTGGTGTTGTCGCCGGAGGCCGCGATGCCGATGTGCTGTGCGCCGATCGCCCGCGTCCCCGACACGTTCACCGTCACCCCACCCGCTGCGGGCAGCAAGGCAGCCACCTCACGCGCCAGCTCCGCGTCCTCCCGCAAGGCCCGCTTGAGCTGCTGCCGCAACGCCGCTGCCGCATCCTCCTCGTCCGGCTCCTCGGCAGCCTCCTGTACAGCCGTCTCCAAAGCGGCGCGGCCCTGGTCGTCCCGGCGGTGCCAGACTGCCCGCAGAATCCGCTGCCCCAGACTCGCTGTCGCATCGGCCGCCGCGTCCACAGCCACGTCCTGGGCCCGGCTGAATACCGCTGCCCCGTATGCGCCCACCGCGGCCGACAGATAAGGCTCGGCCTGCTCCACCAGCTGAACGATCTCCGCACTCATGCCTGCCCCTGACTGCCCGTCACTTGACCTGTGCCGGTGGCCCAGCGTAGGAACACACGACACTCCGTGAGTGCAAAACGCCGAAACCGCCCGCTGCGGTTCCGCGACACGACCGCGCATGTGGGGTGGGTCCCTCCTCGGTCGGGCAGCTTCGCCGGACCAGGGTTCTCCAGGGGCCGCCAAGGCTCACATCGTGACGCTTGCGCTTGGCCTTGGCGGCCCCTGGAGGTTCCTGGTACGCCTCCGGGGCCCGGCCGAGGAGGGACCCACCCCACGCCCCACCACCCCCAACCACGACGCACCTGCACATGACCTCGGGCCGCCTCCCCTCCGAGAGAGGGCCGGGGTGTGGGGCGGAGCCCCGCGTCTGTGACTAACTTCCCTTGGGTGGCTGCCTGGCTGCGGCGCCGGCCGGGTCGCGCGCCGGAGCGGGGCGAAGACAGGAGCGGCGGCGCGCGGGCCGGACGAGCGCCGCGCGCCGCGCTCGCGCGGCGCCTTGAACCAGTAGAGAAAGTTGTAACTCAGTCGGTCGCGTGGGGCTTGTCCTGTCTCGGTTGATAGTTGACACTGCGGCTTCACCTGATGCTTGACACCGCTTGCCTCGGCTTGGCTGTGCGCCTGGATGTGGCGCATGGGGAGGGCCGGGGCCGTGCTGGTGGAGTTGAGCGTGGTCGAGTAGCGGTATCACGCGGTGATGGAGGTTGCCGCGGGGGTTGCGGTCACTCAGGTCGCGGCCCGGTATGGGGTCTCCAGGCAGTCGGTGCATGCCTGGGTGCGCAAGTACGAGGAGTTGGGCCTGCCGGGGCTGGCGGACCGGTCGCATCGGCCCGTCTCGTGTCCGCACCGGATCGCCGGGGAGGTGGAGGCGGTGGTGTGTGAGCTGCGGCGCCGGCATCCCGGCTGGGGTCCGCGCAGGCTGGTGCACGAGCTGGAACGGCGGGGCATCTCCCCGGTTCCCTCGCGGGCGACGGTCTATCGGGTCCTGGTGCGCAACGGGCTCGTCGAGCCGGGCACTCGCAGGCGGAGACGGTCGGATTACCGCAGGTGGGAGCGGTCTGCGGCGATGGAATTGTGGCAGATGGACATCGTCGGCGGGGTGCTGCTCGCGGGCGGTGGCGAGTGCAAGATGGTCACCGGGATCGACGACCACTCACGGTTCATGGTGATCGCGAAGGTGGTGGAGCGGGCCACGGCCCGCGCGGTGTGTCTGGCCTTCGGGGAGGCACTGCTGCGGTTCGGAGTGCCGGAAGAGGTGCTCACCGACAACGGCAAGCAGTTCACCGCCCGGTTCGGTTCCGGCAGGCCCGGGGAGACGATGTTCGACCGGATCTGCCGGGAGAACGGCATCGCCCACCGGCTCACCAAGCCCAGGTCCCCGACCACCACGGGGAAGATCGAGCGGTTCCATCAGACGCTGCGGCGTGAACTCCTCGACGGCTGCGCCCCGTTCGCGGACCCGGCGGCAGCGCAGGCGGCGGTGGATGTCTGGCTGGCGGACTACAACCGGATGCGGCCGCATCAGTCCTTGGACATGGCCGTCCCGGTCAGCCGGTTCGTTCCCAGGCCGCGGGCCGAGCAGGAAGCACTGCCGGTGATTCTGCCTGCCCGCCTCGACCTGGTCGCCTCCGCGGCACCGCCGGATCCGCCGCCTGAACCGGCGCCCGCAGCCTGGCCGTTGGCCGAGGGAGAGATCGGTGCCGTCGAAGTGGACCGGGTGGTGCCCGCCTCGGGGAACCTGAGCCTGCGCGGGCAGCAGATCTGGTTCGGTCCGGCCCTGGCCGGCACGGCAGTCACCTTGCGCATCGACGTCAACCGGCTGCACGTCCTCATCGGCGGGGCCCGCCACAAGACCCTGCCCTCGAAGCTGTGCGGCCGGGACCTCAAGGCCCTGCTGGCCAGTGGTGACGCCCGCCGGGCCGGGCCCTGGCCGGACGACCCCGGCCCGGCGCAGAAGACGGGTGGGGCGGTGGAGGTGGACCGCACCGTCAACGCGGTCGGCTACGTCGGCCTGGGCGGCGACAAAGTCCTGATCGGCTGGCCGTTCGCCGGACAACGCGTCACCCTGCGGCTGGACGGGCGGGTGCTGCAGGTCCTCGACGGACAGAGGGTCCTCAAGGCCACCCTGCGGAGCCCGCTGCCGCCCTCGGCCTGCAGCCGTCTGCAAGGCGGCCGTCCGGCCGGACCGCCACCGCAACTACCGCCTCCCACTGCGCAGATCCCCGAGCGCACGGTCAGCAGCACCGGCGGCTTCATGGTCGCCGGACAGCGCATCCAGCTCGGCCGCGGTCATGCCCGCCAGGTCGTCACCGCCCACCTGGACGAAGAAGCGATCCGCGTCTTCCAGGGAACCGAGCTGATCACCACCGTCCCCCGTGTCACCAGGAAGGAGGTGGTCGTCCGTAAATCCGGCGAACACAACCGCCGGAAGATCGTGTGATCGCTCCGTCAGGAGGGTTCGGACGGCTGCACGGACGGCCAGTTGGCCAGCCGGGCGAGGGCTTCCTGCGCAATGACCGGCCACGGGTCATCAACCAAACGCACTACCGCCGACCGTGGCGAGTTCGGATGGCCTGCAACGAGCCTCCGCACGGTGTCATGCGGATCGTCGACCAGCCGTTCCAGCAGCTCAGGCGGGCAGTTGCGCTTACTGGCCACCCGGTCTCGAACCCGCCAGTCCGGATCATTGATCAGTTCGGTCAGGATCTCCGACGGCACCGTCCTGCTATGCGCAGCCCAGAAACGCATGTCGGGATGGTTACGCACCAGGTCCCACCAGACAGGCAGCGGCATCGCTGCCCACGCCGAGCGGTTGTACTCCGCCGGGTCCTCGCTCTCCCGCAGCCGGATGAACTCCTGCACGGAGGTGATCTCAGGGAAACGGTCCGCCATGGCAGCCAGTAAGCCACGATGTCTAGGACAGACGTCAAGCATCACCCGACGCCAACCCGTCAACCATCAACTGAGACTCGACACGGTTGCGTGGGGCTTGTCTTGTCTCGGACGGTGCTTGCCTCGGCTTGGGGTCAGTAGACCCACGGCCCAGGGAGCTCTGCGCGGATGGCTTCGAGATCGGCAGGTGTATGTCCATGCGCGTGAATCCAGGACTGGTCCTCGATGCCGTCGCGGCGTATCAGTCGGCCGGGAGCTGCGTACCAGCGCAGCGGTGAATCGTCCTTGCTCGCCCACATCGGATGATCGGGCAGGTCTACCCGCGCATAGCGAGCGTGCAGGCTCGGCACCAGTGCATCCGGGAGCTCGCAGGCGTCGTAGAGGCTGTCCGTCCCGAAGAGTGACTCACTCAGCACGAGTTCCACCCAGGCCAGGGACATCCGATCGAGGAAGGGAATCCAGCCTTCGCGCGATTCCACCACCACTGGCGGATCCTCCTGCTCGATCTCGTCCAGTCGGATCCCCCAGCACGCGCAGTCCTGGTTCTCGCGCCGGAAGACCAGAACACCGTTCAAGGCGTCATGGACGTAAAGTCCAGTCGGCTGGACCAGGGGGTCCTGCTGTCGGGTCAGGTCGTCCCGCCGGCCGAAGAGATGAAGACCTTCGCGCAAGGCGGCCGGGAGTTCGAAGCCCAGATCGGCTTCTGTGACGGCCAACTCGCCCTCGGTGCAACCGTCTTCCGACCGCAGTGGACAGCCCGTCCACGCGTCGGCGAACCAGCGCACGAAGTCGCATGCCTGGGAGCGAGTTTGTACCCCGCCCCGCAGCACCGCAGACACGTCAGGGTCGTCCAGCATGCCGAGGACGCTACCGCCCCCTCCACTACCCGACCACACAGGGAGGCCTCGGGGCCCGGCCTCGTGACCGTTCACGCCTCGACTTGACCCACCGCCCACATAAGATTTCGAGGTCAGACAACTCAAGCCTCCCCCGACGCCAACCCGTCACCCGTCACCCGTCACCCGTCACCCGTCACCCGTCACCCGTCAACAGAGACTCGACAACGGTCGCATGGGGCCTGCGGGGCTTGAGGTCGTGCGTGCGCGCACGCGGGTCGCGCAAGCCGAATCCCCTCGCAGCAGTACGACGGGGGCGGGGCTACCTGAAAAGCGGCTCAACGCCCGCAACAGAGCACTATGGGTACGACAACCTGCTCGCGTTCGTCCAACTCGGCCAATTCGCCCCCTTTACCCCGGTCTAAAGAAGGCGGTCCTCTCTGTTCTTGTCTCACTCCAGGGGCAGTTCAGCCAGCATCACAGCAAAGACAGGGGAGTCCGGGAAGGGGCGCTGTTCGCCCACCTTCTTGAAGCCCCAGTCCTCGTACAGCGCCTGAATGCGAGGGTGTTCGACGTCCACTAGGAGGACGCCCAAGTCCTCGGGCCTTTCCTCCAGCAGAGCCCGGGAGAGCAGGTCGGCGATGCCCTGCTTCCGGTACGCCTGGCGGATGGCCAGTTCGGAGTAAGCAAAGGTCAAGGTCTTCTCGGGTGCAGGGTCGACGTACTCGCGCCACCACTCCCGGCCTTCAACCGCCGGCGCACCGTACGCGAACCCAGCGGCCGTGTCCCCGTCCCACGCGATCACGCAGGAGTAGCCCTCGCGTGAGCCCCACTGGTCGACGAACCAGGGGAACTTCTTGCGGAACTCGTCCAGTCGCTCGCCTTGGGCATCCGCGTGAATGTCGATGATCGTTTGCCGGATCTCCGGCAGGTCCTCACGGCTGTAGCGACGGACGTCCAGGTCGGGCATCAGGCTCGGCTCCATTCGGATCGATAGCGGTCTCCCCACTCTCGGGCGATGGACGCGTCCGGCGCAAGAGTGATCAAGTCCCGGTAGAAGTCGCCGAGAAGGGACCGCATACGGCCGGGGATCGGGTGGCCGGACATCAGCTCGAAGACTTCCGAGGCCGACGTGCACGCCGGGTCGAGATCCCTCTGGTGGACCTGCGTCAGGGCCAGCCGGGCCGTGGCCAGGGCACGGTTTCGCTTGAAGGGTTTCGGAATGCCGCTCAACGCCTTGTGGGAGGCCGCTTCCGCCTCGGCGGAGTCCCCGATCCGGTCCCGCGCGATGGCCGCCATCGCGGTCAGTTCGGCCACCCCGTAGAAGCCCACCCAGCTCGGGCGGGTCTCGTCGTCGGTCGCCTTACCCAATGCCTCCTCCGCATACCCGAGGGACCTGATGGTGGCCTGGCGGTCGCCGACGGTGGCATGGGCAACGGCCGTACGGGCGTGGGCGAGCGAGCCGTAGAACGGATCCCGCCTGGCGATGGTCGTCGCCTGGGCCGCGTACCCGGCGTCCACTGCATCAGTGAAGCTGTCCCGCTGGTGGGCGAGCATCGCGTACGAGTTCCAGACGCGCAGTTCTACGACGGGGTCCTTGGCCATCCCGGCGAGGTAGAGGGCGCGGTCCAACCTGGTCTGGGCACGGTCGAGTTGGCGGCCGTCGATGGCAGCCCACGCGGCAGTCGAAAGGTAGTTGGCGGCAACGGAGTACAGCCGCTGACGGATGCGCTGGGAAGCGGCCTGCACGACCTTGCCAAGTGCCTCGTCCGCGCCGGCGAGAGCCGACCGCTCCAGGTCTTCGTGTCCGCCTCTGGATGCATCCAGGGCCATCAGCGCATCCAGTCCGCTACGGAGGCGGATCACGTCGGAGGTGCCGACGGAGGTCGGCCGCGAATCCAGGATGGGCGCCGCGGCGACAACAGCGGTGCCCGCGAGGAAGTTTCTGCGCCTCACGGATGTCTCCGGTTCGGTGGTGGTGGGTCTTGCCGCTGGCGGGCTGAAGCCCAACTCCTCGGCTGTACAACCGAATACTGCCTCCAAGGCTTCGCGCTGACGGGGGTGGGGCCAGCGGGTTTTTCCGGTGAGCCAGTTGCGGACGGTCCGGTCGCTCACCGTTCCTTCGTCTCCGCGAGTGCGCAGGAAGTCGTTGACAGCCTCGGCCAACTCGGCCTGTTTGAGGGCCGACTCGCGCATGGCGTTGATGAGGCTCGCGTTCCCCTCCATGCACCCACGGTAGCCACTCCACCCCCGTGAGTAGGTGTGAGTGACGAGAAATTTCCGGTTGCCCACGATGCGCACGGGGCCGACTTTTCCTCCTTGTCACGGGTGCGCAGCCGTTGACTTGAGCGAGGCCGTCGTCCACCGACACCCCTGAGGTCCAGATGATCGTGTCAGCGCAGCCACGCCCCATCGGGCACCCCGGATACTCCGAGACCTTCCCTGCATCGGAGGAAAGCGCCGAGGCAGCACGCAAGTTCGTCAAAACGGCGTTAGCCGCCTGGCACTTGGAGGAGCTGACGGACTCCGGAGTCCTCCTCGTCTCCGAACTGGTGGCCAACGCGATCAAGCACACGAACACCCGGAACATCCGAGTCGTCGTATCCAGACCGAGCGAGCGCTTCGTACGGATCGGCGTGGTCGACAAAGCCCGCGCACTGCCGCAGATGGTCAAGCCTGGTGACGATCTCCTCACCAGCGGCCGGGGGCTCCTCCTGATCGATGCCCTGGCCGAGCGCTGGGGAACGGACGTGTACCGCTGGGGGAAGCAGGTCTGGGCCGAACTGCACTGTGAGCGGGCCGCATGACCAATGACAAACCCAGGGTGTGGGTCGGTGATCAGGTCTACGACGCCGACGCGGGCAGAGAGGGCATCGTCACCGACGTGACAGGCGACGGAACGTACGTCCTGGGCCCTGTCCACATGTGGACGGGCACCTGGACGGCTCCCGGCGACGAGGAGCTGGAGGTCACCCTCTCCCGCGAGGAGCGGAACAGGCAGCATCGGGAACTGGGTTGGTGACTCACCCCAGAACGAGAGGAGAGGCCCCGGTCGACTCGCAGCGACCAGGGCCTTTCGCGCATCAACTCTGCGCGTCGCCCCGTGAAAAGCGGAGTCCACGGCAAGGCACGTCAGTTCATCGTGGCACCGATCGTCGTAGACCCCGTCGTAAGGAACGTCGTCGACGGCAGCGTCCCGCCAGACGACCGCGCCCCGTACGCCGCAGTCGCATCCGTCGACCTGAAGGCCGGAGTCGCAACCCCGCCATCCCAGTTGTTCGCCGCTGAGACCGCACCCGAACCCAGCGTGTCCGACCCCCCCTTGTTGCCGATCGCGAGGTTGCGGGCCAGGCGGGACTTGCTCGTGGCGAAGAAGAAGCCGGCCTGGGTGTTGGCGTACGCGGTGTTGCGGTTGAGGATGATCGCGCCGGTGTTGGAGTTCTCGGTGAAGCCGTTGAGGGAGTTGTCCCAGGCCGCGTTGTCGTTGACGACGTGTGCGACGGAGACGCCTCCGCCGCCGAGCTTGAAGCCGTTGCCGTTGCCCTCGAAGGCGGAGTCGTTCCAGCGGTTCTTGCCGTTGCCGAAGGCCCAGGAGTGCTCGATGGTGACCGGCGAGGAGAACTGCCAGAGGTCGAGGCCGTCGTCCGAGTTGTTGTAGAGGCGGGCGCCGGTGACCTTGTTGCCGGTGCCGGAGCCGAACTTGATGGCGATGCCGTCGGCGTTCTGGCCGTGTCCGGCGGCGTCGTAGTTGCCGTAACTGTCCAGGTTCTGGACGAGGTTGTTGGTGGTGCCGTCGCCGCGCAGGGTGAAGCCGGAGTCGCCGTTGTTCGCCGTCACCAGGTTCTTGAAGATGCCGCCTACCGACGACGTGGCTACGAAGCCCTGTGCCGGGGAGTTCTGGAAGGTGAGGTTCTGGACGGTCCAGTAGTCGCCGTAGATACCGGCCAGCCACTGGCCAGCGGGCAGCTTCGAGCCGTCGATCTTCACCTTCTCCGTGCCGTACGCCTGCAAGGTGATGCGGGCCGAACCGGTGCCGTTCACCGTGGACTTGAGGGTCGCGGCCGGGGTGTAGGTGCCCGCCCTGACCTGGATGACCGTCCCCGCCGTGGCGTTGGCGACGGCCGACTCCAGCTGGGCGGTGGTGGACACGGTGACCGTCGACGAAGCGGCTTGCGCACCACCGCTGTTGAGGCCGAGGTAGACGCCGCCAGCCCCCGCGGCGACGGCCACCGCGGCGGCGATCGAGAGGGTGCGGGTCCTGCGGTGGCGTCCGGTGCTCGTACGCACGGCGTTGGTTCCTTTCCTGGATGACGAGGACGAAACGGGCCGGAGGGGCCGCCCCGGCCCGTTTCTGATCCCTGGTCGCCGCCGCGGCCGGAAAGGGTTGCCGCGGGCACGGGAAAAAGCACGGACAAAGACACGGGAGAAGGAGCGAAACTTTCGCTCCGTCCCGTCCCACCCGCACCGATTGACGCACCGCACCCCACTGGTGACACTCCGAAGGCAGCACAGTCATTCAACAGAATCCCCCACACCCCCACAGGATGTGCCATGCGACCCCGCACCGCCCGCACCCTCCTGCTCCCCTTCCTGGCCCTCGTCACCCTCCTCCTCGCTCTGCTCGCCGCCCCGCCCAGTACCGCGCACTCAGGAGCACCGCCCGTGACCCACCCCAAGTACGCCGGATATCTCTTCGCCTACTTCACGGGCGAGGGCACCGCCGACGGCGAACAGATCCGCTACGCCCTCAGCCGCGGCAACGACCCGCTGCACTGGCGGGAGTTGAACCAGGGCAAGCCGGTCCTGACGTCGACGATCGGCGAGAAGGGGCTGCGCGACCCGTTCGTGATCCGCTCCCCCAAGGGCGACAAGTTCTATCTCATCGCCACCGACCTGCGCATGTACCGGAACAGCAGCGGCAGTTGGGACGACGTCCAGCGGCACGGCAGCAAGTCGGTGATGATCTGGGAGTCGACCGACCTGGTCCACTGGACCGACCAGCGGCTGGTGAAGGTGGCCCCGGACAACGCGGGCAACACCTGGGCGCCGGAGGCCTATTGGGACGACTCGCTCGGTGAGTACGTCGTCTTCTGGGCGTCGAAGCTGTACGCCGACGACGACCCCGACCACACCGGCTCGACCTACAACCGCATGATGTACGCGACGACGAAGGACTTCCGCACCTTCAGCGACCCGAAGGTCTGGGACGACCCCGGATACTCCGTCATCGACTCAACTGTCGTGAAGTACAAGGACACTTACTACCGCTACACCAAGGACGAACGCGACCCGTCCTCCAGCTCCCCCTGCTCGAAGTTCATCACCGGTGAGAAGTCGACCTCGCTGACCTCCACGTCGTACGACTTCGTCTCGGAGTGCATCGGCAGCGATGCGATCGAGCGGGGCGAAGGGCCGACGGTGTTCAAGTCCAACACCGAGAAGAAGTGGTACCTGTTCGTCGACGAGTACGGGCTGCGCGGCTACGTCCCCTTCGAGACCACCGACCTCGACTCCGGCGAGTGGACCCCGTCCACGGACTACCAACTGCCGGCAAGTCCCCGGCACGGCACGGTACTTCCGGTGACACAGGCCGAGTACGACCGGCTGCTGGCCGCGTATCCGGCGACACCGACATCGGTCGTGGACGCGACGGCGGGCGGGCAGAAGGGGTACGCGGTCGTCACGGAGGCGTCGTCGAAGGTCGTGCTGCCGATGCAACCGGGCGCGGATCTACGGCACTTGGCGCCGAGCCTCGCGATCGGCGCGGGCGCGACGGTCAGCCCACCGTCCCGGACGCGACGGGACTTCCGCGAGCCGCAGTCGTACACGGTCACGGCGGCGGACGGGACGAGCCGTATCTGGACGGTGGAGGCGGTGCCGACGCGAAGTCCCGTGCTGCCGGGGCTGACCGCCGATCCGGACGTGCACTATCTCGACGGGCAGTACTGGATCTACCCGACGAGCGACGGCTACGCCGGCTGGGGCGGGACGAGCTTCAAGGCGTACTCCTCAAGGGACTTGGTCCACTGGCGGGACCATGGAGTGATCCTCGACCTGGGGCTCGATGTCGCCTGGGCCGACAAGAACGCGTGGGCTCCGGCGGTCGCGGAGCGGGACGGGAAGTACTACTTCTACTTCTGTGCCGAGCAGCAGATCGGGGTCGCGGTGGCGGACTCGCCCGCGGGTCCGTTCAAGGACGCGCTCGGCAAACCCCTTGTGGCGAAGGGGGGTTCACTGAGCGGCCAGATGATCGACCCCGCCGTCTTCACGGACGACGACGGGC
Organism: Streptomyces sp. NBC_00988; assembly: GCF_045162645.1. Taxonomy (NCBI): domain Bacteria; kingdom Bacillati; phylum Actinomycetota; class Actinomycetes; order Kitasatosporales; family Streptomycetaceae; genus Streptomyces; species Streptomyces sp. NBC_00988. The sequence goes on from NZ_CP108730.1 coordinate 3,626,348, forward strand.
AGTCGTATCTCTACTGGGGCAACGGGCACGCGTATGTCGTGCCGTTGAACGACGACATGACGTCGTACGACGCGACGAAGGTGAAGGACATCACGGCGGGCGACTTCCGTGAGGGGTCCTTCGTGGTGAAGCGCGAGGGGACTTACTACTTCATGTGGTCCGAGGACGACACCCGCAGCGAGAACTACCACGTGGCCTACGCGACGGGACCGTCCCCGCTCGGCCCGTGGACCGAGCGGGGCACGATTCTGTCCAAGAACCCCGAGTACGGCATCCTGGGTACCGGCCACCACTCCGTGGTGAACGTGCCGGGGACCGACGACTGGTACATCGTCTATCACCGGTTCGCCCTGAACGGGCCAGGAAAGCCTGGTGGGGACGGCACGCACCGGGAGACCACCATCGACCGCCTGCGGTTCGCGGCGGACGGGACGATTCAGCCGGTGGTGCCCACCCTCGGGTCGATCAGCCCCGTACGGACCAACGGACTACCCCGTACGAACTAGCTGACGAAGTAGGTCGGGTTGGGGATCTTGTACGTCTTGTCGGCGTAGCCCCCGTCGAGGTCCGAGTACTGGTCGCCGAAGTTGGCGACGATGTTGTACCCGAGGTCCTCGATGTGCTTCCGGGTACCGGACTTGTACTGCACGGTGGTGCAGGTCCAGGTACCGGCGGTCGCGCAACTGCTCAGGTACGACGGCGGGTTGGCCGTGTTCTTGAGGAACATGTGGTCGGCGTCGAGGTTGACGTCGGCGCCGACCTTCTTCAGGTTGTCGACCGCGTAGGTGCGCTGCGCCTCGCTGAGACCCGAGTTGTAGAACACCGTGACGCCCTTGGACGCGGCGTACTCGACCAGCTCGGGGGTGCCGAAGACCTCCGGGCGGTTGGCCTGGGCGACGTAGGCGGCCCAAGTGGCCGAGCTGTAGCCGTAGTTGTTCTTCTTCTCGTAGTCGAGGCTGAGCAGCAGCGTGTCGTCGATGTCGAAGACGACCGCGGGCTTGACGCCCTTGTGGTGCTTGCGCACCGCCTCGTCGATGTACTTCTTGGCCGACGCGTCGATGCGCGCCAGGTCCTTGGCGTACGGGCTGGTCGCCGAGGCCTGGTACACGCCGCTGCTGTCGAGCGTGGTGCCGTAGTAGGTGTCGATGTCCTTCGTCAACAGGCCGATGTTGTACGGCTCGTGCGTCGAGTTGGCCGTCGACTGGCCGGCAGTGGCGACGCCACTGCCGTAGAGGGCGGCACCGGCTACGACACAGGCGGCGCCGAGGGCGGCCGCTCTAAGGGACTTCCGCATGGAATCTCCGGATCTGGTTCCGATGGGTGATGCACCAGGTCAGGGACTGTCTACGCGCATCACGCGTCGGGCGCGAGGACCTTTATGCGATCGATACACAACACACAGGACGGTGAATTACCCGCGCATGGGCTCCACTTGACCTTCCCTTGGTCGGCTTCCCCTACCGTCGTGGACGCGACTGCGAACGGGGGAACGCACGATGGGTGACGGCAAGGACCCGGCCGAGGTCCTCGACATCAAGACCGCCAGGCCCTGACCTCACTGGTGAGTCCCTCAACGGGCTGGGCGTGCCCTGGAGAAATGACAACCAGGGCAAGGAGTTCGACGACTCCTACAAGCCGTTGCAGAAGAAGATCGAGGGCGCGGCGGGCACGCCGGTCGGACGATGTGCGGGGCCCGGCCCAGCAGAGCACGTCGTCGAGCATCCACAACAACACCGGTGGCGTCACCCCCGCTCTCGCAGGAAGGTTGTCCATGAAATTCGTCGAGGCGGACTGGGATCCCGAGGTGCCCGGATTCCGTTTGGATGCGCACGCCTACCTGGCCGAACTGCCGCGCCTGAGCGCCAACCTGCCCCCGAGCGCCCTGTCCTTCGCCACAGACCCCGGGCACTACGACATTGCGGGCGCCATCCGCTGTGTGAAGGATCTCGAACTGGCCGGCGTCCATCTCGCCACCGACAAGAGTGGCGGGCTCGTCCTGGAGTTCGCGCCCAACAAGTTCAAGCACGACTCCGGCCTGCGCATCAGCTATTCGGGCGTGACGCACTTCTCCATCGACTATGAGCACTCCGTCGACTGGATGCTGGTCGACACCGTGCTCCTCGACGAGATCCTCCCGGACGAGGACGGCGGCTGCGTGCACGAGATCGCGCTCACCGATACGAGCATCACGGTGCGTTGCCAGGATCTGGAGGCCGTGTGGGGCGACAGGGGCTGACGTGGGCCCGGCCCGGGAACGCCCGAACCGGGCCCACCGTACAGGTCAGTTCATCGTCGCGCCGATGGTCGTGCTCCCCGTCGTCAGGAACGTCGTGGACGGGAGCGTGCCGCTGGAAGAGCGGGCGTTGTACGTCGTTGACGCGTCCGTGGAGATGAAGGACGGGGTGGAGATGCCGGAGTCCCAGTTGTTGCCGGACGAGGTGACCGCGGAGCCCTTGGTGACCGAGCCGCTGCCGTTGCCGACCGCGAGGTTCTTGCCGAGTTTGGCGGAGCTGGTGGTGAAGTAGTAGCCCCACTTGCTGTTGGCGTACGCGGTGGTGCGGTTGATGACGAGGGCACCGGTGTTGGAGTTCTCGGTGAAGCCGTTGCCCGCGTTGCCCCAGGCCGCCGAGTTGTTGATGACGTGCGCGACGACCTCGCCGTCACCGCCCAGCTTGAAGCCGTTGCCGTCGCCCGCGAACGCCGAGTCCGACCAACGGTTGACGCCGTTGCCGAAGGACCAGGTGTGCTCGACGGTGACTGGCGTGGAGAAGGACCAGAAGTCGATCCCGTCGTCCGAGTTGTTGTACAGACGTGCGCCGGTGACGAGGTTCCCGCTGCCGGAGCCGAACTTGATGGCGACCCCGTCCGCGTTCTCGCCGTGCGTCGCGGCGTCGTAATTGCCGTACGAGTCAAGGTTCTTGACCGTGTTGTTGACGGTGCCGTCGCCGGTGAGCGTGAAGCCGGAGTCGCCGCCGTTGATGGTCTTGACGTTGTTCCAGTTGGTGCCGGTGCAGGACTGGCAGACGACCGCGCTGTCCGGGGAGTTCTGGAAGGTGAGGTTGGAGACGTTCCAGTAGTCCGCCGTCAGCTTGAAGATCCAGGACCCCGACGGCAGTGACGAACCGTCGATCTTGACCGTCTCCGAGCCGTACGCGGTGAGCGTGACCGGCGAGGACGACGTGCCGTTCGTCGTGGACTGGAGGGTGGCCGTCGGGTAGTACGTGCCGCCGCGCACCTGAATGACCGTGCCGGCGGCGGCACTTGAGATCGCGCTGGTCAGTTCGGCCGTCGTGTCGACGACGACCGTGGCGGCCTGGGCCTGGGTGGGGAGGACGGCCAGCCCGGCGCCGAACGCCAGGACTGTGCCGAGGGTGAGAGCGGTACGACGAGACATAGGAGTGCGGTCCTTTCGTCGTTCTGTCGCTGATGGGGGATCTGTTCTGTCGCGGATGGGGGGATTTCAGGGACGCCAGTCACCGAGGTAGGCCGCAGGGGTGTGCAACTTGGCCTCGACGACCGTGAGTTGGGGCCGGTTCTCCGCGACGGTGATCACGGCACCCGGTCCCGTGTTGCGGTACTCGTGGAAGCGCATCGACTGCCAGGGATAGGCGTCGCGCATGTTCGTGTAGGGCGCGACCGGGTCGATGCCGGGCCCGATCCGGGTGTCCCGCACGACGAGGGACGGCCAGGCCGTCGTCTCGTACGACGGGACCCACGGCCGGGCCAGCTTGTACGCGGCGTCCTCGGCGCCGGAGGTGATCCGCGAACGGACCGCGAGGATGCCGTGCGGATTGGCGCGCGCGGTGGACGGCGCGAAGACCATGCCCTTGGGGGTGAAGGCCACGTCCCGTTGCAGGGTGTGGAATTGACAGTCAGTGAAGACAGCCGTCGCCCGCCCGAAGACGAAGTCGACGTCCCCCTCGATGTAGCAGTGGGAGAAGTACTGCCGGTCGAAGGCATCCAACGCGGACGTGTCCACGAACAGCGTGTCCTGGTGGGCCAGGACACGGACGTGCGCGAACTGCGAGCGGTCACCCGTGACATACGCGGCCACCGCCTGCGTCCCCGTGATCTCCGGGTGGTCCGCGCGCAGCCAGTCGTTGGCGAGGGTCAGGTCCCGTACGGTCAGCCCGGGCGCCGCCGACGTGAAGGTCGCGGAGCCCGCCGTACCGTACGTCCCCGAACCGTCCGGTTTCCGCGTCCCGTTGGCGTTGTCGTAGACGATGACGACGTCACACGGGTCGTGAGTAGCACCGGACAACGTCAACTCCCCCGCGCCCACAGGGACGTTGACGACCTCGCGGTACGTCCCCGGGTGCACGACGATCGTCCAGCCGCTGCCCTCCACCGCGTCCACGGCCGCCTGCACCGAGTCACCGGGCCGGACGTGCAGGACACGACGACGGTCGAGGGCTACGGCGGGCCCGGCACCGGCGGCCACCAGACCACCGGCGAGCCCGGTCAGAAGGGTGCGTCTGCGCAGGGCCATCTCAGCGCCTCCGCCCGGGTGTCCAGTCGCCGAGATACGCCTCGCGGGTCGCCGACTCGGCCTGCTCTGCGGCGAGTTGGGGCCGGTTCTCCGGGACGCTGATCACGGCACCCGGGCCCGTGTTCCGGTACTCGGCGAACCTCTGCCCCTGCCAGGGATAGGCGTCCGACATGTTGGTGTACGGCGCCACCGCGTCGATTCCCGCACCCAGCGCCGTGTCCCGCACGGTGAGCATCGGGTGGGCGGTGGTGTCGGAGCCGGGCACCCAGGGACGGGCCAACTTGTAGTAGCCGTCCGGGGCTTGGCCGCTCACGCGGCTGCGCGTCACCAGATACCCGCGCGGGTTCGCGACCGCCGTGGACGGCGCGAAGACGAAGCCGTACGGTGCCGTCGCCAGGTCGGTGCGGTTGAGCGTCCGGAAGTGGCAGTGGTCGTAGACGGCGGTCGCCCGCCCGAAGACGAAGTCGACGTCTCCCTCGACGTAGCAGCGCGCGTAGTACTGGCGGGCGAAGACGCCGAGGGCCAACGAGTCAGCGTACAAGGTGTCTTGATGGCCGAGGAAGTGGCAGTCGAAGAACGCCGAGCGGTCGCCCTGCACCTTGATCGCGACCGCCTGCGTACCGGTGATCTCGGGGTGGTCGGCGCGCAGCCAGTCGTTGGCGAAGGTGAGCCGGCGGGCCGTGAAACCGTCGGTGCGGATGGTGGTGGTGGCCGAGCCGGAGGTGCCGTAGGTGCCCGAACCATCGGGTTTCCGCGTCCCGTTGGCGTTGTCGTAGACGATGACGACGTCGCGCGGGTTCTCGCTCGCGCCGATCCAGGTCATCTCCGAGGCGGCGGTGGAGAGTTGGCCGGTCGCCGGGTCGGTGACTCCGGCGGTGACCGTCTCGCGGTAGACGCCGGACGCGATGACCAGGGTGTATCCGGCGCCGGTCGCGGCGGTGACCGCGGCCTGGACGGTGGTGAAGTCGCCCCGGCCGCGCGGGTCGACGTACAGGGTGAGCGGGGTGAGGCGTGCGGCCGGTGAACCGTAGCGGCCGAACGGGCGTGGCCTGCCGACGGCGAGGGCGGGGACGGAGACAGCGGTGAGACCGAGCGCGGCGCCCGCGCCGGCGCTCGCCATGAGGAACCCTCGTCTGGACAAGGGCAGTTGGAGGGAGTGGTGGTGCGAGGGCATGCGGGTGCTCCTTCGCGGTGCGGCTCGTGAGGTGGGCCCCGGCGCCGGGCCGGTCGGACGAGACCGGCCCGGTGTGTATGGGGGTTGGTCAGCGCAGGCGGCCCGCCCCCGCGCCCCGGTCGACGATGAACGGCACGGCCTTCGCGGGGTCGACCTTCGTGCGCAGGGTCGGGGTCCAGCCCGCGCCGGACTGCAGGATCTCGGTCGGAACACCCGCGTTGTGGACGGCGACCAGGTCGGTGAGCCTGCCGTTGACGTAGTTGTCGGCGGCGGTGAGCGGCGCCTCGGACCACTTCTTGAGGATGGTCGCCTCGGAGATGCCGGCCGGGACCGTGAACGCGTTGTGTTCCGCGATGAGTTGGGACTCCAGGCCGATGCCGTAGCTGTAGCCGTAGCCCGGCTCGGCGACGAAGTGGTTGTTGTACGAGTCGACTTGGCCGAAGCGGACACGCGGTGCGCGCTCGACGAGGTTGGAGAACAGGTTGTGATGGAGCGTCACCTTCAGGTGGCCCCGGTCGACGGCGGCCGTGGAGGCGCTGTCGCTGTTGCCGATGAGGATCGTCTTGTCGTGGTCGGCGAAGACGTTCCAGGAGGCGGTGACGTAGTCGGCGCCCTTGACGACGTCGAGTTCGCCGTCGTGCTGCTCGAAGATCCGCCCGTAGTAGGTGGGCAGCGAACTGTCCGGGTGGTCGCCGTCGGTGAACGTGTTGTGGTCCAACCACACATGGGTGGAGCCGTAGATGACGGCGCTGTCGTACTCGGAGTTCCAGTTGCCGGTGTCGCCGTCGGTCGGGTCCCACTGCGGGAAGCAGTCCAACGGGCTCTCGAAGGCCAGGTTCCGGACGATGACGTTGTCGACGGCCTTGATCTGCAGGCTGGCGCCCTTGAAGCCGGCGTTCCTGCCGACGCCGATGATGGTGGTGTTGGCGGGGACGAACGCCTCGATGGCGGTGTGCTGGTTGGCGGCGGAGATGCGGCGCAGGCCCTCGGGGCTGTCGTCGGGTTCGTTGTCGAGGTTCTGGTCGTAGCCCCACACGGCGGGGTCGTAGGTGGCGAGGTACTGGGCGAAGTCGTAGCCGGGCGCGGCGAAGGAGTCGCAGCCCTCGGCGTTGGCGTCGATCACACCCTGCACTCTGATGATCTTCGGCGCGGTGCCGGCGGCGGCCAACGCGGCTTTGAAATCAGCCCAGTTGGACACGGTGTAGACGTGCTCGGGGGTGGCGGCCGCGCCACCGCTGGTGCCGGTGCCGTAGGAGGCCCAGCCGTCACCGGCGCCGAGAGTCTCGCGGGCGAGGCTGTGCGGATGGGCCTGCGCGGTGGTGCTCGTGAGGGCGAGAGCCAGTGCCGTACAGCCCACGAGCGACGCTATGACGCGTGCATGACACATAGAAATACGCACTGTGCGGGTCTCCTTGCTCAGAGGCCCGAGGCGTCCGTCGCCTCGGGCCAGGTGATCCAGGACGTGGGAATGTCGTCGCGCAACCGGACGACGTCACGCGGCGCGAGCACCCGGGTGCGCAGCAACTCCCGCGCCACGAGCCGCGCCACGGCGATCGCACCGGGTGGATTGAAATGCGTGTTGTCCTGCTCGGTGTCGGTCCAGTTGAAGTAGACCTTCGTCTCCTCCACCCCGAGCCGCTGCCACAGCGCGAGTGACAACGCCTCGATGTCGAGCAGCGCGACACGTTCCTCCTGCGCGAGCGCACGCATCGCCGCCGGGTAATCGCCGTGCGTCGGCAGCGCGTTGCCGTCGACGTCGAACCGGCGGCGCTCGACGGGGGTGGCGAGCAGCGGCCGGGCGCCATGAGCCCGGGCCCCGTCGATGTACATCCGCAGATAGTCCTGGTAGGTCGTCCAGGGCTCGGTGTAGCGGGTGGGGTCGGCGGTCTTCTCGTCGTTGTGCGCGAACTGGACGAGGAGGAAGTCGCCGGGCCGGATGGCCGCGAGGATTGCGTCCAGCCGCCCCTCGTCGACGAAACTCTTCGAACTCCGGCCGTTTACGGCTTGGTTGGAGACCTCCACCCCCTTGCGCAGAAAGAAGGGGAGCGCCATTCCCCATCCGGTCTCCGGAGCTTCGGTGGAGTACTTCTGGGCGGCGGTGGAATCCCCGGCGATGTACAGGGACCGATTCCGCCGAACACCGCCACCGCGTAAAGGAACGGCGGCGAGAGCACCTAACGCGACTTGCCGACGGGTAAGAGACACGATCAGCTCACCTTCCGGTCTTTAGGGACGCGGGGAACTGCGCGACCAGCCACAACGGGCCGGCAGTCCCCCACAACCGAAACCACCCGGGCTCAGGGCTCAGTGGTTCTGCTTCCAGTCCGCCTGCGCCTTGTTCAACTGGTCGGCCAACGTGTCCAGGAACTCCTTGGCCGTCACCTTCCCCAGCAACAGCTTCTGGAAGTTCGGCTCGTTGTCCGCCTTGGAGATCGTGTTCCAGTCCGGCAGGTAATACGGCAGCTGCACAATCTTCGTGGAGGCCCCGTTCAACGCCGCCGCAGCCAACTGCGTGGGCTCGGACTTCTGAATCCACGCCGCACCGGCCGCATCCGTGTTTGCCGGAACCTGCCCGGCGGACTCGTTGTACTTGGAGTTCTCCGCGGCGGACACCGCGAACTCGATGAACTTCCAGGCCGCTTCCTTGTTCTTGCTGGACTTGAACAGACTCAGCCCGTCAACCGGGTTGGAGATCTGCACCCGCGTACCGTCGTCCAGCGTCGGATTGGGAATGCCCTTGAACTTGTCCGCGCCCAGAGCCTTCAAGTGGTCCTGATAGGACCCCAGGTTGTGACTCAGCATCCCGATCGTGCCGCTGTCCCACTGCGCGACCATCTTCGTGAAGTCGTTGTTGAGGTCGGCGGACGGAGTGTCCTTCTTGAACAGGCCGACGTACTTCGCCAACGCGGCAACGTTCTTGGGGTCGTTGACCGTCGTCTTGTCCCCGTTCCAGAAGGACGTGATCCCGGTCTGCCCGTACACCGCGTCGAGCGCGGGCGCGATGGACCCCTCGCCACCCCGAATGGTGAACCCGAACTTGTTCTTCGCCTTGTCGGTGAGCTTGTCCGCGGCGGCGTAGAACTTCGACCAGGTCGTCGGCGCGTCAAGACCCGCGGCCTTGAACAGGTCGGTGCGGTACCAGAGTGTGCCGTTGTTGGCGGAGGTGGGAATCTGGTACAGCGTGTCCCCGCCACCCGCGCTCTTGCTCACGTCGAGCAGGTTCTGGCTCAACTTGCCGTTCAGAGAACTCGACTTGAGCCGGCTGTCCAACGGCTCCAACGCCCCCTGCACCGCGACCTCGGCGAGCACCGCGGTCCCCACACCGCCGACGTCGGGCAGACCCCCGCCCTGGATCGCGGTGTCGTACTTGGACTGGGCGCTCGCGGCCGGTATCCCGACGTACTTGACCTTGATGTCGGGGTTCTTCTTCTCGAAGTCCGCGATGATCTGCTTCCAGATGTCGGTGCGGACACCGCCGTTGTTGTCCCAGAAGGTGATCGTGCCCTTGCCGGACCCCTCGTCGCCCTTGTCCCCCGCGGCGCCGCTGCCGTCGTCGCCGCACGCGGTGGCGGTCAGCGCGAGCACGGAGCCCAGGGCGACGGCCACGGCGGCACGCCTGCTTCTGCGGATGCTGGTCTTCATAGAGCGGCTCTCTTCTTGTGGATACGACGGTGTGGTGGCCTCGCGGGCGGTGGGCAAGCGCTTGCCACGGAGGTGCGTCATTGCGACTCCCAACAGGCGTACAGGCAGGGTGAGTTAGAGAGAACTGATCCGGAACCGCGTGAAACCGGCCGCGCCGGCATGTCCCGTGCCGACGGGCGCGAGCGCGAAGAGCCCGAGCAGGGCGCCGACCCAGCGCCAGGGGGTGGCGGCGAAGACCTGGCCGCTCGGACGCGGCCCGTCCCCGACGTCGTAGAAGAAACGGCATCGCGCGCCTGCGCCGATCTCGATGCGCAGCCGGACGCGGCTCTCGGGGGCGAGGCAGGGCTCCGCCGCGTCTCGTTCGCGCTCGGCGCCGGGCTCGGCGAAGCGGTGGACGAACATCACTCTGCCGTCCGCGCCCCGCTCCAGCCCGATCCAGCTGTACGCGTCGCCGAGCACGGCGAGTCCGGCGCGCGCGCCCAACTCCTCGCCGTGCAGCCGCAGTTCGACCTCGACCGCGACGGGTGTGCCGGGGAGGCGTTGGGTGAGGAGGTGCGGGAGTCGGCGCAGGTCGTGGGTGTCGGCGGAGCGGACGCAGGTCAGTCGTAGGCCGTCGCCGGAGTGGTGGGTGGCCCAGCCGTCCTGCGGGTTCGCCGTCCACTGCCACTGGCGGCCGTACCGTCCGCCGGGGAAGTCGTCGTCGGTGGCGGGCGCGGCGGGCGGCTGCGGCGGGAGGTCCGGTTTCCGGTGTACGGCTACGGGGGCGCCCGCGTCGCCCATGACCGGCCAGCCCTCGTCGTCCCAGCGCATCGGCTCGAGGTGGATCAACCGGCCGTAGGCGCCCCGCTGTTGGAAGTGCAGGAACCAGTCCTCGCCGGACGGGGTGCTCACCCACGCACCCTGGTGCGGGCCGTTGATGTCGGTGTCCCCTTGTTCCAGGACGACCTTCTCCTCGTACGGGCCGAAGAAGCCGCGCGAGCGGAACGCGCCCTGCCAGCCGGTCTCGACTCCCCCTGCGGGGGCGAGGATCCAGAACCAGCCGTCGTGCTGGTGGAGTTTGGGGCCCTCCAGGGTGAACCATCCCGGGATGCGGTCCGCGTCGACGATCACCTTGCCGTCGTCGAGCAGGGTCGTGCCGTCGGGGTGCATGCGGTGGCCGGTGAGGCGGTTCTTGATGCCCGCGCGGGACTTGGCCCAGGCGTGGACGAGGTAGGCCTCGTCGGTGTCGTCGTCCCACAGGGGGCATGGGTCGATGAGGCCCTTGCCCTCCTTGAGAAGGTGCGGGCGGGTCCAAGGGCCGCGTATCTCGGGGGCGTTGACCTGGAAGATGCCCTGGTCGGGGTCGCCCCAGAAGATCCAGAAGCGTTCGTCGTGGTACCTCAACGCCGGTGCCCAGACGCCGCAGTCGTGCCGTGGGGTCCTGAACTCCCGTGCCGGTTCGAGGCGTTGGAGGGCGTGGCCGATCAGGGTCCAGTTGACCAGGTCGCGGGTGTGCAGCAGGGGCAGGCCCGGGACGCGGCCGAAGCTGGACGCGGTGAGGTAGAAGTCGTCGCCGACGCGGATGACGTCCGGGTCGGACCAGTCGGCGTTCAGGACGGGGTTCGTGTACGTCTCGTGCGTCACTGGCTGACCGCCTTCCGCACGAGTGTCGCGGTCTCGGCCCGGTCCAGGCGGCCGTCCGCGACGACGGTGACGATCCGTCGTACGACCGTGTCGCCGGGCGGTATCGGCAGCCGCTCGTCCGTCGCCAACGAGGCGCCCACGCCCGGGTATTCGGCGGTGCGGACGAACCACGGGTCCTGGCGGGAGCGGTCCGTGGCGCCGGCGAAGACCAGGGTCCAGCCGGTGCCGGCGAGGGCGAGCCAGTCGGCGCGGGTGCCGTGGATCTCCGGTTCGCCCTCGTGGTCGGCGGTGAAGACGTGCGGGGTCTCCGCCTCCTTGCGGGCCCGCCAGAAGAAGCCGCCGTACGCGGCTCCGGGGCGGCCGTTGGTGGCGGGGCTGCCGATCGAGAGGGGGTCGGGCGTCACGTTGGTGAGGGAGAAGGTGAAGTCCAACGCCCAGGCGGTGTCGGTGAGTTCGGTGGCGGCGACCGTACGGCGTTCACGGAGCAGCTCGGCGCCGGAGGCCACCCAGCGGAGTTCCTCGACGAAGCCGTCGGGGTCGCGGAGCTGGAAGGTGGAGTGGCGTTGGGCGCCGTGGTTGTCCAGTTCCGTGGGGCCCTGGTCACGGACGTAGGTGCGGCCGCCCCAGAAGTTGTGCCCCTCGACGTCGGGAACGGCGACACCGACGCCGAGGTGGTGGGTGTGGTCGACGGGGCTCAGCTCGGTCACCGCGGTGCCCGCCAGGGTGGTGACGGGGTGCAGATACGGGCGCGGGGAGAGCCGGTCGGGCAGCTCGGGCCGGGTGACGTACCGGGCGACCGGGCGGCCCGCTACACGCAGCACCGGCGTGTCATGGGTGATCATCAGGTGCTCACCTCTTTCGGTGGGGCCCAGGAGGCGCCCAGCTCGGAGTAGAGGGCGAGGGTGTCGGCCGCCGCCGTGACCAGTGCGTCGATGCCGGGGACGACCCGGCGGTTCTCGGCGGGGATCAGGTGCCAGGCGTCGGTGGGCAGTTGGGCCGGGTCGGGGGCCTCGCGGATCGCCTCGACCATCTTCATGAAGGCGCCTGTCGCGTCCGGCTCGACCAACAGCGCGTCGCCGTCGGTGAGATGGGCGACCAGGTTCTCCAGCAGGTCCGTGCTGCCGTACTCGAACTCCTCCGGGCCGTGGCCCGCGCGCTGGAGCAGGACGCGGTCCTGCTTGTACCAGTAGGTGATCCGGCCCTCGCTGCCGTGCACCAACACGTAGGGCTCGCCCGGGTGTTCGGCGCACAGGGTCACCGCGACGGTGACCGGGCGGCCCTGGACGGTGGTTACGCGGACGCAGGAGGTGTCGTCGGACTCGATGTCGTTGGCGCGCACGAGTTCCGTCTCGATACGGACGACGTCCTCGGCGCGGGTCGTGCCGTTGAGGGCGAGGGCGGTGGCGACGGCGTGTGCGAGGGGGTTCGTCAGGGCGCCGTCGATGACGTCGACGCCGTTCAGGCGCCGCTTGCCCGCCCAGGGAGCGCGCCGGTAGTACGCCTCGTCGCGGGCCCAGGCACCGGCGCCGCCGACCCCGGTCACCGTGCCGATCGCGCCCTTGGCGATCAGCTCGCGGATCCCGGGCACGGCGTGCGAGCCGAGCGACTGGAACCCGATCTGGCAGACCGCCCCGGCCGCGGCGACCCCGTCGGCCATCCGGCGGAACTCGGCGTACGAGGGCGCGGGCGGCTTCTCCAGAAGCAGGTGCACGCCCCGCTTCGCGGCGGCCAGGGCGAGGTCCGTGTGGGTCGGGATCGGGGTGCAGATCACGGCCACCTGGGCGCCGGTGGAGTCGAGGAGGGCACCGAAGTCCGGTGACTGCGCGGGGAGTTCGCCCCCGAACTCCTCCTCCGTCAGCGGGGTCAACTCGCAGATTCCGGCGAGGCGTACGAGCCCCTTGTCCTGGAGCCGGCGGATGTTCTCGACGTGCCAGCGGCCGTGGCCCCGGGCGCCCGCGAGGACGATGGAGACGGGCGGGGCGAGGTGCGCGGTGACTGCCGTGGCCGCGAGTGCGGTGACGGTCGTAGGACCGGTCTTGGATGTCATGGGATTCTCCCTGCGTCGACGATCTTCGCCAGCAGGGTAAGCGGTTGCCTCATCCCTTCACCGCCCCCGCGCTGAAGCCGGTGATCAGCCACTTCTGGATGAAGGCGAAGACGATGACCACCGGTATCGCCGCGACGATGCCGCCCGCGGCGAGGGCGCCGAGGTCGACGCTGTCCGCGCTCATCAGGGTGTTGAGGCCGACCGGGATCGTCTGCTTGCTCTGGTCGGACAGAAACATCAAGGCGAAGAGGAAGTGGTTCCAGGCGTGCACGAAGGCGAAGGAGCCGACGGCGATCAGCCCGGGGCGCAGCAGCGGGAGGACGACGATGCGGAACGCGGCGAAGCGGTTGCAGCCGTCGACCCAGGCGGCCTCTTCGAGGGACTGCGGGACGTTCCTGATGAAGCCGCTGATGAGGATCATCGACAGCGGCAGCTGGAAGACGGTCTCCGCGAGGATGACGCTGCCGAGGGAGTTGATCATCTGGAGCTTGGCGAAGATCTGGAACAGCGGGACCAACAGCAGCGCGCCCGGCACGAATTGGGAGCAGAGCAGGGCCAGCATGAACGCGCGCTTGATCCTGAACTCGAAGCGGGCGAGTGCGTAGCCGCCGGCCAGCGCGACCACGGTCGTGAGGATCAGGGTGGCCACGCCGACGTAGACGCTGTTCTGGAAGTAGACGCCGAAGCTGCGTTCGGTCCACACCTTCTGGAAGTGGTCGAGGGTCATCGGCCAGGGCACGAGGGAGGTCGAGCCGGCCGGGCGGAACGCGAAGAGCAGGATCCAGTAGAAGGGGATCAGGGTGAAGACGAGGTAGATCCCCAGGGGGACGTAGATCTGCCAGCGCGGGACCTCGTCCCAGGCGCGGCGGACCTTGCGCGGCTGCTGCGGTGCGGCGGACTCCCGTTCGCGGACCGGAGCGATCTCGGTGATCACTTGTCGCCGCCTCCGAACTTGCTCAGGCGCAGATAGATGATCGAGAAGAAGAGCAGGATCACGAACGCGACCGTGGTGAGGGCCGACGCGTAGCCGAAGTTGTGTGCTTCGACGCTGGTGTTGGCGACGTACAGCGGCAGCGTGGTCGTCTCGCCGGCCGGGCCGCCGCCGGTCAGGGTGTAGAGGAGGTCGACGTTGTTGAACTCCCAGACCGCGCGCAGCAGTGTGGACAGCACGATCGCGTCCTTGAGGTGCGGCAGCGTGATGTGCAGGAACTGCTGGAAGCGGCTGGCGCCGTCGACCTCGGCGGCCTCGTAGAGGTCCTTCGACACGGACTGGAGGTCGGCGAGGATGAGGATCGCGAAGAAGGGGACGCCTCGCCAGAGGTCCGCAACGACCGCTGCGGAGAAGACCGTTGAGGGGTCGGACAGCCAACTCGTGCCGTACTGGCCGATGCCCATGTCGGCGAGGTAACGGGTCACGCCCGTCTGGGAGTTGTAGAGCAGCACCCAGATCGCGGAGGTCAGGACGCCCGACACGGCCCACGGGGAGAACACCAGCGCGCGGCCGACGGACCGGCCCACGAAGGTCTGGTTGACGATCAGGGCGAGGGCGAGTCCGAAGAGCAGTTGGAGACCCACCTCTACGACGACCCACTTGGCGCTGAAGGTCAACGTGTCCCAGAACTGGGGGTCGTTGGTGAAGGCGTGGGTGAAGTTGTCGAGGCCCGCGAAGCCGTTGCGCCACGGTTTGGTGGGGTTGTAGTTCTGCAGGCTGTAGTAGAAGACGCTGATGACCGGGTAGGCGATGAAGCCCAGCATGAGCAGGGCCGCCGGGGCGATCAGCAGGTACGGGAGCCTGCGCGGGGTCGCGGAGGTACGACGCCGCCGGGGTGGCGCGGGCGGTTTCGCCACGGCTGCGGCTTGGGCCATGACTGTTCTCCGTTCGCTTGCGGTGGGTCGTGCACGGGGTGAAGCGCTTTCTTCGTGGGCGTGCTGCGACGCTGTGCGTTACGAGGGGGGCTAACCCGCGTACGGGTCGGCGACCTTGCCCGGCCGGGCCAGGAACTCGAAGTCGCAGCCGGTGTCCGCCTGGGTGATCTGGTCGTTGTAGAGCGCGCCGTAGCCGCGCTCGTACCGTGCGGGCGGCGGTGTCCACTCCGCCCGGCGTCGCTCCAACTCCTCGTCGTCCACGTTGAGTTGGAGGGTGCGCGCCTCGACGTCCAGGGTGATGGTGTCCCCGGTCCGCACGAGCGCCAGTGGTCCTCCGACGTACGACTCGGGCGCGATGTGCAGCACGCACGTGCCGTAACTCGTCCCGCTCATCCGGGCGTCGGAGATCCGGACCATGTCCCGGACACCTTGCTTGAGGAGGTGGTCGGGGATTGGGAGCATGCCGTACTCGGGCATGCCGGGGCCGCCCTTGGGGCCCGCGTTGCGCAGCACCAGCACGCTGTCGGCGGTGATGTCCAACTCCGGGTCGTTGATGGTGCGTTGCATGGTCCGGTAGTCGTCGAAGACGACCGCGGGGCCGGTGTGCTTGAGCAGGTGCGGTTCGGCGGCGATGTGCTTGATGACGGCGCCGTCCGGGCAGAGGTTGCCGCGCAGGACGGCGACCCCGCCCTCGTGCGCGACCGGGTTGTCGCGCGGTCGTATGACGTCGTCGTTGTGCACCCGCGCGCCGTCGAGCTGCTCGCGCAGGGTGTCGTACGAGACCGTCGGCCGGTCCAGGTGGAGCAGGTCGGTGATCCGGGAGAGGAAGCCGGGCAGGCCGCCGGCGAAGTGGAAGTCCTCCATGAGGTACGTCTGCCCGCCGGGCCGTACGTTCGCCAGGACCGGGACCGTGCGGGCGATGCGGTCGAAGTCGTCGAGCGTGAGGCGGACACCCGCGCGGCCCGCCATGGCGATCAGGTGGATCACGGCGTTGGTGGAGCCGCCGAGGCCGAGGACGGTGGTGACGGCGTCCTCGAAGGCTTCCGGGGTGAGGATCGACGAGAGAACACGCCCCTTGTGGACTTGTTCGACGATCCTCATGCCGGATTGCGCGGCCATCCGATCGTGCCCCGAGTCCACGGCGGGAATGCTCGACGCACCCGGCACGGTCACCCCGAGCACCTCGGCGGCGGCCGTCAGCGTGGACGCCGTCCCCATGGTCATGCAGTGCCCGGGCGAGCGCGCGAGGCCGCTCTCCAGTTCGGTCATCTCGCACTCGCCGATGAGGCCGGCGCGCTTGTCGTCCCAGTACTTCCACATGTCGGTGCCGGAGCCGAGGATCTCGTTGCGCCAGTGGCCCGGCAGCATCGGCCCGGCGGGGACGAAGACGGTGGGCAGGTCGACGGAGGCGGCACCCATCAGCAGCGCGGGCGTGGACTTGTCGCAGCCGCCCATCAATACGGCGCCGTCCACGGGGTACGAGCGCAGCAGCTCCTCGGTCTCCATCGCGAGGAGGTTGCGGTAGAGCATCGGGGTCGGCTTCTGGAAGGTCTCGCTGAGGGTGGAGACCGGGAATTCGAGCGGGAAGCCGCCCGCCTGCCACACGCCCCGCTTGACCGCCTGGGCACGCTCACGGAGGTGCACATGACAGGGGTTGATGTCCGACCAGGTGTTGAGGATCGCGATGACGGGCTTGCCGAGGTGTTCCTCGGGGAGGTAGCCGAGCTGGCGGGTGCGGGCCCGGTGGCTGAAGGAGCGCAGCCCGTCGGTGCCGTACCACTGGTGGCTTCTGAGCTCTTCCGGTGCCTTCATACGGACCATCCGGCGGCTATCGCGGCGACCTCGGCGCGCTCGCTCTCGGGCAGGGGCTTGCTGGGCGGGCGGACCTCGCGGCGGCACAGGCCGAGGGACGCAAGCGCTTCCTTGACGATCGTGACGTTGTTCGCGGAGCCGTTCGCAGCCCTTAGTTCCTCGAATCGGCGGATCTGTTCCCAGACCTTCATCGCCCCGGGATAGTCCCCTGATCGAAGCGCTTCGATCATGTTCAGCGAGACGGACGGGGCGACGTTCACGAGCCCCGAGGTGAAGCCGGTGGCGCCTGCCGAGAAGTAGGAGGGCGCGTACGGTTCGGCCAGCCCGGCCACCCACACGAAGCGTTCGAGCCCCGCGTCCCGGGCGAAGGCGGCGAAGCGGGCCGCGTCCGGGACGGCGTACTTGACGCCGATGACGTTCGGGCAGTCTTCGGCGAGTTCGGCGAGGCGGGCGCCGAGGAGTTGGGCGTTGCGGATGTACGGGACAACGCCCAGGTCGGGCACGGCCTCGGCGATGGCGCGGTGGTAGTCGACCCAGCCGTCCTGCGAGACGTAGGGGTGGACGGGCTGATGGACCATCACCATCTGGGCGCCCAACTCGCGGGCGTGCAAGGCGGATTGGATGGCGGTGGGTACGTCGTGTCCGATGCCGACGAGGATCGCGGCGCGCTCACCCGCCTCGCCGATGGTCAACTCCGTGACGAGCTGGCGCTCTTGAGGGGTGAGGGCGTAGAACTCGCCGGTGTTCCCGTTCGGCGTGAGGATGCCGACGCCGCCGTCGAGCAGGCGGCGGAGCAGGGCCCGGTGGGTGTCCTGGTCGACGCTGCCGTCCTCGGCGAACGGGGTCACCGGGATCGCCACCACGTCGGCCAGGGCGGCGCGTTGGGCCTCGAACCTCGCCGTCATGCCCGACCGTCCTCTCCGTGGGTGTCCTGTCCGTGGGCGTCTTGTCCGGGGGCGCTCTGACCGTTGGTATCCAACTCGGTGCCGGGGAAGGCCCGTTGGACGAAGGACGCGATGTGGGCGTGCAGTGCGGTGGCCGCGCCGTCCGCGTCGCCGTCGAGGGCGAGCCGCAGGATCTCGCGGTGTTCGCCGGCCTCCCGTTCCCAGGAGGGCGAGGCGGCCCAGGCGACGGCGGAGACGAGGGCGGCCTGGTCGCGGACCTCGTCGAGCATCCGGCCGAGCAGCGGGTTGCCGCACGGCAGGTACAGGGCGCGGTGGAACTCCCGGTTGGCGAGGGAGCGTTCGGCGGTGTCGGTGGCCTCGTCGGCGCGGGTCAGCGCCTCGCGGGCGTCGTCGAGGGAGGCGTGGCGTCGTACGGCACGGCGGAGCGCCTCGGGTTCGAGGAGCAGCCGTACGTCGTACACCTCGCGCGCCATGTCCGCGTCCACCATGCGCACCGTGACGCCCTTGTACTGGTTCATCACGACGAGCCCGGTACCGGCCAGGGTCTTGAGCGCCTCGCGCACCGGGGTCTTGGACACCCCGAACTGCGCGGCGAGGTCGGTCTCGACCAGTGGCTGACCCGGCGTCAACTGTCCGGTGAGGATGCGGCGTTTGATCTCCTCCTGCACGTACTGCGTGCGGGAGGGGATCGGCGTGGGCACAGAGGTCATGCGCGCCTCTCGGATGTCACGTGGCTGATCTCGCATATCGCGTCTCATATATGACGTACGAAGTACGACGGGTTGAAGGTAGGAGCGGCCCTGTGTTTCGTCAATGCTTCTCACAAAGGAAGTTGAGGTTGCCGGGGCCGGCGGGACCACATGGTCCGGGGCTACATGGTCTTGGTGACGCCTTCGAGCGCGGCGGAGGTCCGGCCGGGGAAGATCGCGGCGGCGCGTTCCAGGGCCGCTTCCCTGGTGAGGGTGGGTCCCACGTGGGTGATGAGGAGTTCGCGCGCGCCCTTGGCACAGGCGGCGGCGTCCTCGGGCGTGAGGTGGACCTGGCGTTCGCCTTCGCGATGCCGGTCGATGTCGGCCTCGCAGAGGAACACGTCGGCGCCGCCCGCGAGTTCGGACAGGGCCTCGCAGGGTCCGCTGTCCCCGGAGTACCCGAGGACACTCCCCTGGCACTCGGCGCGCAGCCCGTACGCCTCGGTGTCGTGGACGACGGCCCGTGCGGTGAGCCGGAGGTTCCAGTGCCGGACGGCGTGGCCGTCGTAGAGCGGCCGGAAGTCGAAGACGCTGCTCAGGAACCGTACGTCCGGCTGTCCGAAGAAGCCGGCGAGCCGGCGGGCGCAGTCCTGCGGGGCGTAGAGCGGGATCGGGGAGGTCGGGGTCATCCCGCCGTAGGCGAACGCGTAGGCGGCGGCGAGGAGATCCGCGCTGTGGTCGGCGTGCAGATGCGAGATCCAGATCGCGGTGAGCCGCGCCGGATCCGTGTGCCGCTGCAACTCCGCGAACGTCCCCGTCCCCGCGTCCAGCCACACCTCGGCACCGCCGCCGCGCAGCAGGTACCCGGAGCAGGGGCGGCCGGGACGCGGATGCGGGGAGGCTGTGCCGAGGACGGTCAGACTGAGAGGCATGGTGGGGAAGAGTACGGTTCCGGGGCCCGCGGCGCTCATGTTTCGGGGTGGTGTGTGGGGGCTGGGGGCGAGGTGGGCTATGGGGGTTGGATTCGGGACGTTCGATGTTCGACGGGGTTCGGCTTCGGGTGGTCCGGGGCGGGGGTGCCTGGGTGGCCTACGGCGTTTCGGCGCGCGGGGGCGCATGCGTCGGGTGCGGGCCGGCTGCGGCGCGACGTCCTGGACGCGGGGCCGGAGCGACCTACGGTGATTCGGCTCGCGGGCGTGCAGGCGCCGAGCTGCGGGTGCAGGCTGACTGCGGCGCGGAGGTTCCGGGCGCGAGGGCTCAAGTCGCCTACAGCATCTCGGCTTACGGGCAGGCCGACGTCGAGCTCCGGGGTGCGAGGCTGACAGCGACGCGGGCGTCCCGGGCGCGAGGGCCCGAGCCACCTACGCCGTTTCGGCTCACGGGGCATACGGGCTCCGGGCTCCGGGCTCCGGGCTCCGGGCTCCGGGCTCCGGGCTCCGGGCTCCGGGTGCACGCTGACACCAGCGACCGGCGCCACACCCCCGGCGGTTCACGGCGCGCCGCTCTCCCCGCCGGAGCAAACCACCCCGGCCCGCTCCGTCCGGCGGCCTCCCCCGGCTCCCGCTAGGCCTTCCACCCCGGGTCGCGCCCGCTGAGCCCCAACGCCCGTTCCAGCAGCGGTGCTTCGTCCGGTACCGGGATCACCGGGCCGAAGATGCCGCCGCCGCGGGTCGGGTCTTGCGTGGCTGCGAGGAGGAAGCCGTACGACGTCTGGAGTACGGCCGGGTCGGGGTCGTAGGGGCGGCCGGTGGCCACCGCCAAGTCCCAGCCGTGGATGACCAGTTCGTCGGCGACGACGGCCGCGGCGACCGCGCCGGGGAGGTCCACACCGCCCGCGCGGGTCATGCCGGTCCAGGCGGCCGGGTCGCGCCAGGCCTCGGCCAAGTCGTCGAGGACCTTGGGGAGTTGCTCGCGCCAGCCGGGGCCGATGTCCGGGGCGGCGGCGCCGGGGTTGGTGTCGGTCGTGACGCCCAGGTCCTTGCGCGCGGCGTCGCGGAAGGCGACGGACAGGCCGAGCACGTGCCCCAGCATGTTGCGTACGGCGAGTTCGGGACACGGCGTCCCGTCCGTCAGCTGCTCGTCGGTCACCCCCTCGGCGAGCCGTGCGATGACCCGGGTCTGGGGGCCGAGGTCGAGGATCGTGTCGTCGGTCATGCGAGTCTCCTCAGGGATGGGGCTCCGCTCATGGGGTAGACCGACGGCCGTCCCGAAACTCATCGCGCGCCCCCGCCACGCCTCCACCACCGAGCGTTTCTACGGCACCTGCCCGATGCCACCGCCCCCGCCTTAGACCCACGATGACCAGGCATGACGACAAACTGGACCGTCACGCGCATCCTGCGGGACCGCAACGCGGGGCTGTATTTCGTGGGCCTGGTGGTGTCCGCCTTCGGCTCGTCCGCGATGAACCTGGCGGCCGGCGTGTGGGTGAAGGACCTCACCGGCTCGAACGGTCTGGCCGCGCTCTGCGTGTTCGCGATCTGGGCGCCCACCCTGTTCGGCCCGGCCCTCGGCACGATCGCCGACCGTGTCCGCCGCAAACCCCTGCTGATCAGGACGAACCTCGGCCTGGCCGCCCTCCTCCTCACCCTCTTCGCCGTCCACTCGCGCGCCGACCTGTGGCTCCTCTTCGTGGTCCTGTTCGTCTACGGCACCACCGTCGTCGTCCAGGACCCCGCCGAGTCGGCCCTCCTCACCGCCGCCGTCGACCGGGACCTCCTCGGTGACTTCAACGGGCTGCGGATGACGGCCGTCGAGGGCATGAAGCTGGTCGCGCCGCTGACGGGCGCGGGCCTGTACGCCGCGTTCGGCGGGTCCGCGGTGGGCTTTCTGGACGCGGTCACGTTCGCTCTGGCAGCCGGCCTGTGGCTGCTCGTCCGCGTGCACGAGGAACGGCCGAAGCGCCCCGCCGGCACCTGGAGGACGCAAACCGCTGAGGGCGTACGCGAGTTGTGGGGGCACCCTCTGCTGCGCCCGCTGGTCCTGGCGGGCGGCGCCATGATGTTCCTCGCCTCCCTGAGCAGTTCCACGACCTACGCCCTCGTCGACGCCCTCGGGCACGCCCCGACCTACACCGGCGTGCTGTACACGGCCCAGGGCATCGGCTCGGTGGCGGTCGGGCTGGTCTCCGGGCCCGCGCTGCGACGGCTCGGCGAGCGCCGGTTCGGGGCGGCGGGGATCGCGCTCACCGCGGTCGCGGTGGCCGCGCGGGCGGTACCGTCCGACCCGGTGGTGCTGGCGAGCAGCATGGCGATCGGCCTGGGGCTGCCGTGCGCGCTGATCGCCGCGTTCACCGCCGTACAGCGTGAGGTGCCGGGCCCGCTGCTGGGCCGGGCGAGCGCGACCGCCAACACGCTGATCTTCACACCGAACGTGATCGGGCTGGGGGCGGGAGCGGCGCTGGTCGAACTGGCCGACTTCCGGGTGCTGTTGGTGATGACCGGGGTGGCGTTGTTCGCAACTGGCTTGTTCTTGGCGGTGCTTGGGACGGGGGCATCTCGGGCGTTGCCGGCACGGGACACGCCCCTGCCCACCCCGAACCCAGCCCCGCCTCAGAGCCCGGCCAACGCCCCCCGAACCTCCGCCAAGTCGCCCTCCGACGCCAACCCCGCGTGATACAGCCGCAGTTCGGTCGCCCCGAGGCCCCGTGCCCGTTCGGCGTCGGCCGCAAGCGCTCCCGGTCGGCCGCCCATCCCGGAGACCACCGTGAAGTTGGCGGCCAACACGGCCCCGTCCACGCCCTGTTCGGCGAACGGGGTCAGGAGGCCCGCACCGCCCGTGCAGGGGACGATCACGCCGTCGGCCACGGAGAGGATGTGGCCGGGGTCCACGCCCGCGTTGGCTCCGCAGTGGTACGACACCGGGTCCGCGTGGAGGAGTACCTGGAAGTCGGCGGGTGCGGCCGCGCGGACCGCAGCGACCGCCGTCTCCTGGAGGGTGCGGGCCCGGTCGTCGCGCCACGCGCGTGTGGCCGTCGCGTTCGCGTCGCCGAGGAGTTTCTCGACCCCCGCCCAGCCGCCGTCGGAGGGCGCGCCCTGCCACACCGGTTCCAGCGCGGCGCGTACGACAGCCGCCAACTCGTCGGCATCGAGGCCCTGTTCGCCGTAGCCCTCCTGGCAGGTCGGGCAGAAGCACAGGGCCATCAGGTACTGGCCGGCGTCCCCGAGGGGGATGCCGGCGGTCTTGTCGTGGGCGTGCAGGTGGGTGAGGCCGTACCAGCCGAGGGACTCCAGTTCGGTGCCGCGCGCGCCGGGGCGTACGGCTGCCTCGGCGGCGAGGTCGACGAGGTACGCGCGCGTGGCGGGCTGTGCGATGCAGGGCGCCCAGGGGTAACGGTCGCCGTAGGCGTTGACGACGGAGGTGTCCGGATGGTCCGCGCCCAGGCGGGAGTTGTGGGCGAGGACGACCCAGGTGTGTACCTCCAGGCCCGCGTCCGCGAGAGCCGCGGCGGCCTCGCCGTAGGCGTCGCCCGGCGCCCAGTCGCCGGCCGCGTACGGCCTCAACTCCCGTCCCTGCCAACGGTTGTCCGGCGGGTACAGGACGGCCGCGTGCTCGGCGGTGACGACGCGGTGGCGCGGGTGGCGGGGGGTCAGCGCGCGCGTGGAGTGGTACGCGGAGGCCAAGGTCGCCTGCTGGACGCCGAGTTGGGCGATCCTGGCGCCCGCCTCCGGGTCGCCGTTGACATCCCAGGGGTAGACGAACGCCGATGCCTTCACGCGCCCTCCTCGATCCGCGACGCGACCTCTGACTCGATCAACGTGTAGCCGCGTTCGATGAGTTGGGCGAGCTGCTTGACGTGGTCCTCGGTCGGTTCGGTCAGCGGCGGGCGGACCTCGCCGACGTCCAGCCCCCGCATGCGCACACCCGCCTTGACGAGCGAGACGGCGTATCCGCGTCCCTGGGCGCGCAGTTCGACGAACGGCAGGTAGAAGCCGTCCAGGATGCGGTTGGCCATGGTGTCGTCGCCGGTCGCGAGCGCGCGGTGGAAGGCGAGCGCGATCTCGGGGACGAAGCAGAACACGGCGGAGGAGTAGAGGGTGATGCCGATGCCCCGGTAGGCGAGCTGGGTCTGTTCGGCGGTCGGCAGTCCGTTGAAGTAGAGGAATTCGCCCGGGACTTCGGCGCGTACGGTGCTCACGATCCGCTGCATCAGGTCGAGGTCGCCGAGCCCGTCCTTGAAGCCGATGATGCCGTCGGTGCGGGCGAGTTCGACCACCGTGGCCGGGGTGAAGACCGCGTTGTCGCGCTGGTAGACGATGACGGGCAGCGAGGTCGCCGCGGCCACCTCGCGGTAGTGCCGCAGGAGCCCCTCCTGCCCGGCGACCACGAGGTACGGCGGCATGGCGAGCAGCCCGTCCGCCCCGGCGGCCTCCGCGAGCCGTGCGTACCGTACGGCGAGCGCGGTGCCGTAGCCCGCGCCCGCGATCACCGGCACCCGCCCCTCGGTTGCCTCCACGGCGGCCCGTACGCACGCCTCGAACTCCTCGGGCAGCAGCGCGTGGAACTCCCCGGTGCCGCAGCACGCGAACACGGCGGCGGCCCCGGCCTCGACGCCCCGGCGGACATGCGCGCGGTAGACGTCGAGGTCGACGGAGCCGTCGGGGCCGTAGGCGGTGACGGGGAAGAAGAGCGGCCCGCTGGGGATACTGAGCCGGTCGGCGAGAGGGGCTGGCGTCACGGGCTCTCCCTTGAAACAGGCGCGTACGTTCTTCTGATCAACGTCTACATTTCTGAACAGCCCCACCCTAAGGATCTGCCTCAGGGTGGGTCAAGCAGGCAAATGAGCAAGAAGGAAGCAGATTTCCCAGGTCCACGCCACACTTGACGGGCATGGCGGCCGATCCCTAGCTTATCCATGCATGTGAATACCATTCACGAATGAGGCCAGCCAGTCGCTGTCGATTCCAAGGAGACCGAGGATGCCCGCTCCCCGCACCGTTCTGCTCACCGGCGCCGCAGGCGGGCTCGGCACCCTGATGCGGGACCTGCTCCCCTCCTACGGCTACGACCTCCGGCTGCTCGACCTCCGGCCCATCGAGGGCGAGCCGGACGCGATCACCGCCGACCTCACCGACCGGGCGGCGCTCCGCGAGGCCGTGCGGGGCGTCGACGCGATCATCCATCTCGCGGGCATCTCCCTGGAAGCCTCCTTCGACAAGATCCTCGCGTCGAACATCGAGGGCACGTACAACCTCTACGAGGCCGCCCGCGAGGAGGGTGTCCCCCGCGTCGTCTTCGCCTCCTCCAACCACGCGGTGGGCTACACGCCGAGGCCCCAGGGCGACGACCCCTTGATCCCGATCGACACCCCGCACCGCCCCGACACCTTCTACGGCCTGTCGAAGTCCTTCGGTGAGGACCTGGCGCAGCTCTACTGGGACAAGCACGGCCTGGAGACCGTCTCCGTACGCATCGGCTCCTGCTTCGCGGAGCCCAGCAGCGTGCGCATGCTGTCCGTCTGGATGAGCCCCGCCGACGGCGCCCGCCTCTTCCGCGCGGCCCTCACCGCCGAGGACGTCCAGCACACCGTCGTCTACGGCTCCTCCGCGAACACCCGCCTGTGGTGGGACCTGTCGACCGCGCGGGCACTCGGTTACGAGCCGCAGGACGACTCCGAGCCGTACGCCGAGAAGATCATCGCCGAACAGGGCGAGCTCCAGCCGGACGTCGAGGCGCACGCCTATCTCGGCGGCCACTTCGTGAGCGACCCGCCGATCTGGCCGTACTGACACGGGCGGTACTGACGCGGGCCGTACATCCGGTCGTACCGACGGGAAAAGGGACTCCGGAGACGCGGGCGGGCACCGAACGGGCCCGCCCGCAGGCATGTTCGGGCACGGACGCTGCCCGATCTCACGCCCCGGCGCACAGCCGCGCAGGTCCGCGACGGGCACAGCGCCCGGTAAACGGTCACACACGGGCAGCATCGGGCGTGCAACAGGCCTGGTCAGTGCCGCGCACCCGCTGTAGAACTTCCCCCAAGGGTCCCACCGGGCCCGAACGGGCAGTACTCCAGGTGAGCGGGAAGGCGGTGTCGGCCATGAGCACGAGTTCGGCGGAGGAACGTCAGCGGGAGATCGTGCGGGCCGCGCGCCGCACCGGCTCGGTCGACGTCACCGCGCTCGCCGCCGAGCTGGGCGTGGCCAAGGAGACCGTACGGCGCGATCTGCGGGCCCTGGAGGACCACGGGCTGGTCCGCAGGACCCATGGCGGCGCCTACCCCGTGGAGAGCGCCGGTTTCGAGACGACGCTCGCCTTCCGCGCCACCAGCCATGTCCCGGAGAAGCGCCGGATCGCGATCGCCGCGGCCGAGCTGCTCGGGGACGCCGAGACCGTCTTCGTCGACGAGGGCTTCACCCCACAGCTCATCGCCGAGGCGCTGCCCAGGGACCGGCCGCTGACCGTGGTCACCGCGTCCCTGCCCGTGGCGGGCGTGCTCGCCGAGTCGGAGAACACCTCGGTGCTGCTGCTCGGCGGCCGGGTCCGGCACGGCACCCTCGCCACCGTGGACCACTGGACGACGAAGATGCTCGCCGGCTTCGTCCTCGACCTCGCCTTCATCGGCGCCAACGGCATCTCCCGCGAACACGGCCTGACCACGCCCGACCCCGCCGTCAGCGAGGTCAAGGCACAGGCCATCCGCGCCTCCCGGCGCACCGTGTTCGCGGGCGTGCACACCAAGTTCGGGGCGGTCAGTTTCTGCCGGTTCGCCGAGATCGGCGCCCTGGAGACGATCGTCACGAGCACGCTGCTCCCGTCGGCCGAAGCCCACCGCTACTCGTTGCTGGGGCCACAGGTCATCCGCGTCTAGAACGTCCTGAGCGTCCAGCACACCGTTTGAAATCCCAACTCACCCACCAGGGGTGTGCCATTCCCGTGCGCACCCTTTTTCTCCCCATATCTGCAGGAGCGATCCATGCGAACCCAGAGCCGACGACGGCCGCCGCGAGCCACGCTCGCCCTGGCCGCCGTAGGGACGCTGCTCGCCCCGCTGCTCTCCGGCTGCTGGGTCGGAGCGGGCGGCGCCGGATCAGGCGGCAACTCGATCAACGTCCTGATGGTCAACAACCCCCAGATGACCGAACTCCAGAAGCTGGCCCCGCACTTCACGAAGGAGACCGGCATCAAGGTCAACTTCACGGTGCTACCTGAGAACGACGTCCGCGACAAGATCAGCCAGGACTTCGCCAACCAGGCCGGCCAGTACGACGTGGCGACCCTCTCCAACTACGAGATCCCGATCTACGCCCGCAACGGCTGGCTGCACGAGATGGACTCGTACGTCGCGAAGGACCCGGCCTACGACGAGCAGGACATCCTCAAGCCGATGCGGGAGTCCCTGACCGCCGACGACGGCAAGCTCTACGGGCAGCCGTTCTACGGCGAGTCGTCCTTCCTGATGTACCGCAAGGACATATTCGCCGAGAAGAACCTCACGATGCCCGCGCATCCGACCTGGACCCAGGTGGCCGACCTGGCCGCCAAGGTCGACGGGGCGAAGTCGGGCATGAAGGGCATCTGCCTGCGCGGGCTGCCCGGTTGGGGCGAGCTGATGGCGCCGCTGACCACCGTCGTGAACACCTTCGGCGGCACCTGGTTCACCAAGGACTGGAAGGCGCAGCTCGACTCCCCCGCGTTCAAGAAGGCGACGCAGTTCTATGTCGACCTCGTCCGCAAGCACGGTGAGTCCGGCGCGGCCCAGTCCGGCTTCGCCGAGTGCCTCAACAACATCACCCAGAGCAAGGTCGCCATGTGGTACGACGCCACCTCGGCGGCGGGCTCGCTGGAGGCCAAGGGCTCCCCGGTGAAGGGCAAGATCGGCTACGTCCCCGCCCCGGTCGAGAAGACCGACTCATCCGGCTGGCTCTACACCTGGGCCTGGGGCATCCAGAAGGCGTCCCACAACTCCGACAAGGCCTGGAAGTTCGTGTCCTGGGCGTCCAGCAAGCAGTACGAGCAGCTGGTCGGCGACACGGACGGCTGGTCCAACGTGCCGGCCGGCAAGCGCGCCTCGACGTACACGAACCCGGACTACGTCAAGGAGGCCGCCGCCTTCCAGGAGATGACGAAGGCGGCCATCGAGGGCGCCAAGCCGAATGACCCCGGCGTGCAGCCGCGGCCCGCGCCCGGCATCCAGTTCGTCGACATCCCCGAGTTCACCGACCTCGGCACGAAGGTCTCGCAGGAGATCAGTTCGGCCATCGCCGGACGGCAGTCCGTCGACTCGGCCCTGAAGAAGTCCCAGAAACTCGCCGAGAAGATCTCCAAGGAGTACGAGGGACGATGACCGCCACGACAACGGCCCCTCTGGCCACCAGCCCGACCCGTACCGCGCGGCAGCCCTCGGACCGACTGCGCGCCTGGGCCACCCGCGCCCCGCTGCTCCCCGCCCTGATCTTCATGATCGTCGTGACCCAACTCCCGTTCGTGGCCACGCTGGTGATCTCGTTCTTCGACTGGAACGCCCTCTACCCGAAGGCCCGTCACTTCACCGGTTTCGACAACTACCAGCAGGTCCTCAGCGACGCCGACCTGCGCCACTCGGTGTGGACGACCGTCCTGCTCACCGTGGCGGTGGTACTGGCCAGCCTGGTCCTGGGCCTGCTCCTCGCACTGCTCCTGGACCGGAAGTTCCGCGGCCGGGGCTTCGTCCGCACCCTGCTGATCGCCCCGTTCCTGGTGGTGCCGGTGGCCGCGGCCCTGCTCTGGAAGCATGTGCTCTACAACCCTGAATACGGCCTGCTCAATGGGCTGTTGCACTATGTGGGCGGCCCACAGCCGGACTGGATCTCCAACAACCCGCTGCTCGCGGTCGAGGCCTCCCTGGTGTGGCAGTGGACGCCGTTCATGATGCTGATCCTGCTGGCCGGACTGCAGAGCCGCGACCAGCAGCAGATCGAGGCCGCGAAGGTGGACGGCGCGAACGACTGGCAGGTCTTCCGCTATCTGACCCTCCCGCACCTGCGCCGCTATCTCGAACTCGGCGGTCTGCTGGGCTCCATCTACATCGTGCAGAACTTCGACGCGGTCTTCACGATCACGTCGGGCGGCCTGGGCACCGCCAACCTGCCCTACACCGTCTACCAGAGCTTCTACCAGGCCCACGAGAACGGCCTCGCTTCGGCGGCCGGCGTCCTGGTCGTCATCGGCTCGATCATCATCGCGACCTTCGCCCTGCGCGTCGTGTCGTCCCTGTTCCGTGAGGAGGCGTCCCGCGCATGAGCAGCATCGCCGTACGCGCGCGTGCCCGCCGCAAAGGCGCGGGCCTCGGCCTGGTGGCCTGGGTGCTCGGCATCGTGTTCTTCCTGCCCATCGCCTGGATGGCGCTGACGTCCTTCCACTCGGAGACCGACGCGGCGACCAACCCGCCGTCCTTCG
This sequence comes from Streptomyces sp. NBC_00988, assembly GCF_045162645.1. NCBI lineage: Bacteria > Bacillati > Actinomycetota > Actinomycetes > Kitasatosporales > Streptomycetaceae > Streptomyces > Streptomyces sp. NBC_00988. Next base: position 3,654,972 of record NZ_CP108730.1, read on the forward strand.
GGGCCGCCCTCACCCTGAGCGGCTACCGGGAGTTCTTCGGCACGGGCGGCGGCGCGAGCCCCTGGCCCGCGCTGGTCAACTCATTGGTCGCGTCCGTGGCTTCGACGCTCTTCGTGCTGCTGCTGGCGTTCCCGGCGGCCTACGCGCTGTCGATCCGCCCGGTAAAGAAGTGGACCGACGTCCTGTTCTTCTTCCTGTCCACGAAGATGCTCCCGGTGGTGGCGGGCCTGCTGCCGATCTACCTGTTCGCGAAGAACGCCGGGATGCTGGACAACATCTGGCTCCTGGTCATCCTCTACACGTCGATGAACCTGCCGATCGCGGTGTGGATGATGCAGTCCTTCCTCGCCGAGGTCCCGGTCGCCGTCATCGAGGCGGCGCAGATCGACGGCGCGCGGCTGCCGACCATCCTCGCGCGCGTGGTGGCCCCGATCGCCCTCCCCGGTATCGCGGCGACCTCCCTGATCTGCTTCATCTTCAGCTGGAACGAGCTGCTGTTCGCCCGGGTCCTCACGGGTGTGGTCGCCGAGACCGCCCCCGTGTTCCTGACCGGCTTCATCACCAGCCAGGGCCTGTTCCTGGCGAAGGTGTGCGCCGCGTCGCTCGTCGTCTCCCTGCCGGTGCTCGCCGCGGGGTTCGCCGCCCAGGACAAGCTGGTCCAGGGCCTCTCCTTGGGAGCCGTGAAATGAAGGCCGCCGTCATCGAGTCCGTGGGCCGCGCCGTCGTCACCGAGGTCCCCGACCCGACGCCGGGCCCCCGCGAGGTCGTCGTCGAGGTCGCCGCCTGCGGGCTGTGCGGCACCGATCTGCACATCCTCCAGGGCGAGTTCGCGCCCAAGCTGCCGATCGTGCCGGGCCACGAGTTCGCCGGCGAGATCGTCGCGGTCGGCACCCAGGTCACCGAGGTGTCGGTCGGCGACCAGGTCGCCGTAGACCCCTCCCTGTACTGCTACGAGTGCCGGCAGTGCCGCAACGGCCACAACAACCTCTGCGAACGCTGGGCCGCGATCGGCGTCACCACGGCGGGCGGCGCGGCCCAGTACGCACTCGCCCCGGTGGCGAACTGCGTGAAACTCCCCGAGCACGTCCGCACCCAGGACGCGGCCCTCGTAGAACCACTGTCCTGCGCGGTGCGCGGCTACGACGTCCTCAAGTCCCGCCTGGGCGCCCATGTCCTGATCTACGGCTCCGGGACCATGGGCCTGATGATGCTGGAGCTGGCCAAGCGGACCGGCGCGGCGAGCGTCGACATCGTGGACCTGAACCCGGCCCGCCTGGAGACGGCCCGCACGCTCGGGGTCTCCGGGTCGGCGGCGAACGCGGACGAGCTGGACCGGCCGCAGGGCTGGGACCTCGTCGTCGACGCGACCGGCAACGCGGCGGCGATCCAGGACGGCCTGGACCGGGTGGCGAAGGCGGGTACGTTCCTGCAGTTCGGGGTGGCCGACTACGCGACCCGGGTGTCGATCGACCCGTACCGCATCTACAACCAGGAGATCACCATCACCGGCTCCATGGCGGTGCTGCACAGCTTCGAGCGGGCGGCGGAGCTGTTCGCGAACGGCGTCCTCGACCCGGAGATCTTCATCAGCGACCGGATCGAGCTGGAGCGGTACCCGCAGGCGCTGGAGCAGTTCGCGGCGGGGGTGGGCCGGAAGATCGTGGTGATTCCCTAGTCCGCAGAAGGGATCAGGGGCGGTTTCGAGCCGGTGGATCCAAGAGTTGGCCAATTGGTCGCTTGGTAAGGGAACGGCAAAATGGTCTCGGTCGTTCACGAGTCATGACAGCTATGACCCCCGGCTCGAACATCCCTCTCTCCGCCGCGCGCGTGACGGTGGACGTCGCCGCCCCGGTGCGGCTCGACGTATCGGGCCTGCTGCTCACGGGCGACGGCAAGGTGCGCTCCGACGACGACTTCATCTTCTACAACCAGCCGACGGGCCCCGGCGTGACCTACCGCTCCGGCGGCGGTACGGCACCCGACGCGATCACCGTCGACACCGGCGCCGTCCCGCCGGGCATCGAGAAGATCGTCGTCACCGCCAGCCCGGACGCGGCCGGCCAGAGCTTCCAGGGCATCGAGCCCACGGCCACGATCCGCAACGCGGACGACAACAGCGTCCTGGGCACCTTCACGCCCCCGCAGCTCGGCGCCGAGACCGCACTCGTGGTCGTCGAGATCTACCTCCGCAACGGCGTCTGGAAGGCCCGCGCGGTCGGCCAGGGCTACGCGAACGGCCTGGCGGGCATCGCCACGGACTTCGGCGTCTCGGTGGAGGAACCAGCCGCGGCTCCGGCCCCGGTGGCCCCGCCCACCCCGACGGTGCAGACCCCGGTGGCACCTCCCGTGCCGCAGGCTGCCGCGGTTCCCCCGCCGCCGCCCGCCGCACCGCCGCTCGGCGCCGGAAAGATCAACCTCGACAAGGGCCGCGTCAGCCTCCAGAAGAACCAGACGGTGTCCCTGGTCAAGGGCGGCCGCGCGCTGCTCTCCCAGGTCAAGATGGGCCTCGGCTGGGAGCCCGCGTACCGCGGCAAGGACATCGACCTGGACGCCTCGGTCATCGCCTACGGCCCGCAGCGCAACCACATCGACAGCTGCTACTTCGGCAAGCTCTCGATCCTGAACGGCGCGATCAAGCACTCCGGCGACAACCTCACGGGCGAGGGCGGCGGTGACGACGAGGTGATCGTGGTCGACCTCGGCCGCATCCCCCAGGAGGTCACCGGCCTGGTCTTCACGGTCAACTCCTTCTCCGGCCAGAAGTTCACCGAGGTCGCCAAGGCCTACTGCCGCCTCCTGGACGCCGCGACCGGCGAGGAACTGGTCCGCTTCGACCTCACCAACGCCGAGTCCCAAACCGGGGTGATGATGGCCAAGCTGGTCAAGCAGTTCTCCGGCGAATGGGACATGACAGCGATGGGCGACTTCGTGAAGTCCCGCACGGTGCGGGGGATGGTGAAGCCGGCGGCCCAGTCACTGTAAGCAGCTCTACGACCGCTGCGGGCGCCCCTTCCGAGGGGCGCCCGGCGTTCACTCCGACTGGGCGGCGGGCCGCAGCCCGTCCGTCAGCAGGGACAGATAGCGGCGGATGTACTTCCCCTGCCCGTTCGCCAGCTCCGAGGCCGTGGATACCCCGTGGGCCAGCCGCAGGACCTCGATCGGCTCGATGTCCTGACGCAGGGTCCCCTCCCGCTGCGCCGCCTCGACCAGCCGCCGCGCCGCCCCCGTCATGGACGTGCCGCAGGCCGTGAGCGCGGCCTTGCTGCCGTCCGTGACGGCCGAGCCGAGCAGGGTCTTCATCCCGCGCACCTGGATCGTGCCGACGCACACCTCGTACAGCCACTCGGCCAGCGCCTCGCCCGGGGGCAGTTCCTTCGCGAGCTCGTCGGCGCGGGTCCCGAGCGCCTCGATCCGGTCGACGTAGGCCGCCTCCAACAGCGCCTGCCGGGTGGGGAAATGCCGGTACAGCGTCCCTGACCCGACCCCCGCGCGCTTGGCGATGTCGTCGAGGGACGCGTTCTCCCCGTGCTCGGCGAAGGCCTCCGCCGCCACCTTCAGCAGCCGCTCATAGTTGCGCCGGGCGTCCGCGCGCATGGGTCTGACCTGCGCCATCCAGATACTCCTTGCGAACCGGGGACTGTCTCCGTATCTTACCGAGTACTAAACGGAGACAGTCCCCGCTTACCTTCGCGGGCAGTCCGTGCTGCCCGCACGCCGTTCACACGGGGACGCCAGACCGGGAGAACTCCATGTCCACCCCGTCCGCACCGTCCACCACCGATGCTCTCTCCGCACCACCCCGACCCGCCAGGCTCGGTACCGTCCTCTTCGTCGTCGTCACCGCCTACTTGATGGTCGGCGTCGACTCCACTGTCGTCAACGTAGCGCTGCCGGACATCCAGAAGGACCTCGGCTTCAGCCCCACCGGGCTGTCCTGGGTCCTCAACGCCTACACGCTCGCCTTCGGCGGGCTGCTCCTGCTGGGCGGCCGGGTCGGAGACATCGCCGGCCGCCGCCGTACGCTCACGATCGGCGTCCTGCTCTTCGCGACCTCGTCACTCCTCGGCGGACTCGCGACCGACAGCGCCTGGCTGCTCGCGGCCCGCGCGCTGCAGGGCGTGGGCGCCGCGCTCATCGCACCCAACACGCTCGCCCTGATCACCACCAACTTCCCGGAGGGCCCGCGCCGTCACCACGCGCTCGGCATCTACACCTCCATGGCCGGCATCGGCGCCTCGATAGGCCTGGTCATCGGCGGCATGCTCACCTCCTGGGCCTCCTGGCGCTGGTCCCTGCTGATCAACGTGCCGATCGGCGCCGGGGTGGCCCTCACCCTCCCCCGCTTCGTCACCGAAACCCCGCGCCACGCAGGGCAGTTCGACGCGGCGGGCGCGCTCACCGGCACCGCCGGGATGACCTCGCTGGTGTACGCGTTCATCCGGGTCTCGTCGGACGGATGGGGCGACGCGCAGGCGCAGTTGGGGTTCAGTTTCGCGGCGGCCCTGCTGGCGGGCTTCACCCTGGTCGAGTCCCGGGCCGCCCAACCCATCATGCCGCTGCGCCTGTTCACCAGCCGCAACCGCGCGGGTGGCTACGTGGGCGTCCTGTTGCTGCCGGCGGGCATGTTCGGCGCTTTCTACTTCCTCACCCTGATCAGCCAACGGGTCCTGGACTACAGCCCGTTGCGCGCGGGCTTCGCCTTCCTGCCGATGACCCTGGTGATGTTCACCGTCGTCCGGTTCGTACCGCGCCTGCTGGCCCGCTTCGGCGCCAAGCCGGTCCTGCTCACCGGCATGGCCCTGCTCGTCGTATCGGCGGCATGGTTGTCCCAACTCCACTCGGACGACGGCTACTTGACCGGACTGCTGGGCCCACTGCTCCTGCTGGGCGTAGGCGTCGGCCTCAGCTTCATGCCCCTCAACGCGACGATCCTCGCGGGCATCCAGCCCCGCGAGGCGGGCTCCGCGTCCGGCCTCCTCCAGACCCTGCAGTGGCTCGGCGGCACCCTCGGTCTGTCGATCCTGGTCACGGTCTTCGGTACGGCGACCCGGCATGCGACCGGGTCACCGTCCGAGATCCTCGTCCACGGTTCGGCCCGGGCGTTCGGCGTCGGCGCGCTGATCGCCCTGACCGCGCTGCTGGTGTCGGCGTTCGTGATCACCGGCAGGAAGACCCGGGGGGCTGCCCAGAGCGTGTCTCCCTGACGGGTTCGTCGGGCGGACCAGCGCCCCGGGTGCGCGGGGACCGTCGTCACCCGCGCACCCGGAGCACATGGTCCCGCTCAGTGGGCCGGCGGTGGAGCGGCGTTCTGCTCGGCCGGTCGCGTGCTCGCCTCCCTGAGCGTCCGGGATGCGCCCGGAGGCCCAGCGGTACCGGCGTTCAGGCGGCGTCGCAGGACGAGCACCCACCACAGGAAGCCGACGACCAGGACGACCGACACCGTCACGGCGTTCTGGTTGTTCTCCGCGGGGAACGTGAGCACGGCGATGACGATGCCGCACCACAGGAGTGCGAACCCGACGACGGGGTTCAGCCAGCGACCGAGGTCGAAGACGCCTTTGGTGGCCACGGGAATGGTGCCGCGCCGTTCGGCGATCGCCGTGGCGGTCATCGTCAGCGCGTAGGTCAGGTAGTAGGTGAGCCCGACCATCGCGTAGATCTTGCCCACCAGTCCGGAGTTGAGCAGGTTGAGCACGACGGCCACGACGGTGACGGCGACAATGGCCGGGACCGGGGCCCTGCTGCGCCGCCCGACGCTCTGCAGGCCCTTCGACGCGGGGAGCATGTTGTCGCGGGAGAGCGCGAAGACCATCCGGGTGGCGACCGCCATGTTGGCGATGAGGCAGGCGAAGATGGAGGCGAAGGCCACCACGATCATCAGCGCCCGGGCGAACGGCCCGATCTGCTCGGAGACGAGCTTCAGCACAGGGTTCTCAGACCCGGTCAGGAAGGCCGCCGGACTGCTCGGCAGGGCCATCGCCAGCAGGGCGAAGACCACGAAGCCGATGATCCCGGAGACGACGACCGAGCGGAACATGGCGCGTGGCGCCGCCCTGCGCAGGTCGACCGTCTCCTCGGCGAGGTCCGCCGCGCCCTCCCACCCGAGCAGCACGTAGACCGGCAGCAGACCGGCCAGCGCGACGCTCGTCAGCGTGACCGGCTTCCCGGTCAGCGGCTTGGCGTCGGTGAGGATCGACAGCCCCTGGGTGTGCTTGAAGAACACCAGGACACCCGCGGCCAGGACCAGCACCAGCACGAACGTGCCGATCAACTCGATCGACGCGCCGATGTTGTTGATCCGGGTCGCGACCTTGACCCCGATGATGTTGAGCGCCGCGGCGACGAGCGTGCAGCCGATCGACAACGCCTGGATCTGGTGGGTGGTCGGGTGCTGCCAGATCTCCGGGGCGAAGACCGTGCCGACCGCGGCGGCGGTCCCGGCGGTACCCGCGAGGAAGGAGACCAGCGCGATCCAGCCGGTGAACCAGCCGAAGTGCGGCCCCACCAGACGGCTGGACCACTGGTAGGCGTAGCCGGTGATCGGCATCCGCCCGGACAGGTGGGCGTAGACCGCGACCAGGGTGAGCACCATGGGCAGGACGAGCAGCCACAGCAGCACCGCGGCGCCGCCGACCCGCGAGAACGGGTCCATGAACAGGGTGACGATGCCGGTGTTGATGGAGACCATCGAGAAGGCGAGCGCGAACGCGGTGAAGGAACTCATCGACCGGTTCAGCTGCTGGCCGTAACCCAGCGCCGCGAGGTCGTCGGCGTCGGTGGTTCTCGCCGACAGGTCTTCGGCAGCGGTCATGACAGCTCTCCTGTGGTGGTCCCGGCGGTCCTCTCGACCTCGGTCAGCACCTCGTCCAGGACGTCGAGTGCGGTGGCCAGGTGGTCCCGGCTGATGTCGAGCGGTGGCTTGACCTTGATCAGGTTGCCGAGTCCGGCGTAGCGGCTCTCGCCGAAGATGACGCCGCGCTCCTGGGCCAGCTCGAACACGGCGTGCGCCTCGGTGGTGGCCGGCTCCTTGGTGACCCGGTCGCGGACCAGCTCGATCGACACCATCAGTCCCGGCGAGCGTACGTCGCCGATGAGCGGATGACGGGTCTGCATCTCGCGCAGCCGTTCGGTGGCGTACTCGCCGTGCGCGGCCGCGCGGTCGCACAGGCCGTCGTCGATGATCGCCCGGACGGCGGCGAGGCCCGCGGCGACGGAGACCGGGAACTGGCCGAAGGTGAGCTGGTCGTCGCCGGGAAGGAAGGCGGCGAAGCGGTTCTTGGCCAGTACTCCGGCGAGCGGGAAGCCGCCGCCGACGCCCTTGCCGAAGACGAGGACGTCCGGCTCGATGCCGTAGTAGTCGCTGGCCCACATGCGGCCGGTGCGGCCGAGGCCGGTCTGCACCTCGTCGATGATCAGCATGATGCCGAGTTCGTCGCAGATCTCGCGGATGCCGCGATGCCAGCGTGCGGAGAAGCCGTTGTGGCCGCCGTTGCCCTGGATGGGCTCGTAGACCAGCGCGGCGACGGGGCCTTCGGTGCCCTTGGTGAGGATCTCGCGGACGATCCGGAGCGACAGTTCGGTGTCCTGGTCCGCGGTCAGGCCGGGGCGCGGCCGGTACAGGTCGGGCCGCGGGAGCCGGAGGAACTGGGGCTGAAGTACCCCGAAGGCGTTGCCCGGGTGCGGCCAGCTCGCCGCCATGGTGGTGATCGAGCGGCCGTGGTAGGCGTCGTGCAGGACGGCCACGTGTCGGGCATCCGGGCGGTTGCGCAGCGCGAGCTTGAGCGCCATCTCCACCGCCATCGAGCCGTGCAGGGTGAAGCCGACGCGGTCCAGACCGTCGGGGGCTATCGACACGAGCAGTTCGGCGAGTTCCAGCAGAGCGGGGGTGTGGAACGTCGGCCGGGCATGGGTGATCTGCCGGGTCTGCTCGATCGCCGCCTCGATGACGCGCGGGTCATTGGCGCCGAGGTTGTTCGACCAGGCCTGCGCGGTGCAGTCGATGTACTCCCTGCCCGCGTCGTCCCACACCAGCGAGCCACGCGCCTTGACGAGCGTGAGCTTGTCCGGATCGCCGCCCGCCGGCTCGTGCAGCAGAACCTCCCGGCCCCGGGCGTGGGCCTGTGTCTGGTGAATGAGGGTGTCCGTCACGATATCTCCGTCTCGCGGTGTGAGCTGTGTCTCAGCAGGCTAGGAGCGGGGCTGCCCTCCTGTGAAAGACCGAATTCCGTAGACTTCATAGATGGCATCTATGAATGTCGAGCTCCGGCACCTGCGTGCGTTCGTCGCCGTCGCCCGGACGGCGAACTTCACCCGGGCCGCCGAGCAGTTGCACATCGCGCAACCTTCGCTGAGCCACACCATCCGTCAGCTGGAGACGGCGCTCGGCATCCGTCTGTTCGCGCGGACAACGCGCTCCACCGCCCTCACGCAGGACGGCGAGCGCTTTCTCGTCGAGGCGCAGGCCGTCCTCGACCGCTTCGACGTGGCGATGGAACAGTCCTCGCGGATGGCGAGCGGTGAACTCGGCCGACTGCGCGTCGGCTACCTGATCGGAGCCGCTGTCGATCACGTGCCCGCGATCCTGCGGGCATTCGCCGGCCAGTACCCCGATGTGACCCTCGAACTCACCGAGTACGACTTCACTTCCCCCAACGGCGGCCTGGACAGCGGGGACACCGACGTCGCCCTGGTCCGGCCGCCGCTGGACGGGGTGCCGGACGCGGTGACCACCACCCTGCTCAGCGAGCGGTGCGTGGCCTGCGTATCCGCGCTGCACCCCTTCGCGGCGCTGCCTCGGGTGACCGTCGCACAGGTCCTGACCGAGCCCATCGTCGCGGCACCCGGCGACAACGCCTGGCGGGACTACTGGATCCTCGCCTCCTACCGCAGCACCCCGGCGAACATCACCCATGAAGCAGCCACCTTCGAGGCCGAGTTGCAGTCCGTGGCCATCGGCCGCGGCCTCTCCGTGGTCCCCGAATCCGTCGCCCGCCTCTACGGCCGGCAGGGCGTCCGCTACGTACCCATCGAGGGCATGGCCGACTGCGAGGTGGCGGTCGTCCACCGCGAGGACGCACCTCGGTCCGCCGCCAATTTCGCCCGGATCGCGGCCCAGGTCACAAGGGAGGGAAACGGCCCGCACGTGCGTGGCTGACCCCGGGCAGTCCCGTCCGGATCAGCGGGCGGACCACGGGAAGACGCCCGGGAGAGTTCCGACTGCCGCACGCCCAGCGGGAGTTGGACATCCCTCGGACCCAGGACGGGTACGGGGCACGCGTCCGCATGCTCGACCGCACCCCGTCCGTCGCGACCCGCTCCCTGTCAGAACAGCGCGCTGTACGCGTTCAGCGCGGGCTGGCCGCCGAGGTGGGCGTAGAGCACGGTGGAGTCGGCGGCGATCTCGCCACGGGCGACCAGGTCGATCATCCCGGCCATGGACTTGCCCTCGTACACGGGGTCGGTGACCATCCCCTCCGTGCGGGCGGCGAGGCGCATCGCCTCCAGGGTGGTCTCGTCCGGGATGCCGTAGATGCCGGCGTGGTAGCGGTCGTCCAGTTCGACGTCGTCGACGGTCAACTCCCGCTTGACTCCGATCAGTTGGCCGGTGCCGTGCGCGATACGGGCCACCTGCTCGCGGGTCTCGGCGGGCTTGGCCGAGGCGTCGATGCCGAGCACCCGGCGCTCGCGCCCGCCCGCCTCCTCGATCGCCCGGAACCCGGCGACCATGCCGGCCTGGGTGGAGCCGGTCACCGAGCACACCACCACGGTGTCGAAGAAGACGCCCAACTCCCGCTCCTGCTCGGCGACTTCGTGGGCCCAGTTGGCGAAGCCGAGGCCGCCGAGCGGGTGGTCGGAGGCGCCGGCCGGGATGGCGTACGGCTTACCGCCCGATTCCTCGACCTCCCTCAATGCCTGCTCCCAGCTCTCCTTGAAGCCGATACCGAACCCGGCCTTCACCAGGCGTACGTCCGCTCCGGCCAGCCGGCTGATCAGGATGTTGCCGACCTTGTCGTAGACGGAGTCGGGCCACTCCACCCAACTCTCCTGGATCAGCACGCACTTGAGACCGGCACGGGCGGCGCAGGCGGCGACCTGGCGGGTGTGGTTGGACTGCACGCCGCCGATCGAGACGAGGGTGTCGCAGCCCTGCGCGAGGGCGTCGGCGACGAGGTACTCCAGCTTGCGGGTCTTGTTGCCGCCGTACGCCACACCGGAGTTGCAGTCCTCGCGCTTGGCCCACAGGGCGGCACCGCCGAGGTGGGCGGTGAGGCGCTCCAGTGGGTGGACGGGTGAGGGGCCGAAGAGGAGGGGGTAACGGTCGTACGAGGAAAGGGACATGAGTTCTCCAGGGTCAGTCGGCGTCGGCCAGGTCCGCGAGGGTGTGCCAGATGTCGGCCGTGACGCGGACCGCACCGTCCGCGTCACCTTCGGCGCAGGCCTCGATCAGCCGCTCGTGCAGTCCGGCCGAGCGGCAGGAGCCGCCCTCGCCGAAGCGTCGTCGCTCCAGCCGGCGGATGAGCGGGGTGTAGCGGGCGATGGTGGCGGCGGCGGCGCGATTGCCGCTCACCCGCACCGGTACGTCGTGGAGTTCGTCGTCGGCGCGCAGGGCCGCGTCCACGGCACCGGCGGCCACGGCAGCGGCGAACCGGTCGTTGGCCGCACGCATCACGTCGACGTCCGTGTCCCGCAAGAGGGGTACGGCGACCCGCGTCACCAACTCGTGCATGGCCCCGACCACGGCGGCGGCGTCCCGCACCTCGGCGGCCACGACCGGCGTCACCCGGGTGTAGCTCTGCGGCTTGCTCTCCAGCAGCCCCTCCTCCACCAGCCGCGAGAACGCCTCGCGAACCGGCGCGCGCGACAACCCGAGCCGCTCGGCGAGATCGGCGTCCCGCACGACCGCGCCGGGCTCGATGTCACCGGCCACGATGGCGTCGCGGATCGCTTCGTAGGCGCGGTCGCGGAGGAGGGTGCGCGGGACGGGCCGTAGGGCTTCCATGAATCGAATAGTAGAACTGAAATGTTAGATGTCAATGGCTCGCCCACACCCTTGTCCGGACATGGGTGTGGCCCGCACCCATGTGCGGGTGCGGGCCACACGGCATCGTTCAGGCAGCCCAGGGCCAGTCCGCGTCGCGGGCCGCCTCCAGCAGCGGCACCATCCGGAAGGCCGCGTCCGAGAGGCCACCGAAGGTGTGCCGGTTCGCCTTGCCGGACGGGCCGTGGCCCGCTCGGTACCCGGCGAGGTTCCAGGTGTAGACCGGCACGTGGGCCGGGACCTGCTCGGTCGGGTCGCCGTAGTGGCTGTACGCAGCCTGCTCGTCGGTGATGATCAGCACCCGGTCCTGGCCCCGGTAGTGCGAGCGGACCGCGGAGGTGGTGTCGGTGCCGCCCAGGTCGCCGAAGCGGCCCAGGACCTTGAGCACCGACTCGCCCGCGCCGAGGTCCAGGCGCTTGCTCGTCGTACCGAACTCGACGAGGTCCGCGTCCGCCGCCCGCAGCGCGAGCGCCGTGCCGAAGATCGCCGCCGCGTCGGCCCGGTTGAGCTCCGAGCGGTCGGACAGCCGGGAGTAGAACATCGACCCCGAGCGGTCCACGAGCACCAGCGTGCGGCCCGGCAGCGCGGGCACGTTGGCCAGCGAGTGGCCGAGCGCCCGCTCCAGCGGGTACGACCAGCGCAGCGAGGGCGCGTGCTGGTACGCGGCGAGGTACCGGAAGGGGAACTGCCGCGAGCGCGCGACCTCCGCCGGGTCGCTGATCTTCGCCGCGACCCGGGCCGCGACCTCGTCGCAGACCCCGGCCTCGTCGAAGTTCCGGAGGTTGCGGACGAGCGACATCGAACCCATGGACGGAATGACCGCCTCCCAGGCCGCCTTGTCCATCGGGCCCTGCAGCCAGCCGGCCAGCGCCTCCCACGTCATTCCGGCCGCCGCGAGCCGCTCCGAGCCGTCGGCCGCCGTGACGACCGCGCGCCGCTTCGGGACCGGCAGCGCCATCAACTCGCGGTGTGCGGTGAGGACTTGGTTCGACGCGGGCGGTACGGCGGTGTCCGGGTGGTGCCGCCGGTCCAGCGCGTACTGGAACAGCTCGCCCTGCCACGCCTTGTCCGGGTCCGGCGCCGCGTGCACCAGGTTCAGGATGTCGCCGAAGCGGTAGCCCTTGGACGCGGTGTCGTACTTGAGCAGCGACTTGCCGCCGTAGAGACGTCGTACGGCGTCGGCGACACCGCGCTTGACCGGCTTCGGGATCGCGCGGCCGTAGTGCGCGGTCCAGTACGCGAGGAGCTCGCCGGGCTCGTCCGGGCGCCGGAGCACGGAGTCGACGACCTGCCGGTTCGAGGGGCCGTCGGTGGCGCCGGCGTCGAGGCGGGCCTTCACGTACTCGGCGGCGCCCACGACGGCGGCCGTACGGAGGTTGCCCTCGCCGCGCAGCCAGCCGAGGAGGCCGGCCGTCCAGGCCGGGTCGGTGACGGCGAGCTCGCGCACGAGGGTCGCGAAGCGGTCGTCACGGTCGGCGCCGGACTCGTAAAAGGTCTGCTGGGAAACGAAGTTGGCGACGGCGAGCAGGAAGAGCTCGGAGCGCGCGTCGCGCTCACTGCCTCGGCCGCCCTGGTAGGTACGGAGCACTCGGCCCGTGGAGGTGACTCGCGAGGTGGGCTGGGCCTTCGCCGCCTTGGTGTTGAAACGCGCCATGGTGAATTCCCCCGAATTCATTGTCCCTTGTTCCTCGGAACATGGGTTTTTCGGAGGAAGACGCAGCGAAAGGTGGATGCCCGAGATCAGAGAGCGGCGACGGACTTGTCAGATGCTCTACCCAATTGAGCTACACCGACCCGAAGTCGATGACGGGACTCGAACCCGCAACCGTCCGGTCCAATGAAGTAACCGTTGCCTGCGCACCGGGCACCCACCATGAGCTGCGCCTCCCGAGATCAAGAACGGCTGCGGTGTCTTTTTCGGTTGCAACGAAGTAACCGCGGCCTGCGCACCGGGAGGTGCGTGCTGTTGTGATCTCAGAGTAGGAGGCACAGCTCTGGAGGGGCCAACCAATTAATTCCGTACGGGAGTTCAGCCGCGCTTCTGCCGCTTCCAGGGCCCGGTGATCGCGAGCATGATGCCCGGGGTCTGGATGTTCGCGTACAGGGTCTTGCCGTCGGGTGAGAAGGTGACCCCCGTGAACTCGCTGTATTCCGGCTTCTCTGCGGTGCCGATGTTGAGTTCGTTGCGGGCGATCGGGTACGTGCGGCCGCTGTCCGTCGCGCCGAACAGGTGCTGGACGCCCTCGCCGTCCTCGGCGATGACGAGGCCGCCGTAGGGCGAGACCGTGATGTTGTCGGGGCCGTCGAACACGCCGTCCACGGACGGGTCGGGGTTGACGCCGATGAGGACCTTGAGGGTGAGGGTGCGGCGCTTGGGGTCGTAGAACCAGACGGCGCCGTCGTGCTGGACGGGGCTCTCCGTGCGGGCGAACGAGGAGACGATGTACGTGCCGCCGTCACCCCACCACATGCCCTCCAGCTTGCGGGCGCGGGTGACCTCGCCGGTGGCGAACTGCTTGCGGACGGAGGTGGTCTTGGCGTCGCGGTCGGGGACGGTCACCCAGTCGACGCCGTACACCGTGCCGATCTTCGTGGCGCGGGAGAGGTCGTCGACGAACTTGCCGCCGGAGTCGAAGCACTTGAAGGCCTGGAGGACGCCCGCGTCGTCGGCGAGGGTGCGGAGCTTGCCGCGGCCGTGGTGGAAGTGCTCGGGCGGGGTCCAGCGGTAGAGGAGGCCGTTCGGGTTGGCCGCGTCCTCCGTCAGGTAGAGGTGGCCGCGCTTGGGGTCGACGACGACGGCCTCGTGGGCGTAGCGGCCAAGTGCCTTGATCGGCTTGGGGTTCCGGTTGGCGCGGCGGTCGACGGGGTCGACCTCGAAGACGTAACCGTGGTCCTTGGTGAAGCCGTTGGTGCCGGCCTTGTCCTCGGTCTCCTCGCAGGTGAGCCAGGTGTCCCAAGGGGTGTTGCCGCCCGCGCAGTTGGTGGCGGTGCCGGCGATGCCGACCCACTCGGCGACGTGGTCGCGGCGGACCTCGACGACCGTGCAGCCGCCGGCCGCGGCGGGATCGTAGACCAGACCCTCGGTGAGCGGAACGGGGTGGGGCCACTGGGCGCGGGGGCCGGCCAGTTCGTGGTTGTTGACGAGGAGGGTGGCGCCGCGCGGGCCGTCGAAGGTGGACGTGCCGTCGTGGTTGGAGGGGGTGAACTCGCCCGACTCCAGCTTGGTCTTGCCGCTGTAGGTGATGACGCGGTACTTGAAGCCGGCGGGGAGGGCGAGGATGCCGTCCGGGTCGGGGATCAGCGTGCCGTAGCCGACGCCGGTGTGCCCGTGCCCGTGATCGGCCGCCGACTCCTCGCCGTAGGTGTCGGTGGAAGCGAGGGCGTTGGGCGCGGTGGCGAGGGCGCCGACGCTGCCCGCCAGCGCGACCCCGGCACCGGTCATCGCGGACTTGGCGGTGAAATCCCTGCGGGTGAGCGACATGCGTGTCTCCTGTGACGGTGGGTGTGCCGTGGAGGGTGGCGGACCTCGGTCGGCGCCACGCTTCCGCCCATGTCTGAACGGGAGTTGAACGCGGGGCGACATCGCCTGCCTCTCTTCCATGAATCCGTATGCACCGACCCACGGGACCCAAAAGTCCCACGCTTCGGAAGATGTGAGCGGACGCATTGCGAAAGCAAGGTCAAAAGGCACGAGCAGGACGGAAAGTATGGATCAGGATGAAATTCGTGATTCATTTCAGATTGCCTTGACTCCGCCCGCCCTCCGGCCATAGACCTGAAGAGCACACCGCGGAAGGCCGGTTCACGAATCCGGCCCGTGTGAGCGGGAAGTGCCCCCTTGAACGGCCCTTTCGAGAAGGCGCGATCGCCGCAGCCGATAAGGGACCAAGAGCCGTAATCTGATGAGGTGGTCTGGCGTGAGCCAGCCCGAGATGATGCGAGGACCGACTGGTGGTCAGCTGAGTGACAGCTCCCGCCAGCAAGCGAATTCAGACTTCCTGCGGCCGCAGTCGCCGCTGGCCAACGTCGTCGGCTTCGGCCACGGCGTGAAGTGGATCGACGGACAGGCCACGGGCGAGGCGGCCGTGCTGGTGTTCGTGACCCAGAAGGTTCCGGAGTCCCAGCTCCCCGAGCGGGATGTCATCCCGCGGACGATGGACGACGGCACCCCCACCGACGTCGTCGCGGTCGGCCATGTCGCCGCGCAGCGTCAGCAGCAGCAACGCAGGACCTCGGGCCGCTCCGAGGACCGCGGTGCCTCCTACCAGAGCGACAGCAGCACGGCCGAGCAACTCGCCGGCCTCTCGCAGCCGTTGCTGGAGGAGCGCAGCGGGCTCGGACAGTTCGAGCCGCAGCAACTCAAGCGCCGTATGCGTCCGTCGCCTTCCGGCGTCTCGGTCGGCAACGTACGGGTGACCGCGGGCACGCTGGGCAGCGTGGTCTACGACTTCTTGCCGGGCGCCTCCGTGGACCCGCCCGGTCCCGGCCTCGGCACACCGGCGAGGTTCTACGTCCTCTCCAACAACCACGTTCTGGCCGACTGCAACCGTGCCCAGCTGGGCAGCCCGATCCTGCAGCCCGGCGCGTACGACGGCGGCACGGACCCGGACGACCGCATCGCGACCCTGGAGCGGTTCATCCCGATCCAGTTCGCGCCGCAGACCCCGGTGGAGCGCCACAACAACGTGGTGGACTGCGCGCTCGGCGCCGTGGACTTCCAGGACGCCACCCGTGAGCAGCACTTCAGCGGTGCGCCGCGCGCCTGGCGGCGCAAGGCCAACGTGTCGGTCGGCGACCTGGTGAAGAAGACCGGCCGTACGACGAACATCAGCTTCGGCCGGATCATCGCGACCGACGTCACGATCGACGTCGGCTACGGCACGGCGGGCACGGCCCGGTTCAAGGACCAGGTGCTGACGACGAGCATCTCGGCGGGCGGCGACTCCGGTTCGCTGGTGACCTCCCTCGACAACGTCGCGACCGGTCTGCTCTTCGCGGGCTCCTCGGTCGTCACCGTGGCCAACCACATCGAGAACGTCCGCGCACTGCTGCGGGTGGAGATCGCCGAGCAGCTGGCCTGACGGTCAACCGACACCCGTACCGGAAGAGGGAATCAGCATGACCACGCAGGCCAAGCGGCAGAAGAGTCACGCCGGCTCCGAGCACCGCTTCCACAATCCCCAGGGCGCGGAAGTCAAGACGCGTGACGAGGCGTTCGCCTCGCAGCAGGACATGACCGCCGAGGCGGTCTCCGCGTCCGCCAAGCTGGAACTGCACAACGGGGCGATGACCTTCGCCATCGAGGTGCGGTACAACCCCAACACCTACCCGCACGTCGTGACCGGCGGTCAGATCACCTCCGGCATCAGCGGCGCCCCCTGGGACATCACGGGCGGCTTCATGGGCGAGACGATCCGCCTCGACGCGAAGCGCACCGGCCCGGGCTCCTATGCCAACGCGATGACCCTCGTCGGCGAGTTCCAGAACCCGCCGGCCTACCGGGGTACGTACGGCTTCAACGGGGACACCTCGTCGTTCAAGCACACGACGAGCTACCACTGCTGAGGCGGTGAACCGTCGGGGTGTGGAGGGGCCGGCCTCTCCACACCCCGGCTTTCTGCGTCAACTCCCTTGCTGGGAGCGCGCCTTGAAGGCGGCCTTCCGCGCTTCCTTCGCGATCCGCTTGTCCGGGTGCAGGCGGCCCATCGCCTCCAGGACGTCCGCGGTCGCCGGGTGGTCGACCCGCCAGGCCGCCGCGAAGAACCCGTTGTGCTGCTGCGCCAGGCCCTCCACCAGGGCCTGCAGCTCCTCGGAGTTGCCCTCGGCGGCGAGCTGCGCGGCGACCGTGTCGACGGTCAGCCAGAACACCAGGTCCTCGGAGGGCGCGGGGACGTCGCTCGCGCCGTGTTCGCTCAGCCAGACCCGGGCGAGGCCGCCGAGTTCGGGGTCGTCGAGGACCTCGCGGAGCGCGGACTCGGCCTCGTCGCCGACGAGGGAGAGCGCCTGCTGGCAGAGCAGCCGCCGCAGGGGCGCGCCGGTGTCGGCGCCGCGGGCCGCGGCGAGCAACTCCCGTGCCGCGGCGAGGGGTTCACGGCCGGCCAGCCACTGCTCGGTCTCGGCCCGCGCGGCCGCCTGCGGGAACGTCGACGTCCCGTCGAGCAGCGCGTCCGCGCCCTTGTCCGCGAGATCTCCTACGGCGGGGGCGGCGAAGCCGGCCTCCAGGAGGCGGGCGCGCAGGCCGTAGAGGCCGAGGGGGGTGAGGCGGACCATGCCGTAGCGGGTGACGTCGGTCTCGTCGACGGGCGCGGAGGGTCCGTCCGTCAGTTCGTCGGGGTCGGCCATGAGGGCCTCGTCGACGGGCTGGTACTCGACGATGCCGACCGGTTCGAGGAGCCGGAACTGGTCGTCGAGACGCATCATCGCGTCGGAGACCTGTTCCAGGACGTCGTTGGTGGGCTCGCCCATGTCGCTGGGCACGATCATCGACGCGGCGAGCGCGGGCAGCGGGACGGGGCCGTCGCCGGGGCCGTCCTCGTTGACGGTCAGCAGGTACAGATTCCCGAGGACGCCGTCGAGGAACTCGGCCTCCGCCTCGGGGTCCCAGTCGAGTGACGAGAAATCGACCTCGCCGCCCTCGTCCATGGCGTCGACAAGACCGTCCAGATCGGGCACGCTCGCGTCCGCGAGGAGGGTGTCGAGGGCGCCGAGCCACACCGCGAGCACGTCGCCGGGCGAGCCGGAGGTGAGCAGCGCCAGCTCCTCGCCGGCCGCGACGGTGCCCGCCTCCTCGTCGACGACCTCGACGAGCCCGGTGTCCACGGCGACCCGCCAGGCCTCGCTCGCGTCGGCCGCGGCGTCCTCGCCGGTGAGCCCGAGGAGCTCGGCCGCGGCGGGCAGCTGCTCGTCGGCAAGGCTGCCACCGGCGTCGATCCGGGTGTCGGGTCCCGCCCAGCGGGCGAGCCGTGCGGCCCGGGCGAGCAGGGGTGTGGACAGCGCGTCGCGCGCCAGCTCCGCTTCGGAGTGCAGCCGCACCGGCGGCAAGGGGGAGCTGTCTGACATCGGTGGGTTCTCCTAGGGCGCCTCGATGGCCGTACGACGGCCGTTCATGACACACGACTCAGCCGCTCAGCCTAGACGGATTTCGACCCATGCCGCCCGGTTCATGTTCCGGCCACGAGGAGTACATGGCTGAAACCTTGACAACTGGGCGGCCCCGCAATGAGATTGACGCGCGTAGAAATGTCATGGACACCCATTCCAGGTAAGTTCTACGCGCGTCGCCACCGCCCCACCGGTTCGCGGCTCCCACCGCCGTATTACCTGTTCTCACCTGTTCCTGTTGTTCCATCACCCTCGTCCCGGCACTCATGCATGTCCCCGGAGGGATCCCGTTGCCGAGCAAGTCCTCCGCGCGCCTCGCCGCGCTGACCGTCGCCGCCGTCTGTTCCGTGGCGTCCACGATCGTTCTCACCTCGCCCGCGCACGCCGACAGCGTGCGCATCCATGACATCCAGGGCACGACCCGGGTGTCCCCGTACGCCGGCCAGAAGGTCGCGGACGTACCGGGCATCGTCACGGGCGTCCGCACGTACGGCTCGTCGAAGGGGTTCTGGTTCCAGGACGCGACCCCGGACGACAACCCGGCCACCAGCGAGGGCGTCTTCGTCTTCACCAGCTCCACGCCGAAGGTCGCCGTCGGCGACTCGGTCACCGTCTCCGGCACGGTCTCCGAGTACGTGCCGGGCGGTGCCGCCACGGGCAACCAGTCGCTGACCGAGATCACCAAGCCGACGGTCACCGTCGTCTCCAGCGGCAACGCCGTACCGGCCGCCACGGTGATCAGCGACCGGTCCGTGCCGAGCAAGTACACGCCGGCCGGCGACACCGCCGCGAGCAATTCGGTCAACGCGCTGACGCTGCAGCCGAAGAAGTACGCCCTAGACTACTACGAGTCCCTTGAGGGCATGAACGTCCAGGTCTCCGACGCACGCGTGGTCACCGCGACCGACCCGTACGCGGAGCTGTGGGTCACGGTGAAGCCGCACGAGAACGCCACCCAGCGCGGCGGCACGATCTACGGCTCCTACGACTCGCAGAACGGCGGCCGCCTGCAGATCCAGTCCCTGGGCGCGACGGCGGACTTCCCGGTCGTCAACGTCGGCGACAAGCTGACCGGCACCACGGCCGGTCCGCTGGACTTCAACCAGTACGGCGGCTATACCCTCGTCGCGAACGAGATCGGCGCCGTGAAGAGCGGCGGTCTCAAGCGCGAGACCACGAAGAAGCAGTCGAAGAGCCAGCTCGCGGTGGCGACGTACAACGTCGAGAACCTCGACCCGTCGGACGGCACCTTCGCCGCGCACGCCGCCGCGATCGTGAACAACCTGCAGTCCCCCGACATCGTGTCCCTGGAGGAGATCCAGGACAACAACGGTGCCACGGACGACGGCACGGTCGACGCGAGCGTCACGGTCAACAAGCTGATCGACGCGATCGTCGCGGCCGGCGGCCCGAAGTACGACTGGCGCTCGATCAACCCGGTCAACGACCAGGACGGCGGCGAGCCCGGCGGCAACATCCGCCAGGTGTTCCTGTTCAACCCGGAGCGGGTCTCCTTCACCGACCGCGCGGGCGGCGACTCCACCACCGCCGTCGGTGTCACCAAGGTGCACGGCAAGGCCCAACTGACCGTCTCCCCGGGCCGGATCGACCCGGCCAACGCGGCCTGGAGCGCGAGCCGCAAGCCGCTCGCGGGCGAGTTCGTGTTCAAGGGCAGGACGGTCTTCGTGATCGCCAACCACCTGATCTCCAAGGGCGGCGACCAGCCCCTGACCGCGCAGTACCAGCCGGTCACCCGCAGCTCGGAGACCCAGCGCCACGCGCAGGCGACGGCGGTCAACGCCTTCGTCGACGAGATCCTCGCCGCGCAGAAGAACGCGGACGTGATCACGCTCGGCGACATGAACGACTTCGAGTTCTCCGACACCGCGAAGATCCTCGAAGGCGACGGCGAGCTGTACTCGGCGATCAAGTCCCTGCCGAAGAACGAGCGTTACACGTACGACTACCAGGGCAACGAGCAGGTCCTGGACCAGATCCTGATCAGCCCGTCGATCCGCAAGGACTGCTTCGAGTACGACAGCGTCCACATCAACTCGGAGTTCAACGACCAGATCAGCGACCACGACCCGCAGGTGCTGCGCTTCCAGCCGTAGCACCTGCGAGGGTTGGACGGGGTCTGCACCAGGTCAGGCGAAGACCCCGTCCAGCCAGCCCTGCCAGGCGAGTTCGTTCGTCTTGGCGTCGGCGTCCGCGGCGAAGTCGTGGACGCTGACGCCGACCGGGGCACCCCAGTGGTTGCGCCCGAAGAACCGGATCAGCGCCCTGTCGGTGCGCAGTCCGATGAAGTACGGGTCGCGGAAGTCCACTACGGCGTCGAGGAGTTGGCCCTCGGGCCCGCGCGCCCGCACCCGTGCCCCCTCTGCGGTGTCGTCCGCGAGGCCGAGCGCCCGGGCCGCAACTTCCAGCGCGTCAGGGGCGATTGAGGCATCGGGCCCGTTGAGTGTCGCGAACGCGACCGCCCGACCGGCGAAGTGGGTCACGTACTCCCGGAGGGTGTGCAGATAGAACCCGTTGTGCTTGCTCGCGCCGTCGTACTGGTTGTCCCAGTCGTCGGTGAAGATCCCGCTGTGCACATACCGCACCCACGCCCGCCGGCCGTCGTCACGGGGCTCGATGGTCTCGTCGATCTGGTTGAGGCTCTGGATCGGGAACCCGACGTCCTCGGTGCGCGCGGTGAGCCGGTGCGGCGGGTCGAAGTTCGTGAGCGTGGACCCGAAGGGCCCGACCCGCTTCTCCCCGTCGAACTCCATCGGCCACAGCCACCCGCCCGTACCGGACGTGATGGCGTCCCACACCTCCCCCGGCGTGGCGTCGACCTCAAACTCGTAGACGATCTCGAATTCCTTGGACATGACTGGCTCCTGAGTCCTACTGGTCCAATTCCGGGGTGGACGGGTCCGGTTCGGGGACGGGCTGGGGTTGCGGCTGTTCCTTGGCTTCCTTCACCGTGGGATGGACGGCCACGATGATCCGGTGGTCGCGTCCCTCCTCGGCGTCACCCGCGTCGTACTTGCGGATGAGGGCGCTCACCCCTGCGGTCAGTTCCTGGATGAACGCGGCCCGGTCGGCGGCGGACGCGAAGCGCACCTCGCCGTCCAGCGCGTAGGTCGCCAGCCGCTGGTGGGCCTTGGTCGCCCCGGTGATCAGCGAACCGACGTCCCGCACCAGCCGGGCGCCGAGCGCCAGCAGCCAGCGCGCGGAGAGCTGGTCGCGGAACCGGTCCGGGTCCGGCTGCACGGCGGCGAGCGCGAGCGGCGAGATGACGTACGACGCGGCGGTCGCCCGCATCAGCCGCTCGGTGACATTGCCCTTGCGCCGCTCGCCGGCCAGCTCGACCAGGCCGTGCCGCTCCAGCGCCTTGAGGTGGTAGTTCACCTTCTGCCGGGGCAGTCCGACCTTGCCGGCCAGCATGGTGGCCGACGCGGGCCCGCCCGCCAGCTCGGCGAGCAGGCGGGCCCTTATGGGGTCCAGCGAGACGGCTGCGGCCTCGGGGTCCTCGATCACGGTGACGTCCAGCATGCGTCCACCGTCTCACCGAACACTTTTTTTGTCCAGGCGGGTGAGATTGTCGGCGGAGCCTGCTGTCGGCCGGTCGGGCTTCCGCGCCGGTCGCACTTCCGCCGGTCAGTCGGGGACGAGGCCGAGCGCGTGGTCATAACGGCTCACCGTGGTGCTCTTCAGTCCCGGCCAGGTCTGGACGCGTTCCCAGAGCGCGGTGGCGGAGCCGATGCCGTCGCCGGGGGCGGCGAGGGCGTCCAGGTGGGACCGGGCGCTGTCCCACTCGGCGTAGTTGAGGACGCGGGTGCCGTCGGTGGAGAGGTGGAAGTGGGCGGAGATACCGCCCGGGTGCGGCGCGGGTTCGCTCTCCAGGGC
The DNA here is from genome assembly GCF_045162645.1 of Streptomyces sp. NBC_00988. Taxonomy (NCBI): domain Bacteria; kingdom Bacillati; phylum Actinomycetota; class Actinomycetes; order Kitasatosporales; family Streptomycetaceae; genus Streptomyces; species Streptomyces sp. NBC_00988. The sequence goes on from NZ_CP108730.1 coordinate 3,677,005, forward strand.
CTCGAACACGGCGTCCACCCAGGCGCGTTGGCGGTCGGGGTCGGGGCCCTCGAACTCCACGTCGACGATCACGACGCATCCGGGGACACGGCCGCCCCGGTCCGCCGGGCCACCGCTGCGGTAGTGGCGGTAGCGGCCGAGGCCGAGTCGCTCGATGGCCGGTACGGCGGTGCCGATCTCGTCGACACGCTCCTGGCGGTGGGTCTTGACGAAGGTCTCGTACGCCGGCTCGCTCGTCCATTGCGAGTAGTGCAGCAGGGTGGAGGAGTCGTGGCCGGTGTACACGTGGTAGCCGAGGAGGTCACCGGCGGGCCAGGGGCGGCGTTCCCAGGCGCCCGCGATCGCCTCGACGGACTGCCGTTGGCGCAGCGGCGTCCCTACCCGCCAGGTGCTGAAGATGGGGGCGCCGACCCGGGGGTCGGCGAGGTCGGGGTGGGAGTCGGTACGGCGGGTCATGCGGGCCTCCACTGATCGGCACGAGTGTCTGTACCGACCAGCCTTCAACCTCGACCAAAGTTGAGGTCAAGGCCCGCCCTGTTACTGTCCCCCGCTCCCTTCCAGCCGGGCCAACCGGCTCTGGAACCAGTCCAGCCGAGCCTGCAACAGGGCGGCCTCCGCGACGAGTTCGGGCACACCGAGCCCTTCGGGAAGTCCGGGGTCGACGGTCGCCGCCGGGTCTCCTGGATCTCCCAGGCCTCCTGGGCCGCCGCTCCCCGCCACCACCCGCAGCCCGTCCCCGGCCAGTCGGGCGAACTCGGCGAGCGAGACGGACGTACGACTGCGGACGCAGCCCGCGCATGCGGCGGCCAGGGCGCGCCAGCCGGGCCTGCCCCAACCGGCGTCGGCGAGGGCGACGGACCGGGCGCCGCAGGCGCAGGGGCCGACGGTGGCGGTGCGGACGCGTTGGCGGGCGTAGCGGAAGCCGAGTTCGAAGCGGATGTAGGTGCCGAGCACGGTGATGTCGAGGAGGACCGCCGCGCGGTGCTCGGCGGTGCACAACAGGGCTTCCGCAGCCGCCCGTTCGTGCACACAGTGGAAGCCGCAGTCGCAGAGTCGCGCGGGCGAACGGTGCCGGCGGCCGTACACGCAGGACGCGTCGGCCACGACTCCGTACGGCAGCGCGCCGCCCAGCGACACACCGGTGAACCCGGCCCGGGTGCCGTCCTGGGACAGCACCGGGTGGGCGATCTTGAATCCGGTCGGCGGCTCCGTCGGGCGTTCCTCGGGGAGCCGCAGCCTCATCGGGCGGCCGGTACCTCTTCGGGCGCCTTCTCCTCCGTGAACTCCGCGATCCCCTCGGGGAGTTCGAGCTCTTCCTCGTGGATCTGCGGCCGCTCTTCGGCGACTCCGGTGGCCAGTGCCTTGCCGAGCTTCATGACGCCTCCCGTGACCAGGGGTGGATCGACTTCCCACGTCTGTGACCTTCCTGGCCATGGTGACCCATGAGGGGGTCAATTGGACATAGGGCCTTGAGGGCAGGGGGTTGGCAGGGGCCGCCCCCGTCTCCGCGCCTCCCCTTGCCACGCACCCTCATTACGCAGCACTTCTTATCAATACCCGGTAGAAGAATTAAGTGGTGCTTCACTATTGATCTGCCGAGACTACTCCCATGACGACCTCAGCCCGCTCCGCCCCTCCCCCCTTCGGCCGCGCCCTGTGCGCGATGGTCACCCCCTTCACCGAGGCCGGGGGGCTCGACCTCCCCGGTGCCCAACTCCTCGCCGAGCGGCTGGTGTCGGAGGGCTGTGACGGGCTCGTGCTGTCCGGGACGACGGGTGAGTCGCCGACCACGACGGACGCGGAGAAGGCGGCTCTCATCACCGCCGTCCGCGAGGCCGTCGGCGACCGGGTCCCCCTCGTCTCGGGCGTCGGCACCTCCGACACCCGGCACACCGTGGAACTCGCCCTCCAGGCCGAAAAGGCGGGCGCGGACGGGGTGTTGGTGGTCTCGCCGTACTACAGCAGGCCCCCGCAGGACGCCCTGGAGGCGCACTTCCGCGAGGTCGCCGACGCGTCCGGCCTCCCTCTCGTCCTCTACGACATCCCGGGCCGCACCGGCACCCGTATCGAACCGGAGACCATGATCCGGCTCGCCGAGCACCCCAGGATCGTCGCGGTCAAGGACTGTTCCTACGACTTCCTCGGCGCCCAGAAGGTGCTGGGCAGAACGGAGTTGGCGTATTACGCGGGGTGCGACGAACACATCCTCGCGCTGTACGCGGTGGGCGGGGCGGGTTATGTGAGCACGGTCGCGAACGTCGTCCCGGCTCGACTCCGGGCGATCCTGGACGCGTTCGAGGCGGGCGACACCCCCGTGTCCACCCGCCTCCAGCAACGCGCCACGCCGCTCATCGAGTTGATGATGTCGGCGGGGCTGCCCGGCACGGTGACGGTCAAGGCGCTGCTCAACTCGCTGGGCCTGCCCGGGGGTTCGGTCCGGGCCCCGCTGCGGCCCGCCGGCCGGGATGCGGCCGACGGGCTGCGGGCGGCGTACGAGGAGTTCATCGCCGGGTGACCGGACCGGGGCCAAGTCGGCCCCGGACTCTCAGCGTTGGGCGAAGACGGGCTTCCACCGTCCGGCGCTGACGTCCGTGCTGCCCCCCAGGAAGCCGCTCAGCGGTACCTCCTTGTCGCTGCCCATGGTGACCAGCACGAGCCGCGCATGGAACTCGCTCTTCCCCGCCCCCGAATCCCCCTTCCCGATGTCCCAGGCGATGAGCGACGTGTCGTCGGCCCAGGCGAGCAGTTCCTGCCCGTGGATCTCGGTCTTCTCGCCGGTGGCGGAGTCGATGACGTACGACGAGGTGGTCCACGTCTCCCCCGCGAAGTCACCGGCGACGTGCTTGCCGTCGGGGGACAGTCCCGCGTCGATGTACGAGACCAGGTACTTGCTGCCGTTCTCCGGTGCGGGGACCTCGGCGCCGGTGAAGTCGTAGAACAGCTTGTTGACTTCGCCCGAGGGGATGCCGGCCCAGACGTGTCTGTCGTCGGAGGTGAAGGCGAAGTCCTGGCGGTTGTTGACGAGGGTGCTCAGGCCGTCCGCCCGCTGGCCGCCGACCGCGACCCCGCCCCAGGTGCCCTCGCCGGAGGCCACGTCGAAGACGTAGAAACCGGTGCGGCTCGACGGCTTTTCGGGCTCCCCGACGTTGGGGTCCGCCGGCTGGAAGTTCGCGTCGGGGTTGTAGGTGTAGGTCGTCGCGACCAGTTTCCGGCCGTCGGCAGAGAACGACAGGCCACCGACCTTGTGACCGACCTGGATCCAGCGCTTCACCTCGCCGGTGGCCAGGTCGAGCAGGCCGATCCGGGAGGCGGGCAGGGTGCGCTCCAGGACGGCGGCGGTCCTCATGCCCGGGGCGACGGCGACGAACGACCACTTGGGGGCCTTCACGTAGGCGCCGCTCTTGCGGTCGAACAGCCAGTAGGTGCGCTCGGTGACCTTCTCCGTGGCCGACTTCTTGACCGTGGTCGGGATGTAATAAGCGGCAAGTGCCGTGTTCCCGGCGGCGATCAGCTCGCGCGGCGGCGACTGGTCCGGGCGCGCGCTCGTCCTGTCCGGGTCCACGACACCCGACGGACGGACGTCGCCCTTCCCCGAGTTGAGCATCGGCACGCCGACTGCGACGGCGACCACGGCGACCGTGGCGGCGACGACGGTCACGAGCCTTCGGGTACGGCGGCGCCTTCGGACGGCGAGCACCCAGTCGGCGAACCCCGGTCCCGCCGGGGGCTGTTCGGCGGCCTGCTCGCGCAACGTGTCGCGCAGGAGATCGTCGACGTTCACGGGCGGACCTCCACGGGCGAGTGGTCACGGGAGGACCCGAGCTCGGTGCCGGCCGGGCCCAGGGCGGCCAACTCCGGTGCGAGGACGCGCAGTCGGGCCAGGGAACGGTGGGTGGTGGACCGTACGGTGCCGACGGAACAGCCCAGCAGCCGGGCCACTTCGGCCTCCGGCAGGTCCTCGAAGTAGCGCAGCACGAGGACGGTGCGCTGGCGGGCGGTGAGCCGGGACAGCGCTTCGCGCATCACGACGCGCAGCTCGGCGGCGGACGAGGCGTCCGCGTCCGCGCGGGTCTCCGGCGGTTCGGCGACGGTCAGTTCGCGTCTTCGCCACTTCAGCCGCCACCGGCTGACCTGCTGCCGGTAGAGGATCTGCCGTACGTACGCCTCGGGTTCGTCGATCCGCTCCCACCGCCCGGCCGCCTTGGCCAGCGCGTTCTGCAGCAGATCCTCACCGGCGTACCGGTCTCCCCCGCTGAGCAGCACGGCGGTCCTCAGCAGCGCCGACGACCTGTTGTCCACGAAGTCCCGGAAACCTTCCAGCCCTTCGGCATCCATCGTCACCTTCACTCACTTCCCCGACGGCACACGATGCCCCGCCCCCTGTGCCCCTTGGGACGCGCGCGGATCACGGCCGCTATGCCTGCCGGCACGAGAAATTTCCGCCCGCCTCGCACACCCCCTGCCCGAGCTGCCCTACGTCGACTTCGGCACCGGGCTGTTCGCCGAGCGGCCCGACGGGGTGCACTGGAAGACGGAGACGATCGTGGCGTACGCCGGGGGCCGCCCGTTCGCCTGGGTGGACGATGAACAGAGCGCGCCCGACGGTGTGTTCGTGACCGCCCGCCACGCGGGCCCGGCGCTGCTGCACCACGTGAATCCCCGACTCGGGCTGCGCGAGGGGGACTTCGTCGCGCTGGCGGAGTTCGCGGCGGCCGTACGGACATGAGCGAGCGCCCTCCCGGCGAACGGGAAGGCGCTCGACTCACCTGCGCGAACCGCTAGTTGTGGCTGTGCAGGATCTCGTTCAGGCCGCCCCAGACCGCGTTGTTCGGGCGGGCCTCGACCGTGCCGGTGACCGAGTTGCGGCGGAAGAGGATGTTGGAGGCGCCGGAGAGTTCGCGGGCCTTGACGATCTGGCCGTCGGGCATCGTGACGCGGGTGCCGGCGGTGACGTAGAGGCCGGCCTCGACGACGCACTCGTCGCCGAGCGCGATCCCGACGCCCGCCTCGGCGCCGACCAGACAGCGCTCGCCGATGGTGATACGGACGTTCCCGCCGCCGGACAGCGTGCCCATCGTGGACGCGCCGCCGCCGATGTCCGAGCCGTCGCCGACCACGACACCGGCGGAGATCCGGCCCTCGACCATCGACGTGCCGAGCGTGCCGGCGTTGAAGTTGACGAAGCCCTCGTGCATGACGGTCGTGCCCTCGGCGAGGTGCGCGCCCAGGCGGACCCGGTCGGCGTCGGCGATGCGGACGCCCTTCGGGGCCACGTAGTCCGTCATGCGCGGGAACTTGTCGATGGACGTCACCTGGAGGTGCAGACCCTCGGCGCGCGCGTTCAGCCGCACCTTCTCGACGTCGTCCACGGCGACCGGGCCGAGCGAGGTCCAGGCGACGTTGGCGAGGAAGCCGAACATGCCGTCCAGGCTCTGGCCGTGCGGCTTGACCAGCCGGTGCGAGAGGAGGTGCAGGCGCAGGTACACGTCGTGCGCGTCGAGCGGCTTGTCGTCGAGGGAGGCGATGACCGTGCGGACCGCGATGACCTCGACGCCCCGGCGGACGTCAGGGCCGATCGCCTTGGCCGCACCCTCACCGAGCAGCTCCACGGCACGCTCGGCGGACAGGCTCTCCGTACCGGCGGGCCCGGGTTCGGCGGACAGTTCGGGCGCGGGGAACCAGGTGTCGAGAACGGTCCCGTCGGCGGCGACGGTGGCGAGCCCGGCGGCAACGGCGCCGGTGGTGCGAGGTGCGGTCGTGTCGGTCATGAGGGAAACCTAACCTGGCGGGGGCGGCGGGGACCAACTCGTGCGCGAGGCGTCTCAGGGAACGACACGCACGGGCTCGTGGTACGGCAGCGGGGGTGCCTTGAGGGTGCCGCTCCTGACATAGGCCAGGGCGATCACCCGACGGTCAGGAGGACGCTGATCTCGGTGTAGTCGTCTTGGTGATGCTGAGCGTGGGCTTCGTCGACGGCGTCGACCTGCCGCCGTGTCGGCTCCTGTTACCCGGTTTACCCGGTGGGGGTCGAAGAGTTCACGGAATCACCCGCCCCAGCACCTCCCGCGCATACTCCTCGTCGTACGCCGCGCCCGTCAGCAGCACCTGCAGACAGATCCCGTCGATCAGCGCGACGAGCGCCCGCGCGGTCACCGGGTCGGTCCGCCGGGCCAGTTGGTCGGCGAGGTCACGGGCCCACTCGTCGGCGACGGGGCGCAGGGCGGGGCGGCGCAGGGCTGCGAGGTACAGCTCGTACTCCAGCTCGACGCCCGTGCGGTCACCCGCGAGCCACTCCCCCACCCAGCCGGCCAACTCCCCGGCCAGGTCGGTCCGCGGGTCCTCAAGACCACCCCGCGAGGCGATCACCTTGGCGAAGGCCTCGTTGGCCTGGCGCAGGGCGGCGACCATCAGCTCGTCGAGGGTCGTGAAGTGGTACGTCGTCGAGCCGAGCGGAACATCGGCCTCGGCGGCGACGGAACGGTGGCTGAGGCCCGCGATGCCCTTCTCCCCGACCACCCGGATCGCCGCGTCGATGATCCGCTGCCGCCGCTCGGGGTCGTAACGCCGGGCCATCAGTACGTGCCTCCCTTGACCATCAGTACGTGCCTCCCCCGGCCATCAGTGCGCACCGCCGAGGTTGAGGACCACGACCCCGACGATGATCAGCGTGATGCCGGCGGCCTTCGCGAGGGTCATGCCCTCGCCGAGGAACACCGTCCCGATCCCCACGATGGCGGCGGTGCCGAGGCCCGCCCAGATCGCGTAGGCCGTACCGACCGACATGGACTTCAGCGTCTGCGCGAGCAGCGCGAAGGAGAGCACGTATCCGAGGACCGTGAGGACCGACGGCCACAGCCGGCTGAAGCCGTGGCTGAACTTCATGGCGGTGGTGCCGCCCACCTCCGCGGCGATCGCCGTGAGGAGCATCAGGAATCCCATGTGTACGAGTGTACATAACGGAATCCCGTAGAAACCGCTCACTGAAACAGCTGCTCGGACACCTCTCACTCCACTACTGTTTCACCGTTCACACACCTGGCTTTCACGGTCACGGCCGTCGCCATGGGCGCCGCTGGAGGAACAGCGCATGCCAGACAGTCCACCCCCGCCTTCCCCCAACTCCCCCTGGGAGAACAGCTGGACACCCGACACCTCCCGAGCCCCCGGAACCCGCCGGCTCTATCTGGCCGGGGCGCTCGTCGTCACCACGATCGTCGTGTGCGTCACGGCAATCGTCGTGACGGACAAGCAAACTGACGACACGTCACGCACGAAGAAGGCGGACCCGACGGCACCGGCCGGCGCGGACGGCCCCGGCCTGCTCTCGTTCGCGTCCCCGTCGAAACAGGGCACGCCGACGCCCGACGAGCACAAGCCGACCTCGACGAAGGCGCCGAGCACCACCACGCCCCCCGCCACCGCGGAACACAGCTCGTCGAAGCCCTCCGCGAAAGCGCCGTCACCCGCCAAGTCGACGTCGTCCCACGGGAGTTCATCCGGCTCGCACGGGTCCTCGGGCTCCTCGTCCTCCACCGCCTGGAAGTCGGTCCGCTCGGTCAACTACCCGGACCGCTACTGGCAGGTGAGCGGCGACTTCGTCAAGCTCAACCCGGCCGACTCCGCCGCGGCCCGCCGCGCCGCCACCTTCAAAGTGGTCAAGGGCCTTGCGAACAGCTCCTGTTACTCCTTCACGACGGCCAACGGCACCTACCTCCGCCATCGCAACTTCATCCTCCGCGCGGAACGCAACGACGGCTCCCCCCTCTTCAAACAGGACGCCACCTTCTGCCCCCGCCCGTCGCCCTACTCCGGCGCGGTGATGCTGGAGTCGGTCAACTACCCGGGCCGCTTCCTCCGCCACCAGGACTTCCAGCTCAGGCTGGACCGCTACCAGGACAGCACCCTGTACCGGTCGGACTCGGCGTTCCGGTTGGTGGCGGGGCTCGACTAGGCGGGCTCAACCAGGGGGTTCAATCAGGCGGGCGCGTCACGAAAGGCGATCAGCGAGGCCTTGGGCCGCAGGACGCAGAACTCGTTGCCCTCAGGGTCGGCGAGCACCACCCAGCCCACGGCCTCGCCCTGCCCGATGTCGACCCGCCGCGCGCCCAGCGCGAGGATCCGCTCGACCTCGGCCTCCTGGTCGTCCGGGGCGAGGTCGAAGTGGAGCCGGTTCTTGACGGTCTTCGGCTCACTCACCGGCATGAAGCAGATGCCGGTCTCCGCGAACTCCCCTGGCCCGATGACCACTTCACGCGGTTTCTCGGACAGCACCCGCCAGTCCAGCACCCCGCACCAGAAACGAGCGAGCCCCGGCAGATCGTGCGTGTCGACGACGATGTGATGCAAAGAAACGGCCATACCCCAAAGGTATGGCCGTTCCGGTGAACCCGAAGGCTCAGAGCTGCTCAGGCAGGCTCACACGTTCTCAGACGTTGAACCCCAACGCCCGAAGCTGATCCCGGCCGTCGTCCGTGATCTTGTCGGGGCCCCACGGCGGCATCCACACCCAGTTGATGCGGAGTTCGTTGACGAGGCCGTCCGTCGCGGACTTGGCCTGGTCCTCGATGACGTCCGTCAGCGGGCAGGCCGCCGAGGTCAGGGTCATGTCGATGGTGGCGATGTTGGCGTCGTCGATGTGCACGCCGTAGATCAGGCCGAGGTTGACGACGTCGATGCCCAGTTCGGGGTCGACGACGTCGAGGAGGGCCTCGCGGACCTCTTCCTCGGAGGCGGGCTTGATCTCCATGGTCTCGGTGTCACTCATGCCGTCTTCCTTTCCGCGTCGGAGTCGGCTCCGCCCAGGGCCTGGGCCGTCGCGTCCTTCCACGCCATCCAGCTGAGGAGGGCGCACTTCACCCGTGCCGGGTACTTGGAGACGCCGGCGAACGCGATCGCGTCCTCCAGCACCTCCTCCATCGCGTCGTCGGGCTCGATCCTGCCCTTGGACTGCATCAGCTCCAGGAAGGTCTCCTGGATCTTCTGCGCCTCGGACAGCTCCTTGCCGACGAGGAGGTCGTTCAGTACGGAGGCCGATGCCTGGCTGATGGAGCAGCCCTGGCCCTCGTAGGAGATGTCCGTGATCTGCTCGCCGTCGTACTTCACGCGCAACGTGATCTCGTCGCCGCACGTCGGGTTGACGTGGTGCACCTCGGCGTCGCCATCCCGCAAGCCCCGGCCGTGCGGGTGCTTGTAGTGGTCCAGGATGACTTCCTGGTACATCGAATCCAGCTTCACGATTCCAGCCAGCCCCTCAGCCGAAGAAGTTCCGTACGTGCTCCAGACCGTCGACCAGTGCGTCGATCTCGGCCGGCGTGGAGTACAGATAGAACGACGCTCGCGTGGTCGCAGGAATTCCGTAGCGCAGGCAGACGGGGCGGGCGCAGTGGTGGCCGACCCGGACCGCGATGCCTTCCTCGTCCAGCACCTGGCCCACGTCGTGCGGGTGGATGTCACCCAGCGTGAAGGAGATCGCCGCGCCTCGGTCCTCGGCCGTGGTGGGGCCGATGATCCGCAGGTCGGGGACGTCCAGCAGGCGCTTCACCGCGTACTCGGTCAGCGCGTGCTCATGGGCGAGGATCTTGTCCATGCCGATCGCCGACAGGTAGTCGATCGCCGCGCCCAGACCGACCGCCTGGGCGATCGGCGGGGTACCCGCCTCGAACTTGTGCGGCGCGGGAGCGTATGTCGACGAGTGCATCGACACGGTCTCGATCATCTCGCCGCCACCCAGGAACGGGGGGAGGTCTTCGAGCAGCTCCTGGCGGCCCCAGAGGACGCCGATGCCCGTCGGGCCGCACATCTTGTGGCCGGTGAAGGCCACGAAGTCGGCCTGGAGGGCCTGCACGTCCAGCGGCATGTGGGGCGCGGCCTGCGAGGCGTCGATCAGGACCAGGGCCCCGACCTCCTGCGCACGGCGCACGATCTTCTCGACCGGGTTGACCGTGCCGAGGATGTTCGACACCAGGACGAAGGAGACGATCTTCGTCTTCTCCGTGATGATCTCGTCGATGTTGGAGAGGTCGAGGCGGCCGTCGTCCGTGAGGCCGAACCACTTCAGCTTCGCGCCCGTGCGCTGCGAGAGCAGCTGCCACGGCACGATGTTGGAGTGGTGCTCCATCTCCGTGATGACGATCTCGGTCTCGTGGTCCACGCGGTAGGGCTCGTCGGCCCAACCCAGCATGTTCGCAACGAGGTTGAGCGACTCGGAGGCGTTCTTGGTGAAGATCACCTCGTCGCGGCTCGGCGCGTTGATGAACGTCGCGACCTTGTCGCGCGCGCCCTCGTACAGCGCCGTGGCCTCCTCGGCGAGCACATGCACACCGCGGTGGACGTTGGCGTTGTAGCGCTCGTAGTACTCGTTCAGGGCGTCGAGCACCTGGCGCGGCTTCTGCGAGGTCGCCGCGTTGTCCAGGTACACGAGCTTCTTACCGTCGTGGACCGTGCGGTCCAGGATGGGGAAGTCCTTGCGGATCGCCTCGGTGTCGAGGAGGCCGGAAAGCCCCTGGCGGGCCACTGTCACGCTGATACGCCACCCTTCGTGTAGGCCTCGTAGCCCTCGTTCTCCAGCTTGTCGGCGAGCTCGGCGCCGCCGGACTCGACGATCCTGCCGCCGGAGAAGACGTGCACGAAGTCGGGCTTGATGTAGCGCAGGATGCGCGTGTAGTGCGTGATCAGCAGGGTGCCGACCTCGCCGGTCTCGCGGACGCGGTTGACGCCCTCGGAGACGACGCGCAGGGCGTCGACGTCCAGGCCGGAGTCGGTCTCGTCGAGGATCGCGATCTTCGGCTTGAGCAGCTCCAGCTGAAGGATCTCGTGGCGCTTCTTCTCACCGCCGGAGAAGCCCTCGTTGACGTTGCGCTCGGCGAAGGCCGGGTCCATGGAGAGGCGCTCCATGGTCTCCTTGACCTCCTTCACCCACGTACGCAGCTTGGGGGCCTCACCGCGGATGGCCGTGGCGGACGTGCGGAGGAAGTTGGAGACGGACACACCGGGGACCTCGACCGGGTACTGCATCGCGAGGAACAGGCCGGCGCGGGCGCGCTCGTCGACGGACATCTCCAGGACGTCCTCGCCGTCGAGGGTGACGGTGCCGCCGGTGACCGTGTACTTCGGGTGGCCCGCGAGCGAGTAGGCGAGGGTCGACTTGCCGGAGCCGTTCGGGCCCATGATGGCGTGGGTCTCGCCCTGCTTCACGGTGAGGTCGACGCCCTTGAGGATCTCCTTCGTGGCGTTGTCGGCCTCGACGGTGACGTGCAGGTCGTGGATTTCAAGCGTTGCCATGGGTTCCTCAGGACTCCTGGGTGAGGGAGGCGCGTACGTCAACGAGGACGCTGCCCCCTTCGATCTGTACGGGGTAAACGGGTACGGGGCGCGTGGCGGGAAGGCCGGACGGCTTGCCGGTGCGCAGGTCGAACGCGGAGCCGTGCAGCCAGCACTCGATCTGGCAGTCCTCCACGTCGCCCTCGGAGAGCGAGACGTTCGCGTGCGAGCAGATGTCGTTGATCGCGAACACCTCTCCTCCGGTCTTCACGACCGAGACCGGCGTGCCGTCGAGTTCCACCCGCTTCGGGGTGTCCTCCTCCAGCTCGCCGAGGCCACAGGCGCGTACGAAGGCCATCAGACCGACGCCTCCAGCTCCGCGTCGATCTTCTCCAGCAGCCGCTCCTGGATGTCGGCGACACCGATCTGCTGGACCAGCTCGGCGAAGAAGCCGCGGACCACCAGGCGTCGGGCGTCGTCGGCGGGGATGCCGCGGGCCATCAGGTAGAAGAGCTGCTCGTCGTCGAAGCGGCCGGTCGCGGAGGCGTGTCCGGCGCCGACGATCTCGCCGGTCTCGATCTCCAGGTTGGGCACGGAGTCGACGCGGGCGCCGTCGGTCAGCACGAGGTTGCGGTTCATCTCGTACGTGTCGGTGCCCTCGGCCGTGGCCTCGATGAGCACGTCGCCGATCCACACCGCGTGGGCGCCCTCGCCCTGCAGCGCGCCCTTGTAGACGGCGTTGGACTTGCAGTGCGGGACGTTGTGGTCGACCAGGAGGCGGTGCTCCTGGTGCTGGCCGGCGTCCGTGAAGTACAGGCCGAACAGTTCGGCCTCGCCGCCGGGTCCGGCGTAGGCCACGCGCGGGTGCAGTCGTACGAGGTCGCCGCCGAAGGTGACGACGAACGACTTGAACGTGGCGTCCCGGCCGATCAGGGCGTTGTGCTGGCCGACGTGCACGGCCTTGTCGTCCCAGTCCTGGACGGAGACGACGGTGAGCTTGGCGCCGTCGCCGACGATGTAGTCGACGTTGGCGGCGAGGACCGCGTCACCGGTGTGGTCGATGACGACGACGGCCTCGGCGAAGGCTCCCAGCTCGACGACCTGGTGGCCGTAGGCGACGCCGCCCTCGCCGTGCACGGCGATGCGGATCGGCTCGGTCAGGACCGTCTCCTTGGGGACGGTCACGACCGAGGCCTTCTCGAAGGACGAGTAGGCCTGCGCGGCCACGCGGTCCACCGGGGTGCCCGCCTTGCCGAGCCGCGCGTCGTCACGGCCGACGGTCTCCACGGTGACCCCCTCGGGGGTCCCGATGGCGACCTTCACGCCGTCGCCGGTGGCGACCGCGGTGCCGTCGTGCAGCCCGCGCAGGCGCTCCAGCGGGGTGAACCGCCACTCCTCCTCGCGGCCGTGGGGGACCGGGAAGTCCGCCACGTCGAAGGAGGGGGGCGCGCTCATGCGCGTGGCGACGGTCGACTCGGCGGCCACCGCGATCGATCCGGCGGTGGTGGAGGACCCCACCGTGGAGTTCTGAGCCTCAGCCATGGCTGTCGTAGTGCTCGCTTTCTGTGATCAAGAAGTGTGCCGGCAGACGGTCGGGGTCAGCCGACCGAGCCTTCCATCTGGAGCTCGATCAGCCGGTTGAGCTCCAGGGCGTACTCCATGGGCAGTTCCTTGGCGATCGGCTCGACGAAGCCGCGCACGATCATCGCCATCGCCTCGAACTCGGTCATGCCCCGGCTCATCAGGTAGAAGAGCTGGTCGTCGCTGACCTTGGAGACGGTCGCCTCGTGGCCCATGGACACGTCGTCCTCGCGGACGTCCACGTACGGGTACGTGTCCGAGCGGGAGATCGTGTCGACGAGCAGCGCGTCGCACAGCACGTTCGACTTGGAGCCGTGGGCGCCCTCGCCGATCTCGACGAGACCGCGGTAGGACGTACGACCGCCGCCGCGCGCCACCGACTTGGAGACGATGTTGGACGACGTGTTCGGCGCCATGTGGACCATCTTTGAGCCGGCGTCCTGGTGCTGGCCCTCGCCCGCGAAGGCGATGGAGAGGGTCTCGCCCTTGGCGTGCTCGCCCATCAGGTAGACGGCCGGGTACTTCATCGTCACCTTGGAGCCGATGTTGCCGTCGATCCACTCCATGGTCGCGCCCTCGTAGGCGACGGCGCGCTTGGTGACCAGGTTGTAGACGTTGTTCGACCAGTTCTGGATGGTCGTGTAACGGCAGCGGCCACCCTTCTTCACGATGATCTCGACCACCGCGGAGTGCAGGGAGTCCGAGGAGTAGATCGGCGCCGTACAACCCTCGACGTAGTGCACGTAGGCGCCCTCGTCGACGATGATCAGCGTCCGCTCGAACTGGCCCATGTTCTCCGTGTTGATACGGAAGTAGGCCTGGAGCGGGATCTCGACGTGCACGCCCTTCGGCACGTAGATGAAGGAGCCGCCGGACCACACGGCGCTGTTCAGCGACGCGAACTTGTTGTCACCGACCGGGATGACGGTCCCGAAGTACTCCTTGAAGAGCTCCGGGTGCTCCTTCAGCGCGGTGTCGGTGTCCATGAAGATGACACCCTGCGCCTCGAGCTCTTCGTTGATCTGGTGGTAGACGACCTCGGACTCGTACTGGGCCGCGACACCGGCGACGAGGCGCTGCTTCTCCGCCTCGGGGATGCCGAGCTTGTCGTACGTGTTCTTGATGTCCTCGGGCAGGTCCTCCCAGGACTCCGCCTGCTTCTCCGTGGAGCGCACGAAGTACTTGATGTTGTCGAAGTCGATGCCGGAGAGGTCGGAGCCCCAGTTCGGCATGGGCTTCTTCTCGAACAGGCGCAGACCCTTGAGACGGAGCTTGGTCATCCACTCCGGCTCGCTCTTCTTGCCGGAGATGTCCCGGACGACGTCCTCGTTGATGCCGCGCTTCGCGGAGGCACCGGCCACGTCGGAGTCGGCCCAGCCGTATTCGTAGGTGCCCAGGCCCTCAAGCTCGGGGTGGGCGGTCTCCTCGATGGGGAGCGTCATGCGGGGTTCCTCCCGGCGGTACGTGCAGATGTGTTCGGTGGATCGGAAACGGTCTTGGAAATCTTCGGGGTATTCGAGTTCTTCGGGATAAACGTGGTGCACACGCCGTCGCCGTGGGCGATGGTGGCCAGTCGCTGGACATGGGTGCCGAGCAGCTGGGAGAAGAGCTCGGTCTCCGCCTCGCACAGCTGCGGAAACTGCTCGGCGACATGGGCGACCGGGCAGTGGTGCTGGCAGAGCTGCTCACCGACCGGTGCGCTACGCGCCGTAGCAGCGTACCCGTCCACGCTCAGGGCCTTGGCCAGGGCTTCCGCGCGGTTCTCCGGGGCGGCGGCCTCGACGACCTTGCGGTAGGCGATGGCCTGGGCGGCCATGCGGTCACGGGCGAAGGCCACGACGGCCTCGTCCCCGCCCTCGCGCGCCGCGATCCAGCGCAGCGCGTCCGCGGCGAGCTTGTCGTAGGACTGGTCGAAGGCGTCGCGACCGCAGTCGGTCAGGGCGAACACCTTCGCGGGACGGCCGCGCGTGCGCGCTCCGTAGACCCGCTGCTCACGTGCTTCCACGACGTCGTCGGCGACGAGTGCGTCGAGATGACGGCGTACGGCGGCCTGGGTCAGCCCCAGCCGGCCGGCGAGGTCGGCCACGGTCGACGGGCCGTGGTCCAGGATGGAGCGCGCGACACGGTTGCGGGTGGACCGCTCACCGGTCGCGAGTTCCTCCTGCGGAGCCTCGCCAACGTTTTTCACAACGCCATTGTTGCGTAATTCCTCAGAGGCAGGCAACCCGCGTCCGGCGGATGGACGGTGCGCTGCATCACTTAGGCATACCTAATCTGACCTGCGGGAACGATCTTTGATCGATCAATTCACTGGCGCCACGCACCCCCTTCGAGGACACTCCACGACCATGCCCACACCCCCTCCCACCGGCCCACTTGTCACCCGGGACACAGCCGCCGCACAACTGCGCGAGCTGGGCGTCCGCCCCGGCGAGACCCTCCTCGCGCACACCTCCCTCAGCTCCCTCGGATGGGTCTGCGGAGGCGCCGTGTCGCTCGTCCAGGGACTCCTCGACGCCCTCACCCCGGACGGCACCCTGGTCGTCCCCACCCAGACCGGCGACCTCTCTGACCCGGCCCACTGGGGAAACCCGCCGGTCCCCCGCGAGTGGTGGGACACCATCCGCACCTCCATGCCGTCCTACGACCCCCTCGTCACGCCCTCCCGCGGCGTCGGCGTGCTCCCGGAGACCGTCCGCACCTGGCCCGGCGCCGAGCGCTCCGCGCACCCGCAGACGTCGTTCGCGGCGCTCGGCCCGCGCGCGAGCGAGATAGTCGCCGGCCACGCGACCGACTGCCGGCTCGGCGAGCGCAGTCCGCTGGCCCGCCTGGAGGCCCTCCACGCGCGCGTGCTACTGCTCGGCGCGGGCTACGACGCCTGCACGAGCTTCCATCTCGCCGAGTACCGCGTCCCGTCCCCACTGGTCCAGGTCGGCCGCCCCGGACCGGACGGCTGGGAGACGGTGACCGAGGTGTCGATCACCTCCGACCGCTTCGACGAACTGGGCCACGACTTCGAACGGGACCGTCCGGTCCTCCGGGGGAAGGTGGGCGCGGCCGACGCCCGGCTGTTCCCGGTGGCGGACGCCGTGGCGTACGCGGAACGGTGGCTGCCCCTGCACCGCCCCCGTGAGGAGGAGATCCCGTCCGGGGGAGATCCCGCACCCGCCCGCCTGAGGCGCGGGCCGCGTACCTAGACTCGGGCCCATGCGAAGTGAGCCCGTGCTCCAGGTCCAGGCCCTGGTGAAGCGGTACGGCACGAAGACCGCGGTGAACGGCCTCGACCTGGAGGCCGATGCGGGCGTCACCGCGGTGCTCGGTCCCAACGGGGCGGGCAAGACGACCACGGTCGAGACCTGCGAGGGGTACCGGAGGCCGGATTCCGGCACGGTGCGCGTCCTGGGCCTCGACCCGGTCCGCGAGTCCGCCGCGCTGCGCCCCAGAATCGGCGTGATGCTCCAGTCCGGCGGTGTCTACTCGGGCGCCCGCGCCGACGAGATGCTCCGCCACATCGCCAAGCTGCACGCGCACCCGCTGGACGTGGACGCGCTCATCGAGCGCCTGGGGCTCGGCAGTTGCGGCCGCACGACGTACCGGCGCCTGTCCGGCGGCCAGCAGCAGCGTCTCGCGCTCGCGATGGCCGTCGTAGGCCGCCCGGAACTGGTCTTCCTGGACGAGCCGACGGCGGGCCTCGACCCGCAGGCCCGCCGCGCGACCTGGGACCTGGTCAGGGACCTGCGCACGGACGGTGTCTCCGTGATCCTCACGACCCATCACATGGACGAGGCCGAGCAGTTGGCCGACGACGTGGCGATCATCGACGCCGGCAAGGTCATCGCGCACGGCTCCCCCGAGGACCTGTGCCGCGGCGGGGCCGAGAACACGCTCCGCTTCAGCGGCCGCCCCGGCCTCGACGTCGGCTCCCTCCTGAAGGCCCTCCCGGCCGACTCCACGGCCGCCGAACTGACCCCGGGCTCCTACCGCGTCGGCGGCAAGGTCGACCCCCAACTGCTCGCCACGGTCACCTCCTGGTGCGCGCAGCACGGGGTGATGCCGGAGAAGATCTCGGTCGAACGGCACACCCTGGAGGACGTTTTCTTGGAGCTGACCGGCAAGGAGCTGCGCTCATGACCACGGCGACTTATGCGCCCGCACCGGGGGCGGCCCCCCTCCCCCGCATGATCGCGGCACAGGCGGCCCTCGAAACGAAGATGCTCCTACGGAACGGCGAGCAGCTCCTCCTCACGGTGGTCATCCCGACCCTCCTCCTGGTCCTGTTCAGCTCGGTGGACATCGTCGACACCGGCAAGGGCAAGTCCGTCGACTTCCTCACCCCTGGCATCCTCGCCCTGGCCGTGATGTCGACGGCGTTCACAGGCCAGGCCATCGCCACGGGCTTCGAACGCCGCTACGGCGTCCTGAAGCGCCTCGCGTCCTCGCCGCTCCCCCGCTGGGGCCTGATGACCGCGAAGACGGCGGCGGTGCTCGTCACGGAGATCCTCCAGATCATCCTGCTGACGGCGATCGCCTTCGCCCTGGGCTGGTCCCCGCACGGCAACCCCCTCGCGGTGTTCCTGCTCCTGATCCTCGGCACGGCGGCCTTCTCCGGCCTCGGCCTGCTGATGGCCGGCACCCTGAAGGCGGAGGCCACGCTGGCCGCCGCGAACCTGGTGTTCCTGCTGCTGCTCGTCGGCGGCGGGGTGATCGTGCCGATGGACAAGTACCCGGCGGGGGTTCAGGACGTGCTGGGGTTGCTGCCGATCTCTGCCCTGTCGGACGGGTTGCGGGATGTGTTGCAGCAGGGGGCGGGGATGCCTTGGGGGGATCTGGGGATTCTGGGGGTTTGGGCTGTTGTGGGGCTGGGGGCGGCTGGGAGGTTCTTCCGCTGGGAGTGAGCGTCTTCTGCCCGGCGCACCACCGCTCGCCCTGAGCACACGGCCTTGCGAGGGCCTGCGCGGGGGCGGTACGTGAATGAGACTGTCGCTGACGGGGAAGACCCGCCCCGTGTTTGAATCCACGGATTCTTCAGCACCCCGGGCTCTGCAGCCGCTGCTTCACGACGTCGTCTTCTGCGTCGCCGCCCCGGCCTTCGCCGCTTCGTCCCGTGACGGGCAGTTGAGAGGCATACGAGCAGAGGGTTTCTACGACCACGACCGCCGACTGCTGCACACCCTGTGCCTGCTCCTCGACGAACGTGAACCCGAACCCATAGGCGTCCAGCCCCTCGGCCCGCACCAGGTGAGGTTCACCGCGGTCCACCGCTATCCAAGGGACCGGACCGACGACCCGACGCTGATCGTCGAGCGCATCCGGACCGCCGGTGCCGGCGAAACCATTTCCCTGCGCAACATCGGCACCGCCGAACGCCGGTTGCACGTACAGCTGGCCGCCGCGTCGGACCTCGCGGACATCGCCGACGTCAAGCGCGGACACAGCCGCCCTGTTGTGCGCTGCACGGCGGCCCGGGCCTCTCTCGCCTGGCGCTCCCCCAGCGGCCGTGCCCGCATCAACGTCGTGTCCGGCACGAAGCCCGAGACGTCCGGGGGCCCCGAAGGGGGAACCATGACCTGGCCCCTGGTGCTTCTGCGACCAGGAGAGAGCTGGCAGGTCGAGCTCGCCGTCACCGGCCGCGCGGTGCCGACGCCTCCGGGACACCCCGTGGCTCCCAGCACCCCCGCGCCCTGGAAGGACCCGTTGATCACCGGCGACCGACGGCTGATGGGGCTGGTCAGACGAGGTCTCGGTGATCTTCGTGCGCTGCGCCTCGCCGATCCTCAGCGCACCGCCGACACTGGCCCCGAGGACCAGTTCATCGCCGCCGGCTGCCCGTGGTATCTCACGCTCTTCGGCCGGGACTCGATCTGGTCGGCGAGGATGATGCTGCCGCTGGGCACGGATCTGGCCCGCGGCACTCTCTGGGCACTGGCCCGCCGACAGGGGCGCGTGCACGACCACCACCGCGAAGAGGCACCCGGCAGGATCCTGCACGAACTGCGTCCGGCGGAGGCCCAACACGGCCACGGGCTGTTTCTGCCCGCGTACTACTACGGATCGGTGGACGCCACACCGCTGTTCGTGACGCTGCTGGTCGAAGCCTGGCACTGGGGTCTGTCCGACGCACAGGTGGACGCTCTGCTGCCCTACGCGGAGCGCGCCATGGACTGGGTCGTGAAGTCCAGCAGCCGTGACGAGGACGGTCTGCTGCGCTACTACCCACGTGCCGGAGGGCTGCGCCACCAGTCATGGAAGGACAGCGACGACGCGGTGCGCGACGCCGAGGGCCGGCGCATCGAACCCCCGCTGGCTCTCTGCGAAGTACAGGGATACGCGTACGAGGCGGCCGTGGGGCTAGCCTCACTACTGAACAGCCGTGGCCACCACGAGGCCGCCCAACGCCTGCTCAGCTGGGCGGAATCCCTGCGGAAACGGTTTGCCGACTCGTTCTGGATACCCGCACGGCATGGCCCCGCATCGCGCTATGTGGCCATCGCCGTGGGACACGGACTCACCCCGGTGAGCGGTCCGGCGTCGAACATGGGCCAGTTGTTGTCGACCGGCATCCTCGACGCCGAGGGCTGCCGCGACGTGTCCGCCTGGCTGGCGGACGACGAACTCAACTCCGGCTGGGGGCTACGCAGCCGGTCGGCCGCCGTGCCCGGTTTCAACCCGCTGAGCTATCACGGGGGTTCGGTGTGGACCCACGACACCGCGATCGCCATAAAGGGGCTGTGCGCGACCGGTCGCCACGAGGAGGCGAGCCGACTGGTGGACGGTCTGCTGGACGCCGCCACCTACTTCTCGTACCGCATGCCCGAGCTGTACGCGGGCGATGCCCGCACCGAGGACTCCCCCGCGCCGCTCGCCTACCCGGCCGCCTGCCGCCCACAGGGCTGGTCGGCGGCTTCAGGCGTGGCAGTGCTGTCCGCCCTACTCGGCCTCAAGCCCGACATCACCAGCCGAACGCTGCACGTACGCCCGGTACCGCAGTGGCCGATGACGGTGCGTGGCCTGGTCCTCGCGGGTCAGTCTGTGACCGTGGAAGTGGACAGGGAAGGTGTGTCAAGGGTCTCGGGGCTGCCGGAAGGCTGGGGGATGTCGCACTCGTAGGCGTCGGGGTCCGGCCCCAGGAGGCGCCGGTACTCGGCAAGCATCGGTTTGACGTACACCTGCTCCAGGTCGAAGTGGCCAACGACGTGCTCGCGGGCCATACAACCAGCCTTCCTGGCCAGCGAAGGCTCGGTGAGCAGGGGCCACAACTCGTCGGCGAAGCGAGACGCCAGCTCCTCCACTTCCTCGCCTTTCTCGTCTTTCTTGTCAAGAGCGACCAGCTTGCTGCCGCCTTCACCCAGCCCTCCCACACCGGTGGCCACCACGGGGCGGGCCGCGCACATCGCCTCCAGGGGGGCAAGGCCCATGGGCTCGTCGAAAAGGGAGGGGTACACCACGACGGTGGCCTCCTGGTAGAGCTTCCTCATGTCCTCGATGCCGGCCGGCCTGAACTCGACGTCCTGCCCCGGTCCTTCCGCGAGCTCGCACACCTCGACGAGTTTGGACAGCTCGCCGCGGAACTGACCGCGCTCACCGTGGAAGTCAACGGTCTCGAACGGGTCTGTGAGAACCAACCGAGGGCGTAGCAAGGCCAGTTCCCCCTTGCGCCCCTTCGCACGCTCAACGAGGAGCTTCAGCATCAAGATGGCCACTTCGGCACCCTTGTCGGGGATCAGCCGGGCCGGCAGCAGCACAACCGGATGCCGACCTGGCTCGTCCTCGACCTCCGGAATGTTCGTGTACAGGCTTGTATCCACGCCCAGATAGGTGGGTTCCACCTTCGGACCGGTGTGCTCCGCACCCTGTCCCAGCACCTCGGAGCACTGAGTGACGAGGAAGTCCGACACCGCGTGATGGACGTCCCAGACGGCGCACTCCCTGGCGATCCGCTTATCCTCGTCTGTGCGCCAGATGCTGTGGTACGTGTGCAGCAGTACGAGGTCGAGTTCGCTCTGAAGAGCCTTCAGCGCACGTGCGGGGGCGCTGGAGAAGTGGTGCAGGTTGTGGCCGTGGACCAGGCGGATGGGGTCCCCGGACTGCGCGAGTTGGCTGCGGAACCAATCACGCAGCTCCGTCACCGTCTCTTCGTTGTCCTCGTATCCGGCTGACAGATCGAGCACTTCGTTCCGGATCACCCTTACGCCGTCACACGGCCGACGGGCGCCGATCGATCCGGTGAACACGGTGACCTGATGGCCCCGCCCCGCCAACGCCTTGGAGTAGTCCCAGAGATGGGTCTCCACCCCACCGACGACGGGTGGGAACGACCAGTGGACCAACCCGATGTGAAGCTTCTGCTTCCGCTGGAGCCCGGGTTTCTCACCGGGTCCTGGCTGCTGCTGGTCCACCGCGCCTCCGCGAGTCGTAGATGCCCGAAACGCAGAAATCAACGACTAGTACAGGATGAGGACACTGATAGACGCAGCTTGGTTCCGTGCGGTTGCCTGGTTGCCAGTGCCACTGGCGAGGAGAATGGACTGTAGTACACGCGCGGCGACCGGGGGGCACGATGGCGATACGGGCGATACGTCGGATATTAGGCGACGGCAACGGCTCGCTTGTAGCCCGACGTCGCTTTGACACCGCTCTCAGCTCCCTGACTGGGGCGGGAGCGATTTTTTTGTCCGTGCTCGCACAGGACACCCATGGCACACCCCTCATCCTCCTGGCCTCAAGTGCCGGTGCCCTGGGAGGTATTTCGGCGATTTCCGGTTACTTCTCCGTACATCGCTCCCGCTCCGCCCACTCCGCCATTGGCAGCGCGGATCATGACGCAATGTACGTACCCCCACCCAATCTCCCCACCCTTTCTCGCTACTTCACCGGTCGTACCGACGAACTCAAAGCAGTCTCAAAGGCGTTGAGGCCAAGGGAACGCAACAGCGGAATGCGGGTCTGCGTGGTGCACGGGCGGGCAGGCCTGGGCAAGACCCAACTGGCCACCGCCTATGCCGACAGCCGCCTGCGACAACACCGGTCGCTGGTCTGGTGGCTCCACGCCTCCAGTTACGAACGGCTCATGGGCGAGTTACTGGAACTCGCCGCATGTCTGGGCATACCGGAACACAACTCCAAGAACGTGATGCTCAACCGGCTCTGGGGCCGACTGCGTGACACTCCCGGCTGGGTACTGGTCTACGACGACGCTCAGGACGACAGCCTGGGCCCTCTGAGCGACCAGACGAACAACGTGCGGCCCTCCCTGCTGCCCAGGACAGGACACGGGGAAGTACTCATCACCACGCAGCGGCACGAAGGCTGGGAGAACCTCCCCGCCGACTCCGTCGAACGGATCGCGCTGCCCGACCTGAACGCGGACGACGGACTCGTCCTCCTGGGCAAGAGGATCAGCGCCGAGGACGACGAGAGGGCGCTGGTCGAGCTGGGCGCCCAACTGCACTGGCTACCCCTGGCCCTGGACCAGGCGGGGGCGTACATCGCTGATGCCGAGATCTCCGTGAAGGAGTATCTGCGCCGTCTCCCGGGTCACCCCCTCACCAGCGCTGCCGCCACCTTCCGGCTCTCGATCGAGCGGATCGTCTCCGCCGAGCCGGTCGCCGAGGACCTCATGCGGCTGTGCTCCTTCCTCGCGTCGGAGGACGTACGGCGGGACATGCTGCTGCGCCATTCCCAGGTGATCCCCTCACCGCTACGAGAAGTGATGGAGGACGAGGACGCCTTCAACCGCGTGGTCCGGCGGCTGTCTCACCACTCGCTGCTCAGCCGTAGCGGGGACAGCCGGGTCGCGAGCGTCATCTACGGCATGCATCCGCAGGTCCAGTTCTTCGTCCGTGAGGGCATGGACACCCAGGCCAGGCTGCTCTGGTCACAGTCCGCGGTCCAGTTGCTGGAGGCCGCGTTCCCCGTGGCACCCGAGCTACTGGACGAGCGGGCCGCCTGTGAGACGTTGATGCCGCATGTCGAGGCGGTGTCGGCCGAGCTGGTGTGGGTGGCCGACACGGACGACCAGGAGTATGGCGCGGCCCGTGATCCCAAGGCCCTGGCCAGGCTGTTGCACCGCGTCGGCATCTATCAGGAGCACCGCTGCGACTGGGTGCATGCCCTGGAGTACTTCGAAAAGGAGGCGACGCTCCGCGAAACGCACCCCGGCGATGACCTGGGGCTCGCCACCGCGCAGCTCGCCGTGGCCCGCCAGCACTACCTGCTGGCGCATCTCGACGACGCCGAGGCACAGTGCCGCCAGGCACTGAACCAGTGCCTGCGGCGGCCGAACGATTCCGCGTTCCTCCCGCTGCGGGCCCAGTGCCTCAGGCAGCTCGGGGGCATTCTGCGCGAGGACACCCAGTTCACCGAGGCCCTGACAGCCGTGGAACAGGCGATCGACATATACGAGCACCACGGCGCCGAGTGGGAAGGGCTCGACTGGGCCATTGCCGAGCAGGAGGTCGGCATGATCCACAGGAACGCCGGCCAGCTCGCCAAAGCTCTCGACTGTTATGAGCGAGCCGCCAGGAAGATCCCGCGCCGGGGCAGTGAGGAACCCCGGGAGCATCTGGTCTTCCGAGCCATGCTCCAGCGTGACACAGGCATCGTGGCGCAGGACCGCGGTGACCTGGAGACTGCCGACCGGGAGCTGTCCGAAGCGTTCTCGGCCTTTCGTGCGAACCGCGGCCCCGACGATTTCGAAACGTCCCAAGTCGCGAAGTTCCTCGCAGATGTACGCCGCCGTCGAGGCGAGGAACTCCGCGCCCTCGCCCGGGACACCTACAACCCGTTGCTACGGCGACGGCTGCGCCGGGACTCACGTGCGCGCCTGCGGGAAGCTGCCGAGTTACTGACCCCTGTGGTCGAGCTGCACCGCAAGCGTCGCGAGGCGGAGGACCATAAATATGCCGCCTGTCTCAACAAGCTGGGCTCCCTGCAACACGCGCAGGGCCGGACGAAACAAGCCCTGCGGACGCTGCGCGAGGCCGAAGGCATCTATGTCGCGAGATACGGACGGGGGCACCACTACCGCGCCAAGACGCTGTCGCGACTGGGCCCTGTACTGCTCAGCGCCGGGGACCGACAAGGCGCGGAGGACACGCTGCGCGAAGCCGAGCGCATCATCCGCGGACGGCTGGGAAGCGACCATCCCTCACTGAGCGCCGTGTACGAGCGACTCGCCCTGTGCACCACCGACGCGCAGCGGGCGGCCGACTTCCGTACCCGTGCACAGCGCATCAAGGGAGCGATCGGGGACGAGCAGCCCGCGCACACCTAGCGCATCCGCGAAGGGAGGAAGGGCCGGTGAGATCCGCCCCCGAGCAGCGGTACGGTCCCTTCGCCCAGCCCGAGAGCCGAGCAGTCGAACTGTCCGGACCCGCCCACCCCCACGTGAATTCATGCACAAGCACCCCCCTACGATGGTCCCCGTGCCAAACGTGACCCCCGCCGACGTCGTAGCCGCCGCGCGCAACCCCCTCGCCTTCATCGCCGCACGTTGGACCCCGGATCCCCGGACGGTCCGGCGGGCTGCTCTCGCCGCGCTCGTCATGTCGGTGGTCATCGTGGTCACCGGCGGTGCCGTGCGGCTGACGGGTTCCGGGCTCGGCTGCCCGACCTGGCCCAAGTGCACGGACGACTCGCTGACGACGACCAGCGCGATGGGCTTCCACGGTGCCATCGAGTTCGGCAACCGGATGCTGACGTACGTCCTGTGCGCCGCCGTCGGCTGGGCGATCATCGCCGCGCGCTCGGAGAAGCCGTACCGCCGCACCCTCACCCGGCTGGGCTGGGCGCAGTTCTGGATCGTGATGAGCAACGCGATCCTCGGCGGGATCGTGGTCCTCGTCGGCCTCAACCCGTACACGGTCGCGGCCCACTTCCTGCTCTCCTCGGCGCTGATCGCGGTCGCCACGCTGATGTGGCAGCGCAGCCGGGAGGGCGACGGGGAGCCCAAGCCGCTGGTCGGCAAGGCCGTGCAGCAACTGGTGTGGTTCCTGGTCACCGCCTCCGTGCTGCTGATCGCGGTCGGCACGGTGGTCACCGGCGCCGGTCCGCACGCGGGTGACTCCAAGGAGGTCGACCGGATCCCGATCGACTGGGAGACGGTCGCCAAGCTGCACTCGGTGCTCGCCTGGATCGTGGTCACGCTGACGTTCGCCCTGTGGTTCGTCCTCAAGGCGGTCGACGCCCCCAAGGGCCCCCTGGACCGCACCCGAGACCTGTTCCTGATCCTGCTCTCCCAGGGCGTCATCGGTTACGTCCAGTACTTCACGAACCTCCCCGAGGCCCTGGTCGCCCTCCACATGCTCGGCTCCTGCCTGGTGTGGATCGGGGTGCTGCGGGTGCTGCTGTCGCTGCGCGAGCGGCCGGAGGTCGTGGCCGACCTGCCGGGCCCGTCGGTGGAACAGTCACTGCCCACGCGCGCGTGAAGCGTCACCCGTAATAAATGGCTCACCCGTAACGCGTCACCAAGTCGTCGATCGCCGGGCCCAGATAGGCCCGGGTCAGCTCCGCCCGGCGGTGGAGCCAATCGCCCTCTACGGAGGTGGCGGACGGTACCGGATCGTCGTAACGCCGCCGTACGACGTCCTCCACGACCTCCACCGGAGCGCCGAGCGAGGGCAGCAGGTCGAGGGCCTCGCGCTTGGTGATCAGGCGGCCGTCCCGTCTGGTGACCGTCGCGCGGGCGAAGGTGGTCAGGCCGACGTCGACCCAGCCGTTCTCAAGCCAGATCTGCGGCTTGTCGACGGCCGGCCGCCAGAACTCCCGCTGGTCCCGTACGACGAACTCGGCCAGCTCCTGGTCCGTCACGGCCGGCAGCAGGTCCTTCGGTGAGCCGCCGTGCAACACCCGCCCGAATTCGTGCAGTTCACGCCGGGTGACGGGCGTGACGGGCCGGCGGGTGACGTGGTCGTGCGCCCAGGTGAGGTGGCGCTGGTTCGGGGCGTCCTGGGTTCCCGGGGCGAGGTAGCTGCAGTGCAGCCGGACGGCGAGGGGGTCGGTGCGCAGCCCTCGGTGCAGGGCGACGAGCTGTCGGGCGGTGCTCGGCTTGAGGGGATGGTCGAGGATGGCTATCAGGTCAAGGTCGCTGCGGCCCT
Organism: Streptomyces sp. NBC_00988; assembly: GCF_045162645.1. Classification (NCBI taxonomy): domain Bacteria; kingdom Bacillati; phylum Actinomycetota; class Actinomycetes; order Kitasatosporales; family Streptomycetaceae; genus Streptomyces; species Streptomyces sp. NBC_00988. Next base: position 3,702,939 of record NZ_CP108730.1, read on the forward strand.
CCTGGTAGTCGCCCCCGGCGAGCGAACCGTGGGCCCACACGGCGATGGGCTCCAGGGGGGCCAGTTCGTTCAGGAAGCGGTCGAGCAAGGCGTCGGTCGGCATGGGCCCAGTCTGTACAGCTCACTCCAGCCCGTACACCCTCTTTGCGTTGCCGACCGCGATCAGTCCCGCGACCCGCTGCGCGTCGGCCGGTGCCCAGGCCCCCTCCGCGACCCAGGTACCGAGCACCCGCGCGAGCGCCTCGCGGAACAACCGCGCTCCTACGACGTGCAGTTCGGGCAGTCCGTGGGCCCCGCTGGAGAAGAGGATCTTGCCGAAGGGGGCCAGTTCCAGGATCTCGGCGAGCACGGTCGCGGCGCGGGCGCCGGTGCGGACGAGCGCGGCACCGGAGTCGGCGTAGACGTGCGGGAAGACGCCGGCGAGGTGGGCCGCGTGCCGGTGGTAGGGGTAGCTGTGCAGCAGCACCAGGTCCGTGCCGAGGCCGGCCGTCGCCCGCACGAAGTCGGTGAGCAGGACGGGGTCGGTGCGGTCGATGCGGACGCCCGGTTCGCCTAATCCGGCGTGCAGTTGGAGGGGCAGACCGGATGCCACCGCGATCCACAGCAGGTGCCGTAGGAGCACCGGGTCGCTGAGGGTCCCGCCGACCCGGCGCCCGGCCAGCCAGCGGGCCGCCGCGCCCCGTACCTCGCCGGGGCCGGGCGGTTCGGGCGCGAGCGCGAGGCCGTGCCGTACGCCTGCCACCGACGTGAAGGCGACCGCGCTCGCGGCGGCGCCGTGGACCGACTCGGCGAGGTTGGCGAGGAAGGACTCGACGGTGCCGGAGGTGTCGGCGACCTGTTCGGCGAGGAGTTCCAGGCGGACGATCTCCCGCGCGTCCGCCTGCCCTGCGGTCGCCATCTCGGCGGGTCCGGTGAGGTCGCCGGGCAGGCCGGTGTCGATCAGGTACGTCGTGATGCCGCTGCCGCGCAGCAGCCTGCGGCCCGCTTCGAGTACGCCGAGTTCACGGCGCCGGGCGAGATAGCGGGCGGGTGGGCAGTGCGGCTCCAGGCCGAGCAGGGGTGGGCACCATCGTCGTACCGCGAAGCCCGTCTGGGTGTCGAAGAGGGTGGTGCCGGGGGCGGGTGGGCCCTCGGTGCGGGCGAGTTGGGCCTCGAAGGTGCCGAGGCCCAGCTCCGTTCTCAGTACGCCGTGGCAGTACTGGTCCACGAGGGACGTCGTTTCGATCATCCGGACTCCCCGTGGCTGGACCGTGTGTTCCTGAGGTCCTAACGGGTGAATCGGGTGTGAGGTGTTGCTTGTACACACCCCGTGTGAGGGGGCGCCGTGGAGGGAGGGGTGCGGGTCCGTCAGCGATCGGCGGTCCGATGCGGCTGGTCGCGCCCACGCGGCGGAGCCGCGAATCGATACGGCCCGCGCCCCCTCTTCAGCTGTTGCCGGGGCCGCCCACCTGGATGCCTGCCATGCGGGACCATTCGTACGGGCCCGTCTTGACCTTGGCCGCGAACTCGCCGTCGAAGTCCTCGTGGACGGTGATCCCGGACTTCTCGACCGCCTGCTGGGCGATCTCGTACGTCGTGGCGACCAGGTCGCCCCAGCCGCCGTCCTCGCCGACGAGGACGATGCGGGCGCCACGCTCCCCGATGTACGCGACTTGGCCCTCGGCCCCGCCGTGTGCCTTGGAGAAGGTGCCGATCTGCTTGGCGAGGCGGGCCACCTGGCGCTCGGCCTTCGCGTCAACCTGCTGCGTGTCTGCCATGGCCAGGATGCTACCGACGGGTAGATCGAACGGCGACGGGCGGGGTGCGTGGCCTTGACCACGCACCCCGCCCGTCGGAGCCGTAAGAGGGCGTTATCGCAGGAAGGGGTCCACCGCGATCGCCACGAACAGGAGCGACACATAGGTGATCGACCAGTGGAACAGCCGCATCTCCTTGAGCTTGCCGCCACTCACCTCGGCCTTGGCCCGGTTCTGCAGCCCGTGCGCCTCCCACAGCCAGAAGCCGCCGGCCAGCAGCGCGACCGTGGTGTAGAACCAGCCGGTGTAGCCGAGGGGCGTCAGCAGCAGCGAGACCGCGACCATGACCCAGCTGTAGATGACGATCTGCTTGGCGACGACCTTGTTCGAGGCGACGACCGGAAGCATCGGCACGCCCACGCGCGCGTAGTCGTCCTTGACCTTCATGGAGAGCGGCCAGTAGTGCGGAGGCGTCCAGAAGAACATGACGAGGAAAAGAATGATGGGGGCCCACGACATGGAGTCCGTGACGGCCGACCAGCCGATGAGCACCGGGAGGCAGCCCGCGATGCCGCCCCACACGATGTTCTGCGAGGTACGGCGCTTGAGGATCATCGTGTAGACGACGACGTAGAAGAGGAGTGCTCCGAGCGCGAGCCAGGCGGACAGCCAGTTGACGGTGAGGCCGAACATCAGGGTCGAGATCACGCCGAGCGAGATGCCGAAGGCGAGGCACTCGCGGGGGCTGACCATGCCGGTGACCAGGGGGCGCTGCGAGGTGCGGTCCATGAGCGCGTCGATGTCGCGGTCGATGTACATGTTGAGCGCGTTGGCGCCGCCCGCGGAGAGGTAGCCGCCGACGCAGGTGAGGAGGACCAGCTTGAGGTCCGGCACACCCTGCTGGGCCAGGAACATCACCGGAACGGTGGTGATCAGCAGCAGCTCGATGATCCGCGGCTTCGTCAACGCCACGAACGCCATGATCCGGGCCCCGATCGGCCGCCGGCTCGGGCTCTGGCTCGCCCCGACAATCCCCGCTGGACGGGATTCAACGGCCGTCACGCACACCCCTGACAGAGACATCCCAGCAAGCCTTCGGGTGTGAACTCCCCGTAAAGGCTCACGCGTACCACGCCACTGTAGACGTTGCCCAGACCCGGACATTCGCGGGGGTGGGGTCGTGTTGGACGGCACCCCCGGAAGAGCTGATCGCCACTCTGTTGAGCACTCGAACGAGCACCTCCGTATTCAGTTGCCGGACGCGAATCGACCCAGTCGGGAGGCGGATCCGCGAGAGTCCCGGCAGTCTGGAATGACTCGAAAAAATGCACGTTCTTACGGGGGTAGGCTCGACAACGGCCGGTGGGCGCCGCGTGCACCGGCATTCGACATGCGTGACATGTGGAGAGGAGCCCTGACCCAGGGTGAGCACCAAGCCGACCACAACAGACCTCGACTGGACCGAGTTGGACCAGCGCGCGGTGGACACCGCGCGCGTCCTGGCAGCCGATGCCGTACAGAAGGTCGGTAACGGCCATCCCGGTACGGCGATGAGCCTGGCCCCGGCCGCGTACACCCTCTTCCAGAAGGTGATGCGCCACGACCCCGCCGACGCCGACTGGGTGGGGCGCGACCGGTTCGTCCTGTCCGCCGGTCACTCGTCCCTGACCCTCTACACGCAGCTCTACCTGGCCGGGTTCGGCCTGGAGCTGGCCGACCTGGAAGCGTTCCGCACGTGGGGCTCCAAGACTCCGGGTCACCCCGAGTACGGCCACACCACCGGCGTGGAGACGACGACCGGCCCGCTGGGCCAGGGTGTCGCCAACGCGGTGGGCATGGCGATGGCCGCCCGCTACGAGCGCGGTCTGTTCGACCCGGACGCCCCGCAGGGCGAGTCCCCGTTCGACCACTTCATCTTCGCGATCGCCGGTGACGGCTGCCTCCAGGAGGGCATCTCCGCGGAGGCGTCCTCCATGGCCGGCCACCAGGAGCTCGGCAACCTCGTCCTCCTGTGGGACGACAACCACATCTCCATCGAGGGCGACACCGAGACGGCGGTCTCCGAGGACACCGTCAAGCGCTACGAGGCCTACGGCTGGCACGTCCAGCGCGTCGCCCCGAAGCCGGACGGCGACCTCGACCCGCACGCCATCTACAACGCCATCGAGGCCGCGAAGAAGGTGACGAACAAGCCGTCGTTCATCGCGATGCGCTCGATCATCGCCTGGCCCGCGCCACACGCGCAGAACACCGAGGCCGCGCACGGCTCGGCGCTCGGCGCCGACGAGGTCGCGGCCACCAAGCGCGTCCTCGGCTTCGACCCGGAGAAGTCCTTCGACGTCTCCGACGACGTCCTCAAGCACACCCGCCAGGCGCTGGACCGGGGCCGCGAGGCGAAGGCCGCGTGGGACCCGTCGTACCAGGAATGGCGCACGAACAACCCGGAGCGCGCGGCCGAGTACGACCGCATCCGCGCGGGCGAGCTGCCGGCCGGCTGGGAAGAGCAGCTCCCGGCCTTCGAGACGGGCAAGTCCGTCGCCACCCGTGCCGCGTCCGGCAAGGTGCTCCAGGCGCTCGGCGCGGTCATCCCGGAGCTGTGGGGCGGCTCGGCCGACCTCGCGGGCTCCAACAACACGACGATCGACAAGACGTCGTCGTTCCTCCCGGCGGACAACCCGCTGCCGGAGGCGAACCCGTACGGCCGCACGATCCACTTCGGCATCCGCGAGCACTCCATGGGCGCGGAGCTGAACGGCATCACGCTGCACGGAAACACGCGTGCCTACGGCGGTACGTTCCTCGTCTTCTCCGACTACATGCGCAACGCGGTCCGTCTCTCCGCGCTGATGCACCTGCCGGTGACGTACGTGTGGACGCACGACTCCGTCGGTCTCGGCGAGGACGGCCCGACCCACCAGCCGGTCGAGCACCTGACCTCGCTGCGCGCCATCCCGGGCCTGAACGTGGTCCGCCCGGCCGACGCCAACGAGACGGCCATCGCCTGGCGCGAGGTCCTGCGCCGCTACACCAAGGTGTACGGCGAGGGTGCCCCGCACGGTTTCGCGCTGACGCGTCAGGGTGTGCCGACGTACGACGCCAACGAGGACACCGCCAAGGGCGGCTACGTCCTGTTCGAGGCGTCCACGGGGACGCCCGAGGTGATCCTCATCGGTACGGGTTCCGAGGTGCATGTGGCCGTCGAGGCGCGCGAGCAGCTGGAGGCCTCCGGGGTGCCGACGCGGGTCGTGTCCATGCCCTGCGTGGAGTGGTTCGACGCGCAGGACCAGGGGTACCGGGAGAGCGTGCTGCCGCCGTCCGTCAAGGCGCGGGTCGCGGTCGAGGCCGGGATCGGTCTGACCTGGTACCGGTTCGTCGGGGACGCCGGCCGCATCGTTTCCCTGGAGCACTTCGGGGCTTCCGCCGACGGCAAGGTGCTCTTCCAGGAGTTCGGCTTCACTGCCGAGAACGTGGCTGAGAAGGCCCGGGAATCCATCGCCGCCGCCCAGAGCTGACGCTGACAAACGACACGTAGGAGATGCATTTTCCATGACAGACGCACTCAAGCGCCTCTCCGAGGAAGGCGTCGCGATCTGGCTGGACGACCTGTCGCGCAAGCGGATCACGTCCGGCAACCTCGCCGAACTGATCGACCAGCAGCACGTCGTGGGCGTCACCACCAACCCGTCGATCTTCCAGAAGGCCATCTCGTCGGGCGACGGTTACGAGCAGCAGCTCACCGACCTCGCCGCCCGCAAGGTGACCGTCGAGGAAGCCCTCCGCATGATCACGACGGCGGACGTCCGTGACGCCGCCGACATCCTGCGTCCGGTCTACGACACGAGCGGCGGCCAGGACGGGCGGGTCTCCATCGAGGTCGACCCGCGCCTGGCGCACAACACGGCGGCGACCATCGCCGAGGCCAAGCAGCTGGCCTGGCTGGTGGACCGCCCGAACACCCTGATCAAGATCCCGGCCACCAGGGCGGGCCTCCCGGCGATCACCGAGGTCATCGGCCTCGGCATCAGCGTCAACGTGACGCTGATCTTCTCGCTGGCGCGCTACCGCGAGGTCATGGACGCGTTCATCTCCGGCCTGGAGAAGGCCAAGGAGCGCGGCCTGGACCTCTCGAAGATCCACTCCGTGGCGTCCTTCTTCGTGTCCCGCGTGGACACCGAGATCGACAAGCGGATCGACACGCTGGGCACCGACGAGGCCAAGGCCGCCCGCGGCAAGGCCGGTCTCGCCAACGCGCGGCTCGCCTACGAGGCGTACGAAGAGGTCTTCTCCTCGGATCGCTGGGCCGCCCTCGACAAGGCGCAGGCCAACAAGCAGCGTCCGCTGTGGGCCTCGACCGGCGTCAAGGACAAGGCGTACAAGGACACGCTGTACGTGGACGACCTGGTGGCGCCGAACACGGTGAACACCATGCCGGAGGCCACTCTTGAGGCCACCGACGACCACGGCCGGATCACCGGCAACACCATCTCCGGCACGTACGAGCAGTCCCGCGCCGAGATCGCCGCCGTGGAAGCGCTCGGCATCTCGTACGACGAGGTCGTGCAGCTGCTGGAGGACGAGGGCGTCGAGAAGTTCGAGGCGGCCTGGACCGACCTGCTCAAGTCGACCGAGGCGGAGCTTGCGCGCCTCGCCCCCTCGGAGGGCTGAAACCTTGTCGAGCAGCAACCCGCTGCGTGACCCCGCAGACCGACGGCTCCCGCGTATCGCGGGGCCGTCGGGCCTGGTCATCTTCGGCGTCACAGGCGATTTGTCACGCAAAAAGCTGATGCCCGCCGTGTACGACCTCGCGAACCGTGGTCTGCTGCCGCCGGGTTTCTCGCTCGTCGGCTTCGCCCGGCGCGAGTGGGCCCACGAGGACTTCGCGCAGGAGGTCCACGACGCGGTCAAGGAGCACTCCCGTACGCCGTTCCGTGAGGAGGTCTGGCAGCAGCTCGTCCAGGGGATGCGCTTCGTCCAGGGCACCTTCGACGACGACGACGCGTTCGAGCGGCTCCGCGACACGATCGACGAACTGGACAAGGCGCAGGGCACGGGCGGGAACTTCGCCTTCTACCTGTCGGTGCCGCCGCGCTCCTTCCCGGTCGTCATCCAGCAGCTGAAGAAGCACGGTCTCGCCGACCAGGAGAAGGGCTCCTGGCGCCGCGCGGTCATCGAGAAGCCCTTCGGCCACGACCTCAAGTCGGCCGAGGACCTCAACAAGGTCGTGCACGAGGTCTTCGCCGCGGACCAGGTCTTCCGCATCGACCACTACCTCGGCAAGGAGACCGTCCAGAACATCCTGGCGCTCCGCTTCGCCAACACGATGTTCGAGCCGATCTGGAACCGGTCCTTCGTGGACCACGTGCAGATCACCATGGCCGAGGACATCGGCATCGGCGGCCGGGCCGGCTACTACGACGGCATCGGCGCCGCCCGTGACGTCATCCAGAACCACCTGCTCCAGCTGATGGCGCTGACCGCGATGGAGGAGCCGTCCTCCTTCTCCGCCGACGCGCTGGCCGCCGAGAAGGAGAAGGTGCTCGGCGCGGTACGGCTGCCGAAGGACCTGGGCAGGAACACGGTCCGCGGGCAGTACGCGGAGGGCTGGCAGGGCGGCGAGAAGGCCGTCGGCTACCTCCAGGAGGACGGTATCGACCCCAAGTCGAAGACCGACACCTACGCCGCCATCAAGGTCGAGGTCGACAACCGCCGCTGGGCGGGCGTCCCCTTCTACCTGCGCACCGGCAAGCGCCTGGGCCGCCGGGTCACCGAGATCGCGGTGGTCTTCCAGCGCGCCCCGCACTCCCCCTTCGACCAGACGGCGACGGAGGAGCTGGGCCAGAACGCGATCGTCTTCCGCGTCCAGCCCGACGAGGGCGTCACGGTCCGCTTCGGCTCCAAGGTGCCCGGCACCTCGATGGAGATCCGGGACGTCTCCATGGACTTCGCCTACGGCGAGTCGTTCACGGAGTCCAGCCCGGAGGCGTACGAGCGGCTGATCCTCGACGTCCTGCTCGGCGACTCGAACCTCTTCCCGCGCACCGAGGAGGTCGAGCTCTCCTGGAAGATCCTCGACCCGATCGAGCGGTACTGGGACAAGCACGGCAAGCCCGCGCAGTACCAGTCCGGGACGTGGGGTCCGGTCGAGGCGGACGAAATGCTCGCACGAGAGGGACGGAGCTGGCGCCGGCCATGAAGATAGACCTCACCGACACCACTGCCAGCAAGATCAACAAGGGGCTGGTGAAAGCCCGCCGCGCCATCGGCACTCCGGCCGTCGGCATGGTGCTCACCCTCGTCGTCGTCACGGACGAGGAGAACGCCTACGACGCCCTGAAGGCCGCCAACGACGCGTCGCGCGAGCACCCCTCGCGCACGCTCGTGGTCATCAAGCGCGTCTCGCGCTCACCTCGGGACCGCACCCAGTCCCGCCTCGACGCCGAGGTCCGGGTGGGCACGGACGCGGGCAGCGGCGAGACGGTCGTCCTGCGGCTCTACGGCGAGGTCTCCGACCACGCCCAGTCCGTGGTGCTGCCGCTGCTGCTGCCGGACGCGCCGGTGGTGGTCTGGTGGTCGGTGGACGCGCCGCGCGACCCGGCGAACGACCCGCTCGGCGCCCTGAGCCAGCGCCGGGTCACCGACAGCTACGCGGCGGAGAAACCCGTCGACGAGCTGCGGTCCCGCGCCGAGAGCTACGAGCCGGGTGACACCGACCTGGCCTGGGCCCGGATCACGCCGTGGCGTTCGATGCTGGCCGCCGCGCTCGACCAGGTCGACTCGGAGATCGTCTCCGTCGAGGTGGCGGGCGAGGAGTCCAACCCGAGCGTCGAACTGCTCGCGATGTGGCTCGCCGACCGCCTCCACGTGCATGTCCGGCGGGCGGTCTCCGCGGGTCCCGGTCTGACCCAGGTGCGCCTGGAGACGACCGGCGGCCCCATCACGCTGCACCGGTCGGACGGGGCGATGGCCACCCTGGCCCTGCCCGGCCAACCGGACCGCGCGGTGGCGCTCAAGCGCCGCGAGACCTCCGAACTCCTCGCGGAGGAGCTGCGCCGGCTCGACCCGGACGACACCTACGCGTCCGCGCTGCGGTTCGGCGTGGACCGGCTGGGCGGCATCCAGTCGGCGGCGGAACGGGCGGAGGCGGCGGCTCAGCCGGCGCCGGCACTGCCGGTGCGCGCGGTGACGGAGGCGGCGCCCGCGTCGGCTTCGGGCTCATCGCCGAGTTCAGCTTCGGCTTCGGCGGGCCAGGGCGACACCGACCGGCCCACTCCGGCGAAGATGCCCCCGGTGAAGAAGGCTGATCCGCAGTGAGCACTCCCCAGCTCGTCGTCCACCGCGACAAGGAACTGATGGCCCAGGCCGCCGCGGCCCGGCTGATCACGAAGATCGTGGACGCGCAGGCCTCGCGCGGCTACGCCTCGATCGTGCTCACCGGCGGTCGCAACGGCAACGGTCTGCTGGCAGCCCTGGCGGGCCAGCCCGCCCGGGACGCCGTCGACTGGGGCCGCCTCGACCTGTGGTGGGGCGACGAGCGGTTCTTGCCCGAGGGCGACCCGGAGCGCAATGTCACCCAGGCCCGTGAGGCACTGCTCGACGCGGTGCCGCTGGACCCGAAGCGCGTGCATGCCATGCCCGCGTCCGACGGCCTCTACGGCAACGACGTGGAAGCGGCGGCGGCCGGTTACGCCGAGGAACTCGCCCGGTCCGCCGGTCCCGAGAACCACGGTTCCGTCCCGACCTTCGACGTCCTGATGCTGGGCGTCGGCCCGGACACCCATGTGGCGTCACTCTTCCCGGAGTTGCCCGCCGTACGGGAGACCGAGCGCACGGTCGTCGGCGTCCATGGCGCGCCCAAGCCGCCGCCGACCCGGGTCACCCTGACCCTTCCGGCGATCCGCTCGGCCCGCGAGGTGTGGCTGCTCGCGGCCGGCGAGGACAAGGCGGAGGCCGCGGCGATCGCCCTGTCCGGCGCGGGTGAGATCCAGGCACCGGCGGCCGGTGCGCAGGGCCGCGCCCGCACCCTGTGGCTGCTGGACGCGGCGGCGGCCTCCCAGCTGCCGCGCGCGCTGTATCCGCCGGCTTCGGCCTGACACCGGCGACAACGGCATCCCGTTGAAGAGCCCGTACGACCTCGGTCGTACGGGCTCTTCGGTGTCTCAACGCCCGCGCAGCTCGCGGTACTTGGCGACCAGGGCCGTCGTCGACGCGTCCAGGCCGGGTACGTCGGCGCCCTCGCTCAGGGCGGGTTCGACGCGCTTGGCGAGGACCTTGCCCAGCTCGACGCCCCACTGGTCGAAGGAGTCGATGTTCCAGACCGCGCCCTGCACGAACACCTTGTGCTCGTAGAGCGCGATCAACTGCCCGAGCACGGACGGGGTCAGCTCGCGGGCCAGGATCGTCGTCGTGGGGTGGTTGCCCTTGAACGTCTTGTGCGGCACCAGCTCCTCGGCCACGCCCTCCGCGCGCACCTCGTCCGGCGTCTTGCCGAACGCCAACGCCTGTGTCTGCGCGAAGAAGTTGGCCATCAGCAGGTCGTGCTGCGCCTTGAGCCCGTCGCTCAGCTCGGCCACCGGCTCGGCGAAGCCGATGAAGTCCGCCGGGATCAACTTCGTGCCCTGGTGGATGAGTTGGTAGTAAGCGTGCTGGCCATTGGTCCCGGGCGTACCCCAGACCACCGGCCCGGTCTGCCAGTCGACCTCCTGGCCGTCCCGGCCCACGTACTTGCCGTTCGACTCCATGTCCAACTGCTGCAGATACGCGGTGAACTTGGAGAGGTAGTGGCTGTACGGCAGCACCGCGTGCGACTGGGTGTCATGGAAGTTGCCGTACCAGACGCCCAACAGGCCGAGCAGCAAAGGCACGTTGGACTCGGCGGGCGCGGTGCGGAAGTGCTCGTCGACGAGGTGGAAGCCGTCGAGCATCTCGCGGAAACGGTCCGGGCCGATGGCGATCATCAGGGAGAGACCGATCGCCGAGTCGAAGGAGTAGCGGCCGCCGACCCAGTCCCAGAACTCGAACATGTTGGCCGTGTCGATGCCGAACTCGCTGACCTTGCCGGCGTTCGTCGACAGCGCCACGAAGTGCTTGGCGACGGCGTCCTGACCGGCCTTCAGCTCGGTGAGCAGCCAGTCGCGGGCCGAGGTCGCGTTGGTGATCGTCTCGATCGTGGTGAACGTCTTGGACGCGATGATGAACAGCGTCTCCGCCGGGTCGAGGTCACGGGTCGCCTCGTGCAGGTCGGCGCCGTCCACGTTCGACACGAACCGGACCGTCAGACCCCGGTCGGTGAAGCTGCGCAGTACCTCGTACGCCATCGCCGGACCGAGGTCGGAGCCGCCGATGCCGATGTTGACGACGTTCCTGATGCGCTTGCCGGTGTGGCCGCTCCACTCGCCGGAGCGGACGCGGTCCGCGAAGCCGGCCATCTTGTCGAGCACGGCGTGCACCTGCGGCACCACGTTCTCGCCGTCGACCTCGACCACCGCGTCACGCGGGGCGCGCAGCGCGGTGTGCAGGACCGCGCGGTCCTCGGTGACGTTGATCTTCTCGCCGCGGAACATCGCGTCCCGGAGGCCGAACACGTCCGCGGCGGCGGCCAGCGCGTGCAGCAGCCGCAGGGTCTCGTCGGTGACGAGGTGCTTCGAGTAGTCGAGGTGCAGGTCACCGACCTTGAGCGTGTAGCCGGTGCCGCGCCCGGGATCGGCGGCGAACAGCTCCCTCAGCTGCACCTCGCCGAGCTCCTCACGGTGCTTGGCCAAGGCGGTCCACTCGGGCGTCTGGTTGAGCCTGGTACGGCCGTCTGCGTTCATTGCGACTTCAGCCTTCTTTCCTACCGACCTGGGGGCCGGTTCCAACCTAATTGATCAGCCCGTGGCATGAGCGGTCGTCGCGTCGTCCTGCGGGGCAACAACAGGTACGTCCGGCTTGACCGCAGGTATCAGCGCGATGACCGACAGGACGAAGAAGGCGGCGGTGAGCAGGGCGGGCGTGTTCAGGCCCCAGGCCGTGGCGACGGCGCCACCGAGGAGGGCGCCCAGCGGGGCCCCGGCGGCGGCCAGGGTACGGAAGGCGGAGCTGACCCGGCCCAGCATGTCGGCGGGGGCACGCTGCTGCATCAGCGTGGTCGTGTTGACGTTCCACAGCATGCTCATGAAGCCGAAGACGGCGAGGGCCGCCACGACCGCGATCAGGCTGCGCACGGAGCCCATGACGACGAGAGCGCCGGTCTGCACCAGGCCCGCGAGCAGCACGCTCCGCATCGGGCCGAGGCGGGCAGCGATGCGTCGGTTCACCACTCCCCCGGCCAGGCCGCCGACGGTGAACGCGGTGGTCGCCGCCGCGTATCCGGCTGTTCCGGCGTCCAGCCAGCCGGTCACCAGGATCACCAGGGTGGCGATCAGGGCGCCCATGCCGACGTTGCACAGGGCTGTCGCGACGCACAGTCCGCGCAGGGGCCGGTCGCGCCACAGGGTGCGCAGCCCGTCCGCGATCTCACCGCGCAGGGTGCTGCCCACCTGTCCCGGCGCACGGTCGGGCGCCGTGGTGCGCAGCGAGGCGACCAGTGCGGCGGCGAGGAGGAAGGTGCCCGCGTCGGCCACGAAGGGAACCGCCGCCCCCGCGGCGATCAGCAGGGGCACCACGGGCGCTCCCATCAGGCCGCCCGCGATCTTCTGCCCGGTCATCAGCCGGGCGTTGGCGCTGCCGAGCGCCGCCCGGTCCACCAGGGCCGGCAGCAGGGCCGTGGAGGCGTTGTCGAAGAGGGTCTGGAGCGTGGTGAGGGCGAAGGCCAGCGCGATGAGCAGCAGGATCGAGGCGTGGCCGAGTGCGACGGCCACGGCGAAGGCGGCGACGAGCAGTCCGCGGACCGCGTCCACCGTCCACATCGCGCGCCGCTGGTCCACCCGGTCCGCGACCGCGCCGCCGAGCAGTCCGAAGACGATCCAGGGCAGATAGCCGCAGGCGGTCACGGAGGCGATGAGGAGGGGCCGGTCCGTCAGCGAGACGGCGAGCAGCGGCAGTGCCGCACCACGCAGCGCGTCCCCGAACCGCGAGATCACCGCGGCGCTCCACAGGCGCCCGAACCCCCCGCGCCACGCGGGCACATGACTGCCCGTCACCTCGACCGTCGTCACCGCTCCCCCTCACGATTCGTCACTTCACAAACCGTAGAGGGCACCACTGACAATCGGTCCGGGGGCGGGTCGGCCACCGGGCTGCGAAACAGCTCCGGCCAGACACCTTGTGGGCGTCCGGCCGGTTCAACTCCTAGATTTCTCCCCGCAGTTTGGCGAGCGCCTCGGCGAGGATCGCCTCGCCGTCCGCGTCGCTGCGCCGCTCCCGTACATACGCGAGGTGCGTCTTGTAGGGCTCGGTGCGCGGCGGGGCCGGCGGATTGTCCCGGTCCTGTCCGGCCGGGAAGCCACAGCGGGGGCAGTCCCAGGTTTCGGGAACCTGCGCGTCGCTGGCGAAGCTGGGCTGTGTCTCGTGTCCGTTGGAGCACCAGAAGACGATGCGCAGCCGGGGCGCGGACTCGCCGCGCTCGGCCTCGCCCATCGGCCCCGCCCCGACCCGGCTTCCTCGGATCGCGTTGCCACTTGCCACGGTCGTAACTCCCTGCGTGATGGTGCCGCGAAGCGAGTCGGCGTTTTCGCTCCGTTGCGAGCGCCTCAGTCTACGTAAGGCCCAACGCGCGTCCAGTGGTTGGAGTTACAGCCCCTACACCTAGACGCAAGCCCCATGATAGGCCGCGCTCAGCTGCGCGTACCGAACATGGGGCCTTACGTACGGAATGTGCGACGGAACGTGCGGTCAGCTCGTCTTCATCAGCAGGCCGAGCACGACGATGCAGGCGAACCAGAGCACACCGAGCACCACGGTGATGCGGTCCAGGTTGCGCTCGGCGACCGAAGAGCCGCCGACGGACGACGCCATACCGCCACCGAACATGTCGGAGAGACCGCCGCCCTTCCCCTTGTGCATCAGCACCAGCAGCATCAGCAGCAGGCTGAAGACGATCAGGGCGATCGAGAACCCCAAAACCACGGCTGGACCAACTTCCTCGGATTCGGATGGACGACAGGGGCATAGCGGCTGGCGCTATGCCCCCGCAAGGGTACGACGGATCCCGGCTACCGCCTACACGCGGCTTGTCGGTTCGCCTCCGGGGCGCTCAAGCCGGACTCACTGGTCGCGGAAGCGCGCGATCTTGACGAACTCGTCGGCGTCCAGCGAGGCACCGCCGACCAGGGCGCCGTCGACGTCGGGCTGGGCCATGATCTCGGCGACGTTGCCGGACTTGACGGAGCCGCCGTACTGGATGCGGACCTGGTCGGCCAGTTCCTGGGTGTACAGCTCAGCGAGCTTGCCGCGGATGGCCTGGCAGACCTCCTGGGCGTCGCCGGCACCGCAGACCTTGCCGGTGCCGATGGCCCAGACGGGCTCGTAGGCGATGACGATGGACTCGGCCTGCTCGGCCGGGACGTCCTTGAGGCCGCCCTCGACCTGGGAGAGGGTGTGGGCGACGTGGTTGCCCGCCTCGCGGATGTCGAGTTCCTCGCCGACGCAGAGGATCGGGGTCAGGCCGTGCTTGTAGGCGGCCTTGACCTTCGCGTTGACGATCTCGTCGGTCTCCGCGTGGTACTGGCGGCGCTCGGAGTGGCCGATGGCCACGTACGTGCACTTCAGCTTGGCCAGCATCGCACCGGAGATCTCGCCGGTGTAGGCGCCGGAGTCGTGTGCCGAGATGTCCTGGGCGCCGTACTTGATCTTGAGCTTGTCGCCGTCGACCAGGGTCTGCACGGAGCGCAGGTCGGTGAAGGGCGGCAGGACGGCGACCTCGACGGCCTCGTAGTCCTTGTCCGCGAGGGCGAAGGCGAGCTTCTGGACGTGGGCGATGGCCTCAAGGTGGTTGAGGTTCATCTTCCAGTTGCCCGCCATGATCGGCGTGCGCGTGCTCATGTAGGTCAGTCCTCCAGTGCGGCGAGGCCGGGGAGCGTCTTGCCCTCTAGGTATTCGAGGGAGGCGCCGCCGCCGGTCGAGATGTGGCCGAATGCGGTCTCGTCGAAGCCCAGGATGCGGACGGCCGCGGCGGAGTCGCCACCGCCGACGACCGTGAAGGCCGGGGAGTCGAGAAGGGCCTGGGCGACCGCCTTGGTGCCCTCGGCGTAGTCGGGGTGCTCGAAGACGCCCATCGGACCGTTCCAGAAAATGGTGGCCGCGTCGGCGAGCTTCGAGGCGTACAGGGCACCGGTCTCGGGACCGATGTCGAGGCCCATCTGGTCGGCGGGGATGGCGTCCGCGGCGACGGTGGTGGGGTTGGACGGGGCCTTCGTCTTCAGGTCCGGGAACCCGGCCGAGGTCACGACGTCGACCGGGACGACCAGCTCGACGCCGTTCTTCTCGGCGCGCTCGACGTACTCGGTGACGGCTGGAATCTGGTCGTCCTGTACCAGGGAGGCGCCGATCTCGTAGCCCTGGGCCTTGAGGAAGGTGAAGGCCATGCCGCCGCCGATGAGGATGCGGTCGGCCTTGCCGAGCAGCTGGTCGATGACGGCGAGCTTGTCGGAGACCTTGGAGCCGCCCAGGGCGACCACGTAGGGCCGCTTGACGTCCTCGGTGAGCTTCTTCAGGACGCCGACCTCGGTGGCGATGAGGTAGCCGGCGTAGTGCGGCAGGCGGGCCGGGAGGTCGTACACGGAGGCGTGCTTGCGGTGCACGGCACCGAAACCGTCGCCTACGTAGATGTCCGCCAGGGCGGCGAGCTGGTCGGCGAACTCGCCGCGCTCGACGTCGTCCTTGGAGGTCTCGCCCGCGTTGAAGCGCAGGTTCTCGATGACCGCGACCTGGCCGGGTTCGAGGCCGCGCACCGCGTCGTGGGCGGCGGGGCCGACGGTGTCCTGGGCGAACGCGACCGGCGCGCCCAGGAGTTCGGCGAGGCGCTCGGCGGGCTGGAGGAGGGAGAAGGCCGGGTCCGGGGCGCCCTTGGGGCGGCCCAGGTGCGAGGCCACGATCACCTTGGCGCCCGCCTCGACGAGGGCCTTGACCGTGGGCAGCACGGCGCGGATGCGGCCGTCGTCGGTGATGAGGCCGTCGGCCAGCGGGACGTTGAGGTCGGCGCGGACGAAGACCCGCTTGCCGTCCACGCCTTCGGCGAGAAGTTCGTCGATCGTCTTCATAAAGGGACTCCTAGGGAGGGCTCTTCAGATCCGAGAGGGCTGATCGATCACTACGTAGCGAAGGCTCGGACACTACGTAGCAAGGGCTCGGGCAGCGCGGCGTGCGCTGCCCGAGCCCTGACTCACATCGAGTTGCCTGCTCTGGGAGTTAGAGCTGGCCGCCGACGAAGACCGTGAGGTCGACGAGGCGGTTGGAGTAGCCCCACTCGTTGTCGTACCAGCCGAGGATCTTCACCGTGTTGCCTTCCTGAACCATGGTCAGGAGGGAGTCGAAGGTGCAGGAGGCCTGGTCGCCGACGATGTCGGAGGAGACGATCGGGTCCTCGGTGTAGGACAGGTAACCCTTGAGGTCGCCGTCCTCGGAGGCCTTCTTGAACGCGGCGTTGACCTCGTCCTTGGTGACCTCGCGCTGCAGCGTGACGACCAGGTCGGTGGCCGAACCGGTCGGGACCGGGACGCGCATCGCGATGCCGTCCAGCTTGCCCTTGAGCTGCGGGAGGACCAGGGCGGTGGCCTTGGCGGCACCGGTCGTGGTCGGGATGATGTTCTCGGCGGCGGCACGCGCGCGGCGCAGGTCCGAGTGCGGGAAGTCCAGGATGCGCTGGTCGTTCGTGTACGCGTGGACCGTCGTCATCAGGCCCTTGACGATGCCGAAGTTCTCGTCGAGAACCTTGGCCATCGGCGCCACACAGTTGGTGGTGCAGGAGGCGTTCGAGATGACGTGGTGGTTGGCCGCGTCGTACTTGTCCTGGTTGACGCCCATCACGATCGTGATGTCCTCGTCCTTGGCCGGAGCCGAGATGAGGACCTTCTTGGCGCCGCCGGCGATGTGCTTCTCGGCGTCGGCCTTCTTCGTGAAGATGCCGGTCGACTCGATGACGATGTCGACGCCCAGCTCGCCCCACGGGATGTCGGAGGGGTTGCGCTCGGACAGGACCTTGATCGTGTGCCCGTCGACGGTGATCGTGTCGGCGGTGTGCGACACCTCGGCCTGCAGGCGGCCCAGGATGGTGTCGTACTTGAGCAGGTGAGCGGTGGTCGCGGTGTCACCCAGGTCGTTGACAGCCACGATCTCGATGTCAGCACCCTGCTTCAGCAGCGCGCGGAAGTAGTTACGACCGATGCGGCCAAAGCCGTTGATGCCTACGCGGATCGTCACGAACCGATCTCCTCGTTGGTACGCCGGCTCAGTGCCGGCGAGTTGTATGGGATGTCCCCGACCGCCTACGACCCTACCTCCCTGAGCCCTCCGTGGTGACATCGAGATGCCCCATACACGGCAGGGCGGTCCGTACCCGCCAGTAGGGGTACGGACCGCCCTTGATGTTCATGACATGGTCACACGGGGTCAGCTGGTCAGAGCGGTCAGCGCCTTCTTGAGCAGGGCCGCCCGGTCGGTCGCCGAGGTGACCTGTTCCAGGCCGAAGCCGAGCAGCACGGTGCGGTCGGTGGTGACCGCGCCGTACGTCTGGAACAGGGCTCCGGTGCGGGTCCAGTCCTTCAGGACCGCGGGGCTGCCCGGGGGCGGTCCTGTCACGCTCCAGGCGCCCAGGGAGGTCTCGAAGCCCTCGGTCTGGGTCGCCGTGCCGCCGACGACGAGCGAGGTGTCGTCGGCGAGGACGCCGTGGCCGCCGGAGCCCGGGTCGGTGATGTAGCTGAGCGAGACCTCGACCGACTTGCCCGCGTAGGCGCTCAGGTCGAAGCCGACCTGCTGCCAGCCGTTGGAGGCGCCGGTGAAGCTGTTCCACGAGCCGGTGCTGCCGGTCGCGGTGCAGCCGCTGGTGGAGAAGGTCAGGTAGTGCTTGAGCCACGGGTGTTCGGCGACGAGGAACCCGGCCTCGCACTCCGAGGGCAGGGCGGTGCTGGTGGCGCCGCCGACCTCCGGGAGCGTGGTCCAGTCGTCGGCCCCGGTGGTGTGGATCTCGACGACGGCGTGGTCGTAGCCGGGCTCGGTGTCCCACAGCAGTTCGCTGCGCAGCGTGGGCTTGTCGGCCGCGCTCACCCCGGTGAGGTCGATGGTGCGGGTGAGGCGCTTGTAGGCGTCGTCGGTGTGGACGGCGGCGGCCATGTAGGAGCCCGCGTAGGGCCCGTACGGGTTGACGGTCCCGGCGAACTGACCCGCCCCGGCACTCGCGAACTGCGGGTACGTGGTCGGGGACAGCGAGTCGGAGGTGACGCTGTAACTGCCCGCCCGGTCCAGCGGGTTGCCGGGTGCGCCACTGAGCGGCCCGGTGAAGCCGGCGAGCTTGCCGGAGCCGGTGAAACCGGTGGCCCCGGGGAGGGACGTACGCGAATAGGCACCCAGGTAGTACTGGCTGAAGTCGTTCGAGGGAGTGCCGTCGCCGAGGTCGACGGAGCCGCCCGCCTGTTCACCGGCCTCGATCAGCTTGCCGCCCTCGTTGAGGAAGGCGCGCAGCTGGAGCTGGGTGTCGTTGCCCGGTCCCGCCGTGCCCGAGTAGTGGACGACGGTCTTGAAGTGGTCGAGCACGCCGAGCGCGTCGGGCGCGCCCTGCGTGGCGACGTCCCAGACGACCGCCTTACGGCCGTCCGCCTTCAGGGCGTCGACGTAGGTCTGCGCCTGAGTCGCGGCTGCGCCCTCCTCGGCTACGACGAGCGTGTCGGCCGCGGGCCGCTTGGCCACCGTGTACGTGAAGTGCGCGCTGGAGGTGGGCTTCCCGGCCTTCGTCTCACCGGTGAACCAGACCTCGACCTTGTCGCCCGGGTCGCCGTCCTTGACCTTGGCCCGGTACTCGTCGAAGTACAGGTTGTCGTCCCCGCCGTAGGTCTGGCCGCCCTTCCAGGGCTTCAGTGCCATGTCCTCCGTACGGCCGCCGTTGACGCGGTACTTGAGCTCCTTGTCGCGCACGGACTTCCGGGCGACGACGGAGACCTCCTGGTCGGCGCCGCGGGAGTACGACGTCGGGAAGGTGGCCGGGGTGAAGTCGGCGGCGCCGAGGCCGACCGACGACTTCGGCTGGTCGGGGTGGGCGGCGGTCTCGGCGACGGAGAGTGCGAAGGGGATGTTCTTCGCGAACTCGTCCTGGATCAGCTTCTCGTCGTCGGGGTAGTTGAAGACGGACTGGCAGTCGGCCGCGTTCCAGGCGTCGTTGGGGTCGATGTTCGACGCGGTCTGGCAGGTCGACATCTCGGGGGTGAACATCGACATGTTGTTGACGTTCGACGCGTGGCCGTCCGCCTCGCCGTTGGTCGTGTACAGCTCCGAGGAGACCTGCGAGCGGTAGCCGGGGATCGCCGGGTTGTCCGGGGTGCCGGCGAGCGCCTTGTAGAGCACGTCGTCCGGGGTCGGGGTCGCGACCTGCCAGCCGACTCCGTAGAGGAGGAGTTCGGCGGCGGAGTGGTAGTTGATGCCGTAGCTGAAGCCGATGCGCTTCTCGAAGGCGTCGAGTGCGGCGGTCTCCGGCTCGGAGTTGGGGGCCGCGCCCCGGTAGGTCTCGCTGGTCGGGTTCGGGGACGAACCCTCGTCGTCGTAGCCCCACTTGTAGGAGAAGTTGCGGTTGAGGTCGACGCCGTCACCGGTGGAGATGACACCGTCACCGTTGACGTCCCGCAGGTTCTTGCGCCACAGGCGCGTGTCGCTGTTCTGGAAGGTGTAGTCGTAGCCGTCCGGGTTGGCGGACAGCACGAACCACAACTCCGTGGAGTCGACGATCTTCTTGATGCGCTTGTCGGTCTTGTAGTTGTCCAGGTAGTAGTGCATCAGCCGGCGGGTCATTTCCGGCGTGATCCACTCGCGCGCGTGCTGGTTGGACACGTAGAGCACGGAGGGCTTGGAGCCGTCCTTGGTCTTCTTCGCGTTCTTGGTCAGTTTGAGCGCGAGGATGTCCTGGCCGTCGATCGTCTTGCCGATGGACTCGACCTTGGTGAGACCGGGGTTGGCCTGCCCGGTCCTGACGATCTCCTCTTCGAGGCCGCCGCTTCCGCTGTACGGGCGGAACACGCCCTGCGCCGCGTCCTCGACCCGCGTCTCGGCCTTGGCCGACAGGGTGTGCTCGGTGAGGTCGACGCCCTGCTTCTCCAGCTTCTGGGCCTGCTGGTCGGTGAGGTAGACCTCGACGGCGGTCTTGCCGGAGGCCGAGAACTGGTTGTCGCCGAGTTCGTGGGCGTCCTGTCCGGCCTTCAGGAGCAGGGGTATCTGCTTCTGGGTGACGTCGGCGTGGAAGACCTTGACCTCGGCGGGGTCGGACTTCGCGGAACTCCCGCCCTGCGCCTGGGCGATGGGTGCGATGCTCGCCCCGGCGATCAGGAGGGCGCCGACAGCGAGGATCGATCTCGCTCTGTGTCTCATGAATCCCCCTAGCAGTCGTTCGCCACAGCGGCGAACAGTTGCCAGGCTCATGACACTTCATGATCGAGTCAAGGGGGCATCAAGGACGGTCAAACGGGGCCCTCCAGGGTGCGGGCCATTGATTGCCCCGACCCGATCGGCCGTCGGGCCCCGAATGGGCGCCTGCGTCGGCGTGTCAACGGGTCGTCAGCAGTCGGCCAAGGGGGCCGACGACAACGAAACGCCGGTGCCGACGCCCCAAGTGGGCGTCGGCACCGGCGTATTGACGGATCATCGGCCGACCCGTGTCGAATGATCGTCAGCCGACCATGTTGTCGGCCATCTCCTCGGTGATGCTGGACTCCGTGCCCGGGATGCCGAGATCCTGGGCCCGCTTGTCGGCCATCGCCAGGAGCCGGCGGATACGGCCGGCCACCGCGTCCTTGGTGAGCGGCGGGTCGGCGAGCGCGCCCAGCTCCTCCAGGGAGGCCTGCTTGTGGTCCATGCGCAGGCGGCCGGCCGCCGCGAGGTGCTCGGGGACCTCGTCGGCGAGGATCTCCAGCGCACGCCCCACACGGGCTCCTGCGGCGACGGCCGCGCGGGCCGAGCGGCGCAGGTTGGCGTCGTCGAAGTTGGCGAGCCGGTTCGCCGTGGCGCGCACCTCGCGGCGCATCCGGCGCTCCTCCCAGGCCAGCACCGACTCGTGGGCGCCGAGCCGGGTGAGCAGGGCGCCGATCGCGTCGCCGTCGCGGACGACCACGCGGTCGACACCTCGCACCTCGCGTGCCTTCGCCGCGATCGACAGCCGGCGCGCGGCGCCGACCAGCGCGAGCGCGGCCTCCGGACCCGGGCAGGTCACCTCCAGGGAGGAGGACCGGCCGGGCTCGGTCAGCGAGCCGTGGGCCAGGAACGCGCCTCTCCAGGCCGCCTCGGCGTCACAGGTGGCACCCGAGACGACCTGCGGCGGCAGGCCCCGGATGGGGCGTCCGCGGCCGTCCACGAGGCCTGTCTGCCGGGCCAGCTGATCGCCGCCCGCGACCACCCGGACGACGTAACGGGAGCCGCGGCGGAGGCCGCCGGGCGCCATCACGATCAGTTCGGAGCTGTGGCCGAAGATCTCCAGGATGTCCCGCTTGAGCCGGCGCGCCGCCATCGCGGTGTCCAGCTCCGCCTCGATCACGATGCGCCCGCTCACCAGGTGGAGGCCTCCGGCGAACCGCAGAATGGCGGAGACCTCCGCCTTCCTGCAGCAGGTCCGGGTGACGGGGAGCCGGGAGATCTCATCCTTCACCGCTGCCGTCATCGCCATGGGCCGATCCTTCCATGCATCCGAAAAATACGGTCGTACGCGGCGGCCAACAGCTCCGGGTCGTGCCTTGGAGTTCCGTCGGTCCGGGCCACCGGCGCCAGCTCGACCGCGGCGTCCAGCCGCTTGGCGGCTTCGGTGAGCGACGCGCGATCGGGCACGGCGGCCTCGTCGGCCAGCACCACGTCCAGGGCGAGTTTAGGGGCGTGTCGTCCCAAAACCTCCAAATGACGCTGCGGGGAGAAGCCATCGGTTTCTCCGGGCTGCGGCGCGAGGTTCAGGGAGAGTACCCGGCGCGCCTTCGTCTCGGTGAGCGCGTCGAGCAGTTCCGGCACCAGCAGGTGCGGGATGACGGACGAGAACCAGGAGCCGGGACCGAGCACCACCCAGTCCGCGTCGAGCACGGCGGCGACGGCCTCGGGCACGGCCGGCGGGTCGTGCGGCACGACGTGCACGGACATCACCTCGCCGGGCGTGAGCGCCACGGTGGCCTGCCCCCGCACGGTGTCGACGTCGTCGGGCCGCGCCGGATCGTGCCCCTTGACCAGGGCCTGCAGCTCCAGCGGTACGGCGGACATGGGCAGCACGCGCCCGTGCGCGCCGAGCAGCTTGCCGACCAGGTCGAGGGCCTGGACGTGGTCGCCGAGCTGTTCCCACAGGGCGACGATCAGCAGATTGCCGACCGCGTGTTCGTGCAGGTCGCCCTTGGACTGGAAGCGGTGCTGGATGACGCGGGCCCAGGTCTGGCCCCAGTCGTCGTCGCCGCACAGCGCGGCGAGGGCCTTGCGCAGGTCCCCGGGGGGCAGTACGCCCAGTTCGTCGCGCAGGCGTCCGCTGGAGCCGCCGTCGTCGGCCACGGTGACGACGGCGGTGAGGTCGCCGGTGATGCGGCGCAGTGCGGTGAGCGAGGCGGACAGGCCCATGCCGCCGCCGAGGGCGACCACCTTGGGCTGGGTGCCGCGCCGGCGCGGCTTGCCGCCGCGGGCCTCGACAGGCCTGGTCGTCCGTCCTTCGGGCACCACGCGGCGCAGCCTGCCCAGCCGTGGGCTACGTCCTGTCATTCCCGTCCCATGTCCCGGTGTACGACCACCGTCTCCACGCCCTCGGCCACGAGCCGCGCGGCGAGTTTCTCCGCCGTGGCGACCGAGCGGTGCTTGCCGCCGGTGCAGCCGATCGCGATCGTCACGTACCGCTTGCCCTCGCGCCGGTAGCCGGCCGCGATGAGCCTCAGCAGCTCGGCGTAGCGGTCGAGGAACTCCTTGGCGCCGGGCTGGTTGAAGACGTACGCCGAGACCTCTTCGTTGAGGCCGTTGAAGGGGCGCAGCTCCGGGATCCAGTGCGGGTTGGGCAGAAAGCGCATGTCGGCGACGAGGTCGGCGTCGACCGGGAGGCCGTACTTGAAGCCGAAGGACATGACGGTGGCCCGCAGTTCGGGCTCCTCCTCGCCGGCGAACTGGGCGTCCATCTTGGCGCGCAGTTCGTGGACGTTGAGGCTGGAGGTGTCGATGACGAGGTCGGCATCGCCGCGCAGTTCGCGCAGCAGCTCGCGTTCGGCGTCGATGCCGTCGACGATGCGGCCGTCGCCCTGGAGGGGGTGCGGGCGGCGCACCGACTCGAAGCGGCGCACCAGGGCGTCGTCGGAGGACTCCAGGAAGACGATCCGCCGGGTGACGTGCTTCGACTCCAGGTCGGCGAGGGACTCGCGGAGGTTGTCGAAGAAGCGCCGTCCGCGTACGTCGACGACGACCGCGATGCGTGCCACGTTGCCCTGGGAGCGGGCGCCGAGCTCCACCATGGTGGGGATCAGGGCGGGCGGGAGGTTGTCGACGACGAACCAGCCGAGGTCCTCCAGGCACTTGGCGGCGGTGGACCGCCCGGCTCCGGACATGCCGGAGATGATCACCAGCTCGGGGATGGCCGCTTCGGGCACCCCGGGTGTCGTGCTGTCCGTACTCACCTGTGCTCCGTCGTCCTGGACCTCTTGCTGCGGAGCCTGATCGTCGCCGGTTTCCTTGTGCGTCCGATCTCGGTCCGCTGTGGGCTGCTTCTCTTGTTCGGTCATGTCTCCTGCCCCCGTCGCTCGTCCGGGGCTCCCGCGGGTACGGGCTCCCCTGGGGCACCCGCCGTGGTCCCGGGTGTCCCGTCTTCCATGTCTTCCATGATCTCTCCAGTCGCCGTGTTCACGGCGGGTGCGGCCGGGGCCGCCTGGGCGAGGGCCACCGCGATGGTCTCGGCGGTCTTGCGACCTATGCCCGGAACCTCGCAGATCTGGTCGATTGTCGCGGATCGCAGCTTCTTCACCGAACCGAAGTGTTTGATCAGTGCCTGTTTGCGGGTCTCGCCGAGGCCGGGCACGTCGTCCAGGGGGCTCGCCCGAAACCGCTTGGCCCTCTTGGCCCGCTGATAGGTGATCGCGAAGCGGTGGGCCTCGTCGCGGACGCGCTGGAGGAGGTAGAGGCCCTCGCTGGTGCGGGGCAGGACCACCGGGTCGTCGTCGTCCGGGAGCCAGACCTCCTCCAGGCGCTTGGCGAGGCCGCACACGGCGATGTCGTCGATGCCCAGCTCGTCGAGGGCCTTCTTGGCGGCGGCGACCTGCGGCTGCCCGCCGTCGACGACGACGAGCTGCGGCGGGTAGGCGAACCGCTTGGGGCGGCCCTCCTCGTCCTTCAGGTCGCTCAGCTCGTCGCCGTCCGCCCACTCCCCCGTCTTCTCCTTCTCGGCGAGATAGCGCCGGAAGCGGCGGGTGATCACCTCGTGCATCGAGCGGACGTCGTCCTGGCCCTCGAAGCCCTTGATCTGAAAGCGGCGGTACTCGCTCTTGCGCGCCAGCCCGTCCTCGAAGACGACCATCGACGCCACGACGTCGTCGCCCTGGAGGTGCGAGATGTCGTAGCACTCGATCCTCAGGGGGGCGCTGTCCAGGTCGAGGGCCTCGGAGATCTCCTCCAGGGCGCGTGAGCGGGTGGTGAGGTCGGAGGCGCGCTTGGTCTTGTGGAGGATCAGCGACTGCTGGGCGTTGCGCGCGACGGTCTCCATGAGGGACTTCTTGTCGCCGCGCTGCGGGATGCGCAGTGACACGTTCGCCCCGCGGCGGTCGGTCAGCCACTGCTGGACCGGCTCCACCGGGTCGGGCAGGGCCGGGACGAGGACCTCCTTGGGGACGGAGTCCCCGGTCTCCTCGCCGTAGAGCTGCTGGAGGGCGTGCTCGACGAGGGCCGCGGTGGTG
This sequence comes from Streptomyces sp. NBC_00988, assembly GCF_045162645.1. NCBI lineage: Bacteria > Bacillati > Actinomycetota > Actinomycetes > Kitasatosporales > Streptomycetaceae > Streptomyces > Streptomyces sp. NBC_00988. The sequence goes on from NZ_CP108730.1 coordinate 3,727,666, forward strand.
ACGTCCTCGACCTTGTCGGTGACCCAGCCGCGCTGGCCGCGCACGCGTCCGCCGCGGACGTGGAAGATCTGGACGGCCGCCTCCAGCTCGTCCTCGGCGACGGCGATCAGGTCGGCGTCGGTCGCGTCGGCGAGGACGACCGCGCTCTTCTCCATGGCCTTCTTGAGGGCGTCGATGTCGTCGCGCAGGCGGGCGGCCCGCTCGTACTCCATCTCCTCGGCCGCGTCCGTCATCTGCTTCTCCAGACGGCGGATGTACGTGCCGGTGCGGCCGGCCATGAAGTCGCTGAACTCCTCGGCCAGTTCGCGGTGCTCCTCCTCGGAGACGCGGCCGACGCAGGGAGCGGAGCACTTGCCGATGTAGCCGAGCAGACAGGGGCGGCCGGTGCGCGCCGCGTTCTTGAAGACACCCGCCGAGCAGGTGCGGACGGGGAACACGCGCAGCAGGAGGTCCACGGTGTCGCGGATCGCCCAGGCGTGTCCGTACGGCCCGAAGTAGCGGACGCCCTTCTTCTTGTGACCGCGCATCACCTGCACGCGCGGGTACTCCTCGTTCATCGTCACCGCGAGGTACGGGTAGCTCTTGTCGTCGCGGTACTTGACGTTGAACCGGGGGTCGTACTCCTTGATCCAGGAGTACTCCAGCTGGAGTGCCTCGACCTCCGTGGACACCACCGTCCACTCCACCGACGCGGCCGTGGTGACCATCGTGCGCGTGCGCGGGTGGAGTCCGGCCAGGTCCTGGAAGTAGTTCGCCAGGCGCTGGCGCAGGCTCTTCGCCTTTCCGACGTAGATCACCCGGCGGTGCTCGTCGCGGAACTTGTAGACCCCGGGCGAGTCCGGGATCTCTCCCGGCCTGGGGCGGTAGCTGGAGGGATCGGCCATGTTTCACACCCTACTGGCGCGGAGTGACAGCGCGGCGGGGCTGTGGACAACGCCGGACACGCCCAGCGGAACTCTTGCCGGAACGATGGTCGGATGTCCTGCCGGTCCTCCTAGCGGGACTCCAGAAACGTGAGAACCGCCAGGACACGGCGGTGGTCGTCGGCGGCTTCCGGAAGGCGGAGTTTGCCCAGGATGCTGCGGACGTGCTTCTCGACGGTGCCTTCGGTGACCCACAGCCGGCGGCCGATGCCGGCGTTGGAGCGGCCCTCCGCCATCAGCGCCAGGACCTCGCGCTCACGGGTGCTGAGGAAGGACAGCGGGTCGTCGCGGCGCTGCGCCGAGAACAGCTCGTGCACCAGGGAGGGGTCGACGACCGAGCCGCCCTTGTGGATGCGGTCGAGGGCCTCGACGAACTCGTCGACGACCGTGATCCGGCTCTTGAGGAGATATCCGACCTTGTGCCCGCCGGCCAGCAGTTCCAGGGCCTCCTCGACCTCGACGAACGCCGACAGCACGAGGATGCCGGTGTCGGGGTGGCGCTCCCGGATCGTCCGGGCTGCCTTCAGGCCCTCGGTGGAGTGGTCGGGCGGCATCCTGATGTCGACGATCGCGAGATCGGGCCCCTCGGCGTCGACCAGTTCCAGCAGCCGTACGGCGTCGCCGGCCTGGCCCGCGACCTCGTAGCCCAGGCGTTCGCACAGGCTCGCGAGACCCTCCCTGAGCAGGACGTCGTCGTCGGCGAGGACGACCCGTCCCCGCGCCGTCTGCTGCGATGCGTCCATCGTCACGGCTCCCCTTGCCCGACCGGTGCGGTGCGCCACGCACAGCCTGCCGGACCGGGTCGGGTACGGCTAGCGGGTAAGGGAATTGGGGGGTGGCCGTGACGACACGGGGGCGTGTCCGGGCGATTCTCGTAGGAGTGCGGATACGGGCGGACCGGTCACCCGGGCGAGAGGCGACGGGCCCCGGGCCGGAACGTCGGAAGGGCTGCGGGAGATGCGGCGGACACGGGCGGACAGACGACGGCGGTCGGTCCGTGTCCGCCCGTACGAGGACGACACGCGGTCCCTGAAGGACCTCCTGGACCCGCGGGACCCCGACGTGGTCCGCGCCAAGCATCTACGTGCCGGAACCTCGGAGCACCCCTAGAGCCGGACGGCTGCCTCTCCGTCCGAAAAGACCGCCCGACGCGTACGCGACGTCACCGAGTCCACGGCTCCCCCGACCTGGACCCCCATCGCGTACGCCTCGGGCGGTCACCCCTCCGTTCGGGGAAGCGGCAGTCGTACGACGAGAGTTGTGCCCTCCCCTGGTGGGCTGGCGACGTGCAGCTTGCCGCCGATCGCCTCGACGCGGTCGACGAGTCCGATGAGCCCGGAGCCGTGCCCGAGGTCGGCGCCGCCCACTCCGTCGTCGGCGATCGTCACCTCCAGGACGTCGTCCTCGACCCGCGCCGACACCGCCACGAAGCTCGCGCGCGCGTGCTTGACGGCGTTGGTGAGGCACTCGGAGGTCACGTAGTAGACGGCTACCTCGATCCGCTCCGGGAGGCGGCCGACGGGCAGGCGCAGGTCGAGTTCCACGGGGACGGCCGAGCGGCGGGCGAGTGCGCGCAGGGCCGGGCCCAGGCCGCCCTTGGAGAGGATCGCGGGGTGGATGCCGCGCGCGACCTGCAACAGGTCGGCGAAGGTGTCGTCCAGGCCCTTGGCGATGTGGTCCAGCTGCTCGGCGAGTTCCTCCGGCTGCTCGTCCAGCATCGACTGGGCCATTCTGAGGTCGAGTTGGAGCGAGACGAGCCGCTGTTGGACGCCGTCGTGCAGATCGCGTTCGATACGGCGTCTTGAGGCGTCCCCGGCGGCCACCACACGCGCGCGTGACGCGGTGAGCTGGTCGCGGCTGTCGGCGTTGGCGAGGGCGGTGGCGACGAGTTCGGTGAAGTCGGCGAGCCGGGACTCGGTGCCCGGGGGCAGCGGTTCGGTTCCGGCGGCGGCCGCGACGACGACACCCCACAGCCGGTCGTCCACGACGATGGGGGCGCCCACGGAGCGGCCCACGCGCGCGGGGCGAGCGGTGCGCGCCACCTCAGCCGCGGCGGCCGTCTCGGCCTCGGCGACGGGCCCGCGGGCGGAACCCAGTACGGTGGCGGCCCCGTCGGCGCCGTAGCGCAGGACCGCGGCGGAGCCGCTGCTCAGGACCTTGCCCACCTGGTCGGCGACTTCGGAGAACACCTCGTGCGGTGGCACCCCGCGCGCGACGAGGGTGGCGACCCGGCGCAGCGCGGTCTGTTCGCGGGCGGCGCGGCGGCTCTCGGTGACGTCGCGCGCGGCACCGTAGATCAGGCCGTCCGCGGTGACCGGGCGGGCGCTCCACTGGAGCCAGCGTTCGGTGCCGTCGTCGCGGACGAAGCGGTTCTCGAACTCGGCCAGTTCGACGCCGCTCGCCAGCCGGTCGAGGACGGCACGCGTGCGTGCCCGGTCCTCAGGGTGCACGAACTCCAGCCAGGGTCTGCCCAGGAGTGCGTCGGCGGAGTGGCCGAGGGTCCGCTCGAAGGCGGGGTTCACGCGCTTGAAGTAGCCGTCGAGTCCCGCGATGCACAACAGGTCGAGGGAGAGGTGGAAGATGCTCGCCAGCTCCTGCTCGGCCTTGTCGCGCCGCCCGTGCGCGGCGGCGAAGGACGCCATGGTGCCGTTCATGCCGCCGAGCAGCTGCGCCCAGGTCCCCTCGAACGCGGCGACGTCCGCGCGGTGGCCGAGCCGGTTGTCGTCGATCGCCGTGTTCATGGTGTTGATCTCGCCGGCGAGCCGTTCGGTGGTGACCCGCAGTTCGCGGAACGTGTCGGCGACGGCGCCGAGTTCGTCCCGGCCCGCGTACCGGATGTCGTACGACAGGTCCCCCTCGGAGAGCGCGCGGGCGCCCGCGGAGACCTCGCTGAGGGGGCGGGTGATCGACAGCCGCAGGGTCAGCGCGAGCATGGTGACGGCGGCCAGGACGGCCAGCGACACGCTGGGGTCGCGTGCCTCACGCGTGCGTGCGGTGTCGAGATCGTGCGCGGCGTCATCGCCCAGTTCGGCGGCGGCCTGGTGCTGGATGCCGCGCAGTGCCTCGATGCGCTGGGTCGACGCGGTCAGCCAACCGGCGTACGTGGGCCAGGCGTTGCGCCGGGCGTGCGGGTCGGCGAGGGTCTCGCGGGTCGTGCGGACGACGAGGCCGGGGTGCTGGAGGAGGACGACGTAGAGCCTGCTCTTGAGGCCGGCGGACGCGGTCTGGTCGAAGTCGTCCAGGAGGGCCTTCTCCAGGGCCGACCAGCGGTCCGTGGCGGTGGCGTGCGGGGCGTCGGGGGTGTCGAACAGCACGGCCAGTTCGGCGCGTTCGCGTTCGGCGGCCTCGATGGCGTTCAGGAGCGCGATGTGGGCGTCGGCCGCCTGCCCGGAGGTGCGGGTCGGCCGGCCGGACTCCAGGGTGGCGGCCAGCTCCAGGAGGTCGTCCTCGATCGTGCCGTACTGGTCGGCGAGTTGGGGCGCGGTGAGCGAACCGGTCCCCGACTGGAGCCGCAGGGCGTGCAGTTGACGATTCCGCGCGTCGAGCCGGCCCGCCACATCGGGCGGCCCGGTCCAGCCGGTCGCGCCCAGGAGAGCCGCGTTCAGGGCGTGGTCGGTGGCGTGCTGCGCACCGGAGCGTTCCTTCAGAGTCGCCGCTCCGGGACGCAGCCGGGCCTTAACGGCGGCGATGCGCTCCCTGGCGATGGCGTCGGTCAGCGCGGTGGTCCTGAACGACAGCGCGGTCGCCGTACGGAAATCCCGCATCGTCTGCGCCTCGCGCCACTGGGTGACGGCGCCGAACACCGTGAACGCCAGCATGCCGGTCACCGGGAGCAGCACCAGGAGCATCAGCTTGCGCCCGACGCGCAGCCGGGCGAGGAAGGGGATCCGGAGGGCGGCACCGGCCCGCGGGCGCCGACTACGGGGGCCGCGCCGGGCGGGGCGGTCGGAGCGCCTGCTGCGCAGCTCCGGGAGCGCGGTGAGCGTGGCGAGGTCGGGCTCGGGGCGGAGCCCTGCGAACAGCCTACGGAGCGGGCCCGGGGACAGGGGGCGACGCACGGCGGGCTCTCAGCGGCCCGGGGGTGGGGAGTTTCGATGGTGGTCGGTCACGTGCCCAGCCTGCCCCCAACCGGCCATGATCGTCAGGGCATTGGGGAGGACCGGGTCCTCGAAGTCGGGCGCACACGCGGAGGGCCCGTGTCGGGCACACGCGCGGGGGACCCGTGTTGGGCACACACGCGTGGCGCCCGTTTTCGCCATACCCGCAGCACCCGGCCTCACGGCGTGTTCGGCGGATAGTCGTCGTGTGCCGCGAGGTCGTCGTCGATCTTCTTGGCGGCCTGGTCGAGGGTTGCCTTGACCGGCGCCCGGTTGAAGATGATCTTCGCGAAGGCCCGGGAGAAGGCGTCGGTGATCGCCGGGTAGGCGGGCGTCTGGGGCCTGGGGCGGGCCACTCCGTCCCGGAGTTGCTCGATGAAGAGGTGCTCGGGGCCGCCGGGCGCGTACTGCGGCGAGAGCTTGATCCCGCTCTCGGTCGCCGGGATCGCCCCGTTGGCCACGGTCATCCGGTGCACCTGGGCGGGCCGGAGCAGGAAGGACAGGAAGCGCCACACGGCGTCACCGTCCGCGTTGCCCGCCGGGACGCCCCACTGGAAGGACCCCATGCCGGTGACGGTCCCCTGGCCGAAGTCGGGCAACGGGACGATCGCGACATCCCCGGGGAAGGCCTTGTTGAACTCCGGATAGGTCCAGTGCCCGCACCAGGAGATCGCGCTGCGGCCGCTGACGAACGCCTTGTCGTCCTTGACCATGTCGATGAGCCCCGCCTTGGCCCAGTTCTGCATGTCGGTGAGCGCCTTGACCGAACCGGGGCCGTTCACATAGCCGTTGGCGGTACTGAAGTTCTTGGGCTCGACGAGGTCGCCGCCCGCCGACCACACGGCGGGTGCGAAGCCGTAGGTGTTCCACTCCTGGCCCGGCTGCGAGTAGACGAGCCGCAGGTCGAGCGGCGCCTTGTAGCCCTGGGTGCGCAACTTGCGCAGGATGCCCGTCAGTTCAGTGGCCGTCCAGGCGTCCTTGGGGCCCGTCGGGATGCGTATCCCGGCCTTCTTCATGACGGACTTGCGCACATACAGGCCCATGCCCGAGTCGAAGGTGCCGATGCCCCACAACCTGCCCGCGTAGGTGCCCTGTTGACGGATCGTCGGCAACAGGTCGGCGCGGACGCTCGCGGGCACACAGGAATCGATCGGCCGGAGCTTGCCCGACCAGGCGTAGCTGTAGAGGTTCGGGCCGTCGAAGTCCAGGAGGTCGGGCAGGTCGCCGCTGGCCGCCGCCGACAGCACCAGGGCGGTGTAGGCGCGGTCCTCCGGAAGGGTGACCAGCTCGACCCGCACCTGCTTCTGCTGCCGGTTGAACTGCTTCACCTGGTTCTGCAGCGTGGTGAACTCGCCGCTGGGGCCCGCGTGGTACCAAACGGTGATGTGCGCGGTGCCGTGGATCTTCCCGTCGCAGGTGGTGTCCTTCGGGGGCGCGCTCGCCCCCTTGGCGTCGCTCCCGCCGCCGTCGCACGCGGCCAGCAGCAGGGCCGCGCACACCACCCAGGGGACCAGGGTTCCGCGGACCCGGCGGAACCTGCGGCTGCCGGTCCACGCGCGCGTGGCGCTCGTTCCGTTCATGGCACACCCCCACTCGACCGGACGACGTGGTCTCCCCCAGGGCGCCGTCATGCTACCGCCCGTCGCGTCCCCATCGCCCTGCGTACACGGGAACCTCCGTTCACGGCACGGGACTTCAGCACTTTCCGGCTAGCTGGAAGGCGCGGCCGACCACCGCTTGGCAAGCTGGGCACATGTCGCTGCGCTGTCTCCTCGTCGATGACAGCGCCCGGTTCCTGGAGGCGGCTCGCGCCCTGCTGGAACGTGACGGGGTGGAAGTCGTCGGCATCGCCTCGACGGGCGCGGACGCCCTCTCCCAGGCCCGGGAAAAGGCCCCCGACGTCGTCCTGGTCGATCTCGACCTCGACGGCGAGAACGGCTTCGACGTCGCGCGCCGGCTGGTGGGCGACGTACCGGCGGTGATCCTCATCTCGACCCACTCCCGGGAGGACTTCCAGGAACTCATCGCCGCCAGCCCCGCACACGGCTTCCTGCACAAGTCGGCCGTGTCCGCGCGGGCGATCAGGGACGTGCTGGGCGACGACGGGCCGCACGCACCACCGTGAGCGCACCCACCGCGACTCGGCCAGGTCACATATGCCTGATGGGCGACAGGTGTTGTCGGGACTTGGTCAACACGCTTCAATGCGGGGGAACTCGGGGCGTGAACGACGGCGTACGGATGTGAAGACCCTTCTCCGGCGCCGACGGGGGCCCCGAAGCAACTCGCGTGAACGGCCTGACCAGCCGTTGTGAACATTCACAGAAAGGGCCCCTGCATGCCGCACGCCACACAGCAGGCGGACGTCGCCACCGCGGAACTGGACTCGGCCCTGCGCGGCGGCCCCTTCCATGTCGCGCTGCGCGCCGCCATCGCCGCCCGCGGACTGCCGCTGCAACGCGTCCAGCACCACCTGACGCGCTACGGGGTCAAGGTCGGTGTCACCAGCCTGAGTTACTGGCAGCAGGGCGCCCGCCGCCCGCAGCGCCCCGAGTCGCTGCGGGCTGTACGGGCGCTGGAGGAGATCCTCCAGCTCCCGGAGGAGTCCCTGATCCGGCTGCTCGCCGAGGCCGAGGAACGCGCCGTGGCACAGCGCCCGGCGGCCCGCTCGTACCGCTCCTTCGTCGAGGCCTCCGGAGTCCTGGAACAGCTGCTGGCCGAGCTGGAGGCCTCGCTCGACAGCGGCCTGCACACCCTGGGGCACCACGAGCGCGTGCGCATCGGGGCGCACCGCGAGCTGGTCGGCCGCGAGTCGCACCACATCGTCCGCGCCCACCGGGACGGCATCGACCGCTTCATAGCGGTCCACTACGGAGACCCCGGCTGCGCCCCGGACCGCATGACCGTGCACGCCCTGGAGAACTGCCGCACGGGCCGCGTCCGCCGCCACCACGAGACCGGCATGCTGGTCGCCGAGCTCCTCTTCGGCACCCGGTTGCGCTCCGGAGATACGTTCCTCTTCCGCTACGGCGTCGAGGACGGCACCGCCGGCGTCTCCCGCGAGTACGTCCGTGACTTCGGTACCGCGGGCGGCCAGTACGCGCTCCAGGTGCGCTTCGACGAGAACGCGCTGCCGGTGCGCTGCCACCGCTTCACCCAGCACTCGGCGGCGGCCCCGCGCAGCGGCCGCCAGGAACTGCGGCTGGCCGGAGGGCACCACTCGGTGCACCTCGTGGAGCCGCGGATGCGGTCGGGGATCGTGGGGATCGGCTGGGACTGGGAGTGAGCCGCCGGGGCCCGGACGCCCTGAGGATCAGGCGGCCGGCCCCGCGACGATCTTCCCGTTCTCGGCCGTCACCTTCAGCGCCTGCAACGGCTCGGTGGCCGGCGACTGCACCACCTTGCCGGTCATGGCGTCGAACTGACTGCCGTGGCACGGGCAGATGAGTGTCGTCCCGTCCAGCTTGTTGATGGGGCACTGCGCGTGCGTGCAGATCGTGCTGTACGCCTTGAGGGTGCCGTTCGCCGCCCGACTGACGACGACATTCTGATCGCGGTACAGCTTGGCGCTCCCCTTGGCGACCTCGCTCTCCGCGCCGAGCTCCACGGGCGCGGTCGGGGTCGCCGCGGCCCCCGAGCCACCGCCCGAACAGGCGCTGAGTCCGAGCCCGGCGACGGGCGTGAGGGCCGCGCCCCGCAGGACGGTACGACGGCTCGGGGCGGGGCGGCCGGGCATGGGGGTCTCCAGCTGTTCTCGTTCGGGGTGTTCGGGCTGTTCAAGGGGCGGTGCACGGCGACGATACCCGTGGCGTTCCGCCCGCTTTGAGGTGGGTTCACCGGACGGGCGCTCACGGTACGTAAACGTTTGCGCAAGCGTTTACGTCGGGCGGCGAATGAGATACGTTCCCGGCCAGAAGGCTCGCCGCATCTCAAGGCTCGCCGTACCTCGGGGAGGGGGACCCTCGATGGCCACCATGGTCGACGTCGCACGGAGCGCCGGTGTGTCCGTCGCGACCGTCTCGCACGTCCTGAACGACACCCGTCCGGTGCTGCCCGGCACCCGGCAGGCCGTGCTGACCGCGATCGAGGAACTGGGCTACACCCCCAACACCCTCGCCCGCTCCCTGGTCACGTCCCGCACCCGCTCCATCGGCCTCGCGGTGTCGGCGATCAGCAACCCGTACTTCACGGAGATCCTCCAGGGCGTCGAGGCCGGCGCCCTGGAACAGGGCTACAGCCTGCTCATCGCCGACCCGCACGACGACCCGGAGCACGAGCGCACGGTCGTCCAACTCCTGCACGAGCGCCGGGTGGACGGCATGATCGTCGCGCCGTCGGCGGCTCCGGACGCCCTGGTCGCCTACCTCGGCCGGCACGCCGTACCGACGGTGTTCCTCGACCGGGTGATCGACGCGCCCTCGGACGACGCGCCCCCCGTCGACCAGGTGTGCGCCGAGAACGTCGAACCGACGGCCCACCTCGTCACGCACCTCGCCGGACTCGGCCACCGCCGCATCGGCCTCGTCGCGGGCCTGCCCGGGCTCAGCACCACCGGCGAGCGGATCGCGGGATACCGGAACGGCCTCGCCGCCGCCGGACTCCCGTACGACGAACGGCTGTTGACGCACGGCGACTCCGAGTCGGCCGCCGCCGAGCGGGCCACCGAGAAGCTGCTGTCCCTCGCCACCCCGCCCACGGCCCTGGTCACCGCCAACAACGCGATGACCATCGGCGCCCTGCGCGCCCTGCGCGAGCGAGGCCTGTCCGTCCCCGGCGACCTCGCGCTGTGCTGCTTCGACGACTTCACCTGGGCCGACCTGTTCGAGCCCCGGCTCACCGCGATCGCCCAGCCCAGCAAGGAGATCGGCGCCCAGGCCGTACGGCTGCTGCTGGACCGCCTCGCCTCGCCGGACCGGCCCGCCCGCGTCCTGCGGCTCCCCTGCACCTTCGTCCACCGCACGTCCTGCGGCTGCCCCGACCCGTCCGAACAGTCCCAGAAGGGAAACATCTCGTGATCGTCGTAGCCGGTGAGGCCCTGATCGATCTGGTGCCGCAGGGCACGGGAGCCCTCGCCGCCCTGAAGCCGGCGCTCGGCGGCGGCCCGTACAACACCGCCGTCGCCCTCGGCCGCCTCGGCTCCCCCACCGCCTTCTGCTCCCGCGTCTCCGACGACGCGTTCGGCGAGGCCCTCCTCGCCGGGCTGCGGCAGGCCGACGTGGACGTCCTGGACGTACAGCGCGGCCAGGAGCCGACCACCCTCGCGGTCGCCACGCTCGACGCGCACGGCTCGGCCACGTACTCCTTCTACGTCGACGGCACCGCCGACCGGCTCTTCACGGTGCCCGCGGCGCTGCCCGCGGAGACCGAGGCGGTGTCCTTCGGCACCTGTTCGCTCGTCCTGGAGCCGGGCGCGACTGCCTACGAGGAGCTGATGCGGACCGCGTTCGCGCAGGGCGTGTTCACCCTGCTCGACCCGAACATCCGGGCGGGCCTGATCCCCGACGCGGACGCCTACCGGGCGCGCTTCAAGAGCTGGCTGCCGTACGTGTCGCTCCTCAAGCTGTCCGAGGAGGACGCGCTGTGGCTGGGCGGCACCCCGCGCGAGTGGCTGGACGCCGGCCCCTCGGCCGTCGTGATCACCCAGGGCGGTGACGGCCTCGCCGCGTTCACCCAGGACGGCACGGTGTACCCGGTACCGGGCGAGAAGGTCGACGTCGTGGACACGATCGGCGCCGGTGACACCGTCAACGCGGCCCTGCTGCACGGTCTGTCCGCCCGGAACGCGCTGTCCGCGGAGGGGATGGCCGTCCTGGGCCGCGACGGCTGGACCCAGCTGCTGCGGCTCGCGGCGCGGGCGGCAGCGATCACGTGCTCACGGGCGGGTGCGGAACCGCCGTATGCCTCTGAACTGGGCGGTCTCTAGACGCTGTTGAGCGAATGTGGCGCCCGGCGGGGAAGTTCCCGCAGGGCGCCACACGCGCGTGCTCGCTGCCGGTCAGGCCTTGCGGGCTCGCGTCGTCTTCTTCGCGGGCGTGGCCTTCTTGGCGGGCACGGACTTCTTCGCCGCGACCGCCGCGGTCTTCTTGGCGGCCGTCTTGCGCGGGGCCTTCACCGGGGCTCCGTCGCTGATCCGGTCGGCGTCGAGGATCTCGCGCAGGAACTTGCCGGTGTGGCTGGCTCCTACCGCGGCGACCTGCTCCGGGGTGCCCTCGGCGATGACCAGACCGCCGCCGGCGCCGCCTTCGGGGCCCATGTCGACGACCCAGTCGGCGACCTTGATCACGTCGAGGTTGTGCTCGATGACGATGACCGTGTTGCCCTTGTCGACCAGACCGCCGAGCACGGTGAGGAGCTTGCTGATGTCCTCGAAGTGCAGGCCGGTGGTCGGCTCGTCCAGGACGTAGACCGTACGGCCGGTGGAGCGGCGCTGGAGCTCGCTGGCGAGCTTGACGCGCTGTGCCTCACCGCCGGACAGGGTGGTCGCGGACTGGCCGAGCCGGACGTAGCCGAGGCCGACGTCCTTGAGGGTGTTGAGGTGGCGGGCGATCCCGGGGACCGCCTCGAAGAACTCCGTGGCCTCCTCGATCGGCATGTTCAGGACGTCGGCGATGGACTTGCCCTTGTAGTGGACGTCCAGCGTCTCCCGGTTGTAGCGGGCGCCGTGGCACACCTCGCACGGGACGTAGACGTCCGGCAGGAAGTTCATCTCGATCTTGATGGTGCCGTCGCCCGCGCAGTTCTCGCAGCGGCCGCCCTTGACGTTGAAGGAGAAGCGGCCGGGCAGATAGCCCCGCACCTTCGCCTCGGTCGTCTCCGCGAACAGCTTGCGGACGTGGTCGAAGACTCCGGTGTACGTCGCCGGGTTGGACCGGGGGGTGCGGCCGATGGGTGACTGGTCGACGTGCACGACCTTGTCGACGAGGTCGTCGCCGTCCACGCGCGTGTGGCGTCCCGGCACGTTCCTCGCGCCGTTCAGCTCGCGGGCCAGGTGCGTGTACAGGATGTCGTTGACCAGGGTCGACTTGCCGGAGCCGGAGACGCCGGTGACCGCGGTGAAGACGCCCAGGGGGAACGAGACGTCGATGTCCTGGAGGTTGTTCTCCCGGGCGCCGTGCACCGTGAGCCGGCGGGTGGGGTCGAGCGGGCGCCGGATGTCGGGCAGCGGGATGGCCTTCTTCCCGGACAGGTACTGCCCGGTCATCGACTCGTCGTTGGCGAGCAGCTCCTTCAGGGAGCCGCTGTGCACGACCTTGCCGCCGTGCTCGCCCGCGCCGGGGCCGATGTCGACGATCCAGTCGGCGACCTTGATGGTGTCCTCGTCGTGCTCGACGACGATGAGCGTGTTGCCCATGTCGCGCAGCCGGACCAGGGTCTCGATCAGCCGGTGGTTGTCGCGCTGGTGCAGGCCGATGGACGGCTCGTCGAGGACGTACAGGACACCTACGAGTCCGGAGCCGATCTGGGTGGCCAGGCGGATGCGCTGGGCCTCGCCGCCGGAGAGGGTGCCGGCCGCGCGGTTCAGCGAGAGGTAGTCGAGGCCGACGTCGACCAGGAAGCGCAGCCTCTCGTTGCACTCCTTCAGCACGCGCTCGGCGATCTTCTTGTCGCGGGCGTCGAGCTTCATGCCGCCCAGGAACTCCGCGCAGTCGCTGATCGACATCCCGGAGATCTCGGCGATCGACTTGTCCATGATCGTGACCGCGAGGACGACGGGCTTCAGGCGCGTGCCGTGACAGGTGGGGCAGGGCACCTCGCGCATGTAGCCCTCGAAGCGCTCCCTGCTGGCGTCGCTCTCGGCCTCGCCGTGCCGCCGCTTCACGAAGGGGACGGCGCCTTCGAAAGGCGTCGTGTAGACCCGCTCGCGTCCGTACCTGTTCCGGTACCGGACCTCGATCTGCGTCTTGTGGCCGTACAGCAGGGCCTTCTTGGCGCGCTGCGGGAGACCCGCGAACGGGATGTCCGTCCGGAAGCCCAGCGCGTCCGCGAGGGCACCGATGAGACGGCTGAAGTAGTCCTTGGTGTGGCCGTGCGACCACGGGTGGATGGCGCCCTCGTCCAGGGACTTGTCCTCGTCCGGGACGATCAGCTCGGCGTCGACCTCCATGCGCGTGCCGATGCCGGAGCACTCGGGGCAGGCGCCGAAGGGCGAGTTGAAGGAGAAGGAGCGGGGCTCCAGCTCCTCGAAGGACAGGTCGTCGTACGGGCAGTACAGGTGCTCCGAGTACATGCGCTCGCGCTCGGGGTCGTCCTCGGGGAGGTCGACGAAGTCGAGCACGATCATGCCGCCCGACAGGCCGAGGGCGGTCTCGACGGAGTCGGTGAGGCGGCGCTTGGCGGAGTCCTTCACCGTGAGGCGGTCGATGACCACCTCGATGGTGTGCTTCTCCTGCTTCTTCAGGGTGGGCGGCTCGGAGAGCTGGATGGTCTCGCCGTCCACGCGCGCGCGGCTGTAGCCCTTGGTCTGGAGGTCCGCGAACAGGTCGACGAACTCGCCCTTGCGCTCGCGCACCAGCGGCGACAGGACCTGGAAGCGGCTTCCCTCGGGCAGCGCCAGGACCTTGTCGACGACGGCCTGCGGCGACTGGCGCGAGATGGGCCGGCCGCACTCGGGGCAGTGCGGCTTGCCGATGCGCGCGAAGAGCAGGCGCAGGTAGTCGTAGACCTCGGTGATGGTGCCGACCGTCGAGCGCGGGTTGCGCGAGGTCGACTTCTGGTCGATGGAGACGGCCGGGGAGAGACCCTCGATGAAGTCGACGTCCGGCTTGTCCATCTGGCCGAGGAACTGACGGGCGTACGAGGAGAGCGATTCCACGTAGCGCCGCTGACCCTCGGCGAAGATCGTGTCGAAGGCCAGGGAGGACTTGCCCGACCCGGACAGGCCCGTGAAAACGATGAGCGAGTCGCGTGGAAGGTCGAGCGAGACATTCTTCAGATTGTGCTCGCGCGCGCCACGGACGATGAGACGGTCGGCCACGCCGGTCCGCACCTTTCTTGAGAGAAGTGACAGGGGCGGGGCCCCCGTCGTTCTCAGACTAGGGGGAGCCACTGACAACGCCGGTCGGAATCCCGGCCGAGGCATAACAACCTCCGGCCTTCCAGCATGCCCGACGCCGCACCCGACGATATAGCACGTGCATTCGATTTACGGCACTGCTTCACCACCTTCACCCAAAGGTGTGGCGGGACTAGGGTCAGCAGCATGATTGATCACGCTCATGACCTGGCCTCTGTACGTGATGCGACCGAGCGAGTGCTCACCGCTGCCGCCGCTCTGGACAACGCTTCCGTGGCCGAGCCGTCACGGCTTCCCGGCTGGAGCCGCGGTCACGTCCTCGCCCACCTCGCCCGGAACGCGGACGCTCTCGTGAACGTCCTGGAGGGGCTCCCCATGTACGCGACGGCGAGCGTCCGCGATTCCGACATCGAGCGCGACGCTCCTCGGCCCCTGGACGTCCAGCTCGCCGACGTGCGCGAGAGCGGGGCCCGTTTCCAGGACGCGGGTGCCGCTCCCGCGGACTGGTCACGCACCGTGGAGCTGCGCAACGGGGTCGTCGACTCCGCGTCCCGGATCCCGTTCCGGCGCTGGGCCGAGGTGGAGCTGCACCACGTGGACCTGGGGACCGGGTACGAGCTGGAGGATCTGCCGGAGGAGTTCACCCAGCGGGAGATCGCCTTCCTGGTCGAGCGGTTCGACGGGCACCCGGACGTACCGTCGACCCACCTCACCGACGGCACGCACGCGTGGAGCACGGGCCGGTCCGCCGAGAAGCCCGAACTCACCGTCACCGGCAGCCCGGCGGCTCTGCTCGGCTGGCTCTGCGGACGCCGTGACGGGTCAGGCCTGACGGTCGACGGGGGCTCCTTGCCGACGCTGCCCCCGCTATAGGGTGACGGCCATGACGTACAGCGGTGAGGTGACGGTCGGCGGACCGGCGGATGTGCACGAGCTCACGGACCTGATGATCACCAAGATCGCGGTCGGACCCATGAACAACAACGCCTATCTGCTGCGCTGTCGGGCCACGGACGAGCAGTTGCTGATCGACGCGGCCAACGACGCGGAGACCCTGCTCGGCACGATCGGCGAGGACGGCATCGCGTCCGTCGTCACCACCCACCAGCACGGCGACCACTGGCAGGCGCTCGCGGAGGTCGTGACGGCCACGCGCCCGCGTACGTACGCGGGCCGCGAGGACGCCGACGGCATCCCGGTGCCGACGGACGTCCTGGTCGGCGACGGCGACACAATCCGAGTGGGGCAGGTCGAGCTGACCGCGCGTCACCTCGTGGGCCACACGCCGGGCTCGATCGCGCTCGTCTACGACGACCCGCACGGGCACCCTCATGTGTTCACCGGGGACTGCCTGTTCCCGGGCGGTGTGGGCAACACCCGCAAGGACCCCGAGGCGTTCGCCAGTCTGATCCACGACGTCGAGACGAAGATCTTCGACGCGCTCCCGGACGAGACCTGGGTCTACCCGGGACACGGCAACGACACGACGCTGGGCGCGGAGCGCCCGCACCTGCCGGAGTGGCACGCGCGCGGGTGGTGACAGTCCGGCAGGAACCGGCGCGTGCGCGCCCCGTGTGAATCCTTCGCACGCGCCGGTGTCCCGCACGCGCTCCCCCCGCACGTGGTTGCGCGGTCGACTGAAAGCAGCCCCGCTCAGGACGACGGCTCCTGCGCGGACGGGCCGCCGGTCCATCGTTCCCCGCCCTCGACCGGCGGCCCCGGCGAGCGGGCCGGAATCGGCGTCCCACAGGTGCTGTTCACAAGAGCGCAACAAGTGTTCCCACTATGCGGACATTCGGGGCTGTGACCTGGACAATCAGGACGTCCGACTGTCACTCTCCCGCCATGCATCTTGCCCCTCGCGTACTGCGCCGCGCGATATCCGCCGCAACCGTAGCCCTGCTCGCCACCGCCGTCGGCTGTGCTCCGCAGCCGGAGGACAAGGCCTCCGACCAGGCCTCCGGTTCGACCGCGACCACCTGCGCCAAGGGCAAGTTGGCCACCCAGACCTCCGGCAAGCTGACGATCGCGACGGACGAGCCGGCGTACGAGCCGTGGTTCGAGGACGACAAGCCCGCCAACGGCAAGGGCTTCGAGTCGGCGGTCGCGTACGCCGTGGCGAAGCAGCTCGGCTACGCCAAGAGCGCCGTCGTCTGGCAGAGCGTCCCCTTCAACAAGGCCTTCGCGCCCGGCGTGAAGACCTTCGACTTCGACATCAACCAGGTGTCGATCAGCACCGAGCGCAAGAAGGCCGTCGACTTCTCGTCCGGCTACTACGACGTGCGTCAGGCCGTCATCGCGCTCAAGGGCGGCAAGGCCGCCAAGGCGACGAGCATCGCGGGCCTGAAGGGCCTCAAGCTGGGCGCCCAGGTCGGCACCACGAGCCTGAACTACATCAGCGACGTGGTGAAGCCGACGCAGCAGGAGGCCGCGTTCTCCAAGAACGACCAGGCCGTCTCCGCACTCAAGAACGGCCAGGTCGACGCCATCGTCGTCGACCTGCCGACCGCCTTCTACATCACCTCGGCCGAGGTGACCAACGCCAAGATCGTCGGCCAGTTCGAGAACCAGGGCGGCACACCCGAGCAGTTCGGGCTCGTCCTCGACAAGGGCAGCGACCTCACGTCGTGCGTGTCGTCGGCCGTGGACGCGCTCCGCAAGGACGGCACGCTGGCCGCGCTGGAGAAGCAGTGGCTCTCCGACGCCGTCGACGCCCCGGTCCTCAAGTGACCGTGGTGAAGGACGACTCCGGCCGGGAGGCCGCTGACGACAAGGGCGACATGCCCGGCGGGGGCGACACGTACGTCCCCTCGCAGCGGCGCCTGGACCGCGAGCGTCACAAGCGCACGCGTGCCCGTCGCGCGACCGCCATCGCCGCGGTGTCGACCCTGGTCACGGCCGTCGTCCTGTACGTGGTCGTGGTCAGCGCGCCGGGCTGGGAACGCACCAAGGAGACCTTCTTCGACGGGCACTACGCGCGCGAGGCGTTCCCCAAGGTCCTCGAAGGGCTCTGGCTGAACATCCGGCTGCTGCTGATCTGCGGCGTCCTGGTGCTCGTCCTGGGCATGCTGATCGCCATCGCGCGCACCCTGCGCGGGCCGGTGTTCTTCCCCCTGCGGGTGCTGGCGGCCGCGTACACGGACTTCTTCCGGGGGCTGCCGCTGATCATCAACCTGATGATCGTGGTCTTCGGAGTGCCCGCTCTGCGCCTCCAGGGCGTGACCGTCGACCCGGTATGGCTGGGCGGTGCGGCGCTGACTCTGACGTACTCGGCATACGTCGCCGAGGTGTTCCGCGCGGGCATCGAGTCCGTGCACCCCTCGCAGCGCGCCGCGGCCCGCTCGCTGGGCCTGAGCAACCGGCAGGCGCTGCGGCATGTGGTACTCCCCCAGGCCGTACGCCGGCAGGTGCCGCCTTTGTTGAACGATCTCGTGTCCCTCCAGAAGGACACCGGGCTCGTGTCCATCGGCGGTGCGATCGACGCCGTACGGGCGTCCGACATCATCGCGCAGCGCGCCCTGAACTACACGCCGTACATCGTCGCGGGGCTCGTCTTCGTGGCGCTGACCATCCCGATGACCCGCTTCACGGACTGGGTGACCGCGCGGATGGACCGGCAGCGCGCCCAGGGAGGCACGACATGAGCACCGACGACATCTCCGCCGCTTCTCCCGTGCTGCGCATGGAGTCCGTCCGCAAGACCTTCGGTACGTCGGTCGTCCTGCGGGACGTCGACCTGGAGGTCCCTCCGCACACCGTGACGGCGCTGATCGGCGCCTCCGGCTCCGGCAAGTCGACACTGTTGCGGTGCGCGAACCTCTTGGAGGACATCGACGACGGCGCGATCTGGCTGGACGGCGAGGAGATCACCGACCCGCGCGTCGACCCGGACGCGATACGGCGCCGTATCGGCGTGGTGTTCCAGGCGTACAACCTGTTCCCGCACATGACGGTCCTGGAGAACATCACCCTGGCCCCTCGCCGGGTGCACGGCGTGTCCCGCGCGGAGGCCGAGGCACACGCGCGTGAGCTGCTGGAGCGGCTCGGGCTCGGGGACAAGGCGGGCGCCTACCCGGACCGGCTGAGCGGTGGTCAGCAGCAGCGGGTGGCGATCGTGCGCGCCCTGGCCGTACGTCCCCGGCTGCTGCTCTTCGACGAGATCACCGCCGCGCTCGACCCCGAGCTGGTCGGTGAAGTGCTCGCCGTGGTGCGGGACTTGAAGGACGAGGGCATGACCATGGTGCTGGCCACGCACGAGATGGGCTTCGCCCGGGACGTCGCCGACCAGGTGTGCTTCCTGGACGGAGGCGTGGTCCTGGAGCGCGGCACGGCCCAGCAGATCTTCGGCGACCCGCAGCAGGAGCGCACGCAGCGCTTCCTGCGACGGATCGTGGAGGCGGGCCGTCTGTGACGGGGCGTCTGTAACTGGTGGTCTGTAAGAGGCGTACGCCTGGAGGCCGGTGCTTACGCGTCGGCCTTCCCCGCGCCCGCCAGCGCGGCGACGCGCTCCACGCCGAACACGTACCCCTGCACTCCGCATCCCGCGATGACACCGTCGGCACGCAGCGAGACGTACGAGTGGTGCCGGAACGACTCGCGCTGGTGGATGTTGGAGATGTGGACCTCCAACACCGGTAGCCCGTCACAGGTGTTGAGGGCATCCAGGATGGCGACGGAGGTGTGCGAGTACGCCCCCGGGTTGATCACGATGCCGCAGTGGTTGAGGCGCGCCTCGTGGATCCAGTCGACCAGTTCGCCCTCGTGGTTGGACTGCCGGAAGTCCACCGTGCCGCCGTGCCCGGCCGCCGCCTTGACGCACAGCGCCTCGACGTCGGCGAGCGTGTCGGAGCCGTAGATCTCCGGCTGACGCTGGCCCAGGAGGTTCAGGTTGGGGCCGTTGAGGATCATGATCGGGGCGTTGGCCAGGGTGCGGGGCACGGTTCCTCCGGTCCGTTCGGACATGTCGTCGCAGGCGGGGCCGCCGGTCGACGGCCGCTGCTCGGAACCGGTCTATCACGACCCCTCCGCACCACCGCACGCCCCCGTAACCGTTGCTCACTGTGGGTAGTTGACGCGGCATGCACGATGTACGCACCGTAAGACCCCCTTCCATGCTGCGCCTCGCGGCCGCCTCGCTCGCCGGCACCGCGATCGAGTTCTACGACTTCTTCGTCTACGGCACGGCGGCGGCCCTGGTTCTCGGGCCCCTGTTCTTCCCGACGTTCTCGCCGGTGGCGGGGACGCTGGCCGCCTTCGGGACGTTCGGTGTGGGTTTCGTGGCGCGCCCGCTGGGCTCGATCCTGTTCGGGCACTTCGGGGACCGGCGCGGACGGCGGCCGGTCCTCGTCGCCTCGCTGCTGCTGACCGGCGCCTCGACGGTCGCGGTCGGCTGCGTACCGTCGTACGGCTCGATCGGGGTGGCCGCTCCCGTGCTCCTTCTGGTGCTGCGTTTTCTGCAGGGCCTGGGGCTCGGCGGAGAGTGGGGCGGGGCAGTGCTGCTGACCGCCGAGCACGCGCCGGCCGGGCGGCGGGGGCTGTGGTCGAGCTTTCCGCAAGCCGGGCCCGCGGTGGGGTTCCTGCTGGCCAACGGTGTGATGCTGGCGCTGTCGGCCACACTGACGGACGCGCAGTTCGCGCAGTGGGGCTGGCGGGTGCCGTTCTGGGTGGCCGGGGTGCTGGCCCTCGGTGGGCTGTGGCTGCGCTCGTCGCTCGCCGAGAGCCCCCGGTTCCTCGAAATCGACGACCACGCGCGTGTGCCGCTCGCCGAAGTCGTGCGCGAGCACTGGCGGTTGGTGCTGCTGACCGCCGGGGCGCTGTCGGTGGGGTACGCCGTCTTCTACGCGGTGACGACCTGGTCCCTCGCCTACGGCACGGAGCGACTCGGGGTCGGGCGTACGGAGATGCTGGCCTGCATCATGGCCGCCGTGGTGGTGAAGGGCTCGCTCACGCCGCTGGTGGCGCTGCTGAGCGACCGTTATGGGCGCCGTCCACTGTGTCTGCTGGGGTGCACGGCCGCCGCGCTGTGGATGTTCCCGATGGTCGCGCTGCTCGCCACGGGTGCGCCGCTGCTGATGTTCCTCGGGTTCCTCGGGGCGCTGCTCGCGTTCGTGACGATGTTCGCCGTGCTCGGCGCGTATCTGCCGGAGCTGTACGAGCCGCGGGTGCGCTGCACGGGTGCCGCCGTCGGCTACAACCTCGGCGGGGTCCTCGGCGGCGCGCTCACCCCGATCGTGGCGACGGCACTCGCCGAGCACAGCGGGCGCGTCCCCTGGGGTGTGGGCGCCTATCTGACGGGGGTCGCCCTGTTCAGCCTGGGCTGCTTCGCGCTGCTGCCGGAGACCCGGCCGGTGGGGGCGGTGGCCGCGGAGCCGGTCACCGGGTGAGGGCTCGCGCGGCAGGGGACGTAAGGCAGCGGGAGACGTAAAGGCTTGCGCAAGCGTTTACGTGCCGTCCGGAACGCCTCACGCTGCGGAACTCCGCGCGCTACGGATTGATCGCCAGCTCCAAGTACGCCGCGAACAGCACCAGATGGACTCCGCCCTGGAGCGGTGTCGCCCGGCCCGGTACCACCGTCAGCGAACTCACCACGATCGTCAGGGCGAGCAGCACCATGTGCGTGGAGCCGAGGCCGAGGACGAGCGGGCCGGAGAGCCAGATGGACGCGAGGGCGACGGCGGGGATGGTGAGGCCGATGCTGGCCATCGCGGAGCCGAGCGCGAGGTTGAGGCTGGTCTGCACCCGGTCGCGGCGGGCGGACCGCAGGGCGGCGATGGTCTCGGGGAGCAGCACGAGCAGCGCGATGATCACACCGACGACCGCGTGGTGCAGCCCGGCCGCCTCGACGCCGGACTCGATGGTCGGCGAGACGCCCTTGGCCAGTCCGACCACGCCGATCAGGGCGAGGCCCAGCAGGCCCAGACTGATCAGGGCGGTGCGGGCGGACGGCGCGTCCGCGTGGTGGTCCTTGGTGATCGCCTCGCCCTGCCGGGAGACCGGCAGGAAGTAGTCGCGGTGCCGCACGGTCTGCGTGGCCACGAAGAGGCCGTACAGGGCGAGTGAGGAGAGCGCCGCGAAGGTGAGCTGGGCGCCGGAGAACTCCGGGCCCGGCTTGCTGGTGGTGAAGGTCGGCAGGACCAGGCTGAGCGTGGCCAGGGTCGCCACGGTGGCGAGGGCGGCGCCGGTCCCCTCGGGGTTGAAGACCGCCGTGCCGTGGCGCAGCGAGGCGACGATGAGGACCAGGCCGACGATGCCGTTGCAGGTGATCATGACGGCCGCGAAGACGGTGTCCCTGGCGAGCGTCGAGCTCTTGTCGCCGCCATCGGCCATCAGGGTGACGATCAGGGCGACCTCGATGATCGTCACGGCGACGGCGAGGACGAGGGAGCCGAAGGGTTCTCCGACACGGTGGGCGATCACCTCGGCGTGGTGCACCGCGGCCAGCACGGCGCCGGCGAGGACCAGGGTCACCAGGGCGACGACCACGGCGGGCAGATCCTTGCGCCCCCAGGTGAAGATCAACAGGACGGCCGCGAGCACCGGTACGAGGGTCGTCCACTGAGTGGTGAGCGACCTGAGCCGAGTGATCATGAAGCGATCCTCGCAGAGGCGTACGGGCCCCGCACTCCGGCGGCGCGGGGCCCGTACGGCGCTACTTGAACTCGGTCATGTCCAGTACGTCGCAGTCGGTGAACGACGGCGGCCTGGTACACAACGCGGCCATCTGCTCGGCCATTTTGCCGGTCTCGGGTTCCTGGCTGTTGCGCATGGCGTCCTCGTACGAGTCGAACTCGATCACGACGAGGACATGGCCGGGATTGTTCCGGTCCCGCAGGACGAGGCGGTGCGTCGGCCCGCCGGCACGGCCGGCCATCCGCTTGTCCGCCTCCTCGGCCACCGCCTGCATCTCGTCGAAGCGGTCGGTCTCGAAGTCGACGATCTGCACGAACTTCTTCGATACGTCCATGGATACCTCCACGCGGCCGTGGCGCTCCCTGACCGGTCGCGCTCGGTATCCAACGAAGCACCGGGAGCGGTGGTCGGCAATTCATCGTGCGGTGCTCCCGGTGATCGTTGTTCCTACGTCGGACGCGGTCAGGCGTCGATGCTGTCCTTCGGAGCGCCTTCGGTCCCCTTCCGCGCCGCCTCGGCCGCCGCCGTCTTCTTGTTGGCCATCAGGCTGGTGATCGTGGTGACGACCAGGACCGCGCAGATCACGCCCAGCGAGACCGGGATGGAGATCTCCGGGACATGGACGCCGGACTCGTGCAGTGCGTGCAGCACGAGCTTGACGCCGATGAAGCCGAGGATCACCGACAGGCCGTAGCTGAGGTGGACCAGCTTCTTCAGCAGGCCACCGATGAGGAAGTACAGCTGCCTGAGGCCCATCAGGGCGAAGGCGTTGGCCGTGAACACGATGTACGGGTCCTGGGTCAGGCCGAAGATCGCGGGGATGGAGTCGAGCGCGAACAGCACGTCCGTCGTACCGATCGCGAGCATCACGACCAGCATCGGGGTCATGACCCGCTTGCCGTTCTCCCGGATCCACAGCTTGGTGCCGTGGTACCGGTCGGCCACACCGAAGCGGCGCTCGGCGGCCTTGAGCAGCTTGTTCTCCTCGAACTCCTCTTCCTCCTCGTCGGCGCGGGCCTCCTGGATGAGCTTCCAGGCGGTCCAGATGAGGAAGGCGCCGAAGATGTAGAAGACCCACGCGAAGCTGGCGAGGATGGCCGCGCCGGCCGCGATGAAGATGGCCCGCAGGACCAGGGCTATGAGGACACCGACGAGCAGCACGCGCTGCTGGTACTGCGAGGGCACGGCGAACTTCGCCATGATCAGGACGAAGACGAAGAGGTTGTCGACGCTCAGCGACTTCTCGGTGATGAAGCCGGCGAAGAACTCCCCGCCGGCCTGACCGTCCCCGAAGACGAGCAGGCCGAGTCCGAAGAGTCCGGCGAGGGCGATCCAGACGATCGTCCAGATTCCGGCTTCCTTGATCGACACGTCATGCGGCTTGCGGCCGATGAAGAAGTCGACCGCGATGAGGGCCGCCAGCCCCACGATGGTCAGGACCCACAGGGTCACGGAAACATCCACTACTGCTCCTCCGGCGGTATTAACGGCAAATGGTCAGCGTCGTCGCTACCGGAGGTCTCTTCCACCTTGGACGGGCGCCCAGGGCCGACGCCCCGGGATCTGGCCTGATCCGTATTGACGGGTACGCCGCAGCAGATAGGGAGTACTCCCCTCCGTACGGAAAAGCCTACCCCAACCACCAAGGAAAGGTAAAGCGATTGCCAAAGAAAGGATAAAAGAGCTGGTGGCGGCTCTTTACCTGAACTTGGTGCGGGTCGTCGCGACCTCCGTCAGCACCTGCCGCAGCACCTGGCTTCCGAGCGGCACGAGCGAGGGCTCGTACGTCCAGGCGTGTCCGACCCAGGGGTCGGCCAGGTGGTCGTCGGGCAGCGGGGTGAGTCGCATCAGCGAACGCCAGAGGGGATCGAGCAGCGGACCGTAGCCCGCGGCGTCCTCGCGGTCCGCGACCATCATCAGATGGACACCGACGCTCGGGCCCTCGTCGGCGAGATAGCGCAGCTGGGTCACGGCCCGGTCGTCGAAGCCGTGCGGGAAGTCGTTGACGATCAGCAGTTGCTCGGCCGTGTCGACGCCGGGCGGCAGCGAGTCGGCGGCGCCGCCGCGCACCGCCATCTGCACCAGGTCCACCCGCTGGGTGAGCCGGGTCAGCACGTCCGTCACCCCGGCGGCGCCCACGGCGGGCGGCGCCGCGAGCACGCCGGTGTGCACCAGCGGGACCAGCGCCTGCGCCGCCGAACCGGCCGGGTCGATGACGTGCACGGCGAACTCGCCCGCCGGATAGACGGCGAGCAGCCGGGCCGCGTGCGCCACGGCCGTGTCCAGCGCGAGGCGCCGCAGTTCGTGCGAGTCGGTGAACGAGCCGTCCAGGGACTCCGCGCCACCGCTGTCGATCCACAGGCCGCGCTCCAACGGCAGCCGGACCAGCATCGGGACGCGCAGCTCGGGGCTCTCCGGGAGGTGGAGATCGCCGAGGCGCACGGCCATCGGGATCTCCATCGGGACGCGGTAGCCGTGCCAGACGGGGTTGTCCCAGCCCGCGAACGCCGGCGGAAGCGCGGGTTCGACCACGTCGGACTCGGCGGCCAGCTGGGCGAGGTCCCGGTCCAGGGCCGCCCGTGCCTGGTCGACGAGTTGGGCGTGCTTGGCCTGCGCCGCCTCCCGGGCCGCGTCCCCCTGACCACCGATCCGGCTGCGCGGATCGGACAGGGCCTGGTCGAGTTCCTTCTCCATGCGCGAGTCCGCGAAGTCGACCGCACTGCGGTACGCGGCCATGGTGCGCGCCAGGTCCTCGAACATCCCCCACACCTGGTTGTACAGCCGCTCCTCCATCGACCACCCGGTCGCGTCCCCGGCAACGGGCCGCGCGTGCTCCCCGGGCGGAGCCGGAGGCGCGGTCGGCGCGGGCTGCGGGGGTGCCCCGGTCTGCCGACGCGGGTGGCTGTAGTCGACCGGCCCACCGGAGGCGGGGGCGGCGGGCTGAGTGGCGGCCGGGTCCGCAGGCGCGGCGGAACCAGGGAATCCGGACTGCGGCGCCACGGCCCCCGGGGTGCCCTGCGTCCCGTACGGAGACGTCGGCTGCGGTGCTACGGCTCCGGGGGCGCCCTGTGTCGTAGGGCCGCTCCCCTCGGGGCCGAGGGCCGGTGTGGCCGTCTGGCGGGTGCGGTCGCCGTCCGGGGTGCGCGGTGGGGGTGCGGCGACGGAGCGGGCGAGGCCGTGGGCCACCGCTTCGTTGATGGTGCCCGCGAGGTGCGCGGCCTGGGGCAGGCCCTGGTCGGTGAGGAGTTCGGCGAGGCCGCCTGCGTAGCCCTGGCCGACGGCGCGTACCTTCCAGGCGCCCTGCCTGCGGTACAACTCCAGGGCCACGACGGCGGATTCGGCGTCCAGGCCGGTGATCGTGTAGCTGGCGACCTCGGTGCCGTCGAGGCCGGTGACCGCGACGAAGGGCGCGGCCACGGCGCCGAAGCGGGCGGGGCCGTCGGCGCCGAGGGGCAGGGCGAGGAGCACGCTGACGCGGTGCACGGCCTCCGGCATGGCGCCCAGGTCCACCGCGAGGCGGTGGTCGGCGGCCGCCTGCTTGGAGACCTCCAGGCCGGGCAGGGTGGGTGTGCCCGGGTGGGCCACCCACTCGACGCCCTGGATCCTGCCGTGCTCGTCGCCGAGCGTGGCGGCGGCCACGACCGGCTTGCCGGCCGCGACCCGGATCTCCAGGCGCACTTGGGAGAGCGGGTGGTTCTGCCCTCGCACCAGCTCGGCTGCCATCGCTCTCGTCCCCCTGCTCAGCCGTGTCGTGTCGTGTGCGCCGGGCCGCCCTACAGGTGCGGCAGGATCGCCGGCATCAGGTCCTGGAAGGTGCGGCCGTTGGTCGGCGTGCCGAGGGCCGTCAGCGTCCAGCCCGAGCCGGTGCGGTGCACCTTCGCCATGATCTGGGCCGTGTACTGGCCGCCGCCCGCCAGCGTGTAGCGGGCCAGCTCCTGGCCGTTGGTCTCGTCGACCAGGCGGCAGAACGCGTTCTGCACCTCCTGGAAGGTCTGGCCCGTGAAGGAGTTCACGGTGAAGACGATCTGGTCGATGTGGACCGGCACGCGCGCGAGGTCGACGAGGATCGCCTCGTCGTCCCCGCCCTGGCCGACACCGCCGACGAGGTTGTCACCGGTGTGGCGCACGGAGCCGTCGTCGCTAACCAGGTGGCGGAAGAACACGACGTCGACGGGCTGCTTGTCCGCGAAGAGCACGGCGGACGCGTCGAGGTCGATCTCCCGGGTGCGCGAGCCGAACAGGCCGCGCCGGGGAGCCGCCTGCCAGCCGAGACCCATGCGCACCGCGGTCAGGCCGGATCCGTCGTTCTTCTGCAGACTGATGGCCTGACCCTTGGTCATGTTGACCGTCACGGCTGTTCCCCTCTCGAACTGTCCCCTGTTGCCACGGAATCCGCGGATGTCCAGAACCCTACGCAGCGCCACTGACAGTGCCGAACCCCGCATCGGACTTTGTGTCGGTCTTGCAACACAGAGCGCATACCCCGAGGTCCGGCGGTCCACCCGGGCGGTCAGGCCAGGCCGCCCTCCTTCATCTGCCGCAGTTCCTTCTTCATCTCGTGGACCTCGTCGCGCAGCCGGGCCGCGACCTCGAACTGCAAGTCGGCGGCGGCGGCACGCATGCGTGCCGTCATCTCCTCGATCTGCTCGGCGAGTTCGGCCGCGGGACGGTCGGTCGGCACCGTGGCCTGGGCCTTGCCCTTGGCGGACTTGGCGGTCTTCGCAGCCTTGCCGCCGAGTGCGGGCACGGGGGTCTTGGCGCCCTTGCCGTCCTTGGTCTTGCGGTATCCCGAGCCGAGCAGCTGCTCCGTGTCGACGTCCTCGCGGGCGATCTGCGCGACGATGTCGTTGATCTTCTTGCGGAGCGGCTGGGGGTCGATGCCGCGCTCCGTGTTGTACGCGACCTGCTTCTCCCGGCGGCGGTTGGTCTCCTCGATGGCCTTCTCCATCGCCGGGGTGATCCGGTCGGCGTACATGTGGACCTGGCCGGAGACGTTGCGCGCCGCGCGGCCGATGGTCTGGATCAGCGAGGTGCCGGAGCGCAGGAAGCCCTCCTTGTCGGCGTCCAGGATGGCGACAAGGGACACCTCGGGGAGGTCGAGGCCCTCCCGGAGGAGGTTGATGCCCACCAGGACGTCGAACTCGCCGGAGCGCAGCTCGCGCAGCAGCTCGATGCGGCGCAGGGTGTCGACGTCGCTGTGCAGATAGCGGACCTGGATGCCGAGTTCCAGGAAGTAGTCCGTGAGGTCCTCGGCCATCTTCTTGGTGAGCGTGGTGACCAGGACCCGCTCGTCCTTCTCGGTGCGCTTGCGGATCTCGTGCACCAGGTCGTCGATCTGGCCCTCGGTGGGCTTGACGACGACCTCGGGGTCGATGAGGCCGGTGGGGCGGATGATCTGCTCGACGGCGCCGTCCGCGCGCGAGAGCTCGTACTTGCCCGGGGTCGCCGACAGGTAGACCGTCTGCCCGATGCGCTTCTGGAACTCCTCCCACTTCAGGGGGCGGTTGTCCAGGGCGGAGGGCAGCCGGAAGCCGTGGTCGACGAGGGTGCGCTTGCGGGAGGCGTCGCCCTCGTACATGGCGCCGATCTGCGGGACCGTGTTGTGCGACTCGTCGATGACGAGCAGGAAGTCTTCCGGGAAGTAGTCGATCAGGGTGTTCGGCGCGGAGCCGGGCTCGCGGCCGTCGAAGTGCATCGAGTAGTTCTCGACGCCGGAGCAGGAGCCGATCTGGCGGAGCATCTCCAGGTCGTACGTGGTCCGCATGCGCAGGCGCTGGGCCTCCAGGAGCTTGCCCTGCTTCTCCATCTCGGCCAGCCGCTCGGCGAGTTCCTTCTCGATGTCGTTGACGGCCCGCTCCATGCGCTCGGGGCCGGCGATGTAGTGGGAGGCCGGGAAGACGTAGAGGTGCTCGTCCTCGCTGATGATCTCGCCGGTGAGCGGGTGGAGGGTGGAGAGGGCCTCGATCTCGTCGCCGAACATCTCGATGCGGACGGCCAGTTCCTCGTAGACCGGGAAGATCTCGATGGTGTCGCCGCGGACGCGGAAGGTGCCGCGGCTGAAGGCCACGTCGTTGCGCGTGTACTGGATGTCCACGAAGCGGCGCAGCAGCTGGTCGCGGTCGATCTCGTCGCCGACCTTGAGGGGGACCATGCGGTCCACGTACTCCTGCGGAGTACCGAGGCCGTAGATGCAGGAGACGGAGGCGACCACGATGACGTCGCGGCGGGTGAGCAGCGAGTTGGTCGCGGAGTGGCGCAGGCGCTCGACCTCCTCGTTGACCGAGGAGTCCTTCTCGATGTAGGTGTCCGACTGCGGGACGTAGGCCTCGGGCTGGTAGTAGTCGTAGTACGAGACGAAGTACTCGACGGCGTTGTTCGGCAGGAGCTCGCGGAACTCGTTGGCCAGCTGGGCGGCCAGGGTCTTGTTCGGCGCCATCACGAGGGTGGGGCGCTGGAGCTTCTCGATCATCCACGCGGTGGTGGCGGACTTGCCGGTGCCGGTCGCGCCCAGCAGGACGACGTCCTTCTCACCTGCCTCGACGCGTCGGGCCAGCTCGGCGATGGCCGCCGGCTGGTCGCCGCTGGGCTGGTAGGAGCTGACGACCTCGAAGGGCGCCACCGTACGTTCGATGTGGGAAACGGGCCGCATGGCACCAACCGTACGACCCACCACTGACAACGGGGTCGGATCAGCGGTTCTGCGGGGTGCGGGAGCGGCGGTGCCCGAGCTCGCGGGCGGCGCGGACGGGGGCGCGCCGGGGGTGCGGCACGAGGGCGCCAGCCGGGACGCCGGGCTTGTGCTCGACGGGGGCCTGGGCGGGCTTCCCGATGACCATCAGCGGGTCGAACATCACGACGATGCCGACCAGGAGGAGGAAGGCGAGGGGGCCGATCATCATGGGCGCGAGCAGGGACGCGGCCGACACGCCGTCGGTGGTCGGGGCCGTGCCGTGGACGTGGACGCTGAGGGCGGCCATGCCGGTGTAGTGCATGCCGGCGACGGCGAGGCCCATGACGAGGCTCGCGCCCACGCTCCACAGGAACCCGCGGACCTGTCCGGCGGCCCAGAGGGCGCTGATCGCGGCGACGACCGCTATGACGACGGACGCGGCGACGGTGAACGTGTTGTATTCGAGCTTTCCGTTGAGGCGCATGCTTGCCATGCCCAGGTAGTGCATCGAGGCGATGCCCAGGCCGGTGAGGGTGCCGCCGGTGAAGAGCGCCGTCCCGCGGGCTCCCCGGTAGCCGACGATGAAGATCCCGACGCCCACCATGACGATGGCCACGGCGAGGCTCGCGAAGGTCATCGGTTTGTCGTAGTGGACCGGTGTCTGGCGGACCGAGAACCCCATCATCGCGATGAAGTGCATCGTCCATATGCCGGAACCGATCGCCGCCGATCCGAGGGCGAGCCATCCGGGGCGCCAGGACTGGGCGACGAGCATCGATCTGGTGGTGCAGCGCAGGCCGAGGGCGCCGCCGAGGCACGCCATGAGGTAGGCCACCAGCGGTGTGACGAGTCCGTAGCTGAATCCGTCGACCGTGCCCTGCATGCGCAGTTGCCCTTCCGTCCTGTTCCATTCCGGAATTCCTGAAACGCGCCCAGCCCCAGGACCGCAGGAACGGTCAGGGTCGACGCAGAGAGTATGACCCCCACCGGAATGGTCGAACGATTTTCCGGCAAAGAAACACGGCCCTGCCCCAGTTGTGCGGCACCGGTGAGCGGACTTGGGCAACACCATTCATTCTGTGTCCATCCTGTACCCGACGGGTAGTGACGTTCCGCTGTCATCCTTGAGCCGTATGTGATCGCTCGATGCGAGGAGTACGCATGCACCTGCGCGCAGTTGCCGCCTCGACCACCGCGCTCCTGGGGGCCGCCGCCCTTCTGCTCCCCTCCCCCGCCGCCCGGGCCGGCGACGCCACCCAGTGGCCCACGGTCGTCGCCCACCGAGGTGCGTCCTCCTATGCGCCCGAGAACACCCTGGCCTCCATCGACAAGGCGGCCCAGCTCGGCTTCCAGTGGGTCGAGAACGACGTCCAGCGCACCAAGGACGGCGAACTCGTCGTCATCCACGACGACAGCCTGAAACGCACCACCGACGTCCAGAAGGTGTTCCCGGATCGAGCTCCCTGGAAGGTGAAGGACTTCACCGCCGCCGAGATCGCGCGCCTCGACGCGGGAAGCTGGTTCGGTCCCGCGTTCACAGGGACGCGCGTGCCCACGCTCACGCAGTACATGCGCGAGGTGGAGCACAACAAGGAGAGTCTGCTCCTGGAGATCAAGAACCCGGAGCTGTACCCCGGCATCGAGCAGCAGACCCTCAAGCTCCTGGGCAACGAGGGGTGGCTGGACGAGGGGCACCTCGACGACCGGCTGATCGTGCAGAGCTTCAGCGCGGACAGCATCCGCATCGTGCACGACCTGAAGCCCGCCATCAGGACCGCCTTCCTCGGCACGCCCCCCATGTCCGCCCTGCAGGACTACGCCGCCTACACCGACCTGATCAACCCGTCGTACGGCTCGATCTCCATGGGCTACGTCTCCGCCGTGCACGGGCACACGGGCCCGCACGGCCGTCCGATGGAGGTGTACGCCTGGACCGTCGACGACGCGCCGACCGCCTGGAAGGTCGCCGGGTACGGCGTGGACGGGCTCATCACGAACAAGCCGGACGTGGTGCGCTCCGCGCTGAACGGGTTCTGAGGCCGCTCGCGGGGCGTTGTCAGTGCCGGGTCGTACGGTGGGCGCATGGACAGTCATGGGCAGAACGAGCAGCGGGTCGTGTGGGCCGTCGTCGGCACCGACATCGGTCCCCTGCTGCTCGCCGCGACACAGGACGGCCTGGTCAACGTCGTCTTCCACGCCACGGACGCGGTGCGCGACAAGACCCTCGACCGACTGGCGACCCGGCTGGGCACCGAGCCGGTCGAGGCGCCCGACTCCCCCTTGCTGGCCGAGGCGATACGTCAGATCGAGGCCTACTTCGCCGGTGATCTGCGCGACTTCGAGCTGCCGCTCGACTGGTCCCTGATCTCCGGCTTCAACCGGCAGGTGCTGCGCGAGCTGGCATCCGGCGTGCGGTACGGCTCGGTCGTCGGGTACGGCGATCTGGCCGGGCGGGTCGGGCAGCCGCTCGCTGCCCAGGCGGTGGGGGTGGCGATGGGGTCCAATCCGCTGCCGGTCGTCGTGCCGTGCCATCGGGTCGTCGAGAGCGACGGCGGCATCGGCGGGTTCGGGGGCGGTCTGGAGACGAAGAGGAAGCTGCTGGCGCTGGAGGGGGTGCTGCCCGAGCCGTTGTTCTGAGGGCTCGGGCGGACCGGGAATCGGGGGGATGTCGTGCTGGTGAGGACCGGCTTCACGTGCGCGTGCGGCAACGGCGGTACGGGGTGTGCGCCGTGACCGCCGTCGAGGGGCGGGGCGCGCTGCCCATCGCGGCCGACCGGCTGCCCGCGCTGCGGCGCCGGGTGTCCGGGGTGCTGATCACGACCCAGATCCTGGGCGGGCTCGGCGTCGCCACCGGGATCGCGCTGGCCGCCGTACTGGCCAAGCAGGTCAGTGGGACCGAGTCGTTGTCCGGGCTGGCGCCCACGGCGACCGTGATGGGGACGGCGGTGCTGTCGATGCCGTTCGCGGCGCTGATGACGGCGCGCGGTCGGCGTCCCGGGCTGGTCCTCGGGTATCTGGTCGGGGCGCTGGGAGCCGGGGTCGTGGTGCTCGCGGCGAGCATCGGGAGCTTTCCGCTGCTGCTGTGCGGCATGGCCGGGTTCGGGGCGGCCTCGTCGGCGAATCTGCAGTCCCGGTTCGCGGCCGCCGATCTGGCCGAGCCGGAGCAGCGGGCCCGGGCCATCTCCCATGTCGTGTGGGCGACGACCATAGGGGCGGTCCTCGGACCCAACATCGCCGCGCCCGCGGGCCGTAGCGTCTCCGGGCTCGGGATACCCGCGGCGGCGGGTCCCTTCCTGTGGGCGGGTGCGATCTTCCTGGTCGCCGCGGTTGTAGTCGCCGTGATGCTGCGGCCCGATCCGTTGCTGACGGCGCGGGCGCTCGCGCCGGACGAGGACCGGTCGCCCGCCGCGCGGTCGCTGCGGGCCGGGTTCGCGGCGGTGGCGGCCTCGCCGCGGGCACGACTGGCGCTGGTGACGGTGGCCGTGTCGCACACGGCGATGGTGTCGGTGATGGCGATGACACCGGTCGAGTTGGGGCACCACGGGGCGAGCATCGATCTGGTCGGGCTGGTCATCAGCGGGCACATCGCGGGGATGTACGCGTTCTCGCCGCTCATGGG
Source organism: Streptomyces sp. NBC_00988 (assembly GCF_045162645.1). NCBI lineage: Bacteria > Bacillati > Actinomycetota > Actinomycetes > Kitasatosporales > Streptomycetaceae > Streptomyces > Streptomyces sp. NBC_00988. The sequence goes on from NZ_CP108730.1 coordinate 3,759,617, forward strand.
GAGGCTGTCCGACCGGGTCGGGCGGCTGTCCGGGATAGGGCTCGCGGTCGGACTGCTGGCCTGTGCCGCGTTCCTCGCCGGTACGGCCGGCGGGAGTCACGGGCGGATCGCGCTGGGGCTGTTCGTGCTGGGCCTGGGCTGGTCGGCGGGGCTCGTCTCCGGTTCGGCGCTGCTCACGGACTCGGTGCCGCAGCCGGCGCGTGCCGCCGCGCAGGGGCTGTCCGACCTCACCATGAACACCTCGGCGGGCATCGGCGGAGCGGTCGCCGGGCTGGTGGTCGCCGAGGCGAGTTACGGCTGGCTGAACCTCACCGCCGCCTGCCTGCTGATACCCCTGGCCGCACTGGCCCTTTTCACCCGCTCCCGGAAGATCCCGGTTTCCGGTGTCCCGCGAAGGGTGGCCGGGAGGCCCGGCCGGTAGCAGACTCCGCCGTGCGCACAGCCACTGGCATCCGGGGGATCGGAGCCGAAGGGACGGCGAACACGCATGAGTGGAAGCGGAAACAGGGCAGTCGCGTATCTCAAGCCGGGAGCGGTGGAAGTCAGGACCATCGACCACCCGACGCTTGAACTGCAGGACGGGCCGGGAGTCGCCCCCGCCAACGTCGGTCGAAAGGCCCGGCACGGGGTGATCCTGAAGGTGCTCGCCAGCAACATCTGTGGCAGTGACCAGCACATGGTGCGCGGTCGGACGACCGCGCCCGAGGGACTGGTCCTCGGACACGAGATCACCGGAGAGGTCGTCGAACGGGGTCCGGACGTCGAGTTCATCGACGTGGGCGACATCGTCTCCGTACCGTTCAACATCGCCTGCGGGCGGTGCCGCAACTGCAAGGAACGCAAGACGGGCATCTGCCTGAACGTCAACCCGGCCCGCCCGGGGGCGGCTTACGGCTATGTCGACATGGGCGGCTGGGTCGGCGGTCAGGCCGAGTACGCCATGGTCCCGTACGCGGACTTCAACCTGCTGAAGTTCCCGGACCGGGACGAGGCACGCGAGAAGCTGCTCGATCTGACCATGCTGTCGGACATCTTCCCGACCGGTTTCCACGGCGCGGTCAGCGCGGGCGCCGGGGTCGGGTCCACGGTGTACGTCGCCGGGGCAGGTCCGGTCGGACTGGCGGCGGCCGCGTCCGCGCAGCTGCTGGGCGCCGCGGTCGTCATCGTCGGCGACCTGAACGCCGAACGCCTGGGCCAGGCAAGGAGTTTCGGCTGCGAGACCGTCGACGTCTCGCGCGGCGACATCGGGGAGCAGATCGCCGAGATCCTCGGCGAGCCCGAGGTGGACGCCGCGGTCGACGCGGTCGGCTTCGAGGCACGGGCGCACGGCCCGGACGCCCCGGAGGCGCCGGCGACGGTCCTCAACTCGCTGATGGGCGTCACGCGCGCGGGCGGTGCCCTGGGCATCCCTGGGCTGTACGTCACCGCCGACCCCGGCGGGGTCGACGAGGACGCGAAGAGCGGCACCCTGAAGGTGCGGCTCGGGCTCGGCTGGGCCAAGAGCCACGCGTTCACGACCGGTCAGTGCCCGGTGATGACGTACCACCGGAGTCTGATGATGGCGATCCTGCACGGGCGCGTGCACATCGCGAAAGCCGTCAACGCGACCCCGATCGCGCTGGAGGACGCACCGCGCGGCTACGCCGAGTTCGACCAGGGCGCCAGCCGCAAGTACGTGCTCGATCCGCACGGGACGCTGGCGGGCGTGAGCCCGGTCTGACGCACGGAAAGTGGGGGCCACGCACGCGTGGCCCCCACTTTCCACGTCGACCGCTGGTGGTGTCTCCCACAGTCCGCGAGGGTTTGACCAGGCCCGGCACCCGCCAGGGATGAGGGAAGACCGAACGACAGGAGGCGCGTGGTGCTGGTGGTGTCCGAGGAAGTACGCGAGGCGATCGACGCGCGTCGACCCGTGGTGGCCCTGGAGTCGACGATCATCGCGCACGGGCTGCCGCGCCCGCGCAATCTCCAGGTGGCGCTGGAGCTGGAGGCGGCGGTACGGCAGGAGGGCGCCGTACCCGCGACGATCGCCGTGCTGGACGGGCGGCCCCATGTCGGCCTGGACAAGGAGCAGTTGGAGCGGGTCGCCAACGAGGACGGCATCCGCAAGCTGGGCCACCGCGACCTGCCACTCGCGGTGGCGGCGGGGGCCAGCGGGGCGACCACGGTGTCGGCGACGGCACTGCTGGCGGCGCGGGCGGGCATCCGGGTGTTCGCGACCGGGGGGCTCGGCGGGGTGCACCGGGAGTGGACGGTGACGCAGGACGAGTCCGCCGACCTGGGGCTGCTGGCGTCCACCAGGATCACGGTGGTGTGCGCGGGCGTGAAGTCGATCCTGGACGTGCCGGCGACGTTGCAGCGCCTGGAGACGCTGGGCGTGGCGGTCGCCGGATACGGCACGGACCGCTTCCCCGGCTTCTACCTCTCCGACTCCGGATATCCGGTGGACTGGACGCTGGAGACCCCCGAGCAGGTCGCGGCCGTGATGCGGGCGCAGGACGCGCTCGACGCCCCGGAGTCGACGCTGATCGTCGCCAATCCGGTGCCCGAGGACGAGCAGCTGGATCCCGGGCTGCACGCGCGCGTGCTCGCCGACGCGCTGCACGCGTGCGCGGCGGAGGGTGTCACCGGGCAGGCGGTCACCCCGTTCCTGCTCGGCTACCTGGTGGAGCACACCGACGGCGCCTCGCTGACCGCCAACCTGGCGGCCGTACGCGGCAACGTACGGCTGGCGGGGCGGATCGCCGCGGCGTGGGCCGAGCAGGCGTGACGACCGAGGCGAACGGCGCCCTCCTGGTCGTCGGAGACGTCGTCACGGACGTCGTCGCCCGGCACCGGGGGCCGCTCGCCCCGGGCACCGACACCGCCGCCGCGATCCGCACCGTGCCGGGTGGCGCGGGCGCCAACGTGGCGTGCTGGGCGGCCCATTGGGGCTGTGCGGACGTACGGCTGCTCGGTCGCGTGGGTGCGGACTCGGCGGCGTGGCACGAGCGGGAGTTGGTCGCCTCCGGGGTGCGGCCCCGGCTCGTGGTCGATCCGGAGGCTGCGACCGCGACGGTGATCTGTCTGGTCGACACGGGGGCTTCGGCCGAGCGGACGCTCGTCACCGACAGTGGAGCGGCTCTACGGCTCGGCCCCGAGGACTGGTCGGACTCGCTGCTGGACGGTGTCGTACGGCTGCATCTGTCGGGCTATCTGCTGTTCTCCGAGCCGGGCCGGGCGTTGGCGGACGTGGCGGTGGAGTCGGCACGCGCGCGTGGGGTGCCGGTGAGTCTGGATCCGGCGTCGGCGGGGTTCCTGGTGGAGCTGGGCGTGGACCGCTTCCTCGCGCTCGTCGAGGGCGTCGACGTCCTGCTGCCGAGCCGTGACGAGGCGTGCCTGCTCACGGGGTTGCCCGACCCGGCGGACGCGGCGGCCAAGCTGAGCCGCCATGTCCCCCTGGTGGTCACCAAGCAGGGCGCCGAGGGAGCCTTGGTCGCCCACTCCGGCACGGTCCACGCACGCGTACCGGCCGAGCCGGCTGTTCCCCTTGACACCACGGGCGCGGGGGACGCCTTCACAGGGGCGTTCCTCGCGACGCTGCTGACGGGCTCCGAGCCGGAGGAGGCGGCGCGGGAGGGGTGCCGGGCGGGGGCACGGGCGGTGGAACGGGTGGGAGGGCGACCGCCTGGGCGGGGGTGAGAAGTGCTCGCGTCAAGCGGAGGTGGGGCTGTCGACCCGCAAAGCGCGCTGGGTGGAGGGTCAGCGGTGATTCGGTCAACGGTGCTGGGTGCAAGGCCGGTTGGGGCCGCGCGGAGGGCACCCGAGCCGGGTGAGCAGCGGCAAGGGCCAGGCCTACGGCATCCCGTCGTTGAAGTCACCGTCGGGCGAACCGACACCCGGTACTGACAACCCCGGTGCTGGCAGCCCCCTCGCTGACAACTCCGGCACCGCCTGAAGCAGCCGCCGCCTCCCCCGCCCACCCGGCACCAACTCCCCGCCCCCGCCTACGCCTTCCGTCCCCACGCCGAGATCATCGGAGCCGTAGCCAGATCCAGCGCGCCGGAGGCGACGTTGGCCAGGTGGCGGTCGATGTCCTCGTCCGTGGCCAGGCCCGCGGTGACGAGTTGGTCGCGGATCTGGCGGACCGTGGCGGACTCCAGCGCGGCGCAGGCCGGTGAGGTGACCGGGAAGTACGCGTCGGCCTCGACGCGGCGCAGGCCGGCCTCGCGGAGCAGGCGCGGGAGTCGGCGGCCGTAGGAGAGGTCGGCGCCGCGGTCGGCAAGGAGTTTGCGGAAGCCGTGGCGGAGGCGGTTCGCGAGTTGTTGCTCGGGGCCGTGTTCGTCGGGGCAGAGCAGGGGCTGCAGGGCGGGGTCGGCGTCCTCGATCAGGAGGCGGCCGCCGGAGCGCAGGGACTTGATCATCGAGCGCAACGCCCGTTCCCGGTCCGGCACATGGACGAGGACGAGCCGGGCGTGCACGAGGTCGAAGCCCTCCCCCGGCGGTTCCTCGGCGCCCACGTCATGGACGCGCACCTCGATCGGCGGGCGGGCTGCCGAGGCGACCTGGGACGTGTCGATGTCGGTCGCTACGACCTTCCCCGTCGGGCCGACCTTCTTGGCCAGCCAGGACACCACCGAGGTGCCGCCGACGCCGACCTCCCAGACGCGCCAGCCGGGTCCGACGCCGAACCCCTCCAGGTGCCGGAACGTCGTGGGGTCGAAGAGCGTGGCGAAGGCGTCGAAGCGCTGTCCCGCCTCGGACTGCCGGTTGTCGAGGAGATACCCGTCGGATCGCGTCATGCCGCGATCATCCCAGTTGCCCCGCTTGTCGACAGGGGTCGACGCTCCGGTTGTCGGGAGGGGTGAAGCTCCGGTTCCGGCGCGGGCGAAGCCCGGCCCGCCGCACCCTTGTCGCGACCGTGCGCCGGTTCGTCCATGGCTTCGTCCACAGCTTCATCCACAGCCGGGAACAAAGCGGAGGATTCCGTTCCCACAGGCTTACCCACGGCTCACGTCGGCCTGGCAAACTGGCACGCCAAGGCGCAGAAATGCGATGCGAGGGGATCCACGCAAGGAGAGCCGGATGTCCATGGCAGGGAATCTTCGGAAGGTCACGGGCCTCGGCAGGGTCGGCGGCCTCCGCAAGGTGGCACGGCTGGCCCGGCGACGCCCCCGGGTCGACCTGAGCCACCATGCCCGGTCACCTCTGGGCTCCTCGGTGGTGAAGTGCGTCACGTATCAGGACGGCGTCCGCGTCCCCGTCGCCGGCGATCTGGTCGACACCGTCGAGCGGGTGCGCAAGAAGGAGGACGGCTTCGTCTGGCTCGGCCTGCACGAGCCGACGAACGACGAGTTCGCGGGCATCGCCGAGCTCTTCGACCTGCACCCGTTGGCGGTCGAGGACGCGATCGAGGCCCATCAGCGCCCCAAGGTGGAGCGCTACGGCGAGACACTGTTCGCGGTCTTCAAGACGGTCTGCTACGTCGAGCACGAGAAGCTGACGGCGACGAGCGAGGTCGTGGACACCGGCGAGATCATGGTGTTCGTCGGCGCCGAGTTCGTCATCACGGTGCGGCACGGGCGGCACGGCTCACTGGGGCCGCTGCGCGAGGAGTTGGAGGCGAACCCGCGGCAGCTCGCCAAGGGACCGGCCGCGGTGCTGCACGCGATCGCGGACCATGTGGTCGACGACTATCTGAGCGTCACGGACTCGGTGCAGGCGGACATCGACCAGGTGGAGACGGACGTGTTCGCGGAGAACGGCGCGCGGGCGGACCCGGGTCGTATCTACCAACTCAAGCGTGAACTCCTGGAGTTGAAGCGGGCGGTCGTCCCCCTCAGCCGCCCGCTGGAGGAGCTCGCCACCCGGCCGATGCGGGTGATCGGACCGGAGATACAGGCCTACTTCCGGGACGTCTCCGACCACTTGCTGCGCGCGAAGGAGCAGATCGCGTCCTTCGACGAACTGCTCAACTCGATTCTGCAGGCGCACCTCGCCCAGGTGACGGTCGCGCAGAACGAGGACATGCGGAAGATCACGGCCTGGGCCGCGGTGATCGCCGTACCGACGATGGTGTGCGGTGTGTACGGCATGAACTTCGACCACATGCCGGAGCTGCACTGGAGGTTCGGCTATCCCCTGGTCATCGGCGTGATAACCGTGTCCTGTCTGGCGCTGTACCGGGGCTTCCGGCGCAACGGCTGGCTGTGAGCGGCAGCCGCTGAGCCGGAAGCGGTCCGGCGGTGCGGCACCGGGACGTGGTCCGGCAGTTCAGCGCCCGGAACCGCCTGGCGGTTCAGCGCATGCCGCTGCGGGCGTAGACGCTCTCTACCCAGCCGGCGAGCTGTTCCTCCGTCAGATGCTGGGCCAGGTCGGCCTCGCTGATCATGCCGACGAGGCGTTTGTTCTCGATGACGGGAAGCCGGCGGATCTGGTGTCCCTGCATCTCCTGGAGCACCTCGCCGACATCGGCGCCGGAGTCGATCCAGCGGGGGGTGCCCTGGGCCATCTCGCCGGCGGTGATCTTGGCCGGGTCGTGGCCCATCGCCACACAGCCGACGACGATGTCCCGGTCGGTGAGGATGCCGCAGAGCCGTTCGTTCTCGTCGCTGATGGGCAGGGCTCCGACGCCCAGTTCGCGCATCAGCTGGGCGGCGCGGTCCAGGGTTTCATGGGCGGGGATCCACTGGGCGCCCCGGTGCATGATGTCTCCGGCGGTGGTCATGTAGTACCTCCCGGTGCCGGACGGCCGGCGCGGCACAGAACGTTCCGCTAGTCCCGGCGCCCTACATTCTCGCCGCGCGACGGGGTGAACGCACCCGGACGGTCACGACTTCCGGTATGCCGGGCCGCCACCCCAGGTCCTGCGGGATCCACCCGGGCCGTGGCTCAGCCGTTCCACGCCGGGTGACGCGGGTCGTCGGCGCGCACCAGGACGTCCGCGGTGGGGGCCGGGTCGGTCTCGTCCTCGTAGCGCTCGAAGGCGGGGAGGGTCCAGTGCTCGGACTCGGGGGTACGGCGACGCAGGGCGCCCGGCGAGAGGAGGACGTGGACGGTCAGGTCGAAGGGGAACCAATGCCGAAGGAGGAGGGGGCCGTGCAGCAACAGGACGGCACCGGGCGGGAGTTGGACGTAGGGGCTGCGGGTGGCGCGGTCGGCGACCGGGTCCCACAGATCGGGCAGGACGCGGCCGTCCCCATCCGGTTCGAGCGGGCCGAAGACCTCACGCCACAGGGCACGGGTGTCGAACCAGCCGTCGTAGTACGCCTCGACGTCCTGGCGCCCGTACTCCAGCCGCAGCGAGGCCGGGCGCAGAAACCCCTCGGTGCCGACGACGAGCGAGGAGCGGCCCCGGACGCGCAGCGCCTCCGAGACGCGTTCGGCGAGGTCGCCGGGGTTGGCCGCCGGGGCACCGTCGAAGGCGACGCGCGGCCAGGGGCCGCCGTCGGCCGGCTTCAGGTCGAGCAGACGCTCGGCGAGGAGGTCGCCGAGCCGGTCCCAGGTGATCGCTTCCAGTCGCACAGGGCCCATGATGCGGCAGGCCGCGACCAGGGTGCGTCGGGCCGGTGGCTGCGACGGGCCGCGAGGAGGTGGGGGAGGCGGGTCTCGCTCCAGGCGCGGGCGGCGGAGAAAGAAATAGGAGAGAGGCACTCAGCAGGAGGGAATGCTCCTCGTATGGCTCGCATGGCGCGTACTGCGCGTACTGCATCGCTCGCGACTCCACCGACCCCCAGTGGACTTCTGGTTGTTCAACCGCTCAGGAAGCGGCACTGTGCCGAGTGTCGTCGGGGGCCGTTGCCGTTGCTGGTCGTCGAGGGTGGGGTGCCGCGGTGTCTCGACTGTGTGGATCTCGGGCATCTGGTGTTCCTGCCGCGCGGCGACACGGCGTTGACGCGCAGGGCGCGGGAGGAGAGCGCGCTGTCGGCGGTGGTGGTGCGGTTCGAAAGGCGGCGGGGCCGATACGAACGGCAGGGCGTTCTCGTCGAGGAGGCGGGGCTCGCGCGGGCCGAGGAGCGGTGTCTCGCGGACGCGGAGGCGCGACGGCGGCGCCGGGCGCGGGACGCGGTGCGGCGGGCCGCGGAGGACGTGCGGTTCGCGGAGGCGTTCGCGGCGGAGATACGACGTCTGTTCCCCGGCTGCCCCGAGGCGCGGGCCCGGGCCGTCGCCGCGCATGCCTCGGCGCGGGGCAGCGGGCGGGTGGGGCGGAGTGCGGCGGGGCGGGCGTTGTCCGAGGGCGCGGTGGTCTCGGCGGTGGTGGCTTCCGTACGGCATGTGGACACGCCCTACGACCAGTTGCTGATGAGTGGGGTGCCGCGACATGAGGCGCGGCGCCGGATCTCGGTGGGGGTGGAGAGGGTACTTCGGGAGTGGCGGGTGGGCGGGGTGCGAACGGAGACCAGGGCGGAGGCAGATGTCCGGGCGAACGCGGAGGCCGGATGAGGAGGACAGCGGGGAACCCGGTTGCCCGGCGTGCCGTCGCCGGCCCCGAGGGCATCGCCGCCGGCCCGCAAGCCGCCGTCACCGGCCCGGAGCGTGCTGTCGTCGCCCCGGAGGGCCTCGTGGACGTCCGCTTATGCCCCGGCGATTCTCGGCCATGGTGACCCGGTCGGGGGCGGGTTTGACTTGTCCCGGTGGTCGGTGGTGGGCAGGATCACGGCTCTACGGGCGGGAGTTGATGTCGGCATGATCGGTGAACCGTATGTGACGCTGACGGTTCTGGGGGTGCTCGTGACCGGCGTGATGGCCGGGGTGTTCTGTGCCTTCTCCGTGCTGGTCATGCGGGGGCTGGCCCAGTTGCCGCCCGCGCAGGGGGTCGCCGCGATGAACGCGATCAACACGGCGGCGATGACGCCGGCCTTCATGCTGCTGTTCGCCGGTTCCGCGGTGGTGTGCGCGGTGATCGCGGTGGTGACGTTCGTGCTGTGGCCGGATCAGGGGACCGTGGAGTTGCTGCTGGGCAGCGCGCTGTATCTGTTCGGCGCGTTCGGGCTGACCCTCGTCGCGAACGTGCCCCGCAACGAGGCGCTGCTGAAGCTGGACCCGGGGACGCCGGAGGCCGCCGCGTACTGGCCGTCGTACGTGCGCGAGTGGACGATGTGGAATCACGTCCGCGCGATCGCCTCGGCCGCCGCCGCGCTGGTGTACATGCTGGCTCTCACCTGAGAGAAACCACATGATCACCTGAGCGAGCACTGGTGAGGGCCCGCGGGGCCGCCCGCGGGACCAGGTGAGAAAGCCGTCTCGCCCCACTCTGCGCGCCCGGCCGAGGGGCCTTATCGTGGCTGAAAGAGTGCCGCCCGATGACGCACGGCCTGTCGTACGCGGACGCAAGGAAGACGGCCATGGCCGATCCCAAGGGTTTTATGACCACTCCGCGCGAGGAGTGGCCCCGCAGGCCTGTCGAGGAGCGGGTGCGCGACTGGGACGAGGTGTATGTCCCGGGCGCGCTGCTGCCGATCGTCACGAAGCAGGCCGACCGGTGCATGGACTGCGGCGTCCCGTTCTGCCACGACGCCTGCCCACTCGGCAATCTGATCCCCGAGTGGAACGATCTCGTCAGCCGGGACGACTGGCGCGCGGCGGCCGACCGGCTGCACGCCACCAACAACTTCCCCGAGTTCACCGGGCGGTTGTGCCCCGCGCCGTGCGAGGCGGGGTGCGTGCTCGCCATCAACCAGCCCGCCGTCACCATCAAGAACGTCGAGGTCGCCATCGCCGACCGCGCCTGGAGCGACGGTTTCGCGCCACCTCGGCCACCGGACCGGCTGTCGGGGCGGACCGTCGCGGTGATCGGCTCCGGGCCCACCGGCCTCGCCGCGGCACAGCAGTTGACGCGGGCCGGGCACACGGTCGCCGTGTACGAGCGGGACGACCGGCTCGGCGGCCTGATGCGGTACGGCATCCCCGAGTTCAAGATGGAGAAACGGCATCTGGAACGACGCCTTGAGCAGATGCGGGCCGAGGGCACCAAGTTCCGTACGTCGACGACGGTCGGGCGGGACATCGGGGCGGCCGGACTGCGGGCGCGCTACGACGCGGTGGTGATCGCCACGGGAGCGACGGCGTGGCGTGAACTGGACGTGCCGGGGCGGGAGTTGACCGGCATCCACCAGGCGATGGAGTACCTGCCGCTGGCCAACCGGGTGTGCGAGGGCGACATGGCGGCCTCTCCCCTGTCCGCCGCCGGAAAGCACGTCGTGATCGTGGGCGGTGGCGACACCGGGGCGGACTGCCTGGGCACGGCGGTGCGTGAAGGGGCCGCGTCCGTCACGCAGTTGGACATCTACGCCCAGCCGGACGCCGAGCGCGACGAGGACGCGGAGCCCTGGCCGACGTATCCGAAGATCTACCGGCTCTCGGCCGCGCACGAGGAGGCGCGGGATCTGGAGACGGCTCCGGCCGCGCACGCGGACGCACGGCTGTTCGCGGCGTCGACGCTCCACTTCGAGGGGGACCGGGACGGGCACGTACGGTCCCTGCACCTGGTCGAAGTCGACGCGGAGCGGCGGCCGTTGGACGGTTCCGAGCGCAGCCTGCCCGCCGATCTCGTGCTGCTCGCCCTCGGGTTCTCCGGGCCCGGTCGCGAGGACGGGCTCATCGACCAACTGGGGTTGGCGATGGCGCCACGCGGCACGATCACCCGGGACGCGGACTTCGCGACGAGTGCGCGCGGGGTGTTCGTCGCGGGGGACGCTGCGCGCGGGCAGTCGCTGATCGTGTGGGCGATCGCGGAGGGGCGGGCGGTGGCGGCGGCCGTCGACCGTTATCTGACGGGAAGTTCCCAACTCCCGGCGCCCATCGGGCCGTACGACCGCCCGATGACCGTTTGAGACAGCGGAGGCAGCGGAGGCAGAGACCGAGACACCTCTGCTGCCGGATTAGCAGGCGTATGTCCGTCCTCGCACCTGCGGAGGAGGCGGGGTGTACTGCGCCGGTACGAGGCGCCGGGCTGGTTCTCCTCCCGGTTCACGAAATCGTTCGGTGGCGGGCCGGAAAGTGGCTTCAGGCCGACTTGTAGGCCAACGGCGGTGGGATCATCGGCGGAGGAGGCGAGTCGTGGTCGGCCCGGAGTGGGGTCGGGCGCGGCGGCGCCCCCATCCTTCGTTCCGTCGTCAGGCGCAGGGCCACCCCCGCGCGTCCCCCCTGTTGGCGGTCGGTCCTGGAGGGTGTTGATGACGACGCTCGACGAACGTCATGGCGAGGGCGCGCGGGAAGCGGCGGGGGCGTACCGCCCGGACGCCGCCGTCCCCCTCGACCAACTCACGGCGATACAGCCCCTGTTCGCCGGTTCCAAGGCGGCGAACCTCGCCCGCGCGGCCCAGGCGGGACTGCCCGTGCTTCCCGGGTTCGTGATCCCCGAGGGCGCGGGCGACGACCCCGCCACCGTGCGCCGCGCCTGGCGGGACCTCTCCGATTCCGGTACGCGGCCCCTCGTCGTACGGTCCTCCTCGCCGCAGGAGGACACCGAACAGTCGTCCCTGGCGGGGCAGTTCGCCTCCGTGCTGGTCACCGGGGTGCTGCTGTCCGGGCTCGCGTGGGTGGTGCAGCGGATCGCCTCCGCGACCGGACGTCCGGCCGAACGGCGCCTCGCGGGACGCCTCGCCGTCCTCACCGCCCCCGAACCGGGCGCAGTGGTGGGCGAGTTGGAGGACCGGCCCGCGCTGGGCCGGCGTGCCAAGGGCCGCGCCGCCCGCACGGCCGTCGTCGGTGTCGTCGGGGCCGCGCTGCTCGCCGCGCTGGTCGTGGGGCTTGCCGATCTCACCCAGACCCGGGAGCAGAGCGTGAGCGGCTCCGAGGCGACCTCGGTGCTCGTCCAAGTCGACGTGCGGGGCGCGGACATGACCGCCGAACGGCAGGCGCTCGCCGCGCAGCAGGTCTGGGAACGCTGCCGGGACTCCACCTCCGTGCCGCTGAACCACGCCACGCTCGGCAGCCTCGGCGACGGCATGTTCGCCGGGGTCGTACGGCCCGCGCTCGCCGAACACGACCGTATGCGGCTGCGCGGCTGCCTGGAGGACGCGGCCCTCGACCGCGCCCACCTCACGGTGATGGGCATGGGCGACACGGACGCGGACGACGACTGACCCGATCCGCAATCCGGACGTACGATGCCAAGGCGCCCCCGTCCCCGAGCACCCCGGGTCGCCCATGGCAACCGTTCTCACGCCCTCGCCCCAACTCCGCCCGCCCAGACGTGCGATGAGACTTCTCCTCGTCGTCGCCCTCGGCTACCTCGCCTTGTGGGCCACCGGCGCGCTCGGCATCCTCGCGTTGTCGTACTGGGCACGCGAGGAGACCCCGCCGCCTCCGGGGACCCGTACCGTGCAGGGCATCCATCACTTCCAACCCGTCGACACTGAGGGCAAGTTGTGGCGAGGTTCCGCTCCCTCTCCCGGCGGCTACCGGGAGTTGGCCCGCCTCGGCTTCACCACGGTCGTGGATCTGCGCGCGGAGGGCCTGACTGCGGCGCAGCTCGCCGAACCGGGCAAGGCCGGGCTGGACGTCGTACGACTGCCCGTTCGGGACGGGCAGACACCAACTCCCGCGCAGGTGGGGCGGTTTCTCGATGTCGTCGCGTCGGCGGGCGGGCCGGTGTTCGTGCACTGCGGTGCGGGGGTGGGCCGTACGGGGACGATGGCGGCGGCGTATCTCGTGCGGACCGGGGAGGAGTCGTCGGCGCGGGCGGTCCGGCGGAATCTCGCCGTCGGACCGCCGTCGATCGAGCAGATCTACTACGCGCTGAGCCTCGGCCCCGGCCCAGGCCGGCTGGAGCAACCGCCGTTGCCGGTGGTCGCCGTCAGCCGACTGGTGGACGCGCCACGACGCATGCTGTCGTGGTTCTGAAGCAGCATGTAAGAGACTTCAGGGCTTGCGGCCCACCGCCCCGTACCCGGGAATCGTCCCGTCGTCCTGACCCGGCACCGGCTCGCCCAGTTCCGGATGCCACCGGTCGACCACCGTTACCCCCGGTTCGACCAGGTCGAGGCCGGTGAAGAAGCGGGCGAAGCCGGTGCGGGAGCGGAGGGTCAGGGTGATGCCCGCCGCCGTGAGTTTCTCGACCGCCGCCGTCGACTCCTCCGGGGTGAAGTCGGCGGTGGCGTGGGTCATCATCAGGTGGCTGCCGGTGGGGAGTTGGGACAGCAGGCCGTCGACCAGCTCGTGCGCGCCGTCCTCGTCGGGGACGAAGTGCAGCAGCGCGACGAGGGACAGGGCGACGGGCCGGGAGAAGTCGAGGACCTGGCGAGCGCCCTCGATGACGGCGTCGGGATCGCGCACGTCGGCCTGCACGTACGCGGTCGCACCCTCGGGTGTGCCGTGCAGCAGGGCCGCCGAATGGGCCAGCACGACCGGGTCGTTGTCGCAGTAGACGACACGTGCCTCGGGCGCGACGGCCTGCGCGACCTGGTGCAGGTTCGGCTCGGTCGGGATGCCCGTGCCGATGTCCAGGAACTGCCGTACGCCGTGCTCGGTGAGCCAGCGGGTGGCCCGGTGCATGAACGCGCGGTTGACACGTGCCAAGACCGGCACCCTCGGGTCGAGGGCGAGCATCTGGCGGCCCATCTCCTCGTCGACGGGGTAGTTGTCCTTGCCGCCGAGGTACCAGTCGTACATGCGGGCGGGGTGGGGCCTGCTGGTGTCGGTCTCGGCGGTCTTGTCGATCCTGTCGGTGGGCCGCACGGTCATGGCGTGCTCCATAAGCCCTTAAAGCAACATGTGATCAAGTCGGTACCAAATTAAGGAGGTTCGGTAAGGAGAAAGCATTCAGCACAGGTGGTCGGCTCAGGACAGCAAGAAATCCGCCTCGCCCGCTTTCGCCCCCTCGATGAAGGCCGTCATCTCGTCGGTCGTGTAGATCAGGGCCGGCCCGTCCGGGTCGGTGGACTGGCGGACGGCGATCCGGCCGTCGGCGAGCTTCATCGCCTCCAGGCAGTTGCCGCCGTTACCGCCGCTCCACGGCTTGTGCCAGCCTTCGCTTCCCAAGTCCCGCGCGGGCATACCGTTGTAGACGCTCATACGCGGCTTGATGCGATCCATTCACAGCTCCTTGCGGAGATCCTTGAGGATCTCCTTCGTGCGATGTGCCGTAGCGGCCTGTGCCGCCATGCGGTCCATGACCTCAAGGTGGGTTCCCACCTCTTCGCGCGAGTCCAGATAGACGGCGCCGGTCAGGTACTCGCTGTAGACCATGTCGGGCAGTTCTGACATGGCAAATCGGAACAGCACGAAGGGCCCGTACGTGCCCGGGTGCGGCCCCGAGGAGAACGGGGCGACCTGCAGGGTCACGTTGGGCAGCTTCGTGGCGTCGAGCAGTTTGTCGATCTGGGCACGCATGACCTCGGGGCCGCCGACCGGGCGGCGCAGGACGGTCTCGTCCATGACGACCCAGAAGCGGGGCGCGTCGGGACGGGTGAGCAGGCCCTGGCGCTGCATGCGCAGGTCGACGTGGCGCTCGATGTCGTCGGGCTCGGTCTGGCCGATGGCACCGGACTTCAGCACTCCGCGCGCGTAGTCCTCGGTCTGCAGCAGCCCGGGCACGAAGTGCGGTTCGTACGACCTGATGAGCGCGGCCGCGCCCTCCAGGCTGACGTGCATCGAGAACCAGCCGGGCAGGATGTCGTGGAAGCGCTGCCACCAGCCGGGCCGGTTGGCGTCCTCGGCGAGTTGGACGAAGGCCTCGGCCTCCTCGTCGGAGACGCCGTAGGACTTCAGGAGGAGCTGGAGGTAGGGGATCTTGAGGGAGACCTCCGCCATCTCCATGCGGCGGACCGTGGCGGGTGCGACGCGGAGGACGCGGGCGGCCTCCTCGCGCTTGAGCCCCGCGCGTTCCCGCAGGTCCAGCAGGCGCCGGCCGAGGACGACCTGGCCGACTGTCGGTGCGGACCGCGGCTCGCTCACGCTCCACCTCCACGAATGAGTACCGAGTACCGAGTGAGTGACGAGTTAAGTGCTGCGTAATGGCTTGAGTACTGACAGCGCATGCGTCCGTACAGCTCGGTGAAAGGGTTCTCCCGACCCGACGAACCGATCTCGGCCCGACGTAACGATCGCGGCGAACCGAATCCTGACAGCCCTGCGGCGCCATTCGAAGACTCATTCGAAGATCGGGACAGACCTCCGGAGATCCCAACTGGCGCCGCGCGACTTTCTGTTGCGAGCAGTGTGCCACGACCGTGCAGAGCGTCATACGGCACTCTGCATTTTTCATAGTGACACTTGCCAAGTGTTCACGGCGGGGCGATAGTGGCAAGCGTGATTCCGTCCGCGCCCTTAGGAACAGACGCCGCCGCAGGCCGCCTCGGTCTCGGTGCTGCTCCGGGAGCCGTCCCTGGTGGGGCCGCTGCCGAGCGCCGGTTCCGGTTCGAGCTGGCCGCACATCCGGGTTCCCCGGCCCAGGCGAGACGCCTGACGCGGGCCCGGCTGTCCGGCTGGTCCGTCTGCGAGGACACCTGCGACACGGCGGTACTGGTCGTCTCCGAGCTGGTCACCAACGCGATCGTGCACACCGCGAGCAGCCACATAGTCTGCGAGCTGCACGATGGCGACGACCTGGTGCGGATAGCCGTCCGTGACGAGGGCTGCGCTCCCGGTGAGCCTCGCCCGTCCCCGCAGCGGCCGGATGAGGAGCACGGGAGGGGACTGCTTCTCATCGACGGGCTCTGCCAGGCCTGGGGCGCCCAGGAACACGGACCCGGCCTGCTGGTCTGGGCCGACCTGCCGCGGCAGGCGGACCCGACGCACGGCCACCACCCGGCCCCCGGCCACGACAGTTCCGTACCGCTCAACGACCTGGGTTGGGGCGCACGACCCAAGCCGGGTCCGTCGGGCGGTTCGGGCGACGAGGACGAGGCGACGGCACACTTCGGGGCCTTCGAGGATCTGGGCGTATTTCCGGGGCGGGGGCATGGGGGTGCCTCCGGCAGCGGGCATGGGGGTGCCGGCGACTTCGGAGGTCTGGACCTCGGCGGCTTCGGGGGCCGGGAGCACGAAACCGGAGGCGGCCCTGCTCGTGGTGGGGCCGGCTCCGGTGCGCGGGGCCGGGAGGGCGCGGGCCACTTCGGGGGCCTCGGTCAGGAGACCACCGGTCTCTTCAGGGGCCGGGGACACCAGGACGCCGGCGACCTCCCGGACTCCGCGGAGACCGGGGAACCGGGCGGGTCCGCGGATTCCCGCGGGCTCGGGGATTCCAGTGGCTTCGGGGACTTCGGTACGGGGGTCGAATGGGTGTGAGCGGCGGGTCTCGTCCCGGCCAGGTGCTCAGTCTCGACACGCTGGTCCGTCTGGGGCGTGCGCTGCACGGGCCGGGTGCGCCGCGCCGTCTGGCGGTCCCGGAGGGCATGACGGCGCCGCTCGGCTGTGACGCCGTGGCGGTGCCCGCACGTTTTGGACCGCTGGTTCTGCCCCGCCTGCCGCGCGTCGGCTGTGTCTACGCCGACGAGGCGCACTGGTGGTGGATCGTTCCGTCCGACTCCGACTACGCCCTGGACTGGCCCGCGCCGGCGCGCTACACCACCGGGGCGCTGGTTCCGGACTCGCCTCGCGCACCCGGTCTGATCCACAAGCCGGACGGGAAGCTGCCGTATACGCCGCCGATTCCGCTGTACCTGGCGGTGTGCCGGGTTACGGGGACGACTCCTTCTTGGTCGCGGCCCATTAGCGCGTAGCGCTCCGCGGGTTGAGCGGATTGGTCTGCGGGTTCGGTGGGGGCCGGTCGCGCAGCTCCCGGGTGGGTGGTTTTTGTCTGCGAGTCCGTGGGGGCCGGTCGCGCCCACGCGGCGGAGCCGCACATCGCCCTTACGGGCGCTGCGCCCCGCCCCTCCGCCTTCCCGGCGTACGCCCGCGCGTCCTCACCCCTCCCTCCCGCGCTCTCCCCCACACCCCTCCCACCCCGCGATAGTGGCCGTTCGTCCACGATCGGGGGAGGTCGGCGGTGGGGAGGAAGGGTGACTCGGGGCCAGGGGAGCCGTCCGCGTCGGAGCAGCTGCTGTTCGGTGGGCCCTTGCGGTACGACACGGGGTGGAGCCAGCACAACGACGCGTTTCTGGAGCTGAGCTTCCGCTCCATGGTGACGCGGTTGCCGGCGATGCTGAGGTCGAGTTTCCGGCTGGCCTGGCAGGCCGATCCGCGGGCCGCGCGCACCGTGCTGGCCGCCGAGGCGTGCCGGGGCGCCACCCAGGCGGTGAGTCTGCTCGCGGTCAACAGCGTGCTGGGGCGGCTGATCACCGGCGGTCCCATCGCGGACCGGCTGCGCGGTGCTGTCCCCGCGCTGGTCACGATGGCCGCGGTGATGCTGGTGGGCGCGCTGCTGCGGGCCGCGTCGACGTACGCGACCGGGCGGCTCGAACCGAAGGTGGAGCGGGTCGCCACCGAGCTGTATCTGGAGCGGGCGGCGGCCGTGGAGCTGGCCGCGATCGAGGACCACGCGTTCCACAAGCTGCTGGACACCGCCCAGTACGGCGCCATGTCGGCCCGCCGCATGATCTCGTACGCGACGAACGTCATGAACGCGCTGATCTCGCTGGTCGCGGCGGCGGGCGTGCTGACCGTGCTGCACCCGGCGCTGCTCCCGCTGCTGGCGACGATGACGGTGCCGAGCGCATGGGGCGCGCTGACGAACGCGCGGCGCCACTACGAGTCGTTCCACACCTGGGTGCAGCACGTCCGCGCCGGCCGCCTCATCGGTTCGCTGCTCACCGAGCCGGAGGCGGCCCCGGAGATCCGCGTGCACGGTGTCGGCCCGTTCCTGTTGCACCACTTCCACGAGATGTCGGAGAGCGCGGAGGCGGAACAGGCCCGGCTGGCCCGGCTCACGGCCCGTACGGGGCTGATCGCGGCGACCTGGACGGGCCTCGCGACGGCGGCGACGTACGCGACGCTGGGCGGGCTGCTGCTGTCCGGGGCGATGGCGCTCTCCGTGGCGGGTACGGCGGTGATCGCGATCCGCACCGGTTCCGCGAGCCTCGACACGCTCGTCCTCGCGGTGAACCAGCTGCACGAGGAGGCCCTGTTCGTGGGCGATCTGCAGAAGCTGTACGTGGAGGCGACCGAGTGGGCGATCCCGGTCGGCGGGGCGGCGCTGCCCGAGGAGCCGCGGGAGATCCGCTTCGAGAACGTCACGTTCAGCTATCCGGGCGAGGCCACCCACCCCGCGCTCGACGACGTCTCCCTCGCCCTCCCGCTCGGCCGGATCATCGCACTGGTCGGCGAGAACGGCTCAGGCAAAACGACCCTGGTGAAGCTGCTGGCCGGGCTGTACCGGCCGGACCGGGGCCGGATCCTGTGGGACGGCGTCGACGCGGCGGGCGCGGACCGGCAGCAACTGGCCGACCGGATCGCGATGGTGGCGCAGAACTTCAAGCGCTGGCCGTTCACCGCCCGCGTCAACGTGGCCGTCGGGCGGTCCGCGGCGCCGCTCACCGAGGAGCGGCTGGCCGAGGCCGTCGCCGAGGCCGGTGCGCAGGACGTGGTCGCGGATCTGCCACGCGGTCTGGACACGCTGCTGGCCCGCAACTTCAGCGGCGGGCACGAGCTGTCGGGCGGTCAGTGGCAGCGGCTCGGGATCGCGCGAGCCGCGTACCGCAGGGGCCGCATCCTGATCGTGGACGAGCCGACGGCGGCCCTCGACGCCCGGGCCGAGCTGGAGGTCTTCGAGAAGATCCGCGCGCTGGCCGGCACCGGGCAGACGGTCGTGCTGATCACGCACCGGCTGGCGTCCGTACGCCACGCGGATCTGGTGCACGTCCTCGATCAGGGGCGGCTGGTGGAGTCCGGGACGCCCGACGAACTGCTCGCGAGCGGCGGTGTGTACGCGGAGCTGTACGCGCTCCAGGCGGACCAGTTCACGGTGAAAGTGCCCGCCCCGAAGGCGGGCTGACCTCTCAGGCGGCGGCGTCCACGACGTCGCCGCTGCGCACGACCACCAGGAACGCGTCGGTCGCGATGTCCATGACGACCTCAGCCTGCAGGCCCTCCAGACGGCGCGCCTGCGCGAACTCCTCCGCCGGCCACGAGCCACGCGGCCCGCCGGCGGGAAAACGCTCAAGCACCGTTCGCCCGTTCACCCTGTACCTCCCTGTCGTGCTGAAACTCGGAGAGCTTCGTGAAGCCTCATAGAGTTAAACGCCGACAGTACGGTGAACGGCTCGCCAAGTGACGGTACTGAGACATAGTCGACACCTGGCCACACATCTTCGGCACAGGTTCTCGAAACAAGTTTCCCGTATCAGTCCTCGTATTCGTCGTGATAGCGGACGCGCTCACTTCCCGCGGGCGCCCCGAGCGCCGACGCGCGCCCCTTGGGCTGCTCCCACTCCTCCTGCCGCCCCAGCGCGGTCAGATCCAGGAAGGTCGTGGTCGAGCCGAGCCCGTCGAGCCCGCGCTCATAGGTCGAGTAGGTGTGGAACACCCGGTCGCGGTCCCGCAGGAAGCAGCTGACGCCCGGCCGCTCGACGGGTTCCCCGTCTCCGACGAGCGTGACGTCGAAGTCCCAGTTGAAGTCCCCGCCGAAGGACGAGTACCAGGGCAGCGTCCACCCCATCCGCGCCTTGAACGGCAGGATCTTCGTGTACGGCGCCCTCGACACGGCGGCGAACGTCGTGCCGCGCACCTTCAGATGGGCGAGGTGCCCGATCTGGTCGAGGAACGCCGAGCAGCTGCGGCAGCCCGCGTCCCACTCGGGCGCGAACATGAAGTGGTAGACGACGAGTTGGCCGCGCCCCTCGAAGAGGTCGAGCAGGGTGGCCTTCCCGTC
This sequence comes from Streptomyces sp. NBC_00988, assembly GCF_045162645.1. NCBI lineage: Bacteria > Bacillati > Actinomycetota > Actinomycetes > Kitasatosporales > Streptomycetaceae > Streptomyces > Streptomyces sp. NBC_00988. Next base: position 3,779,346 of record NZ_CP108730.1, read on the forward strand.
GCCGCCCTCGAAGAGGTACTCCTTGTCGATCTCCACCATGGGCAGCCCGCGCCGCTCGGCGTTGAGCGCGTCCCGCGCGCGCGTGGCCGCCTTTTCCTTGACCAGCAGTTCCTCGCGCGCCGCGCGCCACTGCGCATGCGAGACGATCTCCGGAAGCGACATGGGGCCCCTCCTGTGACAACGGTCCGTTGAGGGGTGGACCGGAGGGAGAACCGGAACTCATCGCCGCGTCGGAAAGTTTCTTGGAGAGATCTTCAGAGGGTCGGGGGATGTTCAGAGGGACTTCGTCGCGTACGACACCGGAAGCGCGAGCAGTCCCCGGGCGCGCAGCGAAGGCCGCCACCGCACCTCGCTCTCCCCCACCCCCAACTCCAGCCGCGGGAACCGCTCCAGCAGCGCGGCCAGCGCGATCTCCGTCTCGGCACGGGCGAGCGGCGCGCCCAGGCAGTAGTGGATGCCGTGGCCGAGCGCGAGATGCCCGGAGGTGTCACGGGAGAGGTCGAGCCGGTCGGGCTCGGGAAAACGGTCCGGGTCACGGTTCGCTGCGGACGCGGACACCCAGACCGTCTCACCGGCGGGAATGGTGACCCCGCCGATGGTGACGTCCTCGACCGGGAAACGCCGGATGGCAAGCAGCGCGGGCCCTTCGTACCGCAGGAACTCTTCTACGGCGGCCGGGAGTTGGGCGGGGTCCGCACGCAACGCGGCCAGCTGCTCGGGGTGTTGCAGCAGGGCGAGCACGGCGTTGCCGATGAGCTGGACGGTGTTCTCGTACCCGGCGAAGAGGATGAGGAAGGCGAGGGACATCAGCTCGTCCTCGCTGAGCCGGTCGCCTTCGTCGCGTACGGCGATCAGGTCGGAAAGAAGATCGTCGCCGGGCTCTTCCCGCTTGTCGGCGAGGAGTTGGGTGAAGAAGCCGAGCATCGCGACGACCGCGTGCTTGCCGGCCTCGGGCGGTGTCCCGGGGGCGGGCGCGACGAGGGTGTCGGTCCACACCCGGAAGTCCCGCCGGTGCCGGTCGGGCACGCCGAGCAGGTCGCAGATGACGGTGATGGGGAGGGGTGCCGCGTAGGAGGCGATGAGGTCGGTGTCGCCCTCCTCCCCCAGCGCGTCGAGGAGTCGGTCGGCGGTGCGCCGAATGGGCTTACGGAGCTGCTCCGTTCGGCGCGGGGTGAACGCGCGGCCGACCAGGCGCCGGATGCGGGTGTGGTCCGGCGGGTCCATGTTGAGGAGGTTCGCGTCGAGCGCGGGCGGCAGCGAGAACCCCTTGTAAGTCCCGGCCGTGGCATGCCTCTTGTCCAGCGAGAGCCGCGGGTCGGCCAGCGCCGCCCGCACGTCGTCGTACCGGGTGACGAGCCAGGCGGGGGTGCCGTCGGGGCCGGCGATGCGGTGCACGGGGGCGCTGTCGCGCAGGCGCCGGTACACGTCGTACGGGTGGTCGAGAAGGCCGTCCGCGAAATCCATGGAGGACAGCCTAGAGGGGACTCGGGCACGGCTCAGGTGTCGTATTCCTGGATGCGCCGGCCGTGGCTCCGGTCGACGAGGGCGGGCAGACGATCCTCCAACTCCCGTACGACAGCGGGTACATCGAGCGTGAGCAGCTCGCGGTCGCGCATCAGGACGCGGCCGTCGACGATCGTGGTGCGGACGTCGGAGGAGCGGGCGCTGTGCACGAGGGTGGCGGCGAGATCGTGCACGGGCTGGGTGTGCGGCCCGGTGAGGTCGACGAGGACGATGTCGGCCCGGCGTCCCGGTGCGATGCGCCCGATCGAGTCGCCCAGTCCGACCGCCCGCGCGCTCTGGAGGGTTGCGTAGTGCAGTGCTTGACGGGACGTCAGCCAGCGCGGATCGCCTTCGACGGACTTCTGTACCAACGACGTGAGCGCCATCGACTCCCACACGTCGAGGGAGTTGTTGGAGGCGGCGCCGTCCGTGGCGAGCCCGACCGGGATGCCGATGGCGCGCAGGGCGCGGATCGGAGTGGTGTCCGGCCAGGCGAACTTGAGGTATCCCCGGGGCGCGGTGGCGACCGCCGTACGGCCGCTCGCGCGCTCCAGGACGGGGAGGTCGCGGTCGATGATGCCGGTGCCGTGGGCGATGAGCAGGTCGGTGGCCAACAGGCCCGCGCGGTCGAGGACTTCGATGGGGGTGATGCCGTGGCGGGAGAGGCTGGTGTTGGTCTGGTCGCGGTTCTCGGCGGCGTGGATGTGGACGGGGAGGCCGTGTTCCAGGGCGAGTTGGGCGGTGGCGGCGAGGTCGGCGTCGGTCACCGTGTAGGGGGCGTGCGGGGCGAGGGCGGTGGTGATACGGCCGTCGGCGGTGCCTCGGTGCCGTAGCGCGAACTCCAGTGATTTGTCCCGGCCTTGAGGACCCTGGGAGGAGAAGTAGGCCTCGCCGAGGTGCGCTCGGATCCCGCACTCGGCGACCACGGCGGCGACCGTGTCCATCGAGAAGTAGTGGTCGGCGAAGCAGGTGACCCCGGCGCGGATCAGCTCGGCGCAGGCGAGCCGCGCCCCCAACTCCACGTCTTTTTCGGTGAGGTTGGACTCGACGGGCCAGACGACGTCGTTGAACCACTCCTCCGTGGGGAGGTCCTCGGCGAGCCCGCGCAGCGCGACCATCGGCGCGTGGGTGTGGCAGTTGATCAGCCCCGGCAGAGCGATCTGGCCGCGTGCGTCGACGCGTTCGACGGCGGCGAGGCCGACCGCGTCCGCCACGCTTGTCACCGACTCGACGAGCCCGTCCCGTACGACGATCGCCGCGTCCTGCTCGAAGGCGATGCGCTCCTGGTCGTCGTGGACGAGAACGGTGCAGCCGGTGATGAGCAGATCGGCGGGAGAGGCGTTGGGAGAAGCGGTGGGAGAGTCACTCACCATCCCAACGTACGACGCCGTCCTCGCCCCGCGTGAGCCGAACCGCGCATCCCGGCGTTGCGCTGTCGCGAGCCGCCCCGGACCAGCACGCTTGCCTCACCACCAAGGCTCATGGCGCACGAACAAAACTTCACGACCAAGGCTTCTGGAAGGGGCCCCGCATGCTCCTCGGCACCTGGAATCTGGAGAACCTGTTCCGCCCCGGCGGCCCGTCCGGCCCGAAGGACAAGGCCACCTACGAGACGAAGCTCGCCTCCCTCGCCGCCGTGATCACGGAACTGGACCCGGTGCTGCTCGGCGTCCAGGAGGTCGGCGACCCGGCGGCGCTCGGCGACCTGGCCGGGATGCTGGACGGCGAGTGGCACACCGCCACCTCCGCGCACCCGGACGTCCGGGGCATCCGGGTCGGCTTCCTCAGCCGTACGGAACCGCGGGTCGTCGCCGACACGAACACGTTCCCGGCGCATCTGCGCCCGGTGCAGTCGGACGACTCGGGCGCCACGGAACCGGGCGCGGGCCGGGGTTTCCTGGCGGTGGAGGTCGCGACGGCGACCGGCCCGCTGACGGTGGCGGTCGCCCATCTGAAGTCGAAGCTGCTGACGTACCCGGGCGGCCGTTTCTTCCCGCACGACGAGGGCGAGCGGGCCCGCTACGGCGCCTACGCCCTCTACCGCCGGGCCGCCGAGGCGGCGACCCTGCGCGCGTTGGCCGACGAACTGCTCGCCGGTGAGGGCCGTACCCGGGACGTGGCGGTGCTCGGTGACATGAACGACGAGGTGCAGGCCGCGACCACCCAGATCCTGCTCGGCCCGCCCGGTTCGGAGATCGGCACGCCGGGCTACGACCGGGACGACCAGGGCGACGCCGTCCGGCTGTGGGACGTGGCGCCGCTCATCCCGGCCGACCAGCGCTACTCCCGGATCAACTCCGGGCGCCGCGAGCTGATCGACCACATCCTGCTCAGCCATCACCTGGTCCACCGGGTGACGGCGGCGGGGACGGGACTGCCGGGTGAGGGAACGTTGCGGCTGCCATCGGTGGGCCCGGACCCGGCGGCGCGGCGGGAGGCGCCGGGGTCGGACCACGCACCGGTGTGGGTACGGGTGGAGTAACTCGCCTTATGACTGACTGGAGTTGATCCCCGTGTAGCCGAACTGGTTAGACGGCGATGGTCAGTTCGATGGCACGCAGCCCGACCCGCCCTCGTCCCCGCTCGAACTCCTCCAGCAGCTCGGTGAGTTGCTGGATGTGGCGGGACGTGAGCCGCCCCGCGTCGTCGAGATGGACGGCGCAGGCGGTGGTCGTGTCCACGAGCCGTTCGAGGACGGCCGCGACCTCGTCCGTGCCCTCCGTGTGCCGGGCGAGGGCGGGGAGTTCGGCGGCCGAGACGGCGATGGCGCCGCGGGCCTCGGCGAGCGTGCGGTAGGCCTCGCGGCGCAGGGTCCAGCGCTCGGCGCGGTCGTCGGACTCGCTCAGGACGTGCACGAGGTAGGCGTGTGCGGCGGCGCCCGCGGTCGCGAGCCGGGCGCGCACTCCCCCGCCGCGCTCCCCCGGCATCGGCAGATGTCCGACGATCAGCACGATCGCGCAGGCCAGCAGTGTCTCCCCGATCCGGCCGGCGGAGGCCTGCGGCTCCCCGCCGACCATCACGAGAGACAGCACGAGGACGGTGACGACGGCGGTCTGCGCGGCGAAGTGCCGGGTGGCGACGGGAATGAGCGCACCGCTGAGCGCCACGAGCGCGACAAGCCCCTCGGGCCGGGGCAGGACGGCGGCGAACCCGGCAAAAAGCAACGCCCCCAGCACGGTCCCGGCCGCCCGGCTCAGCGCCCGCGAGGCGAGCGGCCCGAGGTCTGGCTTGACGAGGAAGACGGCGGTGGCGGGCAGCCAGTACCAGTGCTCGTGCTGCCCGTACCAGCGGGTCTGGTGCAGTGCCTGCGCGACGGCGACGCTGGCCCCGAAACAGAGCGCGACCCGCAAGCCGTACTCCCGTCCCCCGGCCCCAAAGGCCTTACGGATCAGATCAGTTGGCGTACGCCGACGCGTGTGCAGACTCGATTCGCTCCCCTCCGCCTGGTCGAAGGCGTCGGCGGCCTGCAGCAGCGCGTCGTCGAGGGCGCGCAGCGCGGGGGCGGAACGGTTGGGCGCGGGCAGCGGCCCGGTGGGTGCGTTGTCGCGTACGGCGGCGGCAAGCCGACGCGGCCCTTCCCCTGCACGTGCCGACACCGCCTCCCCGGCCCAGGCGATCGCGGTCGCGGCCTCGGCGAGCGGCAGCGCGGCGGCGTACTGCCCGCGCAGCCGCCGCTCGGCCGCCGAACTGGCGTACCGCCGCAGCCGCGGCCCGGCGAGCGCGTCCTGCGCGTGATCGAGCGCGGCGGTCAGCGCGGCGCGCCGCCCCGTCGCCTCCGCCCCACCGCTCGCGTCGAGCAGCGCCGCGATCGCGTCGTACACGGCGGCCACGGCGTGCCTCTCGCCGTCGAACCGGTAGTCGCCGGCGATGGCCCCGGGCGTGGGCAGCGCCAGCCGCAGCAGGACCAGCCAGGCGGCACCGGCGAGAAAGGCGAGGGCCCGCTGCCACCCCGGTTCGGGCAGGGGCATGCCGGCGCCGATGGCGGAGGCGACGAGGAGTTGCGTACCGGCGCCGGACGCGACGGGCCCGATGGCACTGAACCCGCCGGCGACCAGCCCGATGCCGGTGAAGAGAAGCGTCAGCACGACAGCCCCGACATGCGCCCCGGCATACGTCCCGACCAGCAGCCCGGCAGCTCCGGCGAGCGCGGGGCCCCCGAGCCGCTTGACGGAGGCCCGCCGGCTCCCGGGCCGGTCGTTGATCCCGGCGAGCATCGCCCCGAGCGCGGCCAGCACCCCGAGAGACGTACGCCCGACCAGCACGGCCGCCATGAGCAGCGGCCCGGCGGCCAGCGCCCCTCGCGTGACCGCGCTCCAGGGAACCGGCCCGCGCTGCGCACGGAGCGTGTGGGCGAGCCAGGGCGGAAGCGAGAAGGCGTCGGTACGACGGGACACAGGGCTCCTGTCTTGACGAGGGCGGGGTGTGCCTTCGGGCGACGGTGGCCGGGGCGGTAGCTGGAGCGGGCGCTGAAGCCGGTGCGGGCGGCTGGGGAGGTAGCCGTGGTGTCCACGGTAGTTCGCGACCTTGTGCGGAACGGGCCGCACGCATTTCGGCGGTGTGAAGGTTGACCGTAAAGCCGCTTTCTTTATGAACGCAACGCCGAGAACAGCGCCCCCACGTCGGAACCCGCGCGATCAAGCACCTCAGGCTCCCCCCGCCCCGCCGGCCCGCCGCCACGCGTCGCCGCGCGGCCGCTCAGCCCGTCGCCGCCATCCCGAAGTCCGCCCCCGAGATACCGCCCAGCGCCTCCGCGATGCGTAGCAACGGCTCGCGCAGGACGGTCAGTTCGGTGCGCATGGTCTCGGCCTGCGGCCAGGCGGACTCGTGGTCGAGTGGGGCCGTGTCCGCCGGGCAGCGGGCCTCGTAGGCGGCCAGGCGGGGGTGCCAAGTGCTGGTGAAGGGTCGGATGGTGTCGTTGATGAGGGCGTAGGCGAGGCTCTGGACGGTCGGTGCGCCGGAACCGCGTTCGAGGCCGATGCTGTACGTGTGCAGCGTCCCGCGTGTGAAGTCGATCAGTGACTTCAGGGAGGCCAGCGCCTCGCGCAGACTGCCCGTGCCCGGCGCCAGTTCCTGCACCCCGATGCGGGTGACCAGTTCGACCTGGATGTCGAAGGCGGCCATCCGCTCCGACTCACTGGGTGCTGCCATGGGTGCCTCCCTCCGGCTGCCGGGGAAGGTCAGCGTAACCGGGTCGCGGCGGCCGCACAGGGTCCGCAGGGCCGCGTGCCGCAGGGACTCGGTGCGGGCGGGCGCCGGGTCGTGGTGGTGCCACGCGTGCAGGGTGACCGGGTGGAGCCGCCAGCCGCCGTCGGCCACAGGCGCCAGCAGACTGCGCACGCGCAGTTCGGAGACGCCGTTCCCGGCCCGCCGGGCGGCGACGGCCCTGGGCACCCGGTCGACGGCGGCGAGCACGCGTTCCGCGTCCTCCACCGTCAGCGGCAACGGGTGCAGTACGGCGGCGCAGCGCAGGACGTCGGCGGCCTCCGCCGTGTCCACGTCCCGTACGAGAGCACCGGTCACGTCCGTCCCGGCGAGCGTGTCGAGAAGCGAACCCCCACGCGCGTGCAGCCGGTCGTACAGTTCGCGCGGATGATGCCCGGCCCGGATCGCGCGCCCCAGGAGTCCGAGGGCGAGCGGATGCCCCTCGACCGCCTCGGCCAGTGCCTCGTCACCGCCGACGAGCACGCGCGCGTGGAGGGCGTCGAGCGGTTCGAGGTCTACGGGGGTGCCGATTCCGGCATAGGCGCGGCTGCGCAGGGTGAAGACGGTGCGGCCGAGTGGATGGGGTGCCGCCATCGCGGCGATGTCGCGGGCGCCGAGCCGGTCGGCGGGGACGGAGTCGACGATCCACAGGAACGGTCCGTCGGCACCGAAGGAGGCGGCGGCCGAGTCGGAAAGGGCCCGCATGGAGTCGTCGTAGGACTGCCCGCTCACCCAGAAGACACCGCCCGGGTAGGCCGCCTCGAAGCGGAGGGCGTACTCCTGGGCGAGTGCGGACTTGCCGATGCCGGCCATGCCGCGGATCTGTACGGCGCGCGGGGCGTCGCGGCCGGTGACGAGGGGCGCGGAGTGGGCGTGCAGGGCGGAGTGCACCTGCCAGAGCTCGGAGAGGCGGCCCAGGAAGTCGAGGCGCGGCTCCGGGGAGCCCAACAGCCAGCGCCGTACGGCACGTTCCTGGATGGCCATCGGGCCGTCGAGGCGGGCGATGTGCTCGCGTACGTCGGCCACCAGGGCGGCGGGGTCGTCGGCCGAGGCGTGCCGGGCGTCGCGGAGTTCGACGGGGTGGATGTGGTCGGAGGCCGGCTCGGGGTTGACGACCATGACGCGGCCGCGCGGATCGCCCTCTCCCAGGCCCGCCAGATAGGCCGTGGTCAACTCCCACTGGCAGGCCTCGCGTTCGGGGTAGCCGGTGGAGTAGTAGGCGAGCAGCGCCTTGGAGCGGGCCAGTTCGCGTCGGATGGTGTCGCTGATGCCGGCGAAGGAGGCGACCCCGGTCTCGTCGGTGAACACCTCAAGGCCGCCGTCGCGCAGCACCTGCGCGAGCGGTCGGACCCGCTCCACGTCACCGCGGCTGTAGCTGAGGAAGACATCCCACACGACGGCTTACCCTACTGTGGGTACCGGGGAGGGCGATCATGAGACACAGGCAGCGCAGGCGGCGGGGTCCGGGCGGTCCGTCACAGATCACGGCCAGACTGACGATCCCGTTCGTCGGCGAGATCTCCGGCACCTGGGAACCCGCCGACGCGGAGCGCAGCGCGGCCTGGGAGCTGTACCTGCAGCTCGTCACCCGCGTGTCGGTCGAGGAACTCGCCGCCGACGAGGGCTTCCTGCGCGAGGCGCTGTCGTCGTTCTACACGTTCTTCGGCACCACCCGCGACATCCTCCACCGCCACGGGCCCCAGATCGCCCCGCCCGTACCCCCCGGTCACGTCAGTTTCGCCGTCCTCGCGGTCACCGTCCTCAACCGCGTCCTGCGCCCCCTCCTCGCGACCTGGCATCCCCGCCTCGCCGCCTACGAGTCGCAGCGGCCCGAAGGGCGCGATCCGGTGGCGTGGGAGCGGGAGTGGGAACACGCGGACGCGCTGCGCGGTGCGATCGCGGAGGTGCGGGGTGTCCTGAGGTCATTGGCGCGGACCTTGCAGGAGGTGGCCGAGGTCGGCGACCTCATCGACCTGCCCGCACCGCGCACTCCCGAGGACGCGACGACAAGGGCGAATCGGGGCACCCCCCCCCCAGCGGTTCAAACAGGTCCTGACGCTCCGAACGCTCCTGACGCCTCCGGAGTCTGAGGTCACTCTCGCCGCGTGAGGCCGTCGGGCCGATTGTCAGTGGTGCGCGCTTCACTGGAGTGGTCACTGAGAGTCACCACGGGGGAGCGGTCGATGGCAGCGCACGAGACGAATGAGAGCGGGCGGGGACAGGAGCAAGGGCGGGACGCGGAGGGCGGCGACGGCGACGCGCATGCCACTCGTACGCATCTCTCGGCCGCCGGGTTGCGCGCGCGGGGATGGACGGCCGGGATGGTGCGTCAACTGCTCGGTGAACCCGACCTGTTGCGGGTCAATCCGCATGTCCGGGCGGCGCCGCGGATCCGGCTGTACTGCGTCGAGCGGGTCGAGGCCGCTGAGCGGAGTGAGGAGTTCCGGGCCGTTTCGGCGGCTGCCGCGCGGAGGTCGGCCGCGACGCGGGTCGCCGCTCGGCGCAGGCGGCGGGAGGTGCTGGCACGGATCGCGGCCGAACCGATCGACGTGCCGCGGCTGGCTCCGCACAGGTTGGCGGCGCTCGCGGTCGAGCACCGCGAACGGCGGGACGAGGAGCGGGCGTACGAGCGGCGGGGGCTGCCGCCGGACGACACCCCCGTCAAGGGCAGGACTGCTGATGCCGTCGCGCTCGACCGGTGGAAGGTCGACTATCTGCTGCACCGGCTGGCTCGTTACGACGAATTGCTGAACGGGCTGCACGGGGGTGCCGGGCGGGCCACTGCGGAGGAGTTGCTCCGGCGGCGGATCCATGCGGCCATCACCGAGGCGTACCCGTTTCTTGCGCAGGAGTGCGAACACCAACTGTCTGGCGGAAATTCGGATGCGGGAGCCTCGTCCATGTGATCGGCTGACGCCCGCACTGCGCCGACCGCCAACTGCCGGCCGCCGATGCCCGATCGACCGATTTCTGGGAGACCCCGTGCTCGAACGCGTCACCGTCCCCGCGCTCTTCCCACCGCCCACCTACTCCCACGCCACCGTCGTCGAAGCCGGTACGAAGCTCGCCTTTCTCGCCGGGGCGGTTCCGCTCGACGTCGACGGCAAGGTGGTCGGTGTGGGGGACGCGGTGCGGCAGGCCGAGCAGGTGGTGGTGAATCTCGGGGAGCAACTGCGGGCGGTCGGGAGTGACTTGGGGCATGTAGTCGCGACGGACGTGTATGTCGTGAGCAGCGAGCCCTCGGTGTTGTCCGCCGTGTGGGAGGTGGTCGAGGCGTCCGGGCTCAGTAGGGGGCCGCATTCGTCCACGCTCGTCGGCGTGGCCTGCCTCGGATACACCGGGCAGCTCGTGGAGATCACGGCGACAGCCGTCGTACCGGAAGAGTCATCGGGAGAGGACGAGGTGGTGCAGTCGTGAACCCCGACTCCGAGGTCGTCGTCACGCTGCGGCGGGCGACCGCACCCGATGCGCGTCCCGCCGCCGACGTGTGGCTGCGCTCGTTCGCCGCCGCGCTGCCGACCGTCGTCAGTCCGCGGTCCGCCGACGACGTGCGGGACTACTTCCGGGACGTCGTCGTGCCGTTGCGGGAGATCTGGGTGGCCGATGCGGGGGACGGCTGTGGGGTCGTGGGGCTGATGGTGATCAACGGGGATGAGGTGTCGCAGCTGTACCTCGAACCGGACTGGCGCGGGCGGGGGCTCGGGGACCGGTTCGTCGGACTCGCGAAGGAGCGGAGTCCGGAGGGGCTTCACCTGTGGACGTTCCAGGTGAACAAGCCCGCCCACCGGTTCTACGAGCGGCACGGCTTCGTCGCCGTCGAGTTCACGGACGGCGGCACCAACGAGGAGCGGGAGCCGGACGTGCGGTATGTGTGGGACCCCAAGCCGTAAGCCACAGGCCGTAGGCCACGAACCGTAAGCCACAAGTCGTGTGTCAGGGACGGGCGTTGTGGGCCAGTTCGAGGGCGTTCGACGGCCACCACTGGCCTGCGGCCGGGCCGCCTCGGCAGGTGCCGTCGGACTCGCCGGGGCGCTTGATCCACAGGTAGGCGTCGAGGAGCGGGTTGTCCGTGCGGGTCGTCGGTGGGGTGCCGAGGGCGCGGCCGGGTGGATTGCACCACGCGTCGGTGCCGGCGTAGGGGCCGTTGCCGTTGCGGCTGGTGTCGATGACGTAGTGCTTGCCGGCGAGGTCTTGGGAGAGTTGGTCGCCGTACGTCGAACTCGCCTGGTTCGTCTGGTAGTTGGAGACGTTCAGGGCGACGCCGTCGGCTCGGTCGACGCCGGACGCCTTGAGCCCGGCGACCAGTCTCCAAGCCTCCGGGATCCAGCTGGAGTTGCCCGCGTCGACGTAGACGTGGGTGTGCGGTTGACCCTTGAGGCGGTCCACGGCGTGGGCGAGCAGTGCGTAGCGTTCGCTCGCCGTGACTCGGGTGCAGCCGGCGACCACCTGGGCGACCGCGTCCGGTTCGAGGATCACGTAGGCGCCCCGGTCGCCGAGGGCGGTGGCGAACTCGTCGATCCAGGTGCGGTAGGCCGCCGCGGTGGGGGCGCCGCCGAGGGAGTACTGGCCGCAGTCCCGGTTCGGGATGTAGTACGCGACGAGTACGGCGACGCGGCCGGCCTGGGCGGCGGCGGTGGTGCGGGCACGGACGACCGGGCCGGGGTCGGGTCCGTTGAGCCACTCGGCCTCGGGTCTGGCGGCGATGCGGTCCATCAGCGTGGCGTCGGCTGTCCGGCCGGCCTCGCGCCAGGCGGCGGCCTGCTGTGCGGCTCGGGAGTCGGGGGCGGTCCAGAACGGTTCCGGTACGTCGCGTGTCGCCCCGGCGCAGCAGAGTCCTGCGAGGAGGGTGGCGAGGAGGGCTCGGCGTACCGGGGTGGGCAAGGTGGCTCCGTTCCTGCCGCGCGGGTGACTGGGCGGCGGCTTGTCCTTCCCGGAGTCTGCGGGGCGCTCGGGGTCGGTCCGGTACGTGACTTGGCAGGGCGGGGGAAGATCACCCCGACGGGGGGTGGGGTGCGGCGAGAGTGGAGCGTGGCGGGGGTGCGGTGCGACGAGGGGTGCGGTGCGGCGGGGCGGAGAATGCGGTGCGGTAGGGGGGCCGGGATCTGTCGTTGCGCGGAGGCTGCGCCGTCGTGGCTGGTCACGCCCACGCGGCGGAGCCGCATATCGGTACAGCCCCGCGCCCCTAAAAGCCACCACCTCGCGCCCCTTTAGGGCGTTGCCCTCGCGCGCGCGACCAAACCCGCACCCCTTCAACGGCGTTGCCCCCGCACCCGCGACCACCCGCGGGCCCTTCAGAGACTCTGCCCCGCACCCCCGACCAACCCACGACCCTGAAGGTCGGACCAACTGAGGCGCTTTTAAGGGGCGCGGGGAACTGCGCGAGCAACCCCCACGCACCCGCACTCTGAACTCGACCCAGCAACCCCGACCAACCGCGCCCTCAGAAACCCCGCCCCCGCACCCCCGACTACCCCCACCCCACCCCCTCAGGGACGCCGCCCCCATCCCCTCCTCTTCACCACCGGCCGCGCAAAACTCCCCGCCCTGCTCGTCCTCAGTCCCAGCCCCACCAGCGACTCCGCAAGCTTCACCGCCGCCCCCACCCCGTCCACCACCGGCAACCCCAGCTTCTCGCCCACCGCCCGCTGCAACCCCGTCATCCCGGCGCACCCCAGCACCAACACCTCGGCCCCCGCCGCGCACACCCGTTCCGCCGCCGCGAGGAACGCCGCCTCCGTGCGGTCGTCGTCGCCCGCCAGGTCGAGGACGCTCAGGCCCGTGCCCACCACCGCCGCGCAGTTCCGGCCCACCCCGGCCAGCTCCAGGCTGTCCTCGATCTGGCCGCAGGACCGTTCCAGCGTGGTGACTACGCCGTAGCGGCGGCCCAGCAGGCAGGCCAGGTGGGCGGCCGCCTCGGTGATGTCGACGACCGGTACGTCCACCAACTCCCGGACGCCTTCCCGCCCGTGCTCCCCGAAGCCGGCCATGACGACGGCGTCGTACGCAGGGCCCTCGTACGTCCGGAGGAGGTCCATGACGGCCGCCGCCGAGAGGTAGCTGTCGAGCCAGCCCTCCGCCGACTCGGGGCCCCACGCGGGGGTCAGGCCGGTCACGGTGGTGCCCGGGCCTGCCGCGGCCCGGGCACCTCGTACGATCTCCTCGGTCATCTCCTGCGTGGTGTTGCAGTTGGTGACGACGATGCGCACTCCGCTCAGACCTCCACCGGTTCGGGAGCGGGCTCGGTGGCGGCTCGCTCGGTGCGGCAGATCAGTACGTACAGGCCCGCCCCCAGCGCCGTGCCGATGAACCACGAATACGGGGCCACGTCGCTGAACGCCTTCACCAGAGCGAGCACCGCCGCGACCGCCGCCGAGGGCAGGAACGCCCACAGGGCCTTGGGGTTGACGCCCTTCCGGTAGTAGTAGCGGGAGCCGGGGGTCGCGTCGAAGAGTTCCTGTACGTCGACCCGGCCGCGCTTCACCCAGTAGTAGTCGACCATGATCACGCCGAACAGCGGGCCCAGGAAGGCGCCGAGGCCGCCGAGGAAGTAGTTGACGACGGTCGGGTTGGAGAAGAGGTTCCACGGGGTGACGACCAGCGCGGCGACCGTGCTGATCATGCCGCCGATCCTGAAGGTGATCTTCTGCGGCCAGACGTTGGCCAGGTCGTACGCCGGTGAGACGAAGTTGGCGACGATGTTGACGCCCATGGTGGCGACGGCGAACGTCAGCGCGCCCAGCACCATCACCCAGGTGTTGCCGACCTTGGCCACCAACTCGGCCGGATCCGTGATGGCTTGGCCCCAGACCTCCAGCGAACCGGCCGTCACGATCACCGAAACGACCACGAACGCGGTGGAGTTGATGGGCAGGCCCCAGAAGTTGCCGCGGCGGACGGTCCTGTAGTCCGGTGCGAAGCGGGAGAAGTCGCAGAAGTTGAGCATCAGCGTGCCGTACGTGGCGAGGATCAGCCCGATCGCGCCGAACCACTGCCGCCACTGCTCGCCGAACGAGACCGGGTGCGGGGTCGAGGTGAGGGAGATCGACCAACCGGCCTTCGCCAGCACCCAGATGGCCAGCGCGATCATCACCAGCCAGATCGCGGGGCCGCAGAAGTCCTGGAACTTCCGTACGGATTCCATGCCCTGACTGATGATCACCGCCTGGATCAGCCACAGCGACACGAAGGAGACCCAGCCGAGAGCGTCAAGTCCCAGGAAGGAGTGGTGAGTCCAGGATTCCAGTCCCGGCCAGGCCGCCAGCAGCATCACGTTGACGGCGACGGAGGCGAGGTAGGTCTGGATGCCGTACCACATGATGGCGATCACGGCCCGGATGAGGGCCGGGATGTTCGCGCCCCACACGCCGAAGCTGATGCGGCTGACGACCGGGAACGGGACGCCGTGCGCCTGCCCGATCCTCCCCATCCAGTTCATGCCGACGTAGATGAGCACGAAGCCGACGAGCAGGGCGGTGAAGACCTGCCAGACGTTCATGCCGAGGACCAACAGGCCTGCGGCGAACGTGTAGTTGCCGAGGTTGTGGACGTCGGACATCCACATGGCGAAGAGGTCGAAGACCTTCCAGTTCCGCTTGTCGGCGGGGGCGAGGTCCTCGTTGGTGAGCCGTGGGTCGGGGACGAACGCTGGTGTGCCGGTGACTTCGGCACGGTCGGCGAGGGACACGGGGCCTCCAGGGCGAGGGGACGGGAGGGGCGGGCAGGGCGGCTTCCGATGTCGTTTGGTATACCAAACTGCGGTCATGGTCCTCCCGTCAACCGTTCCGGCCGATGTCTCCGTTGTTAACGCTCCGTAAAAGACCCTCGGAGTCGGCGAAGATAACCTCATGAGCTCCACGACAGCGAAGATCGAACCCCTCGGAGCGGTGCGCGAGCGCGTCCTGGCCACCCTGCGGCAGGACGTCATCGCCGGTCGCCTCCGTCCCGGTGACCGGCTGGTGGAGCGCGAGCTCGCCGAGCGGTTCGGCGTCTCCCGGGTGCCGGTCCGCGAGGCGATCCGCGCGCTGGTCGCCGAGGGGTTCGTCCACTTCGAGACCCCGCGGCGCACGGTCGTACGCCGTCTCACCCCGAACGACGTGCGGGAGCTCTTCGAACTGCGCGAGGCCCTGGAGGTCTACGCGGCCGGGCTCGCCGCGTCCCGCGCGACACCGGAGGAACTCGCCGAGGTGGAGGAACTCCTCGACCGTGCGGCCGCCGCGACCGAGGCAGGGGACGCCGAGGTGATCACGGACATCAACAGCCGCCTGCACGACAGCATCGTGACGATGGCGGGCAACACGCTGCTGACCGCCGCCCTGGAACCCGTCGCCGGCCGACTGCGCTGGATGACCCGACGGAACGAGGAGTGGCCCCAACTCCTCGTGGAACACCGCGAGTTGTACGAGGCGATCGCATCCGGCGACCCGGACCGCGCCCGCGCGCACGCACTGGCCCACGTGCGGACCAACTACCGTTCCACGGTCCGGCATCTGTTCGAGGACGACGCGCAGCCGTAAACAGAGGGAGTGAACATGGTCAGCAGACGTGGCCTGTTGAGCGGGGCCGCGCTCGTGGGCGTCGGCGCGATGGCGGGCGTGGCGCAGGGGTCGGGGGTGGCCGTGGCGGACGTGGGGCTGGACACTCCGTTCACGCCGGTCGGCACGCCGCATCTGGCGCAGGCCGAGCAACTGGTCGGATATCAGCGGCTGTTGGCGGCCGGGTATCTGGTGGACGGGCTGGTGGGGCACTGGCCGCTGGACGGCTCGGGTACCGACCGTTCCGGCCGGGAGCATCCCGTCACGCTCGGCTCCGGCGCGACCTGGACGGCGCTGCGTGCGGGCGGCGAGCTGAGTCTCGACGGGACGTCCGGGGCGTACGCCGCCACGGACTCCGTCCTGGATACGACGGCCCCCTTCACCGTCTCGGCGTGGGTCCGCCTGGCGAGCGACGCCGACCCGGCGACCATGTACACGGCGGTGAGCCAGGACGGGACGACCGCCAGCCGCTTCCTCCTCCAGTACGACAACACCGTCTCCACCTGGGCCTTCAAGGTCCGTAGCGAGGACCAGGCGACCAAGGTGTCCGCCGTCGCCACGTCACCGGCCGGTCTCGGCATCTGGACCCATCTGACCGGTGTCTGGGACGGCACACAGATCCTGCTGTACGTCGACGGGCAGCTGCAGGGCAGCTCCGCGACCCCCCTGTCCTGGGCCGCGACCACCGGCTTCTCCATCGGCCGGGCCCGCTTCGACGGCGCGCCCGTCAACCGCTTCAAGGGCGCCATCGACGACGTACGGGCGTACGCCCGCGCCCTGACCGCCGACGAGATCGCCCTGGTCAGCGGCCGTACGGCCCGCCTGAACAACGTCTATCGGACGGACCCGGGCGCCACCCTCACCTGGGGCACGCCCGACGACCCGGCGAGCTGGGTTGCCCGCGCCCGCTGCGCGTCCTTCGTCACCGGCGTCCTCAAGCACACCTACGGCTGGGCGAGCGACGACTACTTCCTCCAGTACTTCCAGGAGAAGGTCCCGGAGGCCGCCGACTACTGCGCGGCCTTCCTCGACGGCACCGCCGGCCCCCGCTTCCAGCGCGTCCGCAAGGTCGCCGACCTCCAGCCGGGCGACATCATCGCCGTCGACTACAACGGCAGCGACCCCGACAACACCGGCCACATCGTCATGGTCCGCGAGGTCAAGGGCGTCTTCAGCGGCACCGCCGACTTCACCGGCGAGACGCAGTACGCCATCGAGATCGTCGACTGCACCTCCGACCCGCACGGCGTCTACGCCCTGACCAACTACCCCAAGTACCCCGACACCCGCATGGTCGGCAACGTCACCGGCGAGAACCTCCAGGGCGTCGGCATCGGCCACATGATGTTCTACGCCTCCGACACCACGGGCGAGTTCTCGCGGTACCGGTGGAGCGTCAACTCGTCGAAGAGCACCGGGACTTACGACGTGACGGCACGACCGGTGGCGGCGGCGCGCGTTGGCTGACCAACTGGGCTAGCGGCGGGCGTACTTGTCCGTCGCCGCCACCAGTGCCTCCGCGACACCGGGCGCGCTCGCGTTGTGCCCGGCCTCGTCCACGATGACCAACTCGCTTCTCGGCCAGGCGTGTTGGAGCCGCCAGGCGACACCGAGGAGGTTGCCGAGGTCGAGGCTGCCCTGAACGAGGGTGCCGGGGATGTCCTTGAGGAGGGGCGCGTCCCGCAGCACGACGCCCTCCGCGTTTCCCTCTCCCAGGAAGTGGTCGTTGCCGAAGTAGTGCGTGACGGTCCGCGCGAAGCACATCCTGAACTCCGGGTCCTCGTACCGCTTTTCGGAGCGCGGCGGGGCCGGGACGATCGCCGTCTCCCAGTCGGTCCAGGCACGTGCGGCCCGCTCGCGCACCGCCCGGTCGGGCGACTCGATGAGCCGGTTGTAGGCGGCGGCGAGGTTCCCTTCGCGCTCCGCGGCGGGGAGTTCGGAGACGAACGCCTCGAACGCCTCCGGGAAGAGCTTCCCAAGTCCCCTGGTCAGCAAGGCCACTTCGGGATCGGACCCGGTGGCGACACAGGTCAGCACCAGCTCCGACACCACACCTGGATGCGTCTGCGCGTACCGCAGCCCGAGCACCGATCCCCACGACGCGCCCCACACCAGCCACCGTTCGATCCCCAACTCCCGCCGCAGCAGCTCCAGATCGGCGATGAGGTGAGCCGTCGTGTTCACGCTCATGTCGGTGTCGTACGCGCTCGCGTGCGGCGTGGAACGTCCGCACCCGCGCTGGTCGAGCAGCACGATCCGGTAGACGGCGGGGTCGAAGTACCGCCGGGGGTAAGGGGAACAGCCCGACCCCGGGCCACCGTGCAGCACGACCGCGGGCTTGCCGCGTGGGTTTCCGCAGGTCTCCCAGTAGACGTGGTTGCCGTCGCCGACGTCGAGCATGCCGTGGTCGTACGGTTCGATCTCCGGATACAGGCCCATCGGACGACCCTAGCCTCGCTACGGCGTGGTCGGCAGCCCCGCCGCCCCGGCCGCCGTGCGCAGGACGTCCCGCAGCATCGCGGGGGTGAGTTTGCCGGTGAAGGTGTTGCGCTGGCTGACGTGGAAGCAGCCGAAGAGGTCGAGGCCGTCGAGGGAGACCTGTGTCCCGTGCCCGAACGCGGGCCGTGGGCGCGGGACTTGCCACCCCGCCGCCGCGAACGCGGGCAGCGCCGCCTGCCAGCCGAAGGCGCCGAGTACGACGACGGCCCTCAACGTCGGCCGCAGCAGGGTGAGTTCCTCGACGAGCCAGGAACGGCAGGTGTCGCGTTCCTCGGGGGTGGGCTTGTTGGCGGGCGGGGCGCAGCGCACCGGTGAGGTGATGCGCACGCCGTACAGCTCCAGGCCGTCGTCGGCGCTCACGGCGGTCGGCTGCGAGGCGAGGCCGATGTCGTAGAGGGCCTCGTACAGGACGTCCCCGGAGCGGTCGCCGGTGAACATGCGGCCGGTGCGGTTGGCGCCGTGCGCGGCCGGGGCGAGGCCGATGATCAGGAGCGACGCGTCGGCGGGGCCGAAGCCGGGTACCGGGCGGCCCCAGTACGTCCAGTCGGCGAAGGCAGCGCGTTTGGTGCGGGCGACCTCCTCGCGCCAGGCGACCAGGCGGGGGCAGGCCCGGCAGCCGGTGATCCGGTGGTCGAGGTCGGACAGGTTCATGCGGCCACCGTATGCGTCCCTCGCCGTGCGGGCTCAAGTGAGGCTCGCGACGGTTCGGGGGAGGATCACAACTGTTCAGGTGAGGATCGCGCCGACCGCCACGAACCCGCAGATCATCAGGAACAGCAGCGCCAGCAACGGCCATACGAACCGCAGGTACTTGTCGTAGCCGACCTTCGCCAGCGCCACCCCGCCGATGGTGACGGCGGTCGTCGGCACCCAGAGGTTCATCCAGCCGCTGGCGGCCTGCCAGGCGGTGACGACGACCGCGCGGGAGACGCCGGCGAAGTCGGCGAGCGGGGCGAGGATCGGCATGGCGAGGGTCGCGTGGCCGGAGGTGGACGGGATCAGGAAGGCGAGGGGCAGGTTCACGACGAAGACGATGATCGCGAAGACGCCGGAGGAGGTGCCCTTCACGATGCCCTCGATGGAGTGCAGCACGGTGTCCGTGATCTTCGAGTTGTTCATGATGACGGTGACCCCGCGCGCCAGCACGATCACCAGGGCCGGCGAGATGAAGTCGGCGGCACCCTGGATGATCATCGAGCTGAGCTTCTGCTCCCCCATCCGCGCCACCAGCCCGATCAGCACGGCCGCGCACAGGAAGAGCGCCGCCAACTGCGGGAAGGACCAGCCGAGTTCGAAGCCGTACGGTGTCGCGTCCGCGTCGCCGGTGAGGGCGCTCGCCCACGGCACCACCGAGAAGATCATGAAGGCGAAGACCAGGCCCATGGTGACCAGAACTGCCTTGTGGAGCCCGGTGAGTTGGGGCTCCTCTGCGGAGGCGGCCCCGGAGTCGGCGGTGGCCTCCTGGTTGTTGTCCCGGTCGCCGGGCAGGAACCCGGTGATCGACCGCTCGGGGTTCCGCCGCACGCGGCGCGCGTACCGGATGACGTACGCCACCGTCACCGCCGTCAGCACCACCCACATGACGAACCGCAGCACGATGCCGTCGCCGAGCGAGATGTCCGCGGCGGAGGAGGCGACGCCAGTCGCGAAGGGATTCACCGTCGAGCAGAGCACGCCGATCCCGGCACCGAGGATGATCGTGCCGACGGCGACCATCCGGTCGTAGCCGAGTGCCAGCATCAGCGGCACGATCAGGCCGTAGAAACCGAGGGTCTCCTCGGCGAAGCCCTCGACCGTGCCGAGGATCGAGAAGACGACCATGATCCCGGCGATGAGCAACGCGCCGCGCTCGCGCAGCCGGTGGGCGAGCCGGCCGATGCCCCGGTCGAGGGCGCCGGTCGCGAACACCACGGTGATGAACGCCCCGATGGCGAGCACGAACAGGAACACGCCCGCGCTGCCGTACAGTTCACCGGCAAGATCGGGTCCGACCTGGCCGGTCTTCTCGTCCTGGATGCCGTAGAGGCCGTTGACGGGCGCGAGGAACAGGTCGTCGAGGCGGTCGACGAAGCTCTGGCCGGAGTCGACGCGGTGGTAAGTACCTTGGATCGGGGCGCCGGAAGCGTTGCGGTCGTACTGCCCGGACGGAATGAGAAACGCGAGCAGCCACACGGCGACCGTGACGACCGCGAGGACGGTCAGCGCGCTGGGGAAGGTGAACTTCGGCTTGTGCGGCGGCTGTTCGGTGGTCTGCCGACTGTCGGTGGTACTCATACGCCCGCCGCCCCACCCTGACTCCGGCCCCGGAAGCCGGCCGCGTATCGCTCGACGAACGCGCACATCGCGACGACCGTGTTCCGCAACTCCGAGAACAACACCCGCTCGTTGGGCGCGTGCAGATTGCACATGCTGTCCTGCGCGCCGAAGAGCAGTACCTCGGCGTCGGGCGCGGCCCGCGCGAGCCCGTTGACCAGCGGGATCGATCCACCGGTCGCGACATACGACGGCTCGGCGCCCCAGGCTTCCTCCAGCGCGGCGAGCGCGGCACGGTAGGCGGGCCCGCCGGTCGCGGCCTCGTAACCGGGGCCGGTGTCGCCCGGGGTGACGGTGAGCGGAACACCAAAGGGCGTAAGCGAGTTGAGGTGATCGACAAGCCGCGCCTGCGCCTCGTGGGGATCCTGGAGCGGGTGAAAACGAAGGTTGAGCTTGGCCCGCGCATACGGCACGACCGCCGAGGCCGCGTGATCGACACCGGGCGCGTCCAGCCCGACGACGGTGATCGCCGGACCGCTCCAGAGCCGCTCACCGAGACTCCCACCGCCGATGAGCGGAACCCCGTCGCACACTCCCGCCAGCTCACGGAACTCCTCCTCCGTGTAAGCCGCCCCGCCCCACTCCTCCCGCCGCAACCCCTCCACGGCCACATCACCGTGCACGTCATGCAGAGTGGCAAGAGCCTTGAGCAGCACAAGCAGCGCGTCGGGTGCCGCCCCACCGAACTCCCCACTGTGCCGCGGCTCTTCAAGAGTCCGAACCTCTACGACCACCTCGGCCGCCCCGCGCAGTCCGGTGGTCAGGGTCGGGGTGCCGGGGCGCAGATTGCCGAGGTCGGCGATGACCATGGCATCGCACGCGAAGCGCTCGGCGTCGGTCGGCGGGTAGGTGTCGAAGGGGCTGCCGTACTCCTCCTGCCCCTCGAACACGATCTTCACCCCGACCGGCGGCCGCCCCTTGTAAGCCCGCAGCATCCCGAGGTGCGCGATCACGTTCGACTTGTCGTCCGCGACACCCCGCGCCCGCAACCCGCCCTCCACGGGCGTCGGTTCGAAGGGCGGCGAATCCCACAACTCCTCGTCACCGGGCGGCTGGACGTCGTAGTGCGAGTAGAGGAGAACGGTCGGGGCATCGGGGTCCGGCGGCGGAATCTCCGCGAAGATCACCGGCGCGGTGCCGGGCAGATCGATCCGCTCGATGTGCTCGACACCGGCCCCGCGCAGCAACCCGACGAGCAGGTCATGCGCTTCCTGCACCGGCTCGGCCGGAAACCCGGGAAACGCCACGGAGGGAATCCCGGCGAGCCGCACGAGATCGGCCCGCAGCCCGTCCATCAGCGCGTCGACCTTTGCTGCCATGTCCTCCACGTCCGACCCCTCGTCTCTACGCCGACTGCGACCCCTACGACCTCGGGAAACAGCCTCTGGGGTACGGGGTGGGGGTGCATCTGGGGTGGGCCAAGGGGGGTGGTGGACGGGGGTGGGATCAGGGGGCGGAGGTTGGGGCAGGGATCAGACGTCGGGGGTACGCCGGGGGGAGCTGACCGTGGAGAACATCCTGTCCGTGGCCATCGGGGCCGCCATCGGCCTCATCGGGGCGGTGTTCGGTTCGTGGTTCACCGCGCGCCGACAGGACCGCATGTGGCTCCGCGAACAGAAGCTCAAAGCCGGCATCGGCTTCAACACGGCCGTAGTTCAGCTACTGGACCA
This sequence comes from Streptomyces sp. NBC_00988, assembly GCF_045162645.1. Taxonomy (NCBI): domain Bacteria; kingdom Bacillati; phylum Actinomycetota; class Actinomycetes; order Kitasatosporales; family Streptomycetaceae; genus Streptomyces; species Streptomyces sp. NBC_00988. The sequence goes on from NZ_CP108730.1 coordinate 3,801,064, forward strand.
CCTGAAGGACACACGGTTGAGTGACGACGGTCCCGGAGCCAACGAGTTGGCGAACCGGATGCAGGAAGCACGCTCGGCCCTCTACCTGCTCTGCGCCGACGACACCGTCGATCTCGCCGATGCTCTCGCGCGGCGGGTCTGGAGCACCCGGCCCACCGACGGCAGGGACGACCGCCGGGCCGAGTTCCGAGAAACGTTGGATCTCCTGCGTCGCTTCACCCGCCAGCTCCGGCAAGAGATCGCCAGGTCATAGTCCCCATCGGATCACCGGGCGGGCCAAGGGAGAGACCGCGGGTCCAGGGCCACGAGTCCAGGGCCGCAGGCCTCGTCCGGGGACCAGCACCGGGAAGACAAGCGCCGGGCGGGGAGAGACCGCAGGTCGAGGGGTGGAGACCACAGGCCGGGGCCACAGGCTCGGGGCCGGAATGAGGCCGGGGCTGGAGCCCAATGTCGGGGACGAGGCCACACCCCGGACCACAGGCCGGGGCTGGGACCCGGGCCGGAACCGGAGCCGCAGCCGTGGCCACACGCCGGAGCCAGAGCCCGCAGGACCGACGTGGCAAGGAGCCTCCCCCCTCAGGTCGGCGGCCGAATCCCGCCGGAGTCGTCCGTCTCGGGGTACTAAAGTCGAGGCATGGCTTCCGAGGGTGTGGGCGAGACCGACGGCGACAGTGGAACCGGCGCGACCACGACGAGCCGGAACCCCGACGTGCCCCAGGGTCCTGTGGCTGAGGCGCAGAGCGACGCCGTGGCCGCAGCCAAGGCCGCGAGCCCTGTCAATGGTGAGAGCGTCCGCGTCGACAGTTGGATCTGGTCCGTCCGCCTGGTCAAGACCCGTTCCATGGGCGCCGCCGCCTGCAAGGGCGGCCACGTCCGTGTCAACGGTGAGCGGGTGAAGCCCGCCCACTCCGTCCACGTCGGCGACGAGGTGCGACTCCGGCACGAGGGCCACGAGCGTGTCGTCATCGTGAAGCAGGTCATCCGCAAACGGGTCGGCCCTCCGGTCGCCGTCCAGTGCTACGTGGACAACTCCCCGCCGCCCCCGCCCCGCGAGGCCGTCGCCCCGGCCGGCATCCGCGACCGCGGCACCGGCCGCCCCACCAAACGCGACCGCCGCGACATGGAACGCCTGCGCGGCACCCCCGGCGCCGGCCTCGACCCCGCCGCCGCTCCCGACACTCACCGGGACCGGGACACCCGCCGCGACGCACGCCGCCGTACCCGTCGCGACCCGCAACGATGACAGTCGGCCCCAGCTCCGCCACCACCGCTCCCGATATCCCCCGGGACCGCGGCACGCAACGGTGACATCCGGCCCGGGCCCCTCGGCCCACCGGACGCCACCGTCACCCCGTACTCAGCGATAGCCGTAGGCACAGGCACAGCCGTCGCCGCCAGCCGTACCGCACGGATCACGCCCGTCGTCGTACCACTCGCAGCAACTCCGCGTTCTGCCCCCGCCGTGCCCAGGCGATCAGGGCGAGCGGGATGATCAGGATCAGCGGTGTCGCCGCGTTCTCACCGTGGAACACGGTCATCTGCACGACGAACGCGCCCACCATCAGCGCACTGAGCGCCGCCGCCGCCACCGACTGCAGCAGCGGGACCAACAGACCCACGGCACCGGCCAGTTCGAGCGCGCCGATCGTGTACATGGCCCCGCTGCCCCAGCCGATCTTGTCGAAGGACTCCACGGCCGACGAGTTCGCGATCAGCTTGGGCAGCGCGCTCGCGACGCCGTAGAACAGGGCGAGCAGCACCTGGAGGGCGCGCAGCGCGATCCGGGTGCTGCGACCGCGGGTGGTCGCGGACTCGGCGACGACGGTGCGGGACTTCGCCGAAGCCGCCGAGGTCACCGAGGACGTCGAGGACGCGGGGGCCAGGGAGCTGGCGGAAGCGGCGGAGGCTGCGGAAGCGGTGGTCTCGGACATGAGGTTCTCCTGTGGGAAGCGGTGGGAGCGCTGGGAAGCGGTCCGTGTTGCTGTCACAGGGATAGACCGGCCCTCGCCCTCGAACTCATCGCCGCCGCACGCGATTTCCTCCGCTAATCCGCTGACTCTGCCTCTTCGCCTCCCTCTGTCGCCGCCACCGCCCTCACCCATATCCGGTCCGGTGTCAGATAGCTGTCCACCTTCAGTCCCGCCTCCGCCAGCGCCTCCTCGAACTGGTCCTTCGTCAACGGCCGGGACAGGAACGTCTGGGTCCAGACCGCGTCCGGGAACACATACTCCGCGTGCACCGAGTCGACCCCGTCCCCGACCGGCTCCGCCGACACCATCCGCACGGTGAAGCCACTGGGGTCGATCCGCTCGCGCGGCAGGTTCGTGTGGTAGTCCTCGCCCTCCCGCTGGATCAGCACACAGCCGCCCGGCGCGACATGCCGTACGCAGGTCCGCAGCAGTCCGCGCCGCACCTCGGCGTCCCCGGCGTGCACCAGGAACGACGCGAGCATCACCACGTCGAAGGTCTCGCCCAGATCGAGGTTCTCGATCGGGCCGCATATCGTGCGCGCGCCCTTGACCCGCTCCAGCATCTCGGCGGACTCGTCGACCGCCGTGACCGTGAACCCGCGCTCCAGGAGGGGGTGGGTCATCCGTCCCACCCCGCTGCCCAGCTCCAGGATGCGCGCGCCCGCCGGCACGGCCGCGGCGATGATGTCCGGCTCCTGGCCGATCGACAGCCGCGAGTACAGCTCGACCGCGCAGCCGTCCGGGGTGATCGCCCCGGGTCCTGTCCCCTCGTACCCCTCACGCATTTCGATTCGCATGCCCGTCCAACGGTCCGCGTCCGCACGTCCGTTCCCGACTCGCACTGGTTCACCCGTACGAGTCAATTCCCTTCAGACAGGCAACTGTTGGCAGTTGTTGAAGGTCGGAGCCGAGCCGGGATCAGAGCGGAAACCACCCGTGCCCGATGTACCAGTGCCCGCCCTCCCGCAGATGGTCCCCGACGGCCCGCTCCACGGACGTACCGCGCGGCAGGCTCGCCACCGGCAGATCGGGATGCCCGAAGACGAACTGGACGGGCTCGGTGTCGGCCGGCTCCTTGTCCTCGCGGATCACCCGGAACCGTTCCTGGAAGCGGACGATGTTGGACTCGGCGGACAGGTACCGCTTCAACTGCGGGTCGAGCAGCCAGGAGTGGCAGGTCGCGACCTCGTGGCGCTCCTCGGGGAAGTGCCGGGCGAAGAACGCGCGGGCCAGTTCCAGCGAGCGCTCGCACGCGGCCGGGGTGAGCGGCCCGGAGAAGTCGGGGATGTGCAGGTTCAGGCAGGGCGTCCCCGGCTCCGCGTCCAGCCCGGCCGCCGTGAGCGCCTGCGCACTGCGCTCACCGAGCCGCGCCCGCTCGAACTGCAGCCGCCCCAGCTGGTACAGCTCGCCGCGGAAGTGTGGGACGAGCCACTGCGGGAACGGCAGCCCTGCCCCGCCGAACCGCTTGTGGTGCACCGCGATGTTGCGTCCCAGGTCGGCGAGGGTGCGCCGGGAGACGTCGGCGGGGATGCCACGTTCGCGGTGGTACGCGCGCGTGGCGGGCAGCGCGGCGACGAACACGTACACGGGGAAGTACGCGCCGATCTCGGGCGGGGCTTCGGGCAGCCGGGCCAGGAGCAGCTCGGTGAGCCGGGTCCACTGGCCGTGCTCCCCGATGTCCTTGATCAGCTCGCCGACGCACTCCTCCAGGAGCCGCGTCGCGTCGGTGTCCCGCGTCAACACCTGGCGCAGTCGCACCAGTTCGTTGATGTCCTCATGGGGTACGGCGAGGTCGAGCAGGACCTCGGGCAGTTCGTCGGCGTCCGGCAGCACGATGCGCTTCCCCTCCCTGTGGAGCCTTCTGGAGCCCTGTGGAGAACGTCCGAGCCGAAGAGTACGTTGCAAGGAGGAGTAGTGATCCTGATGCGTACAGGCAGTGAGCCGACAACCGCGCGCAGTCCGCTGCGGACGCGGTTCTGGCTGAGCGTGTGGGGGCTGGTCTGGACGATCTTCGGCACGGTCGCGTTCGCGATCGCCGGTCGCCCCGGGTGGGCGACGGCCTGCGCGGTGCTGTGGCTGATCGTCACGATCGACATGACCATGATCCTCAGACACATACGCCAGGGCCCGCACTACCAGCCGGGCCCGGACGTCCCGCCGTACCGGCCACCAGAGCACCGCCACCCCTGACGTGCGCAAGCGCGCTCTACAGGCGTGCGCCTACTCCTCGAACCGGGCCGCCTTCAGGTACTGCGGTTTCGGATCGAGCGCGGCGGCCAGCCGGAAGTGGCGTTTGGCCTGGTCGGCGCGACCCTGTCGCTCATAGGTGCGGGCGAGCGCGAAGTGCGCGAAGGCGTTGTCCGGCTCGCGCTCCAGGACGATGGTGAACTCCAGCTCGGCTGGGCGCAGTTGCGCGGCCGCGAAGAAGGCACGCGCGCGCAGCAGGCGCGCGGCCGTGTTCTCCGGGTGCGCGTCGATGACGCGGTCGAGCAGCTTCACCGCGCCCCGCGGGTCCCGCGCGTCGAGCAACTGCTCGGCGGCACGGAAGTCGATGACATGCGTCTCCGGAGTACGTCCGGTCGTTCCGCTGTTCTCGGGCACGGCAAAGTCCTTCCCTCACTCGGACGTTTCAACGCCCGGAGAAAGGCCCGCTATTCCTGAGGGGGCTGCTGGGGCACGTGCGCCCTGCGCACGAGTTCGGCCCATACGTCCCGTACGCGCCGCTCCAGCGCCTCCAGGGGTACGTCGTTGTCGATGACGATGTCCGCGATGGCGAGCCGCTTCTCGCGCGTCGCCTGGGCGGTCATACGCGCGCGTGCGTCGTCCTCGGTCATGCCCCGCAGCCGGACCAGCCGGTCGAGCTGGGTCTCGGGGCTCGCGTCGACGACGATCACCAGGTCGTACAGCGCGGCGAGGGCGTTCTCGGCGAGGAGGGGGACGTCGTGGATCACTACGGAGTCGTCGGCCGCGGCGGTTTCGAGTTCGCGGGAGCGCCTGCCGACCAGAGGGTGCACGATCTCGTTGAGCACGGCCAGCTTCTCGGGGTCGGCGAAGACGACGGAGCCCAGCTTCGGCCGGTCCAGGCCGCCGTCCGCGCCGAGCACGTCCTCCCCGAAGGCCTCGACGACCGCCGCGAGTCCGGGAGTTCCGGGCGCGACGACCTCGCGCGCGATGCGGTCGGCGTCGATCAGCACGGCGCCGTACCCCACGAGCAGCCGCGACACTTCACTCTTACCGGCACCGATGCCCCCGGTGAGGCCGACCTTCAGCATGGACCGAAGCCTACGGCCTGTCACTGACAGGGCACGCGGTGACCGTCGGCAACCGCCCAGGACCTGTCAGGCGGACAGGCCCCCGTCGTCACCCGCGCGCTAGCTGTCGCCCTCGCGCTCCGCCAGGAAGCGCTCGAACTCCTGCCCGATCTCGTCCGCCGACGGGATGTCGACCGGCTCGGCGAGCATGTTGCCGCGGCTCTCGGCGCCCGCGGCGGCGTCGTACTGGTGCTCCAGGCCCTGGACGAGCGCCACGAGCTCCTCGTCGCCCTCCTGGATCTGGCGGTCGATCTCGGTCTGGGTGCGGTGCGCCTCGGTGCGCAGGGAGTGCGCGATGCCCGGGAGGACCAGTCCGGTGCCCGCCGTGATGGCCTCCAGGACGGTCAGAGCCGCGTCCGGGTACGGGGACCGGGCGATGTAGTGCGGGACGTGCGCGGCGACGCCCAGGACGTCGTGACCGGCCTCCATGAGGCGGTACTCGACGAGCGCCTCGGCGCTGCCGGGAACCTGCGCCTCGTCGAAGGGGCTGCGGTGCCCGGGAACGAGGTCGTTACGGTTGCCGTGCGGGGTGACCCCGACGGGCCGGGTGTGCGGGACGCCCATGGGGATGCCGTGGAAGTTCACGGACAGGCGGACGCCGAGCCGCTCCACGATCTGCTGGACGGCCGCGGCGAAGCGCTCCCACTCCACGTCCGGCTCGGGGCCGGAGAGAAGCAGGAAGGGGGCCCCGGTGGCGTCCTGGACCAGTCGTACGTCAAGAGTGGGCTCTTCGTAGTCGGTCCACCGGTCCCGCTTGAAGGTGAGCAGCGGGCGGCGGGCCCGGTAGTCGACGAGCCGGTCGTGGTCGAAGGTGGCCACGAGCTGGTGGGGCAACGTGTCGAGCAGACGTTCGACGATCTGGTCGCCTGTCTCGCCCGCGTCGATGTATCCGTCGAAGTGGTAGAGCATGACAAGACCGGCCGACTCCTGTGCGAGCGCCATGTCGACGACTGCCAGGCCCTTCGGCTCCCATGCGTACAAACCCTGCGGATCAAGCACAGTGACCGCTCCTCCTCGTGTTCGTACTGCACAACGCCCTCCAGGGCATGGGCATTCCCGCCCATGCCCCTGATCAGGCACCTCTTACGCGCTTTTCATGCGCCGCTCCCCTGTGTCACCGGGAGAGTGTCCACGTCACGAGGACAGCACGCGCGCGTGGAGTGCGGTCACGGCCTTGCGGGCGGAGGAGAACGCGCCGTGCTGCCAGGCGTCGGCGTAGCTGAGCCAGTCGCCGGCGAAGTAGACGCGTCCGGTGGGGTCGTTGAGCGGCTTGTAGCGGACGTCGTCGGGGCCACCGGGGGTGTCGTGCCACGCAGCCTCCAGGTGGGGCGTCTGACGCCAGTGGTGGGAGAAGGACGATGCCAGTTCGCTGCGGTACTTCTCCCCGTAGATCTTCACGCCCGCGGCCACCGCCCGCTCTTCCCGCCCCTTGGGGGTGAGCTTCGCGTAGGAGTCCGCGTTGTCGTCGTAGTTGTAGTACCCGATCAGGACCCCTCGCTCACCGTGGAAGCCGTAAGAAGGGTGCCAGATGTGGGTGACGTCCTGGTCGGTCTCGGTGATACCGCCGTAGATCCGGTGATCGAGCTCCCACCAACGGGACTTGTACTCCAGGCCGATCTTCGCGGCGGACGACGGGGTGATCGCCTCCAGTGCGGTCTGGACGCCGGTGCCGAGGTTGTGCGGGATCCTGGCGAGGATGTTGGGCGGCAGGGCGCCGACGCAGTAGTCGGCCTCGACGACCTTCGTACGGCCGCCCTGGGTGTAGGTGACGGAAACGCCACTCCCCTTGTCGGTGATTTTCGAGACGGCCGCCCCGGTACGGATGCGGTGTGCGCCGATCGCCCGGGTGAGGGCCTTCGGTATCTGGTCCATGCCGCCGACCGGCTGGAACATCAACATGGCCTGGTCGAAGCCGAATTCGAAGGAGAAGTAGCGGCCGACACCGCTGGCGAGGACCTCGGAGGCGGTGGGTACGTCCCCGAGCAGCACGCCCGGAGTGCCCGCGGCGGCCGGGACGGTCGAGTACCCGCGGAAGTCGCCGCCCTTGTAGTCCAGCGTGTCGCCGAGCTCTCCCCAGCCCTTGAGGAACTCGACGAGCCTCTCCTGGTCGGTGGCGGTCAACTCCTTGTCCAGGGCGCCCTTGTCGGTGGCCTTGGCGAGCAACTCCGAGACATAGCCGTAGACATCGGCCTTGGCAGTGCGGTAGCGCTCGGGCTTGGTCATGCCGGTGGACTCGTTGTAGATGTACGCGTCCGCGTTGACGTTGGTGAACACCTCGATGGGGACGCCGAGTTCGCGGCAGTAGTCGAGGGTGACCATCCACTGCGGGATCCGCGCGGGGCCGCAGTTCATGTAGTGGCCGTCGGCGAAACGGGCGGTCTGCCGGTTGCCGTAGAGGTCGGTCGTGGTGTCGCCGCCGCGGACGGTGAAGTTACGGCCGCCGGTACGGTCCCTGGCCTCCAGGATCGTACAGTCGTAGCCGGCCTTGCCCAGTTCGTACGCCGTGGTCAGCCCGGCGATGCCACCGCCGACGATGACGACCTTCGCCGCGCCGCGTCCAGTGAGGTGGAAGTCGCTGGCGCTCAGGGCGCGGAAGGGCTGTTCCCGCTGGGCGGCCTGCGCGGTGGGGGCGAGTCCGAGGGCCCCCATGGTGGCGAACATCGTGCCCGCGCCACCGGTGAGACCCACGTTCCGCAGAAAAGCACGTCGGCTCTGGTTCCTTGCCATGGTCCGGCTCCCCTTTTCCGATCATGAATGACCGAGGCAGGGTCCCAACAGCCGGTTACAGCACGGCAGTTACTGATGTATCCCGCACGTTTCTGCAAGGCCGGGAAAACGCGCCCCTATAGGGGCGCGGGACTGTATCGATATGCGGCTCCGCCGCGTGGTCGCGACCAGCCACGACGGATCCGCAGCCGAAGTACGTCCGGACACGACTGAGGGGCCGCACCTCGAAAGGTACGGCCCCTCAGTTCAAGAGCTACTGCTCAGTGATCAGCTCTGGCCGCCGGCCAGCTTCTCACGCAGGGCAGCGAGCGCCTCGTCCGACGCCAGCGCACCGGAGGTGTCCGCACCCTCGGAGGAGTACGAACCGCCGCCGCCACCACTGGCCGCGGCCGGAGCCGCACCCGGGGTGTCGACACCCTCGGCCGCCGCCTGGGCGTCGGCCTCGCGGGACTTGATGACCTGCGCCTGGTGCTGCTCGAAGCGCTGCTGCGCCTCGGCGTACTGGTGCTCCCACGCCTCCCGCTGGGTCTCGTAACCTTCGAGCCAGTCGTTGGTCTCGGGGTCGAAGCCCTCGGGGTAGATGTAGTTGCCCTGGTCGTCGTACGACGCAGCCATGCCGTAGAGCGTCGGGTCGAACTCGACCGAGGCCGGGTCCGCACCGAAGGACTCGTTGGCCTGCTTCAGGGACAGCGAGATCCGGCGACGCTCAAGGTCGATGTCGATGACCTTGACGAAGATCTCGTCGTTGACCTGGACGACCTGCTCCGGGATCTCCACGTGGCGCTCGGCCAGCTCGGAGATGTGCACCAGACCCTCGATGCCCTCGTCCACGCGGACGAACGCACCGAACGGAACCAGCTTCGTGACCTTGCCGGGCACGACCTGGCCGATCTGGTGGGTGCGGGCGAACTGCTGCCACGGGTCTTCCTGGGTCGCCTTCAGCGACAGGGAGACGCGCTCGCGGTCCATGTCGACGTCGAGGACCTCGACGGTGACTTCCTGGCCGACCTCGACAACCTCGGAGGGGTGGTCGATGTGCTTCCAGGACAGCTCGGAGACGTGGACCAGACCGTCGACGCCACCCAGGTCCACGAAGGCACCGAAGTTGACGATCGAGGAGACCACACCGGAGCGGACCTGACCCTTCTGAAGGGTCGTGAGGAACGTCTGGCGGACCTCGGACTGGGTCTGCTCCAGCCAGGCACGGCGGGACAGGACCACGTTGTTGCGGTTCTTGTCCAGCTCGATGATCTTGGCTTCGAGCTCCTTGCCCACGTAGGGCTGGAGGTCGCGGACACGACGCATCTCGACGAGAGAAGCCGGCAGGAAGCCACGGAGGCCGATGTCGAGGATGAGTCCACCCTTGACGACCTCGATGACGGTACCGGTGACGATGCCGTCCTCTTCCTTGATCTTCTCGATGGTGCCCCACGCGCGCTCGTACTGTGCGCGCTTCTTCGAGAGGATCAGGCGGCCTTCCTTGTCCTCCTTCTGGAGAACAAGGGCTTCGATCTCGTCGCCGACCTTGACGACCTCGTTCGGGTCGACGTCGTGCTTGATCGAGAGCTCGCGGCTCGGGATGACACCTTCGGTCTTGTAACCGATGTCGAGGAGAACCTCGTCCCGGTCAACCTTGACGATGACGCCATCGACGATGTCACCATCGTTGAAGTACTTGATCGTCTCGTCGATCGCGGCGAGGAATGCTTCCTCGTCACCGATGTCGTTGACCGCAACCTGCGGGGTGGTGGCGGTGGTCTCGGTGCTGCTCGTCATGTGGGAAAGGGCTCCGGTACGGACATTGAAGTCGTAGGTACTGCTCACGCCGAGAGCCGTTTTCGCTTCGCTCTGCAGAAGGCCGGACAGCCAAGGAAGCGCCGATCCGGAACACCAGGTGTCCGGTGGCGCCTCGAAAACCGAGGGGTCATACATACAGATGCGAGCGCAACCTGCTACGTCTGAGGTGCGCAGGCCCGCAGCGCAACTTGTAGCATACGGGGGCAGCCAGGCAGGGTCAATGCGCGAAGGCGCACACCCGGGGCGGATCGCCGCATACCCGGCACAAAACGTGTCCCGCGAGGCCACGCAGGCCTGAACCACCCCTTCAGTGACGCCGCCGGGGACAGCCGCACCGTAGAGGTGACGGAAGAGTACGACGAGGGAGCCGATCATCCAAGAGCCCGATGCGTTCGAGCCGGAAGCCACCCGACGTGATGCCGACGTCACCGAGAGTTCCCGGGCCAACCGGGGCTGGTGGGACCGGAACGCGGACGACTACCAGGTCGAACACGGCACGTTCCTCGGCGACGACCGCTTCGTGTGGGGCCCCGAGGGCCTCGACGAGGTGGAGGCCGAACTCCTCGGCCCGCCCGAGGAGCTGAAGGGCAAGGACGTCCTGGAGATCGGCGCCGGCGCGGCCCAGTGCTCGCGCTGGCTGACCGCCCAGGGTGCCCGCCCGGTCGCCCTGGACCTCTCCCACCGCCAGCTCCAGCACGCGCTCCGGATCGGCGGATCGTTCCCTCTGGTGTGCGCCGACGCGGGCGCGCTGCCCTTCGCGGACAACTCCTTCGACCTGGCCTGCTCGGCGTACGGGGCGCTGCCGTTCGTCGCCGACCCGGTGCTGGTGCTGCGCGAGGTGCGCCGGGTGCTGCGGCCCGGCGGCCGTTTCGTCTTCTCGACCACGCACCCGATCCGCTGGGCGTTCCCCGACGAGCCGGGCCCCGAGGGCCTGACGGTCTCCGCCTCCTACTTCGACCGCACGCCGTACGTCGAGCAGAACGACGACGGCAGCGCGGCCTACGTGGAACACCACCGGACGATCGGCGACCGCGTCCGGGACATCGTGGCGGCGGACCTGCGCCTGGTGGACCTGGTCGAGCCGGAGTGGCCGTCCTGGAACACCGCCGAGTGGGGCGGCTGGTCGCCCCTGCGCGGCAACCTGATCCCCGGGACGACGATCTTCGTGTGCGAACGCGACCGGTAGAACCACTGAGGAGCTGACGGAACGCGGGCACGCGCGCGTAGAGGTCGTTCCGCACGGCGTACGACACTGGGGTCGTGATCCGCTACGACGCCCTCGACGCGCTGCCCGTCCGCAGTGCCCTGCCCGGACTTGACGCCGCCCTGGAGGCGGGCGGTGCCGCCGTGCTCGTCGCGCCGCCCGGCACCGGCAAGACGACGCTGGTGCCGCTCGCACTGGCCGGGCTGCTCGGCGAGGGGAACGAGGGTCCCGCGCGGCGGGTGGTCGTCGCCGAACCGCGGCGGATCGCGGCGCGGGCGGCGGCCCGGCGCATGGCGTGGCTGCTGGGCGAGAAGGTCGGCGAGAGCATCGGCTACACCGTGCGCGGCGAGCGGGTCGTCGGACGGCACGCACGCGTGGAGGTCGTCACGACCGGCGTACTGCTCCAACGGCTGCAACGCGACCAGGAGTTGGCGGGCGTCGACGCCGTGCTCCTGGACGAGTGCCATGAGCGGCACCTCGACGCGGACACGGTGGCCGCCTTCCTGATCGACGTACGGGAGGCGCTGCGGCCCGAGTTGCGGCTGGTCGCGGCGTCCGCGACCACCGACGCGCAGGGCTGGGCCCGACTCCTGGGCGATGCGCCGGTGGTCGAGGCGGAGGGTGTCGCGTACCCGGTGGAGGTCGTCTGGACGCCTCCGGTACGTCCCGTACGGCCGCCGCACGGGATGCGCGTGGACCCGGCGCTGCTCACGCATGTGGCGTCGACGGTGCGGCGGGCGCTGGGCGAGCGGGACGGGGACGTGCTGTGTTTTCTGCCCGGGGTCGGGGAGATCGCGCGCGTGGCAGGGCAGTTGGGCGACCTGAGCGGGGCCGAGGTGCTCCAGGTGCACGGGCGGGCGCCGGCCGCCGTACAGGACGCGGTGCTGTCGCCGGGGGCGCGGCGGCGGGTGGTGCTGGCGACGTCCGTGGCGGAGTCCTCGCTGACGATTCCCGGTGTACGGGTGGTCGTCGACTCGGGGTTGGCGCGGGAGCCGCGGGTCGATCACGCGCGCGGGCTGAGCGCGTTGGCGACGGTACGGGCGTCGCAGGCGGCGGGGCGGCAGCGGGCGGGGCGGGCCGGGCGTGAGGCACCGGGAGCGGTGTACCGGTGCTGGGCCGAGGCCGAGGATGCCCGTCTGCCGCGATTTCCGGCGCCGGAGATCAAGGTGGCCGATCTGACGGCGTTCGCGCTTCAGGCGGCGTGCTGGGGGGATCCTGGGGCGTCGGGGCTGGCGTTGCTGGATGTGCCTCCCTCCGGGGCGATGGCGGCGGCTCGGGGAGTTCTGACCGCCGTGGGCGCGGTCGACCCCGATGGGCGGGCCACGTCACGGGGTGTGCAGTTGGCTCGGCTGGGTCTGCATCCCCGGCTGGGGCGAGCCCTGTTGGACACGGGTGCAGCGGGCGCCGAGGTTGTCGCACTGCTCAGTGAGGAGGCGCCGCGGTCGTACGGGGATGATCTCGCGGGGGCTTTGCGGAGTGCCCGGCGTGGAGGGGACGCCTATGCCGGTCGGTGGCGGGCGGAGGTTCGGCGGCTGCGGGCCGTGGGAGGGGAGATTTCCCACCCAGCCACCCGTGACTCCGTTCCGACAGAGGTGAACGTCAAAAACAACGAAGACGCCCTCGTCGGACTCGTCGCCGCCCTCGCCTACCCCGAACGCGTCGCCAAAGCCGACGGTGGTTCCCATCTCCTCGTCTCCGGCACCCGTGCCGAGGTCGGTGACGCCAGTGCCCTCCGGGGCGCGCCCTGGATCGCCGTCGCCGTGGCGGACCGGCCGATCGGCAAAGGACACGCACGCGTGCAGCTCGGAGCCGTGGTCGACGAGGACATCGCCCGGTTCGCGGCCCGGGCGCTGCTCAGCGAGACGGACGAGGTCCACTGGGCCGACGGAGACGTCGTGGCCCGGCGCGTCGAGCGGCTCGGGGCCGTCGAGTTGGCGGTGCGGCCGCTGAGGGACGCCGACCCCGTTGCCGTACGGGATGCGCTTGTTGAGGGGTTGCGGCAGGAGGGGTTCGGGCTGTTGCGGTGGTCCGCCGATGCTCAAGTGCTGCGGCAGCGGCTGGCGTTCCTGCACTTGAATGCCGGGGAGCCTTGGCCCGATGTGTCCGACGACGCACTCCACGCGCGTGTGGACGAGTGGCTGGAGCCGGAGTTGGGGCGGGCGCGGCGGCGGGGGGATCTGGGGCGGATCGAGGCGGGGCAGGGGTTGCGGCGGTTGTTGCCGTGGGCCTCGGGGGATGCGGGGCGGTTGGACGAGTTGGCTCCGGAACGGTTTCTCGTGCCGAGTGGGTCCAGGATCCGGATCGACTACGGGAATCCCGAACAGCCCGTGCTCGCCGTCAAGTTGCAGGAGATGTTCGGACTTCACGAGTCGCCGACCGTCGCCGGGGTGCCGGTGCTCGTGCATCTGCTGTCCCCCGCCGGGCGGCCCGCCGCCGTCACCGCCGATCTCGCTTCCTTCTGGAAGGACGGCTACAAGGGCGTGCGGGCCGAGTTGCGGGGGCGGTATCCGAAGCATCCGTGGCCCGAGGATCCGGCCGCCGCCGAGGCCACGCGGTTCACGAACGCGCGGCTCAGGCGGTGACCGGTTCCGGTTCGTGGACCTCGGTGGGGGCGGGGTCTCCAGGGCGCCTGCTGCGGGCCTCCAGGTAGAGGGAGAGGGCCAGCAGGAGGAGGCCGAGGGTCAGGAAGCCCCAGGGGAGGTAGGAGACCATCAGCAGGACGAGGGTGCGGTTGGACTTGACCAGGGCGACGGTGTGCTTGATGTAGTCCTCGCGCATCTTCACGTCGCCGGCGAACGCCGTCACCTTGTCCCGGCCGCCCAGGAGGGTGCCGCCGCGCAGCTCCTCCTTGTGGAGCTCCTCGCCGTAGACCGGTGCTCCGGTGACGGGTTCGACCCAGAACTTGCGGACCGTGGTGTACCAGCGGGTGGTGCCCGTCTTGGCGACTGACTCCGGGGTGATGCCCTTCACGGGCATGGTCCTGGGGAAGGGGACCTTGGTCCAGGGGATGGTCTGCTCGAAGTAGTAGACCTTGACGCCGCGGAAGTTCTGGGTGCCCTTGTAGTGGATGGGGTTGGTGGTGCGGGTCTGCGCGTCGAAGTACTCGTAGTCCCGTTTCTGCGTCAGGAACGGCCACTTGAACTCGATGCCGTCCCGTTTCACCGGATCGCCGTCGACCATCTCGCCGGTGGCGTGGACGGGGTCCTGGGTGTGCGCGTCGAAGATGTAGCGCTCGGGGATGGAGGAGACCATCTTGCCGTCGGGGCCCTGGACGTAGGACAGGCCGTCCCAGACGACGACGTCCCGGCCCGCCGTCTTGTCGATCTTCTTGGCGGCCTCCACGTTGCCCTTGAGGGTCTGCACGATGGTGACCTTGGGGACCGTCTTGGCCTGCATGGTGCCGTAGTCGAGGAGGGTGGCGTTCTTCGCCTCCAGGACCATGTCCTGGTACTGGTTCGCCGGGATCTTGGCCAGCCGCGGGAAGGCGTACCAGCGCAGCAGCGGGGACAGCGTCGTGAAGAACACGGCGAGGGCGAGCAGGATCAGGCTGGCTCTGCGGCGCATCTCGGCCTCCATCCCAGGGAGTCAAACGCTTGCGCAAGCGTTTACGGGTGCGCGGGCACCGTCGTCAGCAGCGGTTTCGGGGAGGTCCTGCCCATCGGTGAACCCATCGCGGTGATGGTCAGGACCAGCGCGAACGCGAGCACGAGTCCGGTCGTGGCGGCGATCAGGGCACGCATGCCGGCCTCCCGACAGACAGAAACCGAATGGATTCAGGAACTGATAGGTCGTCAGGTCCGGCACCGTAGCAACGCACGGGCGAGATGAGAACACGTTGCACACGCACGACGCACGGACACGACGAAGGCGCCCGCCCGCCGAAGCGGAGGGGCGCCCTCGTCCTACGGTCGTGCAGCCGGACTACGCGCTCGGCGACGCGGACGGGCTCGGGCTCGCGCTCGGGCTGGACGAGGAGGTGTCGGCCGCCGCGACGGTCAGTTCGACCGTGAGGGTCGCGCCGCCCGTGGTGGTGATCCGGAGCAGGAACGTGCCGGTGGTGTCGTCGGCGTACAGCTTCGGCAGCTTGAGGAGGCCGTCGGCGTCCGTGGCCAGGCCCGTGAGGGTGCGCACGGTCTTGCCGTCCGCGTCCTTGAAGTAGGGGCCCTTGTCGTTCTCGGTGGCGTCGTCGGCGGCCTTGATGAGGGTCGCGGTGGCGGCGACCTTGTCGGCGACCGCGCCGTTCTCCGTGGCCTTCACCTCGACCTGGTCGGCGAACTCGCCACCCGGAGTGCAGGTCAGCGCCGTGGTGCTGGTGCGGACCAGGGTGTCGGCGACGCGCGGCGTGACGCTGGCCGCGTAGTCGAGACCGGGGACCGTACGGCCGACGACCGTCGCGCGGACGGTGAAGTCACCGGTGGTCTCGCCGGCTTGGAGGGCGGGAGCGACGGCCACACCGGAGGCGTTGGTGATGACCGCGGCCAGCTTCTCGCCACCGACGAACGTGGCGTCCGTCGTCCCGAGGATCGTGAACCGGATCCTGACCTTGCCGACAGCCTTGCCGGCCGAGGTCTCGGCGCTGGTGCTGATCTTCTTGCTGAACTGGTCGCCCGCCATCGCGGTGAGCTTCGCCGTACCCGCGTCCGCCAGCTTGGCCACCGTGTCGGTGGGGGTCGGCGTGGGCGTGGGCGTCGGGGTGGGCGTCGGCGTCGGAGTGCCCGGCGTGGAGGGGGTCGACGGTGTGCTCGGCGTGGAAGGGGTGCTCGGAGTCGACGACGAGGGCGGAGTCGTAGGACTGGACGGGGAGTTGTCGTCGCTGCGGCCCGACGGCACGGTGCCCGTGCCGTCCGGGACCGAGTGGGTGCCCTTGCGGTAGTACTCCAGCCAGGACAGGACCGTGTTCAGGTAGTCCGTCGAGTTGTTGTAGCTGAGGATCGCGCTGCGCAGGCCCGCGTCGGTCGACAGGTTCCAGTCGTTGCGGCACAGGTAGTGGCCGGCGGCGAGCGCGGCGTCGTAGATGTTGTTGGGGTCTTTCTTGCCGTCGCCGTTGCCGTCGCGGCCCGCCCAGGCCCAGGTGGACGGGATGAACTGCATGGGTCCGACGGCCTGGTCGTACGTGCTGTTGCCGTCGTACTGGCCGTTGTCGGTGTCCTTGATGAGCGCGAAGCCGTTGCCGTCGAGCGCGGGGCCCAGGATCTTGGAGGTCGTGGTGCCGTTCGCGTCGACCTGGCCGCCGCGGGCCTGGCCGGACTCGACCTTGCCGATGGCGGCGAGGAGTTGCCAGGGCAGGTTGCAGCCGGGCTTGGAGGTGGCGAGTTCGGTCTCGGCCTTCTTGTAGGCGTCGAGGATGGTCGCCGGGATGCCGGCCTCGGCCTCGCCCACCGAAACCGGGGTCCCTATGGACGGTGACTGGCTGTCGCTCGGGCTCGGGTTGGGGCTGCTGAGGGGCGGGAGGTCCGTGTAGTACGGCGAGTCTCCGGTGGCGCTGTGGTCGGTGCTCCCGTCGGGCGTCGCCTGGCCGGTGGCGAGCGTTCTGTGGCCGCCGGTCACCGCCGGAGCCTGGGACGCGGACAGCGCCGCGACCGCTGCCGCGGCCACCGCCGTCGTCGCCGCACCCTTGCGCAGCCGCCTGCCGAAATGCGCCGTCATGGAGTGAACCCCTCCCAGGGACGCCCGAGCGCCCGTCCTTGTCTGTTGCCTCTGCGCCTGGTGTGACGGTCGACCCGCCCCACAGGTTGCCCTCGTGGTCGTTATCGGATGGTGTGTACTTCTGTTCTCCGCCTCCGCCCGCCCGCGGGCCCCTCGCGGGGACCCAGGCGACCCTACGACAACTTGCTTTGCACGGGCACCCGTTGGTGACCGTTATTCACCGCTTGGCCATGTGCCGATGTCTCCTACGGGGAGCCCCGTTGCCGTTCACCTTGAGTCATGCCGCCGCCGTACTGCCCGCCGTGCGCGGCGACGGAAGGGGGCGCGGCCGCCTCGTACCCGCGGTGCTGGTGGCGGGTTCCTTCGCCCCCGACATGACGTACTACGCGGCGAGTGCGGTCCCCGGAGCGATGGAGTTCGGGGAGGTCACACACTCCTTCCCCGGCGTCTTCACGGTCGACGTCGCGATCACCTGGGCGACGGTCGGCCTGTGGCTGCTCCTGCGCGAACCCCTGGTGGCCCTGCTCCCGCGCGCCCGCCGGCCCCGGACGGCGACCCTGTTGCGCTGCGGCGCCCCACGCGCGCGTGCGACCCCGACTCTGGCGGTGTGGTGGTACGTCTCCGCGGTGCTCGGCGGCCTGACCCACGTCGTCTGGGACGCGTTCACCCACCACGACCGGTGGGGCGTACGCCTGTTCCCCGTCCTCGACCGGGAGTTGGGCGGCAGGCCCCTCTTCTCGGCCCTGCAGTACGGCAGTTCGGCGCTCGGCGCGCTGCTGATCACCGTGTTCGTGGTGCGTGCGCTACGACGGGTTCCGCCCGCCGAGCCGGTGGGGGTGCCCGAGCTGTCGGTACGGGACCGGTGGGCGGCCGGGATCGTCCTCGCCGCCTGTGCCCTGGTCGCGGCGGCGGAACGGGCGTCGACCTGGTGGGCCTACTGGGGCTCGACGGCAACCCCCTGGGACCTGATCCCGACCGTGTGCTTCGGCGCGGGGGCGGGACTGGTGCTGGGCGTGCTTCTGTACGCGGTCGGCGTCCGCGTGTGGCGTCCGGCGGCAACGGGGGCGCCCGGCGACCCGGACGGGGTCAGCGCGGAGCGGAGCCGTCCGGCGGGGTCGCGATGAACACCGTCATGGTGTGCGCGGAGGGTGACCTCGGGAGCCGGCTGAGGACGAGGTCCAGGTAGCTGCGCCCCAGATCGGCCCAGAGTCGCCAGACCGGGGTGCCGGTGGGCGTGATGGCGGGCCCTTGCGGATGTCTGGCTTGCTCTCGGGGGTCTACGGCCGTGTCGTCCCGGAACGTGAGGCGGCGCCGGAGTCCTGCGGCCGTGTGCTGGACGGCCATCGCGAGGTCGGCGGGGATGCGGGCGGTGCTTGCGCCGACCGCGAAGGCCGGAACCGGCGGTCGAAGCGCACCCTGCGCGGCAGCGGCACCCGCTGCCTGTATCTGAGTCCGCACCCGACCCGTCCGGCGATGGAGCATGCGTATACCCATGCCCGCATCCTTACGGTCGCCGGGGGCGGGGGGCGCTTCCGGCGGGGCCACGCGGGTGACGGGCCCTCCGGGGGTTGGGCGGAGTTTGTGTGGGCGGGGGTGTGTGCCGGGCGGGGTGGGTGTGGAGCGGTGCCGTGCCCCCTGCGGGCAGCCCGGACAGGCGGGGCTGAGTGCCGCACCGCCGGGGGCGGGACGCGGTGTGGTGCCCTGCGGGCGGCCTGGGACGGGCGAGTGTGGGTTTGGCACCGCCGGATGCGTTGCAGTGGGTGCTCGCCGTTGCGACGGGATGTCGTGCGGGTGGACTCCAGAGCGGGCCCGCGAGGGGACGAGTCGCACCCCCGCGGCCACGGAGCCAAGCCGCAGTTCCCCGTCGCCCACCACCCCACCCCGGCCGGCACACACCCCCCGGCCGGAGATACCCCCCGCACAACCCCCGCCCGACCGCCGGAGGCGGCTAGTGCGCGGCCGACTCCCAGTCCGGGCCCACGCCCACCGAGACGTCCAGGGGTGCCCGGAGGTGGACCGCGCCGGCCATCGCGTGGCGGACGAGTTCCTCGGTGGCCGTTCGTTCCCCGGGGGCGATCTCCAGGACGATTTCGTCGTGGACCTGGAGGAGCATGCGGGACTTGAGGTCGGCCTCGCGCAGGGCGGTGTCGACCTTGAGCATGGCCATCTTGACGATGTCCGCCGCGGTGCCCTGGATCGGGGCGTTGAGTGCCATCCGCTCGGCGGCCTCGCGGCGCTGGCGGTTGTCGCTGTTGAGGTCGGGGAGGTAACGGCGGCGGCCGAAGAGGGTCGCCGTGTAGCCCGTCGCCCTCGCCTCGTCGACCGCGCGGCGCAGGTAGTCCCGTACGCCGCCGAAGCGCTCGAAGTACGTGTCCATCATGACCCGCGCCTCGCCCGCGTCGATGTTCAGCTGCTGGGAGAGGCCGAAGGCGGACAGGCCGTAGGCGAGGCCGTACGACATCGCCTTGATCTTGCGGCGCATCTCCGCGTCGACCGCGGAACCCTCGACCGAGAACACCTGGGAGGCGACCGTGGTGTGCAGGTCCTCGCCCGAGGTGAACGCCTCCAACAGGCCCTCGTCCTCGGAGAGATGGGCCATCACGCGGAGCTCGATCTGGCTGTAGTCCGCCGTCATCAGGGACTCGTAGCCCTCGCCCACCACGAAGCCCCTGCGGATCGCCCTGCCCTCGTCCGTGCGGACCGGGATGTTCTGCAGGTTCGGGTCCGTCGAGGAGAGGCGGCCGGTCGCCGCCACCGTCTGGTTGAACGTGGTGTGGATGCGGCCGTCCGTCGCGACCGTCTTGATCAGGCCCTCTACGGTGACGCGCAGCTTCGCCTGTTCGCGGTGGCGGAGCATGATGACCGGCAGTTCGTTCTCGGTCTGGTTGGCCAGCCAGGCCAGCGCGTCCGCGTCCGTCGTGTAGCCGGTCTTCGTCTTCTTGGTCTTGGGCAGGCCGAGTTCGCCGAAGAGGACTTCCTGGAGCTGCTTGGGCGAGCCGAGGTTGAACTCGTGCCCGGCCGCCGCGTGCGCCTCCTTCACCGCCTGCTGGACGGCGCCGGCGAACATCTGCTCCATCGCTTCGAGGTGTGCCTTGTCGGCCGCGATGCCGGACCGCTCCAGGCGGGCCAGCAGAATCGAGGTCGGCAGCTCCATGTCACGGAGCAGGTCTGCCGCGCCGACCTCCTGGAGGCGCTCCCCGAAGGCGTCGCCCAGGTCGAGGATCGCGCGGGCCTGCACCATCAGGGCGTCCGCCTCGGCGCCGTCGTCCGCGCCGAAGGCGAGCTGCCCGTCTGCCGTGGCGGCGGGAGCCAGTTCACGGCCCAGGTACTCCAGGGACAGCGCGTCCAGGTCGAAGGAGCGGCGGCCGGGCTTGACCAGGTAGGCGGCGAGCGCGGTGTCCATCGAGATGCCGGCGATCGTCCAGCCGTGCTCGGCGAAGACCCGCATCGCGCCCTTGGCGTTGTGGAACACCTTGGGGCGGTCGGCGTCGGACAGCCAGGCCGCGAACGCGTTCTCGTCGCTCTCGTCCAGCTCGGCGGGGTCGAACCAGGCGGCCGCTCCCCCGGCGGTGGCGAGCGCGACCTCGGTCACCGAACCCGAGCCGAGCGCCCAGGTGTCGACGGTGGCGACACCGAGGGGCTCGGTGCCGTAGTCGGCCAGCCAGCCGGTCAGTTCGCCGGTGCCGAGGACCGAGCCGTCGACCGCCACACCGCTCTCGGCGAGCGGGGTCGCGTCGGCCTCCTCGTTGCCCGGGTCGACGGCCAGGAGGCGCTCGCGCAGCGAGGGGTTGCGGATCTCCAGGGTGTCGAGAACCATCGCGAGGGCGGTGCGGTCGTACGGAGCGCGCTCCAGGTCGAGGACCGTCTTGGGCAGCTCGACGTCCTTGACCATCTCGGTCAGGCGGCGGTTGAGCTTGACCGCGTCCAGGTGGTCGCGGAGGTTCTGCCCGGCCTTGCCCTTGACCTCGTCGACACGCTCCACCAACTCCGTGAAGGAACCGAACTGGTTGATCCACTTCGCGGCGGTCTTCTCGCCGACGCCGGGGATGCCCGGGAGGTTGTCGGACGGGTCGCCGCGCAGTGCCGCGAAGTCGGGGTACTGGGCGGGCGTCAACCCGTACTTCTCGACGACCTTCTCCGGAGTGAACCGGGTCAGCTCGGAGACGCCCTTCGTCGGGTACAGCACCGTGGTGTGGTCGGACACCAGCTGGAACGAGTCCCGGTCGCCGGTGACGATCAGCACGTCGAAGCCCTCGGCCTCGGCCTGGGTAGCGAGCGTGGCGATGACGTCGTCGGCCTCGAAGCCGTCGACCGCGAACCGGGACACGTGCATCGTGTCGAGCAGCTCGCCGATCAGCTCGACCTGGCCCTTGAACTCGTCCGGGGTCTTGGAGCGGTTCGCCTTGTACTCGGTGAACTCCTCGGAGCGCCAGGTCTTGCGGGACACGTCGAAGGCCACCGCGAAGTGCGTGGGCGCCTCGTCGCGCAGGGTGTTGGCCAGCATCGACGCGAAGCCGTAGATCGCGTTCGTCGGCTGGCCCGTCGCGGTCGTGAAGTTCTCCGCGGGCAGCGCGAAGAACGCGCGGTAGGCCAGCGAGTGCCCGTCCATCAGCATCAGCCGTGGACGGTCTCCGCCGGAGGTGTTCCCGGAGGTCTTGTCGGTCTTCTTCGATGCTGTCTCTGCCACGACCCCGATCCTGCCACGCCCCACTGACAGTCGGAGTCACGGTCACCGCGTCGGAGGTCACGGTCGCGACGGCGGGCTCGCGCCGGGGGTGGCGGAAGCCGCTGCCGGGACGGCGGGAGCGGACGCCGAAATCGTCGTGGTCCGTGGCGTGGAGGCGGGGGCGAATGCGAGGGGGCGGGGGCGAAGGCAGTCCCCTAGGAAGGCGAGTCCCCGGAAGGCGAAGGCGGTGAGCCCGGTCGCCTCGCGGCAACAGTCGTAGGAGGAGCGGTCCCCGTTGCCGCACGGCCACGCGCGCGTGAAAGAGCTCCTGCCGCCGCGAGATACCGAGGCGATCGGCCACGCGCGCGCGTGCGGAGGTCACCGTGGGCGTAGAAGTCCAGGGAGATGGCGACCCGCTGACACGCGCGCGTACAGAGGTCCGGGCCTCGCCGTGTCCAGGGGGTGACCGTGGCGACCTGCCAGGCGCGCGTGCAGAGGTCACTGTCGCGGCGCGTGAAGAGGCCACCATCGCCGCAGCGGACCCGGCCGGACGCGCCCCGCCCCGCCGCCGTAAGAATCGGACGGACCAGCACCACCCGCCGCAGCACAAGCCGGCCTGACGGCAACACCCGCGCGGCGAAGACCGCCGGACCAGCGGCACCCGCGGTGGCGAGGAGCCGGACAAGCCCGCACCACTCCTCGCCCCGCCCCGCCCTGCCCAACTCCTCCCCCGCCGCACCCCTCACGCCGCCCACTTCTCCCCCGCCCCACCCTCCTCCTCGCCCCACCTCACACCCCCGCCGCCCCCGTCCCACCCCCCGAACCCATAGATCCCACGAACCGACCTCGGCGTTGTCACTGCCCCGTGCGAGGATCGGAGACGTAGTACACATGTGCCAGCGAAGGAGGGCCCGCGATGGCCACGAAGCCGCCCAAGGGTGATCCGGTCCAGGACGCCCCGCAGGTCACCGAGCCCAAGCACGCCGCGGCCGGGCTTCCGGCGATCGGGCACACGTTGCGCATCGCCCAGCAGCAGATGGGGGTCAGGCGCACCGCGTTGACGCTGCTGCGGGTCAATCAGAAGGACGGCTTCGACTGCCCGGGCTGCGCCTGGCCGGAGCCGGACCACCGGCACGCGGCGGAGTTCTGTGAGAACGGCGCGAAGGCGGTCGCCGAGGAGGCCACCCTGCGCCGGGTCACCCCCGAGTTCTTCGCGGCCCACCCGGTCGCCGATCTCGCGACCCGCAGCGGGTACTGGCTGGGCCAGCAGGGGCGTCTGACGCACCCCATGTATCTCCCCGAAGGGGCCGAGCGCTACGAACCGGTCTCCTGGGAGCGTGCCTTCGACATCGTCGCGGAGGAGATCGCCGCCCTCGGCTCCCCCGACGAGGCGCTGTTCTACACCTCGGGCCGGACCAGCAACGAGGCCGCGTTCCTGTACCAGTTGTTCGCGCGGGAGTTGGGCACCAACAACCTGCCCGACTGCTCCAACATGTGCCACGAATCCAGCGGTTCGGCGCTGAACGAGACGATCGGCATCGGCAAGGGCAGCGTCCTGCTGGAGGACCTCTACCAGGCCGACCTGATCGTCGTCGCCGGCCAGAACCCGGGGACCAACCACCCGCGCATGCTCTCCGCCCTGGAGAAGGCCAAGGCCAACGGCGCGAAGATCATCAGCGTCAACCCCCTGCCCGAGGCGGGCCTGGAGAAGTTCAAGAACCCGCAGACCCCGCAGGGCATGCTCAAGGGCGCCGCCCTCACCGACCTGTTCCTGCAGATCCGCATCGGCGGCGACCAGGCCCTCTTCCGCCTCCTCAACAAGCTCATCCTTGAGACCGAGGGCGCGGTCGACCAGCCCTTCATCGACGAACACACCCACGGCTACGAGGAGTTCGCCGCCGCCGCGCGGGACGCCGACTGGGACGAGACGCTCCTGGCCACCGGGCTGACCCGCCCGGAGATCGAGAAGGCCCTGGAGATGGTCCTCGCCTCCGAGCGCACCATCGTGTGCTGGGCGATGGGCCTCACCCAGCACAAGCACGCCGTCCCGACGATCCGCGAGGTCGTCAACTTCCTTCTGCTGCGCGGCAACATCGGCCGCCCGGGCGCGGGTGTGTGCCCGGTGCGCGGCCACAGCAACGTGCAGGGCGACCGCACGATGGGCATCTTCGAGCGCCCCGCGCCCGCCTTCCTGGACGCCCTGGAGAAGGAGTTCGGCTTCGCCCCGCCGCGCGAGCACGGCTACGACGTCGTCGCCGCGATCCGCGCCCTGCGCGACGGCGACGCGAAGGTGTTCTTCGCCATGGGCGGCAACTTCGTGTCCGCGTCCCCCGACACCGAGGTCACCGAAGCCGCCATGCGGCGCGCCAGCCTCACCGTGCACGTGTCGACGAAGCTCAACCGCTCGCACGCCGTCACGGGCGCTCGTGCCCTGATCCTGCCCTGCCTGGGCCGTACCGAGCGCGATCTCCAGGGCGGCGGCGAGCAGTTCGTGACCGTCGAGGACTCCATGGGCATGGTGCACGCCTCCCGCGGCCGCCTGGAGCCCGCGAGCGCCGACCTGTTGTCGGAGCCGGCCATCGTGTGCCGCCTCGCCCGCCGCGTCCTGGGCGAGGAATCCCGCACGCCCTGGGAGGAGTTCGAGAAGGACTACGCGACGGTCCGCGACCGGATAGCGCGCGTGATACCCGGCTTCCAGGACTTCAACAAGCGTGTCGCGCACCCCGGCGGCTTCGCCCTCCCGCACGCCCCACGCGACGAACGCCGTTTCCCGACCTCCACCGGCAAGGCCAACTTCACCGCAGCGCCCGTCGAGTACCCCGAACTCCCCGAAGGGCGCCTGCTGTTGCAGACACTGCGCTCGCACGACCAGTACAACACCACGATCTACGGCCTCGACGACCGCTACCGGGGCATCAAGAACGGCCGACGGGTCGTCATGGTCCACCCCGACGACGCCGCCCGACTGGGGATCGCCGACGGGTCGTACGTCGATCTGGTCGGCGAGTGGAAGGACGGCGTGGAGCGGCGGGCGCCCGGTTTCCGGGTCGTGCACTATCCGACCGCGCGGGGCTGCGCGGCCGCCTACTACCCGGAGACCAACGTCCTGGTCCCCCTGGACGCCACCGCCGACACCAGCAACACCCCGGCCAGCAAGTCCGTCGTCGTACGTCTGGAACAATCGACCACCGACTGAGCGTTCGCTCAGCCGTCAGTCAGGTGCATCAGCCGGACGCAGGACGAACGGAGTCGGCCCCATGGGCGAGCAGCAGCACGGGAAGTTCCCGCAGGACGTCATCGACGAGTACTCGGCCCTCGGCGTCGACCTGGTCGCCCTCTTCTCCGCGGGGCACCTCGGCACCCGGATGGGCGTGGAGATCGTCGAGGCGTCCGCCGAGCGCGTCGTCGGCACCATGCCCGTCGAGGGGAACACCCAGCCGTACGGACTGCTGCACGGCGGCGCCTCGGCCGTCCTGGCCGAGACCCTCGGCTCGCTGGGGTCCATGCTGCACGGCGGCAGCACGAAGCTCGCCGTCGGCGTCGACCTGAACTGCACCCACCACCGGGGCGCCCGCTCCGGCCTCGTCACCGGCGTCGCCACCCCCGTGCACCGGGGCCGCTCGACGGCGACGTACGAGATCGTGATCAGTGACGAGGACGGGCGGCGGGTGTGCACCGCGCGGCTGACCTGCATGCTGCGGGACATCAGGCCGGGCGACCCGGTCCCCGCACACACCCCGAACTGACAACCCCGCGCGAGCCGTTCGCGTCCGGGGCCGCGCGCACGCCGCGAACCGGCCCCGGACCGGAGGATCCCGACCCCGTCTTCCGCACCCCCGTCCGCTCCCCTACCGTTTCCCCATGAGGCTGCCGGCATGAGCGGTATCGGGCCCGTCGAATCCGTCGACTCACCGGAGAGGGACGGGAGTTACGAAGTCATCGGGGGTGACTCGCCCCGCCTGGGCGACCATTGGCACACCCTGCCGCAGCGCACCCGCAGGGCCGTGCTCACGGCGGGCACGGTCACCGCCGTCGCCGTCGGAGCCGTCCTCCTGCCGCCCTTCCACGACGGGCGGCAGGACGAACCGACCCCACCCGTGCCGTGGCCCGCGAACATCACCGAATGGCGCTACACCGGGCTCGCCCAGACCACCGACACCCCCACCACGACCGGCTTCTTCCGCTTCGCGGTCACGGTGGACAGCGGACCCCCCGTCGCCATACGCGTCATCGGCGCCGCCTTCGACGGGCTCACCGCCCAGGCCGTCCCGGCCCCCTCCTTCACCGTCCGCACCGGGGCGACCCGCCGCGTCACCGTGGAGATATCGGTTTCCGACTGTTCGGGACTGCCCCTGAATGCGGACCTCGCCTTTCTGGACGTAACGCTGCGTAACACGCGCGCAATACAACACCACAGTTTCATCTTCGGCAGCGCCTACTCCAAGGACCTTTCCCAGCTCCTCCACAGGGCCTGCGGCACGACAAAGGCCAGGCCAGGCCCACGGCCAAGCGGAAGTGCAGGTTCTCAAAATGTGGACCGCGGCTGAATTCCGCCAAACCGGCCGAGACCCACCCTCCACGATCCCCGCCAACCTGCACGTCATAACAAGAAAGTCACAAGCCAGCGCACGACGATGCCCATGCCCACAGACCGGGCTTAGAGTCACGGCCAGTCACCGCTCCATCGGGAGTTGGGTACCAGCGCAGCACCTTGCCGCTCCACACCGGGGCGACTGTGCCTGCGGAAAGGACTGATTGTGCGACAGCGTTCTTTGGTGATACTGACCTCCGTTCTCACGACCGGAGCTCTGACCCTCACCGCGTGCGGCTCCCGGGACAGCGGCAGCAAGAGCGACAGCGGGTCGACCACCCTGACCATCGGTGTCGACGCCCCCCTGTCCGGTGAGAACTCCACCACCGGTCTCGGCATCCAGTACGGCGTCCAGATCGCCGTCGACGACGCCAACAAGAACAACTGGGTCCCCGGCGTCAAGTTCAAGGTCAAGGCCCTGGACGACAAGGCCCAGCCCGCCACCGGCCAGTCCAACGCCACCGCCTTCACCGGCGACAGCAACGTGGTCGGCGCCGTCGGCCCGCTGAACTCCGGCGTGGCCCAGTCGATGCAGCAGGTGTTCGCCTCGGCCAACATGGTCGAGATCTCGCCGTCGAACACCAACCCCGCCCTGACCCAGGGCAAGGACTGGGCGACCACCAAGACGCGGCCGTACAAGACGTACTTCCGTACCGCCACCACCGACGCCCTCCAGGGTGCCTTCGCCGCCGACTACGCGTACAACGGCCTCAAGAAGAAGAAGGCCTTCGTCGTCGACGACAAGCAGACCTACGGCGCCGGCCTGGCCGGGATCTTCAACGGCGCCTTCAAGAAGCTCGGCGGCTCCATCGCGGGCACCGACCACGTCAACACCGGCGACACCGACTTCAGCTCGCTCGTCACCAAGATCAAGAACTCCGGCGCCGACCTGCTCTACTACGGCGGCCAGTACGACGAGTCGGAGAAGATCACCAAGCAGCTCAAGGGCGCCGGCGTCAAGATCCCGCTCTTCGGCGGTGACGGCATGTTCGCCACCACCTACATCCAGACCGCGGGCAAGGCGGCCGAGGGCGACCTCGCCACCTCCGTCGGTGTCCCCGCCGACACCCTGCCCGCCGCCAAGCAGTTCATCGCGACCTACAAGGCCAAGGGCTACAAGGGTGACTACGGCGCCTACGGTGCCTACGCCTACGACGCCGCGACCGCCATCATCAAGGCCGTGAAGGCGGTCAAGGACGGCAACAGCGACAAGCTGCCCTCCGGCAACGACCTCCGCTCCAAGGTCGTCGACGCCGTACAGAAGTCCGACTTCGAAGGCATCTCCGGCAAGGTCGCCTTCGACCAGTACGGCGACACCACGAACAAGCAGCTCACCGTCTACCAGGTCACCAACGGCGCCTGGAAGGCCGTGAAGACCGGCACGTTCAACGGCAGCTGACCTCAGCAGCTCCAGCACCACCGCACCACGGGCCGCGCGGAAGGAGGATCCCGACCGCGCGGCCCGTTGTCACACCCCCCCACCCCCAGGCACGCGATCTGTGCACACGACCACCAGCGACAATGGAGGCCACGCGGTGAACACCCTGCCGCAGCAGCTGGCCAACGGGCTGCTCCTAGGCTCGATGTACGGGCTGATCGCCATCGGCTACACGATGGTGTACGGCATCGTCCAGCTCATCAACTTCGCGCACGGCGAGATCTTCATGACCGGCGCGTTCGGCGCCCTCACGGTCTACGCCTACATCCTTCCCGACGGCACCTCCATGGTGGTCGCCGTACCACTCATGCTGATCGGCGGCGGAATCGTCTCCGTCCTCGTCGCGGTGGGCGCCGAACGATTCGCCTACCGCCCCCTGCGGCAAGCACCACGACTGGCCCCCCTCATCACGGCCATCGGCCTCTCCCTGTCACTGCAGGAACTCGTCCGGAACTTCTACCCGGGCGCCGACAAGGCCCGCTCCTTCCCCAGCCTCGACGGCAACCACGACATCGGCTCCGTGACCATCTCCGACGCCGACATCTTCCTGGTCATCGCCGCCATCATCTGCATGTCGGGCCTCGCCTGGTTCGTCCGCAAGAGCCGCACCGGCCGCGCCATGCAGGCCACCGCGCAGGACCCGGACACCGCCCAGCTCATGGGCATCGACACCAACCGCATCATCGTCATAGCGTTCGCCATCGGCGGCTTCTTCGCCGCCGTAGCAGCCGTCTCCTACGGCCTGAAGTACGGCAACATCGACTACCGCATGGGCTTCCTGATGGGCCTCAAGGCCTTCACCGCGGCCGTCATGGGCGGCATCGGCAACATCTACGGCGCCATGCTCGGCGGAGTCGTCCTCGGCGTCGCCGAGACCCTCGCCTCCGCCTACATCAGCAAGATCCCCGGCATGGAACAGCTCGGCGGCTCCAGCTGGGCCAACGTCTGGGCTTTCTGTCTCCTCATCCTCGTACTGCTGTTCAGGCCACAAGGCCTGCTCGGCGAACGCGTCGCGGACAGGGCGTGATCACATGACCGAGACGACCGAGACCCCCCAGACACCGGCCACCGCCCCCGCGGCACAGCGCGGCCTCATCCCGCTGCCCCTCGCGGCCGCCCGCGCCCTCCTCCTGGCCGGCGGCATCCTCACCACCGCCTCCACGTTCCTGCGCTGGACCTGGACCTCCGACTTCCCCGGCGACCTCACCGTCAACGGCTACCCCGGCGGCCTCCAGGTCCTCACCCTCGTCGCGGGCCTGCTCACCGCGCTGTTCGCGCTCGCCGCCTACGGCGTCCGCGGACTCGGCTGGCTCCTGCCCGCCCGCAACAACGCACCCCTCGTCCTCGTCGCCCTCGGCGGCTTCGCCGTCACCTGGTACACGGTGATCTCGATCGCCGCCGAACTCGGCGGCATCGTCAACTGGGAAGCCGGCACCTACATCGCCGCCGTCGCCTCCCTGCTCCCCGTCATCGGCGCCCTCGCCCTCCCGCAGAACGCCACCGACAGCACCGCGGAAGCCCTCAAGGCGTACATCGCCAAGGCCGACCGCGTCCCGGCCCCCCAGGCGACCGCACCCTGGATCCAGCGACTCGTCATCACGATCGTCGCCGCCCTCGCCCTCACCGTCTTCGCCTACGGCATCGACGCCGAGGACGAACTCTTCGTCGGCTTCCTCATCGTGGTCGTCTTCACCGCCTGGGCCCTCCAGACCGCCGGCCTCTTCGACCGCTTCAGCCACCTCACCGCCGCCAACCGCAGCTTCGCCCTCGCCATGGGCTTCGTCGCCGCGATCGGCTTCCCCTTCACCCAGACCAACGACCACTACGCCAACCTCGGCGTCAACATCCTCATCTTCGGCACCGTCGCCCTCGGCCTCAACATCGTCGTCGGCCTCGCCGGACTCCTCGACCTCGGCTACGTCGCCTTCCTCGGCGTCGGCGCCTACACCGCCGCCCTCGTCTCCGGCTCCGAGTTCTCCAAGTTCTCCGGCGTCCAGTTCCCCTTCTGGGCCGCCGCCCTCGCCGGTGCGGCCGCCTCACTGATCTTCGGCGTCCTCATCGGCGCCCCCACCCTGCGCCTGCGCGGCGACTACCTCGCCATCGTGACCCTCGGCTTCGGAGAGATCTTCCGCATCTCCGTCAACAACATGGACGGCGTCTCCGGCCCCGACATCACCAACGGCCCCAACGGCATCCCGTCCATCCCCGACCTGTCGTTCTTCGGCTTCAACTTCGGCCAGAACCACGACATCGCCGGATTCACCATCGGCCGGTTCGCCAACTACTACCTGCTCATGGTCCTGATCAGCGCCCTCGTCGTCACGATCTACCGCCGCGCCTCCGACTCCCGCATCGGCCGCTCCTGGATCGCCATCCGCGAGGACGAGACCGCCGCCACCGCCATGGGCATCAACGGCTTCCGCGTCAAGCTCATCGCCTTCGCCCTCGGCGCCACCCTCGCCGGCCTGGCCGGCACGGTCAGCGCCCACGTCACCTACAGCGTGGTGCCCAACCCGTACCAGTTCGCCGGAGCGGCCCCGCCCAACTCCGCGTTCCTGCTGGCCGCCGTCGTCCTCGGCGGCATGGGCACCGTCTCCGGACCCTTCCTCGGCGCCGCCCTGCTCTACCTGCTCCCGGAGAAGCTCGTCGCCCTCCAGGACAAGTCACTCCTCGCCTTCGGCATCGCGCTCATCCTCCTGATGCGCTTCCGCCCCGAGGGGATCATCCCCAACCGCCGACGCCAGCTCGAATTCCACGAGACCGGCCAACTCGACGTACCGGACACCACGACCCTGACCGACGAACCGGCCATCACCAAGGCAGGGGCGTAGAGAGCCATGACGACACCCGTACTCGAAGCCCGTGACGTCACCATGCGCTTCGGCGGCCTCACCGCCGTCCGCTCCGTCGACTTCACCGTCAACGCCGGCGAGATCGTAGGCCTCATCGGCCCCAACGGCGCCGGCAAGACCACCTTCTTCAACTGCCTCACCGGCCTCTACGTCCCCACCGAGGGCACGGTCTCCTACCAGGGCACGGTCCTCCCACCGAAGCCCCACCTGGTCACCAAGGCCGGCATCGCCCGCACCTTCCAGAACATCCGCCTGTTCGCCAACATGACGGTCCTGGAAAACGTCCTCGTAGGCCGCCACACCCGCACCAAGGAAGGCCTCTGGTCGGCCCTCCTCCGCGGCCCCGGCTTCAAGAAGGCCGAAAAGGCGAGCGAAGAACGCGCCATGGAACTCCTGGAGTTCATCGGCCTCGCCCACAAGCGCGACCACCTGGCGAGGAACCTCCCCTACGGCGAACAGCGCAAGCTGGAGATCGCCAGGGCCCTGGCATCCGAACCGGGTCTCCTGCTGCTGGACGAGCCGACGGCCGGCATGAACCCCCAAGAGACCCGCGCCACCGAAGAGTTGGTCTTCGCGATCCGCGACAAGGGCATCGCCGTCCTCGTCATCGAGCACGACATGCGCTTCATCTTCAACCTCTGCGACCGCGTCGCCGTCCTCGTCCAGGGCGAGAAACTCGTCGAAGGCACCTCCGACGTCGTCCAGGCCGACGAACGCGTCGTAGCCGCCTACCTCGGCGAACCCTTCGAAGGCGCCCCCGAGGAAACCCCGGCGGACACACCGGAAGCGGCGGAAACGGCGGACCCAGAAGCGGAGAGCACCACCAGCACCAAGGGAGAAACCCAGTGACCGCACTGCTAGAGGTCGAGGACCTCAGGGTCTCCTACGGCAAGATCGAAGCCGTCAAGGGCATCTCCTTCAGCGTCGAAGCCGGCCAGGTCGTCACCCTCATCGGCACCAACGGCGCCGGCAAGACAACGACCCTGCGCACCCTCTCAGGCCTGCTGCAGCCCTCCGGCGGCAAGATCACCTTCGACGGCAAACCGCTCAACAGCGTCCCCGCCCACAAGATCGTCGCCCTCGGACTGGCCCACTCCCCCGAAGGCCGGCACATCTTCCCCCGCCTCACCATCGCGGAGAACCTCCAGCTCGGCGCCTTCCTCCGCAAGGACAAAGAAGGCATCGAAAAGGACATCCAGCGCGCCTACGACCTCTTCCCCATCCTCGGAGAACGTCAGAAGCAGGCGGCGGGCACACTGTCCGGCGGCGAGCAGCAGATGCTGGCGATGGGCCGCGCCCTCATGTCCCAGCCGAAGCTGCTGATGCTCGACGAGCCGTCCATGGGCCTCTCGCCGATCATGATGCAGAAGATCCTGGCGACGATCGTCGAGCTCAAGGCATCGGGCACGACGATCCTCCTGGTCGAACAGAACGCCCAAGCAGCGTTGTCGTTGGCCGACCAGGGCCACGTCATGGAGGTCGGCAACATCGTCCTCTCCGGCACCGGCGAGGACCTCCTGCACGACGAGTCGGTACGGAAGGCATACCTCGGCGAGGACTGATTCATCGCCTGCCGGTCGCTTCCGGTTGCGTTTCTACGACGAGGCCCGCGCCCCTGTTCCGGGGGCGCGGGCCTCGTCGTACGTACTGCCGTGGGTTGGTGTCAGCCCTTGGAGGACTTCTTCTCGTCCGCGTCCTGGATGACCGCCTCGGCGACCTGCTGCATGGACATCCGCCGGTCCATCGACGTCTTCTGGATCCACCGGAACGCGGCCGGCTCCGACAGCCCGTACTCCGTCTGCAGGATCGACTTCGCACGGTCGACCAGCTTGCGGGTCTCCAGACGCAGCGTGAGGTCGGCGACCTCCTGCTCCAGCTGCTTCAACTCCGTGAAGCGGGACACCGCCATCTCGATCGCGGGCACGACATCACTCTTGCTGAAGGGCTTCACCAGATACGCCATCGCACCGGCGTCCCTCGCCCGCTCGACGAGGTCGCGCTGAGAGAAGGCGGTCAGCATCAGCACCGGCGCGATGCCCTCCTCGGCGATCTTCTCGGCGGCGGAGATACCGTCCAGCTTGGGCATCTTCACGTCGAGGATCACCAGGTCGGGCTTGTGCTCACGGGCCAGCTCGACGGCCTGCTCACCATCACCGGCCTCACCGACGACGGTGTACCCCTCTTCTTCGAGCATCTCTTTGAGATCGAGCCGAATCAGGGCCTCGTCCTCGGCGATGACGACACGGGTCGTCAGCGGAGGCACGTGCGACTTGTCGTCGTCGGGCGCGTCTACGGGCTGGGGCGACTCGGGGGCGGTCACGGGGGCTCCTCGTTCAGGGCACGGGGGTAGTGCTGACAAGAGCCTACCTAGCTGCGATAAGGTGGGGGCACAGCGGGAGACCGCTGACCTTCTTATCGAAGGGGGCCCCGGTAGCCCAGCGGTAGAGGCCATGGATTCAAAACCCATCCAGCGTCGGTTCGAATCCGACTCGGGGCACTTTTCCTTCAAATCGAAGGCAGACATTTTAAGCGGAGGTTCACGTTCGCGTGAATCTCCGCTTTCTGCTGCGTGTCGCGACGATCACTCTCACAGAGTGTCCACATGTACGACATCAGCACACGCAAGCGAGCGCTCGCGCTGCTCGAACAGGGGCGCAGCCTCAACTCCGTGAGCCGCGAGACCGGCATCTCCCGCGCAGCGATCCGCTCCTGGCAGGACCGACTCGAACCCCTGCCCAGCATCACGACTCCGGCCCCCGGGCCACCTGCCGACAACCAGGCCTACGCCTACCTCCTGGGCCTCTACCTCGGCGACGGCTGCATCAGCGCCCACCCGCGCGGCACCGGCCACTACCTCAGGATCGCGTGCGCCGACGCATGGCCCGGGCTCATCCAACTGTGCCGCGAGGCCATAGCGAAGGTGCGCCCCGGCATCGGCGTCTTCGCACTCCAGAAGGAGGGCTACGTGATGGTGACCAGCTACTACAGGCACTGGCCCCACCTCTTCCCCCAGCACGGCCCCGGCAAGAAGCACGACCGCCGCATCGCCCTCGAACCCTGGCAGCAGGACATCGTCGACACCCACCCCTGGGAGTTCATCCGGGGTCTCGTCCACTCCGACGGCTGCCGTATCACCAACTGGACGACTCGCCTCGTAGGCGGTGAGACAAAGCGCTACGAATACCCCCGCTACTTCTTCACCAACCTCTCCGCGGACATCAGGCAGCTCTACACCGACACCCTCGACAAGGTCGGCGTCAGCTGGAAGCAGGCCAACGCCTACAACACCTCCGTCGCCCGCAAAGCCTCAGTCGCCCTCATGGACACCCACGTGGGCCCCAAACACTGACCCCACAACATGACGTGTCACAACCCACCCCCACCCCCTTTGTGACCTGCCCCAATTCCCCGCACGACCGTTGACCCGCGCAAACCGCACCCGCGATGTTCGGCCGCATGACACCCCTGAACAGACGAGGTTTCGTCGCGGCCGCCGCCGGTGCCGCCGCGGCAGCCGTAGCCATGAGCCCGGAATCCGCCGCAGCCCTGAACCAGGAACA
The DNA here is from genome assembly GCF_045162645.1 of Streptomyces sp. NBC_00988. Lineage (NCBI taxonomy): Bacteria > Bacillati > Actinomycetota > Actinomycetes > Kitasatosporales > Streptomycetaceae > Streptomyces > Streptomyces sp. NBC_00988. The sequence goes on from NZ_CP108730.1 coordinate 3,834,826, forward strand.
GACCCCCACAGACATGGACGAGCTGAACCTCTCGAACAAAGACGACTTCACCGCCGCCGACAAGGGATTCATCGCCGCCCTGAATCCCGGCGTCGTCAAGAACGCGGCCGGAGAAGTCGTCTGGGACAACGACGCCTACGCCTTCCTCGAAGGCGACGCCCCGAAGACCGCCAACGCGAGTCTCTGGCGCATGTCTCAACTCACCCGGAAACAGGGGCTGTTCAAGGTCACCGACCGGATCTATCAAGTCCGCGGACTCGACCTCTCCAACATGACGATCGTCGAGGGCGACACCGGCGTGATCGTGATCGACCCGCTGATCTCCGCCGAAACCGCCGCCGCAGCACTGCAGTTGTACCGAGACCATGTCGCCGACAAAGAAGTGACCGGCCTCATCTACACGCACCCGCACGTCGACCACTACGGCGGCTGCCGAGGCATCCTCCCGGACGGTGCCGGTGACATACCGATCATCGCGCCCGAGGGTTTCATGGAGCACGCGGTCTCCGAGAACGTATACGCGGGCACCGCGATGACCCGCCGTTCCATCTACATGTACGGCGCCCAACTCCCCAAGGGCCCTGCCGCGCAGGTCGGTTGTGGGCTCGGGCAGAACATCTCCACCGGAACCATCGGGCTCCTCGAACCCACCCACTACGTCTCGACGACCGGGCAACGCCTCACCGTCGACGGCGTCGTCATGGAGTTCCAGATGACGCCGGGGACGGAGGCGCCCGCCGAGATGAACTTCCTCTTCCCCGATCTCCGTGCCGTCTGCATGGCCGAGAACGCCACGCACACGATGCACAACATCATCACGCTGCGCGGCGCCCAGGTCCGGGACGCGAAGCAGTGGGCCGCGTATCTGACCGAGTCGATCGGGCTCTACGGCGGTCAGGTCGACGTCGCTTTCGCGTCGCACCACTGGCCGACTTGGGGGAACGACGAGATCGTCGGGCTGCTCGAAACGCAGCGGGACTTGTATGCGTACATGCATGACCAGACGCTGCGGATGCTCAACTCCGGTCTCACGGCCCGGGAAATCGCGGAGGAGTTCCAACTGCCGCCCGCGCTCGCGGAGGTGTGGGCGAACCGGGGTTATTACGGGTCGATCAGCCATAACGTGAAGGGTGTTTATCAGCGGTACATGGGATGGTTCGACGCCAATCCGGCTCATCTTTGGGAGCATCCGCCGGCCGCGGAGGCGAAGCGGTATGTCAAAGCGTTGGGAGGTCCGGAATCCGCCCTGTCGAAAGCCCGGGCATTCGTCCGTGACGGTGATCTCCGTTTCGCCGCCACTCTCCTCAACCATTGTGTATTCGCCGAGCCCGATCAGAAGAAGCCCAAGCAACTCCTCGCGCAGGTCTATGAAAAGCTGGCGTACGCGACGGAGAACGCGGTCTGGCGGAACTTCTATCTCACGGGGGCGATGGAGTTGCGGGAGGGGGTCAAGGCGCCTTCAGCCACCTCCGACAGCACGGACTTGAAAGCGGCACTCTCCGTCGATCAGCTCATCGATGCCATGTCGGTGCGGGTGGACGGGCCGAAGGCGTGGGATCTCGATCTCGCCATCGACTGGTATCTGCCGGGGCAGGGCACGTACTGGCATCTCCGGCTGAAGCACGGTGTGTTGACGCGTACGTCGGGTGCCTCGCCCAACCCCTCCGCCGGGCTGACACTCACCATGAACAAGGTGCAGTTGTTGCAGCTGTTGGCCGGGAAGGGGTTGGGGGCGATTCAGGTGTCCGGGGATGTCACGTTGCTGACCACGTTGTTCTCGGTGATCGTGACTCCTGCGGCGGACTTCGCGATTGTCACGCCATGACTGGCAGGCCGTGGGCGCTACTTGGGGCTGTCGTCCTCGCCGACGTGGTGGACGCGGACGAGGTTCGTCGAGCCGGCGACACCGGGGGGTGAGCCCGCTGTGATGACGACGATGTCGCCCTTCTGGCAGCGGCCGTACTTGAGGAGGAGTTCGTCGACCTGGTCGACCATGGCGTCGGTGGAGTCGACGTGGGGGCCGAGGATGGTCTCCACGCCCCAGGTGAGGGTGAGTTGGGCGCGGGTGGCCGGGTCGGGGGTAAAGGCCATGACCGGGATGGGCGAGCGGTAGCGGGAGAGGCGGCGGACGGTGTCGCCGGACTGGGTGAAGGCGACGAGGAACTTCGCGCCGAGGAAGTCGCCCATCTCGGCGGCCGCTCGGGCCACGGCGCCGCCCTGGGTACGGGGTTTGTTGCGTTCGGTCAGTGGGGGCAGGCCCTTGGCGAGGATGTCCTCCTCGGCGGCCTCGATGATGCGGGCCATGGTGGTGACGGTGGCGATGGGGTACTTGCCGACGCTGGTCTCGCCGGAAAGCATCACCGCGTCCGTGCCGTCGATGACCGCGTTGGCGACGTCTGAAGCTTCCGCGCGGGTGGGGCGGGAGTTCTCGATCATCGAGTCGAGCATCTGGGTGGCGACGATGACCGGTTTGGCGTTGCGCTTGGCCAGTTTGACGGCGCGCTTCTGGACGATCGGGACCTGTTCGAGGGGCATTTCGACGCCGAGGTCGCCGCGGGCGACCATGATGCCGTCGAAGGCGGCGACGATGTCGTCGATGGCCTCGACCGCCTGGGGTTTCTCGACCTTGGCGATGACGGGGAGGCGGTGGCCCTCCTCGTCCATGATGCGGTGGACCTCGTCGATGTCCTTGCCGCTGCGGACGAAGGACAACGCGATCACGTCGAAGCCTGCGCGCAGGGCCCAGCGGAGGTCGGCCTCGTCCTTGTCGGAGAGGGCCGGGACGGACACGGCGACTCCGGGGAGGTTCAGGCCTTTGTGGTCGGAGACCATGCCGCCTTCGACGACCTTGGTGTGGACGCGGGGGCCGTCGACGGCGGTGACTTCGAGGCAGACCTTGCCGTCGTCGACGAGGATGCGTTCGCCGGGGGTGACGTCGGTGGCGAGGCCGGCATAGGTGGTGCCGCAGGTCTGGCGGTCGCCTTCGGCGCCTTCTTCGACGGTGATGGTGAAGGTGTCTCCGCGTTCAAGGAGTACGGGTCCTTCGGTGAAGCGGCCGAGTCGGATCTTCGGGCCTTGAAGGTCGGCGAGCATTCCGACGCTGCGGCCGGTCTCCTCGGAGGCCTTTCGGACGCGCTGGTAGCGCTCCTCGTGTTCGGCGTGGGTGCCGTGGCTGAGGTTGAAGCGGGCTACGTCCATTCCGGCTTCGACCAGGGCTTTGATCTGGTCGTACGAGTCGGTGGCGGGGCCCAATGTACAGACGATTTTTGCTCGGCGCATGGTTTGAGCCTAGACCTTACCGATGGGTAGGGAATTGGCCGTGCATGACTACTCAACAACCTTTGGGTGAAGGCTTATTGACAAGGCTTGAATGTGCGGTGGGGTGCTCCGATGAGCATGGGAATGGTCGAATTAAAGGCTCGGCTCATAGGCGCGGGGGTGCCATCGTGAAGCGTGCGTTGACCTGGGCGTAGACCTGTTGCCGTTCGGGTTCGAGGTCGAGGGGCGCGGCGGCGGTGTCCTCGGCGGCTCCGCCCATGAGGGCTCGGGAGCGCATACGGCCCGCGGGTGCCGCGTAGGTCTGGGCGTTCTCGGCGCCGATGTCGGCCAGCTCCACCAGTGCGGCCAGGGTCGTACCCAGTGCTTCGGCGTATTCGCGGGCGCGTTGGACGGCTTCGTGGACGGCTTGTTGGCGGGCCTGGCGGTGGACGGGTGAGTCGGGGCGCAGGGCCCACCAGGGGCCGTCGACGCGGGTGAGTTCGAGGTCGGCGAGGCGGGTGGTGAGTTCACCGAGGGCGGTGAAGTCGGCGAGTTCGGCGGTGACGTTGACTCTGCCGTGGTAGCGGTGGACGCGTTCGCCGCGGCCGTGTTTGGTGAGTTCGGGGGTGATGGAGAAGCCGCCGGTCTCCAGGCGTTCGACTGCTTCGCCGTAGCTCTTGACGAGGTCGAGGACGGTGGCGTTGCGGCGGGTGAGGTCGTCGAGGGCGGTGCGGCGGTCGGTGCCGCGGGCGGCGACGGTGATGCCGATGCGGGCGATCTCGGGGTCGACTTCGAGGCGGGCCTCGCCGCGGACGGCGATGCGGGGGGCGTCGGGGGTGCCGTAGGGGACGGGGGGTTGTTGGTCGTCCGTGCTGGGGGTGGTCATACGTCCCACTCTGTCAGGTGGGTCGCCTGGTGGTCATCAGATCGAAACCTGCGGGACCTGTCGCGTGCGGTAAGAAGCGAGTAAGAATCTACGCGCGTTGTTGACCGTTTCCCGAGGAGATCCAGACATGCCCTTGAACCGCCGGAAGTTCCTGAAGAAGTCCGCCGTGACGGGCGCGGGGGTGGCGCTGGCCGGTGCGGCGGCGGCTCCGGCGGCGCAGGCCGCGGAGAAGAAGAAGCCGGGCAAGCAGCCGAAGCGGTACTCGCTGACCGTCATGGGCACGACGGATCTGCACGGGCATGTCTTCAACTGGGACTACTTCAAGGACGCGGAGTACGCGGACGCCAAGGGCAACGCGATGGGTCTGGCGCGGGTGTCGACCCTGGTGAACCAGATCCGCAACGAGAAGGGGCGGCGGAACACGCTGCTGCTGGACGCGGGCGACACGATCCAGGGCACGCCGCTGACGTACTACTTCGCGAAGGTGGACCCGATCACCGCCAAGGGCGGGCCGGTGCATCCGATGGCGCAGGCGATGAACGCGATCGGGTACGACGCGGCGGCGCTGGGCAACCACGAGTTCAACTACGGCATCGAGACGCTGCGGAAGTTCGAGGACCAGTGCCGTTTCCCGCTGCTCGGGGCGAACGCGCTGGACGCGAAGACGCTGAAGCCGGCGTTCCCGCCGTACTTCATCAAGAAGTTCCAGGTGCCGGGTGCTCCGCCGGTGAAGGTGGCGGTGCTGGGGCTGACGAACCCGGGTATCGCGATCTGGGACAAGGCGTATGTGCAGGGGAAGTTGACCTTCCCGGGGCTTGAGGAGCAGGCGGCGAAGTGGGTGCCGAAGCTGCGGTCGATGGGGGCGGATGTCGTCGTCGTGTCGGCGCACTCCGGGTCGTCGGGGGCGTCGTCGTACGGTGATCAGCTGCCGTACGTGGAGAACTCGGCGGCGCTCGTCGCACAGCAGGTGCCGGGGATCGACGCGATCCTTGTGGGCCATGCGCACGTGGAGATACCGGAGTTGAAGGTCACGAACACGGCGACGGGCAAGACGGTCGTGCTGTCCGAACCGCTGTGCTACGCCGAGCGGTTGAGCGTGTTCGACTTCGAGTTGGTCTTCGAGAAGGGGCGTTGGAGCGTCGAGTCGGTGGCGGCGTCGCTGCGGGACGCGAAGACGGTCGCGGACGATCCGAAGATCACGCGCTTGCTGAAGGACGAGCACGCGCTGGTCGTGGAGTACGTCAACCAGGTCGTCGGTACGGCGACGTCGACGCTGACGACGGTCGACGCGCGGTACAAGGACGCGCCGATCATCGATCTGATCACCAAGGTCCAAGAAGACGTGGTGAAGGCCGCGTTGGCGGGGACCGCGTACGCGTCGCTGCCGGTGATCGCGCAGGCGTCGCCGTTCTCGCGGACCTCGGAGATCCCGGCGGGCAACGTGACGATCCGGGATCTGTCGGGTCTGTACGTGTACGACAACACGCTCGTCGCGAAGCTGCTGACGGGCGCTCAGGTGCGGGCGTATCTGGAGTACTCGGCGGAGTACTTCGTGCAGACGGCCGCCGACGGGGCTGTGGACACGGAGAAGTTGACGAACGCGGGTGGCCGTCCGGACTACAACTACGACTACGTGTCCGGGTTCTCGTACGACATCGACGTCGCGCAGGCGGCGGGTTCGCGGATCAAGAACCTCACCTACAACGGTGCGGCGCTGGATGACACGCAGCAGTTCGTGCTGGCGGTGAACAACTACCGGGCGAACGGCGGCGGTGCGTTCCCGCATGTGGCGTCGGCGACCGAGGTGTGGTCGGAGTCGACGGAGATCCGGACGCGGATCGCGGAGTGGGTGACCGCGAAGGGTGTGCTGGATCCGGCCGACTTCGCCTCGGTGGACTGGAAGTTGACGCGGAACGGGACGCCGGTTTTCTGAGCCGGTTTCTGAGCTCGTCTTCTGGGGGCCCGGCGGCTCTGGTCGCCGCCGGGCCCCTTCTCAGTGTTCTACGAGTGGGGTGAGGGTGCGGGTGGCCTGGCGGGCCGTGGGGATCTGGGCTTGCGGGTCAAGTCCGAACGTGGTGAAGGCGGTTCGGCCGGGGAGAGGGTAAGGCTCCTTGCCGGTGAGGGAGTTGAGGATGGTGGCGCTGCGCCAGGCGGCGAGGCCGAGGTCGGGGGCGCCGACGCCGTGGGTGTGGAGTTCGGCGTTCTGGACGTAGACCTGGCAGCCGGAGCCGGTGACGGAGGGGTCGAGGACGAGCCTGAACTGGTCGTCGACGCGCGGGCGTTCGGCGCTGTCGCGGCGCAGGTAGGGGTCGAGTCCGGCGAGGATGCGGCCGAGGGGGCGTTCGCGGTAGCCGGTGGCGAGGACGACGGCGTCGGTGGTGAGGCGGGAGCGGGTGTTCTGCTGGGTGTGTTCCAGGTGGAGTTCGACCTTGGTGGTCGCGATCCTGCCCGCCGTGCGGACGCGGACGCCGGGGGTGAGGACGGCGTCGGGCCAACCGCCGTGCAGGGTACGGCGGTAGAGCTCGTCGTGGATGGCGGCGATGGTGTCGGCGTCGATGCCCTTGTGGAGTTGCCACTGCGAGGTGACGAGGCGGTCGCGGACTCCTTCGGCGAGGGCGTGGAAGTAGCGGGTGTAGTCGGGGGTGAAGTGCTCCAGGCCGAGCTTGGAGTACTCCATGGGGGCGAAGGCCTCGCTGCGGCCGATCCAGTGGAGTTTCTCGTGTCCCGCGGGGCGGTGGCGGAGCAGGTCGAGGAAGACCTCGGCGCCGGTCTGTCCCGATCCGATGACGGTGATGTGGTCGGCGGCGAGAAACGTTTCGCGGTGGGCGAGGTAGTCGGCGGCGTGGATGACGGGGACGCCGGGTGCTTCGACGAGGGGCTTGAGGGGGTCGGGGACGTAGGGGGCGGTGCCGACGCCGAGGACGATGTTCTTGGTGTACGTCCGCCCGAGCGCTTCGGCCTCGCCATCGCTGTCGAGCTGGGTGAAGTCGACCTCGAACACGTCGCGTTCGGGGTTGAAGCGGACGGCGTCGACCTGGTGGCCGAAGTGGAGTCCGGGGAGGCTGTCGGCGACCCAGCGGCAGTAGGCGTCGTACTCGGCGCGCTGGATGTGGAAGCGCTCGGCGAAGTAGAAGGGGAAGAGGCGGTCGCGGGCCCGCAGGTAGTTGAGGAAGGACCAGGGGCTGGCGGGGTCGGCGAGGGTCACCAGGTCGGCCAGGAAGGGGACTTGGACGGTGGCGCCGTCGATGAGCAGGCCGGAGTGCCAGTCGAAGCCGGGGCGTTGCTCGTAGAACGCGGTGTCGAGTTCGGTGAGGGGGTGGGCGAGGGCGGCCAGCGAGAGGTTGAACGGTCCGATGCCGATGCCGACCAGGTCGCGGGGTGAATCGGGTTCGTGGCGTGGGGGGTTGGGGGTCTGGGGGTGACCCGTCGGGGGGTGGCTCATCGGGGGGTGTTTCCTTCCACCAGTTTCAGGAGGGCGGCCAGGTCGTCGGGCCGGGCGTGGGGGTTGAGGAGGGTGACCTTGAGCCAGAGCCGCCCGTCGAGCGCGGCCCGGCCGAGGACGGCCCGTCCGTCCGTGAGGAGTTGGCGGCGTACGGCGGCCACGGCGTCGTCGGTGGCTTCGGCGGGCCGGAACAGGACGGTGCTGATGACGGGTGGGGCGTAGAGCTCGAAGCCGGGGCGGTCGCGGACGAGGGCGGCGAACTCCCGTGCGCGGGCGCAGACTTGGTCGACGAGGGTGCCGAGTCCGGTGCGGCCGAGGGTTTTCAGGGTGACGGCGAGTTTGAGGACGTCGGGTCTGCGGGTGGTGCGCATCGAGCGGCCGAGGAGGTCGGGCAGGCCCGCTTCGGTGTCGTCGTCGGCGTTGAGGTAGTCGGCACGCTGGGTGAGGGCGGCGAGGTCGCGGGGGTGTCGTACGGCGAGGAGGCCGGCGGCGACGGGCTGCCAGCCGAGTTTGTGCAGGTCGAGGGTGACGGTGTGGGCGCGGTCGAGGCCGGCGAGTTTGTCGCGGTGGCGGTCGCTGAAGGTGAGGCCTCCGCCGTAGGCGGCGTCGATGTGGAGGCGGGCGCCGTGGGCGGCGCACAGGCCGGCAATCTCGGGGAGCGGGTCGATGAGCCCGGCGTCGGTGGTGCCGGCGGTGGCGGCGACCAGGACGGAGCCGCGGGGTCCCGGCAGGGCGGTGAGGGCCTTGTCGAGGGCGGCGGGGTCGAGGGTGCCGGTGGGGGCGGGGACGACGACGGGGTCGGGCAGGCCCAGGAGCCAGGCGGCGCGGGGCAGGGAGTGGTGGGCGTTGGAGCCGCACACCAACTGCACGCTGCCGCCGTTGGCTTCGCGGGCGAGCAGCAGGGCGAGTTGGTTGGCTTCGGTGCCGCCGGTGGTGACGAGGGCGTCGGCGAGGCCGATCTCGTGGGCGAGGGTGCGGGTGACGAGGGCTTCGAGGGCGGAGGCGGCGGGGGCCTGGTCCCAGGAGTCGAGCGAGGGGTTCAGCGCGCTGACGGCGAGGTCGGCGGCGGTGGCGACGGCGAGCGGCGGGCAGTGCAGGTGTGCCGCGCACAGCGGGTCGGCGGGGTCGGCGGCGCCTTCCGCGAGCGCGTGCACGAGGGTGCGCAGGGCGTCGGGATCGCCGTCGTCGGGGAGTACGTCCCCTACGGCGTCCCTCATGCGGGCGGCGACCGCGTCGGGGCCGCCCGCGGGGAACGGGCCGCCGCGGGCCCTGCGTCCGGTGCCGAGAGCGTCGAGGACGGTGTCGAGCAACGGACGCAGGGCGTCGGGTCCTCCGGGGCCTGAGGCGAGGGGTGCGCTGCTCATGCTGTCCTCCGGGGCGCGGGCAGGGGGAGTTCCAGCTTGGACCCGGATGAGTCGACGCGCCCGGGGAGAACAACGATCAGAACCCGAAAGGGTGTTGTTCAGTACGAGGTGTTGGTGTGGGTGTTGTTCATTGCCCGGTGTTGGATTGGGTGTCGGCGTTGGTGCTGGCGTTGCTGGGGGCTGCGCCCCCAGACCCCCCTTCGGTCCTGAAGGGGCCTCGTCCTCAAACGCCGGACGGGCTGGATTGTTCTCCCCTCACTCGCAATGCGCGCCCCAGATCGTCGAGTTGGTCGACCAGCTTGCGGCGGAGGGACGGGGTGAGGTCGGCGTCCCGCAGGCATTCCTCGCCGAGGCGGACGGTTTCGGGGTCGATGGCGTAGGCGGGGAAGGCCCAGCGGCCGGCGGCGTCGGCGATGGCGGGGCCCCGGCGGGTGGCGAGGGCTACCGCGTCCGTGAAGAAGCGGGGCACGTAGTCCCGTACGAGATCGGCCTGTTCGGGTTGCCAGAAGCCCTGGGCGGTGGCGGTGAAGAGGTAGTTGGAGAGGTCGTCCGTGGTGAACATCGCCTCCCAGGCCGTGCGTTTGGCCTCGGGGTCGGGGAGGGCGGCCCGGCAGCGGGCGGCGCCCTCCTGGCCGGTGGCGGAAGGATCGCGCTCCAGCTCGGCGGCGATCGCGGGCTCGTCGGTGGCGCCGAGGACGGCGAGGCGGGCCAGGACGCGCCAGCGCAGTTCGGGGTCCAGCTCCGGGCCGCCGGGGACGGTGCCCTCGGTGAGCCAGGCCGCGATGGTGTCGGGGTGGGCGGCGACGTCGATGAAGTGGCGTACGGCGATGAGGCGCAGGCCGGGGTTGGAGCCGTCCTCGGTGCGGCGGATGAGGTCGCGGCACAGGGCGGTGAGGGTGGCGAGGGCGACCGGGCGGGCCTCGGGGGTGAGGTAGCGGTCGGTGACCTGGGCGGAGGCGAAGGCGAGGACGCCCTGGACGAGGGCGAGGTCCGTCTCGTGCGGGAGGTGGGCGCGGGCGGCGTCCAGGTAGGCGGAGGCGGGGAGTTGGCCGTCGCGGACGGTGTCGCGCAGAGCGTTCCAGACGACCGCGCGGGTGAGGGGGTCGGGGAGGCCGGAGAGGCTGGTGCGGACGGTTTCGAAGGAGTCGGGGTCGAAGCGGACCTTGGCGTAGGTGAGGTCGCCGTCGTTGAGGAGGAGCAACGCCGGGCGCTTGCCGAGGGGTTGGGGCTCGGTCTGCGGGACGTCGAGGTCGAGGCGTTCGCGCAGGGTGAGGCGGCCGGTGTCGCCGGGGTCCTGGTCGTACAGGCCGACGGCGATGCGGTGCGGGCGGCTGCCCGCGCGGTCGACGGTCAGGGTGTACGTGCCGTCGTCGGCGCGGGTGACGGTCGGGGTGAGCGTGTCCACGCCCGTCGTGCTCAGCCACGCGTCCGCCCAGGCGTGGACGTCGCGTTCGGTGCCCGAGGCGAGGGAGTCGATGAAGTCGGCGAGGGTGGCGTTGCCGAACTTGTGGCGGGCGAAGTGGGTGTTGATGCCGGCGAGGAAGTCCTTCTCGCCGAGCCAGGCCACCAGCTGCCGTAGTGCGGAAGCCCCCTTGGCGTACGAGATGCCGTCGAAGTTGAGGAGGGCGGAGGCGGTGTCGTCGACGTTCTCGGGGGCCACGGGGTGCGTGGAGGGGCGCTGGTCGGCGTCGTAGCCCCAGGCCTTGCGGACGACGCCGAAGTCGGTCCAGGTGTCGGTGAAGCGGGTGGCCTCGGTGAGGGTCTGGTAGCCCATGTACTCGGCGAAGGACTCGTTCAGCCAGATGTCGTCCCACCACTGGAGGGTGACGAGATCGCCGAACCACATGTGGGCCATCTCGTGGGCGATGACCATGCCGCGGGTCTGCCGCTCGGTGTCGGTGACTGCGGAGCGGTAGATGAACTCGTCGCGGAAGGTGACAAGGCCGGGGTTCTCCATGGCGCCCGCGTTGAACTCGGGGACGAAGGCCTGGTCGTAGGAGTCGAAGGGGTAGGGCTCCTCGAACTTCTCGTGGTAGCGGTCGTAGCACTGGCGGGTGATGTCGAGGATCTCATCGGCGTCCGCGTCGAGGTGGGGGGCCAGGGAGCGGCGGCAGTGGATGCCGAAGGGCAGGCCGCGGTGTTCGGTGCGGACGGAGTGCCAGGGGCCGGCGGCGACGGCGACGAGGTAGGTGGAGACGAGGGGGGTGGGGGCGGCCTGCCAGCGGCCTTCGCCGAGGTGTTCGGTGATGCCGTTGGCGAGGACGGTCCAGCCTTCGGGGGCCGTCACGGAGAGGTCGAAGACGGCTTTGAGGTCGGGCTGGTCGAAGGCGGCGAAGACGCGCTGGACGTCCTCCATGAAGAGCTGGGTGTAGACGTAGGTCTCGCTGTCGGTGGGGTCGGTGAAGCGGTGCATCCCTTCGCCGGTGCGGGAGTAGCGCATGCTCGCGTCGACGCGCAGTTCGTGCTCGCCGGCGGTGAGGCCGGGCAGCGGGAGCCGGTTCTCGACGAGGTGCTCGGGGTCGAGGGGGCGGCCGTCGAGGGTGACGGAGCGCAGCTCGGCGGGCTTGAGTTCGACGAAGGTGTCCGCGTCGGCACGAGCGGTGAACGCGATGACGGTGCGGGAGTCGAAGGTGTCCTCGCCCGTCGTCAGATCGAGTTCGATCGTGTAGCGGTGGACGTCGAGGAGCCTGGCACGGGTCTGCGCTTCGTCGCGCGTCAGTACGGACATGCAGGACATGCTGCCTGATGGCACTGACATGGCACAGGGGTGGTTCCGTACGCGGCTTATGTCCGGTCGGGCGCGGGTGTGGTGGCGGGCGTGGGGGCGGTGTTCCGGTCGTCGCGCTGGTAGGGCACGCGCGCGTCCGGGTGGGGCAGGGCGGGGCGGGGTTCGTGCGGGTCCTTGAGGAGGGCGCGGAGTTCGCGGACCTCCCGTTCGAGGGCCTGCTGGCGCTGGTGGGTGTCGTAGAGGTAGCGGACCTTGGTGCGCAGGGTCCAGGGGTCGACGGGTTTCATGACGAGGTCGGCGACGCCAAGGGTGAAGGCGGCGGCGGTCGTCTCGGGGTCGGGGCCGAAACCGGTGAGGAGGAGGACCGGGATGTGCTGGGTCTGCTCCAGGCGGCGCAGGTAGCGGACGACGTCGAGGCCGCTGACGCCGGGCATGCGCACGTCGAGCAGGAGGAGGCCGACCCTGCCGCGGAGCACCTGCTTGAGCGCCTCGTCGCCGCTGGTGGCGCGGGCGAGCCGGTAGCCCAGCGGGGCCAGGGCGCTCTCCAGCGCGTACAGCGTGTCCTCATGGTCGTCGACGATGAGGATCTCGGCATCCGACGGCATGGCCCGACGTCCCTCCCGCGTGGGACAACCAGCTTATGACGCAGGTGTTGACGGGGTGTGCCCGTCGACTGACATGGAGTGCACAAGGAGCGCACAGCGCAGCATGGCCCCGAACTCGCCCCGCTGTCACGCCCCTTACCGGACGTGCGAGGTCAGTTCGCCGTGGGTGAACCGCCGTTCACGGCGTCCTCCGCGATGCGTTCGTGGTGGCGGATGACCTCGCCGATGATGAAATTCAGGAACTTCTCAGCGAACGCCGGGTCCAGCTTTGCGCTTTCGGCCAGCGCGCGGAGGCGTTCGATCTGGCGGGCCTCGCGGGCCGGGTCGGCGGGCGGCAGCCGGTGGGTGGCCTTGAGGACGCCGACCTGCTGGGTGGCCTTGAAGCGTTCGGCGAGCATGTGGACGACGGCGGCGTCGATGTTGTCGATGCTGTCGCGCAGCCGGGCGAGCTCCTCGCGCACGGCGGGGTCGACGTCACCGGTTCCGTTGGTGCTGGTGGTCATGGGCGACCACCCTACGTGGCGTGCGACCACTCGATGATCGGCCCCTGTGTGGTGTGCGGCTATGTGGCATGCGCCCGCTCGGTCATCGGACCCACGTGGCGTGCGCCCACTCGATCATCGGCGCTATGGGGCGTGCGGCCACTCGATGATCGGTGGATCTGCCGGGTCGGGCACCTGGTCGCTCCAGCCGCCGGGGACGGTGCGGCCCTGTTGGGCGCGGAAGCGGACGGGGGGCATGCCGACGCGGCGGGTGAACAGGCGGCTGAAATAGGCGGGATCGTCGTAGCCGACGCGGCGGGCGACGGCGGCGACGGGGAGTTCGGTGGCGGCCAGCAGTTCCTTGGCGCGGCCCAGGCGGATGCCGAGGAGGTAGTCCTTGGGGCTGCAACCGGCGCCCTGGCGGACGGCGGTGCGCAGGGCGGCGGGGCTCATGCCGTGCCGGGCCGCGTGGTCGGCGACGGTGAGCGGCAGGCAGGCGTCGCGGGCGAGGGCCTGGAGGACGGGGTCGCCGTCGGGGGCGAGGTCGGCGCGGGCGCGGCGCAGGGCGACGAGGAGTTCGTGGACGGCGGCGCCGGTCTCCACCTCCAGGAGGGGGTTTCCGCGGCGTGCGGCGCGGGCCATGCGCCCGATGACCGCGCGGGGTCCCGTCGCGTCCGAGAGGGGCACCACGGGCCGCTCCGGCTCGATGTAGCCGAGTTCGGTGTACGTCGTCGTCGCGGGCCCGGTGAAGTCGACGAACCCCTCGTCCCAGCCGCCGCCGGGGTCGGGCGCGTAGTGGTGCGGCACGCCGGGGGTGAGCCACAGCAGCGCGGGCGCGGTGACGGTCGTACGGCGGCCGTCGGGGCTCAGGTACCAGCCGCCGCCCGCGCTGATCACGACGGCGACGTAGTGGTCGAGGGTGCGGGGGCCGACGGTGGGCAGGGCGCCGTACTGGAGGCCCACGCCGAGGCAGGCGAGGCCGAGGCGGTGGTGGGCGGGTGTGGGCGTGAAGAAACGCATCCAGGTGTGGTACATCGGCGCCCCCTCACACGGTGTTCGGTCCGCTCGGTCCAAGTAGCGGTGATCTTTGTCCATGGACGTGATCGCCGCCAAGGGGCGAGAGTCGTCGGCATGAGTGAGTTCACGGTGGGCGACAGGGACTTTCTGCTGGACGGGCGGCCGGTGCGGCTGCTGTCGGGGGCACTGCACTACTTCCGGGTGCACGAGGCGAGCTGGGGGCACCGGCTGGCGATGCTGCGGGCGATGGGCCTCAACTGCGTGGAGACGTACGTCCCGTGGAACCTGCACGAGCCGGCGCCGGGCGACTTCCGGGACGTGGCGGCCCTTGGCCGGTTCCTGGACGCGGCGCGGGAGGCGGGCCTGTGGGCGGTCGTGCGCCCGGGGCCGTACATCTGCGCGGAGTGGGAGAACGGCGGGCTGCCGCACTGGCTGACCGGCGAACTGGGGGCACGCGCGCGTACGCGTGACGCACGCTTCCTGGGCCACCTGGAGCGCTGGTTCCGGCAGCTGCTGCCCGAGGTCGTGTCCCGGCAGCTCGACCGCGGCGGCCCGGTGATCATGGTGCAGATCGAGAACGAGTACGGGAGTTACGGCTCCGACGCGGTGTATCTGCGGCGCGTGGAGGAGTTGTTGCGGGACCAGGGGGTCACGGTCCCGCTGTTCACCTCGGACGGTCCCGAGGACTTCATGCTGAACGGCGGCTCGGTCCCCGGTGTCCTCGCGACGGTGAATTTCGGGTCCCACGCGCGCGTGGCCTTCGAGACGCTGCGCAGGCACCAGCCCGAAGGGCCCCTGATGTGCATGGAGTTCTGGTGCGGCTGGTTCGACCACTGGGGCGGCGAGCACGTCGTCCGCGATGCCGAGGACGCGGCGGCCGCCCTGCGCGAGATCCTGGAGTGCGGCGCGTCGGTCAACCTCTACATGGCGCACGGCGGCACCAACTTCGCCGGCTGGGCGGGCGCCAACCGGGGCGGCGGCGCCCTGCACGAGGGCCCGTTGGAGCCCGATGTGACGTCGTACGACTACGACGCCCCGATCGACGAGTACGGGCGCCCCACGGACAAGTTCTGGGGCTTCCGCGAGGTGCTCGCCGCGTACGCGGACGGCCCGCTGCCCGAACTCCCGCCCGCACCGTCGGTGTTGGGCGCCCCGGCCGAGGCGCGCCTGACGGGCTGGGCGTCCTTGGCCGACGTACTGGAGGCACGCGGCGGGCCGGAGAGGAAGGGGCCGGTGCCGCCGACCTTCGAGGAACTGGACGTCGACCGCGGAATCGTCCGCTACGAAGTGACCGTTCCGGGACCGCGCGCACCGTATCCGCTCACCACGCGCGGGCTGCGGGACCTCGCGGTGGTGTACGTCGACGGGGAGCGGGCCGGGGTCCTCATGGAGGGCGACGAGCAGCTCAAGGAGCCCGTCGCCGGGCACGCGTGTGTGCAGTTGTGGGTGGAGTCCCTGGGGAGGGTCAATTACGGGCCGCGGCTCGGGGAGGCGAAGGGGATCACCGGGGGGCTGCTGCACGAGCGGCAGTATCTGCACGACGTACGCGCGCGTGGGCTGCGCCTCGACGCGCTGGACTCGCTGGGCGACGTCGAGAGGGTGCCGCTGCGGGAACTGCCCCCGGACGGCTCCCCCGGGCTGTACCGCGGCACCGTCGAGGTGCGCGGCGCCGGGGACGCGCTGCTCGAACTGCCGGGCTGGACACGGGGGTTCGTGTGGGTCAACGGGTTCAATCTGGGGCGGTACTGGTCGGCCGGGCCGCAACGGGAGTTGTACGTCCCCGGTGCCGTCCTGCGGGAGGGCGTGAACGACGTGTGGCTGCTGGAGCTTCAGGAGGCGCCGGTCCCTTCGGAGTTCGCCCTCGCGCTGCGAAGCCTCTGAAGGGTCGATAACGGGCTTGAAGGGTCTGTGGCGGGCTCTGAAGGGTCTATAGCCGGCCGAGGGCTCACCGGGCGACGGGTACGGACCCGATCTCTACCACCCGCGCCCAGTCGGGCGGCGTGTCCGGCACGTAGTCGGGGTCGTCCTCGTCGTACGACGCCCCGTCCTCGTGCCGGCGCGGGAACAGGCCGACCACCGTCCGGCACGCCGGTCGCGACTCCGGCCAGGGTGTCTGGCCGTCGGTGAGGACGACGACGGCGTCGGGGCGGCCGCGCAGCGCCTTGGCGAAACCGGTGCGCAGATCCGTGCCGCCGCCGCCCAGCAGCTCGATGCCCTCGGCGCGGCACAGCGGTTGCGCGACCCGGGCGGCCGCGTCGCAGGACACCACGGTGACCAGGTCGCGGCGCCCGCCCACGGCCCGTGAGATCGCGGCGACTTCGAGGAGCGCGCTGCCCAGTTCGGCGTCGCTGACCGACCCGGAGGTGTCGATGACCACGCACACCCGGGGCGGCCGGCGGCGCAGGCTCGGCAGCACGATGCCGGGCAGCGACACCGAGCGGCGCGAGGGCCTGCCGTAGATGTAGTCCTCGCCCGCGCCCGGAGCGGAGACCGCCGAGCGGACCGCTGCCCCGAGCAACTCCCGCCAGGGCTGCGGCGGATGGAACGCCTCCTCCGCCCACCGCCGCCATCCGTCGGGGGCGGTGCCGGGGCGGCCGGTGATGCCCTGTGCCACCCGGAAGCGGACCGCGTCGCGCTGCTGCTCGCTGAGCCCGTGCGCACCGTCCGCGCCCAGTTCCCACTCCCGGTCGAGACCGTCGGCGCCGCTGCCGCAGTCCAGCCACGCCAACTCCTGGATGCGCGGGCCGAGTTGGAACCAGCGCAGGTAGTCCTCCATCAGGTTCCCGGTGGGCAGCCCCAGCGTCCCCGGCCGGACCGCGCCTTCGGGGGTGACGAGGCCGTCGCCGTACGCGTCGTCGTTGATCTCCATGTCGGCGGCGATGTTCATCCGCAACCGCTCCCCCGGGCCGGTCAGTCCGCGCTCGCGGGCGACGCGGTCGCTGCGGCCGTGGTGGTCGCGGAGGAGGTGCGAGACCTCGTGGACCCAGACGCCGGCCAGGTCCTCGACGGGCATCCGGTCCACGAAGCGCGGTGAGACGTAGCAGCGCCAGTGCCGGTCGACGGCCATCGTCGGCACGTGCCGTGACTCGACCGTGTGGAGCGCGAAGAGGGCCGTCGCGAGGTAGGGGCGGACGCGGGCCGCGTAGAGGCGGGCGGCGAAGAGCTTGTCGACGTCGAGAGCGCCCACGCCAGTTGCTGCCGTCGTGCTCATCGGCCGCCCTTCACGGCCGTGGCGGCGCGGTCCGCCCGCTGCGACAGGGCGACCACTCCGGCGAGTCGCTCGATGGACGCGGGCACGTCCCAGTCCTCGCGGCGCAGCGAGGCGAGGGTGGTCGCGGGGACGACGACCAGGTCCGGGGCGCCGGTCTCCAACGCCCGCACCAGCAGCGCCCACGCCGCGTCCCAGCGGGCCCGGTCGGGACGGTTGCGGACCGCGGCCACCACACCGTCGAGCACGGCCTGCCGCAGATCCCCGCGCGCGGGCAGCTCACCGGCCGTCGGGGCGGCGAGGAAGATCTCGGGGTCGGGAAGGTCCATCCGGTCCACACTCGCGAGCAGTTCCAGCCCGGGCCCGTCCCCCACGGTGCCCCTGACCAGCAGGGACAGCACCTCCCGCGAGGAACCGGCCGCCGTCGCGAACGCGATCAGGCTCATCGCCATCTCCCAGCTCCGGGGCGAGGGCCAGGCGCCCCCGCGCCGCGTCTCGTTGCCGGGGAGCTGGTGGACGAGCTTGGGCCGCCCGGTGAGCAGCCCGCACACCGCGCGGCGCGCGAAGTCCACGGCCTCCGGCAGCTTCTCCGGGTCGAGCGTCGGCAGGGTCGCCCGCGGCCAGGTGCCACCGAGTCCGCGTACGACGACCTCGTGGTCGTGGGTCCACTGAAGGTGCACGAACCGGTTGGCCAGCGGCGGGCTCAACTCCCAGCCGTCCGCCGCCGAGGACCGCGGATTGGCGGCGGCCACGATCCGCACCCCGGGCGGCAGCCGCAGCGCGCCGATCCGCCGCTCCAGCACCAGCCGCAGCAGCGCGGCCTGCACGGCCGGCGGCGCGGTGGACAGCTCGTCCAGGAACAACAGCCCCCGGCCCGCGCGTACGAGTCGTACGGCCCAGTCCGGCGGGGCCATCGGGACGCCCTGCTCGGCCGGATCGTCGCCCACGACGGGCAGCCCGGAGAAGTCGGACGGCTCGTGCACGCTGGCGATCACCGTGGTCAACGGCAGGTCCAGGGCGGCGGCGAGCTGCGTCAGGGCGGCCGTCTTGCCGATCCCCGGCTCGCCCCACAGCAGCACGGGAAGGTCGGCGGCGACGGCCAGGGTCAGGGCCTCCAGCTGGGTGTCGGGGCGGGGTTCGGTGGTGGTGTCGCGCAGGAGGGTCAACAGGTCTTCGGCGACGTCGAGTTGGGCGGGTGAGGAGATGGGGTCGGCGGGGTTGAGGGCGGCGTACAGGGTGCGTGTGGGCATATGTGGTCACCTTTGGGCTGGAGTTGGGGTGAGACGAGGCGTGCGAGGGTGAGGGCAGGGGCGAAGTCCCGTGCGGTCAGCGGCTGGTGGTGCGGCGGGGGCGAACCTTCCAGGGGTCCTGAAGTCCCGGATAAAACCGCCCGGATCGGGGCCCGGGACCGGTCAGGCCCGCCCTGAACAGCCCGTACACGAGCCGCCGTTCGGCCGCCGCGTGCAGTTCGTCCCGCAGCGCCCCGCCACGCAGCACCGCGTCAGGACCGAGCAGTCCTTCTACGACGGCCAGCGCACCGGCGGTGTCCCCGTGGATGAGGCGTTCGCGCACGCCGGTGAGGCAGTCCGGGTGACGGTGGGCCTCGTCGATGGCCTGCAGGCAGGGCAGCGGGGTGCCGGTCAGCGCGACCAGGAGTTCCTCGCGCCGGATCTCGGCCGGATCGTGGTCCAGGGGTGCCAGTACGCCGTCGACCAGACCGATCCGGTGCTGAGCGCCCCGGCATTCGATCAGGTGCGGGTCCCCTGCCCGGTCCAACACCCGCGCGGAAGGGTGCGGTTGAGGCCGAGGACAAGGACGATCCGGTACGAGTGCGGCGGCGACCAGGGGATGCAGGTGGTCGGCGTCGATGGAACCGGTGCGGAGGAGTTCCAGGTCGGGCAGGACCCAGGTCGCCGCGTCGGGGAGGACCGGCAGCATGCGGGCGCTGCCGTCCGTAGGTGCCGCTGCGATACGCAGGGTGTCCTCGACCGGGTCCGGGGTCAGCGTGAGCCGGTGCCGGGAGCCGAGCCGTACGGTGACGGGACCGGTCGTACGTTCCTCGGCGTGGAGCAGGATCGCCGCCTCGGCCGCCCATCGGCCGATGGCGCAGTGGCGTCCCTCCGGCACTCCCTCCAACACCTCTAGCGGGTCCGGCGTCTCCGGCCGATCCGCCCCCGACCGGGCCCGCAGCTCACCGCTCCTCCCCGCGTCCCACAGATGCCGGTGCAGGTCGAGGCGGAACCAACGGTTGGGCCGGGGATGCGGATGCCGTCGGGCGTCGGCGTCGCGGCGGGTGCCGTCCCACAGGGCGAGGCTGATGCGCTGGCCGCCGTCCGCCCAGGCGGGTGGCGTCCGGACCACCAGATGCGGCGGGCCCGTGGCATCGTCGTCGCCGTAGCGGGCCAGGGTGAGGGTCAGTCCCGGGCGCAGCAGGCCGTCAGGGGCGATCCTCGGCAGATGCCAACGGAGCAGGTCAGGGGCGAGTCGGCGGAGATCGGCGCGGACCCGGGCAGCCAGTTCCCGGCCGTGGGCGCGCGCTACGGACCGTAGATCGAGATCGAGGTCCACGCCCGCGGCGGCGCAGGCGCCCGCCCAGTCGCCGGCGTGCCGACGGGCCGTAGCGGTCTCGATCATGGAGGGCGGCACGGCGAACTCGCGCACGCGCAGCCAGAAGGAAAGCCGGGAATCCCCGTTCGCGGTGTGAGGGAGCATCAGCACTCACCTTGCGCGGACGGGACCCCCGATCTGTGATCGGAATGAGCCATCGTCGTCGTCATCGCGGGGAGCATAACCTCCCCGGCCGCGATCTGTCAGGAGGATTTCAGGGGCGTGCATTCCTGCGCACCGGCATACAGTGGATGCGGGTTCAGGGCGTCTCTGGGGGTTGTGGACGTGGCGGACGACGGACCGGTCGAGCACGGCTACCCGCACCTCGATACGGTGCGGGACGCCATCACCGCGCTCTACAAGCGGTTGTCCTACGACACCGTCCAGACGTTCGCGACCAGCGTGGCCCCCGTCGACGTGGCGTTCGGCGACACGGACGACCTGCACATGGGCGCGCAGCGGGTGGCCCGCGAGATGGTCCGGCACTACCGGCTCCCGGACGCCCGGCCGATCATCAGCTTCCGCGAGATGACCCATGCCGCGAACGTCGAACTCACCGCCGGGCCCGAGTACTTCATCGAGTTGAACGACCGGTTCCGCACGCACAGGCGGGACATCGGCGCGGCTCTCGCGCACGAGGTCATGCACGTCTATCTGCACCGCCTCGACCTGTCCTTCCCCGGCACCCGCGAGAACGAGATCCTCACGGACACGGCGGCGACGTATCTGGGCGCGGGGTGGCTGCTGCTGGACGCGTACCGGGAGGACTCGGCGTCCTCGCAGAAGCTCGGCTATCTCACGCCGGAGGAGTTCGGGTACGTCCTCGCGAAACGTGCCCTGGTCTTCGGCGAGGACCCCTCCGTGTGGTTCACCAGCCCGCAGGCCTACACGGCGTACGTCAAGGGCATGGCGCAGGCCCGGCGTGACGAACAGCAGCCTCCGTTGACCGCGGCGGGGTGGGCGGGGCGACGCCGGTACGCCCAAGACCGGCGGCACGCCCCCGGGCCGGGTTCTCAGTCAGGCGTGCCGTACGCCTTCAGCGGGGACCGGGGTGGCAGCTTGCGGGTGTCGTTTCCTTGCCCCACCTGTCATCAGCGGATCCGGGTGCCGGTGCGGGGGCGGGTACGGGCGAGGTGTTCTCTGTGCCGGACGGTGTTGGAGTGCGACACGTAAGTCCCTTTCAGGTGAACGGTGTTGGAGCGGGCGCCCTGGGGGCTCCGCCCCCAGCCCCCGGGCCTATGCCCACCCGCCGCCCGTCTCGGTTGGCCAAGAGGTGGACGTACAACCCTTCCCCTACGCCCCGTACACCGCCCCCGGCACCCCCGCCTCCCCCAACAACTTCAGCACCGTCTCCCCCACCTCCCCCACACCCCACCGCTCCCCCTTGTCCACACTGGGCCCCGCCCGCCACCCCTCCATGACAGTGATCCGCCCACCCTCGGCCTCGAAAACCCGCCCGGTAACCCCAGCACTGGCCCCGGACCCCAACCACACCACCAACGGCGACACGTTCTCCGGCGCCATCACATCGAACCCGGAGCCAGGCGCGGTCATCGTCTCCGCGAAGGTGTGCTCCGTCATGCGGGTCCGTGCCGCGGGGGCGATCGCGTTGACCTGGACTCCGTAGCGGCCGAGTTCGGCTGCCGCGACCAGGGTCAGGCCGATGATGCCGGCCTTGGCGGCGCTGTAGTTGCCCTGGCCGACCGAGCCCAACAACCCTGCCCCGCTACTGGTGTTGATGATGCGGGCGACCGGGGTACGGCCCGCTTTCGCCTCCGTACGCCAGTGCGCCGCCGCGTGTTTCAGGGGCAGGAAGTGACCCTTCAGATGAACCCTCATCACCGCGTCCCAGTCGTCCTCGTCGAGGTTGACGAGCATCCGGTCGCGCAGGTAACCCGCGTTGTTCACAAGGGTGTCGAGCCGGCCGTAGGTCTCCAGCGCGCTCGCCACCAGGGACGCGGCACCTGCGGCCGTGGCGATGTCGCCACCGTGGGCCACAGCCTCGCCGCCCGCCGCGCGGATCTCGGCGACGACCTGCGCAGCCGGACTGTCGGGGTCCGGGGTGCCGTCGAGGCCGACGCCGAGGTCGTTGACGACGACCCGGGCGCCCTCGGCGGCGAAGGCGAGGGCGTGGGCGCGGCCGAGACCCCGGCCCGCGCCGGTGACGACGACGACCCGCCCGTCACAGATTCCGCTCATCTCGATCACCCTTCAACTCGCTTCCCCTTGTTGGCAGTTGCCGCGTCCAGGAACGCCGGCCGCTCCCCGCCCCCATGGACCAGAAGGCTCGCTCCGCTGATGTACGCGGCCGCGTCGGAGGCCAGGAAGACCGCCGCCGCGCCGATGTCGGAGGGGTCGGCGAGGCGGCCGAGCGGGACGGTTCGGGAGACGGCCTCGATGGCGTCCTCGCCGCCGTAGTGGAGGTGGGACAGCTCCGTGCGGACCATGCCGACGACGAGCGTGTTGACGCGGATGTCCGGCGCCCACTCCACCGCCATCGAACGCGCCAGGTTCTCCAGTCCGGCCTTGGCCGCCCCGTACGCCGCCGAACCGGGCGAGGGGCGGCTGCCGCTGACGCTGCCGATCATCACGACCGAGCCCTTGGCCCGCTTGAGGTGTTCGTACGCGGCGAGGGACGCGGTGAGCGGGGCGAGGAGGTTCAACTCGATGATCCGCGCGTGGCGTTCGGCCTCCGCGTCGACGAGTGGGCGGTACGGCGCGCCGCCCGCGTTGTTGACGAGCACGTCGAGCCGGGGCAGCGCGGCGAAGAACTCCCGTACGGCGTCCGGGTCGCGCAGGTCGAGGGGCCTGAACTCGGTTCCCTTGACCGGGTCTTCGGGCGGTCTGCGCGCGCAGGTCAGCACCTCGGCACCGGCGTCGACGAAGGCCCGTGCGATACCGGCGCCGACGCCTCGGGTGCCGCCGGTGACGAGGACGGTTCTGTCGGCGAGTGACTGGTCGCACGAGTTATCCACAGGGCCTCCCGCTCGGATTCTCCGGCTGCTAGCTTCGAAGCCTCGCACCTAACAAATGTTTGGTGGAAAGGTAGCTGATGCGTCCATGGGTGTCTCCACCTCAACCTCGACAAAGGCGATTTCTGTCGTCACGGTCGACTACCCACCGGTGAACGCGCTGCCGGTGGACGGCTGGTTCGCCCTGGCCGACGCCGTGCGCGCGGCCGGGCGCGACCCCGACGTCCGCTGTGTGGTGCTGGCGGCCGAGGGGCGGGGCTTCAACGCGGGCGTGGACATCAAGGAGATACAGGCGCGGGGGCAGTCGGCCCTGGTCGGGGTGAACCGGGGCTGTTTCGAGGCGTTCGCGGCGGTGTACGAGTGCGAGGTGCCGGTCGTCGCGGCCGTGCAGGGGTTCTGCCTCGGCGGGGGCATCGGGCTGGTCGGCAACGCGGACGTGATCGTAGCGAGCGAGGACGCCACCTTCGGCCTGCCCGAGCTGGACCGGGGCGCGCTGGGTGCGGCCACGCATCTGGCCCGGCTGGTCCCCCAGCACCTGATGCGCGCCCTGTACTACACCTCGCGCACGGCGACGGCGGCCGAGCTGCACGCGCACGGCTCGGTGTGGCGGGTCGTACCGCGCGCCGAACTCCTGCCCGCAGCGCTGGAGTTGGCGGCCGAGATAGCCGCCAAGGACGGCGAGCTGATCCGCCTCGCCAAGTCCGCGATCAACGGCATCGACCCCGTCGACGTCCGCCGCAGCTACCGCTTCGAACAGGGCTTCACCTACGAGGCCAACGTCAGCGGGGTGGCCGACCGGGTCCGCGACACCTTCGGCACGTCGGACAGATCGGACAGAGAGGAGGCCTAGGTGAGCGACAAGACGATGACGGCCGACGAGGTCGTCGCCCGGCTGCACAGCGGCATGACCCTCGGCATCGGCGGCTGGGGCTCGCGCCGCAAACCCATGGCCCTGGTACGGGCGTTGCTCCGCTCGGACATCACCGACCTCACCGTCGTCTCCTACGGCGGCCCGGACGTCGGCATGCTCGCGGCGGCCGGCCGTATCCGCAAGCTGGTGGCCGCGTTCGTCACGCTCGACTCGGTCCCCCTCGAACCGCACTACCGCTCGGCACGCGAGAGGGGGGCCTTCGAGCTGACGGAGGTCGACGAGGGCATGTTCATGTGGGGTCTGCGCGCCGCCGCGAACCGGCTGCCGTTCCTGCCGGTGCGCGCGGGGATCGGTTCGGACGTCATGCGGGTCAACCCCGGCCTGCGGACGGTGACTTCGCCGTACGAAGACGGGGAGACGTTCGTCGCGATGCCCGCGCTGCGGCTGGACGCGGCCCTGGTCCACGTCAACCGCGCCGACCGGCTGGGCAACGGCCAGTACCTGGGCCCGGATCCCTACTTCGACGACCTGTTCTGCGAGGCGGCGGACGCGGCCTACCTCTCCTGCGAACGGATCGTGGACACCGCCGAGTTGACGAAGGAGGCCCCGCCGCAGTCCCTGCTCGTCAAGCGGCTGAGCGTGACCGGAGTCGTCGAGGCCCCCGGCGGCGCCCACTTCACCTCATGCGCTCCCGACTACGGCAGGGACGAGGACGTCCAGCGGCTGTACGCGAGCACCCCCTGGGCGGAGTTCTCCGAACGCTTCCTGGCCGGTGACGAACAGGCCTATGAGTCGGCGGTGCGGAACTGGCAGGAGGAGCAAGGGTGATGGACGTGTCGCGTAGGGACGTACGGCGTTCCGAGTACTGCGTGATCGCCTGCGCGGAGGCGTGGCGCGACGCCGGGGAGATCCTGGCCAGCCCGATGGGTTTCATCCCGTCCGTCGGCGCGCGGCTGGCCCGGCTCACCTTCGCGCCGGATCTCCTGCTCACCGACGGCGAGGCGATGCTCGTCCGCCCGGACGGGACGCCGGAGGGCTGGTTGCCGTACCGGCAGCATCTGGCCCTGGTGTCCGGTGGGCGGCGGCACGTGATGATGGGCGCGAGCCAGATCGACCGGTACGGCAACCAGAACATCTCGTGCATCGGCGACTGGGCGCGGCCGAAACGGCAGTTGCTCGGGGTGCGCGGAGCACCGATCAACACGCTGAACAATCCGACGAGTTACTGGGTACCCCGGCACTCCCCGCGGGTGTTCGTGGAGAAGGTCGACATGGTGTGCGGGGTGGGGTACGACCGGATCGCCGAGCACCCGGGGACGGCCCGCTTCCACCGCATCCCCCGGGTCGTCTCCGACCTCGGCGTCTTCGACTTCGCGACCCCCGACCACTCGATGCGGCTGGCCTCGCTGCATCCGGGGGTGAGTGTGGAGCAGGTGCGGGAGGCGACGGGGTTCGAACTGGTCGTCCCGGACGAGGTGCCGTCGACCCGCGAACCCACCCCGGACGAGTTGCGGCTGATCCGTGAAGTGATCGACCCGGCCGACACCCGGCTCAGAGAAGTGAGTTCGTGATGGAGACCGCGCTGACGCGGCTGGTCGGGGTCCGGCATCCGATCGTGCAGACGGGCATGGGGTGGGTGGCGGGACCCCGTCTGGTGTCGGCCACGGCGAACGCGGGCGCGCTGGGCATCTTGGCCTCCGCGACCATGACCACCGACCGGCTCCGGGACGCGGTCCGCGAGGTCAAGTCCCGTACGCGGGAGCCGTTCGGGGTGAATCTGCGCGCGGACGCGACCGACGCCGGCGACCGGGTGCGGATCATCATCGAAGAGGGCGTACGGGTCGCGTCCTTCGCGCTCGCGCCGTCCGCCGGGCTGATCGCCGAGCTGAAGGAGGCGGGGGTCGTGGTGATCCCGTCGATCGGGGCGCGGCGACATGCGGAGAAGGTCGCGGCGTGGGGCGCGGACGCAGTGATCGTGCAGGGCGGGGAGGGGGGCGGCCACACCGGGGAGGTGGCGACGACGGTGCTGCTGCCGCAGGTCGTGGACGCGGTGGACATACCGGTCGTAGCAGCCGGCGGCTTCTTCGACGGGCGGGGGCTGGTCGCGGCGCTGGCCTACGGGGCGGCGGGCGTCGCCATGGGCACCCGGTTCCTCCTCACCTCGGACTCGACGGTCCCGGACGCGGTGAAGGCGGCCTATCTCGCCGCGACGGTCAAGGACGTCACGGTCACGAGAGCGGTCGACGGCCTCCCCCACCGCATGCTCCGTACGGAACTGGTCGACGCCCTGGAGAACTCCGGCCGTACGCGAACCCTGTTCCAGGCGGTACGCCGGGCAGCGGGCTTCCGCCGCCTGTCCGGCCTGACCTGGCGGCGGATGATCCGCGACGGCCTCGCCATGAAGCACGGCAAGGAGCTGACCTGGAGCCAGATACTGCTCGCCGCGAACACGCCGATGCTGCTGAAGGCGTCGATGGTGGACGGGCGGACAGATCTGGGGGTGATGGCGTCCGGGCAGGTCGCCGGGGTGATCGAGGACCTACCGTCGTGTGCGGAGCTGGTGGCGCGGGTGATGAAGCAGGCCGACGAGGTGCTGTGGACGCTGGTGCGGGCCGACTCCTGAACTCAGGGGGCAGGGGGAGGGGGGCGGGGGGGGAGGGGCCCCCGAGGAGGGACAGGCAGCTAGGACGTGGCCCGCGTCGATCAAAGCCGTTCGATGATCGTCACGTTCGCCTGGCCGCCGCCCTCGCACATGGTCTGGAGGCCGAACCGGCCGCCGGTGCGCTCCAGTTCGTGGAGGAGGGTGGTCATGAGCTTGACGCCGGTCGCGCCGAGGGGGTGGCCGAGGGCGATCGCGCCGCCGTTGACGTTGACCTTCTCCGGGTCCGCGCCCGTCTCCTTCAGCCAGGCCAGGACGACCGGCGCGAAGGCCTCGTTGATCTCGACGAGGTCGATGGCGTCGATGGAGAGGCCGGTCTTCTTCAGGGCGTGGGCGGTGGCCGGGATGGGGGCCGAGAGCATGCGGATCGGGTCCTCGCCCCGGACGGAGAGGTGATGGACGCGGGCGCGGGGCGTCAACCCGTGTTCCCGCACCGCCCGTTCCGAGGCGAGCAGCATCGCCGCCGCGCCGTCGGAGACCTGGGAGGAGCACGCGGCGGTGATGGTGCCGCCGTCGACCACCGGTTTCAGTCCGGCCATCTTCTCCAGCGAGGTGTCCCGGCGCGGGCCCTCGTCGACCGTGACCGCGCCGTAGGCCACCGTCTCGCGTTCGAAGCGGCCCTCGTCGATCGCGCGCAGGGCACGCCGGTGCGAGCGGAGGGCGAACTCCTCCTGGTCCTGCCTGCTGATCCCCCACTTCGCGGCGATCATCTCGGCCCCGGCGAACTGGTTCACCGGCTGCGTTCCGTAGCGGGCGCGCCAGCCCTCGCTGCCCGCGAAGGGGCCGTCCGTGAGGCCGAGAGGTTCGGCGGCCTGGCGGGAGGCGAAGGCGATGGGGATGAGGGACATGTTCTGGACACCGCCCGCGACGACGAGGTCCTGGGTGCCGGACAGGACGCCCTGCGCCGCGAAGTGCACGGCCTGCTGCGAGGACCCGCACTGCCGGTCCACCGTCACGCCCGGCACCTCCTCGGGGAGCCCGGCGGCCAGCCAGGCGGTCCGCGCGATGTCCCCGGCCTGCGGTCCCACCGCGTCCAGACACCCGAAGACGACGTCCTCGACGGCGGCGGGATCGATCCCCGAGCGCGCGACCAGTTCCTTGAGCACATGCGCCCCGAGGTCGGCCGGATGCACCCCGCTCAGCCCTCCCCGGCGCCGCCCGACGGGCGTACGGACCGCTTCGACGATGTAGGCCTCGGCCATGCCAACTCCCCATCCAGACACATGAGTTACGTGCGTACGGCGATCCCGTCCAGCACCATCGACAGGTACTGCCGGGCGATCTCCTCGGCGCTGTGCTGTCCGCCCGGCCGGTACCAGGACGCGGCGACCCACACCGTGTCGCGGACGAAGCGGTAGGTGAGCCGGACGTCGAGGTCGGCCCGGAAGACCTGGGCGGCGACCCCGCGCTCCAGCGTGGACAGCCACGCCTTCTCGAACTTGCGCTGCGACTCGGCGAGGAACGCGAACCGCTCCTGCGCGACCAGGTGCTTGCTCTCCTTCTGGTAGATCGCGACGGCGGCGCGGTGCCGGTCGATCTCCCGGAACGACTCCGTGACCAGGGCCTCAAGCGTCTCCCGCGGACTCGACTCGGCGTCCAGGACGGTGTCGTAACCGCTCCACAGCTCGTCGAGGAAGGTCCGCAGGATCTCCTCCAGCATCGATTCCTTGGAGTCGAAGTGGTAGTAGAGGCTGCCCGCGAGCATGCCCGCGTGGTCGGCGATCTTCCGTACGGTGGTGGCGTTGTACCCCTGCTCGGCGAAGACCTCGGCCGCCGTGTCGAGGAGTTCACGGCGGCGGGCCGGAGCGGCGGTCACCGGGGGTTTCTTCTTGGTCGGCACGGACCCATTGTCGTGCCCCGGCCCCGGCCTCCCGCGCGGCCCCTCGCCCGCACCCTCGCGCCGCTACGCATGCTGACTGCTCACGGAGACGACCTCGCCGGTCATGTACGAGGAGTAGTCCGAGGCCAGGAACACGATCACGTTGGCCACCTCCCAGGGCTCCGCGTACCGCCCGAAGGCCTCGCGCGCGGTGAGTTCGGCCAGCAGCTCGGGCGTCGTCACCTTCACGAGGTGCGGGTGCATGGCGAGGCTCGGCGACACGGCGTTGATCCGCACCCCGTACTCGGCGGCCTCGATCGCCGCGCACCGGGTCAGCGCCATCACGCCCGCCTTGGCCGCCGCGTAGTGCGCCTGCCCGGCCTGGGCGCGCCAGCCGACGACGGAGGCGTTGTTGACGATCACCCCGCCGCCGCTCCCGCGCATGGCGCGCAGGGCTGCCCGGGTGCACCGGAACGTGCCGTTCAAGGTCACGTCCAGCACCTTCGACCACTGCTCGTCGGTCATGTCGACGAGGTCCGAAGTGCCGCCCAGGCCCGCGTTGTTGACGACGACGTCGAGGCGTCCGTGCGCGGCGACGGCCGCGTCGAACAAAGCCTGCACCTGCGCCTCGTCGGTGACATCGCACGGCAGCGCGGCGACCGACTCCGCCCCGAACTCCCCGGCCAGCTCGGCCTCGTACTCCTTCAGCCGTCGCGTGTGCGCGTCGCTGATGAGCACGCGCGCGCCCTCTTCCAGGAAGCGGCGCGCGGTGGCCCCGCCGATGCCCGCGCCGGCGGCGGCGGTGACGACGGCGGTGCGCCCCTTCAGCAGCCCGTGCCCGGGGACGTATGCCGGACTCTCGACGCCTGTCATACGGCCACGCTAACCTACCAAACACTTGTTAGGGAAGGATGGGCGGTCAATGGACCTGGACTTCACGCCCGGCCAGGAGGCGTTCCGTGCCGAGGCCCGCGCCTGGCTGCACGCGCATGTGCCGACCGTCCCGCTCCCCTCCCTGGAAACGGCCGACGGCTTCGCCGCGCACCGCGTCTGGGAGGCCCAACTCGCAGCGGACCGTTGGTCGGTGGTGTCCTGGCCGGAGGAGTACGGCGGCCGGGGCGTGGACATCGTGCGGTGGCTGGTCTTCGAGGAGGAGTACTACGCGGCGGGCGCGCCGGGACGGGTCGGCCAGAACGGCATCAACCTGCTCGCCCCGACCCTCTTCGACCACGGCACGCGCGAGCAACGCGCGCGTGTGCTGCCCTCGATGGCGACCGGCGAGGTGGTGTGGGCGCAGGCGTGGTCGGAACCGGAGGCGGGATCCGACCTCGCGTCCCTCACCTCGCGCGCGGTGCGCACCGGCGGGGGCTGGCTGCTGAGCGGCCAGAAGACGTGGTCGTCGCGGGCGGCCTTCGCGGACCGCGCGTTCGGCCTGTTCCGCAGCGAGCCGGACACCCCGAAGCCCCATCAGGGCCTCACCTACCTGATGTTCGACCTGCGCGCGCCCGGCGTCACGGTCCGCCCGATCGGCCGTCTGGACGGCAAACCGGCGTTCGCGGAGCTGTTCCTGGACGAGGTGTTCGTCCCCGACGAGGACGTCATCGGCGAGCCGGGCCAGGGCTGGCGGGTCGCCATGTCGACCGCGGGCAACGAACGCGGGCTCACTCTCCGCTCCCCCGGCCGTTTCCTCGCCGCCGCCGACCGCCTCCTCAACCTCTGGCGGGCGCAAGGCAGTTCGCAGGAGATGCGCGACCAGGTGGCCGACGCCGTGATCGGCGCCCGCGCCTACCAGCTCTTCACCTACGCCAACGCCTCCCGCTTCCTCGACGGCGAGTCCATCGGCCCGGAGTCCAGCCTGAACAAGGTCTTCTGGTCCGAGTACGACATCGCGCTGCACGAGACGGCCCTCGAACTGCTGGGTGATGAGGGCGAGTTGGCGGACACCGACTGGGCCGAGGGTTATGTCTTCTCCCTCGCGGGCCCCATCTACGCCGGTACGAACGAGATCCAGCGCGACATCATCGCCGAGCGCCTGCTCGGCCTGCCGAAGGGCCGCCGCTGATGCGCTTCCTCCTCGACCCCGAACAGCGGGCGTTCGCCGACTCGTTGAACGCGATGCTGCCGGCGGCGGACACTCCGTCGGTCGTACGGGCGTGGAGTCGCGGCGAGCATGCGAGCGGGCGGGCGCTGTGGCGCCGTATCGCCGGGGCCGGGGTGTTCGCGCTTGCGGTGCCGGAGACGTACGAGGGGTTGGGACCCCGGCCGGTCGAACTCGCCGTGGCGTTCGTCGAGTTGGGGCGGCACGCGGTTCCGGGGCCGCTGGTCGAGACGGTCGCGGCGGCGACGCTGCTGGCCGCCCTGGACGACTCCGCGCCGGCCAAGCGGCTGTTGCCCGCACTGGCCTCCGGCGAGTCGACGGCAACGCTGGCGACGGGGCGGTACGCGCTGGACGCGGACATCGCGGACGTACGGCTGACGGCCCGGGCGGCGAGGGCGGCACGGGGCCCGATGGGACAGGCCGCGGCAGAGCCGGTCGTAGAAGCTGAGGCGGCGGACCAGTCGACGTTCGGAGAAAACACGTCGACGTCCGGAGGAGGCAGGTCGGCGTCCAGAGAAGGCGCGTCGGCGTCCGAGGCAGGCGGGTCGGCGGCGGAGTCGCGGCTCGCCCTCCCGCCCCGTGACGCGCTCCCGCCCGGTGACGCACCCCCGGCGGCCGAGTTGCGGCTCGCTCCCCCGCCCGGCCGTGCGCCCTCGGCGGCCGGGCCGCACGCGTCCCTCGACCCCGCCCGCCGCCTCTTCCCCACCCCCACCGGCGGTGAACTCCTCGCTGTCGGCCCGCATGTGACCGTCGCCGTCGCCCACGCCCTCACCTGGGCCCGCCTCGCCACCGCCGCCCAAGCTCTCGGTGTCGGGCTCGCGTTGCTCGACAGGACCGTGGCCTACGTCAAGCAGCGCACCCAATTCGGGGTTCCCATCGGCTCGTTCCAGGCCGTCAAGCATCAACTGGCCGATGTGAAGATCGCGTTGGAGTTCGCGCGCCCGCTGCTCTTCGGCGCCGCGCTCACCATGACGGAGTCGGACGTGGCCGCGGCGAAGGTCACGGCGTGCGAGGCGGCGTACAGGGCCGCCCGTACGGCGCTTCAACTGCACGGTGCGATCGGTTACACCGCCGAGTACGACCTGTCCCTGTGGCTGACCAAGGCCCGTGCCCTGCGCGCGAGTTGGGGCAGCCCGGGCGAGTGCCGGGCCGCCGTGCTCAGTGGCTTCAGTGGTGGTGGTCGCCGCTCGTGAGTTCCTTGTACTCCTCCACCGTCGGCTTCGCGATCCGTGTCTCCGGCCCGAACATCGCCTTGGCGAGGCGGGCCCGTACCCGCTGTCCGCCCTTGACCTGCCGCTCGACGCCGTTCGTGTCGACGAGCGGGCCGATCGCGTACGGCGGTTCCTGTTCGTGCTGGGTGAGCCTGAACCGCTCGTCCGGGGTGAGGGGTTCGTGGACCTCGACGTACTCGCCGTGCGGCAGCATCTTGATGAGGCCTGACTCGCGGCCGTGCAACACCTTGTCCCGGTCCCGGCGTTGGAGTCCCATGCAGACCCGTTTGGTGACGATGAAGGCGGCCACCGGCATCACGAAGAACGAGATCCGCACGAACCAGGTGATCGCGTTGATCGACAGGTTCAGATGCGTGGCCACGACGTCGTTGCCGCCGCCGATCAGCAGCACCGCGTACAGGCTCAGCCAGGCCACCCCGAGTCCGGTGCGCACGGGCATGTTGCGCGGCCGGTCCAGGATGTGGTGTTCGCGTTTGTCGCCGGTGATCCAGGCCTCGATGAAGGGGTAGGCGCCGATGGCGGCGAGGATCAGCGGGAAGAGGGTGAAGGGGATGAAGACGCCCAACTCCAGTGTGTGGCCCCAGGCGTTGAGCTCCCATCCCGGCATCACCCGGATCAGTCCCTCGGAGAAGCCGAGGTACCAGTCGGGCTGGGCTCCGGTCGTCACCAGGTCCGGCCGGTACGGTCCGAAGGCCCACACGGGGTTGATGCTGGCGATCCCGCCCATGATCGCGAGGACGCCGAAGACGAGGAAGAAGAAGCCGCCCGCCTTGGCCATGTAGACGGGCAGGAACGGCATGCCGACCACGGACTTCTGGTTGTGTCCGGGCCCGGGATACATGGTGTGCTTGTGGTAGAAGACCAGGATCAGGTGCGCGACCACCAGGCCCAGCATGATCCCCGGCAGCAGCAGGACATGGACCGGGAAGAGCCGCGAGATGATGTCGTGCCCCGGGAACTCCCCGCCGAACAGGAACATCGACATGTACGTGCCGACGATGGGCACGGACAGGATCGCGCCGTCCGCGAAGCGGATGCCGGTGCCGGACAGCAGGTCGTCGGGGAGCGAGTAGCCGGTCAGTCCGGTGATGATGCCGAGGAACAACAGGGTCCAGCCGAACACCCAGTTGATCTCGCGCGGCTTGCGGAACGCGCCGGTGAAGAACACCCGCATCATGTGGATGAGCATGCCGGCGATGAACACGACGGCCGCCCAGTGGTGGATCTGCCGGATCAGCAGCCCGCCGCGCACGTCGAAGCTGATGTCGAGCGTGGACTCGAAGGCCCGGGTCATCGGGATGCCGTTCAACGGCGCGTACGAACCGTGGTAGATGACCTCGACGCCGCTGGGTTCGAAGAACAGGGTGAGATAGATGCCGGTGAGGATCAGGATGATGAAGCTGTAGAGGCAGATCTCGCCCAACATGAAGGACCAGTGGTCCGGGAAGACCTTGCGCATATTGGACTTGGCGATCCCGTACAGCCCGAGCCGCCCGTCCGCCCAGTCGGCGAGCTTCTCCCCTTTTCCGGCCTCGGCCGGCCGTGCACCGCCTGCCGTGCCGTTCACCGTTCGTGCGCCGTCCATACGTTCGTCGCCCTCCCCGTCCGGATCACCCCACAGGGTGTCACGGGGGCCGGGCTAAGCCAACGGTGCGTCAGCAGGCAATGACAGCCCGATCACGGCGGTACGACCCCGCGCGTGCAGCACCGCCTCCTCATCGCCCAACTGCACGGCGTCGTACGGCCCAAGAGTCGTTCCGGCCACCTCGGCGGTGCCGTCGAGCGCCACCACCAGGGTGCCCGCGCGCAGGGGCAGCCGCCCTTGGACCACGGCGACCGTGGGGGTCGTAGAACCCGTCGTAGAAGCTGCCGCAGGACCCGCGCCCCGGCGCCACATGACGTTGAGGTTGACGACCGGCCCGTCCAGCAGCCGACAGTCGGTCGGTACGTCGCCTCTGAAGTCCCGTGGAACGTAACGGGTGTTGACGAGGTGCCGTTCACCGCCGACGGTGAGGTCCATGCCGGCGCCCTCGACGACGGTCAGGGTGCGGTCGACCTCCGGAAAGGCCGAGAACGGCCCGTCCGCCGCGACCTCGGCGAGGCTCACCCGCCACGCGAAGGCGTCCATGCCCGCGCCCTCGGGCCAGGCGGCGATCTCGCGGGTCACACCGCCACCGTTCTTCCAGGGCACGGCAGTTCGGGCCGAGGCGGGCAGGACGCGGGTCACTGGACGAACCCCCGCTCCCGTGCGGCCGCCAGCCACTGCGGGAACTCGCCCACCAGCCGGTCGTAGAGCTCCGCGTCGGACATCCTCAGCGGATCCGAACCGGCGTGGAAGAAGCCCGCGTTGTCGACCTCCCGCTTCTGCGGCACCGCCAACTCGTCCAGTTTGCGCAGGAATTCGAACTGCTTGCTCTTCGCGTCGCCGAACCCGACGAACTGCCAGAACAGCGGGAGCTTCGCCGCCTTGCACAAGTACCGTTCCGCGGCGAGCTTGTTGATGGGTCCGCCGTCGGTCTGGAAGACGACCAGGGCGGGATCCTTGGCGCCGCTGTCGAGGTAGTGGTCGATGACAGCGTCCATGGCCAGGTGGTAACTGGTCTTGCCCATGTGCCCGAGCCCGGCCACGATCCGCTCGATACGCCCCTGGTGGTCGGCGAGGGCGATGTCCGTGACGGCGTCGACGTCGGTCGAGAAGAATATGACCGGCACGGTTCCGTCGTCGTCGAGGTGTGCCGACAGGCCCAACACCCGGTCGGCGAGCGCCTGCACGCTGCCGTCCTTGTAGTACGGCTTCATGGAGCCCGAGTAGTCGACCACGAGATAGACGGCGGCCCGCTGTCCGTCCAGGCCGTGCTTGCGCAGCGAGACCCCGGCGCTCTTGTACAGGCTGACCAGCGCGGGCGCGGTCTCCTCGACCTTGCTGAGAGAGATCGCGGCCACAGGGGCTCCCTTCGGATCACGGCGAAAGGACCGAGGTTACGCCACGGAGGTCAGGCATTCGCAATGTCCCCCCAACCCCCGGAATAAGGGACGTAACCGCACTTACGCTGGGCCCCATGAAACGCGCCGGCGTCCTGATGCTCGCCGCCGTGCCCGTCGCCATCGCCGCGACGGCCTACGGCTTCTCGTCCACCGCCCACACCGACCCGCGGTCCGCGCACCCGTCCGCCGCGACCCAGCGCAGAGCACCCGAGGGCCTGGCCGCGCCGGCCATGAAGAACCTCGCCCAGGAGCTGGTGGCCAGCGCCGAGAACTCCACCCTCGACTGGCGCAGCGCGTACGCCTACATCCAGGACATCGGCGACGGACAGGGCTACACGGCGGGCATCATCGGCTTCTGCACCGGCACCCACGACCTGCTCGTCCTGGTCGAGCGCTACACCGCGGCCCACCCCGGCAACGGCCTCGCCCGTTACCTCCCCGCCCTGCGCAAGGTCGACGGCACGGCCTCCCACGAGGGCCTGGACCCCGGCTTCCAGGCCGCGTGGCGCGCCGAGGCGAAGGTCCCCGCCTTCCAGGCTGCCCAGGACGCGGAGCGCGACCGCATCTACTTCGACCCGGCGGTCAGCACCGCCAAGCGCGACGGCCTCGGCCCGCTCGGCCAGTTCATCTACTACGACGCGATCGTCTTCCACGGCCCCGGCACGGACGGCTTCTACGGCATCCGGGAGCGCGCGATGCGGCAGGCGAAGACCCCGGCCGAAGGCGGCTCCGAGAAGGCCTACTTGAGCGCCTTCCTCGACGTCCGCCGCGCCACCATGCGGGCCAAGCACCCCGGCATCGACACCACCCGCGTCGACACGGCCCAGCGGAAGTTCCTGGAGGAGGGGAACCTCAGCCTCCACACACCGCTGGTGTGGAAGGTGTACGGCGAGACGTACAAGGTGCCCTGAACATACGGCGACGCCTGCCGGGTCCGGTCGGGGACAAGGCAGGCGCCGTCTCGTGCTCCGCACGCCTTTGTGCGGACGTCTTTTGATGAACCGTCAGACCGTGAACCGTCAGACCATGAGCGGGCGGTCCGTCGGCCGGATCGGGGCCGGGAGTTCGCTGACGCCCGTCAGGAAGCGGTCGACGCCGCGCGCGGCCGAGCGGCCCTCCGCGATCGCCCAGACGATGAGGGACTGGCCGCGGCCCGCGTCACCGGCGACGAAGACGCCGGGGACGTTGGTCTGGAAGTCGGCGTCGCGGGCGATGTTGCCGCGCTCGTCGAGGCCCAGGGCGAACTGGTCGACGAGGCCGTTCTCGCGGTCGGGGCCGGTGAACCCCATGGCCAGGGTGACCAGTTGGGCGGGGATCTTGCGCTCCGTGCCCGGCTTCTGGGTCAGCTTGCCCGCGACGAACTCGACCTCGACGAGGTGCAGCCACTGGACGTTGCCGTCCTCGTCGCCCTCGAAGTGGGTGGTGTTGACGGAGTAGACCCGCTCACCGCCCTCCTCGTGCGCGGAGGTCACCTTGTAGAGCATCGGGAAGGTCGGCCAGGGCTGCGCGACCGCGTTCCGCTCGTCGCCCGGGCGGGGCATGATCTCCAACTGCGTGACGGAGGCGGCCCCTTGGCGGTGCGCCGTACCCACACAGTCCGCGCCGGTGTCGCCGCCGCCGATGACGACGACGTGCTTGCCCTCGGCCGAGATCGGGGCGGTGACGTAGTCGCCTTCCTGGACCTTGTTCGAGAGGGGCAAGTACTCCATCGCCTGGTAGACGCCGGTCAACTCCCGTCCGGGGACGGGGAGATCACGCGCGGTCGTGGACCCGGCGGCGATGACGACCGCGTCGTAGCGCTTGCGGAGGTCGGTGGCCTTGAGGTCGCGGCCGATCTCGATGCCGGTGCGGAAGCGGGTGCCCTCCGCGCGCATCTGCTCGATACGGCGGTTGATGTGCCGCTTCTCCATCTTGAACTCGGGGATGCCGTACCGGAGAAGGCCCCCGATGCGGTCCGCGCGCTCGTAGACGGCGACGGTGTGGCCGGCCCGGGTGAGCTGCTGGGCGGCGGCGAGGCCCGCCGGGCCCGAGCCGATGACCGCGACGGTCTTGCCGGAGAGGCGCTCGGGGGCCTGCGGGGCGACGTCGCCGGTCTCCCACGCCTTGTCGATGATGGAGACCTCGACGTTCTTGATGGTGACCGGCGGCTGGTTGATGCCCAGCACGCAGGCCGCCTCGCACGGCGCGGGGCACAACCGCCCGGTGAACTCAGGGAAGTTGTTGGTGGCGTGGAGGCGCTCCGACGCGGCCGTCCAGTCCTCGCGGTAGGCGTAGTCGTTCCACTCGGGGATGAGGTTCCCCAGCGGACAGCCGTTGTGGCAGAACGGGATACCGCAGTCCATGCAGCGGCTGGCCTGCTTGCCGATGATCGGCAGCAGCGAACCGGGAACGTAGACCTCGTTCCAGTCCTTGAGACGGACGTCCACGGGGCGGGAGGTGGCGACCTCGCGCCCGTGGTTCAGAAAGCCCTTCGGGTCAGCCATTGATCGCCGCCTCCATCATCTTCTCGGTGATCTCGGTCTCGGAGAGACCCGCTCGCTCGGCGGCGTCCTTGGCGGCGAGCACTGCCTTGTACGCACTGGGGATGATCTTGCTGAAGCGGTCCACGGAGACGGCCCACTCGGCGAGCAGCTTCTCGGCGACCGTCGAGGCGGTCTCCTCGGCGTGCCGGCGCACCACGTCGTGCAGCCACTGCTTGTCGTCCTCGTCCAACTCCCCTACGGCGCCCGCGTTTCCGACGTTGACGTTGTCGGGGTTCAGGTCGATGACGTAGGCGATGCCGCCGGACATGCCCGCCGCGAAGTTGCGGCCGGTCTCGCCCAGGACGACCGCCCGGCCGCCGGTCATGTACTCGCAGCCGTGGTCGCCCACACCCTCGGAGACCACTGTGGCACCGGAGTTGCGGACACAGAACCGCTCGCCGGTACGACCGCGCAGGAACAGTTCGCCGCCGGTCGCGCCGTAGGCGATGGTGTTGCCCGCGATGGTGGAGAACTCGGCGAGGTGGTCGGCGCCCCGGTCGGGGCGGACGATGACCCGGCCGCCCGAAAGGCCCTTGCCGACATAGTCGTTGGCGTCGCCCTCCAGGCGCAGCGTGACACCGCGCGGGAGGAAGGCGCCGAAGGACTGGCCGGCGCTGCCGGTGAAGGTGATGTCGATGGTGTCGTCGGGCAGGCCCGCACCGCCGAACTTCTTCGTCACCTCGTGGCCGAGCATCGTGCCGACCGTGCGGTTGATGTTACGGATCGCGACCTGCGCGCGGACCGGCTGGGCGTCGGTGGCGCTGGACGCGGCCAGGGCGTCGGCGGCGAGCTTGATCAGCTCGTTGTCGAGCGCCTTCTCCAGGCCGTGGTCCTGCTTGATGACCTGGTGGAGGGCTGCGCCGTCCGGGAGTTCGGGGACGTAGAAGAGGGGGGCCAGGTCGAGGCCCTGCGCCTTCCAGTGGTCCACGGCTCGCTCGACATCCAGCGTTCCCGCCTTGCCGACGGCTTCCTCGATGGTGCGGAAGCCCAGCTCGGCGAGGATCTCGCGGACCTCTTCGGCGATGAACTGGAAGAAGTTCACGACGTATTCGGCCTTGCCGGCGAACCGGTCGCGGAGCACCGGGTTCTGGGTGGCGATGCCGACCGGGCAGGTGTCGAGGTGGCAGACGCGCATCATGACGCAGCCGGAGACGACGAGCGGCGCGGTCGCGAAACCGAACTCCTCGGCGCCGAGCAGCGCGGCGATGACGACGTCACGGCCGGTCTTCAGCTGACCGTCGGTCTGGACGACGATCCGGTCGCGAAGTCCGTTGAGCAGCAAGGTCTGTTGGGTCTCGGCGAGCCCCAACTCCCAAGGTCCACCGGCGTGCTTGAGAGACGTGAGCGGGGACGCGCCCGTACCGCCGTCGTGGCCGGAGATGAGGACGACGTCCGCGTGCGCCTTGGACACACCCGCGGCGACCGTGCCGACACCGACCTCCGAGACCAGCTTCACGTGGATCCGCGCCTGCGGGTTCGCGTTCTTCAGGTCGTGGATCAGCTGGGCGAGGTCTTCGATGGAGTAGATGTCGTGGTGCGGCGGCGGCGAGATGAGGCCGACACCGGGGGTCGAGTGACGCGTCTTCGCGACCCACGGGTAGACCTTGTGGCCGGGCAGCTGGCCGCCCTCGCCGGGCTTGGCGCCCTGGGCCATCTTGATCTGGATGTCGTCCGCGTTGACCAGGTACTCGGAGGTCACGCCGAAGCGGCCGGAGGCGACCTGCTTGATGGCGCTGCGCCGGGCCGGGTCGTAGAGCCGGTCCGCGTCCTCGCCGCCCTCACCGGTGTTGGACTTGCCGCCCAGCTGGTTCATGGCGATGGCGAGCGTCTCGTGCGCCTCCAGGGAGATGGAGCCGTAGGACATGGCGCCGGTGGAGAAGCGCTTGACGATCTCGGAGACGGGCTCGACCTCGTCGATGGAGATCGACGGGCGGTCCGACTTGAAGCCGAAGAGGCCGCGCAGCGTCATCAGCCGCTCGGACTGCTCGTTCACGCGGTCCGTGTACTTCTTGAAGATGTCGTAGCGGTTGGTGCGCGTCGAGTGCTGGAGGCGGAAGACCGTCTCCGGGTCGAACAGGTGCGGCTCGCCCTCGCGGCGCCACTGGTACTCGCCGCCTATGTCGAGGGCGCGGTGCGCGGGCGCGATGCCGCTCGCGGGGTACGCCTTCGCGTGCCGGGCGGCGACCTCCTTGGCGATGACGTCGATGCCGACGCCGCCGATCTTGGTGGCCGTACCGCTGAAGTAGCTGTTGACGAACTGCTCGTCCAGGCCGACCGCTTCGAAGACCTGGGCGCCCCGGTAGGAGGCGACGGTCGAGATGCCCATCTTGGACATGACCTTGAGGACGCCCTTGCCGAGCGCGTAGATCAGGTTGCGGATGGCCTGCTCGGCCTCGATGTCGGTGAGGAACGTGCCGGCGCGGACGAGGTCCTCGACGGACTCCATCGCGAGGTACGGGTTGACGGCCGCGGCGCCGAAGCCGATGAGCAGGGCGACGTGGTGGACCTCGCGGACGTCACCGGCCTCCACCAGCAGGCCCACCTGGGTGCGCTGCTTGGTGCGGATGAGGTGGTGGTGGACGGCGGCGGTGAGCAGCAGCGAGGGGATCGGCGCGTGTTCGGCGTCGGAGTGCCGGTCCGAGAGGACGATCAGGCGGGCGCCGTTCTCGATCGCGGCGTCGGCCTCGGTGCAGATCTCGGCGAGGCGGGCGGCGAGGGAGTCGCCGCCGCCGGAGACCCGGTACAGGCCGGAGAGGGTCGCGGCCTTCATGCCGGGCATGTCGCCGTCGGCGTTGATGTGGATGAGCTTGGCCAGCTCGTCGTTGTCGATCACCGGGAAGGGCAGGGTGACGCTACGACAGGATGCGGCCGTCGGCTCCAGCAGGTTGCTCGCCGGGCCGAGGGACGAGCGCAGGGAGGTCACGAGCTCTTCCCTGATCGCGTCCAGCGGCGGGTTGGTGACCTGCGCGAACAGCTGCGTGAAGTAGTCGAAGAGCAGCCGCGGACGGGCGGACAGCGCGGCGATCGGCGAGTCGGTGCCCATCGAACCGATGGGCTCGGCACCGGCCTTGGCCATCGGCGCGAGGATGACGCGCAGCTCCTCCTCGGTGTAGCCGAAGGTCTGCTGGCGGCGGGTGACCGAGGCGTGGGTGTGCACGATGTGCTCACGCTCGGGCAGGTCGGACAGCTCGATCTCACCGGCTTCGAGCCAGTCGGTGTACGGCTTCTCGGCGGCGAGGCCGGCCTTGATCTCGTCGTCCTCGATGATGCGGTGCTCGGCGGTGTCCACGAGGAACATGCGGCCGGGCTGGAGGCGGCCCTTGCGGACGACCTTCGCGGGGTCGATGTCGAGGACGCCGACCTCGGAGCCGAGGACGACGAGGCCCTCGTCGGTGACCCAGTACCGGCCGGGGCGCAGGCCGTTGCGGTCGAGGACCGCGCCGACCTGGGTGCCGTCGGTGAAGGTGACACAGGCCGGGCCGTCCCAGGGTTCCATCATCGTGGCGTGGAACTGGTAGAAGGCGCGGCGGGCCGGGTCCATGGAGTCGTGGTTCTCCCACGCCTCCGGGATCATCATCAGCACGGAGTGCGGCAGCGACCGCCCACCGAGGTGGAGCAGTTCGAGCACCTCGTCGAAGGACGCGGAGTCGGAGGCCTCGGGCGTGCAGATCGGGAAGATCCGGTCGATCTTCTCCTGGTCGCCGAACAGGTCGGAGGCGATCTGGGACTCGCGGGCCGCCATCCAGTTGCGGTTGCCCTTGACCG
Source organism: Streptomyces sp. NBC_00988 (assembly GCF_045162645.1). NCBI lineage: Bacteria > Bacillati > Actinomycetota > Actinomycetes > Kitasatosporales > Streptomycetaceae > Streptomyces > Streptomyces sp. NBC_00988. Next base: position 3,875,346 of record NZ_CP108730.1, read on the forward strand.
TGTTGATCTCGCCGTTGTGCGCGACGAAGCGGTACGGGTGGGCGAGCGGCCACGACGGGAAGGTGTTCGTGGAGAACCGGGAGTGCACGAGGGAGATCGCGGAGGCGAAGCGCCGGTCGGACAGGTCCGGGAAGAAGGGCTCCAGCTGACCGGTGGTGAGCATGCCCTTGTAGACGATGGTCCGCGCGGACAGCGACGGGAAGTAGACGCCGGCCTCGCGCTCGGCGCGCTTGCGCAGCGCGAAGGCCTTGCGGTCGAGGTCGATGCCCTGGCTCTGCCCGTCGCTCACGAAGAGCTGACGGAAGAGCGGCATGGTGGAGCGGGCCGTGGCACCGAGGAGTTCGGGCGCGGTCGGAACCTCACGCCACCCGAGCACCGTGAGGCCTTCTTCTACGGCGATCGTCTCAACCTGCGAGACGATCGCGTCGGCGCCGTCCTCGGGCAGGAAGGCGATGCCGACCGCGTATCCACCGGCGGCGGGCAGGTCGAATCCGGCCACCTCGCGGAGGAAGGCGTCCGGCACCTGGGACAGGATGCCCGCGCCGTCGCCGGAGTCGGGCTCGGCACCTGTCGCACCGCGGTGCTCCAGGTTGCGCAGCACGGTGAGCGCCTGCTCGACCAGCGCGTGGCTCGCCTCGCCGGTGAGGGTGGCCACGAAGCCGACGCCACAGGCGTCGTGCTCGTTGCGGGGGTCGTACATACCCTGCGCGGCAGGGCGAGCATCCATGAAGGACCAGTTCTGGCCATTCGCGGTGTGCTGGGACGGCTGGCGCGGCGTACGCATCGGCTCTCCCGTCGTCGTCGTGGCATATGCATGGGCATAGGGACGACGTTGGCCCTCTGCGAGTTAGCGCAAAATTTCGTGCAGGTTACATGATGGAACGGTTCTCGGGAACCGGATACTCCGTTCCAACATGCGGACGCCACGGGGTCGCGGCGCGGCACCGCACAAGCGGTGAAGGTGAAGGGGACCAAAGCGGACAGATCGATGTCCGTCGGTCCAGGGCAGAGGGAGCGTCGTAGCCCATCCCGCGGGTGCGCCGCGAGCGTCATTGCCCACAGCGCTTACGGCTCATGCCCAGTGGTTAAGCGTTCGAAACCAGCGAGTAACGGCTACTTATGCGACCCAACGCATAAGTGCGCGCCGAGCTATCCTACGACCGTTCCGAACAGGGTGCCCAGGGCGTACGTCACACCGGCCGCCGCACCGCCCAGCGCGAGCTGCCGCAGCCCGCTGAACCACCAGGTCCGCGCGGTCACGCGGGCCACCACCGCACCGCACCCGAACAACCCGACGAACGCGAGCAGCAGCGCCGGCCAGAGCGCGGTCGCCCCGAGCAGGAAGGGCAGTACGGGAAGCAGCGCGCCCAGCGCGAACGCCCCGAAGGAGGACACGGAGGCGACGAGCGGCGAGGGCAGATCACCGGGGTCGATCCCCAGCTCCTCGCGGGCATGTATCTCCAGGGCCTGCTCGGGATCGCGCGAAAGCTGCCGGGCGACTTCACGGGCGAGTGCGGGCTCGACCCCACGGGACACATACAGAGAGGCGAGCTCCCCTTCCTCGTCCTCCGGGTGCTTGCGCAGCTCGCGCCGCTCGACCTCCAACTCGGCCTCGACCAGCTCGCGTTGGGAGGCGACGGAGGTGTACTCACCGGCCGCCATGGAGAAGGCACCGGCGGCGAGCCCGGCCAGCCCGGTGATGACGACGGTCTGATGACTGACAGCACCGCCGACGACACCGGTCATCAGGGCGAGGTTGGAGACGAGACCGTCCATGGCACCGAACACCGCGGGGCGCAGCCAACCGCCGTTCACGTCACGGTGGGTGTGGTTGTCGCGGTGCGCCTCGTGGAGCGTCGCTTCGGTCTCGATGATGGCCATGCGGTGATCCCCCAGGAGGCGGCAATCGCCTAAGGTTAGGCTAACTTTGGACAGGTTCTACTCTTCGACAACACTCAACATACGCCTTTCATTTCCCGCCCTCCAGCAAGGAAAGGCTGGGCTAACCTGCGGGTTTACCCTCGAACGCTCATCCGTGACGGGGGTTGTTCAGATGTCGACCGGGTGACGCTGCGCTCCGTCAGGCTCTGCCGAAGGCCTCCCGTGGGAGACATCCGCAAAGGGTTCCGCGCCCTGAGGCGCCCTGAGGGAACCCCGTAGGAGAGGCCGCGTATGGCATCGATCGCCTGCATTCCCCCGGTCCCGGCGCCCAAGAACGCCACCGAACTCCGCGAACGGGCGCGCGGCGCGCTGCTCGGACTGGCGGTGGGAGACGCCCTGGGCGCACCGGCGGAGAACATGAAGCCCTCGGAGATCCGCGCCCGTTGGGGCCGCATCACGGGCTACGTCGCGGAGAACCCGGCCGGCACGGACGACACGGAGTACGCGATCTTCTCCGGCCTCCTCCTCGCCCGCCACGGCTCGGCCCTCACGCCGACCCATGTGGAGGCGGCCTGGCACGAGTGGATCGCGGACCGCGACGAGGGCCCGTTCCGGGGAGCGGGCTTCAGTGAACGCGGCACCCTGGAGAACCTCCGCAGAGGCCTGGCCGCCCCCATCTCGGCACAACACCGCCACGCCTGGAGCGACGGCCTGGCCATGCGCGCGGCCCCCTTCGGCGTCTTCGCGGCAGGCCGCCCGGCGGAAGCGGCCCGCCTCGTCGCGATCGACGGCTCGGTGAGCCACGATGGCGAGGGCATCTACGGCGGCCAGGCGGTCGCGGCGGGCGTGGCGGCGGCGATGGCGGGAGCCCCCACGATCGCGGTGGTGGCGTCAGCCCTGGCAGTAGTCCCCGACGACTCCTGGACGGCCCGCTCCCTACGCCGAGCGGTGGCGGTGGCCCACCGAGGCGAACGAGCGGTCCGCTCCGCGGTGGTCATCGGCGGCTACCCCTGGACCGACCTGGCCCCCGAGGCGGTGGCCCTCGCCTTCGGCGCATACGCGGCAGCGGACGGCGACTTCACGGAATCGGTCCTCACGGCGGTGAACATGGGGCGGGACGCGGATACGACGGCTGCGGTGGCGGGCGCCCTGGCAGGCGCGACCCGGGGCGCGTCCTCGATCCCGCCCGACTGGGCGTCGGCGATCGGCCCGGCAAAGGGGAGCTGCCTACCGGCGATGGCCGGCCACCATGTGCTGGACATCGCCGAGTTGTTGGTTCCGGGGGAGGGCGGGAAGTGGGGCACGGGGGGCGTGGTCCGACGCGATCAGCGGGAGAAACGGGAGTACGTACTGGCTGCGGATGAGGACGAGGTGCAGCTGTGAACCGCGAGGAGAGCGAGGGCAAGGGGCTGGCGCCGACGGCGCAACGGATTGAACCTGCGGTCACTGAGGGCGAGTTCACCGGGCAGGGGCTACCCACACCCGGCCTCCCACTCCGCCCCGAGCTGCTCCAACTCGCAGCCACTGGCGACGAAGCCGCCCTGCGGGAACCACCTGCGGCCGCGAACGGCGAACGCACCTCGCAGGGGCCGCCCACACCCGGCCGCCGCCTCCACCCCAAGCCGCTCCAACCCGCCTCACCCGACAGCGAGTTCACCCCTCACGAACCACCCACCTCCAACTCCCACCCCGAGCCGCTCCAACCCCCAGCCACTGACGACGAAGCCGCCCCGCAAGAACCACCTGCGGCCGCGAACGGCGAACGCACCCCGCAGAGGCAACCCGACCCCGGCCGCCGCCTCCACCCCAAGCCACTCCAACCCGCCTCACCCGACAGCGAGTTCACCCCTCACGAACCACCCACCTCCAACTCCCACCCCGAGCCGCTCCAACCCCCAGCCGCCGACGGCGAACCCGCCCCACAAGGACCACCCGCCTCCAGCCCTCGCCTCCACCCCAACCTGCTCCAACCCACGGCCGCCGATGGCGAACCCGCCCCACAGGATCCACCCACACCCGACGACGAAAGTTGTACGGGCGGTGCGGGCGGGAGCACACAGGCCGATGGCGAAGCCGAGGCCGTTCACAAGGCCCGCCGGATCGAGGGGCTGCTGCTCGGGCTCGCCGCAGGGGATGCCGCCGGTTGGCCCGCCGCGAGGCACCGCGCTGCTCGCATGCCCGAGTGGACCCGCCGCCTCACCCGCGAGCTGGACACCTTCGCCGAACAGAACGCGACCACCACCCTCCCCGTCCCCATCGCCCTGAACCAACCCCCCGAGCCCCTACGCCTGGGCCCCTCCGACGACGCCGAATGGGCGGCGTTCGCCGCAGAAGCCGTACTACGAGCCGGCGACGACACAGTCCTGGGCGACCTGAGCCGCGAACGCAGAACCCGCGCCGCGATCGACCTCACCTGGAACGCCATCGCCAGCGAGGTCGCCGCCGCGGCGGACCGCGCCCCGGAGGTCGAATCCGCCGTACTCCCCCTCCGCGCCCGCATCTCGGTACGGGCAGGCCTGGGAAACCTCGCCGCAGGACTCCGCCCACCCGCCACCGGCCACGACAACCCCCACTACTTCGACGACGCGGCCTGCGTAAGGGCATGCGTCCTGGCGGTGGCGCACCCCGGCGACCCCCAACGCGCCGCCGCCCTCGCCGAGTTCGACGCCCACTACACCCAGGACGGCGACGGGGTCCACGGCGCCAGAGCGATGGCCGCGGCCCTCTCCCTCGCCCTGGTCGGCGCGGACGTCGACGAGTGCGTGGCGGCAGCCCTCGCCGAACTCCCGGAAGCCACGGAGATCGGCCGCAACGCCCGCCACGCCCTGAAGTTGGCCCAGGACAGCGACAACGCCTTCGCCCTGATCCCCCTCCTGGAACACCAGATCGTCGACCACGTCTACAGCTACGGAATCGCGGCCGCCGAAACCGTCCCCGTAGCCCTCGCGTTGGCGACAGCAGCCCGCGGCCGTATCGCGGAGGCGGTCCCCGCCGCGGCCTGCCTCTCCCGGGTCGCCGACTCGGCCCCGGCCCTCGCAGGCGCCCTCACCGGAGCACTCAGCGGCGGCCAGGCGATCCCATCGACCTGGCGGGACGCCTGCCGCACCCTCTCCGGCTGCGCACTCCCCCGCCTCACCGGCACCGACCTCGTAGAACTCGCCGAACTCCTGGAAGCCACACAACCACCCCCACCAGGAGGATGATTCGGTGCATGCCACCCAAAGAACTCAAAGACCCTAAAGAACTCAATCAAACCGAAGCTGGAGCCGGAGCCGAAACTCCAGAAACCAGCCTCGAAGAAAGGATCACCGGAGCCCTCGTCGGCGCCGCCGTCGGCGACGCCCTCGGCGGCCCCGTCGAGGGCTACTCCCCCGACCAGATCCTCGAACGCCACGCCGGCCGCGTCCACGGCATCGTCGGCCCCTGGAACGGCGAAGCCTGGCGCACCGCCCGCCCCATCGCCCCGTACCACAAGGGCGACGGCCACGTCACCGACGACACCTTGATGACCCACGCTCTCGTACGGGTCTACGCCCAGGTCCGCGACCACCTCGACGCCTACTCCATCGCCGACCACCTGGTCCCGGACCTGATGCAGAACCCGCGCTGGATCCCGGAGTTGGAGGCGGAGGCCATCCCGCTCCAGCGCATCTTCCTCGCGGAGAAATGGCTCGCAGCCCGCCTCCACTACGGCCACATCGACCCCCGCGAGGCCGGCGTCGGCAACATCGTCAACTGCGGTGCCGCGATGTACATGGCCCCGGTCGGCCTCGTCAACGCGGCCCACCCGGCGGCCGCTTACGCCGAGGCCCTCGACATCGCGGGCGCCCACCAGTCGTCGTACGGCCGCGAGGCAGCCGGTGTCTTCGCGGCGGCGGTGGCCGCGGCCTGCGTACCGGGCGCCACCCCCGACTCGGTCGTGGCCACCTGCCTCGCCCTGGCGAAGGACGGCACCCGCACCGCCATCGAGCAGGTCTGCGAAGTGGCCGCCCGCTACACGGACTTCGAGTCGGCGCTGGCCCCCCTGCGGGAGGCGATCGCGCCGTACGACACGGTCGGCCCCGACTACCGCGCCCCCTCCCTGGACGCCCGCCGCCCCTCCCGCACCAAGGCGATCGAGGAACTCCCCGTCGCCCTGGGCATGTTGGTGGTCTCCGGCGGCGACTACCGCCACGCGGTGCTGGGTTCGGTGAACTACGGCCGGGACTGCGACTCGATCGCGACGATGGCCGGCGCGGTGGCCGGCGCCCTGGGCTCCCCGGTCCCGCAGGACTGGTCGAAGACGGTCGCGGAAGCCAGCCGCCTGGACCTCTGGGAACCAGCCGCAACCCTCGCCACCGTCACCCGCGAGCTCTTCGAGCGCGACGTCCTCCGCCGCCGGGCCCACGAGGCGGCGTTCACCGAGATCGGAGGGCTGAAGTGCTCCGACTGACCTGGGTCCAGCCGGAGGACCTGCTCGGCCACGAACTGCGCCAGGCCGCTCAGGACGGACGCGAACCGTCGGCGATCGCGGCACGCTGGCGGGCGGCGGGCGGTGCGGAGGCACCGGAACGGGCGGGCGCGTCGGCCCAACCCCCCACCCGCTACCTCCGGTTGCTCGCCGAGGACCTGCTGGACGAACTGGCCGACCTGCCCAGCCGGTTGGCGGACCAGGAGCCCACCGACCTCGCACGGATCAAAGCCCTCTGCCCCAACTGGCCCACCCCACAAGCCACTTTCCCACCCCGCCCGGCCCTCTTCGAGGCCGCCTGGCTGGGCCGGGCCGTCGGCTGCCTCCTCGGCAAACCCGTGGAGAAGCTCCCCCTCGACGGCATCCGCCAACTCGCCCGAGCCACCGGCAACTGGCCCCTCAACTCCTACTTCACCGCCCGGGGCGTCCCCACCGACCTCCTCGCCGCCCACCCCTGGAACCGCCGCTCCGCCCCCACCTCCCTGGCCGAGAACATCGACGGCATGCCCGAGGACGACGACCTCAACTACCCCTTGTTGAACCTCCTGTTGCTGCAGCGCCACGGCAGGGACTTCACCACCGCCGACGTGGCGAAGCTCTGGCTCGACGAACTCCCCGCAGGCCGTACCTTCACCGCCGAACGCATCGCCTACCGCAACCTCCTCACCGGCCTGGAACCCCCGCGAACGGCCCGCCACCGCAACCCGTTCCGCGAATGGATCGGCGCCCTGATCCGCGCCGACGTACACGGCTGGACCAACCCCGGAAACCCCGGCGCGGCAGCCGAACAGGCCCACCGCGACGCCACGTTGACCCACACCGCGAACGGCGTCTACGCGGCGATGTTCACGGCGGCCACCATCGCCACCGCGACCACCGGCACCCACGACATCCACACCTGCCTGCGCACCGGACTCACGGTCGTCCCGCCCAACTCCCGCCTCGCCAAAGCGATTCACCACGCCCTCCAACTGGCCCGGAAACACCGGGACTTCGACGAGGTCGTGGACGAACTCCACGCCACTTACTCCCCCACCCACCACTGGGTCCACGCGATCCCCAACACCGCCCTGATCGCCGCCGCCCTCACCCACGCGGACGGCGACTTCACCGGCTCCATCTGCCGTGCGGTGTCCGGGGGTTGGGACACCGACTCGAACGGAGCGACGGTCGGCAGCATCGCCGCCCTCCTCTCGGACACCGCGCTCCCCGACCGCTGGACGACCCCGCTCAAGAACCGACTCGCCACCTCTGTAGGCGACTTCAACGGCATCGGCTTCGACACCCTCGCCCGGCTCACCCGTCAGGAGACCGCCCGCCCATGACCCACATCGCCGTGCTCGGCAGCACGAACATGGACCTCGTCGCCTACGTCGCGAAGGCCCCGCAGCGCGGAGAGACCGTGACGGGACGGGAGTTCCGCACGATCCCCGGCGGCAAGGGCGCCAACCAGGCGATCGCCGCGGCCCACGCGGGCGCGACGGACGTCACGATCGTCGGCGCGGTCGGCAACGACGCCTACGGCGCCCAACTCCGCGCCACCTTCGAACACTCCGGCGTCGACACCGACCATCTGCGCACCGTCGAGGGCCCGTCCGGCACCGCCCACATCGTCGTGGACGACGAGGGCGGCAACGCGATCGTCGTCATCCCCGCCGCCAACGGCACCGTCGACCACCTCGCCCCCGGCGACGAGGCCACCATCGCCACGGCCGACGCCCTGCTCCTCCAGCTGGAGATCCCCCTCGCCGCGGTGATCGCGGGCGCGGAAGCGGCCCGCCGCCACGGCGTCCGTACGATCCTCACGCCCTCTCCCGCCCAGCCACTACCCCCCGAACTCCTCGCCGCCACCGACCTGTTGATCCCCAACGAGCACGAGGCCATCACCCTCACCGGCCGCACCGACCCCCGCGAGGCAGCGGCGGCCCTGCTCGACCAGGTGCCCGAGGTGATCGTCACCCTGGGCGCGGCGGGCAGTCTGTACGCGGCCCGGGGCGCCGAGCCGTTCACCGTGCCCGCGCCCCGAGTGACCGCCGTGGACTCGACCGGGGCGGGCGACACCTTCGTCGGCGCACTGGCGGTGGCGCTCGCCGAAGGCCGCCCGATGCGGGACGCGCTGGCCTGGGCGGCAGCGGCTGCGGCGCTGTCGGTGCAGCGGCCCGGGGCGACGGCGTCGATGCCGTACCGCGCGGAGATCGAGAAGCAGTACGCCTCATGACCGAGACGACGACCACAACTCCCCTGTCAGGCCTGCGCGTTCTCGACCTCGCGACGCTCTTCGCCGGACCCCTCGCCGCCACCATGCTCGGCGACTTCGGCGCCGAGGTCATCAAGGTCGAGCACCCGACCAAGCCCGACCCCTCCAGGGGGCACGGCCCGTCGAAGGACGGCATCGGCCTGTGGTGGAAACTGCTCGGCCGCAACAAGCGCGCGATCACCCTCGACCTGTCGAAACCGGGCGGGCGCGACACCCTCCTCCGTCTCGCCGCCACCGCCGACGTGATCATCGAGAACTTCCGCCCCGGCACCCTGGAGAAATGGGACCTCGGCTGGGCCGAACTCTCCGCCGCCAACCCGAAGTTGGTGCTCGCGCGAGTCACCGCCTTCGGCCAGTTCGGGCCCTATGCGCACCGCCCGGGCTTCGGCACCCTCGCCGAGGCGATGAGCGGTTTCGCCGCGATCACCGGCGAACCGGACGCGCCCCCGACCCTCCCGCCGTTCGGCCTCGCCGACTCGATCGCGGGCCTGGCGACGGCGTACGCGGTGATGACGGCCCTCGCGGCCCGCGACCGCACCGGCGAAGGGCAGGTGGTGGACATGGCGATCATCGAACCGATCCTCACCGCGCTGGGCCCCCAACCCCTCTGGTACGACCAGCTCGGCCACGTCCAGCCGCGCACCGGCAACCGCTCCCAGAACAACGCCCCGCGCAACACCTACCGCACGGCGGACGGCAGTTGGGTCGCCGTCTCCACCTCGGCGCAGTCGATCGCCGAGCGCGTGATGCGCCTGGTCGGCCGCCCGGAACTGATCGACGAGCCGTGGTTCGCGACGGGCGCGGAACGGGCCCGGCACGCCGACGTCCTGGACGCGGCGGTCGGCGACTGGATCGCGCAACGCACCCGCACCGAAGTGCTGGCCGCCTTCGAGAAGGCGGAGGCGGCGGTCGCCCCCATCCAGGACGTTCGGGACGTGATGACGGACCCGCAGTACCAGGCCCTCGACACGATCACCACCGTCGACGACCCCGAACTCGGCCCCCTCCGCATGCAGAACGTCCTCTTCCGCCTCTCCGCCACCCCGGGCGCGATCCGCTGGACCGGCCGCCCCCACGGCGCCGACACGGACACGGTCCTGACCGAACTCGGCCTGACCGACACCGAGTTGACCGCTCTCCGCCAGGCGGGCGCCCTGTGACCCCGCACCCCCTGACCTGGCTCTACGTCCCCGGCGACCGCCCCCCGGTCGTCGCCAAGGCGCTCGCCGCCGGCGCGGACGTGGTCGTCGTCGACCTGGAGGACGCGGTCGCCCCGGACCGCAAGGACTACGCCCGCGCGGCCACGGCGGAGCTTCTCTCTGAAGCCCAACTCAACGTCCACGTCCGCGTGAACGCCCTGGACACCCCCTGGGCCGCCGACGACCTCCGCACCCTCGCGCCCCTCCCGGGCGTGTCCGGCCTACGGCTCCCGAAGGTCACGTCCGCGGAGGACGTCGTAGCCGTAGCGGAGAAGGCCCGCGACCTCCCCCTGTACGCCCTTCTGGAGACGGCCCTCGGCATCGAGCGGGCCTTCTCCATCGCCGCCGCGCACTCCTCCGTGCACGGCATCGCGCTCGGCGAGGCGGACCTGCGGGCCGACCTGGGCGTACGCGACGACGCCGGCCTTGACTGGTCCCGCTCCCGGGTGATCGTCGCCGCCCGGGCCGCGGGACTGGCCCCGCCGCCCCAGTCCGTCCACCCGGACATCCGCGACCTGGAGGGCCTGGCGGCCTCCTGCGCGCACGGCCGCGCCCTCGGCTTCCTGGGCCGCGCGGCGATCCATCCCCGTCAACTCCCGGTCATCGAGAGCGCGTTCCTCCCGACCGAGCAGGAGATCGAACAGGCCGAGACCATCGTCAAGGCGGCCACGCGGGAACAGGGCGCGCAGGCTCTCGCCGACGGACGGTTCATCGACGCGGCGGTGGTCGCGGCGGCGCAGCGAACGCTCACCTTGGCGCGCCGCACCTGAACACGATGAGGGCGCCCCGTGCGACACGGGGCGCCCTCATCGTCGTAGAACCGGCCGTCAGCCCTTTTTCGCCGACTCGGCCTCGTCTTTCTTCACGTCCACTTCGTTCTCCACGTCCGCTTCCTTGGCGTCCGCGTCTTCCTTCGGCTCCTCTTCCGAGGTCACCGCGCTGTCGTCACCGTCGGTCTCACCGGCGGGGGCATCCGCATCCGCGTCCGTCTCCGTGTCCGGTTCGACGACCTCTTCGCGGCCCGGGCGCTTCTTCGCCGAGATCACGAAGTAGAGGACCGCGAGCAGGAAGACGATCATCGCGGTCCAGTCGTTCAACCGCAGGCCCAGGAAGTGGTGGGCGTCGTCGACGCGCATGTACTCGATCCAGCCGCGGCCGACGCAGTACGAGGCGACGTACAGCGCGAACGCCCGGCCGTGGCCCAGTTTGAAGCGGCGGTCGGCCCAGATGACGAGGAAGCCGACACCGACGCACCACAGCGACTCGTACAGGAACGTCGGGTGGTAGTAGCCGGGGACACGGCCGTCCGTCGAGGACGTGATGTGCAGCGCCCAGGGGAGGTGCGTCTCGCGGCCGTACAGCTCCTGGTTGAACCAGTTGCCCCAGCGGCCGATGGCCTGGGCGAAGGCGATGCCGGGGGCGAGGGCGTCGGCCCAGGCGGGCAGCGGGATGCCACGGCGGCGGCAGCCGATCCACGCGCCCACCGCGCCGAGCGCGATCGCGCCCCAGATGCCGAGGCCGCCCTGCCACACCTTGAAGGCGTCCACCCAGTCGCGGCCCTCGCTGAAGTACAGCTCGTAGTCCGTGATCACGTGGTAGAGGCGACCGCCGACGAGGCCGAACGGCACGGCCCAGACAGCGATGTCGGCCACCGTCCCGACCTTGCCGCCGCGGGCGACCCAGCGTTTGTTGCCGAGCCAGACGGCGACGAAGACGCCGATGATGATGCAGAACGCGTAGCCACGCAGCGGAATGGGGCCGAGGTGGACGACCCCCTGCGACGGGCTGGGAATGTAGGCAATGGTTTCCATGGCAGGGTCGACGCTACCGTGCCGGACCACGACCGCGGCAAGCGGCCCGGCTACGGCTCCATAACGGGCCGGTATGAAAACCGGCCCGCCCGCTTACCCCGCGCTACCCCTTGTTCGCCGCCTGGACCAGCTGCTTCAGCTTCGCCGGGGTCATCGTCTGGTCCGCGTAGATGTTCTTGCCGTCGAAGAGGACGGTCGGGGTGCCGGTGAATCCGCCGGCCTGGAACGCGGCGGCGGACTTCGTGACCCAGCTGTCGTGCGTACCGCTGTTGACGCACTTCTGGAAGGCGGGCGTGTCGAGGCCCTTCACCTTGCCCGCCAGCTCGATCAGCTTGGCGTTGCTGGAGTACGCGTCGTCCGTCTCCTTGGGCTGGTTCTCGTACAGCACGTCGTGGAAGTCGCGGAACTTTCCGGCGTCCTGGGCGCAGGCCGCCGCGTTGGCCGCGCGCTTGGAGCCGGTGCCGCCGAGGTTGCCGTCGATGATCGTGACCAGGTGGTACTGCACCTTGAGCTGCCCGGAGTCGGTCAGCTCGTGGAGTGTCGAGCGGTACGCCGTCTCGAAGGCCTGGCAGGCCGGGCAGCGGAAGTCCTCCCACACCGTGAGCGTCGGCTTGGCGCTGTCCTTGCCGACCTGGATCGCCAGACTGTCCTTGCCGGTCGCCCCCGAGGGTGCCACCAGGGGGCCCGAGCTACTGCTGCCGCTGTCGTCCTTGCCGTGGTTCGCGGCGAGGACGCCGACCACCGTCGCCAGACCCAGCACGCAGACGACGCTCGCGGCCACGATCAGCGTGCGCCGCCGCCTCTCCGCGGTCTTCTGCTTCTCACGCTCGACCGCCAGCCGCTCGCGGGCGGTGCGCTTTCCGTCACGGTTCTTCTCGCTCACACCCCGCAGAACGAACCGGGGAGGCGCAGCGCGCCTCCCCGGTCCCAGGTCCACCCATACGAGGGACGGTTGTTCCTTTACGCCTGTGCGCTACGCCTGTCCGCGCACGCCCTTGGCCAGTTCACCGGCGAGCACGCGGACCGCCTCGACGCCGGCCGCGTCGTCCGGCGCGTCCAGCATCCCCTTGACGAAGGCCGAGCCGACGATCACGCCGTCCGCGAAGCGGGCCACCTCGGCGGCCTGCTGGGCGTTCGAGACACCAAGCCCGACGCACACGGGCGTGTCGGTGGTGGCCCGGGTGCGTTCGACGAGGTCCTGCGCCTGCGCGCCCACGGACACGCGGGTGCCGGTGACGCCCATCAGGGAGGCGGCGTAGACGAAGCCGGTGCCGACCTTGGTGATCTCGGCGAGGCGGGCGTCCTTGCTGCTGGGCGCGACCACGAAGACCGTGGCGAGCCCGTGCTTCTCGGCGTGCTCCCTCCACAGCCCCGCCTCCTGGACGGGCAGGTCGGGCAGGATGCACCCGGCGCCGCCCACCTCGGCCAGCTCGGCGGTGAAGCGCTCGACTCCGTAGCGGTCGATCGGGTTCCAGTACGTCATGACGAGTACGGGCTTGCCGGTCGCCGTGTGCGCCTCGCGGACCGTGCGCATGACGTCCGCGATCTTGACGCCGCCACGCAGGGCGATGTCGTCGGCGGTCTGGATGACGGGACCGTCGAGGACGGGGTCGCTGTGCGGCAGGCCCACCTCGACGATGTCCGCGCCGCCGTCGAACGCGGCCTTGATCGCCGCGATGCCGCCGTCCACGGTCGGGAAGCCGGCCGGGAGATAGGCGATGAGCGCGGCCCGTCCCTCGGCCTTCGCGGCGGCGAGGGTGTCGCTCAACAGCCGGATGTTGCCGCTCACTTGGCGTCCCCCTCGATCTCCGCGACGTCGGCCGCGTTCGCCGCGACTTCGGCATCGGTCTTGTACAGGCCGAAGTACCGCGCGGCCGTGTCCATGTCCTTGTCGCCGCGCCCGGACAGGTTGACGACGATCAGCCCGTCCTTGCCCAGCTCCCTGCCGACCTCCAGCGCACCGGCGAGCGCGTGGGCGCTCTCGATGGCCGGGATGATGCCCTCGGTGCGCGACAGCAGGCGCAGGGCCTGCATGGCGGCGTCGTCGGTGATCGCGCGGTACTCGCCGCGCCCGCTGTCCTTGAGGTAGGAGTGCTCGGGGCCGATGCCCGGGTAGTCCAGACCGGCCGAGATCGAGTACGGCTCGGTGATCTGGCCCTCCTCGTCCTGGAGGACGTAGGACCGCGAACCGTGCAGGATGCCGGGCTCACCGGCGGTCAGCGTGGCCGCGTGCTCGCCGGTCTCTACGCCGTGCCCGGCGGGCTCGCAGCCGATGAGGCGTACGTCCGCGTCCGGGATGAAGGCGTGGAAGAGGCCGATGGCGTTCGAACCGCCGCCGACGCAGGCGATCGCCGCGTCGGGGAGGCGTCCGGCGCGCTCCAGGATCTGGCGCCGGGCCTCGACACCGATCACGCGGTGGAAGTCGCGGACCATGGCCGGGAAGGGGTGCGGGCCCGCGACCGTACCGAAGAGGTAGTGCGTACGGTCGACGTTGGCCACCCAGTCGCGGAACGCCTCGTTGATCGCGTCCTTGAGGGTGCGGCTGCCGGACTTCACGGCGATGACCTCGGCGCCGAGCATGCGCATCCGGGCCACGTTCAGGGCCTGGCGCTGGGTGTCGATCTCGCCCATGTAGATGGTGCATTCGAGACCGAACAGCGCGCAGGCGGTGGCGGTCGCGACACCGTGCTGACCGGCGCCGGTCTCCGCGATGACCCTGGTCTTGCCCATGCGCTTGGTGAGCAGGGCCTGACCGAGGACGTTGTTGATCTTGTGCGAGCCGGTGTGGTTCAGGTCCTCACGCTTGAGGAAGATCCTCGCGCCACCCGCGTGCTCCGCGAAGCGGGGCACCTCGGTGAACGCGCTCGGCCTGCCGGTGTAGTTGAGGAGAAGGTCGTCCAGCTCGCGGGCGAACTCGGGGTCGTGCTTGGCCTTGTCGTACTCGACAGCCACCTCGTCCACGGCGGCGACGAGGGCCTCCGGGATGAACTTGCCACCGAACGCGCCGAAGTAGCCCTCGGCGCTGGGGATCTGACCGTCGGGGTCTGGGATGAAGAACTCGCTGGGCATGCGGAAACCTCACGGTGAGTGTTTGTGGAGACACTGAGCGCCGTGGGGGCGGGGGTTGTTCAGATGGCCGCGGGACCGATGTGGCTGGTCGCGCCCGCGCGGCGGTAGCCGCACATCAAATACAGCCCCGCGCCCCTGACGGGGCGCTGCCATCGACGGCCGTTGACCTGCCCAGGTTCGTCACCGATGACGTAGCGCACCCTGCGGCCGTGCACCCGGCGGGCCGGGGCGCGGCAACCCCTCGGACGGCAGCCGCGCGCGAGGCGGGCGTGCCGGTCCATGGGGGTCAGGGTGAGTGTCATCGGGGCTCAGCCTAGCGGGTGATCAGCCGCGGCCGTGGCGCAGTGCGGGGTGCTCCCCCGCCGCCACCAGGTCGGAGACCGCCGACTTGGGGTCGCGGCCGGTGACCAGGGACTCGCCCACCAGGACCGCGTCGGCGCCCGCGTTGGCGTATGCGATGAGGTCGTGGGGGCCGCGGACTCCGGACTCGGCGATCTTGACGATGTGGGCCGGGATCTCGGGGGCGACACGCTCGAAGGTGCCGCGGTCGACCTCAAGGGTCTTGAGGTTGCGGGCGTTGACGCCGATGATCTTCGCGCCGGCGTCGACCGCTCGGTCGACCTCGTCCTCGTCGTGGACCTCGACGATCGGCGTCAGGCCGATCGACTCGGCGCGCTCGATGAGGGACTCCAGGGCCGGCTGGTCCAGGGCCGCGACGATCAGCAGGGCGAGGTCGGCGCCGTAGGCCCGGGCCTCCCAGAGCTGGTACGACGTGACGATGAAGTCCTTGCGGAGGACCGGGATGTCCACCCGCGCGCGGACGGCCTCCAGGTCGGCGAGGGAGCCGCCGAAGCGGCGCTGTTCGGTGAGGACGGAGATGACGGCGGCGCCGCCCGCCTCGTAGTCCGCGGCGAGGCCCGCCGGGTCGGCGATCGCGGCCAGCGCGCCCTTGGAAGGGCTGGAGCGCTTGACCTCGCAGATGACCTTGACGCCGTCGCCGCGCAGTGCGGCGACCCCGTCCTTGGCCGCGGGAGCCTTCGCCGCGCGCTCCTTGAGTTCGTCGAGGCTGACGCGCGCCTGCCGTTCCGCCAGGTCGGCACGGACTCCGTCGATGATCTCGTCGAGCACACTCACGCGAGCGGCCCCCTTCCGGACGGTGGAAAAGCCATGGTCACATCTGACTCGATGGTATCCGGAGGAAGGCGTAGGCCTCGCATCCGGTTGACGCCGGTCCCACTACCTGGACATGTGTCGGTTGATCAAGGGTGTAGCCAGCCACCGAACGGCAGGTTCCGGACAACCGTGAAGACCAGCACCAACGCGCCCAGACCCCACAGCTGGACCCTGCCGAGTTCGATCCGCGCGGGCCGGCCGCGCGCCGCACGGACCACCCAGACGGTCCATACGACCATGAAGGCCAGATAGCCCACTACGGCGATCGCGTTGTCCTGGAGCGCCGCCAGGAAGTCCCCGTGGATGAACTCGTGCGCGCTGCGCAGGCCGCCGCAGCCGGGGCAGTACAGGCCGGTGAAGCGATACAGGGGGCAGACGGGGTAGTGGCCGGGCTGGTTCGGGTCGACCGCGCCGACGTAGGCGAAGGCCCCGGCGACGGTCGCGAGGACGGCCGCGGGCACGGCGACGCGGTTCAGCACGGAGGCGGTACCTGGGCCGGGACCGGGGGCGCGCGTCTTCGGCATGCTCTGGCTGTCGGCGTTCACGTCTCGCATTGTGCCCCCTGGCCCTTTCGCGCGGCACGCGCGCGTGAGGGGCGGCCCCCGGTGCCGGTGCACCAGGACCGCCCCTCCACGAAGTGGTGGCTGACAGCTACTGCCTACGGCTCAGCTGTCGGCGTGCGCCGGCTTGCCGAGCAGCTCGGTCAGGTCCTTGGGACGGTCCTTGGGCATGCCCATTCCCATCGCGCTCATGACCCAGCCGACGATGCCGCCGACGACCGCGATCGCCATACCGGCCCAGAAGCCGATCGGCTGCGCCATGACCATGAAGGCGCCGCCGACCAAGAATCCGATGAAGATGATGGTGGTACCGGTCCAGGCGGCCAAAGTGTGACCGTGGCTGTTGCCCGCCATGACGTGCTCCTCGTTGCCGTGTACGTGTGTGAGCAGACGCTCACGCTTCATTGTTCCGCACGCGCGCGGAAGCGATGCTTCGGGGTGGTCCCGCGCGCGGCGCGCGGAGTAGGCCGGGGGATGCGCGCCAGTGCCCCAAAGGGGCGCTGGGCTGTGTCCATGTGCGGCGCCGCAGCCGACCGACGACGGACGCTTCCTCGCCCCTCCAGCGGAGCGCTACGCGCCTGTGGGGTCCTCGCCGCGGTCCAGGGCCTTCCAGATGTCCTCGGGGCGGTCGGGGTCCACCACGGGAGCCCGCCGGGGGCGAGGCGTGCCGTTGCGTTCGTAGCGGCCCGACATCGCGGGCCAGCGGCGGCCGTAGAGGAGGGCGAGCAGGCCGGCCAGCAGGATCAGGCCGCCGCCGACCGCGGCGACGTAGGGCCAGGCGGTGTGGTCGAAGGCGTGGACGACCGACGAGGTGTCGCCGGAGGCCTGCGCGGCCTTGTCGTCGAGCGCGGAGCTGTCGGTGGCGCCGAGGAGGGCGGCGGCGACGATGCCCGCGCCGGAGAGCGCGAGGAGGGCGGAGACCGCGAAGCGGCCCGTCCTGCGGACGGCGAAGACGGCGACGAGCGCGGCGAGGCCCACTATGGCGAGCGCCGCGGGCACACCCGTGACGTCGCTGCCCTTGGCGGACAGCGGGAACGCGTCGCCGGCCACCGTCGCGGTCCCCATCGACCAGCGCTGACGGGTGGCCAGCAGGGCCACGGCCGCGCCGAGCGCACCGCTCATCAGGGCCACGGCGAGGCTGCGGCGGCCGGCACGCGCGGGGCCTTCGCCTTCGGAACGGGGGTGAGGAACAGCAGCAGTCACGTGGTCCACTATCGCTCCAACCCCGGGCGAACCGTCACCCGGGGTTCATATGACCCTCGTCCTATTGCCCGAGCCGGTTCGCCGTGTGCACGGCGCGGAGGACCGCCGCCGCCTTGTTGCGGCACTCCTGGTCCTCCATCTCGGGGTCCGAGTCGGCGACGATGCCGGCGCCCGCCTGGACGTAGGCCGTGCCGTCGCGGAGCAGGGCCGTACGGATGGCGATGGCGGTGTCGGAGTCGCCCGCGAAGTCGAGGTAGCCGACGCAGCCGCCGTACAACCCCCTTCTGGACGGCTCCAGTTCGTCGATGATCTGCATCGCGCGGGGCTTGGGCGCGCCCGAGAGGGTGCCGGCCGGGAAGCAGGCCGTGAGGACGTCGAAGGCGGTACGGCCGGGCGCCACGCGGCCGGTCACCGTCGAGACGATGTGCATCACGTGGGAGTACCGCTCGACGGACATGAAGTCGACGACCTCGACCGAGCCGGGCTCGCAGACCCTGCCCAAATCGTTACGCCCGAGGTCGACCAGCATGAGGTGTTCGGCGCGCTCCTTGGGGTCGGCGAGGAGTTCGTCGGCGAGGGCCTGGTCCTCCTGCGGGGTCGCGCCGCGGTGCCGGGTGCCGGCGATCGGGTGGACCATCGCACGCCCGTCCTCGACCTTGACGAGGGCTTCGGGAGACGAACCGACGACATCGAAGCCGTCGAATCGGAACAGATACATGTACGGCGACGGGTTGGTCGCCCGCAGCACCCGGTACACGTCCAACGCGCTTGCCATGCACGGTGTTTCGAAGCGCTGCGAGGGGACGACCTGGAAGGCCTCGCCCGCGCGGATGCGCTCCTTGATGTCCTCGACGGCCTCCTTGAAGTCGGGGCCGCCCCACAGCGCGGTGTACTCGGGGAGCTCGGAGGGCGGGAGCTGGGCGGGCGGCTGGGCCACCGCGCGGGAGAGGTCCGCCTCCATGGCGTCGAGGCGGGCGATCGCGTCCGCGTAGGCCTCGTCGACGCCGGTGTCGAGGTCGTTGTGGTTGATCGCGTTGGCGATCAGGAGGACCGAGCCCTCCCAGTGGTCCATCACCGCGAGGTCGCTGGTGAGGAGCATGGTCAGCTCGGGGAGCTTGAGGTCGTCGCGCTCGCCCGGGCCGATCTTCTCCAGGCGGCGGACGATGTCGTAGCCGAGATAGCCGACCATGCCGCCGGTGAAGGGCGGCAGGCCCTCCTGGTGGGGGGTGTGCAGGGTCTCGATGGTGGCGCGCAGGGCGGCGAGCGGGTCGCCGTCGGCCGGAACGCCGACGGGCGGGGTCCCGAGCCAGTGGGCCTGTCCGTCGCGCGCGGTGAGCGTGGCGGCGCTGCGGACGCCCACGAACGAATAGCGGGACCAGGAGCGGCCGTTCTCCGCGGACTCCAGGAGGAAGGTGCCGGGGCGCTCCGCGGCCAGTTTGCGGTAGAGCGCGACCGGGGTGTCGCCGTCGGCGAGGAGCTTGCGGGTGACCGGAATGACGCGACGGTCGGTGGCCAGCTTGCGGAACGTCTCAAGGTCCATGGCGGCTGACCCTACTTTTCCACGGGGGCGGCACTGGAATCAGCGCCGTCCTTGAGGAGCACGTCCGCGTCGAAGCAGGTGCGGGCGCCGGTGTGGCAGGCGGCACCGACCTGGTCGACCTTCACGAGGACCGTGTCGGCGTCGCAGTCCAGGGCGACGGACTTCACGTGCTGGAAGTGGCCGGAGGTGTCGCCCTTCACCCAGTACTCCTGGCGGCTGCGGGACCAGTACGTGCAGCGGCCCGTCGTCAGGGTGCGATGCAGCGCCTCGTCGTCCATCCAGCCGAGCATGAGCACCTCACCGGTGTCGTACTGCTGGGCGATCGCGGGGACGAGCCCGTCGGCGCTGCGCTTGAGGCGGGCGGCGATATCAGGATCGAGGCTGCTGGGCTGGGGCGTGCTGGTCATGGGGCCATTGTGCCGCGCCGCACTGACAGTCCTGGCCGGGCGTCCACTGTGCGGACCCCGGCGGCGGTCGTAGGCTGACGGCATGTCGACCTTCGCCAAGCGTGAACGACTTCTTCTCGCCGATCTCCTGGAGACCGCGGGCCCGGACGCCCCGACTCTCTGCGAGGGGTGGCGGACCCGTGACCTCGCCGCGCACGTGGTGGTGCGCGAGCGCCGCGCCGACGCCGCCGGCGGCATCATGATCAAGCAGCTCGCGCCGCGGCTGGAGCGGGTGATGACGGAGTTCGCGGCGAAGCCGTACGAGGAGCTGATCCAGCTCATCCGTACGGGCCCGCCGCGCTTCTCGCCGTTCCAGCTCAAGCAGCTCGACGAGGCGTCCAACACGGTCGAGTTCTACGTCCACACGGAGGACGTACGGCGGGCTCAGCCGGAGTGGACGCCGCGCGAGCTGGACCCGGTGTTCCAGGACGCCCTGTGGTCCCGCCTGGAGCGCATGGCCCGGCTGGTGGGCCGCACCGCGCCGACCGGGCTCGTACTGCGCCGCCCGGACGGCCAGACGGCGGTCGCCCACAAGGGGGCGCCGGTCGTGACGGTCACCGGTGAGCCCTCGGAGCTGCTGCTGTTCGCGCACGGACGGCAGAGCGTGGCCAAGGTGGAACTGGACGGCGACGAGAACGCGATCGCCAAGCTCCAGGAGGCCAAGCAGCTGGGGATCTGAGGGGTCAGTGGGGCAGTTCGGCCCGAGCCCCACGAGCAGGGCGACGCCGACCGCCACGAGGACGCTCGGGACGAAGGCGAGGGCACCCACCCCATGCCGGAGGCACCCGCATCTGCCCACAAGTAAGCCCCGACCACCAGGCAGCCGGGGCTTACAACGCCTCTACGGAGTCACCGAACCGGGAAGGCACCGAGCCGAAAGTCACCACGCCGGAAGTCACCGCACCGGGTGACCCGCTTCCCTCAACGCCTGCTTGACCTCGCCGATCCGCAGATCCCCGAAGTGGAAGACGGAAGCCGCCAGCACCGCGTCCGCGCCCGCGGCCACCGCCGGCGGAAAGTCCGCGAGCTTGCCCGCGCCCCCGGAGGCGATGACCGGCACGGTCACGTGCTTGCGGACCGCCGCGATCATCTCCAGGTCGTAGCCGTCCTTCGTGCCGTCCGCGTCCATCGAGTTGAGCAGGATCTCGCCCGCCCCCAACTCGGCCGCCCTGTGCGCCCATTCGACGGCGTCGATGCCGGTGCCCTTGCGGCCGCCGTGGGTGGTGACCTCGAAGGAACCCGACTCCGTACGGCGCGCGTCCACGGACAGCACCAGCACCTGCCGCCCGAACCGCTCAGCGATCTCCCGGATCAGGTCGGGGCGGGTGATCGCCGCCGTGTTCACGCCGACCTTGTCCGCGCCCGCGCGCAGCAGCTTGTCCACGTCCTCGGCCGTGCGGACGCCGCCGCCGACCGTGAGCGGGATGAAGACCTGCTCGGCGGTGCGGCGGACCACGTCGTACGTCGTCTCGCGGTTGCCGGAGGACGCGGTGATGTCCAGGAAGGTCAACTCGTCGGCGCCCTCGGCGTCGTAGACCTTGGCCATCTCGACGGGGTCACCCGCGTCGCGCAGGTTCTGGAAGTTGACGCCCTTGACGACCCGGCCGTTGTCCACGTCCAGGCAGGGGATGACTCGTACGGCCAAGGTCATGCGGAACCTCCGCCCTCGGTACCGGAGCGGAACGCCTCCACCTCGACCTCGACGACCAGGCTCGGGTCGACGAAGCCGGACACGATGATCATCGAGGCGGCGGGGCGGATCGCGTCGAACAGCTCCTTGTGTGCGCGGCCCACGTCCTCAACGTCCCGGGCGTGGGTGATGTACATACGGGTGCGCACCACATCGGCGGGGCCGAGACCCAGTTGCTCCAGCGCCGAGAACGCGACGTTGAACGCGTTGACCGTCTGCTCGTAGGGACCGCCCCCGGCGATCTCGCCGTCCACTATCGACGTGCACCCGGAGACCAGCACCAGGCCGTTCGGCAGCTCCACCGCGCGGGAGTAGCCGAAGGCGTCCTCCCAGGGCGCGCCGGTCGACACGCGTCGTAGCTCGGTCACCGGGCCACCGCCTCCAGGGCCTCTTCCAGGGTGAACGCCTTCGCGTACAGGGCCTTCCCGACGATGGAGCCCTCGACACCGAGGGGTACCAGCTCGGAGATGGCGCGGAGGTCGTCGAGCGACGACACGCCACCGGAGGCCACGACCGGGCGGTCCGTCGCCGCGCAGACGTTGCGCAGCAGCTCCAGGTTGGGGCCCTGGAGGGTGCCGTCCTTGGCGATGTCGGTGACCACGTACCGGGCGCAGCCCTCGGAGTTGAGGCGGTCCAGCGTCTCGTAGAGGTCGCCGCCGTCACGGGTCCAGCCGCGCCCGCGCAGGGTCGTGCCGCGGACGTCGAGGCCGACCGCGATCTTGTCGCCGTGCTCGGCGATGACCTTGGCGACCCACTCCGGGGTCTCCAGCGCGGCGGTGCCGAGGTTCACCCGGGTGCAGCCGGTGGCGAGGGCGGCGGCGAGGGTGTCGTCGTCGCGGATGCCGCCGGACAGCTCGACCTTGATGTCCATGGCGCCGGCGACCTCGGCGATGAGCTTGCGGTTGTCGCCGGTGCCGAACGCGGCGTCCAGGTCGACGAGGTGCAGCCACTCGGCGCCGGAGCTCTGCCAGGCGAGGGCGGCCTCCAGGGGGGAGCCGTAGGAGGTCTCGGTCCCGGACTCGCCGTGCACGAGGCGGACGGCCTGGCCGTCGCGGACGTCCACGGCGGGGAGGAGTTCGAGCTTCGAAGGCATCAGAGGGTTCCGATCCAGTTGTTCAGCAGCTGCGCTCCGGCGTCGCCGGACTTCTCGGGGTGGAACTGGGTGGCCCACAGGGCGCCGTTCTCCACGGCGGCCACGAAGGGCTTGCCGTGCGTCGACCAGGTCACCAGGGGGGCGCGCATCGCCGGGTTCACGACTTCGAGGGACCAGTCGTGGACGGCGTAGGAGTGCACGAAGTAGAAGCGCGCGTCCGCGTCGAGGCCCGCGAAGAGCTGGGAGCCCGCCGGGGTGTCCACGGTGTTCCAGCCCATGTGGGGCACGATCTCGGCCTGCAGCGGCTCGACGGAGCCGGGCCACTCGTCCAGGCCCTCGGTCTCGACGCCGTGCTCGATGCCGCGTGCGAACAGGATCTGCATGCCGACGCAGATGCCCATCACCGGGCGCCCGCCGGCCAGTCGGCGCCCGACGATCCAGTCGCCGCGCGCCTCCTTGAGGCCCTGCATGCAGGCGGCGAAGGCGCCGACGCCGGGCACCAGCAGGCCGTCCGCGTTCATGGCCTTGTCGTAGTCACGCGTTATCTCGACCTCGGCACCCGTGCGCGCGAGGGCACGCTCGGCGGAACGGACGTTCCCGAAGCCGTAGTCGAAGACGACGACCTTCTTGGACGCGTTCTTCGCCGCGCTCAACTCCACACCGCCAACCGCATGACCCCCGCGACCAGACACATCGCGGCGGCGATGGAGACCAGCACGATGAGCTGGCGCGGCATCTTCTGCTTGACGAAGGAGTAGACCCCGCCGAGGAGGAAGAGTCCGACGACGATCAGGAGGCTGGAGAGGCCGGTCACAGCGCGCCCTTCGTGGAGGGGAGGATGCCGGCCGCGCGCGGGTCGCGCTCGGAGGCGTAGCGCAGGGCGCGGGCGAGGGCCTTGAACTGGCACTCCACGATGTGGTGCGCGTTGCGCCCATAGGGCACGTGCACGTGCAGCGCGATCTGGGCCTGTGCGACGAAGGACTCCAGGATGTGCCGGGTCATCGTGGTGTCGTACTCGCCGATCATCGGCGCCATGTTCTCGGGCTCCGTGTGCACGAGGTACGGGCGGCCGGAGAGGTCGACGGTCACCTGGGCGAGGGACTCGTCCAGGGGAACCGTGCAGTTGCCGAAGCGGTAGATCCCGACCTTGTCGCCGAGCGCCTGCTTGAAGGCGGCGCCGAGCGCGAGAGCGGTGTCCTCGATGGTGTGGTGCGAGTCGATGTGCAGATCGCCCTCGGTCTTCACGGTGAGGTCGAACAGACCGTGCCGGCCGAGCTGGTCGAGCATGTGGTCGTAGAAGCCGACCCCTGTCGACACGTCGACCTTGCCGTGCCCGTCGAGATCGATCTCGACGAGGACCGACGTCTCCTTGGTCGTCCGCTCCACCCGTCCTACGCGGTTCATGTGCTCTGCTCCTTCGGGGGTGTGGGGGTGTCCCCCATAAAACTCAGCAACTCACGGACCGCGTCGAGGAACGCGTCGTTCTCTTCGGGGGTTCCGGCGGAGACCCGCAGCCACCCCGGGATGCCGTTGTCCCGGACCAGGACGCCCTGGTCGAGGATCTTCTGCCAGGCGGTGTGCGAGTCCGCGAACCGCCCGAACTGCACGAAGTTCGCGTCGGACTCGACGACTTCACACCCGAGGGCCTTCAACTCACCCACCAGTCGGTCCCGTTCGGACTTCAGCTGCTCGACATACCCCAGCAGTGTGTCGGTGTGCTCCAGCGCGGCCAGCGCGGTTGCCTGGGTCACGGCCGACAAGTGGTAGGGCAGCCGTACGAGTTGGACGGCGTCGACGACGGCCGGGTGCGCGGCGAGATAGCCGAGGCGGAGCCCCGCCGCCCCGAAGGCCTTCGACATCGTCCGCGAGACGACGAGATTCGGCCGACCTTCGAGCAGCGGCAGCAGCGAGTCGCCGTGGCTGAACTCGATGTACGCCTCGTCGACGATCACCATCGACGGCTTGGCCGCCTGCGCCGCGTCGTACAGCGCGAGCACCGTCTCGGGCGGAACGGCGTTGCCCGTGGGGTTGTTGGGGGTCGTGATGAACACGACGTCGGGCTTGTTCTCCGCGATCCACCGCTCGGCGGCCGCGAGATCGATCGTGAAGTCCTCGTTGCGCGGACCGGAGATCCAGCCCGTCCCCGTGCCGCGCGCGATGAGCGCGTGCATCGAGTACGACGGCTCGAAGCCGATCGCGGTACGGCCGGGCCCGCCGAAGGTCTGGAGCAGTTGCTGGATGACCTCGTTGGAGCCGTTGGCCGCCCACACGTTCTCGACGCCGACCCGGTAACTCCCGGTCTTCGTGAGGTAGTTGGCCAGCTCGGTGCGCAACTCGACCACGTCCCGGTCCGGGTAGCGGTTGAGATCGCGGGCGGCCTCGCGGACCCGCTCGGCGATCCGCTCGACCAGTGCCTCGGGCAGCGGGTAGGGGTTCTCGTTGGTGTTCAGTCGTACGGGGACGTCCAACTGGGGCGCGCCGTAAGGGGACTTGCCGCGCAGCTCGTCCCGTACGGGGAGATCGTCGATTCCGAAGCTCACTTGCCGGGCACCTTCCAACCGAACCGTGCCTTGACCGCCGCGCCGTGCGCGGGCAGGTCCTCCGCCTCCGCCAGCGTCACCACGTGATGCGCTACGTCGGCGAGGGCGTCGCGGGTGTAGTCGACGATGTGGATGCCGCGCAGGAAGGACTGCACGGAGAGCCCGGAGGAGTGGCAGGCGCAACCGCCGGTCGGCAGCACGTGGTTGGAGCCGGCCGCGTAGTCCCCGAGGGAGACGGGCGCCCAGGGTCCGACGAAGATCGCGCCCGCGTTCCGCACCCGGTCGGCCACGGCAGCCGCGTCGGCCGTCTGGATCTCCAGGTGCTCGGCGCCGTAGGCGTTGACGACCCTGAGCCCCTCGTCGATGCCGTCGACGAGGACGATCGCGGACTGCCGGCCGGCCAGGGCCGGGGCGATCCGGTCCTCGATGTGCTTGGTGGCCGCGACCTGCGGTTCGAGTTCCTTCTCGACGGCGTCCGCGAGCGTCACGGAGTCCGTGACCAGGACGGCCGCGGCGAGCGGGTCGTGTTCGGCCTGGCTGATCAGGTCGGCGGCGACGTGCACCGGGTCGGCGGTGTCGTCGGCGAGAACCGCGATCTCGGTCGGGCCGGCCTCGGTGTCGATGCCGATCTTGCCGGTGAAGTAGCGCTTGGCGGCGGCGACCCAGATGTTGCCGGGCCCGGTGACCATGTTGGCCGGGGCGCAGGACTCGGTGCCGTGGGCGAACATCGCGACGGCCTGGGCGCCGCCGACGGCGTAGACCTCGTCGACGCCGAGCAGCGCGCAGGCGGCGAGGATCGTCGGGTGCGGCAGCCCGTCGAAGTCCGCCTGCGGCGGCGAGGCGAGCGCGACGGACTGGACGCCCGCTTCCTGTGCGGGCACCACGTTCATGATCACGGACGACGGATAGACCGACCGACCGCCGGGCGCGTACAGCCCCACCCGGTCGACCGGCACCCACTTCTCGGTGACGGAACCACCCGGCACCACCTGCGTGGTGTGGGTCGTACGGCGCTGCTCGCGGTGGACGAGCCGGGCGCGCCGGATGGACTCCTCCAGGGCCGCGCGGACGGCCGGGTCGAGCTGCTCCATCGCGTCGCTGAGCGCCTGGGCCGGAACCCGTACCGATTCCAGCCGCACCCCGTCGAACTTCTCGGCGAAGTCGATCAGCGCCGCGTCGCCCCGATGATGCACGGCCTCGCAGATCGGCCGCACCTTCTCCAGGGCGGCCGAGACGTCGAAGTCGGCTCGGGGCAGCAGGTCGCGCAGGGCGGGTCCCTCGGGGAGGGCGTCGCCGCGCAGATCGATTCGGGAGATCACAGAGCAATTCTCGCAGACGGCGATCGGGCGCTGCTCCCGCATATCAATGGCTGATACAGAACGTGGCCGGAACCCGGAAGATCCCCTTCACGTCTAGTGTTCCGGGCGTCACGGAGCGGGCATGAACAGCTGTGCGAAACCCGTGAGTAGTTGAGAGGGATGAAAGAGCAGTGACCGAGGGTGCCGGCATCCGCGCGGGGGATGTGCCGGACGATGCGACCGCCGCCGAGGCCGGTATGTGGCAGGCCTTCCGCAACGGCAGCGTGTACGACCTGAGCAGCGGCGACAGTGTCGTCGACGATCCGCACGGCGGACATCCGTGGGGCCCCGAGCGGACCGTGCGGGCGCGGTTCGTGTGCTGGCTGCTCCTCGACGGACCGCCCGCGCTGTCGGGCCGGGTGGCCTCCCTGAAGCTCACCGGTGTGCAGATCAGCGGCGTCCTGGACCTGGCGGGCGGCACCGTCACGCCGTACGTCGAGCTGAAGGGCTGCCGTTTCGAGCGGGAGGTGCTGCTGCCGGAGGCCCGCTTCCAGACCGTACGGCTGGTGGACTGCTCGGTGCCGCGGCTGGAGGCGGCGCGGGTGCACACGGAGGGTGACCTGCATCTGCCGCGCTGCCGCTTCCACAACGGCGTCCGGCTGACCGACGCGCACATCGGCACCGATCTGCTGCTGAACCAGGCGATCGTCTACCGGGACCGCACCGGGCGTTCGATCGCCGCCGACGGCATGACCGTGGGCCAGGATCTGCAGGCCGAACTCCTGGAATCGCACGGTGAGTTGAGCTTGCGCAGTGCCAAGGTGGGCGTCTCGCTGAGCCTGCGCGGCGCCCGGCTGGCGAACCCGTACAGCCGACTCGCCCTGAACGCGCCCCAGTTGACCGTGGGCCGCACCCTGTACCTGACCCCGGCCGGTGTCGGCGGCCCCTGGCTGAGCGGCACAACTCCCGCGCGCGGGACGCGTATCCAGCGTTTCTCGTGCCAGGGCGGGGTGCGGCTGGACGACGGGCGGTTCGGGGACGCGGTGGACCTGGAGCGGGCCCGGTTCACCTTCACGGACGACCAGGAACTGTCGCTGCTGCGGATCCAGGCGCCGGAGTTGCGCTTCCTCGGGGAGCGGCCGCAGCGCGGCAAGGTGGTGCTGTCGGGGGCGCGGGTCGTCAACCTCATTGACCGGGCGAGCAGTTGGCCAGGTCCGGGCAACCTGCACATGGGCGGCTTCGCGTACGAGAACCTCGTACCGCAGGGCCCGTTCCCGCTGGACGACCGCCTCGGCTGGGTGGCCGCGGCGACCCCCGAGTACGCCCCGGAGCCGTACGAACGTCTCGCGACCGTGCTGCGCAACGCCGGTGAGGACGAGGACGCGCGCGAGGTGCTGCTCGCCAAGCAGCGGCGGCGCCGGGAGAGCCTGCCGGTCGCGGCCAAGGTGTGGGGGGTCGTGCAGGACTGGACGGTCGCCTACGGGTACCGGCCGGGCCGGGCCGCCGTATGGATGGCGGTGCTGTGGGCGGCGAGCTCGCTGGCCTTCGCGCACGCCGCCCACGCGCCGGTGAGCGGGAACGGGCATCCGCCGTGGAGCCCCGCCCTGCTCGCGCTGGACCTGCTGCTGCCGGTGATCGACCTGGGGCAGGCGGGCCAGTGGCAGCTGCACGGCGGCTGGCAGTGGCTGTCGGTGGCGCTGATCCTGCTGGGGTGGATCCTGGCCACGACGGTCGCGGCGGGCGCCACACGGCTGCTCAGACGCGGCTAGAACCCCTCCTGCGGGGTCTCGCGCACAGCACTCGAACAGTTGAGCAACAGTCACCTTTTACCTCGGCTTGACCGAAGCGCGTACAACTTTCAGCCGGGTGGTCAAACGGTCTGGCGCACTCCGGATCGGCGGTCCTTCAATGGTCGACACCATGGCTCTGCTGCGCGCGTTCATCCGTACCGCCCGGATGGCAAGGAACACCTCGCGGCTCGCCGCCCGGCTGCCGGCCGACGACGAGGTCCTCCTCGACGCGCCCGACGACCGGCTCGGCCCCGCGCTGGTCGCGGCCGGGCGCGGCGAGTACGGGCCCGCCTCCGACCTGCTCGCCGCCACGCGCACGGCCGCCGAGTGGGAGGACCGCGACCGCCACACACGCCGGCTCGCCGCGTTCGCCCGCTGCCGCCCCGAGTGGCTGGACGACTGGCGCGCGGCCGCCCCGCGGAACCCGGACGCACTCCTCCTCACGGCCCAGCTGGCGATGGACCGCGGCTGGGAGTCGCCGGCCCGCGCCGAACTGCTCCGCGAGCTGAGCCCGCTGATCACGGCGGCGGCCGAGGCCGAGCCGCACGACCCGGTGCCGTGGCGCATCGCCCTGGACCGGGCGCGGGGCACGAACGCCGGGCACGCCGAGTTCGAACGGCTGTGGGGCGAGGCGGTCCGCCGCTCCCCGCACCACTACGGCTGCCATGTGGCGGCCCTCCAGTACCTGTCGGCGGCCTGCTGCGCGCAGTGGGGCGACACGCCCCACACCGCCCGCTGCTCCCACCGCGAGTGCTTCGACTTCGCCGAACCGGCCGCCCAGGACGCCCTGCCCGGCTCACTCGTCCAGGCCCTGCCGGTACGCGTGGCCTTCGCGTGCCTGACCGACGGCTGCGCTCCCACGGTCCCCCGCGCCCGCCTGGACGCGGCGGCCGACCTGGCCATCGCCCTCTCGGCCACGTACGCGGCGGCGGACCCGTGGCCCGCAGAGGTCCGCAACCTCCTCACGTACGTCCTCATCCGCCTCGAACGCTGGACGGACGCCTTGGACCAACTCCGCCTGATCGGCCCGTACGCCACGTCGTTCCCCTGGGACCGGATCTCCGACGACCCGCTGGGCCAGTTCCTCGAAATCCGGGACGGCGTACGGATAGCGGTCGCCTCGGACGTCCCCCTCGGCGGCCCGGTTCCCCCCGCTCTGCGGGCGATTCCGGCGCAGCCGTGGGCCTTCGAGGACGCACCCGGGTATCCACGGAGTGAGCACGGCGGACGTGCCCGCTCCGGCGACCATTAGGCTTTTGCGCCGTGACCACCGTCCGGCTGCCGCTCTTCCCCCTGAACTCGGTTCTGTTCCCGGGGCTCGTGCTTCCTCTGAACATTTTCGAGGAGCGCTATCGCGCCATGATGCGCGATCTGCTCAAGACCCCTGAGGAGGATTCGCGCCGATTCGCCGTCGTGGCCATCCGCGACGGCCACGAGGTGGCATCGACCGCCCCGGGCATGCCCGACCAGACGGCCGTGCCCGAACGCGGCCCCGCCGCCGGCTTCGGCCCCGACCCGCTCAAGGCCTTCCACTCGGTGGGCTGCGTGGCCGACGCGGCCACGATCCGCGAGCGCGCCGACGGCAGCTTCGAGGTACTGGCGACGGGCACGACCCGCATGCGTCTGCTCTCCGTGGACGCCTCGGGCCCGTTCCTGACGGCCGAGCTGGAGGAGCTGACCGAGGAGAAGGGCGACGAGGCGGGCGCGCTCGCTGAGGGCGTGCTACGCGCGTTCCGCCAGTACCAGAAACGCTTGGCAGGCGCCCGCGAGCGCACCCTGTCGACCGGCGAGGCCGAACTCCCGGACGAACCGGCGGTCGTCTCCTACCTGGTAGCCGCGGCGATGATGCTCGACACGGCGACCAAACAACGCCTCCTCCAGGCCCCCGACACCGCCTCCCGCCTACGCGACGAACTGAAACTCCTCCGCTCCGAGACGGCCATCATCCGCAACCTCCCGTCCCTCCCGGCATCGGACCTGACCCGAGGCCCGACAAGCCTGAACTGACCCCGGAAACCGGACAATTTGATGGCGAAGAAGCCAAAACAACAACAGTCGGGCGGCACCCCCGCGACAGTCGTCCTCACGACCGCCGGGGTGCCGTACGAACTCCACGCCTACGACCACGACCCGTCCCACCCCTCCTACGGCGAGGAGGCGGCCGAGGCGATGGGCGTCTCCCCGGACCGGGTCTTCAAAACCTTGCTGGCGGACGTGGACGGCACCCTGACGGTCGCGGTCGTCCCGGTGGCAGGCCAACTGGACCTGAAGGCCCTCGCCTCGGCGGTAGGCGGCAAACGCGCGACCATGGCCGACCCCACCCTCGCCGAACGCACCACGGGCTACGTCCGAGGCGGCATCTCCCCCCTGGGCCAACGCAAAAAACTCCGTACAGTCCTGGACACCTCGGCCACCACCCACCCCACGATCTGCGTCTCGGCCGGCCGCCGCGGCCTGGAGGTCGAGCTCTCCCCCGAGGACCTGAAAACCCTCACGGATGCGGTACTGGCCCCCATCGGCCGTGCGTAGCCTCTCGACGCCGCGCCTGTCCTCGGTTAAGCACGAGAGACATGTCGAAGAAAACACGGAAACGAAAGTGGCGCGTACGGAAGCACAGGGCCAATCATGGGCGCCGACCGGCGTAGGCGTTTCCAGGGCCATCTCTCCGGGGGGGGTGACTTCTCAACACAGGCCGGCTAAATCCAGCCCGTCCGGCGTTTGAGGACGAGGCCCCTTCAGGGCCGATGGGGGTCTGGGGGCAGAGCCCCCAGGCGGAGCGGAAGGGGCGGCAGCCCCTGGGGATGGGACGGGTAGGGGCGGCGGGGGCGAGAAACCTAGGACAGAGGAGCCCCGTACCCATCCGTAGGCCCGACCCCCTGCGCCACATACCCCGGCTCAGGATCCCGAGGCCCGAACAACGCCGTAAGCCCCAGATGAACGACCAGCGCGGCAACCGGCCAGGCCAGCAACGCCCCCTTCGCCCCCAACTTCAGCGGCGCAGAAAACGTAACCCCCTTACCCACGGCCTTCGCGTGCGCGAGCACATCCTTGGTCGGCCCGAACCACATCCCCAGCCGCCAGGCGAGGAACGAGGCGAGCAGCCCACCCAAGGCCAGCGCAGCGACCAGCGGCACTCCCCCACGCCGCCGCACCAAAAAGACGACAAGCGCGCTCACGACCCCAAAAGCCACCGCGAGCAGAGTGAACGTTCCGTCCACCCCCACGGCCTGCTCGCCCTCGGAGTCCTTGAGGTAGACGACCCAGCTCTTGTCGACGATGTCCCCGACGAGCGGCACATGCGGCGCCAGCCACCACCACAGCACCCCGAGCAACAGCCCACCGACCGCCGAGGCGACCGTGACGACCACGGCCTCGATCAGCTCGGTCTTGATCCCGGGCCCGTCCTGGCCGTAGGACGCGTCCTGCGGGGGATACGCGGGATACCCGGCACCAGAGGCACCCGGGTCACCCGAGGTGCCCGGGTCACCCGGCGGCTGCCACGCGTCGTGCGGGGACTGGTCACGCGGCGGCGGAGGCGGAGTCAGCGGTGCGGTCACTCTGCCATCGTGCCAGGCCCGGCTGTGCGGCGCGTCACCGGACGGCAGCCCGACGGTACGCCCAGGCGGCGACGGCCAGCGAAACGCCCCCGACCCCGGCGCATACGGCGAGGTCACCGAGGACGAGCGCCCAGTCCGGATGCGCCGCGAAGGTCTGCGCGAACGCCTCCACGCCGTACGTCGAGGGCACCAGATCCCGCAGGAACCGCACCGCGTCCGGCATCCGATCAGCCGGCAGCACACCCAGCAGCAAGGCCGCGGACATGCCCAACTGCCCGAGCAGCGTGGCGAGTTCGGGCCGAGGAGCAAGCAGCCCGAGGGCCGCCCCGAGCCCGGCGAGCGCGGCCCCGGCGAGCGGGATCACCGCCGCCAGGATCCAGATGTTCCCCATCGGCAGCCCGAACAGCACGCACCCGAAGACTGCGGTCAGCACGGTCCCGGGCACGGTGAAGGAGGCGTACGCCCCCGCCGCGCCCAGCACCACGGCCGCGGGCGGCACCGGCAGGGTGGCGTAGTGGTCGAGCCCGCCGCTGCCGCGCAGCTGCCCGAAGTACTGCGCGAGCAGGTTGAGCCCGACGTAGGCGACGACGAGTACGGACGAGCCGGCGACGACGAACTGGGCGTCGTGGCTCCCGCCGTCGACGACCCCGCGCATCATGATCAGGATGCCGACCGACTGGAAGGTCGCCACGAACAGCAGCGGGATCCGCGCGACCCGCGCCCGGGACAGCTGCGCCCGGTACACGGCGGCCATGGAGGGCCACAGCCTCGCCCTGGGCCCCAGCTCGGCCGCGCCCGAGGCGGTGGCCTCCGGCACGGCCAGGGGACCACTCGGCAGAACATCGGCGGATACGACACTCACGTCGCGCTGCTCCTCTCGACGCCGGCAGCCGTCCTGTCCCCTACGGATACAACGGCGGTCGCCCTGTCCCATACGGATACGACGGCCCGTGTACTCATGCCTTCACCAGCCCCTGCGCGTTTCCGCCCAGCGTCAGATACACGTCCTCCAGGCTGGGCGTGGCCAGGGTGAAGTCGTCCAGGGCGGCGAACGCGGCCCCGCCGGTCACCGTGGCGACGGCCACCCGGGCCTCCTCGGGCGCCAGCCGCAGCGTCCAGCGGCGGCCGGACTCGACGGCCCGGTCCCGCAGCGCGGCGACCTCCGGGACGTCCAGCGGCGGCTTCTCCCGCCACACCAGCTCGACCCGCACCTCGCCCGCGACCTGTTCCTTGAGCCCGGCGGGGGTGTCGCAGGCGATGACCTTGCCCTGGTCGATGACGGCGACCCGGTCGAGCACGGTCTCGGCCTCGATGACGTTGTGGGTGACGAGCAGCACGGTGGACCCGCGCTCGGCCCGGCGCCGGTCGACGGCGGACCACACGGCCCGGCGCGCCACCGGATCCATCCCGGTGGTCGGCTCGTCGAGCACCAGCAGCGACCGCTCCCCGACCAGCGCGGCGGCCACACAGGCCAGCCGCCGCTGCCCGCCGGACAGCTTCTTGAGCGGCCGCCCGGCAATGGCCGTAAGCCCCAACTCGTCGAGTACGGCGTCCCGCTCGGCCCGTGCGTCGCGCAGGTCCAGGCCGCGCAGCCGGGCGGTGGTCTCGGCGGCGAGCGACACGGTGAGTTCGTCGAGCGCGGAGGACTCCTGGCCTAGGTAGGCGAGGATCCGCGCGGCCCGCTCGGGGTGGCGGACGATGTCGTGGCCGAGGATCTCGACGCTGCCGGCGTCGGGCCGCATGAGCCCGGTCAGCTGGCGTACGAGGGTGGACTTGCCGGCGCCGTTCGGGCCGAGCAGTCCGAAGATCTCGCCCCGGCGGATGTCGAGGGTCACGTCGTCGGTGGCCCGCACCTCGGGGGTGCCCGGCGCACCACGCCGTCCGCGCACCGCCGGGTAGGTCTTGCTGAGCCCGCGCACCGCGCACACGACATCCCCACCGTGTCGAAGTGCCTGTCCCGCGCGCGTACTCACGGGACGAGACTACGGGGTCCTGGAGCCCCGCCCGTTCGCGGGTCGGTCGAGAACGGCACATTCGTCGGTAAAGCCGTCCCGCCGTGAGGCCGCCCGGCCACCGGGCCGACCGGCTCCGCTCACTCTCCGGCAGGGGCGTGCTCGGCCGCCGTCCGTACGTCGATCTCGCGCCAGAAACCGGCCCGGATCGCGTACCGGTCGTGCTCGTCGATCTGGTCGTCCTTGTGCGCGAGGAGGCCGAACCGGGCGGCGTAGCGCAGCAGTTCGCCGTCGATGCGGTGCGGGACCCGCGGGTACATCCCGGACAGTTTCTGCAGGTGGGTGCCATGGTCGCCGAGGCGGCCCATCCAGCGGCGGGCGAAGACCTGGCCCACCTCGTAGGGGTCACCGCCGACCGTGGTGATGTCCTCCTCGCGGTCGGCCCAGCGCTGCTCGGCGGTGGTCAGCTGCGCCAGCGTCGGCATCGAGGCGACCTCGGGCGACTCGGCGGCGCCGCCCGGCCGGTCGACCCACCCTTTGTCGGAGGACCAGCGCAGGGTCGCGCTGGCGGGCTGCTGCGCGGGCGCGGTGGCACCGGGGGCCTTCAGGCTCGCCAGGTCCTTCGGGGTGGGCACACCCTTGTGCGCGGGCACCCGCTCCTGCGAACCGTTCTCCGAACCCGCCTCCGCGACCGCGTGCTCGCCATCCTCGGCCGGCCGCTCACGCGTGGCCGGCGCGGACTCGGGCAGCGGCGCGGACAGGATCGCGGCGATCTCCGGCCGCGGCACCGGCGGCGGGGCGCACACCCCGCCGAGGTCCTTCGCCCGTACGGCCTTGGTGATCCAGGTCCGGTCCAGCACCCGCCGCTCGTCGGCCTCGGCGACCAGGTCCTCGGACTGGTTGTAGTCCCCGTCCGCGGCCTGCACGGCCCACAGGTGTACGGCGACGCCGTGCTCCTTGGCGGCCATCATGCCCGGCAGCAGATCGCCGTCGCCGGTGACGAGCACGACGTCGGAGCAGGCGCGGTTGCGGGCCAGCTCGGTCAGCTCGGCGTGCATGGCGGCGTCGACGCCCTTCTGTGCCCAGCGGCCGTCGCTGCGGGTCAGGGCGCCGAGGCGGACGGTGACGCGGGGCATGACGCGGAGCCTGCGGTGCTCGGGCTGCGGGACGCGGTCGGGGGCGCCGTCGAACCAGTAGATGCGCAGCAGGGGTCGTTCGGTGTCGGACTCGGCGCGCTCGCGCAGCCCCTGGATGAGGGCGGCGTGATCGACGGTGATCCTGGAACGCGAGGGCTCTCCGGCGAGGAGACTTGCTGCGGCCCCCAGCAGGTACCCGGCGTCCACCAGGACGATGCAGCGGTCCACGCGACTCACCCTCTTCCCGGTCGGTTCACTTCGGGCTTGCTTCGAGTCTGCCCGACCGCGCAGGGGTTAACGGCCCGAACTCGATCTTCGGCGTGGCGTTTCGGGTCTTCTCTCTCGTACCAACCATGTCACACACGGTAATTATCCGAAATGCGTTCTTCGTCAGGCTATGTGAATCTGGTCGCGGCCCTGGCCCCTAGATCCCCCTCAGGAGGCAGATCACCATGGCCAAGAACAAGCACCGTGACCGTAAGCAGCCGCAGTCGGAGCGCGCCCAGGAGCAGGCCACGTCGTCCTCGATGGAGGCACAGGCCGAGCAGCGCATATCCCAGGCGACGCCGAGCGACATGGCCCGCAAGGGCAAGCAGAAACGCTTCGGCCACAACTGAGGCCTGTTTCAAGGGTTGTTGAACGACTGAGGGGCGCATCCGTCGACGGATGCGCCCCTCAGTCACGTCTGCTGCCTGTTGCTCAGCCCGCCAGGCAGGCCGCGCCGAGCAGCACCTTCAAGTCGCCGAACAGCGCCGGGTCGGGCTTCACCCGGTGCTTGTCCAGACGCAGGATCGTGGTCTTGGTCGGGCCCTGGAGCTTGATGCGGACCTCGCTGTCGCCCCGGTGGTGGCTGAGGATCTCACCGAGCCTGCTGATCATGGGCGGCGTGACCCTGGTCGCCGGGATGGTGAGGATCACGGGCGCGTTGGTGCCCGCGTTCGACACGTCCGGGACCTGCATCTCCATCGCGACCAGACGGGGCACGTCCTCGCGCTTGTCGAGGCGGCCCTTGACGAACACGATGGTGTCCTCGACGAGTTGGGTCGAGATGAGCTGGTAGGTCGCCGGGAAGAACATGCACTCGATGGAGCCCGCGAGGTCCTCGACCGTGGCGATCGCCCAGGCGTTGCCCTGCTTGGTCATCTTGCGCTGGAGGCCCGAGATGATGCCGCCGATGGTGACGACCGCGCCGTCCCCGTGCTCACCTCCGGTGAGCTGGGCGATGCCCGCGTCGGCCTTGTCGGACAGCACGTGCTCCAGGCCGAACAGCGGGTGGTCGGAGACGTACAGACCGAGCATCTCCCGCTCCTGGGCGAGGAGATACGTCTTCTCCCACTCGTCGGTGGTGAACTCCACGTCGAGCCCGAAGCCGGGCTCGCTGGTGTCCTCCTCGCCCATGCCGCCGAAGAGGTCGAACTGCCCCTCGGCCTCCTTGCGCTTGACCGCCACCACGTTGTCGATCATCGGCTCGAAGTGCGCGGTGAGGCCCTTGCGGGTGTGCCCCAGGGTGTCGAACGCACCGGCCTTGATGAGGGATTCGGTCGTGCGCTTGTTGCAGGCGGCGGCCTCGACCTTGTCCAGGTAGTCGGGGAAGGAGCCGTACTTCCCCTTCGCCTTGCGGGACCTGATGATCGAGTCGACGACGTTCGTGCCGACGTTGCGCACGGCCTCCAGGCCGAAGAGGATCACGTCGTCGCCCTGGGCGGCGAAGTTGTGCACGGACTCGTTGACGTTCGGCGGGAGCACCTTGATCTTCATGCGACGGCACTCGTTCAGGTAGATCGCGGACTTGTCCTTGTCGTCCTTGACCGAGGTGAGCAGCGCCGCCATGTACTCGGCCGGGTAGTTGGCCTTCAGGTAGGCGGTCCAGTACGAGACCAGGCCGTACGCGGCGGAGTGCGCCTTGTTGAACGCGTAGCCGGCGAAGGGGACCAGGACGTCCCACAGGCCCTGGATCGCCTCGTCGCTGTAGCCGTTCTTCCGGGCGCCCGCCTGGTAGATGGTGAAGTTCTTCGCCAGTTCCTCGGGCTTCTTCTTGCCCATCACGCGGCGCAGGATGTCGGCCTCGCCGAGCGAGTAACCGGCGACGATCTGGGCGGCCTTCTGCACCTGCTCCTGGTACACGATCAGGCCGTAGGTCACCGCGAGGACCTCCTCAAGAGGCTCCTCCAGCTCCTTGTGGATCGGCGTGATCTCCTGCCGCTTGTTCTTGCGCTCGGCGTAGTTGATGTGCGAGTTCATGCCCATCGGGCCGGGGCGGTACAGGGCCGAGACGGCGGAGATGTCCTCGAAGTTGTCGGGCTGCATCTGGCGCAGCAGCGAACGCATCGGGCCGCCGTCGAACTGGAACACGCCCAACGTGTCACCCCGGCAGAGCAGTTCGTACGTCTTGGGGTCGTCCAGCGGGAGGGCGAGCATCTCCAGGTCGATGCCCTTGTTGGACTTCACCATCTTCACGGCGTCGTCCATGATCGTGAGGTTGCGCAGGCCCAGGAAGTCCATCTTGATCAGGCCGAGCGACTCGCACTGCGGGTAGTCCCACTGCGTGATCGTCACGCCGTCCGTGTGCCGCACCCAGATCGGGGCGTGGTCGACGATCGGCTCGCTGGACATGATGACGCCGGCGGCGTGCACACCCATCTGCCGGACCAGGCCCTCGACGCCCTTGGCGGTGTCGATGACCTTCTTGACGTCCGGCTCGTTCTCGTACATCCCGCGGATCTCGCCCGCCTCGCCGTAGCGCGGGTGCTTGGGGTCGGTGATGCCGGAGAGGTCGATGCCCTTGCCGAGGACGTCGGCGGGCATCGCCTTGGTGAGGCGGTCGCCCATCGCGTACGGGTAGCCCAGCACGCGCGCGGAGTCCTTGATGGCGTTCTTGGCCTTGATCTTGCCGTAGGTGCCGATCATGGCGACCTTGTCGGCGCCGTACTTCTCTGTCACGTACCGGATGACCTCGACGCGCCGACGCTCGTCGAAGTCGATGTCGACGTCGGGCATGGAGACGCGCTCGGGGTTGAGGAACCGCTCGAAGATCAGGCCGTGCGGGATCGGGTCGAGGTCGGTGATGCCCATGGCGTACGCGACGATCGAACCGGCGGCGGAGCCACGGCCTGGGCCGACCGCGATGCCGTTGTTCTTGGCCCACATGATGAAGTCGGCGACCACGAGGAAGTAGCCCGGGAAGCCCATCTGGATGATGACGTCCAGCTCGTAGTCGACCTGCTTCTGGCGGTCGTCGGGGACGCCGCCCGGGAAGCGGCGCTCCATCCCGAGGCGCACCTCCTCCTTGAACCAGGTGACCTCTGTATAGCCGTCGGGGATGTCAAACTTCGGCATGAGGTTCTTCGCCTCGAACATGCCGGTGGTGTCGATCTGTTCGGCGACCAGGAGGGTGTTGCGGCAGCCTTCCTGCCAGGCGTCCGAGGAGTCCACGGCGTACATCTCGTCCGTCGACTTCAGGTAGTAGCCGGTGCCGTCGAAGCGGAAGCGGTCCGGGTCGGAGAGGTTCTTGCCGGTCTGGATGCAGAGCAGCGCGTCGTGGGCGACGGACTCGTGCGCGTACGTGTAGTGCGAGTCGTTGGTCACCAGGGGCGGGATGCCGAGCTTCTTGCCGATCTCCAACAGGCCGTCACGGACCCGGCGTTCGATCTCGATGCCGTGGTCCATCAGCTCCAGGAAGTAGCGGTCCTTGCCGAAGATGTCCTGGTACTCGGCGGCGGCCTTCAGGGCTTCTTCGGGCTGGCCCAGGCGCAGCCGGGTCTGCAGCTCGCCCGAGGGACAGCCGGTGGAGGCGATGAGCCCCTCGGACCACTGGGAGATGGTCTCCTTGTCCATGCGCGGCCACTTCTGGAGCCAGCCCTCGGCGTACGCGTCCGAGGACAGCTTGAAGAGGTTGTGCAGGCCCGTCTTGTTCGC
This sequence comes from Streptomyces sp. NBC_00988, assembly GCF_045162645.1. Lineage (NCBI taxonomy): Bacteria > Bacillati > Actinomycetota > Actinomycetes > Kitasatosporales > Streptomycetaceae > Streptomyces > Streptomyces sp. NBC_00988. Next base: position 3,913,906 of record NZ_CP108730.1, read on the forward strand.
CGCCCAGATCGTCTTGTGGGTGTAACCACCGGAACCGGACACATCGTCGCGCTTCTGGTGCGGCTGGCCCCACTGGATCTTGCGCTTGTTGCGGCGGGACTCGGGGGCGACGTACGCCTCGATGCCGATGATCGGCGTGACCCCGGCCTTCGTCGCCGTGTGGAAGAAGTCGTAGGCCCCGTGGAGGTTGCCGTGGTCGGACATCGCGATATGGGTCATGCCCATCTCGTTGCACGCGTTGAACATGTCCTTCAGCCGCGCGGCACCGTCCAGGAGCGAGTACTGGGTGTGGACATGCAGGTGCGTGAACGGCGGCTTTGACACGGCTTGGCCTCCAGGGGAAACGATCGACAAAGTGCGGCGGGCGGTCTGGGGGGACGAGACCGAATCCTATGCCTCGGGACTGACATCAGAGATGAGTACTGTGACGCGAAGCGTCTCGATGAGGGGCGGTCGCCGGGTGACGGGCGGGCGGGCACTCCCACGTACCTTCGAGCGTTGGAAGGTGACGACAGACCCGTCACATGTCACGCACCACCCGTACCAGGAGGCACAGAGCGATGTCGGTTCCGCAGCTCAACGACGAGCACCGCGGCGAGGAGATCCTTGCCGTCTTCGACACCGCCTTCGGCGAGCTCCTGGCCGCCGACCCGGCCGCGTTCCGCGTGAAGTTCCGGAAGATGGCGGCCTCCGCCTTCGCCTTCTACCGGGGCACGGCGGCGCTCTTCTACCACGACCTGGATGCCGAGAAGCGGGGCGGCCCGTACCTGGACGACCGCACCTCGCGCGTGTGGATCCACGGCGACCTGCACGCCGAGAACTTCGGCACGTACATGGACTCGAACGGCCGCCTGGTCTTCAACGTCAACGACTTCGACGAGGCCTACGTCGGCCCCTTCACCTGGGACCTCAAGCGCTTCGCCGCCTCCGTGGCGCTCATCGGGTACGCGAAGGCGCTCAGTGACGAGCAGATCACCGAGCTGGTGCAGGTGTACGCGGGCGCGTACCGCGAGCGGGTGCACGCGCTGGCGACCGGCGCGAAGAGCGACGAGGTGCCGCCGTTCACGCTGGACACGGCCGACGGCCCACTGCTGGGGGCGCTGCGTACGGCCCGCTCCCTGACCCGCTTCGAGCTGCTGGACTCGATGACCGAGATCCGCGACTTCGAGCGCCGGTTCGCGTCGGGCGGCGGCTCCATCGAGCTGGACGCGGCGACCCGCTACAAGGTCCTCGCGGCCTTCGACGGCTACCTGGAGACCCTCCCCGAGTCCTCCCTCGACCGCCCCGACTCCTACCGCGTGAAGGACGTCGTCGGCCGCCGGGGCATCGGCATCGGCTCGGCCGGGCTGCCGTCGTACAACATCCTCCTGGAGGGCAACAGCGACGCCCTGGAGAACGATGTGGTGATCTACATCAAGCAGGCCCAGACGCCGGCCGTCTCGCGGCACATCACGGACGCGGCGATCCGGGACTACTTCCAGCACGAGGGGCACCGCACGGTGATCTCCCAGCGCGCCCTCCAGGCGCACGCGGACCCGTGGCTGGGCTGGACCGAGCTGGGCGGGACCGGGCAGCTGGTCGCCGAGGTGTCGCCGTACGCGGTGGACCTGGACTGGAGCGACATCGACGACCCGGAGGAGATCGCCGCCGTCGTCGCGGACCTCGGGCGGGCCACGGCCACGATGCACGCGGCGGCCGACGACCAGTCCGGCGAGTCCCTGGTGCCGTTCTCCACCGAGCGGGCCATCGACGCGGCGATCGCAGCCGACGAGGACGGCTTCGCGGGCGTGCTCGTCGACTTCGCGCACAGCTACGGCGCACGCGCGCGTGCCGACCACCAGACCTTCGTCGACCTGTTCCGCAACGGCCGGATTCCGGGTCTGTAACCATCCGTACGCTCACAGGAACCCTTTAGGGGTCCCTTACCGGAGCACATGACAGACTCACCTCCGCTATGGACATATCCGGGATCCAGCTCAGGGCCGTACGCGCGGCGCTGTTCACGGCACTGGTCGTGACGCTCAGCACCGCGTCGCACGTGCTGCTGTCCCGGGTCCCGCTTCCGCTCGGCACGGTGGCGGCGATCGCCGCCACCGTGTTCGTGATCGCCTACGCGCTCGCGGGCCGCGAGCGCGGCTTCGGCCGGATCGCCGCACTGCTGATCCCGCTGGAGCTGGCCGCCGACACGGTCTTCACCACCGGCCAGCACGCCTGCTACGGCAGGGCGGGCGGCCCGGTCGCCGGACCGCTGCGCGCGGTCGGCCTGGACGTGCTGTGCAGCGGCGGCAGCGTGGGCACCTCGCTGGCCCGGATGACCGACAACCCCCATCAGGCGGCGGCGCTGCTCACGCACACCGACGCCACCGCCGCCTGGCTGCTGCTCGGCGCGCACATCGGTGTCGGCCTCCTGGCCGCCGCTTATCTGCGCCGCGGCGAACGCGCGATCTCCGAACTGCTGCGCGCGGCAACGGCGGTGGGCTTCCGCCCCCTGCTCCTGGCCGTCGCCGCGGTGTCGGGCCGACGCACCGCGCCGGTCCGCCGGCTGCCGCGCGCCACGCACCGCACGGCCACCGCCCGTGAGCGGCTGCTGGTGCACTCCCTGGGACGGCGTGGACCGCCGTGCTCGGTCCTGCCCGCGGTCTGAACACCCCACAGGTACCTGAGCACACATCAGTCCCCCACACGTATTCCGCGTACGACGTGTACGCGTCCCATATGGAGATCACCAACATGAGCAAGCGGAACAGCGCGGCGGCGAAGACGCAGGCCCGTGAGCGGCTGCGCGCCGAGCGCGAGCGCCAGGCCAAGCGCGCCAAGGTCAGGCGGCAGCTCATAGTCGCCGGTTCGGTCGTCGCCGTCCTGGCGATAGCCGGCGGCATCGGCTACGCCGTCGTACAGAACAACAAGCCCACCTACTGGGAGTCGGCGAAGGACGACAAGCTCGTCAAGCCGGCCAACACCACCGGCACCAACGGCACGACCGTCGTCCTCGGCAAGAGCACCGCCAAGAAGACCCTGGTCATGTACGAGGACCCGCGCTGCCCGATCTGCGCCCAGTTCGAGCAGACCGTCGGCTCGACCGTGAAGAGCGACTTCGACGCCGGCAAGTTCAAGATCCAGTACGTCGGCGCCACGTTCATCGACAACAAGGACAACGGCGAGGGCTCCAAGAACGCGCTGAGCGCCATGGGTGCCGCGCTGAACGTCAGCCCCGAGGCGTTCCTCGAATACAAGACCGCGCTCTACTCGACGAAGTACCACCCGGACGAGTCGACCGACAAGTTCAAGGACGACGCGTACCTGATCAAGGTCGCGAACACGGTCCCCGCCCTGAAGAACAACGCGGCCTTCCAGAAGGCCGTGAAGGCCGGCACCTACGACAAGTGGGCGCTGGACATGTCCGCGACGTTCGACAAGAGCGGGGTGACCGGCACCCCGACCCTGAAGATGGACGGCAAGACGCTGACCGGCTCGGACGGCACGAACGCGCCGATGACGGTGGCCGACTTCACCACGGCGATCACGGCGGCCCTCAAGGCCTGAGCCTTGTTGTAAGACGCTGTTGTAAGACGCACAGCCGAAGAGCGGGCGAACTTTTACGAGTTCGCCCGCTCTCGTTAATACTGATCAGTAACCTGGTCGCTCGTGACCAGTCGATACAGAGCACCCGAGAGCGTCAACTCGCCCTCCCCGCGCCGCCGTACGGTCGTCAAGGCCGCGGCCGCCACCGCGGTCCTGGCCGGCCCACTGATCGCCGCACTGCCCGCCGGGGCTGCCACCGAGACCCCTTCCTTCCTGCACGGCGTCGCCTCCGGGGACCCGCTCCCGGACGGCGTCCTGCTGTGGACCCGGGTGACGCCCACCGCCGAGGCGGTCCCCGGCTCCGGGCTCGGCCCGGACACCGAGGTGAGCTGGACGGTGGCCACCGACAAGGCGTTCACGAACGTCGTCTCCAGGGGCTCGCTCACCGCGACCGCCGCCTCCGACCACACCGTCAAGGCCGACATCCGCGGCCTGGCCCCGGCCACCGACTACTGGTTCCGCTTCTCGGCCGGCGGCACCGACTCCCCGGCGGCGCGCACCCGCACCGCGCCGGCGGCGGACGCGACCGTGTCCGGCCTGCGCTTCGGCGTCGTCACCTGCGCCAACTGGGAGGCGGGCTACTTCTCGTCGTACCGCCATCTCGCGGCCCGCAACGACCTCGACGCGTGGCTGCACCTGGGTGACTACATCTACGAGTACAAGTCCGGCGAGTACGCCGCGCGCGGCACGGTCGTACGGCCGCACGCGCCCCTGAACGAGATCATCACGCTCGCCGACTACCGCACCCGGCACGGCAAGTACAAGACCGACCCGGACCTGCAGGCGCTGCACACCAAAGCACCAGTCATCGCGATCTGGGACGACCACGAGTTCGCGGACAACGCCTGGTCGGGCGGCGCGGTCAACCACACCGAGGGCGCCGAGGGCACCTGGACGGCCCGTCAAGCGGCCGCGAAACAGGCGTACTTCGAGTGGATGCCGGTCCGCCCGGCGATCGCCGGCACCACCTACCGCCGCCTGCGCTTCGGCAAGCTCGCCGACCTCTCGCTCCTCGACCTGCGCTCCTTCCGTTCGCAGCAGGCGAGTTCGGGCAGCGGTTCGGTCGACGACCCGGACCGTACGATCACGGGACGCGCCCAACTCGACTGGCTGAAGGCCGGGTTGAAGGCGTCGGACACCAAGTGGCGGCTGGTCGGCAACTCGGTGATGATCGCGCCGTTCGTCATCGGCTCGCTCACCGCCGACCTGCTCAAGCCGCTCGCGAAGCTGCTGGACCTGCCGGAGGACGGCATCGGCGTCAACACCGACCAGTGGGACGGCTACACCGACGACCGCCGTGAACTCCTCGCGCACCTGCGCTCGAACGCGATCGGCAACACGGTCTTCCTCACCGGGGACATCCACATGTCCTGGGCCAACGACGTGCCGGTGGACGCCGGCACGTACCCGCTCTCGCCGTCAGCGGCAACGGAGTTCGTGATCACGTCCGTGACCTCCGACAACCTCGACGACATAGTGAAGGTCCCCGAGGGCACGGTCTCCGCGCTCGCCGCACCGGTCATCCAGCTCGCCAACCGGCACGTCCACTGGGTCGACACGGACCGCCACGGCTACGGCGTCCTGGACATCACGGCCGACCGGGCGCAGATGGACTACTACGTCCTGTCCGACCGCACGTCGGCGACCGCGACCTCGTCCTGGGAGCGGTCGTACCGGACGCGCAGCGGCACGCAGAAGGTGGAACGGACGTACGACCCCGTGTAGTTACAGCGTGTCGAGGAAACCGAGGGCCACCCGCCAGGTGGCCTCGGCGGCCTCCTCGTCGTAGTCCGGGAGGCCGGGGTCGGTGTACAGGTGGCCGGCTCCGGCGTACCGGTAGACCTCCACGTCCGCGCCCGCCTTGCCCATCTGCAGATACCAGGAGCTGAGCCAGTCGTCGGTCTCGAACTGGTCCGGCTCGGCGACGTGCAGCTGGACCGGCAGGTCGTCGACGGAGGCGTTGGCCGCGATGTCCGAGGTGCCGTGCAGGAGGAGCAGCCCGCGGGCCTTCTCGTCGCCGAGGGCGAGGGTCTGCGCGACGGAGGCGCCGAGCGAGAACCCGGCGTAGACGAGACCGCGCTCGGAGTAGGGAGCGGCGGCCAGCACGGCCCGCTTCAGCAGCTCGTCCTTGCCGATCCCGTCGTTGAAGGCCATGCCCTCCTCGACCGTCTCGAACGTATGCCCCTCGAAGAGGTCCGGGGTCCACACCTCGTGGCCCGCCACGCGCAGCCGCTCGGCGGCGCCCTGCACCGCCGGCCGGAGACCGTACGTCGAGTGGAAGAGCATGATGTTCATGAAGCCATCGTGCCAGTACGGTCGGACACATGGAGAACGTACTGCGCCCGCTGATCGTCATCGGCGGCTCCGTCGTCCTCACGCTGCTCATCGGCTGGGTCACCGACCTGCTGCTGCGCAAGGCGGACGCCCGGCACGACGACACCACACTGTGGGGCCTGCTGCGCCGCGGCCGGGTCCCGTACCAGCTCGTACTCTGCGCGGCCTTCCTCCGAGCCTCCTACGACCAGGCACAACTGCTGGAGGAACACCGGATCGGCATCGGCCAGACCCTCACCCTGGTGCTGATCGGCGCCACCGCGTGGCTGATGATCCGGGTCGCGGCGGCGATCGTGGAGTCGTCGTACGCCCGCTACGCCCGCGTCTCCCGGGACGCGGCCCGGGTCCGCCGGGTCCGGACCCAGGTGACGCTGATCACGCGGGTGGTGGCCGCGATCGTCGGCGTGGTGGCGGTCGCGGCGATGCTGCTGACGTTCCCGGCGATGCGCGCGGCCGGTGCATCCCTGCTGGCCTCGGCGGGCGTCCTCGGCATCGTCGCCGGTGTAGCGGCGCAGTCCACTCTCGCCAACCTCTTCGCGGGACTACAGATCGCCTTCGGCGACATGGTCCGTATCGGCGACACGGTGGTCGTGGACGGCGAGTGGGGCGCGATCGAGGAGATCACCCTGACCTTCCTGACGGTCCGCACCTGGGACGAGCGCCGGATCACCATGCCGGTGTCGTACTTCACGTCCAAGCCTTTCGAGAACTGGTCGCGCGGCACCCCCCAGATGACCGGCATCGTCTATTTCCAGGTGGACCACTCGGCCCCGGTCGACGCGATGCGCACGCAGCTCCGCGAAATCCTCCGAGCCTGCCCGGCCTGGGACGGCCGCAGCTACGGTCTCGTCGTCACCGACACCACCCCGAACACCATGGAGGTCCGGGCCCTGGTCACGGCAAAGGACGCGGACGACATCTGGACGGTACGGGTCACGGTCCGCGAACAGATGATCCGCTGGCTGTACGTGGAGCATCCCTACGCGCTGCCTCGCGTCAACACGACGGACGCGGCACCGATCCCGGGCGAGGACCCATCCCCCAACGGAGGCGCCACCCGCTCGGCTCACGAGCCGCCGGGGGGCAACCGGGTCTGAGGATCGGGCGGGGCGGGGCATGCCGGTCGGCTGACGGCCACGGCTGAACTACCCACCCACGCCCACCCGTTCACCGTCTGTTGAGGGGTGGGCGTTTGCCGTTGGGGGGGGTGGCACCTCTGGCGGCTGACCGGTTCAAGGCCTCAACGCCCATGCTGGGCAACGTCGTTGGACCGGGCGACCCGCGAAGCGACCGGGAACTGGCTACGGCTGAGCAACTCCGGGCACCCCAACACCCGTGCCCAGTACCACCATTGACCTGCACGCCCAGCGAGGCAACCGGTCCCCCGCAGCCGGAGCGACCAGCCGGCCCGAGGTCGCAACGCCCATGCCCGGCGAGAGCCCTCCCCCGCCCCGAACGCCCGAGCCCGGGCCGAGGCCAGTGACCGGCACCTCAATCCCCGTGCGCGGCACCGCCGTTGACCGGAACCAAACCCCAGCCGATCAGCCCCAGCCCCTCAACGCCCCCGCTCAGCCCCGCCATTTACCTGAATCACCTGCGACGTCACATGCCCGGCAGCCGGGGACGCGAGCCAGTGCAAGGTCGCGGCGACATCCCCCGGGGTACCGGCCCGCCCGGTCGACGTGTCGTTGATGAGCCGTTCACGCCGGGCGGCGTCGATCTGTGGGCCGAAGAACTCGGTGTCCTCGATGTACCCGGGCGCGACCACGTTCACGGTGATGCCGCGCGGGCCGAGATCCCGGGCCAGGTCATAGGCGTACGGATGCAACGCGGCCTTGGCGCCGCCGTACGCCCCGCTCCCCGAACCCCGGTACGCGGCGATGGAGCTCACGAACAGCACCCGCCCGCCCGGCTCCGCGAGCCGCGGCTTCAGCGCCTCGGTGAGCAGCGCGGCGCTCAGGGTGTTGATGCGGAAGTTGACCGTCCAGTCGTGCGCGACGCGGTCCAGCGGATCACTGCTGGCACTGCCCGGCTCCAACGCCCCGGTACCGCCCGCGCCGTGCACCAGCACATCCACGGTGCCGAACTCCTCGGCGACGAACCGCCCCACCCCGCGCACGACTTCGGGCTCGCTCAGGTCCCCGGCGTACGTCAGCGCCCCCGGCACCGCGGCCTTCTCCAACACCTCGCGCCGTCGCCCGAGGAGCAACACCCGATCCCCGTCGGCCGCGAAGGCATGCGCCGCGGCGAGCCCAATTCCCGTACCGCCACCACTGATTACGACGTTGCGAGCCATGCGACGAGCCTACAAAGCGAACCGGGCGTTCCTCTCCCGCGTTACAGGACTGCCATGCGCGGGCGGAAGGCCGCCGACGGCGCCGCGCCCCCCACGGCAAACGCCCACCTGTCGGCCAACGGTGTACGGGCGGTGCGTAGGTGGGAGAGCACTCACCTCAAGCTACGGACATCCAGATGCCGGAGCACCCGGTCCACGATCTCCGGATCCGCCCCGGGTTCGCTCCGCGCAGCCAGCACCTCATGCCGGGCCGCGCTCATCATCTCCCCCTGGATCCGCCGCATGCGCTTCACCCGCTTCACCCGCTTCTCGTACGCCTCCCGCCGCTCCCCGTCCCCCACCTCGGGAGAGATCCGCACCCCGATGTCGAACGCCCGCCGCAGCAACTGCTCGGACACCTCCTCCGGCAGCTCCTCGACATCCTCGATCTCCCGCAGCCTCCGCTTCGCGGCCTTCGCCGCCCGCACCGCCAGCTCCTTCTCGAACGCCTTCTCGCTGTCGGTGTCGGCCCGCACCCCGAGCCGCTTCACCAGCCACGGCAAGGTGAGCCCCTGCAGCACCAGCGTCGCCATGATCACCCCGAACGCGATGAACACGATCTCGTCCCGGTCCGGGAACGCCGACCCGTCGTCCATGGTCAGCGGAATCGCCAGCGCCAGGGCCACGGACGCCACCCCGCGCATCCCGGCCCACCACATGATCACGGTCTCCCGCCAGGACGTCGGGATCTCCTCGTCGTAGTCCCGCTTGGCGTGCAGCCGTTTCGTCAGCCAGGTCGCCGGCAGCAGCCACGCCAGCCGTACGACGACCACGACCCCGACGATCGCCGCGGCCCAGCCGAGCATCTCGCCCCACCGCCCGGACGCCGTACGGATCGCGTTGTGCAGTTCGAGCCCGATGAGCCCGAACGCGACCCCGGTGACCAGCGTGTCCACGACATCCCACACGGTCGCCCCGGCGAGCCGGGTCAACACGTCGTCGGCACCCAGGGAGTACTCCGCCAGGAACAGCGCGGTGGTGAGCACGGCGAGCACCCCGGAGCCGTGCAGTTCGTCGGCCAGGACGTACGAGGCGTACGGCACCAGCAGCGTCAGCCCGATCTGCAGGGTGGCGTCGTCGAGCGCCGACATCAGCTTGTTCGTGGCCCACCCCAGGGCCACTCCGACCACTACGGCGACCACGGCGGACAGCACGAAGTCGAGCCCGGCGCGCCAGAACTCGAAGCTCCCGCTGACGGCGGCGGCGATCGCCACGTGGTACAGCACGATGGCCGTCACGTCGTTGAAGAGACCCTCGCCCTCCAGGATCGACACCAGCCGCCGCGGCAGCCCGAGTTGCCCCGCGACGGCAGTCGCGGCGACCGGGTCGGGCGGCGCCACCAACGCGCCGAGCGCCACCGCGGCCGCGATCGGCAGCCCCGGCACGATCACGCTCGCGACGGCGGCCACGGCGAGGGTGGTGACGAACACCAGCGCCACGGCCAGCAGGAAGATGGGCCGGATGTTGGCCGTGAACTGCCGCCAGGAGGTGCGCCGTACGGCCGCGTACAGCAGCGGTGGCAGCAGCAGGGGCAGGATCAGTTCGGGCGGGACGTTCACGTTCGGCACGAAGTCGGCCACCGCGAGGACTATCCCGAGAAGGGTCATGAGCACCGGCGCCGGCAGACCGAACCGGTCCCCCAGCGGGACGCTCACCACGGCCCCGAGCAACAGGACGAACAACAGGGCCAATTGATCCACGGTCAGGGCTCCGGCCGGATCTCGACGTTCACACAACGGACGCCCCAGCCTGCCACGCCGCCTACCCCACCAGCTCTTTCGACGCCCCTCGGTTGTAGAGCAGGTCGCAGAGCACCGGTCAGAGAACGCGCCGCATCGCCAGGTGCGGAATCCCGGCGTCCGCGAACTCCGGCCCGTACGCCTCGTAGCCGAGCCGTTCGTAGAACCCGAGGGCATGCGTCTGCGCATGCAGATCTACGGCGGCCAGCCCACGCGCGCGTGCCGCGTCCTCGATGGCCCGCACCAGCGCGACCCCGACCCCGAGCCCCCGTGCCTCCTTGGTGACGGCCAGCCGCCCCAGGGACCCCACGGCCGGGTCCCCGCCGGTCTTCGCCGCGGCCGCCTCGCCGTACAACAGCCGCCCGGTCCCGAGCGGCGTCCCGTCCTCACGCACGGCGAGGACATGCGTCGCTACGGCGTCGTACGCGTCGTACTCGATCTCCTGGGGCACGCCCTGCTCGACGACGAAGACGTCCTTGCGCACCGCGAAGCAGGCCTCGCGGTCGGCCGGGTCCTCGGCGACGCGCACCGCGTACGACGTCGGACTCATGCGTAGGTCTCCTCGCGCACCAGGTCGAGGGCCTGCTGGAGGTCGTCCGGGTAGCCGCTCTCGAACTCGACCCACTGGCCGTCGGCGGGGTGCTCGAAGCCGAGCCGGACGGCGTGCAGCCACTGGCGGGTCAGGCGCAGCCGCTTGGAGAGCGTCGGGTCGGCGCCGTAGGTCAGGTCGCCGACGCACGGGTGGCGGTGGGCGGCCATGTGCACGCGGATCTGGTGGGTGCGGCCGGTCTCCAGCTTCACGTCGAGCAGGGAGGCCGCGCGGAACGCCTCGATGAGGTCGTAGTGCGTGATCGACGGCTTGCCCTCGGCGGTGACCGCCCACTTGTAGTCGTGGTTCGGGTGGCGGCCGATGGGAGCGTCGATGGTGCCGCTGGTCGGGTCCGGGTGGCCCTGGACCAGCGTGTGGTAGCGCTTGTCGACCGTGCGCTCCTTGAACTGGCGCTTCAAGGAGGTGTACGCACGCTCCGACTTCGCGACGACCATCAGGCCGGACGTGCCGACGTCGAGGCGGTGCACGATGCCTTGGCGCTCGGCGGCACCGGACGTCGAGATGCGGTACCCGGCGGCGGCCAGGCCGCCGATGACGGTCGTCCCGGTCCAGCCGGGGCTGGGGTGGGCGGCGACGCCGACCGGCTTCACGATCACGATCACGTCATCGTCGTCGTAGACGATCTCCATGCCCTCGACGGGCTCGGCGACGATCTGCACGGGCGCGGGCGCCTGCGGCATCTCGACCTCCAGCCAGGCCCCGCCGTGCACCCGCTCGGACTTCCCGACCACCGAGCCGTCGACCGTGACCTTCCCCGCCGCGGCCAGCTCGGCGGCCTTCGTACGGGAGAAGCCGAACATGCGGGAGATGGCGGCGTCGACACGCTCGCCCTCCAGGCCGTCGGGCACGGGCAGGTTTCGGATCTCGGGAACTGTGCTCACCCGGTCGAGTATGCCGGACGGGTCCGACACCGCCTTACCCGAGCCGAGGCGCTCAGGCTCTGCGGACCCGCGCTCAGCCCTCGTGGATCCGCGCTCAGTCCTTGTGGACGGTGCCGTCCGGGTCCAGGCCGCGGAAGGAGAGCAGCACGATCAGGATGCCGCCGCACACGATCGCCGAGTCGGCGAGGTTGAAGACGGCGAAGCCCTTGGGCGCGATGAAGTCGACGACCTCGCCCTGGAAGATGCCGGGCGAACGGAAGATCCGGTCGGTGAGGTTGCCGAGCGCACCGCCCAGCAGCAACCCGAGCGCGATCGCCCACGGCAGGCTGTAGAGCTTGCGGGCCAGCCGGGCGATCACCACGATCACGGCGGCCGCGATCATCGTGAAGATGACCGTGAAGGCCGCGCCGAACCCGAAGGCCGCGCCGGGGTTGCGGATCGCGTGGAACTCCAGCCAGTCCCCGAAGACCTCGATCGGCGCGTGGTGCTCCAGCTTGGCGACCACGAGTAGCTTGCTGACCAGGTCCAGGGTGTACGCGAAGGCGGCCACCACGAACAGGACGGCGATCCGGCGCCTGCCCCTGGGGGGCGACGCGGTGTCACCCTGCTCCGGCTCTGCCCCCGCCGCCTCTGGGGTATCCGGCGTACCGATGATGCGCTCCGCCTCTGCCACGTGAGTCCCTCGACCTAGGTGCCTAACTCAGGATGAGGGTACGGCACACCTGTCGGGGGCTTCAGTACCGGCGTTCAGTACCGGCGCTCCTGCTTCTGCTTGCACTCGACGCACAGGGTGGCCCGGGGGAAGGCCTGCATACGGGCCTTGCCGATCGGGTTGCCGCAGTTCTCGCACAGGCCGTAGGTGCCGGCGTCCAGCTTCCCCAGGGCGCGCTCGGTCTGGATCAGCATCTCGCGCGCGTTGGCGGCCAGCGCCATCTCGCTCTCGCGCGTGATGTTCTTGGTGCCGGTGTCGGCGTCGTCGTCGCCCGCGCCGTCCCCGGAGTCCCGCATCAGACCGGCGAGGGCCTGCTCGGTGGACGTGATCTCCTCGCTGAGCCGTGCGGCCTCGGACTGCAGCTCGGTACGGGCCTCCTCGACCTCCTCGGGCGTCCAGGGGTCCTCGCCGGGGCGCACCGCGAGCTCGCCGGGCACCGCCGCGACCCGCGCCTTCGGAACGGCCCTCTTCGCCGCCGTGGCCGTGCCAGGAGTCTTCTTCGCAACCACCGTCGTGGCTCCCGTCTGCTCCGCGGCCTGCGCCGCGCCCGCCTTTGCCTTGTTGGCCGCGCTCTTCTTCGTACCGGTCGTGCCCTTGGTTCCCGCAGTGCGATTCGTGCCCGTGGTGCTCTTCGTGGAACCGCTTTTCGCGCCGGCGGTGCTCTTCGTAGGGCTGCTCTTCGTCGACGTGCTCTCAGGGGCGGTCTTCTTGACGGCCGCTTTCTTCACGGCCGCTTTCTTGACGGCCGTCTTCTTCGTGTCCGTGGCCTTCGGGACGGCCGTCGCCTTCGTAGCGGTCGTCTTCGTAGCCGTGGCCTTCGTAGCCGCCGCCTTTTTCGTCGCCGTGGATGTGGATTTCGAGGCGCTCTTCTTGGCCACCGTCTCCTCGGCCACCGCCTTCTTGACGGCCCCCGGTCTCTCGGCCCCTTCCGCAGTCGCCTTCTCCGAAGAAGCCGCCTTCGTAGCGACCGCCTTCTTCGCCGCGGTCTTCTTCGTTGCGGTCTTCTTCGCCACCATGGCCGCGGCCCCTTCACATTTTGTGATCACGCACGCGAATCGTGCTGGGACGATAAATCGACTTGAGTCCCGCGGCAACGGGGCACGCCGCCCGATTCGTCCACCCCCCTGGCCCCGCGCGGCAAGCCTTCATGCGTTGTGCCCAGCTCCCCGCCGGGTAATCCGCCGAGTCCGGCACCTCGAACATCGAACGCGTGTTCAGCGCCATTCGAGTCATGAAACGTGTTCGCAAGCCTCTCGCCGAGGCCCCCGCAAAACCGGTCGGCCGCTGTCCGTGCGGCGCCGTACACTTGCCGGAGCGAGAAGCGTGGATGGGGACGAGTAGCGGCGTACGCAGCCCAGAGCGACCCGGGGACGGTGGAAGCCCGGGGGCGAGCGCGACGTGAAGATCACCCCGGAGCCGCCGGAAGAAAGCCGCAGCCCACCAGCCGCGGCCGGTAGACCCGGTATCGCGACCCCAATGAGGGGGCTCACTGGTGTGCTGGACGCACCGGGGAGCCAAGGAGGGTGGTACCGCGGGAGCGCGCCGCACACGGCGTACGGAAAGTCGTAGCTCTCGTCCCTCCGGACGGAAGGCAGAAAGTCCGCCGGAGGAAGCTCGCTGATGACAACGCCGACGTACCGCCAGGTGCCCGCCCAGGTCGACCTGCCCGCGCTGGAGCATGCCGTGCTCGACTTCTGGCGCGAGCAGAAGATCTTCGCCAAGACCCTGGACCAGTCCGAGGGGCGCCCCGAGTGGGTGTTCTACGAGGGCCCGCCCACGGCCAACGGCATGCCGGGCGCCCACCACATCGAGGCGCGCGTCTTCAAGGACGTCTTCCCCCGCTTCCGCACCATGCGCGGCTACCACGTGGCCCGCAAGGCCGGCTGGGACTGCCACGGCCTCCCGGTGGAGCTGGCGGTCGAGAAGGAGCTGGGCTTCACCGACAAGCAGGACATCGAGGCGTACGGCATCGCCGAGTTCAACGCCAGGTGCCGCGAGTCCGTGACCCGGCACACCGACGCCTTCGAGGCGCTCACGACCCGCATGGGGTACTGGACGGACCTCGACGACCCGTACCGCACGATGGACCCCGAGTACATCGAGTCGGTCTGGTGGTCCCTCAAGGAGATCTTCAACAAGGGCCTGCTCGTCCAGGACTACCGCGTCGCCCCCTGGTGCCCGCGCGACCAGACGGGCCTCTCGGACCACGAGCTGGCGCAGGGCTACGAGACGGTCGTCGACCCCTCCGTGTACGTCCGTTTCCCGCTCACCTCCGGTCCGCTGGCCGGCCGTGCCGCACTCCTGGTCTGGACGACGACCCCCTGGACGCTGGTGTCCAACACGGCCGTCGCCGCCCACCCCGAGGTCACCTACGTCGTCGCGACGAAGGGCCCCGACAGCACAGAGCAGCTCGTCGTCGCCGAGCCGCTGCTCGCCAAGGCCCTCGGCGAGGGCTGGGAGACCACCGGTGAGTCCTTCACCGGCGCCGAGATGGAGCGCTGGACGTATCAACGTCCGTTCGAGCTCGTGGAGTTCCCGGAGCCCGCCCACTACGTGGTGAACGCGGAGTACGTGACGGTCGAGGACGGTACGGGTCTGGTCCACCAGTCCCCCGCCTTCGGCGAGGAGGACCTCAAGGTCTGCCGCGCGTACGGCCTGCCGGTCGTGAACCCGGTCCGCCCGAACGGCACGTTCGCCGAGGACGTCCCGCTCGTGGGCGGTGTCTTCTTCAAGAAGGCGGACGAAAAGCTCACCGAGGACCTCAAAGACCGCGGCCTGCTCTTCAAGCACGTGCCGTACGAGCACAGTTACCCGCACTGCTGGCGCTGCCACACCGCGCTGCTGTACTACGCGCAGCCCTCCTGGTACATCCGCACCACGGCCGTCAAGGACCGCCTCCTCCAGGAGAACGAGAACACCAACTGGTTCCCGGACACCGTCAAGCACGGCCGGTACGGCGACTGGCTGAACAACAACATCGACTGGGCGCTGTCCCGCAGCCGCTACTGGGGCACCCCGCTCCCGATCTGGCGCTGCGCGGAGGACCACCTCACGGTCGTCGGCTCCCGCGCGGAGCTGACCGAGCTGACGGGCACCGACCAGTCGGGCCTGGACCCGCACCGCCCGTTCATCGACGCGGTCAGCTTCGCCTGCCCCCAGTGCGGCGAGAGCGCCACGCGCGTGCCCGAGGTCATCGACGCCTGGTACGACTCGGGTTCGATGCCGTTCGCGCAGTGGGGCTACCCGCACAAGAACAAGGAACTCTTCGAGTCCCACTACCCGGCGCAGTTCATCAGCGAGGCCATCGACCAGACCCGCGGCTGGTTCTACACGCTGATGGCGATCGGCACCCTGGTCTTCGACAAGTCGTCGTACGAGAACGTCGTCTGCCTCGGCCACATCCTCGCCGAGGACGGCCGCAAGATGTCCAAGCACCTGGGCAACACCCTGGACCCGATCCCGCTGATGGACCGTCACGGCGCGGACGCGGTGCGGTGGTTCATGGCGGCTGGCGGCTCCCCGTGGGCGGCACGCCGCGTGGGCCACGGCACGATCCAGGAGGTCGTCCGCAAGACCCTCCTGACGTACTGGAACACGGTCGCCTTCCAGGCCCTGTACGCGCGCACGTCCGACTGGGCGCCCAGCGCGGCGGACCCGGCCCCGGCCGACCGCCCGGTCCTGGACCGCTGGCTCCTGTCCGAACTCCACGCGCTCACCGACCAGGTGACGCAGGCTCTGGAGTCCTACGACACCCAGCGCGCCGGCAAGCTCCTGTCGGCGTTCGTCGACGACCTGTCCAACTGGTACGTCCGCCGCTCCCGCCGCCGCTTCTGGCAGGGCGACAAGGCCGCGCTGCGCACCCTGCACGAGGTCGTCGAGACGGTCACCCAGCTGATGGCCCCGCTGACCCCGTTCATCACCGAGCGGGTCTGGCAGGACCTGATCGTCCCGGTGACCCCGGGCGCCCCCGAGTCGGTCCACCTGTCCGCGTGGCCGGAGGCGGACCTCTCCGTCATCGACCCCGAGCTCTCCAAGCAGATGGTCCTCGTACGGCGCCTGGTGGAGCTGGGCCGGGCCACGCGCGCGGAGTCGGGCGTCAAGACGCGCCAGCCGCTGTCCCGCGCGCTGATCGCGGCCACGGGCTTCGCCGCCCTGGACCGGGAACTGCACGCGCAGATCACGGAGGAGCTGAACGTCGAGGGGCTCGCCTCGCTGAGCGAGGTCGGCGGCTCGCTGGTCGACACCACGGCGAAGGCCAACTTCCGCGCCCTGGGCAAGCGGTTCGGCAAGCGCGTCCAGGACGTCGCGAAGGCCGTGGCGAACGCGGACGCGGCCGCGCTGTCCCTGGCGCTGCGCGAGGGCACGGCGTCCGTCGAGGTGGACGGCGAGACCATCACGCTGGCCCCGGATGAGGTGATCATCACAGAGACCCCGCGCGAGGGCTGGTCCGTGGCCTCCGACTCGGGGGCGACGGTCGCCCTCGACCTGGAGATCACCGAGGAGCTGCGGCAGGCGGGCCTGGCCCGTGACGCGATCCGCCTGATCCAGGAGTCCCGCAAGAACAGCGGCCTGGACGTCGCCGACCGGATCGCCCTGCGCTGGACGTCGACCGACCCGGCGGTCATCGCGGCCCTGTCCGAGCACGCGGCCCTGATCGCCGACGAGGTCCTCGCCACGGACTTCGCCCAGGGCGAGGCCGACGACAGCTACGGCACCCCGTTCACCGACGAGGGCCTGTCCCTGGTCTTCCGCCTGCACAAGGCGTAAGCACCACCACCGGCACGGGAAAAGGGCCCGGCCTCCTTCGTGGAGGCCGGGCCCTTTTCTCACGCCCAACGGTCAACTCACCTGAACCAACGGCCGACTCACCTGCCCCAACGGTCAACTCACGTGATCCAGCGCTCAACCCGCGTAAAAAGGGCGGGGCCCCGGATCGAAATCCGGGGCCCCGCCCTGAACGCTGCCGACGCCGAAGGCGTACTAAAGGCCGGTCAGTTGTCGTCCTCGTCGATCAGGAACCCGCGCATCGGCGAGGGAGCCTGGCCCATCGGCGACGGGCCCTGCGGCCGTACCGGCGCCATCGGCTGGGTCATGGCCGGGGACATCTGCTGCTGGCCGCCGTAGGACGGACCGGCGGGCGGCGGGCCGCCCATGCCCTGGTTGCCGCCGTACGACGGGGCGCTCGCGCCGGCCGGGGCCATGGAAGGCGCCGGGGACGGCGGAAGCGACGCGGTCGCCGGAGTGCGCGGCGGGGCCAGCGAGTCGTCGGCCTGGGTCTCCAACTGACGCAGCTGGGACTCCAGGTAGGACTTCAGACGCGTGCGGTACTCGCGCTCGAAGCCGCGCAGGTCCTCGACCTTGCGCTCCAGCGTGGCGCGGGCGGACTCCAGGGAGCCCATCGCGACGCGGTGCTTCTCCTGCGCGTCCCGCTCCAGGGCGTCGGCCTTGGCTCGGGCGTCACGCTCAAGACCCTCGGCGCGCGAACGGGCCTCGCCGACGATCTTGTTGGCCTCGGAACGGGCCTCGGCGATCGCCTGGTCGGCGGTCTGCTGGGCCAGCGAGAGGACACGGGCGGCACTGTCGCCACCGGGGCCCTGCTGCGGCATGCCGCCGCCCATGGGACCGCCCATGGGGCCGCCCATCTGCTGCTGCATGGGGGGCTGGCCGCCCATCTGACCCTGCATCGGGCCTTGGCCCATCTGCTGCATCTGACCCTGCATCGGGCCCTGGCCCATCGGACCGCCCATGGGGCCCTGTCCCATCGGACCCTGACCCTGCGGGCCGCCCTGACCCTGGCCACCGGGGCCGGCGGGCAACTGCGGGGCACCGCTCGGCAGCTGAGGCGGGCCGCCCATGGGGCCGCCCATCTGCTGCTGCGGCGGGCCCGATATGCCGGCGGGCACCGGGCCACCCGGACCGCGCATGCCTTGCGGGGGCATGCCCTGCGGGGGCATCCCCTGCTGCTGCATGCCACCTTGCTGCATGCCGCCCTGCTGCATGCCACCCTGCTGCTGGTCCTGTTCGGGGGGCTTGCGCATGTTCTGTTGGTTCTGCGCCGCGGCGCGCGTGGCCGCGGCCAGCTTGGCGCGCAGGTCCTCGTTCTCGCGCAGCAGGCGCGTCAGTTCGGCTTCGACCTCGTCGAGGAAGGCATCGACCTCGTCCTCGTCATAGCCTTCTCGGAGGCGGACGGTCGTGAACTGCTTGTTCCGCACGTCCTCGGGGGTCAACGGCATCTCTTCACCTCAACGTAGTCATCGGCAGTCGGCAAGACCGTATCGTCCACTGTCACCTCGCGAGATTGCCCACGATAGAGATCAAGATGTAGACGATGATCATCAGGACGAAGAAGGACAGGTCGAGCGCCACGCCCCCGAGACGCAACGGCGGGATGAACCGCCGCAGAAGCTTCAACGGTGGATCGGTGACAGTGTAGGCGGCCTCCAGAACGACCACCATCGCCTTGCCGGGTTGCCATGAGCGGGCGAACTGGAAGACGTAGTCCATGACCAACCGGAAGATGAGCACGATGAGGAACACCATCAGCGCGATGTAGATCACCTGCGCGAACACGCTCATGGTCTGTCTTTCCCTCTCCCCTGTTCCGTGCTTTCTAGCGGCTGTCTGTCTCAGCTCTGATTGAAGAACCCGCCCTCTGCGATGCGGGCCTTGTCCTCCGCCGTGACATCGACGTTAGCAGGCGACAACAGGAACACCTTCTGCGTCACCCGCTCGATGCTGCCGTGAAGACCAAACACCAAACCGGCCGCAAAGTCGACAAGTCGCTTGGCGTCTGTGTCATCCATCTCAGTCAGATTCATGATCACCGGGGTGCCTTCACGGAAGTGTTCCCCGATGGTACGGGCCTCGTTGTAGGTCCGGGGGTGAAGTGTGGTGATCCGGTAAGGCTCTCGTTCCGACACGACCTTGGGCATGATCACCGGTGCGTTCTTCTCCAGGGACTGGCGTTCTTGTGTGATGGATGCCACGGGCGCGATTCGCGCCGGACGCCCTGATTCCGCACCCAGCGAAGCGGAATGGGACACCGGTTCGCGAGGGGCCGGAGGCTGCACCACTCGTACTGGTTCGTCCCTTTGAGACTGATGTGGGGTGTGTGACTGGTGCGACGGCTCGTGCCGTCGACGGTCCCGCTCGGGCTCCGGGTCCAGTTCGGGTTCGAAGTCGTCATCGGGGTCGAAACCCCGGCCGTCGTACCCATCGTCCTCCACGAGGCCGAGGTAGACCGCCATCTTGCGCATCGCGCCGGCCATGCTCTGAGTCCTCCGCTCTGTGGTGGATCGGCTGACGACTGCCAAGTGCCCGCGATCCACGAGGTCGTTATGCCCGCCTTCAGCGGCATTGACCATATTTTCTGCTGTGGTCCGACTTCCTGGCGACGTTACCCGAGCCTGGGGCGCACGCCGAGTACCGCAGTGCCGACGCGTACATGTGTCGCTCCGGCTGCCACGGCCTGTTCGAGGTCCGCACTCATCCCTGCCGACACCATGTTCGCAGCAGGATGGGCTCGGCGCAGGTCAGTCGACAAATCCATCAACCGCCCGAACGCCTCCAGTTGGCGTCCGGCGTACTCACCGGTGAGCGGAGCGACGGTCATCAGCCCGTCGAGCCTCAACCCCGGAGCTCCGGCGACGAGATCGGCCAACTCCCCGATCCCGCCCGGTCCGACGCCGCCCCGCTCGCCCCGCCCGCTCACTCCCGCGTCGAGCGCGACCTGGATGAGACAGCCCAGTTGGCGTCCGGACCGCTCGGCCTCCTTCGACAGCGCGGTGACGAGCCGGGCCCGGTCGACCGACTGCACGACATCGGCGTAACCGGCCACGGATCGCACCTTGTTGGTCTGCAACTGACCGACGAAGTGCCAACTCAGCGGCAGATCCGCGCATTCGGCGGCCTTCGGGGCGGCGTCCTGGTCCCGGTTCTCGGCGACATGACGCACACCGAGTTCCGCCAACATCCGCACGTCACTTGCCGGATAGGTCTTGGTGACCACGATCAGGGTCACTTCTTCACGCTTCCGCCCGGCCGCGGTACACGCGGCGGCGATGCGCTCCTCGACTTTCGCCAGATTTACGGCGAGTTCGTCCCTACGGTCCGTCATGTCCCGTCAGTCCAGCCAGACATAGCTCGCCAGCCGCCCGGTCGTCCGGTCGCGGCGGTACGAGAAGTGGTCGTCCGATTCACGGGTGCACACCGGCGACTGCTCCCGGTCGCGCACCCCGAGCCGGTCGAGCTGCGCGTGCGCCCCGGCGGTCACGTCGACCGCGGGAGTGCCCCAACTCGTCTCGGCGTACGCCGCCGGTTCCACGGCGGCGACGTCGGCGCGCATGTCCGCGGGCACTTCGTAGCACCGGCCGCAGACGGCGGGTCCGGTGCGGGCGACGATCCGCGCGGGATCGGCGCCGAGTTCGACCATGGCCCGTACGGCGGCGGGGACGACCCCGGCGACCATGCCCGGGCGTCCGGCGTGGGCCGCGCCCGCGATCCCGGCGACCGGGTCGGCGAGCAGGACCGGCGTGCAGTCGGCGGTCAGCACGGCGAGGGCGAGGCCGCGCCGGGCGGTGACGACCGCGTCGACGGAGGGGACGTCCGAGGCACCCCAGGGCCCCTCGACGACCGCCACGTCCGCGCCGTGCACCTGGTTCATCCAGACCACCAGGGCCGGATCCAACCCCAGTGACTTGGCGGCCAGTTCGCGATTGGTACGGACCGCGTCGGCGTCGTCGCCGACCGCGCCGCCGAGGTTGAGCTCCTCGTACGGAACGGCGCTCACCCCGCCCCACCTGTCGGTGAAGGCGAAATGCGCGCCGCTCACGGTGTCGAACTGTCCTATCACTTCAGGAAGTCCGGTACGTCCAGCTCCTCGGCGGCGCTGTCCGAGTAGGTCCGCGACGGCGGGACCGGCGGGGCGACCGGGAGGTCGGCGACCGGCTCCTGGGCGGGCTCCGGCTCCTCCTTGGGCTTGACGCTGCCGAGCGAGCCGAAGGACGGACGGCTCTCCTGCCGTACCGGAGTCGGCTCGTCGCGGCGGGCCGAGGACGAGCTCGTGCCCGTCTCGCGGCGGGTCGGCGGCTGCCCGCCGTCGAAGCCAGCCGCGATGACCGTGACCCGGACCTCGTCGCCGAGGGCGTCGTCGATGACCGCGCCGAAGATGATGTTGGCCTCGGGGTGGGCGGCCTCGCTGACCAGTTGGGCCGCTTCGTTGATCTCGAACAGGCCGAGGTCGGAGCCGCCGGAGATGGAGAGCAGGACGCCGCGGGCGCCGTCGATGGAGGCTTCCAGGAGCGGCGAGGAGATCGCCATCTCGGCCGCCGCCACCGCGCGGTCGTCGCCGCGGGCCGAGCCGATGCCCATGAGGGCCGAACCGGCCTCGGACATCACGGACTTGACGTCGGCGAAGTCGAGGTTGATCAGGCCGGGCGTGGTGATGAGATCGGTGATGCCCTGCACACCGGAGAGCAGGACCTGGTCCGCCGACTTGAAGGCGTCGAGGACCGAGACCTGGCGGTCCGAGATGGACAGCAGCCGGTCGTTCGGGATGACGATGAGGGTGTCGACCTCTTCGCGGAGTTCGGCGATGCCGTCCTCCGCCTGGTTCGCCCGGCGCCGTCCCTCGAAGGTGAACGGGCGGGTGACCACGCCGATGGTGAGGGCGCCCAGGGAGCGCGCGATGTTGGCCACGACGGGGGCGCCGCCGGTGCCGGTGCCGCCACCCTCTCCGGCCGTCACGAAGACCATGTCGGCCCCCTTGAGGACCTCCTCGATCTCCTCGCGGTGATCCTCGGCGGCCTTGCGGCCGACGGCCGGGTTGGCGCCGGCGCCGAGTCCGCGGGTGAGTTCGCGGCCGACGTCGAGTTTGACGTCGGCGTCGCTCATCAACAGCGCCTGCGCGTCGGTGTTGATGGCGATGAACTCGACGCCCTTGAGACCGACCTCGATCATCCGGTTGATGGCATTGACACCACCGCCGCCGACACCGATGACCTTGATGACTGCGAGGTAGTTCTGCGGTGCTGCCACGTCGAAGGCCTCTCGCCTCGAATTACGTCGCCGTCACCGTGCGGTTCCGCGCGGGACGGCAGATGCCGAATGGGACGGTCCGTAGCGCCGACCCGAACCCTAACGTTGAAGTTTAGGGTTACCAATGTGTCCGTTCCATGAAGTCTTCTGAACAGGACACTAAGTCGACAAGTGGCGCACGTTCAACGAACACGCCGAACCTCCCGTTTTTCTTTTCACCCTATGTGATCAGCCGTAGCGCTGCCCAACCAGGGTGCTGGCCTGCGCGAATGTGCGTCAACTCCCGGCTGACGCAGGGGCGGTGGGAACACTTACGTCGAAGTGCCGGGCGCCGGAAGCTGCTTTCATGAGAGCGGTGAGCGTACGCGCCTTCGCTGTGCCCTTCTCACCGCTTCCCCACGCGACGGTACGGCCGCCGGTCAACTCCAGTGAGATGTCGTCGTAGGAACGGACCTTGACGACCTGGGTGACGCGTGCGATCGCGGCCGGAATGTCACCCGCGACCTTCACCGCCTCGCGCACGAGTCGGTCCTCGCCGAAGCGGCGCAGGCCCGCCGCGGACGAACTCGACGGGGAGAGCGTCAATTCGAGGGTGGGGACGGACTTCGGCGGCGTGGAAACGGTGGCGAATCGCACGCCCTCGTCGTCCACTTCGATGAAGTTTCCGCCCTTTTTCTCCACCAGGACCGGGCTGCGTTCGGTCACTTTCAGCCCGATTCCATGAGGCCAGGAACGGACTACGTCAACGGTGTCAATTCGGGGCAATTTCCTGCGGAGTCGGGCTTCGATCGCATCGGTGTCGACGGAGACGAGCGGTCCGCCGACTGGAACGCCGGCGGCTTCGCGCACCTGCTCCGGCGTCAGGACCTTCGTGCCGGAGACCGACACCTTCTCGACCCGCAGCCACTGCGAGCCGTAGAGCAGCCAGACCGCGGCGGTGCCCAACAGGACCGCAGCGAGGGCGAGTACGACAATCAGACGAAGGCGTCTTGGTCCCAGACGCCGGACAAGGGGCGGGCCGGACGACTCCTGTTGGCGTTCACCGCGCTCGGCGGTGGTCGGTCCGGCCACGCTCCCCTGCCTCTCTCACATATGACTAACGGTGCCGCGAGGCGATCGCCTCGTACACCATGCCGACGAGCAGGTCGTCGGCGTCCCGGCGGCCGAACTCGCTTGCCGCGCGCGACATTTCGTACAGCCGGTGCGGGTCGGCGAGCACGGGCAGGACGTTGCCCTGGATCCACTCGGGCGTCAGTTCCGCGTCGTCGACCAGGAGTCCGCCGCCGGCCTTGACCACCGGCTGGGCGTTCAGCCGCTGTTCGCCGTTGCCGATGGGCAGCGGGACGTAGGCGGCCGGGAGTCCGACGGCGGAGAGTTCGGCGACGGTCATCGCGCCCGCGCGGCAGAGCATCATGTCGGCCGCGGCGTACGCGAGGTCCATCCGGTCCACGTACGGTACCGGGATGTAGGGGGGCATCCCCGGCATCTGGTGCACCTGCGGCAGTTCGTTCTTCGGGCCGACCGCGTGCAGGATCTGGATTCCGGCCTGTTGGAGGTACGGCGCGACCCGCTCGACCACCTCGTTCAGGTGCCGAGCGCCCTGCGAGCCGCCGGAGACCAGCAGCGTCGGCAGGTTCGGGTCGAGCCCGAACGCGGCCCGGGCCTCGGGCCGTACGGCCGCGCGGTCCAGGGTGGCGATCGAGCGGCGCAGCGGGATGCCGATGTAACGGGCGTCCCGCAGCTTGCTGTCCGGGGTCGAGACCGCGACCCGGGCCGCGTACCGCGAGCCGATCTTGTTGGCCAACCCCGGGCGGGCGTTGGCCTCGTGGATCACGATCGGCACCCCGAGGCGCTTGGCCGCGAGGTAGCCGGGCAGCGCCACATAGCCGCCGAAGCCGACGACACAGTCCGCCTTGGTGCGCTCCAGGATCTGCTCGGCCGCCTTGATCGTGCCGCGCAGCCGGCCCGGCACGGTGATCAGTTCGGGGGTGGGCTTGCGCGGCAGGGGTACGGCGGGGATCAGCGCGAGTTCGTAGCCCCGCTCGGGTACGAGACGGGTCTCAAGGCCGCGCTCCGTGCCCAGGGCTGTGATCCCCACGGTGGGGTCCTGCCTGCGCAGGGCGTCCGCGAGGGCGAGCGCCGGCTCGATGTGGCCGGCGGTCCCCCCACCGGCGAGTACGACATGCACCGAAATTCACCGCTCTCCGGACGAACGCGCCGCCGAGGCACGCCGTCGCATCGTGTTCCATCTCCGGGGCGTCCGGCCGGAACCGGGTCCCCTGCCCCCACGCTTTCTACCAAAGCGGGGTTGCCGCATCGCAAGCGCCGCCCGCGCAGCGGGGTCGTCGCGCGCGAAGGCGATCAGCAACCCGATGGCGAACATGGTCGGCAGCAGGGCGGAACCCCCGTAGGAGAACAGCGGGAGCGGGACGCCGGCGATCGGCAGCAGGCCGAGCACCGCACCGATGTTGATCACCGCCTGAGCGATGATCCAGGTGGTCACGCCTCCCGCGGCATACCTCACGAAGGGGTCCTCCGTGCGTCCGGCCACGCGGATACCCGCATAGCCTAGAGCCGCGAAGAGGGCGAGCACCGACAGTGTGCCCGCCAGACCCAGTTCCTCACCGGTGACGGCGAAGATGAAGTCGGTGTGGGCCTCAGGGAGTTGACCCCATTTCTCCACACTCGCCCCGAGCCCGGAGCCGAAGATCCCGCCGGATGCGAGCGCGTAGATCCCGTGCACGGCCTGCCAGCAGTCGGCGACCCCGGTCTTGGGCTCGGTGGCGCCGATGCAGGCGAGCCGGGCCATGCGGTTGGGGCTGGTCTTGATGA
Organism: Streptomyces sp. NBC_00988; assembly: GCF_045162645.1. Lineage (NCBI taxonomy): Bacteria > Bacillati > Actinomycetota > Actinomycetes > Kitasatosporales > Streptomycetaceae > Streptomyces > Streptomyces sp. NBC_00988. The sequence goes on from NZ_CP108730.1 coordinate 3,938,966, forward strand.
GGATCACACCGATCACGGCCGCGATCGACAGCACGCCGGCGAAGAGCCGGGTCGGAGCGCCGGCCAGCCACAGCAGGCCGAACAGGATCGCGGTGAGGATGATCGCCGTACCCATGTCGCCGCCGAGCATGATCAGCCCGAGCAGCATGAACGCGACCGGCACCAGCGGCACCAGCATGTGCTTCCACTGGGACAGCATCGCCTTGTCCTGCTTGCGGGCGAGCAGGTCGGCACCCCACAGGACCAGGGCCAGCTTGCCGAACTCGCTGGGCTGGATCTGGAAGGAGCCGCCGAGCGAGATCCAGTTGCGGTTGCCGTTGACCGACATCCCTATCCCCGGCAGCTGCACCAGCGCCATCATGAAGACGGCGCCCGCGAGGATGGGATAGGCCAGCGCCCGGTGCAGTTTGACCGGCATCCGCGAGGCCGCCAGCGCCAGGACCCCGCCGATACAGGCCGCGAGGAACTGTTTGCGGAAGAAATACGAGCCGGGCAGCGAGAGTTGGAGCGCGGTGATCTGGGAGGCCGAGTAGACCATCACCAGACCCAGCACGGTGATCAGCACGCTGCCGCCGGCGATCAGGTAATAGGCGGTCAGCGGGCGGTCCCAGGCCCGGCGCGCGTTGGCGTACAGCCGTCGTACGGGGTTGTCGCGGACGGTCCTGGCGGCGGCGGGACGTCTGGGGGTCCGCTGCTGCACGGGCGGCCGGCCGGTACGGCTACTGGGCATCAGCGCCTCCGCTTGCGTCGGTCAGGCGCCGAGTTCGCGAACCGCCGTGGCGAACGCGTCACCGCGCTTGTTGTAGTTGGCGAACATGTCCATGGAGGCGCAGGCCGGGGCGAGCAGCACCGTGTCGCCGGCGGCGGCGAGCCGCTGTGCCTCCTGGACAGCCGCGAGCATCGCCCCAGTGTCGGTCCGGTCGAGGTCGACGACGGGTACTTCCGGCGCGTGTCGCGCGAGGGCTTCGCGGATCAGCGCGCGATCGGCGCCGATCAGCACCACGCCCCGAAGGTGCTTCGCCGACTTGGCCACCAACTCGTCGAAGGTGGCGCCCTTGGCGAGTCCGCCCGCGATCCACACGATCGACTCGTAGGCCGCCAACGAGGCTTCCGCCGCATGGGTGTTGGTGGCCTTGGAGTCGTCGATGTACGCGACACCGTCCACATCGGCCACGTGCGCGATGCGGTGCGCGTCGGGCGTGAAGGCCCGCAGCCCGTCCCGTACGGCCTTGGCGGGCACCCCGAAGGCGCGCGCGAGGGCAGCGGCGGCAAGGGCGTTGGCGATGTTGTGCGGGGCCGGCGGGTTGACGTCCGCGACCTCGGCGAGTTCCTGCGCGTTCTTCTGCCGGTCCTCGACGAAGGCACGGTCCACCAGAATGCCGTCCACGACGCCGAGTTGGGACGGCGCGGGGCTGCCGAGGGTGAAGCCGATGGCCCGGCACCCCTCCTCGACGTCGGCCTCGCGGACGAGGTCCTCGGTGGCCTTGTCGGCGACGTTGTAGACGCAGGCGACCCGATTGCCCTCGTAGATACGGCCCTTGTCGGCGGCGTACGCCTCCATGGAGCCGTGCCAGTCGAGGTGATCGGGCGCCAGATTCAGGACGGCGGCGGAGTGGGCGCGCAGCGAGGGCGCCCAGTGCAGCTGATAGCTCGACAGTTCCACGGCGAGGACGTCGTACTGCTCGTCCCCGAGTACGGCGTCGAGGACCGAGACGCCGATGTTGCCGACCGCCGCCGTGCGCAGGTCCGCCGCCTTCAGGATGGAGGCGAGCATCTGGACGGTGGTGGTCTTGCCGTTGGTGCCGGTGACGGCGAGCCAGGGGGCCGCATCGGGGCCGCGCAGGCGCCACGCCAACTCCACGTCCCCCCAGACCGGAACGCCCGCCGAACGGGCCGCCGTGAACAGCGGCTTGTCGGGCTGCCAGCCGGGGGTGGTGACGATCAGTTCGGTGCCGTCGGGCAGGGTCGCACCATCTCCGAGGCGCACGGTGATGCCGAGCGCCTCCAACTCCGCGGCCTGGGCCCGGGAGCGCTCGTCGGCGCCGTCGTTGACGACCGTGACGAGCGCGCCGAGTCCGTGCAGGACCTTGGCCGCCGGGATCCCGGAGACACCGAGCCCGGCGACGGTGACGTGCTTGCCCTCGAAGGAGGGCCCCTGCCCTTCGGTCACTTTTTCGCTGCCCATCCCGCGTAGAAGAGGCCCAGGCCGACGATCACGCAGATGCCCTGGATGATCCAGAATCTGACCACCACGAGCACTTCGGACCAGCCCTTGAGTTCGAAGTGGTGCTGGAGCGGGGCCATGCGGAAGACCCGCTTGCCGGTGAGCTTGAAGGAGCCGACCTGGATGACCACCGACATGGTGATGAGGACGAAGAGGCCACCCATGATGGCGACGAGCAGCTCCGTGCGGGAGAGGATCGCCAGACCGGTGAGGACACCGCCGAGGGCGAGTGAGCCCGTGTCCCCCATGAAGATCTTGGCCGGCGAGGTGTTCCACCACAGGAAGCCCAGGCAGGCGCCCATCAGTGCCGAGGCGATGACCGCGAGGTCGAGCGGATCGCGCACTTCGTAGCAGGCGTTCGGGTTGGTCAGGGTCTGCGCGTTGGCGCAGGACTCCTGGAACTGCCAGACACCGATGAACGTGTAGGCACCGAAGACCAGCACCGAGGCGCCGGTGGCCAGGCCGTCCAGACCGTCCGTCAGGTTCACGCCGTTCGACATCGCGAGGATCATGAACAGCGCCCAGATCACGAACAGGATCGGGCCGAGCTTCCAGCCGAAGTCCGTGATGAACGACAGCTTCGTGGAGGCCGGGGTGTTGCCGCTGACGTCCTTGAACTGCAGGGCGAGCACCGCGAAGCTGATGCCGACGATCAGCTGGCCGGCCATCTTCGCCTTGGCCCGCAGGCCCAGCGAACGCCGCTTGACGATCTTGATGTAGTCGTCGAGGAAGCCGACCAGGCCCATGCCCACCATCAGACCGAGCACCAGCAGACCCGAATAGGTCGGCGCGTAACCGGTGATGACCTTGGACAGGAAGTACGCGGCGACCGTCGCGAAGATGAACGCGATACCGCCCATCGTCGGCGTACCGCGCTTGCTGCCGTGCGTGCGCGGGCCGTCGTCCCGGATGTACTGGCCGTAGCCCTTGCGGGCCAGCAGCTTGATCAGCAGCGGGGTGCCCACCAGGGTCAGGAACAGGCCGATGACTCCTGAGAACAGGATCTGCTTCATCATCGGACGGCAACCTCACCCTCGGTACCGGCCTCGACGAGCGCCTGCGCCACGCTCTCCAGACCGACCGACCGGGACGCCTTCACGAGAACGACGTCTCCCGGGCGCAACTCGCTGCGCAACAGGTCGACCGCCGCCTGTGCGTCGGACACGTGCACCGACTCCTCACCCCACGAACCCTCGTTATATGCGCCCAGTTGCAGCCAGGACGCTTCCCTGCCCCCGACCGCGACGAGCTTGCCGACATTGAGCCGGACGGCCAGCCGTCCGACCGCGTCGTGCTCGGCGAGCGCCTCGTCCCCGAGCTCGGCCATCTTGCCGAGCACCGCCCAGGTCCGCCGCCCCTTGCCCATGGCCGCGAGCGCGCGCAAGGCGGCTCGCATGGACTCGGGGTTCGCGTTGTAGGCGTCGTTGACGATGGTCACGCCGTCCGGTCGCTCGGTGACCTCCATCCGCCAGCGGGAGAGGGAGCCCGCCTCGGAGAGCGCGGTGGCGATCTCGTCTGCGGACATGCCCAGCTCATGGGCGACGGCGGCCGCGGCGAGCGCGTTCGACACGTGGTGCTCACCGTACAGGCGCATGGTCACTTCGCTGCACCCGGAGGGTGTGTGAAGGCTGAAGGCGGGCTGTCCGCTGTCCGTGAGTCTCACGTTCTCGGCCCGTACGTCCGCTTCGCCGGACTCTCCGAAAAGGATCACCTTCGCCTTCGTACGGGACGCCATGGCCCGTACGAGCGGATCGTCCGCGTTGAGGACCGCGACGCCGCCGTCTTCAACTGAAGGGAGCGCTTCTACGAGTTCGCCCTTTGCCTGTGCGATCTGCTCCCGGCCGCCGAACTCGCCGATGTGGGCGGTGCCGACGTTGAGCACGAGGCCGATCTGCGGGGGCGTCAGATCCGTGAGGTAGCGGATGTGACCGATGCCGCGGGCGCCCATCTCCAGGACGAGGAACCTCGTCTCGGCGGTGGCGCTCAGCGCGGTCAGCGGCAGCCCGATCTCGTTGTTGAACGATCCCGGTGTGAACACCGTGGGCGCCTTGCGCGCGAGCACCTGGGCGATGAGGTCCTTGGTGCTGGTCTTGCCCGCCGAGCCGGTGAGGGCGACGAGGGTCGCGCCGAGCCGTCGTACGACATGACGGGCGAGGGCGCCCAGGGCGCTCTGCACGTCGTCCACGACGATCGCGGGCGCGCCGACCGGGCGGGACGCCAGGAGGGCCACCGCGCCCGCCTCGACGACCGCGTGCGCGAAGTCGTGGCCGTCGACGTGCTCGCCGACGAAGGCGACGAAGAGGCTGCCGGGTTCCACTTCCCGGGAGTCGCGGACCACCGGGCCGGTGACCTGGACGGACGGATCCGGTATGTCGTGCGTCTGCCCGCCGACGACTTCTGCGATCTCGGCGAGGGAGAGGGCGATCACAAGTTCATCCCTGGGTCTTCTGGATAGCTTCGCGAAGCACCTGGCGGTCGTCGAAGGGACGGACCACTCCGGCGATGTCCTGGCCCTGCTCGTGGCCCTTGCCCGCGACCAGCACGGTGTCCCCCGGCTGTGCGCGGGCGACGGCGGCGGCGATGGCGGCGGCCCGGTCCTCGAAGACCTGGACCTCGCCACGCTCGTGCGCGGGCACCGACGCGGCGCCCTGGAGCATCGTCGCGAGGATCGCGAGGGGGTCCTCGGAGCGGGGGTTGTCCGATGTCAGTACGGCGGTGTCGGCGAGCCGGGCGACAGCGGCGCCCATCGGCTCACGTTTCGTCTTGTCCCGGTCCCCGCCGCAGCCGAGCACGACGTGCACCTTGCCCTCGGTGACCTTGCGCAGCGCGCGCAGGACCGATTCGACGGCGTCCGTCTTGTGGGCGTAGTCGACGACCGCGAGATACGGCTGTCCGGCGTCCACGCGCTCCAGGCGGCCCGGCACGCCCGGTACCGCGGCGATGCCGTCGGCGGCGAGCTGCGGGTCGAGGCCCGCGGCGGCCAGGGCGGCGATCGCGGCGAGGGTGTTGGCCACGTTGAAGGAACCGGCGAGCGGCGAACGAGCGGTGATCAGCTCGCCCTTGGGGCCGACCGCGGTGAACGTCGAGTCCATCGGGCCGACTTCGACGTCCTGGGCGCGCCAGTCGGCGTCCGGGTGGCCCTCGGCGGAGTAGGTGATCACGGGGACCGTGGCCTCGGCGGCGAGCCTGCGGCCGTACGCGTCGTCGAGGTTGACCACCCCTTGCCGGCTGCGCAGCGGGGTGAACAGCTGCGCCTTGGCCTGGAAGTAGTCCTCCATGCCCGTGTGGAACTCCATGTGTTCCGGGCTGAGGTTGGTGAAGACCGCGATGTCGAAGATGCAGGCGTCGACCCGGCCGAGGACCAGCGCGTGGCTGGAGACCTCCATGGCGACCGCGTCGACCCCGCGCTCCAGCATGACCGCGAACAGGGCCTGGAGATCGGTGGCTTCGGGGGTCGTGCGCTCCGACTTGATGCGCTCGTCGCCGATGCGCGTCTCGACCGTGCCGATCAGCCCCGTGGACCGGACCGTTCTCAGGCCGCCCTCCACGAGGTACGCGGTGGTGGTCTTGCCGGACGTTCCGGTGATGCCGATCTGGAGCAGATCGCGGCCGGGGTGACCGTAGATGGTCGCCGCCAGCTCGCCCATCTGCCCGCGCGGGTCCTCGACGACCAGCACCGGCAGACCCGTCGCGGCCGCGCGGTCGGCACCGGCCGGGTCCGTCAGGACGGCGACCGCACCGAGGCCGGCCGCCTGCGTGACGAAGTCGGCACCGTGCAGACGGGCGCCGGGCAGCGCGGCGTACAGGTCGCCGGGGCGGACGGCGCGCGAGTCATGGGTGATGCCCGTGATCTCGGCGGTCGGCACCGGCGCTGTCGTCATGGTCACGGCGGCGCCCAGTTCGTCGGCGAGTTCCGCGAGGGGTGTGGCGGAGATCTGCGCCGGCCTGGGCGGCCCCGGGTAGGTCACGGATGCGCCCTTCTGGGGGGTTTGGGAGTGGTCGGCGGGTGGCACGGCGGTGAGCGTACCGGGCGCACCCGCCCCGGGGCGAAGCGAGGGGCCGGGCCTGCTGTCCTGCTGGCCCTGGTTCCCGGACTGGGAGGTGATCATGGTCACGGATCGGTTCCTGGCTGTTGCGCTGATCAGGGCGTGAAGGTCACGGGCAGATTCGCGGCCTTCGCCCCGGTGGGCGGGACCTGGAGGGTCTTGAGGGCGAACTCCATCACCTGCTTGTAGATCGGTCCGCAGATCTGACCGCCGAAGTAGCTTCCGCTGGTGGCGTTCTGGATCGCGCAGTAGACGGTGATGCGGGGGTTGTCGGCGGGCGCGAACCCGGCGAACGACGAGGTGTATCCCTTGTACTTGCCGGTGGCCGGATCCACGCGGTTGGCAGTGCCGGTCTTGCCCGCGACCCGGTACCCCGGAATGGCGGCCTTACCGCCCGTGCCCTGCTCGTCGTCCACCACGGACTCCAGCATCTGGGCGAGGGTCTTCGCCGTCTTCGCACTGATGACCCGGGTCTTCTTGGGCGTCGCCGCGGGCGTGAAGCGGCCGTCGGGCCCCTTCGTGCCGCGCACCAGGGTGGGTTCGACGCGGACTCCGCCGTTGGCGACCGTCGAGTAGACGGAGGCCGCCTGGAGCGCGTTGAGGGACATGCCCTGGCCGAAAGGAATCGTGTACTGCTGCGAGGTCGACCACTTGTCGGCGGGCGCGAGGATGCCCTTGGTCTCGCCGGGGAAGTTCAGCCCGCTGTAGCTGCCGATGCCGAACTTGCGCAGATACGAGTACAGGACCTGGTTGGCCTCGGGCTGCGTCTTGCCGAGCTGGCCGGCCGCCTCGATGGTCCCGATGTTGCTGGACTTCGCGAGGACACCGTTGAGCGTCAGGTTCCAGGTCGCGTGGTCCACGTCGTCCTGGAAGAGCCGGTCCCCGCGGTGCAGCCGGTTCGGCACGACGACATGCGTCAGCGGGGTGGCCGCGTTCTCCTGGAGTACGGCGGCCATCGTCATGACCTTGGCGGTGGAGCCGGGCTCGTAGGCGTCCTGGACGGCCGCGTTGCCCAGGGAGGCCGCGTTCGCCTGCGCAAGGTCGTTCGGGTCGAAGCCGGGCGCGTTGGCCATGGCGAGGATCTCGCCGGTGCGGGTGTCCTGCACTATCACGTACCCGCGGTCCGCCTTGGACCTCTTCACCTGCTCGGTAATGGCGTTCTGCGCGGCCCACTGGATGTCACGGTCGATCGTCAGCTCCACGTCGGCCCCGGGCACCGCCGGCGTCTCCGTGGACCCCGCGGTGGGCACCTGGAGACCGCCGGACTGGGCGTAACGGACCTTGCCGTCCTTGCCGGTGAGGTCCTTGTTCAACTGCTGCTCGACCCCGCCGCCGCCCTTGCCGTCGGCGTTGACCCAGCCCAGTATCCCGGCGGCGAGATCGCCGTTCGGGTACACGCGCTTGGTGGTGGGGACGGCGAGGACACCGGCCAGCACGTTGACCGTGGTCGGGTCGGTGGCGGACTTGGTGTTCAGCGCGCTCTTCAGGTCCTTGATCTGCTTCCAGACCTGCGGGGTCTGCCGGTTGGCGAGCACTACGTAGCGCAGGTTCTTGTTCGCCGGGCTGAGCTTCTTGACGAGGGAGGCCTGGTCCACGCCGAGGATCGGGGCGAGGAGGGCGGCCGCCTGTTCGGGCCCGTCGTCGATCTTCAGCTGCTTGCGGGTGAACAGCGTCGGGTCGGCGGTGATCGTGTACGCGTCCACGCTGGTCGCCAGCGCCACGCCGGAACGGTCGGTGATCTCACCGCGCTCGGCGGCCAGGACGTAGTCGACGTACCGGTTCTGCGCGGCCTTGGCGGCGTACGCGCTCGCGTCGACGGCCTGCACCTGGAGCAGTCGTACGACGAACGCGATGAGTACGAGGGTCAGCGCGAGGCTGATCATGCGCAGCCGGGGGCGGGGGCTGCCGAGGCGCAGGGAGCGCGGGCCCGCCGGGCGGCCGGCTGCGGCTGAGGGAGGAGGTGAGGCCGGGCGGCGGGCCGGACGGGCACCGGGACCGGGGCGGCGCCGAGGGGCGTTGCCCCCTTCTGGCCGTTCGGGCCTGGCCGGTCCGGGCACTCGGCGGCGCGGCGGTTCCCTGTCGGACACTTCCGTCACCTGCCGGGGGTTGTCGGGGTGGAGGACTGTGCTGTGGATGACTGCGCTGTGGAGGTCTGGGTTGTAGAGGACCGTGCTGTAGAAGTCTGTGCTGTAGAGGACTGTGCTGTAGACGACTGCGCGGGCCGGGTCGCGACGGGGGTGGCCGCGGGGGCCGGTGCCGGTACGGCGGCCGTGGGGCCCGGGCTCGAACTGGGGCTCGGGCTCGGCCTGCTGACGAGTGCTTCGGGTGCGAGGACCGCCGGTGCACTCACGGTCTTGGCGGCGGCCTGCTCCGGGACACCCTTCACCGTGCCGTTCGGGCCGAGGAAGGCGGGGTCCCCGCCGGGCACCATGCCCAGCTCGTGGGCGCGGCGCTGGAGGGCGTCAGGGGCGGAGTAGGCGTCGACGTCCCGCTGGAGGGCCTGTTCCTCGTCGGTGAGGCTCTTCGTCTGCTTCTGGAGGTCGTCCAGCTTGAACTGCCCTTCGCTGAGCGCGGAGTTCAGCACCAGCAGTCCGATCAGGCCGCCACCGAGGAGGAGTACGACAAGGAGGACGAACGGGGTCCGGGCCGCCTGGATCCCGCCTGTCTGTGCGGGCCCGGTCGGGAAGAGCCGCGCGAGTCGGGCTGCTCTCCCCCTCAGTTCAGGTTTCCTACTCACTCACGCCCCCGAGTTGGAACATCAAACCCACCCGCTACGAGCACCGGCTCAACCCGCGAGCCGACCCTCCGCCGCACCCCGTGCTCAATCAACCTCACCCCGTGCTCAATCAACGACGTCCTCCCTGATGCGCTCGGCCCCCCGCAGCCGCGCGGGTGCTGCTCGCCGGTTCTCGGCGACCTCTTCCTCGGTGGGAAGTTCGGCACCGCGCGTCAGGAGCTTGAGCCGGGGCTGGTACTGCTCGGGCACGACCGGCAGCCCAGGAGGCGCGGTGTTGGCGGCGCCGGCCGCGAACACCTGCTTGACCAGGCGGTCTTCGAGCGAGTGGTACGACAGGACGGCGATCCGGCCGCCCACGGCAAGCGACTTCACGGCGGCGGGGATCGCGCTCTCCAGGACGGACAGTTCGCCGTTGACCTCGATGCGCAGCGCCTGGAAGGTGCGCTTGGCCGGGTTGCCGCCGGTGCGCTTGGCGGCCTGCGGCAGCGAGTCGCGGATCAGCTCGACGAGCCGCGCGCTGTTGCTGAACGGCTCCTTGTCGCGCTCACGGACGACCGCGGAGACGATCCGCTTGGCCTGCTTCTCCTCGCCGTACGCCCGCAGGATGCGGACGAGTTCACCGGGCGCGTAGGTGTTGAGGACCTCGGCTGCGCTGATGCCGGTCGTCTGGTCCATGCGCATGTCGAGGGGGGCGTCCTGCGCGTAGGCGAAGCCGCGGTCGGCCTCGTCGAGTTGCATGGAGGAGACGCCGAGGTCGAACAGAACACCCTCCACGCGCGCGAGGCCGAGCCGCTCCAGTACGTCGGGCAACTCGTCGTAGACCGCGTGCACGAGGGTGGCGCGGTCGCCGAAGGGGGCGAGGCGCTCGCCGGAGAGGCGCAGGGCCTCCTTGTCGCGGTCGAGGGCGACGAGGCGGGCCTCGGGGAACCGGGTCAGCAGGGCCTCGCTGTGCCCGCCGAGGCCGAGCGTGCAGTCGACGACCACCGCGCCCGGCCGCTCCAGCGCGGGGGCCAACATGTCCAGGCACCGCTGGAGCATCACCGGGACGTGTCGACTCTGGCTCAAGGGGCCCTCTCAGATCCGGCACGGAGCTGTACGCACCGCCGGGTCCCCGCCCGCCGATGAAGAGGAGGCCTGCCGGCGCCGGAAGCGTCAGCCGACCGGGAGCGGGAGGAGGCCGAGCCGTACGTACGCGCCGCGCACGTGTCGTTCAAGCTGGGGGAGAATCCGGAAGGTCGCCGGGGTCTCCGGGAAAAGTCCAGCAGGGAGAGCCTCGCCTCCCGCTTCGCGCAACTTTAGTCCACGCTGTCTCACGGTCAATCAACCGGCCTGCGCGTCGCGGGCCCGGGTGCGTGCGAAGCCTCAAAACGGGAAGAATCACCCGGACGGGTGCACCCCCGCCACCCGTGTGGGTTACCTCACAAGAGGACGCAATGACGCTCTTTTTCCCGTCCCGCACCAAGACCGCACCGCCGGTGACCAGTACCGTCATAGATATGACGACCTCCGCATCCGTACCCACAGAGTCCGAAGGCGCCATAACCGACGGCGGGACCGTGACGGACCGCCTCGTCGAGGCCAACGCGCGGTACGCCGCCGCCTTCACCGATCCCGGGATGGACGCCCACCCCGTCCTGCAGGTGGCCGTGGTGGCCTGCATGGACGCGCGTCTCGACCTGCACGCCGCGCTCGGCCTGGAGCTCGGCGACTGCCACACCATCCGCAACGCGGGCGGTGTGGTCACCGACGACGTGATCCGTTCCCTCACCATCAGCCAGCGGGCGCTCGGCACCCGCAGTGTCGTTCTCATCCACCACACCGGCTGCGGCCTGGAGTCCCTCACCGAGGAGTTCCGGCACGACCTGGAGATGGAGGTCGGCCAGCGCCCCGCCTGGGCGGTGGAGGCCTTCCGGGACGTCGAGCAGGACGTACGGCAGTCCATGCAGCGTGTGCGTACCTCGCCGTTCCTGCTGCACACTGATGATGTGCGCGGCTTCGTCTTCGACGTGAAGTCGGGTCTGCTGCGCGAGATCGACCCCGCCTGACGCACCCGCCCGCCCCGAAACTTCGAAAAGTTCGCCCCTCGGACCGCCCAAAAGGTCGTAAGACCCGACAAAGCGAAGGCAGTTGTCCACAGGCGAGTGACACGAACCGGTAACGGCAACAAGAATGCGGGTGTGGCGTCGCGCGGAACTTTTTCTGCGCGGTGTCCGTGTTTCGGGGTGGGCCGGTCCGCAGTGCGTGCGCCGGCCCATGGAAAGAACGGGCCGAGGAGGGCCGGGTGACGACCTATGACGATCGAGCGAGCCTTACAGATCTGACCGCCACTGTGGAGCGAGTCCGCAGTTCGGTGGAAGGAGTGATCGAGGGCAAGCCCGAGGTCGTACGGCTTTCGCTGACCGTGCTGCTCGCCGAGGGACATCTTCTGATCGAGGACGTTCCGGGTGTGGGCAAGACAATGCTGGCCAAGGCGCTGGCGCGGTCGATCGACTGTTCGGTGCGGCGAATCCAGTTCACGCCCGACCTGCTGCCTTCGGACATCACCGGTGTGTCCATCTGGGACCAGCAGCAGCGGGACTTCGAGTTCAAACCGGGCGCGATCTTCGCGCAGATCGTGATCGGCGACGAGATCAACCGCGCCTCGCCGAAGACCCAGTCCGCGCTCCTGGAGTCCATGGAGGAGCGGCAGGTCACCATCGACGGCCAGACCTACGAGCTGCCCAGCCCCTTCATGGTGGTCGCCACGCAGAACCCGGTCGAGATGGAGGGCACCTATCCGCTGCCCGAGGCGCAGCGCGACCGTTTCATGGCCCGGGTCTCCATCGGCTATCCCAGCGCGGAGGCCGAGCTGCAGATGCTGGACATCCACGGCGGGGCGAGCCCGCTGGACGACCTCCAGCCCGTGGCGCACGCGCACGACATCGTCAAGCTGGTCGAGGCGGTCCGCGGCGTCCATGTCGCCGACCCGGTGCGCAGGTACGCGGTGGACCTGGTCTCCGCCACGCGCAACCACGCCGACCTCAGACTCGGCGCCTCCCCGCGCGCGACGCTGCACCTGCTGCGCGCGGCGAAGGCCTCCGCCGCCCTGAGCGGCCGTGAGTACGCGCTGCCGGACGACATCCAGGCGCTCGCGGTCGCGGTCCTGGCGCACCGCCTGCTGCCCACCGCGCAGGCCCAGCTGAACCGTCGTACGGCGGAGCAGGTCGTCCAGGAGATCCTCCAGCGCACCCCCGTGCCCGCGGCGCCGGCCCCGCAGAGCGGCCTGGGTCTCGGGGCGTACGGGCAGCAGCAGCCCCGGAGGCTGTGATGACCACCGGGGAGGCGGAGACCGACCGGGACGAGAAGGGCGGTGTCCGTACGGCCCTGGCCGGGCTGACGACCCGTGGGCGTTCCTTCCTGGCCGCCGGTATCGCCGCCGCGGTCTGCGCGTACGTCCTGGGGCAGAGCGATCTGCTCCGGGTCGGGCTGCTGCTGGCGGTGCTGCCCCTGGTCTGCGCGACCGTGCTCTACCGCACCCGCTACCGGGTGGCCGGCAGCCGCCGGCTCTCCCCCGCGCGCGTGCCCGCCGGCAGCGAGGCCCGCGTCCATCTGCGGATGGACAACGTCTCGCGGCTGCCCACGGGCCTGCTGATGCTCCAGGACCGGGTGCCGTACGTGCTCGGCCCGCGTCCCCGGTTCGTCCTGGACCGGGTCGAGGCGGGCGGCCGGCGCGAGGTGTCCTACCGGGTCCGCTCCGACCTGCGCGGCCGCTACCCCCTGGGCCCGCTCCAGCTCCGCCTGACGGACCCCTTCGGGATGTGCGAACTGACCCGCTCCTTCTCGACCTTCGACACTCTCACGGTCATCCCGCGCGTGGAGGCCCTCCCCCCGGTCCGCCTCAGCGGCGAGGCCAAGGGCTACGGCGACGGCCGGAACCGCTCGCTGGCCCTGGCGGGCGAGGACGACGTGATCCCGCGCGGTTACCGCTACGGCGACGACCTGCGCCGCGTGCACTGGCGCTCCACCGCGCGCTACGGCGAGCTGATGGTGCGCCGCGAGGAGCAGCCCCAGCGCGCCCGCTGCACGGTCCTGCTCGACACCCGGGGCATCGCCTTCGCGGGCCAGGGCCCTGACTCGGCCTTCGAGTGGGCCGTCTCCGGCGCCGCCTCCGTCCTGGTGCACATGCTGGAACGGGGCTTCTCCGTACGGCTGTTGAGCGACACCGGCAACTCGGTGCCGGGCCAGGACGCCGACGGGTTCGCGGGCGCGAGCCAGGAGTCGGCGGACGCAGCCGGGCTGATGATGGACACCCTCGCGGTGATCGACCACTCGGACGGCTCGGGCCTGTCCCGGGCCTACGACGTTTTGCGCGGCGGGAACGAAGGGCTGCTGGTGGCCTTCTTCGGCGACCTCGACGAGGAGCAGGCGGCGGTGGCCGCGCGGATGCGCCAGCGCAGCGGGGGCGCCCTCGCCTTCGTGCTGGACAGCGACGGCTGGGTGCGTGAGTCGACCGATGTCCCCGGTGCGGGGGACGAGCCCGAGGAGCGGCTGCGGATGCTGCGCGACGCGGGCTGGACCGCCGTGGGCGTGCCGCGCGGCGCCTCGCTGACAGATCTGTGGCAACAGGCCGACCGGGAGCGCAACGGCATCACCGCGACCGGACTCGGGGAGGGATGGGCATGAGCGGGCGGGCACGACTGGCGATCTGCGCCTGGGTCGCGACACTGCTGGCGTCCTGCGCCATGCTCCCCCTGGTCTCCCCGGCGACCTGGATCATCCAGGCCGCCTTCATGCTGGCGATCCAGACCGGCGTGGGCGCGGCGACCCGCCGGGTGCCGCTGGCCCGGCCGCTGACGGTCGCGGCGCAGGCCCTGGTCACGCTGCTGATGCTGACCCTGGTCTTCGCGCACACGCAGGCCCTCGCCGGGTTCGTCCCGGGCCCCGAGGCCTTCCAGCACTTCGCCGACCTGCTGCAGCAGGGCTCCGACGACGTCTCCCGGTACGCGATCCCGGCACCGCTGCACGACGGCATCCGGCTGATGCTCATCGGCGGTGTCCTGGTGATCGGCCTCGCGGTGGACACCCTGGCCGTCACCTTCCGCAGCGCGGCCCCGGCCGGACTGCCGCTGCTCGCGCTGTACTCGGTCGCCGCCGGGTTGTCCGAGAGCAGCGTCAGCTGGCTGTGGTTCCTGCTCGCCGCCGCCGGCTATCTGATGCTGCTGCTGGCCGAGGGCCGGGACCGGCTCGCCCAGTGGGGCCGCGTCTTCGGCGGGGCACAGCGCACCACCCCGGGCTCGGACTCCTCGGGCCCGCTCGCCCCGGTCCGCACCGGGCGGCGGATCGGCGCGGTCGCGATGGCCATCGCCCTGCTGCCGCTGCCCACCATCTCGGGCGGCCTGCTGGACGCCGCCGGGACGGGTGTCGGCGCGGGCAACGGAAGCGGCGGCACGATCTCCGCGGTCAACCCGCTGGTCTCGCTGCGCGACAGCCTGAACGTGGACGAGAACCGCCAGGTCCTGTCCGTGCGCACCAACACGAACGACATCTCGGACATGTATCTGCGGATCGTGTCCCTGGACGACTTCGACGGCACCACCTGGAAGCCGTCCCAGCGGCACATCCAGAGTGTGCCGAACACGTTCCCCACCCCGACCGGTCTCGGCGCCGACATCAAGCGCTCGGAGATCAAGACCCGGATCTCGGCCGCGGACTGGTACGCCCAGGACTGGCTGCCGATGCCGTACCCGCCCAGCGGCGTGAGCATCGACGGCAGTTGGCGCTACGAGCCGGTGGGCATGACGGTCGTCGGCGATCACGGGCAGAACACCCGCGGGGTGACCTACCAGGTCACCAGCCTCGACGTGCAGCCGACCGCGGAGCAGCTGGCCACGGCGCCGGAGCCGTCGGCGACCCTGCGGAACCAGTACACGAAGGTGCCGAAGTCGCTGCCGGCGGTCGTGGCCGACACCGCCCGCAAGGTCACCGAGGGCTCGACCAGTCACTACGAGCAGGCGGTCAAGCTCCAGGACTACTTCGCGGTGAACGGCGGCTTCCAGTACGACACCCAGGTGGACGTCGGCACCGGCCGCGACGCGATCGCCAAGTTCCTGAAGGACAAGCAGGGCTTCTGCGTCCACTTCTCCTTCGCGATGGCGGCGATGGCCCGCACCCTGGGCATCCCGGCCCGGGTCGCGGTGGGCTTCGCGCCGGGCACCCCGGAGGCCAACGGCTCGGTGTCGGTGGGCCTGAAGGACGCGCACGCCTGGCCCGAGCTGTACTTCGAGGGCGTGGGCTGGACCCGCTTCGAGCCGACCCCCAACCGGGGCTCGGTGCCGTCGTACACCCAGTCGACCACGCCCGGCAGCGACGTCCCGGACCCGGCCCTCCCCTCGACCTCGACGAGCACGGCGCCCTCCGCGGCCCCCTCGGCGAGCGAGAGCTGCACGGCCCAGCTGCGGAAGCTGGACGGCTGCACGAGCCAGGCCCCGGCACTCGCGACGGGCGATGACCCGCGCGGCCCCTGGTCGTACGTACAGCTGGTGGCGCTGGGCCTGGGCGCGCTCCTGCTGCTGACGATCCCGTTCTCGCCGATGCTGTGGCGGACCCGGATGCGCTCCGTACGACTGGGAGCGCACGGTCGTACGGATGCGGACGCGGCGGTCCACACGCTGGCGGTGTGGGAGGAACTGACCGATACCGCCTGGGACTTCGGGATCTCGCCCGACGAGTCGCTGACCCCGCGCAGGGCGGCGGCGCGGATCGTGGAACTCGGGCATCTCGATCCACCGTCGGCCGCCTCGGTGCACCGGGTGGCGGACGCCGTGGAGCAGGTCCTGTACGCGCCCCGGCCGCAGCTCGCGGCGGGGCTCGCGCAGGACGTGCGGCGGGTGGCCGTCGGGTTCCAGGACACGTCCGGCCGCTCCACGCGGCTGCGCGCACTGGTCGCCCCGCGCTCGACCGTCCGGGTGGTGTGGGCGCTGTCGGCCTGGTGGACGTCGGTGACGACGCGGGCGGCGGCGCTGCGGCCGACCCTGCGCAAGCCGTCCGGACAGCGGGGCTAGCGAGCGCGGCCCAAAGAGCACGGCAGGGCATACGGGAGGGGGTGACCACCGGACCGGTGGTCACCCCCTCACTCGTGTCCGAGGAGCGCCGCGTGTGCTGCTTCCGCGGCGCCGGGTGCTGCTACTGGCCGCCCTGCTGCTCGTCGCGGCGGCGCTGCCAGCGCTGCTCGATACGATCCATCACCGAGCGCCGCTGCCGTCCCTGGCTGCGGGCGTGCGGAGCGCCTGCGGCGGGCTGTTCGCCAGGCTTGGGGGCCTTGCGCCAACCGGTCACGGCGAGTACCGCGCAGCCCAGCATGACGAGGAATCCCACCACGCTGACCCAAATCTGCAGCGTGACCATGCCGGCGATGAGGAGCGCGATACCTACGAGAAAGCCGGCCACTGCCTGGTAGACCCGTCGCCGGGTGTACGTGCGCAGGCCGCTTCCTTCGAGCGCTGTCGCGAACTTGGGGTCTTCGGCGTACAGCGCTCGCTCCATCTGCTCAAGCATTCGCTGCTCGTGCTCCGAGAGCGGCACGGAGTCCTCCTCATCGTGCAGTCGCCGGGGCGACCCGGGGGGTCCCTTCAGGATAGGCAGGGAATCGCCCCCGTGAAACCCGCCCCTCTACGCCAATTGGCCAACCGGAACCCGCCATGGCCGTTCCGACTCGCTGAAGCTTCCATTCCCCAGGAGCCGTCCCGTCATGCCGGGCGGTCTCCCTCGATCATACGGCGCCGGGCCCCCGATCGGGGGGCCTGTGGCGTACTCCATGTGCTGTCGAGCCCCTGATCAGGGGTCCGGCGCGGGAGGCCACTCACGCCTCGCCGGCACCTCGCGTCTCGCCGAGCACATGAAGCTGCGTGGCCACGGAGTGGAACGCCGGGAGCTCGGCCGCCGCGGCCTCCAGCTTCAGCAGCGCGTCCAGGGCGCCGGGCTCGGTGTCCACGAGGACGCCGGGAACCAGGTCGGCGAAGACCCGCACCCCGTGCACGGCGCCGACGTCGAGGCCCGCGCCCTCGACGAACGCGGCGAGCTGCTCGGCGGTGAAACGGTGCGGAACGGGGTCGGCGTCGCCCCAGCGGCCGTTCGGGTCGTCGAGGGCCTGCCGGGCCTCCTTGAAGTGGCCGGCGAGGGCGCGCGCGAGGACGGCACCGCCGAGTCCGGCGGCGAGCAGGCTGAGGACGCCCTCGGGGCGCAGCGCGGCCACCACCGTGCGGACGCCCTCGGCGGGGTCGTCCACGTACTCCAGGACGCCGTGGCACAGCACCGCGTCGTAGCCGCCGCGCTCGACCACGTCGAAGAGGCCGTGCGCGTCGCCCTGGACGCCCCGCACGCGGTCGGCGACACCGGCCTCGGCGGCGCGGCGCTCCAGCGCGAACAGCGCGTTCGGGCTGGGGTCGACGACGGTGACGCGGTGCCCGAGGCGGGCGACGGGCACCGCGAAGTTGCCGCTGCCGCCTCCGGTGTCGAGGACGTCCAGCGCGTCCCGACCCGTGGCCTTGACCCGGCGGTCGAGGGCGTCCTGCAGGACGTCCCAGACCACGGCGGTACGGAGGGAGGCGCGGGGGCGGCTCGGGTCCGACACGGCAGTTGACTCCTCGGCGCGGCACCGCCTGTGCACGGCGGAGCGAACGGGCTGCCTCCCCGGCCCGGGTGCGGGCGGAGGGAAGGCTTCAGGCGCCTTCCACCCTATTGCCTCCGGTGCCGTACCTGGTCATGTGTCTCGCGCGGCGAAACGCCGCCGGCTCACCCGGCGCGGTCCCCCGGCCGCTCCGGGTCCTGGCGTGGCTGGGGCAGGACCGGCTGGAGGACGAGCATGCGCTCGACCAGGCGCAGGAACATCGCCACGTCGCGTATGAGGTCGTCGGCGTCCCGGCGGGTCGCCGCGCCCTGGATGCCCGCCTCGGCCCGCGCGCGGCGCCGGGCGCCGGAGGCGAACAGGGCGCTCCACTCGGTGAGTTCGGGCGCGATCTCGGGGAGCACTTCCCAGGCGCTGCGGATACGGCCGCGGCGCCGGGCCGTGGGCTCGGGCTGGACGCGCGCGGCGAGTACCGCGGCGGCGGTGCGCAGGGCGGCCAAGTGGGCTGTGGCGTAGCGCTCGTTCGACGTTTCGAGGACGGCTGCCTCGTCCAGTCCCGCACGGGCCTGGGCGAGGAGGTCGAGGGCGGCGGGCGGGGCCGTGGCCCGGCGGAGCACGGGGTGCACGTCGCTCGCCGGGCCGGTCAGTGAGGGGGCAGGGCCGGCGGCGCGGCGCCGACGGGCGGCGGCTGCGGACGGGTGGGCCATGACGAACCTCCTGTCGTCGTGTGACGGCACGCCCAGTCAGGTAGTGCCGTATGTGCCCCATCGTGGGGTATGGCACTGACAATCCGTTCTGACCTGCGCTTTTGCTTCGATCGAAGGTTCGGGTTACTTTTTGCACTGACCAGTCAGTTCAAAAGTTCGTTTGCGGGCAGGGGGCGGGGAACCGTGGGTGGGGTCGGTGTCACGGCCGAGGACTTCGGGGTCAAGGGGCCGCGCGGCTGGGCGTTCCGGGGGATCTCCCTGGACGCCGGCCCCGGCTCGCTGATCGCCGTGGAAGGACCGTCCGGGTCCGGGCGTACGAGCCTGCTGCTCGCGCTCACCGGGCGGATGACGGCGTCCGAAGGGACCGCCGCCGTGGGCGAGTTCACGCTCCCGAAGCAGTCGGCGGCCGTGCGGCGGGTCAGCGCCCTGGCGAATGTCGCCGGGGTCACCGACCTCGAACCGGCACTGACCGTCGGCGAGCATCTGCGCGAACGGGCGCTGCTGCAACGGCGGTTCGGGGACTCGGTACGCGGGCTGCTGCGGCCCCGCACCGAGCGCGCCGTCGAGGCGGGGCTGCGGATCGAGCGGGCCCTGACCGCCGCCGGGCTCGACCGCGAGGCGCTGCCCAAGGGCGCGCGGACCGCCGTACGGGATCTGGAACGGCCGCAGGAGCTGCGGCTGTCCATCGCGCTGGCGCTCATCGGGCGGCCCGCGCTGCTCGGTGTGGACGACGTCGACCTCAAGCTCTCGGCTGCCGAACGGGCGGAGATCTGGGCGCTGTTGAGGTCGCTCGCCGATTCCGGAACGACTGTCGTAGCGGTGTCCACCGAGGGGACGGAGAAGGCCGATGCACGCGCCACGACTGGCCGCGCTTGAGCTCAAGCGCTTCGGCAGGGGGAAGCTGCCGCGCGCGGCGCTCGTCGCCCTCCTGCTGCTGCCGCTGCTGTACGGCGCCCTGTACCTGTGGTCCTTCTGGGACCCGTACGGCCGCCTGGACCGCATCCCCGTGGCGCTCGTCAACGACGACAAGGGGGCGAGTGCCGACGGGAAGAAGGTCACGGCGGGCGCCGACATCACCAAGGGGCTGCGCGACAGCGGGACGTTCGACTGGCACGAGGTGAGTGCGGCCACCGCACGGAAGGGCGTCGAGCACGGCACGTACTACTTGTCACTGACCATGCCGGCCGACTTCAGCGAGCGCGTCACCTCCAGCGCGGGCGACTCCCCGGAGACGGGCGCGCTCCAGGTGCGGACGAACGACGCGAACAACTACATCGTCGGGCAGATCTCCCGGACGGTGTTCAGCGAGGTGCGGTCGGCCGCGTCCACCAAGGCCTCGCGGACCTTCCTGGACCGGATCTTCGTGTCGTTCTCCGACATCCACGGCCAGACCGTTAAGGCCGCGGACGGCGCCGACAAGCTGAAGGGCGGCATCGGTACGGCCGAGGAGGGTTCCAAGGATCTCGCCGACGGCCTGAAGGACGCCAAGAAGGGCAGCGGCAAGCTCTCCCAGGGTCTGAAGAAGCTGGACACGGGCGCGGGCGATCTGGAGGACGGCTCGCAGCAGGTGGCGGCGGGGACGCAGACCCTCGCCGACACGGTCAACGGGGTCGCCGACAAAGTGGGCCCCTTCCTTAAGGACAACGAGAAGACCATCGGGGACACCGCTCAGTTGGTCGCCGACTCGGCGAGGACGATCCGCGCCAACCTGGGCACCCTCGTGAAGACGGCCCCGGTCGCCGCCAAGGGCGCGCACGCGGCCTCGGACACCCTGGACGAGGTCTACAGGGCGCGCTGCGAAACCGCCGTCCTGAAGGACGCCGCCTGCCCCGACCTGAAGAAGGCCGCCACGGCCGCCTCGGACGTGGCGAAGGTCGCCGACGACGTCAACAGCCTGGTCGCCGACCAGAACGGCGACCTGAAGAAGCTCGACGCGAACCTGGCCACGCTCCAGACGCAGGCCCAGGCGCTCGCCGACCGCGCCCCGCACCTCTCCGAGGACCTCGACGACGCGGTGGCCAAGGTCAACAGGTTGAACGAAGGTGCCTCGAAGGTCGCCGCGGGCGCCAAGACCCTGCACACCGGGCTCGGCACGGCGAAGACCGGTGCCGCCGACCTGGACACCGGCGTCGGCAAGCTGAGGACGGGCGCCGTGGACCTCAACGGCGGCCTGTACAAGCTCGTCGACGGCTCCGGGAAGCTCGCCGGCGGTCTGCACGACGGCGCCGCGCAGATCCCGGACTACGACAAGCAGGACCGCGACCAGCGCACCGGTGTCATGGCCGACCCGGTCCAACTGGCCTCCCAGGACCTGCACAAGGCGCCCAACTACGGCACCGGGTTCGCCCCGTACTTCATCCCGCTGTCCCTGTGGGTGGGCGCGATGGTGGCCTACATGCTGATCGCGCCCATGAACCGGCGCGCGCTCGCCGCCGGTGCCTCGGCCTGGCGGATCGCGCTCGTGGGGTGGCTGCCGGTGGTGGCGGTCGGGGTGCTCCAGACGGTGGCCCTGATGGCCGTACTGCACTGGGCGATCGGCCTGGAGATGGCACGGGCGGCCGGCACGGTCGGCTTCCTGTTCCTGGTGACGGCGTGCTTCGCGGCCATCGTGCAGTGGCTGAACGCACGCTTCGGGGCGGCGGGCCGGATCCTCGTACTCGCCCTGCTGATGCTCCAGTTGACGTCGGCGGGCGGCACTTATCCGGTGCAGACCAGTCCCGGTTTCTTCAACGCGATCCACCCCTTCCTGCCGATGAGTTACGTCGTCGAGGCCCTACGGAGGCTCATCACAGGCGGTGGCCTGGGACCCGTGTGGCACGCGTGCGTGGTGCTCGTCGCCTTCACCGCGGGGGCGCTCGCCCTGACCGCGCTGTCGGCGCGCCGCCGCCAGGTGTGGACGCTGGACCGGCTGCACCCGGAGCTGAGCCTGTGACCGCGCGCGGGACCTCGGCACCCGTGCCCGCGGCGGGAGCCGGGCCTGTGACAATCAGGCCCATGGAAAGCAGCAACACCCCGTCGGGCGGCAGCACGCGCCGCGAGGCCACCCGGCAGAAGCTCTACGAGGCGGCCGTCACCCTCATCGCCGAACAGGGCTTCTCCGCCACCACGGTGGACGAGATCGCCGAGCGTGCCGGGGTCGCGAAGGGCACCGTCTACTACAACTTCGCCAGCAAGTCCGTCCTCTTCGAGGAGCTGCTGCGGCACGGCGTGGGCCTCCTCACCGCCTCGCTGCGGGAGGCGGCCGAGCAGACCGCGCGGGACGGCGGCAGCAAGGTCGACGCCCTGGACGCGATGGTCCGCGCGGGCCTCGTCTTCATCGCCCGCTACCCGTCCTTCACCCAGCTCTACGTGGCCGAGCTGTGGCGCACCAACCGCGCCTGGCAGCCCACGCTCATGGTGGTACGGCAGCAGGTGAACGCGGCGATCGAGGACGTGCTGCACGCGGGCGTGGCCAACGGCGAGTTCAGCCCCGAGATCGATGTCCGGCTGACCGCGGCCGCGCTGATCGGCATGGTCGTGGTGGCCGCCCTGGACTGGCAGTCGTTCCAGCCGGAGCGCTCCCTGGACGACGTCCACGCGGCGCTGTCCCGGCTGCTCCAGGGGCGGGTCAGCGGCGGCCGCTGACGGCGGCACACGGACAACGCACACACAGAAGCGCCGGTCCGTTGTGGCCGCGTCCCCCGCGGGCCACCTCGAACCGGCGCTCCCTTGTGCTCCCCCGTACGTTCCCCCTGTTGGAACCCCCGTTGGTCAGTCCCAGGGTTCCCCCGTGCCTCGCTTCCGCCGAAGGTCCGGCGGAAGGAGCGGCCAAGGGCGCGGGCCCCGTTCCGCCGCCCCGTGTCGGCGGTTCCGGAGCCGCGCCCCTTTCCGTGCCCCTACTCTCTCGTTCGCGCAGGTCGCACCCCATCCGCGCGCGTACTCATCTCACTCCCTAGGTACGGATACTCAGCCGTACGCACTCAGGCCCAGGACGCCATGTTGCCGAGTGGTTACTATCGCCTCCGTGTCCGTACTCCCCCTGGTCTTCACCAGCGGCTGGGCCAGCGGCGTCAACGCGTACGCGGTGGTGCTGCTGCTCGGGATCTTCGGCGCGACCGGAGTGACCGACGCGGTCCCCGAGTCGCTGCAACGCCCTGAGGTCCTCGTCACAGCGGGCGTCCTGTTCCTGTGCGAGGCCGTCGCCGACAAGATCCCCTACGTCGACTCCCTGTGGGACTCCGTGCACACGGTGATCCGGCCGGCCGCCGGGGCGTGGGTCGGGGCGGTGCTCGCGGGGCACAGCGGTTCGATGAACGATGTCGTGGCGGGCCTGATCGGCGGTTCGTCGGCGCTGGCCAGCCATACCGTCAAGGCCGGGACGCGGATGGCGATCAACACCTCGCCGGAGCCGTTCAGCAACGTGATCATGAGCTTCGCGGAGGATCTCGGGGTCGGCGGGATCGTCTCGTTCGCGATGTTCCATCCCCAGGCGGCGGCGATCATCGCGGCCGTGCTGCTGGTGGCCGGACTCACGGTCCTGTTCTTCCTGGTCTCGCGGATCCGGCGCTTCCTGCGCCGCCGGGCCCAGCGCCGGGAGGAGAAACAGCTCGCCGCGCAGGTGGGACACCCATCCGGCCGGCCACCGGACCCGCCACCGTGGTGACAGCCCGCGACCGGACTGTCAGTGGCGGCCGATAAAGTCGCAGGCATGGCACGGATTGCGGTGATCGGCGCCGGCATGGGCGCGATGGCGGCCGCTGCCCGGCTGGCCGTCGCGGGCCACCGGGTGGCGGTGTACGAGCGTACGGAGACGTACGGCGGTGCGGTGCGCCGCTTCGAGCGGGACGGGTTCTCCTTCGACACCGGCCCCGGACTGCTGCCCGTGCCCGCGGTGTACCGCGACCTGTTCGTCAAGACCGGCAAGGAGCCGCTGGAGGACCTGGTCGAGCTGGTCCAGGTCGACCCGTCGTCCCGGCACGTCTTCGCGGACGGCACGGAGGTGTCGTTGCCGAACGCCTCCCGCGCGGGTGTCGTCACGGCCCTGGACGAGGCCCTGGGCGGCAGCGCGGGCCAGCGCTGGGGCGACTTCCTGATCCGGGCCCGCGAGGCCTGGGACCGCACCCGCAGGCCCCTCCTGGAGGAGCCCTTGTGGACCGACTGGCCGGTGCTGGCCGGCCAGGAGCCGTATCCGTCGGTCCCGCACAAGAAGCTGCTGCGCACCCGGCGGGCGGGCACCCTCGCCGAGATCGGCGCCTGGGAGCTGCGCGACGAGCGCCTGACGGCCCTCCTGGAGAGCCACGCGCTCGCGTACGGCCTCGATCCCCGTACCGCTCCGGCGAGCGCGGCCGTGCTGCCGTACATGGAGCACGCCTTCGGCACCTGGTATGTGCCGGGCGGCATACGGGAGTTGGCGCGCGCGGTGTACGAGCGGTGCGTGGCGAGGAGGGTCGAGTTCGTCTTCGGGGCCGAGGTGACGCGGGTCCTGGAGAAGGACGGGCGGGCGGCGGGAGTGGAGCTGGCAGACGGGACAGTGATCGACGCGGACCATGTCGTCGCGGACGTGGACCCGCCACGGCTGCGGACCCTGACGGAGCGTCCGCTGGACGAGGAGGGCGATGTGCGGGCCGACGCGGACTCACCCCGGCCGGTGCGGTGCACGCTCCTGCTGGCTCTGCGTGGCCCGCGTGAGGACGGGACCGTTCACCGGACGGTGGTCCACGCCCCGGACCGCGAGGCCGAGTTGGACCTTCTGGCCTCCCCCGGCGGCGACGAGCCCCGCTGTCCCACGGTGACGGTGCTGCGCCCCGACGACCCCGCGCTCCGGCCGGACGGTGACCACGAGTCCGCGGTGGTGTCCGCCGTGCTGTCCAGCGAGGCCGGCTGGGACGACGAGGGCACGGTCCGGCGGTACACGGACTTCCTCCTGGAAGCCGCCGGACGGGCCGTACCGGGGCTGCGGGAGCGCCTGTTGTGGCACGAGGTGCGTACCCCGCAGCACACGGAGGGTGAGACGGGCGCCCGCTTCGGCGCCGTGCCCGCGCCCTCGCTCGCCGCCGGGCAGGGCCGTTTCCTGCACCCGGCGAACACCACGCGCGTGCCCGGGCTCTACCGGGTCGGCGGCTGGTCCCACCCCGGCGGCGGGCTTGCGCACGCCGGTATGTCGGGGGCGCTGGTCGCCGGACTGATCGTGGAGGGGCCGCAGTTCAGAGGGTCCCAGTAGACGGGGCCTGCCTGGTGGGCGGGTCCGAGTAGTCGGGCCTCAGTAGTCGGGTCTCAGTAGCTTCAGAAACGGTACTGCTCGTCGTAGCCGGGGCCCGACTGCGGCTGCTGCTGCGGCTGTTGCTGGCCGTCGCCCTGGTAGGGGTACTGCTGCTCCGGCGGCATCTCGCCGCCGTAGGTCTCGTCGTTGCGCTGCTGCGGGACCCACACCCCGCCGGCCGGGGTCTCGCCGCCGTAGCCGCCGTTGCCGTACTGGTCCTGCGTGTAGCCCTGTTGGGGATACTGCTGCTGACCGTCGTAGCCCGTGTCGTAACCGGTGCCGCCGTAGGTCTGGGTGCCGATGTACGGGTCGGAGTAGGCCGCGTACTGCTGCTGGCCGGTCGTGTCGTAGCCGTACTGCTGCTGGTCGTAGCCCGTGTAGTTGTTGTTGTCGTAGCCGTAGTTCTGGTCGGCCGCCGCGTAGGCCTGGTCCTGGGTCTGGCCCGCGGCCGCCGCGGCGTACGCCTGGTCCGCGCCCTCGTAGTTGGGGTCCGTGGCGTTGGCGTACGCGGCGGCGCTGTACACGCCGTACGAGCCGGTGTCGTCCGGGAGGGGCTGCGGCTCGTAGACCGAGGTGGTCTCGGCGGCCGTGGGGGCGACGGGGCGGTTCGGGGTGAACACGTCGTCGCGGTCGTAGTCGTCGTCCTGGCCGAAGGCCTTGTTCTGGCCGTACTCCTGGAAGCCGTCCGCCGCCCCTTCGGGGCCGGAGGCGTCCAGGTTCGGGTCCTGCTCGTCGGGCTCGCCGCGGCGGCGCTTGGTGCCGCCCGCGCCCGGTCGGCCGGAGACCGCCCAGCCGGCTTCGAAGCCGCGGCGGAACGACAGCGTGACGTAGGTCTGGCCGACGGCGAACGCCACGGCGCCCAGGCCGATCACGACGACGGAGGGAATCAGCACTCCGAGGACGACGCCCAGGAAGCCGACGAAAGCGAGCAGCCGCCAGCGCAGGCGTGCCTTGTACTGCAGCAGCACCTCACCGAGCAACCACAGTGCGACGACGCCGAACGCGATGTAGAGGACCGTCCAGCCCATGTACGCCCCTCTCCCAGTGGCCGCTACGCAGTGTGTCCTATTCCGGAGCGACCGGTCTAGGCCCGCGGTGGGTGGTGCAGGCCCAAGTTCTCGTAGATTTCAAGTGACGCCGTGGAGCTGTTGAGCGTGATGAAGTGCAGTCCGGGGACTCCCTCGGCCAGCAGCCGGGCGCAGAACTCGGTGGCGAACTCGATTCCGATCGAGCGTACAGCGGCCGGATCGTCTTTGGCTGTGAGGATTCGCTCTTTCAGAGCGGCCGGGATGTCGGCGTTGCTGAGCTGCGGCAACCGCTCCAGCATCCGCACGCTGGTCACCGGCATGACCTCGGGGATGACCGGGGTCGCGCAGCCCGCGGCCCCGACACGGTCGCGCAGCCGCAGATACGACTCGGGTTCGAAGAACATCTGGGTGATCGCGTAGTCGGCGCCCGCCCGGCACTTGTCGACGAAGTGCGCGACGTCCGTGTCCCAGTCCGGGGAGCGCGGGTGCATCTCCGGGAAGGCGGCGACGCCGACGCAGAAATCGCCCGACTCCTTGATGAGCCGCACCAGTTCGGCCGCGTACGTCAGCCCCTGCGGGTGCGCCACCCAGTCGGCCATGGGGTCGCCGGGCGGGTCGCCGCGCACGGCGAGGATGTTGCGGATCCCGGCGTCGGCGTACTGGCCGATGATGTTGCGCAGTTCGGCGACGGAGTGGTTGACCGCGGTGAGGTGGGCGACCGGGGTGAGCGTGGTGTCGGCGACGATCTGCTCGGTCTCCCTGACGGTGCCCGCGCGCGTCGAGCCGCCGGCGCCGTAGGTCACCGAGACGAAGTCGGGGGCGACCGCCTCGACCCGCCGCAACGCGCTCCACAGGTTCCGCTCGCCCTTGGGGGTCTTCGGCGCGGAGAACTCGAACGAGTACGTCGCTTTGCCGGTCGCGAGCATGTCCCGCACGGTGCGTGCGCGATCAGTCCTGGTCGATGCGGTTCCGAAGGCCATACCCGCAGGTTAGTCAGGGGGCGGCGGTCACCCAACCGGAACAGGGAATTTGCCGGGTTTGTCGCCCTGTTGTCCACCCATCGGACAACAGCACGCCCTCTGGGCGCCGGTCAGGCCTGCCGCAGCCGCTTCGCGAATTCCATCGCCGCCGCGCCCGGATCATCGGCCTCCGTGACGGCCCGTACGACGACGACGCGGCGGGCGCCCGCTTCGAGGACCTCGTCCAGGTTGCCGAGGTCGATGCCGCCGATGGCGAACCAGGGGCGGTCGGTGCCCAGGGCGGCCGTGTACCGGACCAGGTCGAGGCCGGGGGCGTGGCGGCCGGGCTTGGTGGGGGTGGGCCAGCACGGGCCGGTGCAGAAGTAGTCCACGCCCTCCTGGACGGCGGCCGCGGCCGCTTCGGACTCGGCGTGCGTGGAGCGGCCGATCAGGATGTCCTCGCCGAGGATCGCGCGGCCCGCGGGGACCGGGAGGTCGCCCTGGCCCAGATGCAGTACGTCGGCGCCAGCGGCGTGGGCGACGTCCGCGCGGTCGTTGACCGCGAGGAGTCTGCCGTGCCGGGCGCAGGCGTCGGCGAAGACCTGGAGGTGCTCCAGTTCCTCGGCGGCCTCCATGCCCTTGTCGCGCAGCTGCACGATGTCGACCCCGCCGGCCAGGACCGCGTCCAGGAACTCCGCGAGGTCGCCCTGGCGTCGGCGGGCGTCCGTGCAGAGGTAGACCCGGGCGTCGGCGAGTTCCGCGCGGGCGGCGGCTGCGGCGGTGTCGGGCATGCGTGTGTCCCCCGTTGTCCTGCTTGTCGTGTGGTGGTGTCGCGCACGGGCCGCGGGCAGGGCCTGCTCAGGCAGGCCCTCACGTCGCCGCGGCCCGTACACCTCTCGGGCGTGCGGGTCAGACGGCGAGCGCCTGGGCGCGGCGCTTCACCTCCGTGCCGCGATTCTCGCTCAGCGCCTGCGCGGGGGTGCCGGGCAGGCTGGGGTCGGGGGTGAAGAGCCATTCGAGCATCTCTTCGTCGGAGAAGCCGTCGTCCCGCAGGAGCGTCAGGGTCCCCGTAAGGCCCTTGACGACCTTCTGCTCGGCCCCGTCGATGAAGGCGGCGGGGACGTGCAGCGCGCGGTTCTCACCACGGCGTACGGCGATGACTTGGCCGTCCTTGACCAGCTGCCGCACGCGTGTCACCTCGATATCGAGCATCTCTGCGATGTCGGGCAGCGTGAGCCAGGCGGGGACGAGAGCTTCGGTCTTTGCGTCAATCTCGGTCACGTAAACAGCGTGCCATCCCGGACTGACAGTCGGAAGTCGGGCCGGTCCGACCCGGGGGGACGAACTAGGCGATAGCCGCCTTCATCGGCAGAGAAGCATCGGCCAGCAGCGTGTGATCCATGGGCGTGGCCGACTCGATCAGACGGCGGCCCTGGGCCAGGTCACGGGGGCGGCCGACCGCCAGGAGGGCCACCAGACGGTCCCCGCGCAGCCAGCAGACGCTCCACGCCGGGGTGGCCGGGTCGCCGCGCCACAGGGTGGTGTCGGCGGACGCGTGATGGCCGGCGTACTGGACGAACCGGCCGAACTGCTCCGACCAGAAGTACGGCACCGGGTCGTACACCGCCGGGCTCTCCCCGACGATGTTCGCGGCGACCGTGCGCGGCCCCTGGAGGGCGTTGTCCCAGTGGTGGACGAGAAGTCGCTCGCCGTACCGTCCCGAAGGGAAGGAGGCGCAGTCGCCGACCGCGTACACGTCCGGTACCGAGGTGCGCAGCCCGGCGTCGGCCAGGACCTCGCGGTGCGCGCCCAGTTCGATGCCGGAGCCCGTCAGCCAGGCGGTGGCGGGGCGGGCGCCGATGCCGACCACGACGGCGCCCGCGGGCAGCCGTGAGCCGTCGTCGAGGACCACCTCGCCGGGTTCGACGTGCGCCACGCGTGCGTGCGTCCGCAGCGAGGCTCCGGCGGCGGCGTACCAGGCGGCCATCGGCGCGGCCACCTCGGCGGGCAGCGCGCCCGCGAGCGGCCGGTCGGCGGCTTCTACGACGGTCACCGCGCAGCCCGCCTCGCGCGCGGCCGTGGCGAACTCGGCGCCGATCCAGCCCGCGCCGACGACCACGATGTCGTGCTGCCGGGCGAGCACCGGGCGCAGCCGCTCGGCGTCGTCCAGGGTGCGCAGCAGATGCACGCCCGGGATGCCGTCGGCGCCCGGCAGCCGGATCGGTTCGGCACCGGTGGCGAGGACGAGGACGTCGTAGGGCACCGGGCCCTCGGCGGTGTCCAGTTCGTGGTCGGCGGGGCGCACGCCCACCACCTCGCGCCCCAGCTGCACCTCGATGCCGAGCGCCTCGAAGTCGACGTCGAAGGCGGAGCCCTCGGCCTTGCCGAGCAGGACGGCCTTGGACAGCGGGGGCCGGTCGTACGGCTGATGGGGTTCCGCGCCGATCAGGGTGACGGTGCCGGTGAAGCCCTGCTCCCGTAGCGCGACCGCGGTCTGCACCCCGGCCATGCCCGCGCCGACGACGACCACACGCCGCCCTGTCACCGTGCCCTGGTCCCGCGTCTGCTCGCTCACTCGATCACCATAGACACCTGACAATTTGTCAGTCAGCGGGCGCGTCAGGTGACCTGTTCCACAGTGCTGGTCCCGTTTCCCGCCTGGGACTCCCACTCCCAGGTCTCGTCGAGGCGAATGCGGCCGTCGGGCAACTCGACCACTTCGGACACGCAGTGCCCGGAGGACGTCGTCCCGTCCGTCTTCAACTGCACGTACCGGAAGTCCAACCGGTCCCCCGCGCGCGTGCCGACGAGACGCCCCCGTACGACGTCGCCGCCCGCGTACTCGGCCCAGATCTCACCGTCCTGCTCGTGGTACGCGAACCGGGTGCGGGTGCCGACCTGACCTGGGGCCTGGTCCGCGACGGGGGCGAGGACGAGACCGTCGAGCGAGCGGGCCATGGACGAAGGCTCCCTTACTGGCGCACAAAGCACGGGCTAGGGTGGCCAAGGTAAAGCACTCGCGGGAGTCCGGACGTACCGGGCTGAGAGGGAGGCTGGCGGCCTCCGACCGTACGAACCTGATCCGGGTCATGCCGGCGAAGGGAGGGGCTGGACGCCCATGCCTGCACACAACTCAGACGTCCTCGTCGTCGGGGGCGGGATCATCGGCCTGGTCACGGCCTGGCGCGCGGCCCAACGCGGCTTCGCCACGGCCGTGGTGGACCCCGAGCCGGGTGGCGGGGCCGCCCAGGTGGCCGCCGGGATGCTGGCCGCCGTCACCGAACTCCACTACGGCGAACAGACCCTGCTCGCCCTCAACCTCGCCTCGGCGCACCGCTACCCGGACTTCGCGGCCGAACTGACCGACCTCACCGGCCTCGACCTCGGCTACCGCCGCTGCGGCACGCTGGCCGTCGCCCTGGACGCCGACGACCGCGCCCATCTACGCGAACTGCACGCCCTGCAGCACCAGTCGGGGCTCGACTCCGAGTGGCTGTCCGGGCGCGAGTGCCGGCGCCTGGAGCCGATGCTCGCGCCGGGCGTGCGCGGAGGGCTCAGGGTCGACGGCGACCACCAGGTCGACCCGCGGCGGCTGGCGGGCGCGCTGGTGGCCGCCTGCGAGCGCGCCGGGGTCGTCTTCCACCGGACGTGGGTCGAGCGGCTCACGGTCGGGCGGGACCGCGCCACGGGGGTCGTCACGCGCGAAAACACCGCGCTCACCGCAGACCAAGTGGTGCTCGCGGGCGGCAGCCTCAGCGGGCGGCTGAAGGGGGTCCCGGACGACGTCCTGCCGCCCGTACGGCCCGTGAAGGGGCAGGTGCTGCGGCTGACCGTGCCGGAGCGGTACGCGCCGTTCCTGAGCCGGACCGTGCGGGCCGTGGTGCGCGGCAGCCAGGTGTACCTGGTGCCGCGCGAGAACGGCGAGCTGGTCGTCGGCGCGACCAGCGAGGAACTGGGCTGGGACACCACCGTGACCGCGGGCGGTGTCTACGAACTGCTGCGCGACGCCCACGAGTTGGTCCCCGGGATCACCGAACTGCCGCTCACCGAGACCCGGGCCGGACTGCGCCCCGGGTCCCCCGACAACGCGCCACTGCTCGGCCCGACCGCCCTGCCGGGACTGCTGCTGGCCACCGGGCACTACCGCAACGGCGTGCTCCTCACGCCGGTCACCGGCGACGCCCTGGCGCACGCGCTCAGTACCGGTGAACTCCCGGACGAGGCACGCCCGTTCACCCCGAAGCGGTTCGCCCGCACGCGCCTCGTGGAGCAGCCCACATGAACATCTCCGTCAACGGCGAGCACCGGGAGATCGCTCCCGGCACGCCCCTCGACGTGCTCGTACGGTCCCTCACCCCGGCTCCCTCGGGTGTGGCCGCCGCCCTCAACGAAACCGTCGTCCCGCGCGCGGAGTGGCAATCGACCTCCCTCTCCGAGGGAGACCGCGTCGAGGTCCTCACCGCCGTCCAAGGAGGCTGACCCATGGCCGACGACCCCTTCGTCCTCGGTGGCACGTCCTTCACGTCCCGGCTGATCATGGGCACCGGAGGTGCGCCCAGCCTCGACGTCCTGGAGCGCGCGCTGGTGGCTTCCGGCACGGAACTCACGACGGTCGCGATGCGGCGCGTCAACGCCTCCGTGCACGGCTCGGTGCTGTCCGTCCTGGAACGGCTCGGCATCCGGGTGCTGCCGAACACCGCAGGCTGCTTCACGGCGGGCGAGGCCGTGCTGACGGCCCGGCTGGCGCGGGAGGCCCTGGGGACCGCGCTGATCAAACTTGAGGTGATCGCGGACGAGCGCACCCTGCTGCCCGACCCGATCGAACTCCTCGACGCCGCCGAGACCCTGGTCGACGACGGCTTCACGGTGCTGCCGTACACGAACGACGATCCCGTGCTGGCGCGGAAGCTGGAGGACGTCGGGTGTGCGGCGGTCATGCCGCTCGGGTCGCCCATCGGTTCCGGGCTCGGGATCCGCAACCCGCACAACTTCCAGCTGATCACCGAGCACGCGCGTGTGCCGGTGATTCTGGACGCGGGGGCGGGTACGGCGTCCGACGCGGCGTTCGCGATGGAGCTGGGGTGTGCTGGTGTGATGCTTGCCTCAGCCGTGACGCGGGCACAGGAGCCGGTGCTGATGGCGTCGGCGATGCGGAGCGCGGTGGAGGCGGGGCGGCTGGCGTTCCGGGCGGGGCGTATCCCCCGTAGGCACTTCGCCGAAGCGTCCTCCCCGACAACCGGCGTGGCCTGCCTGGACCCGGAACGCCCCGCCTTCTGAATCCCCGGCCCGCGCACCACCCGCCGAGCCGCACAGCCCGGCCCCAGGCACCCGCCCCACCATGAGGTATCCGTCACAGGTCGGCTGCAGTACCGCCTCGAAACCGGGCGAAAGGGCCGTGCTTTCAGCCTTGGCTCGTACACTCACCTGCGTGGATACGACCCTTCATGACCCTCTCGTCGGGCAGTTGCTCGACGGCCGGTATCGCGTCGACGCGCGGATCGCCGTCGGCGGGATGGCCACGGTCTACCGGGCCGTGGACACCCGCCTGGACCGGGTTCTCGCGCTCAAGGTGATGCACCCGACGCTGGCGGCCGACGCCCACTTCGTGGACCGGTTCATCCGGGAAGCGAAGTCCGTGGCGCGGCTGGCGCATCCGAACGTGGTGCAGGTCTTCGACCAGGGCGCCGACCGGTCGTACGTCTATCTGGCGATGGAGTACGTCGCCGGCTGCACCCTGCGGGACGTGCTGCGCGAGCGCGGGGCGCTGCAGCCGCGGGCCGCCCTCGACATCCTGGAGCCGGTGCTGGCCGCGCTCGGTGCCGCGCACCGGGCCGGGTTCGTGCACCGGGACATGAAGCCGGAGAACGTGCTCATAGGGGACGACGGCCGGGTCAAGGTCGCCGACTTCGGGCTGGTCAGGTCCGTGGACACGGTGACCAGCACCACGGGGTCCGTGCTCGGCACGGTGTCGTATCTCGCGCCGGAGCAGATCGAGGGCACCACCGCCGACCCCCGGGTCGACGTGTACGCGTGCGGTGTCGTCCTGTACGAGATGCTCACCGGCCAGAAGCCGCACGACGGGGACTCCGCCGCGATCGTGCTCTACAAGCACCTGCACGAGGACGTCCCGCCGCCCTCGGCGCTCGTCCCGGGCCTGGCGTACGAGCTGGACGAGCTGGTCGCCACCGCCACCGCGCGCACCCCGGACCTGCGGCCGTACGACGCGGTCGCGCTGTTCGGTCTTGTCCGCGAGGCGCGGTCGCGGCTGAGCACCGGGCAGCTGGACGCGGTGCCGCCGCAGGCACTGACCTCGGAGTATCCCAACGCCGAGAACCGTACGAGTGTGATCCCGCGCTCGCTGACCGTGCCGCGTCCGCTGCCGGTCAACGAGGACGACGAGCCGGGTGACACGTTCGACCGGACCAGCCGGTTCGAGAGCGGTCCGCCGCTGCCGCCCCGGCGGCGCGAGGCGCGGCGGCCCCGGCGCGGGCTGCTGGCGATCGTCGCCGCCCTGCTGCTGATCGTCGGGGTCGGGGCGGGGGTCTGGTACATCAACTCCGGCCAGTTCACCAAGGTCCCGCCGCTGCTGGCGAAGACCGAGGCGCAGGCGAGGGAGCGGCTGAAGGACGCCGGTCTCGACGTCAAGAAGGTCGACCACGCGTACAGCGACACCGTGAAGCGCGGCACGGTCATCAGCACCGACCCGGAGTCCGGCGCCCGCATCCGGGACAACGACTCGGTGGCCCTGACCATCTCGGACGGCCCGGAGACCGTGAACGTCCCCGACCTGACGGGCACCCGCCTGGCCAGGGCGCAGACCCTGCTGAAGCGGGACGGGCTGGCGGCCGGCATGGTCATCAGGGAGTTCAGCGACGACGTCGCCAAGGGCCTCGTGATCAGCACGGACCCGGAGGCGGGCACCAAGCGCCACGCGGGCTCGGCGATAGCCCTGACCGTCAGCAAGGGCAGCGCGGTCGACGTGCCCGACGTCACCGGCGAGGACCTGGACGACGCGAAGTCGGACCTCCAGGAGGCCGGTCTCACCGTGAAGGTGTCCGACACCGAGATCACCTCGGAGTACGACGCGGGCCAGGTCGCCCAGCAGACCCCGGCCGGCGACGGCCAGGCCGCCGAGGGCGACACGGTGACGCTGACGCTGTCCAAGGGCCCGGAGATGGTCGAGGTCCCGAGCGTGGTCGGCGCGAGCGTCGACGCCGCGACGAAGCTCCTTGAGCAGTCCGGCTTCGAGGTCAAGGAGGACCGGGGCCTGCTCGGTCTGTTCGGCGACACCGTGAAGAGCCAGTCCGTGGACGCGGGCGAGCAGGCTCCCAAGGGATCGACGATCACGATCACCATCCGGTGACGGAGGCGGCACGCGCGCGTGACACCCTGGACGGGTGAGCAGCGAGTCCCCTTCCAGCGCCCCCGGATTGCCTTCCAGCGCCCCCGAGTTCCCCTCCCGCAACCCGGTCGGCGGCCATGTCCCCGTGGCCGGCGGCCTCCACTCCGTGGGGCTGTCCTACGCCCGTGAGCTGGCCGCCGAGACCGTGCAGGTCTTCGTCGCCAACCCGCGCGGCTGGGCCACACCGATCGGGAACCCGCGCCAGGACGAGGAGTTCCGCGCGGCCTGCGAGGCCGAGTCGATCCCGGCGTACGTGCACGCCCCGTACCTGATCAACTTCGGCTCGCACACCGAGGCCACCGTAGAGAAGTCCGTTGATTCGCTACGGCACTCGCTGCGGCGCGGGCGGGAGATCGGCGCGCTCGGTGTCGTCGTGCACACCGGGAGTGCGACGGGCGGGCGGGAGCGGTCGGTGGCGCTGGCCCAGGTGCGCGAGCATCTGCTGCCGCTGCTCGACGAGTTGACCCACGACGACGACCCGTTCCTGCTCCTGGAGTCGACGGCCGGCCAGGGCTCGTCCCTGTGCTCCCGGACCTGGGACTTCGGACCGTACTTCGAGGCGCTGGACGCCCACCCGAAGCTGGGCGTCTGCCTGGACACGTGCCACATCTTCGCCGCCGGGCACGACCTGACCGGCCCGAGCGGCATGCACCAGACCCTCGACCTGCTGGTGGACACCGTCGGCGAGGGCCGGCTGAAGCTCATCCACGCCAACGACTCCAAGGACGTCGTCGGCGCCCACAAGGACCGCCACGAGAACATCGGCTCCGGTCACATCGGCGAGGACCCGTTCCGCGCCCTGATGACCCACCCGGCGACCGCGGGCGTACCGCTGGTCATCGAGACGCCCGGCGGCAAGGAGGGGCACGCGGCGGATGTGGAGCGGCTGAAGAAGCTGCGGGACGGCTGACGCCCGGACCGCCGTCAGCCGGCACCCAGCGCGTACGCCCCCACCACCAGCCCCGCGCCCAGCAGCGCCAACGCCCCGCGCAGGAAGCGGTACTTCGCCGCGAGGATCACGCTGACGTCCTGGAACTGCGTGAGCAGCCAGCGCACCGGGTCCCGGCCGACCTCGGCGACACCGCGCAGCAGTGCCTCGGGGTCGTCGCGGGCCTCGACCGCGTCGGCGTAGAACGTCGGGCCCAGGGTCCTGCGTACCGTCCAGGTGCGGGGCAGGATCACCCCGAGCAGCAGGAGGGTGCCGGCCGCCCACAGCACCGCGGCGCCCACGAGCAGCACCCGGCCGGTGCCGGAGACGCCGGCCGGCGCCCGGCCGCCGCCGATCAGCAGCGCGGGCACCGCCAGGGCACCGGAGAGCAGCACGGACGCCTTCACGTCCGCCCTGCCCAGGTCCTCCCGTACGGTGAGCAGCAGCCGTTCGGCGACGTACCGGGCGTCGGTGTCGGAGTCCGGCACCACGGGCTCCGGGGAGTTCACGTCCGGCCGCCGGACTCGTCCGTGGTGTCCGGCGCGGCGTCCTGCGGCTCGTCGGCGTACGGCTTCGGCGCGGCGGGCGGCACCGGCAGGGCGCCCGCCACGGCCGGCGGCGGCATCAGCGGTGCCGGAGGTACCGGCGGCGCGAGGGGCGTCGGCGGAACGGGCAGCGCGGTCGGGGCGGGCGGCAGTCCGTTCTGGAAGACACCGTGGGCGGCCGTGCGGCTGAAGTCGATGAGCGCCTGTACCTGGTCGTCGATCTGGTGGCGCTGCACCACCCCCTGGTTGATCAGGTTGGTGAGGTAGTCCAGGGCGCCCTGCCGCTGCTCCCGCGCCTGCACCTGGAGCGCGCCCAGGATGTCCTGCGCCCGGGACGGGTCCTGGGCCAGGACGTGGGCGTACTGTTCGGCCTCGCCCGCGGCGATGAGCCCCCGGGCGACGTCCATGTTCGCCTCGATCCGCGCGTTGTTGGCGGCGTCCACGGCCCTCTGGACCTCGCTGTCCGACTGCACCGCCACCATGTTGGCGTGGTGGTCGGAGGCGGCCTGGCCCAGGTCGATGCGGATGAACACCTGGGTGGACAGGCCCAGTTCGGCCCCGAAGTCGTTCCAGCGGCCGCTCGCCAGCTCGTCCTGGATCGCCTCGTCCGCCTGCTGCGCGGAGTCCAGGTTGTGCCGCCTGCTGATCCCGCGCAGCCGGGCCTCAAGGGGCGGGCGGAGCATCCGCTCCACGTCCACCACCCGCTTCTCAGCGGCCAGATGGAAGTTGTGCACCTCCCAGTTGACGTCGGCGCCCGCCTTGAAGCGTGACTTGTCCCCGTAGGTGGGAAGTTCCAGCTGGAAGGAGACCTGGTGCTGGCCGCGGGCGATCCAGCAGACCGAAGTCGGCTTGCCCATCAGGGGTTTGTTGTGGTGCTCGGCCCCGCGGACCGTGACGACGCTGTGTCCGCCGTTGCGGTAGAAGAGCACCGAGGCGACCTGGCTGCTGCGGTGCCGGTAGGGGCCCGTCGGGGTGAACTCCGTGACGAAGGGGCCTCTGATGTTGTGCGGAAGGACGAACTCCCCCTGGGGGTTCTGGGGCTGCCAGGCCTGTTGGCCCCACATGTTGTTGCTCATGGTGTTCCCGCTCCCTGGACCGCCTCCCACATACGGCGGACCTGCTGGTCGTCCAACGGATTGTCGGGGTCTTCCGACAGTTCTTTGATCAGTGAAAGCAACCGGTGCCGGTCGTCCGGCCCATGCACGAGCAGCGGCAGGAACCGCTCCAGCGGCTCCGCCCAGACCCGGCCCGCGCAGCCGCGCAGCCAGTCCGCCAGGGTCTCCACGGCCGCCTCGTACGACCGGCCGGTCTGCAGCGCGGTCCACAGCAACCCGGCGAGTTCCGGGGCGAGTTCGGGCCGTACGGCGGCCAGCGCCAGCATCAGCGGCCAGTCGCCGTAGCCCTCCAGGTCCGGGTGCTGGTTCCACAGGTCGACCACGGAGAGGCCGGCCAGGTAGATCGCGCTCTGCAGGCCGAGGTCCTGCTGCGGCCGCCGCTCGTCGGAGAGCCACAGGCGGATCCGCCGGAAGGTCGCCGAGTCGCAGTTCGCACCGCTGAAGTGGGCGACCTGGGCCGAGGCGACGGTCCTCAGCTTCCCCTCCTCCCAGACGCCGATGCCGCCGAGGAGGTCGAGCGAGTCCCGGACGGTGACGGTGGCCCGGCCCCGGCCGAGCACCGCTGCGGCCGTCCAGCGCAGGTTCTCCTCCCCCTCGCGCGCCCAGAGCCCGACCAGGGCCCGGGTCGCGCTGCCGACCTCCGGGGAGGCCACGGCCACGTCGAGCACGTTGGCGGCGAAGACCCGTCGGCGGAGCTGGTCGGCCTGGCCCATGGGCTGCACCAGTTCCTGCACGGTGTGCGAGCAGTCGAGCCGGCACAGCTGTCCCGCCGCGACCGCGGCCCGGACCCAGACCTGGGGACGGCCGTCCTCGCACAGCCCGGACAGCCAACGCAGCACCGGGCCGCGCACATTGTGCCGGTGCTCCCAGAGATGGATGAGGACGGCGGCGGCCAGCGACTCGCCCCGGAACCGGACCGTGCGCACCGGGACGTCCTCGTCGCCGACCTGTTCCACGCCGAGTTCGGCCACGGCGCGCGCGGAGACGAGCCGGGCGTCGACACCGTCGCTGAACAGCGGGCGGCCCGGTGTCGACTCCGGGGCCACGGTGACGGCCAGCTCCCAGGCGAGGATCTCCGCGGCCTCGGCGACCGCGCTCAGCGAGGCCCCGCCGAGCACCGCCACGGCGATCCGGTACGCCGCGTCCCGCAGCCGCTGCGGAGTCTCGGACCGCGGGCCTCCCACGAACCACTCGGCGGCCTGCGCCTTCGCGAACTCCCGGCATTCGTCGAGGAGTTCGGCATGGGTACGGGATCCGCGCGCGTACTTGGCGACCAGCACCGCGAACCGGGCCGCCTCCCGCGGCCGGAGCTCACCGATGCCGAGCGCCGCGGTCACGTCCGGGGCGGTCGCGGCCGACCGTGCCGTGCTCTGCGCCGGCGGCGGCACGTCCTCAAGTTCGTTCGCGAGGTGCTTCTCCAGTACGTCGGCGGCGGCGGCCGGGGTGTGGAGGCGGTGGTAGCGCCCGCCCTGGGTGTACAGGTCGCCGACCTCGGGCACGGCCAGCAGGACGGCGTACGCCTTGCGGTCGCCGAGGAGGGCGCACCACCGGTCCAGGCCGGCCTCGCCCGGCAGTCCGGTGGTCGAGGACTCCAGGACGTAGCCGTGCCCCTCGTGGATCTGTTCGGCCTCCAGCTCGTCCAGGTCGGTCTCGGGGTCGAGCCGGGAGACCTTGCCCCGGGTCAGGTCGTCCACCAGGGACAGGGCGGTGTACATCCGGCCGGTCCCGGGCTGTCCGCACAGCAACAGCAGCCGCCGGGACCGGAGTTGCTCCTTGAGTCCGTCGTATCCGTCGGGCTCCTGGAAGACCTGGCGCAGCGTGCGCAGTTCCTCCTCCGGCACCGGGCCGGCGAGCAGCCGCGGTCCCTGCTGCCCGAACAGGTTGACGGCCCCGATGGAACCGCCGCTGATGAGCGTGCTCGACCCCTGCGAGGTGAAACTGGGTCCGGCCGACCGGTAGACGCGGGCCCCCGCCGCGCCGGACCCCAGCCCCTCCCCCGCCAGCGGGTCGGCGGACGCGCCCCCGATGACGTCCTGCGCCGGCTCGGACCCGGCGACGGGCTCGGCCTTCGGCTGCTGGTCCTGCTGGGGGTTCGGGGGCCCGGCTCCGGCGGGCTGCCCGCCGGGGTTAGGTTTCGGGTTGGGTCCCGGGGGCGCCGGGTTCTGCGCGTTCACCGCTCACCGCCCGGGTGTGCGGACCTGCCGATGTTGATCGTTTCGATCCGTTCGCTGTTGATGATCTCGCCGCTGCCGTAGTTGTGGTTGTTGACCACGCGCCCGGGAGCCGCCGCCGGCGCGGCCGGTGCTGACGGCGCGGCCGACGCGGGGCCGGAGGTGCCCGCCGAGGGCTTCCCTGGTTCGGGCAACGGCGGCTGCGGCAGCCCCGGGACCATGAACCACGCGGTCTGCGGGCCTTCCTTGAGCTTCACCTCGCGGTCGGCGTAGTGCTCGGGCTCCACCCAGCGCCCGCCGGGCCGTACGACCTCTTCGTACAACCGGTCGGAGACCACCGCGACCAGGCCTGCCTGCGGGGCCAGTTCGAGGACGGCCTTCGCCGTGTCGCAGTTGCCGAGGCGGCAGGCCAGGTCGACGGCCCGGCCGGAGCGGCCGTGATTGTCGGCGGTGACCGGACCGATGTGCATGCCGGCGCGGAGTCTGAGCGGGACCCTGGCCCGGTCGTTGCTCTCGCGCAGGTTCTGGTGGAGATACTCCAGCCATTCGCCGACCACCCGCTTGGGCGCCACGGTGGACGTCAGGATGCTGAGGATCCCGTCCCCCCGGTCCTCCTGGTACAGGCGCGGCGCCCGGATGCCCGCCTGTTCGAAGGCCTTGCCCGACACCTCGTAGAGCCTGGCCCGCATGTCCGGTTTCTCCGAGTCGGACAGCAGCCCCGACCCCTGAGCGTCCAGATTCACGATGAAGCCGTACTCGGCTTGCCCCTCCATCACTTTCCCCTCCCTGCCGTTCCGGCGACCCCGGACCCATGCGATGTTCCCGGGTCCGACGGGTCGCCGCTGTAGCCGTTTACACAGCGCGGGACTTCCGTGTCGTCAGGTGTCCTGCTCCCGGTGCTCGCCGCTCGCCAGCAGCCGGAGTGGTTCCAGGTCGGCGACGGCCAGGGTGCCGGGGCCGGTGCGGACCAGGCCCTGCTCGCGCAGCAGTCGCAGTGCCTTGGCCACGGCCTCGCGCGTGGAGCCCACGGAGGCGGCCAGTTCGTGCTGGGCGAGGGGCAGTCTGATCGTGACGCCGGTGCCCTCGGGCCGGCCGGTGCGGTCGGCGAGTTCGACCAGCCGCTCCGACAGTCTCTGCAGCACGGTCATGGAGGCCAGGGCCCGGCGCTCGTGGTCGGCGCTGCGCAGCCGTTCGGTGAGCTGTCCCACCAACAGGGCGTTGGCGTGCGGCCGTTCGGCGAGGAACCGGCGGAACCGCTCCGCCGTGACGACCAGGCCCGTGACCGGGCCGAGCGCGCTCACCGAGGCGCTGCGCGGTCGGCCGTCGAGGGCCGCCATGTCGCCGACGACCTCGCCGGCCTGACGCAGCCCCAGGATCAGCCGTCCGCCCCGCTCGGTCGTCGACCACACGGTGCACCAGCCACTGAGCACGACCACGGCGAACGTGGTGCGCTCCCCCTCCGCCATGAGGGGATCCTGCGACGCATACGGATGGCGGGTGCCGAGCGCGGCAAGGGCCGCGCGATCAGCGGTAGCCAGTCCGCCCATGAAGGTATGGCGCTCGCCGAACAGCCCCACCGTAGTCCCCCGACCGATATCCCCCGATGGTCGCCAAGCGGAATGCGGCAGGGCCCGGTGAACTAGTCCGCCCGTGGCCTCGCCCGCCAAGCGAGGCACTCAGAGTAGCGCTCTCGGCACGGAATGCGCCCCCAGTTACCGGAATGCGACCTTGGCAGCACGGCGAGTGAGAGACATCAGAGTTCGGGGCCGTCCTCGGGCTCCTCCTGATACGAGTACCGCTGCTCTTTCCACGGGTCCCCCACGTTGTGGTACCCCCGCTCCTCCCAGAACCCCCGCCGGTCCGCCGTCATGTACTCGACGCCCCGGACCCACTTCGGGCCCTTCCAGGCGTACAGGTGGGGGACGACCAGGCGGAGCGGGAAGCCGTGTTCCGCGGTGAGGAGTTCGCCGTCCTTGTGGGTGGCGAAGATGGTGCCGGCGGCGGCGAAGTCGGCGAGGCGGAGGTTGGCGCTGAAGCCGTACTCCGCCCAGACCATGACGTGCGTGACCGTCGGTGCCGGCGGGGCGGTGTCCAGGATCGTACGGGCGGGGATGCCGCCCCATTCGGAGCCGAGCATGCTGAACTTCGTGACGCAGTGCAGATCGGCCACCACCGAGTCGTAGGGCAGGGCCGTGAACTCGTCGTGGTTCCAGCAGTGCTTGTCGCCGTCGGCGGTGGCGCCGAAGACCCTGAACTCCCAGCGCTCGGGGCGGAACTTGGGCACCGGGCCGTAGTGGGTGACCGGCCAGCCGCGCTGGAGCCGCTGGCCCGGCGGAAGCTCGGACTGTTCGACCCCTCTCTGACCCATGACTCCATCCTGACAGACCGGGGGCGATGCACATGACCGACTCTGGGCGGATTCGGGCAACTCCTACTAAGCATGCACTTACTGGACGACGTCTTCGCGCCGGTGCAATCATGCGGCGCAACCCGCCAGTTCCCCCGTTTCTGGAAGGAGCCTCTGCGATGCAGGGCGACCCCGAGGTCCTTGAATTCCTGAACGAGCAGCTCACCGGCGAGCTGACCGCGATCAACCAGTACTGGCTGCACTACCGCATCCAGGACAACAACGGCTGGACCAAGCTCGCCAAGTACACGCGTGAAGAGTCCATCGACGAGATGAAGCACGCGGACAAGATCACCGAGCGCATCCTGATGCTCGACGGTCTGCCGAACTACCAGCGGCTGTTCCACGTCCGGGTCGGCCAGACGGTCACCGAGATGTTCCAGGCGGACCGGCAGGTGGAGGTCGAGGCGATCGACCGCCTCAAGCGCGGGATCGAGGTGATGCGCACGAAGGGCGACGTCACGTCGGCCAACATCTTCGAGGACATCCTTGAGGACGAGGAGCACCACATCGACTACCTCGACACGCAGCTGCAGCTGATCGAGCAGCTCGGCGAGGCGCTCTACATCGCACAGCAGATCGAGCAGCCCAGCTAGGCAGCGTCTTCGAGTCCGGCCATCTCACTCAGCCCGGCCATCTCCGCGAGCATCGGCTTGCCCTGGTCGGAGAGCTCGCGGCGCGGGCAGGCGCCCCGGCCCAGCAGGGCCTGGATCCGGCGCACGCACGACCCGCAGTCGGTGCCCGCCTTACAGGCCGACGCTATCTGCCGGGGGGTGCAGGCACCGCCCTCCGCGTGCTTCGCCACCTGCGCCTCGGTCACACCGAAGCAGTTGCAGACGTACACGCGGGTCACCTCCCGGGCGGGATCGAAGGTCGTCGTGCCATCCCGATAATCGGTGAGGCTAACCTAACCTTACCCGCCACGCAGGAGCCGCAAAAGTGCCGTGGGGCGGGGATCGTATGTGATCCCCGCCCCACGGCACACTGCTGTAACAGGCGAAACGGCTACTGGTCCCTGTACATCTCGGCGACGAGGAAGGCCAGGTCAAGCGACTGACTGCGGTTGAGGCGCGGGTCGCAGGCCGTCTCGTAGCGCTGGTGCAGATCGTCGACGAAGATCTCGTCGCCGCCGCCCACGCACTCGGTGACATCGTCGCCCGTGAGCTCGACGTGGATACCGCCCGGGTGGGTGCCGAGGCCCTTGTGGACCTCGAAGAAGCCCTTCACCTCGTCGAGCACGTCGTCGAAGCGGCGGGTCTTGTGACCGGAGGCCGCCTCGTACGTGTTGCCGTGCATCGGGTCGGTGATCCACGCGACGGTCGCGCCGGACGCGGTGACCTTCTCGACCAGCTCGGGCAGCTTGTCGCGGACCTTGTCCGCGCCCATCCGCACGATGAAGGTGAGCCGGCCGGGCTCGCGGTCCGGGTCGAGGCGCTCGATGTACTGCAGCGCGTCCTCGACGGTCGTCGTCGGGCCGAGCTTGATGCCGATCGGGTTGCGGATCTGGGAGGCGAACTCGATGTGCGCGCCGTCCAGTTGACGGGTGCGCTCGCCGATCCACACCATGTGCCCGGAGACGTCGTAGAGCCTGCCGGTGCGGGAGTCGACCCGGGTCAGGGCCGACTCGTAGTCCAGCAGGAGCGCCTCGTGCGAGGAGTAGAACTCGACGGTCTTGAACTCCTCCGGGTCCGTGCCGCAGGCCCGCATGAAGTTCAGCGCGCTGTCGATCTCGCGCGCGAGCTGCTCGTAGCGCTGGCCGGACGGGGACGACTTCACGAAGTCCTGGTTCCAGGCGTGCACCTGGCGCAGGTCGGCGTAACCGCCGGTGGTGAAGGCGCGGACCAGGTTGAGCGTGGAGGCGGACGCGTTGTACATCCGCTTCAGGCGCTCGGGGTCCGGGATGCGGGACTTCTCGTCGAAGGCGAAGCCGTTGACCGAGTCGCCGCGGTACGTCGGCAGCGTCACGC
Organism: Streptomyces sp. NBC_00988; assembly: GCF_045162645.1. Taxonomy (NCBI): domain Bacteria; kingdom Bacillati; phylum Actinomycetota; class Actinomycetes; order Kitasatosporales; family Streptomycetaceae; genus Streptomyces; species Streptomyces sp. NBC_00988. Next base: position 3,982,042 of record NZ_CP108730.1, read on the forward strand.
CGTCACGGGTCTCGGTGCCCTTGGAGCGCGGCTTCGAGTACTGGCCGGCGATGCGGCCGACCTTCACGACCGGCACGGAGGCCGCGTACGTGAGGACGGCGCCCATCTGGAGCAGGGTCTTCAGCTTGTTGCGGATGTGGTCGGCGGACACCGCGTCGAAGGCCTCGGCGCAGTCGCCGCCCTGGAGGAGGAACGCCTCTCCCTTGGCGACGGCCGCCAACCGGGCGCGCAGCTGGTCGCACTCGCCCGCGAAGACGAGCGGCGGATACGACTCGAGGTCCGCGATCACTGCGCGCAGAGCCTCGGTGTCGGGGTACTCGGGCTGCTGCGCCGCGGGCAGGTCTCGCCAGGTGTTGCCAGCGCTGGCGCTGGTCTTAGCGTTCACGGTCACGCCCTCAACATTACGGGGTCGTGTCGAGCTATTTTCGCGCGGCTCGACAGGTGAGACACCCTCACGCTCAGGTGCGCGTGGGGTAGGGTGCCCCCCATGTTCGCGCATTCGACCCGTAACTGGTGGTGGACCGCTCATCCGGCGGCCCACTGACTGCGCGTACTCCCAGTACTCCGCGAAGGCCGCCCGAGGGGCGGCCTTCGGTGTGTCCGGGGTCCGTTCCTCTCCACGAGAAGGAACCAAGGACCCATGCATCTGGACGACCTGCTCAGCGATCCCCGCCCGTTCGCCCTGCTGCGCCGTCGCACCCCGGGCCACGACCAGGACGTGATCGAGGTCATGCTCGGCCCGGTCACCTCCTACGACCGCCTCGCCGACCTCCCCGACGAGGGCCTGGCCCTGATCCCCTACCGCCAGATCCGCGAACGCGGCTTCGACGTCCGCGACGACGGCACCCCGCTGTCCTTCCTCAAGCCCGAGGAGTCGTACGAGATCCCGCTCGCCGACGCCCTGGACCAGCTGCCCGCGCATGACGTCCGGGTCGAGGGCGGTGGCTTCGACGTGGACGACGAGGCCTACCGCGAGATCGTCGGGCGCGTGCTGCGGGAGGAGATCGGGCGGGGCGAGGGCGCCAACTTCGTCATCCGGCGGACGTACGAGGGGGAGATCCCGGGGTACGGCAGGGCCGAGGCGCTGGCGTTGTTCCGGCGGCTGCTGGTCGGGGAGCGGGGCGCGTACTGGACGTTCGTCGTGCACACCGGGGAGCGGACGCTCGTGGGCGCGAGCCCTGAAGTGCACGTCCGGATGTCCGGCGGGACCGTCGTCATGAACCCGATCAGCGGGACGTACCGCTATCCCGCCGAGGGACCCACGCCCGAACACCTCCTCGCCTTCCTCGCGGACGGCAAGGAGATCGAGGAGCTGTCGATGGTCGTCGACGAGGAGCTCAAGATGATGTGCACGGTCGGCGACATGGGCGGGGTCGTGATCGGGCCGCGACTGAAGGAGATGGCCCATCTCGCGCACACCGAGTACGAGTTGAGGGGCCGGTCCTCGCTGGACGTGCGCGAGGTCCTCAAGGAGACGATGTTCGCGGCGACCGTCACCGGCTCGCCCGTGCAGAACGCCTGCCGGGTCATCGAGCGGCACGAGGTCGGCGGGCGCGGCTACTACGCCGGTGCGCTGGCGCTGATCGGCCGGGACTCCGGCGGTGCCCAGACCCTCGACTCCCCCATCCTCATCCGCACCGCCGACATCGACCCGGCCGGGCGGCTGCGGGTACCGGTCGGCGCCACCCTGGTGCGCGGTTCGGACCCGGCGAGCGAGGTCGCGGAGACCCACGCGAAGGCGGCGGGGGTCCTGGCGGCTCTCGGCGTACGACCGTCCCGGCCACGGGACGAGAACACGCGCCCCCGGCTGGCCGACGACCCACGCGTGCGTGCCGCGCTCGACGGTCGCCGCGGCTCGCTCGCCCCGTTCTGGCTGCGGATGCAGGAGCGGTCCGAGGAGCTGACCGGGCACGCGCTGGTCGTCGACGGGGAGGACACCTTCACGGCGATGCTCGCGCACGTGCTGCGGTCGAGCGGCCTTGAGGTGACCGTCCGGCGGTACGACGAGGACGGGCTGCGGGAGGCGGTGCTCGCGCACGAGGGGCCCGTGGTGCTGGGCCCCGGGCCGGGCGACCCCTCCGACACGGCCGACCCGAAGATGCGGTTCCTGCGCGCGCTGGCCGCCGAGGTCCTCCGGGGGAACCGGCACGGCGTCCTCGGCGTGTGCCTCGGACACGAGCTGATCGCGGCGGAGCTGGGCCTGGAGATCGTACGGAAGGAGGTTCCGTACCAGGGGGCGCAGACGGCGATCGACTTGTTCGGGCGGGCGGAGACCGTCGGCTTCTACAACAGCTTCGTGGCGCGGTGTGACGACGAGGCGCTGGGCGAACTGGCCGCGCACGGGGTCGAGGTGAGCCGGAGCGAGACCGGGGAGGTGCACGCTCTGCGGGCTCCTGGCTTCGCCTCGGTCCAGTTCCACCCGGAGTCGGTGCTGACGCTCAACGGGGCAGCTGTCGTACGGGAGTTGGTGAGTCAGCTGCGCGGGACGAGCACGTTCTCGGAGCGGCGGCCGGCCGTGTAGTCGAGGACGTTCCGGACGGTGGCCTCGATGATCTGGCCTACGGCGTCCTCGGTGTAGTACGCCTGGTGGGAGGTGACCAGGACGTTCGGGAAGGTGACCAGACGGGCCAGGGTGTCGTCGTCGACGGCCTCCAGGGACTTGTCCAGGAAGAACAGGCCCGCCTCCGCCTCGTAGACGTCCAGGCCCACGCCCGTGAAGCGGCCCTCGCGGAGTTCGGCGACGAGGGCCGCGGTGTCGATCAGGCCGCCGCGGCTGGAGTTGATGAGGATCGCGTCGTCCTTCATCAGCTTCAGGGCGTCCGCGTCGATGAGCCGCTGGGTCGCGGGCATCAGCGGGACGTGCAGGGTGACCAGGTCGGACTCGGCGAGGAGTTGGTCCTTGGGGACGTAGGCCATGCCGAGTTCCACACAGGCCGGGTTCTCGGCGACGTCCCAGCCGAGCAGGCGCATCCCGAAACCGTGGGCGATCCGGGTGAACGCCTCACCGATCTTGCCGGTGCCGAGGACTCCGACGGTACGGCCACGCAGGTCGCGTCCCATCAGGCCGTCGAGCCGGAAGTCGAAGTCCCGGGTGCGGGTCGCCGCGCGGACGATACGGCGGTTCACGGCCATCGCGAGGGTCCAGGCGAACTCGGCGACGGAGTACGGGGAGTAGTACGAGACGCGGGCGACCGTGATGCCGAGGCGTTCGGCCACGTCGAGGTCGATGTTGTTGAAGCCGGTGGAGCGCTGGGCGATGAGCCGGGTGCCGCCGGCCGCGAGGGTCTGGAGGACACGGGGGTTCAGGTCGGCGTTGACGCTGGTGGAGACGATCTCGTGCCCGGCGGCGATCGGCGCGGTGTCCTCGTCGAGAAAGACGCTCAGACAGCGGACCTCGTGGTGCCCGGCGAACGCCCTCTCGATCAACGGCTTCTCGTCGGCCTGGACACCGAAGGCAAGGATCTCCACGACCGCTCCCGTTCTGTGGGGTTATGGGCCGAATATATGACCCATAACCCACCAGTGCCGGTTCAGCCGAAGAACACCCCGACCTCCTCGTACAGCTTCGGGTCGACCGTTTTCAGTTGGGCCGTCGCCTCCGCGATCGGTACGCGGACGATGTCCGTGCCGCGCAGGGCGACCATCTTGCCGAAGTCGCCGTCGCGGACGGCCTCGATGGCGTGCAGGCCGAAGCGGGTGGCGAGCCAGCGGTCGAAGGCGCTGGGGGTGCCGCCGCGCTGGATGTGGCCGAGGACGGTGGTGCGGGCCTCCTTGCCGGTGCGCTTCTCCAGCTCCTTGGCCAGCCACTCGCCCACCCCGGACAGTCGGACGTGTCCGAAGGAGTCGAGGGTGCCGTCCTTGAGGACCACGTCGCCGTCCTTCGGCATGGCCCCCTCCGCGACGACCACGATCGGGGCGTACGACGCCTTGAAGCGGGAGGTGATCCAGGCGCAGACCTGGTCGACGTCGAAGCGCTGCTCGGGGATCAGGATGACGTTCGCGCCGCCCGCGAGGCCGGAGTGGATGGCGATCCAGCCGGTGTGCCGGCCCATGACCTCGCAGACCAGGATGCGCATGTGCGACTCGGCGGTGGTGTGCAGCCGGTCGATCGCCTCGGTGGCGATGCCGACGGCGGTGTCGAAGCCGAAGGTGTAGTCGGTGGCGGACAGGTCGTTGTCGATGGTCTTCGGTACGCCGACACACGGCACCCCGCTCTCGTCCCACAGCCGCGCGGCCACCCCCAGGGTGTCCTCGCCGCCGATCACGATGAGCGCGTCGACCTCCTGCGCGGCGAGGTTGGCCTTGATGCGGCTGATGCCGTTCTCCAGCTTCAGCGGGTTGGTGCGGGAGGAGCCGAGGATGGTGCCGCCGCGGGGCAGGATGCCGCGCACCGCGGGGATGTCGAGCCGGACGGTGTCGCCTTCGAGTGGACCTCGCCAGCCGTCCCGGTAGCCGACGAAGTCGTAGCCGTACTCCTGTACGCCCTTGCGGACGATGCCCCGGATGACGGCGTTGAGTCCGGGGCAGTCGCCGCCTCCGGTCAGTACTCCGACGCGCATGGAAATATCCCTTCGCCGCGGTTTCCTGTGACAGCCACGCTAATGGTGATCCAGGTCACAGAGGGATGGGCGGGAAGGTCAATTCGGCTGAATTATGGGGGAGTTGATCTACGCGGCGGATCAACCCGTGGGTCTACGCGTCGTCGAGGCCGCGCTCTATCGCGTACCGGACCAGCTCCACCCGGTTGTGCAACTGGAGCTTGCCCAGGGTGTTCTGGACATGGTTCTGGACCGTGCGGTGCGAGATGACCAGGCGTTCGGCGATCTGCTTGTAGCTCAGGCCCTTGGCGACCAGGCGCAGTACCTCGGTCTCGCGGTCGGTGAGTTGGGGTGCCTTGGGCTGGTCGCCGTCGGCGGCCGGCGCCGGGTCGGAGGCCAGGCGGCGGTACTCCCCGAGGACCAGTCCCGCGAGCCCGGGTGTGAACACCGGGTCGCCGACCGCCGTCCGGCGCACCGCGTCCAACAGCTCTTCCGTGGAAGCCGACTTGAGCAGATAGCCGGTCGCGCCCGACTTCACCGCCTCCAGCACGTCGGCGTGCTCGCCGCTCGCGGAGAGGACCAGGACGCGCAACGCCGGGTTGGCGCCCACCAGTTCCTTGCAGACCTGGACACCGGGCATCTGCGGCAGGTTCAGGTCGAGGACGAGGACGTCGGGGGCGGCGGCCTTGGCCCGGCGCACCGCCTGCTCGCCGTCACCGGCGGTGGCGACCACGTCGAAGCCGGACTCGGCCAGGTCGCGGGCGACGGCGTCGCGCCACATCGGGTGGTCGTCGACCACCATGACCCTGATCGGGCCCTGCTGCTCACTCATCGTGTCCCCGCCTTCCCCCGCGCCTTCGGTACCTTCAGCTCGACTTCCGTGCCCTGCCCGGGAATCGAGACCAGCTCGGCGCTGCCACCGAGGTCCCGCAACCGCCCCCGGATCGACAGGGCGACCCCGAGCCGCCCCTCCCCCTCGGCCTGCGCGAGCCGCCCCTCGGGAATCCCGGGCCCGTCGTCCCGCACGGTCACCACGACCTCCCGGGGTTCGTCCTCGACCAGGATCCACGCCCGCGCGTCCTCACCGGCATGCCTGCGCACATTGTCCAGGGCGGCCCCGACAGCGGCGGCCAGCTCCTTCGCCGCGGGCGCGGGCAACGGCACCGGAGCCCCCGGCTCGGCGAAACTCACCCTGGCCGCGGCATACGGCGCGAGCAGCGACCGCAGATCGACCGGCCCGTCGTCGCCGGGTTCCTCGACTTCTCCTTCTACGGCTCTCACGACCGCGCCCTCCGCCGCGTCCAGCGACACCCGGGACACGGGCACCAGGGCGCCGGAGACCAGGGTGCGCAGCGCGATCTCCTGTTCGCCCGCCATCCGGCCCAGCTCACCCGCCTCGCCGCCGAGGACGGCACCACGCCGCTGCACCATCGCGAGCACCTGGAGGACCCCGTCGTGGATGTCGCGGGCGAGGCGCTCCCGTTCCCGGGTGGTCGCCTCGATCTCCAGGGCGCGGGCGAGGGTGCGCTCGGAGGCGCGGGCGACCTCCACGACGTAGCCGATGGCGATGGAGGCGACCCAGACGAGGACCACGTTGTGGACGGTGTCGCGGGCCGGGGAGCCGCGCTCGATCAGGTTGGCGGCGGCGACCGGCGTGGAGGCGAACGCGGCCCAGCGCCAGCCGCCCTTGATGGCGTAGGCGAGGACCGATCCCGCGGTCCATATCGACGGCAGGGTGGGGCCGCCGCTGGAGATGTGGTGGTCGTCGGCCGCCAGCGGGGTGAGGACGATGCCGGTCAGCGCGATCGCGAGGTCGACGGCGAGGAAGCGCTTGGTGCAGGCGACCGCGCTCTGCACCCGGGGCAGGGTGGCGAGCGTCCACACGAACAGGACGACGTAGAAGGCGATGGCGATGCCGGGGCGGTCGAACTCGTCGTAGGCGGAAGCGAAGAGCCCGATCGCGTACAGCATGGTCAGCACGCGGTAGCCGCTCAGGGCACGCCAGAGCGGCTGCTCCACGGACATCCTGACGACACGTACCTGCTTGGCCATCTCCCCACCCCCGACACAGACTCCGGCCCGCCTATGGGCTGGTCTGTTCCTTCTCCGCTTGTGCGAGCACGGCCTTGGCCGCCCTGTCCGCTTCCTTGTCGGCCTTCGCCGCCTCCGCGATCTGCCGCTTGGCGGCGGTCGCGTAGATGTCGACGTACTCCTGGCCGGAGAGCTTCATGATCTCGTACATGACCTCGTCGGTCACCGCGCGGAGGACGAAACGGTCGTGCTCCATGCCGTTGTACCGGCTGAAGTCGAGCGGCTTGCCGATCCGGATGCCCGGGCGCATCAGCTTCGGCATGACCTTGCCGGGCGGCTGGATCTTCTCCGTGTCGATCATCGCGACCGGGATCACCGGGGCGCCGCTGGCGAGCGCCACGCGCGCGAGGCCGCCGGGCTTGCCCCGGTAGAGCCGGCCGTCCGGGGAGCGCGTGCCCTCCGGATAGATACCGAACAGTTCACCGCGCTCCAGGACGTCGATCCCGGCCTTGATCGCGGCCTCGCCCGCCCCGCGCGCACCGGAGCGGTCCACCGGAAGCTGGCCGGCGCCCTTGAAGAACGCGGCCGTCAGCTTGCCCTTCACCCCGGGGGTCGTGAAGTACTCGGCCTTCGCGATGAAGGTCACCTTGCGGTCCAGGACCGCGGGCAGGAAGAACGAGTCCGAGAACGAGAGGTGATTGCTCGCCAGAATGGCGGCGCCGTCGTCCGGAATGTTCTCCAGGCCCTCCACCCAGGGTCGGAAGGCGACCTTCAGCGGTCCCCCGATGGCGACCTTCATCGTGCCGTACAACAAGCGAGTGCCTCCCGTGTCCGTCGATCAGACCTTAACCCGGAGCACTGTCAAAGGACCCGACGACCCTGGTCGGTGTCAGTGCGGTCGCGTACGGTTAACCGCACCTGGACTTGTTCAGACCCCTCTCATGAACACGCGTCTCACCATCACGCCCTTCTCATGAACAGGAGACCGAAGGTGCCGGTCCTCCCCGGAGCCGAGCCGTACCGCCACGAGGGCGGGGAGGTCGGAGTGCTCCTCTGCCACGGCTTCACCGGTTCCCCGCAGTCGCTGCGCCCCTGGGCGGAGCATCTGGCCGAGCGCGGCCTCACCGTGTCGCTGCCGCTGCTGCCCGGGCACGGCACGCGATGGGAGGACATGCAGCTCACCGGCTGGCAGGACTGGTACGCGGAGGTGGACCGCGAGCTGCGCGCCCTGCGTGAGCGCTGCTCGCAGGTCTTCGTCGCGGGCCTGTCCATGGGCGGCGCGCTGGCCCTACGGCTGGCCGCGAAGCACGGCGACGAGATCAGCGGTGTCGTGGTCGTCAACCCCGGCATCAAGGTGCACGGCCTCGCGGCGTACGCCCTTCCGGTGGCCCGCCATCTGGTGCGTACGGCGCCGGGTATCGCCAGCGACATCGCGAAGGAGGGCAGCGAGGAGGTCGGGTACGACAAGGTGCCGCTGCACTCCGCGCACTCCCTGCGTATTTTCTTCCGGCTGGTCGACCGCGAGCTGCCGCAGGTCACCCAGCCGCTCCTGCTGCTGCACAGCCCCCAGGACCATGTGGTTCCGCCGGCCGACTCGGCTCGTGTCCTCAGCCGGGTTTCCTCGGCCGACGTGACGGAGATCCTGCTGGAACAGAGCTACCACGTCGCGACGTTGGACCACGACGCGGACCGGATTTTCGAGGAGAGCTTCGCGTTCATCGGCCGGCTCGCACCCAGTGCCGGCAAGCAGGCGTCCGACACGGGCCGGGTGAGCGAGCAGGAAGGGACGGCCACAGGTGGCTGAGCACGACTCCGACCGCGAGGGCCTCGAACCGGACGAGCAGGGCGTCCCGTTCGACGAGGAGGCCGCGTGGGCCGCGATCGTCGCCGGATACGGCGACGAACCCAAGGATCCGCCGGGCGCCAAGCCGTTCAAGTCGATCGAGGATCTCGCGCTGCTCGATCCCGAGAAGAACGACGAGCGGCCGAAGGCCAAGGAGCCGGACAAAGGCACCGGCAAGGACAAGGCCGCGGAGGAGCCGCCGGCGCCCGCGAAGCCGTTGGGCAGTTCGGTCTCCTTCGCGCCCGGTGTCGGCGGTCCCCGTGACTTCACCGCGCCGGACTCCTCCGAGGAGGACTTCGACGAGGACGACGAGGGCCACTTCGTGCCGCCGGAGCCGCCTCCGCTGCCGGACGCCGACACGACCGCCAAGTTCGCCTGGCTCGGGGTGATCGGCGGCCCGATCCTGCTGCTGCTGGCGGTGCTGCTCAGCTGGGACATGACCTGGTGGCTGGCGACCATCGGGATCGGCGGGTTCCTGGGCGGGTTCGGCACGTTGGTGATGCGGATGCGGACGGACGAGGAGGACGGGGACGATCCGGGGCGGGGTGCGGTCGTCTAGTCCGTCTCGTTCGTCTGGTTCCTGGAGTTCGCGGGGATTCTGAGGGCGGCCAGCACCGGGAAGTGGTCGGTGGCCGCCCTCACGTCTGCCTCCGTGACCCCGGGCAGCCCGAGCGGTACCCCGCAGCCGAGCACCTCGATGCCCTGCGTGGCGAAGATCGCGTCGATGCGCTGGAAGGGGTCGCCGGGGGTCCAGGTGTACTCCTCGCCCCAGGGGGCGGTGGCCCAGCAGTCCTGCAGTTCCTTGGCCAGGAGCCCGAAAGTCCGGCCGTCGGGGCGGTCGTTGAGGTCGCCGCCCGCGATCACGTGGTCCACGCCCATGCCGGCCAGCCGGTCGAGCAGCATGCCGCCCTGTTCGTAGCGTTCGTCCTGGCGGAGGCTGAGGTGGCAGCTGAGGACACCCAGCCGGGTGCCTCCGATCCGTACGACCGCGGTGGCGAAGCCGCGTCGGAACTGGCCCGGGGTGAGCGGCAGGAGTACGTCCTCCGTGCGCTCGACCGTTGCCCGGAGTGAGCACAACAGCGCCGGGCCGGCTGATGTGGCTCCGCCGGAGAGGACCACCAGGCCGGACGCGGAGGCGAGGCGGGCCAGTTTCTTGCGCCAGCGGAAGAAGAGGGGGGCCTCTTGGATCAGGACGAGGTCGGGAGCGCAGGCCTTGATGACGCGGGCCAGGGCGTCCGTGTCGTCGCGCATCGAGCGGATGTTGTAGCTCAGGACGCGGATGATCGCCGAACCGTCCGGTTCAGTGCGGGAGTTGGGGAGCAGCGGGGTCGAGGTCGCCATGCGGATCAAGATACGACGAAGAATGAGGATGCGCGGGTCGGGTGTCGGCTGCGGGTGCGTCGTGGCTGGTCGCGCAGTTCCCCGCGCCCCTAAAAGCAAAAAGCAGGGCGCGGGGAACTGGCGTCACTCAAGCAGTGGGGCCTACATGATCGGGTCCGGCTCCCTCGCCAGGTCCGCCGCTCCCACCATGCCCGCCTTGTTGCCGAGCTGGGCCGCGATCACGTCCGCGACCGGGCGCCAGTTGCCGCCCACCAGCCAGCGTTTGTAGGACTTGCGGATGGGATCGAGGACCAGCTCGCCCTCGTCCGAGAGGCCGCCGCCGACGATGAACGCGGAGGGGTCGAAGAGCGAGGCCAGGTCGGCGAGGCCGGCGCCGGCCCAGCGGGCCAGTTCGCGGTAGGAGTCCACGGCGACCGGGTCACCCTGACGGGCGGCCATGGAGATGTGCTTGCCCTCGATGCCGTCGGGGGTGCCGTCGCCGAGCGAGAGGAGCACCTCCGCGGACTCGGGGGTGGCGTTCGCGCGCTGCTTGGCGTAGCGCACGAGGGCGCGGCCCGACGCGTACTGCTCCCAGCAGCCCTGTGAGCCGCAGCCGCACAGCAGGCCGTCCGGCACCATGCGGATGTGGCCGAACTCGGCGGCCACCCCGAAGTGCCCGCGGCGCAGCTTGTTGCCGATGATGATGCCGCCGCCGAGGCCGGTGCCGAGCGTGATGCAGATGACGTTGCGGTGGCCCTTGCCGGCGCCGAACTTGTACTCGCCCCAGGCCGCGGCGTTCGCGTCGTTCTCCACGACGACGGGGAGGCCCACGCGGGCCTCGACCTTCTCCTTCAGCGGCTCCTGGCGCCAGTCGATGTTCGGCGCGAAGTAGACCGTGGAGCGCTGACGGTTGACGTATCCGGCCGCACCGATGCCCACGCCGACGATCTCGTGCCCGGCGCGTGCTCCGTCGACTGCGGCGGCGATGGCGTCCACGATGCCCTCGGGCGTACCCGGAGTCGGCACCTTGTGGGTCGAGAGGATGTTGCCTTCCTCGTCGACAACCCCGGCCGCGATCTTGGTGCCGCCGATATCGACGCCGATGGTGAGTCCCATGAATCCCTCAGTTTCGGTCGAGCCCCGCTACGGCCCACCGTACCCGAGGGGCTGCCGTCGGAATCGCGGCGTTCGCCCGCTGGGCGGGCCCAGAGGGCTCTGGTGGCGGTGAGGGAAGTGCGCACCAGAACCCGCCGGGCGGACGCGAATCCGGCAGCAGGCCCTCAGGGGCTTCTAGTCGAGGTCGATGCGCTCCCCGGGACCGGAGTCGTCTCCCCGGTCGCGGCGGTCGTTCTTCAGGTCCTTCAGCTCGCTGTCCCGGGCCGTCCAGCGCTGCTCCTGGGCCTGGACCGCGGAGCGGTACGCGGCGAGGAGTTCGCCTCCGGCCGCCGCCAGGTGGTCGAAGACGTCCGGGTTGCGTTCGATGACGGGCTCGACGGCGGCCTTGGCCTGCTGGACGACCTGCTTCACCACCTGCTGGGCGGCCGGTCCCGCGACCTGGCCGAGCAGCGGGGACTGGAGGCCGGACAGCTTGTCCGCGACGGTGTCGACGAGCTTGCGCAGTTCCTCGGCGGCCGAGACCGGCGGCTGGCCGTACTGGGTGCGGCGGCGGGCCTTCTCCGCCGCGAGGTCTTCGGCGGCCGCCGTCGCCCAGGCGTCGGCGTCGGTCGCCCGCACCTCGTCGAGCGCCTCGTCCTTGCGGGCGTCGGACGGGGGGAGCTCTTCGCTCATGACGGACTCCTGACTACGGTTCGTCTCTACGACGTTACCCGAATGGGCGTACGTGCTTCACGGCTCCGCACCCACCAATACTCATCTTCCCTGGGGCCACAAGTCCGGGTCCGGGGCGAAACGGATGCGCAGTTCGCCCTCCCGCAGGGCCGCACCGGCCACCGTGCAGCGGCGCAGGGCCGACGGCAGGGGCACGATCCGGCGGAACCGGCCGACGGTGACGACGAGTTCGTCGCCGCGGCGGACCAGGTCCAGCTCGTCCCGTATCGCGCCGGGCAGCGGAATGCCCCAGACCAGCACACCGTCCTCGGCCAGCCGGTCGGTGACCGGCCACTCGACCGCGGACCCGGCCGCGTCGACACCGGGCACGGCGAGCGCGCCGAGGTCGTCGGTGCCGCGCGGGTCGTGGCCGAGGTGCGGGACGTGCCGGACGTCGTCGTACGTCCCCTGCCACTCGTCCAGGGTCTTGCGCTGCTGCGCGTTGAGGCCGGCCAGCCAGGTGTCCTCGACGGACTCGGGCAGCACCCGGTTGGCGACCAGCACGTCGGGGCGCAGGCCGCGCAGGGCGAGCGCGAGTCCGGCCGCGCGGACGGCGTCGGCGCCCGCCGGTCCGGGCTCGGCGACCAGTCGTACGGTCGTGTTCCGGTCGGCGAGAACCGCTTCCACGGCGGCCAGTTCGACGTCCCAGCGGCCCGCCGTGTCGTAGAGCCACTCCGAGGGCATCGGGACGCCCGCGAGGCGGCCGAGGACCGGGCGGAGGGCGCGGGCCGCCTGGCGCTCCGCCGGGAGGAGGCGGCGGAGGTAGCGGCGGAGTTCCTCGGGGAGGGCGAGGAGCGCGAGCGCGTGGGGCGTCGGCGGGAGGTCCACGACGAGGAGGTCGTAGGCCTCGGACAGGGCCGCGTCCCTGAGGGCTCGGAGGAGGGCCAGTTCCTCGGCGCCGGGGAGGGGGGTCAGTTCTTCCGCGTCCAGGCGGGCCGCGCCCAGGAGTTCGAGGGCGGTGGAGGCGCGGTCCTGGAAGGCGGTGAGGTCTGCGCGGAAGGACTCCGTGGCGTCGGGGCGCCATGCCGTGAGGTTCTCGGCGGCTTCCACGGGGGCCGCTCCCGTCACCACGCCCAGGGCGGCGCCTAGGGTGTCGCCGCGGTCGGCACCGAGGAGGAGTGTCCGGGTGCCGGTGCCTGCGGCGGCTTGTGCGGTGGCTGCGGCGATGGTGCTGCGGCCGCTGCCGCCTGGGCCGGTGATCAGGATGGTACGCATATGAGTGAACGGTAGTCGCTGCGTGGGGGTTGGGCGCCGTTGCCGGCCCGGGCTGCGAAGCCTCCGCTCTGCCCCTACTGCTCCGCCGACCTGGCCCCCGGGTCCTCCCCCGACTCCACCCGCTTCTTCAGCCCCGCCAACGCCCGGTCGATGATGACCTTCTCGGCCTTGCGCTTGATCATGCCCAGCATCGGGATCTTGACGTCCACCGTGAGGAGGTACGTGACCTCCGTGGCGCCCGCGCCCGAAGGCTTGAGGAGGTAGGAGCCGTCCAGGGAGCGCAGCATCTGGGACTTGACGAGGGTCCAGGAGACCTCGTTGTCGCCGGTCCAGGTGTACGCGAGGGTCTGGTCGTCCTTGATCGCGCCGGCGTCCATGACGAGGCGGACCTGTTCGGCGCGGCCACGCTCGTCGGTCTTGAGGACGTCCGCCTCCTTCACCTCACCGGTCCAGTCCGGGTAGCGGGCGAAGTCGGCGATCACTTCCATCACTTCGGCCGGTGCCGCCTCGATCGTGATGCTCGAACTGGTGTGTTCCGCCATCGCTGTGGCTCCTCCAGATGCGGACCGGCAGGGCGTCGTCGTCGTGCGCATGTGCGTGCAGCGTGAAGGCTACCGCGCGGCCGACCGCCCCACTTCACCCCCTACCTGCGGACATCGGGGGGGGCGGTCACCATTCCAGCGCCCACGGCTTGCCGCTCCCCGCGAAGTGCCCCACGTTCACACACTCGGTCGCCCCGATCCGCATCCTGCGCACCAACGGCTGGTGAACGTGGCCGAACAGCGAATAGCGGGGCCTGGTGCGGCGGATGGCGTCCAGGAGGGCGCGGCTGCCGCGCTCGAAGCGGCGCGCGACGGTGTCGTAGACCAGCTCGGGGACCTCGGGCGGGATGTGCGTGCACAGGACGTCGACCTCGCCGACCGCCTCGATCTTCGCGGCGTACTCCTCGTCGCTGATCTCGTACGGGGTGCGCATGGGGGTGCGGAGGCCGCCGCCGACGAAGCCGAACGTCCAGCCGCCGATCTCGACGCGTTCGCCGTCGAGCACGGTCGTTCCGGGGCCGGCGTACTCGGACCACAGGGTCGGCATGTCGACGTTGCCGTAGGTGGCGTACGTCGGGGTGGGGAAGGCGGCGAACATCTCGGCGTACTGTTTGCGGACCGCCTTCTCGATCAGGGCCGCCCGGTCGCCGCCGACGCCGGACCAGAGGCGGGCGCCCAGTTCCCGGGCCTCCTCGAAGCGGCGGGCGGTGCGCAGCTCGACCAGGCGGTCGGCGTTCTCCTCGCCGAAGAGTTCGGGGAAGATCCCGCGCGTGTGGTCGGCGTAGTCGAGGAAGAGGACGAGGTCGCCCAGACAGATCAGGGCGTCGGCACCCTCGCCTGATCTGGCCAGGTCACGGGCGTTGCCGTGTACGTCGCTGACCACATGGATGCGCGTCCCGGAGTTACCGGCCGGTGTGGGTGCCATGACGATCAAGCGTAGGCGTGTGCGGCAAACGTGAACAGTGGCGGCGGAGCTTGCGGTTACTGGCCAGTCAAGAAAGGGGTGGACTACTGTGCGCGAGGAAACACCAATCTGTGTGACGCAGCGAACATCTCGCCGGACCCCCCTGTCGTAGGAGCCATACCGGCGGGTAACGTCCGGGCAGTCCAGTCGTGCTCAGGATTTCAACCACCGGGTCCTGACGCACCTGCCCGAGTCTTGGACCGGACCGTCGCATCACACAACGTCGTGGCGCCGGCGCCCTATGAGGAGCAGCAGTCTTGCGCGAGTTCAGCCTTCCGGCTTTGTACGAGGTCCCTGCGGACGGCAATCTGACCGACATCGTCCGCAGAAACGCCGCGCAGCACCCAGATGTCGCCGTGATCGCCCGCAAGGCGAACGGCGGCTGGCAGGACGTGACCGCCACGGTCTTCCTCGCCGAGGTGCACGCCGCCGCCAAGGGGCTCATCGCCTCCGGCGTCGAGCCCGGCGACCGGGTCGGCCTGATGTCCCGCACGCGGTACGAGTGGACGCTGCTCGACTTCGCGATCTGGTGCGCGGGCGCGATCACCGTGCCGGTGTACGAGACCAGCTCGCCGGAGCAGGTGCAGTGGATCCTGAGCGACTCGGGCGCCACCGCCGTCATCGTCGAGCAGGACGGGCACGCCGCCACCGTCGAATCGGTGCGTGCACAGCTGCCCGCGCTCAAGCACGTCTGGCAGATCGACGCCGGCGCGATCGACGAGCTGGACCGCGCGGGCAAGGACGTCACCGACGCGACCGTCGAGGAGCGCAGCTCGCTCGCGAAGGCCGACGACCCGGCGACCATCGTGTACACCTCCGGTACTACGGGTCGCCCCAAGGGCTGCGTGCTCACCCACCGCAGCTTCTTCGCGGAGTGCGGCAACATCGTGGAGCGACTGCGCCCGCTGTTCCGCACCGGCGAGTGCTCGGTGCTGCTGTTCCTGCCGCTCGCGCACGTCTTCGGGCGGCTGGTGCAGATCGCGCCGATGATGGCGCCGATCAAGCTCGGCCTGGTCCCGGACATCAAGAACCTCACCGACGAACTCGCCTCGTTCCGGCCGACGTTGATCCTCGGCGTGCCGCGTGTCTTCGAGAAGGTCTACAACTCGGCGCGCGCCAAGGCGCAGGCGGACGGCAAGGGCAAGATCTTCGACAAGGCGGCCGACACCGCGATCGCGTACAGCCGCGCGCTGGACACTCCGGCGGGTCCGTCCCTCGGTCTGAAGATCAAGTACAGGACCTTCGACAAGCTCGTCTACAGCAAGCTGCGCGCGGTGCTCGGCGGCAAGGGCGAGTACGCGATCTCGGGCGGCGCCCCGCTGGGCGAGCGTCTGGGTCACTTCTTCCGCGGCATCGGCTTCACGGTCCTGGAGGGCTACGGCCTGACCGAGTCCTGTGCGGCCACCGCGTTCAACCCCTGGGACCGGACGAAGATCGGCACGGTCGGCCAGCCGCTGCCCGGCTCGGTCGTGCGTATCGCGGACGACGGCGAGGTGCTGCTGCACGGTGAGCACCTGTTCAAGGGCTACTGGAACAACGAGGCGGCCACGGCCGAGGCGCTGGCCGACGGCTGGTTCCACACCGGGGACATCGGCACCCTCGACGAGGACGGCTACCTCAGCATCACGGGCCGCAAGAAGGAGATCATCGTCACCGCGGGCGGCAAGAACGTCGCCCCGGCCGTGATCGAGGACCGCATCCGCGCGCACGCGCTGGTCGCGGAGTGCATGGTCGTCGGCGACGGGCGGCCCTTCGTGGGCGCGCTGGTCACGATCGACGACGAGTTCCTGGGCCGCTGGGCTGCCGAGCACGGCAAGCCGGTGGGTTCCACCGCGGCGTCGCTGCGTGACGATCCGGACCTGGTGCGGGCGGTCCAGGACGCGGTCGACGACGGCAACGCCGCGGTGTCGAAGGCGGAATCGGTGCGGAAGTTCCGCATTCTGTCCTCCCAGTTCACGGAGGAGTCGGGCCACCTGACGCCGTCCCTGAAGCTCAAGCGCAATGTGGTGGCGAAGGACTACGCGGACGAGATCGAGGCCATCTACCAGAAGTAGCGGGCCCGGTACGGAAGTTGGGCTATGACGCGGTGTCCTCGGCGAGGACCCGCGTCATCGTCCTTTCCGCGAGTGCGGTGATCGTCACGAACGGGTTGACCCCGATCGAGCCGGGCACCAGCGAGCCGTCGGTGATGTACAGCTTCGAATACCCCTTCACCCGGCCGTAGTTGTCGGTGGCCTGGCCCAACACGCAGCCGCCGAGCGGGTGGTAGCAGAAGTCGTCGGCGAAGACCTTGCTGGTGGAGCCGAACAGGTCGTACCGGTAGATCGTCCCGTTCGCCGTGTTGATCCGGTCGAACAGCTTCTTCGCCATGGCGACCGAGACCGCGCTCTGCGCCGCGGTCCAGCCGAGCTTCACCGTTCCTGAGGCGGAGTCGTACGTGAACGACGCCCGTTGGGGGTTCTTGGTGATCGCCAGATACAGGCTGATCCAGTGCTCGATGCCCATCGGCAGCGGGGCGATCTCCGCGAAGACGGGGTTGTCGGTGTTGGCCCAGTCGTCGATGCCCATGACCGGCATCGTCGACTCGTTGGCGCCGACGGTGTCCCAGATGTGGTTGGCGCGCCCGACCATCGTGTTGCCGTTGGTCCCCCAGCCCGCCCCGACGCTCGCGTTGAGGGCCGGGAGGGTGCCCGTGTCCCGGGCGCGGACGAGGAGTTCGGTGGTGCCGAGGCTGCCGCCGCCGAGGAACAGATAGGTGCAGCTGTACTGCTTGGTCTCGACGACCGTGCCGGTGTCGTCGATGCGGTCGACGGTCAGGACGTACGACCCGTCGCTCGCCCGCGTGATCCCCTTCACCTTCTCCATGGTGTGGATGGTGACCTTGCCGGTGCCCAGCGCGGAGGCGAGGTAGGTCTTGTCGAGGCTCTTCTTGCCGTAGTTGTTGCCGTAGATGACCTCGGCGGCGAGCGCGGACTTGGTGGCGGTGCCGGCGGCCTCCTGCTGCATGTAGCCGAAGTCGTAGACGTTGGGCACGAAGGTGGTCTTCAGGCCGGCGGTGGTGGCGGCCTTCCGTGAGGTGCGGGTGAACTGGTACCACTCCGTCGACTCGAACCAGGTCGGGTCCACGGTGTTGACGCCGAGCATGGTGCGGGCGCGCGGGAAGTACGTGCTGTACATCTCGGTGGCGTCGACGGTGGGGAACTGCTCGGTGAAGTACGACTGGAGCGGGGTGACGGCCATGCCGCCGTTGACCAGGGAACCCCCGCCGACACCACGCCCCACGTACACGGACATGTTGTCGTAGTGCACGCGGTCCAGGACGCCGGGGTACAGGCCGATGTCCTTGTTGACGATGTCGAGCCACAGGAAGGTGGCGAGCGGGGCCTCGGTGCGGGTCTTGAACCACATGGAGCGCTGGTCCGGGGCGGAGGTGGAGCAGAAGATCTTGCCGTCGGCGCCGGCCGTGTTCCAGAGCTTGCCCATCTCCAGAACGAGGGTGGTGATACCGGCCTGCCCGAGCCGGAGGGCGGCGACCGCACCGCCGTAACCGGACCCGACGACGATCGCGGGTGCGGTCTCGACGGCCGCGGGTTCGACGGCCTGCGCGGACTGCAGACCGATACGGGTGAGACCGGCGGTGGCGGCGGTCTGGAGGGCGATCATGCCCAGTATTTGACGTCTCGTCAGCTGATGCTGCGTCAGTTTTGCTGTCATGCGCGCAGCATGTGCGGATTATTGGGTTCCGCCTAGAGGTACTGCCGAGTATGGATCGGACCCTTGGCGCAGCTTTTGACAGCCGGCTCCTGCGGAGGTGCCCCTCGGCCCGCTACAGCAGCGCCCGGAGCTTCTCCGCGAGGAGATCCCAGCGCCACCGTTCCTCGACCCACTGCCGCCCCCGCTCGCCCATGTTCTGGCGCAACTCCGCGTCGCCGAGGAGCGCGGTGATGCGGTCGGCGGCGTCCTCCGGGGAGCCGCCTCGGACGACCCAGCCGGTCTCGCCGTCGAGGACGGCGTCGGGGGCGCCGCCGGAGTCCCCGGCGACGACGGGGAGGCCGGTGGCGGAGGCCTCCAGGTAGACGATGCCGAGGCCCTCGACGTCGAGGCCGCCGCGCCGGGTGCGGCAGGGCATCGCGAAGACGTCGCCGGCGCCGTAGTGGGCGGGGAGTTCGGACCAGGGGACGGCGCCCGTGAAGCGGACGGAGTCGGTGACGCCGGTCTCGTGGGCGAGGCGGCGGAGGTCCTTCTCGTACGGGCCGCCGCCCACGATCAGCAGCACGGTGTCGGGCTGTTGGGCCAGGATGCGCGGCATGGCGAGGATCAGGGTGTCCTGGCCCTTGCGCGGGACGAGGCGGGAGACGCAGACGACCACCGGCCGGTCGGTGAGGCCGAGGCGCGCCCGGACCTCCGCTCCGCCCGACCCGGGGTGGAAGACCTTCTCGTCGACGCCGGGCGGGAGTTGGACCATCCGCGCGGCCGCCGCCGGGCTCAGCGCGGCGGCGATCCGTGAGCGCGTGTACTCGCCGAGGTAGGTGATCGTGTCGGTGGACTCCCCGATGCGGTGCAGGAGTTGACGCGAGGCGGGGAGCTGGGCCCACCCGGCCTCGTGGCCGTGGGTCGTGGCCACCAGCCGTTCCGCGCCCGCCTTCCGCAACGCCGGCGCCATCAGCCCGAGCGGCGCCGCCGCCCCGAACCACACCGCCGTACACCCGTGTTCACGCAGCAGCCCCACGGCCCGGCGGGTCGCCGCGGGCGTCGGCAGCAGCATGGTCGTGGTGTCCCGTACGACGGTGAACGGCTGCTCGGCGTCGAACGCGGCCGTCGCCTCCGCGCCCTCCCGCCCGCGCTTCCAGGTCGAGGCGTAGACGACGAGCCGCTCGGGCTCCAGCCGTAGCGCCATGTTGTGCAGAAACGCCTGGATGCCACCGGGCCGGGGCGGAAAGTCATTGGTCACGATCAGGGTCTTGCGCACGCGGCAGACCCTACCGGCCCTACCGGACGACGACTCACAGGCCGGCACGGCCGCGCTTCATGGCCATCGCACAGCAGATCGGGAGACCATGTGCCCCACATCGGCAGGCACGGCACGGAACAGGGGTTCAGGTGGAGATCGCGGGCGCGGGACGGCGGCTGGCGCCGCTGCTGGGAACCTGGGGCCTGACCAGAGTCGTCCTCCTGCTGTTCGTCTTCAAGGTGCTCGTGTTCCCGGGCCCGGACGTCACCAGCGACGTGTCGGTGATCTACCAGGGCTGGTACGAGACACTCCGCCACGGCGGCTTCCCGCTGGACGACGTCACCTGGCAGTACCCGCCCGCCGCCGCCCTCCCGATCCTCTCCCCCGCCCTGCTGGGCTTCCTGGACTACGCGTCGGCGTTCTTCGTCCTCGCCTGCCTCGCTGACCTGACCGTCCTGGCCCTGCTCCTGTACACGGGCCTGCGCCCCGGCCGCACCCTGCGCGGCGCCTGGGTCTGGATCGCGGGCGTCCCGCTCCTCGGCCCGACCGTGTACGCGCGCTACGACGTGATGGTGACCGCGGTCGCCGTGGCCGCGCTGCTCGCCGGCACCCGGCATCCCCGCGTGATGGGAGCGCTGGCCGGCTTCGGGGCGCTCCTGAAGGTGTGGCCGGCGCTGCTCCTGCTGGGCGCGGTCAAGCGCCGCGCGTGGGGAGCGGCGGCGGTGACGGTGGTGGTGATCGCCTCGCTCTTCGCGGTGTCGATGCCGGGCGCGTTCGCCTTCCTGAACTTCCAGCGCAACCGGGGCACGGAGGTGGAGTCCCTGGGCTCCCTCGTCTTCCATGTGGCCCGGCACTTCGGCTGGCCGGGCCAGGTGCTCCTGAACTACGGCTCGGTCGAGTTCGTCGGCCCGTACGTCAACTGGGTCAGCACGGCCGCCCTGGGCCTCACCGCGATGGCCTTCGGCTGGCTCATGTTCTGGCGCCTGATGGCGGCCCGCTTCCTGCCCCACACCCTCGCGGACGCGGCCTTCGTGGCCGTCCTGATGTTCACGGTCACCAGCCGCGTGATCAGCCCCCAGTACGTCGTCTGGCTGATCGGCCTCGCGGCGGTCTGCTCCTGCTTCCGCGCCAGCCGCATGAGACTCCCGGTCGCCCTGGTGCTCGCGGCCGCCTTCGTCACGGCCCTGGAGTTCCCGATCTGGTTCGCCCACGTGGTCGCGAGCGACGGCCTCGGCGTGACCCTGCTGATCGTCCGCAACGGCCTGCTGGTGGCCGCGACGGTCTCTGCCGCACGGGAGCTGTGGCGCGCGTCGGTCACCTGGGCGGACGTGCCGCCGCTGCCGACTCAGGCGACGCGCTCGAAGGCGACTTCGGCGTCGTCCTGAGCCAAGACCCGTTCGGATCAGCCGAGTTGAGCCTTCAGATACTCCCGCCACTGCGCCGTGAAGTCCTCCAACGTCACCCCGAGCACGCTCTTCATCGCGTCCTCCACCGCCCCCGCCCGCTTCTTGTGGGCACCAACTGCCCGGTAGAACTTACCGAGTTGGTCGACTCCCCACCGCTCCTCGATCATCCGGCAGGCCATCCACCCGCCCTCGTACGCCTGCGCTAGCTTCGTCGGCTCGCTGCTGAAGCCGAAGTCCTTGTCGGCGGGGAGGGCAGTCGGGAGGTCGCCGTCCTCTACGGCGCGGTAGAGCTCCGGGGCGGCCTGGACCGGGGTGCGTCCGGTGCCTCGGTAGCCGATCCAGTCGGCGTAGCCCTCCGAGAGCCAGAGGGGGGTGGCGGCCGTGGTGTGTGCGCGGGTCGCCACATGGGTCGTCTCATGGGTGAGCACCACCTGCTTGCCCATCGAGCCCAGGAGCGCGTACGCGTCCGGGTTGACGATGATCCGGTCCGCGGGCGCGCTGCCCGAGCCGCCCGCCTCGCCCGTCGTCACCGCGGCGATGCCCCGGTAGGAGGCCGCCGGTGAGCCCAGGAGGCCCGCCATGCCGTCCAGGGAGCCGGGGACGAGCACGACGACGTGCCGGGTCCAGTCCGTGCCCCACGCGTCCGACACGGCCGGTACGGCGTGGTCCGCGAGGGCCCGGTAGTCGTCGAGGCTGTCGGCGTCCTGGCCGACCCCCATCACGAGGCTGTGCGCGCCCTTGACGACGCTCACCTTCCCCTGGTCCCACAGCTGTTGGCCGGACTTCTTCGCGGGCTTGTCCGAGCCGACGTACCACTGCCCGTCCACGGTGAGCCGGAGCGTGAGCGTGCGGCCGACGGTGACGGGTGAGGTGTCGTAGCCCTTGACCTTGTAGCTCAGTTCGGCGTCGGCGGTCGCGGTGGCGCCGGTGCGGTGCAGGGCGGTCAGCCGGTAGGACCAGGAGGCGAAGGGGACGGCGCTCAGGTTCTCGTACGCGGTGCGCGCGCCGGTCCTCATGTACGCCGTCTCGTCGTGGTGCAGGACCGCCGCGGACCGGCGGTCGAGGAGGCTCTGGACCTTCGCCTTCGCGCTGCCCGCCGCCGGCTGCCCGCCGCAGCCCACCAGCGGGACGAGCAGCAGCCACAGCGCGAGCACTCCGGAGCGCGACGCCCGCCTACGACCAGTCACTTCCCGATCGTACGACCCTTTCGGGCAGGTTCAGACCCTCGTGACCGACGAGATGGGCATCATGCCGACCGGGTCGTAGCGCACCGGCGCGCCGGGGTAGGGGGCGTGGATGACCTGGCCGTTGCCCACGTACATGCCGACATGGCTGGCGTCGGAGCGGTAGACCACCAGGTCGCCGGGCTGGGCCTGGGAGAGCGGGATCTGGTGGCCGGCGTAGCGCTGTTCCTGCGAGGTGCGCGGGAGGTGGACGCCCGCGTGGGCGTACGACCACTGCATCAGGCCGGAGCAGTCGAAGCCGCCGGGGCCGTTGGCGCCCCAGATGTAGGGCTTGCCGAGTGCGGACCGGGCGGCGGCCACGGCTGCCGCCGCGCGGCCCGAGGACGGGACGCCGGCGCCGAGGTCGGGGATGTCCTCGCGGGTGGAGCGGGAGGCCCGGTCGAAGGAGGCGCGCTCGGCGAGCGGCATCTGGTTGAGGAGCTGCCGGGCCTTGGCGAGTTTCCGCTCGACGGTCTTCTTGTGGGTGGCGACGGCCTTGCGGCTGCGCTCCAGTTCGGCGAGGTGTCCGGCGGCCTCGGTGCGTTCCTGGGCGAGTTCGCGCATGGCCTCCTGGAGGTCCTTGAGCTGGCCCGCCTGCTGGGTGGTGATGCGGTCGAGGACGGAGGCCTTGTCGAGGTAGTCGGCCGGGTCGTCGGAGAACAGCAGCGCGACGGTGGGGTCGATGCCGCCGGAGCGGTACTGGGCGCCGGCGAGTGAACCCAGCGCGTCCCGCATGGTGTTGATGCGCTGCTGCTGCCGGGCGATCCGGTCCTGGGCGTTGCTCACCTGCCGGTGCAGCTGCCCGGCGCTCTCGTCGGCCTTGTCGTAGGCCTCGGTCGCCCGCTCGGCCTCGTGGTAGAGCCGGTCCACCTCGGCCCGGGAGTCGTCGTGCGGCGCGGCCACGGCGGAGCCGGCCGGCAGGGCGCCGAGTGCTGCTGCGGCGGCGGACAGGACACAGACCGCGGCACTGGCGCCTCGGTCGAACCCGGACGGTGCAAGGCGACGACGGGATCCCACGGGAAGCCGCACTTCCTTCCGCTGGCGGACACGGACCGCTCCCCCGGTGTGGGGAAACGCGCCAGACAGTAGCTCTGTGAAGGGGTGCGGGCCAAAGACCGCCGCGAGCACACAACGTGACGCCCCGCCTATGACGCAGGTCATCGGCGGGGCGTGGAGTCAGCCTGGTGTGTCGCGATTCGCCCGTTCGGGCGGTCCGGAAGGACCGGACGAGGACGGTTGCGGTCGGATCAGATCCGGACGCCGAACTCGAACGTCATGTTGCCGATCGCCTCGTACCGCACCACGGCGCCGGTGTGCGGGGCGTGCAGCACCTGGCCGTTGCCCGCGTAGAGGCCGACGTGGTGGAAGTCGCCGTAGAAGATGACCAGGTCGCCGACCTTGAGGTCGCTCTGGCTGTAGATGCGGGTGCCGGCGTTCGCCTGCGCCTCGGACGTGCGGGGTATGGAGACACCCGCCTGCGCGTAGGCCCAGGACGTCAGGCCGGAGCAGTCGAAGGAGGACGGGCCGGAGGCGCCGTAGACGTACGGCGAGCCGATCACGGACTGGGCGGCGGCGAAGGCGGAGGCGGCGCGGCCGGAGGCGGAACCCGTGTTGCCGAGGTCCACGCGCGAGCTGGAACGGTTGGCGGCCTGCGCCTGCTCCTGGTCGAGCGCCGCCTTCTCCGCGGCGGTCAGGGTGTTGAGCAGCTTCTGGGCCGAGGCCAGCTTGGCCTTGACCTCGTCCTTCTTCTTCTTGAGCTCGGTGCGGGTGGCGGAGAGGTCCTTGAGCTTGCTGCTCGCCTCCGCGCGCTCCTGGGCGAGTTCGCGCTGCTTGCCCTGGATCTTCGTGAGCGCCTCGACCTGCTGACTGCTCAACTGGTCCATCGTGGACGCCTTGTCGAGGTAGTCGTCCGGGTTCGAGGACAGGAACAGCTGGATCGAGGGGTCGATGCCCCCGGTGCGGTACTGGGCGCTCGCCATCGTGCCGAGGCCGTCCCGGAGCTTGTTGAGCTCCTCCTGGCCGCGGGCGACGTTGTCCTGGATGGTGGAGATCTCCTTCTGGAGCTTCTCCTGCTTCTCCTGGGCCCCGTCGAGCTTCTCGGTGGCCTGCTCGGCCTGCTCGTAGAGGGCGTCGACCTTCGCCTTGACCTCGTCCTTGCTGGGCTTCTCGCTCGGCGCGGCGTTCGCGGCCTGAGCGCTGAAGGCAACGGCGGCTGCGGCTGCGGTGGTCAGCACAGTCACACGCGTGCGGCTCGGCTGCTTCGGTCGACGATGGGACGCCACGGAGTCGAGCTCCTTCTATTGAGTGATCACCCGTTCGGAGGTTCGAGGCCTGACCCTAGTGATGTTTCTGTGATCAGTTCAAATCCTCACACGAAAAAATGCTGTCACTCAAAGCATTCTTTGCACATAACCAACGTGCAGTGATGGCCGATTGACGCTACGTTGCGTGACGGTTCGGTCAATTCCGGCATTAAACCTGTTCGTTGACCTTCACGACAGTCGCTTGAGGAGTACCGCAGAAGCGACGGGCCGGGCGCCCGCCTTCGCGATGCCGTCGGCCACCTCGCGGTCGGTCGACGCGACGATGACGGGCCGGCCGGGCGGCTCGGCGCGCACCAGCTGGCGGATCAACTCGTCGGCGGTGACGCCCGGTTTGGAGAACAGCACCCGCACCCCGCGCGGCGGCGCGAGCAGCACGGGCGCGGCCAGCTCGGCCCCGTCGAAGACACAGGTGACCTCGGCGCCGGTCTGCGCGGCGAGCTGCGACAGCTGCCCCAGGAGCCTCAACCGCTGCTTCTCCAGGGGCATTTGGGGATAGCCGGTCTTGGTGACGTTGTAGCCGTCGACGACCAGGTGGGCCTGCGGCAGCGCGAGCAGCTGGTCGAGGATCGCGGGGTCGTTGTCCGACAGCGCCCGCGCGGCGATGTCTTTCGGGGTCATTCGTCCCGGTTCGACCGCGTCGACGGTCTCGGCGGGCCGCACCGAGACCGGCGGCAACGCCAGCTCGCGGCGCAGCCCTTGGGCCGCGTCCAGCACGGTGTCGAGCAGCAGCCGTACCCGCATGTCCTCGACGCTGCGGCCCTCGCGGGCGGCCTTGCGGGTGGCCTCAAGGGCCGCCTCCGCCTCGCCGAGCCGGGCCTTGAGGCGGCGGCTCTCGCTCTCGGCGGCGGACACCTGGGTCTGGCTCTCGGCGCGCGCGGTGTCCGTCTCGGCCCGCAGCTTGCGCAGGGCGGCCTCGCCGCGCTTGACGTCGCTGTGGGCGGCACGCAGCTTGCGGTGCAGCGAGTCCGCTTCCTTCTTCGCCGCGTCCAGCTCGGTGCGCAGCCGCTCGGTGTCGGTCCGGGTCGCGTCCCGCGCCTGCGCCAACTCCTCGCGCAGCCGCTCCAGTTCGGCCCGGCTCTCCTCGTCGGCGCGCTCGGCGTCGGCGCGCAGCGCCTCCTCGCCGGCGGCGGTCACGAGCTTCACCCAGCCGGTGGGGCGCAGAACATAGGCCGCGGCCGCCACGTCGAGCGGATCCGCGGCCGGGGGCGGCGAGCCGGAGTCGAGAGCGCCCGCGAGCTCCGACTGGGCCTCTCTGAGCTTCTCCCCGATCCGCTGCCGGAACAGCGGATCGGTCTCCAGCGCGGCGGCCATGGCATTACCCGCGAACTTCGCGCGCCGGTTGGGGGCGAAGCGGGCGTACTGTCGTAGCTGCGCGGGGAGTTCGGCGACGGTGAGGCCGCCGAAACTGTCCGACACGATCTGTACGACTCTTCTCCGCACGCCGTCGGGCAGCGGACGGTCGAGCACCTCGGCGGCGCCGTCGCCCGGCCCCCCGCCTGAGTTCTCCACCATCCTCACACCCCAATGTCTGTGCGGGGCCTCTCCCTCTCAGGAGCCGGCGCCCGGCCTGTCCACGAGTTCCACCTGATCCATGGCGTTGCACCAGCGGCAGCGCACCGACTCGATGGTCTCACTGACCACCTCGCGCTCCTCCACCTTCGGCTCACCCGCCAGGTCCAGGTGGAGGTACTCCACGACCTTCGACGAACGCGTCACGTCGAAGCGCGTGAGGTTGCCGCAGAGGGTGCAGCGCCACCGCGTGGAGCCGGTCGGCAGGGGAACCGTCATCGTGGCTGTCCGCTTCCTTCTTGTTCCAGTTTCCGTGATCGCCGGTTTCCCCGGCGAGTGTGGCTCGTAACCCTACGGCCTGGCGGGTACTCGCCGCTCGGCCGTCCACAGCGGCGATTCACCCTGTCCGGTTGCGTCCCGTTACGTCATGCTCTGTGTCCATGATCAGCAACTGGGGTTCGGCCCTCGTCAGGACGTTCCGCGGCACCTCGGCGCCCATGACGTACACCCTGATCGGCCTGTGCTGCCTGATCTTCGTCCTCGGCCCGGCCTCGGGCTTCGTCCCGTCCTACGGCACCGGGGACGCGCTGCTCGCCGCGCAGCGGGCGTACTTCCGCCGCTGGGGCGTGGTCCCGGCCGACCTGTTCGGCAGCCCCGCCCGCGAGGCCCTGACCCCCGTCACGGCCCTCTTCATCCACGGCAGCTGGATCCATCTCCTCGGCAACATGCTCTTCCTCTACGTCTTCGGAGCGATGACCGAGGAACGTCTTGGCCGAGTCGAGTTCACCCTGTTCTACGTGGTCTGCGGCTACCTGGCGCTGCTGGGCTACGCGGTGGCCAACGCCGACTCCGAGCAGTCCCTCGTCGGCGCGTCCGGGGCGATCTCGGCGGTCCTCGGGGCGTTCCTCTACTTGTTCCCCCGGGCCCGCGTGACGAGTCTCCTCCCCTTCCTCTTCTTCCTGCCGCTGCGCTTCCCCGCCTGGGTCGTCCTGCCGTTCTGGGCGGCCCTGCAGTGGCTGGCGGCGGGCCAGGCCGCGCAGGGGCCGGGGGTGGCGTACCTCGCCCACCTGGTGGGCTTCACGCTGGGCTTCGGTTACGCGTGGGTGAGATTCGGTCGTACCACTAGAGTTGGGCCCGCCCCAGTAACGGTCCCCGAGGGAGAGAACCAGCCGTGATCACCGCGATCGTCCTCATCAAGACCAGCGTGGACCGGATTCCCGAGATCGCCGAGTCGATCGCCGCGCTCGAATCCGTGAGCGAGGTCTTCTCCGTCACCGGGACGTACGACTTGATCGCGATGGTCCGGGTGCGGCAGCACGAGGATCTGGCCGAGGTGATCCCCGGACGGATCAGCAAGATCCCCGGGGTGGAGGGGACGGACACGCACGTGGCGTTCCGGACGTACTCGCAGCACGACCTGGAGGCGGCGTTCGCCATCGGGCTGGACTCCTAGCGAGCCTTCAGCCGCTTCCACAGGGTGACCAGCGCGCCCCAGTTCACGACCTCCCAGGCCGGCACCTCTGTGCGGTGCGGGTCGCCGTGTCCGTCCCTGCCCCGCAGGGCAAGTCGGACGTCCCGCGGTTGCAGCCACCATGACGCCGGCACGGGAAGGTCCGGCAGGTTGACGGCGAGACGCGGCTCCCACATGTCGGCCCACCGGTACGCCAGCCGGCCGCCCGGCACGAACAACCCGTGCGCGTCCGCCGTGAGCGGACCGAAGGTGACCTGCCGGTCCTTCTCGATCCGGTCGAGCATCGCCGGGACCTGAGCCTCGGCCACCCGCTTCCGGACGTGCTCGGCGGCGGACCGGATTCGCAGGTTCTCGAAGGGCTCGACGACCATCGGCCCCAGCTCGGTGCGCCGCTCGGCGACAAGGAAACCCCGTTCCTCCCCGTCACCGAACCGCAGCAGGTGTCGGTGGACCAAGGTGTACCAGGACCTGTCGCCGTTCTCGTTGGCCTTGACGTTGACGTCGACGGTGGAGCGCCAGCGCGTCACGTCCGCCCAGCGACGGGCCCGCGCACCGGGGACGAGGACGAGTCCCTCCTCGTACAGGTACACCGGCCTGCCGCCGAGGAGGCGCGGCGTACGCCGTACGAGTGCCTCGTCCAACAGCTCGCCGAGCCCTTCGGCCGCCGCCGACTCACTCACCCGAGGTGGAATGCCCACCCTGGGATCATCACACGGCCGGCACGCAACGGCCGTCCTCCGTACGGTAGTTCCACTTGGCGCCGTCGGTCACGAGCTCCCGTACGGCCGTGATGAACCGCTCGACGTGCTCGTCCGGAGTGCCCGCGCCGAAGCTCACGCGGATGGCGTTGAGGGACTTCTCGCCCGGGGCCGCCTCGGGGGCGCCGCACTCGCCCTGGGTCTGGGGGTCGCTGCCCAGCAGGGTGCGGACCAGGGGGTGGGCGCAGAAGAGGCCGTCGCGGACGCCGATGCCGTACTCGGCGGAGAGCGCGGCGGCGAAGTGGGAGCTGTTCCAGCCGTCGACGACGAAGGAGATCACGCCCACCCTCGGGGCGTCGTCGCCGAACAAAGACAGCACGCGCACCTCCGGGACCTCGGCCAGGCCCGCCCGCACCTTCTCGATCAGGTGCTGCTCGCGGGCGACCAGGGTGTCGAAGCCCGCCTCCGTGAGCGCCTTGCAGGCCGACGCGATGGAGTAGGCGCCGATGACGTTCGGGGAGCCGGCCTCGTGGCGGGCCGCGCTGTCGTGCCACTCCACGTCCACTCCCCCGTCCTCGCGCCGCGTGACCTTGCGGCTGGCGCCGCCGCCCGCGAGGTAGGGGTCGGCCGCCTGGAGCCAGTCGGCGCGGCCGGCCAGGACGCCCGAGCCGAAGGGGGCGTAGAGCTTGTGGCCGGAGAAGGCGATCCAGTCGACGTCGAGGTCCTGGACGGACACCGGGTGGTGCGGGGCGAGTTGGGCGGCGTCCAGGACGATCCGGGCGCCGTGGGCGTGCGCCGCGGCCGCCAGCTCCCGTACCGGCCACAGCTCGCCGGTGACGTTCGAGGCGCCGGTGACGCAGACCAGGGCCGGGCCCTGGGGGTCGCGGGCGGCGAGGGCCTGCTCCAGGGTCTCAACGGCCTGGCCCGGGGTGCGCGGGGCGTTGAGGTAGGTGACCCGGGCGTTCTTCCAGGGGAGCAGGGACGCGTGGTGCTCGGTCTCGAAGACGAAGACCTGGCAGTCGGCCGGGAGGGCGGCGGCGAGGAGGTTCAGGGAGTCCGTCGTGGAGCGGGTGAAGATCAGCTGGTCGTCGGGGCGGCAGTCCAGGAACTCCTCGACCGTCCTGCGGGCGTTCTCGAACAGGTCCGTCGACAGCTGCGAGAGGTAGCCGGCGCCGCGGTGCACGCTGCCGTAGTACGGGGCGTAGGCCGCCACGTCGTCCCAGACGCGCTGGAGGGCGGGGGCGCTGGCCGCGTAGTCGAGCGCCGCGTAGGTGACTTCGCCGCCCGTGACGAGCGGGACGGTGACATCCCGGCCGAGAACGGGCAGCTGGGCACAAATGGTCTGAGCGGCGGCAACGGTGGAGACAGACATGGCGAACTCCCGTGAGAGGCAGGCGAATTCACTGCGCGAGCGGACACGGCTTCGGCGCAGGAAAGGGTGAAAGGGGATGTGCGGAGTGGGGGCTTCGCGCCCTATCGCATTCGCTTGCTCACAGAGAGCTCCCTCGATGACCAGGACCCCTGGTGTCTTTCGAGGGGCCCGCGCTTGCCGCAGACCTCGCTGCCCACGGCCTGGTCTTCACCCGGGGCACCCCGCCACGGACGGAGGGTTGCCGGACAGTCGGCCGGGGCCTCATGACTGTCACTCATGACCTGGTCAGAAAACCTACGCGAGGTGATCGTCGTCCCGCAACCCGTGTCCGGATCGCGGGACGACGACCGCCGTACCGCTATGCGTTGCTGGCGGCCGCCCAGCGCTCCAGCGTGCGCTTGGCCGCCCCCGAGTCGACCGACTCCCGAGCCTTCTCCATCCCGGCCCGGATCCGGTCCACCAGCGGCCCGTCCCCGGCCTCAAGCGCCACCAGGGCAGCCGCCGAGTTCAGGAGTACGGCGTCCCGTACGGGGCCGGTCTCGCCGTCCAGGAGACGGCGGGCGACGCCGGCGTTGTACTCGGGGTCGGCGCCGCGCAGGGCTTCCACGGGGACCAGTTCGAGGCCGACGTCCCTCGGGTCGAAGGCCTCCTCGGTGACCTTGCCGTCGCGGACGATCCACACCCGGGAGGTGGCCGTGGTCGTCAGCTCGTCGAGGCCGTCGTCGCCGCGGAACACCAGCGCGGAGGAGCCGCGTTCGGCAAGCACGCCGGCGATGAGCCCGGCCATGCGGGTGTCGAAGCAGCCGACCGCCGACGAGGTGACCCTGGCCGGGTTGGTCAGCGGACCGAGGAGGTTGAACGCGGTCGGCACCCCCAGGTCCCGCCGGACCGCGCCCGCGAACCGCATCGTGGGGTGGAACTTCGCCGCGAAGCAGAACGTGATCCCGGCCTCCTCCACCACCTGCGCGACCCGCTCGGGCGACAGCTCCAGGTTGATGCCGAGCCGCTCCAGCACGTCGGAGGAACCGCTCGCCGAGGACGAGGCGCGGTTGCCGTGCTTGACGACCCTCGCGCCGGTGCCCGCGATCACGATGGCGGACATCGTCGAGATGTTGACCGTCTTGGCCCGGTCGCCGCCCGTACCGACGATGTCGACGGCCGGCCCCGGGATGTCCAGCGGCTTCGCGTGGGCGTACATCGTCTCGACGAGGCCGTTGATCTCCTCGACGGTCTCGCCCTTGGCCCGCAGCGCCACCAGGAAGCCCGCGATCTGGGCGTCCGCCGCCTCACCGCTCATGATGCGGTCCATCGCCCACGCCGTGTCGGCGGTGCTCAGGTCCTGTCCGGCCAGCAGCGCGCTCAGTACGTCGGGCCAGGAACGGGCCGCCGCGGTGTCGCCTCCAGCGGGGGTCACAGCGCTCATACGGCCGCTCCTGAGTGTCGTAGAAACCTGGTTTCCCTATGCGTCCCCACCCTATCCAGCGCGGGGCACGGCGAAGGGCCCCGTCCGGTGTTCGGACGGGGCCCTTCGACTGTGGCGTGGCGACGCCTCAGCGATCAGTGGTGGCCGTGGCCGCTCGTGATCTCCTTGTACTCCTCGACGGTGGGCTTGGGGATCTGGGACTCCTCGCCGTAGTACGCCTCGCTCAGCTTGGCGCGCAGCTTCTGGGAACCCTTCACCTTGCGCTCGACGCCGTTGTCGTCGACGGTCGCGCCGATCGCGGCCGGCTCGTACTGCTCGTGCGCGGTGAGCGTGTGCAGCGCGTCCTGGCTGAGCGGCTCGTGGATCTCGACGAACTCACCGTGCGGCAGGCGCTTGATGATGCCCGACTCGCGGCCGTGCAGCACCTTGTCCCGGTCGCGGCGCTGGAGGCCGAGGCAGACCCGCTTGGTGGCGATGAAGACCAGCACCGGCACCACGAAGAAGCCGACGCGCACGAACCAGGTGATCGAGTTGATCGACAGGTGGAAGTGCGTGGCCCAGATGTCGTTGCCGCCACCGATGAGCAGGACGAAGTACCACGAGATCCACGCGGCACCGAAGGCCGTACGGGTCGGGACGTTGCGCGGGCGGTCCAGGATGTGGTGCTCGCGCTTGTCGCCGGTGACCCAGGACTCGATGAACGGGTAGACCGCGATCGCGACCAGGACCAGCGGGAAGATGATCAGCGGGATGAACACGCCCAGGACGAGCGTGTGACCCCAGAAGTTGATCTCCCAGCCCGGCATGACACGGATCAGGCCCTCGGAGAAGCCCATGTACCAGTCGGGCTGGGCGCCCGTGGACACCATGTCCGGACGGTACGGACCCATGGACCAGATCGGGTTGATCGAGGCGATCGCCGCGACGGCCGCGATGACACCGAAGACCAGGAAGAAGAAGCCTCCGGCCTTGGCCATGTAGACCGGCAGCAGCGGCATGCCGACGACGTTGTTGTTCGTCTTTCCGGGGCCCGCGAACTGCGTGTGCTTGTGGTAGAAGACCAGGATCAGGTGGCCGACCACCAGGCCGAGCATGATGCCCGGCAGCAGCAGGATGTGGATCGAGTAGAACCGTGCGACGAAGTCGCCGCCCGGGAACTCGCCGCCGAAGAGGAAGAACGACAGGTACGTGCCGACGATCGGCACGGACAGGACCGCGCCCTCCATGAAGCGGACACCGGTGCCGGAGAGCAGGTCGTCCGGGAGCGAGTAACCGGTGAAGCCGGTGAACATGCCCAGGACGAACAGCAGGAAGCCGAACAGCCAGTTGACCTCACGCGGCTTGCGGAACGCGCCCGTGAAGAACACCCGCATCATGTGCACGAACATGGCGGCGAGGAAGATCAGCGCCGCCCAGTGGTGGATCTGCCGGATCAGCAGACCACCGCGCACATCGAAGGAGATGTGCATCGTCGAGTTGAACGCCTCCGACATCAGCTGCCCCTGGAGCGGGACATAGCTGCCGTGGTACGTCACCTCGTTCATCGACGGGTGGAAGAACAGCGTCAGATACACACCCGTGAGGATGATGATGATGAAGCTGTAGAGGCAGACCTCACCCAGCATGAACGACCAGTGGTCGGGGAAGATCTTGCGCATGTTGGACTTGGCCAGGGAGTAGATCCCCAGGCGGCCGTCCGCCCAGTCGGCGATCTTCTCGCCGGCCGGTGCTTTCTCGCGTGACCGCGAGTCGGTGTTCGCCGTAGTACTCATCCGCGCTCCCAGAATGCAGGACCGACGGGCTCCTCGAAGTCGCCGAGCGCCTGGAGGTAGCCCTCGTCGCTCACGCCGATGCGCAGCTGCGGCAGGGCGTGACCGGCCGGGCCGAAGATCACTCGGGCACCGTCGGAGAGGTCGAAGGTGGACTGGTGGCACGGGCACAGCACGTGGTGCGTCTGCTGCTCGTACAGGGAGATCGGGCAGCCCACGTGGGTGCAGATCTTCGAGAAGGCCACGATGCCCTCGTGCGCCCACTCCAGCTCGCGCTTGTCCTTGATGTTGTCCGGCTGGAGCCGGACGATCATCAGGGCCGACTTGGCGATCTCGGTCTGGAACTCCTCGTCGGTCTCCTCCAGGCCCTCGGGCTTGGCGAAGGTGAGCGAGCCGACGACCACGTCCGAGGGACGCAGCGGCAGGTTCGTGTTCATGTTGACGAGCAGCTTGCCCTTGGACCACAGGGTGTGGCGGAGCTTCGTCCCCGGCAGCGGGCCCAGGTCGCGCAGCAGCATGACGCCGGAGAGCGGGAACAGGGCCAGCGCGCCGAACATCGTGTTGCGGATCAGCTTGCGACGGCCGAGCGCCGACTCCTTGGCACCGTCCTTGAAGTCGGCCATGACCTTGGCCTTGACCTCGGGGGGCGCCTCGATCGCGTGCCGCTCGTCGGCGATCTCCACGTCGGACATCAGGGTGCGGGCCCAGTGGACCGCGCCCGCGCCGATGGTGAAGAGC
The DNA here is from genome assembly GCF_045162645.1 of Streptomyces sp. NBC_00988. NCBI lineage: Bacteria > Bacillati > Actinomycetota > Actinomycetes > Kitasatosporales > Streptomycetaceae > Streptomyces > Streptomyces sp. NBC_00988. The sequence goes on from NZ_CP108730.1 coordinate 4,015,206, forward strand.
GCTCCTCCGAGGGTCAGACCGAGCGCGAAGTTGAGCGCGTTGATGCGACCGATCGGGAAGACGAAGATCGCCTTGTCGTGCGGGATCGCCACGTACGAGGCGATGAAGCCGACCGTGAGGAGCATCGACAGCGTGAACAGGAAGGCGACGACGCGCTCGGACCGCTTGGCGGCCTGCTCGTCGATGTCCTGGACACGGTGCTCGTGCGGCGGAAGCCCCGGGTCGGCGAACGGGTCCTGCTCGTCCGCGACCGACACCGCGCCGTGCGCGTCCTGCTCAGCGGGCAGGTTCTCTTCTGGAATGTCTTGGCTACTCATGACTTCTTGGCCTTTGCGGTCCGAGCGGCGACCCAGACGGCTACCGCGATCAGCGCGCCCAGACCGAAGATCCAGGCGAAGAGACCCTCACTGACCGGACCGAGACCACCCAGCTCAAGCCCGCCGGGGCTCTCGGTGTTGTCGCCGTTGACCGCGTTGAGGTACGCGATGATGTCCTTCTTGTTCTTCGACGACAGCGTGGTGTCGGGGAAGGAAGGCATGTTCTGCGGGCCGGTCTGCATGGCCTCGTAGATGTGCTTCGGGGACACGCCTTCGAGGCTCGGCGCGAACTTGCCGTGCGTCAGCGCGCCGCCCTTGCCGGTGAAGTTGTGGCACTGGGCGCAGTTGGTGCGGAACAGCTCGCCACCCTTGGCGATGTCCGAACCCGCGGGCCCGTACTCGTTCTTCGTCGGGATGACCGGACCGGCGCCCAGCGAGGCGATGTACGCCGCGAGCTGGTCGATCTCGGCCTGGGAGTAGATGACCTTCTTGGCCGGGATCTGAGCACCCGGCTGCTGGGCCGGCATACGGCCGGTGCCGACCTGGAAGTCGACCGCCGCGGCGCCGACGCCCACAAGGCTCGGACCGTCGGAGGTGCCCTGACCGCCGGTGCCGTGGCAGCTTGCGCAGCCGACGGCGAACAGCTTCTTGCCCTCGTCGATGGCGAGGGACTGGGCGGACTCGTCGGCCTGCGCCTTGCTCGCGGGCGCGAACGCGGCGTACAGCCCCCCAGTTGCCGCCAGCGCGAGGAGTAGAACGACGACCGCCGCCAGCGGATGGCGTCGTCGTGTGGAGAGCTTTTTCACGGATTACCCCGGTGTCAGGATCTTCTGCGTCGATGCTTCTGGAATGTGCGCTTCTTGGCTGCGCGCGGGATCGGGCCCGACTACTTGATCAAGTAGATCGTGGCGAAGAGGCCGATCCAGACGACATCGACGAAGTGCCAGTAGTAGGACACGACGATGGCCGCGGTCGCCTGTTCGTGAGTGAACCTCTTCGCCGCGTAGGTACGTCCGAGGACGAACAGGAAGGCGATGAGGCCGCCCGTCACGTGCATGCCGTGGAAACCGGTGGTCAGGTAGAACACCGAGCCGTACGGGTCGGAGGACAGCGAGAGGCCGTCCTTCTTCACCAGCTCCGTGTACTCGAAGATCTGACCGCCGATGAAGATCGCACCCATCACGAACGTGATGATGAACCAGCCCCTGAGCTTCTTCACGTCCCCGCGCTCGGCGGCGAAGACGCCGAGCTGGCAGGTGAGCGAGGAGAGCACCAGGATCGTGGTGTTGGTCGCGGAGAACGGAAGGTTGAGATGGCTCGCCATCTCCTTCCAGTGATCCGGACCGGTCACCGATCGCAGGGTGAAGTACATCGCGAAGAGGGCCGCGAAGAACATCAGCTCGGAACTCAGCCAGATGATGGTTCCGACGCTGGTGAGGTTCGGCCGGTTGACCGACGGGTGCGCGTGCCCGGTTTCTACTGTCGTTGCTGTCGCCACGACCGACATTATGTCGGTCGCTTATCCCGCCCTCACTCCGGGGGGTGCCGTTCGGAGTGTCCGCAGCGTGTGTACTGCCCGTATGGCCCATCGCAGGGGTGTTCCAACAGGTGTTGACGGGGTGTTCAAGGGAGTAGCATCCGCGCAACGGACCTTGGGAGGAAGAATGCAGGCGACCGCCACGGTGCTGGTCTACAGCGATGACTCCAACACCCGCGAGCAGGTGCGGTTGGCCTCCGGCAAGCGGCCGGCATCTGACGTGCCGTTGGTCGAGTTCCTTGAGTGCGCTACGCCCGCGGCGGTTCTGAAGGAACTGGACCGGGGCGGCATCGATGTCTGTGTGTTCGACGGGGAGTCCTCGCCGATGGGTGGCATGGGGTTGTGCCGCCAGGTGAAGGACGAGATCTTCAACTGCCCGCCGGTGCTGGTGCTGATCGGGCGGCCCCAGGACGCGTGGTTGGCTACGTGGAGCCGCGCTGAGGCCGCTGTGACCCTTCCGGTGGATCCCGTTGAGTTCGCGGCCTCTCTTGCCTCTCTGCTGCGTCAGAAGCGGGCCTTGAGCGCCTAGTGGCTCGGGGCGGCCCGCAGTTTCGCGGCTGCGGGCCGGTCGTGGTTGCTCACGCCCACGCGGCGGAGCCGCGAATGTCACAGCCCCACGCCCCTGACAGGGCGCTTCACACCGACTCGGGGCGAAGTCTCGCCGCGTCCTCCGGCCTGGGACCGTCGGGCGTTCCGCCCACCAGCGCGCTGCCGCCTCGCCAGTTCTTCCAGCCGAGGTTCCAGTCGCCGAAGCCGTTGCCGAAGGGTTCCATCTCGTCGCCGTTGGAGTTGACGACCTTGACGACGTCGCCCTCGTGGACGGTGTCGAAGAACCACTCGGCGTTGCTGGTGCTCATGCCGGTGCAGCCGTGGCTGACGTTCTCGGAGCCCTGGGAGCCCACCGACCAGGGGGCGGCGTGGACGTACTCGCCGCTCCAGGTGACGCGGGTCGCGTAGTAGACGGGCAGGTCGTACGAGTCCGAGGAGCCCTCGGAGATGCCGACGGTGGTTCCGCGCATCCGTACGAAGTACTCCTTGCCCAGTACGACCTTGACGCCGTTGCGGGTCTCGAAGCCGGGCTTGCCGGTGGTGACGGGGATCTCGTTGATCTCCTCGCCGTTCCTGTAGACCGTCATCTCGTGGGACGCGGCGTCCGTCACGGCGACGATCTTGTCGCCCGTGGTGAGCTTGAGGCCCTTCGAACTGCCGCCCCACAGACGGTCGCTGATCTTCACCCCGTCGAGGTCGCTGCGGACCTGGACGGTGGCGTGGGCGGGCCAGTAGTCCTTGGGGCGGTAGTGGAGTTCCTTGTCGTCCACCCAGTGCCAGGCGCCCTCCACGGCGGGCACGGAGTCCACCCTCAGGGCGCGTTCCACGACGGCCCGCTGCGCCTTGTCCTTGACGGGCATGTTCAGTTCGGCGGTGACCGGCTGGCCGACGCCGTACTTGCCCGCGTCCGGCCCGAACTTCACGGTCAGGCTCTTCTTCGTGGTCGGCTTGCTGGTGTCGAAGGTGAGGACCTTGCGGCCGGGGGCGCCGTCCTCGTCCTCCGTGCTCACCCGGACCGTGTAGTGGGCGTTGGCGGCCAGCGGGGAGGTGCTGTGCCAGCGAGTGCCGTCGGCTGCGAGCTCGCCCGTGACGTAGCGCCCCGTGGCGTCCACGGCGGTGACATCCGTGATGCGGCCGTCGTCACCGGAGGCGGTGACGGCCAGGGGCTTGTCGGGGTCGACCTTCTTGCCCTTGCCGGACGGGCCGTTGAAGGAGATCTGCCCCGCCGCGTCGTACGGCTTGTCCGACAGCGGGTTGCCGCCGCCGGATCCGCAGGCGGTGACGCCCGCGCCGAGGGAGATCACCAGCAGGGTGCAGCTGACGACGGTGCGGGTGCGCGGAGTGTGGCTCATGAAGCCGAGGCTATGAAGCTTCGTCAGCCGCGGCGCGGTGGGTAACTCGGACGAGGGACACGCGTTGCGGCAAAAGCACGAGCCCGGACCCTCCTGACGGAGTGTCCGGGCTCGCGAGTGCTCTGCGCGTGCTACTGGGTGCGGTCTTCACCGCGGTAGTACTCGAAGACCCAGCCGTACAGGCCGATCATGATGATCGGGGCGGAGAAGTACAGCAGCCACCAGCCGATCGCGATCGACAGGAAGGCCAGTGCGCCACCGACACCGAGGGCGAGGGGCTGCCAGCTGTGCGGGCTGAAGAAGCCCACCTCGCCGGCCTCGTCCGCGACGTCGGCCTCCTTGTTGTCCTGCGCGAGCGTGTCGATCCGCCGGGCCGTGAAGCCCAGGTAGAAGCCGACCATGATGCACAGGCCGAAGGCGAGGAAGAGCGCCGTGGTACCGGCGGGCTCCTTCGACCACAGGCCGTAGACGACCGCCGTGGCGAGCACGAAGACGGCCAGCCACATGAACATCCTGCCCTGGACCTTCACTTGCCCGCCTCCTTGCCGCCAGTGAGGGCCTTGTCGCTGTGGTGCGCGTTCTCAAGCTGGTCGAGAGCGGCGATCTCCGGGTGGTGCAGGTCGAACGCCGGGGATTCGCTGCGGATCCGCGGCAGGGTGAGGAAGTTGTGCCGCGGCGGCGGGCAGGACGTCGCCCATTCGAGCGAACGGCCGTAGCCCCACGGGTCGTCGACCTCGACCTTCTTGCCGTACTTGGCCGTCTTCCACACGTTGTAGAGGAACGGCAGGATCGACAGGCCGAGCAGGAAGGAGCTGATCGTCGAGATCGTGTTCAGGGCGGTGAAGCCGTCGGCCGCGAGGTAGTCCGCGTAACGACGGGGCATGCCCTCGGCACCCAGCCAGTGCTGGACCAGGAAGGTGCCGTGGAAGCCGATGAACAGCGTCCAGAAGGTGATCTTGCCGAGGCGCTCGTCGAGCATCTTGCCGGTCATCTTCGGCCACCAGAAGTGGAAGCCGGAGAACATCGCGAACACGACGGTGCCGAAGACCACGTAGTGGAAGTGGGCGACGACGAAGTACGAGTCCGAGACGTGGAAGTCCATCGGCGGCGAGGCGAGGATGACACCGGTCAGACCACCGAAGGTGAAGGTGATGAGGAAGCCGGTGGCCCAGAGCATCGGGGTCTCGAAGGACAGGGACCCCTTCCACATCGTTCCGATCCAGTTGAAGAACTTCACGCCGGTCGGTACGGCGATGAGGAACGTCATGAAGGAGAAGAACGGCAGGAGGACTCCGCCGGTGACGTACATGTGGTGGGCCCACACCGTCACGGACAGGCCGGCGATGGAGATCGTGGCCGCGACCAGTCCCATGTAGCCGAACATCGGCTTGCGGGAGAAGACCGGGATGACCTCGGAGATGATGCCGAAGAACGGCAGCGCGATGATGTACACCTCTGGATGGCCGAAGAACCAGAAGAGGTGTTGCCACAGCAACGCACCGCCGTTGGCGGCGTCGAAGACGTGTGCCCCGAATTTCCGATCCGCCTCCAGCGCGAAGAGCGCGGCGGCGAGGACCGGGAAGGCCAGCAGAACGAGTACGGCGGTCAGCAGCACGTTCCACACGAAGATCGGCATGCGGAACATCGTCATGCCCGGTGCGCGCATGCAGATGATCGTGGTGATGAAGTTGACCGCACCGAGGATCGTGCCGAAGCCGGAGAAGGCCAGACCCATGATCCACATGTCGGCGCCGATGCCCGGCGAGCGGACCGCGTCCGAGAGTGGGGAGTAGGCGAACCAGCCGAAGTCTGCCGCACCCTGCGGGGTGAGGAAGCCACCGACCGCGATGGTCGAGCCGAACAGGTAGAGCCAGTAGGCGAACATGTTCAGCCGCGGGAACGCCACGTCGGGCGCGCCGATCTGCAGCGGCATGATCCAGTTCGTGAAACCGGCGAACAGCGGCGTCGCGAACATCAGCAGCATGATCGTGCCGTGCATCGTGAACGCCTGGTTGAACTGCTCGTTCGACAGGATCTGCAGACCCGGCCGGGCCAGTTCGGCGCGCATCAGCAGCGCCATGACGCCGCCGATCAGGAAGAACGCGAACGACGTGACCAGATACAGCGTGCCGATCGTCTTGTGGTCGGTGGTGGTGAGCCACTTGATCACGACGTTACCGGGTTGCTTGCGCCTTACCGGCAGCTCGTCCGCGTAGTGGGACTCTGCTGCCGCGGCACCCTGAGGTTCGTTGAGGATGCTCACAGGTTGTTCGTCTCCCGGTTCTTCTCGTGGCTCGTCTGCGCGATGCCAGCGGGGATGTAACCGGTCTGCCCCTTCTTGGCGAGGTCCTTGAGGTGCTGCTGGTAACGCTCCGGCGAGACGACCTTCACGTTGAACAGCATCCGGGAGTGGTCGACGCCGCAGAGCTCGGCGCACTTGCCGAGGTAGGTGCCCTCCTTGTTGGGGGTCACCTGGAAGGAGTTGGTGTGGCCCGGGACGACGTCCATCTTCATCAGGAACGGCACCACCCAGAAGTCGTGGATGACGTCACGTGAGGTGAGGACGAAGCGGACCGTCTCGCCCTTGGGGAGCCAGAGGGTCGGACCCGGGTTGCCGGTCTGCGGGTTCTTCGTGGCGGGCGTACCGACGTCGTAGACTCCGCCGGCGTTCGCCGGGAACTCCTTCTTGAACCGGTCCGGAATCGCGGCCAGGTTCTTGTCGGTCGTCGCGTCGCCACTGACACCGTCGACGTTCTCGATGTAGTTGAAGCCCCAGCTCCACTGGAAGCCCACGACGTTGACCGTCACGTCGGGCTTCTTGTCGAGGCTCAGGAGCTTCGTCTCGTCGCGGGCGGTGAAGTAGAACAACACCGAGACGATGATGAGCGGAACAACCGTGTACAGCGCCTCAATAGGCATGTTGTAACGGGTCTGCGGGGGGATCTCGACCTTGGTGCGGCTGCGCCGGTGGAACACGACGCTCCACATGATCAGGCCCCACACCAGGATGCCGACGGCGAGCGCGGCGGCCCAGGACCCCTGCCACAGGGAGAGGATCCGCGGACCCTCTTCCGTGGTCGGGGTGGGGAAACCAAGGCGAGGAAAGTCCTTGGATGTGCAACCGGTCGCGGTCGCCAGGACCAGGCCCGCAGTCATTGCCTGCAGCAGCTTCCGCCGCATCGGGCGCCGCGGCGAGCGGTCGGAGCCGTTGGGACTCACGTAGCGCCTTCCCGAGAGTCTCGCCCGCGCGGATTGGCTGCGGCCTGCCTTCACGCGGGTCGGTCGCCGCCCTGCGTCGGGCAGGGGTTTGGATGTTTATGCGGACCAAACCCTAGCCGACGCCCTCCGGGGGTTCGCGGGGAGGGTGGCATACGCGCCGGGGGTTACTCCGGGCGCCTAATAGCTCGGGGGTTGAGGTGGTTTGGGCGAGTGCGGGATGCGTTGTGGTCGCTCGCACAGTTCCCCGCGCCACTCTGAAAAGCGCAGGTCCGCTTTAACGTTGCTGTGTGTCCTACTTTGATGCCGCATCCTCCGCTCCCCTTCATCCCGTCGCGCGGCAGGCGCTGTTGGCGTCTCTGGACGACGGGTGGGCGGATCCCGCCCGGTTGTACCGGGAGGGGCGTAAGGCGCGATTGCTGCTGGACGCCGCCCGCGAGGCCGCCGCCGAGGCTGTGGGGTGCCGGGCCGACGAACTCGTCTTCACCTCCTCCGGGACCCGGGCCGTACACGCGGGGATCGCGGGGGCGTTGGCGGGGCGGCGGCGCGTCGGGCGTCACCTGATCGTGTCAGCGGTTGAACACTCTTCCGTGCTCCATTCGGCCGAGGCGCTGGTCGCGGAGGGCGGTTCGTCCACCGAGGTGCCCGTGGACCGTACGGGTGCGGTGAGCGTGGCGGCCTACGCCGACTCCCTCCGCTCGGACACCGCGCTGGCCTGCCTCCAGTCGGCCAACCACGAGGTGGGGACGGTCCAGCCGGTCGCCGAGGTGGCCGAGGCGTGCCGGGCGGTCGGGGTGCCGCTGCTGGTCGACGCGGCGCAGTCGCTGGGGTGGGGTCCGGTCGAGGGCGCGTGGTCGCTGCTCACGGCGAGCGCGCACAAGTGGGGCGGCCCGGCCGGGGTCGGTCTGCTGGTGGTACGCAAGGGCGCGCGCTTCGCACCCCAACGCCCCCTGGACGAAAGGGAGTCGGGACGCGCCGCCGGCTTCGAGAACATCCCCGCCGTAGTGGCCGCGGCCGCCTCGCTCCGCGCGGTCCGCACGGAGGCGACCCAGGAGGCGCTACGGCTGCGGGAACTGACGGAGCGGATCCGGGCGCGGGTGCCGAAGCTGGTGCCGGGCGTGGATGTGGTCGGCGATCCGGTGCGGCGACTGCCGGGGATCGTCACCTTCTCCTGTCTCTATGTCGATGGAGAGACCCTCCTCCACGAACTCGACCGCGCCGGTTTCTCCGTCTCGTCCGGTTCGTCCTGCACGAGCAGCACCCTGACGCCCAGCCATGTGCTGAAGGCGATGGGCGTGCTGAGTGAGGGGAATGTGCGGGTGTCGTTGCCACGGGGGGCGGTGGAGGAGGACGTAGAGCGTTTCCTCGCCGTACTGCCGGGGGTGGTGGCAGGGGTCCGGGAGAAGTTGGGAGCGCAGGCCCCGGTGACCGTCGTAGAAGACGACTCCCTCGTCGTGGACGCCCTCGGCAAGCGCTGCCCGATCCCGGTGATCGAGCTCGCCAAGGTCATCGGCGATGTGCCGATCGGCGGCACGGTCAAGGTCCTGTCCGACGACGAGGCGGCACGGCTGGACATCCCGGCGTGGTGCGAGATGCGGGGCCAGGAGTACCTGGGCGAGGAGGAGGGCCCGGCGTACGTGATCCGCCGGCTGAGTTGAGCGCTCCTTAAGGGGCGCGGGGAACTGCGCAACCAGCCCCCACGCACCCGACGAATCAGCCCAGGTAAACCCGAACCTCACCAGCCGCGTCATGCCCATACGCCTTGGTGAACCGGTCCATGAAGTGCACCCGCCGCAGCTGGTACTCCTGCGTACCCACCGTCTCGATGACGAGAGTCGCGAGCATGCAGCCGACCTGCGCCGCCCGCTCCAGCGAAACCCCCCACGCCAGCCCCGAGAGGAAACCCGCCCGGAACGCGTCGCCGACGCCCGTGGGGTCGGCCTTGCGCTCCTCCTCCGCGCAGCCGACCTCGATCGGGTCCATACCGACGCTCTCGATACGAACGCCGCGCGAGCCGAGCGTGGTGACGCGGTGGCCGACCTTGGAGAGGATCTCCTCGTCGCTCCAGCCGGTCTTGGACTCGATGAGTCCCTTCTCGTACTCGTTCGAGAAGAGGTACGCCGAGCCCTCCAGCAGGATGCGGATGTCGTCGCCCTCCATGCGCGCGATCTGCTGGGAGAAGTCCGCGGCGAAGGGGATGGAACGGGTACGGCACTCCTCCGTGTGGCGGAGCATCGCCTCGGGGTCGTCCGCGCCGATCAGGACCAGGTCGAGGCCGCCCACGCGGTCGGCGACGGTCTTCAGCTCGATCTGCCGGGCCTCGCTCATGGCACCGGTGTAGAAGGAGCCGATCTGGTTGTGGTCGGCGTCGGTGGTGCACACGAAGCGGGCGGTGTGCAGCGTCTCGGAGATCCGCACCGAGCCGGTGTCGACGCCGTGCCGGTCGAGCCAGTCGCGGTACTCGGCGAAGTCGGAGCCGGCGGCGCCGACCAGGATCGGCGCGGTGCCGAGCTGGCCCATGCCGAACGCGATGTTGGCGCCGACACCGCCCCGGCGTACGTCGAGGTTGTCGACCAGGAAGGAGAGCGACACCGTGTGCAGCTGGTCCGCGACCAGCTGGTCGGCGAAGCGGCCGGGGAAGGTCATGAGGTGGTCGGTGGCGATGGAGCCGGTGACTGCGATGCGCACGGCGAGGACTCTCCTGAGGGAGGCTGCGTTGACACTTCACGCTACCCGGTCCGCGCGGCGCCTCTGAAGCGGCCAAAACTACCCGATAGTAGATCTTTCTTCGCGAGGTCAAGCGTGCCTACGGTGCCGCTATGGCAAACCTCAAGGTCGACGGCCCCGTTCCGGTTCACGTTCCGGTCCACCTCGAAGGCGAGGGCGAGGCCGACCTCGCGTCGCTGCGCGGCGACTGCGCGCGGATGGCTCCCCACTGGACGGTTCCCGACCGGATCGTCGCCCTCCCGGTGTCCCCGTCGCTCATCCACGGGGTGACCGTGCCGTCGAAGTCGGCCCGCCTGCTGGACGGCATGTCGGAGTACGGCGACTGAGCGGAGTCATTCAGCAGGATCGGCGCGCTCGGGGGAACCGTGCGCTCCCCCGCTGCGTCCCATCGCTGTCCCCCGTAAAGGGGATGCGGGATACGACCTTTCCGCCTGCCCCTTTGACAGGGCCGGGTCAGGGTCAAGGGACAGTTGCGCAGCCGAAGGAGCGATGCGGTGAACACCGAGCGACCCGACAACGACGACACGACCGGCACGTCCGGTGACGTGCGGGGCGTGGGGGACGCCGCGAACGGCTCCGAGAAGGGGCCCGAGGTCGACGGCACCGGGGCCGGCGGGGAGACGGCTGGTTCTACGGCGTCCGGTGCCGAGGCCGGTCACGGTCGGCCGGACGAGACGGGGTCCACGGCATCCGGCGTAGAAACCGGCCGCTCGGAAGACGGCGAGCCGCCGGAGTCTGACGCGGAAGCCGATCGGCCGAAGGAGACCGGGCTCGCGGCATCCGGCGACGCCGAGGCGGACGGACCGGAAGTCACCGACCCCACGCCCCCCGAGGCCACCCACCCGGAGCAGCCCGCCTCCGCCGACGACACCGAACTCTCGCTGCACGAGCACTCCCCCGAAACCGACGACAGGCGCCCGGCGCGACCCCGGTCGCCCCTCGTCATCGCCTCCGTGGCCGCCGCCGTGCTGCTCGTCGGAGGGGGCGGGGCGTATCTCGCGTCGTCCTCGTCCGCTTCCGGGGGTTCGGGGGAAGGTACGGGGTCCGCGGCGTCCGGCGCCGACGGGACTCCGCCGCCGCTCGCGCTCGACGGGTACTCGTCGGGCGGTACGAGTGGGATCGCGTCCGGGGAGCCGAATCCGTACGGGGAGACGTACCGGGCCGTGGGGAGTCTGCCCGACGGGCCGCCCTCCGCCGCCGTCTACGCGCCGGAGGGCGAGGTCGGCAAGGACGCGGTGAGCCGGCTCGCGAAGGCGCTCGGGGTCGTGGGGACGCCGGTCGCCGAGGGGCAGCTCTGGAAGGTGGGCGGGCAGGACGGTACCGGGCCGAGCCTCCAGGTGAACAAGGCGGCGCCGGGCATGTGGACGTTCAACCGCTACGCACCCGGCACCGACGACTGCACCGGCGGCACCCTCAAGTGCACGCACGATCCCGGCACTTCGGCCACCGACCCGGTGAGCGCGGACGTGGCCGTGAAGGCCGCCGCCCCGATCCTCAAGGCCGTCGGCCAGGACGACGCGAAGGTCGACGCGAGCCAACTCATGGGCGCGCAGCGGGTCGTGAACGCCGAGCCGGTCATCGGCGGGCTGCCCACCCACGGGTGGACCACCGGGCTGACCGTCAGCGCCCAGGGTGAAGTGGTAGGCGGGAGCGGTGAGTTGGCGGCGCCCATGAAGGGTGACGTCTATCCCGTGCTGAGTGCGCGGAAGACGCTGGACCTGATGAACGCGGCGCCGAAGACCGACCACCGCATGGGCATCGGCGGTTGCGCCAGCCCCGTACCGCTGAAGGACCGGCTGGAGGCGCCCTGCGGGTCGTCGACCGCCTCGTCCGCTACGCCGACACAAGCCTCGACCACCGTCGAGCACGCGGTGTTCGGGCTCGCCGTGCACTCCGTGGACGGGCGGCAGACGCTGGTGCCGTCCTGGCTCTTCGAGGCGCGGGAGGCGAGCGGGCAGGACAGTTTCACCGTGACGTATCCGGCGATCGACCCGAAGTATCTGACCTCGGCCGACACGCCTACCCCTACGGCGAGTTCGACGTCCACCGCGGCGCCGCACGACATCAAGGCGGACGGTTACACGGCCGACGGGAAGAGCCTCACCGTGGCCTTCACCGGCGGGGTGTGCGCGGACTACAAGGCGTCGGCCGTGGAGACTTCGGACAAGATCACGGTCACGGTCACGGACACGCCCTGGCCGAACAAGATCTGCGTCATGATCGCCAAGATCTACCACCAGACCGTGCAGTTGAAGGCGCCGGTCGGTGACAGGTCCGTCGTGGGACCGGACGGCACGAAGATCCCCGTGGAGAAGAAGGTCGAGGTGGGGGCGGGACCCTCACTGGCCCGGTAGCCACGACCGCGAGGGCACCGAAAAGCCCGAAGGCCATGGGCACCGGAAAAGCCCGAAGGCGGCGGCCCTGTCGGAGGGGGCCGCCGCCTTCGTTCTGCTCAGTTGCCCCCTGTGGGGCTTGAACCGGGCTTAGCTGAACGAGTCGCCGCAGGCGCAGGAGCCCGTCGCGTTCGGGTTGTCGATCGTGAAGCCCTGCTTCTCGATGGTGTCGACGAAGTCGATGGAGGCGCCGCCCAGGTACGGGGCGCTCATGCGGTCGGTGACGACCTTGACACCGCCGAAGTCCTTGACGACATCGCCGTCGAGGGAGCGCTCGTCGAAGAAGAGCTGGTAACGCAGGCCGGAGCAGCCGCCGGGCTGGACGGCGACACGCAGGGCCAGATCCTCACGGCCTTCCTGGTCGAGCAGGGCCTTGACCTTCGCCGCGGCGGCGTCGGACAGAAGGATGCCGTCGGTGACGGTGCTGGTCTCGTCCGATACGGACATCTACATCTCTCCCGGGTTGTACGGAGACTGCTTGCCGACATTTCAACCGGCGTGGCCGCGGATTCATTCCGGGCCGGGCGGCGTTCTTTTCGCCTGTACCTCTTCTGCTCTCTCTTCCATGCTCGCACACACCCGCAAGGTCCCTCACTGAGTGCGTCCTGAGTGCGTCCCGGGATTGATGTCACATCGACGCTATGGCCATCGTCAAACTGACGTGAAGCGGTTATGATAGATAACGTCAATTCGACGAAAAGGCTTGTCCGTCAGAACAGAAAGGGTGCGTGTCGTGACCACCGCCCAGACCCAGGAGCTCGACGTTCAGCCGACGCCCCTCGCCCTGCTCCTGCTCGGCCGCGAGGCCGACCCGACGAGCGAGCGCGGCGTCGAGTGCCCCGGCGACCTGCCCTCGCCGTCCGACCCGGACCTGGTCGAGCGGGCCCGCGCGGCCAAGGAGAAGCTCGGCGACAAGGTCTTCGTGCTCGGCCACCACTACCAGCGCGACGAGGTCATCCAGTTCGCCGACGTCACGGGCGACTCCTTCAAGCTGGCCCGGGACGCGGCCGCGCGCCCGGAGGCCGAGTACATCGTGTTCTGCGGTGTGCACTTCATGGCGGAGTCCGCGGACATCCTGACCGGCGACGACCAGAAGGTCGTCCTCCCCGATCTCGCCGCCGGCTGCTCGATGGCCGACATGGCCACCGCCGAGCAGGTCGCCGAGTGCTGGGACGTGCTGACCGAGGCCGGCATAGCCGAGCAGGTCGTGCCCGTGTCGTACATGAACTCGTCCGCCGACATCAAGGCGTTCACGGGCAAACACGGCGGCACGATCTGCACCTCGTCGAACGCCGAGCGGGCCCTTGAGTGGGCCTTCGAGCAGGGCGAGAAGGTCCTGTTCCTGCCCGACCAGCACCTGGGCCGCAACACGGCCGTCCGCGACCTTGGCCTGAGCCTCGACGACTGCGTGCTCTACAACCCGCACAAGCCCAACGGGGGCCTCACCGTTGAGCAGTTGAGGGCCGCGAAGATGATCCTGTGGCGCGGCCACTGCTCGGTGCACGGCCGCTTCTCGCTGGAGTCCGTCGAGGACGTCCGCGCCCGCATCCCCGGCGTCAACGTCCTCGTGCACCCCGAGTGCAAGCACGAGGTCGTGAGCGCGGCGGACTACGTCGGCTCAACTGAGTACATCATCAAGGCACTTGAGGCGGCCCCGGCCGGTTCCAAGTGGGCCATCGGCACCGAGCTGAATCTCGTACGACGGCTCGCGAACCGTTTCGCCCCCGAGGGCAAGGAGATCGTCTTCCTCGACAAGACGGTCTGCTTCTGCTCGACGATGAACCGCATCGACCTCCCCCACCTGGTCTGGACCCTGGAGTCCCTCGCCGAGGGCAACCTGGTCAACCGCATCGAGGTGGACAAGGAGACGGAGACGTTCGCCAAGCTGGCGCTGGAGCGGATGCTGGCGCTGCCGTAGGCCGGCCGGGCTATTCCACCCGCGGCCGGACCAGGCCCGACTCGTAGGCGATGACGACGAGTTGGGCCCGGTCGCGGGCGCCGAGTTTGGACATGGCGCGGTTGACGTGGGTCTTCACCGTCAGGGGGCTGACCTCCAGGCGTTCGGCGATCTCGTCGTTCGAGAGGCCGCCGGCGACCTGGACGAGGACCTCGCGTTCGCGGACGGTGAGGGCGTCGAGGCGTTCGGCTCGGGCGGGGTCTCGGTCGTCGTCGAGGTCGCCGCCCTGGGCGAGGAAGCGGGCGATCAGGCCCTTGGTCGCCACGGGGGAGAGCAGTGCTTCTCCGGCCGCCGCGACCCTGATCGCGCTGAGGAGTTCCTCCGGTTCCGAGCCCTTGCCGAGGAAGCCGGACGCGCCCGCGCGCAGGGACTGGACCACGTAGTCGTCGACCTCGAAGGTCGTCAGTATGACCACGCGGACGTGGGCCAGGGACGGGTCCGCGCTGATCATGCGGGTCGCGGCGAGGCCGTCCGTGCCGGGCATCCGGATGTCCATCAGCACGACGTCGGCCCGCTCCTCCTTCGCCAGCCGTACGGCCTGAGCGCCGTCCGAGGCCTCTCCTACGACCTCCATGTCGGGCTCCGAGTCGACGAGTACGCGGAAGGCGCTGCGCAGCAGGGCCTGGTCGTCGGCGAGCAGGACACGGATCGTCGTCATACGGGGTCCCCCGAGGCGCGTGGGCGGGTCTTGACCGGCAGGATCGCATGCACGCGGAAGCCGCCTCCGTACCGGGGACCGGTGGTGAGGGTGCCGCGCAGGGCGGTGACGCGCTCGCGCATGCCGAGCAGGCCGTGGCCGCCGCCGGAGTCGGGGTCGTGGTCCTCGCCGGAGCCGTTGTCGAGGACGGTGACCTCCACGTTCGGGCCGACGCGGACGACACTGACCTCCGCCTTCGCCTCCGTGCCGGCGTGTTTCTGCACGTTGGTGAGGGCTTCCTGGATGACGCGGTAGGCGGCCAGGTCGACGGCTGCGGGGAGGGTGGTGCCGTTGTCGGCGCGGGCGACCTCGACCTGGAGGCCGGCGCTGCGGAAGGTGCCCGCGAGTTCTTCCAGGCGGTCGAGTCCCGGGGCCGGTTCGGTGGGTGCCTCGGGGTCGCCGGACTGGCGCAACAGGCCGACGGTGGCGCGGAGTTCGTTGAGCGCGGACCGGCTCGCCTCGCGTACGTGCGCGAGGGCCTCCTTGGCCTGGTCCGGCCGCTTGTCCATGACGTGCGCGGCGACTCCGGCCTGGACGTTGACCAGGGCGATGTGGTGCGCGACCACGTCGTGCAGGTCGCGGGCGATGCGGAGCCGTTCCTCGGCGACCCGGCGGCGGGCCTCCTCCTCGCGGGTGCGTTCGGCCCGTTCGGCGCGCTCGCGTATGGCGTGCACGAATTCCTTACGGCTGCGTACGGCGTCGCCGGCGGCGGCGGCCATGCCGGTCCAGGCGAAGATGCCGAGGTTCTCCTGGGCGTACCACGGGAGGGGGCCACCGAGCATCGCGGCGCCGGTCAGCACGGTCATCGTGAGCAGGGCGACACGCCAGGTCGTCGAGCGGTCGGTGGTGACGGCGACGGTGAACAGGGCGACCACCGCCGACATCGCGACCGGGGCGCGCGGGTCACTGGTGACGCTCTCGATGAGGGACGCGGTGGAGGTGACGGCGAGCACCAGCATGGGGGCGCGGCGGCGTTTGACCAGCGCGGCGGCGCCGACCGCCATGAGGATCAGGCTGAGGGGGGCGGGGGTGCGGAGGCCCCAGCTCACCCCGTTGTCCCCGTGGGGGTCGACGAAGGATCCGGCGACCATGCAGACGAGCACCGCGGCGGCGAGGGCCGCGTCCAAGGCGGAGGGGTGCGCGTTCGCTTGGCAGCGGGCGCGGTCCAAGGTGCTCATTCTGGCAACGGTACGGGGTCCCTGCCGGGGGCGGAACGGGGGTCAGCTGTACGTTCGCTGTGCCTGTGCGGGGTGTTGGGGTGGGCGCAGCCGGGGGCTGCGCCCCCCAGACCCCGCTTCGGCCTGAACGGCCTCGTCCTCAAACGCCGGACGGGCTGAAAACGCGGGCCTGTGCTGGGAAGGTGCCGCCTCGTCCGGAGACGCCGGACCAACTGAAATGGCCGACCTGCGCTGAAAAGTGCGGCCCCTCCAAGCGCCGCCCCCAGCAGGTGGGTGGGGGCTTGGGACGGCTCCGCCTCGTCAGCAGACGCCAGACCGGCTGGGTTTGCCGGCCCGCGCTGAAAAGTGCCGCCTCTCCGAACGCTGCCCCGGAACTACCCCGGGATCAAGCCGTCGTCGCTCAGCAGGTCCCGGACCTCCTCCAGGGTTGCGTCCTCGGCCGGGAGGATCAGCTCGGACGGTTCCAGGGAGTCGTCCGGCAAGGGCTCGCCCAGTTCTCGGACCTTTGCCAGGAGGGCCTGGAGGGTTTGGCGGAAGGCTGGGACGTCGCCGCTCTGGACCTCCGTGAGGAGGACGTTGTCCAACTTGTTCAGCTCGGTGAGGTGGCTGTCGGCCAGCCTCACCTGCCCCTCCCCCATGATCCGTACGATCATGTCGCCCTCCTCAGGCGTGGGCCTACTGCTTGTCGAAACGCGGGGTGTCCTGCGGCTGCTGGGGCTGCGCCTTGTCGGTGCCGCCTTCGATCGCCTGCTGTGAAGCGGACGAACCGCCGGCCAGCTCCGCCTTCATGCGCTGGAGTTCCAGCTCTACATCCGTACCACCGGACAGGCGTTCCAGCTCGGCCTGGATGTCGTCCTTGGCCATGCCGGTCGGGTCGTCCAGGGCGCCGGAGGCGA
Organism: Streptomyces sp. NBC_00988; assembly: GCF_045162645.1. NCBI lineage: Bacteria > Bacillati > Actinomycetota > Actinomycetes > Kitasatosporales > Streptomycetaceae > Streptomyces > Streptomyces sp. NBC_00988. The sequence continues at coordinate 4,032,025 of NZ_CP108730.1, forward strand.
GGAGCTCGTCGATCGCGCCCGCGCGGGCCTGGAGCTGCTGGGTCTTGTCCTCGGCACGCTGGATCGCCAGGCCGACGTCGCCCATCTCCTCGGAGATGCCGCTGAAGGCCTCGCCGATCCGGGTCTGTGCCTGGGCCGCCGTGTACGTGGCCTTGATGGTCTCCTTCTTCGTACGGAAGGCGTCCACCTTGGCCTGGAGGCGCTGGGCCGCGAGGGTGAGCTTCTCCTCCTCGCCCTGGAGAGTCGTGTGCTGCGTCTCCAGGTCCGTCACCTGCTGCTGGAGCGCCGCGCGGCGCGAGAGCGCCTCGCGGGCCAGGTCCTCGCGGCCGAGGGCGAGCGCCTTGCGGCCCTGGTCCTCCAGCTTCGAGGACTGCGACTGCAGCTGGTTGAGCTGGAGCTCCAGACGCTTGCGGGAGGTGGCGACGTCGGCCACTCCCCGGCGCACCTTCTGAAGCAGCTCCAGCTGCTTCTGGTACGAGTAATCGAGGGTTTCGCGCGGGTCCTCGGCCCGGTCAAGGGCCTTGTTCGCCTTCGCGCGGAAGATCATCCCCATACGCTTCATGACACCGCTCATGGGCTTCGCGCGCCCCCTTCTGACGGACTCCAGCTCCAGCGACTGCAACAGAACCCACAGTACGGGCCCTGCATCCATTACCGCACTGTTCGGGGACGGATGCGCTCATCCCCAAGGACGACTGACCGCGGTCCTGATCCGGCGTAAGGAGTAGGTGCTCCCCTGGTAGGACCCGCTCATGACGTCCTTCTCTGTCCCCCTACAGACGAGCGGTGTTGCCGGATCGTTCCCCACAGGGCTGGGGTCCAACCCCATTCACCCCTTACCCTTGGGTTTTGTGTTCCGTAGCCGCGCCAAGGAAGAGAAGGCAGCGTCCACCGACAAGGTGTCGCTGACCGACTCCACAATGCCCCGAGACCCTCAGGCCCCGAAGGGTCGGCCCACGCCCAAGCGCAGTGAGTCACAGACTCAGCGCCGCAGCGTCGCCAACACCTCGACGACGCGCAAGGACGCCTCCAAGCGCCAGCGCGACGAGCGGCGCACGCAGATGGAGAGGCAGCGCCAGGCGCTGTCCGGCCGTGGCAACGAGCGGGATCTGCCCCTCCGTGACAGGGGTCCGATCCGCAAGTTCGGGCGTGACTACATCGACTCGCGCATCAACATCGCCGAGTTCTTCCTGCCGCTGGCCGTGGTGATCCTCGTGCTCAGCGTGGTGCAGGTCCCCGCGTTGCAGAACATCGCGCTGCTGCTGTGGCTCGTGGTGATCGTGCTGATCGTGGTCGACTCCTTCTGGAGCGTGTTCCGGCTGCGCAAGCTGCTCGCCGAGCGCTTCCCGGGCCAGAACACGAAGGGCACGGTCTGGTACTCCATGATGCGCTCCCTCCAGATGCGTCGACTCCGGCTGCCGAAGCCGCAGGTCAAGCGCGGAGAGCGGCCCTGAGCGCGGACTCCTTCACCGGGGGCACGGCGGACGCCTGGCTGAGCAGGCTGGGCGGGCTGCGGAATGTCGTACGGCAGGAGCTGGTGGCCCGGCAGCTCGACGAGCAGATAGCCGGCCGGTATCCGGTCGGACAGCGGTTGCGGGTGCTCGACGTCGGGATGGGCCAGGGCACGCAGGCGCTGCGGCTGGCCCGGGCCGGGCATCAGGTGACCGGGCTCGAACAGGAACCGAAGATGGTCGCCGCGGCCCGTGAGGCGCTGTCCGGCGAGCCCGAGGGCATCCGGGAGCGGGTGCGGATCATCGAGGGCGACGGCCGGGACACGGGCGTGCACTTCCTGCCGGGCAGTTTCGACGTCGTGCTCTGTCATGGCGTACTCATGTACGTGTCCGAGCCCGATCCGCTGCTCGCGGGTCTCGCGCGGATGCTCGCGCCGGGCGGGCTGCTGTCGCTGCTCGTGCGGAACGCCGACGCGCTGGCGATGCGGCCCGGGCTGTCCTGGGACTGGGCGTCCACGGCGGCCGCGTTCGACTCGGCCGCGTACCGCAACCGGCTCGGTGTCGACGCGCGGGCGGACCGGCTGGACACCCTGACGGCGACGCTGGCGGGGATCGGGGCGCCGCTGCAGTCCTGGTACGGCGTGCGGGTCTTCACCGACACGGCTCCGGAAGGGGCCGAGATCCCGGCGGACGTCGAGCCGCTGCTGGCCGCCGAGGAGCGGGCCGGGCGGACCGATCCGTACCGGGCGGTGGCCGCGCTGCTGCATCTGTGCGGCGTGCGGGGCTGAGCGCGCCCCTCCCCCTAGGGGCCCGTTCGGGTCAGCAGTACAAGCCGGATATTCACCCCAAAGAGACACTCGCGGTATGGACTCCTCCCCTACCCGTACTCGTACCCGTGCCCTGCGGCCGGTCGCTCTCCTCGCCGGTCTCGCCTGTTCGCTCGCGCTGGTCGCCGGATGTTCCGACTCCGGGGCCGCGTCGTCCTCGTCGGCCTCCTCGAAGAAGGACGGCTCGACCACGCAGGCCGCCGAGGCCGCCGTACCGATGTCCGGTGACGACCTGCAGAGCGACTACCTGAAGGTGATCAAGGAGGTCCTGCCGTCGGTCGTGCAGATCCAGGCCAGCAGTGATCTGGGGTCGGGGGTCGTGTACGACGACCAGGGGCACATCGTCACCAACGCGCACGTCGTCGGGGACGAGAAGACCTTCAAGGTGACCACCGCGAACAGCGAGGACGTGCTCACCGCCAAGCTCGTGTACTCGTATCCCGCGCAGGACCTGGCCGTCGTCAAGCTGGACAAGGTGCCGGACGGGCTGAAGGCGGCGACCTTCGCGGACTCCTCCAAGGTCCAGGTGGGGCAGATCGTCCTCGCCATGGGTTCGCCGCTGGGACTGTCGTCCAGCGTGACACAGGGCATCGTGTCGGCGACCGGACGGACCGTCAGCGAGGGCAGCACCGGGGGCGGTACGGGCGCGACCATCGCCAACATGGTGCAGACCTCGGCCGCGATCAACCCCGGCAACAGCGGGGGCGCGCTCGTCGATCTGAACGGGCAGGTCGTCGGCATCCCGACCCTCGCCGCGACCGACCCGAGCTTCGGGGGCGGTGCCGCGCCCGGTATCGGGTTCGCGATCCCGTCCTCGATGGTGAAGACGGTCGCCGACCAGATCGTCAAGGACGGCAAGGTCACCGACTCGGGGCGGGCCGCGCTCGGGATCACCGCCCGCACGGTCGTCGACGACAGTTACCAGGCCGCCGGGGTCGCCGTGGTCGAGGTGAAGAGCGGTGGGGCCGCCGCCGAGGCCGGCATCCGGGCCGGGGACATCATCACGCGGCTCGGTGACACGGGCATCACCACGATCACCTCGCTGTCGGAGGCGCTGGCCGCCGACAAGCCGGGGCAGAAGACGACGGTGACGTACTCGCGGAACGGGGCGTCGAAGAAGGTCGATGTGACGCTGGGCGAGCAGTAGCCCGGCTCAGTTCAGTTCAGGAACGAGGTGGGGGCGGCCGGTGTTTCTCCGGCCGCCCCCGACCTCTTTGGCCCACGACGGGCTACGCGTCCTCGGCGTGCAGGCTCATCGGCCCGTAGATCTGTGTGCCGTCCTCGAAAAGGAACACCTGGTCCGCGCCGCCTGCGACGAGTTCCTTCCAGATCTCGCCGAGCCAGGACTCCGCGTCGCCCTGTGTGGTGAACTCCTCCGGCTGTACCGCCGGTTCGACCTCGGTCCCGTCGGACTTCTCGAACCGCCAGATCCATGCCGCCATGTACGCCTCCAAGGTCTCAGCGCATGCAGAGCAGAAGCCGGATCTTGGTCCGGCTTCTGCTGAGCAGCCTATTCGCTCCGCTGGGTCAGTGGGGGGTGAGCTGCGGATATTCCGGTCGGGTGCGGGTCCGGTGGGGGCTGGGCGCGCCCCGCGGCGGAGCCGCGAATGTCACAGCCCCGTGCCCCTTGGGGGTCCAGGATGGGCATGTTCATTGGTGAGCGGTGAAAATCGATCCGTGGAACTCACTCTGCTCGGCACCGGTGCTCCCGCGGGGCTTCCCCGCCTCGATTGCCCCTGCGCGGCCTGTGCCGTGTCGCTCGGGGTCGATGCGCGGGCTGCTACCGCCGTGCTCGTGGACGGGACGCTGTTGCTCGATCTGACGCCCGGGGCCGCCTTCGCCGCGGCTCGGGCCGGGCATTCGCTCGGCGGGGTGCGGCAGGTGTTGTTGTCGCATCCGCATGACGGGCCCGCTGTGGAGGTGCCGGCGGGGCTGCCGCAGCCGGGGCGCGTGCCGGACGGGCGGGAGCTGGCGTTGTTGACGGGGCATCGAGTGCGGGCGGTGGCGATGGACGGGCCCGGTACCGGGTACGCCGTCACCGGGCCCGACGGGCAGCGGATGCTGTATCTGCCGCCGGGGGGTGCGCCGGCCGGGCTGGAGGAGGGGGCCGTGCCGTCGTACGACATGGTGCTCGCCGATGTCGTGGGGCGGCCGGATGCGCTGGCCAAGCTGCGTGCCGTCGGGGCGATGGGGCCCGCGACCGACGTCATCGCCGTCCATCTCGATCACGATGTGGCGCCGGGGGCCGAGTTGGCGCGGCGGCTGGCCGCCGTGGGGGCGCGTGCCGTGCCGGACGGGACGACGTTGACCGTGGGGGTGTACGAGGACGTACCCGATGTGCCGCGGCGGACGCTGGTGCTGGGCGGGGCGCGGTCCGGGAAGTCGGTCGAGGCGGAGCGGCGGCTGGAGGCCTTCCCGGACGTGCTGTACGTCGCGACCGGCGGCTCGCGCAACGGGGACACCGAGTGGGCCTCCCGGGTCTCGACGCACCGGGAGCGGCGGCCGGGGTCGTGGCGTACGGCGGAGACGTGCGACCTGGTGCCGTTGCTCGCCGAGGACGGGCCGCCGTTGCTCATCGACTGTCTGTCGCTGTGGCTGACGGACGCCATGGACTCCGCGGGGGCGTGGGACGACACGGAGTGGGGGGACGGCGGGGAGAAGCAACTCCGGGAGCGGGTACGGGAGTTGACCGCTGCCGTGCGTGCCACGCGGCGGACCCTGGTCGCCGTGTCCAACGAGGTCGGCTCGGGGATCGTGCCGGCGACCGCGTCCGGGCGCCGGTACCGGGACGAACTCGGGCGGTTGAACGCCGCGATCGCCGGTGAGTGCGAGCACGTGTTGCTGGTGGTGGCGGGGCAGGCGCTCGCCTTGCGCGGCTAGGGCCGCTGTTTCTGGAGCTGCTGTTTTCTGCGGGCGATCAGGCGTTGCGGGGGCGGGAGCCGGTCCTGGAAGCCCCGGTGTTCGGTGACCAACTCGCAGCTGTGGGGCTCCAGTTGGGTGCGGAGGTCGTCCGGGCGGCCTTCCAGGAGGAGGAGGCCGCCGGGGCGCAGGACCGTGAGGGCGGCGCGGAGTTCGGCGTCGGGGTCGGAGGCCGGTGAGCGGTCGCGCAGGAGGCTCACGACGTCGTAGCGGGACTGGAGGGCGGTCGTGATGTGCGGGTCCGTGAGGTGGCCGGCGTAGGCCTCCTCGATGCGTTCGGCGGCGCGGGCGCGGACGACTCGGGGGGTGGGGTCGAGGCCGTCGAAGGAGGTGTACGGGAAGAGGGCCTTCGCCGTTTCCGGGAAGTGGGCGTCGCCGGTGCCGACGTCGAGCCAGCTCTCCGGTTCGGGGAGGAGCCGGAGGATCGCGCGGGCCAGCGCGCGGTGGCGGCGGCGCGCGTCGAGGGTGCTGACGCGCGTGCTGACGCGGGTGCGCAGGCTGTTCATGGGCGGCTCCCGGAGACGTACGACAAAACGGTGCAAAGCGATACGTACGGGATCTAGATCTTGAGGGCAAGGACGTCCGGGGCGCGTGGTGGCCATGTGGCGCTGTCGCGTTCGATCGCTGCCGGTACTGTTCGGCGAATGAGCTCGCTTAATCTCGACGACTTCACCGATCTGATCGAGCGCCCCGACGGCGGTGTGCGCCGTGACGCGGAGGCGCGCCGCGAACGTCAGATCGTGCCGCCCGGGTCGCTGGGGCGACTCGACGACCTGGGTGAGTGGCTGGCGGCGGCGCAGGGCGCCGTGCCGGTGCGGCCGGTCGAACGGCCGCGTGCGGTGTTGTTCGCGGGCGACCACGGGGTCGCCGAACTCGGTGTGTCGGCCCGGCCCGCGGGCAGCGCCGGGGAGTTGGTGCGGTCGGTGCTGGAGGGCGGCAGCCCGGCGGCGGTGCTCGCGCGACGGCTCGGGGTGCCGGTGCGGATCGTGGACATGGGCCTGGACTGCGATCCCGGCTCGCTGCCGGACGCGGTCGTGAAGCACCGCGTACGGCGGGGCAGCGGGCGTATCGACATCGAGGACGCGCTGACGCTGGAGGAGGCGACGGCCGCGTTCGAGGCGGGGGTCGCCGTAGCGAACGAGGAGGCCGACTCCGGTACGGATCTGGTGGTCCTCGGCGATGTGAGCGTCGGCGGTACGACGCCTGCCTCCGTGCTGATCGCGGCGCTGTGCGGGACCGACGCGTCCGTCGTCACCGGGCGGGGCGGCCTCGCGATCGACGACCTCGCGTGGATGCGCAAGTGCGCGGCGATCCGGGACGCGCTGCGGCGGGCCCGGCCCGTGCTGGGCGATCAGTTGCAGCTGCTCGCGACGGTGGGCGGCGCCGACCTCGCCGCGATGACCGGGTTCCTGCTGCAGAGTGCCGTACGGAAGCTGCCGGTGATCCTGGACGGCGTTGTCGCCGCCGCGTGCGCGCTGGTGGGCCAGCGGGTCGCCTTCCGGGCGCCGGACTGGTGGCTCGCCGGGCAGAACAGCGGCGAGCCGGGCCAGGCGAAGGCGCTGGACCGGATGGCCCTGGAGCCGCTCCTCGACCACGGCGTGACCGTCGGCGAGGGCGCGGGCGCGCTGCTCGCACTGCCGCTGGTGCAGGCCGCAGCGGCACTGGCGGCCGAACTCCCGCTGAAGCCGGAGGAGTTGGAGGAGCCGGTGGAGGCAGAGGCGGTGACGGCGGCCGAACCGGAAGACTCGGCGGTGACGGCGGAGCCTTCCGTGGCGCCCGAAACGGCGGAGAAGGATGCCGACGCCCCGGAAGCGGCCGTGGGCCCCGAGAAAGCCCAGGACACGACGCCTTCCGAAAAGTCCGTGACGGCTGCGGAGCCGGAGAAGCCCGCGCAGCCGGAGTAGGCCGGGAGCGGACGCGAGCCCAGAAGCGGACGCGTGCCCGGTGAAGGCCGACGCCCCGGCCGAGGCCTGGAACCCGTCCGACGTGCGGCCCCTGGCCGACGCACGGCAGCCGGCCGGGGTCGGTAAGTCGGTCGGCCAGGGGCGTGGAGACCGAGGAGTGACCGGGGCGTGATCGTTGCGGCGGCGGATAAGAACCGTTCGTCGCGACAACGCCCATATGATCCTCCTTCATGGGAGATGTCCGGGTCGGGCCCGTTCAGGAACGTCATAGCTCAGGCGCCTCGCGGCGGGCCGCGGCCTTCGCCGTCTGGTATCTGCGGGCCGTCGCGTTCATCAACTTCCTCAGCGCGGCGTGGGTTTCGCTGGGGCAGGACGTACGACGGCACAACCAGGAGAACTTCTTCACGCCGTATCTGCTGACGGCCGGCTTCGCGTCCGGGGTGTTCACGGCGTTCCTCGCCATCACCATGCGGCGCCGCAAACGCGCCGCGTGGATCCTGAACCTGGTGGTCAGCGGGCTGTTCCTCGCGCTGTTCGGGTTCGCCATGTCGTTCCAGGAGATCCGCCAGTACCCGCAGAACTGGATCTCCCTGGTACTGACCGCCGCGTTCGTCGCCGCGCTGGTGGTGGGGCGGCGGGAGTTCTACGCGAAGGGCGACCGGTCCAACCCCCGGCTGGCCGCCGTCGTCGCCGTCGGCGGCACCCTGGCCGCCTCGCTGCTGGCCGCGCTGCTGGTGACGGTCACCAACCAGGCGCACGACGCGTCCCGTTCGACGTTCGTGGAACGCTGGCGCTACGGCGCGTTCCGGCTGGTGTCCATCGCCGCGCCGGAGAATCGCTTCCCCGGCATCTGGACCCCGAACTGGGTCAACGTCGTCATCAACGTGCTCAGCACGGTCCTGGTCCTCGCCGTGTTCTACGCCGCGTTCCGCTCCCGGCGTGCCGTCGACCCGCTCACCGAGGACGACGAGAAGAAGCTGCGGGCGCTCCTTGAGCGGCAGGGCGAGCGGGACTCGCTCGGGTACTTCGCGCTGCGCCGGGAGAAGAGCGTGGTGTGGTCGCCGACCGGCAAGGCGGCCGTCGCGTACCGGGTCGTGGGCGGGGTGTCGCTGGCCTCCGGCGACCCGATCGGCGACCCGGAGGCGTGGCCCGGCGCGATCGAGCCCTGGCTCGCGGAGGCACGGGTTCACGGGTGGATTCCGGCCGTCATGGGCGCGAGCGAGGAAGCGGGCACCGTCTACGCGCGGCACGGCCTCGACGCCCTCGAACTCGGGGACGAAGCCCTCGTCGAGGTGGCCGAGTTCACCCTCGAAGGACGCGCCATGCGGACCGTACGGCAGGCCTACAACCGGGTGAAGCGGGCCGGGTACACCGTGCGGATCCGGCGGCACGAGGACATCCCGGCCGAGGAGATGGCGTATCTGCTGAAGCGCGCCGACGACTGGCGGGACGGGGCCACCGAGCGCGGGTTCAGCATGGCGCTCGGGCGGCTCGGGGATCCGGACGACGGGCGGTGCGTGATGCTCGAATGCACCGACGGGGACGGTGAGTTGAGGGCGGTGCTGTCCTTCGTGCCGTGGGGCCCGCACGGGCTCTCGCTCGACCTGATGCGCCGGGATCGCGACTCCGACAACGGGCTGATGGAGTTCATGGTGATCGAACTCCTGCGCCGCGCCCAGGAGATCGGGATCACCCAGGTATCGCTCAACTTCGCCATGTTCCGCTCGGTCTTCGAAAGGGGGGCGCGGATCGGTGCCGGGCCGGTGCTGCGGCTGTGGAGGTCACTCCTCAGCTTCTTCTCGCGCTGGTGGCAGATCGAGTCGCTGTACCGCGCCAACGCCAAGTACCGGCCCATCTGGGAACCCCGGTTCCTGCTCTTCGAGAAGAGCGCGGACCTGCTGCGCATCGGCCTCGCGGCGGCGCGCGCGGAGGGGTTCCTGGAGGCGCCGGGCCTGCCGAAGTGGCTGCACCGCAAGCACCTGGAGACGCACAGATGAACCGCCTCGCCCGCTGGGCCCGCGCCGAATGGGGACTGCTCTACGTCACCGTGCGCGAGCCGCTCCTGAAGCGGCACTGGCGGGCGATCCCGATGACCATCGGGATAGTGCTGCTGACCGCGGTGCTGCAGTTCGTGCAGAACCAGTCCTGGGGCTACCAGTTCGTGCAGGACACGGGCGGGGTACGGGCCGTGGACCCCCTGTGGCTGGCCCTCCTCCGCACCCCGCTCTCCCTCTTCGTGCCTGCGCTGGACCTCCCCGTGTGGGGCGCCCTCGCCCAGATCCTCTTCGTGTTCGGCATCGCGGAGATCTGCCTCGGCCGCTGGCGCACCCTGGTCATCGCCTACGCCGCGACGCTCGCCGGCACGTTGTACGCGCGGCTGGGCATCTGGCTCGGCTTCGACAACCCCTTCGGGCTGCCCGGCACGGACCGGCTGGTCGTGGACACGGGTCCCTCGGCCGCCGTGGTCGGCCTCGCGGTGTTCGTCGCGTGGCGCTACGGCGCGTACGTCACCGCTCTCGCGGTCACCGCGGCGATGGCGATCGAGGTGATGCTGAAGGGCAACCTCGCGGGCAAGGAACATCTGGCGGCGATCATCGCGGTGGGGTTGCTGTGTCTGGCTTCGGCACTGCGGCATCGGAGGGGTGGGTTCTGGGCGGGGGCGGACCCGCGGTCACGGTGAGGTCGCCAGGCTGCGCCAGGGACCCTTCCGACGATCCCCCTCCTCAGGGCCGACCGGGAATCCGGACCGGCTCCGGATCCGGTTTCCCCCCGAGCCAGTCCTGGACCGCGCGGCGCGGGCCCGCCCAGCGGCGGTCGTGGTGGTAGGCGCGGAGGGTGGAACGGGCTCGGGCCCGGTGGCGGCGGTTGCGGTAGAAGCGCTTGGCCCACGGGGAACCCGGGCGGGCCAGGCGGACCGCGCCGACGACGGCGACCAGCGGGACGAGGACGCCGAAGACCGCCGTACGGGCCTTGCCCTTGCTCAGGGCGATGAGCGAGAAGAGGAAGTTGACCGCGACGCTCACGATCACGCCGGCGCGGTCGTGGAGTTCGGCGGCGGTGAGGTCGTTGACACCGAAGGGCGAGAAACCGGCGAGGACGAAGCCGACCAGGGCTGCCGTGAGCACCACCGCCTCGACGCTCTTGCGGCCCGCCTCGGTCCAGTACACGTCGTCGAGGTAGAGGATCAGCGCGAACTCGTCCAGCACCAGGCCCGCGCCCATGCCGAAGACGATCGCGAAGAGCGCCGATCCGACGCCGTAGCGGGTACTGGCCACCGCGCCGAAGCCGCCGATCACGGTGAGGACCACGCCCGGGACGACGTGGTGGATGTGCACGTCGCCGGCCTTGATGTTGCCGAAGGGGCCCTTGCCGGCGCGGATCAGGCGGGTGATGACCCGGGTGATGAGGAAGGTCAGGACGAAGGCGGTGAGCGCGAGGAGCAGGGGTAGTTTGCCCGGCTCGACGATGTTGCGGTGCAGCCAATGTCCCATATGGGCACTTTAGCCACGGCCGCGGGAGGCGCCCTGCTGACCGCCGGGTAATCTGCGCCGGTGTCCAAGACCTCGCCCCTTGACGGCCTCCGTTTCGCGTTCGGCACGCTGACTGTTCTCCCGGTCGGGGTGACCCGCTGGGATCGGGATGCCGCACGCGCCGGGATGCTGGTGGCGCCGGTCGTGGGAGTGGTCGTCGGGGGGTGTGCGGCTGGGCTCGGGCTGCTGTTTCTGTTCCTGGGCGCGGGTCCGCTGCTTGCCGCCGTTGCCAGCGTTGCCGTGCCTGCCGTTCTTACCCGGGGGCTGCATCTGGACGGGCTTGCGGACACCGCTGATGGGCTTGGCAGCGGGAAACCCGCCGAGGACGCGCTGCGGATCATGAAGCAGTCGGACATCGGGCCGTTCGGGGTGCTCGCCCTTGTCTTCGTGCTTCTGGCTCAGGTGGCCGCGCTCTCTCAGCTCTACGGCGACTCGTGGACCCGGGGTGCGGTCGCGGCCGTCGCCTCGGGGGTCGCGGCTCGACTCGCGCTGACCCTGGCCGCGCGGGCGGGAGTGCCTGCGGCTCGGCCGGAGGGGTTGGGGGCGGCGGTCGCGGGCGTGGTTCCGGTCGCGGGTGCGCTGGGGGTGGCGGTGGGCATCGTCGCCGTGGCGGAGGTGTGCGGGTTGGCTCTCGGGGTGTACGGGGTCGCCCGCGCGTTCGTCGTGGCGCTGGTCGTCGCTGAGATTCTTCTGCGGCACTGTCGGCGGCGGTTCGGCGGGGTCACCGGGGACGTGTTCGGGGGGCTTGCGGAGACCGCGGCTACGGCTGCGTTCGTGATGCTTTCGCTGGGTGGGTGAGTGCGGGTGCCCCGCGCCCCTGACGTCGGTCGCCCTGAGGCGTGTCTAACAGGACCGGCGCCACGCACCCAACTCGTACTTCTTCTCCAGTGAACTCAGCTTCAGGCGGCGGGAGTCGGCGCAGAAACGGCTCGTCGGGAGGTCGTACTCGACGTGGAAGACGGCCTTGTTCGCCTTGATGAACGGGGTCAGGGTGTCGCACTCGTCGTACTGGGCGCACTGTTCGTTGACCGCGAAGTCGAAGTCGCTTACCAGGGCGGGGATCTGGTCGAGGTCGTTCTTCAGGCCGACGGCCATGCCCCGGGCGTGGGCCAGCTTGGCGATGAGGCGGTTGTAACGGAGTTGGTCGGCGGCCTTGAGGGGGAAGCCGGTGTCGTTCTGGTAGCCGTCCATGTTGTCGGGCTCGACCGCGTCGAAGCCCTTCTCGCGGCACATGTCGAGGCGGGCCGCCATCAACGGCTCCAGCACGTCCGTGCGGCGGATGTCGAGCCAGCGTTCGCCCTTCCAGCCGTTGCCCTTGCCCAGCACCGACTTGGGGAACTTCTTGGCGTCGGGGCGGAAGTCCTCCCAGGCGCCGGTCGAGATGTAGCAGATGACCTTGCGGCCCTTGTCGTGCAGCGCGGTCACCGTCGCCTTGGAGTGGTCGAAGCCGTCGATGTCGTAGACCGGGACGTCGACGGAGGTGTCCAGGCGCCCGCTGAGCTGCCACTGCCAGGCCACTCCCGGGCGGGGCTGCCAGTGCTTCCCGGTGGTCTGCGTGGGGGTCGGCTTGTCGTCGGGGGTGGACGTGCAGCCCGCGAGGAGCAGCAGGAGCAGGGCTGGCAGCAGGGTGGGGCGTCTCACTGAACGGGCTCCAGGGTGTGGGGCAAGGTACCCCACGGATGATCTCCCACGCCCGGTACCGCGCAGTGCACCGAGGCCCCTCGCGCCCGGGCCTCCGCTTCGAAATCGACGTCGGGCGGGACGCCGTGGACGAGGTGGCCGAAGCGGATTCCCGTTGTGCCTCGCCAGGACTGGGGCGGTAGTTGGCGGTACGTCGTCCAGGGGCCCTCGAAGGTCACCAGGACGTCGGCTATGCGGGCGTACGACGAGTGCGGGGTCGTGCCGTGGTTCAGGACGAGTGTGGCGCAGCCTGTGCCCCAGGCGGCCGTGGCGATGCGCTGGTAGTGCCTGAACTCCTTCTGGTCTGCTGCCACTTGGTCCAGGAAGGCGCCGTCCGTGCCGTACCAGTCGCGGTAGTGGGTCAGGTCCTCCACTACGTCCGCGTAGGGGCGTCGGCCGTAGTCCGTGTCCGTGTAGCCGAGCAACCGGACTCCCCCAGAGGGGGTACCCCCAACCGCGCGGAGTTGGGCCGCCACCTCGGCGAAGGCCGGGTCCGGGGCCTCGCCGGGGCCGCTGGCCGGGTTGAGGACCACGGCGTAGAGGCGGGGGGCCGCCGCCACGATCGCGGCCCACTCCGCGGGGCGGACGGTCGGGTGCTCGTAGTACGGGACCAGCAGTTGGCTCATCTGTGGGCCGTCACCCTGCCCAACAGTGCGCAGATCAGGGCTGCTTGGACCAGGGCCGCGGTGCCGTTCACGAACAGGGCGATCCAGTGCGGGCCGGCTGCGTGGGTGAGGAGTGCCAGCGTCTGGGCCAGCGCTGCCGTGCAGCAGATCGCTGCCGCGCCGAGGACCGCGCCGAAGGACTGCAGGAGCAGGCCCGTCCACAGGACCGTGCCCAGGAGGAGCAGGGCGGCGAGGCTCACTCCGTCGATGCCGGGGGTGTGGGGCCAGAGGGTGGTGGCGAGGGCGGTGAGGGCGGACAACGCGGCCAGGTATGTGGTCAGGCACAGGGTGAGGGTTCGGCCTGTTGTGAGCCAAAAAGCCTTGGGGGTACGGCTGTTGCGCAGGCCGGTGAGGCTGCCGCTGCGGAAGCGGTACAGGAGCCATTCGGCTGGGCCCATGCTCAGGGTCAGCGCGACTGCGGCTGGGGCCGCGGCCGCGCTGTGTGTTGTGCCGGCGAGGATGTCTCCCAGGGCTGCGTAGAGGACCAGGGCACCGCTGCTGAAGCCGAACAGGGCGAAGGGGAGGCTGGCACTGAGTCGGGGGTTGAATACAGCCCCGCGCCCCTTGAAGGCAGTCCCGTCGGGCCTTACTTCAAGTAGAGCCAGTGTCGTCACCGCCAGCAGGGAGCCCAGCAGCAGGGCCAGTCTTGCCGCGTCCGGGATCTCGTGGACCATCGCTGCCACCGCGCCCGCCGTCATCGGCAACAGCGTTGCCAGCAACGCCCGTTCGCGGCCCATGACCAGGAGGATGGTGGCCGCGCCCAGGTAGCAGGACTGGCCGGCCGCGAAGGCAACGGCGACCGACTGGGCGGTGCCCGCGACGGCCAGCGCGACCGCGGCGCCGAGGAGTGCGCCCAAGGGTGCCCCGACGAGGAGGCTGCGGCGGGCGGCGGACTTGTCGCCCAAGCCGAGCCAGGAGTACGCCCGGTGGGCCAGGCCCTGGTTCCAGGTCCACCCGACCAAGGCGCCGGCCAGAAGGGGGAGGGTGCCTGCGGGGAGGCCGAAGGACTCGGGGTGGCCTGCCAGGAAGGGGGCGCCCAGGACGTAGCCGAAGCCGGGCAACGCGAAGACGACTCCCCTCAACAGGCAGCCGAGCAGGCCTACTTGCCACGGGTCGTGGACCGGGCCGTCCGGCTCCGGGAAGCGGCGGGCTACGCGTTCGTACAACTCCTCCGCCAGGGCGAAGGAGTTCTTGACGCCGTACCGCTCGCGTATCTGGTCGTCCGACATGCCGTCGGATTCGAGGAGGGCGGCGATCTCGTCGGGGTGCACGGCCGCGGCGACGAACTCGTCGAGGCGTTCGGCGAGTTCGGCGATCGGGTCGGGTTCGGCCCAGCTCGGCGAGGGGCGTTGCTTGGGGACGCCGAGGAGAGTTTCCGAACTCGCGCCCGGTGGCAGCCAGATGGAACCGGTCACCAGTCCGTCCCGTCCGTGGCGACGGCCTTGTACCACGGATCGCGCAGCTCGGCGGTCCAGTCGGCGACGGTCTCGACGGTGGGCTCGTACACCTCGGGGCGGCCCGCGAGCTCTTGGTAAATAGTCCGGAAATTATCCACCGAGCGACGCAACGTGAAGCGCTCGATAACCCTCTGGCGGGACAACTCCCCCAATTTCAGACGGCGTTCGTCGTCCCGGAGAAGGGTGAGGGCGGCGGCGGCCATCTTCTCCGGCTCGCGCGGCGGCACCACGAGGCCGGTGTCGCCGACGGCCTCGCTCACTCCGCCGACGTCGGTCGAGACGGTCGTACGGCCGCAGGACATGGCCTCGATGATGGAGAACGGGAAGCCCTCGGAGATCGACGACAGCATGACGACGTGACCGGCGGCGTAGGCCCGCCACACTTCGGTGATGCGGCCCTCGAAGGTGACCCCGTCGGTGACGCCCAGCTCGGCGGCCAGCTTCTCCAGGCGGGTGCGGTAGGCCTCGCCGCCGGCCGGGACGGGACCGAACAGCCGTAGCCGGGTCTCCGGCATCTCGGCGCGGACCGACGCATACGCGCGTAGAAGTGTTTCAAGATCCTTGATGGGGTCCACGCGGCCGCACCAGGAGAGGGTGGGGATCTCCGGTTCGGGGCCCGCGTGCGGGAAGGCGGCCGGGTCGACGCCGTTGTAGACCGTGCGGATCCTGTCGGCGTCGGCGCCGCCGCGCTCCTCCCAGCGGCGGTTGTACTGGTTGCACGGGGTGATCAGGTCGGCGGCCTTGTACCCGTGGGAGTTCAGCTCGCGGTAGAAGCCGAGCATGAAGGCCTTCACGGGCCAGCGCTGGCCGTCGCGGCGGTAGCCGAGGTAGCGCTCGCGCAGGTAGATGCCGTGCTCGGTGAGGAGGAAGGGCACTCCGTCGAGCTTCTTGGCGGCGAGCGCGGGCAGGGTCGCGAGGCCGCTGCTGACGGCGTGCGCGACACAGTCCTCGGGGATGCGGACGCCGAGCGGGCGAAGTGCGTGCTCCAGCAGGTCCGTTGCGGTGAGCGCGTCGTGAACTGTGGGGCGGGCGGCGGCCGTTGCCAGGTGCGGCATCGTCCATATCCACATCAGCGAGCGCAGCGCCGTCTCGGTGCGCAGGGCCGCCGACAGGCGTCCTTCGCGGGCCAGTTGGGCCAGGTCGTAGAGGCTCTCGCCGAAGTCGCAGTGCGCCTCGGGGTCGAGGAAGGAGAGCAGGAACCGCTCGTAGGAGTCGACGAAGCGGCGGCGGGCGGCGCCGTACAGGCCGTGCCCGCGGCGGCCGGGGCGCGGGCCCCAGGTCGGGACGGACGTGTGGCGGTAGGCGTTGGACGGCAGCTCCCAGGTCACGGGTTCGCGACCGCTGCCGGTGAGCGACAGGATGTGGAAGTCGACCTCCGGCATGCCCTTGACGAGCTGGTCGCACCAGGTGCTGACCCCGCCGTGGACGTGCGGATAGGTGCCTTCGGTGAGCATGGTGACATGACGGCCGGTGCGCATCATGCGAGTTCCCCCCTGCGGAACTGTTGACGGCTCTGGCGTACCCCGGCCGGTCGGTGGTGGCCGGGGTACGCGTGATGGCTGGCTGCGCTGCGCTGTCGTGGGGTCAGGCGGGCAGGTTCAGCGTGAGAGCGGTCTGCGTAAGCTCCGGCGTGGTCCAGGCCGAGCGCTCTCCCGCGTACGGCGTCCCGAACGCGGTGGTGCCGAGCAGGAGTTGCTTGGTGGTCCCTTCGGGTGCGGTCACCGGGATCTGGACCCCGGTGGGGGCGTCGACGGTGACGGTGGTGCCGATCCGGTACGCCTCGACGTCGCCGTTCGTGACGGCGGTCTGCCAGGCGGTGCGGTTCTGCAGCTCGGTGCCGATCGCGCTCTCCCGCAGGTTCTCCAGCGGGGTGTTGTCGGCGAACAGCGCCTGGTAGTCGGCGAGCACCTTGTCCAGGACCGGGTAGAGGACGCGGTCCTCGGCCAGGTTGGACTGGTGCGCGTAGTGCGGGAGCGGGTCGTTGCTGATGGCGTGGCCGAGGTCGGTGGCCGCCTCCTGCGGGACGATGTAGTCGTCGTAGCCGGTGGCGGTGTCCAACGGGGCTGCCAGACAGGTGGAGTCGGGGTTGTTCTCGCAGGCGCCGCTGCCGCCGTCGACCGTGGAGGTGTAGATCCAGTTGTACTCGTCGGCCATCTCGGCCTTGGTGCCCGTGTTGTAGTACACGTTCATCGGGTAGCGGGGCACGGTGAGCGTGTCGCCGACGGCCCGCTGGTCGCTCTCGCGGGAGTGGTCGGAGGCCGTCCAGGTGATGCCGTTGGCGGTGAGGGCGCCGGCCAGGTTCGGGTTGTCGTCGGGCTGCTGCGGCAGCGTCTTGAGGCCCGAGTGCTCACCGGTGACGAGCTCGTCCCGCTCGACCGGAAGGCCGTTCGCCAGCGCCCAGTCGTAGTTGTCGGCGATCTCCGCGGAGATGTCGGCCTGGCTCATGTACTGGGTCGTACCGTCCGCGTTCTTCGCGCAGCTCCAGGGCACGGTCGTCAAGTCCTGGACGCAGCCGAGGAATTCGTGGGTGTACGTGTGGTTGATCCAGCGGAAGTCGGCCTTGTCGGCGAGGAGTTGGTCGGTGAGGGCGTCCGTGCCGCCGTTCTCGCTCTTCCAGTCCTCGCCCAGGCCCGCGTTGAAGGCCAGGTCGAAGGTGAAGCCGTGGTCCTGCTCCCACTGGGCCGCGTACGCCGCGTCGGCCGCGGTCATCCGAATCGGCGTGGCCGTCGAGCCCTCGCCCGCCGCGCAGTCGTAGTCGCCGGGCGTGCAGTTGAGCGCGGTGTCCCAGCGGTCGTCGGGCGCGAAGACGTCGTCGACATGCACCGAAAAATAGTTGCGCGCCTGGCCCAGGTGCACGCCCTGAGTCAGCCATTCGACGATGCCGGGCGCCAACACCCGGAACTGCTCCTGGTATTGGTTGTACGCGAAGGTCAGCACCAGTTCGCGGCGCCCGTCGTGCGCGTACTCGCCGACCAGGCTGCCGCGCCCGGTGCCGCCCGGTACGGCGGTGTCGACGTAGCTCGTGAAACCGGTCCTGGGCGTGGCCACGAAACCGTAACTCTCCTGCACGGACGAGGAGTTGTCCTCGAACGTGAGCGGTCCGTCGAGATAGCCGAAAGAGCCCGCCCTGCCGTCGGCCGTGACATCTGCCTCATGCCCGTCGAGTGCCCCGGAGTAGGCGGCGTAGTCGAGACCGACCTCCGGGTGCGCCCACGTGTAGGCGTCGACCTGCGGGATGCCGTACGTCGTCTCGTAGGCGTCCAGCGCGGTCTGTTCCGCCGAACTCGTCCCGAACGGCGCCTCGTTGGGCAGGACGACGCCCTGGTACTTCGCGCGGGGTGTGCCGTCGACCGTGTCGCTGAGGAAGGCCGCGTCGATCGTGGGGCGGCCCGAGTCGTTCAGGTTCACAGTCGTGTACGGAATGCCCTCGCTCTTGAGCTGGGCGGCGATGGCCCCGACGGGACTGTCCCCGTTGTCCACCACCAGTACCTTGAGATCGATGCGAGGTTCGTCGGCGGCCGATGCGCCAGGTGCCTCCAGGCCCAGCACCAGCAGTCCCGCGGCCGCCAGTACCGCGGCCCCGGTTCTCCACCTGTGCGTTCTCTGTGCCATGTCGTCCCTCCCCCAGGCGATCCCCCCTGTGGTCGTCTCGCGGAGGATCCGTGGAAATCATGCAAATCGATGAGCATGTCGCCCACATGAACCTCACGAGTGTGGCGCAGGACATCCAGGGTGAGGATCGAGAAGTGGCCACTCCGCTTCCGATAGGTGAACCCCTCGCGGGAACCGGTGAACCCCCCGCCGGGAATGAGCCATCAGGCACACGCGCGTACGCTCGTCCTGGGCGCTCCACCAGCCCCCTATGCCCACCACCGCCGCAGGTCGGAAATAGGGTCGGCTGTCGGGCCCGGTCGACCCACCCCGATCGACCACAGGAACTTCACATCGGAAGCGAGAATTCACCACTGTGACTGCTCTCACTCTCAGCACCGCCGCGGCGCCCGGCCTGCGGGCCGACGCGATCGTGATCGGTGTCGGCAAGGGCGGCAAGGGCCCGGTCGTCGCACCGGGCGCCGACGCCGTGGACAAGGCGTACGACGGCAGGCTCGCCGGCGTCCTGGAGACCCTGGGCGCCTCCGGTGCCGAGGGCGAGATCACGAAGCTGCCCGCACCGGCCGGCTTCAAGGCACCGCTCGTGCTCGCGGTGGGACTCGGCGCGGAGCCCGAGGAGGGCGAGGAGTACGGCGCCGAGGCGCTGCGCCGGGCCGCCGGCGTTGCCGCCCGCGCGCTCACCGGCGCCAAGAAGGCCGCCTTCGCGCTTCCCCTCGCGGACGCCGCCGACGCCGGCGCGATCGCCGAGGGCGCGCTGCTCGGCGCGTACTCCTTCGACGCGTACAAGGGCGGCGCCAAGGACGCGAAGGGCAAGGCCCCGCTCGGCGAGGTCGCCCTGCTCGGCGGCAAGCCGCGCGACAAGGAGTACAAGGCGGCCGTAGAGCGTGCGCTCGCGGTCACCGAGGAGCTCAACCGCGCCCGCGACCTGATCAACACCCCGCCGAACGACCTCGACCCGGAGGCCTTCGCCGCCGTCGCGCAGACCGCGGCGAAGGAGCACGGCATCAAGGTGGAGGTGCTCGACGAGAAGGCCCTGGAGAAGGGCGGCTATGGCGGCATCCTCGGCGTCGGCGCCGGTTCCGCGGCCGGTCCGCGCCTGGTGAAGCTGTCGTACACGCACGCCGACGCGACCAAGCACCTCGCGTTCGTCGGCAAGGGCATCACGTACGACTCGGGCGGCATCTCGCTCAAGCCGGCCGGGCACAACGAGACGATGAAGTGCGACATGAGCGGTGCGGCCGCGGTGTTCGCGGCCGTCGTCGCCGCCGCGCGTCTGGGCCTCGCCGTCAACGTCACCGGCTGGCTGGCGCTCGCCGAGAACATGCCGTCCGGTTCCGCGACGCGTCCCGGTGACGTGCTGCGCATGTACAGCGGCAAGACCGTCGAGGTCCTCAACACGGACGCGGAGGGCCGGCTCGTCCTCGCGGACGCGCTGTGGGCGGCGTCGGCGGAGAAGCCGGACGCGATCGTGGACGTGGCGACGCTGACGGGTGCGATGGTGTTGGCGCTCGGGAGCCGGACCTTCGGTGTGATGGCGAACGACGAGGCGTTCCGCTCCGCGATCGTCGATGCTGCCGAGGAGGTCGGCGAGCCGTCGTGGCCGATGCCGTTGCCCGAGCACCTGCGCAAGGGGATGGACTCTCCCACCGCCGACATCGCGAACATGGGTGAGCGGATGGGTGGCGGGCTCGTCGCCGGGCTGTTCCTGCGGGAGTTCGTGGGCGAGGGGATCACCTGGGCCCACGTCGACATCGCTGGACCGGCGTTCAACGAGGGCGGGCCGTTCGGCTACACCCCCAAGGGCGGTACGGGGTCCGCGGTGCGGACGCTGGTGCGGCTGGCGGAGCTGACCGCGGCCGGGGATCTGGGCTGACGTTCCTCGCCTCATAGCTCGATGCCTCAGGGGCGTGGGCGGCTGCATATCGACACAGCCCCGCGCCCCTGGGGCATCGCACCTTGGTGTCTCTCAATTGAGCGTGTGGTGTCTCACACCCAGGCCCGGCGTCTCGTTGGGCCTCGACAAGTGCGAAGATGGGCTCGGCAGGACAGGGCCCCCACCACAGGGCCGAAGAAAGAGCGGCCGGACACCAGCCGCCGACCGGTCGTCGCCGACCGGCGTGGCGCACATGCATGGAGGACGTGACGTGGCGAACGACGCCAGCACCGTTTTCGACCTAGTGATCCTCGGCGGTGGTAGTGGCGGGTACGCCGCGGCGCTGCGCGGGGCCCAGCTGGGTCTGGACGTCGCCCTGATCGAGAAGGACAAGGTCGGCGGCACCTGCCTGCACCGAGGATGCATCCCCACCAAGGCCCTGCTCCACGCGGGCGAGATCGCCGACCAGGCCCGCGAGAGCGAGCAGTTCGGCGTCAAGGCCACCTTCGAGGGCATCGACGTACCGGCCGTCCACAAGTACAAGGACGGCGTGATCTCGGGCCTGTACAAGGGACTCCAGGGTCTGATCGCATCCCGCAAGGTGCACTACATCGAGGGTGAGGGGCGGCTCTCCTCCCCCACCTCCGTCGACGTCAACGGCCAGCGCATCCAGGGCCGCCACGTCCTGCTGGCGACCGGCTCCGTGCCGAAGTCGCTGCCGGGCCTGGAGATCGACGGCAACCGGATCATCTCCTCGGACCACGCCCTCGTCCTGGACCGCGTCCCGCAGTCCGCGATCATCCTGGGCGGCGGTGTCATCGGCGTGGAGTTCGCCTCCGCGTGGAAGTCCTTCGGCGCCGACGTGACGATCATCGAGGGCCTCAAGCACCTCGCCCCTCTTGAGGACGAGAACTCCTCCAAGCTTCTTGAGCGCGCGTTCCGCAAGCGCGGCATCAAGTTCAACCTGGGCACCTTCTTCTCGAAGGCCGAGTACACCGAGAACGGTGTCAAGGTCACCCTCGCCGACGGCAAGGAGTTCGAGGCCGAGCTCCTGCTGGTCGCCGTGGGCCGCGGCCCGGTCTCCGCCGGTCTCGGCTACGAGGAGCAGGGTGTCGCCATCGACCGCGGCTACGTCACGGTCGACGAGTACATGCGGACGAACGTCCCGACCATCTCCGCCGTCGGTGACCTCGTCCCGACGCTCCAGCTCGCGCACGTCGGCTTCGCCGAGGGCATCCTGGTGGCGGAGCGTCTGGCCGGTCTGAAGACCGTTCCGATCGACTACGACGGTGTCCCCCGGGTGACGTACTGCCACCCCGAGGTCGCCTCCGTGGGCATCACCGAGGCCAAGGCCAAGGAGATCTACGGCGCGGACAAGGTCGTCGCTCTGAAGTACAACCTCGCGGGCAACGGCAAGAGCAAGATCCTCAACACCTCGGGCGAGATCAAGCTCGTCCAGGTGAAGGACGGTGCCGTGGTCGGCGTCCACATGGTCGGCGACCGCATGGGCGAGCAGGTCGGCGAAGCCCAGCTGATCTACAACTGGGAAGCGCTGCCCGCCGAGGTCGCCCAGCTGATCCACGCCCACCCGACGCAGAACGAGGCGCTCGGCGAGGCCCACCTGGCACTGGCGGGCAAGCCTCTCCACTCCCACGACTGACCCCCTCGGTCGGACGACGACACAGACTTCCGCAATTCGTAAGGAGCAACCGAAACCATGGCGGTTTCCGTAACCCTTCCGGCGCTCGGTGAAAGCGTCACCGAGGGCACTGTCACCCGCTGGCTGAAGGCCGAGGGCGAGCGAGTAGAGGCCGACGAGCCGCTGCTCGAAGTGTCGACCGACAAGGTCGACACCGAGATCCCCTCGCCGGTCGCCGGTGTGCTGGCCTCCATCAAGGTGGCCGAGGACGAGACCGTCGAGGTCGGCGCCGAGCTGGCCGTGATCGACGACGGTACCGGCGCTCCCGCCGCTGCCCCGGCCCCGGCCGCCGAGCCGGCGCCCGCTGCCGCTCCGGCCCCGGCGCCCGTCGCCGAGGCCCCCGCGGCTCCGGCGCCCGCCCCGGCCGCCCCCGCCCCCGTTGCCGCCGCTCCGGCGGCCGGCGCCACCGGTACCGACGTCGTGCTGCCCGCACTGGGCGAGTCGGTCACCGAGGGCACCGTCACCCGCTGGCTGAAGCAGGTCGGCGAAGAGGTCGCGGAGGACGAGCCCCTCCTGGAGGTCTCGACCGACAAGGTCGACACCGAGATCCCCTCCCCGGTCGCCGGCGTCCTGCTGGAGATCCTGGTCGGCGAGGACGAGACCGCCGAGGTCGGCGCCAAGCTCGCCGTCGTCGGCGCCCCGGGTGCCGCTCCGGCGGCTGCCCCGGCGCCCGCCGCCCCGGCGCCCGCTCCGGCGGCTGCCGCTCCGGCTCCGGCCCCCGCGCCGGTGGCCCCCGCGGCTCCGGTCGCACCGCCCGCCCCGGCTCCGGCGCCCGCTCCGGTCGCCGCCGCTCCGGCTCCGGTCGCGCCCGCTGCCCCGGCCCCCGCGCCGGTCGCGGCTCCGGTGGCCCCGGCCGCTCCGGCGCCCGCCGCCGCGCAGGCGACGGACGACGGCGCCTATGTCACTCCGCTGGTGCGCAAGCTCGCGTCCGAGAACGGCGTGGACCTGTCCACCGTCAAGGGCACCGGCGTCGGCGGCCGTATCCGCAAGCAGGACGTCATCGCCGCCGCCGAGGCAGCGAAGGCCGCCGCGGCGGCCCCGGCTCCAGTCGCTGCCGCCGCACCGGCCGCCACCGCCAAGAAGGCCCCCGTCCTGGAGGCCTCCCCGCTCCGCGGCCAGACCGTCAAGATGCCCCGCATCCGCAAGGTCATCGGCGACAACATGGTCAAGGCGCTGCACGAGCAGGCGCAGCTGTCCTCGGTCGTCGAGGTCGACATCACGCGGCTGATGAAGCTCCGCGCGCAGGCGAAGGACTCCTTCGCGGCCCGCGAGGGCGTCAAGCTCTCCCCGATGCCGTTCTTCGTGAAGGCGGCGGCCCAGGCGCTGAAGGCCCACCCGGCCATCAACGCCCGGATCAACGTCGAAGAGGGCACGATCACCTACTTCGACACCGAGAACGTCGGTATCGCGGTGGACTCCGAGAAGGGCCTGATGACCCCGGTCATCAAGCACGCGGGCGACCTGAACATCGCCGGTATCGCCAAGGCCACCGCCGAGCTCGCGGGCAAGGTCCGGGCGAACAAGATCACCCCGGACGAGCTGTCCGGCGCGACCTTCACCATCTCCAACACCGGTTCGCGCGGCGCCCTGTTCGACACGATCATCGTGCCCCCGAACCAGGTCGCGATCCTCGGCATCGGTGCCACGGTCAAGCGCCCGGCGGTCATCGAGACCGAGGAGGGCACGGTCATCGGCGTCCGCGACATGACGTACCTGACCCTCTCCTACGACCACCGCCTGGTGGACGGCGCGGACGCCGCCCGCTACCTGACGGCGGTCAAGGCGATCCTGGAGGCGGGCGAGTTCGAGGTCGAGCTCGGCCTGTAGCCGACTCGTCAGCCACCTGGCCTGTTGTCTGTACGGTGCCCCCGTTCCGGAATCTTCCGGGCGGGGGCACCGCGCGTTTCCCGCACGGGCGGCGGCAGGGCGTACGTCGTGTCCGGGCAGCCCGGTGAGGTGGGTTCCCGCTGCGCCGCCTGCCGGACCACGGCCCCGGGCTGCGCCCACGTCGCTCGTCGGGGAGCCTGCGCGGCGGTAGCGGGTCGCGCCCGGGGACATGCGGTCGAGCGTCCCCGCGTACGATCCCGTCGGGTGCCGGCGCCGGTGTGGCCGCCGGGCGGGGCGCACAGCCGACCCCGGCCGACTCGGCCGGACTCCCGGGTGCCGTCCGGTCTCACGAAGACACGGGCGCCGCCGGGAGCGGGGTGCCGGCAGCGATCCGTAGCCGCGCGGCGCCCGCCGGACCGCACGCCGGAGTGAGCGCCGGTCGACAACCGGTCACCCCACCGCCACCAGCCTGGGACCCCGGACCTCGCTTCGAACTCCCCAGTTCATCGCGCCCCCCGACGCCCCCAAGGGCACCCGCGCAGACCGCCCACCAGCGTGTAAGTCTCGTCTCACCTGCATGAAAGCGCCCCCGTGCGCCCCTCCCGAGCGGGCGTGCGGCCTTATTGTCTAAACGTCAAACGCCCTTAAGGAGCTCTCATGACCGCGCCCGTCGTCCACTCGCTGCGCGAACAGATCCGCGAGCACATCGTGGAGGGGATCGTGAGCGGCCGCTGGAAGCCGGGCGAGCGGATCGTGGAGCGGCGGATCGCGACGGAGCTTGAGGTCAGCCAGACGCCGGTGCGGGAGGCCTTGCGCGAGCTGGAGTCGCTGCGGCTGATCGAGTCGGCGCCGAACAAGGGCGTACGGGTACGGAATCTGACCGCGGCCGACCTGGAGGAGAGCTACCCCGTGCGGGCCGGTCTTGAGGCCATCGCGGCGGAGCTGGCGGCCGAGCGGCTCGCCGCGGACTGCTCGGCCCTGGAGCCGCACGTCGCCGCGCTCTACGAGGCCGACCGGAACGCGGACGGCACCGGCCAGGTCCGCCACACCGTCGGCTTCCACCGCGAGCTGGTCCGCGCCGCCGGCAACTCCGTGCTGCTGCACACCTGGGAGGGCCTCGGCATCGAGGTGTTCACGGCGCTGTCGATCCGCTGGCTGGGGACGGTCCAGCAGTCGTACGCGGAGGAGCACGAGGAGTTGGTGGCCGCGTTCCGGCGCCGGGATCCGCGGATCGCGGAGCTGGTGAAGGCGCACGTTCTGGGCTGCGCCCCGCGCCCGTGACGCAGCCGAGCGCAGGTACGCTCACCTGCGAAAACTCCTCAGAAACCGGCGGAAAACACGGCACCCGGTGCCCCGGCAAAAGGCACCCCGTGCCGACTTTCTCGTAATCAAGATATTTTGCCCGGGAACCTTTGATCGATCATCGATCAGGGAGTTACAGTCACCGACGGGCTCCTACAAGGGCCCGCCGCCCTGTCCTGCCAAAGACCAAGGGCACCCCCGAAATCCCCTTGCCGATGAGGGAACCCCCCTTCGACTGAGGAAGGCGGCGTTATGACCGACCCCTACGCCATCCAGCCGAGCGAGCTCGACCAGCTCCCGGACCGCGACCCCGAGGAGACCGCCGAATGGCAGGCCTCCCTGGACGCCGTCGCGAAGGCTGCCGGCCCGCACCGTGCCGCATACCTGATGCGCCGCACGCTGGAGCGCGCGGAGGGCAACGGCGTCGCGCTGCCCAAGCTGCTTGAGACGGACTACGTCAACACCATCCCGACCCCCGCCGAGCCGTCCGCGCCCGGCGACGAGGCGCTGGAGCGCCGGATCACCGCGTGGAACCGCTGGAACGCGGCGGCGATGGTGACCCGTGGCGCGAAACACGGCGTCGGCGGCCACATCGCGACCTTCGCGTCCGCGGCCTGGCTGTACGAGACCGGCTTCAACCACTTCTTCAAGGGCAAGGAATCCCAGGAGGCGCCCGGCTCGGGCGACCAGCTCTACATCCAGGGCCACGCCTCCCCCGGCATCTACGCCCGCGCCTTCCTCGACGGCCGCCTCACCGAGGCGCACCTCGACAACTTCCGCCAGGAGGCGGGCGGCAACGGCCTCCCGTCGTACCCGCACCCGCGCCGCCTCCCCTGGCTGTGGGAGTTCCCGACGGTGTCGATGGGCCTCGGCCCCCTCTCGGCGATCTACCAGGCGCGCTTCAACCGCTACCTCACCGCGCGCGGCATCAAGGACGTCTCCGAGTCCCACGTCTGGGCATTCCTCGGCGACGGCGAGATGGACGAGCCCGAGTCGACGGCGGCCCTCGCACTCGCTTCCCGCGAAGGTCTGGACAACCTCACCTTCGTCATCAACTGCAACCTCCAGCGCCTCGACGGCCCGGTCCGCGCGAACTTCAAGATCGTGCAGGAGCTGGAGGCCCAGTTCCGGGGTGCCGGCTGGAACGTCATCAAGTCCCTGTGGGGCAACGCCTGGGACGAGCTGTTCCGGCTCGACACCACGGGCGCGCTCGTACGACGCCTGCGCGAGGTACCGGACGCCCAGGTGCAGACGTACCAGACGCGTGGCGCCGCCTACATCCGCGAGGACTTCTTCGGCAAGGACCCGGCGCTCGTCGAGCTGGCGAAGCTGCTGAGCGACGACAAGATCCTGGAGTGTTTCCACCTCTCCCGCGGTGGTCACGAGGCGAACAAGGTCTACGCCGCGTACAAGGCGGCCGTAGAGCACAAGGGCGGCCCCACGGTCATCCTGGCGCAGACGGTCAAGGGTCACACGCTCGGCGCGGGCTTCGCGTCGAAGAACGCCAACCACCAGATGAAGAAGCTGTCGACGGACGAGTTCAAGCAGATGCGTGACCTGCTCGAACTCCCCATCAAGGACAGCGACTTCATCGACGGAGTCGTTCCTTACGGCCACCCCGGCGCCGACTCCCCCGAGGTCCGCTACCTCCAGGAGCGCCGCGCGGCCCTCGGCGGCCCGGCCCCGGCCCGCCGTACGCACGCGCTCGCTCCGCTGCCCTCCGCCGCCGACAAGACGTTCGCGTCCTTCGACAAGGGCTCGGGCAGCCAGAACGTCGCTACGACGATGGCGTTCGTACGGCTGGTGAAGGACCTGGTCCGCGACAAGGAGACCGGCAAGCGCTGGGTGCCGATCGTCCCGGACGAGGCGCGCACGTTCGGCATGGAGAGCCTGTTCCCGTCGCTCGGGATCTACTCCCCCAAGGGCCAGACGTACGAGCCCGTCGACCGCGACCAGCTCATGTACTACAAGGAAGCCAAGAACGGCCAGATCCTCAACGAGGGGATCACCGAGGCCGGTTCGATGGCGGACTTCATCGCCGCGTCGACGTCGTACGCGACGCACGGCGAAGCGATGATCCCCTTCTACATCTTCTACTCGATGTTCGGCTGGCAGCGCACGGCCGACCAGATGTGGCAGCTCGGCGACCAGCTGGGCCGCGGCTTCCTGGTCGGAGCGACGGCGGGCCGCACGACTCTCACGGGTGAGGGCCTTCAGCACGCGGACGGTCACTCCCCCGTGATCGCGGCGACGAACCCGGCGGCGCTGTCGTACGACCCGGCGTTCGCGTACGAGGTCGCGGCGATCGTGAAGGACGGCCTCCGCCGGATGTACGGCGAGGCTGCCCCGGGCGAGGACTCGAACGTCTTCTACTACCTCACCGTCTACAACGAGCCGATCCCCCAGCCCGCCAAGCCGGCCGGCCTCGGCATCGACGAGGGCATCGTCAAGGGCCTGTACCGCTTCAACACGGCGGAATCGGCGGGACTTTCGCCGGCTGCCAACGCGGCGCGGATCCAGCTGCTCGGTTCCGGTACGGCGATTCACTGGACGTTGAAGGCGCAGCGGTTGCTCGCGGAGGAGTGGGGGGTGGCGGCTGACGTGTGGTCGGCCACGTCCTGGACCGAGCTGCGGCGGGATGCGTTGGACGCGGACGCGGCGTTGCTGCGGGGCGAGGAGCGAGTTCCGTACGTGCGGCAGGCGCTGCAGGGTGCCGAGGGGCCTGTGCTCGCGGTGTCCGACTACATGCGCCAGGTCCCCGACCAGATCGCGCAGTGGGTCGAGCAGGACTGGTCCTCGCTGGGTGCGGACGGGTTCGGTCTGTCGGACACGCGGGACGCGGCTCGGCGGTACTTCGGTGTCGACGCGGAGTCGATCGTCGTGGCGGCCCTTGCGCAGCTGGCGCGACGTGGGGAAGTGAAGGCTACGGCGGTGAAGGAGGCGCGGGAGCGGTACGGCCTGTAGGGCTTTTCTTTCGCCCCCGCCGCCCCTACCCGTCCCATCCTTCTGGGGCTCCGCCCCAGACCCCGCCAGGGGGCTCCGCCCCCCAGACCCCCGCTCCTCAAACGCCGGAGAGGCTGAAAATCAGCCTCTCCGGCGTTTGGTCTTTCAGCCCGTCCGGCGTTTGAGGACGAGGCCGTTCAGGCCGAAGCGGGGGTCTGGGGGCGGCAGCCCCCAGTGATGGGACGGGTAGGGGTGGCGGGGGCGAGATCCCTCATCATGAAGGCATGCGCGCTGCCCGTCTCATCAAAATGGTGCTGCTGCTCCAGTCCCGGCCCTCGATGACCGCCGCCGAGCTGGCCCGCGAGCTGGAAGTCTCCGAGCGGACCGTCACCCGGGACGCGCAGGCACTGTCCGAGGCGGGCGTCCCGGTATACGCGGACCGGGGGCGGGCCGGCGGATATCGGCTCGTCGGCGGGTACCGGACCCGGTTGACCGGGCTGGGCCGTAGCGAGGCCGAGGCGCTCTTCCTGAGCGGGGTCCCGGGGGCGTTGCGCGAGATGGGGTTGGAGGATGCCGCGTCGGCCGCCCGGCTGAAGGTGTCCGCGGCACTGATGCCCTCCCTGTCGGATGCCTCGCGGGCGGCGGCCCAGCGGTTCCACCTCGACGCCCCCGGCTGGTTCACGGAGCCCAAGACACCCGAACTGCTCCCCGCCGTAGCGGACGCGGTCTGGGACGACCGGAGGCTGCTCGCGCGGTACCGGCGCGGGGACTCCGACGTCGAACGGGAACTGGAGCCGTACGGACTCGTCCTCAAGGCGGGGGTCTGGTACCTGTGCGCGCGGGTCGCCGCCAACCTCGATTCCTACCGGGTGTACCGCATCGACCGGTTCACGACGGTGGAACCGGGCGCAGAACGCTTCGTACGGGACCCGGATTTCGAACTTCCGGCGTTCTGGGACGAGCGGGCGGAGCAGTTCGCGCGGTCGATCCTGCGGGCCGAGGTGGTGGTACGGCTCTCGGCGGACGGCGCGCGAAGGCTGCCGTACGCCGTCGATCCGGCCGCCGCGCGGGAGGCACTGGAGGCTGCGGGCACACCGGACGCCGACGACGGGTGGGTGACGGTGACCCTGCCGGTCGAGTCCGAGGAGGTGGCCCACAGCCAGCTCGCGGGTCTCGGCCCGGACGTGGAGGTACTGGCACCGAAGAGTCTGCGGGCACGCTTCACGAACGACGCGCTACGGCTGGCGGCGCTGTACGGAACATGACCACCCGCTCCACCCCACCTGCCCACGGCACCTGCCCACCCTGCCGAAACGGCACGGCGACCGGCCGCGCTGCGCCCCCGCCCAGAGCCGACGACCGCACCACACCTCACTGGCCCTCACCGCACCGCACCGCCCATAACGATCTGCCCCGCTCCAGGTGACAATCCGCTGCACTCCACGTGCGCACCACCCCTCCAGGCCCGATGCTTGACCCGTGATGGACGAGACGGAGTTCTGGGAGTTGGTGGACGCCACCCGCGAGGCTGCCGAGGGCGACCCCGAGGAGCAGGCCGACCTGCTCGTCGACCGGCTTCTGCTGCTGGACCCGGAGCTGGTCCTGGACTTCGCCCGGCATTTCGAGGCCCGTTACAACCGCGCGTACACGTGGGACCTGTGGGGTGCCGCGTGGGTGCTGCTCGACGGCGCGAGCGACGACGCGTTCGACTTCTTCCGGTGCTGGCTGATCGGTCAGGGCCGCGAGGTGTACGAGGGTGCGGTGCACGACCCCGACTCGCTGGCCGAGCTCCTCGACGACTTCGACGACGAGATCGACGGCGACGGGGAGGAGCTGGGGTACGCGGCAGACGAGGCGTACGAGCAGCTGACCGGAGCCGTCGCCCCCGACCTGGGGATTCCGCCCGCGCCGGCCGAGCCGCTCGGGGCGCCGCTCAATCTGGAGAACGAGGCCGTGCTCGCGGAACGTTTCCCGAAGCTGCGGGAGAGGTTCCGGCAGGATTGACGGGGGTACGGCGATGGGTGCCCACCCCTCGACCGAGTCGAGGGGCTCGATCGACCAGATCCCAGTGAGGTCACCGTGGCTCGAATACCGTACCCGGAGCGTTCCGCCGAGGCCGTGGACGCGCTTCCCACCCCGTTGAACGCGTTCCGCATGCTCTCCCACGCCCCTGATCTGACAGGTCCGGCGATCGACCTGGGCATGGCCGTGCTCGGGTCGTCGATACCGGTGCGGTTGCGCGAGCTGGTGGTGATGTCGGTGGCGGCGCACACGGACTGCGCCTACGGGATCGTCCAGCACCGCCCGATCGCGCTCCACGCGGGGGTCACCGTCGACCAGTTGGCGGCGGTCGTCGAACTCCGGCGCGAGGAGGGCGAGTTCGACGAGGTCGAGTCGGTGATGCTGACGGCGACGGAGGAGCTGCTGGCCCAACACACGCTGGCGGACGCCACGTTGGAGACACTCCGCAAGCATCTGACCGACCGTCAGGTGGTCGAGCTGATCACGACGGTCGGGTACTACACGATGCTGGCCGGTCTGCTGAACGGGCTGGGCGTGGACATCGATCCGGTGGGCGAGAAGTACCTGGGCATGGGCCGGAGTTAGGACCTGTCCTGGCTAGGACCCGTCCTGGTCAGGACAGGTCCTGGTCAGGACCCGTCCCGCTTCCTCTGATTCCTCCGCTTTCCCGTAACGACGGGTCGACCCACGTGTCACAGCGGTGTCCTGATGCCACTGAGGTCAGAACAACTGCCCGGCCGCGCCCCTCCTATGGAGCGACAACACCCGCTCGGTCCACCCCTCGGAGGGGTCATGTTCCCGATCGTTCGCCCGCGTTCGATGATGCTGCTCGGCGCCGTCCTCATCGTCGTACTGATCGGCTCGGTGGTCGGCGCCCTGCTGCTGATCGGGGAGGACGCCGAGGGCAAGGAACTCAACGACCCGGATCCACAAGCCGTCAGCGAGGTCGCCGTCTGCTCGGACGTCAAGGTCCACGCCTGGCTCACCATGAACGTCGGGACCGTCGCCAAGCCCGACAACAAGAACGTCGACTACGACGTCGCCGCCACCGGCCACGACCGCGACCCGTTCGGTATCACCGCGGCCACGGGCTGCGAGGGCGCCTTCGGAGCCTTCGGGACCCGCGCGGAGTTCAAGACCCCCGGCCTGAACAAGGGCCGCCCGTTCCATGTGACCACCCCGGCCGACCGCCGACACGTCCTGGTCCTCCGCCTCACCCAGCACGCGGACGGCACGGTCACCAGCACCCAGGAACTGGTCGCCGCCCGTTGACGGCCGCGGCTGGATCAGGGTCGGCGCGCGGCTCCCCATGAGAGGCTGGACGGCATGGGGGCAGTGCCGGACGATCAGGCTTCTCGGGACTTCCTGGCCGGGATCCACGTCGGCGACCTGTGCAGCGGGACGGTCTCAGAGATCACGCGGTCGGACGGGGTGGCGGTGACCCTGGACGGGTTCCCCGCACGCCCGCTGGGGATCGTCTCGCAGGCAGACGTCTCCTGGCTTTGGAATGACGCCACGGCCCTGGAGGTCGGCCGGCGGATCACCGCTGAAGTGACGGCCGTCGACCCGGACGAGGGCCGGGTCCGGCTGGCGATGACCGCCACCGAGAACCCGGAGCTCTGGGCGTTCCTGGCATCGCGTCGGCGCGGTGAGATTCTCTCCGGGACGGTCGCGGCGATCGAGCGGTTCGGCGTGTTCGTGTCGCTGGACGACGGCCCTGACCATCCGGTCTTCCCCGGCGTCGGGTTCATCACGGTCGCCGAACTGTCGTGGCGGCATGTCGAAGCGATGTCGGACGTCGTGCACGTCGGACAGCACATCTCATGCGAGTTCCTCCAGTTCGACGACTGGAACGGAGAGGCGAGACTGTCCTTGAAGGCGATGCAGCCGGACCCTTTCACAGCGTTCGTCGAAGGGCTCGCGGTGGGCCAGAGGCTGCAAGGACAGGTCACCAAGTTGGTCCCGTTCGGCGCCTTCGTCCGGGTCGCCGACAGCGTTGAGGGACTGGTTCATCTCCGAGAACTCGCCTCGGCGCCTGTGGAGACTCCGGAGGACGTCCTCCAGGTCGGCGACGAGGTCACGGTCGTCGTCACCGAAATCGACCGACAACGGCGCAGGTTGGCTCTCTCCCGACGCCAGGCCTCATAAAGGCGGGACCTCGGCCCAACCCGGTGAACCCACACGGTCACAGCACTAGTGTGCTGCGCCAGAAATCCTGATGGTTAGTTCTGCTCGGTTTTCTGGCTGACGGTTCCGACCTTGGTGAGGTAGTCGGCGAGGGAGTTGAGGATCTCGTCGGCGGTCTTGGTCCAGGTGAAGGGCCGTGGGTTCTCGTTCCAGGTGTCGATCCATGCGGTGATGTCGTTCTCCAGGGCCTTCACGGAGGTGTGGACGCCGCGGCGGATGAGCTTGTCGGTCAGCAGGCCGAACCACCGCTCGACCTGGTTCATCCAGGAGGAGCCGGTGGGGGTGAAGTGGATGTGGAAGCGCGGGTGTCTGCTCAGCCACGTCTTGATCTCGGCAGTGTTGTGGGTGGCGTAGTTGTCGCAGACGATGTGGACGTCGAGTCCGGTGGGCACCGCCTTGTCGATCCGGACCAGGAACTTCTTGAACTCAATCGCACGATGACGGCGGTGGAGTTGGGATATGACGGTGCCGTCAGTGATGTTGAAGGCGGCGAACAGGCTGGTGATGCCGTGCCGCAGATAGTCGTGGGTCCGGCGTTCGGGCATGCCCGGCATCATCGGCAGGACCGGCTGCGAGCGGTCCAGTGCCTGGATCTGGGACTTCTCGTCCACACAGAGCACCACCGCCTTCTCTGGCGGGTGGTGGTACAGGCCCACGACGTCGACGACCTTGGCGACGAACCGCGGATCGGTGGACAGCTTGAAGGAGTCCTGCAGGTGGGGCTTGAGGTCGAACCGCTTCCAGATCCGGCCGATGGTCGACTTCGACAGGCCGGTGCGCTGCGCCATCGAGGCCCGTGACCAGTGCGTGTCCCTGCCCGGAGTGGACTCCAGGGTGGCCACGATGACTTCCTCGACCCGGTCGAGGAGGACCGAGGGCGGCCGGCCCGAGCGGGGCTCGTCGTGCAGACCGTCGAGGCGTTCGGCAACGAACCGGGCCCGCCAGCGGTCCACGGTCGACCTGTCGATGCCGAGGTCGGCCGCGGCCTGCTGGTTCGTCCCGCCCTCCGCGCAGCGCAGCACGATCTTGGCCCGCAGCGCGAGGAACTGGGCGGTCTTCGCCTGCCGCGCCCACTGCGTCAGCTGCCTGCGCTCAGCCTCGTCCAGGACCAGGTCGGCCTTCGGCCGGCCGATCCAGCCGGCGTCCTCAAGCCCGGCCATCCGCTCCGCGGCGAAAGCCCGCCGCCACTTGCCCACCGTCTTGGCCTGGACACCGACGACCCGCGCCACCCCCGCGTTTGACATGCCGTCAGCGCACGCCAGGATGATGCGGGCCTTCTCGGCCGAGCGCCGGTGCGGCAATTCCGTCCGGCGCACCAACTCGGCACGCTCGGCCTCGGACAGCGTGATCTCCACAGCAGAAGGCCCGGGATGCGACATGCCAACAGGGTAGTAACTAACCATCAGGATTTCTGGCGCAGCACACTAGGCGGCGCTCCGGCGGCGGGTCGAGTCCGTGGAGATGCAGGCCTGCGTCTGGTCGGCCCGTACCGCGTGGTGCATCGGGGCCGCGTTGGCCTGGTCGAGCGCGGAGGCCGTGACGGCGGCCGGGCCGAGGATCACGGTCGCGACCGCGCAGACCACCGCCCAGGGGCCGCGGGCGGACTTGGCCCAACCGGCCGACTTCTCCGTGGTGTTGGTGTGACTGCTGTTCATTTTCCCCACCTCCAGTCAGTGCGTGTGCATGACGATAGGGAGCTTGTCTCGGGGGACTCGGTGAGTTGCCTGCGAGAAACCTGTGAGCGCCGGTCGGGGCCGATCGAAGCCGATCGAGGGGTCGGATATCTTCACCGGCATGGAGCCACCCGCGTGCGACCACAAGGTCTTCGAGCATGACCGCGTCCAAATGCGGGTCGATCACGGGATCTTCGAGGTGTTCCGGCGGAATCGCATCATCAGCTCGTACCGGGCCCCGTTGAGCTGGCTGAAGGTACGGGCCGAGGCGCGCAGGGGCGACTTGACCCGGCTGCACTTCGGCCACGTCGAAGAGCTCGACGAACCGATCTACGCGAGCACGACCAGTTCCAGGCACGGGCTCGTCACCGTCGAGATCCAGACCACCGACGAGCCGCTCTACCGGGCGTTCTTCACGGAACTGGCCCACCTGTCCGACCGCCCGATCGCCTCATGACACACCCCTGACAGCGCGGCCCTCACCAACGCGATCCCGTTGAGCGACACGGGAGTTGGAGCCGGTGCCGAAGGTACCGGGCCCAGTCCCGCGCAGCGGCGGCAGATGCCCGTACGCACACCTCGCGGCAACGGGTCGCGGCACTCCCCGCACTCCGCCAAGGTCTCAACCGGCTTGCGTGGAGCGGCGATTGCCGGAGTCCGGGCTTCCAGGCGGTACGACACGAGGGCGGCCGGGGAGCGCACGGGGTGGGGCAGGTCGGCGGTGAGCGCCTGGTACAGGTCGGCCTCTGTCGCCCCGCGCGCCTGCCAGCGGGCGACGAGGGGCGTGAGCCGTTCGATCTCACCGGCGCCGAGACGCAGGGCGGGGGTGCGGTCGCCGAGGCGGGCCAGGAAGTTCGCGGCGCCGCGCTCCAACTCGCTTGGCGGCACGGGCTGGTTGGGGGTGTTCTCCTCGGTGTTCCCGCCCAGGGGGTATGCGCCGACGGCCTGGTCCGCCCCTGCCCCGACCGGCGGGTCCTGGTCACTCGGGCCGAACGCGGTGGCGATCTCTTCCGGTGTCCTCAACGCCACGTTGGAGACGAGCACTTGGGTGGACCACTGGCCGGTCTCGGGGTGCTGGCTGCGCCGGGTGTGGAGGTAACCCTCTTCCTCCAGTTGCCGCCGGGCCTTGCGGACGGCGAGACGGCCTTCCGGCATCTTCTCGCCGATGGACTGCACGGTCTCCCTCGATCCCTCGGGGAGGGACAGCGCCCACTGGAGGAGTCGAACGGCGGTCCCGTTGAGGCGGGGATGCCGGATGATCTCGTTCGGGGTCTGGGAGAAGAAGCGGGCAGGCGGGATAGCATGCTGCAGCATCGCGGTGGACCTCTGATCCACTAGTCGGTGTAGGCCCTCAGATTGGTGTTGGCGCACCGCTGAGGGCCGCTCCGTGTTTGACGCACAGAGGGTGAGGACGTGACTACTTTAGCGCCGACTGTGCGGCCAAGTTTACGAAAATCATCCATTCGTCCAGCGAAAACACCCCTTGCCGGACCCCGCCGGGGGACCCTCCCCGTGAAAGTGTGACACTTCGTGGCAGAGTGTCACACTTCTGGGGCCTACCTCCTGGGGGTGGGCGTGAGTCACTTCCCGGTGGCAAAGCCCACAAATGCCGCCCACTCGCCCAGCGAAAACGCCAGCGTGGGACCGGACTTGGCCTTCGAGTCACGGACGTGGACCGTGGGTCGGGCTGGTTCCAGGGCGACTTCGAGGCACTCTCCGCCCTGGCTGCCGCTGTACGTCGACTTCCGCCACTCCAGCGCGACTTCGAGGCAATCACCGCCCGCGTCTCCGCTGTACGACGACTTCCGCCATTCAAGGGCGACTTCGAGGCACTGCCCGCCGGCATCCCCGCTGTAGCTGGACTTGAACCACGCCAGATCTGCGGTGCTCATAGTTCGCCCACCAACCCCTCGATCAGCTTCGCGGACTCCCCCGGCGGGAGCGCCTGAGACCGGATCATGCCAAACCGCTGGAACATCGCGCTGACTTCTTCGCGATCTTCGACCACCAGGCCCCCGGCCTGCCCTTCAACGTACGCGACCCACTCCCGCTTGGGAGTCTCCAGCAGCGTCCACCCACCGTTGAACCCGGCGTGCGCCTCAACATCCGTCGGCATCACCTGAATCGAGATGTTCCGCTTCTCGCCGAGTTCCAGCAACCGCTCCAACTGCCCTTTGAGAACCGCCCATCCACCGATCGGCCGCCTCAAGACCCATTCCTCGATGACCAGCGCCAGCGACACGGGCGGCACGCGGGTGAGCAGCGACTGCCGTGCCAACCGGGCCTGCACACGGTGCTCGATCGTCTCGTCGTCCAACACCGGCACTCGCGCGCTCAACACGGCGCGCGCGTAATCCTCTGTCTGCACAAGCCCCTTGATGACATGGGTGTCGTACGACCACAGACTGACCGCCTCCGCCTCCCGCTCCACGTAGTCGTCGAACCACGACGGATACCGCCGCCGCTCCAGATGCTCCGCCGCCGCATCGATCGCAACCCGCGCATGCAAGAACTCCCCCGCCCGCGCGATGAATTGCAGGCTCGGCATCCGCTCGCCCCGCTCCACCATCGCCACCTGCGACGCCGAGTACCCCACATGCGCCCCGAACTGCTCCCGCGAACTCCCCTGCGCCTCCCGCAGCGCACGCGAGACCGCCCCGAACATCTTCATGCTCGAAGACCCCTCGACACCGTCCTGCACAGCCAACCCCCTTGCCCGCACACTCCCTTGTGTGCCTCCGAAAGTCCTGTTCAGGCTAGCCACATATAACCCACCGTGAGGGCATGCACACGCAATCGCCCCCTGAAGTGGTGCTCCAACTCCTCGCGGAACCAGAGGGGTTCGCCGCCGCGCGCCAAACCGTCCGGGAGCAGCTCACCGCCTGGGGGTACCCCGAACTCGCCGACGCCGCGACGCTCTGCGTCACCGAGATGCTCGCCAACGTCCACCGCCACGTGAAGTCCCCGGAGTGCGAACTGCACCTCCGCGTACTCCCGGAAGGCGGGGTTCGGGTGGCCGTCGCCGATCGTTCGCCGGAACTCCCCGTCTGGTACACCGAACCCGACTGGGATACGGAGTGCGGACGGGGGATCTTCCTGATCGCGTCCGTGGCGAGCCAGTGGGGTGTCACGCCCAGGCAAGGCCGACGCGGCAAGCAGGTGTGGGCGGAGTTCACAGCCGTGAAGTCTTGACCCGCCCGGTGAGCCCCGGCTTACGGTGGCCGCCGCCGAACAGGAGCGCGCGCCCATGACCAGCCCGTACGTGAAGGGGATCACCCGCGAGGAACACCTCGACCATCTCCGGCTGCACCCGGACGCGAGCCACCTCCAGATCCCCGAGTGGGCCGACGTGAAGCCCGACTGGACGGCGGAGAGCGTCGGTTGGTTCGAAGGCGAGGCGATGACCGCCGTAGCGCTCGTGCTGTACCGGGCGTTCCCCGGCACCGGGCGCTGTCTCGCGTACCTTCCCGACGGCCCCGCGATCGACTGGCACAGCCAGCGCCCGGAACGGTACCTGGACCCCCTGATCGCACACCTGGAGAAGGAGGGCGCGTTCTCCGTCCGCATCGGCCCGCCGCTCGTCGTCCGGCACTGGGACGCGGCCACCGTCGCGGCGGGCGTCGCCGACCCCTCCGTACGGCATCTGCGGGACCTGCCCACGGACGGCATCGACGGGTACGCACTGGACGCGGCGGAACGGCTCAGGCGGCTCGGGTGGCGCCGGTGCAAGGAGGAGGACGGGAGCGGGTTCGGGCTCGGGCAACCTCGCTACGGCTGCCAAATCCCGTTGGCAGGCCGGTCGGTGAACGAACTGCGCGCCGCCCTCTCCCCCCACTGGTTGCAGTCCTTGCAAACCGCCGAGGCCGGCGGCGTCGGGGTCTTCTGGGGTTCGGCCGACGACCTGCCCGCGTTCCATCGCCTGTACCGGGCGACAGCTGAGCGCGACGGCTTCAAGCCCCGCCCCCTGGACTACTTCCGCCGCATGTGGCAGGCGTTGAACGCCGAGGAGTCGGACCGCCTGCGGATCTACCTCGCCGAGTACGACGACGAGGTCCTGTCCTCCGCCCTGATGATCAGCACCGGCCCCCGCGTCTGGCACTCCTACCCCGCGTCCGGCCGCCGAGGCCGCGAACTCCGCCCCAGCAGCCTCCTGTTGTGGCGCATGCTCTGCGAGGCCCTGGACTCCGGCGCGGACACCTACGACCTCCGCTCCATCACCCCGTCCCTGATCGCCGACGACCGCCTGGTCGGCCGCCTCCTCTTCAAGACGGGCGCGGGCGGCCGAGCAGTGGAGTACCTCGGTGAGTGGGAACGCCCGGTGGGGAGTCAAGGGAAGGTCCTGCAACGGGCGTTGAGCATCTATCTCGGCCGCAGGTAGACCCCCTAGGGGCGCGGGGCTGTATCGATTTGCGGCTACCGCCGCGTGGGCGCGACCAGCCCCCACCGGGCCCGCACCCAACACTCGACCCTCAACGCCCCTGCAACCGCGCCGCCCGCTCCCGAACCTCCGGAAGCCGCGCCAACAGCGCCGCCCCCGGGCAACTCGTCATGTACCCGTCCTTGTGCCCCGCGAGGGCAGGCAGCGTGGCCGTCGTCCCGCTGGCGTACCGGCTGAGGCTGTTGCTGGACACCAGGCGCACCTTCACACGCGGGTCCACATCTGCGAGCCCCAGCTTCCAGGCGGCCAGCGCGGCGATCGCGTCGGTCATCGCCTTCGGCACCGCCATCCCCGCCGTGAACGTCCCGATCGCCGCGATCCCCGCCGTACGGTGATTGAACCCCTGCGTGTGCGCCCCCGTGACGGCCCGGTCGACACCCCCCGCCCGCCCCTCGTAGATCGTCCCGCAGTGGTCGACGAGGAAGTTGTACCCGATGTCGTCCCAGTCCCGGACCCCGGTCTGGCCGGCGTACAGGTAGCGGATGATGCGGGGCGCGTCCGCACAGTCGTACCCGTTCGGGGAGTCCGTGTGGTGGACGAAGACGGCGACGACCTTGTCGTCGTAGCGCGGCGGCGGCTGCGCGTGCCGGGAGAGGGCGTCCAGCCAGGCCGAGCGCGGCACGATGCGCGGCTTGGGCGCGGTGTGCCCGACCGACGCGAGGCGGGCCGCGACGGGTGGCCGTACGGCGGCGGTCGTGGCTCTGCGCCCGATGCCGTTCGCGCACAGGGCCAGCACCAGGACGGCGGCGAGACCGGGCAGGCAGGCCAGCAGAACGACCGCCGCGCGGGGTATTCGTACCCGCAGCCGTCGCCTCCGTGCACCCGGCGTTCTTCTCAGGACACGCATGGTCACACTCTCGGCCGGAAACACTCAGTCCGCGATGTGTGCTGTGCCACCCGGTGGAACCATCGTCCTGGTCCGGCACGTTTCTGGGGGTACACGCACGCGTGGTGGGTTCCCGGGGGCCACGCGCGCGTGACTGATCAACGGGCCCGTTCCTCGCGTACTAAGGGTTCCGAGAGAAAGGCGGCTCCGTGGACCTGCTCGACCTGCTGTTGTTGCTGGTGATCCTCGCCTACGCGGCGTCGGGGTACCGGCGCGGCCTCGTCGCCGGATGTGTGTCGCTCGCCGGGTTCGTGGGCGGTGCGGTCATCGGCGTGTGGGTGCTGCCGTGGGTGATGGACCTGGTGACTCCGGGGACGACGACGGCGACGGTGACCGCCGTGCTCACCGTGCTGACCCCGGCGGTGGTCGGGCACGAACTGGCGGGGCGGCTCGCCCTGAAGCTGCGCAAGGAGCTGGACCAGGGGCCGCTGCGGGTGGCCGACGGGATCGGCGGGGCCGCGGCGAACTCGGTGGCGGTGATGATCGTCGCGTGGGTGGCCGCGAGCGTGCTGGGCGCGTCCTCGTCCGCGACGGTCACGACGGCGATCCAGGACTCGACGCTGCTGGGCAGCGTGCAGAAGCTGATGCCGGACACGACCCCGACGTGGTTCTCGCGGGCCACCTCCGCGCTCACCGAGGCGGGCTTCCCGCAGGTATTCAACCCGTTCGAGAACGAGTCGACGGCCGAGGTCGCCAAGCCCACCGGCGACAGCGTCACGGCCGCCGCGACGAACGCCTCCAAGCGGAGCACCGTCAAGATCGAGGGCTCCTCGGGCACCCAGGGCCGCGAGGGCAGCGGCTTCGTGTACGCCCCGCAGCACGTGATGACCAACGCGCACGTGGTGGCGGGCATCGACGACCCGACCGTCCGCATCGGCGGGGTCGGGCGGTCGTACGAGGCGCGGGTGGTCCTCTTCGACCCGCAGAAGGACGTCGCCGTGCTGTACGTGCCGGGGCTGTCCGCGCCCGTGCTGAGCTTCGACGACAGCGCGGCGCGCGGCGACTCGGCCGTGGTGGCCGGTTATCCCCAGGACGGCGACCTGAACCTCCAGGCCGCGACCGTCGCCAACCGCGTGAACGCGACCGGCCAGAACATCTACAACAACGGGACGGTCACCCGCGAGATCTACTCGATCCGCTCCACCGTCCGCCCCGGCAACTCCGGCGGCCCCCTCCTGACCACCGGCGGCAAGGTCTACGGCGTCGTCTTCGCCCGCTCCACCTCGGACAACGAGACGGGGTACGTGCTGACGGCCGACGAGGTCTCCGGGGACGCGCAACGGGCGGCTACCGCGACGGCCCAGGTGGACACGGGCGACCTGGTCACGTCGTAGATCAAGCCCTACGTAGTCGTAGATCAAGTCCTACGTCAGTCGTAGATCAAGCCCTGCGTCAGAGGGCGCGGCCCATGAAGACGTCGTCGACGTACTTCCCGTCGAGCAGGAACTCCTCGGGCAGTACGCCCTCGACGGCGAACCCCTCGGCCTCGTAGAGCCGCCGCGCGGGTGCGTTGTGCCCGAGCACGCGCAGCGTGAGCCGGCGTGCGCCCCGGCGCCGGGCCTCCTCGACGGCGGCCCGGACCAGCGCCCGGCCGACCCCGTGTCCCCGCGCCTCGTCGGCGACGGCGAGCCCCTGGATCTGCCGGACGTGCGCGTTGCAGGCCAGCTCGGTAGGGAAGGCCAGCCGGATGTAGCCGACGATCCGGCGGTCCAGTTCGGCGACCAGATGGTCGTCGGGCGCGTGCCGCTCGTCGAAGAAGGGGGCGTACGGCGGCTGCGGGCGGGGCATGACCGCGTGCAGGTGGGACCAGGTGGCGCGGTCCAGCGCGCCGAGTTCCTCGTCGTCGTCGGGCAGGGCTGTGCGTATGTTCGGCTCGGACATGTGGGCCAGGGTACGGCGGGGGCGGCGCTGTCCTCATGGGGGTTTTATGGATCAACGAGGCAGGATGGGTGCCATGGAACGCTCGCGAATCGCGGTGACCGGCGCCTCCGGTCTCATCGGCAGCGCACTGGTCCGGTCCCTGACCGCGGACGGGCACGAGGTGGTGCGCCTGGTGCGGCGCGGCGCCCGGGGCGCGGACGAGGTGTGCTGGGACCCCGAGGGCCAGTACGTGGACGCGGCCGGGCTCGACGGGTGCGACGCGGTGGTCAATCTCGCCGGTGCGGGGGTCGGCGACCACCGTTGGACGGACGCCTACAAGAAGCAGGTCCGGGACAGCCGCGTGCTCGGCACGGCGGCCCTCGCGGAGGCCGTGGCCGCACTGGACCGGCCGCCGCGGGTGTGGGTGAACGGCAGCGCGATCGGCTTCTACGGCGAGACGGGCGACCGTGCCGTGGACGAGGAGGCGCCGCCCGGGGACGGTTTCCTGCCCTCGCTGTGCGTGGAGTGGGAGGAGGCCACGGCGCCCGTGCAGGAGGCGGGCGTACGGACGGTGTTCGCGCGGACCGGGCTGGTCGTGGCGCGTGAGGGCGGGGCGTGGGCCAAGCTGTTCCCTCTCTACAAGGCGGGACTCGGCGGGCGGTTCGGCAACGGGCGGCAGTACTGGTCGTTCGTCGCGCTGCACGACGAGGTGGCGGCGATCCGGCATCTCATCGACACGGACGGGCTGTCCGGCCCCTTCAACCTCACCGCGCCGAACCCGCTGACGAACCGTGAGATCTCCGCGGCCATGGGGCGTGTGCTGCGCCGCCCGTCCCTCTTCACGGTGCCGGCGCCCGCGCTGAAGCTGGTCCTCGGCGAGATGTCGGGGGATGTGCTGGGGAGTCAACGGGTGCTGTCGAAGCGGCTGTTGGAGTCGGGGTTCACGTTCGCGTTCCCGGAGATCGAGGGGGCGATCCGGGCGGCGCTGTGAAAGCCGAGCGAAGGGCGGGTGCGCGGCGATGACCGTTCGACCCCCGATGATGACGCTCGGCGACCGTATGCGACCGCCGTGCGACCGTGCCCTGCGTATGCGCGACTGCCCTTGACCGATCACGGCCCTAACCTCGACCCGAACTCGGGTATCCCTGGAGGCTGTTGGGGGCATGACGACTCCACCGGCCGCGCAACCTCTAGGAGGGGCACGTGCTTGAGCCCGCGTACCAGGCGGACGTCGTCGTCGTGGGAGCCGGGGTCGCCGGACTCGCCGCGGCGCATCGGCTGATCAGCGCAGGAGTAACGACCGCAGTCCTGGAGGCCGCCCCTTACGTGGGGGGCCGTATGTCGACCGAGAAGGTCGACGGCTTCCGGCTCGACCGGATCGGACAGTTCCTGTCCACCGCATACCCCGAACTACGCCTCACCCCGGGCCTCGACGCCCTGGTGCTGCGCCCCTTCACCCCGGGGGTCCTCCTCCACAGCGACGGCCGCCACCACCACGCGGGCACCCCGGCGCCCGGAGGGAGCGCGTGGGGCGCATTCCACGCGGTACGCGCCCTGGCGAGCGCCCCTCGGGTGGGGGCGGTACCCAGGGTGCGTACGGGGTCTCCGTGGGGCGGGGCGGGTGCTTCCGGGAGCGGGCTGACGTTCAGGTACCGGTTGGGAGCCTCCCGTGGCGGACCGGCGCTCAGGGACCGAACGGGTCCCTCTCGGGGCGGGCTGACGCCCTGGAACCGGGCGGACTCCTCCTGGGGCGGGCCCGCGCTCAAGGACCGGCCCGAGGTCACCCCGGGCTCCTCGACCGTGCCCAGGCCCCGCTCCACCGCCCCCCTCGGCGGCCCCGTCGACCAGGCCCGACTCGGCACCGCGCTGACCCGGTTGGCGAGCACACCGGTCGAACGCATCCTGTCCCGGCCCGAGTTGGCGGCCGGGCAGGCGCTCGCCGCCCGCGGGGTGCCCGCGCGGACCATCGACGGCTTCCTGCGCCCCCTGCTCGCCGCGCTGCTGTGCGACCCGGAGCTGACGACCTCCAGCCGGTGCGCGGACCTCGCGCTGCGGGCCTTCGCGGGCGGGCGGCTGTGTCTGCCGGAGGGCGGCGCGGAGATGCTGCCCGAGGTGCTCGCCGCCGCGCTGCCGCCGGGCACCGTGCACACCGGCGTGCGCGTGACGGCCGTATCGACGACGTCGGTGACCACGGCCGAGCACGGCGAGATCCGTTGCCGGGCGGTCCTGGTCGCGACGGACGCGCGCGCGGCGGCCGAACTCCTGCCCGGCCTGCGCGTACCGGACTTCCACCCGGTGACGGTGGTCCACCACACGGCCGACGACCCGCCCACGACCGGAGCCGCCCTCCTCCTGGACTCCGACCGCGGTGGCCCGGTCGCCCACACGGCGATCGTCAGCGAGGTCGACCCGAGCCGCGCACCGGCAGGCCGCGCGCTCGTGTCGTCGACGGTCCTGGGCCCTCCCCCACCGGACGTCGAGACCGCCGTACGCATGCATCTGTCCCGCCTCTACGGCACCTCGACCACCCGTTGGGAGACCCTCGCCGTGCACCACACCGCCACGGCCGTGCCCGTCATGCGGCCACCGCACGATCTACGGCGCCCCGTACGCCTGTTGGCCGGCCTGTACGTGTGCGGCGACCACCGGGACACGAGCACGGTCCAGGGAGCCCTGCACTCGGGTCACCGAGCGTCGACGGCGATCCTGGCGGACCTGGGCGCGGCGGCCCCGATGCACCGAGCAGACCCGGTCCCGACAACACAGGCCGCCTGAGATCTTTCAGGGGCGCGGGGCCGTATCGATGTGCGGCTCCGCCGCGTGGGCGCGACCAGCCACAACGGAGCCGCACAGTCGCGCCCACCCACCTCACCCGAAGGCCGCGACCTTGTCGCGATACCCCCGCACCGGCGCCGCGTCCTTGTACGGCTCAAGCCGCCGCTCGAAGTCCCGCACATACTCGACCGCCCGCACGGACCGCATCTCCACGGCCTGCCCCGCCGCCTCCGCCCCCAACGCACAGGCCTGGTCGAGCTCACCGAGCCCGAGCCGGGCGGAGGCGAGAACGACCCGGCAGAACAGCCGGCTTCGGGCGAACGCAGGCGCCCGCAACTGCAGGGAACGTTCCGCGTGTTGGGCAGCCGCCCGGAACTGCTGCAGATCCCGATGCGCGTGCCCGAACTCGTCGGCGAGCTGCGCCTCGTCGAAGAACCGTGCCCAGTACGGCACTTCGTCCCCGGCGCGCGCGGTTTCGAGGGCGCGTTCGGCCCGCACGAGCGCGGAGGTGCACGCCCGCACCTCCCCGAGCACCCCGTGCGCCCGCGCCTCCACGGAGTGCAGCAGCGCCTGCACGACGGGCGGCGCGCTGGTCCCGACCCCCTGCTGCGCGACCCGCGCGAGCTGTACGGCCTCCCGTCCGTGCCCGAGATAGACGGCCTGCCGGCTCATGGTCATGAGCACGTACGAGCCGTAGGCCCGGTCCCCGGCGGCCTGCGAGAGCCTGAGCGCCTGC
This sequence comes from Streptomyces sp. NBC_00988, assembly GCF_045162645.1. Classification (NCBI taxonomy): domain Bacteria; kingdom Bacillati; phylum Actinomycetota; class Actinomycetes; order Kitasatosporales; family Streptomycetaceae; genus Streptomyces; species Streptomyces sp. NBC_00988. Next base: position 4,076,291 of record NZ_CP108730.1, read on the forward strand.
ACGAAGTACCGCTGGGCGAGCCCGTGCGCGGCGATGTCGTACGAGGTCCAGCCCGCGAGCCGGGTGAGGTCGGCCGCCGCGGCGAACAGGCGCCGGCCGGTCTGCTCACCGTAGGTGCCGCGCAGCATCGGCTCGGTCTCGTGCTCCAGGTAGCGCACGAGGGCCTGCCGGGCGTGGCCGCCGCCGTAGGCGTTGTCGAGGGTGCGGAAGAGTTCGCCGACCGAGCGGAGGGCGGAGATGTCGCCGCCGGTGACCTTTTGGCCGGGCCCGCGCTCGGCGGCCTGACCGCGCTGGCGGGGGACGGCGGGGCGGCCCTGCGGGGGCACGCGGTTGGCGGGTTCGGCGCGGCCGACGCGGTCGTCGGCACGGCCGATGAGCCAGTCCCGGCTGGGCACCACGAGCCCGGCCGGGGTGAAGGCGATCTTGCGGAGCTCGGCGTGGCTGCCGGAGTCCTTGCGCCACAGCCCGCTGACGATGTCGACGGCCTCCTCGGGGGTCGCGGCGAATTCGAGCCCGGCGTACACCGGCGCACAGGCGTCGAGCCCGAGGTCCTGGGCGGTGAGCCGGCGGCCGAGCCTGCGGGTGAAGACCTCGGCGATGAGGGCGGGCGTGGTGCCTCTGGGCTGCTGTCCGCGCAGCCACCGGGTGACGGATGTCTTGTCGTATCTGAGATCGAGTCCGTGCTCCAGACCGAGCTGGTCCACGCGACGGGCGAGACCTGCGTTGGAGAACCCCGCTTCTGCGATGAGCGCGGCGAGCTGACGGTTGGGAGTGCGCTGCGCGGGTCGTTCCGTCATCTGCGGTGCGGTCTCCTGCCTTTCGGGCCCCAACAGAGGCCGATGCGGCCACTGCCTGCCCGGATTGCCTGTGAGCAGCCCTTTTGGCCTCGTGAACGGCGCGAATGTAGCGGAGCGTAAGCATCCCGTCGCACATTCCGACGTGCATTCATCCGATCGTGTGAGGATTGGTCGTAGGGCTGACGGTCCCGGCCGCCCGGAGCGCTGTCAGCGGTCGGTCGTACAGTGGCGTAGGCATGTTTCGTGCCTTACGACTCATAGGTGCTGCTGAGGAGGCGCTTGCCGTGGGTGAGTTGCGGTTCGTCCGGATGGGCTTCGGCGCGGACGCCGTCGAGTACCAGGAGGCGTGGGACGAGCAGCGCCGGGTGCACGCGGCCCGCTTCGCGGACGAGGTCCCCGACACCGTGCTACTGCTGGAACACCCGCCGGTCTACACGGCGGGCCGCCGCACCCAGGACAACGAGCGCCCGCTGGACGGCACCCCGGTCATCGACGTCGACCGCGGCGGCAAGATCACCTGGCACGGCCCGGGCCAGCTCGTCGGCTACCCGATCCAGCAGTTGCCCCGCCCGGTGGACGTCGTCGCGCACGTACGACGCCTGGAGGAGGCGCTGATCCGGGTGTGCGCGGAGTTCGGCGTGGAGACCAGCCGGGTCGAGGGCCGTAGCGGCGTGTGGATCCTGGGCGACCCGGTCGAGCAACGTCCGTCGATCGGCGGCCTGTCCCTCGACTTCGACCCCCGTCTGCACGACGAGGAGTTCGACCCGCGGATGAACGGCCCGGAGTACGCCCCCTCGAACGCCGGCCAGCGCCGCGAGGACCGCAAGATCGCCGCGATCGGCATCCGCGTCGCCAAGGGCGTCACGATGCACGGCTTCGCCCTGAACGTGAACCCGGACAACCGCTGGTTCGACCGCATCATCCCGTGCGGGATCCGCGACGCGGGGGTCGCCTCCCTGGCCGCCGAGCTGGGCCGCGACGTGACGATCGACGAGGTGCTGCCGGTGGTGGAACGGCACCTGAAGGACGTACTGGAGCACGCGGACCTGAAGCCCCGGGAGATCGAGAAGGCGACCGCCTGACCCGGGAATGTGACTTTCCGCTCTGAGGTTGGCCTCAAGGCGGGGGTCGGAAATCACGGGCGTACCCTGGTGTACGCCGAAGAATCGAAGCTACAGGGAGCCGATGTGTCCGCAGTCGCACCCGACGGACGCAAGATGCTGCGCCTGGAGGTCCGGAACGCCCAGACCCCCATCGAGCGCAAGCCCGAGTGGATCAAGACCCGGGCGAAAATGGGTCCCGAGTACACGAAGATGCAGGCGCTCGTGAAGAGCGAGGGTCTGCACACGGTCTGCCAGGAAGCCGGCTGCCCCAACATCTACGAGTGCTGGGAGGACCGCGAGGCGACCTTCCTCATCGGCGGCGACCAGTGCACGCGGCGCTGCGACTTCTGCCAGATCGACACCGGCAAGCCCGAGGCCCTGGACCGCGACGAACCGCGCCGGGTCGGCGAGTCCGTCGTCACCATGGACCTCAACTACGCCACGATCACCGGCGTCGCCCGCGACGACCTGGAGGACGGCGGCGCCTGGCTGTACGCGGAGACGGTCCGCCAGATCCACCAGCAGACGGAGTCCCGCGAGGCCGGCCGCACCAAGGTGGAGCTCCTGGCCCCCGACTTCAACGCGGTCCCGGAGCAGCTCGCCGAGGTCTTCTCCTCCCGCCCCGAGGTCTTCGCGCACAACGTCGAGACGGTCCCCCGCATCTTCAAGCGCATCCGCCCCGGCTTCCGCTACGACCGCTCGCTCAAGGTCATCACCGAGGCCCGCGACTACGGTCTGGTCACGAAGTCGAACCTGATCCTCGGCATGGGCGAGACCCGCGAGGAGGTCAGCGAGGCGCTGCGCCAACTGCACGAGGCGGGCTGCGAGTTGGTCACCATCACGCAGTACCTGCGGCCGTCCGTACGGCACCACCCCGTGGAGCGCTGGGTGAAGCCGCACGAGTTCGTCGAGCTGAAGGAGGAGGCCGACCAGATCGGCTTCTCCGGTGTCATGTCCGGCCCGCTGGTGCGCTCGTCGTATCGTGCCGGGCGCCTGTACCAGATGGCGATCGAGAAGCGGGGCGCGTACGTGGCCTCGCAGGCGGTGTGACCCGGGCCTGCCCCGGTCCGCCTACAGCTGTGTGAATTCGCGCACAAGTAGCTACTCGCGGGTAGCACCCCGCTACGACGCGGTCCTGACCGTCCTCCCAGTTGAGGGCGTCCATCAGGGCCGCGTCAGCGTTTCGGCCCCGCGCATCAAGGCTTCATTGGTGTTTGACCGGTCGGTCACGCCCTGGTAACACCAAACAGTGACAATGGATTTACAGCACGTAGACCCATACCCAGAGCTGTTCCGAGGGGGGACCTCCACGATGCAGGCCGCGCCCGTCCGTGCCACCGCCATCCCGTCCGTCACCGACGCCCTGCGCGCGGTCGAGTCGCTGCTGCTGAGCAGCGGCCAGCGCACCGCCCGCCGCAACGCGTGGACCTCCGTCCTGGAGGACCGCCGCCGCGCCAAGGACCGGGTCGAGGCACAGCTCGTCATCGAGCAGGCCCTGATCTCGCACTCCTGAATCCCCACCCTGCGGGCACCGCCGTCGTCGGCGCTCCCGCGGGCACGTAGACTTCCTCGCATGGCGAGGAAGGACACGACAGCGGAAAACGCTGCGAACCCCGGGCGACTCAAGCAGATCGCTCTGACGTACAAGATGACGCGCAAGGCCGACAAGACGATCGGTCTTGTACTCGCGGCTGTCGGAATTGCCACCTTCGGTGTCTTCCTCGCGATCGGCTTCTTGCTCGGTCACCCCATCTATCTGGGCATTCTCGGCCTGCTGCTCGCCTTCCTCGCGGCGGCGATCGTCTTCGGACGACGCGCCGAGCGGGCGGCCTTCGGGCAGATGGAGGGCCAGCCGGGCGCGGCCGCGGCGGTACTGGACAACATCGGCCGGGGCTGGACGACGACTCCGGCGGTGGCGATGAACCGCAGCCAGGACGTGGTGCACCGCGCGGTCGGCAAGGCCGGCATCGTCCTGGTCGCCGAGGGCAACCCGAACCGGGTGAAGTCCCTGCTGGCCGCCGAGAAGAAGAAGATGAACCGCATCGTCGCGGACGTCCCGGTGCACGACGTGATGGTCGGCACGGCCGAGGGCCAGATCCCGCTCAAGAAGGTCCGCACGACGATGCTGAAACTCCCGCGCGTCCTGACCGGCCCGCAGGTGACGGCGACCAACGACCGCCTGCGCGCGATGGGCGACCTGATGAGCAACATGCCGCTCCCCAAGGGCCCGATGCCGAAGGGCATGAAGCTGCCTAAGGGCGGCGGCGGCAAGGCCCGCTGAGCCTGCACACACGGCTTGCATGGCTCTACGACGGAGGGGCGCCCGGATCAGTCCGGGCGCCCCTCCGTCGTAAGCCGATCCCCGTCAGGCCAGGGTCCTGAACCCCCGGTCGTAATACACCATCGGGGACCCCTCCCCCAGTCGCACTCCCGTCACCCGGCCGATCAGGACCGTATGGTCCCCGGCCGGGTGACGTGCGTGGGCGGTGCAGTCCAACTCGGACAGGGCGCGGTCGACGGTGGGCAGGCCGTCGGGGCTGGTGCGCAGGCCGCCGGAGGCGAACTTGTCGCCGCCCTTGGTCGCGAAGCGCACGGCGAGCGGGCGGTGAGCCGGGGCCAGCACGCTCACGGCGAAGCGGTCGCAGTGCCCGAACGACGGCGCCGAGTCGGCGGAGTTCGCCAGACAGACCAGGACCATCGGCGGCTCCAGCGAGACCGAGCAGAAGGAACTGGCCGTGAAGCCGCGCGGGGTCCCGTCCTCGCAGCACGTGGTCACGACCACGACACCCGAGGGGAACCGGGCCATCGCCGCCCGGAACTCCTCTGGCGCCACAGTCGCGCGTGCTGTCTCCAGTACTTCCTGACGCTCCGGCATGACGGTGCACCACCTGTCGGGCCTCGCGGGAGGCCACCGCGGGTTCAGCAGCCTCGGGCCAGCCTCGGATGCGGCTCACCGACAGTGATCGGGACCGCCACCCGGGTCCAGATCGACTATGCGGGCAGGGTCGTGGACCGGCAACTGGGGCGAGGGTGGGGGTGGGGGGATCAGATCGGCGTATCGGCAACCGGGGCCAGGTTGAAACAGGGCCGAGATCGGGGCCGCGGCACGGCCAGGGCCGGAGCGGGGGTCGGAGCCGCGGCCAGGCTCGGACCCGCGCACCAGCATCCGGGATCGGGGCCGGCCCGAGGCCGGACGGCGGTGGGGGCCGGTCCAGACCGGGCCGAGGACGAGGTCGGGGCCGGAACTCGGACCGCGACCGGCACACCGGCAACCGGGGACGGGCCTCGATCGGGCCGGGACCGGAGCCGAGATCAGCGCTCCGACAACCGGGGACGGGATCGGGATCGGAGCCAAGCGCACCGGTCATCCGGGATCGGGGCCGGCTCGGCGCACCGGCAACCGGCGCCGGAACCGGCCCGGGGTAGGAGCCGGGCGGGGTCGGATCAGCGCACCGCACCCGCCCCCCGCTCCTCCCCGGACAACGCCCACGCACCGTATGCCGCGCCCGTCGTCTCGAAGGACAGGGCGACATGTGACGCGGCGCTGTTCACATCGCGCCAGAAGCGCTGCACCGGGTCGGAAGACGACTGCCCGGACGTGCCGCTGGCACGGAAGACGCGGTCTACCGCCGAGACCAACAACTCCACCGCCAGTGCCAGGTCCCGGGCGCCCCGGACCGCTGCCTCACCGCCCGGTGGGTACTTCTCCGCGCCGTCGGCGATCGCCGCCGTACGCAGGATCAGGAGTTCGGCGGCGTCCACCTCGGCGGCCGAGCGGGCCAGCGCGACCTGGGTCGAGGGCTTCTCGCCCACGGCCTGGCCGCGGCGGTCGACGCGCGCACCGGTCCGCGCGATCCAGGCCCGCAGCGCGCCCCGGGCCGCGCCGACCAGCGGGGCGGCGAACGGCAGGGCGTTCACGGCGTGCATCGGGACGATGTGGCAGCGGGCGTCCGAGGCGGGGGCCCGGCCCGCGTGCACCACCGAGCGGGCCAGGGTGCGGTGTTCGGGCACGAAGGCGTCGGAGAGGACCAGGGTGTCGCTGCCCGTCCCGCGCATCCCTACGGTGAACCAGCTGTCCTCGATCGAGAAGTCCGTGCGCGGCACGGCGAAGAACCGCACCTCGGGGCGTACGTCGGGGTCCTCGGGCCGCTCCGCCGGTACCGCCGCGCAGGCCAGTGCCCAGTCGGCGAAGTGCACCCCGCTGATGTACTTCCACTCACCGCTCAGCCGCCAGCCCCCGGCCACGGGCTCCGCCTTGCCGGACGGCATGAGCGCGCCGGCCAGCAGGACGTCGGGACCGTCCGCCCAGATCTCCGCCTGGCCCTCGGCTGGGAGGAACGCCGCGTACCGCCCGGCGTAGGCAGCCAGCGAGGCGGCCCAGGCGGCGGAGGTGCAGCCCTCGCCCACCAGGCCGACCGCGGAGGTCAGTTCGGAGAAACCACCGGCCTCGCCGCCATGGGCCACCGGTACGAAGTGCCGCGCGAACCCGGCGTCCAGCACCGCCCGGACCACCTCCGGCGAGAGCCGCCGCGCGGTCTCCGCCTCGTCCGTGTGCCGGGCCGCGATCTCCGCGACCCCCGGCGCCCGGGTCACGATCGTCGACTTGTCGCCTTCCGGCATCCTGCCCACCACCTCCGTCGGGAACAGGGAGTGTCCCCGGCCGGACCCGCCCTCGACCGCACCCCGGGCCGAGACCACCCGACCGGCACGGAAAAGAGGCACCCGGCACGGCGAAAGGGGGCGCCCAGATCGCTCCGGGCGCCCCCTTAGTCGTACGACTACTGCTTCCTTCTAGATCCGGTTCCTTCTAGATCCGGACCTCCACCGTGCGCGCCAACCGGTCGTGCAGCCCCCGTCCGTCCCGGTCCCAGATCAGGGCCGGGATCGCGATGCAGAGGAGGGCGGTGCGGAGCAGGGTGCGGAGGGGGTTGGGGCGGCCGGTGTCGAGGGCGTACACGCGGAGGCCGAAGAGGCGCTTGCCCGGGGTGAAGCCGATCGTGCCGACCGTGAGGGCGCTGAGGACGAAGAAGACGAGGAGGGCCCAGTTGCCGGTGGCCCCCGGCTTGTAGCCGTGGGTGAGCAGGCCGTATGCGATCAACAGGCACAGGGCCCAGTCGACGGCGAGGGCGCCGAGCCGGCGGCCCGGGCGGGCGATCGAGCCGGGGCCGTCCTCGGGCAGGCCCAGCTGCTCACCGCGGTAGCCGAAGTCGACACCTGCTCGCTCCGCGGCCTCACGGGGCCCGGAGAGCCATGAGCCGATTGCATCCCTGTTGTCCACCCGTCCACGGTACTGCCCGCGTTCTGCCATGCGGACAGGAGGGGCCAGCGGGCCCAAGACCGGTTAACCTGGGCGAAACAAATGGGTCACGCTTGAGAAATCCCCCGTCCCTAAGGTCGGGCCCAGCGTGTGCCACCGCACTGGCCGCACGAACGAACTACCACCCCGGCACGGACGGTCGGGAGTAGGAGGAGCTGGATGTTCCAGAACGCCGACGAGGCCAAGAAGTTCATCGCGGACGAGGACGTCAAGTTCGTCGACGTCCGATTCTGCGATCTGCCGGGTGTGATGCAGCACTTCACGCTGCCGGCGACGGCCTTCGACCCGGACGAGGAACTCGCCTTCGACGGCTCCTCGATCCGCGGCTTCCAGGCCATCCACGAGTCCGACATGGCGCTCCGCGCCGACCTGTCGACCGCGCGCGTGGACCCCTTCCGCCGCGACAAGACGGTCAACATCAACTTCTTCATCCACGACCCGATCACGGGCGAGCAGTACTCCCGTGACCCGCGCAACGTGGCGAAGAAGGCCGAGGCGTACCTCGCCTCCACCGGTATCGCGGACACCGCGTACTTCGGTCCCGAGGCCGAGTTCTACGTCTTCGACAGCGTGCGCTTCGAGACCAAGGCGAACGAGTCCTTCTACCACATCGACTCCGAGGCGGGCGCCTGGAACACCGGTGCGGTCGAGGACAACCGCGGTTACAAGGTCCGCTACAAGGGCGGCTACTTCCCGACCCCGCCGGTCGACCACTTCGCCGACCTGCGTGCGGAGATCTCCCTGGAGCTGGCCGCGTCCGGCCTCCAGGTCGAGCGCCAGCACCACGAGGTGGGCACCGCCGGCCAGGCCGAGATCAACTACAAGTTCAACACGCTGCTCGCCGCGGCCGACGACCTCCAGCTCTTCAAGTACATCGTGAAGAACGTGGCCTGGCGCAACGGCAAGACCGCGACCTTCATGCCGAAGCCGATCTTCGGCGACAACGGCTCGGGCATGCACGTCCACTCGTCGCTGTGGGCGGGCGGCACCCCGCTCTTCTACGACGAGGCCGGCTACGCGGGTCTGTCGGACCTCGCCCGCTACTACATCGGCGGCATCCTCAAGCACGCCCCGTCGCTGCTCGCGTTCACCAACCCGACGGTGAACTCGTACCACCGCCTGGTGCCGGGCTTCGAGGCGCCGGTCAACCTGGTGTACTCGCAGCGCAACCGCTCCGCCGCGATGCGTATCCCGATCACGGGCTCCAACCCGAAGGCCAAGCGCGTCGAGTTCCGCGCGCCCGACTCCTCCGGCAACCCGTACCTCGCCTTCTCCGCGCTGCTGCTGGCGGGCCTGGACGGCATCAAGAACAAGATCGAGCCGGCCGAGCCGATCGACAAGGACCTCTACGAGCTGGCCCCCGAGGAGCACGCGGGCGTCGCCCAGGTCCCGACCTCCCTCCCGGCCGTCCTCGACCGCCTTGAGGCCGACCACGAGTTCCTGCTCGCGGGCGACGTCTTCACGCCCGACCTGATCGAGACGTGGATCGACTTCAAGCGCACGAACGAGATCGCGCCGCTGCAGCTGCGTCCGCACCCGCACGAGTTCGAGCTGTACTTCGACGTGTGATCCAACCGATCGAACCGATCGTCGGGTGCCCCCGTCTCTCTTCGGAGAGGCGGGGGCACCGTCGTACGCAGACTGGTTCACGCAGACTGGTCTACGCAGACTGTTTTCCGGGAGGGGCAACGGGGATGGGACAACAACAGGGCGACGAGGAGCGGGAGTTCGACCTCAAGTGGGCCGACGGGGCCGAGCACAAGGAGCCGTCCGCTCGGGCTCGGATGCTGGCCGCCCGGTGGAAGGAGAACCCTCCGGGGCCGGTGCCGTTCCGGGGTGAGCCCGAGGGGGTGGGGCCTCGGCGGTCGTCCTGGATATCTACGGCGGTCGTCCTGGGGAGTGTCGTCGCGGTCATCGTGGTGCTGGGGTACGTCAACTTCCGGGCGCCGTACTAGAGATGGACGAGATCATCAGCGCGAAGATCGATCTCGGGGATCCCCTCGCGTGGCTTCGGCTGGACGAGGCGTTGCGGCGTGAGTCGTACGCGCCCTCCGGCCTCGTTCAGCCTCGGCTGGCGATCGACCTGTGCCACCGCGACGGCAGGATTCGGGAGGCGGCGCTCCAACAGGCGGTCGGGGACCCGGCGTTGCTGCCGCTGGTCGTCGTGCGGTGTGCCGACTGGGTCGGGCAAGTGCGGGAGCGGGCGCGGGAGTTGCTCCGTGCGGCTCTCGACGTGGAAACCGGCGTCGCGCTCGCGCCGCTGATTCTGCTCTTCGGGCGGCGGGGGCGGGGTGCCTTCGCCATCGAACTGCTCGACGAGGTGCTGCGCCGGGCGTCCCGCGAACAGCTCACTCCCCTCTTCACGGACGCCGACCGTGCCGTGCGTCGTCACGTCCACCGGCTCGCCGTCGAGGAGGGCCTCCTCTCCCCCGCCGAACTCGCCCGCGCCGCCGCCCGGGACACCGACGCCGTCGTACAGAACCTGTGTGCGGAGGCCGCGCTGGCCGCCGTAGCGAAGACGGGCGGCTACGGCGAGGTGCTCGAACCGCTGCTCGGGGCGCGGAATCCGCGGGCCCGGGCGAGTGGGGTCACCGCGTTGCGGGCGGCGGGGCGGGCGGATCGGGCCGAGGGGTTTCTCGGGGATCGGTCGGGGGTCGTGCGGGCCTGTGCTCGGTATGTCGTGCGGCAGGGTGGGGGTGATCCGTTGGCGTTGTACCGGGCCTGGTGCCTTGCGGCGGAGCCTGTGCCGGGGGCCGTGATCGGGCTTGCCGAGTGTGGGGAGCGGGGGGATGCGGCGTTGTTGTGGCCGCTCGTCTCGCATCCGCGTGGTGCCGTGCGGGCACGGGCCGTGGCCGGGTTGCGGGCGCTGGACGTCGTGGACGTACGGCGGATGGTGCCGTTGCTCGATGATCCGGCGCCCGGGGTCGTGCGGGAGGCGACGCTCGCGCTGTTGCCCTCGGCCGGGCTGGTGCCGGACGGGCCGCTCATGGAACGGCTCGCGGGTGGGTGGCCCAAGGGGTGGCCCCGGCATGTGCGCGTCGCGGCGTTCCGGCTGCTGGACGCGCGGGGCGGGATCGTGCGGCTGCGGGCCGCCGTGACCGTGCTCGATGATCCGGACGAGCGGTTGCGGGCCTGGGGTGCGCAGGTGGTGCAGCGGTGGCATCTGGAGGAGGGGATGACGCCCGGGGACGCCGAGGTGGGTGAGCTGCTCGGGCGGGCGCGGCAGCTGTTCAGCGAGTACGTGCTGACGCGGCGGCTGTGGGAGGCCGGGCTCAGCGGCTGACCTGGGCCCCCGCGCGCTCATCGGATTCTCAGGTGTTCCGGGGACCTTTTGCTCCGCCTAGGGCCGATCGGGACCACTTCATGGGAAGCGCCGGGTGCACACTGGGCGGTGGGACGAGTGCCTGACTGCGGGGTGATGGCAGATGCAGAGCCGCTTCCGGAGCGACCGGCGGTTGACCATACGTATGGGTCTGACGCTGTTCCTGCTCGGGCTGTTGTACGTGGCGTTCGTGGCCGCGCTGATCGTGTTGCTGAAGTCCTGGGTGCTGGTCGTGGTGCTGGCGGGCGGGCTGCTCGTCGCGCAGTACTGGTTCTCCGACCGGATCGCGCTGTACGCGATGCACGGGCGGATCGTGGAGCGGGAGGAGTATCCCGAGCTGCACGGTGTGATCGACCGGCTGTGTGCCGTGGCCGACATGCCCAAGCCCGTCGTCGCCGTCTCCGACATCGACATGCCGAACGCCTTCGCCACCGGGCGGAACGCCGACCACGCCGTCGTCTGCGTGACCACCGGTCTGCTACGGCGGCTGGAGCCGGCCGAGCTGGAGGGCGTGCTCGCGCACGAGTTGTCGCACGTGGCGCACAAGGACGTGGCCGTGATCACGGTGGCGTCGTTCCTCGGGGTGCTCGCCGGGCTGATGGTGCGGTTCGCGTTCTACTCGCAGATCTTCCGGGGGCGCAAGGACCAGAACACCCTCGCGATCTTCGCGGGGATCATGGGCATCTCGGCGGCCGTGTACGCGATCAGCTTCCTGCTGATCAGGGCGTTGTCCCGGTACCGGGAGCTGGCGGCGGACCGGGCGGCGGCCCTGCTCACCGGCAAGCCCTCGGCGCTGGCGTCCGCGCTCACCAAGGTCGACGGGGACATCGCCCGGATCCCGACCAAGGACCTGCGGACCGCGCAGGCCTTCAACGCCTTCTACTTCAGCCCGGCGAACGGCGCCGAGCCCGGTATCTCGCGGTTCTTCTCGACCCACCCGAGCCTGGAGCAGCGGCTCGACCAACTGGGGCGGATCTCCGCCGAGTTGGGTGAGGCGGCGGTGCCCGGTATCGGGAAGGCGGACTGAGGATGGGATTGCTGGACATCCTGCTCGGCCGTACGAAACCGGTCGCTCCCAATCTGGACCAGCTGTTCGCGCTGCCCTCGGCGGCGGTGACGCTGGAGGCGGCGGCCGGGTTCCGGGCGACCGGGCGCGGTGCGGTGTGCTTCGCGACGGTGGAGGGCGGGGCGTTCGAGCAGACGCACCGGGAGGTGCAGGCGCTGCTCGACGCGGATGCCGAACGCACCGGTCCGCCGGTGGAGTTGACCCAGGACGCCTACGGCTACTCGTGGCTGGTCTCGCGCCGGACGCCCGATCAGTTGTCGGCGCTGGTGAACGATCTGCACGCGGTGAACAGCGCGATGGAGGTCAACGGCTTCGGGCCTCAACTCCTGTGCTCGCTCGCCGGGTTCGAGGATGACAGTGGGCGGAAGCTCGCTCTCGTCTATCTGTACAAGCGCGGCACGTTCTTCCCGTTCGCGCCGCTGGCCGGTGACGGTCAGCGGCGCGACAGCGCGTTGGAACTCCAGGTCAAGTCGATGCTCGGCAACGACCTGCGGATCGAGCAGGACCTGAGCCGGTGGTTCCCGGTGTGGGGCGCCCCCGGGTTGTGACGGGCGCCCCTGTCTCCTACTTGCTCTTCTGACGGGCCTGCCGACGGGACTCCAGGGGGCGCTCGCGCTGGTAACGGCGCTCCCACTTGGCCTGCTTGTCACGGCGGTCGCGGTACGCGCGGTAGCTCGACGGGGTGCTGCCCGAGGAGGAACCGCCGCCCGACGAGGACGACGTGGACGAGGTCGATGACGTGGACGACGTCGAGTCCCTGCCGTATCGCACGTAGAGGAAGAGCACGGCGACGGCGGCGAGCCACCAGACGTGGTTTCCGAATCCTAGGACGACCAGGACGACGGTCCCGGAGATGACGATGGTGCCCATGACGGGCCTCCGTGGGCGTGGGTGTGGTGTCTGAGCGGTACGAACACTGTCCCGACGAGGCGCTGGGGTGGGCGGCCGACCGTCGGTGGGTTGGGTGCGAACGAGACTAGCGCCGACTCCGCAGGGTGACGCCTGCCCTGCGTGAAACGGTGGTGACCTGCTCCGCAATGCGTCTCCAGCGTAGGGAGTCGGTCACTCGGTGTGCATCTTCTTTTTCTACGGGCGGTCAGATGCCCGGTGCCGCCGTGACCACGCCCGCCGCCACGGCCGCGCCGAGAGCGGCGTGGTCGGCGGTCGTCTGGCTGGCGTAGGACAGGGCGAAGTCCGCCACGGCTCGTTCGAACGTGTCGCTGTTGCCCAGGTAGGCGGCGATGGCGACGCGGTCGCCGGAGCGGGCGTGGGCCCGGGCGAGGGCGTTGCCGCAGAGGCGGGCGTAGGCCGTGAGTGCCTGTGGGCTCATGCCGGCGACGTCCGCGGAGCCCTTCATGTCGCGGAGCTGGCGCCAGTAGAAGGCACGGCCCTGCGGTCCCGTCATCCAGCCGAGGAAGATGTCGCTGGCCGCCTGGAGGAGGCGCTGGCCCGCCACGACCCGGTGGCCGGGGTGGACGTACGGGCCGTTCGGCAGGTGCTCTTCCAGTACGGACTTCCGCGCCTCCTTGATCTGCAGGAACAGCGGGTCGTCCTGGTCGCGGCCGGCGAGCAGCACGATGAAGCAGCGGGTGCCCACGCTGCCGACGCCGACGACCTTGCGGGCGGCGTCGACGAAGCGGTACCGGTCGAGGAGCAGGCGGCGTTCCTCGGAGAGCGTGGAGCGGTAGTCGCTGAAGATCTTGCGCAGGGAGGCCATGTCGGCGGCGCCGGCCGGTTCCAGGAGGGGCGGGTCGTGGACGATACGGCGGCGGCCGTCGACGGTCTCGGTCAGTTTGCCCACGGCGTGCAGGCTGGTGCGGCGGCGGGCCCGGGTGAGGCTGGACTCCACCCGGCGGCGGTGGCGGCTGGAGCGGACCAGCGGCAGCAGGCTGTCGGCGTCGATCCGCTCGTACCAGACGGCGAGTTCGCCCTTGCGGGCCAGACCGCGGAGGGCCGTACGGTACGCGGCGGTCGCCTCCAGCGCGGCGCGGTGGGCCTTCGTGTCGCTGTGGCCGCTCTCGCGGGCGGCGACGGCCACGCTCGCGGCGAGACGCTTGACGTCCCACTCGAAGGGGCCCGGGAACGTCTCGTCGAAGTCGTTGAGGTCGAAGAGCAGGGCGCGTTCCGGGGAGGCGTACAGGCCGAAGTTGAGGAGGTGGGCGTCGCCGCAGAGCTGGACGGTGAGGCCGGTGTGCGGCTGGGACGCCAGGTCCGCCGCCATCACGGCGGCCGAGCCGCGCAGGAACGCGAAGGGGGAGGCGGCCATGCGGCCGTACCGGATCGGGAGGAGTTCCGGGAGTCTGTCCCGGCCCTGTCGTTCGAGTACGGCCACGGGGTCCGGGCGGTCCACGGAGGGGATCCAGCCGGCGTGGGCGGAACGGGCAACGCGTTTGCGCGCGGCGCGGCCCCGCTCCGCCCGGTCGGCCGGGGTGGTCATGTGCCGTGTCTTTGCATGCCGCCGCCTTCTGGGATGGCACCGCCTGTTGCTACGCAGTGAAACCGGGTCGGCGTGGGGGTGCATTTCGGGGACGTCGATCGGGTGAACGTTTACTGTCGGTCGAGAAGTGGACGTCTTCGAGGCGAGGTCGAGATGAGTCGCACCCCCCGTCACATCACCACCCCCGAGCGCCGAGCCCGCCTCGCCCTCCGCCACCGCCTCGCCGCGTCCACCCACGCCGCCACCCCCGAGGCCGTCGCCGACTCCCTCGTCGCCCTGCACGGCACGGACCCCGCGACGGTGTACCTGGCGGTGGGCGCCCGCCTCGCCGACCCCTCCCTCACCGTCCCGGAGACCACCCGCGCCCTGTACGAGGACCGCACCCTGCTCCGTATGCACGGCATGCGGCACACGGTGTTCGTGTTCCCCGCCGAGCTGACCGCCGTCGTCCACGCCTCGACCGGACTCGCCGTCGCCGCGCGTGAACGAGCCTCCCTGCTCAAGCACATGGCGCAGGCCGGGGCGCCGGACGCGGCCTGGCTGAAGGAGGTCGAGGCCGCGCTGTTGACCGCGCTGGCTGAGCGCGGCCAGGCGACGGCGGCCGAACTCGCCCAGGACGAACCGAGGTTGAGGGAACAGTTCGTGTACGCGGCCGGGAAGAGTTACGAGGGCGTCCACACGGTCTCGACCCGGCTGCTGAGGGTGCTGGGCGTGGAGGGAAAGGTCGTACGGGGACGGCCGTTGGGCTCGTGGACATCGAGCCAGTTCCGCTGGGCGGTGGCGCCGGAACACCCCGAACTGAACGCCGCCGAGGCGCAGGCCGCGCTCCTCGGCCGCTGGCTCGCCGCGTGCGGCCCCGCCACCGAGGCCGACCTGAAGTGGTGGACGGGCTGGCGGGTGACGGACGTCCGCCGGGCCCTGACGACGATCGGCGCGGAGCCGGTGTCCCTGGACGAGGGAACGGGATACGTCGCCGCGGGCGACCTGGCTCCCCTGGCCGGTCCCGCGGAGCCGTGGGCGGCCCTGCTGCCCGGGCTCGATCCGACGGCGATGGGGTGGCAGCAACGGGACTGGTACCTGGCACCGGAGCTGCGCCCCGCGCTGTTCGACGGGAGCGGCAACGTGGGGCCGACGGTGTGGTGGGACGGGCGGGTGGTGGGGGGTTGGGCCCAGCGGCCGGACGGCGAGATCGTCTGGCGGATCCTCGACGGCGAGGGCATCGGCCGGGAGGCGGAGGCCGCGATCGGGGTGGCGGCGGAGCGGTTGCGGGGGTGGGTGGGGGTCACTCGGGTGACGCCGCGGTTTCGGACGCCGGTGGAGCGGGGGTTGTTGGGGTAGGGGTGGGGGTTCGGTGGCGTGGGGCGCGGTTTCCAGCGGTGTGGGGACGCGCCTTCCTCGGCGTGGGGCGAGCGTCATGGCGGGGTTGCGGTGCGCGTTCCGCCAAGCTACGAGCGGGTGTTGTGCGGCGTGGGGACGCGCGTTCCGTCGCCGTAGTGGCGCGCGTTCTGCCAGCGTAGGGGCCGGCATTCTCTGGGCACGAGGCAAGCCTTTTGAGCTCCGGTCGGCATCATCCCCAGCCCGTCTGGGGGTCCCCCCTCTGGGGGAGTTTGAGGACGAGGCCGTTCAGGCCGAAGCGGGGGT
Organism: Streptomyces sp. NBC_00988; assembly: GCF_045162645.1. NCBI lineage: Bacteria > Bacillati > Actinomycetota > Actinomycetes > Kitasatosporales > Streptomycetaceae > Streptomyces > Streptomyces sp. NBC_00988. Next base: position 4,091,974 of record NZ_CP108730.1, read on the forward strand.
TCGGGGGCGGCAGCCCCGGGGGCGTGAGCATCGGCGCCGGGTGCCCAAGAAGCACAGGGCACCCGGCGCCACCCGCTCAGCGCGAGTACCGCATCAGCGCTCGGACCATGTGACACGTCGTGTCGGACGGGGCGTGGACGCCGATCAGCTCGGCCGTGCTGCGGATCGTCTCGTTGCGGGCCTGGTTCGGGACGTACACGCCCGAGTCGAGCAGGGCGATGGCCAGCCGCATCGCCTTGAGGCGGCGGTTGTGCGTGACGTACCAGTCCCGCGGGCGCCCGGGCGGCAGCGGGCGCTTCTCCACGGGCACGTAGGGCAGGTCGAGTTGGACGGAACGCTTCGCGGTGGACTGGGTCGGCAACGGCTTCGGCTTCAGTGCGGCAGCGGGCACGGACATCCTCCTGTCGCGGTCAGGGCGCCGTCCGGACCCCCCGGCGACACCCTCGAACACTGCTCCTAGTTTACTGCCCGCCACTGACAACGGGCGAACCCCGACGACCCACCAAATCCCCAGGTGGGAAAGGATATTGCCGTCGTGTCACGCAAGCTCCGGGAGGTATGCGTGAGGCGGCATCAAATTCGAACAGAGCGGGTATCGGGGCGATCCCTCTCCCCGCGGACACCGTCGACGTCGTGATCTCCAACTGCGTGATCAACCTGTCCATCGACAAGCCGGCCGTCTTCGCCGAGACCTTCCGTGTTCTGAGGCCCCGCGGGCGTCTGAGCGTCTCGGACGTCGTCGCCGACGGCACGCACTCCGCCCTCGTCCGCGCCACGAAGCCGCTCACCGGGCCGGACCGGGCGGGTCTCGCCTAACGTGAACACCATGGAGATCTGGATCAACCCGGCCTGTTCCAAGTGCCGTAGTGCCGTGAGTCTGCTCGACGCCGAAGGGGCCGAGTACACCGTCCGCCGCTATCTGGAGGACGTGCCGAGCGAGGGCGAGATCAGGGACGTACTGGAGCGGCTCGGGCTCGAACCGTGGGACATCACGCGCACCCAGGAGGCTGTGGCGAAGGAGCTGGGGCTCAAGTCGTGGGCGCGGGACGCGAGTTCGCGGGAGCGGTGGGTGTCGGCGCTCGCCGCGCATCCGAAGCTGATCCAGCGGCCGATCATCACGGCGGAGGACGGCTCGGCGGTGGTGGCCCGCAGCGACGAGGCCGTACGGGACGCGCTGTCGCGGCAGTCGGGGTCCGGGGCGGGGTCGGGCTCCCAGTAGGTCAAGTGGCCGATGTCCGTTCGTTTCGGCGTGTTAGAGGGTTGCCCCGGCATCTTCAAGTCTCGTACGAGAGCGGAGAGTTCCCCCCGATGATCAACCGCCGCAGCGTTCTCAGGTCGACCGGCGCCCTCACCGCCGGCGGCCTCGTTCCTGTCCTCGCCCCGGGCCGGAACGGATCCGGTGGTGCGTCCCGACTCCGGCCCGGTGAGCGGTACGTCGACGTGCCCGGTGGCCGGGTCTGGGTGAACGTCGTCGGCAGCGGGGCGCGTCCGCCGCTGCTGGTGCTGCACGGCGGGCCGGGGGCCGGGCACGACTATCTGGAGTCCCTGGGCGATCTGGCCGTGGACCGGTCCGTCGTGTTCTACGACCAGCTGGGGTGCGGGCGTTCGGAGAAGCCCGACGACCCGGCGCTCTGGGTGGTCGACCGGTTCGTCGCCGAAGTAGAGGCGGTCCGGCGGGCGTTGGGGCTGCAGCGGTTCCACCTGTACGGGCACTCGTGGGGCGGCTGGCTCGCCATCGAGTACCTGTTGCGTCAGCCGCGTGAGGTGAGCGCGGTCGTGCTGGCCAGCACGGGGGCGAGCGCGCCCCAATTCGTCGCCGGTACACGGGAGTTGCGCACGCGGCTGCCGGCCGACGTGCAGCGCGTCCTCGACGAGTACGAGGCGAAGGGCGACTACACGGCACCCGAATACCTCGACGCGGTGAACGTCTTCTACGCGAACTTCTTCTGCCGCCTCGACCCGTACCCCGAGGCCCTGTTGCGCAGCGCCGCGAACGTCGACGGCAACCAGGTGTACGCCACGATGAACGGCCCGAACGAGTTCGTGATGACCGGCAACCTCGCTTCCTGGGACCGGACTTCGAAGCTGCGCCGGATCAGGAAGCCCGTCCTGCTGACGCGCGGACGCTACGACGAGTTCGCCGTGGAGTGCACGGACACGCTGGAGCAGGGGCTTCCCTTCACCGAGCGGGTCGAGTTCCCGCACAGCGCGCACATGGCGATGTGGGAGGACCGGGAGGCGTACATGCGCACCGTCGGGTCGTTCCTGGCCGACTGGGACCGGGTGTGCTGAGCCTCAATCCCCTTGTGATGCACGTCACTTATGTGGCTCCTGTGTCCGCTGAGTTACATCGTTCGGTATCCCGTACATAGCGGCGTACGCTCCCCTACCCCACAGGAGACGCGCATGTCGCGCAGGAGAACTGCCAGTACGAAGAAGAAGCTGGCGCTGCTGGTCACCGCCGCGGCGGTCGCGGGCGGCGGGGCCTTCGCCCTGGCCACCACCTCGAACGCGTCGCAGTCGACGGCGCAGAACGCCAAGACGCTGTCGGCCACGAACTCGACGGTCTGCCAGGGGCTCGCCACCGCGCTCGGCAACAACCAGAAGTTCATCGACGGCCAACGCGCCGCGCCCGACGCCCAGTCGAGCGCGCGGATCGCCAACCGCGAAGCGGTCATCGCGCAGATCAAGGTGCAGCAGAAGGCGTCGGGTTGTGCGGTTGGGGAGTCGGCTCAGGACTCCCAGGTCGCACAGCCGGCGCAGTCGGCGCCCGCGGGTTCCAAGACCACCCCGGCCGCGACCCCGCCGGCGGCGGGCAACACCGGTGGCGGAGCCGCCGCGGGCAGCCAGGTGTGCAACGGCTCGACCGTCACGCTCTCCGGCGAGGCCGGTGCGCCCGCCGCGTCGAGCAACCAGTTCCCGGCGGGTACGACGCTGAAGGTCACCAACCTGGACAACAACAAGTCCACGACGGTGAAGGTGACTTCGGTCTCCGGCAGCTGTGTCCTGCTGAACAACGCCGCGTTCGAACAGGTCCGTGAGCCCGGCAAGTTCCTCATCCGCCGCGCTCTGATCCAGAAGGTGGGGTGACGCTCAGGATCCGAGAAACCCGGTGAGGTGACGGCCCAGTCGCTCCGGCGCGGCATGCGGCAGCGCGATGGGGGTCCCCCCGCTCGAGCGAAGTCGAGAGTGGGGGAGTGAGACATCCGGGAGGATGTCCGTCTCGACGCGCGGCAGCAGACCGCCCGCCCGGGCCGCCACCAGGTGCGTGTCATAGGTCCTGCTGCTTCCGGCCAGAAGCAGCAGGACCGACGCGTTCAGCCCGCGCAGCGCCTCGGGCGCCGGACGGGGACCGGTCACCGGTTTCGCGGACGGGAACCCCGCGCCCGCCTCCTGGAGGCGGAGCCAGTCGAGGTCCAGCGGCGCTCCCCCGGTCTCCCACTCCAGGAACGCGCGGACGCGGCGCGGAGTGGGCCGTAGCAGCATCGGCAGTGCGTGCAGCAGGTACGCCGTCTCGAACCCGGCGAAGCACTGGGTCGGGTCGAGGAGGAACAGACGGCGTACGCGGGCGGGCGCGCGCAGTGCGTAGTGCAGCGCGATCCAGCCGCCGTACGAATGGCCGCCGAGGTCCACGACCGGCGCCCCCAGCCCGTCGAGCACCGCGTCCAGCCAGTCGACCAGATCGGCCACCGTGCGCGGCCTCCGGCCGACCACCGGAACGCTGCGGCCCGGGGCGCCGATCAGGTCCATGGCGTAGAGGCGGTGGGTGCGGGCGAGGTCGGCGGCCTGGGCGTACCAGGACGCCGAGGTCGCTCCCCCGCCGCCCGGCAGCAGCACGAGCGGGCGGCCGTCGGCGGGCCCGCACACATTGACGTAGGTTTCCCCGAACGGCGTCGGGACGGTCACCGCCTCCCGGTCCGCGGGCCACTTCGCCATGACCTTGTCGTAGGCGGACTCGAAGCGGTCCCTGTCGTACGGGCTGCGGATTCCCATGCCGCTCACCTCTCCCTCCCCTTCATTGTCCCCGGGCGTCGCGGTCGAACTCGGCCTGCGCAGCGCCCTGATCGCCCTCATGGACGCGGACCGGGCCGGCGAGGAGATGACGGCCGGGCGGCTCGGCGGCGCGCTCGGGCTCAACTCGGCGGGGACCGGCGGAGGGTCGTGGTCGAAGTGGACCAGCGGGCGGTCGCACTCGGGCAGTCCTTCTTCGGTCCGCTCATCGGGAATGCCGTAGAACTGCTCCAGGGCTACGACGACCGGGAGTTGGCGGCGATCCGCAGCTTCCTGGACGGGGTCCGCGAGGCCGCCGCCGAGAGCTAACCCCATCGCATACGAGCCGTACGGCGACCCCCGTCTGCGACTGCGAACAGCGGGTTCACAGCGGTCCCCCGGCGCGCCGTGCGCAGCGCACGTGAACCGCGACACAGCGCCACCAGGTAACACGGGGTTCACACTTGGGCAATGATCGGGAAATCGCATGTTGACAGGCTGCCCGGCATGAATCGCGGCGCTCCAGTGCCGCTGCGCCGCAGCACCCGCAAGTGCGACGAATGACCCACCCCGAAGGATGTGGCCCGTGACCTTCAAGGCTGAGTACATCTGGATCGACGGCACCCAGCCGACGGCCAAGCTCCGTTCCAAGACGAAGATTCTGGCCGACGACGCCAAGGGTGAGGAGCTCCCGATCTGGGGCTTCGACGGGTCGTCCACGAACCAGGCCGAGGGGCACTCCTCGGACCGCGTGCTCAAGCCGGTCGCCAGCTTCCCGGACCCGATCCGCGGCGGCGACGACATCCTCGTCATGTGCGAGGTCCTTGAGATCGACATGACGCCGCACGAGTCCAACACGCGTGCCGCGCTCGCCGAGGTCGTCGCGAAGTACGGCTCGCAGGAGCCCATCTTCGGCATCGAGCAGGAGTACACCTTCTTCGACGGCGCCCGTCCGCTCGGCTTCCCCGAGGGCGGCTTCCCGGCCCCCCAGGGCGGCTACTACTGCGGTGTCGGCGCCGACGAGATCTTCGGCCGCGAGATCGTCGAGGCCCACCTGGAGAACTGCCTGAAGGCCGGTCTCGCGATCTCCGGCATCAACGCCGAGGTCATGCCCGGCCAGTGGGAGTTCCAGGTCGGCCCGGTCTCCCCGCTGGAGGTCTCCGACCACCTGTGGATCGCCCGCTGGCTGCTCTACCGCACCGCCGAGGACTTCGGCATCTCCGCGACCCTCGACCCCAAGCCGGTCAAGGGCGACTGGAACGGCGCGGGCGCGCACACCAACTTCTCCACCAAGGCGATGCGCGAGGGCTACGACGCGATCATCACCGCGTGCGAGTCCCTCGGCGAGGGCTCCAAGCCCCTCGACCACGTCAAGCACTACGGCGCCGGCATCGACGACCGCCTGACGGGCCTGCACGAGACCGCCCCGTGGAACGAGTACTCCTACGGCGTCTCCAACCGCGGCGCCTCGGTCCGTATCCCGTGGCAGGTCGAGAAGGACGGCAAGGGCTACATCGAGGACCGCCGTCCGAACGCGAACGTCGACCCGTACCTGGTGACCCGGCTGATCGTCGACACCTGCTGCGCCGCCCTGGAGAAGGCCGGCCAGGTCTGATCCCCACCCCGCTTCCCCCGAAGAGGCGTCCACCGTCGTGGTGGGCGCCTCTTCGCGTTGTCAGTGGCGCCTGCCATGGTTGGGAACATGGAGATCGACGGAGGTCTCGACATCAAGGTCGAGACGGAGAACGGGCAGGCGCACAACCGCATTTCGGCGCTACGGCTGCGGGAACTGGTGGCGCGGATCGGCGGCGCCGGCGACCGTTTCCTGGTCGTGCAGCGGATACCGGACCTCCCGGACGTGTTCGCGCAGGTGTGGCACGAGGAGGACGGGGACTACCGGCTGGAACACCGGCTGAGCGAGGACGGGTTCTACGGTACGAACCTGGACGGCGCGGACCGGGTGGCGGATCTCCTGACCGGCTGGGCACGGCAGGCTGACGCCGGCTGGGACGCGGGCGTCGACTGGGAGCCGGTCGACCTGGGGCCTCAGGAGGAGGTTCCCGAGTTGCCGGACGAGGTGCGGGAGAAGGTCGAGGAGCGGGTCCGGGTCCGGCTGCGCTGCGGCTACGACGACCGGAAGGTGCTGACCGAGATCGCCGAGGAGTGGCTGGTCGACGGCGACGAGCGGCCGGTGTCGCGCGCCCAGGCGGCGCGGCTGGTGGACCGGTTGTGGCTGGAGCGGGTGGCCGAGCAGGCGGACTGGGCGGACGTCACCGACCCGGACCGGCTCAGCCGCGCCTTCGAGGCGCTGGACGCTAGCGGCATCATGGCCCGGGAGAACTTCGCCTGCTGCCGGGGCTGCGGCCTCGCGGAGATAGGCGCCGAGCGGGAGGACGCCCGCGGTTTCGTCTTCTTCCACCAGCAGGTCACCGAGCACGCCGCCGAGGGGTACGGCCTCGCGCTGCACTACGGCGGGTTCGACGGCTCGGCCGGGACCACCGCGGCCGTCGGGCACGAGGTGCTGGCCGCGCTGCGTGGAGCCGGGCTGTCCGCCGGCTGGGACGGCGATCCGGACAAGGCGATCGACGTCGTACCGCTGACCTGGCACAGACGGCTGGTGGGCTGAGGAGCCGGGCGTCGACTTCACGCCAAGGAAGCGTCCAAGCTGTGAGAGGAGGGTCCTGTTGCGGGCGTGTGTCTGCTTCAATGGACGTATGGGCAACTACCAGAAGTGCGGAGCGACGGGTCGCCATGACCTTGAGCCCTTCTGGCCCTCCCGTCAGCACCATGACTTCGACCGGGTGTGTTGTCGCGCGATGAACGCGCCGGCCCTCTAAAGCCGAAACACCCTCGGCCTCCGGCCTGCGCGACTCGACGTACGTCCCCTCGACGAACCTCTCGCGCGAAAGAGCTGACTTCTCATGGCGATCATCCGTTCTCTCCCCGCTCTCCCCGCCACCACGCTCGACACCCCCACCCCGAACGCCCCACGGCACCATCTGCGCGCCGTGGACCGGGACGAGGTGATCGACGTCGCGGAGTTCCTGCCCCCGGGCGCCACCTGGCTGCCCGCGCCTCCGCACACGCTGCCCACGCTGCCGGGGCAGCCGCCGATGGTCGGGTACCTCGTCCTCATCCCGGCCGACAGCCCGCACCTCACCCGCACCGACCCGGTCCCGTCCCTCCCCGCCGAGGCCGAACCCCTCGTCCGCATCGACACCGTGCAGCGCACCGCCCAGCTGAACGGCGCGGAACTCGACCTGACGTACCTGGAGTTCGAACTCCTCGCCCACCTCGTCGCGCACCCCAACCGGGTGCACACGCGCGACCAGCTCGTCACCACGGTGTGGGGGTACGGGCATGTGGGCGACGGCCGTACCGTCGACGTCCACATCGCGCGGCTGCGCCGCAAGCTGGGCGTCGAGCACCGGAAGGCGATCCAGACCGTGCGGCGGGTCGGGTACAAGTACACGCCGCCGACCGCCCGTTGATCATCGACGGTCCGGTCATCTGCTGATGGCAGAGCCGTGTTCCGTTCCGTGCGCCTCGCGGGCAGAGTCGGCGGTATGAGACTTCTGGTGCTGGGCGGTACGGAGTTCGCGGGGCGGGCCGTCGTGGAGGCTGCCCTCGGTCGGGGCTGGGAGGTGACCGTCCTCAACCGGGGCCGGCGCGAACCCCCTTCCGGGGTACGGGCGTTGCGGGGTGACCGGACCGCGCCCGGTGGGCTCGCCGCGTTGGCCTCGGGCGAGTGGGATGCCGTGGTCGACACCTGGTCGGCGGCGCCGCGCGCGGTCGACGACGCGGCGCGGCTGCTGGCCGACCGGGTGGGCCGGTATGTGTATGTGTCGAGTTGCTCGGTGTACGCGTGGGCGCCGCCCGCGGGGTACGGGGAGGACGCGCCGCTCGTCGAGGGGGCCTTGGCCTCCGCCGACAAGACCGACTACGCGCGGGACAAGCGGGGCGGGGAGCTGGCCGCGCTCGGGGCGTTCGGGGCGGAGCGGTCGGTGTTCGCTCGGGCCGGGCTCATTCTCGGGCCGTACGAGAACATCGGGCGGTTGCCGTGGTGGTTGGGGCGGGTTGCGCGGGGCGGGCCGGTGCTGGCGCCCGGGCCTCGGGATCTGGCGCTTCAGTACGTCGATGTGCGGGATCTTGCGGAGTGGCTGCTCGGTTCCGTGGAGCGGGAGTTGAGCGGGGCGTACAACCTGATCTCCCCGCAGGGGCACGCGACGATGGGGTCGCTCCTGGACGCGTGTGTGCGGGTCACCGGTGGAGGGGCCGAGCTGCGGTGGACCTCGCCGGAAGTCGTGCTCGGGGCTGGGATCGAGCCGTGGACTCAGTTGCCGGTGTGGATTCCGGCCGGTAGTGAGGGGTACGACGCGTTGCACAGTGCGGATGTGTCTCGGGCGCTGGCTACGGGGTTGAGGTGTCGGCCTGTGGCGGAGACCGTGGGTGATACGTGGCGTTGGTTGCGGGGTGTTGGTGGGGTCGCGCCTCAGCGGCCTGATCGGCCGGTGGTGGGGCTTGACCCTGCTGTTGAGGCGAAGGTGCTTGGGGTGCCGGTGGAGGGGTGATTCGTCGGGTGCGGGCGCGTTGGGGCTGGGCGCGCCCACGCGGCGGAGCCGCATATCGATACAGCCCCGCGCCCCTGAAAACAGGTGTTGTTGGCGACACCCCCATCACGGGGGCCGGGGCCCGTGACCCCGTCGGCCTGTTCCGTGAGACTGGGCCGTATGGACACGAACAGCGAGGGTAGGCGGGCCCGTACCGTTCTCACGGCCGGGTTGCGTGCGCTTGCCCTCGCCCTCATCTCTCTCGGCGGTTCACTCACCCTCTTCGTCCTCACTCTCGTCTCCCTCGCGCTCATCCCGGCTGGTGTCGGGCTGATCACCACCCCCTGGGTGTTGGCCGGTGTGCGGGCGCAGGCGAATCTGCGGCGAGTGCTCGGCGCGCAGTGGTGCGAGGTGCGTATTCCGGTGGCGTACCGGGCCATCCCGGCCGACGCGCGTCCGTGGACGCGGACCTTCCGCATGCTTGGTGACCCCGCCACCTGGCGGGATCTCCGCTGGCTGCCCGTCGACATGGTCGCCGGGTTCGTCACCGCGCTGGTGCCTGCGGCTCTGGTGTTCTATCCGCTGGAGGGCTTCGCGTTGGCGTTCGGATTGTGGCGGGTGTTCACGGACGGGACGTATGTGGGGTGGTGGTACGGGTTCGTGCCGGTGGGTGGGCAGGGCAGTGCGCTGCTCGCGGGGCTTCTGGGGGTCGGGATTCTCGTTGCCTCCCTCTTTCTCACCCCTCCCCTCCTCCGCGTTCACTTTCTGCTGACGCGTTCTCTCCTTGCCCCGGGGCAGGGTCAACTCGCCGAGCGGGTACGGGTGTTGACCGAGACGCGGCGGGATGCGGTGGACGGTTCCGCCGCTGAGCTACGGCGGATCGAGCGCGATCTGCATGACGGGGCGCAGGCCCGGCTGGTCGCCATGGGGATGGATCTCGGGACCATCGAGGCGCTGTTGGAGAAGAACCCTGCCAAGGCCCGGGAGTTGCTCGCCCGGGCTCGGCAGTCCTCCGTCGAGGCTCTCGACGAGCTGCGTGATCTCGTTCGGGGTATTCATCCGCCGGTGCTGGCGGAGCGTGGACTCGGGGATGCCGTACGGGCGTTGGCGTTGCGGATGCCGGTGAGTACCGAGGTGAGTGCGGAGCTCGGGGGCGGGCGGGCCGACGCGCCGGTCGAGTCGGCCGCTTATTTCGCCGTCAGTGAGGTGCTCACCAACGCCGTGAAGCATTCCGGTGCCGATCGGATCTGGGTCGATATGCGGTATGCGGAAGGGGCGTTGAGGGTCTCCGTCACCGACAACGGGCGGGGTGGTGCCGTGGTCGGGGGCGGGTCGGGGCTCTCCGGGGCCGAGCGGCGGCTGGGTACATTCGACGGCGTCCTGGCCGTCAGCAGTCCCGCGGGCGGTCCCACCATGGTGACCATGGAGATTCCGTGCGTGTTGTCCTAGCCGAAGACCTGTTCCTGCTGCGGGACGGGCTGGTGCGGCTGTTGGAGGCCTACGACTTCGAGATCGTCGCGGCCGTGGAGAGCGGGCCCGAACTCACCAAGGCGCTGGCCGAGTTGGCGCCCGACGTCGCCGTGGTCGACGTACGGCTGCCACCCACGCACACCGACGAGGGGCTGCAGTGCGCGTTGCGGGCGCGACGGGACCGGCCGGGGCTGCCGGTGCTCGTGCTGTCGCAGCACGTGGAGCAGCTGTACGCGCGGGAGCTGCTCGCCGACGGGACCGGTGGGGTGGGCTATCTGCTGAAGGACCGGGTGTTCGACGCCGAGCAGTTCGTGGATGCCGTCAGGAGGGTGGCGGGGGGCGGGACGGTGATGGATCCGCAGGTCATCCAGCAGTTGCTGGCGCGGCGGGCCGCCGACGACCGGCCGCTGGGGCGGTTGACGCCGCGGGAGGTCGAGGTGCTGGAACTGATGGCGCAGGGGCGGTCGAACGCGGCGATCGCGGGGCAACTCGTCGTCACGGAACGGGCGATCGGGAAGCACACGTCCAATATTTTCGCCAAACTGGGGCTGGAAGTCTCGGACGATGACAATCGCCGCGTGCTGGCGGTATTGGCCTATTTGGACCAGGGACGCTGAGCACTACCTGTGAGTCGATCACAACTGCTGGTGTTTAAAGGGCAGTTGGGAGGGGACTTACCCAGGAATCTCTCATCAGTTTCTGAGACGGCTGAACACTCCTGGGACCCCCTGCGTATCAAAGGGCGCCGCTTCACTCCTGTCGGGCGCCTCGCTGCCCCGCAAGGAAGTCAGAGGAGTTCCATGGGACGCAATGATCGTAAACGCCGTACGCCGCTGGCCACCAAGGCCATTGCCGCATCGGCTGCCCTAGCGCTCGGTGGGGGCGGGCTGCTCTGGGCACAGATGAACGCTTCGGCGCACGAGTCCAACTCGTCGGGGCAGAACCAGACCAAGGCCGCGGCCGCCGCGGCGCAAGTCGCGACGATCGCCTGCCCGGACGTCGGCCAGCAGCTGACGAGCGTGCCTCAGAAGGCTCGTCAGGGTGTCGCCACCGAGCTGGCGAACCTGGACAAGCAGATCACCGAGGCCTACGCCCGGCTCGCCTCGACGCGTCAGGCCCAGGCGAATGACGCGAGCTTCGTGCAGAACGCGATCGTCGGCCCCCTCAAGGAGAAGCGGGCCGCGACGATCGACCGCATTCGCATCGACATCCAGCGGGTCGGCGGCACCGTCAACGCGACCGCGCTGAAGCAGCTCGCCGCCTGCACCACCCAGAACGCCACCAACACCACCACGGCAGGTCGTGGCGGCGGTCGGGGCAACGGCGGCAAGGGCGGCGGCAAGAACAACGGCGGCGGGCAGAACACCGCCGCGCCGAGTGCGAGCGCGAGCGCCAGTGCCTCCGCGGCGCCGCCCGCCAACAACGGCGGCCAGGCCGGCAACGGCCCGACGGCGGCCGACTTCGTGGACATCACGAAGGTGGCGAACAATGTGCTGGCGAAGCCGCAGAACAGCGGCCAGGCTTCGACCGGTTCGTTCACCACCAAGTGCGGTGTCAACGCGAACAAGAACCACAACACCGACAACGTCATCGTGGCGCCCGGCGTGACCAACGGCGCGCACCACGAGCACGACTACGTCGGCAACCAGAAGGTCAACGCGTTCTCCACGAACGACTCGCTGCTGGCCGCCCCCTCCAGCTGCCAGAACCAGAGTGACCTCTCGGCGTACTACTGGCCGGTCGTGCGTGTGCAGGACGGCTCGCAGGAGTTCGACGCGAACGCGGACGGCGGTGGCAAGGAAGGCAACGTCGGCAAGATCCTGACGCCGCAGTCGGCGCAGATCAAGTACGTCGGCTCGCCGGCCAGCAAGGTCGTCGCGATGCCGCAGTTCCTGCGCATCATCACCGGTGACGCCAAGACGCTCACCAACGGTCTGGCGAACGCCAACGCGCACTGGAGCTGCACCGGCTTCGAGAACAAGGTCCAGCTGACGGAGCAGTACCCGATCTGCCCGCAGGGCAGCAACGTGGTCCGCACCTTCGCGTTCCAGAGCTGCTGGGACGGCGTGAACATCGACAGCGCCAACCACCGTACGCACGTGGCCTTCGCGGACCCGGCGAGCGGCGTCTGCGGGAACGGCTTCAAGGCCATCCCGCAGCTGACGATGAGCCTGGTCTACAAGATCACGCCCCCCACCCTCCAGGCGGACGGCACCGTGAAGAACGCCTACGCGGTGGACGGATTCCCGGAGCAGCTGCACAAGCCGTCGACCGACCACGACGACTTCATCAGCGTCACCAAGAACAACCTGGCGGCGAAGATCGCCAACTGCGTCAACGCCGGCAAGAACTGCCAGTGAGCACGACTAGCAGCCGGTAGGACCCGGTAGCGCGAAGCGGGCGGTGGGTTTCTCCCACCGCCCGCTTTCGTGTGTGTCCCGGCCTAACCGGTGTCGGCCCTTTGAGGGGTGTGAACCGGGTACAGCCTTTTCAGCTGGTGTGCTTCGAGTGGTCGGTGCCGATCTCCTCGTTGCCACCGAGCGTCGTCTGCAGCTTCTTGACGATCGTGTCGGTGCCCACGGCGACCCACTTGCGGCCGACGAGGTAGAACCCGCCGTAGTCCTTCGCGTCGTTGATCCACTCGCGCTGGCCGCGGTCGGTGGCGAAGGTCGCGAGGACGAACTTGCCGTAGCTCATCTTGCAGATGGCCTGGCGGAGTTCGTCGGCGTCGGTCTGGATGTCGGGCGTGCACTTCACCTTGGCGGCCAGGCTCTCCAGGCTGCCGGTGGCCTCCGTCGGCACGGTCGCGGCCTTGGTGTCGGCACCGCACCCCACCAGCGCCAGCGCCGCCGCGGCGCCGGCCATCGCGAGCATCGGTCGGGTCAACCTCATCTGTCGTTCCTCCGGTCGTCCGGTCAACAAAAGCATGCCGCGACGCACCCCGGCGAGGGGCCGTCTCATCCGATACGGCCCCGAAGCGCCCAGCACTCAAATCCATGGTCATCGGCTGGACACGTGTGCGAGGGTGACGCCCATGGATCGAGCTGTGGATCAAGACTGGGAAAACCGCGTGACCGCCGCCTGGGCGACCTTCGACGACTACGCCGAGGAAGACGCGGCCGAGTTCCGTACCCTGATCGACGCGCTCGTCGCCGAACTGCCGGACGGAAGTCCGCTACGGCCGTTCGAACAGGCCTGCGCCTGGGACTCCACCCGGCACTCCGACAAAGCCGTCCCGCTGTACCGGGAGGCGCTCGCGCGCGGGCTGGACGGCTACAAGGGGCGCCGGGCGAAGATCCAACTCTCCAGCTCGCTGCGGAACATCGGGCAGGCGGAGGAGGGCGTCAAGCTGCTCACCCCCGAACTCGACGGCCCCTCGGACGAGTTGGACGACGCGGTCCGCGCGTGCCTCGCCCTGTGTCTGTCCAGCCTGGGCCGCGACCGCGAGGGCCTGTCCCTCGTGCTGGGCGCCCTCGCGCCCCATCTGCCGCGCTACCAGCGGTCGATGGCGAACTACGCGCGGGCACTGGTCGAGCCCGAGGACTGACCGGAGCGCCGAGTCCCCCGGGCGGCGGTGACCAACTCACCATTCGCTCGTTTTGCTGAACGTGCAGTCACAGGATGTCGCCAAGCGCCCCGCAGCTTCACCCACCGACCCGGTCGTCGATGTCGAACAGGCCGAGGCCGCGCTCGTCGAGCACTATCCACGGCTCGTCCGGCTCGCCTATCTGGTGCTCCCCCCGAGCCTCGGCCGCAACCGGCGCGTCCTGACCGCGCACGCCCTCACCCAGCGCGCCCTGCCCAGAGGCCGCGCGTCCGCGTCCGTGATCCCGGCCCAGTCGACCGGCCGCGACGTCGACCCCAGCTACGCCTTCGTCCGCCTCAACGTCGTCCGTACGGCACTGGAGGCGGGCCTCCCGCTGTCGTTCCGGGCGTGGCCCAAGCGGTCCCAGCTCCCGCCGCTGCTCCCCCAGGTGCGGGGCCTGCGGCTCTTCCCGCGCTCGGGCGGCGCCGACGAACTCGCCCTGGACCAGCGGCTGTCGGCCCTGTCCGGCCCGGCCCGCGCGGTGTACGTGCTGCGCGGCCTGGAGAAGCTGCCCGACGGCGACGTCCGCAGGGTGCTCGCGGCGGCCGGCGTAGATGCGGAGGAGGTCGACGAGGCGCTGAGCGAGGCCGACGAGGCGCCCGCGCAGTACGAACTCCTCAACTCTCCTGAGTTCGACCCCTGTTCGCTGCACGCGCGGCCCACCGACCTGATGCGCCGCCGTCAGCACGGCAAGGCCGCGCTCGCCGCCGCGGCGGCCGTCGCCGTGTGCGGGGCGCTGCTCGCGCTGCCCGGCGGCGGCTGGGGCCCGGACGGCGCCGCCGCACCCGCGTACGCGCAGAACCCGGCGTCCCAAGCCGCCCTGAACCCGGGCAGGTTGATCAGGATCGCGCCCACCGCGTGGAAGTCCTCCGCACGCGAGGACTTCTCCGTCTGGCCCGCCCGCGGCGACCTCACCGAGGACACCGCCCTGCTGCGCCGCGCCCTCGCCGTCTGGGCCCGCCCCGGCGAGTCCGTCCAGGTCTCGGCCACCCCCGGCACCCCTTCGGGCGGCCCGGCGGGCCCGCCCCAGCTCCTCTACGCCGGCACGGTCGACAACGCGCGCGTGGTGATCCTCTACGACGGTCTGCGCATCGCCCGTTACGCCGAGCCGAAGGACGGCACCAAGGGGGCCGCGCTGGACTTCGCGCGCGTCGACGGCGCGACCGGGTCCGAGGCGAACGCGGTGGTCCTGGACCGCGCCGACGGCAACGTCCGCTATCTGACGGCGCCTTGGGTGAAGAAGGCGGCCGAGCGCGACCTGCAGAAGCCGAACGCCGGCGCGCTGCCCATGACCCTCACCGACGGGATCACCTCGCCGCTGGCCAGCCCCGCGCAGGCGACCGGCGCGTGCACGTCGTGGAACGTGCTCCAGCTGACCGACGACACCGGCACCCGCCTCATGAGCGACCTCGGCGAACTGGTCCCGGCGCACCTCACCGCCGGCCGCCCCGGCTCGGTCCACGAGGTGTCCGGCGCGGCGGCCCAGCACGCCTGGGCGCCCTTCGCCTGCTCCCTCGGCGCGATGCGCTCGCTCGGCGTACGGACCGTGAACGCCTGGCAGTTCGCCCAGCAGCCGCTGCCCGACGCGAGCGGCGCGGCGGACTGGGTGTGCACCCGGGCGGAGACCTGGCAGGGCGGCGGCGAGCGGGTGCTGGCGCAGTTCCGCACGCCGGGCGGGATCTACGGCGCGGTCGCCGCGAAGGCGCAGGGCGTACCGGCGTGCGGGGCGCGCGACCCGCACGTCCTGGCCGGAGTCCTGTGGAAGTCGGCGGCGGGCCACTGGTACCTGCTGGCCGCGGGCAGCAAGGGCACGGAGGCGATCAGCGCGACGGGCGGGGTCAACGGCTCGGCGCGGGGCGGCCTGCTGGCGGTGAAGACCAAGCAGGGCGTCCAGGCCGAGCTGAAGGGCACGCTGGCCGACGGCGGCACGATCAGCGGCCTGCGCTAGCCGACCCCCACCACCACCGCTAGCTGACATCCGCGTCAACAAGTCCCGGCACAAGGCTTCCCCAGGGACTTACCCGTCAGTACATTGACGCCATGTCTAACACGCCGCTCAAGGCCCGAAAGGTGTCCTTCTCCTGGGAGGGCACCCCGCTGCACTGGGTGCCCGGCGATCCGTTCACCACGCACACGATCAACGTGCTGCATCTGCTGCTGCCCGCCGGTGAGCGGTGGTTCGTGCACGTCTACAAGCAGGTGCTGCCCCTGATCCGGGACGAACAACTGCGCGCGGACGTGATCGGGTTCATCGGCCAGGAGGCGATGCACTCCCAGGCGCACGACGAGGTCCTCCCGCACCTGAGGGAACTGGGGCTCGACCCGACGCCGTACACCGCGCAGGTCGACTGGTTCTTCGAGAAGCTGCTCGGCGACCGCACGCTGCCCCCGGGCAAGGCCCGGAAGTGGTGGCTGCTGGAGCGGGTCGCGATCATCGCGGCGATCGAGCACTACACCGCGTTCCTCGGCAACTGGGTGCTGAACGCAGAGGAGTTGGACCGGCGCGGCGCCGATCCGACCATGCTGGACCTGCTGCGCTGGCACGGCGCCGAGGAGGTCGAGCACCGGTCCGTCGCCTTCGACCTCTTCACGCACGTCGACGGCAGCTACCGGCGGCGCGCCCGGACCTGGGCGACCGCGTTCGCCGCCCTGATGTTCCTGTGGCAGCGCGGGTCCCGCTTCTTCATGGCGAACGACCCGACCCTCGTCGACGCCCACGTGAGCTTCAAGGACTTCTACGTAGCCGGGAAACGCGGCACCCTGCCCGCCACCGGGGACATGCTCAGGTCCATACCCCGCTATCTGAGCCGCGCCTACCACCCCTCGCAGGAGGGCAGCACCGAGCAGGCCGTCGCCTACCTCGCGTCCTCGCCCGCCGCGGTGGCCGCCGAGAAGAGGTCGGAGTAGTGCCGAAGCCCCTCACCGTCGCCGTCCTGGCCGGCGCCGCGCTCCTGACCCGCCGCGCGCTACGGCGCCGGGTGCGGGCCTCGCCCCTGTGGCCGCTGCCCGCGCTGGACCCGCCGATCTCCGGCCGGCCGCGCACACGGGCACTGAAGCTGACGGTCGCCGGGCGGGAGACGGTGGCCGAGGGCGTCGTACAACTGCGCCTGGAAGGGCGGGACTTGCCGCGCTGGGAGCCCGGGGCGCACATCGATCTGGTGCTGCCTTCGGGGCTGGTGCGGCAGTACTCGCTGTGCGGGGACCCGGCGGACACCTCGTCGTACACGGTCGCGACGCGGCTCGTCGAGGACGGGCGGGGCGGGTCGCGCGAGGTGCACGAACAGGTGCGGGTGGGCGCGGAGTTGGAGGTGCGGGGGCCGCGTAACAGGTTCCCGCTCGTCGACGCCGCCGCGTACGTCTTCGTCGTCGGCGGGATCGGGATCACCCCGGTGCTGCCGATGCTGCGGGCACTGCCGGAGGGTGTCAACTGGCGTCTGCTGTACGCCGGTCGGACGCGGGAGTCGATGCCGTTCCTGGCCGAGATCGAGGAACTCGGTGCGGACAGGGTGACCGTCGTGGCCGGACTGCCCGATCTGGACGGGGAGTTGGCCGACGTACCCGACGAAGCCGTCGTCTACTGCTGCGGGCCGGAGGGGCTGATGGCGGCCGTCGCGGAGCGCTTCCCGAACGTACGCCTCGAACGCTTCGCACCCCGCACCTCACCGGACGGCAACCGCGGCGACGCGGCCTTCGAGGTCGAACTCCGGCGCAGCGGGCGGACGTTGACCGTGCCCGCCGACTCCACCGTGCTCGCGGCCGTCCGCGCGGAGCTGCCGAACACCCTCTACTCCTGCGAACAGGGATTCTGCGGGACCTGCCAACAGCGGGTGCTGGAAGGGGAAGTGGAGCATCGGGACGAGTTGCTGACCGACTCGGAGCGGGCCGACTCGATGTTGATCTGCGTGTCACGGGCCCGAAGTGAGCGTCTGGTGCTGGATTTGTGATGAGGTGATGTGAACAACCCTGTCGGTCCGGTCCGTTCGGGGCCGGAACGGATCGGTAAGGTGTTCGCATGAGTACCCGGGTTCGCCGCAGGATGGGAGTCGAGGAACGGCGACAGCAGTTGATCGGCGTCGCTCTCGACCTGTTCAGCCATCGCTCGCCCGACGAGGTCTCCATCGACGAGATAGCCGCGGCCGCGGGCATTTCCCGGCCGCTGGTCTACCACTACTTTCCCGGCAAACTCAGCCTGTACGAGGCCGCGTTGCAGCGCGCCTCGGACGATCTCGCCGGGCGGTTCGTGGTCGCCGAGGAGGGTTCGCTGGGGGGACGGCTGCTGCGGGTGATGGGCCGGTTCTTCGACTTCGTGGACGACCACGGGCCCGGTTTCGCGGCGCTGATGCGCGGCGGTCCGGCGGTCGGCTCGTCCACCACCAACGCGTTGGTCGACGGGGTGCGGCAGGCCGCGTATCTCCAGATCCTGTCCCACATGAAGGTCGAACAGCCGCCCGCCCGGCTGGAGTTGATGATTCGCTCCTGGATCTCGCTGGTCGAGTCGACGGCCCTGATCTGGCTGGACGGCAGGCGCATCCCGCGCGCCGATCTGGAACGCCAACTCGTGCACGACTTCGGGGCGTTGGCGGCGGTGAGCGCGGCGTACGACGACGAACTGGCCGCGCTGCTGCGGGAGTCCCTCCGGAACGAGCCGGGCGACGGGCCGTTCACCGACCTCGTCGTCCGGCTGATCGCGCTCGCGTCCTAGCGCGCCCCCAACAGGCCTTAGCGCTCGAACTTCCGGTAGGACGCGTCCAGTTCGCGCACCTCGGCCGAGGCGTGCAGGACGGAGCCGTCC
Organism: Streptomyces sp. NBC_00988; assembly: GCF_045162645.1. Classification (NCBI taxonomy): domain Bacteria; kingdom Bacillati; phylum Actinomycetota; class Actinomycetes; order Kitasatosporales; family Streptomycetaceae; genus Streptomyces; species Streptomyces sp. NBC_00988. The sequence continues at coordinate 4,110,362 of NZ_CP108730.1, forward strand.
TCGTCGACGTACTCGCGGAGGAGGTCCAGGACCTTCTCGGTCAGCTTGGCCTTGGTCTCCTCGCTGCGTCCGGCGAGCAGGCCGAGGGTGACGTGGACGACGGTGTGTCCCAGCTCGTCGAGACCCTCGTACCCGAAGGCCGTGTACTCGCTCGGGCGGAACTGCGTCTTGCACGCCTCCGGTTTCGCGGCCGCGATCTCGACGACCGCCTCGTGCAGCGCACGGGCGAAACCGTCCTGGTCGAAGGAGATCGTGTGGGAGTGGTCGACGGTGATCTGCGGCATCAGGCGCTCCTGTTTCTCAGCCAACAACGGGCTCACCCTAGCTCCCCACGGGCTCACCCCAGCCGTAGCGCCAGCATCGCGATGTCGTCGTCCCGGTCGACACCGAAGCAGTCGAGCAGGGTGTCGCACAGGGCATCCAGGCCGGGCAGCGCGCCGGAGGCGGCCGCGCGGAGGTGTTCCATCGACACGGAGATGTCCGTGCCCCGGGTCTCGATGAGGCCGTCGGTGATCATGAGGAGCCGGTCGGTGGGTTCGAGGAACAGCTCCGTGGGCGGCGGATGACGCAGGCCCACGCCGAGCAGCGGGCCGGCCGCCTTGGCGTAGTCCGCGCTGCCGTTGTCCCGGATGATCAGCGGCGGGATGTGGCCCGCGTTGGCGATGAGGGTGCGCCCGGTGTCCGGGTCGACGAGGGCCAGGCAGACGGTGACCGTGGTCTCCGGGTGGTAGTGCTGGAGCATCCGGTCCAGCCGCTCGGCGAGGACGCTCGGGTCGCTCTCGTCGACGCAGTAGGCGCGCAGGGCGTGCCGTATCTCCACCATGACGGTGGCCGCCTCCAGCGAGTGCCCGACGACGTCGCCGACGGCGAACAGCACTCCTCCGGCGACCTTCAGGACGGCGTAGAAGTCGCCGCCGATCTCGGTGTCCTGGGACGCGGGCACGTACCGTACGGCCGCGTCGACGCCCGGGAGTTCGGGCAGCCGGTCCGGCGTGGGCAGGAAGCTGCGCTGGAGGGTGAGGGCGACATGCCGCTCGACCTGGTACATGAGGAGCGGTTCGGCGGCGAGCGCGGTGGCCTGCGCGAGCTGCGCGAGCAGGGCGCCGGCCTCGGGGCCCACCCGCCGCAGCCCGCGGGTGGGGGCGGCGAGGCAGACCGGGGCCCGGCCCTCGTGGGTGAGGACCAGCGCGAGGCGGGCGTCGTGTTCCACGCCGGGCCGGAAGAACCCGGTGGGCCACAGGGGCGCGGGCACCGTGGTGATCTGCACCCCGGACTGCCCCTGCGAGAGCCGCCGCAGCAGCCGGGCCACGGTCCGGTCGGCGTCCTCGCCCGGCAGCGCGACCGCGGTGCGGTCCCGGGGCAGGCCGCGGTACAGCTGGTCGTCCCGGTCGAGGACGAACACGGCGGCGGGGGTGCCGGTGAGCCGCGCGGTGCCGTCGGCGGCGACGTCGACGAGCTCCTGGAGGGAGCGCGCCGCCTGGATGGTGACGATCATCTCCGACAGCAGGGTCAGCCGTCGTACGAGCGCCTGGTCGTCGGCGCGCAGCCGGGCGGCGCGGACCGCGGACCGGACCGCGGCCTCGATCTCCTCGGGCTCCGCGGGCACCGTCAGAAAGGCCTCGTCGCCCGCGTCGAGCGCCTGGCAGCGGTCGCTCGGGGGCGTGGCGAGGGCCGAGACGTGCACCACCGGCAGGCCCGCCATGCGCGGCCGCTCCTTGAGCAGCCGGCACAGTTCGAACCCGCTCATGTCCGGCAGGTGCACGTCGATCAGGGCCACGTCGGGCAGGTTCCCCTTGCGCAGCCGCACATCGAGTTCGTCGAGCGCCTCGGCGCCGCTGCCGACCGCGAGGACCCGATGCCCCGCGCGGCTCAGCACACTCTCGACCGCGAACCGGCTCGCCGGCTCGTCGTCCACGACCAGTACGGTCGCGTGCGTCAGTTTGCCGTTGACGTCCATTTCTCAGACCTGGCCCTTTGACACACCGGTGGGGCAGGCCGGTGTCCACAGCCTGCCCCACTACGGTAATGCGCTTTCAGGGTGTCCGGGTGAATACCGCCACAGTGCGTCCCGGAACGGCGAAGGTGCCCGAAACCTTCGCGTACGACGCCGACTTCACGGTGGCGTCCGCACCGGCCGCCTGCACCGGGTGCAGCCGGTAACCGGTACCCGCGAGGGAGCCCACCTTCTGCTCCTGCGCGCTCGGCGTCGCGTTGAACACGACCACCAGATCACCGAGTTCCATGGTGATCACCCCGGGCGTCTCGTCCTTCCCGGACAGCGGGAAGGCCAGCTTCGCCTGCACCTGCCCGGCCGTCCCGAGCGAGAACACGGGCTCGGTCGTACGGATCTTCAGCAGATCCTGGTACGCGGCCGAGGCCCCGTCGATCTGCCCGCAGCCCACCTTGACCGACGTCAACAGGCCTTTCGCGTACGGCCACTTGGACGCGTTGTCGGCCGCCATCGGCAGCCCCCGCCCGAAGCCGTTGCCGTCCGCGCAGTTCCAGTGGATCGCGTTGAACCAGTCACCGCTGTCGAACGAGTTGCGGTCCAGGGACTTGGAGCGCAGCAGATCGGTACCGGCCTGAGAGAGGGACGGTCCCTGCGAGAGGGTCGCCGTGGCCATCGCGAGGACCTGCATCCGGGCCCGGTCGGAAGCACTCGTCGTGGCGGGCAACTTGTAGGTCAGCGCGTCGAACAGCGACTCGTTGTCGTGCGCGTCGACATAGGCGAGGGCGTCACCGGGCGCGTCCGCGTAGCCGGCGGGAGCGCCGTTGTAGTCGATCTCGGCGCCGGTGACGTCCTTCCCGTCGGTGTCGGTGAACCGGTACGCGGCGAGGTTGCCGCTCAGGCCGACCTTGATGAGGTCCTGGTAGTGCAGGAGACGGACCTTCTGCTCGGCCGAAGTACCGTTCGCCGTAGAGGAGTTGGGGTCGGTGTAGAGCCCGGAGGCGAAGCCCTGCACCCCCGGGTCCTCGTCGAAGGGGCTGCCGCCGCGTACGGCGTCACGGGCCCGGTCGGAGAAGGTCGCGATGCCGGTGCCGGCCATGTTCTTCTGCGTGGCCTGCACGAAACGGGCGTCGTCGGCGACCTCGCCGAAGTTCCAGCCCTCGCCGTACATGATGATCTTCTTGCCGTCGACACCGTCCTTCGCGAGGGTCAGCGCGTCCAACGCCTTGCGTACGGCGAGGATGTTGGCCTTCGGCTGGTGCCCCATGAGGTCGAAGCGGAAGCCGTCGACCTTGTACTCCTTGGCCCAGGTGACCACGGAGTCGACGACCAGCTTGCCCATCATGGCGTTCTCGGTGGCCGTGTTGGCACAGCAGGTGGAGTTCGCCACGCTGCCGTCGGCGAGGAGGCGCTGGTAGTAGCCGGGCACGATCTTGTCCAGGACCGAGTAGTCCGCCTGCCCGCTGGCCGCCGTGTGGTTGTAGACCACGTCCATGACGACCCGGAGCCCGTCCTCGTTCAACGACTTGACCATCTTCCGGAACTCGACGGTACGACCGGTGCCGTCCGGGTCAGTGGCGTACGAACCCTCGGGAACCGTGAAGTGGTAAGGGTCGTAACCCCAGTTGTAGGCGTCCTTCGCGGCGACGGCCGCCACGCATTCCTGCTGCTTCTCCGAGTCGGCGGCGTAGGAGGCGAGATCGCAGTCGGTGGTCGACTGCTCGGACTTCTTCTCCGGGATGGTGGCGATGTCGAAGGCCGGCAGCAGATGCACGTACGACGTCCCGGACTTGGCCAGCTCGCGCAGATGCTTCGAGCCGTCGCTGTTCTTGTCCGTGAAGGCGAGATACGTACCCCGGTCGGCGGCCGGGACCGTCTTGTCGTCAACCGAGTAGTCCCGGATGTGCAGTTCCTGGATCTCGGCGTCCTTCAGCGCCACCGCCTTCGGCTTCTTCAGGGTCGACCAGCCGCTCGGGGCAAGGGACTTGTCGGCGAGGTCGACGACGAGGCTGCGCTTCGAGTCGGTGGTGAGGGCGACCGAGTAGGGGTCGGTGACCTCGTTGGTGACGAGCTTCTGGACGGTCGGCGCCCACACCTTCACGACGTACCGGTACGGCTTGTTCTTCCAGGAGGCGGGACCGGTGACGGACCAGACGCCGGTGGTGGCGTCACGGCTCATCTTCTTCAGCGAGCCGTCCAAGTCGAGCTGGACGGACTGCGCGGTCGGCGCCCAAACGGCCAGCGTGGGAAGGCCGTTGTGGAAGGTCGGGCCGAGGTCGGCCTTGGTCGCGGTGTCGTACAGGTCGTCGAGAACTCCGGCGATCTGCACGCCGGTGGCCGCCAACACCGCGCCGTTCACGGCCCGTTGGGAGGCGATGAGCTGCCCGTTCAAGGCTTCTCTTACGCGGCCTCGGTCACGTGGGTCGACGGACCAGGCCGAATAGTCCTTCAGGTAGGGGAACTTGGCCTTCTGTGCGTCGGTGAGCGTGGTCTTGGACAGCCGCAGCCACCGCTCGTCGTCACTCGTCAGCGTGCCGTCCTTCACGGCGATCGAACCGTCGTGGGAGTACACGAGCTGGGTGGAGGCAGCCGCGTCCGAGCCGTTCCAGGCGACCGTGTTCCGGTCGACCCAGACCGCCTTGGAGGTGGTCAGGTCGAGGGCGGCCGCGCTCCCGGCGGGCTGCGGCAGGAGGTACTTCTCCTGGCCGTTCAACAGCCACACCTCGTTGCCGTTGGTCTTGATGTCCAGCGACTGGTCGGCGGAGAGGTCCTTCTCGTCGCCCTTGTGGATGATGTAACTGAGGCTGGTGGCACCGGAGTTGAGCGGTACCTCGAAGACAGCGCCATACGCGTCAGTCTTCACCGGCTGCAGCGGGCTCGACCAGTCCGTGGGGCTCGCGGCACCCGTCCAGACGTGCAGCCCCCAGCCGGTGTAGTCGCCATCGGCACGGTGGTAGTGGATGAGGGCCTTGGTGGTGTCCTGCGCCGGGTAGTCGGGCCGCTGTGTCTGTACGGCTTCCTTGCCCTGCTCGACCCACACCTCGCCGGTCTGCGTGACGTCGATCGAACGGTCGGCGGAGACGTCCTTGTTGCCGTCCTTGTCGATCACCAGAAAGCTGACGTTCGTCGCGCCGGGCTTCAACTTGACGTAGGCGAAGGCGCCGTAGGCGTCCCGGCCGACGAAGGGGTGACTGGCCGGCCAGGTCGTCGCCTCGCCGTCGGCGAGGTCGCCCCAGGCGTAGAGGCCCCAGTTGTCGTAGTCGCCGTCGGTGCGCTTGTAGTGGACGATCGCGTAGTCGCGCGAGGAGGCGGTGGGGACCTCTTCGGCGGGCGGGGTGCCGGTGGTGGAGACGGCCGTCGCGCTCGCCGTGCGTCCGGTCGAGTCGACCACAACTGCCTTGTAGCGCAGGGCGGTTCCGGCCGGTACGTCCTTCCCGATGGCCTGCGTGACCTTGTACGGGGCGTGGTCGGCGGAGCCCAACGTCTGCCACTTGCCGTTGCCTGTCTGGGCGGCGAAGACGACCCGGTTGAGCTGACCGCCGGTGACGTCGGCGCTCAGCTCGACGGTGCCGGTGGCTCCGGAGTCCGGGGTCTTGAGGGTGAGCGTGGGGTTGGTGACGGGCTTGGCGAGAGTGCCGACCGCCTTGAGGACGATCGCAGCACCGGCGGGGACGGTGACGGTGACCTTGTTGTCGGCGCCGCTCGTCGCAGTGGCCGAAGTGCCGTAGATCCCCCGGTACTTCATGTCCGGCGAACCGGTCGCGAAGGTCACCGTCTTCGCGGTGTCGGCGTTGTTGAGGGCGACGACGTATTCGTTTGTAGACGATCCCGTGCCCGTCCGCGTGAAGGCATAGACACCGGCGCCGTCGGCCGCGTAACGCTCGGTCTGTACGCCGTCCGTGAGAGCCGGGTTGTCCTTGCGGAGCTTGGAGAGGGCCGCGATCTCCTTGTACAGCGGGGCAGTTGAGTCGTACGAGTCACTGGCGGCGGTCCGGTCGGTGCCGATCTCGTCGTCATCGAGATAGTCGGCGACCTTCGACGCGAACATCGTCTGGCGGGCGTCCTTGTCGCCGCCGGAGCCGGTGAAGCCCTGTTCGTCGCCGTAGTAGACGACGGGGTTGCCGCGGCTGAGGAACATCAGCTCGTTGGCGAGCCTGTCCTTGGCGAGGAGTTGGGCGTCGGTGGCCTTCGGGTTGTCCTGGTCGAGGAAGTAGCCGATGCGGCCCATGTCGTGGTTGCCGAGGAAGGTGACCTGCTCGTACGCGTTCGCCTTGTCGGTCGTGTACTTGTAGTCGTCGCCGAAGACACTCGCGAGCTTCTGTGCGCTGCCTCCCTGGGAGGCGTAGGCGCGGGCCGCGTCCTGGAAGGGGAAGTCGAGCGTGGCGTCGAGGCGGCCCTGGGTGACGTACGGCGAAGTGATGGACGTGTCGGCGGAGTAGACCTCGCCGAACATGAAGAAGTTCTTCCGGCCGTGCTGCGCCGCGTACTTGTCGAGCGCGGTGGCCCACTGGGTCCAGAAGTCCATGTCGACGTGCTTGACGGTGTCGATGCGGAAGCCGTCGACGTCGAAGTCGCGGACCCACTTCTCGTAGATCTTCTCCATGCCGCTGACGACCTCGGGGCGTTCGGTCCACAGGTCGTCGAGGCCGGAGAAGTCACCGTAGGTGGCGTTCTCTCCGACGTACGTCGAGTCGCCCCGATTGTGGTACATCGTCGGGTCGTTGAGCCAGGACGGGACCTTCACGTTCGCCTTGTCGGCGGGGACGGTCGGGGTCTTCGGGAAGGACGCGGTGGTGACGGCGGGGAAGGTCTTCTTGCCGTCCGCGTAGTCGGCGTCGTCGAAGGGCTGCCCGTCCTTGGTCAGGTACGGGAACGCACCCTTGGAGAGGTAGTCGTAGGACTTGCCCTCGTAGTCGACGACGTCGGCGGTGTGGTTGGTGATGACGTCGAAGAAGACCTTCATTCCCTTGGCGTGGGCCTTGGAGATGAGGGTCGCCAGGTCCTTGTTGGTGCCGAAGTGCGGGTCGACCTGGGTGAAGTCCGTTATCCAGTAACCGTGATAGCCGGCGGAGGCGTCGCTCCCCGTGCCCTGGACAGGCTGGTTCTTGAAGATCGGGGCCATCCAGATGGCGGTGGTGCCTAGGCCCTTGATGTAGTCGAGCTTCTTTGCCAGGCCCTTGAGGTCGCCGCCCTGGTAGAAGCCCTTGTCGGTGGGGTCGTAGCCGGTGCTGAGGCGTGAACCGGTAAGCCCGCCTTGGTCGTTGGAGGTGTCGCCGTTGGCGAACCGGTCCGGCATCACGAAGTAGAACTGCTCGCGGGTGTCGTCGTGCCGGGCGGGCGTCGCGGCCAGCTTGGCGTCCGACGGGGGTGCGGGCGGGGTCGCGGCGTGGGCGGCGAGGGGTTGGACGAACGCCGCGAGGAGCGCGGCGGCGACGACGCCCGTGATCCTTCTCCGTCGCTCGGTGCGGCGCGTACGGGGCGCCGGCCATCTCGGTATCACAGGCGTGAACTCCTTGCGATTACGGCTCAGTTCGGGTCCGACCCCGGCGAGACCGTATCGCCGACGCAAGGGTTGCAGCAAGAGGCCTGAAAGTCACAGAAAGAACTTTCAGCCGCAACCTTGACGTGCCCTTCTCAACTGGCCCACGCTCACCAGTTGTTGAACGCCGAATCCTCTCTTCCGGAGCCGCAGATGAGCAGATACGGACCAGCACGGCGCATGGCGAGCGCCGTCGCCGCCGGCGCCCTCGCCCTGGCGGGCGTGATCGCCCTGCCCGCCGCCACCGCCCACGCCGACACCTCCGCCAAGGGCGATGTCATCGCCAACCTCTGGGAATGGAACTGGGACTCCATCACCTCGGAGTGCACGAACGTACTGGGCCCGGCCGGTTACGGCGCGGTCCAGGTGGCGCCGCCCGCCGAGTCGCTGAAGCAGACCAACTACTACTGGTGGGACGTCTACCAGCCGTACTCGTACAACCTGAACAGCCGCTTCGGTACGGCGGCGCAGTTCGCGAGCATGGTGTCCGCGTGCCACACGGCGGGCGTCAAGGTCTACACGGACGCGGTGGTCAACCACACCGCCGCGCAGACCGGCACCGGCTACAACGGCACCACGATCACCAGCAAGTACGACACCCCGGACTGGGACCCCGGCGACTACCACACCTCGGCGGACTGCCCCACCTCCGACCTGACCATCCAGGACTACTCGAACCTCACCCAGGTCCAGAACTGCGAACTCCTGGGCCTGCCCGACCTGAAGACCGGCTCGGACTCGGTCCGCGCGGGCATCGCGAACTTCCTGAACAAGCAACTCGCCCTGGGCGTCGACGGGTTCCGGGTCGACGCGGCCAAGCACATCCCCGAGACCGACATGGCCGCGATCGAGGGCAAGCTGACGAACACGACGGCGGGTTCGGCACCGTACGTCTTCCAGGAGATCTACCCGGGCTCGACCCCGCAGCCCAGCGACTACTACGCCTCCGGTGACGTCCTCGACTTCACCTACGCGAGCAAGATGAAGTCGGCGTTCCAGGGCAACGTGAGCGACCTGTCGTCCCTGGAGAGCAGCGGCATTCTCCCGGCCGCCAACTCGGTGTCCTTCGTGACGAACCACGACACCGAACGCAACGGCCTCCACATGAGCTACAAGGACGGCGACACCTACAAGCTCGCCAACCTCTTCCAGCTCGCCTACAAGTGGTCCACCCCGACGGTGTACGCCAGCTGGGAGTGGACGCAGAGCGACCAGGCCCCGCCGAACTCGTCCGGGTTCGTCACCAACACCGACTGCTCCAGCGGCAGTTGGTACTGCCTCGACCGTGACACCGGGGTCGTCGGCATGGTGGCCTGGCACAACGCGGTGGACACGGCGGCCGTCTCCAACTGGCAGACCAAGTCGTCGAGCGTGATCGGCTTCGGCCGGAGCGGAGCGGGCTTCTTCGCGCTCAACAACGGTTCCTCGGCGGCGACTTACAGCTTCACGACGGGCATGGCCGACGGGACGTACAAGAACGTCATCGACGGCGGCGCCTCGACCGTCACCGTCTCCGGCGGCAGCGCGTCCCTCACCGTCCCGGCGAAGAGCGCGATCGCCTTCTACAACTCCTCCTACACCTGCACGGTCGGCTGCGACGACACCGGCGGCGGCGGTTCGTCCGGTTCCACGGTGACCGCCACCTTCGACGAGTACGCGGCCACGACGTCCGGTACGAGCGTCTACGTCGTCGGCTCCATCGACGCGCTGGGCGGCTGGGACACCTCGAAGGCGGTCGCGCTGTCGTCGTCCGGGTACCCGGTCTGGTCCGGGGCGGTGAGCGTGCCGACCAACACGTCCTTCACCTTCAAGTACATCAAGAAGGACGCGTCCGGCAACGTCACCTGGGAGTCGAACGCCAACAGGTCGGCTACAACGGCCAGTTCGGCGGTCACGCTCAACAACTCCTGGAACGTGGCCGACACGGATGCCACCGACGTCACCTTCAACGAGTACGCGACCACCGACTACGGCACGAACGTCTACGTCACCGGCTCCATCGCCTCGCTCGGCTCCTGGAACACGAGCGACGCGATCCCGCTGTCGTCGGCGTCCTACCCGACGTGGAGCAAGCTCGTCATCGTCCCCAAGAGCACGGCCTTCACGTACAAGTACATCAAGAAGGACAGCTCCGGGAACGTGACCTGGGAGTCCGGCACGAACCGCTCGTACACGACGGGCACCTCGTCCGGCTACACGGCGAGTGACACCTGGAAATAGGTCCTTCCGCGATTCCCTCCGACTTCCTCCGATCTTCTGCGAACAAAACCGCCGTACCGCGCATCGAACCTTGTGTACGGCACCAGAAGGACGGTGCGGGCCGCAGACCACGGCCCGCACCGCGGAGCAGGAGTGGGGAACATGACCGTGAACGAAGTCCAGAACACCACCGACCAGGCCGGCACCGCCAAGCACCGGCGCCGCGCCGACCGCAAGCTCGGGCGGACGATGATCGGCCTGGGCGCCGTCGTCGGTCTGGGGCTCGCGGCCTGGGCGGGTACCGCGAACGCCGCGACCTCCAGCGGTACGGCCACGGCGAAGGCCACGCCGACCTGCTCCGCCGCCGCGCTGAAGGCGACCTACGGTCAGCAGCTCGCCGGTGGCATGAACCACGAGGGTGTCGTCATCAGGCTGCGCAACCTCAGCGGCACGACCTGCGCGCTGCGCGGCTACCCCGGCCTGGGCCTGGAGAACTCCGCCCACAAGAAGCTCACGACCCACACCACCTGGGGCAACACCTGGTACGCGCACAACCCCGGGAAGAAGACCCTCACCCTCAAGGACGGCGAGAGCGCCGAGGCCGTCGTCGCCTGGACCCACGCCAACACCGGCACGTCGGGCGCGGTGCACGCCGCCTACCTGGAGATCACCCCGCCCGCCTCCACCCAGCACAAGACCCTGGCCCTCCCCCAGTGGGTCGACCACGGCGACCTCGCCGTGACGGCCCTGGCGAAGCACATCACCGTCAACTCCTGATCCCCCACGGGCCGGACGGCGGCGACGTCCACCCTCACGCCGCCGCCGTCCAACACCGGGATCAGCAGCTCGACTTGCCCGAGTAGATCGCCAACGCCGTGTTGCTGCCCAGCGTCGCCGTGAACTGCCCGCTGGAGTTCACGGTCACCGACGTGTTGTTCTGGACGTTGCAGTACGCACCCGCCGCCATCGACGTCTGGTACGTCTGCGTCACCGACGACGACTCGTGGTTGATGGCGACGTAGCCCTTGCTGCCGCGGCCGAAGGCGATCGCGTCGTTGCCGTCGTCCCACCAGTTGGTGAGGGACTGGCCGCTCGTGGCGTTGCGGAAGGCGACCATGGACTTGATCTCCGGCCAGGCGTGCTGGCACTTCCAGCCGTCCTGCCAACAGGCCGTCACCGAGCCGCCGTTGGGCGGGCCGGCGTCCGCGTCCGACCACTCGTAGCCGGAGTTGATGTCCGGGGCGCCGTAGGGGTAGGCGAGCATGAAGACGTTGGCCAGCGTGTAGTTGGCGCCGTCCTTGTAGTTCAACGTGCTGCCGTTGCGCTCCGTGTCGTGGTTGTCGACGAAGACCGCCGCCACCGAGCTGCTCATGTAGCCCCAGCCCTCGCCGTAGTTCTTCAGGTAGGCGAGGTTCTCGTTGTTGAAGACCCGCTTGAGGTCGTAGGCGTAGCGGAACTCCTGGACGTCGCCGTTGCCGGTGTACTCGGTGGGCTGGACGGCCTCGCCGGCGCCGTAGATGACCTCCTGCTTCCAGTACGCGGAGGGGTTGCTCAGGCGGGACTTGATGTTCGCGAGGTCGGTCGCCGGGATGTGCTTGGCCGCGTCGATGCGGAAGCCGTCGGCGCCGTAGCCGAGGAGGGTGTTCATGTAGCCGGCGATGGTGGCGCGGACGTACTCCTCGCCGGTGTCCAGGTCGGCCAGGCCGACGAGTTCGCAGTTCTGGACGTTGGCGCGGTTGGTGTAGTCGCTGACCGTGGATGTGCAGTCGTCCATGTCGTACGAGGAGTACAGGCCGGGGTAGTTGTACTTCGTGTACGACGAACCGCCGGTGCCGGTGCCGCTGCCCGCCGACATGTGGTTGATGACCGTGTCGACGACGACCTTCACGCCCGCCGCGTGACACGTGTTGATCATGCTCTGGAAGGCCGTCGCGTCGCCGAGCCGGCCCGCGATCTTGTAACTCACCGGCTGGTACGACGTCCACCACTGCGAGCCCTGTATGTGCTCGGCGGGCGGCGAGACCTGGACGTAGCCGTAGCCGGCGGGGCCGAGGGTGTTGGTGCACTCCTTGGCGACGGAGGCGAAGTTCCACTCGAAGAGGACGGCGGTGACGTCCTTGGTGCCGGGTGGGGAGGCATGTGCGGTGCCGGGCACCAGGAGGGCCGTCGCGGCGGCGAGGGCGAATGCTCCTGCAAGTGATCTGCTGTTGGCCATGTGGGGTTCCTTCTCCGTTGAAGGTTCTTGACAGCTCTTGCTGAAACACCGTGGAAACCTTGCAGTCGCCCAGATGTTAGAGGCCCGCCGCCCAAAAGGGCAGCGGGCCGTGTGAAGTTGCTGCAAGAACTTCCCCTGGCGCAGCGGTGGTTGGTGGTTACGGTGTGGTGGTCCACCAGACCGTCGTGTCGGCCGGCAGCTTCGCCTCGCCGGCCACCTCGGTCACCTCACCGCTCGCGAGCAGGAGACGACCGTACGCCGATGTCGTCACCGACTCCCCGCTGGTGTTCGCGACACACACGAACTCCCCACGCCGGAAGGCGAGTACACCCTCGGGCGCCCGCAGCCACTCCACCGAGTCACCCGCGCCGAGGTCCGGCTGGGTGCGGCGCGCGGCGAGCGCGGCCCGGTACAGCTCCAGCGTCGAACCGGCCGTCCCGGTCTGCGCCTCGATGCTCAACTCGCCCCAGTCGTCCGGCTGCGGCAGCCAACTCCCGCCGTTTCCAAAGCCGTACGACGATCCGTCACGCGTCCACGGAATCGGCACCCGGCACCCGTCCCGGAAGCCGTCCTGGCCCGCGCCCCTGAAGTACGCGGGGTCCTGGCGGACTTCGTCCGGGAGGTCGACGACGTCCGGCAGGCCGAGCTCCTCGCCCTGGTAGATGTACGCCGATCCGGGCAGCGCCAGCATGAGCAGTGTCGCGGCGCGGGCCCTGCGCAGGCCCAGCTCCCTGTCCCCCGCCAGCCGGATCTGGGTGCCGAGGCCGGGCGGGTTGGCGAAGCGGGTGGCGTGCCGGGTGACGTCGTGGTTGGAGAGGACCCAGGTGGCGGGGGCGCCTACCGGGCGCATGGCCTCCAGGGTGCGGTCGATGACCGTACGGAGCTCTTCGGCGTCCCAATCGGTCGACAGGTACTGGAAGTTGAAGGCCTGGTGGAGTTCGTCCGGGCGGACGTAGTTGGCCGTCCGCTCCACCGTGGGCGTCCATGCCTCGGCGACGAAGATGCGCTCGCCCGCGTACTCGTCGAGGACCGTGCGCCACTGGCGGTACACGTCGTGCACGCCGTCCTGGTCGAAGAACGGCATGACATCGTTGCCCAGGAGCTTGAGCTGTTCGTGGGAGCCGAGGTCGGGCAGGCCCTCCGCCTTGACGAGGCCGTGGGCCACGTCGATGCGGAAGCCGTCGACCCCGATGTCGAGCCAGAAGCGGAGGATCGAGCGGAACTCGTCGCCCACCGCCGGGTGTTCCCAGTTGAAGTCGGGCTGCTCCGGCGCGAAGAGGTGCAGGTACCACTCCCCCGCCGAGCCGTCCGGTTCGGTGACCCTCGTCCACGCCGGGCCGCCGAAGATGGACTCCCAGTCGTTGGGCGGGAGTTCGCCGTTCTCACCCTTGCCGGGGCGGAAGTGGTAGCGCTCCCGCGACGGCGAGCCGGGACCCTCCCTCAACGCCCGCTTGAACCACTCGTGTTGGTCCGAGGAGTGGTTCGGGACGAGGTCGACGATGATGCGCAGGCCGAGTCCATGGGCGTCGCGGATCAGCGCGTCGGCGTCGAGCAGGTTCCCGAACATCGGGTCCACGGCACGGTAGTCGGCGACGTCGTAGCCTGCGTCCGCCTGCGGTGAGGCGTAGAACGGGCTGAGCCAGACGGCGTCGATCCCGAGGTCACGCAGATACGGGAGGCGGGCGCGGACGCCCTCCAGGTCGCCCATGCCGTCGCCGTTGCTGTCGGCGAAACTGCGGGGGTAGACCTGGTAGATCACCGCGTCTCTCCACCAGTCGCTGCGCTTGGCTGCGGCGGGGATCGGTGCCGGGGCGGTGGCGGAGTGCTGCTGGGTCATGGCGTCCTTGGTACGTAACGGGGTTCGGATCATGGGGAGTTGGTGACGAGGCGACCGCGGTGATAGCGGGGTCGGATGACCACCACGGCCGCCTCGGGTCTAAGGGGGGTTTGGGAGGCAGCGCCCCCAAAGGGGCGCGGGGCTGTATCGATATGCGGCTCCGCCGCGTGGGCGCGACCAGCCACAACGGCCCCGCAGACAACAACGAACCCGCCGTTCTAGCCCTTCGTGCCACCCGCGGTAAGGCCGGTGACCAGGTTCTTCTGCACGAGATAGAAGAACGCAGCAACCGGTATCGCGATCAACACCGCCGTCGCAGCCATCAGGTTGCGCTGCGCGTCGTGCTCGCTCACGAACGTCTGCAACCCGACCGCGAACGTGTACTTCGTGTCGGACAGCATGAACGTCGAGGCGAACGCGACCTCGCCGAAGGCCGTGAGGAAGCTGTAGAACGCGGCGACCGCCAGGCCCGGCTTGGCGAGCGGCAGGATCAGTCGCAGGAACGTGCCGAAGGGGTTCAGCCCGTCGACGCGTCCGGCCTCGTCGATCTCGAACGGGATCGTGTCGAAGTAGCCCTTGAGCAGCCAGGCGCAGTAGGGCACGGCGGTCGAGCAGTAGACGAGGATGAGACCAAGGTAGCTGTCGATGAGCTGCAGATCGGCCAGAATCTGGTACATCGGCACGATGAGTACCGCTATCGGGAACATCTGGGTGACCAGCAGCACCCACATGAACTTCCGGTAGCCGGGGAAGCGCATGCGCGAGACCGCGTAGCCGGTGCTGGCGGCGATGGTCACGCCGATGACCGTGGTGCCGAGCGAGACGATCAGCGAGCTCTTCAACCAGTCGAAGAATCCGGTGTGTTGGAGGACGAACGAGTAGTTGTCGAACGTCATCTTCTTCCAGATGCCGCCCGGGTGGAGATAGTCGTCCGAGTCCGGGCCGAGGGAGAGGAAGACCAGCCAGGCGATCGGGAAGAGCGCGATCAGGCTCGCGATGATCAGGATGCCGTGCGAGCCGAGGGAGCCGGCGCGGCTCAACTCGCCCCGGCGGCGGGTCCGTTCGGGTGTCGTGGTGCTCATGGGGACTCCTGCCTCAGATCGCGAGCTGTTGGTCATTGCGGTTCAGCCAGCGGCGGTAGAAGGAGGTGAAGACGATCAGGATGGCCAGCAGCAGGATTCCGTAGGCGGCCGACTGGGCGAATTCGCGCGGCTGTTGGCCGAAGCCGAGGAAGTACGACCAGGTGACCAGGATCTGGGCGTCCGGGGCGGTGTTGCCGAACAGCAGGAAGATCACGGCGAATTGGTTGAAGGTCCAGATCACACCGAGCAGGACGACGGTGGAACTGACCGACCTGAGGCCCGGGAGAGTGACGTAGCGGAAGCGCTGCCAGGGGCTCGCGCCGTCCATCTCGGCGGCCTCGTAGAGCGAGGTGTCGATGGACTGGAGGCCGCCGAGCAGCGAGACCATCATGAAGGGCACACCGCACCAGGTGTTGACCATGATCGCGGCGAACCGCTGCCAGAACGTGCTCTCCAGCCAGTCGGGTTGGGGCAGATGCAGGCTGTGCAGCGCGGAGTTGATGATGCCGCCGTCGGCGAGCATGAAGCGCCAGCCGAAGACCGTGACGAAGGTGGGGACGGCCCACGGCAGGATCAGGATGAGGCGGTACAGGGTCCTGGCGCGCAGCTTCTGGTTGAGCAGGAGTGCCAGGGAGAGGCCGACCGTGTAGTGGAGGGCGACGCAGAGCCCGGTCCAGACGATCGTCCAGATGAAGTGCGACCAGAAGCGGTCGTACGACGTCGGGCCGAACAGGATGTCCTTGTAGTTGTCGAGCCCGATGAACTTGTAGGTGGCGTCGATGTGGTTGACGCCGATCGTGCGCGCGGTGTTGAGGCTGTCGGCGTCCGTGAGCGTCAAGTAGAGGCCGTACACCAGCGGGTAGAGCACGAGGACGCCGAGCACGACGACCACGGGGATGATCATCGCGTACGCGTACCAGTGCTTCTGGTAGGCGTGCTTGAGGCGGCTGCCGGGTCCGGGTCGGGGGGCGCGGTCACCGTGGCGCTTGCCGGTCGCGCGGTCGATGGCGACTGTCATGGTTCGTTCGACACCTTCTGGAAGACCTTCTGGAAGTTCAAGCGGGTACGGCAAGTTCGAGGGCTACGGCGGCGCAGGCCGATGGCCGTCGGATCCGTCCCCCACGCTCACGCTGGCGGATCCGACGGCCACTCGGGGCTACTTGCTGAAGTCCGGGACCAGCTTGGCGATCGCCAGCTCGGCGTTGCTCAGGCCCTTGTCGAGGGACTCCTTGCCACCGGCGACCTTGGGCAGTTCGGTGTCCAACGGGCCCCACAGGGAGCTGTATTCGGCGAGCGCCGGGCGCGGCTGGGCGGCACCGAGGACGCTCTGGAAGCCGGCGATCCCCGGGTCCGACTTCACGGCGGCGGTGTACGCGTCGTCGCGGGTCGGCAGCGTCGAGTTCTTCAGCGCGATCGTCGACTGGGAGGCGGCGGAGGTCATGAAGTTGACGAACTTCAGGGCCGCCTTCTGGTGCGCGGAGTCCGAGCCGGCGTAGACCGAGAGGTTGTGACCGCCGGTCGGGGCACCGGACTTGCCGGTGGAGCCGGCCGGGATCGTGGCGATGCCGAGGTTGGACTTGTCCTTGAACGCCGAGCCCTTGTAGAAGTTCGTGATCTCCCACGGGCCCTGGATGATCGCGGCGACCTTGCCGTTGACGAACGCGTCCTGGATGTGGGCGTAGGCGTCCGCGGTGGTGTCGGCCTTGTGCAGGCCGGTGCCGGAGAAGAGGCTCAGCCAGGTGCCGTAGGCCTTCTTCGCGGCGGCGGAGTCCACGGTGATCTTCTTCGCGGAGGCGTCGACGGTGTCGGTGCCCTCGCCGTAGAGGAAGGTCTGCGCGTAGTAGGCCTGGGTGGAGCCCCAGTAGCCGTCGACCTTGGCCTTGGCCTTGATCGTCGCCGCGTCGGTCTTCAACTCGTCCCAGGTGGTGGGCGCCTGGGTGATGCCGGCCTGCTTGAAGAGGGCCTTGTTGTAGACGAGCGCAAGGGTGTCGGTGACCAGCGGCACGCCGTACGTCTTGCCGTCGTACTGGGCCTGCGTGATCAGGTTCGACTTGAACTTCGCCTGGTCCGCGAGGGCTTCGGTGCCGTCGAGCGGCAGGAAGTAGCCCTTCTTCGCGAAGGCGGGGGTCCAGCCGACCTCCGAACGCAGCACGTCCGGGGCGCCCTTGGAACCGGCGGCGGTGTCGAACTTGTTCTGCGCCTGGTCGAAGGGCACGTTGACGTACTTGACCTTGACGTTCTTGTTGGCCGCCTCGAACTTGGCGACCAGGGCCTTGTACGTGGGTGCCTCATTGGTGGCGTTCGAGGTGTCCCACCAGGTGATGGTGACCGGCCCGTCGGACTTGCCGCTGCCACTGTCACTGCCGCCGCAGGCCGTCGCCGCGAGGGCGATGGACGCCACCAGCGCGGTGGCCGCTATGCCACGCCGCATGAGTTCTCCTTGAGGGTGAAAGCCCGTGAGGTGCAGGGAGGCGGTCCCGTCCGCCACCCTGTCGACTTGCCGACTGCGCCGTTGCGTCCGCCGGGCGTCGCCGAACGTAACAGCGATGCAAGCGTGGCGAAAGTACTTGCTGCAAAAAACTGCAAGACCGCCTGAGAGTTACCCTCCCGTGACCTCACCTCGACCCCCGCGAAACCCGGTACTGGCGCGGCTGAGCGGGCAAGGGGACACTTGTGCAAGACTCTGCAAGCTCTTGCCGCAGGCCGTACGTCGACCAGCAGCCGACCAGAACACGAGGGATCGCGATGACGCAGCAACCCGCAGCGCGCCGACGGCCGGTACAGTCCACTCCCGTGACCACACGGCTTGCCGACATCGCCGCCCAGGCGGGGGTGAGCGAAGCGACCGTCAGCCGCGTCCTCAACGGCAAGCCTGGCGTCGCCGCCACCACCCGCCAGTCCGTCCTCGCCGCGCTCGACGTGCTCGGCTACGAACGTCCGGTACGGCTGCGGCAGCGCAGCGAGGGCCTGGTGGGCCTGATAACACCGGAGTTGGAGAACCCGATATTCCCCGCCCTGGCGCAGGTCATCGGCCAGGCGCTGACGCGGCAGGGCTACACACCGGTGCTCGCCACGCAGACCCCGGGCGGTTCCACCGAGGACGAGCTGACCGAGATGCTCGTCGACCGCGGCGTCGCGGGCATCATCTTCGTCTCCGGGCTGCACGCGGACACCTCCGCCGACATGCAGCGCTACGAGCAACTCCGGGCGCAGGGCGTGCCGTTCGTCCTCGTGGACGGCTTCTCGCCGAAGGTGCAGGCGCCGTTCATCTCCCCCGACGACCGCGCGGCGATGACCCTCGCGGTCACCCACCTCGTCTCGCTCGGCCACACCCGCATCGGACTGGCGCTGGGCCCCAAGCGGTTCGTACCCGTACAACGCAAGATCGAGGGCTTCGTCCGCACGATGCAGGACCAACTGGCCCTGACCGCCGAGGACGTGGAGACCCGGCTCGTGCAGCACTCGCTGTACACGCTGGAGGGCGGGCAGGCCGCGGCCGCCGCGCTGATCGACCGTGACTGTACGGCGGTGGTGTGCGCGAGCGACATGATGGCGCTCGGCGCGATCCGGGCGGCCCGGCAGCGCGGTCTCGACGTACCCAAGGACGTCTCCGTGGTCGGTTTCGACGACTCCCCCCTGATCGCGTTCACCGACCCGCCCCTGACGACGATCCGCAAGCCGGTTCCGGCGATGGGACAGGCGGCGGTGCGGACGCTGCTGGAGGAGATCGGCGGGACGCCTGCCCCGCACAGCGAGTTCGTGTTCATGCCGGAACTGGTGGTGCGGGGGTCTACGGCTTCGGCGCCCGGAGACCGGAATCGTCCCTGACTCCCCCTGACTCCTCCCTGAATCGTCCCTAAGGGGGAGGAAACGCGGCCGGATACAGTGCGCTGGTTGTAGTCCGGGGCCTCTCCTCGTCGTAGAACATGCGAGCCGGACCCGACCAAGGGATGATCGGTCGCGGAAGCCTTTTCTGGCAGACTTCATGTCTATGGGTGAGACCACCGTGACGACATTGGAAGGCCGTGAAGAAGCCGTTCCGAGCCCCGTCGCGGACGCCGCGGGGCAGGGTTTTCTGCGCCGGTTGCGTCGGTTGCGGACTCCGCGCCGGCCCCGGCTGTGGTTCGAGATCCTGCTGATCGCGGTGAGTTACTGGACGTACTCACAGATCCGCAACGCGGTCCCGGAGCAGAAGAGCGCGGCGCTGCGCAACGCCGACTGGATCTGGCGCGTCGAGAACCATCTCGGTATCGCCGTCGAGCAGTCGGTCAACCACGCCGTGAATTCGGTGACTTGGCTGATCGTCGGCATGAACTACTACTACGCCACACTGCACTTCGTGGTGACGCTGGGTGTCCTGGTGTGGCTGTTCCGCAGCCATCCGGGCCGGTACGCGGCGACGCGCCTCGTCCTCTTCGCGACGACGGCCGTGGCCCTGGTCGGCTACTACTTCTTCCCGCTGGCCCCGCCCCGCCTCATGAACGGCAGCCACTTCGTCGACACGGTCATGGTCCACCAGACCTGGGGTTCGATGGCGTCGGGCGACCTGAAGCACGTGTCGAACCAGTACGCCGCGATGCCGTCCATGCACATCGGCTGGTCCCTGTGGTGCGGCCTGACGATCTTCACCCTGGCGAAACTCCCCTGGGTCCGCATCCTCGGCCTGCTCTACCCGGCGGCAACACTCCTGGTCATCGTCTCCACGGCCAACCACTTCTGGCTCGACGCGGTGGGCGGCATGCTCTGCCTGGCCTTCGGCTTCACGGTCTCCCGCCTCTGGTACGGCGCGCTCCCGTACGCCCTGCCGAGGACGGTGGCGGTACGCGGCACGAACGGGACCTGGCTCCCCACGAAAGCGTGAACGCTCCGCTGGCGGCGTTGGGCTGCGTGCGCAACGTGCGCTGCGTGAGCTGCGTGAGCTGCGTGAGCTGCGTGAGCTGCGTGAGCTGCGTGAGCTGCGTGAGCTGCGTGAGCTGCGTGAGCTGCGTGAGCTGCGTGAGCTGCGTGAGCTGTGTCGATATGCGGCTCCGCTGCCGGGCGGCCGCGCTGCCGTCGTTCCGCTGCCGCGCCGTCGTGGCTGGTCGCGCCCACGCGGCAGAGCCGCAAATCGACACAGCCCCACGCCCCTTCGAGGGCGCTGCCGGACTGCGACTGACTCCGGACTGCGACTGACTTCACCCGACCCGCTCAGCCCTCGTTCGCAGCCTCCCGGACGGCCGCGTGAATGGTCCGTCCGGGCTCCGGATCCCTTACGACCCGTACGACCACGTCCGGATTGCGGCAGCCAAGCCCCAGCCGGGGACCTCACCCGACCCCGCTCAGCCCCCGTTCACCGCGTCCCGCAACGCCCGCAGAAACACCCGCAGAGCCGGCTGCGGCGGCGCCGACTCCCGGACGGCCGCATGGATGGTCCGTACAGGCTCCGGATCCCGTACGACCCGTACGACCACGTCCGGATGACGGCTGCCGAGGCCCAGGCGGGGAATCAGGGTCACCCCGAGGCCGGCCGCGACGAAACCCTGAGCTGTCACGTAGTCCTCGCTCTCCACCGCGAAGCTCGGCCGGAACCCCGCCGCCTCGCACGCGTCGAGCTGGGCGTCTAGACACGGCCCCGGCCACTCGCTGCCGACCCACGGTTCCTCGGCCAGCTCCCCCAGCTCGACGCTCCGCCGCGCGGCCAGCCGGTGCCCCTTGGGCAGGACGGCGAGATACGGATCGTCGAGCAGCTTCACCAGCCGTACGCCCTCGTGGCTCCCGGACACTCCGGACGCCCCGACCACCAGCGCGACATCCGCCCGCCCCTCCTTCACCTCGGGCAACGGGTCCTCGGGGTCGGTGAGCTTCAACTCCAGCTGGACTCCGGGGTGTTCGGCACGGAGCCGGGCCACGGCGGGGGCGACCAGGGCGGCACCGGCGGTGGCGAAGTAACGGACCGCGAGCCGTCCCGTGCGCCCGGCCACCAGGTCCGCCAGCGCCGTCTCCGCCTCGGCGACCTGCCGGCCGATCGCGTCCGCGTACCCGGTGAGCAGCAGCCCGGCCGCCGTGGGTCGCACCCCGCGCCCGACCCGCTCAAGGAGCGCGGTCCCGGCCTCCTTCTCCAGCGCCCCGACCTGCTGACTGACGGCGGACGGCGTGTACCCGAGCCGGGCCGCCGCCGCGGTCACCGACCCACACCCGACCACAGCCCGTAGTACCTGCATGCGTCGCACATCAAGCATGTAGCACAGGTTAACGGTCACTGTAGAATCATTCGCTTGTCCTGCATGGTCCGGCTGCCCGACCGTGGACCCATGCAGCCCGCCTCGACAGTCCGCATGGCCGTGCTCGCCCTCCTCTGGGGGTCCGGCTTCCTCTGGATCAAACTCGCCCTGAACCACGGCCTCTCCCCCGCCCAGATCACGATCACCCGCTGCGTCCTCGGCACCCTGGTGCTGCTGGCCCTGGCCCGCTCGGCCGGTCAGCGCCTGCCCCGCGACCGCGCGACCTGGGGCCGCCTCGCGGTGGCCGCCCTGTTCTGCAACGCCATCCCGTTCGCGTTGTTCAGCGTCGGCGAACAGACCGTCGACTCCGGTGTGGCGGGCGTCCTGAACGCCACAACTCCCTTGTGGTCCCTGCTGATCGGCATCGCGCTGGGCACAGACCGCGGCCTGAGCCGTGCCCGCCTGACCGGACTCCTCCTCGGCTTCGCGGGCACGGTCCTGATCTTCGCCCCCTGGCACCGTTCGGGCCTGCTCACCTGGGGCGCGCTGGCCCTCCTGGGCGCCGCCGCGAGCTACGCCGTGGCCTTCGCGTACATGGCCCGCAAACTCACCACGGGCCAGGCGCCGTTGGCCGTCTCGGCGGCGCAGTTGATGGCGGCGACGGCTTGGACCACCCTCGCCCTGCCTGCCACCGGCCCAGTACACCCCGACCTGACGGCCCTGCTCGCGGTGACCGCCCTGGGCGTCCTCGGCACCGGCGTGACCTTCTACCTCAACTACCGCCTGATCGCGGACGAGGGCGCGACAAGCGCCGCAACAGTCGGATATCTCCTGCCAGTTGTGTCGGTAACGCTGGGTGCGGTGCTGCTGGACGAGAGGGTGGGGCTGCGGGTGATGGCAGGCATGGCGGTAGTCCTGGTGAGCGTCGCCCTTACAAGGCGCAGCTCAGTGGACATGCCTTTCAGGGGTGCGGGGCTGCGACATTCGCGGCTCAGCCGCGCGGGCGCGCCCAGCCCCCACCGACGGTCAGCCGACGAACAACCCGCCTAGGCCCCGTAGAACAACACGTCCACCACACCACGCGCCCGCCGAGTAGTACGCCGGTAGTCGTCGAGCATGTCCCCCACATGCCCCGGCCCGTACCCCAAGTACCTTCCCACGGCAGCCAGTTCACGCGGATCAGACGGAAACGTGTCGCCCGCCCGCCCTCGCACCAACATCACCGCGTTACGAACCCGGGTAGCCAACACCCAGGCCTCGTCCAACGTCGCCGCGTCCTCGCCGGAAATGAGCTCAGCCGCACAAGCCGCCGCAAGCCCCGCCCGAGTACGCGTAGTCCGCAACCCCGGCTCCGCCCACGCATGCTGCAACTGCATCAGCTGCACAGTCCACTCGACGTCGGACAGCCCCCCACGCCCCAACTTCGTATGCAGAGTCGGGTCAGCCCCACGAGGCAACCGCTCGGACTCC
Organism: Streptomyces sp. NBC_00988; assembly: GCF_045162645.1. NCBI lineage: Bacteria > Bacillati > Actinomycetota > Actinomycetes > Kitasatosporales > Streptomycetaceae > Streptomyces > Streptomyces sp. NBC_00988. The sequence continues at coordinate 4,132,852 of NZ_CP108730.1, forward strand.
ATACGGGCCTTCAACCGCCGAATCTCCCGTACGGCATCGTCACCCAGCCCCTCCGCCGGATACCGCAGAGGATCGATCAGCTCGATGAACCGCCGCCCCAACTCCTCGTCCCCGGCAACAGGTTCGGCCCGCAACAACGCCTGCGACTCCCAAACCAGCGACCACCGGCGGTAGTACGCCTCGTAGGAGTTCAACGACCGTACAAGCGGCCCCGACTTACCCTCCGGCCGCAGATCCGCGTCGATCAGCAGCGGCGGATCCGAACTGGCGACCTGAAGCAACCGCCGCATCTCGGAGACGACCTTGTTGGCCGCCTCGGAGGCTTCCCGCTCGGCCACCCCCTCGCGGGGTTCGTGCACGAACAGGACGTCCGCGTCGGAGCCGTAGCCCAGTTCGTGGCCGCCGAAGCGGCCCATGCCGATGACGGCGAAGCGGGTGGGGAGGGTGTCGCCCCAGCCCGCGCGGACGACCGCGCGCAGGGTGCCGGCGAGGGTCGCGGCGGTGAGGTCGGAGACGGCGCCGCCGACCCGGTCGACGAGGGCGCCCTGGTCGGCCTCGACGGGCTGGGTCTCGGTGCCGTAGGAGCCGACGATGTCGAAGGCGGCCGTACGGAAGAGTTCGCGGCGGCGGACGCCGCGGGCGAAGGTGACGGCCTGGACGGCGTCGTCGGCGCGGCCGACCGCGGCCAGTATCTCCTGGTCCAGGTGGGCGCGTTCGCGGGGTTCGAGGCCGCTGCCGCCGTCGCCGTCGCCGAGGAGGGCGACCGCTTCGGGGGCGCGCATGAGGAGGTCGGGGGCGAGGCGGCCGGCCGACAGGACGCGGGCGAGGTTCTCGGCGGCGGCGCCCTCGTCCCTCAACAGCCGAAGGTACCAAGGGGTCTTGCCGAGCGCGTCGGACACCTTGCGGAAGTTGAGGAGGCCCGCGTCCGGGTCGGCGGAGTCCGCGAACCAGCCCAACAGGACGGGCAGCAGGGTGCGTTGGATGGCGGCCTTGCGGGTGACGCCGGAGGCGAGGGCCTCGATGTGGCGCAGGGCCGCCGCCGGGTCGCTGTAGCCGAGGGCGACCAGCCGTTCGCGGGCCGCCTGGGGGCTCAACCGGGTCTCGCCGGGGGCGAGTTGGGCGACCGCGTCGAGCAGCGGGCGGTAGAAGAGCTTCTCGTGCAGGCGTCGTACGACGGTGGCGTGCCGCTTCCACTCGCGGTTCAGCTCGGCGACGGGGTCGGTGCGCAGGCCCATCGAGCGGCCGAGGCGGCGCTGGTCGGACTCCTCGACCGGGACGAGGTGGGTGCGGCGCAGCCGGTAGAGCTGGATGCGGTGTTCCATCGTGCGCAGGAAGCGGTAGGCGTCGTCGAGGCGGGCGGCGTCCTCGCGGCCGACGTAGCCGCCGGCGGCGAGGGCCTCAAGGGCGACGAGCGTGGTGCCGCTGCGCAGCGAGGTGTCGGCGCGGCCGTGCACCAACTGCAGGAGCTGGACGGCGAATTCGACATCGCGGAGGCCGCCGGGGGCGAGCTTCAGTTCGCGGTCGATCTCGGCGGCGGGGATGTTCTCGACGACCCGGCGGCGCATCTTCTGCACGTCGGTGACGAAGTTCTCGCGCTCCGCCGCCTTCCACACGAGGGGTTCGAGCGCATCGATGTACTCCGCGCCGAGCGCGAGGTCGCCGGCCACCGGGCGGGCCTTGAGCAGGGCCTGGAACTCCCATGTCTTGGCCCAGCGTTGGTAGTAGGCGAGGTGGCTGGCGAGGGTGCGGACCAAGGGCCCGTTGCGGCCCTCGGGGCGCAGATTGGCGTCGACGGGCCAGATGGATCCCTCGACGGTGGTCTCGGAGCAGATCCGCATCATGTGCGCGGCGAGCTTGGTGGCCGCGCGGACCGCCTTGCCCTCGTCGGCGCCCTCGACGGCCTCGCCGACGAAGATCACGTCGACGTCGGAGATGTAGTTCAGCTCGTGGCCACCGCACTTGCCCATCGCGATCACCGCCAGCCGGCACAGCGCGGCGTCGTCGGGCGCGGCGGCACCGGCGATGGCGAGGGCTGCGCGCAGGGTGGCGGTCGCGAGGTCGGCGAGTTCGGCGGCGGTCTGCGCGAGGTCGGTGGTGCCGCACACGTCACGGGCGGCGATGGACAGCAGGCAGCGGCGGTAGGCGACGCGCAGGGCGACGGGGTCGGTGGCCTCGGCCAGCCCGCGCTCGAACTCCTCCACCCCGGGGTGGAGATCGCGCGGCTCGTACATGACGAGGGCGTGCCAGTCGCGCGGATGCCGGGCGAGATGATCCCCTAGGGCGGCGGAGGCGCCGAGGACACCGAGCAGCCGGTCACGCAGGGGCTTCGCCGCGATCAGGGTGTCCAGCAGCTCGCGGCGAGGAGTGTCCTCGGGCTGTGCCTCCAGGAGCCGTACGAGACCCTGAAGGGCCAGGTCGGGGTCGGCGGTGGCGCCCAGGGCCTCCAGCAGGACCGGGTCGTTCCTTATCGGCGCCAGCTCCGCGCTCTCCAGGAGCCGCTCGGCGGCCGAGGGATCGGTGAAACCGTGCCGCAGCAGTCGCGTGAAGGTGCTGCTCCTGCGCCCCGGCGCCGTCATCCTCGGCCTCCCTCGGATCAAGGTCGTTCGGATCTAGGTCGTAACGTCCCGAGCCTAACCGCAGGTGCGGGCGGTGGCGCCGGGGCGTGCGGCGATGAGTTCTGGAGGGGTACGGGGTCTGCCCCGTAGAACCAGAGAGGGACCGACACAGGGAGAAGCCGATGATCTACGGCTCAGGTACTAGGGGTAGCCGATGACCGACAAGAAACCGATCACCCGTCTCGACCCCCGCTACAGCGACCCGGCGGCGACCGCGACCGACTGGTCCGCGGCCGAGGCTCAGCTCGCGGCGGCGGAGCAGTTCTGGATCTCGACGGTACGGCCGGACGGGCGGCCGCATGTGACGCCCCTGCCCGCGGTGTGGGCGGACGGCGCGCTGCACTTCTGCACCGGGCCCGAGGAACGCAAGGCGCGCAACCTCGACGGCAACCCGCACGTCGTGCTGACGACGGGCACGAGCACCTGGGACGAGGGGTACGACCTGGTCGTCGAGGGTGCGGCGGCGCGGGTCACGGACGAGGACCGGCTGCGGGAACTGGCCGCCGCGTGGGAGGCGAAGTACGGCGGCTTCTGGCGCTTCGACGTGCGGGACGGGGCGTTTCATCACGGTTCCGAACACGCCTACGTCTTCGCTGTGGCGCCCCGCACGGTTTTCGGCTTCGGTAAGGGGGAGCCGTTCAGCCAGACACGGTGGCGGTTCGAGTGACGCGCCTGACAAAGGAGTCAAGCCATGGACATGACCCTCGAAGTGATCGTCCTGCCGGTCTCGGACGTGGACCGGGCCAAGGAGTTCTACCGGGACAAGGTCGGCTTCCACGTCGATCTCGACGGTGAGGTGATGGAGGGCGTGCGGATCGTGCAGCTGACGCCGCCGGGCTCGGGCTGTTCGATCGCGCTGGTCGACGGGTTGCAGATCCCCACTGGGACGCCGCAGCCGGGGACGTACCACGGCATGCAGCTGTGCGTGCAGGACGCGAAGGCGGCCTACGACGAACTGACCGCGCGCGGGCTCGATGTCAGCGAGCCGGTGCAGTTCGCGCCGCAGGACGGGGCGACGTTCATGTACTTCAAGGACCCGGACGGGAACGGCTGGGCGATCCAGGAGTACCGGAAGCGGGCCGCCGAGCCGCTGCACCAGGTGCTGGCCCAAGTGGCCGCACTGCAGGAGTAATTCACCACTTCTTCATCCGCCGGGTTGGGAGCGGTGGAGTGCGGGCATCTTGGCGTGTGCATGCTCGGTTCGCACCGTCACCCCCGTCCTCCCCCCACCCGGAGGTAGATGTGTCCGGCAGTTCCGCTAGTTCCGTGTACCGCCGCAGCCGCGCCGCCGTGGCGTCCGCGCTCGCCTTCTCGGCGGCCGCCGTCGGGGTCTGGACCGGTTTCGGCACCGTCTCGACCGCGCACGCCGCGACCGGGGTGCCGACCCCGGACCACGTCGTCGTGGTGGTGATGGAGAACCACGCCTACAGCCAGGTCATCGGCTCCTCCAGTGCCCCCTACATCAACTCGCTCGCGACCGGCGGCGCCGCCCTCACCCAGTCGTACGGGATCACCCACCCGAGCCAGCCGAACTACTTCGCGCTGTTCTCCGGCTCCACCCAGGGCATCACCAGCGACAGTTGCTACACGGCGGGCTTCTCCTCGGCCGCGAACCTCGCCTCCGAGGTGACCGCGGCGGGCGGCACCTGGGCCAGCTACAACGAGACGCTGCCGAGCCAGGGTTCGACGACGTGCAGCAGCGGCAACTACGCGCGTAAGCACAACCCTTGGTTCGGCTTCTCCAACGTCGCGACGTCCACAGCGAAGACGTTCACGCAGTTCCCGACGGACTACACGACCCTGCCCGACATCTCCTTCGTCACCCCCAACCTGTGCAGCGACATGCACGACTGCTCGGTGGCGACGGGCGACACCTGGGTGAAGAACAACCTTGGTGCGTACGCCACTTGGGCCAAGACCCACAACAGCCTGCTCGTCGTCACCTTCGACGAGGACAACCTGCTCAGCGGCAACCGCATCCCGACGGTCTTCTACGGCCAGCCGGTGACCGCCGGTTCGACGTCCTCGACCACGTACAACCACTACAACCTGCTGCGGACCCTGGAGGACTCCCAGGGCCTGACCACCCACGCGGGCAACGCGGCCTCGGCCGCCGACATCACCGGCATCTGGGCGTCCTGAGATGTACGTGGCGGACAGCCGCGCCAACGCCGACCCGAGTGCCGGGAGTACTACGGGTATTGCCCGTAGGACGGCGCGGGTGTCCGCTGCCGTAACCCCCACCGTCTTCGCCCTCGGCGCGGTCAGCCTCATCACCGACGTGTCGTCCGAGATGGTGACTGCGGTCCTCCCGCTGTACCTGGTGACGGGCCTCGGCCTGTCCCCGCTGGGCTTCGGTCTCCTGGACGGCATCTACAACGGCTTCTCGGCGCTCGTCCGGCTGGTCGGCGGCCACCTCGCCGACCGCGGCGGCGGTCGCCACAAGTGGATCGCGGGCATCGGCTACGGCATCTCGGCGCTCTGCAAACCGCTCCTGCTGCTGGCCCACACCCTCACCCCCATCGGCCTGATCCTCGCCGCCGACCGCACGGGCAAAGGCCTGCGCACGGCACCGCGCGACGCGCTGATCTCCCTCTCCTCCACCCCGGAGAACCGCGGTCGTGCCTTCGGCGTACACCGCGCGATGGACACGGCGGGCGCGCTGCTCGGCCCGTTGGCGGCGTTCCTGATCCTCCGGGCGACGGTGGACGGCTACGACGCGGTGTTCACGGTGAGCTTCTGCGTGGCGGTGGTCGGCGTCCTGGTGCTGGTGCTGTTCGTGCCGGGGTCGTCGTCAACTGCCGCGCCCCGCACGGAGAAGGCCGTACGGGAGAGGGTCGTAGGGAAAAAGGCCGTAGGGGAAAGGGCCGTCGGTGAGAAGCCCGTAGGTGAGAAGGCCGTACGCCCGACCCTCCGCGCCGCCTTCGCCCTCCTCGCCCGCCGCGACCTGCGCCGGATCACCGTCTGCGCACTGCTCCTGGGCCTCGCGACGGTCAGCGACTCCTTCGTCTACCTGCTCCTGCAACGGCGACTCGGTGTCCCCGACCGCTGGTTCGCACTGCTGCCGCTGGGCACGGCGGCGGCGTTCCTGCTCCTCGCCGTACCCCTGGGCCGGCTCGCGGACCGTGTCGGCCGCTGGCGGGTGTTCCTCGGCGGCCACGGCGCCCTCCTCACGGCGTACGCCTTGTTGCTGACGTCCTGGCACGGCACGGCCCTCCCCTACGCCGTCCTCCTCCTGCACGGCGCCTTCTACGCGGCGACCGACGGCGTGCTGATGGCGGCGGCCTCGGACAGCGTGCCGGAGGAACTGCGGTCGTCAGGGCTCGCGTTGGTGCAGACGGGCCAGGCGGCGGCACGGTTCGTGTGCTCGCTCGGCTTCGGCGCGGCGTGGACGCTGTGGGGAGACCGTACGGCGCTCATGGCGTCGGCGGTGGCGCTGGGAGTCTGCGCGGCCTTCGCCCTGACGCTCCGCCCCGGCCGATCAGTTCTGGAGCCCGCCTCATGACCTTGCGCAACCGCGTCCTGATCCTCGTCGCTGCCATAGCCGCACTCGCCGTAGTGGCGGTGGCCTCGATACTGCACGCGTCGGCCCGGGCCGAGCGACGGAACGAGACCCAGCCCGGCGGCCCGAAGATCACCGCGGGAAGGATCACGCTCACCGCGCCCGGCACCATGGTGTTCCGCAACATGGCCTGGGGCCCCCACCGGGACGAACTCACCACGGTCCCGGCGTCCGACCCCTCCGGCCCCCGCACCGCCGCGGGCGTCAAGTGCCTGCGCTTCTACGCCAGTTCGGGCACCGGGGTCTGCCTCCAGGCGGTCCACGGCACGGTCACGGACACGTACCGCGCGCTGATCCTCGACGCACACCTCAAGGAGACGGCCCACTACGACGTCCCCGGCATCCCCTCCCGTGCGCGCGTCTCCCCCACGGGCCGCTTCGCCGCGTGGACGGCGTTCGTGGGCGGCGACTCGTATGCCGGGACGAATTTCTCGACGCGGGCGGCGATCGTGGACACGAGGACGGGGAAGCTGATCCCGACGCTGGAGTCGTTCCGGATCATCAAGGACGGCCACGTCTACCACGCGGCCGACGTCAACTTCTGGGGCGTGACCTTCGCGTCGGACGACCGCACGTTCTACGCGACGGTGGCGACGAAGGGCAGCACCTATCTGGTGCGGGGCGACCTGCGCACGCGCACGGTCACCACGCTCCACACCAACGTCGAATGCCCGTCCCTCTCCCCCGACGGCACGCGCATCGCGTACAAGAAACGCGTGAAGGGCCTCCCGAAGGACGCCCCCTGGCACCTCTACGTCCTCAACCTCCGCACGATGCGCGAGACTTCACTGGCGGAGCCGAGGAGCGTCGACGACCAGGCCGTCTGGCGCGACGACCACACGATCGTCTACGCCATGCCCGGCGACTACGGCGCGGACCTCTACGAGGTACCGGCGGACGGCACGGGCAGGGCTCGGCTGATCAGCGGCGCGGCGGTGTCTCCGGCGTTCCTGAGGTAGCGCCCGACAGCTGTCCACCGTCCTGACCAAAACCGTCGCCGAGCGGCTCATCACCGGCGCCCGACTCCAGACCCGGGTCAGCCCGGACAAGGGTCAGGCCCCGGACGTCTGTGGCTACACCGCCCCCGACGGACGGTCGACGCTGTCCCTCAACCCGACCTCCCGCGCCTACGCCGCCGAACTGTCCGCCGCCCACAACCTGAGCGCGAACCCGGACCCGGCCGGGATGCGCGTCGTACGGGTCGACACGGTGGGCGACCTGGGCCGGCGGGCCTTACGGGAAACGGCGTCCAGACCCAGGTGCGGCAGCGGATCTCCTTCGTGGTGTGGAACACGGGCGCCCGAAGCTGGGTACTGACCTTCGCGACCACCACGGGCACCTCGACAGAGCCGACCACCGTGCCGCACGACACGGTGGTCCAGGTCGCCCGCTCCATCACGGCGAGACTGCCCGCGAGCCGGTGACCCACGCGCCCCGCCTACAGAACCGGCAAGTTCTTCCGCAGCTCGAACGCCGTGACCTCGGAGCGGTACTCCTCCCACTCCTGCCGCTTGTTGCGCAGGAAGTGTTGTGGTCCGTGAGCGACCTCGGGAGACCGACGTCGATGCAGCACTGGCCGTTGGCCGAACAGTCGTCGTTGGTCGTCGTTGGTCGCCTTGGGCCGCCCTTCGACGGCCCACAGACGGCCCCGCTGATGCGCAGCGGCACGAGCGGCGATTGAGGCCACAAATGAGGCCCGTTCGCATCAGATCGGTGTGCTTGCTGGAACGCCACAATGAGCATGCGACGGCGCCCACCGCGCGGGTACCCTCACTGCCATGGCATCGACAAATTGCGGCTGGTGTGGCGTTCTGACTCACATGATCCCAAGCTCGCAGGATCCTATTCGGGTGCCCAACCCTGCGGGCTACGGCGATCCGGTTTTCATGTCCACGTTCCAGTGCTCGAATGAGCATTGCAGCCGATACAGCATCGGCTATACGACCTCTCGCTCTCAGTACCTGAGCCGTGAGCAGTTCATCGTGATGCCCATGGAGTGGGAGCCCGCGAATGTCCGTCGCCCTAATTTCCCTGACGTGCCGGATCGGATTTCCGAAACCGCAAGCGAGGCACATGCCTGCCTTAGCGTTGGAGCGGCACGCGGCGCCGTTGCTCTAGCCCGTGCCGTTGTTGAGGCAACAGCCAAGGAAAAGAGCATCACTGCGGGCAGCTTGATGCAGAAGATCGACGAAATGGCCAACCAGGGAATCATCCGCGAGCTGACCAAAGAGACGGCGCACGCCATCCGCGATGGCGGCAACGAGATCGCCCATGGTGACATCGCCAACGATCCGATGCCGCTCGAAGATGCAACAGCCATTGTTGAGTTCATGGATTCACTGTTGGAAGAGGTCTTCCAACACCCTGCGAAGTTGGACCGCTTGAGACAGAGTCATCAGAACCGGAAGAACCCCTGACCCCGTCTCCGTGATCACCTGCATCCTTCCTTACGGGACCCGAAAAGCGTCGCCTAACCACGCCTGATAGGGCAGCGCTTGGGATTTAAATGAAACCCCTCCCAATAACTTGGGTCAGTTATCGTATCCTTCCACAGCAGAATTCATGCCTGAGACTGCGTCATCACTTCGGGGCGCCGGCACGATCGCAGCTGTCTCCTCATCATCATCCGGTTGCAGAACCGTTGGGGTGGCATCCGCATATTTTCGCACCAGGTACTCCAAAGCATGCTCGTCCGTAGACTGATAATCGAGCCTGTCTCGGTAGAAGTGCAAGCGTTGCTTGCATTCCTGGATGACTTCACTCCATTCACGAACCCACAACCTAGCAGTGGAACCAACCGTTGCAGCCTGTCCGGGAGGCAAGTGAGGCTGCCGGGTGATACTACGCAAAGCTTCATCCAGGGAGTTGCCGATGAGCCAGAAGTCCCAGTTGGCTTCAGTTGCCCTAAAGCGTTCGTCCTTGACAACGGCCGTCGCATACTTTACGAGCTGGCTAAACTCTGCCATTCCAAGTTTGACGCTAGGCCGCTTGAGCTCAACGACCAGATGGTGAGGTTTTTGCACCCACACCGTGGTCTTAGAAAGCATGAGATCAACTCGCCCTGTGCTGCCATCCAGAAGACGCACATTGGCATCGTCCGGCACGGGTAGCCTCAGTAGGGACAAATGCTTTCGGAGAACCTCCGAAAGACCACGCTCACTAACCATTAGAGAGTACTCTTCACCAAAAATCCAAGCCTCGTTCTCCAGAATCTTATGTAGTTGATCCCGCTCTCTTGTTACCTTCTTAGCTTCAGTATCAAAGAGGAGAATTTCCAAGGCGCGCAGGAAATCGAGACGGTCGGTGACCTCAGTGGAAGTTCGAATTAGCGACGTTAGACTTGTACGCTTCAGAAGGAAGCCCAGCTCCTCCTTCTCCTGAAGCGACAGGGAGAAGAACCGCTCCAGAATCTCTGGCGTGTGACCTGGCTTCGCAGCCAACGTCTCCTTAAGGAGCCCCAGCGTGGCCTTTCGAGCCTTGCGCGTTTTTGGAATATGTTTGGCGATAGTCGTCGCAACTGTATCGAACGCTTCGCGCTCGGTAACCTCCGAGGGTTCGACAGGCTCCCCTTCGTAGGGATAGACCTCTTCTCGCTGCCACTCCAGCACTTGCTCACGCCGTCGAGCATCAACCCTGCCCCGAAAGTGCACGCGCAGGCGCTCTCTGGCCTGCTCTACTACTTCCGAGGCTGGCGAATCCTCGTCCCAATCCACCAGCGCCAAATCTTGCGGACGATCTTCAAACCCCTTCCAGGACAGGTAGGCGGTGAAGTTAAATCCCGGCGCCTGAATTTCTGGACGCAGCTTTACTAGCGGCATCCTCCTAGAATCACACAGCGCAAGTTCACGCGTCACGCCCTTACGCCACTCTATTACTCGCAGTTCAGGTGCGGGCCGGTCGTCGACTTGATTGAGCGAATAGACGGCCGAATGAACCTGCACTTCGCCAGGATCAACCCGAATACCGTCATAAGTGACCGAAGAATCTGGGTAGGTTTCCAGATATAGAGCAAACTCAGTCGTAAGTGCCGCGATCACTCTTGGAGTGTTCAGCAATCGGCTCAGATGAGGTACCTCACCCCAAGCCTCAACGACGGTCCCGGTATCCTCAGAAGTGGCACCTATTGTGTCAATCTGAAATCTGCGCATCGAGGAGCGATCGGCCTCGATGACCGTTTTGATCACACCATCGATTCCCTCACCAATGGTAATCCAGCGAACATGTTGACCAAGAGCAAAAGCACGAACCCGACCCTGGCCATTCCTGCCGTGCATCGCACGACCCTTATCCAGGGAAACTAATTTAGTCTTCTTCCAAGATCCGCCCAGCTTGTCAAAATAGGACGGGCATGCTTCCGATGGCATTCCGTGACCATCATCTGAAACGATCACCTTACTGACGCCATCGATTTCGTTCCGCTCAATTCCTACGGTGACATTCGTCGCATCCGCGTCCAGTGCGTTCCAGATGAGTTCAATTACCGCACCTACCGGATCGTTCAGTTTGGCCACGCCTTCGACGTGGTCCTGCTCGACCCTCAGCGTGATGCTCTCCATGGCCCCCCCTGATGCAGCGTCGGATGACGCGATCGCTGCGCCAACTACTGTCAGTATCCGCTCGATGACGCCTGTTGTGAACACCGCGATCACCGCGTACTAGCCAGCCGGGCAATGCCTGCCTGCAGGCTCGGCTACATGGGAAGCTTGAGTCAGGAGACAGCCTGGTAGAGGGGAGAGTGCGTGTCACAGCAGGCCAGCCCTCGGGGGACCTTCTTGGAGGTTGCGGAGGCGGTGAAGGCCAAGATCAAGGCGGACCGGGAAATGACGGAACTCCCGCCCGCCGTCGACCTCATGCGCGATCACGACGTCTCGCGCGGGGTTGTGCTTCGCGCGTTCAAGGCGCTTGCGAAGGATGGTGTCGCCGAACCGGTACGGGGAGGCCGATGGCGCGTCGTACGTGAAGGCGAACAGGTCGACCGACGCCCGCTGGACGAGCGCATCGCCGCAATCATCCCTGCCGAAGGGTTCGAGGTGGGCGCAGCCTTCCTGAGCGCATCGGACCTGATGGACAGGTTCGGAGTCTCCCGCCCCACCGTGACCAAAGCCCTCGACAAGTTGGAGGCCGCCGGCGTGCTGGCGAGTAGAGGACAAGGCAAGGTGCGGACCGTCCGCGCCGTGCCGATTCGAGAGGAGCGTTCGTAGTTTGTCGGACCTGACGGAATGGGCCTATCCCCTGGCTGAGTCCCTGCTTGCCGAGCCTCTGCCGCGGCGCTGGGAGCACTGCCTAGGAGTTGCCGAGAGGGCACGTACTATCGCCCTCATTCTTGACCAGGACGCGGACCTGTTGGAAGCGGCGGCCGTGCTCCACGACATCGGCTATGCGCCGGACCTGGCCAAGACGGGCTTCCACCCTCTGGACGGCGCCCGCTACCTGCGGGATACGGCCAACGCCGACGAACGGGTCATCAACCTAGTCGCCCATCACTCCTGTTCCTGGCTGGAAGCGGAAGCGCGCGACCTGCGTGAGGAGTTGGAGAGCGAGTTCCCCCGCGAGAGTACGCACCTGAACGACGCGCTCTGCTACTGCGACATGAACACCACGCCGGACGGGACTCCCACGAACCCGATCGACCGAATCAACGAGATCACCGGACGGTACGGGCCGGACAGTCTGATCGGTAAGTTCATCCGGCGCGCCGAACCCGAGATTCTCGACTGCACGTCTCGCGTCCTCGAACGCGTCGCTGCCGCCAAGCGTCAGCCGATGTAGGGAGCGGTACGCGTTCGGTCCATGGCGTGCTCGATACGGAGCCGCATCGTGGGGTGGACGTCCAGCTCCCGCAGGTCCGTTGGGTCAGCCCAACGGACCTGCGTCGTCTCGTTGCTCGTACGCAGCTCGCCGCCGACAGGTCGCGCTCGGAAGCAGATGCTGAACTGCTGGCGGATCTCGCCGTCGTCGTACTGCATGACGTGCCCAGGGTCTGTGTAGATACCGGACAGGTCGACGACTTCGGCCTTGATCCCCGTCTCTTCCCAGACCTCACGGACCACCGTGTCGCTGATGGACTCGCCGACGTCGTGGCCACCGCCGGGTAGTGCCCAACGTCCGTTGTCGGATCGCTGAATCATGAGCACCTGGCCCGCGTCGTTCTGGACGAACGCCACGACCGAGGGCACAACCGAGTTGGCCGGCGGGGCGTCCGGGTCGTGCAAGTAGTCGATGCGTCCCATGCTCAAGCTCCCGTGAAGTCGTGTTCCATCACCTGGCGCGCGCCTCCCCAGGTCTGTTCGATGCTATTCGCATATGTGTCGAAGAGCCCGCCGCCGGGCACTCGCCGCAGGTGCAGTACGGGAGCCATGTAGGCGCCGATGCCGTAGACGTGAGTGTTCACCAACATCTCGTCATCCGACCGGAAGAGCGAGTTGTACAGCGTCGCATTGTGCAGCCGGAAGTGGATGTCGGGATGACTGGTGAAGAGCGGGCGGTAGTTCATCAAGGCGTTTCGGATCTTGCCGTCCATGATCCGATGACCTTCATCTATCCCACGCTGTTGAACTGCTGGGCAGTCAGGATCACCAAGCAGAACCCGGATTTGAGCGGTCTCTTCAGCCTTCGCCTTGAGAAGGTCGATGAACTGGGGATCTTCAGACAGCCACAGTCCCGCGTAGACGAGGATGTCCAGCCGAAGCCTTGCCCGTCCGTACATCTCGCGCCAGAGCCCTGCGGGCACCATGTGGCGGTGCGGATAGATGGTGACGATCTCAGCCTTGCTCAGGTCCGCAGCGCTTTCGACGGCGCGGGAGTCGTCCCAAAGAGTCGTCACGTCGACCGCTAAGGCTGACGCTGTCGCGTACTGGTGTCGCCGGTACGGCACCTTCCCCTGCGTGATCCAGCGTTCGACGGTCTTTGCGTTGACGTTGATGGCGTCGGCTAGATCCTGCACCGTCATGCCCTGCGCCAACAGGGCTGACCTCAAACGCTCGTTGGACATCTGAACCCCCGGTGGGACGTCTAGGGACTTCTTGAAGGTACCTAGACGTCCTTGAGGTGTCCACGTACGGGGTAACCAAGTCCCCTGACCTGGGGCGATTCTGATGATGCGCCAAGAAGTCCCGGCGCAAAACCAAGAGGTTCCGTCGCTGCACTTGACGGACCCCCATGCGGTACCTGTAAAACAGGTACCGCAACGAACGCCCGGAGGGTCCTCGAAACGGGATTCATCGGCTGTGTTCGCACCTGCTTGTCCTGCAAGACCGCACGACCAGGAGCCCCGCATCGGACGGGGGGAGGCGACCCGGCGCCTTGGCATTCACCGGAGGGCTTAGACCGCAAGGTCACGTCTCCATACGCCTACTTCGAGGCCGGACAGCTCTACCTGACACGGGAGCGCGGTTGCGATGAAGGAGACACGCACCATCTCGACTTCCGCCGCACTTGGTGCGGCGGCTGGTTGCCTCCCCCGCCCGTCCGGCTTTGCGCCGTACGGGTGGGGTTGAGGGGAGCCGGGATCGTCTCGGAACTCCGCGACTTCGAGGGGGAACCCCATGCTGCTCGCCATCGGTGACGTCGTCCGTATCCGCAGCACCAAGACACTGGGCACGGTGGCCGGCGTCGCCAACCACCGCGTCGGCAACGTGGTCGACGTCCAGATGAACGGCACCACGCGTCAGCCGGTCAGGCCGCAGGACATCGAGTTGGTCGCCCGCGGCTTCAAGCCGATGACGTCCGGCCGCGCGATGGCCACCCTGCTGTTCTTCGTGCTCGGCATCGCGTCCTCGGTCACCAACTGCGTCTACGTCCGCGACCTGGGCGCCAACTGGGCCATGGTCACGTTCGTCGCCGTCACCTCGGTCACCGCCGTCACCGGCGGACTGATCAACGTGTTCAACCGCCCGCGCCGGGTCCACGTCTGACCCCGTCGCGATCTGCGCCTCACTTCGCTTCGTTACCCGCCCGCGCATGCGGCACGGGTCCCTTCTCGCCGGGGCGGTCGCCTCTCGCCAAAAGACCGCGACCGCCCCGGCATCCCTTCGATGCCAGGAGAACCCATGCGTACATACATCGGCCGCCAACAGGCCGTCTCTGCCGAGGACTTCGCGGAACTCGCGCTCGGCACCCCGGTTGAGCTGTGGCTCGGGGTCGAGGGCGAGAGCGAGGAAGAGCGCGCGGCCCGTGAGGACGCGGCGCGCGACATCCTCGCCGACAACCCGACCTTCCCCGACGACCTGGTCCGCATCGCCGCGCAGGCCATCGAGGACAACCCGGACCTGTTCGACGTCGTCGCCCTGGTCCGCCCGGCCGCCCGCCGTCGCGCTGCCCGTAAGGGGGTTGCGGCATGAGTACGTTGCTGACTGCCGCCGTAGCCGGTGTGCCGATGGCGGCCGGATGGTCCCTGCACGCGCTGCGCCTGCGCCGCCGTATCGAGTCCGCGCGCCGTGACCCGCTGACGGGTCTGTTCACCCGTGACGCGTTCGCCGAACGTGCCCGGAAGGTGTTGGCGGGCGGCCGGAGCGCGGTCTACGTCATCGATCTCGACAGGTTCAAGGGGATCAACGACACGCATGGGCATGCTGCCGGGGACGCGGTCATCGCGGCCACCGGTGGGCGGCTCGCGGAATGGGCCGACGTCAACGGGGGCATCGTGGTGCGCCTGGGTGGCGATGAGTTCGCCGCGGTCGCCCGGGTGTTCAGCCTGGCTGATCTGTCGTGGACGCTGGGGGAGTTGACCCGCGCCATCAAGCGGCCGGTCATCGTCGACGGCCGCTCCCTCACGGTGGGCGCCTCCGTCGGTGTGGTCGCCTACGACCCGCGTACCGACGACGTGGACCTGTCCACGCTGCTACGGCTCGCGGATGAGCAGATGTACGCGGCCAAGCACTCCGGTGCCGACTGGCTCACGGCCCTGGACCTGACCCCGAAGAGCGGGACGGCCAACGGCCGCCGCGCCGGCCGCGCCGGTACGCACGGCGGGACGGAGGCCACGTCATGACCACCACCCCGCCTCTCGCCCCCGAAGCTCTGCCGTCCGGAGTGCCGCCGCTGACCCGCCCGGAGATGGGCCTCGCCGGTGTCGGCGCGCTCGCCGCGGCTGGTGTCGGCGCGCTCGGTCTGATCTCCTCCTTCGACGCGGTGTCCGCTGCCGCGGCGAGTTGGGGATTCTCCGCTCCGTGGATGCTGCCGGTCGGCATCGACGTGTCCATCCCGGTGTTCACCGTCGCCAACCTCCTCCTTATCCGGATGGACATGGCGCTTGCGTGGGTGCGGTTCGTGCCCTGGGTGCTGACGCTGATCACGTGCGGGCTGAACATCGCGGCCGGACACTCGCTGTCGGCGAAGGTCGCGCACGGCACGATGCCGCTGCTGTGGGTGGTGTTCTCCGAGATCGGCGCGCACGTCTACGCCGTGCGGATCGGCGCTGCCACCGGCCGCCGGATGGAGAAGATCCGCTTCTCCCGCTGGCTGTTGGCGTTCCCGTCCACGTTCGCGCTGTGGCGCCGGATGACGCTGTGGGAGATCACCTCCTACAGCGAGGCGCTGGCGCGGGAGAAGGAACGGCAGTTGGCCCGCGCGGACCTGCGCGAGACCTACGGCCGCAAGTGGCGGACCAAGACCCCACGGCGCGAGCGCGTGATGCTGCGCATGGGCGACCTCACCCCCACCACCGAAGAGACCACCCCCGCGCTGCCCTCGATCGAGACGCCGTCGGCGCCTCCGGCCGACGCCAAGCCCCGCGCCCGCCAGCAGACCGCCGCCAAGGCCAACGGCAAGGCGAAGGGGCAGCGCACTTTCGAGGTGCTGCTGAGTGAGGCGCGCACGGTCACCGCACTGTGGCCGGATGCGGAGTTGACCGCGGACCGCGTCCGTACCGCGGTGCGCTGCTCGGCAGCCAACGCCCGCGCGCTGCGTGACGCGTTGAAGTCGGAGCGCGCTGAAGGCCGCCCGCTGTACTCCGTGGACGCTGCGGAGGGCGAGGCGTCCGGGGCTGAGGCCGCCTGATGCCCGGGTCGTTCGGCAAGTGCTACGACCCCACCGGCGCCCAGTTCGGCATCCCCACCTACCCGTGGCGCTACGCCCCCGACGGGCTGGCCACGCGCCGCCAACTACGCGCCCGTGGCCTGCGTCCGGGCGGTCAGCCGATAGCGGCGCAGGTCTTACGGCCGCGCTACCGGCGCGGCCCGCTGGTCGCCTACCTCTACCGCCTCGACCAGGCCAAGCCGGTCCGGCCGATGACGCCCGGAAAGCGTGCCGCGCTCGCCAAGGCGATGTGCGCCCGCCGCACCTGCCCGGCCTGCCGCACGGACGCGGGATACGTCATCCCCAGCTCGCTCGGCATGTGCGTGCCCTGCGCCTACCCCGACACCCCCACCACCCCAACTTCCTGTCCCTGAAGGGGGATTGACCATGCCCAAGCCCAACACGAGCCGTCTGGACCGCGAGATCCAGCTCACCACCCGCAAGCTCGAAGCCGTCCGCAATCAGGAGATGTGGCCGCTCACCGGTGCCGAGCGCCGCGCGGTCCTGGGGGCTCTGGCCGGCGGCTCGTTCCGGGTCGTGCGCGGGAAGAGCACGACGCGCGCCGAGCGCAGGCTGGAAGACCTGTGGACGTCGGTCCAGACCCGGCTGAGCGGCGAGATCACCGCGTTGCAGAGGGAGCGGCAGCGGATCGTGACCGAGGCCGCCGCCGCGAAGGCCGCGAAGAAGTCCTCGGGGTGGTGGTGACCATGCGCGACACGGTGCTCCCGCCCGCGCTGGGTGAACTGCGCCCGGTCATCACGGCCGTGGCCGCGCTGGCGGGCGCGTTCCCCGCGCTGCCCGGTCCGGTCGAGATCGGCAGGGTGGTCACCCGCACCACGGTGGCGCTGGGCATCCGCGTGGAACTGCACACCACGTTCGCCGACTTCGAGGCCTGGCGGGCGGCGCTGGACGTCGACCCCGTGGCCGTCGAACATCTGCCGCTGGCCACCGTCCAGACCCTTCGGGCGTACGGCGTCTTCCACGGCGTGCCTGTCGTGGTGACCGCCTACAGCCCCGTGTACGTGCTCGCGCAGGCCGCGTAGCCATCCCGCGCGGCCTGTAACCCCGCTGTTCTCGGAAGGAGTTCAGGCGTGAACCTGCACTGGATCACCCGCCTGTTCCACCGTTCACACGGCTCGCTCGGTCAGCCGCTCCCCGCCGACTCGGCACGGTTCGTCTGCCTGTCGGGCAGCAAGTTCGGCCTTCACAGAGTGATCCCCGCGTCACATGCCCGCTTCGCGGTCAGTCGACGTCGGGCATGGGGACACGACGTCCGCACCTATCCGACCACCGGCCGCGACGGCACCCCGTTCACGGTCATCTACACCCGCGTCGCCCACATCGACGACCCCGGCCTTGAAGTCCTGGTCACGGTCTTCGAGTTCCCCTCCGACAACGCACTCCCGCCCGGCATCTAGCCAAACGGGTCCGGCCGCCCACCTCCTACAGCGTCGGCCGGACCCATCCCTCCCTCACGCCCGAAAGCGGAAGGAACTTCAGTGAACCACCCCGACGACAACGAACTCTTCAACCGACTCGAAGCAGAGCTGAACACCGACTCCGGAGCCAACTCCGGGGGTGAGGTAGTCGACCTCGGCAAGGCACGGTCGGCCCGTACCGAGTCGGCCGACTCCAACCCGACCGAGTCGCCCGACCCGACGATCCGTGTCACCGACTCCCAGCACACCCGAGACCTCGACGCGTTCCGCGACCCGTTCGGCGACCCGACCGCCCGCGTGATGGTCGACCTTCCGACCGTCAAGGCGACGGGTCCGGGCTACCTGGGTCGGCTGCTCGCCGCTCAGCGCCGTCCGGTCGTTCCACCGTGGCTTCAGTCCGTGGCGGAACTGCGGACCGCGTCGGCATGGGTGGCCCGGCACTACGCGCACTCGATCGGCTATCACGCGCTGCGCTCCCCGGTCTACGCCGCCCGCCTCACGCTCCAAGCCCCGTCGGGTGCGGCGAAGTTTGTGGGCGGCACGGTGCGGTGGATGGCCGACCGTGAGGGCGAACCGGTCCGCCTCGCCGCCGTACGGCGCGAGGACGCGGCCGAGTACCTGAAGCTCTCACGGCAGCGCGACGGACGGGTCCGACTGCGCACCCTCGCCGCCGTGCTCGCGATGTTCATCGGCCTCGGCTCTGCGCTCGCGATGTACGTCCTCGCCCCCGAGTGGCTTCAGGCCGTGTCGGTGAGCTCGGTCGTGATGGCGCTCGGCTTCGCCGGACGCAAGGCGGACGACCCGGTCATCCACCGCGCCGTGGAACTGCCCAAGGCCGTCAAGCTCACGTCGGACATCGTGCTGCGTGCGCTCGGGGCGCTCGGCATCCCCGCCATCAACCAGGCACAGGGCAAGGGCCGCGACGGCTTCGAGTTCACCGCCCCCATCACCCGCGACGGCCCCGGCTGGCGTGCCGAGGGCAACCTCCCCTACGGCGTCACGGTCACGGACGTCATCGAGCGTCGCGACCGCCTCGCGTCCGGTCTGCGCCGCCCGCTCGGGTGTGTGTGGCCGGAGGCGGTGCCGAACGAGCACACCGGGCACCTGGTGCTGTGGGTCGGCGATCAGGACATGTCGACCTCGAAGAAACCCAAGTGGCCTCTGCTCACGAGCGGTTCGGTGAACCTGTTCAAGCCGGTCGCCTACGGCACCGACCAGCGCGGACGCTGGGTCGACGTCACCCTGATGTACATCGCGGGCATCATCGGCGCCATCCCGCGCATGGGCAAAACCTTCCTGCTCCGCCTCCTGCTCCTGATCGCGGCGCTGGACCCGCGGGCGGAACTGCACACCTACGACATGAAGGGCACCGGTGACCTGGACCCGGTCGGCAACGCCGTCTCCCACCGGCACGCCGCCGGGGATGACGACGAGGCCATCGAGTACTGCCTCAACGACTTCCGGGCGCTGCGGGAGGAGCTGCGTCGGCGTACCAAGGTGATCCGCTCGCTGCCGCGGGACATCTGCCCGGAGTCGAAGGTGACCAGCGAACTCGCCGACAAGCGCTCGCTCGGTCTGCACCCCATCGTGATCGGGGTGGATGAGTGCCAAGTGCTGTTCGAACACCCCAAGCACAAGGACGAGTTCGAGGAGATCGCCACCGACCTGGTCAAGCGCGGCCCGGCCACCGGGATCGTGCTGTTGCTGGCCACGCAGCGGCCGGACGCGAAGGCGCTGCCCACCGGGATCAGCGCGAACGCGTCGGCGCGGTGGTGCCTGAAGGTCATGGGCCAGTTGGAGAACGACATGGTGCTGGGCACGTCCGCGTACAAGCGCGGGGTGCGGGCGACCATGTTCAGTTGGGGTGACAAGGGCATTCACTACTTCATCGGTGAAGGCTCCGACGCCCGGATCGTCGGCTCCGTCTACGTCGACGGACCCGGCGCGGACAGCATCGCCGCCCGCGCCCGCACAGCGCGTGAACAGGCCGGACTCCTGTCCGGTCACGCGCTGGGGGAAGAGCCGGAGACGGACGCGAGCACCGGCTACGACCTGCTCGCCGACATCCTCGCCGTGGTCCCCGCCAAGGAGACCAAGGCGTGGTCGGAGACCGTCGTCGCCCGCCTCGCCGACCTGCGCCCCGAGGTCTACGACGGCTGGGACTCCGACGCGCTCGCCGCGGCGCTGAAGCCGCGCGGCGTCTCCACCGTCCAGGTGGGCCGCCGCATCGAGGGCAAGTTCACCAACAAGCGGGGCATCGACCGCTCCCACATCACCGCAGCGGTTGCGGAGTGTGACGGAAAGCGGGACGCGGGCTGAGTCTCCGGGGCCGCTATCGATAGCGCCACACCCTGCTATCGATAGCGGCCCCGATAGCGCCCCAAACCCACCGTGATCAGGCCGCTAGCACATAGCGGCCCACCTGCGGAAACCCCTGAAAACCGCCCGGAGGGCCCCTCATGACCCCCATCCTGCTCGCTATCACACTCCTACTCGGCGTCACACTGTGTTACATCGCTGTGTGTGCTGCCTCGCCGTTCGGCAACTGCCGCAAGTGCCGCGGCATGGGCCACAAGCTGAAGACCGACCGCAAGGGACAGCTCAAGCGCGGCAAGGACTGCCGCCGCTGCAAGGCGACCGGCAAGCGCATACGCATCGGCCGCTGGCTCTACAACCGGTGGGCCCGCATCTACCGCGCCGGCACCGACACCCCGCGCCCGGAGGGCTCGCGATGACGCTGACCTTCTCCGCCGTGCTGCTGTTCGGCATCGCCTCCGTGTTCGCGGTCAAGACCAGGTCGACCGGCGCGGGTGCCGCGCTGCTGCTCTTCCTCTTCGGCTTCTTCACCGCGGGGACCGGCGCCTACGGCCCGATTCACGACCTGGTGGCGTCCTTCGCCCGCTTCCTGTCCCAGCTCGGCAACTGACCGGGAGAACTGCCATGAACGAACCCATCGTCGCCCGGCACTGGCTCGCCATCGTGGCGCCCAAGGCCGCGCCCGCGCTCGCCACCACGACCGTGCTCGCGCTGGCCAGGATCTGGAACGCCAACGGTGCCGAACACAGCGTGGGCAACGCCGCGTTGATGACCGTGCTGTCCGCCGGGGCCGCCGCCGCGGGCGTGGCCGCAGGCAACAGCACCGGAGACTCGGTGCTCGCCGGAACCGCGTTCGCCGCCTCCGGAGCGCTCGCCTTCGCGGGCGTGGCCGGATACGCCGACGGGCTGCCGCTGCCGCTGCTGCTGTGGTCCCTGGCCACCGCCGGCGCCTACGCACTCGCCGCCCGCTACTGGCGCACCGACCGACGCGACACCGTCTCCTACGAGCGGCACATGAGCGACCGGCGCGAGGAGTACGCCCACATCGAGCGCGTCGAAACCCTGCACTCCGCCACGCAGATCGAGGTGGCTCGCACCGGCGCGGCCTACGCCGAACAGCTCGCCGCCGCGCTCGTCACCCGCGCCACCCTGCCCGGCTTCGACCCCACCGCGCTGGAACGTGCGGGCCTGCCCCAACTCCCCAGCGCTGAAAGGGAGTCCGCATGAGCGCCGTCCTGTGGCCGGTCACCGCCCGCATCGTCACCGCCCTGAACCAGGCCAACGGCACCGGTGAGCACGAGGTCGCGATGCGGCTGATGAAGGTCGTTGAGGAGGCGGGGGAGGCGTCGGCCGCGTACATCGGCATGACCGGCCAGAACCCCCGCAAGGGCGTCACCCAGACCCGCGCCGACGTGGCCGACGAGCTGTGCGACGTCATCATCGCCGCGGCCGTCGCCCTGCACGCGTTCACCACCACCGCGCCCGCCGTGCTGGACGCCAAGCTGCACGCCGTCGCCCGGCGGCTGGACAACTGCATTCCGGAGCGTGCCGCATGAACCTGCGTACCCTGTCCCGGCTGCGTTTCCAGCGCGTCACCTGGCCCCGGCCCGCACTGATTCTCACCGACACGCCGCGCCCTGATTGCCCGGACTGCGAGGGCATCGGCGGCTTCGAGTACGACTACGGCAACTCCTACGACGGGGAGTACGAGGGCACCGACTGGGAGCCCTGCACCTGCTGGAACGAGGCCCGCCGCTGGGTCGTGTTGCCGCTGCCGCGCCTGCCCCGCTGGCTGCACCGACGGAGCGACACCGTCCGTGACCCGTGGGGCCCCGACGACTACAGCAACGAACCGCCCTTCTAGCTGTGGCTGGGGCGGTCGCCTCTCGCCAAAGACCGCGACCGCCCCGGTTCTCCGTCCCTTCGACAGAAACAGGAGACCTCCAGCATGACACCTGACCGCAAGACCCCCCGCCCCCCTGCCGTGAACCTCCGGGGCGGCGATCCTCTGCGGACTGCGCTGTACCTGGCCACGGCCGGTGTGCCGGTGCTGCCGCTGCGGGACGGGAAGGTGCCGTTCGGCAACTGCCGTGCGTGCGCCAAGAACGCCTGCGGCGGGCGGCCGAACATGAAGCGCGCGGGCGCCTGCCGCTGCCCCGCTCCCTGCCACGCGTGGGCCGCCGCCACCACCGACCGCAACGTCATCCTCTCCCCGCTGTGGGGCGCGGCATGGGAGCGGGCCGTCTGTGTCGGCTACCACCCCGGCGGGGCGCGGCTGACCGTGGTCGACCTCGACAACGCGGCGGCCGTCGCATGGGCCCGCGAGACCCTGCCGGCCACCCGCACCGTGCTGACGACGCGCGGCGAGCACTGGCTGTACCAGAGCGTCATGCCCTCGCACAACGCGGTCCGTCCGGGCGTGGACATCAAGTCCCTCATGTCCTACGCCCGTTGGCTCGGACCCGGCACCGGCACCATGGCCGCACTGCCGCCCGCCGTCCTCGCCCTCGCGGTGAAGGAAGAGACCACCCCCGCCCCGGGGGAGGTGGTCTCTTCCCTCCCCGAGCGCGCCGTGTGGGATCGCACGGTGGCCACCGGATGCCGCCACACCGAGCAGTACGTGACCACCGGCCTTAAACGAGGCCTCGCCCTGGTACGCGCCCGCACTGAATCCGGGGCCGCCTCGCAGGCGTTCGGCGTAGCCCGGTTCCTGGCAGTGCGGCACGCACAGTGCCCCGGACCGTGCGGGCTGGACGTCATCGGCGCGCAGATCGTCGCCGCAGCCGTCTCCGTCGGCGTTCCCGAGGACTACGCCCGCCGCGCGGTCACCAACGGCCTTCAGACGGCCGAGAGGAACGCGGCGTGACCATCAATCCCCGAAATGCCCGCAAAGAGGCCGATAACGCCATGCAGCGCCCATCACGGGCGGCCGTAGGCGACCGAAGGAGTGTCGCCGAAGGCGTCCGCACTGCTGTTGGCCCTGACCCGCACCATGCCCAACACCGCGCCCTGTGGCCGCTGTTGGACCCCCTCGAAGGGAGGACGGTCTCATGACCCCACAGTCTGTGGACAACCCCGACCTGTGGGCCGGACTGCCCACCCTCGAAGAGGAACCGCCCGGCGAGGACGACGCAGCACCGGACGTGTGGGAAGACCCCATTCCCCTCACCGGCCACCGCAAGCGGCCCGCGTTCCCCGCCCACGTCTTCCCCGCCTGGCTGGGGGAGTTCGTGGCGGCCGTCGCGGAAGAGACGCAGACCCCGGTGGACCTTGGCGGTTCGATCGCCCTCGCTGTGCTCGCCACGGCGGCCGGCGGCCGGTCGGTGGTCCACGTGCGCGGCCACTGGCGTGAGCCCACCAACCTCTTCACCGTGGTGGCGCTTCCGCCCGGCACCCGCAAGTCTGCCGTCTTCGGCTTGCTCACCGACCCCTTGTACGAGGCTGAGAAACAGCTTCAGGCGGCGATGAAGCCGGTCATCGTGGAAGCGGAGCTGACGGCACGTCTGGCCAAGGAAGCGGCGGACAAGGCCACCGCACGGGCCGCGTCCGCCGACGGCAACAAGCGTGACGAGATGGTGGCCACCGCCATCGGTCTCGCGCAGACCGCCGACACTCTCACCGTGCCGGCCGAGCCCCTGTTGTTGGCGGACGATTGCACCCCCGAAACGGTCACTTCGCTCATCGCGGAACAGGGCGGCCGGCTGTCGGTGATGAGTGATGAGGGGGGCATCTTCGACATCATCGCGGGCCGCTATTCCGGCAGTCCCAACATGGAGGTCTTCCTCAAAGGCCATGCCGGGGGCCGTCTGAGGGTGAACCGGCAGACCCGCCGCGAGTATGTCGACGCACCGGCCCTGACCATGGGCCTGGCCGTCCAGCCCGATGTGCTGGTGGACATGGGGAAGATCAAGGGCGGGAAGGGACGCGGCCTACTGGGCCGCTTCCTGTACTCGCTGCCGCTGTCGACGGTCGGCGACCGGAAGGTCATCACCGATCCGGTCCCTGAGCAGACGGCCGCCACCTACACCGCGAGGGTCATCGACCTCACCCTGTCCCTCGCGGGATGGACCGACCCGGCGCTCATCCAGCTCACCCCCGAAGCGGACGCGGCGCTGATCACTTATCAGGAACGGGTCGAACCGCGGCTCAGGGCACGAGGCGGGCGGCTGGGCCACATCGCCGACTGGGCCGGAAAACTCGTTGGAGCGACCGCCCGCATGGCCGCGCTGCTGCATCTCGCCGAACACGGCGGCAACGGTTACGCCCACCCCGTCACCGAGGCCACGATGCGCGCGGCCATCGAGCTGGGGGAGTACTACACCGCCCACGCCCTCGCCGTGTTCGACGCCATGGGCGCCGACCCGGTCATCGCCCGCGCCCGCAGCGTCCTGGAAGCGCTGCGCACTCACGAGTGGCGGGAGGTCAGCAAGCGGGACCTGATGGTCAAGCTCTCCCGCTCCGAGTTCCCCACCGCCAACGACCTCGACCCCGTGTTGGCGCTGCTGGAAGACCACGGGTACGTGCGCGCCCAAGCCGTCCACCGCACCGGAGGACGCGGCCGGCCACCCTCCCCCCGCTACCTGGTCCACCCCCGCCTGACCACCCCGACCGCCTGACCCCCGCCACACAAACTACAGAATCACAGAAATACCCCCGCCAAGCCCCTGACCAGCACAGACAGCCCTGTCAGGGGCCTGCGGGGTACTGCCACAGAATCCAACCGAGAAGCCACAGAAATAACCCGCCACCGGCCGCGCCGGTCCGGCCGCTTATTTCTGTGGGACTTTCCGCGAATTCTGTGGCAGCCCCCACCCTGCGGCATCGCCGCAGGTCAGCCCACCAATCCAAGGTTTCTGTGTATTCCGTGGTTTCTGTGGCGCTCTCCCGGCTTGGAGACCCCATGGCCACTCCCCCAGTGAGCGACCCACGCGTGATCCTCCGGTCCGGACTCCCGGACCAGTACCTCACCCCCGACGACATCGCCACGATGTTCAAGGTCCCCAAAGAGACCGTCTACCAGTGGCACAAGAAGCGCACCGGCCCGCCCGGATTCCGCATCGGCAAACACCTGCGCTACGACCCCACCGACGTCCGCACCTACGTCACCGAACGCAAGACCGACGACCAGGCCACCGCCTGACCCAGCCACAACCGCACAGCCCAACACCCCAGGGAGGGCCACACCGTGGCCCTCCCTTCTCCATGCCTCGAAGGGAACACCCCGCATGGCAGGCCACATCCAAGACCGCTGGTACAAGACCGAAACCGACGCCAACGGCAAGATCACCCGCGCCCGCTCCGACCGCTACGGAACCGGCCTGCGCTACCGCGCCCGCTACGTCGGCCCCGACGGCACCGAGAAGTCCAAGAGCTACCCCGACGGACAGAAGCGCCTCGCTGAGAAATGGCTCTCGAAGATAGAGGCCGACATGGACAGCGGGAACTACGTCGACCCGGCCGCCGGCCGAACCACGTTCGGGCAGTACGCCGAGAAGTGGCTGAAGACTCAGAGCACCGACCTGACGACCCGAGAGACCGTCACCTCTACGGTTCGCGGCCACGCGATCCCCTACCTTGGGTCGCGCCCCCTCGGTTCCTTCAAGCCGGAGCACGTCCGCGACTGGCTGAGCGAGTTGGAGCGGGCCGTACCCGCGACGTCGTACCGGCGCGTGATCTACAACAACGTGTCGACCATCCTCAACGCGGCCGTCGACGACGGCCACTTGCCGAAGAACCCGTGCCGCGCGCAGTCCGTACGCCCCCCCGCGCCGGGGACTGGTCGCGTGGTGCCGTGGACAGCCGAGCGCGTCTTCGGCGTCCGGGAGGCGCTGCCGGAGCGCTTCCGCACGGCGGTCGACCTCGGGGCGGGATGCGGTCTGCGGCAGGGAGAGATCTTCGGACTCCCTGTCGACGAAATCGACTTCGAGTCCGGTTGGCTGCACATTGTGAATCAGGTCAAGGTGACGACCGACGGTCTCGTCTTCGGCCCACCGAAGCGGGACAAGCTCCGTGACGTTCCCCTGCCCGATCGTGTGGCGAACGCCCTCAGGCGCCACATGAAGGAGTTCCCGCCGGTCCCGATCACCCTGCCGTGGCTGCGGAAGGACGGCCGTCCGGTGACGCGCAAGTTGCTGTTCACCCGCCTTGACGGCGCGGGCGCGGTCCGGCGGACCGACTTCAACGACCGCGCTTGGAAGCCCGCTCTCGTCGCGGGCGGGGTGATCCCCAAGCCGAAGCCCGGTGAGCGTCACCAGGCGGCCCGCGAACACGGGATGCACGCCCTGAGGCACTTCTACGCGTCGGTCATGCTGAACGCCGGCGAAAACATCAAGGCGCTGAGCCACTACCTCGGACACAACGACCCGGGGTTCACGCTGCGGGTGTACACGCACCTCATGCCAAGCAGCGACGCACGGGCCCGGAACGCAGTGGACGGCCTGTACGAAGGCATCGATTCGACGCCAAACACCTCCTGACTGCCTCTGACCCGCTGGAACCTTCCGTCGGTGAAAACCGACGGAAGGTTCCAGGACACCTCGATACGAACTACGGGCGCGTAGGTCGCTGAGGTCATCCGTCCAAGTCACTGTGGCACTAACCGTCGAGGGCGGTCACCTTTGGCCGACACGGTTGCTGTACTCCGCTGCTGTACTGCACACGCCCGGTCGTCTCACGCACCACCACTTTCGGAGCGAGGTTG
Organism: Streptomyces sp. NBC_00988; assembly: GCF_045162645.1. Classification (NCBI taxonomy): domain Bacteria; kingdom Bacillati; phylum Actinomycetota; class Actinomycetes; order Kitasatosporales; family Streptomycetaceae; genus Streptomyces; species Streptomyces sp. NBC_00988. The sequence continues at coordinate 4,159,498 of NZ_CP108730.1, forward strand.
CGCAGCGCTCGGCGTGACCTGCGGGGTTCCTGCCTTTGGTGGCGATAGCCGACTGTCTCCGCGCGTGCCACGGTTCCCCGCGAGTCACCACCCGTCCCGGCACGCAAGCGGCACGCCTGTCTAATGAAGCTCTCGCCGGGCAGTTGGGATGGTGGGCGGTGTTTGAACGTCAGTACTTACCTGGCCGCCCAGGGTCATCACGTTGAGGGTCGCAGAGTTTTCGTTGGCGATTGAGCTCTCCACACGGGCGACCAAAGTCGAGAATGCTTCGTTCTCCGAGAGACCTGAGTAGGGCCCCACTCTGGCTTCGAAGTAGACCCGCTCATGCCCAAGGAGCTGTTCGGTCGACCTGTAGTTCTTCCACTGTTCGCGGTAGCGGTACACGCTTTCCAAAGAGACCGAACCGACAACGATCAAGCTCAGCACGGTAGCGGTAAGTTTGGCGAATGACAGATCAAGGTTGACTAACACAGGGACCAAGGCTCCCCCAACGACAGATATCGTCCTCATCCGGAGATGCATGGCCTTGGTCTTAACGGCCTTCTTGTCGTACCACCTCTGGTACTGAGCCAGCCTCTCCTCCACGTAGTCCTGCGCTGAGGCCACAGGCCGGGAGACAGGCGGGTGAGCTTCGAGTGACTGACCGTCATCCGTTCCTGACATGCGCGGAAGTACATCGGTGGTGGAACGACGCAGTCAACTCGGCAGTTCAGTTTTGGAGCACCAGTTTGGAAGATCGCGTATGCGGACCGGGGCTGACCTGGCAAGACGTTGGCCTGTGGGTTTTCGGACCGTTCGCCGAGACTCCCCGCTGTTCCCCGTCGGCCGCTCCCTCACCGGGCACGCAGGGGGCACGGCGTCACTCGTAGAACTGCCCGTGAGCCCCCGCTCTTTCTGGCACGACAGTGGCACGGGATGGTTGCGAGGTGTTGGCAAGTGAGTCCGATGGGTCACCTCAGTCCTCCCACATACCGCGCTCTTCCGCCTCGGTTTCCTCCTCGTGCGTCAGCCCCCTGACCAGAGTGGCGTCGTTGCCGGTGCGGAACCGCTCGCTGTTGAACAGCAGCAGATGACCACATGCCGAGCATTCCACTCCGACTAGGAAGAGGACGTTTTGGTCATCATCGGCCACGATGTCCTTGGCAGAGTGGAGGCCCCCGATCTCCGCCATTACGGGCCAGGGCTTTGCCCCTAGGCTCTCGGAGTTGCACACCGGACAGCTCTTCAGACCGAGCTGAACGAGTTTCTCTGTCACTTCGGTCAGGAACTTCTTGCGCCAACGGGCCACTGTCACCCACCTCTTCGTGATCGACGGACCCAAGTGCACTGAGCCGAGCCCTTGCCACTCACTCTAGCCACTACTATCCCCAGCTCCCATCCCGTCCGCCGTCGACCCACACACCGTGGAGCGGGCGTGGTTCATGGCGTCCAGGTGGAGCGCGCCACTGTACGAACGACCTGGACGTCATGGGCCGCGTCTTCTCGACTTTGCCTGGGTCGATGGTGGACGGGATGGGAGCACTCCGCCCACGCCCCTACGAACCCGCAGTCGCGAACGGCGCCCCTATCCATCCCGGTGCCGGCTGATCCCCCGCCGGAGGCATGGTCGTGACCGTGGCTACTGCATGTTCAGGTCTCTACTCGGGGCCGTAACTTGCTGCGGCCCCAGGGCTTGGCCCCGGCGCCGGAGGCGCAGAGGGGCCGGAGCCCAGGGGCCAGCCCGCGCCTGCGCAGGCACTTGAGCGATGTGGGGAAAGTTGAGTGCCCTGCCGCCATCAAGCAACGCCAGCCAGTTCTCCGGTACACCGAACCAACGCTGAGAGCGAGCACCGAGGGCAGCTACAGCGAGTCGGGGATGCGTTCGGACGGCCCAGAGACGGCCCAGGGCCCGCAAGACACGGTGGGGCTGACGGTCCGTGACCGTCAGCCCCACTCGCCGAATCAGCAGGAAACCCGCTCTGACCTGCGCCTACAGCACCGGCAGGTTCTTCCGCAGCTCGAACGCCGTGACCTCGCTGCGGTACTCCTCCCACTCCTGCCGCTTGTTGCGCAGGAAGAAGTCGAAGACGTGCTCGCCCAGGGTCTCGGCGACGAGGTCGCTGCGCTCCATCAGGGTGAGGGCCTCGCCCAGGTTCTGGGGCAGGGGCTCGATGCCCATCGCTCGGCGTTCCGCGTCGGAGAGGGCCCAGACGTCGTCCTCGGCACCCGGGGGGAGTTCGTAGCCCTCTTCGATGCCCTTGAGGCCGGAGGCGAGGAGGAGGGCGTAGGCCAGGTACGGGTTCGCGCCCGAGTCCAGGGAGCGGACCTCCACGCGCGCGGAGCCGGTCTTGCCGGGCTTGTACATCGGGACGCGGACCAGGGCGCTGCGGTTGTTGTGGCCCCAGCAGATGTACGAGGGGGCCTCGCCGCCGGCGCCGGCCGTGCGCTCGGAGCCGCCCCAGATGCGCTTGTAGGAGTTGACCCACTGGTTGGTGATGGCGGAGATCTCGCCCGCGTGCTTCAGCAGGCCCGCGATGAAGGAGCGGCCGACCTTGGAGAGCTGGTACTCCGAGCCGGACTCGTAGAACGCGTTCCGGTCTCCCTCGAAGAGGGAGAGGTGCGTGTGCATTCCGCTGCCCGGGTGCTCCGAGAACGGCTTCGGCATGAACGTCGCCTGCACGCCCTGCTCCAGCGCCACCTGCTTCATGACCAGGCGGAACGTCATGATGTTGTCCGCCGTGGAGAGGGCGTCCGCGTAGCGGAGGTCGATCTCCTGCTGGCCCGGCGCTCCCTCGTGGTGGGAGAACTCGACCGAGATGCCCATCGACTCCAGCATGGTGATCGCCTGGCGGCGGAAGTCCATGCCCACGTTCTGCGGGGTGTGGTCGAAGTAGCCGGAGTTGTCGGCGGGCGTCGGGCGAGAGCCGTCCAGGGGGCGGTCCTTCAGGAGGAAGAACTCGATCTCCGGGTGGGTGTAGAAGGTGAAGCCCAGGTCGGAGGTCTTGGCGAGGGCCCGCTTCAACACATACCTGGGGTCCGCGAAGGACGGGGAGCCGTCCGGCATGAGGATGTCGCAGAACATGCGGGCCGTGCCGGGGGCCTCCGCGCGCCACGGCAGGACCTGGAAGGTGGAGGGGTCCGGCTTGGCGATCATGTCGGACTCGTAGACCCGGGCGAAGCCCTCGATCGCGGAGCCGTCGAAGCCGATGCCCTCGTCGAAGGCCTGTTCCAGCTCCGCGGGGGCCACGGCGACGGACTTGAGGAAGCCCAGCACGTCCGTGAACCACAGCCGTACGAACCGGATGTCGCGCTCCTCCAACGTCCGGAGCACGAACTCCTGCTGCTTGTCCATCTTCCGCTTCCCCATCCTTGCTGGTCAGGCCGCCTGTCCTCGTACCGCAGGAGGCGGTCGGGCACCTGAGCATCCCACCACAACACCATTTCGTGCGCGTTGCCGACCATGATCGACCGGCCGACCTCGGGCTGAACGGCTCGCGTACGGCAGGTGTCCTGCGCTCTTGCCCCTCTTGTGACCATCTTGCCTGCTCGGACTGACATTCGTAATGCCTGGTCCGGGGGTGACCCTGGCGTTCCCCCGACTTTGCTGTGGGCGCCCTACGAGAACGTGTTTCTGCCCACTACGATCAGCAGGGCCCGACCTTCCTGCCCCTTCCCCGTCCCTTCCCCCAAAAAGGACACATACCTCATGGGTTCCGCCAAGAACACCGGTACCGCGGCGCGCAAGGCCCGCATCGAGGAGATGCGGCGCGCCGAGCAGTCCCGCGAGCGACGCACCCGGATCGTGAAGATCGCGGCGAGCGCGGTGGTCGTCGCCGGTCTCGTCGTCGGCGGGGTCGCGGTCGTGCACGCGCAGTCCGGCAAGAAGGACAGTTCCGCGAGCGACTCCAAGAACTCCGCTTCGGGGCACTTCGTCGCCGGTGCGGACGGTGTGAACACGTGGAAGGGCACGCTGGGCCGCACCCACGTCACGGGCACGGTGAAGTACCCGATGCACCCGCCGGTCGGCGGCAACCACAACCCGGTCTGGCTGAACTGCAACGGCGACGTCTACACCAAGGCCGTCAAGGACGAGAACGCGGTGCACGCGCTGGAGCACGGCGCGGTCTGGGTGACGTACAACACAAAGGCCTCGGCGGCCGACATCAAGGCGCTCGCGGCCAAGGTGAAGTCGACGCCGTACTCGCTGATGAGCCCGTACGACAGCCAGAAGGACCCGATCACGCTGTCGGCGTGGGGGCACCAGCGGACCGTGAAGAGCGCGAGCGACCCGGCCGTGAACACGTTCTTCGAGAAGTTCGTGCAGGGCAGCCAGACGCCGGAGCCGGGCGCCGCGTGCACGGGCGGGCTGTCGCAGTGAGGTCCGCGGCTCTGATCGCCGGGGCCGCGGCGACGGCGCTCGTCGCGGCCGGCGCGATCACGTACGCGGTCGCCGAGGACGGTGGCGGGTCGAGCAACTCCCCCACTCCTACGGCCGATTCGGCGGACGCGGGCTTCGCGCGGGACATGGCGGTCCATCACCAGCAGGCCGTCGAGATGTCGTACATCGTGCGGGACCGTACGAAGAACGTCGAAGTGCGGCGCCTCGCATACGACATCGCGCAGACGCAGGCCAACCAACGGGGCATGCTGCTGGGCTGGTTGGACCTGTGGAACCTGCCGAAGGTGTCGGCCGACCCGCCGATGACCTGGATGGGCATGGGGGACATGGCGTCCGGCAAGGACGGCGCGCTGATGCCGGGGATGGCGACCAACACCGAGCTGAAGAAGCTGAACACGCTGAGCGGCAAGCCCGCCGAGGTGTTCTTCCTGCAGCTCATGACGGACCACCACAAGGGCGGTATCCACATGGCCGAGGGGTGTGTGGAGAAGTGCCGGGTGGGGGTGGAGAAGCGGCTGGCGCAGGGGATGGTCGACGCGCAGCAGTCGGAGATCCAGTTGATGGCCGACATGCTCAAGGAACGTGGCTCAAAAGCGCGTTCGTAAAGCATCCCCGGTCGTTCGTTACACGCCCGTAAGGAAAAAAGCCCCCAATTCGCCCTGGGTGAAGGTTCCTTGGGGTTCTCTTGACTTTTGCGTTCCCCTGGCATGAACGGTTCATCGAAAGAGTGGCCCCCACGTGTGATCCATCCACGGACCTTCCCGCCGCGGGTTCCGTAGGGATCGACGACGACCAACCACTCCATGCGTCGAACCGCATAGCAGGGGGTTTTATGAGATCCAATCGCGCCACCAGGCGCGCCGGCGTGAGCATGGCAGCGACACTGCCCATGATCGCCGGGGCGCTGGCGCTCGGCATACCCGCGGCGCACGCCGCGGACAGCCCGGGCCGGGACACGCTCGCGGGCACCAAGCCCGCGTGGGCGACGACCAAGGCGGACAAGGGAGCGACCTCCGACAGCTCCCAGGTCTCCGCCCGGGTCTACCTCGCCGGCCGGAACGCCTCCGGTCTCGCGGCGTACGCCAAGTCCGTCTCGGACCCGAGTTCGGCCCTGTACGGCAAGTACCTGAGCGCCGCTCAGGTGCAGCAGCGCTTCGGCGCCACGACGGCCCAGGTGACCGCCGTCAAGTCCTGGCTGAAGTCCGCCGGGCTGAAGGTCACCGGCACCACGCAGCACTACGTCACGGTCTCCGGTGACGTGGCCGCGGTCGAGAAGGCGTTCAGCACCTCGCTGCACAACTACTCGAAGGGCTCGAAGACCTACCGCGCCCCGTCGAAGACGGCCTCCGCGCCGGACAGCCTCAACGGTGCCGTCCTGACCGTCACCGGTCTCGACAACGCGCCGCACACGGCGAACCACGACGACGCGCTGCCGGGTCCGACCGCGGTGTTCAAGAACGCGGGGCCGTTCTCCTCGTACTACGGCTCCAACACCGCGACCACGCTGCCCAGCGCGTACGGCAAGAAGATCCCGTACGCCGTCGAGGGGTACACCGGCAAGCAGCTGCGTGCCGCCTACGGCGCGGGCAAGTACACGGGCAAGGGGGTGCGGGTCGCGATCACCGACGCGTACGCCTCCCCGACGATCGCCTTCGACGCGGCCAAGTACGCGAAGAACCACGGCGACGCGTCCTGGAAGACCAGCCAGCTGCACCAGGTCCTGCCCTCGGAGTACACCAACACCGGTGCCGACGAGTGCGACGCCTCGGGCTGGTACGGCGAGGAGACCCTCGACGTCGAGGCCGTGCACGCGGTGGCTCCGGCCGCCGACGTCACGTACGTGGGCTCCGCCTCCTGCATGGACGACGACCTGCTTGACTCGCTCAGCAAGGTCGTCGACAACCACCTGGCCGACATCGTCTCCAACTCGTGGGGCGACATCGAGGCCAACCAGACCCCGGACCTCGCGGCCGCCTACGACCAGGTGTTCCAGCTGGGCGCGGTCGAGGGCATCGGCTTCTACTTCTCCTCCGGTGACAACGGCGACGAGGTCGCCAACACCAAGGTGAAGCAGGTCGACACCCCGGCCAACTCGGCGTGGGTGACGGCGGTCGGCGGTACCTCGCTGGCGGTCGGCAAGGGCGACAAGTACCTGTGGGAGACCGGCTGGGGAACCGAGAAGGCCTCGCTGTCCACGGACGGCAAGAGCTGGACCAGCTTCCCCGGCGCCTTCACCTCGGGCGCGGGCGGCGGCACCAGCAAGACGGTGGCCGAGCCCTTCTACCAGAAGGGTGTCGTCCCGGACGCGCTCGCCAAGGCCAACAGCGCCACCGGCAACCGCGTCGTCCCGGACATCTCGGCGATCGCCGACCCGAACACCGGATTCAAGGTCGGCCAGACGCAGACCTTCCCCGACGGTTCGGAGCAGTACAGCGAGTACCGGATCGGCGGCACCTCGCTCGCCTCCCCGGTGATCGCGGCGGTCCAGGCCCTGGCCCAGGAGGCGCGCGGCGGCAAGGCGATCGGTTTCGCCAACCCGTCGATCTACTCCAAGTACGGCACGAAGGCCTACCACGACGTGACCGACAACCCGACGGGCTCCGGCCTGGCGGTGGCGCGCGTGGACTTCGCCAACGCGTTCGACGCCTCCGAAGGCCTGCTGACCTCGGTCCGCAGCCTCGGCAAGGACAGCTCGCTGTCCGCGGTCAAGGGCTACGACGACGTCACCGGCGTGGGCACGCCCGCGGACGGCTACGTCTCGTCGTTCAGCCGCTCGCAGGGTCACCACTGACCTCGTAGCGGCAACAAGTAGTCACCTGTAATGGGGTGGCGTGGGGTGCACCACACCTCGCGCCACCCCATTGTGTCGCTCTGACGATTACGGGCGATTACAGTGGACCCCGTGCCTCCACTGAACTTCTGGTCGATCTATCAGCACGGCTTCGCCCGCGTCGCCGCCTGCACGGGCCACACCGTGATCGCGGACCCGCACGCCAACGCCGAGGCCGTCCTGCGCCACGCCCGCCGGTGCGACGAGGAGGGCGTCGCCGTCGCCGTCTTCGCGGAGATGGGCCTGTGCGGCTACTCCATCGAGGACCTGATCCTCCAGGACGTCCTCCTGGACCAGGTCGAGGAGGCGCTACGGGACGTGGTGACGGGGTCGGCGGACCTGCTGCCGGTGCTGGTCGTCGGCGCCCCGCTGCGCCACCGCAACCGGATCTACAACTGCGCGGTGCTGGTGCACCGGGGCCGGGTCCTGGGCGTCGTACCGAAGTCGTACCCCCCGAACTACCGCGAGTTCTACGAGCGCCGCCAGATCGCCGACGGCGCCGACGAGCGCGGCGGTTCGATCCAAGTGGGCGGCGAGAGCGTGCCGTTCGGGGTGGATCTGCTGTTCGCGGCGCAGGACGTACCGTCCCTCGTGCTGCACGCGGAGATCTGCGAGGACATGTGGGTGCCGGTGCCGCCGAGCGCGGAGGCGGCCCTCGCGGGCGCGACGGTCCTCGTCAACCTCTCCGGCAGCCCGATCACGGTCGGCCGCGCCGAGGACCGCAAACTGCTCTGCCGCTCGGCGTCCGCCCGCTGCCTCGCCGCGTACGTCTACGCGGCGGCCGGCCTCGGCGAGTCGACCACCGACCTGTCCTGGGACGGCCAGGCGATGATCTACGAGAACGGCGCACTGCTGGCCGAGACGGAACGCTTCCCGCTGGGCGACGAGTACGCAGTGGCCGACGTCGACCTCGACCTGCTCCGGCAGGAACGGCAGCGGATGGGCACGTTCGACGACAACCGCCGTACGCACAGCGCGAGGACGGCCGACTTCCGCACGGTTTCCTTCGAACTCGCCCCGCCGCTCACCGACTTGGGACTCCGCCGCCGCCTGGAACGCTTCCCGTTCGTGCCGGCCGACGCGGAACGCCTCGCGCAGGACTGCTACGAGGCGTACAACATCCAGGTCGAGGGCCTCCAGCAGCGGCTCGCGGCGATCGGCGGCCCGAAGGTGGTCATCGGGGTGTCCGGCGGCCTCGACTCCACGCACGCGCTGATCGTCGCCGCACGGGCGATGGACCGCGCGGGGCGCCCGCGCAGCGACATCCTGGCGTGGACGCTCCCCGGCTTCGCGACCAGCGACCACACCAAGGACAACGCCCACGCGCTGATGCGGGCGATCGGCGTCACGGCGGCCGAGCTGGACATCACGCCGACGGCACGGCTGATGCTGAAGGAGATGGACCATCCGTTCGCGTCGGGCGAGCCGGTGTACGACATCACCTTCGAGAACGTGCAGGCCGGGTTGCGCACGGACTACCTCTTCCGCCTCGCCAACCAGCACAACGGCATCGTGCTCGGCACAGGTGACTTGTCCGAGCTGGCGCTCGGCTGGTCCACGTACGGCGTGGGCGACCAGATGAGCCACTACAACGTCAACTCCGGCGTCCCGAAGACCCTGATCCAGCACCTCATCCGCTGGGTCGTCAGCAGCGACCAGTTCGACGAGGAGACCGGCAAGATCCTCACCGCGATCCTCGACACGGAGATCAGCCCGGAGCTGGTACCGGGCGAGGAGATGCAGTCGACGGAGTCGAAGATCGGCCCGTACGCGCTGCACGACTTCACGCTGTTCCACGTCCTGCGCTACGGGTTCCGCCCGTCGAAGATCGCGTTCCTGGCGTGGCACGCGTGGCACGAGGTGGGGGCGGGGGCGTGGCCCCCTGGGTTCCCCGAGGCCAAGCGGGTCGCGTACGACCTTCCCGAGATCCGGCGTTGGCTTGAGGTGTTCTGCCGGCGCTTCTTCGGCTTCGCACAGTTCAAGCGGTCGGCGATGCCCAATGGGCCGAAAGTTTCGGCGGGGGGGTCGTTGTCGCCCCGGGGGGACTGGCGGGCGCCGTCCGATGGGTCGGCTACGGCTTGGCTGCGGGATCTGGAGCGGTTCGACTAGGGCTGTTCCGGGACGCGGCCGGCAGCTTTCGTCCTCGGCTTACCGGTGTGGGGTTGGTTCATGGTGAGGACCTGAGTGAGGGTGTTCCGCGACGTCCACCCTCACCCGTAACGAGGTCCGATGAGACAGCCCCGCCTGCTCCGCCGTGCCACGGTGACCCTGGCCGCGGCCCTCACCGTGGGGCTCGGCACGACGACCGCCCATGCGGACCCCGGAATCCCGGACATCGGCTACGGGCACGCCAACAACCCCGAATCGGTCGGCTGTGTGCAGTTCTTCGTGAACAACTACCTCGACCTGCACCTCCTGGTGGACGGCAAGTTCGGCCCGCAGACCGAGCTGGGGGTCGAGAAGCTCCAGAAGTACTCCAACTACCACTGGGCCACGACCCAGTTGGCGGTCGACGGGATCTTCGGCAAGAACACGGGCGAGGTCGTGCTCAAGCACATCAAGCGGTACCCGCTGTCGATCGACTACCGGAAGGCCACTCGCTGCGCACACGAGGTGCCTTCGTACGGCGTCATCCTCAACTGACGCCCGTCGGGCGGCCGGTACCCCTCCCAACCGGCCGAGACGGGTGGGAGGGTGGGCAGAGGTCAGGGGTGCAACGCCGGTGCCTGTTCGGGGACATGGGTTGCGACCACGCGCTCGCGCCCCGGTACTGCTCGACGCCGGTCGACGCTCCACGCCGTACCTGCAACTCCCAACCCCAGCACAGCCAACACCGCACCGGCCAGCGCAGGCGACGTAGCGCCGAAGCCTGCCGCCAAGGCAAGGCCGCCGATCCAAGCGCCGCCCGCGTTGGCCAAGTTGAAAGCCGCCTGGTTCGCCGAAGACGCCAACGACGGGCCCGCCGACGCCTTCTCCATCACCATCAGTTGGAGCGGGGAGCCCGTTACGAACGCCGCCATGCCCAGTAGGACGACCGCCAGTGCCGCCGTCCACTCCGTCGTCATCAGGAGGGGGAACAGGGCCAGGACGACGGCCAGGGACGTCAGGCCGCCGAACAACGTGCCGCGGAGGGAGTGGTCCGCCAAGCGGCCGCCGACCAGGTTGCCTGCCGTGGCGCCCACGCCGAACAGGGCCAGCAGCAGTGTCACGCTGCCCTCCGCGAAGCCTGCCGCGTCCGTCAGCATCGGGGTGATGTAGCTGTACGCCGAGAAGAGCGCGCCGAAGCCCGCCACCGTCGTGCCCAGCGCCAGCCAGACCGGGAGGGAGCGGAGCGCCGCCATCTCGCGGCGCAGGCCCACCGCGGGCGCCTGTGCGTGGTCGTGCGGGATCAGTAGCGCCAGCGACGCTATCGCCGCGACGCCGATCACGCTGACGCCGAGGAAAGTGGCCCGCCAGCCCAGGTGTTGGCCCATCAGCGTGGCCGCCGGTACGCCCACGATGTTGGCGACCGTGAGGCCCAGGAACATCAGGGAGACGGAGCGGGCCTTGCGTTCGGGCGCGACCATCGTCGTGGCGACCACCGCTCCCACGCCGAAGAAGGCGCCGTGCGGCAGGCCGCTCAGGAAGCGGGCCGCGAGGAGGTAGTCGTAGTTCGCGGCGAAGGCCGAGAGGACGTTGCCCGCCACGAACAGGACCATCAGGCCGATCAGGACCGTGCGGCGGGACAGGCGGGCCGTCACCGCCGCCAGCAGCGGGGCGCCGATGACGACGCCCAGCGCGTACGCCGAGACCAGGTGGCCCGCCGTGGGGATGGAGACGTGGAGGTCGTCCGCGACCTCGGGCAGGAGGCCCATGATCACGAATTCGGTGGTGCCGATACCAAAAGCGCCGACGGCCAGAGCGAGCAGGGCCAGGGGCATGGAAGTGCCTGTGCCTTTCGAGGGAGAGCGGAGTTCCGTACTGCCAAGCTTAAGTTCATTTACGGAACAAAGACTCCCAGGCCCGCTATTCCACGAGGTTAAGAGCTCGTGTCGAGGTTCACACGGGCCGCGATCGGGAGATGGTCGCTGCCCGTCTTCGGGAGGGTCCACGACGTCACCGGTTCGACGCCCTGGACCATGATCTGGTCGATCCGCGCCATCGGGAACGACGCCGGCCAGCTGAAGCCGAAGCCGCTGCCCGCCGCGCCCTGCGTGGAGCGCATCTGGGAGGTGACGGCGTTCAGGGAGCGGTCGTTCATCGTGCCGTTGAGGTCGCCGAGGAGGATCTTCCGCTTGAGCGGCTCGGCGGCGATGGCCTCACCCAGCGCGTCGGCGCTCGTGTCGCGCTGCCGGGCCGTGAAGCCGGCCTCGATCTTCACCCGCACCGAGGGGAGGTGGGCGACGTAGACCGCGATCTGGCCCTCGGGGGTCGCGACGGTGGCGCGCATCGCGCGCGTCCAGCCCAGCTTTATGTCCACGGCCTTGATGCCGCTCATCGGGTACTTGCTCCACAGCCCGACCGTGCCCTCGACCGAGTGGTACTTGTACGTCGACGCGAGTGCCTTCTCGTACGTCGGGACCGCCGAGGCCGTCAGTTCCTCCAGGGCGACGATGTCCGCGCCGGACGCGGCGACGTCGCGGGCCGTACCGGACGGGTCGGGGTTCTCCGCGTTGACGTTGTGCGTGGCCACCGTCAGGTCGCCGCCGGTGCCGGTCTTGTCGCTGAGCAGCAGGCCGCCGAAGAGGTTCAGCCACACGATCGTCGGGAGGACGACGGCGATGAGCGCGGTCGCCGACTTCCGGACCAGGCCGAGGACCAGGAGGACCGGGATCGCGAGCCCGAACCACGGCAGGAACGTCTCCGTGAGGCTGCCGAGGTTGCCGATCCGGTTCGGGATGCGTGAGTGCAGGAACATGACGAGGGCGAGGAGGATCGCCAGCGCGGCGAGGACCAGGCCCCGGCGCCAGATCCTCGGGTCGCCGCGCCAGCCGCCGGTCAGTCTGTTCCACAGGCGCCGAAGCCGGGATCCGCGCGGCTCGTCCCCCGAGCCGCCGTCGTCCGTCTCCGTCACATACGCCTGCTGTGCCATACCGTCGCCTCACTACCTGCCGTGCACACCATCGTCCCCGCGCCTACGACCCTAGGGGATGATCGGTTCCGATCCGCCGTCCCATGACGGCCGTACGGGCACGAGGACGAACAAGTCGGTGTCCGGAGTTCCGAACACGCGCGGCCGCAGTGCCTTCTGTGACGGAACGCGCACATTCGCGCGCCGCACACACCGACTACGAACTGACGGGTCGCAGGGCCACCAGCACCGTGTCCACGAGGAGTTCCGACAGGCCCTCGGGGAGGTCCGCGTCGAAGCGCATGACGGTGCGCAGGAGCATCGGGCCGACCAGCATGTCGTTCATCAGCTCGGCGTCGATGTCGGTGCGGAGTTCGCCCCTCTCCTGTGCTCGGCGCAGGAGGTCGACCTGCTTGCGGCGACGGGGTTCCACGACCGTCGCGTGGTAGGCGGCCCACACCTTCGGAGTGCTCTTCATCTGCGCGAAGACGTTGTGCAGGAGCGCCGAGGACCGGGTCAGCAGGCCGCGCTGGCGCAGCTGTTCCATCATGGCCACGAGGTCGTCGCGCAGCGAGATGCCGGGCAGTTCGGGGTCCTGCGGCTCGGCCTCGCGGACGACGTCGACGAACAGTTCCTCCTTGCCCGGCCAGCGGCGGTAGATGGTGGCCTTGCCGACTCCGGCGGTACGGGCGATGCGCTCGATGGAGAGTTCGGCCAGCGGCACGCCGTCCTCCAGGAGCTTCATCACGCCCTCCGTGATGGCCCGTTCGACGGCCTCGCTGCGTGGACGCCCTCTGGTGGGCGCACACGCCCGGGTCCCGCTGTCGGTGCCGTTGTCCGTACCGGTGCCGTTGTCGGCAAGGCTCACTTCACTCCGTCCCTTCCGCTGTTCCCCCGTTCCCGTCTCAGGTGATTGTCGTCGCTATTCCCCTACGACGACCAACTCCGGCTCCTCCTTGCCCTCCTGAGGGACCGGAGGCCTGCCGGGCAGGAACAGGAACGCCACTACGGCGCCGATGACCGCGACGCCCGTGCCGCACAGGGCGGTGACGTGCATGGCGTGCAGGAACGCGTCGTTGGCCGGGGTGACCAGGGCCCTGCCCTGCGGGCCGAGCTTCGCGGCGACACCGAGAGTGGCCTCGATGGACTCGCCGGCGGTGTCGCGCAGTGCGGCCGGCACCGAACCGAGCTTGCCCTCGATGCCGTTGCGGTACGCCGTGGACAGCACCGAGCCGAGGACGGCGATGCCGAGGGCGCCGCCGACCTGGCGGAAGGTGTTGCTGAGCGCGGACGCGGAGCCCGCCTTCTCGCGCGGCAGGGCCTGCATGATGACGACGCTGGTCGGGGTCATGACGTGGGCCATGCCGGCGCCCATGAGGAAGAAGATGACCTCCAGGATCCAGATCGGCGTGTCCGCCTTGAGGGTCGCGAAGGCGGCGAGCATCCCGGCGAGCACCAGCAGGCCGACGCCGGTCGTGATCCTGTTGCCGAACCGGTTGACGACCAGCCGGGCCCGCGGCGCGAAGATCATCTGCGCGGCGGCCAGCGGCAGCATCAGCAGGCCGGTCTGCAGCGGCGAGTAGCCGCGCACGCTCTGGGTGTAGAAGACCGAGAAGAAGGTCACGCCCATCAGCGCGAAGAAGACCAGCGCGATGGCGGCGATCGCGGCCGAGAACACCTTGTTCTTGAAGTACGTGACGTCGATCGACGGGTGGTCGCTGCGCTTCTCGAACCAGACGAACCCGGCGAGGACCACGACACCGGCGATGATCGTCGCCAGCACCTTGGGCGCCGTGAAGTCGGCGAGCTCGCCGCCCTCGATGATGCCGTAGACCAGCAGGACCAGGCCCACGACGGACAGGACGACGCCGACCGGGTCGAGGCGGCCGGGCTTGGGGTCGCGGGAGTCGGGGACCAGCCAGATCATCAGGGCGAGGGCGATCAGCACGATCGGGACGTTGATCAGGAAGACCGAGCCCCACCAGAAGTGGTCGAGGAGCACGCCGCCGGTGATCGGGCCGATCGCGATGGCCAGGCCGACGCCGCCGGCCCAGATGCCGATGGCCTTGGGCTGCTCGTCGCGCTCGAAGACGTTCATGAGGACGGCGAGGGTGGCGGGCATCACGAACGCGGCGCCCAGCGCCATCAGGGCGCGGTAGCCGATGAGTTGGTCCGGCGAGCCGGACTCGGCGGCGAGCGCGGAGCCGATGCCGAACACGACGAGTCCGCCGAGCAGGACCTTCTTGCGGCCGATCCGGTCACCGAGCAGGCCCGCGGTGAACAGCAGACCGGCGAAGACGAGGGTGTAGGCGTTGATCGCCCACTCCAGCTCGCTCTGTGTCGCGCCCAGGCCGGTCGGGGCCGGGGTGGAGATGGTCTTGATGGCGACGTTGAGGATCGAGTTGTCGAGCACCACGATGAGCAGGCTCAGCATCAGCACGCCGAGGATGGCCCAGCGGCGGCGGTGCACCGCTTCGGGTATCCGGGTGCCAGGGACGGGTGGAGTGGTCATGCGGTCCAGACTAGGGAGCCGCTGGCCAATTACGATACGGGTCCGTGCCGTATCGTAAATATTTTACTCAGGCCTTACGTACTGGACTGCGTACCGGTCGGGACGTGACGGGGGCGACGGGGGTCCCTCTGGCCCTCTGTGGCACGAGGTGCCACCATGGAGGGGATCTGGGGACGCCGTAAGGGTGCCTCAAGATGACTGAAGGAGCCGTTGCAATGACGCAGCTTTCGGCTGCCCAGGCTGGCAAGAACAGCTCCTCCGACGGCAGCAAGGCGCTGTACGGAGGCAAGGGCACACGACGTATCACCGTCCGGGACATCGCCCTCGCCAAAGAACGCGGCGAGAAGTGGCCCATGCTCACCGCCTACGACGCGATGACCGCGTCCGTCTTCGACGAGGCCGGGATCCCGGTCATGCTCGTCGGGGACTCGGCGGGCAACTGCCACCTCGGGTACGAGTCGACCGTGCCCGTCACCCTCGACGAGATGGCCATGCTGTCCGCGGCCGTCGTACGGGGCACGAGCCGTGCCCTGATCGTCGCCGACCTGCCGTTCGGGTCCTACCAGGAGGGGCCGGTGCAGGCGCTCCGCTCGGCGACCCGGCTGGTCAAGGAGGCGGGCGTCGGGGCCGTGAAGCTGGAGGGCGGCGAGCGGTCGCACGAACAGATCCGGTTGCTGGTCGAGTCCGGGATTCCGGTCATGGCGCACATCGGGCTCACCCCGCAGTCCGTGAACTCGATGGGGTACCGGGTGCAGGGGCGCGGCGAGGAGGCGGCTCAGCAGTTGCTGCGGGACGCGAAGTCCGTGCAGGACGCGGGCGCGTTCGCGGTTGTACTGGAGCTGGTTCCGGCGGAGTTGGCGGCCGAGGTCACTCGGGTGCTGCACATTCCCACGGTCGGGATCGGGGCCGGCGTCGAGACGGACGCGCAGGTGCTGGTGTGGACCGACATGCTGGGGCTGACCGGCGGGAAGATGCCGAAGTTCGTGAAGCAGTACGCCGATCTGCGTCAGGTCATGGGCGACGCGGCGAAGGCGTTCGCGGAGGATGTCGTGGGCGGGACGTTCCCGCTTGAGGAGCACTCGGTCCACTGACCGGGTCTGGCCCATCTGAACCATTGCGGCACCATGGCAGCCCGCCGATCTTCCCCCGTCGGCGGGCTGCCCCTTTGCCGCCTGCCGCCCGTCTCGGTCGGCCGAGAAGTGCACGTACAGACGCCGTCGGTCACGTGTAGGTGGCTGTCGGCGGCTGTCGGTGGGATGTAGGCGTTCTGTCGGCAGACCCTGGCACTGTCATCCGCATGACGCGAATCGACAAGAATTCCGGCGGCGCGGCCGTGTCCGTGCGGGGGCTGGTCAAGCACTACGGCGAGACCAAGGCGCTGGACGGCGTCGACCTGGACGTCCGGGAGGGCACCGTGATGGGTGTGCTCGGGCCGAACGGTGCCGGTAAGACCACCCTCGTACGGATCCTGTCCACGCTGCTCGCCCCGACCTCCGGCGACGCCACCGTCGCCGGCTACGACGTCCTGCGCCAGCCCCGCCAGCTGCGCCGGGTGATAGGCCTCACCGGCCAGTACGCCTCCGTGGACGAGAAGCTCCCGGGCTGGGAGAACCTGTACATGATCGGGCGGCTGCTCGACCTGTCCCGCAAGGACTCCCGGGCCCGCGCCGACGAACTGCTGGAGCGGTTCTCGCTGACGGACGCGGCCAAGCGGCCGGCGAGTACCTACTCCGGCGGTATGCGGCGGCGGCTCGACCTGGCCGCCTCGATGATCGGGCACCCGCAGGTGCTGTTCCTGGACGAGCCGACCACCGGGCTCGATCCCCGCACCCGCATGGAGGTGTGGACCGAGGTGAAGTCCATGGTCGGCGGCGGTGTGACCGTGCTGCTCACCACCCAGTACATGGAGGAGGCCGAGGCGCTCGCCTCCGAGCTGACCGTCGTCGATCACGGCAAGGTCGTGGCGAGTGGTGCCATCGATGAGCTGAAAGCCAGGGTCGGGGGGCGGGCGTTGCGTGTTCGGCCTGCCGATCCAATGCAACTGCGGCCGCTGGCACGGGCGTTGGACGAGTTGGGCATCACCGGACTCGCCACCGTCACCGTCGACGTGGAGAGCGGAACCGTCCTGGTGCCGATCCTCAGCGACGAGCAACTGACCGCCGTGGTGGGCGCGGTGAGCGCCCGGGGCATCACCATCGCCTCCATCACCACCGAACTCCCCAGCCTGGACGAGGTGTTCCTGTCTCTCACCGGACACCGCGCCAGCGCCCCGCAGGACTCCGTGCCCACCCACGACCGCGAGGAGGTCGCCGTATGAGCGCCGTCACCGTGAGCCCCGCCGGCGTATCGGCGGCGGACCCCCGTATCCCGCTGCGCAACCATCTGCGCCACACCGGCGCGCTGATCCGCCGCAACCTGCTGTGGATCCGGCAGGACCCGGAGTCGATGTTCGACGCCATCCTGTTCCCGGTCATCTTCACGCTGCTGTTCGTGTACGTCTTCGGCGGCTCGATCGGGCAGTCGCTCGGCGGCGGGCAGGAGGCGTACGTGCAGTACGTCGTGCCCGGTCTGCTCGCCATGATGGGCATGAACATGGCCCAGGGGGTCGGCACCGGCTTCAACACCGACTTCCACACCGGGGTCATGGACCGGTTCCGGTCGCTGCCCATCGGGCGTGCCTCGGTGCTGATCGCCAAGATCTCGGTCGAGATGATGCGGATGCTGGTCGCGTCGGCCGTGCTGATGGTCGTCGGTGTCCTCGTCGGCTTCCACATCCACCACTGGCTCGGCATGTTCGCCGCGATCGGACTGTCCGCGGTGTTCGGCTCGGCCCTGATGTGGGTGTTCCTCACCCTCGGCGTGACCATGAAGAGCGCGCAGTCCGTGCAGGCCATGGGCTTCCTGGTGCTGATGCCGCTGCAGTTCGGCTCGTCGATCTTCGCGCCGACCGGGTCGATGCCGGGCTGGCTGCAGAACTTCACCGACTACAACCCGCTGTCCGCCCTGGCCGACGCGGCCCGCGGGCTGATGGTGGGCGGCCCGGTCGCCCACGGCGTGCTGCTGACGCTGGCCTGGTCGGTGGGGCTCACCGCGGTGATGGCCCCGATCTCGATCTACAAGTTCCGCACCAAGACCTGACCGCGCCGGACCGGTACGCACCACAGTCGCGTCCCACCGGTACGCGTCGGCGTCACACCAGGGCGGCGGCCTCCTCCACGGAGAGGCCGCCGCCTTCGGCGTACCCGGCCGCGCAGGTCTCGTAGGCCTCGTCGCCGAGCGCGGCGCGCGCGCACCGCTCGGCCCGGAGGTAGACCTCGCGCTCCATCGACGTCGCGACATGCGACGGCGGCAGCAGCGCCCGCGCCGTGACGAGGCAGCGGACAGCGTCACGGGCCCGGCTGCCGCCGTCGATCTCGGCGAGGGCGATCGCGGCCACTCCCAGGTACAGCGGGGTCATGTGCGGGGCGATGGCCTCGGACAGCGGGTCGCCCGCCCGCCGCAGCGCCCCCCGGATCTTGTCCAGGGCCTCGTCGTGGTCGCCGTCGACCGTCGCCACCCAGGCCTCCAGGCCGAGGATGTACGCGTCGAACACGACGAAGTGGGAGATGGAGAACTGCTCGCGCAGCAGGCGCAGTTGCTCGCGTGCCTCCGCGGGCCGGCCGGTCAGGGCGAGGTAGCCCGCGAGGAACATCCGGGCGGCGGGCATCGCCTCGTTGCCACTGCCGTACGGCTGGTTCTCGACCACCTCGCGCAGGATGCGCTCGCCCCGTTCGGTCTCGCCGCCCTCGACGAGCACGCTGCCGAGCCGGGCGCCGAGCACGGCCGTCTGGCCGTGGGCGCCGAGCTGTTCGGCGCGTTCGATCGCGGCCTCGTAGTCGGCGGCGGCGAGCCCGAACTCGCCGATGCGTTCCCGGGCTTCGGCCCGTGCGGAGAGCGCCTCGGCGGTGCCCCAGGCGTCGCCGAGCCGGCGGAAGATCTCCAGCGACTCGTCGGCGTCTCGGACCGCGTCGCCCGCCCAGTCGCTGCGGTTGGCGAGCATGTTGGCGCGCATCTGGAGGGTGGTGGCCAGCTCCCACTCCATGCCGGGGGTGGCACGGCAGGTGTGGACGCCGGCTTCGAGGATGCCCGGCAGCCGCTCCACGTTGCCGGTCATCAGCACGGCGTAGAACCAGAGCATGCCGGGGGTACGGCAGGTCTGTGGCTGGCCGGGTTCGTAGACCTCGGTGATCAGGCGGAGTTTCTCCTTCGCCGCCGGTGCCTCCCAGGCCTCCAACTCCGTGTCCATCCAGCCCAGATGGGCGAGATGGACGCCGCGTCGGGCCTCGGCGAGGAGTTCGCCGGTGAGTGGGGGCGGGACGTCGGTGCAGCGCTGCCAGACGGGTTCGGCGCGCTGGACGGGGGCGGTGAAGGGGTCGGGGCCCAACGCCATCACCTCGACGCACCAGTTGCGGGCCTCGATGCGGACGTCGCGCATCTGCCAGTACCAGACCAGCGACAGGACGAGGCAGATCGCCTCCTGCTCGTCGCGCTCGGCGACGGCGTGCCGCAGGGCGGTGCGGAGGTTCTCGTATTCGAGCTCCAGCCGTCCTACGGCGGCGAGTTGGCCGGGGCCGCGCAGCAACGGGTCGGTGGTGCGGGCGAGTTCGCGGTAGTACGTCAGATGGGCGCGCTCGGCGCGGGGGCGGCGGCCGGCCTCGTCGAGGCGTTCGCCCGCGTACTCGGCGACGGTCTCCAGGAGCCGGTAGCGCATCTCCCCCTCGCCCGAAGGGGCCGCCACCACAAGGGACTTGTCGACGAGGGAGCCGAGCGTCTCGAACGCGACGGGCCCGCACACGGCCTCGGCGGCGGCGAGGTCGCAGCCACCGGCGAAGACGGACAGGGTGGTCAGCACGTCCCGTTCGTCCGCGTCGAGCAGGTCCCAGGACCAGTCGACGACGGCCCGCAGGGTCTGCTGGCGGGGCAGCAGCGTACGGCTGCCCGAAGTGAGCAGCCGGAAGCGGTCGTCGAGCCGGTCGGCTATCTGACGCGGCGTCAGCATCCGTAGCCGGGCGGCCGCCAGCTCGATGGCGAGGGGCAGTCCGTCGAGACGCCGGCAGATCTCGGCGCAGGCCTCGGGGTCGTCCTCGACGCTGAACCCGGGCCGGGCGGCGGCCCCGCGGTCGGCGAGCAGCCGTAGCGCGACGGGGTCGGGCAGGGGTTCCACCGGGCGCAGCAACTCGCCCGGTACGCCCAGGGGTTCGCGGCTGGTGGCGAGCACGGTGAGGCCGGGGCAGCGCTCCAGCAGGGTCTCCACGAGGCGGGCGGCGGCGTCCACGACGTGCTCGCAGTTGTCGAGGACGATCAGCATCCGGCGGCTGCCGCAGTGTTCGGCGAGCCGGTCGACGGGGGCGTCGTGCCGCTCACCGCCGGCGGCCCGGATCGCCTCGGCGCCGGCGCCGTACATCACGGTCTCGCGCGCGCCGACGGCAGTGAGCACGGCCGTCGGTACGGCGTCGGGGTCGTCCACGGGGGCGAGTTCGGCCAGCCAGACCCCGTCCCGCGCCGCGTCCCGCACCCCCTCGGCGGCCTCCTGCGACAACCGCGTCTTCCCGGCCCCGCCGGGCCCGAGCAGCGTCACCAGCCGGGCCGAGGCGAGATCACCCCGGATGGCATCGATGTCGGCCTCCCGGCCGACGAAGGAGGTGAGGCGGGCGCGGAGGTTGCCGGGGGGCGGGGTGGCTCGGGGGGAAGGTGCGACTGCGGGGGTGGAGGTGGACGTACTGGGCGCGGGGGCGAGGCTGAGCAACTCCCCGTGCAGCGACCGCAGTTCAGGCCCCGGGTCCGAGCCCAGCCGGTCCGCCAGGAGCTGTCGTACGTCCTCGTAGGCGGCCAGTGCCTCCGCTGTGCGGCCCGTCGCGCGGAGGGCGCGGAGGCGTAGGGACTGGAGGGGTTCGTCGAGGGGGTGGGTGTCGCAGAGGGCGGTCAGTTCGGGGAGGGCGGTGTCCGCGTCACCGAGGGAGACGGCCGCGGTGAGGCGGGCGCGGCGGGCGTCGAGGTGGCGGGTCTCCCAGCGGGCCGCCTCCGCCGTGCGGTCAGGGAGGTCGGCCAGGGCCGGGCCGTTCCACAGGGCCAGCGCGTCGTCCAGGACCTCGGCCGCCTTCGCGGGGTTGCCGTCGGCCAGCGCCCGCAGCCCCTCCCCCGTCAGCCGCTCGAAACGGTGCAGGTCGATGTCGTCGGGGGCGGCGGCGAGCCGGTAGCCGCTCTCCGCCGAGGTGATCGCGTCGGCGCCGAGCGCCCGGCGCAGCCTGCCCACCAGCGCCTGGAGTGCACCCGTGGCGTCGGCGGGCGTGTCCACGCCCCAGACCTCGTCCACCAGGAGGCTCGCGGGTACGGCCTTGCCGGGGCGCAGGGCGAGCACGGTGAGCAGGGCGCGCAGCCGCGCCCCGCCGACCGGGACGGGCGTGCCGTCGGGGCGGAGTGCCTGGGTGGTGCCGAGAATGCGATAGCGCACGGGGTCCATTGTCTCCGGTGGCGTGGAAAGCGGTCACGGGGTTACGGCGGCGCGGCGCCGGACGCGGCACGACGACCCGAGAAGCCCCCCAAGAAGCCCCCGAGGGGTGACGGGGTCGTAGAACGCGTGTCAGAGTCCCATGTCCCCACCTTCCCCCGTCCCCGGCCCCGTTCCCTGCCCCTTCCCCTACCTTCCCCGGAACCGACGGCCGCTCGCGAGACGTTTTCCCCTAGTGCCCGGTACCGTCGGGCTTCGCGTCCACCGACCCAGCAGGGAGCCCGCCCCCATGACCGCCACCACCACCCGCCCCAGTGACCGGCGGATCAGTCCCGTCTTCATCGGGATCCTGGCTGTCACGGCGGTGACCGGCTGGGCCACCTGGACCGGGTTCGCCGAGCAGCCGGGCGTCGCCGTGTTCCTGTTCGTGACGGCGGCCTGGATCGTCTCCCTGTGTCTGCACGAGTACGCGCACGCGCGCACCGCGCTGCACAGCGGTGACATCTCGGTCGGCTCGAAGGGCTATCTCACCCTCAACCCGCTGAAGTACACGCACGCGCTGCTCAGCATCGTGCTCCCGGTGATCTTCGTCATCATGGGCGGCATCGGTCTGCCCGGTGGCGCGGTGTTCATCGAGCGGAACCGGATCCAGGGCCGGTGGAAGCACAGTCTGATCTCGGCGGCGGGTCCGCTGACGAACGTCCTGTTCGCGGCCGTGTGCACCGCGCCGTTCTGGCTGCACTCGCTCGACGGGGTGCCGCGTGACTTCCGGTTCGCGCTGGCGTTCCTCGCGCTGCTCCAGGTCACGGCCGCGCTGCTGAACTTCCTGCCGGTGCCGGGCCTGGACGGCTACGGCGTGATCGAGCCCTGGCTGTCGTACAACATCAAGCGGCAGGTGGAGCCGTTCGCGCCGTTCGGCCTGCTGTTCGTGTTCGCGCTGCTGTGGGTGCCGTCGATCAACACGTACTTCTTCGACGTGATCGACGCGATCCTGCGCGGGCTGGGCATCAGCGACTTCGAGACCTACTGCGGCCAGAACCTGTACCGCTTCTGGCAGGGCACCAACGAGTTCTGCTCGATCAACGGGTGACCGAGCGGCCGCGCTTCAGGTAGTACCAGCACATGTTGGACGAGAGGCCCGCGAGCAGTACCCACACGATCCCGATCCAGTTGCCCTGCACGAAGGAGACGACCGCCGCGGCCACGGCGAGCAGGCAGACGACGAGGGCGTAGAGGGCGAGGCGGGGCATGGGTTCGGCTCCTGTCGGCAGAACAAAGGGGACACCGGTGGTCGGTTGCCACCAGTGTCCCCCACCCGCTCAGACGTCCGTGACGCGCAGGCCCGCGTGTGCCTTGTAGCGGCGGTTGACGGAGATCAGGTTCGCGACCAGGGACTCCACCTGGTGCGCGTTGCGCAGCCGCCCGGCGAAGACACCGCGCATGCCGGGGATACGGCCGGCCAGCGCCTGCACGATCTCGACGTCGGCGCGCTCCTCTCCCAGCACCATCACGTCCGTGTCGATCTCGGCGATCTCCGTGTCCATGAGCAGCACGGCCGACAGGTGGTGGAAGGCGGCGGCGACCCGCGAGTCGGGCAGCAGGGCGGCGGCCTGTTCGGCGGCGCTGCCCTCTTCCGGCTTCAGCGCGTAGGCGCCCTTCTTGTCGAAGCCGAGCGGGTTGACGCAGTCGACGACGAGCTTGCCGGCCAGTTCCTCGCGCAACGACTCCAGGGTCTTGCCGTGGCCGTCCCAGGGCACGGCGACGATCACGACGTCGCTGCGGCGCGCGGTCTCCGCGTTGTCGGCGCCCTCGACCCCGTGGCCGAGCTCGTCGGCGGCGGCCTGCGCGCGGTCGGCGGCGCGGGAGCCGATGATCACCTTCTGGCCGGCCTTGGCGAGCCGGTAGGCGAGGCCCTTGCCCTGCGGCCCGGTCCCGCCGAGCACGCCGACGACCAGTCCGGAGACGTCGGGGAGGTCCCACGGGTCCTTGGCGGGGGCCTTCGCGGGGGCGGTCCCGGAGGCCGTCGCGGGGGGCTGTGCAGCACTGTCGGTAGAGGTCATGGGCCGACTTTACGTCCGCCTCCGCACCCGTATCGGCTCAGGTGAGGTCCGTCACGGGGACCCGTCGGAAGGTGATCGTCTCGTACGGCCCGAAGTCGCCGGTCTCGTAGAGGAGTCCGACCGTGTCGTCGTCGATCCGTACGAGGTCGGAGTAGGCGGCGGGCAGTCCGTCGACCGTGTGCACGGGGCGCCAGGTGGTGCCGGCGTCGGTGGAGGCGCGCAGGGTCATCAGGGCGCGGGCGGCCGGGTCGCCGGGGCCGGAGTACAACAGCACGTCGGGGTCGCGGAGTTGGAGGACGCTGGCCTCGCAGACCGGGGCGGTGAGGCCGGTCTGCGGGCGGAAGGGCTCCACGAGGGTCGTGCCGCCGTCCGCCGAGTACGCGTCGGCGCGGTGACCGGGGGCCGTCGCGTCGTTGCGGGTGTTGAAGTAGACGCGCCCGTCGGGGAGTTCGGCGGCGGTGGTCTCGTTGCAGTTGATGTAGCCGTCCGGGTTCTCGTCGAGGTAACCGAGGGACCAGGTCTCGCCCTTGTCGTCGCTGAGCAGACAGTGGCCGCTGTTGTACTTCGCCTCATTTCCTACGTCCTTGCCGGTGGGCGGGATCGTGTGGTTGGCGGCGACGACCACACGGCCGGTGCTCAGCTGGATCGCGTGCCCGGGCGTGGTGGCGTACCAACGCCACTCGGGCTTCTTCACCTGCGCGGTGATCTCCTTCGAACTCGACCAGGTGACACCGTCGTCGTCGCTGTAGCGCACCCAGATCCGCCGCCCGTCGGCCGCCGACACCTGGCCGCGCAGGATGGCGTCCTCGGTGGCGGTGGCGGTCGCGCGGACGTACACGAGCAGGATGCGGCCGGTGTCGAGGACGACGGGGGCCGGATTGCCCGCGAGATGGGGGCCGTTGGTGGCGGCGGCGGTGAGCGGGCCCCAGGTGCGGCCGCCGTCCGTGGAACGCCGTAGGACGATCTCGATGTGGCCGTGGTCGCTCGCGGAGTCGACCCGGCCCTCGCAGAACGCCAGGACGGTGCCGGCGGAGGTCACCACCACCGCCGGGATCCGGTAGCTCGCGTAGCCTCCCTGGCCTGCGACGAAGGGGACGGTTACCTCTGTCATGAGTTGACTCCTTGTGTGGCCTATGAGCCCGCACCATCCCCAAGTTGGGCGAATTCGTGGTGAACTCCACGTCACGAACGGCCGGTTGAGGCAGGATGCGCGGACATGGATGCCGTACGGGTCGCGCTGTTGCGTGAAGTGCTCGCCGGGACCGAGTGGTTGGGGGCGACGCGACGGTTCGCGGGGGTGTTGCGCGGGTCGGTGGTGTCGCACGGGGGTGGGCTGCTGCTGGTGGGCACGCCGGCTTACGAGCCGTGGCATCTCGCGGCGCATCTCGTCGACGAGGCGGCCTGGTCGGGTACGCCCGAGCTGGCACCGACTCTTGTACGGCATGACGCGCGTCCCTCGGATCCGGCGCACCTGGCGGTCGGGCTCGGCCGGATCGAGGCGGCCCGGCGTGGTGAGACGCTGCTGGTGGTGTCGGCGGAGGGCATTGGGGACCCCCTCCTGGAGCGGGTGCACGACGCCCGCCGGGCCGGGGCGACCGTCCTCTCCCTGGGCTCCGAGAACCGCGAACTCGCCGCCCTGGCCCACGAGTCGCTCCCCGTACCCGAGGGCACGGACCTGGACCTCGACACCGTGCAGCACCTGGTGAGCGCGGCGGCCGGGGAGAACGTGCTGCCGGCGACGCGGGGGCGGCGGCGCTTCCGTGACCGGTTGTCCCGCCTGACGGACCATTTGACAGCACCGCCGCCTGCGCCCTGGTAGGGGGTTGCCCACCCACCCACCCGTGTCGGCCAGTCGAGAAGTGGACGAGAGACGCGGCATCAGACCACCGCCACCTCCAAGTGACCGCGGCGCGTCGTCACCGCCACCGGTTTCCCACCCACCCACCCGTCTTGGTGAGTTGAGAAGTGGACGAGAAAAGCGGGGGACCAAGCCACCGCCGCCACCAAATGACCGCATCGGATCGTCACCGCCAACTCCCCACACCGCCCGGCCATCGACCCCCCACCCACAACCCGACGAAATCCAGTCCCCCCGACAACACCACCCGCGAAAATCCGCTTGCCACCCCCACCCCCCACCCCGACCATTGCCCCTCGTGACCGACAGCGCGGATCCCCCCGCCGAACCCCCCACGGGCCTCCGCGCCCTCCTCCCCGATCTCGCCCCCTGGCACGCCTCCGCCGACTTCCGCAGGCTCTGGATCGCGGGGCTGGTCTCGAACTTCGGGACTTTCCTGACGTTCGTCGCGCTTCCGGTGCAGATCAAGGAACTCACCGGCTCCGCGGCGGCGGTGGGCGCGGTCGGGGCCGTGGAGCTGGTGCCGTTGATCGTGTTCGGGCTCTACGGCGGCGCGCTCGCGGACGCGTGGGACAAGCGGAAGTTGATCATCTGGACCGAGGTCGGACAGGGCGTGCTCTGCGGGGCGCTGCTGTTCAACTCGCTGTTGCCGCACCCCGCCGTATGGCCGCTGTACGTTTTCGCCGCCCTGACCTCCGTCCTCGGCGCGATTCAACGCCCCGCGCTGGACTCGCTGTGGCCGCGGATCGTGGCGCACGAGCACATGACGGCCGCGTCCGCGCTCAACTCCCTGCGCTGGACGGTCGGCGGGGTCACGGGACCGGCGCTGGCGGGGGTGGTCGTGGCGTTCGCGGGGCTGCCCTACGCGTTCGCGGCGGACACGCTGACGTTCGCGGTATCCGTCGTCCTGATCTTCCGTATCGCCGCCTCCCCCGGCGTCCACGAGGCGCAGAAGCCGTCGCTGAGGTCGATCGCGGAGGGCGCCGGGTACGCCTGGAGCCGTAAGGAACTCCTCGGGACGTACGCCATCGACCTCGCGGCGATGTTCTTCGCGATGCCGCTGGCGGTGCTGCCGTTCCTCGCCGATGATCTGCACGCCCCGTGGGCGCTGGGGCTGATGTACTCGACCGTCCCGGCCGGTGCCCTGCTGGTGAGTGTGACCAGCGGCTGGACCTCGCGGATCCACCGGCACGGGCGGATGGTGGTGCTGGCGGCGGCGCTGTGGGGCGCGGCGATCGCCTGCGCGGGCGCGGTCGCCAACGTGTGGCTGGTGCTGCTGTTCCTCACCGTCGCGGGCGGTTGCGACATGGTCAGCGGCATCTTCCGCGGGGTCATCTGGAACCAGACGATCCCGGACGAGCTGCGCGGCCGGCTCGCCGGGATCGAGCTGCTGTCCTACTCGGTGGGCCCGCAGCTGGGCCAGGTCAGGTCCGGTGGCATGGCCGCCCTGTCCGGGGTGCGGACCTCGGTGTGGGCGGGCGGGCTGATGTGCGTGGGCGCGGTGGGGCTGCTGGCCGTGGGACTGCCGAAGCTGATGTCGTACGACGCGCGGACGGACGAGCACGCACTACGGCTGAAGGCGCGGCGCGCGGCGGCGACTCCTACGACCCCTGCCGACGCCTGAGCGGTCGCCGCCGGTGCCCGCCGGTGCCCGCCGGTGCCCGCCGTAGCGCGGCCTGGTCAGGTCACCGCCGGTGCCCCTCGTGGCGCGAACTGATCAGTCGTCGTCGGTGCCCTTGGTCGCGTCGTGCCACTTGGGGTCGTTCTCCCACTCCAGGTTGCGCTCGCGGGCCGTCTCCATCGCGTGCTCGGCCTCGGCGCGGGTGGTGTACGGCCCGAACCGGTCCTTGGCGGGGCACTCCGGCCCCTCCTCGACCTTCTTGTGTTCGAGGCAGTAGTACCACTCGCCGGGCTTCCCGACCGTGCGCTTCTTGAACAGGGCCATCAACGGCTCCTTTCCCTACGGCCATGTTCCCCCATGTCCGCTGGTTAGACTCGCTGGCATGTCTGGCCAGTCGCTGCTCGTACCAGGGGAGCTCTCCCCCACCCGTCCCGTGCCCGGAAACATCCGTCGCCCCGAGTACGTCGGCAAGCCCGCGCCGACCCCGTACACCGGGCCGGAGGTGCAGACCCCCGAGACGATCGAGGCGATGCGTGTCGCCGGGCGGATCGCCGCGCGGGCGATGGCGGAGGCCGCGAAGATCATCTCGCCGGGGGTGACCACGGACGAACTCGACCGCGTGGCGCACGAGTACATGTGCGACCACGGCGCCTACCCGTCGACGCTCGGCTACCGCGGCTTCCCCAAGTCCCTGTGCACCTCGCTCAACGAGGTGATCTGCCACGGCATTCCGGACTCCACGGTGCTGCGCGACGGCGACATCATCAACCTCGACGTGACGGCGTACATCGGCGGGGTGCACGGCGACAACAACGCGACCTACCTGGTCGGTGACGTCGACGAGGAGTCCCGGCTGCTGGTCGAGCGCACCCGCGAGTCCCTGGACCGCGCGATCAAGGCGGTCCGTCCCGGCCGCCAGATCAACATCATCGGCCGGGTCATCGAGTCGTACGCCAAGCGCTTCGGGTACGGCGTGGTCCGGGACTTCACCGGCCACGGCATCAACTCGTCCTTCCACTCCGGCCTGATCGTCCCGCATTACGACAGCCCGCACGCGACGACGGTCATCCAGCCCGGGATGACGTTCACGATCGAGCCGATGCTGACGCTGGGGTCGTACGAGTACGACATGTGGGACGACGGGTGGACGGTCGTCACCAAGGACCGGAAGCGGACGGCCCAGTTCGAGCACACGCTGGTGGTGACGGAGACGGGGGCGGAGGTCCTGACGCTGCCGTAGGGCTCCTGCTGGGCTCCCGTGCCTGGTCACGACGGTCCGCTCTCTCGTGGAGCGGGCCGTTTTTCTTGTACGCTTTTACCGACAGGGTGTCGGCAACCTGTTGACTTAGGTAAGCCTTGCCTTAGAGGATAGGGCCCATGGACTCCTTCTCGACAGTCATCCGCACCGCGTCCCACGAACAGCACGTGGAGGCCGAGACCTCCACCTTCATGAGCGATCTGCTCGGCGGCCGGCTGGGCGTGGACGCGTACGCCCGGTACACCGAGCAACTGTGGTTCGTCTACGAGGCGTTGGAGACCGGGGCGGAGCGCCTCGCGGCGGATCCGGTGGCCGGGGCGTTCATCCAGGCCGAGTTGTTCCGGCTGCCGGCGCTGGAGCGGGACCTTGAGCATCTGCGGGGCGCGGACTGGCGGTCCGGGCTGACCGCGCTCCCTTCGACCCAGGCCTACGCGGACCGGGTGCGGGAGTGCGCGGAGTCGTGGCCGGCCGGGTACATCGCCCACCACTACACGCGCTACCTCGGGGATCTCTCCGGCGGACAGATCATCCGGGACAAGGCGGAGCGGACGTGGGGGTTCTCCCGCAAGGGTGATGGCGTGCGGTTCTACGTGTTCGAGGGGATCGGCAACCCGGCGGCGTTCAAGCGGAGTTACCGCGAACTGCTGGACGCCGTTCGGGTCGACGACCTGGAGAAGCAGCGGATCGTGGCCGAGTGCAGGCGGGCGTTCGCCTTGAACACCGGGGTCTTTCGGGCTCTGGGCGAGGAGTTCCCGCTGTCGGCATGAGCGTTGCCGGGAGCTGCGCCCCGCCCGGACCGCTCAAGTCTCCCCGATGAACGGGGCATTCAGCCGGAAAGCGGCCGGAACCGCGCCGAACTCCCTACACTCGAAGGCACGGAGTGGTCCTCGGGGGAGGCAGGTCATGGCCATTGAACTGGCGATCGCGCTGGGTGCTCTCGTAGCACGCACGGCAGTCGCCCAGCTGGTCGCCGGTCAGGCCATGGACAACGCGGCCTGGGCCGGTGCGGCGAGTCAGGTCGTGGACGTCCTCGTCACCACGGCGACCCGGCAGGAGTCCGGCCTCCAGCAACTCGGCCAGGGATTCGAGGTCCTGGGGCGGAAGATCGACGCCGTCGGCAAGCAGGTCGGTGACATCCCCGGGCGCGAGTTCGAGGAGTACATGGCCGCCGGACGCAGATATGTGCGCGACCTGCCCGACACCTGGCGGAG
This sequence comes from Streptomyces sp. NBC_00988, assembly GCF_045162645.1. Classification (NCBI taxonomy): domain Bacteria; kingdom Bacillati; phylum Actinomycetota; class Actinomycetes; order Kitasatosporales; family Streptomycetaceae; genus Streptomyces; species Streptomyces sp. NBC_00988. The sequence continues at coordinate 4,188,763 of NZ_CP108730.1, forward strand.
CGCGAGGGACCGCCGCGGACTGATCCAGGACGCCCGCCGCGAGTTCGTCCACGCCTACGGCATCGCCGAGCACATGAGGTCACCTCACCGTCAGGCGCTGGCGGATGTGGCGATCGCGGGCTGCTGGCTGTGGGTCCCCTCACTGCCGGATGTGCGGAAGACGATCGGGGCGGCCCGCCAGATCCTGGAGACGGAACTGCTCCGCGGCTCGACGCTGCCCACCAAGTCGTACGCGGACGTGCTGGACCTGTGCCGGTCCTACGGCGAGCAGCCGCGCACCGCCGTCGACCCGATCCTGCCCGCGCCGGGCCAGGCGCCCACGCCGTTTGCCCGCCTCGCTGTCCGTGCGCCGTACGGGAGTTGGGTCACCTGTGCGGGGATCGACGTACGGATCGACGCTCTCACGGACGCCGTCGCGGAACCGATACCGATCAGTCGTCAGCACTGGTGATTCGCTCCAACGCCCTGGAAGTCGCCCCCGCGCCCCGGCGAAGGGTGCGGGTCCAGGTACGGAACAACCGGGCCGAGTGGATCGCGCTCCGCCTGAGCTCCCGTGCCGTCCTCGCCGACTTGCCCACCGCGGCGAACACCCTCCAGGCCACGAACCGGGTCAGGCCCGGAACCACAGAAACCCTCGACCTGACCGCGCCGCCGTCGCCCTCGCCGTCGCCGTCGGCCCCGGCCTACCGCATCGGCTCCCCGCTGATCATCAGCCCGTTGCTCACAGCGGTTCCCAAGGCCCCGGTGATCGGCTTCGTGCTGGACTGACGAGGTCTTCCGGCAGAGGCGTTCAGCGCTCCAGGAACACTCGTCCCCCGACCTCCACCCATCCCCCCGGCTGCGGAGCCGTGAGTATCTGAGACCCCGCGCCCTGCGTGATGTTGAGGGCCCTGCCCAGCTGGTCGGTCAGCAGCAGTGCCGCCGCGCCCGTCGCCTCGTCCTCGTGGATGCCGTCGTCACGGCCGGGGAAGGCGCGGGCGCGGATACGACCCGCTGCCTCGTCCTCCCAGGCCCAGGCGTAGATCCACTCGCCGGGTGGGGGCACGGGGAGGGCGTCGACCTCGGGGGCGGTGGCGTACTGGCGGAGGGTGCGCGGCGGGGCCCACTCCGGGAGGGCCTCGATCCAGCTGAACTCGCCGTCGAGGCGGGTGCCCACGACGCCCGCGGGGGTGACCAGTTCGGGTACGTCCAGGAGCCAGGCCGTGCCGACGCAGGGGTGGCCGGCGAAGGGCAGGCGCGTGGTCGGGGTGTAGATGTCGATGACTCCGCGCTCGGGGTCGTCGACGAACACCGTCTCGCTGAAGCCGAGTTTCCCGGCGAACACCTGCCGCTCGTCCGGGTCCGGCATGACGGAACCCTCGCGGACGACGCCGAGTTCGTTGCCGTATCCACCGCTGGGTCCGCAGAAGACACGCAGTACGTCGTAGTCAGTCACGGGGGCATTCAAACACCGCCCGGGCGGCGAGGTCATCCCAGGTGGCGGCTCCGCCGGGGAGGGGCCAGGTGAGGGTGGGTGCCTCGTCGTACGGCAGCGAGGACAGCGTGTCCTCGTACGCCGTTTCCAGGACAGCTCGTCTGCGCTCGACGTCGGTGTCGGCCAGCCCTGCGGTCAACAGTTCCATGCGCTGTTCGTGGCCCTCGGTCAGCTCGTCGGCGGTCCGCCGCCATGTCTCGTCGTCCGGTACGCGGTACAGGACCAGGCACGGTGGAGTCCGGCCCTCCGCGAGCGCGGCCACGGCACGGTCGTGGCCGTCGAGGAGTGCCCAGCCGTCGAACGGCGTGACCCGCCACAGGAGGACGGGGGCGAGCATGTCCTCCCGGGCGTGCTTACGGTAGGCCTTCACGCGTGGCGCGTCCGTGGGCGAGAGCGGACGGAGCGGTACGACGCCCTCCCAGCCTCCCGCGCACCAGTCGAGGTGACAGGCGGGCCAGTCGCGCATGAAGTCACCCCACCACACGTACGCCGGGAACCTGCGCCGCTCCCGGAGATGCCAGCGTGCGTCGTGCAGCGGGCCCTCCTTCGCCTCCTCCAGCCAACTCGCGTACTGGTGAACCCAGTTGCCGGGCTCTCTCATCAGGTCCGACCGGATCCGGGGCAACGGCGAGCGGAAGCCTTCGAGCCGGTGCACGAAGAGACCCTCGTGCGAACAACCGCCCTCTTCCTCCCGGCCCAGCAGCAGGGGCCGCCCGCCCTGCCGGAGCAGCAGCCGGCCGCCGTCCGCCGTCTCGAAGCGCAACGGAGGCGGACCGGGACGATCCCGCACATCGAGTACGACACCGCCCGGCCCGAGCAGTTCCCTGCAGCCCCTCTTCATGGTCATGAGAAGCAGTCTGGGGGACCTACGACCGCCCCCGACACCCGATTACGCCTCCGTACGCCGCCTGCGCATCGCGAACACCACGCCCGCGCCCGCCGCCACGGTGACGGCAGCCGCCGTGCCCAGTGCCGCCACCGGGATCTCGGAACCGGTCGAGGCCAGTGAGCCGTTCACGCTGCCCGTCGTGGAGCCGGTGACGCCGCCGCCCGAAGTCGAGCCCGTCGTACCGGAGTCGGCGGTGCTGCCGGACGAGCCCGTGCCCGTGCCGGTCGTCGACGACGAGCCGTCCGTGGGGAGGGTCGCGTCCGCCGTGAGGGCCACCGAGAGGTCGAGCGGGTCGAGTTCGGCGCCGGTCTGGTAGAAGCCGCCGAAGGCCTTCGCGCCGGCTGTGGTCAATGTTGCGGTGACGTCGTCGACCGTGATGACGTCGTTCTTCGCGGTGAGGTCGGTCGAACCCGCCTTCAGGTCGGCCAGGACCACGTCCTCGGACTTCGTGCCCAGGCTCGTCACGTCCGCCGTCAGTTCGCCGGAGCCGTTGTCGAGGGTCGCCTTCAGGTCGGTGAAGGTGAGGTCGAGGCCGTAAGTGCCGTTGTCCTCATGGCCCTTGAAGTTCACCGCGCCCTCGAAGGCGGCGGAGAGGGTGTCCGCGTCGGTGTCGTAGGTGCCGGTCGCGCCGGTGAAGGTGAAGACGCCGTTGCCCGCTGCCTGGGCCGCGCCGGCCGACGTCGTGATCCTGCCGTTGGCGACGCTGCCCACGACGTAGGTGCGGAAGGACTCCTTGACGCCCCAGTCGAGCTCGCCGTCCGCGATCTCGCCCTTGGTGGCGGCCGGTTGGGAGGCGGTGTCCGAAGGGCTCGCGCTGTCGGAGGGCGTGGTGGACGGGGTCGCCGTCTTGGTGGGGGTAGACGTGGGGGTGGGGGACGGGGACGCCGACTCCGTCGACGAGTCGGACGGGGTCGGGGAGGTCGTCGACGTCGGCTTGACCGCCGAGAGCGGGTCGCCGGCCGCGTTCGCGTACGAGTCGCTGCCGAGGAACGTGCCGGCCGCCGCGGTGAGGGTGGTGGCCAGGTTCGTCAGGTCCTGGCTGGTCGGGGCGGCGACCGTCGCGAGCGTCACGTCCTGCTGCTTGGTGCCGCCGTCCGCGACGAGGTCGGCGGTGAGGGTGCCCGCCGCGCTGTCGTACTGGAAGTCCGACATCTCCCGCACGAAGCCGTGCAGCGTCGACTTGGCGGTGACGGTGCCCTTGAAGGTGAGGTGCACGGCGTGGCTGGTGGTGTCGTAGGTGCCCGTGCCGTCCGTGAAGGTGAAGGCACCGTTGTTCGCGGCCTGCGAGACGCCGTCCGTGGCGGTGAACGAGCCCTGCGCGTAGGTGCTCACGTACGTGCGGTACGACTGCTTGATGCCCCAGGTCAACTCGTAGCCGCTGAGCGGGACTTCGGCCGCCGACGCGGTGGTCGTGGCGAGCGCCGTGGCGCCGAACGCGGCGGCGGTCGCGACAGCCGCGGCGAGGGCGAAGGAAAGTCGAGGGCGTCTGACGGGCATGGCCGTGGTTCTCCTTGAGGTGAGTGGATGGTCCGCCAACACGCGGACCGGGTGAGGGAGTCAGTCGGCTTCCGGTCCGGCGGCGGTCCCGGCGGCCGAACTGGTACGGCGCCTGCGGACGAGCAGCACGGAGACCGCAGCCACGACCAGCAAGGCACCGGCCGCAAGGCCGATCGGCAACGCGGCCGAACTGCCGTCACCGCCACCGGAGTTGTCGGCGACCGGCTCCGCGGACACCGAGGGGCGGGCCGACTGCTCCTCCGGGGTCTCGGTCGCCGTGGGTGTGGTGCCCAGGTCCGGCAGCGCGGGCAACTTGGCGTCGTCGGTGAGGGCTACGGCCACCGACACCGGGTCCATGTCGGTGCCCGCCGGGTACATCCCGCCGAAGGCCTTCACGCCCTGCGCCGTGAGTTTCGCGGGCGCCTCGGTGACCTTCGCCAGGCCCTTGGCCACCTGGAGACCCTTGGCCGCGAAGGTGACCAGCGGGACCTTCTTGCCGGTGAAGTCGGCACCGGCGACGGCAGTGCCGGTGACGTCGGCGTAGAGCGTGCCCTTGCCGTCCTCGACCGTCGCCCGCACGCCGCTGAGCTTCAGATCGAGGCCCTCGGCGCCGGTGAAGCGCACAGCGCCCTTGAACGAGGCCGTCAACTCCCCGTTCTCGTACGTCCCTTCACCGCTCGGGAAGCGGAAGAGCGCACCGCCGTCCTCGGCTCCCGCCGACACCGTCCACTTGCCCTTGGCGATGCCCCCGGTGACGTACTCCCGGAAGGTGCGGCGCACGCCCCAGCCGACGGCCCCGTCAGCGATCGCACCGTTCGAAGTCGCCTTCTTCGCGGCGGACTTGGTGGGTGCCGGGGTCGGTGTGGCGGTCTTGGTGGCCGCGGCCTTCACGTCCGCCGAGAGGCTCACCGGGTCCAGCGCCGTACCGGCCGTGTAGTACCCGGCGAAGGACTTCGCGCCCTGCGCGGTGAGCGTCGCGGGCAGGTTGTCGAGGACGACCGCGTTGCCTCCGCCCTTCATGTCGATGCCGCCCAACGAGAGGGAGGCGAAGGGCACTTGAGAGGACGTCGTGACCGTCCCGGTGCCCTTCGCCTTGCTGGTGACGTCCAGGTAGAGCGTGCCGGTCGAGCCCGAGATACGGACCGTGGGGCGGCTCAGGGTGAGGTCGAGTTCGTAGCCGCCGTCGGCCTTCTTGTGGCCGACGAAGTGCACCCCGCCCGCGAAGGACGAGCGGAACGCGCCCGTCGAGCCGTCGTACGAGCCCGTCGCCGAGGGGAAGCGGAACTGGCTGCTGCCCACGGTCGCCGCGCCGCCCGTGAGGGAGTAACTGCCGTTCGCGATGGGCCCGGTGACATAGCTCTGGAACGAGGACTTGATGCCCCAGTCGAGCCGGCCGCCCTGCACGGTACGGCTCTCCGCGTGGGCGAGGGCTGCCGGGAGCAGGGCGGCAAGAACGGTCAGGACGGCCGTGCACACCACGGTGACCAGGGCTCTTTGGCGCGCGGGCATGGGTGAGTCCTCCGGTTGACGACTGCCGGTAGCGAACAAAGGTAAGGCTAACCTAAGCTTTCCTCACCTGAAGCGACAGTGCCCGAGAGATGTCGAGAGATACCGAGAGAGACGGACGGGACCGTGCCACGCTTGCGCACACGACTGGCGGGAGCACTGTTGTCCGTGCTCGCGCTCACGCTCACCGGATGCGGGGGCGCGGCCACGTCCGCGACCACCGCGTCCGCGAAGGCCACCGCCCCGGCCAACCGCGTGGAGCCGCTGACCGGCACCCCGGACCCCCAACTCCCGGTCACCGTAAGCTCCGCCGACGGCAAGAAAGTCACCGTCAGCAACGCGCGCCGCATCGTCCCGCTCTCCGGCAGCCTCAGCGAGATCGTGTTCACGCTCGGGCTCGGTGACCGCGTCGTGGCCCGGGACATCACCGCCACCTTCCAACAGGCCGCGAAACTCCCCCTGGTGACCCGCAACCACGACGTCTCGGCGGAGAGCGTGCTGTCCCTCAGGCCCGACCTCGTCCTCGTCGAGACGACCACCGGCCCGTCCGAGGCGATGGGCCAGATCCGCGCCGCCGGCGTCCCGGTCCTCGTCGTCGACCCGGCGCAGGGGCTCGCCGACGTCGGCCCGCGCATCCAGGCGGTGGCCGACGCGCTCGGCGTACCGGCCGCGGGCAAGGAGCTGACCAAGCGCTCCGAGGACCGGATCGCCGCCGTACGCAAGGCGATTCCCCAGCACAAGGAGAAGCCGCGGGTCGCGTTCCTGTATCTGCGCGGGTCCGCCTCCGTGTATCTCATCGGCGGCAAGGGCTCGGGCGCGACCTCGCTCCTGGAGGCGGCCGGGGCGGTCGACGCGGGTGCGGAGTCGGGCCTGAAGAAGGACTTCACCGCCATCACCACCGAGGCACTCGCACAGGCCGCGCCCGACGCGATTCTCGTCATGACCAAGGGACTTGAGTCGGTCGGCGGCATCGACGGACTGGTGAAGATCCCCGGCGTCGCACAGACCCCGGCCGGGATGAACCGGCGGGTCGTGTCCATCGAGGACGGCGTGCTCCTCAACTACGGGCCGCGCACCGACCAGGTACTCAAGTCGCTGGTGGACCAGTTGTACGGAGGCGGGTCCGAATGACCGTACTGGACAAGGGGGTTGAGGCGACCGTCACCCCAACTCCCCCACGCAGAGGGCACGGTAAGGGCTGGATGCTCACCGTCGGGCTGGTGATCGCCCTTCTCGTCCTGGTGCCGGTGGCCGCGGGACTGGGCGCGTATCCGATCCCGACCGGGGAGGTCCTGGCGTCGGTGCAGCATCGACTCGGGCTCGGCGGCGGGGCGTTGGACCGCGTACCGGAGTCGGTGCTGTGGAACGTGCGGTTCCCGCGGATCGTGCTCGCGCTGCTTGTCGGGGCCTCGCTGGGGTGCGCGGGGGCGTTGATGCAGGGCGTGTTCGGGAATCCGCTCGCGGAGCCGGGGGTCATCGGGGTGTCCTCCGGGGCGGCGGTGGGCGCGGTCGCGGTGATCGCGTTCGGGCTCGACTTCCTCGGGACGTGGACGGTGTCGGCGGTGGCGTTCGTCTCCGGGCTCGCCACGGTTCTGTTGGTCTACGCGATGTCACGCTCCGGCGGCCGTACGGAAGTTGTGACGCTGATCCTCACCGGGATCGCACTGAACGCGTTCGCGGGGGCGCTGATCGGGCTGTTCCTGTTCTTCGCGGACACCGCGGCCGTCAACCAGATCACCTTCTGGCAGCTCGGCTCGCTCTCCCAGGCGACCTGGCCGAAGGTCCTCGCGATCCTCCCCTGCGCGGCGCTCGGCCTCACCCTCGCCCCGCTCCACGCCGGCCGCCTGGATCTCCTCGCCCTCGGTGAACGCCCCGCCCGCCACTTGGGAGTTGACGTCGAACGGCTCCGGATCGTCCTGGTCCTGGTCATCGCCCTCCTCACGGCGGCGGCGGTCAGCGTCTCCGGGATCATCAGCTTCGTGGGGCTCGTCGTCCCCCACCTCCTCCGCATGGCGGCGGGCCCCGGCCACCGCTTCCTGATCCCGGCCAGCGCACTGCTCGGCGCGCTGGTCCTCCTGGCCGCCGACCTCACCGCCCGCACGGTCGCGGCCCCGGCGGAACTCCCGCTCGGCGTCCTGACGGCCCTGCTCGGCAGCCCGTTCTTCTTCTGGCTGCTGCGCAGGACGCGGCGCAGGCAGGGGGGTTGGGCATGAGCGAGGTCCCCTGGAACGGCTTGCCGCTCGACGGGCGCAGTCCCGCGGCCTTCTCCGCCGGTCCCTTCACCGCCGCATGCTTCTCCATCGCCCCGTCCCCCGTCAGCCTCTCCTCCGCTGCTCCAGATCGCCGGGAACCTTCCGCCGTTTCCCAGCCGAGGCTGCCGCTGAATGCGCATTGGGGGCTGCGGGCCGTCGGTGGCTGGTCGCGCCCACGCGGCGGTAGCCGCACATCAGACGCAGCCCCGCACCCCTTCTCCACCGCCCGCCAGCTCTTCGCCGCCCGCCAACTCCTCTCCGCCGCAACGGCACCCAGCCCCCACCAACCATCCCGGCGGTGCCGAACAACCCTCATCCCACCCACCCAAGGAGCCCGCGCATGAGACTCCTCCGTAGCCGCCCCGCACGCCCCTCCCCCGCCGAGCCGGGAGACGTCCTCGCCGAGGCCGAATACCTGTACGTCCGACTCGGCGGGCGCGCAGTCCTCCACGGTGTCTCCGTGCCCGTCCGGGCCGGTGAGGTCCTCGCGCTCGTCGGGCCCAACGGGGCAGGGAAATCAACCCTGTTGGGGGCTCTCGCCGCAGACCTCGCGCCCTCCGCCGGGGTCGTCCGCATCAACGGCCGTCCCGCCGCCGAGTGGTCCGCGCCCGAACTCGCCCTGCGGCGGGCCGTGTTGCCTCAGTCGGCCACTCTCTCCTTTCCGTTCACCGTCGAGGACGTCGTACGGATGGGGCGGGCACCGCACGCCACCACCCCCGCCGAGGACGATCTCGCCGTAGCGGAGGCGATGACGCGGGCGGAGGTCACGGACTTCGCGCTACGGCCGTTCTCGGCGCTCAGTGGTGGGGAGCGGGCCCGGGTCGCGCTCGCGCGGGTGCTCGCCCAGCGTGCGCCGCTGCTGCTGCTCGACGAACCGACCGCCGCGCTCGATCTCCGGCATCAGGAACTGGTCCTGCGGCTGTGCCGGGAAAGGGCGCACGCGGGGGACGCGGTGGTCGTGGTGCTGCACGATCTCGCGCTGGCCGCCGCCTACGCGCACCGGGTCGCGATCCTGCGCGCCGGTCGTGTCGCCGCCGAGGGTCCACCGGGGGACGTATTCACCGAGGCGTTGCTTTCGGACGTCTATGACCAGCCAGTTGAGGTGTTCCCGCATCCGCGCACGGGGGCGGTCGTGGTGACTCCGAAACGCTCCGCTTGACCTTCCCTTGACCCTTCCTTGGCGTTTGTTTTCCGCCATCGAGATCAAGCCGTGTCTGTGATTTTCCCGTGGGCAGTGAATACCCACCGGGGCGGGTATGACTGAGGTAAGCCTCAGGTAAGTTAGGGCAGCCTCACCACACTGCCTCGCGGCATCACCTCGTCACACACTCTCGCTTGGAGCCTGCATGCGTGCCGTCCGACTTCCCGTCGCCACCGCCGTCGCCGCCGCGGCCGCACTGACCGCCGTCACGGCGTGCACCGCGAAGAGCGACGCCAAGGACGGCGACGCGATTCAGGTGACCGCGGCCGACTCCAAGTGCACGACCTCGGCGACGTCGATCCCGGCCGGCCAGGTCACGCTGAAGATCGAGAACACCGGCTCGAAGGCGACCGAGGTCGAGATCCTCTTCCCGGACGACCGGATCGTCTCCGAGAAGGAGAACATCGGGCCGGGCACCAAGTACACGCTCACCGCCGAGGTGAAGGCCGGGTCGTACGAGATCGCCTGCCGGCCCGGGATGAAGGGCCACGGTGTGCGGCAGAAGCTGACCGTCACCGGCGGCTCGGTCGCCAAGCGGGACCCGAAGCTGGACGCGGCCGTCGCCGCCTACCGCGAGTACGCGCAGGAGCAGGCCGACGCGACGATCCCGAAGGTGGAGACCTTCGCGAACGCCATCAAGGCGGGCGACCTCACCGCCGCCAAGAACGCCTACGCCCCCTCCCGCGTCGGCTGGGAGGCCACCGAGCCGATCGCCGAGTCGTTCGGGGACATCGACCCCAAGACCGACACCCGCGCCGACGGCCTGGAGAAGGGCCAGAAGTGGACCGGCTGGCACGCGCTGGAGAAGGCGCTGTGGGAGGACAAGAAGATCGGCGCCGAACAGAAGGTCCTCGCCGCCGAGTTGGTCACCGATCTCAAGGACTGGCAGAAGCGCGTCGGCAAGGCCGAGATCACCCCGACCTCCATGGCCAACGGCGCCAAGGAACTCCTCGACGAGGTCGCCACCGGCAAGATCACCGGTGAGGAGGACCGCTACTCGCACACCGACCTGAGCGACTTCAAGGCCAACGTCGACGGCGCCCAGAAGGCGTACGAGCTGCTGAAGCCGGTCGCGCAGAAGAACGACGCGGCCCTCACCACCGAACTCGACAAGCAGTTCGCCGCGTTGAACACGCTGCTCGACAAGTACCGCTCGACCTCGACCTCCGACGGCTTCGTGTCGTACGACAAGGTCACCAAGGACCAGCGCAAGGAGCTCTCGGACGGGGTCAACGCGCTCGCGGAGCCGCTGTCCAAGCTCGCCGCCGCCGTCGTGAAGTAGGCCTGAGATGACCGATGTTCAGGAGAGCGAAGTCCAGGAGAGCGGTTCGCCGTCCCGTCGTTCACTCATCGGGTGGGGCGGTGCCGGGCTCGCGCTCGGTGCCGTCGCGGCCGGTGGCGCGGTGGCGATGACCCGTGTCGGCGAGGACGTCGATCCGGCCGGTGCCGACACCGGTGCCGCGGTCGCCTTCCACGGCGCCAACCAGGCCGGCATCGCCACGCCCGTGCAGGACCGGCTGCACTTCGCCGCGTTCGACGTGAAGACCAACGACCGCGCCGAGTTCGTGCAGATGCTGAAGGACTGGACGGCCGCCGCCCGCCGGATGACCGGTGGGCACGCGGTCGGCGACGGAGCCTACGGCGGGCTCGCCGAGGCGCCGCCGGACGACACCGGCGAGGCGCTGGGGCTGAAACCCTCGCGGCTGACCCTCACCATCGGCTTCGGGCCGGGCTTCTTCGACCACTTCGGGCTCAGCGGCAGCCGCCCGGAGGCGCTGGTCGATCTGCCGCAGTTCCCCGGCGAGAACTTCGACAAGTCCCGTACGGGCGGCGACCTTTGCGTGCAGGCCTGCGCGGACGATCCGCAGGTCGCCGTGCACGCGATCCGCAACCTGGCCCGTATCGGCTTCGGCAAGGTCGCCATCCGCTGGTCCCAACTCGGCTTCGGGAAAACCTCGTCGACGACCCCGGGGGCTCAAACCCCCCGCAATCTCATGGGATTCAAGGACGGCACCCGCAACATCGCGGGGACCGAGACGGACCGGCTGAAGAAGTTCGTGTGGGTCGGCGAGGGCGACAACGCCGCCAACTCGGCCTGGATGACCGGGGGTTCGTATCTCGTCGCCCGGCGCATCCGGATGAACATCGAGACCTGGGACCGGACCTCGCTCCAGGAGCAGGAGGACGTCTTCGGGCGGGACAAGGGCGAAGGCGCGGCGGTCGGCAAGGCGAAGGAGCACGACCCGCCGTTCCTGAAGGCGATGAAACCCGACGCGCACGTCCGGCTCGCGCACCCCGACTCCAACAGCGGGGTCACCATCCTGCGCCGGGGCTACTCCTTCACCGACGGCACCGACGGCCTCGGCCGTCTCGACGCCGGCCTGTTCTTCCTCGCCTACCAGCGTGACGTACGCAAGGGGTTCATCCCGCTCCAGCGGAAGCTGTCCGCGTCCGACGCGCTCAACGAGTACATCCAGCACGTGGGTTCGGCGGTCTTCGCCGTCCCGCCGGGCGTCCGTGACAAGGACGACTGGTGGGGCAGCACGCTGTTCTCCAAGGACGCGAAGGAGTCGTAGACCGTGTTCTCGAACTATCTGATCGGTCTGCGCGAGGGCCTGGAAGCCAGTCTCGTCGTCTGCATCCTGATCGCCTATCTCGTCAAGACGGACCGGCGGGACGCGCTGAAGCCGATCTGGATCGGCATCGTCGTCGCGGTGCTCATCGCGATGGGCTTCGGGTGCGCGCTCGAATTCGGCTCGCAGGAGATGACGTTCCAGGCGCAGGAGGCGCTCGGCGGGTCCCTGTCGATCCTCGCGGTCGGTCTGGTGACGTGGATGGTGTTCTGGATGCGGCGCACCGCCCGGCACCTGAAGGCCGAACTGCACGGCAAGCTGGACGCGGCCCTCGCGATGGGCACGGGCGCGCTGGTCGCCACCGCGTTCCTCGCCGTGGGCCGCGAGGGCCTGGAGACCGCGCTGTTCGTGTGGGCGTCGGTGCACGCGGCGAGCGACGGCACCCCGCGCCCGCTGGTCGGCGTAGGACTGGGTCTGGCCACGGCGGTGTTCCTGGGCTGGCTGTTCTACCGGGGCGCGCTGAAGATCAACCTCGCGAAGTTCTTCACCTGGACCGGCGCCATGCTGGTCGTCGTCGCGGCGGGTGTACTGGCGTACGGCTTCCACGACTTGCAGGAGGCCGACTGGGTCCCGGGGCTGACGAAGCTGGCCTTCGACATCAGCGACACGATCCCGCCGGACAGCTGGTACGGCACCCTCCTGAAGGGCGTCTTCAACTTCCAGCCGGACCCGACGGTCCTGCAGATCACGGTGTGGCTGCTGTACCTGGTCCCCACGCTCGCCCTGTTCTTCGCCCCGGTAGGGTTCGCCTCCGGGAAGGGGAAGGTGAAGACACCTGATGAGCAGGGATCGCAGCCCTCGAAGGCTCCGCAGGCTTGACCGACGCGTACTGATAGCGGCCTCGGTGACCGCTTTGTCGCTGACGGCGAGCGGTTGCGTGGTGGTCCACGGGGAGCGGGAGGTCCTCCCGGCCACCACCCGCGCCGAGGCCGCGACGGCGCTCCAGCAGTTCACGACCGCGTACAACGCGGCCGACAAGGCGTACGACAGTTCCCTGGACGCCGCTCATGTCACCGGCGCGCTCGGTGACATCGACGCGGCGAGGCTGAAGGCGGGGCACACCAACTCCCCCGCCGGGAACGCGAACTACTCGCCGCTGGAGCTGACGGACGCGAAGTTCACCATCCCGAAGAAGGCCGGCTGGCCGCGCTGGTTCGTGGCCGACACCGCCGCCAACAAGGGTGGCGGGGCCCGTTGGTTGCTGGTCTTCACCCGCAACGACCTGGCCGAGCCGTGGCAGGTGGCGTATCTGACGCTGCTCGCGCCCAGTGCCGTACCGAAGTTCAAGACCGACAAGGACGGCTGGGCGGAGGCCGTACCGGCGAACTCGGCCGAACTGGCCGTCGCCCCGGGCGAGTTGAGCCAGAGCTATGCGACCTATCTGAAGAGCGGCGGGTCGGGCTTCGCGGACGGCGCGCACACCAGCGGGTGGCGTGCGGACCGGGAGAAGGCCACCAAGCCGGGGCTGGCCGTCCAGTTCCTCGACGAGCCGCTGACGAGCGGCGACTACGCCCCGCTGGCGCTGCGTACGGCGGACGGCGGGGCCCTGGTGTTCTTCACCACGCGGTACTTCCAGAAGGAGACCGCGGCGGAGGGCACGTCGGTGCCGACCCAGAACAAGGACGTGCAGGCGCTGACGACGGGTGAGGTAGAGCAGTCCCTCACCCTTCAACTCATCTCGAACGAGGTGGCGTTGGACCCGAAGCGGGGCGGGAAGGTGTCGGTGCTGGGGCGGATCGAGGGGCTGACCTCGGCGCAGGGCGGCTGACCTCAGAAGGTCAACGGCCCAGTGGCCAGGCCGAGTTCGCGTGGTCCGGTTCCGCGCCGGCGTGGCGGGCGCAGGCGTCCGTGAGGGTTTCGAGGAGGGTCAGCGGGTCGGGCAGGGGGTGCTCGGGGCCGCGTACCCAGTGAACGGACTGGTTCTCACCGGGGAGTTGGGCCGGGGGGACGAGGACGTAGGAGCCGCGGCAGTGCCAGCGCAGGCCGGGGTGTTCGTCCATCGTCTCGGGGTGGCAGTCCAGTTCGCACGGCCACCACTCGTCCTCGTCCTCGGGGGTGCCGCGGGTGAGGGTGAAGAAGAGCAGCCGTCCGTCGTCGCTCGCGGCGACCGGGCCGACCTCGACACCGGCGGCGAGCAGCCGCTCCAGCGCCTCGTGGCCGGCCTCCAGGGGGACGTCGAGGACGTCGTTGACCATGCCGGTCGCGGTGATGAAGTTGGCCTGCGGCTGGTGGCGGGCCCAGCGCTCGATCTGGGCGCGGTCGGTCGTGGACTGCGTCTGCCAGGCGAACGACACGGGGTGGCGGGCCGGTGTGGGGCAGCCCACGCGGTCGCACGAACATCGATAGCCCGGGGCGGGGTGCGCGGCGGGCGCGATCGGCAGCCCTGCCTCGGCGGCGGCCAGCAGCAGCGCCTCGCGTCCGCTGCCGTCGTCGGGGGCCTCCTGCGGGCGGCGTCCGCGCAGCCACGAGGAGAGTTTGCCCTGCCGACCGGTCCGGCCACCGAACGTCGCGCTCATCTATCTCCTCGCCCTGCTGTTGTCGCCCTGCCGTTGTGCGGAGAACTTCCCCTATGGTCCCACCATCCTGCGCCTTGAGAGGCGGGACCCCGCATTCGGGGTGGGTGGGACGAGACACACCGAGACCTGGATCAGCGGCTATCGCATGATTTGGCGGGATTTACGGCCTTCAGGGCTACGACGGCCAGGGGTCGCCCCAGTTCGTGTCCCGGGCCGCCTTGTACAGGTCGCCGTGGCGTTTGGTGACCGTCGTCCGGCGCAGCTGCTCGTCGGTCTCGCAGAGGTCGAGGAGTACCTGGCCCTTGCGGATCTGCGGGCGGCGTACGACGCGGGCGGGGGCGGGTTCGACGGGGAAGCGGGCGGCGGCCACGTAGCTGAACTTCTCGTCCTCGTACGGCAGGGAGCCGCCCTTGACCTGGCGGTGCAGGGAGGAACGGCTGACCCGCGCCGAGAAGTGGCACCAGTCCTCGCCGGGGGCGATCGGGCAGGCGGCGCTGTGCGGGCAGGGGGCGGCGATGTGGAAACCGGCGGCGATCAGTCTGTCCCGGGCCTCGATGACGCGGGCGTAACCGGCCGGGGTACCGGCTTCGACGATCACGACGGCCTGGGCTGCGGATGCGGCGGCGTCCACGAGGGCGGTGCGGTCGGGGGCGGTGAGTTCGTTGAGGACGTAGGAGACGGTGACGAGGTCGGCGGGGTCGAGGGTGAGCGCGGATCCGATGCGTGCGCGGCGCCAACTGACGTTACTCAGTGCTGAGTTGGCGGCGGCGATCTCCTTCCCCAGGGCGAGCGCGGGCTCGGCCCAGTCGAGGACGGTCACCGGGCGGTCACCGGGCCAGGTGGCGGCGACGGCCCAGGTGGCGGCGCCGGTTCCGCCGCCGACATCCACGTGGCCCTGCGGGGCCCAGTCGGGTACGGCGTCCGCGAAGGCGTCCAGTGCGGAACGTACGGCTTCGAAGGTCGCCGGCATCCGGTAGGCCGCGTAGGCCGCCACGTCCGCACGGTCCCTCAAGATCGGAGCGTCGGTCGGGGTGGCCCCCCGGTAATTGGCGATCAGCCGCTCCACAGCGCCGACGGCCTGCCTGGGCGGAAGTCCGTCGAGCAGGCGGGCCAGAGCGGTACGGAGGGTTTCGGCGGGAGCCACGGGGTCGTTCACCCGCCGATTCTAAGTGGCCCGGGGTTGCAGCCGAGGCCCCTGGGGGCTCCGCCCCCAGACCCCCGAGGCCTATGCCCACCCACCGCCCATGGCGGGGCATGGAAGAGCTCGGCTCAAAAAACCCGCCCAACCAAGCCACCCGAGCCCCGAACCACCCTCAGCCGCTCACCGCCCGAGCCACCCCCAGCCCGTCACCGCCCGCATCCCTCAGCCCCCTCAGGCCGTCACCGCCCGCACCCTTCAGCCCCCCACCGCCCGAGCCACCCCGCGTCCCCTCAGCCCCGCACCGCCCGAGCCACCCGCGTCCCCGCGGCCGCCCGCGGCCCGCTGTCCGCCCCCCGTCTCCGGGGATGCACGGTGTTGGCCAGCAGGACCAGGAACGTGTCCGTAGCGGGGTCCAGTACCACCGACGTCCCCGTGAACCCCGTGTGCCCCACCGCCCCCCGCCCCGCCAACTCCCCCATGAACCACGCCTGATCGACCCCGAAGCCCAGACCCGGCGGGGTCAGCAGCAGTTCCACGAAGTCCGCGCCAAGGATGCGGGCGGGGCCGTAGGAACCCCCCGCCAGCAACGTGCGGCAGAAGATCGCCAGGTCGCGGCCCGTCGAGAACAGGCCCGCGTGGCCGGCCACGCCGCCCAGCGCCCACGCGTTCTCGTCGTGGACGACACCCCGCAGCATTCCCCGGTCCGCCTTGGCCCATGGGCGGCGTTGGTCCTCCGTCGCCGCCGCGCCCGGGCAGGGGCCGAAGTCCGTGGACGTCATGCCGAGGGGGCGGGTGATGCCGTCGTGGATGAGGACGTCCAGCGTGCGGCCGCTGATGCGTTCCAGGACGAACTGGAGCAGGAGGAGGTTCAGGTCCGAGTAGACGTACTCGCCCGGCTCCCCCACCGGCGCCTCCGTTCGGAGCATCGACAGGCGTTCGGCGTCGTCGGCACAGTCGTAGAGCGGGAGTTCGGGGCGCAGGCCCGAGGTGTGCGTCAGGAGTTGGCGGACTGTGATGCCGTGGCGGGCCGCCGCGCGGAAGTCGGGCAAGTAGGCGCCCACCCTGGCGTCTATGCCCAGCGTGCCCCGCTCGATCTGCTGCATCGCGGCCACCGCCGTGAACAGTTTGGTGACCGAGGCCAGGTCGAAGGGGGTGTCGACCGTCGTCGGGACGCGGGACGCCGGCGGCAGTTCGACGCCCCGGTCGGTCTCCGGGTCGTAGGCCGAATACCGTACGGCCCAGCCCGCCGCCTCCTCCACGGCGATCACCGGGCCGCGGCCGGCGACCACGACGGTGCCCGCCGCCCAGGGGCGGTCGCCGGTGGTGAGGTCGTGGACCTGCCGGACCAGGTGGCGGAGTTCCTCGGGGTCGAGGCCGGCCCGTTCCGGGGTGTCGTTGCGCAGTCTCGGGGCGCTCAGCTCCCCACTCCCTCCGCGGTCGTACGTGTGTTCCAAGGACGGCACATTCCCACGAAGCAGGCCACCGCCACCAGTGCGGCCACCAGTTGGACGACCGCCATCGGGACGGCCGTGTGCTCGCCCGCTATGCCGACCAACGGGGAGGCGATCGCGCCGATCAGGAAGGACGACGTACCCAGGAGCGCGGACGCCGAACCCGCCGAGTGGCGCGTGCGCATCAACGCCAGGGTCTGGGCGTTCGGGAGCGTCACGCCCATCGCGGACATCAGGACGAAGAGCCCGGCCGCCACCGGGACCAGGCCCACCTCCCCGAGCGCCCCCGTCGCCATCAGCAGCAGCGCCGTCGCCGCCAGCAGCACCACCGCCAGGCCCGCGCCCAGGACCTTGTCCATGGAGACCCTGCCCACCAGCAGCTTTCCGTTGATCTGGCCCACTGCCACCAGGCCGACCGAGTTGATGCCGAAGAGGAGGCTGAAGGTCTGCGGGGTCGCGCCGTAGATCTCCTGGACGACGAAGGGAGAGGCCGAGATGTACGCGAACAACGCGGCGAAGGAGAAGCCACCCGTGAGCATGTAGCCCGTGAAGGGGAGGTCGGCCAGGAGGGCGCGCATGCCGCGCAGGGCCTCCGCCGTGCCGCCCGCGTGGCGGTCCGCCGGGGCGACGGTCTCGGGGAGGCGGGTCCAGACGAGGACGGCGAGCGCCGTGCCGACGAAGGTCAGGATCACGAAGACGCCCCGCCAGTCCGTGACCCTCAGGATCTGGCCGCCCACCAACGGCGCGACGATCGGAGCCACCCCGGAGACCAGCATCAGGGTGGAGAAGAAGCGGGCCATCGCCACGCCGTCGTACAGGTCGCGGACGACCGCCCTCGCGATCACTATTCCGGCCGCGCCCGCCAGGCCCTGGAGCAGGCGGAAGGCGACCAGGGACTCGACGTTCGGCGCGATCGCGCACAGGGCCGTCGCCACGACGTAGACCGCCAGGCCGGTCAGCAGCGGGCGTCTGCGGCCCCACTTGTCGCTCATCGGGCCCACCACCAACTGGCCCAGCGCCATGCCCGCCAGGCAGGCGGTGAGCGTGAGTTGGACGGTCGACGCGGGTGCGTGCAGGGAGCGGGTGACCGCCGGGAGCGCGGGGAGGTACATGTCCATCGACAGCGGCGGGGTCGCCGTGAGGCCGCCGAGGACGAGGATCATGAGGAGGCCCGCGCGGCGGGTCGCCTTGAGCGATGACGGTGACGACGGTACGGCGGACTGCGGCACGGCCGGCGCCTGCGCCCCCTGCTCGGGCATGTGCCCCTCCCTCTCCGAGTGATCCGCCACCTATGCTCTCAGCTCGTACAGGGTGCCGAGGGTCTGGTGAGCGAGGGTGGGGCCGCGATGACGGAACAGAGGGTGCGCTGGGGAGTCCTGGCCACTGGTGGGATCGCGGCGGCGTTCGCGGCGGAGCTCGTCGATCTGCCGGACGCCGAGCTGGTCGCGGTGGCCTCGCGGACGGAGTCCTCGGCGAAGGCCTTCGCGGAACGGTTCGGGATCGAGCGGGCCTACGGCGGCTGGGACGCGCTGGCGAACGACGCGGACATCGATGTCGTCTACGTCGCCACCCCGCACGCGGCACATCGCGCGGCGGCCGGTCTCTGTCTGGAGGCCGGGCGGAACGTGCTCGTCGAGAAGGCCTTCACCCTGAACTCCCGCGAGGCCGCCGAACTGGTCGCGCTCGCGAGTGAGCGCGGCAGCTTCCTGATGGAGGCCATGTGGATGTACTGCAATCCGCTGATCCGGCGGCTGAAGTCGCTTGTCGACGACGGGGCCATCGGTGAAGTCCGCACCGTTCAGGCCGACTTCGGGCTCGCAGGGCCCTTCCCGCCCGCGCACCGGCTGCGCGACCCGGCGCAGGGCGGCGGCGCGCTGCTGGACCTCGGGGTGTACCCGGTGTCGTTCGCGCATCTGCTGCTCGGTGAGCCCGCCGACGTGAAGGCGTCGGCCGTGCTCTCCCCCGAGGGCGCCGATCTGCAGACGGCGGCCCTGTTCTCCTGGGACAGCGGTGCGCTGGCCGCGCTGCACTGCTCGATCGTCGGCGGTACGGGGACCTCGGCGTCGGTGACCGGTTCGCTGGGGCGGATCGACATCCCGGACGGCTTCTTCCACCCGGATCGGTTCGTGCTGCACCGGGACGGGCGCGACCCCGAGGAGTTCGTCCTCGACGCGGCGGACGGGCCGCGCAACACGCTGCGGCATGAGGCGTCCGAGGTGATGCGGGCGGTGCGGGCCGGTGAGACCGAGTCGCCGCTGGTGCCGCTGGAGGGGACCCTCGCGGTGATGCGGACGCTGGACGCGGTGCGGGAGCGGATCGGGGTGCGGTACCCGCAGGAGGGGTGACTCGTAGGCTGCGGCCATGAACGCTGAGGAATCGTCGAGGATCGCCGTGGTGACCGGCGCCGGCTCCGGTGTCGGGCGCGCGGTCGCCGTGGAACTGCTGCGCGCGGGCTGGTCGGTGGCGCTGGCCGGCCGCCACACCGGGCCGCTGGAGGAGACGGCCGCGCTGGTGCCCGAGGGCGCCTGTCTCGCCGTAGGGACGGATGTGGCGCGGCTGGAGGACGTGGACGGGCTGTTCGACGCCACCGTGGAGCGGTTCGGGCGGGTGGATCTGCTGTTCAACAACGCGGGGACCTTCGGGCCCGGTGGGGTGGCGGTGGAGGACCTGCCGTACGACGCGTGGCGGCATGTGGTGGACACCAACCTCAACGGGGCGTTCCTGTGCGCGCAGGCGGCGTACCGGCGAATGAAGGAGCAGGTGCCGCAGGGCGGGCGGATCATCAACAACGGGTCGATTTCCGCACATACGCCCCGTCCGCACTCCGTGGCCTACACCGCGACCAAGCACGCGCTGACGGGGCTCACCAAGTCGCTGTCGCTGGACGGGCGGCCGTACTCGATCGCGGTGGGGCAGATCGACATCGGGAACGCGGCGACCGAGATGACGGCGCGGATGGAGACCGGGGCGTTGCAGGCCAACGGGGCGGTCACCCCGGAACCGGTCATGGATGTCGCGGATGTGGCGCGGACCGTGCGGCACATGGCGGAGCTGCCGTTGGGGGCGAACGTGCAGTTCGCGACGGTGTTGGCGACCGCGATGCCGTACGTGGGGCGCGGCTAAGTCGATTCGCACAAACGGAATTTGACCGTCCGCACCATTGCGCCCGGTTGCTGACTTATGCTCAACTCTCTCCACCAAAGCTTCACACTTGGAGCACAAGGCTTCCGCGGTACGGGAGCGCTGTGCTCCGCGGACCAAAACCGAGGGGGGAGAGGCGACAGTCGTTCCACGGCCCGGGTGGGGGTGGAGCCCGCGTGGGACCGCGGGTTACGCACCGGACCGTGGAGCGGCTGTCGCGTCACATCAACTCCCGTCGAGTTCCGGGGACTTGGCCGCCGCTACGGCCGCCCGTCGCCTGCGCAGCGCGAACGCGCCGCCCGTGAGCACCGCGACCGCCCCCGCCGCCCCGCCCAGCATCGGCCAGGGCGAGGGACCGTCCGACGAGGACGCGGCGGCTCCGGTGGCGCCCGGCGCCCCCTTGGCGCCCTTCCCCGACGGTGTCGGGCTCGCGGTCGCCCCGCCCTCGCTCAGCGGCTCGACCAGCGTGCCCACGGCCCGGGCCGAACTCCCTTTGCCGAAGCCCCAGTCGAGGAGCGCGGCGGTCTCCTTGTAGACCTCGTTGCCGCCGTTCGCGGGGTGCATCACGGTGACCAGGAGGGTGCGGCCGTCGCGGGTGGCGGCGCCGGTGAAGGTGTTGCCGGCGTGGCTGGTGTAGCCGTTCTTCACGCCGATGATGCCCTTGTACGTGCCCAGGCCGTAGGCCCCGGTGAGCAGGCGGTCGGTGTTCTGGATCTGGAAGGTCTTCTTGCCGCCGGCCGGGAAGTTCGCGACCCGGGTCGAGCAGTAGGAGCTGAAGTCGTCGTCGTGCAGCCCGTGCCGGGCGAAGAGCGTGAGGTCGTACGCCGACGAGACCTGCCCGGGGTGGTCGAAGCCGTCCGGGCTCACCACATGCGTGTCCAGGGCCTGGAGGTCCTTCGCCTTGGCCTGCATCTCGGCGACCGTCCGCGCGATCCCGCCGTTCATGTGGGCCAGCACGTGCACGGCGTCGTTGCCGGAGCGCAGGAAGACGCCCTGCCACAACTGGTGGACGCTGTACAGGATTCCGGGCTTCACGCCGACGAGGCTGGAGCCCGAGGGGACGTCGGCGAGGTCGGCGTCGGTCACCCGGTAGGTGCGGGTCCGCTCGAACTTCCCCAGCACGGTGTCGGCGAACAGCATCTTCAGCGTGGACGCGGGCGCGAGCCGCTGGTGCGCGCGGTACGAGGCGAGCACCTCGCCGGTCCTGTGGTCGGCGACGATCCACGAGCGGGCGGTGAGTTTCTTGGGCAGACCGGAGGCATCGCCGACCTGGATCCCGTCGCGGGCCAGCCGCTCACCGCCTATCGCGGTCGCCGCGGACGCGGGTGCGGCCGCCGCCAGGGGAAGAGCGGCGGCGGTCAGGCCGAGAGCGGCACGCCGGGTGAGCCGAGAGGAATCGCGCATCCCGGGACCGTACAAAATGCGGGCGCGGGCGTGCACGGCGGGGTCCGTCCCGGGACGCCGAAAGGATGATCGAGGACCCATGTCAGCAGGCCATTGAACAGGGGTTTCCTGGCAGGAAGCCCTCGGCAGCTTAGGAATGAGCTGTCTGACGCAATTCTGATTTCGGGCCTCTTTTTCTCAGGCCAGACACATCCTTTACTCAGGTCGACTCAAAGGTTCCTCCATAGCTTGTGGCCGCGCCCACAGCGGGCGCCAAGAACCTTTGGGGAATGGGATGTTTGGCATCTATCTCAAGCGCGAACTGGGCCGGCGCAAGAAGGCCGCCCTGGTCATCGCGATGGGTCTGGCGCTCGGTATCGCGCTGGTCATCACCGTCAATTCGGTGTCGGCCGGCATGAATCAGGCTCAGGACAAGGTCCTCAAGTCTCTTTACGGTCTCGGAACTGACATGACCGTGACCAAGGCGCAGTCGGCCCCCAAGGCCGGCAGCTCGCAGGGTCCCAGCTTCAAGTTCGGCGCCACCTCCTCCAGCGGCAGCTCGCAGAGCTCGGACCGGGTGAACACGCAGGGTGGTCAGGCCCTCGCGTCCTCACTGGTCACGAAGGTCGGCACACAGAAGGGCGTGTCAGCCGCGGTCGGCGCGCTCACCCTGAACGTCACCAAGGTCGACGGTTCCTTCACCCAGGGCAAGGCCAAGTCCTCCACCACGTCCGGCTCTTCGGGTTCCTCGCAGCAGGGCGGCCCCGGCGGCGGTGGCGGAACCAGCAGCACCGGTGCACCCCAAGTGCAGGGCGGCGGCGCCAACTTCAACGTGAACTCGTACTCGGTCGCGGGGATCGACGTCACCAACCAGACGCTGGGCCCGCTGTCCACGTCGAAGATCACCACCGGCAAGACGTTCACGACCGCGCAGACCGACGCGAAGGTCGCGGTCGTCAGCAAGTCGTACGCCAAGACGAAGAAGTACAAGGTCGGTTCGACCTTCAAGATCTCCAGCACCAAGTTCACGGTCATCGGCATCGCGACGCCCAACAGCAGCGAGTCCACGATCGACGTGTACGTGCCGCTGAAGCAGGCGCAGACGCTGGGCGACTCGAAGAACAAGGTCACCACGATCTACGTCAAGGCGACCGACTCCAAGCAGATCTCGACCGTCAAGACGACGATCCAGAAGAACATCTCGGGTACGACGGTCACCACCTCCGCCGACCTCGCGTCCACGGTCTCCGGTTCGCTGTCCACCGCCTCCAACCTCGCGACCAGCGTGGGCAAGTGGCTGTCGATCGCGGTCCTGATCGCCGCGTTCCTCGTCGCCGCGCTGCTCACCTCGTCGGCGGTCTCCCGCCGGGTGCGTGAGTTCGGCACGCTGAAGGCGCTCGGCTGGCCGAGCCGCAAGGTGACCCGGCAGGTCGTCGGCGAGTCCATGGTCAACGGTCTGATCGGCGGCGGTCTCGGTATCGCCCTTGGCCTCCTCGCGGCCTACACGGTCACCGCGATCAGCCCCAAGCTGACCGCGCAGCTCGGCTCCACCTCCACCGGCGGTGGCGGCGGCACGGGCGGCGGCCCCGGCGGCGGCCAGGGCGGTCCCGGCCAGCAGGCCGCCTCCAACACCCTGGAGATCGCCCTGAACGCGCCGGTCTCGCTGACCACGATCGCCCTCGCGGTGGGCCTGGCCGTCACCGGCGGGCTGATCGCCGGCGCGATGGGCGGCTGGCGTGCCTCGCGGATGCGTCCGGCGGACGCGCTGCGCAGCGTGTCGTAGCGCGGCCGCGGTGGCGTGGTCCGGCGGAGGTGGCCCGTAGCGCCGCCGACGCCGACCGCGCCGCACCCCCTGATCCGGGGCGCCGCCTCCACTCCCCCCGAGAGGCGGCGCCCCGACCCTCTTCTTCTTCACAGACGTTCAGACGGAGATCCCATGTACAAGCTCACCGGCGTCACCAAGCGCTACTCGCGGGGCAAGGAGACGGTCGAGGCGCTGCGCGGCGTCGACCTCACGATCGAGGACGGCGACCAGCTCGTCATCCAGGGCCCCACCGGCGGCGGCAAGTCGACGCTGCTGCAGATGATCGGCGGCCTGGACCGCCCCTCCGAGGGCAGTGTCGAGCTGGACGGCGTCAACCTCGCCACCATCAGCGAGGCCAAGCTGACCCGGCTGCGGGCCGAGAAGATCGGCATCATCTTCCAGGCCTTCAACCTCATCCCGACGCTCACCGCGCAGGAGAACGTCGAGACGGCCCTGGTGCCGCTCGGCGTCAAGCCCGCCGAGCGCCGCGAGCGGGCCGCCGAGGCGCTCTCGTCGGTCGGCCTCGGCGACCGGCTGAAGCACGCCCCCTCCGAACTCTCCGGCGGCCAGCAGCAGCGCGTCGCGATCGCCCGCGCGCTGGTGAAGAAGCCGAAGGTGCTCCTCGCCGACGAGCCCACCGGCAACCTCGACGAGGGCACCCGCGACGACATCATGGGCCTGCTCGAAGGCCTCTGGCACGAGTACGGGCTGACCTTCATCATGGTCACCCACGACTCGTCGATCGCCCGCCGCGCGCCGCGCCTGGCGAACATCAAGGCCGGCCAGATCACGCTCACCGAACAGGGCCGCGGCACCGGCCAGTTCGCACCCCAGCAGGGCAACACCGGTCAGGAGCAGTACGCGCAGTTCGGCAACCAGGGTTACTGAGCCCACCTGTCGCTCCCGCCGGGGCCGTTCACCTGCCGAGCACGCGGTCGACCTCGACCAACTGCCCTGTGGTGAGCGGCCCCTTCGCGATGGCACCAGCGTTCTGCTCGGCCTGCGTGACCGAGCGGAAGCCCGGGATCGGTACGGTGCGCGGGCTGCGGGCCCACAGCCAGGCGAGGGCACCCTGGGCGGGCGTACGGCCCTCGGAGGTCAGGATCTCGCGCAGGGCGTCCACGCGGGCGACGTAGTCCTCGTCGGCGCCCGCGCCCTGCTTGAAGCCCTGCATCCAGGCCGGGGGCGTGTTGCGGATGTCCCCCGCCTCCAACTCCCGCCCCGGCGCCTGCTTTCCGGTGAGCAGGCCCATCGCGAGGGGGCTGCGGTTGATGCTGGCCAGGCCCAACTCCTCGCACAGCGCGAACATTTCAGGCGCGTCCTGCAAGACGTTCGCCCCGTGCTGCACGGCCGCGCAGTGCTCCCCCTCGGCGAACACGGCGGCGCGGGCCGGGTCGTCGGTGCTCCAGGCGTAGGCGCGGATCAGCCCCTCCCGCACGAACTCCTCGCACTGGTCCCGGAGTTGGGCCGCCCGCTCCAAGTCCGCGTCGGACAGGTGCAGTTGGTACAGGTCGACGTGGTCGGTGCCGAGGCGCTCCAGGGATGCGGTGAGCGCGCGGCGGGCGTACTCCGGGGAGTCGTCGGAACCGGTGAGGGTGCGGGTCTCCTCGTCGAAGACGTTGCCCCACTTGGTGGCTACGACGACATCGGCACGGCGCTTGCCCAGCGCGCGGCCCAGAACGCGTTCGCTGTGTCCCGCGCCGTAGGTGTCGGCGGTGTCGAAGAACGTGACGCCCAGATCGAGGGCCCGCCGGACCGCCCGCACGGACTCCTCGTCGTCGACCTTGCCCCAGCCGAGCGGCTGCCCGCTCACGTCCTGCCACTCACCACCGATCGCCCAGCAGCCGAAGCCGAGAGCGCTCACGTCGATGCCACTGCGTCCGAGGGTCCTGATGTTCGACTTCGTCTCCATGCCTGGGGAGACTAGGAGTTGGAGCGCACTTCAAGGCAAGGACTTTTACCCAGGGGCTCACATCCCATCGGGAGAAGCCTCTTTTTCTACGACGGTCAGGCCTGGCCCGTCTCGAAGCGGGCGATCCTGCCGTCCTCGCCGACCGTGAAACTCCACCGGGTGCGCATCTCGCCCCACGCGTCGTTGGAGTAGCGGGCGACGAGGGCGCGGCCGCCGTCGGACTCGCGGTCGACCTCCATGTGGCCGTGGGAGGAGAAGATCTCCCGGTCGATCCACTCGGCGAGGTCACGGTCGGAGCCGTCGTCCGCCATCGTCGCGCCCGGCGCGAGCAGCTCCAGGAAGGCGTCGCGGTCGTGGGCGTTGACGGCGCTGACGAACGCCCGGACGGCCGGATCGCTGAGTTTGGCTGGCTGAATCGTCATGCCGGTCAGACTCACACCGTTCCCCGGGGGCCGCCACCCGAACGGCCGCGCGAACCCGCCCGCCGGACGCCGGGGGGTGCGACGGTGGGGGACCGTCCCCGCCGCCTGTTCAGGGAGTCACCGTGACCTGTTACGACCGACAAGATCTGGGCCTGCTGCTGCTCCGGCTGGGTACCGGGGGCGTGCTGGCCGCGCACGGCGCGCAGAAGCTGTTCGGCTGGTTCGGCGGGGGCGGGATCGAGGGCACCGGCGCGGCCATGGAGGCGATGGGGTACGCGCCGGGGAAGCAGAGTGCCGCGATGGCGGGTCTCGCGGAGGCGGGCGGCGGCGCGCTGCTCGCGCTGGGTCTGGCGACCCCGGCGGCTGGCTCGGCGGCGGCCGGCGCGATGGTGGGAGCGGCCGCCGTGCACGCGCCCAACGGTTTCTTCGCAGCGGCCGGCGGCTACGAGTACGCGGCCTCCCTCGCCCTGACCGCGGCCGGCCTCGCGGTCACGGGCCCGGGCCGGCTCTCCCTGGACCACGCGCTGGGCCACGCGGTGAACCGGGGCTGGATGGTTCCGGCGGCGCTCGCGGTGACGGGGGCGGCCACGGCCGTGGTGGTGGGCCTGCGGAACAGGCGGGTGCGGGAGGCGGCGGAGTTCGGGCAGGAGACGTTGTTCGACGAGTAGGACGGACGAGTGGGGTGGTGATGGCAGGCTGAGCCCATGAGTGATCAGAACGACCGGTCCCCCGACCTCTGGGCCGGTATCGACGACCTGTGGACCTGGCTGGAGGCGAGTCAGCCCCTCGACGGCCGTGAGGGCCTGCTCCTGCGGATGCTGAAACTGTCCGAGGAGGTCGGCGAGGTCGCCGAGGCGGTGATCGGGGCGACCGGCCAGAACCCGCGCAAAGGCGCCTCCCACACCTGGGACGACGTACAGGGCGAGTTGTGCGACGTCGTGATCACCGCGCTGGTGGCGCTGCGCACGCTCACCCCCGACACGCAGCAGGTCTTCACCCGTCACCTGGCCCGGGTCATGGAGCGCTCCCTCGGCCCGTCGGCAGTTGTTCACCCCCGGGACCTGCCCACACCCCGCGGAGTTGGTGAGATCCGCTGAACCTTCTCGTCGACACCGAGCCGACGAAGGGGTCCCAGTGCAGGACTACGCAGTCTCCAACGGAGCGTTCCTCAACGGAGTTTTCTCCAGCGGGCGCAGGACGGTCGCCGTGGCGGGCACCTGCCTCGCCCTCGCCGCCCTGAGCCTGGGCAACAGCCAGGCGCACGCGGCGAGTTACGGCACACCGACCATCTCCCTGTCGGCCGGCTACCTTTCCGGCGCGGTGGGCGCGGTCGGCGATCCGGCGGTCCAGGTGACGGTCGCTCAGAGCGGCGCGGACGTCAGCGCGTTGACGGTCGCGGCCAGCAAGAGCAGCAAGACGTCGGTGGCACCGACGAGCGCGGTGACCGTCTCCGGCACCGGCGCCACCCGTCAACTCGCCGTCACGGCCGCCGCGCAGGGCTACACCGACCTGACGGTGAAGGTCACGGGCCTCGGCGGCAAGACGGCCACGAAGACCCTGCACTACGCGGCCTCGGCGTCCGTCCAACAGCCCACGGACACGCGCTACTTCACCGGCTCCAGCGACGCCTCCGCCGCGGTCGACGTGGGCGGCGGCTATGTCGTCGTAGCGGATGACGAGTCCAACGTCCTTCGCCTGTACGACCGTTCGGCCTCCGGCGCGCCGGTCAGGACCTGGGACTTCAGCGACGACATCGACGTCTCCAAGGAGATCGACATCGAGGGCGCGGCCCGTGTCGGCGACACGATCTACTGGACCGGCTCGCTGGGCAACAACAAGGACGGCGAGTACAAGTCGGCCCGCAACACGGTCTTCACCACGAAGGTGACCGGCACGGGCGCCAACACGGCGCTCTCCTACGGCAGTTCGTACGGCAAGCTGCGCGACGACCTGGTGACGTGGGACAAGGCGAACGGGAACCGGTACGGCTTCGCGGCGGGCACCGCGGACGGCCAAGTCCCCAAGCAGATCGACGGGTTCAACGTGGAGGGGCTGGAGTTCGCGCCGGGCTCCACGACCACGGCGTACCTCGGCTTCCGGGCGCCGCTCGCCCCGGCGGTGGAGGGCGGCAAGGCGCTGCTCGTGCCGGTCACCAACATCGACAAGGTGGTCGCGAACGGCACCGCCGCGACCTTCGGCACGCCGATCGAGCTGGACCTCGGCGGCCTCTCGGTGCGCGACATCCGCAAGAACGCGGCGAACCAGTACCTGATCGTCGCCGGTTCCTGGGCCGCCGACGACAACTCCGACCCGTACGCCCTCTACTCCTGGACCGGCAACGCGGCCGACCGGCCGGTCAAGCTGCGCGACCTGCCGACCACGGACCCGGGCGCCTGGGAGGCGGTCGTCGACGTACCGGACCTGACGGCCTCGGGCGCCCGCGCCCAGCTGATCACCGACGACGGCGCGGCCGACCTGTACGGCGACGGCACCGAGGCGAAGGACCTCACCCACGAGGAGTGGCGGAAGTCCCGCTCGACCTGGTTCACGGTCGCCGGCTGACGGGCGGCGCGCGCCCTGCCGGGAGGCCGGGCGCGCGGCACCCTGGCACGCTGGTCCTCGACAACACCGTCGAGGACGAAAGCCGAGTCATGACCACCGAAAAGCTCACCGTAGGCGTCCTGGGCACCGGCATCATGGGCGCCGCGATGGCCCGCAACCTCGCCCGCGCCGGTCACACCGTGCACGCCTGGAACCGCACCCGCGCCAAGGCCGACCCCCTGTCCGCCGACGGCGCGCACGTCCGCGACACGGTGGCCGATGCCGTACGCGACGCGGACGTCATCCTCACGATGCTCTACGACGGCGACGCCGTCCTCGACGTGATGCGCGAGGCCGCACCCGTCCTGCGCCCCGGCGCCGCGTGGATCCAGTCGACGACGTCGAGCCTCGAATCGGTGGGCGAACTGGCCGAGTTCGCGAACCGGCACGACCTCGTCTTCTACGACGCCCCCGTCCTCGGCACCCGCCAGCCCGCCGAGGCCGGTCAGCTGACGGTCCTGGCGGCCGGCCCGGAGAGCGGGCGCGCGACGGTCACCCCGGTCTTCGACGCGGTCGGCGTCCGCACCCTGTGGGTGGGCGAGGACGGCGCGGCGGCGACCGCGACCCGCCTGAAGCTGGTCGCCAACAGCTGGGTCCTGGCCGTGACGAACGCGGCGGGCGAGGCCCTGGCCCTATCCAAGGCCCTGGACGTGAACCCCCAGAGCTTCCTCGACCTCATCGCCGGCGGCCCACTCGACATGGGCTACCTGCACGCCAAGTCGGCCGCCATCCTCAACGACCAGCTGACTCCGGCGAGTTTCGCGGTCACCACGGCGGAGAAGGACGCCCGCCTGATCGTGCAGGCGGGCGCGGCGAACGGCGTACGGCTGGACGTGGCGGCCGCGGGGGCGGAGCGGTTCGCCCGGGCGGCGGCGCAGGGGCACGGGGACGAGGACATGGCCGCGGCCTATTTCGCGAGCTTCGACTGAGCGTCACCATTGCGTCACAGCTAGTGCGTAGGCGAAACCCTGGGTGCGACGGACCTGTCTCTCTCCGCGAGTGCCGGTGAGAGCCGGTCCGTACACAGCAAGTTCGGGGGACGTCATGCAGAAGAACAGCATCCGCAGGGTCATGGTGGCGGTGGCCGCGGTGTCGGCGGCGTTGGTGATGACGGGGTGTCAGCCGGGTGACTCGGAGAGCGGGACCGACGGGTCGTCGGACGCACCGGCCGCGACCGCCTCCTCTCCCGCCACCTCCGCCTCCTCCGGGTCTACGGGCTCATCCGGGTCCACGGGCACGGCGGCGAAGCCCTGCGCGGCAACTGCCCTGAAAGCAACCGCCTACCAGGCCGCCGACCGCCCCGCCGGTACCGGGACCGGGGCCGCGATCGTCCAGTTCACCAACACCGGCGGCAAGGCCTGCGTCCTCCGGGGGCACCCCACCGTCGCCGGCGCCGCGAACGGTTCCCCGGAGCTCAACGTTCCCCTCCAGGTCACGCCCGTCGGTACCGCCTCCCCGGTGAAGCTCTCCCCCGGTGGTCAGGCCTGGCTGAAGCTGACCTTCGTGCAGGTGCAGGGCGAGGGGGACGGTTACTGCGAATCCGGTTCGGCACCGGTGATCTACCCGACGATGGTGATCGGCCTGCCGGGTGCCGGGGCTCACCAAGTCGCCCTGGACGACGGGCAGTTCGCGGAGTGCGACGGCACGCTGACCGCGACGGCCGTATCGGCGACGAAGCCTTCATGACCGTACGGCCGACTGGTCGTACGGCTGTGCCGACGCCTCCGCCGCCAGTCCCCGCATGACGTGTTCGAGGAGTGCGAGCAGCACCGTCTTCACCGACTCCTTGTCGCGGGCGTCGCAGAGGACGAGGGGGATGTCGGGGGCGAGGTCGAGGGCGGCGCGGATCTCCTCGGGGTCCTCCTCGCAGCGGCCGTTGAAGCAGTTGACGCCGACGGCGAAGGGGATGCCGCGGTGCTCGAAGAAGTCGACGGAGGGGAAGCAGTTCTCCAGACGGCGGGTGTCTGCGAGGACGACCGCGCCTAGCGCGCCGCGCGACAGGTCGTCCCACATGAACCAGAAGCGGTCCTGGCCGGGGGCGCCGAAGAGGTAGACCACGAGGGCCGAACTGAGCGTGATCCGGCCGAAGTCCATGGCGACCGTCGTCGTGGTCTTCTGCTCCACCCCGGCGAGGTTGTCGACGCCGACGCTGGCCTCGGTGATGAGTTCCTCGGTGCGCAGCGGCGTGGTCTCGCTGATCGCGCCGACGAGGGTGGTCTTGCCGACA
The DNA here is from genome assembly GCF_045162645.1 of Streptomyces sp. NBC_00988. Lineage (NCBI taxonomy): Bacteria > Bacillati > Actinomycetota > Actinomycetes > Kitasatosporales > Streptomycetaceae > Streptomyces > Streptomyces sp. NBC_00988. The sequence goes on from NZ_CP108730.1 coordinate 4,218,813, forward strand.
CCGAAGCCGCCCGCGACCAGGATCTTGGCGGTGGCGGCGTCGGGCGCGACGGTGGTGGCGCGGCGGTCAGATTCTGCGTATGCCATCGATCACTGCCTGGAGGAAACGGGCGTCGGGGGTACCGGCCGCGGCGGGCGGGGAGACGGAGACGAGTTCGTTGTCCAGGAGGTCATCGAGCAACACCCGTATGACCGCGACGGGTTGATCGAGCCGGGCGGCGACCTCCACCAGCGCGGTGGGCGTACGGCACAGGGCGAGCAGCCGGTTCTGTTCGGGCTGGAGGCGCTGGTCGCGGGTCGGCGGCCGGACGGTGCTGATCAGGGTGATCAGTTCGATACCGGAGTGGAAGGTCGGGGTGCGGCCGCCGGTGACCGTGTACGGGCGGACGAGCAGCGCGGGGTCTTCGTCCTCCCACGGGTCTTCCTCGGACCAGTGTCTCATTCATGCTCACCCACGAAGGGCGCGCCGCTGTACTCCGGGAACCGGGGGGCCGCGCTGAGGAACTGCCCCACCTGCCGTACGACCATGGTCATTTCGTAGCCGACGTTGCCGACGTCCACCTGCGAGGTGGCCAGTACGGCGAGGCGGGCGCCGCCGCCCGCGGTCGTCACGAAGAGGAAGAGGTCGTCCATCTCGATGACGGTCTGCTGCACGCGCCCGCCGCCGAAGTGCCGGCTGGTGCCCAGCGCGAGCGAGTGAACTCCCGAGGAAATGGCGGCGAGTTGCTCGGCGTCGTCCTGCGCGAGCCGTTCGGAGGAGCCGACGAGCAGGCCGTCCTCGGACAGGACGATGGCGTGCAGGGTCTCGGGGATCCGCTCGATCAGGTTGTCCAGCAGCCAGGCCAGTCCGCCGTGCGTGGTGTTGGGCGCAGTCATGGGGTGTTCCTTGTCGGACGGGGACGGGTGGGCAACTGACGCCGCTCGGGCGGGGCCGTGTTCCAGGTGGGCGCGGGAGCTTCTGCTTGCGGGGACGCCGGCCGGGGTGTGTCCGCTCGCGGTGACTTCGGCCAGGGGGCGTCTCCGCGCAGCGACGAGGGCCAGGCGGGCGCGGGCACGTCCTCCTGCTCGCGGGCCCTGCGGGTCCCGTCCCGCAGCGCGGCCAGCATCGACCGCGCCTGCTCGGGCCGCCGCTCGGCCTCCCGCCCGGCCCCGCGCTCGCCGTCCGCCTCGTCCGGCCGCTGCCGCAACTGCGGCGCGAGATGCGCCTGCCGCACGCGCCGCGGGAGCCGGCTGGAACCGGGGCCGCCGGTGCGGGGGCCTGCGGGAGGGGCGGCCGGGGGGTCCGAGGGAGATCCGGACGCGCCGGAGGTACGGGGGTGCGGGAAGGGCACGGCCCCGCGGGGCGAAGCGGCGGCTGCGGCCTCCGCACCCGGTGCCGCCGGACCGGACGTGGGCTGGGCATGAGGTGCGGTCCGTGTACGGGTGCGCATCGGCATACCGCCGGCCGTCACCCCGCCGCGCCCCGAACCGGTGACCGGCCCGGTTGCCGTACCGCCGGCCGAGCCCGCACCCATACCTGAGCCCACGCCCATGCCACTGCCAGAACCCGTCCCGGAACCGGTCCCCGGCTCCGGCAACGCCCCCGCGACCGAGGCCAGATGCCGCTCGGCCCGCGCGTCCAGTGTCGGCGGTACCGCGTCCGCCGCCGACTCCGTGAGGGCGTGCGGGAGGACGACGACGGCCAGGGAGCCGCCGTACGACGAGGCCTGGAGGCTGGCTGTGACGCCGTGGCGCTGGGCGAGGTGGCCGACGGTGAAGAGGCCGAGGCGGGGGTCCTCGCCGAGGGTGGTGAAGCTGAAGTCCTTGGGGTGGTGCAGGAGTTCGTTGGCCGCCGCGTACTCGTCCGGCGTGAGGCCGAGCCCCCGGTCCTCCACCTCGACGGCGTAGCCCTGCGCCACCGGCAGTGCCCGTACCCGTACTTCGGTGTGCGGGGGCGAGAACGTCACGCCGTTCTCGATGAGTTCGGCCATGAGGTGGATCGTGTCGCCGACCGCCGGGCCCAACACCGCGATGGGCGGGAGGGGTTCGACGACGACCCGGGTGTACCCCTCGATCTCGGACACCGCGCTGCGCAGCAGCTCCGCGAGCGGCACCGCCTGCTTCCAACGGCGCCGGGGGGACGCGCCGGACAGCACGGTCAGGCTCTCCGCGTTGCGCCGCATCCGGGTGGCGAGGTGGTCGACGCGGTAGAGATCGGAGAGGAGTTGAGGGTCCTGCTCCTTGCGTTCCATGGAGTCGATCACCGTGAGCTGGCGGTGCACGAGGAGCTGGATACGGCGCGACATGTTGTGGAACACCAGCCGCGCGCCCTCGCGCAGCGCGGCCTGCTCCAGCGCGACGCTCACCGCGGTCCGCTGGGCGCTGTTGAAGGCCTCCGCGACCTTGCCCAACTCGTCGGTGCCGTAGTCGAGTTCGGGCAGGTCGTCGAGTTCGGCGCGTTTGCCCTGGGTGCGCAGCCGGGTGATGAGTTCGGGCAGCCGTTCCTCGGCCAGTTCGAGTGTCGCCGCGCGCAGGCCGGACATCCGGCCGATGAGGGACCGGGTGATGCGCCAGGACAGCAGGCCGACGGCGAGTACGGCCACGAACGCGAGGGCGCTGCCGAGCATCGCCTTGACGAGCACCTGGTGGGTCCGGTGCGCGGAGTCGTGGGTGACCTTGCCCAGGAACTGGCCCTCCACGGCCTGCACCGCGCCGGTCACGCGCCCCGGGGCGGCGGCGCGGGCGGCGGGGACGGAGGACACGCCGATCGTGCCGTCGTGCCCGGCGGAGGCCGCGGCGACGGTCTTCTCGAAGGCCGTCATGGCGGCCCAGTCCTGACCGCCCATGGTCCTGCCCAGCTCGGCGCCCAACGCAGCGGGCAGATACGGCTCAACTTCGTTGGACAGCACGGAGACCCGGACGGCCTGGGCGGCCGCCAGCGCCGACCTCTCCTGGACGCTCAACTTCCGTGACGCGGCGACCCCGTTGAGGATCGCCTCCTCCTGCGACAGCGCCTCCGTCCCGCGCAGGAACGCCAGGGCGTGGCCGGCGTCGGCCGCGGTGACCGCGTCGCCGCTGTCGGTGCTCAGCGTCCCGAAGAGGTTCAGCGTCGAGGACACGGCCTCGGAGTAGGCGGCGTAGGCGTCCAGCCGGGTGGTCTTCCCGGCGTCGACAGCGGTCCGTTCGGTGGTCAGCCCGGTCAGCCGCTTCCGTACGGTCGCCAACTGGGCCCGGTACTGCGCCGACCCGTCACTGCCCGAGACGGCGTCCGCCTTGCGGAAACCGGCGAGCACGGCGTCGGTCCGCTGCCGTTGCGCGTCCAGCGCGGCACGGCTGCCGTGCGACACCAACACCCCGACCGTCAGCAGCCGTTCCTTCTGGAACTCGCCGATCGCCGGCACCAGGGCGTACGTGGTCTTCGCCGGCCGGCCTTCCTTGTTGGCGTCGTTCCACTGGTTGAACAGCGCGACCGAACCACTGACCCACAGCAGCACCAACGCCATCGCCGGCACCACCGCGAGCGTGATGAGCGAGGCCCGGATACTGCGCCCCCGCCCGCCCCTCGCTCCCGCTTCGACCGGCGCGGCCGTACCCCGATGCCGGCTCACCTCGACCACCGGCACCCGACGGCACGGCAGAGAAGAGGAGCTGCGGTGAAGAAATACGACACCGGCTTTATTCCTTTCCGGGGTGGCACGCGACGTATCGGAACGGGCCGGCAGACACGTCAACACGCCTGCACACACTGGGGAGTTGACGGCGCGGCACGCCAGGAACGCCAAGGACACCCTGCGGATTTCACGACGGGCGCCCGAGCCCCCCGCGCAGTTGGATAGGTATGAAACCGAGCCGTCCCACCCGGGTCAAGGGACCCCGCAAACACACCTGCCATACGGGTTTGGACCACTCGGCACACTATGCGCGTAGATGATTCGACGCCCTTCGCCGCCAATTCGGCGGCCACGAAGACGTTTTGGCTGACTACCTACGGTGAGGTGCGGGGCAGAGGGTGGTCCGGGTGACTCCGGGGGTGGCGCCGGGGCGACGAGGCGGGACGCCGGACACGGAAGGCGATGTGACCTAGTTCACAGCATGAACACCGCCTGCACACACCAAGTCCACCGGTTTCCGGGGCCGTCGCGCGGACGCCCGCAGGGAACACCCCACTCACCCCCGCCCCGGCGCCCCCAACAACCCCTCGCACTGCGCCCCCAGCCACGTCATCCCGTACGTCTCCGCCCCCCGAGACGCCTCCCGCAGCAGCCGTACCGCGTTCGGCTCGCTCCCCGGGCCTCCCACGCGGCGCACGGCGCGGGCCTGGGCCAGGCGGAGGCGGGCGAGTTCGGGCTGGGAGGAGCGGGCCGGGACCGCGGCCTGGCGGAAGTGTTCGAGGGCGGTCTCCGGTTCGCCCGCGGCCAGGGCGAGGACGCCGCAGGCGCGGGCGGTCGGGCCGACGAGGACCGTGGGCCAGCCGCCCAGGGCGAGCTGCTGGCCGTCGTTCGGGGCCAGGCGCGCGCGGAGCGTGGGCAGCACCGGCGCCAACTCGGCCTCGAATCCGCCCTCCAGGTCCAGCGCCGCGCAGACCTCCGCGAGCAGGACGAGCGCGGGGACGGCCCAGCCCGACGGCGGGAACCGGTCTACGTCGGCGACGCAGCCGAGGAAGAAGTCCGCGCCCTCGGCGTGCTGCCCGGTCTCGCACAGGGCGAGGGCCAGGCCGGCCCGCCAGACCGGGAAGTAGGCGTGGCGCTCGACGTCGCCGGCCAGGTCGGAGGTGAACAGTTCGGCCAGTCTGCCCTGCTGCCTCAGCAGCCAGTAAGCCTGGCCGAGGCGGGTCTGGGTGAGGTTGTCCGCGGGGACGGCGTAGTCGGCGCGGAGCAGTTCGATGAACTTCAGCGACTCCACGAAGATCCACTCGGCGGCGGCGTCGAACCGGCCGTGCCACAGGTCGAGCAGGGCGTCGAGGGTGTGCCGCTGCCACAGGGCGAGGGCGCTCTGGGTCTCGGCGGCGTGCTTGCGGTACTGGTTCGCGGTGGCGAGGGCGCTGAAGATCCTGCCGTTGCGGAGCTGGTCGATGGCGACGGCCATCAGGGCCTCACCGCGGAAGTAGGGCGAGTCCTGCCGGGCCGCGGCCTCGCGCAACCGCTCGGAGAGGATCAGCGACTCGGGGGCCGGCATGAAGTCGTAGCGCGCCCAGCGGCACTCGGTGAGGACCTCGCAGCGCACCTCGTCGTCGCCGTCGTCGGGTAATCGGCGCAGTGTCTCCTCGGCGAGCCGCGCTCCCTCGGCGGGTCCCGCCAGTCCCGCCGCGGTGTCCTGACTGACCGCCAGGGCCATCTTCTTCGCCAGATGCGCTTCGAGCCGCAGCCGCAGCCCCGCCGCCTCCGCGCCGCCGTCGCCGTCCAGCGCGGCCAGACAGCCCCGGATCGACTGGAGCAGCTCACGGTCGACCTGCCCGGGATCGGACCAGCGGCGCGCCATCCTGATCACGGCCTCGGCCTGCGCGCGCGGATCGCCCTCAGCGCTGTGATAGGCGGCCGTGTAGTGCCGTTCGGCCTCCCGCATCCCGCCCGCGGTATGGCTGAGGTCACCGCGCCTCAGCAGCCGCCGGAACTCGGCACGGTCCGGGCCGACGGCCGAACGCCCTTCCCTCTCCGGCGACTTGACCGCGCCGGGAGCCCGCTCACCCGCCCCGCCCCGGACCACCTTCGGTACGGCGTCCGACCCGGGCAGCGGCGCCAGCCCGACCAGCGCACCCTTGGCACCCAGCACCTCGTCGCACAGCTGGGCCAACTCCAGGGACGCCCTGCGGCGCCCGTTCTCCACGCGGCTCAGGAAGCTGCGGCTGCAGTACACCTTGCCGGCCAGCTCGTTCAGCGACATGCCTGCCGCGATGCGACGCCTGCGTAACTCGGCGCCGAACCCGTCGTACTCGATGACCATCCCCCCAACAACACACCGCCCGAACGGTGTTGCCAAATACCCGCTGGCAACACCCGACCCCTCCGGACCGGCCCGATGACCGGGGAAGCTGTCTGTGCCGGAGCCTACGGGCACGGGGGCGCGCCCCATGGGGGAACGGGCGCACTGATCATGCCTTCGGACGAACCCGAGGCGCGTGCTGCGGTCGATATGCCGGGGGCATCCGACCGCAGCACATCCGGCGCCCAATTCTCCCGTGTTCACGGGGCATCCAAGAGCTGAACGACGACGGGGGAATGGGGGGTCCACGGTCCGGGGCGCGCGGGGGGCGCTCCGGACCCCGGATCCCGGTTGATTCACGTGACGGCGGCGGGTGCCGCAACAACCTTCCAGCTGGCAGCGTTCCTGGTCAGGGTGCCCCACATGCCCACCCACTGCCGCACAAGCTCCGCACGGCGAATGAAAGCAACGATCAACGGCGATCAACCGACGTTCCTCGCTTATCGGACGTCACGCGGTTCCAGGGAGATACGGCCGTGATGACCGTCACGGAACCGGCCGGTCTTCGACGGCCTCCTCGTGCGTGGGGAGTCGCAGGGTGAAGTGGGCGCCGCGGTCGCTCGGGGTCAGCGTGAGGGTGCCGTGATGCGTGACGGCGATGCGCTCGGCGATGGCCAGACCGAGGCCGGTGCCGCCGGTGTCGCGGGTGCGTACGTCGTCGAGGCGGGTGAAGCGTTCGAAGATCCGCCGGCGGTCGTGGTGTGGAATGCCGGGGCCGTCGTCCCGGACGTCGAGGACGGCCTGGCGGCGTGCGGCGTCGTGGGTCAGGCGGACGGTTATAGTGCCGGCCGCGTGGCGTTCGGCGTTGTCGAGGAGGTTGCCCAGCACCCGGGCGAGCAGGGCGTGATGGCCTCGCACCGTCACCGGGCCGGGTGGCGGGGAGACGTCGAGGACGATGCCGGGTGGCGGGCGGCGACGCGCGGTCTCCTCACGCACGAGGTCGGTGAGGTCGACGGTCCGACGCGGTTCCGGGCCGCCGTGCTGGGAGTCGAGGCGGGCCAGCAGCAGCAGGTTCTCGGTCAGGTCCTGCAGGCGGATGGTGTCCCGGTGGGCATCGTGGACGGTCCGCGGCCAGTCGGCCGCGGCGGGGTTGTTCAGGGCGAGTTCGAGCTCGGTGCGCAGACACGCCAGCGGTGTGCGCAGTTCGTGGGAGGCGTCCGCGGTGAACTGGCGCTGCTGGTCGACGGCCTTGTGCAGGCGGTCGAGCGTGGAGTTCATGGTGAGGGCCAGGCGGGCGATCTCATTGCCCGTGCGCGGGACCGGGACCCGCCGGTCGAGGTGGTGCGCGCTCAGGTCGGCGAAGTCGGCGCGGATCGCCTCGACCGGGCGCAGCACCCGCCCCACGACGAACCATGTCGTGCCCGACACCAGCAGGGTGATCCCCGCGACGGCACCGAGGAGAATCCGGACGACGGTGTTCAGGCGGGCCTGTTCGGCGTCGAGGGACTGAGCGATGACGACATTGCTCGGGGACAGGCCTGGTTCCATGTACGACCGGTTGACGAGGGTGCGGATCGGTACGGGTCCGCCGGCCGGGTCGGCCCAGGGAAGCAGTGACAGTTTTCCCGCGCTCGGACCCACCTGCCGTGTGGGCAGGCACAGGCTGATGTTCTTGTTGCTGAGACGCTGTACCCGCTGGAAGGACCGGGTGCAGTCGGGCAGGTCCACGGCGGTGTGCAACAGCGTGGTGACGTCCGCGGCCGCAGCGGATGTCCGGCGGGCGGCGCCCTGCAGCAGGGAGGCGCGCTCCATGAGCGCGATGGGCACCGCGCCCGCGCTCAGCGGAACCAGGGTGACGACGGCGGCCAGGAGGGCCAGTCGCGTACGGATGGTGGCCGGTCGCAGGCGGCGCAGCAGGTGTCCGGCACGGCCCCAGGTCACGGCCCGCTCCTTTCCACGGCGTCGAGCCGGTAGCCGACCCCGCGGACCGTGCGGATGGTGTGCCGCTGGAAGGGCACGTCGATCTTGCGGCGCAGCGCGCTCACATAGACCTCGACGAGGTTGACGTCACCGTCGAAGCGGTCGTCCCAGACGTGTTCGAGGACCTCGCCCTTGGACACGGTCTCCCCTCCGCGGCGGGCCAGGTACTCCAGGACGGCGAACTCACGTGCCGTCAGCACGACGTTCGTGCCCGCGCGTCGGCAGCGGCGGGCGGCCGGGTCGATCTCCAGGTCGCCGACGCGCAGCACGGCCGGCCGTTCGGGACGGCCCCGGCGGATCAGCGCGCGCAGCCGGGCGGCCAGCGCGACGAAGGAGAACGGCTTGGTGACGTAGTCGTCGGCGCCGAGGTCGAGCCCTTCGGCCTGGTCGTACTCACCGTCCATGGCGGTGAGCATCAGCACGGGCATCCACCTGCCCGCCTCACGCAGCCGGCCGCACAGCCCGAAGCCGTTCAGTCCCGGGAGCATGACATCGAGCACCACCGCGTCGTAGGTGTTCTCCAGCGCCATCTCCAGGCCCCGTCGCCCGTCGTGGACGAGGTCGACGGCGTACCCCTCGTCCACGAGTCCACGGCGCAGTAATTCGGCAAGCCGGCGGTCGTCCTCGACCACGAGTATTCGCATGGCCCCAGCATGGCGGCCGGGCCCTGTGGGGAGGCTGAAGGCCTTTCAGGAACCTTCAGCCTCCCCACAGGGCCGTCTTGTCATCGTCGTCCGCGGAACACACCGCGAAGAATCCGGGAAGAATCCAGAAAGGGCTCTCGATGACATCGTTGACCTCCCGCCTCGCCACCGCGGCGACCGTGCTCGCCGTCGCCGCCGGGCTGCAGGGCGTCCTCCTGTCGGGCACGGCTCAGGCCGCCGACGCCTGGAAGCCGTGCGAGACCGCCGGCTCCTACTGGGCGCCCACCGACAAGGACTCCTCTCCGTGGGGCACGTACTTCATCAACAACGCGACCAAGCTCCGCCAGACCGCCTCCACCTCCGCCGGCGCATGCGCCGAGGGCCAGAAGACCCATGTCGTCGACCTCCACTGCTACCGCTACATCGGCGGAGTGGGGTGGAACTACGTCCGCGACAACTCCACCGGCGGATGGGCGGGTTGGGTCCCGGACAGCCAGCTCAACAGGGTGAGCGGAGTGCCCTGCTGAGCACGCACCCGGTGCCGGCACGCGCGGCTCGCCCCGGTACGCCTGTGCCCAGGCGTACCGGGGCGAGCCCGTCGGGGACTCAGCCCTGGCTGCAGTAGTCCACCCAGCGGTGCGAGGAGATGTTGTTGTTGACGCTCTTGCCGAACTGCGACAGGCCCGCGCCGTAGGTGAAGCGGTACTCGCCGGTCGTGGTGTCGGGCCAGCTGTCGCCCTGGCTGATGCAGGCGTGCGCGCCGCCGGCGCTGGGGGCGGTGTACAGGTCGACGGCGTCCAGGCCGCCCGCGTAGCCGTTGTTCCAGATGTCGGAGGTCAGGTTGCGGCAGCTGCCCCAGTTGTCGGAGTTGCCGGACCACTTGCACTCGCGGCCGCCGCCGTAGGGCTGGGTGTAGACGTGGAGGTAGCCGTCCCCGGCGAGTTGCGCGGTCGCGGTCTTCTGGGTGCCCGCGTCCAGCGCGCTGGCGCTGGAGACCGGGGAGAAGAGCGCGGCGACTGCGGCGGCCGAGGCCGCGACGGTGAGGAGACGCTTGACGGACATGGTTTCCCTCGTTTCGTTGTGATGTGAGTGGGGTGATGGGCCCACGGTGGGGTGATGCGCCCACGGCTCGACGGCCGTGGTGGTCTGTGTGTGTTGGGGGCGTAGGAGACGAGCCGGGCTCAGTCGTCCTGCGCGACGATCGCGCGGGCCCGGGGCAGCGCCTCGCGCTTGAGGCGCGCCAGATCGGCCGTCTCCCGGGGGTGGCTCCGCCGCAGCCGGTCCCGGTACTCGGAGTCCAGGGACTCGGCCACGGACGACAGGCCGCTGGAGACGGCACAGGCCGCCTCGGCCGAGGCCAGCCGTACCTCCTTGGCATGCGGCCACGGAGTCTCCGGCAGGGTGGCCGCGGCGCGGGCCCGGGCGGGGTCCGCGTAGGTGTACGTCCGCTCGCGCATGCAGCGCGCCCACGGCTTGACGGCCGCCTTGTAGCGCTTGTCGTCCGTCACGAGGCCGACGCGCATACCGGCCAGGCTGTCGGTGACCCGGGTGGCCCGGAACCAGGCCTGGAGGTCCCCGTACAGCTGCCGTTGGGCGGTGGCCTGGCAGCCCTGGTCGCTGTGGGTGACCCGTATGCCGTTCGGGAGCCGGGCCGAAAGCCCTTGCGGCCGCGCCCCGTTGAGGTCGCCGACCAGGACGGCCCTGGCCTCGGCCGGCACGGAGTGGAAGTACCGCTGGTTGGGGTCGCTCCGGACCTCGGCCTCCCGCTGCCGCCGCAGATCGGTGCCGTAACCGTGAGCCCCGGCCCATGCCGGATCGTCCACGACGTACGGGAACCGGACCGAGACGTCGTCGGGGCTGGGCGGCTCGACCCAGTACTTGTGTCCCTCCTTCTCCATGCACGTCTTGATGAGGAGCTGCTCCGCGAGCCGTAGCGTCTCCGCCGTGCTGCCCGCGGCCCGGGGAGTGCTGCCGGCGGACGCCCCGGGGACGGTCGTGGTGCCCGCGCATCCGGTGGCCGTCGTCGCCAGCAGACCGGCGGTCAGCAGGGCCAAGGTCCAGCGGTGCATACGGCGGCTCCCGGGGCTCGGGTCGAACGGACGTGGTGCTTCGAACGGACGTGGTGCTTTCGAGCCGTTGACGCCCCACGGGTCCCGTCCGTATGCCCCTGGACCACAAGGGTTTTTTCTTTCTCCGGCGCTCATACGAGGGCGGCCGGCGAACCGTCCTCCCTGCACGCGACAGGCCTCGCCGACCGGCGAGAACCAGCCAACCGGTGGGAGGAGGGATGAGCACCGGCCCCCTGACAGGGGCGCGCACAACAGACGCGTCACCTGCCCTGACGTCGCAGGTGAGGGACACCGGTCCGCCGAATCGATCGAATCCGGTCACGGCGGTCCGGCCGTTGCTGTGCCTTCGCTATGTCGTGGGCATGTTCGCCGTTATCTTTGCCGTGCTCCATCGGGCGGGTGGTGCGGCGATCGGGGAACGATGTTCGAAGTGCGGCTGCTCGGTCCGGTGGAGGTGTGGGCCGGTGACCGGCGGGCCCCGCTCGGCGGCGTCAGACCCCTCGCGGTCCTGTCGGCGCTGGTCGTCCATCTCGGCGAGGTGCTCTCCACCGAGCGGCTCGTGGACTGCGTCTGGGACGAGCGGGCGCCGGCCACCGCGGGCGCCCTGGTGGCCACCCATGTCTCCGCCGTACGCCGGGCACTGGCCCAGGTCACGCAGGACGCCGTGGTCCGGACGCGGCCGCCGGGCTATGTCGCCGACCTCGACCCGTCCCAGATCGACGCCCGCCGGTTCGAGAACCTGCTCGCCTCCGGCCGGGCCTCCGCCGCGGCGGGCCGGCGCGAGGAGGCCGCCGACCTGCTGGGCGAGGCGCTGGCGCTGTGGCGCGGCCAGGAAGCGCTGGAAGGACTGGCCCAGAACTTCGCCCGGATCGAGGCGTCCCGGCTGGCCGAACTGCGGGTCGTCGCCCAGGAGGAGTCCTTCGGACTGCATCTCGATCTGGGCCGCGCGGACCGGACGATCGCCCCGCTGCTCGCACACGTCGCCGCCCACCCCCTGCGGGAACGGCCGCGCGGCCAGCTGATGACCGCGCTGGTCCGCACCGGCCGCGTCTCCGATGCCCTGCGTACGTACCGGGAGGGCCGCGCGGTCCTGCGCGAGGAGCTGGGCATCGACCCCGGCCCGGAGTTGCAGGCACTGCACCAGGCGGCACTGACGAACGACGCACAGGTGGCGGGCACGGCACGCCCGCACCGGACCGGGCGGGAGCCCGCCGGGCCCCCGAGGCCGCCGGCCGGCGACCGCTCCACTTCCACCCCCGCACCGTCCCATCTCCCGCCGGACATCGCCGACTTCGTGGGCCGTTCCGAGCAGATCGCCTGGGCCGCCTCGCTGGTGGGCGGGGTCGACGAGGCGGGCCGTACCGCTCCGCCGATCGGGGTGATCTCCGGCCGGTCCGGCACGGGCAAGACCGCACTCGCCGTGCACGTCGGCCACCGTACGGCCGAACTCTTCCCGGACGGCCGCCTGTTCGTGGACCTGCGGGCGGCCGACACCGCGCCGCTGCAGCCCGCCGACGCCCTCGCCCGGCTGCTGCGTGCCATGGGCGCCGACCCCGAGACCCTGCCGACCTCGGTCGAGGAGCTGACGGGGCTGTACCGCACCCACATCGGGCACCGGCGCGTCCTGCTGATCCTGGACAACGCGGCGGGCGAGGCGCACGTACGGCCCCTGCTGCCGCCCGGCCCGGGCTGTGCCGTCCTCGTCACGAGCCGGCGCCGGCTGGTGGCGCTGGAGGGCTCCGCCCATCTGGACCTGGCCGTGCCCGGTCAGGCGGAGGCGCTCGAACTGCTGCGCCGTGTCGCCGGGCCGGACCGGACGAGCGCCGAGCCGGAGCGGGCGGCGGAGATCGTCTCGCTGTGCGGGCGGCTGCCGCTGGCGGTGCGGATCGCGGGTGCCCGGCTGGCGGCCCGCCCGCACTGGGCGCCCGGCCGGCTCGCCGACCGGCTGCGTGACGAACGCCGCCGGCTGAGCGAACTGCGCGCCGGGGACCTGGAGTTGCGCACCAGCCTCGAACTCGGTTACGCCGACCTGGAGTTGCCCGAGCGCCGGGCGCTGCGCCGGCTGGCGCTGCTCGACCTGCCGGACTTCGCGGCCTGGATCGCCGCCCCGCTGCTGGACATCGGCACGGAGGAGGCCGAGGAGGCGGTGGAGCGGCTGGTGGACTGCCACTTCATCGACGTGATCGGCGTCGACGAGACGGGCCGCAGCCGGTACCGCATCCATGACCTGGCCCGCGAACACGCCCGCGAGCGCTGTCTGTCCGAGGAGAGCCCGGAGGAGCGTACGGCGGCCGTGCTGCGGCTGGTGGCGTCCTGGCTGGGCCTCGCCGAGAAGGCGGCCGCCCTCGGCCCGGGCGGAGCCGCCCGGCGCTTCCCCGAACCGGCCGCCGTACGGCCCCTCGACGCGGAGACCGAGGAGGAGCTGCTGGAGCGGCCCACGTCCTGGTTCGCCGCCGAACAGGCCTGTCTGCTCGCGGCAGTTGAGTACTGCGCCGACCACGGCATGGTCCGCGCCGCCCGCGATCTGGCCGGCGCGCTGATCGCGAGCTCGGCCGCCCTGTACAACCAGTTCGACGCCTGGTCCCGCTCGCACGCCGCCGCCATGGCCGCCGTACACCGCGGCGGGGACGACGAGGGAGAGGCGTGGCTGCTCGCGGGGATGGGCCAACTGCGCTATGAACAGGACGAGTTCGAGGATTCGTACACCTACTTCGGCAAGGCCCTGCGCTTGTTCGAGGCGCGCGGTGACGTGCCCGAGGGCGTGGCGCTCGCCCTCGCCGGGATGGGGACGGCCCGCCGCGAACAGGCCGGGTACGCCGAGGCGTCGGAGCTGCTGGACGCGGCGCTGGAGCGGTACGGGGAGTCTGCCGGGCCGGGCGCCCGGGCCCGGGTGCTGTACGGCATCGGATACGTGCACCGGGAACAGGGGCGCGGCGAGCGGGCCCGGGAGGCTCTCGCGCGGGCGCTGGACCTGTACCGCGCGGAGGGCGACCGGCACGGCGAGGCGCTGACCCTGCGGTCGCTGGCCCTGTGCGACCGGGCCGAGGGCGCGCTCACGGACGCCGAGCGGCTGCTGCACGAGGCACTGCGGATCTTCGCGGCTCTGCGGGACACCTTCGGGGTGATGTACACCGAACAGTCGCTGGCCAAGACGGAGTTGAGGCTCGGCCGCCTCGACGAGGCACGGGCGCGGCTCGGCCGCTGCCTGACCGTGGCCCGCGAGCGCCAGGACCGCTTCGGCGAGGCACTCGTCCTGCGCACGCTCGGCGAGTGGCATCTGGCCGCCGGCGATCCGGACGGCGCGCGGGAGCCGCTGGAGCGGGCCCTGTCGACCTGGGAGACCCTGCGGCTGCCCCTGTGGCGGGCCCGCACACTCCGGGACCTGGCAGAGGTACGGGAGGCACACGGCGACGCGCCGGCGGCGCGGGCGGCCAGGGCCGAAGCACTCGGCGTCTTCCGGGAGTTGGACTGCCGCGAGGCACAGGAGCAGGAGCCGACGACGGACGCCAAGTAGTCCGTACGGCTGCAGAAGCCCTGGTGGGCCGCCTACAGGCAACTTGCAGAGCACTTGCAGCGCGGTCCGCGATGCTGATGCACGTGACAGAGATCATCACGCTCTCGGACGCCCGGGTCGCCGCCGTCGCGGAGGACGACTGCGGCGAACCGCTGGTCGACCTGCGCGGCACGGACGACCTGCGGATCGACCCCCGGCAGGCCGACGACGACGGCAACTACGCCCACCTCAGGGCCGGTGCGCTACGGCGGCTGGTGCGGGCCCAGCGGCTGCTGCCGGCCGGGGTCCGGTTCCTGGTGGTGGAGGGATACCGGCCGCCCGCTCTGCAGCGCCAGTACTTCGAGCAGTACGCGCAGACCATGCGCCGGGCCCACCCGGACGCGTCGCCGGAGCGGATCCGCGAACTGGCGAGCGCGTACATCTCCCCGCCGGAGGTCGCACCGCACGTCAGCGGCGGGGCCGTAGATCTGACGCTGTGCGACCGGGACGGCCGGGAACTGCCGCTGGGCACGGAGGTCAACGCGACCCCCGAGGAGAGCGACGGCGCCTGCCGCACCGAGGCGCCCGGCATCAGCGCCGAGGCCCGCGCCAACCGGGCCCTCATGAGCTGGGCCCTCGACGCGACCGGCTTCGTCAACTACCCGACCGAATGGTGGCACTGGTCGTACGGCGACCGGTACTGGGCGCTGCTGCGCCGGGCACCGGCCGCCCGCTACGGCCCCGCCGCGCCACCCGACCCGACGGCCGGGGGTGCTGGAAGCCGGGGGCAAATCTAACCGCCGTAGTGGACTTTGACTGGTTAGAAAAGACCCCAGCCTCCAGCACCCCAAGCCGCCGCCCCCGGCCCGACGGCCTGACCAGCCACCGACCGGGACACACAACGACCGCACCGTACGGCCGAGTTCACCGCCGAGTTCACGACCGAGTTCACGACCGAGGGGGAAACAGCATGGAGACCAGAACCTGCGCCGTCCCGCCACCGCGGCGCGAGGACGGCGACCGGATGAGTCCGAAGGACTTCGACGCGTCCTTCGCCGCCGACATGCCACGCCTGCGCCGCCGGCTGCTGGCCCTGACCGGCAACCCGCACGACGCCGACGACCTGCTGCAGGAGACCTACCTACGGCTCTCCCGACGCGCCCGCGCCCAGAACCTGACGCGGCAGCAGCACCCGTACGCCTATACCTGCACCGTCGCCATGAACCTGCTGCGCGACGCGTGGCAGCACCCCTCCCGGCGCGAGCAGTCCACCGACCGGCTGCCCGAATCGGGCTGGGACGGCGGACTGGCCTCCTACGAGGCGTCCCAGACCACGCTGGCGCTGCTGCGCGTGCTCTCCGAGAAGGAGGCCGCGGCGGTGATCCTCGTGGACCTGGAGGGCCTCAGCCACGACACCGCGGGCGAACGCCTCGGCGCCCACCGCGGCACGGTCCAGCGCAACCGGATGCGCGGCCTGGCCAAGATGCGCGACGCGCTCGGCCACTAGCCCGTGCCGCTCCCCCACGGGGGTGGGGAGCGGCACGCACGTCCGCACCGCCATCTCCAACCGCCGTCCCCGGCCCGTCCGGTGACGTCATCTCGACGAAGGAAGACTTCCTTGAACACCAGCAGCACGCGCCGCCGGACCAGCGGCGCGCTCCTGGGGGCCTCGGTCCTCGCCCTGTCCGCGTTCGTCTCCGCCCCGGCCCACGCGGCCGCGCAGGACGCCACCTGCGGTGTCCTGGCACCGGGCGCCTCGGCCATCGCGCAGGCCGCGGTGAACGCCGCCTGTTCGCAGATCGGCGTCTGGTACAGCTGGGGCGGCGGCCACGCGGCCACTCCGGGCGCCAGTTACGGCTACTACGACGGCTCGGACCCCGACAGCCTCCACGACAACGAACGCAAGGGCTTCGACTGCTCCGGCCTGACGCGCTACGCCTACTACCAGGCCACCGGCAGGGACCTGCTCAACGGCACGGCGGACGACCAGTTCCACAGCTCGCAGGCCTCGGCCCGCTTCTCCGCCGCGCAGGGCAGCGCCCCGCTGCTGCCGGGCGACCTGATGTTCTGGGGCAGCGGGCACGTCCACCACGTCGCCATGTACCTGGGCAACGGGCAGATGGTCGAGGCGTACGAGTCGGGCACCCACATCCGGGTCGCGCCCGTACGCACCGGCGGCGACTACGCGGGCGCGATCCGGGTCAACGGCTCGGGCACGCCAACTCCCCCACCCGCGAACGGCGGTACGGTCTTCGAGACCTGGGGCACGGGGGTGCGCACCCGCTCCACGCCGAGCGTGCGCGGTGCCGTGGTGGACACCTTCGCCGGTCCGACCCAGGTGTCCGTCCAGTGCCAGGAGCACGCCGAGACCGTCACCGCCGAGGGCTACACCAACGACATCTGGTCCAAGCTGGCCGACGGTTCGTGGCTGACCAACATCTACATCAAGGGCCCGGCCTCGCTGCCCGGCATCCCGGACTGCGGCGGCAGCAGCACCCCGCCACCCTCAGGAGGCAGCAAGCCCTACCAGACCTGGGGCACCGGCGTACGCACCCACAGCCAGCCGAACGTCAACGCCGGCGTGGTCGACTACTTCGCCCAGCCCACCACGGTCAACGTCGTCTGCCAGACCCACGCCCAGGAGGTCACGGCCGAGGGCTACACCAACGACGCCTGGTCCAAGCTGACGGACGGTTCCTGGATGACCAACATCTACATCAAGGGCGCGGCTTGGCTGGACGTACCTACCTGCTGACCGACCTGCCGACACGGAGCCGATGCCGCCGGCCGCCGTACGCCTCAGGGGCATGCGGCGGCCGGAGACCGGAGACGAAGAGCGGCGGACGAGCCGGGCCGTACGGGATCACCAGGTGTGAGCCACGTCCACCACGAGATGGTTGGCCGTCTGGAAGACCTGGAACGGCAGCCGGGCACGGACGCCCAGTCCGGCCTGGGTATATCCCTCGGAGCCGCCGGTGACCTTGAACTCCCGGAAGGTCCGGTACCCGGTGACGTTGGCGGACGGAAGCGGCGGGTAGGGCTGTCCGGTCGCCGGGTCGTAGCGCGAGGAGAACAGCGAGATCTCCAGAATGGCTCCGCCCTTGATCGGAACCACGATGTCGCTCGGGTCCTGATGCAGTACGTCGACGTAGCGGACCGTGTAGCCGATCGGGTCGGCCGTCGTGCCCTGGGCGTCGAAGACCAGGCGGTCGAAGCACTCGTGCTGTCCGGTCCGCACGTCGGTCAGTCGCCTGGAGGCGACGGCGTCACCGGTCTTGTCCAGGCTTCCCCACGTCACGGCACAGTCCACGGCCGCCGGCGCGGCCACCGCCGGAACCGTGCCGGCCAGCAGGCCGCCGCCCGCCAGCATTGTCGCGGCCAGCGCAGTACCTATCCGTCGCATGACTACCCCCGGTAGCTCGCGTAGGTGTGTGTCCTTTCAGACCGGCGGCTCTCCGGAAGGTTGTGCGCCTCCTGCTGTTCTTCCTGTCCCGTCGTCACGGCTCACGCGGTCGCTACGGCTTACGCGCAAGTCCACCGTGCTCGGCGATGACCTCCGGGAGGCCCGAACCGGGTTCCGGACGCCACTGGGTCACCGGGACGACACCGGGCTCGACAAGCTCCAGGCCGTCGAAGAACGCGGTGATCTCATCAATCGAGCGCAGGTTATACGGAATGGCGCCGCTGTTGTTGTAGGCGTCCTGGGCCTGCTCGAAGACAGGGTCGATGCCGCGCGACCCGTCGTTGATGGAGAGGTAACTGCCCGCGGGCAGGGCTTCCATCAGTCGGGTGACGATGGAGCGGGCCTGATCGTGGTCGGCGACGTGGCCCAGGATGTTGCTGAGGATGAGCGCGGTAGGACGACCGAAGTCCAGTGTCCTGGCGGCGACTTCAAGAATGCGGTCCGGGTCCGTCACGTCGGCGTCGATGTAGGCGGTCGCACCTTCCGCGGTGGAGTGCAGCAGGGTGCGGGCGTGCGCGAGCACCATCGGATCGTTGTCGACGTAGACGATCCGCGCCTCGGGAGCGAGCCCCTGGGCGACCTGGTGGGTGTTCTGCGCGGTCGGAAGGCCGGTACCGATGTCCAGGAACTGCCGGATGCCCGCCTCGGAAACGAGATACGCGATGGTGCGACGCAGGAAGCCACGGCTGGAGCGAGCGATGGTGACGATCCCGGGAAACACCTCGGTGTACGCGTCACCGGCCGCCTCGTCGATGGGGTAGTTGTCCTCGCCGCCGAGCCAGTAGTTCCAGATACGAGCGGAGTGCGGTACCGACGTATCGATCTTCTGCTGCTCCGCCGGCTCGGGCGCCGACACAGGGTCGCTCATGAGTCGTGTGCGTCCTTCAACCGGGGCGGGGATCAACAGGGATCATTCGCGGCACATCTTATGACCCAACTCCCCTCTCCAGAACACTAGTTCATGCCTTCTAGTCCATGTCTTCCGACTGGCGTGCCAGCCATGGAACGGGCCGAGTCGGGCTGTACATCGACGATGGCCTGGATATCCGAGGGAGCACCCTCTGAGCTGCGCGGACGTTCCGCAGGACCAGAAGCCGCGCACATCACGTTCACACCGCCCCGGAGTCCACCTCTCCAATAGGTACGAATTTTCGTACCAGTTCGGTACGACATTGGGTACCGATCCGCGAGAGGACGTATGCCATGAGCCTTACCGCCAGCGAGGCGCGCAAGGAACTTTTCCCCCTGATCAAGAAGGTCAACGACGACCACGCGCCGGTACGGATTCCCTCCAAGAACGGCGACGCCATCCTCATGTCGGCAGAGGACTACGACGCCTGGCAGGAGACCATCTACCTCCTGCGCTCACCGGCCAACGCCCGCCGCCTCATGGAAGCCGTCGCCCGTGACCATGCGGGCCAGACAGGGATCACTCAGACCCTGGAGGAGCTCCAGGAACTGGCCGGCGACGAGTGAGGGACGTCAACTTCGACCCGGCCGCCTGGGACGACCTCCAGCACTGGCTTGCGACCGACCGCAAGATGGTGCGCCGCATCGTCTACCGAGCCGACGACAAGCAAGTCAAGATCCTCAAGGCTCGTTACCACTACACCGACTAGCCTGGCTCAGCCAAGTCGGCAAGCGCTTCTTGCCTCCACCCTGCAGCGGCACGCAGTTGCAGCCTCCTGCCAACCGGCGAAGCGGCCCTTTTTGTGATGCCCACAGTGAGAGCGACGCCTCACACAAGCCCTGGGTTCGGCAGGCCTACCGTGGCCAGGACACCCCATCACAGGCGACGGCTACAACACGGCCCACAAAGTACGGCCGACTACGCAAGCGGCGAGAGCCCGCCCCGGCGTGACCCTGCGCGAAGATCAGGCCACGATTGCCACAGCGAGGTGTCCGTCGGGGAGAATGCCTGAACGATGACGTCGACGCCTTCTGGACCGACACGGGCCGGATATACGCCCTTCGCTCACCTCACCGTGCCCAACGCCGCCCTCTACCGCAGGGTGATGGGAGCGTTCCTGGCCGCCAAGGAGCGCTTCGCCGTTCACCTGCGGCCTGAGGACGTGGTCGCGGCGCTGCCGCCGGAACACCGGCCCGCCGACGTGGACACGGTGGTCAAGGCACTGGACAGCCTTGTCGACTGGGGCAATCTGCGGGCGGATCCGGACACTTCCCGGGTCACCGCGGTCGAGGACTTCTACCGCAAACGCTTCATCTACCAACTCACCCAGGCCGGCGAGGCAGCCGAACAGGCGCTGTCCGCGTACGACGAGGCACTGGGGCGGAGCGGTGCGCTGCAGGCGGTGGCCCTGCACGACATCGTCACCCAGTTGCGGGCTCTGCTGGTGATCGCCGCCGAGCAGGAGGAAGGCGAGCCGGACCCGGCCAAGGCGCATCTGGCGCTGTCCGCTCTGACGAGCCGGTTCGAGGCGTTGGCGGAGAACGCGCGGGCCTTCATGGGGTCCCTGCAACGCACGATCGACCTGCATGGCGTGGAGGTCGATGTGTTCCTCGCCTACAAGGACCGACTGATCCAGTACCTGGAACGGTTCATCCAGGACCTGATCACCCTGGGAGGGCGGATCGCCCTGCTCATCGGCGAGTTGGAGGAGCAGGGGCGGGTCGGCGTGCTGCTGCGGCTGGCGGCGGCCCGGGAGGCGGCCGACGCCGCCCCGGACGAGGCCGAAATCGCCGAGGCGCGAGCGTATGAGCGGTGGGTGGGCAGGTGGGCGGGACTGGCCGCCTGGTTCGTATCGGCGGAGGGCCGCGAGTCGCAAGCCCGTCTGCTGCGCGGCCGCGCTCTTGGCGCCATCCCCCAATTGCTGGCGGTCGTACGGCAGTTGAACGAGCGGCGGGCCGGGCGTTCGGACCGCTCGGCGGACTTCCGCACCCTGGCCCGCTGGTTCGCCGAGGCGCCCGACGACGCAGCGCGGCACCGGCTGTGGCGTGCGGCGTTCGGGCTGTATCCCGCGCGTCACCTCACCGTCGACGCCGACACCCTCGACCGGCGCGCCGCCCGCCCGGTGGCCGCCTCCACCCCGTGGGCCGAGGCCGAGCCCCTGCGGATCAGCCCGCAACTGCGCCGCACCGGTAGCTACGAGCGACGCGGCAGGACCCGCCGGGTACAGGACCGGTCCGAGCAGCGCAAGCGCCTCGCCGAGATCGCCGCCCAGCAGGCCCAGGAGATCGCGGCCGCCCGCGCCGGCCTCGCGACGGACGGCACCACGAGGCTGTCCGCACTCGGCGAGCTCGATCCGCTCGCCTTCGGCCTGTTCCTCCAGCTGCTCGGCGACGCCCTGGCCACCTGGCGTCCCGGCATGACGGCCACCGTCGCGACCAGCAACGACGGCACGATGGAGATCCGGCTCACCGCTTTGACCGACGGTACGAGGGCGAAGATCCGCACCCCTGGCGGTACCTTCCGTGGCCCCGACCACCTGGTCGAGATCACCGATCTCACCCGCACCGGTCAGGCGCGCGCCGCCGGCCCTTCTGGCGGGGAGGAGTCATGACCACACCCCTGGGCGAAGTGCTGGATGGCCGGCGCACCGCCGAGTTCCACAAGGCCGCCCGCGCGCTGCTGAAGGAGCCGCTGCTGCTCGCGCACGGCCCGCACGCCGAGGAGTTCCGGCTGGTGCGCCGGCACGCCGGTGACCTGCGCGACTGGTTCGACCGCAACACCGGCTGGCCGCTGCGGGTGGACGCGGACGCGGCGCGGCTGGCCAGGGCACCCGGCACCCTGGCCGACCCCACCCATCCGGCCCGCGAGGCCTCCCGCGCCCGCGCGCCGTTCACCCGCCGCCGCTATGTGCTGCTGTGCCTGGCGCTGGCCGCACTGGAGCGCGGCGAGGCGCAGATCGCGCTCGGCCGCCTCGCCGAGCAGGTGGTCCTGGACGCAGCTGATCCCCATCTGGCCGCCGCCGGGATCGAGTTCACGCTGGAGCGGCGCGAGGAGCGGCTGGATCTGGCGTCGGTGGTACGGCTGCTCATGCACTACGGCGTGCTGTGGCGGGTGGCCGGGGACGAGGACGCCTACGTCAGCGGGGCGGGCGATGTGCTCTACGACGTCCAGCGTCGCGTCCTGGCCGGACTGCTCGCCGCCCGCCGCGGCCCGTCAATGATCACCGCCGACGGTTTCGAGGACCGCCTGACCGAGCTGACCTCCGAGAGCGCGCTGGACAGCGACGAACTGCGCTTCCGCACCATCCGTCAACGGTTGACCCGACGCCTGCTGGACGACCCGGTGCTCTATTACGCCGAGTTGGCCGACGAAGAGCTCGCCTATCTCACCCGTCAGCGCGCCTTCATCACCGCCCGGATCACCGAACTGACCGGTCTGGTCGCGGAGGTGCGTGCCGAGGGCATCGCCATGGTCGACCCCCTGGACGACCTGACCGACGTACGGATGCCCGAGCAGGGCACCCATGGACACGTCACCCTGCTGCTCGCCGAGCACCTCGCGACCGCCGACGGCGCGGTCAGCCGCAGCGAACTGGAGCGCCGGGTACGTGAGCTCACCACCGAACACGGCGGCTTCTGGTCCAAGAGCGCCAAACAGCCGGGCGCGGAAGCGGAACTGGTCGACCAGGCCCTGGCCAAACTGACCTCGCTCGGCCTGGTCACCGCCGCACAAGGCGGCATCACCCCGCTGCCGGCGCTGGCCCGGTACGCGGTCGGCGAGACCGTCGTAGGGGATCCGAGAGTCCCCGCCCCTCGTACCTCTCAGCGAAAGGCATGACCGCCGTGACCGCCCTGCCCACCCCCGCGCCCGGCCGGTGGCGTCCGCTGCGCATCGGCCTGGTCGATCTCTTCTACTACGACACCGAGGAGTTCTGGTTCCGGGACGGACGGCTGCTGTTGCGTGGCAACAACGGCACCGGCAAGTCCAAGGTCCTCGCCCTCACCCTGCCCTTCCTCCTGGACGGCGACCTGTCCGCGCGCCGCGTGGAGCCCGACGCCGACCCCGGCAAACGCATGGAGTGGAACCTGCTGCTGGGCGGGCAGCACCCGTACCCCGAGCGGCTCGGCTACACCTGGATCGAGTTCGGCCGCCACGACGAGGCCACCGGACAGGACCGCTTCCTCACCCTGGCCTGCGGGCTGAAGGCGGTGGCGGGGCGCGGCATCGCCCGCCACTGGTACGCCGTCACCGAGCAGCGGATCGGAACGGAACTCAGCCTGCTCGACGCCACCGGCACCGCGCTGTCGCGGGACCGGCTCGCGGAGGCTCTCACCGGGCGCGGCATGGTATACGACACGGCCACGGCGTACCGCAGGGCGGTGGACGAGGCGCTGTTCGGTCTGGGTGAGCGGCGGTACGCGGCCCTGGTGGACCTGCTCGTCCAGCTGCGCCAGCCGCAGCTGTCGAAGCGGCCCAATGAAACGGCTCTCTCGCGTGCGCTGACCGAGGCGCTGCCGCCCATGAACCAGGCGGTGATCGCCGATGTGGCCGAGGCGTTCCGGTCCTTGGACGAGGAGAAGGAGGAGCTGCGGGCGGCCACCGAGGCCGAGCGTGCCGCCTCCGCCTTCCTGGACCACTACCGCCGTTACGCCCGCGTCGCCACCCGCCGCCGTGCCCGGCTCCCCCGCCACGAACACGCCCGCTACGAACAGCTGAACCGCGACCTCGCGCAGGCCCAGACCGAGCGGTCACAGGCCGAGGAGGACAGGGAGCGGATCGCTGTGCGGCTCGCGCAGCTGGAGGAGAGTGCCGCGCGGCTGAAAGCGCAGGAGGCCGCGCTGCGTGAGGGCCCCGAGATGCGCAGCGCCCGGGAGCTGGAGCAGGCGGCGGCGGACGCGCGCCGCACCGCCGGGGAGCTTTCCCGCACCGAGGCGGACCGGGAGCAGGCCGCCCAGGCGCACACCCGCGCCCTGGGCCGCCTGGAAAGTGCGGGCAGACGGTTCGCGGCGGCCGAGGAGCAGGTCGCGGACACGCTCGCGCGCGAGCTCGAGGCGGCCTCGGCCGCCCGCCTCGACGCCGATCTGCGCATTGAGGGCGCGCCGGAGGCCGAACTGCGGCGGGCGGCCGACGAGTCGGTGGCGCGCAGGCGGCGCACGGTCGACCACGTGGAGGAGATGGCGTCGCACGCCGAGGAGGCCGCCGCCGAGCGGCGCGCCGTCGCCCGCCGGCTGGACGAGGCGCAGACCGAGGCCGGACACACTGCCGAGCGGCAGGCCCAGGCGGAGGCCGCCGCAGTCCGGGCGGGCCGGGAGCTGGTCGCAGCCGTACGCGAACACCTCGACGTATGCGAGGAGTTGACACCTCAGGACCCGGTGGGCCTGCTGGACGGTCTGCAGGACTGGGTCACGCATCTGCGGGGCCCCTCTCCCGCGCGGGTGCATGCCGCCGACGCCCATCGTGCCCGGGCCGCGGACCTGGCCGACCGGACGGCGGCTCTCGGTCAACGGCTGACCGAACTGAACACCCGGCGCGCCGAGAGCGAGCGGGAGCTGGCCGACCTGGAGGCAGGGGGCCAGCGCGGTCCCACGGCACCGCACACACGTGCACCCGGCGTGCGTGAACAGGCGCCCGGAGCGCCCCTGTGGCGGTTGGTCGACTTCCACGATCACGTCACGGCAAATGAACGCGCGGGTCTGGAGGCGGCATTGGAGGTATCCGGCATCCTGGACGCCAGGGTGTGCCCGGACGGCACCGTCCTGCACACAGACCTGCATGACGTCCTGCTGTCACCGGGCGCACCGCTCACCGGGCCGGTGCTCGGCGACGTGCTGCGCCCGGCCGTCGACCACGGTGATCCGCGCGCCGTGGCGGTGGGCGAGCAGACGGTGGCCCGCCTTCTGGCTGCCGTGGGGCTCGGCGCCGGTGGCGACACCTGGGTGGCGGCGGACGGCCGTTTCCGCGTCGGAGCGCTGACTGGCAGCTGGTCGAAGCAGGCCGCCGTGTACGTGGGCGAGGGCGCCCGCGAGGAGGCGCGCCGGGCCCGGATCTCCACTCTTCGCGGCGAACTGGACTCCCTGGCAGGCCAGTTGAACGAGATGGAGGCCGATCGGGCAACGATGGCCCGACGCCGCCGCACTCTGGATGCCGAACTGGCCGCCGTTCCCGACGATGCCGCGCTGCGTCACGCGCACGCGCTGGCCGCGGCCGCCGCGGACGCCGCCCACCGGGCCCGCGCCCGCCAGGACGAACGCTCCGCGGAACTGGCCGCAGCGGCCGGGCAAGAGGCCGAGATCGCCACCGAACTCACCGACACGGCAGCCGCAGTGAACCTGCCCGCCGACCGTTCGCAGCTGCTCGCCGTCCGCCAGGCACTGGCCGACTACACCGCCGTCCTGGCGGCCCTGTGGCCAGCCCTGCGCGAGCGCGCCGATGCCGGACGCGCGGTGGCCGACGAGCGAGCCGAAACCGAAGGGGCCGGCGCGCGGGTGGCCGAACTGGCCCTGCGCGCCGAGGAGTCGGCCCGCCTGGCGGCTGCCGCCGACGAACGGCACACCACCTTGCGCTCCACCGTCGGTGCCGCCGTCGCGGAGCTGGAGCGGCGCCTGGCCGCCACCGCCGAGGCCCTGGTCGCGTGCGACCGCGACCAGCGCCGTTCCCGCGAGGAGCACACCGCTGCCGGCCGGCGCGTCGGCCATGCGGAAGGCCGTATCGAGCAGTTGGAGAAGGACGTGGACGAGGCCGCCGCCTCCCGCGCCGAGGCGATCGCTGCGCTCCAGCGGTTCGCGGCCACCGGACTGCTGGCCGTGGCGCTGCCCGAGGTGGCCCTGCCCCCGCTGGACGGCGGACCGTGGGCGGCCACCCCGGCCGTCGCGCTCGCCCGCGCCATCGAGGCGCAGCTGTCGGGCCCGTCCAGCACCGACGACTCCGACGGCGCCTGGGAACGCGTCCAGAAACGGCTCAGCGAGGAGTACAAGAAACTCCAGGACGCCCTCTCCCGCGGCGGCCACACCGCCACCGCCCGCATGGTCGAGGACGGCATGGTCGTCGACATCGTCTACCAGGGCCGTCGGCGCACCGTGCCCGACCTGGCCGCGGCTCTCTCCGCCGAAGTGACCGAACTGGCGCACATCCTGTCCGCGCACGAACGCGAGATCCTCGAAACCCACCTGCTCACCGAGGTCGCAGGCACCCTGCAAGAACTGATCGCCGCCGCCGAGCGGCAGGTTCGGGCCATGAACGCCGAACTGCTGGAGCGGCCCACGTCCACCGGCATGAAGCTGCGTCTGGTGTGGCGCTCCTCGCGCAAGGCGCCGACCGGACTGGCCCAGGCAAGGGAGCGCCTGCGCCAGTCCGCGGACGCCTGGGCACCCGAGGACCGGGCTGCGGTCGGGGAGTTCCTTCAGGCCGAGATCGCCCGCCGACAGTCCGACGACACGGCGGGCAGCTGGCTCGAGGTGCTCACCGCAGCGCTGGACTACCGGTCCTGGCACGAGTTCGCCATCGAGCGCCACCAGCACGGCGCCTGGGTTCCGGCCACCGGCCCCGCCTCCGGCGGCGAACGCGTCCTGGCCGTGTCCGTACCGCTGTTCGCCGCTGCCTCCTCGCACTACGCCACGGCCGCCCCCGACGCCCCACGCCTCGTCACCCTGGACGAGGCGTTCGCGGGCGTGGACGACGACTCGCGGGCCAAGTGCCTGGGCCTGCTGCACGCCTTCGACCTGGACGTGGTGATGACGAGCGAACGCGAGTGGGCCTGCTACCCCCAGGTCCCCGGCATCGCCATCGCCCAGCTCTCCCGCGTCGACGAGATCGCCGCGGTTCTGGTGACCCGCTGGGAATGGGACGGCACCGATCGCGTACAGGGCAATGAACCGGACCACCGCCTGGCGAGCCTCCCGGCGCAGACGGCTTCCCCGGCTGCTGCGGCTGCTGCGGTCGGCGCGGCGACACCCGTACCCGCCGAGGCCACCGACTCCGGCCAGGGCCCGCTGTGGGCATGAACAGACCCGGGCTACCCGGCTCCCCCGACGAACCCGGCCCGCGCATCGACCTCGACCGCCTCGGCCGACTGCTCGGCGACCCCGGCCTGGCCTGGCTGGTCGAGCGCGTCCGGCGCCGCATGGAGCGGGAGGAACCCCTCACCGGCCCGCTCACCCTGACCGCCCCCACCAGCGCCGAACGCGCGGCCGCCGAAAGCCTGTTGGGCCGCGCCCCACGCGCTGGACGCTCACTGACCGTGCGCCTCGACGCGGTGGATACCGTACTGCGCCGCTCCGGCATCAGCCCCGACGGCCTCGCCACGGCCGTCACCGCGCTCACCGGCCCCGTCGCCCGGCTCGCCGACGTACGCGAACAGGAGGCGAACGCCTGGCAGGAGGCATACGCCCCACTGGCCGCGCTGCGCCCCGAACTGGCCGAGTGGGCCCACCAGTTGCGCACGGACGGTCTCGTACGCCGCCTCACCCGCACCCCGAACGCGGCGAAGATCCTGCTCACCGACGCCACGACGGTCCTGCGGACACTGCCCGCCGACCCGGCGGTGTCCCTGCCCGCCTTCGCCGCAACCGCTCTCAGCGACGCTCACGCGCTCGACGACGGAACCCCGCTCGCCACGATCGTCCTCTCCGGCATCCGTGCCCTGATGGGCTTCCCCGACGGAAACGGAGCCGAATGGCGCCGCGAGGCCTGGGCCTCGGCCGGCCTGCTCAGAGACGCCCTCTCCTCCACCGTCCTCACCCTGGGCCTGCGCGGCACCCCCACTCTCGACTGGATGACTGACGCGGGCGAACCGGCCGTCCTGACACTGCGCCAGCTCACCCACAACCCGCCGAGGACAGCGCCCAAGGTCGTCTACGTGTGCGAGAACCCGACCGTCCTGGCCACCGCCGCAGACACCCACGGCCCCACCTGCCCGCCCCTGGTCTGTCTCCAGGGCCAGCCCTCGGCCGCCGCCCTCACCCTGCTGCGCCACTTCCACTCCCACGGATCCATGCTCCGCTACCACGGCGACTTCGACTGGGGCGGCCTGCGGATCGCCGATGCCCTGCTGCGCCGCGTCCCCTGGCAGCCCTGGCACTACACCGCCGCCGACTACCGAACCGCGGCCGCCGCCACACCGTTGGCCCCATCCCTCACCGGCACACCGACCACTGCCACCTGGGATCCCGACCTGGCCGCGGCGCTGACCCAACTCGGCGTGCGCATCGAGGAGGAGACCGTCCTGGACATCCTCCTGGCCGACCTCGCGCCTTGAGCTTGTCGTGTGGGCGGCACGTGGGCATGGCGCGGCGGCAGCTAGGTCACTCCCGGTGGCCGTGGGCTCCTGAGCTCTGCGTCAACACGACGCGCTCGTTCAGGCAGCGCGTCTGGAGAATGTTGTCGTCCCCGCTCCACTCCCCAGGTCCTGACAGTTCTGCTGGGTGTGCGCCGTTCTTGCGGCGCCCTGGCGCGGAGGCTGCCGCCGACGCGCAACATGAACAACGGCGCCCCGATCCCCCGCAGGCACGCCACCCGCCCGTTCGCCCGCCGTCCCCTGTTTTCCTTTGTTCGGGGGCGAGCGCGGGGGTGTGCAGAGGGGGATGTCGGGCTGCCGACCACGCCAACAAGTCTCTGGTGACCTGCGGATACGTCACCCTGGCGCGCAACGGAGTGGACAGGTGTCGGCGGGGATATCGACGCGGTTGTCGGCCCGGTCGGCGGCGGTGTTGTCGCATCGTGACCGTGGTCGGGCCGTCCTGGTCGCAGGTGTGGTCGGAGTTGGCCGCTGTCGTGGCCAGTACGCGCGGCGCCGTACCGAACGATGCCGCCCTGTACTGGAGAGGGGGCCGACGATGACGGACGTGGATGCCGGCAGTGGGGATCGGCTGGCGTTGGCGGTGCTGGTGCAGTACCGGATGGCCACCACCGAGCAGATGCACCGGGTGATCGCCCCGGGAGTGCGCAGCGAGCAGACCCGGCGCAGGCTGGCCAAGTTGCGAGAGGAGGGGCTGATCGATCGCATCACCCTGCCTCGGGCGGGGCGGCTACGGGTGTGGTTTCCCACCTCTTACGGTGTGCAGGTCGCATGCGAGTGGCCGGAGTTACGCGGGCGGCGGCCACCGAAAACAGTGTCTGATCCGACCGCCGCACGGCTGCGGGTCGGGCACACGCTGACGGTGACCGAGACCGCGCTGATCTTCCTGGAGCACGCCCGCCACCGCGGCGAACTGTGCCGACCGCTGGACTGGATCCCCGAGGTCTACCACCCCATCGGGGGCGGCGAGGCCGTCATCCCCGACGCGCTCATGTACTACCGGCGCGGCCGTGAGGGCGGCGACGGGCCGATGCTGCGGGCATTCGTCGAGGTCGACCGGGCCACCATGGGCCCCGAACGCCTGGCCGCGAAACTCACCTCCTACGCCCGCTTCCACAGCTACATCCCCACTCCCCCAGGACAGCGCCGGCCGAACATCGGGCAGATGCCTGTGCAGGAGGAATGGCGACAGCGCTATCCGCTCTTCCCCCGCATCCTGTTCGTCCTGGACGGCACGGGCCCCGCCGGCGTCACCACCCGCATCAACGCCCTGCATGCGGCGGCCAAGGACCCGACGCTGACCCTCTTCCTGCACACCGTCCCCGTCCTGGCCGCGGCACTGGCAGACCTGCACACCTACGGCCCCTCCGAGCCCGTGTGGCACCCCGTCCAGGACCCCGACCATACGGTCGCCTGGAGCTCGTAACCGCATGCGTAGACGGCCTTGGCAGCCGCTGCGCATCACCCCACACCTCCGTATCGCCGCTGCGCAGGGCCCGACCACGACCCGAAACCCCGACCATGGGCCCGACCATGGGCCCGACCATGGGCCCGACCATGGGCCCGACCATGGGCCCGAAACCGCAACCACGGCCCTGACCACAGCGTTGCGCAGCCACCTGCAGACCGAGCCAGCACCAGATGCGCAGCACGCGTGGACGGCTGCGCAATCAGGGCACGCAGGCGAATCGGGACCTGCACACCCACTGCTCACCCGCCGTGGTCGGGCTCATGGTCGCCCCGAGCCATAGGACGTGCCACACGTCTGCGACACCTGACGTGTCACCAAGTTCTTGGGCATTGCGCATCGTTGGACGGGCGATGCGCACCCGGCTCCACGACCGGTCAGGGACCTGCGCAGTATGGGGTGAGGACACTCCCTGCGCACCACTTGCGCGGGCTTGCGCACCTGGGCTGCGCAGACTCACGCGACGCGCTGCGCAGGTCTCCATGTCCGGATGCGCGCGGGATACGGATCCCGCTGCGTGGGCGTCAGCAGGTTCTCGATTCCTCATGGCGGGTTGTGTAGTCACCCCACGGCTCGTTCGCGGGTACGCACGGTGCCGCCAGGCGCCGCTTGGCCTCACGGTCAAGCGGCGAGGTGGAGTTGGACATCGAATGTGGATCTCCGTAATGATCAGAGACCCAGGTGTCAACGATGATCGGCAGTTCAGCTTGATCATTAACCTCGCTGCTGTTTCAGGCGGACGTGTTCGGTGAGGGTTTCGATTCGTTTCACGGTCTTCCCCGGCTCGTGACGTGGGGCTGGCCTGCTGTTCTTCGAGCCGGGTGGGCGTCCGGGCCCGGGTTTGGAGGGTCTGGGCACGTCGGCGGGACGGGCGGTCTCCACGCGGAGGTGGCGGAACCCCCGGCGGACCCGGGCAGGGGTGAGCCGAAGAGGCTGCGCCGGCCGTTCCCAGGGCCGACGAAGATCCTCGGCCAGGGGCCGGGCAAGGCGGAGTTGGGTGTGGGCGGCGATGATCAGCCACGTCCACAGGTCGGCCGTGTGCGGATCGCGGACCTTGGGGACGGTCCAGCCCAGGGTCTGCTTGAACAACCGGAAAGTATGTTCAAGATCGAACCTGCGGAGGAACGCCTGCCAGCGCAGGTCGACGTCTGTGCCGGTCATGCCGGTGCGTGAGGACCACAGCCACACCGGCTTCGGGTCGCGGTCGCCGGGCAGGTGCTCAACGTTCAGCCGGATCAACGTGCCGTGGACCAAAGGGAGTTCACCGCAGTGGTCGAGCCAGGGGCCACGGGCCTGCAATCGGGGGTGCATCCGGTCCCAGGCGAGGGCTTCGGCCGTGCCGTAGCGGGTGGTGTCGCACGTCGTGGCCTGGTCGGGGGTGTGCCAGGACTCCGGCTTGGAGAAGGTGAGGACGCCGCCGTGCTTGCGGGGCTGCCTGCCGCGTGGGGTGGAGCGTCGCGGGCCGGCGTCCCGGAGCATGACGCGGTCCGAGCGCAGGCGGCCGACCAGCTCGACGGGCAGGTCGGCCAGGACGTGGGCGAGGCGGGTGACGTCGTAGCCGGTGTCCATGACGACGAGGATGTCCGCGTCACCCGGCCGCCACTGCCCGGCATGCACCAGCCGGGTGACCACCTCCCGCAGCTGGGTGGCGGTCACCGCGGTGGCATCATCGGACGGCCCCAGCCGGACTGCGTCCAGCACGGCCGTCCAGGACGTGCGTCCCGTCTCCAGCGCGGCGACGAAGGAGTAGGGCCAGCCGGGGATGAACTGATCCGCGCTGCGGCCCCGCCCGTAGACGTGGCAGAACAGCAACTCCGGGCTGGTGGGGGCGTCGGGACGCAGCCAGTTGCTCACGTCCACCGCGAGTACGATCCGCCCGTCGGCGGCACGCGGCAGCGGCGTGGAGGCCAGCAGACTGCGCAGGCGGCGCGGTTCCAGCCAGCCGTGGTTGACCGCGTCGTACATCGCCCCGTGCCCACGCCGGTGCTCGGCCGTGAGCGTCAACTCGACCAGCGACGTCACCGGGCCGTCCGAGCACAGCACCGCGTCGGTGAGCTCGAAGAGAGCATCCGCCCGGGTGTAGAGGCAGTCGTAGAACTGGACACGAAAGTGGGACAGGACACCCAACGCGGCGTCGGCGGACTGTTCAGGGGCGAGACTCTTCACCAGCGGCCGTTCCTTCACGTGACGTTGCTCGACACCTCGAAGCGTGAAGAACGGCCGCCCTGCTGTCCCGGGAACGAACCAAGATCAGCGGGTCAGGTGAACGGCCTTGGTTAGAAGCCGTATTCCTATCGATCATGAGGTCGGTTCTGATCGAACAGGGCGCCTGGGCGGGTGATCTTGGCCAGGTGGATGCATGAGTACAGGGCCTCCTGGTAGCTCGGGGTTGCGACGCCACTCGAGTACCAGGAGGCCGTGTTGTTCAAGTCTTGCGTGACGGTCCTCGTCCCGTCCAACTCCCGCGTGTCGTCGTGTGATTGCCTCGCGCACCGGTTCGGGAACGCGGCCGACCGTCCGAACAGGGTGCGGCGGTATCCGTCGGACATGACGGATGCAGAGTGGAGGGTGGTGCGGGATGCGCTGCCGGTGCCGGCCTGGCTGGAGGGCCGGGGCGGGCAACCGGAGGGCTACTGCCACCGGCAGATGTTGGATGCGGTCTTCTACGTCACCGACAACGGGATCAAGTGGCGCTCGGTTCCCGCCGACTCCCTCTCTGACAGTCTCGGCTGAGACACCCGTTTTGTCGGGTTAGTCTGGATGGGCGAGACAGGAGATCCCCTCAGCATGGCCAGCACCACCCCGATACCCAGCACCGGCGGCGACGATCCGGCGCCGAAGCCGAAGCGGCGGACGTTCCCCGCGGAGTACAAGCTGCGAATCGTCGCCGAGTACGACGCCGCCCCGCCGGGCGAGAAGGGCGCGGTCCTGCGCCGTGAGCGGCTCTACCACTCGCACATCATCGAGTGGCGCCAGGCCCGTGAGGCCGGCGCACTCGACGCGCTGACCGACCGGCGGACCTCGGCGGTGCGGCCGAGGAAGGCGGCCGAGCAGGCCGAGTTGGAGCGGCTGCGCAAGAAGGTCGCCCGCCTGGAGAAGGACCTGGCCCGCCGCGATGCCGCGCTGGAGGTCATGGGAAAAGCCAACGCGCTCTTGGAACTGCTCTCCGAGAGCGCGGACTGAAGCGTGCCGCCGTGCCCGTGATCGATGAGGCTTTCGCGGGCATCCAGGGGCAGTTGGGGACCGCGGCGGCCTGCCGGCTGACCGGACGCTCACGCGCCACCCACTACCGCCGCATCAACCCGGTGCCGAAGCCCGCACCGTCCCCGAGACCTGCGCCCGCCTCGGCCCTCTCGCCGGCCGGGCGGGCCGGGATCCTGGCGCTGCTGAACCGGCCGGAGTACGTCGACCTGCCGTCCGCGCAGGTCTGGGCGCGTGAGCTGGACGCGGGCAACTACTGGTGCTCGCAGCGGACGATGTACCGGATCCTGTCCGCCGCCGGGCAGAACGGCGAACGCCGCCGCCAGGCCGCCCACCCGCCACGGACGATCCCCGAACTGGTCGCCACCGGGCCGTCGCAGGTCTTCACCTGGGACATCACCAAGCTGCCCGGCCCGGTCAAGGGGATCTGGTATCACGCCTACGTCATCATCGACATCTTCAGTCGCTACGTCGTCGGCCACACCGTCGAGCGGGCCGAATCGGCGGGACGGGCCGAGGAGTTGATCCGCGAGACCATCGAGCGCAACGGCATCGTCCCCGAGACCGTGCACGCGGATCGCGGCACCTCAATGACCAGCAAGAAGGTCTCCCAGCTGCTGATCGACCTCGGTGTCACCAGGAGTCACTCACACCCCAGGGTCAGCAACGACAATCCGTACTCGGAAAGCCAGTTCAGGACCACGAAGTACACCGCCGACTATCCGGAACGGTTCGATTCGCTGCCCCATGCCCGGGAGTGGATGGACGCGTTCATCGCCTACTACAACCATGACCACAGACACTCCGGGATTGGCCTGCACACCCCCGCCTCCGTCCACTTCGGCACCGCCGAGGAGGTCCGCGACCAGCGGGCCATCGCGCTCGCCGAGGCATACGAGCGCCACCCCCAACGCTTCGCCCGCCGACCGAGACCACCCCGGATACCCGGCCAGGTCTGGATCAACGACCCGGCAAAACGCAGGGAAACCGAACCACAAGGTTCATAGCACCGTGAACGTCTCATTTGACTTGACAACTACGTGCGCCGTGGAAAGCGCTGTTTGACCGAGTGGAGGTGGAAGACCTGCGCCGCGAGCCCCGTCGCAGCGGGGCGAGCGTAGCTGACGGCAGCCTGAACCGAGAGGTGTCGGGGAGGGCGAGAGCAGCCGTGACAAAGCCGGGACGGCCCAGCACTGCCAGATGGGTCGGGTCCGGCGAGCGAGACGCAGAGGTGTACGCGAGGAACCGGCGTTTACGTCCCGTAATGAGTCACCGGCTCAAAAACCTGGTAGATCCGGGCCGGATGGCGGCGCGCAACCGCTTCCGTAGTCAGGAAGGCGGGGAACTTCCGGGCAGGTCTGGAGTTGCAGGCCCGGGAGGTCACGGTGAAAGTCTGCGGCGTAACCGTGGCGATGCCGCCGGGACAGAGTCGGGCACCTCCTGCGACGAACGGTCAGCAGTGAACACGGGAACCCTCCCGCATCCGCCACAAGTCCGCGACACCAGCGCGGAGTTCGAGGCTGGACCCACCGTCGGTCGACCGGTGTGGGAGGGGGCGGAGCCGCCGTAGTACTCGGAGCCGGGGAGAGCCCGGCGCAAGGGGAAGGGCGGCAGCAGTTCCATGAAGGGAAGGAGGCTGTAATGCCAGAAGACGCACCGCCGAACGGCGGCGCTTCGGAAGAAGATTCCCCGGTGGGGGCCTTCGGCCGGGTACTGGAGATGCAGGCCAAGCTTCACCGTTGGGCGGTGGCCGACCCCGGCCGCCGGTTCGACGACCTGTTCAACTTCGTTCACGACCCGGCGACGCTCATCGTGGCGTTCGACCGGGTCGCGGGCAACCAGGGAGCCCGGACCGCCGGCGTGGACGGCATGACCGTCGCCGACGTCGAGCGGGACATCGGGACACCCGGGTTCCTGGACGGTCTGCGCTCGGACGTGAAGTCCGGCGCGTTCCGGCCGCTGCCGGTGAGGGAGCGCAAGATCCCCAAGCCGGGCGGGGCCGGAAAGGTGAGAAGCCTCGGGATTCCTTCCGTGGCCGACCGCACCGTTCAGGCCGCACTGAAGCTGGTGCTCGAACCCATTTTCGAGGCCGACTTTCTGCCGGTCTCCTACGGGTTCCGGCCCAAGCGGCGGGCTCAGGACGCGATCGCGGAGATCCAGCGCTTCGGCTCCAAGGGATACCACTGGGTGCTGGACGCCGACATCGAAGCGGCCTTCGACAACGTCTCCCACTGCACCGTCATGGACGCCGTGCGGAAACGGGTCAAGGACAAGCGTGTTCTGGCGCTGGTCAAGGCGTTCCTCAAGTCGGGCATCCTCAGCGAGGACAGCCAGCGAAGGGACACCCACACCGGCACCCCGCAGGGCGGCATCCTCTCCCCGCTGATCTTCAACGTCGCGTTGTCGGCGCTCGACGAGCACCTGCACCGCGACTGGCTGCCCGGCGGGCGGATGGATGGCCAGTACCCGCGCCGCAAGCGCCGTCGGCACGGCCTGCCCAACTGGCGAATTGTCCGCTACGCGGACGATTTCGCGATCATGGTGCATGGCTCCGCAGAGGACGCGGCGGCCCTCCAGGACGAAGTAGCCTCCGTGCTCGAACTCTTGGGGCTGAGGCTGTCACCAGCCAAGACCCGAATCGTGCACATCGAGGACGGGGTCGACTTCCTCGGGTTCCGCATCCGGCGGCGCCGCAAGCGAGGAAGCAACAAGTGGTACGTCTACGCGTTCATCGCCGCGCGGCCCATCCGTTCGGTGAAGGACAAGATCCGTGCCCTGACCCGCAGGACGTCACAGGCTGACCCCAGGGACGTGCTGATCCGGCTCAACCAGATCATGCGCGGCTGGGCCAACTACTTCCGGCATGCCGTCGCGAAGCACACGTTCCGCATGCTCGGGGCCTTCCTCTGGCATCGCGTGATCATGTGGCTCAAGACGATGCACCGCTGGTCGTGGAAGGACGTCCGCAGTCGGCTCCTCGGCCCGCACGGGTCATGGCTGCCGATCACCGCGGACGGGGTCGAACTGATCAACCTGGCGCGGACACCGGCGATCACCCGGTACCGCTACCGGGGAGACACGATCCCCAGCCCCTGGCCCACAGCCTGACAATCAGCCCGATGGCAGGAACTGTGGAGAGCCCGGTACTCGGAGACGGGTACGCCGGGTTCGGAGAGCGGTCTGGAGAGACGGGCCGGTGGCAACACCGGAACCGCGCTTCAGGCCGACTCAACCGCGGACGCGGCGAACACCTCGCTAGTCACCACCGGCGACAGCCTCTACTGGCAGTGCGGGCAAGCCATCACCACCCGGTCTCCCCTGGCGGCTGGCGAGATCCTCCCCTGTCGACCCGCGTACGCGCGGCCTCCGGTGCATCGCGATGATGGGTCTCATCGGCGGTGTGACTGGCCGCCGGGTGGATCATGGCGGCATCCGGCCCGCTGAAACTCGCGTAGGCGCCGGCTAGGTGGCAACAGGCTGCGACGAGCGTGGGCAATACGGCCGGGTTGGCAACGAGCGGAAGGAAAGCGTCGTACAGGACAACGGCGCGGTGGAAGCCGTCCTTGCCGTCGACCGAACGGTCCCGGCCGTGGTCCAGTCGGCGGCCACGAGCCGTACGGGGGACCTCGCCTGCGCGGTCGCAGGCCACGGAGGTGAAGGCGCCGCGCAGGACTAGCAAGCCGTCGCGGTCGAAGGCGAAGCCGGAATGCGCGACACCTGAACATGCGGCCTCATCAGTCCCGAGGCCGGGCGCGGGACATAAAGGTTAGGAGGTGACGCGGAGAGTCAGTTCGCGAAGCTGGCGGCCGGTGGTAGCTATGTCGTATCGGCGCGCGTTATCGAGAGCCGCCTTGTTCAGGGATTCGCGCCGGTGGGAGTCCCGGCCCATCTCGTCTAGGGCCAAGGCCAGCGAGCGGGGGTCGCCTGGAGTATAGGGAACGCCAGCGCCCCCGAGGGTTTCCCTCACACCGGGAAGATCAGAGTAGACAACCAGAAGTCCGTGGGCTTGAGCCTCAATGAGGACGAGCCCGAAAGCCTCAAGGCCCCTGGTTGTGAAGACGAAGGCGTCGAAGTTCGGCAGGCGGCGCCATAGTTCGGCGCGGGGCAGGAACGGATCAAAATGAACCCGGTCCTGGAGCCCGAGTTCGATGGCCCGCTGTTCCAGGTACTCCCGTAGGGTTCCTTCGCCGATTACGGTCAAGTGGTGCGGCTGATCGGTTAAAGCGAGGGCTTCGACTGCGGTGATCGTGGATTTGTTGTCGTCCAGCCGGCCAGCGTGCACCAACGATAGTGGTCCGGTTCCGGTAGACGGTTGATCGCGCACCTGAGCATCGCTCAAAGGGATGCCCCACGGGACAACGGTGAGACGATCGGTGAATCGGCGTCCGGTGAGGAGGTCGATGCGGTCGGCGAGGGCGGAGGTCGGAGCCACGATCGCGGCGCTTGCGGCAGCAACTTCATTCAGACCCACG
This sequence comes from Streptomyces sp. NBC_00988, assembly GCF_045162645.1. NCBI lineage: Bacteria > Bacillati > Actinomycetota > Actinomycetes > Kitasatosporales > Streptomycetaceae > Streptomyces > Streptomyces sp. NBC_00988. The sequence continues at coordinate 4,255,702 of NZ_CP108730.1, forward strand.
CGTTCCGATGCGCTGCGCTCGGCCACAATCACCTCGGGGCCGTGGGTGATGGCGATGATCGGGATACTGCCAGCAGTTCGAGTGAACGCCAGGCTGAGAGCGAACCCGAGGTATTGGGCGTGAATGACATTCGGCTGGATCTTCTCGACGAGCACACGCACCTCACGCGTCAACTCGTCAACGTAGGGGGCGAAGTCCGGGCCGTGGGGGCGTTTCGTCGTGGAGAGGGTGATCAATTGATCAAACGCAGTCTCCCAAGCCTGATCGACTGGCGCCCTCCCCAGGAAAGTCGTGCACATGCCAGGCATCGCGCCGTAGAGATCGTTGGCGAGGATCAAACTTCCGGACGAAGGTGCGGCAGTGCGGTTTATGCCGGTCAGGATGTTCAGGAGCCGGGCGGTCATGCGGATACTCCATTCATGGATGACCGTTGGGGTGGAACCGGAGATAGGGCTTCCAGAGCCTCGAATCGCGAATCATCGGTGGCGTTCTGCACCTCGCACTGACGGTGCGGCGCCCACCACGACGCCAGGTGCGGAGTGAAGACGGCCGTGACCTCATCGGCCGGATGTAAATAGCCCTTACCGTCCAGTTCTGCCGCCCATACTCTGACTGACGATCGGGGGTAGACGGGATTTATCCCTACCTCTCCCTTGGGGATGACTCCGTTGAAGGGGGTGGGTATTCCCTCGTTGTTCCAGTAGTCCCATGCCTCCAGCGCCTTGGCTTTCTCGAAGCAGTGGTACAACTGCCGATATCGGGCCATGTACCGGATCTCGCGGAAAATCATCTGGCCGATCAACCCGGGCGCGACTATCCGGAGCGCGTTTAGATCGACGCCCTGGAAGGTGAACGATGACGCGTCCTGGGACGGATGCAGTGCGGTCCGCGCAAACAGATGGGACAGTCGTCGCCGGACGTACTCGGCGACTCCCGGGCTGAGAGCCGGTTCTATGCCTTCGATGAGCTGGACGAGCCGGTGATGACGCGGATTAAAACGGGCCAGGTCGAACAACTGGTCCATGCCGTCCACGGCGGCGAAGGCGAGTCGTTTGTAGAGCCAGTTGTTCAGCTCTCCCGCCTGGGCGTAGGTCTTGGTCTCCGGAGTAGCAGAGTGGAGCATCAGGTATTCGGACAGAACCTCGAAGTACAGGTAGCCGAGGAACGGTACATGGGCCACGGCGTCGGACAACTCGTCGATGAACTCGGGTGCCGGAGTGGCATGGCCGGCGGCGTTGCGCAGAGCGACGTCGAGGAACACGGCCGCGGCGCGCAGCCCGGCCAGCACGGCGCGGTCGAGCTGGTGGTTCTCGGCCGAGGTGAGAAAGCTCTGGTAGCGCAGGTAAGTACGCAGATGGATGGCGCCGAGATGTAGGTAGTCGACACCCTTGGGCCGGATCGGGGCATCCGGGGTGACCTCGAAGATCATGGGCGTGGTGGAGGGTTTCGTCCGCATCAGGTAGGCGCCGAGGTTGTGCGGGCGTAATCCCTCGCGCTGACTGGCGAGAGGCGAGCAGTACAGGGCCCCGACCAGGCATCCTGTGGAGACGTGCAACTGCTGGCTGATGCGGATGGCGTTGATATCCTTGGTGGTGTGCAGCAGGTACATCGGCTTTCCGCTGACGAACGCCTCGGTCATGGCGTTGTGTCGTATCAGCCTCGCGCTTTCATGAAGCGGGTTGTCCGGCAGGCGGTCAGGAAAGCAGAAAGTGCCTCTGACCAGCAAGAATGAGGATTGTCTAGGTCCTTGTTCCTGCCACCGTCGGAGGCACTTCCCAGGTGAAGCACTCTATCGGGTCCTATCCCCGCGTCCGTGTTCAGGACGATGGCCGCCAGGTCGTCTCCCAGGCCGGGGCGGTCCTGCTCGTCGAAACGGTCCGCAAGACCGGTCTTGACCAGGCCATATCCCAGGCTCTGGCTCCGTGGCGCAAACCGCGGGCCGTCCACGATCCCGGCAAGGCCCTCCTGGACGTCGCCTTGGCGGTCGCACTGGGCGGGGACTGCCTCGCGGACGTCGCGATGCTGCGGTGTGAGCCGGCCGTCTTCGGCCCGGTCGCCTCCGACCCCACCATCTCCCGACTGATCGACACCCTCGCCGCCTCCGGCGCGAAGGCCCTGCAGGCCATCCGCTCCGCACGCTCCGAAGTCCGCCATCGTGCCTGGTCGTTGGCGGGCAAGAACGCCCCGGACGCCGACGGACAGGTCACCGTCGACCTCGACGGCGTCCTCGTGATCGCCCACTCCGACAAGGAAGAGGCGGCCGCGACGTGGAAAAAGACCTACGGCCACCACCCCCTGACGGCCTTCGTCGACCACGGCCCGGGCGGAACCGGAGAGCCCGTCGCCGCCCTCCTCAGGCCCGGGAACGCCGGCTCCAACACGGCCGCCGACCACATCACCACCGCCCAACTCGCCCTGGCCCAGCTGCCCAAGCACTACCGGCGAGGGTGCCAGACCCTGATCCGCACCGACTCCGCGGGCGGCACCCACGACTTCGTCGCCTGGCTCGCGAAACGAGGCCGATGGCTGTCCTACTCGGTCGGCATGACGGTCACCGAAGCGATCCACGAACACGTGCTGAAGATCCCCGCCTCAGCCTGGACCCCGGCCGTCGAGACCAACGGAGAGGCCCGTGACGGGGCCTGGGTCGCCGAGCTCACCGGCAAGCTCCTGGACGGCTGGCCCAAGGGCATGCGGCTGATCGTCCGAAAGGAACGGCCCCATCCCGGCGCCCAGTTGAGAATCACGGACGCGGACGGCATGCGAATCACATGCTTCGCGACCAACACCCCTGACCGGCCGATCGCCGCCCTTGAACTCCGTCACCGGCTGCGGGCCCGGGCCGAGGACCGCATCAGGGCCGCCCGGGCCACCGGCCTTCGCAACCTACCCCTGCACCGGGCAGCCCAGAACAAGATCTGGCTCGAGATCGTCCAGATCGCCCTCGACCTGCTGGCCTGGATGCCCATGCTCGCTCTCACCGGCAAGGCCCGGCTCTGGGAACCCCGCCGTCTGCGATTCCGCCTCTTCTCCGCGGCCGCTCAGCTCGTCACCACTGGCCGACGCAGGATTCTCCGCCTCACCCAGCACTGGCCCTGGACCAGCGAGATCACCGCCGCCCTCCAACGACTCACGCTCCTGCCCACCCCTGGCTGACCAGCAACCTCCAGCGTTCCGACGACAGCACCACCCGATCCCGGGCAGTGGAACCCGGCGCCCACCCGACGCGACAACCGGGCCACCGGCCTGCCCACCACCAGCTCCGGAAAGGGAAAGGGTCCACCAACTCCGTCAGCGGACCCTCACGAAAGATCGAGGTCAGCCAGCCGTTAGGGGTTGAGCGTTCCAGGTAATGGCGCCAGTCGCTCTCGCTTTCGGCCAGCGAGGCAGGAATCTGACGCTGGGCGGGCATGGTGTAGTCCGTGTGGGCGTGTTCCCATTCGTCGCGCAAGAGAACTCCTGGGAAAGGAAGGTCGGCGGCGGGTCGGGGTTTTCGAGAAACTAAAGGGTCTCGACGTTTGCTCCGGAAAGGCGGTTTCGGCAGTCGAGAACATAAGCTGCGTTCTCCTCGATCATCGGGAGATCGAATCGTGGGTGGTCCATGAGAAGGACCACTGCATCTGCGGCGGATACCTCGTCCGGGGTCGCGTCGACCCGGAGCACGTTCAACCCGGTGTCGTCGCCGTCCGGGATGTTGGGTTCTGCGCCGCGGACCTCGGCGCCGAGGCCGGTGAGAAGTTCGGCGACACGTGCCGAAGGGGAATTGCGAAGGTCGGTGGCGTTGTACTTGTAGGTCAGGCCGAGCAGCAGAATCCGAGACCCGCTGACGGGCATGCCGCGACTGTCGAGCGCCTCCACGAGACGCCGGACGACGTAGTCGGGCATGTGCCGGTTCACGTCGGCGGCGAGCTCCGCGAACCGGAACGGGACGCCAAGCTCCTGCTGGGCCTTCCACGAGAAGAACATCGGGTCAACGGGCAGGCAGTGCCCGCCGACCCCCGGCCCCGGGGTGAACCGCGTGAATCCGAAGGGCTTGGTCGCGGCGGCGTCGATCGCTTCCCAGATGTTCACGCCGAGGGAAGCGGCCAGCATCGCCATCTCGTTGACCATGGAGATGTTGACGAACCGGAAGGTGTTCTCGATCAGCTTGGCCAGCTCGGCGACCTTCGTCCCGGGCACCGGCACCGTGGTCTCGAAGATGCCGTCATAGAAACCCTTGATCACGTCGAGTGATTTGGCGTCGATTCCGGACACCAATTTCGGTGTCCCGTCGAACGACCACCGTTTGTTTCCGATCCGCTCGGGACTGAAGCCGGCCAGGAAGTCCACCCCGCCCTTGAGGCCCGACACCTCCTCCAGGATCGGCAGCAGCAGCTCCTCCGTGGTGCCGGGATAGGTCGTGGACTCCAGGACCACCGCCGCACCGGGGCGAAGGTGCTCGCCCAGCGTCCGGGCGCAGGACTCGATGTAGGTCAGATCGGGCACGCCGTCCCGCAGCGGGGTCGGCACGGTGATCACCGCGATGTCGAAGCCGGTCAGCGCGGCGCTGTCGGCGGTCGCGGAGTAGGCCCCGGAGTCCAGCGCGGCGCGCAGCCGCGGGGAGTCCACGTCCCTCACGTAGGACTGGCCGGCGGCGAGCTGCTGGACACGGTGCAGGTCCACGTCATAGCCGACGACGAGGTGACCCACCTCGGCGGCGCGTACGGCCAGGGGTAGCCCTACGTAGCCCTGACCAGCGACGACTATCTGCATGTCAGCTCCTACTCAATTGCGGTGCTTGAATGGACCGTCGTTCCTGGTCTGGCAAGGAGATGCGCTGTGCCCCTGGTGTCTGTCGTGATGCCCGTGTACAACTCGGCAGCGACGTTGAGCGCAGCGGTCCGGTCGGTGCTCACGCAGACCCACAGCGACCTGGAGCTGCTGGTCACCGACGACCAGTCCTCCGATGGCTCCATGGACCTGCTCCGTAAGTTCGCCGAGCAGGACGAGCGCGTCCTGCCGCAGTCGGCACCTGAACGGGGCGGTGCGGCCCGGGCCCGCAACCTCGCGATCGGGCGGGCTCGCGGGGACTACATCGCCTTTCTCGACAGCGACGACATGTGGCTCCCGGAGAAGACCGAGAAGCAGGTCGCCTTCGCCGCGGAAGGTGATGCGCCTTTGACGTTCACCTCGTACTTCAAGATGGACGCCGACCACGAGGGCGAGAGCACCGAATGGGTCCCGAACGGGCGGGTGATCCGTGCGCGGGCGCACGTCGACTACCGCGCGATGCTGGTCCAGGACCACATCGGTGCTCTCACCGCCATGTACGACCGCAATGTCCTGGGCACGAGGCTGATGCCGGAGATGCTCAAGCGCCAGGACTACGCGCTCTGGCTGTCGATCATGCGGGACGGCGCTGACGCCCGGGGCCTGGCTGAGCCGCTTGCGGTGTACCGGGCCCACCAGGCGGGATCGCTGTCCTCCAACAAGATGTCCCTCGTGCAGTACAACTGGTCGCTGTACCGCGAACACGAGCAACTCTCGGTCCCGCGGGCGACGCGGGCGCTGGCCGGGGCAGTGTTGCAGTCGCTGCGCAACTCGCGCATCTAGCTCCGAGCACGGGCCCGAGGAACCCTGTGCGCGGCCGTTTCCGGGGGCGCCCGACCGATCCCCGTCCTGGAGCCGTGCCGCGTGCTCTGGAGCTGGAACCGTAGGCGGGACTCGGTAGGTCACCGGTACTGTCCTCCGGCTACGCGGCCGAGCCGTCGCCGGCCCTCGCACGCAGGAACAACTGGAGGAGCAGCCGCCGATCGTTGATCGGGACGGTCTCCTGACCGCTGTGGAGCGCCTCCCGCCCGTGCAGGAAGCGGCGCTGGTTCACGATGAGGTAGTCCCCAGGCTGGAGCATGAAGGAGACCTGGCCCCGTACAAGTTCCTCAGCGAGTTCCCTGGCGGCGTCGGCGTGCGCCGGGCTGAGCTGAGACCGCTCCAGCATTTTGGCGGTGAAGCGGACGAACCCCTCGCCCGGGGCGGTGCCGTCCAGGATCGGGAACGGCTTGTACTCCTCGCCCACGCCGAACAGGTCGAAAAAGGTCCCGTAGTGGTAGGCCGACTCAGCCAGCAGGGCGCGGCTGGCCTCCGGGAGCCGCGACACCGCAGCGTGAGCGTCGGAGAGGATGCTCAGGCCGCCGCCGAGCGAGTCGGAGCGAACGCACAAGAGCGTGGTGTAGTCCGGGGGCAGGGTCCCGTTCACCAGGTCCATGTGGAACGCGTTGTACCCGATGCCGCTGGACTTGCCGGGGTCCTTGTCGACCTTGACCCCGATGTCCTTCCACAGGGGCCATCGCGGGAAGGGCGAGAAGGGGACCGCCACCTCGGCGGCGAAGCCCGTCACCAACCGCCGGAACCGGACGCCACTCAGCGCCTTGGCGAGGTTCCCCAGGCGTAGCACGACGTACCCGCCGCCCGCACCGGTCAACGTGTGGCGCAGCGTCGTGGCGATCTCCCCGAACCGCGGGGTGACCGTCAGCTGGGTCCGGTACTCCTCCATGCTGGACTGCGCCAGGAATGAACCGTCCAGTTCCCAGGGCGGGAGGGGACGGTCGATCAGATCGGTTTCGAGTTCGCTCGGGATGTCGATGAACACGCGGAGTTTCCTTCTCTCTTGGGATTCTTGGGGTGTCGTTCAGCCCGTTCATCGGCGCGGCCGTTTATCAAGCCGCGACGTCTGTGACTTGCTGGTTGAGGACGTCCGGACCTGCCGCGGTGCCAACTGCGCCTGACGCAGCGGGCACCGAGGCAGGGGCCATCAGCGTCGGTCGGCCGGCGCTACAGGGGGTGGCCGGCGAGCACTTCTACATCGCCGCCGGACAGCGCCCGCAGCGCCGCGTGCGTACGCGCTGCTGTGAACGGAGTCAGGTGCTCATCCAGCTCGTCCGGAAGCAACCACCGCGCGCCCTGGATGCTGCCGCCGAACACGAATGGCGTGTCCTCGTCGATGACCCCGCAGTCGAAGAGGAAGTTGATTCCTTCCTTCGACAGGTGCGTCTTGTGCTGCTGGTCGTACATGTGGTGCACGGCCAGCAGGCGGCCCGGCTTCGGCGTGATGCCGAGCTTCGCGCTGATGGTGCGTACCAGGCCGTCGAGGATCGGCTCGTTCTCCTCCACGCAGCCGCCCGGGTGGAACCAGGGCTTGCGCTCCACGCCCCTGAGGGCGTCCTGCCCCTTCTCGGTCATCAGTACTGCACCGGCGGAGGTCCGGATGATGCCCAGCGCCCCGAGGCGGCGTGGGGGCGGATCGGTGAAGTGGTCTCGCGCGGTCATGGTTCCTCCTTGGTCGAGGTGGATCTTCGAATCCCGGCTGGAGCACGTGCGTTGCCCAACGGGCTTCACGCGTTGTGGTGGACTGCCGGTGGTGCTTCCGGTCTGTTGCTGCAGAGACTCACACTCGGCGGGCACAGGGCCGGAGTTGATGGCCTGGTCGGCATCCCAGTCACCGGTGCGCATCCGCCTGTAGAGGTGGCCGGACCTCACACGCGGCACGAAGGTAGAGGTCATTGGATACTCACCGGGTCCGGACGGTCCGTCGGCCTCGGCGGGTCACCGTCGAGGGTGACGGGCGGGGGCTGTGCATGCGCACGAGCCGACTTCGCCGCCTTCTTCAGCTGGTTCTCGGCCCACGAGACGACCAGGCTGAAGAGGAGACCCAGGGCGGGCCGGTACCAGAAGGGGAGTCCCTGCATGAGCATGAGGCCGCCGCCGACGAGGTCGAAGGTGAAGTGGGCGGCCATGAAGGGGAGAAGGCGTCCGTACTGCCGGTACAGCCAGACGCGGCCTGCGGCGAACACGAGCATGCCGATGGCGGGGAGCCCGAGGTAGGCGTGCAGGAGGAGTTCGGGTATGCAGACCAGGGTGTAGATCTGCCATGCGGGCCGGCGTACTGCGGTCATCAGGGCGGTCGTGGTGGCGACGATCATCACGTCTTCCAGTGCCACCGTCGACACCAGTCCGATGGCGAGGGTCCCGAGGTTGTCGACGCCGAGGGTGGCCATCTGGCCGCCCTTCATGACCGGCACGCTGGCACCGGTCCAGCGGATGAGGTGGACCAGGAGGAAGGAGAGAACGCCGCCGCCGACGCCGACGCATACATAAAGGACCGTGATCGAGATCTGCCAGTCACGCAGACGCTCAACTGCCGTACGGGGCAGGGCGATTCGCAGGGAGACACGATGGGACCGGCACACTTCGAGCGCCAGCCACGCCAGGACGCAGTCGAACACGGCGTGACCGACGACCTGTGCGAGCGCGATGGAGAACGGCGCGGCTGAATACATGCCCGCCGCTCCGGCCAGGACGGCGGCGCCGCGCTGGAGGAGGCGCTGGCGGGGGGTGACCCGGCTGAGCAGGGTCCGGGTGAAGACCAGCCAGCACAGCCACCAGAACACGATGGTCGCGACACTGAACTGGCCGTAGATCACCGCGTATCTGGTCTGTGTCGTCAACGACAGCGACAGGCCGTACAGGTGGCCGGAGGTCACTGCCGTGACGGCCAGGGGGAAGTAGCAGGCGAGGAGCAGCAGCCCGATCGCGTGCCGCACCACACGGCGGGCGGGCGCGTCGGTCTGTTCGGAGGGTTCGGGGGCGGGGCGGTCTGTCAAGTCGAGCAGTGCGACGTGGAGAGACTTCATGCCGGCCCTCCAGCGGTGAAGGACGCGAAGTCGTCGGCGTCGTAGGCAGCGAGTGATGCCCACGGCTGCGGGCAGGAGCCGAAGCGGGCGGATTGCTGGGCCAGGTCGAACAGCAGGTCCAGGACGACGCCGGTGATGCGCTCCATGCGGCCTACGTCGTCGAGACTCGCTGGGCGAGACAGGAGATCACGCACGGGGCAGCCCCCGCTCGATGCGGTAGATCCAGGACATGGGATCGGTGATCTCCGCTTCGGTGGGGAGGTAGGTCACGTCTTTCAGGATCTGGTTGACCAGGTCGGTGCCGCCTTCGGTGACGGCCTGTCCGATGAGGCGGGAGCCCTGTTCGTACGCTGCGCGGCTGGGGCCGAGGCGGCGGATGCCGGGGAGCGCGTTGTGCAGGCGGTAGCGCAGCGACTTCGGCGCTTGCCGGTGATCGGCCGGTGCGCCGAGCAGGCGGGCGGTGACCTGCTGATCGGCCCAGGCCGCGTGTCCTTCAAGAACGGTCGAGACACCCGGTGTTGCGATCCCCCGTTTCTGAGGGAAGAACGTCGCCCACACGGCGCCGCCGCGGGCACCAGTTTGCATCTGGTGGACGAGTTCATGGATGAGGAGCTGGTGCAGAGCGGCCTCATCGACCAATAGGCCGCCGTGGTGCAGGGCCCTGGGCGCGACGATCGTCTCGTCGTGCCCGTCCTCGGCCTCCTGGGTACTGGCGAGCACCAGGGGCCAGACCACCACCGGGACGAATCCCATGACCTTCAGCCCGCCCCGGATGCCGCCGATCTCCTTTGGGGTCAGCTCCAGATCGGCGATGTCGCGGGCCAGGATGCGGTGCTGGCCCTGGCGGGCCTCCTCCCGCCACGCCTGCGGTGTCACCAGGCGGAAGCGGACCTTTGGCGGGAGCGGGAGGCCGGTGATCTCGTTCACCGTCGGTGCCACCTGGCGAAGGATCAGAGAGATCCATTTGGCCAGGTCGGGATGGCGCTGGGTCTCGTCCAGCACGGTGAAGCGGGTGTCGGTCACAGATGATCCTGTCGAGAAGTGATCGGTCTGGTCGGTTGCGTGGGGCCCTTCGCCCCCGGGCCACCGTCTGGTCCCGGGGAACGAAGGGGGTTCACATCGCCGTTAGGACACGGCGCGCGATGCTCCGAAGCGGGGCATCGTCAGGTCAACTGCGGCTGCCGGTATCGGCGGTGGAGAACCGAGCGCACCATTCGGCCGGATTCTCGGCCTGGTGGAAGGTGGGAATGAGGAGGAGGTCCGGGTCCGACCAGAGCCGGTTGAAGGATTCAAGTCCGTGTGTTTGGACGATATCGGCCACCGCGCGGGCTCCATCGCCATACACCTGCAGAGACTTTTCACGCCCTTTGATCTGGTATAGGGCTTCCAGATATTTCGGATCGGCGTGCTTTTCATTCGGGCCGAGCGGCACCTCATAGCCCAGAATCCGTGTGGTGATCTGCCGGTCCGCCCAAATGGCATGGCCTTCCATCAGGAACGACCAGTGCAGATTCTGACTCCGGCGCAGATGAGGGAAGAAACTGTCCTGCAGCGTGAACAGCCGTCCCTTTCCGGCCTCGTGCTGAGCACCATGAACCAACTCGTGTCCCAGTGTCTTGCACAAGAAGTCGTCGCCGACGAGCAGACCCGCCTTGGCCAGGGTTTCCGGCAGGAGCAGGAGTGCGGACGGCCATGCCTGTCCTGGAACGTCTGCGCGCCAATCATGTCCTGCACTGCTGCGCGGCTTCGCTGCCGGTCCTTCAACGCACGGTTGGCCACCATCGCCGTCTGCGGGCCGACTTCGAGTTCTCTGGTCTCAGAGACGAGGAACTTCTTCTCTTCCCGCTGGCGCAGCTTCAGCCACGCCTTGGCCTTCATGAGCCGGATGGTGAGGACCTCCGGCATCGGGAGAGAGGTGACCGACCGCACCAGGGGAAGAACCTCCGGGAGCATCTCCTCTATTCGGCGTCCGAGTTCATCGAACTGTGCTCCGGCTTCCTGGTGTACCGCATACGTCATGGTGCCTGATTCCTTGCTGTTGGGCGGTCATTTTCATTTCCCGCAATCCGGGTGCGGAAGGTGGTTTTGACCCATCGGGATCAATACCGAATTCCAGCTCCAGCGGTTTGATCTGCCATGTGGTTTCCCACGCCAGCCTGCCGAGCAGTAGCCGGTCTGGCCCTTCGTCCCCCGGGCCACCGTCTGGTCCCGGGGAACGAAGGGGGTCCGCCTCTCCGTCACCGACGGCACAGCGGGGGCTGTGCTGTCGGCGGCGAAGTGCGGTTCCGCGCGCGGCAGTTGGCGATGACGGGGCTGCCGCGCGCGGGGGTCGGGGGGCTCTCAGGCCGGGCCCAGGCCCAGACGCCAGTCGAGGTCGGTCACGGTCGTGCGGTGGAGGTCGAGTTGGTGTCGGGCCGCGGTCGTGTAGTGCGCGGCCACCTCCGGGGTGAGGAGGTCTTTCGCGGGCAGCGGGCAGTCCCGGAGAGCGGCGAGCGCCTCCTCCAGCGAGCCGTGCACCGGCAGTGCCTTGGCGTCTTGGAAGGCGCTGCCGATGTACGGCGGGGGCGGGTCGAGCTTGTGGTCGAGGCCGGCCAGCACGGCGGCGATGACGGCCGCGATCGCGAGGTAGGGGTTGGTGTCGGCGCCGGGGAGGCGGTTTTCGAGGTGGAGGTCGTCGCCGTGGCCGACGGCGCGGATGGCGCAGGTGCGGTTGTCGCGGCCCCACGTGAGCGTCGTCGGGGCGAACGTTCCGGGCACAAAACGCCTGTAGGAGTTGGGAGTTGGGGCATACAGCAGGGCCAGGTGCGGCAGGACATCGAGCAGCCCGCCGATGGCGTGGAGTGCCTTGTCCGGCATGTGCCCGTCGGTTTCGGCGAACAGCGGTACGCCGTCACGGTCCAGGAGGGAGAAGTGGATGTGGCAGCCGCTGCCGGTGCCGGTCTGGGGTGCGGCCATGAAGTTCGCCACGAGACCGGCCTGTTCGGCGAGAGTGCGGGCCGCGTGCTTGAACAGGAGGTGGACGTCGGCGGCGCGCAGCGGATCGCCGTAGGGGAAGGTGACTTCCACCTGCCCGAAGGCGCTTTCCGTCTTGATCGCCTCGATGGGCCAGCCCATCGAGGCGAGGGATTCCTGCAGATCGTCGAAGTAGCGGGTGAGCACCGGCGGGTGGTCGAGCGCGTAGTCGAGATTGCGCTTCGCGACCGGCTGCGCCCCGCGCCGCCCGGTCTCGCCCGTGTCGGCGTAGCTCAGCACGAACTCGGTCTCCAGACCGACCTGGGCGGTGATGCCGCGGGCGGCGAGCCGTTCGAGCTGGTGCATCAGGATTCGCCGGGGTGCCACGCTGACGGGCTGTCCGTCGTTGGCCAGGGCATCGGCGAAGACCAGGGCGGTGCGTTTCATCCAGGCGAGCTGGTAGACGGCGTCCGGGTCGGGGAGCACGCTCATGTCGCCCCAGCCGGTGTCGGCGGAGGCCAGGGCGAAGCCGTCGAGCGGGCGCATCTCGGCGTCGGTGGCCAGGATGTAGGCGCACATGTCGCTGCCCTTGGGCACGACGTGATCGATGAAGTGGCCGGCGTCGAACCGCTTGCCCGTCAGCCGCCCCTGCATGTCGGGCACGGCCAGCAACACGGTTTTCACCGTGTCGTGCTTCACCAGGTGGCGCAAGGTCTCGAAGTCGGGGGCCTCATGCTGGGCGAGGCCGTCGGCTGCGGTGTCGCGGGAGCTGTCGGTCATACGACGTCCTCCGCCATCTGCGCGCGCTCGCCTTCGGTGCCGTACTCGGGGATGCCGTAGGTGCGTCGCCCGCGGGTCATCCACCCGATGGTGGCCAGGAACAGCACGGCCGCGAGCGCGACGGGGGCGTAGTTGAAGGAGTCCTTGGTGACCGGGGAGACCTGGGGGAGGCAGAACACCACGGTGATGAAGGCGACCCAAGTGACGGCAATCCAGCCGATGGGTTTGCTCCAGCGGCCGAGGTGCCAGGGGCCCGGGGTGAAGCGTTTCCCGGCGCGAAGGCGCAGGAAGACGGGGATGGCGTAGGCGGGGGTGATCCCGATGACGTTGATCGCGGTGACCGCGTAGTACGCGGTCAGCGAGTACAACGACGGCAGGGCCAGGACGAAGGGGACGACTACCGACAACCACACGGCCGGGACCGGGGTCTTGGTGCGGGGGCTCAGCCGCTGCCAGGTTGTGGAGAAGGGCAGGGCGCCGTCGCGGGAGAACGCGAACACCATCCGTGAGGCGGAGGCGAGGCCCGCGTTCGCGCAGAACAACTGGGCGACGATCACGACCAGCAGAAGGATCTTCGCGCCGGTCAGGCCGAGGGCGTCGAGGAAGATCTGCGCGGGCGGCACCCCGGTCGCGGTGCCGACGGTGCCGGCGTAGTCCTGGATCGCGAACAGCATCCCGGCGAGCAGGACGAAGCCCACGATCCAGGACCAGAAGATGGAGTACACGATGCCTTGGGGAGCCGAGGTCTGTGCCTTGGTGGTCTCCTCCGAGAGGTGGGCGGAGGCGTCGTAGCCGCAGAAGGTGTACTGCGCGAGCAGCAGCCCCAGCGCGATCACGTAGAGGGGGTTGCCCCACCCGGTGCTGTTGGCGAAGTGGGTGAACACGAAACTTGCCGACTGATGCTGGGAAGGCACGAGGGCCAGGGCACCGACGATCGCCGCGACGCCGCCGATGTGCCACCACACACTGATCGAGTTCAGCACGGCCACCAGCCGCACCCCGAACAGGTTGAGGACGGCGAGCAGGAGCAGGATGGCGCCGCAGATGGCCATCGTCCGTCCGGGGGTGGGGGTGAAGCCCCACTCGAGGTTGAGCCAGGCGCCGACGAACAGCGACATGCCGTAACTGCCGCCGGCCATACCGCCAAGCAGGCCCAAAAGGTTGAGATACCCGGTGAAGAAGCCCCACTTGGGGCCGCCGAGTCTGCCGGCCATGTAGAAGAGGGCTCCGGCGACGGGGTAGGCGGAGGTGACCTCGGCGAGCGCGGCACCCAGACACAGCACGGTCAGACCAACCGCCACCCACCCCCACAACATGACGGCGGGACCGCCCGTGATCAGCCCGAACCCGAACAGGGTCATGCACCCGGAGAGCACCGAGATGATCGAGAAGCTGAGCGCGAAATTGCCGAACGGGCCCATGCGGCGGGCCAGTTGGGGCTTGTAGCCCATCTGCCGCAACGTGTCCTCATCGCTCGGGGCGCGGCGATGGGTTCTTGGGGAAGACAACGGAAGTACCTCCGGAAACGGGGTGGGGACGGTGGAACGACCAGGGGCCGGCGATGGCCTGCGAGATGAGGGAGCGCCAGGACGGCGGGGCCCGGCAGGTGCTTCGGTGGCCGGTCACCGGCGTCGAGCCGCGTATCGCGTGTCGCCCGCCGCAGCCGCAAGGCATTTGTCGCGGGCGCGTTCGAACTGCTCCAGCCACAGGTCCGGCGCCTCGGCGATGTATTTCCACGGCTCCGGAGTGACGAACGGTCCGATCGCCTCGAAGACCGGGGCGGCCTCCGCATACAGGCCTGTGGAGAACAGCGCCTGCGCAAGGTGGTTCAGGTCCTGCGCCGACCACTCAGTCCGGTCCGCGTACCAGAACCACCCCTCCAACGCCCGCCACGCGTAGTGGGAGATCGGGTCGCTGGTCCAGTACAACGGGGTGAGCGCGCCACGGGCCCGCCCCGTTGCATAGTGCTCGGCATGCACATAGAGCGGCAGCAGCAACAGCGGCGATCCGTCCGGCGCCCACGAGCGGATCCACTGGACCACGTCGTGGAGGTTCGCTCCGTACGCCCGCAGGGCCTGGATCATGCGGTGCCACGCCTCGCGACTGCCCGGATCACGCTTGTCGGCCTCGTGCAGCAAAACCCACGGCCCGGACGGCAGCATGTACTCCGGGGGCTGCGCCTGATGCTCGGGACGCCGCCGCCCCTCCTCGGGCCAGTCCAGCTGCGCCAGCGCCACCAGACACACCCACGGCACCGGATCAGCAGGCCCGTAGCGCGCGGCCTCAAAGCACGCCGCCCGGGCACGATCCGCGAGCAACCCCACCCCGCGCTTCCCCGCGCGGCGCGCACCCAGCGCCTGCTGCACCCTCACCCGCGCCCTCATCATCAACGCGTCGGCACTCGGCTCCTCCTGCAACCACGCCTCGACCGCGTCCCCCTGAGCCGCAACCAGCGCCGCCGCCAGGACCTGGCTGCGCGAGGTGCGCACCCCCCATGTGCGGCAGTTCCTCAACAGCTCGCACGTCGACCGCCACCGGCCAGCCCGCATGTCATCGAGCGCCGTCCGCAACTCACCGTCGAATCCCGCCGGATGAAACTGGGGCTGAACAGCACCGCTCATCGGCATTTCCCGTACCTGCGCGGGCACTTCGAAGCGGATCCCACCACACCCGCTCGTCCGATGGTGAGCGGGACTAACGTCTTGGGACCGGGCACGAGCGCCCTTAATGGGGACATCGGGACCTCAAGGGGAGTTGGTCAGGGGGGAGTTGGCCGCCGGGATGAGGGCCTCGACGGGGGAGGCACGGCGCACGGCACCCCGGCGGCCGGTCACGGGGACGGGGTTCGGCGGGGGTCAGACGGACAGTGCGTGGGGCTCGATGAGGGCCTGGACGAGCTTTCCCGCGTGCGTGGGGGCGTAGGAGATTTCCGCTCCGAGCCGGCGGGCGGTCCACAGGCCACGAGGTCGCTCGCCCTCGGCCGGTTCCCGGCTCACGGCCTTGTCGAAGTCCGGGAATTCGGTGCGGCTGTCGTGCACCTGGAAGACGAGTTCGCCGGTCTGGAGCAGCGCCCACCGCATGGTGATCACGGCGTACTCGGGCACGCGGGTGTGCGCAACGGCGTTGGCCATCAGCACACGCCCGATCGTGGCCAGATCCTCGATGTCCCCGAAGCCGTCGTCAGGATTCAGGTACGCGCCCAGGTAGACGCGGGTGAAGCGGTAGGCGTTTCCCGCTGCGAGGTGAGTCGCCCGAAACTCCTCTTTCCGAACCCACTTGGTCTCCGCGCACCCGAGATCGGGGATCACAGTGCCACCACCGTGTTCCATGTCGTCGTTCCTTCTCGCAAGAGGGAGGGAGCACCAGGTCGTCGTGCCGTCAGAGCTGACGCCCCAGGCGTCGGAGATGGCGCGGACAAGGAAGAGGCCGCGGCCGTTCTCGTCGCCGGAAGCCGCCTTGCGCAGTACGGGGAGTTGGTGAGAGCCGTCCCGCACTTCGATCAGAAGGTGCGTGTCGGTGAGATACACACGGAGCCCGACATCACCGATCCCATGCTCAAGGGCGTTCGTGACCAGCTCGGTGACGAGTACATCGGCGGACTCGATGAGTCCCGGCCAGCCCCAATACCGCAACCCGGCCCGGACGATAACCCGCGCGCGACCCGGCACAGCCCGGTCTGCATCGGCGATAACGCCACCCGTGGAGCCCTCGTCCCGCTCGAAGGACATGTTGAATCCGGGGTACACGCGGAGAGGAAGAAGGGTTCTGGGGCACGTTGGCGCGATGGCCGCCAAAGATGTCACGGCGAGCCCTCCGTCCGCCCATGAGCTACATACGGGCACGTCGCTACTCGCACGACGCGACGAGCCGTTACGGGGAGTCTCGCCAGCATCTTCTTCCACACCCTCGTGTAGACCAGAGGCGGGCGGACTTCCTCATACCTCGGGATTGGGGACGGAAAAACCGTGGTCACCATGCTCGACCGCCCCCTCCCATGGTCGCCCACAAGGTTTTTCCGATCGGCTGTCGATCGCGTGCCCCGATTACATTTGGCGCGGGCACGACCAGCAATGACTCCCACGGCCTGGAGGGAGTTAGGGCAGTTGGGTAGCGCGATCTTGGGGGTGTTGAGCAGGCTCATGAGTGGCATCTGTCAGCATCCTGAATGGTCGAGGCCGGGAAGCGCACCGGCAGCAGTCGGGCGCCGAAGCCGCAGATGATCCGTGCACGTTTGGCTGCCGTACGGCTGGGGCCGAGATGGCCGAGGGAGGGGACGACGACGCCGTATGCCTCTGGCAAGGCGAGGGTGTCGAGCAGCCCGACGAAGGCCGGGGAGAAGAAGCCGATGGGGGTGTGCTCGACGAATAGGGCGGCCAGCGTCAACTCGTGAGCCCGGCAATACTCGTCCACAACCGCCGATAAGACGCGGCGCCGGCCCCGTGTGGTTTGAGTCAGCCGCAGAAAGCCGTAGACGTCCGGGCCCGGGACCGAGTGGCGCTCGGTAAGGGTGACCACGCGATGATCTCCACAACGGGGGTGGGCGAATGGGACTCATCGAGCCTGACCCACCTACAGTCCGGCGGGAATGAACGGCCGTTGCACCTTTGTGGCACTTCCGTGGCCCGTCACTTACCGTGCGTGCTTCCATTGACGCCAGGAGGGAGGCGCCCTGTGGCGAGCGTGAGGCGATGGACCGGCCGCGAGGCCGGTCTGCTGCGACAGGCTCTGCGCATGAGCGTGCGTACCTACGCAGCGCACCTCGGCGTCGGCATCCGCACCGTCTCCAAGTGGGAGAAGTTCGGCACGGATACATGCCCCTATCCCGACACTCAGGCCATCCTCGACACAGCCCTCGCCCGCGCCGATGCCACCGCTCAGGCCCGCTTCGAGCAACTCCTCACCCAGGGATCACTGGGGCGGCGACAAAACGGAATGCAGTCGCCCGCCATCGCCGACCAAGAGACCTGGGCCGAGGACCTGGAGCGGATTGTGGTGTGCCTCGATCGTCAGGACTTCGCCTTCGCTGCCACCCTGCTGGAACGCTGGCTCGGCCGCATCCAGCCCCACAACCTAGATCATCGGGGTCTGTATCTGTACGGGCGTTCGTTGGTACTGTCCGGCGACCTTCGGCGCCTCCAGGGCACCCTTCAGGACCTGATGACCGCCAAGCGGCTGTACACCGACGCGCACAATGTGTTCACCGAACTCGGCATCCCCCGCCGAGCCGCGCAGATCGAACTCTCCCTGGCCGTGGTCACCGAGATGGCCGGACGCCACACCACCGCAGCCACCCGCTACCAGCTACTCACGGACGACGAAAGGCTCGGCTCCGCCGACCGCGCCCGTGCCCTGCTTTGGATCGGCACTGCCCTCGCCAAGGATGGCGGCAACGAGTTCGCCATCCAGGTCATGCAGCGGGCAGCCGAGTGGTTCGAGGAACTGGACGAGCCGGAGGACTGGGCGACCGCCCAACAGAAACTCGCATTGGCCCATCGTGGTGTTGGCGATCTCACTCAGGCCCTGGCCTACATCGATACCGCCCGCAGCAACGGCCGCTTCGAGACCCCGCTCCAGCGCGTCCAGATCGAGACTGCGCATGCCCATGTCCTGCTCACAGACCCGGCCACCCGCAGCGCGGGGTACACCGTGCTCGACCAGGCATCGGACATCGCGACCCGATACGGCCTGAAACATCAACTACGCAGCATCAAGACCGTTCGTAACAGCGAGGAGTACACGTGACAGACCGCCTTGGGGCCGCAATCAGTGATGCTGACCGGGCCGATGCCCGCGCCATCTGGGACTTCCACCAGGTGGGGCACGAGTTGCGACCCTGCTCCGCTGCAATCACCCTCGGCAGCCTCGATCTCGGTGTGGCCACCACCACCGCCGACCTGTACCACGCCGGCATGTTCCCAGTCGTGGTCTTCACCGGCGATACCAGCGCCGCCACCAAGGAGCGGTTTCCCCGAGGCGAGGCGACCCACTACCGCGAACACGCGCTCTCCCTCGGAATGCCGGAGGAGACGATTCTGCTGGAGCCGAAGGCCACCAACACTGGCCAGAACATCGGCTTCTCCCGCGAGGTGCTGGAGAACGCGGGCATCGCGGTGACCACCCTGTTGCTGATCTCCATGCCCTACATGCAGCGTCGGGCCTACGCGACATGCCGCAAGCAGTGGCCTGAGGTGGAGCCGGTCTGCACCTCCCAGCCGTTGTCGTTCGATGAGTACGTATCGACCCACGACGACGAGAAGCAGCTCATCGACATGCTCATGGGCGATATGGAGCGGGTGCTGAAGTACCCCAAGCGCGGGTTCGCCATCGAGCAGCACGTCCCAGAAAGGGTCCGCGATGCCTTCGACCGTCTCCGCACCCGCGGCTACGACAGCTGGCTCCTACCTGCTTAGCCGTGCAGCCGCGCCCTCTCGCACATGGCCCGTGCGCTCGTGCGCGATCCATCAGCCCAACCTGCTTCCCCGCCTTTCCACTCTGGCGAAGCTGTACGCGGCCGACATCTGGGTGGTCCTCGACGACGTCCAATTCGTCCGCCGCGACTACCAGCACCGCGCCCGCCTCGCCACACTCGACAACCCGCAGCAGCAACAGTGGCTATCTGTTGAAACCCATCTCCCGCAGGGCCGCGCAACGTTGATTCGGGATGCTCAACTCGCCGACCCGCAGCGGGCCACGCGCCGCCTCGATCAACTGCCCGCGCAGTACTACCACACCAGCCCCCACTGGCAGTTGCTGCATGCCGCGCTCGAACCCGTCGCCCATACCCTCACGGAGACAGCAAGCACCGCAGCCGTTGCAGAGGCCACCACCCGTGCCCTGCTGAATCTCCTAGGTTGGCGCGGCACCGTCGTGCGCAGTAGCGACCTCATCGCTTCCTCGGACCGCTCGGAGCGTCTGGTCGATCTCACCAGTGCCGTCGGTGCCAACACGTACCTCTGCGGCACCGGTGGCATGCGCTATCTAGACTCTCGCCCCTTCATGGAGCGACGACTCAACGTTCGCGCGTTCCGCCCGCCCGTGGCCGCCGAGGACCTCTGGACCGGAGCAGCAAAGATCACTGCTCTGTGGGCACTTGCCGTGTACGGACCGAATTGTGTGGGTGCCGCGTTCGACAATCTGCGCACGGCTACCTGACCCGGCGGAACCTTCAAGTCAGCGCCTCCAACTGCGCGAACTTGCCATGGACGACGTCGACGCGGTCTTCGCCATATCGGTTGAAGGCGGCACCTTTAGACAGGACGCCATCGTGGCCAGTCGATCTCAGTCCAGGTCGATACCCAGTTCCGTGTCCGGTCGGCCGGTTGAGTCGGCCTGAAGCGCGGTTCCGGTGTTGCCACCGGCCCGTCTCTCCAGACCGCTCTCCGAACCCGGCGTACCCGTCTCCGAGTACCGGGCTCTCCACAGTTCCTGCCATCGGGCTGATTGTCAGGCTGTGGGCCAGGGGCTGGGGATCGTGTCTCCCCGGTAGCGGTACCGGGTGATCGCCGGTGTCCGCGCCAGGTTGATCAGTTCGACCCCGTCCGCGGTGATCGGCAGCCATGACCCGTGCGGGCCGAGGAGCCGACTGCGGACGTCCTTCCACGACCAGCGGTGCATCGTCTTGAGCCACATGATCACGCGATGCCAGAGGAAGGCCCCGAGCATGCGGAACGTGTGCTTCGCGACGGCATGCCGGAAGTAGTTGGCCCAGCCGCGCATGATCTGGTTGAGCCGGATCAGCACGTCCCTGGGGTCAGCCTGTGACGTCCTGCGGGTCAGGGCACGGATCTTGTCCTTCACCGAACGGATGGGCCGCGCGGCGATGAACGCGTAGACGTACCACTTGTTGCTTCCTCGCTTGCGGCGCCGCCGGATGCGGAACCCGAGGAAGTCGACCCCGTCCTCGATGTGCACGATTCGGGTCTTGGCTGGTGACAGCCTCAGCCCCAAGAGTTCGAGCACGGAGGCTACTTCGTCCTGGAGGGCCGCCGCGTCCTCTGCGGAGCCATGCACCATGATCGCGAAATCGTCCGCGTAGCGGACAATTCGCCAGTTGGGCAGGCCGTGCCGACGGCGCTTGCGGCGCGGGTACTGGCCATCCATCCGCCCGCCGGGCAGCCAGTCGCGGTGCAGGTGCTCGTCGAGCGCCGACAACGCGACGTTGAAGATCAGCGGGGAGAGGATGCCGCCCTGCGGGGTGCCGGTGTGGGTGTCCCTTCGCTGGCTGTCCTCGCTGAGGATGCCCGACTTGAGGAACGCCTTGACCAGCGCCAGAACACGCTTGTCCTTGACCCGTTTCCGCACGGCGTCCATGACGGTGCAGTGGGAGACGTTGTCGAAGGCCGCTTCGATGTCGGCGTCCAGCACCCAGTGGTATCCCTTGGAGCCGAAGCGCTGGATCTCCGCGATCGCGTCCTGAGCCCGCCGCTTGGGCCGGAACCCGTAGGAGACCGGCAGAAAGTCGGCCTCGAAAATGGGTTCGAGCACCAGCTTCAGTGCGGCCTGAACGGTGCGGTCGGCCACGGAAGGAATCCCGAGGCTTCTCACCTTTCCGGCCCCGCCCGGCTTGGGGATCTTGCGCTCCCTCACCGGCAGCGGCCGGAACGCGCCGGACTTCACGTCCGAGCGCAGACCGTCCAGGAACCCGGGTGTCCCGATGTCCCGCTCGACGTCGGCGACGGTCATGCCGTCCACGCCGGCGGTCCGGGCTCCCTGGTTGCCCGCGACCCGGTCGAACGCCACGATGAGCGTCGCCGGGTCGTGAACGAAGTTGAACAGGTCGTCGAACCGGCGGCCGGGGTCGGCCACCGCCCAACGGTGAAGCTTGGCCTGCATCTCCAGTACCCGGCCGAAGGCCCCCACCGGGGAATCTTCTTCCGAAGCGCCGCCGTTCGGCGGTGCGTCTTCTGGCATTACAGCCTCCTTCCCTTCATGGAACTGCTGCCGCCCTTCCCCTTGCGCCGGGCTCTCCCCGGCTCCGAGTACTACGGCGGCTCCGCCCCCTCCCACACCGGTCGACCGACGGTGGGTCCAGCCTCGAACTCCGCGCTGGTGTCGCGGACTTGTGGCGGATGCGGGAGGGTTCCCGTGTTCACTGCTGACCGTTCGTCGCAGGAGGTGCCCGACTCTGTCCCGGCGGCATCGCCACGGTTACGCCGCAGACTTTCACCGTGACCTCCCGGGCCTGCAACTCCAGACCTGCCCGGAAGTTCCCCGCCTTCCTGACTACGGAAGCGGTTGCGCGCCGCCATCCGGCCCGGATCTACCAGGTTTTTGAGCCGGTGACTCATTACGGGACGTAAACGCCGGTTCCTCGCGTACACCTCTGCGTCTCGCTCGCCGGACCCGACCCATCTGGCAGTGCTGGGCCGTCCCGGCTTTGTCACGGCTGCTCTCGCCCTCCCCGACACCTCTCGGTTCAGGCTGCCGTCAGCTACGCTCGCCCCGCTGCGACGGGGCTCGCGGCGCAGGTCTTCCACCTCCACTCGGTCAAACAGCGCTTTCCACGGCGCACGAAGCTGTCAAGTCAAATGAGACGGTTTGAGGCTATGTGTTCTGTCGGGCGGGTTCTGTTTCCTGTTTCGGTTCGTTGATCCAGACCTGCTCGGGTATGGCGGGTGGTTCGGGTCGGCGCGCGAAGCGTGCGGGATGGCGGGCGTATGCCTCGGCCAGTGTCGCGGCTCGTTGTTCACGGACCAGGTCGGCGGTGCCGAAGTGGACGGAGGCGGGGGTGTGCAGGCCGATGCCGGAATGACGGTGCTCGTGGTTGTAGTACGAGATGAAGCCCTCGCACCATTCCCTCGCGTGGGCAAGGGAGTTGAAGGACTCCGGATACTCGCCGCAGTACTTGATCGTCTTGAAGTTCGCCTCGCTGAAGGGATTGTCGTTAGACACCTTCGGGCGTGAGTGCGACCGGGTGACCCCGAGGTCGATCAGCAGCTGGGAGACCTTCTTCGAGGTCATCGAGGTACCGCGGTCGGCATGCACGGTCTCGGGCACGATCCCGTTGCGCTCGATGGTCTCGCGTATCAACTCACGTGCCCGCTCGGCGGACTCGGCGCGCTCGACGGTGAACCCGCAGATATAGCGGCTGAAGATGTCGATGATCACGTAGAGGTGGTACCACTCGCCTTTGTCGGGGCCACGGAGTTTGGTGATGTCCCAGGTCAGGACCTGGCACGGGGCGTCTGCCCGCAGCTGCGGGACAACCTTGGCGGGATGGGCGGCCTGACGGCGGCGCTCGCCGGACTGCCCGGCCGCCGCGAGGATGCGGTACATCGTGCGCTCCGAGCACCAGTAGCGCCCGGCGTCCAGTTCACGCGCCCAGACCTGGGCCGGCGGCAGGTCTGCGTATTCGGCCCGGTTGAGCAGGGCCAGGATCTGGGCCCGCTCGGCGGCCGACAGAGCCGAGGCTGGTGTCGGGCGCGGTCTGCGCACCCGGGGCACCGGATGCCGGTGACGATAGTGGGTGGCGCGTGAGCGTCCGGCCAGCCGGCAGGCAGCGGCAATGCCCAACTGCCCCTGCACACCGGTGAACGCGTCATCCACGACCGGGTCGGCGGCATGCTTCAGTCCGCGCTCTCGGAGAGCAGTTCCAAGAGCGCGTTGGCTTTTCCCATGACCTCCAGCGCGGCATCGCGGCGGGCCAGGTCCCTCTCCAGCCGCGCCACCTTCGCGCGCAGCCGCTCCAGCTCGGCCTGTTCGGCCGCCTTCTTCGGCCGCACCGCCGAGGTCCGCCGGTCGGTCAGCGCACCGAGCGCACCGGCCTCGCGGGCCTGGCGCCACTCGATGATGTGCGAGTGATACAGCCGCTCACGGCGCAGGACCGCGCCCTTCTCCCCTGCTGGGGCGGCGTCGTACTCGGCGACCATGCGCAGCTTGTACTCGGCGGTGAACGTGCGTCGCTTCGGACGCGGTGCCGGATCCGATCCGGAACTGGTGGGGGTGGTGCTGGCCATGCCGGGCTGTACTCCTGTCTCGCCTATCCAGGCTAACCCGACAAAGCGGGTGCCTCAGCCGAGGCTGTCAGAGAGGGCACGGGCGACAACAGTCCGTATCTCGTGGCGAAATCAGCCTTCATGGGGCAGGGCGTACCCGTCCAGGAGGTACGAATCGAAAAGTTCGGCTGAGCAAACTCGCCTACCCACTCAACAGCATTGCCCTGGCCTGCTACGCCAAGTTGGGCGGAATTCCTTTCGTGATCGCCGCCCCACGCACCCTGGCACACGAGTTGGTCATCGGGATCGGCAGCGCGCACGTCAAAGAGACCCGACTCACCACACCCGAGCGGGTGGTTGGCATCACCACCGTATTCAGCGCGGACGGCAACTACCTCCTCTCGAATACGTCCCGGGAGGCTGACTACGACGACTACCCTCGCGAACTTCTGCGGTCCCTGACGGACTGCATCGACACGATCAGGAATCGCAACGCCTGGCAGAGAAGCGACGAACTACGCCTCGTCTTCCACGTTTTCAAACCGCTCAAGGACATTGAAGCCACCGCGGTCAAGGAACTGGTCCAGCGTCTCACCCAAACCTATGCCAGAGTCGAGTTCGCGTTCGTGCACGTGAGTACCGACCACGACTGGGTGATGTTCGACCGCACGAGCGCAGGGATTCCGAGCTGGGGAGCTGACGGTCGGACGAAGGGTCACTACGTCCCGGAGCGCGGCCATGCCGTACCCATCGGCAAACGCGAACTGCTCGTGGCCGTTGGCGGCCCTATGGACCTCAAGAGCGCCCTGCACGGCGTTCCCAAACCGCTCCTGCTCAAGCTCCACCCCCAGTCGACCTTCACCGACATCGAATACCTGGGAGGGCAGGCGTTCCGGTTCACGTCGATGTCATGGCGGAACATGTACCCGTCACGCACCCCAGTGACGATCTTGTACTCGGACCTGATCGCCGAGCTTCTCGGGCATCTGCGCCACGTACGGAACTGGAACGCCGATGCCGTCACCACCAAGTTGCGCTCCAGCAGGTGGTTCCTGTGACCGCGTTGGAAGGGTCCGACTCAGCCGCACCTACTGGCACCCTCCTAGCCGCACAGACCGCGCACCTGGAAGGGCTCATCCGGCGAGCAAACGCACCTGGCAATCTTGACGGCCTGCTCGCCCATCACATCCTGGGCGGACGCGACTTGAGCTTCGACTGGGATGTCAACCCGATGGAACTGACATGGCTCACCGACAACGAGGACCGCTTCGCCCACTCTCACGGCCTGGCAGTCCTCGGCTACGGCCTCACCTCATTCCCCTCGACTGCGTCCCAAGCCGCCCGGGAGTACCTGACTGCTGGCCTGCCAGCCCTCGCTCGGAAGAATCCCTTCCAGGTTGACGGAGTTACTTTCGTCAACGACGCCCGGCAAATCATCGGCTTGGCCCTGGCCATCAACGCCACCCACGACGACGTCCCGCAGGCACACGCATGGCTGGCCGAGGTACTCCAAGACCCGAGGCTCAGCACCGCCCCCATCTTCCTCAGCCTGTTCCACGAACACGCCCGGCGAATCATCGGCACCACACCCGACTTGAGGGTGGACTCCCGGACCATCCATGACTTGGTGGATGCCGCCTGCTTTCACTGGCTGGCAGCCACGGCGAAGGGCACTCTGCACATAGACCCCGCCGAGTTGAGGCAACTGCGGTCCCGACTGCTCAGCGGCGTCGTCCTGACGGAAATGGGACAGCTTGGTGCACCACGAGCGGCACTGCTCCTCGACGCAGTCACACGAATAGTCACCGCCAGCGTCGACGACATCCTCCTGAGCCACGACCACGTCTCAGCCCTCCTGCGACGGTTCGAAGCTGCGATGCGCCAGTGGCGATACGACACCGATGATCTCCAAAAGCCGATCAAGTGGCCTATTACGTCCGAGCGTGAAATCCAGAACATCCTCTGGCTCATGCTCCGACCGGTCTTCGACGACCTCGTCGACGAAGAAACCCTCCGACGCATGGGCCACAGCACATACCGGGCGGACTTCGGAATCCCTTCGCTGGAGCTGCTTGTCGAGGTGAAATATGCACGCAAAGCGGCAGACTTCAAGACCTTCGAGAAGGAGATCTTCGAGGACTACATCGGCTACCTCTCCGACAACACCGCTTACCGGCACATGACCGTCTTCATCTACGACGAGTCCTGCTCCATCCAGGAACACGACACCACCCGCAACGCGCTCCTGAGGCTCTCCGGCATCACCGATGTGATCATCGTTAGCCGCCCGAGCCACGTTCCGGCGCCCGGACGAACACCGAGGCGACGACGGAGTACAGGTCAACGGGCTGACGACGTGCACGGGGCCTGATCCCGGCGCCCCCAACAGACCATCCCCCGTCTTGCTCGCCGCTCGCCGCTCGTCGGCCGAGGCCGCTCGCTCCGGGCCAGGTCGCCCAAGAACATGGTCCGCCTGTCGATTCCCCTTCCGCTGCGCCAGTTCAGGTATCGGACCACTCGCGGCAGGTAGTTCAGCTGCGTGGCGGATCAACGCGCCTTCAGTGAGGGTCCGTTCATCGCTACGGTTGATCCACTCCAAGCAGATGGTGAGGCGGGGCCGATAGGGGCCAGGTCATCGCACAGGCGATTCCGTACGGTCGGTGACTTGTGCCGTCGCCGTTCTCAGCCTTCGGGCATGGAGCCCTTGACGCGCTCCAGGTGCTCGGGGGACAGCGGTTGTCCCCACAAGGCCAGCGTCCACTGCCAGTTGCCGTCCCGCCACCGGTGCACGAAGGCTTGTGGGTCCGCGACCCAGCCGGGCTCGAAGGGCGCGGTGTCCACCTGTTGCCTGATGAGCACCGCCATGGCGGGCGTCTCTTGCGGTGCTCCGTCGTTGTACAGGTCGATCGCGAGCACGCCGGTGGCGAGGTCACCGTCGAACACGTGCGGTTCGAAGTGGCCACGGCCGCCGGGCCAGAAGGCCGGGACGGGCAGCGCCTTTTCGCGGTAGTGCGCGGCGAGTTCGTCGCGTCGATGCTGGTGGGCTTCTTCCACCTCTGCCATGGCATCGCTCCACTGGAAGCGGCTGTCCGGCAGCTCTCCGGGAAACTCCAGCTCCGACAGCTCTTCCCGGTATCCGGCCTCTTTGACCTCGGCCGCCAGAAGGACGCCGGTCCGGGCGTCGACGGCTACGTACAGCGGGTGGGGGACGGAAGGAGTGGTCAGAGTGACCGCCCAGGCATCCCGTCCTTCGTGGCGTACCGCCGTCGGCTCGCCCTGGCTCGTCGCCTCTGTCAGTGCCGGGCCGGGCACGGGGGTGATCAGGCGGGCCGGCTCGGGGGCGAGGTCCCACGGGAACTGCGCACCGAATTCCAGCCCGTGCGGCGCGTCCTCCGCTCGGGGGCCCTCATCCGGTTCGCGCACGTCGAGGGAGATGTCTCCGTTGCCGTGGTCGAGAAACCAGTCGTGGGGAGGACGGTAGGCGAAGCGTGTGGAGGTGCTGACCACACTGGCGGGAGGCCAGCCGTGGCCGTTGTCACGCCGGGGCTGGATCGAGGTGTGAAGGCCCACTACGGGGGGCTTGGGCGAGCGGGCCAGCAGGTCCCGCAACTCAGTCCAGTTCACTGTCGCTGTCCTCCGCTGTACACCGGCTCAACTGCCGTCGCCGGTACTGTGGCACAGCTTGGTGGTCGTGTTGGTCACGCAGACGTCCCAGCCGCGGAACTTCTCTCCGGACTTCCCGTCGTCGCCGACCGCGTGCGAACCGTCGGCGAAGGTCACGAACATATTGATCATAGGGAACTTGGTGACCACAGCTGTGCGGCCGAAGTTCTTCACGATCTGCTGATTGTTCACGGCGACACCGGAACCATGGCCCTGCGCTCCGTCGCTCTTCCACGTCGAACAGGTCTCGTCCGAGGCGTTGGGGATGTTGACGCCGCACTCGTAGAAGTAGTCCATGTGGAAATGGGACGGCCCCGTCCAGCGGCTGCCGTAGAAGGTGATCTCCCAGTACTTCGAGGTTCGCCCGCGCACGTACTCCTTGATGGCGACCTTGACCTGCTGAACGGGGCGACACCCGTTGGAATCGCAGTTGGCTTCGATGGCGTACACGTCCGCCGACTTGTACACGTAGTCAGTGCTGCGCGAGCCCTTGCGCAGCTTGTAGCCATCAGGCGTATCAGCCTGCGGCGCAACGACACCACCGCTCGCCAACTGCCGTTGTACGGCGCCCGGAAGCCGCGACACGGGTGTGACCTCGCCTTCCGGCAAGGGCTGGTCGGAGAAGTAGCCCACGGTCTTGTTGTCCCCGGCCAAAGGCTCGTAGGAGAAGTAGCCGACCTTCGTGCCCTGGGAGTCCTGAGGTTTCGGGGTGTCTGCCGGAGCGGCGCCTGCAAGGCCGACGGCAGCCGCAGCCACCACAACTGCGACACGTACCTGCCTGAACACCATCACGTCCCCCTGGACACTTCACGCCATCGGTCGCCGACTCCCGGTCGTGGAGAGGCGAAGGATCTACCGAGCGTGCCACAGCCGGTTCACAGCTCGTACACGACGCGCCCCGCACATCACACAAAACGCGCATGCCGACCAGAGCCGCAGGACAAGATTCCCACTCGCGCTAGGGGCGACGCCACGCATCTGCTACGCCGCCCGCGCTATCGACTGCCCCCCCTGAGCCGGGTTCGGAGAACCCGACGCTCACCGGTGGCCCGTTCAGTGGTTCGAACCTCAGTGCAGGAAACACAGCATCCGCGAACGCAGCGTCGGAGAGTGGCGCGTCGCGCAAGTACGACCAAGGCCTTACTGGTGAGATCCCTGTGTCCGATCAGGCACAGGTGCCTCGCTGGCCGCCCCGGCGCTGCGGTTCCTCCTCACCAGAGCCGCCAGTTGCCGCGATCGCCCGGCCCCAACTCGCAACTCCTTCCGCAGAGTTTCGGCCGACGCGGGGCGCTGGTGAAGCTCCCGGTGCCGGGCGTCAAGCAGCCGAGCCTGCGCCAGCAACGGGTCGTCGTCATCGTGCAGCTGCTCGCGTTTCTCCTGCCCCCTTCGCCCTCCCCGCTCCCCCTGCATGCCATCCGGGCGGTGCACCAGCAGCTCTACTGACAACAGCAGTGCCACCGGAGGCCACCCAGCGACCAACACTGGCTTCCACTCCAAAGCCGGGGCTGCCGCGACGTTCGCAGCCAGCGAGACCGCGATCCCCAGCAAGAACGCCGACCACACCGCACCTCGCGCCCGGCGAGTGTGGGTCGCGGAAGGCTTAGCAGGCCGACCGTAGCCAAGAGCAAGAGGCCGTCCACGGACAGCGGCCACAACGACGCGCTGACCGTGTCCGCTCCGCCCTGCAATGCGAACTCCCGCTGGTGCACGTACGAGGCGTAGGCCGCAACCCCGGCAACCACGAGAGCACAGAGGACGGACCCACGTATCGAGATCGAAACCTCGGCTGCCAGTGGCTCCCTCCCGCGGGTCGGCGGCATCACTCATCAGACCCACCGCCAGGACGGCCATTCCAGTGCACAACGCGTGCACACTTCCACGGGAACTCCCGGGAACTCGCAGGTAGAAGCGGGAAGCCCCCAGACACGGGAAAGGGCTCCGACCGGCCCATAAGGCCAGGTCAGAGCCCTGTTGACAGACGAGTCGGGCTGTACGCCGGGGGGAATCACCGCACCGCTATGACGTGCACAAACCTGCAGGGAGAACGTTTCCGTGGCTACCTTGATGGCTACGCAGGGAGGCGCCCCGCGCCGGAGCGGTCCGGACGGGGGCTTCGTCGTTCTCGGAGAGGCGGGTTCTGGTGGCCACCTAGGCGAGCGGTATGACCGCCGACATCGGCGAGGACCTCGCAGTCTCGGCTGGTGGCAGCCTCCGGGACGGGGTTGGGGATACCTCCAGGGCCGCCCGAGGCGGGACATTCACCGGAATCCGTACTAGAATCTGTACAGAATCAGGCCTCTATATGGGTACGGTGACAGCATGGAGATTCCTGAGGTCGTGACTGTCAGCGACGCGCGCGCGCGACTGTCGCGGATCCTGACTGACCTGTCGGAGTCCGGCGCGGATGCTGACCCGGTCCTGATCGGTGCCCACCGCAAGCCCCAGGGTGTCCTGCTGTCCGTCGAGGCCTTCGAGGCGCTGAGCGGCCGAGCGGCAAGGCGTGCGGCCGTCGCCTCGGCCACCGGCTCCATTGAGGCCGAGGGGCTCCAGGCCTCCACTGCCTCAGACCGCGACACCGAGGCATACGTGAAGGGCGACCTCGACGCGGACACCCTTGTCGCCCGCGCGATCGCCCGCCACAAGCAGACTTCGGGGCGGCGGGCCGGGTGAACGATCCGTACTCCATGCCCAACGGCGTACTGCGCAACAAGCTCGGCATCACCGAGCATCAGCCGCTCGCGGCAGCGGGAGCGGACATCACCCGGGCGCGCCTCGTCATGCTCGCCGAACGCCCCCTACCCGGCGCGTACGACCTCGGCCATCTCCAAGCGTTCCATGCCGCGATCTTCGGTGACATCTATCCGTGGGCAGGCGAGTTACGCACCGTGAACATCGCCAAGCGCACACCGTTCTGCCCAGCAAGAAACCTGGTGCCCTACGCCGGAGAGATCTTCGGCCGTCTCGCCTCCGCCGGCCATCTGCAGAATCTCCTCCGGCAGGCATTCGTCATCCAACTGGCCACGTTGTACGGCGACCTGAACGTCCTCCACCCGTTCCGCGAGGGCAACGGCCGTGCCCAGCGGGCGTTCCTTGTCCAACTCGGCGCCGACGCGGGATACGCCCTGAACTGGTCGGGCATGGACCCTCAACGCAACGAGGACGCCTCGGTGAAGAGCTTCCTCGGTGACAACAATCTGTTGGAGCAGCTACTCGACGAACTGGTCACCACGAGCTGACGCCCGTCACTCCGGCCGACAAGGAAGCCCGGAACAGAGCGTTCATGCTCACGGAGAAGCCGACGCAGACCCAAAGGTCGCGACGGCGGAGCGAGTTGCTGGAGGCGGGGCCCGTACTGCGCTACATGCTGCGCGAGACGCGTGGCGCTCACATCGGGCGGTACTCCCGCCATCCCAGCGCCTCAGAGCCACCCCACGAACCGGAGAAGCGCCATGACCGGCTGGGCGTTCACCGGTGAGATCGATGCCGACGACTTCGGGTGCCGGGTCGTGCCCGCTGAGTCAGGTCCACCCGAACAGTCCTGCCGCTCTGATCAACTGTCAGCCAGGTGGCTCGCGCGGGTGACCGATGGCAATCAGACCGGCCTGGGGGCAGACAGCAAGGAAGCATCGGTGGTGCTTTTGTCGCCTGCGAAGAGAGACCCACCGATGCTTGCGGAGGCGGCCGCACCGGCCCTGTAGTCCCAGCTCGCTACAACACAGAGGTGCGGCTCATCGGGCGCGACCCGCGCCAACGCGGTTTCGAGTCAGCCGATAGAGGAGAGGCCGCCCAAGCCGCCCTCGCGTGCGTCGAGCAGCTCGTCCCAGTGCTCGGACGCCCATCGGCACGCGGCGGCCAGCGGCTCCAGCGTGCTGCGGCCCAGCGGTGTCAGCGCGTACTCCACCCGCAGTTTCGGGTCGGCGTGCACCGTGCGTGACACGAACCCGTTCCGCTCCAAGCCGCGGAGCGACTGGGTGAGCGCCTTCGGGGTGACGCGGCCCAGTGGCACGCGGAGTTCGGAGTATCTGCGCGGGCCGTCTTCCAGGCAGCGGAGGACCAGGGGTGCCCATTTGTCACCGAAGCGGAAAGGCAGCAGCGAGGACGGGCACAGCTCGTCGAACAAGTCGGGTGGCAGCGGTGGCCGTTGCGTCATCGAGGGTCCCCCGTCTCCGGTCTTGGTATCCAGATGGTGACCGACCTTCTGGATATCTTCCGGAGCATCGACTCAACGGCAGGTATTCCGACGACGGGCAGGATCGTGGTTTTCGGGGCGGGTGGCCGCCTGCCTGCTCGACAACCTCACCGATCCGCACCTCGTCAGAGTAACGGGTGTCGAATGAACACCATCATTTCGACCCATAAAGGCAAGGCAGGACATTATGCGTGCAGCCCGCTTCCATGAATACGGCGGAGCGGAGAGCCTGGTGATCGAGCAGGCCCCCGAGCCCCACCCCGGACTTGGTGAAATACGTGTCCGCGTCGCGGCGGCCAGCGTCAATCCCATCGATTGGAAGCTGCGCGCCGGCGCCCTGCGCCAGCTGCTTCCCCTGGAGCTGCCCGCCATTCCCGGGCGCGACGCCGCCGGCGTGGTCGACGAAGTCGGTGACGGAGTGCAGGGGGTGAGCATCGGCGACCGCGTCTTCGGGCTGGGCGGTGTCACCGGCGCAACCGCAGAGCTGGTCGTCCTCTCGGCCTGGGCCCACGCCCCCGACATGTGGAACGATGAGCAGGCCGCGGGCGCCGGTCTAGCGTCTGTGACCGCGATGCGTGGCCTGAACGCGCTCGGCTCCCTCGCGGGGCGCACCCTTCTCGTTGAGGGCGCCGCCGGAGGTGTGGGCAGCACGGCAGTCGAGATTGCGGTGGCACAAGGCGCCACCGTGATCGGGACAGCCAGTGAGCGCAACCACGAGTTCCTCAGCTCTCTCGGCGCCGTTCCCATCACCTACGGCCCCGGCCTGGCGCAGCGTCTCTCCGCTCTTGCTCCGCACGGCGTCGACATCGTGCTCGACACCGCGGCCTCCGGATCCCTGGACGACCTCGTCGCGATCACGGGCGACCCGACGCGTGTCGCGACGGTCGCCGACCACGCAGGCGGGCAGCGCCTGGGCACGCATGTGGTCAACGCGGAGAACGACTCCACCCTCCTGTCCGCGGCCGCGGAACTGGGCCGGCAAGGCCGCTACACACCCCGTATCGAACAGACCTACCCCCTGGAGCGGATCGCCCACGCCCACGCGCACGCCGAGCGCGGACGCACACGCGGAAAGATCGTGATCTGCGTCTGAAGCGGGGACATGGCGCAGATGCGCCAGCCCGCTTGGCGATGATCTTGACGGGCCGGCGCTGACTGCTCGGCGCCGGACTGTGTACGGGCACCTCGACAAGGCCTGCTCCCTGATGTCCGAGCTAGGACTACAGGGCCGTACCCGCATCTCCGACCGCTGACCGCAGCCCACTGATCAGGCCGAGTGGCCGCGTGGGTGGCTACCTTCGTGGCTACGTTCACAGCCGCGCGTACCGGTTTGGACCGGTACGGACCGGGGCCTGATGAAGCCCTTCGACTTACGGAAAAAGGGCCCCTGACCAGCAATTTCCCTGGCCATAGGGTCCCTGGCGGCAGACGAGTCGGGCTGTACGCCGGGTTCTGTGTCCGGAAGGACCTCACGATCCTCCCGGCGACGGCCATCCATCTAGGACCGGTGTTGCCACCGGCCTCGTGCGGTCTACCCGCGGACTCGGGCGGGCAGCCCTCGAACGTCCGCGCAGAGCGCGCTTTTTACGGCGGCGCTCCTTTTGACCTTGCTCCGGGTGGGGTTTACCTAGCCGCCTGAGTCGCCTCAGACGCTGGTGGTCTCTTACACCACCGTTTCACCCTTACCCGGCGCCGAAGCGCCGGGCGGTCTGTTTTCTGTGGCACTGTCCCGCGGGTCACCCCGGGTGGCCGTTAGCCATCACCCTGCCCTGTGGAGCCCGGACGTTCCTCGGGAAGTACCCCTAGGGGCACTCCACGCGGCCGTCCGCCCGGCTCGTCTGCCGTGTCGACCATGCTACCGGGCGGGCACCGGCCCCTCGACCGTCACCCGATACTGCCGGCCCCACCGGTCGACCAGCCCCGCCGACCCTTACGGCCCCACCGGTTCACCCAATCCCACCGATCCTTCCGGTACCGCCGATCCCGTCGACCCTCCCGAAACCGCCGACCTCACCGATTCGCCCGACCCCGACGATCCCCCCGACGCTCCCGCCGTCGCCAGCACCGACCCCGCCAGGATCAGCGTGAAGGCCACCGCGATGCCCACCGTCAGGCTCTCCCCGAGGAACAGCGCGCCCGCCGCCACCGCCACCGCCGGGTTGACGTACGTGATCACCGTCGAACGGGTCGGGCCGACCTCCTTGATCAGTTCCAGGAAGGCCACGAACGCCACCGCCGTGCAGATCACGCCCAGGCCGGCGAGGGACGCCAGGACCTGGGGGGACGGGACCGAGGACGGCCACGTCACCGCCGCCGCGGGGGCGTAGACGATCGCCGCCAACGCCAGGCACGGGGCGGTCAGTTGGAGCGTCGGGACGTCCTTCAGGTAGCGGGCCGCTATCAGCGGCGCCGTCGCATAGCCCAGCACCGTCAGCAGCACCTCCGCCAGCGAGCGCGCGTCGCCGCCCGTCAGGTGCGGGACCGTGAGGACCGTGACCCCGGCCAGGCCCAGCGCGAGACCGGCCACACGCCGGGCGCCCAGTCGCTCCGCGTCCCCGAAGAACCTCGCCGTCACCACGCCCACGATCGGTACGCCCGCGATCAGCAGCCCCGCCGTAGAGCTGGACAGGTGCCGTTCCGCGTCCGTCAGCGTGAACCACGGGCCGATGATCTCGATGCACGCGAAGGCCAGCATCGGGCGCCAGTGCGCGCGGACCGTCCCGGCCAGGCCGCCTTGTCGTAGCGCGAAAGGCAGCAGGAGTACGGCGCCCAGGGCGCAGCGGGTGAAGACGACCATGGACGGGGACAGCGGGGCGTCCACCGCCACCTTGATCATCAGGTAGGGGATGCCCCACACCACTCCCATCAGGGAGAACAGGATCCAGCCGCGTGCAGTCATAGGGCGAGTGTCGGACCGGTCAGCGCCCGCGGTCTTGAACGCTGTTGCGGTACGCCGCAGGCGTCACCCCCAGCACCCGCCGGAACCACCGTGTCAGATGCGCCTGGTCCGCGAAGCCCACCTGCGCCGCCACCTCGGCGGGCCGCCCGCCCGCCTCCAGCAGACCCCGCGCCCGGGTCACCCGGTACTGGGCGAGCCAGGCGTACGGCGGTATCCCCATCGTCGTACGGAAGGCGCGGAGCAGTTGGTAGCGGGACAGGCCGAAGTCCGCCGCCAGGGACGAAAGCGACGGTGGGGTGAGTAGTTCGTCCGCCAGACGGTCCCTTACCGCGTGGGCCACCCACGCCGCGCCCGGGATCTCGTCCGGCGCTGGGCACGATGTGGAGTGACGGCGGGCGAGGGCCGTCAGCAGCCACGGGAGGCGGGACTCCGCCTCCAACGGGTCCGGGCAGGCGCTGAGTTGGGTGTGCGCCACGCGCAGTGCTACGGCCAGTTCGGCGTCGTCGAGGAGCGGCTCGCGGAAGTGCGGGAGAGCCGCGCCGAGGATGCCGTCCGTCAGGAGTGCCGGGTCGGCGTAGAGGGCTCGGTAGGCGTAGCCGTCGGTGGCGCTGCCCGGGCCGCCCGTGTGCATTTCGCCGGGGGCCAGTACGACGATGGAGCCCGGGGTCGCACGGACGCGGCCGCCGCGGTAGTCAATGAGTTCCGAGCCGCCGACGCAGACGCCGATCGTGAACTCCTCGTGCGCGTGCGGGGCGTAGACGTGCCGGTCGAAGCGGGCCGTCAGGAGGTCGAGTGGCGGGCCGCAGCGGCCCAGTCTCGCCCTCGTCCACAGTGCCTGCTCACGTGCGCTCACCGGCCGCACCCCCTTCCCTCCACAGGGTGCAACGCACCGGGGCCGCGTGTCATGCCGGGGTGAGCGCCCGTTCCAACGCGTCGAAGGCCGCGCAGATCCGTGCCCGATGGTCTGCTACGAGTCCTTCCGCGCCCTCTCCCGCGAAGACGCGGCGCGCGGTGGTGACGTAGACCGTGCGGTACGCGGCGACGGTCAGGGCGGCGGTCAGGGCGGGGTCGGGGGTGTCCGGGGCGGTCTCGGTGAGGGCGGTGGTCAGGGCGTTCTCCATCTCCTCCAGGGCCTCGCGGCCCCGGGCGCGCAGGGCGGGCGAGTCGGCCACGACCTCCCAGAAGTCCGGGAATCCGCTGTCGGGGCCGGCCAACGGGTGGCGCCGGTCGAGGAGTTCGAGGGCGAGGCGGCGGAGCGCGGCGAGCGGGGTCTCGCCGGGGGCGCGGTCGCGTACGGCCCCGCTGAACATCTCGACCGCCTCCGGAATGCGGTCGAGGAACAGGTCCTCCTTGCGCGGGAAGTAGTTGAAGACGGTCATCGTCGACACCTCGGCGGCCCGCGCGACCTCCGCCACCGACACCTGGTCGAAGCCGCGCTCCCGGAACAGCGCCGAGGCGACGTTCGAGATGCGTTGCCGTGTCGCCCGCTTCTTGCGCTCTCTCAGCGGCAGCTCGGCCGCGTCCTTGCTCTCGCTCACGCTCTCACTCACGAGAACAGTGTAGCCAACATAATTTTTTAGTGACTACACTTAAGGCATGGACACTGACACGAACTACGACGTCGTCATCGCCGGAGCCGGGCCCATCGGGCTGCTGCTCGCCTGTGAGCTGCGGCTCGGCGGGGCCCGGGTGCTGGTCGCGGAGCGGCTGGCCGAGGTGGACGAGACCGTCAAGGCGGGCGGGATCAACACCCTCACCGCCGTCTCCCTCTACCGGCGGGGGCTGCTGCCCGCGCTGACCGAGGTGCAGGTCGAGACGGCGAACGGCATGAAGGAGTTCCTGCGGACGCAGAGCAGTGGAGACGGGGCCGCTCCGCCGCCGAAGTCCGCCGGGCACTTCGCCGGGATCACGTTGCGGGCCGATCTGCTCGACGCGTCGGACCCCGCCTTCGCGGAGGTCGGTCCGCCCGGCGAGGTCGGCCGGTTCGTCCCGCAGGCCCCGTTGGAGCGGCTGCTCGGCCGGCGTGCCGACGAACTCGGCGTCGAGGTGCGCAGGCAGGTCGAGTTGACCGGCTACGACGCCGACGAGGACGGCGTGACCGTCCACCTCGCGCCTACGGACGGCTCCGCGCCGCAGACCGTTCGCGCCGACTGGCTGGTCGGCTGTGACGGCGGCCGCAGCCTCGTGCGCAAGCTCGCCGGGATCGCATTCCCGGGCACCGCACCGGAGATCACCGGCTACCAGGCGATCGCCGACATGACCGGCACCGAAGGTCTGCGCAAGGGCTGGAACGCCACCGGCACGGGGATGTACACCTACGGCCCGATGCCGGGACGGATGGTCTCCATCGAGTTCGACGGGCCGCCCGCCGACCGCCAATCCCCGGTCACCACCGAGGAGTTGCAGGCCAGCGTGCGCCGCGTGACCGGAGTCGACGTCACCGTGCACGCGCTGCACACGGCGACCCGGTTCACCGACAACTGCCGTCAGGCGGACACCTATCGCTCGGGCCGGGTACTGCTCGCGGGCGACGCGGCGCATGTGCACTCGCCGTTCGGCGGACAGGGACTCAACCTCGGTGTCGGCGACGCGATGAACCTCGGCTGGAAGCTCGCCCTGGTGGTGAGCGGCCGGGCCCCGGCCGACCTGCTGGACACCTACACCGCGGAACGGCATCCGATCGGCGCCTGGGTGCTGGACTGGACGCGCGCCCAGATCGCGATCATGCGGCCCGACGCGCACGCCCGTGCCCTGCGCGGGATCGTCGGCGACCTCGCGGGGACGGCCGACGGGACGACGTACTTCGTCAAGCGGATCTCCGGCGCCTGGCAGCGCTACGACCTCCCCGGCGACCACCCGCTGACCGGCCGCAGCGCCCCCGACCTCGAACTCGCCGACGGCACCCGCCTCGGCGACCACCTCCACACCGGCCGCGCCGTCCTCCTCGACCTCGCCGACGACCCCAAACTCCGGGCCCGCGCGGCCGGTTACGAGGGTCTGGTGGACGTCCTCACCACCAGCTGCCCCCAACACCCGGAACTCGCGGGGCTGTTGGTGCGGCCGGACGGGTTCACCGCGTGGGCGTCGGACACGGACGGCACCGAGGACGACCCCTCGGAGGCCCTGCGGCTGTGGTTCGGCGCGCCGCTTGGCGCTTGACACTGCCGCGACGTCAGCATTTGCACTGAACCCATGAGGACCAACTGGGCAGGCGGCGGGCGGGTGTTCGGGTATGCGCGGGCGCGACGGGCCCTGGTGGCCGGGTCGGCGCTCGCGTGCGTCCTGGAGACGCTCACCATGTCGGTGCTGCTGCGGGACTGGCCGGTGCTCCACCAAGTGGTGCCGGTCCTGGGCCTGTTCGCGGTCGCGTCCGTGGCCGCCCTGCACGCGGCCGCTGTCGCCCGCCCGCACCTGCTGGACGCCCAGGGGCTACGGCTCCGACGGGCCACCCGCGCCGATCTGCTCGTCCCTCTGAGTCATATCGCCTCCGCCCGGGGTGAGTTGCGGGTGGCCCGGCGCCGGTCCGACGGCGAACTCGATCTCCCCGTCGGCTTCCGCACCTCCGTCACCCTCCAACTCACCGAGCCCGTCGCCTACTTCACCCTCCTCGGCCGACGGCGGGAGGTGGACACCGTCCACTTCCACGCCGACGACGCCGATCGCGTCGTAGCGACCCTTCAGGCCCGCCTGGAAGCGGTCAGGCGGGCGCGAACCGTACCTTCGACGTCCCCGGGTCCGCCTGGGTGAGGCGGACCCGCAGCCGCTCCCCCAACGGCAGCGGAGTCGTGCCGCCTTCGAGGCGGGCGACGACGGCCGGGGTGTCCAACTGCACCTTTCCCACGGTGGGTTGGCGTTCCTCGACGTCCACCACATAGCCGTCGAAGAGGTCGCCGACGCGGTTCTTGAGCAGGGCCGCCTCGACGATGTCGACGCACTCGCGCTCGACGGTGCCCGCGAGGCGGTTGCCGTCGGCCATCTGTTTGGGGAGGGCGTCGAGGCCGGCCAGGACCCAGGCGGGTGGGTTGCCGGGGGCGAGGCAGAGTTCGGAGGCGTAGCGGTCGACCAGCCGCCGTAGGGGCGCTGTGCAGTGGGTGTAGGGGGCGGCGACCGCCGCGTGGGTGGTGACGGGCGGGAGGTTGCCGTCGCGGAAGACCGTGTAGCCGGCGCCGCGCAGCAGGGTCGTGCACTCCTGGAGGAAGGCCGCGTGGTGCGGGAGGTGCGGGTCGAGGGAGCGGATGAGTTCGGCGTACGACATGTGGTGCGGCCAGTCGATGTGCAGGGCGTGCGCGGTGCGGTGCAGGCGGCCGACCGCGCCGTCCGGGGCGGTCGGCAGGGTGCGCAGGACGCCGGTGCCGTGCGTGAGCATCAGGTCGGCGGCGGCCATGCCGGTGAGGAGGGAGATCTGGGCGTTCCAGCCGTCGGCGGGGAGCGGGGCGCGGTAGGCGAGTTCGTAGGTGTGGTCGCGCTCGACGATCTCCTGCTCGGGCACGTTGAGGGAGATGCCGCCGCGCTCGACCTCCAGGCGTTCGCGCGCCTCGCCGATGTCCTTCAGCAGCGCGAGCGGTTCCTCCGCCGTGCCCGTGTCGATGCGCTGCTGCGCGGTCGCGTAGTCGAGTTTGGCCCGGCTGCGGACGAGCGCGCGACGGACGTCGACGGCGGACGTACGGCCGTCCGCGTCCAGGTCGATCGTCCACAGCACCGCCGGCCGGGTCACGTCCGGCAACAGGCTCGCGGCGCCCTCGCTCAGCAGGGGCGGGTGCAGCGGGGTCTTCTCGTCGGGAAAGTAGAGGGTGGTCACGCGCCGGTGGGCCTCCGCGTCCAGGGCGCCACCGGGGGCCACGAAGGCGGCGACGTCGGCGATGGCGTACCGGACCCGGAAACCGCTCCCCCTACGGGACAGGTGCATCGCCTGGTCCAGGTCCATGGACGTGGGCGGGTCGATGGTGAAGAAGGGGATGTCGGTCGCGTCCTCGGCGGGCGGGGCCGGTGCCTTCGCAGCGCGTTCCGCCTCGGCCAGTACCTCCGGCGGGAAGCTCTCGGGTACGCCGAGTTCGGTGCGGAGCGCGGTGAGAGCGGCGCGGAGCGGGGCTTCGGGGGTGCCGGTCACCCGGATACGGCGGCTGGGCATGACACGAGCGTAGGCACAATCCGCAGGCCCGCACCCTTTACGCTGGCGCAGGCCCCCCATGTAAGCCAGAAGCTCCCCAGAAGTCCCCTAAGGAGAAACCCGCCGTGCTCGTCCTGCTGCCGCCGTCCGAAGGCAAGGCCGCCTCCGGCCGCGGTGCCCCCCTCAAGCCGGAATCGCTCTCACTCCCGGGACTCGCCGACGCCCGCGCCGCCGTACTCGACGAACTCGTCGACCTGTGCGCCGCCGACGAGGACAAGGCCCGCGAGGTCCTCGGGCTCAGCGAGGGACTGCGCGGCGAGATCGCGAAGAACGTCGACCTGCGGACAGCCGGCGCGCGACCCGCCGGGGAGATCTACACCGGTGTCCTCTACGACGCCCTCGACCTGGCCTCGCTCGAACCCGCCGCGAAGAAGCGGGCCGCGCGCTCGCTGCTCGTGTTCTCCGGGCTGTGGGGCGCGGTGCGGGTGACGGACCGGATTCCGTCGTACCGCTGCTCGATGGGGGTACGGCTGCCCGGGCTCGGCGCGCTGGGCGCGCACTGGCGGGCCCCGATGGCGGCCGTGCTGCCGGAGGTCGCCGGGGACGGGCTCGTCCTTGACCTGCGGTCCTCGGCGTATGCGGCGGCGTGGAAGCCGAAGGGTGAGGTCGCGGGGCGGACGGCGACCGTGCGGGTGCTGCACGCGCCGACGCGGAAGGTCGTCAGCCACTTCAACAAGGCGACGAAGGGGCGGATCGTGCGGAGTCTGTTGGCCTCGGCGGGGGCGCCGGGGACGCCGGGTGAGCTGGTGGAGGCGTTGCGGGACCTGGGGTACGAGGTGGAGGCCGAGGCGCCTTCGCAGGCGGGGCGGGCCTGGGCGCTGGATGTGTTGGTGGACGAGATCCACTAAGGGTTTTCGAGGGTCACTGAGCGGCCCATCAAGCATGCGTTGCAGTGTGCGCAATGACCTTTGCGCACACTGCATCACCTCGGCAGGATGAGGCCATGCCTTCCTCGCCGCCGTCTTCCGCGCTGCCGTCTTCCTCGGCCCTGCTCGATCTCGCTCCCGTGCTGCCCGTCGTCGTCATCGAGGACGTCGCCGACGCGGTGCCGCTCGCGCGGGCGCTGGTGGCGGGTGGGTTGCCGGCGATCGAGGTGACGTTGCGGACGCCGGTCGCGCTGGAGTCCTTGCGGGTTATCGCGGGTGAGGTGCCGGGGGCCGTGGTGGGGGCGGGGACCGTGCTGACTCCGGGGCAGGCGAAGGAGTGCGTGGGGGCGGGGGCGCGGTTCCTGGTGAGTCCCGGGTGGACCGAGCTGCTACTGGAGGCGATGCAGGGGTCCGGGGTGCCATTTCTGCCGGGGGTGTCGACCACGTCCGAGGTGGTCGCGCTGCTGGAGCGCGGGGTGCGGGAGATGAAGTTCTTCCCGGCCCAGGCCTCGGGCGGTACGGCGTATCTCAAGGCGCTGGCGGGGCCGTTGCCACAGGCTCGGTTCTGTCCCACCGGGGGGATAGGGCTCAACTCCGCGCCCGACTACCTGGCGTTGCCCAACGTCGGGTGTGTGGGCGGGAGTTGGATGATCCCGGCGGATGCGGTGGCCGCGCGGGACTGGGGGCGGATCGAGGTGCTGGCCCGGGAGGCGGCGGCGCTCAGCGTAGGTGGGACGTGTCGTTGAAGAGTCGTACGCTCGCGTTGCCGTCGGCGTAGTACGCCACCGCGGAGATCGAGGCGGCCGAGAGTTCCATGCGGAACAGGGACTCCGGCGGGGCGCCCAGGGCGAGTTGGACGAACGTCTTGATCGGGGTGACGTGGGTGACGAGCAGGACGGTGCGGCCCGCGTAGGCCGCGGTCAGCTTGTCCCGGGTGGCGGCGATGCGGGTTGCCGTGTCCGCGAAACTCTCGCCGCCGCCGGTCGGTTGGGCCGTGGGGTCGGCCAACCAGGTGGTCAGGTCTTCGGGGTATCGCTCACGTACCTCACCAAAGGTGAGGCCCTCCCAGGCGCCGAAGTCCGTTTCGCGCAGGCCCTCTTCGATCGTCACGTCCAGGCCGAGGCGGTCTGCTACGGCTGCGGCGGTTTCCCTGGTGCGGGTGAGGGGGGACGCGATGATGTGCTGGATCGTGCCTCGGGCTGCCAACGCCGTTGCCGCTCGGGTGGCTTGGTCCTGGCCTACGGGTGAGAGGGAGGGGTTGGTGCCGCCGCTGCCTGAGAAACGCTTCTGGGGGGTCAGGGGGGTTTCGCCGTGGCGCAGGAGGACGAAGGTTGCCGGGGCGCCCATGTCTGCGGGGGCCCAACCGGCGCTGGGGGTCGCCACGTTGCGGGCGGCGCGGGTGTCGGCGGTGGTTTTGTCGGTTGTCGTCACAGCGGCGGCCAGTGGGGGCTGGTCGTGCCCGCGCGGCGGAGCCGCAGATGTCACAGCCCCGCGCCCCTCAGGTGTCTCGCCTGGGCCTGCGCTGGAAAGCCGGTCGCGGCCGCGGCCCTTGGGGAGCGCGTCTGAGCCGGAGTCTGCGAGTGCCGCCCTGGCACTCGCCGCGCCCGCCGTCGCGTCCCCGGGCGGCCCCGCCGGGTCAGGCGACCCGGACCGCTGCGCCCGTACGTCCAACTCCGCCGTCGAACTCGCCGCCGACCACTGCTCGCCGCGCTTCCCCGCATCCATCGCCTCGTTGGCCAAGCGGTCCGCGTGCTTGTTCTGGGCCCTCGGGATCCACTCGTACGTCACCTGGTCCGCCGGGAACACCCCGCCCGCCTCTGCCGCCAGCGGCTTCATGTCGGGGTGTTTGATCTTCCAGCGGCCCGACATCTGCTCAACGACCAGCTTGGAGTCCATGCGGACGTGGATGCGGGCGGACGGGTCCAACGCGTGGGCCGTGCGGAGGCCGGCCACCAGGCCCCGGTACTCGGCGACGTTGTTCGTGGCGATGCCGATGTACTCGGCCGCCTCCGCCAGGGTCTCCCCCGTCGTCGCGTCGATGACCACGCTGCCGTAGCCCGCAGGACCCGGGTTTCCCCGGGAACCGCCGTCGGCCTCGACGATGAACTCCCGCACGCCCAGGACTCCTTGCTCGCTTACAGACCGGACTCGGACGTGCGCACCAGGATGCGGCGGCAGTTCTCGCAGCGGACCACCGTGTCGGGGGCCGCCGCGCGGACCTCGTTGAAGTCGGTGATGGCG
This sequence comes from Streptomyces sp. NBC_00988, assembly GCF_045162645.1. Lineage (NCBI taxonomy): Bacteria > Bacillati > Actinomycetota > Actinomycetes > Kitasatosporales > Streptomycetaceae > Streptomyces > Streptomyces sp. NBC_00988. The sequence goes on from NZ_CP108730.1 coordinate 4,298,062, forward strand.
AGCTCCTGACGGCAGCCCTGGCAAGTGCGCTGGTACAGCTTGGCCGCGCCGATGCCGCCCTGCTGCTGGCGGAGCTTGTCGTAGAGCTTGAGGAGGTCCGCGGGGATGGTGGCCGAGACGATCTCGCGCTCCTTCTCGGCCGTGGCCTCGTCGGCGTCGAGGGTCTCGTAGGCGGCCTCGCGGCGGGCGGTCGCGTCGTCGATCCTGCCCTGCACGGAACCGACCCGCTCGGTCAGTTCGGCGGTGCGCTCCTGCGCGGACTCACGGCGTTCCATGACTTCGAGGACGATGTCCTCCAGGTCGCCCTGGCGCTTGGCGAGGGAGACGATCTCGCGCTGGAGGTTCTCCAGGTCCTTGGGCGAGGTGACGGCGCCGGAGTCGAGGCGCTGCTGGTCGCGGGTGGCGCGCTGACGCACCTGGTCCACGTCCTGCTCGGCCTTGGTCTGCTCACGGGCGCAGTCGCTCTCCTCGGTCTGCACGGCCACGAGCAGGTCGCGCAGCTGGGTGAGGTCCTTGGTCAGCGAGTCGATCTCGGCGTGCTCGGGCAGGGAGTTGCGCTTGTGCGCGAGCTGCGAGAGGCGTACATCGAGGGCCTGGACGTCGAGAAGTCGGATCTGGTCGGCGGGCGCGGCGTTCAGTTGGGGGCTCCCATTGAGTCTGGTGTGGTGGTGGACGCCGCGTGGGCGGTCCAGGGGTCGGTGACCGTCTTGGAGACGTGGACCCTGAGGTCCCATCCCTCGCGGTCGGAGATCTCGTCGAGCTGGGCGGCGGCCAGCTCGCACCAGGGCCACTCGGTGGCCCAGTGCGCCGCGTCGAGCAGCGCGAGAGGGTGCTGAGAGGTCTGAGAGTTTTGGGCGCGGACCTCGGACACCGGGTGGTGGCGAAGGTCCGCGGTGAGGAAGGCGTCCACGCCCGCCGCTCGTACGTCGTCGAAGAGGCTGTCGCCGGAGCCTCCGCTCACCGCGACCCGGTGGACCAGGGCGTCGGGGTCGCCCGCGACGCGGATGCCCTGCGCCGTGGCGGGCAGGCGCTCGGCGGCGCGGGCCGCGAGGTCGCGGACGGTCAGGGGGTGGTCCAGCTCGCAGATCCGGCCCAGGCCCCGGCGGCCTTCCGGATCGGTCGGGTCCGGTACGAGCGGTCCCACGACCCTGAGGTCCAGCGCGCCCGCGAGGGCGTCGGAGACTCCCGGGTCGGCGCGGTCGGCGTTGGTGTGGGCGACGTGCAGCGCGATGTCGTGCTTGATCAGGGTGTGCACCACGCGGCCCTTGAAGGTGGAGGCCGCGACCGTGGTCGTACCGCGCAGGTAAAGGGGGTGGTGGGTGACCAGCAGGTCGGCGCCCAGCTTCACGGCCTCGTCGACGATCTCCTGGACCGGGTCCACGGCGAACAGCACGCGGGTGACGTCCTGGTCCGGGTCGCCCACGACGGTGCCGACCGCGTCCCAGGACTCGGCCCGCTCGGCGGGCCACAGGTTCTCCAGCGCGGCGATGACTTCGGACAGGCGGGGTACGGACTGACGGGGCACGGGGAAAGGCTACCTGGCCGCACTGTGCGGCTGAACCGCTGAAGCCGCCGTATGCGGGCCTACGGCCCCGTTCAGCACACCCGCCCCGGTTTCCTCAGGCGAATCGTTACTTGGCCACCCTTATTGGTGAAGCGGCTGCTCATCGGTCCCACGTCCGTACGTGCGAAAACTAGTTTCGTGGCCGGAGGTGACCGAACCATGACGGCCTGTGCGATCGAGCCCACGGCGGCGGACGAGGACGGGGACGAATGCGGGGACGAGCGCGGGGACCCGCGGAACGGTGGCACCGCGTGTGCGATCACCGCGGACGGGGCGTACGCCGCCCGCCTCGCGCCGGCCGGCGACTGTCTGTTCCCGGAGCGGTGGACGCTGGACGGCCCCGAGCCGTACGCCGTGCCGCTGCCCGGCAACCAGCCGGAGGAGCCCGGCACCGAGGTCCAGCCGATGGGCGACGGGCGGGTGCTCATCCGGCGGCTGGTCGACGGGCGGCACGCGTTCTCGCTGCTCTACCCGACCGGCCCGGGCACCGGTGAGCTGCTGCTCGGCGCGGTCGAGTGCCCGGACCCGGACACCCGGCTGCGGCTGCTGCCGCCCGCGCCGGGGGGCGAGAAGGCGTACGCCCTCGCCGTGGGCCGGCGCTCGACCGCCGTGTGGCTGGTGGCGGGCGGGGCCTTTGGGCCGGAGCATCTCGCGATGGTCCCGGGGCGGTGTTCGGGCGGGGTCTGGCTGGACCGGGCGGGGCGGATGCTGGCCCTGGACCGGGAGGTCGGCGGGCGGACCAAGGCGATCGTGGTCGACCTGGAGCGGGACGGGGAGGTGTCGCCGCTGCTGCAGATCGCCGCGGACAGCGACGACCGGCTGCTCGCGGCCGATCCCGACAGCGGGCTGCTCCTCATCAGCTCGGACGCGCCGTCGCCGGGCCGGGGGGACCGGCTGGGCTGGGGGGTCGTCGGCTCCACGCTGCCGGTGCGGTTCCCGGAGTGCCTGCGGCTGCCGGACTGCACGGTGACGCCGTTCGCGATCCAGCCGGGGCAGGTGCTGATGCCGGAGAACTGCGGGGTCGCGCTACGCGTCGACGGGCCGGCCGGCACCTGGTTCGCCGTATGGCGGCCCGCCGAGCGGCAGTTGCTCCAACTCCCGGCGCCCGAGGGGTGGTTGGCGGGCGCCGGGCTGTGGACCGAGGACGGGGTGCTGCGACTGCCCTACGCCACACGGGAAGTGCCGTGCGGTGTGGCGCGGTTCGCGGTGCCCAGGGGGGCGGGGGGAACGGGGGACGCGGGAAGCCCGGGGGTGGGGGCCCCTGCGGCTACGGGGGGTACGGGGGAAACACGCCCGGAGGATCCGGTTCGGGACGGGACGGTGGGCGCGCCTGGGGAGGCCGCGCCCGAGCCGTCGGAACCGGATCCTCCGGTGCCGGTCGCACCGCGTCCGGTGCCCTTGCGGGAGGCTCCGTTGAAAGGCCGGGTGGCCGTCGGGTAACAAAGTGGTGCGGCTCGGTAACGAAGTCGTTCCGGACGGCAATCCGCCTCGCTTCACCCCGGGAACGCCTGGATAAGATCGCCGGGCTGTATGAAGGATCATGTTGCAACGGGGTGAACTTTCCGATGAACGACTCGAACACCGCGCAGACCATGTCTGCCGACACACACGACGCCTCCGGCCACGGCAAGCACCGGGGCCCGGTCTCGGTGCAGGACGGCGATGCGGCCGCCCACGGCCGACACCGCAAGCCGTCCGAGCAGTCCACGCAGTCGAAGTACGCGGCTGTCTGACGACACGTCAGGCGCCCTGCACCACCTCGCACGACACGGCCCCGCTCGTCTCCGGACGGGCGGGGCCGCCGCGTTCCCTATGCCGTGCCCGGCTCCCGCTTGAGTCCCAGCACCTCGGCCGCCGCGAACGTCTCCCCCGGCGGTCGCTCCGCGTAGTGCGGAGTGAGTACGGCGTCCAGCTCGTCGTAGCTGAAGATGTCCTGCTTGCTGTCGAACTTGGCCTGCACGTGCGGGCGTTCGACGATCGCGACCATGCCGCCGTGGACGACGAGGAGCTGTCCGTTGATGCGTTCGGCGGCGGGTGAGGCCAAGTAGCCGACGAGCGGGGCGACATGCTCGGGCGCGAGGGGGTCGAGGCCGTCGCCGCTCTCCCCGAACCCGGCGAAGACGTCCTCGGTCATCCGGGTGCGGGCACGGGGGCAGATGGCGTTCGCGGTCACGCCGTACTTGGCGAGGGCGAGGGCCGTGGAGGTGGTCAGGCCGACGATTCCGCCTTTCGCGGCAGCGTAGTTGGGCTGTCCCGCCGAGCCTGCGAGATACGCCTCGGAGGAGGTGTTCACGATCCGCCCGTACACCGGTGCGCCGCTCGCCTTGGACCGCTCGCGCCAGTGCCGGGCCGCGAAGTGGGTCGTGTTGAAGTGGCCCTTGAGGTGGACCCGGATCACCGCGTCCCACTCGCCCTCCGTCATGGAGAAGACCATGCGGTCGCGCAGGATGCCCGCGTTGTTGACGAGGATGTCGAGTCTGCCGAACTCGGCGATCGCCAACTCGACCAGTTCGGCGGCCTGTTGGAAGTCGGCCACGTCCCCGGTGTGGGCGGTGGCCCGGCCGCCCGCCGCGCGGATCTCGGCGGCGACCTCTTCGGCGGGACCGGCGGACGCCGCCCCCGAACCGTCCCGGCCCGGCTGCCCGTAGTCGTTGACGACGACGGCCGCGCCGAGCCGGCCGAGTTCCAGCGCCTCGGCCCGGCCGAGGCCGCGTCCGGCGCCGGTGACGATCGCGGAGAGGCCCTCAAGTGGCAGTGACATCAAGGTCCTTTCAGTAGAAGAGGCGCCCTCAGATCTCGATGCACGTGCGCAGGGCCGTCCCCTGGCGCATCTGGTCGAGGGCCTCGTTGATGTCGGCCAGCGGCACCCGGTGGGTGATCAGGCTCTCCAGGTCGACGCGACCCGCCCGCCACAGGGCGATCGTGCGCTCGTAGGAACGCAGCACGTCTCCGCCGCCGTACATCGAGGGCAGGATGCGCTTCTCGTCGAAGAACAGCTCGAACATGCTGAGTTGGAGATAGTCGTCGAGGGCGCCCGCGCCGACGACGACGAGGGTGCCGCCGCGCCGGGTGTTCTCGTAGGCGGTGCGGGCGGTGGCGGAGCGGCCGACGACCTCGAAGACGTAGTCGAACCCCTCGCCGCCGGTGACCTGTTGCTTGGCGTCGGGCAGCTCGTCCGGTGAAATCGCCCTCGTGGCGCCGAACTTGAGGGCGGCCTCGCGGCGGGAGGCGACCGGGTCGACGGCGACGATCTCGGCGGCGCCCTTGAGCCGGGCACCCTGGATCGCGGAGATGCCGACGCCTCCGCAGCCGATCACGGCGACCGACGAACCGGCTTCCACGTCAGCGGTGTTGAGGGCGGCGCCGAGTCCGGTGGTGACCCCGCAGCCGATGAGGGCGGCGATGTCGAAGGGCACGTCGTCCGGGATCGGGACGGCGCAGCCCGCGTCGACGACGACCTCCTCGGCGAAGGTGCCGGTGCCCGCGAAGCCGAACACATCGCCGCTGGGGCGCTTGAAGTTGGGGGTGCCCGCGTTCATGAACCCGGCCAGGCACAGCTGGGTCTGGCCGCGCTTGCAGGCGGGACACACCCCGCAGGCCGGCAGCCAGCAGACGACGACCCGGTCACCGGGCTTCAAGTGGCTTACGCCCTCGCCGACTTCGAGGATCTCGCCGGCGCCCTCGTGTCCGGGTACGAAGGGCGCGGGCTGTGGCAGTACGCCGGCCATCGCGGACAGGTCCGAGTGGCACAGCCCCGTGGCGCGCACCCGGATCCTGACCCGGCCGGGCCCGAATCCCACGGCCTCGACGTCGTCGAGGACCTCCAGTTTGTCCTGGCCTATCTCGTGCAGTACGGCTGCGAGCATGATGCGGCTCCCCTCAACTCGGGCCTGGCTCAAGAGTGTTCGGCGGTCATTCGGGGTCAGGAGTGTTCGACGGTCGTGTCGGCGAGGACGGGCGCGTCGTCCCGTTCCACGGCGCTCACCGCGACCCGCACGGACCCGGCGCCGGTGTCGCCCTGCCGCCACATGCGGATGCGCAGCGTCTCGCCGGGGAACACCACTCCGGCGAACCGTGTGTCGTACGCGCGCACCCGGCTCACATCGCCGCCGAGCAGCGTGTCGACGACCGCCTTCAGCGTCATGCCGTAGGTGCACAGCCCGTGCAGGATGGGCCGGTCGAACCCGGCGAGCTTGGCGAACTCGGGGTCGGCGTGCAGTGGGTTCCAGTCGCCGGAGAGGCGGTAGAGGAGGGCCTGGTCCTCGCGGATGGCACGCTCAACCACCTTGTAGGGCTCGCCCGTTGGGGCCTCCAGGCGGGTGGAGGGGCCGCGGTCGCCGCCCCAGCCGCCCTCTCCCCGTACGAAGATCTGCGCGTCGTTGGTCCACAACAGGCCGTCGGCGTCGGCGACTTCGGTACGCATGACGAGGACGGCCGCCTTGCCCTTGTCGTACACGGCGGCGATGTGACTGGTGCTGGTCGCGGTGCCCCGGGCCGGGATCGGGCGGTGCAGGCGCAGGGACTGGCCGCCGTGCAGGACGCGGGCGAGGTCGACCTCGACGCCGGGCATGGACAGGCCGCTGATGACGCCGGGCGAGCCGTTGCCCGCGACGGTGGCGAAGCTCGGCAGGACGTGCAGCCGGGACTCCAGGGTGTAGCGCAGCTCGTCGGGGTCGGTCGCGGGGGTGCCCGCGCCGAGGCCGAGGTGGTAGAGCTGGACGTCCTTGGTGTTCCAGGAGATCTCTCCCGAGCGGGGTTCGGCGGCGAGTGCCCTGGCGGCGTCGATCGGCATGGGACTCCTGTTCGGTGGCGGCGAACGTCGGTGGCGGCGGCGTGCGTCATGGTGGCGAGAGACCCCGGTGCGGCCGTCCGCACCGTCGGCCGCACCGAGGTCGTCACGGGCCGACCTAGAACGCGTTCCAGTCCGGCGCCCTTCTGTATAGCCGAGCGCCCCGCACTTGTGAAGGCTCCTGACGGTGCGTCAGGTCGGTGTCGGCTCCGGCGTCCGCACCGACGCCCGTGACATTTGTCCTGCCCGAGTCCGTACATGCGCATCTGCCGGGCGAGGGGTGCGGATCCGTAGCGTCGTAGCCATGACACAGACAGGTGGGGCGGCGGGCCGGGCGGCACGTGGTTCGGCGGGCCGGGCGGCAGACGGGACTGCGGAACGAGTGGCAGGCGAGACGGCGGGCGCGGCGGCTGGCGGTTCGGCACGCCGGGCGGTCGGCGGTTCGGCGGGCCAGGCGGTCGGCGGTTCGGCGGGCCGGGCGGTCAGTGGGACTGCAGACCGGACAGAGCGTGCCGTGTCCTTCGTGGGGGCGGTCAAGAGCTTCGGCGCGGTGCGGGCCGTGGACGGGGTGGACCTGGAGATCGGGCGCGGCGAGACGGTCGCGCTGCTCGGCCGCAACGGCGCGGGCAAGTCGACGACGATATCCCTGCTGCTCGGGCTGAACGCGCCCGACGCCGGCACGGTCGAACTCTTCGGCGCCGCACCCGAGTTGGCGGTACGCAACGGCCTGGTCGGAGCCATGCTCCAGGAGGCGCGGGCGGTGCCCCGGGTCACCGTCGGCGAGCTGGTCGCCTTCGTCGCCCGGCGCTATCCGTCGCCGATGCCCGTCGCGCGGGCCCTGGAGCTGGCCGGTATCGGCGACCTGGCCGGGCGGCGGGTGGACCGGCTGTCGGGCGGGCAGACACAGCGGGTGCGGTTCGCCGTAGCGCTGGCGGGAAACCCGTCGCTGATCGTCCTCGACGAGCCGACGGCCGCCCTGGATGTGGAGGCGCGGCACGCGTTCTGGCAGTCGATGCGGGCCTTCGCCCGGCGCGGGCACACCGTCCTGTTCTCCACGCACTACCTGGAGGAGGCGGACGCGCACGCCGACCGGATCGTCGTCATCGACCGCGGCCGGATCGTCGCGGACGGCACCGGCGAGCAGCTCAAGCGGGCGGCCGGCGGCAGCCTCGTCTCCTTCGACCTGGCCGGCCGCGCCACCGAGGACCTGGCCCTGCTGCCCGGCGTACGGTCCCTCGAAGTCCGCGGCGACCGCGCCCTGTTGCGCACTGACGACTCGGACGCGACGGTGATCGCCCTGGCTGCGCGGAACGCGATCCGCGGCCTGGAGGTCACGCCGGCGTCCCTGGACGACGCGTTCCTGGCGCTGACGTCCCCCGAGGCCGACGTCCCGCGAACCGGAGTCGGCGCCATGGACCCGGTGGCCCTGAACGACACGTTCCTCGCCGACACCCGCGCCGGGACGGAGACCCGCTGATGCTCGACCGTCCACGGCTCGACGGCCTCCGCCCCCTGCGCCACGCGGACCTCGCGGCCGACCTCATCGCCGCGTCCGGCACGGACATCACCCGCCGCCGCAAAGCCACCCCCGCGTCCCCGAAACGCACCTCCCCTTCCCGCACCTCCCCCCGAGACGGAGCCCGTCCGATGTTCGACTACCTGCGGCTCGAAGTACGCCGAACCCTGCGCGACATCGGCTTCGTGATCGGCGGTATCGCGATGCCGGTGATGATGTACCTGCTGTTCACGAACCTCGGCGGTGACGACAGCGGCTACAAGGCCACGGCGATGGTCGGCATGGCCGCCTACGGCGCGGTCGGGTCCGCCCTCAACACCGGCGGCGGGGTCGCCGAGGACCGGGCGATCGGCTGGCTGCGGCAGCTGCGGGTGACGCCGATGACCCCGCGCCAGGTCGTGCTCGGCCGGGCGCTGACCGGTTCGGTGACCGTGCTGCCCGCGATCGTCGCGGTGCTCGCGGCGGGCGGTCTGGTGAACGGCGTACGGCTGGACGCCTGGCAGTGGGCGGCGATCGCGCTGCTGCTGTGGCTCGGCTCGATCCCCTTCACCCTGCTCGGTCTCGGCAACGGCTACGGGCTCACCTCCCAGACCACCGGCGTCGCGAACATGGCCTGCACCATGGGGCTCGCGGTGCTCGGCGGCCTGTGGTTCCCGATCAGCCTCTTCCCCGGCTGGCTGCGCGCGATCTCCCACTACACCCCGACCAACCGCTTCGCCGAGCTCGGCACCTCCGTCGCCGACGGGCACGCCCCGGCACTCGGCGCGATCGTGGTGCTGACAGCTTGGCTGCTCGCGTTCGGTTCGTACGCTGTGCTGGCGTACCGCCGGACCGGGCGGACCGTGTGACCGGGGGAGCGAGAGAGATGTCCTGGATGCGAGGGATCACCTGCCAGGTACGCCATTGGCGGGCGGAGCGGGCCCGGTGGAAGGCCGACATGGCGGAGTTCAAGGCCGCGCAGAAGGAGGCGCGCCGCAGGGGCGAGCGGCCCGAGAACCCGGGCCCGCCGCCGACCGGCTTCACCCTGCTGCCGTGGCTCCTGATGGGCATGGGCTCCTTCTCCAACCTCCTCCAGGGCAAGACCTCCAACCCCTGGATCGGCGGCCTGGGCCTGTTCGCCTTCAACTCCCTCTACATCTATGTGGTGTTCCGCTCCTTCGTGAAGGAGAAGCGCCAGGCGGTCTCGACCGTGGTCGCGCTGGTCGTGATGGGCCTGATCACCTGCGGCCTCGCCCTCGGCTACGGCGGCAGCTGGCTCTACTTCTTCCCCCTGCTCGGCCTCGCCACGGGCGCCGTCGTCCGCGGCCCGCGCCTCGGCCAGGTAGGCCTCGCCCTGACCGCACTCGCCGCCGCGGTCTCCGTGTACCGGGCCGGCTGGGACGCGATCAACATCGCGTACGGCACGTTCCTGTCGACGATGGTGACCGCGGCGATCCTCTCCCTCTCCGAAGCCGTACGCGAACTGCGCGCCGCCCGCGAGGAGTTGGCCCGCCGCGCGGTCGAGAAGGAACGGATGCGGTTCTCCCGCGATCTGCACGACCTGCTCGGGCACACCCTCTCGGTGATCGTCGTGAAGTCGGAGGCGGCCCGGCGCCTCGCACCCCGCGACATGGAGGCGGCGCTCGGCCAGATCACCGACATCGAGGCGGTGGGCCGGCAGGCGCTCACCGAGATCCGCGAGGCGGTCACCGGCTACCGCGAGGGCAGCCTCGCCACCGAACTGGACCGCGCCCGCTCCGCCCTGTCCGCCGCCGACATCGACCCGGTCGTCCGGCAGTCGGGCCCGCTCCTGACCCCGCAGAACGAGGCCCTGCTGGGCTGGGTGGTCCGCGAGGCGGTCACCAACGTCGTACGGCACAGCGGCGCGACCCGCTGCGAGATCACGTTCGACGGGGTCATGGACCGCGTCCGCCTGACGATCGCGGACGACGGACCAGGGGACAGCCTGAGGGACGGGAACTCCCCTGCGACCGGCCCCGCCGAGAGCATCGGCGGGACCGGCCTGAAGGGCCTGACGGAACGCCTCGCGGTGGCGGGCGGCTCCTTGCAGGCCGGCCCGTCACCACGCGGCGGCTTCACGGTCACCGCCGAACTCCCGGTGGAGGCAGCGGAGTTGACGCCCTCTGTCGTGACTACGGCTGGGTCTACGGCGCCCAGGGAGCCGTGACGACCCAGCTCACGTCGTCCGTCCACGAGGTGGCGCTGTCGAAGGCGTTGGAGCCGCCGTCGCTCGCGATGTAGACGTTGTAGTTGTAGTGCCGGAGGTATCTGGTCGGGTAGTTGTACGACGCGAACGAGGTGCCCGTGCCGCTCTTGCCGGTCGAGGCGCAGAACGTGGCGTCCTGTCTGAACTGCGTTGTCCCGACCATGGGTTGGCGGTAGAGCTGGTAGTTGTAGTGGCGCAGGAAGTCACCCGGGTAGTTGCGTGACTCGAACGAATAGCAGGAGCTGTCGGCGAGTCCCCTGCGGACGATCCAGGTGGCGTCGCCCTTGTCGAGCGCCGCGCTGCTCGACGTGATGGCCGAGAGGACCGCCGCGTTGTTCTGGTGGCGGATGTAGTCGCCGGTGCAGCACGAGGTGGTCGCGCGCAGCGAGATCTCCGAACCGGCCGCCAGCGTCCCGGTGGTGCCGGTCGAGGCGCCGTAGCCGACGGACACGATGTTCGCCTGTACGGAGTCGTCGGCGGCGTCGGTCGGGATGCCGGCGGTCATGACGCCCTCGAAGAACGAGCCGATGGAGCCGTTGCTGTTGTCCCCGCCGGTGCCCAGGACGATCGCGCCTTCCTGATGCATGGGCGAGTAACCGCTCGTGGTGGGTTCACCCCCGGAATAGGAGGTCGTGAGACTCCCCGACTGCGCGTTTCCGGATTTCAGCGCGAAATGGTCCTGACCGTTGTTTTTCAGCAAAGCGGTGACGAACGGTATCGCGCCGGTGCCGGTGTTCGCGGTGTTCTTGCTGTACCCGGAGTCCGACTGGAACAGCCCGTTCTCCAGGTCTGCCTGCACCCAGGGGCCGCCGCCGTAGCAGGGCGAGAACCAGCACTCTGTACCGAAGTTGATCGCGTCCATGTGACCGTTGCCGGTGTCCTGGTTGTTGGTCTCCGCGTTGCCGTAGTCGAAGCAGCAACTGCCGTTGACGTGGGTGCCGGACGTCACCATGTACATCCCCTCGGCGGCACCGTTGGTGGCCACGCCCGAGGTGGAGTTGTCGCGGTAGCCCATGCCGGCCGAGATCTCCAGGCCGTAGACCTGATGCCCGCCGGCGGTCACCGGCAGCGCGTCCGCGGGCGCCCCGACATCGGCGACGCCGGCACCGCCCGCGCCCTCGATCGTGAGGTCGTTGTGGCGCGCGGACTGGTCGTAGATCTTGGTGATGATGCAGGTCGTACCGGCACAGAACGAGTCCTGCGCCGCCGCGTTGGCATACCCACCGGCCGCCAGCAGGCCGATGTTCGCGGTGGCGCTGTCGGAGGCCCGCTGCACCTGGTACAGCGAGCCGTTGTACGACGAGTAGAGCGCCCTGACGAGACTGTGCGCGGCGACGCAGGGCGTCCCGGCGGTGGCGTAGATGTCGCACGGCAGCGAGGTGGCGGCCGACGCCTGCGGCACGCCGACGGCCAGCGCGAGGACGGTCACGAGCGCGGACAGCGCGGCGAGGGTGGCGTTTCTCAGCCGGCGCGGCCGGGTGCGGAGGAATCTCAGGAACACGGTGCACCTCTTCTGTTGCGGGTAGGGCGGTGCGGGTGGTCGGTGCGGGCTGTTCGGAGTTGAAGCGCGGGTGGAGCCGGGTGCTCGGAGTTGCGGCGCGAGCGGCTGGTCGATATACCGAACGCCGTTCGATCGATATACCGAACCCATTCGCGATCGAAATGTCGAACTGTCGAGAGCTTGTCGAAAGGTTTCCGAAATCGGCCCGGCATCCGGGAATTCCGAGGTGATTGCAGAATGCCGAGGCGATTGTTTGCCCGCAGCCGGGGACCGTCAAGACTCGCGGACGCGAACAATGAAGAGTTTTTGACAACCGCCCCGAGGTCCCCCGGGCCTTACTCTTGCCCCGTGGATGAGATGCCCCGGGACCACCGGCCCGCCAAGTCCGTCAGAGTGCTGCTCGCCGAGGACCAGGGCATGATGCGCGGCGCCCTCGCCCTGCTGCTCGGCATGGAGGCGGACCTGGAGGTCGTCGCCCAGGTCGGGAGGGGTGACACGATCGTGGACGCCGCCCTCACCCACCGCCCCGACGTCGCCCTCCTCGACATCGAACTCCCCGGCATGAGCGGCCTGGACGCCGCCGCCGAACTCCGCGAACAGGCCCCGGACTGCCGGGTGTTGATCCTCACGACCTTCGGCCGCCCCGGTTATCTGCGCCGGGCGATGGAAGCGGGCGCGGCGGGCTTCCTGGTGAAGGACGGCCCGGTGGAGGACCTGGCCGCCGCGATCCGCCGCGTCCTCACCGGCGAGACGGTCATCGACCCGGCCCTGGCCGCCGCCGCGCTGAGCGCGGGCCCCAATCCACTCACCGCCCGCGAGTGCGACGTCCTCAAGGCCTCGGTGGACGGCGCGACGGTCTCCGACATCGCCACGAAGCTCCACCTCTCCGAGTCCACGGTCCGCAACTACCTCTCGTCAGCGATCGGCAAAACAGGCACCCGCAACCGCATGGAGGCCATGCGGGAGGCCCGACAACAGGGCTGGCTGTAGCCCCCCGCCTTCCCCGCCCTAGGCTCCGGACCCCCGGCGGAACAACGCCGTCCAGAGGAAGTCCTCCCCGAAGCGGGGCGCGGCGTCCGGTTCATCGCGCATCCGGCGCAGCTCGACCACCCCCAACTCCCCGAATATCCACCGCAGTTCATCAGCCATGTAGGCCAACCCGCCCTGAAGCCCGGAGCCGCGATAGAGCTCGGCATCGGGCAGTTCGCACCCCACACCGCCGGCGGCGAAGCACGTGAGCGCGAAGTGCCCGCCGGGAGCGAGGACTTGGTCCAACAGGGCGAGGTAGCTGATGCGCCGGTGCGGGGGCAGGTGGTGAAAACAGCCGGAGTCGTAGACGAGGTCGTAGGGGCCGGGGAGTTGGGTACCGGCGAGGGCGAATATGTCCCCGCAGTGGAATCGGGCCCGGATTCCCGAGGCGTGCGCTCGCTCCTCCGCCCACGCGACAGCCGTGGGCGACAGATCCACACCGTCCACCTCGAAGCCGCGCGCGGCCAGTTGGAGCGCGTTGCGCCCCGGGCCACACCCCAGGTCCAGGGCGCGGCCACCCTCAGCTATCAGCCCCTGGTCGAGATACCCGACCAGGTTCTCGTCCGGCTTCGCCACGAAGAACGGCACCGGCTTGTCACGGTCGGCATAGAACCCGTCCCACCAGGAGGCAGCCCCGGAGGTCCAACGATCGGCCTCCGGCGCGAACAGCCCGTCCAGGAGCCGGAGTACGTCATCGACCGTCCGAATGTCACGCCCACGCTGGTTCCGATCCGTCCGGTCCATCCGGCCCCCTCTCAGATGCGCCGATCGTAGGAGCGAACGGACCGAAAACCCAGGTCAGCAAGCATCTGGGAAGTTCGCACGAACCCCGTCAACTCCCCTGTACCGGGCGGGAGTCGACGCCTAAAGGGCACCACCCCAGCGGCGCGGTGAAACCACGCCGGCACCCCGCCCGAGGGCCACCAGGACGGCAGTCCCGGTCACGCCGACCGCACTTTTCAAGAACTCAGCCCACGCCCGCAGCCTTCACAAGCGGCGCGTCCCGCGACAGCTCCCGGAATCCGAGGCCGTAGTAGAGCCCGCGCGCCCGGGGATGCCCCGGCGCGCCCAGGCAGGCGACCGTCATGTGTGTGGCCCCGGACGCTCGCGCCCGGCGCATCCCGTGCAGGAGCATCGCCCTTGCCAACCCCCGGCGCCGGTGGGCCGGGTGCGTTCCGACCGGCTCGAACTCCGCCGTCCTGTTCACCTCGTCGAGCCACATGATCGTCGACGAGGCCATCGTGCCGTCCGGTGCCTCCACCAGGATGTGGAGGTCGCCGCGGTATCCCGGTGCCTGTCGGACACCCTCGTAGCTCTCGGCCGTGTATGCCGAGGGGGCCCAGGCGTCGAGATGGGCCTGGACCGCGGCCTCGGGGCCGGCCTCGTCGGCGGTGCGGAACCTGAACCCCGCTGGAAGTACCGGCTGTTCCACATCCGTCAGGTCCCGCTCGTTGAGCTGGGTCCAGGACCCGGTGTCGCCGAGCGCGGCCGAGTCGGTCTCGTAGCCGTGTGCCGCCCATCGCTTCAGGGCGGACTCGTCGGAGGCGCTGGGCATCACCGTCCGCTCGATGCCCGCCGCCGTGCCGTCGTACCAGTCGATCACCTCGTCGATCAGCTCGGCATGGTCGGGGTGGACCTGATACGTGAGGCAGGCGTCGGTGATGTCCTTGACCGACCCGTCGTTCCGCCGCAGCCGGTGCGGAAGCCGGGCCCAGCCCCACGCCACCAGCTCCCCGCCGGAGAACCACAGCCGACGCGGCCGGCCCCTGTCCTCGTCGGCGCGCCCCTTGCCCCAGTTCCAGGCCAGCTCGCCGAACATCGCTTCGGCGTTCACCAGCTCCGGGCGGACGGCGGTGACACGCTGCGCCAGCCCCTGCATGAGCCGCAGGTCCGCGGCGGTGACAAGCTCGACGTTCGTCATAGTGCGCCACCGTGTCAGAGCCCCGCGAAGTCGGCGAACCGTTTTCCGGGGCGCCGACGTCCATCGCCGCGCGTCACGACACCCTGAGAGCCAACACACCCTGCTTCAGAGCCAGTTCAGCTCCCCCACTGCGGCGCTACTTCGTCACCTTCACCGAGTCGAACGTCGTCCCCTCCGGCCCGACGCACACGAACCAGTCGGACGGTGAACCGGCCACCGGCCGGATAGCCGACTCGTCGCTGTTGACGTCGGCGCCCTCCGCGACCCTGCGGGCGACGGTCGAGCTACCGTCCTTCCAGCTGCACGTGACCTCCTGGGCGGTCTTGGCGACCTGGCCGATCACCAGGCGCTGGGGGGTGGTGTGCTTCGGGTCCAGGGAGAGCGCGACCGATTCGAGGTCGGTGCCCGCCATCCTGTCCTTCGTGTCGACCGAGTTCTCCGTGAGGACGGACTCCTTCCCGTCCCCGATGGTCCGGCGCGCGAAGAACGAGTACTTGCCGACCAGTTGGGACGACTTGCTCGCGTCCACCGGCACCTCGCCGAACGCCTTCATGCGCTGCAACTGGGCCCAGGCCTCCCCCTCGGTGCGCGGGGCGCCCCACACGTCGACGGTGATCTGCCACTCCTTGCCGCCGATGTCACCGATGCCGATCACGGTCCCCTGCGGCTCGTACACATTCCGCTCCTCCGGAGTCAACGGCTCGGTCGACTGCTGCTTCACCGCCGGTGACACCTCGACCCCGTTCCCGTCGCGCAGCCCGGCCAGGGCGAGCGTGCCCGACCCGCCGACGATCACCAGTGCCGCGGCCGTGGCGAGTGCCCAGCGGCGGGCCCGGCGTCGGCGGCCGCCGCGGATCACCGCCTGGTAGGGGGCTATACCGATCTCGACCTCGTCCGCGGCGTCGGCCAGCAGGAGGGCGATGTCTCTGTCCGTCATGGTCTGGTTCGTCTCCCGGTCCGCGCTCATCACTTCCGCCCTCCCTGCGTCACCATCTCGGCGAGTCCCGGTATGGCGCGGAGTTTCGCGATCCCCTTGGCCGCGTTGCTCTTCACCGCGCCGACCGAGCAGCCCATCGCCTGGGCCGTCTGTGTCTCGGTCAGGTCCTCCCAGTACCGCAGCACCACCGCCTCCCGCTGCCTCGGCGGCAGTTGGGCCAGTGCCTGCAACAGCGCGCTGCGGTCCTCGGCCTGGGCGATGCGGTCACCGGTGTCGGCGATCTCGCGCGCCAGGCCCGAGTCGTCCTTGGGCGCCAGGAACTCCTTGAGCCGTCTGCGGTGTTTGCGTGCGTGCGCGTTGATCATCACGCGCCGTACGTACGCCTCCGGATCGTCGGCCGCGCCGACCTTGCGCCAGGCCACAAAGGTCTGTTCGAGCGTCGACTGGACCAGATCCTCCGCGGCGTGCTGCTCCCCCGTCAGAAGAAATGCCGTCCGCATCAGCCGCGGCCAGCGGCCGATGACGAAGCTCTGGAACCCGTCATCCCGAGCCTCCCGAGCCTGCTTGCGATCCCCCATGGGCACCTCCTAGATATCTAAAGGAGTCCACGAGCCGCCCGGACCGTTGCCTCACTTCTCGAAACTCGTGGAAGCCGCGCCGTCCGAAGCCACCCCCGGGTCCGCGCCCACCACGACCTCCCCGTCCGCACTCGCGCTCACCCGCGCCACAGCAGGCCCCGCCCCCCTCCCCCACGGCAGCCACACCACCATCAGCACCACCCCGCCGAGCAGCACCCCCGCCCCCGTACGGAACGCCAGCGCATACCCCTCGGTCAGCGCCTCCGGCGTACCGCCACCGCCGCCCGCCACCCGCGCCGTACGCGCCGCAGCGATCGTCGACATCACGGCGAGCCCCAGCGAACCGCCCATCGTGCGCGAGGTGTTGACCAGCCCGGAGACCAGCCCGGCCTCCCCCGGCGCGGCCCCGGACGTGGCGAGCGCGGCGAGCGGCGTGGCCGTCAGACCCGCACCCAGCATCATCAGGATTCCGGGGAACATGATCTCGGTCAGGTAGTCGCCCCGCGCGGTCATCAGGGACTGCCAGCCGAAGCCCACCGCCGCGAGGAGCGTCCCGATGACGGCCACGTTGCGCGCGCCGAGCACCGGCATGAAGCGGGGGGCCGACTTGGAGCCGAGGAGGACCGCCAGCGAGCTCGGCACCAGCGCGAGCCCCGCCTCCAGCGGTGTGTAGCCGAGCACGTTCTGTGTGTACAGGGTCATGAAGAACCACATGCAGAACATCGCGGAGCCGCACAGGAACATCGCCGCGTTCGCCGACGACACCGCCCGTGCCCGGAACAGCCCGAGCGGCATCAGCGGAGCCGCCGTACGCGCTTCGACGACGAGGAAGAGCGCGATCAGCGCGAGTCCGGCGGCCAGCGGAAGCAAGGTGGCGGTGGCCGTCCAGCCCCTGGCCTCGGTCTGCGAGATGCCGTACGCCAGCACGCCGAGCCCGGCCGTGACCAGGACGGCGCCCGGCAGGTCGAGCCGCCGCCGGTCTCCGGCGCGGCTCTCCGGAAGCCAGCGCAGGGAGCTGAGCAGCACCACGGCGCCGACGGGCACGTTGATGAGGAGCACCCACCGCCAGGACAGCGTGTCCACGAGGACCCCTCCGACGAGTCCGCCCGCGGCCCCGCCGCCGGCGCCGACCGCGGTCCAGGTGGCGATGGCCCGGGCGCGGGCCGCGCCCTCCGCGACCGCCGAGGTGACGATGGTCAGCGTCGAGGGTGCCAGCACCGCGGCCCCCAGTCCCTGGACGGCCCGGGCGAGCAGCAGCTGCCAGCCGTCCTGGGCCAGTCCGCCGCACAGCGAGGCGAGGGTGAACAGCGCGAGCCCGACCAGGAACATCCGCTTGCGGCCGTAGAGGTCACCGGCCCGGCCGCCGAGGAGCATGAACCCGGCGAAGGCGATGGCGTACGCGTTGACGACCCACTGCAGCCCGGACGCGCTCATCCCCAGGTCGGTCCGCATCGACGGCAGCGCCACGTTGACGACGGAGACGTCGAGCACGACGAGGAACTGCCCGGCGCACGCGAGCGCCACGACCAGCCAGGCGGGCGGTGCCGCGCCGTGCGGGAACAGGCGGGATATTCGGGAGACGTCAGCGGCTCGGGGCATGGTGGTCATACTCTCAACCGGCCCGCGCCCCTTGCATCGGCATTTCGCCCGGGTCGTGGGACGGCAATAGGACCTAGACCACAGGGCCCCGTAGGACCTACACCACAGGACCTACCTCAGGGCCTGCGTCGCCCGCAGCAAGGTCACCACGGCCGCCCCGCCCAGCCCGATGTTGTGTGCGAGCCCCACCTCGGCCCCCGGCACCTGCCGCTCCCCCGCCGTCCCCCTCAACTGCCAGACCAGTTCGGCGACTTGGGCGATCCCGGTGGCCCCCAGCGGATGCCCCTTGGATATCAGCCCGCCGGACGGGTTCACCACCCACCGCCCGCCGTAGGTCGTCCCGCCGGACTCGACGAGCTTCCCGGACTCCCCGGGCTCGCACATGCCGAGCGCCTCGTACGTCAGCAGCTCGTTGATCGAGAAGCAGTCGTGGAGTTCTACGACGTCCACGTCCTCGATGCCGAGTCCGGACCGTTCGTAGACCTGGCGGGCGGCGGCCCGGGACATGGGCTGGCCGACGACGTCGACGCACGAGCCGGACGCGAAGGACTCCTCGGTGTCGGTGGTCATCGCCTGGGCGACGATCTCGACCAGCGAGCCCGCACCCGCACCCGCACCCAACTCCCGCTGCTCCGCGAAGCGTTCGGAGACCACGACCGCCGCCGCGGCACCGTCCGAAGTCGGTGAGCACTGAAGCTTCGTGAGTGGGTGGTGGACGACGCGCGCCGCGAGGATGTCGTCGACGTCGTACACGTCCTGGAACTGGGCGTACGGGTTGTGGGCGGAGTGCCGGTGGTTCTTGGCGGCGACGGCGGCGAGCTGCGCCTCGGTGGTGCCGTACTTCTCCATGTGTTCGCGGGCCGCGTCGCCGAAGATCTGGGCGGTGGGCGGGGTCATCTCGAAGCCGTGGCGGGCGGCCATGACGCCGTAGTGCCGGGCGACGGGGGACGTGGAGAAGTCACCGCCGTCCGCTCCCCCGCCCAGCGAGCCCCTCTTCATCTTCTCGAAGCCCAGTGCCAGCACGCAGTCCGCCGCCCCGCCCTCCACCAGCTGCCGGGCCAGCATCAGCGCGGTCGAGCCGGTGGCGCAGTTGTTGTTGACGTTGTAGACGGGGATGCCGGTGAGACCTAGCTCATAGGCGGCGCGCTGGCCGGCGGTCGAGGGCTGGAAGCAGTAGCCGACAGGAACCTGTTCTACGTCGCCGTAGGAGATCCCGGCGTCCGCGAGGGCGGCGTTCCCGGCCTCCCGCACCATGTCCCAGTACTGCCACTCCCGGGTCTCGGGCTTCTCGAACCTCGTCATCCCGACGCCTGCGACATAGGCCTTCATGGCGGGCGAGATTAGAACACGTTCCAGTGAATGACCAGACCTGACGAGAGGTCAGATATTCATGGGACGGTCAAGGATTCGTTAGTACGCCGAAGCATCGGAATAGTTGCCCATGCATACGAGGTTTACCGTGCACTTATCCCGCACGGATCAGTCCGCCCCGCACGGATCACGCCACACCTACGGCCTGGAGGCCCTACTCCATGACGCACACGTCGACCGACCAGCCCGCACGGAGGCCGTCCGGCGCCGTCGTGCCGGTGCTCGCCTTCGCGGGCATCGTTGTCGCGGTGATGCAGACCCTGCTCGTCCCGGTCATCAAGGACCTGCCGCAGCTGCTGAGCACCGAGCCCAGCAACGCCACCTGGGTCCTGACCTCGACCCTCCTCTCCGGAGCCGTCGCCACGCCGATCATGGGCCGCCTCGGCGACCTCTACGGCAAGCGCCGGATGCTGATCCTCAGCCTGGCCATCATGGTCGTGGGAGCGCTGGTCAGCGCCCTCACCAGCGACCTGCTCACGATGATCGCGGGCCGCGCGCTCCAGGGCTTCGCGATGGGCGCGATACCCCTGGGCATCGGCCTGATGCGCGACATGCTGCCCCGCGAGAAGCTCGGCTCGGCGATGGCTCTGATGAGTTCCTCGATCGGCGTCGGCGGCGGCCTCGCGCTGCCCGCCGCGGCGCTCGTCGCCCAGCATGCCGACTGGCACGCCCTCTTCTACGGCGCGGCGGGCCTCGGTGTTCTCGCGATCGCGCTCACCCTGCTCGTCGTACCGGAGTCCCCGATGCGCGCCGAGGGCACCTTCGACGTGCTCGGCGCGATCGGCCTGTCCGCCGGTCTCGTCCTCTTCCTGCTCCCCATCACGAAGGGCAGCGACTGGGGCTGGACCTCCGGCACCACGCTCGGCCTGTTCGCCGCAGCAGCCGTCGTGCTCCTCCTCTGGGGCGTGATGGAGCTGCGTCTGAAGGCCCCGCTGGTCGACCTGCGCACCACGGCCCGCCCGGCGGTCCTCTTCACCAACCTCGCCTCGATCATGGTCGGCGTCTCCTTCTACGTCGTCTCCCTCGTCCTGCCCCAGCTCCTCCAGCTGCCGAAGTCCACGGGCTACGGCCTCGGCCAGTCGATGGTCACCGCCGGTCTGCTGGTCGCTCCGCTCGGCCTGACGATGATGTTCACGGCCCCCGTCTACGCCCGTCTCTCGGCGAAGTACGGCCCCAAGGTCACCCTGATCCTCGGCATGCTGATCATCGGCATCGGCTACGGCGCCGGCCTCGGCCTCATGAGTGCGGCCTGGCAGTCCCTTGTCATCGCCGTCGTCCTCGGTGCGGGCATCGGACTCGCGTACTCGTCGCTTCCCGCGCTGATCGTGGGGGCGGTGCCGGCGTCCGAGACCGGTGCGGCGAACGGGCTCAACACCCTTATGCGGTCCATCGGTACGTCCGTGTCCAGCGCGGTGATCGGGATGGTGCTGGCGAACACCGCGAACCATGTGGGCGGGGTCGCCATCCCGACCATGCACGGGTTCCACGTCTCGTTCCTGATCGCCACGGGTGCGGTTGCTGTCGGCCTGTTGATGGCGCTGTTCCTTCCCAAGCCGAATCGGGCGCCGCAGTTGAACTTCAGCAGCGAGGAGGAGGCGAACCTTGAGCGGGCCGAGGAGGTTCTTCGGGGGTTCCGGGGGCGGGTTCTCGGTGCGGACGGGTCGCCTATCGCCCGGGCCAAGGTCACGCTGATCGACCGTCGTGGTCGGCAGGCCGGGGCGACGCTCTCCGAGGAGGACGGGAGTTACGTCCTCGCTGTGCCCTCGCAGGGGGCGTATGTGCTGGCGGCGCGGGCTTCGGGTCATGGGCCGCTTGCCTCGTCCGCGACGCACGGCGGGGACGAGATCCCGGTGGACCTGGATCTGTCGTTGCCCGGCGAAACCGTCAGCGCGTAGTCGGTAGTTGTTCGTCTGCGGGCGCGTGGGGGCTGGTCGCCCAGTTCCCCGCGCCCCTGAAGAAGTAGCCTGACCGCGCCCACAAGTCGGCCAGTACTGAAGGAACCGCCATGCCCCTGGCACCCAAGCCCGAGATCCTTGCCGCGTTCGAGGCAGCCAAGGGGTTCATGCCAGCCGGTGAAGGGCTCGCCCTGTACGCCGCCGCCGTAGAAGCCGGAGGCCTGGGCCTCCCCCTCCTCGAAGTCGGCACGTACTGCGGGCGCTCCACACTCCTCCTCGCCGACGCTGCCCGCGAAGCCGGTGTCACGGCGCTCACCCTCGATCACCACCGGGGTAGCGAGGAGCAGCAGCCGGGCTGGGACTATCACGACCCGGAGACCGTCGACCCGGAGATCGGGCTGATGGACACGCTGCCCACCTTCCGGCGCACCCTGCACAAGGCCGGGCTGGAGGAGCACGTGGTCGCGCTCGTCGGGCGGTCGCCGCAGGTCTCGCGTATCTGGGGCACGCCCCTCGGCCTCGTCTTCATCGACGGTGGGCACACCGACGAGCACGCGAACGGGGA
This sequence comes from Streptomyces sp. NBC_00988, assembly GCF_045162645.1. NCBI lineage: Bacteria > Bacillati > Actinomycetota > Actinomycetes > Kitasatosporales > Streptomycetaceae > Streptomyces > Streptomyces sp. NBC_00988. The sequence continues at coordinate 4,319,533 of NZ_CP108730.1, forward strand.
CTACGAGGGCTGGGCGCCCCATGTCGCCGAGGGCGGGCTGCTCGTGATCCATGACGTGTTCCCGGACCCGGAGGACGAGTTCACCGGGCAGGCCCCGTACCGGGTGTATCTCCGGGCGCTGGAGTCCGGCGCGTTCACGGAGGTCTCGGCGACGGACTCCCTGCGTGTCCTACGGCGCACCGATACCGGTATCTGAGATCAACTCGGCAGCCCGGCAAGCCAGTTGAGCAGGTGCTGGTTGACCTCCGCCGGGCGCTCCTGCTGGATCCAGTGGCCGCAGCCCTCCACGATGTGCGAGCCGCGCAGGCCGGGCAGGGTCACCGGGTAGGCGGCGATCGCGTCGGACAGCCAAGTGGTGGAGGCGTCCAGGGAACCGCCGAGGAACAGGGACGGCTGGGCGATCGGTGCGCCGTCGTAGGCCACCAGGTCCTCCCAGTCGCGGTCCATGGTGCGGTAGCGGTTCAGGGCAGTGGTCAGGCCCGTTCGCTCGAACTCCCCCGCGTAGAGGTCAAGTTCATCCGCACCCAACCACGCGGGCGCCTCCGTCGGGAACCGGTCGCGCAGGGTGCCACCGCCACCCCTGCTCACGAAGTGCGGGTCGGGGGCGCCGGGTGCGGGCATCGTGTCGGCGGAGAAGGCGCCGTAGAAACCTGCCAGCCAACCGCGTACGTCCGGTTCGATCTCTGCCTCCGCCCGGCCGCGCTCCTGGAAGTACGAGACGTAGAACTCCTCGTCCCCGCCCATCCCCGCGAAGATCTCGCTGGGGCGCGGGCCGCCGCGCGGGGCGTAGGGGACGCTCAGCAGTCCTACGGCCCGGAAGACGTCCGGTCGGAGGAGGGCGGAGTTCGCGGCGATGCCCGCGCCCCAGTCGTGGCCGACGATCACCGCCGACCGCTCGCCGAGCGCGTGCACGACAGCCACGGCGTCGTCGACCAGGTCGAGCATCCGGTACGCCGACACGTCCTCGGGGCGCGAGGAGCGGCCGTAGCCGCGTACGTCGACGGCGACCGCGCGGTGGCCCGCCGCGGCCAGCGCCGGGAGCTGGTGGCGCCACGAGTACCAGGACTCCGGGAAGCCGTGGACCAGGAGGACCAGGGGGCCGGTGCCCTGTTCCACGAGGTGGATGCGGCCCGCGGGGGCGGGGACGAGCCGGTGCGTGACGTCCTTGACCATGGTCATGAGTCCTCCGGGACGGGGGCTGGTCCATCGATCCTCCGTCCGGGCCGGGAAGGCGCGCGACTCCTGTTGCCGCTTCAGCAAACCCACCCTGTGAGGCGGCTAGGGTGGCTCCCGTGTCGTACGTAGGTCCGGACTTCGATCCTCCGCAGCCCCGCCGTCCCCGCCGAGGGCCCCTGACCGTGGCGCTGGCCGCGCTGGTCCCGGGGGCGCTGATCGGGTGGTTCGTGTACGAGGCCGTCGGCGGCCCGGGCGACAGCTCGGGCAACACGGCCTCCGCCTCCGCCGCCTCGTCCAGCGCACCCGTGTCCCCGACGGGTACCGCGTCCAACGACGACAAGCCGCCGGGGCCAAGTCCCTTGAAGGGCAAGGTCGTTGTCATCGACCCGGGGCACAACGTCACCAACTTCCAGCACAGCGCCGAGATCAACCGCAAGGTGGACATCGGCACGAACTGGAAGGAGTGCGACACGACCGGGACGTCGACCAACGCGGGTTACGCGGAAGCCCAGTTCACGATGGACGTGTCCCACCGGCTGAAGGCGATCCTCGAAAAGCAGGGCGTCACGGTGAAGTTGACGCACGACGGTGACTCGCCGTCCTGGGGGCCGTGCGTGGACCAGCGGGCCAGGATCGGGAACGACGCGCACGCGGACGCCGCGATCTCCATCCACGCCGATGGCGCACCGGTCGGCGACCGGGGTTTCCATGTGATCCTGCCGGGCTCGGTCCACGCGGGCGGCGCCGACACCCGCGCCATCGTCGGCCCCTCCGCCGTCCTCGGGAAGGGCATCGCGGGCGACTACCGTCGCGCGACGGGCGAACAGTTCTCCAATTACATCGGCGAAGGTACCGGTCTCGTCACGCGTAAGGACCTGGGCGGTCTCAATCTGTCAACGGTTCCCAAGGTGTTCATCGAGTGCGGCAACATGCGCGATAGCAATGATGCTGCACTGCTGACGAACGGCGCCTGGCGACAGAAGGCGGCGCAGGGGATCTCTGAGGGAATCGTGAGTTTCCTGCGCGGGTAGCGATCAGTGGGCTGATCCGGGCGGACACCCTGACAGGGTGGACGATAGGGTCAACCGACGACGAGACGACCTACGAAGGACCTGAAGTGAATATCCGCTCCCTCACACGAGGCGACGGCGTGGTGATCGGAGCAGCGGTATTGCTCTTCATCGCGTCCTTCCTCAAGTTCTACACGGCCAACGGGATCGACCTGGACATCACCGCGTGGACGAGCCTCGGTAACGGCCTCGGCACCTACATGGGCGGCGTCATCGGTGCCGCTCTCGTCGTCGTCAACCGTTGTCTGCCGCAGCCGCGCAAGGTCGTGGGCCTGGACCTCGGGACAGTCGGCGTGGCGTTCACGGTTCTCACCGCGTGGGCCCTGTTCTGGACGCTGGTGGACGTCGGCGACAACGTCAGCGCCGGTGCCGGCCTCATCCTCGGCTTCATCGCCGCCCTCGTCATGGCCGGCGGCGCCATCGCCACCCCCCTGCTCCCGCCTCTCCAGGCCGCCCTCGTCCCGGCCCCCAAGCCGGCCGCCCCGCAGCCCTACGGCGCCCAGCCGCCCGGTGGTTACGGCTACCCGGGCGCCGGTGCGCCGCAGCAGCCGTCGTACGGCACTCCGCCGCAACAGGCGCAGGCCCCGCAGCCGTTCGGGCAGCCCGCGCCGGCTCCGGCCGGGGACTTCTCGCCGTTCTGGTTCGCGGTGCCGGTGGCCCGGCCGCTGTTCGCGGAGGACGGTTCGCCGTCGCCGATCGCCGAACTGGCGCCGGGTACCTGGTACTTGGCCGTGGAGCAGCGTGGTCCGGCGCTCGTCGCGCAGACCCAGGACGGCCGTCGTGGCGTCCTGCAGGACACGTCGGGGATCCAGCGCGGCTGAGTCCCCCGCCAGCGTTCACCGCGGCCCCTCGCCCTTCCGGGTGGGGGGCCGTTGTCGTACAGTCGCAGCCGTCGATCGATTGACTGACAGACCGTCAGATCAGTTGCTGTGGAGGCGATATGCGGCTCGGTCTCGCACTCGGGTACTGGGGGCGCGGGCCCTCCGCCGACCATGTGCCGCTGGCCCAGGAGGCCGAGCGGCTCGGGTACGACTCCGTGTGGACGGCCGAGTCGTGGGGCTCCGACGCCTTCACCCCGCTGACCTGGATCGCGGCGCGGACCTCAACGATCAAGCTGGGTACGGCCGTTGCGCAGATGGCGGCCCGCTCCCCGACCACCACCGCGATGCACGCGCTCACGCTCGACCATCTCTCCGGCGGGCGCGTGCTGCTCGGGCTCGGGCTGTCGGGGCCGCAGGTGGTGGAGGGGTGGTACGGACGGCCGTTCCCCAAGTCGCCGCTCACCGCGACCCGGGAGTACGTCGAGGTCGTACGGCAGGTGCTGCGGCGGGAGGCGCCGGTCGAGGTGGCCGGGCGGTTCCACGCGCATCCCTACCGGGGCGCGGACGGTACGGGGCTCGGCAAGGCGCTCAAGTCCATTACGCATCCCCTCCGTTCGGACCTGCCGGTGCTGCTCGGGGCGGAGGGCCCGAAGAACGTGGCACAGACCGCCGAAATCGCGGACGGGTGGCTGCCGTTGTACTGGTCGCCGAGCCGCCCCGAGGTCTACGGGACGACCACGTTCCGCGACGGCTTCCTCGTCGCGCCCATGGCGCAGGTGAAGGTCTGTGACAACGTGGCCGAAGGTCTTCTCCCCGTGAAGATGATGCTCGGCTTCTACATCGGCGGGATGGGGCACGCGGCCCGTAACTTCCACGCCGATCTGATGGCACGCATGGGGTACGAGGAAGAGGCCCGGCGGATACAGGAGTTGTTCCTCGCGGGCCGCCGGGAGGAGGCCGTGCTCGCCGTCCCGGACGCGTTCGCCGACGAGATCTCGCTCGTCGGACCGCGTGAACGGATCGCGGAACGGCTGGAGTTGTGGCGCAAGGGCCCGGTGACGGACCTGCTGGCCCTTGCGCCCGACGCGCACACGCTGCGGGTGCTGGCGGAGCTGAACTCCTAGGAGCCGCTCCAACTCATCGTCAGCCGCCCGCCAGTTGGCCTGCCGACGGCACCTTGTCGGTCACCTCGGCGCCGGCGCTCTTCCCGGCGTCCTTGACCTTGTTGATGATGTCGTCGAAGGAACCCGCCGTGGCATCCGTCGAGTCGCCCTTGCGGAGCTTGGACGGCAGGTCCTTGAGGGAGTCGATGCCGGCGCTGAGCGGCGCGACCGCCTTGGCGAGCGTGGGGTCGCCCTTGGCGTTCTTCGTGGCCGCCTTGAGCCGGTTGTACGCGAACGCGCCCGCGAGGCCCGCCTTGATGAGCGCGAACCTGCGTCCGCTCGCGCCCTTCTTGAACTTGCCCGCCTTCCAGGGCTTCACGATCCACTGGTAGGTGGCACCGGCGGCGAGGCCCGCGTTCGCGACGAAGCGGGTCTTGGCGAACTTCTGCCGTTCGGCGGAGGTGCTGGGGCTCGGGGTCGCGGCGGCGGCCGCAGCCACGACGGCCGCGGTGTCCTGCGTGGCGTCATCGGTGGCGCTGCCGCAGGCCGTGGCACCGGCGAGCAGGGCGCAGCACAGAGTGAGCGCCACGAAGAGGCGCCGTATCGGTACGGGCACGGGGTCCTCCGGGGTGTTCTCCCCGAGTGGGTGTCCTTACCCCGGCAGCCTGACCCGGCCCGGCCGCGCGCGCCACCCGGGCGGGACCGTACGGGTTTCGTCCGGCCGGGTTTCATCGCGTCGGAAGCGGCAATCCGCTTGGCATGTCCCCCTACTACCGACGCGGTTCGAACTCGGTCGGCAATGTCATCGTGATCATCGCCGACATCATGGCCCTCATCCTGGCCCTCTGGATTCTGATGTACCTGTTGGACGCCAACCGCGCGAACGACCTCGTGCAGTTCGTCCACCGCTCGGCCAACTGGCTCGCCGGCTGGTCCCGCGACCTGTTCACCTTCGACGAGGCGTGGGCGCGCGTCATCTGCGGCTACGGCCTGGCAGCGGTGGTGTACCTGTTCATCGGGCATGCGATCGCCAACAAGGTTCACCGCTGAGCACTGTCCGGTGGGGGCTGAGCACACAGTTCCCACCGGCTCGCGCTCAACAACAGTCCGGATCCAGCCCCAACGGCAGATGCTCGGCGCCGAAGACCGCGCACGTCGCGTCATGGCCCCCCAACGCGGCCACCGCAAGCAGCAACGACCCCGCGGTCCACGTGGTCAGCTCGCGCGGCCACACCGCATCGTCGTCGAAGACGTACCCGGTCCAGTACAGCCCGCTCTCCGGATCACGCAGGTGCTGAATGGACTGGAGAATCTCCAACGCCCGATCGGACTCGCCCAACACCCAGAGCGCAAGGGCGAGTTCGGCGGACTCACCGCCGGTGACCCACGGGTTGGGGACGACACACCGCACACCCAGCCCGGGCACGACGAACCGGCTCCAGCCCTCCTCCACCCGGGACTTGGCCTCCGCACCGGTCAACGCACCACCCAGCACCGGGTAGTACCAGTCCATCGAGTAACGGCCCTTGTCCAGGAACCGTTCCGGATGCCGCCGGATCGCGTGCCGCAGCGCCCCGACCGCCAACTCCCAGTCGGGCTGCGGCTCTTCACGCTGTTCGGCGATCGCGAGGGCACACCGCAACGCCTGATGGATCGACGAGGAACCCGTCAACAGGGCGTCCGCCGTGTCCGTACCGTCGTCCTCCCGCTTCCACCCGATCTGCCCGCCCGGCTGCTGCAACCGCAGCACGAACTCGACCGCCGCGAAGACGTTCGGCCACAGCCGGTCCAGGAACGTGTCGTCACCGGTCGCGAGGTAGTGGTGCCAGACGCCTACGGCGATGTAGGCGACGAAGTTGGTCTCACGCCCCCGGTCCGTGACCGCATCCGGATCCCCGTCCGCGTACGCGGCGAACCAGGACCCGTCCTCGTTCTGGTGCCGGGCAAGCCAGTTGTACGCCCGCTCCGCGGCCTCGTGCTCGCCCGCCGCGTCCAGCGCCATCGCGGCCTCGGTGTGGTCCCACGGGTCGAGGTGATGGCCCCGGAACCACGGGATCGCCCCGTCCTCCCGCTGCACGGCGAGGATGCCGGCGACGGTCGCGGCGGCCTGCTCCGCGGTGAGGACCCCGGGCAGGACGAGGTGTTCTGTCCGGGGAGTGGTCACTTGGCTTCCGCCAGGGGAAGGTGCGGCTTGGTCGCGTAGGCCACGAAGCTCTTGCCGATCAGCGGGTTCAGCGCCTGTTCGGCGACCCGGGTCGCGAGGGGTTTCTTCATGATGTCCCAGACCAGGAGCTTGTGGTACGCCTGCACCGGCAGCGCCTTGTCGTTGTCCACGCCGAACGCGCACTTCAGCCACCAGTACGGCGAGTGCAGCCCGTGCGCGTGGTGCGTGCCGTACGGCTTGAGGCCCGCCTCGCGGATCTTGGCGAGGAGTTCGTCCGCCTTGTAGATGCGGATGTGGCCGCCCTCGACCTCGTGGTACGCGTCGGACAGGGCCCAGCAGATCTTCTCGGGGCCGTAGCGCGGGACGGTGATGGCGATGCGGCCGCCGGGCTTCAGCACCCGGACCATCTCGGCGAGCACCCCCTTGTCGTCGGGGATGTGCTCCATGACCTCGGAGATGATCACGACGTCGAACGACTCGTCGGGGAAGGGGAGTTGGAGCGCGTCACCCTCCATCGCGGTGGCGGTGGCTCCGGCGGGGGCCTCGCCGGCCTCCTTCATCGCCGCGAACCACTTGGCGACCTCGCGGATCTCCTCGGCGTTCTGGTCGAGGGCGACGACCTGTGCCCCTCGCCGATAACACTCGAACGCGTGCCGCCCGGCACCGCACCCGAGGTCCAGGACACGGTCGCCAGGGGCGAGCGGGAACCGGGAGAAGTCGACGGTCAGCACGTGGCCCTGCTTTCGGGAGAGACGCCGGTAACGCTGGTCGGAGAGGGAGAAGGGGAAGGAGAAGGAGTTGCAGAGGGCGACAACGATGCCGAGGCCGCGCTGCCCGTCCGGCCTGCGGCGATCGCCTCGCGGTACCTGGCCGCCGTGCCCTCGGCCGCCTTCGCCCAGGTGAAGCGGGCCAGGACGCGTTCGCGGCCCGCCGCGCCGAGTCGGGCCCGGAGTGCCGGGTCGGCCAGGAGCCGGCTCAGGGCGGTCGCGAGTGCGCCCGGGTCCGCCGGCGGGACCGCCAGACAGGTCTCGCCGTCGCGTCCGGCGACTTCCGGGATGGCCCCGCCCGTCGTGGCGACGAGGGGCGTACCCGTGGCCATCGCCTCCGCCGCCGGCAGCGAGAAGCCCTCGTACAGCGAGGGCACGCAGGCGACCTCCGCCGAGCGGACCAGGTCGACGAGTTCGGCGTCCGAGATGCCCTTCACGAAGTCGACGGCGCCTTCGAGGCCGTAGCGCTCGACGGCCTGGGCGACCGGGCCCTCAGTGGGGCGTTTGCCCACGACGATCAGGTGGGCGTCGGGGTGTTCGGTGCGGACCTTCGCCAGGGCCTCGACGAGGAAGACGAGGCCCTTGAGGGGGACGTCCGCGCTGGACGTGGTGACGATGCGGCCCGGCACCTGCGGTACGGCCGGGTTCGGGGAGAACAGGTCGGTGTCGGCGCCGATGTGGACGACGTGGATGCGGTCGTCGCGGACGCCGAGGTGGTCGATGATCTCCTGGCGCGAGGTACCGGAGACGGTGAGCACGGAGGGCAGGCGGCGGGCGACCCGCTTCTGCATCCGCGTGAACGCGTACCAGCGGCGCTTGGACATGCGCTGGCGCCAGTTCTCGGCCGCGTCCAGCTCCAACTGCCGGTCCACGGTGATGGGGTGGTGGATCGTCGTCACCAGCGGCGCGCCGACATCCCCCAACAACCCATAACCCAGCGTCTGGTTGTCGTGCACGATGTCGAACTCGCCGCGCCTGGCCTGGAGATGGTGGCGGGCGCGGAGCGAGAACGTGAGGGGCTCGGGGAAGCCGCCGGTCCACATCGTCGCCACTTCGAGGGCGTCGATCCAGTCCCGGTACTCGTCGCGCTTCGGGGTGCGGAAGGGGTCCGGTGAGCGGTAGAGGTCGAGCGAGGGCAGCTCGGTCAGGGAGATGTCGGGGTAGCCCTCGTCGAGCACGGGGTACGGCTGCGAGCCGATGACCTCGACGCGGTGCCCGAGGCGGGCCAACTCGCGGGAGAGGTGGCGGACGTAGACGCCCTGGCCCCCGCAGAACGGGTTCCCCTTATAGGTGAGGAGTGCGATACGGAGCGGTCGCTCGCCGTCGGCTGCCGAGTCCTCCTGGGGACCCGCCTGACTGGCCTCAGCGGTCACTCTGAGCCCCCTTCTCCCTGCACTGTCCCGCGAGATTACGCCGGGACGCTAATCTAGAACAAGTTTCAGACTTGATCGTCCAGGAGGTTCTGAATCTACCGGCCGGTACGGGTGCTGTGAGAAGTGGATCAGGTGATTCACACCACGGCCGACGCCCTGCCATGATCGGTGTGATCACCCGCCCTCACCGACAGTCACGGATCGGGAGCCATGCCAGCGCAAGCCAAGCCCGAAGCCACTGCGCGGACCTCGCCGCCCCTCACCGAGCGGCAGGAGGCCCGGCGGCGCCGCATCCTGCACGCGAGCGCGCAGCTGGCCAGCCGGGGCGGGTTCGACGCGGTGCAGATGCGGGAGGTCGCGGAGTCCTCGCAGGTCGCGCTCGGCACGCTGTACCGGTACTTCCCGTCCAAGGTGCATCTCCTGGTCGCCACGATGCAGGACCAGTTGGAACACATGCACGGCACGCTCCGCAAGAAGCCGCCGGGCGGTGACACGGCGGCCGAGCGGGTCGCGGAGACCCTGATGCGGGCCTTCCGCGCGCTCCAGCGCGAGCCGCACCTCGCCGACGCGATGGTCCGCGCGCTGACCTTCGCGGACCGCAGCGTCTCCCCCGAGGTCGACCAGGTCTCCCGCCAGACCACGGTGATCATCCTGGACGCGATGGGCCTCGAACACCCCACGCCCGAGCAGCTGTCGGCGGTCCGGGTCATCGAGCACACCTGGCACTCGGCGCTGATCACCTGGCTCTCGGGGCGGGCGTCCATCGCCCAGGTGAAGATCGACATCGAGACGGTGTGCCGATTGATCGATCTCACGGAACCTGGCGGGGCCGGGGACCGATAATTCCCCCATGGCGATCATCCACCGCACCTACCTGAAGCCCACGAAGCTCGAACTCCTCACCACCTGGCTGCCCACCCGCGCCTGGTATCACGGCTCCCCCGAACCGGAGTTGGTGAAGTCCGGCGGGTTCCGGCTCGACGACCCCGAGGGCGAGGTCGGCATCGAGTTCATGGTCGTCACCGACGGCCAGGGCGCCTACCTCGTGCCGCTCACCTACCGGGCCGCCCCGCTCCCCGGCGCCGAACACGCCCTCGTCGGCACCATGGAGCACGGTGTCCTCGGTCCGCGCTGGGCCTACGACGGCTGCCACGACCCGGTGCTGACCGCCGGATTGGCGGCGTTCATCGAGGGGCGGGTGGAGGCGCAGGCGCAGAGCGTCTCCCACACCCTGGACCGGGAGGTCGCCCGCTCCTGGACCGGTACGGCGCCCATCCCCGCCCTCGGCGCGCCCAACGACACGGACGAGACAACCGAGTTCGCCGCACCGGACGGCCCGACCCTGCGGCTGCACCGGGTGCTGACCCCCGGCTCCACGGCCCCCGAGGACGCGCTCGGCCAGGTCACCGGCGCCTGGGCACAGGCCGACGGCACCCGGGTCCGAGCACTGTTCGCCACGCTCCAGCCCAACTAGTCCGTCCAGCCCGGTGGTTCATGCGGTGGCGGAGGCCAGCGCCTTGCGCCTGTCCGCCACGTAACTCGCCACCGTCTTCCTGTCGGCCGCCGTCAACAGCCGCTTCTCTACGGCCTGTTGGGCATCCCGGACGGCTTCGGACAGTCCCGTGTCCGCCTGGCACTCCGCGTCGGCGCGTGCGGTGCGGATCTCGTCGTTGCCGAGCGCGCGCAGGGCCGTCTCGTCCGACACGGCCTTCCGCAGACGGGAGTTGACGGCCTCCCGGGGCGCCTGGAGGTCCTTCGCCGAGTGCCCCGCCTTGGTCATGCACGAGGACCAACGGCGCACGGCGGCAAGGTAGTTGGAATTCTTCTCCACGGCCCCGAGCACACGGTTCACCAGGCCTACGGTGAGGGGCTCCACCGTGTTCCAGTCCGCGCCGTAGAGCTCGGTGCGGGCCCGGGCGACGCAGCCGTCGGTGGAGTAGGCGAGGCTGACGCCGTCGGGCAGGCGCAGGCTCACCCGGTGGGCCGGGGTGCCGGTCAACGCCCGTTGCCAGGCGGCCTGGTGGGGTTCGCTCGCGGGGACGGGGGTGGACCGCTGGTAGAGGTACTCGCCGACGACGCCGTAACCGTCCTGGGTCGCCTTCCGGACGGTGAGCAGGCCGTAGGGGTTGGTCTCCTCGCCGCGTGCGGAGGCGGTGCGGGGCTGTGCCGTGTAGGTCTGGCCGCGGGCGCTCATACAGGCGGCGACGGCGCGTTCCTCGCGGTCGTGCAGGCGTACGGCGTCGGCGTACGTGGACACGGTGGCGCCCGCCAGGGGACGGACGTCGAGCGCCTCGGGCCCGCGGGCCGACTGCTCACCCCCGAGGGAGCAGCCGGCCGCGGTCAGCACAAGGAGCACCGTGAGCAGTGTCCGCCGCGCCGTGGTTGTGCTCACACGCACCAGTCGTTGGAGGCGACGTTGTGCCAGTACACGGTGTTCGCCAGGGAGCCGCTGTAGTAGCCCTTGGGGATGATGTAGCTGGAACCCGTGTAGCCCGTGCCCGAGTAGATCCGGACGTTGCAGTTGTTGCCGTTGTTGTACAGCGACTCGGCGTTGTTGAACTTGTTGTACTGGAGCAGGTTCGTGTTGTCGCCGTAGACCACGCCGGGGTCGCCCGCGCCGTTGACGCCGAGGTAGGCGCACAGTCCCCCGGAGGGGCAGTCCGACAGTGCCGCGTTCGCGGGGGCGGCGGTGATGAACGCGCCGGTGGTGGCCAGGGCCACGCTTCCCAGGGCGATGCCGGCCTTGGCCAGGATCCGCTTCATTCTCTGTGTTCCTCCATCACTCGGGGTGCCACCCACGGGATCAAGTCGTCCGTGGTGCGGGCGAGTTGCCGTGTCCAAGGTGGCGGAGGGAGGTGGTCGTGGACCTTGCGCAAACCTTGTCCCGCAGGTGGGCAGGTGGTTGGGTGCGCGGTGGAGAACCTGTGAAGCACGTGGGGTGGGACGGTGGAGACGGGCGTGAGCGGATTTCGGCTGCTGGGGCCCGTGGAGTTATGGGTGGCGGGCCGTCCGGTCGATCTGGGCCCCGCCAAGCGGCGCACGGTCCTGGCGGCACTGCTGGTGGACGCGGGCCGCTGGGTGCCGGCCGAGACCCTCATCGACCGGGTCTGGGGCGAGGACCCGCCCGCGCAGGTGCGCGGCACGTTGTACGCCCATGTCGCGCGTATCCGCCGGGTCCTGGCGGAGTCGGGGCCCCAGCTCCGCGGAGACGGCGGGGGCGCTGCGGACTCCGAAATCCCCACCCCCGCACCGGTGTTGGTGCGCGGCGCCGCAGGCTACCGCCTCGATGTCGCGCCGGAGCTGGTCGACGCGCACCGGTTCCGGGATCTGGTCGCGCGGGCCCGTCGGGGTGAAGTCTCCGCTACGGCACGGGTGTTGGCGTCGCGGGAGGCCATGGGCCTGTGGCGGGGCACACCGTTGGCCGGGCTGCCGGGTGAGTGGGCGGGGCGTACCCGGGAGAACTGGCTGCGTCAGTACGTCGACGCCGTGCTCGTCTGGGCGGACGCCGAACTCCGGGTCGGCGGGCACCTCGTGGTGATCGACACGCTGTCCGCCCTCGTCTCCGAGCACCCGCTGGTCGAACCGCTCACCGTGGCGCTGATGCGGGCGCTGCACGCCGCCGGGCGCACCCCGGAGGCACTCACCTGTTACGCCGGTCTGCGCAGACGGCTCGCCGAGGAACTCGGCACCACCCCGGGGGCGGAGGCCCGGCAAGAACACCAGGACCTGCTGACCGGGAAGGCCACCCCTTCCCGTACCCCGTCCGGCGGCGGCACCGAGCGCGCCCGGGTCGTACCCGCTCAACTCCCCCTGGACGTTGCGGGGTTCACCGGGCGCGAGGATGAACTCGCCCGGCTGGAGAAGGTGTTGAGCGCGAGCGGGCGGCAGCCCACCGCCGTCGTGGTGTCGGCGGTGTCCGGGACGGCGGGCGTGGGCAAGACGGCACTGGCGGTGCACTGGGCGCACCGGGCCCGGGACCGTTTCCCGGACGGCCAGTTGTATGTGAACCTGCGCGGCTACGACCCCGACCGTCCGGTGACCGCCCCCGACGCGCTGGTCCGGTTCCTGACCGCGCTCGGGGTGTCCGAACAGGACATCCCGCCGGAGCCGGACGACCGGGCGGCGCGCTACCGCACCGAGGTCGCGGACCGGCGGATGCTGATCGTGCTGGACAACGCCGCGACCGTGGAGCAGGTCCGTCCGCTGCTGCCCGGCACCGGTTCCTGCGCGGTGCTGGTGACCAGCCGCGACAGCCTGGCCGGGCTGGTCGCACGGGAGGGCGCCCAGCGTCTCGACCTCGACCTGCTGCCCGCCGACGCGGCCCGCACGCTCCTGCGCCGACTCATCGGCCCGCGCGCCGAGGCCGAGCCCGCCGCCGTGGACACCCTCGCCGCGCAGTGCGCCCGGCTGCCGCTGGCGCTGCGGGTCGCCGCGGAACTCGCCGCCGCCCGCCCCGGCACTCCATTGACCGACCTCGTCGCCGAACTCGCCGACCAACAGGGGCGGTTGTACCTCCTCGACGCGGAGGGCGACCCCCGGGCCGCCGTCGTCACGGTCTTCTCCTGGTCGCTACGGCAGCTGCCCACGGCGGCGGCCCGCACGTTCCGGCTGCTCGGCCTGCACCCCGGCCCCGACCTCGACGCACACGCCACCGCCGCGCTCACCGGCAGCACGGTGCCGGACGCCCGCCGCGCCCTGGAGGTCCTCGCCCGCGCCCATCTGGTGCAGCGCGTGGACGCCGCCCCCGCACCGACCGGCACATCCACGCCGGACGCCCGCAGCGCCCCCACCCGCCTGATCCAGCGCGCGGACACCGCCCGGTACGGCATGCACGACCTGCTGCGGGCCTACGCCGCCGGGCTCGCCACGGCCCAGGATCCGCCGGAGGAGCGGGAGTCGGCGCTGGACCGGCTCTTCGACCACTACCTCGCCACCGCTGCCGCCGCCATGGACCAACTCCACCCGGCCGAGGCCCACTTGCGCCCCGCCGCTCCCGAAACCTCGGCCCCCGTCCCCGACTTGTCGGATCCGGACGCGGCACGGGCCTGGCTGGACAGCGAGCGGACCTGCCTGACGGCGATGTCCGCGCACACCGCCGCCCACGGCCGGCCCGCGCACGCCATCCGGCTCTCCCTCACCCTGTACCGCCACCTCATCAGCGGCCACCACACCGACGGCCTCACGATCCACGGCCACGCCCGCGACGCCGCCCGCCTGCTCGAAGACCCGGCGAGCGAGGCCCGCGCCCTGCTCGGCATCGGCACCGCCCACTACCAACTGGCCCGCCACGAACCGGCCCGCCGCCACCTCCAGGAGGCCCTGACCCGGTTCCGCGAGGCCGGCGACCCCACCGGCCAGGCCCGCGCCCTGACCAACCTCGGCCTGGTCGACGAACGCCTGGGCCGCTTCCTGTCGGCCGTCGAGTACCTGGAACAGGCGCTGCTGCTGTACCGGAGCATCGAGGACACATCGGGCGAGTCGATCGCGCTAAAGAATCTCGCCCATGTCGAGGGCCAGTTGGGCCGCTACGACGATGCCGCCGACCACCTCCACCAGTCCCTGGCCCTGCTGCGCCGCGCGGGCAACCGCTACCTGGAGGCCCACGCGCTCATGGACCTCGGCACGGTCGAGACGTGCCTCGACCGCCTCGACGAGGCGGCTCACCACCAGGAACAGGCCCTGACCCTGCTCAGAGAGGTGGGCGACGGCTATGGCGAGGCGGGTGCCCTACGCGGCCTGGGCATCGTCCACTCCCGCCGCGACCACCACGCGCAGGCCGCCGAGTGCCACCGCCAGGCACTCGCCCTCTACTCCCGCAACGGCGACCGCGACGGCGAGGCCAGAGCCCTCAACGGCCTCGGCGAAGCCGCCCGGGCCGCCGGCCACCCCACCGACGCCCTCACCCACCACACCGACGCCCTCACGATCGCCGAGGACATCGGCAACCCGGGCCAACAGGCCCACGCCCACGCGGGATTGGCCGAAACCCACCTCGCACTCGACGACACCGCCCGCGCCGCCCACCACTACGAGCGCGCACTCGCCCTGTACACGGAACACGGCATGCCGGAGGCGGGCACGATCAGGAAGCGGCTGGCCTCGGTGACCCCTGGGATTCGCCCTCCCGGGGCCACCGGCCGCTGAACCAGGGCGAGTTACTCCTCCGGCGGGAACACCGGCTCCCCGCTCCCCAGCAACGTGATCATGATGGCCTCCACCGGGCACCCCTCCGCCGCCGCGAGGATCCTCTCGTTGGCGTCGGTCTCCGGTTCGGCCGGGTGGGACTGCATGGCCGCGTCGAGGTGGAAGCGGTCGGGGGCCTGGTGGGTGCACTGGGCCGAGCCGATGCAGATGGAGCGGTCGACCTCTACCTGCCAGCGGTCGCCCATCGCCGGGTCACCCCTCCCAGCCGGCCGGGAGGTGGATCATCTTGTGTTCGAGGAACTCGGAGAAGCCCTCCGGCCCGAACTCCCGTCCCAGACCACTGTTCTTGTAGCCGCCGAAGGGGCCGAGCATGTCGAGGCTGAAGGTGTTGACGTTGTAGGTGCCGGTGCGGACCTGCCGGGCGATGTCGATGCCGTGGGCCACGTCGCCGGTCCAGACGCTGCCGCTGAGGCCGTAGTCGGAGTCGTTCGCGATCTTCACGGCCTCGGTCTCGTCGCCGTACGGGAGGAGGCAGATGACCGGGCCGAAGATCTCCTCGCGGGCGATGCGCATGGAGTTGTCCACGTCGCCGAAGAGGGTCGGCTCGACGTACCAGCCGCGGTCCAGGCCGGGTGGACGGCCGCCGCCCGTAAGGATCTTGGCGCCTTCCTCCTGGCCGATGCGGATGTAGTCGAGGTTGCGCTGCTGCTGCCGCTTGGCGACCAACGGGCCGACCTGGGTGGCCGGGTCGAGCGGGTCGCCGACCACGAGGGCACTCGCCGCCGTCGCGAACGCGTCCGCGAACTCGTCGTAGCGCGAGCGGGGTACGAGGATGCGAGTCTGGGCGACGCACGCCTGGCCGTTGTTCATCCAGGCGGCCGAGACGATGCCGGGTACGGCGGTCGCGATGTCCGCGTCGGGCAGCACGATCGCCGCCGACTTGCCGCCCAACTCCAGCGTCACGCGCGTGAGATGGCGGGCCGCGACCTCCATCACACGCTTGCCGGCCGGGACCGAACCGGTGAAGGAGACCTTGTCGATGCCGGGGTGTCCGACGAGGTACTCACTGACCTCGCGGTCGGCCGGGAGGATCGACAGGACACCGTCCGGCAGCCCCGCCTCCTTCGCTATCTCGCCCAACAGGTAGGCGTCCAGGGGCGATTCGGGCGACGGCTTCAGGATCGCCGTGCAGCCGGTGAGCAGCGCGGGCGCGAGCTTGGCGGCGGCCACGAACTGCGGGACGTTCCACGGGACTACGGCCGCGACCACCCCGACCGGCTCCCGGCGCACGAGGATCTTCCCGAGGACGCCGTCTCGGTACTCCTCGTACGTGAAGCTCTTCGCGACGGTGATCGCCGCGTCCCACACCATCATCGCGCCGAGGGCCTGCCCGAGGATGCTCCAGGAGTACGGCGACCCGTTCTCGGAGGAGATGACGCGGCCTATCTCCTCGTACCGGGCGGCGATCGCGTCCTTGATGCGGGTGACGACCGCGACCCGTTCGTCGAGGGTCATGCGCGGCCAGGGTCCCTCGTCGAAGGCGCGGCGGGCCACCGCGACCGCCCGGTCCACGTCCGCCGTGGACGCGTGCGGGACGCGTCCGATGACCTCCTCGGTGTGCGGGGAGATCACCTCGATGACGTCCGTGCCCAGGGGATCGGTCAACTCCCCGCCGATGAACAGCTGTCGGTGTTCCACGAGCTCGGTCATGGCCGATTGCCTCCCCGGTACCGCTGTCTGACGATCCATCAGATACGAAGACTGAATACCAGTTCCGGTCGATGGAGTCCACGTATAGTGACCGGAAGGCGGCGATTGGGGAGTCCATGACGTCCATGGGGCAGGTCCACGACCACGGCGGCGGCGTCCGCTCCATCGAAGTCCCCATCCCCGACAACCCGTTGGGGACCACCCTCGTCTACGTCGTCGACACCGACCGCGGACCGGTCCTGGTCGACACGGGCTGGGACGACCCGGCCTCGTGGGACACGCTGGTCCAGGGCCTGTCGGCCTGCGGGACGTCGGTCGGCGAGGTCCACGGCGTGCTCATCACCCACCACCACCCCGACCACCACGGCCTGTCCGGACAGGTGCGCGAGGCGTCCGGGGCGTGGCTCGCGATGCACGCGGCGGACACGGCGATCGTACGGCGGGCCCGTTCCACCGAACCGGGCCGCTGGCTGGCGTACATGACCGCGAAGCTCACGGCGGCCGGCGCCCCCGAGGAACACCTCGCACCCCTGCGCGCCGCCCGCCCGCGCAGCGTGCCGGGCCTGGCCCCCGCCCTCCCCGACCGCGAGATCGTCCCCGGCGAACTCCTCGACCTGGCAGGGCGTCGACTGCGCGCCATCTGGACCCCGGGCCACACCCCCGGCCACGTCTGCCTGCACCTGGAGGAGAACCACCCGGCCCGACTCCCGGGCCACGGACGCCTGTTCTCCGGCGACCACCTGCTCCCGGAGATCACCCCGCACATCGGCCTGTACGAGGACCCGGACGACGACACGCTCCCCGATCCGCTCGGCGACTACCTCGACTCGCTGGAGCGGATCGGCCGGCTGGCCCCGGCGGAGGTGCTCCCGGCCCACCAGCACACGTTCACCGACGCGGCCGGTCGCGTAAGGGAGTTGCTCACCCACCACGAGGACCGCCTGGCCGACCTCCTCTCCCTCCTCTCCGAACCCCTCACGCCCTGGCAGGTCGCCGAGCGGATGGAGTGGAACCGCCCCTGGGCCCAAATCCCGTACCAGTCAAGGAACATCGCGGTCTCGGAGGCCGAGGCGCACCTCCGCCGACTGGTCAAACTGGGCCAGGCGGAGGAGATGACGGGGAGCGAACCGGTGACGTACGTGGCGGTGTAATTCGTTCGTGGGGCAAGGGGTGCGGCTGGTACCAACGACCCCATGGACCTGGACCCTTTGCAGCGACTCCTCGCCGAACGTGCCTGTGAGCGCGTCATCCTGGACTTCGTCCGCCGGCTCGATCTCGGTGAACCCTCCTCCGTCGCCGAGCTGTTCACGGAGGACGGCACCTGGGAGTGGCCGGACGGCGAGCGGCTCGTGGAGGGGCGGGGGGCGTTGCGGAAGTACTTCGGTTCCCGTCCCGCCGGGCGGCTCTCGCGGCGGCTGATGTCGAACGTCCTCGTCACCCTCACCTCCCCCGGCACGGCGATCTCGACGGCGTACTTCACGACGTACCGGATCGACGGCTATCACGGCGGCCAGGTCACCGCCGGTCCCCCGGTCCAGGTCGGGCACTACGAGGACAACTTCCGCAAGGTGGAGGGGAGTTGGCTGATCGCGACCCGGACCCTGTTCCTGCCGTTCGGCGGCCCCACCCCGCGTCACTGACCGCCGGGCCGGCTCGTCGCGTACGCGATTCCCTCGTCGTACGACATCGCCAGGCCCTCCCGGTATCCCGTCTCGTAGGCGTCGTCGCCGAGGTGTTCGCGGACGCGGAGTTCGCAGGTGCGGCGGGTGGCGATGAGGTCCGGGGAGTCCATCTGGGCGCGGCCGGTGAGTTCCCAGAGGCGGGTGCCTATGCCGAGGAGGCGGGCGGCGCGGTGGGCGTCGCCGGTCGTCGCGACGGCGGCGGCCAGGACATCGAGGGAGAGGGCCGCGCCGGCCGTGTTGTGCAGCAGGGCGTGGCCGGCGATCGAGGTCCGGGCGCCCCGCACGGCGGCCGGTACGTCGCCGCGCGCGAGGTCCGCGTGGGCGATCAGACAGTCGGCGTACGCCCCGCACCAGTACTCGCCCTGTTTCCGGCTGGCCGTCCGCACCTCGTCGGAGACCTCGCGCCCGCGCTCGTACTCGCCGCGCAGGACGTGCGCGAGGGAGAGCGCGAGCCGGACCTGGAGCTGGGCGGCACCGAACGCGTCGTCCTGTATGGGGAGTTGGGGTGCGGCGGCGAGGACGTCGATGGCCTCGGCGAGGCGGCTGGTGAGGGCCAGTTGGCCGCCCCGTACGTACACGGCGGCGACCGCGGCGACCGGGGAGCCCTGGTCGCGGGCCGCGTCGGCGCAGCGGACCGCCCAGTTGGCCGCCGCCTCCTGGTCGCCCTGGAGGATGGCGACGGCGCCGCGCGACCACAGGGCGAGGGTGCGGCCGTGGCCGGGCGGCGGGTCGGCGGCGAGGGCCTGGTCGAGGCAGGCCTGGGCCTCGCGGAGGTAGCCGCAGTGCCGCCACAGGAACCCGACGTGGCCCGCCATCTCCACGGCCGCCGTACGGTCCGGTTCGGCGAGCGCGCTTTCGACTGCCGCCCGGAAATCGGCGTGTTCGCTCAGCACGCGCTCGCACCAGGCGACCTGCCGTCCGGTGTTCCACTCGGCGCAGCCCTGCTGGGCGAGGCGTGCGTAGTGCTCGCGGTGGCGGCGCCGTACGGCGCGTTCCTCACCGAGGGCGCACAGCCAGTCGGTGCCGTACTCGCGGACGGTGTCGAGCATCCGGTAGCGGGCCGAGATGACGGGGTCGGGCAGGACGATGGACTGCGCGACGAGCCTCGCGAGCAGCCCGGCGATCCGCTCCGGGGCCAACGGGCCGCCCGCGCACACCTGTTGGACGGTCTCCGTGCAGAAACCGCCGGTGAAGACGGACAGTCGCGCCCACAGCAGGCGTTCGAGGGGCGCGCAGAGTTCGTGACTCCAGCCGATGGCGGTGCGCAACGTCTGGTGGCGGGGCGGGCGTTCACCGGGGGCGGAGCTCAACAGGTCCAGGGGCGAGGGCAGATCGGAGGGCGAGGGCAGGCGTTCGCCGAGGCGGGCGTGGAGCTGGTCGAGGGTGAGGTCGGCGAGGCGGGCGGCGGCGAGTTCGAGGGCGAGGGGGATGCCGTCGAGGCGTCGGCAGACGGCGGCGGCGATCGCACGGCCGGCCACGTCGTCGTCGCTCAACGGGCGCCCGGCGGCCGCGGCACGCTCGGCGAACAGGGCCACGGCGTCACCCGCGGGGGCGGAGTCGTCCACGGGGAGCGGTTCGAGGTGGAGGACCTCCTCGCCGGGCAGGGCGAGCCGTTCCCTGCTGGTGACGAGGATGCGCAACCCGGGTGCCCGGGACAGCAGCGCGGCGGCGACCTTGGCGCAGTCGGCGAGGAGGTGCTCGCAGGAGTCGAGGACGATCAACAGCCGTTTGCGGTGGGCCCATTCGGCGATGACGTCGATCACGGGGCGGGTCGACTGGTCGGCGAGCCGAAGGGTCTCCATGACGGCGAGGTCGACAAGTCCCGGGGTGTGCAAGGGGGACAGCTCGGTCAGCCAGACACCGTCGGGATAGGCGTCCCGCACCTCCGCCGCCACCCGCAGGGCGAGTCGCGTCTTGCCGACCCCGCCGACCCCGACCACGCTCACCAGCCGCCCCGCCGGACCGGCCCCCGGGTCCAACGCGGCCTGAAGCAGGGCGAGTTCAACACGCCGCCCGACGAAACTATGGGTCTCGGGCGGCAGATTCCCGAGGTTCCCGGGGTTCGGGTGAGTCGTGTCCGGCACGAGGCCCAGTGTGTCCGCACACCACCGACTCCACGCGCGTGTCCCGGAACGCGGTCCACGGCTGCCCGGAATAGTCGCGACACCACCAAAATGGCCGTACTTTATGACCACTTGCAGCACGATTTCGACGCGCGGTGATCGAGAGCTGATCAACTCCCGGTTTGGTGCGGCACCCCCTCGTCCGGTTCAGCCCAGCTTGAGCAGCAGGTCGGTGAGTTCGGCCGGCTTGGTGATCATGCAGTCGTGGCCGGTCTCCAGTTCCCACACCTGTGCCGGGGTGCCGTTGGGCTGGATCGCGGGGACGGGACGGCGTTCGAAGCCCTCCGGTTCGCTGCCCACGCAGTGGATGTGGGTGCGGGGGATCGCCTTCGCGGCGGGGTTGTCCAGCCGTACGGGTTGCTGGAGGCAGAGCGCCGGCTGGTCCGAGACCATCGTGCGCAGCCAGGCCACGTCCGCCGGATCGGTGACCCCGAACAGGCCCCCGGGCGGCGGGAGTTCGGGCAGCGGCGGAATCCGCCAGGGGGTGTCGGACCGCGCGGCCAGGTCGATGAGGACCTGGGTCACGGGCAGGATGTCGGTCGCGCGTTCGCCGTCCACCGGGACCATGGCGTCCAGGTAGACGAGTTGGGCGATCCGGTCCGGGAGCCTGTTGGCCACGGACGAGACGACCAGCCCGGCGTAGC
Source organism: Streptomyces sp. NBC_00988 (assembly GCF_045162645.1). Lineage (NCBI taxonomy): Bacteria > Bacillati > Actinomycetota > Actinomycetes > Kitasatosporales > Streptomycetaceae > Streptomyces > Streptomyces sp. NBC_00988. Next base: position 4,340,310 of record NZ_CP108730.1, read on the forward strand.
TGTGCCCCACGAGGACCACGTCGGTGAGGTCCTCCTCGGTGATCAGCCCGACGACGTCGTCGACGTGGGTGTCGAGACCCACCTCGGGGCCGAGCAGGTGCGCCTTGTCGCCGTACCCGGTGAGGGACGGCGCGAGCACCCGGTGTCCGGCCGCCGTCAGCAGCGGGACCACCCGGTCCCAGGCCTGCCCGCTGTGCCAGGCGCCGTGTACGAGTAGATATGTGGACATCGTGTCGCTCCTTGGTGTGGTGGCCGGGGTTGTCGCGTGGCCACCGGTGACGCTGCCGCCCGGGATCCACCCCAGCCAGGGCCCCGCCGACCCTGGGGGTGACAGGACCAGGCAGGCCCCCACCCGCCCGATTTACAGTGAGGAGATGGCCGACGAACCGAACCTGCTGGGCGAGTACGTGCGCGCCCGCCGCGAACTCGTCACGCCCGAACAGGCCGGCATCCCGGTCTACGGGGTCCGCCGCGTACCGGGCCTGCGCCGCGAGGAGGTCGCGATGCTCGCCGGCATCAGCGCCGACTACTACCTGCGGCTGGAACAGGGCCGCGACCGCAACCCCTCCACGCAGGTCCTCGAAGCCATCGCCCGCGTGCTGCGGCTCGACGGCACCGCGACGGCCCACCTGCTGCGCCTCGGCGCCGACGGCCCCCGCAGGCAGCGCGCCCGCCCCCAGCGCCGTAGGGAGACGGTCCCGCCGAGCATCACCAAGCTGCTCACGACGCTCCCGCTCCCGGCCATGGTCGAGGGCCGCTACTTCGACGTCCTCGCCGCCAACCCCCTCGCGACCGCCCTGTCACCACGCTTCACGGCGGGCGCCAACCGCCTGCGTTCCCTGTTCCTCGACCCCGCCGAGCAGGCGCTCCACCCGCAGTGGGAGAACTCCGGCGGAGGCATCGTCGCCGCCTTCCGCGAGGCGGTCGGCACCGACACCGACGACCCCCGGTTCATCGAGCTGGTCGGCGAACTCTCCCTCGCCAGCCCCCTGTTCAGCAGGCTCTGGGCCCGCCACGACGTCCAGTCCTGCGAGGCGGCGCCCAAGTACCTCGACCACCCCCAGGTCGGCCCCCTCCACCTGAACCGCGAACGCCTGAGCATCGACGGCGCCCCGGGCCGGACCCTCGTCATCTACCACCCGGACCCGGGCACCGACGCGGCCGACAAGCTCGCCCTCCTGGCCTCCTCGATCCGGACACCGGCCCCCCTCGCGGCGGACGGGAACGGCGGGGAGAACTCCGGGCACCGACGACATGTTCTGTTCAAGGAGGCCGCCGGTTAGCCTGCCGTACGACACTTCGGGGAGCGGGGAGCGCGGTGCGATGACAGCCGACGTGCGCCCGTTCACCGAGGCCGCCGAGGGCACGGGACCATCGGAACTCGACTACCGGGGACCGCAGGGCTGGGCCACCGTGGTCCACCGTGCCCACCTGGGAAGTTTCACCCTGGTCGGCGCCGACGACACCCGGCCGGTCCGGGACTTCGAACCCGAGCGGTGCCGCACGGAGGAACCGCGCACCTGGACGTACCGGGTGGGCCTGTCCGGACCGCAGCGGCTGCGCGTCGAAACGGCCGAGCGGTGGTCGATCTCCGTCACCCCGCTGGAACAGGACGAGCCCGAGGACGGAGGCGTCTTCTGCCGCCGGGGCATCGGGCACCAGACGGTCGAACTCACCGGACCGGAACCGCCGGGACCGGCGGTCCTTGAGTTCACCAAGGTCGAATGCGCTCACCCCACGAGCCTGTTCCTCAGACTGCGCACGGACTTCGGCGACGAGGCCTTCTGGCAGGTCGGCGACCACGACCGGGCCAGGTTCCTGTTCGGCCACGACACACCGGCCATCTGGTCCACGACCGGCCGGGTCGAGGTCGCCAACGCCGTCGACTGCGAATGGCGGCTGCGCGTACTGCCGTTGTCCGCGGCCCGCCCGCTGGACGGCGTCACCACCCGCGGGACCGGCCCGGAAGTCCTCGTCCACACGGGGAGACCGGCCGCGCTCGCACTGTGGTCCCTGACCGACGCGGGGAGCGACTCCACAGCGGATTCCCCAGTGGATTCCAGAGTGGATTCCACTGTGGAGGTCCGCATCGAGTCACGCGGCTACAACGTGACCTTGTCCGCCGATCCCCACCACCCCGAGCACGGCGGGATCCTCGGACTCGGACCCGGGCCGACGCTCCTCCAGACCGGTCGCGGAGGCTGGGACCTGCGTGTCACCCCGCTCGACGCGGTACGCACCTTCGACAAGGGAACCACCGGCACGGGTGGGGAGGTGCTCCGCTACACGGGGCCGCCCGTCACCGCACGGGTCATCACCCGCTCGTGGCACACGTGGTCCGGCATGGTCTCGGTCCGCACCCTCACCCCCGAACTCGTCTGGCAGGACTGGGTCAACACCAAGGGCGGCCTGCCGGGACGGCTCCGGGGCAAGAGCCTGAACCTGCTCCCCGGAACGCTGCTGGCGGTCAACGGACCCCGTGACGGGTCCAGCTGGCAGATCCGCATCGGGTCCGGGACCGGCCACGGGCTCACACGGCGCCGCAAGTCGCGATAGCACGGCGCCGCAAGTCGCCGTAGCCCCGCGCCGTCAGTCCCCGTAACGCGGCGCCGGCGGATAGAAGTCCCCGTACGGGCCCAACCACCGTTCGTGCAGGGCCCGGAGTGCTCCCGTGGCGCGCAGGTGCGCGAGCACTCCGTTGACGAAGCGGACGAGTTCCGGCGTCTTCTTCGAGACGGCGATGCCGTGCGGCTCGTAGGTGAAGCGCGGGCCGGTGATGCGGGTGGCGGGGTCCTGGGCGCTGAGTCCGGCGAGGACGTTGTCGGTGGTCGACACGGCGGCCACGTCGCCCTGTTGCAGCTGGAGGAGGCAGTCGGTCCAGTCGGGGACGGCGACCGGCCGTACCGCCGGGCGGGCGCGGCGCAGCTCGGTCAGTGAGGTGGTGCCCTGGGCCGTGCACACCTTCTGCCCGGCGAGATCGGCCAGGGTCTTCACCGGTGAGGTGTCCGTGACGAGGACGCGCTGGCCGGAGTCGAGGTAGTCGCTGCTGAACAGCACCTGTTCCATACGTTCGCAGGTGATCGTCATGGAGTGGGCGACGAGGTCGACCTCGCCACGCCGCAGTATCCCGATGCGTTGCGCGGACGGCACGGTCCTGAACTGCACCCGGTCCGGCCGCCCGAACAGGGCACGGGAGATCTCTCGCACCAGGTCGATGTCGAGCCCGGTCAGCTGTCCGGTGTCGGAGTCGCGATAGCCGAAGAGATAGGTGTTCTGGTCCACACCCACGATCAGCCGCCCGCGCGCGACGATCCGCGCCATCGCCGTACCGCTCGGCATCCGGCCACCCGGCGTCGGCATAGGTGCCGTCGGCTTCAACGACCGCAGCGGATCACAGTCCCCACCGGTCGCCGCCCGTGCGCTCGCGGAAGCGGAGACGGACGCGGAGCCAGAGCCAGACCCGGACCCGGACCCGGACGCGGGAGCAGACGTAGCCGCAGACGCAGACGCGCTGTCGGCAGACGTACGCGCCCCGGCGGACGGACGGCGCTGCGGGACGGACGACTCCGTGCAGGACACCGCCAGCCCCATCACGGCCAGCGACGCCAGCACCACGGCAAGACGCCGCCGGCGAAACGGGCCCCGACCGATCCCCGCGACAGCCGGCGACCGTCCCTCTTCTCCACGTGCCCGAAGTTCCCTCACACTGCCTCGCAGTCCTCGGAACCCAGCCGAGGACGCCGTCCGGCGCCCTGGCCCGTCACACCCTCGTCGGCGGTGACGCGTTCACGTCGATTCACGGTTCCCGCAGAGCCACCAGCGATCGCACCAACTCCTCGGCCGCACCGAGGAGTTCGACCTCGCGCGGAGTCATCGTCGGATTGACCGCCCGCCTCCGCCGCGCCTCGGCCAGCCCCTCCCCCGTGAGCCCGGAAGGATCCGCGAGCAGCGAGACGAGCATCGCGCGGGCCGGTCCGGCGACCGGCTGGTCGTCGTCCACGGCGACCTGGGCGAGGATGATCGCGGAGAGCCCCCAGTCCAGCCCGGGGTCACCGTCCTCCGCCGTGGCCCAGTCGATGACGCGAGGGCCGTCCGGGGTGAGCAGCACGTTCTCGGGGTGAAGGTCGAGATGCAGCACCCGAGTTCCGGGCCGCCGACCGGGGATCGCGTGCAACTGCCGTAGCAGAGAGGCGAGTACGGCCCCCGCCTCCACCGCGTCGATCGCACCGGCGACGAACGCCTCCACCATGGTGGGCCCGGTCAGCCGCTCCATCACAAGGTCGGTACGCGAGGTACCCAGGTCCTCCGTGCGCACCCGGGGCACGGGATAGCCGTGGGCCCGCACATGCTCCATCACCGCGCCCTCGGCCGCCGCGTCCCCCCAGTCCTCGCGGTTGCGGCGCAGCACCCACGCCGCGTCGATCTCGTAGACGTCCGCGGTACGGCCGGAGCCGATCAGCTTCCCCGTCGCGTTCCCCCTGGCCGGCATGGCCAGAAATCTAACCCCTGCGTGAGGCGGTGCGCACCGGCCGTCACAGAGGTGGTGAAGCGGCCCACATGACCCATGTCACGAACTACTGGGATTAGTAGTGTTTAGGCATGTCATGTACGCGCCCCAAACACCCTCTGACCTGGGGTTTGAGAGCCAGGTCACACAGTTCACCTTTCACCCACATGCGACCACAACTAGTAAAAGGGGTCTTTGCGGACACGGATCGAGAGTGCTTCTCTGGAGCAGTCGCACGGCGCCGACGAGCCCTCACGGGCCTCGGCGCCGACGCATTGCCCCCCGCCGCGCACCGCGTGACACCGGCAGGCGTACGACGCCTCTGTCCCCGAAGAAACAGGTTCTCCGTGTCCGTCTCCCGCATCGTCGCTCGCATCGCCTCCCCGAAGAAGGCCCTGACCGCCGCCGCTCTGGCCGCCGCCACCACCGGTCTCGTGCTGACCTCGGCTCCCGCCCAGGCCGCGACGACCTCCGCCTCCTCCGCTCAGTCGATCGCGCACAAGATGATCCCGAGCGCCGCGCAGTACAACGCGTTCAGCAAGATCGTCGAGCACGAGAGCGGCTGGAACGTCACCGCCACGAACTCCTCCTCCGGCGCCTACGGCCTGGTCCAGGCCCTCCCGGGCTCGAAGATGGCCTCGGCCGGCTCCGACTGGAAGACCAGCGCCGCCACCCAGATCAAGTGGGGCCTGGACTACATGAACTCCCGCTACGGCAGCCCCACGGCCGCCTGGAGCTTCTGGCAGTCCAACGGCTGGTACTGATCACCGGCCCCACACACGCACCACGCGGCGGCGGTCCCCGGCACACCGGGGGCCGCCGCTACATTGCGTTCATGGCCGAGAACACACCGCCCCAGTCCTACGACCGTGAAGCGCGCGGAGTGCGGCTGGTGGCCGTGCTGCTGGGGCTGACCGTGGTCAGCGGGCTCATCGACGCCGTCAGCTATCTGGGCCTCGGGCATGTCTTCACCGCGAACATGACCGGCAACGTCGTCGTCCTCGGCTTCGCCGCCGCCGGGGCGCCCGGTTTCTCGGTGGCGCACACCCTCACCTCCCTCGGCTTCTTCGCCGTGGGCGCGGTGGCCGGCGGCCGGATCACGGCCCGCATGGACACCGGTTCCCGCCGCACCTGGGCCCGGGTGAGCCTGGGCGCGGAGGCGCTGCTGGTCGGTGTGGCGGCGGTGATCGCCTTCGCGGCACCGGACGCGCACGCCACGACGTACCCCCTGATCGCGCTCACCGCCTTCGCGATGGGCCTGCGCAACGCCACGGTCCGCAAGCTGGGCGTCAGCAACTACTCGACCACCACGGTCGTGACGATGACCATGACCGGCCTGATCTCCGACTCGGTCACGGGCAAGGCCTCGGGCCCCGGCGCCCGCCGCCGCGCCGCCGCCCTCGTGGCGATGCTCGTCGGCGCGTTCCTGGGCGCCTGGCTCACTCTGCACCACGGTCTGCGCTACCCGCTCCTGCTCGCGGCCCTGGCCGCCGGAGTGTTCGCACTGACCGCATCTGGCCGGGAGTAGCCCAAAGGCCGGTCAAGAAGGCAGAATTCGTGCGTCTGAGTCCCACGATCAAGAGGATCGATCACGCATGATCACGCTCACGAAGGAAGACGGTCCGGCGGATCTGGACGGAGTGACCCATCTGGAGATCGGGGCGTCCTGGGACCCGACCGTCGGCAGCAGCGGCGGCTTCATCGGGAAGCTGCGCCAGAAGGCCGGTACGGACCTCGACCTCATCGCCATCGCGATGCAGGGCCAGGACCCGGTTCGGCTCGCGGGGCTCGACTCCGTGGACCCGCTGGGCAACGGCTCGCTGGTGCACAGCGGCGACAACCAGACCGGCAAGGGCGAGGGCGACGACGAGACGGTGACCGTCGACCTCGCGCGGATACCCACCAACATCACGTCGATCGTCTTCGTCGCCGCCGCCTACAAGAAGGGCAGTTCCTTCCAGAAGGCACGCAACATCGCCTTCAAGGTCTACGACGCGACAGGCGGCAGCACCCAGCAGGTCGCCGAGATCTGGCCCAACCTGCTCAGCGACCACAACAGCTGCGCGGTCGCCAAGGCGGTCCGGGACGGCGGGAGTTGGAAGCTCCAGGTCATCAATGAGACCGGCAAGATCAAGCAGGGGGACGAGCGGGAACTGATGAAGTTCGCCGTACGGAAGTAAGCAGCCGCCTTGCGGACATGAGCAGGGGACGGGCCGGCGGCGCCGGGATGCCGCCGGCCCGAGCTGTGAGGTCGACCGGGGTCACCTCAACCGGCGGTCACCTGAAGCTCTTTGACGCCGTTGATCCACGCGGAGCGCAGCCGGCGCGGGTCGCCCGTCAGGGTCAGGTTGGGCATCGCGTCGGCGATCGCGTTGAAGATCAGGTCGATTTCGAGAACGGCCAGGGACTTGCCGAGGCAGTAGTGCGGGCCCCCGCCCCCGAAGCCCAGGTGCGGGTTCGGGTCGCGCATGACGTCGAACTGGTCCGGGTTCTCGAAGACTTCGGGGTCGTGGTTGGCGGAGGCGTAGAAAATGCCGACGCGGTCGCCCTTCTTGATCGACTTGCCGCCCAGCTCAGTGTCTTGGGTCGCCGTCCGCTGGAAGGCGTTGACCGGGGTCGCCCAGCGGACGATCTCCTCGGCGGCGGTCGACGGGCGCTCCCGCTTGTACAGCTCCCACTGCTCGGGGTGGGTGAGGAACGCATGCATGCCGTGGGTGATGGCGTTGCGGGTGGTCTCGTTCCCCGCCACCGACAGCATCAGCACGAAGAAGCCGAACTCGTCGGAGTTCAGGTTGCCTTCGTCCTCGGCGGCGACCAGTGTGCTGACGATGTCATGGGCCGGGCACTGCTTGCGTTCGGCGGCCATCCCCATGGCGTAGGCGATGAGTTCGGCGGCGGACTCGGCGCCGACCTGCTCCGTGATGGCGTACTCGGGATCGTCGTACGCGATCATCTTGTTGGACCACTCGAAGATCTTGACGCGGTCCTCCTGCGGGATGCCGATGAGTTCGGCGATGGCCTGGAGGGGCAGTTCGCAGGCGACCTCGGTGACGAAGTCGAAGGGGCCGGAGTGGGCGCGGGCGCCCGCCACGATCGAGTGGGCCCGGTCGCGCAGGCGGTCCTCCAGCGCGCGGATCGCCCTCGGGGTGAAGCCGCGTTGGACGATCTGGCGGACGCGGGTGTGCTCGGGCGGGTCCATGTTGAGCAGGATCAGCCGCTGGACGTCGATCGACTCGCGCGTCATGTGCTCGCCGAAGCGGATGATCGCCGTGTTGAGGGTCGAGGAGAAGATCTCCGGGTGGGTGGAGACGTACCGGACGTCGGCGTGCCGGGTCACGGCCCAGTAGCCCTCGTCCTGGAACCCCGCGATGTTGAGGGGCTGCGGTATCCAGCGCACCGGCTCGGCCGCGCGCAGTTCGGCGAACTCCGGTAGCGGGACGCGGTGGTGGAGCAGGTCCGGGTCGGTGAAGTCGAACCCGTCGGGGAGAGCTGGACAGGGCATGGGCACTCCAGCCGTTTTCTGACGGTCCATCAGGAACATGGGAATGCCCGTGAAGGTAATAACGGGTTCTACAAGTCGCAAGAGGCACGGCAAGCCGAATTCCCTGCACGACCCTTGCGGTTGTGGACGCCCTGTCAGCAGACTGCACACAGAACTAGAACGCGTACTAGTTTGCGTGGCGGGTGGCCGGGACGCCCGCGCCGCGCGGTGTACGAGGAGAGGACGTGTCCCATGGTCGCGGAACCCGTCATCGTGGAAGCCGTACGCACCCCCATCGGCAGGCGCGGCGGAGCGCTCGCCAACCTGCACCCCGCCTATCTCCTGGGCGAGACCTACCGTGAACTCCTCGGCCGCACCGGCATTCACGCCGACTGCGTCGAGCAGGTCGTCGGCGGCACGGTGACCCACGCCGGCGAACAGTCCATGAACCCCGCGCGCAACGCCTGGCTGGCCATGGGTCTGCCGTACGAGACAGCGGCGACCACGGTCGACTGTCAGTGCGGCTCCTCGCAGCAGGCCTCGCACATGACCGCCAACATGATCGCGGCGGGCGTCATCGACGTCGGGATCAGCTGTGGCGTCGAGGCGATGTCACGGGTGCCGCTGGGATCGGGGTCGAAACACGGACCCGGGAAGCCGTTCCCGGACGAGTGGAACGTGGACCTGCCCAACCAGTTCGAGGCCGCCGAACGCATCGCCCGCAACCGGCAGTTGACCCGCGAGAACGTCGACTCGCTCGGCCTCATCTCGCAGGAGCGGGCGGCCATCGCCTGGTCCGAGGAACGCTTCAAGAAGGAGACGTTCGCCGTCCAGGTACCGACGACGGAGGACGAACAGCGCGCAGGCCTCGGCATGTGGCGACTCGTCGACCGCGACGAGGGCCTGCGCGACACGTCGATGGAAGCACTGGCGCGACTGAAGCCGGTCATGCCAACAGCCGTACATACGGCGGGCAACTCCTCACAGATCAGCGACGGCGCCTCGGCGATCATGTGGGCGTCGAAGCGGATGGCGCGGGCGCTCAAGCTCCGCCCCCGGGCCCGGATAGTGGCTCAGGCGCTGGTTGGATCGGATCCCCACTTCCACCTCGACGGCCCGATCGACGCGACACGTGCGGTGCTCGGCAAGGCGGGCATGACGCTCAAGGACATCGACATCGTCGAGATCAACGAGGCCTTCGCGTCAGTGGTGTTGAGCTGGGCGCAGGTCTTCGAACAGGACCTGGAGAAGGTCAACGTGAACGGTGGTGCGATCGCCCTCGGCCATCCGGTCGGGGCGACGGGCGCCCGCCTGATCACCACGGCTCTCCACGAACTGGAGCGCTCCGACAAGGAGTTCGCGCTGATCACGATGTGCGCGGGCGGGGCGCTGGCGACGGGCACGATCATTCAGCGTCTGTAGCAAGCCAGTTGTCGGGGTGCAGGTGCTCCTCGGCGCAGGCGCGGAAGGCCGCGAGGAGTGGGCGGCGCTCCTCGCCCGCACGGACGGCCAGCACGACCGGGACCGGGGCCACGCCGTCGATCGGGACCGTCGTCAGATCGAGCCGCAGGCCCTTTCTGACGGCGCCCGCCGGAACGATCGCCACCGCCTCGCCCGCCGCGATGACTTCGAGCTTGTCCTCCAGCTCCCTGACGAACGGACCGTCCGGCGCGGGCCGGCCGTCCGGGCGGGGGTCGACGCGCCAGAACGCGTTGAACTCCTCGTCGGGGAACCGGGGTACGGGCTCGTCGGCGATGTCGTCAATGCTGACGCGCTCCTTGCCGGCCAGCCTGTGGCCGACCGGCATCAGCAGCATCCGGGGCTCCTCGCAGAGGACGCTGACGCTCAACCCCTCGGTGGCGAACGGGAGTCGGCCCACCACCACATCGACCCGGTGCTCCAGCAGGGCGGACGGCAGCTCGCCCCAGCCGAGAAAACGACTGTGCACGTCGGCCTCCGGGTGCCCGGCACGCAGAGCACGCACAGCCGGGGTGATGATGAGCCCGGTCATGAACCCGACGACGACCCGACTGGGCTGCCCGACCTCCCGCACCACGGCCACCGCCTCCGCCGCCGACCGCAACAACGCCCGCGCCCGGGGCAGAAACGCCTCCCCCGCCTCGGTCAACCGCGTTCCCTGCGTGGCCCGATCGAAGAGCCGCACCCCCAACTCCCCCTCCAGCCGCCGCACATGACGACTGAGTGACGGCTGCGCGAGATGCAGGACGGCCGCCGCCCGCCCGAAGTGCAATTCCTCGGCGACGACGGTGAAGCAGCGCACCAGACGCAGATCCAGGTCACTCATACCTCGACTGTACGACGGCACAACCGCGCGAGCTGCACTGATACCGGAAATGAATCACGTGTTCCGGAGTCGGTCTTGGACGGGCGGGGTGCGGCGGGCGCAGGCTGGAGGCACACCGATTCTTCCGACCCAACAGTGATCTGGGTGATTTCGTCATGCGTGTTTTCGTCACCGGAGCGACCGGATTCGTGGGCAGCGCGGTCGTCCGCGAACTGCTCGACAACGGCCACCAAGTGCTGGGCCTGGCGCGTTCCGACGCGTCGGCCGAACGGCTCGCGGCGACCGGCGCGGAGGTGCACCGGGGTTCGCTGGAGGACCTCGACGCCCTCCGCGCGGGCGCGTCAGCGTCCGACGGTGTGATCCACACCGGTTTCATCCACGACTTCTCGAACTACGCCGCCTGCGTGGCGATCGACCTGAGCGCGGTGAGGACCCTAACCGAGACCCTCTCGGGCTCTGACCGCCCCCTAGTCATCAGCTCCGTGATGAGCCACGGCCGCACCGAGGACGACGTACCCGACCCCACCGCCCGCCCCGACCTGCTCCGCCTCCCGGCCGAGGTGACAACCCTGACGGCGGCGGCCCGGGGCGTCCGTTCCTCGGTCATCCGGCTGCCGCAGGTGCACGGCGAGGGCGATCACGCCTTCGTCCCCGGCGTCATCGACATCGCCCGCACCAAGGGCGTCTCCGCCTACCCCGGCGACGGCACGAACGCCTGGGCCGCCGTCCACCGCGACGACGCGGCGGTCCTCTTCCGGCTGGCCCTGGAGAACGCCCCCGCAGGCACGGTCCTGCACGCGGTCGACGACGAGGGCGTCCCCGTACGGGAGATCGCCGAGGTCATCGGCAAGCGGCTGGACCTACCGGTGAAGAGCGTGCCGGTCGAGGAGGCCGGCGCCCACTTCGGCTGGCTGGGCCACTTCTACTCGTCCGACCTGGTGGGCACGAGCACGGTCACCCGCGAACGGTTCGGCTGGACCCCGACCCGAATCGGCCTGCTCGCCGACCTCGACCACGACTACTACTTCGAGGTCAACCAGCCGTCGTAGCGGACCAGTTGACGAAGCTCGTGAACGCGGCGGGACCGAGGGTGAGGATCGGCCCCGCCGGGGTCTTGGAGTCGCGGATGGCGAGAGTGGTGGGGGTGTTCGGGGTGGTGGTGCAGGGGGTTTCGGCAATCTCTATGCAGTTGCCACCCTCGTCACCGCTGTAGCTGGACTTCCGCCACTGAGTCCCCGACGGCATCGCGTTGTTCCCCATAACGTTCCTCCATTACGCGCCGCATCAGCTTCGCTGAGTCTTTGATGGAGAGAGCGGCAGCCTGGAGATGATCGTAACGGAGCGAGCACTTCTTGACGGTGGCTGGGTTGGCGGTTGGATACCCGCTGCCGCCATAGCCCTCCGTGTAGACGATCGTCGGGTCGCTCTCGAACCGATAGAGGTCGAAGGAACCTTGCAGCCCCGCGTGAGCTCCCACCGCGAATGGCAGGATCTGGATGTTGATTCGAGGGTTGTCCTCATACGCCAACAGGCGCGCGAGTTGACCCCTCATGGCCTCGGGCCCACCGATCTGTTGGTACAGAGCGGACTCGCTGAGGATCGCCCAGAAGACGGGTGGCTCCGCCTTGTCAAAGATGTTCTGTCGAGCCAGCCGCACTGCGGTGCGGTCGTCGAGGTTGCCCTGGTCCAACGCACCGAGCACGGCACGCGCGTACGCCTCGGTCTGGAGGAGACCGTGGATCATGTGCGTCTCGAAGCTGAGGATCTCGACAGCCCTCGCCTGCAACTCGGCCACCTGCCGGAACCAGGACGGGAGTTGACTGCGCAGCACCAGATCGAGCAACCGGGTCAGGAGCCCACCGGTGTTGAGTGCGGCGTCGACCTGCCTGCTGAACTCCAGCGTCGGGAGCTTCTTGGCCGTCTCGATCTGGCCGATCAGTGACCCGGTGTAGTTGATGATGACGCCGAGCTGCCGCTGTGTGAGACCGGCCGCTTCCCGATAGCGACGCAACTCGTAGCCGTAGTAGTCCAGCGGCGAAGCCCCTGGATCAAGCGTGGCGATGTGCACGCGAAGCCCCCTGTCTCCCAACAATGTCCACCCGTAAACGGGTTGTATTCATGCCATTGCCGAGGGTAGCGACGGGGCGCCAGTCTCGTAATGTGAACGAACCAATTCCCCCCGCCATGCTGGCCGTTCCCCACCGTCAGCAGTACGTCATGCACCTCACCGTGGGTGAACACTCGGCCCGGCACATCCGCCGCATCGTCCGCTCGTTCCTCCTGGAGTGGGACATGCGGGAGCTGTCCGACACCGTCGAACTCGCCGTGACGGAGCTGGTCGCCAATGTCGTACGGCATGTTCCGGACCGGCGCTGCGGACTGCTGTTGCTGCGCCAGATGACCGGCGTACGGGTCGAGGTCAGCGACAGCTCATCCCAACTCCCGGATCTGCACACCGACTTCGACGCCGAGTCGGAGAACGGGCGCGGGCTCGTGATCCTGGACGCGGTGACGGACAAGTGGGGGGTAACGCGGGCTTCCGCAGGAGGGAAGGCGGTGTGGTTCGAATGCCAGCGCCACCCACCCCTCCAAGCCGGGGTCATTTCTAACCAGTGACAGCCCATGACACTGGTTAGTTTTACCCCCGGCTTCCAGCAACCACCCGCCCACCGTCCCACCGTTGGCCGCTGATCCGAAGCGGCGTACGGGCGAGACGCGAGCGCACTCCTCCACACCGGCCGGCAGCACGGTTCAGGCAAGGAGGTCCCTACCTGGCCACCCGTTCCTCCGGGCCACTCGCTCGCTTCTCAAACGGGCTGGAGCGGCCCTAGTCAAGGGTGGAGCGCAGCGGAATCGGCGCAGCCGACGCGACCGCAGGGAGCGCCCTTTACTCGGGCCGCGGAAGCCCGACACTGGCCAAGAAGCGAGTGGCCCCCACGCCCCTCAAAGGCGCTGCACATCACCAGCACTCACCGGCTCAGTACTGACCTCAAGGGGTTTCGGCCGCAACGACCGCGCCCGCGGCCCCTGGAAGACGTACGCCAGCCCGAAGCCCGCAGCGACGACCGCCGCACCACCCGCCGCGTCCAGCACCCAGTGGTTACCGGTCGCGACGATCGCGGAGACGGTGAAGAAGGGATGCAGCAGACCCAGCGCCTTCATCCACCACTTGGGGGCAAGAGCGAAGATCACGACACCGCACCACAGCGACCAGCCGAAGTGCAGCGAAGGCATCGCCGCGTACTGGTTGGTGAGGGCGGTGAGGGTGCCGTAGTCCGGCTTGGAGAAGTCCTGGACGCCGTGGACCGTGTCGATGATGCCGAGGCCGGGAAGCAGGCGCGGCGGAGCCAGCGGATAGAGCCAGAAGCCGACCAGGGCCAGCAAAGTGGCGAAGCCCAGCGCCGAACGAGCCCACCGGTAGTCGACCGGCCGACGCCAGTACAGGACAGCCATCACCGTCAGCGGCACCACGAAGTGGAAGGACTCGTAGTAGAAGTTGAAGAAGTCCTTCAGGAAGTCGACCTTCACGACCCAGTGGTTGATCGCGTGCTCGATGTCGATGTGCAGGAAGCGCTCGATCGAGAGGATCTCGTGGCCGTGGTGCTCCGCCGTGGCCCGGCCGCCCGAGTTGGTGCCGCCGGTCGCCGCGAGGCGGACCTGCTGGTAGGCGGCGTAGGTGACACGGATCAGGAGGAGTTCGAGGAGGAGGTTCGGACGGGTCAGGACGCGGCGCAGCTGCGGGATCAGCGGGACGTGCTTCCAGCGCGTGGGGACCGGCTCGGCGTACTCGGTGGGGATCGGCCGCCGGTAGTGCTCCGACGTACGGGACAGGAACGGCACGACGGTCGCGGCGGCGAGCGCCATGAGCAGGACGACGTTGTCACGCAGCGGATAGACGGCCGCCATGTTCGGCAGCATCATCTTCGCGGGCAGCGTGACCACGAGGATCACGGCCACCGGCCACACGTACCGGTCCGAGGCCCGCTTGCCGACCCGGCCGACCACCGCGAGCAGCACCCACAGCAGCTGGTGCTGCCAGGTCGTGGGCGACACGGCGATCGCCGCGCAGCCCGTGACCGCGACCGCGAGCAGCAGCTGCCCGTCGCGCGCGTACCGCACGGCCCGGCGCAGGCCGAGGTACGTGACGGCCGCGCCGAGCGCCAGGAAGACGCCGATCTCCAGCGGCCCGGTGAGGCCGAGCCGCAGCAGCGCGCCGTGCAGCGACTGGTTGCCGAGGCCGTCCGCCGCGCCGCCGAGACCCGCGCCGGCCATGTGGTGCACCCAGTAGGTGTACGAGTCGTGCGGCATCGCGGCCCACGCGATCGCCACGCTCGCGGCGAACGTCAGAAGGGAGGTGATCGCGGCCCGGCGCCGGCCGGTGAACCACAGCAGCGGCGCGAACAGCAGCACCGTCGGCTGGAGCGCGGCGGCGAGACCGATCAGCACCCCGCTGGACCGCTCGCCGCGCACGGTGAAGCAGCCGAGCAGCACGAGCAGGACCGGGATGATGCTGGTCTGGCCGAGCCAGAGCGTGTTGCGCACCGGCAGCGACAGCATGAGCAGGCTGATCGCGACGGGCGCGGCGAGCAGCGAGGCACGGCGGGTGACGGGCTTCGGCAGGGCGCGGGAGACGACCAGGCCGAGCGCGACGACCAGCAGCAGCGTGCCGAAGGTCCAGCCCCAGCCGAGGGCCTGTTCCGCGGCCCGGGTGAGCGGTTTGAGGACGAGCCCGCCGAAGGGGGTGCCGGTGAACTGCGTCGAGTCGTACAGCGAGCCCTTCACATGAAGGACGCCGTTCGGCCCCACCCAGGTCTCCAGGTCGGTCAGCCGCTCCCCCTGCGGGGTGCTGAGGACCACCGCCACCTGCCGTACGGCGAGGACCGCGGCGACCAGCCACAGACCCAGGCGCGCCACGCGCAGCCGTGCCCTGGCCGTCTGGGCGGCACTCGACCCGAATGCTCCCGCGGCTCCCGCCGGTCGCCCGCTGTGCTCCACGTTCGCCACGCCTCGTAGGCCTCCGCCCAGCTCGTCCCACGCGTCACGCGCGCGGTTGTTCCCTCTGGGAACCCTATGAGGTTCGCACCCCCTGCGGGAGAGACGCAGGCAACCCCCCCTTCACCTGACGGCCGCCTCCCCTTTTGTCCGGACGACGATAGTCCGCCTCGGGTTGCCTGGGCACAGCAAATAACCGCGCGCTTCCGACCGGCCCGATGGCCCGATAGCTTGTGGACATGATCGGTTTACTGATCGTTTCGTTGCGGGGGCCGACACGGGGGTCAACGCGGAGGGCGATGCGGAAGGCGATGCGGGGGCGGGCACGCACGCGCGTGACGGCCGTCGTCCTGGCGCTGTTCGCCCTGCAGCTCGGATCGCTGGTGTCCCCGGCCTGGGCATGCGGCTGCGGCGCCCTGGTGCCGGGCGGTTCGCAGCAGGTCGCCGTGGGGCGCGAGGCGTCCGTGGTGCGCTGGGACGGGCGCCAGGAGCAGATCGTGATGCGGCTCACTGTCTCCGGGGACGCGCGGCGGGCCGCGTGGATCATGCCGGTGCCGCACCGGGCCACGGCCACGCTCGCCGACCCCGCGCTCTTCGACGCGCTGAACAGGCTCACCGCGCCCGCGCACCGCACCCGCCATCACTTCTGGCCCCAGGACGGCGACTGGCCGCTCGTCTCCGGCGGCCCCGGCGGCGGCCCACCGCCCGGCGCCGTGACGGCCCCCGGAGTGGGCGTGGTCGGCCGTGAGCGGCTCGGCCCCTTCGACGTGGCCCGGCTGACGGCCACCGACCCGGACGCGCTCGGCGACTGGTTGCACACGAACGGGTTCGTCCTGCCGTCCCGCCTTGACCAGGCCCTTCAGCCGTACGTCGACCAGCGCTGGGAGTACGTCGCGATCCGCCTCGCCCCCGCGACCGCCGGCACCCCGCTCCAGGGCGCCCTCGACCCCCTGCACCTCACCTTCGCCGCCGAGTCCCCCGTCTACCCGATGCGCCTCTCCCGCCTGGCCCCCACCCCGCAGTCGCTCGGCCTGTACATCCTCGCCGCCCACCGCATGGAACCCAGCAGCACGATCGGCGGCTCGCAGCCACTGGTCGCCTACGCGGGCCGCGTCACCACCACCTCCGGCCCGCTGGCCGCCCTCGCCAAGGGCACCCCGTTCCTGACCGCCGTGAACCAGGAGTTCCCCGACCCGTCCCGCATCACCGGCGACCACCTGCTGCGCCGCACCGCCACGGACGCCACGTTCCAGCAGGTGATCTACGAGGACCGTCTGACCAAGGTCGCGGGCGTCCCGGCGTGGCTGCTGACGATCGGCGGAGGCCTGGCCGCGCTCACGACGACCGGCGTCCTGCTGGCCGTAGGGCGGTCCCGGCGGTCACGGCGGCCGGTGATCCCACCGCCACCGGCGTTTCCACCACCGCCGACGCGCGCGCCGCCGGGCCATTGACGACGCTGCTCATCGGGGTAAGCACAACTCACCGGACACACGAAAGGCACGAGCACATGAGCGAGTCGCAGCTGTGGGACGACGTCGACGACTACTTCATCGGCCAACTCGCCCCGGACGACGAGGTGTTGGAGGCGACCCTGCGCGACAGCGAAGCCGCCGGACTCCCGGAGATCGCCGTGAGCGCCGCCGAGGGCAAACTGCTGCACCTCCTGGCCCAGATCCAGGGCGCCTCCCGCATCCTGGAGATCGGCACGCTCGGCGGCTACAGCACGATCTGGCTGGCCCGCGCGCTGCCCGCCGACGGCCGGCTGATCTCCCTGGAGTACAGCCCGAAGCACGCCGAGGTCGCCACCCGCAACCTCGCCCGCGCGGGCCTCGACAAGGTCGTCGAGGTACGGGTGGGCCCGGCCCTGGAGTCCCTGGCCGAACTCGCCGACGAGACCGCCGAGAACCCGGCCCCCTTCGACCTGGTCTTCATCGACGCCGACAAGTCCAACAACCCGCACTACGTGGAGTGGGCCCTCAAGCTCACCCGCCCCGGCAGCCTGATCATCGTCGACAACGTGGTCCGCGGCGGCCGGGTGGCCGACCCGGACAACACGTCACCGGACGTCCAAGGCACGCGCACCGCGATCGAGTTGATCGGCTCGCACGCGCGCCTGTCGGGTACGGCGATCCAGACGGTGGGCAGGAAGGGGTACGACGGTTTCGCACTCGCGCGGGTGCTGGCCTAGCTCTCCCGGCCCTCCCGGGGTCTCAACCCTCGTGATAGAAGCCGACGTTGACGCTGCGCGGCCCGGTGCGGTCCTTGATGACGATCTCGCCGCTCCCGCCGCGCGGCAACGGCACGCTGCCGCCGTAGCCGACGGTCTGGGCGTACTCGCCGACGATCAGGCGTACTTCGGAGGACGGGTCGGGCTGGGAGCCGCGCAGCCAGCTCACCTGCCAGATGCCCTCGGGTCCGCACAGGAACTCCAGATGGACCCGCGAGATGAACAGCCAGTCGTCCGGTGTCACCAGCCGGCACACCGTCTCGTCGCGGCCCACCCGCAGCACCGCGCCCGGGTCACTGGGCGCGTCGGCCATCAGCATGCCGGCCGTGGCGCCCTCGTCCGTCCCGGAGACCGAGGCCATGGTGAGTTCGAGCACGTGCGCTCCCCTATGAAGTGTCCTTACAGCAGCGGGCGCATGATAAATCGCCCGGCGCCATCGCGTCCGGCACAATTGAAGTCATGACCGAGCGAAAGCCACCGGGTGTGTCCTTCGAGTCCTGGGTCGACAAGCAGATCCGGGACGCCGAGCAGGCCGGAGAGTTCGCCCAACTCCCGGGCGCGGGGAAGCCGTTGCCGTCCGGCGCCGACACGACGTACGACGAACTGTGGTGGATCAAGCAGAAGATGGCCCGCGAGGGCATCTCCGTGCTGCCGCCGACGCTGGCCCTGCGCAAAGAGGCCGAGGACGCCCTCGCTGCGGCGTACTCGGCCCCTTCGGAGCGGATCGCACGGCGGATCATCACCGAAGTCAACGTGAAGATCCGCGACATGATGTTCAAGCCGCCGCCCGGCCCCCCGCTGGGAATGAAGCCGTACGACGTCGAAGAGGTCGCGCGGGAGTGGCGGGAGCGCCGGGCGGTTGACGGAACAGGTGGACCTGACGGCTCGTCAGATGTGTAGAAGCCGCTCCGTCAGTTCGCGGTAGTCCCGCAGGGCCAGGCGGAGTTGCTCGGTGTCGTCCGAGGCGTCGGAGCCCTTGGACTCCCAGGAGCCGTGCAGGGTGGCACGGCGCTTGGTGACGGCCTCCGTGAAGCGGGCGGCGACCTCTTCCAGTACGTGGTCGGCCTCCTCCACGGCGGACCGGGGCTCGTCGACGAACCCGGTGACCGCGTGCTGCAGCCGCAGGCTGAACTTGTCGCTCTCGTCGTGCGGCAGCAGGCTCCCGTTCTCGGCGTCCTGCGGAACACGCCGTCCGTTGCCGGAGGCGGCACCGGTGCTGACGGCCGGGGCGGGCTCGGGGGCGTGGACGGGGCGGGACGACTGCTCGGTGCGGTCGGAGGAGCGCTCGGTGCCGACCGTGTCACCGGTGCGCGGGCTCGGGATCGCCCGGTCGGTTTCGCGCGACGAGGTCGTCGATGACGTCGTCGTCGGGGTCGAAGCGGTCGGCGTCCTCTCGGACGACCCGAGCGGTGTCACCTTCTCGGACCCACGCGATGCCGACTTGTCGTCGGTGGTCCTGCTGTCAGTGGACTTGTCGTCGCCGGTCCTGCTGCCGAACGGCCTGGTGCCGGACCCGGACTCACGCGACGCCTTCTCGGCATCCCGCTGCTCGCTGGTCTTGTCGGCTTCCTTGCGGTCGGCATGCTCCGCGTTGTCGCCGGTCGGCCGTATCGCGTCGGACATATAGCTCAACTCCCCTTCAGTGCCTGCTTGTTGAATGCGCCGATCGAGTGGCGGCCGCCGCGCCCGTGACTGTTGCCGTTACGGCTGTCGTCGCTCACCAGGTCGTCGAAGAGGGCGCGGGCTTCGAGCATGGCCTCGCGCATCTCCTCGGTGCCGGCCTGGCTCTCCGGTGTGCCGTTCGTCCGCGCGGTGACGACGCGGTGCACGCGCCGGTAGCCGTGGACGTGGTCCGCGTGGTGCACGGACAGCGCGTCGAACTGCTTCTCGTACTCCTGGACGTCGGGGAAGCCCCGGGCTCCGGCCACCTCACCGAGCAGCTGGTCGACGTCGGCCACGGCCTGGCGGGGCGAGTCGACGAAGAGCTCCTGGGCGGAGGCCCAACGGGCCTGGAACTGCTCACGGGCCGCGGGCTCCAGCGGCTGCTCGTGCAGCGAACCGTGCTCCTGGACGCGCGCGCCGAGCTCCTGCTCGGCGGCCTTCGCGTCGCCGTCGTGCCGGGCCACGGTCCGGTCGTACTCCGGCCCGAAGCGGCGCTTCAGGCCCGAGCCGCCGGTCGCGCCTCGGGCACGCAGCGCCAGGGCGGCCGCGGCAGCGACCACGCCGACCACGATCACGATCAAAACGATGATCACGCCTGTGGACATGAGTGCCTTCCGGGTTCTTGGCCAACCGGCTCTCGTAGTCGGTCGGTTCCTCTACCGGGTTGCCTCAAAGGCCCTCTTCAAACGACGGCCGCACCTCGGCGGAATTCATGGTGCCGGTGTGTCGATCCCGCCCCGCCCCGTTCGACGCACGGGTAAGGACCGATCGAGGAGGTAGTCATGAGTGAGGTTGTCGCACGGCTGGCCGTGTCGCTGGACGGGTACATCGCGGGGCCGGAGTCGGGGGCGGAGCATCCGCTGGGCATCGGCGGGGAGCGGTTGCACGCGTGGGTGTTCGGGCTGCGGAGCTTTCGGCGGATGCAGGGATGGGAGGGCGGGGCGGGCGGCCCGGACGACGAGTTGCTCGCCGAGTGGATCGAGCGGCTGGGGCCGGTGGTCATGGGGCACGGGATGTTCGTCAGCGGGGAGGTCCCGTGGGGTGACGAACCGCCTTTCCACGCACCGGTGTTCGTCGTCACGCACCAGCCTCGCGAGTCGGTGGTGAAGAAGGGCGGCACGACCTACCACTTCGTCACCGAAGGGCCGGGCCGCGCACTGGAGTTGGCCCGCGAGGCGGCCGGCGGCAAGGACGTCTCCCTGGCCGGCGGCGCTGACCTGGTCCAGCAGTTCATCCGCGCCGGGTGGTTGGACGAACTCCTCCTGCATGTCGTACCCGTGCTCGCGTGCGGCGGGCGGCGGCTGTTCGACAACGTGGGCGACGCGCACATCGAGTGGCGGAAGACCCAGGTCCTGGACTCCCCCGAGGTGACCCATATTCGGTTGCGCCGCATCCCCACCGGCTCCTGACAATGTCCGCATGACCTGGACGATCGCCCCGGAACCCCACGACTCCCCCGTCGCCGCCGCACTCTGGCGGGCGTACTACACCGAGGTCAGCGACCGCTGGTACCTGCTGCACGAGAACCGTCGGACGGACCCCGCCGAGCTGGAGCGGGAGATCGCCGCCCGCACCGGCTCCGAACTAGGGCCTGTGTGATGTCGTGATCAAGCGGTTGCTTGCAGCAGGTCGTTGATCCAGATCATCGAGGCGCGGAGGTGGAGGCCGGCGAGATAGCTCTCGGGCGTCTTGTCGTATCGAGTCGCGATGCCCCGCCAGGCCTTCAGCTTGTTGATCAGGCGCTCGACGGTGTTCCGTTCCTTGTAGAGATCGGCGTCGTGACCTGTGGGCCGGCCGCCCCGGCTGCCTTTCCTCTTCCGGTTGGCGGCCTGGTCCTTCTTCTCCGGGATGACGGCCTTGATGCTGCGTTTGCGCAGGTAGGAGCGGTTGGCGCGGGATGAGTAGGCCTTGTCCGCGGCGACAGCCCCGGGCCGGGTTCGGGGACGGCCGACCGGCAGACGGACCCGCACCTTCTGCAGCACGGGGGCGAATTGCGGGCTGTCAGCAGCCTGTCCCGCGGTCAGGACGAACGACAAGGGACGGCACTTGCGGTCCGCAGCGAGATGAATCTTGCTCGTCAGCCCGCCTCGGGACCTGCCGAGCAGGGCTTCCTTCAGACGGAGCTTGCGCCGTCGCCTGAGGTGCCGCAGTTCTTCCCGGCCGGGGGCGTCGCGTCCGTCCTGTCCGTTCTGTTCCGGCGGGCCGCCCCCTTTGCCGGGCCCGTTCCTGGTCGGCGGCGGCTTCCTCGAGGGCGTCCATGACTTCCTTGCCGATGCGCATCCCGGCGGCGTCGTGGTGGGCACGGACGGTGGTGGAGTCCACGCTGACCAGGGACAAGTCGGCCTGCTCCTGGCGGGCGGCCTCAGCGATCATGCCTTCCAGTAATGCGGTGAAGACGCCGGCGTCCCTCCAGACGCGGAAGCGGCCGTAGACCGTCGGCCATGGGCCGAACTCGCCCGGCATCTCCCGCCACTGGCTGCTGGTGCGGAACCGCCAGATCACCCCCTCGAACTGCTTACGCAGCCGCTCAGGGTACGGACCGTAATCGCCTATCGGCAGGAACGGTTCGATCAACTGCCACTGCTCGTCGCTGAGTTGCCTGCGCGTCACGAACGCCTTCCTACCGGATCCGCGTTCCAGACGGATCCAGATCGGCACGATTGATCACGACATCACACAGGCCCTAGCCCCGCCCGGCGGCCAGTTGCTGGTGGGGTGGTACGAGGGTGCGGCAGTCGGATCGGCGGGCGTACGACTCCTCGACGCGACGACCGCCGAGCTGACGAGGGTCTTCGTCCACGAGGAGATGCGCGGCCGGGGCGGCGCCCCGAGGCTCGTGACGGCCGCCGAGGACGCCGCCCGCGAGCTGGGCGCCAAGGTGATGATCCTCGACACCCGGAACGACCTGGTGGAGGCCCGCGCCCTGTACGCACGGCTCGGCTACGAGGAGACCGAGCGGCACAACGACGACCCGTACGCGGAGCACTGGTTCCGCAAGAACCTCAACTGAGCTCAACTGGCCCTGGTCACCGTCCCGTTGTGCGGCTGCTCGCTGTCCGACCCGCACAAGTCGCCGTTCAGTTCCTTCACCAGCTGGATCAGGTCGGTAGGCCGGTCCGGCCCCCACCAGTCGCCCAGGGTCTCCGCGAGGGACTCCTCCCGGGCCTGGGACAGCTTCTCGGCCACTTCCCGTCCCTGGTCGGTCAGTTGGAGGTCGAGGCCCTCCCGTACGGCGAGGCGGCGGCCCTCGATCTGACGGACGGCGGCGAGGATGACGGGCAGTGGCACGGAGCTGCGCTCGGCGAGCACACCCGGTTCCGCCCAGCCGTCCCGCTTGATCCGCAGGAGCAGCCAACTCGCCGCGGGCTGAAGGTCGTAGCCCGCCTTGGCAGTGATCGTCTGGTAGATCTCGCGGCGGCCCTCCCTCGTGCCGAGCACGGACAGCGCGCGGCACACCTCGTCGTACGAGGACCGCTGGACGGGGTTGCTGGCGAGGGTCTCGGTGACATCCGGCGCCGTGACCGAGCCGCGCAGCTTGTCCTCCTTGAGGAACCACGCCAGGACGAAGCCGACGAGGGCGACGGGAGCGGCGTAGAGGAAGACGTCGGTGATGGAGGAGGCGTAGGCGTGGAGTGCCTCCGGGCGTACGGCGGACGGGAGTTGCGAGATTCCGCGCGGGTCCGACTCCAGGCCGTCCGGGGTGACGCCCGGCGGGAGCGTGGTGCCCTGGAGGGCGTCGGTGAGTTTGTCGCCGAGCCGGCTCGCAAAGATCGTGCCGAAGATGGCGACGCCGAACGAGGCCCCGATGGACCGGAAGAAGGTCGCGCCGGAAGTGGCGACGCCGAGGTCCTCGTACGAGACGGCGTTCTGCACGATCAGCACCAACACCTGCATGACCAGACCGAGTCCGAGCCCGAAGACGAAGAAGTACGCGCTCATCTCGGCGGTGGAACTGCCCTCGTCGAGGCGGTGGAGCAGGAGCAGACCGAGGGCGGTGATGCCGGTGCCCGCGATGGGGAACACCTTCCAGCGGCCGGTGCGGCTGACGATCTGGCCGGACGCGGTGGACGAGATCAGCATGCCGAACACCATCGGCAGCATGTGGACGCCGGACATGGTCGGGGTGATGCCCTGCACGACCTGGAGGAAGGTCGGCAGATAGGTCATCGCGCCGAACATCGCGAAGCCGACGATGAAGCTGATGACGGCGGCGAGCGTGAAGGTGCGGACGCGGAAGAGCTTGAGCGGGAGGACGGGTTCGGCGGCGCGGCGCTCGACGGCGACGAACGCCCCGATCAGGACCACGCCGAGCACCGCGAGCCCGATGATCTGCGGCGAGCCCCAGCCCCAGGTCGTGCCGCCGAGCGAGGCGACGAGGACCAGGCAGGTCGCGACCGCGGCGATGAGGAAGGTGCCGAGGTAGTCGATGACGTGCCGGGTCGACTTGCGCGGGATGTGCAGGGCGGTCGCGATGACGGCGAGGGCGACGACGCCTACTGGCAGGTTGATGTAGAAGACCCAGCGCCAGCTCAGATGCTCGGTGAACAGCCCGCCGAGCAGCGGCCCGAGGACACTCGTCGCGCCGAAGACGGCGCCGAACAGCCCCTGGTAGCGCCCGCGTTCACGCGGTGAGACGACGTCACCGACGATCGCCATCGACAGCACGATCAGCCCGCCGCCGCCGAGCCCCTGCAACGCCCGGAAGCCGATCAGCTGGGGCATGTTCTGCGCGGCACCGCAGAGCGCGGACCCGATGAGAAAGATCACGATCGCGATCTGGAACAGCCTTTTCCGGCCGTACTGGTCGCCGAGCTTGCCCCAGAGCGGGGTCGCGGCGGTCGAGGCGAGCAGATACGCCGTGACCACCCACGACAGATGCTCCAGCCCGCCGAGATCGCTGACGATCGTCGGCAGCGCGGTCGACACGATGGTCTGGTCGAGGGCGGCGAGCAGCAGCCCGAGGAGCAGCGCCCCGATCGAGACGAGGACGTTGCCCGACACGTGTTCCTGGGCGGAACTGCCCCGCTGCGGGGGCCTCTCCGGTGGCTGCGCGTCCTGCACATTCCCCGTCATACCGTGCGCATCGCCGGCCATGAAGACCTCCTGCGGCTCTCGTTACACATCCATGGTGATCGGTATGGCCGGTTACGGCCTGTTGAGTCCGTTTGGAAGCTGTCATTCCGGGGGTCGGAGGAGACGACGTGAAGGAGATCCGCATAACCTCTGGAGTTCGACGGGGAGGGACGAACACGTGAACGAGGCGAAGGGCCACATATGCCCGCAGTGCGGGGCACCGCGGGCAGCCGACGGCTCCCCGTCCTGCGCCTGCACCCAACGAGCGTCCGACGCGCTGCGCGACGCGCGCACGGCGGAGGCGGCAGCGGCGGAGGACTTCGACCCGCTGCGGATCAGACCGTATGTGGAACTGGACGGCAACCCGCAGGAGCAGACGCCCGCACCGGTGACACCGGCGACTCCCGAGGGTGAGACCCAGCAGCTGCCGGCGGTGGAGGAGACGATGCTGCTGCGCGCGGTGACACCCTCACCGGCCGCACCGGCTCCTCAGGAGGAGACGTCGGTCCTCCCGATCCCGACGGACCTGAGCCTGTTCGCGGACGGCGGGAGCGGCAACGGGGACGGGGACACCCCGGACCCCCTCACGGACGACGAGGACTCCCCGCGCCGCCACCGCCGCCGCACCGTCCTCCTCGCCGTCACGGGAGCCGTCGTGGCGGTGGCCGCGGTGGCGGGTTTCGCGAGCGGCATGTTCTCGTACGAGACACCGTCCCGGGACGAGGCGGCCCCTCAGGGCGTACGGGCGAGCGTCCCGACGGCGTCGAAGAGCGCGGCACCGGCAACACCGTCCACGAGCGGTTCTACGTCCGCACAATCGACGTCGGCGTCCCCGACCCCGTCACTCAGCGAGACCCCGTCACCGACGGCGTCGTCGACCCCGTCCGCTACGGCGTCCAAGTCCGCGAACGCCAGCAAATCCCCGACCCCCACCACGTCCACGTCAACGTCCTCCGCCACGAACCGCCAGAGCAGCAGCACCCCCAACCCGGTCCTCCAACGCGGCGACGAAGGCCCCGAGGTAACCGAACTCCAGCTCCGCCTGACCCAGTTGAGGCTCTACACCGGCCCCGACAACGGCATCTTCGACAAGCAGGTCCAGACATCGGTACGCACCTACCAGGTGGCCCGAGGCATCACGTCCGACACGCTGGGGGTGTACGGGGCGGCTACGCGGGCGCGGCTGGAATCGGAAACGACCGAGCCGTGACGCTGCGCTGGCTGGGGGCTTATAGGCGCCGGGGTTGTGGGGAGTGCCGGGGTTGTTGGGTGACAGGGCTGCGGGGGCCGGGATTGCGGGATGGGCCGGGTTGCCGGGGGCACCGGGGCTTGCGGGGAGCGCCGGGGTTACGCACAGGCCCGCAGGACACCCCCCGAGAGACAGCCCCCTAAAGGGGCGCGGGGAACTGCGCGACCAGCCCCCACGGCGCCGCACCCGCAAGACAACCCCAGGAGGCACAACCGACGCGCCACCCACCCCGCCCCACTGATCACGCCCCCAAACCGCACCCCCTACCCCACGTGCAGCCGAATCTCCCCGTCCCCCGCGTCCTCCACCCGCACCTCACGCAGATCCCGCACCACCACATCCGCCCGGTGGAACCCGGCCTGCGGCCCGACCCCCACCACCCGCATCCCCGCCGCGCGCCCCGCAGCGATACCCGCCCCCGAGTCCTCGAAGACGATGCAGTCCGCAGGCGCGATGCCCAGTTCGGCCGCGCCCTTCAGGAAGCCCTCCGGGTCGGGCTTGCTCGCGCCGACGGACTCGGCGGTGATCCGGACCTCCGGCAACTCCAGCCCCGCCGCGCCCATCCGGGCCGTGGACAGGGCTACGTCCGCCGACGTGACCAGCGCGTGCGGCAGACCCCGTAGAGACGCCAGGAACTCCGGCGCGCCCGGGATCGGCACAACACCCTCGACGTCCGCGGTCTCCTCGGCGAGCATGCGGGCGTTCTCGACGTGGTTCTGTTCCATGGGCCGGCCGGGCAGCAGCAGCGCCATCGACGCGTACCCCTGCCGGCCGTGCACGACCTTCATGACCTCGTCCGCGTTCAGCCCGTGCCGGTCGGACCAGTTCCGCCAGATCCGCTCGACGACGGCGTGCGAGTCGACGAGGGTTCCGTCCATGTCCAGCAGGAGGGCACGGGCGGTGAGCACGGTGGTGGCCGTCATCGGCAGGCTCCAAGGAACGGGAGAGGTGTACGTCGGTCGACCTGGTCACCCCGGTCGACCCCCGGAGGGACAAGGTGGCCCCGCCCGCCGGTCAGGGAAAACGGACGGGAACCACTTTGTTTCCCTACGGTACAAAACAGGACCGGCATCGCGCCACCACCCCCCGGAACAGTTCACCCACCGTTCAGCTCACCGCGCCCGCACCGAAGGCACCCTCGCGAGCCCCCCGCGCAGGGTCACGCGCTCACGGCCTCCCACAGACTCCACGCCCCCAGCGCCAGCATCAGCACCGCCGCGATCTGCGTGATCAACTTCAACGGCACCCGCTTCATCAGCGCCTTCCCGCCCACGATGCCCAGCCCGGCCACCGCCCACAGGGCGAGTACCGCACCGAGCCCGACGGAGAACGGATCGTCGTAACGGGCCGCGAGGTTGGCCGTCATGATCTGGGTCAGGTCACCGAACTCGGCGATCAGGATGAGCATGAAACCGGCACCGGACACCCGCCAGAAGGACTGGTCCTTCGGCTTGCGGACCTCCTCCTCGTCCTCGCCCTTCTTGAAGAGGAGCACCGCGGCCCCGCCCAGGAAGAGCACACCGGTGACCGCGGCCACCAACTGCTGCGGCAGCAGCGTCAGTACGCTGCCCGCCGCCACCGCGAGCACGACATGGAGCAGGAACGCGGCGGCGACACCGGCGAAGACGTACGAGGCGCGGTAACGGGTGCCGAGGACGAGTCCGGCGAGCGCGGTCTTGTCGGGGAGTTCGGCGAGAAAGACGACGCCGAAGACGAGCGCCGTCACACTGATGCTGATCAAGATTCCTCAATCGGTCGGGGCTGCCCCACCGAGAGTGTGATTGCTGTCCGCGGACACCTCGGCACGGCAGCGCACACGAAAAACGACTAGTGCACTGCTTTACCGAAGGTCTCGCTGGCCGACCCATCCCACCTGCGAGATGAACCTGCCTCCGGGCGCCGGCTCAGACGAGCTGAGCAGTATGTCGACGGTCCGGCGAAGAGCTACTCCCCTTCTGCGCCATCCACTGTACGCGAGGACCAGCTCTGCCCAGCCGTGAGGAAAGTCTCGCCGTACCCCTTGTTGTGTCATGAACACGTCACTAGCTTCTTACCGGACGCACACCTTCCCGCAACACGGCACCGCGAGCATTTCCCCGCTCGCACTCCAACACCCCCACACCACAAGGGAGTTCGTATGCCGAAGTTCTACGCGCGTCGACGACTGAGCATACTCGCGGCTCTTACCGGATTCATAGCTTTCGCCGGGCTCTTCAACGGCCCGACCGCCTCCGCCGCGCTTCCCACCCCGGTCAGCGCCGCCACCGCCCGCACCTACCTCGCCTCGCTCACCGTGGCCACCGAGGTCCGGACCGGCTACGACCGTGACCTGTTCCCCACCTGGATCACGATCAGCGGCACCTGCAACACCCGTGAGTACGTCCTCAAGCGGGACGGTACGAACGTCGTCACCAACTCCGCCTGCACCGCGACCAGCGGCAGCTGGTACTCGGTCTACGACGGCGCCACCTGGACCGCCGCCTCCGACCTGGACATCGACCACCTCGTCCCGCTCGCCGAGGCCTGGGACTCCGGCGCCCGCAACTGGACCACCGCCGCGCGTCAGGGCTTCGCCAACGACATCACCCGGCCGCAGCTGATCGCCGTCACGGACAACGTCAACCAGTCCAAGAGCGACCAGGACCCGGCCGAGTGGATGCCCCCGCTCGCCTCGTACGCCTGCACCTACGTCCGTGCCTGGGTCCAGGTGAAGTACTACTACGACCTCTCGGTCGACACGGCCGAGAAGGCCAAGCTCACCTCGGTGCTCAGCGGTTGCTGAGCCCCGCAGTCAAGTGGTCATCCGCGGAACCTAGTCGCTGACCTCCGTCGTTCCGTACCGTACGGGGCGACGGAGGAGGGCGAGCCGGAGGCGAGCCCGACCAGACAAGGGGCGGGTGATCACCTGTGGCCGGACTGAATCTTGGACCACTGCTTCGCTACGCCGACGGCTCGTCCGCGACCATCTGGGTCGAGGCGAGCCGTCCGTGCACCGCCGAGGTGCGTTGCGCGGACGGCGCCCGGGGCACCGCCCGGACCTTCCAAGTGGCGGGCCACCACTACGCGTTGGTGCCGGTGGAGGGCCTCACGCCGGGGACGTCGACACCGTACGACGTGTTCCTGGACGGTACGCGCGTGTGGCCGCTGCCCGACTCCCCCTTCCCGCCGTCCGTGATCCACACCCCGGACGCCGACGGTACGGTCCGTGTCGCGTTCGGTTCCTGCCGCTGGGCCGCGCCGCCCGCCGACGACCACGACCCGGTGGGCCCGGACGCCCTGGACACGCTGGCCTCGCGCATCGCCCGCGACCCGAAGGCCGAACGGCCGGACGTACTCCTCCTGTTGGGCGACCAGGTCTACGCCGACGAGGTCTCCGACGCGACCCGCCACTGGCTCTCCGCCCGCCGCGACCTGCGTGAGCCGCCGGGCAGCGAGGTCGCGGACTACGAGGAGTACACGCGCCTCTACTACGAGTCCTGGCTCGACCCGGAGATCCGCTGGCTGCTCTCCACCGTGCCGTCGTGCATGATCTTCGACGACCACGACGTCATCGACGACTGGAACACCAGCGCCGCCTGGCTGTCGGACATGCGGGCCACCCCGTGGTGGCGCGAGCGACTGCTCAGCGGCCTGATGTCGTACTGGGTGCACCAGCACCTCGGGAACCTCTCCCCCGCCGAACTCGCCGCCGATCCGCTCTACTTGGCGGTCCGGAACACCCCCGACGGCACCGACGAACTCCGCGCCTTCGCCTGCCGCGCCGACGCCGACCCGGCCACCGTCCGCTGGAGCTACCGGCGCGACTTCGGCCGCGTCCGCCTGCTGATGGTCGACAGCAGGGCGGCCCGCGTCCTCGACGAGCAGAACCGCGCGATGCTCGACCCCGGCGAGGCCGACTGGCTGCGCACCGAGGCACTGAAGGACCCCGGTTCCTACGACCACCTCCTCATCGGCACCTCCCTGCCCTGGCTGCTGCCCCACCTCATCCACGACGCCGAGTCCTGGGACGCGGCCC
This sequence comes from Streptomyces sp. NBC_00988, assembly GCF_045162645.1. NCBI lineage: Bacteria > Bacillati > Actinomycetota > Actinomycetes > Kitasatosporales > Streptomycetaceae > Streptomyces > Streptomyces sp. NBC_00988. The sequence continues at coordinate 4,369,821 of NZ_CP108730.1, forward strand.
TGTGCCGGGGCGAACGGGGCGCCCGCTGGGCCGAGTTCGGCGAGAAACTGCGCCGGGCGGCCGACCTGGAGCACTGGGCGGCGTTCCCGGAGTCCTTCGAGAACCTGGCGGACCTGATCGCCGAGGTGGGGACGGGAGACGGGGCGCCGGCGTCGGTGCTCGTACTGTCGGGCGACGTACACCACGCGTACGTCGCGGAGCCCAAGTGGCAGACAGGCAGCCCGCGTTCGCGCGTCCTCCAGCTGACCTGCTCCCCCGTCCACAACTCCATCCCCCCTTACATACGCGTCGGCTTCCGCTTCGGCTGGAGCGCGGTCGCGCGCGGCCTGGGCCGCCGCCTCGCCCGGCACGGCCGTTGCCCGCACCCGTCGGTCAAGTGGCGCAAGACGGGCGGCCCTTGGTTCGGCAACCAGCTCATGACCCTGACGCTGCACGGCCGTTCGGCCCGGCTCCGGCTGGAGCAGGCGCGGGCGGACGGGACGCTGAAGACCGTGGAGGAGTCCCCGCTGACGCCCTCGTGACCTCGGTCGGGGCATGATGAGGCGGGCCGTCCGCTTTCCCAGTGGGCGGTCTGCTCCATTGCGCCCCCACACGCCCGGGAGTCACCCCTTTGTCTGCAGTGAACGCGTCCGACGGCGAACCGGCCCCCACCCCGGCCTCCGTCTCGGTCGCCGTGGTCGGCGCCGGTCCGCGCGGCACCAGCGTCCTGGAACGCCTCTGCGCCTCCGCGCCGGACCTCCTCCCGCCCGGCACCCGGCTCACCGTCCACGTCGTCGACCCGGCACCCCCGGGCCCCGGCCGCGTCTGGCGCTCCGCGCAGTCCCCCGAGCTGCTGATGAACACCGTGGCCTCCCAGGTGACCCTCTTCACCGACGCCAGCGTCGACTGCTCGGGCCCGGTCCGCCCCGGCCCGAGCCTGCACGAGTGGGCGCCCGCCGAACTGGGCCCGGACGACTACCCCACCCGCGCCCACTACGGCCGCTACCTGGAGTGGGTGTTCGCCCGCACCGTCCGCGAGGCCCCCGAGTCCGTCCAGGTCGCGACACACAGGGCACGCGCGGTACGCCTCGACGACACGACGGACGGCCACCAGGCCCTCACCCTGGACAACGGCCGTACCCTGTCCGCCCTTTCGGCCGTGGTCCTGGCCCAGGGCCACCTCCCGACGACCCCGGACACCACCCACCGCCGCCTCACCTCCTACGCCGACCGCCACGGCCTGCGCCACATCCCGCCCGCCAACCCGGCCGACGTAGACCTGTCCGTCGTACGGCCCGGCGAACCAGTCCTGTTGCGCGGCCTGGGCCTCAACTTCTTCGACCACACAGCCCTGTTGACGACAGGCAGAGGCGGCCGTTTCGTCCGCTTGGAGAACGGCGGTCTGCGCTACGTCCCCTCCGGCAACGAGCCCCGCCTGTACGCCGGTTCACGCCGAGGCATCCCGTACCAGGCCCGCGGCGACAACGCGAAGGGCCCCTACGGCCGCCACACCCCCCTCGTCCTCACTCCCGAGGCGATATCCGCCTTCCGCAAACGCGCCGACTCCGCCGAACCGCCCGAATTCCTCACGGAGATATGGCCGTTGGTGGCGAAGGAGGTCGAGACGACCTACTACACCGCGCTGCTACGGCCCTCCCGGCACCCGGAGTTGACGGAATTCACCGAGCGCTTCCTCGCCGTCCCGCACCGCGACCCCCAAGAGGCCCTGCTGCTCGACGAGTTCAGGATCGAGGCCGCCGACCGCTGGAGCTGGGACCGGCTGTCCCGCCCGTACACGGAAGCCGATCTCGCGCATCCCACCGCCTGGCGGGACTGGCTGCTGTCGTATCTGCGGGAGGACGCCGAGCACGCGGCGCTCGGCAATGTGGACGGCCCGCTCAAGGCGGCCCTGGACGTGCTGCGCGATCTGCGCAACGAACTCCGGCTGGTCGTCGACCACGGCGGTCTGGCCGGCGCCTCCCGCCGTGACCACCTGGACCGCTGGTACACGCCGCTCAACGCGTTCCTGTCCATCGGCCCGCCCCGGCGCCGTATCGAGGAACTGGCCGCGCTGGTGGCGGCGGGCGTGGTGGAGGTGCTCGGGCCGCGGCTGGAGGTGCGGGAGGCGGACGGCGCCTGGGTGGCGCGCTCCCCGGAGGTGCCGGGCTCGGCGGTACGTGTGACAACCCTCATAGAGGCGCGACTCCCCGAACCGGATCTGCGCCGTACCGCCGACCAACTGCTCGGCCGGCTGCTGAGGACGGGCCGGTGCCGGCCGCACACGGTGGACGGTTACGAAACGGGAGGACTCGACGTAACACCACGTCCGTACCGTCTGATCGACCGTCAAGGAGACGTCCACGCAAGGCTGTTCGCGTTCGGGGTGCCCACGGAGGGCGTGCACTGGGTGACCGCGGCGGGCGCTCGTCCAGGGGTGGATTCGGTCACGCTTTCGGATGCCGACGCGGTGGCAAGAGCGGCTCTACGTGCGGCGACGGCCGAACCGGAACCGCAAACGGAAGCTGAACAGTGGCCAAATGTTGAACTTGCAAGCATTGATTAGGTTCACCTAACGTTGATCGCTCACTCGGCTCGTCCCCCAGACCGGTCCGCGACCCGGACCGGCCCGACCGAAGGAGCACCCCCCACGTGACCCCTCACATCAACGGACGCCTCAACAGGGCCCAGCCGTACGCCGTCGGCCTGTTCCGGATCGTCGTCGGCCTGCTCTTCGCCTGCCACGGAGCGGCCTCGCTCTTCGGCATCCTCGGCGGCGCCGCCGGCACCGACGGCGGCACCCTCGCGGCGGGCACCTGGCCCGGCTGGTACGCGGCCGTGATCCAGCTCGTCGGCGGCACGTTCGTCCTGCTCGGCCTCGGCACCCGCGTGGCCGCACTGATCACCTCGGGCTCGATGGCGTACGCGTACTTCGACGTCCACCAGCAGGCGGCCCTGTGGCCGATCCAGAACGGCGGCGAGGCCTCGGCGATGTTCTGCTGGGCCTTCCTGCTGCTGGTGTTCACCGGGTCCGGCGCGCTGGGCGTGGACCGGCTGTTCGCGAAGCGGTCCGCCACGGCGGCCGGTGAGCGGACGACGGCGGATCAGGCGCCGGTAGCCGCCTGACCTACCGCGTGACTGGCCGGTGCCCCCTCCCAGGGGCACCGGCCGGTCGCGTCAGGGAGCCCAGCCGAACGGCACCGTGAAGCAGGCGGCGCGGGTGTGGCTGCCGGGCATGTCGTGGATGACGACGGAGGACGCCTCGCCCTGCCGGAAGCCCCAGTCGTGCCGGGCGCTCGCCTCGGCGGCGCCGTGCTCGTCGGCCGTGAAGTCGAGCCAGACCTCGTTGTCGGCGTTGGTGGCGGCCGGGTCCGTGGACGGCTTGTGCTGGAAGTGCCCGCCCGCGGCGGCCGGGTCGGCGCCGCAGGGCTTCTGGTGCACATGGACGCCGTACGCGTGCCCAGGCACCATCCCATCCACCTTGAGCCGCACGGTCGTAGCACCACCAACCGTGATGTGCTGACTCACCTGGATCCACGCGGCGGCGGGAACCAACTTGCTGTCGTACGTCACCGCCGCCGACGGCACCAGGGCGCCGACCGGAGCGAACCGGGCGTCCGTCCGCATCCAGTACCCGTCAGGAGCACCACTGCCTCCTCCTCCGCCGCTCGCCAGAAGAGCCGCGACGACGGCGCCCGCGCATATGCCTGCCACCATGATGTGTACCGTTCCTCACGTTCAGGTGCGTTTAGATCCCCTTTACGTTGCTACGGGATGCGAGCCCGCCCCGCCCCTCGGGACAGGGCAGCCGGGTGAACACGCTGTGCGGATCACACGCGCCCCCCGTGAATCTCCTGTACCCACCCAGGCGTACGCTGTATGGCTGTCACTGGCCGTCTTTGCCGCGGCCCACGGGGGAGTTCACGGGGAGACGCGTTGTTCGAGAGTGTGGGGTCGCTGACCGGCAGCCCATGGATCTACGCCATGGTCGCCCTGTCCGTACTCCTTGATGTGTTCCTGCCGGTTCTGCCGAGCGGTGTCCTGGTCATCGCGGCCGCGACGGCGGCGGCAGCGGGCACCGGCGCGGCGGCGGACGCCGTTCCCGTCCCGCACGAGGTCCCCAGCATCCTGGCGCTGATCGCGTGCGCCGCGACCGCGTCCGTACTGGGCGACCTCGTCGCGTACCGGCTGGCCTGGCGCGGCGGCGCCCGCCTGGACCGCGCGATCTCCCGCTCCCGCCGCCTCACCACCGCGCAGGAACGTCTCGGCCTGGCCCTGGCCCGCGGCGGCGGAGCCCTGGTCATCCTGGCCCGCTTCGCCCCCGCCGGCCGCTCGGTAGTCTCCCTCGGCGCAGGCGCCGCCCACCGCCGAGCCCGGGACTTCCTCCCCTGGTCGGCCCTGGCGGGCCTGTCCTGGGCGGCGTACAGCGTGGCCCTCGGGTACTACGGGGCACAGTGGCTGGGCGCGACGTGGCTGGCGACGGGGGTGTCGCTGGTGGCGTTGTTCGGGGCGGGGGCGGGGGCGGCGTTCGTGATGCGCCGGCAGCCGGGAGTGGCGGCGGAGGTCAGCGCCCCTTAGGGGGCGGGTTTGTTACGGCTCGGGGGCGCGGGTTCGTTTTGGATCGGGGGCGCGGGTCCGTTGCGGATCGGGGTGCGCGCCCGTTTCTCAGGGACGCGGCTCCGCTACGAGTCAGGGGCGCGGGTCCGTCTTTCAGGGGCGCGGGGCTGTATCAATGTGCAGCTCCGCCGCGCGGGCGCGACCAGCCCCCACCGGCCCGCGGATTCCTTACGGGCCAGAGCCACGCGTTCGTTTCCTAGGGGCCCGCGCGTTCACTACGGATCAGGGGCGCGCGTCCGTTCTTCAGGGGCGCGGGGCTGTATCAATGTGCGGCTCCGCCGCGCGGGCGCCACCAGCCCCCACCGGCCCGCAGATTCGCTACGGACCAGAGGCGCGCGTGGGTTTTTTAGGGGCGCGAGGCTGTATCAATATGCGGCTCCGCCGCGCGGGCGCAACCAGCCCCCACCGGGCCCGCGCTTTGATCACTACGCTCCCCGCGGAGTGCCCGCTCCCCTCACCTCAAGCCCGGCAAGCAGCTCGGCTGTGGCCTCGGCGATCACATCCACCGTGTGGTCGAAGACCTCGCGATTGTGCGCGGCGGGCGCCCGGAATCCGGAGACCTTGCGCACGTACTGCAACGCGGCGGCGCGAACCTCCTCCTCCGTGGCCTCGTCGGGCAGGGCGGGCGGTCGAAGCGTTTTGATACTGCGGCACATACGTCCAGTCTCCCGCGTCAGAAGCGATACCGCCGCTCCTCTCCCGAACACACCTGCGATGATCCCCTCCGAGGCGGCCACCGTTCACGGGGCCGACCGACGAGAGGACGCGACAACATGGCGAACAACGAACTCACCGTGGCGGTACTGGGCCCCGGCGGCGTAGGCGGCCTGCTCGCGGCGCTGCTGTCCCGCGCCGGCCACCGGGTGATCTGCCTGGCCGGAGAAGAAACGGCCGACACCCTCCGTACGAACGGAATCCGGGTCCACAGCGCCCGCTTCGGCGACTTCACGGCCCCGGTCGAGGCGGACACGGAACTGCGCGAACCGGTAGACGCCTGCCTGATCACGGTCAAGGCGACGACTCTGGACGGGGCCCTCACCCGAGTCCCGGCGAAGACCCTGGGTGACGGCCTCCTCGTCCCGTTCCTGAACGGCGTAGAACACCCGACGCACCTCCGCGCCCACTACACCCCCACCCAGGTCGCCCCCGCGATCATCCGGGTCGAGTCAACTCGCACCGCCCCAGGGGTGATTGAGCACGGCAGCCCGTTCGCGGAGATCGACCTGACAGGCGACACGGTCCCCCGTGACCGCCTGGACACACTGGCGGCAGCCCTGCGCGCGGCCGGCCCCAAGACCCAGGTCCTGCCCGACGAAACGGCCGCGCTCTGGGCCAAGATGACGTTCCTGGCCCCTCTCGCCCTCCTCACCACCCGCTACGCCCTTCCCCTGGGCGACGTACGCACGCGCCACCGCGAGGAGTTGACGGCCCTGCTGGAGGAGACGGCGGCGGTGAGCCGCTCGTACGGCGGCCCGTCGGACCCGAAGGGGGCACTCGCGCGCTACGACACCTTCCCTCCGCAGACCAAGTCGTCGATGCAGCGCGACGCGGAGGCGGGCCGCCCGCTCGAACTGGACGCGATCGGCGGGGCGTTGCTGCGGGCGGCGGAACGGCAGGGCATCACGGTGCCGGTAACAGCAAGGCTGGTAAGGGAGTTGGAGATTCCGACCACCAACTGACGGACGGGTCCCCGTCAAACGGCCGGCGGGATCACCCTTGGAGGTCGACCCGCCAGTCGTTGGAGGTCATCCAGCACCCCTTGGGGTACTCGAACTCCACCTCACCGAGCAGGGTGAACCCGGCTTTCCGGCACACCGAGTTCGACGCGGGATGGCCAAGGCCCGGAAAGGCATGCAGATACCGGTGCCGCCCATCGGCCCGCGCCACGTCGACAACGGCACGGGCCGCCCGGGCAGCGAGCCCGCGCCCCTGGAACTCGGGCAGGACACCCCACCCGGCCTCCCACACCGACTCGCCCCGCCACTCCCGCTCCCAGAACCCGATCGAGCCGACGGTCTCCCCGCTCCCCGCCAACTCGACCCGGTACATGCGCCCCCGCTCCAGCCCGACATACCGCCGATGCCGGGCATCAAGCTGCGCCGCGCTCTCGGGACCGCCCAAGTGCGCGGTCATCTCAAGGCTGTTGTTCCGCTCCAGCAACCAGAAGTCACCCTCACCCCAGGGCTGAAGCCGTACGAGTTCCACGTCCATGCCGAGCACACTAGGCGGCCCCACTGACACTCGGCTCACACCGCACACGGCCGGCCCCGCGCCCCGACATGAACGCGGAACGGTCCCCGGAGGTATGGCGGATGACCGCCGCATGCCTGTTCCGCGTAGACCTCGACCAGTTCGGTTCTCGCCGTCCGGAGCACGCAACCCGCGCCACATGCCGTGGGTCGGACTGGTGTGGTGGCCGGGTGACGGCCCTCGCGTCGCTTCGAGAAACGGTGGTTCCGCCATGTCAGAAGAGCACGACGAGGACCAGTCCGCAGCACGGCCCGGCGACCGGAGCCGGCGCCTGCGGCGGCGGGCCGCCGCGGTGGCCGGTGCGGTCGGCATCGCGCTCGTCGGGGTGGTCGGGGCACTGCTCGGGCCCTGGGGCGACGCCACACCCGGCGCACGGGACTCCCCCGCGACGCCGACGTCCGTCCCCACGTCCAGGGCCGACCTGCTCGCCACGCTCACAGCCCTGCTGCCCGAGGGCAGGGTCACCGAGCGGAAGGAAATGGGCGCGGAAACCGGTCCGGACGCGGAGGTCGTCTACGACGACGGCAACGGCCCGGCGGCCATCGGCATCGGCCTCACCAGCTTCGAGCCGGGCGTCCAGGCCGAGATGACCATCGGCTGCCCGGACACGACCCAGACCGAGTTCGACAGTTGCGTCACCAGCGAGCTGCCCGACAAGACGCGGATCACGTTGCTCAAGACGTACACAGATCCCACTGACCGGCGCACGGACACCAAGGTGTGGTCGGCCGCCCTGCTCACCCCGAGCGGACAGTACATCTCCGTCACCGAGTGGAACTCCACCGCCGGGTACGGCGCTCCGGTCAGTCGGGCCGAACCACCGCTGTCCGGTGCCCAGTTGAAGAAGCTGGTCACGTCCGAGGTGTGGCGGCGGGCCGTCGGCCCCTATGACGAGGGCAAGAGGAAGGAGTGGGCGGCGGCGCCCACGCCGAGCGAGGACGGCGGGCTGACCGGGGGCGCCGTCCTGGACACCCTCGTCCCGCTCCTCCCCAAGAACGTCCAGGTGTTGTACGAGGACGAGGACTACCCGTGCGTCTTCGTCCACGACGGCAGGACCAACAACGTGGCCGAGATCGACAGCACGGTACGGGTCGACATCCAGCACGTCATGCCGACCACGGCCGACGAGTTGTACGGCGCCGACGCCGAGACCCTGCCCGACGGCACCAGGGTCACCACCCGCCAGGAGTCCGGTGACAAGGGGGTCGCGGCCAGCGCGCTGTGGACCGTCGACACCGTGCGGACCGACGGTCTCCGTGTCGTGATCAGCGCCTACAACCCCGGCCACCACGGCACGCCACGCCTACCGACCCCGGCTCTCACGATGGAGCAGCTCCGGGAGATCGCACTCAGCCCGCAGTGGGACCAGTACCGCTAGTCGCTCCGGACACCGGCCCCGCAAACCCGATCGTGTGAAGTCCCCCAAGGAACTCGCGACTCAAATTCGAACAGGCGTAGCATTAGCGCGTGGCTACGACCTATGACTTCCCGAGTGACCTCCTCGCCGGTCAGGAGGAGCTGCATCAGGTCCGAAACGAGCTGTCGGCCCTGCTGAAGCGGCTGCCCTGGTCGGTCGAGCCCCTGGACGGGTTCAGCGACGTGGGCGGCTGGCGCAAGGTGGAGCGCCCCGCGTCGCCCGGCTGGACGCCCGACGAACAGGCCGAGGTGGAGAAGCTCCGGCAGCGCGAGCACGAACTCGCGGTCTTCGTCAGCGGCCACCGCTTCTGGACGGAGGTCGCGGCGACGGAGCGCGTGGAGACACGCATGAAGCTGAAGCACGCCCACGAGACGCCTCCGGCGGACGACAAGGGCGACTGAGGGGACCAGGGCAGCTCCGCCGCCCTCAACTACGGCTTTCGCAGCGCCCGTTGGGCCACCAACAGGACCGTCACGGCCCCCACGGCACCGGCACCGACAGCCCGGAAGCCGCGTGTCGAACGCCACGACAACACCGACCACCGCGACTGCGCGGACAACACGGACCCCGTACTCAGCCACGACCCGGCCGAGACCAACGACAGGGCCGAGCCGATCGACCCGACCGACAGCGCGCTCCCGATCGACCCCACGGACAGGCTCGACCCGACGGACCCGATGGACAGCACCGACCCCACCGAGCCGATCGACAACACCGAGTCCTTCGACCACAGGGACAACACGGAGCCCGAGGCGGTCGTGCCAGGTTCGCTCATGCGCCCATCCTGCCCATCACCCCCGGAAACCGCGAGACCGCCGCACGAAGCCGCCGTTCAGAGGCCGTGCGGACGACGGACACCCTGGACCAGTTCGGCCGTGGCCTTCCACAGCGCCCCCTGAACGGCTTCGCCGCGCCCCGCCTCAGGGCAGCGCAGAGCCTTCGCACCCTTGGCGGCGAAGTACCCGCCGGCACTCTCGGCGAACGCGGGATCGGGGTCGGTCGCGAGCTTCACGATGATGTCGGAACCGTGCTGGGGATCGCCGATGTGCAGCGAGGTGAGAACCTTCTCCAGGGCTCCGGCGAGGGGCAGTTCGCGTCCCAGACCGGTGGTGTTGAACCCGGGGCAGCAACAGGTGACGGCGACCCCCGAACCCTTCAGCCGGCGCCCGAGTTCCTGCGTGAACATGATGTCCATCAGCTTGGAGCGGCCGTAGAGCAGGCTCGAACCGCGACGCGTGAACTCCGCCGTATCGGTCAGGTCGGCGGGCAGGTCGAGGACACCGGCTCGCGTCGAGGCCCGGGAGGCGACGGTGACGATCCGGGCGGGCGCGGACGCCGCGAGCCGTTCGCGCAGGGCGTCGGTGAGGACCCAGGGCGCGAGATAGTTCACGGCGGTCATCTCGGCGTAGCCCTCGGAGGTGACCCGCTGGGAGAAGGCGTGCAGGCCCGCGTTGTTGATCAGTACGTCGATCCGCGGATACCGGGCGGCGATCTCCTCGCCGGCCCGTCGCACCTCGGCGAGCAACGACAGATCCGCCAGGAAGACATCCACGGAGGCGCCCGGCACCAGCCGCCCGATCTCCTCCCGCAACGCGTCCGCCTTCGCCCGACTGCGGGCGACGACACCGAGACGGACACCACGCCGAGCCAGCTCGAACGCGGCGAGCCGACCCATACCGTTCGTCGCACCGGTCATGACGATCACGGGCGGCTGGTCAGCCATGCGATCAGCCATACGATTCGCCTCCTGGCCGTATTATTGAGGTACCTCATCAAGTCCACGAACAACGTAACACTCGATGAGGTACCTCACCAATGAAGCCCGAAGGAAACGACGGAAACGAGGACCGAGGAACAATGACGGCGCGCGACCACACCCCGACCACCGCCCCCGCCCCCACTCCCGCCAAGGTCGGGCTGCGCTATCTGTCCCTCGCACACCACCTGCGCAAGACGGTCGACGACACCATGACGGCCGCCGGTCTCTCCCTCGCCCGCACGAAGGTCCTCCAGGTGCTCGAACTCCGGGGCTCCGTACGCCAGTCGATACTGGCGCAGGAGTTGGGCCAGGCCCCCCGGTCGGTCACCCAGTCCGTCGAGGCGCTGGAGCGCGAGGGGTTGATCGAACGGACGCCGGACCCCGAAGACGGCCGGTCGAAGCTGATCCACCTCACACCGAAGGGCGCCAAGGCACTGACGGCGGGGACGGCGGCCGGAGAGGAGGCTCTACGGAAAGCCCTGGGCCCGTTGGGACACGACCGACTGGCAGCACTGGACCGCCTCCTGGACACGATCGAGGCGGGCCTGCCGACTCCCCTGCGACAGCCGTGACACTCGCCATGGCCTCAACTCCCCACTCCGGCAAGGGAAGTGTCAGGGTTAGCCTGACGGTCATGACCGATGCCGAAGACGCGTCCTCCATACCCGTACCGGCCTCACCCGAGCTCCACAGGCTGTCGCCGCGCGACGAGTCACGCGTGGCCCTGGCCCTGACGCTCCGTCAATTGGCCGACGCCGTACTGGATGCCGTACCGGTCGAGCCGGACCCCGCGCCGGGTGACCTGCTCCGTACCGCCCTGAAGCTCCAGCGTCGTATGGACGACGTCGTACGGGAGGCGGTGGTCGCCGAGCGCGAACGCGGCACCACGTGGAACCAGATCGGTGACGCCGCCGGCATCACCCGGCAGTCCGCCCACGAGAAGTGGTACAGCGACGTCCACGGCTGGGCGGCCATCGGACGCAGCGCCCTGCCGCCGGAACTGAAGACGCTGGAGGTGGCGGCCGAGGCGGACGCCCGCTACGCCAGGCTGCGCCCCGACCGGCCGCACGCGGTCACCTCGGGCCTGGACGCGATCCGCTACCCCGGCTCCCACGCCTACGAGGCCAGCCTGCGCGCCCGCGGCTCCGCCCTCCACCTCCGCCGCACGGACCTGGACGCCCGGGCCACCCAACTCAACGACGAATACGGTGAGTTGCACGCCCACGGCCCGACCTCCGCCCCCATCGGAGACGACCCACTCCTGATCGAGACCCACCGCGGCCACGCGGACGCGGTACGCGCCAACCGGCTCGCCATCGCCGCGGTCCACGACGAGATATCCGCCATCTACGACGAACTCACCACCGCGGAACCCTCGTTGGCGGACGAACACCACACCCAGTCCACCTGGCACCACAACGCCGCGGACCAGGCCCGCAGTTACGCCGACCTCCTCAACGGCAGGACGAGCTAAAGCTGATCCCGCCACCACGGCACGCCGAGACCGCCGACCTGAATGGCCTTGGCCCGCATCAGGATCTTGTCGTCGAGGGCGGAGACGAGGGCACGCAGTTCTCGTGCGCTCTTCGTGGGCAGGGCGTGCAGCACGGCTTCGAGGTGATCGCGGAAGTACCCCATGTCGCAACAGCCGGGAATGCCACACCGGTTGGCGGTCACCGGGTCCGCGATCAGCCTGAGCGGCCCGTGGGCAAGGGCCTTCCAGTGCCAGAACGCCTCGGCGGTCTCGGCGGGCAGGAAACGGGAGCGTTCGAGCCGCCGCAGATCAGCCGTGCAGGAGCCCGACAGGCGGTCGATGGACGGATACCGTCGTCGGCTCGCGTGCCGGACGGGGACTTCGCCTCGCAGGGCGGACGGGCGCCTACGCGGCACTGCCCTTTCGGTTGTCGGTCATGAGGGCAAGGTACAGAACCGCACATCAGGCAGCCACCGGGTTTCCGTCCGGCACACGGTTGCCCTGGGGGCGGCCACGATTGGACCGGGCCGGGTCTCCCGGGCGGGTCCGGATGGTCGGTGACAATCCGGTGGCCGATGTCGCCGGTGCCCAGGCCCTCGGGATCCCCGCGGACCCCGGCCACGGAAAGAGGCCTCCCGGAGATCTCTCCGGAAGGCCTCTGACCTGCTGCTTATCCTGGTGGGCGCGGACGGTTTCGAACCGCCGACATTCGCCTTGTAAGGGCGACGCTCTACCCCTGAGCTACGCGCCCAGGACGAGTCGACAGCCTACATTGCCGGGGGGCCTGTCCTGCAAACCCGTATCCCCACGGAGAGATCCCGGGGGTTTACCCCACCCCGAGTCCGGGAGCGCACCGGATGCCCCCGCAGCGCGCCGCTCTCTACGGTCGAAGGGCGCCGTAGGAGTCACCGGGACTCCGCGTCCGTCCCAGGGGGAAATCACCGTGACCCGCACCGGCACCCACACCCGTAGCCGCGCTCGCACCCGCACCACCCGCGCCCTCACCGCCACCGGCACCCTCGCCCTGCTCCTCCTCACCGCCACCGCCTGCGGTACCGCGTCCGCCGGGGACGACAAGCACCCCGATCACCGCACCTTCGCCCTGGCCGGTCGTACGCTCACCATCGACTCCGACGACTCCGCGCTGGAAGTCGTCGCCGCGGACTCGAACCCGGCCGGGAAGATCGAGGTCACCCGGTGGTGGCAGGGGAGCGTGGCGATCGGGTCGGATCCCAAGGTGACCTGGGTGATGAAGGGCGACCGGCTGGTGCTGCGGACGAAGTGCTCCGGGGTGATCGCCGACTGTTCGGTCAAGCACCGGATCGAGGTGCCGCGCGGGGTCGCCGTGAAGGTGGAGGACGGGGACGGGAGTGTGCGGGCCCGGGGGTTCGCGGACGCGCTCAGCATCCGTACGCACGACGGGTCCGTCCACGTGACCGACTCCACCGGGCCGCTGACCCTGCACAGCGGGGACGGGTCCGTGCACGCCGAGGTGTCCTCCCGGCAGGTGCGGACGACCACCGGTGACGGATCGGTGCACCTCGAACTCGGCGCCGTACCCGACCTGGTGGAGGCCGACAGCGGCGACGGGTCCGTGACGATCGCGTTGCCCACGGGCGCCGCCGAGTACCGCGTGACCACCAAGACCGGCGACGGATCGGTGGATGTGTCGGTGCCCCGGGACTCGTCGAGTTCTCATGTGGTGACCGCCCACACCGGCGACGGGAAAGTCACGGTGCGGAACGCGAACTGACCGGCCCGTGTGTTCGTCCTCTACCGGTGGGAGAATGACAACGGTCAGGATGGAAGACACGGGAGAGGGATGTGACGGCGACACCAGCGCAGCCGTATTCGCCGCTCACACGGCCGCGGCACGGCAGCGCCACCGCCCGTGCCGCTCTCGACACCCTCGCGGTGATGAGCCTCCCGCTGCTTCTCGGTGTGCTCGCTCTCCCCGCCACGTTCGCCGGCGGCGGGACCCGGCGCTGGTTCGGCGGGCGGGCCGAGAGTCAGCGGGCCGAGGCGCAGGCGGCGAAGGACGCCGCGGCGGCCGCGTTCTACGAGCTGGACACCGCCCAGCGGGATCTGCGGATCTCGATAGACACCATCACCGCGGTCGACGACACGCCGGCCGCCCGCCGCGCGGTCACCGACTTCGAGGCGCTCGGCCGCCGCATCGACGAGGCCAGCGGCCGGTACATCAACGCCGTCGACGCGCACGACCTCGACCGCGACGACCTGGAGGCCGCGGCAGCGAACCGTGCCCGTACCGAACTGACCGCAGCCAAGGACCAGTTGGGCCAGGTCAAGCAGGAGCTGGACCGGTTCGAGAGCGGGCTCGGGCCGTTGCTCGGCAAGGCCGAGACCCAGCTCGCCCGGCTGGCGCCCGCCGTCGAGCGCGCCCGGCAGGCACTGCTCGCGGCCAGCAACGCCCTGGACGCCGTCCGCGCGTCGGGGCTGCGCGCCGACGCTCTGGCCGCCCGGCTCGCCGCGCTCGGGCCGGAGCTGACCAAGCTGAACCAGGGCGCCGGGCAGCACGGCGTACCGCAGACGCTGGAGCGGGCCACGCAGGTCGCCCGGGAGGCGGAGGCCATCCGGGCCGAGGCCGACGGGCTGCCCGAGCGGGCCGCCGAGATCGACCACCGGCTGGTCTCCCTCCGCACCCGCGCCCAGGCGCTCACCACCCGCGCCGGTCAGGTCGACCCGGTACTCAGTGAACTGCGGCGGCGGTTCTCGGCCGCCTGCTGGCAGGACCTTCAGCACGTTCCCGACCAGGCCGGCGAGAACGTACGGCAGGCCGAGCTGAAGCTGAAGGAGGCGCAGGCCGCCCGGGACGCGCAGCGCTGGCCGGACGCCACGTCCCTGCTGTCGACCGTACGGGCGCTGCTGAACACCACCGACGAGGCCGTGTCGGCCGCCGGTGACCGGCTGCGCCGGCTGAACGCCGTACAGAAGGACCCCCAGCAGGAGATCGACCGCACCCGCTTCGCGATCCGCGACGCCCAGCGCCTCGCGATGTCCGGCCGCACCACACCCGAACCGCGCCACGCCCGCCCCCTCGACGACGCCGTAGCCCGCCTCGACCGCGCGATCACCACGCTGGAGGGCCGCCACCCCGACTACTGGCACTTCCTGACGGAGACCGAGTCCGTACGGCAGTCCGTGGCCAGGGTCGTCAGCCAGATCCGCGAGGAACGCGGGACCCCCGGACACTGAACGCGCACCGGCCCCCCGTCGCGTACCGAAGCGACGGGGGGCCGGTGAAGCTCTGCCTGACTACGGACCTCAGGTGCGGTACGCGTAGTAGTACGCGTTCGGGTACGACGCGATGAGGCTCGCCACCGACCTGCGCAGGGTGTTGTTCGAGTGGTACGTGACGTACGGGACGCCATTGCTCTTGGCCGTCACGATCATCGTGTGGTCCTTGGCGCCGTCGCGGTCGAAGTCCATCTGGAGGACGTCGCCGACCTCCAGCTGGTAGACGTTCGCCAGCGGGGTGGTGCGCTTGGAGTTCTGCGCGAACCAGGACCACTCGTTGACGCCGACGAAGGAGTCCGACTGGATGTCCGCGGTGCCGAACCACTTCGTGTAGTCGTAGACATAGCCCGGGACGTGCTTCCAGCCGCCGGCCTTCAGGGACTGGCTGACGAAGTTGGTGCAGTCGCCGCCGTCCGCGTGGCCGTTGAAGTCCGGGTAGTCCGTGTTGTAGACGTTCCAGTACTTCTCGGCGTAGGTCGCCATCGCCTTGTAGTCGTACGTCGTGCTCGTCTTCGGGACCGCCACCGGGTTGCGGGTGGTGGCCGCGCGCGGCGCGTCCGGCGTGGTGTTGCCGTCGTCGGCCGGGGCGGGCGACGCCTTGACCGCGGGCTTGGCCACCGTGTTGACGGCGAGGCCGCCGGTGTCGGTGTCCTGGATGTTCAAGAGCTGCCAGGTGCCCTGCTGGTCGGCCTTGAAGGTCAGTTCGTGGTGGGCCTGGAAGCCGGTGGTCTTCGGCTCGTTCCCCGTGGCCTTCGCGTACGTCAGCGTGGTCGTCTCGGTGACGTCGGCCTTCGCGGTCCGGCCGGTCACCCGGGTCGCGTCCAGCGTCACCTTGGTGGCGCCCGTGCTGTACGTCTCGCCGAGCTTCGCGATGCTGCTCTGGCGGCCGCGCAGCTGGCTCAGCGCCGACTTCTCGTCGCGCGACTGGGTGCTGGAGAGGCGGACGTCGCCGGAGAAGCGCGAGGTGCTCTGCTTCGTCGTGGCCCCGTGGACGAGCGCCTGGGTGCGGTCGGTGAAGACCGCATCGGCCAGCTTCTGGAAGGTCGCCTTGGTCGCGGCGTTCACGGTCGGGTCGTCGACGACGGCAGCGCCCGCGCTCCAGTTGGGCACGAGGGCGACGCCGGCGACGACCGAGGCGGCGGCCGCCGAGATTATGGCCGTACGGCTCCGCTTACGGCTCAGTTTTCTGGATTTCAATGGTGTTCCCCTCTACGCCGGTACGCCTACCGGGCGAGGGCATCTTCGCACGCCATGTGTGGCTCCTGTGAAGGGGGTTGCACTTGGTCAGTTCACCAGTCCCGAGAGGTCACTTGACCACCGTGGACCAGTCCGGCGACTGGGCCGGGTCCAGGCTGCGCAACTGCTGCAAAGTCTGGGGCGACTGAACGTCCATCCAGTCCGAAAGCTCCTTGAAGGACACGCACTTGACGCCCTTCTTCGTGCAGATCCTCGGGATGATCTGGTCGATGGCCTTCATGTAGATGCTGTCGTTCCAGTTCTCGAAGTGGTTGCCGATGAAGAGGGGCGCCCGGCTGCCGTAGTAGACGCGGTTGAAGCCGGCCATGTACGAGTCGACGGTCTTCTTCTCCCAGTCGGCGAACTTCGAGGGGTCGCCCTGGGTGGCGCCGCCCGACTGGTTGTAGAGGAAGTTGAAGTCCATCGACAGGGCCTGGATGTTGTCCCCGTAGGGGAGCAGTTCGAGCGGGAAGTCCCAGAGGCCGTCCTTCTTGGTGGGCCATATCTGGAAGTCGCCCGGGGAGCTCGCGTCGTAGCGCCAGCCGTAACCCTTCAGCGCCTTCAGGAGGTTGGGCTGGCCCTCCAGGCAGGGGGCGCGGCCGCCGACGACCTCCTTCTTGAAGTCGAAGGGCAGGGCCGGGATGTCGGTGTAGCCGGTGTTGGTCTTCCAGTTCTCGACGAAGGAGAAGAACTGGTCGATCTCGCTCTTCCACTGCGCGACGCTCCAGTCACCGCCGCCCTTGGCCTCGCAGAAGTGGCCGTTGAAGTGGGTGCCGATGTCGTTGCCCTGCTCGTAGGCCAGGCGGAGTTGCTCCAGCGTGTCCCGGATGTGCTGGTCGGTGGGGAAGTCGATCGCGGCCGAGCCCACCGGGTGCATCGGCGGGTGGTAGAGGTCCCTCTTGCTCTTGGGCAGCAGATAGATGCCCGTGAGGAAGAAGGTCATGTGGGCGTTGTACTCCTTCGCCATCTCCCGGTAGTGCGAGAAGAGTTTGTCGTCCCCCTGCAGCGCCCCGTCCCAGGAGAAGACCACGAACTGAGGTGGTTTCTCACCGGGCTTGAGCGGTACGGCCTTCAACTGGTCCTTCTGCGGCCCCGTGTACGAGGTCGAGCCGTCCCCCAGCACCTGCGTCTTGCCGTCCCACACGGGTTCCTTGGTCGACTTGGGCTCGGCGTTCTTGCCGGCCGACGCGGTCGGCGTCGTGTTGTCCCGGTTCAACGCCAGGTACCCGGTCACCAGTGAGGCGACGACAAGGAACACGGCCAGGGTGAGGAACCCCGGCTTCGGGGTACGACGGCGCGGTTCAGGGGCTCTGCGGCGGCGGCCGGACGGTGCCTTCGTCGGGGGCTTCATGGGCGGCTCATTCTGCGAGGAGGTGGCGGGGTCGCTGCGGTGGTCAGCCGAGCGGGGTCATGGCTCTCGACCAGATGCCGTAGGGGACGTCGGTGACTGGGGTGCCGGAAACTCCCTTCAGGGGCAGGGGTTCCAGGCTCTTGCTCAGATCGATGCGGTAGACGACGACGGCGGTCGACACGGACTCGGCCGTGCCGACGTACCAGGCCGCGGTGTCGTCCTGCGTGGTGCCGGTCTTGCCCGCCACCTCGGTTCCGGCGGTCTGGGCCGCGGTGGGATGCGCGAGGCCGAAGGAGTCCGTGAGCGCCTCCGTCACCTCGCTCGCGGTGGTCCTGCTCATCGCCCGGACCGGCTCCGTCCGCTCCAGGGCGACCGTGGCACCGTTACGGGTGATACGGCGGACCGAGTACGGCTCGGTGTGGACGCCCCCGGCGTCGAACGTGCCGTACGCGCTCGCCATCCGCAGCGCGCTGGGCGTGGCGTTGCCCAGCGACAGCGCGGGTACCTGCGCCCCGAAACTGGAGGACAGCAGTCCGGCGTCCTCGGCGGTCTTCCGTACGGTCGTCAGGCCGGTGTCCATGCCCAGCTGCATGAACGGGGTGTTCACGGACTGGGCGAGGGCCTGGCGCAGACTGATCTGCCCGTAGGACTTGTTGCCGTCGTTGTGCGCGGCGACCTTCTTCCCGCTGCGGTCCCAGTACGGCCCCTCGGGTGTAGTGACCGGCACGGCGTCGTCCCCGTCGTACAGCGTGTCCGGGGTGACCGAAGTCGGCGGTCTGCCACGGGTCTTGGTGACTCCGTGCTCCAGAGCGGCCGCGTAGACGAACGGCTCGAAGGCCGAACCGGCGGGCACCGTCGTGGAGTTGGAGTCGTTGTAGCCCTGCGTACGGTGGTCGGGGCCGCCGTAGACGGCGAGGATCCGGCCGTCGGAGGCCACCGAGGAGGCGCCGTAGTGCGCGGTCTTCGCCGTGTCGGCGTTCTTCTTCCGCGCGTCCTTGCGGGCCTTGTTCACGGCGTCCGTCAGCTCGGTCTCCCGCTTGCGGTCGAACGTCGTGTAGATCTGGTAGCCGCCGAGGTCGAAGTCCTTGTCCGAGATGTGCGCGGTCTTCTTCACGTACTGCGTGGCCAGTTCGACCAGGTAGTCGCTCTGCTTGCCGGTGTCGTAGGTCTTCGACTGCTTGAGCGGCTCGGGGAAGGTCTTGTACTTCGCGCGCTCGGCCGGCGACAGCTTTCCGATCTTCACCATGCGGTCGAGGATCCACGACCAACGGGCCACCGCCCGGGCGTGGTTGGCCTTGCTGAGCGTCGGGTCGTAGAGGCCCGCGCCCTTCAACAGCGAAGCCAGGAAGGCGCCTTGGCTGGCGTTGAGCTGGCTGACGTCCTTGCCGTAGTACGCCTGCGAGGCGCGCTGCAGGCCGTAGGTGCCGCGGCCGAACCAGCTGGTGTTGAGATACCCCTCCAGGATCTTGTCCTTGCTCATCTTGTTGTCGAGCTTGAGGGAGATCATCGCCTCGGTGAACTTGCGGCTCACCGTCTGGTTCTGGGTCAGATAGACGTTCTTGACGTACTGCTGGGTGATCGTCGAGCCGCCCTCGGTGTCCCCCTCGCCGACCGTGCGGTACAGGGCGCGGGCGATGCCCTTCATGGAGATGCCGGGGTCGCTGTAGAAGCTCTCGTTCTCCGCGGCGAGCACCGCCCAGCGGACGTCGGTCGGGATGTCCTTCAGCGGCATCGCCTGCCGCTGCACCCAGCCGGTCCGGGCCATGGGCGTCCCGTCGGACCAGAAGTACACGTTGTCCTGCTGGGTGGCGTACGTGTTGAGGTTCGAGGGGATGTCGGTGGTCGCGTAGGCGACGACCAGGAACAGTCCGCTGAGTCCTACGGCGGCGAGGGCACCCCCGAGCCACTGCCGCCAGGAGGGTATCCAGCGGCGCCAGTCCGTACGGCCGGGGCGCGGATACACCGGGCGCAGCTTGCGGACGTACGGCGTGAGGAAGGTCACCACCGGGACGAGGCGGGCGATGACCGGAGCGAAGCGTGGACCGAGGGCTGCGGCGAGGCGGGAGAGACGGCTGCGGAGGGACGCGCGGTGGGCTTTGCGGCCCCGGTGGCGTACCGGTTTCGTCTCCCCCTCGGGTATCTCCGGCGCCTCCGGTATCTCCAGGTCGGACAACCGCAGCTGCATGGTCTCGTCCGGCCTGAACCCGGCGGGGAGCTTCAACTGCATGGTCTCGTCCGGTGCCTGGCGCTCCTCCCCGTCCCCCTCGTGGGTCACGACGCGACTCCCCTCCGCACTCCGTATTGCTCGCACAGGCAGACGCATTGACGTACGAGGGTCTGAAAAGGTTGCCGTGAACACGACTGCAAATCCCGGTTCCCCCCGGCCTCACAGATCACGCGGCGCACTCAAATTACCAGTGGTCTTCGCAAGTTCTCCATATAAGAAAACGACAGAACAGGACACAGCCGAAACCTTCATGAAAAAACAAGGTGCCGCACTCATGTGGCAGTGGGGCTAGCCTGCTGTCATGCCTCGCTACGAGTACCGCTGCCGCACGTGCGGATCCACGTTCGAACTGAGCCGGCCCATGGCGGAGTCCTCCGCGCCGGCGGACTGCCCCGCGGGCCACGCCGACACCGTGAAGCTGCTGTCGGCTGTGGCGGTGGGGGGTACGTCCTCCGCCCCCGCGGCCGGAGGTGGCGGCGGGGGCGGCGGTTGTTGTGGGGGCGGGTGCTGCAGCTAGGCGGATACAGCCCCGCGTCCCTAGGGGGTTGCCCTCAGGAACTCCTGGAGGATCCGTTCGCCCGCCAGGACGCCGCGCTCCGGTAGAGCCGTGACGTTGGGGGCCGTCCAGGCCTCGTCCGCCAACTCTCCGTGGCCTGGGCGCCAGGCCTTGTCTGCTGCCAGCAGCAGGTCGGCGTCCAGCAGGGAGTCGCCGGCTGCCAGGGTCAGGGTGGCGTTGGTGCGGTGGGCCACCTCTCGCATCGCCGCGCTCTTGGTGAGGGGCTTGGGTACGGCGTAGATCTTGCGGCCCTGCAACGACACCGTCCAGCCTCGGTTCTCCGCCCAGACCGCGAGCTCCTTCACCCACTCCTCCGGGAGCAGCTCGCGCTCGACGACGAGGTAGGCGAAGAGGTCCTCGGCGATGCGGTGCTTGCGGACCCAGGCCGGGTCGGCGGAGTCGGCCAGGTGCTGCCGGACCTCCTCCAGCGGCGCGCACTCGGCGGCCAGCTTCGCCTGTACCCGGGCGTGCCAGTCCTCGTCGGTCACGCCGTCGACGAGGAGGTGGCCGCCGTTGGCGCAGATCGCGAACTTCGGTTCCGGGCCTGGCAGGTTGATGCGCTGGTACTGCTTGCGGGTGCGGGTGGTGGTCGGCACGAAGACGGCCGCGTCACCGAGTTCGGTGAGCAGTCCGGCCGACGTCTCCGTCATGAAGGACAGCGGCCTGCTCTCGTGCACCTCGACGCAGAGCAGCCGGGGCGCCCGCGCGTCCGGCATGGTCAGGGCGAGGGCGGCCGAGGAGTAGATGAGCGTACGGTCGAGGTCGCTCGCGACGAGTACCGGCATCAGACCGCCACCGCCTTGCCGTCGGCGCCGGTCGCACCGCGCGTGTACTTGGGGTGGATCAACCCCACGCAGGTGTACGGCAGTTCGGCCACTTCCTCGACCGGTACGCCCCGCTGCTCGGCGAGCAGTCTGACGTGGTCGAGGTCGGCACCCGCACCGGCCCGCGCGAGGATCTTCCAGGGCACCCGGCGCAGCAGCACCCGGGTGGTCTCGCCGACGCCGGGCTTGACGAGGTTCACGTCGTGGATGCCGTACTCCTCACTGATCCGCTCGACTGCCGCCCAGCCCTCCCAGGTCGGGGTCCGGTCGGCGGCCAGCAGTTCCTTGGCGAGGACGGTCACCGCGTCCGACACCTCCGGGAAGCGGGCGGCCACGGCGTCCAGGAAGTCCACCGAGACGTCCACGCCGGCGAGTTCGCGGTAGAACTTCGCGCCGTGGAAGTCGTGCGGGCCGACCAGGTCCGAGCGGAGCACCGTACGCGAAATCAGCCCCGACACGGTCGAGTTGAGGCAGGCGGAGGGGATGAGGAAGTCCTCGCGGGTGCCGTACGTCTTCACGCACGAACCCGGGTCGGCGAGCACCGCGATCTCCGGGTCGAAGCCGGTGATGCCGTCGGACTCCTCGAACTCCCTGACCGCGTCGGCGAGTTCGCGGGTGATCGCGCCCTTGCCGGTCCAGCCGTCGACGAACACGACGTCGGCGGGGTCGTGGTGGGCGGCGAGCCAGCGGAGCGCGTTGGCGTCGATGCCCCGGCCGCGCACGATCGACACGGCGTAGTGCGGGAGGTCGAGACCGTGGCGGTACTGGGCCCAGCGGCGCATCAGGACGCCGACAGGGGTGCCTGCGCGGGCGAGGGAGACGAGCACGGGGTGCGGTGAGCGCTCGGCGAGGACGAGTTCGGTGACTGCCCCGACGGCCAGCGCGAGTCGCCCGGCGGCCTCGTCCAGGGCGGTGTGGAACAGCTGTTGATACTGCTCGCTCGGCTGGTACTCCACCGGCAGCGACTCCGCGTAGTGCGCGCCGCCGCTCTGGATGGCCTCCTCGCGCTCCTCGGTCGGCGCCTCCAGCGTCACGTCCGAGAGGTCCTGCAGCAGCCAGCCGACCTCTTCCGGCGCGTACGAGGAGAAGGCGGGGCCGCGGAGGGGGTCGGGGAGCATGGGGGGCCTTTCGGGGACGTACGAGGGCACCACCGCGAGGACGACGTGCGGGGTGTGTTCGGCGAGCCTCGCCAACAGGCCGTCCGGGGCGTGGAGTTCGGGGGTGTCGGCGGTGTCGTCGATCACGGCGACCACGGCGTCGAAACCGGCGCCGGCAATGTTGTAGGCGTAGCGGTCGCCCGGGCCGTCCGCGGGGGTGTCGTGGGCCGGGAAGGTGAGGCGGGTGCGGATCGCGTAGCCGGGGTCGTCCACCGCGAGGACGGGTGAGCGGGTGGTCGTGGAGTAGGTGACGCCGGCGTCCACGACCTGTTCCAGCTCGCGGGCCAGCCTCAACGGGGCGTACATCAGCTCTTCGAACCCGAGGATGTGCACACGGTGCGCGTCTTCCGGGAGCGCCTCGGCCAGGCGGGCTGCCATCGCGGGGAGGGCAGCTTCCAGGCGTATTCGGTGCGCGGGGGTGAAGCCGTGTCTTCCGCCGTCGGGGAGGTTTCTGGGCCAGCGGAGTTCGACTCGGGTGATGCGGTTGTCGGTCGGGGGCGGGCCGGTGGGGACCGCAGACGGCTCACTAGCCGTTTCGTACCGCGCCACCAGCTCCTGCCCCTTCTCCAGCACCCCCTCCGGCAGGCTCACCGTGCCCGAAGCCGCCGTCACCAGGTCCACCCTCGCGCCTATCTCCGCCGCGAACTCGTCCAACCGGCCCGCGTCCGCCGCCGAACGCATGTCGACCAGGGCAACGACCACATACCGGTCACGCGGATAACGCTCGTGCAGGTCGCGGATCGTGTTCAGGACCGTGTTGCCGGTGGAGAACTCGTCGTCGACCAGGACCAACGGGCCCTCGCCGGCCAGCAGTTCGGGGTTCTCGGGGAGGAGGAGGTGGGACGTCGCGTGGGAGTGGGACTCCTCGAAGCCGCCTGCCGTGGCCACGCCGGCGACCGGGCGGCGGGTCGAGTGGAGATAGGGGGCGAGGGCGATGCCGTCCGCCACCGCGTGGCCGAGGCCCGTCGCGGTCTCCGCGTAGCCGAGGACCACCGCACGGGCGCACTCCTCCGTGCCGAGGAGTTCGCGTACCCGGCGGCCCAGCGTGAAGCCGTAGCCGTACACGATCGACGGGGACTGGGGGACGTGCTTGCCGAGTACGTTCGACACGAGCAGGTGGGCTCGCTTGGGGTTGCGGCGGAGGGCCAGGCCCAGGAGGTCGGTCAGCTCGGGGTCGCCGAGCAGTTCGACACCGAGCCGCTCCGCGACCCAACTG
Source organism: Streptomyces sp. NBC_00988 (assembly GCF_045162645.1). NCBI lineage: Bacteria > Bacillati > Actinomycetota > Actinomycetes > Kitasatosporales > Streptomycetaceae > Streptomyces > Streptomyces sp. NBC_00988. The sequence goes on from NZ_CP108730.1 coordinate 4,393,139, forward strand.
CCCGACCAGACCCCGTCGTTCACTGCCTTGTTCATACGTCCCTTGCGATTCAGCCGGGGATTCCGGCGGCGAGCAGCTCCACGAAGCCGACGTCCTCGCGTGCGACCCCGAAGATCTCGGCGCGCAGCATCGTCCGCTCGGCCCAGGCGCGGTGCGGCTTCACCTCGTTCATCTTGTTCGTGTACGCCGAGCGCAGCACGCCCCCGCCGCCCCGCTCCGGCCGCAGGATGTCCTGCGCGTCGGAGAACTCCTCGTGGCTGACCACGGACAGCGCGTGCACGGGCAGCACGTGCGAGGGGTGGATGCAGGTCTTGCCCAGCAGCCCGTTGGCCTGGTCGAGGGAGATCTCGCGCAGCAGCCCGTCCATGGCGTGCTCGATCAGCACCTCGCGCAGCTCCTCCGCCTGGCCCTCCAGGAAGGGGCTGCGGCGCAGCTGCGGCTTGAACATGCGCTCCTGGACCCGGAAGTACTCCCACACCGGGCCGGTCACCGTGAAGCCGGTGCCGTCGGCGCGGCCCAGCATGTTCACCACGTCGCCGATCACGTTGGCGACGATCTGGACGTCGTAGGCCGTCATGTCGGAGGCCCGGCGCAGGCCGTAGGAGGAGCAGAAGTCGGTGACGCCGAGGCGCAGGGCGAGGACGCGGTCGCGGTACTTGTCGACCGCGCGGGAGATGCCCTCCAGGGTCTCGACGCGCGACTCGCGGTACAGCAGCTCGGGCGATTCCAGGACCGGCATGCCGAACAGCCGGTGGCCACTCGCCGCCTCCGCGGCGGCCAGCGCCTCCAGGAAGGGTGTGCCGCTCTCCTCGGTGAACTTGGGCATCACAAAGCCGGAGAGGAGCCTTACGGCCGGGCCCATGCGTCGTACGAGATCGGGGATCTGCTCGGGCACGCGGACCCGGATGAACAGCAGGGGGAGTTCGGTGTCCGGGCGGGCGGCCAGCTCGGTGAACTGCCGGACCAGGTTCTCCTCGGCGGCCGGCACGTCCTCGTCGCCGATCGAGTCCTCCAGGCACAGCACCATGGACACGACGCCGAGTCCCGCCTGCTTGACGATGTCGTCGGCGAGGCGGGGGCGGGTGGCCGGGCTGTAGAGCGTGGCGCCCAGGGCTGCGGCGAGCAGCCGGGCCGGGGAGTCCGCGTCGAACTCGCACGGCTCCTGGAAGAAGAGACGCTGCCGTACCTCAGGGGCAATGTGCCCGAAATGACGCATAAAGCTCCCCCGTGGTGCCGTTGTGGTTCGTGATTGTTTTCGATAGGTGGCCGGTAATAGTACGTACAAACCCATGTCAGGGGTTCCCGCCGGGCATGAACTTCAGGTAACTCGGCCGTGTCGGTGTCCGAACCCCCACGTTGTCGTGACCAGGACCGAGAGGGCAGGATGACCGCATGACGCACGCGATGCTGAAGGGGTCGAACGTCCCGCTGGAAGCCACCACGGTACGTGCCGTGCTGCGCTGGACTCCCGGGCAGGGGGTCCCGGACGTGGATGCCTCCGCGCTGCTCCTCGGCCCCGCCGGTCAGGTGCGTTCCGACGAGGACTTCGTCTTCTACAACCAGCCCCGGCACCCCTCCGGGAAGGTCTGGTGGCTCGGCAAGAAGCGTGTCGCGGAGGGCCCCACCGACACGATCCAGACAGATCTCGCCGGTGTCGAGCCCGAAGTCAGCCGGATTCTGGTGGTCGCTTCGGCGGAGGACAACACCTTCGACCGCGTACAGGGGCTGCGCATCCTGCTGTACGACGCGGCCGTCGCCGAGGGTGAGCCGCTGCTGTATTTCGACATCAAGCCGGAGACCGGTGAGGAGACCGCGCTGATCTGCGGCGAGCTGTACCGGCGGGGTGACGGGTGGAAGTTCCGGGCGCTGGGTGAGGGGTACGCGAACGGGCTGCGTGGGCTGGCGATGGACTTCGGGATCACGGTGGACGAGTCGGAGGGGGTGGCCGCGGGTACCGTTCCGGAGGTTTCACAGCCCTTGCCTCCGGCGGTTCCGGTGCAGTCCGGGTACGGGTACCCCCCGTCCGAGGAGCCCGTGACTCAGCCGGCGTACGGGTATCCGCAGACGGCGCCGGCGCCGGCGCCCGCGGGGACGTATGGGTATCCGCAGCCGGTGCCTGTTGCCGCTGCGCTGGATCCGGACTTCCGGTTGCCCCCGCAGGGGCCGCAGTTCATCTGACGTGGGGTCGGTAGTTCGTTTGGTGCGCGCTGGTGGGGGCTGGGCGCGCCCACGCGGCGGAGCCGCAAATAGACACAGCCCCGCGCCCCTTTGGGGTGCTGCCCCTGAAGGGTGACTATCGCTCGACCTTTGTTTTGTAGCCCCTGCCCCACTGCAGGCCCCAGCCGTACAGGCGGTCCAGTTCTGCCTGGAAGCCGTAGACGAATTTGACCTCGCGGCGGACCACCAGCTCGCCCTTGACGTTCTCGATCATGACGACCGCGCAGGAGCGGGCTTGCGGGTGGCGTTCGTCGAGGCCTATCTCGATGCGGGGGCCGTTGCTGGGGTAGAGGGTGACGATGGCGTGGGTGCGGTCGAAGGCGGGGGTCTGGTCGTAGATGTAGACGAAGACCAGGAGGCGCTTGATCTGGTCGCGGTGGTCGAGGTTGACGTACATCGTCTCGCCGGACGCGGAGCCGAAGCGGTCGTCGCCGCTGAGCTTCACGTACGGGGGTGAGTTGACGTCTCCCAAGAGGCCGCCTAGGGGCTGCACTACGCCCTTGGTGCCGTCCATCAGCTCGTAAAGGCAGCCGAGGTCCAGGTCGACGTTGACCATGCTCTGGCTGTGGCCCATGACCTCCGGGGGCTTGAGCGCCTTGAAGGGGTGGCGCAGGAGGCTGTCGCGCTGGAGGCCGCCTATGTCGGAGGTCCGCATCCGCCAGGTGAGGTTGACGCGGAGGTTGCCGGTGGCCGCGCCCTGTTTGGTGAGCGAGACCTGGTGGTGCCGTTTGGTCAGTTCGATCGCGTTGCTGGCCGCGCTGCCCGAGTCGAAGTCGGCCTCGCGCCGCCAGATTCCGTCGAAGAAGCCCATTCCCGCCCCCACGTTCGCATCCACACTGCGTATGACAAAGCCGTCGGGGCGGCCTGACAGAGGACATGTCCTCGACGGCCGCCCCGAACAGAAGCGTTCCCTTACCAGGGAGCTTGTCACACCCCGGACGGGACCTCAGTCTTCTCGTCCGAGCCTGCTTTTCCCTCGGCTTCCGCGAGGGCCTTGTTCCGGCGTACCGAGGACCAGAAGGACCAGCCGATCAGGATGACGCCGACCAGGCCGGTGATGACCTCGTTGATCTGGTACTGGATGGTGACCATCAGGATCACGGCCAGGGCGCCGATCGCGTAGTGCGCGCCGTGCTCCAGGTAGACGTAGTCGTCGAGGGTGCCCTGGCGGACCAGGTAGACCGTCAGGGAGCGGACGTACATGGCGCCGATGCCCAGGCCGAGGGCCATGAGGACGATGTCGTTGGTGATGGCGAAGGCGCCGATCACGCCGTCGAAGGAGAAGGACGCGTCCAGGACTTCCAGGTACAGGAACATGAAGAACGCCGCCTGGCCTGCCAGGACGACCGCCGAGCGCTGCTTGCCGGTGCGCGCGGCCTCTTCCTCCTCCTCGTGCTCCCTCTCCTCTTCTTCTTCGAGCTTGTCCTCGAAGTAGCCGGAGAGTCCGCCGACGATCATGTACGTGATCAGACCGGAGATACCGGCGATCAGCACCGTCTGCGCCTTGTCGGCGTGTGCGCCACCGTGCTGGTGGGCGTGGGCCGCGAAGGTGAACGAGGTGATCAGCAGGACGATCAGCGCGATGCAGACCGACAGCATGTCGACCTTGCCGAGCTTGGCGAGCGGGCGCTCGATCCAGCGCAGCCACTGGATGTCCCGGTCCTCGAAGATGAAGTCCAGGAAGATCATCAGCAGGAACATGCCGCCGAAGGCCGCGATCGCCGGGTGGGCGTCGGTGACCAGCTGCTGGTAGTGGTCCTTGTTGTTGAGCGCGAGGTCGACCGCGTCGATCGGGCCGATCTTGGCGGTGACCGCGACGATGACGACGGGGAACACCAGCCGCATGCCGAAGACGGCGATCAGGACACCGACCGTGAGGAAGATCTTCTGCCAGAAGGCGGACATCTTCTTCAGGATCCCGGCGTTGACCACCGCGTTGTCGAAGGACAGCGAGATCTCCAGGACGGCCAGGATCGCCACAATGCCGAAGGCTTCCCACCCCCCGTAGAACGCCGCTGCGACAAGGCCGAGCGCGGTGACCGCGAACGACCAGCCGAAGGTTTTCAGAAGCACTGGCTACCCAATCGTGTGTTGGGGGTTCCCCCAGACGGAGTCTGGGGGAGGGTCTCCCCCCGCGCCGCACTCGGCTTTACTTAAAATTTGACGTCGAGCACTGAGTCTAGAGGGAGACTTCGCCGTCCGGGACAGCCGGTGTGGATAACGCCCTTTACGAGACGTTGACCCCGAAGTCCAGGGCGATGCCCCGCAGTCCCGACGCATACCCCTGGCCGACCGCCCTGAACTTCCACTCGCCCTGGTAGCGATAGAGCTCGCCGAAGATCATGGCCGTTTCGGTGGAGGCGTCCTCGGAGAGGTCGTAGCGGGCCAGCTCCTGGCCGTCGGCCTGGTTGACGACGCGGATGAAAGCGTTGCTGACCTGGCCGAAGGTCTGGCCGCGGTTGTCGGCGTCGTGGATGGAGACCGGGAAGACGATCTTGTCGACGTTGGCCGGCACCTTGGCGAGATCGACCAGGATCGACTCGTCGTCACCCTCTCCCTCACCGGTGAGGTTGTCGCCGGTGTGCTCCACCGAACCGTCCGGGCTGGTGAGCTGGTTGTAGAAGATGAACCACTCGTCCCCGAGCACCCGGCCGCCGTTGCACAGCAGCGCGCTGGCGTCGAGGTCGAAGTCGGCTCCGGTGGTGGAGCGTGCGTCCCAGCCGAGGCCGATCAGGACGTTCGTGAGGTTCGGTGCGGCCTTGGACAGGGAGACATTGCCCCCCTTGGCGAGCGTGACGCCCATAGTGCTGGTCCTCCCCGAGGCGATGCTTCTTTGGTTGTCCTGCACTCCCCCAGCGGGGGACCCCCCGGGCGCCGCACGCGAACCGTGCGGCGCCTGGGCGGACGTCAGACGTTGACGCCGAAGTCCTGGGCGATGCCGCGCAGACCCGAGGCGTAGCCCTGGCCGATGGCGCGGAACTTCCACTCCGCGCCGTTGCGGTAGAGCTCGCCGAAGACCATCGCGGTCTCGGTCGAGGCGTCCTCGGAGAGGTCGTAGCGCGCGATCTCGGCGCCGCCGGCCTGGTTGACCACGCGGATGAACGCGTTGCGGACCTGGCCGAAGGACTGCTGGCGGTTCTCGGCGTCGTAGATCGAGACCGGGAAGGTGATCTTGTCGACGTCGGCCGGGACCGCCGCGAGGTTCACCTTGATCGCCTCGTCGTCGCCCTCGCCCTCGCCGGTGGTGTTGTCACCGGTGTGCTCGACGGAGCCGTCGGGGCTCTTGAGGTTGTTGAAGAAGACGAAGTTCGCGTCACTGGCGACCTTGCCCGCGCTGTTCAGCAGCAGTGCGCTGGCGTCGAGGTCGAAGTCGGTGCCGGTGGTGGTGCGGACGTCCCACCCCAGACCGACGATGACCGCGGTCAGGCCCGGGGCCTCCTTGGTCAGTGATACGTTGCCGCCCTTGCTGAGGCTGACTCCCACGAGTCCTCCATTGGTGTCCAGGGGCGGGGATGCCCCGTAGTGCGTCGGTATCGGATCAACGTCTCGATCCTAGTGACGGGTTCCCGACCCTCGCAGGCTCTGGAACCTAACAATCACAGGCTGTCGAGCGCCTTCACGTACTCGTTGAGGTCGCGCGCGTCCGGCAGGCCGTTCACGACCGTCCAGCGCACGACACCCTCCTTGTCGATGACGAAGGTCCCGCGCACGGCGCAGCCCTTGTCCTCGTCGAAGACGCCGTACGCGCGCGAAGTGTTGCCGTGCGGCCAGAAGTCGGAGAGCAGCGGGTACTCCAGGCCCTCCTGCTCGGCGAAGACGCGCAGGGTGTGGATGGAGTCGTTCGAGACCGCGAGGAGCTGGGTGTCGCGGTCGGTGAACTGCGGCAGGTTGTCGCGCAGGGAGCACAGCTCGCCGGTGCAGACGCCGGTGAAGGCGAAGGGGTAGAAGAGCAGCACCACGTTCTTGTCGCCCCGGAAGTCGGACAGCTTCACGGTGGCGCCGTGGTTGTCCTTGAGCTCGAAATCGGGGGCCTTGTCGCCGACCTGGATCGCCATCTCGTCCTGCATCCCTTCGGTGGGGCTGTTCGGGTGAGTCCACCCTGCGACCACCCTACGCAGCGATCACCGCATGCGGACGGACGGGCTGGCGTGGCCAGCCCGTCCGGGATTCAACGATCGAGGTACCTCCGGGGACTACCTCTTGGACTTGGCTGCCTTGGGCGTCACCAGCCGGCTGCCACTCCAGTCCTTGCCCACGCTGACGCTCTTGGCCGCGGAAAGGCCCGCGGTCGTGGCGGCTTCCGAGATGTCGCTGGGCTCGACGTAGCCGTCACGGCCGGTCTTCGGCGTCAGCAGCAGGATCGAGCCGCCCTCCTCGACGTACGAGATGGCGTCCACCAGCACGTCGGTCAGGTCGCCGTCCTCGTCGCGGAACCACAGCACCACGGCATCGGCGACGTCGTCGTAGTCCTCGTCCACCAGGTCGCTGCCGATGACTTCTTCAATGGCCTCGCGGAGTTCCTGGTCTACGTCGTCGTCGTAGCCGATCTCCTGGACCACCTGCTCGGGCTGGAACCCCAGCCTGACGGCAGGGTTCGTCCGCTCCTCCGCGTGGTCCGCGGTCGCGCTCACGGGTTGCCTCCTGATCATGTCTTGATGAATGTCCAGCCACGCGCGTGCGCGAAGCATTGGCCGTAGTCCACACGGACGGGCCGGATCGCGCAAGTACCCGGCGATTCGGAACGCCGAAACGGTGACGATCCTGGCCGTGTCGCCGCAACTCCAGGCACGCTATCGCGGCCGCCGGTGACGTACACCACAGCGTTCTGCCCGGTTTGCACGTTTGAGAACCCTCCGAGGGTACGCGACTCGAATGACTTTGCTAAACGAGTCACGGTTACCTCACGGTAGAGATGACGATTGCCGTCCTGCGGTAGACCATGGGGAACGGTGCAGAACCATGGAAATCCAGCGCCGATAAGCCTCATTAAGCCCCCATCAGCCTCCATCGGCCTCAGACAGCCCCTTCACACAGCTCCCTCTGACAGGTAAGGAACAGCGTGGCTTCCGGATCCGATCGCAATCCGATCATCATTGGCGGCCTTCCGAGTCAGGTTCCTGACTTCGATCCCGAAGAGACCCAGGAGTGGCTCGACTCGCTCGACGCCGCCGTGGACCAGCGTGGCCGCGAGCGGGCCCGCTATCTGATGCTCCGGCTGATCGAGCGGGCCCGCGAGAAGCGCGTGGCCGTGCCCGAGATGCGCAGCACGGACTACGTCAACACGATCGCCACCAAGGACGAGCCGTTCTTCCCCGGCAACGAGGAGATCGAGCGCAAGATCCTGAACGCGACCCGCTGGAACGCCGCGGTGATGGTGTCGAGGGCCCAGCGGCCGGGCATCGGCGTCGGCGGCCACATCGCCACGTTCGCCTCCTCCGCCTCGCTCTACGACGTGGGCTTCAACCACTTCTTCCGGGGCAAGGACCAGGGCGACGGCGGCGACCAGATCTTCTTCCAGGGGCACGCCTCGCCGGGCATCTACGCCCGCGCGTTCCTCCTGGACCGGCTCAGCGAGCAGCAGCTGGACGCGTTCCGCCAGGAGAAGTCGAAGGCGCCGTACGGGCTGTCCTCGTACCCGCACCCGCGGTCGATGCCGGACTTCTGGGAGTTCCCGACCGTGTCGATGGGCCTGGGCCCGCTCGGCGCGATCTTCCAGGCGCGGATGAACCGCTACATGGAGGCGCGCGGGATCGCGGACACGTCGAAGTCGCACGTGTGGGCGTTCCTCGGCGACGGCGAGATGGACGAGCCGGAGTCGCTCGGCCAGCTGTCGATCGCGGCGCGCGAGGGCCTGGACAACCTGACCTTCGTCGTCAACTGCAACCTCCAGCGGCTCGACGGCCCGGTGCGCGGCAACGGCAAGATCATCCAGGAGCTGGAGTCGCAGTTCCGGGGCGCCGGCTGGAACGTCATCAAGCTGGTCTGGGACCGCACCTGGGACCCGCTGCTGGCCCAGGACCGCGACGGTGTGCTGGTCAACCAGCTGAACACCACGCCGGACGGCCAGTTCCAGACGTACGCCACGGAGACCGGCGCGTACATCCGCGAGCACTTCTTCGGGCACGACCACCGGCTGCGCGCGATGGTCGAGAACATGACCGACGACCAGATCCTGCACCTGGGGCGCGGCGGGCACGACCACCAGAAGGTGTACGCGGCCTTCGCGGCGGCCAAGCAGCACCAGGGCCAGCCGACCGTCGTCCTCGCCCAGACGGTCAAGGGCTGGACGCTGGGCCCCAACTTCGAGGGCCGCAACGCCACGCACCAGATGAAGAAGCTGACGGTCGCCGACCTCAAGGGCTTCCGCGACCGGCTGCACCTGCCGATCACCGACCAGGAGCTGGAGTCCGGCGCGCCGCCGTACTTCCACCCGGGCCGGAACTCGGAGGAGATCCAGTACATGCACGACCGGCGCAACGCGCTGGGCGGCTACGTCCCGACGCGCGTCGTCCGCTCGAAGCCGCTGGCGTTGCCCGAGGACAAGACGTACGCGAGTGTGAAGAAGGGTTCGGGCCAGCAGTCGATCGCCACCACCATGGCGTTCGTACGGCTGCTCAAGGACCTCATGCGGGACAAGGAGATCGGCAGGCGGTTCGTGCTGATCGCGCCGGACGAGTACCGCACGTTCGGCATGGACTCGTTCTTCCCGAGCGCGAAGATCTACAACCCGCTGGGCCAGCAGTACGAGTCGGTCGACCGTGAACTCCTGCTCGCCTACAAGGAGTCGCCGACCGGCCAGATGCTGCACGACGGCATCTCCGAGGCGGGCTGCACCGCTTCGCTGATCGCGGCGGGTTCGGCGTACGCGACACACGGCGAGCCGCTCATCCCGGTCTACGTCTTCTACTCGATGTTCGGTTTCCAGCGCACCGGTGACCAGTTCTGGCAGATGGCGGACCAGTTGGCGCGCGGATTCGTGCTGGGCGCGACCGCGGGGCGTACGACTCTGACCGGCGAGGGACTCCAACACGCGGACGGCCACTCGCAGTTGCTGGCGTCGACCAACCCGGGGTGTGTCGCCTACGACCCGGCGTACTCGTACGAGATCGCGTACATCGTGCAGGACGGGCTGCGGCGGATGTACGGCTCGGACGCGGAACACCCGCACGGCGAGGACGTCTTCTACTACCTCACCGTCTACAACGAGCCGATCCAGCACCCGGCCGAGCCCGCGGACGTCGACGTGGAGGGCATCCTCAAGGGCGTCCACCGCATCAGTCAGGGGGCTTCGGGGACGGTTCCGGCGCAGGTCATGGCGTCCGGGGTGGCCGTGCCGTGGGCGCTTGAGGCGCAGCGGATCCTCGCCGAGGACTGGAACGTCCGGGCCGATGTGTGGTCCGCGACCTCCTGGAACGAACTGCGGCGCGAGGCGGTCGAGGTCGAGCGGCACAATCTGCTGCATCCCGAGGAGGAGCAGCGGGTTCCTTATGTCACGCGGAAGTTGAGCGGGGCGGAGGGGCCGTTCGTGGCTGTTTCCGACTGGATGCGGTCGGTTCCCGACCAGATCTCGCGGTGGGTGCCGGGGACGTACCAGTCCCTGGGGGCGGACGGTTTCGGGTTCGCGGACACGCGCGGGGCGGCTCGGCGGTTCTTCCACATCGACGCGCAGTCGATCGTGGTGGCCGTGCTGACGGAGTTGGCCCGGGAGGGGAAGGTCGACCGGTCGGTGCTGAAGCAGGCGATCGATCGGTACCAGTTGCTGGATGTCTCTTCGGCTGATCCGGGTGCGGCGGGCGGGGACGCGTAGCCGTTTTTCGTCTGCTGGGGCGTGGGGGCTGGTCACACAGCTCCCTGCGCCCCTTCGGGGCACCCATCGGAGTGCGCCCCGCCACCTAACATGCCGTCATGAACGAACCATCCGCACAAGCTCGTTGGGAGCAACGGACTCAGCGGCCCCTGTTAGGCCTTGCGGTGGGTTTTGCCGTGGCGTACGCCGTGCCGATCGTGGACTCGACCGCCGGGCACCGGCTGACGACGGTGTGCACGGTGGTCGAGTGGGTGGTGTGGGGGGCGTTCGCCGCCGACTATCTGATGCGGCTCGCGATGTCCCGGGACCGCCGGCGGTTCGTGCGGACCCACTGGATGGACCTGTGCGCGGTCGTGCTGCCGATGCTGCAGCCCCTACGGCTGCTGCGCATGGTGTCGACGCTGATACTGGTCGGCCGCCGGGCCCGGATGGCCTCACAGATCCAGCTCACGACGTATGTCGCCGGCGCGGTCATCGGCCTGCTGATGTTCGGTTCACTGGCGGTCCTCTCCGTCGAACGGGACTCCCCCAACGGGAACATCCGGACGCTGGGTGACGCCGTCTGGTGGTCCTTCACCACGATGACAACCGTGGGCTACGGCGACCACGCCCCCACCACCGGCCTCGGCCGCATGATCGCCGTCGGCCTGATGCTGTCCGGCATCGCCCTGCTCGGTGTCGTCACCGCGAACATCGCCACGTGGTTCATCGCCCGCTTCGAGAAGGACGACGTGGAGGAACGCCGCCAGACCCTGGCGATCGAGGCACTGGCGGCGGAGGTGCGGGCACTGCGGGCGGAGGTGGCGGCGTTGTCGGGGGTGCGGGTGGGAGCCCTGTCGGGGGCGGAGGCGACGGGTGTTCCGCTGCTGCCGGTCGGGGACGAGCTGTCCCGTTAGCCGCAGATCCGGTTCCGGCTCAGAAGAACGTCCACAGAACCGCCGCCAACGTGTCGATCGCTCCCAGCACCAGGGCCACCAGCGCCATCGCCCGGCGGGAGCCCGTCCACCTGCGGCCCATGGCCAGCCAGCCGCAGATCACCGCGATCGGGCCCAGGACGATTCCCAGGGTGAAGAAGCCGGCGATCGCGCAGACCAGGCCGATGATGCCCAGGGTCGCGCGGTCCGGCCCGGTCCCTGACCCCATGCGGCCACGCGAGCGGGGGTTCCTGCGCGTTCCGTTGCCGAAGCCTGTCATCGTCAACTCCCTGGGCGTCCATGCCAGTTCGGCCGGTTCTCCTACGGTGACCGGATACCCCCGTACGCACAAAAAAAGCCTGCTTGCGCGCTGCCCCCCTCCGGCAGCGCGCCGCAGACCAACCCGTCCCCCCTGCCCTGCGGAGGACTTGACTTACTGTGACCTGCGGCGCGTACCGGACGCCAGGAATCTTTAGCGGAGTCACCCTGATAGGCGAAATCGGCCTGGAACAGGGTTGGATGCGTGCCGTCAGATGTGGGCCGCGCCCGCTCCCGCCTCCGCGTTCTCGCCGCGCTTGGTCAGGAGCGCGACGAAGACCGCGACCACCGCTACGCCGGCCGCGACGAGGCAGGCCAGGCTCATGCCGGAGATGAACGTGTCGTGGGCGACCTGCGTGATCTTCGCGGCGACCGTCTCCGGGGTGCCCGGGGCGATCGGGGCCACGCCGACCTGGACCGCTTCGGCGGCCGCGTCGAGCTGGGGCTGGGTGAGCTTGGGCAGGCCCGCGTCCTTCCAGTTGCCGGCCAGGTCGCTGTCGACGCGGGATGCCATCACGGCGCCGAGGACGGCCGTACCGAGGCTGCCGCCGATCTGCATCGCGGCCTGCTGGAGACCGCCGGCGACGCCGGAGAGCTCCATGGGCGCGTTGCCCACGATGACCTCGGTCGCGCCGACCATCACCGGGGCGAGGCCGAGGCCCAGCAGGGCGAACCAGATCGACATGACCGCGCTGCCGGTGTCCGAGGTGAGGGTGGACATGCCGTACATGGCGATCGCGGTGGCCGCCATGCCGCCCGCCAGCGGGATGCGCGGGCCGAGCTTGGTGATCGCCGCGCCGGCGAGCGGGGAGCCGACGATCATCATCCCGGTGAGCGGGAGGAGGTGGAGACCGGCGTCGATCGGGCTCATACCGTGCACGTTCTGCAGGTAGAACGTCACGAAGAACAGGCCGCCCATGAAGGCGATCGCCATCAGGACCATGAGGACCACACCCGCGGACAGCGGGACCGAGCGGAACAGGCCCAGCGGGATGAGGGGTTCCTTGACCCGGGTCTCCCAGAAGGCGAACAGGGCGAAGCCCAGCACCGATACGGCGAGGAACGACCATGTCGTGCCGGAACCCCAGCCCCAGGCCGGCGCCTTGATGAGGGCCCAGACGAGGCAGAACATCGCGCCGGAGAGCAGCACGATGCCGAGGACGTCGAAGGAGCGCGGCGCGTTCTCGGCGCGGTGGTCGCGGAGGATCAGCGCGCCGAGGACCAGCGCGATGGCACCGACCGGCACGTTGATGAAGAACACGGACTGCCAGTTGACGTGCTCGACGAGCACGCCGCCGAGGATCGGGCCGCCCGCGGTGGAGGCGCCGATGACCATGCCCCACAGGCCGATGGCCATGTTGAGCTTCTCGGCCGGGAAGGTGGCCCGCAGCAGACCGAGCGCGGCCGGCATCAGCAGCGCGCCGAACAGACCCTGGAGCACGCGGAACGTGACGACGAACGCGATGCTGTGCGAGAGGCCGATCGCGCCGGACGCGAGGGCGAAGCCGCTCACGCCGATCAGGAAGGTCTGGCGGTGGCCGAAGCGGTCACCGAGCTTGCCGGCGGTGATGAGGGAGACCGCGAGGGCGAGGAAGTAGCCGTTGGTGATCCACTGGACGTCGGCGAAGCTGGCGCCGAGGTCCTTCTGGATGGCCGGGTTGGCAATCGCGACGATGGTGCCGTCGAGGGCCACCATCATGACGCCGACGGCGACGGTTATGAGGGTGAACCACGGGTGGCCGCGCAGCCCCGTGGACGGCGTCGGGTCGGACGGGGCGGCTGGTGCCTTGTCCCCCGGCCCCGTCGCGCTGATGGTGGTCTGACTAGTCATACGCGCGAGGCTAATGTCAGCCACTGACAGTTGACAAACAGGGTCAGATGTCGGCGACTGTCAACAATCGCGAGGAGAACAGCATGGAGACGTTGCGCGAGCGCAAGAAGGCCCGTACGCGGGACGCGCTGCTGCACGCCGCGCTCGAACTGTTCACCACCAAGGGCTACGAACAGACCACCGTCGACGAGATCGCCGAGGCCGTCGACGTCTCGCAGCGCACCTTCTTCCGCTACTTCACGAACAAGGAGGAGGCCGCGTTCTTCGTGCCCCGGCTCACGGAGACGCACTTCGTCGCGGCCGTCCGCGCCCGCCCGCCGCACGAGGCCCCGCTGGAGGCGCTGCGCCGGGCCGTGCTGGAGAGCTGGGACACCATCAACGAGGCGATCCAGCAGGTCGTACCGCTGGACCTGCACATGCGCACCTACCGCGTGATCGAGTCGACGCCCGCGCTGCTCGCCGCGCATCTGCGGCGCTCGCAGGAACTGGAGGAGGAGCTGGCGCGGATCGTCGCCGAGCGCGAGGGACTCGACGTGGACACGGACCCCCGGCCGCGCCTGGTCGTGGCCGTGTTCGGCGGGGTGATGCGGGTGGTCGAGCGGATGTGGATCGCGGGCGACGACCTCAGCATCGAGGCGATGCGCGAGCTGACCGCCGACTACCTCGACGGGGTGGGACCGGCCCTCGCCGGGAACTGGCGCACGAGCCGCGCGGGGTGAGTCGTACTGAGTTTCTCGTCACGTACCGCTGAAACGTGATCCCCGTCACTCGGTTAACGCGAGACCCTCTCGTTCTCCTAGTGTGTCCTCCCAGTGACTTCCTTCGACTCCTCCCCCACGCTGAACGCCTGGCGCGCACTGGCCGCGCTGGCCGTGGTGTTCGTGATGCTGGCGACCACCGGCTGGACCGCGGTCCGCAGCCACCCCGGGAAAACGGCGCTCCAGGCCTCCCTCTCCGCATGGGAGCACGGCCATATAAACGGGCGCGAGCTGCCCGACCCGGACGCCTCCCCGACCCGGCTGGCCCGGTTCTTCGCCTCGCTCACCGCGCAGCAGCGGACGCGTCTCGCGCACCGCTACCCGCTCGCGGTCGGCAACATGAACGGCGCCCCGGTCTCGCTGCGCTACCGCGCCAACCGCGTCGCCCTCGACCAGCAGCGCAAGGTCGAGAAGAAGCGCATGCACGACAACCGCCTCACGCCCCTCGGGCAGCAGGAGGCCGGCCGCCTCATGCACCGCTTCGAGGCGCTGATGACCGACAGCCGCCACATCCTGGCCTTCGACCCCGAGGGTTCGGGCCGGATCGCCGAGGTCTTCGGCGACCTGGACACCGCGCAGCGCGTCTCGGTCATCGTCCCCGGCGTCGACACCGACCTGCTCACGTTCCAGAAGACGGGCAAGAACTACTCGGCGCCGGTCGGCATGGCCCAGAACCTGTACGCCGCCGAGAACACGGCGAAGTCCGCGACCGGCACGACCGGCACCCGTACGGCGGTCATCGCCTGGGCCGACTACACCTCCCCCGGCGGCCTCGGCATCGACTCGGCCACCGCGGGACGCGCCGAGGCCGGCGCCGTACGGCTGAACGCGCTGGTGCGGGCGCTGCCCGGGACCTCGCAGGTCGCCCTGTTCTGCCACAGCTACGGCTCGGTGGTGTGCGGGGTCGCCGCGCACGAACTGCCGGCCCGGGTGACCGACATCGCGGTGGCCGGCAGCCCCGGCATGCGGACCTCGAAGGCCTCCCATCTGCACACGCTCGCGCGGGTGTGGGCGATGCGGGACGCCGACGACTGGATCCAGGACGTGCCGTACATGGAGCTCGGCGGCCTCGGGCACGGCGAGGACCCGGTGTCGAACGCCTTCGGCGCGCGCGTGCTGTCCGCCAAGGATGCGGAGGGCCACACCGGTTACTTCGCGGCGGGCACAGACAGTCTCGCCAACTTCGCCGACATCGGGGTTGGCGCGTACCGCTCGGTGACGTGCGCGCACGAAGGTGACACCTGCCGAGAGGGTTTGTCCGGCGCCTCGGCCGCCGGACGCGCGTAGAAACAGCAGGAAGTGCGGTCTGCGCGGGGATGGGACGGAGGAGCGTGTGCCGCCTACGATGAGCCGCATGGGTGACGTACTGGCCGGATTTCATGCCGCCTGGGAGTTCGAGTCCGACTCCGTGGTCATCCGTTACGAACGTGGCATTCGAACACCCAAGCTATTTCAGGCGCTCGGTGAACGCAGGATCCCCTTCGAGGCGATCCAGGCGGTGACGCTCGCCCCCGGCCGGCGCGGCACGGTCGTGCTCCGCGCGGAGCCCCGGCCCGGCGCCGACCCGCTGATGGAGGCGGCCGCGGGCCAGCTGAAGGAGAGCTGCGATCCCTATCGGCTGGTGCTGCCCGCCGAGCGCGAGACCCTTGCCGAGTACTACGCCGACGAGTTGCGTGCGCAGCTGAAGCCGGACGACGGGCCTGCGGAGCGTCTCCTTGTGGCCGCGCCCGAAGTGCCGTTGCGGTTCAAGGCGTACGACGGGAAGGCGTCCTTCGACGGGAAGACCGTGTCGTTCCGGTGGTTCTGGACGGGGGCGTCGTCCGCCAAGTGGAAGGCCGGCGACCAGAGCTTCGCGATCGCCGATCTGAACGGTGTCGAGTGGCGGTCGCCCGAGGTCTTCGAGGGGCATCTACGGCTGTTGCGCGGGGCCGAGTCGCTGCTGCCTGTCGATCAGGATCCGGCGGCTGTGGTGTTCGGGCTGGGGTACGGGCCTGTGCACGAGTCGTTGCCGTTCGCGGCGGCTGTGCTGGCCGCGGTTCGCTCCGCGCGGCCCAGCGCTGTGATTCCGGCCGCTCGGCGTGATCCTGCGGATATCGCCGAGCGGATTCGGCATCTGGCGGAGTTGCATCAGGCGGGGCTGGTGACGGATGAGGAGTTCAGCGTGAAGAAGGCGGAACTCCTCGCGGAGCTGTAGCGGAGCTTCGGCTGCGGGCCCGCTGTGGCTGGTCGTGCCCACGCGGCGGAGCCGCACAGGTCACAGCCCCGCGCCCCTGTGGGGCACGACCCACCAGGGCGCCTGTCAGTTCTCCCTGCTCGTCGACGCGAACGACATGTCCGCGTAGCGGTCCCCCGCCACCTTTCCGGCGATCGGCTCCAGCAGGCTCAGCTCGTCGTCCGTCAGGATGATCCGGGTCGCCGCTGTGTTCTCCTCCACCCGGGTGGGCTTGGTGGTGCCCGGGATCGGGATGACCGGGAGGCCGTGGACCTGGGCTCGCTGTTGCACCCAGGCCAGGGCGATCTGGCCGAGGGAGGCGCCGTGGGCCTCGGCGACCGTGCGGATCGGGTCGAGGAGCGCGCCGTTGGCGGCCGCGTTCTCGCCGGTGAAGCGGGGCTGGTTGCGGCGGAAGTCACCCTCCGTCAGGTCCTGTTCGGCGTTGGCGAAGGAGCCGGTGAGGAAGCCCCGGCCGAGCGGTGAGTACGGCACGACCGCCACGCCCAGCTCGACGGCGGCGCCGACCAGGCTGATCTCGACGTCGCGGCTGAACAGCGACCACTCCGACTGCACGGCGGCGATCGGGTGCACGGCGTGCGCGGCCCGCAGCTCCGCGCCCGTGATCTCGCTCAGCCCGAGGTGCTTCACCTTGCCCTCGGCCACCAGCTCCGCCATCGCGCCGACGGTGTCCTCGATGGGGACGGCCGGGTCACGGCGGTGCATGTAGTAGAGGTCGATGACGTCGATGTCCAGACGCCGCAGGCTCGCCTCCACCGCCTGGCGGATGTACGGGCGGTCGTTGCGGATGACACGCCGGGTGGGCTCGCCCGCCGGGACCGACAGGGCGAACTTCGTGGCGATGACGACCTGGTCGCGGTGCGCCTTGAAGAACGGCGACAGGAACCGCTCGTTGTCCCCCACGCCGTACACGTCCGCCGTGTCGTACAGGGTCACGCCGAGCTCCAGCGCCCGGTCCAGGGCGGCCCGCGACGCCTTCGCGTCCGCGGGGCCGTAGGCGAAGCTCATGCCCATGCAGCCGAGCCCCTGTACGCCGACCTCGGGGCCGTTCGCGCCGAGTCGTGCGGTCGGGATCGTGCTGTCGGTCATCCGGCTTTCTCCTTCTCGTATACGTGGGCCTCGCCGTAGAAGGCGATCTTCCGGTCGAGTACGGCGAGGGTGTCGTGCAGCTCGGCGATCCTGGCCAGGACGTCCCGTCGGGTCGCCTCCAGGAGTTCGAACCGGTCGCCGTAGGTGTGCGCGCCCTCGCGCACCAGCTCGGCGTAGCGGACCATGTCGGCGACCGGCATGCCGGTCAGGCGGAGCTTGCCGACGAGGTCGAGCCAGTCGAGGTCGCGGTTGCTGTAGCGGCGCTGGCCGGTGTGCGAGCGGTCGATGTGCGGCATCAGCCCGATGCGCTCGTACCAGCGGAGGGTGTGTGCCGTCAGGCCGGTGAAGGCGACGACCTCGCTGATCGTGTAGTTGTCCGCGCCGTCCGGACGCCGCTCGCCCTGCGGCGGGCCCGCGCAGCTGTCGGTACTGGTACCCGTGGTCTCCATCACCGTCATGACCACCACGCTATGGCCTTGGAGTGCACTCGAAGCAAGCGGAACCGGTAAGAAATCTGCAGGACGGGCCGGGGGTGCGGTGGATAGCGTGCGGGACATGAGTCTCGTACGACGGGCCGCCCCCGACGATGCCGCCGAACTGCTGCGACTGCGCCAGGTGATGATCGACGCGCTGCCCGGTTCGGACCCGGGCACGGACTGGCACGCGGAGTCCCTGCCGACGCTACGGGAGCGGCTCGCGTCGGACGAGGACTTCGGGGCCTTCGTCGTCGAGCACCCGGAGCGGCCGGGGGCGCTGGCGGCGCTCGTGGTCGGGACGGTCGACTACCGGATCGGGAAGGCGGGGAACCCGCGCGGGAAGGCCGGGTTCGTCTTCAGTGTGGCCACCGACCCGGACGCACGGCGCCGGGGGTACGCGCGCGCGTGCATGGAGGAGCTGCTCCAGTGGTTCCGCGAGCGCGGCGCCGGCCAGGTCCTCCTCACCGCCTCCCCCGACGCCGAGCCGCTCTACGCCGCCCTCGGCTTCACCCGCAAGCCCGACCCCATGATGGGGCTGATGCTCTGAACCACTTAGGCTCGACGGCATGTCCTTGCAGAGCCTCGCGCTGATCGAGAACTGGCCGGTACCGACCGCCGCGGCAGGTGTCGTACGAGCCGACGGGACCGTCCTCGGGACCCACGGCCCGACCGGCCACCGCTTCCCGCTCGCCTCGGTCACCAAGCCGCTCGCGGCGTACGCCGCCCTCGTCGCGTACGAGGAGGGCGCGATCGAGCTGGACGAACCGGCGGGCCCGCCCGGCTCCACGGTCCGCCATCTCCTCGCCCACACCTCGGGGCTGGCGTTCGACGAACACCGCGTGACGGCCCCGCCCGGACAGCGCCGCCTGTACTCGAACGCGGGCTTCGAGCAACTCGGCGACCATCTCGCGAAGGCGACGGAGATCCCGTTCGCGGAGTATCTGCACCAGGCGGTGCTGGCCCCGTTGGGCATGAACTCGACCTCGCTGCAAGGCTCCCCGGCGAAGGACGGCATCTCGACAGTCACCGACCTCCTCCTCTTCGCCGCCGAACTCCAGGTCCCGCGCCTCCTCGACCCCCGCACGGTCGCCGAGGCGATGACGGTCCAATACCCCGGCACCAAGGGCGTGTTGCCCGGCTACGGCCACCAGAACCCCAACGACTGGGGCCTCGGCTTCGAGATCCGCGACTCCAAGTCCCCGCACTGGACGGGGAGTTCGTCGTCCCCGCGCACGTTCGGCCACTTCGGGCAGTCCGGTACGTTCCTGTGGATCGACCCGGCGGCGGGCGTGGGGTGCGTGGCACTGACGGACCGGGCGTTCGGGCCGTGGGCGGTCGAGGCGTGGCCGCCGTTCACGGACGCGGTACTCGCCGAACTCTCCGAGCGCTGACGGGCGTTGGCTCTCCGGGCGCTAGGTCATCTCCCACATCAGCAGCTCGGCCCCGGTAGCCGCCTCCACCACCAGATCCCGCGCGTCCGTGATCCGCGCCGCGTCCCCCGGCCCCAACTTCTCCCCGCCCAGGCCCACTTCACCGCGCACCACATGGACGTACACATGCACGGCGTCCGGTACGGCCGTGCGCTCACCGGGCGTGAGACGGCGGACGTGCAGCATCGCACCGGCCTCCGGCACGGCGTAGGGCGTGGAGTCCGCGATGCCGTGGACGATCCCGTACGACGGTTCGCCGCCGGGTTCCAGGGGGGCCAGCCACATCTGCACGAAGGTCAGGGGGCCGTCGGCGTCGTTGCGCTCGGTGTGCCGCACCCCGGCCCCCGAACTGAGCCGCTGGACGTCACCGGGCCGGACGTGGGTGACGTGACCGGTGGGATCACGGTGGCTCAGCTCCCCCTCCAGGACCCAGGTGATGATCTCCGTGTGGCTGTGCGGGTGTTCGTCGAACCCGGCGCCGGGCGCGAGCCGTTCCTCGTTACAGGCGATGATCGCGCCGAACCGGAGGTTGTCCGGGTCGTAGTGCGGCCCGAAGGAGAAGGCATGCCATGACTGGATCCCGGCCTGCGGGTCACCCCCTGGGTAGCGCTCGACGGAGCGCCGTACGTCCATCACGCCCACAACGGTAGCCCTCGGTGGAGACCCGCCACCGCATACCGCCGTCCGGATAAGGCAGTCTTGTCCCGTGCCCGAACCCGAAACCAGCAGACCCGCAGGCCCCGTGCCCCGTGCCCACTCGCACCCGGCGACTCTGAAGCGGCTGGAGCAGTCGTCCGGGAGTCTCGCCGCCCAGGCCATCGCGCGCATGGACGAGACGCTGCCGTGGTACCGGGCGATGCCACCGGAGAACCGTTCCTGGATCGGGCTGGTCGCGCAGGCCGGTATCGCCGCGTTCACCGAGTGGTTCCGGCATCCGGACGCGCCGCAGGCCATCTCCACCGACGTGTTCGGGACCGCTCCCCGCG
Source organism: Streptomyces sp. NBC_00988 (assembly GCF_045162645.1). NCBI lineage: Bacteria > Bacillati > Actinomycetota > Actinomycetes > Kitasatosporales > Streptomycetaceae > Streptomyces > Streptomyces sp. NBC_00988. The sequence continues at coordinate 4,413,195 of NZ_CP108730.1, forward strand.
AGCTGACCCGCGCCATCACTCTCCGGCAGACCGTCGAGATGGTGCGGACGACCATCGAGGTCATGGAGTCCGCCATCGACGAAGTCGCCGCCCCCGGCGACGAGTCCGTACTCCGCGAGGCGCTCCTCGTGTACGCCCGGGAGATCGCCTTCGCCACCGCCCAGGTGTACGCGCAGGCCGCCGAGGCGCGCGGCGCGTGGGACGCCCGGCTGGAGTCGCTCGTCGTGAACGCCGTGCTGAGTGGCGAAGCCGATGAGGGGGCCGTCAGCCGGGCCGCCGCCCTGGGGTGGAATTCGCCCGAGCATGTGTGTGTCGTTCTGGGTACCGCGCCCGATGGCGACAGTGAGCTGACCGTCGAAGCCATCCGGCGGGCCGCCCGGCACGCAAAGCTGCAGGTGCTCACCGGGGTGCTCGGGGACCGGCTCGTCGTCATCGCCGGCGGGAGCGACAACCCGCTCGCCGTCGCCAAGTCGCTGATCGGGCCTTATGCGGCCGGGCCCGTCGTGGCCGGGCCCATCGTGCCCGATCTGCTCGCCGCCACCCGGTCCGCGCAGGCCGCCGCCGCCGGGCTCAAGGCGTGCTCCGCCTGGCAGGACGCCCCGCGCCCGGTACTGGCGGACGACCTGCTTCCGGAACGCGCGATGGCCGGTGACCCCGGCGCCCGGGACCAGTTGGTGGAGGAGATCTACAGACCGCTGGAGGAGGCCGGGTCCGCGCTCCTGGAGACGCTCAGTGTCTATCTGGAGCAGGCGAGCAGCCTCGAAGGTGCCGCGCGGATGCTGTTCGTCCACCCCAACACCGTGCGCTACCGGCTTCGACGTGTGACTGACGTCACCGGCTGGTCGCCGTCGGATGTACGGTCGGCGTTCACGCTGCGGATCGCGCTGATCCTGGGACGTCTGGCCGATGGAGATCCCCAGAACTAGCCTTTTGTCGGGGCTCCACAAAACCCCTTCCCGTTCTTCGTCCCTGTCCCCACGGGCGGCCGTGCCCGTCTCCAAGAGAGAGTGTGAGAGTGCTCGTACTCGTCGCTCCCGGCCAGGGCGCCCAGACGCCCGGCTTCCTGACTCCCTGGCTCGACCTCCCCGGTGTCGAGGACCGTCTGCGTGCCCTCTCGGCCGCCGCCGACCTCGACCTGGTGCACTACGGCACCGACGCCGACGCGGACGAGATCCGTGACACCGCCGTCGCCCAGCCGCTGCTCGTCGCCGCCGGACTGGTCTCCGCGGCCGCTCTCGGTGCCGTGTCGCCGGATGCTGTCGCCGGTCACAGCGTCGGCGAGATCACCGCCGCCGTCCTCGCGGGCGTCCTGGACGACACGGCCGCCCTGACCCTCGTACGCAAGCGTGGTCTGGCGATGGCCGAGGCCGCCGCGATCACCCCGACCGGGATGTCCGCGCTGCTCGGCGGCGACCCGGACACCACGGTCGCGCACCTGGAGAAGCTGGGCCTGACCCCGGCGAACGTGAACGGCGCGGGCCAGATCGTGGCCGCCGGCACGCTGGAGCAGCTCGCCGCCCTGGAGGCCGACAAGCCCGAAGGTGTGCGACGGGTCGTGGCGCTCAAGGTGGCCGGCGCGTTCCACACGCGGCACATGGCCCCGGCGGTCGACACGCTCGCCAAGGCCGCGCAGGAACTGACGCCCGGCGACCCGACGATCACGTACGTCTCGAACAAGGACGGCAAGGCCGTCGCCACCGGCGCCGAGGTGCTGGAGCGGCTGGTCGGCCAGGTCGCCAACCCGGTCCGCTGGGACCTGTGCATGGAGACCTTCAAGGAGCTCGGCGTCACCGCGCTCCTAGAGGTGTGCCCCGGCGGCACCCTGACCGGCCTCGCCAAGCGCGCCCTGCCCGGCGTCAAGACGCTGGCCCTGAAGACCCCCGACGACCTCGACGCGGCCCGCGAGCTCATCGCAGAGCACGCCAACGCCTGAAGAAGGAGCCGTACGAACATGTCGAAGATCAAGCCGAGCAAGGGCGCACCGTACGCGCGCATCCTCGGTGTGGGCGGTTACCGGCCGGTCCGTGTCGTCCCGAACGAGGTGATCCTGGAGACGATCGACTCGTCCGACGAGTGGATCCGCTCGCGCTCGGGCATCGAGACGCGGCACTGGGCGAACGACGAGGAGACCGTCGCCGCGATGTCCATCGAGGCGTCCGGCAAGGCGATCGCGGACGCGGGCATCACCGCCGAGCAGATCGGCGGCGTGATCGTGGCCACGGTCTCGCACTTCAAGCAGACCCCGGCCGTGGCGACGGAGATCGCCGACAAACTGGGCACGAACAAGGCCGCCGCGTTCGACATCTCGGCGGGCTGCGCCGGCTTCGGCTACGGCCTGACCCTCGCCAAGGGCATGGTCATCGAGGGCAGCGCGGAGTACGTGCTCGTCATCGGCGTGGAGCGGCTGTCCGACCTGACCGACCTGGAGGACCGCGCGACGGCCTTCCTGTTCGGTGACGGCGCGGGCGCGGTCGTGGTCGGCCCCGCCAAGGAGCCGATGATCGGTCCGACCGTGTGGGGTTCGGAGGGCGACAAGTCCGACACCATCAAGCAGACCGTGCCGTGGACCGAGTACGACAGCACGGGCAAGTTCCCTGCGATCACGCAGGAGGGCCAGGCGGTGTTCCGCTGGGCCGTGTTCGAGATGGCGAAGGTCGCCCAGCAGGCGCTGGACGCGGCCGGGATCACCCCGGACGACCTGGATGTCTTCATTCCCCACCAGGCCAACGAGCGGATCATCGACTCGATGGTGAAGACGCTGAAACTGCCGGAGCACGTCACGGTCGCGCGTGACGTACGCACCACCGGCAACACCTCGGCCGCCTCGATTCCGCTCGCTATGGAGCGGCTTCTGGCGACCGGCGAGGCCAAGAGCGGCGACACCGCGCTCGTCATCGGCTTCGGGGCGGGTCTCGTGTACGCCGCGACGGTCGTTACCCTCCCCTAGGCACTCCGTGCCGGATCATCATCGGATCCGGTACGGCTGTACTCACCCGCCGCTGCCGCGGCGGGAACGCCACACCCTCTGGATCACAAAGAAGGAGCGCCTGACATGGCCGCCACTCAGGAAGAGATCGTCGCCGGTCTCGCCGACATCGTGAACGAGATCGCCGGCATCCCGGTTGAGGACGTCCAGCTGGACAAGTCCTTCACCGACGACCTGGACGTCGACTCGCTGTCCATGGTCGAGGTCGTCGTCGCCGCCGAAGAGCGCTTCGACGTCAAGATCCCCGACGAGGACGTCAAGAACCTCAAGACGGTCGGCGACGCGACCGACTACATCCTCAAGCACCAGGCCTGAGCCACCCCTTAGGCCCGGACCACCTGGTCCGAGCCGCCCCATAGGCCCGGCTGCATGGCCCCGCCACCCGGCGGTGGCGCCGCTTAATCCTCGTACCGTTGGAGAAAGAATTCCCGTGAGCCCGACCAATCGCACCGTGGTCGTCACCGGTATCGGCGCAACCACACCGCTGGGTGGCGACGCAGCCTCTACCTGGGAAGGCATGATCGCCGGCAAGTCCGGCGTGAAGCCCCTGGAGCAGGAGTGGGCCGCCGAGCAGGCCGTCCGTATCGCCGCGCCGGCCGCTGTGGACCCCTCCGAGGTCATCCCGCGCCCGCAGGCCCGCCGCCTGGACCGCTCGGCGCAGTTCGCGCTGATCGCGGCCAAGGAGGCTTGGGCCGACGCCGGTTTCACCGACAAGGCCGGCGAGGACCCGGCGGTCGACCCCGACCGTCTGGGCACCGTCATCGCCTCCGGCATCGGTGGTGTGACGACCCTGCTCGACCAGTACGACGTACTGAAGGAGAAGGGCGTCCGCCGCGTCTCCCCGCACACCGTCCCCATGCTGATGCCGAACGGCCCGTCCGCCAACGTGGGTCTGCTCGTGGGCGCCCGCGCGGGCGTGCACACGCCGGTCTCCGCGTGCGCCTCCGGCGCCGAGGCCATCGGCTACGCCATCGAGATGATCCGCACCGGCCGCGCCGACGTCGTCGTCGCCGGTGGCACGGAGGCGGCCATCCACCCCCTCCCCATCGCCGCGTTCGGCAACATGATGGCGATGTCCAAGAACAACGACGACCCGCAGGGCGCCTCGCGTCCCTACGACACCGGCCGCGACGGCTTCGTCCTCGGCGAGGGCGCGGGCGTCCTGGTCCTGGAGTCCGCCGAGCACGCCGCGAAGCGCGGTGCCCGGGTGTACGCCGAGGCGGTCGGGCAGGGCATCTCCGCCGACGGCCACGACATCGTGCAGCCGGAGCCGGAGGGACGTGGCATCTCGCAGGCCCTGCGGAACCTGATGGACAACACCGATCTGGACGCGGCGGAGATCGTGCACGTGAACGCGCACGCGACGTCGACGCCGGCGGGTGACGTGGCCGAACTCAAGGCGCTGCGCAAGGTGTTCGGCGACGACGCGGACCACATGGCGGTCTCCGCGACGAAGTCCATGACCGGGCATCTGCTGGGTGGCGCGGGTGGTGTCGAGTCGGTCGCGACCGTGCTCGCGCTGTACAACCGCATCGCTCCGCCGACCATCAACGTCGAGAACCTCGACCCGGAGGCGGAGGCCAACGCGGACGTCGTCCGCGGCGAGGCCCGCAAGCTTCCTGTCGAGGGCCGTATCGCTGCCCTGAACGACTCGTTCGGGTTCGGTGGGCACAACGTGGTGCTGGCGTTCCGGACGGTCTGAGAATTGCCTGTACGACGCTGAAGGGCCCCCACCGATCGGTGGGGGCCCTTCAAGCACGTCCGGAACAGGAACTCACACCACCTGGTGCAGCCAGCGCACCGGAGCGCCCTCGCCCGCATACCTGAACGGCTCCAACTCGTCGTCCCAGGGCTTGCCGAGGAGCTTGGCGATCTCCGCTTCCAAGTCGGTCTCGCCCTGTTGAGATCTCGCCAGAGCCGCGCGGAGGCGGTCCTCCGGGATGAGGATGTCGCCGTGGATGCCGGTGACGGCGTGGAAGATGCCGAGGTCGGGGGTGCAGCTGTAGCGCTCGCCCTCGGCGGTGGGGTTGGGCTCGGCGGTCACCTCGAAGCGGAGGAGGTGCCAGCCGCGGAGGGCGGAGGCGAGTTTGGAGGCCGTGCCCGCCTCGGCCTGCCAGGAGAATTCGGAGCGCCAGGTTCCGGGGGCGGCGGGCTGTCGGATCCAGTCGAGGCTGACGCGTGTGCCGAGCACCCCGGCGACGGCCCACTCGACGTGCGGGCACAGCGCGCGCGGCGCGGAGTGCACGTACAGAACTCCACGTGTCGTCACCGGGACCTCCGGACAGAGCGGGGCATCTTGCTGACTGGCGAACGGCGGCGGCAGGGCAGCCACGTTGAGGGCGAGGCTACCGTGCGGCGGCGCGCGGAGTGTGACGTACCGTCCCTCCCGGTGCCAGGAAACGCCGCCATTCACCCATGGGGACGCTTGTACGGGGGTGCGCCGTTGCATCGCACACATTCGGGAACCCTCGCGCGTTGTTATGGGTTGAGATGTGACACGACACCAAGGGGCTGGGCCAGGGCATGCGAATCCGACGTCACCGTTCACAGGCCGTGCTCGCCGTCGTGGCGGCGACCGTCCTGGGAGCCGCCGGCTGCGACTCCGGCGGGGGTGGCTCCGCCGGCACGCACAGCAAGAGCGGTACGGCGGCCAAGGCGAAGCCCTCCCCCGCCCCGCTGTGGGACAGCAGCCCGTCCTCGGTCGCGGCGGTCGGCGACTCCATCACCCGCGGCTTCGACGCCTGTTCGGTCCTGTCGGACTGCCCGGAGGTGTCCTGGGCGACGGGCAGCTCGGCCTCGGTCGACAGTCTCGCCGTACGGCTGCTGGGGAAGACGGGCGCGGCCACGCGCAGCTGGAACTACGCGGAGACCGGGGCGCGGATGGCCGACCTGCCCGCGCAGATCGGCCAGGCGGCCGCCCACAAGCCCCAGTTGGTCACGGTGATGGTGGGGGCGAACGACGCCTGCGCGGCCTCGACCTCGGCCATGACCTCCGTCGCGGACTTCCGCGCCGACTTCGAGACCTCGCTGAAGACGCTGCGCCGGTCACTGCCGAAGACACAGGTCTACGTCGCGAGCGTGCCGAATCTCAAGCGGCTCTGGTCGCAGGGGCGGACCAACCCGATGGGCAAGGAGATCTGGAAGCTGGGCATCTGCCCCTCGATGCTGGCCGACGCGGACGCCCTGGACTCGGCGGCGACCGAGCGGCGCGACACCGTGCTGGACCGGGTGGAGGCGTACAACAAGGTGCTTGAGCAGGTGTGCGCGACGGACGAGCGGTGCCGGTTCGACGGGGGCGCGGTCTACGACTACCGCTTCGGCACGGACCAGTTGAGCCACTGGGACTGGTTCCACCCGAGCACGGACGGCCAGGCGCGGCTCGCCGAGATCGCCTACCGTCGCGTCACCGCGCGCACACCCTTGACCTAGGGTTTCCCTCATGAGCGAACTTTTCGGCACCCTTCCCGACGGCACGCCCGTGCACCGCTGGACGCTGGAGCGGGCCGGTGTGCGGGTGCGGGTGCTGTCGTACGGCGGGATCGTGCAGTCGGTGGAGGTGCCGGACCGGGACGGGCACGTGGCGGACGTGGTGCTCGGGTTCGCGGATCTGGACGGCTATCTCGCCCATCCCGAGCCGTATCTCGGGGCGTTGGTGGGGCGGTACGCGAACCGGATCGCGGGCGGCCGTTTCCCGCTGGACGGCGTCACGTACTCGCTGGCGCAGAACAACGCGCCCAACTCCCTGCACGGCGGCGAGCGCGGCTTCGACAAGCGGGTGTGGGACGTCGAGCCCATCGAGCACGGGCTGCGGCTCAGCCGGGTCAGCGCGCACGGCGAGGAGGGTTTCCCGGGGCGGCTCGACGTCACGGCGACGTACACGCTGGACGAGTCGGGCGCACTGCGCTTCGTGTACGAGGCGACGACGGACGCGCCGACCGTCGTGAACCTCACGAACCACAGCTACTTCGACCTGGGCGGCGCGGGCAGCGCGGGCGGCGCGGGTGGTCATGAACTCCGGCTCGCCGCCTCGCGGTTCACGCCGGTCGACGGTGATCTGATCCCGACGGGCGCGCTCGACGACGTGGCGGGCACGCGCTTCGACTTCCGGGAGGCGCGGAAGGTGGGCTCCGGCTACGACCACAACTTCGTGCTGGACAAGGGTGTGACCCCGGCCGCCGTCGAGATCGCCGAGCTGCACGACCCCGCGTCCGGGCGGGTGTTGACGGTGGCGACGACCGAGCCCGGCATCCAGCTCTACACCGGTGAGCATCTGGCCGACCCGTTCGCCCCGGGTGCCGGGATCGCCCTGGAGACCCAGCACTTCCCGGACTCCCCGAACCGCCCCGAGTTCCCGAGCACGGAACTCCGCCCGGGCGACACCTACCGCTCGGAGACGGTGTACGGCTTCTCGGCCCGCTGAGTCGGGTGCCGGGGCAAGAATGAGCCCCGGTCCAGGGGTCAGGTCCCGGACCGGGGCTGTCTGAGGGGGACGGCGTCCCGGGTCAGACGTTAATCGTCGTCGCGACCCTGCGGTCGGTGATCGAGCGCCCGGCCTGGATCTCGTACGAACCCTTTACAAATGCCCACGCGTTCGCCGTCTCATCCCAGATCTCGAAAGATCGGCGCGGAAGTTCGACGACCACGTCGACGCTCTCGCCGGGCCCGGCCTCGACACCGGCGAATCCGGCCAGCCAGCGTGCGGGACGCTCTGGGTCGGTCTCGGTGTCGGTCTCGACGGGGGCCAGATAGACCTGGACGACCTCACGGCCGTGCCGGGCACCGGAGTTGGTGACACGGACGGTGACGGACGTACCGCCGCCCTCGATCTCCCCCTCGATCGATTCATAGCTCCAGTCGGTGTAACCGAGGCCGTGCCCGAAGGGGTACGACGGGGTGCGGCCCTCCTTCTCCCAGGCGCGGTAGCCGATGAACACGCCCTCGGTGTACGGGAGTTGGCCGTCCGCCGGGACGACCTGGGTGACCGGGGCGTCGGTGAGGGAGCCCCAGGTGGTGGGGAGCCGGCCGCCGGGTTCGTGGATGCCGGTGAGGACGTCGGCGAGGGCGGCGCCGCCCTCCTGGCCGGGGAACCAGCCGAGCAGGACGGCGGCGACCTCGTCGCGCCAGGGCAGTTCGACCGGGGAGCCGGAGTTGACGATCACGACGGTGTTCGGGTTGGCGGCGGCGACGGCGTGCACCAAGTCGTCCTGGCGGCCGGGGAGTTGGAGGTTCGTGCGGTCGTAGCCCTCCGACTCGACGCGTTCGGTGGTGGCGACCACGACGACGGCGGCGCTGGCGGTACGCGCCAACTCGACGGCCTCGACGATGAGTTCGTCCGGGTCGCGCTGCGGTTCCTGGTGGACGAGCGAGAAGCCGATGACCTTGAGGTCGCGGTTCTCGGAGAAGCTCACGACGTAGGTCAGGGACACCTCGACCGGGGTGCCGGCGGTGAGGTCGACGCGGGCGCGGGGTTCGGGGGCGCCGAAGAAGGAGCTGAACGGGTCGTCCTTGAGCGGGCGTTGGACGTCGTCGTAGTACGTCGTGCCGTCGACGGTGAGGGTGAAGGCGCCGAGTCCCTTGATGCCGAAGGTGTGTTGGCCGGTGTCGCGCGGGGTGAAGGTGCCGGCGAGTTCGACGGTGTGGAGGGTGTCGTGGGTGACGCCCTCGGGGAGGTCGGCGCCCATCCACCGGAGCTGTCCGCTGGGCGCGGAGGCGGTGCCGATGACCTGGCCCGCCGCGTCCCGGCAGACGGCGCGCAGCTCGAACCCCTTGTCGGCGTCGGCGAGTTCGGTGTTCGGGTCGGCGCCGACGGCGTAGGTGAGGGTGCCTTCTGGGAGGGCGGCGGTGAGGCCGTCGAGCGGGGAGACGACGTGGGGCGGGAAGACGATGGCGGAGCCGCCGCCGAGGACGCGGGCGTCGCGGGCGGCGGCGCCGAGGAGCGCGACGGTGCCGTTCGGCTTCAGCGGGAGGGCGTCGTTCTCGTTGCGGACGAGGACGAAGGAGCGGCGGGCGATCTCGCGGGCGAGGGTCTCGCCGTCGACAGGGGACGGGAGTTGGGCTTCGGCGACGACGGGTTCGGCGCCGTCGAGGATGCCGACGCGGGCGGCGAGCCGCAGCACGTTCCGTACGGCGGTGTCGACGGTGGCCTCCTCGACCTCGCCGTCGCGCACGGCCCGGGCGAGGGCCTCGCCGTAGACGGTCTTCGGGCCGGGCATCGCGACGTCGAGGCCGCCCTCGATGGCGCCGGCGGTGGAACGGGCGGCGGTCCAGTCGGAGACGTTGAAGCCGTCGAAGCCCCATTCGCCGCGCAGGATCTCGTTCACCAGGTAGCGGTGCTCGGTCATCGTCGTGCCGTTGACCGTGTTGTAGGCGGTCATGATGCCCCAGGGGTGGGCGTTCTCGACGATGAGCTCGAAGGGGGCCAAGTACAGCTCGCGCAGGGCGCGTTGGGAGATCACGTTGTCGACGGTGAAGCGGTCGGTCTCGGCGTCGTTGGCGACGAAGTGCTTGACGGTGGTGCCGACGCCGCCTGCCTGTACGCCTGTCACGTACCCGACGCCGATCCGTCCGGTGAGGTACGGGTCCTCGCTGTACGCCTCGAAGTGCCGTCCGCCGAGCGGGGAGCGGTGGAGGTTGACGGTCGGGGCGAGGAGGACGTGAACGCCCTTGCGGCGGGCCTCCTGGGCGAGCAACACGCCTGCCCGGTGGGCGAGTTCGGGGTCCCAGGCGGCGGCGAGGGCGGTGGGGGACGGCAGCGCGACGGAGGGGTCGTCGGCGGTCCAGCGCACACCCCGGACGCCGATCGGGCCGTCGGACATGACGAGGGACGTCAGGCCGATCTCCGGGAGCGCGGGCAGCGACCACATGTCCTGCCCGGCGAGCAGCCGCGCCTTGGCATCCAGGCCGAGCTTGCCGAGGGCCGCCTCGACGACTGCGTCGACTGCTCCGACCGCTTCATCCGCTTCGACCGCTTTACGGGGTCCCGCCATCCCGGTGCCTCCTCGTTGAGTCCGTGTGGTGCCGTGCCTCCATCGTGCATCGGTTACCTGTAGAGCGGTAGGTTTCGTAACCTTGCTGTTATGTGAACGGTCGCCGGGTGTCGTACGGTGACGCCATGAACGCCACGAACTCCAGGACCCGGCGCGAGGAACGACGCGCCGAGATCGTGCGGGCGGCCCTGGAGGTGATCGCCGAGCGCGGCTACCGGGGCGCGAGCCTGGCGGCGGTGGCGGAGCGGGTCGGCCTGACCCAGCAGGGTCTGCTGCACTACTTCCCCACGAAGGACGCGCTGCTCGTCGCCGTCCTGGAGGAACGGGACCAGTGGGACGCCGTACCGGACAGCCGGTGGCGCGTCGACCTGCTGGCCTCCCTGGTCGAGTACAACGCGATGCGGCCCGGCATCATCCAGACCTTCTCCGCGCTGCTCGGCGAGAGCGTCACGGAGGGGCATCCGGCGCGGGACTACTTCACCGAGCGGTACGTCCGGGTGCGGGCGAACATGGCGGGGGTCCTGCGCGCCGAGTACGGCGACCGCCTGCCGAACGGCCTGACGCCCGAGCGGGCGGCTCCGCTGCTGGTGGCGGTGATGGACGGGCTGCAGTACCAGTGGCTGCTGGATCCGGAGTCGGTGGACATGCCGGGGGCGTTCAGGGACTTCCTGGCGTTGCTGGGCGAGGAGGCGCAGGGGGGCGAGGAGGCATAGGGAGCGAGGAGGCGTAGAGGGCGGCCGGCTCCAGGTCGGTCAACTCCCGCGCTACTGCCGCCAGATGACGGCCAGCGTCTTGCTCACCACGCACACGAGGGCGAGGACGAGGGCCCAGTCGTAGACCCCGGCGAGGACCAGCGCGACGACCCCGGCCCCGAACCACACCACCTCGAACCCGACCCGGCCGGCGCCCCGCACCTTGTACTTGGCCTTCGGCGACCCGCACAACCCCCACAACACGGCGAGCACGACAGGCCCACCGACACCGAGCAGCCAGGTCAGCGGCGTGGCGAGATCCCGTGTGAACCCCCAGTAGCCGACGGCGACGAGAGCGCCGACCTCGATGGCGAAGAGGACGCCGAGGTTCGCCGCCTTGGCCGTGTCCACTGCCTTCACTGCCTTCGCTGCCGTCATGGGCGGCAGTATCGCCCGGAGGGGATCACCCTGTCGCGGGGGCGACGGCCACGACTTCGACCTCGATCAGCGCCTCCGGCCGGAACAGGCGGGGCACCTCGAAGGTCATGCTGGTGGGCGGGGTGCCGGTGAGGAACTCCCCTCGTACGGTGCCGTATTCGTCGAGCCTGGTGATGTCGGTCAGGTAGGTGCGGATGTTGATGACGTCGGCAAGGGTCGCGCCGTGGGCCTTGAGGAGGGCGGCGATGGTCTTGAAGACGGCTCGGCTCTGTTCGGCGAGGGTGGCGCCCTCCGCTATCTGGCCGGAGAGGAACAACAGGGCGCTTCCGTCGGGGTGTTCGACGCGGGCGACCTGGGAGTAGTAAGGGCTCAGGGGCTGGGGTGCGGAAGCCGGGTTGTCCAGGGTGATGCGCATGGCGTCGACGCTAGGTCCGGCTCTGCGGTGCGACAAGCGAATGTCTAGCATGACTGACATGCCCATCCAGCATGGCAGTTCACCGGACGACACCGTTCCCGACCTCTCCACCGTGTGGCTGCGGGTGTTCCTGGAGGTCGCCCGGCACGGCTCGTTCACGGTGGCCGCGCGGGTGTTGGGGTGGACGCAGTCCGCGGTGTCGCGGCAGATCTCCTCACTGGAGGCGGCGTTGGGCGGGGCGCCGTTGTTCGACCGGCTGCCGAGGGGTGTGCGGCTCACGGAGGCGGGGCAGGTGCTCGTACCGCATGCGGAGGCGGTGGCGGAGTCGCTGCACGGGGCGGTGCGTGAGCTGACGGCGTTGCGTGAAGTGGCCGGTGGGCGGGTGCGGTTCGGGGCGTTCGCGACGGCCGACTCGGCGCTGGTGCCGCGCGCGCTCGCCGCGTTCCGGGACCGGCACCCGGGGGTACGGCTGTCCCGCGAGGAGGGCCTCACCCCGCACCTCCTGGACCGGCTGACCTCCGGGCACCTCGACCTGGCGATCGTCTCCACGACGGGACGGGCGCCACTCGACGCGTACGAACTCCACCATCTCCTCGACGAGTCGCTGTACGTCGCCGTACCGGCCGACCACCCCCTCGCGGGGCAGGGACCGGTCCAGCTCGCCCAACTCGCCGACGCCGACTGGATATCCGGCAGCACCCGCCCCGAGGGCACCCTTCTCGACGCGGCCCTGCGACAGGGGTTCCGGCCGCGTATCGCCCACGTCGTCGCCGAGTGGACCGCGAAGGAGGGGTACGTCGCCGCTGGGCTCGGCGTGGCCCTGGTGCCGTCCCTTGCCTCCGGGGCCATACGGGCTGACGTGGCGTTGGTACCGGTGCTGGACGAAGGGGCGCCGGCTCGGGCGGTGTATGCAGCGACGGTTCGGGGGCGGGCGCTGTCGGTGGCGGGGGCGGCGTTCCTCGGGGTGCTGGAGGAGGAGGCGAGGCGGATCGGGTCGTCCGGCGCACCCGTGGCGTAGACCACTCCCGTCACGCGATACTGCGGCCGTCCGGCACCGCACCGCACCCCACTGCGAACGGAAGGCCTCAACCACCTTGAACGTCATACGAGTTCGGACCAGCATCCTCGGACTGGCCCTGCTGGCCGGTTTCTCCGCTCCCAGTACCGGGGCGGCGGCCGACACCACCCTCTCCCCGACCGTCGAGGAGCAGCGGCTCGACAAGGCGGTCCCCCAGGAGATCCTCGAACACTCCGGATTCGACACCGTGGCGCCGGAGTTCACCCACGCGCTCGAAGCCGCGCGCAGTTACGCGCAGGCCCGCCGCGTCGTCGTACGCGAAGGAACCGCGCTGTGGCGGCGGGCGGTCGACCGGGCGCAGGGGCGGGGGCCGGCCGGCGGGGATCTCAGCCGGGACGACGATCGGCCGTTGTACTGGGCACGGTTGGGGATGACTCGGGAAGTGCGGGGCTGGGAGCCCGAGTTCGGGATCAGTGATGGCCAACGGAACGCTCTGCTCTCCGAGTTGGAGACGACTTCGCGGGGGCAGAGCAGTATCCGGTATCCCCGGGAGAAGGGGGAGGCGGGGATCAAGCGGATTCTCGTCACCGGGTTCGACCCGTTCACGCTGGACGCGGACATCCGGATCTCCAATCCGTCCGGGGCCACCGCGCTCGCGCTCGACGGCACGGTGATCCAGACGGCGGACGGGCCGGCGCGGATCGAGACGGCCATGTTCCCCGTGCGGTGGGCGGACTTCGCGGACGGGACCGTGGAGCGGGCGTTGCGGCCGTATCTGCCGAAGGTGGATCTGTTCACGACCGTGAGTCAGGGGCGGGTGGGCCGTTTCGACGTCGAGCGGACCAACGGGGCCTGGCGGGGCGGGTATCCGGACAACGACAACGTGTCGAAGACCGAAACCGTGCCCGTCGCCGACCCGGCCTCGCAGCCCCAGTGGACGTCAACGACCCTGCTGTACAAGGCGATTGTGGCCGCCGACACCGGGCGGTTCCCCGTCTACGACCACACCGAGGTGACGGAGATCCCGGCGGGCGCGACCGCTCCTGTCGTACGGCCGGACGGGCCCACCGAAGGGTCCACGGCCCGTGCCGGGGGCGGCGGCAACTATCTCTCCAACGAGATCGCCTACCGGGCGACTCTGCTACGGGATCGGCTCGGGCTGCACGATTCGCTGCCGGGCGGGCATATCCACACGCCGGTGCTGCAGTTCGGGGCGGGGAACACGGACCCGGCGACCGGGGCGATCACCGATCCGGAGTTCGTGCGGAACCGGGTGGACATCATCGCGCAGGTCAGGGCGATGGTGACGGTGGCGATGGACGCGACAGCCGGTTCATAGCGTCGTAGAAGACGATTCGCCCTCGTCCTCCGCGCTCTCCCCCTCGGTCTCCTCCCCCAGCAGGTCCCGCGCCATCATCGTCGCCCCCGCCACCGCCCCCGGCATCAGGAACACCGCGACGAACGGGACCAGGAAGGAGAGGCCGAGGGGGGTGCCGAAGCCCCAGATCAGGGTCTTGCGGGAGCGGAGGAGAGTGAGGCGGGCGCGGAGGTCGACGCCCCGGCGTTGGAGGGCGACCGCCGTCAGCTCCTCCGTGAGGAAGAAGCCGGTGACGAAGAAACCGATCACCGGGATCACCGTCTGCCCGATGAACGGGACGAAGCCCAGGGCGAAGAGGAGGACGCCCCACAGCACCGCGCGGACCAGGATGCGGAGGCTGTCGCGGGCCGAGATCCACAGTTCGTGCCAGAGGGGGAGGCCCGATTCGGGGGCCGTGCCGTCCGGGGAGACGTCCCGGTCGACCTTCTCGGAGAGGGTCTCGTAGAACGGCTGGCCTATGAGGAGCGTGACGGCCGTGAACGTCAACACCGAGAGCAGCAGGGCCAGTACGAACAGCACCGCCGTGAGGAAGCCGCGGAACAGGCCCTGCCACGGGCTCGACCAGTCGTCCGCGAAGGGCGTCGCCCAGGTGACGAAGTCCTGGCCCCAGAGCGCCAGCGCGACCAGCGCCGCCACGTACAGGACCAGCGTGATCAGGCCGGGGATCAGCCCGAAGCCGTAGTGCCTCCCGTGCCGCGCCATCCAGCGCTGGCCCTTCAGGAGATAGCTGAATCCCGCGCCAAGATCATGCATAGGGTGAACTTTACTCAGCGTCAGCGCTATGTGGTCGCCACCGCCACCACAACCCCCCGGTCCGCCGCCGGCGACACCGCCGCCGTCACCCGTACCGCCGTCGCCCGGGCCACCCGGCCCGCGCGGGAGGTCGCCGCGAGGAGGGCCGGCTGGACGCGTTCCAGGGCGGAGACCAGGAGTTCCTCGCCCGCGACCAGGACCGGGCCGGCCACCTTCGTGGTCGCCGCCGCGGCTTCCGTGAGGTCGGCGAGGGGCGGGAGGGCGGCCCGGATCACGTTCACGCCCGCGGTCGCCGCCCGTTGCGCGAGGGCGACCTGGAACGGCAGCAGCGGAGCCAGCGCCGCCGTCAACGCCTCGGCCACGCGCCGGAGTTCGGGGGACGCGTCGGCCAGGGTGTCGGCCAGCGCGCGGATCAGCGGGGTGAGGGCCAGCAGGACGCCCGCGGCCACCCCCGCCGCCGCGGGCAACAGCGGGGACGCCGCCTCGACCAGGTCGCCGAGTGCCGTGGCGAACTCCTCGACCGCCGGTTCCACCGCGTCCAGGACGGGCAGCAGGCTGTCGCCGAGCACCGTGAGCAGCGCCTGCGCCGGTGCGCTCACCGGGTGCACGGCAAGCGGCGCGCCGGTCGTGCCGAGTCGGGTCAGGGTGTCGACGATGCGGTAGAACGCCTCCTGGGCCTGCGGCGACGCGCTCGCCTCGGCCAGTTCGGCGGTGGTCTCGCGCAGGACCCGTAGCGCCTCCGCGCCCGAACCGTCCCGTGGATCAAGGGTGTTGATCGCGATCCTGGTGATGTTCCCGGCCGTGTCCAGGAGTTGGCCGGTGATGTCGGTGGTGCTGCGCGCCATCCGCAGCACCTCGTCCCTGCTGGGGATCGAAGGAATCGTTGCCATGGGACCTGGGACCTCCTCGCCGTACGCGGTCATGCACAGCCGGCCGCACCCGCTGCCTCTGCTCAGCATGCCCCGTCCCCGGCCCCGCGAATGCGCCATCCGGGGCATCGACGACACCGACAACTTCCTGTTCACCGTTGAGTCGAACAGGTGCGGCTCGCCGTACCGATCTCTGGAACCAAAGAGGAGGTACGCGTGCGCACCATTGCCAGAGCCGTCCCCCCGAGACCCGTTCTGATCACCGCCGTCGCCCTGACCACCGCCGCCGGTTCGCTCCTGCTCCAGCCCCGCACGGCGGACGCCACGCCCCGGCCCGTCCCCCGCCGGGGTTCCGCGCCCGACCCGACCATCCGTGAGGGCTCCGGCCCCGACCGGTACGCCGGCCTCGCCCCGGCCGCCGCCGCCCGCCGCGCCCTCACCGCCACCGTCCCGCGCACCGACCCCAGCCTCGGCTATCCCCGCCGCCAGGTCCTCTCCCCCGACCCGGCGAACCCCGCCGACACGTCCCTCAAGCTCGGGCTGACCCCGTACCACGCCCTCGCCCCGCGCCTGAACTCCCTCCAGCGGCTGGGCGATCGGGTGAGTGTCGAGGTCGCGGGCGTCTCGGCCGGCGGGCACCGGCTCTACCTCGTCACGGTCACCGCCCCGGAGACCGCCGACCAGGCCACCGCCCAGGAACGGATGCGCGACCTCATCGAGAACGCGCCCGCCACCGCCGCCAAGTCACCTGAGATCAAGGCCGGTTACAAGACCCCGGTCCTCTTCGACAACAACATCCACGGCGACGAACGCGAGGGCACCGACGCCTCCCTCGACCTCATCCAGCAGCTCGCCACCTCCAACGACACCAAGACAAAAGACCTGTTGGCGCACAGCCGCCTCTACTTCAACATCACGGCGAACCCCGACGGCCGTATCGCGGGCACCCGCGTGAACGCCAACGGCTTCGATCTGAACCGTGACCTGATCACCGCGTCCCAGCCCGAGGCCCGCGCGATCCGCGCGCTCACGATCGACAAACAGCCCGCCGTCCTGCTCGACCTGCACGGTTACGTCAACGGCACCCTCATCGAGCCGACCACTCCCCCGCACGGCGAGAACTACGAGTACGACCTCTTCCTCAAGAACACCTACGCCAACGCCCTGGGCATGGAGACCGCCGTCAACGGCCTCGGTTACACACCGGCCAAGGACGGCGTCGAGCCCGTCCAGATCCCCTTCCGGGACCAGGCGGAGGGCTGGGACGACTGGCCCCCGGTCTTCACCCCGCAGTACGCGGCCTTCCAGGGCGCGGTGGCCGCCCACACGGTCGAGATCCCGCTCCAGGTCAACAACGCGGCCTACGACACCCTCCCCACCGCCGAGCTGCACCGCCGCGCCGCGATCGACGTGGCCGTCGCGGGCGCGGCCATGCGCTCGACCCTCGACTTCGCCCGTTCCCACCGCAGTTCGCTCATCGCCGACCAGATCGAGATGTTCCGGCGGGGCGCGACGGGCGCCGAACAAGTGCCGGTGTCGGCGGGGACCGTGCCGGGGGTCCCGGGCATCGGCCCCGAGGACGTCTACACGACCGAATTCCCCCGCGCCTACACCATTGCGGCCGACACCGCGGGCGCCCGTCTCGTCGCGCACCTCGTCGCCAACGACGTCCGCGTGCTACGCGCGGCGACCGGCGCGTACGTCGTCGACATGCGCCAGCCCAAACGCGGCCTGGCGAACGCCCTGTTGGCCGACGGCCGGGACATCAGCGGCAAGGTGACGGCGATGTACGACATCTCGGCCTGGAGCCTGGGCCGGCTGTGGGGCGCCACGGTCGAGCCCGTACCCAGCCTCCCCACCGCGCCTCTCACCACCGTCGCCGCCCCCTCCCCCGTCGCCCGCGTCGCCCCGCACGGCGACCTCCGCCTCCGTCTCACCGACCCGGCCGAGTTCGCGGCCCTCAACTCGCTTCTCCGTCAAGGGATTCCGGTACGGCAGGCAGCGGACGGCAGCGCGATCGTGCCGGACACGCCCTCGGCGCGGACGAGGGCGACCACGGCGGCTCAGACGTACGACGTGGCGTTCGAGGCCACAACCCTCCCCGGCATCACGGCACTTCACCCCGTCCGCGTCGCCGCGGCCGTCACCTCAGGTGAGCTGTTCGCGCTGCGGGAGATGGGCTTCGACGTCACGCCCGTGTCGACGGACGTCCTGAACGCCGGGTTCGACTGGTCGAGGGCGGATGTGCTGTTCGTGTCCACGGAGTTGGAGTACGGCGACCTGACCCCAACCGCCCGCACCGCCCTGGGCACCTTCCTCTCGTCCGGGCACGGACTCGTCGGCCGGGGCGTCACCGGCGCCGCGTTCGCCTCCGCGACCGGACTGCTGACGGCCACGCCCGTCGAGGGCACCGAGGAGGCCAACGGCGTTGTACGGGTGGTGAATTCAGGCCAGGTCACAGCGGGCGCCCCGTCCTACGGCTTCGTCTACGCGCCGGTCTGGTTCACCGGACTCGGCCCCGCGGTCCGCGTCGAGCAGTCGTACGCGACCGGAAATCCTCTCCTCGCCGGGCACTGGCGGACGCGGGCCGACGGCTCCGGCGGTCCCGCGGGCGCGGCGGGGCGGCCCTCGGTCGTCAGTGGCCGACACGCCGTCCTGTTCGGCACGGAGCCCCTCTTCCGGGATCATCCCAAGGGGGAACTCCCGCAGGTCGGACGGGCGTTGTTCACCATGGCACACACGAACGACGGCACACGCGCATGGGCACACGCGAGCAGCGGATCAGTCGAGGAGAGCAGATGACCCAGGAGATCCACGGCACCGTAGCCGACGGCTTCGAGACGGTGCGTGAGGAGTTCGCCGCGATGGTGGCGGTCGAACGCGCCGATTATGAGGGCCAGTTGTGTGCATACGTACACGGCCGGCGGGTCGTCGACCTGTGGGCGGGGCCACCTGGTACCGACGGCGACTCGCTCTATGGCGTGTTCTCGTCCACGAAGGGCGCCGCGCACCTCGTGGTGGCGCTCCTCGTGCAGGACGGCACGCTGGAGCTGGACCGCAAAGTGACGTACTACTGGCCGGAGTTCGCGTCCGAGGGGAAGGGCGCGCTGACACTGCGCGAGCTGCTCGCGCACCGGGCGGGGCTGGTCGGCACGGACACCGGGTTCACGCTCGACGAGCTGGCCGACGACCGGGCGGTCGCCGAACGCCTCGCCGACCAGCGGCCGTTCTGGCGCCCGGGCACGGTCTTCGGCTATCACGCCCTGGTGATCGGCGCGTTGACCGGCGAGATCGTACGGCGGGCCACGGGCCGTTCGCTCCGGGACGTGCACGAGGAGAGAGTGCGCGCGCCGTACGGGCTGGACTTCTTCCTCGGGCTGCCGACGGTGCACGAGCCCCGATTCCGCACCGTCCAGCCCCAGTTGCTGACCCCGGAGCAGGAGGCCGCGCGTGCGGCGGAGCCGGCCGGGCCGCACAGTCTCGCCGCGATCGCGTTCAACGAGCACGCGGCGCAGCCGACCGTCCTGGAGTCGCTGCCGAACGAACGGGTGATCCGGGCGAAGGGGCCCGCCTCGGTCGGCGGGGTGGCGTCGGCGCGCGGTCTCGCCGGGCTGTACGCGGCGGCGATCAGCGAAGTCGACGACAGGGCCGCGCTGTTGAAGCCGGACACGGCGGCGGAGTTCGGCCAGCTGCACTCCGTCGGGTACGACGTGGTGACCGGCACGCACCGGGCGTACGGCCTCGGTTTCCAGGCGACCGCGGACGCCTGGTACCCGTTCCTGGGCGCCGGCACGATCGGCCACAGCGGCGCGGCCGGCTCCCAGGCCTTCGCCGACCCCCGCAGCGGCCTGGCCTACGGCTACACCCGGCGCCGCTTCGCCTTCCCGGGCGGGGCGGCCCTGGAGAACGAGGGGTTGGTACGGGCGGTGCACAGCGCGGCGCTGGCCCAGTGACGGACGGAGGCCGCACCCCACGTCCAGGGGTGCGGCCTCGTCGTGGAAACGTCTCGCGTCAGAGCTTGACGATCATCTTGCCGGTGTTCTCCCCGCGCAGCTGGCCGAGGAACGCCTCCAGGTTGTTCTCGATGCCCTCGACGACCGTCTCGCGGTACTTGAGCTCGCCGGAGGCCACCCACGCGCCGACCTCCTGGACGAACTGCGGCTGCAGGTCGTAGTGGTCGCCGACGAGGAAGCCCTCGATGCGGCCGCGGGTCTGGATGAGGCGGCCGAGGTTCTTCGGGCCGGGGGTGGGCTCGGTGTTGTTGTAGACCGAGATCATGCCGCAGATCGCGATGCGGCCGCGCTCGTTCAGGGAGCCGATCGCCGCTTCGAGGTGGTCGCCGCCGACGTTGTCGAAGTAGACGTCGACGCCGTCCGGGGCGGCCTCGCGGAGCTGCTTGCCGACCGGGCCGTTCTTGTAGTTGAAGGCCGCGTCGAAGCCGTACTCCTCGACGAGGAGCTTGACCTTGTCGTCGGAACCGGCGGAGCCGATGACCCGGGAGGCGCCCTTGAGCTTGGCGATCTGGCCGACCTGGCTGCCCACGGCACCCGCGGCGCCGGAGACGAAGACCGAGTCGCCCTCCTTGAAGGACGCGGTGCGCAGCAGGCCGGCGTAGGCGGTGAGGCCGGTCATGCCGAGGACGCCGAGATAGGTGGAGAGCGGGGCGAGGTCGGGGTCGACCTTGACGGCGCCCTTGACGTCGATGGTCGCGTACTCGCGCCAGCCGCCGAAGTGCAGGACGTGGTCGCCGGCCGCGAAGCCCTCGGCGTTCGACTCGACGATCTCGCCGACCGCGCCGCCCTGCATGACCTTGCCGAGCTCGAAGGGGGCCGTGTACGACTTGGCGGCGCTCATGCGGCCGCGCATGTACGGGTCGACCGACAGGTACTTGTTCCGCACCAGCACCTGGCCCTCGGCCGGGGCCCGGGTCTCGGTCTCCACCAGGGCGAAGTCCTCGGGCTTCGGCCAGCCGACCGGGCGGCTGAGCAGGTGCCATTCGCGGTTGATCATCACAAGCGCCTTTCGTAGTGCAGGGGGCCGTGCGGGGTGGTTCGCATACTGCCGAATACTTCAGTACCTGAAACAACCATGCCCCTGAATATTTCATGATGTCAAGTAACCGGGTACGCTTGAGTCCATGGCCACACCCGAAAAGACGCGTCGCTCCGACCCCGTGACCATGGAGGTCGTCGAGCTGATCGGCGATGTCGTGGCGCGGTTCTACCAGGACTACGAGGAGGCGGCGGGCGACCACAAGCTGACCGGGGCGCAGGCCAGGCTGCTCAGCCTGCTGTCCCTGGAGCCGCTGCCGATGCGCAAGCTGGCGCGCAAGCTGAAGTGCGAGCCGTCGAACGTCACGGGGATCGTGGACCGGCTGGAGACGCGCGGCCTGGTGGAGCGCCGCCCCGACCCCGCCGACCGGCGCGTGAAGCTGGCGGCGGCCACGGACGAGGGGCGCCAAGTGGCCCGTAGCCTGCGGGAGTCGCTGCGGTTCGCCCGCGAGCCGCTGGCCGGGTTGTCGGACGAGGAGCGGCTGGCGTTGCGGGGGTTGCTGCGGCGGATGCTGGAGGTCTGAGCCGAGCCACCCACGGGCGTCTGAGCCGGGCGGCTCAGGAACACCACCAGAGGATCTGCTTGCAGGTTTCCGAGGGCGACGGTGTCGGGCTCGGGTCCGAGGACGACGGTTCCGAGGACGGGGTGGTGGCCGGGTCCGTCGAGGACGTCGACGCGGGGGACGTGGTGCCGGCGCCTGTGGTCGGGGTCCGCGACTCCTCGGGGTCCTTCGTCTCCTTCGCGGACTTCGAGGGCGACGCGGACGGTGATGCCGACGCGTCCGGGGACGCCGTACCCGCGCTGGTTCCGACGGTCTTCGTGACGTCCAGGGGCTCGGCCGTCTGGCTGGCCTCCGCGTCCGCCCCGCCCTCCGCCGACGCGCCGGGCGCCGCGGACCTCTGGGTCGAGAACGGCGCGTCCGTGCCCAGCTCTGCCAGGCTCAGGCCGCCCGCCGCCAGTACGAAACCGGCCGTTATGAGAAGCACCCGGCGCCGCCGCCGGCGGTGTGCCGCGGCCTTGCGATCGCGACGGCTCGCGCTCGCCGTGTCCGGGCTCCCGGCGTCGCCGTCGTCCCCGGCCATGGCGAGGGCGCTCTCGTCCCGGCCCCGTCCGCGGTTCTTCCGCCGCGCGGCGCGCCCCTGGTGTTCGGCGCCCTGGTCGTACGGGCTCTCGGTGTCGCCGTCGAAGTCGCCGCTGTCGCCGCCGGCCCGCCCGCGCCCGCGACTCCTCCGCCGCGCGGCGCGCCCCTGGGGCTCGCCGTCCCCGTCGTCTTCCGCATGCCCGTCGCCGGGCACGCCCGCGTCCTCGCGCGGGGCGCCGTCCGTTTGTGAACGCGCGTCAACTGCGCGCGCGTGGGCGCGAGTTGACTCGACCGGGGCTTCGACTGGTGCGCCGCACCCCGGGCACGCGAGGGCGCCGTTCAGGTGCCGGCCGCAGGGGTGGCAGTAGTCCATGACGCGGGAAGACTAAGTTCCTGACAGGTAACGTTCATAGGCGCGCCTGTGAAAGTTGTGTAGGGACGTGGCGGGAAACTACAAGAATCGACACGAACCGACGCGGCCGAGCGGTACGCCGATCGCACCTCTTGCCGAAACCGTTACATGTTCGACCCATTGACACCCCCGCCCCGCCGTCCTTACTGTCTGCCCAGCATTTCGAACGTGAGCCGAAATTTCGAACAGCACTGAAGAGCACAGGGGGCATCTGCCGTGCGCATCACGGGAATCAGCACGCACGTGGTCGGGACGCCATGGCGCAATCTGACGTACGTCCAAGTGCACACCGACGAGGGCGTCACCGGCGTCGGCGAGACCCGGATGCTGGGCCACACCGACGCGCTGATCGGTTACCTGCGCGAGGCCGAGGCAAACCACATTCTCGGTTCCGACCCGTTCGCCGTGGAAGACCTCGTACGCCGGATGAAGTACGGCGACTACGGGCGCGCGGGTGAAATCGTCATGTCCGGCATCGCCGTGATCGAGATGGCGTGCTGGGACATCAAGGGCAAGGCCCTCGGCGTGCCGGTGTGGCAGCTGCTCGGCGGCAAGGTCACCGACAAGGTGAAGGCGTACGCGAACGGCTGGTACACCACCGAGCGGACCCCGGAGGCCTATCACAAGGCCGCCCAGGGGGTCATGGAGCGCGGGTACAAGGCGCTGAAGATCGACCCCTTCGGCACCGGTCACTTCGAACTCGACCACGAGCAGACCCTGTACGCGGTCTCCCTCATCGAGGCCGTGCGGGACGCGATCGGTCCGGACGCCGAGCTGATGCTGGAGATGCACGGCCGGTTCTCGCCCTCCACCGCCGTACGGCTCGCGCACGAACTCGCGCCGTTCAAGCCCGCGTGGCTGGAGGAGCCGGTTCCGCCGGAGAACCTGAAGGCGCTGGAGAAGGTCGCCGCGAAGGTGGACATCCCCATCGCGACGGGTGAGCGCATCCACGACCGGATCGAGTTCCGCGAGCTGTTCGAGAGCCAGGCCGTCGACATCATCCAGCCCGACGTCGGCCACATCGGCGGCATCTGGGAGACGCGCAAGCTCGCCGCCACCGCCGAGGCGCACTACGTCCTCGTCGCCCCGCACAACGTGGGCGGCCCTGTCCTGACCGCCGCCTCGCTCCAAGTCGGCTTCTCCTCGCCGAACTTCAAGATCCTGGAGCACTTCAACGACTTCGCGGACGCGGACATCAAGAAGGTCGTGAAGGGCGCCCCGCAGGTGATCGACGGCTACTTCCACCTCTCGGACGCGCCCGGTCTCGGCGTCGAGCTGGACACCGACGCGGCGGCCGAATTCCCGCAGCAGCAGGCGCGGTTCGACCTCTGGGCGGACGGCTGGGAGCAGCGCAAGCCGAAGGGTTCGAAGTGAGCACCGCGGTCGTCATCGAGGCACCGGGCGAGCACCGGCTGGCCTCGCACGAGCCGCGGCAGCCGGACGCGGGCGAGGCGCTGGTGCGCGTGCACGCGGTCGGCATCTGCGGCAGCGACCGCGAGGTGTACCAGGGCAACAGGCCCGAGGGCTACGTCCGTTACCCCCTCACCCCGGGCCACGAGTGGTCCGGCACGGTGGAGGCCGTAGGCACCGGGGTGCCCGCGACTCTCGTGGGCCGCAAGGTGGTCGGCGAGGGCTTCCGCAACTGCCAGGTCTGCGACCGCTGTCACGCGGGCGAGACGACCCTGTGCACGGCGGGCTACGAGGAGACCGGCTTCACCCAGCCGGGCGCGATGGCCGCCACCCTCACCCTCCCCGCCCGGCTCCTCCATGTCCTCCCGGACGAGGCCGACTTGACGGCGGCGGCGCTGCTGGAACCGGCGGCCTGCATCGCGGCCGCCGCGCTCAAGGCCAACGCGCGGCCGGGTGAGCGGGTCGCGGTGGTCGGTACCGGCACGCTCGGGATGTTCGCGGTGCAGTTCCTGAAGGCGGGCTCGCCCGCCGAGTTGCTCGTGGTGGGCACCCGGCCCGACCGCGCGAAGCTGTCGAAGGACTTCGGCGCGAGCCGATTCCTCACCAGGGACCAGGAGTTGCCCGACGACTTCGACGTCGTGATCGAGACCGCCGGGTCCGCGTCCGCCGCGCGCACCGCCGCCTCCCTGCTCCGGCGCGGCGGACGCCTCGTTCTCACCGGTATCCCCGCGCCGGGCGCCGAGGGTCTCGACCCCACCGATCTCGTCGTACGGCAGCTGGAGGTGCACACCGTCTTCGGGGCACCGCCGGACGCCTGGGCGCACACGGTGCGGGTGTTCGGGGCGGGGTTGCTCGATCCGCTTCCCCTGGTCACCCATGAGCTGCCGCTCGCCGAGTTCCCGCAGGCCATCGAGCTGGTGGGGTCCGGCGATCCCAAGGTCGGCAAGGTGCTGCTGCGGCCGTAGGAAACCCCAGCCGTACGCCGGCACGGAGTGACCTGACCACCCCGTGCCGGCGTACCACCAGAGCTTTTTTCTACCCCGAGCCGCGAACCTCGTCCGAAATACCGAACGCGAAGGACAGCAAGTGACCGACACCGCCACGGCAGCCCGCAGGCCCGGGGAGCAGGCCCTCTCCGCGCTCGGCCTGGGCGCGCCCGCCCTCGACCCCGCCGACGCCTCCACCCACACCTTCCCGGACGGCGGTCGCTGGCGCACCGAGGTCCCCTCGTGCGAGGGGCCCGAGGCGCTGGCGGTCATCCTCAAGGAGTCCTCGCGCCTGGACGTGCCGATCCACCGGATCAGCCAGGGCAGCGGTGTCTGGATGCTGACCGACGCCGAGATCACCGAGATGGTCGAGGCCACCGCCGAACGCGACATCGAGCTCTGCCTGTTCACCGGGCCGCGCGGAACGTGGGACATCGGCGGCTCGGTCCGTTCCGACTCGCGTGGCGGGGGTCTGCGTGCCCGGGGCCACGACGCGGTCGCCGGGTGCATCGAAGACGCCGTCCGCGCAACGGAGTTGGGCGTCAAGTGCCTGCTCGTCGCGGACGAGGGCGTGCTGTGGACGTTGCACCGGGCGCGGGTGGCCGGGATCATCCCGGCCGACACGACGCTCAAGGTCTCGGCGCTGATCGGTCCCGTCAACCCGGCGGCGTACGCGGTGTACGAACGCCTGGGCGCGGACTCGTTGAACGTGCCGAGCGATCTGACGCTGGATCACCTGACCGAGATCCGGCGGGTGTCGGCGGCCCCGATGGACATGTACATCGAGGCGCCGGACGACCTCGGTGGCTACGTCCGGATGTACGAGGTCGCCGAACTGATCCGCCGAGGCGCCCCGCTGTACCTCAAGTTCGGCCTCTCCAAGGCCCCCGGCATCTACCCGTGGGGCACCCACCTGCGGGACGTCACCCTCGACACGGCGCGCGAGCGGGTCCGTCGGGGCCGCCTCGCCCTCGACCTCCTGGCCCGCCACGACGCGGACGGCGACATGGCTCCGCTGGGGTCCAGGTTGCCGGGGGCTCTGAACCGCTTCCCCACCGAGACTGCCACCGGATGAGCGTCGGGGGCTACGGGCCGGTCGGTGGCTGGTCGCGCAGTTCCCCGCGCCCCTTGTAAACGCGCTCCCGGCTTCCAGGGGCGCGGGGCTGTATCGATGTGCGGCTCCGCTGCACCACCCGACAGAACCTGCACCATCCCAAACCACTCCACAACGCACCCCGCGTTCCGAACCACCCCCCACGCACTCGCTGCACTCTCAACGACGAGAAGAATGAGGCCAGTTCACATGCGCATCCGCAGAAGCGCCCTCCCCCTCATAGCCGGCGCCGCCACCCTCGCGCTGACCCTGTCCGCGTGCGGACAGAGCGGTTCGGGCGGCAGCAAGGAGAAGGAGAGCAGTGCCAAGGGCGGCACGATCGGCATCGCGATGCCGACGAAGTCCTCCGCGCGCTGGATCTCCGACGGCAACAACATGGTCAAGGACCTCAAGACCAAGGGCTACAAGACCAAGCTGGTCTACGGCGAGGACGACCCGGACACCCAGGTCTCGCAGATCGAGAACATGATCACCCAGGGCGTCAAGGGCCTGATCATCGCGGCGATCGACAACAAGTCCCTGAACAACGTGCTCCAGGAAGCCGCCGCCGCGAAGATCCCGGTCATCGCCTACGACCGCCTGATCCTCGGCACCAAGAACGTCGACTACTACGCGTCGTTCGACAACACCAAGGTCGGTGTCCTCCAGGCCACTTACATCGTCCAGAAGCTCGGTCTGGACAGCGGCAAGAAGGGCCCGTTCAACATCGAGCTGTTCGCCGGCTCGAACGACGACAACAACACCAAGTACTTCTTCAACGGCGCGATGAGCGTGCTCCAGCCGTACATCGACAAGAAGGAACTGGTCGTCAAGTCCGGGCAGACCGCGCTCAACAAGGTCACCACCCTGCGCTGGGACGGCACCAAGGCGCAGAACCGCATGGAGGACATCCTCACCGGCTCCTACAAGAGCGGCCGGGTCGACGCGGTGCTGTCGCCCTACGACGGCATCTCCATCGGCATCCTGTCCGCGCTGAAGTCGGACGGCTACGGCTCGTCCAGCAAGCCGCTGCCGGTCATCACCGGCCAGGACGCCGAGCTGGCATCGGTGAAGTCGATCATCGCCGGTGAGCAGACCCAGACCGTCTACAAGGACACCCGCCAGCTCGCCAAGGTCGCGGACACCATGATCGACGACGTCCTCAACAAGAAGACGCCGCAGACCAACGACACCAAGACCTACGACAACGGCACCAAGGTCGTCCCCGCCTACCTGCTGCAGCCGGTGAGCGTCGACAAGACGAACTACGAGGACGTGCTGGTCAAGGGCGGGTACTACACGGCCGCGCAACTCAAGTAAGTCCGCGGCCCGTTACCCGACCCCACACTTGATTGGTAGGCACGACCATGGCGGGACCCGTCCTGGAAATGCGCTCGATCGTCAAGACCTTTCCCGGTGTCAAAGCGCTGTCGGACGTCACCTTGACGGTCCGTCAGGGCGAGGTCCACGCCATCTGCGGTGAGAACGGCGCCGGGAAGTCCACCTTGATGAAGGTGCTCTCCGGCGTCCATCCGCACGGCAGTTACGAGGGCGACATCCTCTTCGAAGGAGAGGAGTGCCGCTTCCGCGACATCCGGGCGAGCGAGCAACGCGGCATCGTGATCATCCACCAGGAGCTGGCGCTGGTGCCGTTCCTCTCCATAGCGGAGAACATCTTCCTCGGCAACGAGCACGCCTCGCGCGGGCTCATCAACTGGAACGAGACCCTGCGGCACGGCACCGAACTGCTGCGCCGGGTGGGCCTGAGCGACCACCCGGAGACCCGCGTCGCCGACATCGGCGTGGGCAAGCAGCAGCTCGTCGAGATCGCGAAGGCGCTGTCGAAGAAGGTGAAACTGCTCATCCTGGATGAGCCGACGGCAGCCCTGAACGACGAGGACAGCGGCAAACTCCTCGATCTCATCCTGGAGTTGAAGAGGCAGGGCATCACCTGCATCATCATCTCGCACAAGCTGAACGAGATCCGCAAGGTCGCCGACTCGGTGACGATCCTGCGCGACGGCCGCTCCATCGAGACCCTCGACGTGAAGGCGCCGGAGACGACCGAGGAGCGGATCATCTCCGGCATGGTCGGCCGCGACCTCGACCACCGCTTCCCCGAGCGCACCCCGCACGAGGGCAAGCCCGAGGCGGCACCCGCTCTGGAGATCCGCGGCTGGACCGTGTTCCACCCGATCGACCAGCAGCGCAAGGTAGTTGACGATGTGTCAATAAATGTGCGCAGGGGCGAGATCGTCGGCATCGCCGGACTCATGGGCGCCGGCCGCACCGAACTCGCGATGAGCGTCTTCGGGCGCTCCTACGGCCGCTACGCCGGCGGCACGGTCCTCAAGGACGGCCAGGAGATCCGCACCAAGTCCGTCGCGGAGGCGGTCAAACTCGGCATCGCCTATGTCACCGAGGACCGCAAGCACTACGGCCTCAACCTCATCGACACGATCAACCGGAACATCTCGCTGGCCGCCCTGAACAAGGTCTCCCAGCGCGGTGTGGTCGACGAGCAGGAGGAACGTCAGGTCGCCGAGCGGTTCCGCAAGTCGATGAACATCAAGGCGCCGACGGTGTTCGAGCCGGTGGGCAAGCTGTCCGGCGGCAACCAGCAGAAGGTCGTCCTCAGCAAGTGGATCTTCGCGGGTCCCGACGTGCTGATCCTGGACGAGCCCACGCGTGGCATCGACGTGGGCGCCAAGTACGAGATCTACACGGTCATCGACCAACTCGCCGCCGAGGGCAAGGCGGTGGTCTTCATCTCCTCCGAACTGCCGGAGCTGCTCGGCATGTGCGACCGCATCTACACGATGGCGGCGGGCCGGCTGACCGGTGAGGTGCCCCGGGCCGAGGCCACGCAGGAAGTGCTGATGCGCCAGATGACGAAGGACAAAGAGGTAACCCGATGAGCACGGACGTGACCGCCAAGAGCCCGGCCCCCGCGCCACCGGGCAAGAGCGGATCGGCCGCGGGCGGCGGCCTGTTGCACCTTGTGCTGGACGGCCTGCGGCGCAACATGCGCCAGTACGGCATGCTGATCGCCCTCGGTCTGATCGTGATCTTCTTCGAGGTCTGGACCGGCGGGGACCTGCTGCTGCCGCGCAACGTCTCCAACCTGGTGCTGCAGAACAGCTACATCCTGATCCTCGCGATCGGCATGATGATGGTCATCATCGCCGGGCACATCGACCTGTCGGTCGGTTCGCTGACGGCGTTCGTGGGCGCCTTCGCGGCGGTCCTGATGGTCAATCACCAGGTGCCGTGGCCCGTCGCGTTGGTGCTGTGCCTGCTGATGGGCGCCGTAGCGGGCTCCGTACAGGGGCTGTTGATCGCCTACGCGGGGATACCGTCGTTCATCGTCACCCTCGCCGGCATGCTGCTCTTCCGCGGCCTCACCGAGATCCTGCTCCAGGGCCAGACGCTGGGCCCCTTCCCCAACGGCCTGCAGAAGATCGGCAACGGCTTCCTGCCCGCGGTCGGCCCGAACACCAACTACCACAACATCACGCTGCTGTTGGGTCTCGTGATGATCGCCGCGGTGGTGTGGCAGGAGGTACGCGACCGGCGCCGGCAGCAGGAGTTCTCGCTCGACGTGCCGCCCGTCAAGCTGTTCCTGCTCAAGCTCGTCGCGATCGTCGCCGCGATCGCCTGGCTCACCATGCTGCTCGCCAGCTACGACGGTGCGCCGATCATCCTGATCATCCTCGGTGTCCTGGTGGCCGGTTACGGCTACGTGATGCGCAACACCGTCTTCGGCCGCCACATCTACGCGATCGGCGGCAATCTGCCGGCCGCGAAGCTGTCCGGCGTCAAGGACAAGCGCGTCACCTTCCAGGTGTTCCTGAACATGGGCGTGCTCGCGGCCCTGGCGGGTCTGGTGGTCACCTCCCGCCTCAACGCGGCCTCGCCGAAGGCGGGCGACGGCTTCGAACTGGAGGCCATCGCCTCCTCGTTCATCGGTGGCGCGTCCATGAGCGGCGGTGTCGGCACCGTCCTCGGTGCCATCATCGGCGGTCTCGTCCTCGGCGTGCTGAACAACGGCATGAACCTCCTCAGTGTCGGCACCGACTGGCAACAGGTCATCAAGGGCCTCGCCCTGCTGACCGCGGTCGGCTTCGATGTGTGGAACAAACGCAAGTCCGGTTCGTAAGTCCAGATTGGGCCCCGCACGTCTGTCATTCGCACAGCACGGCGGGGCCCCTTCCATGTGCAGGAGCCGCTCAATGGAACTGAACAGACGCACGGTCATTGCAGGTGCCGCGGCAGCCGGTATCGCCGCGAGCGCACTGGGTACGGGTACGGCGCAGGCAGCGAGCCCGGGAGGCAAGAAGCCCGTGAAGGAACTCTTCGGCACCCTCGCCGACGGGAGCAAGGTCTACCGCTGGTCGCTGGAGAACGGCGGCACCCGGCTCAAGGTGCTGTCGTGGGGCGGAGTCGTCCAGTCCCTGGAACTCCCGGACCGGCACGGCCGGTACGCCAACGTGTCGCTCGGCTTCGACAACATCGCCGACTACGTCGCGAAGACCCCGTACTTCGGCGCGCTGATCGGCCGCTACGGCAACCGCATCGCCAAGGGCCAGTTCACCCTCGACGGCAAGAGCTACCAGCTCTCCGTCAACGACGGTGTCAACAGCCTGCACGGCGGCACCCAGGGCTTCGACAAGCACATCTGGGACGTGGAGGGCTTCACCTCCGGCTCCGACGTCGGCCTGCACCTGTACTACACCAGCGTCGACGGCGAGATGGGCTACCCGGGCACCCTCAAGGTGAAGGTGACGTACACGCTCAACAAGCACGGCGACTGGCGCATCGACTACGAGGCCACCACCGACAAGCCGACCGTGGTCAACCTGACGAACCACACATACTGGAACCTCGCCGGCGAGGGCAGCGGCACGATCGAGAACCACGAGCTCACGATCCCCGCCTCCCGCTACACGCCCACCGACTCGGGGTTGATCCCCACGGGCGAACTGGCCAAGGTCTCCGGCACCCCCTTCGACTTCCGCAAGACGAAGCCGATCGGCCGCGACATCCGGGCCGCCCACGTCCAGCAGGTGCAGGCCAAGGGCTACGACCACAACTGGGTCCTCGACAAGGGCATCACCCCGAAGCCCGAACACGTCGCGACCCTGCACGATCCGCACTCCGGCCGCACCCTGAAGATCGCCACCGACCAGCCGGGGCTGCAGTTCTACACCGGCAACTTCCTCGACGGCACTCTCACAGGTACCGGCGGCCACACCTACCGCCAGGGCGACGCCCTGTGCCTGGAGACCCAGCACTTCCCGGACTCGCCGAACCACGCGAGCTTCCCGTCGACGGTGCTGCGGCCTGGTCAGACGTACAAAACGTCGACGATCCACACGTTCAGCGCCTGAAGCCTCGCGGCTGACGCGTAGTTCGGACCCGGGGTTCCCGAACTCACACCATTTTCACATCCGTTGAACAGTGCCACTCCTGTCTCCGTACTCATGGGTGGCCCGTGCTCCCCCGCGCGGGCCACCCAAGACGACGGGCCCGGTCGTCCCCGCCGGGCCCG
Source organism: Streptomyces sp. NBC_00988 (assembly GCF_045162645.1). NCBI lineage: Bacteria > Bacillati > Actinomycetota > Actinomycetes > Kitasatosporales > Streptomycetaceae > Streptomyces > Streptomyces sp. NBC_00988. The sequence continues at coordinate 4,444,315 of NZ_CP108730.1, forward strand.
CCTTCATACGGAGGTTCCATTGGCCGACTCCAACGTCACCTCGCTGTTCCGCAGTACGGCGGCGCACAGCCCGTCGATGGCAGCGCTGGCGCGTGAGAGCGACGGCACCGGCCCCGTGGACTTCTGTATTCCGTGCAACCCGTACTTCCCCACCCCCGCCATGTTCGACGAGATGGCGGCCCGGTTGCGCGAGATCATCACGTACTACCCGAGCAGCGCCGACACCATCACGGCCGAGCTCTGCAACCTGCTCCAACTCCCCCCGAGCTGCGTCGCGATGGGCAACGGTTCCACCGAACTGATCACCTGGATCGACCACTTGATGGTCCGCGAGTCCCTCGCCATCCCCGTCCCCACGTTCGGCCGCTGGACCGACCAGCCCATGGAGACCGGCAAGCGGGTCGACATGTTCCCGCTCCAGGAGTCCAGCGGCTTCGCCCTCGACCTCACGCAGTACGCCGAGTTCATCCGCAAGCGCAACACCAAGGTCGCGGTCATCTGCAACCCGAACAACCCCGACGGCGGCTTCATCCACAAGCAGGCCCTCGTCCAGTTCATGGACGCGATGGCCGACCTCGACCTCATCATCATCGACGAGTCGTTCCTGGAGTTCGCGGACGCCGAGGTCGAACCCAGCGTCGTACAAGAGGCGATGCTGCGCCCCAACGTCGTCGTGCTGCGCAGCCTCGGCAAGAACTTCGGCCTGCACGGCATACGGTTCGGCTACCTCGTCGCGAACCCCGCCCTGGCCGGCCGCATCCGCTCGATGCTCCCCAAGTGGAACCTCAACGCCTTTGCCGAACATGTGGTGTTCATCCTCAAGGAGCACGGCGCGGAGTACGCGCAGAGCCTCCAGCAGGTGCGCCGCGACCGGCTCGACATGGCGAGCCATCTCTCCGCGCTGCCCGGCCTGACGGTCTATCCGTCGCAGGGCAACTTCCTCTTCGTACGCCTCCCCGTCGGCGCCGAAGGCACGGTGGTCCGGGACAGGATGCTCACCGAGCACCGCATCCTCGTCCGCGAGTGCGGCAACAAGATCGGCTCGTCCAGCCGCTTCCTGCGGCTCGTGGTGCGCCCCCAGACGGACGTGCGTCGCCTGGTGTCCGGCATGGAACAGGTGCTCTACGGGACCAGGAGGGGAGCCGCCGTACCCGAGCTGGGTACAGGGACCAACTACAGCTCGGGTACGGCGGCCGTGGACCGCCTGGTCGGGGCGACGAACGGGGCCGGGATGCAGAACCTCGCCGCGCAGGCGCTCCTCGGTACGGGGACGTCGGGGGTCGGCATGCCGATGCAGATGCCGATGCCTGCGGTGGCTCAGATGCCCATGCAGCCGCAGCCGGTGCCCATGCAGGTGCCTCAGCCGCAGCCGGTGCCTCAGCCCCAACAGCCGCAGCCCCAGCCGCAGTTCGAGCCGATGGTGGCCGCCGCGCAGGTTCAGCAGATGCCGATGCAGCAGATGCCGATGCAGATGCCGCAACAGATGCCTCAGCAGCAGCCCTACGGCGTCCCGGCACCCGCCCCGGCACCCATGCCCCCGCAGGGCCCGACCCCGACCGGCGTCCCCGCCCGCAACGGCCTCACGGCCGCCCAGGTGCGCGGCGCCACCAGCCCTAATGGGATGCAGAACTTGGCGCCGGCGCCTGCGACCGGCTGGCCCAACGCCCAGGCTCAGGCTCAGAGTTGGCCCAATGCCGCGGGGATGGGGCAGGCGGGCTGAGGGTCCTTCGTTGCCGGGTGCGGGTGCGCTGTGGCTGGTCGCGCCCGCGCGGCGGAGCCGCACATCGACACAGCCCCGCGCCCTAGAGGGAGTTGGCCCTTACGGCGTTCAGTAGTGACGCCCCCAGCGGCAGCGGGTGGCAGCCCTGTACCTCGAAGCCCGCCTTCTCCAGTAGGCGCCCGTAATGGTCCTCGTCGCGTTCTTGGCCGCCCACGTTGCACAGCATGTGGACGTCCCATGCCACCGCTGTCGGAGTGGGCAACAGGCGTTCCACCACCAGGAGTTGGGCGCCCGGGCGCATCGCCTCCGCGCACCTGCCGAGGATCGTGAGGCAGCGGTCGTCGTCCCAGTCGTGGAGGACTCGGGAGAGGAGGTAGACGTCTCCTCCCTCCGGTACGGAGCGGGTGAAGTCGCCGGCGACGAAGGAACAGCGTTCGGTGAGTCGGGTGCGGGCGGCTTCCAGGGCGCCGGGGCGTTCGTACAGGACGCCCTCCAGGTGGGGGTGGGCCCGGAGCAACCGGCCCAGCAGCGCGCCGTTTCCGCCACCCACGTCCACCACCCGCCGTGCCTTCGAGAAGTCGATCAGCCTGGGAACCGGGGTGAACATCTCCGCGCTGGCCGCCATCGACCGGTGGAACAGGCTGCCCAGTTCGGGGTGTTGGGCGAAGTAGGCGAAGTGGTGCCGGCCGTTGCGGTGGGCGAACGCTTCCTCGCCGGTGCGTACGGAGTGGGTCAGGCCCGCGAAGGAGTCGTAGAACGGGCCCGCGTAGAGCTGGGCCAGGGGCTTCAGGGAGAACTCCGTCGCCGTGCGCAGGGGTTGGCCTGCCGCCGTGAGGTGGTAGGTGTCGTCGGCGGCCGTCAGCAGGCCCAGTGTCGTCAGGTAGCGGAGCAGGCGGCGCAGTGCGTCCGGGTGCGTCGAGGTGAGGGTTGCCAGCCGCTCCGCCGACATGCCGGGGTGGTCCGCCAAGTGGTCCGCGATGTTCAACTCGGCCATCGTGGCGACCGCTTGGGTGGCCCAGGCTCCGGTCATCACGGTGAGCAGGGTTGTCGTCGGGTCGGGGAGGGGCAAGTGGCGGCCGGGGAGGCGGAGTTCGAAGCGGCGGTGGGTGGTGGTGCGGTGGTAGAGGACGGTGACGTTCTCGTGGCCGTTGTAGCCGCCGCCGTCGGGGACCGCGCCGCCCCGCTCCTGGAGGAGGAGTCGTAGGCCCGCGGGGACCACCGGGCCGGGGGCCGTGACCGCGAAGGCGTGGTGGGACTCGTGTTCCGCCTCGCGTTCGTCGGCGGCCACCGCTTCCAGTGCGGACTCCGGGGGGACCGGGAGCGCGAAGATCTCCACGCTGCGTCCCCCGACCGCCACGTGCACGATGCCCACCGGGATCTCGGCGAGCTCCGGGCCGTAGCGGCGGGTCAGGCGGTCGCGGACCACGACGCTCGGGGTCACCGGGCCCGGTTCGAAGCCGAGGCGGCGGAGTTCCTCGCAGAGGCCGTCGAGGGAGTCCGGGAAGACCAGGACGGCGGTGTGGTCGAAGACCAAGTGGCGGGAGACGTCCGCCCGTTCGGCCGACGTGAGGGCCGGGAGGAGTTCGGCCAGGACCTTGTCCGTGTCGTGGGTTTCGACGTAGGCGGCCGCGCGCTCGATGCGTGCTACGTCGGCTGCGGCGAGGCGTGCCTGTACGACGGGGAGGTTCATGAAGGGGTTCCCGGTGAATCGTGGGGACGGGAGACGAGCGAGCGGGAGACGGGATCAGATGCCCGTGTAGTTCTCGGCGAAGAAGTCCTGGTGCGTGCGGGACGTGCGCAGGCTGTCGAGGCGGGCGTACTGGAGCGCGCGGCCGTAGCGGGCGTGGGCGTCGACGGTGTCCTCGGCGGACGGGCCGTGCAGCAGGCCGCTCATCCAGTGCGAGAACTCGTGCGCCCGCCAGACGCGCGGCAGGCAGTCGGCCGCGTAACGGGCGAGGTCGCTCTCGTCGGCGTGCTTCAGCGCCGACGTCAGTGCCTGCGCGAGGCGTTCGGCCTGGAGTACGGCGAGATTGGCGCCCTTGGCTGCGGAGGGGCTGATAAGGCCGGCGGCGTCGCCCGCCAGCCAGAGGCGGCCCTCGCCGGGGGTGTCGAGTACGTCGGAGCGCAGATCCACGACCGTCTTCTCCAGGACCGGACCGTCCTTGAGCAGGCCGAACTCGTCGACACGGAACCGGGTCGCCAGCTCGGTCCAGATGCGGTCCTCGTTCCAGTCGGCGGAATCGGTTCCGCGCGGGCACTGGAGGTAGTAGCGGGTGACGGTCGCCGTGCGGGCCATGTGGCCGGCGAATCCCCGTTCGTGCAGGGCGTATCCGACGGCTTCCATGCTCGGCGGGGCCTCGACGAGGACCGCGAGCCAGCTCACGCCGTGGTCCCAGCGGGCGGTGCGCGTCCCGTGGGCGGCCATGGTCGCGCGGGCGACTCCCCGATGTCCGTCGCACCCGGCGACGTAGCGCCCGGTGACGTCCGTGCCGTCGGACATCCGCACCCGGCCGCCCTCGGAGATCTCCTCGACCTCTGTGTCGAAGCGGATCTCGCCGCCGCGCCGGAGGTATTCGGCGAGGAGGTCCCGTACCAACTCCTGCTGGGGGTAGACCGTGTGGACCTCGCCGCGCCCCAACTCGCCGTAGTCGAGGGTGAATTCATCCTGCTCGCTGCGGAACAGGCAGGTCTGGTGGGTGTGGCCCTTGGCCAACAGCCCGTCCGCCAGGCCGTGTCGGGTGAGGACGCGGACGGAGTGGGCGGCCAGGAATCCCGCTCTGGCCCGCCCCTCCACCACCTCGCGTCCGCGCCGTTCCAGGATCACGCAGTCGATGCCGCGGTCCAGCAGCAGGTTCCCCAGGACGAGCCCCGCCGGGCCCGCCCCGACGATCACCACCCCGGTCCGTGCCCCGGAGTCGAATCGTTTCCCCACGTCCACCCCTGATCTTGCTTTTTCGGCCAAGGGGTTTCATATCAGCCAGATCAGGGTGATGAGGAATCGAAAGCGGCTTCTTAGCCCATAAGGGCCAACTGGGCATATGTCACTGGCTGTTGACGCGGTCGTCAGTGGTCGTTTTCCAGGTGCAGCTTGAGCAGGTCAACGCCGTAGTCGCCGCCGTTGGGGGTCCGGATGATGGTGTGGATGTGCTGCTGGGTGGGGGTGCCGTTGGGGCCGCCCATTCCCCCCTTGGTTCCGTACGCCAACGGCGACTGCGCGTCGTACTCGACGAGGACGACCGGGCTGTGCACGCGGTAGTAGAAGGCCGAGGAGTCCTTGGTCTCGCCCATCCAGTAGAAGTAGGTCGCGTCGAGGTGGTCCTCGACCTCCGACATCTTCACCTCGGCGTGGCCGTCGTTCATGTTGCCGACGTAGACGCGCACGAGGTCGAGGAGGTGCTGGCGCTGGGCGCTGGTGAAGTCCTTGGCGACCAGGCCCTGGTAGGCGAGCTTGGCGTTGTCCTGCCCGGCGCCGGCCTTCATGTCGTCGCCGGACTTCTTGGTGCTGGAGATCACCTTGGCGCGCTGGGCGGCGGTGAGCGAGCGCAGGAGGGTGAGACCGGCCTTGGTCTCCGTCTTGAACAGGGTGATCTTCTCGCCCTTGTAGGTGGCGGAGGTCGGCTCGGACCCCATGAAGGTCGGGGTCATGACGACCTGGTCGCCGAGCACGAAGTAGTTGATGGCCACGTGGTGGCCCTCGTACTGGAAGCCCCACGGCTCGGTGGTGGACGGCGTGCCCATGAAGGTGAAGAAGTACGCGCCCTCCGTGAGCGTCTCCCGATTCCCGCCGCTGTAGTCGCCGAGGAAGGCGTTGAGCTTCATGATGTTGCGGGTCTGGGTGAGCCCGTCGGCGGACAGGGCGGCGCCGAGCAGCGCGTAACCGAGGTTCCGCTTCGTGGCAGTGATGTCGCCCATGCGGACGCCCTTGCGCTGGTACCCGTCGACGTTGCTCCAGGCCAGCCACTCGTCGTTGTCGACGTCGAACGTGCAGGACTTGCGTTCCTTGGCGCTGAGCCCGTCGAGGAAGGCCTGCGCGGCCTTCACGATCCCGTCCGTCGACACGTCGGTGGAGTGGATCGAGTAGAGCCCGTCGGTGATCTTGCCGTCGGTCGAAACGCCTTTGAAATCGGTGTACTTGACCTCGCTCTGCCCAGGACCCATGCCGTTGCCCCCTCCCCCGGGCCCGCCGGAAGGCATCGCGCCGGTGGGCATGCCACCGCCGGGGCCGCCCGAGGGGGCGCCGTTCGGGGCGCCGGAGGACGAGGACGCGGTGGCGGTGGCGGTGGCGGAGGCGTCCGACGAGCAGCCGGTCATGGTCGCGACGGCGGCGACTCCGCCGGCTAGCAGCGCCTTGTTCATGAACCAGCGGCGGCTGCGGTCGGCTTCGGGGGTGCGGGGGCGGTGTCCGTGCATACGGGCCAACCTCCCGCACCAACCTGAGCCGAACCTGAAGCCGAATCTGAAGCCCCGTCCAGCGCCCCCACCACACCGTCTCGGCCTTCGGGTCCATCGCCTTGCCACCGCCGCCGTGGAAGCCGATCGAGTCGACGTTCTTCCCCGTGACCTCGTAGGTGACGACCGCGAACCCGACACCCGCCAATGCGATGATGCCGCCATGGCACAGTCACCGCAGGAACCCCAGGACTCCTCGGTCACCGAGGACGGAATGACCGCGGCCCAGGCCGTCGACCGGATCGAGGCCGCCGCGCACCCGCGTCCACACGATCGCCGACTGCACGCCCGCGGGGCCGTGTACGACGCGCGGTTCGTGCCCACCGGGCAGATCGCGAAGTGGACGACGGCGACCTGCCTGACCGCCGAAGCCGACGCAGTGATCCGGTTCTCGAACGGCTCCGGCAACTTCGCCGCCGACGACCGGGCACGCGGCGTACGCGGGATGGCGGTCAAGTTCCTTGACGGGGACGGCAGTAGCGATGACGCGAAGGCCGTCATGGATCTGGTGGCCGCGAACTTCCGGGTGTTCCCCAGCCACAACCCCGAGGGGTTCATCGACCTGGTCGAGGCGCTGGGCATGGCCGGCACTGAGGGCGGGTTCGCCGACCGTGCGAAGGGAAAGCTGGCCGCAGCCGGGAAGTTCGCGACCGTCCTCGCCCAACACCCGGAAAGCCGGGGCGCGTTGAAGTCCTTCGCCGGGCAGCAGGCGCCCGCCAGTTTCGCCACCACCCGCTACGACGGCCTGCACGCCTTCGTCCTGGTCGACGAGTCGGGCGTACGGCGCCCCTTCCGCTACCGTCTCGTGCCCCAACTGGGCGAGGTCGAGATCGATCCTGCGTACGCCGAGACACTCGCCCCCGACTTCCTCATCGGCGACCTCGACTCCCGCCTCGAAACCGGGCCCGTCACCTTCACCGTGGTGTACCAGCTCGCGGAGCCGAACGACCGGACCCACGACCCCTCCCAGGCATGGCCGGAACAGCGCCCACTGATCCCCGCCGGACACCTGCACGTGACGGCCCGCTCGCCCCGCGAGGACCACTGGCAGCAACAGGTCTTCGACCCGACCCGCCTCGCCCCCGGCGTAGAAGCGTCCGACGACAAGATGCTGGCCTTCCGCCGCCACGCGTACTCCGTCTCGGCGGAACGCCGGCTGGCTCCCTGACCACCACCCTCCCCCCAGAAATGTGACACTCACCCACCCGAGTGTCACATTTCTCCAGCCCGCCCCCGCCCTCCACCCCGCTTCCGCTCCCGACGCCGACTTGCCCGCCGCTCCTTTCCGGGCAGCGCACCACCGAGTTCCCCCACTGGTGCGAGGTCATGACAGCCGTCGGCCGTACCGCCCCGGCACCACCACACCAGACGCCCGCTTCCGCCGTCGTTCCACCCCTCCCAGTCGGCCGCCGTCCCCTCGGGGCGAAGATGCGTGCCGATCTTGTGGAACGGACACACCGGCCACGCCTGCCAGAGCCGCTCGGTCACCGTCTCCTGCGCCGCGTCCGCAACGAGGCCGAGGGTGAGGGTGAGGTCGTCGGGGGCGTCGTCGTCCGGTTCCCGGAGACCGTTGTGGTGCCAGCTGCCGTCGGACACGGCGACGTAGACCTGCTCCTCCCAGACCATCAGCATGAGGGGCGGCTGGTCGGGCAGGGTTGCCGCGAGGTCACGGTTGACCGTGTCGAGGGCGGCCTCAAGTCGCGGGTATCTGCCAGGTTCCGCACGTTGGGGGTCGAAGGGCTTCACCGAGTGATCTTCTCCCACCGGACGGGAACCACATGTCCGAATTACCGAGTACTGACGGGCTGAGCCGCCTTCCAAGCGAGGTAGTGACGGACCGGCGCGTCGGTGAACGAGATGTGGCGCGGGGTCCAGCCCAGCAGGCGGTGGGCCTTGGCGCTGGTGACCAACTCGTCCTGGTCGGCGGCCAGTTGCATCATGCCGCCGGCCTCCGCGCTCTCCAGGGCGATCTCGCCGGTGTGGCCCGCGGCCCGTACGGCGGTGCGCTGCATGTACAGGGCGGTCAGCCGCTGGTCGTCGGCGATGACGAAGGTCTCCCCGTCCACGGCGGCCGGGTTGTCGAGGATGCGGACGTAGGCGTCGGCGAGGTCGTCGACGTGGACCCAGCTCCAGCGCTTGGCGGTGTCGCCGTAGAAGACGGGGTTGCCCGCCTCGGCGGCGGCGAACCACTGGGCGGTCATGGACGTTGTGGCGGGGCCGCCGTACATGAAGCCGGGGCGCACCACGGTGTGAGCGAGGCCGGAGGCGGCCAACTCCCGTTCCAGCGCGAAGCGGAAGCCGATCGGGCTCTCGGAATTGCCGGGGGTGTTCTCGTCCATGAGGGGCAGGCCGGTGCGGCCGTAGGACGAGATGCCGGTGGTGAAGACGAGGTGACGGCTTCGGCCGTCGCGCTCCTGGGCGGCGAGCAGCTGGGCGAACAGGCGCTGGTCGCCGCCGATCGGGTCGCTCATGTCCATCAACAGGTGGACGACCGCGTCGGTGCCGTCGAGGTGGTCCCGCCAGCTCTCCGGCTTACCGAAGTCGCCCTCGACCGCGGTGATTTCGTCCGCGACGAGCGCGTGTGCCGCAGGCGCGGAGGTGTCGCGCGTCAGGCCCAGCACGGTGTGTCCGGCGCGGGCGAGGGCGGCCGAGACACGACGGCCGGCGTAGCCGGTGGCGCCGATGACGAGAATCTGCATGAGAAGTACTCCGTGTGCTGTGTCGTGCCGCGCGTCGAGCGGCGGGGTCAACTGACGGGTTCGGGTGAGGAGTTCAGGGGGCGTGGTGAAGAAGCGGACGAGCCGGTCTGCCATCCGGGCCAAGCTGTCGGCCGCGAAAGTGTGCGCGGCCCCCGGGACGGTGTTGTGCCCCCCGTCAGGCGGCGAGGTCAACAGACGGGCTCAGGTGGCGAGTTCGGGGAACGGGCTCAGGCGGCGGGGGTCGCGGTGAAGAGACGGGCGAGGCGGTCTGGCGTCCGGGGCCGGCTGTCGGCCGCCAAGGTGCGTGCGGCCCCCGGGGACGATGTCATGGCGAACGTCGGGCGGCGAGGTCAAGTGGTGGGCTCAGGTGGCGTGTTGAGGTGACGGGTTCAGGCGGCGGGAGGGGTCGTGAAGAAGCGGGCGAGCCGGTCCGCCGTCCAGGTCGGGTTGTCGGCCGCGAAGGTGTGCGCGGCGCCCGGGACCGTGTCGTGGCGAACGTCGGTCGCGGCCTCGCGGGCGCCGGTCAGCAACACGTTCTGGGGCAGGCCGTGTTCGCCGTTCAGGACGAGGACGGGCATGGTCAGGCGGTCGCCGGCGCGGGCCGCCTCGCCGTCCTCGATGAGGGTGGCGTAGTGCTCGAAGCCGCCGCGCATCGCGTCGGGGCGGGTGTAGGCGCGCAGCAGGTCGGCGCGGTCGGCGGTGGTGATGCCGCCGCCGGTCATCATCGACCAGAAGCCGGACAGGTACTGCTCCTCCTTGCCGGCGGTGAGCATCGCGGCCAGGTCGCTCTGCGCGTGGAAACCGAAGTGCCAGGAGCCGCCGGTCGCCGGGTTCATGTGCTCCTCCAGGCCGTGGCCGGGCAGGAACGCCTCGCTGAGCACCAGCCGGGCCACGTCCTCGGGATGGGCCTGGGCCCAGGCGTGCGCGGTCATCGTGCCGACGTCGGTGCCGACCACGAAGGCCCGGTCATGGCCCAGGTGCCGCAGCAAGCGGCGGAGGTCCTCCGCCTCCTCGCGCTTGGTCCAGTGGCCGGGCGGGATCTGTGAGTCGCCGGATCCACGCAGGTCGGGGGCGATCACCGTGAAGCCGTGCGCCGCGAGCAGGGGCAGCAGCGCCCGCCACTCGATCCAGCTGAACGGCCAGCCGTGGATCAGGACCACGGCGGGGCCGGATCCGCCCACGACGTAGTGGAGTTGGACGCCGTCGACATCGGCGACAGCGTGCGCGAAGCCGTCCGGTGCGGGTGCTCCGGGATGCATACGACCACCTCTTACTTAATTAGTTAAGCAATAACCATTGCACCCACTTGCTTAACTAGTCAAATACAGTGGTCGCATGGAGCCCACCGCCGCCACCGACACCACTCCCGACGTCGATCCGCTCAGCGCCGACGAGCTCCTGCTCTGGCAGAGCCTCGGACGCCTCGTCCACTCCCTGCCGCGAACCCTGGAGCAGGACATGGCCCGCACCGGCGTGACCATGACCGAGTTCGCCGTCCTGCTGCTGCTCAGCGAGGCACCCGACCGCCGTATGCGCATGTCCGCGCTCGCCGCGGCCTCCGGCGTCACCGCGCCGCGCGTCACGCGCATCATCGACGGCCTGTCCCGCCACGACCTGGTACGCAAGGAACGGCACAGCGAGGACGCCCGCGGCAGCGAGGCCGTCCTCACCGACGCCGGGCTGCGCGCCATGCACGCGGCGCAGCCCGCCCACCTCGCCAGCGCCCGGCGCCGGGTCCTCGACCGCATCCCGGCCGACCTCCTGCCGGCCATGGCGGCGACGCTCGCCGAACTCGCCGAACTCACGGAGGGCGGTCGCCGCCGGCGGCCGTAGCAAGCCCGCCGGCTCCAGTCCCGTAACCGAACCGGCTCCAACCCTCGCAACCCCGCCGACTCCAGCCCCCGCAACCTCACCGGCCCCTGCCGCCGTAACCCACCTGTCTCGCAATGGACTTGACGGACCATCACTTTGCGATTCGCACAGCCGGGCTACAGCTTCCGCTCCTAAGGTGCCGTGTTCATGACAGACATCAACGGAGCCACCCCCACCCCGGTCGGACGACGTACCGTCCTGATCGCCACCGGCACCACGGCCGCCGTACTGGCCGTGGGCGCCGCCGCTCCCCAGTCCCCCACGACCACCACCGCGGCGGACGCGACTCCCGCTGCGGCGGCGGCAGTCTGCACCCTCACCAAGGAGATGACCGAAGGCCCCTACTACCTCGACGGCGCCCTGGTCCGCGCCGACGTCACCGAAGGCAAGGCCGGCATCGCGCTCAAACTCGCCCTCACGGTCGTGGACGACAGCACCTGCGCCGTCATCCCCAACGCGCTCGTCGAGATCTGGCACAGCGACGCGCTCGGCGAGTACTCCGGCTACGTCGGCAACAACGGCCACAGCGAGGCGGACGACGGCACCTTCCTGCGCGGCGGTGTCCTCACCAACTCCGCCGGGCTCGCCAACATCACGACGATCTACCCCGGTTGGTACCGCGGGCGCTGCATCCACATCCACGTGAAGGTGCACACCGGCGTCACGCTCACCTCGGACGGCTCGTTCACCGGCGGCAGCGAACTCCACACGGGCCAGCTCTTCATCGACGAGACCATCACCACGGCCGTCGCCAAGATCTCCCCGTACTCGACCAACACGGTCACCCGCACCACCCTCGCGCAGGACTCGATCTACGACGACGGAGGCGCCGCGTCCGGCCTCCTGACCGTCACGGGGTCGACCTCCGCGGGCTACACGGGCACCCTGACGCTGGGCGTCAGCCAGAGCTGACGCGGCCCTGAACTCCCCCCACGAAAAAAAGGGGTGGCCCGCGGTGCGACACGGGCCACCCCTTCCTCATGTCACCTCAGATCACCGCACGTCAGGTGCCCGGGCAGTGCTCCCACGCCATGTGGTACACCGTGCTGATGTCGCCGTCCGTCGAGTCCATCGTCATGAAGCTGACCGCACTGGACGACGAGGAACCGGCGCTGACCCGCAGCTCCGTGTTGATGTTGAAGTTGCGCTGAACTCCGCAGGGCGCCCAGACCAGTTGGGCCACGTCCGTGGTGTCGTTCGCCTGCCAGTTGTCGTCGTAGGGACCGTTGAACGGGTGGTTCTTGCTCGCGGTGTTCGACGAGCCCTGGAAGTAGTACGAGGCCTTCTGCGCACCGCTCGCGCCGCGCTGGAGCGAGGCGAAGCCCCGGTAGTCGGCGCTCGCGATGGCGTAGGTGAAGCCCTGCGGGACGTGGACGACCAGGTTGAGCTGGCAGTTCTTGCGGAACGCCGTGGGGTCGGAGTTGCCGCCGACCTGGGCGAGATACGCGCTGTAGGTCACCGTGAAGGCGGTGTTGTCCTCGGAGACGGCGACCGCCGTCGTGCCCTGCGGGCAGCCCGAGCCGTTCACCGTGGCGACGTTGATGACGATCTTGTCCGGGGGCGGGTTGTCGAACACGGGGGAGGACGAGTGCTGCGCGGGCAGCGCGGTGGTGAGAAGAGCGGCGACGGCGCCGCTCAGGAGGAGCCCACCAGGCATGGTTTCTCCTTGGGGTTGGGGGGTGGCTGCGCCCCAAGTCTTTGAAGAAACAATGAAGTTCCTGTGAAGACCGACGACGCGCTCGCATCGTAGGGAGCCGCACAGGGAGCGGTCAGGGCGAACTCAGGCCATTCACAGACGCGTCTTTCACATTCTCTCCACAGTGTGTGAACTCTGTTGAAATAAGCGGCCGTTGGCCGTTCCGTCCCCAGGCCCTTCACAGCCGCACATCAAGGAATCCTTCAGAAACGGCCCTAACTTCCTTGCCATGACGGGAAACAACGAGAACGACCAGCAACTCGACCAACAGCCCGCCCGGCACCGCCGGGACAAGGGCGTCCAGCGCCGCCGCGTTCTGATCGGCGGCGGCACCGTCGCCCTGGCGGGCGGTCTCGCGGCCGCCGGCTTCGCCTCGGCCGACACCCCCACGACCACCACCGACGCCTCGACCTCCACCGAGACGTCGACGACCACCGTGACCACCGACGCGTCCGCGTCGGCCACGAGCGGCGTCTGCACCCTCACCGCCGAGGTCACCGAGGGTCCGTACTCGCTCGACGGCGCTCTGATCCGCGAGGACATCAGGGAGGAGAAGGAGGGCGTCGAGGTCCAGTACACCTTCACCGTCGTCGACCAGGACAACGACTGCGCGCCGCTCGCCGACGCCCTCGTGGAGCTCTGGCACTGCGACGCGCTCGGCGAGTACTCCGGGTTCGTCGGCAAGAACGGTCACACCGAGGACGACGACGGCACGTTCCTGCGCGGCGGTGTCCTCACCGACTCCGACGGCGAGGCGAACATCGTCTCCATCTGGCCGGGGCACTACGTCTCCCGCGCCGTCCACGTCCATATGCGGGTGCACACGGACGTGACACTCGCCGACGGCACGTACACCGGCGGCACGCTCGTCCACACCGGCCAGCTCTTCTTCGACGCCGACCTCAACGAGGAAGTGCAGGCCACCTCCCCGTACTCGGACAACACCACCGCCGAGACATCCCTCGACGACGACACGATCTACGACGACGGAGGCGCCGCGTCCGGTCTGCTCACGCTGACCGCGCTCGGCTCCGACGTGTCCGACGGCTACACGGCGACCCTGACCGTGGGCGTGAGCACGAGTTGACCAGGAGGCGGATGACCAGCACGCACTGATCGGGGATCGCCGATCACACCCCGAGCGGCTGCCGCCCTCCGGCGGACTCGGACTCGGTCCGCGTCTCCAGCGCCCTCTCCCGGCGATGGGCACGGACCGAGTACGCCAGGGCGGCAGCCCACATCCCGTACAGCACGACATACACCGGAGTGCTACGTCGGCAGCAACGCCTCGACGATCTTCGCGAGCTGGTCGCGCGTCACCGCGCCCATCCGCGTCGCCGCCACTCTCCCCGCCGGGTCGATGACGATCGTGTACGGCATCACCTGCGTGTTCACCAGGCCGCGCGGCAGCCGTAGGGCCTGCTTGCCCGAAGGATCGTGCAGCGACGGATAGCCCAGGTGGTGGTCCTTCTGGAACGCGAGCCCGGCGGACCGACGGCTGTCATTGTCGAGCCCCAACACCCGCAGCCCCCGATCACCCCACGTCTCCTGGATCAGCTTCAGCTCGGGCGCCTCCGCCCGGCAGGGCCCGCACCAGGACGCCCAGGCGTTGATCAGGACGACCTTCCCCCGGTAGTCCGACAGCCGGATCGCGTCCCCGTCCAACGAGGTCCCAGTCAGATCCGCTACGGCGGGACGCCGCCCCTCCTTGAAGGTCCGGGTGAGCGGATCACCGGGACCGGCATCGCTGACCGCCTCCGGGGAGGAGCAGCCCGCGAGGATCACGCAGGCAGCGGCAACAGCCGTGCACGCGCGTCGAGTTGTCATCATCGTCGTCATCACGGTCATTGTCCTCAGCGCGCTGCGGCGACGAGGTCAGGGGTTCTCCCAGGCCGCCGGCTCCGCCGCCAGCGCCCGTACCGGCTCCGGCAGCGCGTCCGCCGCGATGTCCGCGAGGGTGACACCCTCCAGGATCTTGCGGACGTTGGCGCGCAGGGCGATCCAGAGGGGGAGGAGGGGTTCGGCGGTGCCGGTGTAGGCGAGGCCGGTGGGGCGTTCGCCGCGGACGGACACGATCGGGCCGTCCACCGCGCGTATGACGTCCGCCACGGTGATCGCGGTGGCCGCGCGGGCCAGCCGGTAGCCGCCGCCCCCGCCGCGCCGGCTGTCGACGATCCCGGCGCGCCGGAGGTCACCGAGAATTCCCTCCAGGAATTTGTGCGGGATGTCCTGCGCGGTGGCGATGGTCTCGGCCTTCACCGGACCGTCCGGCACAGGGCCGTCGTCACCCCGTACGGCGAGCTCCAGTACCGCCCGTACCGCGTAATCCGCCCGTGCCGAGATCCTCATGCGTCCATTGTGGTCCGTTCTGGCGTAGAGAATGGCCCCGCACGACGGCCTCCTGGGACGACCACGGAAAATGGCTTCGCACGTGCCGCCGACGGACCGGACCCGGGAGGAGCTTCCAGTGGAGCTGAGCAGGCGTACCTTCAGCACCCTCGCGGGCACGGCCGCGCTCGGATTCGCGCTGGGGGGTGGCAGCGGCGGCAGCGGTGACGCGTACGCCGCGCATGTCGTACCGACCGGCCCGGCCCCCGCACCACCGGCCGCGGACGGACAGCCGCACACGATCGGGTACGACCGCTACTCCCTGATCGTCGACGGGAAGCGCCTGGTCCTGTGGTCGGGCGAGATGCACCCCTTCCGGCTGCCGAGCCCGTCCCTGTGGCGCGACGTCCTGCAGAAGATGCGCGCCTTCGGCTACAACGCCGTCAGCATCTACGTCTCGTGGAACTACCACTCCCCCGCCCAGGGCAGCTACGACTTCACGGGCGTCCGGGACCTCGACCTGTTCCTGCGCATGGCCGCCGAGACCGGCCTCTACGTCATCCTGCGCCCGGGCCCGTACATCAACGCCGAGATCGACGCGGGCGGCTTCCCCGGCTGGCTCATCGCCACGAAGGGCACGGCCCGCACCGCCGACCCGACCTACCTCTCGCACGTCGACGAGTGGCTCACCCGGGTCGACTCCATCGTCTCCAAGCACCTGTTCACCCAGGGCACGGGCACGGTCCTGCTCTACCAGATCGAGAACGAGTACGACGCCCAGACCACCCAGCCGTCCGGCGCCGCCTACATGTCCCACCTGTACAAGAAGGTGCGCGCCGACGGCATCGACGTCCCCCTGTTCCACAACGACAAGGGACGCAACGGCTATTGGACCCCGGGGTCCTTCGACACCGGCGCGGACAAGGGCGGTTGGCTGTACGGCTTCGACGGGTATCCCTCGCCGTCCCAACTCCCGCCGGACTGGGGGCACTACGGAATCGGCGGGGCCAAGGGCGGGGCCACCGCCAGCCCCAAGACCCCTGGTTTCGTGCCGGAGTTCGGTGGCGGCTGGTTCGATCCATGGGGCGGGTCCTGGTTCGACGGCAAGGGGTACGCGGAGTCGCGCCGGACGCGTGACGCGGCGTACGAACGGCGCTTCTATCTCACCAACCTCGCCAACGGACTCACCCTGCACAGCGTCTACATGACGTTCGGCGGCACCTCGTGGGGCTGGCTGCCCGCGCCGGTCGTCTACACGTCGTACGACTACGGCGCCGCCTTCGACGAGGGCCGCAACGCGACCGCGAAGCTCGTGCCGATGCACCAGCTCGGCCATCTGCTGCGGACCGTGCCCGACTTCGCCAAGCTGGACCGGGCGGCGGACGTCAAGGCGGACGGCCTGAAGGTCTACCACCTCACCAACGCCGACACCGGCGCGCATGTCTACGTCCTGCGCAACGACGGTACGAAGGCGGTCACTTCGACGCTGCCCACCACGACCGACGACATCGAGGTCACCGTCCCGGCCCAGGACGCCCGGCTCCTCGTCACCCAACTCGCCCTCAGCGGACGCAAGTTGAGGTACTCGACGATCACGCCGATGATGTCCCTCACCGCCGGCCGGCAGGACATCGCCGTGTTCGCCGGGACGCGTGGCGAGATGGCCCACATCGTGGTCGAGTGCCCGGAGGAGCCGGTGGTGACCCGGCTCGACGCGCAGGCCGCCTGGGTCTGGGACCGCGGTCTCCTGCACGTCACCGTCCCGCTCGGCATCGGCGGCCTGACCCGGGTCCTCGTCCAGGCCGGCGGCGTCGACAACTCCCTCCTGCTGGTCTTCGCCGACGAGGCCGGCTCCGTACGCCTGTGGCCGTACGAGACCGGTTCGGGCACCGCCCTGGTCTACGGCCCGGCGCTGCTGCGCGAGGCCACGGTCAGCGGGACGACCGCGCACCTCACCGGCGACACCATCGGCGAGACCGGCCTGGAGGTGTGGGGCCCGCGCGGTATCACCGACGTCACCTGGAACGGGCAGGCGGTGCCCTCGACCGTCACCAACGCGGGCAGCCTGCGCTCGAACCCGGACGCGCTGCTGCCCGGGGTGCCCGCGGTACCGCTGCCCGCACTCGACGGCTGGCGGCGGAAGGTGGAGAACCAGGAGGCCGCGGTCGCCTTCGACGACTCCAAGTGGACGCCGGCGAACAGGACTTCGACGTTCAGCACGACGGCCATCCCCTCCGGGCAGCCGCTGCTCTTCGCGGACGACTACGGCTTCCACTACGGGGACGTCTGGTACCGCGGCCGCTTCACCACGGCCACGACCGACGCCCTGGAGTCGGTGACCCTCGCCTACAGCACCGGCACGCAGGGCCTGTTGATGGCCTGGCTCGACGGCGAACCGCTCGGCACCCACCGGATGCCGGTCCCGACCAACAGCAGTGTGCGGCAGGGCAGTTGGACGGCGAAGGCGACTCTGCCGATCCCGGAGAAGGTGCGCACGGCCGGTTCACATGTCCTCTCCGTGCTGGTGCGGCGGATGCAGCACGACCAGGACGGCAAGGCCCTCGACACCCACAAGGTGGCCCGCGGCCTGACGGCGGCGACCTTCAAGGGCGCCTCCCCGAAAGTGAGTTGGCGGCTCCAGGGTGAGACGACCCCCGATCCGGTGCGCGGGCCGCAGAACAACGGCGGGCTGTACGGCGAGCGGGAGGGCTGGCACCTGCCGGGGTACGCGGACGCCGGCTGGGAGGCCGTCACCCTCCCCCGCGCCGACAAGCGGCAGGGCGTGGCCTGGTACCGGACCACCTTCAAGCTCGCCGTGGACACCGGCATCGACGCCTCGATCGGCCTCGTCCTCGACGACGACCCGACGCGTGCCTACCGCGTCCAGATCTTCCTCAACGGCTGGAACATGGGCCAGTACATCAACGACGTGGGCCCGCAGCACACCTTCGCCCTGCCGAACGGGATCCTCCTCACCCGGGGCACCAACACACTCGCCCTGGCCGTCCTGTCCGACGGCACCACACCGGCGGGCCCGAAGGACGTACGGCTGACGCTGTTGGGGAGTGCGGCCGGAGGAGTACCGGTTTCGCCGGTGGCCTCCCCCGGCCGGTGACACCCATGGGGTTCAGCTGATCCTGATCATGTTCCAGGACAGCGGCTCCAGTACGGCGGTCAGGGTGCCGTCCTGGAGGGTGGTCCCCTCGACCTCGTGCGGGGCCACCCGCTCCGGGTCGGCCAGGGTGTTGCGGGCGTCCGGGTCGGCGTCCGCGAGAGCGCTGTGCTCGACGACCGACGTCAAGTCGAGGCCGTTCAGGCCGACTTCGAGCGGGAGCGACTCGGTGCGGCTGCGGTTGACGGCGAACACCGTGACCGAGCCGTCCTCGCCGCGCACGGCGGTGGCGTGCAGCAGGTCGGCCTCACCGTACTTCCGCGTCCCGTGCTTCGGGGAGTCGACGCGGACGTCGAGGACCTGGCCGCGGCCGTACTGCGAGGCCTGCGCGAAGGGGAAGAACGTCGTCTGGCGCCAGGCCGGGCCGCCCGGTTCGGTCATGATCGGCGCGATGACGTTGACGAGCTGGGCGAGGCAGGCGACGGTGACGCGGTCGGCGTGCCGGAGCAGGGCGATCATGAGCGAGCCGAAGACCACCGCGTCCATGACGCTGTAGTTGTCCTCCAGCAGCCGCGGCGCCTCCGGCCACTCGGCCGGGTCGGCGTTCTTCGTCTGCTCCTCCCAGTCCGACGTGTACCAGACGTTCCACTCGTCGAAGGAGAGGTTGATCTTCTTCTTCGACTTGAGGCGGGCGCCCACGTGGTCGGCGGTCGCGACCACGTTCTCGATGAAGGACTCCATGTCGACGGCCGAGGCGATGAAGGAGTCGAGGTCGCCGTCGGTCGGCTGGTAGTAGGCGTGCAGCGAGATGTAGTCGACCAGGTCGTACGTCTCCTGGAGGACCGTCGACTCCCACTCGGCGAAGGTCGGCATGGCCTGGGAGGAGGAGCCGCAGGCGACGAGTTCGACACCGGCGTCGATCTGGCGCATCGCGCGGGCCGTCTCGGCGGCGATCCTGCCGTACTCCTCGGCGGTCTTGTGGCCCGTCTGCCAGGGGCCGTCCATCTCGTTGCCGAGACACCAGACGTTGATGCCGAAGGGGTCCTTGTCGCCGTGCGCGATGCGCTGCTCGGAGAGGGTCGTGCCGGAGGGGTGGTTGGCGTACTCCTGGAGTTCCAGGGCCTCGGCCACGCCCCGGGTGCCGAGGTTGATCGCCATCATCGGTTCCGCCTGCGGGCCGAGCTTCTTCAGGAACGCGATGTACTCGGAGAGGCCGAAGCGGTTCGTCTCCGTCGAGCGCCAGGCCAGGTCGAGGCGGCGGGGGCGGGTCTCCGCGGGGCCTACCGAGTCCTCCCACTTGTAGCCGGAGACGAAGTTGCCGCCGGGGTAGCGGATGGCGGTCACGCCCAGTTCACGGACCAGGTCCAGGACGTCCTGGCGGAGGCCGGCGTCGTCCGCGGTGGGGTGGTCCGGTTCGAAGATGCCGGTGTAGACGCAGCGGCCGAGGTGTTCCACGAAGGAGCCGAAGAGGCGGGGGTTGACTTCGCCGATGGTGAAGGCGGGGTCGAGGGTGAAGCGGGCGGTGCGCATGCGGGCCTTTCCAGGTTGAGTTTCGTCTGCGGCTTTGTGGGGGCTGGTCGCGCTCACGCGGCGGAGCCGCACATCGACACAGCCCCGCGCCCCTAAAGGAGCTTTGGCCAGCCGGTGTCTGTCCAGCTCAGGGTGTTGAGCCCCAGCTTTGGGGTGCCGTTATCGTCTCCGTCGTAGTAGTGGTATGCCAAGACATCCTTACCTTTGTCTTGGAAGATGGATTCTCCGCCCGGGCCTATGTAGCGGCCGTGGGTTGCCAGGAGCAGGTCGCCGCCGCCCGCCAGCATTGGCTTACCGGTGCTGTCCGCGTACGGGCCCGTGACCGAACTCGCCCTGCCCACCCGGATCTTGTACGTGGAGTTCACGCCCTCGCAGCACGCGTCGTACGACGCGAAGAGGTAGTAGTAGGCGCCGTGCTTCAGCACATACGCGCCCTCCACCGCGTACGGCGCGTCCGGGCGCGTGGCCAGCTGGGCGACCGTCGCGCCGGGGATCGCCTTGCCCGTGGCGGGGTCGAGCCGGACCAGGCGGATGCCCGTCCAGTACGAGCCGAACGCCATCCAGAGTCTGCCGTCGGCCTGGACGATGGCCGGGTCTATGGCGTTCCAGGCGTCCGTCGTCTCCGAGGTGAACGCCTTGCCCTGGTCGGTCCACGATCCGGGGAGGCCCGTCGGGGACGTTGCCACGCCGATCGCGGAGTGGTTGGTGCCCCAGGAGGAGACGGCGTAGTAGAGCCAGTAACGGCCGTCCCGGTAGGAGAGGTCGGGGGCCCAGGGGTCGCCGGTCGAGTTGTAGTCGTACCACCAACTCGGGGGCGCGGCGAAGGCGTTGCCCGCGTCGTCCCACTGGACGCGGTCCTTGGAGGTGCGGGCGCCGATGACGCCGCCGGTCGAATAGGCGACGTAGGAACCGGACTTGAGGCGGATCACCGTGGGGTCGTGGATGATCTGCTGGCCGGTGATGGGCTGTGGGTCGGGGTAGGTGACGGCGGCCCCGGCCGTGGTGGGGAGGATCGCGATCGCTGCTGCGGCGAGCAGGGTCGCCAGTCTGTGGTGCTTCAACTCAGTACCTCCGAAGGTGAGTTACTGGCCGGCCAGACCGGTGTGGGCCACGCCCGCGACGATCTGGCGCTGGAAGAAGACGAAGACGATGATCAGCGGCAGGCCCGCCATGAGGCCGCCGGCCATGAGCTGGGCCCACTGGATGCCGTAGGAGTTCATGACGGTCGCGATGCCGTTCGGCATGGTCATCAGGTCGGGGTTGTTGGTCACCATGTACGGCCACAGGAAGTTGTTCCAGGAGGCGATGAAGGTGAAGATGCCGACCGCCGCGAGGGAGGGGCGGGAGAGCGGGACGACGATGGTGAAGAAGATCCGCCAGCGGCCCGCGCCGTCGATGAAGGCGGCCTCCTCCAGTTCGCGGGGGATGCCCTGGAAGAACTTGTAGAGGATGTAGACCATCGCGGCGGGCGCGCACTGGGGCAGGATCATGCCCCAGTAGGTGTCGACCATCCCCATCTGCTGGACGGTGGTGAAGAGGGGGACGCCGAGGACGGCCGGGGAGATCATCAGGCCCGCCATCACGGCGCCCATCAGGACTGACTTGCCCTTGAACTCGGTGCGGGCGAAGCCGTATCCGGCGAGTGCGGCGACGGTGACCACGATGGCCGTCACGAGGATCGACACGACGAGGGAGTTGACGAACCAGTCCGTGATGTTGCCGGTCTTCCAGAGGGCCTTCCAGGCCTGGCCCGTCCAGACCTGGGGCAGCCAGTGCGGCGGGATCTCGGCCGCCTCGGCCTCGGACTTGAGCGAGGTGAACAGGGCGGCGGCGATCGGCGCCACGAAGAGCGCGGAGACGGCGGCGCCGAGGAGGGTGAGGACGATCTGGCTGGGTGTCCAGGGCCTGCGGGGCTTGGTCCGCAGGGACTTGAGCCGTGGCTGGGTGGTGCTCATCGGGTGCCCTCCTCACGGGTGCGGAGCAGTGCCATCCGGGCGAGGGCCACGGCCGCGATGATCACGAAGAAGATGACGGACATCGCGGAGGCGTAGCCGACGCGGTAGCTGGTGAAGCCCTGTTCGAGGGTGTACTGGACGAAGGAGCGGGTGCTCAGCTCGGGTCCGGGGCCGAAGTCCATCATCACGACGGCCTGGTCGAAGAGCTGGAGCGAGGCGAGGGCCTGGAGCGCGATCACCAGGCCGGTGATGTGGCGCAGCATCGGCAGGGTGATGTGGACCGTGCGGTGCCAGGCGTTCGCGCCGTCGAGCTTGGCGGCCTCGTAGAGGTGGTCGGGGATGCCCTGGAGCGCGGCGAGGTAGAGGAGGAAGCTGAAGCCGACCGTCCACCAGAGGGTCTCGATGACGATGGCGAGCATCGCGTAGGACTTGTCGGTCAGCCAGGGCGTGGTGAGCCCGAAGGTCTCGTTGAACAGGCCGATCCCCTGGGTGAACAGCCACTGCCACATGTTGCCCGCGACCGTCGACGGCAGCAGGAACGGCGCGAAGAAGCACAGCCGCCACAGCCACTTCCCGCGCTCGATGTGGTGCGCGAGCATCGCGAGCAGGAAGGCGAGGACCGTGATGCAGGGCACGACGAGGAGGGTGAAGTACGCGCTGTGGCCGAGCGCGTCCCACATCGCCCGGTCGTGCAGGGCCTCGCGGTAGTTGTCGAGGCCGATGAAGTTCGCGCCGTCGCCGGAAATGTTGGCGTCCGTGAGGCTGAGGTAGACGCCGCGCAGCAGCGGCCAGACGACGAACAGGGTGAAGAGCGCCAGGAACGGGGCGACGAACCAACCCCCGTGCTGGAAGCCCTGGTTGCGGCGGACGGTCGCGGTGGCGGTGGCGGTCCTCGCCCGCGCCGGTGCGATGACGGTCTGGGCACTGGTCGTCATGCGGCTGCACCTCCTTGCGCTGCGGTCCTGCCGTCCATCGGGTTCTTCGAGGCGAGGAGCTTGGTGAGGTGGCTCTTCATCGTCCGGGCCACGGCGGCCGGCTTGGCGGAGCCCATCGTCGAGGAGACGACGAGGGGGCCGAGGTCCTGGGCGAGGACGCCGGTGGAGCCCGCGAACCACACCTTCGGCTCGGTGGCCTGGTGGTACATCGCGGAGACGTACTCGTTCTGCGGGGTGAGCCTCTTGTACGCGGCCGTGGAGAGCGTCGGCGTGTACGCGGGGATGTGGCCGCCGGCCGCCCACTGCAGGGCGTGGGTGACGACGTACGCGGCCAGTTCGTGCGCGGCCTCGTTGGTGGCGCCGCCGCGGCCCGCCTGGTGCGGCAGGACGAAGGAGTGCGACTCGGCGTGCGTCGCCTGCTTGCCGAAGACGGGCGGCAACGGGGTCGCGCCGTAGTCCAGCTTCGCCCCGGAGAAGACCGGTACGGACCAGTCGCCCTCCCAGGTGAAGGGGGCGCCGTTGATGAACTGTTCGCCGGTCGGGGCGCCCGGGATGACGTATCCGTCGGTGACGTGCCGGCGGAAGAACTCCAGGACCTGGGTGGCCTTGTCCGTGTCGAAGAGGACCTGGGTGTCGCCGTCGTCGAACCATCTGCCGCCGAGCTGGGTGTAGAAGGCGACGAAGAACCACCACTGGAAGTTCTGGTCGTTGGTCCACAGGCCGATGGTCTGCAGGCCCTTCTTCTGGACCGCCTTGGCCTTCTTCAGGACGCCGAACCATTCGTCGGTTGAGGTGACTTGGATCATCCGGCCGTCGTCGCCGAGGAGGTCCGCCTTCTTCAGGACGTCCTTGCGGTAGAAGCAGAGCTGTACGTGGATGTCGAGCGGCAGGGCGTACAACTTGCCGTCGATGACACCGCGGTTCCACAGCGCGGGGTTGTAATCGGCCTTGCGCACCCCGTACTTGGCGAGGAGGTCCTCGTCCCACGGGTCGAGGAGCCGGCCCGGCGAGAAGCCCGCGACGCGGCCCATGTGCATGACGCCGAGCTCCGGTGCGTGGTTGCCCGCGGCGGCCATCGCGAGCTTGGTGTAGAAGGGGTTGCCCCACTGGAGGGTGGAGTCCTTGACGTCGATGCCGGGGTGTTCCGCGCGGAAGGCGTCCAGCATCGCGATCATGTTGGCGCCGTCGCCGCCGCTGAAGAGGTTCCAGTAGCGCACCCGGGTGTCCGCGCCGGAGGCGAGCGCGTCGGCGCCGGTGCCGAGAGCGGCGAAGGCGAGGCTGCCCGCGACCGCGAGACCGCCCGCCGTGGCCAGTAGGTGCCTGCGATTCAGGTCAGGTCGTCCCATTGCCTGCCCTTGCTGTAGAGGTCCCGTCGTGTTCGACATGTCGAATGCTGCTCGCAACTTCGAACGGGACCGTAAAATCGAAGCGCTTGCGCGTCAATGGGTTCGACACAGTGCACAGTTCATTCGCGGGGGCGATTTCCGGACACAGCGGTCGTTCCCGGTCCCACAACGGCCACCGGACGACATGACGTTGGCAGTTGTGGGCGCGTAACCTCGGACCGGCTTGTGCAGCGGACGGCGGGAAGGGGGAGCGTACGACGTGGTGACGACCTTCCTCGGCGAGCTGTACACGTCCTTCGTGTGGGTCCCCACGGCGGTCCTCGGCGCCGCCCTCGCGCTGAAGCTGCCGGCGGTCATCCGGATGTGGCGGGACCCGCTGCTGCGGGCGGTCGGCGGGCTGCTGCTGTTCGCCTGCGCGCTGTTCGTGTCCGTGACGCCGTCGGTCATCGGCTGGATCAACCGGGTCACCGGGGTGCCCAACTTCGCGGCGCCGTGGGCGTATTCGCTGCTCACCGCGTTCAGCGGAGCCGGGTTACTGCTCATCGTGGCCTGGCGCAACGGGCTGTCCGACCGTTCGAACGCGACCCGGCGTGCCAGACGGTGGATCATCTCCGTCTACTCGGGTGTGATCGTGGCGCTGTGGGTGCTGTTCGCCCTCGCCGACGTGCCCGTGGAGCGGGTGCGGGACCTGGACACGTACTACGCCGGCACGCCCTTCATGCGCGAGGAGATCCTGCTCTACCTGCTCGCGCACACCGTGGCCGCGCTGATCACCGTGCGGCTCATCTGGAACTGGGTCCGCGCGGACGCCCTGCACGGCTGGCTGCGCTGGGGACTGAGGTTCCTGGGCGCCGGTTACGCGCTGAGCCTCGTCTTCGATCTCGCCAAACTCACGGCGGTGACGGCCCGTTGGACGGGACACGACCTCGACGCGCTCAGCACGGACGTCGCTCCGTGCGCGGCCTCCCTCGCCGCCGTCCTGATCGCCGTCGGTTTCATCCTGCCGCACACCGGCCAGTTCCTGCACGGCCGCCTGCGCGTACGCCTCGCCCACCACCAACTCCGGCCGCTGTACGTCCTGATGCGCTCCGTCGACGGCGACGGCGTCCCCTTCCTGCTGTGCGCGGCGCCCGAACTGCGCCTGATCCGGCGGGAGACGTACATCCGCGACGTCCTCCTCCCCCTCGCCCGCCATCTCGACGAGGACCTCCGCACCCGCGCCCACCGCGCCGCCCTCCGCCTCGGCTGCACCCCGGCCCGCGCGAAGGCCCTCGCGGCGGCGGTGGCGATCCTGGACGCCATCGACTCCGGCCGCCGCGACGACAGCACCGGCCATCCCGACACCGCCGACCTCCTCCAGGAGATCGGGCCCGTCTCCCGTGCCCTGCGCCACCGCGACGCGATCGACGCGGTGCGGATGGCGGTGCGGGGTGAGGGGACTCGGGCCGGCGCGGCGGAGACGGTGGGTGCCGTTCAGGCCAATTCCGCGGCTCGGGCCAACTCCGGGACGGAACCGGCCAGTTCGACGGAGCCCGGCCGCCGTACTCCCCCCGTCCATCCCGCGGAAGCGCCCCGCTTCCTGCTGCCGCGGCGACGGTGAGGTGGCTGAGTCGGCGTATGTCCTGGCATATTGCAGCGGTGCGCACGAAGAAGGAGATGCGCCGGTTCGCCGGTGCCCTCATCGATCCCATGCGCGTCCCGGTCCCGGCCGATCCCGAGGCCCTGTTCGACGCGCTGGTCGACTCCGTCACGCGCTGGCGGGGGCGTGAGATCGTCGTCCGCCGCGAGGTGTTCCCGCCGCACACCGCCAGCGGACTGTGGCTGGAGGGCGACACCTACGACGTCATCGTCATCGACAAGCGGGCCGCCGCCTGGCACCAGATCGTGATCTTCTGCCACGAGGTGTGGCACATGCACCAGCGGACCGCGCAGCCCGCGCCCGCGCCGACCGCCGACGGCAGTCCCCGGCCCGTCGCCGCCCGTACCGACTTCAGCCTCGCCGACGAACAAGAGGCGGACAGGTTCGGCATGTTGATGAGCGGCCGGCTGCGACCCTGGCTCCAGGCAGCGGCCACAGCGAACCCCACGCACGACCCCGCCGCGGCCGACGACGGCACGCAGGGTGTCGCCGGGCGGATCGGCGCCGCCCTCAACTACCGCGGGACCAGAAAATGAGCAGCCTGATCGACTACCTCAGCTGCGGCCTGCTGTGGCTGGGCGTGCTGGTGAAGGCCCCGGACCTGATACGCCACTGGCACGACCCCTATCTCCGTGTCATCTGCGTGTTCCTGGGCCTGGCCGGGGCCTGCTTCCTCCTCGGGGCGCCGCCCACCGTCGGCGCGATCAACCACCTCAGCGGCATCCCGAACCTCGCCGCGCCGCTGACCTACGCGTCGGTCACCGCGTACGGCGCCTCCTCGCAGGTCCTGATCGTCTACTGGCGGGGCGGACCGCACGTCCACCGCACCGCCCGCCGCTGGATCGTGGCCTACACCTTCATCCTCATCGGCATCGCCGTGACGTTCGCGCTGGGCCGCACCCCCGTGGAGCGCCGCACCGACCTGGACACCTACTACGCGACCACGCCGTTCATCGCCGAGATGATCGTGCTGTACCTGGCCGGGCACCTCGCCGCCGTCAGTGTCACCGCGGTGTCGGCGCTGCGCTGGGCGCGGCAGGTGCACGGCTGGCTCCGCGCGGGCCTGATCACGCTGGGCGTCGGCTCGCTGTGCGGCGCCGGGTACAGCCTGACCAAGTTCGCGGCGGTCATTGCCCGTTGGTGCGGCCAGGACTGGACGAAGCTCGGTACGACGGTCTCGCCGGTCGCCGCCGGACTGGGCGCGGTGCTGACCGTCGTAGGCGTCCTGATCCCGCTGACCGGCCCCCGGCTGACCCAGTGGCGGCAGGCCCGGCGGACGTACGCCGGTCTCGAACCGCTGGAGCACGAGCTGGCCGAACTCCTCACCCGCCGCGCGCTACGGCTGCCCCGGCCGCGCTGGTCCTCCCCCACGACCCGGCTGGTGTGGCGGCAGACGAGCATCCACAACGCGCTCGGCCACCTGGACGCGTTCTTCGACCGGGCCCTGTACGAAAGGACGTTGGAGGCCGCGGCACGGACCACCGGCGACCCGGAAGAGGCCGAGGCGACGGCGTGGGCGGCGGTCGTCACGGCGGCCGTGGCCGAGGAGCGGCAACGTGACATGGAGGAACGCGACAGCGACCCGCGCCCCGCGCCCGCCGACGAACCGGGCGGGCTCCCCGACCGCGCCCCCGGCACCGCCCTCCTCCTGCCCATCGCGGACGCGCTGACCCGCTCCCCGCTCGTCGCCGCCGCCCGGGTCCGCACCGGCACGACGGAAGGGAGCACCCGGACATGAGCCTCATGGTGTATCTCGCCGCCGCCGTCTTCGGGCTGTCCTGCACCGTGCTGCTGCGCCGCCCCTGGCGGATCCCGCGCGACCCGCTGACCGTGTCCACCTGCGCGGCGATCGTCCTCGGCTCGCTGGCCCTGGTCTGCTCGGCACCGCTGACCCTGCGCGCGGTCAACCGCCTCACCGGCGTCCCCAACTTCGGTGCCCCGCTGACCTACGGCATGCTCTCCGCGTACAGCTGCTCCCTGCTCGTCCTGCTGATCCACTGGCGGGGCGGCTCCCCCGCCCGGATCCGCCGCATGGTCCTGCGCAGCATGGCCGCCTACGGCGCGCTCATCGTGACCATCGTCGTGCTGTTCACGCTGGCCGACCCGAGCACCGAGCGGCTCACCGACCTCGACACGTACTACGCCGGGACGCCGTACATGCGCGAGATGATCGTGCTCTACCTGCTCGGGCACAGCGCGGCCACCCTGGCGCTGTGCACGGTGTGCGTCACCTGGGCCCGCGAGGTGACCGGCCTGCTCAGGACCGGCCTGCAGCTGATCCTCCTCGGCACCCTGCTGGACGTGGTCGGCTTCCAGCTCGTCAAGTACACGGCGCTGGTGGCCCGTTGGACCGGGCACAACCTCGACTTCCTGTCCACCGGTGTCGCCCCGCCGATGGCTTCCTTGGCCGCCCTGACCTGTTCAGCCGGCTTCGCCCTTCCGCGACTCCTGCCCATGGCCCGAGCCCACTGGCGCGACCTCAACGACCTGCGCGGGCTGGGCCCGTTGTGGTCGGAGGTCCGCTTCGCGTCCATCGCCCCGAAGCCCCCCAGCGCCCTGCGCCAGCTCCCCCGCATGCGCCTCCACTGGCGCGAAGTCTCCATCCACGACGGCCTGTTGGCCCTCACCCCCTACTTCGACGACCACCTCCGCGAACGCACCCGCCACGCCGCCCTCCACGAGGGCCACTCCGCCCACGAGGCCCGGGTGACCGCCGAAGCGGCCATGGTCGCCGACGCCGCCCGCCGAGCCGCCGCCCGCGAGGACCCCTTCAACACCCCGAGCACGTACCGCCTTTACGCCACAGAGGTCTCCGACACGGGCGGCTTGGTAGAGCTGGCAAGGGCCCTGGCACGATCACGCCTGGCGGCGACCCCGGCGGAAAGCAAAACACTGGAGCCCCTGGACAGTTCAGGGGACTGAGATTCCCCAGGGGCGCGGGGCTGTGTCCATGTGCGGCTCCGCCGCGTGGGCGCGACCGGCCCCCACCGGCGGACAGCCACAGCACAAACCCTCATCACCCCGCAAAGGCAGGCTGCGCCACTCCCTTCCCGGCCCCCGGCACAACCAACAGCGACCCAGCAACAGGATGCGGCGACTCAAGCCCCACCCGAGCAGTCGTCACGTACAGGTCAGTCAAATCCGCACCCCCGAAAGCGCACGCGGTGACCAGCGAGGCCGGCAACGAGACAACCCGCTCCAACTCCCCGTCCGGCGTGTACCTCCGCACCGCACCTCCACCCCACAACGCCACCCACACGCACCCGTCGGCATCGACGGTGAGCCCATCGGGAAACCCGGCGCCGACCTCGACCTCCGCGAACCGCCGGCGCTTCGACACCCGCCCGTCCGCGTACTCGAACACATCGATCCGACGGGTAGGCGAGTCGATGTAGTACATCAACCGCCCATCAGGACTCCACCCCGTCCCGTTGCTCACGGCCACGTCATCGAGGATCAGCTGTACGGACCCGTCCCCGGCAACCCGCGACAACGTGCCCCCACAAGCCGCCTCGTCGTACCGCATCGTGCCCACCCACAACGCCCCGTCGGGCGCGACGGCCGCGTCATTGGCGCGCCGCCCGGCAACCGGCTCCCGATGCAACCACCGGAACTCCCCGTCCGGATCGACAAGCCCGACCCCGTCCCGCAGATTGAGAACGAGCCCCCCACCGACACGGGGCTTCGCGGCCCCCACATGCTGCTCGGTCACCCGAACCGTCCGACGCCCCGACGACGGGTCGTACGTGTGCACCCGGGACCCAAGGATGTCGATCCAGATCAACCGCCCCGCCGCGGCGTCCCACGTCGGCCCCTCACCCAGCGTCGCCTCGGCCCGTACAGCCACCTCGTACGTCATCCCACGCTCCGATGCCCGAGCCGCTCCGACAGTTCGACCGCGCCCTTCGCGGCGAGCTGCTCCAGCTCCACCCGCCGCTCGTCGCTCCACCGGATCATGGGAACGGAGATGGAGAGAGCGGCGACAACCTGCCCGGTACGGTCCCGGACCGGCGCCGCGACACACGACACATCCGGATTCGACTCACGGCTCTCGACGGCGACCCCCCGCGACCGGATCTCGGCGAGAGCCTCCCGCAGCGCCCCCGGCTCGACAATGCTGTTCGGCGTCATCGCGACCAACGACACATCCGCGGGGATGCGCGCGGTCAGCTCCGGCTCGGGCAGCGAGGCGAGCAGCATCTTGCCCACGGACGTGCAGTGCGCGGGCAGCCGACGGCCGGCCGCCGACACCATGCGCACCGCGTGCGTGGAGTCGACCTTGGCGATGTAGATGACGTCGGTGCCTTCGAGGATCGCGACGTGCACGGTCTCGTCGCAGGTCTCGGCGACGGACCGGGCAACCTGCTGCCCCTCGGCGGCGAGGTCGAGCTGCTCGGCGTATCGGCTCCCGAGCTGGTACGGACGGACTCCGAGCCGGTAACGTCCCGGTTGTCCGGGCACGGGCACGATGTACGACCGCGCGGCGAGGGTGGTGACCAGTTCGTGCACGGTCGTGCGCGGCAGTTGCAGCTTGCGCACGATGTCGGGGGCGGAGAGCGTCCCGTCCCCGTCGAGGAAGAGCTCAAGGATATCGAGAGCCCGGGTCACGGCAGGTACGAGTCGTCCCACAACCGGCCCCCTTCTAGGTGTCTGCGAGTGGCTGTATGGGGTGTCGCACCGAGCGTCGTGTTCGAAATTTCAACTGACGATCGGCATGACGAACACAGGCTAGCCATAGAGGGTTGCACGGGCAATGGTCGCGTGACCATGTGACTACCGAGCGGCCCTGGGATCGCCCAGTTCACCACGCAACCGCTGGGCGCGCAGCACCAGTTCGAGCTCGAACCGGCGGTCCGGGTGGTCGATCTCGTCCCCCCACAGTTCGCGGATCTGCCGCAGGCGGTACCGCACGGTCTGCGGATGCACCCCGAGCCGCGCGGCCACCTCCGGCGCCCCGCCCCGCGTCTCCAGCCACGCCAGCAGGGTCTCCGCGAGCCGCCGCCGGTGCGTCGGCCCGGAGTGCTCAAGCGGCGCGAGACACCGCAGCGCGAGATCGTCGATCAGCTCCTCCGGCTGCAGCAGCACCAGCGCCTCGGTGTGCTCGGTGCAGTACAGAACACCCCCGCCCGGCAACAGCCCCCGCTCCATCAGCCCTACGGCCGCCTCGGCCCAGCGCGCCGACTTCACCGCGTCGGCCAGCGGCACCGGCGGCCCGATCGCCCCGGCCCAGCCGGTCAGCGCCCGGTGCAGCAGCTCGGGCCGCCCGGCGGCGTCCGGCTCGGGCACGACCATGCGCGGCTGCTCGTACTCCATGTCGAGCAGTACCTCCTGCCCCACGGCGGGGGCGACGGCCTCGCGGGCCGGGCGCAGCAGGACGCCCACGGCGACCTTGTCGGGCAGCGGCCAGCCGATGCGGGCGGCGCGTTCGGCGAGGGCCTCGGTCGGGTCGCCCCGGTGATGCTCGGCGAGGAGGAGTTCCATGAGCCGCCGCTGAAGCCGCAGCCGCTCCCCCGCCTGCCGCGCGGCAGCCTCGGCATAACCGCGCACGGACTGGTCGACGAGCCCGTCCAGATACT
This sequence comes from Streptomyces sp. NBC_00988, assembly GCF_045162645.1. Lineage (NCBI taxonomy): Bacteria > Bacillati > Actinomycetota > Actinomycetes > Kitasatosporales > Streptomycetaceae > Streptomyces > Streptomyces sp. NBC_00988. The sequence goes on from NZ_CP108730.1 coordinate 4,475,172, forward strand.
CATAACCCGCGTCGACGAGCGCGTACATCGCGGGCGGCGGAATCTCGACCCGCTGCCCGATCTCGGCCAGCCGCCGCCAGGCGAGCCGCACTCCCATCCGGTAGATCGCCTGGAGCGAGTCGAGGCTGCGGCCGTGCAGTCCCTCGCCGCGCCCGAACTCCTGGAAGACGCCCGGCGGTACGGTCGGACGCCCCTCGGCGGTCTCCAGGTGCTGGACGAAGACCTCGATGGCACGACGGATCCCGACCAGAGCCATCGGCTCACCCGACTCGTCGAGCACCAGGGGCAGTTGAGGATGCTCACGGCGGATCTCCCGCAGGATCTCCTCGGCGAGCGCGGGCGCCTCGGCCATGGCGATCGCCGCGAACTCCCGTACCTGGACATGCGGTACGTCGTGCCACGCCGAGCGCGGCATCACGGTCGCCGGTGGTGCGGACACGGGGTCAACTCCCCTGGCCCGCTTGCTCGTACGTGACCAGCGGCGTGTTCGGCTGGGCCGGTCTCGCGTCCAGCAGCGCGACGACACCGAGCGCGGCGCCCACGGCGAGGGCGGCGGCCAGGACCATGGTGAGTGCGGCGGCGAGCAGTCTGGGCATCGCGGGGTCAGCCTCTCTGTCCTGAGGTCCGTGCGCCCTGCCCCTGCCCGTCGGCCCAGTGTCGGCAGACATTGACACTCCGTCAAGGGGCGCCTACGGTTCCCGGCCCAAGGGCCCTGTCGTCACACTCCCGTCTGCCCCGCGACGCCTGGCACGCACATCTGCGGCGTTGTCGTCGGTCGCCGACGCTCCGCGTCGACTCCCTCCTCCGCCTTGCAGCTGCACGCACCAGACGCCGCGGGGCCCGCCCTACGGGCGGACGACGGGAGTGTGACGACAGGGCCCAGAGCGGCCCGAACTCCGTCACCAACTTTCACTGGAGTGTCCGGATGCGCCGTACGACCTCTCCATTTTCCTTGATCCTGCTGGGACTTGGCACGTTTCTGCTGGTCCTGGCGCCGCTGCTGGCGTGGTACGTCGAACCGCGGGCCGCCGTGACCCCGATCGACATCGACACGACCGCCGTCTACCGGGGCACCGGAAGCTACTTCGACACCGGCGAGTTGCGGACCGTGGACGACCAGCGGATCACCGTCACCCAGCAGGTGCGCGGCGATGTCGCCGACAGCGAGAAGAGCGGGGACGCGGTCTGGGACGTCACCACGACCGTCGACACCGACAAGTCCCTGCCGGCCGCCGATCCGCACGACGCGCTGGAGTTCTTCCCCAACCGCTGGGTCACGGACCGTAAGACCAACAAGCCCGTGCACTGCTGCCACGAGAACCCGCACTTCGAGGGCGACGCCTTCCTGAAGTTCCCATTCGACGTGCGGAAACAGCCGTACCAGTGGTGGGACAACTCCCTCGGCGCGACGGTGACTTTGCGTTACGCGGGGACCAAGAAGGTGCAGGGCTACTCGGGTTACGTCTTCAAGGGCACGGTCCCGCCCTCGAAGATCGGCACCCGCCTGGTCCCCGGCAGCCTCGTCGACCAGCCCAACTCCCCCCAGATTTTGGCCGAGGAGTGGTACTCCAACCACGGCATCGAGCTGATCGTCGACCAGCGCACCGGCCGGGTGATCTACGCCCGGACGGGCCCCCGCCGCACCCTGCGCGCCCCCGGTCACGCCTACGACGCGGTCCTCCTCCTGGACGCCGACAAGCTCGCGTTCACCACGGCCACGCAGAAGGAACAGGTGAAACTGGCGAAGCAGGAGAGCGGCCAACTGCGCCTGGTGGGACGGTCGTTGCCGATCGGTGCCGCTGTGGCCGGATTCGCCCTCGCCGCGGCGGGTGGCGTTTTGGTGCTACGCGGCCGCAGGCGCCCGGAATCTCCCGCTTCACCCGAGTATCCACCCACGATGTGACGTGACGTCAGTTCTAATAACCCCGGAAATTGTCATGCGGGTGAGTAGCCGTCGGGAACGCCGGGGCGAAAACTGTCCAACCCACCCCGGCACAGCCCACCCACAGAACTCCGCCCCGCGCCCCGCCCTTTCCCGCTCCGACCCCGGGGATTTCCGCCAGAGTTCCACGCCCTGATCCGCCACAGTTCCGCACCTTGATCCGCCAACGTTCCGCACCCTGAGACGAGTTGGAGCACCCATGCCCCAGCACGTGCCCTACACTCCCCCACCCTCGAATTTGCTCGGGCGGGGGGACCCCCACCGCGCCCCGTTCCCCCCGGTGGCGCAGCACCCCCCGGCGCCGGTGCCGCAACCGCGCCGGATCGTCTTCCTCGCCCACCGGGACCTCGGCAATGCCCAGGCCGGCGGCTCCGAACTCCTCGTGGACAGACTCGCCGACGGCCTCACCCGACTCGGCCACCAGGTCACCCTGTTGTGCGGTGGCCCAGCTGCCTACCGCGACTATCGCGTGGTGTCGGCGGGCGGTGCGTACGGTCATTTCCTGCGCGCCCGTTCCGCCTTCGCCCAACAGATCGGTGACTGCGACCTGTTGGTCGAGGTGTGCAACGGGATGCCGTACTTCGCTCCCGTATGGCATCACGGGCCCACCCTGTGTCTGGTCAACCACGTCCACACGGATCTGTGGAAGATGCGGTTCGGCGGGCCGATGGCACCGGCGGCGAGGATCGGGCGAAGACTCGAACACTGGGCGCTGACCGGGGCGCAGAATCGCGGCCTGTTGGTCGCGGTCTCTCCCTCGACGGCGCATGCGCTGCACGGGATCGGGGTCGAGCGGGACCGGATCCGGTTTGTCCACAACGGAGTTGAGGAGCCGGGACCCCGGGCCGAGCGTTCCGTCGAGCCGCTTTTCGTGGCGGTGGGGCGGTTGGTCGAGTACAAGCGGATCGACCTGCTGCTGCGGTTGTGGGAGCGGGTACGTCCCGTGACCGGCGGGCGGCTTCTGATCGTTGGGGACGGGCCTGAGCGGGAGCGTCTTGAGCAACTCGCCGGTCCTGGCGTGGAGTTCACCGGACACGTCTCTGAGGCTCGCAAACACGAACTGCTGTGTGCGGCCTGGCTGTTGCTGCATCCGTCCGCGCTGGAGGGGTGGGGCCTGGTGGTGACCGAGGCCGCGGCTCGGGAGACTCCGGCGATCGCGTTCGACGTACCTGGGCTGCGGGACTCGGTCGTCGACGGTGAAACGGGTGTCCTGGCGCGTGGAGAGTCCTCCTTCGCCGCCGCCTGGTGCACGTTGGCCCTGTCCGGGCTTCGGCGTGAGGTCATGGGTAAGGCGGCGCGGGATCGTGCGGGGCGCTATCGCTGGGATCGGACGGTCAGACAGTTTCGTTTGGTGGCCGGTGAGGCGGTGAAGGGCTGGGGGTCGTGAGTTGGCTGCGGGGGCGTGGGGGCTGGTCGCGCCCCGCGGCGGAGCCGCATATCGATACAGCCCCGGGCCCCTATGGGGGCGCTCCAGCACACCGGCAATTCAAAGATCCGTCTCTCCAGCGCTCCCTCGCCCTCTTTCGCGCTTTCCTGCATGAGCAGGACGACCCGGAATCCTGCTACTCGCTGCTCGCCACCGACGCCGTCAACCAAGTCGAGGCTTACGACGGGCCTGTCACCGGCCGCACAGTTGTCGATGTCGGTGGTGGGAGCGGGTATTTCACCGAGGAGTTCCGGCGGCGCGGCGCCCACGCCTATCTCTTCGAGCCGGACGCAAGGGAGTTGGGGGCGAAACCGCCCGACGGGACAGTCATCGCGGACGGATATCTGCTCCCCCTGTCCGACGGGGTCGCGGACGTGACGTTCTCCTCCAACGTCCTTGAGCATGTGGCCGATCCGGAGACGTTTCTCAGTGAGCTGACTCGGGTGACCCGGCCCGGTGGGCTGATCTATGTGTCGTTCACCAACTGGCTGTCCCCGTGGGGCGGTCACGAGTGGGCGCCCTGGCACTACCTCGGTGCCGAACGGGCCCGCGCCCGCTACCGGCGCCGTACCGGAAAGCCGGCCAAGCACACTCTCGGCGAGAACCTGTTCGCCGTGCACATCGGTGCCACCCTGCGGCAGGTCCGCGCCCGCGACGACGTCATGGTCGTCGCGGCGCGTTCCCGCTACTGGCCCTTCCTCGACCGAGCCGTCGTCAAGGCGCCCGGGATAAGGGAGTTGGCCACCTGGAACCTCCTCCTCATCCTCCGGCGGTGTCCACCATGACGGCGACCACGGTCCAGGCACCGCCCCCGGCGGCCGACCCCACCACCACGACCATCGCGGGTCCCCCGGAGGGCCCGAGGTCATGGCGCTGGCTGCTGGGGTTCTGGGCCGTGGTGTTCGTGCTGTTCCTCGCCGTGCATCCGGGGCGGCAGACCTTCGACACGAAGCTCGGCGTCACGGTGGACCCCGGTCAATTCCTGTCCGACCTGGGCCAGTTGTGGCACGACCGGGGTTCGTTCGGCGGCATCCAGGACCAGTACGCGGGCTATCTCTGGCCGATGCTCCCGTTCTACTGGCTGGCCCACGCCGTGCAGCTGCCGGTCTGGCTCGCGGAACGGCTGTGGCTGTCGCTCGTCGTGTCGGTCGCCTTCTGGGGCGCGCTGCGCCTGGCCGAACGGCTGCGCGTCGGCAGCCCCGCGTCCCGCCTTCTCGCCGCCGTGACCTACGCGCTGTGGCCGGTGTTCACGATCGTCGTGGGGTCGACGTCCGCCGCGGCCCTCCCCGGCGCCTTCCTCCCCTGGGTCCTGCTGCCGCTGACCAACGAGCGCTATACGGCGCGGATCGCGGCCCTGCGCTCGGCGTTGATCGTCCCCTTCATGGGCGGCGTCAACGCTGCCGCGACCCTGGCCTCGCTCCTCCCCGTCGGCCTGTATCTGCTCTCCCGGCCACCCGGTCCACGGCAGCGCAAGCTGCTCGCCTGGTGGGTGCCGGGGGTGATCCTGGCGACGGCGTGGTGGTGGATCCCGCTCCTCATGCTCGGTGTCTACGGCGAGAACTTCCTTCCCTACGTGGAGACTTCGCAGACCACGACCGCGACCATGTCGGCGACAGAAGGGCTGCGCGGAGCCGGTGACTGGGTCGCCTATCTGCACCTGGGGGAGGCCTGGATACCGGCCGGCTGGACGGTCGCGTCCTCGGTGATCGTCATCGTCTGTTCGGCGCTCGCGGCGGGGCTGGGCCTCGCCGGGCTGGCCCGCCGGGACATGCCGGAGCGGCGCTGGCTGGTGCTGATCGCGGTGTCGGTCGCGCTGGTCCTGTTCGCCGGGTACGGCGGCTCGTTCGGGGCGCCCTTCCACGGGCTGGTGCAGGACTGGCTGAACGGTCCGCTCGTCCCCTTCCGCAACATCTACAAGTTCCAGGCGGGCCTGGCCCTCGCACTCGCCCTGGGCCTGGCCCACCTGGTCGGCGTGGCCGCCGAGACACGCGGGGCCCGCCCGGTGCCGGGCCGCCGGCTCGTCCCGCTGATCGCGGTGATCCTCGTGCTCCCCGGCCTGGCGTGGCCGTATCTCAACGGGTCGATCCTGAACCCGGGTTCGTTCCAGCAGCTCCCCAAGTACTGGCAGTCCACGGCGGACTGGCTGCACAAGTACTCCCCCGACTCCCGCGCCCTGGTCGTCCCGGCGACCGCGCACGGCATCTACACCTGGGGCTCCCCCATCGACGAACCCCTGGACGTCCTCGCCGACTCCCGCTGGGCGGAACGCGATTACGTCCCGATGGGCACCCCCGGCAACCGCCGGGCGATGGACGCGGTGGAACAGGCACTGGCCAGCGGCAGCGAAGTCCCGGGCCTGGCCGACTACTTGAGCCGAGCGGGCATCTACTACGTCGTCGTACGCAACGACCTGGACCCCGACCAGATCGGCTACGTCCCGACCACCACGGTCAAACGCACCCTGGAACAGTCCGGCTACCAACGGGTGACGGGCCTCGGCCCGGTCATGACCGGCGGCCGCATCGCCAACGACACCCCGCTCCAGGTCGAGGGCCTCTACCCGCGCCAACGAGCGGTGGAGATCTACGAACCGACGAGCAAGGACGTGCTCCGCCCCGGCCAGGCGGGCCTGACGCCGGTGTCCGACACGGCGGTGGTCTCCGGCGGCCCGGAGTCCCTCCTCCCCCTCGCCACCGAACTCCGGGGCAGGGCAACGGTGTTGACGGGCGACAACCACCCGGGCCTGGGCTCACCCACGCTCCAGGTGGTGGGCGACGGACTGCGCCGCGCCGACACCCGGTTCGGACTGGTCGACGCCAACACGTCGTACACATACACCCCCGACGAACGCAACGCACCCGACGCCGTCCAGGACGCCGGCAAGAAACCGAAACAAATCCTGCCGACGAAGGGCATCGCCCACCAGACGGTGGCGCAGCTGCGCGGCGCCCGTTCGGTGACGGCGTCCTCCAGCGGCAACTGGCTGTTCTCCCTGCCCCAGTTCGACCCGGTGAACGCCTTCGACGGCAACCCGGACACCGCGTGGGCGGAGGGCGCGGCGGGCTCGCCGAACGGCCAGTGGCTGCGCATCGGCTTCACGGGCGGGTTGTACGACATGCCGGGTTCGTTCAAGGTCACGCCGCTCCCGCAGGAGAGCGTGCGGGCGGCGGCGACGGAGGTGAGGGTGGAGACGGCGAGGGGCACGGCGACGAGTTACCTCCAGCCGAACGGTACGACTCAGACCATCAAGGCACCCTCGGGCTCGACGAGTTGGATGAAGCTGACGATCGTCGACTCGGTCACCCGGCACACCGGCCTGACCGGCGCGGGCTTCTCCGAAATAGCCCTGCCCCACGTCCAGGTCACCCGGCTCCTCAAGCTCCCCACCGACGCGAACACGGCCGACGCCTCCGCCGAGATCGTCTCCCTGCACCGCACGGCCGACCCGACGGGCCTCTCCCCGACGGGCACGGAGGCGGGCCTGCACCGGACGTTCTCGACGTCGACGGCGGGAACGTACGAGATGAAGGCGACCGCGGTGGCAACGCCCGGCGAGGAGTTGGACAAGCTCCTCTACCAGGTGGCCCCCGCCCAACAGCACCGCATCACGGCAACAGCTGACTCCACAGCGGCACTTGGCACGGGCCTCTCCGCCCGCAACCTCACGGACGGCGACCTGACGACGGGCTGGATAGCGGGCGACCGCCCGACGATCCACCTCACCTGGACCGGCAAACAGCCAGTGGGCGAAGTGGTGTTGGCCCCTGCGGGCGGCCTGTCGACGCGCCCGACCGAAGTGGACATCACGTCACCGGACGGTTCGACGATCGCGGGCGTGGACGAGAACGGCGTAGCCCGCTTCGACCCGATCACCACTGACAGCCTGACCATCACGATCACGAAAACGGCCCCCCTGACCCTCCACAACCCGATAGCCGACGACAACCTCCAACTACCGGTGGGCCTGACCGAGGCCTACATCCCGGCCCTGGACCAGTACCGCACCCCCCAACCGGACCCGTCCCGCCCCTTCACCCTGCCCTGCGGAAAGGGCCCGGTGGTGGCGGTGGACGGCGAGTTGTACGGGACGAGCGTGAAGGGGACGGTAGGCGACCTGACAGCACGGCGAGAGGTGGAGGTGACGCTCTGTCAGCAAGGCAAGGATGACGGGGCGTTGGAGCTGACGTCGGGCACACATCGGGTGGAGGCGGGAGACGCGGGCCCGTTGACCCTCACGGACGTGACGCTGACCCGGGGAACGGTCACCGAACCCACCGCCCAGACACGCGAGTTGGCGATCCGGGACTGGCTGGGCGACCGCCGAGAGGTGACGGTCGGCTCGGGCACGGCCTCGTACCTCACCACGTACGAGAACTACAACACGGGTTGGAAAGCCACCCTGAACGGCGAGGAGTTGACCCCACTCCGCCTGGACGGCTGGCAACAGGGCTGGCGCGTCCCCGCAGGCGCGGGCGGCACGATCAAACTCTCCTACGAACCGGCGACGACGTACGAGGCCGGCCTCATCGGCAGCGGAGCCGCACTCGCCGTCCTCCTGGCCCTGGTGATCTGGCGCCGCGACGAACCGAGTTCCGACGAGGTGCAACCGCCCCCACCCTTGCCCGGCCTGTGGCTCGGCACGGTGGCGCTGACGCTGGTCGGAGTGGTGATAGCGGGCTGGTTCGCACTGCTGGTACCGGCCCTGGCGCTGCTCGCCTACCGCCGCCACGCGCTCCTGGTACCGATCGCGTTCGTGGCACTGGCGGGGGCGGGCATCGCGGCGGCAACGGGCGCGGGCGAGCCGGTAGGCGCAGGCGAGGGAGCGTTCAGCCGCGTGGCCCAACTCCTCGCACTGATCGGGTTGTTCGCGGGCCTGGTAGGCGTACGAGAGCGCTCCGCTTCGGAACCAGCACCCGCCCCACCCCTGCCCCAGAGAGAACGAGGCACAAGCGCCCTGGGCGAAAAGGAACCAGTGGAGTCGAGCCGCACGATCTCAGCCCAGGCCAGGGGAAGCGCTCCTGCAGAGGCGCGGGGCCGTGACATTGGCGACTCCGCCGCGCGGGCGCATCCAGCCCCCACCGACCCGCACCAAAAGGACGACCCCCAATGACCACACTCGACCAGCCTCGCTCCCCCACCCGCATCCCCTTCCCCACAGTCGACGAAATCGCCCGCCACTGCCACCAGTCCGCCGAACCGGAAACCGTCCACATAGAGGTCCGCCTCCCAGGCCCCCTAGACCCGGAACGGCTCCGCACCGCATTCACGGAGGCCCTGCACCACCACCCCCGCATCCTCATGCGCGAGGCCCCCGGCCCCTGGTACCGCCGCCGCTACGAATGGGAGCTGACCGACACCCCCGACCTGGAGGTGGTCACCTTCCCGCCCCCCACCCGGGACGCCCTCAAGCAGGCCCGCACCCGCTCCCTCACCCACACCCCACCCCTCACCGCATCCCCACCCATCCGCCTCGAAGCAGTCGAACTCCCTCACGGGACCGCCCTGATCCTCACCGTCAACCACACCGCACTGGACGGCCCCGCCTGCCTCCGCATCCTCGCCACCGCGGCGGAGCTCTACGGCGGCAAGGACAACTCCCCGACCGCCCCACCGACCCGTCCCCCGGACCCTCCGGAACCCCCCACCGACACCCCCTCCGTGTGGACCCCGCCCGCCCGAGTCGCCCCCGGGACCCCCGACCACTCCCCCGGCGGCAACGGCCTCCTCCTCACCGAACTCCCGGTCCCCCACCGCCCCAAGGGCTCCCCGTACACGGTGAACGACCAACTCATGGTCACCACGGCCCTGATGATCGCCCACTGGAACCGCGAACACGGCGCACACCCCCGCCCGATGCGCATCACGATGCCCGTGGACGACCGCCCCCGAGGCACGGACATGCCGATCGGCAACGGCACGAGACTCGTCGAAGTCACCTTCGCCCCGGACGAGTTGACCACCACCCCCGACCACCACATGGCCGAACTGCTCCACCGCACGGCAACCCGGACCCGCGCCCTCAAAGCCCTCCCCCGCCCCCAACTGGGCCACGGAGCATCCCTGTTGACGACCCCGGTCGTCCCCGTCGCCTGGCGAGCCACCCTCACCCGAGGCCTCCGCAAGGCAGCCGCCCCCTGGACCTCGACCACCCTCCTCAGCAACATCGGCCGCATCCCGTACACCCTGGACTTCGGCGACCCGGCGGGCCGCGCGCACGCGGTCTGGTTCTCCGCCCCCGCCCGCATGCCCCGAGGCCTCACCGTGACGACGGCGTCCACCGCAGGGAAACTCCACGTGGCCCTCCGCTGGTCCCGCACCCTCCTCGGCCCCGGTGACGGCGCCCACCTCCGCGACCTCTTCGAGCACTACCTGCACACGACGGAACAGACGGAGGCGCACCCGAAATGACGACCACCACTCCCCCGAACCAGGTGCGCCCCGACCTCCGCGACTTCTACGAGAACCCCGCCGTCCCCGTCGCCTCCGGCCCCTCCCGCACGCTCCGCCAGGCCCGCATCCTCGCCACCGCCCTGGGCCCGGCCACCGAAGACCCCCGCACGATCCTCGACATCGGCTGCGGCGACGCGACGGCCGCCGCCACCGCGGCACCCCTCCTCACCGGCCACCGCGTCATCGGCGTCGACTGGTCCCAGGACGCCCTGACCCGCGCCCGCACCCACCTCCCGTACACGGTCCGAGGCGAACTCACCGCGTTACCGCTCCGCACCGCCTCCGCCGACGCCGTCCTGTTCAGCGAGGTGATCGAGCACCTCGTCGACCCGGACACCGCCCTCGCCGAGATCCGCCGCGTCCTGCGCCCGGGAGGCCATCTCATGCTGTCCACACCGAACTTGGCGGCCTGGTACAACCGCGCTCTGCTGCTCGCCGGCGTCCAGCCCGTGTTCTCGGAGGTGAGCCTGCGCGCGATCCACGGCCGTCCGGGCAAGGAGGTCGTAGGACATCTGCGGCTCTACACCCCGCGTGCGCTACGGGAGTTCGTGGCGGCGGCCGGCTTCGAGGTCGTAGGACTCAAGGGCGCGCCCTTCCACGGCGTACCGCGACCGCTCCGCCCGCTCGATCGACTGGCCTGTGCCAGACCGCAGTTGGCGTCGATCCTGCTGCTGCACGCGCGGAAGACGTAGGGGGCGCGGCCGTGTGGTGGGGAGTGGCGGCGGCCCTGTTGGCGAACGTGCTGTACAGCACCGGCTTCGTCCTGGAGAAACGGGCGCTCGCGGCCCTGCCCGAGGTGACGGTCCGTCAACCGGCAAGACTGCTGCGGCTGGTGCTGGGCAGCCCGTTGTGGATCGGCGGTTCCCTCGCGCTGGCCGCCGGGTTCGGCGCGCAGCTCGCCGTGTACCGGACGCTGCCGATCGCCGCCGCGCAGGGCATCTTCGTGTCCGGCCTGGTGCTGCTCGTGCTGCTGTCCGCCCGCCTGCTCGGCGAGGAGACCAGCGGCCGCGAACGGTACGCACTCGGCGCGATCCTCGCCGCCCTGCTGATGGTCGTGCTGTCCCTGAAGGAGGGGTCCGACCACGTCAGTCGTAACGCGCCCTATCCGCTGATCCTGTTGGTCTGCGTGCCCTCGCTCGCCGCCGGCGTCTGGCTCTACCGGTCCACCGAGCGCAGCGCCGGCCACCGGCACCGGCTGCCCACCACGGGCGTCGAATACGGCGTGGCGGTGGGCCTGTTGTACGGGGTCAGCTCGCTCGCCATCAAGGGCGTGTCGAGCTATCTGACGACAAGTGACCTGGGAGGAGCTGTAGTTGGGCTGCTCCGATCCCCGTACCCGTACCTCCTCCTCTTCACCGGCGCGTTCGGCCTGGTCATGTCCCAGGCGGCGCTGCAGCGTTGCCGGGCCTCGCTGATCGTGCCGGTCTGTACGACGGTGACCAGTCTGTTCACGGCGGTGCTCGGCACGCTCGCGTTCGGCGAGGCCCTGCCGCACGACCCGCTGCGGCTGGCCCTGCGGATCGGGGGCACTCTCCTGGCGGTCGCCGTCCTGCTGACCATGCCGAAGCACGACAACGCGCCTCAACCACCGGTCGAGGCCAAGGAGTTGACGCCCCCATGAACCCGGACGACCCCCTGCTGAAGATCCTGGCCTGCCCGCTCGACAAGGGCCCGCTGCACCTGCTCCCCACGGACGCCCTCTACAACCCGCGCCTGCGCCGCCGTTACCCCATCGTCGACGGCATCCCGCAGCTGCTGCCCTCGTCCGGAGAGCAAGTGACCGACGACGCCGAGCACTTGGAACTCCTCAAACGGATGACCCCATGACCTCCAAGCCCCACACCCCCGTTCCTCGTACTCTCACCGCCCGTCTCGCACCCCTCCTCCCCACCCGTCTGGTCGCCGCCACCGCCCGCGCCGTCTACCCCCGCTTCGAACCCGAACTGGCCCGTCTGGCCGACCTGTTGCCGCCCGACTGCGGCACGGCGGTCGACGTCGGCGGCTGGTACGGCCCCTGGACGCACCGCCTCTGGAGACACGCGCGCGAGGTGGTGACCGTAGAGCCGGTCCCGCACCTGGCCCGGCTCCTCGCCGCTGCCGCTCCCGCGCACGCCCGGGTGATCCCGGCCGCCGCCTCCGACCGTCCCGGCACCGCCCGTCTGTGGCTGCCGCCGGACGACGAGGGCGACCGGGGTGTGTCGTCGCTGGTGCGCCGGGACATCCACGCCCGCGCCGTGCACGTCCAGTGCGTCACGCTCGACGGCCTGAACCTCCGTGACGTCGGTTTCATCAAGATCGACGTCGACGGCAGCGAACTGGCCGTCCTGCACGGCGCGACCGGCCTCCTGACCCGCGACCGCCCCGCGCTCTTCGTCGAACTCGAATCCCGTATTCAGCCGATCGCCCCGGTGGTGACGTACCTGTCGCTGCTCGGCTACGAGGGCTGGGTCCTCCCGGACCGGAACAGGGACTGGGTCCGGCTCGCGGCCTTCCCCTTGGAGAAGCACCAGGCCCGGAACTCGTACGTCGTCTCCCAGGGGCTGCTGCGCCGGGTCCTGCCCTTCGCGCGCGGGCCCCGTTACGTCAACTCGGTGCTCTTCCTCGCCGACGGCCGCACCCCCGGTGTCAGGCCCGATGTCAGTGCCGTGCGCGACGATGGATCGCATGCCCGAAGCGAACCGCCCCGCCCGCCCCTTCAGCCCTCTCGACTTCCAACTGGTCCTGCTGCGCCGCATGGCGGACCACAACCCGGACCTGGTCGAGAACGCCCGTCATGAGCTGGGCGCCTCGATCGCCGACATGCGCGAGGCCAACAAGCGTTGGCAAGCCATGCTGCACTCCCCGCGCGGCCGGGCCGCCGCCTCCCGCTACCGCTCGATCCTCGGCACCCCGGAATCGACCACGAAGCGCAGGATCGGCGACCTCGACTGCGAGGCCTGGCAGTGGCCGGTCCCCCTCTGGCCCGACCTCCGCTTCGAGGTGCTCACCGCCCCGAACGGCGCCGTGTGGAACGAATGGCTGGTCCGCGCCCCGGGCGCCACGCCCCCGCCCCTCCACACCCTCGACGACCTGACCCCCTGGTCCTGCACGGTCGACGAGGCGGCCCGCGCCTTCGCCCCCGCCCGCCCCCTGGAGGGCACGGCCCCCACCCGCTGGGGCCTCGCCTTCACCGCCCCGGACGCGCAGGGCGTCCGCCACCAGTGCGCCGCCGAGTTCACCTGGGGCCTCCTCCAGCGAACGGCGGTCAACGACTGACGATCAACGACTGGCGGCCGCCCCCAGAATCGCCTCGACGACCGCGGCCAACGAGGACTCCGGATGCAGATCGAGGAAGAGGTTCGGCTCGACGAGTTCCAGCTCCATCACACACGGCTGTCCGTCCGGCCCGTCCACAAGGTCCACGCGCGCGTACAGCAGCTCCGGAGCGTCCGGTACGGCGGCCAACGCCCGCTCGGCGACGGAGAGTTCGGCCTCGGTCGCGGTCCACGGCTCCAGGTCCGGGTGGGACACCTTGTCGTCGTCGTACGCCGTCCCGCGCGCCAGCACGGCCCCCTTCCGCGAGGCGTGCACGAACCGCCCCCCGAAGAACAGCAGCGCCCGCTCCCCGCTGACGTCCACATTCGTGAGGTACGGCTGCACCATCGCGGTGAGCCCCTCCGCATGCATGCGCTCCAGCTGTCGTACGGCGGTCTCGTGCTCATCGGGCGTGTAGCGGGCGGCGAAGCGGGCGCCCGCGCCGGAGGTCGGCTTGACGACGTACTCGTGGTCGTCGGGGAGGTCGGCCGGGTCACCGGGGGCGAGATAGCGGGTCGGCACGACGGGCACGCCGGCCGCCGCGAGGTCGCCGAGGTACCGCTTGTCGGTGTTCCACCGCACGACCTGCACCGGGTTCGCGAGCCGTGTCGCCTTCGCGGTCCGCTCGGCCCAGGCCATGAACTCGGCAGGGCGCCAGCTGTAGTCCCAGGTGGAGCGGATGAGCACGAGGTCGTACGCGCCCCAGTCGGTCCCGGCGTCGTCCCACGGCACCCCGACGGCGTCAGCCCCGGCCGCCCGCAACGCCTCGACCAGCACCGGGAGGTCACGGTCCTTGCTGGGCTTGGGTCCGGGGTCGTAGGTGGCGAGCGCGATTCGGGGCACGGAGCCTCCATCGTCGTACGGACTGCGGACAGATCCGCAGGTTAACCGGCCGCCCCGCAACCGCGGCAACCGGATTGACCTTCCCCTTTGGTGAAGCCCCAGCATCGGTGACGGAACCGAGAAGAGGTCGAGGCGCACATGGGCGGTACGGGGAACATGCTGACGATCGGGGCCTTCGCGCGGGCGTGCAGGCTGTCGCCGAAGGCTCTGCGGCTGTACGACGAGCTGGAGCTGCTGCGGCCGGCGCGCGTGGATCCCGACAGCGGATACCGGTACTACGCGGTGGCACAGCTGGAGCGGGCGCGGCTGGTCGCGTGGTTGCGGCGGCTGGGCATGCCGCTGGCGGAAATCCGTGCGTTGTGTGCCCTCGAACCGGCCGCCGCCGCTCGTGAGATCCGTGCCTTCTGGGCGCGGGTCGAGGCGGAGACGGCGGTGCGGCGGGATCTCGCCGGGTTCCTCGTCGACCATCTCGCGGCCGGACCGGCCGTACCGGGAAAGGACACCACCATGCTGGAACTCCGTTACGCCGCCCACTCGGACCGCGGCCGGGTCCGCCCCTCCAACCAGGACACCGCGTACGCGGGCACCCGGCTGCTCGCGGTCGCCGACGGATTCGGCCCGGCGGGCGCGCCCGCGAGCGGCGCGGCGGTGGAGGCGCTGCGTTTCCTGGACACCGAGGAGGTGCCGGCGGGCAATGTGCTCAACCTCCTGGAGGAGGCGGTACGGGGTGCCACCGACGCGGTCCGTGACGTGGCCCATCCCGGCGAGAACGGCACGACCCTGACCGCGCTGCTGTGGACGGGCTCGAAGCTGGCGCTCGTGCACATCGGGGACTCGCGCGCGTATCTGCTGCGCGACGGCGGGCTGTTCCGGATCACACACGACCACTCGGTCGTCCAGTCGCTGATCGACGAGGGCCGCCTGACGCCGGAGGAGGCCGGCTCCCACCCTCAACGCGCCATGCTGCTCAAGGCGTTGACGATCGGCACCCCCGATCTGAAACTCCACGACACCCACCGCGGCGACCGCTACCTCCTGTGCTCGGACGGCCTGACCACGGTCGTCCCGGAGCACCGCATCCGCGAACTCCTCACCGCGAGCCCGGACCCGGAGGAGGCGGTACGGACCCTGGTCGACGCGGCGAACGAGGCCGGGGGCCCGGACAACGTCAGCTGCGTGGTGGCGGACGTGGTGTAGGAACGGGGGTGTCCCCGGCACCTGGGGACCGTTGCCCGACGGCTAAGGAGTGCGCCGCGTGTCCACCCTCTTCCCGGCCCTGACCAACCCGGGCGAGCAGCCCGCTCTCCGGTTCGGTGACCGGTCCCTGACCTACGCGGAACTGGGCGCGGCGGCGGACGCCCTCGCGGCCCGGTGCGCGGGCACCGGCCGGGTCGCCGTCTGGGCCACCCCCTCGCTGGAGACGGCCGTCGCCGTGATCGCCGTACTGCGGGCGGGAGCCGCGGCCGTCCCCCTCAACCCGAAGTCGGGCGAGAAGGAACTCGGCCACATCCTCGCCGACAGCACCCCGACCCTGATCCTGGCCGCCCCGGGCGACGAACTTCCTTCTGTGCTAGGGCACTTGGAGCGCGTCGACGTCGATGTGCGGGGTGTCGGGGCGAAGGGCATCGGGGTGGGGGGTCCTGACGTCTCCCCCGACGACGAGGACCCCGCGCTCGTCGTCTACACCTCGGGCACCACCGGCCCGCCCAAGGGTGCCGTCATCCCGCGCCGGGCGATCGCCGCGACGCTGGACGCGCTCGCCGACGCCTGGCAGTGGACCGGCGACGACGTCCTCGTGCACGGGCTGCCGCTGTTCCATGTGCACGGCCTGGTGCTGGGCATCCTGGGCCCGCTGCGGCGCGGCGGCTCGGTGCGGCATCTGGGCAGGTTCAGCACGGAGGGCGTGGCACGGGAGTTGAACGACGGCGCGACGATGATGTTCGGCGTCCCGACGATGTACCACCGCATCGCCGAGACCCTCCCCGACGACCCCGGACTCGCCAAGTCCCTCGGCCGCGCACGCCTGTTGGTCTCCGGCTCGGCCGCGCTCCCGGTCCACGACCACGAACGCATCACGTCGGCGACCGGCCGCCGCGTGATCGAGCGCTACGGCATGACGGAGACCCTGATGAACACCAGCGTGCGGGCGGACGGCGAGCCGCGCGCCGGAACCGTCGGAGTCCCGCTGCCCGGCGTGGAGTTGCGGCTCGTCGAGGAGGACGGCACGCCCCTTCCCGCGTACGACGGTGAGAGCGTGGGCGAGATCCAGGTGCGCGGCCCGAACCTCTTCACCGAGTACCTCAACCGGCCCGACGCGACGGCCGCAGCCTTCACCGCCGACGGCTGGTTCCGCACCGGCGACATGGCCGTGCGCGACCCCGACGGCTATGTCAGGATCGTCGGCCGCAAGGCCACCGACCTGATCAAGAGCGGGGGTTACAAGATCGGCGCGGGCGAGATCGAGAACGCCCTCCTCGAACACCCCGGGGTCCGCGAGGCCGCCGTCACCGGCGAACCGGACCCCGACCTGGGCGAGCGGGTCGTGGCCTGGATCGTGCCGAGCGATCCCCAATCCCCGCCAGAATTGGCCGAGTTGGCCGACCATGTGGCGGGCCGCCTCGCCCCGCACAAGCGCCCGCGTGTCGTCCACCACATCACGGCACTCCCCCGCAACGACATGGGGAAGATCCTGAAGCGTTCCCTGACCACGACCCATGACTGAGCGACCCGTGAGTGACCGCCTGTCCGCGCGCGAGACCCTGGCCCTCGTCACGGACGACACCACCTTCGCCGAACTCCCCTACCCCGCACGGGAGTCCAAGCCCGACGGCCCCCTCGCCTGGCAGGGCTACGACGCCTCACGCGCCCGCGCCGCCGACCGCACGGGTGAGTCGGAGTCGGTGGTGTGCGGCACGGCGACGGTGGAGGGTACGCGGGCGGTGCTGATCGCCTTCGAGTTCGGCTTCCTGGGCGGCTCGCTCGGCGAACGCACCGGGGATCGTCTGGAGGCGGCGTACACGTACGCCCGTGAACACCGGTTGCCGGTCGTGCCGTTGATCGCCACCGGCGGCAGCCGGATGCAGGAGGGCATGGTCGCCCTCACCCAACTCCAGCGCGTGGCACGCCAGTCGGCACTCACGAGGGAGGCCGGCCTCCCCCAGATCGCGGTACTGCGCGACCCGACCACGGGCGGCGGCTGGGCCACGCTCGGCGCGGGCGCCGATGTGATCCTGGCCCTGCCCGGCGCCCAGGTCGGCTTCGCGGGCTCCCGCGTCCGCCCCTCGGACGCGGACCCGACGGCGTACACGGCGGAGGCCCAGGTGGCGGCGGGCGCGGCCGACGCGGTCGTAGAACCGGAGCAGTTGAAGGAGACCCTGGGGAGGTGGCTGCGGCTGCTGACCACGCCGTGGGCAGGGCAGGCGCCGGTGCCTGCGGCGCTCGACCGGTCGACTCAGCACACTTCGGCCGACTTGCCGGCCACCGGCTGGGAAGCCGTGCAGCGTGCCCGATCGCCCCAACGCCCGCGCGCGGCAAGCTACTTGGATGCCTACTTCACCCGCCGGCTCGCGATCAGCGGCGACCGGTGCGGTGGCACCGACGGGGGCATGCTGTGCGGGTTCGGGGAGCGGGAGGGGCGGACGGTCGCGTATGCCGCGCAGGCCGGGACGGCGACCCGTCCCGCCGGTTATCGCACCGCCGCCCGGCTGATCCGGCTCGCGGAGCGGCTCGGCATCCCGGTGCTGACGTTGGTGGACACCCCGGGTGCGGCGAACGACGCCGAGGCGGAACGGCAGGGCGCGGGCGCGGCGATCGCCGACCTGTTCGGCGCGGTGGCCTCCGCCCGGACGCCCCTAACCACCCTGCTGATCGGCGAGGGCGGCTCCGGCGGCGCGCTGGCACTGGCCGCACCGGGCAACACCTGGGCCACACCGGACAGTTATTTCTCGGTGATCGCCCCGGAACTGGCGGCCGCGATCCTGAAACGGCCGCCGGAGGAGACGGAGTCGACGGCCGACCAACTCCACATCCGCCCGCAGGACTTGGCGGAGTTGGGCGTGATCCGGACGGGATCTGTATGAGCGGCGGCGCCGTCTCCCCTCCCAAGGAGACGGCGCCGCCCGTCTGAAGTGCCGGACGCCGGCAGGCCTACCGGACTCCCACCGCCCGGACGATCTCCTGCCGCACCGAACCGCCCTGGTCGTCACTCGCGGAGGCCCGTAGCGAGATGTACTGAGCGTCCCGGGGCACGGTGAGGGTGCCGTGCCATGACGCGTGGCCGCCGGTGAGCTTCACCGTCCGCCACGACTTCCCGTCGTCGTACGACACTTGGAGCGTGCCGCCGACGATCGTCCCCGTCTCCGGCGCGCCCACCACGTACGAGGCGCTGACCCCGACCGGCACCCGGCCGCCCCGCACATCGCCCGCGAGGTCGGTGTCGACGTCGAAGGCGAGGTTGAGGAGGGGCAGGAAGGTCCACCGATCGGCAGGCGTGGCCGCCGAGTTGAAGGTCCACACGGCGCGGCCCTTGGTGGAGAGTTCCCAGCGGTCGGAGTCGAGGGCGGTGTCGGTGACGACCTTGTAGGTGTGTTCGTCGGCGGGCGCGTCCCAGTCGTAGGCGCCGGAGCTGGTCCGCCGGTCGACCAGGGTGCCGTCCCGGTACACCTCGGTGGTCTGGGTCATGCCGCTGTCGGCGCTCCACGCGTCGCCGAATCCGGTGTGGTCGGGCCCGGAGTCGCCCCAGCCCGGGGTGTTGAACTGCAGCTGGTTTCCCGACCGTTGCTGCCCCCACCCGAGTCCGGTGCCGAGCCACGGATGCCACACGGGCTTGAACCAGTCGAGGGTGCGATGGGTCCCGCCCGTGTACCGCACCAGCCCGCTGCGCTCCTCCAGCGTGCCGTCGCCGACCGTCACGGACTCCGACCAGCGCTGCCCGGGACCGGTCGACACGTAGTCGGTCCGCTCGGCCGGATAGTCGATGTGCTCCCGGAAGCCGAGCCCGATGGGGAAGGCATCGGTGATCGAGTAGCGGAACTCCCCGCCGCTCACCGGCTTCACCGCGTGGAACTTCGTGTCCAGGACGGCGAGTTGACGGCGGCTGGGCGCGTAGGTCAGATCGGCGTCCGGGATCGCCCCTTGATGTCCGGCCGAAAGGTCGTACGTGTAGGGCGTGTTGCGCGTCCCGGTCATGTCGACCGTCTTCGCCGCCCGCAACCGTGCCGCGTCGGCCGCGTTCACCGAGGCGATCTGGAGCGTGCGGTCGGAACCGTCGTCCGCTCCCCACCAGGCGCTGAGCCGCCCTGCCATGTCGTCCGTCACGAACAGCGCCTTGGCGCCCGCGTCCTGGGCGGTCTGCGCGAGCGCGACCGGATCTACACCGTCGCTATCGCCATCGCCGTCGGCGAGGTGAGCGAGCACCGCGCGTCCCCGGACGGCACCGGTGATGGGACCGTCCCCGACATCCACCAACGGCAGCCGACTGTGCCCCTCGATCAGCGTGCCGCCCGACTGCACGACGGCCTCGCCGACCCCCTTGACCTCCAACAGCGGCTTACCGAGCCGCCACACGGTCCGGTACTCGAAGCTGCCCTGCGTGACCTTGTCCGTCGGTGCGGCGAAGACGCTGTCGTACATCACCGGCACCTGAACGGCGTCGAAGAGATCGGAACCGCTCGCGCTCCGGTCGTACTCCATGACCAACTGCCGTGTCTCCGTGCGCTGTTGGACCTTGGCGCTGATCTCTCTGAGCCGCCGCCCGTCCAGAGTGACCTCGCGATCGCGGTCGAGGGTGATCTGGGGTGCCGCGAGGAGACCGAGCCCGAGCGAGTCGGCACCGTGACTGCCGCGCACGTCGAGGAAGGAGGTCAGGCTGTAAGTCCCGGGCTGGAGCCGCAACTTGAGCGTCCCGGAGTCGCCGACAGCCTCCGGGTAGGGGTCGTAGCCCTGCGCCAACCGCTGCACCACCAGGTCGGCGGCCGTGGCAGCCCCGTCCCGGTCCTTCACGTGGACGGTGAGCGTGTACCGCTCGTCCTCCTTGACCAGCCCGAATGCCGTGTGGGCTACGGGAGTTCCGGCGACGGAGGCGATGATCTGTCCGCTGGTGTTCCCGACCTCGGACTTCGCGCCGTCGCCGGTCACGGTGGTGGAGGCGGTGCCGTGCGCGGGCACGGTGAGGGTGGAGTCGGCGAGGGTGGCGACACCGGCCGGAGCGCCCTGGGCAGCAAGGCTCAACTGGACAGCGTCGTCGGATGAGTTGGCGTAGGTGAGGGTCTTGGTGACCGGCCTGTTCGCGTCGTACGGCCAGCTGTAGAAGCCGAGGTCGGCGCTGCCGGTGGCGGTGATGCGGGCGTCCACGGCATCGGGCACGTTCACCCGCCCCGCCCCCAACTCGTAGACGGACGCGTCAAGTTGCTTGGACGTGGACATCAACGCGTCCTTGATCTTCGCGCCGGTCCAGTCGGGATGCTCCTGGGCGAGCAGCGCGGCCACCCCCGCCACATGCGGCGTCGCCATCGACGTACCGCTCATGGAGGTGTAGTACCCACTGCCGTCGACGAGTTGGGAGCGCGCGGCGAGAATGTCGACGCCGGGGGCGGAGAGGTCGGGCTTGAGCGCGTTGTCGCCATGGCGCGGTCCTGCGCTGGTGAAGTAGGCGGCCTGGTCGTTCGCGTCGACGGCGCCGACGGTGAGCGCGGAGTCGGCGGCGCCGGGTGAGCCGATGGACGAGGGGGTGCCGGTGTTGCCGGCGGCGATGACGAAGAGGGCGCCGGTTTCCTGGGACAGGGTGTTCACGGCTTGGGCCATGGGGTCGGTGCCGTCGCTGGGTTCGGTCGAACCGAGGCTCATGGACACGACTTTGGCGTGCACGTCCCGCGCGGCCCACTCCATCCCGGCGATGATCTGCGACTCGCTCCCGGACCCCTGGTCGCTGAGCACCTTGCCCACGGCGAGGGTGGCGTCCGGGGCAACTCCCTTCTCCTGCCCGGAAGATGCGGCCCCGCTGCCGCCGACGGTGGAGGTGACGTGCGTGCCGTGTCCGTTGCGGTCGGCGACGTCCTCGCCGCCGATGAAGCTCTTGGTGACAGAGACTCGTTGGGCGAGGTCGGGGTGGGAAAGGTCAACTCCCGTGTCCAGTACGGCGACTGTGACGCCCTTGCCGGTCAGCCCGGCCTCCCAGGCGTGCGCCGTACCGATCTGCGCGTTGCTCTCGGCCATGTCGGCGGTCACCCGCCCGTCCAGCCAGACCTTCCGCACGCCGTCCTGCCGGGTGAACGCCCGCCAGAACCCGCGCCCCTTGTCCGCGTCGACGGCGACCCCGCGCACACTCGCGAGCGTCCGCGTCCGCTCGGCGCCGCGCGGGGTCGCGGTCTGTGCCCCCTTGTCGTACGTCACGATCAGTGGCAGCTCGTCGGTCCTCTGATCGGTGAGGCCCTGCCGTATCAGCTCACTCACGTCGAACAGCCGCCGGTCGAGGGTGCCCGCCCGTAGATAGGGGAGAGCCTCGTCCGGTACGACGCTGATGTCGCCGTTGGCCGTCTGGGTGCGGACGGCTCCGGTGGCGCCCTGGGGGCGCTCGACGCTCACGGTCTTCCGGCCGCCCGCGAGGTCGGTGACGGTGACTTTGTCGCCGGTGACGAGGGTGACGGTACGGGTGGGGTTCGTGGTGGGGGTGGCCGTGCGGGTGGGGCTCGCGGTCGAGGTGGCGGCGGCCGCCTGTGCCTGTGCCGCCGGCAGCAGCGCGACCACGAGCCCGGCCGACAGCAGCACCGCCCCGCGTCTGACTGGTCCTCTGCTCATGCCCGCCCCTCTTCGTCGAATCACCGAGTCGTCGAGTGCTGGGAAGAGTGTCAGGGGGCTTACGGTGCAAGGGAGTTGATCGGGGCTGGCGGATTGACGCCCTGGCGGCTTCCCGCCAACACGGCGTCACGAGGACGCCCCTCACTGCCCTTTACGCGTTCTTTAACTCGGGCATTACGGACAAATACCCCCATTCAGCGGCACCCCACCCGGCCCACCACAAGGCGCGCCCGCTCCCTCACCCCCGCACGATGCGAAAGAGGCCCGCCGCCCGGCGAAGCCCCGGTCCGCGCTCTCGGGAGAACCTGCCATGACCGTCAGTCTGGAGCAGTTGCGACGCTGCCATTTCGCCGTCGACCTGGGTGCCGCCCGTACCCGTGTCTACGTCAAGGGCGCCGGGCTCGTCGTCGACCAGCCGTCCGCCGCCGCCGTGAACACGCGGACCGGCGCGCTGATCGCCGTAGGAGAGTTCGCGGAGAAGATGACGGGCCGTACGCCCGACTACATCCGGGTGGTCCGGCCGGTGTCCGGCGGGACCGTCGTCGACATCGAGATGGCGCAGCGCATGCTGCGGCACCTGATCGGCGACAAGGTCCGCCGCGCGCTGCGCCGCAAGCCCCGGCTGCGGGCCGCCGCCTGCACCCCGCACGACGCCGATCCGCTGGCGCAGCGGGCGGCGATCGAGACGCTGGTCGGGCTCGGGGCGCGCCGGGTGGAGCTGGTCGACACGCTGATCGCCGCCGCCGTGGGCTGCGGACTGCCCGTCGAGCGGCCCGAGGCCACCATGATCATGGTGTGCGGGGCCGCCGCGACGCAGGTCGCCGTGCTCTCCCTCGGCTCGATCGTCACCGCCGAACGCATCCCGGTGGGCGGCGAGGCCGTGGACCACGCGATCGTCCAACACCTGCGCCACGAGCACGAGTTGATGCTGCCGAGCCAGTCCGTACGGCCGCTGCAGGTCGCCCTGTCCGGCAACGGTCTCACCCCGCACGGCCCGACCACCACCGAGATCCACGGGCGGGACGTGGCGAGCGGCCTCGCGCGTTCCGTACGGGTCGACACCGCGGCCGTACGGGACGCGATCGAGACCCCGCTGACCGCCGTGCTCGACGGGATCGGCCGGGTGCTGCGCAACTGCCCGCCCGACCTGGTGGCCGACCTCGCCGACCGCGGGATCATGATGGTCGGCGGCAGCGCGCTGCTCCCCGGCTTCGACCAGATGCTGCGCGCGGCGACCGGGATGCCGGTGCACATCGCCGAGCGGCCGGACGTGTGTGCCGTGCAGGGTCTGGGTTACATGCTGGAGGGCAAGATCGAGCCGCTGGTCCTGGACCCGCTGGCCACCACCTGAGCCCCGGCCCGGCCGAGGTGGACGACGGCGTCCCCGACCTCTCCCGTCTCCTCGAAGCCGTCCTGAGCGTCGGTTCCGAGCTCGAACTGCGCACCACGCTCCAGCACATCGTGGACGGCGCGGCCGAGCTGACCGGCGCGCGGTACGCGGCGCTCGGGACCACGGACCCCGGGCAGGACGGCCTCACCGAGATCCGTACGGGCGGGGCCGAGCCGCCGCCCGCGGGGGTGCTCAGCGTGCCGATCCACGTCCACGACGAGGTGTTCGGCCACCTCCACCTGGCCGGCAAGCAACACTGCGCCCCCTTCACCGCCGAGGACGAGCAGCTCCTGCACGTGCTCGCCGCCCAGGCCGGCATCGCGATCGGCAACGCCCGCCTGTACGAGACGGCCCGGCAGCGCGAACGCTGGATCGAGGGCGCGGCGGCCGTCACCACCGCGCTGCTCACCGGCGAGACCGCGGCCGACGCGCTGAAGACGGTCGCGGAGGGCGCGCGGGCCCTCGCCGACGCCGCCGCGGGCGTGATCCTGCAGCGCACGGCGGCGGGCGGCATGGAGATCGTCACCGCGTCCGCCTACGAGGACCCGGGCGACATCGTCGGTACGACCATCGAGCCCGGCAGCCCCGTCCTCGTCCAACTCCTGGGCGGTGAACCGGTGTTCATCGACGACTCGGCGACCGACCCGCGCATGACGACGCATGTACGGCACCGGTTCGGCCCCAGCATGATGCTTCCGCTCCAGGCGGACGGCCGTCTCATCGGCACCCTGGCTCTCCCGCGTCGTCCGGGCGACCGCCCTTACACGGCCGTAGAACGCCTGCTGGCAACGCAGTTCGCGTCCCAGGCCGCCCTCGCGCTGGTGCTGGCCGACGCGCAGCACGGCCGTGAACGCCTCGCGGTCTACGAGGACCGGGACCGGATCGCCCGCGACCTGCACGATCTGGTCGTCCAACGCCTTTTCGCCACCGGCATGTTGCTGGAGTCCACGCAGCGCAGAACCGAGGACACGGACCAGGCCCACGAGCTCCTCGGGCGCGCGGTGGACGAACTCCAGTCGACGATCCAGGAGGTCCGCACGGCGATCTTCGCCCTGCAACAACCTCCGGCGGAGGCGCCGACGAGCGTACGGGGCAAGGTACTTCGCGAGACGGCCGCCGCCTCCGCTGTCCTGGGCTTCCAGCCCTCCACCCACTTCAGGGGCCCGGTGGACACCGTCGTCCCCGACCAGGTGGCGACCCACCTCCTCGCCGCGCTCCGCCGCGCCCTCACCGCCGCGTCCGGCCGCGCCGACGTGTCCCGGCTGGAGATCACGATCGACGCGACGACGCCTCTGCCGGACGGCAGGGACGCCGTACGACTGAGGGTGTACGACGACGGAGGGACCGGTGACGGCGACGGTGGCGGCACGACGGTCCGTTGGCAGTCGCCCTTGTGAGAGCGGCGTCGGAGGGGTGTCAGCAGAGCAGGAGGCGGGGTGTCAGTAGGGCAGGATCCGCCCCGACGGCGTCCTGCGGTCGATGGTGTCGTCGCGAGGCGTGATGGGCCGGCGACTGACGCGAACGCGGATCTGTCGGTTCATGGCGCCCTCCCGAGGCTCATATCTCCTATGCCCCTCTCCTATGCCCCACACTCGCCCTCGCGACTCCCAACAACATCAAGTCCGTACGGTGAGGCCCATGACGACCACCTTCACGCTGCTGCATCCCGGCGCCATGGGCGCGAGAGTCGGCGGCGAGGCGACCCGTACGGGTACCCGAGTGCTGTACGTCCCGACGGGCCGCAGCCCCGCCAGCCTCCAACGCGCCCGCGAGGCAGGCCTGGAGCCCGCCGGGTCCCTCGAATCCGCCCTGGCCGCAAGCGACTTCGTCCTGTCGGTCTGCCCGCCGCACGCGGCGGAGGACGTGGCGCGAGAGGTCCTCACCCACCCCTTCCGGGGCGTGTACGTCGAGGCCAACGCGATCAGCCCGGACCGTACGAGGCGTATCGCGGCGGCGTGCACGGAGCGCGGTGTGTTGATGCTGGACGGCGCGATCGTCGGCGGCCCGCCCGGCCCGGGCAGCACCCCGCGCCTGTACCTGAGCGGCGACGAGGAGCAAGTCGCCCGGGTGGCAAGGGCGTTCAAGGACACGCACGTCACGGCCCGCCCCCTGAACGCCTCGCTCGGTGCCGCGTCTGCGCTGAAGATGGCGTACGCCTCGTACCAGAAGTCGGCCCGCGTCCTGGCCGCCGTGTCGCACGCCCTCGCCGCGCGCCACGGCGTGGCAACCGAACTGGCTCTGGAGGCAGGCGCGTTGACGTCCAACATCCTCGCCGAGACCGACCAGCTCCCCAGCGTCGCCGCCCGGGCCTGGCGCTGGGCACCGGAGTTGGAGGAGATCGCGGCCACCCTGCGCACGGCGGGACTGCCGGCGGACATGGCGGAGGGCGCGGCGGCGGTGCTGCGCCGGTGGAACGACGACAAGGACCGCTTCGACCTGCCGGTGGAGGAGGTGCTCACCCACCTCCGCACGGAGGGGTGACTCAGGGCGCCGTCGTGGGCGCGACGGGACGCAACTCCCGCACGGTCCCGCCGAGTCGGGAACGGAACCCCTCCAGCAGCTCCGGCGATGCGCTGACGACCCAGCGGGTGCCGACGAGGTACTTGCCGCCGTACATCGCGGCGGTGTCGAGCCAGGTCACCTTGTAGCGCTCCTCGGGAAACGTGGTGATCCGGTACTCGCCCTGCTCGGTCCTGCACTGGCCCTCGCGCAGCTCCTCCGCCTCGATCCGGATCTCGGCGGTGCAGCCGGTCAGGCCGGCGATCACCTCGACCTTGGCGGGAGCGACGACGCCGGCTTCGGGGGCGGCGGTCACCGCGGTCCCGACCGACTTGCGTTTCTCCTCCGCGACGTCCTCGCCCCCTCCGCAGGCCACGGCCAGCGGGAGCAGGGCGAGTGCGGCGCCGCGGCGCAGGCGGGCGGTGTGGGCTCGGGGTGATGACTGCGGTGTCTGGTGGGTCACGACAGGGGGTACGGGTGTGCCGCGCCGCCTGTTCACCCCGTCACGGTCAGCCCTGGGCCAGCACCACGATCCCGCCCAACAGCAGAAAGACCCCGCCCGCGAAGGCCAGCCCGGCGAGACCGGCCAGCACCGCCGGCCGCAGGATCACCGACGACGGCGCCGCGGCCGCGCTCAGCTGCCTGCGCCGCAGCCCGAGGGCCCGGATCCCGGCGAAAACGGCCATCAGGCCGATGATCAGATACGCCATGACGTCAGTCCTCCAGGTTTTCGAGCAGTTCCGCGAGCTTGGTGATCACGGTGGACGGGGGACCCTCGGCAAGAGGTTCCGGGTGGCCGGGGGCGCGGAGCCGGAAGCGGCCCGGTCTCTGGAATGCCACCGACGCCAGCATGTCGTGGGTGAACGGGTGCGGCATGAAGAGGAAGTTGTGCCCCAGGCCCGGGAAGAACCTGCGCACCGTGGGATTCTCCGCGGCGAGTTCGACCACGTCGCGGTAGTACTCCGTGGCGTCACGGCGGATGATCCGCCACTGCGTCTCCAGCGCGTCGCCCCGCTCGTAGGCCAGTTGCAGCTCCGAGAACTCCACGAAGGGCCAGCGCGCGGCCATCTCCTCAAGCCCGGTCCCGGCAAGCCAGGCACGGGCCGCCTCGGCGAGCTGGTGCCGGTCCTGGGTGGCTCCGTGGGCCCAGCCCCAGTTGTCCCGGACGAACGTGAGGACGTAGGCGTCGTTTCCGGTGAGCACGCCCGCCCGCGAACGGTCATCGGTGAGCGAGACGGGACCGCGGGCGGGGCGTTGCGGTGATGTCGTGAACCGGTGCGGATACTCAGCGCCGAGTTGGGCGTTGAGCACCACTGCCAGTTCGGCGCCCGACAGGGCATCGGGAAAACTCATGGTGTGTAGTCCTGCATCTGCTCCGTGATGTCCACGCCGTTCCGGAACCATTGGATACCCGACCAGGGGCGGCTCTCGTTGACGAAGACGTGATATTGGATCCGTCCCATTTCCCACTCGGTGCCGCGCACGTCCTCCACCTTCTTCGCGGCGCGCCCCTTGGTCGCCGCATTGTGGAACACCAGGACCGGGTCTTCCTGGGCGTCGTCCAGGCCGCCGAGATCCACGACGATGTTGATGTCCCGGTTTCCCACAGCCGCGTTGACCTCGTTGATCCATTGGGCGTTGCCGCCGCCGTCTTTGTGGATGACCGAGTAGTTGTCTCCGTTGAACGTCATGGCGCCCAGTCGTTGGGCGAGCGGCTCTCCGACCTCGGCGAGGCCCAGCACGACTGTGTCACCGGAGGCCGGCGAAACGCCTCGTATCCCGTTGCCCGGCGTCCCGCACTCGCAGCTGGGCGCATGACGCTCCTTCCCGCACACATTGTGGACCAGCACCGGCACCCCACCGGCGACCACGTAGTACGTGTGCAGCTCGCGGACCGTCAGGTTGTACCGGTAGGCCGCCCCCGGCGTCGTCCGCACCCGGGCGATCCGAACACTGTGACCGTCCTCTGCCGTGAGCGCATGGCCCGGTGTCAGCTTGCCCGCCGGTACCCACGTGTGCAGGGTGACGTCCCAGAAGGGATGCTTCGAGGTCGTGTGCAGGGTCGCCGTACGACCGTGGCCCACGCTCACTGTGACGTCGATCAGGTCCTTGTCGTAGTGGACGAGCGTCGCCACGACCTCACGGGAACCACGGTGCTCACCGGTGCTCGCGTCGGCGGACTCGACCTTGTCACCGGTCTTGATCCTGCCGATCTTCTTGGTCTTGCCGCCGGCCATCAGGACGGGCGTGTCCGGCGAGAAGCTGCACGTGGGACCGTCCTCAGTCCCCGAGTTGCCGGTGCCCGGGTCGTCCGAGGACGCCGACGCCTTCCGTGCGGCCGCCGCGTCCTGCTGGACGTCGGACTTCTTCGGCTCGGCCGCGTTCTTGCAGGCCGCGTCGCTCGCGGCGTCCTTGCCCGCGCTCGCGTCGGCGGCGGCGTCACCCGAGCCGCCGGAGCTGCCGGAGCCGTCGTGCGGGGCCGGTTCCGCGGCGGCCTTGGGGGCCGCGTCGCCGCCGCCTCCGGCGGGTGGTGAGTCGCCCTCCTCGGCGGCGAATCCGCCGGCTCCGCCACAGCCCATGGCCGCGCAGTCGCCGCCGAACATACCGCCGATCATTCCGGCGCCCTCGGCCGCGCCGAGTACGCAGGCGGGTGCCGCGACGACGGTTCCGGCGCAGGCGGAGACGACCACCGCGACGGCGACCACCACGACGACCACCGTGACCACCGTCGCGACGACGGGCAGGGCCTTCTTGAAGTAGTGCCCGGCGCAGCCGAAGAAGCCGTGGCAGCCTCCGCTGTGGTGCTTCTTCTGACCGCTGGAGGTGCTGGTGTCCGGCTTGCTGGCGGCCGCCATGCACGCCGAGTCGCAGTAGCCACCGCCGCCGTCGGCCTCCAGCATCAGACCGCTCGGGTCAGCCCCGCTCGCCGGGTTGTCGCCGGCGTAGGTGTAGCCGCCCATCTGGTTGGGGTCGCCGGGTTCGAAGAGGGGGTCGGGGGTGAGGAAGCGGCCGGTGACCGGGTCGTAGTTACGGGCGCCCAGGAGGTTGAGCCCTGTGGTGGCGTCCGCCGGTTGCCCCAGGAAGCCGTGGTTCTCGTCCGGCGCCACCCATGAACTGGGCTTGGTGCCGCGCGGGTTGCCCCAGGGATCGTAGGCGCGGCGGGTGACTGTCAGGGCGGACGCGTCGATGGCGGTGACGGACGTGGCCTGGCCGTTGGCGATCTGGTAGCTGACCGAGCCGCTGCTGGAGCGGGTGACGGTCGTACCGTCCGGGCCGGTGATGTTGCGCAGTCCGGTCCAGGTCTTGGCGGAGACGTTGAGCGTGATCTGCTCGGTGCCGCCGAAGAGATAGAGGACGCGGGTCTTGTCGGTGCCGTCGACGGCGGCGGTCTGCTCCAGCAGGTCGCCCTGCGCGTCGTAGAGGTACTTGCTGGTGTTGGTGTGGGTGCCGGAGGTCGTGGCGACGGTGGCGGTGCGGCCCTCGGCGTCGTAGGTGAAGGTCTGGGACTGGCCCGCCGGTACGGCGCCGGTGGCGGCGCCGGTCCAGGTCTGGCCGCTGCCGCCGCAGGTGGCGATGGTGAGCTGGGTGCCGGCGGTGGCGGAGGCCGCCGGGTCGGTCAGGCAGACCGCGCTGTTGGCGGCCGAGACCAGGGTGCCGGTGGTGGTGACCTTCCACCCTGTGGCAGCTCGACTCCCCGCCCACCGCGGCGGACGGCCAGAGCGTCGACGCCACCGGCACCGACAGCCAGGGCAGGTCCACCGCCACGATCCCCGTCCCGATCCGCGACTGGGGCGTGCACACGCTGTACGTGGCCGGTGTCGACAAGGCGGGCAACATCTCCACCAGCCCCTACGGCTACACCTTCACCGTCCCCTGGAACCCGGCGACCACCATCAAGCCCGGTGACATCACCGGCGACGGCGTGCCCGACCTGCTCGCCACCACGAAGACGGGCGACCTCGACCTGATCCCGGGCGACCACGACCCCGCCCAGGCCGCCGCCCCGGTCCAGACCGGTCCGGTCGACACGGCGCCGCCGGTCAACGGCCCGGTCACCGTGTCCACCAAGGACGAGTCACCGGACGGCACCGGCTGGAACAACTACCTGATCGCCCACCGCGGCAACCTGCACGGGGCGAACGGCGACGACCTCTTCGCGTACAACACGACGACCAAGCAGTTCTACGTCGTCAAGAACGACCTCGACCCGGTGGACGACGCGTCCTTCCCGAGGGCGCCGTACTCCGCGCTCGGCGGCTTCATCGGCAAGCGGTACGACCTCATCACCAAGGACGCCTGCGCGACCTCCGACATCGTCGCGGACGACACCCGCTGCCGCGCAACCGACTACGACAGCCACACCTGGAACATCAGCCAACTCATCACGCCCGGCAACGTGTTCGGCAACACCACCGACTACCCCGCCGTCATCACCGTCGAGAACAAGGAGCTGTGGATCTACCAGTCCGACGGCGGCTACCACCTCAAGAACCCGATCCTGCTCGGCGACGGCGACTGGACCGGCCAGACGCTGATCGCCGCGGGCACCTTCAAGGGCCAGCCGGTCCTGTGGTCACGCGACAAGGCGACCGGCGAGCTCTACAGCTACCCGATCACCGTGGACGCCACGACCCTGGTCCCGGCGCTGCTCCACCCCACCATCCACACCGGCCTGCGGCTGACGCTGCCGCCGACGGCGTACCCCGTGGTCGCCTCGCCGGGCGACGTCAACAGCCCCGTCGGCTTCGGTGCCACCAACCCCGGCGCCCCGGACGGCATGCCCGACCTGTACACCGTGAACGCCTTCGGCCAACTCGTCGAGTACAACTACCGGCAGAGCCCGGTCCTCACCTCCCCGCCCACCTACGACTTCGCCGCCCCGGTCTCCCTGGGCTCGGTCACGGACACCGCCACCCACTGGTGGAAGCTCGCCGAAGGCACCGGCACCACCACCGCCGACAGCACAGGCACCCTGAACGCGAGCCTGTCCGGCGCCTACTCCTGGACCACCGACAGCGCCCGCGGCAAGTCCCTCAACCTGACCGGCACCACGGGCTACGGCGCCACGAGCGGCCCCGCCGTCGACACGTCCAAGAGCTTCACGGTGTCCGCCTGGGTCAAGCTCAACTCGCTCTCCACCACGACCAACAGCACGTTCCTCTCCCAGAACGGCACCGTGAACAACGGCTTCCAGCTGTACTACTCCGCGGGCGTCCAGTCCTGGGCCTTCGGCCGGCACAGCACCGACACGACCGCCGCCACCTGGCGAGCGGTCTACGGCAGCAAGGCGACCGCGGGCCAGTGGACCCACCTGCTCGGCGTCTACGACGCCGGAGCGAAGGAGATCCGCCTGTACGTCAACGGCAGGCTGACGGGCACCAGGGACTGGACCTACACCCCCTGGAACGCCACCGGTCCCCTGGAGATCGGCCGCAAACAGTCCTCCGGCGCCTACGGCGAATACACCAACGGAGCGATCAGCGGCATCCGTGTCTATCCCACGGCCCTGCCCCCGGCGGACGCCGCGTCGGCCGGCGACACCCCGAAGGTCACCCAACTCGACTGACCACCCTGACCGGAGACTCCGCCCCGATCCCCGCCCCGGCTCGACCGGGGCGGGGATCATGCTCTTGGGCCGCTCAGCCGGGGACCCGATTCGGACGGAAGTCCCAAGGGTGAAGTCACGGAACTCCCACCTGGCACAACGCCCGTCGCTGACACGCTGGTTGAGGTGATCACCGGTCGAGGTGATCGGATCAGCTCGATGAGCTGCGCTGTCGGGGGGCGGGCGTGACAGTTCGGCAGGCCGTTGGGGGTTCTGGTGCCGCCGCTCGGCAGGCGGGCGGTGAGGGGCCGCGGGCGGTGCCGCGGCATGTCGCGTGCGTGATGGACGGGAACGGGCGGTGGGCGGCTCAGCGGTCGTTGCCGCGTACGTCCGGTCACCGTGCTGCGGAGACGACCGCGATCGACGTCATCGAGGCGGCGCGGGCGGCCGGAGTCGAGTGGCTGAGCATGTACGCGTTCTCGACCGAGAACTGGGGGCGCCCGAGCGCCGAGGTCGATTTCCTCATGCGGTTGGTGCGCCGGGTGGTGCGCAAGCACGCCCCGCTGCTGCACGCGCGGGGCATCCGCTGTCGCTTCCTCGGTGTCACCGATCCCCGTATTCCCCCGGCGCTGGCCCGGGACTTCGCCGACCTGATGACGCTGACCGCCGACAACCGGGGCCTGACGCTGACCGTCGCCTTCGATCACGGCGGGCGCCGGGACATCGTCGAGGCCGCGCGGTCGCTGATCCGCGACGGCGTGCCGGCCGACGGCGTGACCGAGCAGACCTTCGCCGCCCATCTGCCCTTCCCCGACACCCCCGATGTGGACCTGGTCATCCGCACCTCGGGGGAACAGCGCATCTCCAACTTCATGCTGTGGCAGGTCGCGTACGCCGAGTGGGTCTTCCCGCCGGTGCTGTGGCCCGACTTCCGCGCACCGCACTTCCTGGAGTGCCTGCACGCCTACCGGCAGCGCGAACGCCGTTTCGGCGGCGTCCCACCCGTCCCGAACGGCCTCCCGCCCCTCCCGAACGGAGAACTTCGATCGTGACCGACGCAGGTTCCGGCATCCCCCAACAGCCGCACCCGGCTGGAGACTTGACGCCCATGTTCGGCCCCGGCTCGCAGTTCGACGCGTCCTTCAACGATCCTCGCTGGGCCCTGGCCGTGGTGCGGGCGACCGTACTGGAGGCCGCGCATCCGCAGATCGGCGCCGCCCTGATCGACAGCTCCACGTTCGTGGCCCACCCCTGGCGCAGGCTGTACAACACCTTCCTGAGTCTGCAGCGCATGTTCGGCGCCGACGACGGCGTACGACAGCGGGAGGCGGCCCGGCTCAACCGGCTGCACGCGCGGCTGAACGGGACCGACGCCCACGACCGGCCGTACGACGCGCTGGACCCCGAGGCGCGCGCCTGGGTGGTGGCGACGCTGTTCGAGAGCACCGTCACGATGTTCCGGCTGAGCGGACAGCCCCTGGAACAGGGGACCATGGAGAGGCTGTACGCCGAATTCCAGGCGTTCCTCGCTGCCTTGGGGGACGAGGCCGGTCAACTGCCCGCCACCCTCCACGAGTTCTGGCGGTACTACGACCGTGTGGTGGAGGAGGAGCTGGAGAACACGGAGGCGATGCGCATCATCCTCTACAAGCTCTTCGACCACCTTCCCGCTCCGCCGCTGCTGAACGGTCTGCCCACCCTGTGGGCACTAGGCCGCGCGGTCGGCGGTCCGGTCATCGGGGCCATCACCGTGGCCTCGCTGCCCGAGCCGTTCCGCCGCCGGGCGGGACTGCCCGAACTGCCCGGCGCCCAGACCCTGATGCAGAGCGCGTACCTGACCGTGGGCCTGGCCCGTTTCCTGCCCGACGGCTGGATCCGCGCCGAGAACATCGCCGACCTGCTGTCGCTCTCCCCCGACAGCGACGACCCCCGCGCGCGGACCGTCCGCGCCCTGCACCAGAAAATGAAACGAGCCGGCGCCTTCCTCCGGCTCGTCACGCCCTTCGCCCCGGAACCAGGACCGGAATCGGAGGCCGCCGCACCCGGAGGCATGCGGCGCGACGCGGAGGAGTTCTTCCGGGAGGTGCTGGACCAGACCGGCGACGGCTACCTGGACTGGCCCGACCTCGCCGCCATGGCCCGCGAGCTGTCCACCCGCCTCGACCTCGACGAGCCCGAGGAGACCAGGCTCTACAACGCGTACGCCGACTGGTGGCGGGAGCTCCAGAGCGCCCTCGACACCGACGGCGACGGCCGCGTCAGCGCCGAGGAGTACGCCGCGGCCGCCCCGTCCCTGGCCGGTCCCGCGCTGATCAGAGTGGCGGAGGTCCTCTTCGACGTCACCGACAAGGACGGAAACCAGCACATCGACGCGGACGAGTACCGGGCCCTGTTCCGGACCGCGTTCCGCCGCGACACCACCGGCACCGGAGGCGGTACCGGCGGTGCGTACACCCGCAGCGCGTTCATCAAGGACTTCCTGTCCTTCATGTCCGGCCGCCGGCGCTCGACCCCGTACGACCCGCTGCTCGCCCAGGCGTGACATTCGCACCGACGTTCCCCACCTCCCTCGTTACGGGCACGCATTGCCACCCAAATCACACACAAGCCGACAGAACACCCAGAGTGCGCCTGAAGGGGTAGTTAGGCTGCAATACGCGAATAGGCTGCATAACGATGTATTTCTTTTCTCTCCGTACAAGAAGAATCCGTACCAGGAAGAGATGAGAAGGAAGAGATAGAAGAGGACCGGAGAGGATCAGGTGGGTCCGGAAACGCTGTTGTTCTCGATGTTCACCCCGGAGGGCAGGGTGAACCCGTACCCCGCACTCGCGGAGCTGCGGCGGACCGAACCCGTCTATTACAACGCCGGATTCAACACGTATTTCCTGACGCGATTCGCGGACTGTCAGGCCGTCCTCACCGATCCCGAATTCCTGGTGCCCGATCTCGACTGGTGCGCGCGCGAGGTACCCGACTGGCGTGACCGGCCGAGCGCGGAATTCTTCTACTCCTCGCTGCTGCGCAGCAACGGCACCGACCACGCGCGGCTACGGCGGCTCGTCGGCGGCGCGTTCAGCGCGCGCCGGGTCGCCGCGCTCCGGCACACCGTGCGGGACATCACCGCGCGCCTGCTCGACGACTTCGCCGACGCCACCTCGGACGGCGGCAGCGCCGACTTCCAGGAACTGGTGGGGTATCCGCTGCCCGTCACCGTCGTAGGCCATCTCATCGGGGTGCCCGTCGAAGAGCAGCGGCAGTTCCACGGGCTGGGTCAGGACGCCGGGCGACTGCTCGAACCCGTCCGGTCCCCCGAGGACTGGCGGCGCGCCGACCGGGCCGTCGTGGCGCTGCGCGCGTACTTCACCGGCCTCATCGCCCTGCGCAGGGCCCGGCCCGCCGACGACCTCACCTCGGTCCTGCTGGCGGTGCGCGATGCCGACGACGGCCGGCTCACCGAGACCGAACTCGTCGACACCCTCGTGCTCGTCCTGATCGCCGGTTTCGAGACCACCGCCGGCCTGCTCGGTCTCGCGGTGCACGCGCTGCTCGCCCACCGGGATCAGTGGGACCTGCTCGTGAGCGGACCCGAACTGGCCGCGCGGGCCGTGGAGGAGAGTCTGCGCTGGGACACCCCGGTGCAGATGACCGAGCGCATCGCCGCCGGGCCGATCGACGTGGCCGGGGTGACCGTCCCCGAGGGCGCCAATGTGACCACCGTGCTCGCCGCCGCCAACCGCGACCCCGAACGGCATGCGGACCCCGACACGTTCGACATCCGGCGCGACGACATCAAGGTGCTCGGCTTCAGCGCGGGACTCCACTACTGCCTGGGAGCGGCACTCGCCCGCGTGGAGGGCGCCGAGCTCCTCGAACAGCTCCCGAGACGCTTCCCGTCCCTCGCCGCGTCCGGCCCGCCCCGCCGCCGTGAGTCCATCAGCCTGCGGTCCTTCGAGAAACTGCCGCTGACGGCGAACGGCTGACGCCAGCCACGACCACCGGGTCACCCCCATCGTCCGGATCCGACCGACCGTCCGGGTCACCCCCACCGTCCGGATCCAGCCGACCATCCGGGTCCGACCGACCGTCCAGAGCCGGCCGACCTTGCGGATCCGCCCTACCACCTGGCTCCGCCCCCACCATCCGGATGCGCCTCCACCATCCAGCTCCGCCCCACCCCAATCCCCCTAGGGGCGCGGGGAACTGCGCGACCAGCCCCCACGCACCCGCACCCCGCACACAGCCCAAACCACCCACCCCCGACCCGGCCCCAACCCCACCCGCGCCACCCAGCACACCACCTGTCCATCCCCGCTTGCCGCCCATCCCCGCCCCGGCCATCCACCCCACCAGTTCCCCACCCCCACCGGCCCCCACCGCCGGACGAGAGGCACCCCCCGTGAAGTTCCTGCACCATGAACGCGCCGCCGTGGAAGCCCTGTTGCCGGGGCTGGACGCGGCGCTGGCCCGGCGTCCGCTGGCCGAGCTGGAGAGCGCGCCGAGCCCGGCCATCGCGGAGTTCCGCGCGGCGGGCGGCCCCGCGCTGCTGGTGCCCACCGAGAACGCGGGTATCGGCGCCGGACCTCTCCAGGCCGTACGGGTGCAGCGTGCCGTCGGCTCGCGCTGTCCCTCGCTCGCGGTGGCGACGACCATGCACCACTTCTCGATCGCGGGGCTCGTGCAGGCCGCCGCGTACGGCAACGGCAGCGGCGCGGAAGGTCTGCTGCTCGAAGCCATCGCCAAGGAAGGGCTGTTGCTCGCCTCGGGCTTCGCCGAGGGCAACACCGGCCAGAACATCCTGGGGCCGCACATCACCGCCCGCCGCACGGACAGCGGGAGCATCGTGCTGAACGGCAGCAAGATGCCGTGCAGCCTGTCCCGTTCGATGGACCTGCTGACCGCCTCCGTGATGATGAAGGACGACGACGGGGTGGACCGGCTCGCTGTCGCCCTGATCCCGGCCGGATCAGCGGGACTTGAGGTACGACCCTTCTGGAGCTCCCCCGTCCTCGCGGGCGCCGAGAGCGACCAGGTCGTGCTCACCGATGTCGAACTCGACCCCGCGATGGTGGTGTTCACCCGGGTCACCGCCGACGCCGTCCCCGACGAGCTGAACATCGCCGGCTTCCTCTGGTTCGAACTCCTGCTGACCGCCGGGTACATCGGGGTCGCCAGCGCGCTCGTCGAGCGGGTCCTCGACAAGGCGGGCGGCCCGCAGGACCCGACGCCCTTCCTGGTCGACATCGAGGCCGCGATGCTCGGCGTCGAGTCGGTCGCCCGGGCCATGGACACGGAGGCGTGGAGCGACGCGCTGCTCGTCGACGCCCTGTCGGCCCGGTACGCGGCGCAGGACGCCATCGCCCGTACGACCACGGCGTGCCAGGCGGCGCTCGGCGGCATGGCGTTCATCACGGCGCCCGACAGCACGTACCTCGCCTCCGCCGCCACCGGTCTCACCTTCCACCCGCCGTCGCGGGCCCGTATGGGCGCTCCTCTGCGGGAGTTCCTGAACGGCGCCCCCCTGCGGATCGGCTGAGCGCGGTGCTGACGACGAACAGGAGCGGGCTGCCCATGGAGCCCGCCGACGACACCGCCTGCCGTGTCGAGGTGCTGCGTTCGATCGACTTCCTGCCAGAGTCGGTCTGGCACGAACTGGCCCCGCCGGACGACCCGTTGTGGTCCCGTGCCGTCTTCGAGGCCATGGAGTCCGGCGCCATCGGCCCTGACAGCTATGCCTACTTGGTGGTCCGCAGAGGCCAGCACACCGAGGCCGTACTGCCCCTGGCGCTCTTCCGGAACCTGCGTCTCGACGACATCGTCGGCCCAAGTGAGCGCCAACTCCTCACCCCTGTAAGGAAATTGGCGCCCCGCCTGCTGCGGGTACCGATGCTCTTCTGCGGCAACTTCCTCGGCCAGGGCCACGTCCTCACCTCCCGGCCACTCACCGACGAGGTCAGCCGATTGCTGGTCGACGCCGTTCTCCGGTTCGCGCGCACCGAGCGCCTCGGCACCGTGGTCTTCAAGGACTTCACCCCGGCAGGTCTCAACCCGCTGCGCACCGCCCTCAGTTCGGCGGGCTTCTTCCCCGCGCGGAGCATGCCCGACACCAAACTCCCTTTGTCCACAGCCTCGTTCGACGAGTACATCGAGCAACTCCCGGCCAAACCGCGGCGCAACGCACGCAGCAACATCCGCAAGTTCGCCGCCCACCCGCGACTGCGGATGGAGACCGTCGAGGACTTCGGCCCGCTCGTACCGCAGATGCTCGGCCTCTACCGGCAGGTCATGGACCGGGCGGACCAGCGGCTCGACGTCCTCGACGCCGGTTTCCTCACCGCTCTCACGGCCTCCCCCGGGCCGGACCGACGCCTCGTGGCCTGCTTCGACGGCGAACACGGCGACCGTCTAGTCGCCTTCCTGCTCTGCCTGTTCAGCGGCTCCGGCGCCACCGGCGCGCGCATCGGCCTCGACTACACGCTGGCGCACGAGGCCCGGCTCTACCACAACGTGCACTACGCGGCGATCCGCCTGGCCCTCGACACGGGCTGCCGCCACATCCGCTTCGCGCAGACCGCGTACACCCCCAAGGTCGAGTTCGGCTGCCGGCTGATCCAGCAGTCGTACGCGATCACCCATCTACGTCCGCTGCCGCGCGCGGTGCTGCGCCGGCTGCTGCCCGCGGCTCTCGCGGCGGCACGGACCCAGGCGCTCGGCCCGCACCTGCCCGCACGGGCCACGCGTCCCCCAAGCCGCCCCGACCAGAAAGGTGCCCCCTCTCCATGCCCCGAGTAGAGGTCGAACTCCCCATCGCCGTACCGCCGGAGACCGCGTGGGCCGCCGTCGTGGACGTGGAGGCCTTCCCCGCGTGCATGGACAGCGTGGACTCCGTCACGATCACCCGGCAGACCGACGACCACCACCGGACGAGCGCCTGGGCGGTACGGCTCAAGGGATCCGTGCTCCAGTGGACCGAGGACGAGGTCCTCGATCCGGTCGCCCGGCGCTTCGACTTCCGCCAAGTCACCGGCGATCTCGGCGAGTTCGAGGGCCACTGGGCCGTACGGCCCGCGCCCGGCGGACACAGCACGGTCTCCCTGGACGTCACCTTCGACATCGGCATCCCGCTCCTGGCCGACCTCCTCAACCCGGTCGCGGCGGACGCCCTGCGGGAGAACGCCGCCCAGATGCTGTCGGCGCTGGAACGCCAACTGCTGGCGACCGACGCCCAGTTGAGCGCCCCGGTGAGTGTCCCGCCGCCCACCCGCGAGGCCGAAGAGGAACCCGACCGCGTATGACCACGACCATCGGAGCCCCCTCCGACACCTTCGACCTGATCCGGCGTCACCTCTCCCCCCGGCTCGCCCTGACCGGTTCGTTCGCGGGCCGGGGCGCGACCGAGGTGTCCGGCGACGGCTGCCGGGTGACGCTGTCCGACGGGCGTACGGCACTCGACTTCGGTTCGTACGCCGTCACCCTGCTCGGCCACCGGCACCCGGACGTGCTCGCGGCCGTACGCGCGCAGCTCGACACGATGCCCACCTCGACCCGCAGCCTCGCCAACCCCACGGCCGCCCGCGCCGCCGCCCAGCTCGCGGAGTACTTCCAACTGGCCCTGCCCAAGGTGTACTTCGGGCTCAACGGCGCCGACGCCGTCGAGGTCGCCGTCAAGCTCGCGCGCCTCGCCACCGGACGCGGCAGGGTCGTGGCGGCGGAGGGCGGCTTCCACGGCAAGTCGCTCGGCGCGCTCGCGCTCACCCACAGTCCCCTTTACCGGCGAGGTCTGCTGGGCACGGCCGTCGACGTCGTCCACGTCTCGCCCGACGACCCCGGCGCCGTCCTGCGGGAGGTCCGGGGCGGGGAGGTCGCCGCGGTCGTCTTCGAACCCGTCCAGGGCGAGAACGGCGCGGCCGTCCTGTCCGTCGACGTCCTGCGCCAGTGGTGCGCCGACGCCCAGCGCTACGGCACGTTCACCATCTCGGACGAGATCCAGTGCGGGCTGCGCCGCTGCGGGGAACGTTCCCTCGCCCTCGCGGCCGGCCTGCCCGTCGACGCCGTCCTGGTCGGCAAGCCGCTCGGCGGAGGGGTCGTACCGCTGTCGGCCCTGGTCTGCTCCGCGGAGTTGTACGCCCCGCTGAGCGTCGACCCCTTCCTCCACTCGGCGACCTTCGGGGGCCACCCGCTCAGCTGCGCGGCACTGCCCGCCGCGCTCACCGCGATCGAGGCAGCGGCCGAACACGGCGCGGGACTCGCCGCCGCACTGGACACCGCGCTCGACGAACTCGCGGGCAGGCACGGCGAGTTGATCGCCGGGACCCGCGGCAAGGGCCTGCTGCGCGGTATCGACTTCACCAGCTCCGGGGTGGCCGGCTCGGTGGTGATCGAGCTGGCCGGCGCGGGACTGCTGGTGTCGCCGTGCCTGGGCCGCCCGGGCACCGTACGGCTGCTCCCGCCGCTGGTCAGCACCGAGGCGGACATCGCGGAGGCAGCCGACATCCTCGACATGGCGATCGGCGCGGCGGCGCGGCGCGGCGAGTGACCGGCCGTAGGGCTCCGCACGTCGCCAACTCCCCCACAGCGCACAGGAAAGAGACACGTATGGACCCCATGGATCTGAAGGACAAAGACCAGGACCAGGACAAAGACCAGGACACGCCGGCGCTCGGCCGCGCGGAGTTGTCCCTCACCGTCAGGACGGCCGTGTCGGACGTCCTCGGCACGGAGGTGGACGACATCGACGAGACGACCGACCTCGGCAACGACTTCGGCATCGACAGCCTGGAGTTGATGGATGTGGGCGCCCGGCTGGAGAACGTCCTGCGGGTCAAGATCCAGGTCTCCGACCTCCTGGAGGCCAGGACCGTCGGCGACGCCGTCGACCTGCTGGAGCGGCGCATGGCGAGGCCCGTATGAACGGCATTTCCTCTTCCGGTCGGACCCGGGTCGTCGTCACCGGACTCGGGGTCAGGTCGCCCGCGGGCAACGACGTCGAGGCGGCGTACGCGCGGCTGCTCGCCGCCGAGTCGACAGCCGCCGTAGCAAAGCATCTCGTGGAGGCGGAGCCCGAGGTCGCCGTGGAAATGGCCTGCCTGGTACCCGAGTTCGACATCGAGCCCTACATCACCCGGCGGGAGCGGCGTCAACTCGACCGGGCGGCCGAGCTGTTGCTCTGCGCCGCTGTGGACGCGGTCTCGGACGCGGGCGAGTTGGCCCTCGCCGACCTCCCGTCCTCGCGGGTGGGCGTCCAGGTCGGCACGGGGATGGGCGGCCTGGGGACGATGGAGGGCACGACCTTCGACTACGGGGCGAACCCGATGACGATGCCGGTGCACACCGTCCCCAGGACCATGGCGAACTCGGCGGCCTGCCGGGTGGCGATGCGCTACGGCTTCCGCGGCAACTGCGCCACTTACGCGACCGCCTGCGCGAGCGGCACCACCGCCATCGGCGAGGCCGCCCGCCGCATCCGGTACGGCGAGCTGGACGCCGTCGTGGCGGGCGGCGTCGACGCGCCCGTCACGACCACCATCGTGGGCGCCTTCGCCAAGATGCGGGCCCTGTCCCGGCGTTGCGACGAACCGGACCGGGCCAGCCGCCCCTTCGACACCGACCGCGACGGCTTCGTCATGGGCGAGGGCGCCGCCGTACTCGTCCTGGAGCGACGCGATCTGGCCCTCGCCAGGGGAGCCAGGATCTACGGCGAGATCGCGGGCTACGCCGCCAACTGCGACGCCTTCCACATCGCCGCGCCGGACCCCGAGGCGGCCACGGCGGCCGAGTGCATGCGGCTGGCCGTCGCGGACGCCGGGCTCGCACCGGCCGACATCGGGCACATCAGCGCGCACG
Source organism: Streptomyces sp. NBC_00988 (assembly GCF_045162645.1). Lineage (NCBI taxonomy): Bacteria > Bacillati > Actinomycetota > Actinomycetes > Kitasatosporales > Streptomycetaceae > Streptomyces > Streptomyces sp. NBC_00988. The sequence goes on from NZ_CP108730.1 coordinate 4,516,198, forward strand.
GCACGTCGACGGTCCTCAACGACCGGGCGGAGGCGACCGCGGTCCACAGGTGCTTCGCGGGACAGTCGCCGCCGCTGACCGCCGTCAAGGGCGTGAGTGGTCATCTCATCGGCGGATCAGGCGCGTTGGAGGCACTGCTGGGCCTGCTCTGCGCCGACCGGGGTGTGGTCCCGCCGATCGCGAACACGCTCGGCAGCCCCGAGGCCGACCTGGTGGACGTGGTGATCGGCCGTCGGCGCACGATCGCGCGCGGGCCCGTGCTGTCCAACTCCTTCGGTTTCGGCGGCCAGAACGCGTGCCTGGTCCTGACCCCACCGGCGTGACCCGCCACCGGTTACCCGTCTCCTCTCCCCCGACTCACGGAACGGTCAACACCATGCGAACCCTTGTCACCGGCGCCACCGGTGTGGTGGGCACCGAAGTCGTCGACCGGCTGCGCGCGGACCCCTCCGGTCCCGGGCCCCTGATCCGGGTGGCCAGACGGGCGCCGGACGCGGAGGTGACGACCTGGAACATCGGGAGCGAGCCGCCACCGCCAGAGCTGTCGGGGCACTGGGACGTGATCGTGCACACGGCGGCCTCCACCCGCTGGACGATGAGCAGGGCGGAGGCGCTGGCGGCCAACGTGGACCCGCTGCGGGCGGTGCTGTCCCTCGCCGACCGGGACACCCATGTAGTCCACGTCTCGACGGCGTACGTGGGCGGGACGCGGGCCCCGGAGGACCTGCGGGGCCCGGAGTTCGAGGGGTACCGCAACGGCTACGAGTGGTCGAAGGCCGCCTGCGAGTCCTTGGTGCGCGAGGAGCACGGCGGGCCGCTGACGATCGTGCGGCCGCCGCTGATCGTGGGCCGGCGCGACGACGGGCGGATCGCCCGCTTCTCCGGGCCGTACACGATCATCCACGCCCTGGTCTCCGGCCTCGCCGCGGTCGTCGTCGGCGATCCGGACGGCTACGCGGAGATCAGCCCCGTCGACGACGTGGCGGAGGCCGTCGCCTCCGCGGTGCTCGCCGCTCCCCCGCCCACTCCGCGCGTCGAGGTGATCGCGGGCGGCGTCGGGAGTCTGCGCCTCTCCGAGATGATCGGCATCGCGTGCCGGACCCTCAACGAGTTCCGCGCGCGGCACGGCGTCGCCGGTATCGAGCAACCCCCGTTCGTCCCGCCCGACACCTGGAACCGCTTCTTCCTGCCCCTCGCGGACCAGTACCTCTCACCGTTCCAGCACCAGGCGGTCCAACTGCTCGCCATGTTCCAGAGCTACACGAGCATGGCGACGCCCTTCGAACCCACACGCACGGTCCACGACCCGGCAGCGGTCATGGAAACGGCGGTACGGCACTGGGCCGCGCGAAAACCCCGGCTGGCGCTGGCTCAGCCGAATCCGTGGACTCTGCTCGCGGTGTAAGGGGGCTCTCCGGGGCCAACGCGTCCGCGCAGCCGGGCAGATGAGACGTTTCCGCAAGGTCTTGGACGTGCGTGGTGGGGCGGGTGGGACTCGAACCCACGGCCGACGGATCATGAGTCCTTCAAGGATCTTGGCGGGCCTTGTCGATCCACGCCCATCTTGGTCTTTTTCCCAGTTCAGACAGGGTTTGGCGCCTCTCTCTTCCTCGGCCCTTGTCAGTCTTTTCCGATCCCTGTGTCCAACCTGCGTCCGGAACGCTGCCCGGATGGCCACGCACACCTGGTTCACGGACCCTCTCCCCCGGCTGAGGAGAGGATCTCGAAACCATGCGCAGCGGATTTCCTTTCCAACGAGATGATGTTCGACGACACCGAAGTTCTGGAACAGGTCGGCCAGGAAACCCTTTCCGCGCTGTCAGTGGTCTCTGTTAGCTTCAGGCGCTCGTGTGATCCACGAGCATCAAGCGCTCACAGGGGAGGGCCACTTGACCAGGTTCACAAGGACAGGCAGACGTAGACGGACGGTGGTGGGGAGCTGTGTGGCGGCGCTGTTGGCCACGGCTGCCGGGACGGCGTACGCGGTGGACAACCTTCCGCCGAATCAGCCGCTTGTCCAAGACCTCCAGTCGGGAGGCAAGCCATGCGCGACCGGTGACGACACGCCATACGTTTCGACGCCGCCCAGGCTCAGTGCAGTGCTGTACGACCCGGAGGAGGACAACCAGCCCTCCGAATCCAGCCCGCTCAGTGGCGAGTTCGAAGCGTGGTGGACGGACGCGGCCGGAGTGGAACAGCAGCGTACCTACACCACCATCACTCTTTCCTCGGGGTCGCGCCAGTACTGGACGATGCCGAACGACATCCCGGCGAACACCGTCGTCTCCTGGCATGTCCGCGCGAACGACGGCAAGGCGACCTCCCCGTGGAGCGACGAGGGCGACGGCTCGGTCTGCTCGTTCGTGTACGACGACGTGAGCCCGGAGAAGGCGACGATCACCTCTCCCGAATACCCCAACCCGGAGGACGTGTTCTGGGTGGACGGAGTGGGCGTCTACGGCCACTTCACGATGGACTCGCCTTCCGACGACGTGGTGTCGTACACGTACGGCTTCGTGGGCGGTCCTTACGGCACCGTCTCCGCGGAGCGGCCGGGCGCGGCCGTGACCATTCCGTACCTGCCGCTCTCCGAGGGGCCCAAGTCGCTGACGGTCCGCGCGATCGACCGGTCGGGCCGAAGCAGCGGGGAGTCGCGTTACGACTTCAACGTGAAGGCCGGCCGTGCTCCCGTCGCCCGCTGGAAGCTGGACGACCCGGCGGACTCCAGCTCGGCCGCCGCCGAGACCGGCACCGCCGCCCGTGCCGGGACCGGCGTGACCTTCGCCGGCCCGGTGCCCACAGGCACCACGGCCACCGCCACGGTCGGCCTCGACGGCAGCGGCGACGGTTTTCTCACCCCGGACGCCCCGGCGACCGACATCCGTAAGACCTTCGCGGTGAGCGCGTGGGTACGGCCCGCCGAAACCGACCGGAACATGACCGTCGTCAGCCAGGATGCCGACGGGGCACCCGGCTTCGACCTCGGGCTGCGCCACCAGGACTCCGGGCCCGCCTGGTCGTTCGCGATCGGCGGCGCACAGGTGTCCGGCGGCGCCCCCGAGACCGGCGAGTGGGCCCATCTGCTGGGGCTGTACGACGCCGAGACTGGAAAGGCGCGACTGTACGTCAACGGCCACGAGGCCGGGACCGCGGCCGACGCGACTCCCGCCGAGGCGGCCGGCGCTTTCCAGATCGGGCGCGCCCTCGGGGCTGCCGGCTATGGGGACCAGTGGCACGGGGACATCGGTGACGTACAGGTTCACGACCGGGTCGTGGTGCCGGACGAGGTAGCCGAACTGGCCTACCGCAAGCCGAAGTTGCTCGGGCACTGGTCGCTGGAGAACGCGACGGACGGTGTGAGCCCCGAGCAGTCGGACGGCGCGCCGCTGCGGCTCGGCACGGGGGCTTCGATCTACCAGGGCTCCGACAGTTCCTGTATCCCGGAAATCGACCCGGACTGCACCTACGTGCCGCCGCCACTCGTCGGTGACGGGCATCTGCTGCTGGACGGCGAGAGCGGGTACGCCGCTGCCGATGGGCCCGTCGTGGACACCGGGGACAGCTTCACTCTCGGCGTCGTCGTACGCCTCGCGGACTCCGAGCCCGCCCACCCGATGACCGTGCTCTCGCAGGCAGGCGAGCACACCGACGCCTTCAAGGTGCGCTACGAGCCGTCCACGCACGCCTGGCAACTGGTGATGCCGGAGAAGGACGAGGCCGGAGCCCCCGAGAAGGTGGTGTCCCAGATCGTGGGCGCGGACGGAGGCGAGGGCCAAGGCCATCGCCTCGCCGTGGTCTACGACGACGCCACCGACACGATCAAGCTCTACCTCGACGGCTACACCAACGCCGAGGCGACCGCGAGCCTCCCCAACGGCTGGCACAGCACCGGTGCCCTCCAGATCGGCAGGGCCAGATCCGACGACGGCTGGGGCGAGTACCTGCATGGCGACGTGGACGAGGTGCAGGCCTACTCCGGCGCGCTGAGGGACGGCGACATCTCCGGCCTGGGGCAGGGTACGGATCCTTGTCTGTGCTGAGACGTCATCCGTTTGTCGATCACGGGGCCGGCCTGGTCGAACAGGGTTCCTGATCGGGTGATCGCGTGAAAGCCGATGCATGACAGCAGGGCCTCTTGGTAGTTCGGGGTTACGAACCAAACCGATCACCAGGAGGCCCTGTTGCCGCAGTCATTCGCGTCCGCGTGTGTGGAGTCCAACTCGGCGTCCCTGCCGTGTGACTGCCGCGTGCACAGGTTCGGCAACGCGGCGGACGGGCCGGACCGCATCCCGAGGGCTCCGACATGACGGAGGCGGAGTGGCGGGCGGTGCGGCCGTTGCTGCCGGTTCCGGCCTGGCTGTCGGCAGGCAGCATCTCGTAGTCACGCGCCAGGTGCCGCAGCCCCTCCACCTCGCCGGGACGGCCTCCAGCCCCAGGACTGCGGCCAGTTGCCGGCAGCGCATGCCCTCCCGGCCGGCCTCCGACGCCAGCACCGCCACGATCCGCCGGTAATCCGGCGCAAGGACCGACGCCGCCATGCCCTCCACCCGCCGCGGCACCCAAACCCGCGCTGCGGGAAGTCACGGCCCGCCCATCGGCGCCTGCGGGCACTCGACGAGGCCCGCGAACTGGTGGCCGAGGGTGCTCTGGACATCGGCCTACTGCTGGACAAGCGCGTATACCGGCTCACGAGCGCGGGCGCGGCGACCGACGACCGGGGCGCACGGGTGACCGTCGCCGGCTACCTCATCGACACCTCCGCCCTTGCCCGCGTCCTGCTCCGCCAGAACACCGCCGAATGGGACGACAGGATCGCCGCCGACCTCGTCGCGATCTGCGACCTCACCGAACCGGAAGTCCTCTACTCGGCCCGTTCGGCCACGGACCGCGCCGACCTGAAGTCGGCACTCGACGCCCACCACGCCTGGTGCCCCATGCCCGACGGCGTCTACCGCCGCTCCCACATCACCCAGGAACAGCTGACCGCCAAGGGAGAACACCGCAGCGCGGGCCCCGTGGACCTCCTGATGGCCGCAGCCGCGGAAGAGGCGGAACTCACTCTGCTGCTCCACGACGACCGCGACTTCGAAACCATCGCCCGCACGACAGGGCAGTCGGTCCGCAAGATCGACCTCAGGCAGTAGAGCTCGCGCGGTGCCGACGGACACTGAGCCTCTGACCGACCCGGCCGTCTGACGGTCAGTCCGCTGTGGCCCGGGCCGACTCACGACACCCAGGGGTCACCCAGCGACACCACTTCCGGATCCTCGCGCCCAGCCAACGCCCTGAATCCGCACCCAGATGAGACGTTTCCGCAAGGTCTTGGACGTGCGTGGTGGGGCGGGTGGGACTCGAACCCACGGCCGACGGATTATGAGTCCGCTGCTCTAACCGGCTGAGCTACCGCCCCATTACGGCGCGTCGCGCACATTTGTACGCGCCGTCTGCCGCAGCATAGCCGCTCATACGATCTCCTGCTTCGGATGGTCGACTTCGCACGACCATGAGGACTGCGGCACGTCGCGAGCGGTTCCGGGGGACATGAAAAAGGACCCCAACGGGGTCCTCATCACTGCTTCCTGACTGCGCTCTCCCGACTGGACTCGAACCAGTAACCTGCCGGTTAACAGCCGGCTGCTCTGCCAATTGAGCTACGGAAGACCGAAGCTCCCCCGACTGGACTCGAACCAGTAACCTGCCGGTTAACAGCCGGCTGCTCTGCCAATTGAGCTACAGGGGAATGCCTCGTTGCATCGAACGTACCTCCCTGGGTATTCGCCAGGGGGCGTGTGCTCGCTGCGACACATACATTAGCGCAAGCAGGGGGGTGCTCCGCCAATCGGTTCCCCGGCACCGATGCCGCGCCGGAGCCCCGGAGCCCACGCAAGGGAACCTACGCAAGGGAAGGATGGCCGTCATGCGCTACAAGCTCACGTTCGTCGTCGGACTGGCTCTGGGTTACGTGCTGGGCACTCGGGCCGGACGCGAGCGCTACGAGCAGCTGAAGAAGTCGGCACGCCAGGTCGCGCAGAACCCGGCCGTCCGCAACACCGCCGAGACGGCGGCGCAGCAGGGCCGCCAGTACGCGGGCAAGGCGTACCACGCGGTCAGCGACAAGGTCGGCGACCGGGTCCCCGACTCGGTGGCCCAGCGCGTACGGTCCCTGCGTGAGCGCAACGCGAACGGTACGGGCGAGGACGACTGGGGCACCAGCAACACATAGGGAGTCCCGACCCGGCGCCGTCACCTCCCGCCGTACGGCAGAATTTCCGCCATGGGGATAGTCGCCGGGTTGGACAGTTCGCCCGATTTCACTCGTATCGTCGTCTGCGACACGGACACGGGGTCCGTGCTCAGGCAGGGATATGCGCCGCATCCGGTCGAAACCGAGACCGAGGGCGGCGGGCGGCCCTCCGATGTCGATCCACAGGCCTGGCTGCTGTCGCTGGGCGAGGCGGCCGGCGGGGGACTGCTCGAAGGTGTGCAGGCCATCGGTGTGTCCGCGCAGCAGAACGCGCTCGTGCCGGTGGACTCGCAGGGCAACACCGTGCGTCCCGCGATGGTCGGCGGTGACAAGCGGGCGCAGGTCGCGGCGGCCGACCTCATCGACGCGCTCGGCGGGCGCGAGGCGTGGGCGCAGGCGGTGGGTTCCGTACCGCAGGCCGCGCAGCCCGTCACCAAGCTCCGCTGGCTGAACAGGACCGAGCCCGACAACGCACGGCGTACCGCCGCGCTGCTTCAGGCCCATGACTGGCTCGTGTGGCAGCTGCTCGGGCGGCCCGTGCGGAGGACGACCGATCGGGGCGGGGCCTCCGGGACCGGCTATTGGTCCGCCGCCAGTGGTGGTTACCGGCCAGATCTGGTCGAACTCGCCCTCGGCCACCAGGCCATGCTCCCCGAGGTGATCGGTCCCTCGGACGCGGCCGGTACGACCCCTGAGGGGCTGCTGATCTCCGCCGGTACCGGCGAGACCATGGCCGCCGCCTTCGGGCTCGGGATCGGGTTCGGGGACGCGGTCGTGTCGCTCGGCGCCTCCGGGTCCGTGATGGCCGTGCACCACGAGGCGCTCGTCGACCAGAGCGGGATGATCACCTCGCTGGCCGACGCGACCGGGATGCATCTGCCGGTCGTCACCACGCTGAATGCCGTACGGACCTTGCGCGGCGCCGCCGAGCTGCTCGGGCTGCCCGATCTGGAGAGTCTGTCCGAGCTGGCGATGAAGTCGACGCCCGGGGCGCACGGGCTGGTGTTCCTGCCGTATCTGGAAGGTGAGCGGACGCCCAATCTGCCGCACACCGCCGGGACGTTGGCCGGGCTGCGGCGGGAGTCGATGAAGGCGGAGCATCTGGCGCGGGCCGCCTTCGAGGGCATGCTGTGCGGGCTCGCGGACGCGCTGGACGTGCTGCGCGGGCGGGGTGTGGCCGTACGACGGCTCTTCCTGCTCGGGTCGGCCGCCGAGCTGCCCGCCGTGCAGGCCGCGGCGCCCGCGCTCTTCGGGACCCAGATCGTCGTACCGCAGCCCGCCGACTACGCCGCGATCGGCGCCGCCCGGCAGGCCGCCTGGGCGCTCGGTGTCTCGCAGGGCACCCTCGACCCGCGCAACCCGCCGCCCTGGCAGGGACCGGTCGCCCAGGTCTTCGAGCCGGGCGACGAACTGGCCGTAGGACAGGCCGTGCGGCAGCAGTACGTGTCCGTACGGGAACAGACCCATCCGGGCGCGTTCCGCTCGTAGGAACGTGCGGTCGCCGGGACGAATTCGGCACTCAAGGGTGCATAACGGGCCGTAGCGCACTGCTGTTGGCTTAATCGGTTGAGGTAACGCGGGTGGAGTGTCCGACGATAGGGGCGAGGGGCACACCGCCCGCCCTCCACCCGCCGACTCCGAGAGACCCAGCGTGCTCATACGACTTCTGCGGACCTATCTCAGGCCCTACAGGAAACCCATCCTCCTGCTGGTGCTGCTGCAGTTTCTGCAGACCTGCGCCACCCTCTACCTGCCCACCCTGAACGCGCACATCATCGACAACGGTGTGGTGAAGGGTGACACCGGTTACATCCTGTCCTTCGGCGCCCTGATGATCGGGATCTCGCTGGTCCAGGTCGTGTGCAACACGGGTGCCGTCTACTTCGGCGCGCGCACCGCCTCCGCCGTCGGCCGGGACATCCGGGGTGCCATCTTCGACCGGGTGCAGTCGTTCTCGGCCCGCGAGGTGGGCCAGTTCGGCGCGCCCTCGCTGATCACCCGGACGACCAATGACGTCCAGCAGGTCCAGATGCTGGCCCTGATGACGTTCACCCTGCTCGTGTCGGCGCCGATCATGTGCGTCGGCGGGATCATCCTGGCGCTCGGTCTGGACGTGCCGCTGTCCGGGGTGCTGATCGCGGTGGTGCCGACGCTGACCATCTGCGTGACGCTGATCGTGCGCCGGCTGCGGCCGCTGTTCCGGTCGATGCAGGTGCGCCTCGACGCGGTGAACCGGGTGCTGCGCGAGCAGATCACCGGCAACCGCGTGATCCGCGCCTTCGTCCGGGACGAGTACGAGAAGGACCGGTTCCGCAAGGCCAACAGCGATCTCACCGAGATGCAGCTGAAGACCGGCAACCTGCTCGCGCTGATGTTCCCGGTGGTCATGACCACGGTGAACCTGTCGTCGATCGCCGTCGTGTGGTTCGGCGCGCATCGCATCGCGAGCGGCGGCATGCAGATCGGCGATCTGACCGCGTTCCTCGCCTATCTGATGCAGATCGTGATGTCCGTGATGATGGCCACCTTCATGTTCATGATGGTGCCGCGCGCCGAGGTCTGTGCCGAGCGCATCGAGGAGGTCCTCGACACCGAGTCCAGTGTCGTGCCGCCGCTCGCGCCCGTCACCGAGCTGCGCCGGCACGGGCACCTGGAGGTCCGCGGGGTCGGCTTCTGCTACCCGGGCGCCGAGGAACCCGTACTGAAGTCCATCGACCTGGTGGCCCGCCCGGGCGAGACGACGGCCGTGATCGGCTCGACCGGCAGCGGAAAGTCCACCCTTCTGAGTCTGGTCCCGCGCCTGGTTGACACGACCGACGGTGAGGTCCTCGTCGACGGTGTCGACGTGTCGACCATCGACCCGGTGCTGCTGGCCAAGACGGTCGGCCTGGTCCCGCAGAAGCCGTACCTCTTCGCGGGCACGGTCGCGACCAACCTTCGCTACGGCAATCCCGACGCGACCGACGAGGAGTTGTGGCACGCGCTGGAGGTGGCGCAGGCCAAGGGCTTCGTCGAGGGGCTGGAGAACGGGCTGGACTCCCCCATCGCGCAGGGCGGCACGAACGTCTCCGGCGGTCAGCGGCAGCGGCTCGCGATCGCGCGCACGCTGGTGCAGCGGCCGGAGATCTACCTCTTCGACGACTCCTTCTCCGCCCTCGACTACGCGACCGACGCGGCGCTGCGGGCGGCGCTCTCGCAGGAGACCGCCGAGGCGACCGTGGTGATCGTGGCGCAGCGGGTGGCGACGATCAGGGACGCGGACCGGATCGTCGTACTCGACGAGGGACGGGTCGTGGGGACGGGGCGCCATCACGAACTGATGGCGGACAACGAGACGTACCGGGAGATCGTTCTCTCCCAGCTCACGGAAGCGGAGGCTGCCTGATGGCCGGGCCCATGGGGCGGATGATGGCCGGGACGGGCCCCGACGCCCGTTCGATGGACTTCAAGGTGTCCGGCAAGCGGCTGATCGGCCAGTTCCGGCCGGAGCGGCTGACCATCGGCATTCTGCTGGTGTGCGTGGTGATCAGCGTCGGCCTGAACGTGGTCGGCCCGAAGATCCTCGGCAACGCCACCGACCTGGTCTTCGCGGGCATCATCGGGCGGCAGATGCCGGCCGGGACGACCAAGGCGCAGGCCCTCCAGGCGATGCGCGACCGCGGCCAGGGCTCGGTCGCGGACATGCTCAAGAGCACGGACTTCACCCCGGGCAAGGGCATCGACTTCACCTCGGTGGGTCATGTGCTGCTGCTCGCGCTGGGCACGTTCCTGGTGGCCGGGCTGCTGATGGCGGTGGCGACCCGGATGGTCAACCGGGCGGTGAACCGGACCATGTTCCGGCTGCGCGAGAGCGTGCAGACGAAGATGTCGCGGCTCCCGCTGTCGTACTTCGACAAGCGGCAGCGCGGTGAAGTGCTGTCGCGCGCGACCAACGACATCGACAACATCGGCCAGACCCTCCAGCAGTCGATGGGCCAGCTCATCAACTCGCTGCTCACGATCATCGGCGTCCTCGCGATGATGTTCTGGGTGTCATGGCTTCTCGCCCTGGTCGCGCTGGTGACCGTACCGCTGTCGTTCCTCGTCGCCACCCGCATCGGCAAGCGCTCGCAGCCGCACTTCGTGCAGCAGTGGCGCACGACCGGCAAGCTCAACGCGCACGTCGAGGAGATGTACACCGGGCACACCCTGGTGAAGGTCTTCGGGCGGCAGGACGAGTCGGCGGAGCTGTTCGCCGAGCAGAACGACGCGCTCTACGAGGCCGGGTTCAAGGCGCAGTTCAACAGCGGTGTCATGCAGCCGCTGATGATGTTCATCTCGAACCTCAACTACGTCCTGGTCGCGGTCGTCGGCGGCCTGCGGGTCGCGTCCGGCTCGCTGTCCATCGGTGACGTGCAGGCCTTCGTCCAGTACTCGCGCCAGTTCTCCATGCCGCTGACACAGGTCGCGTCGATGGCGAACCTGGTCCAGTCCGGCGTAGCCTCCGCCGAGCGGATCTTCGAACTCCTCGACGCCGAGGAGCAGCAGCCCGACCCGATGCCGAGCGAACGCCCCGAGGAACTCCGCGGCCTGGTCGCCCTGGAGCACGTCTCCTTCCGCTACGACCCCGACAAGCCGCTCATCGAGGACCTCTCGCTGACGGTGGAACCGGGCCACACGGTCGCGATCGTCGGCCCGACCGGCGCCGGCAAGACCACCCTCGTCAACCTCCTCATGCGGTTCTACGAGGTCTCCGGCGGGCGCATCACCCTCGACGGCGTCGACATCGCGCGGATGTCCCGGGACGAACTCCGGTCCGGCATCGGCATGGTGCTCCAGGACACCTGGCTGTTCGGCGGCTCCATCGCCGACAACATCGCGTACGGCGCCTCCCGCGAGGTCACGCGCGGCGAGATCGAGGAGGCGGCGCGGGCGGCGCACGCCGACCGGTTCGTCCGTACGCTGCCCGACGGTTACGACACGGTCATCGACGACGAGGGCTCGGGGGTCAGCGCCGGTGAGAAGCAGCTCATCACCATCGCCCGGGCGTTCCTGTCCGACCCGACGATCCTGGTCCTCGACGAGGCGACGTCCTCCGTCGACACCCGTACGGAGGTCCTGATCCAGAAGGCCATGGCCAAACTCGCCCATGGGCGTACGTCGTTCGTGATCGCGCACCGGCTCTCCACGATCCGGGACGCGGACACGATCCTGGTCATGGAGAACGGCTCCATCGTCGAACAGGGCGCGCATGCGGACCTGTTGGCGGCGGATGGCGCGTATGCGCGGCTGTACAAGGCGCAGTTCGCTCAGGCGGTGGCCGAGGTCGACTAGCTGCTGTGCGGTGAGTGCCACGATGGGCCGTCGTGTGTGTGACGGTCCGTCGTGGCTGCCCGCAGCCGGGGTCAGTCCAGATAGCCCCTCAGCTGATCCGCAAAGGCGTGATCCCGCAGCTTGTTGAGCGTCTTGGACTCGATCTGCCGTATCCGCTCCCGGGTCACCCCGAAGATCCGCCCGATCTCCTCCAACGTGCGCGGACGCCCGTCAGCCAGCCCATACCTGAGCTGTACGACCTTCCGCTCCCGCTCCCCCAGCGTCGACAGCACCGCTTCCAGGTGCTGCCTGAGGAGCAGGAAAGCAGCCGACTCCACGGGACTCGTCGCGTCGCCGTCCTCGATCAGGTCGCCGAGGGCGACGTCGTCCTCCTCCCCCACCGGCGCGTGCAACGAGACCGGTTCCTGAGCCAGCCGGAGCACCTCGCTGACGCGTTCGGGGGCGAGGTCGAGGTGGTCGGCCACCTCTTCCGGCGTCGGCTCGTAGCCGCGCTCCTGGAGCATCCGGCGCTGGACGCGGACGACCCGGTTGATCAGCTCGACGACATGCACCGGGACGCGGATCGTGCGGGCCTGGTCGGCGAGGGCGCGGGACATGGCCTGGCGGATCCACCAGGTCGCGTACGTCGAGAACTTGTAGCCGCGGGCGTAGTCGAACTTCTCGACTGCCCTGATCAGGCCGAGGTTTCCCTCCTGGACGAGGTCGAGCATGGTCAGCCCGCGCCCGACGTACCTCTTCGCCACGGAGACGACGAGCCTCAGGTTCGCCTCGATCAGGCGGCGCTTGGCCATCCGGCCCATGACGACCAACTTGTCCAGGTCGAGGGCGAGTTGGCTGTCCAGGTCGGTCGCGCCGCCGAGTTTCTCCTCGGCGAACAGGCCGGCCTCGACACGGCGAGCGAGGTCGACCTCCTCGGCCGCGGTGAGCAGCGGGATGCGGCCGATCTCTCGCAGGTACTGGCGGAACAGGTCCGAGGAGGGCGCGCCGTTGTCGGCGGCTACCCGGCTGCGGGGCCGTACGGCGGGCTCGGGGGCCTCGGCGGGCTCCACCGCTTCGGCCGTCGGTTCTTCGAGCTCGGGCGGGCTCTCCGGGTCCGCGGTTTCGGGGTGGTGCGCGGCACGGCTCTGCGGGGGGACGGTCGCGAGGACATCGGTCTCCGCTTCCGGTTCCGCGCCGTCCGTCGTGCTGGTCTCGGTCTGGTCGAGGGTCTGGGTCTGCACGGGGGCGACCTCCAGGATGATCGCTGCCAGGGGGTACGGCAGCGGTACTTCAGGGGCGGAGTGGGCGGCCTCGCCGCAATCCGTCCCGTACTCGATGAGCGGAACCGCGGGGGTGAAGGACCCGCTGGGGACGGATCGGCCGCGCTCCGAGGACTCAGGCACCGGAACCCAGTGTGGAGTACGACACATCGCCGCCACGAGGGGCGTGCGGTGACTTTTTGAGTCCGTGCCGTGACTACGTGCTCAGAGCGCTGTGGCGCCGTGCACCTGGAGTGCCTGGTCGTACTGCTGAAGTACCCACAACTCGTTCTGTACGGCGGCCAGTTCCGCCGAGTCCCCGTGGCTGCCGAGGCGGGTGAGCGCGCCCTGGATGTCGCCGATGCGGCGTACTACGGCTCTTCGGCGGACGGTGACGAGCTGCTCGCCCGCGTAGTTCTCGTCGACCGTGCGGCGCATGATCGCCTCGACAGCCAGCTCGGTGACCATCGCGCGGACCGCGTCGTCCGGTGCCGCCTCGCGGACCCGGACGAGGTAGTCCTGGGCGTCCTGGAGGCCGTACTCGGCGCCGCCCGCCTCGATGATCGCCTCGCGTACGGCCGCGTAGGGCGGGGCGGTGAACTCGTCGACGCCGTACGCGTCGAAGGCCGGGGAGACCAAGTCGGGGCGCTGGAGCGCAAGTTTGAGGAGTTCGCGTTCGGTGGCGAAGACGGGGTTGCGGAGGGTGAGGGCGGGGCCGCCGGTGGGGGTGCGGGGGATGGTGTCGTACGGCTGCTGTGCCGCGCCGCGTGTCGGTGCGGGGCCCTTGCCGCCGCGGTCGCGGGCCCAACGGGCCAGCTGGGCAACGCGCTTGACCACGAACTGGGTGTCCAGGATGCCGAGCATGCCGGCGAGCTGGACGGCGACCTCGTGCTGGGCGCCGCTGTTCTTGATGCGGGCGACGATCGGGGCGGCCTCGTCCAGGGCGGAGGCGCGGCCTGCGGGGGTGTCGAGGTCGTAGCGGACGACGATCTGGCGGAGCGCGAACTCGAAAAGCGGGGTGCGGGGTTCGACCAGGTCGGCGACCGCCTCGTCGCCCTTGGCGAGGCGCAGCTCGCACGGGTCCATGTTGTCCGGGGCGATCGCGATGTACGTCTCGGCTGCGAACTTCTGGTCGTCCTCGAAGGCGCGCAGGGCCGCCTTCTGGCCGGCCGCGTCGCCGTCGAAGGTGAAGATCACGCGCGCGCTGCCGTTGTCCATGAGCAGCCTGCGGAGGATCTTGATGTGGTCGCCGCCGAAGGCCGTGCCGCAGGTGGCGATGGCGGTGGTGACTCCGGCGAGGTGGCAGGCCATGACGTCCGTGTAGCCCTCGACGACGACCGCGCGGGACGACTTGGCGATGTCCTTCTTGGCGAGGTCGATGCCGTAGAGGACCTGCGACTTCTTGTAGATCGCGGTGTCGGGCGTGTTGAGGTACTTCGGGCCGTTGTCCGACTCGTAGAGCTTCCTCGCGCCGAAGCCGACGACCTCGCCGCCGATGTCGCGGATCGGCCACATCAGGCGGCCGCGGAAGCGGTCGATGGGGCCGCGGCGGCCCTCCTGGGCGAGGCCGGAGAGGAGGATCTCCTTGTCGGTGAAGCCCTTGCCGCGGAGGAAGCGGGTGAGGTGGTCCCAGCCCTGCGGGCTGTAGCCGACGGAGAAGTGCTCGGCGGCGGACTGGTCGAAGCCGCGCTCGGCGAGGAACTTGCGGCCGGTGTCCGCCTCGGGGCTGACGGCGAGCTGCTCCACGTAGTAGTCGGCGGCGACCTTGTGGGCCTCGACCAGGCGGATGCGCTCGCCGCGCTGGTTGGCGGGGTTGTACCCGCCCTCCTCGTACCGCAGCGTGATGCCGGCCTGGGCGGCCAGACGCTCGACCGACTCGGAGAACGTGAGGTGGTCGACCTTCATCACGAACGTGATGGTGTCGCCGCCCTCCTGGCAGCCGAAGCAGTGGAAGAGACCCTTGCTGGGGCTGACCTGGAAGGACGGCGACTTCTCGTCGTGGAAGGGGCAGAGGCCCTTGAGGTTGCCGCCGCCCGCGTTCCGCAGCTGGAGGTACTCGGACACCACGGCGTCGATCGGGACCGCGTCCCGAACCGCCTTCACGTCCTCGTCGTTGATCCGTCCTGCCACGCGTGAATTCTACGGGGCCGGACTGACACCAGTGACGACGAGACGGTTCAGACGCCCAGGCTGTCCAGTGGAACGTGTGGGTCCGCAAGTGCCTCGGTGTCCACCTGCGCCCGGGAGCGGATGAGCTGCTGGATGGGCTCTGTGACGTCCCACACATTCACGTTCATCCCGGCCAGCACGCGGCCCTCCTTCAGCCAGAAGGCGATGAACTCGCGCTTGCCCGCGTCTCCCCGGATCACCACTTCGTCGTAGGAGCCCGGGGGCGCCCAGCCGGAGTACTCCATACCCAAGTCGTACTGGTCGGAGAAGAAATAGGGCACGCGGTCGTAGGTGACGTCCTTGCCGAGCATCGCGCGGGCCGCCGCCGGGCCGCCGTTGAGGGCGTTCGCCCAGTGCTCCACCCGCAGCCGGGTGTTGAACAGGGCGTGGTGGAAGGCGGCCACGTCGCCGGCCGCGTAGATGTCGGGGTCGGAGGTGCGCAGCCGTTCGTCGACCGCGATGCCGCCGCCGTGCGCGCGGTCGGCCAGCTCCAGGCCCGCCGCCTCGGCGAGCGCGGTGCGCGGGGCCGCGCCGATCGCCGCGAGGACGTCGTGCGCGGGGTGCTCCTCGCCGTCGTCGGTGCGCGCGGCGAGCACCATGCCGTCCTGGCCGACGATCTCGGTGAGCCTGGCGCCGAAGTGGAAGCGCACGCCGTGCTCGGCGTGCAGGTCGGCGAAGAGCTGGCCCAGTTCGGGGCCGAGGACGCCGTGCAGCGGCGTCTGGGACGGTTCCACGACGGTGACCTCGGCGCCGTACTCCCGGGCCGCCGCCGCGACCTCCAGGCCGATCCAGCCGCCGCCGGCGATCACCAGATGGCCGTTGTCCCGGCCCAGGGACGACAGGACGTTCTTGAGGCGCTCGGCGTGCGAGAGGCGGCGCAGGTGGTGGACGCCCGCGAGGTCCGTGCCCGGGATGTCGAGGCGGCGGGGCTCGGAGCCGGTGGCGATGAGCAACTTGTCGTAGCGGACCAGGGTGCCGTCGTCCCCGAAGCGCACCGTCTTCGCCGTACGGTCGATGGCGTCGACGGTCTGGCCGAGGTGCAGCTCGATGTCGTTCTGCGCGTACCAGGCGGGTTCGTGGACGAAGACGCTGTCGCGCTCCTCCTTACCGAGGAGGTAGCCCTTGGACAGTGGCGGGCGCTCGTACGGGTGGTCGCGTTCGTCGCAGATCAGTATCACGCGGCCGGTGAAGCCCTCCGCTCGGAGCGTCTCGGCCGCCTTGGCGCCGGCCAGGCCTCCTCCGATGATGACGAACGTCTGATCCGCGTCGACCACTTGATGCCTCCTCGTAAGGGTGCCGCCATATGCGAGCGTCCCGCACGCACTGTGATGGGGGAAGGGGGTGTGGCCCGATCAGGCCACGGAGGGTCACATTCGGGCTTGTTTCGCGTCACTGTGCCCCAGCGATGTGAGATGCGCGTGAAGAGACCGCGCCGACGCGTCTGTGAGTGACGCGATCTGATCGACGATCACACGTTTGCGGGCACGGTCGTCGGGCGCCTCGTCGAACTGGGCGCGGAACTGCGGCTCCAGACCGTCCGGGGCGCGGCTCGTGAGCACCTCGGCGAGTTCGGCGACCACGACGCGCTCGTCGGCGCGGATGCGCTCCTGCTCCGCGCGCTGCATCACGTACCGGTCGGCGACCGCCTTGAGGACCGCGCACTCCAGCCGTGCCTCGTGCGGTACGACGAGTTCGGCGTCGTAGCGGGTGAGGCGGCCGGTGCCGTACGCCGCGCGCGTGGCGGACTCGGCGGCCAGGCAGAAGCGGCCGATGAGCTGGCTGGTGGCGTCCTTGAGGCGGGCCTGCGCGACGGCCGAACCGTCGTAGCCGTGCGGCCACCACGGCTGGTTCTGGAGCCTGTCCAGTGCCTCGGCGAGTTCGTCGGGGGCCGTGTCCGCGGGGACGTAGCGGCCGATGGCCACCTTGAAGATCTCCTGGCGTTCCGGTTCGGCGTGCAGGCAGTTGGGGTCGATGTGGCCCGCGTGCAGGCCGTCCTCGACGTCGTGCACGGAGTACGCCACGTCGTCCGACCAGTCCATCACCTGGGCCTCGAAGCACGTGCGCGTGCCGGGGGCGCCCTTGCGGACCCAGTCGAAGACGGGCCTGTCGTCCTCGTAGACGCCGAACTTGGGGGACTTGGGGTCGGTGGGGTGCCCTCCGCGCGGCCAGGGGTACTTGGTGGCGGCGTCGAGGGCGGCACGGGTGAGGTTGAGGCCGACGCTCACCATCTCGCCTGTCGTGTCACTTCTTACGAAGCGCTTCGGTTCGATGCGGGTGAGGAGTCTCAGGGACTGGGCGTTGCCCTCGAAGCCGCCGCAGTCGTCGGCGAATTCGTTCAGTGCCTGTTCGCCGTTGTGGCCGAAGGGTGGGTGGCCGAGGTCGTGGGAGAGGCAGGCCGCTTCGACCAGGTCCGGGTCGCAGCCGAGGGCTGCGCCGAGTTCGCGGCCTACCTGGGCGCACTCCAGGGAGTGGGTCAGGCGGGTGCGGGGGCTGGCGTCCCAGGCCTGGCTGCGGGTTCCTGGGGTGACCACCTGGGTCTTGCCTGCGAGGCGGCGCAGGGCGGCGGAGTGCAGTACGCGGGCGCGGTCGCGTTGGAAGGCGGTGCGGCCGGGGCGTTTGTCGGGCTCGGTTGCCCAGCGGGCGACTGACGTCGGGTCGTAGGGGTGGGGTGCTGCTGTGCGCGTACCTGCGGTGCCTGCGGTGCCTTCCATGCTTCGACAGTAAGCGGCGGTAGTGACAATTCGGGAGTTGCGGGGCGCGTAAGCGGTTGCCGGGTGCGGATCGGCTGCGGGTGCGGGTGCGTGGGGGCCGCCCCTGCCCGCGTATCAGGCCGAGGCCAACTCCGGTTCCATGGGCGCCCTTGTTTCCAGCGTCTGGTCGTAGCGGTGGAGGACCAGTCTCGCCATCGCGGGGTGGGCCCCCAGGGGGGCCGACGCGATCCACGGAGCCGCCTCCGCGCACTGGGTTGCGAAGCGGCCCGGAGCCGTGAAGCAGGATGCCACTGCCACCCTGTGGTGGCCTCGGGCGGCGAGGGCGCGGACTGCCTCGGAGACCGTGGGGGCTGCCGCGGAGGCGTAGGCCGGGACTACGGGGACGCCCAGGCGGGCGGCCAGGAGGTGGGCCGTGCGGGTGGTGTCGAGCTTGGAGTCCGGGTCTCGGGAGCCCGCCGCTGCCAGTACTACGGCGCTCGCCCGGCGAGTCCGATCGTCCATCCTCGTTCGCCAACCCGCCTCCACCAGGCGGTCGTAGAGGGTCTCTACGAGGAGGGGGTGTCGGCCCAAAGGGGGTGCCACGCGCGTGCGTGCCTGTGCGTTTGCCGCCAGCTCGGGGATGTCCTGCTTGACGTGGTAGCCGCGGGACAGGAGGAGGGGGACCAGGACGGCCTCCGCGGGGCCCAGTCGGGTGAGGGTGTCCGGGAGGCGGGGCTCGTTGAGTTCGATGTGGCCCAGGTGGACGGGGAGGCCGGGGCGAAGTTCGCGGACTCGGTCCATCAGGGCTCGTACGGTGTTCAGGGCGCGTGGGTCACGGCTGCCGTGGGCGACCAGGACGAGGGCGGGCGTACTGCCGAGGGTGGACTCCTCGTGAGGTGGGATCGACGCCGTCATGGAGTGATGGTGACAGGGGGAGGTTGCCACCCCGTTGCACGGGAATCACGGGGCTTTTCCGGGGGTTCACGGTGGGGTGCCGGGGTGTGTGAGGTGACGTGACCTGCGGCTTACGGGTTCACAGTGAAGCCGGTCACACTGCGGGCGGCGAACCGTCACGGGTCACGGCGCGTCTGTGAGTGTCGGAACCGAACGCGGAGGGGCCCCCGTTGACACGTCTGATGCGCCGCCTGAGACCTCGCCGGCCGCGGCTGCCACGCACGCGTGCGGGGTGGCGGCAGCTCGTGCAGGTGGTGGCCGCCGGGTGGGTCCTCGCGCTGCTTCCTGCGACCTGGTTGTGGGTGTCCACGGCCGACCGGCTGCGGACCCTCCAGGACGCGCCGCGCACCGATGTCGCCATGGTGTTCGGTGCCGGGCTGTGGGACGGCGAGCCGTCGCCGTATCTCGCGCACCGGCTGGACGCGGCGGCGACGCTGTACCGGGAGGGCCGGGTGAAGGCCGTCCTGGTGACCGGTGACAACAGCCGCAAGGACTACGACGAGCCGGACGCGATGCGCGTCTACCTGGCGAAGCACGGGGTGCCACGCGCGCGCGTGGTGACCGATTACGCCGGTTTCGACACCTGGGACTCCTGCGTCCGCGCCAAGAAGATCTTCGGCGTCGACAAGGCCGTACTCATCAGCCAGAACTTCCACATCCGGCGGGCGGTCGCGCTGTGCGACGCGGCGGGTGTCGACTCGTACGGCGTCGGTGTCGACGAATCGCACAACGTGACCTGGTACTACGGCGGCACCCGCGAGGTGTTCGCGGCGGGCAAGGCGGCGCTGGACGTGATGTTCCACCCCGATCCGCACTTCCTCGGGCCGAAGGAGACGGGCATCACGCGGGCGCTGGCCTCCGGCAACTGAAGCCCCTTCAGCGGCGATTCAGCGGCGGTTGATCCAGTCGCCGCCCTCGATCAGCTTGCCGTGGCCGCGGAGGCGGGCGGTGACGGCGGGGGCGGCGAGGTACACCCAGGCGCGCACGGGCGTGCCGTCGGTGTCGCGGGTCACCTGGAGCTCGACGCGTTCGTAGAGGTTGCGCGGGTCGCCGGGGGCGTAGTCCTCAAGTCGGTCGAGGGCGATGAGGAGTTGGGGGTAGGCCTCGGGGCGTGCGGTGACGAGTTCGCCGACGATCACCGAGTCGGGGGCCTCGACGGCGTACGGGTAGCCGGGGCCGTCGTAGAGGGCGGCGCCGTGGAGTCGCGCCCGTTCCTCGGAGTCCGTGCGGCCGCGCAGGAAGAGGTCGTGGTTGGGCTCGCCGGGGCGGAGCGTGCCGTAGACGAAGAAGGGGAGGGGTGTCGAGGGGGTCGCCATCGCTCTCCTTGAGTGCGGGTGTCCGGGGGTCGGAAGCCGGGAAGTCTTTGCACGCGCTATGGACATGACATGTCATGGCCCCTTTAAATCTCATTCAACATCAACGCAGCCCCCACGCCCCCCACTTGCGTTCTTGAGGAGAGCCATGAGTCGGACACGGCACATTCGAGGTTCCCGTCTCGCCACGGCCGGTGTCGCGGCCGGCGCCGCGACCCTGTTGGCCGCCACCCTCGCCCCCACCGCCCACGCGGCCGACCGGCCGTCCCGGACCACCGCGATCGCGAACGCCGCCTCGGCGCTGATCGCCCATGCCGCGGGCTTGGGGCTGACGGCCGCAGAGGGCACGTCCGTTCGCGACGTGATCGTCGACGCGGACGGCACCCAGCACGTCCGCTACGACCGGACGTACCGTCAACTTCCCGTCCTCGGCGGCGACTTCGTGGTCCATCTCGCCCCGAACGGCAGTTACCGGAGCGCCGACCGCGCGACCCGGAGCTCCATATCCCTGTCGTCCGTGACGCCGAAGGTGGCCGCTCCGAAGGCGGCGGACCTGGCGGTGAACGCGCTGCGGGCGGCGAATCTCGGCGAGGTGCTGAAGGGGGTGACCGCCAAGCCCCAGTTGATAGTTGACGCCCTGCACGGCACCCCGAAACTCGCCTGGCGGACGAACGTGGTCGCCAAGGACTCGCTCGGCAACCCGGTCGCCCGTACGGTGCTGACCGACGCCCGCACCGGCGCCCAGCTCGACGCCTGGGACAGTGTGGAGACGGCGACGGGTGACGGGAAGTCGCTGTACAGCGGAACGGTGCCGCTGGAGACGACGCTGTCGGGATCGACGTATCAGCTCAAGGACGCGACGCGCGGCGGGACGTACACCGGTGACGCGGCGAACAAGACCGACCTGTGCATCCTCGGCATCTGCATCAGCCGCGCCCCGTCCACGGTGTTCACGGACGCCGACAACCACTGGGGAACGGGGGCGAGTTCGGACCGTTCGTCGGCGGCGGTGGACGCGCAGTACGGCACGGACGAGACCTGGGACTACTACAAGAACGTGCACGGCCGGAACGGCATCGCGGGCGACGGCAAGGGCTCGTACAACCGCGTCCACTACGGCAACAGCTACAACAACGCGTTCTGGGACGACAGTTGCTTCTGCATGACGTACGGCGACGGTGACGGGACGCAGCTCGGTCCGCTGGTGGCGCTGGATGTCGCCGGGCACGAGATGACGCACGGCGTGACGTCCAAGACGGCGGCGCTGACGTACTCGGGCGAGTCCGGCGGGCTCAACGAGGCGACCTCGGACATCATGGGCACGCTGGTGGAGTGGTACGCCAACAACTCCTCCGATCTCGGGGACTACTTGATCGGCGAGAAGATCGTCCGGTCTGGATTCGGCAAGGCGGCGCTGCGGTTCATGGACCAGCCGTCCAAGGACGGGAATTCGGCGGACTGCTGGAGTTCGTCGGTCGGGAATCTCGACGTCCACTACTCGTCGGGTGTCGCCAACCACTTCGCGTATCTCCTCGCGGAAGGCAGCGGCGCGAAGACCATCAACGGCGTCAGCTACAACTCGCCCACGTGCAACAGCTCTTCGGTGACCGGCATCGGCCGGGACAAGCTCGGGGCCATCTGGTACCGGGCGTTGACCGTCTATATGACGTCCTCGACGAACTACGCGGGGGCGCGGACGGCGACGCTCAGTGCGGCGAAGGACCTTTACGGGGTGGGGAGTTCGGAGTACGCCGCAGTGGGTGCGGCGTGGAGTGCGGTCGGCGTGGGGTGAGGTTCCTTGTCCTCCAGCGCCAAGATGCACGCCGACGAACTCGACATCGACGGGCGGTTGGTTCGCCGGCTGGTCGCCGAACAGTTCCCGGAGTGGGCCGAGTTGACCGTCACACGGGTCGCCTCGGCCGGGACCGACAACGCGATGTTCCGGCTGGGCGAGGACATGGTCGTACGGCTGCCCCGACTGCCGGGCGGGGCACGGCAGATCGAGACGGAACAGCGGTGGCTGCCGCGGCTGGCACCACAGTTGCCGCTCGCTGTTCCGGTGCCGCTGGCGATGGGTGAGCCGGGGCGGGGGTACGGGCTGCGGTGGGGTGTGTACAGCTGGCTGGACGGGGAGAACGCGTACGACTCGCCGCCGACCGAACTCGCCGACACGGCAGTCGAGTTGGGGCGTTTCGTCGCGGCGCTGCGGCAGGTGGACGCGGTGGGCGGGTCGGTGTCCTTCCGGGGCGGGCCGCTCGGTGCGCAGGACGCGGACGTCCGTAAGGCGATCGAGGAACTGGGCGCGGACGGCACCCATGACGCGGCCCTCGCGACGGCGGCCTGGGAGCGCGCCCTCTCCCTCCCCCAGTGGGAGGCCGCCCCCGTCTGGCTCCACGGCGACCTCCTCCCCGGCAATCTGCTGACCGGGTCCGGCCGCCTCACCGCGGTCATCGACTTCGGCTGCCTCGGGGTGGGCGATCCAGCGGCGGACGCGCTGCCCGCGTGGGCCTTGTTCTCCGCCGGGACACGTGAAGTCTTCCGCGAGGCGGGCGAGTTCGAGGATGCGGTGTGGGGCCGGGGGCGGGGGTGGGCGTTGTGCTTCGGGTTGGTGGCGGAGCACTACTACCGGGGTGGGCGGAATCCGGTGTTGGCGGGGGTGGGGCATCGGGCTGTGCGGGAAGTGTTGGGAGAGCAGGATCAAGGGTGTCGTGCTCCCCGGGCCCGGCGTTAGGGTCCCGTCATGGAGATCATCAAGGGCGCGGGCGTGTGGAAGCAGCCCGGCGAAGCGGGCAATGACTGGATCGAACAGTTACGGACGGCGGATCTGTCGGTGGGGACGTACTGCATCCCGGTAGGCGGGCTGGATACCCAGAGCCCGCACACCGAGGACGAGATCTATGTCGTCACGGCCGGACGCGCCAGGATCGAGACACCGGGCCTGACGGACGAGGTGGGTCCCGGGGCGGTGATCTTCGTGCCGGCCGGTGAAGAGCACCGGTTCACAGAAGTGACCGAGGACCTGGTGCTGCTCGTGGTGTTCGGACCCGCGTACGGCTCGCGCTCGCCCAAGACCTGAGGATCCGGGGGTGCCCAGCGGGCGTCTGGTGATCTGCGTGTTGCCCGTGCGAGGTCTCGGGCTGCCGTATCCACGCGGCCAGTAGCTGAAGGGCCTCCTCGGAGCTGGATGCCCCTTCCGCCATGCGTAGGCAGCGCATGGGAACGCGACGGACAGTGCGGTGATGGGGACTTCCCCCCATCCGCTTCCTCCGTAGCTGTCTCCCGGGGACCGATCCCCTTCAGGAACGGCCACCAGGCCGTCGTCAAGGAGTCCCGCGTTGGATCAGCGGTGGGTGCGGGAGCAATCCCGTGTCACATGGGAGGCCATGAGCAGGCGCGAACACGCAGCCGTAGTCCGAGCCGTCCGCAAGGGCGACCCGGCACGGGACCCCGCGGAACGATGTCCGCGCGTACATCCACCGCGACGCCCGGAGGGTTGAGGCTGCGTACTTGCCGTTCCTGGAATCCCTGGATACTTGAGGTCATGGCTGATCAGCGCGAGGTTTCCATCGTCCGCCGACCAGGCCGGACTCTCTCCACGGATGACGGGCTGGGCGAGTTGCTGGCGGCCTACCACCTGCGGACGGAGGCCGAGAAGGGGGAGCCCGTTGCCGATGTGGGCGGGCTGCCGGAACGATACCGGGCGGAGATCTCGGACCCTCGGACCGCGTTCGTCGACGATGTCGTGTTGGTGGCTGTGAGCGGGGGCACCCCGGTGGGCTGTCTGGTGGTGACCGCCCCCGTCGACGGGCGGTCGGAGATCAAGAGGCTCTGGACGGACCCGGCGTTCCGGGGCCGGGGCGTCGCGTCCAGCCTGCTCCGTGCCGCGCTCGCACAGGCCGCGGAAAGCGGCGCGGGTGCCGTGCGGTTGTCGGTGTGGAAGTGGCGGACCGGGGCTATCGCCCTCTACGAACGGTTCGGCTTCGCCGTCACCGAGTCATGGGACGAGCGGGATCAACTGGTCTGCATGGAGCGGGCCTTGTGAGTGGTGTGGTGTCGTACGACGTCCAAGCGGAGGCTCGGCCGTAACTCGCCCTTCGCGTCGGACACGGAGATGCGTACGGCGCGTTCCGTGAGGGTGAGTTCGCCCCGGAAGAGTCGGTCACGCAGACCTGTGCCGCCGGGAAAGGTGCGGAGGGTCAGACACCGCCCTGTTGGTCTCGGAGCTGGGCGGCGACGCCGTACTGCACGGGTGCGTTCGAGACGATCACTGAACGCTCCCTCAGCGGAAGGGAATCCATTTCGCTCCTCCCTGCCCGCAGGGGACCTGCCCCACTGACCTCGACCACTCATATCGAAAAAGTGTGACACTTCCCGCAAAAGTGTCACACTTTCTCAGAAAGACGTGAGGCCGATCAGCCCTTGGGCGCGTGAGCCAGCGCGATCGTCTTCATCTTGAGGGTGCGCACCGCTTCGGGGTCCGTCACCGGCCGGGAAGCCTGCCCCTTGGCCGCATCGGCGACCGCATCGGCCTTCTGCTTCTGGGTGCGTGCGGAGTCGTCCGTCGTGGAGTGCGAGGTCGCCGTGGCCGCGTG
The DNA here is from genome assembly GCF_045162645.1 of Streptomyces sp. NBC_00988. NCBI lineage: Bacteria > Bacillati > Actinomycetota > Actinomycetes > Kitasatosporales > Streptomycetaceae > Streptomyces > Streptomyces sp. NBC_00988. Next base: position 4,540,711 of record NZ_CP108730.1, read on the forward strand.
GACCTGCGACCCCGCCGCCACCGTCAGACCGCCGAGCGCCAAAGCGCTGACCGCGGCGGTCCTGAACGTCGTTCCCATCCTGCTCGGCTTACGGGGGGCGGCATGGCGCATGAGAGTTCCTCTGCTGTCGGTGCGACTTGGACAGGTGGACTACGCAGCGCGGGGGCCCGGACGCGACACCCGGATGCCGTGATGCAGATCACGGAGAGCCTCTGTAGCGGAGGATCGGCGCCCGTTCGTACTTCCCCCATAGAGGACCCCTGGCCGTTCTGTGGACGGATATGAATGGCGGAAGAGTGGCGAGAGGCGCGGCGGAAGAGGAGTTCGATGAGTTCTACGCACTGGCCTACCCCAGGCTCGTTCGGCAGCTCTACGCGATGACCGGCGATCTGCCTGAGGCCCAGGATGTCGTGCAGGAGGCATTCATAAGGGCCTGGGGTCGACGGGGGAAGTTCACGAGCGACGGTTCACAGGAGGCGTGGATCCGTACGACGGCCTGGCGGCTTGCCGTATCCCGCTTCCGGCGTGTGCGGCGCGGTGTGCAGCTCATGCAGCGTCATCACGAACAGCGTCCCGTCGAAGGCCCGTCCCCCGAACGTGTCGCTCTCGTCGAGGCACTTCGCACTCTTCCGCAGAAGCACAGAAGTGTCGTCGTCCTCCACCACTTGTGCGACCTCAGTGTCGAGCAGATAAGCGCCGAGACGGGCTGGCCGACCGGGAGCATCAGGGTCTGGCTGGTCCGTGGGCGCCTGTCGCTCGCCCGCCATTTTTCCTCCCTGCCGGACCAGGAGGTGGACCATGTCGGATGAGTTGGGTGAGTCGAATGAATCGGATGAGTACGAGCGTCCTGCCTGGCTCGCCGAGAGCATCGTGCAGTTGGAGAGTGTCCGGGTCGACCAGCCGGTGTCCGCACAGGAGTTGCGTCGCCGAAGCATCCGACGCCGTCAACGCCGGACCCGTTCCGCCGTCATCGCGGCGATTGCCGTGACGGCAGTCGGTGCGAGCGCATTCTGGAATTCCGCGGGCGCGAACCGATCTGCGGCAGATCCCTCCCGTCACGGCGAGGATTCCAGGATATCGGCGGCCCAGGAGAACCTTCGGGCTTACTACTCGGTTCTGCCGGATGCCTTTGCCGCACGGGATTCGAAGTCGAAGCTGTGGAAGCTGATGACGGCGCATTTCACGGAGACGGCACTGAAGCGAGAAGTTGTTCTCGAAGGCAATGGATCCGGCGACTTGGCGGCCACGTGTGGGCAGGTGGAAGCCACCACCGCCTTCACCGTCGGCGACCCCCGTAGCGCCGGGGCCGACACCGTCCGCGCACGTGTCACGAGCGACAGCGCACCGGAAACGATCGAGGTCGATTTCGATCTCCGCACCATGAGGATCTCCAAATGGTCCTGTCCCGACAGGTCTTGACCTCTACCGAGAGGACAGCACTACGGCGACACGACAAGGCCGTCGCCCGCAGTGGGCAACGGCCTTGTCCGCCAGGTGAGTTGAGGTTGGTCTGGGTCAGGCAGCCAACTCCCGCTCTGCTGCCCCCTCTTGGGCATCGGCCACCGGCTCCCCCGGCTTCCCGTCCCGCATCACCACCGCCGCCAGCACCCCCGCCGCCACAACCCCAACCGCACTGACCATGAAGGTCGTTGACATGGCGTGCGTGAACGCCTCCCGAGCCGCCCGGACCGGCCCCGCGTCCCCGTGCGCCGCCGTCAGCGCCCCGCCGATCGAGTGGCGAGCCTCCTCGGACGTACCGGAGGGCATCTCGTCGGCGAAGCCGCTCGACAGGAGGGAGCCTAGGATCGCGATGCCGAGGGCCGTACCCGCTTGCTGGATCGTGTCGTTGAGGGCCGAGCCGACGCCCGCCTTGTCCGCCGGGATCGTGCCCATCAGTGCGCCCACCGCCGCCGGCATCGCGAGGCCCGCGCCCAGGCCGAGGAGCCCGAGGGCGACCGCCGGGACGGTGAAGCCGGTGTCGGCCGTGACCGTCGTCAGCAGAACGAAGGACGACGCCATCACCAGCATGCCCGCCAGGATCAGGTACCGATGGCCGTACCGCGCCGTGAACTTGGCGCCCGCCGCGTTGCCGACCAGCGCGGTGACCGCCAGCGGGACGAAGGCCAGGCCCGCCTTCACCGGCGAGTAGCCGAGCACGAACTGCAGGTACTGGGTGAGGACCAGCAACAGACCGCCGTTGCCTATCTGGACCAGCGTCAGGGAGAGCGAACCCCCGCTGAAATTGCGGTGCTTGAAGAGGACCAGGGGGACCATCGGGGTCGGCGTGACGTTCTCCCAGATCACGAAACCGGCCAGCCCCACCACCGCCACCGCGACGGTGACCAGGCCCCGGCCCTCGAACGCGCCGTGCTGCGGGATCTCGATGATCCACCAGATCAGGGCCGTCATACCGACCGCCGACAGCACCGCACCCAGCGGATCCGGCTTCTGCCAGGGGCCCTTGGACTCCGGCATCAGTGTCACACCGGCCACCAACGCGAGTGCTACGACCGGGACATTGAGGAAGAAGATGGAGTGCCACGAAAAGTGGTCGATCAGTACGCCGCCGAGCACCGGGCTGCCGACCAGCGCCAGCATCGACACCGAACCCCAGGCCGCCATCGCCTTGCCGCGTTCCTCCGCGTCGAAGACCGTGATGAGGATCGAGAGCGTCGACGGCATGACCAGCGCGCCGCCCACCCCCATCGCCACCCGTACGGCGATCACCTCGCCGGGGTTCGTGCAGAACGTCGCCGCCAGTGACGCCGCCCCGAACAGCACCAGCCCGATCAGCATCACCTTCCGGCGGCCGAAGCGGTCACCGAGGCTGCCGGAGGTCAGCAGCAGGCCGGCGAAGACCAGGATGTAGGAGTCGAGGATCCACTGGGTGTCCTGGGCGCTCGCCCCGATGCTCTCGGTCATCGACGGGACCGCCACGGTCAGCGCCATGCTGTCGACCACCAGCACCAGCGAGCTGAGGCACAGCACGACGAGGATCCACCAGCGCCGGGGGTTTCGGGTTTCCATGGGGCTTCCCTTCAAGTCATCCGCGTCATCGGCCCGCTTTGTGCGTACAGCGTTCCTTCGATGCGAACACTGTACGCACAGCGGAACAGTGTGCGCAATCCCTGAACTCTGTACGCTGAATGCGAACGACGTACGCACGGCCCGCGCGAAGGAGTCCCCATGGCCGCCAGGACCAAGCCGACGACGGCGAAGCCGAACCCCATCCCCTCCGTGTGGGCCCGTGAGCAGCGCGCGGCCGACCAGCCCGCGCTCAGCCGGGACGCGATCGTCCGCGAGGCGGTCGCGATGCTGGACGCCGACGGCATCGAGGCGCTGAGCATGCGCAAACTCGGCGCGCGCCTCAACGCCGGCGCGACCTCTCTCTACCGGCATGTCGCGACCAAGGACGAGCTGATGGAACTGGCCGTCGACGAGGTCGCCGCCGAGATCCACGTCCCGGCCGCGGACGCCGCCGACTGGCGCGCCGCCGTCACCGAGGCCGCCGCGTCCTTCCGTACGACCGCGCTACGGCACCGCTGGCTGTCCTCGGTGCTCGGGCAGGCCGGGCTCGCCTACCTCGGCCCGAACCTCATGTCCTTCTCCGAACGGCTCGCCGCGCTGTTCACGGCCGTCGGATTCCCCGAGCCGAGCGGCGCGATCGACGCCGTGCTGTCGTACACGATCGGGATGAGCACGACCGAGGCCGCCTGGCTGACCACGGTCGCGCGGTCCGGCGAGAGCGAGGCCGAGTTCATCGCCCGGCTGATGCCGGCCGCTCAGCAGGCTGCCGCCGATCACGCCCATCTCGCCGGTTCCTACGCCGAGTCGGCCGCCACGAGCACCGATCCGGTGGCCCTGCGCGACGGCAAGTTCGCCTACGGCCTCGATGTCGTCCTCGACGGATTGTCGCTGCGGCTGACGCGCTAGGCCTCGCCTGCCAGGTCCGCCGTCTCCAGGTACACCTCGGCCAGTACCTGCAACTCCGTGCCCTCTGCGGTGACTTGCTCGCCCGGGTGCAAGCGGCTCGTCAGGTCGTCCGGGAGGCCTGGGATCGTCAGCGTGCGCGCCGACTGCTCCCCCGCCAACGTCAGCCATTCTCCGGCCAGTTGAGCCGTCAGCACCTGGTCGAAGTCCGGGGGGCGGGTGAGCACATGGGCCAGGTAGAGCTGTTCGCGGCCGAAGAGGACGTAGCGGAGGGGCGGCGGTTCGATAGTGGGCTCGGTCGGGTGGCCTACGTACAGCCGCTCCTCGATCTCCACCCGCACCTCCCCCAACAACTCGCCCTCCCTCCCGAAGCGGCCGAAGTAGAGGTCGGCGGGGAAGGACGCGCCCGGCCCAAGGTCCTTGAGGAGGAGGGTGCGTGGGCTGACCGTGAACAGGGCCGACGTGCCGTAGCGCTTACGGGCCGTGCGGTAGGTGTCCGTGTCCAGGGTGACCCGCAGGACGGCCTGGAAGTCGTGGGGCGCGGTGAACGTGGGCATGTGGACGGCGTACACGGAGTCCGTGCCGGTGTCCGTGCCCAGCAACACCAGGCCGTGGACGGCCAGTTCGGGGTCCGTTTCGGGGGTCACCATGACAGTGCCGGGTCCGGGTCGGGGCTCTTCGGGAGCTGCCGGCACACGAACCCCGCGAGGAACACGTCGTCCGGGCCGGTGACAGTACTCTGCGTCGCCGAAGTCGCCTGCTGGTAGGCCACCCAGCGGAGTTGGAGGTCGTAGCCGTACTGGACCACCTGCACCTTGGCGAAGCGGCCCTCCGTCGTCCGTACGGCGAACACGTCCCCGGTGACCAGTTGGTTGCTCGCGTTCGGGTTGCCGGTGAGGGGGGTGCTGCCGTAGGTGAGGGTCGAGAGGCGGTGGCCGTCGAAGGCGTCGTAGTCGACCTGGCCGAGGTTGACGATTCCGGCGTGGGAGCTGGGCACCAACTGGGCGGTGGTCTCCGTCATCCACTCCCACCACAGGTCGGCGGTGTTCATGTCGCCGCCCGCGATGCCGTTGTCGAGGTCCAGGGTCCAGGTGCCGTGAAGGGTGGTCTCGCCCGGGGTCTCCGTGTAGCCGACGGCCTGGCGGATGAGTTCGATGTTGCGGGCCAGGGCGACCGATTCGACGTACGACGGGCAGCGGCCGTGGGGTGGGGTGGCGCCGTCGCTCAGCGGGGCGACGCCTGACGAGAGGCGCCAGGCTCGGGAGCCGAAGAGTTCCATCGGCGGGTCCAGCCAGGGGCGGACCACGGACACCACCCGGTATTCGAAGGCGAGGGAGAAGACCGTGTCGTCGGTGGCGCGGTCGCCGAACGCCGACTTGAGTTCCGCGGGGGCCTGGGCGGCCAGGGTGCGGAGCATGTCCTCCGGGAGCACGACTCTCGACCAGGGGTCGTCCAGCGCACCGTCCGGTGAGTAGTAAGTGGGCGCGAAACGCGTGCCGTTGGGGGCGGTCGTGTACTGGTCGGGGAGGTTCGGGTTGAAGGTGTCGCGGTGTCGTTTCCAGATGCTGGAGGGGGCCTTGGAGGCGAGTTCGGAGGTCTCGCGCAGGGCGTCCTCGACCTCGGCCTTGTGGCCTGCGGTCTGCCAGGCGTCCATGGCGTCGTCCCTGGCCTGGCGGAGCCGGGGCTCGTCCACGTGCGTCCAGTGGTCGCGGGCGGCGGGGTCGGTCGACATGGCCGCCGCCTGTTCCGCCTGGTGGTAGTCCGTGTCGGCCTGGAGCCACGCCTGGCGGGCCGTGCGGTAGTCGCGCAGGGCCGGCGAGGGGACGAAGACTCCGTCGGCGCCGGTGTCGTAGAGGTAGGCGACTGCCGTGTCGTAGCGCTGGTGCTCCTCGGCGGTGAGGGTGGAGCGGGCCAGGTCGGCGGCGAGCACCTCGCCGTAGATGCCCCACAGGTGGGTGGTGGCCGGGGGTGCCCAAGTGGGCTGGGTGGGGATCCTGTTGACCAGTTCGCAGAACTCGGCCCAGACCGTGGACCGGGCCGAGTCCAGGGCGCCGCCGAAGCGGAACATGCTGTCCTGGTAGACCACCGGCGTCACCGGTACGGCGACCAGGTGGTCGGGGTCGGTGAGCAGGCCGCGGAAGTACGCGCCCAGGCCGAACATGGCCGCCGCGTCCACCGGGGACGCGGCCCACACCTCAGCGGTCTCGTTCATGACTGACCGCCGCCCTAGACCAGTTGGTCGGGGTCGAGGCCGTCGAGCAGGTTCGGTGTCTTGTCCAGCAGGTGGTTCACGAAGCCGATGATCTGCATGCCGGGGACGGTGATCGTCGCGCCGTCGTTCTCCGAGTGGAAGTGCTGGTCCGACTCGGAGTGGCTGTAACTGCCCTTCACGGTGAACGGGCCCCAGCCGACACTCGCGTTGACCGACACGGAGCTCTGGTGGGTCTGCAACGCCTGGGCCAGCGAGGCGGAGTGGATGGTGAGGTTCCTGATGAACAGGGCCTGGAGCGGATAGCCGATGAAGCGGCCCTGGGGCGGGTTGCCGCCGTCGGACGGCATCTGGTCGTAGTTCCAGCCCTGCCCCTTGCGCAGGTCCCAGCCGCGGTTCTCCAGGAACTCCGGGTAGAACCACGGCCGTACGACCTGCACCTGGGCCATCTCGAAGGACATCGAGAAGTCGTCGACCTGGTAGTTCTCGCTGTAGTCCTGGGAGTTGGAGGTGACGCCCGAACTCGCGCTCCACAGGCCGAAGTTCAGGCCGCCGCCCGCCGACCAGGACGTGGTCTCGTAGTGGCTGTGGGAGTCCACCATCTGGTGGTACATCGAGTACGCGGTCCAGCCGTTCGAGTTCGCGAAGTCACCGGGGACGACCGTCGTGTAGTAGAAGGACTGGCCGGGGCCCAGCGCGTTGGTGTTCGCCTCCTCGTAGAAGCGCTCCAGGTTGCGCTTCCACAGCAGCATCGACTTCTCGGTGGTCTGGTCGATGTAGGCGTTGATCTCCTCGACCTCGTTGCGGTACCCGCTCGACGTCCAGTCGTCCATCGCGGCGGCGACCTGCATCGAGTACAGCTGCGCGTTGGCCGCCCAGTCCGCGACCGCCTGCTTGCCGGACTCCCCCACGGCGGCCTGCGCGGCGATGCGCTTGTTGTTGTACGACAGCGCGGCGGTGACGTACGCCTGCATGCACGCCTTGTAGGCCTTGAGCATGGGGCTGTCCTCGGTGACCTGCTTCTCCTGCTCGGTGACGATGTCCTTCACCGTGCGCGTCACCCTCAACAGGCCCCGGAACCGGTCCAGTTTGGCCTTCTGGTCGTCGGTGAGCTGGTCGTCGACGACCTTGGAGAACTTGAGGATCTGGCCGTAGATCTCACTCAGCCGCGCGCCGCTCGCGTTGCGCCACACCCCGTCCTGGCGGCCCGACGAGTACGCCGAGGTCACGTCCGGGATGAAGTCGATGAGCGAGGAGAAGTTGTAGGCCTGCTGGAGCAGGAGCTTGTCCTCCGCCGCGGTCGCGCCGGTGCCGATGCCCTGCGCGGCGAACGCGAAGTCCGCCTCCTGGTACGGCAGTCCGGGCATGCACCAGGTGATGAAGCTGGACTTGGCCGGCGGGACGCTGCCGTCGCCGCCGGTGAGCACGTTGTACATCTGGTCGCGGAACGTCCGCCCCAGATCCCCCAGTTGGTATCCCATACCCCCCGTCCTGCCCGGGTCATATGCCGCCCATACGGTGACTTGCGGTCATTCACCCGGATAAGTGAATGACCGGCCGATTCAGGTGGCGGCCTCGATGTTCCGCATGACGGACGCGAGGGAGTCGTAGTAGTTCGTCGCGGTCGCGTACCCCGCGTCCGCGACCGCCCGCGCGAAGGCGTACGGGTCGTCGGTGTGCTCGAACGCGGGCGCGTAACGGGCGTTGTTCCGCAGGTAGTTGCCGTGGGCCGTGAAGGACTCCTCGGGGGTCGCGTAGACGCGGAACCAGTCGCGGACGACGTACAGGTACTTGCCGTCGGGGCGCTGTGTCACGGAGATGACCTCGGGGAACTGCACGTCGGGGCGGTCCAACACCTCCTGGGTCCTGAGGAGTTGACGGGTCTCGGGCGGGTCGGTCGCCTTCGCCTTGATGCCGAAGAAGTTGTTGCCGGGCGCGGCCGTGCCCCAGCCGGATTCCAGTGCCGCCTGGCCGAGCGTGACCAGCGCGGGCACGCCGGTCGCCGTCTCGCTGGCGGTGGCGAACTCGCCGTAGGAGAGCCGGAATTGGGCCGCCTTGGACGAGCCGCCGCCCCCGGTCGGTGGGGCGGTGGCCGCGTTCGACCAGATCGCGTCGTAGGGGCCGGTCAGGCCGGGCCACTGGTCGGCGGTGGTGAGCGGGTAGCCGTCCTCCTGTTTCTTGGTGTGCCAGTCGATGGCCACGTACTCGGTGCCCTTGAAGAGGTACGCCCGGCCGTTGCCGGGGTTCAGCGCGCCGTCGATGCCGTCGCCGATCCAGTCGGCGGTGACGCCCGTCCAGCCGTCGGCGATCGGCTTGGGGTAACCGGGGTCCTGGCGGTCGGCGGCGATGTCGTAGCGGACGTACTGCGGGCCGCTGAAGAAGTAGAGCTTTCCGTCGGACCAGTTCATGACCGCGTCGACGGTGTCGAAGGAGAGGCCGGTCCAGTTGTCGCGGGTGGTGAGGGGGTAGCCGTCGTCGACGGTCTGGGTGGCGAACGGGATGCGGACGTACTCCGGGCCCCGGAAGACGTACAGGTGGGCCTGGCCCAGGTCGACCGCCGCGTCGATGCCCTCCTCCCAGCCGGACGGCAACCCGCCCCAGGCCGCGCCGAGTTGCCAGTCCTGCGCCGGGTCGGCCGCGTCCGCGTCGATGTCGTACGTGGACACGGTGGCCCCGACGGTGAAGTACGCCTTGTCCACACTCATGCCGGGATGCATGCTCCGGAGCTGCGGTTCTTATGGCGTGGGACGCGTTCCCGTTTGAGTGAATCAGGGAGTGATCCACGTGGCGTCACCGAGGTGGCAGGCCGCTTTCAGTGATCGTTTGTGGCGTTGAACCGACCGGCGTGCCTGTTTTCCGGCGCGTCTTCCAAAGATCATTGGGAGTAGTCATGCGTATGCGTTCCGCCCTGACCACGTCCGTCCTCGCCGTCGGCATCCTGCTCGGCGGCGCCGGTGCCGCCCTCGCCCACGGCGACGACAACGGGGTCGTCCAGGGCACCGGCTCGCAGGGCTCGGGGCACACCGACAGCACGATGTTCGCCGGTGTCATCAACCACGTCGGCCCCGTCTACGCCTCGACCAGCAAGACGGACCACGACTGGGACCGCGGCACGTTCCAGGGCATCTTCGGTTACTGACACGTCCGCCCGGCCCACCGGCCCGGGTAGCGCACCAAGCCGTCAGTGACGGTGTGAAGGGGGCGGCCGACCTGTGTCGGCCGCCCCCTCTTTTTTTCGTCAGATCAGCGGCCGCACCTGGCGCGCCTCCTTCAACGCCCTTCCCCACCACACCAGTTGGTCCAGCATCGCCTTCGCCGCCGCGTCCGGGGCCGACGGGTCCTTGAGGCGGCCGGCGTCGTCGAAGGACGCGCCCGCGTTGTGGAAGGAGACGGTGTCGCGGACCGTCACGGCGTGGAGTTCGGCGAAGACCTGGCGCAGGTGCTCCACCGCGCGCAGGCCGCCCGCGAGGCCGCCGTAGGAGACGAGGGCGACGGGCTTGGCGCGCCACTCGGTGAAGTGCCAGTCGATCAGGTTCTTGAGGCCGGCCGGGTAGGAGTGGTTGTACTCGGGGGTGAGGACGACGAAGGCGTCCGCGCCGGCCAGCTTCGGGGTGATGCCGGCGAGGGCGGCGGTGGCCTCCGGGGTCGGGGCGAGGGTCGTGGGCAGGTCGTCGGTCTCGGCCACGTCGACGACCTGGAGGGTGAGGTCGGGGTGGTCGCGGACGTGGGTGAGGAGCCAGTCGGCGACGACAGGGCCGAAGCGGCCGTGGCGGTTGCTGCCGATGACGACGGTGACGGTCAGAGGAGTGGTCTCGGTGTCCATGCCGGTCAGCCTGTTACCTCAACCATTCTTGAGGTCAAGTCTGACCGGTCGTCACCCGTTCACCCGCGCGGCGTGCGCTCTTCGGGTACTCCTTCGGGGCGGGGCCGCCGTACCCCTATGACCTGCTGAAACAGCGAGGGGACGGGCCGTCTCGGCCTCTTTCTGACACCCATTCACCGCATTTCTGACGCTCGCTCAGGAAGCGGGCCGGGCCCGGTGCCACTTTCCTCGGAAGGGCAGCCAACCACAGCTCGGAGGAGCACCGATGCGACGTACCGCCCGTCTGCTGACCGGCACCGCGCTCGCCGTCGCCGCCGCGGGTCTCGCGACCGCGCCGGCGTACGGCGGCGAGACCGGCAGTCTGGAGGTGTTCCCGTCGAACGCCGTGCCGGGCGGCGACGTCACGGTGAACACGGCGGCGTGCGGCGACGACGGTACGGCCGCCGGTGATGCCAGCGCGGTGGGCGCCGGCACGTTCACGCTGGCGCCGAGCGCGCACGAGGGCGATGCGATCGGGCAGTTCAAGGTGCCGCCGAGTGCGCAGCCTGGGACGTACGAGATCGTCGCGAAGTGCACGGACGGCCGGCAGGTCAGCGGCGATCTGATGGTGACGCTGGCTTCGATGCGGCAGCAGGTGCAGCCGCGCGGAAGTGTGAAGACGGGGGTCGGCGGCGCCTTGGGCCCCGACCCCGTGCAGACCGCGGCCGGCGTGGCGGCTCTCGCCGTCGCCGCCGCGGGCGGTACCTGGCTCCTGCATCGCCGGGCGAGAGGCGACAGGTTCTGACGGACACCCTCCGCTGTCCGTCCGCCGGTACCGCACGTCCCGTCCCCCTCCGGGTCCGACGCCCCTCGTGGCCCGGAGGGGGCGCGGGGCCAGTTACTGGAGAGGGGTTTTCCGCATGCTTCGTGGATACGGCAACACCGCGATAGGGGCTGTCACCGTGGTCTCCCTGTGCGCGGGCGCGTGGCTGTTGAGCAGCGGTTCCGATACGAACGCCCCGCCGCAGCCGTCCGCCGCCGAGGCCCGGCCCGACCCGGCCGTCGGGCGTACCGCGGCCCGCGCGCTGCCGCCGTCGCCGCCGGACCGCATCCGTATCCCGGCCATCCACGTGAACGCCCCGCTGATGGGCCTCAAGCTGACCAGCACCGGCAGCCTGGACGTGCCCCCGGCCGCGAAGAAGAACCTCGCCGGCTGGTACGAGGCCGGAACCACCCCCGGTGAGACCGGCACGGCGGTCGTCGCGGGCCATGTCGACAACGCCGACGGTCCCGCCGTCTTCTACGACCTCGGCGCCCTGAAGAAGGGCAACACCATCGAGCTGGACCGGTTGGACGGGAGCGTCGCGCTGTTCACGGTGGACGCGGTCGAGGTGTATCAGGCGAGCCGCTTTCCCGATCAGAAGGTCTACGGGGCCGCGCGGCGGCCCGAGTTGAGGGTGATCACGTGTGGGGGCGGGTACTCGCGGGCGACGGGGTACCAGGGGAACGTGGTGGTGTTCGCGCACCTGAGTGGTAGTCGGTAGGCATGAGCTTCTGCGGGCTTCGGTGAGCTTCAGCGGCCGTTCTCCAGGTAGCGAAGTACCGCCAGCACCCGGCGGTTTCCCGTCTCCGAGGGCGGCAGGTCGAGCTTCGCGAAGATGTTGGCCACGTGCTTCTCAACGGCTCGTTCGGAGACCGTGAACGCGGTGGCGATCGCGTGGTTCGTGCGGCCCTCCGCCATCAGGGCGAGGACCTCGCGTTCGCGCGGGGTGAGGGTGTCGAGGGCGGTGGATCGGCGGGCGGCGCCGAAGAGTTGGGCGACCACCTCGGGGTCGAGGGCGGTGCCACCGGCCGCGACGCGCTCCAGCGCGCCGACGAACTCCCCGATGTCCACGACCCGTTCCTTGAGGAGGTACCCGAACCCGGCGGGATTGCCGAGGAGTTGGGCCGCGTGGGTCGTCTCGACGTACTGCGAGAAGAGCAGGACGCCGGTCGCGGGGTGCCGGTCGCGTAGTTGTACGGCTGCTCGTACGCCCTCGTCCGTCTGGGTGGGCGGGAGGCGGATGTCCACGACGGCGACGTCCGGGGCGTGTGTCGCCACCGCGGTGAGGAGCGCTTCGGCGTCGCCCACCGCCGCGGCGACTTCCACGTCCCGTAGCTGGAGCAACTGGACCAGGCCGTCGCGCAGGAGGGCCGAGTCCTCGGCGATGACGACGCGCATGCCGCTCCGATCGGGTCCGCTCAGGTGTGGGGTCATGTACGGGGTCACGTGTGGGGCAGTTCGACCGTGACCACCGTAGGGCCTCCGTGCGGGCTGTCGCAGGTCAGTGTGCCGTCGACCGTGCGGACCCGGGCCAGGAGGCCGGTCAGGCCGGAGCCCGCGCCGATCGTCGCGCCGCCCTGTCCGTCGTCGGTGACGCGCAGGCGCAGGAGGCCGTCGTGGGCGGTGACGTCGACGGCGGCGGACGTGGCGTGGGCGTGTTTCGTGGCGTTGGCGAGGAGTTCGGCGGCGCAGAAGTAGGCGATGGTCTCGACGGCCGGGGTGGGGCGGGTGCCGATGTCGGTGGTGAGGGTGACGGGGAGGGCGCTGTCGGCGGCGAGGGTGGTGAGGGCGGCGTGCAGACCCTCGTCGAGTACGGGCGGATGGATGCCCTTGACCAGGTGGCGCAGGTCGGTGATGGCCTGGGTGGCGTTGCCCTGTGCGGTGTCCACGACGGTGAGGACGCGGTCGGGTTCGGCGCCGGCGGTGACCAGTTCACGGATCAGGGTGAGGTGCATGGCGAGGGCGACGAGGCGGGCCTGGGTTCCGTCGTGCAGGTCTCGTTCGATACGGCGGAGGGTGGCGGCGGCGTCGTCGACGGCTCGGGCGCGGGTCTCCTCCAGGGTCCGGATACGGCGGGTCGCGGCGTCGGGGCCGAGCAGCACGGTCAACAGGGCGCGTTGCGGGCCGAGGGCGTAACGGAGGAGAAGGGGTGCGACGGCCAGCAACAGCAAACCGGCTGTGAACGGAATCAACCAGCGTGGCCAGGAGTCGAGCTGGTAACCGAAGAACTCCAGTGACACGTGGCGGTCCGTGGACACGGGGTGCGTGGAGTGCGTGGAGCCTTCGGTGGTGTGAACCGTGTTGTAGTTCCAGCGCTTGAGCAGCGGGTGCAGTGTGAACAGGGCGCCGTAGATGTAGCCGATGACGACGGCGGCGTACGCGAAAACGGCTGTGAACGGTGTCAACAGGGCGCAGCCGACGGCCCGCCAGCCGGTTCGGTCGAGCAGGATGCCGCGGCGCCAGCCGAGCACCCCCTTGCCCCCGTCCCCCGCGCTGGGCTGCTCGATCTCCAGGCCGAGCAGCCGTCGGGCGAGGCCCCGTTGCACCACGCCCAGCGCCAGCGCGCCGCGCACGGTCGCCGCCAGCAGCCACAGGCCGAGCGTGGTCACCGACAGCGCCCCACCGAACGCCAGCCCGACGAGGGTGAGGAAGAAGCCGACGAGGGCGAGCGGGAGGGCGATCACGCCGTAGAGGACGGCGGCCAGGGCGCGGCGGCCGAACGTGGCGATGGCGCGGGTGCGGAGACGGGACCAGAGGCGGGAGCGGTGGCTCGGCATGGGGATCAACTTAGGAGAGGAGCGACCTGGCGACACGGACCTGTACGGCGGTCAGGCCGCGCACCACCCACGGCATCAGCAGGAGGAAGCCGATGCCGCCGAGCACCGCGTGGAAGGCCCAGGCTCCGGCGAAGGTGGGGCCGCCCCAGGCGCTGGAGTAGTCGTCGCCGGCGCGGAGCGGCCAGCCGAGGTTCATGGGGACGATCGCCCAGCCGTAGAGCGTGATGAACGCGCTGATCAGGTTGAGGGGTGTGGCGAGGAGGGCGTGGGGCAGGCCGCCGGCGCGGGGCCTGCCGGACGAGTCGATGCTGTCGGCGCCCAGGAAGCGGCGGACCAGCCCTCGCTGCCAGCGGGCCGTGGGGGCGCCGACGAGGGCGAGCGGGATGCAGGCCAGGCCGAGCGGGAGGGCGAGGAGTGCGTAGGCCGTGCGGCGCCAGGTGGTGGCGGTGAACGGTGCGCGGACGAGGTTCCAGGCGTGGACGGAGGTCGGGTCCGGGGCCGGCGGCCGGGTGGGCAGATCGCGGGTGGTGGTCATGGTGCGTCCCCCTGCACATGAGTCGCGTACATGAGTCGGCGCAGCCCGTGTGAACTGCTGTGAACCGATGTCTCCAGCTTTCCGCCGCAGCCCGCTGTACACGATGGTGCCTGCACGGAACCCGGGGGTTCGGTTAACCGAACCTCACACCCCACCCCCGGCGCGCACGCCGAACCCTCACACCCCCCGCGCGCTCCCGCTGAGGGCAGCGTTCCTCGCGGGAAACAGGTGGGATGCGGTCGGGAAACACCGGCGTCGCAGGCTCCTGGGCATGACCTCGAATCCGCGTGTGGCGCCCACCATCGTGCTCGTCGGCCACGGCATGGTCGGCCAGCGCTTCCTCGAAGCGCTCGCCGAGCGCGGCCTGACCGCCACGCACCGTGTGGTCGTGCTGTGCGAGGAACCGCGTCCGGCCTACGACCGCGTCCAGCTCACCTCGTACTTCTCGGGCCGCACGCCCGAGGAACTCTCGCTCACGGACGCGGAGTTCATCGCGGACCACGGGATCGAGCTGTACGTCGGCGACCCGGCGGAGACGATCGACCGCGCGTCGAGGACGGTAACCGCCCGCTCCGGCCTGGCAGTCGAGTACGACACGCTCGTCCTCGCCACCGGCTCGTACCCGTTCGTGCCGCCGGTCCCCGGCAAGGACGCCGAGGGCTGTTTCGTCTACCGCACGATCGAGGACCTGCTCGCGATCGAGGCGTACGCGAAGTCGAAGGCGAAGGCGACGACCGGTGCGCCGACGGGTGCCGTGGTGGGCGGCGGGCTGCTCGGTCTTGAGGCCGCGGGCGCGCTGAAGGGGCTCGGACTCACCAGCCACATCGTGGAGTTCGCGCCGCGCCTGATGCCGGTGCAGATCGACGAGGGCGGCGGGGCCGCGCTCCTGCGCACCATCGAGGACATGGGCCTGAGCGTCCACACGGGAGTGGGCACCCAGGAGATCGTGACCGGCACGGACGGCGCGGTCACCGGCATGAAGCTGTCGGACGGTTCCCAACTCGCCACGGACATGGTGGTGTTCAGCGCCGGTGTCCGCCCCCGCGACCAACTCGCCCGCGCCTGCGGCCTGTCGGTCGGTGAGCGCGGCGGCATCGCGGTCGACGAGCAGTGCCGTACGGTCACCGACCCGCAGGTGTTCGCGATCGGCGAGTGCGCGCTGGCCGCGGACGGCCGGGTGTACGGCCTGGTGGCGCCCGGTTATGAGCAGGCGGAGACGGCCGCCGCGACCATCGCGCGGGACGAATCCGCCTTCACCGGCGCGGACTTGTCGACCAAGCTGAAGCTGCTCGGCGTGGACGTGGCGTCGTTCGGCGACGCGCACGGCGCCACCGCGGACTGCCTCGACGTCGTCTACTCCGACGCGCGGGCGGGCACGTACAAGAAGCTGGTGATCGGCCGGGGCGGTGAGCTGCTGGGCGGCATCCTGGTCGGTGACGCGGACGCGTACGGCACGCTGCGCGCGTTCACCGGGTCCGTACCGCCGGTCTCCCCCGAGCAGTTGGTGCTGCCGGCCGGTTCCGGGGGCGCCGTCCAGCTCGGTCCGTCCGCGCTGCCCGACGCGGCCGTCATCTGCTCCTGCCACAACGTCAGCAAGGGCGCGATCCGCGGCGCGGTGACGGACCACTCCTGCACGAGCGTGCCGGAGGTGAAGAAGTGCACCAAGGCCGGTACGGGCTGCGGTAGTTGCGTCAAGGTGCTCGGCCAGCTGGTCACCGCCGAGCTGGAGGCGAACGGCGTCGAGGTCGACAAGGGCCTGTGCGGCTGCTTCGCGCAGACCCGCGAGGAGTTGTACGAGATCGCCCTCGCGCTGCGGATCAACTCCTACCAGGATCTGCTGGATCGCTACGGCCGTGAGGGCGCCCGGGGCGGCGACGGCTGCGAGATCTGCAAGCCGACGGTCGCCTCGGTCATCGCCTCCCTCGCCCCGACGATCGGCGCGAGCGGTTATGTCCTGGACGGCGAACAGGCGGCCCTGCAGGACAGCAACGACCACTTCCTCGCCAACTTGCAGAAGAACGGCTCGTATTCGGTCGTACCGCGCATCCCCGGCGGCGAGATCACCCCCGAGAAACTCATCGTGATCGGCGAGGTGGCCCGCGACTTCGGCCTCTACACGAAGATCACCGGCGGCCAGCGCATCGACCTCTTCGGCGCGCGGGTGGAACAACTCCCGCTGATCTGGGCCCGGTTGGTGGACGCCGGCTTCGAGTCCGGCCACGCGTACGGAAAAGCACTGCGCACCGTCAAGTCCTGTGTGGGACAGACCTGGTGCCGCTACGGCGTCCAGGACTCGGTCCGGATGGCGATCGACCTGGAGCTGCGCTACCGGGGCCTGCGCTCCCCGCACAAGCTCAAGTCGGCGGTCTCCGGCTGCGCCCGCGAGTGCGCCGAGGCCCAGTCGAAGGACTTCGGCATCATCGCCACCGCCAACGGCTGGAACCTCTACGTCGGCGGCAACGGCGGCGCGACCCCGCGCCACGCGGACCTGCTGGCGAAGGACCTGTCCGATGCCGAACTGGTGCGCCTGATCGACCGGTTCCTCATGTTCTACATCCGTACGGCCGACCGGCTGGAGCGCACGAGCGTGTGGCTGGAGCGGATTCCGGGCGGCCTCGACCACGTACGGGACGTGGTCGTGGCGGACTCGCTCGGCATCTGCGAGGAGCTGGAGTCGCTGATGGCCGCGCACGTCGCCGGGTACCGCGACGAGTGGGCCACCACCATCAACGACCCGGAGAAACTGGACCGGTTCGTGTCCTTCGTGAACGCGCCCGACACCCCGGACCCGGTCGTCGGCTTCGTCCCCGAGCGCGAACAGATCAAGCCCGACCTGCCGTTGCTGACCATCGGCATGCGGCCCCAGCAGCCCGCAGACGTCCTGGAAGGAAGCGCCCAGCGATGACCCTGGCTCCCGAGACGACCGACCTGAAGGTCCAACTCCACCTCACCGAGGGCTGGTTCACGGTCTGCGACCTCAACCGGCTCACCCCCGGCCGCGGGGTGGCGGCCCTGCTGCCCGACGGCCACCAGGTCGCCCTCTTCCGCGACCGCTCCGGCACCCTCTACGGCATCGACAACCGCGACCCGTTCAGCGGCGCGGCGGTCCTCTCCCGCGGCCTGACCGGCACCCACCAGGGCCGCCCGTTCGTCGCGTCGCCGCTGCTCAAACAGCGGTTCGACCTGATCTCCGGGGAGTGTCTCGACGACGCTTCGGTGCGGGTGGCGACGTACGAGGTGCGGGCGGGGTGACGACGTAGGAGAGGGAGGCGAGCCCGGTGACGCGCGAGCCGTGATGCCCCTGGGTCGCGAAGCGCACCACGGCACCCCTCCTCACCGGATCCGGTGCGTGCGCAGCGCGGCCGTCAGGGCGGCGGTGCTCAACACGGCCGTGGCCAGCAGGTAGTAACCCGGTGCCACCGGCGAACCGGTCGCCTCGATCAGGGCCGCGGCGATCGTCGGGGTGAAGCCGCCGAAGAGCGCGACCGTCGTGTTGTAACTGAACGACAGGCCCGTCGCGCGGGCCCGCGCCGGGAAGACGTCGGCCATCACCGACGGCAGCGTGCCGAAGTACACCGCCTTCAGCAGGGCGAGGACGGTCGTGCACAGCGCGAGGGTGAGGAAGGACGGCGCGGCGTTGAGCCACAGGAAGAGCGGGACGACGCTCACGCCGATCAGCACCGCGGCCGGGATCATGATGCGCAGCCGGCCGTGGCGGTCGCCCAGCAGCCCCACGAGCGGGGTGACGAAGGTCAGGACGGCCCCGGCGATGAGCAGTGCCGTGAACGACAGCGAGGCGTCGACGCCCAGTTGACCGATGCCGTACGTCGGCGGGTACTGCAGCATAAAGTTCAGCGCCGTCGAGAGGATCAGCGCGCCGCCGGCGACCAGCAGCCCACCCCAGTGGTCGCGGAAGACCGACACGATCGGGGGGGGCTTCGGGGCGGCCGACTCCAACTCCGTTGCCAGCGCCGGGGATTCATCCATGTAGCGCCGTACGAAATAGCCCACCGGGCCGACCAGCAGGCCGAACACGAACGGCACGCGCCAGCCCCACGACGTCATCTGCGCGTCGGAGAGCACAGCCGTGAGAATCGCCGCGAAGCCTGCCGCGAGGAGGGTCGACAGGCCCTGGCCGGCGAACTGGAAGCTGCCGAGGAAGCTCTTGCGCAGGACTCCCTGATCGTCGGCAGCGCCGACACCTGCCGCAAGAAACTGCGGGCGTACGCGGACGCGGGCATCGACCGCCTGATGTGCTTCCAGCAGGTGGGGGCGATCCCGCACGAGCGGGTGATGGACAGCATCCGCCGGGTGGGCGAGCTGATCCCCGAGTTCGCGTGAGCGGCGGGCCCTCCTATTGGGCTTGCCCGGCTTGCTCGGGTATTGGGCTTGCTCGGCTCGCTCGGCTCGCTCGGGCAGACTTTCTTGACTGACCGTTCTCGATAAACCTAGGCTGTCGAACATGGCCAGGACCAAGGAGTTCGATCCCGAGGCCGCGCTGCGGGCAGCCCTGGAGCTGTTCTGGCGGCGCGGCTACGAGGCGACGTCGATGTCCGACCTCGTCGAGCACCTCGGCATCGGGCGGGCCAGCATCTACGCGACCTTCGGCAACAAGCACGAGCTGTACCTGAAGGCGCTGGAGCGCTACGACCGGTCCGGACTCACCCCGATGGTGCGGGAGTTGTCCCAGCCGGGCCCCGCGCTGCCGCCCGTGCGGGCGATCGTACGGCGGTACGCGGCCGAGGCGGCGGACGAACAACTACGGTCGCTGGGCTGCATGGTGACCAACACGGCGGCCGAACTCGCCCCGCACGACGCGGCCGCGACCCGGCTGGTCGAGCGCAACTGGGACCAGCTGGAGGCGGTGTTGCGCTCGACGCTGGTGCGGGCGCAGGCACAGGGCGAGTTGCCCGCCGACCGCGATCCGCTCGCCCTCGCGCGCATGCTGCTGGTGCTGATGCAGGGGCTGCGGGTGGTCGGCCGGGCGTCCGGGGACCCGGCGCGGGTGCGGGACGCGGCGGAGCAGGCGTTGACGTTGCTGGGCTGAAGCCCCGCTCAATCGGGGCGCTTTCTCGCACTCTCCGGGGTGCCTTCTCGCATCCTCATACTGAACCGATCGGTCAAGAAAAGGGGAGATCATGACCAGCCGCCACACATCCGCCCGCTTCATCGGCAGGACCGCACTCGTCACCGGCGCGGGCTCGGGTATCGGAAGGGCAATCGCCCTCGCGTTCGCGGCCGAGGGCGCGAACGTCGTCATAGCAGGACGACGTCGGGAACCACTCGACGAGACCGTCGCGTTGATCGAGGCCGGGGGCGGTAAGGCCCTCGCGGTAACTGCCGACGTGTCGAAGGCAGTTGACGCCAACGCCCTGGTGCAGGCAGCCGTAGACCGATACGGCTCACTCGACGTGGCCGTCAACAACGCGGGGATCTTCCGGGGCGGGCAGCCCCTCGCCGACCTCATCGAGGAGGACTGGCGCGCCCAACTCGACATCAACGTCACCGGTGTCTTCCTCGCGCTCCAGGCCGAGATCCGGCAGATGCGCGCCCAGCCGTCCGGCGGCGCGATCGTGAACGTGGCGTCGACCTTCGGCGTGCACACGAGCAGCCCCGGGGCCGCCGCCTACGCCGCGTCCAAGGCGGCCGTAGCCGTGCTGAGCAAGGGTGCCGCCGTGGACCACATCCGCGAGGGAGTCCGCATCAACGTGGTCAGCCCCGGCGCCACGGACACCCCGATGTCCCTGCGCGCCGGCGAGACGGAGGCCGACCGCGCCGAACGCGTACGGGCCACGCTCCCCCTCGGCCGTATCTCCGCCACGTCCGAAGTGGCCGCCGCCGTCCTCTACTTGGCCTCGGACGACGCGGCGTCGGTGGTGGGCACGGACCTGGTGGTGGACAGCGGCGCGACGGCGTGAAGGCGAGAAGCCGAATACCGGTAACTCGGGTGCTCACGCCTTGAGTTGGTCGTACACAACCCCCGTCAGCTCCTCCGAAGCGGCCCAAAGGCGTTGCCCCATCGCGTCGTTGAGGGTCCAGGGGGCACGCCAGGACGGTGCCGGTGCCCCGCGCCACATGGCGATACGGGGGCCGAAGAACGCATCAGGGCGTACGTCGGGGGCGGTGGCCGCGTAGAGGGAGGGCAGCGCGCCGGCCTCCGCCGACTGGGCGAAGACCCGGTTGCCGATCTCCATGAGCCGCTCGGCGCCCCTGCGCCCCTCCGCCTGCGGCCCGGCGGTCTGGAGGTTGGTGGCGGCGTACCCGGGGTGGGCGGCGGTCGCGACCACCCCCGAACCGGCCGCCGCGAGCCGCCGCGCCAGTTCGTGCGTGAAGAGCAGGTTGGCGGTCTTGGAACGGGAGTACGCGGTCCAACGGCTGTACCGGTGCTCGCTGTTGAGGTCGTCGATGTCGATGTTGGCGAGCACGTGCATGAAGCTGGAGAGCGTGACGATCCGGGCGTCGGGTGCGTCGAGCAGCGCCGGCATCAGCAGCCCGGTGAGCGCGAAGTGCCCCAGGTGGTTGACCCCGAACTGCGTCTCGAACCCGTCCACCGTGGTGCCGTACGGCATCGCCATGACCCCGGCGTTGTTGACGAGCAGATCGAGCCGTTCGTACGGAAAAGTGGACGCGAACTCCCGCACCGACGCCAGGTCCCCGAGATCCAGCCGCCCGAACTGCGCCTCGGCGCCCGGCACTTCGGCCACGATCCGGTCGGCGGCCTCACTCCCCCGCACCTCGCTCCGGCAGGCGAGCACGACCCGGGCACCCTTGCGGGCCAGCTCGCGCGCGGTGACGTAGCCGAGCCCGCTGTTGGCCCCGGTGACGACGGCGACCCGGCCGCGCTGGTCGGGGACGGCCTTCTCGTTCCAGCCGGACATGATCGGGCTCCCTCGGTGGGCGTGGACAAGCGTCGGCGAGCGGTTGGGATCTCAGCGTACGAGAGCCGACGCGCCACCGCTTCGCTCACACCGAGCGACATGTCCATCACGAGATGGTCACTCCTCCTTCACCGCCCTCACCGGGGCAATACGGTCCATGTCTCATCAGACACAGGGGGACGACATGACCCACCCGTACGCCACACCACCCATGCCCCAGCCCCAGCCGCCGTTCCAGCCGGTCCGTCCCGCACCCCGCTGGGCCCGCAAGCGGTACGTACTCCCCGCCCTCGCGCTGGCCTTCTTCATCGGCATCGGCGCGGGCGGCTCCGGCCAGGACAAGAAGACCGACACGACGGCCGACGCGAAGCCCGCGGCGGCCAGCCCGCAGCCGACGACGACCGTCACGGCGACGACGACGGAGACGGCCACCCCGGCGCCCGCCCCCACGGTCACCACGACGAAGACGGTCAAGGTCACGAAGACGGTCACCGCGGAGGCAGCCGCAGGCACCGGCTCGGGATCAGGTTCCGGCTCGGGATCAGGTTCCGGCTCGGGCTCCGACGACTCCAACTCCGGTGACAGCAGCACCTATTACACGAACTGCACCGCGGCCCGAGCGGCCGGCGTCACGCCCCTGCACAGGGGCGACCCCGGCTACGACTCCCACCTCGACCGGGATGGGGACGGGGTCGCCTGCGAGTGACGGCGGACGGCAGCGGAGAGGGGCGGCACCCCCGCACAGGGTCCCGCCCCTCCCCTCGAAATCCGGAACCACCGCCGCGTCGGTGAGGGTCAGGATGACCGACAGCGGCCCCGGGGTTCTTGGATGCCGTACGACCTACCAAAGGTCGGCCATGCGCCTACCGGTGGTCGCTCCCCTGCGCCACCGAAGCCGCCCGCCCCGCCTCAAGCCGGGCCACCGGGATCCGGAACGGGGAGCACGACACGTAGTCCAGTCCGACCTCGTGGAAGAAGTGGACCGACTCGGGATCGCCGCCGTGTTCGCCGCAGACGCCGAGCTTCAGGTCCGGGCGGGTTTCGCGGCCCGCCTTCGCCGCCAGCTTCACCAGGGAGCCGACGCCGTCCCTGTCGATCGTCTCGAAGGGGCTGACTCCGAAGATGCCCTTCTCCAGGTAGGCCGTGAAGAAGGAGGCCTCTACGTCGTCCCGGCTGAAGCCCCACACCGTCTGCGTGAGGTCGTTCGTGCCGAAGCTGAAGAACTCCGCCGCCTCCGCGATCTGGCCCGCGGTCAGGGCGGCGCGCGGGAGTTCGATCATCGTGCCGATCGACAGCTTCAGGGACGTACCCGTTGCCGCCTCTACCTCCGCGACGACCTGGTCGGCCTCCTCGCGGACGATCTCCAGCTCCTGGACCGTGCCGACGAGCGGGATCATGATCTCCGCGCGCGGGTCGCCCTTCGCCGCCTTGCGTTCGGCGGCGGCCTCGGCGATCGCCCGTACCTGCATCGTGAACAAGCCCGGAATCACCAGACCCAACCGCACACCCCGCAGCCCCAGCATCGGGTTCTGCTCGTGCAGGCGGTGGACCGCCTGGAGGAGTCGTAGGTCGTTCTCGTGGGACTCCTGGCGGGACTCAGCCAGAGCCACGCGGACCGACAACTCCGTGATGTCCGGCAGGAATTCGTGCAGCGGCGGGTCCAACAGGCGGACGGTGACCGGGAGTCCGTCCATCGCCTTGAACAGCTCGACGAAGTCGGCCTTCTGGAGCGGGAGAAGAGCCTTGAGGGACTCCTCGCGTTCGGTGTCCGTGTCGGCCAGGATCAGGCGTTCCACCAACTCGCGGCGGTCGCCGAGGAACATGTGCTCCGTACGGCAGAGGCCGATGCCCTGGGCGCCGAAGCGGCGGGCGCGCAGCGCGTCCTCGGCGTTGTCGGCGTTGGCGCGGACCCTCAACCGGCGTACTCGGTCGGCGTATCCGATGATCCGGTGGACCGCCTCGACCAGCTCGTCGGCGTCGTCGGCACCCGCGTGCATCCGGCCCTCGAAGTACTCGACGACGGGAGACGGGACGACCGGGACCTCACCCAGGTACACCTTGCCGCTGGAACCGTCGATGGAGATCACGTCGCCCTCCTCGACCACGTGACCACCCGGCACCGTCATCCGGCGCCGCTTGGTGTCGACCTCAAGCTCCTCCGCGCCACACACGCACGTCTTGCCCATGCCCCGCGCCACGACGGCCGCGTGGGACGTCTTGCCGCCGCGCGACGTGAGGATGCCCTCCGCCGCGATCATGCCGTCGAGGTCGTCGGGGTTGGTCTCGCGGCGGACCAGGATCACCTTCTCGCCCGAACGCGACCACTTCACCGCCGTGTACGAGTCGAAGACCGCCTTGCCGACCGCCGCACCCGGCGAGGCCGCGATGCCCCGTCCGACCTGCTGGACCTTCGCCTCGTCGTCGAAGCGCGGGAACATCAGCTGCGCCAACTGCGCGCCGGTGACCCGCTGGAGGGCCTCGGCCTCGTCGATCAGCCCCTGGTCGACGAGTTGGGTCGCGATACGGAACGCCGCACCCGCCGTCCGCTTCCCCACCCGCGTCTGCAGCATCCACAACTGCCCGCGCTCGATGGTGAATTCGATGTCGCAGAGATCCTTGTAGTGGTTCTCCAGGGTCTTCATGATCTGCATGAGCTGGTCGTACGACGCCTTGTCGATCTGCTCAAGTTCCGCGAGGGGCACGGTGTTCCGGATGCCCGCGACGACGTCCTCGCCCTGCGCGTTCTGCAAGTAGTCGCCGTAGACGCCCTGGTGGCCGCTGGCCGGGTCGCGGGTGAAGGCGACGCCGGTGCCCGAGTCGGGGCCGAGGTTGCCGAAGACCATCGAGCAGACGTTGACCGCCGTGCCGAGGTCGTGCGGGATGCGTTCCTGGCGGCGGTAGAGCTTGGCGCGGTCGGTGTTCCAGGAGTCGAAGACCGCGTGGATGGCGAGGTCCATCTGCTCGCGCGGGTCCTGCGGGAAGTCGCGGCCGGCCTCGGTCTTGACGATCCGCTTGAACCGGGTGACCAGCTTCTTCAGGTCGGCCGCGTCCAACTCGGTGTCTACGACGACCTTCTTGGCGTCCTTGGCCTTGTCGAGCGCCTCCTCGAAGAGGTCGCCGTCGACGCCGAGGACGGTCTTGCCGAACATCTGGATCAGACGGCGGTACGAGTCCCACGCGAAGCGCTCGTCGCCGGCCTGCTTCGCCAGGCCCTGCACGGACTTGTCGGAGAGCCCGATGTTCAGGACCGTGTCCATCATGCCGGGCATCGAGAACTTCGCCCCGGAACGGACCGATACGAGGAGGGGGTCGTCGGCCTGCCCGAGCTTCTTACCCATCGTCGCTTCGAGGGCGTCGAGGTGTGCACTCACCTCGTCACGCAGTGCCGCCGGCTCCTCGCCACTGTCGAGGTACGTCTTGCACGCCTCGGTGGTGATGGTGAAGCCGGGAGGGACGGGAAGGCCCAGGTTCGTCATCTCGGCGAGGTTGGCACCCTTGCCGCCAAGGAGGTCCTTGAGGTCCTTGTTTCCCTCGGTGAAGTCGTAGACGAACTTCACTACGTGGGGTTCTTTGTTTTCCGACACGGGTCTCGACTCCTCGGGACGCGGGTGGCTGCCCTGACGGCCAGGAACATACCCAGATCGAAGGCGTCTGGGTACGTCCACTTGCATGTCATGCGTCTGTAACCGGCAGTCCGCCAGCGGATCGAAAGTCAAAGCTCGGCAAGCGAACACCGCCGGATGTTTTCACTTCTTGAACGCGGCAAGGTTCATCGCCCCGCATTTGCGCTCACATGAGCGGTTCGCGGCTCGCCTGTTTTCGATCGATGAACGATCAAGGGGTGGCACGCAGTGCCACCCCTTGGAGAAGTGCAGCCGCGCAAGATCCGCTCACCTGAGCGCCACCCCTATCAAAGGTGGCGAGAATCACGCTTCCACACCCGACCGGATTTCACCATCCGGACGAGTCTCGGGACGGAAACCCGGACGTCACATGCCCACGGACCTCACGCGCCCGCCGCCCTCACATGCCCAGCGCGAGCAACCGCTCCTCCACCCGCTCCGGCGCGTACAGATGCTCCACGACCAACGCCCCCGCGCCCACCAGCCCGGCCCGCTCGCCGAGCCGTGAGGTCAGTACGTGCAGATGAGCGGTGGAGCGCGGCAACGCCCGCTGGTACAGCAGCTCGCGTACGCCCGTGAGGAAGGACGTTCCGGCCAGGTCTCCCGCGATCATCAGCACCCCGGGGTTGAGCAGCGTCACCACGGTCGCCAGGACGTCCCCGACCTGCCGTCCCGCCTCGCGGGCGAACGCGGCGGCGCCCGGATGCCCGGACGCGAGCAGGTCCCGCACATCCGAGCCGGACGCCGCCGGCACCCCGGTCTCGGCCAGCCGTCGCGCCACGGCGCCACCGCTCGCGACGGCGGCGAGACAGCCGTAGGACCCACAGCGGCACAGCGCCTGCGCGCCCGCCGGGACGCGGATGTGGCCGATGTCGCCGGCGCCGCCGTCGATCCCCCGGAAGATGGAACCGCCGACGACGACTCCCGCGCCGATACCCGTCGAGACCTTGACCAGGACGAAGGCCGAGCAGTCGGGGTGGCCGGTGCGCTGTTCGCCGTAGGCCATGAGGTTGGCGTCGTTGTCGACCAGGACCGGGACCCGGGGGGCGCCGGTGTGTTCGGTGAAGGCGCGGGCGAGGCGGCCTCTTATGTCGTAGCCGTCCCAGCCGGGCATGATCGGCGGCTGGACGACGCGGCCGGTCTCGCTGTCGACGGGCCCGGGGACCGCGAGGCCGATGCCGCAGACCTCGGACGGCCGGTGTCCGGCCTTCTCCAGGAGTTCGGCGAACCAGCGGCCGAGTTCGCCGAGTACGGCGTCCGGGCCGTCCTCGATGACGAGCGTGCCGCCGTGCTCGGCGAGGATCTCGCCGGTGAGCGAGAGGACGCACGCGCGCGCGTGGCGGGTGTCCAGGTCCGCCGCGAGGACTACGGCGTGAGCGTCGTCGAACTCCAGGGTGATCGAGGGCCTGCCGCCCAGCGGGGAGTCCACGGGACCGCCCGCGCCCTCGCGCAGCCAGCCCGCGCGGAAGAGCCGGTCCAGGCGCTGGCCGACGGTCGCGCGTGAGAGTCCGGTCACCTGTTGGAGGGCGCCGCGGGTCGTGGCGCGCCCGGTGCGTACCAGTTCGAGCAGATCGCCGGCGCTCGCTTGACCTCGTCCAGTCATGCGCACCCCCTTGTGTTTCTCAACCCTGCATTACATATTGAGTTTTGCGTGTTAAATAGACGTAACCCTACGGTAGCCATGACCGAACCGGTCGGCACGATGTGTTTCGTGGAGTCCCGAGTGGATCGCACTGCCCAGCTCACAGCCCTCCCAGTGGAGCACCACCTCGTATACGATCCGCCGTCCTTGTCAGGTCCGCTGCACCTCAGGGCGGCTGCCGTACTGGAAGGGAACTGGACGGGTGCCTCAACCGTCCCCTCCCGCGGTCTGTATCCGCACCAGTGGTCCTGGGACTCCGCGTTCATCGCGATCGGTCTGCGGCACCTCTCGCCGCTGCGGGCGCAGACGGAGCTGGAGACGCTGCTCGCCGCCCAGTGGGGCGACGGCCGTATCCCGCACATCGTCTTCAACCCCTCCGTACCGCTCGACGCGTACTTCCCGAGCCCCGACTTCTGGCGCTCCTCGACCGCGGGGCGCACCGCGGGCGCCCCGCGCACCGTACAGACCTCGGGCATCGTGCAGCCACCGGTCCACGCGCTGGCCGCGTGGCTGGTGCACTGCGCCGATCCGGGCCTCTCCCGCGCGCGTGGCTTCCTCGCCGGTGTCTACCCGCGGCTGGCCGCCTGGCACCGCTATCTGCTGCACCGGCGGGACCTGGGCGGGGGCGGGCTCGCGTCCGTCGTGCATCCCTGGGAACAGGGTATGGACAACAGCCCTTGCTGGGACGCCCCGTTGGGCCGGATCCCGCCCGCCCCGGCCCGTTCCTTCCGCCGCGCCGACCTCGACCACGGGGCCGCCGAGGACCGGCCCACGGATCTGGACTACGGCCGTTACGTGCGCCTGGCGACGGACTACCGGGACGGCGAATACGCCGACGGGGCAAGCGAGTTCGCGGTGGAGGACCCGTCCTTCAACGCGCTGCTGATCGCCTCCGAGCACGCACTGGCCCGTATCGCCCGGGAGTTGGGCGCGACGGGCACGGCCCGGCACGCGCGCGCGGAGCGCCTCACCGGGGTGCTGATCGAGCGGCTGTGGGACCCGGCGGAGGGCATGTTCTTCTGCCGCGACGTACGCGGCGAGGGACTGATCCCCGAGCGCAGCGTCTCCGGCCTGATCCCGCTCCTCCTCCCCGACCTGCCCCGGGACATCACCACCGCCCTCGTCCGTACGGCGTCCGGCCCGCACTTCGGGCTCGGTGACACCACCCGACTCCCGCCCAGCTACGACCTGTTGGGCGAGGCGTTCGATCCGCACCGGTACTGGCGCGGCCCGGCCTGGTTCAACACGAGCTGGCTGCTGGAGCGCGGCCTGCGGCTGCACGGCGAGCGGACACGGGCGGACGCGCTCCGCACGGCGGTCCTGGAGACCGCCGCCGCCACCGACTTCGCCGAGTACGTCGACCCGTACGACGGCGAGGCGTGCGGCGCGACCGGCTTCAGCTGGACCGCCGCGCTGACCCTCGATCTGCTTCACGAGCCCCCTGGACACGGCGTGTCCGCCGCGGGCCTCGGCACGTTCGACATGAGTGACACACGTGACTGACACCGACGTCAGTGACACAGAAGTCAAGGTCGCCAAGAGAATCAAGGGAGGGGACCGGGGATGACGGACCGGCATCATCTGCTCGTGCACGGCGGGACGTTCGCAGCCGTGGGCGACGGCGGGGACATCAGCGGCGTACGGGGCGGCAGTTCCCCGGACGGGTTATTCGTACGGGACGCCCGGCACCTGAGCCGCTGGCAGTTGACGGTCGACGGCGCGGTGCCGGAGGCGTTGACACCGGTGGCCGACGGAGACATGGCGCGCTGTGTCCTCGTCCCGCGCGGCGGCCGCCAGGAACCGCCCGCACACACGCTCTTCCGTGAACAGGCCGTCGGCGACGGCGCGTTCGTCGAATCGCTGAAGGTGACCAGCAACCGTCCGGTCCCGACGACGGTCCGGCTCGCGGTCACCGCCGACGCCGACTTCACCGACCAGTTCGAACTCCGCTCCGACTACCGCACCTACGCGAAGACCGGCGCCACCCGCTCCCGCCAAGTCCTGGAGGACGGCGTGGAGTTCGCCTACCAGCGCGGCGAATGGCGTTCTTGTACGACGGTCACGGCCGAGCCCGCTCCGGACGGCGTCGAGGAGACCGGCACCGGCGCCCGCCGCATGGTGTGGACCCTGGACCTCGAACCGCACGGCACCGCCGAGTTGGCGCTCCGCGTGATGGCCCGCCCGCACGGCGACAAGCGCGCCCTGCGGGTACCGCGCTCACCGTCCGCCCTGAACGACCAACTCCTCGCTCTGGAGGGCGAGTACGTCCAGGGCGTCTCCTTCCCCACCGGCTGGCCGGAGTTGGCGGCCGCCTGCGCCCGGGGCCTGTCGGACCTGGCCTCGCTCCAGGTCCCGGCGACGGGTCCCGACGGCGAGGAACTGCGCGTACCGGCGGCGGGAGCCCCGTGGTTCCTGACCCTGCTGGGCCGGGACGCACTCCTCACATCGCTCTTCGCCCTCCCGTACCGCCCCCAACTGGCCGCAGCCACCCTCCCCGCCCTCGCCGCGACGCAGGCGACGGCGGTGGGCCCGGAGTCGGTGTCGCAGCCCGGCAAGATCGTGCACGAGGTGCGGCACGGCGAGTTGGCGCACTTCGGGCAGGTGCCGTACGGGCGTTACTACGGCTCGGTCGACGCGACCCCGCTGTTCCTGGTGCTGCTCGGGGCGTACGTGGAGCAGACCGGCGACACGGCCCTGGCCCGGCGCCTGGAGCCCAACGCCCGTGCCGCGATCGGCTGGATGCTCGACCACGGCGGCCTGACCTCACGCGGCTACCTGGTCTACCGCGCGGACCAGGGCGGCCTCGCCAATCAGAACTGGAAGGACTCCCCCGGCGCGATCTGCGGCGCCGACGGCACGCGCGCGAGCGGTCCGGTGATGGCGGCGGGGGCGCAGGGCTACGCGTACGACGCGCTGCGCCGTACGGCCCAACTCGCCCGCACGGTATGGGAGGACGAGACCTACGCGGCCCTCCTGGAACAGGCGGCAGCCGACCTCCGGGACCGTTTCCAGCGGGACTTCTGGATGCGGGAGCACTCCTTCCCGGCGCTGGCGCTGGACGGCGAGGGCCGGCAGGTCGACGCGCTGGCGTCGGACGCGGGCCACCTGCTCTGGTCCGGCCTGCTGGACAAGGAGTACGGCGAGCTGGTCGGCCGCAGACTGCTGGCCCCGGACTTCTTCTCGGGCTGGGGAGTCCGCACGCTGGCGTCAGGCCAAGCGGCCTACCACCCTCTCTCGTACCACCGGGGTTCGGTCTGGCCGCACGACAACGCGCTGATCACGCTGGGCCTGGCCCGCTACGGCCTGCACGACGAGGCCCGCACGGTCGCGCACGCGCTGGTCGACGCGGCGACGGCGACCGGCCACCGCCTCCCGGAGGTCCTCGCGGGCTACGGCCGCGACACCCACCCGGAGCCGGTTCCGTACCCGCACGCGTGCGTACGGGAGTCCCGCTCGGCGGCGGCTCCATTGGCGCTGCTCACGGCGGTCGGGGGCGCGTGACACAACGGTGATAAGCCGTTTGCCGGGTGTTTGCCCAGTTCCGTGAACAGGGGCACGAGGCAACTCGTACGGAAGAGCGGCGGTCCTGCCTCCCCAGTCGGACCGCCACTCCACTCCGATCACGGGCCTCGCACGGAAGGACCTTCGGGTTGCCTCAGCACACGAGCACACGCCAGACACCGAATACGGCCGGGGCAGCCGATGGCGAGGTACTGCCGCCGGACACGAACAACGAACCGACAGCGAAGCCGGGCGCCGCGATAACAACGCGGGAGGCCACACCGGTGGCCTCCGACACCGAGTCCAAGTCCGAGGCGGGCGCGGGGAGTTCAGCGGTCGGCGAGGGCGAGGCCGACGCGGGCAGTTCCCCGGCTGGCAAGGGTGAGGCCGACACTTCCGAAGTCACCGCGAGCGAGGCCAAGGCCGGCACTTCCGCAGGCGCGGCGACGAAAGCCGGGCTTCGCGGGGGTGCGGAAACGCAGGCCAACCCTTCGGCGAGCACCGGCAGCAAGGCCGACGCCGTTACTTCCGCAGGCGCGGAGACAGAGACCGGGCTTCACGGGGGCGCTGAAACACAGGCCAACCGTTCAGCGAGCACCGGCAGCAAGGCCAAGGCCGGAGCCTCCGCAGCTGCCGACACTGAGGCCGGCCTTTCGGCGGACGCCGACGGCAAGGCCAAGGCCAGAACCTCCTCAGTCGCCGAGACGAAGGCCGAGCGCCTCGCGAGCGTCAAGAGCAAGGCCAAGCCTTCTGCCGGCGCCGCGACCAAGGCCGGCACCCTCACAGGAGCCAAGGCCAAGGCTGGTTCGCCCACGAGCGCCAAGACCGAAGCGGGCACTTCCGCAGCCTCCAAAGCCGAGGCCGGTTCCCCCGCAGCCGCCAAGACCGAGGCCGGTTCACCTACGAGCGCCAGGACCGAAGCCGGTACTTCTACAACCTCCAAAGCCGAGGCCGGTTCCCCCGCAGCCGCCAAGACCGAGGCCGGAACCCCTGCCGCCGCCAAGACAGAGGCCGGTTCCGCGTCCAGCGCCAGGACCGAAGCCGGCGCTTCTCCCGCCGTCGGAACCGCGCACGCCGAGACCCCCGCGCCCGAACGGGCCGTAGAAGCACCGACCGAGGCCACGGCGGAAGCCGTGCCCGAAACCGGTTCCGCCGCGACGCCCGACACCGCGTCCAGCACCGTGAAGTCCCCGGCAACCGAAGCCGCAGGCACCGAAACACCCGCCTCCGAGGTCGCCGAGGACACCACCGCGACCGCCTCGGACACCGGAGTCGAAACCGAAGCCGAACCCGACGTCTCAGCCACCGACGCGGACGCGGACACCTCAACCGAATCCGTCACAGCCCCCGGCACCGACACCGAAGCCGCCGCAGACTCCACCCCCGAGCCCTCCGCAGCCGTCCCCCGCCCCAAGCGCCCCAACCCCCGCACCTGGAGCAGCCGCCTAGGCCTCCGCCGTCGCATGCAGGCTTGGCGCGAGAAGCACCCCGTAGCCGCACTCACCCTCTCCTGGGTCGTCACCTTCCTCGCCGCCGTGCTGGTCTACATCTGCCTCGAAATGCCCAACACGCTGGGGCAGTTGAGGCTGATGGAGTTCGCGCGGATACCGGCCGAGGCGATCATGGCGGCGGTGATTCTGCTGAGCCTGCCGCGGCGGGCCCGGATCATCGTGGCCGCGGGATTCGGCGCGCTCGTCGGGGCCATCGCCGTGTTGAACATGTTCGACATGGGGTTCAACGAATACCTGGGCCGGCACTTCAACATCATCCTGGACTGGAGCCTGTTCGGGGATGCCCGCGGGTATCTGAAGGACACCTTCGGCGGGACGGCCACCCAAGTCATCACGGTCGGTCTCATCGCCCTCATCGTCGTGCTGATCGCGCTCGTCGCCCTGGCGATGGTCCGGCTCAGCAACGTCCTGGTGACCTACAAGGCCATCTCGACCAAGGGCACCCTGATCGCCGGCACGGTGTGGATCACCCTCACCGCGTTCGCGCTGGAGTTCCACGGCATCCCGCTCGCCGCCGACCACACCGCCGGCGTCATCAAGTACCAGGTACGCGCGGTGCAGGAAACCCTGCGCGACGAGGCCGAGTTCAAGAAGGTCGCCAAGGTCGACGCCTTCGGCAACACCCCCGGCAGCCAGCTCGTCCCGGACCTCCGCGGCAAGGACATGATCTTCACCTTCATCGAGAGCTACGGCCGTAGCGCGATCGAGGACCCGATCATGGCGCCCGGCGTCGACTCGACGCTCGCCGCCGACACCAAGGCCCTCTCGAAGGCGGGCTTCGCCGCGAAGAGCGGCTGGCTGACCTCGGCGACGTACGGCGGCAGCAGCT
The DNA here is from genome assembly GCF_045162645.1 of Streptomyces sp. NBC_00988. NCBI lineage: Bacteria > Bacillati > Actinomycetota > Actinomycetes > Kitasatosporales > Streptomycetaceae > Streptomyces > Streptomyces sp. NBC_00988. The sequence goes on from NZ_CP108730.1 coordinate 4,572,771, forward strand.
GGCTCGGCCACTCCACCACCATGTCGGGCCTGTGGGTCAGCAACCAGCAGCGCTACCGCACGGTGATGGCCAGCGACCACCTCAGCCTGACCGACGCCTTCAAGAAGACCGGCGACTACGACACCGTCGGCGTGATGCCGGGCATCCAGAAGGGCTGGCCGGAGCAGAGCTTCTACGGCCTCGACAAGGTCTACAACGCCTTCCAACTCGGCTACCAGGGACCGAAGTTCAGCTGGTCGACGATGCCCGACCAGTACGCGCTGGAGCAGTTCCAGAAGCAGGTGCACAGCAAGCCCCGCACCGACGGCAAGTCGCTGATGTCCCTGCTGATCCTGACCTCCAGCCACCAGCCCTGGGCACCGATCCCGAAGCTCGTCCCCTGGGACCAGCTGGGCAACGGTTCGATCTTCGACTCGATCGAGAAGGCCGGCAACAAGGCGTCCAGCGTCATCGCCGACACCAGCAAGTCCCGCCAGGAGTATGGCAAGTCGATCCAGTACTCGGTGAACTCCCTCACCCAGTGGCTGGAGCGCTACGGCAACGACAACACCGTGCTCGTCTTCCTCGGCGACCACCAGCCGATCGCCCGTGTCAGCGGCAACCACGCCAGCCGTGACGTCCCGATCTCGATCGTCGCCAAGGACCCCAAGGTCCTTGAGAAGATCGACAGTTGGAACTGGACCGACGGCCTGCGCCCCGCGCACAAGGCCCCGGTGTGGAAGATGAGCGACTTCCGCGACAAGTTCCTCACGGCGTACGGCTCGACGCCCCACCCGAAGAAGAACTGACCGGCCACCGAGGGGAGTTCAGCCTCCGGACGTGTCCAGCTCCGCGTCCTCGCTGATCCCCGCGCAGTCGTACGGGTCCTTCAGCCAACCGTCCGGCAACACCACCCTGTTGTTGCCGGACGTACGGCCGCGGGGCCCGTCCGCGCTCGCCGGCCAGGGCTGGTCGAGGTCCAACTCGTCGAGCCCGGACCGGAGTTCCTCCAGCGAGGACGTGATCGCGAGCCGCTTGCGCATCTCGCTCCCGACCGCGAAGCCCTTCAGGTACCAGGCGACGTGCTTGCGGAAGTCGATGACCCCGCGCGCCTCGTCCCCGATCCACTCGCCGAGCAGCGTCGCGTGCCGCACCATGACGTCGGCAACCTCGCGCAACGACGGCTCCAAGACGTCCTGTTGACGCCCCTCGAAGGCGGCCACGAGATCGGCGAACAGCCACGGACGCCCGAGGCACCCGCGCCCGACCACGACCCCGTCGCACCCGGTCTCCCGCACCATCCGCAGCGCGTCCTGCGCCGACCAGATGTCGCCGTTGCCGAGCACGGGGATCTCCGGCACATGCTCCTTCAGGCGCGCGATCGCGTCCCAGTCCGCCGTACCGCCGTAGTGCTGGGCGGCCGTGCGGCCGTGCAGCGCGATGGACGTGACGCCCTCCTCGACGGCGATGCGGCCGGCGTCGAGGAAGGTGATGTGGTCGTCGTCGATGCCCTTGCGCATCTTCATCGTGACGGGGAGGTCGCCGGCCCCGCTGACGGCCTCCTTCAGGATCGCCCGCAGCAGGTTCCGCTTGTACGGCAGCGCGGAGCCGCCGCCCTTGCGGGTCACCTTCGGCACCGGGCAGCCGAAGTTGAGGTCGATGTGGTCGGCGAGCCCCTCCTCCGCGATCATGCGGACGGCCTTGCCGACGGTCGCCGGGTCCACGCCGTAGAGCTGGATCGAACGCGGCGTCTCGGTCGCGTCGAAACGGATCAGCTGCATGGTCTTGTCGTTGCGCTCGACCAGCGCCCGGGTCGTGATCATCTCGCTGACGAACAGGCCCTTGCCGCCGCTGAACTCCCTGCACAGGGTGCGGAAGGGCGCGTTGGTGATCCCGGCCATGGGGGCCAGGACGACGGGCGGCGAGACGGTGTGCGGGCCGACCCGCAAGGGCGACACAGCCGGGGAGACAGACGGGGACACGGGCGTGGACATTGCTCCATTGTCCCGCACCGCGTCAGGTGCTCGGCCGCAGGATCATGTATCGGTAATTAGTTAGCCGCACTATCGAGTTTGGCGTACGATGGTGCGCATGCCCGAGCTCAGCCACCGCCGCCGACAGCTGGTGCTCGCGATCTGCTGCATGAGTCTGCTGATCGTGAGCCTGGACGTGACCATCCTGAACGTCGCACTGCCCGCGATGCAGACCGACCTGCACGCCTCGACCTCCGGTCTGCAGTGGACGATCGACGCGTACACCCTGGTCCTCGCCTCCCTGCTGATGCTGGCGGGCTCCACGGCCGACCGGATCGGCCGCAAGCGGGTCTTCATCGCCGGCCTGGTGGTCTTCAGCCTCGGCTCCCTCCTCTGCTCCCTCGCGCCCGATCTGGACGCGCTGATCTGGTTCCGCATGATCCAGGCGGTCGGCGGCTCGATGCTCAACCCGGTCGCCATGTCGATCATCACCAACACCTTCACCGAGCCGCGCGAGCGCGCCCGGGCGATCGGTGTGTGGGGTGCGGTCGTCGGCATATCGATGGCCGCCGGTCCGCTGATCGGCGGGCTGCTCGTGGACTCGGTCGGCTGGCGCTCGATCTTCTGGATCAACCTGCCGGTGGGCCTGGCCGCGCTGCTGCTCACGCTGAAGTTCATCCCGGAGTCCCGCGCGCCCAAGGCCCGCCGTGCCGACCCGGTCGGTCAGCTCATGGTGATCGCCCTGTTCGGCTCCCTGACGTACGCGATCATCGAGGCGCCGAGCTCCGGGTTCACCTCGATCCTGCCCTTCGCCGTCCTCGCGCTGGCCGCCCTCGCAGGGCTCCTCTGGTACGAGCCGCGGCGCGACGAACCCCTCATCGATCTGCGCTTCTTCCGTTCGGCGCCGTTCAGCGGGGCGACGGTGATCGCCATCAGCGCGTTCTCGGCGCTGGGCGGCTTCCTGTTCCTGTCCACGCTGTATCTGCAGAACGTGGTCGGTCTCGACGCGCTGCACGCCGGTCTGTGGATGCTGCCGATGGCTGTGCCCACGTTCCTGTGCGCACCGATCTCCGGGCGGCTGGTCGGCAGTCGGGGGCCGCGAATATCCCTGCTGATCGCGGGGACCGCGATGACGGCGAGTGCGGTGATGTTCGCGGGGTTCGAGGCGGAGACGTCCGGCGTCTCGCGGTTCATCGGGTACGCGCTGTTCGGGATCGGCTTCGGGTTCGTGAACGCGCCGATCACCAACACGGCGGTGTCCGGGATGCCTCGGGCTCAGGCCGGGGTTGCGGCGGCCGTGGCGTCCACGAGCCGGCAGCTGGGGCAGACGCTCGGGGTTGCCGTGGTGGGGGCGGTGTTGGCTTCCGGGGTGGCGGCGTCGTCGTACAAGGAGACGTTTGTTTCTGCGGCCCGGCCCGGGTGGTGGATCCTCGTTGCCTGCGGGTTGGCCGTGCTGGTGTTGGGGGCGGTGACGAGTGGGGCTTGGGCCCGGCGGACCGCTGAACGTACGGCTGACAAGTTGTCGTCCGTTGAGGTGCGCGAGGCTGCGGGGATCAGCGCTTAGTCATGCGAGTGCGGGTGTGCCGCGGCTGGTCGCGCCCACGCGGCGGTGGCCGCACATCAGACACAGCCCAGCGCCCCTAAAAGCAGAACCCTCACCTGGCCTGCGCTATGGCGTGCAGCCTCTCCAGGCGTCCCCTCGACTCGGCGTCCGCGGGAGCGTACGTCACCATCCTCGGGCCCCTCGCCGGGCCCAGCCACAGGTCTGTGTGGTCGACGGTGATGCGGCCCACGTGGGCGTTGCGGAACTCCTTGCGGCGGGGGCTGGCGCCCATGACCTCGTGGCGGTCCCAGACCTCGCAGAACTCGGGGGACGTGCGCAGGCGCTTCAGGAGGGTCTTCCAGGTGGGGTCGGCGAGGTGGTCGGCCATCGAGCCCCGGAAGCGGGCGGCCATGAGGCGTTGGGTCTTCTCCAGGTGCACGATCGACGACCGCCACTCCTCGTGCGTGTAGGAGAGGATCATGCAGTTGCGGTCCTCGGGCGGTACCGCGTCCAGGTCGCAGAGCAGCATCCCGTAGGTGCGGTTGTAGGCGAGGATGTCGTAGCGGCTGTTCTGCAGACAGGCCGGGATCGGGTCCAGCTGGTCCAGCATCGCCTGCAGGGCGGGCGTGACGACCGCGCAGCTCGTGGCCGGCCGCGGGTCGATCGCACCGGCCAGCTGGAAGAGGTGGGAGCGCTCGCTGCTGTCCAGGAACAGGGTGCGGGCGAGGGCGTCGAGAACCTGTACCGAGACCTGGATGTCCCTCGCCTGTTCGAGCCACGTGTACCAGGTGACTCCGACCGCGGCGAGCTGCGCGACCTCCTCGCGGCGCAGACCGGGTGTACGGCGCCGGGTGCCGCGCGGGAGGCCGACCTGCTCGGGGGTGATGTGCTCACGGCGGTGGCGCAGGAAGGCGGCGAGCTCATGCCGCCGGACCGTCGACGCGGTCTGCGGACCGACCCCCGGAGCACCGGCCGCCTCAGTCACCGCACCAACCGCCGCCCCCGTCACCGTCTCCTGTGCCATCGTCGTCATCACCCCAGTCTGCCGCTGTACGGAGCCTGTTTCCAGGTAGTCCTGCTACCAGGATAAGGACACTCTGGTACCAGTCTCGCAAGAGGCGCACGCTCGTCAGCGTGACCGAAACCATCGCTTCCCGCACCGTGAAATCCCCGGCGGCGGCACCCGTGCTCAGCGGCCTCGGACTGTTCACGGTGCTGCTGGCCGCGGCGCTGCCCCTCATCGACTTCTTCATCGTGAACGTGGCCCTGCCGACCATCGGCAAGGACCTCTCGGCGAGCGAGGCCGTCCTCGAACTCGTCGTCGCCGGCTACGGAGTCTCGTACGCCGTGCTGCTCGTCCTCGGCGGCCGGCTCGGCGACCTGTTCGGGCGCCGTCGGCTGTTCCTGGGCGGGATGGCCGCGTTCGGCGTCACCTCGCTGGCGTGCGGGCTCGCGCCCACCGCGTGGACGCTGGTCGCCGCGCGGATCGCGCAGGGCGCGGCGTCCGCGGCGATGCTCCCGCAGGTCCTCGCCACCATCCAGTCCGCCACCCAGGGCCCGCGCCGCGCCAAGGCGATGGGCCTGTACGGCGCGACCGCCGGCCTGGCCATGGTGGCCGGCCAGATCCTCGGCGGGGTCCTGGTCGCCGCGGACATCGCCGGTACCGGCTGGCGCGCGGTGTTCCTGGTGAACGTGCCGGTCGTCGTCATCGGACTGTTCCTGGCCGCCAAGGTCGTACCGGAGACGCGTTCCCAGCACCCTGAGCCGGTGGACGTGCCCGGCACCTTCCTGCTCGGCGCGTCCCTGCTGGCGCTGCTGGTGCCGCTGACCGAGGGCCGGGCGGCGGGCTGGCCGCTGTGGACGTGGCTGTCGCTGGCCGCGTTCCCGGGGCTCGCGTCGGCGTTCTACGCGGTGGAGCGCAGGGCGGACCGGCAGGGCCGTACGCCGCTGGTGCCGCCGAGTCTGCTGGCGCTGACCTCGCTGCGGCGCGGGCTGGTGATGATCCTGCCGTTCGCGATCGGCTTCAGCGGGTTCATGTTCGTGATCGCGGTGGCGTTGCAGAGCGGCGCGGGTCTCGGCCCGGTCGCGGCGGGCCTCGCGCTCGTCCCGCTGGCGGTGACCTTCTTCCTCGCCTCGCTCGCCGGGCCGCGCCTGGTGGCCCGGTACGGCACGCGGGTCGTGACCGCCGGTTCGGTCATCCAGGCGGTGGGTCTGGGGCTGATCGTGCTGGCCGTGTGGCGCTCCTGGCCGCACCTCGGGTTCGTCGAACTGCTCCCGGGCGCGGCCGTCGCCGGAGCCGGTCAGGCGCTCCAACTCCCCATCATCTTCCGCATCATCCTGTCCGAGGTCCCGGCCGCCCGTGCCGGTGTGGGCGCCGGCGTCATGGTCACCACCCAGCAGTCCGCGCTGGCGCTGGGCGTGGCCACGCTCGGCACCCTCTTCCTCTCCCTGGTCCCGGGGATGGGCATGCGGGACGCCCTGGCCATAACCCTGTTGGTGCAGCTGGCCGGGGTCGTCCTGACCGGCCTGCTCAGCCTGCGGCTGCCGCGCACGATCGGGTGACATACCGGACGACGTGCGGGCCACCTGCCGGACGGCACCTGGGATGTCATGTTCACAGCTTGGACAACTCGGCGTGAATTGAGCCCTGTTGATGTTGGTCTTGCTGCACACTCTGTGCCGGAGGCGAGACATCATGCTGGAGATCAACACGAGCAAGGTGAGCCGCTGGGACCAGCACGGACGCGAGCACATCGTCCGGGTGCTGCGCACCGGCGCGAAGCGCACGATCAGCTGCGACACGTGCGGCTGGAAGAAGAGCGCCCAGTTCCTGCCGTGGCTGAAGGCGGAGGAGCATCTGGCCGAGGAGCACCAGGCGACGGTGGATCCGTCGGCCGGCTGACCGGGGAGCGATGAGTTCGCGGGGCGAGGAGAGTCGTATCCGATACGACTCCCCGGACCGGAAGGCCGACCGATGAGCTCTCTCCACGACACCCTGCGGCGACGCGTCGACGACGGCACCGTGCCGGGGGCGGTGGGCCTGGTGGCCCGCGGCGACGACGTCGAAGTGGTCGCCGTCGGCTCCGTCGACGCCGAAGGCACCGCCCCGATGGCCCGCGACTCGATCTTCCGGATCGCCTCGGTCAGCAAGCCGGTCACGGCGGCGGCGGTGCTGGCCCTGGTGGAGGACGGACGCCTGGCGCTGGACGCCCCGGTGGCGGAGTGGCTGCCGGAGCTGGCGAAGCCGACGGTGGTCCGCACACCCTCCTCGCCGATCGAGGACGTCGTGCCCGCGGACCGCCCCATCACCGTCGAGGACCTGCTGAGTTTCCGGGCCGGCTGGGGCTTCCCGGACGACTTCTTCCTGGCGGCCGTCCAGGAGCTGCTCGCGTTCCAGCAGGACGGCCGCGCGCCCTACCTCCAGCCCGGCCCCGACGAATGGCTCGCCGCCCTGTCCAGGATCCCGATGGTGCGCCAGCCGGGCGCCGCGTGGCTCTACAACACCTGCTCGGACCTCCAGGGCGTCCTGGTCGCCCGCGCCTCGGGCTCGCCGTTCCCCGACTTCCTGGCGGAGCGGTTCTTCGGGCCGCTGGGCATGCCGGACACGGCGTTCGCGGTGCCGGAGTCGAAGCGGGACCGCTTCACCACCGCCTACACCCCGGGCGAGCTGGGCACCCTGGAGCGGGCCGACACCCCCGACGGCGGCTTCAGCCGGCCCCCGGCCTTCCCCTCGGGCGCCGGCGGCCTGGTCTCGACGGCCGACGACCTGCTGGCCTTCGGCCGGATGCTCGCGAACGCCGGAGCGGCACCGGACGGCACCCCGGTCCTCTCCCCCACCTCCGTGAGCCGCATGACCACCAACCACCTCACCGCCGCCCAGCGCGAGGCCGCCACCCTCTTCCTGGAGGGCCAGGGCTGGGGCTACGGCGGCCAGGTCGACGTCGCCCCGATCGATCCGTGGAACGTCCCCGGCCGCTACGGCTGGGTCGGCGGCACCGGCACCACGGCCCACGTGGTCCCGCCCACGGGCACGGTGACGGTCCTGCTGACCCAGGTGGCGATGACGAGCCCGGTACCGACACCGCTGATGCGGGAGTTCTGGGGGTACGCGGCGGGGAGCTGACCCTCTCGCCCCGCCGTCGCGGCCGGCACGACCTGCTCCCCGACCGTCACCGTCACCGTCACCGTCAAGGTGAACTGACCGGCGCTTACAGCCAGTTCACCGCAGCCCGCGCACCAACAACTCCACCATCGCCCCGAACTCCCCCTCCACGCCCGGCTTCAGCCACTCCCGTGCGTAGGACGGGTCATGGAAACGGCCCGTCGCCTGGAACACCGTGCGGGCCGCGACGGCCGGGTCGGTGACCGTGAAGGCGCCGCTCTCGACGCCCGCCCGCACGATCTCCGTCAGCTGGCCGGTGAGTTCGGCGATGTGCTCGCTGACCGCCTCGCCCGCCTCCTCGGCGAGGACCGAGTACGTGGCGAAGAGTTCGGGATCGCCGCCCGCCTTCTTCCGCTTGGCCTCGAACAACCCTGCGAGCCAGTGCCGCAGCCGGGTCTCCGGGTCGCGGTCCTCCGTCACGAAACGGGACAGCATCTGCGAAGTCCGGTCCAGCCAGCGCTTGGTGACCGCCTCCCGCAGCGCGGCCTTCGTGCGGAAGTGCCGGTAGACGGTGCCATGGCTGACGCCGAGCGCGCGGGCCACGTCCACCACGGTGGCCTTCGCCGGGCCGTGGCGGCGCAGCACCTCCTCGGTCGCTGCGAGGATGCGCTCGGCGGTCAGGGTCTCGCTCGGTGACATGACGAAGACCGTACCCGCAGGCCGGATCAGTGCTCGCTGTCGAGGTGCGCCATCATCGCCGACGGGTAGCGGTCACCCACCGCCGAGTCCGCCGGTACGGCCGCCTCGATCGCGGCCAGGTCCCCGGCGTCCAGTACGACGTCCAGCGCGCCCAGCGACTCCGTCAGCCGCTCCCGGGTGCGCGCGCCGACCAGCGGCACGATGTCCTCGCCCCGCGACAGCACCCAGGCGATGGCGAGCTGGGCGACGGAGACGCCCTTCTGCTCGGCGAGCTTCCGCAACTGCTCGACCAGGGTCAGGTTGTGCTGGAGGTTCTCGCCCTGGAAGCGCGGCGAGTGCGCCCGGAAGTCGCTGGCCCCGAGCTGCCGGTCGGAGGTGAAGTGCCCGGAGATCAGCCCGCGGGACAGCACGCCGTACGCGGTGACGGAGATGCCCAGCTCGCGGGTGACCGGCAGGATCCGGTCCTCGATGCCGCGCGTGATCAGCGCGTACTCCAGCTGCACATCCGCGATCGGCGCGGTCGCGGCGGCCCGGCGGATCGTGTCGGCGCCGACCTCGCTGAGCCCGATGTGCCGGACGTAGCCCTGCTCGACCAGCTCGGCGATCGCGCCGACCGTCTCCTCGACCGGTACGCCGGGGTCGATCCGGGCGATCCGGTACACGTCGATGTGGTCGACGCCGAGGCGCTGGAGGGAGTACGCGGCGAAGTTCTTCACGGCGGCGGGCCGTCCGTCGTAGCCGCTCCAGCCGCCGTCCGGGCCGCGCAGCGCCCCGAACTTCACGCTGGTGAGCGCCTGTTCGCGACGGGCGGCCGGGGCGGCACGCAGGGCCTCGCCGATCAGCATCTCGTTGTGGCCCATGGCGTAGAAGTCGCCGGTGTCGAGGAGCGTCACGCCCGCTTCGAGGGCGGCGTGGATGGTGGCGATGGACTCGGCCCGGTCCGCGTCGCCGTACAACGCGGACATGCCCATGCAGCCGAGGCCGAGGGCGGAGACCTGGGGGCCGGTGGTTCCGAGAGTGCGCGTGGGGATCGTCATGCGTCCCACCTTGGCATGACAGCTGACAGATTTCAATATCTGTCATTCCATACTTGTCAGCGCGCCCCGCACCCGTCAGCACGATCGACTGGTACAGACCTCTTGACGAAAGGTCTGGACCACGAGCACTGTCATGCCTACGACACACGACACCTCACCGCACCCCCACCGGGAGGCCCGTATGCTCCGTCGGCTCCTCACCGCCGCCCTCACGGCGGCCACGCTCCTCGTCCCCCTCTCGATAGCCGCCGCCCCCACGGCGTCCGCGGCCGACACCTGCGCCGTGAAGTCCCGCCCGGCCGGCAAGGTCCTCCAGGGCTACTGGGAGAACTGGGACGGTTCCTCCAACGGCGTTCATCCGCCCTTCGGTTGGACCCCGATCACCAACTCCGCGATCGCCGCCCACGGTTACAACGTGATCAACGCAGCCTTCCCGGTGATCCGTTCAGACGGCACCGCCCTCTGGGAGGACGGCATGGACGCGGGCGTGAAGGTGGCCACGCCGGCCGAGATGTGCGCGGCGAAGGCCTCCGGCCAGACGATCCTGATGTCGATCGGCGGCGCGGCCGCGGGCATCGACCTCAGCTCGTCCACGGTGGCCGACAAGTTCGTCTCGACGATCGTCCCGATCCTGAAGAAGTACAACTTCGACGGCATCGACATCGACATCGAGACGGGCCTGGTCGGCAGCGGAAACATCGGCCAACTCTCCACGTCCCAGGCCAACTTGATCCGCATCATCGACGGCATCCTCGCCCAGATGCCGTCCAACTTCGGCCTGACGATGGCCCCGGAGACCGCGTACGTCACCGGCGGCAGCATCACGTACGGCTCGATCTGGGGCGCGTATCTCCCGATCGTGAAGAAGTACGCGGACAACGGCCGCCTGTGGTGGCTCAACATGCAGTACTACAACGGCAGCATGTACGGCTGCTCCGGCGACTCGTACTCCGCCGGCACGGTCGCGGGCTTCACCGCCCAGACCGACTGCCTCAACAAGGGCCTGGTCGTGCAGGGTACGACGATCAAGGTGCCGTACGACAAGCAAGTACCGGGACTGCCCGCCCAGTCGGGCGCGGGCGGCGGCTACATGTCACCGTCCCTGGTCTCCCAGGCGTGGAAGCACTACGGCACGAGTCTCAAGGGCCTGATGACCTGGTCCATCAACTGGGACGGCTCGAAGAACTGGACGTTCGGCGACAACGTAAAGTCCCTGCAAGGGCGTTGAGAGCAGCGCACAAAAAAACTGCGGGCGGGCTGATCAACTCGGCCCGCCCGCAGTCCGGTTCAGAAGTCAGACCCTAGGCACCGATCAGGCGGCCCGCGAGGTAGCCCTCGATCTGGTCCAGGGAGATGCGCTCCTGCTTCATGGAGTCGCGCTCGCGCACCGTCACCGCGTTGTCCTCAAGCGTGTCGAAGTCGACCGTCACGCAGTACGGCGTACCGATCTCGTCCTGACGACGGTAACGACGGCCGATGGCACCCGCGTCGTCGAACTCGATGTTCCAGTTCTGACGCAGCGCGGCGGCAAGGCCCTTGGCCTTCGGGGACAGCTCAGGGTTGCGCGACAGGGGAAGCACCGCGACCTTCACCGGGGCGAGCCGGTGGTCGAGACGCAGCACCGTGCGCTTCTCCAACTTGCCCTTGGCGTTGGGCGCTTCGTCCTCGACGTAGGCGTCGAGGAGGAAGGCCAGCATCGCGCGGCCGACACCGGCGGCGGGCTCGATGACGTACGGCGTCCAGCGCTCCTGGGCCTCCTGGTCGAAGAAGGAGAGGTCCTGGCCGGAGGCCTTGGAGTGGGCGTTCAGGTCGAAGTCCGTGCGGTTGGCGACGCCTTCCAGCTCGCCCCACTCGTTGCCGCCGAACTGGAAGCGGTACTCGATGTCAGCGGTGCGCTTGGAGTAGTGGGAGAGCTTCTCCTTGGGGTGGTCGTACCACCGCATGTTCTCCTCGCGCAGGCCCAGGCCGGTGTACCAGTTCCAGCGCTGCTCCATCCAGTACTCCTGCCACTTCTCGTCCTCGCCCGGCTTGACGAAGAACTCCATCTCCATCTGCTCGAACTCGCGGGTCCGGAAGATGAAGTTGCCGGGCGTGATCTCGTTGCGGAAGGACTTGCCCATCTGCGCGATGCCGAACGGCGGCTTGCGGCGCGAAGTGGTCTGCACCTGGGCGAAGTTGGTGAAGATGCCCTGGGCGGTCTCCGGGCGCAGATAGGCGACCGAGCCGGTGTCCTGCGTCGGGCCCAGGTGGGTGGAGAGCAGGCCGGAGAACTCCTTGGGCTCGGTGAACTGGCCCTTGTTGCCGCAGTTGGGGCAGTTGATGTCGGCGAGGCCCTTCTCGGGGGCGCGGCCGTGCTTGGCCTCGTACGCCTCCTCCAGGTGGTCCGCGCGGAACCGCTTGTGGCACGCGGTGCACTCGGTCAGCGGGTCCGAGAAAGTGGCGACATGGCCGGAGGCGACCCACACCTCGGGGGCCAGGATCACGGACGAGTCGATACCGACCACGTCCTCGCGCGACGTCACCATGTAGCGCCACCACTGGCGCTTCAGGTTCTCCTTGAGCTCGACACCCAAGGGCCCGTAGTCCCAGGCGGCGCGCTGGCCGCCGTAGATCTCACTACTGGGGAATACGAAGCCACGGCGCTTGCTCAGGCTGACGATGGTGTCGATCTTGTCGGCGGCCACGATGCTCTCTTCATGACGAATGGACGGTAAGGAGGGGCGGCGCGAAGCGCCTCGATGGGGGGTGGTGGTCGGGAGACGGGCGGGCGAATGACTTAGGTTACCGGCGCCTCCCACCCCCGTATCAAATCGGTTCCACACCCGGAGCTTGTTGACAACGGTTTCCATGTCAGTTGAAAATGACTGTCATGAACGTACGACGTCGCCACATATCCGGGATCGCCATCGCCGCGGCCACCGCCCTCGGTCTCGGGACCCTCTCCGCCTGCTCCGACAGCGCGGCCGCCGCCAACACGGACAAGTTCGACGTCGTCGCGGCGTTCTACCCACTCCAGTACCTGGCCGAGCAGATCGGCGGGGACCACGTCCACGTCACCAGCCTGACGAAGCCCGGCCAGGAGCCGCACGACCTGGAGATCAGCGCGCAGCAGACGGCCGCGCTCGGGGAGTCCGACGCGGTGCTCTACCTCAAGAACCTCCAGCCCTCCGTCGACGACGTGGTGAGCCAGTCCGGGGTCAAGACGAAGATCGACGCCGCTTCCCTGACCACCGAGGAGAAGCACGGCAACGAGGTCGGCGGTCACGCGGCCACGCACGACACCTCGAAGAACGAGGAGCTGGCCGGCCTCGACCCGCACATCTGGCTCGACCCGGTGCGCTACGCCCAGGTCGCCGAGGGCGTCGGCAAGGCCTTCGAGAAGGCCGACCCGAAGAACGCGGCGGACTACAAGACGAACACCGCGGCCCTGGTCAAGAAGCTGGACGCGCTCAACACCGAGTTCAAGACCGGCCTCGCGAACACCAAGACCAAGGTGTTCATCACCACGCACGCCGCCTTCGGCTACCTCGCCGAGCGCTACGGCCTCACCGAGGAGGCCATCAACGGTCTCGACCCCGAGTCGGAGCCGAGTGCCGAGCGCGTGAAGGACCTTGAGAAGATGGCGAAGGCCGACGGCGTCACCACGGTGTTCTACGAGACGCTCGTCAGCGACAAGACCGCGAAGACCATCGCCGCGGACGCGAACCTGAAGACCGACGTCCTCGACCCGATCGAGGGCATCACCAAGAAGTCCCGCGGCAAGGACTACTTCTCGGTCCAGCAGGCCAACCTCAAGGCCCTGCAGACGGCCCTGGGAAGTAAATGACCAGCACGGAGGACGAGTTGATGAGCGACTTGATGAGCGAGCCCGTCATATCGCTGCGCGGAGTCCGCGCCGAGCTGGGCTCGCGCCCCGTCCTGCGCGGCATCGACCTCACCGTGCGCCGCGGTGAGGTGGTCGCGCTGCTCGGCGCCAACGGCTCCGGCAAGTCGACCGCGATCCGCACGATCATCGGCCAAGTCCCTCTGTCCGCAGGTGAGATCGAGCTGTTCGGCACCCCGCGCCGCGCGTTCCGTGACTGGCGGCGCGTGGGCTACGTACCGCAGCGCACGACGGCCGGGGGCGGGGTGCCCGCCACCGTCACCGAGATCGTCGCGTCCGGCCGCCTCTCCCGCACCCGCTTCGGCCTGCTGCGCAAGGCGGACCACGAGGCCGTACGGCACGCCCTGGAACTGGTCGGGATGGCGGACCGCGCCAAGGACTCCGTCGACGCGCTCTCCGGCGGCCAGCACCAGCGCGTGCTGATCGCCCGCGCACTCGCCGCCGAACCCGAACTCCTCATCATGGACGAGCCGATGGCGGGCGTGGACCTGGCCAGCCAGAAGGTGCTGGCGGACACCCTGACCCGTCAAGTCGCCGAAGGCACAACGGTGTTGCTCGTCCTGCACGAACTCGGCCCGCTGGAACCGCTGATCGACCGCGCGGTCGTCCTGCGCGACGGCTGCGTCCAGCACGACGGCCCGCCGCCGCGCGCCCTGGGCCAGCACGCACTGCCCGGCCACGACCACGTACACCCGCACTCGGCGGACGCCGAACCGATCCGCACGGGACTGCTGAGCTGATGGACCTCCTCGACTACGCCTTCATGCAGCGGGCGCTCATCGCCGCCGTCCTGGTCGGCATCACCGCCCCCGCGATCGGCATCTACCTCGTCCAGCGCCGCCAGCCCCTCATGGGCGACGGCATCGGCCACGTCGCGATGACCGGCGTGGGCCTCGGCTTCCTGCTGAACGCCTCCCCGGTCTGGATGGCCACCGCCGTCTCCGTGCTCGGCTCGGTCCTCATGGAACTGATCCGCTGGTACGGCAAGACCCGCGGCGACATCGCCCTCGCGATGCTCTTCTACGGCGGTATGGCGGGCGGCGTGATGTTCGTCAACCTCGCGCCGGGCGGCTCGAACGCCAACCTGAGCTCGTACCTCTTCGGCTCCCTCTCGACGGTCTCGCAGTCCGACGTGACGGCGATCGGCATCCTCGCCGCCTTCGTGATCGTGGTCACGCTGGGGCTGCGGCGGCAGCTGTTCGCCGTGAACCACGACGAGGAGTTCGCGCGGGTCACCGGCCTGCCCGTGCGGGCCCTGAACCTGCTGACGGCGGTCACCGCGGCCGTCACGGTCACCGTCGCGATGCGGGTCGTGGGCCTGATCCTGGTGTCCGCGCTGATGGTGGTGCCGGTCGCCGCCGCGCAGCAGCTCACCCGCAGTTTCGGGGCGACGCTGACGATCGCGGGCGTGATCGGCGTGACCGTGTCGGTCAGCGGCACCGTCACCTCGTACTACCAGGACGTGCCGCCCGGCGCGACGATCGTGCTCCTGACGATCGCCGCGTTCATCGCGCTGACCGCGCTGGCGACCCCGCTGGCAAGGCGCCGGGCCCGGGCCGCGGCCGCCGCGCGACCCGCCGGGGACCCGGTGGAGTGCGCGATTCCAGCCACCCGGGGGGCCGCCGACGAGGTCGGCGTCTGACCATGCACAGCCCGGGCTGGCACAATGGCTCGGCAAAGTGCAGACGTGAGGAGGCAACGGTGACGACGGCCGGCCCGCCCGTAAAGGGACGATCCACCCGCCAGCGTGCCGCGGTGTCGGCGGCGCTCAACGAGGTCGACGAGTTCCGCAGCGCCCAGGAACTCCACGACATGCTCAAGCACAAGGGTGACTCGGTGGGCCTGACCACGGTCTACCGCACCCTCCAGAACCTCGCCGACGCCGGCGAGGTCGACGTCCTGCGCACGGACGAGGGCGAGTCCGTCTACCGCCGCTGCTCCACCGGCGACCATCACCACCACCTCGTGTGCCGCGTCTGCGGCAAGGCGGTTGAGGTGGAGGGCCCGGCTGTGGAGAAGTGGGCGGAGGCGATCGCGGCGGAGCACGGGTACGTGAACGTGGCGCACACGGTGGAGATCTTCGGCACGTGCGCGGAGTGCGCGGCGGCGGCCGGCTGAGGCCCTAGACCCGGCTCAGGTGGGCGTCGAGGATCGCCCGCAGCCGGTCCACGTCGGCGGGGTCCCGCAGGCCTCGCTTGGGCAGCAGCGTGAAGTTGAGGGCGTTCTTCTCGGGGCTGAACATGTAGAAGCCGTCCGCCGTCTCCCGGTAGCGGGGCTGCACGGTCCAGTTGAGCGAGGTGAACGAGTCGTCGGTGGCCACAGTCACCCCGGCGTCCGTCACGGTCACCCGGATCACCCCCCGCCGCTCCGCGAGGCGCTGGAACTGGCGCGCCTGGATCCGCGGCAGGAACACCAGGGACACCACCACGGCGCACACACCGATGATCAGCGGGATCGGTACCGACCTGCCCTTGGCCAGCGAGCTCGCGATCGCCATCACGGCGAAGAAGGCCCCGATCCCCAGCAGCCAGAGTTGTCTTCGCGTCGAGGGGATGAGGCCCCTGCGCGCTCTCAGCGCCGCCGCGAAGTCCTCGACGACCGGCCGGTACTCCAGCTCGACCACTCGCCCCGTCACATCATCCCGCCCCATGTCCATGAGGCGGGATGCTAGCCGTCAGTGGTCAGCCCTCCTCGGGCCGCCCCCGCATCGCCTGCTCCATCGCGAGCAGCTTCTCGTTCGGCACCGCGCCGCCGAACCGCCGGTCCCGCTGGGCGAATTCGACGCACGCGCGCCACAGGTCACGCCGGTCGAAGTCCGGCCACAGCACGTCCTGGAAGACCATCTCGGCGTAAGCGCTCTGCCAGATCAGGTAGTTGGAGGTGCGCTGTTCGCCGCTGGGGCGCAGGAAGAGGTCGACCTCGGGCATGTCCGGGTAGTACATGTACTTGGCGAGGGTCTTCTCGTCGACCTTGGCCGGGTCGAGCCGGCCCGCCTGGACGTCCTCGGCCAACGCCCTTGCCGCGTCGGCGATTTCGGCCCGCCCGCCGTAGTTCATGCAGAAGTACAGCGTGAGCGCGTCGTTGTCCTTGGTCTGCTCCTGCGCGATCTGGAGCTCCTTGGCGACCGACCGCCACAGCTTGGGCATACGGCCCACCCACCGCACCCGGATGCCGAGTTCGTCGAGGGTGTCGCGGGACTTGCGGATGAAGTCGCGGTTGAAGTTCATGAGGAAGCGCACCTCGTCGGGCGACCGCTTCCAGTTCTCGGTGGAGAAGGCGTACAGCGAGATCGCGCCGACACCCATCTCGACGCCGCCCTGCAGCACGTCCAGCACCCGCTCGGCGCCGACCTTGTGGCCCTCGGTGCGCGGCAGCCCGCGCTGCTTCGCCCACCGCCCGTTCCCGTCCATGACGATCGCCACGTGCTTCGGGATCAGCTCACCGGGCAGCTTCGGTGCGGTGGCCCCCGACGGGTGCGGCTCCGGCGTCTTGTACTCGCGCCGCTGGCGCCCCAGGATCCCGCGTACGGCCATGTGCTTCTCGTCTCCTCTGTCTACGACCTACGACCTACGACAACTTGCCACGGCCTGCTACGACTTCTCCACGTACCGCAGTGAACGGAGCCCGCGCTCAAGGTGCCAGTGCAGATAGGCGGACACCAGCCCGCTGCCCTCCCGCACATGCCGCGCCTCGCACGCGTCCGCCGTCTCCCAGTCCCCTGTGAGCAGCGCACCGAGGAGTTCCAGGGCCTGCGGTGAGGGTACGACGCTCCCGGCCACCCGGCAGTCGGCGCAGACGACCCCGCCGGACGCCACGGAGAAGAACCGGTTCGGTCCCGGCATCCCGCACCTCGCGCAGTCACCGAAGCTTGGCGCATAGCCGTTGACGGCGAGGGAACGCAGCAGGAACGCGTCGAGGATGAGATGCGGAGCATGCTCCCCGCCGGCCAGCGTCCGCAGCCCGCCCACCAGCAGCAGATACTGCTGCACGGCGGGCTCGCCCTCGTGATCGGCGAACCGCTCGGCCGTCTCCAGCATCGCCGTACCGGCGGTGTACCGCGCGTAGTCGGCGACGATCCCGCCACCGTACGGAGCGATGGTCTCACTCTGGGTGCACAACGGCAGCCCGCGGCCGATCAGTTCACTGCCCCGCGCGAAGAACTGCACGTCCACATGGGAGAAGGGTTCCAGCCGGGCACCGAACTTCGACTTGGTCCGCCGCACCCCGCGCGCCACCGCGCGTACCCGCCCGTGACTCCGGGTGAGCAGCGTGATGATCCGGTCCGCCTCACCCAGCTTCTGGGTGCGCAGCACGATGCCGTCGTCGCGGAACAGACTCATGCCGCCCATTGTCCCCTACGGCCCTGTGGCGCCACGACGCATCGAGGCATCCAGGCATCGACGCTTCAGGGCACCTCACCGCGGCTGCGGGCGTTCGCGTACGCGGTCGCCGCGCTCAGCCGCTCGGCCGGGGTCGCGTCCCGCACGGCGGCCGGCTCGACGTCCCACTCCCGCCCGCCGCCGTACGGGCGCAGCTGAACATAAGGCCCCTCATGCCCCATGACGATGCCCACTCTCCCGTTACGGGTATCCACGGCGACCGATCCGACAGGCGGCTTCATCGCTCTCCTCGCACCCGAATCCGGAATTCCATCAAGGTGTCCTTCGCCTCCCAGCAGTGTGCCCACACCTGGTTCCCCTCCCTTTTCGACTTTCACGCTTCCCATCTCCAGAGTGGCCCTCCTCCCCCTACACTCGGCAGGAGTCTGTCGACAACAACTGCGGTGCAGACCAAGGGGGTTGGCTATGGCCAACGGTTCACGGCTGGCGGCCTGGGAGTTTTTCGGAGCCGAGCTGAGACGGCGCCGGGAGGATATGGGGCTCTCGCAGGCGCAGCTGGGGGCGCTCGTTTTCGTCTCCGGAACTTACATCGGCCAATTCGAACAGGCGATTCGCAAACCGCAGATGGATCTGGCCATCCGGTTTGACGAGATCCTGAAAACCGACGGCATTTTCAAGCGCCTGTGCATGGGCCTGATCAATGACAGGCGGTACGCCGAATACTTCGCCAAGGCGGCGGAGTTGGAGGCGCTGGCGACGAAGATCTGCGACTTCGCGCATGCGCTGATCCCAGGCCTGCTCCAGACCGAGGAGTACGCGCGCGCTATCACCGTCGCGACGAACCCGCTCGCGACGGAGGAGTACATCGCGGACAAGGTGGACGGCCGAATGGAGCGGTCGAGCATCCTCAAGGACGCAACAAGGCCGGTGTACTGGGCGATCCTGCACGAGAACGTGCTGCGGATTCCGGTCGGCGGGCATGCGGGCATGGCCAGGCAGCTGGATCACATCGCTGCACTCGCACGCGGGCGAACGGTGCTGGTCCAGGTACTGCCGTACTCGGCCGGGGCGTACTCCATCATGACGGGGTCACTGAAGCTCATGGAGTTCGACGACGCCCCGCCAACTGCCTATACAGAGGCGGTGTATTCGGGGAACCTGCTGGACGATCCAGCTGTGGTGAAGCACGCATACGCGGCATACGATCTGCTCAGGGCTGCCGCGCTGTCGCCGGAGGCGTCCCTGACTCTGATCGAATCGGCGGCGGAGGACCACAGACGATGCGCAAGTACGACCTGAGCAAGGCCAGTTGGCGCAAAAGCAGCTTCAGCGACGGCAACGGCGGGGACTGTGTCGAGGTAGCCGACGGAGTCCCCGGCATCGTCCCCGTCCGCGACAGCAAGGTGTCTGCTGCCGGGCCGGTGATCATGGTGGGAGCCGGTGCCTGGACGGAGTTCGTCGGCTCGCTGCTCTCCTAGGTCCCCGTGTCAGAGCGGGTTGATGCAGGCCTTGAGCAGGCAGAACTCATTGCCTTCGGGGTCTTCCAGGACATGCCACTGCTCCTCGCCCGTCTGACCGATGTCGGCCGGGCGTGCGCCGAGTTTCAGCAGGCGTTCGAGTTCGGCGGCCTGGTCGCGGTCGGTGGCGTTGATGTCGATGTGCAGCCGGGACTTCCCGGGTTCCGGCTCGTCCCTGCGGCTGAAGAAGAGCGTGGGATGCGGGCCGCCGAACCCTTCGGGCGTCCCGATCTCCACCCATTGGCCTTCCTCACGTTCGAGCACGACGAAGTCCAGGACCTCGCACCAGAACCGCGCCAGCAGCTCGGGGTCACGACAACCGAGCACCAGCTCACCGATACGACTCGCCACAACGGCCTCCCAGCAGTGAAAACAACCTCGCGACCGTACCCGACGGGACGAGCACGGGCGAAGCGATTTCAGGGCCCGGCCGCTATCCCACCGAGACCAGCCCCGCCTCGTAGGCGAGGATCACCAGCTGGACCCGGTCCCTCGCGTCCAGCTTGGTGAAGAGGCGGGTCAGGTAGGTCTTCGCCGTGGCCACGCTGATGTGCAGCTCGGCCGCGATCTCCGTGTTGGACAGCCCCGAACCGACCAGCGTCAGCACTTCGCGTTCCCGCTCGGTGATGCCCGTCAACTCCCGTCGCACGCGGGCCGGTTCGGGGCGGGACGACGCGAAGTCGTGGATCAGGCGCCGGGTCACGCTCGGGGCGATCAGGGCGTCCCCGGCGGCCACGATCCGTACCGCGCCGATGATGTCGTCCAGGGCCATGTCCTTGACCAGGAACCCGGACGCGCCCGCGCGCAGCGCACCGTAGACGTAATCGTCGTCGTCGAAGGTGGTGAGGACGACGACCCGGGCCGACGCCGAACTCGCTGACGGATCCTCCGTGATCCTGCGCGTGGCCTCGATGCCGTCCATCCCGGGCATGCGGATGTCCATCACCACGACGTCCGGAGCGAGTTGGGCCGTCATCCGCACTGCCTCCGCCCCGGTGCTCGCCTCCCCGACGACCTCCAGGTCATCGATGTCGGCCATCACCATCCGCAGCGCGGTACGGATGAGTTGCTGGTCGTCGGCGAGGAGCACGCGAACGGGCCCGCTCATCGAGCCACCACCGTCGCCGGTACCGGCAACCGCGCCGCGACCCGGAAGCCGCCCTCGGGACGTGGTGCGGCCGTGAACTCCCCGTGCAGCAGGGCGACTCGCTCTCTCATGCCCGCCAGCCCGAACCCGGTGTCGGTCACCGTGCCGTGACCACGCCCGTCGTCGGTGACCTCCAGGGCGAGTTCGTCCTCGCGGTAGTCGAGGGTGACCCGGCAGGTCCGCGTGCCCGCGTGCCGTACGACGTTGGTGACGGACTCCTGGACGATGCGGAACGCCGACAGGTCGATGTCGGGCGGGAGTTGACGGGGCTCGCCGAGCCGCCGCACGTCGACCCGTACCCCGGCGGCCGTGGTCGTGGCGGCGAGCCGCTCGACGTCACCCAGGCCGACGGGCAGGACGGGTGCCGCGTCGGCCGCCCGCAGCGCGACCAGCATGCGGCGCAGCCCCGCCAGCGTCTCCCGGCCCTCGTGCTCCACCGCCCGCATCGCCTCCCGCGCGGCCTCCGGCTGGGTCGTCGTGACCCGGGCCGCCGCGCCCGCCTGGAGGGCGATGATGCCGATGCTGTGGGCCACGGTGTCGTGCATCTCCCGTGCGATACGCAGGCGTTCGGCGGTGACGGCCTGCGTCGCGGCCTGTGTGGTGAGCCGCTCGGCGTAATCGCGGTTCTGCCTGACGGAGTTGCCGATCAGCCAGGCGACTACGGCCGAGAGGGCCAGCGCCGACCAGCTCTGCCAGTCGCCGCGGCCGGTGTTGTAGAGGGCGACGAGGGGGCGGCCGAGGCCGGTCCGGGTGAGTTCGTAGAAGGGCAGGACGGCGATGGCCAGGGCGAGGGCGGTGAGGCTTCGACGACGAGTGAGGGTCGCGGCGATCCAGCCCAAGGCGATGTCGATCGCCACGTAGTGGATCAGGCCCAGGGTCAGCGCGTTCAGCCCCAACGTCACGGCGTATGTCCCCGCCAACAGCAGCCCGAACCCCGGCAGCGAACGAGGACGCAGCACCACGCAACCGAACAGGGCGAGGACACTGCCCGACGCGATCAGCACCCAGCCGTCGAACGCGGGCGGGAAGGGATCGGTCGGCATGTACGGGAGGTGGAAGAAGGCGCGGATCGCGAGCAGCGTGCCATAGGTCCAGGGCACGCCCGTCCAGGCGCCCGGCGGCACGCGCTTGAGCAGGGGCAGCGGCGGGGTGGCGGGCATACAGCGATCGTAGGAGCGCGGGGCGGGTGCGGTCATCGGCCCGGAGACGTACAACCAGGGTCGACATCGACGCCGGACGAATGTCAGCGCCCGGCCGATGCCGGGGACCGGCCGGCCGCGAAACCGTGGTCCCGTGATTGAAGTCGACGAACTCACGAAGCGGTACGGCCCCACCACCGCCGTACGCGAACTGTCCTTCACGGTCCGGCCCGGACACGTCACCGGTTTCCTCGGTCCGAACGGCGCCGGCAAGACGACAACTCTGCGGATGCTGCTGGGACTTGTGGCGCCGACCGGCGGGAGCGCCACGATCAGCGGGCACACCTTCCGCCGTCATGCGCGCGGGCTGCGCCACGTCGGTGCGCTGCTGGACGCGAACGACGTGCACGGCGGGCGGTCCGCGCGGGCGCACCTGCGGACGCTGGCCCGCAGCAACCGCATCCCGGCGAGCCGGGTGGAGGAGGTACTCGCCGAAGTCGGGCTCACCGGGGCGGCGGCCCGGCGCCGGGTCGGCGGCTACTCCCTCGGCATGAAACAGCGGCTCGGCATCGCGACCGCCCTGCTCGGCGACCCGCCCGTCCTCCTCTTCGACGAGCCGCTCAACGGCCTTGATCCGGAAGGGGTGTTGTGGGTGCGGGGCCTGTTCCGGAAGCTGGCGGCGGAGGGCCGTACGGTCTTCGTCTCCAGCCATCTGATGTCCGAGATGGAGAACACGGCCGACCAGCTCATCGTCATCGGCAGGGGCAAACTGATCGCCGCCGAGAGCCTCGAAGACTTCGCCGCACGCGGTACCGCGCCGACGGTGACCGTACGGACACCGGACGCGGGCGCGCTGGCTGCCGTACTGGCATCGGAGGGGGCGGTGGTGACGCCGTACGACGAGGAGACGCTGAAGGTCACCGGGGTCCGCGCCGGCCGCATCGGCGAACTCGCCCACGAACATCACTTCCTCCTGAGGGAGTTGACGACCGAGCACGCCTCTCTGGAGGCGGCCTTCATGGAACTGACCGCCGACAGCGTCGAATACCTGGCCGGAGACTCCCGATGACGACCGTTCCCCTGCCCATGCCCGTCTCGCGCTTCACCGATCTCCTGGCCACCGAGTGGCTCAAACTCCGTTCCCTGCGCTCCACTTACTGGGCGCTCGGCGTCAGCACCCTCGTCGTGATCGCCGTCAACGCGAACGCGGCGCGCGCCGACTATGTCAACTATCCGCACTACAACCATGTGATGCGCAACCAGTTCGCCAACACCGCGCTGTTCGACGCCTTCACCAACGGCGCCGCGATGATCCTGGTCCTGACGGCGGCGAGCGTCGGCGCGGTCACGGTCGTCGGCGAGTACTCGACGGGGCTTGTCCGCACGACCTTCGCGGCCGTGCCGGATCGCCGGGCCCTGATGTCGGCGAAGGCGGCCGTGGTGACCACGGTCATGACGGTGTACGGCGCGGTCGTCGCGTCCGCCTCCTTCGCGGTGAGCCAGGCGATCTTGTCCGGCCGCGGCGTGGGCCTGTCGATCAGCTACCCCGGCGCCCTGCGGGTGGTCGTCGCGTCGGCGCTGCTCGCCCCGGTGTCCGCGCTGGTCGGCATGGCGATGGGCGCGCTGATCCGGCACAGCGCCACGACGATGGTCCTCGCGACCGGCCTCCTGCTCCTCCTGCCCATCTTCGTCACCGAGCGCTACCACTGGACGGCCTGCGTCCGCAACGCCCTGCCCTTCAACGCCTGGGACCGACTCGTCCAGGTCAACTACGGCCGCATGCCCTACACGTTGGCCGAGCGGTATCCCACGTCCGTCGGGGGTGCCTGGACCGTGTTCGCGGTGTGGGGGGTGGTCGCCATGCTGGTCACGGTTGTTGCCGTTGACCGGCGGGATGTGTGACCGCCCTTCCCTCGTCCGGCTCCGGGGCGGGTTCCGGGGCCGGTTCCGTTCTCGTCGCCTCCCACAGGACGTTGAAGCGGTTGACGCGCTCCTCCACGTGCTCGCGCGTCATCTTCAGCGTCGTCTTGGCCGGCATGACCCGGATGTCGGGCTCGGTCTCGTAGGAGAGTTCTCCGTCGAAGACGATGAAGTCGTTCAACGAGTTCATCTGGGCCGTCGGTTCCAGCTGGGCGCGGACCGCGATACGCGCGTCGATCCCGGACCTGCAGTGTCTTGTGCAGAGCAGGCGGAGGCCGGGGGTGATCTCTTCCTCCTTGTCGACGAGGAACACGCGCCGGATCTTCACGCCCCGCGTCTTGATCGCCGTCTCCTGAGCGGCGAGATACCGTCCCGCCGGCTCGCTCGACCAGAAGTCGCGGTCGACGGACGTGCTGGTGGCGTAGAGCGTCCGCTTGACGCACTTGGTGAGGTCGATCAGCCACTCGTGGTTCTCGCCTGGGCAGTCCGCCGTGCCGTTGCCGAGGTTCTCCATCAGGAGCGCGAGGCGGCCCAACTCCTCCTCGGCGAAGGCCTTGACGATGTCCGCGCCCTGCTCGCCGACTTTCGTGTAGCCCAGCACCAGCCGGGTCACCTCGTCGGAGCGCAGCACCGAGCCGTCGACCTTGCTGTACAGCTCGGTCGCGGCGTTGATCTTCGCGAAGCTCTCGTCGACCGCCGCGCGCATCTCGGTGTGGTGGCTGGACAGGCTGTCCTTCATGTCCCGGATGCGCCGCTTCTGGCTGTCCTGGACGGCCTCCAGCCGCTCGCCGAAGTCCACGAGCAGTTGCACGATCAGGGTCGCGCTGCCGAGGACGATGGACATCGTCCACTGCCACAGGTCGCCGTCGTTCTCGTTGAGGACGTTGGTCACGAAGAAGGCGGCGCCTCCCGCTAAGATCGCGAAGAGCGTCTTGAGGAACAGCTTTGATCTGCGCTGCGCCTGGTCCTGCGGCGGTACGGACCGTAGGCCGCCTGCCCCTGTTGTCGTCACTCCGTTCATGTGAGCCTCTCCCCCGTCGGACATTCGGTTCGTGCCGCCCCGTCAGCGCGTGCTCAGCGCCTGGTGCAGCAACGGGATGGCCTGTATGGCCAGTTGGTCCCGGATACGCTGGCGAAGGTTCTCCCATTGGCGGCTGAAGCCCGGTTCCCGCTCCAGTACGTCCCACAGGTGTCCCAGCGCGCGGTCCACGTGCGCGCGCGGCATCCACAGATGCAGCAGGTGATCCACGGCCGGACGCAGCGCCAGGACCGCCGCGGGCCCGTCCGCCGCACCGAGCCGGCTGTTCTCCAGCATGTGCACCACCGTCGTCAAAAGCCAGTCGTGCAACGCGAGGTCTTCGCAGAGCCCCGCGACCGCGGCCGCCTCAGTGCCGTCCGGCACCCTCAACTCCACTGTCCGCAGGCCGTCTTCGGCCAGCGTGAAGCGGTCCAGTGACGGCCCTTCGCCCTCCGGTGCCTGCCGTGCGGCCCAACGCAGGTGGGTGCGGCGGGACTTGAAGGGGGCCTTGTGGTCGAGGAGGGGGTGGCGCACCAGCTGCGCCAGCAGTCCCTCGGCGATCATCCCCAGGTCCAGTTCGCCGCGCCCGCCACCGCGCAACACGCCCTCCGCGGTGGCCTGTTCGGGCAGTTTCCCGAACGGCTCGACGACCCCTGGGCGGACCAGGTAGTGCCCCCAGGGCCGGCGTACGTCGGGTCCGGCGGCCGGGGCGCTGAAGTAGGCGGTGGACTGGAGGACGCGGCCCTCGGTGAGTGCCGCGCGGGCGGCCACCGTACCGACGGCCCTGACCTTGGCGCCGTTCGAGGTGGGCAGCCGGCAGTCCACACCCGTGAGGACCTCGGGCGAGAGGGCGTAGAGATTGGGCCGCTCGGAGACCCGGACGTGTTCGTCGGCGCGCAGCCGCAGGAGTTGGGCGGCGGTGCGGCCGTCCAGTGCCTGGAAGGAGGGCAGCAGACCGGTGCGCACCTCGCCGCAGGCGAGGACCGAGCGCGTCTGCTGTCCGGGCGTCGTCATGTCAAGTCCCGTCGGTTGACACCGAGTTGGCGGGCTCCTCGTAGAACACATAGGTGGCGCGCTGGGCCACCGCCTCCGGTACCGCGACGCCTTCGCCCGCGGACCGTTTGGCGACCTGTTCGAGTGCGACGGAGTCCACGTCCACCTGGTCGAGGATGAGCCGTACGGCGTCCTCCACGGCAACGAAGCGGTTCGCCATCAGCGTGCAGGTGCGGTACGCGCTGAACGGGACCCGGGTGTCGCTGAGTTGGAGCAGCGGCGGCAGCCGGTCCCAGTCGCGCGGGAAGTCCCCGCCGGTCCAGGGCTGCGGGACCAGAACCGGCTCGCCCAGGTGCCGTAGCAGACCGAGGCGGGCCAACTGCCATACGGCGGCCAGGAACGGGCAGGACCACAGGCGGCCCTTGTCCGTCTCCGACCACAGCTCGATGTCCATGAAGACCGAGTGGTTGCGGGCCGCGGTCTCGTGCGGCGGCTGCCAGGTGACGATCTCCGCAAGCGCGCTGCGAGTTGGGGTGGTGCGCTCGCCGTTCGCGAGCCAGCCCGTCTGGCTGACCGGTGGGCGGGAGCCGTGGCTGCCGGGCGGCGGCGACTCGACGAGGCGGTGCATGACGGACTCGGCCAGTTCGATCCGGTCGGCGACCGCACAGCCCGACTCACGGGCGAGGTAGTCGATGACGAGCCCGGCCTTCTCGGCCTCTTCGAGGACCAGCGGGACGAGTTCGGCCGGGGTGGAGAAGCGGGTGAAGTAGTCGTCGATCAGGAAGCACGTGCTGATGCGGGGGCGTTTGCCGCCGGTGCGGCGGGCGGCGGAGGCGCGGGCCGCGTCCACCCAGATCCGGACCTCGGCGAAGTGCTCGCGCAACCGCTCGGGGCCCGCCTCGAAGTCCTCCATGTAGAGGTGGCCCAGCTCCAGCGAGAGATGGGCCAGCGGCACGGACTGGGTGCGCGGGTCCGCGGTGGTCTCCCGGAAGACGGCCTCCGTCATGCCTCCTCCCAGTACTTGTCGTCGGTCAGCCGCGCCGCCAGGTCGCTCAGCGCCTGCCAGGTCTCCATGGTGGCGATCTGGCTGTCCAACACGTCCTCGTCGGTGATGAGTTGCTCCCGCCACTGCAGCACCGGCTCCAGCGGCACCGAGCCCAGCACCTGGCTGTAGCCGATGCCGTGGTGCGAGGCCAGATGCTTCAGCTCGGTGTCGCACTGCTCCATCCACGCCGACTGGGTGGGCGTCGCCTGCGACCACAGCGCCGAGTCGGGATCGGGTACGGCGGCCCGTACGAAACGGATCGCGCCGCGCAGCGCGTCCTCGTCGTGGCCGCGGGCGACGCCGCCGGCGATGATGCCGCGCTTGCCGTAGACCAGGCTGGCCGCGGCCTCCACGTGCTGGCGGGTCCAGCGGTGGAAGACCAGCCAGCGGGCCAGGACGCCGCTCATCGCGCGCTGCGAGGTGGCCGCGAGGACCATGTCGACGGCGTAGCTGCGGCCGGCGCTGAGGTCGACGACGATCAGGTCGAACTCGCCGTTGAGGCGCAGGAGCAGGTCCACGCAGCGGCGCAGGTTGTCGCCGGAGGTGGCGAACTCGCCGCCGCTGAGGTCACCCGGCATGAGGATCAACCGGCCTGCTCCGGGTGGCTGGTTGCGCAGGACGCGGTGTTCGGTGTCCGCCCAGACGTCGATGCGGACCGGTTCGCTGATCTCGCCTATCAGGTACGAGTGCAGTCCGCGGTCCTCGGCGGCCTGGCGGGCGTCGGGCACGTCGAAGACGGCCGAGGCGGTGGGCGAGCCGAAGTCGAAGTCCAGGTAGCAGACGTCGTCCCCCGTCAGTGCGCGCTGGTAGGCGAGGTTGGCGCTGGTGACGGAGCGGCCCGTGCCTCCCTTGTCGGAGGCCGCGAAGATCAGCACGGGTCACACTCCCTGGACCGCGGCGGCTTCGCGGGCCCGGGCGAGTGCGTCGAGCTGGCCCAGCACGTCGAGGGTCAACGAGTAGGCGGTGCCCGGCTGTTCGTCGACGAGCGCGCGGGCGCGGCGCAACTTGACCTCGATTCCCCTGAGTTGCATGCCACGTTTTCCGTCGGCGTTGGGCGCGGGCGCCATCTGCTCGTTGCCCAGGAGGTGGGTGGACTCGCTGAGCAACGCCCGTGCCAGCTCGGTGAGTTCGAGGCTGCGGATCGGGGGCTGCGCGTACATGTTGTGGACCTGGACCATCACCTCGGTGACCCGCTCGGTGATGCTCCAGGACACCGGCCCCTCGGTGAGGGCGGTCTCCGGGTAGATGGCGTGCACGTTGTCCCACAGGCCGACGCCCTCGCCGTCGCCCATCCGGCGCCGCCACACATGGCCGAAGATGTCCTCGGCCAGCCTGAGCAGCCGGTCGTGCGCGGAGAGGTTGCGGGAGAGCGTGCACAACTGGACGGTGCGTTTGAGGAGTTGGGCGGAGAAGTCGCTCATCGTCCAGTCCATCGGCGGGCCGATGGTGCCGCCGCCCTGGAGGGGCAGGGTGACGCCGGGGTTGTGCAGCTGGATCATCGGGTCGTCGCGCGTCATCCGGCTGGTGATACGGCCGCGTTCGGCCAGCCGCTCCATGACGCGGACGGTGCGGGTCAGGTCGTCGTCGGTGGCCCGGCGGCGCATCAGGTCGTGCACGAGGATCGCGGCGACCGAGAGCGAGAAGTACTCGGACTCCAGCCGCTGTCCCGTCGTACGCCAGGGGATGTCCTCCAGGGGCCAGCGGTCGCCGTCGAAGCGGGCGATGCGCGACCAGTACTGCTGCGTGATCTCCCAGCGCAGTCGTAACGCCTCGGCGAGCTTCTGCTGTTCGGCGTTGAGCAGGCCCAGGGTCAGGGTGCGGTCCGAGAACAGGTCCTGGATGCCGTCGAGCGCGACCACCGTGAAGTAGAGGTACGGCACCGGGTTGGCGACGCCGACGGGCTGCACCCCGATGGACTCCTCGGTCTCCACCTCGGGCGCGTCCCGCACAAGGCTCCAGGCCCAGCCGCACTCGAAGAGCTGACTCTCGTCCTTGAGGGCCTCCTGGACGTCGAGGCCGAGGATGAAGCTCTCGATGATGGCGGCGCGCAGCGGCCGGAACCGGCGCTGGAACTGCTCCAGCACCTGACGCTGCGACAACTGCCCCTGGCCGAGGAGTTCGCAGAGCGTCTGGCCCTGGGAGGAGTCGGTGTCGTAGACGTTGACCGTGAACGACCGCAGCAGACTCACCATGGCGGCGGTGAGCCGGTTGCTGGTCGCGACCTTCAGTTCTTTGATCGTCTCCTGCATGTCGCCGCGGCGGGTCTTGGACTCGTAGACCTTGAGGAAGCCGAGCAGGGCGAGACAGAGGGTGATCGACATGGAGAACGAGTCGGTGACGCCGAGTTGGCGCTGCTCCTCGGTGAGGTCCTGCTCCTTGTCCCGCGACTGGAAGTAGTAACCGCCCGCGAACGTGGGCCTCTTGTCGTCGGTGTGGGTGCGCATGAACTCGACCGCGGCCGTGACGAGGTTGGCCGGGATCTCCAGCCGTCCGCCGGCCCGCTTCAGCGTCTGCTGTACGTCGGTCAGCGTGGTGTCGGGGTCGTCCAGCCGGAACGACGGCAGCTCGGTCGCCGGATACAGCAGGCAGAGCAGCCGCTCGGCGTCGGCGACGCTGCTCTCACCGCCCCATTTTCCCCATGCCCACTCCCCTCCGTCGAAGGAGTGGCGGGCGATCGCCTGCCAGATGTCCAGCAGGTGCTGCCGCGGCTTGATCTCCATTCCATGCCCCTCACACAGACCGCACTGCCCTCAGCCGAGGAATATCCCTCTTCTGTTGTTCACCGATCACCCCGGTCAGCGAATCGGAACAGCTACGTCCGAATTCCCGCGCCAGCCACAGGAGAGGATCATTCCGGAATATCCGGAGCGCAGCTTGGGCTCGGTTTTCAGCCGGTACACGTCGAGATCGCTCGCGAATGGCTCAAGACTCGCACGCACCTCGGATTCTCCCACGTCGCACGCCGGAAAGAACTTCTTTCCTGTGTAATAACCCTTTGAATGTTCCATGAAAGCCGCCGCGAAGGGGGCCCCCGGGGCCAGGGCCCGCATGAACCGCTTCACACCCAGGGTGAACTCCCGGTAGGAGGAGGTCATCGACTCGGCGACGAAGAACATCGTCCCCACCGACCACCGGCCGCCGAACTGATCAAGATCGAAGATATTGCCCTGCTGGACGTCCGCGACCTTGCGGAACCGCTGACGCGGGTCGACGGCGAAGGAGCCGTACGCCTCGTTCTCCCGCAGGACGTCCCAGAACTGGTCCCAGTTGTCGTCGTAGGAGTCGAGTTGACCTTTGAGGTACTCCACGTTCGTGGGCGAGCGCTCGAAGAGCGTGACCTCGTCACACCACGGCATCATGGAGAGTGCGGGGTAGAGGTTGGCACCCGCACCTACGTCGATACCCGAAACCGGGCCGTCGTCCTGCTTCCGGAAATGATCGCCGAAATGATCCCGGAGGATAGGAAGGATCTCCGCGTCCTCCGGCTGTAAGTCGCGATAATTGTGATCAACGTAGGCGATCGGGTCGAATGCACCCCAGGCGACGTCTGCATTCTTCACCTGGTTGCCCCCCGGAGATCTCACGGTCATTTCCTCACGATACCAACATCGCAGGCAAGGAGGATACCCTTCCGTCAATGAGCCGAAACCATTGGGCCACGGCGGATCCGGGTCCGTGATGCACGGGGGGCGCATCGTCGCGAATACATTCATGCGACCTGATTCGGCCTTGAACTGCCGGATTGCCCCACCCAAGATGTTCGGAACCCTGTCGAACAAACCAAAAAGGAAGATCGTTCGCGTCTCACCCGTACCACCCGTACGAGTGGCAACACGCACTTGGCCCTCTTCCAGCAGGAGGCAGTATGACGGTTTTTCCGGAGGAACGTTTCCCCTCTAACGGCCGCCGCAATGACCAGGCATTCTTGGCCGACCGCACCGACCGGCACCTGACCCTGAGGGGCATCACCGAGGCCGACCTGCCCGAGCTCCTGCGCGTGGACAGGGAGGCCTTCCCCGAGGAGCCGTACCCCGCCTTCGTGCTCCGGCAGTTCTGCGACATCCACGGCGACCGCATCCTCGTCCTCGACGACGGCGAGGGCCTTCTCGGCTACATCCTCTTCGTCAACACCTCGGACGGCTACGTGAGTTGGATCATGAGCCTGGCCGTCACACCCCACCAGCAGGGCCACGGGCTGGGCCGACGCCTGATGGTCGAGGCCCTGCGCCGGCTGCGCACGGAGAGCGTCCACCAGGTCCGCCTGACCGTGGAACCGACGAACGCCGCCGCGATCATGCTGTACCGCTCACTGGGGTTCTCGTCCGAGCAGGGAGTGCTCAAGGACTACTTCGGGCCGGGCGAGCACCGCCTCCTCATGACACTCGCCCTCTGACGGTACTGCCGCGCCAGCGCGTGGAACGCCTCCTTCGGTTCCCAGTGCCAGGGTGAACTCGGGTCGTACGGGCGGTCCTTGATGGTCTTGGTGATGGAGTAGCTCGCCATGTCGAGGTCGTGTCGGGGGTCGTGGACGCGGTGCGGGGCGTCCGGGGTGACGAACTCGAAGGCCATCGCGCCGTAGAGGTTCATCGACTCGAAGACCTCCAACAGGTCGACCACGTACGCCGCTTGGGTGTGCTCGCTGCGGACGAGGTGGCCCTTGATCTCCTCCGGATCCTTGCCGTAGTCGACGACGTTCCAGCCCATGCCTGCGGTCTTCTCGGCACCCTTGTACGCGCAGGTGCCGAACTCGGTGATGGTCACGGGCTTGCCCCAGCGTTGGTACTGGCTCAACTCCCGTACATAGTCGGCTGGTTGGCGGAAGTAGGAGTAGTAGTCGATGCCCACGATGTCGAAGAGGTCCCAGTCGACCTCGTCGTCCTGGGCGGCGGCGTAGCTGAGGTTGCCGTGGAAGACGGAACGGCCCGTCGCCGCAGCCCTCTTGGTGAACGCGTTCAGCCTGCGCTGCATCTTCGCCGGGTCGAACGTGCCGTTCAGGATGTTCTGGACGCGGTCCAGGACGGTGGCCCCCGGCACGATCCCGGGTACGAAGAGCCAGAACTCGCAGCCGACACTGAGGTCGACGCTCGCACCCTGCCGCCGGAGGCGTTCCGCGAACCGGCCGGTCTCCGCGAGGTGTTCGAGGATGTCCCGCTCCGGGACGTCGGCGAGGGTGGGCTGGAGCCAGATGTGCAGGCCGAGTTCGGCGGCCTCGGCGGCCGTCGCGGTGAGGCGGTCGACGCCGTCGCCGGTGACGTCGACCGTGTCGGCGTGCAACTCGTCGCGGATCGCGCGGAGGTCGGCGCGCATCCGGCGCGGGTTCCAGGCGGTGGCGGGGGTCTCGCCCTCGCCGACCGTGTAGACGACCCCGTGGTGGCGCAGGCCGGGGCGGCGGCCACGTGTCGCGTGCGGTTGCGGCTGTGCCGTCGCCTGTCCTGACGGCAGCAACGCGCCCGCCGCTCCGAGGGCCAGCGCCCCCGTCAGGAAGTGGCCCCGAGTGATCCCCTGTGAGTTCGCCATGCGCCCACTGTGCCGAGCGCGGGCCCGTCGCGGTGTCCGCCGATGGTCTAAGACGGCGCAACCAAGGAATGACACCCTGCGTCGGTCACTGGAGAGATCGTTGACGGAGATCGACCGTTCGTCGACGGAGACCGAACAAAGGAGAGCACGATCTCAGGCTCCGAACAGTCCCCTACGACCCCTACGACCACCCGTACGACCCCTGCGACCACCCGCCGCACGCTCCTCACCGCCAGTGCCGCCACCGCCGCGACCCTCCTCGCCGCCAGTGCCGCCACCGCCGCGACCCTCCTCGCCGGTGCCTCCCCGGCCCAGGCATCAGTCAGCACCGGCACCAACACCGACGTCACGGCGGGCCTGCGCGCCCTTGAGGATCAACACACCGCCCGTGTGGGCGTGTTCGCGCATCACCTCGGTACGAAGAAGACCGTCGTGCACCGTGCCGACGAACTCTTCCCGATGTGCTCGGTGTTCAAGACACTCGCCGCCGCGGCCGTCCTGCGGGACCTGGACCGGCACGGCGAAGTTCTCTACAAGGTCGTGCACTACACGGAGGCCGATCTGGTCGACGGTTCCGACCAGACCCGGGCGCATCTGGCCGACGGCATGACGGTCGAGCAGCTCGCCGACGTGGCGATCCGCTACAGCGACAACGGCGCGGGCAACCTGATCCTGCGTGAACTCGGCGGCCCCACCGCCGTCACCCGCTTCGCCCGTTCCCTCGGCGACCGGGTCACCCGGCTCGACCGCTGGGAGACCGAGCTGAACTCGGCCGAGCCGGACCGGATCACCGACACCACCAGCCCGCGCGCGATCGCCGGCCTGTACCGCAAGCTCGTCCTCGGCGACGCCCTGCGCCGCCCCGACCGCGACCGGCTCACCGCCTGGCTGCTCAACAACACGACGAGCGCCACCCGTTTCCGCGCCGGACTCCCCGCGACCTGGACGATCGCCGACAAGACGGGCAGCGGCGACTACGGCACCGCCAACGACGTCGGCATCGCCTGGACGGAGGCCGGTGACCCGGTCGTCCTCGCGGTCCTGACGACGAAGCCGACCCTGCCCGACGCCCCGTACGACAACCAACTGGTCGCGGACACGGCCAAGTTGGTGGCGGAAGCGATCAGCTAGTACGGCACATACCGCCGCCAACGCGGCAAGTACCGTCTCTAACGCAGGAAGTACTGCCTCGGCGTCACCCCGACCACCCGGTGGAACGCCGCCGTGAAGGAGCTCGCCGAGGCGTACCCCACCCGCCGCGCCACGGACTCCACCGGCAACCCCTCGGCGAGGAACGGCAACGCGGCCTGCATCCGCAGCCGTTCCCGCCACTGGCCGAAGCCGAGGCCCGTCTCCGCGACGAAGAGTCGGGCCAACGTCCTTGCGCTGGCGCCGACTTGACCGCCGTACTCCGCGAGGGTCCGCCCGTCCGCCGGGTGGGCCCGGAGTACCTCGGCCACCGCCCGCGCCCGGGGATCGCGTAGTTCGGGCACGGACACGCTGGTCACCGGCACCGGCCGCAGCTCGTCGAGGAGCAC
Source organism: Streptomyces sp. NBC_00988 (assembly GCF_045162645.1). Taxonomy (NCBI): domain Bacteria; kingdom Bacillati; phylum Actinomycetota; class Actinomycetes; order Kitasatosporales; family Streptomycetaceae; genus Streptomyces; species Streptomyces sp. NBC_00988. Next base: position 4,606,161 of record NZ_CP108730.1, read on the forward strand.
CAGCTCGGCACGCGCGCGGGCATCCGGTGTCAGGTCCGTGCGGTCCAAGTGCTCGACGAGCGCGTGCAGAAGAGGGGTGACCGCGACAACCGTGGGGTCCCGCCAGCCGATGTGCGGGCAGCTCACCGGGGCGACGAACGCGCGCGCATGACGGCGTCACCCTCGGACTCCGTGGCGTGCGGGACGTACGCGGGGATCCACAGGGCCAGCGACGGCGGCAGCAACCACGTCCCGTGCTCGCTGCGGATTCGGAGCAACCCCCGTTCAGCACAAAGGAGTTGGTGGTCGGGATGCCGGTGCGTGGCGAAGGCGGTGCCGCGCGGCATGAGGAACTGGCCGACGAGGATGGCCGTGTCGGACCGGCGCCCCCGCTCCTGTCCGTTCCGCGACATGACACGGCAGCCTAGCCCGTGGCGGACAACCGCCCGCCCCGCCTAGCGTCGACGTATGCCGATGAACCGAGCCCACCGCAAGCTGTGCAGCTCCGAGGGATGGGCGCAGACGACGAAGGACCGCATCCTGCCCTGGGCCCTGGAGCACGTCGAACTCGGCGCGGACGTACTGGAGATCGGCCCCGGCTACGGCGCCAACCTCCGCGTCCTCGTCGAGCAGGTCGACCACCTCACCGCCGCCGAGATCGACGCCGACACCGCACGGCTGTTGCAGTCCCAGTGGGGCGACCGGGCGGACGTCCGCCACGCGGACGGCGCCGAACTGCCGCTCCCCGACGCGTCGTTCGACTCCGTCGTCTGCTTCACGATGCTGCACCACGTGCCCACCGCCGCCCACCAGGACCGCATCTTCGCCGAGGCGTTCCGCGTGCTGCGTCCCGGCGGCACGTTCGCGGGCAGTGACAGCCAACCCAGCTTCCGTTTCCGGGTGTTGCACTTCCGGGACACGATGAACACCCTCGATCCGGCGACCCTCCCGACCCGACTGGAGCGGGCCGGTTTCACGGACGTGACGGTCGACCTGGACCCGGAGAGCAGCCGCCTACGCTTCCGGGCCCGCCGCGCCTGACGGCGCCCCGAACCGTCGTACGTACCGCCGCTGCCACGGCGTCTCCACCGCGTGCCGGTCGTAGTGGGCGCGGACGTAGGAGACCGCCTCCCCCGGCGGCACCCCGTCGAGGACCGCGAGGCAGGCGAGCGCCGTACCGGTGCGGCCCCGGCCGCCGCCGCAGGCGAACTCGACGCGCTCGGTACGGGCCCGCTGCCAGGCCTCGCCGAGCACCGTGCGGGCCTCGGCGCGGTCGGTGGGCAGCCGGAAGTCGGGCCAGCGCAACCACCGGGCCGGCCAAGGGACTTGGGGCGGCGGGCTGCCCAGCAGATACACGCCGTACGCCGGTGCCGGGCCGTCGGCCGGGGGCGGTCGGCGCAGGCCACGGCCCCGGACCAGGCGGCCGGAAGGCAGTCGTAGGACACCGGTGGCGGTCGGGTTCCAGGTCTCTGGCCAGGTCTCGGTCACACGGCCAGCGTAGAGACGGTGGGTGCCCGCTACCCGAAAGGGCCGGTCAGCCCACTCCCCGTGACTCCTGCGCAGCCCGTGCCTCGATCCCGCGGAAGTGGTCCGCCATCGCGCGCTGCGCGCCCTCCACGTCGCGGGCGCGCAGCGCGGTGACGATGTCGCGGTGGCGGCGGACGGTGAGTTCGGGGGCCGGGTCGTCGGTCCAGCCGCGAGCGCCGGCGACGCGGCGGAACACCGTCCAGAAGGCGCCGAGGAGTTGGGGGACGAGTTCGTTGCCGAGCGAGGCGTAGAGCAACTCGTGGAATTCGCGGTCGAGTTCGGGGAAGGGACGGCCGGCGCGGCCCGCTTCCTCCATGCGGGTCACCACCGCTTCCAGTCTGTCCAGTTCCGGTTCGGTGACGGTGGCAACGACCCGATGAATCAGGCCTTCCTCCAGCACCTCGCGCACCTGGAGGACCTCGGCCAGCGCGTCCGCGTCGTCCTCGTGGCGGGTGAGGGTGCGGAAGGTGAGGCCGTCGACGAGCGGGGTCAGCGAGGCGCGGCCGACGTAGGTGCCGTAGCCGTGTCTGATCTCGACGATGTCGAGTGCCTGGAGCGCCTTGAGGGCCTCGCGGACGGAGTTTCTGCTGATGCCGAGGTCGTCCATCAGCTCGGCCTCGGTGGGCAGCGGCGCACCGGGCTGGAGCTTGCGGTCGAGGATCAGCTGGACGATCTCGCGCTGTATCCGACTGTTCCTTGGCTCCCCGGACATGCGCCGCATCGTAGCCGCATCAGACGTCCCACGTCCCATGTCTGACCTCGGCCGGACCTGATGAGGCGTCAATTGTCGCCATTCCCGCGCCTTTTCAAACCGCCATTGGTCCGACCTCTGACGGCTACGCCATTCGTGTGCGATGCCTTGACCGCCCCCACGGCCGCTCTTATGGTCGCGCTGACCGCAGGACGTAGGACGTCGTACCTCCTGGAGTAACCATGCGCGAAGACGTGACCCAGAACGTGCCCGCGCTGCACCGCCGGGCGTTCCTGAAGTACTCCGGCGCGCTGGGCGCGGCGGCCGCGATCTCCTCGTCCCTGACGGCCTGTTCGTCGGGGCCGCAGTCGACGAACGACACCGGCGGCGGGGGCACCGGCAAGAACCGGACACTGACCGCGGTGATCGGCTACGGCAACGACGGCAGCTGGGATCCGACGCAGACGGCGTCGGCGTTCGCCATGGCCGGCAACAACCACATCTACGAGGGGCTGATCGACACCGACCCGATCACCCGCGCGCCCTACCCGGCGCTGGCGACCGCCGTGCCGAAGGACACCGGCGGCACCTCGTGGAAGTTCACGCTGCGGGCGGGCGCCAGGTTCCACGACGGACAGCCGGTCACCGCCGACGACGTCGTCTTCGTCTTCGACCGCATCCTCGACCCGAAGACGACGACGCTCGCGCAGGGCTTCTTCGCCAGCTGGCTGAAGGAGGTCAGGAAGATCGACGCGCAGAACGTCGAGCTGGTCCTCAAGTTCCCCTTCCCGGAGGGGGTTTCGCGGCTCACCCTCGCGAAGATCATGCCGAAGCACATCTTCTCGAAGCCGGGCGCCTGGGACGACGCGATCCAGGGGAAGGCGGTCGGCTCGGGGCCGTACAAGCAGACCGCGCACCACCCCAAGTCCAACACGACCTTCGCCGCGTTCGCCGACTACAACGGCCCGCGCCCGCCCGCCTTCAAGACGATGAACTGGCTGACCATAGTGGACGCGGCGCCCCGGGTCGCCAAGATCTCCGGGTCGAGCGCGGGCGCGCAGATCGCCGACAACATCCCCTACGCCAACATCCAGCGGCTCCGGAGCGGCGGGATGACGGTCGCGGGCGGGGCCGGGATGAACAACCTGTTCCTGATGTTCAACACGCAGCACAAGCCCTTCGACGACGTACGGGTACGCCAGGCGCTCCACTACGCCATCGACACCGGCAAGATGGTCCAGGTCGCCCTGCGCGGGCACGGGAAGCCGTCCTCGTCGTTCCTCAACGAGGGCAACCCGACCTACCGGCGCGCGAAGACGGTCTACGACTACGACCCCGACAAGGCGAAGGCGCTGCTGAAGGCGGCCGGAGTCAGTGGGCTGAAGGTCAACATCATCTCGGTGAACGTGAGTTGGATCGTCGACTGCCTGCCGACCATCAAGGCGTCCTGGGACGCGATCGGCGTGAAGACGACCCTCTCCCCGCAGGAGACCACGGCCGTCTTCACCAAGATGGACCAGAAGCAGGACTACCAGGTGGTCGCCGCCGCCTCCAACCCCAACCAGTTCGGCCTCGACGCGGACCTGATCATGCACTACAACTACGGCCCCCAGAACCTCTGGATGGGCTACGCCCGTTGGGCCGGGAACTCCGTCGCCAAACAGCTCTTCAGGGACATGGACCAGGCCACCCAGGAACCGGACGCGGCGAAGAAGAAGACGATGATCCAGGACTACGTCGACACCGTCGCCGAACAGGCCGTGCTCTACCCGGTCGTCCACAACGAGCTGGTGACCGCCTGGGATCCGAAGAAGCTGACGGGGATAAGGGCGCAGCCCTATCCCGGCATCAATGTCCTCCAGGCCAAGTGGGTCTAGCAGCACGGGAGTTGGACCATGGTCACCGTCCTCCGGATTCTGGCCCGCCGTATCGTCCTGCTCGTTCCGCTGATGCTCGGCATCGTGCTGTTCGTGTTCCTGGTGATGCGCTTCTCGGACGTCGACCCGGCGTCCGCGTTCTTCCAGGGCGCGAACCCGACACCGCAGCAACTGCACGACTTCCGCGAGCGGAACGGCCTGCTCGATCCGCTGCCTCTGCGCTACGTCCATTTCGTGGGCGCACTCCTGCACGGCGACATGGGCACCAGCGCGCTGACCCGGGCACCGGTCGTCCAGCAGGTCACCACCGCACTGCCGCTCACCCTCCAACTCACCTTCCTGGGGCTGGTGATCGCGGTCGTGCTGTCGCTGCTCGGCGGGGTGACGGCGGCCATCTACCGTGACCGGCTGCCCGACCAGATCATCCGGGTCGTGTCGCTGACCGGGGTCGCGGCGCCCGGCTTCTGGCTGGCGCTGCTGATGATCCAGTATCTGGCCGTGGACCAGGGCTGGTTCCCGACCGGCGGCTACATCAACCCGGCGGACTCCCTCACCGGCTGGCTCAAGACGATGGCCCTCCCGGCGCTGGCCCTCTCGCTCCCGGTGGCGGCCCAACTCACGCGCATCGTAAGGACATCCGTCGTCGAGGAGCTGGACAAGGACTACGTCCGGACGGCGATCGGCAGCGGGCTGCCACCGCGGGTCGTGGTCGGCCGGAACGTGCTCCGCAACGCGCTCATGAACCCACTCACCGTCCTGGGCCTGCGCGTCGGATACCTGCTCGGCGGTGCGGTCGTCATCGAGACCATCTTCTCCCTCCCCGGGATGGGCAAGCTGATGATCGACGCCGTGCAGAACGGCGACCCGGCCGTCGTCCAGGGCGTGGTGCTCACGACGGCGACCGGGTTCGTCGTGGTGAACCTGGTCATCGACATCCTCTATCTGCTGGTCAACCCCCGCCTGAGGGATGCCTCCTGATGTTCACTCAGTTCTCCCGCAAGGGCCTCGCCGAGACACTGTCCCGGCCCGGCATCCGGCTGCGTGGCTGGCGCCGGCTGCCGCTGCTGTCGAAGGTCGCGGTGTGCTTCCTGGCGGTCGTCGTCCTCGTCGCGCTGTTCGCCCCGCTCCTCGCACCAGACGACCCGCTCGACCAGCAGCTCCCCGTCGACGGCACCGGACACCCGTCCGCCGCTCACTGGATGGGCCAGGACAGCCTGGGCCGGGACATCGTCAGCAGGCTGATGTACGGCGCCCGTTGGTCCCTCGCGATCGGGCTCGGGGCGACCGCGCTGGCCCTGGTAGCCGGCGCGCTGATCGGCGCGGTCGCCGCGACCTCCCGCAAGGGCGTCGACGAGACGCTGATGCGCTGCCTGGACGTGGTGATGGCGTTCCCCGGCATCGCGCTGGCGGCCGTGCTGGTCGCGGTGTTCGGCGGCGGGATCACCGTACTGATCTGCGCGATCGCGTTCCTGTTCACCCCGCCGGTCGCAAGGGTCGTACGGGCCAACGTACTTGACCAGTACGGCGAGGATTACGTGACGGCCGAGCGGGTGATCGGCGCCCGCACCCCGCACATCGTCATCAAGCACGTGGCCGTCAACTGCGCAGCTCCGATCCTGGTGTTCTGCACGGTGCAGGTCGCCGAGGCGATCGTCTTCGAGGCGTCGCTGTCGTTCATCGGGGCGGGCGTACGACCCCCGGACCCGTCCTGGGGCAGCGTCATCGCGGACGGCAAGAACATGGTGCTGACCGGGGGTTGGTGGGCGACGGTCTTCCCCGGCCTGCTGATGCTGGTCACGGTCCTCTCGCTGAACATACTGTCCGAGGGAGTCTCCGACGCATGGGCCGCACCTGCGCCCCGCGAGGTGGACGTACGGCACGACGAGGACCCGCTCGACGCACCCGAGCCCGGCAGCGGCGAGGTGCTTCAGCTCCCCGGCCTGACGGAGGCGGCGCTACGACTCCGGTCCCGGGCACGGCCGTTGCCCGACCAGGACGGCCAACCGGTCCTCGCGGTCGAGAACTTGGCGATCGGCTTCGAGGGCCGGCACCACGGCGTGAACATCGTCGACGGCATCAGCTTCGAGGTACAGGCGGGTGAAGTCCTGGGCCTGGTGGGCGAGTCGGGCTGCGGGAAGTCGCTGACGGCGCTCGCGGTGATGGGCCTGGAACCGAAGGGCGCCCGGGTGCGCGGCCATGTCCGGTTCAACCAGCGGCAGTTGGTGGGCGAACCGATGCGCGTCCGCCGCAAGCTGCTGGGCCACGAGATGGCGATGGTCTACCAGGACGCCCTCTCGTCCCTGAACCCGGCGATGACGATCCGCGCCCAGCTCAAGCAGGTGATACGGCGCGGAGGGCGCCGTGGGGCGGGCGAGTTGCTGACGATGGTCGGCCTCGACCCGGACCGCACCCTGCGCAGCTACCCGCACGAACTCTCCGGCGGCCAGCGCCAACGCGTCCTGATCGCCATGGCGTTGTCCCGCGACCCCAAACTGATCGTCGCCGACGAACCCACCACCGCCCTCGACGTCACCGTGCAGGCGCAGGTCATAGAGCTACTGCTGCGCCTGCGCGAGGAGTTGGGCTTCGCGCTGATCCTCGTCTCGCACGACCTCGCGCTGATCGCCGACGTCACCGACCGAGTGGTCGTGATGTACGGCGGCCAGATCGTGGAGACGGGCGTGACCGCCGACCTGGTCGAGTCACCGGCCCACCACTACACACGCGGCCTGCTCGGCAGCGTGCTGTCCCTGGAGTCTGCGGCCGAGCGGATGACCCAGATCAAGGGCGTCGTCCCCTCCCCCGCCGACTTCCCGGCCGGCTGCCGCTTCGCGGACCGCTGCCCGCTGGCGAGCGACATCTGCCGTACGACCGCGCCGGACCTGGTCGGCCCGCGCACGCACACGGCGGCCTGCCACCACCCGGCGATCGACCTGGTCACGACGGAGAGCGAGACGGTGTCATGAACGCCATGAGCCCGCTGGTCGAGCTGTCCGACGCCCATGTCGTACACAAGGCGCGCAGCGGTGGTCTGTTCAGCCGCGACCGGGTCTACGCCCTGACCGGCGCCGACCTCACCATCGCGCCCGGCGAGACGGTCGGCGTGGTCGGCGAGTCCGGCTGCGGAAAGTCCACGCTGGCGAAGGTGCTGGTGGGCGTACAACGGCCGACGTCCGGCACGGTGTCGTTCCGGGGCCGCGACCTGTGGTCGATGCCGGACGGCGAACGCCGGGCCGCGGTGGGCACCGGCATCGGCATGATCTTCCAGGACCCGTCGACCGCGCTGAACCGGCGTCTGACGATCCGGCAGATACTGCGGGATCCGCTGGACGTGCACGGCCGCGGCACCCGGGCCGAACGGGGGGACCGGGTAAGGGAGTTGATGTCGCTGGTCGGCCTCCCGCGCGCGCTCGCGGACGGCCTCCCCGGGCAGCTCTCGGGCGGCCAACGCCAACGCGTCGCGATCGCAAGGGCGTTGGCGCTGGAGCCCGACCTGGTGGTGGCCGACGAACCGACCAGCGCGCTGGACGTGTCGGTCCGGGCCCAGATCCTCAACCTCCTCCTCGACCTGAAGGAACGGCTGGGCCTGGCGCTGGTGTTCGTGTCCCACGACATCCAGACGGTACGGCGGATGAGCGACCGGGTGATCACCATGTACCTGGGCCGGATCGTCGAGGAGACCCCGGCCGACCAGGTCACCGACCGGGCGCGGCACCCGTACACCCGCGCCCTGTTCTCGGCGACCCCCGGTCTCCTCCACCCCATCGACCCGATCCCGCTGATCGGGCCGGTGCCGTCGGCCACGCGTCCGCCGAGCGGGTGCCCGTTCCGTACCCGGTGCTGGAAGGCGGACGGCGTGTGCGCTTCCGGCATGCCGGACTTCTCGGCCGCGTCGGCACCGGGACATTTCTACCGTTGCCACCATCCTGTAGAGGAGGACCTGTCCACCCGCGACCTCGTTCGCCAAAGCCGCCCCATGGAGCCTTCATGACCCTCCCCGCCCCGCTCACCGGTGTCGTACCGCCCGTCTGCACGCCCCTGACACCGGACCGCGAGGTGGACGTCCGTTCCCTCCTCAGGCTTGTCGACCACCTGGTCGAGGCGGGGGTGCACGGGCTGTTTCTGCTCGGGTCGACGTCGGAGGCGGCGTATCTGACGGACCGGCAGCGGAGGTATGTGGTGGAGGCGGTGGTGGCTCATGTCGGGGGTCAACTCCCCGTACTGGCAGGGGCGATCGACATGACGACGCCTCGGGTGCTGGACCATGTGGCCGCCGTGACGGACGCGGGTGCGGACGCGGTCGTAGTGACCGCGCCCTTCTACACGCGCACCCATCCCGCCGAGATCGCCCGCCACTATCGGCTGGTCGCCGCCGCGTCGTCGGTCCCCGTGGTGGCCTACGACCTTCCCGCCTCCGTCCATACGAAGCTGCCGTCCGACCTCGTCCTCGAACTCGCCGCCGAGGGGGTTCTGGCCGGGCTCAAGGACTCCAGCGGGGACCTCGGGGGGTTTCGTACGGTCGTCACCGGCGCGCGTGTCCATCCGGACATCACCGGGTTCAGCGTGCTCACCGGGTCCGAACTGGTCGTCGACTCGGCGTTGGCGCTGGGGGCGGACGGGGCGGTGCCGGGTCTCGCCAACGTCGATCCTCACGGGTATGTCCGGCTGGACGCGTTGTGCCGGGCCGGGGACTGGGAGCGGGCCCGTGCCGAACAGGAGCGGTTGTGTGCGTTGTTCGGGCTGGTTGGTGTCGGTGACCCGGCGCGGATGGGAGGTAGTTCGTCTGCGCTGGGGGCGTTCAAGGCCGCGCTGCATTTGCGGGGGGTGATCGAGTGTGCGGCGACTGCGGAGCCTCAGGTGGGGTTGTCCGCGGATGAGGTGGAGCGGGTGGGGAAGTTCCTGGCGGGGGCGGGGTTGCTGTAACGGGTTTCCCACCCACCCACCCGTTCACGGTGGGTTGAAGGGTGAACCCCTGGGGGCTCCGCCCCCAGACCCCCGTTTCCCACCCACCCACCCGTCTCGGGGGTTTTAGAGGTTCACCTTTAAATGCCAGTAAACGGGTGGTGGGTGGGCACAGGCCGGGGGTCTGGGGGCGGAGCCCCCAGGGCATCAGCCCCCGCCCAGCTCAGCCACTCCCACCCGCCGGAACTCGATCGTGTCGTACGCACTCACCGCCCCCGTCTCATAAAGCACCCCGACCGTCCCCCCACCCACACTCACCAGATCCGAATACCCCGCCCACTCCCCCGACAACGTGACCGCCTTCACGAAACTCCCCCCGCCATCCGCACTCCGCCAGATCGCCATCCCCTCCCGCGCATGGGGAACGGACGGCGCGGAGAACAACAACGGAGCCCCCTCCCCCGGCAGTTGAAGCACACTCCCCTCCACCACAGGCACGTCGTCCAACGTGTGCTGGACCGCGTAGGGCCGATCCAGACTCACACCCCCGTCACTGGAGTACGTGTCGAGCCGATTCCCCGCACTCGTCCCCAGCTGATCGCGCGAGCTGAAATACAGCCGCCCGTCAGGGAGTTCAGCCACCGCCGACTCATTCGCGTTGTCGACCCCGTCGTACGTCGAGTCGACGAACCCCAGCCGCCACGTCTCACCCCCGTCGTCGCTGTACAGGTCGTGCCCGCCGTAGTACTTCGCCTCCTGCCCGGTGTCGCTCGACCCGGCGGGCGGCGCGGCGGAGTGGTTGGCCGGGATGACCAGCCGCCCCGCGTGCACGCCCCGCGTAAGGGCGACCGCGTGCCCGGGCCCCGTCGCGTACCAGCGCCAGGTCGGCAGCTTCACCTCCCCCGTGATGTCCCGAGGGGGTGTGAAGTTGCGGCCGTCGTCCCAGCTGCGCTGCACGAACACCCGGCGACTCTGCTCTGCCGTGACCTCGCCCCGCATGATCTGGCCCTCGGTCACGGCGCCGCTGTTGTAGGAGGTGACGAGGACGACCGCACCGGTGCGCGGGTCGACGACGGGAGCCGGGTTGCCCCGGGTGTCCCCGTCCCCCGCGGCCACCACCGCCACCGGACCCCACGTGCAGCCCCCGTCGCTGGAGCGCCGGAGGACGACGTCGATGTGGCCGGTGTCGCCCGCGCTGTTGTGGCGTCCCTCGGCGAAGGCCAGGACGGTTCCCTGGCCGGTGACGACGGTCGCCGGGATGCGGTAGGTGTCGTAGCCGCCGCTTCCCGAGACGTACGGCACGGACGACGTGCAGCCGGAGCGCGCGGAGGCGTTCCCGGCGAAGGTGATCGGAGCAACCAGTACGGCTGCCACGAGAAGCGTGCGGCTCAGGATGGTCATCGCTCTCCCTCACGGAGGTCGCCCCTCGCGGAACGACGCCGACCTGTCTGTCCGTCACAGCCTCCCCGGTGTCACCATCCCGGACTCGTACGCCACGATCACCAACTGTGCCCGGTCGCGCGCCCCCAGCTGGCCCATGATGCGGCTGACGTGCGTCTTCGCGGTGAGCGGACTCAGGCCCAACGCTTCGGCCACCTCGGTGTCGTTGAGGCCGCGCGCGACCAGGGCGAGCACTCCGCGTTCGCGTTCGGAGAGGCATGCGGGGCCGCCGGTGGCGGGCGCGACGGGGCCGCGCAGGAAACGGGCGATCAGCCGGGACGTGGGGCCCGGCGACAGAAGCGCCTCTCCGGCCGCCACCGTACGGATCACGTCGAGGAGTTCGGCCGGACGGGTGTCCTTGACCAGGAATGTCGACCCTCGCCCCCGCCGCCCGGGCCGTGGCGGCGAGGTCGGCCAGGCCGTCGAGGCCGGGCAGCGGGCCGCGCTGGTCGAGTGGACCGTGGTCGTCGTCGAGGGGGCCGTGGTCGCGGAGCACCTCCAGCGTGGTGCGCAGTTCGCCGCGTGCGCTGTGGCAGGTGTCGGCGATGTCGTCCAGGGCCTTGGCCACGGCGGCCCGGTCGAGGCGGCCGTAGTCCTCGGCCGGCACATGCGCGGCCACCGAGGTCCGCACGCCGATGAGGGTGATGCTGTGCGCGAGCAGGTCGTGCAGGTCGCGGGCGATGCGCAGGCCTTCCTCGGCGACCTGTACGCCAAGGCCAAAGCGCTGGCCGCCGCAGACGACCGCTCCCTCAACTCATGGCTGGTATCCCTCGTACGACGCGCGGCCGAGGACAACGAACGCCGCTCCACCCCCGGGACGTAACAGCCACTCCCGCCCTGCCCTCAGGGGCTCGCGCCCACCCCCGGCGCGGATGTCTGCTTGCGCTCTCCGGACTTCCGACGTGGGAGGGGCAATTCGTCGCGCGGGAGGGCGAGTTCGGGACTACTGCCAGGGGTGTCCGCGCGGCCGTATTACTCCCTGGGGAGTACTGGCCGGGGCTATGAGGGTGTGCGGGCCGCCGCCAGCAGTCGGGTCACGTCGTCCGAGCAGATGGTGAGGGCGGCGCCCACCGTGGCGAGGGCGTCGCGTTCCGCGGGGGTGTAGGGGCCGTCGGCGAGGGCGATGCGGGCGCCCTGGAGCAGGATCGATTCGCGGCCGGCCGGGGCGAGATGGGGGGCCAGCGGGTCGAGGGCCTCGTGCAGCTCTATGGCGAGGCCCGCGCCGCTGGGTTCGCCGAAGACGCGGCCGGTGTCGGCGGCCAGGGCCTCGACGAGCGCGCCGAGCTGTTCCTCCGTGCACTCCTGGAAGCCGGCGGCCCGCACGGTGCCCGCGGCGGCCTCCAGGGACGTACGGGCGCAGCTGCCGCCCGCCGCGAGGACCGCGAGGGCGACCGTGTGGACGGCGTCGCGGAGCATCGCGGAGAAGCGGCTCGTGGTGGGGTGGTCGAGGACGTCGGTGCCGTAGTGGCCCTGGCAGGCCGCGCACTCGACGACCGGCCCGGTGTCGCCGCGCGGCAGCACCGGCATGCCGAGCAGGGTGAAGCGGCGGCGCCCGGTGAGCCGCTGGTAGTTGCGGTCGCCCCCGCAGCCGGGGCAGAAGAACTCGCCGTCTCCGACGCTGGTCCACGCGGTACGGATACCCAGCACGCGCGCCGCTCGTCCCTCATGGACAGCTCGGCCGTCTCGTCCCCGTTCAGGCAGCACGTCGCACCTCCGTAACGCCGCGGCAACATCGCCGCGCTGGCGTGATGTTAGCCACATTGTCGAGCCGGAGTCAGTACCCCGGACGAGACCTCTCCGTGACCTGCACACGGAATGGCCGGGAAACGACGGGGCCCCGCCCGCCGGAGACCGGCGTACGGGGCCCTTCGACGACGAGTAAACCGCCGGTCAGGATGGTTCAGCGGGTAGCGCGGTTGACGGCCGAGACGACCGCCTTCAGGGACGCACGTGTCGTATTCGCGTCAATGCCGATTCCCCACAGGATCTTGTCGTCGATCGCGCACTCGATGTACGACGCGGCCTGCGAGGAGGCTCCCTCGCTCATCGTGTGCTCCTGGTAGTCCAGGAGCCGTACGTCGATGCCGACGGACCCCAGGGCGTCGAAGAACGCGGAGATCGGGCCGTTGCCGGAGCCGGTCAGGACGGTGTCGACGCCGTCGACGCTCGCCTCCACCTTGAGCGTGTCCACGCCGTCGGTGTCGGTGGTCGACTGGCCGGTCTTCACCTGGATACGGCCCCAGGGGTTGTCCGGGTTCGGCAGGTACTCGTCCTCGAAGGTCGCCCAGATCTCCTTCGGGGTGACCTCGCCGCCCTCGGCGTCCGTCTTGGCCTGAATGAGCTTGGAGAACTCGATCTGCATCCGGCGCGGCAGGTCCAGCTTGTGGTCGTTCTTCAGGACGTACGCGATACCGCCCTTGCCCGACTGCGAGTTGACCCGGATGACGGCCTCGTAGGACCGGCCCACGTCCTTCGGGTCGATCGGCAGATACGGGACCGCCCACTCGATGTCGTCGACGGTGACGCCCTTGGCGGCGGCGTCGGCCTCCATGGCGTCGAAGCCCTTCTTGATGGCGTCCTGGTGGGAGCCGGAGAAGGACGTGTAGACCAGGTCGCCCACGTACGGGTGGCGCGGGTGGACCTCCATCTGGTTGCAGTACTCCCACGTACGACGGATCTCGTCGATGTTCGAGAAGTCGATCTGCGGGTCGACGCCCTGCGAGAACAGGTTCATGCCCAGGGTGACCAGGTCGACGTTGCCGGTGCGCTCGCCCTGTCCGAACAGGCAGCCCTCGACGCGGTCGGCGCCGGCCATCAGCGCGAGCTCGGCGGCGGCGACGGCCGTACCGCGGTCGTTGTGCGGGTGGATCGACAGCACCACGTGCTCGCGGCGGGACAGGTGGCGGCCCATCCACTCGAAGCGGTCGGCGTGCGTGGAGGGGGTCGAACGCTCAACCGTGGCAGGCAGGTTGAGGATGATCTCGCGGTCCGGGCCGGGCTGCCAGACGTCCATGACCGCCTCGCAGACCTCCAGCGCGAAGTCCAGCTCGGTGTCGGTGAAGATCTCCGGCGAGTACTGGTACCCGAACACGGTCTCGGGGCCCAGCAGCTTCTCGGCGTACTCCATCACCAGGCGCGTACCGTCGACGGCGATCTGCCTGATGTCGTCCTTGGAGCCGCGGAAGACCACGCGGCGGAAGACGGGCGCGGTCGCGTTGTAGAGGTGCAGCGTGGCGCGCTTGGCGCCCTTCAGGGACTCCACGGTCCGCTCGATCAGGTCCTCGCGGGCCTGCGTCAGCACGGAGATCGTGACGTCGTCCGGGATCGCGCCCTCTTCTTCGACGATCGAGCGCACGAAGTCGAAGTCGGTCTGGCCCGAGGCCGGGAAGCCGACCTCGATCTCCTTGTAGCCCATCTTGACCAGCAGGTCGAACATCGCGCGCTTGCGCGCCGGTGACATGGGGTCGATCAGGGCCTGGTTGCCGTCGCGCAGGTCCGTGGAGAGCCAGCGGGGGGCTACGGTGATCCGCTGCGAGGGCCAGGTGCGGTCGGGGATGTCGACCTGCTCGTACTGGCCGTACTTGTGGATCGGCATGGAACTGGGCTGCTGGCGATTGGCACGGCTGTGGCTGGTTGCCATGATGCGGGGGCTCCTCGTGGTGTCCTGAAGGACGGCCGACGGCGCAACGCCAGACTCCGCGGGGAGGGGGTCGGCCTACGACTACAGGCCCTCGCCGCGGCAGCTAAGGAGAAGCAGCCCGATACGCATGATGTCCAGCAGACTAGCCGAGTCGTGCGCGGTGCGGGGGGCCGTATCACTATGCGGGACATTCACCGTCGTATACCACTCTCCGCTACGAGACTGTGATGAATGTCCGCGTTTTTCACCAATCACGGTTGCCGGTAGTGACATCCACATCACTCGGTGCCAGGGTGCCGGGCATGACGACTCACGGGGGCTTCGAGCCCGTCTTCTGCACCATCGTGCCACCGCATGTCCTCGACAAGCTCGCACAGCACGAGGACCCCGCGCTCTCCGGTCCCGCCCGCGAGACCCTGGAGCGCGACGCCTATGAGCGCACCCACCGCCGGCTGACCACGGTCATCGGCGCCCCGACCCTCGCCGCGCCGACCGTGTCCGACAAGCCGCAGCGGACGATCTACGACGCGAAGCACAAGCAGGACCTGCCGGGGAAGAAGGTGCGCGCCGAGGGCTCCGACCCGGGCAAGGACGCCACCGTCAACCGCGCCTTCGCCGGGCTCGGCGCCACCTTCGAGCTGTACCTCAACGCCTTCAACCGGCACTCCATCGACGGCCAGGGCCTGCCGCTCAACGCGTCCGTCCACTACGACGTGAAGTACGACAACGCGTTCTGGAACGGCGAGCAGATGGTGTTCGGCGACGGCGACGGCGAGCTGTTCCTCGACTTCACCATCCCGGTCGACGTCATCGGCCACGAACTCACCCACGGCGTCACGCAGTACACCGCGAACCTGACCTACTTCGGCCAGTCCGGCGCCCTGAACGAGTCGATCTCCGACGTCTTCGGCTCGCTCATCAAGCAGTACACGCTCGGCCAGACCGCCGCCGACGCCGACTGGCTGATCGGCGCGGGCCTCCTCGCCCCGCGCGTCTCCGGCGTCGCCCTGCGCTCCATGAAGGCCCCGGGCACGGCCTACGACGACGACGCCCTCGGCAAGGACCCGCAGCCCGCGACGATGGACGACTTCGTCAACACCGGCAGCGACAACGGCGGCGTCCACATCAACTCCGGCATCCCCAACCACGCCTTCTACCTGCTCGCCGACGCCCTCGGCGGCCACGCCTGGGAGAAGGCGGGACAGATCTGGTACGACGTCCTGACCGGCGGCGAGCTGAAGAAGGACGCCCTGTTCACCGACTTCGCGACACTCACGGTGGCCGCCGCGAGGACGCGGTTCGGGGACGGCGGCGAGGAGTTGCAGGCCGTGGAGAAGGCGTGGGAACAGGTCGGGGTACCGACGACCTCGTAGTCGCGGCAGTCGCGGTGACGGCGGCGGTCGCGCCGGACCCGTATCCGTACTAGACAGGGGCCATGCGTATTCAGGTACGGCGCACGGGCGGTTTCGGCGGTATCCAGCGCCGCGGCGAGGTCGACACCTCGACGCGGCCCGACGCCCATGAGTGGCACGCGCTGGCCGAACGGGCGGTCGCCGCCGGCCAGAGCGCTCCCTCGACGGGGGTCCCGGACGGCTTCCACTACGAGATCACGGTGGACGGGAAGACGGTGCACACGGCCGACCCCCGGCTCACCGACGATCAACGGGAGCTGATCTCAAGGGTGTTGAAGGAAGGCGCGTAGCGTCGCGCTGAGACGTGTGTCGACGGGTGGGGCGTAACTGCTTGTTCACGCCCGCCCGTTGACACCCGTTACCGCCGGTACCGATGATCCGGCGCATGGCGATTGATGCAGGCAACCCGATACCTCGGTTCCCGGCCGGATTCCTCTGGGGCGTCTCGACTTCGGCCCACCAGATCGAGGGCGCGGCGGACGCACGCGAACCGTCCGTATGGGACACGTTCGAGGCCGAGCCGGGCCGGATCAAGGACGGCTCGACGGCGGCGGTGGCCTGCGACCACTACCACCGCCACCGCGAGGACGTCGCCCTCCTGGCCGACCTGGGCGTGGACGCGTACCGCTTCTCGATCTCCTGGCCGCGGGTGAACTCCCCCGGCGGCCTCGACTTCTACGACCGCCTCGTCGACGACCTGTGCGCGGCGGGCGTACGCCCGGTCCCGACCCTGTTCCACTGGGATCTCCCGGTGACGCAGGACTGGTTGCGGAGGGACACGGCGTCACACTTCGCGGAGTACGTGTCGGTGGTAGCCGACCGCCTCGGCGACCGCGTGAAGAAGTGGATCACCCTCAACGAGCCTGCGGAACACACCCTGTTGGGCCACGCGCTGGGCGCCCACGCACCCGGCAAGACGCTCCTCTTCGACGCGCTCCCGGTGGCCCACCACCAACTCCTGGCCCACGGCCTGGCGGTACGGGCGCTGCGCGCGGCCGGCGCCACCGACATCGGGATCGCCAACTCCCACGGCCCGACCTGGCCGGCGTCGCAGGAACCGGAGGACGTAGAGGCGGCCAACTTCTACGACCTGCTCCTGAACCGCCTGTTCGCCGACCCTCTCCTGCTCGGCGAATACCCGTCCGGGCTTGGCGAGTTGATGCCGGGCGACGTCGAGTCCGACCTGAAGGTGATCTCCGAGCCGATCGACTGGTACGGCATCAACTACTACGCGCCGAGCAGGGTCGGGGCACCCCAGGGAGCGGAGATCGAGTTCGGCGGCCTCACGCTCCCCGCAGAACTCCCCTTCTCGGTAAGGGAGATCGAGAACGTCCCGGTCACGGACTTCGGCTGGCCGGTGGTCCCCGAGGGCCTCACTGAACTCCTCACCACCTTCCGCGACCGCTACGGCGACCGCCTCCCCCCCGTCGTCATCACCGAGAACGGCTGCTCCTACGACGGCATCGACGACCAGGACCGGATCACCTACCTGGATGGCCATGTCCGGGCGCTGCACGGGGCGTTGGAGGCGGGCGTGGACGTCCGCGGGTACTTCGTGTGGTCGCTGCTGGACAACTTCGAGTGGGCGGAGGGCTACGAGCGCCGCTTCGGCCTCGTACACGTGGACTACGAGACACAGGCGCGCACTCCGAAGGCGTCGTACGGCTGGTTCCAGGGCATGCTGCGGGCGCAGAGATGACGACGACGGGGAGTTCAGTGGACGACGGCAACCCGGCTCCCGCTACGGCCACTTCGGCTCTCGCCCTGGCCGAACCCGTCGAACGCGTGGGCCGGGGCTGGACGTCCGCGCTGTCGCTCGCCAACGGGGCGATCTGGGTGGGCTGGTACGGCCCGCTGCAGATCCTGCTGGCGTCGCAGGCCAAGGACTTCGCGCCGGGCACCGGCATGTCCAAGGAGACGATGCTGGCGTGGGTGACGGGCGCGGGCGCGCTGGTGTCACTGGTCGCCAATCCGCTCTTCGGCGCGCTGTCCGACCGTACGACGGCGCGGTGGGGCCGCCGTACGCCGTGGATCGTGGGCGGGGCCGCGGGCGGGGCGCTGTCGTTGCTGCTGCTCGCGGGTGCGGGCGGGGTGTGGACGATGGCGGCCGGCTGGTGCCTGGTCCAGCTCACCCTGAACGCGGCCTTCGCGGCGGTCACGGCGGCCGTGCCGGACCGGGTGCCGCGGCTCCAACGGGGTTCTGTGGGCGGCTGGTTGGGCGCCGCGCAGATCCTGGGCGTGGTCGGCGGTACGGGTCTGGCGACGGCGGCCGGGGGCATCGGGGCGGGCTATGTGGCGTGCGCGGTGTTCACGGCGGTGGGCGTGCTGCCGTACGTACTCCGCTACAAGGACCTCCAACTCCCGCCCGAGACCCGCCCACCGTGGTCCTGGCAGGGCTTCTTCAAGGGTTTCTGGCTGAGCCCGCGCCGCTATCCCGACCTGGGCTGGGCGTGGCTGACCCGCTTCCTGATCAACCTGAGCAACGCGCTGGTGCTGCTGTATCTGTTGTATTACCTGCGGGACCGCCTCCACTACCACGACCCCGACCAGGGCGTCCTGATCCTCACGGCGGTGAACGGCCTGACGCTGCTGGCCACGGTGGTGGTGGGCGGGGTGTGGTCGGACCGGGTCGGCCGCCGCAAGCCGTTCGTGCTCTGGTCCGGCGTCCTGATGGCGGTCGCGACGGCGGTCCTGGCGGGCTGGCAGACCTGGCCGGGCGCGGTCGTAGCGGCGGCGGTCCTGGGCATCGGCTTCGGCGTCTTCACGTCGGTCGACTTCGCCCTGATGACGGACGTACTCCCCAAGGCCCTGGACCGCGGCAAGGACCTCGGCGTCATCAACGTGGCGAACGCGCTGCCCCAGGTCGCGGCCCCCGCCCTCGCCGCACCGATCGTGACGTATCTGGGCGGGTACCGGGTGCTGTATCTGGTGTCCGCGGTGATCGGGATGGCGGGGGCGTTGCTGGTTCGGCGGATTCGGGGGGTGGACTGAACAGGTGTGGGGGCGGGGTCAGAGCACGCCCGCGTCCCGTGCCGACCACGCCGTCGGGAACAGCGGGCGGTAGCCCAGCTCCCGGCGGATGCGCTCGGTGGACATGATGCCCAACCACGGGTCGGGGTCGGTGCGTTCGTGGAGTTCGGCGGGGATCTCGACACCGTTGAGCAGATGGAGTTCGACCGCGGTGACCGGGGCGTCGTCGGCGATGTTGTAGATCCGGCCGGCGATTCCCGGGGCGTGGAGGACGCGGAGGAGGCCCTGGGCGACGTCCGCGTGGTGGCCCATGTGGAGGCGTTGGTTCGATGCCCAATGGGCGGCCCAGCGCAGGGAGTTGGCGAGGTGGGGGTCGCCCTCGCCGTAGACGAAGGGGAGTCGGGCGACGCGGACGTCCATGCCGTCCAGGGCGAGCAACTCCCGTTCCGCCGTGGCCTTCGCGTCGGGGTAGGCGCCCCACATCTCGCCGCCGGGGCGGCTCTCGTCCTCCTCGGTCATGGGGCGGCCCCGCCCGGTGCCGTACACGAGCCCCGTGCTGACCTGGACGAAGCGCCGTACGCCGGAGGCCAGCGCCGCCTGTCCCAGGGCGACCGCGGCCGCGTGGTTGACGGCCCACGCCTCCTCGTCCGGTACGCCGCGGAAGGACGCGGCGACGTTCACGACCGCGTCCACGCCGGCGACCGCCTTGCCGAGGGCGTCCTCGTCCCGCAGATCGCCGAGTACGACCTCCGCGCCCAGGTCGGCGAATCGCTCGCCGCGGGCCGCGTCCCGTACCAGCACGCGCACCCGCTCCCCCGGCCTGGACTGCGCCAGCAGCCTCGGTACGAAGCGGCGTCCGACCTGGCCCGTCGAGCCTGTCACCAGTGTCAACATGTTGTGCTCCTCTCGTCTCCGACCAGCTTTGGGCAGGCGGGCCGGTGCCGGGAGAGACCTTCCGGTCGGGGGATCGGCAGTCCCTGGATAAGCCGGGCGGACTGCCGCACCCTGGAAGCGTGAACCGAGCCGAACTCGCCGACTTCCTGCGCCGCGGCCGGGCCCGCCTGGACCCCGCCGACGTGGGCCTCACGGCCGGCCCCCGCCGCCGTACGCCGGGCCTGCGCCGCGAGGAGGTGGCCCAGCTGACCGGCATGTCCGTGGACTACTACACGCGCCTGGAGCAGGCCCGCGGCCCGCACCCGTCCCGCCAGATGCTGACGGCGCTGGCCCGCGCGCTACGGCTCACGGACGACGAACGGGACCACCTGTTCCACCTGACGGGCGAGGAGCCGCCGCGGCGGGGAGGGGGTTCCTCGCACCTGCGGCCGGGCCTGCTCCTGGTCCTGGACCGGCTGCACGACACCCCGGCGCACGTGTCGAGCGACTGCGGCGAGATGATCGCCCAGAACGCGATGTCGCGGGCGCTGACGGGCGACGTGTTCGCCCGCCCGCCCCAGGACCGCAACCTGCTCCGCCGTTTCTTCCTGAACCCCACGGCACGGGAGTTGTTCCCCCCGGAGGACGTCCCGGACCACGCGCGCTCCCACGTGGCGAACCTGCGCGCGGTGGCCGCGGCCCGCCCCGACGACCCCGAGCCGGCCGCGCTGGTGGCCGAACTCCGGTCGTCCAGCGAGGAGTTCGCGCGCCTGTGGAAGGAACACGAGGTGGCGGTACGCCGTCAGTCCACGAAGCGCTTCCGCCACCCCCTGGTAGGCCTCATGGAGCTGGACTGCGAAATCCTCCTGAACCAGGACGCCCACCACCTCCTGATCATCCACACGGCCCGCCCCGGCACGGAGTCGCACGAACGGCTCCAACTGCTCCGGGTGATAGGCGTGCAGGACATGACCCCAGCCCCCCATCTGCCCTGAAGGGAAACGCCGGACGGGCTGAAAGATCAAGCCCCGGCCGGCGACAATTCAGCCCCTCCGGCGTTTGAGGAGCGGGGTCTGGGGCGGAGCCCCAGAAGGATGGGACGGGTAGGGGCGGCGGGGGCGAGAAAAAGCCTCGGAACCCCCAACTCCCCCTCTAGAACCCCAACTTCCGCAACTGCCGAGGATCCCGCTGCCAGTCCTTCGCGACCTTCACGTGGAGGTCCAGGAACACCGGCGTCCCCAGCAACGCCTCGATCTGCTTACGCGACTTGATACCGACCTGCTTCAGCCGCGCACCCTTCGGCCCGATGATGATGCCCTTCTGACTGGGCCGCTCGATGTACACGAACGCATGGATGTCGAGGAGCGGCTTGTCGGCAGGCCGGTCCTCGCGGGGCAGCATCTCCTCCACCACGACGGCGATGGAGTGCGGCAGCTCATCCCGAACCCCCTCCAGCGCGGCCTCCCGGATCAACTCCGCGATCATGACCTGCTCGGGCTCGTCGGTGAGGTCGCCCTCGGGGTAAAGGGCCGGCCCCTCCGGCAGCAGCGGAATCAGCAGATCGGCAAGCAGATCCACCTGCTGGTCCGCGACCGCGGACACCGGCACGATCTCCGCCCACTCGAACCCCAGCTCCTTGCCCAGCTGATCGATGGCGATCAACTGCTCGGCCAGGGTCTTCGAGTCCACCAGGTCGGTCTTCGTGACGATCGCGATCTTCGGCGTCTTCTTGATGGACGCCAGTTCCTTCGCGATGAAACGGTCACCCGGGCCGAGCTTCTCGTTCGCGGGCAGGCAGAAACCGATGACGTCGACCTCGGCCCACGTCGTACGCACGATGTCGTTCAGCCGCTGCCCGAGCAACGTGCGCGGCTTGTGCAGCCCAGGCGTGTCCACCAGGATCAGCTGCGCGTCCGGCCGGTGGACGATGCCGCGCACCGTGTGCCGCGTGGTCTGCGGCTGGTTGGCGGTGATCGCCACCTTCTGGCCGACCAGAGCATTCGTAAGGGTGGACTTGCCCGCGTTGGGGCGGCCCACGAAGCAGGCGAAGCCGGCGCGGTGGGGAGCCCCCGACGACGCAGGCGGCTTGGATGACGGGGTACGAACGCTCATGGCGCCCATTGTCCCTGATCCACAAGCTCCCGCCGCACAACAGTCCACCCGGGCCCGGCACGGTGAGCTTTCGGAAACCCCACCGCAATGAAACGTCACGGAAACACCCCTGTGCACAACCGGAAACCAGCGCCGGTGACCCTCTGACGAGCCCCCACACCGTTGGAGACGACCGTGCCCCTCTCCGTCACCGAAGCCGCCGAAGCCGCCGCACACGTAGACACCGGCGACACCGCCTGGCTGCTCGCCGCCACCGCCCTCGTCCTGCTGATGACCCCGGGCCTGGCCCTCTTCTACGGCGGCATGGTCCGCACGAAGAGCGTCCTCAACATGCTGATGATGAGCTTCGTGTCGATCGCCCTGGTCACGGTGGTGTGGCTGGCGGCGGGATACTCGCTGGCCTTCGGCGACGACATCGGCGGCGGCCTGATCGGCGGTGTGAAACACCTCGGCATGGCGGGCCTCGGCCCGAACGCCGTCCACGGCACCGTCCCCACCCTCCTCTTCGCCACCTTCCAGCTCACCTTCGCGATCATCACGGCCGCCCTGATCAGCG
Organism: Streptomyces sp. NBC_00988; assembly: GCF_045162645.1. Taxonomy (NCBI): domain Bacteria; kingdom Bacillati; phylum Actinomycetota; class Actinomycetes; order Kitasatosporales; family Streptomycetaceae; genus Streptomyces; species Streptomyces sp. NBC_00988. The sequence goes on from NZ_CP108730.1 coordinate 4,628,140, forward strand.
GCGCGGTCGCGGACCGGGTCCGGTTCGGCGCGTGGCTGGTCTTCGTACCCGTCTGGGCGCTCCTCGTATACGTTCCCGTCGCGCACTGGGTCTGGGGCCCCGGCGGCTGGATCGCGGCGCACCTCGGCGCCCTCGACTTCGCGGGCGGACTCCCGGTCGAGATCACCTCGGGCGCCTCGGGTCTGGCCCTCTGCCTGGTGGTCGGCCCCCGCCTCGGCTTCAAGAAAGACGCCATGCGGCCGCACAACCTCCCCATGGTGATGCTGGGCGCGGGCCTCCTCTGGTTCGGCTGGTTCGGCTTCAACGCCGGTTCCGCGCTCGGCGCGAACGGCCTCGCCGCCGCGGCCTTCCTCAACACCCTCACCGCCGGCTGCACCGGCCTCCTCGGCTGGCTCTTCGTCGAGCAGAAGCGCGACGGCCACCCCACCACCCTGGGCGCCGCCTCGGGCGCGGTCGCCGGCCTGGTCGCGATCACCCCGTCCTGCGGCTCGGTCTCGCTCCTCGGCGCGCTGGTCGTCGGCCTCGCCGCCGGTGCCGTCTGCTCGTACGCGGTCGGCTGGAAGTTCAAGCTGAACTACGACGACTCACTCGACGTCGTCGGCGTCCACCTGGTCGGCGGCATCATCGGCACCCTCCTGATCGGCGTCTTCGCCACCACGGAACTGACCGGGAAGACCGACGGCCTCCTCTACGGCGGCGGGCTCGCCCAGCTCGGCAGGCAGCTGGTGGCCGTGGTCGCCGTAGGGGCGTACGCGTTCCTCGTGACGTACGGCATCGGGAAGCTGCTCGACAAGGCGGTGGGCCTACGTGCGAGCGAGGAGCAGGAGCAGACGGGTCTTGACCTTACGGTGCACGCCGAGAGCGCATACGATCACGGCGTCCTGGGCCACGGAGCCCCGGTCGGCACGTCCCTCACCTCCGCCTCCTCCGCTCAGAAGGTCAGCACCCAGGCATGAAGCTCATCACCGCGATCGTCAAGCCGTACCGCCTCGACGAGGTCAAGACGGCGCTCCAGGAGCTCGGCGTGCACGGCCTGACCGTCACCGAGGCCAGCGGCTACGGCCGGCAGCGCGGCCACACCGAGGTGTACCGCGGCGCCGAGTACCGCGTCGACCTCGTCCCCAAGGTGCGGATCGAGGTCGTCGTCGACGACGCGGACTCGGACGCCGTGATCGACGCGATCGTCAAGGCCGCACAGACGGGGAAGATCGGGGACGGGAAGGTGTGGTCGATCCCGGTCGAGACGGTCGTACGGGTTCGGACGGGCGAACGCGGCCCCGACGCGCTCTGACCGCCAGCACTCCCCCGACGAACCCGACCGCGAGCAGCAGCGCCGCCGCGAGCCACGGCAGCGCGAAGAACGACGCGCTCGCCGACTGCTTCGTGCCCGGCGCGCTCGCGGTCAACGTGATGTCCCCCCAGTCGAGTTGGGGCGACCCCTTCCACGGCTCGCTCAGCTTCACGCTCTGCCCGGGCAGCAACTCGGCGGGGATCCTGGTCAGTCCGCGCGACAGCAGCGTACGGCCGAACAACCCCTGCGCCTTCAACGTCACCTTCGGATCGAGGGTGACGTTCCCGGTGTTGTGCAGCGTGTAGGAGACCGTCGCGTCGCTGTCCCCCAACCCCGGTACCAGCGGCTGGTGATGGGACACCCGCACGTGTTCCACGGCGAGTGCGGGCAGCGTCGGTCCGCTGACCCGGAGGTAGACGCGGGCGCCGACGGCCCGCTGCACGCCGAGCGCGAGCGATCCGTCGCCCTTGTCGACGCGTTCGTCGAGGGCGACCAACGCGCCCGGGTGGTCGCCCGGTTCGGCCCCTTCGGGCACGTGCAGGGTGAACGGCACGGTAACTGTCTTGTGGGCGGGCACAGTTACCCGGGACTTGGCGGGCTTGGCCCACGCGCCCACGCCCCGCATCGTCTCCGTCACGGTCCGCACGGCGAACCCGCCGTCACGCGCGGTGTTGTAGGCATCGGCCGCGTACAGCCGGAAAGTCAGCGGCTTCGCCGTCTTGTTGGCGACGACCACCTTGTCCTGGATGGTCTGGCCGGGGTCGGCGGAGAGATAGAAGTACGGCCGCGCGGCGACCTGCGAGGCGGCCGGGTAGACGGACCAACTGCCGTTGTCCGCCGCGTGGGCGGAGGGCGCGAGGAGCACCCCGGAACAGAGGCCGAGGCAGAGGCTCAGGAGGAGGACGTACAGCTTGCGCATGGGTGCGGACCCCCACGGACGTGGTGTGTGGCGGTCGGGCGGGTGCGGGCGCCCGGCCACCGGAGGTGAGGCGGACGGTCAGGTGAGCGTCAGCGTGAGCACGCCGGAGTACGAGCCCGGAGGCGTGAACGCCGGTACGTTCAGGGAGAGTCCGGCGTCGACGGTGAACTGGCCGCCGGTGAGCGTGCCGTCGGGCGTGGACGCGAGCGTCGCTCCCGAACTGCCCACCGTGCCCGCCGAACCGGCGACACACGTGCTCGGGCTGCCCGCCTTGGTGGCGCAGGCGGGTGTCCAACTCAGCGCCCCGGCATCGATCTTGGCGCCGGGACCGGTGAAGTCGGTGACCTTGCCGGTCAGGGACCAGCCCGCGGGTCCGCCGCGGAAGTCCTGGACCGTCACCGTGTTCAGGGCGCCCGTGGAGGCACCGCCCTTGCCGAAGTCGACCGCGGAGAGACCCACGGCGTCCCCGGCCTGCGCCATCGACAGACTGCCCGCCTTGACGGTGGTCGTCAGCTTCTGACTCCCCGGCGGAACGGGCGTGGTGTCGTTGACGACGTAGGCGGCAGGCCCGGCACCCAGATCGGTGCTCCACGCACTGCCCTCGTACGCCACGACCCCGGTGGTCGTCTTGTCATTGACGACGAGAGAACCGCTGATGGCACCACTGGAACTGGCCGTGACGGTCGCCGTGTCCGCGGTCTGGGCGGTCCCGGACCGTCCGGCCAGGGTCACGGTGGCACCCGGGGTGAAGTTGCTGCCGGTCACGGTGACGCTGTCACCGGCGTTCCCGGAGGCCGAACCCAGGCTGATCGCACGGGTGTTGACCGGAACGGTGGCGGTCGCGGTGACGGTCTCGGAGACCGGCGCCGGCGGGTTCGTCACCGTGCAGGGGGTGTCCAGCTCCAGGATGTAGCTGGTGTGGATGTTGTAGTCGCCGGGCGAGAGGGTGATCGCGCCCGGGGTGGTGACCGTGAAGGTGCCGGTCATGGAGAACGACGGGAAGGCGCCGTTGCCCGGCACCGGGTCGTTCTTCTTGGGCCCGGCCACCGTGAGGCTGCCGGTCTGGGCACCGCCGAGGGTGACCTTCCCGGTGGGCGTCATGATGTCGGCCGGCAGGGCGATCGCGGTCGGGTTGCTGGCGGCCGGTGTGACCACCGTGTACGTCACGGTGACGGTGTCGCCGACCTTCGGCGCGGTGTTGTCGACCGTGATCGCGGCGGTCGTGGTGCCGTCGATCGGCGGGATGCCCGCGATCGCCGGCGGGATGCAGTGCGTGGCGAAGTCCACGTTCGTGGACGCACCGGCCGGACAGGCCAGCGCACCGCCCGTGGCGACCGCGAGCGCGGTCACCCCGAGCAACGACGCCCAACGGCGTCTTCGGAATGTCGTAGCCATGGCTGTGCCCCCTCCTGAGGACGATGGGCGCAGCGGCTCATCTGCGCTCACAGGGGGCATTGATGTGGGGATCGCGTGAGAAGTCAATGCACACATCAAAATAAACTGATGGGCCGTCAGCTCCCGCAACAGCGGTAGCTGACGGCCCAGTTGAGCCCGTGGGGGGAATTCTCGGGCGCCTACCCGGTCGACTTCCCGGGCGACTCCTCAGCCGGCTTCTCAGTCGAACACGAACGGACCCGGTGACTGCGGTCCGGTGGCCGTGCACGTGACGGCGATCCCGAAGATCGTCATCTGCAGCGAGCCGCCGTACGCCTCCAGGCTGTCGCCTGAGGCCACGGTCCCGTCGAGCGGACCGACGGTGACGGCGTCGCCGGTCGCCATGGCCGGGTTCTTCGTGCCGCTGAAGACGGTGGTGCCACCGCTCGCGTTCTCGAACGTGAAGGTGGAAGAGATGGAGTCTGCCGACAGGGCGAGTGGCGCCGTGATGGAGGAGGTGATGGTGACCGTGGCCGCGGTGCCGTCCTGCGTGGCGGTGAGCGTTGCCGCGCCTCCGCCGAAGATGCCGCAGTCCGCTGTGATCGTCGCCGTCTGGGGAGTGACGGCGAGCGCGCTGGGCGCGAACGCCAGCGAGGCGGCCGCGAGGACCCCCGTCACCAGTGCCGCACCGGTACCGATCCGCTTGCTTCTCAGCTTGCCTTTCATGGGGCTGGTTCCCTTCCCGTGTCGGGGAATGCCATGTGGGGACGGACGGGACAACCACCTCAGAAACCCCTCACGAACGCGGTGCGGTGCGCCACGCGAGCGAGAATCTGACGGTCCGTCGGAACTTACGGTTCCATTGATGCGCGGGAGACGGGGCAAGAGCAAGGGCGAAATCCGGACGGGTCACTTCCGGACACGGGGACATTTCCGGCGCGGGGGGTCTGTCGGCATCTCGGTGCCACTTCTCAGCGCAGGCCCGCATATTTCAGCCCGTTGGGGGTCCCCCCTCTGGGGGAGTTTGAGGACGAGGCCCCTTCAGGGCCGATGGGGGTCTGGGGGCGCAGCCCCCAGCACCACCTCAGCCAGCAGCCACCGTCAGACGAACAACCCCGTCCGGCGAAGCCACGTGCACCGGCGTCTCCGCCCCACCCAGATCCCGTACCGCCGCCAGATCCTCCGCAGCCACGGACTCCGCCTCCGACACCACCGCCGCCGCCTCCAACGACTTCGCCCCGGAAGCCACCGCCATGGCCACAGCCGTCCGCAACGCGCTCAGCTCCAGCGAGGGAAGGGCAACCGTCCCGGCGACATACGTCCGCCCCGTCTCGTCCCGCACGGCCGCGCCCTCCGGCACACCGTTACGGGCCCGAGCCGAACGGGCCAGGGTGACGATCTTGCGGTCCTCGGGATCAAGCGCGCTGCTGTCGGTCATGCCCCGAGCATACGGACGCTCGGAGCAGCTACCCGGCCACGGGGTACATCGCCCCCCGCCGCCCCTCGGGCGACGCCAGCCACTCCAGTTTCTCCGCCGTGTCCGCCTCGTCCAACGGCGTGTGCAGCACGATCGTGAGATCCGGCCGGGCCGGCACCTTCATCGCCGTGGATTCCACGACCAGCAGCCCCGCCAACGGATGATCGAGCTCCTTACGGATCTGCCCGGCATCCTCGATGTCCCGCTCCGCCCACAGCACGGCGAACTCGGCGCACTCCGCGAGCTGTTCGAACACCGCCCGATACCCCTCGTCGTCCGGCCGGGCCGAGGACGCGGCCCGGAACTGCGCGACGACGGTCCGGGCGTTCCGCTCCCAGCTCTTCGACCGCGACCGGTACAGCGGATCGACGAAGAAGTCGACGAGACAGTTCTGCGTGTTCCCCGGGCGCATCCCGAGGACGATCGCCGCCGCGTCGTTGTACATCACGCAGTTGTAGTACATGTCCATGATGTGCGCCGGATACGGCATCCACGTGTCGATCAGCCGCCGCAGCCCGTCACACATGTCCCGCTTCTCCGGCGCCACCTCCGGCGCGGGCGGATTCGACCCCGCCAGCAGATACAGATGGCGCCGCTCGGCATTGCTCAGCCGCAGCACCCGGGCGACGGCGTCGAGCACCTGCGGCGACACCGAGATGTCCCGCCCCTGCTCCAGCCACTGGTACCAGGACGCCCCCACCCCGGCCAGCACCGCGACCTCCTCGCGCCGCAACCCCGGCGTCCGCCGCCGCGCCCCGCCGTCCGGCAGCCCCGCCTCGGCCGGCGACACCCGCGCCCGGCGGCTCATCAGGAACTCCCGCAGCTCACGCAGCCGTTCACTCTTCAGCGCGTCCTCGGACACGTACAGATCCCCCTCGTACAAGGCTGGTGGTGCCACCACCAGCACAACTTCCGGCTCCCCACCACTATTCCGGCCGCCGCAAGCTCCTGCCATGGCGATCGACACCACCACCCCGCCCCAGGAACCGCTCGACACCCTCCGGCTGTCGACCCGCGACAAACTCGTCCTCTTCGTCCTCTGCGCGGCCCAGTTCATGGTCGCCCTGGACTTCTCCGTCCTGAACGTGGCGCTGCCCACCCTCGGCGCCGACCTCGGCATGAGCCGGTCCGGTCTCCAGTGGGCGGTCACCGCGTTCGCGCTGCCGTCCGGCGGCTTCCTGCTCCTGTTCGGCCGCATCGGCGACCTCTACGGCCGCCGCCGGCTGTTCCTCACCGGCCTGGCCCTGTTCGGCGCGGCCTCCCTGCTGGCGACCTTCGCCTGGGACCCGGCATCGTTCCTGACGGGCCGGGCGCTGCAAGGTCTGGGTGCGGCAGCGATCGTCCCCACCGGCATGAGCCTGCTCACCACCACGTTCCCGGAGGGCCCGGCCCGCGACCGCGCGCTCGGCATCTCCGGCACCCTGCTCTCGCTCGGCTTCACGGTCGGCATGGTGGCCGGCGGTGTCCTGACCGACGCGTTCGGCTGGCGCTCGACGATGGCCCTGCTGACCCTGTTCGCGGTCCTGGTCCTCCCCCTGGCCCCCGCCCTGCTCCCGGAGTCCCGCACCCCGGACCGCCCGCGCCTGGACGTCCCCGGCGCGATCACGGTCACCACCGGCCTACTGGCCCTGATCTACGCCCTGTCGACAGCGGCAGACCACGGCTTCGCCCACACGGACGTCATCGCCACCCTGATCGCGGGCGTCCTGCTCCTCACGACCTTCGCGTACATCGAGTCCCGCACGCCCCGACCCCTGGTCTCGCTCCCGATGCTGCGCCGCCGCACGGTGGCGTGGGGCAACCTGGGCGGTCTGGTCACCTTCTCGATGATGTCGACGGTGGTCTTCGTCCTGACCCTGTACCTCCAGGAGATCCTGCACCTGTCGTCCTTCGAGACGGGCCTGGTCTTCGGCGTCCAGGGCATCCTCTCGGCGGTGGCCGGCGTCTACGCCCCGAAGGTCATCGGCCGCATCGGCGCCCGCCGCACCCTGATCGCCTCGCTCACCGGCCAGGCGGCTCTGACAGCCTGCCTCCTGACCCTGAACACCCACACCTGGTCGGTCTGGGTGGCGACGGCCGCCGTCTCCCTGGCGAGCATGTGCCACCTGGGCGCGATCATCTCCTACGGCCTGACGGTCACCTCGGGCGTCCCCGACGAGGAACAGGGCCTGGCCACCGGCCTGGTCACCTCCACCCAGCAGATCGGCATCACCGTCGGCATCCCGCTCCTGGGCGTCCTAGCCACCACTTCGGGCGACCTCATGTCGGGGGTCCACACAGTCGTCGGCATCGACGCGGCGATCGCGCTGGGGGCGGCGGTGCTGGTGGCCGTAGGCCTCGGCAGGAACCGGAAGGCCCACCCGGCCGCCGTATGAGATGTCAGTCCAGGGTCTGGACGAGTTCGGAGCGCGTGGCCGTGTGGACGACCCGGCCGCGCGCTCCGTTCACGAGCGGCAGATACGGCGGGACATGACCGCACTCGACATCGGCGACCACCGGCACGCCCAAGGGTCCGAGCGCGTCCATGACGGCCTCGTGCTGGGTGAGTGTGGGGCTGTCGGGCGCGTGGGTCCGGCCGACGAGCACGGCGTTCGCCGCGTCGAAGAACCCGGCCAGCCGCATGCCGTGCAGGTTCCGGCAGATGGTGAACGCGTTGTCCTCGCAGGCCTCGACATACACGAGCAGCCCCTCGGGGGCCGCGCTCCGCGCGAAGGCGGCGACGTCCAGGTACGGCGTCCCGGCGAGATTGGCCAGCGTCTCGACGCAGCCGCCGATCAGCCGACCCTCGATGTCGAGGTCGCCTTCGCCGTCGAGGCGGGTCCAGCGCCCCGGGGTGTCGAGGGTGAGGTCCCGGACCTCTGGATGACCCACGAAGTCGTCCCGGCCCGGGCTGCGATGGCGGTTCGGCGGGGTCTGCGTGAACGGTTCGCCCTGCGGCGAGGCCGCGATGTCCAGCCAGGACAGCAGCCCTTCGGGGGCCCGATAGGGCGTCTCCATAAGGGAGTTGCCGTGCACGGTCGCGGTCCCGGTGAGCAGGCTCAGCGGCGCGAGCAGGGTCGAGATGTCCGAGTAGCCGACCACCCAGGTCGGTTCGGCCCGCCCGATCCGCTCGAAGTCGAGCAACGGCACCAGGTCGATCGCGGTCTCCCCGCCCCACGGCGGCACCACGGCCCGGATGCCGGGATCGGTGAGCATGTCCATCAGCTCGGCGGCCCGCTCACCGGCCGGGGCGCTGACATGGCCCGTCCCGTCCATGCACCGGCCGACGACGACCTCGTACCCGCGCGCCTCGACCTCACGGATCGCGACATCGAGGCGCTTGCGCAGCGCGTCCGGGACCCCGCTGGACGGAGACGTGACACCGACACGGTCGCCGGGGCGCAGAGGACGCGGATATCGCACAGCAGCAGCCATACGCCGGATTCTGACACGCCTTCACCAACCGCTCACCGGGATTTACGGCCGGTCGAGCCGCAGCCGCTCCGCCCTCGGCAACCCGGCCACGACCAGGTCGTACGAGTCCTCGATCAGTTCCTTGAGGAGCCGGTCCGGGAGGCCCCCGTCCACCGTCACCGTGTTCCAGTGCCGCTTGTTCATGTGGTAGCCGGGGATGATCAGCCCCTCGTGCTCCTCCCGGAGGCGGATCGCGTCCTCCGGGTCGCACTTGAGGTTGACCGTGAGGGGGCGGCCGTCCAGCCGGGTCAGGGCGAAGAGCTTGCCCAGCACCTTGAAGACGGACGTGTCCGGGTTGAACGGGAAGTCCTCCACCGTCGCGTTGAACGACAGGCAGAACGCGCGCAGTTCCTCGGGGCTCACTCCGGCTTCGTCTCCTCCGCGGCCGGGCCGGCCGGATCCACCGGCTCGACCAGCACCGTCACGATCTTGTTCCGCCGCCCGGCCGAGGCCTCCGCGGTCAGCCGCAGCTCACGCCCGTCGGGCAGTTCCACGACGGAGGAGGCACCGGCGATGGGAACGCGCCCCAGCGCCTTCGCGAGCAGCCCCCCGACCGTCTCCACGTCCTCGTCGTCGTAGGCCTCGAAGCCGTACAACTCCCCCAGGTCGCCGATGTCGAGGCGGGCGGTGACGCGGTAGCGGTCGTCGCCCAGCTCCTCCACCGGCGGCAGCTCCCGGTCGTACTCGTCGGTGATCTCGCCGACGATCTCCTCCAGGATGTCCTCGATGGTGACGATGCCGGCCGTGCCGCCGTACTCGTCGATGACGACGGCGACGTGGTTACGCTCCTGCTGCATCTCGCGCAGCAGGTCACCGGCGTTCTTGGTGTCCGGCACGAAGCTCGCCGGACGCATGGCCGTAGAGACCAGCTCCGACTCGGCGTCGCGGCTGATGTGCGTCTTGCGGACCAGGTCCTTCAGGTACACGATCCCGACGATGTCGTCCTCGCTCTCCCCGGTCACCGGGATCCGCGAGAAGCCGGAGCGGAGCGCGAGGGTGAGGGCCTGACGGATCGTCTTGTACCGCTCGATGACGACCAAGTCCGTGCGGGGGACCATGACTTCACGCACAAGGGTGTCGCCGAGTTCGAAGACCGAGTGCACCATCCGGCGCTCCTCGTCCTCGATCAGCGACTCCTTCTCGGCGAGGTCCACCAGCGCGCGCAGCTCGGCCTCGGACGCGAACGGGCCGCGCCGGAAGCCCTTTCCGGGGGTGAGCGCGTTGCCGATGAGGATCAGCAGATACGGGATCGGGCCCATGATCCGCGCGAGCGGCAGCAGCACGTACGCCGCCGCCGTGGCCGTGTTCAGCGGATGCTGGCGCCCGATCGTGCGCGGGGAGACCCCCACCGCGACGTACGACACGAGGACCATGACGCCGATCGCGGCGAGCAGCGCGGGCGCGGTGCCGTGGATCACGTGCAGACACTCGTAGGTGACGAGCGCGGCGGCGGCCATCTCGCAGGCCACCCTGACCAGCAGCGCGACATTGAGATAGCGGGTCGGGTCGGCGGCGACCTGCGCGAGCTTGGCACTGCCGCGCCGGCCGGACCGTACGGCCTCCTCGGCGCGGAAGCTGGAGACGCGCGCGAGGCCCGCCTCCGCGCAGGCGGCGAGCCAGGCGACAACGACAAGGGCGATGGCCCCGACGACGATCTGAGGACTCATGAGAGATGGTGCCCCGGTGCCTTAGGAGACCGTCGGAGCCGGGGAGGGGCCGGTGTGGCCCTTCTCCGCGCGCCAGCCGTCCACGATGGCAGCCTGGAGACCGAACATCTCGGCCTTCTCGTCCGGCTCCTCGTGGTCGTAGCCGAGGAGGTGCAACACACCGTGGACGGTGAGGAGTTGGAGCTCCTCGTCCATGGTGTGCTGCGTCTCGGCCTCGGCCCCCTGCTTCGCGGCGACCTCCGGGCACAGCACGATGTCACCGAGCAGCCCCTGCGGAGTCTCCTCGTCGTCCTTGCTCGGCGGACGCAGCTCGTCCATCGGGAAGGACATGACATCGGTCGGCCCGGGCAGGTCCATCCACTGGATGTGGAGCTGCTCCATGGCGTCCTCGTCCACGACGATCACCGAGAGCTCGGAGAGCGGGTGGATGCGCATCCGCGCGAGGGCGTAGCGGGCGATGTCGAGGATCGCCTGCTCGTCGACCTCGGTTCCGGACTCGTTGTTGACGTCGATCGACATGGTCGTGCTGATCTACTTCCGCTTGTCACGGGCACCCTTGTGGGTGCCGTTCTCCGTACCGTTCTCGCTGTCGTACTGCTCGTACGCGTCGACGATACGGCCGACCAGCTTGTGCCGGACGACGTCCGCCGACGACAGGCGGGAGAAGTGCACGTCGTCGAGCCCCTCCAGGATGTCCTGCACCTGCCGCAGACCCGACTTCGTGCCGCTCGGCAGGTCGACCTGCGTCACGTCACCGGTGATCACGATCTTCGACTCGAAGCCGAGCCGGGTGAGGAACATCTTCATCTGCTCGGGGCTCGTGTTCTGGGCCTCGTCCAGGATGATGAAGGCGTCGTTGAGCGTCCTACCACGCATGTATGCCAGCGGCGCGACCTCGATCGTGCCCGCCGCCATCAGCTTCGGGATCGACTCCGGGTCCAGCATGTCGTGCAGGGCGTCGTACAGGGGGCGCAGGTACGGGTCGATCTTCTCGTAGAGGGTGCCCGGGAGGAAGCCGAGGCGCTCGCCCGCCTCGACCGCCGGGCGGGTCAGGATGATCCTGCTGACCTGCTTGGCCTGCAGGGCCTGGACCGCCTTGGCCATGGCGAGGTAGGTCTTGCCGGTGCCGGCGGGGCCGATGCCGAAGACGATCGTGTTCTTGTCGATCGCGTCGACGTACCGCTTCTGGTTGAGGGTCTTGGGGCGGATCGTGCGGCCTCGCGAGGACAGGATGTTCTGGGTGAGCACCTCGGCCGGTGTCTCCTCGGGACCATCCCCGTTCTCACTCGCCCGCAGCATGGCGATCGAGCGTTCCACTGCGTCCTCCGTCATCGGCTGCCCGGTGCGCAGCACCAGCATCATCTCGTCGAACAGGCGCTGGACGAGGGCGACTTGGCGGGCGTCGCCGACCGCGCTGATCTCATTGCCCCGGACGTGGATGTCGGCCGCCGGGAATGCCTTCTCGATCACGCGCAGGAGGGCGTCTCCGGACCCCAGGACGGTGACCATCGGATGCTGGGCGGGGACGGTGAACCGTGCCTTCGCCTGCTCCTGCGCGGGGGTGTGAGCTGTGGGTGTCTGAGTCATGGGCCGGCTCTGTAGGCCTTGCTCGTCCTCCTCGAAAAGACTCGCCCGCCACAAGGGCGGCCTGGTGGTTTCCAGGGTACGCCGGGCCACTGACAACGCCGTAGGGCTTTTCGGTGACCGTCGGGCCACGAAATCCGAGCCTGTCCTGCCTTGGTCCAGGAGCGGGTCCGGCGCAGAGGAGGCGCGTGGGGTGACGCCGTGAGCCCTGTTCGCGCCCCCTCGCTTGTACGGACAATGTGCTGCGTCAGCCAAGTGTCAGCAGGAGATCCGGCCGGTGGGCCGTGGCTCCCACCGCCGGGCCGTACAGGGAAAGCAGGTCGGCCGCTGTGTTCGTGCGTCTGCCCACGTCCGTGTCCGAAGCACAGGAGTGCCTGGCCGAGGGGGCGGTGCCCGTCGGCGGGGCGACGCTTGTGTGGGCCTCCTGGCAACGGGACGGGTTCCCCGAGCAGGCGGTGTCCCTGCGGGAGCTGCCCGAGGCGAAGGTGATGGGGGACGGGACGCTGGGCGCGGCCGTACTGCTGCACGAGATGGACGAGCGGGTGCCCGAGGTGCTGCGACGGGCCGCGGCGGGCGTCGGAACCGGGGCCGTGCGCCGGACCGCGACCGTCGGCGGCAACATCGTCGGCAGCGCGCTGCGCTGCCTGCTCCCCGCCGCGCTGGTGCTGGACGCCCGCGCGGTGGTCCTGGAGCCGGACGGTCCCGTCGAGACCGACCTCGCCGAGCTGCTCGCGAAGCGGCCGGTGCTGCTCAGCCTGCGCTGGCCGGAGCCGGTCGCCAGCGGCTACCGCAAGCTGACCGGTGTGCTGCGGGGCGAGGTCCCGTTCGTGGTCGCGGTGGCGGTGGGCGCGGCGGAGGACACGGAGGCGCGCGTCCTGCGGGTCGCGGTCCGTGACGGCTACGACGTGCTCAGCGAGACCGTTCCCTACGACACGGACGCCGCCCGGGTCCTCGGCACCCTGGCGCTCACCCCGCTCGGCACCTTGCCTGAGGCGGTCTTCGAGGCGGTACGGGAAGAGGTCACCGGTGTCCTGGAGCGTGCGGCGGCCTGCTGAGCGGGAACGGTTCGCCTCCGGGACTCCGGGACTCCGGGGCGGGCGGCGGGTGTCCGGCCGCTCATGCCCCTCGTTGCCCCTCATCGCCGCTCCTAGGTCGACCGGCCGAACCCGATCGTCGGCACCGCCCGCCGCAACGGCCACGGGCTGCCGCTGCCCTGCTCCTCCGGTACGAGTCCCGCCAGGAACGCGTACCGGTTCAGGGCCGTCGGGTCCTGGCCGTCGACCGACTGCACCTTGCGCCACCAGGCGCCGATCTCGGACCAGCCCGGTGCGGAGAGGGAGCCGCCGAACTCCTGGACGGAGAGGGCGGCGGTGAGTCCGGCGAAGGCGAGCCGGTCGGCGAGCGGCCAGCCGGCCAGGGTGCCGGTGACGAAACCGGCCACGAAGACGTCGCCCGCGCCGGTGGGGTCGAGGGCCTCGACGGCGATCGCCGGGACCTCGGCGGACTCTCCGGTACGCCGGTCGACGGCGTAGGCGCCGTCCGCGCCGAGGGTGACGACGGCGAGCGGTACGTGTTCGGTGAGCGCGTGAGCGGCGGCGCGGGGGCAGTCGGCGCCGGTGTAGCGCATGGCTTCCTCGGCGTTCGGCAGGAACGCCTCGCAGTGCGCGAGGTCGGTGAGTCCGGCGAGGTCCCAGGCGCCGGTGTCGTCCCAGCCGACGTCGGCGAAGATCCGGGTGCCCTCGCTCGCGGCCTGGGCGACCCAGGGGGCCTGCTTGCCGGGGGTGAGCGAGGCGACGGCGGCACGCGCGCGTGGCGGGCAGTCGGGTGCGCCCCCTTGCCCGAACACGACCTCCGGGGGCGGCTCGTGGCCGTGCGACACCATCGTGCGTTCGCCCTCGTACGCCATCGACACGGTGACCGGTGAGTGCCAGCCGGGCGCCGTGCGGGAGGCGGAGAGGTCGATGCCCTCGCCCTGCTGCAACGCGTCCCAGCAGTACTCGCCGTAGTGGTCGTCGCCAAAGGCCGCGGCGAGCGAGGTCCGCAGCCCGAGGCGGGCCAGCGCGGTCGCCATGTTGGCGACTCCACCGGGGCTCGACCCCATCCCGCGCGCCCAGGACTCGGTGCCGCGCACCGGCGCGGATTCGAGCCCGGTGAAGATGATGTCGAGGAAGACGGTGCCGGTGAGATACACGTCCCAGGGCGGATCGTCCGCCGCGCGCAGCCCGGCCAGCGGATCGACCCCGCAGGACGGCCCTTCGCTGCGGGACGACGGTCCCTTTCCGGTGGACGCGTTGGACGCGGTCACGGTGCGCTCCCTGACGTGATACGGATCAGGCCAGTGTGCACCACCACGCACGCGTGGGGGCGGCTCCCGCTCCGGACCCGCCCGTCGCACTGCTGTCAGCCAGCCGCAGGTCCCGGCCCTACGGTGCGTGCCGCAGCCGGTGCCGCCCCGCCCACGGACACCGCACCGCACGCGTCCGGATCCGGTCACCCGGTTCCTACCAGCGCGGCATCGAGGGCGTCACCCACTCCGGGTCGGTGATCCGCATCGCGGCCGCGTCGTCGCGTTCGCGCAGCGCACCGTCGTCGTCGAGCCACCGCTGGTGCAGGAACTCCAGCTTGGCGCGGTCGAGTTCGACGCCCAGGCCGGGCGCGTCGGAGACGGTGACCTTGGCGTCGGTGAAGGTGAGGCGTTCGGTGAGGACGTCCTCCGACTGCCAGGGGTAGTGGGAGTCGCAGGCGTGGTGCAGGTTCGGGACGGTCGACGCGACGTGGGTCATCGCGGCGAGGCTGATCCCGAGGTGGGTGTTGGAGTGCATGGAGATGCCGACGCCGAACGTGCGGCAGATGGCGGCCAGTTGCTGGGTGTTGCGCAGCCCGCCCCAGTAGTGGTGGTCGGAGAGCACCACCTGTACGGCGTCCTTCGTGAAGGCTTCCTTGATCTCGGCGAACGTCGTCACGCACATGTTCGTGGCGAGCGGCACGTCGGTCCCGGCGGACACCTCGGCCATCGCGGGGGTGCCCAGCGCCGGGTCCTCCAGGTATTCGAGGACGTCCCCGAGTTCCTTCGCCACCTTCAGCGAAGTCTCCACGGACCAGGCCCCGTTGGGGTCGAGGCGGAGCGGGTGGTCGGGGAAGGCCGCCGCCAACGCCCGTACGGCGGCGATCTCTTCGTCGGGCGGGAAGACACCGCCCTTGAGCTTGAAGGAGGTGAAGCCGTACCGCTCCTTGAACTTCCGTGCCTGCTCGACGACTCCGGCCGGGTCGATCGCGGCGCCCCAGTCGTCCTTCTCGCCCGCGACACCCTCGGGGTGGTCGGCCCACTTGTAGAACAGGTACGCGCTGTACTCGACCGCGTCCCTCAACTTGCCGCCGAGCAGGGCGTGCACGGGCAGCCCGAGCGTCTTGCCGAGCGCGTCGAGGCAGGCGACCTCGAAGGCGGAGACGACGGACAGCCGCAGCTTGTCGGCGGTCTGGACACCGCGCAGCCCGCCGACGTCGACCTGCCCGGAGACCCGCGAACTGTCGACGGCCAGCTCGTCGGCGACCGTGAACAGACCGTTCAGGTCGCTGACTTGACGGCCGGTCAGCTTCTCGGCGAAGGGGCGGGCCAGTTCCAGGTACTTGGTGTCGCCGTAGGTCTCGCCGAGGCCGGTGATCCCGTCGGCCGTCTCGATCTCGACGATCAGGCGCGGGGTGTAGGGCTGGTGGACGCCCTGGGTGTTCAGGAGGGGCGGGTCCGCCACCAGGATCGGAGTCAGGCGGACGTCGGCGATGGTGAGGTTCACAGCGCGGCTCCTACGAGGTCGAGTCCGGTGGTGAGCAGGATCGTGAGCTCGGCCAGGTCGGCGGCCGAGGGGTCGGTGAGCGGGGCGCGCACGGGTCCCACCGGCTGGCCGCGCAGCCGGGCCGCCGCCTTGACCAGCGACACGGCGTATCCCGGTACGCGGTCGCGGAGTTCGACGAGCGGGACGTAGAAGTCGCGCAGCAGCCGCTCGACGGTCTTGTCGTCGCCGTCCGTCAACGCGGTGAAGAAGGCGTTCGCGATCTCGGGGGCGAAGGCGTGGACGGCGGAGGAGTAGGCGGGGACGCCGACGGTGGCGTAGGCGCGGGCCTGGATCTCGGCGGTCGAGGCGCCGTTGAAGAACAGGAAGCCCTCGGGGGCGGCGAGCGTGAGGCGTTGCAGGCGGTCGAGGTCGCTGTGACCGTCCTTGAGGCCGATGACGCCGGGGATCGCCGCGATCCGCTTCAACGAGCTTGCGGTGAAGGCGACTTGGCCGCGCTGGTAGGCGATGAGCGGGAGCCGGGTGCGGGCGGCGAGCTGCTCCAGCTGGGCCACCAGGCCGTCCTGCGGGGCGGCGACGAGGTAGTGCGGGAGGACGAGGAGCGCGTCGACGCCGGCCTCCTCCGCGATGCGTGCGAAGCGGGCGGCCTGCGCCCAGCCGTAGCCGACACCGGCGACGACGGGGACGCGGCCGGCCGCCTCCTCGACGGCGACGGTGACGACCGTGCGGTACTCGTCCTCGTCGAGCGAGAAGAACTCGCCGGTGCCGCAGGCGGGGAACACGGCGCCGGGGGCGGTGGCGATCCGGGCCGCGACATGGGTGCGGAAGCCGGCGGGGTCGAGGGAGCCGTCGTCGTGGAAGGAGGTGAGCGGGAAGGAGAGCACGCCGTCCGTCATCCCGTCCCGGAGCCTGCGCACCACGGTCTCCGTGGTCTCCGTTTCGCCGTTCACTTGGGCCATCTCCCTATGTAGACGTCATCCACGTATGAAGACAAAGGTTAGATACGCGAACCCCGACCGTCAATGGGGCCGTCACGCCTCGGCCGCCCCTCGCTACCATCGGCGCATGTCAGAGCCCGGTGGCGTCCGCGAGGTGAAGTCCGCCGCCCGTACGGTCGAGCTGCTCGAACTGCTCGCCGCGCGCGGCGACCGTCCCGCACGCCTCCAGGAACTCGCCGACGAGCTGGGCGTCCCGCGCAGCTCCATGTACGCCCTCCTCCAGACCCTGATCGCCCACGGCTGGGTCCGCACCGACATCACCGGTTCCCTCTACGGCATCGGCATCCACGCCCTGCTCACCGGCACGACCTATCTGGACTCCGACCCGCGCGTGCGGGTCGTACGGCCGTATCTCGACGAGGCGTCCCAGGCGCTCGGCGAGACGATCCACCTGGGGCGGCTGGACGGGCGGGACGTGGCGTATCTGGCGACGCGGGAGTCGCACGAGTACCTGCGGACCATCAGCAGGGTCGGGCGGCGGCTCCCGGCCCACGTCGGCGCCCTGGGCAAGGCGCTGCTCGCCGAACGCCCGGACGCCGAGCTGCCGCCCGGGCCGTACGAGGCCGCCACCCCCAACACCCACACGTCCCGGGACGCGTTGGCCGCCGACCTCGCTTCGATCCGCGCCCGGGGTTACTCGATCGACCGCGAGGAGGGCGTCCTGGGGATCGTCGGGTTCGGCTTCGCCCTGCGCTACGACAACCCGCCCCTGGACGCGATCAGTTGCTCGGTGCCGGTCGCTCGGCTGACGCCGGAGCACGAGGGGCAGATCGTTGCCGTGATGCGGGAGATCCGGGCGAAGATCGAGGGTTCGTCGGCTGCGGCGGGTGGAGCTGTGCACTGGCGTTAGCGCCGGTTGAGTTGGCGCCCTGTGTTGGTGTGGGCGTCTTCTGGGGGCTGCGCCCCCAGACCCCGCATCGGCCCTGAAGGGGCCTCGTCCTCAAACGCCGGACGGGCTGAATAATGCTGGCCTACGCCGAAAGGCACCGGCCGAGCCGAGGCTGCCGACCTGCACCGAGACCTGCCAGCCGAACCGAGGGTCCCTGCCTGCGCCGAGACCTTCCGGCCGAACTGAGCCCGCTGGCCCGCTGGCCCGCTGGCCTGCACCGACGCGCACCACGCAGACCGAATGACGCCCCCGGCACCGCGAATTGGGCGGTCGTATACCCGGTCCCCCCGACCCCAAACTGAACGTGCCCCAGATCACACCCCCCGCCCTTCTTTCGTGAACCGCGTGCTTGATACAAATTGGCCGCGCGTTCCTGTCCGTCGACGGTCGTCGCCCAATCCCCCTTTTTTGAGCCGCTTCTTTCGCATGCCCTGGGAACGCCCGTGTTCGCCCGCAGCACCACCACGCCCTGGCCCCTCGTCGCCCTTTTCACGGCCGGGTATCTAGCCCCCTACCTCCTCCCCACCACCGTCGGCAGACTCGACGCGGGGCTGCCGCTCTCCGCCACGCAGGCCGGTGCCGTCGGCAGTGCGCTGCTGCTGAGTTCGGCCGCGGCGGGGTTTCTGCTCGCCTCGCGCGTCGACCGGGTCGGCCCGCGCACGCTCGCGCGGATCGGTCTCGCGCTGGCCGTTCTCGGCTACGGCTCGGCCGCCCTCACCCACGCCGTCCCCGCGGTCATCGCGGGCGCGGTGGTCGGCGGCTTCGGATCGGGTACGGCCACCACGGTCGCCGCGTCCGGGATCGCCGCCGAACGGGACCCCCACCGCGCTTCCACGCTCGGCCTGTTGTGCGTGTCGGCGCTCGCGGGCGCCGTCTATCTGACGGTCCCGCATCTCGGCTCGGGCCACGGCCAGCCGCTCGCCGCGATCGCGCTCACCGCACTCGCCGTATGGCCACTGACCGGACGCCTCCCCGTCCGTACGGCGACGACGGCGCACACACGCGTGGAGACCGCCGGACTCCCCCACCGCCGCGCCGGCCTGGTCCTCGCCGGCACCTTGCTCTGCTGGTCCCTCGCCCAGAACTCCCTCTGGGGCGTCAGCGGCCGCATCGGCATCGACCAGGCCCACCTCTCCGAGGTCACCGTCGGCGCGGTCTTCGCGATCGCGCTCGGCACCGGTCTGGTGGGCGTGATCGGCGCGGGCGCGCTCGGCTCCCGGCTGGGACGCGCGGTGCCGATCGGGGCGGGTACGGCGCTCATCGCGGGCTGCATCGTGCTCAGCGCGTCCGCGCACGACCTGAGGACGTTCGCGACCGGCGAGATCGCCTGGAACACCCTCTACCCGATCGTCCTGTCCTACGTCCTCGGCCTCGCCGCCTCCCTTGACCCGCGCGGCCGTTGGGCCGTCCTCGTCGGCTCGGCCTCGTCCCTCGGCACGGCGGCGGGCCCCCTGGTGGGCAGCGTGCTGTCGGCGCGGGCCGGGTTCCCGGCGATGGGCGCGATCCTCGCGGTGGGGCTGGCCGTGATCGCCGTCCCGATGACCCGGGTCGCACTGAACGTGCGCCAACTCCCCAGCGTGCTGTTCCTCGCAGCCCGTCCGACACCTCTCGACGCGGGCCAGCACACTCAGCCGACTCCAGCCCTTCTCGATGCAGGCCAGCACACTCAGCCGACTCCGGCCCCTCTCAACGCGGGCCCGCGTCATTCAGCCCGTCCGGCACCACTCAACGCAGGCCAGCACACTCAGCCAGCTCCGGCCCCTCTCAACGCGGGCCTGCATTACTCAGCCCGTCCGGCGCCTCCCAACACAGGCCCGCACTACTCAGCCCGTCCGGCACCTTTCAACGCAGGCCGCGAAAATCCAGCCCGTCCGGCGTTTGAGGACGAGGCCCCTTCAGGGCCGAAGGGGGGTCTGGGGGCACAGCCCCCAGCAACGCCCGCACCAACCCCGGCCGCGCTATGACCAACGGCGCTCAGAACTCGTACGCCTCCACCTCCGCGAGATACCCCGCCCGCCGCTCCTCGTCGTCCTCCAGGAAGGACGCGACGAAGGAGTTCTGGGCCAGCTCGCGCAGCCGCTCCTCGGTCAGGCCCAGTGCCTCACGTACCGCGTCGAAGTTGTCGCCCGCGTACCCGCCGAAGTAGGCCGGATCGTCGGAGTTGACCGTGCAGAGCAGGCCCGCGTCCAGCATGGCGGGGAGGGGGTGCTCGGCGAGGACGTCCACCGCGCGCAGCCGGACGTTCGACAGGGGGCAGAGGGTGAGTGGGATGCGGTCGCGCACCAACCGCGCCACCAGCTCCTCGTCCTCCATGCACCGCAGCCCGTGGTCGATCCGCTCGACGCCGAGGACGTCCAGCGCCTCGGTGATGTAGGCCGGCGGGCCCTCCTCACCGGCGTGCGCGACGCGTCGTAGGCCCAGCGCGGCGGCGGCTTCGTAGACCTCGCGGAACTTCACCGGCGGGTGGCCGACCTCGGCCGAGTCGAGGCCGATGCCGGTGATGCGGTCGAGGTACGGCTTGGCCGCGTCCAGGGTCTGCAGGGCCGAGTCGGCGGACTCGTCGCGCAGGAAGCAGAGGATCAGGCGGGTCGAGATGCCGTGGTTGGTCTCGCTGCTGCCCAGCGCCCGCCACAGGCCCTCCACCACCGTGCCCATGTCCACGCCCCGCGCGATGTGCGCCTGCGGGTCGAAGAAGATCTCCGCGTGCCGTACGCCCTGCGCGGCGGCGCGGGCGAGATAGGCGTTGGCGAGGTCCTCGAAGTCCCGCTCGGTGCGCAGGACGGCCATCAGCTCGTAGTAGAGGTTCAGGAAGGTCTGGA
Source organism: Streptomyces sp. NBC_00988 (assembly GCF_045162645.1). NCBI lineage: Bacteria > Bacillati > Actinomycetota > Actinomycetes > Kitasatosporales > Streptomycetaceae > Streptomyces > Streptomyces sp. NBC_00988. The sequence goes on from NZ_CP108730.1 coordinate 4,648,399, forward strand.
GGTCCTCGAAGAGGTACGCCTTCCGGAGTTCCTCGGTGTCCGTGTACGGCAGCTCGACGCCGTTGCGGTCCGCGAGCGTGAAGGCCAGCTCGGGTTCCAGGGTGCCTTCGATGTGCAGGTGCAGTTCGGCTTTGGGAATGGGCATCGAAGTATCGTACGGGTGTTTTACCGCCGTTTCGGAACCGGCACCCTCATTAGATCGTGCGCCACGGTCAGCTCCCCCTCGTAGCCCGCCGCCCGCGCCTGCCGCTCGAACTCCTCCGGCTCCGAGTAGCGCTGGCTGAAGTGGGTCAGGACCAGGTGCCGTACGCCTGCCTCCTGCGCCACCCTCGCCGCCTGTCCGGCGGTCAAGTGCCCGTGGTCCACGGCCAGTTGCTCGTCCTCGTCCAGGAACGTCGACTCGATCGCCAGCAGGTCGCAGCCGTCCGCGAGGGCGCGCACTCCGTCACAGAGGCGGGTGTCCATGACGAACGCGAACCGCTGCCCGTGCCGTACCTCGCTGACGTCGTCGAGCGTGACATCGCCGATCGCGCCCTCGCGCTGGATGCGGCCCACGTCCGGGCCCTTGATGCCGTGCGCGGCGAGGCGGTCGGGGAGCATGCGGCGGCCGTCGGGTTCGGTGAGGCGGTAGCCGTAGGACTCGACGGGGTGGGAGAGCTTGTGGGTCTCCAGGGTGTACGCGGGAGTGGTGGCGAGTACGCCGTCCTCGGACACCGGGGACTCCGTGATGCCCACCGTCTCGCGGTACGCCGTGGCGTAGCGCAGGCGGTCGAAGAAGCGCTGGCCGGACTTCGGGTAGTGGGCGGTGACCGGGTGCGGGACGCGGTCCAGGTTGATGCGCTGGATGACGCCCGCGAGGCCGAGGGAGTGGTCGCCGTGGAAGTGGGTGACGCAGATCCGGTTCAGGTCGTGCGCGGCCACCCCGGCGCGCAGCATCTGGCGCTGGGTGCCCTCGCCCGGGTCGAAGAGGATGCCCTCGCCGTCCCAGCGCAGCAGGTAGCCGTTGTGGTTGCGGTGTCGGGTGGGGACCTGGCTTGCCGTGCCCAGGATCACCAATTCGCGTACGGACATGGCGAGTTACCCGGGCGGCCACTGCATGCCGCGGCCGCCCATGACGTGGGCGTGGGCGTGGAACACGGTCTGGCCCACGCCGCTGCCGGTGTTGAAGATGACGCGGTAGCTGTCCAGCTTCTCGTCGGTCGCCACCTCGCCGGCCTCGCGCAGTACGTCGGCGGCGATCGCCGGTTCGGCGGCGGCGAGGGAGGCGGCGTCGGGGTAGTGGACCCTTGGGATCACCAGGACGTGGGTCGGGGCCTGGGGGTTGATGTCCCGGAACGCGACGGTGGTGGCCGTCTCTCGGATGATCGTCGCCGGGATGTGGCCTGCGACGATCTTGCAGAACAGGCAGTCGTCCTGCGGGTCCCCTGCCATGTGGCTTCCCTCCGAGGCTGGGCGGTGCTTTACGCGGGGCATCGTATCGTCGTTGGGCGCGGCGCCGTCGTGGCTGGTCGCGCCCACACGGCGGAGCCGCGGATCGACACAGCCCCGCGCCCCTTCAGGAGGGCAGAGTGGGCGGGGTCTTTGCCGGACTGGTCTCCAGTGACTCCAATGCGATCCGGATCGCCTCGTCCAACTGTGCGTCCCTCCCCGCCGCGTAGTCCTGAGGCCTCTGCACCACCTCCACGTCCGGATCGACGCCGTGGTTCTCCACCCCCCACCCGTAACCCTCAAGCCAGAACGCGTACTTGGGCTGGGTGATCAACGTCCCGTCCACCAACCGGTACCTGCTGTCGATGCCGATCACGCCGCCCCATGTGCGCGTGCCGACCACCGGACCGATCCCCAGCGCCTTGATCGCCGCGTTGACGATGTCGCCGTCGGAGCCGGAGAACTCGTTGGCCACGGCGACCACGGGGCCGCGGGGTGCGTCCTCGGGGTAGCTGTAGGGACGCATGCCGCGCGGGAGGTCCCAGCCGACGATGCGGCGGGCCAGCTTCTCGACGACCAGCTGCGAGGTGTGGCCGCCGCGGTTCTCGCGGACGTCGACCACCAGGCCCTCGCGGGCCACCTCCACGCGCAGGTCGCGGTGGATCTGGGCCCAGCCGGGGGCCTGCATGTCGGGGACGTGGAGATAGCCGAGGCGGCCGCCGGACTTCTCGTGGACGTAGGCGCGGCGGTCGGCGACCCAGGCGTGGTAGTAGAGGGGTTCCTCGTCCGCCAGGGGGATGACGACCGCGTGGCGGGGGTCGCCGCCGCCTGCCGGGGAGATCGTCAGCTCGATCGGTTTGCCCGCCGTGCCGACGAGGAGAGGGGCCGGTCCCGTCACCGGGTCCACGGGCCGGCCGGCCACCGCGAGGATCGCGTCTCCCGCGCGGACCGCTACGCCGGGGGCGGCCAGCGGGGCGCGGGCGTTCGGGTCGGAGGTCTCCGAGGGGAGGATGCGGTCGATGCGCCAACTGCCGTCCTCGTGACGGGAGATGTCGGCGCCGAGCAGGCCCTGGCGTTCGCCGTGGCCGTAGCCGCCGCGCGGGGTGACGTAGGCGTGCGAGGTGCCGAGTTCGCCGTGCACCTCCCAGAGGAGGTCGACCAGGTCGTCGTGGGTGGCCACGCGGTCGAGAATCGGGCGGTAGCGGTCGAGGACGCCGGTCCAGTCGACGCCGCTCATGTCCTCGCGCCAGAAGTTGTCGCGCATGATGCGGCCGGTCTCGTCGAACATCTGGCGCCACTCGGCGGCCGGGTCGACGGTCTGGCGGATGCGGGACAGGTCGACGTTGATGTTCGTGTCGTTGTCGTCGTCCTCGGAGGAGGCTCGGCGGTCGCTCGGTACGACACGGAGCTTGTGGTCGGTCCAGAGCAGGACGCGTTTGCCGTCGCCGCTCACCTCGAAGTGGTCGGCGTCCCCGGCGAGGTGCTCGATGCGCTGCTGGGCGAGGTCGTAGCGCTCCAACTCCGTTTTGGGGTCCGGGTCTTCGGGGGTCGCGCGGGTGGCGCCGAGGACTCCCTGGACCGGGTGGCGCAGCCAGAGCACTCCGTCCTTGGCCGCTCGCAGGTTCGTGTAGCGGCCTGCCTCCACCGGGAACGCGACGATGCGGTCGGCCAGGCCTTCGAGGTCGACGCGGGTGGTCGGGCGGCCCTCGCTGTCGGGGGTCTCGTCCTTGTCCGGGGTCTCGAAGGGGCGGCCGTGCCGCTGCGGTCCGAACGGGGACGGGGTCGTCGCGGCGAGGGTGATCAGGTGCGGGCGGTCGCCGACCACGAAGGCGAGGTCGAAGACGTGCTCGTCGTAGACCGGGTCGAAGGAGCGGGTGGAGAGGAACACCAGGTGCTTGCCGTCGAGGGTGAAGGCGGGGGCGTAGTCCTGGAAGCGGAGCGGGGTCGCCTCGGTGACCGACAGGTCGGTGGTGTTGGCGAGCTTGAGCTGGCGGAGCGGGCGCGGGCCCGGGTGCGACCAGGCGAGCCAGGCCGAGTCCGGGGAGAAGGCCAGGCCCGACGCGTCGCCGTCCTCGCTGCGGTCGACCTCGCGGACCTCGCCGGTCTCGCGCTCGACGAGGAGGACGCGGCCGTCGTGCGACGCTACGGCGACCCGGCTGCCGTCGGGGGCCACGGTGAGGGCGAGGACGCGGCCGAGCTGTCCGGCGGCGAGTCTGCGCGGGGTGGCGCCGGGGGCAAGGCCGGTGGCGGGGGCGAACTCCAGGGCGTCGTCGCCCTCGGCGTCCGTCACCCACACCACCCACTCCTCGCCGTCGGCGCGGAAGGTGCGGGGCAGCCGGGCGCGGACGCCGGGGGTGGCGGCGAGCGCGCGGGCCGGGCCGGAGCGGTGGGTGACCCAGTGGACAGCGCCGCGCACGGCGACCGCGCTGCCGCGTGCGGTGTGGTCGGGGGACGCGGACCCGAACCAGCGGGCCGCGGGCACCGGGAACGGCTGCTGGTCGATGCGCTGGCCGCCGAGCCGGATGTCGAGGCGGCGCGGCTCGGCGCCGTCCAGGTCGTCGAGGAGCCAGAGTTCACCGGCGGAGGAGTAGACGATCCGGGTGCCGTCACCGGACGCGTGCCGGGCGTAGAAGCCGTCGAGCGGGGTGTGGCGGCGGAGGTCGGAGCCGTCGGCGAGGGAGGAGTACAGAGCGCCGGTGCCCTCGTGGTCGGAGAGGAACGCGATCCGCTCCCCCGCCCACACCGGGTACTCGATGTTGCCGTCCAACTCCTCGTGCAGGCGCGTGAATTCGCCGTCGCCGTCGCGGTCGATCCACAACTTGCCCGCCGTGCCGCCCCGGTAGCGCTTCCACCAGGCCGCCTCGCGGCCCATGGGGGCGGACAGGAGGACCGTCGCCGACTCGCCGTGGGCGACGTCGCCGACCCAGCCGTACGGGAGGATCGTCGCCGGTCCGCCGTCGAGCGGGACCGAACGGGCCCAGTTGCGGCGGAGGTTGGCCTGGCCGTGGGTGCTGAGCGCGAGGACCTGGCCGTCCTCCGTCCAGCCGCGCACCTGGGTGCGGGAACTGCCCCAGTACGTCAGGCGCCTGGCGGGTCCGCCGTCGACCGGCGCGATGTGCACCTCGGGGGCACCGTCGCGGGTGGAGGTCCAGGCGACGGTGGTGCCGTCGGGCGAGATGCGGGGGTGGGTCACCGGCACGTTCTCCGCGCTGACCCGCCAGGCCCGGCCGCCGCTGTCGAGGGACGCCAGCCACACGTCGTCCTCGGCGGTGAAGGCGACCAACTCGCCGTGCAGGTGCGGGAAGCGGAGATAGGCCTGGGCTGCGGACGCTGAGGGCTGAGTCACCTGATCAGGTTATGCACCGGTGCCATCCGCCGACAGCCCTTTGGATCACTTGCCCTCGACAGGCCAGCAGGTCGGGTCACCCTTGCACCAGATCGTCTTGGTGACCGTGACGGTCGGTCCCGGGCCGTAGGTCAGCGTCGGATTCGGGTTGTTCACGGACGACGGCGTCGCCGCGTTGCAGTCGCCGAGCCCCGTCACGTGGAAGACCTGCTTGCCTGCGACCTTGCCGACCAGGTCGCCGCGCACACACGCGCCGTCGACGGCCCGGGTGACCTTGCCGGTGACGGTGATGTCCCGGTTGTCGCTCGTCTGCCCCTGGCAGTCGACGCTGACGACCGTGGTCTCGGTCGGCGAGGGCGTCTTCCCGGGCGTGTAGGCCTTGTTGTTGCTGCCGTAGTTGCCCGTGCAGGTCAGCCAGCGCACGCTGACATGGTCCCGCTTGAGCTCCGCGGTCGCCGTCTTGTCGGTGGTGTACGCGACGGTCGCCGAGCTGAGATCGCCGGGCTGGCACGCGACGGCCCCGCCCACGGTCACCACCGCGAGCCCCGCCACAGCGGCCACCCGCCGCCCGCGCGGCCGAAGCAGGTTCCGTCTCAACGCCCTCATGGGCGGCAGCCTGTCACCGTCGGAGCGCACACGGAAGAGCGCATACGGCCACCCGCGCGCCGGGGGCGCAATTCCCCGGCGGACGGCCTCAGCCGCGCAGCAGCAGCCACTCCTGAAGCTCCACCACATTGCCCTCGGGGTCCTTGAGATGGGCGACCCGCATCCGGTCCGTCATCGGCGCGGGCCCGTGCAGCAGCTCCGCGCCCCGGGCGGTGATCTGCCCGCAGTACCCGTCCAGGTCGTCGACCCGCAGCACCACCAGCGACCGGTGCCCGGTCGCCAAGTCCCCCAGCTCGCCGAGGACTTGGGCCATCATCGCCCGGTCCTGCAGCGCGATCCCGGCGGACCCGATCGCGGGGCTGAACTTCTCGTACGGTCCCTCGGCCGCCCCCGACTGGGGCTTCAGGCCGAGGACTTCGGCGTAGAAGCGGTAGCAGGCGGCGAAGTCGGTGACGAGCAGCCGCACTTGGGCGAGTTCCACGGCGATCCCCCCTGGTTCAGGACCAGCGTCCGGTACGGCCCAGGAGCAGGGCGGTCGCCGCGGTCCCGGCCGTCGATGTACGCAGCACGCTACGCCCGAGCCGGCAGGCCTTCGCACCCGCGTCCTCGAAGAGTCTCAACTCCTCGGGGGAGACGCCTCCTTCGGGGCCCACGACCAGCACGATCTCGCCCTCGGCGGGGAGTTCGGCGGTGGCCAGGGGCTCGCCGCCGTACTCGCGGTCCTCGTGGAGGACGGCGGCGAAGTCGGCTTTGGCCAGAAGTGCCGCAACCTGTTTGCTCGTTGCCGCGTCCGCGACCTCCGGGAAGCGCAGCCGGCGGGACTGCTTGCCGGCCTCGCGTGCGGTGGAGCGCCACTTCGCGAGGGCCTTGAGACCCCGCTCGCCCTTCCACTGCGTGATGCAACGGGAGGCCGCCCAGGGGACGATCGCGTCGACACCGGTCTCGGTCATCGTCTCCACGGCCAGCTCGCCGCGGTCGCCCTTGGGGAGGGCCTGGACGACGGTGATGCGGGGCTGCGGCGCGGGCTCCTCGCTGACGGACCCCAGATCCATGACGACCAGACGGTCCTTGCCCTCGGCCGCCTTGACGACACCCTCCATCCACCGGCCGCGTCCGTCGGTGAGGACGACGTCCTCACCGGCCCGCATCCGCCGTACGGAGACCGCGTGCCGCCCCTCGGGGCCGTCGAGGACGATCTCACCGCCGCTGAAATCCGGGATCTTCAGGGGGTCGAGGATGAACACCGGCGCGGTCATCGGAGGTCGCCCCCGGACGACAACGCTGTCCGGGCGGAGGCCAGTTCGGCGACCAGGACCTCGACCAGCTGGCCGGCGGGCAGCTCGCGGGCCATGCGGTGGCCCTGTCCCGCCCACAGGGCCATGCCCTGGGCGTCACCGGCCGCGGCGGCCTGCTTGCGGAGCGGGGAGGTCAGGTGGTGGATCTCCGGGTACGCGGCGGGGGCGTAGGGACCGTGTTCGCGCATGAAGCGGTTGACCAGGCCGCGGGCCGGGCGGCCGGAGAAGGCGCGGGTCAACTCGGTACGCGTGAACAGGGGGTTGGTGAGCGCCTGCTTGTGCAGCGCGTGGGCGCCGGACTCCGAGGTGGTGAGGAACGCCGTGCCGAGCTGGGCCGCGCTCGCGCCAGCGGCGAGGGCCGCGGCGATCTGGCTGCCGCGCATCAGACCGCCGGCGGCGACGATCGGGAGGTTCACGGTCTCGCGGATCTGGGCGACGAGGGAGAGCAGGCCGAGGCTCGCGCCGTCGTTCTCCGGGAGGTCGCGGTGAGTGCCCTGGTGGCCGCCGGCCTCGACGCCCTGGGCGATCACCGCGTCGGCACCGGCCCGCTCCACGGCGAGGGCCTCCTCGACGGTGGTGGCGGTGACGAGGGTGAAGGTGCCGGCCCGGCGCAGCGCGTCCAGCACCTCGGGGGTCGGGACCCCGAAGTGGAAGGAGGCCACCGGCACCGGGTTGTCGAGCAGGACGGACAGCTTGGCGTCGTAACCGTCCTCACGGCCGCTGTCCGGGTCGCCGAGCTCCGTGTCGTACCACTGGGCCTCGCCGGCCAGTTGGTGGGCGTAGACGTCGACCGCGGCCTTGTCCGCGTACTCCGGCTGCGGCATGAAGAGGTTCACGCCGAAGGGGCGGCCCGTCAGGCTCCGCAGCTGCTTGATCTCCTGGTACATGCCGTCGGCCGTTTTGTACCCGGCGGCGAGGAACCCCAGCCCGCCGGCCTCGGCCACGGCGGCCGCGAGGCGCGGGACGGAGACACCGCCCGCCATCGGGGCCTGCACGATCGGATGAGGGAAGAGATCGGTCAGTGCGGAGGACATGACGGCATGTTGTCACGTCCTCCGAACAAGTCCGAATCCGGCCTTGGCCCTGGCACATGCCACTACTTTCAGCCGGTCCGGCCATGGCGGACGAGGCTGTTCGGAATGAAGAGAGGGTCCGGGGGCTTCCGCCCCCGGACCCTCTCAGCGACCGTTGAAAGCGTCCTTGAGGCGCGAGAACAGCCCCTGCTGACCCGGCTGGAACGTCCCCATGGGCCGCTCCTCGCCGCGCAGCTTCGCCAGTTCGCGGAGCAGACGTTCCTGCTCCACGTCCAGCTTGGTCGGGGTGGTGACCTCGACGTGGACGATGAGGTCGCCCCGGCCGCCGCCGCGCAGATGTGTGATGCCGCGGGTGTGCAGCGGGATCGACTGGCCGGACTGGGTGCCCGGTCGGATGTCGACCTCCTCCATGCCGTCCAGCGTCTCCAACGGCACCTTCGTACCGAGGGACGCCGCCGTCATCGGGAGCGTGACCGTGCAGTGCAGGTCGTCGCCGCGGCGCTGGAACATCGCGTGCGGCAGCTCGTGGATCTCGACGTACAGGTCACCGGCGGGGCCGCCGCCGGGGCCGACCTCGCCCTCGCCCGCGAGCTGGATCCGCGTGCCGTTGTCCACACCCGCCGGGATCTTGACCGTGAGCGTGCGCCGCGAGCGGACGCGGCCGTCGCCGGCGCACTCCGGGCACGGCGTCGGCACGACCGTGCCGAAGCCCTGGCACTGGGGGCAGGGGCGGGACGTCATGACCTGGCCCAGGAAGGACCGGGTCACCTGCGAGACCTCACCGCGACCGCGACACATGTCACAGGTCTGCGCGGAGGTGCCGGGGGCCGCGCCCTCGCCGTTGCAGGTGTTGCAGACGACGGCCGTGTCGACCTGGATGTCCTTCGTGGTGCCGAAGGCCGCCTCGTCGAGCTCGATCTCCAGCCGGATCATCGCGTCCTGGCCCCGGCGGGTGCGCGAGCGCGGTCCGCGCTGCGACGCCGTACCGAAGAACGCGTCCATGATGTCCGAGAAGTTCCCGAAGCCACCGGCTCCGAAGCCCGCGCCCGCGCCGCCCGCCTGTGAGAGGGGGTCGCCGCCGAGGTCGTAGACCTGCTTCTTCTGCGGGTCCGAGAGCACCTCGTAAGCGGCGTTGATCTCCTTGAAGCGCTCCTGGGTCTTCGGATCCGGATTCACGTCCGGGTGCAGCTCGCGCGCGAGCCTACGGAAGGCCTTCTTGATCTCATCCTGCGACGCGTCGCGACGCACGCCGAGAACGGCGTAGTAGTCCGTGGCCACTTAGGACTCCGCCAGGATCTGTCCGACGTACCGTGCCACTGCGCGTACCGCTCCCATCGTTCCCGGGTAATCCATGCGGGTCGGTCCGACCACGCCTAGCTTGGCGACTGCCTCGCCGCCCGAACCGTAGCCGACCGACACCACCGACGTGGAGTTGAGTCCCTCGTAGGCGTTCTCATGACCGATCCGTACGGTCATGCCCGAATCCCCCGCCTCACCAAGCAACTTGAGGAGGACGACCTGCTCCTCAAGGGCTTCCAGGATGGGGCGGATGGTGAGGGGAAAGTCATGTCCGAAGCGGGTGAGATTGGCGGTGCCGCCGATCATCAATCGCTCCTCGGTCTCCTCGACGAGGGTCTCCAGGAGGGTGGAGAGCACCGTCGCGACCGTGCCGCGGTCCTCGGCCTCGAAGGCCTCCGGCAGGTCCTGCACGAGCAGCGGTACGTCCGCGAAGCGGCGGGCCGCGATCCGGCTGTTGAGCCGCGCGCGCAGATCCGCGAGCGAGCTCTCCCCGAAGGGCGCCGGGCAGTCGACCATGCGCTGCTCGACCCGCCCGGTGTCGGTGATCAGCACGAGCATCACGCGCGCGGGGGCCAGCGACAGCAGCTCCACGTGGCGGACGGTCGAGCGGGTCAACGAGGGGTACTGCACGACGGCGACCTGCCGGGTGAGCTGCGCGAGCAGCCGTACCGTACGGCCGACGACGTCGTCGAGGTCCACGGCACCGTCCAGGAAGTTCTGGATCGCCTTGCGCTCGGGGCCGGTCATCGGCTTGACGCCGGCGAGCTTGTCGACGAAGAGCCGGTAGCCCTTGTCCGTCGGAATCCGCCCGGCGCTGGTGTGCGGCTGGGCGATGTAGCCCTCGTCCTCCAGGGCCGCCATGTCGTTGCGCACGGTCGCCGGGGAGACGCCGAGGCTGTGCCGCTCGGTGAGCGCCTTGGACCCGACCGGCTCCTCGGTGCCGACATAGTCCTGGACGATGGCGCGCAGCACCTGAAGCCTGCGTTCGCTGAGCATCGCGCACACCTCCAGTTCTGGTCGCCGTTTTGTTGCCGGGCTGCCCTTTCCTGGCACTCTGTGCGCGCGAGTGCCAGCGTTCCCCGGCCCAGTGTACGGCCGTGAGGTACACCCCGGGCAAGGCCGGTCCTGCGATGTCAATCCCTGGTGCCCTCACCGTTAGCGTCGCCGTATGACGGTGACTTGGGAAGAGGCGGGGTGGGAGCGGCTGGCCGCCGGGGTGGGCCGGTGCCGGCTGCCTGGCTGGGACTGCACGGTCGGGCTGGTGATCGGCGGGGACTCGGCACTGCTGATCGACGCGGGGTCGAGCCTGGCGGAGGGCGCACGGTTGCGCAGGCAGGCGCAGGCACTCGCCGGGCGCCGTGTGCCGCTTCTCGCGCTCACCCACCTCCATTTCGACCATGTCTTCGGGGCGGCGGTGTTCGCGGGGGCGACGGTTTTCGTGGGCGGGGGCGCGAGCGAGGTGTTCGAGCGCGGGGGCGAGGAGCTGCTGGCCGACGCGGTGCGCAACGGGCTGGACCCGCGGGCGGCGGAGAACGCGGCGGACGTCTTCGTGCACCCTCGCGAATGCGTGTACGTGTGGGGTCAGGGTCAGATGCGGCTGGAACTGGACGGCGGCCCGGAGGTCCTGCTGGTGCACGGCCGGGGACACACCGACCACGATCTCGCGGTCGTGGTGCCGGGCGACCCGCCGGTCGTGTTCTGCGGCGACCTGGTCGAGGAGTCCGGCGAACCCCAGGCCGGCCCGGACGCGGTTCCGGGTCTCTGGCCTGCGGCGCTCGACCGGCTCCTCTCCCTGGGCGGGGAGGACGCGCTGTACGTGCCTGGTCACGGAGCGGTGGTGGACGCGGGGTTCGTGCGAGCCCAACGGGACGCGTTGGCAACGCGTTTCGGCGTGTCGTGACGACGGTCGCCCCGGTTCTCCTATCGTCATCCGAATGCGCCAGTACTCCGCCGACCTGACCCCGCCGTGGAAGAAGCCCAAGCCGGCCCCCGAGGTCCCCGCGGAGGCGGGCCTGGTGGTCGAGGAGCCGGGCACCGGTTTCTGCGGCGCGGTGATCCGCTGCGAGGCCGGCACGGTCACCCTGGAGGACCGCTTCGGCAAACACCGGGTGTTCCCGCTGGAACCGAGGGGCTTCCTCCTGGAGGGCAGGGTCGTCACCCTGGTCAGGCCCGTATCAAGTCCCCTCCGGCCCACTCGTACGGCTTCCGGTTCGGTGGCCGTCCCGGGTGCACGCGCGCGTGTGGCCCGCGCCGGGCGGATCTACGTGGAGGGCCGGCACGACGCCGAGCTCGTCGAGCGGGTGTGGGGCGACGACCTGCGCATCGAGGGCGTGGTGGTCGAGTACCTGGAGGGCGTCGACGACCTCCCGTCGATCGTCGCGGAATTCGATCCCGGCCCGGACGCGCGGTTGGGCATCCTGGTCGACCACCTGCTCCCCGGCACCAAGGAGTGGCGCATCGCCCAGTCGGTCACCAGCGAACACGCGCTGGTCGTGGGCCACCCGTACATCGACATCTGGGAGGCCGTGAAACCGTCCTCCGTCGGCATCGCCGCCTGGCCCCGCGTCCCACGCGGTCAGGACTGGAAGACGGGCGTGTGCCGGTCCCTGGGTTGGCCGGAAAACACCGGTGCGGTGTGGCAGGCGATTCTGGCCAAGGTCGGGTCGTACCGGGATCTGGAGCCGGAACTGCTGGGCAGGGTCGAGGAGTTGATCGACTTCGTCACGGCACCCGGCGAGTCGTGACGCCGAGCCCTGACACTGAGTGCTGACGCCGAGTCGTGACGGCAAGTCCTGACGCCGGGGCGGAGTCCGGCGATCAGGGCGCCATCCCCGCCAGCATCTCGGCCCGGGTCCGCTCCTCTCGTCCGAACCACAGCTCGGCCGGGGCCCAGCGCCGCAGCGCCTTCTCGTGCACGGGGAAGGAGTCGCTGATGTCGAAGCGGTAGCGGTGCCTCGGCAGCCCGGAGCGCAGCGGCTCCGCCTCCCGCACCAGCGGCCCGAGCAGCGGGTCGTCGCCGTGCGTCTCCCCCAGCGGGCACAACTCCAGGCTGTAGTAGATGGTCTTGTTGGCGCGCGCCCAGTAGATGCCCACCCCGGCCAGTGAGTCCCAGGGGATCAGCGCGGCCTGCTTGCCCGACAGCAGCCAGAATCCGTTCCCGTCGAGGGCGGTGACCTCGTGGCGCAGCCGCCACGGTTTGCGCAGCAGCAAGGGCACGAAGAGTCCGAGGGGCACAAGCAACCAGCCGCCGGCCTTCCCCGTCACGAGGACGTTGACCAGCCCGCCCACACACACGACGACAATGATCACGACGACCGCCAGGACCCACAGGAACCGCCGCAGTCCGTGGCGTATGAAGGTCGCGTCCGGATCCGGCCGGCTGTCGGAGATCATGGCCGCGAACTTGTCCGGTACGACGGTCAGTCGACCAGGTCCCTGACAACGGCGTCGGCCAGCAGCCGCCCCCGCAGGGTGAGTACGGCCCGTCCCTCGTCGTAGGGCCGCTGTTGCAGGAGTCCGTCCGCGAGGGCGCGGCGGGAGGCCTTGAGGCCGTCCTCGTGGAGCAGGTCCAGCGGCACCCCCTCCCGGAGCCGTAGCTCCAGCAGGATCCGCTCCACCCGGCGGTCCTCCGCGGAGAGGATCTCCCGGCCCGCGCCCGGGGAGCGGCCCGCCGCCAGCGCCCCCGCGTACGCGCCCGGGTGCTTCACGTTCCACCAGCGGACGCCGCCCACGTGCGAGTGCGCTCCGGGGCCCGCGCCCCACCAGTCGGCGCCGCGCCAGTACAGCTCGTTGTGGAGACAACGGCCGGAATTCGACGTTGCCCAGTTGGACACCTCGTACCAGTCGAAGCCCGCCGCCGACATCACCTCGTCGGCGATCAGATAGCGGTCGGCGTGGACGTCGTCGTCCGTCATGGGGACCTCGCCGCGGCGGATGCGGCGGGCGAGCTGGGTGCCCTCCTCGACGATCAGGGCGTACGCGCTGATGTGGTCGGGGCCCGCGCCGAGGGCGGAGTCGAGGGACGCGCGCCAGTCGTCGTCGCTCTCGCCGGGGGTGCCGTAGATCAGGTCGAGGTTGACGTGGTCGAAGCCGGCCGCGCGGGCCTCGGCGACGCAGGCCTCGGGGCGGCCGGGGGTGTGGGTGCGGTCCAGCACCTTCAGTACGTGCTGTTTCGCGCTCTGCATGCCGAAGGAGACGCGGTTGAAGCCGCCGTCGCGGAGGGCCGCGAGATAGGCGGGGTCCACCGACTCCGGGTTCGCCTCCGTCGTGATCTCGGCGTCCGGTGCCAGGCCGAACTCGTCCCGGATCGCGCCGAGCATCCGTACGAGGTCGCCCGCCGCGAGCAGCGTGGGCGTGCCGCCGCCGACGAAGACCGTGCGGACCGGGCGCGGGTCGTCGCCGAGGACCTTGCGGGCCAGGCGGACCTCGTCGATGAGGGTGTCCGCGTAGTTGTCGCGGGAGGCCAGCACTCCGCCCGTGCCGCGCAGCTCGGTCGCCGTGTAGGTGTTGAAGTCGCAGTAGCCGCAGCGGGTCGCGCAGTACGGGACGTGCAGATAGAACCCGAGGGGGCGGTCGGCGGCCCCGGCGAGCGCCTGTGCGGGCAGTGCGCCGTCGTCGGGGACGGGATCACCGTCGGGGAGTGCGGAAGGCATGCCCTCCATTGTCCAGCACCGGCGAGGATCACTCGGCCTGGAGCACCAGCAGTGCCATGTCGTCCTCCGGGGGACGACCGCCGAACTCGTGCACCAGGCGTTTGATCCGCTCCGCGATCAGCTCGGCGCTCAGACCCGCGCACCCGGCGAGCGCGGTCGCGAGGCCGTCGCCGTCGTCGAACTGGACCGACCCGGAGCGCCGCTCGGTCACCCCGTCCGTGACGCACAACAGGCTGTCGCCGGGCCGCAGTTCGAAGGTCTCGCTGGTGTACGTCGCGTCCTCGATGACCCCGAGGAGGGTCTGCGGGCGGGCTGCCGTACCGACGCTGCCGTCCGGGCCGAGGAGCAGCGGCAGCGGGTGTCCGGCGGAGGCGAGGGTGCAGCGGACGCCGCCGTCGAAGGGGACCAGCTCGCCGTAGAGGAGGGAGAGGAAGCGGGGGCCGTCGCCGACCGGGCCCGGCATGCCGCCCGCCGCCACCATCGCGTGGGCGGCCGCGTCGGCGGCCTCGGTGGCGTCGTCGAGGAGGAGCTGGTTGAGGCGGTCGAGGACGTCGGCGACGCGGTAGCCCTCGCGGGCGAGGAGCCGTAGCCAGGGGCGGGCCAGTCCGATGACCACGGCGGCCTCGGGGCCCTTGCCCTGGACGTCGCCGAGGGCGAAGCACCAGCGGCCGTCGCCGGCGGGGAAGAGGTCGTAGAAGTCGCCGCTGGGGCCGCCCTTGTCGCAGGGTTCGTAGACGAGGGCGCTGTGCAGGCCGGGGATCTCGGCGACGGCGCCGGGCAGCAGGCCGCGCTGGAGGACGCGGCTGATGGTGGCCTGGCGGGCGTACTGGCGGGCCGCGCCGATCGCGAGCGCGACGCGGCGGCTGAGGTCCTCGACCAGGCCGGTGACCTCGTCGGGGAAGCGGGGCAGCCCGGACCGTCCGATGACGAGCGTGCCGAGCGGACGGCCGCCCGCGATCAGGCGGTACGCCAGTGCCGCTCCGTGCGTGCCGTGCGGGCCCAGCGCGTCGGCGGGCCAGGGGTAGGACACGGGCCGCAGGGTGTCCGGCGGGCGGGGCGGGTCCTTCTCCAGAGCGCCGCGCAGCTCCTCGATGCGGTTCTCGCTGCCGTGCCAGACGCGGGCGAGGCGCGGCCCGGCGCTGGTGCCCTCGCCCCAGCCGCCGCCGCGTCCCATCGCCTCGTCCTCCAGCCATACGGCACACCAGTCGGCCAGCCTCGGCACGATCAGCTGTCCGGCGAGCGCGGCGACGAGGTCCTCGTCGAGCTGTCCGGCGAGAAGGTCGGAGGCCTCGGCGAGGAAGGAGAGGGCGCCGCGGCCGAGCCAGTCCCGGTCGTGCTGGGCGCGATGGGGGTCGCCCCGCCTGGGCGTGTTCGAGGACGGGGGAGGTTCGGGGGCGAGGATCTCGGCGACGCGGAGGCCGCGTTCACCGGCGTAGGTCTCCAACTCCTCGGCGGCCGGGGTGCCTTCGGCGGGCAGGCGGGCCCATACCGTCTTGACGCCGGTGCGGTAGGTGACGCCCCAGGCCTCGGCGAGCCTGGAGACGAGGCGCAGGCCGCGGCCGAACTCCGGTGTCTCGTACGCCGGTTCGGCGCTGTTGTCGCGCGGGGCGCGGGAGGGGTGGTGGTCGGCGACCTCGACGACGATCGAGTCGGTGTCCTCAAGCCGGCACAGCAACTCGACGTCCGTGCCCGCGTGGACGACGGCGTTGGTGACGAGTTCGCTGACGACGACCATCGCGTCGTCGGCCAGCCGGTCGGTGAGCTTCTCGGTGCCGGGCAGGCCGAGTTCGGCCCACTCACGGAGTGCGGCGCGCACCAGGCCGCGGGCGGAACCGGGCGCGAGGGGGCTGCCGGAGAGCGTGGCGCGCACCGTCGTACGCCGGTCCGCGCCGTGGTGCGCGGGCGCACCGGGAGCACGCGAAGTGGTCTCCCGTTGCGTCGGTATGGCCCCCATGCGCAGCTCCCCGAGCAGTTCGGACGAATACGCCTCGATCGATGCGGACAGAGTGACAGACTGACCGCGGCCATAAGCGCCGAGTTACCGAAGTGGGCCGCCATGAGTGAGAACAGTGCTACGCGTGTGCTCGAAGACGGTCACAATGACGACTGGATTCGAGCATCCGACCTCCGACCACTGCTCGCCGTGATGACGGCCGCCCGCGACGGTGACTTCACGAAGGCGCCGGAGACGGGCCACGGCATGGTGGCCGAACTGACCGCCGCCTTCAACCAGATCATGGACCGCAACACCCACTTCAACTCCGAGACGCAGCGCGTCAAACGGGAGCTGATCCGCCACGGCCGCCTCGACGAACGCCTCTCGGCCAGCCCCGGCCAGGGCGGCTGGACCTCCCGCGTCAACGACGTCAACCAGCTCCTCGACGCCCTGGTCGCCCCGGCCGCCAACGCGACCCGCGTCCTGGACGCGGTGGCGGGCGGCGATCTGACCCAGCGGGTCGATCTGCACGACGGCAGCAGGCAGTTGCGCGGTGATCTACGACGGCTCGGCCGCGCGGTGAACAAGATGGTCGACCAGCTCTCCCTGTTCACCGGGGAGGTGACCCGCGTCGCCCGCGAGGTCGGCACCGAGGGCAGACTCGGCGGCCGCGCCAAGGTGACCGGTCTGTCCGGCAGTTGGCGTGATGTGACCGAGGCGGTCAACACGATGGCGTCCCGGCTGACCGCTCAGGTGCGGGACATCGCCCTCGTGACGACGGCGGTGGCGCGCGGCGACCTCACGCGTACGGTCACCGTCGAGGCGACCGGCGAGCTGCTCGAACTCAAGCTCACCGTGAACACGATGGTCGACCAGCTGTCGGCCTTCGCGGACGAGGTGACGCGCGTCGCCCGCGAGGTGGGCACCGAGGGCCAGTTGGGCGGGCGCGCGCAGGTGCGGGGCGTCTCCGGGGTCTGGAAGGACCTGACGGACAACGTCAACTTCATGGCCTCGAACCTGACTTCGCAGGTACGGAACATCGCCCAGGTGACGACCGCCGTGGCCAACGGCGACCTGAGTCAGAAAATCACCGTCGACGCTCAGGGCGAGATCCTCGAACTGAAGTCGACCATCAACACGATGGTGGACCAGCTCTCCGCCTTCGCCGACGAAGTGACGCGCGTCGCCCGCGAGGTCGGCACCGAGGGCAACCTCGGCGGGCGCGCCCAGGTACGGGGTGTCTCAGGGGTCTGGAAAGACCTGACCGACAACGTCAACTTCATGGCGGACAACCTGACTTCACAGGTCAGGAACATCGCACTGGTGTCCACCGCCGTCGCACAGGGCGACCTCGGCAAGAAGATCACGGTGGAGGCCAAGGGCGAGATCCTGGAGCTGAAGTCCACGATCAACACGATGGTCGACCAGCTCTCCGCCTTCGCCGACGAAGTGACGCGCGTGGCCCGAGAGGTCGGCACGGAGGGCAACCTCGGCGGTCAGGCGCAGGTGCGGGGCGTCAGCGGGGTCTGGAAGGACCTCACGGACAACGTCAACTTCATGGCCCTGAACCTGACTTCGCAGGTACGGAACATCGCCCAGGTGACGACGGCCGTGGCCAACGGCGACCTGTCGAAGAAGATCACCGTCGACGCGCGCGGCGAGATCCTCGAACTCAAGGACACCGTCAACACGATGGTGGAGCAGCTGCGCGCCTTCGCCGACGAGGTGACCCGGGTCGCCCGCGAGGTCGGCACCGACGGCCGACTCGGCGGCCGGGCCCAGGTGTTGGGCGTCTCGGGTGTCTGGCGCGATCTGACCGACAACGTCAACTACATGGCCGACAACCTGACTTCACAGGTGCGGAACATCGCCCAGGTCGCGACGGCTGTGGCGCAGGGCGACCTGTCGAAGAAGATCGACGTGGACGCGCGCGGCGAGATCCTGGAGTTGAAGACCACCATCAACACGATGGTCGACACCCTCTCCTCCTTCTCCTCCGAGGTCACCCGGGTGGCCCGCGAGGTCGGCTCCGAGGGCCAACTCGGCGGCCAGGCACGGGTGGAGGGCGTCTACGGCACCTGGAAACGCCTGACGACCAACGTGAACGAACTCGCGCTGAACCTGACCACGCAGGTCCGCGCGATCGCCGAGGTGGCGTCGGCGGTGGCACAGGGCGACATGTCCCGCTCGATCACGGTGGAGACCCAGGGCGAGGTCACCGAGCTCAAGGACAACATCAACCTGATGGTGGCCAACCTCCGCGAGACGACCCGCGCGAAGGACTGGCTGGAGTCCAACCTGGCCCGCCTCGCCGCCCTGATGCAGGGACACCGGGACCTGATGGAGGTCGCCGACCTGATCCTGCGCGAGCTGACACCGCTGGTGAACGCGCAGTACGGGGCGTTCTTCCTGGCCGATCCCGACGAGGACAGCCTGCGAACGGCCATCCCCGCCAAGGGACTTGCGTTCATCGCCGGGTACGGGTCGGCGCAGGCCGCGACCGTGGACACGGGCGCCATGCCGGTGCACGGTCTGGTGCGGCAGGCGGCGCGGGAGAAGAAGCGGATCCTGGTGGAGGAGGCCCCGCCGGACTACATCAAGATCAACAGCGGGCTCGGGGAAGCCGCCCCGGCGAGCGTGGTCATCATCCCGATCATCTTCGAGGACAAACTCCTCGGCGTGATCGAACTGGCCTCGTTCTCCCGCTTCTCCGACGTCCACCTGGCCTTCTTCGACCAGTTCGTGAACACCATCGGCGTCGCGATCAACACCATCATCGCCAACTCCCGCACGGAGTCCCTGCTCGGCCAGTCCCAGCGGCTGGCGACGCAGTTGCAGGAACGTTCGGACGAACTCCAGAAGCAACAGGCCGAGTTGCAGCGGTCCAACGCCGAACTGGAGGAGAAGGCCGCCCTGTTGGCGACCTCCTCGCAGTACAAGTCGGAGTTCCTGGCGAACATGTCGCACGAACTCCGCACGCCGCTCAACTCGTTGCTGATCCTCGCCCGGCTGCTCTCCGACAACCCGGACGGCCGACTCTCCGAGCAGGAGGTGCAGTTCGCGACCACGATCCACCGCTCCGGCTCGGACCTCCTCCAGCTCATCAACGACATCCTCGACCTGTCGAAGATCGAGGCCGGCCGCATGGACGTACGCCCGAAGCGGCTCCCGCTCATCAAGCTCCTCGACTACGTCCACGCCACGTTCCGCCCGCTCACCCTGGACCGGGGGCTCTCCTTCGAGGTGTCGGTCGGCGAGGACGTACCGCGCGAGCTGTGGTCGGACGAGCAGCGGCTCCAGCAGATCCTGCGCAACCTGCTGTCCAACGCCATCAAGTTCACCGCGACGGGCCGCGTCGAACTCCGCGTCAACCGCGTCAAGGACCCCGAGCACCGCTACTCCGACGACAGCGACGAGGTCATCGTCTTCGCCGTCTCCGACACCGGGATCGGGATCGCCGCCGAGAAACTCCCGGTGATCTTCGAGGCGTTCCAGCAGGCCGACGGCACGACCAACCGCAAGTACGGCGGCACGGGGCTGGGGTTGTCCATCAGCCGTGAGATCGCGGGCCTGTTGGGCGGCCGTATCGTCGCCGAGAGCGAGCCGGGACGGGGGTCCACCTTCACTCTCTACGTCCCCGTCGTCAGCCCCGGACACGCGGCGGGCGGCGCGCCGCTCACCGAGGACCGTGAACTGCCGCTGCTGCCCGAGCAGTTCTCCAGCGAGCCGTTCACCTCGACCGAGGTGGACGACTCGTGGCCGACGCCCACCAAGCTGGAGGCGTGGAAGGCCGGGCGGGCGGGTCAAGTGCTGCCGGGGCGGCGGGTGTTGATCGTGGACGACGACATCCGCAACGTCTTCGCGCTCACCCACGTCCTGGGCCGGGTCGGCATGCCGGTGCTCTACGCGGAGAACGGCCGCGAGGGCATCGAGACCCTGGAGCGCAATCCCGACGTCGAACTCGTGCTGATGGACATCATGATGCCGGAGATGGACGGGTACGAGACCATCGCCGCCATCCGCCGCGCCCCGCGCTGGACCGGGCTGCCCATCGTCGCGCTCACCGCGAAGGCGATGCCGGGCGACCGGGAGAAGTCCATCGCGCGGGGCGCCAACGACTACGTACCGAAGCCGGTGGACGTCGATCAGCTGCTGACCGTCGTCTGTGCGCTGCTGGATCCCGAGGCCGAAACCGGGGCCGAGGCTGGGGCTGCGTCCGAGGACATCACGGTGGCGGATCCGGGTACTTCAGGGGAGACGGCGGCACCGCCGACGACTGAGTGAGGCACAGTCATCATGAGCGCTGAGGCAACGACCGACGAGAGTGCCGGCATCCTCCTGGTCGACGACATGGAGGACAACCTGGTCGCGCTGGAGGCCGTCCTGGGGTCCCTCAACGAGCCGCTGGTACAGGCTCGTTCGGGCGAGGAGGCGATGAAGGCGCTGCTGCGGCAGCGGTTCGCGGTGGTTCTGCTGGACATCCGGATGCCGGGCATGGACGGGTTCGAGACCGCGGCCAACATCAAACGGCTCGACCAGACCAAGGACGTCCCGATCATCTTCCTGACCGGCACGGACTCCGACGCGGGGTATGCGTTCCGCGGTTACGCCACGGGCGCCGCCGACTACCTGACCAAGCCGTTCGACCCCTGGGTGCTGCGGGCCAAGGTGAGCGTCTTTCTCGAACTGCACCGTAAGAACCAGCTGTTGGAGCGGATGCTGGCGCGGGAGCAGGGGCAGTTCGATGAACTGGCGTTGCGGCTCAAGGAGGTCGAGGCGCGGATGGCTGCGAGCACCGTGGATGAGGTGCTCGAACTCCGGCACCGGGTAAGGGAGATGGGGCAGCTGGTGCGGGACATGCGCCGGGGGCAGGGACGTTAGGACCACACCCCCGGCGTTACCTGGTCACGCTTCGCGCGAACCCGCGTACATCTCGTCGATCAGGTGCTTGTACTCCCGTTCCACCACCGGGCGCTTGAGCTTGAGGCTCGGGGTGATCTCGCCGTGTTCCACGTCGAGGTCGCGCGGGAGGAGGCGGAACTTCTTGATGGTCTGCCAGCGCTGGAGGCCCTCGTTGAGTTCCTTGACGTAGGCCTCGACCATGGCGACCGTCGCGGGGGCCGCGACGACCTCGGCGTAGGACTTGCCCGCGAGGTCGTTGTCCTTGGCCCACTCCAGGATGGACGGTTCGTCGAGGGAGATGAGGGCGGTGCAGAAGTTCCGGTCGGCGCCGTGCACCAGGATGTTGGAGACGTACGGGCAGACGGCCTTGAACTGGCCCTCGACCTCGGCCGGCGCGATGTACTTGCCGCCGGAGGTCTTGATCAGGTCCTTCTTGCGGTCCGTGATGCGGAGGTAGCCGTCGGGGGACAGCTCGCCGATGTCGCCGGTGTGGAACCAGCCGTCCGACTCCAGGACTTCGGCGGTCTTCTCGGGCAGGCCGTGGTAGCCCTCCATGATGCCGGGGCCGCGCAGCAGGATCTCGCCGTCGTCCGCGATGCGCACCTCCGTGCCGGGCAGCGGCTTGCCGACCGTGCCGGTGCGGTAGGCCTCGCCGGGGTTCACGAAGGAGGCCGCGGAGGACTCGGTCAGGCCGTAGCCCTCAAGGATGTGGATGCCGGCGCCGGCGAAGAAGTAGCCGATGTCGGGCGCGAGCGCGGCGCTGCCCGAGACGCAGGCGCGCAGCTTGCCGCCGAAGGCCTCGCGGATCTTCGCGTAGACCAGCGCGTCGGCGACCCTGTGCTTGGCGGCGAGGCCGAAGGGCGCGGTGGCCGTGCCGGTGCGGCGGAAGTTGTCCTGGGTGACCTTGGCGTACTCGCGGGCGACCTCGGCGGCCCACTGGAAGATCTTGTACTTGGCGCCGCCGCCGGCACGTGCCTTGGCCGCGACCCCGTTGTAGACCTTCTCGAAGATGCGCGGGACGGCCGCCATGTACGTCGGCTGCACGACCGGCAGATTCTCGATGATCTTGTCGACCCGGCCGTCGACGGCGGTGACGTGCCCGATCTCGATGTGCCCGGACGTGAGCACCTTGCCGAAGACGTGCGCGAGCGGCAGCCACAGGTACTGCACGTCCTCGGGGCCGAGCAGTCCGGTCGCGGCGATGGCCTTCGCCAGGTACGACCAGTTGTCGTGCGGGAGACGGACGCCCTTGGGGCGACCGGTCGTACCCGAGGTGTAGATGATCGTCGCGAGCTGGTCCTTGGTGATGGCCCCGACCCGCTCCTTGATCAGGTCCGGGTTCTTCTCCAGGTACGCGGCGCCCCGCTGCTCCAGCTCGGCGAGGGTGAGCACCCAGTCGCCGGTCTCGACGCCGGTCGGGTCGATGACCACGACGTGCGTCAGCTCGGGCAGTTCGGCGCGCTTCTCCCGTGCCTTGGCGAGCTGGGCCGCATCCTCCGCGATGAGGACCTTGCTGCCGGAGTCCGCGAGGATGAACGTCGACTCGTCGGCGTTGGTCTGCGGGTACACCGTGGTCGTGGCGGCGCCCGCGCACAGGATGCCCAGGTCGGCGAGGATCCACTCGACGCGGGTCGCGGAGGCGAGCGCGACGCGCTCCTCGGGCTGTACGCCCAGTTCGATCAGACCGGCCGCGATCGCGAAGACCTGCTCGGCGGCCTGCGCCCAGGTCAGCGACTTCCAGTCGTCGGGGCCCTCACCGGAGGCCGCCGGCACCGGGTAGCGGTAGGCCTCGGCGTCGGGCGTGGCCGCCACGCGCTCCAGGAAGAGGCCCGCCACGGACGGCGGACGGTTCTCGATCAGGGTCTGTGTGTCGCTCACGACATCCTCCGGGGCCCGCGACAGTGCGGTAACTGGCTCATTGCTGCGGCGGTTGACTCACTGCGGCTGGTGGCTCATGTGGCTGTTGTTTAACTCACGAGTAACTATCGAGCAGTGATCAGAGTAAGCCGCGACCGGCCGGTGCGTAAGGGGCGGTGGACGGTCACTTCGAACAGAGCCATGACCACTTCGTACCGAGCCAAGACACAGGGCCCGCCGCACGAAAGCGCAACGGGCCCTGCGAATCGCCTGACTGTCGTCCGAAATTTCGGTGTACGGGGTCGCTACGTCCCGCCCTCGGCGCCGCCTACTTCTTGCCCTTGGCGCCGGGACCGCTGTCGTCGCTGGACAGCACCGCGATGAAGGCCTCCTGGGGAACCTCCACGGAACCCACCATCTTCATCCGCTTCTTGCCCTCCTTCTGCTTCTCCAGCAGCTTCCGCTTACGGGAGATGTCACCGCCGTAGCACTTGGCGAGGACGTCCTTGCGGATGGCGCGGATGGTCTCGCGGGCGATGACCCGGGAGCCGATCGCGGCCTGGATGGGCACCTCGAAGGCCTGCCGCGGGATGAGTTCCCGCAGCTTGGCGACCAGCCGCACGCCGTACGCGTACGCCGCGTCCTTGTGCGTGATCGCCGAGAAGGCGTCCACCTTGTCGCCGTGCAGCAGGATGTCCACCTTGACCAGGCTGGAGTCCACCTCGCCGGTGGGCTCGTAGTCGAGCGAGGCGTAGCCGCGGGTCTTGGACTTCAGCTGGTCGAAGAAGTCGAAGACGATCTCCGCGAGGGGGAGCGTGTAGCGGATCTCGACGCGGTCCTCGGAGAGGTAGTCCATGCCGAGCAGGGTGCCGCGCCGGGTCTGGCACAGCTCCATGATCGAGCCGATGAACTCCGACGGCGCGAGGATCGTCGCGCGTACGACGGGCTCGTAGACCTTGTCGATCTTCCCTTCGGGGAACTCGCTCGGGTTGGTGACGACGTGCTCGCTGCCGTCCTCCATCTCGACCCGGTACACCACGTTCGGCGCGGTCGCGATGAGGTCGAGCCCGAACTCGCGCTCCAGCCGCTCCCGGATCACGTCCAGGTGCAGCAGCCCGAGGAAGCCGACGCGGAAACCGAAGCCCAGCGCCGCCGAGGTCTCCGGCTCGTAGACGAGCGCGGCGTCGTTGAGCTGGAGCTTGTCGAGGGCCTCGCGCAGCTCCGGGTAGTCGGACCCGTCCAGCGGATACAGACCCGAGAAGACCATCGGCTTGGGGTCCTTGTACCCGCCGAGCGCCTCGGTCGCGCCCTTGTGCAGGGTGGTGATCGTGTCACCGACCTTGGACTGGCGGACGTCCTTCACCCCGGTGATCAGATAGCCGACCTCGCCGACGCCGAGCCCGTCCGCGCCGAGCATCTCCGGCGAGTTCGTCCCGATCTCCAGCAGCTCGTGCGTGGCGTTCGTGGACATCATCCGGATCTTCTCGCGCTTGGTGAGCTGTCCGTCGATGACCCTGATGTACGTCACGACACCGCGGTAGGAGTCGTAGACGGAGTCGAAGATCATCGCCCGGGCGGGCGCGTCCGCGATCCCGACCGGCGCCGGGACCTCCTTGACGACCTTGTTCAGCAGTACGTCGACACCGATACCGGTCTTGGCTGACACCCGCAGCACGTCATCGGGGTCGCACCCGACGAGGTTGGCCAGCTCCTCGGCGAACTTCTCGGGCTGCGCGGCCGGCAGGTCGATCTTGTTCAGTACGGGGATGATCGTGAGGTCGTTCTCCATCGCCAGGTAGAGGTTGGCGAGGGTCTGGGCCTCGATGCCCTGGGCGGCGTCCACGAGCAGCACGGTGCCCTCGCAGGCGGCGAGCGACCGCGAGACCTCGTACGTGAAGTCGACGTGTCCCGGGGTGTCGATCATGTTGAGGATGTGCGTACTGCCCTTGTCGGCCCCCTCGGTGGGGGCCCACGGCAGACGCACCGCCTGGGACTTGATCGTGATGCCACGCTCGCGCTCGATGTCCATGCGGTCGAGGTACTGAGCACGCATCTGCCGGCTGTCGACCACTCCGGTCAGCTGGAGCATCCGGTCGGCGAGCGTGGACTTGCCGTGGTCGATGTGCGCGATGATGCAGAAATTGCGGATCAGCGCCGGGTCGGTACGGCTCGGCTCGGGCACATGGCTGGGGATCGCGGGCACGCAGGGTCCTGATTCTTGAGGCGTCCGCAGTGTCTGCGGTCTCGGGTCGGATCGATACGTAGCTTCCATCGTCCCACGCGTGGGAGGTGCGGTCCGGTTTGGGCCGGTGCGGGTGGGTAACCACGGGGGTTTTCGCGGGTCGGTTCGGGGGCGGGTTCGGAGGTTCAGGGGCTTCTCGGGGAGTGGGCGGAGTGGTCGGGGTATGTCTGGGGCCGCTCGGGGACTCGGGGAGTGGTTCGGGTAGGCCTGGGACTGCTCGGGAGCCGGGTCAGGGGCCTGGCCTGGGCCGACAGACGAAGGGCGCGGTCCGGTTCGGGGCGGTGCGAGAGGTTCGCCGGAGGCCCCTCGAAGTCCGGCCGGATGCCTCGCGGGGACCGGTTTGGGTGGGCCGGTGGGCGGCTGGTAGCCTGGGTGGCTGTGCCTCATCCCTGACCGGTATCTCCGCTCGGTGCGAGACACACCCCAAGAAAAATCATCGGCCCGGGACCCGTGCGGCCCCGTGCCAGAACCTGCAAAGGCTCATTCGTGGCGAACATCAAGTCCCAGATCAAGCGGATCAAGACCAACGAGAAGGCTCGGCTGCGCAACAAGGCCGTCAAGTCCTCCCTGAAGACCGCGATCCGCAAGGCCCGCGAAGCCGCTACCGCGGGTGACGTCGAGAAGGCCACCGAGTACCAGCGCGCTGCCGCGCGTCAGCTCGACAAGGCCGTCGCGAAGGGCGTCATCCACAAGAACCAGGCCGCCAACAAGAAGTCGGCGCTTGCTTCCAAGGTCACCGCGCTCAAGGGCTGATCCTCCGCACTTGCCTCGGCCCGCGCTCGCGCGGACCGGACCAGTAGCAATCCACCGTGAGGACAACGTCGAGCCCTCTACCTCGATTCACGGACAGACATCGTGGTCGCCACGCCACGTACAGTGCCCCCGGACCCACTTCGGGGGCATTGCTGTTTCTCCGGCCACTTGCATTCCCCTCTGGGTGAGGGTCTTACGTTCCCCGCAGGGTGGGGCTGAGCTACGGCTGGGTCGGTCAGGCCTGTCCATGGGACCAGGCCGCTCCGGGCGGGGCTGAGATGGGACGGGTCGGGTCGGGTCGGGTCGGGTCGGTCAAGCCTGACCCCGGGACCGGGCCGCCCGGGCGATCGTGACGACCGCCTTCTCCAACGCGTACTCCGGATCGTCCCCACCGCCCTTCACTCCCGCGTCCGCCTCGGCCACCGCCCGCAGCGCGACGGAGACCGCGTCCGGTGTCCACCCCCGCATCTGCTGCCGTACCCGGTCGATCTTCCACGGCGGCATCCCCAGCTCACGCGCCAGATCCGCCGGCCGTCCCCCGCGCGCGGACGACAGCTTCCCGATCGCCCGCACCCCCTGCGCCAACGCGCTGGTGATCAGCACCGGCGCCACCCCGGTGGACAACGACCACCGCAGCGCCTCCAGCGCCTCCGCCGCCCGCCCTTCCACGGCCCGGTCCGCGACCGTGAAGCTCGACGCCTCGGCCCGCCCCGTGTAGTACCGCCCGACGACCGCCTCGTCGATGGTCCCCTCGATATCGGCGACCAACTGGGAGACGGCGGACGCCAGTTCCCGCAGATCACTGCCGAGGGAGTCGACGAGCGCCTGGCAGGCCTCCGGCGTGGCCGATCTCCCGGTCGCCCGGAACTCACCCCGCACGAACGCCAACCGGTCCGCCGGCTTCGTCATCTTCGGGCAGGCCACCTCCCGCGCCCCGGCCTTGCGCGCGGCATCGAGCAGCCCTTTGCCCTTGACCCCGCCGGCGTGCAACAGCACCAGCGTGATCTCCTCGGCAGGCGCACCGAGATACGCCTTCACGTCCTTGAC
The DNA here is from genome assembly GCF_045162645.1 of Streptomyces sp. NBC_00988. Lineage (NCBI taxonomy): Bacteria > Bacillati > Actinomycetota > Actinomycetes > Kitasatosporales > Streptomycetaceae > Streptomyces > Streptomyces sp. NBC_00988. The sequence continues at coordinate 4,674,796 of NZ_CP108730.1, forward strand.
CGTGTCCGCGGACAGATCCTGCGCATTGCGTACGACCACGACCTTGCGCTCCGCGAAGAGCGACGGGCTGGTCAACTCGGCGAGTGTGCCGGGCTGCAACTGGTCCGAAGTCAGGTCACGTACGTCCGTGTCGGCGTCGGAGGCCCGAGCAGCGGCCACCACCTCCCGCACGGCACGGTCGAGCAGGAGGTCCTCCTGGCCCACGGCAAGCGTCACCGGGGCGAGAGGGTCGTCATTCGCAGTCTTCCTGGCCATCCCGTAAAGCATCGCACGCGCCACTGACAACGCGTCCCGCGTGCCGCGGCACCGGGGGCGGACGAGGGTGCGATTGCGGGTCCGGGGGCGGGTCCTGGTTCGAGGGCGGGTCCGGGCGGCGGGTTCGGGTTCGGGCGGCGGGTTCGGGTTCGGGTTCGGGTGCGAGTTCGACCGTAGAATCCGCCGCCGCTACGGCTCCTCGCGCCAGCCGTCCCACTCCCCCGCGAACGCGTCCAGCTCCGCGGGGTCGAGCCGCCCGTCCTCGTCCCGCAGGACGAGCAGCCACTGCGCGTCCTCGGCGTCGTCCTCACCGGCCAGCGCGTCCCGCACCAGCCGCGGCTCCTCGTCGAGCGCGAACCGCTCCCCGAGCACCTCCGCCGCCTCCTGAGCCGCGTCACGGTCGGGCAGTACCAGCACATGTCTCACATCGCTCACGGGGACATTTTCCGGTACGGCGGCAGGCTCACGCGAACTCACCCCGGGCCCCTCCGGGTTCGTGCGGGTCTACGCGGGCTCACGCACCGTCGGCACCACCCCCAGCTCGATCCCGAACCGCTCCCGGTACGCCGCCAACACCTCCTCGTCCGTGGTCAGTTCACGTACGTCCCGCGTCCCGTCCACCCCCGTCACCGTCAGACCTCGACCACTGAGTGTGACCCGCCCGCCGTCGTCCGTGAGCCGTGAGCAGACCAGTGACTGAGTGAAGTGCGACGCGGGCGAGGTGCTGTGCCACCACGCTCCGGCCACGAAGTCACCGAGCACCCGGGGCCGCACCTCCAGGCGGTACTCGGGCCGTCCGTTCCGCACCACATCCAGGTCGGTCGCCTCCCCCGCACCCGCTCCGGACGCCTCGGCCGCATCCGGTCCCGACGCGACCACCCTGAACGTGCCGCCGGGATCCTTCTGTTCACCCCGCTCCTCGAAGGCCAGCGGATAGTGGCTGTGCGTCCCGAACCCCACATCGGCCAGCCACGTGCCCCCGTCCACCGTCCGCACCCGGAGTGCGAGATGGTCGTACGGAATCCCCGTCCGCCCCTCGTCCCCGTACACCCGCGCCGCGAGCAGCGCGACGTCGAAGCCCAGCGCGGTGAGCAACGCGCCGAACAGTCCGTTCAGTTCGTAGCAGAACCCGCCCCTGCCCGCGCCCACCACCTTGTCCAGCAGCCGGTTCTCCTCCAGCACGATCTCCTCTCCCAGAGGGATCGACAGATTCTCGAACGGCACGGTCCGCAGATGGCGCAGATGCAACTCGCGGAGGACATCGTCGGTGGGCGACGCCGGGTGCTGGACTCCCAGCCGGCGGAGATAGGCATCAATCTGTGCGGGATTCATGCCCTCAGTCTCGCGCCACCCGCAGCCCGTCTCCTTCCCCGCTCACCGCCAACGCCCCGTCCACATCCGTCCGCAGGACCACCGCGCCCATGGCCCGCAGCGCCGCGACCGTGCTGGGGGCGGGGTGCCCATAGGTGTTGTTCTCGCCACAGGAGATCAACGCCAGCCGCGGGGCCACCCTGCGTATCAGGTCCGGATCTTGGTAGGCCGACCCGTGATGGGCGACTTTGAGAACGTCCACGCCTCCCAGCAACGCGGCCGCCGGTGATCTCGACAGCTCCTGCTGGGCCGGGGGTTCGAGGTCCCCGAGCAGCAGCAGTCGCAGGCCGGCCGTCCGTACCAGCAGGGCGACGCTCGCGTCGTTCGGCCCGTCCGGGTCCCGCGCCGGGCGCGGTGGGGGCCACAGCACCTGCCAGGACAGCGGACCGGTGCGTCGCTGCTCCCCGGCTACCGCCCGGGTGATCGGGATGTGCCCCTCCGCCGCCGCCCTCCGTACGAACTCGACCTGGTCCGCGGGCTCTTCGAAGGACGTCGTCTCGATCGCGCCCACCGAGCGGCCCCGCAGCACCCCGGGCAGCCCCGCGACGTGGTCGGCGTGGAAGTGGGTGAGTACGACGAGCGGAATCCTGGTGATGCCGAGCGTGCGCAGGCACTGGTCGACCAGCTTCGGATCGGGCCCGGCGTCCACGACCACACCGGTGCCCTTGCCCGCCGCGAGCACCGTCGCGTCACCCTGACCGACATCGCACATGGCGAATCTCCAACCCGGCGGCGGCCACCCCGTGATCACCCGGGTCAGCGGCGCCGGCGCCACCACGATCAGCAGCAGCGACAACCCGCAGACACCGCACAGCCAGGGATGCTTCAACAGCCGCCGCCCGACCAGCACAAGGACCGCGACAGCGAGCGCGAGCAACAGCGCCCCGGTCCAACTGCCCGGCCAGTCCACTCCCCCACCGGGCAGCGCCGCGCCGGTCCGGGCGACGTCCGCGATCCACCCGGCGGGCCAACTCGCGCCCCAGGCAAGGACCTTGGCCACCGGCATCGCCACCGGTGCCGCCGCGAGCGCCGCGAAGCCCAGCACCGTGGCCGGCGCGACGGCGATCTCCGCGAGCAGATTGCACGGCACCGCCACCAGACTGACCCGCGCCGACAGCACGGCCACGACCGGCGCGCACAACGCCTGAGCGGCGGCAGCGGCGGCCAGCGCCTCGGCCAGCCGCGGCGGAACCCGGTGCCGACGCAGCGTCTCGCACCAGCGTGGCGCGAGCGTGAGCAGGGCACCGGTGGCCAGCACGGAGAGCAGAAAGCCGTAACTCCGGGCCAGCCACGGGTCGTAGAGCACCAGCAGCAGTACGGCCGTCGCCAGGGCCGGGATCAGTGATCTGCGGCGCCCGGTCGCCAGGGCGAGCAGCGCGACGGCACCGCAGGCCGCGGCCCGCAGCACGCTCGGGTCGGGGCGGCACACGACGACGAACCCGAGCGTGAGCACCCCGCCGAGCAGTGCGGTCGCCCGGAGGGAGATACCCAACCGCGGTGCCAGACCCCGGCGTTCGATGTGCTGGGCGAGACCGGGTGGTCCGATGAGGAGGGCGAGCAGGATGGTGAGGTTGCTTCCGGAGACAGCCAGGGTGTGCGCGAGGTCCGTCTCCTTGAAGGCCTCGTCCAACTCGGGTGTGATCCGCGCGGTGTCCCCGACGACCAGCCCCGGCAGCAACGCCCGCGCGTCCGCCGGCAACCCGTCGGTGGCCTCGCGCAGCCCGGCCCGCAGCCGCCCCGCGAACCGCTGCGCTCCGGACGGCTCACCCGCCACTTCCGGCACCGGCTGGTTCCGCACCCGCAGCACGGCCGCGACCCGGTCCCCGCCCGTCAGCGAGGGCGCCAGCCGCGCGGTCACCTTCACCCGCGTCGACGGAAGCAGCCCGAGCCAGGGCGAACGCTCCGGCCCGCCACGGGAACCCCCTGCCCTGCCCTCGCCCTTGGAGGACGAGCCCGGGTCGACGATCAACAGCACCGGCGCCCGCGTCTCCACGACCATCCCGTCCATCTCCTCGACCCGCCGTACCTCGGCGTCGATCAGCACGGAGACCGGAGCCGCGTGATCCCCGCTGATCCGGGGCCGGGTCAACCGTGGATCGGAGCCGACCTCCACCTCCGCGGTCACGGTCGCGTACTCCTTCGCCAACTCGGGCACCGGCCCGCGCCGCAGATCCGCCCCGTGCAGCCCGGCGGAGGCGGCGGCCGCGGCGATGGAGAGGAGCAGGGCGGCGATCGAGACCCGGGGCCATGCGGCCTGCCGCCACGAGGGTGCGGGGCGAACGCCTTCCCGCAAGAGGCCTGTGTCCAACTGTGACGAGGTACGGCTGCCGCCTGCCCCTGCTCTGTCCCGCCGCCGCGTCATCAGCAGCAGCACGAGCGCCACGGTCAGCGAGGCGACGGCGACTCCCGTGACCCAGCCCGGTGACGCGTCCAGCGCCAGTGCCGCCGTCGCCCAGGCCGCGAGCGCGGGCGGTACGAGTCGTAGGTCCGTCGGTCCTTCCTGTCGGGGGTGTGCGGCACCCCGCCGACTTCCGGAGTCGGCGTGCACGGTTCGGCGGGCCGGCGAGGAGACGTCGTCCTGTGCCGTGCGGCGAGGAGTCGTGGGCTCGGGCAGATCGTCGTGGACGCGGGTCATGGCTGGACCAGATCCCGCAGATCGGCGAAGCGGCGGTCGCCGATGCCGTTGACCTGGCGCAGTTCGTCCACCGAGCGGAAACCGCCGTGCTGGGTGCGGTAGTCGATGATGTGCTGGGCCAGCACCGGGCCTACACCGGGCAGGGTGTTGAGCTGGTCGGCGGTGGCCGTGTTGAGGGAGACCGGAGCAGTCGGAGCGGCTCCCGCGGCAGAGCCCGCCACCCCCGTGCTGTTCGCACCGCCCGCACCAGGCGCCGCCGCGGGGGCCGGACCGCCGACGACGATCTGCTCCCCGTCCACGAGGAACCGAGCCCGGTTGAGCCCGTCGGTGTTCGTGCCCGGACGCACCCCACCCGCCACCCGCAACGCATCGGTCACCCGCGAACCGGCCGGAAGCCGATGTACCCCGGGCTCCCGGACCTTGCCACTGACGTCCACGACGATCTCGGTACCGGCCGCACCCGCAGCACCCCGCGCTCCGGCCGATGAGACACGCGGTCCAGCCGCCTTCCCCGCAGCCACACCCCCGCTGCCGTCCCTGCCTCCACCCCCTTCTCCGTAGGGAGTCGCCGCCCCCACCACCTCCGGGGCACGCACGGGCTGGGTCCGGCCCACCCAGAAGTGCTGCACGGCGAAGACCGCGGCCACGACGAGCACTACAGCGAGCGCGACCACGTTCCGCCGCTCCAGCCCACACCGCGTCTGCACCCACACCGGCATCCGCTCCCGCAGAGCCGCCCCGGTGCGCTCCCGCCAAGCCCCCGCCGTGCGATCCCGCCTGATGCCGACCTCGCCGGTGCCGCTGAACTCCCCAGCGTCTCCAGCCACTTCGGCCCCTCCGGCGTACGAGAAGCCATCAGGCTCCAGGGCAACACGCACAGGCGAACCCACCCGGACCACCCGCTGCCCCGACCCCAACTCCGCCCCTGCCATCGGCTCCGGCTCCGGCTCCCGAACAGCCCACGGCCCGGCATCAACGGGCGCCGGAAAACAAAGCCCTGCCGCCCTGACCACAGGCGGCACAGGCAGCACAGGCGACACGGGCCGAGCAGCCTGCCCCCTCGCCTCAGCCACCGGCAGAGCAGGAGGCTCTACAGCCTCACCCCCACCCCCACCGCCACCGCCACCCGGCGGCCCATTCCCCAACTCCCCCCGCCCCCCGTCACGTTCACCACCTTCACCACGTTCGCCAAAGACACGTTCGCCAAAGAGCAGTTCCGCCCGTCGCCGGAGTTCCTCCGCCGAAGCCTGACGATGCGCCCGGCCCCGTGCAGGCGCGCGGCGATGCCGAGTTCGGCCGTCGGAGGACGGGGCGCGGCCCGGGCCGCTGGTCGCAGTCGCTGTGTGTGAGCGTGATCGAAGTGCCATGCGCCGAGGATCGGACATTCCGCGACTTCGCGATGATCTTGGTCAATTCCCGGGGATTACCACCCAGTTGTGGATAACTCCGTCACCCGCACGAGCGTCACCCGCCCAAGGCACCGGCCCGAGGCGCACAAAGCACGTACCCGCAGATCTCACCCCGGCGAACCCCACCCCCGACAACCCCCGTCACCGAGGCGAAACCACAGCCCCCAACAACCCAGGCCCGGTATGCGCCCCGATCACCGCCCCGACCTCGCTCACATGCAGATCGGCCAACCCCGGCACCCGCGCCCGCAGCCGATCCGCAAGAGCCGACGCCCGCTCGGGCGCGGAAAGATGATGGACCGCGATGTCGACCTGCGCACTGCCCGCCCGGTCCGCCGCGAGCTCCTCAAGGCGGGCAATCGCCTTCGACGCCGTCCGTACCTTCTCCAGGAGTTCGATGCGCCCGCCCTCCAGCTGGAGCAGCGGCTTCACCGCGAGGGCGGAGCCCAACAGGGCCTGTGCCGCGCCGATACGGCCGCCCCGGCGCAGATAGTCGAGGGTGTCGACGTAGAAGTAGGCGGAGGTGCCGGCGGCCCGCTTCTCCGCGGCCGTGACCGCCTCGTCCACCGTGCCGCCCGCCTCCGCCGTCTCGGCCGCGGCGAGTGCGCAGAAGCCGAGCGCCATCGCGACCATCCCGGTGTCCACGACCCGCACCGGCACCGGTGCCTCACGCGCGGCGACGACCGCCGCGTCGTAGGTGCCCGAGAGTTCGGCGGAGAGGTGGAGGGAGACGATGCCGGTGGCGCCGGATTCGGCGACCTTGCGGTAGGTCTCCGCGAAGAGCTGGGGGCTGGGGCGCGAGGTGGTGACCGGGCGGCGCTTCTGCAGGGCCTGGGCCAGGGAGCGGGTCGAGATCTCGGTGCCTTCTTCGAGCGCCCGGTCGCCGAGGACCACGGTCAATGGCACCGCTGTGATGCCGTGGCGCTCCATCGTCAGCGGCGGCAGGTAGGCCGTTGAATCGGTGACGATCGCGACATGGCGGGACATGAGCTGGAGGTTACCTGCCGTAGCGGCCGGGCGGCAGCCCGACCCCTTTCACCTGGGCCGGAACCGGCCGGATCACACCATGCCGCACGCTCACGCGACGCCGCATCCTCACACCGTGCCGCCCGATCAAGTCGTGCTCTCGGGGCGGGCTTTCTTCTGCCAGGGGTAGGCGGGACGCCGTCCTGGCGGGGTGATGGCGGACGGAGCCGGTTCCTCGGCGGCGGGGCGGGAGCGCGGGGGCTCCGGCCAGGTCTGCCGGCCCGTCGTGGCGTCGGCGGGTGGGGCGTCCGGCCACGGGGACGATGCGGGATCGGCCTTCGTCCAGTGACGGAGGGCACCGGCCTCCATGTCTATCTGGGCGCTCAGCGTGTCCAGGTCGTCCTCCGCGAAGCGGCCGGCGCGGTCGCGGGCCGCCCAGCGCAGTGAGTCCGCCGACTTCGTGATGCGCTCGGTGCGCTCGCGCAGGGCGGGCAGCCGCTCGGCGAGTGTCCTGCGGTCCGGCTCGGACTCCAGGCGCCTGAGCTCGCCGTCGAGTTCACGGCCGTGCGCGCTGAGCCGCTGGAAGAGGCCCAGGGACTCCTTGAGCGACTCGTCCTCGGGCACGCCCGCGTGCAGCGCGTCCTGGGTCGCGCGCATCGATGTGCGCAGCGCGAGCCGGAGTTGGGCCACCTGCCCCTGCGGGCCGGGCTGGGCGAAGGACTTGGCGCGCAGGGTGTGGTCCTCGACCGAGCGCCGGGCCTGCGCGACCGTGCGGTCGACGCCGCGCTTGGCCGCGCCGATCGCCTTGACCGCCGCGTAGCCACCTACGACCACGAACAGCAGGAAGAGAAGGGCGAAGACTGTGATCACGGCTTCCAACGCTCCTCCACCGGCTCCGGGCGGCACACGCCGCGCCGCTCTTCAACGGTAAACGCAACGGGCAGGTCCGGAGTTCCACAGGAACCCTGGACCTGCCCGTAGGGGACTACCCCGAGGCAGCCGCCCCGACCCCGCGAAGAACTGCGCCGAGACCCTCGCCCCGACCTCGGCGAAGGACTACACAGAACTACGCCACTACGCCGGAACGATGTTGACCAGCTTCGGCGCCCGCACGATGACCTTGCGGATGCCCGCGCCCTCCAGCGCGGCGACGACCTTCTCGTCGGCCAGCGCGACCTTCTCCAGCTCGGCGTCGGAGATCGTCGGCGAGACCTCCAGACGCGCCTTGACCTTGCCCTTGATCTGCACGACGCAGGTCACGCTCTCGTCCACGACGTACGCCGGGTCGGCGACCGGGAAGTCCTGGTGGACGACCGTGTCGGTGCGGCCCAGCTTGCGCCACAGCTCCTCGGCGACGTGCGGGGCCAGCGGCGCGATCAGCAGCACCAGCGACTCGGCGACGGACCGCGGCACCGCGCCGCCCGCCTTGGTCAGCTGGTTGTTCAGCTCGGTGATCTTGGCGATGGCCGTGTTGAAGCGCAGTCCCTGCAGGTCCTGGCGGACGCCGTCGATCGCCTTGTGCAGGGCACGCAGTGTGTCCTCGTCGGGCTCGGTGTCGACGACCGTGACCTCACCGGTCGTCTCGTCGACGACGTTGCGCCACAGCCGCTGCAGCAGCCGGTACTGGCCCACCACCGCGCGCGTGTCCCACGGCCGGGACACGTCCAGCGGGCCCATGGCCATCTCGTACAGGCGCAGCGTGTCGGCGCCGTACTCGTCGCAGATCTCGTCCGGAGTGACCGCGTTCTTCAGGGACTTACCCATCTTGCCCAGCAGCCGGGAGACCTTCTCGCCCTGGTAGAAGTAGGCGCCGTCGCGCTCCTCCACCTCGACGGCCGGCACCGGGAAGCCGCGGCCGTCCCGGTAGACGTAGGCCTGGATCATGCCCTGGTTGAACAGCTTGTGGAACGGCTCCGGGGACGAGATGTGCCCCAGGTCGAACAGCACCTTGGACCAGAAGCGCGCGTACAGCAGGTGCAGTACGGCGTGCTCGGCGCCGCCGACGTACAGGTCGACGCCGCCGTGCGGCATGCCCGCGCGGGGGCCCATCCAGTACTGCTCGATGGCCGGGTCGACCAGCTTCTGGTCGTTGTGCGGGTCCAGGTAGCGCAGTTCGTACCAGCAGGAACCGGCCCAGTTCGGCATGGTGTTGGTCTCGCGGCGGTACTTCTGGGGGCCGCGGCCGTCGCCCAGGTCCAGGGTGACGGCGACCCAGTCCTCGTTGCGGGACAGGGGCGTCTCCGGGGACGTGTCCGCGTCGTCCGGGTCGAAGGTGCGCGGCGAGTAGTCCTCGACCTCCGGCAGCTCCAGGGGCAGCATCGACTCGGGCAGCGAGTGCGCGATGCCGTCCTCGTCGTAGACGATCGGGAAGGGCTCGCCCCAGTAGCGCTGGCGGCTGAACAGCCAGTCGCGCAGGCGGAAGTTGACGGTGCCCTCGCCGATGCCCTTGCGGGCCAGCCACTCCGTGATGCGGGCCTTGGCCTCGGCGACGGGCAGGCCGTCCAGGGAGATGTCGCCGTTCGAGGAGTTGATGATCTTCGCGTCGTACGACCCGAAGGCGTCCTCCCACGTGGACGTGTCCGTCCCGCGGCCGTCGGTCGGCTCGACGATGCAGGTGATCGGCAGCTCGAAGGCGCGCGCGAAGTCGAAGTCGCGCTGGTCGCCCGCCGGGACGGCCATGATCGCGCCGGTGCCGTAGCCCATCAGTACGTAGTCGGCGATGAAGACGGGCAGCCGCTCGCCGTTGACCGGGTTGGTCGCGAACGCGCCGGTGAAGACGCCGGTCTTCTCCTTGGCCTCGGTCTGCCGCTCCACGTCGGACTTGGTGCCGGCCTGCGCGCGGTACGCGGCGACGGCCTCCGCCGGGGTGGCGTGCCCCCCGGTCCACACGTCGTGCGTGCCCTCGGGCCAGGCACCGGGCGTGAACTTGTCGACCAGCGGGTGCTCGGGCGCCAGCACCATGTAGGTCGCGCCGAACAGGGTGTCGGGGCGGGTGGTGAAGACGGTGATGTTCTCGCCGTCGACGGGGAAGTCGACGCGGGCGCCCTCGGAGCGGCCGATCCAGTTGCGCTGCTGCAGCTTGATGGCCTCGGGCCAGTCCAGCTCCTCCAGGTCCGCCAGCAGCCGGTCGGCGTAGGCGGTGATGCGCATGTTCCACTGGCGCAGCTTGGCCTTGAAGACGGGGAAGTTGCCGCGCTCGGAGCGGCCGTCGGCGGTGACCTCCTCGTTGGCCAGCACGGTGCCCAGGCCGGGGCACCAGTTGACGGGCGCGTCGGAGGCGTAGGCCAGGCGGAACTCGCCCAGGACGTCGGCACGTTCGGTGGCGCTCAGCTCGGGCCACGCGCGCGTGTGCCCCGGTACGGCACGCTCACCGGTCTCGAACTGGGCGATCAGCTCGGCGATCGGGCGGGCCTTGCCGGCCTCGTCGTCGTACCAGGAGTTGAAGATCTGCAGGAAGATCCACTGGGTCCACTTGTAGTACCCGGGGTCGATCGTGGCGAACGACCGGCGCTTGTCGTGGCCCAGGCCCAGCGCGCGCAGCTGGGACTTCATGTTGGTGATGGCGGCCAGGGTGGTGATCCTGGGGTGCTCGCCCGTCTGGACGGCGTGCTGCTCGGCCGGCAGGCCGAAGGCGTCGAAGCCCAGGGTGTGCAGCACGTTGTGGCCGGTCATCCGCTGGAACCGGGCGAACACGTCGGTGGCGATGTAGCCCAGGGGGTGGCCGACGTGCAGGCCCGCACCGGAGGGGTACGGGAACATGTCCATGATGAACTTCTTGGGGCGGGCGGCCAGTTCGGGGTCGCCGGCCAGGTCACCGGTCGGGTTCGGCGCCTCGTAGGTGCCCTCGGCATCCCAGAAGTCCTGCCAGCGTGCTTCGATGTCCGCGGCCATCGCGGCCGTGTAGCGGTGCGGGGCGACCACCTCGGCGGCGGCAGCGGGGTTCGTCTCGCTCATGATCCTCAAAGCTCCATCGATCGTCTCTGCCAGCGGCTGCGACATTTCAGGCTGTGACATCCACCATGTGACGTCCAGCAAATGAAAAATCCCCTCGCACAGGAGGGGACGCCGCGCTGATTCCGACCTCACCGTTCACCGGTGGTCGGGACTGATCAGCGCGGCTCGCTAAGCAGAAGGCGTACGGCACGCATGGCGTCAGAGTACCGCAGCCCTTGAGCACAACGCGACGCGCTTCCGTATCACCCTTGGCACCCTGTCCACACCGGCGTGGACTGACCCCGGTTCAAGGATTACCTTCGCGTACCACCCACTACGGGACATCACAGCAAGCGCATTGTCGTTTGATAACAACGCAATAACTCAAACCTCGTACCCACCGGTATGGAGCCACTTAGAGTTCGGCAGCGGGACCGCTTTCCCGATACTGCTCGGAGTTGCCCCCATGAACGCTCGTCGTAGTACCAGTTCGCTCCCCAAGCCTGGCCGCTCGGCCTATGGCGTGGTGAGCCTCGTCGTCCTGATCTTCATACCCGTGTTCGTGCTGGCCGGAGGCAGCCAGGTACAGGACTTCCTCAACTTCGGTGCGGGCGTTCTCTCGCTCGTCTCCCTCTCCTGCTCGGTGATCTGGGGGCTCGTCGCCCAGGACCGGGTCATCCTCAACATCCGGCAGCGGATCGTGGCGCAGGGCATCCACCGGGTGACCGCCGTCGGCTCGATCGCGTTCCTCGTGGTGCACATCACGGTCAAACTGGCGCTCGACCACACCGTCCTGATCGCCGCGCTGATCCCCTTCAGCCTCGGCGTGAAGGGCAGCGCCGGGCTCATCGGCCTCGGCTCGCTGGGCGGCCTGCTCATGATCTTCGTGGGCATCACCGGCGCCCTGCGCAACCAGTTCGCGTCCCCCGCGCCGGTCGCCGCCCGCTGGCGCGCGATGCACATGCTGGCCTACCCGGCCTGGTGCGCGGCGCTGATCCACGGCCTGTTCGCGGGCCGCGCGGCGAAGCCCTTCTTCATGATCTCGTACGAGCTGTGCCTGGTCGGGGTCGCAGCGGCCCTCGCCCTGCGCTCGGCGCCGCGCCCGTTCAAGCGGAAGTTCGCCAACAAGGTCGCCATGCTCCTGGGCAACGAGGAGCGGCCGGGTCTCGACGAACTCGACGCGAGCCGCGGCCGTGCGTCCGAGTCCGGGCTGCCGGGCTACGAGAAGCGCGAGAGCCGCCGCCCCGCGCAGCCCTCGTTCACCGAGACCGGGTCGATGCCGCGCGTGGACCCCAACGCCATGTACGAGACGCGGTCGATGACCCCGGAGACGGCCCAGAACGATTTCGCCGCCGCCTACCGCACGGCCACGCCGGAGTCCACCGGTCAGATGCCGTTCGTCACCGACCAGACCTCGCGCATGAACGTGCCGATGGACATGCAGAACACGCAGGCGGTCCCGCGCGCGGACAGCGGCGGCAGCACCTCCGGAACCTGGCCGGTCCCGTCACCGCCTCCGGTCGGCGAGGCGCCCCCGTCCGCCTACGACCCGCTCCAGGACACCGGGTACAACATCCCTACGTACAACAACAATTCGGGCGCAGGCGGCTACGGGGAGGGATACGTGTACCCCACCGGTGAGTCGAACGGCACCTCCGGTACGTACAACCCCAATGACACGTACAACAGCGGTCCCGCCACTGATCAAACACCCAACGCTTCGTACGACTTCGACGCGCAGGGTGGCTCGGGCGAACCTTGGAACACGCCTTCCGGAGGCTATAGGTGAACGAGGCCCTGCCCGACGTCCCAGAAGTCCGCGTCGTCGGGCTTCCGCAGCTCACGTCAGGCTTCGACCTTGTCGAGAGACTCGACCTGCCCATGCACCTGAAGGTGCACGGGCCGCTCGAACCGATGGGCGGGGAGCAGCTCGCGAAGCTCTCCGAGGCCATCAACCTGAAGGGCCGCGGCGGCGCGGGCTTCCCCTTCCACAAGAAGCTGCGCTCGGTCGCCGAAGCGGCGATCAAACGCGGTGTACGACCGGTCGTCGTCGTCAACGGCAGTGAGGACGAGCCGGCCTGCCGCAAGGACACGGTGCTCATCAACCGTGCCCCGCACCTCATCCTGGACGGCGCCCTGCTGGTCGCCGAGGCCCTGGGTGCCCGCACGCTCGTGGTGGGGGTCACCCGTGAGTCGACGCAGCGCTCCATGGAGGCCGCGCTCTCGGAACGCGGCCTGAGCAACACCCGCCGTTCGGCGCTGAAGGCGTTCGTCCAGCGCAACCCGGTCCGCATGGTCACCGGCGCCGCCGCGTCGCTGATCCGCTCGATCGACGGCGGCCCGGCGGTCCCGCCCGGCCGCAAGGTCAGCGCCTCCCAGAACGGCGTCGGCGGCGCCCCGACCCTGCTGTCGAACGCCGAGACGTTCGCCCAACTCGCCATCGCCGCCCGCATCGGCCCCGAGCGCTACGGCAACACCGGCCTCTACGACGAGCCCGGCACCGTCATGCTCACGGTCTCCGGGGCGGTCGCCCGCCCCATGGTGATCGAGGTCCCCACCGGCGTACCACTGCGCTACGTCCTGCAGCTGGCCGGTGCCCCGCCGGTCCCCCAGGGTGTGCTGACGGGCGGTTACCACGGCAAGTGGATCGACGCGGCGACGGTCAACGAGGCGATCGTCTCCCGCAACTCCCTGGACGCGGTGGGCGGCGCGCTCGGCGCGGGCGCCATCATGCCGATCACCCAGGAGACCTGCCCGCTGGGCGAGTCGCTGCGCGTGGCCCAGTGGCTGGCCGACGAGAGCGCGGGACAGTGCGGTCCCTGCTACCTCGGTCTGCCCGCCGCCGCGCGCGGCATGGAGGACATCCTCAACGGCGGCGGCCCGGCCGCCCTGGAGGCACTGAAGCAGGTCGCCAAGGCCGTGAAGCGGCGCGGCGCGTGCTCGCACCCGGACGGCTCCGCGATGTTCCTGGAGTCGACCATCAAGGCGTTCACGGACGACCTCGCCGCCCACGTCCTCGGAAACGGCTGCGGAAGGCCCGTGGAGGGCGTTCTGCCGCTCTTCGAGGGCGGCCAGCTCCCGGCGGGCATCACGAGCGGCGCGGAGGCCGAGGAGAGCGGTCCCAGCCGTCAGAAGATCTACGTCGACTGGACGCTGTGCCGGGGCCACGGTCTGTGCGCGGACATCCTCCCGGAGGTCTTCGAACTCGGCGCGGACGGCTTCCCCACCGTCGCGCAGGCCCAGGTGCCGCGGTACGCGGAGGCGAAGGCGCTCCGCGCGGTGCGCCGTTGCCCGGCGCTCGCCCTGCGCCTGGAGGAGGAGACCGCGCGGGACAAGGGCCCGTCCCGCAACCTGCCGGTCCTCTCCCAGGGCCGCGGCCGGCGGGCCCTGGGCCGCTGAGCACACGAACAGCGGGCCGCCTTCTTAAGAAGAGGGCGGCCCGCTGTTCCGTGAACGGCGCCAACTCCCCCTGAACACACCGAAGGCGGGCCATCCCATCGGATGACCCGCCTTCGACTTCTGTGGAGCTAAGGAGAATTGAACTCCTGACCTCCTGCATGCCATGCAGGCGCTCTACCAACTGAGCTATAGCCCCGCGCAGTGTGCTACCGGGTCTCCCCGGCTGCGACGCAAACATTACCGGTGGACCCTCTGGACCACCAAATCGTTTCCGTCCCCGTCACCGTGACCGTGATCGCCGGGACCTCCTCGCGGGGTCCCGGCCGAGGTCAAGCGGTGACGAAGGAATAGAACCGTTTCAACGTGCAGTGCTCTTCCAGGAGTCGACCGTAGATCGGCTCGCCCTCAAGTTCGCGGTACGTCTCGATCGGATCGCCTTTTATGATCAGCGCCCGCGCGCACTCCTCGCACCAGTACTGGTAGTCGGGATTCACCGGTTCCATGTCACGGACGATCGGCGTCCCACTGCCGCACCAGTCGCACTTTCGCCTGTGTGCACCCATCGATCAGCTCCAGCTGTGGCCGCAGGCCGTGCACACGTAGGAAACTCCGCCGTTGTCACCAAGGACTTGGGCCACGTGGGCGGAACCGCAGGAAGGGCAGCTCAGGCGGGTGATCGTATCCCGTATCAACGCCGCATCGAAGAGGTGGTCGACCTCCTCGATGATGCTCGCAGGCATCGCTACTCCCTCCCGTCGGGCCGCGCCCCCTTCCGGCCGTTTGATTCTGCCACGGCCGGACCAATACGGTCAGCGACGCCTCAGTACCAGTCCGGACACGGCACCCACCGCGGCCGTCCCCGCCAGCGCGAACATGCACGCCAAAAGCGCCTCCGCAGAGGTATACGCCCCCGGGGCCCCAAGTGACTCAAGCCGGTTCAAGAACAGTGTGCCGAAAACCGCGACCCCGATCAGCTGACCCAGCTGCGCGACCGTGGAGAGCAGACCGCTGGCGTCCGCCGCGTCCTCGGGCCGCACCGTCGCGAGGGCCCGGGTCAGCGTCGGACTGAAGGCGAGCGCGAGCCCGGCCCCCACGCCGACGTACGCCACGTACAGTACGGCCCCGCCGCGGTCGCCGCCTTCGAACGCCAGCCCGACTCCCGCTACGGCCGGGATCGTGATCACGAAACCGAGCGGGGTCAGCGCCCGCTGCCAGGCCGCCGGCCACCTGCGCCAGGTCAGGCCGACCGCCCCGAAGACGACCGCGGTCGGCGCGAAGGTGAGACCGGCGCGCAGCGCGCTGAAGCCGAGGCCGCCCTGGACGTGCAGGGTGAGCGCGAACAGGAAACCGGCGTTGATGGCCATCACGGCCAGGATCCGGAAGACGGCGAGACCCATGCCCGGGTGACGCAACACACGTGGTGCGATCAGCGGGGCTCCCCCGCGCCGGGCGAGCCGGGACTCGTACACGCAGAACGACGCGAAGAGGACGGCCGCCGCGATCAGTGACAGCCACGACGACAGCGGCCAGCCCTCCTCCTGCCCCAGCACCAGCGGCACCGTCAGCAGCGAGACCGCCGAGGCGAGCAGCACCAGCCCCGGCACGTCGAACGCCCGCGCGCGCTCCGGCTCCGCCCCGGCGCCTCGCGGCAGCACGCGCCTCCCGAGGAACAGGAGTACGACGCCCACGGGAACGTTGACGAGGAACACCGGCCGCCAGCTCGTGCCGAACAGGTCGGCGCTGACGAGGACACCGCCCAGAATCTGCCCGGCCGCGGCGCCGACGGCGATGACCGCCGAGTAGACGCCGAGCGCCCGCATCCGGGCCTCGCCGACGAAGTGCCGCTGGATCAGGCTGAGCACCTGAGGGATCATCAGCGCCGAGCCGGAACCCTGGACCAGACGGAACACGATCAGCTCGGTCGAGCCCTGAGCCAGGCCGCAGGCGAGCGAGGCGGCGGTGAAGAGGGCGAGCCCGGCGAGATGGACCCGGGCGTGGCCGAGCCGGTCGCCGAGCCGGGCGCCGGTGATCAGCAGCACCGAGTACGTGATGGTGTAACCGGCGATCACCAGCTGCAAGTCGGCGCCGGACGCGTGGAGTTCGGTGCCAATGGTGGGGGCGGCGACGTTCACGATGAACACGTCGAGCAGCGCCATGAACAGGGCCGCGAGCAGCACCGCGAGCATCGGCCCACGGCGATTGTCAGTGCCGGGGTCTTTACTGGTGGCAGGAGTTGGAACGGGTGCGGAATCCGGTTCCGTACGGGGTGGTGTTGTCATGCGGTCGAGCGTGGGGGCGCTCCGGTACGGGTGCCGAGAGCCCGCTGATGCTGGTACCGGCAGCACCTGGCACGGGCCAGGCCGGGCGTCGAACATGGGGGATGTGACGATGGGGATGGGGACGACACAGCGCCGCCGGCCCGAGCTGGCCGCGTTTCTGCGCAGCAGGCGCGCCAGGGTGACACCGCACGACGTCGGCATGCCGCCGGGCTTCCGACGACGTACGCCGGGACTGCGCCGCGAGGAGGTCGCCCAGCTCTCCGGCGTGGGCGTCACCTGGTACACGTGGCTCGAACAGGGGCGACCGATCAACGCCTCCGCACAGGTGCTGGACGCCGTGGCGCGCACGCTCCGGCTCGACGCGCCGGAGCGGGAGCACCTGTACCACCTGGCCGAGGTGCCGTACGCGCATCCGCCGGAAGCGACCGTGCGGTCGGTGGGGCCGGAGATCCAGGGCATCCTCGACGCCCTCGACCCGCGCCCGGCGGTGGTCTACAACTCGCGGTACGACATCCTCGCCACCAACTCCCCTTACCGGACGGTGTTCTGGCTGGAGCCGCTGGCGCCGGGCCCGATGCCGAACGCGCTGTGGAAGCTGTTCACGGTGCCGGAGGAGGAGTGCCCGCTGCTGTACCGGGAGACGGAGCTGCCGGTGATGGTGGCGACGCTGCGCTCGGCCTACGGGGTGCATACCGGCGAGCCCGTCTGGGAGGAGTTCATACGCGGGCTGTCGGCGGCGAGCCCGCTCTTCGCGCGGCTGTGGAGGAGCGGGGACGTGGCGGAGCCGGGGCGGCGGGTGAAGACGTTCCGGCACGAGGAGGTGGGCGAGATGCGGATGACGTCGGTGTCGTTGTCGGTCAACGGCATGCCGGAGTGCCGGATCGTGGTCTACACCCCGGCCGACGAGGAGACTCGGCTCCGCACGGAGGCGCTGACAGCGACGAAAAAATCCCGCCCCTGAAAGGGACGGGATCTCATCGATTCGATCGTGGACGACTCTCGGTCCTTGACAACTCAAGAGTGTCGATCTGTGGAGCTAAGGAGAATTGAACTCCTGACCTCCTGCATGCCATGCAGGCGCTCTACCAACTGAGCTATAGCCCCGTGTGTTCTTCCCGCTCGGCGGGCGAACAAGAAGAACTTTAGCCTGCGACCTGCCGGAAAGTGAAATCCGGGGTCGGGGCCCTGGAGGGCCGCTCAGTCGTCGTCGCCGAGCACCGGTTCCGGGAGCGTGCCGGCGTTGTGTTCCAGCAGGCGCCAGCCGCGGGCGCCCTCGCCGAGCACGGACCAGCAGCAGTTGGAGAGGCCGCCGAGACTCTCCCAGTGCTGGGACTCCAGACCGAGGAGACGCCCGATGGTGGTGCGGATCGTGCCGCCGTGGCTGACCACCACGAGGGTGCCGTCCTCGGGCAGCTTCTCGGCGTGCCGCAGCACGACGGGGGCGGCCCGGTCGGCGACCTCGGTCTCCAGCTCGCCGCCGCCGCGACGCACCGGCTCCCCGCGCTTCCACGCGGCGTACTCCTCGCCGTGGCGGGCGATGATCTCCTCGTGCGTCAGCCCCTGCCAGACGCCCGCGTAGGTCTCCCGCAGGCCCTCGTCGTGGGTGACGTCGAGGTCGGTGAGGGCGGCCAGCTCCGCGGCCGTGTTCGCCGCCCGCTTCAGGTCGGAGGCGACGATCGCGTCCGGCTTGAGGGAGGCCAGCAGCCGGGCGGCGCGGTGGGCCTGGCCGATGCCCGTCCCGGTGAGCTCGACGTCCGTGGTGCCCTGGAAGCGGCGCTCCACGTTCCACGCGGTCTGGCCGTGCCGCCACAGGATGACGCGTCGGCCCCGGCCCGCCTTGCGGCCGTCGGCCCCGGCGGTCACCGCACCTCCCCGAACTCGGAGGCGTCCTCCTCGACCTGCAGCTTGGCGTGCTCGGCAGCCTTGCCGCGGGTGGCCTTGGCCTCGGCGGGGAGGTCCAGCTCGGGGCAGTCCTTCCACAGCCGCTCCAGGGCGTAGAAGACACGCTCCTCGCTGTGCTGGACGTGGACGACGATGTCGACGTAGTCGAGCAGGATCCAGCGGGCGTCGCGGTCGCCCTCGCGGCGGACCGGCTTGGCGCCGAGTTCCTTGTTGAGCCTCTCCTCGATCTCGTCGACGATCGACTTGACCTGACGGTCGTTGGGAGCGGAGGCCAGCAGGAAGGCGTCCGTGATCGACAGCACATCGCTGACGTCGTAGGCGATGATGTCGTGCGCGAGCTTGTCGGCGGCCGCCTGGGCGGCGGCGGAGATGAGCTCGATGGAGCGGTCAGTGGCGGTCACTACGCGGCTTTCGGTCGGCGGTCAACAGACCTCAAGGGTCTCACGGACCGCGGACGGCACCCCACGTGAATAACGGATCATGCCCCGGACGCCGGTCGGGACACCGGCTCCGGCCTCCGGGGCATGCTCTCCGTCACACAGCCACTAGGTCGTCGTCATGATGACGACGACGGCTTGTAGTCCTCTCCGAGGACCACCGAGACATCCGCGTTCGCGGAGACTGTGCCCTTGGTCACGGTGCTGGTGGGCAGGCCCAGGGTCTTGGCGACCTCGGTGGCGTTCTCCTTGTCGGCCGCGTCGGAGTACGTGATCTTGGACGTGGCCGAGGTCCCGGACGCCGTGCCGGCCTCCAGGAAGGTGAAGCCGCCGTTGAGGAGGACGACGCGGGCCTTCTCGGTGTCGTCCTTGACGCCGGTGGCGTTCTGGACGGCGACCCGGACCGCCGACCCCTCGTCGGGGCTCTTCGCGGTGCCGCCCAGGATGTCCTTGACGACGCTGGCCGAGGCCTGCGCGGTCAGGGTCCCGTCGTTCTGGACGGGCAGCAGGGCCGTCTTGTAGTCGCCGCTCTTGGCGAGGTCGGCGAGCTTGGCGAGGAAGGTGCCGAGGTCCTTGTCGGTGAGGGGCGGGTCCAGGATCTGGGCCAGGGTCTGCACGGTGGTGGTCGCCGCCGTCGGGTCGGAGGTCAGCTGGCGCAGCACGCCCTGCATGACCTGGCCGAACCGCTCCAGCTGGGCGTTCTGCGCCTCGCCGGAGGCCCGGTAGGTGGCGTAGGCGACGGCCATCTTGCCGCTGAGGGTCTGGTCCTTGCCCTTGTGGACGAGGGGCGCGGCGTTCTTCTTCGTCGCGTCCGGGTCGGGCACGTCGGCGTTGGTGTCGAGGTCGATGTTGCCGACGAGGTCGACCAGGTTCTGCAAGTAGGGGGTGTCCAGCCGCCAGGTGCCCTCGATGTCCGTGCCGAGGACCGTGTTGAGCTGGTCGACGGTCCCGGAGGTGCCGTCGTCGTCGACCGACTTGGCCAGCGTCGTCGTGTTGCCGTCGTCGTCCGTGAGGGCGAGGGAGTTGGGCAGCAGCACGGTGGTGCCCTGCTTCAGGGTGGTGTTGTCGACGAGCAGCACCGAAGAGGTGCCGCCCTTCGAGGTGTTGTGCAGGTGGACGACGATCACGTCGCGGTTCTGGGCGCCGGCGGCCGTCGTGGTGCCCGTCTTCGAGGCGGACGAGGACACTCCGGGGAGCTTCCCGGCGTACCAGAGGTAGCCGACACCGCCGGACGCGACCAGCGCGAGGACCACGACGAGGGCGACCATGCGGCCGCGGGCACGGCGCTTGGCCTCCTCGCGGCGCTCGGTGCGGTTCTCGGTGAAGTTCAGCCAGTCGATGACGTCCTCGGAGTCGTCGGTCGGCTCCTCCACGAAGGCGAACTGCTCGGTGCGGTAGTCCCGTTCACCCGCCTCCGGGGCCTTCGGGGCTTCCGTGTCCTCGGCCGGGCCGCCCTGCTGCGGGATGTAGGCGGTCTGCTCGGCGACCCGGGGCTGCTGTCCGCCAGCCGCGGTCTGCCCGTAGGGGTCGTAGGCCGTCGTCGTCCCGGTGGCGTACGGGTCGTAGCCGGACTGGGGTGCCTGCCGGCCCGTGTCGTAAGGGGCGATGGGCTGTTGAGAACCGGTGTCGTAGGACGACGGGGCCTGCGGCTGGGTGCCCGTGTCGTACGGGGGCGGCTGCTGCTGGGTGCCGGTCGCGTACGGGTCGTAGGCGTAGCCCTGTTGTTGCTGCTGCCCGTACGGGTCGTACGGCTGCTGCTGCGGGGGCTGTTGGGTCTGCTGGGCCGGGACCTGACGGTAGACAGGCTGGTTGTACTCGTCGTAGCCGACGAGTTCGTACTGGTCGCCGCCGTACCCGGCGTCGTATCGGTCGTTCACCGGTGCCCCTCTCGGCTCACTCGCCGCGGTACAGCTCGCGCTTGTCGATATACCGCACGACTCCGTCGGGCACCAGGTACCAGACGGGATCACCCTTCGCGACTCTCGCACGGCAGTCCGTTGAGGAGATGGCCAGCGCGGGAACCTCGATCAGCGAGACGCCGCCCTCCGGGAGGCCCGGGTCGGTCAGCGTGTGGCCGGGGCGGGTGACCCCGATGAAGTGCGCGAGGGAGAACAGCTCCTCCGCGTCCCGCCAGGTCAGGATCGCGCCGAGGGCGTCGGCGCCGGTGATGAAGAAGAGGTCCGCGTCGGGGTTGAGCGCGCGCAGGTCGCGCAGGGTGTCCGTGGTGTAGGTGGGGCCGCCGCGGTCGATGTCGATACGGCTCACCGAGAACTGGGGGTTCTCGGCGGTCGCGATGACCGTCATCAGGTAGCGGTCCTCGGCCAGGGCGACCTTGCGGTCGGTCTTCTGCCACGGCTGACCGGTCGGGACGAAGATCACCTCGTCCAGGTGGAACTGCGCGGCGACCTCGCTGGCCGCCACGAGGTGCCCGTGGTGGATCGGGTCGAACGTTCCGCCCATGACGCCGAGACGGCGCTTGCCGGGGTTCGACGGGCCGTTGTTGCGCGGGCCGTTCGCCATTCGGATCTCCGTGCCGCGCGTCGTGTCGTTCGCCGGACCGGTAGGCATGTCCTGCTCTCCCATGCGTGCAGACCCTACCGGCCCGGTGTGAAGGCCCCGAGACCCGTCCGGCGGACAGAAAGGGACAGACCCTAGCGGTCGCGGTTGAAGCGGGTGGTGATCCACAGCAGGAGCATCAGAAGCAGGAAAGCGCCGCCACCGGTGATGATCGGCTGGAGGCTTTCGTGGTTGCCCCCGCCCTCCCCCTCGGCGGCAAGAGTGACCAACTGGGCAGCAGTGCCGTGGATGCTCATCTTCAGCAGAACCTATCCGGTGTGGGCGGGATAAAGATGTCGGCTCATGGTAAGCGGGCGCCCCGGGGACGATCACGCCGACTCCGCCATTGGAAGCCGACGGGCAGCCGACCTGGACGTGACAGGGAACTCGACGGGCGCCTCAGTCGTCCTTCTGTTTGTACCCGCGCAGCAGGAACCACGCGGTCAGGATGCAGCCGAAGAACATGACGATCAGTACGACCTTGAGCAGGTCCCCCGATCCTTGCCGGGGGGCGGCGTTCGCGGCCTCTGCGAGCCAGGCGGCTGCGGAATGGGGCTCCATGCGTTGACTCCTTCGCTGTACTGCCCGTCCACGGTATCTCCGCCTAGGCTGGGCTCTGCTTCGGGGGCACTCAGGGCACACACACGCACATGGGGGACCACATGTCCGAAGACGGCCACGAGCAGAACGGGCACGAGAACGTACCGAGCAGGCAGCGCAGGCGCTTCGAGGGGATCTCCTCGCGTGCGTACGAGCACCCGGCCGACCGCTCCGCCCTGGTGGCGCTGCGCAAGCTGACCGGGTTCGACACGGTGTTCAAGGCGCTCAGCGGGCTGCTGCCCGAGCGCAGTCTGCGGCTGCTGTTCCTGTCCGACTCGGTGCGCGTGTCGGACCAGCAGTTCGCGCACCTCAACGACATGCTGCGGGACGCCTGTTACATCCTGGACCTGGAGAAGGTCCCGCCGATGTACGTCACCCAGGACCCGCAGCCCAACGCGATGTGCATCGGGCTGGACGAGCCGATCATCGTCGTCACCACCGGCCTCGTCGAGCTGCTCGACGAGGAGGAGATGCGGGCGGTCGTCGGCCACGAGGTGGGTCACGCGCTGTCCGGCCACTCCGTGTACCGCACGATCCTGCTGTTCCTGACCAACCTGGCCCTGAAGGTCGCCTGGATCCCGCTGGGCAACCTCGCGATCCTGGCGATCGTGACGGCGCTGCGCGAGTGGTTCCGCAAGTCGGAGCTGTCCGCCGACCGCGCGGGTCTGCTGGTCGGCCAGGACCTGCGGGCCTCGATGCGCGGCCTGATGAAGATCGCCGGCGGCAACCACCTGCACGAGATGAACGTGGACGCGTTCCTCAAGCAGGCCGAGGAGTTCGAGTCGGGCGGTGACCTGCGCGACTCGGTGCTGAAGATCCTGAACGTGCTGCCCCGCTCCCACCCGTTCACCACCGTGCGGGCGGCCGAGCTGAAGAAGTGGGCCGAGTCCCGCGACTACCAGCGGATCATGGACGGCCACTACCCGCGGCGCAGCGAGGACAAGGACACCTCGGTCACGGACTCGTTCCGCGAGTCGGCGGCGAGCTACGCGAGCAACGTCAAGAACTCCAAGGACCCGCTGATGAAGCTGGTCAGCGACTTCGCCGGCGGCGCGGGCGACCTCGGCGGCCGGGTGCGGCGCGGCTTCGGCGGCTTCGCGAGCTCCACCCCGCAGGACGAGCCGCCGTCGGGCTCGGCCAACGGCACGGAGCAGCCGCCGACGGACGACACCCCGCCGCGCGACGAGGGCTGACCTCGCTCACGTACATACGACGGCCGTGCACGGCTCCTTCCGGGCACGGCCCAGGCGGCTGCGAAAACTCAGGAAACTCACATCTTCGGCTGTGCGCTCGTCGCCAGTGACCCGCAGAGCGCCGTCGCGCTGCCCGTCGCGTACGGGTCCGTGCCGGCCGGGCCGCCCGCCTTGGCGGTCTGGCCGGCGAGCAGGGGCCGCAGATGGGTCACGGAGTCCTCAGCGCAGGACAGGGGTCCGGCCTGGACGTAGGAGACGACGAGCTGGGCCTGGTGCATGCGCAGGTCGTCGCGGTCGAAGCGGAAGTGCAGTTCGCGGCGGACGGTGAACAGGGACACCCGGGCCTGGTCGCCGGAGCCGGCCGAGGCCGTCGTGCCGGTGGGCCGCAGCGCGTAGACGAAGGTTCCGTCGGCGGTGACTTCGAGGGTGGACGAGTCGATCTCGGTGGCCGCCAGGGTGCCCTGGACACGGATCTTGCGGTCGGCCAGCTGGACGCGTGACGGGTCGAAGCGAACCAGCCATCCGGTGGGTTCGTGCCGGCCGTCGGCGGTCGGGTGCTCGAAACTCTGGTCGAACTGGTCGAGTTGGTCCGGGTCGACGAGGACGCGCGCGGGTCGGATCTGTCCGCCGGTGAGGACCGCAGGGTAGAGCGAGGACTCCACGATGTAGTCCTTGGCGGTGCTCAGGGCGGCGATGACCTGGCTGTCCGAGAAGTGCGCGGTGCGCCGCGCGGCCGGCAGCGGTACGCCCTCGGCGCCGACGCTGAACTGCGCGGCGGGGCTGTGCGCGTAGAGGTCCTCGGCGTCGGCCGCCCCCGGCACCGCGCCCTGGGGGGACAGCGGGATGACGGTCATCCGCAGCGGCTCGACGGGCTGCTGGGCCGTGGGGGTCGTGTAGGGGTGCCGTACGCCCATGTAGATCGCGGTGCCGAAGGCGACGGCGATCAGCATGACCAGGATCAGGGCCTGGCGGGAGAGACCGCGGCGCAGGGCCGGGCGGCGGCGGACGGCGGGGGCGTGGTCGGCCAGGCGCTCCTGCGCGGAGAACTCCTGGAGCCGGGCAGCGCGGACGAACGACTCGTCGAAGACGACGGATCGGTACTCGTCCTCACCACCACCGGGAGCGCCCTCGGGCGTGCCCTCAGGTGGGTCTCCTGGACCGCCCATACTTTCAGAGTAGGTCTCTGGAGCCTCAGGTAAACGCCCTGGTACACGACAAGTTCTGACAGGTTCTCACCGGGCCGCCCACAACTCGCTCAGGGCGTGCGCGGTACGGCCGACAGCGGTGGCTGGGAGTTGTCGGCGGATGCGGAGGGTGCCGCCGCCGTGCCCTGTTCCACGCCGGTGGAGGCCGGGGGCGGGACGCGGTCCCTGCCGCCCGAGGACGCGCCGCGGTAGACCGCCGAGAAAGCCAGGGCGACCATGCCGATGCCCATCACGAGGGCGAGCAGCCAGGCGACGGGGCGGTGCCAGCGGACCTGTTTGCCGTAGGTCCCCGGGGCGCCGTAGCGGCCTTCGACGACATCGGGGTCGTCCAGGTCGTCGAGTTCAGGATCATGGCCGAATTCGCGTCCGTAGGCGTCCTCGAACGGATCGTCGTCGCCTCGTCCGCGTCTGCCGTGCTGCGCGCGGCGGGCTTCGGCCTCGGAGGCCTCGGCTCTTGCCTGGGCAGCGGCAAGGAGGCGTTCGACGGCGGTCGGCTCGTGTACTACGGCCGCCCGTATGAAGGCCTCGTCGAAGACCACGGATGCGAACTCTTCGTCCGACATTCCGCGGTCGTGGTCGTCGTCGGGCTCCCAGCCGTCGGGAAACGGCCTGCCCCCCACGTCCTCCGGCACCTCTCCAGAGTAGACCTGGGGGGTCAATTTGGGCAGACGGTCGGGAAATTCATCCGTTGGGTGAGACGCCTCTCCCCCGACGAGGCGTTATGCCGACCGCATATGCCGAACGGCACGGCCTCAGCGGCGGATGTGTCCGTCGCCCGTGACGATGTACTTGGTGCTCGTCAGCTCCGGCAGGCCCATCGGGCCCCGTGCGTGCAGCTTCTGGGTGGAGATCCCGATCTCCGCGCCGAAGCCGAACTGGCTGCCGTCCGTGAAGCGCGTGGAGGCGTTCACGGCGACGGTGGTGGAGTCGACCAGCTGGGTGAAGCGGCGGGCGGCCTGCTGGGAGCTGGTGACGATGGCCTCGGTGTGGCCGGAGCTCCACAGCCGGATGTGCTGGACGGCCTTGTCGAGCGAGTCGACGACTGCGGCGGCGATGTCGTAGGAGAGGTACTCGGTGTCCCAGTCCTCCAGGGTGGCCTCGACGACCGTGGCCTCGGAGTCCTTGGCGTAGGCGAGCACGCGCTCGTCGGCGTGCACGGTGACGCCGGCCTCGGCGAGGGCGTCCAGGGCGCGCGGCAGGAACTCGGGGGCGATGTCCTGGTGGACGAGGAGGGTCTCGGCGGCGTTGCAGACGCTGGGCCGCTGGGCCTTGGAGTTGATCAGGATGTCGATCGCCATGTCGAGGTCGGCGTCGGCGTCGACGTAGACGTGGCAGTTGCCGACGCCGGTCTCGATCACGGGGACGGTCGACTCGCTGACGACGGTCTGGATCAGGGAGGCGCCGCCGCGCGGGATCAGCACGTCGACGAGACCCCGGGCGCGCATCAGTTCGCGGACGCTCTCGCGGTTCTCGCCGGGCACCAACTGCACGGCGTCGGCGGGCAGTCCGGCGCCGCCGACGGCGTCGCGGATGACGCGCACGAGGGCGGTGTTGGACTCGTAGGCGGAGGCCGAGCCGCGCAGGAGGACCGCGTTGCCGGACTTGAGGCAGAGCGCGGCCGCGTCCACGGTCACGTTCGGGCGGGCCTCGTAGATGATGCCGACGACGCCGAGGGGGACGCGGACCTGGCGCAGGTCGATGCCGTTCGGGAGGGTCGAGCCGCGGACGACCTCGCCGACGGGGTCGGGCAGCGCGACGACGTCCCGTACGTCCGAGGCGATGGCCCGTACGCGCTCGGGCGTGAGCGTCAGCCGGTCGATGACCGTCTCGCTGGTGCCGGCCGCGCGGGCCTTGGCGATGTCCTTGGCGTTGGCCTCGACGATCTCGCTCGTCCGGACCTCCAGCGCGTCCGCGATGGCGAGCAGCGCGTCGTCCTTCTCGGCGCGCGGCAGCGGCGCGAGGTCGGCGGCGGCGGACTTGGCGCGGTACGCGGCCTGCGTGACCGGGGACAGGGAGTCGTACGGCGAGAGCGTGGTCATGAGGGAAGGGTAGTGCGCCCTGCGGGGGCGTCCACCGGCTATCCCAAACCGCGAGACAAGCGCGGAAGGCCCCGAAGACGGCTCAAACCAGACGTCAGAACGGATGTACGCCGACGGGGGTCGCGGGCAGCGGGCCGTACCCCTCGGAGATGCGCTGGTGGTAGGTCTCGCGGTCGATGACCTCCAGGCCGACGATCTCCCACGGCGGCAGCTTGGCGGTCTGGCGGTGCTCGCCCCACAGGCGCAGCGCGACGGCGGCGGCGTCGTGCAGGTCGCGGGCCTCTTCCCAGTAGCGGATCTCCGCGTGGTCGTTGGCGTAGCGGCTGGTCAGCAGAAAGGGGTGGTCGTGGGCGAGCTGTTCCAGACCGCGCCGCACCTCCTTCAGCGGGGCCTCGCCGCCGGAGACGCTGAGGGTGACATGCCACAGCCGGGGTAGATCCTTGGGTTCCTCGCCCGCGTACCGGGCGCCGGCCGCGACGCTCGTCAGCGTGCGCTCCTCGCCGGGCGCGCGGGAGGTGGCACCACCGCGGGACGCCGCCGCCCCAGGGCGAACTCGTCTCACGACGGCCTCCTTACGCAAGGGGCGAGCTGCAGTGCTCGCGCGGAATTTGTCCCCGAGACAAAGTTGAGCAGGCCGAAGGCGTCCGCGTGGCGCTTTTACGGAAGGTCCACCTCACGGCTGTCGCCCGGGGCGGGCGTTCCCGCTCTTTTCGACCGCGGGCCCGGGGCGGACGCTTCGGTCGTTCTACGGGTGCAGGATCACCAGGTCGTCCCTGTGCACGACTTCCCTCTCGTACGACGGTCCCAGCTCCCGCGCCAGTTCCCTGGTGGAGCGGCCGATCAGCTGGGGGATCTCCTTGGCGTCGAAGTTGACGAGACCCCGGGCGACCGGGTGCCCTTCGGCGTCCCGGAGTTCGACGGGGTCGCCCGCGCTGAACTCGCCCTCGACGGCGGCGATCCCGGCCGGCAGCAGCGACATCCGGCGCTGGACGACCGCACGCACGGCACCGTCGTCGAGCGTCAACGAGCCCTGCGGGGTGGACGCGTGCTGGAGCCAGAGCAGCCGGTCCGCGGAACGTTTGCCGGTGGCGTGGAAGTACGTGCCCGTGTCGCCGCCGGTGAGCGCGTCGGCCGCGTGGACCGCGCTGGTCAGTACGACGGGGATACCGGCGGCGGCGGCGATCCGCGCGGCCTCGACCTTGGTGACCATGCCGCCGGTGCCGACGCCGGCCTTGCCCGCGCTGCCGATCTCGACGTGCGCGAGGTCGGCGGGTCCCCGGACTTCCGCTATCCGCGAGGTGCCGGGCCGGCTGGGGTCGCCGTCGTAGACGCCGTCGATGTCGGAGAGGAGGACCAGCAGGTCGGCGTGGACGAGGTGGGCGACGAGGGCGGCGAGCCGGTCGTTGTCGCCGAAGCGGATCTCGTCCGTGGCGACGGTGTCGTTCTCGTTGACGATAGGGAGGGCGCCCATGGCGAGGAGCTTGTCGAGGGTGCGGGAGGCGTTGCGGTGGTGGGAACGGCGGCTCATGTCGTCGGAGGTGAGCAGCACCTGTCCGACGCGGATGCCGTAACGGGCGAAGGAGGCGGTGTAGCGCGCCACGAGGAGACCCTGTCCCACGCTGGCGGCGGCCTGCTGACGGGCCAGGTCCTTGGGACGGCGGCGCAGTCCGAGCGGGGCGAGTCCGGCGGCGATGGCACCGGAGGAGACGAGGACGACTTCCTTCTCTCCCCCGCTGCGGCTCTTGGCGAGGACGTCGACGAGTGCGTCGACCCGGTCGGCGTCGAGGCCGCCGGCCGCGGTGGTCAGCGAGGATGAGCCCACCTTGACGACGATCCTGCGGGCCTCGGTCACGGCCTGCCTTGCCCCTGCCACGTGCGGACTTCCCCTCGCCTAGGTTCGGCTGCCCGCGCGGCAATCTACGCGAACCGGATCGCCCTCCGCACATCGGTCCAGGTCCCGGACAGGGACATGAGGTCGCCGATCGAGTTCAGAGTGCGGGTGCGCCGTGGCTGGTCACGCCGGCCCCCACCGGGCCGCACTGGGAACTCGGCCGGCTCACCTCAGCACTCGCCGTACCTTCCGCGTCACCCGGCGGAGGAACGCGCTCGCCGTCCCCTCCCGGTACCCCTCCACCCCGCGGGCCTCGCGGGGTTCGGCCAGGTAGAGGGAATCAGGCAACCCCGCGTCCCCGGAGCGGAAGTGCGGATACGCCAGGTACACCCGGCGCCCCCGCTTCTCCACCACCCCAGCGGGACGTTGCTTCGACCGCACGAACTCCACGACGTCCAGGAGGAGTTCGGGGCATTCCTCGGCCACCAACTGCAGGCGCAGCCGTTCGTCGACCTTGAGGCGTACGGCCACCTCGGGTGTCCAGTGGGCGGTCATCAGCGGCTTGGCGAGCTCGAACTTGTGGCGGCGTACCTGCTCGGTGTCCTTGAGGTACTTCGGGCCGAACTGCGGGAGCAGGGTGACCAGGAACGGGCGGACCATCAGCTTGTCGCGCTCCACGCCCGGCGGGACCATCTCCGCGATGAGGTTCATCAACGCGCGCGCGGAGTCGAAGCGCAGGGTGTAACTCCCGCTCTTCGTCACGTGTTTGCCGTCGTCGCGGCCCACCAGGTAGTAGCAGGTGTGGTCGGCGATGACGGAGACGCCGTCGGCCCGGAGATAGGCCTCCATCGTGAACAGCGCGTCCTCGCCGGTGAACAGCGACTCGTCGAACCGCATGCTGTGCCGCTCCAACAGCGCCCGCCTGAACAGCTTCTGGGCGCTCAGCGTGAACTTGATGTTGGAGTGGAAGACGTCGGTGCGCTCCAGCGTCTGGACCCACGCCGCCTTGGGCGGGACGCGGTTGATGCCCTCGACCTTGCCGAGCACCACGTCCGTGCCGTTGCGGTCGGCCATCGCGACCATGCGCTCCAGCGCCTCCGGGGCGAGCCGGTCGTCGGCGTCGAGGAAGAAGACGTAGCGCCCGCTCGCCTTGCCGAGGCCGACGTTGCGCGGGGAGCTGGGGCCGCCGGAGTTCTCCTGGTGGATCACCGTGACGTGGGTCGCGGCGCGGGCCGCGAACTCCTCCAGGTACTCCCCCGTGCCGTCCGTCGAACCGTCGTCCACGGCGATGACCTCGATACGGGCCGCGTCCAGCGTCTGCGCCTCGACCGAGCGCAGGCACTCGACCAGGTACGGCATCGCCTCGTACGCCCCGACGACCACGGTCACATCAGGCTGCGTCACGGTCACGCGCCCCCCTCTGTCCATTGAATCGCCATCTACAAGACGGCCGACTGAGTGGATCGGTTGTCCTCCGTCAGCAGGGGATACGCAAAAGAGCCCGGTTTTCGAGGATCACTCCTCGAAAACCGGGCCCTTCTTGACCAAATACTGACTCGCGCAGGTCAGCCGACCGTGGGGTCCGCCGACAGATGCGCCTCGGCCGAAGGCGGACTCGCCGCCTCACCGCTCGCCGCCGCCCGCTCCTGGCCGACGTTGCGCGTCTCCGACTTGAGCGCGAGGTTCTCCACCGCGGTGTTGAACTGCTCGATCGACGTGGGCTCGTCCGGGCCGAGCAGGTACTCCTTGAGTTCCTTGCGGTCCTCGGCCATCGGGTCGGCGTCCGGGGTGCGGACCGCAGCGAGCAACTCGCCCAGTTCCGCGGCCTTGTTGGACAGGATCACCGCGGCGCGCACCGCCGTGTTCTGCCGCTTGAACTCCTCCACGCCCAGCTTCGCGGAGTCCGTGACCGCGTACGGCTTGCCGCTCGCGATGAAGTCGGAGACCACGCTGGAGATGTCGGAGACCATCGCGTCGGACACGTTGAAGCAGTCGTAGAGGCGCGGCTCGGCGCCCGAGATGACGCGGTGCTCGAAGGTGCCGACGGAGGTCCAGTACGCGTCGTTCCACTCGGCGCGCAGCCGGGCGATCTCCTCGTACTTGGCCAGGTCGACCACGCCGTCACGGGTCAGCTCGGCCTCGTCGCCCTTGTCGGCGGGGCCGCCGGACAGTTCGCTGATCCGGGCCTCGATGCGGGCCAGGTCGGCCTTGGCCTTGGTCCGGGCGGTCGCGTCGGCCTGGAAGCGCGGGTCGCTCGCGCGCTCGATCGCGGCCTTCTCGACCAGGGCGGTGACCTTGCGGTGCGCGGAGCCGGCCGCGGCGCTGACGGTGCCGGTGAAGGGGTGCGGCTTGTACAGGACGCGCACCGGCGGGTCGGCCTTGAGCAGCTTCTTCACGATGTTCTCGCCGGCCAGGAGGAGGGAGGTGTTGCCGGGGTCGTTGTCCCAGCCCTCCCAGGTGGGGGCGTAGAGCACGGTCGGGATACGGCCCTCGGGCACGCCCTGCCAGGTCTGGATCGGGGCGAGCTGCGGGCGGCCGACCTCGACGATGTCGTCGTCGCGGACACCGACGTCGGCGATGGCGTAGCGGTCGCGGCCCGCGCGGCCGGCAGTCCACACCTCGTCGTAGACCTTGCTGAACGGGTTGACGCTGGCGAGCTTGTCGCTGTCGCCGTGGCCGATGAAGACGTGCTTCATGGTGGGGACGCGCAGCAGGTGGATGTTCTTGCCGACGTTGGCCGCGTAGAGCGCGACGCGCACGCTCGACAGGTCCATGTTCATCAGGTGCACACCGCCGGGCACGCAGATGACGGGGGCCTTGGTCGGGGCGAGGCTCTGCAGTATCACGCGCTCGCGGAGCAGGACCAGCGGCCGGGTGTCCAGCTGCTCCATGGTCTCCAGCCACATGTTGACCTGGTACGCCGAGTCCTTGGAACCGGAGAAGCAGAGCACCGTCTGCGGCTTGTACTCGTGCAGCCAGTCGTCGACGGCTTCGAGGATGACCTCGGCGGTCGGCGGGATCTTCGTACCCCTTATGTACGGCAGGAGCGCACCGACGTAGAGGCTGCCCAGGAACAGGGTGACGCCGATGCCGATGAAGCCCGCGACGGCCGAGTCGAGCTGGGCCGAGATCAGCAGGCCCACGACGGCGAACAGGTCGAGGTGGAGCATCTTCTCGGCGGAGCGCTCCAGCAGGCCGAACTTCGGGGCGTCCGGGATGCGGATGCGCGAGCCGAGGTCGACGTTGCGGGTGGCGACCGGCATCCGGCGGCGGTTGCGGATCAGCGTGACGACGGCGCCGTGCGGGGCCTGGAGGCCGTAGAAGGCGATGAAGCAGGCGATCGCGCCGTAGAAGATGAGGTTGTCGGAGAGGTCCATGCGGGCCAGCAGCAGGATCAGCAGCAGCTGGCGGATCAGGAAGCGGATGGAGAGGCCCGCTCTGACCTTGCTGAGGCGGTTGATCAGGTAGCTGGCCTGGCGGTGCAGATAGTGGTCCGCGACGTACGTCACGACGGCCGCGGCGGCGAAGGCGGGGACGCTCGGGATGAGGGCGGCCAGCATGAGGGCCGGGTATCCCAGGATCATGAGGACGGCGGCGGCCAGCTCAGCCGCGCTGCCCACCCGGGCCACGCGAATAGCGGTGGAAATCACTGATAAACCTGCTCTTGGGGGTTTTGAGTAATTTACCGGGATCTCAGAAGCAGGCTTAATTAAACGCCGTCCTGGACGTCCAGGACCGAGGCGAGGGCGGCCTCGAAGCCGGAGGCCTTGGCCGCGCCGGCCGTCGGGTCCTGCTGGCGGACGTCGATGACATGGCCGGTCAGCTCGGACAGCAGTACGTCGAGCGAGGTGCGGGCCACGGCCTCGGAGGACAGCAGCGTGCCCGTGGGCTCCTGGCCGAAGGCCTTGGTGCGCATCGGGGTGGCGGTGCGCTCCGGGTTGATGCAGTTCACGCGGATGCTGTCGCCGGCCCACTCGTCCGCCAGGGCCTGCGTGAGGTTGACCATCGCGGCCTTGGTCGAGGAGTACAGGCTGTACTCGGCACGGCCGCGCGTGTAGCTGCTGGAGGTGTAGAGCAGCAGCTGGCCCTTGGTCTCGGCCAGGTACTTGTACGCGGAACGGGCGATCTGCACGGGCGCCAGGTAGTTGACCTTCAGCGCTTCCTCGATCGTCGCGTTGTCCGTCTCGGCCAGCTTGCCGATGCGCAGCACGCCCGCGGTGTTGATGACGTAGTCGATGCGCCCGGTCTCGCCGTACGCCTTGGACAGCGCGTCGTCGACCTCCTCGGGGTTCTCGACGTGCGTGCCGGTGGTCGAGCGGCCCAGCGCGTACACCGTGGCGCCGTAGCCCTCGGCGACCTCGGCGATGTCCTTGCCGATGCCGTACGAACCGCCGAAGACGACCAGCGTCTTACCGGTGAGCAGCTCGCGGTAGGCGGCCTCGTCGACCTGCTCTGGGGCGGCCGTGGAGGCGAGCTGGAAGAGCTTGTCGGCGATGAAGACGTCGACGGGCTGGGTGACCTTCATGTTGTACTCGTCGCCCGCGACGACGTGGATCGGCACGTCCGGCAGGTACTTGAGCACGACCGAACAGTCGTCCGTGGCCTGGAAGTTGGGGTCCCCGGCAGCGACCTCGTAGGCGCGGCGGATCGTGGACAGCTTGAACGCCTGGGGCGTCTGGCCGCGGCGCAGCCGGGAGCGGTCGGGGATCTCGGTGATGAACTCGCCGTCGTCGCCGTGCGTGCGGGTCACGATGATGGTGTCGGCGGACGGGATGGCCACGTCCACGGCCTGGAAGCGCTCCAGGGCGATCACACAGTCGTCGATCACGCGCTGCGAGAGCAGGGGGCGCACGGCGTCGTGGAAGAGGACGTTGCGGTCCTCGCCCTCGGCCAGGCCCTCGCCGAGCGCGGCGATGGCACGCTCGGTGGTCTCGTTCCGCGTCGAGCCGCCCTCGATGATCCGGGTGACCTTCTGGAAGCCGGCCTTGGCGACGATCTTCTCGATGTCCGGGACGTAGCCCGGCGCCATCAGGACGATGATGTCGTCGATCGAGTCGGCGTTCTCGAAGGTGGTCAGAGTGTGCTCGATGACTGCCTTGCCGGCGATCTTCAGCAGCTGCTTGGGGATCGAGAGACCCACCCGCTGGCCGGTACCGCCGGCCAGGATCACTGCGGTGGTGCGGGGCTTGGCTATGTGCGACACAGGTGACCTTGACCTACCTCGGGACAACGGGGGAACTCGCAAATGGTCCCACTCACGGTTACCGCAGTGCAAGGCGAGTGACCTCCACCGCATATGTGCGCGACACCTGTCATTCATCTTGCACTGCAGGTAACCATGCGATGACAGCGCTCAGCGGCGACGCAGCTTCTTCAGACAACGGTGACCGAGAACTCGTACGAGTTCCTTCGACGACGTCTGGTGGACCGTCCGCGCCTTCGCCGGCGCACTGTGCCGCACGGGCGCCGAGGCGGCCGCCGCGAGCGCCCCGTAGAGCGCCTGCGCGGCCACTTCGGGAGCGATCCGCGGCACCCCGGACGCCTTCCCCACGGCCTCGGGTACGGCCGACAGCAGCGCCGTGTCCCCTACGACCCGTACGCCCGTGGCGGCGATCGTCCCGGCCATCTCGGCACCGATCGCGCCCGCGGCCTCGACCGCCCACTGGGGCGTGGTGATCTTCACGTCCTGCGGGGTCGGGCTGCACGCATTCTTCATATGCATGACCGCGCCGTTGCGCACGAGCTTGGAATACAGCTCGTCGGGGAGCCCATTGCCGCGGAATTCCACGTTGAGCTTCCGCAGCATTTCGGTCTCGGCAAGGGTAAGAGAACGGTTCGCCGCGTCCGGAACCGGCCGCAGGAGATCCGCGGGCAGTCCGAGCAGCGTCTCGAAGGTGCGCAGCAGCCCGTCCCGGTCGCTGTCGTCGACCACGACGACGGTGACCCGCTCCGGACCGACGACCCGGGCCCAGCGCTCGACGAGCCGGTCGTGCCGGTGCCGGCGCCAGAAGCTGGGGTTGGGCTGCTCGTAGGGCGCCTTGCGGAGCATGTGCTCCAGCCAGTCGCCGTAGCCCATGCGCAGGCCGTTCTGCACGTACTGCTGCCACTGCGAGGGCATGATCCTCGCCAGCGGGCGCAGGGTGATCAGGATGTGCACGCGCTCGCCGCCGAGCTGTTCCACGATCCTGGCCAGCGTCTCGTCGTCCTGGGCGTCGGCGAAGAACTCGCTGCTGATCACCGAGGTGCGGTCGCCGGTGGCCCGCACGGCGTCGAGGAGACGCGTCCAGTGTTTGTCGGTGGGCACGGTGTCGCCCATCATCGCGGGCCGTGCGCAGGCGGCGAGGGCCGCTTCCATCGGGTGCCTGCTGTGTGCGGGGAAGTCGACGCCGTGCGCGGGCATCGTGTCCTTCGCGGCGAAGAGCGCGCCCTGGATGGCGGTGGTCCCGGTCTTGTGCGGGCCGATGTGCAGCAGCCGGGTCCCGACGGGCAGCGCTTCCTTAATACAATCCGTCTCCATGGTTAACGGACGGTAAGAGTTGTTCCTGAGTTTGCCCTGAGAGGAGCCTGGGACACAGATGAGTCCCAGGCTCCCGCCACACAGGGTTCACAAACTTCTATACGACGCTGACGCCCGGGTCGTCCGACTCCACCCGGAGTGAGGCGTACGTGCTCGGTGTCGCCGTGGGCTTCAGCACGGTGTCCACGACTCTCACCTGCGCGTCGATGCCGTCCTTGCGGATGTCGAACAGGTGGTAGCCGCGGTGGGCGTCGATCACCTTCCAGTGCGGGTTGTCCGCCATCAGCGGGTCCCACTGGGCGTGGAAGGCGGCCTGGTCCTGGTCGCCGTTGCTGGAGATGGACGTCCCCACGAACTCGGCGCCGACGACGTCGGAGTCCGGATCGGCGAAGTCCTCTTTCAGATCGCTGATCATCGTGAGATGGCGGTCACCGCTGAGCACCACCGGGTTGCGGACGCTCTTGAAGTCCTCCAGCAGGGCGTTGCGTTCGACCTGGTAGCCGTCCCAGGCGTCGTAGAACCACTGCTTGCCCGCGCCGAGCAGGATGTCGGTCTCGGCCAACATGATCTGCGAGGCGATGACGTTCCAGCGGGCGGGCGAGTGGCGCAGCCCGTGCAGCAGCCATGCCTTCTGCTCGGCGCCCATCATCGTCATCGCCGGATCCTCGGCGCCGGCCTGCGTGGTGGCCTGGTCGCTGCGGAACTGCCGGGTGTCGAGGACGTTGAGCCGCATCAGCCGGCCGAATTCGAGCCGCCGGTACATCTGGATGTGCGGCCCGTTCGGTACGGCGCTCGCGCGCACCGGCATGTGCTCGTAGTACGCCTGGAAGGCCGCGGTCAGCCGCGCGACGAACGCGTCGTGCGACTGCTTGTCGGGGTCCTGCGGGACCTCCCCCGCCCAGTCGTTGTCGACCTCGTGGTCGTCGAAGGTCACGACCCAGGGCGTGTTGGCGTGCATGGCCAGCAGATCCGGGTCGGTCCGGTACTGCGCGTACCGATTGCGATATTGAACGAGGCTGTACGGCTCCCCGGTCCCCTCGTGCCGACGCGGCCCCGCGTTCGAGGGCGCCGACTCGTAGATGTAGTCACCGACGAAGAGCACGAAGTCGGGGTCCTGGGCCAGCATGTCGGCGTACGGCGTGAAGTAGCCGTTCTGCCAGTTCTGGCACGAGGCGAGCGCGACGCGGAGCCGCCCGCCGGAGCTGTTCGCATGGGGCGCGGTGCGGGTGCGGCCTGTGGCGGAGATCTGCCCGCTGACGCGGAAGCGGTACCAGTAGTCACGGCCGGGCCGCAGTCCCCGTACATCCACGTGAACGCTGTGCCCGTACTCGGACCGGGCTGGCGCGATGCCGCGGCGCACGTGCTTTCTGAACCGCGCGTCCTCGGCGATCTCCCATTCCACAGGGACGACCTGATCCGGCATCCCACCCCCGTTGAGCGGGTCCGGGGCGAGCCGCGTCCACAGCACGATGCCGTCGGGCAGCGGGTCCCCGGAGGCGATACCGAGGCTGAACACCCCGTCGGGCAACGGTGTTTCGGCAGCCCGGGCGGAGGTCGGCAGCCAGAGCTGAGCGGAAGCGGCGCCCCCGAGCACCGCCGCACCGGCCGCGAGAAAACGTCGTCGATCGGGTGATACGGCTCCGGTCATCGGTGAACTCCCTTGCGACGTTGGCCTCTTGGGTCACTTGGAAGCCTCACAGTGCGCGGAGTCCCGCCTGTTGAACAGTAAGTATCGCGTCCATGACAAATGAGCGCACAGCAAGAGACCCGTTACTCCGAGAGCAACGGGTCTCGGCCAGGTTGGTCACGGGGGCGGGTGATCTTGACGCCGGACGGAGGAGCGAGGGGGGGCGGGGGGCTGCCCGGGGGGCGTGGTGACCCCGGGGTGCGATGGTGACCCCGGGGGCGGGGAGCCGGTGAGCGACGTGCGGGGTGCGCAACACGGGGAGCGACGCCGGGGGGGGCGATGCGCGGGGCGCGCCGGTCGTCATGCCGAGCCGGACGACCGGCGCGCCTGACGGGCGGTCACCTCGCCGGGGCGGACGGCCGGCGCGCCGGAGAGGCAGCGGTCACGCCGGAGACGCAGCCGTCCCGCCGGGCAAGCGGCCACCGCGCCGGACGGACAACCACCAGCACCGGACGTGCAGTTCGTCCCGTCGGACGGCAAGTCACCGCACCCGGCAGACAGTCACCTCACCAAGCCAGACGACCAGCACACCGGACAGGCAGCCGCCGCACAGGGCAGGCGGCCACCACCCCGAACGGACAACCACCGGCACCGGACGCGTAGTTCATTCCGCCGGACAACAAATCACCGCACC
This sequence comes from Streptomyces sp. NBC_00988, assembly GCF_045162645.1. Taxonomy (NCBI): domain Bacteria; kingdom Bacillati; phylum Actinomycetota; class Actinomycetes; order Kitasatosporales; family Streptomycetaceae; genus Streptomyces; species Streptomyces sp. NBC_00988. The sequence continues at coordinate 4,711,644 of NZ_CP108730.1, forward strand.
CGGCAGACAGTCACCTCACCAAGCCAGACGACCAGCACACCGGACAGACAGCCGCCACACCGGGCAAGCGGCCACCACGCCGAACGGACAACCACCGGCACCGGACGTGCGGTTCATCCCGCCGGACAACAAATCACCGCACCCGGCAGACAGTCACCTCACCAAGCCAGACGACCAGCACACCGGACAGACAGCCGCCACACCGGGCAAGCGGCCACCACGCCGAACGGACAACCACCGCGCGGAGCAAGCGGCCGGCGCGCCAGCCGAGCAGCCGTCACACCGCGCCGGACAGCCGGCACGACTGACGAACGATCAACTCACCACACCGGACAACCACCGCACCAGAAACAGGCAGCGGCCACGCGAGCGCACAGCCACCGGACCGGGCAAGTGCCCACCCCGCCGGCCAACTGATCACCGCACCCAGCGGACAGTCACCTCGCCAAACCGGAAGGCGGTCGCGCCGGACAGGCGGTCGCCACACCAGACGGACGGCCACCCCACCGAACAAGCAGCCGCCACGGCTCACGACCGGACGCCACACCGGACGGCGGATCACCACGCCCAGCACGTGGCCACCGCACGGGACGGACGATCACCACGCACACGTAGCCATCCCACCGCACGGCCGATCACCGCACCCGGCGGACAGTCACCCCGCCGGCCGCGCAATCATCGCGCCCGGCGAACAGTCACCTCGCCAAGCCGCGCAATCATCCGGCCCGGCGGACACTCAACCCGCCGAACCGCACGATCACCCCGCCCGCCAGACAGGCACCGCACAACTCCGGTCGCCCGGAAGCCGCGCCGCGCCCCCCCCTCAGAACGGCTTGAAGTCGTTGAACTCCTGGGTCACATCGTCCCGCTCGGCCTGGTTGTCGCGGCGGCGCTGTGCCGCCGGGCGCGGGGCCTCGAAGCGGTGGTCCTCGCCGCGGCGGCCGAGCATCTCCGCGCCGGCCATCACCGTCGGCTCCCAGTCGAAGACGACCGCGTTGTCCTCGGGGCCGATCGCGACGCCGTCGCCGGAGCGGGCGCCCGCCTTCATCAGGGACTGCTCCACGCCGAGGCGGTTGAGGCGGTCGGCGAGGTAGCCGACGGCCTCGTCGTTGCTGAAGTCGGTCTGGCGGACCCAGCGTTCGGGCTTCTCGCCGCGCACGCGGAAGAGGCCGTCCTCCTCCTGTACGACGGTGAAGCCGCTGTCGTCGACCGCCTTCGGGCGGATGACGATCCGGGTCGCCTCCTCCTGCGGCTTGGCGGCACGCGACGCGGCGATCAACTCCGCGAGCGCGAAGGAGAGTTCACGCAGTCCCGTGTGCGCCACCGCCGACACCTCGAAGACGCGGTAGCCGCGGGACTCCAGGTCCGGCCGCACCATCTCGGCGAGGTCCTTGCCGTCCGGTACGTCGATCTTGTTGAGGACGACCATGCGCGGACGGCGGTCGAGACCGCCGTACTGCTTCAGCTCCTCCTCGATCGTGTCGAGGTCGGAGATCGGGTCGCGCTCGGACTCCAGCGTCGCCGTGTCCAGGATGTGCACGAGTACGCTGCAGCGCTCCACGTGACGCAGGAACTCCAGGCCGAGGCCCTTGCCCTGGCTCGCGCCGGGGATGAGGCCGGGCACGTCGGCGATCGTGTAGACCGTCTCGCCGGCCGTCACCACGCCGAGGTTCGGGACCAGGGTCGTGAACGGGTAGTCGGCGATCTTCGGCTTGGCCGCGCTCAGCACGGAGATCAGCGAGGACTTGCCGGCGCTCGGGTAACCGACCAGGGCCACGTCGGCGACCGTCTTCAGCTCCAGGACGATGTCCTGGAGGTCACCGGGGACGCCGAGGAGTGCGAAGCCCGGCGCCTTGCGGCGGGCCGAGGACAGCGCCGCGTTGCCGAGGCCGCCCCGGCCTCCCTGCGCGGCGATGTACGACGTGCCGTGGCCGACCAGGTCGGCGAGCACGTTGCCCGCGCCGTCCATCACGACCGTGCCGTCCGGCACCGGCAGGACCAGGTCCGTGCCGTCCTTGCCGGAGCGGTTGCCGCCCTCGCCGGGCTTGCCGTTGGTGGCCTTGCGGTGCGGGGAGTGGTGGTAGTCGAGCAGCGTGGTCACGGACTGGTCGACGATGAGGATGACATCCCCACCCCTTCCGCCGTTGCCGCCGTCCGGGCCGCCGAGCGGCTTGAACTTCTCACGGTGGACGGAGGCACAGCCGTGGCCTCCGTTACCCGCGGCGACATGCAGCTCGACGCGGTCCACGAAGGTGGTCATGGGATGTGCCTCCAGTTACGTACAGGAAAGTCTTGTGGCTACAGCCAGGTGCTGTCAGCCAGGTGTTGCCCTACCAGTAGAAACACGCGAAAGGCGGACCCGCTTCCCGTACGGGAAGTGAGGTCCGCCTCGCGAAAGCTTCCGTTCAGGTGCCTCAGGCGACCGGAACGATGTTCACGACCTTGCGGCCACGGTGGGTACCGAACTCCACCGCACCGGCGTTCAGCGCGAACAGCGTGTCGTCGCCGCCACGGCCGACGCCCGAACCGGGGTGGAAGTGGGTGCCGCGCTGGCGGACCAGGATCTCACCAGCGTTGACGACCTGACCGCCGAAGCGCTTCACGCCGAGCCGCTGGGCATTGGAGTCGCGACCGTTCCGGGTGGACGATGCGCCCTTCTTGTGTGCCATGTCTCCTCAGTCCCTTACTTCGCAGCCGCGGGGATCTCAGTGACCTTGATCGCCGTGTACTGCTGGCGGTGGCCCTGACGACGGCGGTAGCCGGTCTTGTTCTTGTAGCGAAGGATGTCGATCTTGACGCCCTTGTGGTGGTCCACGATCTCGGCCTGGACCTTGATGCCGGCCAGCACCCACGGGTCGCTGGTCACAGCGTCGCCGTCGACAACGAGCAGGGTCGAGAGCTCGACCGTGTCGCCAACCTTGGCAGTGGAAATCTTGTCAACCTCAACGATGTCGCCGACAGCAACCTTGTGCTGGCGACCACCGCTGCGCACGATGGCGTACACGCTGATCTCACTCTCTAGCTCAGGGACGGCACCCCCGCAGTCCAGCCGCCCTGCAGAGCAGACGGCCTCTCCCGGCGGAACACGCCCGGGAGGAAGAGGTTTACGGGGATGTGGCGTGTCACCAGTGGACACGCCGACAGTCAAGGTTACGGGGCCGCAGCCGAACGGGTCAAACCGGGCCCGGTGGGGAGTGCGACTGGTCACATGGACCAGCCGCACCCACCCGGGGTTCAGCCCTCGTCGGTGGAGGCGGTGACGGAGGACGGGTTCGTCTGCTCCGCCGCCGCGGTCTTCTTCGACGTGGTCTTGGCGGCCTTCTTGGCCGTCGTCTTCTTAGCGGCCGTCTTCTTGGCCGCGGTCTTGGTGGCCGCCGTCTTCTTGGCGACCACCTTCTTCGCCGGGGCCTTCTTGGCCGCCTTGCGAGCGGCCGTCTTCTTGGCCGGAGCGTCCGCCTCGACCTCGGCCTCGGCGACCGGCGCTTCCTCCACCACGGCCGACGGTACGACCGTCACGGCCGCCTCCTCGGACGCGGTGGGCGCGGTCGCCTTGCGCACGGCACGACGCCGGGGGCGGGCCGGAGCCGCGCTCTCGACGGGCGCCTCGGGCTGCTCGACGGGCGCGGGCGCCTCGACGACGACCGGCGCGGCGGCCTCGGTGACCATCACGACGGCGGCCTCCTCGGACCCGGCCGGCGAACCGGCGGGCGCGGTCGCCTTACGGGTCGCACGACGGCGCGTACGCCCCTTGGGCGCGGCATCGTCGACGACCGGAGCCTCGACGGCCGGCGCGGACACCGGGGCCTCCTGAACGACGGGAGCCTCGACGACCGGGTCCTCCACGGCGACGGGCTCGGCCTGCGCGACGGCGGCCGGCTCGGCCTCCTCACGCACCTCGCGCGACTGCCGCTCGCCCCTCGGCGCACCGGCCGGAGCCGACGCCCGCCGGCTCGTCCGGCGCCGCGAACGCCCACCGCGGGTGGCCGCGGCCTCCGCCTCGGCGGCGCTGCTGTACAGGTCCTCGTCGGGCCGGAACTCGGGCTCGGCGAACGGAACCGGCGTGGCGACCTCGGCGGCCACCTCGGCCTCGGTCTCGACCTCGTCGTCGGCCACGTCGTGCTCGTGGTCGTGCTCGTGGGTGTCGTGGACGTCCTGTCCGTTCCCGTCACCACCGCGCCCGCGCCGCTTGCGCTTGCCGCCGCCACCGACCGAGGTCGGCTGCTCCATGTGCACAATGACACCGCGGCCGTTGCAGTGGACGCAAGTCTCGGAGAAGGACTCCAGCAGGCCCTGTCCGACGCGCTTGCGGGTCATCTGGACCAGGCCCAGCGAGGTGACCTCGGCGACCTGGTGCTTCGTACGGTCGCGGCCCAGGCATTCGAGCAGGCGCCGCAGGACCAGGTCCCGGTTGGACTCCAGGACCATGTCGATGAAGTCGATGACGACGATGCCGCCCAGGTCGCGCAGCCGCAGCTGGCGCACGATCTCCTCGGCCGCCTCCAGGTTGTTCCTGGTCACGGTCTCTTCGAGGTTGCCGCCCTGACCGGTGAACTTGCCGGTGTTGACGTCGATCACGATCATCGCTTCGGTCTTGTCGATGACCAGCGAACCGCCGCTGGGCAGCCAGACCTTGCGGTCCAGCGCCTTCATCAGCTGCTCGTCGATGCGGTACGTCGCGAAGACGTCGACCTCGGAGGTCCAGCGGGAGAGCCGGTCGGCGAGGTCGGGGGCGACGTGCGCGACGTAGCCGTGGATGGTGTCCCACGCCTCGTCGCCGCTGACGATGACCTTGGTGAAGTCCTCGTTGAAGATGTCGCGCACGACGCGGACGGTCATGTCCGGCTCGCCGTACAGCAGAGTCGGCGCGTTCGAGCCGCCGCCGCTCTTCGCCTTCTTCTGGATGTCCTCCCACTGCGCCTGCAGCCGCTCGACGTCGCGGCTCAGCTCGTCCTCGCTCGCGCCCTCGGCGGCGGTGCGCACGATGACGCCCGCGTCCTCGGGGACGATCTTCTTGAGGATGGTCTTCAGCCGGGCCCGCTCGGTGTCGGGCAGCTTGCGGCTGATGCCGGTCATGGAGCCCTCGGGGACGTACACGAGGTAGCGCCCCGGGAGGGAGACCTGGCTGGTCAGACGCGCGCCCTTGTGCCCGATCGGGTCCTTGGTGACCTGCACGAGGACCGACTGGCCGGACTTCAGGGCGGACTCGATGCGGCGCGGCCCGTTGGCCATGCCGAGCGCCTCGAAGTTGACCTCACCGGCGTACAGGACGGCGTTGCGTCCCTTGCCGATGTCGATGAAGGCGGCCTCCATCGAGGGCAGCACGTTCTGGACCTTGCCCAGGTAGACGTTGCCGACGTACGAGGTCGACTGCTCCTTGTTGACGTAGTGCTCGACGAGCACGCCGTCCTCCAGGACGCCGATCTGCGTGCGCTCACCGCTCTGCCGGACGACCATCACGCGCTCGACGGCCTCGCGGCGGGCCAGGAACTCCGCCTCGGTGATGATCGGGACGCGCCGGCGCCCCTGCTCGCGGCCTTCACGGCGGCGCTGCTTCTTGGCCTCAAGCCGCGTCGAGCCCTTGATGGACTGCACCTCGTCGCTGGGGTGCTCGTCCTTCTTGGCGCGCGGCTCGCGGACCTTGACGACGGTGCGCTCGGGATCGTCGGCCGACGCGGGCGTCTCGCTCTCGCCGCCCGAGTCACCGGCGCGACGACGCCGACGGCGCCTACGACGGCTGCTGCTCGACCCGGAACCGCCCTGGTCGTCGTCCGCCTCCTCGGCGTCCTCCTCGACCTGCTCGGCGGTGTCCTCGGAGTCCTGCGCGGCCTGCTCGGCGGCGTACTCCTCGTTGTCGTCGCCCTCGTCCTCACCGGTGGCGGACTCGCCACGGCGACGACGCCGGCCACCACGCCGACGGCGGCGGCGCGAACCGGTCTCCTCGGCCTCGTCACCGTCGGCGGAGTCCTCGGCCTCGTCGGCCTCCTCCTCCACGACGAGGGCCTCGACGACGGCGGGCGCCTCGGGCTCGGCCTCGAAGGCGGCACCCCGGCGACGACGCCGACGACGCCCGCCGGTCTCCTCCTCGACGACCTCCACCGCGACGGGCTCCGCTACGACGACGATCTCTTCCTCGTCGTCCTCCACGGCCTCGGCGGCCGCGGCAGCGGCGGCCCGCTCCGGGGTCTGGAACATCGGCTCGGTGAAGACGGGCGCCTGGAACACGGCCACGGCGGGCCGCCTCGGACGACGCGGTCCGTCCTCCTCCTCGGCACTGTTCCCGTTCTTGGGCGCGGGCGCGGAGAACCCGCCGGCGGCGGTCCGCACGGCCCGGCGCCGACGTCGCGGCCCGGAGTCCTCGGCGGGAGCCTCGGCAGGGGTGTTCGTCTCCGCGGCGTCCGCGGTGGTCTCGTCGTTCACAGGGGCCTCCTCGCCCACGGGCGTCCCGGCAGGCGCGGACACACGGCGCGTGGCGCGACGACGGCTCCGACGCGGCCCGGCATCCTCATCGGACGCGGCAGCCGCGGAACCTTCGGTCACTTCTTCGGTCACTGCGGTGGCTTCAGCACTCTCGACAACCTCAGCGGTCTCGGTCGCACCGGCAGGCGCGGACACCCGCCGAGTAGCACGACGGCGCGTACGCCCAGCAGGCGCAGCAGCCTCTTCCTCCACGACGGCCTCTACGACGGCGGGCGCCTCGGCGACGACAGGCGCGGCCTCGGGCTCCTCCACCGGCTCGGTCACAGCAGCCGGGGCAACGGTCTCGGGCGCGGTCACCCGGCGCGTGGCACGACGACGGCCGCGCCGCGGAGCGGCATCCTCGTCGGACACGGCAGGCGCCGCGTCTTCCTCTACGGCGGCAGGCGCGGCGGCGGCAACGGCCGGCACCACGATCTCGGCCGCCTCGGGCACCTCATTCGCCTCGGGCGCACCGGCGGGCGCGGACACCCGCCGAGTGGCACGCCGACGCGTACGCCCGGCAGGCGCGGCTTCCTCTGTGGCAGCAGGAGCCTCGGCAGCCACCTCGGTCACAGCGGCCTCAATGGGCGCGCTGACCTGGACGCTCTCGTCCTGCTTCTCGTCGCTCACCTCGGCCGGTATGGCCGGAGCGCTGTTCTCGACCGCGCCCTCGGCGGCGGTCGGCGGTCCCGCTGGGCGAGACGCGGCGCGGCGCCTGCGGCGCGGCGGCAGCGTGTCGCTCGGGGTGTTGAGTTCGGAACCCTCGGTGGGTTCGGTCGGTTCGAGCATGCGGGCGTTTCTCCCGTCAGGCTCCCGGGCGCCGCGCCTGGTCCGGCAGGGATGCCGGTGACGTCCGCGGCTCGCGCGTTGCGCGGTGCCGCCGTCCGGGGCGCGGGCGCCGCACGGGAGCTCTCTGTGTCCTGTCTCGCCGGTTCCGTACGCCCAGATGCGGACGGCCTGGCGAAAGTCTTGTGGTCGGTACGCTGCCCGACCCAGGTGGCTCCCGAGTCCGAGGGCGGCGCTACGACATCGGTCCCTACGCGGAACCTTCCCTACGCCGGCGCCTTCGCGGCGGCAGCTTCGGCGACCGTGGTGTTCCCGGTCACTGCTGCCTCGCGGTCGGGCGCGAGCGGGTCGGTCACCGTGCCGGTCTCTTCATCGAACAGCCCCTGCGCCAGCCTGGTCACCGCTGCGGCGACCGGCGGCGCCAGGTCGGCCACGGCGCGAAGACCGGACAGGACGTCGTCGGGTCGAACGGCAGGCGTCACGTGCCGAACAACCAACCGGAGTATCGCACAGGCCTGGTCGCTAGGCCTATCAGCCTGTGGACCAACCGTCTCAAGATGCGCTACGGCGGAGCGGGCGTCGAACGTCCGCATGCCGTTCTTGGCCATGCGCTGGACCTCGACGCTCTCGGCCGAGTTGAACGCGGCCACCGCGCGCTCGGCGTCCTCGGGCGCCACCCCGTCGAGCCGCAGCTCCCACACGGAAGCCGTGAGCCGGTCGGCGAGCCCGGAGGTCCGGGCCTCGACCGCGTCGACGATGTCGAGCCCGACGGGCATGGACTCGTCGAGCAGCTCGCGCAGCTTGTCGGGGTCGCGCTCGGTGGTGAGCGCGATCTCCAGGTATTCCGCCTCACTGCCCGTGCCGGTGGGTGCGGCATTGGCGTACGACACCTTCGGATGCGGCGTGAACCCCGCCGAGTACGCCATCGGCACCTCGGCGCGGCGCAGCGCACGCTCGAAGGCGCGCTGGAAGTCTCGGTGGCTGGTGAACCGGAGGCGGCCGCGCTTGGTGTAGCGCAGTCGGATGCGCTGCACCGCGGGTGCGGGCGGCGGGCCTTCGGGCTGTCGCTTGCCCAGTGTCCTAGTCCTTCGTGAGAACGGTCGTACTTCTACCAAGAGTACGTGTCTCGTCGCCCATCGGTTCCCGTCGCTCCACCGGCTCCGGCTGCCGTGGCTCGCCGAAAACCATCCGCCGGAAGTCGGCGCGGGCCTGCCGGGCGGACTCGCGCGCGGCGGCCAGCACCTGCCGGGTGACCCGCCCCACAGCACGCGCGGCCTCGGCGGCGGGCCGCAGCACCAGGTCCCGTACGACGTGTCCGACCGGGGTGAGCACGGTCCGGTACACCCAGCTCACGGGCTCGACGAAGATCCACCGGAAGAGGGTCCCGAGGACCCGCCCCACGGCGAGCGAGATGTGCCCGGCGATCCGCCAGGCATGCCCGAGGGCGTCCCACACCTCCCGCCCGATGACGGCGAGCACGCGCCCGACGGGCGTCAGCACCCAGCGCCAGAGGGCGATCGCGGGCAGCACGAGCAGGATCCGGGCCGCCCAGTACAGGACGACACCGATCCCCGTACCGATCGCCCTCACCGACCACAGAAGCCCCCGCCCGCACCAGGCGATCGCGTGCCCGATCGGCGTGAGGATCCAGGCGTACAGCCACCCGGCGGGCACGACGAGCAGATACCGCCCGAGCCAGCCCACGCCGGCGGCCACCCCGCCGCCGACCCACGCCACTCCTGCGGCCACCCCGTTGACCACCCACGCGCACGCGTGCCCGACGGGAGTGAGCACGCGCGCGTACAGCCACGCCAGCCCGCCCCCGATCCGCCGGGCGACCCAGGCGAGGCCGTGCCCGACCGGGGTGAACACATACCGGTACAGCCAGATGAGCGGCACAAGGACAAGAAGGTTGGTGAGCCGGCCGAGCGCCTTGGCGAGCGGCACGACGACGTACCGCCACAGCGCCACCCACGGCCACACGAACACCGCGCGTGCCAGCGGCCGCAGCACGGTCCGGTACAGGAACCGCCCGCCGACCACCAGCCCGTCCCACACCAGCCGTACCGGCACGACCAGCACGAGGACGACGATCCGCACGGGGACGCGGATCGCGACGGCGAGACATCCCTCGGGCGACTGCGGCGACGGCCGCGCGGGCGGCTTCTCGAATTTCCTGGGGGCGTCCATACCGGGCAAGACGCCTCAGCTCCCCGTCCGGGTCCGGATCCAGTACCGCAATTTCCCGTCCCGCTCGTCCTCGAACTTCCCGCCACCGGCCTCGATCACCTTGCGGGACGCGATGTTGGTGGCATCACAGGTCACGAGGACCGGATCCAGGCCGAGTTCACGAGCGTACGGCAGGACGTCACGGAGCATCGCGGTCGCGTGCCCGCGGCGCCGGGCGCCCGGCCGGACTCCGTAGCCGATGTGGCCGCCGTAGTCGAGGAGCCACTGGGTGAGGCGGTGCCGTAGCTGGATGCGGCCGAGGTAGGTGTCGCCGTCGACGTACCAGTACCAGGTGTTCGGCACGAAGCCCTCGGGCCGGCGGCCGTCCTCCGACTCCTCCTCGCGCACCGCCTCGACGTACCGCTCGAACCCGGCCGGCTGCCGCCAGGTGCTGCCGTGCTCCCGCAGTTCGCGCGCGAGCGTGCCGCCGAAGAAGTCGTCCTCGACGAGGTGCTCGTACACGGCGTCCAGGAACGAGACCCGGAACCGGGCGTCGGGCAGGATCAGTTCAGGCATCGGTCAAGGGTAGGGGTCGCCGCGGCAGACACGGGCGTGCAGGAGCCGGGGCGAGGAGGCGAAGCCGCGGCGGGCGTAGGCGGGGATCGCCCGGGGTGAGGAGTGGACGGTGACGCGTTCGAGCCCGAGGTCCTGAGCGCGGGCCAGCACTGCTTCCACCAGCCGTCCGCCGACACCGCCGTCGCGCTCGCCGGGGATCACGTACACGCACTGCAGATCACCGCTGGCCCGCCGCAGGGCCTGCGGACTCGGCACCCGCTGGACCACGGCCAGCCACGCCATCCCGATGAGCACGCCGTCCCGTACGACGACCACGCACCGGTGCGAACTCCCGTTCTCCGCGGCCCAGTTGACGAAGTGCCGTACGAACTCCTCCCGGGTGGTGACGGGTTGATCCCCGTTCTCAAGAATCCAGCGCCACCGGAGCCCCGCGACGACGTCCAGCTCGGCTGGTTCGGCGGGGCGGATCGTGATGTCGTCCACCCGCGCATTGTGCGGCAGTTCAGCGGTCGTCGGCAGGGGGCGCCAGCAGCGCGTCGACGATCTCCCGTAGTGGCGCGGCCAGTTGCTCGGCGGTCGCGTCCCGCAGGGGGCGCAGGCCTACGGCGGACCGTACGACGGCGACGCCGACGCCGAGGGCGACGAGGAGTTCCGCGCGCAGCAGCCGTTCGTCGTCCTCCCCGGCCGGGCCCTCGCCGGACGCTTCGAGGATCTGGCGGCTGAACTCGTCCAGAGCCTTGCGGCGCAGGGCGTCCACGCGTTCGTCTCCGGAACCGCGCAGGAGCATCAGGACGGGGTGTTCGCCGAACTCCGGCCAGGCACCGGCGGACAGTTGGTGACTGAGCGCCTCGGCGAGACCGGCCCGGTCCGAGGGGAATTCCTCATCCCGGCCCAGGAAGCGGGGAGTTGAGGCCAGGGCCGCCTTGAACAGCCCCTCCTTCGAGTCGAAGTACCGCTTGATGAGCGCCAGGTTGACCCCGACGTCGGCGGCGACGTCCCGCAACGTCGTGCGGTCGTACCCGAGTCGGGTGAACCGACTGCTCGCGGCTTCCAGCAGCGCCTGCCGGGTCGCCGCAGCGTCCCGTCGCCGGAGCCCGTCGACCTCATTCACGTCACCCGTCACCACCACCGGCGACCTCCCTCGACCAGCTCAAGTAATCACTCGTTGACATGACTACAGGGCATGGTTACGTTAGGCAAGTAATCACCTGATGACTTAGTGACCGAGCACTCAGCTCGCGGAAGGACCCCGGTGTCCGAGCAAGCCCTCCTCGTCATGGACGTCCAGCGCGTGATCGTGGACCGTTACCCCGACCCGGCCTATCTGCCGCGCCTGCGCAAGGCGGTCGAGGCGGCCCGTGCGAACGGCGTCCGCGTGATCTACGTGACCGTCGGGTTCCGCCCCGGCGCCCCGGAGATCAGCCCCCGCAACAAGCTGTTCGGCAGGCTCGCGGGCTCCCCCGCGTCGGCCGCCGCGACCCAGGCCAACGAGATTCACCCGGACGTGGCCCCCGAACCCGGCGACATCCTCGTCACCAAGCGCCGCGTCAGCGCGTTCGCGGGCAGCGACCTCGACATGGTCCTGCGGGCGAACGACATCGACCACCTGGTCCTGACGGGCATCGCCACCAGCGGCGTCGTCCTGTCCACCCTCCGCCAGGCCGCCGACCTGGACTTCACCCTCACCGTCCTGTCCGACGCCTGCCTCGACAACGACCCGGAGGTCCACCACGTCCTCACGGAGAAGGTGTTCCCGACGCAGGCGGAGGTGACGACGGTGGCGGACTGGATGGCCGCCGCGCGCTGACCCCCTCCGCCAACACCCGTCATTCCGCCCGGAGTTCAGCCCTGCGCCGTGGGCCTGACGACGATCTCGTTGACGTCGACCTCCGCGGGCTGGTTGACGGCGTAGACGATCGCCTCGCCGATCGCCGTCGCGGGGATCGCGATGCCCATCATGTCCTCGGCGACCGCGCGCATGCCCAAGTCGCCGATGCTGTCGGTCAGTTCGGTACGGGTGAAGCCGGGGCTGACCACGGTGACGCGCACGTCGCGGCTCTCCTGCCGCAGCCCTTCGGAGATGGCGCGGACCGCGTACTTGGTGGCGCAGTAGACGGCCGCGGTGGGATCGACGCGGTGCCCGGCGACGGAGGCGACGTTCACGATGTGCCCCGCGCCCTGCTCGCGCATGACGGGCAGCACAGCGGCGATGCCGTGCAGCACACCGCGGATGTTCACGTCGATCATGCGGTTCCACTCGTCGACCTTCAGGGCCTCCAGCATCGCCAGAGGCATCACACCCGCGTTGTTGACGAGCACGTCGACCCGGCCGTACGACTCCTGCGCGGCCCGGACGAAGTCCCGCACGCTCTCCAGGCTGGTCACGTCCAGCTCGCGGTGGTCGGCCGTGCCCCCGTCCGCGCGGATCTCCTTGACGACGGCGGCGAGGCGGTCGGCGCGCCGGGCGCCGAGGAACACCCGGTGTCCCGCCCCGGCCAGCAGCCGGGCCGTGGCCTCGCCGATACCGCTGCTCGCGCCGGTGATCAGGACGACCTTGCCGGGACGGGAGGTGGACTGGGCGGTGGTGGCGGTCATGAGGAGCCCTTCGGAGAAACGTGATCCGCGCGGCAGCCGTCCACCGCGCCCTCCGAGCATCGACGGGATCGGCCCGATGAGGCAGGACGAGGCTTCCGGGGTGCGCCACTCCTAGGAAGCGGGGAGCAGGAGGCAGCGGCGCCGTAGGCTTTTGGAATGGACGGCATGGACGGTACGGACGGCTACGCGCTCGGTGACTTCCTGCGTGCGCGGCGGTCCCGGCTGACGCCGGCGGAGGTGGGTTTTCCCAGTTCCGGGGCGCGCCGGGTGGCCGGGCTGCGGCGCGAGGAGGTCGCCGTGCTGGCCGGGGTCAGCGCCGACTACTACGCCCGGCTGGAGCAGGGCCGGGAACGCAGCCCCTCCGGCCAGGTGGTCGACGCCATCGCCCGCGCCCTGCGCCTCGACACGGACGCCCGCTGGCACGCGTACCGTCTGGCCGGCCTGGTCCCGAGGCCCGTCCCCGCCGAGCCGTCCGACGAGGTGGACCCGGCGCTGCGCAGGCTGATGCACGCGTTCCCGACGGCGGCGGCGTACGTCATCAACCGGCGCCTGGAGGTCCTCGCGTCGAACGCGCTGGCCGACGCGCTTCTCGCACCCCTGGGTGACCGCCGCAGGATGGTCCGCTCGCTGTTCCTGGACCCCGCGGCCCGGGACCTGTTCGCCGACTGGGAGCACGTCGCCCGCTGCTCCGCCGAGGCGCTGCGCCTGGCCACGGGCCACGACCGGGACGACCACGAACTCGGCGCACTGATCGCCGAACTCCTCGGCGGGAGCAAGGAGTTCGGGGCGTTCTGGCAGGACCACAGCGTCAGCCGGCCCGGCCGCCAGTCCAAGACCTTCAACCACCCGGACGTGGGCCGCATCGCGCTCACGTACCAGACGTTCGACGTGCAGAGCGCCCCCGGCCAGTGCCTGCTGGTCGGCACGGCGGAGCCGGACACGGAGGACGCGGCGGCGCTGGCCCGGCTGGGTTCTCCGCACGCGGCCGGGACCTCGAAGGCACCCCTGCCGTAAGCGGGTCAGTGCCCGGCGAGCCAGTCCGTGTAGTGGGTGGCGGTGATACGGGCGCCGTCCGGGGCGGTGAGGACGTCACCGGGGGCGACGGCGAACATGCCCGCGGCGTCGTCGGTGACGACGGAACCCGCGCCGCCCTTGGCGGTCAGGGTGAGCCGGCCGAGTTCGTCGAGGGGGTAGACGTCCGGGCCGCCGATGTTGAGGACGCCGTTCAGCGGGGCGCCCGCGGCGACCTCGGCGACGACACCGGCGACCTCCGCGGCGGCGATCGGCTGGATCGGCGTACGCGGCAGCCGGACGGTGTCGCCGTCGGTGGTCATGGCGAGGGTCGCGTCCATGAACTCCATGAACTGCGTGGCGCGGACGATGGAGTACGGGACCGCCCCGCCCTTGAGAAGGTCCTCCTGCAGGACCTTCGCCCGGTAGTAGTCCAGTCCCGGCACCTGGTCCACACCGACGATGGACAGGATGACGAAGTGCCCGACCCCGCCCTTCTCGCTCGCGGCGAGCAGGTTGTCCATCGACGCCTGGAAGAAGCCGATCGAGGCGTCGTCGAAGGTCGGTGAGTTCGTCAGGTTGACGACGACGTCGGCGCCCGCGACGGCCGCCTCCAGCCCCTCGCAACTGATGATGTCGACGCCGGTGGACTGCGAGTGCGGCACGGCCTGGTGCCCGGCCGCGTTCAGGTTCTTCACGACCTGCGAGCCGATCAGCCCGGTTCCGCCGATGACTGCGATCTTCATGGCCTACGCCTTCCGTAGATGACTGACGTCAGCCGACTGCCGCCAGCTGACCGATGTCCGACATGTACCGCCGACCGATCGCGACGGCACCCCGAGACAAAACCCGGATACTTCTTATCCGAGATAATACTCGGACAACAGACATCCGAGTCAACTGGAGTCTGAGTAAAATGAGTGAGTGAAGATGTCCGGCGGAGTCGAGTGGGCCCTGCACTGCTGCGTTGTCCTGACCTCGGCCCAGGCCCCGGTCCCGGCCGCCCGCCTGGCCGAGTTCCACGACGTGTCCCCGACCTATCTGGCCAAACAGCTCCAGGCGCTCTCCCGCTCCGGCCTGGTCCGCTCGGTGCAGGGAAAGTCCGGCGGCTACGTCCTGACCCGCTCCCCCGCGTCGATCACGGTCCTCGACGTCGTAGAGGCGATCGACGGCCCCGACCCGGCCTTCGTCTGCACGGAGATCCGCCAACGCGGCCCGATGGCCACCCCACCCGAGGCCTGTACGACGCCGTGCCCGATCGCCCGCACGATGGCCGCGGCCGAGGCGGCCCGCCGGGATGCCCTGCGGTCCGTCACGATCGCCGACCTCGCGCGCGATGTGGAATCGGACTCCGGGGAGGGGACGCTGGCGGGCGTCGGCACCTGGCTGGTTTCGCCGCACGACTGAGCCTCACGGCGCGCGCGTCGGCGTACCGCCTACTTCTTCCTGGCCCTGGCGGCCTTGCCGGCCCGGGAGACCTTCGGCCCGCGTGCGGGGTTCGACGGCCGGGGGACCGCGGCGACGTGCGGGGCGGAGAACTCACGGTTGACCGCGGTCTGGTGACGGATGGCGGCCGGCAGGTCCGGCAGGGCCAGCAACCGGTCGCACGCTTCGACCGAGGCCGCGAACTCCCCCACCCAGTAAGCGGTGATCGAGAACTCGAAGAGAAGCCCCCACCGGTACACCCAGGGCTTGGTGAAGAGCAGGTCACCCGGTTCCGGCCTGCCGACGACGTCACCGAGCAGGGCGTACGCGGTGCGGTACCGGCCGGCGAGCCGCAGCCGGGACGCCAACTCGTAGCACGCTTCGAGCCGTTGAGGACGTCCGTCCCAGGCTCGGGAGAACGCGTCCATCGCCCCCGGCCAGTCGTCGTTCTTCTCCGCCCGCAGGATCCCGGCCTCCAGGAGGGCGCAGTAGACCTCCTCGCCCCACCCTCCCATCCGGGCCCGCCGCTCGTAGAGAGCGATCGCCTCCTCGGTGTGCCCCAGGTCGCGTTCGGTGTTGGCAAGGTAGAAGACCGTGCGCGGATTGTCCGGGTCGCGCTCGAACTCGCTCCGCAGCAGACGCGCGTCGCGCTCGAACTTGTCGCCGCGGCACCCGCCGTCCGCCTGGTCCTCGACGACGAGCACGTCCAGGTTCTCCTGGGTGTCGGGCTCGTCGGTGCACGGGTACTCGTGCGTCACACCCTCGTAGCGCCACAGCCAGTCGCCCCGCATCAGGTGCTTGAACCGGTGCTGGGTGCCCGGGGCGTCGTAGCGCAGCATGTACGAGCCCGCCGTCAGCCGGGGCAGCGGGCCGTCCTGCCGCATGACGTGGTCGGCATCGAGGGTGAGAAGGTAGTCGGCCTTGCCGTGCGCGTGCTGGATGTTCCGGGTCCGGTTGTGCCCGAAGTCGACCCAGGGTTCCTCGTGGAGTTCGCCGGGAACGCCGTCCAGGACCTTGCGGATCAGGTCCTGCGTGCCGTCCGTCGAGCCGGTGTCGGAGATCACCCAGTAGTCGACGAGCGGCCGGACGGCCTCCAGACAGCGCTCGATCACGAGCGACTCGTTCTTGACGATCATGCACAGGCAGAGGGTCTGCTGCTTCACGGCCTCACCGTCCCGGACTGCTGACGTCCCGTCGGAGAACACGCGCGTCACAGTGGCACGCGCCCGCTCCGCGACCGTCCATCCACGCGGGAGCCCGCGCCCCGGAGCCCCCGAACAGCGGCGGCCGAGGCCGGACGGGTGATCACAGGTAAAAAACGCACCATCAGAACGCATCGATTAGTCCGATACGACGACAAACAGGCGCGTTCCACAGCTCTACGGCCGCCACCCGAGCCCCCGCGGGTCAAGCTCCCCTCGCACTCGGATTCGGGACTTCACCCGAACCGGTCTCTCAAGGAGCACGCAGATGAGCCCTGAGTTCCCGACGTCCTCGCTGCTCGGGCCGCTGGCCCGGGACAGGTTCCGGAAGGCGGGCCTGGTGGCCTCGCTCGCCCTGGTCCTGGCGTCCGGCGTGGCCGGCCCGGCCGCCGCGGCGGCACGGAGCACCACCGGCCACGCCGAGGCAGCCGCCGGCCGCGGCGGCGGCGGCGGCGACCACTGCAAACCGGCCCACCATCACAAGTCCCGGGTGACCGAAGGCGGCGGCAAGGGCGACTGCAAGGGACCGACGGGTCCCACGGGTCCGACCGGCCCGAAGGGCCCGAAGGGCGACAAGGGAGCCACCGGCGCGACCGGACCCAAGGGGCCCACCGGAGCCACGGGCGCGACCGGCGCGCAGGGCCAACCCGGCCAGCAGGGAGCCACCGGACCGACCGGCCCCACCGGGCCACAGGGCGACCAGGGCGCGACGGGTGCCACCGGGGCCCAGGGCGCCACGGGCCCGACCGGACCGATGGGCCCCACCGGAGCCACCGGCGCCACCGGGCCGTGCGCCGACATCGACGGGTTCCAGGACCAGGAGGTGTACGAGGTCCGCGGCGCGGTGAGCGGGACCATCACCTACGCGGGCATCCGTGACGTCCGCCCCGCCAAGGACCACACCATGAGGTGGACCGACCTCAGCACCCTGACGGGCTATCCCAACGGCGGCACCAACGGCTTCGCCTGCGGTGTGTCCGTCAACGAGCACAGTCAGGGCAACCAGGACCTGGCAGGCATCAAGTACGACGTCATCACCACCACGGGTCTGGTCTTCGAGACCATCTGCGTCGAGAGCCACTCGGCGAACACCGCGGCCGCCCTGACCTGCCCCGGCCCGTGGACCGCGCTGAACTCACCCGAACCGGGCAACAGCAACAACTGACCGTCCGGCACCCGCCCGGCCCGGTCACCTGCGACAACGTGACCGGGCCCGGCGCCGGCAACACCCGGTGCGGAAGTTCCGCCGCCTCGCCGGGGCGCCGACCGATGAGTTCCGGAGCCCGGCGCGGTCTACCCCCGTACCAGGGACAGCCACGCCCACAAGCTCTGCGAGGGACCATGACCGCCGACGCACTGCCGCCCGTCGTTGACACCACGACCTGGGAGAACCAGCTCGCCTCCCTCCGCGCCCGCGAAAAGGCCGCGACCCGCGAACTCGACGCCATCGCCGCCGATCGGCGCCGCCTGCCGATGGTCGAGATGCCCGACTACACCCTCGACGGCGCGGACGGCCCCGTCCGCCTGGCCGAAGTCTTCGACGGCAAGCGGCAGTTGATCGTCTACAACCACATGTGGTTCGCCGGGAAGGAATGGCAGTGCCCGGGCTGCACCGGGTTCACCTCGCAGTACACGCGCCTGGAGTTCCTCGACAACTACGACGCCCGGTTCGTCATCGTCACCCAGGGCCCGATCGACGAGGCGCTCGCCTACAAGGAGCGGGTCGGCAACCGGATGCCGTGGTACTCGACCGCGAACAGCTCGTTCGGCGCGGATGCCGGCGCACCGCCCGACGGCGGATTCGCGGTCAACGTGTTCCTGCGCGACGGCGACACCGTCTACCGCACCTGGCACACCAACGGCCGGGGCACCGAGCAACTCAGCCACAGCTTCGCCCTGATCGACCTCCTGCCGTACGGCCGCCAGGAGGAATGGCAGGACTCCCCCGAGGGCTGGCCCCAGTCACCCACCTACAGCAGGTGGGCGGGGTCCAAGGAGATCGCCGCGGCCTACGGCCCCTCGGACCCCGTCAGTTGACCGACACCCTCAGTGGGTGTGCCCGCTCCCCGCAGGCTGCTTCACCGTCAGCGGGAGCAGCTTCTTGCCCGTGGGGCCGATCTGGATGGACGTGTCCATCTGCGGGCACACCCCGCAGTCGAAGCACGGCGTCCACCGGCAGTCCTCGACCTCTGTCTCGTCGAGGGAGTCCTGCCAGTCCTCCCAGAGCCAGTCCTTGTCCAGGCCCGAGTCCAGGTGGTCCCAGGGGAGGACCTCCTCGTACGTCTTCTCGCGGGTCGTGTACCAGTCGACGTCGACGCCGAAGGCGGGCAGCGTCTTCTCGGCGCAGCGCATCCAGCGGTCGTAGGAGAAGTGCTCGCGCCAGCCGTCGAAGCGGCCGCCGTCCTCGTAGACGGCGCGGATGACCGCGCCGATGCGGCGGTCGCCGCGCGACAGGAGGCCCTCGACGATGCCCGGCTTGCCGTCGTGGTAGCGGAAGCCGATCGAGCGGCCGTACTTATTGTCGGCGCGGATCTTGTCGCGGAGCTTCGTGAGGCGGGCGTCCGTCTCCTGCGCCGAGAGCTGCGGGGCCCACTGGAACGGCGTGTGGGGCTTGGGGACAAAGCCGCCGATCGAGACCGTGCAGCGGATGTCGTTCTGGCCGGAGACCTTGCGGCCCTCGGCGATCACCTTCATCGCCATGTCGGCGATCTGCAGGACGTCCTCGTCGGTCTCCGTCGGGAGGCCGCACATGAAGTACAGCTTCACCTGGCGCCAGCCGTTGCCGTACGCCGTCGAGACCGTGCGGATCAGGTCCTCCTCCGAGACCATCTTGTTGATGACCTTGCGGAGGCGTTCCGAGCCGCCCTCCGGCGCGAAGGTGAGGCCCGAGCGCCGGCCGTTCCTCGTCAGTTCGTTGGCCAGGTCCACGTTGAACGCGTCCACGCGGGTCGACGGGAGGGACAGGCCGACCTTGTCCTCCGTGTAGCGGTCCGCCAGGCCCTTCGCGATCTCGCCGATCTCCGAGTGGTCCGCCGAGGAGAGCGACAGCAGGCCGACCTCCTCGAAGCCCGTCGCCTTGAGGCCCTTCTCGACCATCTCGCCGATGCCCGTGATCGACCGCTCGCGCACCGGGCGTGTGATCATGCCCGCCTGGCAGAAACGGCAGCCGCGCGTACAGCCCCGGAAGATCTCGACCGACATGCGCTCATGGACCGTCTCGGCGAGCGGCACCAACGGCTGCTTCGGGTACGGCCATTCGTCGAGGTCCATGACGGTGTGCTTGCTCACCCGCCACGGGACACCCGACTTGTTCGGGACCACCCGCGCGATGCGGTGGTCCGGCAGGTACTCGACGTCGTAGAACGCCGGGATGTAGACCGAGCCCGTCTTCGCCAGGCGGAAGAGGACCTCCTCGCGGCCGCCGGGGCGGCCCTCCGCCTTCCAGGCTCGGATGATCTTCGTCATGTCGAGTACGGCCTGTTCGCCGTCGCCGATGATCACCGCGTCGATGAAGTCCGCGATCGGCTCGGGGTTGAAGGCCGCGTGACCGCCCGCCAGGACGATCGGGTCGTCGAGCGTCCGGTTCTTCGACTCCAGCGGGATGCCCGCCAGGTCCAGGGCCGTGAGCATGTTCGTGTAGCCGAGCTCGGTGGAGAAGCTGAGCCCGAACACGTCGAACGCGCCCACCGGGCGGTGGCTGTCGACCGTGAACTGCGGGACCTTGTGCTCCCGCATCAGCGCCTCCAGGTCCGGCCACACGCTGTACGTGCGCTCGGCGAGGACGCCCTCCTGCTCGTTCAGGACCTCGTAGAGGATCATGACGCCCTGGTTGGGCAGGCCGACCTCGTACGCGTCCGGGTACATCAACGCCCAGCGGACATCGCACGACTCCCACGGCTTGACCGTGGAGTTGAGCTCGCCGCCGACGTACTGGATCGGCTTCTGCACATGCGGGAGCAGGGCTTCGAGCTGCGGAAACACGGACTCTGCGGCCGCAGCGACTTCGGCAGGCATCTCGCGAACCTTCGTGAGCGGGACTGAACGGACGGGTGACCATCCAGACTAACGCGATCCCGGACCTCACCCGTACGCACCAGCCGTCACACCTGGACGGACCCCTCGGCCACGATCCCCTTCCACACCTCCGGCAACGCCGCCTCCACCCCGGCCGCCCGCTGCTCCTCCCGCCCGTACAGCACTCCGTACGTGAACGAGCTCTCCCCCGCCGCGTGCGCCACCGCGGACAGCTCCCGCAGGGTCACGCGGACCATCACGCTGTCCTGGTGCTCACCGAGCAGGGTGGTCAGCGACTTCATGGACTTGGCGAGCGCGCGGGCCGGGCTACCGAGGGCCGGCGTCGCCGCCTCCGCCGCGTACCGGGTGCGCTTGGCCTTCTTGCGGGCCTCGTGCAGCGCGAGGTCGCGGTCCGGTCCGGGCGGCGCCTCGATCGCCTCCTCGACGAGCGCGGAGACCTTTCCGAAGTCCTTGCGTACGGCCTTGCCGATCACCTTCTCCGGCTTGCCGACCGCGTCGGGCAGCAGGGGCGGTTCGGCGACCAGCGCGTCCAGGGTGTCGAGGAGCGCGAGATACCGCTTGGAGTCCAGGACACCGATCAGCCGACGCCGTGAACCACCGCGCCGGGCGTTGGCCCAGGTGCGCAGGCGGGTGCGGATCGGGCCGGAGATCAGCGTGCGGGGCAGTTCGCCGAGGACCGTCGTCAGGCGCTCGGTCATGACCTCCCGGTCCCGGTCCACCCCCAACTCGCCTGCCAGCCACCGCAGTTCCTCGCCGATCGGGTCGGTGATCGTACGGTCGAGGACCTTGCCGTACGAGCGGAACGTGCTGCGCAGCCGGCGGGTGGCGACCCGCATCCGGTGGACGGAGTCGTACGCGTCCTGCCGTACGGCCGGGTCGAGTTCGAGGATGGCGTCGCGCTGGGCGCGGACGTAGGCGAGGACGTGGTCGCCGGCGGTGACCGGATCCGCGGGCTCCTCGGGCACGGGCGGTGCCTTGCGCTTCTTCTTGCCCGACCCCGACGGGCGCGTCTCCGCCAGCGCCCGCGCCAGCTTGGAGGCGGACGACGACTGCCGTACCCCCGCCTTGCGCAACCGTTTCTCCACCTTGTCGAGGAACGCCGGGTCGCCGTCATCGGCGAGTTCGACCTCGATCTCGGTCCACTGGGCGGTGCCGCCGCCGTCGGTGAGGCGTTCCGCGTGTACGGCGTCCACGCTGACCTCGGCGAGGAGCTTGCCCTCGGCGTCCACGAGGTGGCGTACGTCGCGGTCGGAGCGCAGGCGGACGGCGGGCAGCAGCTCGGCCTCGCGCACACGGGAGCGGACCAGTCCGGCGAGGGTGCGCGGCACGGTGTCGGAGAGCGGTTCCCGGATCTCGTCGCGGACACCGGGCGCGACCGGCACCTTCAGGTGCCAGCCCGCGTCGGAACCGCCGGTGCGGCGGCGCAGGGTCAGTGAGGCGGCGGCGAGGCGCTCGTCGGCCGTGTCGTAGTAGACGGCGTCCAGACTCACGACGCCCTTGTCGATCACGGACACCACCCCGGCGACGCCGGTCAGGTCGGGCAAACCGCTCTCGTCGGACTCGTACTTACGCTCGATCTCGCGCTTTGTGTCCGCCATGCACCGAATCTAGTTGCTGACGAGCCGGGATGGCAGGGGGCGTCCCAAATGAACCCTCGGGAAACTCGGGTAAATGGGGCGGTAACGACCGGGCAAAGATGGTGACTATGCGGACATCGGGCGCTGCACCCGGATCGACTGCAGCAACCCCACCGCGAGCCACACCGCGAACATCGACGTACCTCCGTACGACACGAACGGCAGTGGCAGGCCGGTGACCGGCATGATGCCGAGGGTCATGCCGACGTTCTCGAAGGCCTGGAAGGCGAACCAGGCGACGATCCCGGCGGCGACGATCGTGCCGTAGAGCTCGGTCGAGTCGCGGGCGATGCGGCAGGCGCGCCACAGGACCACGCCGAGGAGGACGAGGATCAGGCCCGCGCCGACGAAGCCCAACTCCTCGCCCGCGACGGTGAAGACGAAGTCCGTCTGCTGTTCCGGGACGAACTGGCCCGTCGTCTGGGAGCCGTGGAAGAGGCCCTCGCCGGTGAGGCCGCCGGAGCCGATCGCAATGCGGGCCTGGTTGGTGTTGTAGCCGACGCCTGCCGGGTCGAGGCTCGGGTTGGCGAAGGCGGCGAAGCGGGCGATCTGGTACTCGTCCAGGAAGTGCAGCTGCCACACGGCGATCGCGCCCAGGGTGCCCGCGCCGAGCAGGCCGAAGATCCAGCGGTTGGAGGCGCCGGAGGCCAGCAGCACGCCGAGCACGATGATGACCATGACCATGACGGAGCCGAGGTCGGGCATCAGCATGACGATCATCATCGGGACCGAGGCGAGGCCCAGGGCCTGGAGGACCGTGCGGTGGTCGGGGTGGGGCTTGTCGCCCGCGTCGACCCGGGCGGCGAGGATCATCGCCATGCCCAGGATGATCGTGATCTTCACGAACTCCGAGGGCTGGAGCGAGAAGCCGCCGCCGAGCACGATCCAGGAGTGCGCGCCGTTGACCGTGGAACCCAGCGGGGTGAGCACCAGCAGGATGCCGAACACCGAGGCGCCGTAGAGGAACGGGACGACGACGCGCAGGGTGCGGTGGCCGACCCAGATCACGGCGATCATCAGGCCGATGCCGATGCCGGTGTTCATCAGGTGCCGGATCAGGAAGTAGTACTGGTCGCCCTGGTTGATCTCGGTGCGGTTGCGGGTCGCCGAGAAGACGAGGAGCGAGCCGATCAGGGACAGGCCGACCGCCGACAGCAGTATCGGCCAGTCCAGCCGGCGGGCCAGCGAGTCACGGGCGAACACCCGCGTCCAGCCGGCCCGGTCGGGCCCGTATCCGGAGACGGAGAAGCTGTTGCCGGTCACGTGAGCATCCTCCGGTTTCCCCTTCTGCGCGGACGCCTGCGGGTGTTGCTGTTGGTGGTGGACGGTGAGGGCGCGATGGCCGGCTGCTGGGTGTCGTCCGCGGGCGTGACGCCGCCCTCGGTCGCCTTCTCCTGCTGCTTCTCCAGCTCCTTGGCCGGGTCGGCGGTGATCTTCGGGGAGGCGATCGTGCCGTCGGCGCGGACCTTCGGCAGGCTCGTCTGCGGCGTGGGCAGCATCGCCTTCTTCTTGTCGATGGAGCCGTCGGCCTGGACGCCGTACATCGCGTTGTAGATGTTGCGCACGGCCTCACCGGAGGCACCGGAACCCGTACCGGCCTGCGCGATCGTCATGACGACCGTGTAGTCCTTGGTGTACGTGGCGAACCAGGAGGTGGTCTGCTTGCCGTAGACCTCCGCCGTACCCGTCTTGGCGTGCAGTTCGATCTTGTCCTGCGGCCAGCCCTGGAACTTCCAGGCGGCGGTACCGCTGGTGACCACGCCCGCGAGGGCCTTGTCGATGCCCTTGTGGGTGGCCGCGCTGATCGGCAGCTTCGCCTTCACCTGCGGCTTGATCTCCTGGACCGTCTTGCCGTCGGCGCTGACGATCGCCTTGCCGATGGTCGGGACGTACTCGGTGCCGCCGTTGGCGAGCGCGCCGTAGACCATGGCCTCCTGGATCGGCGTGACGAGGGTGTCGCCCTGGCCGATGGAGTAGTTGATCGAGTCGCCCTCGCGCATCTTGTTGCCTTCGAGGCAGTTCTCGTACGCGATCTGCTGGACGTACGTGCCGCCCTTCTTGCCGGTCTTGCACCAGTAGGCCTTGTTGGCCTCCCAGGTCTCCTGCTTCCACTTGCGGTCCGGGATCCGGCCGGTGACCTCGTTCGGGAGGTCGACGCCGGTGACCTTGCCGAGGCCGAACTGGTGGGCCGCCTTGTAGAAGTAGTCCTTGGGCTCACCCTTCTTCGGGTTGATGCCGCCGTCCTTCTTCCACTGGGCGTCGGCGAGACCGTAGAAGACGGTGTCGCAGGAGACCTCCAGCGCGCGGCCCAGCGAGATGGGGCCGAAGTTCTCGCCCTCGAAGTTCTTGAAGACCTGGCCGCCCACCGAGTACGAACTCGTGCAGGGGTAGCCGCCGTCCCACGTGTAGCCGGCCTCGACCGCGGCGGCCGTGGAGACCACCTTGAACGTCGAACCGGGCGCCGACTGACCCTGTATGGCGCGGTTCAGCAGCGGGTAGTCGGAGTTCTTGCCGGTGAGCTGCTTGTAGTCCTTGGCGGAGATGCCGCCGACCCAGACGTTCGGGTCGTACGTCGGCGCGGACGCCATGGCGACGATCCGGCCGGTCTTGGCCTCCATCACGACCACGGCACCGGAGTCGGCCTTGTAGTTCTCGCCGGTGATCTTGTCGAACTGCGTGCGGGCGGTCTTCATCGCCTTGTCGAGCTGGTACTCGGCGACGCGCTGCACGCGGGCGTCGATGCTGGTGACGAGGTTCGAACCGGGCTCCGGCGCGTCGGACTTGGCCTTGCCGATGACGCGGCCGAGGTTGTCGACCTCGTAGCGGGTGACGCCGGCCTTGCCGCGCAGCTCCTTGTCGTACTCGCGCTCAAGGCCCGAGCGGCCGACCTGGTCGGAGCGCAGATACGGCGAGTCGCTGTCCTTGGCCTGGGTGATCTCGTCGTCGGTGACCGGCGAGAGGTAGCCGAGGACCTGGGCCGCGTTGGCGTCGCCGGGGGCCGCGTAGCGCCGTACGGCCTCGGGCTCGGCGGTGATGCCGGGGAAGTCCTCGGCGCGCTCGCGGATCTGCAGGGCCTGCTTGGCGGTGGCCTCGTCGGTGATCGGGATGGGCTGGTAGGGCGAGCCGTTCCAGCAGGGCTGCGGGGTCTTCGCGTCGCACAGCCGGACCTTCTGGATGACGTCCGCGGGCTTCAGGCCCAGCACGCCGGCCAGCTTGGTGAGGACGGCCTTGCCGTCGTCCGCCTGCTTCAGCAGGTCGGTGCGGGAGGCGGAGACCACGAGCCGGGTCTCGTTGTCGGCGAGGGGCACACCGCGCGCGTCCAGTATCGAACCGCGCACCGCGGGCTCGACGACCTGCTGGACGTGGTTGCCGGACGCTTCCTTCTGGTACGCGGCGCCCTCACGGATCTGCAGGTACCAGAGGCGCCCGCCGAGGGTGCCGAGGAGGGAGAGGACGAGAATCTGGATGACGACGAGCCTGATCTGAACCCGTGGAGTCCGACCGGTCTCCGGGATGTTGGTCACTTGTGCTGCCTCCCCCTCTCAGTGCGTGTACACGATGCGTGTATGAGTCCTATACGACGGACCTGTGAGTCCGTGCGCCAACTCCCCGGTGGTCAAAGCCTCTTGACCCCCTTGATACGTCCCGCACGGGCCACGCGCGCGCGTGCGGTCTTCATCCGCAGGCCGCCGCGCTGGCCGCCGATCTTCAGGCCGGTGCCCGAGGAGAGCCAACCCGAGGAGATGTCGGCCGACTTGGCGGCGTTGGTCTCCGCGAGCGGGTCGTTGTCGGCGCGCCGGGCCAGCGCCATGATCCCGGGGACGACGAACGGGGCGAGCAGCAGGTCGTACAGGGAGGCCGTGAACAGCAGGCTGCCCAGGCCGACATGGCGGGCGGCGGTGTCGCCGACGAGGGCGCCGACACCGGCGTAGAGCAGGGTGGCGCCGATGGCGGCGGCGACCACGACGGCCATCGGGCCGGTCGCCGACTTCAGGCGGCCGTTCTCCGGTTTCGCCAGGCCCGCGAGGTAGCCGATGACGCACAGGACGAGGGCGTACCGGCCGGCCGCGTGGTCGGCGGGCGGGGCCAGGTCGGCGAGGAGGCCCGCGCCGAAGCCGATGAGGGCGCCCGCGACATGGCCGTAGACCATGGCCAGGCCGAGGACCGTGAGGAGCAGCAGGTCGGGGACGGCGCCCGGGAGGTGGAGGCGGGCGAGGACGCTCACCTGGATCACGAGGGCGACGACGACCAGCGGCACGGAGAGCAGGATCCGGTTGACACGCATGGGGAAGGGCTCCTACTGCTGTTGCTGGCCGTCGACCGGCGCGTTCGCGGACGGGGTGACCGTGACGGTCACCGTCGGGATCGGGGTCGGCTTGGGCTTCGCCGGCAGGACCGTGTCACGCGGGTCCTTCTTCGGGGCCTCCACGACCACGCCGACGATGTCGAGCTTGGTGAAGTTGACGTACGGCGTGACGTACAGCGTGCGGGTCAGGCCGCCGCCGGAGGGGTCGACGCGGGAGACGACACCGACCGGGACACCGGGCACGAACGGCTTGTCGGCCTGCGAGCCGAAGGTGACCAGACGGTCCCCCTTCTGCACCTCGGCCTTGCCGTTGAGGAGTTCGACGCGCAGCGGACCGTCGCCCTCGCCGGAGGCGAAGCCGAGTTCGTCGTTGCCCTCCATGCGGGTGCCGACGGTGAAGTCGGGGTCGTTGGCGAGGAGGACGGTGGAGGCGTCGGGCCCGACAGTCGTGACGCGGCCGACCAGCCCATTCCCGTTCAGGACGGTCATGTCGCGCTTGATGCCGTCGTTGGCGCCGACGTCGATGGTGATCGTCCAGGAGAAGCTCTGCGCGGCTCCTATCGCGATGACCTGGGCGCCCTTGATGCCGTACTGGCCCTCGCCGGCCACCTTCAGCATCTTGTCGAGCTGGGTCAGGCGGCTGCGGTTGCGGTCGTCGCTGCCGAGCTTCGCCTTGAGGGCCGCGTTCTCCTTCTCCAGGACGGCGAGCCGGTCGTGCCGCTCACCGGAGTCGCGGACCGCGGAGACCGCGTCACCGACCGGGTCGACGGCGGACGACACGCCGTTCTCGATCGGGCCGAACACGGCGGCCGCGGCCCCGCGGGCTCCGTCGACGGGCGAGTCCTGCCCTCCCCGGATGTCCACCGTGATCAACGCGAACGCTACGGCGATCAGCAGCACCAGGAGCAGCCGGCTCTCTCGTGTGTCCCTCACGTGCGGCGGCCGTGCCTTCCTCATAGAAATGTGCAGAGGTTCAGGTATGCAGGTGTGTGTACGGAGGCCCCGTCAGATGTGAATGGAGGCCTATGACGGAGCCTATGCCTCCGTATCAACGATCCGCCGCACGAGAGGAGATCATCCCGTACGGCGGAATCGAAGCGTTACGTCATCTGCGCGGCTGGGCGTCCAGAACCTGCTGGAGCGCCTCGAACTCCTCGACGCACTTGCCGGAGCCGAGCGCCACGCTGTCCAGCGGGTCCTCGGCGATGTGGATCGGCATGCCGGTCTCCCGGCGCAGCCGCTCGTCGAGCCCCTTCAGCAGGGCTCCGCCGCCGGTCAGAACGATTCCTCGGTCCATGATGTCGCCGGACAGCTCCGGCGGGCACTTGTCGAGGGTCGTCTTCACCGCGTCGACGATCGCGTTGACGGGCTCTTCGATCGCCTTGCGGACTTCGCCGGCGGAGATGACAACGGTCTTGGGCAGGCCGGAGACCAGGTCCCGGCCGCGGATTTCGGTGTGCTGGTCGTCGTCGAGGTCGTACGCGGAACCGATCGTGATCTTGATCTGCTCAGCCGTCCGCTCACCCAGAAGGAGCGAGTACTCCTTCTTGATGTGCTGGATGATCGCGTTGTCCAACTCGTCGCCCGCGACGCGGATGGACTGGGCGGTGACGATGCCACCGAGCGAGATGACCGCGACCTCCGTGGTGCCGCCGCCGATGTCCACCACCATGTTGCCCGTGGCCTCGTGGACCGGCAGGCCGGAACCGATGGCCGCGGCCATGGGCTCCTCGATGATGTGCACCTGGCGGGCGCCGGCCTGGGACGACGCCTCGATGACGGCACGGCGCTCGACGCCCGTGATGCCCGAGGGCACACAGACGACGACACGGGGGCGGGCCAGATAGCGCCGCTTGTGGATCTTCAGGATGAAGTAGCGGAGCATGCGCTCGGTGATCTCGAAGTCGGCGATGACACCGTCCTTCAGCGGACGCACGGCAACGATGTTGCCGGGCGTGCGCCCGATCATCTTCTTGGCTTCGGAGCCGACCGCGAGAATGCCACCGGTGTTGGTGTTGATGGCGACGACGGACGGCTCGTTGAGTACGATCCCGCGACCCCTGACGTACACCAGCGTGTTGGCGGTCCCGAGGTCGACAGCCATGTCACGGCCGATGAACGACATTGAGTTCCCCATCAGGATTCGTCTGGCCTTCCTGGGAGCTTTTGAGGGCTTTTCAGGTCGGCGAAGTGGGTGCAGTGACGTGAAGGCTTCCATCGTAGACGCGCCATCACGAACCCTGCGCGAGGGTCTTCGCCATTGTCAGCATGTGAGGCACCGCCTCGCTTGTGGAGACGGCCCAACGGGGGCACTCGTTCCCCCGATCGGCACGCATATGCCAAGAGACGGCCGGAAAATCGCGGCCGTCCCTGGTCAGGCATGTGGGTTACTGATGGAGATTCAGCCGCGCCCGGGGAAGAAGATCTTCACCTCGCGTTCGGCGGACTCCTCGGAGTCCGAGGCGTGGATCAGGTTCTCCCGCACGATGACTCCGAAGTCGCCGCGGATCGATCCCGGCGCGGCGGCGATCGGGTCGGTCGGACCGGCCAGCTGGCGTACGCCCTCGATGACCCGCTCGCCCTCGACGATCAGGGCGACGACGGGACCGGAGGCCATGAACTCAACCAGCGGCTCGTAGAACGGCTTGCCCTTGTGCTCGCCGTAGTGCTGCTCCAGGGTGTCCTGGTCCAGGGTGCGCAGCTCCAGCGCGGTGATCTGCCAGCCGGCTTTGCGCTCGATCCGGCTGATGATCTCGCCGGTCAGGCCACGACGTACGGCGTCGGGCTTGAGCAGGACGAGGGTGCGCTGGGTCACGACGGGGCTCCTTCGATCATGATGATGCGGGTCGACTCACGGTCGTCTCACGACAAGGCCGAGGCTACAGGGCGTGTCCATGCGCCCATTACGCAACGTCAGGTGTAGTGGAGCCGGCCTGCGCGGCCTGCGCCGCGAACCTCGCCTTCGCCTCGTCGATCTTCCGGCCGTAGTGGACCGAGGCCCACCACAGGGCCGCGAAGATCGCCCCGAGGAAGAACATCGACGGCACCACGAAGCCCGACGCGATCAGCGCGATCTGCAGCGCCCAGCCGAGCGCGATGCCGCCCGGCCGGGTCACCACACCGCACAGCGCGACGGACAGGAACATCGCGATCCCGCTGACCGTCCACACGGTGGAGGTGGTCAGGTCCGGGTCCTTCATGGCCACGAGCCCGGCGAAGCCGATCACGAAGAACTCGCCGATCAGCGTGGAAGAACAGAGCGTACGCACGGAAAGTCAGCCCCTCCCCAGGAGCAGTCGGGCCTCACCCACGGTGATGACGGAACCGGTGACGAGCACACCGCCGCCCGCGAACTCGCCGTCCTCCTCGGCCAGCGTGATCGCGGCCTCCAGGGCGTCGGGCAGCCGCGGTTCGACCTGCACGCGCTCGTCGCCGAACACCTCGACGGCGATCCCGGCCAGCTCGTCCACGTCCATCGCGCGGTGACTGGAGTTCTGCGTGACGACGACCTCGGCGAACATCGGCTCGAAGGCTTCGAGCAGCCCGCGCACGTTCTTGTCGCCGCTGGCGCCCACGACCCCGATCAGCTTGCTGAAGTCGAAGGCCTCGGCCACGGCTTCGGCGGTCGCACGGGCGCCCGCGGGGTTGTGCGCCGCGTCGAGCACAACGGTCGGCGACCGCCGCACAACCTCCAACCGCCCCGGCGAGGTGACGGACGCGAACGCCTTCCGCACCGTGTCGATGGCAAGCGGATCGGGCCGCTGCGCCCCGACCCCGAAGAACGCTTCCACGGCGGCGAGCGCCACGGCGGCGTTGTGCGCCTGGTACGGGCCGTGCAGCGGGAGGTAGATCTCCTCGTACTCGCCACCGAGGCCGCGCAGATTGACGAGCTGTCCGCCGACCGCGACATGCCGGGACACGACCCCGAACTCCAGCCCCTCCCGGGCCACGGTCGCGTCCACCTCGACGGCCTTCTTCAGCAGCACCTGCGCCGCGTCCACCGGCTGCTGCGCCAGGATCACGGTCGCGTCCTGCTTGACGATGCCGGCCTTCTCCGTGGCGATCTCGCCTGTCGTCTCGCCGAGGCGGTCGGTGTGGTCGAGATCGATGGGGGTCACTACGGCGACGGCGGCGTCGATGACGTTGGTGGCGTCCCAGGTCCCGCCCATCCCGACCTCTACGACGGCCACGTCGACCGGCGCGTCCGCGAACGCGGCGTACGCCATGCCCGTCAGCACCTCGAAGAACGACAGGCGGAACTCCTGCTGCGCGTCCACCATCTCGACGTACGGCTTGATGTCCTCGTACGTCTCGATGAAGCGCTCGGCGGAGATCGGGGCGCCGTCGAGGCTGATGCGCTCGGTGATCGACTGGACGTGCGGGGAGGTGTAGCGGCCGGTGCGCAGTTCGAAGGCGCCGAGCAGCGCCTCGATCATGCGGGCCGTGGACGTCTTTCCGTTCGTGCCGGTGATGTGGATCGAGGGGTACGAGCGCTGGGGGTCGCCCAGGACGTCCATCAGCGCGGCGATACGGCTGACCGACGGCTCCAGCTTGGTCTCGCCCCAGCGGGTCGCGAGCTCGGCCTCCACGTCGCGCAGGGCCTTGTCCAGGGCGGGGTCTTCCGGGCGGCCGGGGACGTCTGCCTGGGGGGCGCCGGTGCCCTGGGTGCGGAGGGTGCGGCTGCCGGCCTCGATGACCGCGAGGTCGGGGTCGCGGTCGGTCTCGGCGTCGATGATCTCGTCGAAGGGGTCGCTGTCGGTCACAGGGCCAGTTTAGGGGTGCGCCCGAGGAAGGCGGTGGCTGGTCCTGACTGGCGGGCGCGGGGAGGAGTGTGGCTGGTCGCGCAGTTCCCCGCGCCCCTGGGTTGGCTACTGCTGAGGCAAGCCGTCCAGCTGGGCCTTGATGCGGGCGATGTCCTCGTCGGCCTTGGAGAGGCGGCCGCGGATCTTGTCGACCACGTTGTCCGGGGCCTTGGCCAGGAACGCCTCGTTGCCGAGCTTGGCCGTTGCCTGGGCCTTCTCCTTCTCGGCGGCGGCGAGGTCCTTCGCGAGGCGCTTCCGTTCCGCCGCGATGTCGATCGTGCCGGAGAGGTCGAGGGCGACCGTGGCGCCGCCGACCGGGAGGGTGGCCGTCGCCGCGAAGGCGTCGCCCTCCGGCTGGAGGCGGAGGAGCTGGCGGATGGCGGCCTCGTGGGGCGCCAGGGCCGTGCCGTCCAGCGTGAGGCGGGCCGGGACGCGCTGGCCGGGCTGGAGGCCCTGGTCGGCGCGGAAACGGCGGACCTCGGTGATGACCTGCTGGAGGGTCTCGATCTCCTTCTCGGCCGGTGTGTCACGGAAGCCCGAGTCCTTCGGCCAGTCCGCGATGACGACCGACTCGCCGCCCGTGAGGGTCGTCCAGAGCGTCTCCGTGACGAAGGGGACGATCGGGTGCAGCAACTTCAGGGTGACGTCGAGGACTTCGCCCAGGACGCGCTTGGAGACCTCGGCCGGTTCGCCGCCCGCCATGAACGTCGTCTTGGACAACTCGACGTACCAGTCGAAGACTTCGTCCCACGCGAAGTGGAACAGCGCGTCGGAGAGCTTCGCGAACTGGTAGTCCTCGTAGAGCGCGTCGACTTCGGCGACCGTGGAGTTGAGGCGGGACAGGATCCAGCGGTCGGTCGCCGACATCTCCGACGCGTCGGGCAGGTCGCCCTCGATCGTCGCGCCGTTCATGAGGGCGAAACGGGTCGCGTTCCAGAGCTTGTTGGCGAAGTTGCGGGAGCCCTGGACCCAGTCCTCGCCGATCGGGACGTCGACGCCCGGGTTGGCGCCGCGCGCGAGGGTGAAACGGAGCGCGTCGGAGCCGTACTTGTCCATCCAGTCGAGCGGATTGACCGCGTTCCCGAAGGACTTGGACATCTTCTTGCCGAACTGGTCGCGGACCATGCCGTGCAGGGCGATGGTGTGGAACGGCGGGGTGCCGTCCATCGCGTAGAGGCCGAACATCATCATCCGGGCGACCCAGAAGAAGAGGATGTCGTAGCCGGTGACCAGGACGGAGTTCGGGTAGAACTTCGCGAGCGACTCGGTCTGTTCGGGCCAGCCGAGGGTCGAGAAGGGCCACAGGCCGGAGGAGAACCAGGTGTCGAGGACGTCGGTGTCCTGGTGCCAGCCCTCACCCGTGGGGGCCTCGTCGTCGGGGCCGACGCAGACGACCTCGCCGTTCGGGCCGTACCAGACCGGGATGCGGTGGCCCCACCACAACTGCCGTGAGATGCACCAGTCGTGGAGGTTGTCGACCCAGTCGAAGTAGCGCTTCTCCATCTCCTGCGGGTGGATCTTGACCCGGCCGTCGCGGACCGCGTCGCCGGCCGCCTTCGCGAGCGGGGCGACCTTGACCCACCACTGCATGGACAGCCGCGGCTCGATGGTCGTCTTGCAGCGCGAGCAGTGGCCGACCGAGTGGACGTACGGCCGCTTCTCGGCGACGATCCGGCCCTCGGCGCGCAGGGCGGCGACGATCGCGGAGCGGGCTTCGAGGCGGTCCTGGCCCTGGAAGGGGCCGGGGACGGTGATGACGGCGTGCTCGTCCATGACCGTGATGGCCGGCAGGTCGTGCCGCTGGCCGATCTCGAAGTCGTTCGGGTCGTGGGCCGGGGTGACCTTGACGGCACCCGTGCCGAACTCGGGGTCGACGTGCTCGTCCGCGACGACCGGGATGGAACGGTCGGTCAGCGGCAGCCTGATGAGCTTGCCGACAAGGTGCTTGTAGCGCTCGTCCGACGGGTGAACGGCGACAGCCGTGTCACCGAGCATGGTCTCGGCGCGCGTCGTGGCGACGACGATGGTCTCGTCCCCGTCGCCGTACTTCATGGAGACGAGCTCGCCGTCGTCGTCCTGGTACTCGACCTCGATGTCGGAGATCGCGGTGAGACAGCGCGGGCACCAGTTGATGATGCGCTCGGCGCGGTAGATCAACTCGTCGTCGTAGAGCCGCTTGAAGATGGTCTGGACGGACTGGGAGAGACCCTCGTCCATGGTGAAGCGCTCGCGGGACCAGGCGACGCCGTCGCCGAGGCGGCGCATCTGGCCGGAGATCTGGCCGCCGGACTCGCCCTTCCACTGCCAGACGCGCTCGACGAAGGCCTCGCGGCCCAGGTCGTGGCGGGACTTGCCCTCCTTGCCCAGCTCGCGCTCGACGACGTTCTGCGTGGCGATGCCGGCGTGGTCCATGCCGGGCTGCCACAGCGTCTCGTAGCCCTGCATGCGCTTGCGGCGCGTGAGGGCGTCGATGAGCGTGTGCTCGAAGGCGTGCCCGAGGTGCAGGCTGCCCGTGACGTTCGGCGGCGGGATGACGATCGTGTACGGCGGCTTCTCGCTCTTCGCGTCCGCTTCGAAGTAGCCCCGCTCCACCCAGCGCTCGTACAGCGGCCCCTCTACATCGGCCGGCGCGTACTGGGTCGGCAGTTCGGAGTCGGGCGCTGATGGCTGCTGCTGAGCGTTCTCGGTCACGGGCCCAGTTTAGGGGTGTCGCGGGGGTGTCCCGAAACGCGTTTGTTCTGTAACGGTGCGCCCCCCGATGCTCTGCGCTTCCTGTGACTGGGCCAGGATGTCGGGATCACATAAGCATCTGGAGGGGAACCCAGAAATGAGCTACAACCAGCCGGGCCCGTACGGCGGGCAGCCTCAGCAGCCCGGTCCGTACGGTCAGCCGGGTCCTTACGGCCAGCCTCCCCAGCAGGCGCCGCAGGGCGCCCCCCAGCCCGGCTACGGCTACCCCCAGCAGGCTCCCCCCGCCCAGCCCGGCTACGGCTACCCGGCGCAGCCCCAGCCCCCGCAGGGCGTCCCGCCACAGGGCCCCTACGGCCAGCCGCAGCCGCAGTACGGGCAGCAGGCGCCGTACGGCCAACCTCCTTACGGGCAGCCGCCGTACGGCGTTCCGCAGCCGCCGGCGCCCGGCGGGAAGAAGAAGACCGGGCTCATCATCGGCGCGGTGGCGGTCGTGGCCGCCATCGGTGTGGGCGTGTACTTCGTGCTCGGCTACACCGGGTCGTCCGGTCTCGCGGACGACGGTCCGCACAAGCTGACGACGCCGGCGAAGGTGCTCAGTGACTACAACCGGGCGACCAAGGACGGCGACACCAGCGACAGCGGCTCGTCGACCGTGAAGGACCTGGAGAAGAGCGGCGTCAAGAACGGCACCGCCGTCTTCGGCGCCTACACGACGGCCGACCTGAGCGGCTACAACCCGAGCGACCCCTCCACCGCGCCCAGCGCGTCGGAGCTGCTCACGGCCAAGGGCGTCCAACTCGTCGGCGCCTACGGCAAGATCGCCGATCCGGAGAAGGCCCTGGACGCGTTCTTCGCGGACATCCAGAAGGACGTCAAGGAGAGCAACTCCTCCAGCAGCAGCTCGACGGGCGGCAGCGAACTGGTCGGGGAGCCCGAGTCGGTCGACGTCAACGGCGCGGTCATGAAGTGCCAGGCGGCCAAGGGGACCAACCAGCTCACCAAGAAGCAGCAGACCGACTGGTTCTGCGCCTGGGCCGACTACAGCACCATCGCGATGGTCTCCCCCGGCGACAACACGGCCGACGTGTCCAAGGACACCGCCGTCTCCATGACGACCAAGCTGCGCAAGGAAGTTCGGGTGAAGATCTAGCCCCGGAGGCCTCAACTACGAAGGGCGCCCGGTCAGTTGACTGACCGGGCGCCCTTCGTGTCGTACAGGAAGCAGCCGTAGCGGCTACGCCGTCTTCTGCTCGCCCGGGCCGCGGCCCCGCGCGTCGCGCGGGATCAGGGTCGGGTTGACGTTCGACAGGACGACGTCCGCCGTGATGACGACCCGGGCCACGTCCTTGCGGGACGGGACCTCGTACATGACGCCCTGGAGGACTTCCTCCATGATGGCGCGCAGGCCGCGGGCGCCGGTCTGGCGGAGGATGGCCTGGTCGGCGATGGCTTCGAGGGCCTCGCGCTCGAAGTCCAGCTCCACACCGTCGAGTTCGAAGAGGCGCTCGTACTGCTTGACGAGTGCGTTGCGCGGCTCGATGAGGATCTGGAGCAGGGCCTCGCGGTCCAGGTTGTGGACCGAGGTGATGACGGGCAGGCGGCCGATGAACTCGGGGATCATGCCGAACTTCACCAGGTCCTCGGGCATGACGTCCTCGAACTGGTCCTTGGCCTGCAGCTCCCGCTTCGAGCGGATCGTCGCGCCGAAGCCGATGCCCTTCGCGCCGGCCCTGGACTCGATGAGCTTCTCCAGACCCGAGAAGGCGCCGCCCACGATGAACAGCACGTTCGTCGTGTCGATCTGGATGAACTCCTGGTGGGGGTGTTTACGGCCGCCCTGCGGCGGGACCGAGGCCGTCGTGCCCTCCAGGATCTTCAGCAGGGCCTGCTGGACGCCCTCGCCGCTCACATCACGCGTGATCGACGGGTTCTCGCTCTTGCGGGCGACCTTGTCGATCTCGTCGATGTAGATGATGCCCGTCTCGGCCTTCTTGACGTCGTAGTCAGCGGCCTGGATGAGCTTCAGCAGGATGTTCTCGACGTCCTCGCCGACATAGCCCGCCTCCGTGAGCGCGGTCGCGTCGGCGATCGCGAACGGCACGTTCAGCATGCGGGCCAGGGTCTGGGCGAGGAGGGTCTTGCCCGAGCCCGTGGGGCCGAGCAGGAGGATGTTGGACTTCGCCAACTCGATGGCGTCCTCGCGGCTCTGGCCGCCGCCGTTCTCACCGGCCTGGACGCGCTTGTAGTGGTTGTACACCGCGACCGAGAGAGCCTTCTTCGCCGACTCCTGGCCGACGACGTAGCCCTCAAGGAACTCGTAGATCTCGCGGGGCTTGGGGAGTTCCTCCCAGCGGACCTCGCTCGTCTCCGCGAGTTCTTCCTCGATGATCTCGTTGCAGAGGTCGATGCACTCGTCGCAGATGTACACACCGGGCCCTGCGATGAGCTTCTTGACCTGCTTCTGGCTCTTGCCGCAGAACGAGCACTTGAGCAGATCGCCGCCGTC
The DNA here is from genome assembly GCF_045162645.1 of Streptomyces sp. NBC_00988. Lineage (NCBI taxonomy): Bacteria > Bacillati > Actinomycetota > Actinomycetes > Kitasatosporales > Streptomycetaceae > Streptomyces > Streptomyces sp. NBC_00988. The sequence goes on from NZ_CP108730.1 coordinate 4,747,841, forward strand.
ACCGATGCGTGCCACGGTGTGCTTCCCCTTCGCCTGGGAGTCGCCTGGGTCCAGCGGCTCCTGGTGCTGCCTTATGTCCGACGGTACCTTGCCGGGCCCCCCGTTCGGGCCCCCCTTGGCACGGTTCACTTCCACGTGGACCGTGCCGAGGAGTGGTGGACGATACAGGTCCGGGTCAGCGGACGTCGGCGTTGTTCATCTTCCGGGTGGAGATGATCTGGTCGATCAGGCCGTACGACAGGGCGTCCTCGGCCGTGAGGATCTTGTCGCGCTCGATGTCCTCGCGGATCTTGTCGATCGGCGTCTTCGAGTGCTTGGCCAGCAGGTCCTCCAGCTGCGCACGCATCCGGAGGATCTCGTTCGCCGCGATTTCGAGGTCGGAGACCTGGCCCCGACCCGTCTCGCTGTACGGCTGGTGGATCAGCACGCGCGCGTTCGGCAGCGCCATGCGCTTGCCCGGCGTACCGGCGGCCAGCAGGACGGCGGCGGCGGACGCGGCCTGGCCCATGCAGACCGTCTGGACGTCCGGCTTCACGAACTGCATCGTGTCGTAGATCGCAGTCAGGGCCGTGAAGGAGCCGCCCGGGCTGTTGATGTAGATCGAGATGTCGCGGTCCGGGTCCATCGACTCCAGGCACAGCAGCTGCGCCATGACGTCGTTGGCCGACGCGTCGTCGATCTGGACACCGAGGAAGATCACGCGCTCCTCGAAGAGCTTCGCGTACGGGTCGTACTCACGCACGCCCTGCGAGGTGCGCTCCACGAAGCGCGGGATCACGTAACGGGACTCGGCGGCGGGACCCGTGTATTCGGCGCGTGCGTGCTCGTACAGGCCGTTGCCGGGGAAGTCGTTCACTGTCTCTCTCCTAGGGGCTGTGACGGTCGGCTGGGGGCTGTGCTGGGGCATCAGGCCCCGGTGCCGCCGCCGCCCGGCATACCGGCGGCCGTGGGAATCACGTCGTCGATGAGGCCGTAGTCCTTGGCCTCGTTCGCGTCGAACCAACGGTCGCGGTCCGAGTCGCGGGTGACCTGCTCGATGGTCTGGCCCGTGTGCTGGGACGTGAGCTCGGCCATGCGCCGCTTGGTGTGCAGCAGCCGCTCCGCGTGGATCTTGATGTCGGAGGCCGAACCGGCCAGGCCGGCGGAGGGCTGGTGGATCAGGATCTCGGCGTTCGGCAGCGCGAAGCGCTTGCCCGGGGTACCCGCGCTGAGAAGGAACTGGCCCATGGAGGCGGCGAGGCCCATGGCGATGGTCACCACGTCGTTCTTGATGAACTGCATGGTGTCGTAGATCGCCATGCCGGCCGTGATCGAGCCGCCGGGGCTGTTGATGTAGAGGTAGATGTCCTTGTCGGGGTCGGCGGCAAGGAGGAGGAGCTGCGCGGTGATCTTGTTGGCGATGTCGTCGTCGACCGCCTGGCCGAGAAAGATGATCCGCTCACCGAGCAGCCGGTTGTAGACCTGGTCGCCGAGGCCACCGATAGAGGGCTCGCCGGCGGCTGTAGGCATCAGATTCGTCACGTATCCACCTGCTCGTCTTTACGACGGCGCCGGGCCGTCTCACCGTGTACTGCCGGGGGCAATGGGGACTCCCCTGCCCTCGTATTCATGGACCCTAACGCGCGGGTCCCTTCGGAGAATCCCGCAAAGGGAACTGTTCGCTGTCAGCGCATGCGCGGCGCCGGCCCGAGCGGAATCCCCCGCGGTGGGGTGGGTGCGGTCTGTGGCGGGGCCGCGGGTTCGTGGGGGCTGAGCGCGCCCGCGCGGCGGAACCGCACATCGACACATCCCCGCGCCTCTTTGGGGCGCGCTCCAGTGGGCGGTACGACAAAGGGCCCCGGGGCTTGATGCAAACCCCAGGGCCCCTCGTACGGCTGTTTACGCCTCGGTGGGCTCCTCGGCGGCGGCCTCGACGGCCTCGGCCGTCTCGGCGGCCGTCTCGTCGTCCTCGTCGTCCAGGTCGACGATCTCGCCGTTGGTGTCCTTGACCGTGGCGGCCTCCACGACGACCGCCAGGGCCTTGCCGCGGGCGACCTCGCCGACCAGGAGCGGGACCTGGCCGCCCTCTACGACGGCCTGGGCGAACTGGTCGGGGGACATGTTGGAGGAGGCCGCGCGGCGCATGAGGTGCTCGGTGAGCTCCTCCTGGTTGACGTTCAGCTTCTCCTTGTTGACGAGCTCGTCGAGGACGAACTGCGTCTTGATGCCCTTGACCGCGGCTTCCTTGGTCTCGGTGTCGAACTCCTCGGCCGTCTTGCCCTGGATCTCCAGGTACTTGTCGAGGTCGAGGCCCATCTGGCCGAGCTGGTGGTGCTCCAGGTTGTGCTTGCGGGTGTTGATCTCGTCCTCAAGAAGCTTCTCGGGGACGGGCACCTCGACGAGCTCCAGCAGCTTCTCCAGGACGCGCTCCTGGGCCTGCGTGGCCTGGTCGTACTGCTTCATGTTCTCCAGGCGCTTGCGGCTGTCCGCGCGCAGCTCCTCCAGAGTGTCGAACTCGGAGGCGAGCTGTGCGAACTCGTCGTCCAGCGCGGGCAGTTCGCGGGCGGCGACCTGGGTGACCTTGACGGTGACCTGGGCCTCCTGGCCGGCCGCGGAGCCGCCCTTGAGCTCGGAGGCGAAGGTGGCCTCGCCACCGGCCTCCAGGCCGGTCACGGCCTCGTCGATGCCTTCGAGCAGCTCGCCGGAACCGATGGTGTAGGAGACGCCCTCGGCGACACCGTCCTCCAGGACCTCGCCGTCGACCTTGGCCTCCAGGTCGAGGGTGACGACGTCACCGTCGACGGCGGCGCGCTCGACCGGGGAGGTCGCCGCGAAGCGCTCGCGGAGCTGCTCGACCGACTCGTCGATGTCCGCTTCGCTGACCTCAACGGCGTCGACCTCGACCTCGATGCCCGAGTAGTCCGGGATCTCGATGGTCGGGCGGATGTCGACCTCGGCGGTGAAGTTCAGCGTCTCGCCGTCCTTCAGCTCCGTGATGTCGACCTCGGGCTGGCCGAGCGGGTTGAGCTCCGCCTCGTTGACCGCCTCGGTGTAGAACTTCGGGAGCGCGTCGTTGACCGCCTCCTCCAGGACCGCACCGCGGCCGAACCGCTGGTCGATGACGCGCGCCGGGATCTTGCCCTTCCGGAAGCCCTTCACCGTGACCTGCTGGTTGATCTTCTTGTACGCCGCGTCGAGGCTGTCCTTGAGCTCCTCGAAGGGCACCTCGATGCTGAGCCGAACCCGGGTCGGGTTCAGGGTCTCCACGGCGCTCTTCACGGTTCGGTCTCCTTGGGGGCTGACTTCTTGGGTTGCGGACCCAGACAGGTCCGGCGGTTTCTGGTCGCCCGGAGGACTTCAGAGTGTGAGAGACACACGGGCGCGCAGCTTGCATAGTAGCCGCAGCGACGAGACCCCCCAAAAGGCGATCCCGCGAGGTACTGGTGTGATACCGGACCCGGAGGTCCGGCAGGTGGTCGGGGTGGCGGGATTTGAACCCACGGCCTTCCGCTCCCAAAGCGGACGCGCTACCAAGCTGCGCCACACCCCGTCTGGTGCGACACGTAGGGTACATGCCCGCAGGCCGTCGGGCCGCCGCATTTCACGAGCGCCGGCGTGCCGGAGCAGGCATGGGGAATGCGGTGTGCGCCGAGGGCACCCGACCCGCTACGATGCCTTCTGTGCCGCGGTCGTCTGACCTGCGGCGCGTCGTGTGCGGGCGTAGCTCAATGGTAGAGCACTAGTCTTCCAAACTAGCTACGCGGGTTCGATTCCCGTCGCCCGCTCCACATGGCTCAGGGCCAGGCCGGAGGATCACTCCTCGACCTGGCCCTGAGTCGTTCCCGGGGTCCCAATCCCCGGTCACGGCTCAGAAGCTGATCGAGTTGATCGTCTCCGCCAGTGAGTTTATGAACCGGTTGATGGACGGAGCCATCCCGGTCGAGGCGAGGAAGAAGCCGAAGAGGATCGCGACTATGGCTGGGCCGGCCTTGATCGATCCCCCTCGGATCAACACCACCAGGATGATCGCCAACAGCAGCACCACAGACAGTGAAATGGCCACAACTGATCACACCCTCGGTCGGTCCGCTCTCCCGGCCCGGGGACGCAACCCGCGCACCCCGCCAGAACCATCGTGCCACCAACGCGGCCCACGTATGCGGCGGGTGACGCATCGTTGGTCGCAAAGGTTCGGCAGAGATGTGTTCGCGGTCCGTTCGCATTATTGGCATGCGCACATGAACAGGCCTTCTCCGTGTGTCCTTTTGCGCCTTTTGATCTGGATGAATCGTGACATCGTGAACAGATTCCGGACGCGCGTCCGATGGTTTCACCGATTCCCACAGGCAACGCTAGGGTGCCTCAGATGTTCCACGTTGACACGCCCCCGGGCCAGAACGAACAGAGCAAACAGAACGAAAAGAACGAACAGACCAAATCGCGCGACGCGTTCTTCGACAACGCGAAGTACCTGGCGATCCTGTTGGTCGCCATCGGGCACTCTTGGGAGCCCCTGAAGGGCGACAGCAGAGTGCTCCAGGGCCTGTACATGGTCGTGTACACCTTCCACATGCCGGCGTTCATCGTCATCTCCGGCTATTTCTCCCGCAGTTTCGACATGAGCCCCGCTCGGCTGAAGCGGCTTCTCACCGGTGTCGCGCTGCCGTACGTCGTCTTCGAGATCGCGTACTCGCTCTTCAGCCGCTACGCCAACGACGACCCGCACCAGCAGATCACCCTGCTCGACCCGCTGTATCTCACCTGGTTCCTCTGCTCGTTGTTCATCTGGCGGCTGACCACCCCGATCTGGAAACTGGTCCGGCACCCGCTGCCGGTCGCCCTCGGCATCGCCATGCTCGCCTCCTGCACCCCGGCCATGACCGACGACTTCGATCTGCAGCGGACGGCGCAGTTCCTGCCGTACTTCGTGCTCGGTCTGGTCCTGAAGCCCGAGCACTTCCGGCTGGTGCGGCGGCCCGAGATGCGGAAGTTGGCGGTGCCTGTATTCGTGGGCGCGCTGGTCTTCGGCTACTGGGCGGTGCCGCGGATGAACGCGAGCTGGCTCTACCACCACGACTCCGCGCAGGAGTTCGGCGCGCCCTGGTGGGTCGGGCCCGTGATGATGCTCGCGATGTTCGGCTGCTCGCTGCTGCTGACCGCCGCCTTCTACTCCTGGGTGCCGAGCCGGACGACCTGGTTCACGGCGCTCGGCGCGGGCACCCTGTACGGCTATCTGCTGCACGGCTTCCTGATCAAGGGCGCCGGTTACGCGGGCCTGTACGACCACGCCTGGCTGCACCGGCCGTACGGCGTCGCCCTGGTGACCGCCCTCGCGGTCACCGGAGTCACCCTGTTGTGCACCCCGCCCGTACGCCGGGTGTTCCGCTCTGTGATCGAGCCCCGCATGGAGTGGGCGTTCAAGCGGGAAGCGGCCGAAGTCGCCCGTCAGCGGCAGAGAGCACTGGTGGGCTGAGCACCCGAGCAGCTCAGGCGCCCTTGAGGTGCCTCATCAGCCGCTCGAAGTCCGTCCATCCCGTGAGGTCCGACGGGTCGCCCGGGAAGGGGTAGTACAGCGCCGGGCGCCTCTTCGGGCCCAACTCGCGCGGCGGCCGCGGCAGCGGGGTGCGCCTGGCCCGGTCGCCGGGGAGTTCACGCACCTCTTCGGCACCGAGGACGAAGGCGTACGGGACGCCGGGCCCCTCGAAGCGCGGCGGTACGGACAGGTCGCGGCGGGCCCGGCGCACCTGGACCAGCATCGACTGCAGATCGTGCCGGGTGGCGAGGACCTCCGCCGCCCGGGTCACGTCGGCGTCCGTCGGCACCGTTTCGCCCGGGCCGTAACCGAACGCCAGCGTGACGTCCTCCTCCACACCGCCCTCGGTACGGCTGATCCGGACCGTCGCGAGGCCCGGGCGCTCCGGACTGCCGACGACCACCAGCCAGGTCGGCTCGGGCGCCCGCTCGTACGCCACGTCCGTCAACTGGCGCAGCGACCAGGGCAGGTTGGCGGGCTCCTCGGTGCCCCAGCCGGCCGGCGGCTCACCGGTGAGCTCACGCCATACGGCTTCCAGGGCGCCGCCGAGCACGAGCCGCTCGTCCGCCGGGTGGACGGCCCGGAAGGACACGGCCAGCTGGCGTTCGCCGTCGTCGGCGACCTCGGGGGTGAACGACTCGGCCACGGGGGTGCGGGGGTCCTCCGGCGTCGCGTCCGGGGGCCCGGCCGTCACGAACAGGCCGTTGTCCCAGCGCAGTACGGCTCCGGACAGTCCGTCGTAGTAGCCGTCCTTCTTGTCCTGCACCACCCAGCGCGAGGGCCAGCCCGGCAGGTTGCCGCGGACCGCCGGGGACAGGCGCGTGCCGGCGGGGGTGACGATCTGCAGGCCAAGTCCGGCGTTGGCGACGGCCTTGAAGGCGTTCGAGAGCCAGGCGGTCATCGCGACCACCGGGCGGTCCTGGATCACCACGGCGACCTTGTCGGTGAGCACGTCCACGGCGGGCTGCGCCGCCGCCGGGGCCGGCACCGCGCGCACCCCGTCGGTGTCGACCACCGCCAGCGACCGCGCCGCCTGGGGCGGCCAGGCGGTGCCGCCGACCAGGGTGGCGACGCGGGCCGCGAAGGCACCGGCGAGTTCCTCGGCCTCCTTGACGCCGGTGGTGGCACGGGCCTCGGTCCACCAGTACGGCACCTCGGGCTCGGTCGCCCCGAGCAGCCGCCGCGCCTCTCCCCTGACCCGCACCAGCAGGGGTGCCTCGACGGAGACGAGGGGACGGCCCCGCTCGTCGCAGAGCTGCACCACCGCGCCGTCCCCCTCGACGCCCGCCAGCAGGTCCGGGCCACCGGCCAGCAGCCCCGCGAGGACGCTCAGCGGGTCGGGCATCGTCCTGGTGAGAGCGACGACATCCTTCGTCATGGGTACCTCGTCCCGTTGCCTGTTCCCACCTGGTCCTGCCTGTTTCCCGCGTGGACGGTCTGGATCAGCCGGTTCGGCTCGCCCCTGCGGACCAGGACGCCGCGCCCGGACGGCTGCCGGCCGGCGTACACACCGGGGAAGAGCTGGCCCTCGCTGCGGTCGCCCGCCATTACCAGCGCCGAGGCGCCGGACTCGCGCAGGCTCTGCAGCAGCGGCTCGTACAGGCCTCGGGAGGCGCCCGCGACCCGGCGGGTGAGGACGAAGTGGAGGCCGATGTCCTGGGCCGAGGGGATGTACGGCAGGAAGGGGGCGAGCGGCTGCTGGCCGGCGGTGGTGAGGACGTCGTAGTCGTCGACGAGGATCACGATCCGCGGGCCCGAGCCCCAGCTGCCGGGTTCCAGGTCCGCGCCGTCCGCGCTCTCGTCGGGCAGCCGCTTCTCCAGTTCGGTGGCGATGCCCGCGGACAGGCCCGCGCACAGCTTGGCGTTGTAGGCGTAGCCGCCCCGGTACTCCTCCGGGACGGCGCCGCGCAGTCCGCGGCGCGGGTCCATGACGCCGAAGACCAGTTCGTCCTCGCTGTAGCGCTCGATCAGGCCCTCCGCGACGGCCCTGAGCAGGTTGGTCTTGCCGCACTCGCTGTCGCCCATGATCAGCAGGTGCTGGTCGTGCTCGAACAGGTCGAGCAGGACGGGCGCCAGCTGGGTCTGGTCGAGGCCGATCGGGACCCGGCGCGGTTCGGCCGCCGGGCCGGGCAGCAGGTGCGGCTCCAGGATCTGCGGCAGCACTCTGACCGGCTGGGCCGTCTCGCCGGACCAGGTCGCGCGGATCGTACGGGCCGTGCGCTCCAGGACCGTGCCGAGGTCGGCCGTGTCGGCGACACCGTCCGTGCGGGGCAGGGCGACCTGGGCGAAGAGCTTGCCGTCGGTGAGGACGCGTCCCTTCTCGTCGGGCGAGAGGGTCTGCGCGAGCTTGCGCTCGATGCTGGACTCGCCGGCGTCGTTCAGCCTGAGCTCCACCCGCGTGCCGAACTGGGACTGGGCGGCGATGCGCACGTCGTTCCAGCGCAGCATGCCGGCGACGACATGGATGCCGTAGCCGCTGCCGCGCTTGAGGATGTCGCCGACCCCTTCGTCGAGTTCCTCGAAGTCGTCGCGCAGGGCACCGAAGCCGTCGACGAGCAGCACGATCTCCGTGGAGGCCAGCTCGGGGACGCGGCCTGCGGCGCGCAGGGTGCGCAGCTGCTCCAGGGAGTCGATGTGGTGGCGGCGGAACAGCTCCTCCCGCTGGTCCAGCATGCCGCGCACGGAGTCGACGGTGCGGGCGCACCGCTCCCGGTCGGCCCGGCCGGCCACCCCGCCCACGTGCGGCAGGCCGGACAGCGCCTGCAGACCGCCGCCGACCAGGTCGAGGCCGTAGACGCCGACCTCCTGCGGGGTGTGGGTGAGGGCCAGGGACAGGGCCAGGGTGCGCAGCAGGGTGGTCTTGCCGGACTGGGGGCCGCCGATGACCGCCGCGTGTCCGCCCGCCACCGTGAGGTCCAGGTACCACTGGCCCTGCCACTGCCGTGCCGGATCGTCCAGGACGCCCAGCGGCACCTGGAGCGGGCCCCGGCGGCGGGCCAACTGCATGCCGCGCGCGCCCACTTCGACGGGGCCGGCGACCTGGTCGAGGGCGACGGCGCCGGGCAGCGGGGGCAGCCAGATCTGGCGTACGGCTTGAGTGTCGGCGTTCTCTATCTGCCGGACCATGACGGCCATCTCGGTCAGCCCGGTCTCCCGGCGCCGCATCTGCGGCTCGGCGGGGCTCGAACTCTCCTCCTGGCCCAGGGTGTTGTACGCCGGATACTCCAGGGCGAGCGGCCCGGTGTCCTCGGTGTCGCGCCGGACGGGGCCGCTGTAGGCACCGGAGACGTAGCCCGCCTTGAACCGCTCGTAGTGGCTGGTGTCGACCTTGAGGTAGCCGAAGCCCGGCAGCGGGGGCAGGTGGAAGGCGTCCGTGGTGTCGAGGACCGTGCGGGACTCGTCGGCGGAGAAGGTGCGCAGGCCGAGCCGGTACGACAGATAGGTGTCCAGGCCCTTGAGCTTGCCGCCCTCGATGCGCTGGCTGGACAGCAGCAGGTGGACGCCGATGGAGCGGCCGATGCGGCCGATGGACAGGAACAGGTCGATGAAGTCCGGCTTGGCGGTGAGGAGTTCGCCGAACTCGTCGATCACGACGAACAGGTGGGGCAGCGGTTCGAGGTCGGGGCGCTTCTCGGCCCGCAGGGCGGCGTAGTGGCCGATGTCGGCGACGTTGCCCGCCTCCTTGAGGACCTGCTGGCGCCGCTTGACCTCGCCGGCGAGCGAGGCGTGGACGCGTTCGACGAGGCCGGCCTGGTTCTCCAGGTTGGTGATCACACCGGCCACGTGCGGGACGTCCGCGAAGGGGGCGAAGGTGGCTCCGCCCTTGTAGTCGACGAGGACCAGCGCGAGATCCTCCGGCGGATGGGTGGCGAGCAGCGCGAGGACGAGGGTGCGCAGCAGCTCCGACTTGCCGGAACCGGTGGCACCGACGCAGAGGCCGTGCGGGCCCATGCCCAGCTCGGAGGACTCCTTCAGGTCGAGGAGCACGGGTTCGTGGCTGTCGCCGACGCCGATCGGGACGCGCAGGAAGGCGCGTTCGGCGCGGGGCGCCCACAGCCGGTCCAGGTCGAGGTCGGCGACGTCGTCGATGCCGAGCAGCTCCGCGAAGTCGACCGGACCGGTCAGCGGGGCACCGACCAGGGACTCCGCGGACAGCCGCAGCGGGGCGAGCATCCGGGCCAGGCCCTCGGCGAGGGCCGTGCCGACCTCGTCGACCGTGCCGTGGGCGCTGATCGGCTCGGCCTCGCGCAGGTCCTCGATGACGATCCGGGCGCCGTCGACGGTGATGCGCACGCCGACGCTGCCGGGCTCCCGTACCCGCTCGTCGAGCAGGTGCAGCACGGTGACGCCCATGTCCCGCAGGCCGACCGCGTCGTCGGGGCGCGGCAGGTCGACTGCGTCGTCCCCGTGCGCGTCGGCGACGACGAGGAGCCGGGAGGTCATGCCGAGCGCGTCCCGGCCGGACATGCCGCGGCGCACCTCGGCCGCGTAGGAGGCGCGGCGGCGCAGCTCACCGCCGATCTGCCGGGCGAGCTGGGGCAGCGAGGGGGCGATACGGCGGGCGGCGACCGGGCCGTCGAACTGCTCGGTGTCCAGCAGGTGCGGCAGCCACTTGGTCCACTCCCAGTCGGCCAGCCGGTCGCCGGGGGCCGCGACGGCCACGGCCACGTCGTCGGGCGCGTGGGTGGCGGCGGCCTGGACGAGCAGCGCGCGGGCGACGCGCAGGGTGTCCTCGCGCGGGCCGATGACGCTGATATTGCCGACGCGGTCGAGCGGGACGGTGAGCGGCAGTTCGGTGCCGGTGCTGAAGCGGGAGGTCAGCGCGGAGGCCTCGTTGAGCATGAACCGGTCGGGCGGGGTGAGCGCGGAGGAGCCCTGCTGGGCGACCCGCAGATCGCGCACCGGCATCTGACCGGTGCCGACGCGCACCCGCAGGAAGTCCCCGTCCGTCCGGCGCCGTTCCCACAGACGGGCGGGGTCGCGCACGATGTCGTACAGCGCGTCCGGCGGCGGGTTGAGCACCTGGGCTTGCTCGCGCCGTTCGCGTTCCTCCTTCGCCAGTTGTTCGCGCAGGTCCTCCAGGTAGGCCAGGTAGGCCTCGCGCTGGGTGCGGCGGACGCGCTGGGCCTTGCCCCGCTGGGAGAAGGCCATGGCGAGGGAGCCGGCCAGGGTGACGACGAGGATGATCGCGCCCAGGCCGGCGAACTGGCTGTTGCGCACGATGGTCATCATCACGACGGACGACATGACCCCGGCGACGGGCAGCAGCGAGTGCAGCACGGAACCGGCCTTGCCCTCGGGCAGGTTGGGCGGCGCCTCTATGGTGTCGGCCTCGGGGACGGCCGCCGGCCGGGTGGTGCGTGCGGGGCGGTGGATCAGTCGGGTGCTCATCTTCGGTGCCTCGTCCTCGGGTTCGTTCGGTTCCCCGGTCCTTCCTGTCGGGCGGTCAGCGCTGCTTCTGGGAGAGCTGGAAGACGTCCGCGGCCAGCCGGGTGGCGGCCTGCCGGGTGGCCCGGGCGAGGAGATCCGTACGGATGGTGCCGCCGGACGCGAGGTGGCGGTCGTAGGGCAGGACCGTCACGGTGACTCCGGCCTCGGTCAGCTCCCGGGTCGCCCTGCCGAGGTCGACGCCGGGGTGCGGTGCGACCTCGGTGAGGACGACGACGGTGGAGGCCAGCACGTGCGGGGGCAGGTTGCGCATCCACTCCAGGACGGCACGGGTGCTGGCGATGCCCTCCAGCGTCGCGGGCACGGTGAGCACCCGGGCCTGCGCGGCGGACAGCGCGGTACGGGCGACCTCGGCGGGCAGGGTCTCACAGTCGACGACGGTCACGCCGAAGAAACGGCGCAGCGACACCATGACCCGCTCGTAGCCCGTGGTGTCGAGCATGGCGCCGACCTGGCCCTGGCTGCCGGGCAACAGCCAGGCGTTGCCGGGGAGTTGGACCAGGTAGCCGGTGACGTCGAGCAGCGACATCTGCGGTTCCACCAGTCCGGCGAGGTCACCGGTGGTCCAGCGCAGGGTCTCCGCGCCGAGCCGCAGCGGCAGCGAGCCGAGCGCCGGGTCGGCCTCGACGACGAGCACCGGGTCCTGGCGGTAGTGGGCGTAGGTGGCGCCCAGCAGCGCGGCGACCGTCGTCTTGCCGGAGCCCCCGCGGATGGACGTCACCGCGATCTGCCGCCCGGTGGTGACCGCCTGCTGCAGCACCTCGGCGGTCGCCGCGCTGTCGGCGACCTCGCGGGCCGCCGAGGAGGAGACGGTACGGCGTACGGCGCGCAGGGCACGGGCACCGAGCGCCTCACCGCGGCGCGGCTTGAGCGCGGCGGCGGCGAGCCGCTTGTCGAGCACGGGCCGGGAGTCGGGAGTGACGACACGCTGCGCGGGCGGGGCCTGGTGGTGCTGCTGGTGCTGGTAGTGCTGCTGGTGAGGAGGCGCGTCCGTGTACGCCTGCTGCTGATGGTGAGAAGGCGGGTCGGTGTATGCCTGCTGCTGTGGGTGGCCGTACGCCGGCGCGGGACCCGGCGCGGGAGTGCCCGGCCGTTCCGGAGCGCCGGGCCCGTACGACTGTTGCTGGTGTTGTTGCTGCTGTTGCTGCGGCACAGGCTGCTGATGCTGAGGCGTACCGCCTCTCAGATCGCGCAGCACGTCGCTCTGCCAGTTGTCCCCGTTCGGCATGTCGCCCTTCACTCCTGCCCTGGCCTCAGAACTTGTTGAGCAGTTGCCCATAGATGCCGAACACCCCGACGGCGAGCGGGAAGAGCCCGATCACGCCGAGGGACTCGATCAGGTCGCCGATCCGCCGCAGCCGCACCCGCACGTGCTCGGGCGGCTGGACCGCGAGGACCAGCAGTGGCAGCACTCCGGCAAGGCACAGCAGCACCAGCGCCCCGGCGCCGCCCGCGTGGTCCACCCACTCCACCGCGAGCCGTACGACGAGCAGCGCGGCGCCGCAGAACAGCGCCACGACCTCGGCGACCAGCGGGAAGGCCCGGGCCTGGGACAGCAGCACCACGGCGGTGAGCGAGGTGAGGGCCACCGTCCACACGGTCGGCCGCCCGGCCGCGGTCAGCAGCCAGCCGCCGGCGGCTGCCGAGACCACGGTGGCGACGGTGATCAGCGCGAGCCCGCGGTGCGTCGCGGCGAGCGCGTTGGCGACCTGGTGGCGGCTGACCGACGCGCCCGCGGAGCGCCGGTCGTCGAGTCCCGTCAGCCCCGAGGCCATCAGCGCCAGCCGCGGCAGCACGCCGAGCAGCACAACGGAGAACACGGCCATCACCGCGCCGAGCCGGTCCGGCCGGTCCTGCACGGCGGCTACGGCCTCCCACACCAGGGTGATGAAGGCGGTGGCGCCGGCCCCGAGGAGCGCGCCACGGCCGAGCGGGGAGAAGTAGGCGAGCAGCACAAGGGTGAGCACCAGCGCCGCGACGACACCGGCCAGCCGGGCCGGGCCTGACCAGCCGTAGGCGTCGGCGGCGGTCCCGGCGGCGAGCAGTCCGAGCCCCCCGGAGGCGAGCAGCAGCGCCGTGGCGAGCCCGCGGTTGCCGTCGCCGATCTTCGAGACGAGCGCGCCGGCGACCAGGAACACGACCGTGACGGCCGCGAGCGCGGTGGTGACGGACCCAAGCGGGAACTCGCGCCGGGCCAGCAGGGCCGCGGCCACGGCGAACACGACGGTGGCCACCCCGGAACTGGCCCGGCGTGCGGCGGGCCGCCAGCGCCAGGCACGCAGATCGAGGTCGTCGGCGACCTGGTCGGTGACGTCGTGCACGACGGGTGCGGGAGGCGCGGCATGGGCGCGCACCAGCTGGAGCACGGCGCCGTCGGGCACCTCGGACGACGACAGCGTGGCCTCGTGCGGCAGCACCGAGCCGTCGGAGGTGATCAGCTGCCGGGTCATGGGCCGCGCGGCGGCCCGGTCGTCGAGCAACTGCAGGATGTCGGGCAGCAGTTGCCCGATCGGGGTGTCCGACGGCAGGACGATGTCGACGCGCCGGCGCTCACCGACCAGCGTGACCCGGCTCAGTTGTGTCCGGGACGTCGTTGCTGTACTCACCACTTACCGGAACCCATTCATCGCGAAGTTGTGGCCGAGGATGCCGAGGACGGCTGTGCGGAGGGGCCGCTGTACTGCTGCTGCCCTTGCTGCTGCTCCTGCTGCTGTTGCTGCTTCTGCTTGGCCAGGGTGGCCTGCAGGAAGGACCACCCGACGCATCCGGCGCACAGGACGGCCGCGATGGCGATGCCCGCGAACACCTTCCCGAGCCGCTCGTCGGCCGAGCGCCGGGTGCGCTGCGCGCCGAAGAGCAGCGCGTCGCGCATCCGGCGCCGGCGCACCGCCACCGACTCCAGCAGTTGGCTGTCGTAGTCCCGTGCCATTGAGTTGGTCCTGTGCCTGTGCTCTCTGTGCGGTCGTCAGTCGTCGGAGGTCGTGAAGGTTTCAGGAATGTCAGGTGTGTCAGGGACATCAGGGGATTCCGGGGTTTCGGCGGTGATGCCGAGGTACTGCCGCATGGCGGTGTACTTCCGCGTCAGACGCCGTGCGGTGGGCTCGTCGAGTACGGCCAGCCGGCGCGGGTCGGCGTTGTGCGCGAGGTCGGCCGCCTTGACTAGCCGTGCGCCCTCGGTGGCCAGGATCCGCTCCGCGTACGCCCGCGGCTCCTCGCCCGGCCGCTTGCTCAGGGCCCGTACGACGTCCTTGGTGCGCTGGGTGAGCGCGGCCGCCGCCAGCCACTCCTCGCTCAGCACACCGTCCTCGACCGCGTCGTGCAGCCAGGCGGCGGCGATGAGTTCGCAACCGCCACCGCGGGCGCGTACGCCTTCGGCGACGGCCTCCAGGTGTTCGGCGTAGGGCCGGCCGGCCTTGTCCCGCTGGGCGGCGTGCGCTGCGCGGGCGACGGCCTCGACCTCGGCGAGCGTCATGACAGGAGCGGACGACCCGTCGTACGACATACCGCATCCCCCTGTCCCCGTGACTTCGCCCGTGCAACATAAAACATGGACGCGCGGGCGGCGTACCCGGGGAGCCCGGGCTGCCGGGAACGACGCCGAAACCTCCGCAGAACCTGCACACCCAGCGTCCCGATGTTGAGGTTCCGATGTTGAGGTTCCGATGTTGAGGTTCCGATGTTGAGGTTCCGCGTCGCCGGTCGCATGATCGGCCGGCCATGGAACAGGCACGTGGTGCTGGACGCGCCTCACGTGGTGCGGCGGAACCTCGCATCCGGCTCACTGGGAGGCGTGTGCGGCGTGCCGGTCCAGGAGCGCGGCGGCCATGGCGTCGAACAGACCGCTCCGCACGGCTTCGTCCACCGACCCCTCGTTGACGCGCTCACCGACCGCGAGGAAGGTGGCGGCGCGTACGGCGTCCGCGGGACGCAGCCGTCCATGGGGCGGCACCGCGGGAGGGGGAGCGGCGCTCCAGCGGTACTCCGGGGTGACGGCACCGATGCCCCACAGGGCTCTGACGACCCGCCACAGCGGCCTGCTGTAGACCGGATACGGCCACTGGGTCGCGCCGTTGGCGTTCTTCTCGCCTCCGCCCCAGCGGACGTCACGGTCGTCGTCGGTGAGGGCAGCGTAGGCGTCGGCCAGCTCCTGCCAGGCTTCGATGCCGCCGTGGTCGAGCTGGGCCAGCAGGCGCCGGTCGTCGGCCTCGGTGACGGCGCGGGCAAGTTCGTCCACGGCCTCGGGGCCGCAGACGTCGACCGGGGGTCCGGTGCCGGCGTCGCGGGCGAGCCGGATGAGCGCGCCGGCCAGGGGGACGCCTCGCTCACCGGCCTCCGCCACCTTGGCCGCCCATGTCTCGCCGAAGCGATACCCATCGACACCGGTCGCGGTGCGCCGCGCCCACTTCAGGGTGCCTGCGGTGTAGTCGGCCCAGACGGATCCGACGACTTCGCCGTCGGGGGTCTCGACGGCGACGTACTGGACGGGGTGCTGCATGGGGGGTCAGGCCTCCTGGGCGATGGCCTTGACGGCGGCGGCGTTCGGGGCGTCGGTGAGAGAGCCGGGCAAGGGCCGCCCCTTACCCGCCGGATCCGGGTCGGCCGAAAACTCGGCGAGGGCCTGAAACGGCCGAAGGCCGCGTTCCTTGGCGTTGCGCAGCCGACGGATCCAGAAACCGCCCTCGTTCACCGCCCGAGGCCCTGCGGCCTGCCGCGGCTCGTACGCCGCGGCTTCGTCCTCGTCGCAGGCCCACACGTACCCGAGGACCGCGCCGCCCTGCTTGTCGACCACCGTGAAGTACCGCACCGGCTTGTCTGTCCAGTCCTGGTACCGCTGTGGACCGTCGGGCGCCTCCTGGAACCACATGTCCTCGGCGAAGCGCGGGTTGACCGGTCGTTCGCTACTCATGGTGGTGCGTATGTCTCCTAGTCACCCTTGGCAAGGGCCTTGACCACCGCGGCGTTCGGGGCGTCGGTGAGGGAGTCCGGCAGAGGACGGCCTCTGCCACCGGGCTCCGGTCCGGCCAGGAACTCGGCGAGAGCCTGGGACGGGCGGATGCCCCGCGACTTGGCTTCACGCAGCCTGCCGATCCAGGACATGCTCTCGTTCGCCCCCACGGGACCAGCGGCCTGCCTCGGTACATACGCCGCGGCTTCGTCCTCGTCACCGCCCCATACGTATCCGAGAACCGCACCGCTCTGCTTGTCGACCACCGTGAAGTACCGCACCGGCTTGTCTGTCCTGTCCCGATACCGTGCCGGACCGCCGGGCACCTCCTGGAACCACATGTCCTCGGCGAAACGCGGGTTGACCGGTCGTTCACTGCTCATGGTGGCGCGTATGTCTCCTAGTCACCCTTGGCGAGGGTCTCGACCGCGGCGGCGTTCGGTGCGTCGGTCAGGGAGTCCGGCAGGGCCCGGCCCCGGTTGCCCTCCGGGTTGGAAAGCATCTCCGCGAGGGCCTGGGACGGCGGGATACCCCGCCCCTTGGCCTCCTCCAACCGGGCGTGCCAGTGACCGCCCTCGGCGAGGGCCCGACCTCCCGCAGCGGCACGCGGTTCCCACGCGGCGGCGTCGTCCTCGTCACCGGCCCACACATAACCAAGGGCCGCGCCGCCCTCCTTGTCGGCCACCGTGAAGTACCGCACCGGCTTGTCG
Organism: Streptomyces sp. NBC_00988; assembly: GCF_045162645.1. Classification (NCBI taxonomy): domain Bacteria; kingdom Bacillati; phylum Actinomycetota; class Actinomycetes; order Kitasatosporales; family Streptomycetaceae; genus Streptomyces; species Streptomyces sp. NBC_00988. The sequence goes on from NZ_CP108730.1 coordinate 4,764,456, forward strand.
GTCCGGGTCCGGTACCTCGGCGGGCCCGGCCTCACGAGGTTGAAGTGCACGTCCTCGGCGAAACGCGGGTTGATCGGCGCGGGTTCAGCCACCAGAGGCCATTTCCTTGAGCGCGGCAAGTGTCGAGGCCTCGGTGAGCGAGCCGGGGACGGCGTGGCTCGGCTCGCTGTCGTTGGTGCCCCGCGCCAGCTCCGCGAGCATGGCCGTCGGGGCAAGCTCCCGGGCCTTGCCGGCGCGCAGGGCCCGCAGCCACCTCGCGCCGGCGTTGACGGCGTTGGCCGAAAGCCCCTGCGGCACCACCCAACCGGCCGCATCGTCCTTGTCATTCGCCCACACGTACCCGATGACCGTACCGGTCCGGTCGGCGACGCTCAGGTACGCGACCGGCCCATCGGTGTCACGGCCGTACATCGCCGGACCTGCCACCTGCTTCAGCTGGAGGTCTTCTGCGAAGCGCGAGTTGACCGGTTGTTCGCTACTCATGAAGTCCACATTTCTGTACGTCTGCCTGATCGGCAACGACGGCCCTGCCCCGACCCTTCAAGCGCCGTTCGCTACGGCTTCGGGAGAACCTCCCCGTAGGCGTGCCACTTGCCCGCCGAGTCCATGAAGACACGCGTCACGGTGTAATTCGTACCGCGAGCAAGCAGCAGCTCCCGCTCTCCCTTGTTCGCCGAGATGTAGTCGATCCATAGAGCGGGGGTGCCCTTCGGTACCCGCCAGTGCATGATCACCGGCTCGTGCTGGAAGGCCGGGTCCTTGCCGAGCGACGTGGAAGTGTACCCGTCGTCCCCGAAGGTCCTGCCCTCCATGTCGAGCGGCGAGTCCAGTTCGAGGTGATCGATCCCGGTGCCCCGGACGACCATGATGTCCTCGGGCACCGGGCGAGTGCCCATGACCCGGTCCATGTTGTGGACGATGTCCGCGATCGGGGCAGGCAGGTCCACACCATTCCGCAGCGGGCCATTGATCTGCGAGTAGTAGAAGTCGCTGTACTTGTTCAACGCGTTCTTCGCGGCAGGGTCGAGCTGGTCGATGTAGTCGTTCCAGTACGTGTCGCCGTAGGTCTGTCCCGCCTTGTTGCTGGTGCTGGGCCAGGGGTTCGTCCCCTGCTCCAGCTCCGCCGTGGCCACCGCGTGCTTCTCCGCGTCCGAGAGCTCGTCGAACTTGTCCGCGGACACGTGCGGCTTGTACTCGAACGGCTCCCCGCCCCCGCCATGCCCCGGCACCTCCCCGCCGGAGTGCCCCGGCGCAGCCGCGTCCGCGCCGTCGTGCCCGGCGATGTCCGCCGCGTCGTGCCCGGGGCCGGAGTGGTCGAGGCCGCCGTGGTCGCCGGCGTGCCCGGCGTCGTGGTTGTGGCCGACGTCGTGACCGGTGCTGTCGTGACCGCCGTGGCCTGCACCGTCGTGACCGGCGCCGTGGCCCGGGTGCCCCCCGGTGCCCGGGGTGTCGTGGCCGCCCGTGTGCGGGGCGGTCGGCGGAGCCTCGTGCGGGGTGGTGTGCGGTACCTCGTGCGCGGGGACCGTCGGGGTCTCGTGGTACCACGCCGAAGGCGTCGTACCGGCGTGCTCGCCCGCCGAGACCGCGTCGCCCGTGCCGTGCGGGATGCCACCGTGAATGCCGTTGCCGGGGACGTGCGGGACGCCTCCGGTGATGCCGTTGTCCGGGACGTGCGGAACCCCGCCGTGGATACCGTCACCCACCGACTTCGGGATGCCGCCGTGGATCCCATTGCCGGGGACATGCGGAACGCCTCCGGTGACGCCGCTCTCCGGGACGTGCGGAACCCCGCCGTGCACACCGTCACCCACGGACTTCGGAATGCCACCGTGGATCCCGCTCCCGGGAACATGCGGGGTGCCGCCATGGACAGCGTTGCTCACGGAGTGGGGAATCCCGCCGTGAACACCGTCATTGGCAGCCCCAGCCGACGGCATCCCGCCGGGGACCGCGTCCGTCGCGTGCGGGACGGCCCCGTGCACGCCGTTGTCCGCCGTGTGCGGGAGGGCCCCGTGCACGCCGTTGTCCGGCGCGTGCGGGACAGCCCCATGTACGCCGCTGTCCGCCGCATGGGAGACGCCCACGGACGCCGGTTCCGCGGCCGGGAGGGTCCAGTGGGACGGGAGTCCGGGGGCCGCTTCCTTCGGGATCGGGGTCGTCTCGACGTTGCCGGCGTGGTCGAGGAGGTTTCCGTTCGGCTGCAGGAGGCGGCCGTCGGGGAGGTGTACCGAGCCGTCGGGAAGGGTCGGGATGTCGATCTTGCCGATGCTCTTCAGGTTCTTGGCGATGTCGCCGACCTTGGACAGGCCGGCGCCGGCGCCCTTCATGACGTACGTCATCGGGTCGATGACCTTGCCGGCCTTGCCGACCAGGGAGACCGCCTTGGCCACCGCGCCCGCCTTGCCGGCGCCGGCCACGGCCGCACCCTCGCCACCGGTGAAGACAGTGGTGACGACGTTGAAGGTGACCGCACCCGCCGCACGCGCGGGGTTCTTGCCCCACTCGTCCCACGCCAGCAGCGCCTTCCCCGTCTGCTTCATCGTGTTGCGCGACTCACGGAACCACGACGGCAGGGCCTTGTCCGGCAACGCCCAGAAAAGGGTCTGGGCACCCGGCATCATCGACAGCGTCAACCCGGTCGCCAACTGCGCCAGGCCCTTCCACGCCTGCCCCATCGCGTCCCAGCCGCCGAACCCGACCAGCGTCCCCAGACCCTTGATGGTGCCCCAGACGCCGTCCACGATCAGGCCGTCCCACACGAACGACTTCACCCAGTGCCCGACGTCGTACCAGTGGTGCTTCTGGTCCACCGGGTCACCCCACGGCAGCTTCGCGTCCTTCAGGTCCGACGCGTTGTAGCCGTACTGGTCCTTCCGGTCCGAACCGTCACCGGCGACCATCTGCGTGCCGTGCCACAACGCCGTGATCTCGTTGTGGCACGTACGCTCGGCGGCCCAGAACGCCGCCACCGCCGCCGTGATGTCGTCCCGGATCCGGTTGTGCTTGTCGACCTTGTCCCCGTCGTACTCCCAGTCGTCGTCCCCCTTGACGGAGGCGACGAACTCCGTCGCCTCCGTCTTCAGCTGCTTCAGCTTCGCCACCAGCGGACGGATCTCGGTCGCGTACCCCGACAGGGCCGAGGAGACCGTCTCCAGATCCGTGGCGAAGGTGTCCGAGCGATCCGACACCGGCTTGGTCGACGCGAACAACGTCTCCGCCTCAGGAGCGTGGTAGTACGCCGACAACCCCTGGAACTGCGTGTGCACATCCGCACCCGTGGAACGGATGTGCCCGGCGTCCTTCTTCAGGTCGCCGTAGTCCTTCTCCAGCTGCTCCAGATCACCGGTGAACTCGGGAATCTCCTCCGGATCGATCACGCCTAACCCACTCCCGGCATCGTCACCCCGGGCGTGGACGCCTTACGCTGCACCTCTGCGGCCATCGCGTCGTCGCCGTTCAGATACGCCGTCGTCGCATCCACCGCGCCCTGCATCGACTTGCCCGCCCGCGCCGCGATGAACTGCAGGTCCTTCATCGCGTGCTCGGCGTACTGCGACAGCGCCAACGCCACGAGGCCGCCCTGTGCCTTCCCGCCGTCCTTGCCGCCCTGGCTGCCCGACGACCCACCCGATCCGCCGTCCGCAGAGATCGTGCCCGCGCTCGACGCCGCCGACTGCAGATGCGCGCCGTAGTCCTTCGCGTACGTCTCCAGATGCGACGCCGTCGTGCCCGTCGTCGTCAGCACATGCTGAATGCCCTGCGGACGCAGGTCCCAGCCCGTCATACCAACCCCCGTGAACCCGGCACCCGGCCGTCACCAACCATCAAGAACCACAGCAGCCCCGGTTAACCACCGACGAGCCACCAACCGGTCACGGCTCAGCCGATGTTGTCCACCGCCGACTTCGCCTTCGCCAACGTCGAGTGCGCCGTCGAGTCGTTCTTCTCCATCGTCGTCTTCAGCAGCTGAATGATGTTCCGGACCTCCTGCGAGGCCTGGTTCCAGCGGTGCTCCTTGCCGTGGTACTCATCCGCCACACCATCGGCCGTGAAGTCCGACATCGCCTTCTTCACCTGCTTGTCCCGCGCCGAGATCACCGCCTCCAACTGGGCGATCACCCCCGCGAGATTCCCCTGCACGTCCCCCGACGCCGTCGTGTCGTAGGAACGACGATCCGAACCCGCACCCGCCATCACACACCACTCCCCGAAAACACCCTGAACAGACCCGAACGAACCGAACGAACCGAACTCTCAGCGGCCCGAGAACCGCGCCGCGTCGAAATTGGCCGACCCCATGTGCTGCCGGGCGTTGTCACGCTGCTCGTCGTCACCCGTACTGAACGCGCTGTCCATCCCGGACTGGCCACCGAGAATCGCCGCCAACGACGAGTTCAGCTCCTTCGTGATCCCGTCCGCCCGCGCTTTGAACTGGTCGAAGGCCGCACGGCCCCCACCGTTGAACTTCCCCTCCAACGGCTCCGCCGCCTGCACCAACTGCTGGATCAGCGTGCCCAGATCCTGACTCGATCCGCGCGAGTCACGCATCAGCGTCGACAGCGCCTGCGCACCCATGTCGAACTTCATGTCGGCTCCCCCGGTACAGGCTCACGCGGCGTGTGCCGCTCGTGTCGCATACGGATTCATCAATATCAACTCGCGAATCCTCCGGGCAACCCGGGGCCTTCACCATCACAAAGTCGGCAAACTTTCCTCACCGAAGCTCGGGAAGGAACCACCGAAGGCTGGGAAGGAACCACCTCGCCCGCCGGTGACGTCAGCGCCCCGTCGGTGACGTCAGCGCCCCGCCTGGGCCGTCGGGCCCTCGCGGCAGACCAGCAGCAGGGCCCGGTCGTCGTTGACGTCCTTGGCGACCGCCTCGATCAGGTGCCAGGCGGCGCCGTGGAAGCCGCCGGCGACATAGCGGTCGGCCTCGCCGGTGAGGCGGTCGATGCCCTCGACGATGTCCCGGTCGGAGGTCTCCACCAACCCGTCTGTGAACAGCATCAACACGTCCCCGGGCCGCAGCGATCCCTTCACAGGGTCGAACTGCGCGCCGTCGTACACACCCAACAGCGGGCCCTCGGCCGCCTTCTCCTCCCAGCGGCCGCTGCCCGCGCTGAGCTGGAGGCCCGGCGGGTGTCCCGCGGAGAAGAGTTCGTAGTCGCCGGAGTCGAGGTCCAGGACGAGGTGGATCGAGGTCGCGAAGCCCTCGTCCCAGTCCTGGCGGAGCAGATAGCCGTTGGCCGCGGGGAGGAACGCGTGCGGGGGCAACGAGCCGAGCAGACCGCCGAAGGCGCCCGACAGCAGCAGGGCGCGTGAGCCCGCGTCCATGCCCTTGCCGGAGACGTCCGTGAGGACCACCTCCATGGTCCGACCACCGTTCGTCCGGGCCGCGACCACGAAGTCCCCGGAGAACGACTGGCCACCCGCCGGCCGCAGCGCCATCTCCCGGTGCCAGCCCTGCGGCAGTTGGGGCAGCTTGCTCTGCACCCGGATCCGCTCGCGCAGGTCGAAGAGCATGGTGCCGCCGCGCCGCCAGGGCACGCCCACCCGGCTGCGGAACTGCGCGATCAGCAGCCCGAAGAAACCGCACGCGGCCACCACGAGCACCACGCCCGGGGTCACCCGCGCCGGGCCCTCGGTGTACGGGCCGAGCTTCACCGACTCCACGATCAGGCCGGTGGCCGCCGCCGCGTACAGGCCGAGCAGGCTCGCGGGGCGCAGCAGCAGGCCGCCCGCGACGATCGGGAGGACCAGCGCGTTCGGCGAGCACCACACCGGGTTGGCGAGGGTCACGGCCACGATCACCGGGATCGTGATCAGCAGCCCGGCCAGCGCGACCCAGTCCGAGCCGTCCCCGCGGAAGTAGTCCACGGCACTTCTGCGCAGGCCGGTGCGGACCCGGTGAACCAGCTTCCTCAACCGGGCCATGAACGTGTCGGCCTCCGCGCGCCGCTCTCGTCCTGCTGCCATTAGTTCGGGACCCTATCCATCCGACCAGCCGCTTGGCACGGGAGGTCCCACTTGTCCCCCCTGCGAGGTTCAACTTCACAGTGAACTTCACCGGAGGCCGTCGTGGTGGCGCCGAGCGGAAATTCCCTGGCTCGTCCCGCAACGCGCTGGTAGGCATGGTCCATGGGGACAGTTGCGAGAAACACACCGGCCGGGCCGACCGAGCTGCGGGTACTGCGCCGGGACGAGTGGAACACCTGGTACGACAACCTTGTCGACGCCTTCGGTGGCGTCCCGGAGTCGCCCGAGGAACGTGAGCTGTGGCAGCGGCTCACCGAGTTCGACCGCTCCCTCGGCGTCTGGGACGGGGACGCGTGCGTGGGGACGGCGGGCGCGTTCAGCTTCCGGATCACCGTGCCCGGCGGCGCCTCCGTGCCCGCCGCGGGCGTCACGATGGTCAGCGTGGCCGCCACGCACCGGCGACGGGGCATCCTGACGTCGATGATGCGGCGGCAGCTGGACGACGTACGGTCCTGGGGCGAGCCGTTCGCCGTCCTGACGGCCTCCGAGCCGGTGATCTACGGCCGGTTCGGGTACGGCGTCGCGACGATGCGGACGACCGCCGAGATCGACACCGACCGGGTGCGGCTCTCGGTGCCGCCGGGAACGGACGACGTACGCCTGCGCTTCGCCGAACCCGCCGCCGTACGGGACCAGTGCGAGGCGGTGTACGCGCGGCTGGTGGCCGGGCGGCCGGGGATGACGGCGCGGCGGCCCGGGTGGGAGGACCTGCCGCTGCTGGACCCGGAGAGCGGGCGGGAGGGGTCCTCGCCGCTGCGGTGCGTGGTCGCGGAGCGGGACGGTGAAGTCGTCGGCTACACGCGGTACTTCGTCAAGCCCGAGTGGGACGTCCAAGGCCCCAAGGGGACAGTCCTGCTACGTGATCTGGAGGCGCTGGACCCGGCGTCGTACGCGGCGCTGTGGCGGTTCCTCTTCGACATCGACCTGACGCGGAAGGTGACGCTGCGCAGCCGTCCCGTCGACGACGCCTGGCAGCATCTCGTCTCCGACCTCCGCCGGTGCTCGATCCGGCAGGCGGACTCGCTGCACGTACGACTGGTGGACCTCGGCGCCTCGCTGGAGGCGCGCACCTACCAGGCGCCCGTGGACGTCGTGTTCGAGGTCGCGGACGCCTTCTGCCCCTGGAACGAGGGGCGTTGGCGGCTCACCGGCGACGCGAAGGGCGCGTCCTGCAAGCGCACCGAGGAGCCGGCCGATCTCGCCCTGTCCGTACGGGAGTTGGGGTCCGCGTATCTCGGCGGGGTGTCCCTCGCGTCACTCGCGGGGGCCGGTCGGGTGCGGGAGCTGCGGGCCGGGGCGCTGGCCGAGGCGTCGCTGGCGTTCGGGTCGACGGTCGCGCCCTGGCTGCCGCACGGGTTCTAGACCATCCGGAGAACATCCGTAACAGCCCTACCGCTGCTGGCAGTCGGGGCACCAGAACAAGTTGCGGGCGGCGAGATCGGCGGTGCGGATCTCGCCGCCACAGATGTGGCAGGGGCGGTTCGCCCTGCGGTAGACGTAGACCTCGCCGCCGTGGTCGTCGACGCGCGGCGGGCGGCCCATCGCCTCGGGGGTGTGTTCGGGGCGGACGGTGTCGATGCGGTTGTTGCGGACGCCCTCGCGCATCAGCTCGACGAGGTCGGCCCAGATCGCGTCCCACTCGGCCGGCGTGAGGTCCTTGCCCGCGCGGTACGGGTCGATGCCGTGCCGGAACAGGACCTCGGCGCGGTAGACGTTGCCGACGCCCGCGATGACCTTCTGGTCCATCAGCAGGGCGGCGATCGTCGTACGGCTGCGGGAGATGCGCCGGTACGCCGCGTTCGGGTCGGTGTCCTCGGGCGGGCGCAGGGGGTCGGGGCCGAGGCGGTCGTGTATCGCCTGCTTCTCGGTGTCCGTGATCAGGGCGCACGTGGTGGGGCCGCGGAGATCGACGTACGACGTGTCGTTCGCGAGGCGCAGGCGGACGGTGTCCGTGGGCGGGGGTGCGGGGGCTCCGCCGAAGTTGACCTTGCCGAACAGGCCGAGGTGGATGTGGATCCACTCCTCGTCCCGGCAACCGAGGAACAGGTGCTTGCCGTGGGCTTCCGTGCGGGTGAGTTCCGTACCGGTCAATAGTGCTGCGGCGTCGCTGAACTTGCCCTGGGGACTGGTGACTTGTACGGCTCGGCCCTTGAAGCGAGCGCCGTAGTCCAGTGCGAGTCGGTGGATCGTGTGCCCCTCTGGCACCTGACGAACTTCCTTTCCCACCCGCCCACCTGTCTCGGTCAGTTGACAGGTGGGCGCTCGAAAGACCTCTCCCAAGAGGCTGGTTCTGCTTACTGCTTCGGGTGGTGCGCCGGAATCTCCGGCAGCTCCCCCGTCGCCTCGTACTTCGTCAGCATGTCGATGCGACGAATGTGCCGCGGGTCCTCGGAGAACGGCGTACCGACGAAGGTCTCGACGAACTTCGTCGCCTCCTCCTCCGTGTGCATCCGCGCGCCGACGGCCACGACGTTCGCGTTGTTGTGCTGGCGGCCGAGCGACGCGGTCTCCTCGCTGTAGGCGAGGGCCGCACGCACGCCCTTGACCTTGTTCGCCGCGATCTGCTCGCCGTTGCCGGAGCCGCCGATGACGATGCCGAGGGCCTCGGGGTCGGCGGCGGTGCGCTCTGCGGCGCGGAGGCAGAAGGGCGGGTAGTCGTCCTGGGCGTCGAAGATGTGCGGCCCGCAGTCGACGGGCTCATGGCCCGCCTCCTTCAGCCACTCGACGAGGTGGTTCTTGAGTTCGAAGCCCGCATGGTCGGAGCCGAGATACACGCGCATGCGTCGAGTGTGACACGGCTGTTTCCGGGAAGCAGCTCCGGGGCCCGACCTCGTTAAATACAGGCAACACCTCGCAACCTCAAGGAAACCTCAAGTAACGATCTGGATTCAAAGGTTCAGGAATTCCTTTACCTCCGATTCACTGGACCGACTCGTACGCCGCTCGTACGAGCGCCCCCCACCGGCATCCCAACCGGCGTAAAGGAATTCCCCCCATGACTTCTGGTTCCGGCCTTCAGGCAGGACTCAAGAACCGACATCTCTCGATGATCGCGATCGGCGGTGTCATCGGCGCCGGCCTGTTCGTCGGCTCCAGCTCGGGCATCGCGACCGCGGGCCCCGGCATCCTGCTCTCCTACGCGCTCGTCGGCACGCTCGTGGTGCTGGTGATGCGCATGCTCGGCGAGATGTCGGCCGCGAACCCCACCTCCGGCTCCTTCTCGGCGCACGCCGACCGCGCGCTCGGCCGCTGGGCCGGTTTCTCGATCGGCTGGCTGTACTGGTTCTTCTGGGTCGTCGTGCTCGCCGTCGAGGCGACCGCCGGCGCCAAGATCCTCGAAGGGTGGATACCGGCCGTACCGCAGTGGGGCTGGGCGCTCATCGTGATGGTGGTCCTGACCGCCACGAACCTCGTATCGGTCGGTTCCTACGGCGAGTTCGAGTTCTGGTTCGCCGGGATCAAGGTCGTGGCGATCGGCGCGTTCATCGTCGTCGGCGCGCTGGCGATCTTCGGCGTGCTGCCCGGCGCCCACACCGACAAGGCGGGCCTCGGCAATCTCACCGACCACGGCGGCTTCCTGCCGAACGGACCCGGCGCGATCCTGACCGGTGTCCTGCTGGTCGTCTTCTCCTTCATGGGCAGCGAGATCGCCACGCTGGCCGCCGGTGAGTCCGAGGACCCGCAGCGCGCGGTCACCAAGTCGACCAACAGCATCATCTGGCGCATCGGCGTCTTCTACCTCGGCTCGATCTTCATCGTCGTCTGCCTGCTCCCGTGGAACGACCCGTCGATCAAGGCGCAGGGCTCCTACGTCGCCGCCCTCGACTCCCTCGGTATCGCGCACGCCGGCCAGATCATGAACTTCATCGTGCTGACCTCGGTGCTGTCCTGCCTCAACTCCGGCCTCTACACGGCCTCCCGCATGGCCTTCTCGCTCGGCGGCCGCGGTGACGCGCCGAAGGCGTTCGCCCGGACCACGTCCCGCGGTGTGCCGATGGCGGCGATCATCGCCTCCGTCGTCTTCGGGTTCGTCGCCGTGTTCTTCAACTACGCCTTCCCCGACACCGTGTTCCTCTTCCTCGTCAACTCCTCTGGCGCGGTAGCCCTGTTCGTGTGGCTGGTCATCTGCGCGTCCCAGCTGCGCCTGCGCCGGATCATCGAGCGCGAGTCGCCCGAGAAGCTCGTCGTGCGGATGTGGCTGTACCCGTATCTGACCTGGGCGACGATCGCCCTGATCGTCTTCGTCCTCGGCTACATGCTCACCGACACCGAGGGCGAGAGCAGCGGCCGTACGACCGTTCTGCTGTCCCTGCTGGTCGCGTTGGCGGTCGTGGCGGTCTCGGTGATCAAGGAGCGGGTGCGGGGCGGACAGGCGGTCACGACCGCGGTCTCCGACACGGACACCGACAAGGTGTCCGTGAGTTAAAGCACGACGAAGCTGTTCTTGACCCTGTCGTAGGTCTTCAGGGCCTGGGTCTCCACGCCCGGCTGGTACCAGGTGTTGATCTGGTACGACTTCCCGTCCTCGTCGAAACCGAGCAGCCGGGCGTGCCACGGGACGCCCTTGAGCGTGAACGTGTACTCCCAACTCACCGCCGGATAACCGCGGAACGTCGTCCTGTCGAGCCGGATCTTCCGGTAGCTGTCCCCCTGGTGGGCGTTCCGTTCCGAGGCCTCCCAGGTCTCCATCAGGTCACCGCGCGCGAGGGACGACTTCCCCACCAGCTCCTGACTCCCGTCCGGGGACGTGTAGTGCACCTCGGCCCCCGTCTTCAGATCCCGCCGCCACCCGACGGGCGTCGCCCACGCGAACCCGCCCGCCTCCCGGTGCGTGCCCGGGGGCAGGGTCGGAGGGCGGGAGGTGCCCTCGACCGTGGGGGACGGGGAGGCGGACGGCGAGGCAGACGTGGCCGTGGGGGACGGGGAGTTGGACGGTCCCGCCGAAGTCGATGAAGTACCGGATGATCCGCCGGAGTTGGCGAGGATCGTTCCGACGACGGCCCCTGCGACCACCACCGCCGCGGCGGCGATCAGTCCGCTACGGCGGCGAGCGCGACGGGTCCCTTCGGGGGTGAACGGCTGGGCGGGTCCCGGGAGTTCACCGCCGGGCGGCAGAGCGGCGGGGCGAGGCACGCGGGCCGGGTGCGGGCCGAGAGCGACGCGTGGTGGTGCCGGGCGGGGAGCGGGCGGCCGGGACGGTTTGGGTCCGGGCTTTCGCTGGGTCGACGCTTCAGCGCGTACGAGGGAGACGCCGGCCTTGCCCGGGGCAGTTCGCCGGTTGTTGGACGAGGCCTCGGAGCTCAACTCGGAGGCGGCCTCGGCTGCGGAGGCCGGTTCTTCGGCGGCGGAAGCCGGTACTTCTACGGCGGGACGCTGCGTCGGTATCGCGTCCTCGACGGGGTGCGGGTCGCGGTCGGGGTTGGGTTCGTAGACCCGGGGATCGCGTGCCGCGCGGACGAGCGCCGGCGCCAGGAAGGCCGGGGTCGGTGACTCCCTATAGGCCTCGGGCGTCGGCTCCTCCAACTCCGCTTCCGCCGCCGCCAGTTCCTCACTCCCCTGCCCCGCATCCCCCTCGGACCCCTCAGACCCCTCAGCCCGCTCCGGCGGAGACGCCACCGGCACCAGCGCCCGCTCCAGCTCGTCCAGCCCCGGCCGGGCCTCAGGCTGCTTCCGCAGCAGCGCGGCGAGGATGTCGCGCAACGGGCCTGCGGCGGACGGGAGTTCGGGCTCCTCGTACAGAACCGCGTGCAAAGTAGCGAGTGTTGTGTCCCGGGAGAACGGTGACCGGCCGCCGAGTGCGGCGCAGAGCGTCGCGCCGAGGGACCAGATGTCCGAGGGTGGTCCCTGTGGATGGCCGGAGATCCGCTCGGGTGCCATGTAGTCGGGCGAGCCGACGAGCATGCCGACCACGGTCAGCGCCGTGGCGTCCTGGATCGCGGCGATGCCGAAGTCGGTGAGCACGACCCGGTGACCCTGGCTCTCGACGAGCACGTTGGCGGGTTTGATGTCGCGGTGCAGGACGCCTCCCGCGTGCACCTGGCGCAGGGCGGCCACGAGGCCGAGTCCGATGCGGGCCACCTCGCTCGGGCCGAGCGCGCCGTCGTCCGCCAGCATGCGTTCCAGGGAGCGGCCGGCGACCAACTCCATGACGATCCACAGGCGTTCGCCCTCGTCGACGACGTCGTAGACGCGCACGACGTTGGGGTGGTCGATGCGGGCCGTCGCCCTGGCCTCGCGCAGGGTGCGCTCGCGGCGGGTGCGGGTGTCCTCCGGGTCGAGGCCGTCGATGCGCATTTCCTTGACCGCGACCTGCCGGTCGAGCATTTCGTCGGCGGCTCGCCACACCCGCCCCATTCCCCCCTGGCCGATACTCTCGACCAGCCGATAGCGTCCGGTCACCCATAGCCCCGGAGTGCCACCGCTCCTCATGTTCCCCGAATTCCCCATATCCCCCGGCAATCTGCCGCACCCCCACAATGGTCACACTTCATGCCGTACCAGCATAGTGCGGAGAAATCTTGTGGTACCTCTTCAAGTACTGCGAATTCAGGCACAGTCGCAGGGGGATACAGGGGAACACAAGGGGGACGAACATGAGTTCTCGTCGTGCTACGACCATGACCACGGCCGTGGCCAAGACCATCGCGGGATCGCTGCTCACGGCATCTTTCTCGGCGGTGATGGTCCTTTCCTTCACCGCCTCGGCGGATGACCAGGGGCCGGGGAGCAGTAAAGGCGGAAAGGCGATGGAAGCGGCTCCGGCGGGAGTGAAACTGACCACGCTCCTGCCGGAGAAGATCTCGGTCGACAACGGTTCGAAAAAGACGGCGATCACCGCAACGGTGAAGAATGAGGGGACCAAGGAGAGCGGCGATCTCAATCTCCTGGTCGTCGGTTTCGACGGCCTCAAGGTCAATGGCGTGCAGGGTTGTTCGGCGATCGCCGAAAAAGATCTGCCGCCCGGCTCGAACAGCGGATTCAAGTGCTCCGTCGGCGCTCTCGCCGCGGGCAAGTCGAAGTCGTACGCCGTCGACGCGACGTACGACCTGAGCAAGGCCGGGAAGATCTGCCTGCCGGTGATGTCCGCCGACGGCAAGAAGACCTTCTGGCAGCAGGGCCCGGTCCCGTTCGGTACGACGAACCCGTCGCCGAACGCCCCGGCCACCCCGTTGCTGCTCGGCACGGACAACAAGCCGGTGGCACCGGGCGGCGACACCCTGCCCAAGACGGGGGTCGGCGATGACGTCCTGCCCCTGGGCGCGGCGGGCGCGGCGCTGATCGCGGTGGGTGCGGCGGGCCTGTACTGGTCCCAACGCCCGCCGAGGCGGCGCCCGTTGGAGAGCTAGGGCAAGGGGGAGGGCCGGGTAGCGGGAGCACCCGGCCCTCCCCCGCTCGCTCTTGTTCTTGCTCTCTCGCTCTCTCGCTCTCTCGCTCTCTCGCTCTCACCGGAAAGCCTGACGGCACGTGTCAGGTTATGCGGCCAGCATGACCCCATGAACCACACACAGCCGCTCACCTTCCGCCTCACCGACCCCGGCTACGAGGACGAACTCGCCGGTTTCCAGACCGGGTTCACCCAACGCCCCGCCGTGATCTACGGCGCGCGCTCGGCCGACGACGTGATCGCCGCCGTACGGTACGCGGCCACCGAGGATCTGCCGGTCGGCGTCCAGGCCACCGGGCACGGGCTGCCGGGTGGCTCCGAGGGCGGGGTGCTGATCACGACGAGGCGGATGGACGGGGTGAGTGTCGACCCCGAGGCGCGCACCGTCCACGTCCAGGCGGGCGTGCGCTGGGGACAGGTCGTCGCGGCGGCGGAGCCGTACGGGCTGGCGCCCCTCAACGGATCCGCGCCGAGCGTGGGTGCCGTGTCGTACACGCTGAGCGGTGGACTGGGCATCCTGGCAAGGGAGTTCGGGTACGCGGCCGACCACGTCCGCTCGCTCGACGTCGTCACCGCCGATGGCCGACTCCGCCGGGTGACAAGGAAGTCGGAGCCCGACCTGTACTGGGCGCTGCTCGGCGCCGGTCACGCCTTCGGAGTCGTCACGGAGTTGGAGATCGGCCTCGTCCCCGTGCGGACGCTCTACGGCGGTTCGCTCGCCTTCGACGGACGGGAGGTCGATCCCACGGCCCTACTGCGGGCGTACGAGGAGTGGACGCGGACCGTACCGGACGAGCTGACCTCGTCCTTCGCCGCCGTACCGTACCCGGACATCCCGGCGCTGCCGCCGCATCTGCGCGGACGCTACGTGCTCTCCGTGCGCGTCGCCTACACGGGCACCGGTGACGACGGGGACCAACTCGTCGCGCCGCTACGGGAGTTCGGGCCGGTGCTCGCGGACTCGTTGCGGGAGATGCCGTACTCCGAGAGTCACACGATCCACAGTGACCCGCCCGCACCGCACGCGTACTACGGGGACAGCGCGGTGGTGAGCGAGCTGGATGTGGCGCGGGTGGGCGAGGTGCTGTCACTCGCCGGGCCGGACGCGGCCGGCATGTGTGTCGTACAGGTCAATCATCTCGGCGGGGCGCTGGCGAGGCGCGCGCCGAACTCGGTGGCGTATCGCGAAGGGCGGTTCCTGGTACGGGTGTTGGCGGTCGGGGAGCGGGAGGCCGCCCGTGCGCGACTGGACCCGGCCCTCGCGCTGCTCTCGCCCGTGACGCTCGGGCGGGCGGTCAACTTCGCGTTCGGGGCCGGTGATCGGAGCGAGGGGCTGTACGACGCGGAGACTCGGAAGAGGCTCGCCGAGCTGAAGTCGAAGTACGACCCGGCGAACCTCTTCCACGGGAACTGGCTTGTCAGCTCTGCTTGTTGACGAACTTCCAGGCGGTCGGCGTCGCGCCCATCGCCAGGGCCGCCTTCAGGGCGTCGCCGATGAGGAACGGGGTGAGGCCGGCGGCGAGCGCGGCGCTCGTCGAGAGGTCGAGGCTCAGCGCCAGGTACGGGACGCCGATCGCGTAGATGATCGCCTCGCCGAGCAGCATCGTGCCGGCCATGCGGAGGACCGAGCGGTCGGTGCCGCGGCGGGCCAGGGCGCCGACGGCGGCGGACGCGAGCAGCATGCCGACGATGTAGCCGAAGGAGGCACCGCCGCCGGAGGTGCCCTCGGCGAACCACGGCACGCCGGCGAGGCCGAGCAGCGCGTACAGGGCGAGCGAGAGGAAGCCGCGCCGGGCGCCGAGGGACGTACCGACGAGCAGCGCGGCGAAGGTCTGGCCGGTGACCGGGACCGAGGAGCCGGGCACAGGCACGGCGAGCTGGGCGGCGAGGCCGGTGAGCGCGGCGCCGCCGAGCACGAGGGCGATGTCCCGGACGCGGGAGGCGGGCAGCAGGTCGGCGAGGACCTGGCCCGGGCGGGCGGTGGCGACGGCGGTACTCAAGGGGGACTCCGCAGGTTGACGGGGGTACAGGGGAACCTTGTGACGCTATCCCGGGGCCCTCGGTCCGATCACCGTCAGCGTCCGACAAAGGGTTCGACGGGGACTTGGTGGGCTCCGGACAAAGGATGCCCGTTACACACGCCTGGGCGTGATGCCGGTCACGCGGACTCGGTGCCGTCTCGCACACGGACAGCCGTGCCATCTCGCCCACCGGCACCCGTGTCGTCTCGCACACCGGTCACCGTCTGGGCAGCCGTGGGCCGTTTTGCTAGCTTCGACCGCATGGTTGCCCAAGCCCGGAACTTCGCGTCGCGTCGCTATGTCGACCTGCGACGCCAGGCCGCGGCGACCTGTTACCGCCCCTGAGGCGGGCGGAGCGGATCCGGTACGCCTCCCATCCGAGACGGCGCACTGTCGGACCCGTTCCCGAGGAAGATCCCCATGCCCCGTACCGCGGCACCCCTTCTCGCCTCCCACTCCCCCAACTCCCCCATCCCGCGCGCCGCCGACAGCGACCGGCGGCGCACCAACGCGAGCGTCATCCTGCGCTCGGTGCTGGAGCACGGCCCGGTGGCCCGCTCCACCATCTCGCGGCTGACCGGGCTGTCCCCGGCGTCGGTCACCGACTACTGCGCCCGTTTCACCGAACTCGGGCTCATACGGGAGTCCGCCACACCCCAACGCTCGAAGGGTGTGGGCCGACCCCATGTGCCCGTCGACCTGGACGCGTCACGGTTCGTTGTGGGCGGAGTCCATGTGGCGGTGCCCTATACGACGGTCGCGCTGCTCGATCTGCGCGGGCGGGTGGTGGTCGAGCGGCGCATCGGCCACGACGGCACCAGCCCATCTCTGGTGCTGGCGCGGGCCGCCGAGGGACTGGACACGTTGCTCGCGGAGGCGCCAGGGACCACCCCACTGGGTGTCGGGGTCGCCGCCGGCGGCTGGGTCGACCGGGACTCCGGGACCATCGTCGACCATCCGCTCCTGGGCTGGCGGGACGTGCCGCTGCGCGAACTGCTCGGCGCCCGCACCGGGCTGCCGGTCCATGTGGACGGCCACGCAAGGGCGTTGGTCAACGGCGAGCGCCTCTTCGGGCGGGCGCGCGGCAGCCGTAGCGTGCTGCATCTCTTCGTCGGCAATGTGGTCGACGCGGCCTTCGCCACCAACGACGAGGTGCACTACGGCCCCCGTTCGCAGGCGGGCGCGATCGCCCATCTGCCGTTGCGTGGCGGCACGGAGCCGTGCGACTGCGGGCGCGTCGGCTGCCTCCAAGTCGAGCTGAGCGAACGGACGTTGTGCCGGCGGGCCCGGGAGGCGGGGATCGTCGACGGGGTGAACCCGACCCACGTCGTGACGGCGGCCGAACGCGGAAACCCCGTCGCCGTACGGCTGTTGACGCAGCGGGCGCGGATGGTGGGGCGGGCGGTCGGACTGCTGCTCGACATCCTCAACCCCGAGACGGTGGTCGTCACCGAGCTGGGGGTCATACGGCGGGAGGACTGCCTGCGCGCGCTGCGCGAGGAGGTCGGTGACGCACGGGCGTCGGCGGTCGTGCCGACGAGTTTCCCGGATTCCGTGCTGGCGGTGGCGGGCGGTTCGGTGATGCTGGATGTGCTGTACCGGGATCCATTGAGCGTGTGACCGAGCGTTTCACCGGGGCGTATTTAATTCAGAAACTCGGAATGTTGACAGGGGGCGCTCATGACCGGGAACATCCTGGTCATGAGCCTGCAGATGAGTTGTCGCACTTCTTGTTGCTGACCCGTTGACGCGCCCCGGGCGCCGGTCTCATCCTGCCTGAATTTCTTTCTCCGGACTGGTCCATCTTTCCCCGTCCGTGAATTCCGCGCGCATTCCCGCGTCCTCGCGACTTTTGATCAGGGAGTCCTCCCATGCCCCATTCCCGTGCGCCCGGCGTCGACCGGCGGCTCTTCCTCACCTCCGTACTCGGCGCCGCCGCAGGCATCGCCGGTCTCAGTGGCTGTGCCACGAGCAGTGCCGCGGCCGCCAAGTCGGGGGCCGGTCTGTCCGCCCCGCTCGCCGAGAAGGTCCCGTCCGGCACGAGCCTGAAGATCTCCTCGTACCTGAACACCCAGCAACTCCAGTTCAAGCTGGCGAAGCTGCCCAAGTTGCCGTTCACCGTGTCGAGTTGGGTGAACATCGGCGCCGGTCCCGATGTCATCAACGCCTTCCGCGCCAAGTCCCTCGACCTCGCCAACAACGCGGGCATCCCGCCGATCCAGGCGCACTACCAGGGCTACGACGCGAAGATCGTCGCGATCGACGTCACCCGCAAGCCCAACTACCTCTTCGCGACCAAGCCCGGCAGCGACATCCGCACGGTCGCCGACTTCAAGGGCAAGAAGCTGGCGTTCTCGCAGGGCCAGGCCCAAGGCGTCGTACTGCTGCGGGCGTTGAAGGAGGCCGGGCTGAAGTACGACGAGGTGAAGCTGGTCCCGCTGACCAGCAACCAGTTCTTCACGGCCCTGCAGTCGGGCCAGGTCGACATCGCCCCGCTCGCCAACAGCCAGGCACCGGCGTACCTCAAGCAGTACGAGGGGAAGGGCGCCCACGCGATCACGACCGATGTCGTAGACCTGCTCAATCTGTTGTGGGCGCCGTCCACCGTGCTGGCCGACCCGGCGAAGGCGGCCGCGATCGCCGCGTACATCCCGCAGTGGGCGCAGGGTCAGGTCTGGCAGTACGAGCACCCGGACGCCTGGAACGAGGAGTTCTACGTCAAGACGCAGAACCTGACCCTCGCGCAGGCCGAGTCGGTCACCGCGCTCGCCAACAAGCCGTTGTTCCCGCCGAGTTGGGACGAGGCCGTGAAGTGGGAGCAGGAGACCGCCGATCTGCTCGCGGAGGGTGGCTTCGTGAAGGAGTTCAAGGTGGACTCGCTCTTCGACCGGCGCTTCGAGGGGATCGCGGCGAAGGCCGTGGCGGCGGAGTACCGGAGGTGACCGCCGTGACGACCTCCACGTCTCGGACGACCGGGGCCACCACTGCAACCTCCGTGCCGGTGACCGCCGTTGAGACCGCGCCCCGCGTGCGGCGTCGGCGGCGGCGCGGGCTCGCCCCCGGCAAACGGCTGCCCGCCTCCCGGATCATCGGCCCCGCGCTCTTCCTCGCCCTCTGGGCCGTCGCCTCCGCCGCCGGGCAGTTGGACCCGGCCGCGATCCCGGCGCCCTGGACGGTGCTGCGGACCGCCGGCCGGCTGTGGACGTCCGGCACGCTGCCCACGGACATGCTGACCTCGCTGGAACGCGCCGCGTACGGCTTCGCGCTCGGCCTCACCGCCGGTGTCGTCCTCGCCCTGGCCGCCGGGCTGAGCCGGGTCGGCGAGGCGCTGATCGACGGGACCGTGCAGCTGAACCGGGCGATCCCGACCCTCGGTCTGATCCCGCTGTTCATCCTCTGGCTGGGCATCGGCGAGACCTTCAAGATCGCCATCATCGCGATCGTCGTCTACATCCCGATCTACCTCAACCTGCACGCCGCACTGTCCGGCATCGACCACCGGTACGTCGAACTCGCCGAAGTTCAGGGCCTGTCGAGGCTCCAGTTCGTCCGCCAGATCGTCATCCCCGGCGCCCTGCCCGGCTTCTTCGTGGGCCTGCGCCTCGGGGTGACCGGCTCCTGGCTGAGCCTCGTGGTCCTGGAGCAGATCAACGCCACCAGCGGCCTCGGTTACATGATGTTCCAGGCCCAGAACTACGGCCAGTCGGACGTCATCCTCGTCGGCCTGCTGATCTACGGCGTGTTCGGTCTGGTCTCCGACAGCGCGGTCCGTCTGATCGAACGGAGGGTGCTGTCATGGCGCCGCACACTCAGCAGCTGACCACCGCGACCGCCACCGCCGCCGCCACCGTCCCTGCGGTCCAACTCCGGGGGCTTACGCGGTCGTTCGACGGGCGTACGGTTCTCGACCACATCGATCTGGATCTGCCCGCCGGACAGTTCACCGCGCTTCTCGGGCACAGCGGTTCCGGCAAGAGCACGTTGCTGCGGGCCATCGCTGGACTCGACCACGAGGTCGTCGGGAGTGGTCAACTCACCGCCCCTGAGCGGGTGTCGGTGGTCTTTCAGGACTCCCGGTTGCTGCCCTGGCGGCGGGTTCTCGACAACGTGCTGCTGGGGACGGAGGGCAAGGAAGCCGCCGCGAAGGGGCGCGAGGCCCTTGCCGAAGTGGGGCTCGCCGGGCGTGAGCGGGCCTGGCCGAACGAGTTGTCCGGGGGTGAGGCGCAGCGGGCGGCGTTGGCTCGGTCGCTCGTCCGTGAGCCTGAACTCCTGTTGGCGGATGAGCCGTTCGGGGCGCTGGATGCGCTGACCCGGATCCGGATGCATGTGTTGCTCCGCGAGTTGTGGGAGCGGCATCGGCCCTCGGTGTTGCTGGTCACCCATGACGTGGATGAGGCGATCGTGCTTGCGGATCGGGTGCTTGTGCTGGAAGAGGGGCGGATCGGGCTGGACCTGGTCATCGACCCTGAGGTGCCGCGTGCGGAGTACCGGGAGCGGTTGCTGGCGGCGCTTGGTGTGACGTCGGACATTCGGTGAGCGTCGGCTGCGTGGTGAGCGTCCGCTACTTGGTGAACGTCGGCTGCTCGTGCCGTCTGCTGGGGGCTGCGCCCCCAGACCCCCATCGGCCCTGAAGGGGCCTCGTCCTCAAACGCCGGACGGGCTGAAAAATGCCGGCCTGCGTTGAAAGGTCTCCCGACGAGCTGATTCACGCACCCGGAACTCCCACCCAAAGGACCTGGCATGCCCCGCCAACTCCACCTCAACGCCTTCCTCATGAACACCGGTCACCACGAGGCCTCTTGGCGCCTCCCGGAGAGCAACCCGTACGCCCACGTCGAGCTGGACCACTACACACACCTCGCCCGGATCGCGGAGCGCGGCACCTTCGACTCGCTCTTCCTGGCCGACGGACCGCAGTTGTGGAGCAACCTCGCCCAACGCCCGGCCGGAGCCCTGGAGCCACTCACTCTCCTCACCGCGCTGGCGACGGCCACCGAGCACATCGGCCTGATCGCCACGGCGTCCACGTCCTACAACTCCCCCTACAACCTGGCCCGTAAGTTCGCGTCGCTCGACATCATCAGCGGGGGCAGGGCGGGTTGGAACATCGTCACGACCGCCGGTGCCGAGGCGGCCCGTAACTTCGGGCTGGAGCACGAGCCCGCGCACGCCGAACGGTACGCGCGGGCCTCCGAGTTCCTCGATGTGGCGCTGAAGCTCTGGGACAGCTGGGAGGACGACGCGATCGTCGCCGACAAGGCGGCCGGCGTGTGGGGCGACGACACGAAGATCCACCCGCCCCACCACCAGGGGACGTACTTCAGCGTCGCGGGCGCCCTCAACGTCCCCCGCTCACCGCAGGGTTACCCCCTGCTCGTGCAGGCGGGTTCGAGCGAGGACGGCAAGACGTTCGCGGCACGGTACGCGGAGGCGGTGTTCACCGCGCAGCAGACCCTCGCGGACGCGCAGGCCTTCTACAAGGACCTCAAGTCCCGTACGGCGGCGGCCGGTCGGGACCCCGGGCACATCAAGGTGCTGCCCGGCATCGTCCCGGTACTCGGCTCGACGGAGGCCGAGGCACGCGCGAACGAGCGGCTGCTGGAGGACCACATCGTGTACACGCACGGCGTGGACCGCCTCGAACGGCTCCTCCAACTACCCTCCAACACACTGGAGTTGGACGCCCCGCTCCCCGCCGACCTCCCGCCCGAAGACGCCATAGAGGGCGCGAAGAGCCGCTACACACTCGTCGTCGAACTGGCCCGCCGCGACCGACTGACCGTACGGCAACTCATCGGCCGGCTCGGCGGTGGACGCGGGCATCTGACCTTCGCCGGTACGCCGGAGCAGGTCGCCGACGCGATCGAGTCGTGGTTCACGCAGGGCGCGGCCGACGGCTTCAACATCATGCCCGCGGTCCTGCCGTCCGGCCTCGACGCGTTCGTCGACCACGTCGTCCCGCTCCTCCGCACCCGCGGCCTGCTCCGCACGGAGTACGGCCCGCGCACGACCCTCCGGGAGCGCTACGGCCTCCCCCGCCCGGCCAACCAGTACACCCGACCCACCCAACCCGCCCTCGTCTGAAAGGACTTCACCATGTCCATCGAGATCCAGAAGGTCACCGCGAACATCGGCGCCCGAGTGTCGGGCGTGGACATCGGCAAGCCGCTGGACGCCGAGCAGGTGACGGCGATCCGCGAGGCCCTCAACGTCCACAAGGCCCTGGTCTTCGACGACGTCCACCTCGACGACGAGGGCCAGGCGGCCTTCGCCCGCCACTTCGGCGACCTCACCACCGCGCACCCCACCGTGCCCGCCGTCGACGGCGCCCCGAACGTCCTGCCCGTCGACAGCGAGCGCGGCCGCGCCAACCACTGGCACACGGACGTGACCTTCGTCCTCAACCCGCCCCAGGCCAGCACCCTGCGCAGCATCACGGTCCCGCCGTACGGCGGCGAGACCCTGATCGCCAGTTCGGCGGCGGCCTACCGCGACCTGCCGGAACCGCTGCGCGTCCTGGCGGACACCCTCTGGGCGGAGCACACCAACGACTACGACTACGCCGTACCGGAAGAGGAGATCGACGACGAAAAGGCGGCCCAGCGCGCCCAGTTCACGTCGATCAAGTTCCGTACGGTCCACCCGGTCGTCCGCGTCCACCCGCTGACCGGCGAACGCGGCCTGTTCATCGGCGGGTTCGCGCAGCGGATAGCCGGCCTCTCGACGGCCGAGTCCCGCAAGATCCTGGACCTCCTCCAGTCCTACGTCACCCGCCCGGAGAACATCCTGCGCTGGCGCTGGTCCCCCAACCAGCTCGTCCTGTTCGACAACCGCATCACCCAGCACTACGCCATCGACAACTACGACAACCAGCCCCGCCGCCTCAACCGCGTCACCGTCGCCGGCGACATCCCGACCGGCATCGAGGGCAAGGAGAGCTACTCGATCGAGGGGGACGCGTCGCACTACACGTCGGTGGCGGAGTAACCACACAGCGTCTTTTCGCTGCTAGGTTGTAGTTGCAAGTTATGCGCAATAAGAAGTCCGGAGGGATCGATCCGCCATGCCCGTCTACACGCTGCCCGAGCTGCCCTACGACTACTCCGCGCTCGCCCCCGTGATCAGCCCCGAGATCATCGAGCTGCACCACGACAAGCACCACGCGGCCTACGTCAAGGGAGCCAACGACTCGCTGGAGCAGTTGGCGGAGGCGCGCGACAAGGAACAGTGGGGGTCGGTCAACGGGCTGGAGAAGAACCTGGCGTTCCACCTCTCCGGCCACATCCTGCACAGCATCTACTGGCACAACATGACGGGCGACGGCGGCGGCGAGCCCCTCGCGGCCGATGGCGTCGGCGGCCTCGCCGACGCCATCACCGACTCCTTCGGCTCCTTCGCCGGCTTCAAGGCCCAGCTCACCAAGGCCGCCGCGACGACGCAGGGTTCGGGCTGGGGCGTCCTCGCCCACGAACCGTTGAGCGGCCACCTGATCGTCGAGCAGATCTACGACCACCAGGGCAACGTCGGCCAGGGCTCGACCCCTCTCCTCGTCTTCGACGCCTGGGAGCACGCCTTCTACCTCCAGTACCGGAACCAGAAGGTCGACTTCATCGACGCGATGTGGGCGGTCGTCAACTGGCAGGACGTGGCGCGGCGTTACGAGGCGGCTAAGTCCCGCCAGACGATCATCCCTGCATAGGAAGCGTCCTGCCTCGTGATCGTCTTCTCACCTTTCACGCGGGCGGGCGGATGAGGAGGAAGGCCCCCGCGAGGACGTGACTCGCGGGGGCCTTCCGCACCTCACTTCACCTCGAAGACGTGCCGTCGGCTTCTCCTGCCCCGTCATCCCCACCCATTTCGGCTGTCGACTACACAGGCACGTTGAGCGAGAGGAACGCGGTCGCACCCGGCGCCATCCGGATCTCGGACACCGCCGCGTTGCGCAACTGCGGAAACACCCGACGGTATTCGCCGAGCGGAATCCCCAGCAGCCGGCACAGCACCAGTCGGAGGAGGGTGTTGTGGGCCACGACCAGGACCCGTTCACCGGAGTGTGCGGCCGCGATGCGGTGTAGCGCGGCGGTGCCTCGTTCGGCGGCGGTCAGGGGGTCCTCGGACTCCGGGAACGCGTGCGCCACCGGGTCGGACCGGAATGCCTCCGCCGCCCCGGGGTTCTCCGTCTCGAACTCCGCGAGCGTACGGCCCTCCACCACCCCGAAGTCGCATTCGCGCAGGGCAGGTTCGGTGTGGGGGGTGAGGTTCAGTGCGCGGGCGGCGGGGGCTGCCGTGAGGATCGCCCGGGACAGCGGGGACGTCCAGATCGCGTCGACCGGGTGGGCTGCGGCCCAGCGGCCCAGGGCTTCCGCCTGCGCGACCCCCGTGTCCGTCAGCGCGACGTCGCTGATGCCGGCGTAGCGGTTCTCGGCGTGCCAGGTGGTCTGGCCGTGGCGGGCGAGGAGGAGGGTGGTGGTGCTCATGAGTCGATCGTGTCCTGGTTCAGGCGGGTGCGGGTGTGGGTCGCGAGCGGGGTCGGCAGCCAGCCTCGGGTCTCCAGTTCGTCCACCAGGCGAGCGTACGGTTCGGTGAAGCGGGCCGTGCGGGACGCGCGGGGTTCGAGGAGTGTGCGGATGCGGACCATGCGCTCGGCAACCTCCGCCAACGTCAGCCCCGTCCCCAACCCCGTCCCTGTCCCCAGCCCCGTCACCGTCTCCATCACCGTCTTTGCCCCCGTCTCCGCCCCCGCTCCGTACGCCGCCAACACCGCCATCCCCAGCGCCGGTTCGATCTGTTCCGGTACTCGGGCCGGGCGGCCGAGGATGTCGGCGCGGAGCTGGTTCCAGTACGCGCTGCGGGCCGCGCCGCCCGTGAAGGTGAGGGGGCCGTCTATCGGGGCGCCGAGGTAGTGCAGGTAGTCCAGGCACAGGCGCTCCGTGAACGCCACGCCCTGCAGTACCGCCGCCCAGCCGTCCGCCTCGGATGCCGGGGTGCCGAGTGTGAAGGCGGTGGCTTCCGGGGCCAGGAAGGGGAAGCGTTCGCCGGGTGAGGCCAGGGGGTATGTCAGGGCGCTCGACGGTTCGTACTCGGCCGCCCGGATATCCATCTCCGACGGGTCCGGCCCCACCGGCAGTGCGCCCGCGCCCACACTCGACGCCCCGCCCGGCAGCCAACTGCCGTCCGGTGCACGGTGGTTGTAGACCACCCCGGCGTCGTCCCGGACGGGGCTCGCGGATGCTCCCTTGAGGACCAGGGTGGTGCCGAGTACCGAGTTCCACGCGCCCGAGCGCAACGCCCCCGACGCGATCTGGGCCGCGCAGCCGTCCGTCATGCCCGCGACGACCGGGGTGCCCGCGGGGATGCCGGTCGCCTCGGCGGCGGCTCGGCAGACCTCGCCCAGCCGGGTGCCGGGGCGGACGACCTCCGGCAACACCTCGCCCAAGTAGCCCAGTTGGGGCGGCCAGGCCTCGCGCTCCGCGTCGTAGCCCGTCTTGAGGGCGTGGCTGGAGTCGGTCGGGACCACCCCGCCCGTCAACTGCGCGGTGATCACGTCGGGTTGGTGCGCCACCCGGGCCGCCTGTCCCCTCCCCTCCTTCCACCCGTACGCGTCCAGCAGCCACAGCGCCTTCGGCAGCGCCCAACTCGTCTGCATGCCGACCCGCGCCGCCTCCTCCACCGCGCGCCCGTCGTCGTACATCAACCCCCTTGTGAGCGGGTGGCCTTGGGCGTCTGCCAGGAGGACCGTCCCGGAGGTGCCGCACACCGCGAGGCCGCCGATCGCCCCTCGTCCCCTCAGCGAGGACATCGCGGCTCGGGACGCCGTACACACCGCCTCCCACCACTCGCCCGGGTCCTGTTCGTGCCGTACGCCGTCCCGGTGGTTGGTCAGCGGGGCGGTGCCCGCGCCGAGGACCGTGCCGTCGGCCGTGACCAGCAGTGCGCGGACGCTCTGCGTGCCCAGGTCGATCCCCAGCCACGCTTCCGCTTCGCACTCGAACATCATCCGGACCTCCCTCAGGGGTTACGCATTCGGCGTTCCCCGTTCATCGTGGCGGAGAGGGAGGGAGCCCCACGATGACCGAGACCCTGCGTGTCGTCGCCGCCGGTGACCATTTCGTACTGCCTTCGCTGATCACGGCCGCCATCGCCGAGGAACTGCGCGAACACCCCTTCGGCGTAAGAGAGTTGACGCTCGGCTGGCCCTTGGAACCCTTCGGACCCGTCGCCGAGGTGGAGGAGGCGAGCGATGCCGAGGACGAGCTGATCGACGCCCTGCGGAGCGACGGGGGCGCCCAGGTACTGGTCACCCAGATGGGGCCCGTCACCGAGCGCGTACTGGAGGCCTGCCCGGATCTGCGGCTGGTCGTCGTGTGCCGGGGCGGTCCCGTCAACGTCAACCTGGACGCGGCGAAGACCCACGACGTACGGGTGTGCTTCGCGCCCGGGCGCAACGCCGCCGCGACCGCCGAGTTCACCGTCGGGATGATGCTGGCCGCGCTCCGCCGCATCCCGCAGGCTCATGAACTCCTTGCGGGGCAGGGGAGTTGGGAGGCAGGCGCCGCCTACTACACCTACGAGCACAGCGGGTTGGAGCTGGAGGATCTACCGGTCGGGCTCGTCGGCTACGGGGCCGTCGGCAGCCGGGTCGCGCGGGTGCTCTGCGCCTTCGGGGCGCGGGTGATGGTGTACGACCCGTATGTGCACGGCGAGATCCACGGGCTGCGGGTCGCGGGGCTGGACGAACTCCTCCGGCGTTCCCAAGTCATCACGCTGCACGCCCGGTTGACCCCCGAGACACGTGGTCTGATCGGCGCCCGCGAGCTGGCGCTGCTGCGGCCCGGTGCGGTGGTGGTGAACGTGGCGCGGGGGCCGTTGCTGGACGAGGAGGCGTTGTGCGACGCGTTGGAGAGCGGGCAGGTGTCGGCGGCGGCCCTGGACACCTACGCGCGTGAGCCGTTGCCCGCCGGGGCACGGCTGTTCGGCTTCGCCGACCGGGTCACCCTCACCCCCCATCTCGGGGGTGCTTCCCGGGCCGTCGCCGAGAAGGCGGCGCGGATCGCGGCGGCGGAGGTGGGACGGTGGGCGCGAGGTGAGCGCTTGTCACACCAACTCGGGTGAGGGCCCACCAAGTTCCACTGTCCCCACGTGGACGGCCGAGAGGGAGCCGTAGGGGCGCGCCGGTGTCGAGAGCCCCAGCGCGCGGAGGCCCGAAGGGTCGAGCACGGTGGGGCTCTCGACACCGGCTCCCAGCGCCCCGAAGGCGACCGAACCAAGAGAGGTGCGCGCGTGGGTGCGTTGACAACACAGGCCCACCTACGCGACACCACCCAACACCGACCCACCTCCACCCCACACCACATCACCCACCCCCAGGAGGCCCCCACATGTACGTCGGAATCGATGTCGGCACGTCCACGGTGAAGGCCGCCGCCTTCGACGGCTCCGGGCGTGAACTCGCCGTAGCCGCAAGGCCGGTGGGGCTGTCGATGCGCGGCGGGTTCGTCGAGCAGGACATGGACGAGGTCTACGGCGCGGTCGTCGCCGTGCTCGACGAACTCACGGCGGGGGTGGACGGGCCGTTCGAGCTCGCCGGGCTCACGGGGCAGGGCGACGGGGTGTGGCTGGTGGACGGGGACGGGCGGCCGGTGCGGGCGGCGGCGTCCTGGATGGACGGGCGGGCGCATGAACTGCTCGATCAGTGGCTGGCGGACGGAACCTTCGAGACGGTGTTCCGGCGGACCGGGAGCGCGATGTTCCCCGGGTGTCCGGGGCCGCTGCTGGCGTGGCTCGCGGCACACGAGCCCGCTTCGCTGGACGCTGCCGCCTCCGCCCTGTACTGCAAGGACATGGTGTTCCAGCGGCTGACGGGGGCGCGGGCGACCACCGATGTCTCGGACGCGTCGATGCCGTTCCTCGACCCCCGGACGCGGTCGTACGACAACGGTGTCGTCGAGCTTCTCGGGCTGACCCGGAGGCGGGGGCTGCTGGCGCCGGTCGCCGACCCGGTCGCCACGGCCGAGACGCGTGGGGAGGGGCTGCCGGCGGGGACCCGGATCGCGAACGGGCCGTACGACCTGCCCGCGTGTGCGCTCGGCGCGGGGGTGACGGAACCGGGCGACGGGCTGCTCATCGTCGGGACGTGTCTCGCCAGTCTGGTCGCGACCACCGAGCTGGACCTGAGCGGTGAACCTGCCGGGCTGTACATCTCCCTCGACCGGCCGGGGCACTGGCTGCGGGCCATGCCGGCGATGGTCGGTACGGCGGCCCTGGACTGGGTGCTGTCGACGACGGGCGTCCGGCACGAGGAGGTCGACGGGCTCCTCGCGGCGACCCCGCCGGGCGCGAACGGCGTGCGGGTGCTGCCGTACTTCGCGCCGTCGGGTGAACGCGCGCCCTTCGTCGAGCCCCGGCTCCGCGCCGAACTCACCGGTGTCTCCCTGGAGTCGACGCCCGCCGACCTGATCCGCGCGACCTGCGAGGGCATCGGTTACGCGGCCCGGCACTGTCTGGAGGCGGCGGGACTGACCGGTTCGCTGGCCGTGTGTGGCGGGGGTACGCGCAGTCCCGCCTGGATGCGGCTGCTCGCGGATGTGCTGGGGCGGCCGTTGCGGGTCGTCGAGGGGGAGGTGGGGGCGCGGGGTGCGGTGCTCGCGGCGGCCGAGCGGTACGGGGTTCCGCTGGACGCGGGGGTGTGGACCCGGCCGACGGAGATCGTGGAGCCGGACGCGGGGCGGGCCGCGTTCTACGCCAAGGGGTTCGAGGACCATCTGGCGCGGCTGACGGCCGCGCGCCACCGGAGCCGGTGATTTCGGGGGCGGGCGCCCGCGATTCGCGGTGTACTACCGGCCTGGCCCGTGCGTGGCGAGGAGGAGTTCATGGTGGTACGTCGAAAATGGTGCCCGAACTGTCGTGGGATGCAGGACTTCCGGAAGATGGTCGCCGCCGAGAAGGCCGCCGTCCGTGAGGAGAAGGGGCCCCGGCACTTCGTGCACGATCTATGGCGCTGCGACGTCAAGGGCTGTGTGTGGTACCAGCCGTGGTTCAGCACGCGGGGCGGCGGCGATCTCCCCGAGAAGTTCCGTGAGGAGAAGGCCGCCGCCCCGGAGTGAGCGCCGCCGTGCCTACACCAGGTTGCTGAAGTCCGGGCCCTTCGTGCGGGTGCGCTTCAGCTCGTAGAAACCGGGGACCGAGGCGACCGCGACGGTGCCGTCCCAGAGGCGGGCCGCCTCCTCGCCCTTGGGGGCGGGGGTGACGACCGGGCCGAAGAAGGCGATCTGCTCGCCGTCGGGGCCGGGGACGGCGATGACGGGGGTGCCGACGTCCTGGCCGACCTTGTCGATGCCCTCCTTGTGGGAGGCGCGCAGCTCGGCGTCGAACTCGAAGTCCTCCTGGTCCGCGTAGTCGATCAGGTCGGCGGGCAGGCCGACGTCCGCGAGCGCGCCGGCGATCGCCTCGACGGTCGGACCCTCACCGTTGTTGTGGATGCGGGTGCCGAGCGCGGTGTAGAACGGGCCGAGGGCGTCCGAGCCGTGCTTCTGCCAGACGGCGGTGACCACGCGGATCGGCTTCCACGCCTTGGTCGCGAGCAGCTCGCGGTACTCCTCGGGCAGCTCGTCGATCTTGGGCTCGTTGAGGACGGCCAGGCTCATGATGTGCCAGTGGACCTCGATGTCGCGGACCTTCTCCACTTCCAGCACCCACCGGGAGGTCATCCAGGCCCAGGGGCACAGCGGGTCGAACCAGAAGTCCACGGGCGTCTTTGCGGGCGTGGTCGCGGTCTCGGACATGACTCTCCTCGGAATACGGCCGTTTCCCCTCGCAACACCGTCCCTCGCCACCTCATTCCCGGGTACCTGCGGTCAGGGGCGCATGGCAGGATCGGCCCTGACCGCATATCGAACACCAGCCGACATCATCCGAGGGAGCTGCTCCGTGCCCGGTGAGAATCTGACCCGCGACGAGGCCCGTGAGCGGGCCGCCCTGCTGTCCGTCGACGGGTACGACGTGTCCCTCGACCTGCGCTCGGCGGTGGGCGACGACGCCGGCGAGGGGCCGCGGACCTTCCGGTCGGTGACCACGATCCGGTTCCGCTGCGCCGAGCCGGGCGCGGCGAGCTTCGCGGACCTGATCGCGCCGGCCGTGACCGCCCTGTCGCTCAACGGCAAGGACCTCGACCCGGGCGCGGTCTTCGACGGCACGCGCATCCAGCTGGAGGACCTGGCCGCCGAGAACGAGCTGATCGTCGACGCGCGGTGCGCGTACTCCCGTACCGGCGAGGGCATGCACCGCTTCGTCGACCCCGAGGACGGCGAGGTCTACCTCTACACGCAGTACGAGCCGGCCGACTCGCGCCGGGTCTTCGCCAACTTCGAGCAGCCGGACCTCAAGGCGCCGTTCCGCGCCGAGGTGCGGGCCCCCGAGGGCTGGACGGTGTGGAGCAACGGCGTCGGCGAACTGGCCGACGGCGTATGGAAGTTCGCGGAGACGAAGCCGATCTCGACGTACATCACGGCGTTCGCGGCGGGCCCGTACCACTACGTGACGGACTCGTACTCGCGCACCTTCGACGACGGTACGACGCTGGAGATCCCGCTCGGCGCGATGTGCCGCAAGGGTCTGGCGCCGTACTTCGACGCCGACGACGTCTTCCTGATCACCAAGCAGGGCCTCGACTTCTTCCACGAGCACTTCGACTACCCGTACCCGTTCGGGAAGTACGACCAGGCGTTCGTGCCCGAGTACAACCTCGGCGCGATGGAGAACCCGGGGCTCGTCACCTTCCGCGAGGAGTACATCTTCCGGGGGAAGGTCACGCAGGCCTCGTACTCGGGGCGGGCGAACACGATCCTGCACGAGATGGCGCACATGTGGTTCGGCGACCTCGTCACCATGGAGTGGTGGGACGACCTGTGGCTGAAGGAGTCCTTCGCCGACTTCATGGGCGTGTTCGCGAACGTCGGCGCGACCCGCTTCACCGACGCCTGGATCAGCTTCGCCAACCGCCGCAAGGCGTGGGCGTACCGCGCGGACCAGCTCCCCTCCACGCACCCGATCACCGCCGACATCCGCGACCTCCAGGACGCGAAGCTCAACTTCGACGGCATCACGTACGCCAAGGGGGCTTCCGTACTGAAGCAGTTGGTGGCGTACGCCGGCCAGGACGCGTTCCTCGAAGGCGCGCGCCGCTACTTCAAGCGGAATGCCTACGGCAACACGCGCCTCGGTGACCTGCTGTCGGTGCTGGAGGAGACGAGCGGGCGGGACATGGCGTCCTGGGCGCGGTCGTGGCTGCAGACGGCCGGGGTCAACTCCCTCACCCCGCAAGTGGTGTTGGACGTGGAGGGCGGCCGCATCGCCGAGCTGACGGTGATTCAGGAGGCTGCCGACTCGCATCCTGAGCTGCGCCCGCACCGGGTCGTGGTGGGCCTCTACCGGATGGAGGACAACCGGCTCGTGCGGTACGAGCGGGCCGAGGTGGACGTCGACGGCGCGCGGACGGTCGTAGTGGAGCTGGCCGGTGCGGACGCGCCGGAACTGGTGCTCGTCAACGACGAGGACCTCACCTACGCCAAGACCCGCTTCGACGCGACCTCGCTCGCCACCCTGCGCGAGCAACTCGGCGCGCTCACCGACCCGATGGCGCGGGCGCTGTGCTGGTCGGCGCTGTGGAACATGACGCGGGACGCGTTGCTGCTCGCGCCCGACTTCATCGATCTGGTGACGCGGTTCGGGCGCCGGGAGACCGACATCGGTGTCCTGCAGATGCTGCACGCCTGGGCGAACTCGGCGCTGGTCAACTACTCGCCGCCGTGGTGGCGCGAGACCGGCGCGAGGATCCTGGCGCACATCGCGCTGCGGGATCTGCGGGACGCCGAGCCGGGCAGCGAGCAGCAGCTGGCGTGGGCGCGTTTCTACGCGTCGGTGGCCTCGGCGCCGGAGGAACTCGCCCTGCTGCACGCCCTGTTGGACGGTACGGAGAAGATCGATGGCCTTGCTGTCGACCAGGAGCTGCGCTGGGCGTTCCTGGAGCCGCTGACCGCGCACGGCGCCGCCGACGAGACCGTCGTGGCCGCCGAACTGGCCCGGGACGACACCGCGTCCGGCAAGCGCCACCAGGTCCGCTGTCTCGCCGCCCGCCCCTCGGCGGCCGTCAAGGCGCAGGCGTGGGCGCAGGTCGTGGAGTCGGACGCGCTGTCCAACGCGCTCGTCGAGGCGACGATCGCGGGGTTCGCGCAGCCCTCGCAGCGGGAGTTGCTCGCGCCGTACACGGAGAAGTACTTCGCGGCGATCGAGCGGGTGTGGTCGGAGCGGTCGATCCAGATCGGCGTGGACGTGGTGCGGGGGCTGTTCCCGGCGTACCCGGCCGCCGAGGACGCGCAGGCGACGCTGGACGCGACGGACGCGTGGCTGACGTCCCACGAGGGGGCGGCGCCAGCGCTGCGGCGGCTGGTCCTGGAGTCGCGGGACGACCTGGCGCGGGCGCTGCGGGCACAGGCGGCGGACAACGAGGGGCGGGGCGCTGAAGGCTGAGGGGCCGAGGAGTTGAGGGCCGAGGGGCCGAGGGGCTGATCGTTGGCCTGTGATTGGCCTCTCCGTCACCGTTACTGAATACAGGTAATCCACCCCGTAACCCCTGGTCCACCCCATCCGGACCAGGGGTTTTCGGCGCCTACTCGGCATCCGAACGCCTGTCCTTTAGTGCCGTGTTGTCCGGATTTGTCGACGGGCGTGTAACAGCGGTTAGGGACCGGATCCGGCGCGGGAAACCCCGTTGCATGAACCACAACACCCCGCTCTCCCCCCGCCCCCTCAGCCACCTCACCGAGGTGCACCGCCGCGTGCTGACGACGGCTCAGCTCCGGGCGCACGGTGTCCCGGCCGCCGAGGTGAACGAGCAGTGCCGTCCCGACGGGCCGTGGCAGCAACTCCTCCCCGGTGTCGTCCTGTTGCACTCCGGCCCGCCCACCGGCGAGGAGCGGCTGCACGCGGTGCTGATGTACGCGGCGCGGGAGCGGACGGCGGGGGTCCCGGTCCAGCCCGGCGCGGAGGGCCCGCACCGGCCGACGTACACGGAGACGATGGTCACGGGCCTGGCGGCGCTGACCCTGCGCGGCTTCACGTCGGCGCCGGAGCTGGCCTCCCTCAAGCAGATCGACGTCCTGGTCCCCCGGATGCGCCGACTCCGCTCGACGGGCTGCGCGCGGATCGTCCGCACGGCCTCGCTTCCCACCCCGCAGCAGGCGAAGGGCGTCCCGGTCGCCCCGGTGCCGCGGGCCCTCGCGGACGCGGTGGCTGAGCTGTCGGACGCGAACGCGGTACGCGGGCTGCTCACCGAGGCGGTACGCGGCGGTCACTGCGAACCGGCCGCGGTGGTACGGGAGTTGAACAACGCCAAGCTGCTGAGCCGACCGCACGTGGTGGACGCGGTGGACTCGCTGCTGGCCGAGGGCCGCGCGATCGCGGAGGACCGCCTCTACCGGATGGTGAGCGAGCACGGCCTCCCCGACCCGGTGTGGAACGTCGACCTGCGTCTGCCCGGCGGCCCGCACCTGGGCGGCCTGGACGCGTACTGGCCCGAACAGGCGGTAGCCGTAGAACTGGACACCCGCGCCCCGCGCCAGGACGAGGACGCCCTGTGGTCGGAGTACGCCCGCAAGCGCGAGCACCTGGAGCGGCTGGGCATCACGGTCGTCCACATCACCCCGAAGAAGCTCCGGGACGCGATGGAGCAACAGGCGGCGGTGGTCCGTACGGCGCTCATGGCGTCGGCCGACCGCGATCCGGCCGCGTATGTCGTGGTGCTGCCCCGGTAGTGACGGACCGGGGCGGGATCAGGAGGGGAGAGGAGGGGCCACCGGGGGTCGGTGGCCCCTCCTCGTATTCCCGGTTACAGCGGCTCGGGCAACGGCGGCGGGGCGGCGCTCGTCGTCGTCTGTCCCGCGTGGAGGCCGTCGATGAGGGCGGCGTAGGAGGCGATCATGCGCGTACGGCTGAAGCGTTCGCGGCTGCGGGCGTGGGCCTTGGCGAACTCCGCGCGGCCGATGACCGCCTCGGTCCAGGCCGACGCGACGGCGTCCGGGTCGGGGGGCGTGATGATGCCGTGCCCGGCGACGATGGACGCGCTGTCGCCGACGTCGGTGGCGACGGGTACGGCCCCGCACATCATGCCCTCGATGAGGCAGAGGGGCGCTGCCTCACCGAAGGACGACGTCAGCGCGACGACGTCCGACCCGGCGTAGACGGTCTCCATGTCCCGCCGCACACCGAGGAGATGAAGCCGGTCGGCGAGCAGGGTTCGTTCCTCCCCGAAGGCGTCGTCGATGTCGGCGGAGAGGGCGGGCTGGTCGTGGTCGGTCATGCCCGCGCCGCACATCAGGACGTGCCCGGCGGGTTCGCGCCGTAGCCACTCGTTGGCCGCACGGAGGAAGAGCGGGATGTTCTTCATCGTGGCGTAGCGGGCGGCGAAGACGACGACGGGGGCGGTGTCCGGAATGCCGAGCGAGGCGCGGAGCGCGAGCCGCCGGGCCGGATCGGGACGGAAGCGAAGAAGATCCACGCCATTGGGGATGACGTGGAGGACCTCGGGCGGGATGCCGGCGGCCTGGTAGGCGTCGCGGGTGGACTCCGCGCAGCAGACGGCGGCGACGACCTTGCCATCGGCGATGGCGGCCTTCAGTTCGTCGAGAGCGGTGCCCGAGTGTTCGGGGTCCGAACGGTGCAGGCACACGACGACGGGGCGGCGGGGCAGTCCCGCCTGGTTGAGCAGCGAGAGCGGCTGCTCCTTGAGCGACAGGACGACGTCGGCGTCCGCGAGGGCACGGGCGGCGTCGGCGAGCTCGGGCCCGGTGAACCCCACCGTGGCCTGATCATCACCACCGCCGAAGCTGCGGCCGAGGGTCGAGACGCCGACGCCGGCCGCGGTCAGTTGCTGATAGCAGGCGTCGTTCTCCATGGCCTGCCGGGTTGCTTCTCGGTGTACTTCTCCGTGGATGCTGAGCACCGTATGGTGCTGGCCGCCCTCCACCAGTCCCAGTACGACGTCGCTGTGGACGATGCGGGCTCCTCCGGAGAAGAACCCCTCGTAGACCGACAGCACGTGCAGCTCGTGTCTAGCGCGCACACGACCACCCGCCTTGCATATGAATCGAGCCATCCCCGTGAACAGCGGGTTAGCCGTTATGAGGCGGCATGGACATTTCGTCCGAATGAACTGGGCGTCTCGTATCTGGGTCCGGTTGGTTATCCGGGGGTCAATTGGTACGGGGGCCTACGGCGAGCTGGACGCGAACCGTCTTTCCGATGTCTCCGCGCGGAAACCATTCGGGTGATTCGAGGGCCGTGCCGTACCGCGGGGGTAGGGCACGGACTGCTGATGGCTGCCGGTACGGAGTCACCCAGGAGCTTCCGGGTCCGAAGGGTCTTCCACTGGGAGCGGTTCACGGCCGCTCCTCCTCGATCCGTTCCCCCGATCGACATACCGTCAGGTGCGTGATGTCCCTCTTCGCGATCTTCGGTCCGCCCGTGTTCACGGTCTTCCTCGTTGCCTTCGGGGCCGGGACCGTCTACGCGCTCGGCCTTCACCAACCTGCTCGATCTGTGTGCGGACAGGCGTGCCGACGGCGTGTACTGGGATGTCGGGGCGGACTTCAGGCTGACGTCGGTGAGCAGGGGGAGCTTTCCGCTGTCCGTCCGGTGTTACTGGAGCAGCGGTCACAGCACCGAGGTGGTGTGGCCCTGGGCATCGCCCCTGCTGTACGCGGGGCTGGCCTGTTCCCTCGTGTGCTGTGTGCTGCTCCTCCGCAACCGCTACCCGCGTGGAGCCGTCACGTCCCGCAGAACTCCCCCAACACCACCGCCCCCGCGTCCCCCGACCAGTCCCCGTTGAAGTTGAACGCCAGCGAATGACGGCCGTCGGGCGTCGCCACCACCGCCGACGACGAGCCGTGGATACCGCCGTCGTGGCCCCAGAGATGGACACCGCAGGGCAGCTTGATGTCGGAGATACCGAGGCCGTAGCGCGTGGTCGGGCTGTCGCCCGCCGGCACTGTCGTCTGCATCTCCTTGAGCTGCTTCGCCGGGAGGAGCTTTCCGCCCAGCAGCGCGCCGTAGAAGCGGTCCAGGTCGGCGGAGCTGGAGATCATCTCGCCCGCCGACGAGGCCAGCGACGGGTTCAGCTTCGTGACGTCGTACGTCGGACCCGTCGTCTCCTCCGCCAGCTTGCTGTAGGCATGGCTGCTCGGGCGCGGAACCGTCACCTTCGTGCCGGGGAGTGAAGTCGCCCTCAGGTGCAGGGGGTTGATGATGCGGTCGCGGATCTCCGTCGCGTACGAGTGGCCCGTGACCTTCTG
This sequence comes from Streptomyces sp. NBC_00988, assembly GCF_045162645.1. Taxonomy (NCBI): domain Bacteria; kingdom Bacillati; phylum Actinomycetota; class Actinomycetes; order Kitasatosporales; family Streptomycetaceae; genus Streptomyces; species Streptomyces sp. NBC_00988. Next base: position 4,800,239 of record NZ_CP108730.1, read on the forward strand.
GATGACCATGCCGGCCAGGACGTAGTTCGTGTTGGAGTAGTGCCACGACGTGCCCGGCGTGAAGTCCGGCTTGTGGGACATCGCGATCGCCACCAGGGCGGCCGGGGTCTTCGTGTCGTAACGGTGCTGGAAGAAGCCGTCCTTGGTGAAGTACGCACGGCCGAAGTCGTCGTCCTCCGTGTAGTTGTAGATGCCGCTGGTGTGGTTCAGGAGCTGGCGGACGGTGATCCTGCCGCCGTCGTTGCCGTTGCCCTGGACCACGCCCGGCAGCCACTTCTCCACCGTGTCGTCGAGCGACAGGCGGCCCTCCGCCTCCAGTTGGAGCAGCACCGTCGACACGAAGGCCTTGGTGATGCTGCCCACCCGGTACCGGTCGTCGGCCGAACGCGGCTTGCCGGTACGGAGGTTGCCCACGCCGGCCGTCGTCGACCAGGTGGTGCCGCTGTCCCGCACGGTGGCCGTGACGCCGGGGGCGCCGTCCTCCACGGCCGCCCGGAGAGCCTCCTGCGTCGCCGTGTGGTCCCGTCCGGCGGGCGCCGCCGTCGCGGGACCCGCCAGCGCCACCGACAACGCCACCGCCGTCGCACCCATCACTGCCGCGCGAACTGCCATGTCTTCCCCCTCTGTTGAGCCCGGTTCAGCTCGGTCGAGGGGATGGACACGGCCTTCCGGCGCGAAGGTTGCCCGGGTCTACGCCAGTTGAGTGAGTTTCAGCCCTTCTTGAGGAGCAGCTCCGTGTTGCGGTCCCTCGCGGCGCCGCCCAGCACCGTGCTGGAACCCGGTGCGTTGTACGACAGTTCGCGGTACAGGGCCGCGAGGCCGGTCTGGGTGAGGTCGGAGAAGTCGGTGCGGTGCGGGGCCGCGGACTCGATGAGCGTGGTGAAGAGGGACAGCGTGCCGTCCTTGTTGTCCACCAGCTCGATGACACGGGCGAGTTGGGGATAGTCGACGTGCGAGGCCGTGGAGATCTCCCAGAAGCTGCGACCGTCGGGCGCCGAGTGCGGGGTGATGACGTTGCGGTGGATGTGGCCGTTGACCCAGGCCAGCACGTTGGGGTGGCTGCCGAGGAGAGCGATGACCGCCGAGCCCTCGTAGCGGCGCTCGGTGGGGTGTGCCGGGTCGGGGCGGGTGTTGTCCATCGTCTGACTGGTGTGGTGGCTGAAGATCACCGCGTACGAGTCCTTGTTGTCGCGGAGCGTCTTGTCCAGCCACCTCAACTGCGTTGCCCCGATGGACCCTTCGTAGTGGCCGCCCGCGTCCGTGGTGTCGAGGCTGATGCCGATCACGTCGTCGGCGATGCTGAACGCGTAGTACTGCGTGCCCGCGTCGACGTTCGCCGAGGAGTAGCCGTGACCGACCGGGCCGAGGCCCTGGTAGGCCGGGTCGAGGTGGGCCTTGAGGTACTCCGCGGAGGTGTACGGGGCGCGGTTCTCGTCCGGCGTGATCGACCGCGCGGAGCGGGCGTGCGCCTTGAGGAAGTCGCCGTAACCCGTGCCCTTGGGGTCCTTGGCGTCCCGGATCGAGTTCTGCAGCTTCTTCGCCTCGGCCGCCGTCGCGGTCATCAACTTCTTGCCGCCGATGGCGAGTTCGGTGAGGTACGGGTCCGCGTGCGAGCCGAAGCAGCCGAGCGGGAGCGCGTCGTGGTTGCCGACCGTGGAGTACCAGGGCAGGTTGAGGCCGGGGCTGCGGACCTCGCGGACCGCGGCGGCCAGGAAGCCCGTGAGGTGCGGGAAGCCGACCTGCTTGTCGCCGTCGCGCACGGTGGAGTCGGGCTGCCAGTACAGCTTGAGGCCGCTGTTCTGGACGCCCTCGTAGTGGCGCGGGTCACCGGTGTTGGGGGTGAACCGGCCGCCGCTCATGATCTTCATGAACCATTCCAGCTCGGACTTGGCGTTGTTGTCCGTGTTGTCGCCGGTGGTCATCACGAAGTGCAGCGGGGAGCCGGTCACCGGGGCACCGCGCAGCGCGTTGACCCGCTCGACCAGCGAGATCCCGCCCTGCACGGTCAGCGCCTCGTGCGGGCGCCACGCGTGCTTGTCGGTGGAGCGCAGGTACTCCAGGCGCAGCGGGTGCTGGGTGTCCATCAGGTGCAGATCGGTGAACTGCACGAACGACGCGAGCGCCGTACGGCGGCCCGCGCGCCCGGACTTGGCGTTGGCGAGGTCGCCGCGCACGACGCGCTTCCACCCGGCGCCGTCGCCGAGCCGGCGGTAGCCGGAGCCGGCGCGCGGGGCGGCGACCGTGGCGAGGGTGGTGCCCTTGGTGTACGGGGTGAGGGGTGCGGCCGGTGCCACGCGGGAGTGCGCGACGGGCGCCTCGGCGGCGGCGTTGGCGGCATCAGCGGTGGCGGTGGCGGCCTGGCTGTCGGTGGGCCGTAGGGCGTAACCGACGCCTGCGGAGACGGACACGGCCGCGGTGGCGGCGAGGACGGTACGGCGGTTGACCCCCAGCGCGGAGCTGGCGACAGAGCGTGTGCGCGACATGGCGCGATCTCCCCGAGTACGAACTGCGTCGGCAGTGGTCGCGGGCCTTCGCGGCGATCGGTTTTCGATCGCGGTCGCGAACTTCCCGCTCGTACTGGATGCTTGGCATCGGGGATGACCTGCGCGTAAACGAGACGGCAACGTGTAGCGCCGATCACCGTACGTCGATCTTGGAGACCCCTGTGCGTTCGTGAACGCTCGTCGAGCCGCCGGGAAGCCGCTACTCCGTGTTCATCTGCCGGGGTACTGAAGCTATCCCGGAGCTATTTCAGGGAGTGGTCGACCCGTCCGGCTGTCGGCCGCTCCCGCCACAGCCGCAGCGCCACGTCGATCAACCCGACCCGGGTGAGCCCGGGTACGTCGTCCAGCGGATGCCAGGCCGCCATGTCGGTGGACCCGCCGATCTCGTTGCGCAGCTCGCCGCCGACGATCCTGGCCTCGTAGACGATCCGGAGGCCGTGGTGGTCCACCTTGCGCCGATAGCTCCACGGGAGGACGTGGTGGGTCGTGTCCACGCCGAGCAGTCCGGTGACCTCGACGTGGTAGCCGGTCTCCTCCTCCAGTTCCCGTACGACCGTGTCGTTCGGGTGCTCGCCGTGGTCCATGCCGCCGCCGGGCAGCACCCACTCGTGTCCCCCGCCCGCGATCGGTGAACGGGCCAGCAGGAGCTGACCGTCCCGGACGCAGACGGCGTAGGCGGCGACCCTCAGCTTCTTGCGCATCCGGTAGACGTTAGTTCGCCGGGTCCGGATTGGCAGGTGAGTATTCGGGCGCGGACCAGCGCAGAGGGAGTGCGGCGGCGCTCTCGACGACCTCGGTGACGGCGAAACGCACCCTGCGCTCCCCGTCCCCGTCGAACTCCGTCCTTGCCTCGCCGGTGAGTTGGAGTGTCGTGCCCGTCGTCCAGTCGAGGAAGAGGAGTCCCGCGCGCGGGTCGGCGAGCAGGTTGCCCAGGCTCAGGAACATGGCGTTGCCCGCGTAGTCCGGCCAGGTCAGCTCGCGGGGTGAAGTCGCCTGTACGAAGCCCGGGTTGCCGCCCCGGTGGCTGGCGTCGGCGCCGTGCTGGTGGACGGTGGCGAGGAAGAAGGTGTCGGCCGTCGCGATGAACTCGGCCTGGGAGGTGGTCAGTTCGGCGCCACGCCGGGGGCGTGCGGGTTCGCGGTCGGCGAGCGTCTCGTAGGACTCCCGCCGCTGGATGTACTTGGGGCAGTTGGCGAACACCCGCTCCGCCTCGATCGCCAACCCCCGTTCCGTACGCCGGAGTCGGCCGTCCACGCGCATACGGCGGCGGGTGCGGGGGTCGAGTGCGATCGTGCCGACCGGGAGGTCCCGTGCGTCGGCGAGGGCCGGGGTGAGGGGGTCGGTGGGGCGGGTGGCGCCGGTGATCGAGATCTGGTGCGGGCCCGTCGCGCGGACGAAGCCGGGGTCGCCGGTGAGCGGTGAGGCCCATACCCGGCCCGTCGCGGGGTCGGCCGCGCCCAGGATCAGCAGAGGCTGGAGTTCGAGGAAGGCGGCGGCCACCGGTTTGATGCCCTGGCCGATGATCTGGCCGACGTGGTCGGCGAGTTCGCGCACCCCCACCCGGTCCTGCACGGTGCGGGAGCCCGCGTGATAGGCGCCCATGACTAGAAGAAACCGCAGGTCGGGGCGTCGGTGTTCGGGGCCGGAGCGTCCTCCGCGCCGGTCGGCACCGAGATCTCCAGGCGGGTGCCGTCCGGGTCGTGGAAGAAGATGCCGCCGGAGGCCGCGCCTTCACGGTGGGCGACCACGCCCTCGTACGCGAACTCGGCGCCGTAGGCCTTGAGCGCCTCCTCGTACCACCGGACCCGCTCGATCGAGTCGGCCGCGAACGCGAGGTGGTGCAGGCCGGCGCGGTCGCTGTCGTACGGCCCCTGCGCCTGCTGCCAGAGGGTGAGGAGGGGGCGGCCGTCGTCGCCGTCGCCCAGGAACGCGTACCGGCGGTCGTCCTCCTTGCCCTCGGCGAGGACCGCGAAGCCGAGGACGTCGCGGTAGAAGGCGAGCGAGCGGCCGAGGTCGGTGACGTTCAGGCCGATGTGGCCGAGGTGCAGGGTCATGCGAAGCCCTCCCAAAATCTAACCGTTGTAAGTGACGTTAATGGTTAGACTTAGGGGCGTCAACCGGTCACGTACTCTTGACCGGTTAGATCAGAAGAGAGGCACCCGATATGCCGAAGCCCAAGTCGAAGCCGACACCCCTCATCGAGGACCCCCGGCCGCTCATCGGTGAGCCGCTCGCGCTCGACCTGCTCAACACGTGGTGGATGCGGGACGGGGTCGTACAGGATCTGCTCGCGGTCCCGGGCGGGCTCGCCGTGTGGCTCGGGTCGAACGGGCTCGACGAGCGGTTCGCGGCCGACACGGTCACCCTGACGCACGTCAACGGCACGCGCACCGCGCTGAAGCTGGCCCTGGACGACGGTCGCACGGGCGACCTCGACGCCGTACTCAGCATGGGACGCATCCGCGCCACCCTCACCGCCGACGGGCCCGGCGAGGTGCCCGAGTTCGAGGACCCCAGGTGGGGGCCCGGCTGGCTCGCCGCCCGCAGCTATCTGGAGCTGCTCTCCACCGCCCCGGACCGCATCCGCCGCTGCGCCCACGAGGCGTGCGTCCTGCGCTTCTTCGACACGTCGCGGAACGGCACCCGCCGCTGGTGCTCGATGGCGGCCTGCGGCAACCGCGCGAAGGCGTCCCGTCACTACGCACGTTCGAACCCCGGGAACGAATAGGGGGTTTTCCCCATACGTTCATAGCGTTTCGGTCAACACTTCCCAAACAACCGTCCCTTGGGTAAAGCTGTGCCCTCGTCCGGCACTGGATTCTTCACCTACAAGGGATGCCGATGACCCTCTCCCACCAGAGACGCGTGGCCCGGATATCCGTGGCCGCCGGTCTCGTCGCCGCGCTCTCCGCGGCCGGGCCGATACCCATGGCCTTCTCCGCCGACTCACCGTCCGCCACCACATCCGCGGACGGCACGGTCAAGTCCGCCGCCGCCAAACTCGGTTCGGACGACGCCGATCTGCTCGCCACGGCCAAGGCCGACGGCGACAAGAACGTCACGATGATGATCGCCACCGCGCCGGGCGCGACCGAGCAGGTCGCCCAGCAGCTGGACGCGGTCAAGGGCGGCTCCGTGGGCCGCACCTACGACAAGCTCGGCTACGTCCGCGCCACCGTCCCGACCGGCAGGGCGGACTCGGCGATCGCCGCCGCCGCGAAGCTGTCCTCGGTGCACGCCATCGACCTGCGGCAGGAGATCGCGCTCGACGACCCGACGCCGAGCGCGGACACCGCGAAGGGCGCCAAGAGCGCCAACAAGGCCACGGCGACGACCACTTACTCGGCGCCGAACAAGAACACTCCCGCCGAGAACCCGTACAACCCGTCCTTCGAGACGGGCGCCGTCGACTTCGTGAAGAAGAACCCGAAGGCGGACGGCCGCGGCATCACCATCGGCATCCTCGACTCCGGCGTCGACCTCGGCCACCCGGCGCTGCAGAAGACCACCACCGGCGAGCGCAAGATCGTCGACTGGGTCACCTCGACCGACCCGATCGTCGACGGCGACCAGACCTGGCGCCCGATGGTGACGGCCGTCTCCGGCCCCAACTTCACCTACGGCGGCACGAGTTGGACGGCGCCCGCGGGGTCGTACGAGATCAGCACGTTCAAGGAGTCGTACACCACCGGCGGTGACGCGGCGGGCGACGCGAACCGTGACGGTGACACCACCGACGCGTGGGGTGTCCTGTACGACCCGGCGGCCGGCACGGTGACGGTCGACCTGAACAACAACCAGAACTTCAGCGACGACACCCCGATGAAGCCGTACAAGGACGGCTACCAGGTCGGCTACTTCGGGACGGACAACCCGGCGACGGACGTCGTCGAGCGGCAGCCGTTCGTCGTGCAGATCAGCAAGGACGTCCCGATGGACCCGTACGGCGGGTCCTGGGTCGGCAAGACCGCCGACTTCGTCAACATCGGTGTCATCGAGTCCGAGCACGGCACGCACGTCGCCGGTATCACCGCGGCCAACGGCCTGTTCGGCGGCAAGATGAACGGCGAGGCACCCGGCGCGAAGCTCGTGTCGTCCCGCGCCTGCACCTGGACCGGCGGCTGCACCAACGTGGCGCTCACTGAGGGCATGATCGACCTCGTCGCCAACCGCGGTGTCGACATCGTCAACATGTCGATCGGCGGCCTGCCCGCGCTGAACGACGGCAACAACGCGCGCGCCGAGCTGTACACGCGCCTCATCGACACCTACGGCGTGCAGCTGGTGATCTCGGCCGGCAACTCCGGTCCGGGCGCCAACACGATCGGCGACCCCGGTCTGGCCGACAAGGTGATCTCGGTCGGCGCCTCGATCTCGAAGCAGACCTGGGCCGCCAACTACGGCTCGCAGGTGGCGACTTCGTACCAGCTGCTGCCGTTCTCCTCGCGCGGCCCGCGTGAGGACGGCGGCTTCACGCCGACGCTCGTCGCGCCCGGCGCCGCGATCAACTCGACCCAGACCTGGCTGCCGGGTTCCCCGGTCCCCGAGGGGGGTTACACGCTGCCGGCCGGCTACTCGATGCTCCAGGGCACCTCGATGGCCTCCCCGCAGGCAGCCGGTGCCTCGGCGCTGCTGCTGAGCGCCGCGAAGCAGAAGCACATCGCGCTCACCCCGGCGACCCTGCGCACGGCGCTGACCTCAACGGCCGATCACATCAAGGGTGTTCAGGCATACGAGGAGGGCGCGGGCCTCATCAACATCGTGGACGCGTGGAAGTCCATCAAGGACGGCGCCACGTCTCACGAGTACACGGTGAAGGCTCCCGTCGACACCGCGATCGACTACGCGCTGAAGACGCCCGGCTTCGGAACCGGTCTCTACGACCGCGAGGGCGGCCTCAAGGCCGGCGCGAAGAAGACGTACGACATCACCATCACGCGAACCACCGGTGCGGACAAGGCCGTTCGGCACGAGCTGCACTTCGAGAACAACGCCGGTGACACCTTCCGGATCGTCGGCTCGGACGAGGTCAAGCTCCCGCTGAACCAGCCGGTGACGGTCAAGGTGCAGGCGGCGCCCAGGAGTTCGGGCATCAAGAGCGCGATCCTGGAGGTCGACGACCCGAAGACCGAGGGCCTCGACAAGCAGATCCTCACGACGGTCGTGGTCGCCTCGCCCGTCAACTACACCTACTCCACGGCGAATTCGGTGCAGCGCAACAGCACCCAGTCGTACTTCGTGACCGTCCCCGCGGGCGCCAAGGCCCTTGAGGTCGCGATCAGCGGGCTGAAGGACAAGAGCCAGACGCGGTTCATCTCGATCCACCCGTACGGCGTTCCGGTCGAGGACACCGGCACCCCGTACTGCTACAACAACTACCTCGACGGCAACGGCTGCAAGCCCGACGTGCGCTCGTACGCCGACCCGCAGGCCGGGGTCTGGGAGATCGAGGTCGAGGCGCGCCGCACCTCGCCGCTGCTCGACAACCCGTACAAGCTGGACGCCACCGTCCTCGGCGCGGCCTTCGACCCGGAGACCGTGACCGTGCCCGAGGCGAAGGTCGGCGTCCCGGCCACCGCCTCCTGGAAGGTGACGAACAACTACGCGGCCCTCACCGGCACGTTGAAGGGCGGCCCGCTCGGCTCCTCGCTGACCGCGCGGCCCACCATCACCGAGGGCGTCACCCAGACCACCACGGTCGACGTCCCGGCCGGCGCCACGTCCCTGGACGTCGCCATCGGCAACGTCTCGGACACGGCGGCGGACCTGGACCTGACGGTGAAGAACGCCGCCGGGACCGTCGTCGGCCAGTCCGCCGACGGCGACTCGGAGGAGTCCGTCTCCATCGCCAACCCGGCCGCCGGTACGTACACGGTCGAGGTCGCGGGCTACTCGGTGCCGTCCGGCTCGACCGCGTACGACTACCGGGACGTGTTCTTCTCCCCGGCGCTCGGCACGGTCACCGTCGACGGTTCGACTCCGGTGAAGCTCGCCACGGGCGCCTCGGCGACGGTCTCGGGCAGCGTCACCGCCCTGGCCCCGGCTCCCGAGGGACGCGAGTTCTTCGGCCAGGTCCAGCTGGTCAACGCCCGCGGCACGGTCGCGGGGCTGGGCAGCGTGAAGATCGAGAAGGTCACGTCGTAGCCATCACTACGGCGTGAAGGGGGCGGGCGTCCGTGCGGGCGCCCGCCCCTTTCATGTCAGCCGGTCGGGCAGGTGGTGGTGCCGGGCCCGGTCAGCGCCTCGACGATCGCGTCCCGGTCCGTGGCGACCGCGTCGTCGCCGACGGCCCAGAGGGTCGCCGTGTCCGAACCCTTCGGGACCCCGACCAGCACGTGCTGCCCCTGGCGCGGCGCCGGTTGCATCCCCGCGGCCAGGACGACCGTGACGTCGGCCGGGCCGTGGGCGGGCCGGTAGGAGTGGGTGACGGCGAGCGTGATCCGTTTCCGGGGGTCGGAGCCCGGCCGCACCTCGGTCACGGTCCCCTCGACCAGGAGGCGGGAGCAGGCCACGTACAGCTCCGGGTCGGACAGTGCGCCCGTGGCCTCCGGCGCCTTGTCCTGCGCCGGGCCGGAGCCGGTCTTCGCCCCCTGGTCCGCGCTGCTGCTCGCCGCGCCGCCCGAGACCCCGTTGTTCGCGGCCAGCCAGGCGAGCCCGGTGATCATCGTGGCGACGACCGCCGTCGCGAGCGTGCCGTAGGCGAGGACACGCAGGGCGGGACGGCGGCGCCGGGCCGGGCGGGCCCTGGTGGGCACGGGTTCCGGCGCGGGCGCGGGGGGTGCCGACAGTGCCTCCCCGATGATCCCCAACTGCTCGCGCAGCAACGCCACTTCGGCTTTGGCGGCCCGGTGCTCGGCCATGAACCCGGCGTCCGTGTCCGCGCCCCGCGGCAACGGCTCGTCCGTGATCGCGGCCATCAGCGCGTCCACGCCGTCGTACTCGGCAGCCACGTCACACCACCTCGTCCTCGTGCAGGCGGTCGCGCAGGGCGCGGACCGCGGAGTGCAGCCGGCTCTTGACCGTGCCTTCCGGGATGCCGAGTTCCTCGGCGATCCCGCGCACGGGCAGGTCGGCGAAGAACCGCAGGACGAGGACCTGGCGGTGCTGGTCGGGCAGTTCGTCCAGGCCCTGCGCCACCGCCATGGACAGGACGCTCGTGTCCTCGCCGGAGGGGTGCTCCAGCTGGCGCAGGGAGGCCAGCCGCTCCCCCACCCGCTCCTGGCGGCGTTTGGCGCGGTGCCAGTCCATGGCGAGGTTCGAGGCGACGACCGCCGCCCACGCCGAGACGTCACGCGGCGCCTCGTCGCCCTTCGCCGCCCGCTCCAGCAGCCGCAGCCGTACCTGCTGGACACCGTCCGGCAGATCCGCCTGCGGCACCCCGCCGAGCGCGAGCACCGCCCGCACCCGCCGTTCCTGGGCCGCGTCCAGAGGATCGTCGTCCTCCTGGACCCGGCGGGCCTTTCTGCGCAGCACAAGCCACCCCCTCACCGCGTTTCCTCTACGACGCGGGAGCGGGCGGAAACGTTCGGCCGGGCGAGGAGGAGTTTTCCGCGGCGGCGGACGGAGGCCCGGAGGCGTGGAGGCGTGGAGGCATGGATCACACCGGCGGGCGGGACGGCTTGCGGTCCGGGGCCGGTGCGGGGCGGATTTCTCGCAGCGCGCGGAGCCGTCGCCGCAGGATCGGGCCGGGGGCGGTCAGGTGTCGCGTCCCACTCCTCGGGCCGGGCGGCGAAAGGATTGGACACACGGGCACGGGTGAGACGCATCATGGAAGCGCTGGACCACGTAGAACGCACGCAAAGGGAGTCGCCGTGAAGGTCGGAATCGTCGGAGCCACCGGTCAGGTCGGCACGGTCATGCGCAGGATCCTCGTGGAGCGGGACTTCCCCGTGACCGAGCTGCGTCTGTTCGCCTCGGCCCGTTCGGCGGGGACGGTCCTGGACGGCGTGACGGTGGAGGACGCGGCGACCGCGGACTACTCCGGGCTCGACATCGTGCTGTTCTCGGCGGGCGGCGCGACCTCGAAGGCGCTGGCCGAGAAGGTCGCCTCGCAGGGCGCGGTCGTCATCGACAACTCCTCCGCGTGGCGCAAGGACCCGCAGGTCCCGCTGGTCGTCTCGGAAGTGAACCCGCACGCGATCGTCGACCGTCCCAAGGGCATCATCGCCAACCCGAACTGCACGACGATGGCCGCGATGCCGGTGCTGAAGCCGTTGCACGCGGAGGCGGGGCTCGAAGCGCTGGTCGTCGCCACATACCAGGCGGTGTCGGGTTCCGGTCTTTCCGGTGTGGCCGAGCTGCACGGCCAGGCCCTGAAGGTCGTGGCGGACGCCGACAAGCTCACCCACGACGGTTCGGCGGTCGACTTCCCCGAGCCGCAGGTCTACAAGCGCCCCATCGCCTTCAACGTGCTCCCCCTCGCCGGGTCGATCGTCGACGACGGCCTGCACGAGACCGACGAGGAGCAGAAGCTCCGCAGCGAGTCCCGCAAGATCCTGGAGATCCCCGGGCTGAAGGTCTCCGGCACCTGCGTCCGCGTTCCGGTCTTCTCGGGCCACTCCCTCCAGGTCAACGCCCGTTTCGCCCGCCCCATCTCGGTCGAGCGCGCGACGGAGCTGCTCGGCGGCGCCCCGGGTGTCGCCCTGACCGACATCCCGACGCCCCTCCAGGCGGCCGGGCAGGACCCGTCCTACGTCGGCCGGATCCGCGCCGACGAGACGGTCGAGCACGGGCTCGCGCTGTTCATCTCCAACGACAACCTCCGCAAGGGCGCCGCGCTGAACGCGGTGCAGATCGCGGAGCTGGTGGCGGCGGAACTCAGGAGCTGACGGGCTTTCTTCGCCCCCGCCGCCCCTACCCGTCCCATCCTCCAGGGGCTCCGCCCCTTCGACCCCGACACGGGGGCCAGCCCCCGGACCCCCGCTCCTCAAACGCCGGAGGGGCTGAAATTTCAGGCCGAAGCGGGGGTCTGGGGGCGCAGCCCCCAGGTTGCTAGGCCCTGCGCACCTCGAAGAAGAAGCAGCCGTACTCCACCGCCCGGACGTGGACGAGAACCACGGACGGATCGGCGAACGCCCGGGCGAAGGCCTCGTCGTCGAGGGTGTCGACCAGCTCGCCGCCCAGGATGTGGCCCTCGGCCGAGTAGCGCCGGACCGTGCGGTGCGACCCCGCGAAGGGATATCCGGATCCCGCCGCAGGCCCCCCGCACTCCTCCGCGTGGATGAACACCGGCCCCTGCTCGTCGTACGCCCCCGGCTCGGCGCCTGTTTCCGCAGCCCAGCGGCGCAGCGGGGCGTACGAGACCAGGGCGATCCGCTCGCCGGGCTCGCTGCGGCGCAGGCAGCAGCGGAGCGGAGCGCCGCCCTCCTCATCTAGCGCGGGAACCATTCCGCGCCCCGCGTCGTCAGCAGAGCGCAGCTCCTTCAGGACCGTCGGGTCGACGGGTCGTGCCGTGTACGTCGTCATGAACCCAGGCTCGCGCTCGTCCGCCCCGCTCACCGGCGGGATACGGACATCGCGCTTCCCGCAGCTCCCGTGGAAGGATGGCGCAACCCACACATAACGAGGAGATGACCGCGTGCCTGGCACAAACCTGACTCGCGAAGAGGCGCAGCAGCGGGCAACGCTGCTCACCGTTGACTCGTACGAGATCGATCTCGACCTCTCCGGCGCGCAGGAGGGCGGGACCTACAGGTCCGCGACGACGGTGCGCTTCGATGTGACGGAGGGCGGCACCGAGTCCTTCATCGACCTGGTCGCCCCGGCCGTCCACGAGGTGACGCTGAACGGCGACCCGCTCGACCCCGACGAGGTCTTCAAGGACTCGCGGATCGCCCTGGCCGGGTTGTTGGAGGGGCCCAATGTTCTCAGGGTCGTCGCCGACTGCGCTTACACCAACACCGGTGAGGGGCTGCACCGGTTCGTCGACCCCGTCGACCAACAGGCCTACCTCTACACCCAGTTCGAGGTCCCGGACGCGCGAAGGGTCTTTGCCTCCTTCGAGCAGCCCGACCTCAAGGCCACCTTCCAGTTCACCGTGAAGGCGCCCTCCGGCTGGACCGTCATCTCCAACTCCCCGACGCCCGAACCTCGGGACGACACCTGGGTGTTCGAGCCGACGCCGCGCATCTCGACGTACATCACCGCGCTGATCGTCGGGCCGTACCACAGCGTCCACAGCGTGTACGAGAAGGACGGGCAGAGCGTGCCGCTGGGCATCTACTGCCGGCCCTCGCTCGCCGAGTTCCTCGACTCGGACGCGATCTTCGAGGTCACGCGGCAGGGATTCGACTGGTTCCAGGAGAAGTTCGCCTACGCGTACCCCTTCAAGAAGTACGACCAGTTGTTCGTCCCGGAGTTCAACGCGGGCGCGATGGAGAACGCGGGCGCGGTGACCATCCGCGACCAGTACGTGTTCCGGTCCAAGGTGACCGACGCCGCGTACGAGGTGCGCGCGGAGACCATCCTGCACGAGCTGGCCCACATGTGGTTCGGCGACCTCGTGACCATGGAGTGGTGGAACGACCTGTGGCTGAACGAGTCGTTCGCCACCTACACCTCCATCGCCTGCCAGGCGTACGCGCCCGACTCGCGCTGGCCGCACTCGTGGACCACGTTCGCCAACTCGATGAAGACGTGGGCGTACCGGCAGGACCAACTCCCGTCCACGCACCCGATCATGGCCGAGATCCGCGACCTGGACGACGTCCTCGTCAACTTCGACGGCATCACGTACGCCAAGGGCGCGAGCGTCCTGAAGCAGCTCGTCGCCTACGTCGGCATGGACGAGTTCTTCGCGGGCGTGCAGGCGTACTTCAAGCGCCACGCGTACGGCAACACCCGTCTGTCCGACCTACTCGGCGCGCTGGAGGAGACCTCCGGCCGTGACCTGAGCACCTGGTCGAAGGCGTGGCTGCAGACCGCCGGCATCAACATCCTGCGCCCGGAGATCGAGACGGACGCGGACGGTGTCATCACCGCCTTCGCGATCCGCCAGGAAGCCCCGGCCCTGCCCGCCGGAGCCAAGGGCGAGCCGACGCTCCGCCCGCACCGCATCGCCGTCGGCCTGTACGAACTCGACGAGGACACCGGCAAGTTGGTGCGCGACGAGCGCGTCGAGCTGGACGTGGACGGCGAACTCACCGCCGTACCGCAGCTGGTGGGCAAGCGCCGTCCGGACGTGGTGCTGCTCAACGACGACGACCTGTCGTACGCGAAGGTCCGCCTCGACGAGCAGTCCCTCGCGTTCGTCACCGAGCACCTCGGCGACTTCGAGTCCTCGCTGCCCCGCGCCCTGTGCTGGGCCTCGGCCTGGGACATGACGCGCGACGCCGAACTCGCCACCCGTGACTACCTGTCGCTCGTCCTGTCGGGCATCGGCAAGGAGTCCGACATCGGCGTCGTGCAGTCGCTCCAGCGGCAGGTGAAGCTGGCGATCGAGCTGTACGCCGACCCGGCCGCCCGCGAGGCCCTGCTCACCCGGTGGACGGACGCCACGCTGGCGCACCTGCGTTCCGCCGAGGCCGCGAGCGACCACCAGCTGGCGTGGGCCCGCGCGTTCGCGTCCACGGCCCGCACCCCGGAGCAACTCGACCTGCTGGACGCCCTGTTGGAGGGCACCCAGACGATCGAGGGCCTGGCCGTCGACACCGAGCTGCGCTGGTCGTTCGTCGAACGCCTCGCGTCCGTGGGCCGGTTCGACGAGTCGGAGATCGCCGGCGAGTACGAGCGCGACAAGACCGCCGCCGGTGAGCGCCACGCGGCGACCGCCCGTGCCGCCCGTCCGACCGAGGAGGCGAAGGCGGAGGCCTGGGCGCAGGTCGTCGAGTCCGACAAGCTTCCCAACGCCCTTCAGGAAGCCGTGATTTCGGGCTTCGTCCAGACCGACCAGCGCGAACTCCTGGCGCCGTACACGGAGAAGTACTTCGCCGCCGTCAAGGAGGCCTGGGACACCCGCTCGCACGAGATCGCCCAGCAGATCGCGGTCGGCCTCTACCCGTCGATCCAGGTCTCCCAGGACACCCTGGACCGCACGGACACCTGGCTGACGACCGCCGAGCCCAACGCGGCCCTGCGCCGCCTGGTCTCGGAGTCCCGCTCGGGCGTGGAACGCGCGCTCAAGGCCCAGGCCGCGGACGCGGCCGCTTCGTAGTCGGTTCTACGGCCATGAGGGGCGCCCGGCACGATGCCGGGCGCCCCTTCGCGTGTCCTCGACCCGCTCAGCCCGGGAACATCCCGCCGGTGACATTGACAAACGTGCCGGTGATGCTCGCCGCGTGGTCCGAGGCGAGGAACACGGCGGTCGCGGTGATCTCCGCGAGGGTGGGGTTGCGGCGGGTCATGCGCAGGCTCGACAGGTGGTCGAGGATGCCCTGGATCGCCGCCTCGTTGAGGTCGGGGTTGACCTTGCCGAGCTTCTCGACGGTGAGGGTCTCGGGGATGCCGGCGGCCCACAGTCCTACGGCGCGCACCCCGCGCGGGCCCAGCTCCATCGCCAGGTTGCGCACCAGGCTGTCGGTCGCCGCGTCGGCGGGACCGGTGCCGCCCATCATCGGACTGCCGTGCGCGGAACCGCTGTTGAGGGTGAGGACGACGCCGCTGCCCCGCTCGGCCATCCGGCGGGCGGCGGCGCGGGCGGTGATGAAGTTGGCGCGGGTGCCGTTGATCACCGGCGCCAGGAAGGCCTCGACGGGCATGTCGGTGATCGGCAGTCCCTGGACGTCGCCGCGCGAGACGAGGTTGAAGGACACGTCGATGTCGCCGACGCGGGCGAGGTGTTCCTCCACGGCCGTCTCGTCGAGGGCGTCGACGACGGCCACCTCGGCGTCCTTGATGTCACCTGCCACGGCCTCCAGCGTCTCCAGGGTGCGTCCCACGAGGTGGACGCGGGCTCCCTCGGCGGCGAAGGCGCGGGCGACCGCACCGCCGATCGAGCCGCCGGCGCCGTAGATGACCGCGGTCTTGTCGGTGAGCAGCATGGTGGTTCTCCTTGCGGGTCGTATGTCGTTCGAGTCGGTCATACAGACGCACGCGGGGCCCACCACTCATCGGTCACCCCTCGTCGGTCACAGACGCAGGGGCAGTCCGAAGGCCGGGAACAGGTGCGGTTCGAAGGAGGTGATCTCGATGATCCGGTCGTCGGCGTCGAAGCGGAGCACGTCGAGAACCTGGGCGCGGTAGACGGTCGTACCGGGCCTGCGGACGTAACCCCCGGCCGCCAGTTGCCCGTTGGCACGGGCAGGCAGGTGACGCCAATGGCCCAGGAACATGGGCGAGTTGGCGTCGAGGCTCACGCTCAGGAACTCCAGGAGCGCGTCGCGGCCGGTGAACCAGAACGGGTTCGGCGGCATGGTGAGGGTGACGTCCTCGCTGAGCAGGGCGGCGACCTCGGACAGGTCGAGTCGCTCGGCGGCGTCCATGTACCGCTTGACCAGGGTGCGTTGGCGCTCGGTGGGTTCGGCGGTCGTCCAGTCCGCGCGGCGGCCGGGCAGGCGGTCGCGCAGGGTGGGGCGGGCCCGTTGCAGCGCGCTGTTGACCGAGGCCACGGTCATGTCGAGCGCCCCGCCGGTCTCCACGGCGGTCAGCCCGAGCACGTCCCGCAGCACCAACACCGCGCGCTGGCGCGGCGGGAGATGCTGTACGGCGGCCAGGAAGACCAGTTCGAGGGTCTCGCGGGAGACCGCGGCGGCCTCCGGCTGCTCCTCGGCGGAGGGCAACTCGTCGTCGGGGTAGGGCTGTAGCCACGTGATACGGGCGGGCGGCTCCCCGCCGCCGTGGTTCATGCCGGGCAACGGTTCGTAGCGCTTGGGGCGGCGGGCCGTACGGCGCTGGAAGTCCAGGCAGGCGTTGGTGGCGATGCGGTACAGCCAGGTGCGGGCACCGGCCCGCCCCTCGAAGGTGTCCCGGGCCCGCCAGGCCCGCAGGAACGTCTCCTGCACCAGGTCCTCGGCGTCGTCGTACGACCCGGTCATGCGGTAGCAGTGGACCTGGATCTCACGGCGGTGGGACTCGACGAGGGCCGCGAAGTCGCCTTCGTCGACGGGGACTTGGGGAACGGCGGGGGCTTCCGTAACGGGTACGTGAGTGACGGGTTCCTGGGCGGTGTCCCGCGCCGTCCGTGCCACCCGCCTCAGCCGCGCGACGGACGACGACAGTTCCGTCACGCCGGAGTAGAAGACGGAAGGCGGCTGCGGCACCAGCTCCTCCACCTGCCGCCCGATCTCCTTGATCAGCCCGTCGACTCCGACCCCGCCACCGCCGCCCTGCCGCTCCCGGTAGGCCTTCTGTCGGCAGGCGGCGGAGCAGTACACGGAACGCCGGCCGGTACGGCCCGCCCGCGCGGTGAGCGGCTTGCCACAACTGGGGCAGGAGTCTTCGGCCACGAGCGCCTCCGGCGTTGCGTCACGAGTGTCGCCTCACGGCGTTGCGTCACGCCGTTCCCGCGTGACGCTACCTCCCGAACGAGAACGCGAGGCGTACGCGTACCGATCTGCCCGAACACCGTCGCCCCGAACGCCAGCGCCATCCCCGCCACCTGCACCGCCGTGAGCGCCTGCCCGAGCGCCGCCCAGCCGACGACGGCCGCCGTCAGCGGGGAGAGCGGGCCGAGGAGGGTGACCTGGGTCGCGGAGAGCCGGCCGATGCCGCGGAACCAGAGCCAGTACGCGATCGCCGTGTTGGCCAGCGCGAGGTACAGGTAACCGCCGACCGCCCGGCCGTCGAGCGCGGGCGGCGCCCCCTCGACCAGGAAGGCGACGGGGGCGATCAGCAGCCCGCCGGCGGTGAGTTGCCACCCGGTGAGGGCGAGCGGGCCGACGCCGTCGGGGCGGCCCCACCGCTTGGTCAGCACGGTGCCGGTGGACATCGAGGCGGTGGACGCGAGGGCCGCGAGCACGCCGACCGGGTCGAGCGCCCCGGCCGCCTTCAGTACGACGAGACTGACGCCGAAGGCCGCGACGGCGCCGGTGAGCACGCTTCGAGCCGTCGGCCGCTGCCCCAGCAGCACCGCCGAGAGGCCTACGACGATCAGCGGCCCGACCGATCCGACGACCGCCGCCATGCCACCCGGGAGCCGGTACGCCGACAGGAACAGCAGCGGGAAGAAGGCGCCGATGTTCAGCGCGCCGAGCACCGTCGCCTTCCACCACCAGGCGCCGCGCGGCAGCACCCGGGCGAGCGCGAGGAGCACGAGACCGGCGGGGAGGGCGCGCATCAGGCCGGTGAAGAGGGGGCGGTCGGGCGGGAGGAACTGGGTGGTGACGGCGTAGGTGGTGCCCCAGGAGACGGGGGCGAGGGCGGTGAGGGCTATGAGGGCGGGGCGGCTGGTGGTCGTCATGGGACGCACCCTTCAGGTAGGTCACTGCTAACTAGCTTAGTCGTAAGTTAGTTAGCGTCAAGCCACTGACCAGTGATCCGCTGACCGCTGATCCACTTTCTTGCGACCGACCTACTGACCGGCGGATACTCACCCCATGAACGACAAGGACCCCGTCGACGCGATCGTCGAGCAGTGGGCGACGGTGCGGCCCGACCTCGACACCGCCGCGATGGAGGTCTTCGGGCGGATCTTCCGGCTCGCCCGGGCCATGGGCGACCGCATGGAGAAGGCGTACGTACCGCACGGCATCTCGCGCGGCGAGTTCGACGTCCTCGCGACCCTGCGCCGGGCCGACGAGCCGTACACGCTCTCACCGCGCGAGCTCTCCGCGACCCTGATGCTCACCACCGGCGGCATGACCGGCCGCCTCGACAAACTGGAACGGGCCGGCCTGCTCCGCCGCTCCCCCGACCCGCACGACCGCCGGGGCCTCCAAGTCACCCTGACGGAGAAGGGGTTGGCGCTGATCGACGAGGCGGTCGGCTCAGGCCTCGCCACCCAGACGGCGGCCCTCTCCGGCCTCGACGCCGAGCAGGCCGCCCAACTGGCCGACCTGCTCCGGAAGTTGCTGACCTCGACCGAGCGGTAGCCGCTCCCGGCGGGTCCGTTCAGCCGACGAGCCGCTTCAGCGGCAGGCCCTTTCCGCCGACGTGCTCGGCAAGGGCCGCCTCGATCGCGGCCGGCTCGGCGGTGTCGGCGGCCCAGGCCACATAACCGTCGGGGCGCACCAGCAGCACCGTACGGCGGTCGCTCGCCCAGTGCTCCACGGCCAGCCGGTTGCGGCGGCCGCCCTGGACGGCGTAGGCCGTCGTGGCGTGGGTCTTCGGGGTGACGAGTACGAACCGGCCGCCGCGCAGCGCCTCGTAGAGGCGGCCGCCGTCGGCGAGGGTCACGTCCGGGGCGCGGGTGCCGGTCAGGCGGTGGGAGCCCCGGGGTGCGGCGTAGGCGTAGCCGATGCCGGTGATCTGGCTGTTCACCTTGGAGCGGACCGGGGCGAAGTTGTTGAGGAAGCCCATCAGGACCGCGCGCAGCGCCAGGGACCAGGGGCGCTTGACCATGGCGAGGCGGACGATGCCGCCGCTGCTGCGGAGGACGGCCTTGCCGACGGGGTGGCGTTCGGCCTGGTAGGTGTCGAGGAGTTCCGGGGTCGCGTGACCGTTGATCACCGCGGCCAGCTTCCAGCCGAGGTTGGCCGCGTCCTGGAGACCGGTGTTCATGCCCTGGCCGCCGGCCGGGGTGTGGACGTGGGCGGCGTCACCGGCGAGGAAGACCCGGCCGACCCGGTAGCTGGGTGCCTGGCGTTCGTCGCTCTTGAAGCGGGACATCCAGCGGGCGTCGTACATCCCGAAGTCACGACCGAGGGCGAGCCGGGTGATCTCCTTGACCTCGTCGAGGTCGAGGGGCTCACTGTCGGGGACGTCACGGCCGCGGTACCAGCCGATGATCCGGTAGTAGTCGTCGCCGAAGGGTGCGAGGAAGGCCCAGGCGTCGCCGGTGGCGTTGACGGTGAGGACCGTGTCCGGCTTCTCGGCGAGCCGCACGTCCGCGAGGACGACGGAACGGATCACCGACTGCCCGGGGAACGGCAGGTCGACCGCGTCCCGCACCGCGCTGCGCATCCCGTCGGCGCCGACGGCATACGCGGCCCGCAGCGACTCGGTCGCCCCGCCGGGCCCGCGGACGGCCACGGTCACACCGTCCGCGTCCTGCGACAGCCCGACCACCTCGGACTCGTACCGGAAGTCCACGCCCGCCTCGACCGCGCGCCGCAGCAGCGCCTTCTCCACCTCGTACTGCGGGAGGACGAGCAGGTGGTTGAAGCGGGAGGGGAGCGTGGTCAGGTCGACGTTGAGCCGGCCGAACAGGCGGAGCCGGTCGAGGGCCTGCCCCACCGCTTCCAACTCGTCGGCGAGGGCGCGGGCGTCGAGCTGTTCCAGGGTGCGGGCGTGCAGGACGAAGGCGCGGGACAGGTTGCTGACCTTCTGGGGGCGCTTCTCCAGCAGGGTGACCGGGACTCCGGCGGCGGCGAGGTCACCGGCCAGCAGAAGGCCGGTCGGGCCGGAGCCGACGACGATGACGGTGCGGTCGGGGTAGCTGGTGCCGTTCATGATGGCCTCCTGATGCCAACGCCTGTTGGTCCACGCACGTTGGCCAACGCTTGTAGGCCAACGCTCGTTGACAACGGTAGGACGCGACCCCTGGACTGTCAACACGTGTTGGCCTACACTTGTTGGCATGAACGGCAGCAACAGCAGAGGTACCGAAACAGTCGGCGGCGTTCGCCGCTCCGACGCCACCCGCAACGCCATCCTCGAAGCCGCCCGCGAACGCTTCGCCGCCGACGGTTATGAGCGGGCCACGATCCGCGCCATCGCCAAGGACGCGCGGATCGATCCGTCGATGGTGATGCGCTACTACGGCAACAAAGAGGGCCTGTTCGCGGCGGCCGTGTCCTTCGATCTGCGGCTGCCGGACCTGGGGACGGTGGCGCGGGCCGACATCGGCCGGGCGCTGGTGACGCACTTCCTCACCCTGTGGGAGGAGAACGAGGAGTTCACGGCCATGCTGCGGGTCGGCGCGACCAATCAGGCGGGGGCCGAGCGGATGCGGGACACCTTCCGGGAGCAGTTGCTCCCGACCGCTCGGCAGGCGTGTCCCGACCCCGAACAGGCACCGGCCCGCGCCGGCCTGGCCGCCTCACAGCTCCTCGGGCTGGCGCTCACGCGCTACGTCCTACGGCTCCCCCCGACCGTCGCGCTGGCCCGCGAGGAGATCGTGGCCTGGCTCGGCCCCACCCTGCAGCGCTATCTCACGGCACCGAGCCCGTGAGCTGACCCGCCGGGGAACCTGCCGCAGGACATGCCGAAGGCGCCCGCCTCACCGCTGTGGGTGATGCGGACGCCTTCCGGAAAAGGTGAGGTCAGACCTTGGCGTCGACGGCGGTGCCGGTCTTGCCGGACCTGGCCTTCGGCCCGCGGTCCTTGGACTTGTCCAGCGCCATGACCAGGCCCGCGATGACCGCGAACAGGGCGAGCGGGATCAGGACATAGAGCCCCAGCGTCTGGGCGACGCTCAGGCCGGGGCCCGGGTCGTCACCGTCGTCGCGGGTGAGCGCGAGCGCGGGGGACGTCATGAGCAGCATCATCAGCGTCGTACCGGCAGCCAGGGCGCCGGCGCGCAGGGCGTTCTTCTTGTCCACACCGCAAAAGTAGCGAACGCCCGAACGGGCCGCGCGCCCGGGGGTGCCGTATGGGGCGCACGCCCCTCACGGACCCCCTCCACCACCGTCCCCCGAACCCGCCTCCGTGTCCCCCGAACCCTCCCCCAAGCCCACCCGCAGCACATCCACCAGCGCGTGCAGCCGCGGCGACGCGGCCAGCTCCTCCAGCGTCACCGGCCGCCCGTCCGCATCGGCGATGGGCAGGCGCCAGTTCGGATACTGGTCCCACGTGCCGGGCAGGTTCTGCGGGCGCCGGTCGCCGACGGTGTCGGGCAGCCAGACGCCGATCATCCGGGCCGGGGTGCGGAGCAGGAAACGGTGGACGGCGTGGATCTCGGCCTCCTCCTCGGACGCGGGCCGCCCGCCGCCCTCGGCGTGTTCGTAGAGGCCGAGCCGGGACAGCAGCGCCAGCCACTCCCCCACGTCGGTGGCGGACTCGATCCGCTCCTCCTCCACCGGCCGGGTCAACAGGCCCAGCCGGTCGCGGAGTTCGACGTGTTCACCGGTGAGCCGGGCCGCGGTGGGCGGCAGGTCGTGGGTGGTCGCGGTGGCGAGGCAGTCGGCCCGCCACTTCTCGGGCGCGAGCGGACGCCCGTCGCCCTCCCAGTCCCGCTCGAACCACAGCACCGACGTGCCGAGCACCCCGCGCTCCTGCAAGGTCTCCCGCACACCCGGCTCTACGGTCCCGAGGTCCTCGCCGATCACCACCGACCCGGCGCGGGACGCCTCCAGCGCGAGGATCGCGAGCATGGCCTCCGCGTCGTAGCGGACGTAGGTGCCCTCGGTGGGGGGATGCCCCTGCGGGACCCACCAGAGGCGGAACAGGCCCATGACGTGGTCGATGCGCAGGGCGCCCGCGTAACGGAAGAGCGCGCGGAGCAGGCGGCGGTACGGGGCGTAGCCCGACTCGGCGAGGCGGTCGGGGCGCCACGGGGGCAGACCCCAGTCCTGGCCGAGGGAGTTGAAGGCGTCCGGGGGCGCTCCGACCGACATGCCGGCCGCGAAGTACCGCTGTTGGGCCCACGCGTCGGCACCGTCCGGGTGCACCCCGACCGCGAGGTCGTGCACGACCCCGATCGGCATGCCCGCGTCCCGCGCTGCCCTCTGGGCGGCGGTGAGCTGGTCGTCGGTGAGCCAGGCGAGGCGGCAGTGGAAGTCGACGCGGTCCATCAACTCGGCGCGGGCACGGGCGGTTTCGGGTGAGCGCGGGTCGCGCAGCCCGGCGGGCCACTCCCGCCAGTTCGAACCGTGCACCTCGGCGAGGGCGTACCAGGTGGCGTGGTCCTCCAGCGCCTCGCCCTCGCGGGCGAGGAAGTCGACGTAGGCGGCCCGTCGTCCGGGGCCGAGGGGGACCTCGCGGACGAGTTCCAGCGCCTCCCGCTTCAGCTCCCACACGGCGTCGCGGTCGATCAACGCGTCCTTCTCCAGGACGGATTCACGCAGTCGCGCGGCCTGTGAGAGGAGCCCGCGCAGCTTCTCCCGTCCCTCTTCCGCTTCCTCGGCGTACGCGAACTCGGGGATGTCCTCGACCCGCAGATACACCGGGTCGGGGAAGCGGCGCGAGGACGGCCGGTACGGCGACGGGTCGGTGGGCGCGCCGGGCACGGCCGCGTGCAAGGGGTTGACCTGGACGAACCCGGCCCCGAGCGATCGCCCGGCCCAGGCGGTGAGTTCACCCAGATCACCGAGGTCACCCATGCCCCAGGAGCGCCGGGAGAGGAGCGAGTACACCTGCACCATCAGCCCGTACGACCGTCCCGCGGGCGTGGGCAACCGGTCCGGGGCGATGACGAGTTGGGCCTCGGCGCTGCGGCCGTCCGGCACGGTGGCGGTCAAGTGGTGGACGCCGGGCGGGAGTTGCTCGGCGCTCGCCCGCACCTCGCCCTGCTCGGTCTCGATGTGCAGCACGGTGCCCTCGGGCAGCGCGTCGAGCGCGGCGGGCGTACCGCCGTACCGGCCCACGATCGTGGGCGGCAACAGCCGTTCGGCCAGCTCCTGTTGGCGGGCGGCGAGCGCCTCGGCGGTGGCCTGCGGGGTGCTCGCGTCGACGCCGAGGGCGGCCAGCGCGGCGACGACCGCGACGGCCGAGGCGGGGACCGCGTGGTCCGGGGAGGGGCTGTAGGCGGTGGCGACGCCGTGCAGTTCGGCGAGCCGGGACAGGTCCTCGCCGAGGGTGTCCGCCGGCCGGGGTGCGGTCATCTAGGGCCTCGTCGAGTCCGGGGCGGCGAAGGGGGCGGCCTCACTGGTGAGCGGCGCGTCCATGGTGGCGGACTCGCTGGTGAGCGGGGTGGCGTCGGCGAGCGGGGGCTCGCTGGTGAGGGGTTCGACGTCGGCCAGCGGCGGTTCGCTGGTCAGCGGGGTCTCGGCCCAGGCTCCCTCGGAGTCGACGAAGAACAGGTCGGGGGCGAGATCGGGTGCGAGGTCGGCGGCCGGCTCCGGGGTGCGTTTGGAGCGGGCCGGGCGCGGAAGCGATGCCGATGCTGCGGCCACGGGGGCCTCCTTGTCGGGTCGGGCGTGCGGGCGGGTCACCGCAGCCCTACCCAGTGGGCGCGACGGCAGACCTCCAGGTTGGGGTACGGGTGGCACCGCAGCCACTCCCGCACCCCACTCCCCGCCATTCTCCTACTGATCACTATTCACTCAGTACATGTACCTGGTGCATACTGAGCGCCATGAGCACCCGCCACATCCTGCTGGGCCTGCTCGCCTCGGGACCGAGCCACGGCTACGACCTCAAGCGACGCCACGACGAACGTTTCCCGCAGGCCCGCCCGCTGGCGTACGGGCAGGCCTACACGACCCTGCAGCGGCTGGTCCGGGACGGTCTCGCGGAGGTCGACGGCACCGGCTCGGACGGCGGCCCGGAGCGCACGGCGTACCGCTCGACGGCGGAGGGTTCGCGTGAACTCGCCCGCTGGGCAGGGGAGATCGCGCCGCCCGCGCCCTTCGTGACGAACGAGATCTTCGCCAAGGTCGTCGTCTCGATCCTGGCCGACGGCGACCCGGAGGCGTACCTGAGAGCCCAACGCGCCGCCCACATGGAGCGGATGAGGGAACTCACGGCGGTCAAGACCGCCAAGGGCTCCGACCTGGCGACCGTGCTCTCGGCGGACTACGCCCTCAACCACCTTGACGCGGACCTCCGTTGGATGGCGACGACGGCGGCCCGGCTGACCACTCTGACCGCGGAGGTCGACACAGCATGAGCGACAACGGGGGTACGACGGCGCCGCTGCTCGCGGCCCGAGACCTCGCCAAGACGCACGGCAGGACCCGGGCGCTGAGCGGCGCCTCGGCCGACCTGGGCGCCGGCGAGATCCTCGCCGTCACGGGGACCAGCGGCAGCGGCAAGTCCACCCTTCTCCACTGCCTGGCCGGGATCGTCCGCCCCGACGAGGGGACGGTGACGTACGCGGGGGAACGGCTGGACGAACTCCCCGAGAAGCGGCTCAGCGAGCTGCGGCGCACGGAGTTCGGTGTGGTCTTCCAGTTCGGCCAGCTGATACCCGAGCTGACGGCCGTCGACAACGTCGCGCTGCCACTGCTGCTCGCGGGCGCCTCGCGCACGGACGCCCGGGCGGCGGCCGGTGAGTGGCTGGAGCGGTTCGGGGTGCGCGGGCAGGGCGAGTCGCGGCCGGGCGAGCTGAGCGGCGGCCAGTCCCAACGGGTCGCGCTCGCCCGGGCGTTGGTCACCTCTCCGAAGGTCGTCTTCGCGGACGAACCGACGGGCGCGCTGGACTCCCTGGCGAGCGAGCAGGTGATGACGGCCCTGGTCGGCACGGCCCGCGAGTCCGGTACGGCGGTCCTGCTGATCACCCACGACGCGCAGGTCGCGGCGTACGCGGACCGCGAGATCCGGCTGATGGACGGGACCGTGGCGACGACGGGGGTGGCGGTATGAGCACGCTGCCCACGGATCTGCGGCTGGCCTGGCTGCTCACCCGAGGTTCGGACCGGCGGGAGTGGTGGCGGGTCGGGCTCACGGCGGTCGGGGCCGCGCTGGCGACGGGGATCGGCCTGGCCGTCGTAGCACTGCAGTCGCTGGACGGGTACCGGGCCGTGTCCTTCGGGTCGGGGCTGTTCGACTCCCCCAGCGACCGGCAGAACGTGAGTCTGGCCCTCGGGCTGCTCCTGATCCCGGTGCTCGGGTTCCTCGGGCAGTGCGCGCGGATCGGGGCGGTGCACCGGGACCGGCGGCTGGCCGCGCTGCGGCTGGCGGGGGCCGGGCCGTGGCAGGTGCGGCGGATCGCGGCGCTGGAGTCGGGGCTCGCGTGCCTGGCCGGCGCGGTGGTGGCGACGGCGGCCGTCGTACCGCTGCTGCCGTACGCGACGGCCTGGGCCAGGGTCGTCCTGGTCGCCGTGGGCGTTCCGGTGCTGGGGGCGGGCGTGAGCGCGGTGGCGTTGCGCCGGGTGGTGGCGGATCCGCTGGGCCGGGTGCGGCGGGTGCGGCCGGTGCGGGGGCCGGGGCGGCTGTTCGGTACGGCGGCCCGGCTGCTGGCGGTGACGGCGGTGGCGATCGCGCTGACCCCGGTCTTCGGCAGCCCCGTCTCGTTCGGGCTGGGCCCGGTGGCGGTGCTGGTCCTGGCCGTACTGATCAGCCTGATCGCGATCTGGCTCTCCGGGGCCTCGTCCCGCCAACTGGGTGAGGGCTTCGCGGCCGGCACCTCTCGCCCCGCCCTGTTGATCGCGGCGGAACGGATGCGCGAGGACCCCTGGTCGACCGCCCGCACGCACGCGGCGCTGCTGCTGGTGACGGTCGTGGGGTCGGGCTTCGCGGGCGTACGGCAGATCCTGCTCGCGGACCTGGACGAGAAGCGCCGCACGGGCCACCTGGCCGCGCGCATGAGCTACTACACGACCGGCATCGACCTCACGGCCGCCGCGATCCTCGTCGCCCTCGCGCTCGTCCTGACGGCCCTGGCCGTGGGCACCGCCGAGTCCCTCGCCGTCCGGCGCCGGGGCCTGGCCGCGCAGGCCGCGGCCGGGGTGCCGCACGCCGTACTGGCCCGCGCGCTCCTCCTGGAGACCGCGCTGCCGCTGCTCCCGGCGATCGCGGTGGCGGGCCTCGGCGGCACGGTGATCAGCGGCTGGTACGGCGCCGCCGTCTCCGCGCACACGGACGTGCCGTTGCCGTACGCGGCGCTGCTGGTGCCGGTCGGCGTGTACGCGGCCTGCGTGCTGGCGGCGGCCACGTCACTGCCGCTGCTGCGGCGGTCGGTGCGGCCGGGCGAGCTGCGGTACGCATGACGGTCCGCCCCGGCAGCACGGGGGGCTGCCGGGGCGGACGACTCCGTACCGCCGTACATGGGCGTACACAAAAGCCCGGATCGTCAGGCGGAGATGCCGTCGATCCGGGCCATCGCGTCCTCCGCGCCGTACGGCTGCAAGTACGGCAGCCAGCGCGGGTCCCTATGACCTGTCCCGATGATGCGCCAGGCCAGGCCGGTGGGTGGGGCGGGTTTGTGGCGCAGCCGCCAGCCGATCTCGAAGAGGTGTCGGTCGGCCTTCGTGTGGTTGCAGCGGCGGCAGGACGCCACCACGTTGTCCCAGGCGTGCTTGCCCCCGCGGCTGCGCGGAATGACATGGTCGACGCTGGTTGCGACGCCACCGCAGTACATGCACCGGCCCCCGTCGCGCGCGAACAGCGCCCGCCGGGTGAGAGGAACGGGCCCCCGATAGGGAACCCGTACGAATCGCTTGAGCCGGACCACGCTGGGTGCGGGGACTGTGACGGTTGCGCTGTGCATAAAGGCGCCGGATTCCTCAAGGGAGACAGCCTTGTTCTCCAGGACGAGGACGAGCGCGCGGCGGAGCGGTACGACGCCGAGTGGCTCGTACGACGCGTTGAGGACCAGGACATGCGGCACGGATGCCTCCTTGTGCGTCGGCGGCGCGTGGCTCGCGCCGGGACGATCTGTAGTCAGTCTCCCCTCATGCCTGGTGGAAGCGCCACCATGTCCCGGTAACGGGCTGGGAGTGTTTTCGACCACATGTGATGCGGGGCCGGGACGGGTGTGGGTCGGTCCCACCTGTTCATTCCCGGCTGAGCACAGCCTCTCCCCTGAACACGGCAACGATCCGCACACGATGCCCCGATAGTGTGGTGGGCCTGCCCCTACGGTGACCTATTCGTGACCTAGAACCGCGTGTACGACGACGTGTACGACCTTGACCGCAGCGCCGGGGGCGGGCCGCAGCACCTGGAGGTACCTGCCGTGTCCTTGTCCGCCGTCCTACTGGCCGCCGCTACGCCGTCGCCGTCCCCGAGCCCTTCGGAGACGGCGGTGACCGTGCCCTCGCTCCAGGACGCCCAGGAGAGCGCGACCAACGCCGCGAGCTGGGTGGAGCAGAACTGGTCCACATGGCTGGCGATAGGTCTCCGGGTGCTGCTGATCGTGGTGATCGCGGCGGTCCTGAGAATGACGGTGCGGCGGGCGATCACCAAGCTGATAGACCGGATGAACCGCACGGTCGAGTCGGTGGACGGCACGGCGCTGGGCGGCCTCCTGGTCAACGCGGAACGCCGCCGCCAGCGCTCCCAGGCGATCGGCTCGGTCCTCCGCTCGGTGGCATCGTTCGTGATCCTCGGCACAGCCGCACTGATGGTGCTGGCGACCTTCGAGATCAACCTCGCCCCGCTCCTGGCCTCCGCCGGTGTCGCGGGCGTGGCGATCGGTTTCGGTGCCCGCAACCTCGTCACGGACTTCCTCTCCGGCGTCTTCATGATCCTTGAGGACCAGTACGGCGTCGGCGACCAGATCGACGCGGGCGTCGCCTCCGGCGAGGTCATCGAGGTCGGCCTCCGCGTGACCAAGCTCCGCGGCGACAACGGCGAGATCTGGTACGTCCGCAACGGCGAGGTCAAACGCATCGGCAACCTGTCGCAGGGCTGGGCGACGGCGGGCGTCGACGTGACGGTGCGCGCGTCCGAGAACCTGGACCGGGTAAAGGCGACGCTCGACTCGGTCACGGAGAAGATGAGCAAGGAAGAGCCCTGGAACGAACTCCTCTGGGGCCCGATCGAGGTCCTCGGCCTGGACAGTGTGTTGATCGACTCGATGGTCGTCCGCCTCTCCGCCAAGACCATGCCGGGCAAGTCGGTGACCGTCGAGCGAGAGCTGCGGTGGCGGGTGAAGCGGGCCTTCGACGAGGCGAACATCCGCATCGTCGGGGGCGCGACGGCGGACCCGGTGGACGACGCGGCGGACCCGACGGAGGCGGTCGCGGCGCCGTCGGTCTACTCGAACTCGGATTCGCCTCAGGTGGCGGCTACTTCGCCTATTGCTTCGCAGCGGCCTACGGGGCGGTAGGCCTACGAGGGGTACGGCGGGGGTGTGGCGAGGCGTGCGGGTCGGGCGCGGGCGGAACGGTTCGGGCACGACCCGCTTCCTGGAGGACTGACGCCGAGACCACGGGTGCGCCTCAACTCCCCGTCCGCTCCGCCCCCGTAGCGAAGAACCGCCCCACATACTCGCCGGCAGGCAACCCGCTCTCCCGCATGAGCGAGAAGACCTCGGCACCCTCCCCCGGCTCGCCGAACATCCGGTACGCCTCGGCGAAGTCTGCGTACTCGACGCCGTCGAGGTCCGCGCAGTACTCGTGCGCCTCCAACTCCCCACGGCTGATCGCCTCGTCGAGCGAGGACGCCCGCCACAGGGTCAACCGCTCCTCGTAGACGCCGAGTTCACGATGCTGGAACACACACCGGACGCCGTACCAGGACTGCTCGCTCAACCGTTGCCTCCGGCGGTTTAAGGCACCCGTAAATCTACGAAATGCCTGCGTTCAGTGCTTCTGGCCGAACTCGATGTCAGCCAGAAGCACTGAACGCCTAAAACGGGAACGAGGGATCGGCTCGGCCGACCGTAATGCTCATGGTGAACTGTTCAGTTCCCGGATGGCTGGGTGACGACGATCCGCCAGATCACCGAATTGGCCGCTGAGAACTTCCACGCCAGTTCGTGCATCCTGGTGTGCGGTATCTCGGCGGTGAAAACGCCACTCCCGTCACCGCACTGAGACCCGATGAGGGACTTTCCAGCGGCGATTACGTTGAACTTGGAGGGACCGGCGCATGTCCACATCACCGTGATGTTTGAGGCTTTCCCCGCTGATGCCGGAAGCGTGACGCCGCCCGCACCATGCCCCGACCCCGTGTACAGCGTCTTCGACCCGACAGGGAGTGACGACTGGACCGGATCGGGAAGGCGGTCCGGGCTCGTCGGGGTCTGCGCCGGAGAGGGGGTCGCATCGGACCCCGTCGTCGCTTTCGCCGGTGACGACGTCGACCCGTGGGTGGCGGTCGCCTGGGAGTGAGAACCGCCGGAACAGGCCGACACCAGGGCCAGGGCCGACAGAGACGCGGCCAGCAGAGAGCGCTTCATCAGATCGTCCTCAACTCACGAATGGGCGATGTAGGGCGAGGGCGCCGGGAGCTTCGCGGTCCCGTGGTTCGAAACGATCCACTTGCAGCCGCCATTGCAAGAACCGCGCTCCCAGTTGAAGGAGTATCCCTTCGAACCAAGGGCAAGCCATCCATCCGCCTGGTTCGCCGGAACTTTCCACGCCCCACCGAGGGTGACGGTGGTGGTCTTGGCGTAGGAGATCGAGCCGCTGATGGTCTCCTCGGCGGACGCGAAGAGGATCCCCTCGCTGAACTTGGCCGCATACGTGACGGTGCCGGTCCAGGTGTGGCCCTTGGCCACCGAGACCGAGACCGAGAGCAAAATGCCGGACTGTCCATAGACGGTCTTGGTCTTGTCACCGACGAACGTGCTCTTGACCTTGGAGAAGGAGAAGCCCGGGTCGGCCGGGCAGCCGTCCGGGTGGACCGAAGCGTCAGCATCGGCGTCGGCCGGCGCCTGACGAACGGCTTCGACTTCGTGAAGTCCAGCTACAGCAGTGGAAGCGGCGAGTGCGTCGAGGTCGCCCGCAACATCCCCGGCACCATAGCCATCCGCGACTCCAAGTCCCCCACCGGCCCACCACTCCACCTGACCCCCACCACCTGGACGAGGTTCATCGCAACCCTGCGCTGACCAACTCCCGGATAGATCAGGTGAGTTGAGGTCTACGACACCCGCGCCTCCCCCTCGCCCTCCATCAGCCCCAACCCTCCAGCCACCTGACACAACGCCACAAAGGACGCCCCCCTCCGCAACCCCGAAGACCCCGTATGGGCCGCCCCCGCCCGTAGGTCGAGCAGGACCGTCCCCGACACCTCATCGAAGGCGATCGAACCCCAGACCGTGCGACTACGCCGGCCCGGGCGCCAGTGGAACCAGATCTCCTCGCGCCCCTTCTCCGCCGTGACGGCAGCCCGGTTCGACGCCTTCAGCTCCGCGCGCATCCGGTCCGACCAGCCCACCGAGGGCCGTAGCACCCGGAGTTGGCGGGTCTGGCGGGCGGCGAGGGCGTCCGGGGTGAGGGTGATGCCCGACCTGCGCGCCCGGTGTCGTAGCGACAGCCATGCCACGGCCGCCCATACGACGCTCGCGGCGGCCCATGTCGCGGCCAGTTCGCCCGCCGCACTCCAGGCGAGGCCGCCCCGGTCCCAGAGTTCGAAGCCGACCCGGATCACCACGGGTACGGCGACCGCGCACGCCGCCTCCCGCCAGCACCCCACCAACACCCTCACGCCCGCACCCCGTTCCCTGGATCCCCCTGCCCCGCAAACGCCGCTGATCAAAAGTCAAAAGCCTGTGAGGGGGCTGGCAGGACAGGCCGGCCCACATCACGAATCGGCCTCGGGGGCGGAGCCGTAGCGGCCGAAAAGCGCTCAACAGGGCTCGCAATTGCGGCAGATCGGGGGAATCTCCGCCACCCGCCCCCACCTGCGGCTTTGCCCATCGTGACGAACCCGTGATGCGATCACCTTCACAGCTTTTCCCCATATTCAACGCACTCCCCGCACGCCTAAGGTCACCCCACGACGGGGCCCTTGTTCTGGAGCGCAATGCCCAGGGGTCCGTTTCGAATGTGGGGACAAGAATGAGAAAACTCGCCATCGGCGCCGCCCTGACCGGTGCCCTGGCCCTGACCGGGCTGGCCGCGCCGCTCGCGCAGGCCGCTACGCCGGCTCTGGTCTTCAGCGGGGTGACGGTCAACAAGGGGAAGGCGATCGTCGTAGGGACGACCGCGACGGTGAAGGTGCCCGTCACGTACACGCTGACGCGGCCGTCCGACGTGACGATCGACAACAAGACGACGTTCGCCGGGATCATGCTCTACCGCGGCGGACTCTCGGACTCCGACAACGAGCTCGACGCCGGCATGTCTCCGACCTGCACGACGACCGCGACGACGGACACCACGGTCACCGAGGCCTGCTCCGACACGATCACGATCGACCCCGGGGACAGCCTGTACGAGACGGCCGACGCGACCACCTGGAACGTCGCCGGCATCTACGCCCACATCGACGCCGACCTGGACGACTCGGACGACCAGATCAGCTACTCCACCGACTTCGCCGCCTGGGGCAACAAGGGCAAGGTCAAGATCCAGCGCGCCGCCAAGCTCACCGCCAACGCCTCCCCGGAGCCGGTGAAGAAGGGCAAGACCATCACGGTCACGGGCAAGCTGACCCGGGCCGACTGGGAGCGCGGTACGTACACCGGTTACGTGTCGCAGCCCGCCAAGTTGCAGTTCCGGGCGAAGAGTTCGAGCACCTACACCACCGTCAAGACGGTCACCACCGGGACGAGCGGTGCCCTGACGACGACCGTGAAGGCCGCGCAGGACGGTTACTTCCGCTACGTCTTCGCCGGCACCTCCACCACCGGCGCGGCCACCGCCGCCGGTGACTTCATCGACGTGAAGTAGCAGACCCGGCGAGACGCCGGGCAACACCAGCACCTCCCACCGCCCCCGCAGGTAACGAGTCTGTTGCCTCGGGGGCGGTGTCTATTGACGCCCCCTTCGCCCCGGGCTTACGTTCCTCCCACCCAATTGGAAACTTTCCTAACAGTGATCACGTGACACGCTGTGTGGTTCGGGAGTTCGAAAGGCAGGTGGCGTAAGACATGGCAGGAACCTCCGGTACCCCGGGCACCGGCACCCCGGGCACTCCCCGCGTCCTGCGCGCCATGAACGACCGCGCCGCCCTCGACCTCCTCCTGGAGCACGGCCCGCTCTCCCGCACCCGGATCGGCAAGCTCACCGGCCTCTCCAAGCCGACCGCCTCCCAGCTGCTGGCCCGGCTGGAAGCGGCGGGGCTCGTGCTCGCCACCGGGACGAGCGAGGGGCGGCCCGGCCCCAACGCCCAGCTGTACGTGGTCAATCCGGGCGCCGCGTACGCCGCCGGGCTCGACGTCACGCCGGAGCGCATCCGCGCCGCCGTCGCCGACGTCACCGGTCGGACGGTGGGGGAATTCGAGCTCGCCACTCCTGGCCGGCGGCCCGCCCAGCCCGTCGTACGGCAGGTCACCGACGCCCTCGACGGGGCCGTGAAGGCCGCCGGGCTCGCCCGGGACGACGTCCACCGGCTCGTCATCGGTACCCCCGGCGCCTTCGACCCCAACACCGGCCGGCTGCGCTACGCCTCGCACCTGCCGGGCTGGCACTCCCCCGCGCTGCTCGACGAACTCGCCGCCGCGCTGCCGATGCCGGTGGAGTACGAGAACGACGTCAACCTCGTCGCCATCGCCGAGCAGCGGCTCGGCGCGGCCCGCGGGCACGGCGACTTCGTGCTGCTGTGGAACGAGGGCGGTCTCGGCGCCGCCCTGGTCCTCGGCGGCCGGCTGCACCGCGGCTGGACCGGCGGCGCGGGCGAGGTCGGCTTCCTGCCGGTGCCGGGCGCGCCCCTGGTCCGCCAGGTGACCAAGGCCAACAGCGGTGGTTACCAGGCCCTGGCCGGTTCGCAGGCCCTGCCCGGGCTCGCCCGCGAACTCGGCATCACCGAGATCCCGACGGGTCCGTACGCCGAGGTCGCCGCCGCCCTCGTCGCCACCGCCGCCGACCACACCAGCGGGCCCCAGCGGCGGCTCCTGGAGATCTACGCGACCCACCTCGCGACCGGTCTCGCCTCGCTCGTCTCCGTACTCGACCCCGAACTCGTCGTCCTCAGCGGTGGCTCGCTGGCCGCGGGCGGCGAACCTCTCCGTGCCCTCGTCCAGGCCGAGTTGGAGGAGCTGGCGGCATCGCGGCCCCGGCTCGTCGTCGGCGACGTCCATGAACACCCCGTGCTGCGCGGCGCGTTGGAGAGCGCGCTGGCAACCACCCGCGACGAGGTCTTCGACACCTCGCGCTGATCCCACGCCCCGACCAGCCAACTCCGGCTTCCCCGGACCGACTTCGACCTACCCGGCTTCCCTGACCGGCTTCCCTGACCGGCCTCCCTGAACCGACTGACCAACCGGCTTCCTCAGACCGACCCCGGCCCACCCGCACCACCACCCTGCACCCCCCGGACCGACTCCGATCCGCCTGGCTCCTCGGACCGACTCCGACCCACCCGCACCACCCGCACCGCCTCGCCCGACCCGGCCCCTCCGGACCGGCCCCGCCCCACCCCGCTTCCTCACCCGCCCGCCCCACCGGCGCCCCCTCAACCACCTCACCTCGCCCCGCCCTGCCCTGCCCTGCCCTTGGGAGACCTCACCATGCCCGGAATATCCCGGAAAGCGGTCATCGCGCTCGCCGCCTCCGCCTCCTTCGCCCTCCTCACCACCGCCTGTACCGGCCAGTCCTCGTCCGGCGCCTCCGACGACGCCTCGAAGGACGTCACCATCAACTTCTGGCACGCGTGGAGCGCCGCCTCGGAGCTGAGCGCCGTGAAGTCGCTGGTCGCCGGGTTCGAGAAGGCTCACCCCAACATCCACGTGAACGTCGTCGGCAACATGACCGACGACAAGATCAACCAGGCGCTGCGCACCGGCGGCGGCAAGTCCCCTGACGTGATCTCGTCGTTCACCACGAACAACGTCGGCAAGTTCTGTTCGTCGGGCGCCCTGGTCGATCTCAACCCCTTCTTCAAGAAGGACGGCATCGACCCGGAGACGACGTTCCCCAAGGCGATGAACGAGTACACCCAGTTCGACGGAAACCGTTGCACCGCACCGCTGTTGGGCGACGCCTACGGGCTCTACTACAACAAGACGGAATTCGCGAAGGCCGGCATCACCAGCCCGCCCAAGACCTGGTCCGAATTCGAGGCCGACGCCAAGAAGCTGACGATCAGCAAGGGCGACTCGTACTCGCAGCTCGGTTTCATGCCGGACTACCACGGCTGGGAGACCACGACCGAGCACATCTTCGCGCAGTTCTCGCCGACGTACTTCGACAAGAGCGGCAAGTCGGCACTCGCCACCAACCCCGCGTTCAAGGCCGGTTTCACCCTCCAGAAGAAGCTCGTCGACGAACTCGGCGGGTTCAAGAAGCTGGAGAGCTACCGCTCCACGCTCGGTGACGAGTGGGGCGACAAGCACCCCTTCCACACCGGCCAGGTCGCGATGCAGCTCGACGGCGAGTGGCGGCTCGGGATGGCCACGGCCGCGAATCCCAAGCTGGACATCGGAGTTGCTCCGCTGCCCGTGCCGGACGACCAGGTCGCCCAGTACGGCAAGGGCTACATCACCGGCACGATCACCGGAATCGCCGCGACCAGCAAGAAGCAGAACGCGGCCTGGGAGTTCGTCAAGTACATCACCACGGACACGGACGCGGTGGTGAACTTCTCCAACGGCATCCACAACGTGCCCTCCACCCTCGCCGCCCTCAAGTCCCCGAAGCTGAAGTACGACCCGCGCTTCAAGACGTTCCTGGACATCGCGTCGAACCAGTACTCGACGACAAGTCCCGCCTCCATCAACGGCGGTGTGTATCTGACGACGATCCAGAACCTCGGATACGACTACGAGAGCGGCAAGGTGAAGGACCTGGACTCCGCCTTGAAGAGCACCGCCAAGCAGATCGACACCGACATCGCGCAGGCGAAGTAGCCACAGAATGAGCACAGTCACCCTGGCGAAGAAGCGCCGCACGCCCGGCCTCGCCGCGAAACAGCGGAAACAAGCGCTTCGCACCCTCGCCTTCATGTCGCCCTGGCTGATCGGCTTCGCGGTCTTCTTCGCGTATCCGCTGATCTCGACGGTCTATTTCTCGTTCATGCACTACGACGGCTTCAAGCCGCCGACGTGGGTGGGGACGAAGAACTGGACGTACGTCTTCAAGAACTATCCGTACTTCTGGCCCGCGATGCGCAACACCCTGTGGCTGGTCGTGGTGATGGTCTCGCTCCGGGTCGTGTTCGGGCTCGGCGTCGGGCTGTTGATCACCAAGATCAAAACGGCTACGGGTGTCTTCCGGACGCTGTTCTACCTGCCGTATCTCGCCCCGCCCGTCGCGGCGACGATGGCGTTCGCGTTTCTCCTCAACCCCGGTACCGGGCCGGTGAATTCGCTCCTGGAGAAGGTCGGCATCCCGGCCCCGGGCTGGTTCAACGACCCCACCTGGTCCAAGCCGGCGCTCACCCTGCTCGCCCTCTGGGGCATCGGCGACCTCATGGTGATCTTCATGGCCGCGCTGCTCGACGTACCCCAAGAGCAGTACGAGGCAGCCGAGTTGGACGGCGCGTCGGCCTGGCAGCGGTTCCGGTACGTCACGCTGCCGAACATCTCGCCGATCGTGATGTTCGCCGTCGTCACCGGCGTGATCCAGACCATGCAGTACTACACACAGCCCCTCATCGCCGGGAAGGTCGCGTCCGGCGTCATCCAGGGCGCCGGCACCCAGTTCGAGCCCGGCTACCCGGAGAAGTCCACGCTCACCCTTCCCCAGCTCGTCTACAACCTCGGCTTCCAGCGCTTCGACTACGGCTCGGCCTGCGTGGTGGCACTCGTCCTGTTCGCCCTGTCGATGGTGTTCACCGCGTTCCTGATGCGGCGCCGGGGCGGCCTCAACCTGGCAGGTGACTGACCATGGCCCAAGTACTCGACAAGCCCGTGGAGTTGAGGGCGCCGGTGACCCCCGCCGAGCGCACCGCCCGCCGCAAGGCGCTCATGGAGTGGATCGCCGTCCACTCGCTCGGCGTCGCCGCGGCCCTCTTCTTCACCCTGCCCTTCGTGTTCGTGTTCCTGACCTCGCTGATGAGCGACAGCCAGGCCCTCAGCCGCGACCTCATCCCGCACACCTGGGAGTGGGGGAACTACCGCAAGGTGTTCGACACTCCGGGCTTCCTGACCTGGTGGAAGAACACGCTGATCTACGCCGGTCTCGGCACCGTCCTGACCGTCGTGTCGTCGATCCCGGTGGCGTACGCGCTCGCCAAGTTCCGCTTCCGGGGCCGGAATCTGTCGCTGATGCTGGTCATCTCGATGATGATGCTGCCGCCGCAGGTCGTGATCATCCCCATGTACCTGTTCTGGGCCAAGCAGTTGGACCTGTCGGGCACGCTGTGGCCGCTGATCATCCCGATGGCGTTCGGCGACGCGTTCTCGATCTTCCTGCTGCGGCAGTTCCTGATGACCATCCCGAACGAGTACCTGGACGCGGCGAAGGTCGACGGCTGCGGCGAGTTCAAGACGCTCGTGCGGGTCGTGCTGCCGATGGCCAAGCCCGGTATCGCCGCCGTGGCGCTCTTCCAGTTCTTCTACGCCTGGAACGACTACTTCGGGCCTCAGATCTACGCGTCGGAGAACCCCGGTGCCTGGACGCTGAGTTACGGCCTGGAGTCGTTCAAGGGCGCACACCACACCGACTGGAATCTCACCATGGCCGCGACCGTGCTGGTCATGGCCCCCGTGATCCTCGTGTTCTTCTTCGCGCAGAAGGCGTTCGTCGAGGGCGTCACGCTCACCGGAGTGAAGGGTTAACCCCGTATGAAACTCACCGTGGTCGGCGGAGGCTCGACCTACACACCCGAACTCATCGACGGCTTCGCCCGGTTGAGGGACACCCTGCCCGTCGAGGAGCTCGTCCTCGTCGACCCGGCGCCCGAACGCCTGGAGCTGGTGGGCGGGTTGGCCCGCCGGATCTTCGCCAGGCAGGGGCACCCCGGTCGGATCGTCACGACGGACGACCTGGACGCCGGTGTCGAGGGCGCCGACGCGGTGCTGTTGCAGCTCCGGGTCGGCGGGCAGGCGGCCCGCGAGCAGGACGAGACGTGGCCGCTGGAGTGCGGCTGTGTCGGCCAGGAGACGACCGGTGCGGGCGGCCTCGCCAAGGCACTGCGGACCGTACCGGTCGTTCTCGACATCGCCGAGCGGGTCCGGCGTACGAACCCGGACGCCTGGATCATCGACTTCACCAACCCGGTGGGGATCGTGACCCGCGCCCTGCTCCAGGCCGGCCACAAGGCGGTCGGCCTGTGCAACGTGGCGATCGGTTTCCAGCGGAAGTTCGCCGGACTCCTCGGGGTCACCCCGACCGATGTGCACCTCGACCATGTGGGCCTCAACCACCTCACGTGGGAGACCGGTGTGCGGCTCGGCGGTCCCGAGGGCGAGAACGTGCTGCCCAAGCTGCTCGGCGAACACGGCGACGACATCGCCGCCGACCTGAGCCTGCCCCGGGTGCTGCTCGACCGGCTCGGCGTCGTCCCGTCGTACTACCTGCGCTACTTCTACGCGCACGACGAGGTCGTACGGGAACTGCGGACGAAGCCGTCCCGGGCCTCCCAAGTGGCCGAGATGGAACGTGAGTTGCTGAAGATGTACGCCGACCCGGCCCTCGACGAGAAGCCCGCGCTGCTCGCCAAGCGCGGGGGCGCCTACTACTCCGAGGCCGCCGTCGACCTGGCCGCCTCGCTGCTCGGCGGGGGCGGCAGCCCGTACCAGGTGGTGAACACGTACAACAAGGGGACGCTGCCGTTCCTGCCGGACGACGCGGTGATCGAGGTGCAGGCCGCCGTCGGCGCGAAGGGCGCGACTCCCCTTGCCGTGGCGGAAGTCGACCCGCTGTACGCGGGGTTGATGGCCAACGTGACGGCGTACGAGGACCTCGCCCTGGAGGCCGCGCTGCGCGGGGGCCGGGACCGGGTGTTCCGGGCGCTGCTCTCGCATCCCCTGATCGGCCAGTACGAGTACGCCGAAGCCCTGACCGACCAGCTGATCGCGCACAACCGGGAGCACCTCGCGTGGGCCTGACCGCAAGTGTCCTCGCCGTCGACGCGGGCAACAGCAAGACCGACGTCGCGGTCGTGGCGGCCGACGGGGAAGTCCTCGCCGCGGCCCGCGGCGGCGGGTTCCGGCCGCCGGTCGTGGGCATCGAGACGGCCGTGGACAACGTCGCCGAAGCCGTCGCCCGCGCCTTCGCGGAGGCGGGGGTGAGCGCGGTCGACCATGTGTCGGCCTGTCTCGCCAACGCCGACTTCCCCGTGGAGGAGGAGCAGTTGGCCGCCGCGCTGCACGCGCGCGCGTGGGGCACGGGTGTGGAGGTGCGCAACGACACGTTCGCGATCCTGCGGGCGGGCATCCCGGAGCCGCGCGGTGTCGCCGTGGTGTGCGGGGCGGGCATCAACTGCGTCGGCATGCGGCCCGACGGCCGTACCGCCCGCTTCCCGGCGATCGGCCGTATCTCCGGTGACTGGGGCGGCGGTTGGGGCCTGGCGGAGGAGGCCCTGTGGCACGCGGCCCGCGCGGAGGACGGACGCGGCGGCCCTACGGCCCTGGCGCGTACGCTCCCGGCGTACTTCGGCCTGGACTCGATGTACGACCTCATCGAGGCACTGCATCTGGAACACGTCGAACACCATCGCCGGCACGAGTTGACGCCGGTGCTGTTCGCGACGGCGGTGGACGGCGACCCGGTGGCCCGCTCGATCGTGGACCGGATGGCGGAGGAGGTCGTGGCCATGGCGACGGTCGCGCTGACCCGCCTGGACCTGCTCGACGAGGAGGCGCCGGTGCTGCTCGGCGGCAGCGTCCTCGCCGCCCGGCATCCCCAACTGGACGACCGTATAAGGGAGTTGCTGGCCGCCAAGGCACCCAAGGCGGTGGCGACGGTCGTCACCGCGCGGCCGGTCCTCGGCGCCGTCCTGCTCGGTCTGGACCATGTGGGCGCCGCGGCCGAGGCACATGCGCGGGCCAGGGCCCATTACGAGCACTGACACCCGGGAACCGAACAGATTCCCACGGCGTATTCATGGACAGGGGGGCGGTGCGGGGCGTTGTGTGGTGCCGGAAATCCGGTGACCGCGCTGCGATCCGATCAAGATCCAGTGAAGGCCGGTGCGGAATGTCAGTCCTGGCGGCGATACTTGCCGCGACGGGATGACCCTGGGGGAGGTCAGCAGTGACACAACCGCAGAAGAGCAGTACGGCGCCACCGGGCACCGCGGTGCCCACGATGCCGGTGCTGCCGCAGCAGCCGGGCCGGTCGGGGGCGCCCGCGCCCCGGCGTACGCCGGACGCGGCGCCCGCGCGCCGTACGGCGCTCGCCGAGGGCGTCGACCAGTTGCGCGCGGCAGCCACCACCGAGCCGGGCCGGCTGCGGGCCATCGGCGCGCTGCTGGCCGTGCTGGTGATCGCGTTCGGCGCGGTCACCGCCTGGCAGACCGACACCCGGGCGACGGCGGCGGGCGACGTGCTCCACCACAGCCAGCCGCTCAGTTCGGACGCGGCGGACATATACCGCTCGCTCGCCGACGCCAACACGATGGCGGCCAGCGGTTATCTGGCGGGGCTCCAGGAGACGCAGGCGACCCGCGACCAGTACGAGGCGGACATCAGGACGGCCGCCGCGAAGCTCGTGACGGCCGCCGCCAACACCGACCCGGGCTCGTCGTCCGCGACCACCATCAAGCAGCTCAACGAACTGCTGCCGGAGTACAAGGGCCTGGTCGAGTCGGCCCGCGCCAACAACCGGCAGGGCTTCCCGGTGGGCGGCGCCTATCTGCGCGCGGCGAACGACACCATGCAGAACAAGATGCTCCCCAAGGCCGAGACCCTCTACAAGACGGAGAACCAGCGGCTGAGCGACGACTACGGGGACGCGAAGCCGTACCCGTGGTTCGCGATCGCCCTCGGGCTCCTCGCGCTCGGCGGTCTGGCCTGGGCCCAGCGGCGCAACTACCAGCGCACGAACCGGGTGTTGAACCACGGCCTGGTCGCCGCCTCGGCGACCACCGCGGTCGTCCTGCTGTGGGTGGTCGTCGGCCACACCGTCGCGCGCGCGGGGCTCGACGCCTCGTACGACCACGGCGTGAAGTCGCTCAACGTGCTGCACGACGCGCGGATCGCCTCCCTGAAGGCGCGCAGCGACGAGAACCTGACGCTGGTCAGCCGCGGCGCGGAGACGAAGACGCTGGCGGACAAGACGGTCGTGGACGCCTACGACTACGAGTACGACCAGGAGATCGCGAAGCTCGGCAAGGGCCTGAAGCTGGCCGACTCGCTGGCCGACGACTCCGCGGGCCGCAAGCCCGTCGCGGTCGCCAACAACTCCATGAAGGTCTGGATCGCCCGCCACGCGAAGGTCAGCGACGACAACGAGAAGGGCCTCTACCAACAGGCCCGTGACGGTGTCATCGGCAAGAACGGCGCGACCGGCGAGTGCTTCACCGCCGTGGACGCCTCGCTGAACACGGCACTTGAGCACGAGACGAGCGAGTTCAGGAAGTCCGCGGGCGACGGCCTGGACGCGATGACCGGCCTCACCGCCGGGGCCGCGGTGCTCGCGGTGCTGGGTGCGGCCGGGGCCGTCCTGGGCATCGGGCGCAGGCTGTCGGAGTACCGGTGAAAGGGGGCGTGACGATGCGCGCACGGAGTGACTTCTTTCGCCGGCTGAACGCTGTACGACGCGTGCGGGCCGGTCTGCGGGGCTGGGGCGGGGTGGGCGCGATGGCGGCCGTCTGCGTCCTCGCGGTCGCCTTCGTGCTGCTGCTGCCGCTCACGCAGTCGCGCGGCGAGAGCGGCGCGGCCCTCGGCGGTCAGCGGACGGTCCAGGGCACCCAGGCCAGGGCGCCCAAGTGCGACGAGGCGACCGTCCAGAACCAGAGCCCGTCCCCGTCGGACGCCGACGGCACCACGATCGACGCCATCAAGGCGCGCGGTGTGCTGAAGGTGGGCATCGACCAGAACAGCTACCGCTGGGGCTACCGCAACCCCAACAGCTCCTCCGGTGACCTGGAGGGCTTCGACATCGACCTGGTCACCGCGATCGCGAAGAACATCTTCGGCGACTCGTACACCGCCAACAGCGTTCAGTTCCTGGCCATCCCGACCAACCAGCGCATCCCGGCGGTCCAGGACAAGCAGGTCGACATGGTGGTCCGCACCATGACGATCACCTGCGACCGGGCCGGTCAAGTGGCCTTCTCCGCCCCGTACTTCCTCACCGGCCAGCAGGTCCTCGCCCCGAAGGCGTCGACGATCACCGGCTACGACAAGTCCCTGGCCGGCAAGCGCGTCTGCTCCGCGTCGGGCTCCACGGCGAACGACCGGCTGACCGACGACAAGGCGAGCGGCAAGCTGCCCGCCAGCGTGCGGATCCTGCCGCCCGTCGCCAACCAGCTGGACTGCCTGGTGGAGCTCCAACTCGGCCAGGCCGACGCGGTGGTGACCGACGGCGCGCTCGCCGCGAGCCAGGCCGCGCAGGACCCGACGGTGGAGCTGAAGGGCGCCACGTTCACCAAGGAGTACTACGGCGTGGCGATGAACAAGGACGCCACCGATCTGGTACAGCGGGTCAACCGAATACTGGAGAGCTACCGCACCAGCCCGGACGGCTGGCGGGCGTCGTACGCGAAATGGCTGCTGCCCACCCTGGGTAAGAACTCGGAGTCGGCCGACCCGCCGACCCCGCACTACACGTGACGGACCGTCAACTACCGAACGGCACAACGGACCTTCCACGGAACACAACGCAGCGAGAGGTGATCGATGGGCGTCACGGGACCCCCCGGGCCGGTAATGGACCGGGACGAGGTGGACCGTGCGCTGGCGCGGCTCGGCGCGGAGCACGAGGCCATCGAGACCTCGCTCCTCGCCCTGCAGGACCACGCGGGCCGCAGACTCCTCGAAGGCGCCGAGCTGACCGGCACAACCAAGGAGCGCTGGGCGTCCACCGACGCGTCGATCACGCTGCTGTGGGCGTACTTCGACGCCTACACGGACGCGTTCCGCGCCGCCCAGAGCATCCGCTCCCGGCGTCGCTGGTCCAGCCGTGAGGACCTGGTCGAGCTGACCGAGCTGCTGCGCGGCGAGTCCGTCACGGTCGCCGGTTCCACCACGGCGACCGCCAACATGCCGACGCTGACCGGCGGTTCGAGCAAGCTGAGCCACCAGTTCTCGCTGAGCGCGCTCGTCGACGAGATGAACGACCTGTACGCGAACTCGCTGGACATGGTGGTCACCTCCGACGCGGTGTGGTCGGCGCTGCCCGCCCGGATCGATTTACTGGCCGCGGAGTTGCAGCGCACCCGCCAGCTCGCCCACTCCGTCGGCGTCCGCCCGGGCGAACACCCGGCGGGCGACGACCTGGAGCGCATCACACGCGTCCTGACCGACCTGCGCGAGCGTGTGATCTCCGACCCGCTGGCCTACTGGGTGCGCGCGCAGGGCAGTTCGGCCCCCGGCGGCGGCCGCCCGGACACCACGGTCTACGACCGGGAGGCGCGCGCCCTGGAGGACGTGCGCCGCGAGATCGACGCCGTGCTCACCGTCCGGCAGGACGCGGAGGCGCGGCTGGTGAAGCTGCGGGACGTGCTCTCCCGCGCGGACCGCACCCTCTCCGAGGCACGCACCGCGCGCGGTGAGGTCCTCGCGAAGATCGCCGCCACGGAGGTGCCGGTCGTCGGCGGACCGCCGACCGTGCTCCAGGAGCAGCTGTCGACGGCCGCCGAGTACCGCAGACACGCCCAGTGGCACCGTCTGTCCCCGCTCCTGGAGTCCCTGGAGCAGAAGGCGGAGGACGAACTGCTGCGCGCCCGCGAGTCGTTGACCGCGGTCACCCAGCCGCTGGCGGTCCGCGCGGAGCTGCGCGGCCGCCTCGACGCGTACAAGGCGAAGGTCGCCCGGCACGGCCTCGCGGAGGACCCGCTGCTGATCGAGCGGTACGACGCGGCCCGCCGCATGCTGTGGAGCGCGCCCTGCGACCTGCGCGTCGCCGAACAGGCGGTGCTGCGCTACCAGCACGCGGCCGCCGAGCAGTTCAACGCTCCGCGGACACATCCGCAGGGCGGTCCCGAGGACCAGAGGGGGCCGGGCGCGTGAGTGACGAGGAAGAAGCGGGGTCGGTCATGAGCGAGACACAGCAGAAGTGTCAACGGCCGGGCTGCGAGGGGTCGTACGAGGACGTCGGCGGCGGCGAGCTGTACTGCGACACGTGCGGTCTGGCGCCGGTGGTGTCGGCGAAGGGCGCGATCAGCTCGCCGCCCACCGGGATGACCAGCGGCAAGGGCTCGCGGGGCACGGGGAGCGGCAGTTCCCGTACCAGCAGCCGC
Source organism: Streptomyces sp. NBC_00988 (assembly GCF_045162645.1). Lineage (NCBI taxonomy): Bacteria > Bacillati > Actinomycetota > Actinomycetes > Kitasatosporales > Streptomycetaceae > Streptomyces > Streptomyces sp. NBC_00988. The sequence continues at coordinate 4,843,720 of NZ_CP108730.1, forward strand.
AGTTCGCGTACGTCGTCGCAGTCGTCGAAGTCCCGGCGCTCGGTGTCGGGGCGGCTCTCGCGCTCGGAGTCGGGGCGGTCCACCGGCCGTTCGGTGTCGGTGCGCAGCTCCGGCTCGTCGTCCGGGACCTCCAGCCGCGGCCGGCTCGGCGTCGGCCTGGTGCAGGTGCCGGCGGTGCCGCGGCCCGATCCGCGCGGGATGGTCCTGGAGAACCCGGAGGTGCCCGAGCGCAAGCGGTTCTGCTCGCGCTCGGACTGCGGTGCGCCGGTGGGGCGCTCCCGCGGTGACAGCCCGGGGCGCACGGAGGGTTTCTGCACCAAGTGCGGCAACCCGTACTCGTTCACGCCCAAGCTGGAAGCCGGCGACATCGTGCACGGCCAGTACGAGACCGTGGGCTGCCTCGCGCACGGCGGCCTCGGCTGGGTCTATCTCGCCGTGGACCGCGCGGTCTCCGACCGCTGGGTGGTCCTCAAGGGCCTCCTCGACACCGGCGACCAGGACGCCATGGAGGCCGCGATCTCCGAGCGGCGCTTCCTCGCCAAGATCGAGCACGCCAACATCGTGCGGATCTACAACTTCGTGGAGCACCTGGACCAGCGGACGGGTTCGCTGGACGGGTACATCGTCATGGAGTACGTCGGCGGCAAGTCCCTCAAGGAGATCGCCAACGACCGCCGTACGGAAGGCGGGAAGCGCGATCCGCTGCCGGTGGAACAGGCCTGCGCGTACGGCATCGAGGCCCTGGAGGCGCTCGGCCACCTGCACAGCCGCAACCTGCTGTACTGCGACTTCAAGGTCGACAACGCGATCCAGACCGAGGACCAGCTCAAGCTGATCGACATGGGCGCGGTGCGCAGGATGGACGACGACGAGTCGGCCATCTACGGCACGGTGGGCTATCAGGCGCCGGAGGTCGCGGAGGTCGGCCCGTCGGTGGCGAGCGACCTGTACACCGTCGCCCGCACCCTCGCGGTGATGACCTTCGACTTCCAGGGCTACACGAACGTCTTCGTGGACTCCCTGCCCGACCCGGACAACATCGAGGTCTTCCGCCGCTACGAGTCGTTCTACCGGCTCCTGGTCCGCGCCACCGACCCCGACCCGGCCCGCCGGTTCGCCTCCGCGCAGGAGATGGCCGAGCAGCTGACGGGCGTCCTGCGCGAGGTCGTCTCGCTGCAGACCGGCCGGGCCCGCCCGTCGCTGTCCACCCTGTTCGGGCCCGAACTCAAGGTCACGGACACGGAGTTGTTCCCGACGCTGGACGGGGACGTGTCCCTGCTGGGGGCGAGAGCGGTACTGCCGCCGAAGCGGACCCCAAGTGCCCGCTCCGGCACGGCACTTGCCGAACGCCCCAATGGCAGTTCGGTGTTGACCGCGCTCAACGGCAGCGCCCCGAGCACCGTCAAGCAGGTCGACTCCCCCGCCGTGGCGCTCGCGCTGCCCGTTCCGCACGTCGACCCGAGCGACCCCAACGCGGGCTTCCTGGCGGGCCTGATGGCGACCGCGGCGACCGAACTGCTCGGCGCGCTCGCGTCCGCACCGTCGCCGTCCGTGGAGACCCGGCTGCGGCAGATCCGGGCCTGGCTGGAGAACGGCGACTCGTACACCGCGCTGGACGCCCTGGCGAAGCTGGAGGACGAGCGGCCCGACGACTGGCGGGTGGTCTGGTACACGGGCGTGGCCGCGCTGGCGACCCGTGACTTCGAAGCCGCCGCGCTGTCCTTCGACGCGATCTACGACGCCTTCCCGGGCGAGCCCGCACCGAAGCTGGCGCTGGGCCTGTGCGCCGAGGTGCTGGGGCAGCTGGACAACGCGGCCGAGTACTACCGGCTGGTGTGGTCGACCGACCCGAGCTATGTGAGCGCGGCGTTCGGCCTGGCCCGCGTCCAGTTCGCGACCGGCGACCGGAAGGGCGCCGTACGGACGCTGGAGTCGGTGCCCGAGGCGTCGATCCACTACACGGCCGCGCGGGTGGCCGCCGTGCGGGCGCGGCTTCGGGAGCGGGCCGCGACGGCGGACGACACGCCGTTCCTGGACGATCTGACCGCGGCCGCCGGACAGGTGGAAGCGCTGGAGGGATACGGTCTGGACGCGGTCCGGCGCGAGCGGTTGTCGGCCGAGGTCCTCGGCCGCGCCCTCGACTGGATACTCTCCGGAGGCCAGGGTTCCGTACCGCTCACGCGGCGGGAGCTGCTCGGCAGCGAACTGGACGAGCGGGGACTCCGCTTCGGCCTGGAGCGTTCGTACCGCACGCTGGCCCGGCTGGCACGGGACGGCGAGGAGAGGATCGACCTGGTGGAACGAGCCAACCGTTACCGCCCCCGGACGTGGGTGTAGTTGATGTCGCAGATGCCCCAGCTCTCCGCCTGCCCGAGCTGCGAAGAGCCCCTGGAGTCCGGTGACCGCTTCTGCGGCGCGTGCGGATACGACCTGTCCGCCGTGCCCGCGCCGCCGGACGACCACCCGACGCTCACCATGAACGGCGCGGTGCCGCTCCCCCCCGAGGAGGCCGCGGACGTGGACTGGCCCGTGGTGCCCCAGCCGGAGAACTCCGAGACCCCGCCGGCGGTCCATCTGCCCACCGATCTGGCCGGCACCGACTCGGGCGGCACCCCCCTGCCGTCCAACGCCCCGCTGCCGCCCACCGGTTCGCCGGTCTCCCCGGCCACGGGCGTACGGTTCGACCGGCCGCCGGAGCCCGACGAGTACCCCCTACAGGCGCCGGACCCGCGGGTCGCCGCCGATCCGCCGACCGCGGGCGAGGGCGTCAAGGTGTGCGTGGCCTGCCGCTCGGGCCGGGTCGACCCGGACGGCTACTGCGAGAACTGCGGGCACGCCCAGCCCCGCGAACGCGACCACATGGAACAGGAGTTGGGCCCGCTCGCGGCGGTCAGCGACCGCGGGCTGCGCCACCACCGCAACGAGGACGCCTTCGCCGTAGGACAGTGTGTGCTGCCCGACGGGGCGCCCGCGCTGGTCGCGATCGTGTGTGACGGGGTGTCGTCGGCTACCCGGCCCGACGCGGCCTCGCTGGCCGCTTCGCGGGAGGCGGGCGAGGCGCTGCTGGCCGCGCTGCCGCAGGGGACGCATCCGCAGGCGGCGATGCACGAGGCGATCATCGCGGCCTCGCACGCGGTCAACTCCCTTGCCCAGGAGCCCGCCACGGCCCGCGAGCACGCCCCGCACCAGAACGCGCCGGCCTGCACACTGGTCGGCTCCATCGTCACCCCGACCCTTCTCGTCGTCGGCTGGGTCGGCGACAGCCGCGCCTACTGGATCCCGGTGGACCGCAGTTCACCGCCGGCCCGGCTCACCGAGGACGACTCGTGGGCGGCCCAGATGGTCGCCGCGGGCCTGATGAGCGAGGCGGAGGCCTACGCCGACGAGCGCGCCCACGCGATCACCGGCTGGCTCGGCGCGGACGCGTACGAACTGGAGCCGCACACCGCCTCGTTCAAGCCGGACCGCCCCGGCGTGGTGGTGGTCTGCACGGACGGACTGTGGAACTACGCGGAGTCCGCCGAGGAGATGGCCGAGATCGTCCCCGCCGACGCGGCGGTCCGTCCGCTGCACAGCGCCCAGGTGCTGGTCGGCCACGCGCTGGACGGCGGGGGCCACGACAACGTAACAGTGGCCGTCGTGCCGTTCCCCGCCCCGCCGCAAGGGGCAGTAATCGGCTGAAGGCCGTAAAACCGCGGGATCGCGAAGAAACGTCGGCCTCGGACCGGTGGGGACCGGTCCGCACATAGTCATCGCCCCATTCAGGTGGGGTACTTGAGGGGGATCAGAGTAGGCATGGCCAATTTCTCGAAGTCGAACGTGCCACAGTTCTCGGTCGACGTGTACCAGAACGAGTACCTGCCGGAGGGCGGCCGCGAGGTCAACGCGATCGTCACGGTGACCTCGACCGGCGGCGGCACCATCGGGAGCCCGGTCGCGGCGCCCCACCTGTACTCGGCCGGGCAGGGCCCGGACGCGGCCGTGGCGATCATGGTCGACTGCTCGGGGTCGATGGACTACCCGCCGACCAAGATGCGCAACGCCCGGGACGCCACGGCCGCCGCGATCGACACCCTGCGCGACGGGGTGCACTTCGCGGTGATCGGCGGCACGCATGTCGCCAAGGAGGTCTATCCGGGCGGCGGGGCGCTCGCGGTCGCCGACGCCCGGACCCGCGACCAGGCCAAGCAGGCGCTGCGCAAGCTGAGCGCGGGCGGCGGTACGGCGATCGGCACCTGGCTGCGCCTCGCCGACCGGCTGCTGTCCTCCGCGGACGTCTCCATCCGCCACGGCATCCTGCTGACCGACGGCCGCAACGAGCACGAGGCGCCGGAGGACCTGAAGGCGGCCCTCGGTTCCTGCGCCGGACGTTTCACCTGTGACGCGCGGGGCGTCGGCACCGACTGGGAAGTGAAAGAAGTCACAGGGATCGCCTCCGCGCTGCTCGGCACCGCCGACATCGTCGCCGACCCGGCCGCCCTCTCCGCCGACTTCACGAAGATGATGGAGACGGCGATGGGCAAGGAGGTCGCGGACGTCGCGCTGCGGCTGTGGACGCCGGTGGGCACGGCCATCAAGTTCGTCAAGCAAGTCGCGCCCAGGGTCGAGGAGTTGACCGACCGCCGCACCGAGGCGGGACCCCGCGCGGGGGACTACCCCACCGGGTCCTGGGGAGACGAGTCCCGTGACTACCACGTGTGCGTCGAGGTCCCCGAGGCCGGCATCGGCCAGGAGATGCTCGCCGCCCGGGTCTCGCTGGTCGTCCCGCAGCCCGACGGAAGCACCCAAAACCTGGGCGCCCAGGGCCTGGTGAAGGCCGTATGGACCGACGACATGGTGGCGTCCACGTCCATCAACCCGCAGGTCGCGCACTACACCGGCCAGGCCGAACTGGCGCAAGTCATCCAACAAGGGCTCGATCTCCGCAAATCGGGAGATGTCGACGGAGCAACGGCCAAACTGGGACGGGCCGTTCAGCTCGCCAGCGTCTCCGGAAACGCGGATACTGCGAAACTGCTTGCGAAGGTGGTGGACGTGGTCGATGCCGCGGCGGGTACTGTGCGACTGAAGGCGAAGGTCGCGGAGGCCGACGAGATGACTCTCGAAACACGGTCCACAAAGACTGTTCGTGTAAAGAAGTGACTTAGCCAGCACGACTCCGTGAGACCCAGAACGACCCTGTGCGAAAGGGGGACGCGCCGACATGCCGACCTGCCCGAACGGACACCAGTCGGGTTCCGACGACTGGTGCGAGGTCTGCGGTCACCGCATGGCCGGTGCCGTGCCCCCGCCCCCTCCCCCGCCCCCCGGCGGCGGCTACGGCTTCCCGCCGCCCGCGCCCGGCCGCGGCCCGTCCGCCGAGGCGGAGCTCTGCCCGCAGTGCCGCACGCCCCGCGAGGGCGGTGCGCCGTTCTGCGAGGAGTGCCGGTGGAACTTCCTCACGAACACGGCGACGTCGTACACCCCGGCCGCGCCGCGCCCCTCGACCCCGGGCCCCGGCCCCGGCCCGAGCCCGGCGTCCCGCTTCCAGCAGCAGCCCCCGCCGCCCGGTCCCGGTCCCGGTCCCGGTCAGTCGTACGGCGGTGACCCCTACGAGTACCAGGGCTCGCGGCCGTCGCAGATGAACCGGCCCGCGGAACCCATACCCCCGTTCGGCAGCGAGCCGACGGGGCGACCTGGTGCGCCCGGCGGACCTGGTGGATCCGGTGGTCCTGGCGGACCGAACGGTCCCGGTGGCTTCGGTGGCGAACGGCAGGGTGGGCCCGGCCCGCAGGGGTTCGGCGGCGAACGCCAAGGCGGACCCGGTGGCCAGGGCGGACCTGGTGGGCCTGGTGGCCCCGGTGGTCAGGGCTCGCAGGGCTTCGGCAATGAGCGGCAGGGTGGGCCCGGCGGTCCTGGCGGCCCCGGGTCGCAAGGCTTCGGCGGTGAGCGCCCGGGCGGCGGTCCCGGTGGTCAGGGTGGACCTGGTGGTCCCGGTGGCCAGGGCTCGCAAGGCTTTGGTGGCGAGCGGCAGGGCGGCCCTGGTGGCCCCGGCTCGCAAGGTTTCGGCAATGAGCGGCAGGGCGGTCCCGGTGGCCCCGGCGGCGCGCAGGGCTTCGGTAGTGAGCGTCAGGGTGGCGGTCCCGCGCCCTTCGGGAACAACGACCCGTCCGGTCCGCCGCGCCCCTTCGGCAACGACCCCTCCGGCCCGCCCCCTCCCTTCGGCAACGAGGCGTCCGGCCGTCCCGGCCCGTTCGGCAATGAGCAACCCCCGGGTCCCGGCGGCCAGTTCGGCAACGAGCGCCCCCGCCAGGGCGACTTCGGCGGCGGCCGCCCCGGCACCTTCGGCGGCGAGCGGCAGGGTCCGCCCGGACCGTTCGGCAACGAGCCCTCGAACCCGCAGGGTCCGCCGAACTTCGGCCCGGACCCCTCGCGCCCGATCCCGCCGCCCCCCGGACCGACCCCGCCCGCGGGTCCCGGTGGGACGAGCGGCGCCCCGCAGGCCTTCCAGCAGTCCGCCCCGCCGGCCCCGCCCGGGTTCCCGCAGGAGACGAACCGCCCGCAGCAGGGCGGCTCGCCCTTCGGCGGCGGTGACGACGACTGGGTGATCTCCCCGCCGACCCCCGGCTCCCCGGGCGGACCCGGTGGTCAGGGCGGACCTGGTGGTCCCGGTCAGGGTGGCGGTGGCTACGGCTATCCGCAGCCCGGTTCGACCCAGGCACCGCCTCCGCCGCGTCAGGCGTACCAGCAGCAGCCGACGACGTGGATGGCGACGATCGGCCCGGACCGCGAGTACTTCATGGCGATGATGCAGCGTTCGGGGCCGGAGGCCGCGGGCCTCAACCTGCCCGCGTACTCGCCCGAGCAGCAGCGCCAGCTCACCGGCAACCAGATCACCATCGGCCGTCGCCGGCACTCCACCGGCGAGTCTCCCGACATCGACCTGTCGGTGCCGCCGGAGGACCCGGGTGTCTCGCATCAGCACGCGGTGCTGGTGCAGCAGCCGGACGGGAGCTGGGCGGTTGTCGACCAGAACTCGACGAACGGCACGACCGTCAATGGCGGCGAGGAGCCGATCCAGCCGTTCGTACCGGTGCCGTTGCAGGACGGGGATCGGGTGCACGTCGGGGCTTGGACGACGATCACGGTTCGGCGGGGTTAGTACCCAGCCGTCTGCTGTCAGCCCCGCGCCCCTTGCAGGGACGTAGTAGTTACCGGAGAGGCCAGGTGTACGGCCCCTCCGGGGCATCCAGCCATGCCCGCACACCTTCACCGCCGACCGTGACACCGTAGCGCTCTCGGCCTGGTCTCCCCTCGTGCTCCCACAGCTCGCGGGCCTCCTGCGGATCGAGCGTGCCGTGGGTGAGGGTGAGCAGGAAGCGGAGTAGTTCGTGGTCGCCGGGGCGGTGCGGGATCTCGCCCTGTACGGCGGGTTCGGTGCCGCGCAGGGGGACGAAGTACGCGGCCGTGTTCAGGAAGGTGCCCTCCGCGTGGGTCGCGTCGCGGACGGTGAGGGCGATCAGGCCGGTGGCAAGCGGGGCCAGGATGCGGGCGCCGGGGCTGCACTGGGCCGGCCAGGCTCGCGGGATCGACGTCAGGGCACAGGTCGCGATGATGCGGTCGTAGGGACCGTGTTCGGGGACTCCGCGGGTGCCGTCGCCGGTGACGACGGTCGGGCGGTGGCCCGCGTCGGCGAGGTGGGTGCGGGCGGACTCGGTGATCTCCGGTTCCAGGTCCACGGTCGTCACCTGCTCGTCGCCGAGCCGCTCCGCGAGCAACGCCGCGTTGTAGCCCGTCCCCGCGCCGATCTCCAGCACCCGGTCGCCGTCCGCGACCCGCAGCTCGGCCAACATCCGTGCCATCAGGGAGGGTTGGCTGCTGGACGACACCAACTCCCCGTCCCGCAGCCGCGTGGCGAGCGGTACGTCGGCGTAGACCCCGCGCAGCCAGCGTTCCCGGGTGCGCGGGTCGGGGCTGTCCCGCCACAACCGCTCGTTCCCGTCGGCGACGGCCACGTAGTAGTACGGCACGAACAGGTGCCGCGGCACCGCCGCGAACACCGCCCGCCACCCGGGGTCCGTGTCCCAGGCGCCGCTCAGGCCGATCGCCCGCACCAGTTCCGCCCGCGCGGAGACGGCGACGGCGTCCAGGTCCTTGTCGAGAGCGTGCGCGCTCATACGTCCACTGTCCTGCCGTAGCGGCCGGGAGGCGAGCGGTCCTAAGTCCGAAGTCCTCCGCCGCCCCGTCTGAGACCATGGGGAGTGTGAACGAGATTCGGCGCGGCACGCTTCAGGAGCAGACCTTCTACGAGCAGGTCGGCGGGGAGGAGACCTTCCGCCGCCTCGTCCACCGTTTCTACGAGGGCGTCGCCGGGGACCCGCTGCTGCGGCCCATGTACCCGGAGGCGGACCTGGGTCCGGCCGAGGAGCGCTTCACCCTCTTCCTGATGCAGTACTGGGGCGGCCCGACGACGTACAGCGACAACCGCGGCCACCCGCGCCTGCGCATGCGCCACGCCCCGTTCCAGGTCGACCAGGCCGCACACGACGCCTGGCTGAAGCACATGCGTGTCGCCGTCGACGAACTCGGCCTGTCCGAGGAGCACGAGCACACGCTGTGGAACTACCTGACGTACGCGGCCGCCTCGATGGTGAACACGGCGGGCTGACCGCCGCTCACTGAACGTCGGATTCCGGTCGTACGGCGCCGGTATCCGGTCACGATCCGGTCAAGCAGTGGTCGCAAACGGTTACTCACCGCCGGTCCCCTCTGGCAGCATCGCCGGGAAGATCGGACAACGGCGGGGGGCCGGGTGGGGTTCGTCCTGGTACGCGCGCGGGCGCACCGCCTGCTGCTCGCCGCCGCGCTGCTCACGGTCCTGCTGACCACGGCGGTCCTCACGACGCTCACGGCCTACTCGGGCGCGATCGGCGACGCGGCGCTCCAGCACTCCCTGAACGACGCCCGCAACGCCCCCGACACCGCCCTGATCGTGAAGGCCGACGTCCCGCCCGCCGGGCGCGCGGCCGCCGACACCGCCGTACGGAAGGCGGCGGGGCGGACCTTCGACGAACTGCCCGTGACGGTACGGACGTTGGTGCGCTCGGGGCCGTACGCCCTGCCGCGCTCGCTGCAGCCGCGGGCCGAGCGGTCCGGCGATCCGGATCTCACCTACTTCGGGGCCCTGGACCGGACGCAGGTGCGGCTGGTCTCGGGCCGCTTCCCGCGCGCGACGGCCTCGGGGGACATCGAGGTCGCGCTGCCGCGCACCGCGGCCGAGGGGCTCGGGGTGCGGGCCGGCGCGCGGCTCACCCTCGACAACCGGCTCAGCGGCCCCAAGGCGCACATCCTCGTCACGGGTGTCTACCGGCCCGCCGTCGCGAGCGCCGCCTACTGGCTCCTCGACGACCTGCGCGGCCGCGGCCTCAGCACGGCCGGTTTCACGACCTACGGCCCGCTGCTCACCGATCCCGCGAGCCTCGCCGGGTTGAGCGCCGGGCCGTCCGCGTGGCTCGCGTCGGCCGACTTCTCCACGCTGACGACCGGGCGGATCGGCACCCTGCGCGCGAGCGCCGGGGCGGGCGGCGCCTCACTGCGAAAGTCCGGTGTGGTGCAGGGAGTTACGACGGCGACGACCTCGCTGCCGGACGTACTCGACCGGATCGACCGCTCGTTGCTCGTCTCCCGCTCCACCCTGCTGATCGTCGCGCTCCAGCTCGCGCTGCTCGCGGGGTACGCCCTGCTGCTGGTGGCCCGGCTGCTGAGCACCGAACGGGCGGGCGAGAGCCGCTTGTTGCGGGCGCGCGGCGGTTCACGGGCGCGGATCGCAAGCCTGTCCGCGGTGGAGGCGCTGCTGCTCGCCGTACCGGCGACGGCAGTTGCGCCGTTGTTGGCGGGCCCGCTCACCGAACTCCTCGCCGGACACGGCGCGTTGGCGCGGATCGGCCTGCACCTGGACACCCCGGCGGGCGGCCGGGCCGGGGTGTGGCTGGTCGCGGCGGCCGTCGCCCTCGGCTGCGCGCTGGCGGTGACGCTCCCCGCGCTGACGTCGTCCTTCGAGGGCGGCCGGGCCCGCGCGGTCCCCGCTCCGCTGCGCGCGGGTGCGGACATCGGGCTGCTGGTCGTGGCCGGGGTCGCCTACTGGCAGCTGAACCGGCAGACCTCGGGAGCCGTCAGCACCGACAACTCCGGGACGCTGGGCGTCGATCCCCTGCTCGTCGCGGCCCCCGCCCTCGCCCTGCTCGCGGGCACGGTCCTGACGCTACGGCTGCTGCCGCCGGTGGCACGGCTGGCCGAGCGCCGGGCCGCCGCCGGGCGGGGGCTGCCGGTGGCGCTGGCGGGCTGGCAGTTCAGCCGCCGTCCGATGCGCGGTGCCGGGCCGGTGCTGCTGCTCGTGCTCGCCCTGGCGCTGGGCATGCTCGCCATCGGCCAGAGCGCCTCCTGGAACCGCTCGCAGAGCGACCAGGCCGACTTCCAGGCCGGGGTGCCGGTCCGCGTACTGGCCGCCGGTGACGGCGGGTTGGGCCGCACGGAGACCTACGCGGGCCTTCCCCGCGTACGGGAGGCGGCCCCCGCCGTCCGCACCTCCCTGTCCCTCTCCGGCGACCGCACGGCGACCGTGCTGGCCCTGGACACGGCCCGCGCGTCGGACGCGGTACTGATCCGACGGGACCTGACATCGGGACACCCCGCCGGACCACTGCTGGCCGGCCTCGCGCCGAAGGGGACCACGGCCGGGACCCGAATCCCGGCTGGAACAGCCCGGTTGACGATGCGGGCGGGCATCCGCGCCACGGGCCCGCGGACGACGGTCGACGTCACGGCCACGGTCGAGGACCGCTACGGCACGCCGTACCAGGAGCCGCTCGGCCAACTCCCCACGGACGGACGGTCGTACGACCTGACACTCGACCTGTCCCCGGAACTCGGCCCGCTGACCCTCACCGGGCTGCAACTGGACCTGCCCCAGCCCGGCGACCACGCGGCCCAACACCGGCTCACTGTCGGCGAGTTGAGCGCCACGGACACGGAGGGAAAGGTGCGGCGGCTGACGCTGCCCGCCGCCTGGACGGGGAGGTCCTCCGTCAGCGCGTCGTACGGCAATGCCAACCCGCGCGCTCCCAGGGCGATTTCGGCGAACCCGCTGACCGTCGACTACGACACGGGATACATCCCGGACAAGGACTTCTGGACGAACGCCTCCGTCACGGTGCAGCTGCGGGTCGTCCAGCCCGCGGCGGCCGAGATCACCGCCGTCGCCACCGACCGCTACCTGGCCTCGGCGGGCGCGCACACCGGGCAGCGGGTACAGGTGACGCTCGGCGGGGAGGACCTGCCGGTGCGGATCGTCGCGGCGGTGCACGGGCTGCCGACGACGGGTGACTCCGGTGATTCGGCCGCGCAGGACGGGGGCGCGCTGCTGGTCGATCTCCGGTCCGTGAACCGGGTGTTGGAGGCGCGCTACGGCGCGAGCGTCACGCCCACCGAGTGGTGGCTGCGGACGGCGCCGGGCGACGCGGCGACGGTGGCCGCGGCAGTGCGCGCGCTGCCCGACGTCGATCCCACGGAGGTCGTGGTGCGGGAGGAGATCGCCCAGGAACTGCGCGACGACCCGTTCGGCGCGGGACCCGAGGCCGCGTTCGCCGCGGCGGCGCTGGTGGCGGCGGCCCTCGCCGCGGTGGGGTTCGCGGTGAGCACGGCGGGGTCGCTGCGGGAGCGCGGCGCGGAGTTCGCCGTACTGCGCGCACTGGGCGCCCCGCGCCGCCAGCTGGCCCGCATGATCGCCGCCGAACAGGGCGTCCTGGTCGCCCTGGCCCTCGTGGTGGGCACGGCCCTGGGAACCGTACTGACCCGCGCGGTGATCCCCCTGATCGTCCTGACGGCCCGCGCGACCCGCCCGGTACCACGCGTCCTGGTCGAACTGCCCGTCACCCACGTGGCGTTGCTGCTGGTGGCGGTGGCGGTGACCCCGCTGATCGTGACGGTGACACTGGCGTTGCGACGGGCCGATCCGGCGACTTCGCTCCGGGAGCAGGGGGGTGAGTGAGATGGGGGACGAGAAATCAGGAAGTGCGGTGGATTCCGGGGGTGTTGAGCGTTCTGCGGGTGCTGAGGGTCCCGGCGTCGCCGTGACCGCCCCCTGGGTCCGTACCCGGCTGCGTTCCGCCCCCGGTGCCGCCTGGGCGCTGGCGCTGCTCGTCGTGGTGACCGCGTGTCTGGCCGCCGTGTTCCCGCGGGCGCTGGACCGGTACGAGGACGCCGGGCTGCGGCACACCGCGCGGGAGGCGGGACCCGACCGGACCTCCGTCCAACTGACCGGCTCACAGCCCGACTTCGTGCTCCCGCAGCAACAGCGTGAGGCGGACCTGCGCCCCGCCGCGCTCCGCGGGCAGTACGACAAGGTCCGTACCGCGGTCGGCCGTCCCCTCGTCATCGACCCCGCCCAGTCCGCGTACGGTGTGCGTCCCGCCGAGGACCTTGCCGTGCCGGACAGCTGGATACCGCGCCCGAACGGGCTGCCCGCACACGTCTACCCCGCCGCCCAGAGCGACCTCGCCGGACACGCGACGGTACGGGAGGGCCGGTTCCCGCGCGCCTCCGGCCAAGTCACCGCGCAGACCCCGGAGATCGAGGCCGCGGTCACCGTCGCGACCGCCAAGAGCCTGCACATCAAGGTGGGTTCGGTCATCCACGTACCCGGTGAGGGACGCGCCCCGCTCGCCGTCCGCGTCACCGGCATCCTCACCCCGCGCGACCCCGCCGGCGCCTACTGGTCGACCCAGCCCGGGCTCCGCACCCCGACCCTGGTCGTCCTGCCGACGCCTGACCAGCCGAAGTACTGGCTCGGCGCCCTGCTGTTGGCCCAGGACGCGGCCCCCGCCCTCCTCGGCACAGCAGCGAAGCCGGTCCCGTACTGGCAGTTGGCCCCCGAACTGACGGCCCTGCACGCCCACGACCTGGACAACCTGAAGACCGCCGTCGCCGCACTCGAATCGGGCCCGGGCCTCCAACGGGCCCGCACCTACACCAACCCCGACACCAACCTGAGCACCGGTCTCGACGACGTGTTCACCACCTTCGGCCAACTCCGCTCCGGCATCCGCCCGTTGACCGCCGTCGCGGCCTTCGGCACCGGCACGGTCGCCGTCGTCGTCCTGCTCATGGCGGGCGGCCTCACCGCGGACCGCCGTCGCACCGAACTCGCCCTGCTCCGCGCCCGCGGCGCCTCCCTGCGCGGCCTCACCGCCCGCCTGCTCGCCGAGACGGCCGTGATCGCGGTACCGGCAGGGGCACTTGGCCTGACCGTCGCGCTGCTGGCCGTCCCGGAGGGCCGCCGCCGCTACGCCGTCGCGGCCGCCCTCGCGGTCACCCTCACCGCGTCCGCCGCGCTCCCCGTACGCGCCGCGCTCACCCACCGGGCCGTCCGCGTCCACGGTCCCCGCGAGGACGTGACGACCGTACGCCCGTCCCGGCGCCGTACGGTCGCCGAACTCACCCTGCTGGTGGTGGCGTCCGGCGCGGTGGAGGCCCTGCGCAGACGCGGCACGTCCGGCTCGGCGGGGGATCAACTGGTGTCCCTGGCCCCGGTGTTGGTGGGCGTGATCGCGGCCTTGGTGCTGGTGCGCGTGTATCCGTTCCTGCTGCGCCGGCTGGCCCGTCCGGCGAGCCGGCTGCGGGGCGCGGTGGGCCATCTGTCGCTGGCCCGGGCGGGCCGTACGTCCGTCTCCGCGGTCCTCCCCCTGCTGGCCCTCCTCACCGCGCTCACCACGGCCGCGTTCGGCGGTTCGGTCCTCGCGGGCGTGAGCGACGCCCGCGACCACGCGGCACTCCTCGCCGTCGGCGCGGACGCCCGCGTCGACGCGACCGCTCCCCTGCCGAGCCAACTCCCCCGCGAGGTAAGCCGATTGGCGGGGGTGCGCGGTCTCGCCGAGGTGAGCATCACCGACGAGGCGAAACCGCTGGACGGCCTGGAGGCGGTCCCGCTGGTGGGCGTGAACCCCAATGCCTACGCGGAGTTGGCGGATCGCACGGGCCTGGGAGCCTTCCCCGAGGGGCAGTTGAAGCGCCCCTCGGGCTCGGATGTCGTCCTCCCGGCCCTCGCCTCCCCCTCCGTGGCGAGGGCGTACGGCACCCGCCCCTTCCTCGTGCGGCTGCCGGACACCAGCGCGGTCACCGTGCGGATCGTGCTCGTCCGGGACGTGACCCCGGCCCTGTCCGGCGCCGACTTCCTGGTCGTGGACCGCGCCGGGCTGTCCGGTACGGCGGCCCGCCCGACCTCGCTGCTGGTGACCGGCGACCGGGTGAGCGGGGCCGCGCTGCGCAAGGCGGCCGGCTCCTCGGCCGGTGTGACGGTACGGGCCGAGGAACGCGCCCGGTACGTCGACTCGCCCCTCCAGTCCGGCGCCGAACGCATCTACACGGCGGCGGTGGCGGCGGGCGCCGGTTACGCCGTACTGGCCCTCCTGCTCTCCCTGCTGCGCGCGGCCCCGGAACGCGCCGCGCTGCTGGCCCGCCTCCGCACGATGGGCCTCACCCGAGCACAGGGCCGCCGCCTGCTCGTCCTGGAGTCCCTGCCCCAGGCCCTGTTGGCGGCGGCGGGCGGCGCGCTCACCGGCTGGGCGACGATCCGTCTGCTCGCCCCCGGCATCGACCTGACGTCGGTGGCCCTGGCGTCGGCCCAGAACCCGGTCGGGGAGGCCCAGTTGAGAACCGACCCGGTGTCACTGGCCGTCCCGGCGATCGGGGTGCTGCTGGTGGCGGTGGGGGTCGCGGGGGTGCAGGCGTGGTGGTCCGGACGGCGGGGATCCGTACGGGAGTTGAGGGCGGGGGACGCGCGGTGAGCCGTAGAGAAGACGTTCATGGACAAGGCGTTCATGGACAAGGCGTTCGTGAAGAAGGCTTTCGCCGAGCAGTCGGCTGTGACCGAGGAGAGCGTCGATGACCACGAACCCCACCCTCGCCGACCTCGCCACCCGCGCGGCCGAGAGTCGCAACCGGCCCGCCTACGGCCATGACGCGCTGATCACCTGCGACCGGCTGGTCCGTATCTTCACCGCGGACGGGGTCGAGGTGCAGGCACTGCAGGGGCTCGATCTCCTGGTCAGGGAGGGCGAGTTGATGGCTCTGGTGGGGGCCTCGGGCAGTGGCAAGTCGACGCTCATGAACATCCTGGCCGGGCTGGACACGCCCACCGCCGGTGCGGCGCGGGTGGCCGGCCGGGACCTGCTCACGATGACCGCGAAGGACCGGCTCGCCTACCGTCGTGAGGTCGTCGGGTTCGTCTGGCAGCAGACCTCCCGCAATCTGCTCCCCTATCTGACTGCGGCTCAGAACATCGCCCTGCCCATGCAGTTGTCCGGCATCCGCTCCGGGCGCCGGGCGAAGGCCGAACGGGCCCTGGAACTGCTGGAGTTGCTGGAGGTCGCCGACTGCCGTGACCGGCGCCCGCGGGAGATGTCGGGCGGTCAGCAGCAGCGGGTGGCGATCGGGGTGGCCCTCGCCAACGCCCCGGCCGTGCTGCTCGCCGACGAACCCACCGGCGAACTCGACTCCCACACCGCCGAACAGGTCTTCGCCGCGTTCCGCACGGCGAACGAGCAGTTGGGCACCACCATCGTGATCGTCACCCACGACCAGGCGGTGGCCACCGAGGTCCGCCGCACGGTCGCCATCCGCGACGGCCGCACCTCCACGGAGGTCCTGCGGCGCAGCGAGGTCGACGCGACGACGGGCCACGAGACGGTCGTAGCGAGGGAGTACGCGATGCTGGACCGGGCGGGGCGGCTCCAACTACCCGCCGAATACACGGAGTCGCTGGACATGCGGGACCGGGTGGCCCTGGAACTGGAGGCGGACCACATCGGCGTGTGGCCCGACGACAGCGAGCAGCGGTGACCGCGCTCAGCGCACGCTGACGCCGAACGCCCCAAGTCCCGCCCTGCGCACGGCGATCGAACCGTACGGGGTGCGGAGCCTCAGCCACGCGCCCGACGAGAACAGGCCCGACTCCCCGCCGGGGCGCAGGAAACCGAGCGACTGGGCCGCGTGCACGGCGCGCACCGGGAGCGGGGTGTCGCCGACCGTGCGGGACCAGATCTCCCGTCCTATGCGGTCGAGTTCGGTGCGCGTGCGGGTCTCGGCGGTCAACTCGTCAGTGCGGGAGCGGAATTCGGCGACTCCGGCCGCGATCATCCCGCGCAGTGCCTGCGGGCCCGGCAGGCCGGACTCGGGGGTCCAGCCGCCGCGGGGCGGCAGGACGCCGGCCCACGGCGGGCCGGTCACCGCGGCCGGTACCCCGGCCGTGGCCGCCGACTCGTCGAGCAGCTCCAGGAGTTCACCGGCGGAGACGGTCACGTCGAGGGTGACGTCGAGGCCGTTCTCGTAGGGCTTGGCGAGGCGTACCGCGCGGATGGCGAGGACCTCGAAGGACGGCGGACGGCCGAAGACGGCGAGCGCCGTGCCGGTCGCCTGGAGGCGGACCGCGGCGCCGCGGTCGTAGTGGAGCAGGCGGGAGAGGAAGGCCGCGAGATCCGCCGCCTCCCCTTCGTCGGCGAGGTGGAGGACCGTCATGCGGCGACGGCCTCGTCCTCGGCGTCGTCCCGGTATTCCTCCAGGAACTCGCGTTCCTCGGCGGTGATCCGGCGCGGGCGCTGCGCCTCGAAGTCGAACGGGACGACGACCGTGCAGGCCCGGACGTAGATCTGGTCGCCGTCCTTCACCTCGTAGGTGATGGTGAAGGACGCCGCCCTGATCTCGGTGATCCACAGCTCGATGTCCACGGGCGTGTGCCGGTGGACGAGCTGGCGTTTGTAGTCGATCTCGTGGCGCGACACCACCGAGCCCTGCTTGAAGTCCTTCTCCGGGCGGAACAGGAAGTCGATACGGGCTTCCTCCAGGTAGCGGAGGAAGACCACGTTGTTCACGTGGCCGTACGCGTCCATGTCCGCCCAGCGCAGTGGGCAACGGTAGATGTGGCGCAAGAAGATCAGCCCCGGGTCAGCTTCTTGTAGGTGGCGCGGTGCGGACGCGCCGCGTCCGCACCGAGTCGCTCGACCTTGTTCTTCTCGTACGACTCGAAGTTGCCCTCGAACCAGTACCACTTCGACTCGCCCTCGTACGCGAGGATGTGCGTCGCGACCCGGTCCAGGAACCAGCGGTCGTGGGAGATGACCACGGCCGCACCGGGGAACTCGAGCAGCGCGTTCTCCAGCGACGACAGGGTCTCCACGTCGAGGTCGTTGGTGGGCTCGTCGAGGAGCAGCAGGTTGCCGCCCTCCTTGAGGGTCAGCGCCAGGTTCAGGCGGTTGCGCTCACCACCGGAGAGGACACCGGCCGGCTTCTGCTGGTCCGGGCCCTTGAAGCCGAAGGCGGACACATAGGCCCGCGACGGCATCTCGACCTGGCCGACGTTGATGTAGTCGAGCTCGTCGGAGACGACGGCCCACAGCGACTTCTTGGGGTCGATGTTGGCGCGGCTCTGGTCGACGTAACTGATCTTGACGGTGTCGCCGACCTTGATGGAGCCGGAGTCCGGGGTCTCAAGGCCCTGGATCATCTTGAACAGCGTGGTCTTGCCCGCGCCGTTGGGACCGATGACCCCGACGATGCCGTTACGCGGCAGCGTGAAGCTCAGGTCGTCGATGAGAACCTTGTCGCCGAACGCCTTGGAAAGGCTCTGGACCTCGACGACGATCGAGCCCAGACGCGGGCCCGGCGGGATCTGGATCTCCTCGAAGTCCAGCTTCCGCATCTTGTCGGCCTCGGCTGCCATCTCCTCGTAACGGGCGAGGCGCGCCTTGGACTTGGTCTGACGGCCCTTGGCGTTGGAGCGAACCCACTCCAACTCCTCCTTGAGCCGCTTCTGGCGCTTCTCGTCCTTGCGGCCCTCGACCTTGAGGCGGGTGGACTTCTTGTCGAGGTACGTGGAGTAGTTGCCCTCGTAGGGAATCGCACGGCCGCGGTCCAGTTCGAGGATCCACTCGGCGACGTTGTTCAGGAAGTACCGGTCGTGAGTCACGGCGACGACGGCGCCCGCGTACTTCGTGAGGTGCTGCTCCAGCCAGTTCACCGACTCGGCGTCGAGGTGGTTGGTGGGCTCGTCGAGGAGGAGCAGGTCCGGGGCCTCGATCAGCAGCTTGCAGAGCGCGACGCGACGCTTCTCACCGCCGGAGAGGTTCACGACCGGCCAGTCGCCGGGCGGGCAGCCCAGCGCGTCCATGGCCTGCTCCAGCTGCCCGTCGAGGTCCCAGGCGTTGGCGTGGTCCAGGTCTTCCTGGAGCTTGCCCATCTCGTCGAGGAGCGCGTCCGAGTAGTCGGTCGCCATCAGCTCGGCGACCTCGTTGAAGCGGTTGAGCTTGCCCATGATCTCGGCGGCGCCGTCCTGGACGTTCTCCAGGACCGTCTTGGTCTCGTCCAGCTCCGGCTCCTGCATGAGGATGCCGACGCTGAAACCGGGCGACAGGAACGCGTCGCCGTTCGAGGGCTGCTCAAGCCCCGCCATGATCTTGAGAACGGTGGACTTACCGGCACCGTTCGGCCCGACCACACCGATCTTCGCGCCGGGCAGGAAGCTCAGCGTCACGTCGTCAAGGATGACCTTGTCGCCGTGCGCCTTGCGCGTCTTGCGCATGGTGTAGATGTACTCAGCCAAGAGAAACCGTCCGGCAGCTTGAAATCTGGAGTGGGCAGATGTAGTCCATACTGCCTGAGGTCCCGGCTTGGGTGGTAACTCGTTTGGCCGGGGGGCTGTGAGCTGGGGCTTCGGTCGGCGCCCTGTCTCACCACCCGCAGTCGATGTCGGTCATACCTCCTCGGATCACCGGATCGGTATTCGTACCGCTGATCAGCAGCAGGCCCCCGTCCCGCTCCCATTTGATTTCGTACGTGCCGCCGGCGACGGGCCGGTACCCGTCGTCGACCACCCAGGAGCCCGCCTCGCCCCAGGCCAGGCCGGTGCGCCCCACCGCGTACGCCTCGCCGTCGCCGATCATGAGGAACGACGTCTCCCGTACTACGGCCGTGCAGCCGCCGGGTCCGGTGGGGCGCAGCACGTGGTACTCCGCTTCGTTGATCAGGTCGCCCAGCGCTCCCCACGCGATGCCGGACACCGCCACGGCGATCAGCAGATTCCTCGCCGACCGCACCCACCTGGCTCGCGTCGCCGGGAGCCGTACGGCCTCCGCCCGGCGGGCCGCCCTGATGAAGGTCCGCCACAGAACGAGCGCGAGCACGAAGAGGACACCGCTCACCTCCCAGCCGGGGACCACCCGCCCCCACACGAGCAGCAGGAGGTCGCTCCAGCTCGCCACGGCGGCGAGAGCCAGGCTCCCGACGCCTGCCGCCGCGAAGGCGCCGGGCGACATTCCCACGCCGTGCTGTATCCGTGCTTCGGTCATGGCGGGTACGACTCCCCGAGGGCGCCGACAGTTGCGCCGGGAAGCCGGCGGGAGTACCGCCGGTCGGTGTCTCCTCAGCCCTGCCCGGGCTTCCGGTCCCGCAGCAGGACCAGGGTCGTGGCGCCGATGCCGACCAGGCCCAGGGCGAGGACCGTGATCATCGGGGTGATGCCGGAGCCGCCGGTCTCGGCGAGGTTCGTGTCGACGGTGGTGCCGCCCACCGTCGCGGGGCTCGGTTCGCTGAGCGTCTGCGTCACGTCACCGCCCGCGTCGCTCTGCGTCCGGCAGTCGAGGACCCCGGCGAACCGCTTCTCGTAGCCGTTCGGCGCCGTGATCGTGAAGTCGTACGCCTGGTCCTCCTGGAGCGGGACTGTCACCGTCGCGGACTTCCCGGCGTCGATGCCGTGCTCGATGCCCATCAGGTCGAAGGTGAACGTCGCGTCGCCCTGGTTGGTCGCGGTGATGTCCACGGCGCCCTCGGCACAGTTCGTCCGCGCCGACAGTGCCGGTACGGCACCGGTCTCCGCCCAGTTCGCGCTTGCGGCCGCGGCGACCGTCGACTCGCTGGAACCGGCGAGGATCTGCGTCTGGCTTCTGCTCTCGGAGGTGAAGGCCCGGCCGACGGGCACGGTGGTGGAGGCCTGCACGGTCAGGTCGGCCGACCCGGCCCCCGCGTCCTCGGGCACGTCGAAGAACACCTGGCTGCCGTCCGCCGCCGACGTGACGACCTTGCCGTCCTTGTCGACGATCCGCACCCCGGTCGTGGCGGCGTCGGCGGGCGGTATCACCGTCACCCCGCTCGCGTTGGTGTGCACGGTCACCGGGCCGAGCCGCTCTCCGGGGTGACCGGAGACCGCGGGCGGGTCGAGGGTCAGCGAGGCCTTCGGCTCCGCCACGTTCCGCGCGCTCTTCTCCAGATAGTCCGCGAGCTTCTCGGCCTGCGGGTCGACCGCGTCGACGTCGGCGCCGTCCGAGTAACGCCAGATGGCCACCTGGGTACCGGCCGCCGCGTCACTCTCGGTCAGGCCCTTGGTGCCGGCCTTCGCGGAGAGTGCCGCGAGGTCGTTCACCTGCGGGTAGGAGTGCTGCAGGATCCAACTGATCCTGCCCGCGCTCTTGTTGGCGCCCAGCGACGTGCCGCTCCACGCGGTCTCGTGGTACTTGGCGTCCCGCTGGGTGGGGTTGCGGAGATCGACGCAGTACGTCTGCAGGGTGCCGCCGCCGTCCACGGACATCTCGAACAGGCCCGCGGAGACCTGCACATCGCTGCCGCCGTCCTCGTGGAGCACGGCGGCGCCGTACGTCTTGAGCCCGCCTATCGTCGCCGTCGCCCCGCCCTGGGTCTGCGGTGTCTCGTCGGCGACGGCCGGGCCGGCACCGGCCAGCACTCCGGCGGCGACGAGTCCGCACGCCCAGGTCGCGGCGACGAGGCGCACGGCGCCCCGGCCGCGCAGGGACAGCGCGGAGAACACAGACAACGCAGATGACACGGAATTCCCCTTCGAGCAGGACCCGTCGACGTGGGGGTGCGGTCCCACCAGCAGAATCAAAGCGCCGGGAGCTGTGCCCGAGCCATGCCCGGCATCCTAGGGACGCGGGCGCACCCCCTTCTCCAGTCGGGTCATCCGATAACCGATCCGACTCGGAATCGTTATCCCCAAGATCGCCTGCGAGCAGGGCTTATCGACAAATCCACCGGGTCTTTTGGAGCGCATTCATCGATAAGCCGCAGTTCGATCAGCTGAGGGCATTCACTGACATCACGTCACCGCGAGGCTTTCCGCGAGCTGTCGGTCGGAATGCCGCCCGTCGGCGGAAACAGCGTCCTCGGCGGAATCGGTGGAATCAGCGGCCGAGTCGGCCGAATCCCCCGCCGGTGTCTCCCAGTTGGGCTCGGGCCGGGGCGGAGAGGCCGCCGACTCCTGCCTGTTGGCCCGGCGGAAGGCCGAGGTGCCGCGCGCCAGGTCGTGGCCGATCGCCACGGCGTCGATGTCCGCCGAGGACCAGTTCGGCTGTCCCTCGCGTACTTCCGTCCGCACCTTCAGCCGGCCCTGGACGACGACGGGGTCGCCGACCGACAGCGACGCCGCCACGTTCGTGGCCAGTTGGCGGTTGGCCCACACCGTGAAGAAGCTGGTGTGGCCGTCCGTCCACACGCTCTTCTCGCGGTCGAAGTAACGTGCGGTCACCGCCAGCCGGAACCGCGCCGACGCTCCCGCCGGCAGGTCCTGGTACATCGGCTGGGTCGCCACATTGCCGACCGCGCAGATCGTGGTGTCGTTCATCGCTCGTCCCTCCCTGACCCGGCCCCGCAGGGCTGGGCGGAAACGCGTACGGGCCCGTCCCGTACGGCTGCAGTCAGACTGCCTCCGCCGAGCCGGGCCCGCTGAGCGCTGTGGACCACCGCCCACCTGTGGAAAACCTCATCACCCGCACGAGGGAATCGCGTCCGGGGTCAACCTGCCGTTCCCCTGGCCCCGTTCACCCGATCCGGGTCACCCGACCCCCGCCCCCGTGACCCGCGCGTACTGCTCCCGCACCTCCCGGTACCGCAGCAGTTCCGCGGCCAGCGGATCGAGCACCCGCGCCCGTCCGCATCCCGCCGCGGCCTCCCGCAAGCGGCGTTCCGCGTCGAGGCCGTAGCGCCGGGCAGGACCGCGGGCCGCCATCCGGCAGCTCCACTCGACGAGGGGGCCGCCGATGATGCCGGCCACCATCAGCAGCACCGGCACACCCAGGTTCGGCGCCATGAAGCCGATGATCTGGCCCACCAGCCAGAGCCCGCCGACGACTTGGAGGATCGTCATGGACGCCTGCGCCAGGACGGCCGCCGGCCACCAGCCCGGCCGCGGTGGCCGCCCCACGGGCAGCCCGGCCCGCGCCGCGAGCTCGTCCAGCGCCTCGGGCAGCCCCTGCGACCCGCGTACGGCCGCCTCGCGCACCGCCTGCGCCCACGGCGCCGGCAACCCGCCGGAGGCCCGGTCGGCGACCGTACGGACCGCCTGTTCGACGCGCTGGCGTGCCGTGGCCTCCTCGTCCGCCTGTGCGCGGATCGGCAGTCGGCCGGTGGTCGGTTCGCGCCGGTCGTTGTACCAGCGCCACAGCCGCAGCCAGGGCGTGCCGCAGGCGCGGTTGGCGTTGCGCAGCCAGGCGCGTTCGGCGGCCTCGCCCGCCGCGGTGGCGCCCACCGAGTCCGCGAGCCGCGCGGCGAACTCGTCCCGCGCCTCCTCGCTGAGCCCGGTGCGCCGCCCGGTGGCGTAGACGGGCCGCAGTCGCCACGCGGCGGCGTCAACATCGGCTGAAATTCGCCGTGCCGCGGCTCCACGATCCGCCACGAACTGGCCCAGAACCTCCCGCAGTTCGGGGATGCCGTCCCCGGTGAGCGCGGACAGGGAGAGCACGGTCGCGCCGGGTTCGCCGTACTCCCCCAGGGCGATGCCGTCCTCGTCGAGCAGTCGCCGAAGATCGTCGAGGACTTGGTCGGCGGCCTCTCCGGGAAGGCGGTCGATCTGGTTGAGGACGACGAACATGACCTCCGCGTGGCCCGCCATCGGCCGCAGATAGCGCTCATGGAGGATCGCGTCGGCGTACTTCTCCGGGTCGACGACCCAGATGACCGCGTCGACGAGCGCGAGCACCCGGTCCACCTGTTCGCGGTGCGCGACGGCCGCCGAGTCGTGGTCGGGCAGGTCCACCAGGACGAGCCCGCGCAACTGGGCCTCCATCTCGGCGCTCTGCAGGGGGCGTCGGCGCAGCCGTCCCGGGATGCCGAGCCGGTCGATGAGGGTGGCCGCGCCGTCGCTCCAGCTGCACGCGATGGGCGCGGCGGTGGTGGGCCGTCGTACGCCCGTCTCCGAAATGGCCACTCCGGCGAGGGCGTTGAAGAGCTGCGACTTGCCGCTGCCGGTGGCGCCCGCGATGGCGACCACGGTGTGCTGCCCGGAGAGCCGGCGCCGCGCGGCGGCCTCGTCGAGCACCCGCCCCGCCTCCGCGAGGGTCCCGCTGTCGAGCCGGGTGCGGGAGAGCCCCACGAGTTCCCGCAGCGCGTCGAGACGGGACCGTAGCGGCCCGTCGTACGCCAACGGGGCCGAGACGTGCGCGGCCTGTGCGGCGTGCGCGCTGTGCGCGGCCTGCGCACGGGAAGCCCTGATCTCCACGGCGGCGGCCTGCTGCGCCGCGGTGGTCTCGTTGACCCGCCGCGCGATCAGCCCGTCGTCCCAGGAACCGGTCGATTCCTCGGGGTCGGTCGGGTCTGCGGACGCCTTGGATTCCGTTCGACCCGAGGTGTCGGCGTCGGCCCGCACACGCGCGTGGCCGTCGGCTTCCTCCGGGGCACCCGCCTTCTCCGCGTCCTCTACGGGGAGGCCGTTCGCGGGAGTCGCCTCGGAATCGCCCTCTGCGGGGGAGGCGTTCTCGGGGTGCTCGTCCTGGGCGGCGACCGCGTCCCCGGCGTGCGTGACGTGGTCCATCTCGTCCGTGTGGTCCTGGTCAGTGACGGCAGTCACCGGTCACCTCTCCTTCTGCAGTACGGACAGCGCGGCGATGAGTTCGGCCTGGGGTTCGGGGTGCACCTCAAGGGCGTCGAGCGGGGCGAGCCGCCATTCGCGCTCGGTGTGCACGACCCGGTCCAGATGGTCGTTGAGCAGCCGCCCGGCCCGGTCTCGCAGCCGCAACGCGCCGTGGGCGCCGATCCGTTCGGCGAGCCCCTCGCCCGCGGACCGTGCCCTGCGGCCGCCCAGGAGCGCGGTGGCGACCAGGGCGGCGACGACCTCGGGATCGGGCGCGATGCTCCGGTCGAGGTCGGCCACCTCCTCCTCGGCGTACTCCTCCAGCTCGCGCCGCCACCGCCGTACGGCCATCCCGATGCGGTGCTCGGCGCTCTCCAGCGACGGATCGCGCTCGGTGAGCTCTGGAGCCCCTGCGGCCGGTTCGCGGCGCCAGGCGTCGTCCACGCGCTCGTCGGCGGCCGTGACGGCGCACAGCAGCAGTGCGGCGAGGCTCTCCGCGAGGGCGTCGAGCAGTTCACCGGCGGAGCAGTCGAGCGGGAAGGCGCGCCAGCGCTTCAACGCGTCCCCGGCGAGCACGGCCCCGGCCTGCAACCGCCCCCGCACACGCGCGTGCTCGCTGTCGTACGCCCCGTCGACGGCGGCCGTGAGCCGGAGCGCGGCCGCGTACTGGGCGGCGGCGGCGCTGGCCAGTTCGGGCATCCGCGACTTGAGCGAGTCGAGGACGCCGTAGGCCGTGCGCGCCATCGACTGGTGCCGGGCGCCCGGGTCCTGGGCCTGCTGCACGAGCCAGCTCCGCAGTGTCGCCACGGCGCTGGCCGGGAGCAGTCCCCCGCCCCAGGCGGACTCGGGAAGTTCGGGCACCGTGAAGCGGGGGACGTCGCCGAGGCCGGCCTTGGCGAGCAGGGCGCCGTACTGCCGCGACACCTCGGACACCACCTGGTGGGGCACCCGGTCGAGGACGGTGACCAGGGTCGCGTTGTGCTCCCTGGCCGTGCGCAGCAGATGCCAGGGCACGGCGTCGGCGTAGCGGGCGGCCGTGGTGACCATGACCCAGATGTCGGCCGCGCAGATCAGTTCGGCGGCCAGCACCCGGTTGTCGGCCACCAGGGAGTCGATGTCGGGCGCGTCCAGGAGGGCGACTCCGCGCGGGAGGGTGTCGGCGGTCTCGATCCGCAGCACACGCATGCCGTCCTCACCGGGGAGGAGCAATTCGTCCCCCGGGTCCTGATGGGGCACCCACACGCGCGTGAGGTCGGGCAGCACCCGCATGCCGCTGAACCAGTGATGGTCCTCCGGGTGGCAGACGAGCACCGGTGTACGGGTCGTCGGCCGCAGGACGCCGGCCTCGCTGACCCGGCGCCCGACAAGGGAGTTGACGAGCGTCGACTTCCCCGCACCGGTCGAGCCGCCGACCACGGCCAACAGGGGTGCTTCGGGTTCTTTCAGGCGGGGCACCAGATAGTCGTCGAGCTGGGCGAGCAGTTCATCGCGATTGGCCCGCGCGCGTGGAGCCCCCGCCAGGGGCAGCGGGAAGCGTGCGGCGGCGACACGGTCGCGCAGGGCGGAGAGTGCGTCGAGCAGCTGAGGCCGTACGTCCAAGGTCACCACATGTGAAGAATGCCCAATTTTGGGGGAATTCTGAAGCATATGAGCATGTCTGCGCGCCGACGGAACACAACGGACGGAAGGGATGACTGGGGCATGGGCACAGTCCAGGCATAACGAGTGCACAACACCCGTGGCCCCGGGCACCAAAAGCGATGCACGATTCGTACCTGCCTGCGATTATCAGGACCGCTTCACTGAACCTCCACATCGAGCCACGGAGGGGAAGCAACAGGGACAAGGACCCGGGAGCCCTATCCTTGTCCCCGGCAACGTCACGGACCGGCCCACACCCGGGCACACCACGACCGAGGCCACACACCCGGCCCCCGTAGCTCAGTGGATAGAGCAGGCGCCTTCTAAGCGCTTGGCCGCAGGTTCGAGTCCTGCCGGGGGCGCCCAGCTACACCCCGCGTTTACGCAGTTCAGGCGGACTTCACCAGCAGGTCGACCGGTCGCTCCGGTGCCGGTTCACTTCGCGGCCCTGTTTCTGTTGCCGTGTCGCCGACTCCCCATCCGCCGGACGGACTTCGGGCGTCACAGCCGGCAGGCGTGCATCGCGGTGGTCAGGATCGCCCGCGCCCCCAGCTCGTACAGGCCGTCCATGATCCGCTGTGCCTCCTTCCCCGGGACCATCGCGCGGACGGCCACCCAGCCCTCCGTGTGCAGCGGCGACACGGTCGGCGACTCCAGCCCCGGGGTGAGGGCGATCGCCCGCTCCAACTGCCCGGCGCGGCAGTGGTAGTCCATCATCACGTAGGCACGGGCGATGAGGACGCCCTGAAGGCGGCGGACGAACTGCCGTACGGACGGGTCGGCGGCGTCCGCGCCGGCGCGGCGGACGACGATCGCCTCCGACGTCGTGATCGGCTCGCCGACGACCGCCAGGCCCGCGTTGCGCAGACTGGCACCGGTCTCGACGACGTCGGCGATCACCTGGGCGACACCGAGGTCGATCGCCGTCTCCACGGCTCCGTCGAGATGGACGACGGAGGCGGCCACCCCCTGGTCGGCCAGGTGCTTGGCGACGATGCCCTCGTACGAGGTGGCGATGGTCAGACCGTCGAAGTCGGCGATCTCCCGCGCGGTGCCCGGCCGGGCCGCGTACCGGAAGGTCGAGCGGGCGAAGCCGAGCGGCAGGATCTCCTCGGCGTTGGTGCCCGAGTCCAGCAGCAGGTCGCGGCCGGTGATGCCGAGGTCCAGCCGGCCGGACGAGACGTAGATCGCGATGTCCCGGGGCCGGAGGTAGAAGAACTCGACGTCGTTCCCGGGGTCGGCGAGGACCAGTTGTTTGGCGTCCTTGCGCTGTTGGTAGCCGGCCTCGTGCAGGATCTGGGCGGCGGGCCCGGACAGGGAGCCCTTGTTGGGGACGGCGATGCGCAGCATGGGCCGGTCTCCTTCAGGTGAGAAACGACGGACGGGGGACAACGGGGGCGAGGAGCAAGGGGAGTCAGCCGCCCAGCGTCAGTACCGCCGACGACTCCGCGCCGCTCGACGCGTTGATCGCCGACCCGGGCCGCACCGGGGCCTGGCGCATGAAGACGCCGGCGAAACGGCCGCCGAACACCAGCGGTGCCAGCACCACTTCACGCCCGCCGGACGGCCCGACGCCCGGCAGACCGACCACGGACGGCCGCACCCGCTCCTGCAGCACATGGCGCTCGCGCGGGTCCGCGAGCCGTTCCCGCAGCTCCGCGGCCCAGGACCGGTCGTCCTCGGCCAGGAAACCGAAGGCCAGGTCCTTGCCGCCGTAGGCCGAGGCGGGCTTGCAGAGCAGCTGCCCGCGTCCCTCGACCGCGCGGTCGAGGGTCTCCGGCCGCAACCGGAAGGTCATCGGCACGTACGCCTGGACGAGGGCCTGTTCCTCGTCGGTCAACAGGCCCTGGAACCCGGGGTCGTGAAGCAGGGCCAGGTTCGCCTTGTTGTCGTGGAGCGCGGCGGCGGGCGAGCCGATGAAGTCCAGCTCGCCGGCCGTGTCGAGCTCCATCAGCGCACGGGTCAGCGCGGGCGGCACGAAGTTCCTCGTCTCGTGCCAGGTGTACGCGGTGAACACGGCGTCCACCCGCCTGCCCCGGAAGTGGGCCCCGTCGTCGGTGAGGTCCAGCTCGGTGATGAGCCCGCAGCTGATGTCGTGGCCCGCGGAGCGGATCATGTCGACGAAGAACCGGCGGCCACCGTCGAGGTCCGCCGGGTTGGCGGTGGCCTCGAAGACGTGCAGCGGCCCGTCGCCGCGCGCCCGGGTGAGCCCGGCGAAGACGTCGAGCCACACGCGTGCCGTGTCGGGGCCGTCCAGCCGCAGTCCGCGCCCGGCGAGGAAGGCGGCGTACCGCGAGTCGCGGGTCGCGCCGGTGTACGGGGCGAGCGTGCTGAGTCCGCCGAGTGAGGCGGCCACGTTCAGCTCGACGAGTTTCAGTCCCTCGTCGGTGACGACCAGATCGGGCCGCATGAAGGCGGTGGCGACCCGGCGCAGCCGGGGCCGGTCCAGCGCCTCGGTCATCAGGGTCGCGTCCTCGTCCGGCAGGCCGAGGTAGCCGGCCCACGCCGCCAGGTCGTCGCCGAAGACGCGGCGCGGGAAGCCCGAGATCAGTTCGGCGAGCCGTACCCCGACCGTCTCGACCGTGCGTGCCGCTTCGGCGGTGAAGGCGTGCGGCGGGTACTGGTGCCGCCAGACGGGCCGGCTCAGCCGCTCGGTGAACCACTCCCGGTCGGTCTCGGCGGCGGGCGTCGCCGCGAACTCGTCCCAGGCGGCGAGGGCACGCGGCTCCAGCCAGGACCACGCGCCGGGCCCGGCCGCTTCGCCCTGGAGTGCCCCGGCCCGCGTGACGGCCCCGCTCATGACAGCTTCCCGGCGGTCCGCAGCGCCGCGAGCACGGTGTTGACGGCCTCCGAGGACCTGTCCTCGCCGGTCGCCCGGTAGTGGTAGCTCAGCCCGCCCGGGTTCACCATGTTGACCTCGATGACGTAGGGGAACGCCAGGTCGATGCCCGAGTAGAAGATCCCGAGGTCCGTCATCCGCTTGCCCAGCGCGCGGACGAACTCGTCCTCCTCCGGGGTGAGTTCGAGCGCGGCGAAGCCCGCGCCCAGGGTGGCGTTGGACCGGTGGTCGTTCTCCGGGTGGAAGCGCAGGAACCCGGAGACGGGGACGTCGCCGGCGAGGATGACCCGCTTCTCGTTGGTACGGATGTTGGGGATGTACTCCTGGACCGCGGTGTGCCGCTTGGCCATGCCGATGACGTCACGGCCGTAACGCCCGTACCGGGACGCCGCGTTGCCGGTGGCGTTGGCGAGCAGGGCCGAACGGTTGCGGTCGCCCTTGTTGACGACGAACACGTCCGCCCCGCAGCCGCCGTTGGTCGGCTTCACGACCCAGGAGCGGTCGCCGTCGGCCTCGACGAGCCTGTTGAGCTGGTCGTAGTCGTTCGAGACGTACGAGACCGGGAGGTGCTCGGCGGGGACCACGGCACCCAGGTTGATCTTGGTGTTCAGGTAGAACAGCGCGGACGCGTCGTTGACGAACGGCACCCGCTGGTTGAGCAGCCACAGCAGCTGGAAGGAGTCGGTACCCGACTCCGGGTGCGTGCCGGCCAGTACCCACACGAGGTCGAACTCCTCGGCGGACGCGTACGGCAGGCTCAGCTCGGGGAAGCTGCCGCCGCTGGTGAACTCCTCACTCAGCCGCACCCGGTCGCAGACGACGACGGAGTCGTGCACGCACAGGGTGTCGATGTCACCGATGTGCACCTCGTGGCCCTCACGGTGGAGGGCACTGGGAATGATCGAGTGGTTGTTCAGCTCGAAGGTGGATGCCCCGGAGACCAGGACCAGGATCTTGTACGGCAACGGATGCACCTTGTTCTGTGAGTCGTGGGCCGAGTGGGCGGAGTGCGGGGTTCGGGCGGTCATGCGGTCACGCCGGCTTCGACCCCGCCGTGAGTGTCCGGACCGCCCGGGCGAGGTTGTTCTCCAGCTCCTCGCGGGTGTCTCCGGTGCCGACCACGAACGCGTGCCGGTCGCCCGACCTGCGGACCTCCGGCGGGGTCGCGCCCGCGGGCACGCTGATGTGCACCTCCGCGACGCCGGGCAGCGAGGCGACGAGTTCGGTGCTGATGCCGTGCAGCGGGACCATGCGGTCGAAGGTGACGTACCGGATGCCGGCGACCCGTCTGCGGGGGCCGGCCGGGGGCGGTTCGAGGCCGAGGACGGCGGCGATCGTCTGGGCGAAGACGTCCTCGCCGAGGGCCAGGTCCAGCATGTCGCTGATGCGGTCGCCGCCGGGCCGCCCGTGCGACTCGATGAGCCGGGGTCCGGCCGCGGTCAGCATGACCTCGGTGTGCGAGGGCCCGTAGCGGTAGTCCACGGCGTCCAGCACGGCGGTGACCAGCCCGGTGATCGCCTCCTCGGCCGCGGGGCCGAGCGTCACGGGCAGGGTGTGCCCGGTCTCCACGAAGTGCGGGGCGCCCGTGGTCGCCTTCTCGGTGACGGCCAGGACGCGGTGGCCCTCGGGCGAGGTGACCGCCTCGACGGAGTACTCGGTGCCGGCCAGGAACTCCTCGACCAGGTGGGGCGTGGTGAACTCCGCCGAGCCGGAAACGAAGTCCTCGGCCTCCGCGCGGTCCGCCAGATACCGCACCCCCGAACTGCCCGTGCCGTCCACCGGCTTGACCACGCAGGGGAAGCCGATCCGTTCGGTCGCGGGCAGGATCTCGTCCCTGCCGGTGCACAGGGCGTGGGCGACCGGCGCCCCGGCCCGGTCGCCGACCACGGCCCGCAGCCGCGCCTTGTCCTTGAAGGCGGCCAGCGCACCGGGCGGGTTGCCGGGCCAGCCGAGCCGCTCGTTGACCACCGCGGCCGCCGCGCAGCCGAGTTCACCGAAGCCGAAACAGCTGACCGGCGCGGGGAGGTCCAACTCCCGTAGCAACTCGACCAGTTCACCGGGGTCCTCGATCCAGGCACTGCGCAGCGGCTCGCCGGGCGCGTTGTCCGGCAGCGGTGCGGTGGGATCGCCGACGACGACCATCGCGCAGCCGAGCTTCACGGCCGCGTCGATGACCCGGTCCCGGGGATTGAGCAGGACCGCCGTCGGGGTGCGGAGGCCGGTGTCGGGTGCGTCAGCCATGCTGGGCCCGTGCTTTCGGTAGAAGGAGACTGGTCAGCGCCGCGCAGAGGGAGAGGGAGACGAGCACCAGCCAGATGCCGCGCCCGCCGCTGAGGGACTGGAGCAGATAGCCGCCCATGCTGGAACCGAGCAGGCTGCCGACCGCGCCGACGGCGCTCATCGTGCCGAGGGCGAGTCCGGTACGGAGCGGCGAACTCGCCCTGACCGCCTGTTCGTCCAGGCTGGGCGAGATCAGCATCTCCGCGAAGGTGACCGGCAGGACGAACACGAACAGCGAGAACCAGCCGGTGAGCGGGATGAACACCGCGTAGGCGAGGGCGAAGGCCAGGAAGCCGGCGAGCAGCAGGGTCCGTGCCTCGGCCCGGTGGAACACATGGCGCAGCAGGGTGTACTGACACAGCACCACCAGTGCGCCGTTGACGATGAAGACGACCGAGATCGCGGCCGTGCTCCCCGTCGTCCGCTCGGCGGTGATGGGCATGACGACGTTGAGCTGGCTGTAGATCGCCCAGTACGCCACGCCGAGCAGGCACAGCGGCAGCCACTGCCAGAGTCCCCAGCCGTCACCGGCCGCGCGCGCCGCCGCGTCCTTCCCCGGGGTCCGCGGTCCGGGCGCCGCCCGCCGCACCGGGCGCACGGTCAGCCGTATGCCGAGCAGCAGGTGGGAGAGCACGCAGGCGCCCAGGATCCAGCCGAAGCCCAGCGGGTACACGAGCGCGCCCAGCGCGGGTCCGGCCACCACGCCGATGTTCACGAAGGTCGAGCGCAGCGCGAGCATCTCGCGGGGTTCGACGCCGTCCTCGGTGACCAGCAGGGTCTTGACGGACAGGCCGAGCAGCGAGCCGCCGACGCCGATCGCCGCGATACCGGCGACGAGCGGCACGAGCCGGGTGCCGGCCGGGCCGCCCACGCCGAGACCGACGCCCAGCAGTAGGTACCCCCCGATGCGCAGGGCGAAGCCCGCCGTCAGCACCGACCGGGTGCCGAACCTGTCCACGATCAGCCCGGACACCAGCGAGAAACCCTGGCCGCAGAAGGCGAGCAGTCCGACGAGGAATCCCGTCCGGGCGGCCGGCACGCCCTGTGCGGTGAACTCCAGCGCCAGCAGCGGCAGGAACATGAACGTCGTCAGACCGGTGAGCAGCACCGTCGTGAGCAGGACGCGTCCGGCCGGCGACATCCGGCGCCAGGTGTTCATGACGCCTCGTCCCCCGGGCCGCCGTCGTCCAGGTGCTCCAGGTTGGCCATCAGCCAGGCCTCGGTCTCCAGCAGCCGCTCCTCCACCTGCTCCGCGTCGGCGCCGGCGACGATCACGAAGCACAGGTGCGAGGTGCTGTTCTGGGCCACGGCGCCGGGCGCGAGCCCCTCGTTGACCTGGTACTCCCGCACCCACGCGAACGGCGGCCGGCCCGGAGCGCGGACCGGCCGGCCCTGTGGCAGCACGGAGACCGAGCCGTGCACCTCGGCGGGCGGGCCGGCGGGCGGCGCCTCGACGGGCAGTCCGACCGAGTGGCGCAGCCAGGCGGAGTGGAGGTCGACGCCGTAGGTGGCGCGGGTGAGCGCGGGAATGCGGTTGCCGCCGACCCGGGAGGCGATCTCGCAGAGCACCAGCTCGTCGTCCGGGGTGTGGAACACCTCCAGGTGGTAGGCGCCGACCTCCGGTGTGTCGAAGGCCGCCAGCAACCGGTCGAGGAACTCCTCCAGGCGCCGGGCGAGCGGATCGCCGGGGCGCAGCTGCACCGAGCCGTTGTTCTCCCCGGAGAAGACCCCGAGGCAGCTGCGGAGATAGCGGGAGGCGGCCACGAACCGGTAGCCGGGGGCGAGCACCGCGTCGACGTGGCACATCCGGCCCTCGACGAACTCCTCGGCCAGCAGGTCGTCCCGCCAGTGCCGGCGGCTGAACGCGGTCAGGCCGTCCTCGTCGCGCAGGACGACGATGTCGCGCGAGCCACCCTGCTTCACCGGCTTGACGACCACCGGGAAGCCGTTCGCCTCGATGAACCCGGTGAGGTCGGTGAACGTCTCCAGGCGGGCGAAGCGCGGGACGCGCACGGCGGCGCCGGCGACCCGCTTCATCACCGCCTTGTCCCGGAAGGACAGGGCGCTCGCCGCCGACTGGCCCGGGATGCCCAGGTCCGCGCGGATCCGGGCGGCGCGCTCCAGGTCGTACTCGTTGTCCGTGACGAGGTGGGTGAACGGCTGCTCCGCGGCGAGCCGGCGGATCGTCAGTTCCGGGTACGGGACGAACTCGCAGTCGGGCACGTACTCGTAGCGCGCGAGGCCCTCGGTGTTCTTCAGCTCGTTGTGGCTGAACACGTGGAGCCGGTCCGCCACTTCGGCGAGCATCGCGGCGTAGTCGTGCTGGGGGCCGTAGTTGATGACGGCGATCCGGCTCATGCCGCGTTCCTCGGGGAGCTCGGGACGACCGGGACGACCGGGAGATCGTCCTGGACGTCGTACGGCCTGCGGGCCCAGTGCATCGTGGACCAGGGGCCCGTCATCCGGGACAGTTCGGAAATGGTCCGCGGCCGGTACTCGGGGTCCTGGACGAGCGGGCCGTCGGGCGGGAAGACCCGGTCGACATAGCGGTGTCCCGGGTCGGCCGCGAGGAAGACGACGGGGCCGCCGTCCGGCTCCTGCCGGCGGATGTGCCGGGCGACCTGCCAGCCGGCGCCCGCGGAGAGCCCGGCGAAGACACCGGTGGTGGACAGCAGATGGCGGCAGCCGGCCGCGGAGACGTCGAAGTTGATCCAGTGGATGTCGTCGTAGGCGGTGTAGTCGATGTTGGCGAAGCGGATTCCGCTGCCGATCCCGGCGATGATGAAACCGTCCAGCGGTATGGCCTCCGAGCCGAAGGAGCGGCTGCCGAAGGGCTGGATCCCGGCGACCCGGACGTCGTTGCCCGACGCCCGCAGATAGCGGCTCATCGCGCTGGTCGACGCTCCGGTGCCGACCCCGCCGACCAGCGTGACCCCCGTCGACCCCAACTCCTTGACCAGGGTGTTCGCGACGCTCTCGTAGCCGATGTAGTGGACGTCGTCGTGGTACTGCTGCATCCAGTACGCGTCCGGGTTCTCCTCCAGGTACGTGTGGACCAGCCGGACCCGGGTCTCCTGGTCGTGCTGGAGGCCGTCGTCACCGGAGGAGGGCACCTGGGTGTAGGTGGCCCCGAGGTACTTGAGCTGGGTGCGGATGGCCGCGTCGACCGCCACGGAGGCGAAGATGTGGCACTTCAGGCCGAACTCACGGCAGACGAGTGCGAGCGCGTGCCCGTAGATACCGCTGGAGCTGTCCACCACGGTCTGCCCCGGGCGGACGACCTCACGGTCCAGCAGGTCCCTGACCGCGGCGCGGACCGAGGTGACCTTCATGACCTCGAACCGCAGCACATGGATGCCGTTCCCCAGGTCGATGAGGTCGGGTTCCGCCAGTTTCTCGGCGAATGATCTGTACAACGCGCTCTCCTGCCCTTCTGCTGCCCCCGCGTCGACACCGTGCGGACGACGACATACGAAGAGGTCTAGGGGAGGCGGGTCCCGGCGCCCTACCGGCCCGGTCCCGGCGCGTTCCCGTTCGGATCCCGGAGTGTTTCGGGACCGGGCCGGGAGGGTTCCCGGAATGGCCCTGCCGAGGATCTCCGGCATGACGACATCCGAATCCGGGACATCCGGCGTGATAGCAGGACCCCGCCTGCCCGAACCCGTGCCGCTCGTCTCCGAGGCGGTGCTGGCACACGCCCGCCGCCACCCGGAGCGCACCGCGGTGATCTGCGGCGAGGAGCGGGTCAGCTACGGCGAACTGGCGGCCGGGGCCGCCGCCGTCGCGCGCGCGATCGCCGCGGACGAGGAGAGCGCGGCCTCCCGCAGAATCGGCGTCGTCTCGCACCGCACGGTGGGAGCCGCCGTCCATGCCCTGGGCATCTGGCTGTCCGGACGCTCGTTCGTCTTCCTCGATCCGGCGGCGCCGCACCGCGCCGCCGAGCACATCCGGCGCACCGCCGGGCTGTCGGTGGTCGTCGACCCGCGCGAGTGGCCGGCCGAGCCCGCGGGGCCGACCACGGCCCCGGCCGCGTCGTACCCGCCGGACGCGGAGGCGTACGTCCTGTTCACCTCCGGCAGCAGCGGCCGGCCGAAGGGCGTCTCCGTCTCCCCGCGGAACCTGGCGCACTCCAACGCCGCCCGGCTCGCGCTGTACGACGGCTTCGGCACCCCGGTCTTCCTGCTGCTGTCCCCGTTCCACTTCGACTCCTCGATGGCCGGGCTCTGGGGCACCCTCGCGGCCGGCGGCACCCTCGTCGTCGCCGACGAGGACGAACGGCGCGTCCCCCAGGCCGTCCTCGGCCTGATCGCAGAGCACCGGGTCACCCACACCCTGACCGTCCCCGGCTTCCACACGGAGCTGCTGCACACGCTGCGCGAGGACGAGCGGCACGCGGCCGGGGCGGCCTCGCTGCGGCTGGTGACCAGCGCCGGCGAGGCGCTGCCGCAGAGCGTCGTCGACCAGCACTTCGCGCTGCTGCCCGGCGTGGCCCTCAGCAACGAGTACGGCCCCACCGAGTGCACCGTCTGGTCCACCGCCCGGATCTACGAGAAGCCCGGGCCCACCGGCATCGGCTTCCCGATCCCCGGCACCTCGCTGCGGCTGCTCGACGACCGGCTGCGGCCGGTACCGGCCGGCGCGGTGGGGCAGATCGCCGTCTCCGGCCCGGGCGTCGCCCGGGGCTACGTCGGCGACGAACGGCAGACGGCGGCGAAGTTCGTCGAACTGCCCGCCGGGCCGACGGCCGGTCCGCCCGTACGCGCCTACCTCACCGGGGATCTCGGCCGGTGGTCGGACGAGGACGGCCTCGAATTCGTCGGGCGGCTGGACAACGAGGTGAAGATCCGCGGCGTGCGCGTGCACCTGGAGACGCTGGAGGAGGCGCTGACAGCGCACCCCGACGTCCGGGCCGCCGCGGTGGCGTACGACGCGGAGAACGCCGTCTGCCACGCCTTCGTGGTCGCGGAACCCGGCGCCGAACCGGCCGCCGCCTCGATCCGCGGCTTCCTGGAGACGGAACTCGGCGCCGCCGTGGTCCCCGACCGGATCGTCTTCACCGCGGCCCTGCCGCGCACCGCCCACGACAAGACCGACCGGGCCGCGCTGCTGGCTGCCACGGCCCCGCCCGCGGAACAGGAACGTGAGCGGGAGCAGGAGCGAATACCGGAGCAGGCCGCCCGGCCGCCGGAGGACGGCGCCCTCGCCGACCACATCGCCCGCGTCTGGGAGAAGGTCCTCGGCGTACCGGTGGCCTCTTCCGAGCAGGACACGTTCTTCTCGCTCGGCGGCAACTCCCTGACCGTGATCAGGCTCTCCCGGGCACTGGGCGAGCTGGCCGGCCGCCCGGTCGGGGTCAAGAACGTCTATCGCTGCGGCACGATCCCCCAGCAGGTGGATCTGTTGTCGCGGCTCTGAGCGACGGGGTTCCCATGTCCGCGTACATCAGACCCAGCAGGCCCCTGTCCAGCGGCCCCGCCCATACCGGTGCCGGCTCCGTGCTCTGCTTCCCGCACGCCGGCGGCTGCGCCTCGTTCTTCCGGTCGTGGCAGCCACTGCTGCCCACGGCCCGGGTGCACGCCGTGCAGTTCCCCGGGCGCGAGGACCGGTTCGGGGAGCCCGCGCCCGAGAGCCTGTCCGCCCTCGCCCACGCGGTGACGGAGGAGATCTTGACCCGCGACGAGCGGTACTCCCTGCTGTTCGGGCACAGCATGGGCGCGTACCTCGCCTTCGAGGTGGACCGTCTGCTGCGCGAGGCCGGTGTGCCCACGCCGACCCTGGTGCTCTCCTCGGCGGCGTCCCCCGCCCTGCGGCCACCGGTCCCCTACGAGAAGGACGCCGACGTACTGGCGTACCTCGAACGGTACGAACCGCTCAGCGCCGAACTCCGGCAGGACGAGGAGCTGCTCGGGCTTCTCCTGGAGTACGTCAAGGACGATCTCAGGCTCGTGTCCGGCTACCGGGAACACACCGGGAAGCGCACCGGCGCCCGAATGGTCAGCGTGGTCGGCGAGCACGACATCCCCGAGATCCGGTCCCGGGCCGGGCGGTGGCGGGACCACGCGGGGGGCGAGTTCGTCCAGGTGGTGAAGCCGGGCGGGCACTTCTACCTGCGTTCGGATCCGCCCGTCGGGCTGATCGCCGCCGAGCTGGCCCGCACCGGGAGTCCCAACTCCCGTTCCACATCGACTTCCTGAGGGGGAACGCAGCATGCCGTACATCCACACGGGCCCGGCCGGGAATCCGGGGGACCAACAGGACCTCGCCGAACTGCGCCGCGAGGCAGGCCGGCTCGTCGACGGGCGGACCTACCGGCACGGCAACCCCTTCGAACTGTGGCGGCGGATGCGCGAGGCCGCCCCCGTGCTGTGGCACGAGCCCGGCGTCTTCCCCGGCTTCTGGTCGCTGACCCGGCACGACGAGATCAAGGAGGTGCTCAGGGACGCCGACACGTTCAGTTCCTCGTCCGGCATCCTGTTGCGCCCGCTGTCCCAGGGCGAGGACCCCGGCGGCAACCGCACCCTGGCGCTGTCCGACCCACCACGCCACCGCGTGCTGCGCGGAGCCGTCGCCGGCTGGTTCGCGCCCAGGAACCTGCGGCTGCTGCAGGCTGCCCTGGACGCGTCGGCCCGGCGGATCGTCGAGGCGGCCGTACGGAAGGGCCGGTTCGACTTCGTGACGGAGGTCGCCGCGCAGTTGCCGGTGGAGGTCGTCTGCGCGTTCCTCGGCATTCCGGACGAGGACCGGCCGCGGATCATCGAGTGGTCGACGGACGCCTTCTGCGCCGCCACGGCGGAGGACCGCAGCCTGGCCCATCTGGAGATCCTGGACTACTTCGGCGACCTGGTGGAGCGCCGCCGGGCCGATCCGGGCGAGGACCTGGTCAGCGTGCTGGCCGCGGTGAGCTACGAGGGCGAACCGCTCCCGCTGGACGAGGTGGTGCTCAACTGCGACAACCTGCTGGTGGGCGGCACGGAGAACGTCCGGCTCGCCATGTCGGGCGGGATGCTGGCGCTCCTGGACCACCCGGACCAGTTCGAGCTGCTGCGCCGGCCCATCGACAGCGCCGGCGACGGCTTGATGGAGTCCGCGATCGACGAGATCCTGCGCTGGACGTCGAGCGCCACGCACATCGTGCGGCGGACGACCCGGGAGGTGGAGCTCGGCGGCGAGCGGATCCGGCGGGGTGATCTCGTCGTGTGCTGGCTGACGGCGGGCAACCGCGACCCGGCGCACTTCCCCGACCCCGACAGCTTCGACATCCGGAGGTCCCCGAACCGGCATCTGGCGCTGGGCGCGGGCCCGCACTACTGCGTGGGCACCCAGCTGGCCCGGCTGGAGATCCGGGCCGTGCTGCGGGAGTTCCTCGCGCGGGTGGACCGGGCGGTACCGGACGGCCCGGCCGAGCGACTGGAGTCCATCGTGGTCAACGGCTTGCGGACCCTTCCCGTCCGTTTGACCTCGACATATGCCGTTCCCGCCGGTACCGGTCCGGGAACGGGGCGGGAAGGGCTGCGGTGAGCATTCCGACTACGCGAAGCAGGGAAGCGCCGGCGCACCTCGTCCGGAACACGCCCGTCCTCGCACCCGCACACACACCCACCGGACTCGCAGAAACGAAGGTGCACGGAATGCGCAGCAAACTGGCCGTACTCGCCGGAATCCTCACCATCGCCCTCGCCTCGGGAATCGGCGCCCTCACGCACGAGGTGTCCGCCCCCGCCGCCGGCCACTCCGTCCTGGCCAACGGCACCGGCCCGGGCAGCACCACCTCCTGACCCGGCCGCCGGTGGGCCCGCTCACCGGCGTACGCCCGTCATCCCGGCGTAGAGCTCGTCCGCGCCGAGCCGGTGCGCGGCCGCCTCCCGTACGTCGCCCATGCCGTCGAGGGCCTCGGCCATTCCCTCGACGGCGTGGGCCACCTCGATCCGGTACTCGATGGCCCCGGCGTGGAAGCGCGCGCCGCGGTGCAGTTCCAGGGCCTGCTCGAACTCGCCTCGCCGGCAGTGCACCCGCCCGAGGATGTTCTGGACGGTCGCCTGCCGGGTCGCGGTCCCCTTGGAGCGGATCAGGTGCAGGGCCCGGTCCGCGTACCCGACCGACTCCTCGGCGGCACCGAGCCACTGGCTCGCATCCGCGGCGAGCGCCAGCGCGTGCGCGTACTCCTCCGGCATCCGCCGTTCGTCGCCGAGTTCCAGGGCGCGCTCCACCACGGCGAGTGCGGCCGGGTGCTCCCCGGCGCCGAGCAGGGCCGCCGTCAGATCGGTCAGCGCCGTGATCTCCTCGGCGCGGGCGCCGAGTTCCCGGCTGAGCCGCACCGCGTGCTCGGCGGCCACCACGGCTTCCCGGTACCGGCCGAGCCAGGTGTACACCGTGCTCAGGCTGCACCAGGCGTACGCGCCCTGTCTGCCGTCGGCCATGTCGTGACGCCGTTCGACCGCCTGCTCCAGATAGCCCTGCGCCTCGGGGACATGACCGAGGCAGCTGTGCAGCAGGCCCAGCAGGCTGAGGCAGACCGCCTCGCCGTTGCGGTCCCCGTGGTCCTTCGCGACGCCCAACGCCTCTTCCGCCACCGGGATCCCGTCCCGGAACCGGCCCAGCCGCCACCACGCGGAGCCCAGGTTCGACAGGCTCACCCGGAGCAGCCCGGGATTCCCGAGCCCGCGGGCCGCGGCCACCGCGATCGTCGCCGCCTGCCGGTACTCCTCCAGATAGCTGCGCGAGTTGAGATGGAAGACCAGGTTCCGGGACAGGTGCACGGTCTGGTCGAGGAAGCCCAGCCGCTCGGCGCGCGCGACGGCCGAGAGCAGCGCGCCGTGTTCCCGTTCGAAGAACGACTCCGCCTCGGCGGCCCGGGCGCTCGACGGCGGCTCGGCCGCGGCCGTACCGCGTGCGTCGTCGGTGCTCCCGTGCGCGGCGGCACCGACGGGAACCCGCCCCGGATAGAGGATGCCGCACGCCTGGTCCGTCACCGCCAGGAAGTGGTCGAGCAGTCTCCCGAAAGCGGCCCGCGCCTGTCCGCTGTCCGCCCCCTCCTCCTCGCCCAGCCGCTGCGCGAAGCTGCGCACCAGGTCGTGGAAGGTGTACCGGCCGATCTCGTGCTGCTCGACCAGGTGCATGTCCAGCAGATGCTCCAGCACCTCCTCGGCCTCGGGCGCCCCGGTGTCGAGCAGGGCGGCCGCCGAGTCGGTGTCGGTCTCGGCGCCCGGGTGCAGCCCGAGCAGCCGGAACGCCTCGCGATGCCTCGCGTCCAGTCCGTGGTACGACATCCGCAGGGTGGCCTCGACGCTGCGGTCACCGGACTTCAGCTCGTCGAGCCGGCGGGTCTCGTCCCCGAGCCGGCCCACGAGATGGCCCAGGGTCCACAGCGGCCGGTTGCGCAACCGGGCCGTGGCGATCCGCAGGGCGAGCGGCAGGTTCCCGCACAGGGCCGCCAGCTCCGCCGCCGCCTCCGGCTCACCGAGCGCCCGCTCCTCGCCCAGCGCGCCGGTGATCAGCGCGAGGCTGTCCGAGGGCGACATCGTCCCGATGGACATCCACTCGGCCCCGTCGAGGCCGATCATGCGGGTACGGCTCGTGAGCAGGCCAAGGGAACCCGGGTGCGAGGGCAGCAGCGGGCGGATCTGCGCGGCGTCCGCCGCGTTGTCCAGCACCAGGAGCACCCGCCGGTTCGCCAGGGTGGCCCGCCACAGGGCGACCCGGCCGTCGAGGTCGTCGGGGATCCGCTCCCCCGCCACGCCCAGGGTGCGCAGCAGCGTGCCGATCACCGTGCCGGGCCGCATCGGCTGCTCGCCCGGGGTGAATCCGCGCAGGTCGACGAAGAGCTGTCCGTCCGGGTACCGGTCGGCCAGCCGGTGCGCGCCCCGGACGACGAGCGCGGTCTTGCCGCTGCCTCCCATGCCGTCGACGGCCACGATCCGCACCGCCCCGTCCTGCGGCGGTGCGGCGTACTCCAGCAGCTGGGTCAGCTCCCGGTCGCGCCCGGCGAAGTCCGTGAGGTCGTGCGGCAGGGTGCACGGGGCCGCCGCCGTCCCGGGCTCGGGTCCACCGGTCGCCGCGGGCGTCGCCGGCGCGACCGCGGGTTCCGCCAACACGGCGTCCGGCACGGCCAGTTCGGGACTGTCCCGGAGAATGGCCTCGTGCAGCCGGGTCAGTTGGGGACCGGGTTCGATGCCCAGTTCCTCGACGAGCAGTTCTCTGGCCCTGGCGTACTCGGCCAGTGCCTCGGCCTGTCGCCCCGAGCGGTACAGCGCGAGCATCAACTGCCCGCGAAACGATTCGCCCAGCGGATGTTCGGCGACGAGCTCGCGCAGATCACCGATGAGCTCCCGGCTCTCGCCCAGCGTCAGCCGCAGCTCCATCAGCTGCTCGACGGCGGCCAGCCGACGCTCCTCCAGCACGACGGAGGCCGCGGCGATCACGGACCCGCCGCCTCCGGGCAGCACGGGGCCGCGCCACAGCACGAGCGCGGTGCGCAGCAGTTCGACGGCCTCGGCGGGGTGGCCCGCCTCCAGCGCGTCCCGCGCCTCGCGCAGCCGGTCGGAGAACAGGCTCAGATCGAGTTGCTCACGAGCGACGTCCACCCGGTATCCCGGACCGTCGGTGACGATCATCGAAGGCCCGTCCGGGATGCGCTGCCGCAGATCGGCGATCGCCTTGCGCACCTGGTGCGCCGCTGTCGCCGGCGGTTCGTCGTCCCACGCGGACTCCACCAGCCGCGACACCGGCACCATCCGGCACGGGTCGAGCAGCAGGGTGGTCAGCACCCGCGCCTGGATGGGCCCGCCGAGTCGCAGCCGGACCCCTCCGGCCCTGACTTCCAGCGGCCCCAGGATCGCGAATCTCGCCTCCCCACGCACACCGTCGTCCACTCTGCGTCCCCCTCGGCTCCGCTTTCCGCATGATCGTGTGCATGATCATCGAAATCTACGCGTGGTGATTTTAAGCTGTCACCCGTTCACGGAACGTCAAAAAAACGGAAATGATCTCACGCCGGTAACGGGCCGTCGGGCGCCCCGCCAGGAGAAGCCCGCCGGACCATGACCGGCGCCGTCCGGGTCATCCGCCCATGTCCGCCCCGTGTTTCGGCCCGGTTTCCGTTACGTCCGGATGGACACGTAATGGTCAAGACTGACCCCCGAACGCTTGTGGGATTTCGCAAGGACGGCGGATCATTGGCCGAATCCCGCCCCCCGTCCCCGTTAGTGTCCCCTCCTCCCCGAACCCGCAGGAGCCCCGGTGGCCGCTGGTCAGATCGACTCCGAGCCGGCCGGCGCGCCGGCCGCAGCGCAGGTGGAACGGCAGAAGCTGCGCAAGCACTTCGGCCGTTTCGACATCCTCTTCTTCCTCCTCTGCACGATCGTCGGCGTGGACACGATCGGCACGGTCGCCTCGTCCGGCGCCGAGGCGTTCACCTGGCTCATCATCCTGGCCGCGGTGTTCTTCATCCCCTCCGCGCTGCTGATCGCGGAGCTCGGCGCCGCGTTCCCCGAGGAGGGCGGCCCCTACATCTGGACCAGCCGCGCCTTCGGCCGCCTCGCGGGCGCCGTCAACAACTTCCTGTACTGGATCACCAACCCGGTCTGGCTCGGCGGCACCCTCGCCGTCTCCGCCGTCACGGCCTACACCACCTTCTTCAACGACGGCAAAGACCTGAGCACCCCCGCCTTCTACGTCTTCGCCCTCGTCTTCACCTG
This sequence comes from Streptomyces sp. NBC_00988, assembly GCF_045162645.1. Classification (NCBI taxonomy): domain Bacteria; kingdom Bacillati; phylum Actinomycetota; class Actinomycetes; order Kitasatosporales; family Streptomycetaceae; genus Streptomyces; species Streptomyces sp. NBC_00988. Next base: position 4,886,054 of record NZ_CP108730.1, read on the forward strand.
GGTGGGCGTCCTCGCCGCGATCCTCTCCTTCGACGTCGGCAAGTGGATCCCCACGATCGGCGCCTGGAGCCGCTTCGTCCTCCTGGGCCTGTTCACGATCACGGTCGTCATCTACGGCATCCAGCACGGCCTGCACGGTTTCGGCCCCGGCGACTTCTCCCCGACGTACGCGGGCTTCGTCGGCCTGGTCCCCGTCCTGATGTTCAACTACGTCGGCTTCGAACTCCCCAACACCGCCGGCGACGAGATGACCGACGCCCAGAAGGACGTCCCCTTCGCGATCTTCCGCAGCGCCGGCCTCGCCGTACTCCTCTACGCCCTCCCCATCCTCGGCATCCTGCTCGTCCTCCCGGTCAAGGCCATCACCGGCCTCGGCGGCTTCCTCGACGCGATCCGCCAGGTCTTCACCGTCTACGGCGGTGACGTGGCCGCCGACGGCACCGTCACCAGCAGCGGCGCGGGCACGGTCCTCGGGGACATCGCCGCGGTCCTGTTCATCCTCACGGTGCTGTCCTCCGGCGTCACCTGGGTCATGGGCTCCGACCGCGCCCTCGCCGTCTCCGGCTACGACGGCGCGGCGCCCCGCTTCCTCGGCGTCATCTCCAGCCGCTTCGGCACACCGGTCCGGGTCAACATCCTCAGCGGCCTGGTCTCCACCCTGGTCCTGGTCCTGGCCCACCAGCTCACCAACGGCAGCGCGGCGAAACTCTTCGGCGCCGTCCTCGGTCTCGCCGTATCCACCACGCTGGTCAGCTACTTGGGCATCTTCCCGGCCCTGGCGGTCCTCCGCCGCAAGGCGCCGGACGTCCCCCGCCCCTACAGGGCGCCCTTCCCGCGCACGATCAGCACGGTCCTCACCGTGCTCATCCTGTTCGCCAGCATCCAGCTGATCGCCCCCGGCTTCGGCGACCACTGGTTCGGCGCCGACTACCTCCCGGACGGCTGGACCCACGCCGAACGCTGGAAGTACCTGCTGACGGAACTCGTACCGCTCCTCGCCTTCATGCTCCTCGGCGTCCTCTTCTGGGCCCTGGGCAAGCCGACCCGCACGGCCAACTCGCTCTCGCTCAGCAAGGAGTAGCGTTCCGGACGATCACCGGGAACCTACCCAAGGAACTGCCGTGCCCCTGCGCTGTGTTGTCCTCGACGACTATCAGAACGCGGCGACCGAACTCGCCGACTGGTCGCCCGTCGAGGACACCGTGGAGGTCGTGACCCTCCGCGAACACCTCGACGACGAGGCCGAGTTGGCCGCCGCCCTCGCCACCGCCGACATCGTCGTCACCCTGCGCGAACGCGTCCCCTTCCCCGCCTCGCTGATCGCCCGGCTCCCCCGCCTGAAGCTGCTGATCGCCTCCGGCATGCGCAACACGGTCATCGACTACGCCGCCGCGAAGGCGCACGGCGTCACCGTGTGCGGTACGGCCAGTTCCTCGACCCCGCCCGTCGAACTGACCTGGGCGCTGCTGCTGGGCCTCGCCCGCGGGGTCGTCGAGGAGGCCAACTCCCTGCGCGGCGGCGGCCCTTGGCAGCAGACGGTCGGCGCCGACCTGCACGGCCGCACCCTCGGGCTGCTCGGGCTCGGCAAGATCGGCAGCCGTGTCGCACAGGTGGGCCTGGCCTTCGGCATGCGCGTCACGGCGTGGAGTCAGCACCTCACCGAGGAACGCGCGGACGAAGTCGGCGTACAACTCGCCCCGTCCAAGGAGCAGTTGCTCGCGGACAGCGACTTCGTCTCCGTCCATCTCGCCCTCGGCGACCGCACCCGCGGTCTCCTCGGCCCCGCCGAACTCGCCCTGCTCAAGCCCACCGCGTACCTGATCAACACCTCGCGCGCGGCGATCGTCGACCAGGACGCCCTGCTCGCCGCCCTGCGCGAGGGCCGGATCGGCGGCGCCGGGATCGACGTCTTCGACACCGAGCCCCTCCCCGCCGGCCACCCGCTCCGCACGGCTCCGCGCCTGCTCGCGACACCCCACCTCGGGTATGTGTCGCGGGCCAGCTACACGACGTACTACGGCCAGGCCGTCGAGAACATCCAGGCCTACCTGGCGGGTGCACCCGTACGGCAGCTGCCGTAGAACCCAAGGCCCGTACGACGGCTGCCATAGGAACAGCGGGTCACGCGGCTGCCGACAGCCGGTAGATTCCCTCGCTCCGGCGCAGGTGGTGGAGGTCCACCAGGTAGCGCCGGAGCGTCACATGGTCGACCTCGCCCTCGTCGCACCAGGCGCGCAGCTTCTCGTTGACGATGCGCTCGGGGTACTCCATACCGGGGGCGAAGGTCTGCTCGGCGATGTGCTGGAGGACCACCTGCTTGCGGGTCCACTGGGCGGGGAGGCGGATCAGCCGGCCGCCCCGGACGAAGGTCCGCAGGATCATGTCGGTGTGCTCGTCGCCGGTGACCGGGCCGTCCTCGGCCGGCTCGTCGCCCTCGCGGGCCAGCTGCTTGAACAGGTCGTAGTCGACGCGGAGTTCACCGTCGTCCATGGTCTTCACCACGCCCTGTTCGCGCAGCCGCAGCAAGGCGACGGCCGTGCCCCGCGGGGTCAGGCCGGCCACCTCGGCGACCTGCTCGGAGGTCTCGGCCCCCAGGGCCACCGCCGCGAAGGCGCGTACACGGTTCTGCTCGGCGAACAGACGGATCAGTTGGTCGGTTGCCATGTCCGGAGGCTAATGGACACCCGCCCGCCGAGGGCAGCGAATTTCCGCCGTCGAACATCCGCGCCCGGCGCTCGAAGCCGTGTTCAAAAAGGGTGATCCCCACGTCGGCGCCGTTACCAGCCATGCGCCGCCGCGTTGAACTCCAAGTGCGGTGGCGAGTCGTGCCGTCGCACTCATCGAACCAAAGGAGAACGTGATGTCTCGCATCGCGAAGGCGGCCGTTGTCGCCCTCGGCACGGGTGCCGTGGCGCTCGGTGGCGCCGGCCTGGCCATGGCGGACGCGGGCGCGCAGGGTGCGGCCGTCGGTTCGCCCGGCGTCCTGTCGGGCAACGTCGTGCAGGTCCCGGTCCACATCCCGGTCAACGTCTGCGGCAACACCATCAGCGTGATCGGCCTGCTGAACCCGGCCTTCGGCAACACCTGCGCCAACGTGAGCGGCCACGGCCACCCCGGCCACCCCGGCCCGGGCTACGGCGGCAACGGCTACGGCCACTGATCCGACCGCACGCGCGGACGGACGTACGCGAAGAGCCCCGGCACCTCAGGCGCCGGGGCTCTCCCCGTTTCCACATGTCGATGACCGGTCAGGCGTACCGGTAGATCGCGCTGACGTCCTCCAGCTGCTCCGGCGTCACGTCCCACGGCGGCATCCGCTCCTGCCGTGCCACGACCCGCCCCTCCTGGTCGTCGCCCGCCCCCGGCGGCTTCGCGGGCAGGTAGCGGGCGCCGCGGTGCCTGCTCTGCCAGCGTGACCACTGCAGGTCGATGAAGGCGTGGTGCAGCCAGAACACCGGGTCGTTGACGGACGCGCCGCCGAGCATCACGCCCCCGACCCACTTGTGGACCCGGTTGTGGTTGCGCCAGGACGCACTGCCCGATCCGGTGCCCCACCCTTCGAGCCGGTTGCGGAACCCCGTGCGGCAGGTCGAGTCCCAGGGCGAGATGTCGTAGACCGGGTCGGCCAGCGCCCCGTCCAGGTCGCTCTTCGTCGGCAGCGCGATCGGGGCACCGGCCCGGCCCAGGTCCCTTGTGAGGTACGGCTCGTCGGTGATGTTCTCAGTGATCTTCCACTTGCCGGTCGAGTACGCGAACGGCCCGGTCGTCACCTGGTGGTCGGAGCGCCGCCCGGTGCCGCCGAGCAGGTCCTTGGTCCAGGGCAGGGCGGTCGCGGAGCGCTCCCGCGTCCAGTCCCAATAGGGCACCGTCACCGAGGAGTCGACCCGGCGCAGCGCCCGCTCCAGGTCCAGCAGGAACTGCCGGTGCCAGGGCAGGAAGGAGGGCGCCATGTGCGCGGAGCGCAGTCCGTACTCCCCGTCGGGCACGAAGAACTCGATGTGGGTGCGCACGAACTCGTCGTACTCGCCCCGCCGTTTGATCTCCAGCATTGCCGCCACGAACCGCCGCTTCTCGGCGCTCGTGAGTGTGCTGACGTCCTTACGCGTGTACGCCATGGTCTCCCCCCATGTGCATCTGCTCCATCGGCCCGTCCGCCTCGCGCAGCTCCCGGCCGGGGCTCAGCTCGTCGACGGCGGCGCGGGTCGCCTCCAGGGCGGTGGGATACGAGCGGTAGTGGTCGACCATGCTCAGCCAGGTGCCGTCCGCGCGCCGCATCAGATGCAGCGGCCGGCCGTCCACCGTGACCTGCCACCCGTCCTTCAGCACGCCGCGGATACGACGGCCCCGGTACGTCTCGGCGAAGGCGGTGTCCCCGGGGTCCTCGCCGGAGCGCGTGGGCCGCGAGGCCGCGACGACGGGCACGAGGGCCACGGCGAGCGCGGCACCGAACGCCCCGCGCAGCGCCTCCCGCCGCGTCCTGCGCACCGGCCCGGGTCTGACCGGCCGCGGCGACTCCCCGCCCACCGAAACTCCACCGACGCTCACGCTCATGGCCCAACTCCCTCGTCCGGTACGGCTCGTTCGAGGGGCTAACCGTCCGGTGGCCCGTGCGGTCACTCTCCGCAGGGCTCGGGCAGACAGAAGGGCCCGGGTCGCACCACCCGGGCCCTCATCCGTTCCGGCCCTGCGGCCGCCTTCGTACTTCTTGCGCTACGGCCTAGAGGCCGGCGCCCGTGACCAGGTCCGCGCCCGGCACGGTCTGCAGCACCGGGGCCAGGACGCCCAGCTGGGGCGCCTTCAGGTCCGGGAGGCCGAAGTTGTCGGGGTTGGGCGGGGTCAGCGGCACGTCCAGCGCCAGGCCCGGGGCCATCGTGCGCAGGTCGGAGGCGGGCGCGCTGACGCCGAGGTGGTCGAAGCCGTCGCCGAGGACGTGCGGCAGCGGTGCGCGCAGCTCGGCGCCGGGGAGGCCGCCGTGGACCGGGAGTTGGGGCAGTACCCGCTCCGGGATGAGCCGGCCCTCGACGTACCGCGGGCCCTCGGGCGAGCCCGGCATGGGCACGGGCACCTCCCCGCCCAGCTTGGGGAGCTCCATGCCGAGGGCGCTCTCCGCACCCTCAAGCGGCACGGGCACAGGGACCGTGCCGATCGCGGCGGCGGGGGTCGCGACGGCGGCGCCGGTCGCGGCCGCCACGGCCGTGATGACGGCGGCGATGGTTCCTCGGGTGGTCGACTTCATGGAGTGCGGTCCCTTTCGGAATTCGGAGGCTCTGCGTGCTGACCGGGTAACGAGGCCGGGCAGCGCATCAGTTCAAGATTCCCCCGAGTGCCGTAGTAGTCAGCTTTCCGGAATTCCCGTCGGCGGGCCGGAAGTTGCTTCCCGTCAGCGGGCCGGAACCGGCAATTCCCGCCCGCTGTCCGGTCGTCCGTCCGGTCGTCAGCCGCGCAGGCTGCGGGCGGGCAGGATGATGTGCGCGGCGGCGTTCAGGGTGTCCTCGGAGCCGGCGAACTCGGCCAGCGCCTCGGGGGTGACAGGCTTGCCCGGCTCGGCCTCGGGCCAGGGGCGGGTGGTGAACACGAGGTAGGCGAAGCCGCGTTCGCCGACCGCCGCGAGCCACTCGGGCGGCGGCACGCACTGGGCGTTGAGCTGCGGCATGTTGAGGACGGCCTGCCCGGACTCGACGAGCATGGTGATCGGCAGGCTGGGCTTGGTGGCACCGTCGACGACGTTGCCGCCGACCGGGAGCCCGTTGTCGGTCAGCAGCCGTTCCACGGCGGCGGTGGCGGCCTCCGGGCCGTCCGCGGCGTCGCCCAGGGTGTAGGCGAGGAGATAGGGCATGTCCCCGTCGGGGGCCTCGCCGCTCCACGCCAGGACGACGAGGGTGCCGAGGTCGGCGACGCGGAAGGGGCGCGTTTCGCTTGAGGTTGAGGTCACCGCGTGACCTTATCGACGGGCCGGAAGGCCACCGGACGCGTTCTCACCCGTCCGGCCGATGGCACGGGCGCCCCGCCACACGAACGAGGGACGCCTCGCGACGCCCCTCGAACACCACCGGGAGACTCAGCTCTGCAGCGGCAGACCGCCGAGCAGCGGGTTGTGCTGGTTCAGCGCGGCGGTCGCACCCTTGAGGGTGTTGAGCGCGGAGCCCTTGTTCTCGGTGTCGAGCGCGTCCGACTGGTGCTGCAGCGGCATCACGTCGGCGGGCTGGAGCTGACCACTGGTGAGGGTGTTGACGGCGCCGGTGAGGCTGGTGGGCGTCACGTCGGCGGGGCTGTAGGCGAACGCGGGCGCGGCGGCACCGGCGATGGCGAGGGACCCGGCAACGACAGCGGCAGCCTTCAGGGACTTCATCGTGTTCCTTTCTTCGGCAACTCATGTCACCAGAGCGAATTCTGTCGCCGTGTGTAACGAGTTCCGGCCGGGGCGGAAACCCCGTGCGCAGAAACTTTCTGCTGCCCACCCGAATGCGGCGTGTGTCTCATCGGCGTTTCCCATCCTCATATGAAAAGGCCGTGGAACCGAAAAGGCCGCCGGACCGGCCCCCGGAAAGGGACCGGCCCGACGGCCGTTCTGCGACTGCTCTACGACTGTTCTGCGGCTGCTCGCGTCAGACGCCCGGAACCGCCGGAACCGCCGGTACCGCGGGCACCGCCGGAAGCGAGGACGTCGACGGCAGCGACGGCAGCGCGGGCAGACCGGGCAGGCTCGGTGCGGGCAGACCGCCGCCGAGCAGCGTGGCCGCGACCACGTTGACGAGGCCGGTCACGACACCGGTGACCGCCGGGACGACGCCGGCGACATCGCCGGAGGTGACCGCCGCGAGCAGCGAGGCGACCGCCTTCTGCAAGGAGGCGAGCGCGTCACCGGCGAGGTCGGCGGGCGCCTTGGCCTTGGAGTCGTCACCGCTCTTGAGCGAGGGCAGCGCGGGCACGGCGGGAACCGCGGGCACGGCAGGCGCCGCGGGAACAGCCGGAACCGCCGGTGCGGCCGGCGCCGCCGCGGTGATCTTGGCGACGGCCGCGGTGACGGCGTCGCCCAGCGACTTCGCCTGGTCGGCGGAGAGCTGACCGTTGTCGGCCTTGAGCGCCTGGGTCAGCAGGTCGGTGACGGGGGTGAGCACGCTGCCGAGGTCGCCGAGGCTCTTGACCGGGGCGAGCAGTGCGTCAGCGTTGGGGACCGGCGCGCTCGACGCGGCGTGGACGTGCTTCCGCGCCGAGCCGTTGTCGGCCGCGACGGCCGCGGGGCCGGCGATTCCGATCAGGACAGTGGCACAGAGCACGGAGGACGCGACGCGCCGTGCGGGCAGACCACGCATGGGTGTTTCCTTTCGGTGGTGCTTCGGATCTTGAGCCCACCGTGAAAGCGCTCACCACCATCTGCAACCGGTCGGACGCGCCGGGTGACCGTCCGTCAGCCGTACGGTCGACGTCGTGCCTGGTGAGGGCCATGTCAAGACCGAAGCGCCGGACCGGGACCGCTACCGCCCATTCGGGGCAACACCGCCGAACGCCGACCGGCCGTCCCCCCGTGGAGACCCCACGGGAGAACGGCCGGACGAAGTGATGCGCGCGGACGTCAGTCGTTGACGCAGGTGTTGCCGAAGGCCGGGTTCAGCAGGCCGATCACGTTGACGGTGTTGCCGCAGACGTTGACCGGGATGTGGACCGGAACCTGGACGACGTTGCCGGACAGCACGCCCGGGGAGTGGGCGGCCGCGCCGTGCGCGTCGCTGTCGGCGGCGGCGATGCCGGCGGTGCCCGCCATGGCGGCGGCGGCAACGGAGGTCAGGACCAGGCCCTTCGCGATACGCGACATGGAGAGGTGCTCCTTGGGGTTGAAACAAACATCCGGGCGGGGATGCCCGGCGCTGTGTCAACGCGCGGCACCCAAAGGGGTTGTGCCGCCAATGGGGTGATCTGCCAGAGGGCCGAACTTCACCATTCCGACACACTTGTCGCGTTTCGCAGGATTAATACGGATAGCCACTAGAGTTGCGCACCTCCCGAAGTACCCCTATAGCCATCAGATCGCACATAGGGGCCGTACTTCCCGAAAGGGCACCTCCGGTCATGCGTAATTCCCTGGGTCCGCTGCTGCGCCGGGCGTCGACGGGCGCTCTCGCCCTCGTCACGATCTGGGCCCCGGCCGCATCCGGAGCATCCGCCCCGCCCGCCGAGGCCGAGCGCGTCCCGTTCGCCCAGCGCTATCACGCGCTCCAGCACGGCGGCATCGTCCGCGCGGCCAACACCTCCATCAGCTGCCGCGCGAACTCGGCCGCCTGCCCCGCCGTACGAGAAGGACAGGCGGCGGTCAACGGCGACTTCGACATGTTCTACGTAGACGTCGACCGCGACCCCAACACCTACAACTCCTCCCGCGCGGAGGTCCGGCTGCCCGAGGGCGCCCGGGCCACGTACGCGCGGCTGTACTGGGGCGGCAACCTCCGCGTGGGCGAGCAGAAGCCGCCCAAGGACGACGGCCGGGTGCTGATCGCGGAGCCCGGCGGCGAGTACAAGGCGGTGCTCGCGGACACGGTCGTCGGGCACCGGGTGGCGGGCGGCGCGGACGCGTTCCAGGCGTCCGCGGACGTCACCGAGCTGGTCCGGGAGAGTGGTTCGGGCCTCTACACCGTGGCCCAGATCAACACGGCGATGGGCAAGTCCGCGGCCGGTGCATGGGGCGGCTGGACGCTCGTCGTCGCGTACGAGAAGCCGCAGGAGCCGCTGCGCCGGCTGGAGTTGTGGGACGGCTTCGGCGCGCTGGACTCCCGTACCGGCGCGGAGATCCGGATGCGCGGGGTGCGTGTGCCCGCGCACGCCGGGGGACGCGCGGGCGTGGTGGCGTACAACGGGGATCGCGGCCGCACCGGGGATTCGCTCACCCTCTCGACCAGTCGTACGAACGCCACCGCGCTCGGTGACGGCGCCAACCCCCGTGACGACGTGCTGAATTCCACGATCAGCGACCCGGCGGCGGCGCCTTCGGAGCGTGCGCCCGCGTATGCGAACACGCTCGGCTACGACTCCGATGTGTTCGATCTCGGCAAGGCGCTGCGTCCCGGCGGTGACCAGCTGGCCTTCCGGCTCGTTTCCCAGCGGGACGCGGCGTGGTTCGGGGCGCTCTTCGTCGCCGTCGACGCCCAGCAGTGAGGCGCGTTCCCGCCCGCAGTCCCGAGCGCCACCCGTGAGCGAGGAAACGCGCAATGCACCAGCCAGCAACCGACCCTCGGCCACGGGTCCTGCACCTCGCCCAGCCCGTGGACGCCGGGGTCGCCCGTGTCGTCCTGGATCTGACGCGGGCCCAGCTCGCGTCCGGCCTGCACGTCACGGTCGCCTGCCCCGCCGGCGGCGGCCTCGCGGACGGGGTCCGGGCACTCGGCGCCGACGTACGCCTGTGGGAGGCGACCCGGTCACCCGGTCCGGCGCTCGTCTCCGAGGTACGGCGGCTCGCCCGGGTGGTCGCGGAGGTGCGGCCCGATCTGGTGCACGCGCACAGCGCGAAGGCCGGACTCGCCGGGCGGCTCGCCGTGCGGGGGCGGATCCCGACCGTGTTCCAGCCGCACGCCTGGTCGTTCGAGGCGGTCGGCGGGGTCACCGCCACGCTCGCCGTCGGCTGGGAGCGGTGGGGTGCGCGCTGGGCCACCCGGACGGTGTGCGTGAGCGAGGCGGAGCGGACGACCGGGCTGCGGGCCGGGGTCCGGGGCCGCTGGAGCGTGATCCCCAACGGGATCGACACCGAGCGCTTCCACCCCGCGGCCGTGGACACCGTACGGGCCGGGATCGAGCAGCTCGCCGGGGTCGATCCGGCGGCGCCGCTGGTGGTGTGCGTGGGGCGGCTGTGCCGGCAGAAGGGGCAGGACGTCCTGCTGAACGCGTGGGACGCGGTCCTGCGGCAGGTGCCGAAGGCGCGGCTGGTGCTCGTCGGCGACGGGCCCGACCGGGCCGCGCTGCGTGAACTCGCCCCGGATTCCGTGCTGTTCGCGGGTGCCGTCACCGATGCCGCGCCCTGGTACCAGGCCGCCGACCTGGTGGTCCTGCCCTCGCGCTGGGAGGGCATGGCGCTGGCCCCGCTGGAGGCGATGGCCTGCGGGCGGCCCGTCGTCGTCACGGACGTGGCAGGCGCCCGCGAGAGCCTGCCCCCCGGTCTCGCGCCGCGCTGCCTGGTCCCGGCCGAGAACCCGGCGGTGCTGTCCGGGGCCGTCGCCGAGTTGCTGCTCGACCCGCTGCTGCGCGAGTCCCTCGGCCACCAGGGGCGCCGGTACGTCCAGTCCACGCACGACGTGCGGCACTCCGCCGAGGCGGTCGCGGAGGTCTATCGCGAGCTCCTCGGCGGCAAACCCGTCGTGCCCACCGAGTGCAGGGAGTCCATCCACTCGTGACTGCGGAAAGCACCGTCCCCTCCCCCGGCGGACAGCCACGGGACCACGGATTCTCTAACGTCTCGGTCATCCCCCGCCGCACCGGCGGCGGTTTCCGGTTCCCGGTCCGCCGCCCGCCCGCGCGGCCGACCTCACCTCTGCCGTTGCTCGGCGCGGACCTCACCGCCGCCCTGGTGGGCGCCCTCGCGCTCACCGGCAGCCGGCGCGGACCGCTGCTGGTGGCCCTGTTGATCGCCGGGTCGATACTGCTGCGCCCGCACCTGCCCCGGGCCGTGCCGCGCGTCCTCGACGAACTGCCCGCCGTCTGCGGCCGGATCGCGGTCGCGTGGCTCGCCCTCGGCACGCTCACCGCGGCCTACGCCCCCGACCGCGCGCTGTCCCCGCGCACCCTGCTCCTGGGCTTCGCCCTTCAATCGGCGGCAAGTTGCGTGGCCCGCGGCGCGGTGCACCGACGCCGCCGCAAGGCCCTGGTGAGCCGCCCCCGCACCGCCCTCGTGATCGGCCCGGCGACGACCGCGCAGCGCGTGGCGGCGGCGGTGCTGCGGCACCCGAACTGCGGGGTCGAGCCCGTCGGCATCGTCGCCGAACACCCCGACGGCACCGAGGGGTTGCCCGTCCTGACCACCGGCGAGGAGGTCGAGCGGGCCCTCATCCAGAACGGCGTCCGGGCCGTCCTCACCGTGCATCCCTCCGTACGGTCCGAACGCGGGCCGCTGCTGCGGGCGTTGGCGGAGTCGGGCTGCGTGGTCTGGGAGGTCGACGCCGACTCACCGTCGTACGAGATGCGTGACCAGCTCGCCGGATTCGCCTGCAGGCGGCTGGAGTTGGGGTCGCGCCACCCCGGCAGCCTCGGCAAGCGGGCACTGGACGTACTGGCGTCCGGGACGCTGCTCCTCCTGGTCAGCCCGCTGCTGCTGGTGTGCGCGGTGGTGCTCCGACTCACCGACGGGCGCGGTGTCGTCTTCCGCCAGGAGCGCATCGGCAAGGACGGCCGCCCCTTCACCCTGCTCAAGTTCCGCACCCACCGCCCGGTCGACGAGCACGAGGCGGCGACCCGCTGGAACATCGCGCGCGAGCCGCAGATGAGCCGCTTCTGCCGCTTCCTGCGCCAGACCTCGCTGGACGAACTGCTCCAGCTCTGGAACGTGTTCCGGGGCGACATGAGCCTGGTCGGCCCGCGCCCCGAACGCCCGTACTTCGTCGCCCAGTTCAGCCAGACCTACCCCGGCTACGCGGCCCGCCACCGGATGCAGACCGGCATCACCGGCCTCGCCCAGATCCACGGGCTGCGCGGCGACACCTCGATCGAGGACCGCTGCCGGTTCGACAACGCGTACATCGACAACTGGTCGCTGTGGCAGGACATCTGCATCCTGGCCCGCACGGTGACCGCGCTCGTACGTCCGACCGGGAGCTGAGCCGTGAACCACCGAGCCCTCATGAACGCCCCTGCCCTGCCCGTACGTCCGACGGGGAGCTGAACCGTGCTGCGCCGCGTCCACACGTTCGCCCCCGTCCTCCCGGTCGTCGCCGTGATCGCCCTGCTGGGCCTGCCGCTCGCCCCGGGCGAGGGCGGCGCGGGCCCGGCCGACGCGGTCTCCGGCCTGGTGGTGCTGTACTGCGGGATCCGGCTGCTCCGCGACCGCAGCCGCCCCCTGACCCCAACCGCCGTAGCGGTCATGGGACTTCCGGTCCTGGGCCTGTCGATCGCCGCGATGGGCGCGTCCTCCCCGGGGGCAGGGCTCAGCGGCCTGGGCCGGTACCTGCAGATCTTCGTGCTGGTCCCCGCGGCCGTCGTCCTCCTCATCCGCGACCGCCGCGACTTCCGCCTGCTGGCCTGGTCGTTCGTCGCACTCGCGCTGTGGCAGGGGGCGATCGGCGTCAAGCAGTACGTCACCGCGACCGGCGCCTCGTACCAGGGCGAGGACATCCGCGCGGTGGGCACGTTCGGCCCGACGGACGTAATGGGCATGGCGACGGTGGTGTCCTTCGGCCTGATCTGCGCGCTGGCCCTCGCCCTGGGCCGAAATGACGCACGGCAAAGGGCAGTTGCCGCCGCCTGCGCCTTCGCCCTCCTGATCCCCCTCGCCCTCTCCTTCAGCCGGGGCGCCTGGATCGCCACGGCCGCGACCTGCGCGATCCAGCTGGCTCTGGCGGGCCTGCGCCGGGCCCTGAAGGTGGCGGCCGCGGTGACGGCGGCGGGCATCGTCCTGGTGGGCGGCTTCGGCATCGGTACGGCGATGCTCCAGGAGCGGATCGACAGCATCACCCAAGTCACCGACGCCCCCGACCAGTCGGTGATCGACCGCTACACGATGTGGGCGGCGGCAACAGCGATGTGGCGCGAACACCCGTTGACCGGCGTCGGATTGAAGGGCTTCCCCGAACACCGGGACGGCAACGCCTCGTTGGCCCTCTCCTCAGGCAGCGACACGGAGGGCGCGGGCGCCGCCTTCCTCAAACAACCCCTGCTCTCCCCGCACAACATGTACCTCCTGGTCCTCAGCGAACAGGGCCTCCTCGGCCTCGTCACCCTGGCCGGCAGCTGGCTGGCCCTGCTGGTGTGCGCGTTGCGCGGCCTGTTCCGGGTCCACCGCACCAAACTCCCGGGCCTGGACTGCGCGTTGGTCTCCACGGGCCTCCTGACCTGGCAGCTGATCGACTTCGTCTACGCGGATATCGGCGGCCCGTCGACGGTCCTGACGGCGGTGGTCTTCGGCCTGTCGGCGTGGTGGTCGCTGGTGGGCGCAGACGCGGAGGAGCAGCCGCGTGCGGCAACTCCGGTACGCGCAACCGCCGAAGGGGCCCTGACCCGATGACGGTGACGGGCGACACCGAGCAGGACAACCCACCCAAGGGGCGCGGGGCTGCATCGATCAGCGGCTCCGCCGCGGGGCGCGCCCAGCCCCCACAGCGCAGCATCCAACCCCCCACCGACACCACCCCCCTACTGCCACCGGCCCGCACCTCCGAAGACACCCCCGCCCCCGAATCCCGCGGCTTCCTGGCCAAAGCCGCACTGATCACCGCCGTCCTGTCCATCACCGGCTCCCTCCTGGGCCTCGCACGGGACCAGGCCCTGGCCCGCCTCTTCGGTGCCGGCAGCGAGACAGACGCCTTCCTCGTCGCCTGGACCATCCCGGAATTCGCCGCCACCCTCCTGATCGAGGACGGCCTCGCCTTCGCCCTGATCCCGGCCTTCAGCCTGGCCCTGGCCCGCAGAGCGCAAGGCGCCCCCGGCGACCCGGTCCGCACCCTGGTGGCAACCACCCTGCCCCGCCTGACCCTGGCCTTCATCGCGGTATCGGCCCTGCTCATCGGCACAGCCCCCTACCTGGTCGAAGCGCTGGCCCCCGGCCTCCCGAACCCCGCCCTCGCCATCAGCTGCACCCGCCTCACCGCGACCTGCGTCCTGAGCTTCGGCCTGGCCGGCTACTGCAGCGCGGCGCTCCGCGCCCACCGCCGCTTCGTAGCGCCGGCCGCGATCTACGTGGCGTACAACATCGGCATCATCGCCGGGATGTACGCCTTCGGCGCCCACTGGGGCGTACGGTCGGCGGCCCTCGGTGTGGCCGGGGGCGGCTTCCTGATGGTGCTGACGCAACTCCCCGCGCTGTGGCGGCAGTTGACGAGCCACAAGCCCACCACCCCGGACACGGGCCCCGCCGAGGCCCGCCCGATGAACCTCGCCCTGATGGCCACCGTGCTGCTCTTCGCGCTGTGCCGTCAGTCGCAGGTCCTGATCGAGCGCTTCCTCGCCTCCCACCTCCCGGCCGGCGCCATCTCGCATCTGAACTACGCGCAGAAGGTCGCCCAGATGCCGATGGTGCTCTCGCTGATGCTGTGCACGGTCACCTTCCCGGTGGTCGCGCGGGCGCTGGCCGAGGGTGACACGGAGAAGGCGCGCAACCGCGTCGAGCGGGACCTCGCGCTCGCCGCCTGCCTGGTGCTGCTCGGCGCCGCCGTGGTGATCGCCTGCGCCCCGCAGATCATCCAACTCCTCTTCCAGCGCGGCGCGTTCACCGCTCACGACACCGCCGCCACGGCCGGCGTGATGCGCGTGTACGCCCTCGGACTGCTCGGCCAGACCCTGGTCGGCGTCCTGGTCCGCTCCTACTTCTCGGCGGGCCGCCCCACCTGGTACCCGGTCGGCGCGATGGCCGCCGGCATCGTCGTGACCACCTGGATCGGCGCCTGGACGGTCGGCCCCTGGGGCGTCATCGGCATCGCCGTCGCCAACGCCACCGGCATCACCTTCACCGCCCTGCTCCTGCTCTACGGATCGGGCCCGCGCAGTGTCCCGCTCCGCACCCGGCAGGTCCTGATCGAGCTGAGCCGGCCGGTGCGCGCGGCCGTGGTCGCGACGATCGCGGGGGCGTTCGTGGCCCGCGCGCTGCCCTCGCCGCTGCTCGGTCTGACCGTCGGCTGCACGACCGTCACCGTCGTCTTCGTCCTGCTCGGCTGGGCCCTGGGCGCCCAGGGCTTCGCACCCGCACTGGAATCCGTACGCTCGATCACACGAAGGCTCATCCATGGCCGCTCCCGTTGATTCCCCGACCACCGGCAGACGCGTCACGGGCCCGGTCCCGTGGGTGGCGATGTACCACTCCGTGGGCGACTGCTCCGACGACCCCTACCGCATCACGGTCACCCCCGACCGCCTCGAACAGCAGCTGAGTTGGCTGCGCAGGCGCGGTCTGCGGGGCGTGTCCATGGCCGACATGCTCGCCGCCCGCGCCCGGGGCGAGGGCCACGGTCTGGTCGGTCTCACCTTCGACGACGGCTACGCCGACTTCGTCGCCAATGCCCTTCCCCTGCTGGCCCGTTGGGACTGCGGCGCCACCCTCTTCGTCCTCCCCGGCAGGCTCGGCGGCGACAACGCCTGGGACCCACTGGGCCCCCGCAAACCCCTCCTCACCGCCGACGGCATCCGCCAAGCGGCCGCCGAGGGCGTCGAGATCGGCTCCCACGGCCTGACCCACGTCGACCTCACGAGGGCGGACGACGTCACCCTGCGCGCCGAGGTCACCGAAAGCCGTTCCCAGCTACAGGAGTTGCTCAACTCCCCCGTCGACGGCTTCTGTTACCCCTACGGCACGATCGACGCCCGCGCCATGGACGCCGTCCGCGAGGCCGGTTACGCCTACGCCTGCGCCATCGACCCCGGCGACCTCAACGGCCCGCACGCGCTCCCCCGCGTCCACATCGGCCAGAACGACACCGCCGTACGCCTCTTCCTCAAGTACCGGCTGCACCGCCTGCGCCGGCGTCCGGTGGAGGGGCTCGCATGAGGGCCCTGCACATCATCACCGGGCTCGGCGTCGGCGGCGCCGAGCAGCAACTGCGGCTGCTCATCCGGCACTTGCCGGTCGACTGCGACGTCGTGACGCTCACCAACCCGGGCGCGGTCGCCGCCGGTCTGACCGCCGACGGGGTGCGCGTCTTCCACCTCGGCATGACCGGCAACCGCGACCTCGCCGCCCTCCCCCGCCTGGTCCGCCTCATCCGCACCGGCCACTACGACCTCGTCCACACCCACCTCTACCGCGCCTGCGTCTACGGCCGGCTCGCCGCCCGGATCGCGGGCGTGAAGGCGGTCGTCGCCACCGAACACTCCCTGGGCGACTCGCAGATGGAGGGCCGCGGCCTCAGCACCGGGGTCCGCGCCCTGTACCTCGCCAGCGAACGCCTGGGCCGCTCGACGGTCGCCGTCTCCCCCACGGTCGCCGAGCGCCTGAAGCGCTGGGGCGTACCCGGCCCGCGCATCGAAGTGGTCCCCAACGGCATCGACCTGGCCCGCTTCCGCTTCGACCCGGTCCAACGCCTGCGCACCCGCCAGCGGCTCGGCCTGCCCGAGGGCGCGTACGTCGTCGGCGGCATCGGCCGCCTCGCCGCAGGCAAACGCTTCGACGTCCTGGTCCGCGCCCTGGCCCAACTCCCGGACGACTACTGGCTGTTGCTGGTCGGCGGCGGCACCGAGGAGAACCTCCTGCGCCGCACGGCCCACGACTACGGGGTCGCCGACCGGGTGCTGTTCACCGGCGAACGCCCCTACACACCCGACGGCTCACCGGGCCCCGACCTGCCCTCCCTCACCGCCGCGATGGACCTGCTCGCCTCCCCGTCCCCCGAGGAGGCCTTCGGCCTGGCGGTCGTAGAAGGGCTCGCGTCCGGGCTGCCCGTGCTCTACGCCTCCTGCCCCGCCATCGAGGACCTCCCCCCGCAGGCCGCGGCCGCCGCCCGGCGCGTGCAGGGCGGCCCCGAGGTCTTCGCCCGCGCGCTGGCGGCGGCCCGCGCGCAGGGCCCGCGGCCGCGCACCGCACCGGACGCCGCCCACCACTACTGCATCACCCGCAGCGCCGCCCAACTCATGGACGTGTACGCGGCCGCGGTCTCCACCTCGTCGCCGTCCCCCGCACCCCAGGGAGCCAGTTCCTCATGACCGAGATCCGACAGCACCTCCCCCTCAGCCGCGCGAAAGCCCTCCCGGCCTGGTCCCTCCTCGCGGCCGGCGCCGTGACCGGCGGCCTGCTCGGCGGCGCGTACGGCGTCGTCAAGCCCCCGACGTACACGGCCACCAGCTACATCATCGCCGTCCCCACCGACAAGGCGGACTCGTCGACCGCGCTCGGTTTCGCGCAGGCCTACGGCCGGGTCGCCACGCAGCTCGCGGTGCTCGGGGACGCGCAGGTGTGGGCGGGCGTGCCGGTGAAGACGCTGCAGTCGAGCGTGCAGACGGCGACCTCGCCGGACGCGCCGATGGTCGCCGTCACGGCCACCTCCTCGCGTGCCGACCTCGCCGCCGACATGGCCAACGCCGTGTCCCGCTCGCTGACCGTGCACGCGAACGACGCGAAGGCCGACACCCACGTCGAACTCCAGACCTTCGCCCGCGCCATCAAGCCCGCCGCGCCCACCTCGGCCTCGGCCGCGGTGACCGGCCTGGTCGGCGCGAGCGCGGGCGGTCTCCTCGGCGGCCTGCTGCTGCTCGTCCGGCCGCGCCGGACCACCGAGGAGACCGGCCGACCCGCCTCCGTGCCCAGCCCGGCCACCGCGGCCGACGTGCTGTGACACCGGTGTACTCGACCGAACTCGTCACCGACGCCCAGGAGTTCGCCGAACTCGCCCCGGCCTGGGGCCGGTTGTACCAGAAGTGCGGCGCGGCGACCCCGTTCCAGTCGCATGCCTGGCTGCACTCCTGGTGGCTGTCGTACGGCCGAACAGGCCGCCTGCGCCTGCTAGTTGTCCGCGACGGCCGCGAACTCGTCGCCGCCGCACCCCTGATGCTCGTACGACGTCCGGTGCCCTCACTGGTCCCGCTCGGCGGCGCGATCTCCGACTACGGGGACGTCCTGTTGGACGACGACCACGGCGACCCGGCCGTCGCCGCGCTCACCGAGGGCCTCGCGGCCGCCGCCCGCACCGCGCTGATCGACTTCCGCGAGGTGCGCCCCGGCGGCGCGGTCGAGCGCGTCTACGACCGCTGGCGCGGCCCCCGCCGCCGCGTCCACGACTCGCTGTGCCTGGAGCTGCCCGCCGTACCGATGGACGAACTGGTCGCCCGTCTCCCCTCCTCCAAGGCGCAACGCGTCCGCGCCAAGCTCCGCAAGCTGACCGCGCTCGGCGTCGAGCGTCACGTCGTACATCCGGACGGGGTGGACTCGGCGCTACGGCGGCTGCTGGAACTGCACGAACTCCAGTGGCAGGGACGGAAGGTGACGTCCGAGCATCTCCAGACCCGGTTCTGCGAACACCTGGTGCGCTCGGTCGGGCCGATGGTGCGCTCCGGGGACGCCGTCGTCACCGAGTTCCGGCTCGACGAGGACGTGGTCGCCGTAGATCTGACGCTGTTGTCGCGGCGGCTCGCGGGGGGTTATCTCTACGGCGCGCATCCGCGGCTGCGGGAGCGGAAGGCGGATGTGGCGGTGATGCTGCTCGACGCGTGCGCCGAGCACACCGGCGCCGACGGGCCGCGCACGCTGAGCCTGTTGCGCGGGGACGAGCCGTACAAGCATCACTGGCGGCCCGAACCGGTCGTCAACCAGCGGCTGTTGCTGGCCCGGCGGCGCACGGCGCCGCTGATGTCGGCGGTCGTCTGCGACGTCGCCGCGCGCCGGCGGGGCAAGGTGCTCCTGCGGAAGTGGAAGGAACGCGGTGGCGACGGACCGTGAGCGGCCCGCCGCCACCTCTGGTTCAGCGGTCGCGCTGCCACCAGTCGAACTTCACGCACAGCTTCCCGCCGAGCCAGTACTCCACCCAGTCGCCCAGCTCGACCGGCGAGCAGTTGGCCGGGTGCGTCGGGGTGGGCGGTGTGGTGGGCGCGGTCGGCTTGGTCGGCTCCGGGGTGACCGGGGTCGTGGGTGTGGTGGGTGCGGTCGGTGTCGTGGTCGGGTCCTCGGTGCGGCCGAACAGGACCGAGCGGTAGACCTGGGACGACTTCGGGTTCTCGGAGCACTGCCACACACCGTGCGGGCAGTAGTCGGTCACCGTGTTGTACAGCGGCTTGTGCTCGTCCATCCAGGCGAGCATGCGCTTCATGTACTCCGCGTTGTCGCCGTTACGGAAGAGTCCCCATTCAGGATAGGAAATGGGCTTGCCGTGGGATTTGGCGAAGTCCACATGTGCCTGAAGTCCGTAGGGCTCTTTCACCTGCTCGTCGAACGTCAGCCCGGAAGGCTGGTCGTACGAATCCATTCCGACGATGTCGACCGTGTCGTCCCCCGGATAACACTGCGTCCAGGGAACGGCGTCCCGGCCGCGGCTCGGATCGAAGTCGAACCGGAATTTCTGGCCCGGCACCGAGCGCATCGTGGTGACGATCCTGTTCCAGTACTTCTTCCAGGCCTCCGGGTCCGGCCCGCAACGAGAGGTGTACGTGGTGCCGTTCATCTCCCAGCCGAGCACGATCACCGTGTCCGGCACCTTCAGGTCGACCAGCCGCTCGGCGAGGGCCTTGAAGTGCTGATCGAACTGACCGGCCGCGCCCTGCTGGAGCAGCTGCCGCACCTGCCAGTCGGACACGCCGTCCTCGTTGTGCTCCTGCATCGGCACGTTGAGGACGAGCATCCGGTCGGACTTCTCGGTACGCCAGTCCGCCCACACGTCGAGGAGACCGGGGGCGCCCTCGATGTCACTCCAGTGATTGCCCGGCAGGTAGGTGTGGCCGACGCGCAGTTCGGCCCCGCCCAGCCAGCTGCTCAGCGCCGCCATACGGGCCACACCACGAGCCCCGGAGTCGAGGAAGGCACCGAAGGCCGGGCTCATGGGCGCGGTGGGCGTGGGTGCGGTCGTCGGGGATGCGGTGGTCGTGGGTGTGGTGGTCACGGGTGTGGTGGTCACGGGAGCAGGCGGATCGGTGACCCGCGTCACCCCCGCCGCGAACCCGGGACCCGACGCGAAGGCCGCCGACGCGGCGACCGTAGCCGCGATGAAGGCCAGCCGGGCGGTTCGGGACCGTCGCTGCTGTGGGGCCATGCCTGCTCCTCTCTCCACTCTCGTACTCCGTGCCGACTTTGCTTTTCCTTCTACTGACACTCAGTCATATGAATATGAATTACGCCACCGCCGTTACGGCTTCCGAGTTCCTCCATCGCCCGCACGGGTGAACCGAACCGAAGGAAACAGTCCGTGTCGCTGCTCGACATCCGTGTCCCCGCAGTTCTGTTGCGGATCGACCGGAATCCCTTTCACCACGGAACGCTGGGTGCCGTGCGTTCGCTGGGCCGGGCGGGAGTGGAGGTGCATGTGGTCGCCGATTCCGCCGGAAGTCCCGTACGCAGCTCCCGCTTTGTCTGCCAGATGCATCCCCCGCCGGCGCCCGGCGCGTCTCCCGGCGAGATCGCCGGCACACTCCGCCGGGTCGCGGCGCGGATCGCGCGTCCCGCCGTACTGATCCCGATGGACGACGCGAGTGCCGTCGCGGTCGGCCGGCTCGGCGACGAACTCTCGCCCTCCTATCTGCTGCCGCAGCAGCCCGGCGCGCTGTCCGAACGGGTCGCGGACAAGGCCGAACTGGCCGCCGTGTGCGCGGGCGCGGACATCCCGCACCCGGTGACGCTGATCCCGGAGAGCCCGGCGCAGGCCGCGAGCGCCGCCTGGCAGCTGGGGCTGCCGGTGGTCGCGAAGTGGAGCCGGCCCTGGCTGGTGCCGGCCGGGACCGGGCTGCGCAGCACGGTGGTGGTGCACAGCGCGCAGGAGGCGCGCGAGCTGTTCCTGCGCGCCGAGGAGGCGGGCAGCCGGCTGCTGTTGCAGGCCTTCCTGCCGCCCGGGCCCGACCGTGACTGGTTCTTCCACGGGTACGCCGACCGGTCCGGTGCCGTACGCGGTGGCGGGTCCGGCCGCAAGCAGCGGGCCTGGCCGCGTGGCGCGGGGCTGACGGCGGTGGGCCGCTGGACGCCCAACCCGCAGGTGCAGGCGCTGGCCGAGCGGCTCACCGCCTCGCTCGGCTACCGCGGCATCTTCGACCTGGACTTCCGCCGCTGCGGCTCGACCGGCCGCTATCACCTGCTCGACTTCAACCCGCGGCCCGGCGCCCAGTTCCGGCTCTTCGCCGACTCCGCGGGCCTGGACGTCGTCCGCGCCCTGCACCTGGACCTGACCCACCGTCCGCTGCCGGACGGGTCGCCGCGGCCGGGGCGGGTGTTCGTGGTGGAGAACTACGCGCCGCTCAGCGCGCTGCGCCCGGCGCTCGGCGGACGCGAGCTGGCCTGGCACGCGCCGGACGACCCGGAGCCGGGCCGCGCGATGTGGGGGCTCTGGGGCCGGCATGTGCTGCGCAAGGTGCGCGAGCGGCTGGTCGGGACGGCGCCGGCGCCGCGCACGGCGGAGCCGCGCGTGGTCCGGCAGGCGGGCGAGAGTCACCCCAACGGGCCTGTCGAACCAGCCGAGTTGACGAAATTGACCGAGTTGAGCGATGACGAGAAAGCGAGCAGCTGCTGATGTACGACCTGCTGGTGGTGGGCGCGGGCCCGTACGGCCTGTCCATCGCGTCCCACGCCGCGGCCGCGGGGCTGAACCTGCGCGTCTTCGGCCGGCCGATGGCGTCCTGGCGCGACCACATGCCCCGGGGCATGTTCCTCAAGTCGGAGCCCTGGGCCTCCAACTTGTCGGACCCTGAAGGCCGTTGGCCGCTTGACGTGTACTGCGCCGGCCAGGGCGTGGAGGCCCGGCACGGGGAGCCGATCCCGGTCGAGATGTTCGCCTCGTACGGCCTGTGGTTCGCGCGCAACGCCGTCCCGGAGGTGGACGAGCGGACGGTGGAGCGGATCGCGCCGGTGCCCGGCGGCTTCGAGGCGGTGACCGACGACGGCACGGTGCTGCACGCCCGGACCGTCGCGCTCGCGGTCGGCGTCATGCCCTTCGTCGAAATCCCGTCCGCGCTGCGGGGGTTGGGCCGGACCCTCGTCTCGCACAGCAGCCACCACAGCGCGCTGGACGAGTTCCGCGGCAAGGACGTCACGGTGATCGGCGGCGGCCAGGCGGCACTGGAGACGGCGGCCCTGCTCGCCGAACAGGGCACGCGGGTACGGGTGTTGGCACGCGCCGACGAACTCTTCTGGAACGACGTGCCGCCGGCGTGGGAGCGCCCGTGGTGGCAGTCGGCCCGCTCCCCGCACAGCGGGCTGGGCCCCGGCTGGCGCAACTGGTTCTACTCCGAGCGTCCCGACCTCTTCCACCGCCTCCCGGAGTCGACCCGGGCCAGGATCGCGGCCAACGCCCTTGGTCCGGCGGGTGCTTGGTGGGTGCGGGACCGGGTCGAACCGGCGGTGGAGGTGCTCCTCGGCCACGAGGTAGCGGCGGCCGACGTGGTGCCGGGCGGGGTACGCCTGGAGACGGTGAGCCGGGCGGGCGGTACGCGGATCCTGGACACCGAACACGTCATCGCTGCAACGGGGTTCAAGGCGACGACCAACCGACTCGGGCTGCTCTCCAGCGAGTTGAGGGGCTCCCTGACCGCGGTCGCCGACGGCTCCCCGGAAATCGGCCGGGACTTCGAGTCCTCGCACCCCGGCCTCTTCATGGCGGGCCTGGTGACGGCCTCGGGCTTCGGCCCGGCGATGCGCTTCGTGCACGGCGCCACGTACACGGCGGGCGCGCTGGTTCGGGGAGTCGAGCGCCGACTGCGCTCGGAGCCCCGCGGCGGCATGATCCCGGCACCGGGCCGACGGAGCACGCCGACTTTCGTACGGCGCTGACGGCGCGGGTGTGCCGGGCGGTGACGTCCGGCACCCCGTGCGTCTTACCTACGGGACGCGGCTCGGCCTCGTCGGTAGAGGATCGTGCCACCCGCGATCAGCGCGGCACTGACACCCGAAGTGGCCAGCATGGCCTCACTGCCGGTGTGCGCCAGAACGGGCGGCGGCGGTGTGTGCTCCCCACCGGTGGGCGGAGGCGTGTGGTGCCCGCCCGTGGGAGGCGGCGGGGTGTGATGCCCACCCGTGGGAGGGGGCGGGGTGTGGTTGCCGCCGGTGGGAGGCGGCGGCGTGTGATGCCCGCCGGTGGGAGGCGGCGGCGTGTGGTGCCCACCCGTAGGGGGAGGCGGGGTGTGTTCGCCACCGGTGGGGGGCGGCGGCGTGTGGTGTCCACCCGTGGGCGGAGGCGGGGTGTGATGAGGGGGCGGAGTGTGATGCGGCGGCGGGGTGTGATGGGGCGGCGTGTGCGGAGGAGGCGGCGTGTGGTGGTGCCCGCCCGTGGGAGGAGGCGTCTCCTCGCAGTCCGGGGTGCCGTAGCCCGAGTGATCTCCGTGGCCGTAACCCGTGTGATCTCCGTGCCCGTAACCCGACTCACCGCCGGAGCCGTAGCCCGAGTCGTCTCCATAGCCGGAGCCGGAGCCGTGGTCGTGGCCGTAGCCGCCGTAACCCGAATCGTCGTCGGAGTCCCCGTACGACGGCTCGGTCCACCGGTGGTGGTCGCCGTGCCGGTGCTCGTCCTTGCCGCCGGCGCAGGAGTTGCCGAACGTGGGGTTGAGCCCGGACACCCCGTCGGCGGTGTTGCCACAGGCGTTGACCGGTACGTCGACCGGGACCTGGAGGCTGTTGCCGGACAGGACGCCCGGCGAATCCTTGGCAGCGCCGCCGGTGTACGAATCGGCCAGGGCGGGGCTGCCGCACAGGGACAGAATGCTCGTCGCGGCGGCCGCCGCGACCATTCCCTTACCCAGGGTCTGTCGCAATCTCGTTGTCTTCCTGCTTGAAGTGGGAAAAGCCGGCCTTGGAAACCTGTCCAAGGCCGGCCATGACACAGCCGGAACGGCTGGTGCGTTACGTCGTCAGTCGTTGACGCACGTGTTGCCGAACGCCGGGTTCAGCAGGCCGATCACGTCGATCGAGTTGCCGCACACGTTGACGGGGATGTGCACGGGAACCTGGACCACGTTGCCCGAGAGGACACCCGGCGAACCGACGGCCGCACCCTCGGCACCCGCGTCGGCGAAGGCCGGGGCGGCCATACCGAGAGCCATGATCGCACCAGCGACAACAGCAGCGCTCTTCTTCATGAACGTTCCCTTCTCTGCGGTCATGCCCACCATGACCTGCAGCCTGTAAAACGAGGGATAGACGCAGGAAGAAACTCAAGAACGCGTGTCACCTGACAATTCACTCGATCGTCCGCACCGAATTGACGCGATGGCCGCACGGATGCAGAAACGCTTCTCTTCAAGGGAAGCCAGGAAGAGGACGGCTATGTGAAACGACGAGGGCGGCCCGCACGGAGATTTCCGTACGGGCCGCCCTGGCCGTTTTATTGACGTCCGGTCAGCTGCCGATGGCGCCGTTGCCCGAGAGCACCGGGATGTTGTCGGCGAGGTGCGACAGCGGCTCGTCACCCTTGGCCTGGGTGGAGTTCTCGGCGCACTGCTGGTTCTGCGGGGCCGAGAGGACCGGCACGTCCTGGAGGACGGTGACCGGCACCAGCACGCCCACGATCGAGGCCGCGTTGACCTTGGCCGGCAGGCCGACACAGAGCTTGTTCAGGTCGCCCTGGGCGAGCCCGAGCTGGGGGCTCATGTCGCCGGCGGTCTTGGCGTTGCCGTAGATCTGCTGGGCACCGTTCCCGTCAACACTGGTGACGCCGTTGTCGTTTCCGATGGCCAGCGCCTGCGGGGCGGCCGTCGCCGAGACGCCGACGACGGAAGCCGCGACAGCCGTCGCAGCCATTGCCTTCTTGAGCATTTCTGCGGTCCTTTCCTGGCAGAGACACAATTCCTGCTCCCCCATCAACAGAGGTCCGCCGGATTGGTTGCGTGGCTTCACCCGGTTGGATTCATCTGGGCCATTGGAGTGAATCGGAGCAACCATGCGGCCCGGCGCCAGTTGTTCAGGTCGCTCCGGTGGACGGGGTTACTCCAGAAGGGACCACGCAAGTGATCAAGAAGGTTATGGCTGCTGCGGCTGTCGCCGCTTCCGTCGTCGGAGCCTCGGCTGCCGTCGCCGCCCCGGCGATGGCGATCGGTAACGACAACGGCGTCACCACGACGAACGGCAACGGCGCCGAGCAGGTCTACGGCAACCAGGCCACGTACGGCAACATGAGCCCCCAGATGGCGCTCATCCAGGGCTCGCTGAACAAGCCCTGCATCGGCCTGCCCGCCAAGGCGAACCTCGCCTCGCTGGTCGGCCTCGTGCCGGTCACCGTCGCGCAGGACGTGCCGATCCTCTCCGCGCCGCAGAACCAGCAGTGCACCGAGAACTCCACCCAGGCGAAGGGCGACGAGCCGCTGTCGCACATCCTGGACAACATCCCGGTCCTGTCGGGCAACGGCTCCGCGGGCAGCTGACCTCGCGGACGTGCACAGCGGGCCGCCGATCTCTCGGCGGCCCGTTGGCCTGCCTCGCCGGGACGCGCGGAAGGCGGCCGAGGAGTTCGGGAAGCTGCGCGCGGCCCGT
This sequence comes from Streptomyces sp. NBC_00988, assembly GCF_045162645.1. Classification (NCBI taxonomy): domain Bacteria; kingdom Bacillati; phylum Actinomycetota; class Actinomycetes; order Kitasatosporales; family Streptomycetaceae; genus Streptomyces; species Streptomyces sp. NBC_00988. Next base: position 4,911,315 of record NZ_CP108730.1, read on the forward strand.
CCGCTGGTCCCCCGCGGACAGCAGCCCCTGCCGAGCGACCCGCCGCGGATCACCCGCCGCGTCCCCGGGCGAGGAAGCCAACTTGCTTACACGCGAGCCGACTTATTGCTCCATTCAGGGCAAAGGCCGCAACCAAACCAGTCATCACTCAGTTGATCATCGCGCGGCTCCGCAACGGGAGTCCGTCCTCCGAAAGGGTTTGAACATGAAGAAGCTGTGGGCGACCGCGGCTGTTGCCGCCTCCCTCGCCGGTGCCACCGCCGCTGTCGCCACCCCGGCGATGGCGATCGGCAACGACGACGGCGTCACCACCACCCAGGGCAACGGCGCCGTGCAGAAGTACGGCAACCAGGAGACCAAGGGCGACATGAGCCCCCAGCTCTCCCTCGTCCAGGGCACCCTGAACAAGCCCTGTGTCGGCCTGCCGGTCAAGGCGAACCTCGCCTCGATCGTCGGCGTCGTGCCGGTCACCGTCCTGCAGGACGTGCCGATCCTGTCGGCCCCGCAGAACCAGCAGTGCACCGAGAACTCCACCCAGGCGAAGGGCGACGAGCCGCTGTCGCACATCCTGGACAACATCCCGGTCCTGTCGGGCAACGGCGCCGTGGGCAGCTGACCTCAGCACCACGCACCACAAGAGCGGGCCGCCGAGCACTTCGGCGGCCCGCTTCTTGTTATGCCTGTTTCGGTTTCGCGTACAGGGCCTCGATGTCCTCCGCGTACGCCGCCGTCACCACGTGCCGTTTGAGTTTCAGGGACGGGGTGAGGAGGCCGTTGTCCTCGGTGAACTCGCCCTCGATCAGGGCGAAGGCGCGGATGGACTCGGCGCGGGAGACGGCCTCGTTGGCGTGGTCGACGGCCTTCTGGACGTCGGCGCGCAGTCGTGGGTCCTCGACGAGGTCGGCGAGCGGGGTGTCCGCGGGGAGTCCGCGGACCGAGAGCCAGTGTGCGAGGGCCTCGGGGTCGAGGGTGATCAGGGCGGCGACGAAGGGGCGGTTGTCGCCGACGACCAGGCACTGGCCGACCGGGGCGCGGCTGCGCAGACGGTCCTCCAGGACGGCCGGGGAGACGTTCTTGCCGCCGTTGGTGACGAGGATGTCCTTCTTGCGGCCGGTGATGGTGAGATAGCCGTCCTCGTCGAGCGCGCCCAGGTCGCCGGTCGCGAACCAGTCGTCCTGCAGTACGGCGTCGGTGGCCGCCGGGTTGTTCCAGTACGCGCCGAAGACCACTCCGCCCTTGATGAGCACCTCGCCGTCGTCGGCGATGCGGATCGTGGTGCCGGGCACCGGGAGGCCGACCGTGCCGGGGCGGGGCCGCAGCGGCGGGACGACGGTGGCGGCGGCGGTCGTCTCGGTGAGGCCGTAGCCCTCGTAGACGATGATTCCGGCGGCGGAGAAGAAGAGGTTGAGGTCGCGGTCGAGCGGTGAGCCGCCGCTGATCGCGTACCGCAGGCGGCCACCGAGTTCCTTGCGGATACGGCGGTACACCAGCAGGTCGTAGAGGGCCCAGGCGGCGTAGAGGGCGGGGCCGGGGCCCTTGCCGGTGCCGAGGAACTTGTTCAGGTAGGCCTCACCGAAGCGGACCGCGATGCGGTCGGCGCGGTCGAAGGAGGCGGCGCGGCCCATCTTCTCGGCGGTCGCGCGGCCGGCGTCGTGGATCTTCTCGAAGAGGTACGGCACGCCGACCAGGAACGTGGGCCTGAACTCCTTCAGCGCCGGGCGGAGTTCGTCGGGCTTGATGCTCGGGCAGTGGCCGGTCTCGATGCGGGCCATCAGGCAGGCGATCTGGAGGGTGCGGCCCATGATGTGCGCGAGCGGGAGGAAGAGGAGCGTCGAGGCGACCTGGCCGGTGACCTCCGTGAAGAGGGGGTGCAGCAGCTCGACCATGTTGGCGGCCTCGGCGTGCAGGTTGGCGTGGGTGAGGACGCAGCCCTTGGGCCGTCCGGTGGTGCCGGAGGTGTAGCAGATCGTCGCGATCGTGTCGGGGGTGAGGGAGGCGCGGCGCTTGGTGATCTCGTCGTCGGGCAACTCCTCCCCCAGAGTGGCGAGTTCGGCCATGGCTCCGGCGTCCAGCTGCCAGACGCGCGGGGGTTGGGGGTGGCGGGCCGTGCCGGTGGTGACCGTGCCGGTGTTCTCGGTGGTCTCCGTGATGACGAAGCGGGTGCCCGAGTCCCTGACGATCCACTCCACTTGGTCCGCCGACGAGGTGGCGTAGACCGGTACCGTCTGGCCGCCGGCCGCCCAGATCGCGAAGTCGAGGACCGTCCACTCGTAGCGGGTGCGGGACATGACCGCGACCCGGCCGCCCGGTTCGAGGCCTGCGGCTATCAACCCCTTTGCGGTGGCGGTGACTTCGCGGGCGAAGGCGGTCGCGGTGACGGGGTGCCAGGTGCCGGCCTGTTCGCGGCGGAGGACCACGGTGTCGGGGGCCTCCGCCGCGTTGGTGAACGGGAGGTCGGCGGTGCTGCCGGTCGTCGGGCGCGCGGCGAGCGGCAGGGTGCCCGCCTCCCGTACGACGCCCCGCTCGTCCCGGGTGAGTTGGACCCGGGTGCGGGCCGCCAGGTCGGTACGTTGCCGCGCCCGCTTCAAGTCCTTGCGTACGCCCATGACAGCTGCTCCCGGTCGACGGTGAGACGGTGGCTGGGGCGTCAACTTACTCGCAAGTAGGGGAAGGTCAATGGGGTCTGTGCGGTTCCGGTGGGTTCAGTCGATTCGGCGCGCCTCGTCGATCGCCTCTGCGAGCTGCCGTACGTCCGTGTCTTCCGTTTTCTTCGCCAACGCGTGGGCGCGGGCGGCGAGTTGGCCGAGGCCTGGGTTGCCGGGCAGGGTGCCCGCGGTGTCCTCGGGTGAGCGGAGGGTGTCGGCGAAGTAGGCGGCCACGGCGGTGACTTGGAAGGTGTTCGGGGCGCTGCTCAGGGAGTCGTGCAGGGCGTCGGTCTCCAGTTGGCCCGATTCCTCGTGCGGGGCGCGGGTGTCGGGGTCGAGCCAGCGGACGCTCGCGGTGGCGAGGTGGCCGTCGGCGCCGGGCCTGGTGCGGACGGCGTAGAGGGCGGTGACGGTGTGGCCGGGGCCGATCTCGCCGCCGTCGACGCTGTCATTGCGGAAGTCGTCGTCGGCGACCTTGCGGTCCTCGTAGCCGATGAGGCGGAACTGCGCGACCGTCTCGGGGTCGAAGGCGACCTGGGCCTTGGCGTCGCGGGCGGTGAGGTCGATGTTCTGCGGGAGTTGGTCGACGAAGACCTTGCGGGCATCCGTGTCGTTCGAGACGTACGCGGTGTGGCCGTCGCCCTTGTCGGCGAGTTTCTCCATCAGGGCGTCGCCGTAGTCGCTGCCGACGCCGACGCCGAAGAGGGTGATGCCGTGGTCGCGGCGTTCGTCCGCGATGCGGTCGAGGATCGAATCGGCGCTGGTGTCACCGGTGTTGGCGAGGCCGTCGGAGATGAGGACGACCCGGTTGGTGGCGCCCTTGCGCAGGCCCTCGGTGGCGGTGGCGTAGCCGGTCTCGACGCCCGCGCCGAGGTTGGTCGAGGACTGGGTCTCCAACTCGTCGATGGCGTCGTGGACTTGGCCGCGGTGGCCGTCGAGGCGGGTCATCGGGAGGACGGTCTCGGCCTCGTCGCTGAAGGTGACGAGCGCGACCGAGTCGTCGTCGCGGAGTCGGTCCGTCATCTCGTCGAGGGACTTCTTGGCGAGGTCGAGGCGGCCCGTCTCGCTCATCGAGCCGGAGACGTCGATCACGAACGTCAGGGCGGCGGGCGGGCGTTCGTCGCTGTCGTCGGCGGTGCGGGTGGCGAGGCCGACGCGGACGAGGGACCAGTTGGAGCTGTCGGTGCGGGCGCCGTCGACGGTGACCGTGAAGCCGTTGCCGTCGGGGCGGTCGTAGTCCTGGCGGAAGCTGTTGACGAACTCCTCGGGGCGGATCGTGGACGGGTCGGGGCGTTGGCCGTCGGCGAGGACGCGGCGGGCGTAGCCGTAGGAGGCGGTGTCCACGTCCAGGGCGAAGGTGGAGAGGTAGTCGGGGGACGGGGCGACCTTGTCGGCGGGGGTGCCGGTCTGCTCGCCGTCCTGTTCGCTGCTGTTGTCACCACCGGAGACGACGGGTGGGGCCGGTGCCGGGAAGCCGGTCCGGTTCGCCGCGTCCGAGTTGCTGGAGTTGCTGCCGCCGCCGCCCGCGCCGCAGCCGGTGAGGAGCAGGCCGCTCGCGGCGGTGAGGGCGAGCAGGGTGGTGCGCAGTCGCCGGGTGCGGTGGCGTGACCGCACCCCCGGCAGCTTGCCCGGTCGTGTTCGGTTGGTCTCCATCTCCCGTGCCCCCTCGGTCCGTTGACGTCGGCTTCTTGCGACTGTGACGGCGGAGGGGGCGGGAATGTGCGCTACGGGGAGTTGCGGAAGCGTCTCGAAGGGGTCGCGATCATGGCCCGTCGAGACCGGTGGGAGATCCTCCGGTGACCTAGGACACGATGTCCTTGCGGGCGAAACCCCGGAAGGCCAGGGCGAACAGCACGATGGCGTACGTAACGGAGACCGCCGTGCCCTGGATCATGCCGGACCACTCGGGATGGGGCTGTACGGCGTCCGCCCACGCGAACTGCCAGTGCGCGGGCAGGAAGTCGCGCCAGTGGCCGAGGGCCGTGACGGCGTCCAGGACGTTGCCGACGATGGTCAGGCCGACCGCGCCGCCGACCGCGCCCAGGGGTGCGTCGGTCTTCGTCGAGAGCCAGAACGCGAGCCCGGCGGTGACCAGTTGGGACACGAAGATGAACGCCACGACGACCAGCAGGCGTTGGGCCGCCGTGCCCGCGCCGATCGCGCCGCCGGTGGGCAGCTCCAGTGGGCCCCAGCCGTAGGCGGCGGTGCCGACCGCGAGGGCGACGAGCGGGAGCAGGATCATCGCGGCGAGGCTGAGGCTCAGGCCGACGACCAGCTTGGACCAGAGGAGGCGGGCTCTCGGCACGGGTGCCGCGAGCAGATAGCGCAGGGAGGACCAGCTGGCCTCCGAGGCGACCGTGTCCCCGCAGAACAGGGCGACCGGGACGACCAGGAGGAAGCCCGCCGACACGAACAGGTTCACCGCGGCGAAGTTCGCGCCGGAGGAGGTGGCCGTGTCCATCAGCGTCAGCTGGGAGCCGCGGTCGCCCGGGGTGCCGCCGATCGCGAAGGCGGCGACCAGGATGAAGGGCAGCGCGGCGAGGATGCCGCCCATGACCAGCGTGCGGCGCCGCTTCAACTGCCGGACCAGCTCCACCCGCAGGGGCAGGGTGCGGCCGGCCCGGTAGCCGGAGGCCACCTCGACGGGCTCGGCGAGCGTGCTCATGCGGAACCTCCGATCAGGGTGAGGAAGGCGTCTTCGAGCCGACGGTGCGGGCCGACGGAGGAGACGGGGACTTCCAGTCGTACGAGTTCTACGAGGAGGCGGGCGGCGGTGGGTGAGCCGTGGGTGGGGAGTGAGGGAGGCGGGGGTGTTGGTGCGTCGAGTGCGGTGTCGGAGGCTTCGTCGGTGGGGTCGGCCGGCTCGGCGAGCGCGACGGTGGACGTCTCGGGCGTGGTGGCGCCCTGAACGTCACGTGCCGTACCGGAAGCCTCGGCGACGGCGACGCCGGGCTTGGCTGCGGGAGCCGCGTCGGCGGGTGAACTCGCCCGGTCCGTCGAGGAGTTGACGGACACCAACTCGTCGGCGGGAGCCAGGTGGTCGGCGGATCCCGGGCCGTCGCCGGGATCCGATCCGTCGCCAGGCGCCAGTCGCAGCAGCAAGCCGCCCTCCGCGCGGGCCACCGACTCCACGTCCGGGAGGGCCGCGATCTTTTCCACCAGGGGGTCGGGGATGTCGGCCGCCAGGCCGACCAGGAGGGTGTCTCCGGAGCCGATGATCTCGGCGACCGGGCCCGCCTGGACGAGACGGCCGCGGTCCATGACCACGAGGTGGGTGCAGGACTGTTCGACCTCGGCGAGGAGGTGGCTGGAGACGATGACCGTGCGGCCGGCCTCCGCGTAGCGGATCATCACCTCGCGCATCTCGCGGATCTGGGGCGGGTCGAGGCCGTTGGTCGGTTCGTCGAGGATGAGGAGGTCGGGGAGGCCGAGCATGGCCTGGGCGATGGCGAGGCGCTGGCGCATGCCCTGGGAGTAGGTGCGGACCGCGCGGGCGAGGGCGTCGCCGAGGCCCGCGATCTCCAGGGCCTCCTCCAAGTGGGCGTCCTGGGGCGGGCGTCCGGTCGCCTGCCAGTACAGCTCCAGGTTCTCGCGGCCGGAGAGGTGCGGGAGGAAACCCGCGCCCTCGACGAAGGCGCCCACGCGGGACAGCACCGGTGCGCCCGGACGGATCGCGTGCCCGAAGACCCTGATCTCGCCGGCGTCCGGCTTGATCAGGCCCATCAGCATGCGCAGGGTGGTCGTCTTGCCCGCGCCGTTCGGGCCCAGGAGACCGAGCACCTGGCCCTTCTCGACGCGGAAGGACAGGTCCCGTACCGCGTACCGGTCCGCCGACTTCGCGTACCGCTTGCTCAAGTCGGTGATCTGGAGCGGCACTTCGGCGAGCGCGGGGTCGGGGGGCGTCGATGCCGTACGCCTGCGGCCGGTCAGGAGCAGGGCCGCGGCGATCGCCGCGCCCGCCAGCGGGAGCCACCACACCCAGGACGGCAGCGTTGCCGCCGCGGTCGTGACGCCGGGGGCCGTCGGTACCTTGAGGTCGCTCTTCAGGGTGACCGTGTACGTCGCCGGGGCCGCCGGAGAGGCGTAGCCGAGGTCCGTGGAGGCGAGGACCAGGCGCAGATGGTGGCCGCTCTGGACGTCGTAGTCGATGGCCGGGAGGGTGATCGTGACGTCCTTGCCGGACTTGGTGCCGTCGACCCTGAGGGGGGTCACCAGCTGGGAGGGGAGCACCTGTTGGGTGCCGCCCGGGCCTACGTCGTAGACCTTGCCGAAGAGGACGGTGTCGTCGCTGGTCGACTTGACGTGGACGGTGACCGTGGGCGAGCCGGTGATGCGGAGGCTCTTGGTGACGGGGGCCGAGTCGAACGCGGCGTACTGGCCGGGGAAGTCGAGGGACACCCCGATGCCCAGGGAGGACAGTTGCGAGAGGCCGCCGGTGCTGCCGAGTCCGGGGAGGGCCGAGATGGCGGGTGGGCTGGCGCCGGCCGGGTTGGTGAAGGACTGCTCGCGACGGCCGGTCAGGGCGATCGTGCGCGGGTCGCTCTCCAGGCCGGGGTACGCGCTGCCGCTCGCGCCGCGCAGCAGGGCGGCGCCGTCCGTGGAGTCGACGCCTCCGGTGCGGGTGACGCGGAACGCCGGGCCGGTGTCGGTGTTCTTGTCGTCCTTCAGGTACCGGTCGAACCAGGACGTCACGCGTGCCTGGACGCGGCTCGTCTCCATGTCGCCGCCGTCGTGGCCGCCCGCGATCCAGTCGACGTCCACGGGGGCGCCGTTCGCGCGGATCGCCTTCTCGGCCGCGTCGGCCTGGCCGAGCGGGAAGAGGGAGTCGGTCTGGCCCTGGATCAGGAGGGTCGGCACGTTGATGTGCGTCGCTACGGCCGACGGTGAACGGGCCTCCAGGAGCGCGCGGGCCTGGGCGTCCGGTTTGCCTGACTCGGCGACCCGGTCGTACATCTGGCACAGCGCGGGCTCGAACTTGGCGCAGCCGCCACCAGAGTTGATGAAGATGCCGGCCCAGAGCTTCTTGAAGACGCCGTTCGGGAACAGGGCGTCCGCGAGGTTCCAGTACGTGATCGCCGGGGCAATGGCGTCGACCCGGTCGTCGTATCCGGCGGCCAGGAGGGAGATCGCGCCTCCGTAGGAACCGCCTGCCATGCCCACGCGCGGGTCGCCCGGCTTGTCGAGTTGGACGTCCGGTTGCTTCGCCAGCCAGTCGATCAGCTTCGACACGTCCTTGACCTCGCCGGACGGGTCGTTCAGGCCGATCTTGCCGGTGGACTTGCCGAAGCCGCGGGCGGACCAGGTCAGTACGGCGTAGCCGTCCCGGGCCAGGTCTTGGGCTTCTTTTCGTACGTCGGTCTTGCTGCCGCCGAAGCCGTGGGCCAGGAGGACGGCTGGGCGGCGGGTTGATCCGCCCGTTGTGAAGTACGAGGTGTCCAGGGTGACGCCGTCGATCGCCATCATCCGGTCTGACTGGTGGACCGGGGGTGTGGTGTCCGAGGCTGCGGCCGTCCAGGTGCCGGCGGCGGCGAGCACGACGACGGCTGCGGTGGCTGACAGCCAGCGCCGGGGGTGTCGTAGTCGTCGTAGGCCTTGCAGCCCGGGCAGTCGAAGATCCATGCAACAACCGTACGGCCCTCGACTGACAACCGATGCCGACCCCGGGGTGAACAGGCAGACCTCCCTTGGGAGTACGGGGTTGCCGCGCTGTACCGCGGCCGTGGTACGGCCAAGAGCACATCGATACAGCCCCGCGCCCCTGAAAGACCTCTAGGGCCTGTGTGATGTCGTGATCAAGCGGTTGCTTGCAGCAGGTCGTTGATCCAGATCATCGAGGCGCGGAGGTGGAGGCCGGCGAGATAGCTCTCGGGCGTCTTGTCGTATCGAGTCGCGATGCCCCGCCAGGCCTTCAGCTTGTTGATCAGGCGCTCGACGGTGTTCCGTTCCTTGTAGAGATCGGCGTCGTGACCTGTGGGCCGGCCGCCCCGGCTGCCTTTCCTCTTCCGGTTGGCGGCCTGGTCCTTCTTCTCCGGGATGACGGCCTTGATGCTGCGTTTGCGCAGGTAGGAGCGGTTGGCGCGGGATGAGTAGGCCTTGTCCGCGGCGACAGCCCCGGGCCGGGTTCGGGGACGGCCGACCGGCAGACGGACCCGCACCTTCTGCAGCACGGGGGCGAATTGCGGGCTGTCAGCAGCCTGTCCCGCGGTCAGGACGAACGACAAGGGACGGCACTTGCGGTCCGCAGCGAGATGAATCTTGCTCGTCAGCCCGCCTCGGGACCTGCCGAGCAGGGCTTCCTTCAGACGGAGCTTGCGCCGTCGCCTGAGGTGCCGCAGTTCTTCCCGGCCGGGGGCGTCGCGTCCGTCCTGTCCGTTCTGTTCCGGCGGGCCGCCCCCTTTTGCCGGGCCCGTTCCTGGTCGGCGGCGGCTTCCTCGAGGGCGTCCATGACTTCCTTGCCGATGCGCATCCCGGCGGCGTCGTGGTGGGCACGGACGGTGGTGGAGTCCACGCTGACCAGGGACAAGTCGGCCTGCTCCTGCCGGGCGGCCTCAGCGATCATGCCTTCCAGTAATGCGGTGAAGACGCCGGCGTCCCTCCAGACGCGGAAGCGGCCGTAGACCGTCGGCCATGGGCCGAACTCGCCCGGCATCTCCCGCCACTGGCTGCTGGTGCGGAACCGCCAGATCACCCCCTCGAACTGCTTACGCAGCCGCTCAGGGTACGGACCGTAATCGCCTATCGGCAGGAACGGTTCGATCAACTGCCACTGCTCGTCGCTGAGTTGCCTGCGCGTCACGAACGCCTTCCTACCGGATCCGCGTTCCAGACGGATCCAGATCGGCACGATTGATCACGACATCACACAGGCCCTAGTTCTCCGGGATGGAGATCAGCCAGCGCGTCTCCCTGCGCGGGCGGAGGTAGAACGCCCAGTACAGCGTCGCCACCGTCACTATCCCGCCCGTCCACAGCAAGTAGGTCGTCTCCTGCTGGGTGAGGATGTAGGCCAGGACCGCGATCAGCAGGATCGGCATTGCGGGCCACAGCGGCATGCGCCACGCGTGCGTGTGCCTGTGGGATCCGCGTCGGGCGAGCAGGGCGGCGACCGCCACCAAGAGGTACATGCCGGTCACCGAGACGCCTGTCACGCCGTACAACGTGTCGAGGTTGACGAAGCAGAGGATCGCGCCGGGGATGCCTACGGCGAGCGTGGCCACCCAAGGGGAGCCGAAGCGGCCGAGTTTGGCGAAGAGGGTGTTGACCGGGTCGGGCCAGGCCTTGTCCCGGGCCGAGGCGAAGAGGACCCGGGAGTTCTGGATGACCATGACGATGCCGGCGTTGATGATCGCGAGGGCTACGCAGAGGCTGACGAAGGTGCCTACTGCGGAGTTGGACCAGGCGGTGACCATCGTGCTGATGTCGCCGCCCGTCAGCGTCGAGAGGTCCGACGCGCCCATCGTGATCGCCACCACCGGGACCAGGATGATCACCGTCGAGATCGCGAGGGTGGCCAACACCGTGCGGGCCACGTTGCGGCGCGGGTTCTCCAACTCCTCGGAGAGGTAGACCGCCGTCGAGAAGCCTTGCGTGACGAACAGGGCTATCGCCAGGCCCGAGACCACCAGCATCGCCGTCACCGTGTCCGTGTGGCCGCCCGTCCCGGCTACCTGCATCGACGTCAGGCTGCCCAGGCCTCGTTGGCTGTGCGTGAAGCCGAGCAGCGCTACGACTCCTGCCGCTACGACCTCCAGGACCAGGAAGATGCCCGTGATCCACGCGTTGGCCCGCAGGTCCAACAGGCCCGCCAGGGTGGCCAGGAGCATCACTCCGGCGCCGGCCATGGACGGGTTCAGGTGGGCGATCGGGGCCAGGTAGTCCGCCGTGCCCATCGCTATCACCGGCGGGACGATCATCACGACCAGGAGGGACAGGACGAAGACCAGCCAGCCCGCGAGCCTGCCCGCCAGCGTCGACACCATCGCGTACTCGCCGCCCGCGCTGGGGATGAGGGTGCCCAGCTCCGAGTAGCAGAACGCCACGGCGATGCAGAGGACCGAGCCGATCGCGATCGTGAGGGCGGTCGCGGTGCCGAGCGAACCGAACAGGTCGGGGACGACCACGAAGAGCGTGGAGGCCGGTGTCACGCAGGAGAGCGTGAGGAGGGTGCCGCCGACGATGCCGATGGAACGCTTCAGCTGCTGCGGACGCCCGGAGGTGTCCGGCGCCTCGGCTATGGCGGCTCCGGCGGCTTCGGCGGTGGGGAGGGTGTCGGTCACGCGCTGATGGAACATTGACGGAAACCATCACGTCAATGGGTGTTCACCTACGGAATCCGTTGATCCAGTCCGGCTGGAGTGCCGTATTCGGCACCTGGAGGCAGTGCCGGTCCCGCCTGCGAGCGCTACGGGAACCGCAGCCGTCGTAGCCGAAAAAATGGGGCCGTCCGCGATACGGACGGCCCCACTCGGTGCTGCTCGTTGTTGATCAGTGGTTGCGCGGGAAGCCCAGGTCCACGCCCGACGGGCCGTCGGCCGGGTCCGGCCAGCGGGTGGTGACGACCTTGCCGCGGGTGTAGAAGTGCGTGCCGTCGTTGCCGTAGATGTGGTGGTCTCCGAAGAGGGAGTCCTTCCAACCACCGAACGAGTGGTAGCCCACCGGGACCGGGATCGGGACGTTGACGCCGACCATGCCGGCCTCGATCTCCAGCTGGAAGCGGCGGGCGGCGCCGCCGTCGCGGGTGAAGATCGCGGTGCCGTTGCCGAAGGGGGAGCTGTTGATCAGCGCCACGCCCTCGTCGTACGTGTCGACGCGCAGGACGCACAGCACCGGGCCGAAGATCTCGTCCTGGTACGCCTTCGCCGTCGTCGGCACCTTGTCGAGCAGGGAGATGCCGATCCAGTGGCCGTCCTCGAAGCCCTCGACCGTGTAGCCGGTGCCGTCGAGGACGACCTCCGCGCCTTCGGCCGCCGCGCCGGTGACGTAGGACGCCACCTTGTCGCGGTGGACCGCGGTGATCAGCGGGCCCATCTCCGACGTCGGGTCGTTGCCGGGGCCGATCTTGATCTTCTCGGCGCGCTCGCGGATCTTCTCGACCAGCTCGTCGCCGATCGAACCGACCGCGACGACGGCCGAGATGGCCATGCAGCGCTCGCCCGCCGAGCCGTAGGCCGCGCTCACGGCCGCGTCCGCCGCCGCGTCGAGGTCGGCGTCCGGGAGGACCAGCATGTGGTTCTTGGCGCCGCCCAGAGCCTGGACTCGCTTGTGGTTCGCGGCCGCTGTGGTGTGGATGTAGCGGGCGATCGGCGTCGAGCCTACGAAGGACACCGCCTTGACGTCCGGGTGCTCAAGGAGGCGGTCCACCGCCACCTTGTCGCCGTTGACGACGTTGAAGACGCCGTCGGGGAGGCCTGCCTCCGCGAGCAGTTCGGCGATCTTCAGGGATGCCGACGGGTCCTTCTCGGACGGCTTCAGGACGAAGGTGTTGCCGGTCGCGATGGCGATCGGGAACATCCACATCGGCACCATGGCCGGGAAGTTGAACGGCGTGATGCCCGCGACCACGCCCAGCGGCTGGCGGATCGACGACACGTCGACGCGGCTCGCGACCTCGGTCGACAGCTCGCCCTTCAGCTGCACGGTGATCCCGCACGCCAGGTCGACGATCTCCAGGCCGCGCGCGACCTCGCCCAGCGCGTCGCTGTGCACCTTGCCGTGCTCGGCGGTGATCAGCTCGGCGATCGCGTCCCGGTTGGCGTCCAGCAGCGCGCGGAACTTGAACAGGATCGTGGTGCGCTTGGCGAGCGACGACGTGCCCCAGGTCGCGTAGGCATCCTTGGCGGCGGCGACGGCCGCGTCGACCTCGTCGACGGTCGCGAAGGCGACCTTGGTGGTGACCGCGCCGGTCGCCGGGTCGGTGACCGGCCCGTACGTGCCCGACGCGCCTTCGACGGTCTTGCCGCCGATCCAGTGGTTGACGATCTTCGTCATGCCCAGATGCTCCTTCACAGATGGCGGCGTCGGGTGGAGACGTGCCGTTCGTACAGCTCACGTGCCTTGACCGCGGACGATCGGGTCGCGGTCGCGGCCACAGGTACATCCCACCAGGCCTGCGCGGGAGGCGCGCCCGACACTGTGTCTGCGGTTTCGGTCTCCACGTAGACACATGTGGGAGTGTCGGCCCCCCGCGCCACGGCGAGTGCCTCGCGCAGGTCGCTGACGGTCTTCGCGCGCAGCACGCGCATGCCGAGGCTGGCCGCGTTGGCGGCGAGGTCGACGGGCAGCGGGGCGCCGGTGTAGGTGCCGTCGTCCGCCTGGTGGCGGTAGGCCGTGCCGAAGCGCTCGCCGCCCACCGACTCCGACAGGCCGCCTATCGACGCGTACCCGTGGTTCTGTATCAGCACGACCTTGATCGCGATGCCTTCTTGTACGGCGGTCACGATCTCCGTCGGCATCATCAGATACGTGCCGTCGCCGACCAGCGCCCACACCGGGCGGTCCGGCGCGGCCAGCTTCACGCCGATCGCGGCCGGGATCTCGTAGCCCATGCAGGAGTAGCCGTACTCCAGGTGGTACTGGTCGAACGACCGCGTCCGCCACAGCTTGTGCAGATCGCCGGGGAGCGATCCGGCCGCGTTGATGAGGATGTCCGACTCGTCGACGATCTCGTCCAGCGCGCCCAGGACTTGGGGCTGTGTCGGTCGTACGTCGGGTTCCTCCGCCTCGTAACAGGCGTCGACGCGTTGCTCCCAACGCTCCTTGTCCTCGCGGTACTCGGCGATGTACGACGGGGTGACCCGGTAGGCGTCCGGGCCCAACTCCCTTGCCAGCGCGGTGAGTCCGCTCCTGGCATCCGCGATCAGTGGCTGTCCGGCGAGCTTGTGGCCGTCGTAGGCACCGATGTTGAGGTTGAGGAAGCGGACGCCGGGGCGTTCGAAGAGGGTGTGGGAGCCGGTGGTGAAGTCGGTGTAGCGGGTGCCGATGCCGATCACCAGGTCGGCCAGGCGGGCGAGTTCGTCGGCGGTCGCGGTGCCGGTGTGGCCGATGCCGCCGACGTCCTGGGGGTGGTCGTGGTTCAGGGAGCCCTTGCCGGCCTGGGTGGAGGCGACCGGGATGCCGGTGGCCGACGCGAACTCCGCGAGGACCGCCTCCGCACGGCTGTGGTGGACTCCGCCGCCCGCGATGATGAGCGGCCTCTTGGCCTCGCGAACTGCCCTTACCGCTTCGGCGAGTTCGGCCGGGTCGGCGGCCGGTCGCCTTACGTACCAGGTGCGTTCGGCGAAGAACTCGTCCGGCCAGTCGTACGCCTCGGCCTGAACGTCCTGCGGGAGAGCGAGAGTTACGGCTCCGGTCTCGACGGGGTCGGCCAGTACGCGCATGGCGTTCAGGGCGGCGGGGATGAGCGCTTCCGGCCTGGTGATGCGGTCGAAGTACTTCGACACCGGGCGCAGGCAGTCGTTGACCGAGACGTCGCCCGCGTACGGGACTTCGAGCTGCTGGAGTACCGGGTCGGCGACGCGGGTGGCGAAGGTGTCGCCGGGGAGGAGCAGGACCGGGAGGTGGTTGATGGTGGCGAGGGCGGCGCCGGTGACGAGGTTGGTGGCGCCGGGGCCGATCGATGTCGTAACGGCGTGTGCCGCCAGGCGATTTGACTGACGCGCGTAGCCGACTGCCGCGTGGACCATGGACTGTTCGTTGCGGCCCTGGTGGTACGGCATGTCGTCGGCGTACTCGATGAGGGCCTGGCCGAGGCCGGCCACGTTGCCGTGGCCGAAGATGCCCCAGGTCGCGTCGATCAACCGCCGCCGTACGCCGTCGCGTTCGGTGTACTGGACGGACAGGAACCGTACGAGTGCCTGTGCGACCGTCAGCCTCGTCGTCGAGGTCATCGGTAACCACCTGTGCTTTCAACGTGGTCCGGGTGGAAGCAGATCCGCCACTCCCTCGTTCCACCCGGCCCCGCCATGACGTTCAGGTAGTACATGTCGTGACCCGGCTGGGCGATCGACGGGCCGTGCCAGCCATCGGGCACGAGCACGGCGTCGCCGGAGCGGACCTCCGCGAGGACGTCGGATCCGCCCTCACGGGAGGGGAATACGCGCTGATAGCCGAAACCGTTCGGGCCGTCGATCTCGAAGTAGTAGATCTCCTCCAACTCGGCTTCCTCGCCCGGCCGTTGTTCGTCGTGCTTGTGGGGCGGGTACGAGGACCAGTTGCCGCCGGGGGTGATCACCTCTACGGCGATCAGTTTGTCGCAGTCGAAGGCGTCGGCCGAGGCGAAGTTGCGGACGCGGCGAAGGCAGGTGCCCTCGCCGCGTCGTTCCACCGGAACCTCCGGCGCGGGGCCGTAGCGAGCGGGGAGTCGTCGCTCGCACTTCGCTCCTGCCAGGGCGAAGCGGCCTCCCGCGCCGGAGGCGATCTTGGCCTGGGCGTCGCGGGGCACGTACGCGAAGTCGGTGACTCCGGCGAACACGCTTTCCCTGCCCAGGAGTTGGAACTCTTCGTCCGCAATTCGCACGGTACATCCACCGCTGAGCGGAAGCACGATCCACTCGCTGTCACCGGTGGTGAAGTGGTGTGTCCCGCCCGGCTCCAGCTCGACGACCCGCAGACTGCTGTGGGTCCATCCGGCCCGCTTCGGGTCGATGTCCACGGCGTACTGCGCGTTGGCGGCGGAGCCCTTGGGAACGTACAGCTCGGGGACGTACGGCTCGGCGGTCGTCGTCATAACGCGGCCCTCACAGCAGTCCTACGGCGGTGTCCACGGCGGCGGCGACGTCTCCGTCCGCCGGGTAGAGCAGCGAGCGGCCGACCACCAGGCCGCGCACGGTGGGGAGTTGGAGGGCGCCGCGCCACTTCTCGTAGGCACCGTCCTGGTCGTCGCCGACCTCGCCGCCGAGAAGCACGGCGGGGAGGGTGGAGGTCTCCATGACCCGGGCCATGTCGTCCGGGTTCTCGGTGACGGGGAGCTTGAGCCAGGTGTAGGCCGAAGTGCCGCCCAGGCCCGAGGAGATGGCGATGGACTTGATGACGGCATCGGCGGAGAGATCGTTCTTCAGCCTGCCCTCGTCCGTGCGGCGGCTGATGAACGGCTCGACGAACAACGGGAGTTGACGCGCGGCCATGTCGTCGATGGCGCGGGCGGTGGACTCCAGGGTGGTGAGGGAGCCCGGGTCGTCGTAGTCGATGCGCAGGAGGAGCTTGCCCGCGTCGAAGTTGAGGCGCTCGATGTCCTGGGCGCGGTGGCCGGTGAAGCGGTCGTCGAGTTCGAAGCTCGCGCCCTGGAGGCCGCCGCGGTTCATCGAGCCCATGACGACCTTGCCGTCGAGGGCGCCGAGGAGGAGCAGGTCGTCCAGGATGTCGGCGGTCGCGAGGACGCCGTCGACACCGGGCCGGGACAGGGCGAGGCAGAGGCGTTCGAGCAGTTCGGCGCGGTTGGCCATGGCGAACTTGCGGTCGCCGACGCCGAGCGCGCCGCGGGCCGGGTGGTCGGCGGCGACGATCATCAGCCGGCCGGCGTCGTTGAGCAGCGGGCGCCGGACGCGCCGGGCGGCGGCCTCGGCGATCGCCTCGGGGTGCCGGGCGCGGACGCGGACGAGCTCGGAGATGTCGACGCGGGGGCCGGTGCCGGTGCCAGTGCTGGTGTCGGTGCTGCCTTCGTGGCCGGAGATGTCGTCCCCGCCGTCCTGGCCGCCGTGCGCGTGCGTCACACCGTCCCCGCCTTCGTACTGGCCCTCGAACTCTCCCCCGTGCTCGGCGCCCGCCACGCGGCCGGCCCTCACAGCACCGCTCCGGCGGCGATCGCGCCCTCGACCTCGGCGACCGTGGGCATCGCGGAGGAGCACTCCAGGCGGGAGGCGACGATCGCGCCGGCCGCGTTGGCGTGCCGCATGATCTTCTCCAGGTCCCAGCCGGACAGCAGGCCGTGGCACAGGGAGCCGCCGAAGGCGTCACCGGCCCCGAGTCCGTTGAGGACGGTCACGGGCAGCGGGGGCACCTCGGCGGTCGTACCGTCGCGGTGCACGGCCAGGACGCCCTTGGGGCCCTGCTTGACGACGGCGAGTTCGACCCCGGCGTCCAGGAGCGCGCGGGCGGCGGCGTGCGGTTCGCGTACGCCGGTGGCGACCTCGACCTCGTCGAGGTTGCCGACGGCGACAGTGGTGTGGCGCAGGGCCTCTTCGTAGAAGGGGCGGGCCGCGCTCGGGTCCTTCCAGAACATGGGCCGCCAGTCGAGGTCGAAGACCGTCGTACCGGACTTGGCGCGATGGGCGAGGGCCGCGAGCGTGGCCGTACGGCTCGGCTCCTCGCTCAGGCCCGTGCCGGTGATCCAGAAGATGCGGGCCTCGTGGATCGCGTCCAGGTCGAGGTCGTGGGCGTCGATCTCCAGGTCCGGGGCCTTGGGCTGCCGGTAGAAGTACAGCGGGAAGTCGTCCGGCGGGAAGATCTCGCAGAAGGTGACGGGGGTCGGCAGGCCGGGGAACGGGGTGACCCAGCGGTCGTCGACGCCGAAGTCGCGCAGCGCCTCGTGCAGGTAGGTGCCGAAGGGGTCGTCGCCGGTGCGCGAGACCAGGGCGACCTCGCGGCCCAGCCGGGCGGCGGCGACCGCGACGTTCGCCGCCGAGCCGCCGAGGAACTTCCCGAAGGTCGTCACCTGGGGCAGCGGCACGCCCGTCTGCAGCGGATAGAGGTCCACCCCTAGCCGCCCCATGGTGATCAGGTCGTACGCCATCGACTTCCCTTCGCGCCCTCGCGAGCGGACCCCCTGAGGACCGGATGCGGAGCGGCTTCGTTTCGGCTCTCCACGGTTTGTAGTCCCGTGCCCCGAGCCCTGTCAATGTTTTGTCCAGACATTCGGACGAGACGGGGGTGTGTTGGGGGTAAGGGCTTGCATTGCGACGGCCATGACAGGTCGTTTCGTCGGGTGCGGGTCCGGCTGCGGGTCCGGCTGCGGTTGCTCGCGCCCACGCGGCGGAGCCGCACGTCGATACAGCCCCGCGCCCCTTTCGGGGCGCTGTCGTCCCGTAGGACTATGAGCGGATGTCTGTTGCTGCCGTGCACATCCGGCGCGGGCACGGGGCCGATGGGTCCTGGGAGACCGTGCTCGGGTCGCCGCATGCCCGGCTGCGGCCCGGGGTGATCAGTTATCGGGGGATGCGGCTCGACCTGGCGCGGCCCCGGGCGCGGCTGGAGGCGCCGATCGGGGCGGCGACGCTGCTGCTCGGGTTCGAGGGGTCGGTGCGGATCTCGCGGGCGGGGCGGCCTACGGCGACGCTGGGGTCCGTGTTCTGCGGGCCTACGACCACTGCGGCGCTCGGCGAACACAGCGGGCGGCTCGCGGGAGTTGAGGTCCTGCTGATGCCGTGGGCGGCGTTCACGCTGTTCGGCACGGCTCAGCACGAACTCGCCGACCGGGTGGTCGATCCGGACGAACTCCCGCACGTACTCGGCTCCCGCTGGGCCGGGATCGGCGAACTGGCCGCCGCGCTCGCCGCGTTGCCGACCTGGACGGCCCGATTCGAGCTGCTGGACGACGTGTTGACCCGCTGGACGGCGGCAGGTACGCCGAGTTCGGAGCGGGTGGTGCGGGCCTGGTCGGAGCTGGTGCGGACCCGGGGCGCGGTGCCGGTGCCCCGGCTCGCGGACGAAGTGGGCTGGAGCGTCCGGCAGTTGGAGAACCGTTTCCGGGAACAGATCGGCCTCGGCCCCAAGGCGGCGGCACGGGTACTGAGGTTGCAACGGGCCCGGCGGCTCCTCGCGTCCGGCCGCAGCCAGGCGGAGACGGCGGCGGTCTGCGGCTTCTACGACCAGGCACACCTGAGCGGCGAGTTCAGGGCGATGACGGGGTGTACGCCGGGGCAGTTCGCGGTGGCGCGGGTGAGTCCGGCGGCGGCGCGGTCCGGGATGCCGGCCGGGGACCGGATGACGGGCGAGGCGACGAGTCTGCTGATCGCCCCGGGCCGCGGTGCGGATTTCTCCAAGACCGGCCGAGCACGTTGATGCAGGCTGAGCGCCTGGCCGGTTGATCCCTGGGGACCCGAGGGTCTTCAGCGGGCTACCGGCCCGACGGGGGATGCGGGGGCAGCGGGCCGGACCCGACGCAGCGGGTCCGGCCCGCCTTGGTCGGGGGTGGGGGCGCCTTGCCGGGGCGGAGGCGGGGCGGGGGATCCGGCCTACCTCGCTGGGGGCCAGTACGGGAGATCTGGGGCCCCCACGCCAGGGCCGGCGCGGGAGGTTCGGGCCTCCTCGGCCGGAGCCGGCGTGGAAGATCTGGCCCACCTTCGCCGAGGCCAGCACGGAAGATCCGGGCCGCCTTCGCCGAGGCCGGCGCCGGAGGTCAGAGCCGCCTTGCCGCCCCGCGTCAACGCGTCCAGCCCACCTCGCCACCCCGCTCAGCCCGCCTTCGCCGGGGCCAGCGCGGGAGATCCGGCCCGCCTCGCCGCCCCGCCTCAGCGCGTCCGATCCACCTCACCGCCAGCACACCCCCGCCCCACACGTCAACGCGCCGCGCCCCCGCGCCCGCGTGCGCCTTTGCGTCACGTGTGTCACAAAAGCCTCCCTTGTGTCACACATATCGCGTGTACGCGGGTTTTGCGTCACACCCGGTCGACAGGCGCTTCCCGTCCCTCACTGTGTGTCGTTCACCCGGCACAGGCTTGTGATCGCCAGCGCAGCGCACGGCTCCCCCGACGGCCGCCCCCGGCCGCCGCCGCGGCGCGCGCAGGGAGGTGCACTCATGACCGACCGACGGCTCTGGTCGTACAAGGAAATCGCGGCCCACATCCGGGTCCAGCCCGACACCGTCCGCTCGTACCGCAAGCACGGCCTGCTGCCCCCGCCCGACCACGTGGAGAGCGGCAAGCCGTTCTGGTACGCGGACACGGTCCGGGCGTGGGTCGCCTCCCGGCCGGGCAACCGGGGTCGCAGAGACGACTGAGCCGAGCGGGTACGCCGACGCGGTGCCGGGCGCCCGGTACCGCGTCCGTCCCTCCGGTCGCGTCCGCGGGCGATCGATTCGGCTGCCGGTACGACCGGCCGTGGCCGGGGATCCCTCGGTGAACCTCTCCGCCGAACCCGTCCTCACCGGTGAGAAGACCGTCCTCCGCCCCTTCACCGCGCCGGACGCCGCATCGCGTCCAGTCGGAGGTCTGCGGCCACAGTCAACGCGCCCGGCGGGTGTACGAGAAGGTCGGGTTCGTGGTCGAAGGCGTGTGGCGCGAGGCTCAGTTGCGGGACGGGGAGTGGGTCGACGAGGTGGTCGTGGTCGTACTGGATCGCGGGTGGAGCGTGCATCGCGGATATTCCGGGCCCGCCCTCAACTCCACGGCTCGATGACCGTCACCCCCGCCCCCGGTGCCGTGCCCATCGCGGCCAGTGCCGCCGGGGTCTCCTCCAGGGTGATCGTGGCGGTGGTCAGGAGGTCCGGGCGGAGTACTCCCGATCGGACCAGTTCCAGCATGGGCGGGTAGGTGTGGGCCGCCATGCCGTGACTGCCGAGGAGTTCGAGTTCCAGGGCGATCGCGCGGGCCATGGGGACCGGGGTCGTGCCGGACGGGGAGGGGAGGAGGCCGACCTGGATGTGGCGGCCTCGGCGGCGCAGGCCGTTCACCGAGGCGGCGCAGGTCGCCGAGGAACCCAGGGCGTCCAGGGACAAGTGGGCGCCGCCGCCTGTCAGTTCGCGTACCGCCCGCGCCGTGTCCGGGGTGCTCGCGCCGTCCACGCACTCCGCCGCCCCGAACTTCCTTGCCAGCGCGAGCGCTTGGGGTGAGATGTCGACCGCGACGACCCTGGCGCCCGCGGCCGCCGCGATCATCACCGCCGACAGGCCCACTCCCCCGCAGCCGTGCACCGCCACCCACTCCCCCGGCGCGACCCGGCCCCGCTGCACCACCGCCCGGAACGCCGTCGCGAACCGGCAGCCCAGCGAGGCCGCCGTCGCGAAGGTCATCTCGTCCGGCATCGCGACCAGGTTCACGTCGGCGTGGTCCAGGGCGACGTACTGGGCGAAGGAACCCCAGTGCGTGAAGCCGGGCTGGGTCTGCCGCTCGCACACCTGCTGGTCGCCCGCGGCGCAGGCGGGACAGGTTCCGCAGGCGCACACGAACGGGACGGTGACGCGGTCGCCGCGGTGCCAGGCCGTTACCCGGGGGCCCACCGTCTCGACCACGCCGGCCAGTTCGTGGCCCGGGACGTGGGGCAGGGTGATGTCCGGGTCGTGGCCCTGCCAGCCGTGCCAGTCGCTTCGGCAGAGGCCGGTGGCTTCGACCCGGACGGTCACGCCGTGGTCTGCGGGATGGGGGTCGGGTACGTCGCGCACCTCGGCGGGTTCACCGTATTGCTCGAACACCACCGCTTTCATTCGGGCTCCCATCGTCGTTGCGGTCTGCGGGTACATCGTGGCTGGTCGCGCCCCGCGGCGGAGTCGCAGATTGATACAGCCCCGCGCCCCTGGGTGGGTTCTCTCCTCCCTCGCTGACACCGAACCGTTCGTGGAAGCGTCGCAGCGGACCCGGCGCCCACCAAGTCGCCCTTCCCGTCAGTCTCATCACCGCCGGGACCAGCAGGCTCCGGACGATCATCGCGTCCATCAGTACCGCGAGGGCGATGCCCAGGCCCAGCATCTTGGTGTTGGTGACCCGGGACGTGCCGATCGCGATCATCACCACCGCGAGGATGACGGCGGCGGCGGTTATCAGGCCGCCTGTCCGCTGGAGGCCGTGGCGGACCGCCTCGTTGTGGTCGCCCGTGCGGTCGTACTCCTCCTTGATGCGGGAGAGCAGGAACACGCCGTAGTCCATGGAGAGGCCGAAGGCCACGCAGAACATGAGGACGGGAAGGGTCGTCTCTATGGAGCCGGTGCTGGTGAAGCCGAGGAGGCCGGAGAGGTAGCCGTCCTGGAAGACCCAGACGACCGCGCCGAACATCGCCGTGAGGCTGAGCGCGTTGAGCAGGACCGCCTGGATCGGGATCAGCACGCTGCCGGTCAGGAGGAAGACCAGGAGCAGGGTGACCACGGCGATGAGGGCGGCGGCCCAGGGCAGGCGGGTCGCTATCGCGTGCTTGGAGTCGACCAGGACGGCCGCCGTGCCGGTCACCTTGGTGGTGAAGGGGGCGTCCGTGGCGCGCAGGTCGCCGACCAGGCGTTGGGCCGCGGCGTCGACCGCCTCGCCCTTGGGCAGCACCGTGAAGTACGCCGAGTCGCCCTTCACCAAGGGGCCGTCCACCCGTGTCACCTCTGGGAGTTGGGCGATCCGGGACTTGTACGCGCTGTACTGCGCCTGTGTCGCCCGCCCCTCGGCGAGCACTTCGAGGCCGCCACCAGGGTTGCCCGGGAAGCCGTCGCGGATGTGCTGCTGCACGACGTGCGACTCGGCGCCCGAGGGCAGTTGGCGGTCGTCCGCGGTGCCGAACCTGACGCCCAGGAAAGGCAGCCCGAGGAGGACGAGGACGGCTGTGGTGGCGAGGGCGAAGAAGGGGGCCCTGCGCATCACCAGGCTCGCTGTGCGCGCCCAGCCCGTGCCCTCCTCGCCGGAGACCTTCGCCGGGCGGCCTCGGCGGAACAGGCGCCGTAGATCGAGGGAGTTGACCCGGTGGCCGAGCAGCAGCAGGGCCGCCGGGAGGAGGATCAGGGCGGCCGCCGCGGCCAGGAGGACCACGGCGATGCCCGCGTAGGCGAAGGAGCGCAGGAAGTACATCGGGAAGACCAGCATCGCGGCCAGGGAGACCGCGACCGTGAGGGCGGAGAAAAGCACCGTGCGACCGGCTGTGCGCAGGGTGGTGGCGATGGCCGTCAACGGGTCGGCGCCGGTGGCCAGTTCCTCGCGGAAGCGGCGGACGATGAACAGGGCGTAGTCGATGGCCAGTCCGAGGCCCAGGGCCGTGGTGAGGTTCATCGCGAAGACCGAGACGTCGGTGAACTCCGTGAGGCCGCGCAGCACCGCGTTGGTCCCGAGGATCGCGACGATGCCGATGCCCAGGGGCAGCAGGGCCGCGATCGCTGAGCCGAAGACCATCACCAGCAGGAGCAGGGTCAGCGGCAGGGCGATCATCTCGGCGCGGGCCAGGTCCTCCTTGATGATCGTCTGCATCTCGTGGCGGACCGCGACGATGCCGCCGACCTTGACGTGCACCGGGCCGTGCGTGCCGCGAAGGGCGGGGGCGATGCGGTCCAGGGTGTCGTTCGTCGCCTTCTCGTCGCCCGTGAGGTGCGCGGCGATCAGCGCCTCGTGACCGTCCTTCGCGCGCAGGGACGGGGATCTGGTCTGCCAGTAGGAGCCGACACCGGTGATGCCCCGCTCGCTCGCCAGGCGGGCGGTGAGGCGGGCGGCCTCGGCGGTGACCGCCGGGTCGTCCACCGAGGCGCTGCCGGAGTCGACGAGCAGCAGGAGGTTGGGCTGCGAGGCCGGGAACTCGCGCTCCAGCGCCTTGGTCGCGTACGTCGACTGGGCGTTCGGGTCCTCCCAGCCGCCGCTGCCCAGCCGGTCGGCGACCCCGCTGCCGGCGACCACGGCGAGCGCGGTGAGCACCAGGGCCACGAGCAGCGACAACCGGGGGCGGGCGGTCACGAAACGCGTCCATCCCCCGAGCCGCGGCGGGCTGTTGACTTCGGTCATCGTGCGGTGCTCCCCTTCACCTTGACCCGGCCTCCGAGCGGAGCGGTGGCATGGGTCGGCCCTGCAATAGAATGGGAAACACGAGACACCGCTCGCGTTTCGCCGGAGCCCCAGAATGCGAGCGACCGCTCGTGTTTGTCAACGCCGTTCGGAGAGCTGGGGATAACTCGTGCCCGTGGACCAGGAGAAGACAGGCCCCCGCCGCCAGGCCCGCGGCGAGCGCCGCATCGCCCAGCTGCTGGAGGCCGCCGCCTCCGTCTTCTGCACGACGGGCTACACCGCGTCCAGCACCAACGCCATCGCCCGCGAGGCCGGCGTCTCACCGGGCACGCTCTACCAGTTCTTCCCGAACAAGGAAGCGATCGCGATCGAGCTGGGCGACCGGCTGCTGCACGAGATGCGGGACATGTACGGCGAGGCGCTCGCCCCGGTCGACCCGTCGACCCCGCTGGAGGAGGCGGTCGGCGCGGTGGTCGACCGTTTCACCGCGTTCAACTGCCGGCACCCGGTGTTCTTCGCCCTGATGCACGGCCCGGACATCCCCGGCCGGCTCGCCGAGGACCACGACGCGCTGCACGCGAACCTGCTCACCGGGATAGAGACAGTGATCGCGGTGTTCCTGCCCGACGCCCCCGCCGCCGACGTCACCCGCACCGCCCGCATGTGCCTGGGCCTCTACAAGGCCGGCCTCGAACTGGTCCTCTCCCACGAGGGCGCCGAGCGCGAGGCCTACATCCAGGAGCTGAAGAAGGTCCTGATCCGCTATCTGGCGCCGGTGGTCGCCGAGAACCGGGCCCCGGGGGACCTCACCACGACTCGGACCCCCTGACGGCCTCCTCCGCCACCGGCCGCTCCCCCCGCAGCCGCAGCGCGACCAGCGGAAACACCAGCACCGACACCATCGCCGCCCCCACCAGCGCGGCCGCGTCCGACGACTTCAACACCTTGTCGTCGACCCCGATGGTGGTGATCGCGACGACCAGTGGCAGCGCGGTGGACGCGAGGAGCGTGAGGGCGCGCCGGTCCCGTCGTACGAGATCGCGCGGGGCGAGGACGTAGACCGGAAGGCCGCGGACGAGCAGGAAGAGGGCCAGGAACACCGGGAGCAGGAGCAGGGCGCGGCCGCCGGACAGCAGGGCGTCCAGGTCGAACTCGATGCCGGTGACCACGAAGAACACCGGTACCAGGAAGCCGAAGCCCATCGCCTCCACCTTCTCCAGGACCGAACCCGCGCTCTCCGGGGCCGCGCCGTGCAGCACCAGGCGGGTGATCAGGCCGGCGGCGAAGGCGCCGAGGAGGGTGTCGAGGCCGAGGGCCTGGGAGATGCCCAGCATGACCGCCAGGAGGAGGACCACCAGTCGTACGGCGAACTGGCCGCTGCTGTGCAGGGTCTTGGCGATGATCCGGGAGAACCACGGCGGGCGGGGGCGCAGCGCCCACCACACGGCCGCGGCGGTGAGCAGGGCGAACGCGGCCAGGAGTGCGGTGGAACGGCCCGGTGCGCGGCCACTGAGCAGCAGCGCCATCGCGATGACCGGCCCGAACTCCCCCACCGCGCCGACCGCCAGCATCACGGAGCCGAAGCGCGAGCGCAGGTCCCCGGCGTCGCGCAGCACCGGCAGGACCGTGCCGAGGGCGGTGCTGGTGAGGGCCGTACCGATGTAGACGCCCTTGGACCAGCCGGAGAGGAGGGTGGCCAGGGCCAGGCCCACGGCCAAAGAGATCAGCCACGCGCGTACCGACCGTTTGAGCGTGTCCCCCCGGATCCTGTCGAACTCGATCTCGTACCCGGCGAGGAAGATCAGCATCGTCAGGCCGAGGTCGGAGAGGGTGTCGATCACCTGTCCGTCGCCCGCCCAGCCGAGTACGTCGGGACCGACGAGGATGCCCAGGAGGATCTCGAAGATGACCAGCGGGACGGGGAGCCGGCGGCCGATCGCGTAGGCCAGCAGGGGGGCCAGTACGGCGATGGCCATGATCAGGATGAGCGTCCCGGACTGCGACATGAGGCGTATCTACCATAAAGTGCCGGTAAATCTGCCCTGTAGGAGTACGAGGGGATTTGCCGTGACCTACTCTCCGCCGCCCGGTGCGCCCCGGGCCCGTATCCCCGGGCCGCAGCAGCCGCCGCCGACGTACCCCCAGATCCGTACCGGCCTGTGGAAGCACTGCCTGGGCGGCGGGCTGGCGCTGTGGGTGCTGACCGCGCTGGTCACGTACGCGACGAAGAACACCACCCTGTTGCCGACGCTGATCCTGCTCGGCAGCTTCCTGGTGCCGGTGACCTTCGTCCTGTGGGCGTACGAACGGCACGGGCGCGACCTGGGCGTCAGCGTGATCCTGGGCTGCTTCCTGACCGGCGGCACGCTCGGGGTGCTGGGCGCCTCGGTGATGGAGTACTACCTGCTGCATCCCTCCTTGTGGATGTTCGTCGGGGTCGGCCTCATCGAGGAGGCCGTGAAGCTGGGGGCGCTGATGTTCGTGCTGCGCCGGCAGCCGCGGCTGCACGGGATGCGCGCCGGGCTGGTGCTCGGCGCGACGGTCGGCTTCGGCTTCGCGGCCCTGGAGAGCGCCGGGTACGCGTTCAACGCGGCCGTCTCCACCAAGGGCATCGATCTGCGGGCACTCCTGGAGACCGAGATCCTGCGCGGGGTCCTCGCCCCCTTCGGGCACGGCCTGTGGACGGCGATCGCGGGCGGCGTCCTGCTCACGTACCGGCAGTTGAACGGGCGCTTCCGGTTCACCGCGCCGGTGGTCGGCACGTATCTCGGCGTCTCCTTGCTGCACGCCCTGTGGGACTCGACGCACGGCATCGCCATCTGGCTGGTGGCCCGGCTGTCGGGCACGGGCCTGGACAAGCAGCTGTTCGCCCAGGGGTACATCCCGAGTCCGACCGACCAGCAGGAGCACCTGTTCACGACGTTCTCGGTGGGCGGAATGGTGCTCGTGGCCCTGCTCGGCATCGCCTGGGTGCGGTCGCTGGCCCGGCGCGACCCCTCTTGGAAAAATACCCCCTAGGGGTATAGTGTGGAGCACAGAGTGAGCCACCGTGGGCCACTCCGACCCCATCTGCCTCCACACGCCTCCACGAGGAGAACGACATGACCGCCCAGACCGACACCCAGGGTTCCGTCACCACCGTCTACAAGGTGAGCGGAATGAGCTGCGGACACTGCGAGGGCTCCGTCTCCGGCGAGATCTCCCAGCTGCCCGGCGTCACCTCGGTGAAGGCCGTCGCGTCGACCGGCGAGGTCACCGTCGTGTCCGCCGCCCCCCTCGACGACGAGACCGTCCGCGCGGCGGTCGACGAGGCGGGCTTCGAGCTCGTCGGCCAGGTCTGACACAGCGGATCGGGCGAAACCCGCCGCGGTTCCGGCGGAGCGCCCCGCACGACACTTCCGTTTTTCGACCGGGCCGTGCCGACCAGCTGATACTGGCTCCGCGCGGTCCGGTCCGATGTCTGGAGTCCGGACATGACCAGCACCACCACAGCGACACCCACCACCGCGGAGACACCCATAGCCGCGGCTCCCGAATCCGCCGCCGAGGTCGAGTTGCTCATCGGCGGGATGACCTGCGCCTCCTGCGCGGCCCGCGTCGAGAAAAAGCTCAACCGCATGGACGGCGTCAGCGCCACGGTCAACTACGCGACCGAGAAGGCGAAGGTCAGCTACCCGGCGGGCATCCAGGTCGCCGACCTCATCGCGACCGTGGTGAAGACCGGGTACACCGCCGAGGAACCCGCGCCGCCGGAACCGGAGACGGAAGCCCCTGAGGACGCCCCGGACCCCGAACTGGCCTCCCTGCGCGAGCGGTTGACCGTTTCCGCACTCCTCGCCGTACCCGTCGTGCTGCTCTCGATGATCCCGGCCCTCCAGTTCGACAACTGGCAGTGGCTCGCGCTCACCCTCGCCGCGCCCGTCGTCGTCTGGGGCGGACTCCCGTTCCACAAGGCCGCGTTCACCAACGCGCGGCACGGCGCAGCGACCATGGACACCCTCGTCTCCGTCGGCACGCTGGCCGCGTTCGGCTGGTCGCTGTGGGCGCTGTTCTGGGGCGACGCGGGCATGGCCGGCATGCACGACGAGTTCCGCCTCACCGTCTCGCGCACGGACGGCGCCTCGACGATCTACCTCGAAGTGGCCGCCGGAGTCGTCGCGTTGATCCTGCTGGGCCGCTATCTGGAGGCCCGCTCCAAGCGTCGTGCGGGCGCGGCCCTGCGCGCGCTCATGCAACTGGGCGCCAAGGACGTCGCCGTACTACGGGGCGGTCGTGAAGTACGGCTGCCCGTGGCCGAGTTGGCCGTCGGGGACCACTTCGTCGTACGGCCCGGGGAGAAGATCGCGACCGACGGTACGGTCGTCGAGGGCGCCTCGGCGGTCGACGCGTCGATGCTGACCGGCGAGTCGGTGCCGGTGGACGTGGCACCGGGTGACACGGTCACCGGCGCGACCGTGAACGCCGGCGGGCGACTCGTCGTAGCGGCGAGCCGTGTCGGGTCGGACACCCAACTCGCGCGGATGGCGCGGCTGGTGGAGGACGCGCAGAACGGCAAGGCCGAGGTGCAGCGGCTCGCCGACCGGATCTCCGGGATCTTCGTGCCGGTGGTGCTGCTGATCGCGCTCGGCACGTTCGGGGTGTGGCTCGGAGTCACCGGCGATGTGGCCGCCGCGTTCACCGCGGCCGTCGCCGTGCTGATCATCGCCTGCCCGTGCGCGCTGGGCCTGGCCACCCCGACCGCCCTCATGGTCGGCACCGGCCGCGGCGCCCAGCTCGGCATCCTGATCAAGGGCCCCGAGGTCCTGGAGTCCACCCGCCGCGTCGACACGGTCGTCCTCGACAAGACCGGCACGATCACCACCGGCCGCATGACCCTCCAGGAGGTCCACGTCGCCGAAGGCACCGACGAGCGGGAGCTGCTGCGCCTCGCGGGCGCCCTGGAGCATGCCTCCGAGCACCCCGTCGCGCGGGCCGTCGCGGCGGGCGCGGAGGAGCGGGTCGGACCGCTGCCGCCCGCCGAGCACTTCGAGAACGTGCCCGGCCGTGGCGTCCGCGGCCGCGTGGAGGGCCGCGAGGTGGCCGTGGGGCGCCTCTACGACGATCTCCCGGAGGAGTTGGCCCGCGCCAGGTCCGAGGCCGAGAGCGGCGGACGTACGGCCGTGGTGGTCGGCTGGGACGGCGCCGCGCGCGGAGTCGTCGCCGTCGCCGACGCGGTCAAGGACACCAGCGAGGAAGCTGTACGGCAGCTGCGCGCCCTCGGGCTCACGCCGGTGCTGCTGACCGGGGACAACCGGGCGGTCGCGGAAGCGGTGGCAGCGGCCGTCGGGATCGACCCCGGGAACGTCATCGCCGAGGTGCTGCCCGAGGACAAGGTCGCTGTCGTACGACGGCTGCAGGGCGAGGGGCGGAGCGTCGCCATGGTCGGCGACGGCGTGAACGACGCCGCCGCGCTCGCCACCGCCGATCTCGGGCTCGCGATGGGCACCGGGACGGACGCGGCGATCGAGGCGAGCGATCTGACACTGGTGCGCGGCGACCTGCGGGTGGCCGCGGACGCGATCCGGCTGTCCCGGCGGACGCTCAGCACCATCAAGGGCAATCTCGTGTGGGCTTTTGGATACAACGTGGCGGCGCTTCCGCTGGCCGCCGCGGGGATGCTGAATCCCATGATCGCGGGGGCCGCGATGGCCTTCTCGTCGGTGTTCGTGGTCTCCAACAGCCTGCGACTTCGGACATTTCGCTGAAGTTCCGCAAAGTTACCGGGAGTTACGGGAAGTCGAAGTAAGAGTCCCCCTAGAGACGGACGACGGCCTCACATAAGCTCTTCACAAGGCTCGCGCATCATCCTTACGCTGGGGCCCCGACCACGACATCGGGGCTCTTGCGCACCTAACGGACATATGCAAGAGACGCAGATCACAGTGATGTGAACGTAACCATCGAAGGGGTTCGAAGGTCTAAGTTGACGATGTCAGCAAGCGTCTTGGGGGGCGCGAACTGGCATCTGAGGATGTCTTGGGGGACTTCCTCAGAGATGCGTTGCCGGGGCACGTACAACGGGGAGCTTTGAGCGGCCCTCCCGACGTGCGATGTCCCGGCAGATCGCACACATCACTGGCTCCACCCAGTAGTACGAGGAGTTTTGCTCGTTCTACTCAACGAAGCTCAGCTTCATCGGGCTTCGGCAGTACGCAGTACAGCGATTCAGGCGCTGGTTCTCTAAGACGCCCGGCCGGATCCCGTGGGGGGAATCCGCACCGGGACATGGGAAGGCGCCCTGTACGCCGGCCCGTGGGGGGACCGTCGGCAGGGCGCCTTCTTCCCCTCTTTTTTCGAGCTCGGTTCGCCTCCGGGGCGCCAAAGCCTGTGTCGAGAGCGCGATCGTGCTCGACCCTTCGGGCCTCCGCGCGTTCGCGCTCTCGACACAGGCGCGCCCCTTCGGCTCACTCGCCGGCGTGGGGCGAGGGGGTCGAAAGGGCGCGGGCTTGCTGTGGTCCGGGGTTGCTGCCGTGCTGCAGCGCTCTGCTTTTAGGGGCGCGGGGAACTGCGCGACCAGCCCCCACCGGGCCCGCAGCGAACAACCTACGGACCCAGCGGCGTTCTTGGCGGAGTGCTTCAGCGGCCCTCGACCGGGATGAAGTCCCGCTCGACGACGCCCGTGTAGATCTGGCGCGGGCGGCCGATGCGGGAGCCGGGCTCCTTGATCATCTCGTGCCACTGGGCGATCCAGCCCGGGAGGCGGCCCAGGGCGAACAGGACCGTGAACATCTCGGTCGGGAAGCCCATGGCCCGGTAGATCAGGCCGGTGTAGAAGTCGACGTTCGGGTAGAGGTTGCGCGAGACGAAGTAGTCGTCCGACAGCGCGTGCTCTTCGAGCTTCAGCGCGATGTCCAGCAGCTCGTCGGACTTGCCGAGGGCCGAGAGGACGTCGTGCGCCGCCGCCTTGATGATCTTCGCGCGCGGGTCGAAGGACTTGTACACCCGGTGGCCGAAGCCCATCAGGCGGACGCCGTCCTCCTTGTTCTTCACCTTGCGGATGAAGGAGTCGACATCGCCGCCGTTCGCCTGGATGCCTTCCAGCATCTCCAGGACGGACTGGTTGGCGCCGCCGTGCAGCGGGCCCCACAGCGCGTTGATGCCGGCCGAGATCGACGCGAACATGTTCGCCTGGGACGAGCCGACGAGGCGGACCGTGGACGTGGAGCAGTTCTGCTCGTGGTCCGCGTGCAGGATCAGCAGCTTGTCGAGCGCGGAGACGACGACCGGGTCGAGGTCGTACTCCTGGGCCGGGACCGAGAAGGTCATGCGCAGGAAGTTCTCGACGTAGCCGAGGTCGTTGCGCGGGTAGACGAACGGGTGGCCGATCGACTTCTTGTACGCGTACGCCGCGATCGTCGGAAGCTTGGCGAGCAGCCGGATCGTGGAGAGGTTGCGCTGCTTCTCGTCGAACGGGTTGTGGCTGTCCTGGTAGAAGGTGGACAGCGCCGAGACGACCGACGACAGCATCGCCATCGGGTGGGCGTCGCGCGGGAAGCCCTTGTAGAAGTTCTTGACGTCCTCGTGCAGCAGGGTGTGCTGCGTGATGTCGTTCTTGAACACGGTGAGCTCGTCGACGGTCGGCAGCTCGCCGTTGATCAGCAGGTAGGCGACCTCCACGAAGGTGGAGCGCTCGGCCAGCTGCTCGATCGGGTAGCCGCGGTACCGGAGGATGCCCTGCTCACCGTCGAGGTAGGTGATGGCGGATTTATAGGCGGCGGTGTTCCCGTAACCGCTGTCCAGCGTCACCAGACCGGTCTGGGCGCGGAGCTTCCCGATGTCGAAGCCCTTGTCGCCGACGGTGCTGTCGATCACCGGGTAGGTGTACTCGCCGTCGCCGTACCGCAGTACTACAGAGTTGTCGCTCACGTCATCCCTCACCGACGTTGTGCCTCTTCTTCGAGGTTGCCCTGACTGTCTCTACCATCCCCCATTTGGCGCAGGAGAGTGCACTCGGGGTCGACCATTGGGCCTATTGGCGGCACTCAGTGCCGTCAACCTGTTCATCCTGCCCCCTCCACCCCGCTATCAGGAAGTGCTGTGTGACCTTCCTGACTCATTTGATCGATCATTTTTCACGGTCAGTCCGATTTCCCGCTCAGTCTGAAGTCCAGTGCCGTGCAGCGTCGTCCCGCCGACACCGTGCGCACGGCCTGGCCGATCGCCTTGCGCGATCCGACCAGCACGACCAGCTGTTTGGCCCGGGTGATGGCCGTATACAACAGGTTCCGCTGAAGCATGGTCCACGCGCTCGTGGTGACCGGGATCACGACGGCCGGGTACTCGCTGCCCTGGGAGCGGTGGATGGTCACCGCGTACGCGTGCGCCAGCTCGTCCAGTTCATCGAATTCGTACGGAACCTCCTCGTCCTCGTCCGTCAGCACCGTGAGGCGCTGGTCCACCGGGTCGAGTGAGGTGACGACGCCGACCGTGCCGTTGAAGACGCCGTTCTCGCCCTTCTCGTAGTTGTTGCGGATCTGGGTGACCTTGTCGCCGACGCGGAAGACCCGGCCGCCGAACCGCTTCTCGGGGACGTCGGGACGGCCGGGCGTGATCGCCTGTTGCAGCAGGCCGTTGAGGTTGCCCGCGCCCGCCGGTCCCCGGTGCATGGGCGCGAGGACCTGCACGTCCCGGCGCGGGTCGAGCCCGAACTTGGCCGGAATCCGCCGGGCCGCCACGTCCACGGTGAGCCGGCCCGCCTCCTCCGTGTCGTCCTCGACGAAGAGGAAGAAGTCCTTCATGCCGTCGGTGACGGGGTGTTGGCCGGAGTTGATCCGGTGCGCGTTGGTGACCACGCCCGACTGCTGGGCCTGGCGGAACACGCGCGTGAGGCGTACGGCGGGGATCGGACCGCCGTCGGCCAGCAGGTCCCGCAGCACCTCGCCGGCGCCGACGCTGGGGAGTTGGTCCACGTCTCCTACGAAGAGGATGTGGGCTCCTGGGGGCACGGCTTTGACGAGTTTGTTGGCGAGGAGCAGGTCGAGCATGGAGGCCTCGTCCACGACCACCAGGTCGGCGTCCAGGGGGCGGTCCTTGTCGTAGGCCGCGTCGCCGCCGGGCTTGAGTTCCAGCAGGCGGTGGACAGTTGAGGCTTCGGCGCCGGTGAGTTCGGCCAGGCGTTTGGCGGCGCGGCCGGTGGGGGCGGCGAGGACGACCTTGGCCTTCTTGGCGCGGGCCAGTTCGATGATCGAGCGGACGGTGAAGGACTTGCCGCAGCCGGGGCCACCGGTGAGGACGGCCACTTTCTTGGTCAACGCGAGCTTGACGGCGGCCTCTTGCTCGGGGGCGAGTTCCACGCCCGTCTTCCCCTTCAGCCAGGTCAGCGCCTTGTCCCAGGCCACGTCGTGGAAGCCGGGCATGCGGTCCGCCTCGGCGCGCAGGAGGCGGCGGAGCTGGGCGGCGAGGGAGAGTTCGGCGCGGTGGAAGGGGACGAGGTAGACGGCGGTGACGGGGTCCGCGTCGCCGTCGGGGCCGGGGACTTTTTCGCGTACGACACCGGGGTCGCCCGACTCCTCGTCCGGGAGGGCGAGTTCGGCGAGGCACTCGATGACGAGGCCGGTGTCGACCTGGAGGAGTTTGACCGCGTCGGCGATCAGGCGTTCCTCGGGGAGGTAGCAGTTGCCCTGATCGGTGGCCTGCGAAAGGGCGTACTGCAGGCCTGCCTTGACGCGCTCAGGGCTGTCGTGCGGGATGCCGACGGACTGGGCGATCTTGTCGGCGGTGAGGAACCCGATGCCCCAGACGTCCGAGGCGAGGCGGTACGGCTGGTTCTTCACTATCGCGATCGACGCGTCGCCGTACTTCTTGTAGATGCGGACCGCGATCGACGTGGACACCTCGACGGTCTGGAGGAAGAGCATGACCTCCTTGATCGCCTTCTGCTCCTCCCAGGCGTCGGCGATCTTCTTGGTGCGTTTGGGGCCGAGTCCGGGAACCTCGATGAGGCGCTTGGGCTCGTCCTCGATGATCTGCAGGGTGTCCAGGCCGAAGTGCTGGGTGATGCGGTCGGCGAAGACGGGGCCGATGCCTTTGACGAGGCCTGAGCCGAGGTAGCGGCGGATGCCCTGGATCGTGGCGGGGAGCAGCGTTGTGTAGTTCTCTACGGTGAACTGCTTGCCGTACTGGGGGTGCGAGCCCCAACGGCCTTCCATGCGGAGGGATTCGCCGGCCTGGGCGCCGAGCAGCGCGCCTACGACGGTGAGGAGATCGCCGCCGCCTCGGCCGGTGTCCACGCGGGCGACCGTGTAGCCGTTCTCCTCGTTGGCGTAGGTGATGCGCTCCAGGACGCCTTCGAGGACGGCGAGGTGGCGCTCGCCTGTGGGGGTCCCCGGTTTTGCCGCCTGGTTGGACATGGGTCGACGGTACCGGGCGGGTGTGACAGTGGGGGTGGGGTCAGGGGTGGGGGTGCTGCTTCAGGGCTTCTATGAAGGTGGTGAAGGTGGGGGTGAGGGAGGTGCGGGCGGGGGTCTTGGAGTCGCGTATGGCTATGCGGGCGGGGCGGTTGGCGATCTCCACGCAGGAGTCACCGTCGCCCGCGCCGGAGTAGGACGACTTGCGCCAACGGTCGCGGGTGTCCACGGGGTGCCTCACAGATCCTTCGCCAGCCTGCTGATGAAGACGGTGAAAGCCTCGGTGGGGAAGGTGAGGGTGGCGTGGGTAGGGACTTTGGAGTCCCTGATGGCTATGTGCGGGTGGCGATGGGCGATCTCCACACAGGCGTCGCCCTGGCCGCCCCCGGAGAACGATGACTTCTGCCAAATGCCAGGGGTGATCATGCGGTCACAGCTCCTTCGCCAGCCTGTGGATGAAGTCACGCGAACGCTGGGGTTCGAATGACACCGCCTCCACCCTACGGAAGAGGGTTCGATAGCGGTTGAGCTGGGCCTCGGAGTCAATGAAAACGGGGCCGTTGGGACCGTCGCGTACCACGGTGTCCAACTGCGGGACAGCGCCGCCCGCGTACACCATGGCACTCCCGGCCCCGCCGAAGCCGTTCAGATCGAAGGGGATGACACGCACGGTGACGTGGTCGGCTTCGGAGAGTTCCAGGACACGGGTGAGTTGGGTCCGCGCCGCGATCTGGTCACCGACCCGGATGCGCAGGGCCGCCTCGTGGATCAACGTCTCATACGGGATTGGGTCGGGGCGCTCGATGATGACTCTGCGCTTCATCCGGTGTTCCACCCAGCTCTCCACCTCGCTCTTCGGGAACTCCGGGTTCACGTAGGAGAAGAGGGCTCGGGCGTAGTCCTCGGTCTGCAGAAGTCCCGGGATGTGCAGGAAGTCCACGTCCCATCGGTAGCAGGCGTGATGTTCCAACTCGGCGAGGTCGAGGAACGGTGTGGGCAGCGAACCTCGGTACTCCTCCCACCAGCCGCGAGTCCGGTCGGTCGCCATCGCGACCAGGGCGTCGATGAACTCCTCATCCGTGGCTGCGTAGTTGGCCGCCAAACGGCGCAGCCGCTTTTCACTGACGCCGGCCAGAGCCGCCTCGATCTGACTGATCTGTGCGGAGCTCACTCCGAGCAGTGCCGCCCCCTCGCGGGCCGCGAGACCTGCCGCGTCGCGGAGTCTGCGCAACTCGACCGCCAGGCGCATCTGACGTGCCGTTGGCTCGCGCCTCAGTGCCACGACTACCCCTCCCAACGCGCCGGTGGGCGCGACTCGTTCGGGGGTCAGATTACGCGACCGGCTTGCGAAACTTAAAATGCTAGGTCTACCGTCGGTGACGCGACGCACACGCTGCGGAAACCCCGGGGTACCGGAAGCGCACCACTCCGTCCTGCCAGGACGGCTGCGGCAAGCCACCGCCCGCGACACCCCGCAGTCCTCCGAAATCCCCACCACCGAACCGGAGTTGCCGCATGCCCGAAATCCCAACCCCACCCATCCCCTGGGAGTACTGCCTCCACATCCCGAACGACCTGCGTGCCGTCACCGTCAGCCGCCGCACCCTCCGCCTGATCCTCACGGTGCACGGACTGATCCAGCTGGCCGACACCGCCGAACTCCTCGCGACGGAGCTGGTCGCCAACGCCGTACGGCATACGAAGGGGCCCGCCGCCCTGCGGGTGGGCTGGGCGGCGGGGGTACTGCGGCTCGGGGCATGGGACGCCGATCCCGAACCGCCTGAGCCGCCAAGGCCGTTGGAGGAACTCGGCGACTCGGAAGACGGCCGCGGCCTCGCACTGGTCCAGGCCTGCGCCGATCAGTGGGGCTGGCAGCCGCTGTCCCGGAACGGCAGGCGGGGGAAGCTCGTGTGGTGCGAGCTTGGCGCGGCTTGAGGTGAGACGAAGTCCCTCCGGTGAACGGGAGATACGTTGGTCGAGGATCTGGCATCAGCAGCGGCAGACCGGAATCGAGCAGCGTGTGGCGAGCTTCCTGAGAGAAGGCGTGCTCACAGACATGACAAGTGGGCGCGGCCGTACCGCACTTGACATTGCCGTGGGGGGACACGGCGCCGTGTTTCGATTGCTTCTGGCTGCCGGGGCGGATCCGGAGCAGCGTATGGGCAAGATCGGTCAGGAAGCGTCATTGCGTTTTGCTGCCGCCCGAGGAATGACGGCTCAGCGAAGTTAGCGGGGGGCTGGGTCAGGCCGGCTTGACCGCCAGCGTCGCGAAATAGTGCGACATGTATGGGGCGGATGCGTCGGATTGGTGCGGCGCTTCCGTGAAGCCGGTGAGGACGAATCCCGCAGCGAGTTGCCCGCCGATCTGGTCGGTGAGGGTGTGGCTGTATTCAAGTGCGGCATCCGCGCCGAACTTCGTGGCGCGTTCCTCGGCGGAGTACTGCGTGACATCGCTGTAGGGCAGCTTGTGCGCGACGATCAGCTCGCCGCGCTCGTCGAGCGCCTCGTGGTCGAACAAGTACACATCAGGGTTGAGGAAGCCCGCGAGCAGAGTTCCGCCCGGTCGCAGGACGCGGAAGCACTCACGCCATACCGGAGCCAAGTCCGGTACGAACAGGTTGGAGACCGGATGGAACACGACGTCGAATGCCGCGTCGCCGAAGGCACCGAGGTCGCGCATGTCGCCCAGGACGGTGCGCAGTTCGAGTCCGTCGCGCGCCGCCACCATCTGGTCCTGGCCGAGCTGACGGGGTGAGTTGTCGAATACGGTGACCCGCGCCCCCGCGGCGGCGAGGATCGGACCCTGCTGGCCACCGCCGGAGGCCAGGCACAACACGTCCTTGCCGGTCAGGTCCGCCGGCAGCCAGGAGCGGTCGACCGGCTCACGCCCTATGAGAACGGTCGACCAGTCGCCCGTGCGGGCGCGCTCGACATCCTCAGCACTCACCGGCCTCGACCACTCGTTGCCCTCTTGGACATACTTGTCCCAGGCTGCCCGATTGTGGGCAACGGGGTCGACAACACCGTCCTGCACGTTCAACTCCCTGCTACAGCCAGGCGGACACCTGCGG
Organism: Streptomyces sp. NBC_00988; assembly: GCF_045162645.1. Taxonomy (NCBI): domain Bacteria; kingdom Bacillati; phylum Actinomycetota; class Actinomycetes; order Kitasatosporales; family Streptomycetaceae; genus Streptomyces; species Streptomyces sp. NBC_00988. The sequence goes on from NZ_CP108730.1 coordinate 4,948,022, forward strand.
TACTGACAGTTCGGTGCCGCCAGCCAACACGATCGCAGAGTGCGGGCTCAACGAAATTAGCCGTAGGCGTCGCGGGCGATGGTCTTGATGACCCGGCGGGTGCCTTCGGAGCCGGCGTCGGTGATCCCGGTGTGCGGGAACGCAAGGGTCTCCGGCCGCCATGTCTCGACGGTTGCGGCCATGCGCTGCAGTTCGGGAAGGCCGGCGCATCGGCGGCAGAACCGGTACAGCAGATCGCGGACCTGCTCCCGGTCCGGGCGGGTCCGGGCGGTGGCAAGCAGGTCCAGGATGCCTTCCTCGGCGTTCCACGCGACGGTGGTCGGCGCGCCGATCACCGAGGGCAGGTTGGACAGCTCGTCGAGGGGAGCGTCGACTCCCGACCGCATACCTGTCCCAGGACTCAGCCAATGACATGCGGCGGCCCTTCCCGGCGAGAGGCCCCCCAACGTACGGGGACAGGCCCCAACTCACCCGCTGCTCATGACTACTTGGGCGAGTCGTGGCACCCGGCGTGGCACTGGTTGCAGTTGGCCGCGCCCCTCATGACCCACAGGTCGGGGGCGATCTCGAACCCGGCCGCCTTGATCGCCTTGATCGTCTGTTGCAGGACGAGCGGGCAGCCGGCCTCAGTCACCCGACTTGAGAGTCCGCGAGGAGAAGGACTCGATCGGCCTCGACGTCGAAGCCGAGCACCGGATGGCCGTACTCGCCCTCCGGGTCCATCAGCACCGGGCTACCCAACCGCCGCCCGATCTCCCGGAAGAAGTCACAGAGCACATCAAGTCGGTCCTGGCCCTGCAACTCCCGCAGATCGACGTCGAAGTCAACTTCGTCAGCGGCGTGGAAACGGAAGATCGCCAACACATCGACGGTCGGCCAGACCCTCAGTTCCGGGCACTCGGCATCCGTCGGGCGGGACAGCACGACCTCCGCCCGAGGCACTGAAAGCACCGTCTGTCCCTCGGAGTACTGGCACTTCCAGCCCTTCTCGGCGACAAGATCGAGAACCGCCTGCCAGTCCTCCATCGAGGCATTCGGGACACGCACGTCCGGCAGCGACCCCGTCGAGTCCAGGTCGAAGAAGCACTTCACGTCATCCCACAGCAGGTCGGCCACCCCGCCATGCTGCCCGGACCGCCGACCCGACGCACCTCCGTTTCCCTTGGCCAAAGACACGGGGCTCCCACATCACAATCCGGTCACACCCCCTTGATAACTCGCATGTAATCGATTCCAATCCTCCATGTAATCGATTCCACGAGGAGGTGGAACGGCGATGGCGAGCATCAAGGACGTCGCCGCCGAGGCCGGGGTTTCCGTGGCCACGGTGTCGCGGGTGCTGAACGACCATCCGTCGGTCAGTGACGACGCACGCACACGTGTGCTGGCCGCCGTAGAGGCGCTGGGCTACCGCCCGAACGCCGTCGCCCGTTCGCTGCGCACCGATCAGACCCGCACCCTCGGCCTGGTCATCAGCGATGTGCTCAACCCGTACTTCACCGAGCTGGCCCGCTCCGTCGAGGAGGAGGCCCGCGCGCTCGGGTACAGCGTGATCATCGGCAACGCCGACGAGCGGCCGGAGCTGCAGGACCACCACGTGCGGACGCTGCTGGACCGTCGTATCGACGGACTGCTCGTGTCCCCCACCGACGGCGGCTCCCCCGGGATGCTGGACGCCGCCCGCGCGGGGACCCCGATGGTGTTCGTGGACCGGTGGATCCCGGGCCTGGACGTGCCCGTCGTGCGGGCCGACGGACGGGCCGCGATCCGGGATCTCGTCGCCCATCTGCACGGGCTCGGGCATCGCCGGCTCGCCATCATCGCGGGGCCTTCCGCCACCACCACCGGTAGCGAGCGCGTCGCCGCCTTCCGGGACGCGCTCGGCGAGTACGGGATTCCCCTCCCCGACGTCTACATCGGGCAGGGCGACTTCCAGGTCGAGAGCGGGCGGCGGGTGACCGAAGGGTTCCTCGATCTGGCCGAGCCGCCCGAGGTCGTCTTCGCGGCCGACAACCTGATGGCCCTGGGCGCCCTGGACGCCGTACGCGCGCGTGGGCTGCGGGTTCCGGAGGATCTCGCGCTGGCCGCGTTCGACGACATCCGGTGGTTCGTGCACACCGATCCGCCGATCACCGCGATCGCTCAGCCGACCGGTGACCTCGGGCGGGCCGCCGTTCGCGCGCTCGTCGACCGGATCGAGGGGCGGGCGCCGCAGTCCGTCATCCTCCCTGCCCGGCTGGTCGTGCGCCGCTCGTGCGGCGAACCGGACTCCGCGCAACCCCCTGTTGGAACTGCCCCAGTTCAACCTGTTCGAAGGAGCCAGTCGTGAGCAACCAGGACGAGTTGCTGCGCATCGAGGGCATCCGCAAGACCTTCCCCGGTGTCGTCGCGCTGGACGGCGTCGACTTCGATCTGCGTCGGGGTGAGGTCCATGTGCTGCTCGGTGAGAACGGCGCGGGCAAGAGCACCCTCATCAAGATGCTCTCCGGCGCCTACCGCCCCGACGGCGGCCGCATCCTGGCCGCCGGCGAGGAGGTGCGCATCCACAGTGCGCAGGACTCCGCGCGGCTCGGGATCGCCACCATCTACCAGGAGTTCAACCTCGTTCCCGATCTGACGGTCGCCGAGAACATCTTCCTGGGGCGGCAGCCGCGTCGGCTCGGGATGATCGACCGGAAGCGGATGGAGGCCGATGCCGCCGTTCTGCTGGAGCGCGTGGGCGTGAACGTGTCTCCACGTGCGCGTGTCCGTGAACTCGGTATCGCGCGGCTGCAGATGGTCGAGATCGCGAAGGCGCTCAGTCTGAACGCGCGCGTGCTCATCATGGACGAGCCGACCGCCGTGCTCACCTCGGAAGAGGTCGAGAAGCTGTTCGCGATTGTGCGTCAACTGCGCGCGGACGGCGTCGGGATCGTCTTCATCACCCATCATCTTGAGGAGATCGCCGCTCTCGGGGATCGCGTCACCGTCATCCGGGACGGGAAGAGCGTGGGACAGGTGCCTGCCTCCACCCCGGAGGACGAGCTCGTACGGCTCATGGTCGGGCGCTCCATCGAGCAGCAGTATCCGCGTGAACGGCCGGACGCCGGCGCCGCGTTGCTCTCCGTCGAGGGGCTCACCCGGGACGGGGTCTTCCACGACATCAGCTTCGAGGTGCGGGCCGGTGAGGTCGTGGGCATCGCCGGGCTCGTCGGGGCAGGTCGTACCGAAGTCGTACGGGCTGTCTTCGGGGCCGACCCGTACGACCAGGGAGCCGTCACCGTCTCCGGTGGACTCGTCCCCAGGCATGACGTCAACGCGGCCATGGCCGCCGGGATCGGGCTCGTGCCCGAAGACCGCAAGGGGCAAGGGCTCGTCCTCGACCAGTCGGTCGAGGAGAACCTCGGGCTCGTCACCATGCGGGCCGCCACCAAGGGTGGTCTTGTCGACCTCAAGGGGCAGCGGGTCGCCGCCGCGCGGATCGCGAAGCAACTGGGCGTACGGATGGCCGGACTCGGCCAGCAGGTGCGGACGTTGTCCGGCGGCAACCAGCAGAAGGTCGTCATCGGCAAGTGGCTGCTCGCCGACACCAAGGTGCTGATCCTCGACGAGCCGACCCGCGGCATCGACGTCGGCGCCAAGGTCGAGATCTATCAGCTGATCAATCAGCTCACCGCCGGTGGTGCCGCCGTGCTCATGATCTCCAGTGATCTGCCCGAAGTCCTCGGCATGAGCGACCGGGTGCTCGTGATGGCCCAGGGGCGCATCGCGGGCGAACTCTCCGCCGAACAGGCCACGCAGGACTCCGTGATGGCACTCGCCGTCAGCACACCCAGCACACCAGACCAAGCAACTACCGCTGTGGAGGGCCACCGTGGCCACTGACACGCTCAAGAGCACGCCGGGCGCGAGTGGCGCCTCGGGGATCCGCCGACTGCTCCTGGACAACGGGGCGTTGACCGCCCTCATCGTCCTGGTCATCGCCATGTCGGCGCTGTCCGGCGACTTCCTGACCACCGACAACCTTCTCAACGTCGGTGTCCAGGCGGCCGTGACCGCCATCCTCGCCTTCGGCGTCACCTTCGTGATCGTCTCGGCGGGCATCGACCTGTCGGTCGGTTCGGTCGCGGCCCTCTCGGCCACCGTGCTGGCCTGGAGCGCAACGCAGCACGGCGTCCCGGTCTTCCTCGCGGTGATCCTCGCGATCGCCACGGGTATCGCGGCCGGTCTCGTCAACGGTTTCCTCATCGCCTACGGCAAACTGCCGCCGTTCATCGCGACGTTGGCGATGCTGTCCGTGGCGCGCGGTCTGTCCCTGGTCATCTCGCAGGGTTCCCCGATCGCCTTCCCGGACTCGGTCTCGCACCTCGGTGACACCCTCGGCGGCTGGCTGCCGGTGCCGGTCCTGGTGATGATCGCGATGGGGCTCATCGCGGCCTTCATCCTCGGCCGGACCTACATCGGCCGCTCGATGTACGCGATCGGCGGCAACGAAGAGGCCGCGCGCCTCTCGGGACTGCGCGTGTCCAAGCAGAAGCTCGCGATCTACGCCCTGTCCGGCGTGTTCGCCGCCGCCGCGGGCATCGTCCTCGCCTCCCGGCTCTCCTCCGCGCAGCCGCAGGCGGCCGACGGTTACGAGCTGGACGCGATCGCGGCGGTCGTCATCGGCGGCGCGTCCCTCGCGGGCGGCACCGGCAAGGCGTCCGGCACGCTCATCGGCGCGCTGATCCTCGCGGTGCTGCGCAACGGCCTCAACCTCCTTTCCGTGTCCGCCTTCTGGCAGCAGGTCGTCATCGGTGTCGTGATCGCGCTGGCGGTCCTGCTCGACACCGTGCGCCGCAAGGCGGGTGCGACTCCCGCCTCCGGTGCGGGCGGTGGCGGTGGCAGCAAGGGCAAGCAGGCGACCACGTACGCGCTCGCGGCCGTCGTCACCATCGCGATCGTCGGTGCCACCTCCTTCCTCCACAACGACTCCTCCACGACGTCGAAGCCCAAGCTCGGTCTGTCGCTCTCCACGCTCAACAACCCGTTCTTCGTGCAGATCCGGTCGGGCGCGCAGGCCGAGGCGAAGAAACTGGGCCTGGACCTGACCGTCACCGACGCCCAGAACGACGCCTCGCAGCAGGCCAACCAGCTGCAGAACTTCACCAGTTCGAACTACGGCGCGATCATCGTCAACCCGGTGGACTCGGACGCGGCGAGCAACTCCGTGAAGGCCGCCGACAAGGCGAAGATCCCGGTCATCGCCGTCGACCGGGGCGTCAACAAGGCGGCCGTGGACACCCTGGTCGCCTCCGACAACATCGTCGGCGGTGAACTCGCCGCCAAGACCATCGCCACGAAGCTGGGCGGCAGCGGCAAGATCGTCATCCTCCAGGGCCAGGCGGGCACTTCGGCGGCGCGCGAGCGGGCGGAGGGCTTCGCCAAGGGGCTGAAGGCCTACCCCGGCATCCAGGTCGTCGCCCAGCAGCCGGCCGACTTCGACCGCACCAAGGGCCTCGACGCGATGTCGAACCTGCTCCAGGCGCACCCCGACGTCCAGGGCGTCATCGCCGCCAACGACGAGATGGCGCTCGGCGCGATCAAGGCGCTCGGCTCCAAGGCCGGCACGTCGGTCCCGGTCGTCGGCTTCGACGGCACGCCGGACGGCCTGACCGCCGTCAAGCAGGGCACGCTGTACGCGTCCGTGGCGCAACAGCCCAGCCAGCTCGGCAAGATCGCCGTGGACAACGCCCTGCGCGCCGCTCAGGGCAAGAAGGTCGAGTCGACGGTCAAGGTGCCGGTCAAGGTCGTCACCAAGGAGAATGTGGCCGGGTTCACCGGCTGACGAGGACCGGTCCACCACTCCAAGTCACCACCGTGGGGAGTCAATTGATGTACGACTACGACCTCCTGGTCGTGGGATCGGCCAACGCCGACCTCGTGATCGGCGTCGAGCGGCGGCCGGGCGCCGGCGAGACGGTCCTCGGTTCCGACCTGACCGTCCACCCCGGCGGCAAGGGCGCCAACCAGGCGGTCGCCGCCGCCCGGCTGGGAGCCCGTACGGTCCTGCTGGCCCGGGTCGGCGACGACGCGCACGGCCGGCTGCTGCTCGACTCGCAACGGGCCGCCGGTGTCGACACGGTGGGCGTCCTGGTCGGCGGCGCGCCGACCGGGGTCGCGCTGATCACGGTCGACCCGTCCGGCGACAACAGCATCGTGGTGTCGCCGGGGGCCAACGGAAAGCTGTTCCCCGTGGACGTCCAGGCCGCCGGGTGCCTCTTCCAGGCCGCCCGGGTGGTCTCCGTACAGCTGGAGATCCCGCTGGAGACGGTCGTGGAGGTCGTACGGAGTCTCGCGGACGGCAGCCGCTTCGTGCTGAACCCGTCGCCGCCCCGGCCGCTCCCGGCCGAAGTCCTGGCCGCCTGCGATCCGTTGATCGTCAACGAGCACGAGGCGAAGGTGATCCTCGGGGACGCGTGCGTGAGCGAGCGGCCCGAGGACTGGGCGCGGATCCTGCTGGCGAAGGGGCCGCGTTCGGTGGTCGTGACGCTGGGCGCGGAGGGTGCGCTGGTGGCCTCCAAGGACGGGGTCACCCGGGTGCCGTCCGTGAAGGTGGACGCCGTGGACACTACGGGCGCGGGCGACGCGTTCACCGCGGCGCTGGCGTGGAAGCTGGGTGCGGGGCTGTCGTTGGCCGAGGCCGCGGAGTACGCGGCCCGGGTCGGGGCGGTCGCCGTGACCCGTAAGGGCGCGCAGGACTCCTTCCCCACGGCGGACGAGGTCGCCGCGCTGTGAAGAAGGCAGGGATTCTCAACCGTCATCTCTCCGGCGCGCTGGCCGAGTTGGGGCACGGCGACGGGGTGCTGGTGTGCGACGCCGGGATGCCGATCCCCAAGGGGCCCCGGGTCGTGGACCTGGCGTTCCGCGCCGGGGTGCCGTCGTTCGAGGAGGTGCTGGACGGGCTGCTGGCCGAGCTGGTGGTGGAGGGCGCGACGGCGGCGAGCGAGGTGCGCGGCGCCAACCGCGCGGCCACGGCCCTGCTCGACGCGCGCTTCCCCGACGGCCTGGACCTCGTCTCCCACGAGCGGCTCAAAGAGCTGTCGGCGGACGCGCGGCTGATCGTACGAACGGGCGAGGCGCGGCCGTACGCGAATGTGCTGCTGCGATGCGGGGTGTTCTTCTAGCGGAGAAAAATTCGAGGGGGCCGGGTCCGTCGACCAAGCCCCCTCGGGTTTTCCCCTCCAGCATCAGGACCCCCGCGATCCCCCCAGATCCCCCTCCAAGAGTCCCGATGCCAAGTACGACCCGCGTGGTGGGGAGAGGGTTGTACGACATCTTGAGAATTCTTCAAGACGGGTTCGAGGTGCCGACGAATTGGGGCGGACGTAGCGTTTCAGGCATGACCGAAGACTCTGCTACGACCTTCCACGACGACATCCTCGACGAGCTGGGCGGCGACAAGGTCCAGGAGATCGCCGGCCTGCTGGGGACGGACGAGGCGGGCGCCCGGGACGTGGTCGGTACGACCGCGTCGGCGCTGTCCGGTGAGGCGGCGACCGTGGAGACCTCGACGGTCGGGACGCCTCAGGAGGCTCCGCTCCAGGGCGTGGCCACGCTGGGCGGTTTCGCGACCGGCGGGCTCATGGCCGGGGTGCTGGCGAAGGCGGCCAGGCCGGTGGCGAACGCGGTGGCCAAGAAGACGGGGCTGCCGCCGGCGACCGTGGCGCGGGTCGTCGAGATGCTGATCCCGGTGGTGCTGACGGTGCTCACGAAGCGGGCGGCGAAAAAGAGGTAGGCCGAAGAAGTAACCCGTGCGGTGCGGGTGTCGGCCGGCCGGTACGGCATACTCCTGACCTCCTGCCCCACCCCGGATCGAACGGGGTGGGGCAGGGCTCAGGGGTGTGTCGGTGCGGGGCGGTCGACGTCAGCGGACGGTGACCGAGACACCCTTGGACACGGCGGCGCCGTCCTTGACGCGCAGGACCTGGACGCCCTTCTTCTGGAACTTGTCGGTCAGCTTGTAGGCGCTGTGGTTGACCTTGGCGGTCACCGGCAGGGACTTCCAGGTCGCACCGCTCTTGACCTGGAGCGTCACCTTGCTGCCCTCCTTCAGACCGGCGGTCTTGCCGGTGAAGGTCACCACGTCACCGAGCTTCACGGCGGTGTGGTTGGCCTTGAGGGTGATGGTCGCGGGCGCCGGGGCGGGCGCGGCGACGGCGGAGGTGGCGCCGACGGCGACGAGCGCCGCGGAGACCACGGATACGGCGGCGATACGCACGTTCACAGATAACTCCTTGTTTTGTTTCTCGAATTACTTCTCTTATGCACCTCTCAGGCTTCTCTCATACAAGAGAAAGCCCGGAAGACCGCGCTTCCGGGCTTTCTCCCGGCCCCGCGGCGAGCACGATCCTACAGACATGACCTGGGGAGATACGGTTCCGGAAAGCTCCGAAAAACCTAAATCGACAGGCTAGTCACAGGAATAGCGCGCACCGCACGGACCCTGATCTGCATTTATAAAAACAAGCTGTGTGAAGGTGACTCTCACATTCCGACTACCGGATCACGTGCTCCACGAACCGTGCCGCCGTCTCCGCCAGCACCTCGCGGCCGTCCCGGGCCCACAGGCCCTCGTTGAACAGTTCGACCTCGATGGGACCGGTGTAGCCCGCCGACTCGACGTACGACAGCCACTCCCGCATGTCGATCGCGCCGTCGCCGATCTGTCCGCGGCCGTTGAGCACGCCCTCGGGCAACGGGGTGGTCCAGTCGGCGAGTTGGAAGGTGTGGATACGGCCGCCCGCGCCCGCCCGGGCGATCTGCTCGGGCGCCCGGTCGTCCCACCAGATGTGGTACGTGTCGACCGTGACGCCGACCTGCTGGGCGGGGAAACGCTCGGCGAGGTCGAGGGCCTGGGTGAGCGTGGAGACCACGCAGCGGTCGGAGGCGAACATGGGGTGCAGCGGCTCGATGGCCAGCCGTACACCCCGCTCCTCGGCGTAGGGCCCCAACTCCCCCAGCGCGTCGGCGATCCGCTCCCGCGCGCCGTGCAGGTCCCTGGAGCCGGCGGGGAGACCACCGGACACCAGGACGAGGGTGTCGGTGCCCAGAGTGGCGGCCTCGTCGACGGCCCGGCGGTTGTCGTCGAGGGCGCGGGCGCGTTCGTCCGGGTCGATCGCCGTGAAGAAGCCGCCCCTGCACAACGTTGTCACCGTGAGCCCCGCGTCGCGGACCAGCTTCGCGGTCTCCTCCAGGCCGTACGACTGGACCGGCTCGCGCCACAGGCCGACGCCGGGGACGCCCAACTCCAGGCAGGCGTCGACCAGTTCGGGCATCGACAGCTGCTTGACCGTCATCTGGTTGATGGAGAAGCGGGAGAGGTCGGCGGCGCTCACTGGTTCACTCCGTACAGGGACAGCAGGTTCTTCATCCGTTCCTCCGCGAGCTTCGGGTCGGGGAACAGGCCCAGGCCGTCGGCGAGTTCGTAGGCGCGGGCGAAGTGCGGGAGGGAGCGGGCCGACTGGAGGCCGCCGACCATCGTGAAGTGCGACTGGTGGCCCGCGAGCCAGGCCAGGAACACCACGCCCGTCTTGTAGAAGCGGGTGGGGGTCTGGAAGAGGTGACGGGACAACTCGACCGTGGGGTCCAAGAGTTCACGGAAGCCTGCCGTGTTCCCGGTGTCCAGGACGCGGACCGCCTCCGCCGCCAGCGGGCCGAGCGGGTCGAAGATGCCGAGCAGGGCGTGGCTGAAGCCCTGGTCGTCGCCCGCGATCAGCTCGGGGTAGTTGAAGTCGTCGCCGGTGTAGCAGCGCACGCCCTGCGGCAGTCGGCGCCGGATGTCGATCTCCCGCTGAGCCTCCAGGAGCGACACCTTGATGCCGTCGACCTTGTCGGGGTGCGCGGCGATGACTTCGAGGAACGTGTCGGTGGCCGCGTCGAGGTCCGACGAACCCCAGTAACCCTCCAGCGCCGGGTCGAACATCGGGCCCAGCCAGTGCAGGACGACCGGTTCCGACGCCTGGCGGAGCAGGTGGCCGTAGACCTCAAGGTAGTCCTCGGGCCCCTTCGCCACGGCCGCGAGCGCGCGGGACGCCATCAGGATGGCCTGCGCGCCCGACGCCTCGACGAGGGCCAACTGCTCCTCGTACGCGGCCTGTACGTCGGCCAGGGACTTCGGGTCGGTGAGCTGGTCGGTGCCGACGCCGCACGCGATACGGCCGCCGACCGCCTTGGCCTCGGCGGCACTTCGGCGGATCAGCTCGGCCGCGCCCGCCCAGTCCAGGCCCATTCCGCGCTGGGCGGTGTCCATCGCCTCGGCGACACCGAGCCCGTGCGACCACAGATGGCGGCGGAAGGCGAGGGTGGCGTCCCAGTCGACGGCGGCGGGCGAGTCGGGGCTCGTGTCGGCGAAGGGGTCGGCGACGACGTGCGCCGCCGAGAACACCGTACGAGAGGTGAAGGGGGTGCCGGACGTGACGGCGAGGGGTTCGGGGCGGGGTTCGTAGGCCCGCAACCCGCCCTTGGAGTCGGGGAGTCGGATGGTCACAGGGCGATCTCCGGTACGTCGAAACGGCGGCCCTCGGCGGACGACTTCAGGCCCAGCTCGGCGAGTTGGACACCGCGGGCGCCGGCCAGGAGGTCCCAGTGGTAGGGGGCGTCGGCGTAGACGTGGCGGAGGAACAGCTCCCACTGGGCCTTGAAGCCGTTGTCGAAGTCGGTGTTGTCGGGGACTTCCTGCCACTGGTCGCGGAAGACCTCGGTGGCGGGGAGGTCCGGGTTCCAGACCGGCTTGGGGGTGGAACTGCGGTGCTGGGCACGGCAGTTGCGCAGACCTGCGACGGCCGACCCCTCCGTGCCGTCGACCTGGAACTCGACGAGTTCGTCGCGGTTGACGCGGACGGCCCAGGAGGAGTTGATCTGCGCGATGGCGCCGCTGTCGAGCTCGAAGATGCCGTAGGCGGCGTCGTCGGCGGTGGCGTCGTAGGGCTTGCCGTTCTCGTCCCAGCGCTGCGGGATGTGGGTCGTCGCGATGGCCTGGACGGACTTCACGCGACCGAACAGCTCGTGGAGGACGTACTCCCAGTGCGGGAACATGTCGACGACGATGCCGCCGCCGTCCTCCGAGCGGTAGTTCCACGACGGGCGCTGGGCGGTCTGCCAGTCGCCCTCGAAGACCCAGTAGCCGAACTCGCCCCGGATGGACAGGATCCGGCCGAAGAAGCCGCCGTCGATGAGCCGCTTGAGCTTCAGCAGGCCCGGCAGGAACAGCTTGTCCTGGACGACGCCGTGCTTGATGCCGGCGGCGTCAGCGAGGCGGGCCAGTTCCAGGGCGCCCTCGAAGTCGGTGGCCGTCGGCTTCTCGGTGTAGATGTGCTTGCCGGCCGCGATCGCCTTCTTGAGCGCCTCCTCGCGGGCCGAGGTGACCTGGGCGTCGAAGTAGATCTCGACGGTCGGGTCGGCGAGGACCGCGTCGACGTCCGTGGAGACGTTCGCCGGGTCCAGCCCGTGCTGCTCGGCAAGCGCCTTCAGCGCGTGCTCGCGGCGGCCGACGAGGACCGGTTCCGGCCACAGCACCGTACCGTCGCCGAGGTCTAGACCACCCTGCTCGCGCAGTGCGAGGATCGAGCGGACGAGGTGTTGTCGGTAGCCCATGCGCCCGGTCACGCCGTTCATGGCGATACGCACCGTCTTGCGTGTCACGTGTTCCCCTTCGTCCACATGCGCCTCAACGCATGTCTCAGCGCATGTCCCGATTGCAGCAAGCGCTTTCTATATATGCAGAAGCTAGCCTTTGCCCACTGGTCTGTACAAGACCGTGATGGGGTCGAGTTGTTCGAGGGGGCGAACGACCGGGGCAGGTGGCCTTATGGTCTGCTCGGACGGGGACTTCCTTTGAGCAGCCTATGTACAACGGCGTACGACAAGATGCGCGACCGGAGGACGAACAACATGACGGTGACCCTGGCGGACGTGGCGGCCCGCGCCCAGGTCTCCCCCGCGACGGTGTCGCGCGTACTGAACGGCAACTACCCGGTCGCGGCCACCACGCGCGAGCGCGTGCTGCGGGCGGTCGACGAGCTCGACTACGTGCTCAACGGTCCCGCGAGCGCGCTCGCCGCGGCCACCTCCGACCTGGTCGGCATCCTGGTCAACGACATCGCCGACCCCTTCTTCGGGATCATGGCGAGCGCGATCCAGGGCGAGATCGGGGGGCCGGGAGGCCGCGCGGGCGGGGAACGGCTGGCGGTGGTGTGCAACACGGGCGGCTCCCCGGAGCGCGAGCTGACGTATCTGACCCTGCTGCAACGGCAGCGGGCGGCGGCGGTCGTGCTGACCGGCGGCGCGATGGAGAACGCGCCGCACGCGGCGGCGGTCGCGGCGAAGCTGCGGAAGCTGGGCGAGGCCGGGACGCGGGTGGTGCTGTGCGGGCGTCCGCCGGCGCCGGACACGGGGGCGTTCGCGCTGACCTTCGACAACCGCGGGGGCGGCCGGGAACTGACCGAGCACCTGATCGGCCTCGGCCATCGCCGGCTCGGCTACATCGCGGGCCCGGAGGAACGGACGACGACGCGGCACCGGCTGGAGGGCCACCGGGAGGCGCTGGCCGCGCACGGGATCGCAGAGGATCCCCGGTGGACCGTTCATGGCCGCTACGACCGGCGGTCGGGCTACGAGGCCACGCTGGAGCTGCTGCGGCGGGATCCGTCGCTTACGGCCGTGGTCGCGGCGAACGACTCCGTCGCGGTGGGGGCGTGTGCGGCGCTGCGGGAGTCGGGGCGGCGGATTCCGGACGACGTCTCGGTCGCCGGGTTCGACGATCTGCCGTTCAGTGTGGACGCGGTGCCTTCGCTGACGACTGTGCGGTTGCCGTTGTCGGAGGCGGGGGCCCGGGCGGGGCGGATCGCGATGGGGCGGGAGGAGCCGCCGCCGGGTGGGATCGCCACGGTTCGGGGGGAGTTGATGGTGCGGGGGTCTTCGGGGGTACCGCGGAAGTAGCTGCGCCGGAGCCGGGGTCGGGTGTGGTGGGTGGCAGGTCGGGCCTGTCCAGTCGCGGGCGGCCCGGTGGTGGCAGGGACCGGGCACGGAGGGTCCGGGAAGCTGTGTTCTTTTCTAACCAGTCAAAGGCCGGTTAGGGGGTTGGTTTACGGACAGCTTCTCGACACTCCCCGCCCGGCTCGACCCGGTCCCGCAAACCGGTGCCACGCGCTATCCGCCAGGTCCGATCCGGTACGTGCCCGGTGTCCGGCCCATCGTGTGGCTGAACGTGTCGATGAAGGCGCTGGTCGTGGACCAGCCGCACTGGCGGCCCGTTTCGCTGACGGATGCTCCTTCCGCCAGGAGGACCATGGCGTGGAAGACGCGGACGTTGGTCCGCCATTGCGGGTACGTCATGCCGAACTCGGTTCTGAACAGCCGGGCCAGGGTGCGTTCGCTCACGCCGACGCGGCGGGCGAGCCAGGTGGCGGTGCGGGGTTGGCTCAGGTCGTCCGTCACCAGTGAACATGCCTGCCGCAGCAGGGAGTTGGTGGCGGTGGGCAGCGTCAACGGCTCTACTTGAGCTCGCCTCAGCCGGTCCCGCAGGACCGCGCGCAGGCGGCGGGACTCCTGCTGCGGGAGGTCCGGTTCGCTGCACGCGATGATCAGTTCGCGCACCAGGGCGTCCACGGCCACGACGACCGGCGTCCCGGAGTCCAGCAGCGCGTCGTGGGCGGCGAAGCCGATGGTGTGCACGGAGCTGTGCCCGTGCACCCGGTGCTGGTGCCACATGCCGGCCGGCAGCCAGACGGCACGCGCGCTGGACGCCACCCAGGACGCCTCGCCCGTCCGCACCGCCAGCACACCGGCGCTGACGTAGAGAAGCTGGTGGTAGTCGTGCCGGTGACGGCCGATGACGTCACCGGCGAGGTGGGCGTGGGTGGTGTCCCTGGGCTCCGCAGCCGCGCTGTCCGCCGTCTCCACCCTGTCCGCGGTCTCCGCTGTCGTCGCCTTCTCCGCCTGTCCGTTTTCCGACATACCTCGGCAGAATAACGGAAGCGCCGCACCTGGCCGTCCTGCCAGCGTGAGGCCCATGCCCACGACACCCCCCGCCCCCTCTCCCTCCCCGCCCGCCCTGAAGACCCGTCTCGCCTCCGGGCTGCGCGACGCCGCGCTCGACACCCGTCCGCTCCAACTCCCCGTCTTCCGGCGCCTGTTGATCGGCCAGAGCGCGGCCTACGTCGGGACCATGGTCACCGACGTCACCATCCCGGTGCAGGTGTACGGGCTGTCCCGGTCGTCGCTGTTCGTGGGGCTGACGGGGGTCGCCGGCCTCGTACCGCTCGTGGTCTTCGGGCTGTACGGCGGTGCCGTCGCGGACCGGTTCGACCGCCGTACGGTGTACCTCGCGTCGTCATGTCTGACCTGGGTGGTCACGCTCGCCCTGCTGTTCCAGGCGGTCGCCAGCGTGCGTTCGGTCCCGCTCATCCTCGGCCTCGTCGCCGTGCAGGCCGGCGCCTTCGCCGTGTCGTCGGCGGCCCGGGGCGCGATCATCCCCCGTGTCGTGCCGACCCCGCTGGTGCCCGCCGCGAACACGCTGTACTTCACCGCCGGCAACATCGGACAGGTCGCCGGGCCGCTGGTCGCGGGCGTCCTGATCTCCCTCCCGAACGGCTACAGCTGGGCGTACGGCGCCGACGCCGCCCTGTTCTCGCTCCTGCTGTACTCGGCCCTGCGCCTCCCCTCGGTCAAGCCGACCGGCGAGGGAGCCGCCAACACGGGCGGGCTGCGCTCGGTGCTCGACGGGCTGCGGTTCATCGCCGTCGCACCCGTGCTCTGGATGTCCTTCGCGGTCGACATCGCGGCGATGACCCTGGCCATGCCGACCGCGCTGTTCCCGGAAGCGGCAGAGACGCGGTTCGGCGGCGGGGTGGGCCTGCTGTACTCGGCCATCGCGATCGGCTCGGTCGCGGCGGGCCTGTTCAGCGGCTGGATCGGACGCGTGCGGCGCCAGGGCCGGGCGCTCGCCGTCGCCGCCGTCGCCTGGGCGGCGGCCGTCGCGCTCGCGGGTACGGTCCATCAACTCCTCGCGGCAGCGGCCCTGTTGGCGGCCGCCGGAGCGGCCGACCTCGTCAGCGCGGTCTACCGCCAGACCATCCTCCAGACCTACGCCCCCGACGCCCTGCGCGGCCGCCTCCAGGGCGTCTTCACCGTCGTCGTCGCGGGCGGCCCCCGCCTCGGCGACCTGCGCGCCGGCGCGATGGCCTCCACGACAGGCCTCGGCCTCGCGTGGACGGGCAGCTCGCTGCTGTGCGTGATCGTCGTCATCGCGGGGGCGCTGGTGGTCCGACCGTTCTGGCGGTACGACGTCGGCGCGGCGCGGTCGGCGTCCCCGCGACCGTAGGGGGCCGGAACGCACCGACTCCCACGAACCGGCCGGGACCAGGGCTCCGGGACGCGTCAACTCCCGCGCGCGGTAAGGGTCATTGAGCGCCCCCAGCAGTAGGGCTCCGAAAAGCGCCGACTCCCGTGCCCCGTGCCGGCCTACGATCCCTTCATGCCCCGTGCCCTCATCCTCGGCGGAACCGGTCCGGTCGGGCGTGCCGCCGCGCATCGTCTGCTGGTCGCCGGGTGGCGGGTGGACGTGACCGGCCGGGACCCCGCTCGCATGCCGCCCGAACTGAGCGCGCTCGGGGGCGAGTTCAGGGCGGTGGACCGCGCGGACTCCGGCGCCCTGCGGGCCGCGGTCGGCGAGGGAACCGACCTCCTCGTCGACTGCCTCTGCTTCACCGCCGCCGACGCCCGTTCACTGCTGCCGTTGGCCGCGCACGCGACCTCCACCGTGCTGGTTTCCGGCCGGGCCGTCTACATCGACGCGGCGGGCAACCACATCAACTCCTCGACCCCGCCCCGCTTCTCCGGCCCGATCTCCGAGACCCACCCGACCATGACCCCGCGCGACGACATCGACCACCGTTCACGCGAGGGCTACGGCGCGAACAAGGTCGCCGCCGAACTCGTCGCCCTGGACAGCGGGTTGCCCATCAGCGTGCTGCGGCCGTCGCAGATCCATGGGGTCGGGGCGTCCCCGGCGCGTGAATGGGCCGTCGTCAAGCGGGTGTTGGACGGCCGTACGACCTTGCTGCTGGCCGATCGGGGCGCCGGGGTCGTCCACACCACCGCCGCCGCGAATCTCGCCGCGCTCATCGAGACGGTCGCCCAGCGGCCGGGCACCCGCGTCCTCAACTGCGCCGACCCGGACACGCCCAGCGTGCTGGAGATCTGCCGGACGATCGCGGGACACCTGGGCCATGAGTGGGAGGAGGTGTCACTGGACGACACGGCGCCGACCGGCCTGGGCCGCACCCCCTGGGACTCCCCGCATCCGATCGTCCTCGACACCTCCGCCGCCACGGCACTCGGCTACCGGCCCGCCGGTACCTACGCGACCACGATCGCGCCCGCACTCGACCGGCTGGTGAAAGCGGCTGCGAACGGCCAACCTCCTGCTGACGACGACTACTTCGCCGAGTACCTCGACTATGCGGCTGAGGACGCGTTTCTTGCGGGGCGGTGACGAGGGAGGGCGAGGGCGGGGAAGGGACGCAGAAGAGATGACGTCCGCCTTGTCGCGGTGTCCTCGATGACGTCGGCGAAGTGTCCGACGATCTCGTCGAGTTGTGGCCCCGGCTGCTGGAGTCGGCCGAAGCTACGGGGCTGTATCCGTTCGTCTGCTGGCGGGACGATCCTTACCAGCCTGCGGACTTGAGTGAGGTCGACGCGATTCGGCTCGATGGGGTGCTCGCGGCGGACTTCGCCGAATATCGGCGCCGGCGGCTGCCGTACTGGTCGAATCCGGCGGCGGCCGACGTGTTGCCGGACAGCGTGCCGGACGACGTCCGGGAGTACATCGAGCCCTGGCCGCACGATCCGGGGCCGCCGTTCGAGAGCTGACCCGGGCTAGCGGCGGGCGGGCCGGGCACGGGTGCCGGGGTGAGTGTGGCGGAGGCCGCCGGGTTGGCCGTAGCGGATCTGCTCGGGGACGAACCCTTCGTGCGCACTTGCCAGTTGGCCCTTGTGCCAGCGCGTCGTAGTGCTGACGTGCCGGCGATCGTCGGGTGGGCGGCCGAGGCTCCGCTTCCCTTGTTGTGTGCGCTGTTGCGGAGTTGGGAGGAGCGGTTCGGGGCGCGGGTCGTGTCGGGGTTCGGGGGTGCGCTGACCGTGTCGGTCGCCCGGCCGCCCCTCGATGTCCCTCACGCTGAGCAACTCGCCCTGGAACATGTGCTGTCGACCGCCGACAACATCGTGGACGATCCGCCGACGCCGTTCCCCGAGTACGCGAACAGGCTTGTGGGGCGGCGTCAGTGGCGGTTCTGGTGGGACTAGGTCCCGGTGACGGTCCAGAATCTCGGACGCGCGGCCCGGAAACATGGACGCGCGGCCCTCCCCGGTACTACCGTCAGAACCGCAATACCTCTGACTGAGTCAACTACCCTGAGCGACCACCGGGGATCGATCATGACCGTCCAGGACATCCGCGCCTTCAACCGCTTCTATACGAACGTCATCGGCGCCCTCGACTACAGCCGCCACCTCTACGCCCCGTTCACCCTCACCGAGTCCCGCGTCCTGTACGAACTCGCGCACTCACCTCGTACGGACGCCGCCGACCTCCGTGCCGAACTCTCCCTCGACGCCGGGTACTTGAGCCGGATCCTGAACCGGTTCGAGCAGGACGGGCTGGTCGAGCGGGCGCCCTCGGAGCGGGATCCGCGGCGGCGCCAGGTCACGTTGACCGTGCGGGGGCGGGAGACCGCCGCGCTGTTGGCGGAGCGGGCGGACGAATCCGTGGGGGCGCTGCTCGCGACCGTGCCGGAGGCCGACCGGCCGCGGCTCGCCGAGGCGCTGCACACCGTACGGACCATCCTGTCGGAGGACTCGGAGGACTCGGAGGACAATCGGCGGGCCCGGCCCGAGGACGTCGTGCTGCGGGAGCCGGGGCCCGGTGATCTGGGGTGGATCGTGCAGCGGAACGCCGCGTTGTACGCCGCCGAGTACGACTTCAACGCCGACTACGAAGGGCTCGTGGCGCGGATCGTCGCCGATTTCGCCGAGGATCACGATCCGCATCTGGAGCGGGTGTGGATCGCCGAGCTCGACGGGCGGGCGGTGGGGTGTGTGATGTGCGTGCGGGACGACGCACCCGGTGCCGCCCGGCTGCGGCTGCTGCTCGTCGAGCCCGACGCGCGCGGGCTGCGGATCGGGGATCAACTCGTCGCGGCTGTCGTCGAGTTCGCGCGCGGGGTCGGTTATCGCGACCTCGTGCTGTGGACCAACGACATCCTCGGGGCCGCCCGCCGGATCTACCAGCGGCACGGGTTCGTCCTCACCGCCGAGAAACCGCACCGCTCCTTCGGCCAGGATCTCGTCGGCCAGGACTGGCGGCTCGACCTGCACGAGCCACAGTGAGCGGTGACGAGTAGGGTCCCTGCCATGAAGCTCGCCTTCTCCACCCTCGGTGTCCCGGGCCTCCCCGTGGCCGACGTGCTGGACCTCGCCGTCACGCACGGCTACCACGGCGTCGAGTTGCGCGCGCACCCCGAGGAGCCCGTACATCCCGGTATCGACGCCGGCCAACGGGCCGACGTGGTCGCCGAGTTCAAGGCGGCCGGGGTCGAAGTCCTGGGCCTCGCGGGGTATGCGCGGGTGGCGGCGCCGGGCGACGACGACGCCGTACTCGCGGAGATCCGTGAACTGCTGGAGCTGGCACGGGACTTGGGCGCGCCCTTCATCCGTGTCTTTCCCGGTGGCGGTACCGAGCAGTCCGTAGCAGAGGCCGATGCCACGGCCGCGCGGCGGCTCGGTACGGCGGCGGAGTGGGGCGCCGATCTCGGCGTACGGGTGCTGCTGGAGACCCACGACTCGCACCGCACCGGCGCGGACGCGCTCCGTGTGCTCGGTCCGGTCGGGCATCGGCAGGTGGGTGCGCTGTGGGACGTGATGCACACCTGGCTGGGCGGCGAGCAGCCGTCGGAGACGCTCGCCGCGTTGGGCCCGTATCTCGGATACGTGCAGGTCAAGGACATCACGTCGGCCGACGACACCACCCCGCTGCCGCTCGGCGCCGGTGTCCTCCCGCTCGCCGAGTGCGTCGAGGTCCTCGCCCGGCACGAATGGGACGGCTGGCTGTGCTGGGAGTACGAGAAGCGGTGGTACGAAGCCGCCGCACCGCTCCGCGAACTGCTGGCCGCCGGCCACGATCACCTGGCGCGCCTCCTCAACGACTCCGCGTAAACAACTGGCGGCCCCGGCGGGCCGCGGCTTAGGGTCCCCCGGTGCCTCCTCACCCCGCCCCGCGCCCCGTCATGCCCTCATGAGCCTCACCCGTACGTTGATCGACGTCCGGCCGTTGCGGACGTCCCCGGTGTTCCGGCGGCTGCTGATCGGGCGGACGGTGTCCGTGCTGGGCTCGTTCATGACCTCGGTGACCGTCATGTACCAGATCTGGGACATGACCCACAGCACGGTCTGGACCGGCGCGGTCGGGCTGGCGAGCGCGGTGCCGACCGTGGTCGTCGGGCTGTTCGCCGGTTCGTGGGTGGACCGCGGCGACCGGCGGCGCATCTACCTCTTCAACACGCTCGGGCAGGCCGTCAGCTCGCTCCTCCTCGCGGTGCAGGGTTTCACCGGGCACGTCCCGGTGCTCGGTGTGCTCGCGCTGATCGCCGCGCAGTCGGGCTTCGGCGCGGTGGGCGGCCCGGCGTCGGGCGTGTTCATACCCCGGCTGCTGCCGAAGGACCAGGTGGCGGCGGGGCTCGCCCTCAACACCATGTCCTTCACGACCATGATGCTCGTCGGCCCCGCACTCGGCGGCCTGCTGATCGGCTGGGTCGGCATCGGCGCCGGCTACCTGGTCGACGCGCTCACCTTCCTCGTCGCCTTCTACGGCGCCTTCGGCCTGCCCGCGCTGCCGCCCGAGGGCGAGCCGTCGCGCGGCGGACTGCACGGCGTCCTGGACGGCCTGCGTTTCCTGGCGGGCCACCGGGTGGTGCGCGGCGCGTTGCTCACCGACCTGGCCGCGACGGTCCTGGCGATGCCGGTCAGCCTCTTCCCGCTGATCAACTCCGAGCGTTTCGGCGGCGATCCGCGCACCCTGGGCCTGTTCCTGTCGGCGGTCTCGGTCGGCGGCATCACCGCGTCCGTCTTCTCCGGCACCGTCACCCGGCTGGGCCGCCCCGGCCCGGTGATGCTGCTCGGGGCGAGCACCTGGGGTGTCGCGCTGGCGGCCTTCGGCCTGATGACGAACCCGTGGGCCGGCCTCGGCTGCCTCGCCCTGGCCGGCGCGGCCGACGCCTGCTCGGTGGTCTCCCGCAGCACGATCATCCAGACCCACACCCCGGACGCCCTTCTGGGCCGCGTCTCCGCCGCCGAACAGATCGTCGGCCAGGCGGGCCCCAACCTCGGCAACCTCCGCAGCGGCCTGATCGCCGGCTGGACCTCGGGCGCGACGGCCCTGTTCACCGGCGGGCTGCTGTGCGTGCTGGCGGTGGCGGGGGTGGGGGCGACCACGCCTGAGCTGCGGGCCGGGGCGGGGGTCGGGGTCACACCGGACGAGGCGTGAGCCGCACCGTCGCGCCCACCCGCACAGACCGGCCGCCCGGAGACAGTCCTACACCGGACGGGCCACAAGCCGTGTCGTCCCGTCCAGGCACCAGTCCAGCACCGCGGGCCACGAGCCGTAACCGGCGACCAGGTCCAAGTGGCCCGCGCCCGGGATGAGTTCGGTGGGGATGCCGAACGGGTCGCCGTAGGCGGTGCGGGCGTTCTCCGGGCAGTGCGGGTCGTCGTCGCCGGCGACGAGGCGGACGTCTCCGGGGAGGGTGAAGTCGGGGGCGGGCGGGGCGAATCCGGCGACCTCCGGATACTGGGCGACCACGGCGCGGGAGGGCGGTCCGACCAGCAGCACGCGATCCGCCTCACCGCCCCTGACCTGCCCGCGGGCGACGGCGTGCAGCCAGAGCAGCGCGGAGGCGCTGTGTCCGAGGACGACTCGTTCGGCGCCGCCGCTGTTCTTCAACTCGTCGAGGCAGCGGTCGAGTTCGGCCAGCCACACGTCCAGGTCGGGGGCGTCGGGGTCGGGAAGCTGGGGGTAGACGACGTGGTGGCCGAGGTCACTGAGCCGGTCGGCCAGCCAGTGCTGCCAGTGGTCCTTCGGGCGGTGGTTCTGCCAGCCGTGGAGGATGAGGTAGGAGTTCACGAGGCGATGGTTTCCGATCACCGGCCGATCGGTCCAGTTGACGGCGACCAGGTGTCCCTGCGCGAACTCACCACCGGCGCCTGGGCTCGGAGGGCGATCCGGTGCCGGGTGTCGGGTTCGGAAGGCGATCCGGTGTCGGGCGCGGTCCGCGGTCAACTCGACCTGTCCGCCCGCGACTTGTACCGCCCCACCCGCGCCTCCAACCCCACCCTGCACTCCCCCCACTCCG
The DNA here is from genome assembly GCF_045162645.1 of Streptomyces sp. NBC_00988. Taxonomy (NCBI): domain Bacteria; kingdom Bacillati; phylum Actinomycetota; class Actinomycetes; order Kitasatosporales; family Streptomycetaceae; genus Streptomyces; species Streptomyces sp. NBC_00988. The sequence goes on from NZ_CP108730.1 coordinate 4,969,444, forward strand.
CCGCCGTGATCGAGTAGATCGCGGAGTCACGCAACCGCCCCTCCTCCCCTGGTGCCCAGGACCGCGACCAGTTGCGCAGTACGCCCTCGAAGCGGGCGCCCACGCTCTGGATCGCGGCGCGGGAGCGGTCGTTGCGGGCGTCGGTCTTGAGGTCGACCCGGGACACGTGCCACTCCTCGAACGCGTGCCGGAACAGCAGGAGTTTGGCCTCGGCGTTCACACCCGTGCCCTGCGCCGAACCCGCCAGCCAGGTGAACCCGACCTCCACGGCGTCGAGTCGGTCGTCCGTCAGCCAGGAGCGGGGTTCCCAGTAGGCCGTGACGCCGACCGCCTTTCCCGTGGACGTCAACACCTGGGCGTACGGGGCGAGTTGGCCTGTGGCCGCCCTGCCCAACTGGGCGTCGATGTAGGCCGGCACCTCGTCCGCCTTCGGCACCCACGTGAACTCGTACGAACCCCGGTTCTCCTCCGCCGCCACCGCCAGATCGGCCGCGTGCCGGTGGTCGAGCGGCTCCAGTCGCACCAACTCGCCTGCCAGGACCGGAGCCTTCAGTTCAAAACCCACCCGCTGACTCCCTATCCCGGCAACTGCCCCCGCAGCACCCCGAACGCCTCATGGAACCCCGGGAAAGTCTTCCGTACACACCCCGGGTCGTCGAACGAAATACCCGGTACCCGCAGGCCGGTCACCGCGAAGGACATGACGATGCGGTGGTCGCCGTAGGACTTGATCTCCGTGCCTGTGACGGGAGTTGACCCCGGCACGTCACTCGGGCGGATCTCGATCCAGTCCGGGCCCGTCGCCACCTCCACGCCCAGCCGCCGGAGGCCCTCCGCGCAGGCCTCAAGGCGGTCGCACTCCTTCACCCTCGTGTTGCCGACGTCCTCGATGCGGACCGGGCCCGAGGCGAAGGGGGCGATCGCGGCCAGTGTCGGCATGGTGTCCGAGATGTCCCGCATGTTGACCGTGAGGCCGCGCAACTCGCCCGTCCCCCGCACCCGGGTGCCCTTCGCGCCGGTCTCCACCTCCGCGCCCATCCGGCGCAGTACGTCGACGAATCCCAGGTCGCCCTGGAGCGCACCCGTGCCGAGGCCGGGGACCGTGACCTCGCCGCCGGTCACGGCCGCCGCGGCGAAGAAGTAGCTCGCGGTGGACGCGTCCGGCTCGATCCCGTAGGTGGTGGCCCCGTAGCCCCCCGGCGGGACGACGTAAGCAGCACCCTCCCTGCCGACCTCCACCCCGAACTCCCGCATCATCGCGATCGTGATCTCGACGTACGGCGCGGAGACCAGGTCCGTGACCCTGATGCGGAGGCCCTTCCTGGTCAGGGGGCCCAGCAGAAGCAGCGCGGTCAGGTATTGCGAGGACTGGCCGGCGTCCAGGACCACCTCGCCGCCCTCCACACCGGACGCCTCGATGCGCAGGGGGTGGTGGCCCTCCGCCTCCTCGTGGCGCAGGTCGACGCCCAGGTCGCGCAGGGCCTGGGTGAGCGGGAGGAGGGGACGACGGCGCATCTGCGGGGACGCGTCGAAGCGGAAGCTGCCGCGGCCCGCCGCCGCGAGGGTGGGCAGGAAGCGGGCCGTCGTCGCGCCGTCCCGGCAGTACACGTCCGCCTCCGCGACCGCCGGTCCCTGCGGGCGGCCGTCGATCTGCCAGGCGTCCGGGGTCCGGCCCACGCGGTAGCCGAGCCGGGTCAGGCCCTCGGCGAAACCCTCGGTGTCGTCCGAGCGAAGGGGGCGCCGGAGGGTGGTGACACCGTCGGCGGCGGCCGCCAGGAACAGCGCGCGGGCGGTGATGGACTTGGAACCGGGGATGTCGACTACGGGCATGCCCTCATGATCGGGCGGCGGTCGGCCGCCCCGCCGGGACGTCCACGGGATGGACGACCGCCGTTCGCCCGTACGTCCCTGTGAGCGGTCGCATCCGTCCCGTTGTGCACGCGTTCACCAACTTCCGGGAATCGGGCCGAAGCGGGGAACCCGGACTGCTTCCGCTCCGTCCAAACCGCATGCCGTCGGATGAGTCTCCGTGGTACGGCGTCGGCCTCGCTGCTGGCTGCGAAAGCTGACAAACCCTCTCCTCCGTACCGCGGCCGGCGGCAAGCCGTCATCGGCGCGCCCCCCTCCAACTGCGCCGATGGCGGCCCCTCCTCCGGTTTACTGTGCGCTCCCTTGACTGGCAGAAACTTCCCGGATATTCGTGAAGTCTTGGAAGTTTCCTTCAGCGGATCCGATGATCCGAAGTGGAACACCTCCGGAAGGAGCGCACGTGCCCTCCAGACGTACCGTCCTCGCCGCGACCATGGGCGTCACCGCGTCCCTCACGGTCGGCGGCACCGCCCACGCCGACGACACGAGACTCCGCTCGCTGATCTCCCGCATGACACTGCCGGAGAAGGTCGGCCAGCTCTTCGTGATGCGGGTCTACGGCCACTCCGCCACCGCCCCCGACCAGGCCGACATCGATGCCAACCTCAGCGAGATCGGCGTGCGTACCGCCGCCGAACTGATCGCCAAGTACCGCGTCGGCGGCATCATCTACTTCACCTGGGCCCACAACACCCGTGACCCGCACCAGATCGCCGACCTCTCGAACGGCATCCAGAAGGCGTCCCTCAGTCGACCCCGAGGGCTGCCCGTACTGGTCGCCACCGACCAGGAGCACGGCATCGTCTGCCGTATCGGCGCGCCCGCAACCCTCTTCCCGGGCGCGATGGCGATCGGCGCCGGCGGCTCCCGTACCGACGCCCGCACCCTCGGCCGGATCTCCGGCGCCGAGCTGCGCGCGATGGGCGTCAACCAGGACTACTCCCCCGACGCCGACGTGAACGTCAACCCGGCCAACCCGGTCATCGGCGTACGGTCCTTCGGCGCCGACCCGGACGCGGTGGCCGGCCTCGTCGCCGCCGAGGTGAAGGGGTATCAGAGCAGCCGGGTCGCCGCTACCGCCAAGCACTTCCCGGGGCACGGCGACACCGCCGTGGACAGCCACTTCGGGTTCCCCGTCATCACGCACAGCCGCGAGGTGTGGGAGGCGCTCGACGCCGTGCCCTTCCGGGCGGCCGTCAGGGCGGGCATCGACTCGATCATGACCGCCCACATCATGGTCCCGGCCCTCGACGACTCCGGTGACCCGGCCACCCTCTCCCACCCCATCCTCACCGGCATCCTGCGCGGCGAACTCGGCTACGACGGCGTCGTGATCACCGACTCGCTGCAGATGGAGGGCGTACGCCAGAAGTACGGCGACGACCGGGTGCCGGTGCTCGCGCTGAAGGCCGGGGTGGATCAGCTGCTCAACCCGCCCTCCCTGGACGTCGCCTGGAACGCCGTCCTCAAGGCCGTGCGGGGCGGGGAGTTGACGGAGGCGCGGCTCGACGAGTCCATCCTGCGGGTGCTGCGGCTGAAGGCGCGGCTGGGGTTGTTCGAGGACGCGTACGTCAGCCGGACGGATGTCGACGGCACGGTCGGGACCGGTGCTCATCTCGCCGCCGCCGACCGGATCGCCGAGCGGACCACCACCCTGCTGGTCAACTCGGCGGGGCTGCTGCCGCTGTCCCGCCGTACGCACGGGAGGGTTCTGGTGGTCGGCGCCGATCCGGCCTCCCCCTCCGGTACTACGGGGCCACCCACCGGTGTGCTCGCGACGGCGCTCGGGGAGTTGGGGTTCACGGCGACCGCCCTCTCCACCGGTACGGCTCCTTCCGCCGCGACCGTCGCGAAGGCCGTGGCGGCGGCGCGTGAGGCGGATGTGGTGGTTGTGGCGACCTACAACGTCACGGCGGCCGACGCGCAGAAGACGCTCGTCGAGCACCTGGTCGCCACCGGGCGGCCGGTCGTGGCCGTCGCCGTCCGCAACCCCTACGATGTTGCCCAACTGCCCTCGGTCACCGCCTACTTGGCGTCCTACTCCTGGACCGACGTCGAACTCCGGGCGGCGGCACGGGTGATCGCGGGCCGGGTCCGGCCGCGCGGGAAGCTCCCGGTCGCGGTGCAGCGCGCGGACGATCCGGCGCAGGTGCTGTATCCCGTGGGGCACGGGCTGTCGTACTAGGGGTACGTTCCACACCCGCCCCACCCCCGCCAACTGGCCCAAAGCCCCCCGCACGTCTGGCGTGCGCCCGCTGCCGCGGGTCACGCTGGGCGGGGGCAGTCGGGGGGATCGATGCGTGAGAAATGGTGCGCGGGGGTGGTGTGCGCGGTGCTGCTCGCCGCCCTGACGACGGGCTGCCAGGCCGCGCACGGTTCCGGATCGGGTGAGGGTGACGGGCGGCTCGGCGAGAAGGCCGCCGCGTCGTCCTCCGCGACCACCCAACCCTCCGGCTACGGCGCGGTGTTCCTCGCCGTCGACGAGTGCAGTTCCTTCGGTACGACGAGTTTCACCGAGGCGCCTTGTACCAGTGAGCGAGCGGCCGCCCGGGTCATCGCCCGCTACGACGGTGACGTGAGCGACGGTCCGGCGTGCCCGGCGACCACGGACTTCGTGCTGCACATCAGCGCCCAGGGGTCGTCGGGCGCGGGCGGCGACGGGGTCGTACCCAAGGGCTACGCCTGTATGCGGAACCTGGAGCCGCCGCATCCCGGTGACCCGGGTGGCGGGGGCGGGCCCCGCACGATCGTCGGTGACTGTGTCTACGGCTCGGGCAGCGGGCAGGTCCGGGAGACCGCGTGCGACGGTTCGGGGCAGCGGAAGCCGCAGTACAAGGTGGTCAAGGCCGTGCTCCGGCGCGCGAGTTGCCCCGCGTCGACCGCCCTGTACGTCCAGCTCGGCGGCGAGCAACCGGTGGGCTGCGCCCGGCCGGTGTAGTCGGGTGACTGTCAACGGCCGGGCGTAGCACGGAGGTTGCTTACGGGCGCAGCGTCGGCTCGCGCCGCACGTCCTGCCGGTCCAGCTTCGCGTCGTACGACGCCAGTGGCTTCGCCTGTGCCGTGGTGGTGGCCGGGACGCCGGCCCAGGCCAGGATGCGGGCGGTGGCGAGCGTCTTCTGGTCGGCGGTCAGGCCGGCGACGTTCGCGCCGTGGTTCAGGCCGGGCGCGGTGAAGACGTAGGAGTCCTTCGAGCCCTTGCCGACGGCGAAGCGCTCGGCGCCCCACGGGTCGTTCTGGCCGTAGACGAAGAGCATGTGGTCGGCGTGGTGGCGGACCCAGCTGTCCACGTCCCGCATGGCGTTCGGCTGGAACCTCATCGGGATGGAGCGGGGGACGAAGTTACGGGGCGGCTGGTAGCCGTAGCGGAGGTACTTCTTCTCGATGTACGGGAACTGGATGGTGGGGGCGCCGAGTTGGGTGCCCGCCTGGTAGTAGTACGGGGTGTACGGGTCCAGGCCCTGGTCGGTGTAGAAGGAGAAGCCGGAGATCGTGTCGACCGAGGTCCAGATCTCGTCGTCGGTGGCGGTCGCCGCGTTCGCGGGGATGGTGGTGCAGTCGGAGAGCAGGCTGTACTGCCAGAAGCCCCAGACGTAGTCGAGGACGACGGCTTCGTAGGCCTTGTCCAGGCTGCCGACGGTGGTGAAGGTGAAGCCGTTCTCGGCCGCGTACGCCGCGTACTTCTTCTCCAGCGAGTCCCTGCGCACCAGCGCCTCGCGCTGTACGGCGTCCAGGCGGTCGCGGCACTCCTTGGTGCCGACCTTCGTGAAGAAGCGGTCGTAGGCCGAATCCTCGTTGTTCACCACGTCGTTGGGGGCGACGTAGGCGACCACGCCGTCCATGTCACGCGGGTAGAACCGCTCGAAGTAGGTGGCCGTCATACCGCCCTTGGAGCCGCCGGTGGCGATCCAGTTCTTGGTGTAGATCGGCTTGAGGGCCTTGAAGACGCGGTGCTGGTCGCTGGCCGCCTGCCAGATGTCGAGCTTGGACCAGTCGGCAGGGGCGGGCCGGGACGGCGTGAAGTAGCGGTATTCCAGGGAGACTTGGTTGGCGTCCGCGATCCGGGTCGGTTCGCTGCGGCTGGGGTTCGTCGAGACGTTGTAGCCGCCGGTGTAGAAGACCGTCGGACGCGAGACGTCCTTGTGCAGCACGGTGATGCGCTGCTGGAACGTGCCCTTGGACGGGTGCCGGTGGTCGACCGGCTGGGTGTAGTTCAGAACGAAGTAGCGGTAGCCGGTGTACGGCTTCTCCTCGACCAGGCTCATGCCGGGTATCGCCAGCAACTGGTCCTTGATATCCGCCGTTTGACTGGTTCGGCCGGCCTGGGCGGCGGTGGCCACCCCGGCCGTACTCAGCGTGCCTATGAGCACGGTGAGCGCCAGCAGCCATCTGAGCGCCTTGCGCATGCCATCTCCCCTGTGAGGCAGTTGTGAACGGGAAGCTATCGGAGCAACTCCCGTCACACCAGGGGTGGTTGCGCGCTTACGGCGCTGACCTGCGGCTCAGCAGAGGATCCAGCCCGAACTGACCGACCCGCCGCCCACCGCGCCCTTCACCAGGACGCACCGGTGACCGGCGTGCACGGTGACCGGTCCGGCCCGGCGCGTGTACCGGCCCTTGTCCACGACCGGTCGGTTGCCGCGCGCCTGCACGCTGACCGACATCCTGCGCTTGGCGCCGGGGTTCTTGGGGGCGGTGTACGCGCAGACGTACCCACCCCGCCGGAAGACGTGGACGGTACCGGTGGAGAAGGGGAGCGTCGCGGCCTCGCGCCCGGGGCAGACCGCGGCCGCCTGGGCGGTGCCGGGGGCCGTGAACGCGAGCAGCCCGGATGTGGTGAGCACGGCCATGCCGAGCGCCACCCGCCGTCGTAGCGCACCCATGTCCACAGTCGCCCCTCCCGCACAGCACAGCAGCCGAACAGCGTACTGATGTACGGACGCAAGACGTATGTCGCATGGTTGCGCGACCGTCAGCGGGGGGCGGTGACCTGCTCCTCCGCCCCAGGCGCACCGACGAACGTGTGCCACAGGTCGGCGTAGTACCCGTCGAGCGCGAGCAGCTCGTCGTGCGTGCCGTCCTCGACGACCGCCCCGTGGGCTGAACCTCCCGATGCCGCTCTCGCACCGCTCGGCCCTGGCGGGCCTCCCGGGCTTCGAGACGGCGGCCGGACTCCGTCCGGCACTCGGTGTGGCCGTAGGCCCACGCGGGTCAGGCGGCGGCCGCGGGCGCGTCCTCCCCGACGAAGTTCCGCCACAACTCGGCGTAAGTCCCTCCGAGCTGCAGCAGCTCGTCGTGCGTGCCGTCCTCGACGACCGCCCCGTGATCCATCACCACGATCCGGTCCGCGCGGGCCGCCGTCGTGAGGCGGTGGGCCACGACGAGGGTGGTGCGGCGGCCCGCCAGGCGGTCGGTGGCCTGGTTGACCTGGGCTTCCGTGGCCAGGTCCAGGGCCGCTGTGGCCTCGTCGAGGAGGAGGATGTCGGGGTCCACCAGTTCGGCGCGGGCCAGGGCGATCAGCTGGCGTTGGCCCGCCGAGAGGTTGCGGCCCCGTTCGGCTACCTCGTGGAGGTAGCCGCCGTCGAACGTGGCGATCATCTCGTGGGCGCCGACCGCACGGGCCGCCGCCTCGACCTCGGCGTCGGTGGCGTCGGGGCGGCCGTAGGCGATGGCGTCGCGGACGGTGCCCTGGAAGAGGTACGCCTCCTGGGGGACGACGCCCAGGTGGTGGCGGTACGACGTGATGTCGAGGGCGCGGAGGTCGGTGCCGTCGACCGTGACCCGGCCGCCCGTCGGGTCGTAGAAGCGGGCGACCAGCTTCACGAGCGTCGACTTGCCCGCGCCCGTCTCGCCGACGAAGGCGACCGTCTGGCCGGCGGGGATGCTCAACTCCACTCCCCCGATGGCCTCTTCGTCGTCGCCGTACGCGAAGTGCACGTTCTCGAAGGCGATTTCGCCCCGGAGGGAGAGGACTTCGAGAGGTTCGTCGGCCGCTCGCGTCGACGTCGGTTCCTGGAGCAGCTCCTGGATGCGCCCCAGGGAGACGGTGGCCTGCTGGTAGCCGTCGAAGACCTGGGAGAGCTGCTGGACCGGGGCGAAGAACAGGTCGATGTAGAGGAGGTAGGCGACCAACGCGCCTGTCGTCAGGGTCGCGTTGTCCACCCTGCCCGCGCCCGCGATCAGTACGGACGCCGCCGCCACCGACGACAGCAGCTGTACGAAGGGGAAGTAGATCGAGATCAGCCACTGGCCCCGGGTACGCGCCGCACGGTAGCTGCTGCTGCGCTCGGCGAAGCGCCGGCCGCCGTCCTTCTCGCGCCGGAACGCCTGCACGATCCGCAGCCCCGACACCGACTCCTGGAGGTCCGCGTTCACCAACGACACACGCTCACGGGCGAGTTCGTACGCCTTCACGCTCGCCCGGCGGAAGAAGAAGGTCGCGATGACCAGCGGGGGCAGGGTGGCGAACACGACCAGCGCCAGCTGTACGTCGATCACCAGCAGGGCGACCATGATGCCGAAGAAGGTGACGACCGAGACGAAGGCCGTGACCAGCCCCGTCTGCAAAAACGTGGACAGCGCGTCCACGTCCGTCGTCATCCTCGTCATGATCCGGCCCGTCAACTCCCGCTCGTAGTAGTCGAGTCCGAGGCGCTGGAGCTGGGCGAAGATCTTGAGGCGGAGGGTGTAGAGGACCCGTTCACCGGTACGGCCCGTCATGCGGGTCTCGCCGCGCTGCGCCGCCCACTGGACGGCCACGGCGACGAGGGCCAGCAGCGACGCCGACCAGATCGCGCCGATCGCCATCTTGGTGACGCCCTGGTCGATGCCGTGCCGGATCATGACCGGCAGCAGCAGGCTCATGCTCGCGTCCACGGCGACCAGGCCGAGGCTGATCAGCAGCGGGGTGCCGAAACCGCGCAGCAGCCGGCGCAGGCCGTACGAGTCCTCGGCGCGGACCGCGCCCGCCTCGTCGATGTCGGGGACGTCGGTCGCCGGGGGCAACGCGTCGACCTGGGCGAGGAGTTCGGGCGTCGCGGGCATCCCGGACAGCGCGGTGTCCTTGGGCTCGCGGTCGCCGGTCCACAGCCGGGGCGTGACCCCGCGCTCGGCGTCGAACTCCGCGTCCAACTCGTCGCGTACGGAGGTGTCTTCGGCCGGTACGGCGGGCTGGGCGTGGCCGGGTGAGACTCCGCCGAGTTCGTCGGGGTCGGTGAGGAGGCGGCGGTAGAGCGGTGAGCGCTCCTGCAACTCCTCGTGCGTGCCGATGTCGGCGAGGCGGCCCCCGTCGAGGACGGCGATGCGGTCGGCGAGATTGAGGGTGGAGCGGCGGTGCGCGATGAGCAGCGTGGTGCGGCCCTGCATGACCTGCTTCAGGGCCTCGTGGATCTCGTGCTCGACGCGCGCGTCCACCGCCGAGGTCGCGTCGTCCAGGACCAGCAGGCGCGGGTCGGTGAGGATCGCGCGGGCGAGGGCGACGCGCTGGCGCTGGCCGCCGGAGAGGGTGAGGCCGTGCTCGCCGACCGTCGTGTCGTAGCCGTCGGGGAGTTCCGCGATGAACCGGTCGGCCTGCGCGGCACGGGAGGCGGTGAGGATCTCCTCCTCGGTCGCGTCGGGGCGGCCGTAGGCGATGTTGTTGCGGACCGTGTCCGAGAAGAGGAAGGAGTCCTCGGGGACCAGGCCGATCGCGGCGCGCAGCGAGTCGAGGGTGAGTTCGCGGACGTCGTGGCCGCCGATGAGGACGGCGCCGTGGGTGACGTCGTAGAAGCGGGGCAGCAAGAGCGAGACCGTGGATTTTCCGGAGCCGGAGGAGCCGACGACCGCGAGGGTCTCGCCGGGGCGGATCTCGAAGGTGAGGCCGTTCAGGACCGGGCGCTCGTGGTCGTAGCCGAAGGAGACGTCGTCGAACTCGACCGTGGCCGGGGCGTCGGCGGGGAGTTCCTTGGTGCCGTTCGTCATGGAGGGCTCGGTGTCGATGAGTTCCAGGACGCGTTCCGTGCCCGCGCGGGCCTGCTGGCCGACCGTGAGGACCATGGCCAACATGCGGACCGGGCCGACGAGTTGGGCGAGGTACGTGGAGAACGCGACGAACGTGCCGAGCGTGATGTGCCCGCGCACCGCGAGCCAGCCGCCCAGCGCGAGCATCGCGACCTGGCCGAGAGCGGGGACGGCCTGGAGGGCCGGGGTGTACTTGGCGTTCTGGCGGATCGTGCGGAGGCGGCCCGCGTACAGGCGGCGGCCGACCTCGCGGAGCTTGCCGGTCTCCTGGTCCTCCTGGCCGAAGCCCTTCACGACGCGTACGCCGCTGACGGCGCCGTCGACGACACCGGCCACCGCGGCGGCCTGGGCCTGCGCGTACCAGGTGGAGGGGTGCAGCTTGCTGCGGCTGCGCCGGGCGATGAAGCCGAGGGCGGGGGCGACGGCCAGGGCTATCAGGGTCAGCGGCAGGGACAGCCAGGCCATGATCGCGAGGGAGATCACGAAGAGCAGGACGTTCCCGATGGTCATCGGGAGCATGAAGAGCAGGCCCTGGATCAGCTGGAGGTCGCTGGTCGCGCGGCCGACGACCTGGCCGGTGGACAGCTCGTCCTGGCGGCGGCCGTCGAGGCGGGTGATCGTCCCGTACATCTCGGTGCGGAGGTCGTGCTGGACGTCCAGGGCGAGGCGGCCGCCGTAGTAGCGCCGGATGTACGTCGAGACGTAGACGAGGAGGGCGGCGACGATCAGGACGGCTGCCCAGGGGGCCATGGAGCGGGTGTGGCCGGTGATCACGTCGTCGATGATCACCTTGGTGACCAGGGGGACGAGGGCCATGACCGCCATGCCGGCGAGGGAGGCGCCCAGGGCCAGGACCACGTCCTTGGGGTAGCGCCAGGCGTATCCGGCGAGCCTTCGGGCCCAGCCTTGCCTCTGCCCCGGTGTCTCCCCCTGTTTCGCTGCCACGCGGTGCCTTCCGTTCGCCCCTGATCAGCTGGTCTTCCGGAAGGCACCAACGCGGATCGAAGCGGATTTCATCCCTCCGCAACAAACCGTCGGCAGGCGAAGCCGTCAGGCACGGACCCGGAGGTAGTAGAAGCGGGTCGTCTGGACCGCGTTCTGGTTGTCGTCGCTCACCAGCAGCACCTTGTAGCGGCCCTTCTCCTTCCCCGTGATCACCATGCCCTCGATGTTGTCGAGGAGGGGGTTCGGCTGGGGCTGCTTCGCTGTCGCGCCGAGGGACGGGCAGTCGGCGATGTCGGCCAGCAGGGTCTTCTTGATGAGGTGGACTCCGGGCTGGCCGGTGAGGGTGTCGATCTTGCTGGTGTCCGTGGCGTGGCGGGGGTCGGCCAGGTAGAGGCGGACGGTGTTGCCCACGCCGCTGGTGAAGCCGCGCTCCAGGACGAGGAGGCGGCCGTCGGGCAGGGCCTGCACCTCGGGGACGCCGAGGAAGGAGGCGTCCGGCTTGTACGCGTACTGCGCGGCCAGCTCGAAGTGGTCGCCCTTGGTCCGGGTCCAGGTCTGGAAGCGGACGTCGCCCGAGGTGTCCCCGGCGATCGGGTACTCCATCGACGCGAGGAGGGTGTGGCCGCCGGGCAGCAGGGTCAGGCCCTCGAAGGTCTGGTTCGAGACGGCCCGCCCGGCCGGGGCGACCAGGAGCGAGGAGGGGACCGGGAGGCGGTCGAGGATCTTGCCGTCGCGGGAGTAGCGGCGGATCGACGGCTCGGTCTCGGAGGTGATGAGGCGCGTGCCGTCGCGGTCGATGGCGAGGCCCTCGGAGTCGAGCGCGGCGCCGTTCTCGTCGGCGAGCGGAACGACGCGCTGCGGCTGGAGCGTCTTCGCGTTCAGGTCGAACAGCGACGAGCGGTCCTCCAGAGCGGCGATCGAGCCGTCCTTGTCCACGGCGAGCGCGGAGAAGTTGCCGACGAACGTGCCGTCGTACGTCGTCTTGTCGAGCGCGTCGGAGAAGCGGTCGATCGAGACGGAGGACGAACAGGCGTTGGTGGTACGGGAGTTGCTGGCGTTCGCGGGCCCGGCGGCGGCGGTGAGGCAGGTGGCCGCCGCCAGGCCGGCGGTCGCGGTCGCGAGTACGGTTCTCAGGCGCATGGGCGTCACCGTAGGACGGGTGGGTGACGTGCGGGAGACCGCGCAGTAAAGCGATGCCCTTGAGCAGGCGCTTTGGGCGAGTGGACTGGGGCCGGCTTTAGGCGAGGTCCTTGTGGATCGCCTTCGCGACACCCTGGATCGTGGTGATGCCGTAGCTCATCGTGCTGTTGTCCTGGGTGAGCACGGACATCATGTAGTCGTGGCCGCCGCCGTTGAAGGTGCCCAGGCTGTGGACGCGCCAGCCGTGCGTGGAGCGCTGCAGCCAGCCGTTCTTGACGTGGACGGTGACCGTGGAGGGGGCGCCGTACGGGGTGCCCCAGCGCTGGCTGGAGATGACCTGGTTCATCAACTTCAGGATGTAGGCACGGGAGTTGTCGCTCAGCACCGTGTTCTTGGCGGTGACCAGCTTGAGCAGCTTCTGCTCGTCGGTCACGGTCTCCTGGGTCAGGCCCCAGTAGTTGTTCGCGCCGGGCTTGGTCTGGGTCATGCCGGCGGCGGACAGGAAGCCCTTGATCTTCGTCAGGCCCAGCTGCTTCCACAGGGTGGAGGTCGCGGTGTTGTCCGACTTGGTGATCATGGACTTGGCGAGCGTCGACTCCCGCGTCGTCAGCGTGCGGTTGTGCTTCTTCGCGTCCCACAGCAGCGTGGCGAGGACGGTGACCTTGACGGTGCTGGCCGAGTCGTAGGCGCTCGTCGCCCGCAGGGTGCAGGTGGTCTTGGTGGTGCGGTCGTAGAGGCCGACGGCGACGGTTCCCTTACGGGTCGCGAGGGCCGCGGTGATGTCCTTCTTCAGCTTGGCGGCGAGGCCCGCCTTGGCCGACGTACAGCTGACCGTCGGGGTGGCCGCGGCGGCGGGCGTCGCGGCGGCCAGCACGGGTATGAGGATGCCGGTGCCCACGCCGACGGCCACCGCTCTGGCCCGGCGGGATGTCCAAAGAGACTGAGTCATGCATGAGTTGACTCACAGGAAGGCGTGAAAGGTTGTACGGGTTGGGGAACGGTTGTACGACGCGTTACCCGCCCCTTTGCGAATTCACAGCCGGGGGCAAGGTACGGCACAGCACTCTCCCACCCTGTTTTCGCACGATGCGTGGGTGACATCTGCCACCGATCCACACCCCCACACCGAACCCGCGTCCGCCGACTGGCCGCCGCCGGCCCCACCCGCCGACGCGCCGCCCGAGAAGGCGCCCCGCTGGTCGCTGCCCGCGCTCGTCGCCATCCTGGTCCTGGCGGCCGTGCTGTACTCCTGGAACCTGACCGGCTCCAGCATGAACAGCTTCTACAGCAGCGCGATCTACAGCGGCACCCAGAACTGGAAGGCCTGGTTCTTCGGCTCGCTGGACGCGGGCAACTTCCTCACGGTCGACAAGCCGCCCTTCTCCCTGATGGTGATGGGCCTGTCGTGCCGGATCTTCGGCTTCGGCACCTGGCAGATGATGCTGCCGGAGGTCGCCGCCGCGCTCGGCACGATCTGGATCCTGCACTCGTCCGTGAAGCGGTACTTCGGGCACGTGGCCGCGGCGATCGCCGCGCTGGTCCTCGCCCTGACGCCGATCACGGTCGCCATCAACCGTGACAACAACCCCGACACCCTGCTCGTCCTCCTGATGGTGGCGGGCGCGGCCCTCGGCCTGCGCGCCGTGCGCACCGAGCGACTGCTGCCGCTGATCGGCTCCGCGGTCTGCTTCGGCTTCGCCTTCAACACCAAGCTCCTCCAGGGCTACATCGCCCTGCCCGCCGTCTTCGCCGTGTACCTGTTCGCGTCGAAGCTCGGCTGGAAGAAGAAGGTCGTCCAACTCGCCCTGGCCACGGTCGCGTTGGCCGTCTCCAGCTTCTGGTGGGCCACGGCCGTCTCCCTCGTCCCGGCCGCGGACCGCCCGTACATCGGCGGCTCGACCGACGGCACCGCCTGGGACCTGATCATGGGCTACGACGGCTTCGGCCGCGTGTTCGGCGGCGAGGGCAACGGCGGCGGAGGCGGGGGTGGCGGCGGAGGCACCTTCGCCGGCACCGCGGGCCTCGGCCGGATGTTCAACGACATCCTCGGCGGCCAGATCTCCTGGCTGCTCCCCTTCTCGGCCATCGCCCTGATCGCCGGCCTGACCCTGGTCGGCCGCGCCCCGCGCACCGACCCGACGCGCGCCGCGCTGGTCATGTGGGGCGGCTGGACCCTGCTGCACTACGTCACGTTCAGCATGGCCCAGGGCACGATGCACCCGTACTACACGACCGCGCTCGCCCCCGGCATCGCGGCCCTGTGCGGTGGCGGCGGCGTCATGCTGTGGCGCGCCTTCCGCGGCGGTGACGCCCGCTGGTCCTGGGTCCTGCCGGCCGGTCTCGGGGTCACGGCGATCTGGGCGATCGTGGTGCTCCGCCGGGCCTCCGGCTGGAACACCTGGCTGTGGCCGACGATCGGCGTGCTGATGGTCCTCGCGATCGTGGGCCTGTTCGTCTTCCGCTCCGGCAACCGCGGTCGGCTCCTCACCGCGTCCATCACGGCGGCGATCATCGCCGCGCTCGCGGGTCCGACGGCGTACGCCGTCACCCCGGCCGCGTCGAGCGGTACGGGCGGCGGCATGGGCGGCACCAACCCGACGGCCGGTCCGTCGACCGGCGGCGGCTTCGGCGGTGGCGGGGCTCCCGGCGGCGGCCGCGGCGGCTTCGGCGGCAACCGGGGCGGCGAGATGCCCGGCGGCACCCAGCAGGGTGGCGGCACGGCGAGCGGCGAGGTCCCCGGCGGGATGACTCCCGGTGGCGGCGGCACGGGTGAGGTACCGCAGGGCGGTGGCGCCCCGAGCGGGGCACCGACCGGCGGCACCGGCGGCACGGCCGGTGGCCAACAGGGCGGTACCAACGGGGAGTTCCCCGGCGGCGGTACGGCTCCTGGCGGCACGGGCACCGGCACCGGTACGGCTCCGGGCGGCACCGGCGGTACGCGCGGCGGCTTCGGCGGCGGTGGCGGCATGGGCGGCACCACGTCCAGCGCGCTCATCTCGTACCTGGAGAAGCACCAGGACGGCGCCAAGTGGCTGCTCGCGGTGTCCAATTCGCAGAGCGCGGGCCAGCTGATCCTCAGCACCCACAAGCCCGTCATCTCCATGTGGGGCTTCACCGGCTCCGACAAGGCGATGACCCTCGCCAAGCTCAAGGAGCTGGTGAAGAAGGGCGAGCTGCACTACATCCAGCTCGGCGGCGGCGGTATGGGCGGCAACAGCAGCCTGAACACCGAGATCACCGCGTGGGTGCAGAAGAACGCGACGGCGGTGAAGGAGAGCGCGTACGACAAGAGCGCGTCGACGGAGAAGAGTTCGAGTTCCTCGTCCTCCACGACCGGCACCTCGACGACCAGCACGTCGACGATCTACCGGCTGGACCCGTCGGACGTGAAGTGACACCGACGTAGGTGACACCGACATAGGTGACACAGACGTAGCTGAACGGCCAACGGCCCCCGACCACAAGGTCGGGGGCCGTTCTGCTATGTCATCCCATCGTCAACTCGCGTAGACACAGGGCAAATTGTCGCTTCAGGTCACCGGATCGACACGTCCCGTTTATTTACTCGACCGCATGGACATGTCACGCTCCCGATTGCCGCCCCATTCAACCCGCGTAGATGGGACACTCTTTATGCTTGGGACACGGATCCACCGCTGGAAATCAGTGGCGTTGACGACCGCCGCCGTCCTGGTCGGCCTCACCGCGCCGGCCCTGACCGCGACCCCGGCGTCGGCCACGACCACGGCGTACGACGCGACGTACTACAAGAACGCGGTCGGCAAGACGGGCACCAGCCTCAAGTCCTCGCTGCACACGATCATCAGCAGCCAGACGAAGATCTCGTACTCCGCGGTCTGGGACGCGCTGAAGGCCACCGACCAGGACCCGAACAACAGCAGCAACGTGATCCTGCTGTACAGCGGTGTCTCCCGCGCCAAGTCCCTCAACGGCGGCGACGTCGGCGACTGGAACCGCGAGCACACGTGGGCCAAGTCCCACGGCGACTTCGGCGAGGTGACCGGCCCCGGCACCGACCTGCACCACCTGCGTCCCGCGGACGTCCAGGTCAACAGCATCCGCGGGAACCTGGACTTCGACAACGGCGGCAGCGCGGTCACCAACGGCGGCGGCAGCACCGTCGACTCCGACTCCTTCGCGCCGCGCGCGGCGGACCGGGGCGACGTGGCCCGCATGATCCTCTACATGGCCGTGCGCTACGAGGGTGACGACGGCTTCGCCGACCTGGAGCCCAACGAGAAGGTGGGCAACGGCAGCAACCCCTACATGGGCAAGCTCTCCGTCCTCAAGGCGTGGAACGAGGCGGACCCGCCGAGCGCCTTCGAGGAGAAGCGCAACGAGGTCATCTACAGCACGTACCAGCACAACCGGAACCCGTTCATCGACCACCCGGAGTGGGTCGAGGCGATCTGGTAGACAGCAGTCACCGGTCCTGAACTCCCCCTGTTCCAGGGGCAGTTCAGGACCGGTTTGCTGTCGCTGTCCGCCCCCGGCGCGGCAACTGCCGCGCCACCGCATGCGCCCCGACCGTGGCCGCCGCGGCGAACGCCAGCCCCCGTGCCACATCACGCGGCCGCGCGGGACGCAGGACACCGGCCCGCCACACCCGTTCCGGCACCCGCGGCCAACAGCCCGAAGGTCACGCCGACTTCGACGGCTCGGCCGCCTTCGCTCTCCTCATGTCCGCCCATGGGCGGGGAGTCTTTCAGGACTGGCACTTCGACCGGGACTCCCGTCACCCCAAGACACCTCTCGCGACGCTGTCCTGACGTTTCATCAGGGACCGCCAGGTCGTGAGCACCGCGGGGTGCGCGTCGAGCCAGGCCTGCTGGACGACGGCCAGTCTGGTGTAGGCCGTGCGCAGGTAGTCGGTGTCGGACTTGCAGCGGGTGTCGGCCTTGGCCACCGGGCTGGTGGCGAAGTCGGTGTCGCGGGGGAGGCTGGCGAGAAGGTTGACGGGGTCGTCCGTCTCGACCCCGGCGACTCGCATGCAGTGCGCCCAACGGGCGTCGGCCGCACGGAAGTCCGGGTCCTTGTCCAGGTTCTTGCGGGCCTGCTGTTCGCCTTCGCCGAGTTCGATACTCACCTGGAGCCACCGCGCGCGCTCGGAGCCCAGCAGCCGCTTCTCGGCCTCGGCCTGGCAGCCTTCGGCCGGCCAGGTCACCTTGATGGACTTGCCCTTGGCGGAGATACGGCGGTCGGCGGGGCCGTAGAGCGCGGCGAGGAACGCCTTGCTCTCCTGCTGTTCCGACGCGGCAGGCGCGGGGCCGGCGGTGTCGGAGGTGAGCGACTCCAGGCCGAACGGCAGCGGATGGTCGGCGGTTGCCGCGCTCGGCCGGGGAATGGCTGCCGGCGTGTACCGGTGGCCGTGGGCGGCCATGCACGTGACGGCCAGCCGGCGTTCCGCCTCGGCGATCCGCCACTGCCGCTCGCTGGGCGCGTGCAGGAGTGCGTAGAAGGGCAGGTCGGCGCTGAGGCGGGCGATGTCCGGCTCCGACGGCCCGGCGGCGGGCGCGGACGGACCGGACCGGCCGACGAACACCCAGGCGGCACAGGCGATGACGGCCACGGCGGTCGCGATGACGGCGATCTTGCGGGTTACCAAGGTGCTCCTCCTCCCGGCGGGGTGGATCCGGCGGCGGACCGCCGGATCCATGACGCGGCGCGGATCAGTAGCAACCGCCCGGGTTCGAGGTGGTCAGCGAGAGGGAACTGGCCGACAGCGCGGCCGACAGCTCCAGGACCTGGCTGCCCGGCTTGACGCAGAAGAGCATGCCGCCGCCGTAGTTGATGTCCAGGTAGTACCTGGAGTAGTAGCCGCCGGTGCTGGAGTTGCTGGCGGACCAGGCGTTGTCGTTGACGGTCGTGCCGGAGCCGCTGCTGCCGTACGTCGTGTCGTTGAAGGTGTCGTTCGTGAAGTTGCTGTCGCTGTTGAAGTACGAGTGCCGCGCGCTGCTGTAGCTGGACCAGAACACACAGTGGTAACCACCGGCGCAGTTCGTGCCGGCCGATGCCGGCGACGCCGTGACGACTCCGCCGACGGCAACCGCCGCGGCCAGTGCCGCGGTCGCCGCGAGTGTCCTGCGCGAGCGGGCCCACCTGGACCCTAATGGCATAGACATGACATTCCCTTTTCTGTCGGTCTCCGGATGACCCGGGCAACACTGGCAGCAGCCCGACCGATTTCCCATGCTTTGCGGCCATGACCGAAAAGCACAGGTCAGCCACGGAAATCCGGCAAGCCCGCCGATCCTCGGATGGATGAACACATGTCTGAATAACGCCTGTTGCAGGTGTTGTCAGCCGCGTTCGGCGGCGGCCATGATGACTCGCGCGGCCACACCGGCCGGACGGGGGGGGCCGTCATGCTGCGCATCCACTTCACCGAGGCCGATCTGGCCCGCACCCGGCTGGCGTCCGAGCCGGATCCGCTCTGGGAGATCGCCCTGAGCCTGCACCGGCTGCAGACCCAGCAGGGACGCAGCGCGCACGCGGAGTGGTACCGGACGACCCGCACGCGACTGGCGGCCCACGGGCTGGAGGGGGTCCTACGGCACCTTCTGCTGCCGCTCTTCCCGAGAACGGCGTACTTCCCGGACTTCCTGACCCCGGCGGAGGGCGCCCAGGGCCTCACGGCCGGGCTCGCGGCGCTGGTGGACACCCCCGCGGACCGGGTGCGCCAGGAGGTGGCGCGCTTCGTGTCGGTCGGAGCGCCGCCCTGGGCACCGCGGCTCGTGGAACGCGACACGCGCCAGGACGTGGCGGATGCCCTGCGGCGGTATCACGAGGTCGCCGTGGCGCCCTACCGGGAGCGGACGCTGGCCCGGGTGGAGGCGGACCGGTCGATCCGGGGGCGGGCCCTGCTGGCCGGCGGACTGGACGGACTGCTCTACGGGCTGAGACCGCAGATGCGCTGGGAGGCACCGGTCCTCCATGTGCACTATCCGGCGGAGGACCGCGACCTGAGACTCGACGGGCGCGGGCTGACCCTCGTCCCGTCGTACTTCTGCTGGGGCCCGCCGATCGCGCTGGCCGACTCGTCGCTGCCGCCCGTGCTCGTCTACCCCGTACTGCGCGAGGCGCGCCCGGTCGCCGTCGACCGACCGCTCGGCGTGCTGCTCGGCCGGACCCGGGCCCAGGTGCTGCGAGGCATCGCACCCGGCACGACCACCGGCGAACTGGCCCGTCTCGCAGGGGTGTCGGCACCGACGGTGAGCCAGCACATCACGGCCCTGCGGGACGCGGGGCTCATCAGCAGCCTCCGCTTCGGCACGAGCGTCCTGCACACACTCACCCCGCTCGGGGCGGCCCTGCTGCGCGGCACGGGCAAGCCGGTCTCCTCCGTGCCCTGACCCACGGCAGGTGGCGCAGGCATGCGACCGTTCGGCCGTTCGGTGGAAACCGGAGTCCTGCCGGTGCTCGTACGCGGACGGCGGCGGGCGGGGCGGCATCGTGGCCCCCGACCCGATCCACCCGATCCACCCGTCCCACGCAGTCCAGCAGGAGGACTTCATGCTCGGCACCGACTTCACCACCGGATCGCCCAACTGGCTCGACCTCGGCAGCCCCGACACCGACGCGGCCGCCGCGTTCTACGGCGCCGTCCTCGACTGGCGGTTCGTCTCCGCCGGTCCC
This sequence comes from Streptomyces sp. NBC_00988, assembly GCF_045162645.1. Lineage (NCBI taxonomy): Bacteria > Bacillati > Actinomycetota > Actinomycetes > Kitasatosporales > Streptomycetaceae > Streptomyces > Streptomyces sp. NBC_00988. The sequence goes on from NZ_CP108730.1 coordinate 4,989,049, forward strand.
GACACGGGTGGATACGGGTTCTTCCAGGTGGACGGCAAGACCGTCGCCGCCCTCGGACCGCTCACCGAGGAAGGGGCGGACTCCGCGTGGATGATCCACTTCAAGACCGCCGACCTCGCCGCCACCGTCGAGGCCGTCACGTCCGGCGGCGGAACCGTCCGCCTGGAGCCCGTGGACGTCATGGGCGAGGGCATGCTGGCCCAGGCCACCGACCCGCAGGGCGCCCAGTTCGCACTCTGGCAGCCCGGCAGGACCGCGGGCCTGGAACTCACCTCAGCCCCGAACACCCTGCTCTGGGCCGAACTGCACGCCCCCGACCCGGAGGCCGACATCGCCTTCTACCAGGGTCTGTTCGGCTGGCGCAGCCAGGAGATGCCGGCCCCCGGTATGACGTACCGGGTACTGAGCACCGCCGAGGGGGACCAGCAGGACGCGTCCTTCGGCGGGGTCGCACCGCTGAGCGACGGAGCGGGCGAACTCCCGCGCTGGGTACCGTACTTCCACTCGACGGACGTCGACGCCACGATCGCGGCGGCACAGTCCAACGGCGGTTCCGTACTGATGCCGGCGACGGACGTACCCGAGGTCGGCCGGATGGCGTGGCTCGGGGACCCGTTCGGAGCGGTGTTCGCCCTGCTGAAGCCGGATCCGCGGATGTGAGGCCAGGGGTGCGCCACGGAAGTGTGACACTCGGCGCCGAAGTGTCACACTTCCGCAGGGAGGGACCCGTCACCCCAAGTGCGTAGCCGCGAACATCCGCAACACAGCCGGCAGTACGACCACGGACGGCCCCGGCTCCCCCAGCGCCTTCGCCAGGTCCGCCTCCAGCGCCTCCGGCGAAGTCCGCACTCCCCGCACCCCGAACGACTCCGCCAGCGCCACATAATCCGGCCGGGTCAACTCCGTCGCCGTGGCCTCGCCGAACGCGTCCGTCATGTACTCGCGGAGGATGCCGTAGCCGCCGTCGTCGACGATGAGCCACGTGACGTTCAGGTCGTACTGCCTGGCCGTGGCCAGCTCCGCGATGGAGTACAGCGCGCCCCCGTCCCCCGACACCGCCAGCACCGGACGCGTCGGGTCCGCCGCGGCCGCGCCCAGCGCCGCCGGGAAGCCGTAGCCGAGGCCGCCGGCGCCCTGGGCGGAGTGGAGGTGGTTGGGGCCCTTCGCGTCGAAGGCCGACCAGGCCCAGTAGGCGAGGATCGTCATGTCCCAGAAGGACGGGGAGTTGGGCGGTAGGGCCCTGCGTACCGACTCCAACACGCCCTGTTCCAGGGTCAGTTCCTGGGACGCGATGCGTTCGCGGACCTTACCCAGCACCTCCGCCACCCGCACCGGCGCCGAAGTGTCCGCCCGCTCCGTCACCGTCTCCAGCAGCGCCTGCAGCCCGTGCCAGGCGTCCGCGTGGATGCCCAACGCCGGGTGGTTCGACTCCAGTTTGCCGAGGTCGGCCTCGATCTGGATGACGCGGCCGCGCGGTTTGAACGTGTGGTAGTTCGAGGAGAGTTCGCCCAGGCCCGAGCCCACCACCAGTACTACGTCCGCGTCCTCCAGGAAGTCCGTCGTATAGCGGTCCTCCAGCCACGACTGCAACGACAGCGGATGGGTCCACGGGAAGGCGCCCTTCCCACCCGGCGTCGTCACCACCGGCGCCCGGAGTTTCTCCGCCAGCTGCCGCAGCTTCTTCGACGCGTCCGCCCGTACGACTCCCCCGCCCGCGATGATCGCGGGGCGGGCCGCGCGCGACAGCAAGTCCGCTGCTACGGCGGTCAGTTCGGGGCGGGGCAGAACGTCCTCCGGTGTCGCGTCCACCGCCGTCACCACCGGGAGGAGGGTCGGAGCCAGCAGCACGTCCTGGGGGATCTCCACCCACACCGGGCCGTGCGGAGCCGTCAGCGCCGACTTCCAGGCCTCCGCGATCGCGGACGGGATCTGCGACTGGGTGCGGACGGTGTGGACCGACTTCACCACGCCCCTGAACGAGGCGGACTGGTCCGGGAGTTCGTGGAGGTAGCCGTGGCGGCCGCCGCCCAGACCGGGGGTCGGGATCTGGCTGCTGATCGCCAGGACGGGGGCCGAGGCCGCCCGTGCCTCCTGGAGCGCCGCCAGTGAAGTCAGCGCGCCCGGGCCCGTGGACAGCAGCAGCGGTGCCGCCTCGCCCGTGATGCGGCCGTACGCGTCGGCCGCGAACCCGGCGTTGTTCTCCACCCGCAGGCCGATGTACCGGAGGTCGGAACGGCGCAGCGCGTCGAACATGCCGAGCGCGTGCTGGCCCGGCAGGCCGAACACCGTCGTCGCGCCGAGACCCGCCAGGGTCTCCACGACCAGGTCACCGCCGTTGCGCCCGGGAGGAGGATTCAGCGCGGCCTCCGTCTGAGCCGCGGTCGGGCGGAGTTCCAGGTCGTGGTCGTGGGTCACTTCGAACGAGCCTCGGCAATCTGACGGGACATGATCGTGATCAGGTCGTACGCGGTGTGCGACGCGGCCACCGACGTGATCTCGGCGTGGTCGTACGCCGGTGCCACCTCGACGACGTCCGCCGACACCAGGTTGCAGGATGCCAGGCCGCGCAGGATCTCCAGAAGTTCGCGGGAGGTCAGGCCGCCGGCCTCGGGCGTGCCGGTGCCGGGTGCGTGGGCCGGGTCGAGGCAGTCGATGTCGATGGAGATGTAGAGGGGGCGGTCGCCGATGCGCTGGCGCAGCTGGTCGGCGACCTCGTCGGCGCCCCGGCGGTACACGTCCGCCGACGTGACGATGCCGAAGCCCATCTTCTCGTCGTCCTTGAGGTCCTGCTTGCCGTACAGCGGACCGCGGATACCGACGTGCGAGAGCGCCTCCGTGTCGAGGATGCCCTCCTCAACTGCCCTGCGGAACGGCGTCCCGTGCGTGTACTCCGCGCCGAAGTACGTGTCCCAGGTGTCGAGATGGGCGTCGAAGTGCAGCAGCGCCACCGGGCCGTGCTTCTTCGCCACCGAGCGCAGCAGCGGGAGCGCGATCGTGTGGTCGCCGCCCAGGGTCATCAACCGCGCGCCGGTGCCCAGGAGTTGGTCCGTCGCGGCCTCGATGGTCTCGACGGCCTCGTTGATGTTGAACGGGTTCGCCGCGATGTCGCCGGCGTCCGCGACCTGCGCGAGCGCGAACGGGGACGCGTCCTGCGCCGGGTTGTACGGCCGCAGCAGCCGGGACGCCTCGCGGATCGCGTTGCCGCCGAAGCGCGCGCCCGGCCGGTACGAGACACCGGCGTCGAACGGCACCCCGACCACCGCCACGTCCGCGGTGCCGACCTCGTCCAGGCGCGGCAGCCGGGCGTAGGTCGCGGGTCCGGCGTACCGCGGGGTGCGGGAGGAGTCGACCGGGCCTCGGGGCGTCTCGTTGCTGGTCATGGGCACTGCCTTCTTTCCTACGCTTCGTCGCGTATGGGTTCTTTGTACGTTCGGCTACGACTCTACTGGTGGGCGGCGACCCGATCGGACGCGCGTTCGGCTGCGCCGCGCCCCGCGAGCCGGTCCCGCCACGCGGCGAGTACGGCCGCGTCGGTCGCCGGCGTGGCGAGGGAGACGGTCACATAGGCGGCCAGAGACAGCAACAGGCCGTAGTACACAGGCTCGTTGGCGAGGATGCCGTAGCCCGCCATCAGGCCGACGACCGCGAGGCCGCCGACGGTCACCGAGGCGAGCGCGCCCTGTGCGGTGCCGCGCTTCCACAGCAGGCCGCCGAGGATCGGGACGAGGAGTCCGCCGACGAGGAGGTTGTAGGCGACGGTCAGCGCCTCCACGACGTTGTTCAGCGCGATCGCCGTGACGATCACCGCGACGCCCATGACGAGGATGAAGACGCGGTTGCCGCGCACCTCGTCGCGCTCCTCGTCGTCCTCCCGCCGTACGGCGCCCCGCAGCCGCGACCAGATGTCGTTGTTGGCCACCGTGGCGCAGGCGATCAGCGCGCCGGACGACGTCGACATCACGGCGGCCAGGGCGGCGGCGAGCACCAACCCCCGTACGCCGACCGGGAGTTCGTCCTTGACGATGGTCGCGAAGGCGTCGTCCGGGCTGCCGAGGTTCGGGTAGAGGACCTTGGCCGCCGTGCCGATGACGGCGCCCGCGACGGCGTAGACGAGGCAGTAGGTGCCCGCGACCGTGCCGCCCCACTTGGCGGTCCTGTCGCTGCCCGCCGTGAACACGCGCTGCCAGATGTCCTGGCCGATGAGCATGCCGAACGTGTAGATCAGGACGTAGGTGAAGATCGTCTCGCCGCCGATGCCCAGCGGGTCGAAGTACTCGGTGGGCAGCTTCGCCTTCATCTCGCTGAAGCCACCCGCCTTGACCACCGCGATCGGCAGGAGCAGGAGCAGCACGCCGATCGTCTTCACCACGAACTGCACCATGTCCGTCAGCGTGATGGACCACATGCCGCCGAGCGTCGAGTACGCGACGACGATCGAGCCGCCGAGGACGATCGCGAGGGTGCGGTTCATGTCGAAGAGGACGTCGAAGATCGTGGCGTAGGCGATGGTCGAGGTGACCGCCAGCATCAAGGTGTACGCCCACATGACGATGCCGGAGATGACGCCCGCGCGGCCGCCGTACCTGAGATCGAGCATCTCGGAGACGGTGTACACCTTCAGGCGGGCGATGCGGGCGGAGAAGAAGACGGAGAGGGCGAGCAGGCCGAGGCCGATGGTGAAGACCATCCAGGCGCCGGAGAGGCCGTACCGATAGCCGAGACCGACTCCACCTATGGTGGACGCGCCGCCCAGGACGATCGCCGCCATGGTGCCGGAGTACATGACCGGGCCCAGGCGGCGGCCCGCGACCAGGAAGTCGCTCTTGGACTTGGCGCGGCGCATGCCCCACCAGCCCATGGCCAGCATGCCGGCCAGGTAGACGACGATCACGGTGTAGTCGACGGCCATACGGGGGCCTCCTTCGCGCGCGCTGTCGGGGTCGTCCCGGTGTCTCGGGGGGGGCTTGCGGCCACGCTCGGGTGGCTTGCGTCGCGACTGACCCTAGGTGGCCGGAAAGCGGCTGCGAAGTGTACGTTTCATCCATCCGAGCCCGAGGTGATGGAGGAAACGTCCACCATGCCGGACCTCACGGTTCCGCCCACACCGCCCACCCCACCCGTGCTTCTCTCCGCCCTCCTGGCCCGCGAGGACCTGGGGCTGCGGCAGATCGCCGGGCCGTCCGACCCCGACGTCGCGATCCACTGGGCGCACACGTCGGAGATGCCGGACCCGTATCCGTACCTGCTGGGCGGCGAACTGCTGCTCACGGCAGGGGTCCACATCCCGGACGCGGCCGGCTCGGGCACGTACTTCGCCGACTACGTCTCCCGGATCGTCGAGGCGGGCGGCGTGGCCCTCGGCTTCGGCGTCGCACCGGTCCACGACACGGTGCCGCGCGCCCTGGTCGCGGCCTGCGACCACTACGACCTCCCCCTACTGGAAGTCCCGCCGCCCACCCCGTTCTCCCGCGTGGCCCGCGCGGTCTGGCAACTGATGGCCCAGGCCCGCCTCGCCGAACTCCGCCGCGTCACCGAGGCCCAGCAGAGCCTCGCGGCAGCGGCCTCCCGCCCGGATCCGGTCCCTTCGGTGCTACGCCAACTCGCCCAACGGGTCAGCGGCCGCGCGGTGCTGTACGGGCCGGACGGCACGGAGATCGCGGCGGGAGGACAGGGCGCGTCGGGGGCCGACATGGACACGCGGGAGGCGTTGGCGGGCCTGGCGCGGGTGGTACGGCCCACCGTCACGCTCTCTCCCCCTACGGCCTCCCCCACCCCCGCCGACAGCGCATCCCCGAACCGCCCCGCCCCCACCTCCGCCACCGACACCGTCCCCGGCGCCCACCTCGCCGCGTACGCCCTCGGTACCGGTCAGGGTTTCGTCCTGGGTGTCGCCGCCCCGCAGCGCGCCCCCGGCGACCACACCATCGCCTCCGTCGCCGCCGTACTCCTCTCCCTCCTCACCGGCGAACACCAGAGCCGCACGGGAGCGGACCGTTCGTCGGCGCTCGTACGGCTGCTGCTGGGTGCCCCGCCGGAGGACGTCGCGTCGCTGCTCGGCGGGGACCGGTGGGTCGTCGTGCACGCACGACCGGACACGCCCGCGCCCGACCCCGTCGCCGCGTCCGCGCTCGGCGCCGCCCTCGGTTCCACGCTGATCGACCGGACACCGGAGGTCGTACGGGTACTCCTCCCCACCGATCGCGAACCCGCTCCGCAACCCGGCTGGACCCTGGGGGTCAGCGCCCCCGTCACCCCCGAGGACTGGCCCGCCGCCGACACCCAGGCGTCCCGCGCCCTGGCCCGCGCCCGTGCGACCCGTACCCCGTTGGTACGACACGGTTCCTCCGGCCGCGCCGGTCTCGACGAACTCGTACCGCACGACGAGGCCGAGGCGCACGCCCGTACCCTGCTCGCCCCGCTCGCCGCGCACCCCGCGCTCACCGAGACCCTGCGCACCTGGCTCTCCCTGCACGGGAGTTGGGACCGTACGGCGGTCGCCCTGGCCGTGCACCGCAACACCGTGCGGCAGCGGATCGCCCGGTGCGCGGCACTGCTGGAGACGGACCTGGACGATCCGGACGTACGGATGGAGCTGTGGTTCGGCCTGCGTCACGTGTGAGTGGTCGCCGGTGAGTGATCCACATCCCAGCGTTCGGGACGTCGGGCGGGCGCACATCCCTCTGCTCCACAATGGGAACCATGCCGATACCCGGGACCCCCAGCCGCGCCGAGCTCGTCGATCACCTTGTGAAGACCCGTATCGCGGGCGACGTAGCCACGCCCCGTGAGAACAACCTCTCGCACTACCGCAAGCTCGCGAACGGCGACCGTCACTACTGGTTCGGCCTGGAGCTCGGCAGCCGCTGGACCGACGAGCAGGACGTGCTCGCGGTGATGGCGGAGCGGGTGGGTGTGAACGACGATCCCGAGTACCGCTACGGCCAGGACACCATCGACCCGGAGCTGACGGTCGAGGGTCTCGACCGGCTGGCGGCGCGGCTGCGCAAGGCGGCCGACGGGCGGCAGCGAGTGCTCTTCGCGACCGGTCACCCGGGTGGTCTGCTGGACGTGCACCGTGCCACGGCCGCCGCCCTGCGCACGGCCGGCTGCGAGATCGTCGTGATCCCGGAGGGGCTGCAGACCGAGGAGGGGTACGTCATGCAGTTCGCGGACGTGGCCGTCCTGGAGCACGGTGCGACGCTGTGGCACACGCACTCCGGTGAGCCGATGAAGGCGATCCTCACCGCCCTGGAGCGCGAGGGCCGCCCGCTGCCGGACCTGGTCGTCGCCGACCACGGCTGGGCGGGCTACGCGGGGCGGCACGGCGTCGACTCCGTCGGGTACGCCGACTCGAACGACCCGGCGCTCTTCCTCGCCGAGTCGGAGGGCACCGTCCAGGTGACGGTCCCCCTCGATGACCACGTCGTCAGCCCCAGGTACTACGACCCGATGACGGCGTATCTGCTCGCGGAGGCGGGACTCAGCTGAGGGTCGGGACTCGACTCCCCTGTCACGGCCAGGGGTTGAGCCCCTCCGCCCGGCGCTGCGCGTACCCCGGTGTCGGGTCCAGGTAGACCCGGTTCACCGACGGGAACGCCTCGCGCAGTCGCTGCTCGGCCTGTTCGCAGGCCCACTCGATCTGCGCGGCGCTCGACCGGTCCCGGAAGTCGATCTTCGCGGCCACCAGCGCCTCGCGCGGGCCCTGCACGAGGGTCGTCAACTCCAGTACGGCCTCGATGTGTTCGACCCCGAGCAGCTCCTCCCGGATGCGGTCCCGCATGGCCTTGGGGAGCGGGCGGCCGATGAGGAGTTCCGCGTTGGAGCGGCCGAGCACCCAGGCGACGTAGAGCAGCAGGGCGCCGATGCAGAGCGAGGCGATGCCGTCCCAGACGCCGGAACCCGTGAGCTGGCCGCCGAGCAGGCCGCCGGCCGCGAGGACCAGGCCGACCAGGGCGGCGGAGTCCTCAAGGACCACGGCCTTCACGGCGGTGTCGGGGGTGTAGCGGAGGTAGCGCTTGAAGGAGGCGTCGAAGCGGGCCGCCTCGCCGCGCGCCTGGCGTACGCCCGTCCGCAGGGAGTAGCCCTCCAGGAGGAAGGCGACGCCGAGCACGATGTAGGAGATGCGCGGGTCGCCGAGGTCCTCGCCGGCGACGAGGGTGTGGATGCCGTCGTAGATCGAGAAGACCGCGCCGCCGACGAAGGTGGCGACGGCGGCGAGCATCGCCCAGATGTAGCGCTCGGGGCCGTAGCCGAGGGGGTGTTCCTCGTCGGCGGGTTTGCTGCTGCGTTTGAGGGCGGTCAGGAGGAGGAGTTCGGTGACGGTGTCGGCGACCGAGTGCGCGGCCTCGGAGAGCATCGCGCTGGAGCCGCTGATGACGCCGGCGACCGCCTTGGCCAGGGCGATGCCCAGGTTGGCGACGGCCGCGACGATCACCGTGACGGTGGACTCGCCGCCGCCGTCACCTTCCTCTGTTTCTGCCATGGCCTCAGTGTTCCCGAGGAACCCGGACCACGCCCTCCTGAATGACCGAGATGGCCAATTGCCCGTCCTGCGTGTAGATCCGCGCCTGCCCGAGCCCCCGCCCGCCGGACGCCGACGGCGACTCCTGGTCGTAGAGCAGCCACTCGTCCGCGCGGAACGGCCGGTGGAACCACATCGCGTGGTCGAGCGACGCGCCTACGACATCCCCTACGGCCCAGCCGCCGCGGCCGTGCGCGAGGAGGATCGAGTCGAGGAGCGTCATGTCGGAGACGTAGGTCGCGAGTACTACGTGGAGGAGCGGGTCGTCGGCGAGCTTGCCGTTGGTGCGGAACCAGACCTGCGAGTGCGGTTCGCGGGGCTCACCGAACTTGCCGTACGGCGGCTCCTCGACGTAGCGCAGGTCGATGGCCTCGCGGGCCTCCAGGAACTTCTCCACGACCTCGGGGGCGAGATGGTCGTAGCCGCTGAGCCGCTCCGCGGAGGTGGGCAGCGTGACCGGGTCGGGGGCGGCCGGCATGGGGGCCTGGTGCTCGAAGCCGTCCTCGTGTTTCTGGAAGGACGCGGACAGGGCGAAGATCGGCTGTCCGTGCTGGACGGCGACGGTGCGGCGGGCGCTGAAGGAGCGGCCGTCGTTCATGCGCTCGACGGTGTAGACGATGGGCGCGCCGGGGTCGCCGGGGCGCAGGAAGTACGCGTGCAGGGAGTGGGCGAGGCGGTCCTCGGGGACCGTGCGCCCGGCGGCGACGAGGGCCTGGGCCGCCACCTGTCCGCCGAAGACGCGGGGGACGACGGCGGCCTGGGACCGGCCGCGGAAGATGTTCTCCTCGATCTGCTCAAGGTCGAGCAGATCGAGGAGAGACTGAAGTGCCTGACTCATGGAGTCTTTTCTACTGGCCAGTAATTTCCGGGACCTTACGGGTCCGTGTCCTGGAGCCTGCTGAGGCCCGTGACCTGGAGCCTTCTTACAGGCCCATGTCCTTCGCGATGATCGTCTTCATGATCTCGCTGGTGCCGCCGTAGATGCGGTTGACGCGGTTGTCCGCGTACAGGCGGGCGATCGGGTACTCGTTCATGAAGCCGTAGCCGCCGTGCAGCTGGAGGCAGCGGTCGATCACGCGGTGGGCGACCTCGGTGGTGAACAGCTTGGCGCTGGCCGCCTCGGCGGGGGTCAGCTCACCGGCGTCCAGGGCCTCGGTCGCGCGGTCCACTACGGCCTCGGCGGCGTCCACCTCGGCCTGGCAGGCGGCCAGTTCGAACTTGGTGTTCTGGAACGCGGCGACGGGCTGGCCGAAGACCACGCGCTCCTGGACGTACTGCTTCGCGAACCGGACAGCGGCCTTGGCCTGCGCGTACGCGCCGAAGGCGATGCCCCAGCGCTCGGAGGCGAGATTGTGGCCGAGGTAGGAGAAGCCCTTGTTCTCCTCGCCGAGGAGGTCCTCGACCGGGACCTTCACGTCGACGAACGCCAGCTCGGCGGTGTCGGAGGTCTTCAGGCCCAGCTTGTCGAGCTTGCGGCCGACCGAGTAGCCCTCGGCCTTGGTGTCCACCACGAAGAGGGAGATGCCGTGGCGGCGGTCCTCCTTGGTGGACGGGGAGGTGCGGGCGCAGACGATCATGCGGTCGGCGTGCACGCCGCCGGTGATGAAGGTCTTGGCGCCGTTGAGGACGTAGTGCGTGCCGTCCTCGGAGAGCTTGGCGGTGGTCTTCATGCCCGCGAGGTCGGAGCCGGTGCCCGGCTCGGTCATCGCGATCGCCCACATCTCCTCGCCGGAGACGAACTTCGGCAGGAACTTCTTCTTCTGCTCGTCGTTGGCGAGCAGCTTGATGTAGGGCAGGCCGAGCAGCACGTGCACACCGGAGCCGCCGAAGGAGACACCCGCGCGCGCGGTCTCCTCGTAGAGGACGGCCTCGAACTTGTACGAGTCGATGCCCGCGCCGCCGTACTCCTCGTCCACGCGGATGCCGAAGACGCCGAGCTCGGCGAGCTTGTAGTAGAAGTCGCGCGGCGCCTGGCCGGCCGCGAACCACTCGTCGTAGACGGGGACGACCTCGGCCTCGATGAAGGCCCGGAGGGTCTCCCGGAACGCCTCGTGGTCCTCGTCAAACACCGTACGGCGCACCGCCGCCACCTCCAGCTAGCCCAGGGTCGATTTCTAAGCGCTTGCTCAGAACATCACGGTACCGGCGAGTAGATCGAGCGTCCAGCGGAACGAGTACGTAACGCTCGTCACGCCGTCGCTCCGCTCAGCCACCCGCTCCTTGCCCACCCACCCGCCCGACCCGGCAGGCCAAGCCGCCCGACACGGGGCTCCGCCCCGGACCCCGACACAGCTGCGGCCCTCGACGCCGGCCCCGGCCCGCCCTCCGCGCCTACGACGCCCGGGCCCCGCCGAGGCTCAATTCCCACCCCCGTCACCCCGCCGAAGCCGCCGCCCCCAACGCCCCCCTCGCCATCCGGTGCAGCAGCTCCGCCGTAGCCCCCCGCCCGGGCAACGACCCCGGTCGCCCCAGATGCGGAGTCGAGTTGAGCAGCCCGAACACCGAGTGCACCGCCGACCGCGCGCTGGGTTCGGCCAGCTCCGGATAGACCTCTCGTACGACCTCCACCCACAACTCCACGTACTGGCGCTGGAGTTGACGCACCAGCTTGCGGTCCGTGTCCCGGAGTCGGTCCAGCTCCCGGTCGTGCAGCGTGATCAGGGGGCGGTCGTCCAGGGCGAAGTCGATGTGGCCCTCGATGAGTGAGTCGAGCAGTACCCCCGAAGACGTCACCCCCTCCGCCTCCGCCAGGCGGCGCTTCGCGCCCGTCAGGAGCTGGCCGCTGATGCCGACCAGCAGCTCCGCGAGCATCGCGTCCTTGCCCGGGAAGTGGCGGTACAGGCCGGGTCCGCTGATACCGACCGCCGCGCCTATCTCGTCGACCCCGACGCCGTGGAAACCCCGCTCGGCGAAGAGCCGCGCGGCCTCCTTGAGGATCTGCTCGCGGCGGGTGGGGGCGTCGGTTCTCGTGGTCATGGAAGCAATTCTAGACAGGGAGGTTAGCGGTCGTTAACCTGAAGGAAATGGTTAACGCTCATTAACAGTCGAGAGCGGCCGATCGCTGTGCGAGGGGACCCACAGAATGCAAGAGGCACCGGAGCTGACGAGCGCGGCAGATCCCGCGTCGGAGGCGTGGCGGGCCAACGAGGCGGCGCACCGCGCGCTGGGCGAGGAGCTGCGGCAGAAGCTCGCCGCGGCCCGGCTCGGCGGCGGTGAGCGGGCCCGGGACCGGCACACCGCGCGCGGCAAGCTGCTCCCCCGCGACCGCGTCGACACCCTCCTCGACCCCGGCTCGCCCTTCCTGGAGCTGGCCCCCCTCGGCGCCGACGGCATGTACGACGGTGCCGCCCCCGCCGCCGGTGTCATCGCCGGGATCGGCCGGGTCAGCGGCCGCGAGTGCGTGATCGTCGCCAACGACGCCACGGTCAAGGGCGGGACGTACTACCCGATGACCGTGAAGAAGCATCTGCGCGCCCAGGAGATCGCCCTCGAAAACCGCCTCCCCTGTATCTACCTCGTCGACTCCGGGGGCGCGTTTCTGCCCATGCAGGACGAGGTGTTCCCGGACCGGGACCACTTCGGGCGGATCTTCTACAACCAGGCCCGGATGTCGGGGGCGGGGATTCCGCAGATCGCCGCCGTGCTGGGGTCCTGCACCGCCGGGGGCGCCTACGTCCCCGCCATGAGCGACGAGGCCGTGATCGTCCGGAACCAGGGGACGATCTTCCTGGGCGGGCCGCCCCTCGTGAAGGCCGCCACCGGTGAGGTCGTGACCGCCGAGGAGCTGGGCGGCGGCGACGTCCACGCACGCGTGTCGGGCGTCACCGACCACCTCGCGGAGGACGACGCGCACGCTCTGCGGATCGTCAGGAACATCGCCGCCACGCTCCCCGCGCGCGGGGCCCTCCCCTGGGAGGTCACCGAGTCGGTGGAGCCCAAGGTCGACCCGTACGGGATCTACGGCGCCGTCCCCGTCGACTCCCGTACCCCCTACGACGTACGGGAGATCATCGCGCGCGTGGTCGACGGCTCCCGTTTCGCCGAGTTCAAGGCCGAGTTCGGGCAGACCCTGGTCACCGGCTTCGCGCGCATCCACGGCCACCCGGTCGGCATCGTCGCCAACAACGGCATCCTGTTCTCCGAATCGGCCCAGAAGGGCGCCCACTTCATCGAGCTGTGCGACCAGCGCGGCATCCCCCTGGTGTTCCTCCAGAACATCTCGGGGTTCATGGTCGGCAAGGACTACGAGGCGGGCGGCATCGCCAAGCACGGCGCCAAGATGGTCACCGCCGTCGCCTGCGCGCGCGTGCCGAAGCTGACGGTGGTGGTCGGCGGCTCGTACGGCGCGGGCAACTACTCGATGTGCGGGCGGGCGTACTCCCCCCGCTTCCTGTGGATGTGGCCCGGCGCCAAGATCTCCGTCATGGGCGGCGAACAGGCCGCGTCGGTCCTCGCGACCGTGAAGCGGGACCAGTTGGAGGGGCGCGGGGAGTCCTGGCCGGCCGAGGACGAGGACGCCTTCAAGGACCCGATCCGGCAGCAGTACGAGCGCCAGGGCAACGCCTACTACGCCACCGCCCGCCTCTGGGACGACGGGGTCATCGACCCGACGGAGACCCGCCAGGTGCTGGGTCTGGCCCTGACCGCCTGTGCCAACGCGCCGCTGGGAGACCCCCAGTTCGGCGTCTTCCGGATGTGATGAGGATGCCTGAGATGGTCAACACATTCGAGACACCCGAGACGCCCGAGGTACCCGAGATGTTCGACACGGTCCTCGTCGCCAACCGGGGCGAGATCGCGGTCCGCGTCATCCGCACCCTGCGCTCGCTCGGCGTGCGCTCGGTGGCCGTCTTCTCCGACGCCGACGCGGACGCCCGGCACGTCCGCGAGGCCGACACGGCAGTACGGCTCGGCCCGGCTCCGGCGGCCGAGAGCTACCTGTCCGTGGAGCGGCTCCTGGAGGCGGCGGCCCGCTCCGGCGCGCAGGCCGTGCACCCGGGCTACGGCTTCCTCGCCGAGAACGCGGCCTTCGCGCGCGCGTGCGCCGACGCCGGGCTGGTCTTCATCGGTCCTCCGGCGGACGCGATCGCCCTCATGGGCGACAAGATCCGCGCCAAGGAGACGGTGGAGGCGGCCGGGGTCCCGGTCGTCCCCGGCGGCCGCGACCCCGAACTGGCCAAGGCGGCACACGAGTTGGGCGCCCCCGTCCTCCTCAAGCCGTCGGCCGGCGGCGGCGGCAAGGGCATGCGCCTGGTCCGCGACCTCACCCTCCTGGAGGAGGAGATCGCCGCCGCCCGCCGCGAGGCCCGCGCCTCCTTCGGCGACGACACCCTCCTGGTCGAGCGCTGGGTCGACCGCCCCCGCCACATCGAGATCCAGGTCCTGGCCGACGGTCACGGCAACGTCGTCCACCTCGGCGAACGCGAGTGCTCCTTGCAGCGCCGGCACCAGAAGGTCGTCGAGGAGGCCCCGAGCGTCCTCCTGGACGAGGCCACGCGCGCGGCGATGGGCGAGGCGGCCGTACAGGCGGCCCGCTCGTGCGGGTACGCGGGCGCGGGCACGGTCGAGTTCATCGTGCCGGGCAGCGACCCGTCGTCGTACTACTTCATGGAGATGAACACCCGCCTCCAAGTGGAGCACCCGGTAACGGAGTTGGTCACCGGGCTCGACCTCGTGGAGTGGCAGCTGCGGGTGGCGGCGGGCGAGCGACTGCCCTTCACGCAGGACGACATCAGGCTCACCGGGCACGCGGTGGAGGCGCGGATCTGCGCGGAAGACCCCGCACGCGGGTTCCTCCCCTCCGGCGGCACTGTGATCCGGCTGCACGAACCCCAGGGCGACGGCATCCGCACCGACTCCGGCCTCTCCGAAGGCACCGAGGTCGGCAGCCTCTACGACCCGATGCTCTCCAAGGTCATCGCCTACGGCCCCGACCGCGCGACCGCGCTCAGGAAGCTCAGGGCGGCCCTCGCGGACACGGTGACGTTGGGCGTGCCGACGAACGCCGGTTTCCTACGGCGCCTGCTGGCCCATCCGGCGGTCGTGGCGGGCGAGTTGGACACCGGGCTCGTCGAACGGGAGGCGGACTCCCTGGTGCCTGACGGGGTCCCCCCGGAGGTCTACGAGGCGGCAGCGGCCGTACGACTGGATGCTCTCCGCCCCGAGAACGACGGGTGGACCGACCCCTTCTCGGTGCCGGACGGGTGGCGGCTGGGCGGTACTCCCAAGCCGGTCGGCTTCCATCTCAGGGTGACCGAGCCCGTGGAGTACGTCCCGCGCGGCAGCCACACCGTTACCGCTGACCAGGTCGCCGTCACCCTCGACGGGGTGCGGCACACCTTCCACCGGGCCGGTGAGTGGCTGGGCCGGGACGGGGACGCCTGGCAGGTGCGGGACCACGATCCGGTGGCCGCCTCGCTCAGCGGGGCCGACCGGTCCGGTGCCGGTTCGCTGACCGCGCCGATGCCGGGGACGGTGACCGTGGTGAAGGTCGCCGTGGGGGATCAAGTGGCCGCGGGGCAGAGCCTGTTGGTGGTGGAGGCGATGAAGATGGAGCACGTCGTCTCCGCGCCGCACGCCGGCACCGTCGCCGAACTCGACGTGACACCCGGCGCGACGGTCGCCATGGACCAGGTACTGGCGGTCGTCACACCCGTGGAGGAGGACCAGTGACACGCGGACCAGAGACACTCCCGATGGTCGTACCGGCTCCCGGTCTGCCCGCCCGGGTGCGCATCCACGAGGTGGGCGCGCGGGACGGGCTGCAGAACGAGAAGTCGACCGTGCCCACGGAGGTGAAGGCCGAGTTCGTGCGGCGGCTGGCCGACGCGGGCCTGACCACGATCGAGGCGACGAGCTTCGTGCACCCCAAGTGGGTGCCCCAACTGGCCGACGCCGAGCAGCTGTTCCCGCTCGTGCGGGACCTGCCGGGCGTGCACCTCCCCGTCCTCGTGCCGAACGCCCGCGGACTCGACCGGGCGCTGTCCCTGAAGGCGACCCGCGTCGCCGTCTTCGCCAGCGCCACCGAGTCCTTCGCGAAGGCCAACCTCAACCGCACGGTGGACGAGTCGCTGGCCGTGTTCGCCCCGGTCGTGGCCCGCGCCAAGGACGAGGGCGCCCATGTGCGCGGCTACGTCTCCATGTGCTTCGGCGACCCCTGGGAGGGCACGGTCCCCATCGCCCAAGTGGTGCGGGTCTGCCGGGCGTTGGTCGACATGGGCTGCGACGAGCTGAGCCTCGGCGACACGATCGGCGTGGCAACTCCCGGACACGTACTGGAACTTCTCGCCGCGCTCAACGAACAGCACGTCCCCACCGACGTGTTGGGCGTGCACTTCCACGACACCTACGGCCAGGCACTGGCCAACACCTACGCGGCACTGGAGCACGGCGTCACCACCGTGGACGCCTCCGCGGGCGGCCTCGGCGGCTGCCCGTACGCCAAGTCCGCGACCGGCAACCTCGCCACCGAAGACCTCGTGTGGATGCTCCAGGGTCTCGGCATCGACTCCGGCGTCGACCTCGCCCGTCTCACCGCCACCAGCGTGTGGATGGCCGAACAACTGGGCCGACCCAGCCCGTCCCGCACCGTCCGCGCACTCGGTAAAACAGCACAGCCCCACAAGGAGCAGTGACCGCCATGGACCACCGTCTCTCCCCCGAGCTGGAAGAACTCCGCCGTACGGTCGAGGAGTTCGCGCACGACGTCGTCGCGCCGAAGATCGGCGACTTCTACGAGCGGCACGAGTTCCCGTACGAGATCGTCCGCGAGATGGGCCGCATGGGCCTGTTCGGGCTGCCGTTCCCCGAGGAGTACGGCGGGATGGGCGGCGACTACCTGGCGCTCGGCCTCGTGCTGGAGGAGCTGGCCCGGGTCGACTCGTCGGTCGCGATCACCCTGGAGGCCGGGGTGTCGCTGGGCGCGATGCCGATCCACCTCTTCGGCACCGACGCCCAGAAGGCCGAGTGGCTGCCCCGGCTGTGCTCCGGCGAGATCCTCGGCGCCTTCGGGCTGACCGAGCCGGACGGCGGCTCCGACGCGGGCGCGACGCGGACGACGGCACGCCTGGACCCGGACACCGACGAGTGGGTGATCAACGGTTCCAAGTGCTTCATCACCAACTCCGGTACGGACATCACCGGTCTGGTGACGGTCACCGCGGTCACCGGCCGCAAGCCCGACGGCAAGCCGCTGATCTCGTCGATCATCGTGCCGTCCGGGACCCCCGGCTTCACGGTCGCGGCGCCGTACTCGAAGGTCGGCTGGAACGCCTCCGACACCCGCGAGCTGTCCTTCGCGGACGTCCGGGTCCCGGCGGCGAACCTGCTCGGCGAACTCGGGCGCGGCTACGCCCAGTTCCTGCGCATCCTGGACGAGGGCCGCATCGCCATCGCGGCGCTCGCGACCGGTCTCGCCCAGGGCTGTGTCGACGAGTCGGTGAAGTACGCCAAGGAACGGCACGCGTTCGGGCGGCCGATCGGCGCCAACCAGGCCATCCAGTTCAAGATCGCCGACATGGAGATGAAGGCCCACACCTCCCGGCTGTCCTGGCGCGACGCGGCCTCCCGCCTGGTCGCCGGCGAACCCTTCAAGAAGGAGGCCGCCCTCGCCAAGCTGTACTCCTCCACGATCGCCGTCGACAACGCGCGTGATGCCACGCAGGTGCACGGCGGCTACGGCTTCATGAACGAGTACCCGGTGGCCCGTATGTGGCGCGACTCCAAGATCCTGGAGATCGGCGAGGGCACCAGCGAGGTCCAACGGATGCTGATCGCCCGCGAGTTGGGCCTCACGGGCTGACAGCCACAGCTAAACGGGCTCAGGTGCCGGGGCGCCCAGGCCTGCCGACAACTCCCCCGAGATCAGGGCGATATGACGGTAGGCCCGTTCAGCGGCGGCCAACACCCTTTCCTGTACGGCGGGTTCGCCGAGCGCGCGGTCGAGGCGCTCGGCGAAGGCCGCCCAGCGGGTGCGGTCGCCGCTGCCGTAGTACGAGGCACCGTTCCCGTCCGTGAGCCGGTACGCCTCGGTGACGTAGCGGTACAGGAACATCGCGCCGAGGGTCGAGCCCTCCAACACGTAGAGGAAGCCGAGGAGTTCACGGGGTTCGGTGGCCGCGGTGCGCCGTATCTCGCCGACGAACTCCTCGGCGGCCGGGCCGGGTTCGGGGAGGGCGCCCTGGGTGGCGGCGAAGTGGTGCAGGTCGCGTTCGAGGAGGGGGAGCTTGACGAGGTCGGGCGACCACACCGAGGTGACGGACAGGCAGGTGGCACGAGTCAGTTCGCCCTCCAGCGCCTCCAACACCACGCGGTAGGCGGCGAGTTGGCCGACGTAGCGGTCGAGCGGGAGGGCGCCGGCGAGCATCGCGGTGGCGAACCCGCTGCTCTCCAGAGCCTGGTGCCAGGCACGGGTGCCGTTCCTCAGGCGTCCGCTCAGCTGGTCCGTCATACGCCGCTCCGCTGCCGGACCGTCGCGAGCAGACGGTCGATGAGGTGGCCCTTGCGTTCGATCGTCACGTCGAAGTAGGCGGCGCTGCGCTCGGAGCGGCACACGCCGTGCACGGCGTCCTTCGCCGCGTGCTTCAGGGCCACGGCCTCCTCGGCGAGCGCGAGGAGCGTGCGCTCCAGGTGGGGGTGACCGAGAACGTACGGTTTGAAGTCCTCGCGCGGGCTCCCGGCCGGTACGTCGTCGAGGAGTTCCAGGAAGACCCGGTTGCCCAGGCCGTCGAAGTCCTCGTGGGTGTTGGCGCCGCCGAACTCGGGCACGAAGTCGGTCAGGTCGTTGAACAGCTGGCTGGCGAGGCCCAGTTGGCGCATCGCGCCGTCCAGGGCGAGCCGGTCGTCCTCGACCACCCGCAGCCCGGCGACCGCCGCGTCGAGCGGCATCCAGAACAGGGTCCCGGTCTTCAGCGCGGCCGTCGACTCCCAGAAGTCGACCCGTGTGGCGCGCGGCGCGGCCAGCAACTCCGCGCGTGTAAGCGCCGTACGCGAGGACATGTCGACGGCCTGTCCAGTAAAGCCGCCGCCGACGGAGCGGACCAGGCTGTCCACGACGGCCGGGTCGGCCGCGTGCCGGAGCGCGGACATGATCAGCCAGGCGCCGGCGTTGAGGGCGAGCGGGGTGCCGTGGGTGGCGTGGAGGGCGGGTTCGCCGTAGCGGACGTCGCTGTCGTCCTGGATGTCGTCGAGGGCGACCGCCGCCTTCAGCAGAATCCTTACGGCAACTGCCGTGCGGCGGATGACCGCGAGGTCGGAAGCGGTGTCCGCCTTCTCGGGGGACCCGTCCGCCCTCCCGGGCAACCCCTCCGTCTCCTCGGGGAACCCCCGGTAGTTGCGGTACGCCCAGTACACCATCGAGGGGCGCAGCGGGGCCCGGCCGCCGGGTGCTCCGGCGGTGGGGGGCAGTGCCTGCTGGCCCACTTTCGAGCCGAGGGCGTCGGCGACCGGTTCGTACAGGGCGCGGCGCAGGGCCGTGTCGTAGACGGAGACCGCCGCCGTCCGCGCAGGGGCGGTCAGGGTGTCGAGGAACTCGGCGAGGTCGTCCTCCAGCAGGGCCGCGTCGCTCCGGACCACCGCTTCCACGTCCGTCACATCCATCGTGGTAGCCACTCCACCTCCACAGACGACCGAACAGCAGTGCGCAGATCCCCGTAGGAGGAGCGTGATCACAACGGCCGGACGAGACAAGGCGGTTGAAAGCCAAATCGCATAGGACATGGGCTCATAAGCACGGCACAGGACAGACATGGCGCGCGTACAGACCCGGGCGGTGGCCACCCTGCCCGCTGGACAGGTAGTGAGGTTAGGCTAACCTACCTTCGAATTGTCCGGCGGGCGCTCCCGCCCTGTTCGAAAGCAGCCACACATGTCCAACGCCCGTGCCACTCACCTCTCCCGCCGCGGCATCCTCGCCGCGGGCGGCGCCCTCGGCCTCGGTGCCGTGCTCGCAGCCTGCGGCGACGACGACGCGAAAAGCGGTGGCTCGGACAAGGAGACGACGGCCGCCAAGTCCGGCCCCTGGACCTTCAAGGACGACCGCGGCACCACCGCGACGACCGACAGGATCCCGGCGAACATCGTCTCGTTCATCGGTGTCGCCGCGGCGCTGCACGACTACGGCATCGAGTCCAAGGGCGTCTTCGGGCCGACGAAGCTGAAGGACGGCAAGGCCGACGTGCAGGCCGGCGACCTGGACATCAGCAAGGTCACCGTCATCGGCAACGAGTGGGGCCAGTTCAACATCGAGAAGTACGCGGCCCTCTCCCCCGACGTCCTCATCACCACGATGTTCGACTCGGCCGGCACGCTCTGGTACGTCCCGGAGGAGTCGAAGAAGAAGATCCTCGCCGTGGGCGCGCCGACCGTCGGTATCTCGGTGTACGACGTGCAGCTGCCGACGCCGTTGCAGCGGATGCTGGAGCTCGCCAAGTCCCTTGGCGCGGACACGACTTCGGCCACCATCACCGCGGCGAAGAAGCGGTTCGAGGACGCGGCGGCCCGGCTGCGCGCCGCGGCCAAGGCCAAGCCGGACATCAAGGTGCTCGTGGGGTCCGCGAGCCAGGACATCTTCTACGTCTCCGGGTCGAACCTCTCCGTCGACCTGGAGTACTTCAAGTCTCTCGGCGTGAACTTCGTCGAGCCGGCCGCTTCCGCGCTCAAGGCGAGCGGTGGGTGGTACGAGAACCTGAGCTGGGAGAACGTCGACAAGTACGGGGCGGACGTCATCATGATGGACAACCGGACGTCGGCGATTCAACCCGCGGACATCACTGAGGGCACGTGGAAGAAGCTGCCCGCGGTGAAGGCGGGGCAGGTCATCGCGCGTAACCCTGAGCCGATCCTGTCCTACGACAAGTGCGCGCCGTTGCTTGAGGACCTCGCGAAGGCCATCGAGAACGCGAAGAAGGTCAGCTGATTCAGGGGTGGTTGAGCTTTCGCGGGGAGCTGCGGGCCGGATGCGGCTGGGCGCGCCCACGCGGCGGAGCCGCACATCAGATGCGGCCCCGCGCCCCTGAAGAGTTGCCGCTGACCTCCGATTGAGGAGTTGCCCCCGTGACTACGGCCGTAGCCGCCCCCTTCCGCTTCTTTTCCCTCCAGGTCGTGCGGACGGAGCGGCTCGGGCCGTCTCTGGTCCGGGTCACCTTCGCGGGGGACGATCTGGCGTTCTTCTTCTCCGACGGGTGTGATCAGTCCCTGTCGCTCTTTCTCCCCCAGCCCGGCCAGATCGAGCCCGCCGTGCCGTATGAACTCGGTGACGGGTGGTGGCAAGGCTGGCGTGAACTCCCGGACGACGTACGGGCCGTGATGCGCTCGTACACCCTCCGCGCCCTGCGCCGCGACCCCGACGAGATCGACATCGACTTCGTGTTGCACGAACCCGCCGGGCCCGCCTCCCGTTGGGCCTCCCTCGCCGCCCCCGGTCATCGAGTCGTGTTGCTCGGACCGGCGGTCGCGGACAATCGGGCGATTCGGTTCCGGCCGCCGGAGGACGCCGATCTCGTGGTCGTGTGGGGGGACGAGACCGCCGTACCGGCCGTCTCCGCCATTCTCGAAGCGCTGCCTGCCGGTACCCGTGCGCGGGTGTGGCTGGAAGTCCAACATGCCGGTGACATCCAGGACTTGGCGACCGACGCCGACGCCGAGGTCACCTGGCTGGTGCGTGAGAACCAGGGCGCCGAGGGGTCCCCCATGGCCCTCGGCGCCCTTCGGGATGCCCGACTCCCGCCCACCGAGCGGCCGTACGTGTGGATCGCGGGTGAGGCCGGTCAAGTGAAGGCGCTGCGGCGGCACTTCGTGGGTGAGCGTGGGTTCGACCGGCGGCGGGTGACCTTCGTCGGGTACTGGCGGAAGGGGCTCAGCGAGGAGCAGTTGCGCGACGCCGGGTGACGGTGCGAGGGGCAGCCGGGGCGTGAGTGACGGCTGTCACGGGAGCGGCGGGTTTCATGGACGTTAAGTTAGGTTAGGTTAGGCTTACCTAAGTTGATGTTGCGGAACCCCGCCGCTCACCTGTCCCGCACGGACTTCCCCACCGGAGGACCCCCACATGCGCTCGCACCTGCTCAATGACACGACTGCGGAGCACTACCGCCGCTCCGTGACGGAAGGCGTGGAGCGGGTGGCGGCCAAACTCGCCACCACCGAACGGCCGTTCACCGGCGTCACGGTCGACGCCCTCTCCCCCCTCATCGACCGCATCGACCTCGACCGCCCGCTCCACGACACCGGCGCGGTGCTCGACGAGCTGGACGAGGTCTATCTGCGTGACGCGATCTACTTCCACCACCCCCGCTACCTCGCCCACCTCAACTGCCCGGTCGTCATCCCGGCCGTGCTCGGCGAGGCGGTGCTCTCCGCCGTCAACTCCTCCCTGGACACCTGGGACCAGTCGGCCGGCGGCACGCTCATCGAGCGGAAACTGATCGACTGGACGAACGAGCGGATCGGCCTCGGGCCGCACGCCGACGGGGTGTTCACCTCCGGCGGCAGCCAGTCCAACCTCCAGGCGCTGCTGCTGGCCCGCGAGGAGGCCAAGACCGACAGCCTCGGCAAACTGCGTATCTTCGCCTCCGAGGTCAGCCACTTCAGCGTGAAGAAGTCGGCGAAACTGCTCGGCCTCGGGCAGGACGCCGTCGTGTCGATACCCGTCGGCGCCGACAAGCGCATGCAAACGGTCGCGCTCGCCCGCGAGTTGGAGCGCTGCAAGAACGCCGGGCTCGTCCCCATGGCCGTCGTCGCCACCGCCGGCACCACCGACTTCGGCTCCATCGACCCGCTGCCCGAAGTCGCCGCCCTGTGCGAGCAGTTCGGGGTGTGGATGCACGTGGACGCGGCCTACGGCTGCGGGCTGCTCGCCTCGTTGAAGTACCGGGGCCGGATCGACGGCATCGAGCGCGCCGACTCGGTCACCGTGGACTACCACAAGTCCTTCTTCCAGCCGGTGAGTTCGTCCGCCCTGCTGGTCCGCGACGCCGACACCCTGCGGCATGCGACCTACCACGCGGAGTACCTCAACCCGCGCCGCGCGGTCCAGGAGCGCATCCCCAACCAGGTCGACAAGTCCCTCCAGACCACCCGCCGCTTCGACGCGCTCAAGCTGTGGATGACGCTGCGCGTGATGGGCGCCGACGGTGTCGGTCAACTCTTCGACGAGGTCTGCGACTTGGCCGAGGACGGCTGGAAGCTCCTCGCCGCCGACCCGCGCTTCGACGTCGTGGTCGAGCCCTCGCTCTCCACCCTCGTCTACCGCTACATCCCGGCCGCCGTCACCGACCCGGCCGAGATCGACCGCGCCAACCTGTACGCCCGCAAGGCCCTGTTCGCCTCCGGCGACGCGGTGGTCGCGGGCACCAAGGTCGCGGGCCGCCACTACCTGAAGTTCACCCTGCTCAACCCCGAGACGACGGCCGACGACATCGCCGCCGTCCTCGACCTGATCGCCGGCCACGCCGAGCAGTACCTGGGAGAGTCCCTTGACCGCGCATCCTGAACCCGCCACCAGGACCCACGACTTCGTGGGCATCGGGCTCGGACCCTTCAACCTCGGCCTCGCCTGCCTCACCGAGCCCATCGCCGAACTCGACGGCGTCTTCCTGGACTCGAAGCCCGACTTCGAGTGGCACGCCGGCATGTTCCTCGACGGCGCCCACCTCCAGACCCCGTTCATGTCGGACCTGGTCACCCTCGCCGACCCGACCTCGCCGTACTCCTTCCTCAACTACCTGAAGGAGAAGGGGCGTCTGTACCCCTTCTACATCCGCGAGAACTTCTACCCGCTGCGCGTCGAGTACGACGACTACTGCCGCTGGGCCGCCGACAAGCTCACCAACGTGCGCTTCAGCACGACGGTGAGCGAGGTGACGTACGAGGACCAGAGCGAGGTCTACGTCGTCCGGACGGAGGCCGGCGACGTGTTCCGCGCCCGGCATCTGGTCCTGGGCACCGGCACCCCGCCGTATCTCCCGGAGGCCGTCGCGGGGTTGGGCGGGGACTTCATCCACAACTCCCGTTACGTACAGCACAAAGCGGAGTTGCAGGCCAAGGAGTCGATCACGCTGGTCGGCAGCGGGCAGTCCGCCGCCGAGATCTACTACGACCTGCTCAGTGAAATCGACGTCCACGGCTACGAGTTGAACTGGGTGACGCGCTCGCCGCGCTTCTTCCCGCTGGAGTACACGAAACTCACGCTGGAGATGACCTCCCCGGAGTACATCGACTACTTCCACGCCCTGCCGGAACAGACCCGCTACCGCCTCACAGCCGAGCAGAAGGGCCTCTTCAAGGGCATCGACGGCGACCTCGTCAACGAGATCTTCGACCTGCTCTACCAGAAGAAGGTCGGCGGCCCCGTCCCCACCCGGCTACTCACCAACTCCTCGCTGGACAGCGCCACTTACCGCGACGGCGTCTACGAACTCGGCCTCCGCCAGGAGGAGCAGGAGAAGGACTACACCCTCCGTTCCCAGGGCCTGATCCTCGCCACCGGCTACAAGTACGCCGAGCCCGAGTTCCTCAAGCCCGTCCACGAGCGGCTGCGCTACGACTCCCGGGGCAACTTCGACATCGCGCGCAACTACTCGATCGACACCACGGGCCGGGGCGTCTTCCTCCAGAACGCCGGCGTCCACGCGCACAGCATCACGTCCCCGGACCTGGGCATGGGCGCGTACCGCAACTCGTACATCATCCGTGAGCTGCTCGGCACCGAGTACTACCCGGTCGAACAGACCATCGCGTTCCAGGAGTTCGCCGTATGACCGCCCTCACCGACACAGGCACCTTCACCTTCCGGCCCCTCGACCCGCTCCAGGACGCCGAGTTGCTGCACCGGTGGCTCACGCATCCCAAGGCCGCGTTCTGGATGATGCAGGACGCGAAACTGGAGGACGTCGAGCGCGCGTACATGGAGATCGCGGCCGACGAGCACCAGCACGCGCTGCTCGGGCTCCAGGACGGTGTCCCCGTCTTCCTGATGGAGTACTACGACCCCCGTCACCGCGAACTGGTCGGGCTGTACGAGCCGTTGCCCGGTGACGTCGGCATGCACTTCCTGACGCCGGCCACCGAGGCGCCCGTGCACGGCTTCACCCGTGCGGTGATCACCGCCGTGATGGCCCGCCTCTTCGAGGACCCGGCCGTCGAACGCGTCGTCGTGGAACCGGACGTGTCCAACACCGCCGTCCACGCCCTGAACGAGGCGGTCGGGTTCGTGCCCGAGCGTGAGATCCAGAAGCCGGAGAAGAAAGCCTTGTTGAGCTTCTGCACACGGGAACGCTTCCTCAAAAGGCACAGCGTCGCGGCCACGGCGGTGTCCGCATGAGCCTCGCCGACGCCGTCGCCCACCTCTCCCCCGAGCGCTGGGAGAAGGCCAACCGCCTCCTCATCCGCAAGGCCCTCGCCGAGTTCGCGCACGAGCGGCTGATCACCCCCGAACCGGTCGAGAAAGACGGCGACTTGTACGTCGTCCGCAGTGACGACGGCCTGAGCCGCTACCGGTTCACCGCCACCCGGCACGCCCTCGACCACTGGCAGGTCGACGCCGACTCCATCAGCCGTCACCGTGACGGTGCCGAACTCCCGCTCGCCGCCCTGGACTTCTTCATCGAGCTGAAGCAGGAGCTCGGGCTGAGCGAGGAGATCCTGCCGGTCTACCTGGAGGAGATCTCCTCCACCCTGTCCGGCACCTGCTACAAGCTCACCAAGCCGCAGATCCCGGTCGCCGAGCTGGTGAAGAGCGACTTCCAGGCGATCGAGACGGGGATGACCGAGGGCCACCCCTGCTTCGTCGCCAACAACGGCCGCCTCGGCTTCGGCATCCACGAGTACCTCTCGTACGCCCCCGAGACCGCGAGCCCGGTCCGCCTGGTGTGGCTGGCCGCGCACCGCTCCCGGGCGGCGTTCACGGCGGGCGTGGGCATCGAGTACGAGTCGTTCATGCGGCGGGAGTTGGGCGCCGGGACCGTCGAGCGGTTCGGGCTGACCCTGGTCGACCGGGGGCTCGACCCCGACGACTACCTCCTCATCCCCGTCCACCCCTGGCAGTGGTGGAACAAGCTCAGCGTCACCTTCGCCGCCGAGATCGCCCGCGGCCACCTCGTGTGCCTCGGCGAGGGCGACGACGAGTACCTCGCCCAGCAGTCCATCCGGACCTTCTTCAACAAGTCCAACCCGGAGAAGCACTACGTGAAGACGGCCCTGTCCGTCATCAACATGGGCTTCATGCGCGGGCTTTCGGCCGCCTATATGGAGGCGACCCCGGCGATCAACGACTGGCTCGCCCAACTCATCGACAACGACCCGGTGTTGAAGTCCACCGGCCTGTCGATCATCCGTGAGCAGGCGGCCGTCGGCTACCGCCACCTGGAGTACGAGGCGGCGACCGACCGCTACTCGCCGTACCGCAAGATGCTCGCCGCGCTGTGGCGGGAGAGCCCGGTGTCCTCGCTCCAGGAGGGCGAGTCCCTCGCGACGATGGCCTCGCTGGTGCACCTGGACCACGAGGGCGCGTCCTTCGCAGGCGCGTTGATCGAGCGGTCGGGGCTGGCCCCGGTGGAGTGGCTGCGGCGGTATCTGCGGGCGTACTTCACCCCGTTGCTGCACAGCTTCTACGCCTACGACCTGGTGTTCATGCCACACGGCGAGAACGTCATCCTCGTTCTGAAGGACGGTGTCGTCGAGCGCGCGATCTACAAGGACATCGCCGAGGAGATCGCCGTCATGGACCCGGACGCGGTGCTGCCGCCGACGGTCGAGCGGCTACGGGTCGAGGTCCCCGAGGACAAGAAGCTGCTGTCGATCTTCACCGACGTCTTCGACTGCTTCTTCCGCTTCCTCGCCGCCGGCCTGGCCGCCGAGGGCGTCCTGGAGGAGGACGACTTCTGGCGTACGGTCGCGGACGTCACCCGTGAGTACCAGGACGCGGCACCCGAACTCGCCGACAAGTTCCGGCAGTACGACATGTTCGCGCCCGAGTTCTCGCTGTCCTGCCTCAACCGTCTCCAGCTGCGCAACAACAAGCAGATGGTGGACCTGGCGGACCCCTCCGGCGCGCTCCAGCTCGTCGGCACCCTGAAGAACCCCATCGCCGGGTTCTGACCAACGGACAGGCGGGCACCCCGGGGTACGGTCCCCCGGGGTGCCCGCCCTTTTGCCGTGGCTCAGCAGCCTTCCGCGTCAACTAGCCCGCGGGCCAGGGCACTTGGGGCGACCGGTAGTAGTCGATCCCGAGCGCGTCCCAGCGCGGCGCCTGTGCCGCGAGCCGCACCTTGTACGTGTCCCAGTCGTGCGTCGAGGCCGGCGACCAGCCCAGCTCGGCCACGCCCGGCAGCCTGGGGAAGGCCATGTAGTCGATGTTCGCGCCGGTCACGATCGTCTCCGACCACAGCGGCGCCTCGACCCCCTTGATCGCCGAACTCGGCACCCCGGCAAGGTAGTTGCCCGGGTCCCAGTCGTAGGACCGCTTGACCTCGACGAGCCCTGCCCAGTCCTGGCCGAGCGGGGTGTCCTCGGTGTACTTCATGTCGAGGTAGACGCGGTCGGCGGGCGAGAGGATCAGCCCGGTGCCGTTCTTCGCGGCCTCGGCGACCTGTGCCTTCTCGGCGGCGTCGGTGTCGTCGAGACCCCAGTACTGGGCGAGGGCACCCTTCACGGGGTGGGCGCCGGTGATCTGGTGCCAGGCGATGACCGTCTTGCCGTACTTGGTGACGATCGGCTGCACCCGGTCCATGAACTTGACGTAGTCCTCATGGCTGGTGGAGTGCGCCTCGTCGCCGCCGATGTGGATGTACCGGCCCGGGGTGATCGCGGCCAGTTCACGGATCACGTCGTCCACGAAGCTGTAGGTGAGGTCCTTGCCGACGCACAGCGAGCTGAAGCCGACGTCCGTGCCCGTGTAGAGCGGGGGCGCGACGCCGTCGCAGTTCAGGTCGGCGTAGGAGGCGAGGGCGGCGTTCGTGTGACCCGGCATGTCGATCTCCGGCACGACCTCCAGGTAGCGCGAGGAGGCGTAGCGGACGATCTCCTTGTAGTCGTCCTTCGTGTAGTGGCCGCCCGCGCCACCGCCGACCTCGGTCGAGCCGCCGTAAGTCGCCAGGCGGGGCCAGGAGTTGATGGCGATGCGCCAGCCCTGGTCGTCGCTGAGGTGCAGATGCAGGGTGTTGATCTTGTAGAGCGCCAACTCGTCGATGTAGTGCTTGACTTGGGCGACGGTGAAGAAGTGCCGGGAGACGTCGAGCATCGCGCCCCGGTAGGCGTAGCGCGGGGAGTCCTCGATGGTGCCGCCCGCGATTTGCCAGGGGCCGCGCTGCACGGAGTTCTTCTCGACGGCGGCGGGCAGGAGTTGGCGCAGGGTCTGCACGCCGTGGAAGAGGCCTGCGGGCCTGCTCGCGGTGATGGTGACCCCGGCGGGGGTGCTGTTCAGCCGGTACCCCTCGGCGCCGAACGTGCCCTTGGCCAGGCGGAGTTGGATGCCGCCCTTGCCGCGCGAGGTGATCGGCAGCCGGTAGCCGGTGGAGGGGCGCAGGATGCCCGCGAGGTACTCGCCGATCCGGCGTGACTCCCGGGTGTCGTCGACGCGGATACGGGTGCTGCTCGTGATCTTGTACGGATGCCCGGCAGGGGTGACCTTGGCGGGGGCCGGGACCACCCGGCCCAGCGGGGTGGCGGTGGCGGGCGCGGCGGAGGGTGCGGCGCCGACGACGGACACGCTCGCGGCGGCGACGAGCAGCAGCGAACCGAGGAGGCGGGTCGTTCTGTGGCGCTGTCTCACAAGGCGTCTCACGAGCGGTCCCTTCCTTTGAACTTCCTTTGAGCCCGGACAGGTACAGACCATTCTGTCGCCTGACCGGTGGAAGAATCCCTCCCATGGCGGAAATCATCCAGAAGGACGGCACCTGGATCTTCGACGGCGACGCCCTGCGGCTGACTCCCGGACGGGACAAGAACGTCGGTCTGTTCCGCAAGACACTCGGTGAACTCGTCATCCCCTTGGGCGCGTTGGCGGGCGTCTCCTTCGAACAGGGTCGCAGGTCGGGGCGGTTGAGACTGCGGCTGCGGGACGGCGCCGACCCGCTGCTGCACGCCACCGGCGGCCGGCTCACCGAGGGCGACGATCCCTACCAACTCCCCGTCGAGTCGGACCGGTACGGCGTCGCCGAGTACTTCGTGGACGAGGTCCGCAACGCCCTGCTGCTCGACCAGGTACCGGCCGACCCGGTGGACGCGTACCTGCTGCCGGGCCCCGCCGTGCCGCTCTCGGTGTCCGCCGGGGACGGCACGGCGAGCTTCGACGGCGAGCGCGTCCGGCTGGAGTGGAACTGGAAGACCGAGGACGCCAAGTCCGCCGCCGGCGCCCGCACGCTCGCCGTCACGGACCTCGTCGGCGTGGAGTGGCGCCCCTCGGCCGGGCTGGAGAACGGCTACATCCGCTTCTCGGTGCGCCACGCGCCGACCAAGGCACCGCCCAAGTACGACCCCAACTCCGTGGAACTGTGGGGCTTCAAGAAGGACCCGCTGATGGCCCTGGTCGCCGCGGCCGTACAGGCCCGCCTCCCGCACCCGGCCGCCGAGACGGACGTACGAGCTGAACAGCCCGAGCCCGTAAGGCAGTTGGCGGCCGCGACGGAGGACGGGCACGACGCGCTGCTGCGGCGGTTGCGGGAACTCGGGGAGCTGCACCGGGACGGGGTGCTCACGGACGAGGAGTTCGCGATGGCCAAACAGGCGGTCCTCAAACGGATGTGACCATCCAGGGAGGACCGCCTGCGGGATGAGTGGCGCCCTGCCTTCTGGGCACAACTCGGACTACTTCAGGGCTACTTGGCCTTGCGGGCGACCGTGAAGCGGTCGATCTCGGCTCCGGTCTCGGCGATGCCGCGGACCGTCAGGGTCGCCGTACGACCCTTGTGGGCGGGCTGCACGTCGACGCGCAGGAACGAGTAGTTGAGGTAGCGGACGCGCGACCAGGCGACCGTCTCGTTGACCTTGCCGTCCTTCGTGTTGACGAAGGCGGCGACCGAGTCGAGGTCGGCGACGTGACCCTCGTAGGAGTCCGGGGCGGAGAACGCGTACAGGCTGCGGCCGGCCGCGCCCGCCGTCACGTAGACGACACCCTCGGTCTCCGGGTACGCCGTGCCGCCGATCGGCAGCTTCTTGACGACCGCGTTCTTCTTGATGACGTCGGTGCGCTCGTACTGGTGGTTGTGGCCGTTGATGACCAGGTCCACCGTGTACTTCTCGAACAGCGGCACCCACTCGTTGCGCACTCCCCCCTCCGAGGAGTGCGCCGTCGAGGTGCAGTACGCGCAGTGGTGGAAGAAGATCACCACGAAGTCGATGTCCCGGGACGCGCGGTACTTCTTGAGCTGCGCCTCCAGCCACTTGGTCTGGGTGCCGCCGGAGATGCCGAGGTTGGCCGGGATCTCGAAGGACACGTCGTTGGCGTCCAGCGAGATGACCGCCGTGTTGCCGTAGACGAAGGAGTAGACGCCCGGCAGGTTCGCCTTGTCGGGGCCGTTGTCCGGCAGGTTCCAGCGGGCGTCCTCGCCGCCGTAGCCGTTGGGCGAGTACCAGGCCTCCATGTCGTGGTTGCCGTAGGCGGGCATCCACGGCACGGACTTGGCGACCGACTCGGTCTGCGCAAGGAACAGGTCCCAGGTGCGCGAGTCGAAGCCGGCGTCGGCGGTCTGGCCCGCGCCCGCCGGGTCGGCGTAGCAGATGTCGCCGGCGTGCAGGTGGAAGGCCGGGTTCTGGCCCAGCAGCAGGCTGTTGTTGGCCAGGCCGTGGTAGCCGACGCCCTCGTCGCCGAAGGCCGTGAAGGTGAACGGCACGGCGCGGTCGGGGGCGGTGGTGAAGGTGCCCAGGGTGCCGAGCAGGTGGGCCTCGGCCGGGTCGAAGCCCGCGTGGCCGACGCCGTAGTAGTAGGTCCTGCCCGGGCGCAGGTGGGTCAGCTTGGCGTGCAGGTAGTACTGGGTGTGGTCACCGCTCGCGCCGACGCCCGCCGGGGTGTAGAGGGAGCGCACCTCGGCCTCGATCTTGTGGGAGAGGTCCCAGGGGTGCGCGCCGATCCGGACGAACGGTTTCTTGACGTCGGTCGGGACCTGCCAGGAGACCGTCACCTCCGTGCTCGGGTCGTTGCCGAAGGCGAGGTGCCGGCCGAACGGGGAGACGAGGGCCCCGTTCACCGACTCGGTGGCCGGGGTGGTCTTGGTGGTGGCCTGGGTGGGGACGGCCGCCTGGGCGATACCGCCCGGCACGAACACGCCACCCGCGACGGCGCCGAGCGTGACGGCACCGCCTCTGATCATCGTGCGCCGCGAGAATCTCGCGCGCAGGTACTCGTGCTGCTCCGCCATGCTCATGCGCTCTGCGAGCTCCGCGGGTACGCCCATACGAGGAATGTCCATGGCGTCTGAAACTCGTCGACATGAGCAACGGTGCGCAAGACACAGGATGGACAGCTTACGAACAGAGCCCCATAAGACTTTCAACAGGCCGTTGCCCGATATCGGGCAGGATTCTTGCAAACCGTCCTTCGGTACCCCAGGATCATCCAGGTGCACGACGAACTCGTTGATCATCTGACGCGCTCCTCCCCCCTCAGCCGGGGCGAGGCACTGCGGGTGATCCAGGACGTGCTCGCCTACTTCGACGAGACGACCGAGGTCTACGTCCGTCGCCGCCACCGCGAGCTCCAGGCCCAGGGCCTGGTCAACGCGACGATCTTCGACCGGATCGAGGCGGACCTGAAATACCGGGCGGTCGCACCGCCGGAGCTCACGCTCAGGCAGTTGCGCCGCATCGTCTACGGCTAGGAATGCTCATACATGTGCGGAATCGTCGGATACATCGGCAAGCGTGACGTTGCTCCGCTTCTGCTGGAGGGCTTGCAGCGGCTGGAGTACCGCGGCTACGACTCGGCGGGCATCGTCGTGACGACCCCCAAGACGGCCGGCCTGAAGATGGTCAAGGCCAAGGGCCGGGTCCGTGACCTGGAGGCCAAGGTCCCGGCACGCTTCAAGGGCACCACCGGAATCGCCCACACCCGCTGGGCCACGCACGGCGCCCCCTCCGATGTGAACGCCCACCCGCACCTGTCCGCCGACAGCAAGGTCGCCGTCGTCCACAACGGCATCATCGACAACGCGTCGGACCTCCGGAAGAAGCTCGAAGCGGACGGCGTCGTGTTCCTCTCCGAGACGGACACCGAGGTCCTCACCCACCTCATCGCCCGCTCGCAGCAGGAGAAGCTGGAGGACAAGGTCCGCGACGCCCTCCGGGTGATCGAGGGGACCTACGGCATCGCCGTTCTGCACGCCGACTTCCCCGACCGCATCGTGGTGGCTCGAAACGGTTCCCCGGTGGTCCTCGGGATCGGCGAGAAGGAGATGTTCGTCGCCTCGGACATCGCCGCACTGGTGACGCACACGCGCCAGATAGTGACGCTGGACGACGGCGAGATGGCCACCCTCAAGGCCGACGACTTCCGGACATACACGACCGAGGGCACCAGCACCACGTCCGAGCCGACCACCGTCGAGTGGGAGGCCGCCTCCTACGACATGGGCGGCCACGACACCTACATGCACAAGGAGATCTTCGAGCAGGCCGACGCCGTGGACCGCGTGCTGCGCGGCCGCATCGACGACCGCTTCTCCACCGTGCACCTCGGCGGCCTGAACCTGGACGCCCGCGAGGCTCGGCAGATCCGCCGCGTGAAGATCCTCGGCTGCGGCACCTCGTACCACGCGGGCATGATCGGCGCCCAGATGATCGAGGAGCTGGCCCGCATCCCCGCGGACGCCGAGCCGGCCTCGGAGTTCCGTTACCGCAACGCGGTGGTCGACCCGGACACCCTGTACATCGCGGTCTCCCAGTCCGGTGAGACGTACGACGTCCTGGCGGCGGTACAGGAGCTGAAGCGCAAGGGCGCCCGGGTGCTGGGCGTGGTGAACGTCGTCGGCTCGGCGATCGCCCGTGAGGCGGACGGCGGCATGTACGTGCACGCGGGCCCCGAGGTCTGCGTCGTCTCGACCAAGTGCTTCACCAACACCACAGTCGCCTTCGCCCTGTTGGCCCTGCACCTCGGCCGCACCCGCGACCTCTCGGTCCGCGACGGCAAGCGCATCATCGAGGGCCTGCGCAAGCTGCCGGCCCAGATCTCCGAGATCCTCGACCAGGAGGAGGAGATCAAGAAGCTGGCGGCCGAGTACGCCGAGGCCCACTCGATGCTCTTCATCGGCCGGGTCCGCGGCTACCCGGTGGCCCGCGAGGCCTCGTTGAAGCTCAAGGAGGTCTCGTACATCCACGCCGAGGCCTACCCCGCCTCGGAGTTGAAGCACGGCCCCCTCGCCCTGATCGAGCCGGCCCTCCCCACGGTCGCGATCGTCCCCGACGACGACCTCCTGGAGAAGAACCGCGCCGCCCTGGAGGAGATCAAGGCCCGCAGCGGCCGCATCCTCGCGGTGGCCCACCAGCACCAGGAAAAGGCCGACCAGACGATCGTCGTCCCGAAGAACGAGGACGAACTGGATCCCATCCTGATGGGGATTCCGCTCCAACTCCTCGCCTACCACACGGCGTTGGCGCTGGGCCGGGACATCGACAAGCCGCGCAACCTCGCGAAGTCGGTCACGGTCGAGTAGAGGTTTTAGGGGCTCGGGGCCGTATCAATCTGCGGCTCCGCCGCGTGGGCGCGACAAGCCCCCACCGCCCCGCAGAGGCCAACGAACTGAAAGGCCCCCCACGTGTTGCCTCACACACGTGGGGGGCCTTTCCGCTGCCGATCAGCCAGTCGCCGTCACGCCCCGACCAGCAGCCCGCCGCGGGAGCGCCGTCGGCCAGTGAGCCAACGCCGCAGTCGCCGAGTACCAGGCAACAGCCCCCGCAGCGACACCGAACCACCCCCCGACCTTGCCCAGCCCATCGTTCCCGGCGAACTGGGCGATCGCGAGAAGCACGAGGGAAACAAAGAACAACCCGTAGGTGCCCTGGGTGAGTTGGTCGCCGCCCGCGAGGGTCACGGAGAGGGCGACGAGGGCGAACAGGACCAGGAACAGCCCCGCCGCGTTGTCCGACACGGAGTTGCCCGCGGAGACGGCCCAGGTGAACCAGAGCGCGCCGAACGCGGTGAACGCCGTACCGGCCGCCGTGTCGCCCTCGCGGAACGCGAGCAGTCCGACGACGAAGAGGGCAACTCCGCCCACATAGTGGGCCAGTGACACGGCGTCAGCCGTGGAGACCCCGTTGATGACATTCGTGTACCCGAGCCCGAAGGCCAACAGGGTGATTCCCAGGGCGAGTCGGCCGACGATCGAGGTGGTGCTTCCCGCAGAGACGTCATTGTCCACGGCGGGCTCCCTTCATGCATGTGCGGTTGTGCGGTGTGACCGATATATGCCCTTCACAAGGACACAAACACCTCTGCACAGCGGCGAATTCGGGAGCTCACCTGTGAGTTCGACCGACGGGCCGACGAGTCAGGGAATGACGACGACGGGCCGCTGCGCCCGCTTCGCGAGCCGCCCCGCGACGGAGCCGAAGATGCGTCCGACGATGCCGTGGGTCGAGCCCACGACGATCGCGTCCGCCTCGTACTCCCGCCCCACCTCTTCGAGTTCATGGCAGATGTCGCCACCGCGCTCGACAAGGATCCAGGGCACTTCCGCCAAGTACTCGGCGCACGCCAGCTCCAGACCCAGCACCTCGGTGCGGTGGTCCGGCACATCGACGAAGACCGGTGGCTCGCAGCCCGCCCACACCGTGGTGGGCAGCCGGTTCGCGACATGCACGATGACCAGGCCCGAGCCCGAGCGGTGGGCCATGCCGATCGCGTACGCGAGGGCACGTTCACTGGACGTGGAGCCGTCGAAGCCGACGACCACTCCGTGCTTGAAGGCTGGATCGCAGGAATGACGTGGCTGTTCCGCCGCCAGGGGCTCGGCCGCCGTGGGGTCGGCGACGGGGCGCTTGCGGTCCGCTGGTTCGAAAGATTCGTGACCGGCCATGGGTGTCTCGGCTTTTTGATCCTCTTGGGAGGGGACAACAGGGTGCGGCGGAGCTGTGTCCGGGAATCATCTTCCCAACCCCATACCCCCAAGGGTACGGCGGCACTCCTCCTTAGCCCATATCCCGCACATGCTCCGGCGGAGTTCCCCGGAGCATGCACGAGGGGGCGCCCGTAACGCAATGGTTGCTGCCCCGTACAGGCGGTTTGCACAGGATTCACTTATCCGCAGGCGTCCATGTCCCTCCATGGACTGCCCTACAGTGACCGACGCATCGAACACGCGTTGAACCCGGCGAGCCGCCGCCCCAGGGAGCACGCCATGTCCGGACACCGCACGACCTCCGAGACACACCCCAGCCACGACACCGCCACCGACGTGGTCCGCTGGGCGGTCTTCAGCTGCGTCCTCGTCCCCCTCGTCCTCCTCTGGTACGGCACCTCGTTCGCCGGCGCCACCGGTACGGCCCTGGGTCTCACGGCCGTCACCGCCGCCTGCCGGGTGCTGCTGCGCCGCTCCGAACAGGGCGAGGCCCGGCTGCTGCCCGAGGAGCAGGCACCGCCGCTGGCCGAAGAACACTCCTCGCACCGCGGCCACCGCCACCGGGCCGCGGCGGGGGCGCACAGGGGCGGGCGGCACGCCGGGGGAAGTGCACCGGTCGACTGACCGGTTTCCGCGCACGCGCCCGACGCTTTTCAGCCAACTTCCGGCCACCGCGCATCTGTTGTCCGAACCACCCCCCAACCCCCGTTCCACCTGCACCGAAAGGGTCTGGGGGGCCTTGCGCACCCTACGGGGATTGGCCACTAAGACGAGGCGCACTTCCCTGCACGGCCCACGAGTGCAACGCTTCGTGATCGAATGCTTCACGCCAAGTTGCCATGTCGACAATGTGCCGGTTGCCGAACTGGTCACCCCGGCACCACTGGACACAGTAGATTCGATCTTGACGTCTTACGGCGGGGGACTCGTGCAGGACCGAGGGGAAACGTGCTGGAGCGACAAGCCCGACAAGATAGGGGCGACGCGACCACCGAGGGGGGCTTAGCAGTATGAGCCACGACTCCACTGCCGCGCCGGAAGCCGCGGCCCGGAAACTTTCCGGGCGACGCCGCAAGGAGATCGTCGCGGTGCTGCTGTTCAGCGGCGGCCCCATCTTCGAGAGTTCCATACCGCTGTCGGTGTTCGGAATCGACCGGCAGGACGCCGGAGTTCCGCGCTACCGCCTTCTTGTGTGCGGTGGCGAAGAAGGACCGCTGCGTACGACCGGCGGGCTGGAACTCACCACACCGCACGGCCTGGAGGCGATCTCACGGGCGGGCACCGTCGTCGTGCCTGCCTGGCGGTCGATCACCTCGCCGCCGCCGGAGGAGGCACTCGACGCCATCCGCCGGGCGCACGAAGAAGGGGCCCGCATCGTCGGCCTGTGCACCGGCGCCTTCGTGCTGGCCGCGGCGGGTCTGCTGGACGGCCGTCCCGCGACCACCCACTGGATGTACGCGCCGACGCTGGCCAAGCGCTATCCGTCGGTGCACGTCGATCCGAGGGAACTCTTCGTCGACGACGGGGACGTGCTGACGTCCGCCGGTACGGCGGCCGGAATCGATCTCTGTCTCCACATCGTGCGGACGGACCACGGCAACGAGGCGGCCGGCGCGCTCGCCCGGCGCCTGGTGGTCCCGCCGCGCCGAAGCGGCGGTCAGGAGCGCTACCTCGATCGGTCTTTACCAGAGGAGATCGGCGCCGACCCGCTCGCGGAGGTCGTCGCCTGGGCGCTGGAGCACCTCCACGAACAGTTCGACGTGGAGACGCTGGCGGCACGCGCGTACATGAGCAGGCGTACGTTCGACCGCCGCTTCCGCTCGCTCACCGGGAGCGCTCCCCTGCAGTGGCTGATCACGCAGCGGGTGCTCCAGGCGCAGCGTCTGCTGGAGACGTCGGACTACTCGGTGGACGAGGTCGCGGGTCGCTGCGGCTTCCGCTCGCCGGTGGCTCTGCGTGGCCATTTCCGGCGCCAGTTGGGCTCGTCGCCCGCCGCCTACCGGGCCGCGTACCGCGCCCGCAGGCCCCAGGGCGACAAGCAGGTGGACGGCGACGGCGCTCCCGGCCAGCCCGGCGGTCCGGCGTCCCTGGGTCCGGCCGGGCTGCCGCCCGCGCTGCACCCGGACGGCCCGGTCCCGATGCAGACCCGCCGTACGGCGGCGAGCGCGCTGTCGGCGACGGCGTCCGCGTCGGCCTCCTCGGCGGAGAACGGCCGTGAGGCGTACGCCACAAGCCGGGCCGCGAGTCTGCCCAGCCAGCGGAGCGCGACGTAGCAACCGCACGCCCCCGGAGGTCTCTCGCAGGAGATCTCCGGGGGTTTCCGCATGTACCGGCGGCACAAGGTCAGCGCACGGTCGGCTCAGCCGGGCGGCACGCACCTTAAGGTTAGACACATGAACGATCGCATGGTGTGGATCGACTGCGAGATGACCGGCCTCTCGCTGTCAGACGACGCTCTCATCGAGGTGGCCGCCCTCGTCACCGACTCCGAGCTGAACGTGCTCGGCGAAGGGGTGGACATCGTCATCCGCCCGCCGGACCAGTCGCTGGAGACGATGCCGGACGTAGTACGCCAGATGCACACCGCATCCGGCCTGCTCGACGAGTTGGCCGGCGGTACGACGCTGGCCGACGCGGAGGAGCTGGTCCTGGCGTACATCCGGGAGCACGTCAAGGAGCCGGGCAAGGCCCCGCTGTGCGGCAACTCGGTCGGCACCGACCGCGGTTTCCTGCTCCGTGACATGCCGACGCTGGAGGAGTACCTCCACTACCGCATCGTGGACGTGTCCTCGGTGAAGGAGCTGGCCCGCCGCTGGTACCCGCGGGCGTACTTCAACAGCCCCGAGAAGAAGGGCAATCACCGCGCCCTCGCCGACATCCGCGAATCCATCGCCGAGCTGCGCTACTACCGCGAGGCGATCTTCGTCCCGCAGCCCGGCCCCGACTCGGAGACGGCCCGCACGATCGCGGCCAAGCACGTCGTGCCCACCTCGTAAAAGGCGGGCGCGAGCACCCCTTCGGACCCTGTACACTTTTTCTCGGCCGGTCGGAAACTTTCAGAGTGAACGACCGGGCATGGTGGGTGTAGCTCAGCTGGTAGAGCACCTGGTTGTGGTCCAGGAAGTCGCGGGTTCAAGTCCCGTCACTCACCCTGAGTAATCAGCCGGTGACTTCGGAAACGAGGTCACCGGCTGATTCGTTTTCCGGAGCCTCCCATGTACCCAGCGCGCATCCGCACCCCCCGTCTCGACCTCCTCCCCCTCCGCGCGGAGCACGCCACCGAGATGGCCGCCGTCCTCTCCGACCCGGCGCTCCACACCTTCACCGGCGGGGCTCCCCTCACTCCCGCCGCCCTTCGCACCCGTTACGAGCGCCTGGTCGCCGGCTCCCCGGACCCGGCGGTCTCCTGGCTCAACTGGGTCCTCCGCCTCCGCGCCGAAGCCCGCCTCACGGGCACCGTCCAGGCCACCGTGACCGGGTCCGGGGCCGAGATCGCCTGGGTGGTGGGCGCACCCTGGCAGGGCCGCGGCCTGGCGAGCGAGGCGGCGCGGGGCCTGGTGTCCTGGCTCGGAGAACAGGCGGTTCCTACGGTCGTCGCGCACATCCACCCGGACCATCGGGCGTCCGCGGCGGTCGCCACGGCGGCGGGCCTGACGCCGACCGACGAGTGGCAGGACGGCGAGATCAGGTGGCAGCGCGCCACGCGTCCGTGAACTCCCGTACGCCCGCGAACCGTTCGGCGGGATCGGCACGGGTTGCCCTTTCCAGCACGGCGAGTTGACCCGCCGTACCCCGCCAGGCGCGCTCGCTGTCACCGG
The DNA here is from genome assembly GCF_045162645.1 of Streptomyces sp. NBC_00988. Classification (NCBI taxonomy): domain Bacteria; kingdom Bacillati; phylum Actinomycetota; class Actinomycetes; order Kitasatosporales; family Streptomycetaceae; genus Streptomyces; species Streptomyces sp. NBC_00988. Next base: position 5,027,427 of record NZ_CP108730.1, read on the forward strand.
CGTCGAGGAGGAGGCGGGCGGTGCGGCCGAGGGCGTAGACCGTCGTACGGATGTCGATGCGGGCGCCGTGGTGCCACTCCTCGGGGGCCATGAAGCGGGCGGAGCCCGGGAGTCGGTCGCTCTGGAGGACGAAGGGGCCGGGGCGGTACTCGTCGAGGTCGACGAGGTGGAGGACGTCGCCTCCGAAGTCGTAGAGGAACGCCCCGTCGTACAGATCGACCGCCACCATCCCCGCGGCCTCCACCGCGAGGTGCGCGTCCAGCACACGGTCGACCGCGCGGAGGACGGAGGCGAGGGGCAGGGCCCGGAAGCGGGCGCGGGCGGGCCCGTAGAGGGACTCGCCGTGATGCCAGGGCATGACGACCGCCGTACGTCCACTGCCCGCCACGGCGATCCGGTGCAGCTGCGGGGCGATCGCCGGGTGCCGTACGGCTCGGTGGAAGGCCCAGGCGCCGTCAAGTGAGGCCTGGGCGGCGGGAGTTGTCGCCTCCTTCACGAACCAGCGTTCCCCGTCCGGGAGTTGGACACCGTAGGAGACGCACCCGGAGTCCTGTTCGCGGAAGGCTCGGAACACCTTGCCCACGGTGCGGAGGTAGGGCTCGGTCGCGGGGATCCTGTCGACGGTCAGGAGCGGGTGGGGACGGGGTGTCATGGGACCCAGCCTGGACGGTGGAGGGCCGGGCGGGGAGCGGAAATCCCTGAACGCGCCCCACGTTTCAGGACGACGCCCGCGTCACCAACTCCGTTGCCAGGACCGCCTGTCGGCGCTCAAGTCCCCGGGACGTGGCCGGCCGCCGGTCCGCGATCTCCGCGAGCAACAGGTCGATCATCGCTCGGCCCATCTCCTCGATCGGCTGGCGGACGCTGGTGAGGGGCGGGTCCATGTGGCGGGCGATGGCCGAGTCGTCGTAGCCGACGAGGGCCACGTCGTCCGGGATGCGGCGGCCCTCCTCGCGGAGGACCTGGCGGGCGCCCGCCGCCATGACGTCCGAGCCGGCGAAGACCGCGTCCACGTCGGGGCGGCGGGCCAGCAACTCCTTCATCGCCCGGCGGCCGCCCTCCTCCGTGAAGTCGCCCAGCTGGATGAGGTGTTCGTCGATCTCGTGGCCCGCGTCGAGGAGTGCCTCGCGGTAGCCGTCCACGCGGCGCTGGGCGCCGTACACGTCCAGGCGGCCCGTGATGTGCGCGATGCGCGTCCGGCCTCGGGACAGCAGGTGTTCCACGGCGGAGCGCGCGCCGCCGTAGTTGTCCGAGTCGACCGACGTGAGCGTTTCCGCCGCCGAGCGCGGGCCGCTGATCACCGCCGGGATCTCCAACTGGGCCAGCAGGTCCGGGAGGGGGTCGTCCGCGTGGACCGAGACGAGCAGGACGCCGTCCACCCTATGGGCCGCCAAGTACTGGGCCAGGCGCTCCCGTTCGCGGTCGCTGCCCGCGAAGATCAGCAACAACTGCATCTCGGTTTCCGAGAGTTCGGCGCCCACGCCCTTGAGCATGTCCGAGAAGTACGGCTCCGCGAAGAAGCGGGTCTCCGGCTCGGGGACGACCAGGGCGATGGCGTCGGTGCGGTTCGCGGCCAGCGCACGTGCGGCCGTGTTGGGGACGTAGCCCAGCTCGGCCACCGCCGCCTCCACCGCCGCGCGGGTCGCGTCGCTGACCCTCGGGGAACCGTTGATCACCCGGGAGACCGTGCCGCGGCCCACACCGGCGCGCGCCGCGACCTCCTCCAGGGTCGGCCGGCCGCCACTCCGGCTCCGCGCTCCGTGGCCTGCCATTGGCTCCGCCTCCTGTCGACCCACCCGTTGGCCTGGAATGTAACAGTCCTGATCAGGGAAGAGGGGCGTGAGGAGCCCCGCCTCCGGCCGAATCCCCGCCTTCCCCACGGTTAGCTAACAGACGAATAACTGAACGCATCTCTCCGCGTCCGCTCCCTTGACACCCCCGCGCGAACCGACGACTCTTCAACACATCACCGGTGGGAGCGCTCCCACGGTACCTGACACATACACATCCCGCACGTTCCCCGCCCGAGCCGCAGCGTGAACTAACGGGCCCAACAATGCAGTTGGCCGGGGGGTCGGCACGTCAGGCAACAGGAGGACGTAATGCGCACGAGTACCCGACGGTCCCATCGGCTGATGGCCCTCGCGGCCGTCGCCGCGCTGACCACGGGAGTTCTGGCCGGCTGCTCCAGTGACTCGAACGACAACTCGTCGAGCTCGAACGGCGGCGGCAACTCCAAGGGCAAGACCACGCTGACCGTCGGTACCTTCGGCGTCTTCGGCTACAAGCAGGCCGGTCTGTACGACGAGTACATGAAGCTCCACCCGAACATCACCATCAAGGAGGACGTCACCACCCGTACCGACGTGTACTGGCCGAAGGTCCTCACCCGGCTCCAGGCCGGTTCGGGCACCGACGACATCCAGGCCATCGAGGTCGGCAACATCACCGAGGCCGTCCAGACGCAGGCCGACAAGTTCGTCGACCTCGGCAAGGACGTCGACAAGTCCCAGTGGCTGCCCTGGAAGAACTCCCAGGCCACCACCAAGGACGGCAAGCAGATCGGCCTCGGCACCGACACCGGCCCGATGGCGATCTGCTACCGCAAGGACCTCTTCAAGAAGGCCGGTCTGCCGACCGACCGCACGCAGCTCGCCAATCTGTGGAAGGGCGACTGGGCGAAGTACGCCAGCGTCGGCAAGGACTACATGAAGAAGGCGCCCAAGGGCACCAAGTTCGTGGACTCCGCGTCGTCCGTCTACAACGCGGCCATCGGCGGCGAGAGCCAGCGGTACTACGACAAGGACGGCAACGTCATCTGGGACAAGTCGACCGGTGTGAAGGCGGCTTGGAACGCGGCGATGGACGTGGCGACCAGCAACATGTCGGCGAAGCTGAAGCAGTTCGACCCGACCTGGGACCAGGGCTTCGCCAACGCGAGCTTCGCCACGGTGGCCTGCCCCGCCTGGATGATCGGCTACATCGAGCAGAAGTCGGGCGCCTCCGGCAAGGGCAACTGGGACGTGGCGGCCGCGCCGACCGCGTCCAACTGGGGCGGTTCCTTCCTCGGAGTTCCCACGGCGACCAAGCACCAGGCGGACGCCGTGGCGCTGGCGAAGTGGCTGACCGCGCCCGCACAACAGGAGAAGGTCTTCGCCAAGCAGGCGAGCTTCCCGTCCACCCCGGCGGCGTACCCGAACCTGAAGCCGGCCGCGGACACGACGGCGTACTTCTCGAACGCGCCGATCACCCAGATCTTCTCCGACTCGGCGAAGACGATCCCGGTGCAGACCTTCGGCATCAAGGACCAGCCGATCGGTACCGCGATCACTGACGTCGGCATCCTCCAGGTGGAGCAGAAGGGCAAGACCCCGGACCAGGGATGGAGCGCCGCCACCAAGGAGATCAAGGACGTGCTCGGGCAGTGAGCAGCTCCAAGCAGGCCCTCGCACACCCCGCGCCGGGCTCCGGCGCCGCGCCCGGCGACAAGCCGGGCGCGGCCCGCGGCGCCGGCGGTCGCGGTACGCCGGCTCCCGGCCCGAGTTCGTGGCGGAGCCGGCTGTACCGCTGGGACATGAAGGCGGCGCCGTACGCGTTCATCTCCCCGTTCTTCATCATCTTCGGGGCCTTCGGCCTCATCCCGCTGCTCTACACGGCCTGGTACTCGCTGCACAACGTGCAGTTGTCGTCGCTGGACCACAAGACGTGGGCGGGGCTGGACAACTACCGGAACCTGCTGTCCTCGGACTTCTTCTGGAACGCCCTGAAGAACACGTTCACCATCGGGCTGATCTCCACCGTGCCGCAGCTGTTGATGGCGATCGGGATCGCGCATCTGCTCAACTACCGGCTGCGCGGCTCGACCGTGTGGCGGGTCGTGATGCTCACCCCGTACGCCACCTCGGTGGCCGCGGCGACCCTCGTCTTCACGCTGCTGTACTCGTGGGACGGCGGGATGGTCAACTGGCTGCTGCACTTCGTCGGGGTCGATCCCATCAACTGGCGTGAATCCACGTGGGGTTCGCAGTTCGCGGTGTCGTCGATCGTGATCTGGCGGTGGACGGGGTACAACGCGCTGATCTATCTGGCGGCGATGCAGGCGATCCCGGGCGACCTGTACGAGTCGGCGGCGATCGACGGCGCCAACCGCTGGCAGCAGTTCCGTCATGTGACGATCCCCCAGCTGCGCCCGACCATCCTCTTCACGGTGGTCGTCTCCACCATCGGCGCGACCCAACTCTTCGGCGAGCCGCTGCTGTTCGGCGGGGTGAGCGGTTCGAAGGGCGGCTCCGAGCACCAGTACCAGACGCTCGGTCTGTACATGTACGACCAGGGCTGGATCATCGGCAACCTCGGCAAGGCGTCCGCGATCGCCTGGTCGATGTTCCTGATCCTGCTGATCGTCGCCGCGATCAACCTGCTGTTCACCCGACGGCTGAGGAAGTCCCAATGACGACAAGTGAATTGACGCTCCCTCAGGATCAGGTGCCGGTACCGGCGGCACGCACCCCGCGCCGCCGGGTGATGGGCGCGGGCAAGCAGATGCACGCGGGCCCGCTGACCTACGTCGTGCTGGTGGTCTTCGCGCTGGTCTCGCTGGCCCCGCTGGTGTGGACGGCGATCGCGGCCTCGCGCAACAATCAGCGGCTCGCGGAGACCCCGCCGCCGCTGTGGTTCGGGGCGAACCTGTTCAAGAACCTCCAGGCGGCCTGGGAGCAGGCCGGCATGGGCACCGCGATGTTCAACTCCACGATCGTCGCGGGCTCGATCACCATCGGCACGGTCCTGTTCTCCACCCTGGCGGGCTTCGCCTTCGCCAAGCTGAAGTTCAGGTTCTCCAGCACGCTGCTCCTGCTGACCATCGGCACGATGATGATCCCGCCCCAACTGGCCGTCGTACCGCTGTACTTGTGGATGGCGGACCTGCACTGGTCGAACCACCTCCAGACGGTCATCCTGCCGACCCTGGTCAGCGCCTTCGGTACGTTCTTCATGCGCCAGTACCTCGTGCAGGCGCTGCCGACCGAACTGATCGAGGCGGCGCGGGTGGACGGCGCGAGCAGTCTGCGGGTGGTGTGGCACGTGGTCTTCCCGGCGGCGCGCCCCGCGATGGCGGTGCTGGGGCTGCTGACCTTCGTGATGGCCTGGAACGACTTCCTGTGGCCGATCATCGCCCTCAACCAGCAGAACCCGACCGTCCAGGTCGCCCTGAACTCCCTGGGCACCGGCTACATCCCCGACCAGTCGGTGATCATGGCGGGCGCGCTGCTGGGCACGCTGCCGCTGCTGATCGCCTTCCTCCTGTTCGGCAAGCAGATCGTGGGCGGGATCATGCAGGGCGCGGTCAAGGGCTGAGGGTTCGCCCGCTTCCTCACCTCGCTCATCCCGCTTGTCTCCTACGTCAGCCGGGGAGCCGGGGCGCCGCCGCCCCGGCCTCTCCGGCCCCCTCTCCTCCACTATGGGAGCGCTTCCATGTCTGAGCCCATTACACCTGTCACCTTCCCTCCCGCCTTCCTCTGGGGCGCCGCGACCTCCGCCTACCAGATCGAGGGGGCGGTGCGGGAGGGCGGCCGTACGCCCTCGATCTGGGACACGTTCAGTCATACGCCGGGCCGTACGGCCGGTGGTGAGCACGGTGACATCGCTGTCGACCACTACCACCGCTACCGCGACGACGTGGCATTGATGGCGGACCTGGACCTGACGGCGTACCGCTTCTCGGTCTCCTGGCCGCGGGTGCAGCCGACCGGCCGGGGCCCGGCGGTCCAGGTGGGCCTGGACTTCTACCGCCGCCTGGTGGACGAGCTGCTGGCCGTCGGCATCAAGCCGGCGCTGACCCTCTACCACTGGGATCTGCCGCAGGAGCTGGAGGACGCGGGCGGCTGGCCGGAGCGCGACACGGCGTACCGCTTCGCCGAGTACGCGCAGATCATGGGTGAGGCGCTGGGCGACCGCGTAGAGCAGTGGATCACGCTCAACGAGCCCTGGTGCAGCGCGTTCCTGGGCTACGGCTCGGGGGTGCACGCGCCGGGCCGTACGGACGCGGCGGCTTCGCTGAAGGCCGCGCATCACCTCAACTTGGCGCACGGGCTGGCGACTTCGGCGCTGCGGGCGTCGATGCCGGCCCGCAACTCGATCGCGGTGAGCCTCAACTCCTCGGTGGTCAGGCCCGCTTCGCAGTCCCCCGAGGACATGACGGCGGCCCGGAAGATCGACGACCTGGCCAACGGGGTGTTCCACGGACCGATGCTGCACGGGTCGTATCCGCAGTCGTTGTTCGAGGCGACGAGGTCGGTCACGGACTGGTCGTACGTCCTGGACGGCGACCTGACGCTCATTCACCAGCCGTTGGACGCGCTGGGGTTGAACTACTACACCCCCACCCTGGTGGAGGCGACCGAAGCGGCCCCGGCGGGCAGCCCGCGCGCCGACGGCCACGGCCTGAGCGCGTACTCCCCCTGGCCGGGCGCGGACGACGTGGCGTTCCTCCAGACCCCGGGCGAGCGTACGGAGATGGGCTGGACGATCGACCCGACGGGCCTCTACGACCTGATCATGCGCTACACGAGGGAGGCCCCGGGCCTGCCGTTGTACGTGACAGAGAACGGCGCGGCCTACGACGACAAGCCCGACCCCGAGGGCAACGTCCACGACCCGGAGCGGATCGCCTACCTCCACGGCCACCTGTCGGCCGTACGCCGGGCGATCACGGACGGCGCGGACGTGCGCGGCTACTACCTGTGGTCCCTGATGGACAACTTCGAGTGGGCGTACGGCTACGGGAAGCGGTTCGGCGCGGTGTACGTGGACTACGCGACGCTGGCCCGCACGCCGAAGTCGAGCGCGCGGTGGTACGGGGAGGCGGCGCGGACGGGGGCGCTGCCCTCGGTGCCGGGGGTCTGACCGACGGGGGCCCGGGGGACGGGGCGCGGCATGCCGTGGGGGCGTGCCGCGCCCCGTCGGACTAACCGGCCGGGAGGATCAAGGGGGTTAGACGGAGCCCCAGCCTGCACGCAGCGAGGTCCTGAATGCGCCCACCATCGCCTACCGCCCTTGCCAAGCTCTAAATAGAGTGATTCATTCGATCCGCAAATGAATGGATGAGCGTCAAGCGCGAGGAGAGGTCCGTGGCCGCACCTGAGATCAACGCTGTCACCTTGGGTGGGGATCCGGTCACCATCGACCAGTTCGTCGCGGTCGCCCGGCACGGCGCCCGGGTCGAGTTCGACGCGACCTACGTCGACCGCGTACGCAAGTCCCGCGCGTTGGTCGAACGCTTCCTCGCGGAGAACCGCCTGGTCTACGGCGTCACCACCGGCTTCGGTGACAACGTCACGGAGGTCATCGACCCGGCGGACGCGGAGCGGCTCCAGCGCAACATCGTGCGGTCGCACGCCGTGTCGGTCGGGGAGCCGTTGCCCGTCGAGGTGGTCCGTGCCATCGCGTTGATGGAGCTCGTCGGGCTCGGTGAAGGGTTCTCCGGTATCCGGTTCGAGACGCTGGAGCTGATCCGGCGGATGCTCAACGCCGGGGTCACGCCGCACGTCCCCGGCGAGGGTTCCGTGGGCTATCTGGCCCCCGAGGCCCACATGGCGCTCGTACTCCTCGGCGAGGGCCGGGCCTGGTACGGCGGCGAACTCCTGCCCGGCGCCGAGGCGTTGGCCCGGATCGGCGAGCGGCCGACCCGACTCGCCTGCAAGGAAGGGCTGTCGCTCACCAACGGGACGCACTCGGTCACCGCGATCGCCGTCCTCGCCGCCCACGACGCCGAGGTCGCGGCGACCACCGCCGACGTCGCCGCGAGCCTGTCGGTACAGGCGCTCAAGGGCACCGTCCGCGCCTACGACGCCCGGATCCAGGAGCGGAAACGGCACCCGGAGCAGGCCGCCGTAGCCGAGAACCTGCGACGGCTGACCGAATCCAGCGCGATCAGCGCGGAGTTCCTCGACCACCGGCTCCAGGACAGCCTGGCCCTGCGTGCCGTTCCGCAGATGCACGGCGGTGCGAAGCGGGCGCTCGCGCAGGCCCGGGAGGTCATCGTCGAGGAGTTGCACTCCGTGGGCGACAACCCGGTCATCCACCCCGAGGGCGAGGACGGGGTCGCGCTGAGCGGGGCGAACTGCGACAGCACGTACGTCGGCATCCAGGCCGACACCATGGTCAACGCGATGACCGTGCTGGCCAAGGTCTCCGAACGCCGCACCGACCGCATGGTCAACAGCAACTTCAGCGAACTGCCCGCCTTCCTGGTCCGGCGGCAACCGGGCCTCAACAGCGGCTACATGATCGCCCAGTACACGGCCGCCGCCCTGACCATGGAACTGCGCGGCCTGGCCGTACCGGCCTCCGCCGACAACGTCACCACCTCGGCCAACCAGGAAGACACGGTCAGCAACGCCTACTTGGCGGCCCTGAAGGCCTACCGCGCGGCCCGCAAACTCGCCTACGTCATAGCCATCGAGCTGATGTGCGCCGCGCAGGCCCTCGACCTCCTCGCGCCCCTCTCCCCCTCACCGGCCGCGGAGGCGCTGCGCGCCCGCATCCGGGAGACCGTACCGACCGTCGACGGGGACCGGGCCTTCCATGTCGACATCGAGCACATCGCCGAACTCGTACGGAGCGGGGAGGCGTTGCGGGTCGTGGAGGGCGTGGTGGGGGCGCTGCACCACTGAGGTCGGACATCCGGAGACGGCCGCCCCGCTGACCCGCTGACCCGGGAACGAAACAGGATCAGCGAGTCAGGGGAACATCGAGGTCAACCGCCCAGTGGAGTAGCCGCAGTTGTATCGATCTCGAGGTCTGTCGATCGGGCGGGAGTCGAGCTATCACGAGGCTCCGCCGTCACGCGGAGAGTCAGGACGTCTTGACCGCTTCGGCCAGCATCCGGGCGACCTCCTGGGTGGAGGGGGTCATCTCGATCTCGTGGGCGATCTTTTCTGCCACGGCCCGGTACTCGGGCCCTGCCAGAACATCGGCGAGGGCCTGAGCGACGGCCTGCGGCGGCGCCTCTCCCAGACGGAACGAGATCCCCGCACCGCTGTCGGCGACCCGCTGTGCGTTCACCGGCTGGTCCGCTCCCTGAGGCACCACCACCATCGGCAGTCCCACAGCGAGCGCGCCCAGCACTGTGCCCGAGCCGCCGTGGGTCACGACCACGTCAGCACCGGAAAGCAGCTGGGCCAGGGGCGCGAACGGCGCAAACTCCACCCGCTCGTCCCGCGGCTTGTAGTCGGAGACCTGCGACATGAGGCCGAGAGTCACCCGCAAGTCGACGTCCAGGGAGAGGAATTCCTCGATGAGCGGGTCCACGATCTGCGGCGAGGAGAACATGGTGCCAAAGCTCACCAGAACGCGGGGACGGCCTGCGGACGGTGCGGCCTGGGCATCCGGCTGCCCGGCCGACCTGTGGGCCTCGGGCCGCAGACCGTGCCACTCCTCGGGTCGCTTCCAGCCCTCGCGCTGCAAAGCGGACGGACAGGTGTCCAGGTACCAGTGCTCGGGTCGCTGCTCGATGCCCAAGGCGCTGTAGCGCAGTGCGAGGCGCTTCCCGAACTCCTCCACGGAGGCCTCGGCCGTCGCCGGTCCGATCCCCACGACGGCCACGGGCACACCGAGCGCTGCCGCGACCGCCGGGCCGAGGAAGTCGTACATCTCCGAGACGATCAGGTCCGGCGCCCATTCCTGGGCCGCGGCCAGAGAATCCTTGAATCCAAGGTCGATTCGGGCACCGGCGAAGAACTCCGCCTCCGCTTCCACCGTCACCCCCTGGAAGAGGTTGTGCCCAGTGGTCCTCAGAACCTCGGCCACGAGCTCCGGTGCGGTCGCACCCGCGCCCAGAACGAGAATGCCGTCAGGTTCGAGTATGGGCGCGGCGGCGGCCGCCGTGAGCATCGCTACGTCCGTCCCCTGCTCGCGCAGCGCGCGGGCCAACGGAAGAAGCGGCAGGATGTGACCGTGTACGGGCGTACTGGAGAACAACACGCGCATTGAAGATGGCTCCAAGGGAATGGGGAACGGTCTGTGCGAGCGAACCGTTCACACACACCTCGACGCCCGGCGTCGGATGGTTTGGGTGAGGCGACCCACTACTCGGATGATCATACCGTTAGTCCCATTTGACCAGGGCGACATTCGATGCCGGTAGACCAACTGCCGTACTGGCTAAGCGAGTTGCCGTTCCCGTCGATCCCTGGTGTCGTGGTCGCGGCTGTGCGCACGGACGGCGAGGCGATACCTGTTGTCGAGGCTCGGTGCACTCCGCCGGGGGCCGCCTCAGATCAAAGACCAAGCTCAGATCGTATACAGCAACCTCTCAGCCCCAAGGTGTCCAATCCCTGCGTACGGGGTGATCCGATCCCGGCGCGGACGGGAGGACGTCATGTTTTTCATCGTGTTGGTGCTGCTGGCCCTGATCGTCGGCGGGGCGGTCGCCTTCGGCAAGAGGCAGGCGGGGGGCGGGAGTTCGCGGTTCGACGGCAGCGGCTACAACTCCGGGTCCGCTTCCCAGTCCTACGACGCCGACGCCGGCGCGGAGGCCACCCGCTGGGTGGAGCGGCTGGGCGGGAGTCTGTCGACGCTGGACGCCGGCGACGACACCGCCGCCCGGCAGGCCGTCGCCGACGCCACCGAGCGGCTCCGGGCCGCGGAGGGCCAACTCGCCGTCGCCTACTCGCCGATGCAGTACGGGCTCGTGACGCAGACCGCCGTCGAGGGGCTGCATCACATCCGAACCGCCCGCGGTGCGCTGGGACTCGACCCGGGGCCCGAGTTGCCCGCGCAGGGTGCCGGTGGACAGGTCACGGTGGGCGGGCAGACGTACACCGCGTCCGCGCGGCCCGGCGCGAGCACGCCGTACTACTACCCCGGCGGGGTCGTCAACGGCCGTTCCATGGCCGGGGGTTGGTACAGCACGCCCTGGTGGAAGACCGCGCTCGTCGCGGGTGCCGCCGGGGTCGGGGGCATGCTGCTCGCGGACGCGTTGTTCGACGGCTTCCACCATCACGGGCCGCACGGTGGGATGTTCGGCGGTGGGCCGGGCGGACCCGGTGGGTTCGGGGGCTTCGGCGGGCCCGGGGGCTTCTGAACGGGATCGCCACCGGCCACCGGCGGGTACCTCAACCACCCTTGATTCTCAACGCAGTTGGGGTAGTGGTACCGCGGTCCCACGCGGCGGAACCGATTGTGTCCGGTGGTCCCACGGACACGGACATGGGCGTTCCTAGCCTGGTGCGGGAATCCGGCACCACCGGTGACCGTCACCGACCGGACCCGACCCATGAGCATTGAGGATCGATCCCCATGGTGCTGTTCAGAAGTCCGTCCGCGAGATTGAGCACGGCGGCACTCTCCGCGTTGTTCCTGCTCTGCGAGGGGTCCGCCGCCGTGGCCGCGCCGAGCGCCGTCGGCCGTACCTCCGTTCACGAAGTCGACGTCACCGACCTGCCCGCCACCAAAGAGGGTCAGCCGACGGTCGCCGTCAATCCGAGGAACCCCGACAACCTCGTCTTCGTCTCGACGATCTTCCCGCCGTCGCCGGGCCTGGAACCGGTCGACGGCGGGTGTTTCCTCGCCTACTCGAACGACAGGGGGGACACGTGGACCCGGGTGGCGTGGCCGTTGGGCACCGCGGCGCCCAAGTGTGGTGAGCCGAGCGTGCAGTTCGACGCGAAGGGCACCGTGTACGTGGACAACAACCAGGTCAGCTCGGGTCTGGCCGCGAACCTGGTGAACCACAACCAGGTCGCCAAGTCGACGGACGGCGGCCGGACTTGGACCGACCCGGTGTCCACGCCGTTGCTTCTCGGGGGTGCCCCGAAGATGCGGGTGGACGCGGCGACGGGCAAGGTCTACGCGGTCGCCGGGGCGGCGTGGGAGTACCCGAGCGCGGTCTCCGTCAGCGCCGACGGCGGCAGGACCTTCAGCAGTGACTCGCGGGTGATCCCGGGGCCGATGCCGTGCATCGAGGTGGCGCCGGGCATCCCGTTGGTGTGCGGCTACCCGGGGCGTGAGATCGCCGTGTACGGCGGGATCCTCGTGTCCGCCTCCCAGGAAGCGGGACAGCCGGTGAACTTCCACGTCAGCCGCGACGACGGCAGGACGTGGACGAACACCACCGTCAAGAACGGCCGGGGAGCGCCCGTCGCGGCGGGCACCGGTTCCCTGGTGCCGACGCCTGGTCTGGGCGCGGCTGCCGATCCCGTCCCGTGGGTGGCGGCCGACCCCTCCCACCGCGGCCGGTTCGCGGTCATGGTGCCCCGGGACTCCAGCACCCTCGACGTCTACGTCACCCCGGACGCCGGCAGGACCTGGACCGGCCCGGCGACGATCGACACCCCGAACGCCCAGCGGCCGGCGATCGACTTCGGCGCCGATGGTGACCTGGGTGTCATGTGGCGGACCACCACGGGCGACGCGTTCTCGGTCGTCTCGTTCGACCACGGACGCTCGTTCGGCGACCCGGTGCGGGTCAACCGAGTGACCGAACCGGTCGGGGAGATGGGCCCGCCCGGTGACCGCTGGTCGGGCATCACCATCGCCGGCGGCTTCGCGTACGTCACCTGGGCCGACGGGCGGAACGACTCCTCCCTCGACTCGATCATCAGCCGGGTGCCACTGGAGCTGTACAGGAAGCACACCCACCGATAACCCGCACACACCCTCAGGGCCGGGGCGTGACCAGTCCCGCGTCGTAGGCGATGATCACTGCCTGGATACGGTCGCGGGCACCGATCTTGGCCATGACCCGGCCGACGTGTTTCTTGACGGTGGACTCCGTCAGTACGAGGTGTTCGGCGATCTCGGCGTTGGTCCAGCCCGTGCCGACGGCGACGAGCACCTCGTGCTCGCGTTCGCTGAGGGCCGCCAGACGCGGGTCCGTCCGGCGCTCGGCCTCGGGCGCCAGGACGTCGTGCGCGTGGGCGTCGAGCAGTCGGCGGGTCAACCGGGGGGAGACGACCGCGTCGCCGGTCGCGACCGCCTGGATCCCGGCGAGGAGTTCCGCCGGCCGGACGTCCTTGAGCAGGAAGCCGCTGGCCCCGGCGCGCAGTCCGGCGTAGGCGTACTCGTCGAGGTCGAAGGTGGTCAGGATGAGCACGCGGGTGCGGCCGCCCGCCGCCACGATCCGCCGGGTCGCCTCGATGCCGTCGAGACCCGGCATCCGTACGTCCATCAGGACCACGTCGGGGCGCAGTTCGGCCGCCATACGGACGGCCTGCGCGCCGTTGTCGGCCTCGCCGACGACACTCACGCCGGGCGAGCCGTCGAGCAGCATCCGGAAGCCCATGCGGGGCAGCGGCTGGTCGTCGGCGATCAACACGGTGGTCATGGCGCGGGCTCTCCGAACGTTGCCGGGGCGGACAGGTCCAACAGGACTTCTACGATCCAGCCCCGGCCGTCGGCGCGCGGTCCGAGGGTGACGGTGCCACCGTAGAGCGCGGCTCGTTGGCGGATGCCGACCAGGCCGTGCCCGGCGTCCTCGCGGGGAGCCGTGGACCGTTCGCGCCCCGGTGAACCGGTGTCGGTGACCCGCACGCGGAGCCGGCTGTCCTCGACCGTGAGCGTGACCTCCGCCGTGGCGCCGGGGCCGACGTGTTTGAGGGTGTTGGTCAACGCCTCCTGCACCACGCGGAACACCGTGAGCTGCACGCCCCGGCCCAGCGCGTCGACCGGGCCGGCGGTGCGGTAGGCCACCGGCAGGCCGGCCGCGCGCACCCGGTCGAGCAGGGTGTCCAGGTCCGGGAGACCCGGTTGCGGGGACCGCGAGGTGTCCTCCGGCTCCGCGGATTCGCGCAACACCCCCAGTACGCGCCGGAGTTCGTCCATCGCCTGCCGGCCGGTGTCGCCGATGAGATGGAGTGCCTGCTCGGTCCGGCCGGGGTCGCGGGTGGTGAGTACGGCGGCGCCGTCGGCGAGGTTGACCATGACCGACAGGTTGTGGCCGACGATGTCGTGCATCTCGCGGGCGATCCGCGAGCGCTCGGCCGCCGCGGTCAGCCGGACGCGCTGGTCCCGCTCGACCTCCAGTCGCGCCGCCCGGTCCCGCAGCGCGGACAGGTAGAGCCGGCTGATCCGGAGGGTCAGTCCCAGGGCGACGGACCCGACGCCGGTACCGACGGACAGGATCAGGAAGGCCACCGGACCGGCCACCGGGATCACGGTCACCACGATCAGTAGCCAGCCCGCCACGGTCACCGGCAGCGCCCAGCAGATCGCTCGCGGCGCAGCGTGCAGTGCCAGGTCGAACAGGGCGATCAGCAGCACGGCGGCGGCCGCGGGCCCCAGGCCCAGCGACCACATGACCGGGCAGACGAGGAGGCAGACACCGTAGACCGCGGCGGGATTGCGGCGGCGCCACCACAGTGGGACGACGAGCACGGCCGCGACGGCCAGCACCACACCGACGGGCAGGTCGGCCCCCACCGGGCGCGACACGGGATGACCGGGGCTGTGCACGAGCAGGTCCGGCGGCGCGGCGGCGGCGAGCAGGACCACCACGGTGGTGTCGAGGAGCCACGGACGCCGCCGGTCGGCCGCCCGCAGCCGGCCCAGCACCCGCAGCAGCAGCCGCATCAAGGGGTGCGCCCAGACGGCGTCCGGGCCGGCACCGAAAGTCTCCGGGCCTACGACCTGCGGCCCGGGCGGGGGCGCGTCCGCCCCTGTCCGGGCCGACCGCACCCTCGTCCTGTCGTCCATCGGCTCCATCCTCACGGACGCGACCTCAGACGTCACTGCGGCGCAGCCGCCGGGCAGCACCGGCCAGCAGCAGTACGGCCCACACCAGCAGCGCCGCCAGACCCGCTCCCGGACCGACCAGGGAGTCGCTCGACTCGTGCAGGGTCATCACCGACTGGCCGGCGTTGCTGGGCAGGTAGCGGCTGACGGTGTCCCCCAGGGAGCTGGGCAGCAGCCCGGTCAGGCCGGGCAGGACCAGCACCGCGCCGGCCAGGATCGCGATGCCCCCGGCGTTGTTGCGCACGATCAGGCCGACCGTCACGCCGTACACACCGACCAGGCCCAGGTACACGCCCGCGCCCACCAGGCACCGGAAGACCCCGGCGTCTCCGAGGGACAGGGCGATCCTCTCGCCGTGCAGGGCGGCGCTCCCGAGCAGGAAGGAGATCAGGGCGCCGAGGGTGGTCGTGACGAACGCGATCGGGCCGTAGACCGCGCACTTCGCCCACAGGACGGGCAGTCGGCCGGGCACGGCGGCGAACGTCGAGCGGACCATCCCCGTGCTGTACTCACCCGCCGAGAGCAGGACGCCGAGCGCGCCGACGGCCAGGGCCGCGAGGTTGGTGCCGGCCAGTGCCAGGGTCAGCGCGGCACCGGATGCCGCGTCCTTTCCACCCAGCGGGCCGCTCGGGCTGTAGAGGGCGGCGGCGATCACCCCGATCACCACCAGGAACAGCACGGCCACCCCCAGCGTGATCCAACTGGAGCGCAGCGACCAGAACTTGGACCACTCGGAGCGAACCACCCGTCGGCCGGTCACGCGGTACACGGGTCGCACCGGCGATGGGGCGCTCGTAGGCGAAGTGATGGTGTCGGCGGTCATCAGGCGGCCCTCCCGGCGTCGATGCTGTGGTACTCCACCGCGTCCTGGGTCAGATTCATGAACGCCTCCTCCAGGGACACCGACTCGGTGACCAGTTCGTACAGCGGCACCTGGTGCTCGGCGGCCAGCTGCCCGATCCGCCGCGTGTCCAGGCCGGAGACCACGAGCCGCTCGGCGCCCGTCGAGGTGACGGTGACGCCAGGTGCGGCCAGCAGCGATCGCAGCCGCGCGGGCTCGCCGGTGGCCACCCGCACCCCCTTGTCCTCCGACTGCTCCACCAGCGCGTCGACGGTCGTCTCGGCCAGCAGCCGGCCCCGGCCGACGACCACGAGACGGTCGGCGGTCTGCGCCATCTCACTCATCAGATGCGAGGACAGCATCACCGTGCGGCCCTCGGCGGCCAGCCCGCGCAGCAACTCCCTTACCCAGCGCACGCCTTCGGGGTCGAGCCCGTTGACCGGCTCGTCCAGCATCACGACCGCGGGGTCGCCGAGGAGCGCGGCGGCGATGCCCAGCCGCTGCCCCATCCCCAGCGAGAACGCCCCGACCCGCTTGTGCGCCACGTCGTGCAGACCGGCCAGGTCGATGACCTCCTCCACCCGTCGACGCGGTACACCATGGGTGTACGCCAACGCCATGAGGTGGTTGAACGCGGAGCGACCCGGGTGCACGGCCTTCGCTTCCAGCAGCACCCCCAACTCCTGCAAGGGGGCCCGGTGTTGGGCGTAGCGCTTGCCGTTGACCAGGGCCGTACCGCTGGTCGGCGCGTCCAGGCCCACGATCATGCGCATGGTGGTGGACTTGCCCGCCCCGTTGGGCCCCAGGAACCCGGTGACCTGTCCGGGCGGGGCGGTGAAACTCAGGTCGTCCACCGCGGTCCTGTCCCCGTACCGCTTCGTCAGCCCACGAACTTCGATCACAGTGCCGCTCCCCGCTTCCGCCCGGCCCGGCGTCCGGCCGGGTCACTGCTTCGAGGCTAGGAGCGGCCACAGCACGGCCCGTGGGCCCGCAGGGGACAAACCCCGCTGGTCACTGGTACCGGGGTACCAGTGAGCGGGGTGACGGGGTGGTCGTACGCGGTGCTTCGCTTCCGGAGGGCTCGACGGCCGGTGCGTCAGCCCTTGTTGGCGCCCAGGGTGAGGCCGCTGACGAACTGGCGCTGGAGCGCGAAGTACACGATCAGGGTCGGGATCGCGGTGAGCAGGGCGCCCGCGGCGACCAGGTTGGGGTCGGTGAAGTACTGGCCGGAGAGGTTGTTCAGGGCGGAGGTGATCGGCATGTTCTCGCCGGTGGAGATCAGCACGATCGCCCAGAAGAAGTCGTTGTAGATCCAGATGGAGAGCAGGGTCGCCAGGGCCGCCATCGCCGGCTTGCACAGCGGCAGCACGATCTGCCAGTACATCCGCCACACCGACGCGCCGTCGACCAGCGCCGCCTCGGTCAGCTCGTCCGGCAGCATCCGCATGTAGTTGCTCAACACGAAGGCACAGAAGCCCGATTGGAACGCCACGTGGATGAGGACCAGGCCGAGCGCGGAGTCGTAGAGCTTGCCGCTCATCGTGATGCCGGGCAGGTCGATGAGCAGGTACATGCGGTACAGCGGGGTGATGATGACCTGCTGGGGCAGCAGGTTGCCGGCCGTGAAAACCAGCAGCAGGAAGATGTTCAGCCGGAAGTCGAAGCGGCTGACGTAGAACGCGACCATCGACGCCAGCAGCAGCGTGAGCAGCACGGCCGGGACCGCGATGATCAGGGTGTTGACGAAGTAGTGCGTCATGTCGGACTGCTCGAACGCGTTCTTGAAGTTGTCGAGGTTCAGCGTGTCCGGCCAGGAGACGTACCCCTTGTTGCTGGTCTCGGAGTACGGGCGCAGGGCCGCGTAGACCGCCCACAGCAGCGGGGCGAGCCAGGCCAGCGAGGTGACGACGAGGAACACGTGCAGCAGGACCCGGGCCGGGCGCAGCGGGGTGCGCTGCTTCACGCCGAGCGCGGCGGTGGGGGTGGTCATGCGCGCCGCTCCTTCCGGAAGGTCGCGATCAGGTACGGAATGATGACCACGAGGGAGATGACCAGCAGAACGACGGCGATCGCCGACCCGTAACCGATCCGGCTGGACTCGCCGATGATGTTGTTGGTGATCAGGATCGACAGCAACTCGGTGCCCTGGGCGCCCTTGTTGAAGACGTACACCAGGTCGAAGGCGCGCAGCGACTCGATGATCGTGACGACCAGGACGACCGTGTTCGTGGGCCGCAGCGTCGGGAAGATGACGTTCTTGAACGTCTGCCACTCGTTCGCGCCGTCCAGCGCGGAGGCCTCGCGCAGGGACGGGTCCACGCCCTTCAGGCCGGCCAGGTACAGGATCATCATGTAGCCCGCGTGCCGCCAGGACGCGGCGATCAGGACGGCCCAGAGGTTGAGCTTGGGGTCGCCGATCCAGTCGATGTAGTGGCCGGGCTTGTTGGCCCCGATGAGGCTGTTGATCAGGCCGGTGTCGGGGTTGTAGATGAGCTGCCAGACGAAACCGGTGACCGCCAGCGACATCACGACCGGCAGGAAGAACGCGGTCTGGTAGACGCGGCTGAACCGGATCTTCTTGTCCAGCTGGACGGCCAGGAACAGGCCGAAGGGGGTCGGCAGCAGGATGAGCACGACGAACCAGATGACGTTGTGCTCAAGTGCGGGCCAGAACTGCGGGTTGTCGTTGAACAGCTCCTTGAAGTTGGCCAGGCCGACCCACTTGATCGAGCCGAAGCCGATGCCGTCCCAGCTGGTGAAGGCCAGGAGGATCGAGGCGAGGGCGGTGACCCAGACAAGGGCCACGTGCAGGACCGTCGGTACGCCCGCCATGAAGGCGAGCGTGATGCGGTCACGGCGGGTCAGCAGGCGCTTGGCGCCCTGCGGGACCCGCTTCTTCTCAGGCGCGGGGCCCGGAGGCGGAACGGCGTCCGCCTCCGGGCTCGTCGTAGTCGTCTCGGAGATCATGAGGAGGCGAAGATCGTCTTCTTCTGGCGCTCGATCGAGGTCAGCAGACTGTCGACGCCCTTGGGGTTCTGGAGGAACTTCTGCAGCCCGGGCTGCATCACCGTCGAGGTGAAGTCCGGACGGGAGTCGCGGTCCATGAACTGGGTGAGGCTCTTGGCGGCGCCGATCATGTCGAACGCCTTCTTCTGCAGCGGCGAGTACGCGGAGGTGTCGGCCTTGCTGGAGGCGGCCACCACGCTCGGGTCGGTCTTGAGGTACAGCTGCTCGGCCGCCGGGCTGCCCAGGTACTCCAGGAGCTTGACGACACCGTCGTGGTTCTTCGGGGACTTGCTGACCATGTAACCGTCGGTGGGCGCCTCGACGGTGTCCTGGCCGTACGCGGAGTTGATCTCCGGGAAGGCGAAGAAGTCGAGGTCGTCGAGGTCGGCCTTGACGGTGAACTGCTGGGCCACGAAGGAGCCCAGGAGGTACATGCCGGACTTCTTCGACACGATGCCCTGCGCCGCGTCCTGCCAGGTGCGGCCCATGAAACCGTCCTGGTGGTACGGGAGGAGCTCGGCCCAGTGGTCGAAGACCGCCTTGACCTTCGGGTCGGTCCACGCCTCCTTGCCCGCCATCAGGGACTTGTGGAAGTCGTAGCCGTTGAGGCGGAAGTTGATCTGGTCGAAGGTGCCCATCGCCGGCCAGGCGTCCTTGTCGCCGAAGGCGATCGGGACCAGGCCGTCGCTCTTCATCTTCTTGCAGAGGGCGACCAGTTCGTCCCACGTGGTGGGGACGGTGTAGCCCTTCGCCGTGAAGACGCTCTTGCGGTAGAAGATCGCCCACGGGTACGTGGTCATCGGCACGAAGTAGTACTTGCCGTCCTCGCCCTTGCTGAGCTGCTTCATCGCGTCGGGGAAGTTGTCACCGATCTTCGCCCAGACGTCGTCGATGGACGTGGCGAGCTTCTTGGCCGCGAAGAACTGCATGCGGTACCCGGCGAACCAGTTGAACACGTCGTCCGGCGTGCCCTGGAGGTAGGAGTTGATCTGCTCCTGGAAGGTGTTGTGGTCCTTCGTGTTGACCTTGACGGTGATGCCGGACGTCTTCTTGAAGTCCGCGTAGACGCTCGCGAACGCCTTCTTCGGCACCGCGTCGGACGCGTTGGAGCCGACGGTGACGGTCTTCGGGTCGGACGAGCTGCCGCTGCTGCCGCACGCGCTCAGCAGGGGTATGCCGGCGCCGAGCACGGCAGCGCCGCCTATGCCGCGCAGGACGGAGCGGCGACTGGCGGCGGGGAGGGAGAAGTCGGGCATGAACGGCTCCTGACGGACAAGGTTCGGCCGGAATGCGCCACGCCCCAGGTCGTCGTAACCGACCAGAAACCAACGCGACCAAACACGGTGGCGTAATAACAGTCCTATGTCTGGTCATGCGTCAACACCCGCCGCCTTCATTTGTCGAAACGTAATCGACACTCACGAGCAAAAGGAGCGAACGTGCAGCCGAGTGGCCACACGTCCGCTCCGGGGAGGCTGGGGCCACGGAGTCCGCGAGGGGTTCGTGGGGCCCATGGGGCGCCTACTGGAAGGCCGAGAAGGCCTTGGTGAAGGCGGACGGGGCCTGGACGACCGAGCTGCAGGTCGCGTCCGCGCTGGGCTTGGCACCGCCGGGGCACTGCTTGTCACGGGTCGCGGACCACATCGAAAGCCCGCCCAGACTCTTCGCCTTCGCGAATGCCGCCAACTCGTTCGCGTCCTCGACCGTGAAAACCTCCGATGAAACGTCGTTGACGCCGATCATCGGGGTTACTGCAACCGCTTTCCATGCAGCACTGTCCGAGAGCCCGAGAACACTCTTGACTTGGGCCTTAGTCGCAGTAGCCGCTTGCTGTGAGTACGTTCCCATATCTCCGCTGTACGCCGGTCCGTAATCCATTGCCATGATGTTGACCGTGTTGATCTTGACGCCGTTGGACTTGGCATTGGACAACAGGTTCACCCCGTCCTGGGTCAGACCCTCGGGCATCACCGGGAGCGTGAAGGAGACGTCCAGGTTCGGGTGCTGCTGCTGGAGCTTCGCTATCGCCTGGGCGCGGATCGTGTTGGCCGCCGTGTTGGGCAGCGCGCCGCCCTCGATGTCGAAGTCGACCTTGGTGAGGGCGTACGCGTCCACGACCTTGCCGTACGCCGTCGCCAGCGCGCTCGCCGAACCGCACGTCGTCGCCAGCTCGGAGCCGGACGCGCCGCCGAAGGAGACCCGGACGTCACCGCCCTTGGCGCGCAGCGCGCCGATCTGGGAGGCCACACCGTCGCTTCCGAGGTCCGAGACCCCGCCCCACTTCGGGGTGCAGCCGCCGCCGTCGGTGATGAAGGCGAGGTTGTAGTTCTTCACGCCGGTCGCGGTGACGTTGGCGAGCAGGTCGAAGGCGGGATAGAGGGAGGTGTCGACGTAGGGGGCGAAGCCCGCGCCGGCCGTCGTGCCGGTACCGGTGGTCGTGGTCGGCGAGGCGGTGGGGGTGGGGGTCGCCGTGGGCTTGGGGGTGGCCGTGGGCTTGGAGGTCGGGGAGGCGGTCGGGGTGGGCGTCGGCGACGAGGTCGTCGGACGGCCGGTCGGCTCTGGCGTCGCGCCGTCGTCCGCCGAGCACTTGGCGTTGTCGATGAGACAACTGGTCGGCTGGCCCGTGCCGTTGACCACGAAGCCGACCGTGACCGACTCGCCGGCCGCGAGACCGTCCGTGTCCCACTTCGGCGGCTTCACGGTGACGCGCTGCCCGCTCACGCTCGACTCGGCGTTCCACAGCGAGCTGAGCTTCGATCCCGACGGCAGGTCGAACTCCAGCGTCCAGTCCTTCTTCGTGGCACCGGTCGTGTTGGTGACGACGTACTGCGCGGTGTACCCCGTCGACCACTCGCTGGTTCTGGTGTAGGCCGCGCCGACGCTCGCCGCCTGGGCGATGCCGGTCAGCATGATCGCGCCGCCACCGACGACCGCGGCGGCGACCGCTCCGCCGATCACCTTGTTCCTCTTGCTGATCCTGCGCCGGTGCGTGCTCATCGCGTGCCTGCTTTCGCCGTACGGGGGTGGGGTGCGGCAGCACGCTAGCGATCCGGAACCGGGCAAATACCCTGATCCGGGCGAGGGTTGGCGATCTTAGGGTGCGCTTAAGGGAGGGATCGGGAACGGTTAAAGGTCGAGACCAATTTCCCGCGCCGACGCCGTCGTACGGCTCCCCGATGCCCGTTGCGCTCCGGCTCCCGCCCGTCCAGCTGGATCCAGATCCGCACCTCGGTGCCGCCGAGCATCGAGGACCCGATCCGGACGTCCCCGCCGGTCGTCTCCGCGAGCCGGCGCACGATGTCCAGGCCGAGCCCGGTCGACCCGGCGCTGCCGGAACCGCGCCCGCGGGCCATCGCCGCCTCGGGGTCGCGTATGCCGGAGCCCGCGTCCGAGACGAGCACGATCACCGCGTCCTCGCTGTTGTGCACGTCGACCGCGAAGGCCGTGCCCTCGGGGGTGTGCCGGAACACGTTGCCGAGGAGGGCGTCGAGGGCGGCGACCAGGTCGGCGCGGGCCACGGGTATCCGCACCGGCCGCTCCACCCCGGCGACCCGTACCTTGCGGCCCTCGTCCTCGGCGAGCGCGGACCAGAACCGCATCCGCTCGCGCACCACTTCGGCCGCGTCGCACCCGGCGCCGGGCCCGGCCGCCACGGTCTGCGGCTTGGCCTCGCGCGCGGTCCGGATGATCGTGTCGACCTCCCGCTCCAACTGCGCGACGGCGGTCCGCGTCTGCTCGGCGGCGGGCCCGTCCCCGAGCGAGGCCGCGTTGAGCCGCAGCACAGTGAGGGGTGTGCGCAGGCGGTGCGAGAGGTCGGCCGCCAACTCCCGCTCGTTCGCGAGCAGTTGTACGACCTGGTCGGCCATGGAGTTGAACGCGACCGCCGCGAGCCGCAGTTCGGTCGGCCCTTCCTCGGGCACCCGTGCCCCCAGCTGCCCCTCCCCCAGTTCGTGCGCGCCCTCGACGAGGCGCTGCGCGGGCTGCACCATCCGTACGCCCAGCCGGTCGGCGACCGCGACGGAACCGACGATCAGCGCGATGCCGACGCCGGCGAGCACCGCCCAGGCCGTGCCCACACCGTTGCTGACCTCCGACTCCGGGACGTACACCTCGACGACGGATATCTCGCCGGAGCTGAGCGCGACCGGCTGGAGCAGGACGGAACCGCCGGGCACCTCGGTGGTGGAGGCGCGGCCCAACTTCCGTACGGTCGCGATGTCCTTGCTGGCGGCGCGCTGCAGCCCGATGTCGAGAGCGGCTTTCCCCTCGCCCGCCGGTATGTGGACGGCCATCCCGGAGTCCGCACCGGCCGAAGCGACGACCTTCTCCAGTTGGTCCCGGTCCGTGGTGATGGACAGTGCGGGGGCGACGGCGGCGGCCTCCCGCTCGGCGTTCGAGAAGGCGCGGTCGCGGGCCATCTCCTTGATGACCAGGCCGAGCGGCACCGCGAAGGCGACGACGACCATCGCCGCGATCGCCAGACAGACCCTGACCAGCGCCCACCTCATCGCGGCGACTCCGCTCCCGGTGGCTCCAGCTTCACGCCGACACCCCGCAGGGTGTGCAGATAGCGCGGCTGGGCCGCCGTCTCCCCCAACTTCCTTCGCAGCCACGACAGATGGACGTCGATGGTCTGGTCGTCACCGTACGACTGCTGCCACACCTCGGCGAGGAGTTCCTTGCGCGGGACGACCACACCGGGGCGGCCCGCGAGGAAGGCGAGGAGGTCGAACTCGCGGCGGGTGAGGTCGAGTCGGACACCGTCCAGCTCGGCCTGGCGGCGCAGCGGGTCGACGGTGAGGCCGCCGACGCGGATGACGGTCGACGGGGGTGCCTCGCCGGTGGCGGCACGGGAGCGTCGTAGAACAGCGGACATGCGAGCGGAGAGGTGGTCGACCGAGAAGGGCTTGGTGAGGTAGTCGTCCGCACCCGCGTTGAGCAACCGGACGATCTCCGTCTCGTCGTCCCGCGCGGTGGCGATGATCACGGGGACATCCGTGATCCCGCGCAGCATCTTCAGCGCCTCGGACCCGTCCAGGTCGGGCAGTCCGAGGTCCAGGATGACCACGTCGAAACGGAAATGGGCGACCTCGCGCAGGGCCTCAAGGGCCGTACCGACACTGCGCACCGTGTGCGCGGCATCGGTCAGATGCCGGATGAGGGCCGAGCGCACGAACTGGTCGTCCTCGACCACGAGCACACTTGCCATGCGCCGCACCGTACGCCATGCGGGCGAACCGCATCCGGGCCTGTGGACAACTCCCCCCTGTGGACAACCGGTGGGACATCGATGGGACACCTGTGGGGCGCGTGAGGCAGTATGGCGGCGATGCCCAGAGGACTCGTCAACGGATTCGTGCACGTGCTGGCTTGGTCACTCGCCACCGGCGCGGCCGTCACGCTGTCCTGGTGGGGCGTCCACACGGTCATGACGGGCACGGCCTACGACCCGCCGCGCGCCCTGCCCATCACGGCGGCCGGCGCGAGCGCGCAGGCGGCTCAGCCACCGTCCTCGGCACCGGTTCGGGCCGAGTCCTCGCCGAGCCCGACGAGCACCCCGACGCCGACCCGCACCCCCGTCCCGACCCCCACGAAGACGACGGCGAGCCCGTCCCCCTCTCCCTCCACCACCGGCCAGGTGAAGAGTTACGCCACCGACGGCGGGCGGGTGGTGCTCGAACTCGACACCTCCCCGGCCTATGTGGCGCTCGTGTCGGCGACGCCGGGTACGGGCTGGTCGATGCAGGTGTGGAAGACGGAGTCGTGGCTCCGGGTGGAGTTCACCAAGGGCACGGGCAAGGTGTCGGTGATCTGCACGTGGCACGACGGGGCGCCGCGGGTGGATGTGGGCAACTACTGAGTCTTTCCTGGTGCGTTGCTCCGGGTGCGTTGCTCCGGCTAGCGGAACACGGACGGGGGCGGTGCCGGTGAGGCGACCGCCGCTGCGTCCGTCACGGGTACGGCTCCGCCGGTGAAGTCGGTGAGTTCCTTGCCGTGTTCGAGCCTGCCGGGGTGCGGGTCGGAGGCGGCGCGCCGGGTCAACTCGGCGAGCGGCAGCGGGTGGTCGGAGGCGACGAGCACCGCGTTGCCGAACCGCTTGCCGCGCAGCACGGTCGGGTCGGCGATCAGCGCGCGTTCCGCGAACCGGGCGGCCACGGTGGCGATCTGGCCCCGGAGATGCGCGAGCGGGGGCCCGTCGGCGAGGTTCGCGGCGTAGCACCCACCGGGCTTGAGCGCGCGACGCACCTCGTCGAGGAACTCGGTGGAGGTGAGGTGGGCGGGCGTACGGGCCCCGCTGAACACATCCGCCACGACGAGATCGGCCCACCCCTCGGGCACCTTCGCGAGCCCCGCGCGGGCGTCGGCCGACCGCACCCGGATCCGCGCGTTCGGGTCCAACGGCAGCTCCCGCCGGACCAGTTGGACCAGCGCCGCGTCGAACTCGACGACCTGCTGGGTGGATCGGGGCCGGGTGGCGGCGACATACCGCGCGAGCGTGAGGGCACCCCCGCCGAGGTGCACGACGTGGACGGGCTTCCCGGCCGGCGCGACGAGGTCGATGACGTGCCCGAGGCGACGCTGGTACTCGAAGGACAGATACGCCGGGTCGTCGAGGTCGACGTACGACTGCGGCGCCCCGTCGATCAGCAACGTCCAGGCACGCGCGCGTTCCCGGTCGGGTATCAACTCGGCGAGCCCACCGTCGACACCCTCGACGACGGCCTCGGCGGTGCCGGCACCGCGCCGGGGGCTCCTGGACTTTCCCATTGGCCCATTATCGGGGGCTCGGGGCGGTACGGCGCGCTCGGCGTCGGGGGCGGGCGGTTGCGCACCGGCGAGGGGCGGTCAGGTACAGCCGTCCGCCGCCTCGATCAGCCTCGCCGCCTCGCCCAGCGCGGCTCGTAGCACCTCCGGGTCGGTCGCCAGATCGGCGTCGCCGGGGGGCAGCAGCCAGTCGGAGCCCTCGACGGGGGGCTCGGGGTCGGGGGCGAGGCGCAGGCCCCGGCCGTTGGTCTCCGTACAGGTGCTGCCCGGCAGGTCCCAGGCCGCCGCCGTGCCCGGCGGTACCAGGAAGCCGAGTGTGTCGTCGCCGTCGTCGTGCAGGACGGGGCCGACCCCGTCGCACGCGCCGCGCCGCAGGATGTCGACCGCCTCCAGCCCCTGCCGCGTCGGTACCGTCACCAGGTCGCAGGCCGAGTCCACGAACGGTGGCGCACTGCATTCCGCGCTCGGCATTCGAGGATCGACGCTCTGCCTGGTCTCCATCCCGGTCTCCACCACGGAACCC
The DNA here is from genome assembly GCF_045162645.1 of Streptomyces sp. NBC_00988. Taxonomy (NCBI): domain Bacteria; kingdom Bacillati; phylum Actinomycetota; class Actinomycetes; order Kitasatosporales; family Streptomycetaceae; genus Streptomyces; species Streptomyces sp. NBC_00988. The sequence goes on from NZ_CP108730.1 coordinate 5,053,292, forward strand.
CTCCTTGGACGAGCGGGTCGGGAGTCGGGTGGCTCCCGGGTCCATGGGGTTCAACGCGTTGAAGCGTCAACGGCTACGGCACAAGTCAGCCGCAAAGGATGGCAGTTCATGGCAGATCCCGGATGAGATATCCGGTTTGTAGCCAAACCCTGCGTGGCGGGTCGTGCACAGCAGGTACGTTCTTGCCCGCTGGAAACAGGGCGTCACTCAACAAGTCACCCTGAATCCGGCATGGTTCGACGGTTCGCACGAGAGGACCCGGCCATGGCGTCGTCAATGGTGACCCCGTCCCCGCTCCCCCGACCACCGAGACCCAATCTCGCCTTCCGGCGGCTGCGCGGACAGCGCTCACCGGCGGAGTTCGCCGCGGCCGTACGCCGGTCCGCTCGCGAGATCGGCGAGCGGGTCAGCTGCGACGCGCGCTACGTAGGCCGCGTCGAGGCCGGTGAGATCCGTTGTCCCAACTACGCGTACGAACGGGTGTTCCTGCACATGTTCCCCGGCCGCACGCTCGCCGACCTCGGCTTCGCGCCCCGCTCGTCCGTACGCGGACGCGGGGCGCGCACCGCCGAGGACACGCCCCCCGCACACCTCACGAGCCCGGCCCTCATCACGGATGAGACGGCCAGGACGGGTGAGACGCGGGACGTGTACGAGCCGTATGACACGCAGGACCCGTACGACACGCACGAGAACCACGAGAACCACGAGGAGAGCGACGTGCTGCGTCGCGCATTCATGAGGGGCGGCACCGTCACGGTGGCCGCCGGCACGCTGGGCCCGCTCGGGCTCACCTACGACGCCGTGGCAGCGGATCGTTCCGTCCGCCGCCCCGGTACGAGCGAGGCGGGCGCCCTGGAAGAGGCCGTCCGCAGAATCCGGCTGCTCGACGACCGGCACGGCGCCGACGGCCTCTACCGGCGGGCGGCGGCCCCGCTACGCGCCGCCTACGCCCTGCTCGACGCGGGCACCACCCGGCAGTCGGTCGCCGAGAGACTGCACTCCGGAGCGGGTGAACTCGCCATCTCGGTGGGCTGGTTGGCCCACGACTCCGGCCGCTTCGACGACGCCCGCTCGCACTACGCGGAGGCCCTCGCCACAGCCCGGATGACCGGCGACCCCGGCCTTGAGGCACACGCCTTCTGCAATACGGCGTTCCTCGCGCGGGACGCCGGACGCCCGCGCGAGGCGGTGCGCGCCGCGCAGGCCGCGCAGCGCGTCGGACGGCCCCTGGGCTCCGCCCGCCTGATGTCGCTGCTCGCGCTGCGCGAGGCGGGCGGCTGGGCGGGGCTCGCCGACCGCACCGGCTGCGAACAGGCGCTGGCCCGTGCGCAGGCCCTCTTCGAGCGGGGCCACTCGGACGCCGACCCCGAGTGGATGAGCTTCTACGGAGAGGCCGAGTTGGAGGGGCTTGAGGCGCAGTGCTGGTCCACCCTGGGCGACTGGCCTCGCGCGGCACGGCATGCGCGGCGTGCGGCGCATCTCCAGGACCCGCATTTCACTCGGAACATCGCCCTGTACATGGCCGAGCTGGCGGATGATCTGGCTCGCGGTGGGCGTCCGGATGAGGCGGCTACTGCCGGGATGCGGGTGCTTGATCTTTTGGACCTGGTGCAGTCGTCGCGGATTCAGACGATGTTGGCGGGGACGGCGCGGGTGCTGTTGCCTCACAAGAGGGCGTCGGGCGTATCAACCTTCCTGGAGAGGCACACAGGCCTGCCCAGAACAGCCGCCTAGCTGCGAGGGCTTTGGCTTTTAGGGGCGCGGGGCTGTGCCGATATGCGGCTCCGCCGCGTGGGCGCGACCAGCCCCCACCGGCCCGCAGCCGTACTACAAAGCCAGATGCCCCAGATCGTTCCAGCTCTCGATCGCCGGCTCCCCATAAGCCCACCCAAGCACCGACAACGACGTCGGATTGAGCCGTATCCGCGCCGCGAAGTCGATCGGCAGGCCCAGCCAGCGCGCGCCGATCGAGCGCAGGATGTGGCCGTGGGCGAAGACCAGGACGTCCCGGTCCTCGGCGCGGGCCCAGGTGACGACCTCGTCCGCGCGGGCGGTGACCTCGGCGAGGGTCTCCCCTTCGGGGACGCCGTCGCGCCAGATCAGCCAGTCGGGGCGTACGGAACGGATCTCCTCCGGGGTCATGCCCTCGTAGGCGCCGTAGTCCCACTCCATGAGGGTGTCCCAGTCGGTCGCGCGGTCCCCGAAGCCGGCGAGTTCGCAGGTCTCACGCGCGCGTGCCAGCGGGCTGGTGCGGACCTCCACCCCAGGGAGGCCGTCGAAGGGGGCCCGGTGCAGTCGCTCGCCCAGCACCTTGGCGCCGCGTCGGCCCTCTTCGAGGAGCGGTACGTCGGTCCTGCCGGTGTGCTTCCCGGACAGCGACCATTCGGTCTGTCCGTGCCGGGCCAGCAGGATGCGCGGTGCCATGGGGGACCCTTCCGGGAGAAAACGAGAGGCGGGTCACTCCATCATCGCGCACCCTTGAGAAGGGCAACCCGGGGGGCGATCTCTGCGTCTTTGAGGTCCGGGGGCGCCGGAAACAGGGCGCTCACATACGCCGTAAAGTGTTCCGACCGGGCTATCGGGAAGCCGGACCACGGGGCAGCGCACAGAACAGAAGGGGGAGGGCGATCGGATGCCGCAGACCGAGACACCAGGCATCGAGGCGGACCGGCGAACCCGGCTGCGCTGGTGGACCGAGCTGCCGCTGATCCTCCTGGTGTACGCCTCGTACTCGGCGGGCCGACTGCTGGCCCGGGGTGACACGACGAGTGCCGTGGACCACGGTCTGACGATCCTGCGCATCGAGAAGTTCCTGCACATCAACGCCGAGCACCCGCTGAACCGCCTGTTCACGCGCGAGTCCTGGCTCGGCGTCCCGGCCGACTTCTGGTACGCGTCGCTGCACTACCTGATCACGCCCGCGATCCTGATCTGGCTGTTCAGGTCGCGCTCCCAGGTCTACCGCGCGGCCCGCACCTGGCTGATGACGTCCACGTTCATCGGCCTGATCGGCTTCACCCTGCTCCCGACCTGCCCGCCCCGCCTGCTCTCCCCCGGCTACGGCTTCGTGGACACTATGGCCCAGTACAGCTCGTACGGCTGGTGGGGCGGCGACGCGAGCGCGCCGCGCGGCCTCGGCGGCATGACGAACCAGTACGCGGCGATGCCGAGCCTGCACTGCGGCTGGGCGCTGTGGTGCGGTGTGATGCTCTGGCGCTACGGCGGGACCCGGCTGACCAAGGTCGTCGGGGTCGCCTATCCGCTGCTGACGGCGATCGTGGTCATGGGCACCGCGAACCACTACCTCCTCGACGCGGTCGCGGGCGTGGTCGTGATGGGGCTCGGGTTCCTGCTGGCTCCGCAGGTGATGAAGGCCGCGGACCGGCTCAGGGCGCGGTTCGAGGGACGCGGATCGCTGGTCGCGGCCCGCTCGCGCGACGCGGCTCGGGACGCTTCCCGGAATGGCTCCCGTGACGCCTCTCGTGGCTCAGAAACCTCAATTGTCAGTGGCGGATGCCAGACTTCGCCGGGTGAGCGAATTCCACGGCAGCGCGAGTCACAGCTCGGTACCGGAGCCGAGCCGGGTGCCTCCCCCACGGACGCGGGGGACGGCGCTCCGGCACCGGCTCGCTGAGCTGCGGGGCCCGGACGTCCCGGCCAAGGCGCTGGACGCGCGCGCCCTCGCGGCGCTGGCGGCGAACCCGGGCTGCAAGCGGCGGGCGATCCTGGACGGCGCGGGGGTGAACAAGGCGGTGCTGGCCGATGCGCTCGGCTCGCCGTCGTCCTTCGGGCAGTCCCAGTTCGCCTTCATGCGGGGCAACGCGTTCGAGGCCCGGGTCAAGGCGGACGGCGGCGCGGAGCTGCTGCGGCTGGTGCACGAGAAGCTGGACCCGGGCGCCGAGCCGCCGACCCGCGCGCGGGTGCCCCAGCTGGACGCGATCGGCCCCGAGGGGCGCGCGGCCCGTACGGCGCTCGCGCTGCGCGAGGCGACCGAGGCCGCGGCCTGGACCCTGCTCGACCACCCGATGCTCGCCCTCGACGTGGCGGGGTCGCCCGCGTTCCTGGAGCCGGACGCGGTCGTCGTGCACCCGGACGGCAGTTGGACGGTCGTGGAGATCAAGTCCTTCCCGATGCTGGACGGTTCGGCGGACCCGGCGAAGGTGGGCGCGGCTGCCCGCCAGTCGGCGGTGTACGTGCTGGCGCTGGAAGAGGTCGCGGCCAAGCTGGATCCCGCTCCCCGGGTCCGCCACCGCATCCTCCTGGTCTGCCCGAAGGACTTCTCGAACCTGCCCACCGCGTCCGCCGTCGACGTCCGCAAGCAACGCGCGGTCACCGGCCGCCAGTTGGCCCGCCTCACCCGCATCGAGGACATCGCCGACACCCTCCCCGAGGGCACCTGCTTCGCCCCCGACCGCCCCGCCGCCGAGCTGACCGCCGCGGTCGAGTCGGTCCCGGCGGCCTACGCCCCGGAGTGCCTGGCCGCCTGCGAGCTGGCCTTCCACTGCCGCGACCACTCCCGCACCTCCGGCGCGGTCACCACCCTCGGCCGCTCCCTCCGCGCCGAACTCGGCGACCTGACCACGGTCGACGAGGTCCTGTCGGCGGCCCACGGCGAGTCCGGCGACCCGGACGACCCGACGGTGGCAGCGCTGCGGAGGGCGGCGGAACTGCGGGCCGAGGCCCTGGAGAACGCGGCCGCGCTGCGAGGGCAGGCTCCGGGGAGCGCGGCCGAGTTGCCGATGGAGGCGCTGGGGAGTGCGACGGGTGGTGGGGCGCGGTGACCGTGACCCTGTTCGGTACGGTCGCCGACCCGGCGCACCACGCGATGACGGCAAACCTGTGCGCCGTCGCCGCTGCCCCGGCGCGATCCGCGACGACCACAATCCCGCGCGGCACCCTCGCCGCCGCGACGCAACGCATGATGGCCGCGAGCCCGTGCACCGTCGCCGCCGCCACACGACACCCGGTGACCGCGAATGTGGACGCCGCCGTCGCCGCCCCTGCGCGCCCCACGACGAGCCCGATCCCGCACGCCCCCGACACACCGGCGCCGCACCGCCGGCCGACATCCCGCGCCCCGCACCACCGCACCCCGCCCCCGGTCGCCCACCCCAAGGGGACCCCGTGTCGCTGATGTCAACTCTCGCCCGGCTGGAGGCAGTTCAGACCGGCCGTGCCCAGCCCGCCGCCACCGTCCTGCACCGGCACCTCTCCGCGCGCCCCCTCGTCCTCGTGCCGCTGACCACCGCCGGTGAGGCCGGGGCGCCGCTGGGTGTGCTCGTCGGTACGGACCGGGACGCGCCGCGGCTGTTCGTCGTACCGCAGCCGCGGGACCGGGACCTCAGGTTCACGTTTCTCGCCGAACTCGCGGACGTGGTCCTGCCGTACATCGACACGTTCGCGGACGACGTCGAGGCCGCCGAGCGGAACGAGACCGATCCGGAGACCGGCAAGCGGGTCAAGGTCGAGGTCGAACTGTGCGCGGACGCACCGCAGTTGATCGTGCCGAGCCGCGCGGGCATCGAGTTGGTGCGGCTGCTGGGGCGTTCGATGCGCTTTCGGCGTACGGCCGAGCAGGACCCGGAGACCCCGCACCCGGCGCCCCCGCGCGTGCCGTTGCTGGGGCGTTGGCTGACGCACTTCGGGGAGCGGGCCCGGGTGCCCGGTTCCGCGCTGCTGCTCGCGCTCACCGAGGTGCTCGGCCGGCACTGGGCCACGGGGCAGTCCAGCCTGGAGGACCAGCACTTGGCCGCGCTGCTCGCGTGGATCGACCCGCCGGACGGTGTCTCCGGCGCCGGGGCCGCGCTCGACGCGGAGCTGCGGCGGGACGCGCGGGGCCAGTTGGTGTGCCCGCCGGCCGGCCCGGCCACGGACCCGGCGTTCGACAACAAGCTGCTCGCCCCCGCCATCGAGCGCTACGACCGCGCCCGTACCGCCCTCGCCGCCGCCGAGGACGGTCTGGAGGCCGACGACCGGCTCGGTGAACTCACCGCCGCCGAGCGGGAGATCAGGTCTCTCGTCGAGAGCGTCACCCGCCCCACTTGGGACGCGGTGTGGCACGGGCTCGACCTGTTGCGGGCGCTGCCGGAGGGCGCGCACGCCGTCGACCGGTGGACCCGGGACCGCTGGTCGTTCACCGGTCACCGGGACCGGATCGTCGCCGGTGAGCCCCCGCAGCCGCGCCGCGACGACGCGGTCACCGCGGCCAACAAGCTCGCCACGCGCGAGCGCGAACAGGCCCGCCTGGACGCCCAGGAGGCCCTGGACGACCCGCTGGTGATGGCCGGGCGGCGGCTCGCCGGGGAGGCGTTCGCGGGCGAGGTCATCGATGTCGTCATGGCGTACAGCGAGGGCAAGAGCCCCCGCCCGCGCCCGCTGGTGACCGTGCGCACGGACGACCGGCCGCATCTCGGGGAGCGGGTGAAGGTGTTCCGGTCGCTCGGCGGGAAGCCGCAGTCGGCGGAGTTCGTGGGCCACGAGGAGGACGGCGCGGTCGTCGTGCTGCGGGTCGTCGACAAGATGGGGCGCGGCAAGGAGCCGGAGACCGGTTCGCTGCCGGAGAAGGGCGACCGGATCTGCTTCACGCTGTTCGAGCACGAGCAGCGGGGCGGCGCGAAGCTGCCCGACCAGGAGGAGACACCGTGGACGCACGGGGGTCCGCCGGGCGAGGAGAGCGCCGTGCAGGAGGCCGCTGATCCGGTGACAGAGGAGGACGTCCTGTGAGCGCCGACATCGTCTTCGACCCCGGTGCCGAGGCCGGCCGCGCCACCGACGCGATCCTCCGCGACACCCTGCACGGCACGGCTCGCGGAGTCGTCGTCGACTCCCCGCCGGGTGCCGGCAAGTCCACCCTCGTCGTCCGCGCGGCGCTCGAACTGGCCGACGCCGGGCGTCCGTTGATGGTGGTCGCGCAGACCAACGCGCAGGTAGACGACCTCGTCGTACGGCTCGCCGAGAAGAACGGCGAGCTGCCGGTCGGCCGCCTCCACAGCAGTGACGCCGACCCGTACGACAAGGCGCTGGACGACCTGCCGAACGTACGGAAGTCGGCGAAGGCGGGCGAACTCGCCGGGCTCCCGGTCGTCATCTCCACGGCGGCGAAGTGGGCGCACGTCAAGGTGGACGAGCCGTGGCGGCACGCGATCGTCGACGAGGCGTACCAGATGCGCTCGGACTCGCTGCTGGCCGTGGCCGGGCTGTTCGAGCGGGCGTTGTTCGTGGGCGACCCGGGCCAGTTGGACCCGTTCGCGATCGTCGGCGCGGAGCAGTGGGCGGGCCTGTCCTACGACCCCTCGGCCTCCGCGGTGACGACCCTCCTGGCCCACAACCCCGAACTACCGCAACACCGCCTGCCGGTGTCGTGGCGGCTCCCGGCGTCGGCGGCCCCTCTGGTCTCGGACGCGTTCTACCCGTACACGCGCTTCCGCAGCGGCACGGGCCACGGCGACCGGCGGCTCGACTTCGGTGTCCCGTCGGACGGTTCGGGCCCGGACCGGGTGATCGACGAGGCCGCCGAGTCGGGCTGGGGCCTGCTGGAACTGCCCGCCCGCCACACCCCTCGTACGGACCCGGAGGCGGTGCGGGCGGTGGCGACGGTCGTACGGCGCCTGCTGGACCGGGGCGGCGCGGCCACGTCGGAGCGCTCACCGGACCCCACTCCCCTGACCGCCGACCGCATCGCGGTCGGCACCGCGCACCGGGACCAGGCGGCGGCGGTCCGTGCGGCGCTGGCGGAGTTGGGCGTCACGGACGTGACGGTGGACACGGCGAACCGGCTCCAGGGGCGGGAGTTCGACGTCACGGTGGTCCTCCACCCCCTCTCCGGCCGCCCCGACGCCACCGCCTTCCACCTGGAGACGGGCCGCCTCTGCGTCCTCGCCTCCCGACACCGGCACGCGTGCATCGTGGTCTGCCGGGCGGGGGTCAGTGAGCTGCTGGACGACCATCCGTCGACGGAGCCGGTGCAGCTGGGGGTGACGGTGAAGTTTCCTGACGGGTGGGAGGCAATGATGTCCACATGGGACCACTGGTCCGAGCACCGGGTGGCCTGGCGTCCCTGACCGTCCTTACGGCACCTGCCCGTCAGGCGGTCAGCACTGCGCCGCCCGATCCGCCGGACGGAGTCCGGCACGCCGCCGGAGGCGGCCAATGGAAACAGCCCGGACGGGTGGGAGGCGAATCACGCGGTGCTGGCGCATCTCGCGGAACACCGGGTGGTGTGGAGACCGTGACCGGCACGCCTGTGCGAACGCCGGGTGACGCGGGACCTTGACCTGCGGCTCCTCGCGGTTCGGTCTGCGGGGTGATGAATACCGGGGCGGGCGGCTGGGCAGCCAATCATGCGGTGCGGGATCGGTGCCTCGGGAGTATGCCCGGGGCCCCTTGCGCACCCGGGGGACAATGGACGGTGGTCCGCTCGTGAGGCGGGTCATCCATGACGTACGAGGAGGAGAAGACATGGCGGAGCACACGCCGCGTCGCAACGAATCGCGGCTACGCCCCGCGCCCCTGCTCTTCGAGCCCGCCCAGGCGGCCGAGGACCCGGAGCACTTCTTCGACCTGGAGTCGATGGACGACCCCCGCGCGCTGCTGGCCCGCGCGACGGAGCTGACCCACGCGTTCCGCGCCGCGACCGACCGCGCGGTGGAGTTCCAGGCGATCGCGGCGGCCCAGCTCGCCGACCCACGCCGCTTCGACCGGCTGACCCCGGCGGACATCGCCGAGCGCGCCGAGTGGACCGAGGACTACGCCAAGAAGATGGTCGAGTTCGGCCGGGACCTGCTGCGCGGCACGGAGGGCAGGGACAGCGGGGGTGCCGACCCGGTGTGACCTCGGGGGCGCGGGTCCGGAGGACGAGAAAGAACTTCTGGCATATGCCGGTCGGGCAAGATACTCCTTCCCGCCCCCTCCTGTCCCGATTTCTGGCAACCCTCAGAGAGCGGGTGCTCACGGGCGGTAGATCTATGGGACATGAGCCGCACACAGGATGAGCCCTTCGCCGACCGCTTCGACATCTCGGGCGTCACCTCGGACGGTGCCGCCTGGCTCGCCTCGGCAGGAACGTATCCGCGCAGCACCCTCGCCCTCTGGAGGGAACGGCCGGACGCCCCGGTCGTCCTGCCCTGCGGGTCCGCCTTCGACGTGGTGAGCGCCCCGGTGGTCTTCGGGCGCCGTATGGTCGACCGCTTGTGGGAGGACGGGCCCGGCTCCGGACCCGTCGCGACGCACCGGGGGCGGATGCTCCTGTTCGCCAGTCCCGGCACCGCTCAGCGGTTGCCGTCACTGATGGGCTGGGAGGAGTGGGGCGCGCACCCCGGGGAGCACAGCCGTACGGGGTCCGTCCCGCCGTTGCTGTGTCACGGCAGGGGCGACGCGGTGACCGTCCCCGCGCTGGTCGGCACGGCCTCGTCGGCCCCGTTCGACTCGCGCTGGCTGGTAGCCCCGGACACCCGTCGGCCCTGGCTTCCCGGCGCCGAAATCCTGCTCTGGGCGGCCGTGCGGGCGGCCCGCGCGACCGTGCGGATATCGATTTTTCCTCCCCCGGATCAGGATGCTAAGGTCTACGACGTCAGCAGGCGCCGCTAGCTCAGTTGGTTAGAGCAGCTGACTCTTAATCAGCGGGTCCGGGGTTCGAGTCCCTGGCGGCGCACGCTAGCGATGGCGAGGCATGTTCGCGGAAAGCGCGAACCAGCCTCGCCATCGTTGTTTCTGCGCGGCTTCGCCGCGCGTTGCGGGGGCTTCGCCACCCACACCCCCATCACCAGTCGTCCGGGGTTCTCAGCCCTGCTCCCCCGGCGTGATGATCACCGTCCACGCCCCCGAAGCCGTCCGCCCCTCCACCTCCACCTTCACGTTGTCGCCGGGCACGGTGAAGCTCTCGCCTAGGGAGACCGGCGCGTCGGCGAGGGGCGGGTAGACCGAGGTCTCCCAGCAGGCCTCGGTGTGCGGGTGGGCGTCGACGACCTCGATCGGGCCGTTGCCGGAGGCCGCGCCGTCACGCACCCGGTACACGAGGATGCCCTGTTTGCAGGCCGTGCTGTCGTTGCCGACGGGGCTGCGCGCCTCGAAGGCCAGCGCGCTGTCGGTCCCGGTGCGCACGACCGCCAGCTTGGCGCCGAGGCCGAACGCCGGTGATCCCGCCGCGGCTCCGGCCGAGGAGGTGCCGGGCCCGGCGGCCACGGGTTCCAGGGTCAGCCGTTTCGGCGCGGTGCCCCGTACGCACACCACCTGGCGCGGATCCAGCCAGCCCAGCTTCCACTTGTGCCAGGCGAACAGGTCCGGGGAGAGCCCGAACTGACTGCCCATCAGATCCCAGTCGCCGACATAGGTGTCCCAGTCGCCCTTGCCGTCCACCGGCCGGTGATAGAGGTCGGGCAGGTCGAAGACGTGGCCCGTCTCGTGGGCGAGGACGAGCCGGTCCGGCGGGTGCTTCTCGAAGACCGTGACGACCCGTCGGACGTCCGTGCCGTCGGCCCGCAGCGGGGTGTCCAGGTTGACGACCTTCGTCGCGTCCGAGTCCACGCCGGGCGCGTCCGGATCGGCCACGAAGTACACGATGTCGTAGCGCGAGAAGTCGACCTCGCTGTCGGAGGCGGCCAGCGCGTCGCGGAGGTACGCGGCGCGGTTCACCGGGTTCCAGTCGCGCTGTATGGCGTACGACGTCGACGAGTGCGGCATGCGGATCCAGTTCCGCAGCGGGTGCGGGCGGAGCGTGAACCTGCCGTAGGAGGCGCGTTCGTAGAAGCGGGTGGTGGCCGGGAAGTGGTCGGCGGCGAGTTCGGCGGGAGTGGTCCGCGGGGTCGCGTCGGGGAAGGAGAGGAAGATCATCACCGCGTCGAGCGCGCGGGTGGGGCGCGGGTAGGCGGTGTTCCAGGTGTCGAGGCCCTCGGAGTGGTGGGCGTCGGTGCGCTTGAGGGCACAGGGTGTGGTCGAGAACGGCTCGGCGACCGACTGGCTGGACATGATCGAGGTCGCGGCGAGCGCGGACATCGTGGTGAACACGGCGGCGGTGCCGCGCAGTCCGGGGCGGGTACGCCACTGGGCGAGCCCCTTGAGCGCCGTACGGGAGAGCCCCTTGAGGGGGAGCTGGCACGGCACGTTGGACCTCCGGGAGCGGGTTCACGGGACACCGACACCCAGCCTGTGATGGTTTGTTGGGGTACGCCCTGTTTATCTGCACCAGATGAGTGAGGGGGCGGCCGGGACACGCCCGGGCTGACATCCGGAAACACTCACGGAACGTCACATGTGGTCGGCCATTTGAAGAACCCGTCCAGGTGCGGGCGGAAACGATCTGCCGGAACCGGCCGTTGTTCCGGGACACTGGACAGTGGCTGGAAGGGCCGGGGGCCAACCTCTATGATCGGCACACTTTCCTGCACGGACACGGCACGGCGGCCCCCCACCCGGTCGGCCATCCCGACGAGACCCATCCGAAGATCGAGTGCACTGCGGGAGCGAGCGGTGAGCGGAACGTCCGAAGGGCCGGCGCCCGCGGCAGACCTCATCCGGCCAGCCGTCACAGAGAGTAAGGGCGAGGCATCGCCTCGTACCGATGTCCCCTGTTCCATCGAGGTCCCGGATTCCCACGAGTCCCCCGGGTCCCTCGCATCCCTTGAGTCCCTCGAAGGCGGACGCCTCGGGTCCGCCTTCTCCGCGGCTCCCCTCGCGATGGCCGTCGTGGACCGCGACGGTCTGGTCGTCAGCGCGAACGACTCGTTCGGCGCGCTGCTCGGCAAGGCGGGTGCCGCGCTGACCGGGCGGGTCGCGGCCGATCTGATGGACCTGAAGTCGGACGCCCGCACCTGGCACGCCTATCGCGAGGTGCTGCGCGGCCGGCAGGCCAAGCTGAGCTGCACCCGCCGGGTCAAGCACCCCGACGGGCACGTGCTGTGGGCGCAGGTGACCGTGGCGCCGCTGCCGGCCGAGGAGCACGGTGTGCTGCTGTCCCTCACCGACATCAGCGCCCGCCGTGAACTCCAGGCGCGGCTGCGGCACTTGGAGATGCACGACCCGGTGACCCGGCTGCCCAACCGCACCCTGTTCTTCGAGCGGCTCTCGGCCGCGCTGGAGGCGGAGTCGTACGAGCAAGGGGGTACCGGGCGGATCGGCCTGTGCTACCTGGACCTGGACGGCTTCAAGGCGGTCAACGACACGCTCGGCCACCGGGTCGGCGACCGGCTGCTGGCAGCCGTGGCCGAGCGGTTGACGCGGTGTGCGGACGAAGCCGGTTACGCGCGGGCGAGTTCGCCGCTGGTGGCGCGGCTGGGCGGGGACGAGTTCGCGCTGCTCGTCGAGGACTCGACCGGGACCGACCAACTGGCCGAACTCGCCGAGTCGGTGCTCAAGGCCCTGCAGGCGCCGTTCGACCTGTCCGGGCAGCGGCTGTCGCTGTCGGCGTCGATCGGTGTGGTCGAGCGGCACGCGTCCGGTACGACGGCCACCGGTCTGATGCAGGCCGCCGACACGACGCTGTACTGGGCGAAGGCGGACGGCAAGTCCCGCTGGACGCTGTTCGATCCGGAGCGCAACGCGCACCGGATGACCCGCCAGGCGCTGGCCTCCACGCTCCGTCCGGCCATCGAGCGGGGTGAATTCACCCTGGAGTACCAGCCGTTGGTGGGGATGGAGAACGGACGGCTGCGCGGGGTCGAGGCGTTGGTGCGCTGGAACCACCCGCAGTTCGGCATGCTGACGCCGAATCGGTTCATCGGACTGGCCGAGGAGGACGGCTCGATCGTGCAGCTCGGCCGCTGGGTCCTGGTCACCGCCTGCCGCCAGGCCCGGCGCTGGCAGCTGGACCACCCGGACGAGCCGCCGATCTTCGTGAGCGTCAACGTGGCCGTACGGCAGGTCTGGGACTCGGACCTGGTCGCGGACGTCGCGGAGACCCTCGCCGAGACCGGACTGGACCCGCGGCTGCTGCAGTTGGAGCTGACCGAGTCCGCGGTGATGGGGTCGGCGGGGCGGCCGCTGCAGACGCTCCAGGCGCTGAGCGACATGGGTGTGCACATCGCCATCGACGACTTCGGCACCGGTTACTCGAACCTGGCGTATCTGAGCCGGCTCCCGGTCTCCGTCCTGAAGCTGGACGGGTCCTTCGTCCGCGGCTTCCAGTACGAGGGCGAGGGCGTCCCGCCTAACCCGGCGGACGAGGTCATCGTCGAGGCGATGATCCAACTCGCCCACCGGCTGGGCCTGTCGGTGACCGCCGAGTGCGTGGAGACCTCGGCGCAGGCGGCCCGGCTGCGCCGGATCGGCTGCGACACCGGTCAGGGGTGGCTGTACTCCCGTCCGGTGGCGCCGGATCGTATCTCCGAGCTGCTGGGCACGAAGGCCTGTCAGCAGACCTGAACGGCCTTGGCCCGTCAGGCCGTTCCGTCAGGCCTGAGGGGTCGTCAATCCGTAGGCGTCCGCGATCAGTTCGTACGAGCGCAGGCGCAGGTCGCCGTTGTGGGCGTGGGACGTGAGCATCAACTCGTCGGCGCCCGTGCGCTTCTGGAGGTCGTCGAGTCCGGCGCGGACCTCGTCGGCGGTGCCGTGGATGACGTTGGCGTTCCAGGAGGTGATGAACTCCCGCTCCATGGGGCTGAATTCGTACGCCTCGGCCTCTTCCGGGGTGGGCACGAGTCCGGGGCGGCCGGTGCGCAGCCGGACCATGTTGAGGGCGGCGGCCAGCACCTGACGGCGGGCCTCCTTCTCGTCGTCGGTGGCGAGGGCGGAGACACCGATCAGGGCGTACGGCGCGTCGAGCACCGCGCTCGGGCGGAAGGACTCGCGGTAGAGGTCGAGCGCCGGGACCGTGTTCTGCGCGGAGAAGTGGTGCGCGAAGGCGAACGGCAGGCCGAGCATGCCGGCCAGGCGGGCGCTGAAGCCGGAGGAGCCGAGGAGCCAGATCGGCGGGCGGTGCGGGGACTGGACGCCGCCGGGCGAGGTCGACTGGATCGGGCCGGGGACCGCGTGGATGCGGGCGTACGGGTGGCCGGAGGGGAAGTCGTCGTCCAAGAAGCGGGTGAGTTCGGCGAGTTGCTCGGGGAAGTCGTCTGCGCCCTCGTTCAGGCGCTCGGTGCGGCGCAGGGCGGCGGCGGTGGCGCCGTCGGTGCCGGGGGCGCGGCCGAGGCCCAGGTCGACGCGGCCCGGGGCCAGCGCCTCCAGGGTGCCGAACTGCTCCGCGATGACGAGCGGCGCGTGGTTCGGGAGCATGACGCCGCCGGAACCGAGGCGGATGCGGTCCGTGTGGGCCGCGAGGTGGGCCAGGATCACGGCGGGCGAGGAGGAGGCGACGCCCGGCATCGAGTGGTGCTCGGCGACCCAGTAGCGGTGGAAGCCGCGCGACTCGGCGAGAGCGGCGATCTTCACGCTGGTGCGCAGCGCGTCGGTGGCGGTGCGGCCGGCGCCCACGGTCACCAGGTCCAGTACGGAGAGGGGGACGGGGGCGGTGCCCTGTGCCGTGCCCCGGATCTCGTCACCCCTGATCTCGTCGGTCGCGCCCCGGACCTCGTCGTCTGCCGCCACGGTGGGTGCCTCCTGTTGTGAGCTGTGCGGTGTCCTTCCCCGCTCCTTCTCCGCGTAACAGGAGGCTGTCTCCGGTTTATTCCCGGAGGATCCCGTGGTGGACCGCGCAGGTCAGCCCGCCTGCACGAGCGGCTCCTTGGTGAACAGCACCCCCAGATCAGGCGCGTTGACCTTGCGGTCCGCCAGCCGCAACGCCTCCCACACCGTGACCTGGTTGGCCGTGAGGACCGGCTTGCCGAGTTCCTTCTCCAGGTCCGGGATGTGGGCGGCCGTGTGCAGGGCCGTGTCCGGGAGGAGGACCGCCTCGATGTCCGGGGCGTCCACCGCCCGGGCCAGGGCGAGAACCTCGTCGTAGCCCCAGGTGCCGACCTCGGCGGCGGTGATGATGCCGGAGGCGCGCACCACGGCCGGTTCCACTCCCCCGGCCCGCAGGAAGTCCGCGAACAGGTTCGCCACGTCCTCCGGGTAGGTCGCTCCTACGGCCACCCGGCGCACCCCCAGCTCCTTCGCCGCGTGGACGAAGGCGAAGGACGTCGACGACGCCGGGAGGCCCGCCGCCCGGGCCAGGGCGCGGATCTGGTCGTGGGCGCCCTCCCAGCCGTAGACGAAACTGCCGCTGGTGCAGGCCCAGACGACGGCCTCGGCGCCGGACATGCGGAGTTGTGCGACGCCCGCCGTGAGGCGCTCGGGGGAACCCATCCGCAGGAGCGCGTCCACGCGGTGTGCGTCCTCGCCGATGTCCGTGTGGACCACGTCGAGGCGGACGTCGCTGCCGAGGAGCTGTTCGATGCGCGGGTAGTCGTCCTCGGCGGAGTGGCCCGGGTAGAGGAATCCGAGTGCGGTCATGACCAGCCTTCCTGGTGTTCTTCCGGCAGTACCGGCCCCTGGCGGCGGGCCGATTCGTCCAGCAGCGCCTGATAGGGGCCCACGGCACGCGTACCCAGTCGGCGGAGGGCTGCCCACATCGTGACCTGGTTGGCCGATACGACCGGTATCCGCAGTTCCGCCTCCAGCTGGGGGATCACGTCGTACGTCGGGAGGTTGGTGCAGCTGATGAAGAGCGCGTCGGCCTCGCCCTTGACGGCCTGGCGGGCCATGTCGACGACGTCGCGGTACGGCACCTTCCAGATGTGCCGGGTCAGGCCCATGAAGGCGCGGCCGGTGACCTCGACGCCGGCCTCGGCGAGGTACTCCTCCAGGGACTGGGTGACGGACACCGTGTAGGGCGTGACCAGGGCGATGCGGCGGGCGCCCAGTTCGGTGAGGGCGGCCAGGAGGGCGCCCGAGGTGGTCAGGGACGGGACCTCGCCGGCCCGGGTCATCGCCTCGCACATCGCGCGCTCCCCGGCGACCCCGCCGACGAAGCTCCCGGAGGTGCAGGCGTACGCGACGACCTCGGGGGCGACCTCGTTCAGCGTGCGGACCGCGTCGTGCAGCGTCTCGTGCTCGCTGACGAGCCGGGCCAGGTCGAGGCTCACCTCTACGGGCACGAACGGCGTCCGCGTGAGGTGCAGCGAGATGTCGTCGGGGACCCAGCGCCACAACTCGCGGTCCAGCGCGAAGTCGAAGGGGGCGACGACACCGACACCGCGCTGCGGGCGGGGTCCGCCCAGGAAGGAAACATGCATGGCTACACCGGCCTCACCAAGAGAAACGGGGTGACAACGGTCCGTGCGGGCGTCCGTGTTGACGAAGGTAGGTTCGAGTGCGAGCGTGGTCAATCCGTGCATGTCAGACGGCCGCGCCCGGTGCTTCCCGCCGTGCTTCACGCTGTACCTCCCGCGAGAAACGGCTTCGCATGACCGCAACTCCCGCTGCCCTGCCCACCCTTCTCGTCCTGGACGCCGACCCGCTGCCCCGGCTCGGCAAGCTCACCGGGCGGGTGCGCGTCGCGCACGCCGACGAATCGACGCTCGCTGATCAACTTCCCTCCGCCGACGTCCTGTTGGTGTGGGACTTCGCCTCGCACGCGGTGCGTGCCGCCTGGCCCGGCGAGGGTCCCCGGCCGCGCTGGGTGCACACGGCCAGCGCCGGGGTGGACCACCTGATGTGTCCCGAACTCGCGGACTCCGACACGGTGGTGACGAACGCGCGGGGCGTCTTCGACCAGCCGATCGCCGAGTACGTCGCCGCCCTCGTCCTCGCGATGGCCAAGGACCTGCCCAGGACGCTGGAGCTCCAGCGGCAGCGGACCTGGCGGCACCGCGAGGCGCAGCGGGTGGCCGGAACTCGTGCCTGCGTGGTCGGTTCCGGGCCGATCGGGCGGGCAATCGTCCGCACCCTCAAGGCACTTGGGGTGACGACCGCGCTCGTCGGCCGCACCCCGCGCACCGGTATCCACGGCCCCGGCGAACTCGACCGGCTGATGGCCCGCGCCGACTGGGTGATCTCCGCCGCGCCGCTCACCGACGACACGCGCGGCATGTTCGACGCCCGCCGCTTCGGCTGCATGCAGCCCTCGGCGCGCTTCATCAACGTGGGCCGGGGCCAACTCGTCGTAGAAAGTGCGCTCGCCGAGGCGCTGACGAAGCACTGGATCGCGGGCGCCGCCCTCGACGTCTTCGAGGCCGAACCCCTCACCCCGGACGGCCCGTTGTGGCAGGTCCCGGGGCTGATCGTCTCCCCGCACATGAGCGGCGACACGGTCGGCTGGCGGGACGAACTCGGCACGCAGTTCGTGGCGGCGTACGAGAGATGGGAGGCGGGCAAGCCGCTGCCGAACGTGGTCGACAAGAAGCGTGGGTACGTACCGGGGCACTGAACTCCCCACTCTGGAGGGCCGGATGACGACCGAACTCACCGAGCTGACCGCCGTGGAACTCCTGGACGGCTACCGCAGAGGGGAGTTCAGTCCCGTCGACGCGACCCGCGCCACCCTCGATCGGGCCGAGGAGATCCAGCCCGCCGTGAACGCGTTCGTACGGCTCGACGCGGAGGGTGCGTTGGCGCGGGCCTCCGAGTCGACGGAGCGCTGGCGGCGCGGGGAGCCGGCCGGACTCCTCGACGGGGTGCCGGTCACCGTGAAGGACATCCTGCTGCAGCGCGGCGCACCGACCCTGCGCGGCTCCAAGACCATTGCGGAGCAGGGCAGTTGGGACGAGGACGCGCCCTCGGTTGCCCGACTCCGGGAGCACGGCGCGGTGTTCGTCGGCAAGACGACGACCCCGGAGTTCGGCTGGAAGGGCGTCACGGACTCCCCGCTGTCGGGCGTCACCCGCAACCCGCATGACCCCTCGCGCACGGCGGGTGGCTCAAGTGGCGGGAGCGCGGCGGCCGTTGCCCTGAGTGCGGGTCCGTTGTCGCTCGGCACCGACGGCGGCGGCAGCGTCCGTATCCCCGCGTCCTTCTGCGGGATCTTCGGCCTGAAGCCGACGTACGGCAGGGTGCCGCTGTATCCGGCGAGCGCGTTCGGCACGTTGTCGCACGTCGGTCCGATGACCCGGGACGCGGCGGACGCGGCGCTGCTGCTGGACGTGATCGGCGTACCGGACGCCCGCGACTGGTCGGGGCTCGACCGCGCGCCGGGCTCCTTCAGCGAAGGCCTCGCGCACGGCATACAGGGCCTGCGGATCGCGTACTCACCCTCCCTCGGCGGCCAGGTCGCGGTGCGTCCGGCGGTCGCGGCGGCGGTACGGCGGGGCGTGGAGCGGCTGGCCGCACTCGGCGCGTACGTCGAGGAGACCGACCCCGACTTCACGGACCCGGTGGACGCCTTCCACACCCTGTGGTTCAGCGGCGCGGCCCGCGTGACGCAGAAACTCGCGCCACGGCAACGGGAGTTGCTCGACCCGGGGCTGCGGGAGATCTGCGCGACGGGGGCGGGCTTCTCGGCGCTGGACTATCTGGCGGCGGTGGACGCCCGCATGGAACTCGGCCGCAGGATGGGCCTGTTCCACGAGCGCTACGACCTCCTCGTCACGCCGACGCTGCCAATTACCGCTTTTGAGGCGGGAGTTGAGGTCCCGAAGGGTTCGGGGCACCGCCGCTGGACGGGCTGGACCCCGTTCACGTACCCCTTCAACCTGACGCAGCAGCCCGCCGCCACCGTCCCCGTGGGGAACGACGGCGACGGGCTGCCGGTCGGGTTGCAGATCGTGGGGGCGCGGCACCGGGACGATCTGGTGCTGCGGGCGGCGCACGCGCTGTTCGCCGCCGGGGCTTCCGGGGTCAGGCCCGCCGGAAGCTGAGGCTCTCCCCCGCCGCCCCCGACCGCCACAGGTCGTTGCATGCCTCCGCCATCTCCGCCAGTCCCTCGACCACCTCACCCCAGACGATGCCGGGCACCCAGCCCACATCGCCGTTGAGGAGGAGGTTGTTGCGTTCGTAGAACAGGGCCAGGTCGACGACCGTCGCGCCGGCGCGGACCTCGCGGTCGTAGCCGTAGGCCTTCGTGCCGAGTTCCGTGCCGGCGAAGGAGAAATAGCAGAGATCACCCGGTATGGGGGTGACTGTGGGGTTCTCCAGCGGGGGTTCCGTTTCTGCGAATGGCGGGAAAAGGGCGTAGATCTCGTTGCGGGCGTACTTGGCGTGGTAGACGTCGCCGATTAGCGGGAGTGCGTCCCAGATGGCCGCGCATGTCAGCGGCGCACGTTCTACCAGCAGTTTTGCCCGGCAGTGGACGTTCCGCTTTGCGAGTGAGACCTCGATGAAGTGATCCGTCATGTCTTCCAGGGTGCATAACCCGGGAGCGGTCGGGTAGCTGCGCGCCCATGGCTCCACCAATTGGGAACGACAGACACACATCCGGTCACACGCCGGGTCACACCCGTCGGGCACTGCTCGCCGGGGTGGCGGCGGCAGGTGCGCTGGGCGCGGCCGGCTGCAGCCGTGTGGCCACCGCGTCGACCACGAGCGGCGGTGATCTGCTCGACCGGCTGAAGGCGCAGGGCGTCGTACGGCTGGGGATCGCGGGTGAGATCCCGTTCGGGTACATCGACAGGGACGGGCAACTCACCGGTGAGGCACCGAAGTTGGCGGAAGCGATCTTCAAGCGGCTCGGCGTCGACAAGGTGCAGCCCGTGCCGACCGAGTTCGGCTCGCTCATACCCGGCCTGAACTCGCAGCAGTTCGACGTCGTGGCCGCCGGGATGTACGTGACCCCGGAACGCTGTGCGCAGGTCATCTTCGCCGACCCGGACTACCAGGTGCTCGACGCGTTCGTCGTCCGCAAGGGCAACCCGAAGGGGCTGCACACCTACAAAGACGTCGTCGCGAAGAAGGCGAAGTTCGCCACCGGCACCGGGTACGCCCAGATCCAGCACGCCGTCGACGCCGGGTACAAGCAGAGCGACATCCTGATCGTCCCCGACCAGGTCGCCGGGCTGAACGCCGTAGAGGCAGGGCGAGTTGACGTCTTCGCCGGTACGGCGCTCACCACGCGTGCCGTCGTGAAGAAGTCCGCCAAGGCCGAGTCGACCACGCCCTTCGCACCGCTCGTCGACGGGAAACCGCGGATCGACGGCGGCGCCTTCGCGTTCCGGCCGACCGAGACGAAACTGCGCGACGCCTTCAACGTCGAGCTGCACAAGCTCAAGAAGAGCGGGGAGTTGTTCCGGATCCTGCGGCCCTTCGGGTTCAGCAAGGCCGAGATGACGGACCTCACCGCGAAGGAGCTCTGCGGCGGATGACCTCAGGCCTCTGGGAACTTGTCCTCAAGGGAGTCTGGACGACTGTCCAACTCCTCGTCCTCAGCGCGCTGTTGGCGACCGTCGTGGCCTTCGTCGTCGGCATCGCCCGCACCCACCGGCTGTGGATCGTCCGCTTCCTCGCCGGTTTCTACACCGAGGTGTTCCGCGGCACCTCCGCCCTCGTCATGATCTTCTGGGTGTTCTTCGTCCTGCCGGTCGCCTTCGGCTGGCAGCTGGTCCCCCTGTGGGCGGGCACACTCGCGCTGGGCCTGACCTACGGCGCGTACGGCACGGAGATCGTGCGCGGCGCGCTGAACGCGGTCGACCCGGCCCAGCAGGAGGGCGGGGTGGCGCTGAGCTTCACGCCCTGGCAGCGGATGCGGCTGATCCTGCTGCCGCAAGCCGTGCCGGAGATGATCCCGTCCTTCTGCAATCTGCTGATCGAACTGCTCAAGGGCACCGCCCTGGTCTCGGTCATGGGCATGGGCGATCTCACCTTCAGCGCCAACCTGGTGCGGCTCGCGCTGCAGCAGAGCGCGGAGATCTACACGTACATCCTGCTGATCTACTTCGTGATCGCCTTCACGCTCACCCGGCTGATGCGCGGACTGGAGAAGAAGCTGAAGGCGGGCATCGGCAAGGCGCCCGGCAACGAGAAGGCCGCGCGTGAGCTGAAGCGCGCGCAGACCACGGGTGTCGGAGGTGGCGTCGCGTGAAGTGGGACTGGAACGCCGTGAGCGACTTCATGCCGTATTTCTGGGACGGCCTGAAAGTCACCCTGCAGATCCTGCTCCTCGGGTCGCTGATCTCGTTCGTCCTGGGGCTGGCGTGGGCGCTGCTGATGCGGACCCCAACTCGCTGGGTGCGCTGGCCGGTCGGGGTCGTCACCGAGTTCGTGCGGGACACCCCGCTGCTGGTGCAGCTGTTCTTCCTGTTCTACGTGCTGCCCGAGTGGGGCCTGACCTTCTCCGCGCTGACCACCGGTGTCTTCGCGATCGGGCTGCACTACTCGACGTACACGATGCAGGTCTACCGCGCGGGCATCGAGGCGGTGCCCGTCGGCCAGTGGGAGGCGGCGACCGCGCTGAACCTGCCGTTGCGCCGGACCTGGACGGCCGTGATCCTGCCGCAGGCGATCCGCCGGGTGATCCCGGCGCTGGGCAACTACGTGATCGCGATGCTCAAGGACACCCCGATCCTGATGGTGATCACCGTGCTCGAACTGATGGGCCGGGCCCGGCTGTTCTCCCAGGAGCACTACCAGTTCACCGAGCCCATCACGGTGATCGGTGTGGCCTTCGTCCTCATCTCCTATCCCGCCTCCCTGCTGATCCGAGCCCTGGAGCGACGCCTTGTCCGCTGACACACCCCTGACGAAGGAAACCGACGCCAACGCCAACCCCCCGGTGGACGGCAGCGAGTTGATCCGCCTGGACCACGTCACCAAGCGCTTCGGGTCCAACACCGTGCTCGACGACCTCGACTTCTCCGTGGAGTCCGGCAAGCACGTCACCCTGATCGGTCCGTCCGGGTCGGGCAAGACCACGATCCTGCGGCTGCTGATGACCCTGACGAAGCCGGACGAGGGCACGATCAGCGTCGACGGGGAGCAGTTGTTCCCCGCGCCCGAGAAGCAGATCCGGGAGATCCGCAAGAAGATCGGGATGGTGTTCCAGCAGTTCAACCTGTTCCCGAACATGACCGTGCTGCGCAATGTCACCGAGGCGCCGGTCACCGTCCTGGGCCTGCCCAAGGACGAGGCGGAGGCGCGCGCCCTGGAACTGCTCGACCTGGTCGGCCTCGCCGACAAGGCCGGCGCCCACCCGACCCAGCTCTCCGGCGGCCAGCAGCAGCGCGTCGCGATCGCGCGGGCGCTGGCGATGCGGCCGCAGGTGCTGCTCCTCGACGAGGTGACCTCCGCGCTCGACCCGGAACTGGTCGCGGGTGTGCTCGACGTCCTGCGGGACATCGCCCGCACCACCGACATCACCATGCTCTGTGTGACCCACGAGATGAATTTCGCCCGGGATATTTCAGATCAAGTCCTGATGTTCGACGCGGGCAAGGTCATCGAATCGGGCCCGCCGGAGCGGATCTTCGGCGATCCGGAACAACAGCGGACCCGGGAATTCCTCGGCGCCATTCTTTGACATTTATTCAATTACGACACGTGAGCAATCGAACACCCAAGGTCCACGTCACGTGGCATGACAAAGGCATATGCCAAAGGATTCGCGCCGCAGTTCGGAGGCCATAAGGAAGGCCACAATCTCACCAACAGCCGCTCCACATCGGCCGTTTGACAGCTATCGTGGAGGGGATTCGCTGTCCGGTATCACGGCCCAGAAAAGCGAGCGCAGGGAGAAACACCGTGGCGCTGATGCACGAGCCGACCGCTCCCTACCACTCGGTACAGGACGCACTGCGCATCCTGGAGACAGTCGCCGGACACTCCACCGGCGTCACGGACACCGAACTCGCCCGTCGCACCGGCCTCGGCACCGAGCGCCTGACGATACTGCTGCGGACCCTGCGCCGCGAGGGCTACGTCGAGCAGCTCACCGACGGCGCCTACGTCACCGGCGAGGCCCTGAGCCGCCTCGGCTCGGCGGCCGGCCGGGAGCAGGCAGTGCGCGAGCAGATCCAGCGGACCCTGGACCGGCTGCGCGACTCCCTGGGCGCGGCGGTCTACGTCAGCCGGTACGTCGACGGCGAGGTCACGATCACCCAGTACGCGGCCGGGCCCGCCACCCCGGCGGTCAACGAGTGGGTCGACTTCCGCGTCTCCGCGCACGCGACCGCGCTCGGCAAGAGCCTGCTGGGCCAGCTCGACCACAACGGCCGGCGCGACCATCTCTCCCGGCACAAGATGGCCCGCCTCACCTCGCGCACGATCACCAGCGACCGGCTGCTGCTCTCCCGCCTGGAGACCCAGCCGCCGACCGTCCCCCACCTCGACCTCCAGGAGTACGCGGTGGGCACGGTCTGCGCGGCCGTCCCGATCACCGCCGGCGCCTCGGTCGGCTGCCTGGCCCTCTCCCTCCCGGTCGAGCACGCCCACCGCCTGCGCCAGGCGGCGGACACGCTGAACCGCGAGGCGGGGCCGGTGCTGCTGTCTCTCGCGATCTGAGGGCTGCCGCGACCCTGGTCCGAAGCACCCCTCCGGACCAGGTAGTATTTTTCCCGTCGCCCTCCGCGAGACTCTGATCCAGCGGAAGGCGTGAGTCACGCGCCGCTAGCTCAGTTGGTTAGAGCAGCTGACTCTTAATCAGCGGGTCCGGGGTTCGAGTCCCTGGCGGCGCACGATGACGATGGCGAGGCATGTTCGCGGAAAGCGCGAACCGGCCTCGCCATCGTTGTTTTTGCGCGGCTTCGCCGCGCGCAGTGGGGGCTTCGCCACCCACACCCCCTCAAGCCGGGCCCCTCGTTCCGACGAGGGGTCCTTCGGCGTCCTCCGGGGTCAGTCGTCGGTAGGCCGCCTCCCCCGGCGGCCGCCACCACACCGGATCGGGACATACGACCCCCTCCCGCCGCAACCCCGCCCGATGGATCTTGTTGGTCGCCGTCACCGGCATCCGCTCCACCACCCGCACGAACCGGGGTGCCATCTTCGTCCCCAGATCGGGCTGGGCCAGCAGGAACTCCGCGAAGTCGAGCGGGTCGAAGTGCCCGGCGATCGTCGCCATGACCTGGTCGCCGGTCACCGGGTCCGGTACGGCGTAGACCGCCACGGCGTCGGCGCCCTCGTAGCGGGCGAGGATGTTCTCGATCATCGCGGCGGCGAGGTTCTCGCTGTCGACGCGGAGGCGGTCGTCGGTGCGGCCGGCGAAGTAGAGGTAGCCGTCGGGGTCGCGGTAGAAGAGGTCGCCGGTCCAATACCAGCCCGCCCTGCGCCGCTCGGCGTCCGCCTCCGGGTTACGCCAGTACCCTTCGAAGGGGTTGGCGCCACGGTTCACCAACTCCCCTATCGCCTCTTCCCCGTTGAGCAGTCGACCGGCCGAGTCGAAGGCGGCGGGCGGGCATTCGGCCCGCGTCCCGGGATCGAGTACGGCGAGCCCGGGCGCCGCCCGCCCGACCGCCCCGTCCGGCGTCCCCGGCGACCACTGCACCGCGGCCCCGCCCTCCGAGGACCCGTACCCCTCCACCAGCCGCACCCCGAACCGCCGCTCGAACGCCGCCGCGTCCACCGCCCCCGCCTCCGTACCGAAGCCCATCCGCAGCGGGTTGTCCCGGTCGTCGGCCCGCTCCTCGGTGGCCAGCACGTACTGCACGGCACGGCCGACATAGGTAAAGTACGTGGCCCCGTACGCCCGTACGTCGTCCAGGAACCGTGACGCCGAGAACCGCCGGCGCAGCGCCATCCCCGCTCCGGCCGCCAACGCCGGTGCCCAGTCGGCGATCACCGCGTTGCCGTGGAACATCGGCATGCAGATGTAGTGCACGTCGTCCGGGACGACCTTGAAGCTGTCGACCAGTGACTGTCCGGCGGCGGCCAGGCGGCCCTGGGTGCAGATCGCGGCCTTCGGGGCGCCGGTGGAACCGGAGGTGAAGTAGAGCAGGATGCGGTCGTCGGGGGTGGCGCGGGAGAAGGCGTCCGGGCGTGCCTCCGCGTACGGGGCGAGCAGGTCGTCGTAGGCCTGAGTGTCCGTCACCAGGAGCTGTACGCCGGGGAGTTGGAGGCCGTCGAGGAGCGGGAGGTAGGCGCGCTCGGTGACGAGTACCCGGCACTCGGTGTGCAGGATGTCGCGGGCCAGTTCGGGGCCGCGGCGGGTGGGGTTGATACCGGCGACGGCCGCGCCCGCGAGGGCCGCCGCGCTCAACCACAGGGGATATTCAGGGGTGTTGTCGAGCAGCACGCCGACGTGGGGCGCAGTGCCGGGTGGCAGGAGGTCGGTGAGGAGTGCCGCTCTGGCTGCCGCGCCGGACGCCACCTCGTGGTGGGTGAGCACCCGTTGCCCGCACCACAGTCCGGGGCGGTGGTCGCCCCACCGTGCCTGTACGAGTTCCGCGACGGTATGTCTCCTGGACTCCATGGGGGCGCAGGGTAGTTGACGTACCGTCAGATATGGAGACTACGAGCCCATGAAGTCGAACATCTTGTGGGCCACGAGGATGAAGAGGACGCAGAAGGCGACGACCACGCCGAAGAACACCAGCGCGCAGCCCGCGCCCGCCGCGAGCTTCCCGCGGGCCGGGGCATGGGCGGTGGCCCGCTCAGGGTGGTCGGCCGCGTAGTACACGGTGACGATGTCGCCCTCCAGGGTCGTTCCCGGCCCGTTGCCCTCCTCGAACCTGACCGTGCGGCCCTCGCGCGTCGTGAACTCGTATACGTGGTGCAGCGTCGTCGACACCATGGTGTCCCCGGCGCCGCCGCTGGTCGTCGTGTACGTCCGCAGGCAGCGGGCCTCGGCCGTGAGTCCGCTGCTCCAGGCGCTGTTGACCTGGCGCGAGCGGCGGATCACGCCCGTCGCGCCGAACGCCACGATGGCGATGATGAGCAGTGGCGCGATGTAGAACAGCGCTTCCATGGTGTCCCCCGAGGTCAAGTACCGCTTGGTGGAGGGAACCTACCCCCGGGGGATGCCGGACTGTCTCAAGCAATGCTCAGAACCTCACGCCCTCAGAACGTGACGTCATCGCAGGAGTAGAACGCGTTGGTCGTGTCCGCGATCGTCCACACCGCGACGATCACGTGGTGGCCGGAGAGGCCGGACGGGAGCGTGCCGGTGTGGGAGATGGTGGACGACGAGGGGCGCTGGCCGTTGTAGGGGACGGTGAGGAACGGGGTGGTGTTGAGGTCCGAGCGGGCCAGGTTGTGGTTCTGGTTCCAACCCGCCTTGGTGACGTAGTACTTGAAGTCCGTCGTCGCGTGGATCGCCGTGAACTGCCAGCGGAACGTGTACGACTGACCACCCGTCACCTTGGTCGTCGGCCACGCGGCGCCCGACGGGGCCTTCGGTGCGCTGAGTTGGGCGAAGCGGCTGATTCCGCCGTTGCAGATCTGGCCGTCGGCGGGGCCGGCCGCCGGGAAGCCCTTGGGGCCCTCGACGCTCTGCGGCTCGTACTGGATGTCACCGCAGTTCGTCACCGTGCCGTTGGCACAGAGCTTCTGCCTGCTGATGGGGAGGTCGGTGTAGCCGTGGCTGCTCGCGGCCCCGGACGAGAGCACGATGGCCCCGGCCGTGGTGAGCCCGAGCACGCCCGCGTACCACTTGGTCTTTTTGCGCATGCTGCCGCTCCTGGAGAACGTGTGGGGAAGTTCCGTGAGCCGTGCAGGTCTAGACCAAGTCCCAGATTATTGCCCTTACTTGACCGTGTCCATACCGCTCACGGCGCGGCTTCTCCCCGTCCCGAGCAGAACGCGACCGTCAAGTCCTTGACCAGCGCCCGGCGTTCGTAGTCGTCCAGCTCCACCAGACCCCGCATGGTCAGCCGCGTCACCGTGTCCTCCACGGAGTCGACCACCGACGTGAGCATCGTCGCCCGCTGCTGCGCGTCCAGCGCGGCGATACGGCGGCGGGTCATCGCCGCGGCGACCTCCGGGGCGTACTCCACGCGGACCGGCCGCACCGAGAACACCTCGATGCCGACCGGCGCCGAGTCCGCCGCGACCAGCCGGGTCAGCGCGTCGACGGCCAGGTCGGCCGCGCCCTTCGCGCCCCCGCCCGGCGGCTCCACGGGCACCCGGGCCAGCGCCGCCTCCACGCACTCGCGCAGATACGTCTCGTGGTCCTCGACCCCGAGCGTGGCCCGCGCGGTGTCCCGCACCCGCCACACCACGAGCGTCACGACCCGCAGCGCGACCCCGTTCGCGTCGGCCCCCGGCATCGGCTCACTGCGCCAGTGCCGCAGCCGTACGTCGACGCGGCGGCGCAGCAGCAACGGGTTGACCCACATCAGCCCGGTGCGCCGGACGGTCCCCCGGTACCGCCCGAACAGGCCGAGCACCCAGGCCCGTCCGGTACGGCCCCGGGCCAGACCCCCGAAGCCGAACAGACCCAGCGCGCCGGCCCCGGCGTACGCGGCCCACTGCGCGGGACCGAGTCCGGCACCGGCGTAGAACGGCAGTCGTAGCGCCTCGGTCGCGAGCGGGGGCAGGACGCCCGCCCACCACGAGGTGGCGAGGCAGCCGGCCAGTCCGCAGGAACCGGCGAGCACGCCCGCCGTGCCGGGCAGCACCCGGGCGGGGCGCTCCACCAGGTCGGGGTCGACGTCCGGGGCCGGGCGCGGCTTGGCCGGGACCGGGCGGCGGAAGCGGGGCTGTTCGCCGGTGCCCTGCCGGCGCGCCACGACGGCGGGCCTGAGCGGTACCGAGACCGGGTCGGGGTCGTCGCGGAACAGCAGGTGGACGGGGATCTCGGTGGTCGCCTCGTTCTGGATGAGCCGCGCGGGACGGGTCTGTCCCTCGGGCGGCCCCTCGTTCTCGGGCGTCTGTGAAGTGGTCGTCGTACTCATAGGTGCCTCCAGCCTCCGCGCCAGATGCGTCACAACGGGTGGGGATGAGTGTGGTTGTGCGTTGGTTACGAGAAGAGCCGGCGCCAGGTCTCCGGGCCCGGGTAGCCGTCGGCCGCGCCGCCGCGCCAGCCCTGGGCGCGCTGGAAGGCCTCGACGTTGCGCCGGTCCGGCTCGCCCCAGCGCGGTCCCGGGCCCGTCGTGTAGTACTTGCCGAACCCCTTCTTGACCAGCTGTTTTCCCAGCTCGGTGACGTATTTGTTGTTCGCGCCGAGGCGGAACATGGCCTTGCCCGGGTAGCCCGGGACGCCGTGCGAGGCGGGGGCAGGCGGGCCCGCCGCTCCTACGGCCGCCGTGCCTCCGACGTTCTTGCCCTTGCCGGTGACGAGCAGTTGCCAGGTCTGCGGGCCGGGCAGGCCGTCCGCGTCCGCGCCGGTCCAGCCCTGGGCGAGCTGAAACGCCTGGGTGGCCCGCCGGTCCGCGTCCGACCAGCGCGGGCCCGGACCCGAGGTGTAGTACGAGCCGGCGCCCCGGGCGACGAGCATCGTGCCGAGCTGGGTGACGTACTTGTTGTTGGCGCCGGGGCCGAAAGACGACGCTCCCGGGTACGGCGTGTTCGTCTTGCCCGCGTCCACCGGGGTCACCGGCGCCACCGGGGTCACCCCTTCCGTACCGCCCGTCACGCCCTTGTAGCGGTACGGCACATAGCTGTCCGAGTGGCTCCAGTACGCGTACGGCGTGGACTGGCGGCGGGCGTGCGAGGGGGTCTCCTCCAGGGCGACGTAGTAGGTGTGCGTGTAGTCGGTCCAGCCGCCGAAAATGACGACGTGCGAGCCTTTCTCGGGGTTCGCGAGATTGTGGAACAGGAGAATGTCGCCGGGCTCCAGTTCGTCCTTGGAAATACGCACCCCGTACTGGTCGAGGCTGCCGGTCCATTCGTTCCCCGGCAGCCCCCAGGCCATCGAGACGAACCCCGAGCAGTCCTGCCGGTAACCGTCCGACCAGTACGCGTTCATGCTGTACGGCACCTGCGCCGCGATCCAGGTCTTGGCCCGGTTGATGATCTCCGCGCGGGTGGTCGTGGGCGCCTTGACCGCACCGGCCGGCTTCGCCGGTTTCCCGCTCGGGCCGTGCAGCGGGGCCTTGCTCCCCTGCGGGGTCGCGGGCTCGTCACCCGTGTCACCTGCGGGAACGCCGGGGCGAGCCGGAGTGTGGGGAGCGGCCGCGGCCGGTACGGCGTGCCCGGCGGCGAGGGTGGCGGACGCCGCGGCCGCCACGAAGAGGACCCGCTGGGCGGCGGGGTGGCCGCCGGTGCGGCCGGTCGGGGAATGCGGCAGGAGGCGCCGCCGGTCAGCACATCCGGGGCAGTCGCAATCGCTCGCGGGATCGAATTCCTCGAATACCGGAGTCTCCATGCGATGCCCCTCACACTCCAGGTGGAAATATCCGCGCTCGTGCACATCCGCCAGTTTCTCAACTGTCTTCCGGACTCGCATGTTGACGGTCCGAATGATGTACAGCGGCCCACCGGGACCCGTCCGGGGGTGGTCGGGAGCACCCCCGGGCATCCGGTAGAGTTGTGCAGGTCAACACGCGCGCCGCTAGCTCAGTTGGTTAGAGCAGCTGACTCTTAATCAGCGGGTCCGGGGTTCGAGTCCCTGGCGGCGCACAGACAGCGAGGCCCTCCGCACTGCGGGGGGCCTTTTGCGTGGGCCGAGACATCCGAGCAGGCGGAACATCCGTGCGGGCAGAACACAGCTCACCCCCCGTTTGGCCGGATACCCTCTGGCCATGACAGCCCGTGACCTGCAGGAGCGGATCAAGAAGCTCATCCTCGACCGTCGGCTGTCCTCCGGGGCCCCGCTGCCGACCGAGCCCGAGCTGATGGTGTTTCTGGGTGCCAGCCGGAACTCGGTGCGCGAGGCGCTCAAGGCGCTGCAGGCGATGGGGATCGTCGAGATCCGGCACGGGTTCGGGACGTACGTCGGCCCGATGTCGCTCGCGCCGATGGTCGAGGGGCTCGCGTTCCGTACCGTCGTCGGGCACTACCGCGGCGAGGACAGCCTGCTGCAGCTGCTCGAACTGCGGGAGGCGGTGGAGTCGGGGCTCGTCGCCCGGCTCGCGGGGCGGCTGCCGGAGCGGGATCTCGTCGAACTGGACGCGCTGGTACGGCAGATGGAGCGGGAGGCCGCCGAGGGCGTCGGGCTCGCGGCCACCGATCGCGCCTTTCACGCCACGCTCTACCGGGGGCTGGACAACGCGCTGCTGAGCGAGGTCCTGGAGGCGTTCTGGGACGCCTTCCACCGCGTCCACACCGACCTCGCGGCCGGCCCGCAGGACCCCGAGGTCACCTGCCGCCAGCACCGGGCGATCCTCGACGCGGTCCGGTCCGGGGATGCGAAACGTGCCGAGAACGCCATAAGAGAGCACTTCGACAATGTGCGCACAAGACTGTCCACAACGGCTCCACATGATCCCCACACGCGCCCCAATGAACGCGTATGACCGGTAAACACCGCGTTTCGTGTCTTGCGATCAAGATGAGCACCGTAGAACCCTGGTTTTGAAGATGCTGTCGGTACACGGCAGTTGAGGGGGTACGGAACCGGTTGCGCGGTTTCGCGGGGAGGAGGGGCCCCGCCCTGGAACAGATGTCGGAGGGGGCATCGCGCAACCGGACGGTCGCAGTCGCACATCTCCGTGAGTGGACTGTGTGGTCACCGCGGCCATCACTGACACGCCCGTCGAGGGTCGAGGGGGACGCCGGCGGGCGGCCGAGACAAACAGACACGCGCGTTTTCGCGTGTGGGGGGATGACTCATGACGTCGACGCCGACGGGCGCCCGGCACGACCTCGACCCGTCACAGACACAAACCACCGAACTCAGAATCCCGGGACACCGGACCGGCAGCTTCCGCCGGATCAAGAGCACACTTCCGAGATACGACTACGAGCACTACAGCCGCCTGGCGGGACCCCTCACGCAGCCCGACCCGGGCAAGCCGTACAAGGTCCAGTACCGGTCGCTGCTGTCGCAGGAGACGCACCGCCTGCGCGCCGCCCTCATGCTGAGCGCGGCGCCGCTGCTGTCCCTGGTCCTGCTCGGCTGGCTGATGCAGCCCGAGCACTGGACCCAACGCGACTATCCCGCCTACGACTTCCTGCCCGCGCTGGACATCGTGATGCTGGTCGCGATCGGCCTGATCGAGTTCTTCCGCTGCATGAACGTGCTGTCCAACGCGCACGCCACGCTGGTCGCCCGCGACCCGGTCCCGGTGGTGCCGGAGACCGGCACGAGAGTCGCGTTCATCACGACGTTCGTGCCCGGCAAGGAACCCCTGGAGATGGTCACCAAGACCTTGGAGGCGGCCGTACGGCTGCGCCACCGGGGGCTTCTTCACGTGTGGCTGCTGGACGAGGGCGACGACCCCGAGGTCAAGGCGGTGTGCGGGCGGCTCGGCGTACATCACTTCACCCGCAAGGGAGTTGAGCGCTGGAACCAGCCCAAGGGCGCGCACCGGGCAAAGACCAAGCACGGGAACTACAACGCCTGGCTGGAGGCGCACGGCGACGAGTACGACTACTTCGCCTCCGTCGACACCGACCACGTGCCGCTGCCCAACTACCTGGAGCGGATGCTGGGTTTCTTCCGCGACCCGGACGTCGGCTTCGTCATCGGCCCCCAGGTGTACGGCAATTACGAGGGCCCGGTGACCAAGGCCGCCGAGTCGCAGCAGTTCCTCTTCCACGCCCTGATCCAGCGCGCGGGCAACCGCTACGGCTCGCCGATGTTCGTCGGTACGTCAAATGCCGTACGGATCAAGGCACTTCAGCAGATCGGCGGCCTGTACGACTCGATCACCGAGGACATGGCCACGGGATTCGAAATGCACCGGGCCAAGAACCCTGTCACTGGGAAGAAGTGGAGGTCGGTCTACACGCCGGACGTGCTCGCGGTCGGCGAAGGGCCCAGCGCCTGGACGGACTTCTTCACGCAGCAGCTCCGGTGGTCCAGAGGGACGTACGAGACAATCCTCAAGCAGTACTGGAAGGGCTTCTTCTCGATGCCTCCGGGGAAGTTCTTCAACTACACCATGATGATCATCTTCTACCCGATGTCGGCCCTCAACTGGATACTGGCGGCGCTGAGTTGTGCGCTGTTCCTGGGCCTGGGCGCCTCGGGTGTCAACATCGACCCGACGGTGTGGCTGATGCTCTACGGCAACGCGTCCGCGCTGCAGATCGGCCTCTACATCTGGAACCGGCGGCACAACGTCTCCCCGCACGAGCCGGAGGGGTCGGGCGGGGTCGCGGGCATGGTGATGTCGGCACTGTCGGCGCCGATATACGCCCGCTCGCTGCTGGACGCCGTACTGCGCCGCAAGAGCAAGTTCGTGGTCACGCCCAAGGGCGATTCGGCCAGCCCCGACACGTTGTTCGGGACGTTCCGGGTGCACTGGTTCTTCATCCTGGTCTTCGCCGGGTCGCTGATGGCCGGGTTCGAGAACGGGCACTCCCATCCGGCGATGATCACCTGGGCCACGGTCGCCCTGCTGATCACCGCGTCGCCGATCCTGGCGTGGCGGTACATGCTGCGGCAGGAGAAGAAGCGGCCGTCCGCCGTCCTCCCGGACGAGCCTCAGGACGCCGTTCCGCCGCCGCAGGCGTTGCCGGTCGCGCATGGCCCTCAGCAGAAACCCAGTTGGGCGGCCTCGAACAGCGGTGAGCAGACCATGCAGATCGCGCTCGGTGGGCTGGGGGGTCGTAAGGAATGAAGGAAGCCGGCCGGCGCCGTGCCCGTCGACTCGCGATCAGCACGGTGGTCGTACTTGCCCTGGCCGGGATGAACGGACCCTGGCTGTACAGATTCGGGACCGAGAGATACCACCAGTACGTCATCAACAAGCCCGAGTACAAAGCCGACAACGGGCACTGGGACATCGTCCAGTTCCCCAAGGAGTACCGGCAGGACACCATTCACGCGGTGCTGCTGCACACCGGGAAGGTGCTGCTCGTCGCGGGCTCGGGGAACAACCAGGACAACTTCAACGCCAAGAAGTTCGAGTCGCGGATCTGGGATCCGGTGAAGGGGACCATCAAGAAGGTCCCGACTCCCGCCGACCTGTTCTGCACGGGGCACACCCAGCTCGCCAACGGCAACATCCTCATCGCGGGCGGCACCAAGAAGTACGAGAAGCTGAAGGGTGACGTCAAGAAGGCGGGTGGCGTCATGATTCTCTACAACGAGAATCCCGACAAGCCGATGACGCTGCCCAAGGGCACGAAGTTCACGGGTAAGGCGAACGGTAAGTCGTTCGTCTCTACGGACTCGACCCTGATCCCGCGCGCGACCAAGGTGTTCGACAAGAGCACCGGCAAGTTCCTGCGGAACAACCCCGGTTACGCCCGGGTCGTCGTCGAGGCGCCCAAGGAGGGCACCAAGTACGAGACCGGGACCCAGGACAACTACCGCATCCAGGGGTTGACCGGTGCCGACGAGCGCAACACGTATGGCATCGGGAACAAGTTCGGGCTGGACAAGCGGGACTTCGAGGGGATCAAGAACGCGTACGAGTTCGATCCGGTCGCCGAGAAGTACATCAAGGTCGATCCGATGAACGAGGCCCGGTGGTATCCGACGCTGACGACGTTGAGCGATGGAAAGGTGCTCAGCGTTTCCGGGCTCGACGACATCGGGCAGTTGGTGCCGGGGAAGAACGAGATCTTCGACCCGGCGACGAAGAAGTGGACGTACACGACGACGAAGCGGCAGTTCCCCACGTATCCGGCGCTGTTCCTGATGGAGAACGGGAAGCTGTTCTACTCGGGGTCCAACGCGGGGTACGGGCCGGACAACGTGGGGCGGGATCCGGGTATTTGGGACGTCGACACCAACGCGTTCACCAAGGTGCCGGGGCTCAGTGCTCCGAACATGCTGGAGACCTCGGCGACCGTGTTGTTGGCGCCGGCGCAGGACGAGAAGTACATGGTGATCGGGGGTGGGGGCGTTGGTGAGTCGAAGTTGTCCACCAACAAGACCCGGCTCGTCGATCTGAAGGACGCCGATCCCAAGTTCGTGGACGGGCCCTCGCTGGAGAAGGGGACTCGGTATCCGCAGACCTCGATCCTGCCTGATGACACGGTGCTTGTGTCGGGTGGGTCCGAGGATTATCGGGGGCGTGGTGAGTCCGACATCCTGCAGGCTCGGCTCTATCACCCGGACACGAATAGTTTCGAGGAGGTCGCCGATCCGCTGGTGGGGCGGAACTACCACTCCGGGTCGATTCTGTTGCCGGACGGGCGGTTGATGTTCTTCGGGTCCAATCCGCTGTATGCGGACAAGGCGGACACGAAGCCGGGGGTCTTTGAGCAGCGGATCGAGATCTATACGCCGCCGTATCTTTACCGGGATTCTCGGCCGGATCTTTCCGGGGGACCGGAGTCCATTGCTCGGGGGGCGTCAGGGACGTTCACCTCGGAGCATGCCTCTTCGATCAAGAAGGTGCGGTTGATTCGGCCCAGTGCGTCCACGCATGTCACGGATGTTGATCAGCGGTCCATCGCGCTGGACTTCAAGACGGCTGGGAACAAGATCACGGTTACTGTGCCGAAGGATCGGAATCTGGTGCAGTCGGGGTGGTACATGCTGTTTGTGGATGATGATCAGGGGACGCCTAGTAAGGCGGTGTGGGTGAAGGTGCCGTAGTGCTCCCGCGGGTTGGCTTTTGGGTGCGGGGAGTGCCGTGCTGGTCGCGCCCACGCGGCGGAGCCGCAAATCGATACAGCCCCGCGCCCCTTAGGGAGTTGACGCTTGCGCCAGTTTCAGGGCGTAACTTGGCCACCAATCGCCCGCCTTGGGGCCGCCCTTGCAGGTGCCGTCTGATTCTCCTGGGCGTTTGATCCACAGGTAGGCGTCCACGAGCGGGTCCGCCGTCTTTGTTGTGGGGGTTTCGCCCAGGGCCCTGCCCGGCGGGTTGCACCAGTTCTCGTCTGTGTCGCCGTCCGTATACGGTCCGTTGCCGTTGCGGCTGGTGTCGATGACGAAGTGTTTGTTGGCGGTCTTGGCCGAGAGTTGTTTGCCGTAGGTGATGGAGTCCTGGGTGGAGTAGAAGTTGGACACGTTGACCGCGAAGCCGTCGGCCTTCGCCAGGCCCGCTCGCTCCAGGGGCTGGTAGATCTCGTCGGGGTGGCCCCAGCCTGCGTTTCCGGCGTCCAGGTAGACCTTTGTGTGGGTGAGGGACTTGAGCTTGGTGACCGCGTAGGCGAGCAAGTCGTAGCGTTCCGCCTGGAATTGGGCGGGGGTGCAGCCGTCCACCAGGTGGAGGATGGCGTCCGGTTCCAGGATCACCGTCGCCGAGCGGTCGGCGATACCCTGTGCCACCGCGTCGATCCAGGCTCGGTACGCGTCGCCGTCGCCCGCGCCGCCCTGGGAGTACTGGCCGCAGTCGCGGTGCGGGATGTTGTAGAGGACCAGGAGGGCGGTGCGGCCGGCCTGGTCGGCGGCCTCGGTGAAGCCCTGGGCCTCCGCCTTCGGGTTCTCCGCGCCGATCCACTCGCCGGTCGGCTGCTCGGCGATCTTTCTGATCTGCTCGGCGTCGGCCGTCCTGCCCGCCTTGACGTAAGTGGCCACCTGGCGGGCCGCGTTGGTGTCCGGGTTGACCCAGATCGGGTCGGCTCCTTTGGGCTGTTGGGTGATCTTCGCTCCCGCGCCGGGTTTCCTGTCCCCGTCCCCGGAGGAGGAGCACCCCGCCATCAGCAGCGCCGCCCCCAGGACCAGCGCCGACGTCCGTGTGCCGAAGGAGACCGGGGTCCCCTGGCTGCCGTACATCCAACTCCCCCTTGGCTGTACCGATCCAAGGGTCAATCGTGACATACGTGGCGTGCCGCCCACGAGAACGCCAGGGGTGTTGTCGGCGGGCTGTTACACCTCCGCCCTTGTGGGTAGATGCGCGGCCTAGGGTCTGCCCGGCGCGCTCGGTTCCGGGGCAGGGAGAAGGTGGCCGTCATGCACCACACGACCCGGGAGGGCCGGTTCGCCGCGGCGCTGGTGGAGGCCGCCGACACTCTGACGGAGACCTTCGACACCGGGGACTATCTGCGGCGGCTGGCCGATCACTGTGTGGAGCTGCTGTCCGCCTGGGCCGCCGGGATCGTGTTGATCGACGATGGTGAGGCGGTGGCGCTGGGCGGGAGTACGTGCGGTGGTCGGGAGGAGGTGGCGCTCGACCTGCTTGCCGCTCAGCGCAACGGCGGTCCCTGTCTGGAGAGTTACGGCTCCGGGCGGCCCGTTCCGCCGGTGGCGATCAGCGTGGCCCATGCGGCCGCCCGCTGGCCGGAGTTCACCGGACAGGCCCTGCGGCACGGCGTCGTGGCGACCTTCGCGGTGCCGGTGCGGCGGCGGGACGCTCTCCTCGGCGCGCTCAACGTGTTCACGCCGGCGCTGCCCAACTGCGCCTCGGACAACTGGCGTTCGGAGTTGCAGGTGGCGCAGGCACTCGCCGACGCGGCCGCTCTGGGACTGCAGAACCATCGCGCTTACGCCCGATCCTGCTCCCTGGCAGGGCAGTTGCAGGAGGCGCTGTCTAGCCGGGTCCGGATCGAGCAGGCCAAGGGGATCCTCGCCGAGCGCTGGCACGTCGGTACCGACGAGGCCTTCATCGCGCTGCGCGGGCACGCGCGGCGACGCCGGACGCCGCTGGACCGGGTCGCGCGGGCGGTGATCGAAGGAGCCGTGGACGACACCGACCTGCGCCCGAGTCCGTAGATCCGTAGATCTGTGCGGGACTTGTCCTAGATCTGTGTGGGACTTGTCCGTAGGTCTGCGAGGGGCTTGTCCGTAGGTCCGTGCGGGACCTGGCGGATCGATAGTGACCAGCGCATATGACAGCGAGCAACCACTGTGAGACATGGCGTTATTCGCCCTCTAGGCCCGGACGCTCATTAGTTCTAGAGTCTTTCTCAACGGCCCCAGCCCCCGGCCCGGTCCACACCTTCCACCACTGGTTTTCCAGACCTCCCGCATCGTTCGCCGGGTTACTCCCGCAGCCCGTGCGCGTGCGGTCGAGGACCAGCCCGGTCGGCGGCTTCAGGGGGGAGCAGGTCGTCGGCCGGGCCCGGTTGTCAGAGTCCGGTGCCGGTGAGGTAGGCGGACACGACCACGTTCGCCGTGTAGCTGCGGCTGGCGCGGTCGAAGGTGCCGCCGCAGGTGATGAGGCGGAGTTCGGCGCGGCCCGACTGCCGTGTGCCGTAGGCCTGTTGGGCGTCGAAGTGGGCGCGGGTCAGGACGCGGACGTCGTCTACGGTGAACTCGGCCACCTTGCCGTCGTCGCGGATCACCCGGATCGTTCCGCCCGGGCGGAGGGTGCTGAGCTTGTAGAAGACGGCGGGCCGGGTCTCGGTGTCGACGTGCCCGACCATCAGGGCGGTCCCGGGGGCCCCGGGGCGCACCCCGTTCCCGTACCAGCCGACCACGCCCGCCTGGTCGAACGGCGGGGGGTCGATCGCGCCCTGCGTGTCCAGGCCGCGGGCCACCACCGGTGCCTGGACGGCGAGTTGGGGGATGTCGATGCGCTGCGGCAGCGCGTTCCCCAACGGCTTTGCGGCGGGCGGGAGTTCGGCCTCCGGGGGGCGTCCAACCGCCGCAACGTCACCGGTCGTCGGCGCGGATATGCCCAGCCGGATGTCGGTCAGGTCCTGCCCCCACAGCCAGAGCCCGAGCAGCAGCACGGCCCAGGCGACCCCGGTCAGCAGCCGCCCGGTGCCGGAGGAACGCTCGTGCTCGGCGGGCCTGTCGTGATCGAACATGGCCGGTCAGCCCGTCCTGCGGCTCCGGCGGGCGCTGCGCAGCGCCACGGCCGCCGCGGCGACACCGGCCAGCAACAGACCGACCACCGCGTGCGCGGTACCGGGACCGGCCGCACGCGCGTCCACGGCCGCGAGGTGCGCCGTACCACCGCCGCCCGCGTGGACGGGAGCGACCGGCGAGGCGGGGGCGGAGGGGGGCGCCGAGGGCGACTGGGACCCGTCCGCCACGACCTTGATCGCGCCCTTCACCGTCACGCTCCCGCAGGTGATCTTCACGTCGTAGCTGCCCGGTTCCAGCGAGGTGCGGACCCGGGTCTCGCCGGCGAGGGTGCCGGCCGCGCCGACCAGCTTGGCGTCGGCGACGAACGCGGCCGACGCCGCCGAGCCCGTCGTACCGGCACAGCCGCTGATCTTCAGCGCTACGTCGGCGCCGGGGGCCGGGGAGGCGGGGGTCACCGTGACACCGCCTCCGTCCGCCGCGTACGCCGTCGGGGTGAGCGCCGCGAGGACCACCGCGACACCCGCACAGAGTGTGACTTTAAGTGAACCCATCGTGAACCTCCAGATATCTGGAGACTCCTCCTCACAGCGGACGGCCGCATCCTCAGCCACGCCCCGCTGCTCCGTATGGGGGACGGCGCCGGAAGGTGCATAGCATGGTCACCTCACATGCCCGCGTACCGCAGGAGTGCCCACCCATGACAGAGCGCAAGCCCATCGAATCGTGGCTCACCGACATGGACGGGGTGCTGATGCACGAGGGCGTCCCGGTGCCCGGCGCGGAGGCGTTCATCAAGACGCTGCGTGAGAAGGGGCGTCCGTTCCTGGTCCTCACCAACAACTCGATCTACACCGCGCGTGACCTGCACGCCCGGCTGAACCGGATCGGTCTCGACGTGCCGGTGGAGAACATCTGGACCTCGGCGCTGGCCACCGCCGCCTTCCTGGACAACCAGCACCCCGGCGGCACCGCCTACGTGATCGGCGAGGCCGGGCTGACGACGGCACTGCACGACGCGGGGTACGTGCTGACCGACTCCGACCCCGATTTCGTGATCCTCGGTGAGACCCGCACCTACTCCTTCGAGGCCCTGACCAAGGCGATCCGGCTGATCAACGACGGCGCCCGGTTCATCGCGACCAACCCCGACAACACCGGGCCCTCGCCCGAGGGCGCCCTGCCGGCCACCGGTTCCGTGGCCGCGCTGATCACCAAGGCGACCGGCAAGGAGCCCTACTTCGTCGGCAAGCCGAACCCGCTGATGATGCGGTCGGCGCTCAACACCATCGGCGCGCACTCGGAGACCAGCGCCATGATCGGCGACCGCATGGACACGGACGTCCTCGCCGGGCTGGAGGCCGGGATGGAGACCTTCCTCGTCCTCACCGGGCTGACGACCAGGGGCGATGTGGAGCGTTACCCCTACCGGCCCACGACGGTCGTGGAGTCCATCGCGGACCTGGTCGACCTGATCTGACCTGAACTAATCTGACCTGATCCGATCCGATCGGACCAGGGGTGATCAGCTGTTGGTCGCCGACTGCCAGTCCTCGACGTACGACGTCAGGTTCTTGTCGATGTCCGACCAGTCCGGTTCGAAGATCTCGACGCCGGTCATGAGCTTGGTCAGGGCGGTCGCGTTGGCGTCGGTGGCCTTGACGTCCTGGCGGGCGCTGAAGCCACCGCCGATCGAGCTGACCTGCTGCTGGGCCTTGAGGCCGAGCATGAAGTCCAGGAGCTTCTTGCCGTTGGCGCTGTGCGGGGCCTTGGTGACGAGACCGGCCGCGTACGGGAGGGCGAAGGTGGTGGGCCTGCCGCCCTGCTTCGCCGGGAACCAGATGCCGAGGTTCGGCATGGTCTTGGACTGGGCGTAGTTCATCTGCACATCACCGTTGGCGACGAGCAGTTCACCCTTGTCGACCTTGGGCGCGAGCTTGCCGGTGGAGGCGGACGGGCCGACGTTGTTGGACTGGAGCTTCTTGAGGTAGGCGAGGGCCTGGTCCTTGCCACCGAAGTCGTGAATCGCCTTGATCAGTACGGCCGTTCCGTCGCCGGCGACTCCGGGCGTGGAGTACTGAAGCTTGTTCTTGTACTTGCCGTCGAGGAGTTCGTCCCAGGTGGTCGGGGCCTGGCTGAGCTGCTTCTTGTTGTAGACGAACCCGAAGTAGTTGTTGACGACGGAGGTCCAGGTGCCGTCGGTGGCCTTGTCGGCGCCGCTCACCTGGTCGGCACCGGCCGGGGTGTACTTCTGCAACAGCCCCTTGCTGTCGGCCTGTTGGATGAACGGCGGCAGAGTGACCAGGACATCGGCCTGTGGGTTGCTCTTCTCGCGGACGGCGCGCTGCACCATCTCGCCGGAGCCGCCCTCCACGTACTTGACCTTGATGCCGGTCTGCTTCTCGAAGTCCTTGAAGATCTCGTCGTACCAGCCGTCGCCGTTCTCTCCTTTGAGTCCGTCGGCGCTGTAGACGGTGACGACCTTGGCGTCGGAGGCGGCGGAGGTGCCCCCGCAGGCGGTGAGGAGCGGGGTGACACAGAGCGATACGGCTACGGCGATCTTGAGCGTGTTTCTGGGCATGGCGAGGCCAACTCCTGGCGTTTCAAGGGTGTTTGAGGTGGAGGAGATGCTTGAGGATCAGCGGTACGAGGCTCGGTTGCGGACCCGCGAGACGACGAGCAGGACGAGCAGGGTCGCCGTCATCAGGACCACGGCGAGCGCGGACCCGGCGAACAGGGCGCCGCGGTCGGTGGCCGAGTAGATGAGGACCGGAAGCGTGGTCCAGTCGGGCGGATAGAGCATCATCGTGGCGCTCAACTCGCCCATGGACAGGGCGAAGCAGAGTCCTACGGCGGCGGTGAGCGAGGGCAGCAGCAACGGCAGCCGGATCCGCCACAGGACGTACAGCGGCCGGGCGCCCAGGGAGGCGGCGGCCTGTTCGTAGGCCGGGTCGAGGCGGACGATCGCCGCGGACACGGACTGGTAGGCGAAGGCGGTCACGAGCACGGTGTGGGCGAGGATCACGATCCACCGGGTGCCGTTGAGCAGCATCGGCGGCTTGGAGAACGCGACCAGGATCGCGAGCCCGACCACGACGGACGGCACGGCCACCGGCAGCACGAACAGGGCGTCCAGCAGCCTGCGTTGACGCTTCTTGAGCCCGGCTGCGGCGAGCGCGGCCCAGGTCCCGATGCTGAGCGCCAGCAAGCTCGCGGTCAGGGCGGTGACCAGGCTGGTGGTGAGCGCCTGGAGGGCCTCACCCCGGGTGGCAGCGGAGTAGTGGGAGGCGGTGAATCCGGAGGGGAGCACGCCGGACCAGTTGGTGGCGAAGGATGCCCCGAGGACGACGAGGAGGGGCAGCGCGAAGAGGGGCAGGAAGAGGACGGCGAAGACCAGCCACACAGCCCACTTCGCCTTGCGGCTATGCACCAACACGACGGCTCACCACCCGGTAGAGGCCGTAAAGCCCCACGGATATAAGGACGTTGACGACGGCGACGACGCATGCGCCCGGGTAGTCCGACTCCAGGATCGCCTTGCTGTAGACGAGCATGGGGAGGGTCGTGACCCCTTTGGCGCCCGTGAACAGCACGATCCCGAACTCGTTGAGACAGAGGACGAGCACGAGACTCCCGCCGGCGGCGAGCGCGGGCAGCGCCTCCGGCAGGATCACCTGCCGGATGATCCGGGGCGCCCGCGCACCGAGCGAACTGGCCGCCTCCAACTGCGAGGTGTCCAGCTGCGAGAACGCGGCGAGCAACGGCCGCATCACGAACGGCGTGAAGTAGGTGACCTCCGCGAGCAGCACCCCCCAGGGCGTCGCGAGGAACTGGAACGAACCGACGATCCCGGTGGTGCCGTAGATGAAGAGCAACGCGAGCGTGATGAGGAAGGAGGGGAAGGAGAGGTAGACGTCGATGAACCGCGCGACCGTCTTGGCTCCGGGGAAGGGGACGAAGGCGATGATCAGCGCGAGCACGAACCCGAGGAGCATGCATCCGAGGGTCGAGACGACCGCGATCCAGACGGTGGTCCAGAGGGCGGTACGGAACAACTCCGAGGCGAAGACGTCGGCGTAGGGCTGGAGAGAGGTGCCTCCGCCATCAGGTTGGAACGACTGCTGAACAACGAGGGCGAGCGGGTAGAGGAAGAAGAGCCCGAGCAATGCGACAGGCGCCAGGGCAACCCCCCAGGGGCGCGGGGCTGTATCTGATTTGCGGCTACCGCCGCGTGGGCGCGACCAGCCCCCACCGGCCCGCGGCCAACGAACAGCCTCACTCATCGCCAACTCCAACAGACAGCAACACCGCATCCTCCGGCGCGAAATGCAACGTCACCGCATCCCCATACACAGGCGGCTTCTTCAGTTCCGGCACGTCAGCCATGACCCGCTGCCCATCCACCTCGACGTAAAGCCGGTGAGTGGCCCCGCGCCACTGGATCTCCCGCACGACACCCGCGAGTTGATTGGGTCCCTCCCCCAGCCCGACCAGATGCGGCCGTACACACAAGGTCGCCTCGGCCCCCGGCGCAACCCCCCGCACATCGACCCGCCGCTCCCCGAAGAACACTCCCCGCTCCCCCACAGTCACCGGCAACAGATTCGCGCTCCCGACGAACCCCGCCGTGAACTCGCTCTTGGGCGCCCGGTACAACTCCCGCGGTGTCCCGCACTCCTGGAGCCGGGCCCGGTCCATGACGGCAATCCGGTCGGCCAGAGTCAGCGCCTCGACCTGGTCATGGGTGACGTAGAGGATCGAGACGTCGGGCAACTCCCGGTGCAGTCGGGCGAGTTCGGCGAGCATCCCGGACCGGAGCTGCGCGTCGAGCGCGGAGAGGGGCTCGTCGAGAAGAAGAACCCCGGGTCGTATCGCCAACGCCCGTGCGATCGCGACGCGTTGCTGCTGCCCGCCGGACAACTCCCGTGGATGGCGCCGGGCATACTCCTCCATGCCGACCATCTCCAGCGCCTCGGCGACCCGGGTACGGATCTCCCCGCGCGGCACCTTCCGCGCCCTGAGTCCGAACGCCACGTTGTCCTCGACGCGCAGATGCGGGAAGAGCGCGTACTGCTGGACGACCATCCCGACGCCCCGCCGGTACGGCGGCAGGTCCGTGACGTCCCGGCCGCCGAGGAACACCCGCCCCGACACCGGCCGTACGAACCCGGCGACCGCCCGCAGAGCGGTGGTCTTGCCGGAGCCGGACGGGCCGAGCAGCGCCATGACCTCGCCGGGTTCGACGGTGAGGTCGAGGGCGTCGAGGACGACCGTGCCGTCGTAGGCGACGGTGACGGAGTCGAAGCGGATGCCGTTGGT
This sequence comes from Streptomyces sp. NBC_00988, assembly GCF_045162645.1. Lineage (NCBI taxonomy): Bacteria > Bacillati > Actinomycetota > Actinomycetes > Kitasatosporales > Streptomycetaceae > Streptomyces > Streptomyces sp. NBC_00988. The sequence goes on from NZ_CP108730.1 coordinate 5,096,010, forward strand.
CATGCGAGGACTCCGGGCAACTGTCCTACGCCGTCCAGGACTTGGGTCGCCCCGGCCGCCCGCAGCGCGTCCGCGTCGTGGGCGCCGGTCAGGACACCGGCGACCAGCCCCGCCCCCGCGCGAACCCCGCTGAGCATGTCGTACGAGGTGTCGCCTACGACGGCCAGCTGCCGTACGTCATCCGCAACCGCCGTACGCAGGAAGGCGGTCAGGACCATGTCCGGGTACGGTCGTCCCCGGCCGCCGGCGTCGGCGGGGCACAGCGTGAGGTCGGCGAGGTCCTGCCAGCCGAGCGCGGCCAGGATCGCGTCCTGCGTGGTGCGGGCGAAGCCGGTAGTCAACACGACCGTACGGCCTTGGGACTTGAGCGATTCGATGGTCTCGCGGGCGCCGGGGAGGGCGGCGACCCGGCCGCCGTCGACGAGTTCGGCGTACGCCGCCTCGAAGGCCTTGTTGGCGTCCTGGGCTTTCGACTCCTCGCCGAACAGGTGGCGGAAGACGGAGATCTTGGACTCGCCCATGGTGGCGCGGACGTAGTCGAGCATCGAGTCGGGTTCGGCGCCCAGGTGCCGGGCGGCAGCGGCGAACGCCTCCTCGACGAGGCCGCCGTCGGCGACGGTGGTGCCGGCCATGTCGAGGACGACGAGACGGATGTCGGGTGTCGTGCGGTTCATGAGGGAGGTCACGGGGGTCACCAGTCCAGTTCGTTCGCGGTGGTTTCGGCGATCGCCGGGGAGCAGGTCATGCCGCGACCGCCCGGTCCGGTGACCAACCACACGCCGTCGCGCACCTGTTGGCGGTGGACGACGCGGGTGGGGTCGGTGCACTGCGCGTACACGCCGGCCCAGCGGCGGCGGATCTTCGGGAGGGGGCGGCCGAGGAACGACTCGACGACCTCGGCGAGATGGTCGTAGGGGGCCTCCGCGGTGTCGAAGGCGAAGGGGTGCTCGTACTCGTGGGTGTCGCCGATGGTCAGTCCGCCGTCGGCGCGCTGCACCATGAGGAGTTGCATGGCGTGCGCGGCGGCCGTCGGCAACTGCGGCTGCTCGGCGTTGAGTTGGTCCAGGGCCTGGCCGCGGTAGGCCGGGTAGTAGCGGAAGCTGTCCGCGTCGGCGATCGACGTGGTGAGCGGTTCGCCGAGCGGGTCGGTCTGCATCATCTGCAACCGGACGCGGCGGACGGGGAGTTCGGGTCCGGCGAGTTCGCGGACGAGTCCGCCGAGCCAGGCGCCCGTGCACAGCACGACCGCGTCCGAGGCGTGCACGTCCCCGTGGTCGTCGCGCACCGCGTGCTCGCCGACGACCTCGCGGACCTCGCGGCCCGGCAGGAAGGTGTAGTTCGGGGACTTCGACAGCTCGGCGCGCAGGGCGAGTTGGGCGGTGCGGGGTTCGACGGCCGCGTCCCGCTCGCAGTACAGGGCGGCGGTGAAGTCACCGCGCAGGGCCGGGTTCACGGCGCGGGCCTCGGTGGCGGTGAGGAGCTTGTAACCGCGGGCCGCGGAGTCCTCCCGCGCCACGGCGGCCTCGGCGACGGCGAGTTCGCGCTCACCCCGGACGGGGGTCAGCGAACCGTTGGCCCGGAAGCCGAGTCCGGGGACGCGGACGCCGATCTCCTCCCACAACTCCCGCGCCCGCAGGGCGGTTTCGAGTTCCTCCCCGCCCGCGCGGCCACTCACCCAGATCTGCCCGAAGTTGCGCAACGAAGCGCCGCGAGCCTCCGCCTCGCGCTCGATCTGTACGACCTCATGGCCGCGTTCCACTGCTTGCCAGGCGTGCATGGTGCCCACCACGCCGCCTCCGACGACTGTCACTCTCACGACGGCCACGCTCCTCGGGATCCGGGAACCGGAAAGGTCCGGCTCCCAACGAGAGCGTGAACGACCTATCACGTTTGGGCTAGACCCGTTATCTATCCGTGATAATCGAAGGGGCTACGGCAGAGGTGTTCTCAGCCTCTGTGGTGCGTCGTGAAGGAGAAGCGGTCGCCCCGGTACAGACCCCGCACCCGTTCCAGCGGGCGGCCCTCCGTGTCCCGTGACACGCGGTGGATCAGCAGCATCGGGAGGGCGGGCGGGGTGCCGATGAGGAGGGCCTCGCGCGGGGTGGCGAGCACGGTCTCGATGCGTTCGTCGGCGTCGCCGAAGTGGATGCCGCGGTCGCCCAGATAGCCGTAGAACGAGGAGTCGGGCTCGAAGTCCGTGTCCAGGTGCGGGACTCGCGCGACGGAGACATAGGTGCTTTCGAGGCCGACCCGCTCGTCGTCGGCGAGCAGGACGCGCTCCAGGTGCCACACGGGTTCACCGCGGGTCAGCCCGGTCTCGGCGGCGAGCGCGTCGGTGCAGGGGAAGCGGTCGAGCGTGACGAGGCTGCGGCCCGGGGTGCGCCCCTGCCGCCGTACCCCCTCGGTGTAGCTCGCCAGGGACAGCGGCTGCTCCAGCTTGGGGCCCGCGACGACCGTGCCGCGGCCCTGCCGGCGCAGCCTGCCCTCCAGCACGAGTTCGCGCAGCGCCTGCCGCACGGTCTCGCGGGCGACCTCGTACCGCTCGGAGAGGTCGCGCTCGGTCGGGATCAGGCCGCCCTCCCCCAACTCGTCGACGAGCACGGCGATTTGAGCCTTGACCGCGTAGTACTTGGGGATGCGGCCGTGCTCCGGGATGCCGGAGCGGACGGGGGCGCCGGGGGCCTGGTCGTTCGGGTAGTCCACGGGGAGATCGTCGCAGAGGTGGCGGCCCGGGTTATCGGCGCCTCCGGGCCAGCACCAGAGCACCGCTGGTGACGAGGAGGACGGACACGGCTGCGAGGACGAGGTGTTCGGGGCCGATGCCGGTGCTGGCGAGTTCGTCGGTGAACGAGAGGTCCTCGGCGGGCGCGGTGGTGGCGGGCGTGGGAGTCCTCGTAGAGGTGACGGGGGCGGTGGATCCCGGGTCGGCGGCCTCGACGTCGAAGCGGTAGTCGTTCGACTGGCCGATCCAGTCCCCGTCGTCGGCATGCCGTTGTACGACGGCCGCGTCGGCGGTGATCTCGTTCGCGACGGCGTCCGGGGCCAGCGCGAGGCGCACCTTCACCGTGAGGGTCTTGCCGGGGTCGACGGTGAAACCCGGGAAGCCGTCGTCGAAGGCGCCGACGAGTTCGGCCTCGTCGGTCTTCTCGAAGTGGACCGGGTGGGGGCGCGGGCGGGTGCCGTCGTAGAACTCCAGCTTGGGCTGGGACGGTTTCAGGGCGCGCCGTTGGTCGACGAGGACGACGACCGGGTGGATCGCGGTGCAGCGGCGGGTGGTGGTGTTGGTGAGGTCGAGATACCAGGTGCCGTATCCACCGCCGGCCGTGTAGGTGTCGGGGCCGTGGTGGATGCGGGTGGTGAGGGGGAAGGTGCGGGCGTCGGGGGCGGCGCAGGCGGGGGCGGCCGCCGCCGCGTGGGCCGGTGGGGCGGCGGTGACGAGGAGGGGGGCGGCTGCGGCGAGGCAGAGGGACAGGAACCGGGACCGGGACAGTGACCGGTACAGGGGTAGGAACTGGGGCAGGGGTGTGCGCAGTGGGGTGCGCGGACTCAGGGACAGTCGCATAAACACATGAGCGTGCCGGAGGGGCTCTGTCGATCGGGGGTGCCGTGCCGAGCGCGGGCGGCGAATGCCTCGAACGGGCGCGGCGGGACCCCTGTTCGGCGGAAGTGTTACAGATCCGGCGAAAGTGTCACACTTCTCCGGACCACCTACCGCCCCGCCTGGCAGTCCGCCGCGCGAATGCCTCGCACGGCCGCGACAGGACCCTTGTCCGACGGAAGCGCGACGCTTCCCCGGACCACCACCGCCCGCCTACCCGTCCGCCCGTCCGAACAACGGCCCCAGCAGCAACTGCGCCGCCCCCTCCGCGACGCCCCGCGCCCCGCCGGGGGCGACCCGTACGGGTACGGCGGCCTCGCGGGCGCCCTCACGCCGGGCGCGTTCGTCGAGGACGGCGGCGACTCCGCGTACGAAGGGTTCCGGGTCGGCGGCGACGGTACGGCCGCCCAGCAGCACGAGGTCGATGTCGAGCAGGCCCACGAGATTCGCGGCGCCCGCACCGAGCACCCGCGCCGCCTCATCGACATCACCACGCGCTACGGCGGCCAGGCACAGGGCCTCGATACAGCCCCGGTTCCCGCAGTCGCAGGGCGGCCCGTCCAGCTGGATCACCTGATGCCCGAACTCCCCCGCCCCGGTCCGCGCCCCCCGGTGCACGCCCCCGCCGATCACCAGCCCTGCACCGAGCCCGGTCCCGAGATGCAGATAGGCGAACGCCCCGCCCTCCCCACCGACGGCCAGCCCTAGCGCGGCGGCGTTCGTGTCCTTGTCCACGACCACAGGCACCCCAAGCCGCCGAGCAAGCGCGTCCCGCAACGGAAACCCGTCCCACTCGGGGAACCCGGTGACCCGGTGCAGGATGCCGTGGGCGTGATCGAGGGGTCCGGGTAGGGCTACGCCGACGCCGAGGAGGTGGGCGGTGACGGGGGTGTGCTGCGCTGCGGATGCTGGGTGCGCGGGACGCGCGGGGTCGGCAGGACGCGTGGGGTCGGCGAGGCACGCGGCGTCAGCGAGGCGCGCGGATGCCAGGTTCACGGAACGCACCGGGTCAGCGGGACGCGCGGCATCAGCGACACGCGCAGGGTCAGCAAGGCTTCCGGAACCGGCGGGACGCCCGGACGTCGGGTTCGCGGGACGCGCGGCGTCAGCGAGGCGCGCAGGATCGGCGAGGTGCGCGGCGTCAGCGGAACGGGCAGGGTCGACGAGGCACCCGGAACCCGCAGGACGCCCGGAGTCGGCGACGCCGCGCTCGACACCCGCGCCCTCCGCACCGGCAGCCCCGGTACCGGCAGCCTCCGATCCAACATCGGCACCAACACCGGCACCCGCACTCAAACCCGCACCGCCCCACTCACCCCCTCCCCCCACCAACCCCTCAACCTCCCGAGCCACCGCCTCCACGACAACCCCGGCCCCCGCCCCCAGATCCAGCGAAGCCCCCCGCTCCCCCACCACCGCACCGGTGAGATCCACGAGCACCACCCGCAGCTCGTCCCGGTCCAGATGCACCCCCACCGCATGCCCGGCCTCCGGCACCAACCTCAGCACCGTGCGCGGTTTCCCGCCAGTGGACGCGCGCCGCCCCGCCTCCGCGACCAGGCCGGAGTCCCGCAACCGGGCGGTGATCTTGCTGACGGCCTGCGGGGTGAGCCCGGTACGGTCGGCGAGTTCGAGCCGGCTGATCCCGTCCGCGCCGGCCGTCCGCAGCAGGTCGAGGACCAGCGCGGCGTTGTGACTGCGCACGGCAAGCAGATTCGCCCCCACCGGACCGACCCCCGACCTGCCCCCTGCCGCGCTCGCCGAACCGATCCCCGCCCCGACCCTTGCCTCGCTCGCCGAACCGATCCCCACTCCGGCCCCGTCCGCACTCGCCGAACCGATCCCCGCCCCGACTCCAACCCCCGACCCAGCCTCAGCCCTCGCCCCCGCCGCCGTCCCGCCCCGCGCACTGTTGTCCACACCCCCATTGTCCCCACCACTTGCACTTTGGCAACAGCGTTGCGAAAGTGGAGGGCATGACTGGACGCACGACTCGCACACCCCTCCGCGTCGGCCTCGTCGGCTACGGCCTCGCCGGCTCCGTCTTCCACGCGCCGCTGATCGCCGCCACCGAGGGCCTCGCCCTCGACACGGTCGTCACCTCGAACCCGGAGCGGCAGGAACAGGCCCGCGCAGAGTTCCCGGACGTCCGCACGGCCGCGACCGCCGAGGAACTGTTCGCCCGCGCCGACGACCTGGACCTGATCGTCATCGCGTCCCCGAACAAGACGCACGTCGCCCTCGCGACCACCGCCCTCAAGGCCGGCCTCCCGGTCGTCGTGGACAAGCCGATCGCCGGCACGGCAGCCGAGGCCCGCGAGCTGGCGGCCCTCGCCGAGGAACACTCCCTCCTCCTCTCCGTCTTCCAGAACCGCCGCTGGGACAACGACTTCCTGACCCTCCGCAAGCTGCTGGCCGAGGGCGAGCTGGGCGACGTCTGGCGCTTCGAGTCGCGTTTCGAGCGCTGGCGCCCGCAGCCCAAGGGCGGCTGGCGCGAGTCCGGCGACCCGGCAGAGATCGGAGGTCTCCTCTACGACCTCGGCAGCCACGTCGTGGACCAGGCGCTGGCCCTCTTCGGCCCCGTCGCCTCCGTGTACGCCGAGTCGGACATCCGCCGCCCGGGCGCGGAGACGGACGACGACACGTTCTTCGCCCTGACCCACACGAACGGCGTCCGCTCACACCTGTACGTCTCCGCGACGACCGCTCAACTGGGCCCGCGTTTCCGGGTGTTGGGCTCCCAGGCGGGCTATGTGAAGTACGGCCTCGACCCCCAGGAGGCCGACCTGCGCGACGGCAAGCGCCCGGGCACCGAGAAGAACTGGGGCCAGGAACCCGAGTCCCTCTACGGCCGTGTCGGCGCCGGAGAGTCCCCGCTCACCGGCGGTGGCCGCCCCGAGCCGACCGTCCCCGGCGACTACCCCGCGTACTACACGGCCGTCGCCGCCGCCCTCCGTGACGGCGCCCCCAACCCGGTGACCGCCCTGGAGGCGGCCGCCACCCTCGACGTACTGGAAGCCGCGCGCCGCAGCGCCCGCGACGGAGTGACGGTGACCCTGTGACCCAGAACAAGCCCGCGATCACCCAGCGGATCGCCCCCGAGATCACCCCGACGGTGGAGGAACTCGAAGCACAGGAACGGCACTTGGTCTTCCAGCGCTTCACCTACGACGACGCGTGGGCACTGGGTTCGCTCCTCGTGGAACGGGCCCGCGAGAGCCAGGCCCCGGTCGCCATCGACATCCGGCGCGCCGGCCAGCAGCTCTTCCACGCGGCACTCCCGGGCTCCTCCCCCGACAACGACGCGTGGATCGACCGCAAGCGCAGGGTGGTCGAGCGCTTCGGCGCCGCCTCCTACCTGGTCGGCACCCGCTTCCGCGCCAAGGGCAGCACCTTCGAGGACTCCTCCCGCCTCGACCCGGACGAGTACGCGGCCCACGGCGGCTCGTTCCCCATCAGGGTCGAGGGCGTGGGCGTGATCGGCACGGTGACGGTGAGCGGGTTGCCGCAGTTGCAGGATCACCGGTTCGTGGTGGCGGCACTGGAGCAGTTCCTGGACGACGAACGACGGGATTGAACGACGGGATTAAGCGGGGCCCGACTCCGGTTGGCACTGTCCACAGGGCTCACAGGTCCAGGTCCGACAGCGGAGGGAACAGCAGCGATGAGCAGCGATACGCCGAAGAAGCTGAGGGAAACGGTCGGGCGGTACGGCATCTGGAGTGTGGGCCTGCGCACCGAGGATCCGGCCCGGCGGAGTGAACTCGCCGACGCGGCGGCCGAGTTGGAGCAACTCGGTTACGGCGCCGTCTGGTTGGGCGGCAGCAGCGCCGCGCAACACGCCGTACCGCTCGTCGAGGCGACCTCGACGCTCGCCGTCGGCACCAGCATCCAGAGCATCTGGCAGTACGACGCTGCCGAAAGCGCCGCGGGCTTCGCGGAGTTGGAGGCGGCCCACCCCGGCCGCTTCCTGCTCGGCCTCGGGGTGAGCCACGCCAAGCTGGCGGACCAGTACCGCCGCCCGTACTCGGCACTCGTGAGCTACCTGGACGCCCTGGACGCCGCCGGAGTCCCCGCCGACCGCCGCCTCCTGGCCGCCCTCGGCCCGAAGACCCTGGAGCTGGCCCGCGACCGCTCGGCCGGCTCGATCCCGTACCTGGTCACCCCCGACCACACGGCCAAGGCCCGCGCCATCCTCGGCGAAACCCCGCTGCTGGCCCCGGAGTTGAAGGTGGTCCTGGAAACGGACCCGACCCGGGCCCGCACCCTGGCCCGCGACTACCTGGCCATGTACCTGACCCTCCCCAACTACACCAACAACTTCCTCCGCAACGGCTTCACCGAGTCCGACCTCGCGGACGGCGGCAGCGACCGCTTGGTGGACGCGGTGTTCGCATGGGGCGACGACACCCGGATCCGCGCCCGCATCGACGACTTCGTGGCGGCAGGCGCGGACCACGTGGCCCTCCAGATCGTGGACGGCAACGCGCGCGAAGACCTCCCCCGAGAGGCATGGCGCAGGCTCGCCTCTCTACTGAAGTGAGTCTTCTTCAGGGGCGCGGGGCTGTATCGATTTGCGGCTCCACCGCGTGGGCGCGACCAGCCACAACGGCCGCGCACCCGCAGATCAACGAGCAGCCCCACCCCTCAGGCGTCCTTGAACTCCTGCCGCTGCTTGCCCAACCCCGCGATCTCCAGCTCAACGACATCCCCGGCCCGCAAGAACGGCTTCGGCTCAGGCTGCCCAAGAGCAACCCCCGCCGGCGTACCGGTATTGATGACATCCCCGGGGTACAAGGTCATGAACTGGCTGACATACCGCACCACTTCAGCCACCGGGAAGATCTGCTCGGCCGTCGTCCCGTCCTGCTTCAACTCCCCGTTCACCCACAGCCGCAGCGACAAGGCCTGCGGATCCGGAACCTCGTCCGCCGTCACCAGCCACGGCCCGAGCGGGTTGAACGTCTCGCAGTTCTTCCCCTTGTCCCAGGTCCCGCCCCGCTCGATCTGGAACTCCCGCTCGGACACGTCATGCGCGACCGCATACCCCGCGACATGCGCGAGCGCCTCCTCGTGGGACTCCAGATAACGGGCCGTACGCCCGATGACGACGGCGAGTTCGACCTCCCAGTCCGTCTTCACCGACCTGCGAGGGACCAGCACCGTGTCGTACGGCCCGACGACCGTGTCCGCCGCCTTGAAGAAGATGACCGGCTCGGCGGGCGGCTCGGCGCCGGTCTCGCGGGCGTGGTCGTGGTAGTTCAGCCCGATGCACACGACCTTGCCGATCCGTGCCAGCGGCGGCCCGACCCGCAGCCCGTCGGCGTCCAGCGCCGGCAGCTCCCCGGCGTCGGCCGCGGCCCGGATCCGGCCCAGCGCGGCGGTGTCGGCGAGCAGCGGCCCGTCGATGTCCGGGACGATGCCGGACAGGTCCCGCAGGGTCCCCTCGGCGTCGAGCAGCGCGGGCCGCTCCGCCCCCGCCGTACCGACTCGCAGCAGCTTCATGTTCACCATCTCCATCGATCGCGGACGGTCGACCGATGGGTGCAGCCATCGGAGGACTGGTCGATCCTCCAAGCTCACGGTCCAGTCCGCAATACCTGGTTCACGGACTGGACCGTAACCACGAGCCGTCAGGCTGCCGTCACGTGTAGAGAACCGCCCGTTCCACGGCGCTCCAGGCCGCGCTGGTCACCACGTACAGCGCGACGGCGAGCGGCACGACAGCGACGGTGATCAGCGTGCCGTAGGAGAGGAGGGGCAGCACCTTGCCGAGGGCGCCGGTGCCGGTGCCGGTCGGGGTGACGGCGGCCGCGCGCCGGGTGCGGACGTAGGTGAAGGTCGCGACCGCGGCGACGACGAGGAACAGCCCGACGTAGACGAGTCCGGCCGGTCCGAACATCCCGTCCCCGGCGAGCGCGTCGGCCCAGCGGCCGCCGAGCGGTGCGGCGAACAGCTGGTGGGAGAGCAGGCCGTCGCCGCCGCCGGAGAACAGGCGGTAGAGGAGGAAGAACGCCGGTAGTTGGAGCAGGCTCGGCAGGATCCCGGAGAGCGGGGACACTTTCTCCTCGGCGTGCAGTTCGAGTACGGCCTTCTGCAGCTTCTCGGGCTGCTTCGCGTACCGCTTCCGCAACTCGGCGACCCGCGGCTGGAGTTGGGCCCGCGCCTGCTGCCCGCGCGCCGCGGCCCGCGACAGGGGATGCACGAGGAGTCGTACGAGAGCGGTGAACAGGACGATCGCGGCGGCGGCCGCGGCCGTGCCGAACAACGGGTGGAGCAGGTCGGCGAGTTGGTCGACCAGGGCGGCGAAAACGGACATGGGTGAGCCCTCCGTGGGTCTCGTCGTGCCGGGAGTGGGCATGGCGACGGGACGACCCCGCGCGGAGGCAGGAAAAGGCTTCTGGGAATGCCTACGCGGTGGTCGTCCGGAGGGGGTGTCCGGGGGCTCGGGGGCGTGGGCGGCCCGAGGCGTCGGGGTCGCGCTGGGGCAGGAACGCCGTGCGGCGGGCGCGGTCGCGGATGGCCGTACGGACCCGGGTGGGCGGGACGGCGGGCGCGCTGCGCGCGGTGAGGAGGGCGCAGACGGCGAGGGCGGTACCGGTCGCGGCGAGCGCGACGGCGGCCGGCAGGCTGCCGGTGTCCACCAGCACGATCGGGAGCAGGAAGAGGAGCAGCAGGGCGCTCGCCCGGCGCTGGTTCATGGTCCGCCCCCTCCCTCAACTGCCGTTCTCGTACCGGTCGTTCCGGTCGTTATACCGGATCCGGCTCGATCGGCTGGAGCAGTCGCCTCGGTTTGAGGAGCGCCCGGCTGACCGGATCCGACGGGTCCTGATCGAGACCGGGACCCGGGTCCATGATGACATCCCCGACGGGGACGACGACGGCGCAGGTGGGGCACTCGCCGTAGGAGCCGAGTTCGGTGCCGCAGTCCGCGTGCCGGAAGTAGCGCAGCTGCGTCTCGGCGTACTGCTCGCGCTGCCACCGGCCGAGCGAGCGCAGCACCGGCCACAGGGCGATCCCGCGCTCGGTGATGACGTACTCGTCGCGCGGCGGTGACTCCTGGTAGCGGCGTTTTTCGAGGATGCCCTCGGCGGTGAGCGCCTGGAGGCGGGCGGCGAGGACCGCGCGCGGGGTGCCGAGGTGGACGAGGAAGTCGTTGTAGCGCCGTACGCCGTAGAGGGCGTCCCGGACGATGAGCAGCGTCCAGCGCTCCCCGACCACCTCCAGCGCCCGGGCCATCGAGCAGTCCTGTCCCGCGTAGTCCTTGCCTAGTGACATGCGGTCCACTGTAGCCACTTTCCGACAGTAAGTTCAATGAACGAACCTTAGGTGCTACGGTGCTCCACATGACTAGGTTCAGTGAACGAACCCTCGCCGGGGTTCCCGACACAGCCGCCAGGACCCCCGAGACATCCCGGGTCCCCGAGCCGAGCGTGCCGCATCCCCGCGCCACCCTCGCCCTGACCAGCGCGGCCACCGCCGTGGCGCTGATGACGTACACCGCGCCGATGGTCACGCTCCCCGACATCGCCGCCGCTCTGCACACCCCGCTCTCCGCCCAGGCCTGGCTCCTGAACGGCACCCCGCTGGGCCTCGCCGCGCTGCTCCTGGTCGCCGGCAGCCTCGCCGACGACTACGGCCGCCGCCGGATCTTCCTCGCCGGCACCTTCGCGCTGGGCATCACCACGGCCCTGTCCGCACTCACGTCCTCGACCTGGCTGTTCACGCTGACCCGGATCGCGCAGGGCGCGTCCAGCGCGGCCCTGCTGGCCAGCAGCCTGGGCCTGATCGTGCACGCCTTCCCGACCCCGCGCGGCCGCCTGCACGCGACCGGCGTGTGGGGCGCGTTCGTCAGCGGCGGCATAGCCGTCGGCCCGCTGGTCGCGGGCGCGATGCCGGACTGGCGGCTGATCTACGTCGTGCTCGGCGCGGCGGCGATGGTCGTGGCGGCCCTCGGCGTCCGTACGCTGTCCGAGTCCCGCGCGCCGCGCGGCGGACGCCCCGACCTCGCCGGGGCGGTCACCTTCGGTCTGGCCCTGGTCGCCCTCGTCGCCGCCCTCACCCTGGGCCGCGACGGCTGGCTGCGGGCGCCGGTGGGCCTGCTGGCGCTGGCGGCCGTGGTGCTCGTCGGCGTCTTCGCGCTGGTGGAGCGCCGGGTCGCGACCCCGATGATCGACCTGAGCCTGCTGCGCCACCGCCTCTTCCTGGCCTCCTCGGCGGGCGGCCTGTTCACGGGCTTCGCGGTGATCGGCCTGTTCAGCTTCCTGCCGGCGCTGCTGCAGCAGACGCTGGGCCTGTCCGCGATGGACACGGCCTGGCTGTTCCTCCTCTGGTCGGGCCTGTCCTTCACGGTCGCCCTCCAGGCCCGCCGCCTCGCCGGCCGCGTCTCGCCCCGGCACCAACTCGCCCTGGGTTTCCTGCTCCACGCGGCCGGCGTCCTGACGATGCTGGGGGCGCTGGACTCCGGTTCCTGGCTACGGCTGCTGCCGGGACTGGTGATCGCGGGCGTGGGCAGCGGCCTGCTGAACGCCGCGCTGCCCCTGCTGTCCGTGGAGTCCGTACCGGCGGCCCGGGCCGCGATGGGTTCCGGCGCGCAGCAGACGTTCCGGTACATCGGTTCCTGCGCGGGGGTCGCTCTGACGATCGCGATCGCCACGTCGGCGGGCGGCGGTCTCGCCCGCGGTGCGGACATCGCGATGGTGGTGTCGGCGGGGCTCGCCGTGGTGGCTGCGGTGAGCGTGGCGGTGTTGCGGGAGCGGGCGTGAACTCCCCTTGGGGGCACGGGTCTTATGGGGTTTCGCGTCCCGCCGGGGGCGGGCGTCTCACCGGAGTCGCGTGGAGGTGAGCGTGCCCCACACCACCATGCGGTACCTGGACGTGAACTCCGGGGTGCAGGTGGTGAGGGTGACGTAGTACCCGGGTCGGCTGTAGCCGTAGGCGGGCTTGACGGTCGAGCGCGGGACGGGCCGGATGACACCCGAGTCCGCGGCGGAGGTCTGCGGCAGGATCTTGTCGACCGTGTACGTGAAGACCGTCGTGCGCGTCTCGACCTGGACGGTGTCCTTGAGGCGCAGTCGCGGAAGATACCGGAACGGCTCGCCGTGCGTGTTGCGGTGCCCGGCGAGCGCGAAGTTCCCTGCCTGGCCCGGCTGTTGGGTGCCGGGGTAGTGGCCGACGTACCCCTTGTTGAGCACGTTCTGCTTGCTGACGCCTTCCGCGATGGGGACGCGGAGGTGGAGGCGGGGGATGGTGAGGATGGCGTAGGCCTGGGAGCGGTGGGGGGTGGCGGCGGAACCGGGGACCGTGGTCGAGCCATCGACCGAGGTGCTCCGGCGCGGTGAACTGCCGCCTGCCAGACCGGAGTTGGCCGACGGGGTGTCGCCACTCACCGCACCCGGTGTCGCCCATTGCCGTTCCAGGGCCTGTACTTGATGCTCGGCGCCCTGACGGGCCTCCCGGTTGGTCCACCACAGCTCGTGGACGACGAGGAGCAACAGGACGACCCCGGCGGTGACGAGGAACTCCCCACCGGTCCACAGGGCGCGTCGGCGCAGCGCACGGCGTCGACGGCTGCGGTGCTGCACGACGGGAACCCGCATGGGCCGCACGATAAGGGCCGGTTCCCGAACTCACCAGACTCATGGCCCGGTTGGCCGTATCGGCGGCTGTTCGATCCTTCGTACACGGGTTTTAGAAAGGGGTGTCACAACCCTCGACAACCTCACGCACCACACCCGATGCTTCCTGATGGCACGAGCCGGGGGGATGGCCGACGCCGGTGGGACGACCGGCGGTTGAGCGAATCGGGAGTAGAGATGATCCGACGCAGAACCCTGCTGGCCGCAGCGGGCGGTGGGCTCCTCGGCACCGCCCTGGCGACCGGCACCGCACGGGCCGACGCGACGATCGCGGTCAACCCGGCGACGACGTACGGCACGTGGGAGGGCTGGGGCACCTCGCTTGCCTGGTGGGCGAACGTCTTCGGCGCCCGGGACGACTTCGCCGACATCTTCTTCACCACCAAGTCGACGACGTACAACGGCACTTCGCTGCCGGGCCTGGGCCTGAACATCGCCCGTTACAACCTCGGCGCGTGCAGCTGGAACTCGGTGAACGGCGAGTCGATGGTGGCCTCCGCCAACATCCCCGCGTTCAAGCAGATCGAGGGCTACTGGCAGGACTGGAACAACGAGGACCCCACGTCCTCGGCCTGGGACTGGACGGCGGACGCGACCCAGCGGGCGATGCTGGTGAAGGCGACCTCGCGGGGCGCGACCACCGAACTCTTCGCCAACTCCCCCATGTGGTGGATGTGTTCGAACCACAACCCGTCGGGCGCGTCCGGCGGCGGCAACAACCTCCAGACCTGGAACTACCGCCAGCACGCCTCCCACCTCGCGTCCGTCGCCCTCTACGCGAAGAACAACTGGGGAGTGAACTTCGCGACGGTCGAGGCCTTCAACGAACCCTCGTCGAGCTGGTGGACGGCGACGGGTACGCAGGAAGGCTGCCACATGGACTCGACAGTCCAGGCGGCCGTACTCCCTTACGTCCGAAGCGAGTTGGACAGCCGCGGCCTGACGAGCACGAAGATCTCGGCGTCCGACGAGACGAGCTACGACCTCGCGCGCACGACCTGGAGCGCCTTCAGCTCGACGACGAAGGGGTACGTGAACCGCGTCAACGTCCACGGCTACCAGGGCTCGGGCGGCCGTAGAGACCTGCTCTACACGGACGTGGTGACGACGTCGGGCAAGGCCCTCTGGAACTCCGAGACCGGCGACAGCGACTCCACGGGCCTGACGATGGCCGGCAACCTTCTCTACGACTTCCGCTGGCTGCACCCCACCGCTTGGACCTACTGGCAGGTCATGGACCCGTCGTCCGGCTGGGCGATGATCGCGTACGACCAGAGCACGCTCGCGGCCGGCGCGGTGCAGACGAAGTACTACGTGATGGCCCAGTTCAGCCGCCACATCCGCCCCGGCATGACCATCCTGGACACGGGCGTGAGTTACGCGGCGGCGGGCTACGACGCGTCGGCGAAGCGGTTGGTGATCGTCGCCGCCAACACAGGCTCGTCGTCGACGAAGTTGACCTTCGACCTGTCCAAGTTCACGACGGTGGCGGGTGGTTCGAGCGGTCTGGTCCCGCGCTGGAACACGGTGACGGGTGGTGGAGGCGACCTGTACGCCTCCCACTCGGACACGTACGTGAGCGGCAAGACGGTGAGCGCGACGTTCGCGGCGGGGGCGGTGCAGACGCTGCAGATCGACGGGGTGGTGATCTGACCCCGGGCCTCCAACTCGGTTACGGCGGCGGCCGGTTCGGCCTGTTCGCCCTGGCGCTCGGCGGTTTCGGAATCGGCCTGACCGAGTTCGTGATCGCCGGGCTGCTCCCGCAGGTGAGCGGGAGCCTGAACGTGTCCACGGCCGCCGCGGGCTGGCTGATCTCCGGCTACGCGCTGACGGTCGCGGTGGGCGCGATAGCGGTGACGGCGGCGACGGCGGGGCTGCCCCAAAAGCCGGTCCTGGTGGGCTTGGTGGCGCTGTTCGTCGTAGGCAACCTGCTGTCGGCGCTGGCCCCGACGTACGGGGTGATGCTGCTGGGCCGAATCGTCGCGGCCCTCTGCCACGGCACGTTCTTCGGCATCGGCTCCCTCGTCGCCCGCCGCCTGGTCCCTCCCGAACGGGCCTCGCGGGCAGTGGCGTTGATGTTCACCGGCCTGACGGTGGCGAACGTGCTGGGCGTCCCGTTCGGCGCGCTCGTCGGCGAACGATGGGGCTGGCGGGCGACGTTCTGGGCGATCACGGTGATCGGGGCGGTTGCGCTGATCGCCATCGCCGCACTGGTACCGGCGTGGGCGGGAGGGATGGGAGAGACTGAGGGAAGGGCCGACCTTCGATCGCAACTGCACGCCTTCCGCTCCACCCAGGTATGGCTGACGCTGACGGCCACGGCCCTCGGCTACGGCGGCATGTTCGGCGCGTTCAGCTACCTCGCGTACACCTTCACGCGGGTCGCGGGTTTCTCGACGACTGACGTGGCCTGGCTGTTGGTGGTCTACGGCACGGGGCTGGTCGTCGGCAACATCGCGGGCGGGAGGGGTGCGGACCACAACCGGGACGTGACGCTGCTGGTGTCCCTGGCGGGCCTGGCGATCACGTTGACGTTGTTCGGGCTGCTGGCGAGCAGCCGCCCGGCCTCGGCGATCCTGGTGTTCCTGCTGGGTGTGTTCGGGTTCGCGACGGTGCCGGGGATGATCACGCGGGTGACGGACGCGGCAGGGGGTGTGCCGTTGGCGGCGAGCGCGAATGTGTCGGCTTCGAATGTGGGGAACGCGGTGGGGGCTTGGGCGGGGGGTCTGGTGATCAGTGCGGGGTTCGGTTATGCGGCTCCGTTGTTCGTGGGGGCGGGGATTGTGGCGGTCGGGTTGGGCGTCATGGGGGTTGCGGCGAGGGGTTCTGTGGGCGGCGGGAGAGGGACGGGGACGGGTGGGGAAACGGGAGGTGAAGGTCGTAGAGGCACAGGGGTCGTAGAAACGATGCGGCCGTAAAACTGGCGGAAACCGGGAAGCCACCCGGTGTTCCCCGCGGGGCGGTCCCCGCCGGCCCCCTCACCGCTCCCCCACGCCACTCTCACCTGCCGACCTGGGCATATCTCTCCCCTTGCCTCCATCTGTGTCGGCATCGGCAGTACCGTGTCGTTCATGCGCCCCGACACGCCCGCCGAGAACGTCGACCACTCCGCCGAAGCGGCCCGCCTCGAACGGACCGCCGCCCGCTACCCCGAGGACGCCGAAGCCCTGCTCCTCCAGGCCGCGGCCCACCTGGAACTGGCCGGCGACCGCCCCGCCGCCACCGCGCTCTACGACCGCCTGCTGTCATCGGCGGACGCCCTCGAAACCCCCCATCTGGTACGGGCCCTCAAGGCCTCGAACCTCTGGGAGTACGGCCACGAGGCCGAGGCCAGGGCCATCATCGACGGGGTGCGGACAGCGTCTCCCCGCGACCCCGCCCCCTGGGTGATCGTCGCGGAGTCCCTGGAGTCCCACGACGAGTTGGAGGCGGCGCAGGAGACGTTCACGGAGGGCGTGACCCTGCTCTTGACGGATGTCTCCGAACCCCCCTACTCCACCCACCCGTTGCTGTTCGGTCGACACCGGGTGCGGCGGATGCTGGGCGTGTCGCACGACGAGTGGGACACGCTGGCGGACACGTTGCATTCGGCCCACGCGTCCTCCTCGACCTCCTCGTCTCCCTCATCCTCCTCGTCGCCGGTATCCCTGGACGAGCTGCATGATCCGAAGCGGGTGTGGTCACTGGGGTCGGACAACCCGGCGGAGCTGGAGGCCGAGATCTCCCGGCTGCGAGCGGAGCTGGGCGCGTTCCGGGAGGCGTTGTCGCGGCCGTTCCCGGTGGCTGTACTGCATTGGCCCGAGGGAGAGTTGGCCGAGCTGGTGGGGGCGTACGAGTCCCTCGCGGTGGAGTACCCCTCGCACGAGGAGCACCTCGCGACGATAGAGGGGTCGCTGCGGGAGCTTGCGGCTAGCGGGACGCCGAACCTTGGGATCGTCACGGGGACGGTGCCTTCTTATGAGGCGTTCGCTGCGTCCGAGGGGGCTTCGCCGGGGGATGCGGACTTGTTGCCGCAGTATGCGACGACTCTCGCGGCGCGGGGGCGGGCTGTGGTTTGGCCGCCGCAGCGGGGGGCTTCTTGTTGGTGTGGGTCGGGAGAGGCGTATGGGGAGTGCCACGGGCAACCACGTTGATCCAACGGGCGCTCCGCGGCCGCCAAGCCCTATACCTCCTTGGCGGCCGTGCGGCGGGAGGAATCTCTACGATCCCTGGCCGCGGGTCTCTTGCTTCTCCCACCACTCACGGTGGTAGCGCAGGTAGTCCGGATGCACTCGATGCGAACGCTTGGCCTTGAGCTTCGGCAACATAGGCGTTCCGAAGATGGCTGCGCGCACGATGATCGACCAGTTCTCGTCCACAACAACAGCACCAACGTCCAGCCGGACATGGCAGTTGGGGCAGACACAGAGAATGTTCGGCTCCACATCGGGTCCGTTGTGAGGCCTACCCAAGGGCCTGATGTGCGCACCTTGGCTATGCGGCTCGCCATCCGGCCCGAGCAAGCGAAGGCCACAGAGTTGGCACTGCCCGTCGTACAGCTTCTTGACGCGACGTGACGTTGCAACGCTCCGCATGAGGCGCTGAATCTCCACGGTCCGCGCCTCCGGGTATCTCTCCTCGCCCGGCTCTTCAAGGACTTGCTCTACCGCTTCGAGCGCTTCGGCAACTCGACTCCCCAAGGCCGAGAGTGCTTGCTCCGAGTCAGGCAGTCGCTCCAGATCAAACTGGCAGATATCGATCTTGGAACCATCGGGAGCAGGCCACTGAGAAGTGGCCGTGCGAATGGCCGTAACCCTGAACAGGCCATCGAATCGATAGCCCTTGGGCGGCGAGTAACGCTTATCGCCCTCAAAGCCACGTATGACACGGATCGGGCGCTCGCGTTCATAGCTTCGCTTGAGGGCGGCATTGTCGTCGTACTCCCACGACTGACTACGCAGAAGTCGGCCAGTAGTGGAGTCCCGATCCTTCCCCTTCGACGCTCCCGTGTACCTCATGGACGTCCACTGATCGTCATCATCCACGTACCCACCGTTGAGAACGATGGCATCGGCGATCCACTGGCCATCCTTCTCATCCTTGAGGCGGGAGATGCCCCTCTGGTTGGCCTGATGAAGCTTGGCGCCCAGTACGTCGAGCCGGCTACCGAAGAGGTCCCCTACGACGACGCCATCGATGTTCCCGGACACCCGTTTGATTTCCACAGCCCATACTGGACCGACTTCGATCGGCCATGTCAAACCAGTAATCGATATTGATCATTTGCGATCTATGAACCGACCGCTCCCATGCCTCATGTGTCGGTGTCAGTGCCCTCTGTTAGACATGGGACATCTGTCAGAGCGAGCGGGGGATGCCGACGTGACCAAGCCAGGAGTGCCTTCGGAGCCCCCAGCAGGCCTCTACGAAGAGCTCATCACGCTGCGCTTCGAGCAGCAGTTGAAGGAGCTAGGCAGCCTCGGCTGGCATCCCGTGACCGATGCGGTGGGGCCGGAGTCAGTGCCACATGTACTGGCCCGGCATGTCGCTGGGACCGTGCGACGCGTGCTGCAAAGCCTTCCGAGCGTGGAGCGGGTACACGCGGCCAACCACATCCTGGAATCCATCAGTACTCTCGAAGGCGCCCAAGAGTGGGTGGACCTAGCCTCGATCTTTCGTGAGGGTCCGCTGACGGAGTTGGTGGACCCTTTCCCTTTCCGGAGCTGGTGGTGGGCAGGCCGGTGGCCCGGTTGTCGCGTCGGGTGGGCGCCGGGTTCCACTGCCCGGGATCGGGTGGTGCTGTCGTCGGAACGCTGGAGGTTGCTGGTCAGCCAGGGGTGGGCAGGAGCGTGAGTCGTTGGAGGGCGGCGGTGATCTCGCTGGTCCAGGGCCAGTGCTGGGTGAGGCGGAGAATCCTGCGTCGGCCAGTGGTGACGAGCTGAGCGGCCGCGGAGAAGAGGCGGAATCGCAGACGGCGGGGTTCCCAGAGCCGGGCCTTGCCGGTGAGAGCGAGCATGGGCATCCAGGCCAGCAGGTCGAGGGCGATCTGGACGATCTCGAGCCAGATCTTGTTCTGGGCTGCCCGGTGCAGGGGTAGGTTGCGAAGGCCGGTGGCCCGGGCGGCCCTGATGCGGTCCTCGGCCCGGGCCCGCAGCCGGTGACGGAGTTCAAGGGCGGCGATCGGCCGGTCAGGGGTGTTGGTCGCGAAGCATGTGATTCGCATGCCGTCCGCGTCCGTGATTCTCAACTGGGCGCCGGGATGGGGCCGTTCCTTTCGGACGATCAGCCGCATGCCCTTGGGCCAGCCGTCCAGGAGCTTGCCGGTGAGCTCGGCGACCCAGGCCCCGTCACGGGCCTCTCCGTTGGTCTCGACGGCCGGGGTCCAGGCTGAGGCGGGGATCTTCAGCACGTGTTCGTGGATCGCTTCGGTGACCGTCATGCCGACCGAGTAGGACAGCCATCGGCCTCGTTTCGCGAGCCAGGCGACGAAGTCGTGGGTGCCGCCCGCGGAGTCGGTGCGGATCAGGGTCTGGCACCCTCGCCGGTAGTGCTTGGGCAGCTGGGCCAGGGCGAGTTGGGCGGTGGTGATGTGGTCGGCGGCCGTGTTGGAGCCGGCGTTCCCGGGCCTGAGGAGGGCGGCGACGGGCTCTCCGGTTCCGCCCGGGCCGTGGTCGACGAAGGCCGTCAGGGGGTGGTGGCCGTAGGTCTTTTTCCACGTCGCGGCCGCCTCTTCCTTGTCGGAGTGGGCGATCACGAGGACGCCGTCGAGGTCGACGGTGACCTGTCCGTCGGCGTCCGGGGCGTTCTTGCCCGCCAACGACCAGGCACGATGGCGGACTTCGGAGCGTGCGGAGCGGATGGCCTGCAGGGCCTTCGCGCCGGAGGCGGCGAGGGTGTCGATCAGTCGGGAGATGGTGGGGTCGGAGGCGACCGGGCCGAAGACGGCCGGCTCACACCGCAGCATCGCGACGTCCGCGAGGCAGTCCCCGCCCAGTGCGACCGCCAAGGCGACGTCCAGGAGGGCCTTGCCGGGATCGTGGACGGCCCGCGGTTTGCGCCACGGAGCCAGAGCCTGGGATATGGCCTGGTCAAGACCGGTCTTGCGGACCGTTTCGACGAGCAGGACCGCCCCGGCCTGGGAGACGACCTGGCGGCCATCGTCCTGAACACGGACGCGGGGATAGGACCCGATAGAGTGCTTCACCTGGGAAGTGCCTCCGACGGTGGCAGGAACAAGGACCTAGACAATCCTCATTCTTGCTGGTCAGAGGCACTTTCTGCTTTCCTGACCGCCTGCCGGACAACCCGCTTCATGAAAGCGCGAGGCTAGTGGCTGACGGCCCTCGTCAACTCCTCGCGCTGACACGGCAGGAGGCACCCGGCGTCTTCGCCGTGCGCCCCGGCATCCCTCTCTCCGACACCGCCCTCATCACCAACGCACCCGAGGACCCAAGCCTCGGCTTCGAACTACGCGCCGAGCTCGCCACCGCCGACCACGTCGACCTGCTCTGCGCCTTCGTGAAGTGGCACGGGCTGCGCATCATCGAGCAGTCCCTTCAAGCGGCCCACAACCGTGGCGTGCCGATACGTGTCATCACGACGACCTACATCGGCGCCACCGAACGGCGCGCGCTGGACCGGTTGGTGCGGGAGTTCAACGCCGAGGTCAAGGTCAACTACGAGACCCGATCGACGCGACTGCACGCGAAGGCATGGCTGTTCCGTCGCAAGAGCGGCTACGACACTGCGTACGTCGGCAGTTCCAACCTCTCCAAGGCCGCCCTCCTCGACGGCTTGGAGTGGAACGTCCGGCTGTCCTCGATCGCCACGCCAGACGTCTTGCGTAAGTTCGAGGCGACCTTCGAGGCGTACTGGAACGATCTGTCCTTCGAAACGTACGACCCCGACGCCGATGGAGAACGACTCCAGGAAGCCTTGGCCATCGCGGGAGGCACCTCTTCAACAGCCGCTAAAGACCGCGGGATTACTCTGTCCGGCCTTGAGGTACGACCGTATCCGCATCAACGCGACATGTTGGAGCGGCTGGACGTCGAGCGGGACGTGCATGGCGTACACCGGAATCTGCTGGTCGCGGCGACAGGCACCGGCAAGACGGTGATGGCTGCACTCGACTACAGACAGCTGCGGAAGAAGCACGGCCGCGACTTGCGGCTGCTGTTCGTCGCGCACCGCAAGGAGATCCTGCAGCAGTCCCTGCGGACCTACCAAGACGTCTTGATGGACGCGAACTTCGGAGAGTCACTTCACAGCGGTGAGATCCCGGAGCGCTGGACGCATGTGTTCGCCAGCGTCCAGTCGCTGAACGCACGAACGCTCGACCGTCTCGCCCGTGATCACTTCGACGTGATCGTGATCGACGAGTTCCACCACGGGACCTCACCGACGTACCGGAAGATCCTGGACCATTTCCAGCCGGTCGAGTTGCTCGGGCTCACTGCGACGCCCGAGCGCATGGACGGCAAGAACATCCAGGACGAGTTCTTCGACGGTCGTATCGCCGCCGAGATGCGGCTCTGGGAAGCACTTGAGAACGAACTCCTCAGCCCTTTCCACTACTTCGGAATCACCGACACCACCGACTTGAGCACGGTGGAGTGGAAGCGTGGGGCGTATGACGCGGGCGCTTTGAGCAACGTGCTGACGGGGAACGTGGCACGAGCGCGGCTGGTCGTGAAGGCTGTAAGGGACAAGGTCACCGACCCTGGGACCATGCGGGCGCTGGGTTTCTGTGTCTCGGTTGCACACGCGCACTTCATGGCCGAGTCCTTCCGAACGGCCGGCCTCAACGCCGTTGCCCTGTCCGGGGAGTCATCCAGCCAAGAGCGCGCGCAGTCCCTGGCAGACCTCAGGTCGGGTGCAGTGCAGGTGATCTTCTCGGTCGACCTCTTCAACGAAGGGCTCGACATCCCTGACGTGGATACGTTGCTTCTTCTGCGCCCTACCTCCAGCGCCACCGTCTTCCTTCAGCAGCTCGGCCGCGGCCTTCGCCGCACCGAAGACAAGGCCGTGCTGACCGTGCTGGACTTCATTGGGCAGCACCGCAAGGAGTTCCGCTTCGAGAACCAGTTCCGCGCGCTCACGAACCTCACCCGCAAGCGGCTTCTGGACAACATCGAGCATGACTTCCCGCAGCTGCCGTCCGGCTGCCAGATCATCCTTGAGGAGAAGGCGAAGAAAACCATCATCGCCAACATCAAGGACCAGATCGGCGTCAACGTCACGGCGCTGGCACGTGAGGTCGCCGACTACGCCGAGCCGAGGCTGAGCCGGTACCTGCACGAAAGCGGTCGCGAGCTGAAGGAGCTCTACCGAGGCAACGGCAACTCCTGGACAGGCCTGCTGCGCCGCTCCGGACTTCTACAGGGTGAGCCGCCGGAAGGTGAAGCCGCCCTCCTCAAGCGCGTGTCCGCCTTTCTCCACGTAGACGACCCGCTACGGGTAGCCGCATACACGCGGATGCTGACGGACGACGCTCCCGCCTACGGCGAACTCGACGAGCAGGGTCAGGCCTACGCCCGCATGCTGTTCTTCCAGCTGTGGCCGCTTGGCGGCGCCACTCGCAAGGGCTTCGCGGACTACGACGCCGGATTCACAACTCTGTTTGAGCAGCACGTAGTTCGCAGTGAGCTGCGCCAGATGCTGGACTACAACCTCGCCCACACGGAACACGTCCCGATCCCGCTTCTGGGCGTGCGCGGACAGAGCGGCATTCCACTGACCGTGCATGCTTCGTACAGCCGCGAAGAAATCCTCCCTGCCCTTGGCCAGTCCTCCATTGGTGGCTTCATGCCGGGCGACTTCCGCGAGGGCGTGAAGTGGTGTGAGTCGATCAAGACCGACGCGCTCCTCATCACTCTGGAGAAGGACGAGAAGGACTTCTCCCCTCAAACTCGTTACCACGACTACGCGTTGAGCGAGACCCTCTTCCACTGGGAGTCCCAGAACCAGACGTCGGCAACGTCTCCCACCGGTCTGCGCTACCAGAACCACGTAGCCGAAGGCAGCCACGTCCTCCTCTTCGTGCGCCGCTACAAAAGCACGGATATCGGGGGCGCCCAACCATGGATGCTGCTCGGCCCTGCCGAGTTCGACGGCTCCACCGGGAGCAAGCCGATGGCGATCAAGTGGAAGTTGAAGCACACGCTCCCCGCGGATGTTTGGACGTACTCCGCGATTGCTGCCGGGTAACGCTGCCCAACTAGTCGCCCACGAGACCGAGTTCAGCCTCGAAACGCATCTGAGCTCGGTCCAGGGCTTCCTCCGGGTCATGTCCGTGCACCCGAAGCCAGTGCAGAAGATCGGAGATGGCATCGATAGCCGCCGCCTCCGTGGTTGCCGCCTCCAGCCGGCTTGCTCGACGGCTGCTACTGCTGTGCCCGTCGGGCGGGTGCAGACCAGTGGCGAACTCGCACCACGTCACCTTTCGATCGGCGAGGAGCTGAACACCCCAGCGGGCAGTGGTAGCCGTCACGAGAGCCATACCCCGCCCTGCTTCAGCATCATCGGTAGCGTCCACGAGCGTGGGTAGGGCACGCGTGTCGGGGTCATGGACTTCGATGCGCAGGCGGGTGCCGTTCATCGAGACAGCGAGGGTGGTCGGGGTACCTGGACCCACGTGAGTGATCACGTTGGAGACGAGCTCGCTGACACAGAGTTGGACCGCGCTGGTCAGTTCATGCAGGCCCCAGATCCTCAGATGGATCCGTAACACCCGCCGTAGAGCAGCCACTTCCTCAGGCTCGGCCAGAAACGGGAGTTCCCACGCCGTCCTCGGCGTGCACGTAGTGCAGTCCATGCCCCAACCCCTCCACCTGCACGGCAGGTTGCGATGCGTAACTACCTTCACACCAAGGGTTGCACTGGAACTCTCAAAATGGAACTCTCATTTTGTGCGAGAAGGAGCGCACATCAACATCGCGCGCCCCCGGCGCGCACTGTCTTGCCGCCAGACTCGAACAACCCGCACGATCTGATGGATCGACATGAAGGGCTGGAAGCATGCCAGTTGGACCCACCACACGAAGGCGCCAGCTGGGCGCCGACCTGCGCCGACTCCGCGAAGCCAAAGGCTTAACGCTGGAGGAAGCAGGTGCACGAGTCGGCATCTCAAAGGCAACACTGAGTCGCTACGAGACGAAGGAGGGAACGGTCAAGTGGCCGGCCGTTGACGCCCTTTGCCGCGAATACGGAGCCTCTGACGCAGAACGTCTCGCCCTCGTCGAACTGGCCAAGGGCGCGAAGATCCAAGGCTGGTGGCGATCGCTCGCCGACCCCATCCCTGAATCCATGAACCTCATGCTCACGCTTGAGGACGAGGTCGTACGCGAAGACCACTACGCGTGCATGTACATCCCTGGACTACTCCAAACTCGCGCCTACGCCGAGGCAGTTCACCGAGCCTCGGAGGTGCAGTGCCCGGAGCGCGAAGTGCAGCACATGGTCGACATCCGCATGAAGCGTCAGGAACTCCTTGACCGCGACGACCCACCGCGCATCTGGTGCGTGATCGATGAGGCGGCGCTCCGTCGCCAGGTCGGAGGCCGCGAGGTCATGCGAGAACAACTCGGGCACCTACTCGCCCTGGCCGAGCGCCCGCACGTCACCGTTCAAGTACTCCCCTTCTCAAAGGGCGCACACGCAGCGGCAGTTGGCAGCTTCGCCATCCTGCGAGGCCCGACTCCGGACCTGGACGTGGCGTACGTAGACCTGCTCAGCGGTGGCCTCTTCATGGAGAAGCCGCAGGAACTGGCGCGTTATAGGTTGGCGTTCGAGTACCTCAGCGCACAGGCACTCGATCTTGAGTCCTCCACGGACATCGTCCACCGCATAAGCAAGGAGTCCTGATGTCGGCGCCCTCGACGCACCAGTGGTTCAAGTCCTCGTACAGCGGGGGTAGTGGGACGGAGTGTGTCGAGTGCGCGCGTACGCAAGATGGGGCTCTGATACGGGACTCGAAGAACCAGGGCGGTTCTTCGCTCACTATCCGGAGACAAGCTTGGCGTGCATTCACGAACGCCTTGCAGGACAGGCGGATTTCGCAGCCCTGAGGGACCTGACGTCAAACCAGTCGGAGACACCAACCGACCGGTAGTCCTGGCTCGGGCCAACGCAACGCTTCCAGCCCCTCGACCAACTCCCACTCAGGCGTGCCGCCCCCACTGCCCCCGATGAACGACGTCCTCCACGCCCCGCCGCCGCTCCGCGACCCGACCACTCTGCTCAGGAACATCCTCAGCCCGGTACCCCACCGTGATCCCACCGATCGGGTCGTACTCCTCCGGCACCCCGAACTCCGCCCGGAACGGCTTCAGATGCTCCGGCATGATCCCGAAGAAGCAGGCGCCGAGCCCCTCGTCGACCGCGGTCAGGAGCATCAGCAGGGAGGCCATCCCCGTGTCGATGTACCAGTACGGCGCGGGCCAGCGTGCCTCGGCGCGGTCCTCCCAGCCCTTGTCGGGTTCGGCGTAGCGCGCCAGGTAAGCCGCCTTGTGGGCCAGGGGTACTACGACCAGCGGGGCGTCCTGCATGGTCGGGGTGTTCTCGACCCGGGTGGGGACGAACGGCCAGAAGCGGGCGCGGTCTGCCGGGTCGGTCAAGGCCAGGAACGCCCAGCCCTGGGAGAAGCCGGCCGAGGGGGCTCGTAGGGCGGAGGCCAGGATTCGCTCGGTCACCTCCGGGGTCAGGGGCTTGTCGGAGTAGTGACGGATCATGCGTCGTCGACGGACCACTTCGGAGAATTCCATGCCGGCAGATCCTGCCACCAACTCATCGTTCATTGGGGGCTGTTGCTCGGCTGGTTTCACCTCGGTCATCCAGTCCTGCATCGAGGGATCACGGCGTCCCGCTGACGCACTGGCCGAACCGTTGGACCGGCCCCATGACCTGATGTCCTGGCGCCCACATGCAGAGCCGATGCCTCGGCGCCCTCAAAAACATCAGGGCAACAAGATCAAGTACCCCACTACCGGAATATCTCCGTGGCGTCATAGACGCAGGTCGGCCAGCCGCCCTAGCGTCAAGCCCGAGGTAGGGAGTGGCCTTGCCTGGCGTGAAGGGGGAACGATGGCGCGTGAAGAACTGACCCGACTGACCGGCAACGGGAACGGGAACGGCGAGTGTGGGGGCGATGACTGCCCCAACGTCTACCGAACCGCGTCGGGGTCATTCGTGATCCAGGGGGATCCGTCGAGCGCGTTCGACCCGCCTGCAGGGGAAGCGCTCGTGGAGATCCCGGAGGCGGTTCTGAAGGAGGCTGTCCGTGCTCTTGGCTGGTGACGACTGGCGGCGGACGTTCGACGGCATGGAGCAGGAGGCGTGGCGCCTGGAGACTCTGCCCGTCTACCGCGTGCCGCAAGAGGAAGAGGCGATAAGCCGGTTCCTGGCCGGGGAGTCGGTCACCCGCGATACCACGCAGCCTTGGTTTGACCGGGTCAAGGCATACGTGGCCGGCGGTCGCAGTGTGGGGCGGGTACACATCGTGACTCAGCCCCTCTCGGACTATCTCCGCTTCGAGTTCGAGCACTACCGGCACAACGTCGAAGCCGGGGAGGCCGTCCGCATCCTTGACGTGACCAACCGCACCAACCCCCTGGCCGGAGTCCAGGACTTCTGGATGTTCGACCGTTCACAGATCGTGCTCATGCACTATGAGCAGGACGGGACTCAGATCAGCCGGGAGGTGTACGAGGGCGCGCCGGAGCCATTCCGGGAGTATCAGGGCATCGCCCTCGCGGAGTCGGTGCCCTTTGAGGAGTACGTGAAGGGCTTTGACTCTTGATCCACAGCAGCTGGGGCAATCCAAAGCAGACCTGGCTGAGACGCTGAGAACGCTACGCAAGCGAGCTGGACTGTCCCAAGTCCGGCTCGCCTCGCGTTGCAATGTGTCTCAATCCAAAATCAGCAAGATCGAAACGGCCGAGATCACACCTGGTCTGATCGACGTCGAACTCATCCTGCGGGCTCTCAATGCCCCCGAACAACTGGTTGCCGAAGTCACGGCACTTGCTCGTCTGGCAAACACCGAATGGCAACCCATCCGCTCGTCGTGGCGGCGCGGCCTGGAGAAGCGTCAGGCAGAGTTGGCCGGCCTGGAAGCTGAGGCCAAGGAACTCCGCTACTTCCTTCCCGCAATGATTACAGGCTTGTTGGCGACACCCGAGTACATTCGATCCAGCCTCGAATACTCGCCCGGAGATGTATCGAAGGCGGTGGCACGGAAGTTGGGGCGGCAGGCGGTGCTCTACGACACCGAGAAGCGCTTCACGTTCCTGCTCACAGAGCAGGCCGTCAGATGGGCAGTGCTTCCCCCAACCGCCATGGCCGTACAGATCGACCGCCTGGCTTCTCTGTCCCACCTGCCCAACATACGAATGGGTCTCATACCCATGGGCACGACCATAAGCCGTGGCCCTATGAACACGTTCACGGTCTACGACGAGAGGCTGGCCACGGTCGAGACATTCACGGGGCGAACCGTCTTCCGTGACTCCCGAGACATTGCCGAACATCTGGACGTGTTCAAGCAGTATGAGCAGAAGGCCCAGTTCGGGGAGCCAGCCAGAGCCTTCCTTCAGGAATGGGCAGATCTCTACCGTTGATCTTTAGTAGACAACGGGAATAAAGCTCGTCCACATCCGTTGACCGGTGGAAGATGATTGAGTCATAAGCCGGGGAGGATGAATGACGGGCGTGCATAAGCCTCAGGGTCACGGGATTTCGAATATCCCTACGGAACCTAGAGCGGTGCCAACATGCAGCGAGTGTCTGGCTATCTGCCTAGGTCGATGGAATGCCCGTTCCGGAGGCGATTACAGTGCGGTGTCTGACGCAAACGTGAATCTGCGTCGACACCAGGCAGAGGCGCACCCTTCGTGAGCACTGCAGAGAAATCCGGCCCCCGTGCTGACCCTCCATTGATGACTATGCGCATCTCTCGTGATTCCGGACGGAGTTGGGAACCCGAGCGAGCCGTCTTCGCAACGGACGACCTAGCCCCCTTGATCACCGCGGAATGGCCTCCGTGCAGGTGCCAGGGGTGCATGCGACGCAATGGCACGTCCACCTTCTGAAGCGCATGCCTCCAACCCATGAACTCCCGCCCCACAAGGGCGGCGGCGGTCAAGTGTGGCCGCGGCAGTTGAGCAGGAAGGTGCAGTGATGCTGGACGGAAGCGATCTGTACGAGCTGGCCATCGACGGGGCGTCCTTCGCGAAGGCATGTGGAGGACCCTGCACAGAAGGGTGCGTGACCCTTGCCCGGATCGGCAACAACGCCTGGGCCCTCGGCGACAGCAAGCGGCCAGGTGCAGAACCCCTGCGATTCACGACGGAGGAACTGGCCGTAGCCGGAATCGACCCGACGCGATTCGGATTGCCTGTCTGACCCTCCCCTCGCCAGCCGGCCCGGCCCGTTCGATCCCTGGGATCCGGGCCGGCTGGTCCCACCTGCTTCGAGCCCCAACGAGGATGAGCGGTGCACCATCACGGCTATCTGTGGGTCGGCCCGAAGGGGCGCTTCGACAATGAAGCCCTACGACGGCCACCGCATCCTGAGCCACCTCCTGCCGGAAGCAGGCAGGAGCTGATCCAGCGGTATCGCGAGGTGGCCGCGGAGTTCCCCGTCACAGATCTTCCACCTCTGGAAACGGCGTACTGGCTCGTCAAGCCGCGATCTCTGATTCACGGCACGTGGGTTGAGGCCAAGGGAGCGGCGGCCTGGATCGGGGAGCGGCTGGCTGAGTACGCGCCTCGGTTCGCCTGCGCGAGGGATCGCGACGCCGACGCTCTGTCACGCCTCGTCAACTCAGCCGCCGAAAGGCTGGATTCGAGCGCTGATGTATCGCTCGGCTTCTATCTCGAACGGCCCGCCTACCTGTCACTGGCGGTGGTGACGTGCACTCCGAATCATTCGATGCCTGAACTCGTGTGCCCTGTCCCCTCGTTTGAGGAACGGAAATGACCCAGTCGAGCAACGAGCGTGGCCTGGGCGACATCGATCTCGCCTCACCTTCGCCCATCACGACACCCTGCTCACCGGTCGAATTGCACTGTCTGATCCCTGAGCAACTGGGCTACTTCACACCGCCTTTGGAAGATTTGACGGTTAGGTTCTTCCACACACCCGACAGGAGAGACACCGTGACCAGTTCGACCCCATGGCAACAGCGCCTGTCCACCGGCACGGAAGACATCCAGGACGAGGTGATCGGCTGGTATCAGCAGACTCGGCACGGCAAGGCATACGTCCCCAACATGATCTGGGGCACGGTCCAGACCGAGGCCTACGCGACCGTGGTCCTGAGCCGCGTCGTCGACTTTCTCGGAGTTCCGGACGACGTACCGGCGGGGGTGGCCAAGCGTATGGAGCGGCAGCAGGTTCTGTACGACGGTGAGCACCGCTATGACGTGGTCCTCGGCGAGCAGGCCCTGTACACGAACGTTGGGGGCAGTCTGGTCATGTGCGAGCAGTTGGAGCGTCTCCTTCGCGAGATGGACCTCCCCTCGCTCGGCCTTGGAATCCTCCCTGCCGACGCCGAGTTCGGCATCGTCCCCATGCCCGGATTCAACATGGGTGAGGACCGCGCCCACTACGAACTCGTCTCCTGCGGCGTGGACATCACCGACGTCGATGAACTGGCCCTCCACCACAAGGCATTCGACGCCCTCAGCGGTGCGGCACGCTACGGAGACTCGGCAAGGAGCCTGATCAACAAGGCCCTTGCCTTCTGGAGTAACACCTGAGCATCAACGGCACTGGCACCACCGGCGCCGGCTAGTGGTCCGTCGAGGCCTGGTCGATACCAACTCCCAAGCCCCACTGGCCCGTTACGCACTTATTGCACAAGAGATCTTCACCATTTCCGAACTTAGTCCATATCATGCGGAGATCAACAGGCCTGGCCAAGGGGAGACTTGGGCGGGCCTCTCAGGTTCCTGTGGGGGTTTCATGCGTATACGCGTTGCGGCTGCCGTTGTCTCCGGTGCCGTCGTTCTGTCCGCGCTCGCTCTTCCGGTGGCCGCCCAGGCGGCGGAGAAGCGTACGGGTGCGGCGGTGAAGCTAAGTTCCTTCGCCTCGACGTCCGTTCAGCCCAGAGACTCCTTGGGCAACACCAAGTTCTCGCACGCCGTGATCAACAGCGGGAAGGACATCGTCCTCGGCACCACCGGCACGAAGTCCGTCACCGTCACGTACACCGCCACGGACGCCAGCGGTGTCGCCCTCACTGAGGCGTTCCTGTGGCAGGGGACCGACAGTTCGACCACGGACGGCATCACCGGTGGGCTGGGGACGGACGACGACCCCAACTGCACGGAGACGGCGACCCAGGGCACGTACACCTGCAAGGCCGTCTTCAACATTCACCCCGCCACCGATATGAAGGACAACGGCGTGGCCGGGACCTGGAAGCTGTTCCTGGGGGCCTGGGACCTGTACGCGAACGCCAGTTACAACGACGACGTCGCCACCGCCTCGATCAAGAAGGCCTCCACGCTGACCGCCAACGCCACGCCCGAGCCGGTCAAGAAGGGCAAGACCATCACGGTCACGGGCAAGCTGGCGCGCGCGAACTGGTCGACGGGCAAGTACGCGGGCTATGTGTCCCAGCCCGTGAAGCTGCAGTTCCGGAAGAAGAGCAGCAGCACCTACACCACCCTCAAGACGGTCAAGACCAACAGCACCGGCGTCCTGAAGACCACCACCAAGGCCACGGTCGACGGTTACTACCGCTACGTCTTCGCCGGCACCGCCACCACCGCCGCGGCGACAGCGCCCGGCGACTTCGTCGACGTACGGTAAGCGGCGGTTCGGCAGCACCACGACACATCAGCACCACACATCAGCACCACACGTCAGTACTCCGGTGCCGGGCCGCCTCCATCACGGCGCCCGGCACCCCCTCTCTTTTTCCGAACCGACCGGTCAGAGTTCCGGAGCCAGCAGCGTCAGTCGCAGCAGCGCCGCGACCGCCAGGCCCGCCGGAACCGCGTACCACCACCTGCGAACCCATCCCGCCTTGACGAACACCCGACTCAGCCCCGCTACAACCGCCGTGAGCGCCAGGGCAGTGCCCGCCGCGAAGTTCGAGTGGGCGACCGTCTCGCTGTCCCAGGGGCCCGAGGGGTCCGCCGCGTAGGCCAGGAGCGTCAGGTAGGCCGTCACCAGGTGGCCCAGGGTGAGGACGAGGGCGCAGAGCGCGGACGCGATGCGGGTGCGCGAGGGGCGGGGCGCCCGCACGTCCGCGTGAGGGGTCGAGGGGCGGACAGGGCTGGTCACTTCAGGGCCTCCTTGGCGTCGTCCAGCTTGCGGTCGAAACCGCGACCGTAGGCCTGGGCAGCGGGGTCCTCATAGTAGGGACCGCCGTTGTAGCGAGCGGCCAGCTCCTGCAGCTGGGCTCGGGTCATCCGGTCCGGCGGGACATCCGCGAAGCCGCTCTCCGCCTTGAGCTGGGCCAGGTACTCCGAGGAGATGAAGATGTTCCTGGCCGGGTCCTTGATCGAGTCCACCACGACGTCCCGCTGCATGTCGGTCAGGTGGTTCGGGTCGTAGCCGAGGACCTCGGCGGCACGGCGGACCTGGATGGACATGGGGCCCATCGAGGTGCGGTCGGGGTCCTCGCTGAAGGGGAGGACCTTGCGGCCCTCGTAGGCCAGGTCGTCGAGGACGCCCGGATCGCCCTCGACCTCCTGCCAGGCGATGCCGGCGACCATCTCGGGCGGCAGGCCCGCGTCCTGGGCGGCGGCCTTGATGACGGCGCTGTTGGCCGAGATGTACTGGCGGCGGCTCTCGTCGGAGTTCGACGGCAGCCAGTAGTTGTTGCCCTCGGCGCCCGGCAGTCCGTCGATGCGGGTCTGGATGCGTGACAGCGTCTCGTTGACCACGACGTTCCCGCCCATGGTGGGGATCGAGTCCACCTTCGGCCCGGCGCCCGGGAGTTGGGCGTACGGGTTGTCGCTCGCCTGGCGCGCCTCGGCCTGCAACGGGCCGAGGTTCCTGAGGAACTGACCCGGGTCCGCGATGGGGCTCTGGAAGTCGGGAAGGGAACGGTTGGCGGCCTTGATGTCCGCGACGCACGTCTCGCGCGCCTCCGACTCCACGCGCAGGGCGTCGCCGTAGTGGCCACTGGTCTGGTTGTAGTAGCGCTCGGCGTCCTCGCGGATCGCGTCGACGTCGACCGTCAGTTCCGCGAACCAGTCCATGACGCCCGTGGTGGCCCGGAGGTCCTCCCACTGCCTCATGGGCTCCGCTGCGCGGGCGGTCGGGGTGACGGCGGTGGCCTCCCGGGACATCACCTCGGACAGTTTGCCTTCGCTGGCTTTGCCGCTCTTGTAGTGGCTCTTGGCCGTGGTGACCGCGTCCGCATACGTCGTGAGGGCGTTCCCCACTCTGCGGAAGGCTTCCGACAGGGCGTCGGTGAGACCCTTGGCCTCGCTCAGCCGCTTCGCGTACAGCTCGCGGGCGTCGCTCCGCCAGTCAACCTTCACCGCCTTCCGGAAGGCGTCGTCGGTGGTGTCGATCAACTTGTGCAAACGCATGAACTCGGCGGCGCTACGGCCGATGAGCGCCGGGTTCGCGTCCTCCAGGAACTCGACGTCCTCGCGGTGGGCCACGGGATCACCGGTTCCCTGGTTCGGTGTAACGACCCGCCACCAGAACGGAGTTCAGCTGCCCGCGTACGTCACCGTCGTACTGCGTGTACGCGTTGTTCGCGGACTTCAGCCTGCCCGACAGTGCCGCCAGCAGGACGACCGCGTCCGTGTACTGGTCCTGGGCGAACCGGGCGAACGCCTCGACGTTCGAGGCCACGTCCGGGTGGGACCGGGGCACCCGGGCCATCGTGGCGTTCTCCCCGTCCATGCGTCCCTCGTACAGGACTCCCGCGATCTCGATGAGCAGATGCGAACTCCCGTCGACCGAGCCCGCGTTGACAGAGAACCCGTCCGCGCCACCGCCGGCCGGCCCGGTGGACGAACCGCCCGGATCGGCCGGCAACTGGTTCAACCGCATCCCCGCCGACGGCTGTTGCCGCGCCAGCGCGTCCGCTTTGAGCTGTGCCCATTCCTCGTCCCACGACATGATCCCCGTCCCCCGTTCAGCCGTGACATCGCGCGAGCACACACATCTCGCCCCTCCAAGTCTGCCACGAACAGGTCAAGGACGATCAAGAGTTGACCAAAAGAGGTCGGCGCCGGGTCGTGAAGTAAGAGATCTACGTGAACCGCCGAGGCCCCCTCCCGACACCCCCGCCCCTCTGTGTACCGTCCTCCCGTGTGTCGATCGGTGATCACTCAACTACCGTTCTACGCGCGAAGATTCACCGCAGTCAGTGACATCCGCAGCACCCGTAACGCCCGCGACACCCACCGCACCCGCACCCCTGTTCATTCCACCCCCACTGATGGAATCCCCCCACTCACGGAGGTTCACCGGATGCTCAGTCTTGGCAAGTCCATGACACTCGCCTACGCGTCACGCCGTAGGTTCACCACCGCCCTCACCGTCCTCGGCATGCTCGCCACGGGCGCTGCCGTGCAGGCGGCCACCGTCACGCCCGCGCACGCCGCCACCACGCACCGCGTGCTGTTCGACGACGGGCACGCCGAGGAGGCGGGCAACGCCGACTGGATCATCTCCACGAGCAAGCCCGACCCGCTGTCCCAGGACTCCTCCCCCTCCTCCGACAAGGACTGGACCGGGGCGCTCTCGTCGTGGGGCATCGCCCTGCAGAAGACCGGCGACTACAGCCTCAAGACCGCGACCAGCGCGCTCACTTACGGGGGTTCCTCGGCCACCGACCTGTCGAACTTCGACACGCTCGTGCTGCCCGAGCCGAACATCAAGTTCACGACCGCCGAGAAGACCGCCATCATGAACTTCGTGAAGGCGGGCGGCGGGCTGTTCATGATCTCCGACCACACCGGGTCCGACCGCAACAACGACGGCTACGACGCGGTCCAGATCCTCAACGACCTGATGACGAACAACAGCGTCGACTCGACCGACCCGTTCGGCCTCTCGATCGACTCGCTGAACATCAGCTCCGGCTACCCGGCCGCCATCAGCGACAGCAGCAACCCGGTGCTGCACGGCTCCTTCGGCACCGTCACCAAGAGCCTGATCGCCAACGGCACCACGGCCACGATCAAGCCGGCCGACAACTCCGCCGCCAAGGGGCTTCTGTACCGCAGCGGTTACTCCGGGAACACCGGCGCCTTCTTCGCCACCAGCACCTTCGGAAGCGGCAAGGTCGCGTTCTGGGGCGACAGTTCGCCGGTCGACGACGGCACCGGCCAGTCCGGCAACACGCTCTACGACGGCTGGAACGACACCGGTGCCACCAACGCCGCCCTCGCCCTCAACGCCACGGAGTGGCTCTCCTCGTGAGCCGTAGGTCGTAGGGCACAGAGTGGTGCGGACTCGGGGCGGGGTGCCCCAACCCCGGGTCCGCACACCCGGTCCGCACACCGGGATGGTCAAGCTCCGGATCGGATCGGACCGCTCCGGATCGGACCGGGGGACCTGACAGCCGTCGAAATGGGCCGCACGTTAGCCTCGGTGGCGACAGCAGGTCAGCTCGGTTCCATCCGTTCCGTCAGCTCCAGGAGGCACGTCATGGCCAAGGTCCCCAGCGTTCCCAGCGCGGTGATCGCCGCGAGCGGGCTCGTCGGTGGGTACGGCGTGGCCCGCTGGACCAGGAAGCGGCAGCTCGGCGGGGTCGTCCTCGCCGCTGCCGGGGCCACCGCCGCGCAGCAGTGGCGGCAACAGGCCGGCGGCAAGGCGGCCGGGGCCCTCACCGTCGCCTACGTCGCCGCGTTCGCCGGCTCCCACCCCCTGGCCAAGAAGGTCGGCGCCTGGCCCGCGGTCTTCGGGGTCGCCGGCGCCGTAGCCCTCGCATCCTGGGCGATCGCCGACCGGAACGCGTGACTCCGTCGGTCACCGGCGCATCCGACTCACCCGGCACCGGCGCGCCCTGCCCAACTGGGCGTCGGCGCGCCTGACTTGCTCGGCACCGGTGCGCCTGACTCATCCAGCCCAGCCCGCCGACTCACCCACCGACCGGCACACCTGAGCAACTGGGCGCCGGCGCAGCTGACTTACGCAACCCGGTACGCCCGCCCCACCCGGCGTCCGCGTAGCCGACTCGGCTCGGCAACCGGCGCACCGAGTCCATTCGGCGCCGTCCCGCCCCACCCCGCCCGGCGCGCCGACGCCCCCAACTCACCTGTCCGCAACGCCCCGTTGATGCCCAAGCACATTCACCACCCGCCCACCGGGATCCCGCACAAAGAACCGCCGTACCCCCCACGCCTCGTCCCGCAGCTCCCGTACGATCTCCGCGCCCGAGGCCACCACCTCGGCCCAGACCGCGTCGACGTCCTCGACCTCCACGCTCAGGTCGGGGACGACGGGGGCGGTGCGTTCCTCCGTGAGGAAGCTGATCTGGGCGGTGGGGTTGGAGGGGGAGGCCAGGGTCATGACCCAGCCTTGGTGCATGACTTCCTCGAAGCCCAGCAGGCCGTAGAAGTGTGCGTTCGTCGCCATCGAGTCCTCACCCCCTTCCGCCACTTGGAAGTCGGGGACGATCCTGCGGATGGTCATCGGGTACGGCTCCTCACGGTCGGTGGGCGGCGGCGCACAGCACACCGTCGGTCGAGTCCTCCGCGCCGCGCGGCCTGAAGCAGCGTCCCACCGTCGCCGCGACCAGCGCGCCCGCCGCGATCACCAGCGTCGCGAACGCCCATGCCAGCGGTTGTTCCGACTCGAAGGACAGGTACATCTGCACCGCGGGCGGCACCGCCACCAGCAGCAACGGCCAGGCCAGGTCGTCCCTGCGGCCGAAGTAGCCCGCCAGGAGCAGAAGGATCACCGCGAGCGCCAACCCGCCGCCACCGGGCGCCTCATCCGATGCCGGCACAGGTACCGGTACCGATCCCGACGGGACGCAGACGACGTACGCCGTCGTCGCGAGGACGGCGCCGAGTGTGCGGGTCAGCCACCGTTCCGGCCAGGGGCGCGTCCGCAGGGGGCTCAGCAGCTTCTCGGTCATACGTACGAGGGTCATCCGCGGGGCGGGGCCGCGACAGAGTACGAGTACTCAGATCCGGCGGGTCTGCCGGATCCACCGGACCCGGCACCCTTACACCGACCCCGCCGACCCCGCTGACCCCGCCGCACCGACCGAAGGCGACTTCACCGTCAACAGCGTGGCCACGTCCTCCAGCGACCGCCCCTCCGCCCGCCCGCCCCGCCAGCGCCGCCGCCACCAGCCCCGCCGCGATACCGGTGACCTGGCCGGAGCTGATCGGCAGCCCGCCGCCGCTCCCGGCCGGGGTGCCGGCACTCGCACTCGCACTGGCACTGGCCATCGAGGTCCCTCCTCGTCGAGCGAACCCCCTCCAGGTGCCCCCGGGAATCGGCCCCTACACCCGCGCCTGCACCCGCTCCTACACCCCCACCAGCCGTGTCACCGTATAGATCAACAACCCCACCAACGACCCCACCACCGTGCCATTGATCCGGATGAACTGCAGGTCACGCCCGATGTTCGCCTCGATCTTCCGGGTCGTGTGCTCGGCGTCCCAGCCCGCCACCGTGTCGGTGATCAGCGAGGTGATCTCCTTGCGGTACGTCGTCACGACGTACACCGCCGCGCCCTCGACCCAGCCGTCGACCTTCGCCTGGAGCTTCGGTTCTACGGCCATCCGCGCGCCCAGCGACAGCAGCGAGGCCCGCACCCGCAGCCGTAGCTCACTGCGCTCGTCCTCGGCGGCGGACACGATCATCGAGCGGACGGACGTCCACGCGCTGGCGATCAGGTCCTGGACCTCGCCGCGGCCGAGGACCTCGCCCTTGAGGCGCTCCACACGCGCGCGGGTCTCCGTGTCGGACTGGAGGTCGGCCGCGA
This sequence comes from Streptomyces sp. NBC_00988, assembly GCF_045162645.1. Taxonomy (NCBI): domain Bacteria; kingdom Bacillati; phylum Actinomycetota; class Actinomycetes; order Kitasatosporales; family Streptomycetaceae; genus Streptomyces; species Streptomyces sp. NBC_00988. The sequence continues at coordinate 5,133,148 of NZ_CP108730.1, forward strand.
AGTCGCCGAGGAAGCGGTCCAGGGCGCCGCGAGCCGGGTGGGAGGGCATGTCGCGCATCTCGGTGACGAAGCGGAGCAGCTCCTTGTAGACGCGCTCGCCGATGCGCTTGTCGACGAATCTCGGGGTCCAGCCGGGCGCGCCGCCCTCGACCGCGTCCATGACCTGCTCGTCGTGCAGGACGAGCCAGTCGTGCGCGCGGGCCACGATCAGGTCGACGACCCGCTTGTGACCGCCGTCGGCGACGATCTTCTCCAGCGTCTTCCCTATCCCGGGCGCGATCTCCTGGGCGTCGGCCCGGCGGGTGATCGCCTCGCCGACGATCGCCTGGACGTCGGAGTCCCGCAGGACGGTGAGGGCACCCCGGAGCGCTGCCGACAGCTCGGCCGTCACGCGGTCCGCGTGGTCCGGTACGGCGAGCCAGGCGCCGAGGCGGCTGCCGATGCCGACCGCGCGCAGGCGTTGCCGTACGACCTCCTCGGAGAGGAAGTTCTCGCCGACGAACTCGCCCAGGGAGACGCCCAGTTGGTCCTTCTTGGTGGGGATGATCGCGGTGTGCGGGATGGGCAGGCCCAGCGGGTGGCGGAAGAGGGCCGTGACCGCGAACCAGTCGGCCATCGCGCCGACCATGCCCGCCTCGGCCGCCGCGGCGACATAGCCCGTCCAGGGACCGGCGCCCGAGTGCGACGCCCATTTCGCGAGCACGTAGACGACGGCCACGAAGAGCAACAGGGCGAGCGCCGTCAGTTTCATCCGGCGGACGCCGCGCTGCCGCTCCTGGTCGGCCGCGCTGAAGGTGGTCATCGTGCGGCGGGACCCGTCACTCTCGGTCGCCGCCCCAGCCCTGGCTCCCGCCCCCGCTTCTGTCCGTTCCATCCGCTCCACCCGTTCGCCGGTACCGTACATATTGTCCCTTCCTGACCGACTCCCGGAACGGAACAGGAGTTCCCGTACTCACCCGATCGGGCAAAATGGCAGGACCCTGCCACTCACCCGAGGAGATCCGTACCCGTGACCAAGCGTCGTGACGGGGGTCTGGGGGTGTCCCCCACCAAGCAGCGTGCCCTGCTGGCCGCGATCATCACCTTGATCGTGGTCCTTTCCGCCTGCATATACGTCGGGGCCTCCGCCGGCGACGGAAGCCGGGGCGACGACGGGAAGAACTCCGCCGGCTCCCGCTCCGGCGGCAGCTCCGCCGCCCCCGCCTCCGCAGGCACCTGGGTGGGCGCCTGGGCCGCCGCCCCGGTGCGCGCCGAGACCGGCACGGAGGAGACCGGCATGGCGGGCCGCTCGGTACGCAACATCGTCCACACGAGCGCCGGTGGCGCGGGCGCCCGGATCACCCTCTCCAACCTCTACGGCCGGGCCCCCCTCAGCATCACGCACGCCTCGATCGCCGTCGCCGCCACCCGCAACAGCTCCGCGGCGGCCGCGGGCACCATGCGGCGGCTCACCTTCGGCGGCGCGACCTCGGTCACCATCCCGGCCGGGCGGCAGACCCTCAGCGACGCCGTGCGCCTCCAAGTCCCGGCGGGCGCCGACCTGTTGGTCACCACCTACTCCCCCACCGCGTCGGGACCGGTCACCTACCACCCGTACGCGCGGCAGATCTCCTATCTCGCCGACGGCGACCACGCCGAGGACGCGACCGGCACGCCGTACCTCGAACGCACCGCGATCTGGCGGTACTTGACCGCGGTGGACGTGCTGAGCGACCAGGCGAACGGGACGGTCGTCGCGTTCGGCGACTCGATCACCGACGGGTCCACCTCGACGGAGAGCGCCAACCGCCGCTGGCCGGACGCCTTTTCGCAGCGGCTGCACGCGGCCGTCGCGGCCGGGCGGGACGTGCCGCGCTACAGCGTCGTCAACGAGGGCATCAGCGGCAACCAGATACTGACGAGCCTCGCCGGCCGGCCCGCCGAGAACCAGAGCGGTCTCGTCCGCTTCGGCCGTGACGTGCTGGGCCGCCCGAACGTCAAGGTCGTCGTCATCGACCTCGGCGTCAACGACGTCCTGCACGGCGCCACCGCCGACCGGGTCCTCACCGGCCTGCGCACCCTGGTCCGCCAGGCCCACGCCCGCGGCATCAAGGTCATCGGCGCGACCCTGATGCCCTTCGGCGGCCACCCGCGCTACTCGGCGGGCCGGAACGCGGTACGCCAACAGGTCAACACGGCGATCAGGAGCGGCACGGTCTACGACGCCGTCGTCGACTTCGACAAGGCGCTCCGCGACCCGTACGACCCGCGCCGGTTCGCCTCCGAGTACGACTCGGGCGACCATCTCCACCCCAGCGACCGGGGCTACCGGAAGATGGCCGCCACGATCGACCTGGCGGACCTCAAGGGCGCGGTCCCCGCCCAGTTGTAAGTCCCAGTCGTAAGTCCCAGTCGTAAGTCCCCGTGGTGAGGCGGCGGCTCGGCGCCCTCCCGGAAACCTCAGGAACTCAGTCCCAGTCCCGGTGCCTGCGCTCCCGCCGGTCCCGGTGCCGCTCGCGGCGCTCCTCGTGCCGTTCCCTGCGCTCCTCGTGCCGGCGCCGGATCGCCTCGCGGTGCTCGTCCATGGCCTCGCGGTGGGCGTCGTGCAGGCCGGACAGGGCGTCGCGGTGGGAGCCGTAGAGCTGCTTGGCGGACGAGCCGCGCTCCAGTTTCTCCTGGCGCCGCTCCTCCTTGAGGCGCTGGCGTTCCGCGCGGGTCACCTTGCGTTCCACGCCGACGCCGCCCCAGAAGGCGAAGCCGGTGATGATCACGCGCGGGGCGCCCGGGTCGCCCGGAACGCCCTCCTGGCTGTGGTCGAAGCCGCCCATGATGCCGATGCCGCGGACGACGACCTCGACGCCCGGCGGCACGATGATCTGCGCGCCGCCCATGATCGCGACGCAGTTGATCTCGACCTCGCGGTCCGCGAAGTTCGCCTCGCGCAGGTCGATCTCGCCGCCGCCCCAGAAGGCGACGGCGGTGAACCGCTTCGGGACCGTCCAGCGTCCCTTGCGCTGGAACCCGGACATGATGGCCACGGCGGCGGTCGAGGACCCCTCGCCGCCGACGATCCGCCGGGCCCAACTCCCGCTGTCCACCGGCTCCTTGACCATGTTCACCGGCGGCGGGGTGACCCCGGCGACCGGCAGGTCCTGGGTGATGGGCGTGAGTTCGCCGTACGTCCGCGCCTTGTAGGTCGCCTCCAGACGCTCCTCGAACTCCTCCATGTCGAGGCGGCCTTCGGCGACGGCGTCGCGCAGAACCTCGGCGACCCGCTCACGGTCGGCGTCGGATGCGCGGAGTTCCGGGACTGCGTCGTCGGTCATACAGAGCAGCCTACGAGGTGACTCCGCGCAGGGCTACGAGGGACCGCGAGACCGCCTTCCCCTCCTGTCACATGGCCGCTTTCTCGGCCTGCTCCGCGTACATTTTCGCGATCACCGCCTCGATGTCCGGCTCCCGTACCGACAGGTCCACCATCGGGTACTCCGCCGCGATCCGCGCGACCAGCGGAGCCGCCGACTCCGACGCCGGGAAGGCCAGCCACTGCCGGGGGCCCTCCACCTTCACGACCCGCGCGTCCGGCACCTCGATCGGGGGCAACTCCCGTTCCAGGTCCACCACCAGCGTCCGCTCGCTCTCCCCGGCCTCGTGCAGCCCGGCGAGCGGACCGTCGTACATCAGGCGCCCGTGGTCGATGACCATCACGCGCGAGCAGAGCTGCTCGATGTCCTGGAGGTCGTGGGTGGTGAGGAGGACCGTGGTGCCCTGCTCGGCGTTCAAGTCCCGCAGGAACTCCCGGACTTTGGCCTTGGAGATGACGTCCAGGCCGATGGTCGGCTCGTCGAGGTAGAGCACCTCGGGGTCGTGCAGCAGGGCCGCCGCGATGTCGCCGCGCATCCGCTGGCCCAGGGAGAGCTGCCGTACGGGGACGTCCAACAGGGCGCCCAGTTCGAGGAGTTCGACACAGCGGTCGAGGTTCGCGGCGTAACGGGCGTCCGGGATGCGGTACATGCGGTGCATCAGCTTGTACGAGTCGATCAGCGGGAGGTCCCACCACAGGGTCGTCCGCTGGCCGAAGACCACGCCGATGCGGTGCGCGAGCCGGGTGCGCTCGCGGGACGGGTCGATGCCGGCGACCCGCAGCCGGCCCCCGGACGGGGTGAGGATGCCGGTCAGCATCTTGATGGTGGTCGACTTCCCGGCGCCGTTCGGACCGATGTAGCCGACCATCTCGCCGCGTGCCACGGTGAAGGAGATCGAGTCGACGGCCCGCACCTGCCGCCGCTCCCGCTTCATGAACCCGGTCTTCTTGCGCACGTCGAAGACCTTCTCGACGCGGTCGAGTTGGATGAAGTGCTCGTCTTGAATGCGGTGCTCGTCCACAGTCCTCAACTTCCCGTACTTCGGTACGACTTGAGCCCCGCCCGCCACGCCAGCCCGGCCAGCGCGCAGCAGGCGAGTGCCACCAGCGGCGACGCGAACTGCACGCCCGGCGGCAGATCCAGCGGGTACGGCCGCCCCAGCACATAGGAGGCGGGCACCCAGTTGACGAAGGCGAGCGGCAGCATGAAGGTCACGCCCCGCACGAAGTCCTTGCCGAACACCACCGGCGGATACGACAGCAGGGTGTTGCCGCCGTAGGTGAACGCGTTCTGCACCTCGGCCGCGTCCTGCGCCAGGATCTGGAAGGCCGCGCCCGCCACGAACAACGCCCCGAAGATCGCCGCCCCGCAGACCAGCATCACCGGCACCAACAGCAGCTTCCCGACAGTCCAGTCGACGTCGATGTGGAGCAGCGCGTACCCGAGCACCAGGCCGCCCTGGGTGATCCGGCCGAGGCGGCGCAGCGCGAACCGGTCGGCGCCGATCTGGGCCAGCACCGGCGCGGGGCGCACGAGGAGCGTGTCGAAGGAGCCGTCGCGGATGCGGGCGCCGAGCACGTCCATCGAGCCGAGGACGAGGTCGGAGATGCCGAACGCGGTCGCCGACAGGCCGTACAGGAAGGCGACTTCGGGCAGTGACCAGCCGCCCAGCGAGTGGACCTGCGAGAACATCAGCAGGATCGTGGCGAAGTCGAGGCCGGTCACCAGGAGGTTGCCGACCACGGTGATGACGAAGGACGTGCGATAGGCCATGCTCGACCGGATCCACATCCCGGCGATCATCCCGTAGGCACGCAACCCCTCGCGCCAGCGCGGGAGTTCACCGTCACCCGGGTACCGGAGGGTCGTCCCCTCACTCGTTCGGGTCGTCTCAGCCACCCTGCACCACCACTCTCCGCGTAGCCGCCGACTGCATCAGCCGCCCCGCCGCGAGCAGCGCCACCGCCCAGGCCGCCTGGAAGGCGTACGCGTGGAGCGGATCGGTCTTCCCCATCAGCACATCCGCGGGCAGCTGGATCTGCGCCGCCCACGGCAGCGCGCGGACGACGTCGCCGAGCGCGCCCGGGAACGCGTTCAGCGGGAGCACCATGCCCGAGCAGAAGATCCCCAGGATCATCATGGCCTGGTTGATGCCCGTGCCGTCCATCAGCCAGAACACGCTCAGGGCCGCGAGGTAGCGGATGCCGAAGCTGACGAGGATCGCGAGCAGCAGGGCCACCAGGAGGGCCGCCCAGGACAGGACGTCCGTGGGCAGCGCCATCGGGAAGAACAGCGCGCCGAAGGTGAACGGGATCACGCCCCGGCCCACCAGTTGGAACAGGGAGCGTCCGAAGTCGCTTGCCAGCCACCAGAGTTGGAGGTCGGCGGGCCGGTACAGGTCGACGGCGATGTCGCCCGTGCGGATCCGTTCCATCAGGTCCTTCTCGAACCCGCCGCCCTGGATCGCCAGCGTCGCGTACAGACACTGCCCCAGCCACACGTACGTCACCGCCTGCGCCTGGTCGTACCCCCCGAGATGCGGCCGCTGGTCCCACAGCGCCAGATACGTGTAGACGAGGACCACACCGAAGACCGTGTTGGTGAACACCCCGGCGAGCGTCGCCGCCCGGTACGTCGCGTACCGCCTGAAACCCCCCGCCGCGACGGCCGCGTACAACCGCCCAGCGCCCACAGAAACCACCCTCCACCACGTCTTGACACCGAAGCGCAGGAGCCTAGTCCGCAGGTGGTGACGCACGCCACGCATTTTCCGGGCAAGTGCGTGCCGATCGGCGGGAACGGAACGCATGGTGCGAGAGTCTTCGTCTGGGGGCGCAGAAGCGCACAAGGCCGTACAGGAACGTACGAGGCAGTGCGGGCCGGTACGACGCGAAACAGGAGTCCGTGCACGACATGAGCGACCAGCCGCAGCCGCAGCAGCCGAACCAGGGCTGGGCACCGAGAGAGCCGGAAGCGGCCGCCGCACCCGAGGCGCCCGGCGCGCCCGGCGGCGAGAAGCCCAAGAAGGCCAAGCGGCCCAAGCGCACCGGATGGCGGCGGGCGATCCCGACCTGGCGGATGACGCTCGGCGGGCTCGTCGTGCTCGTGGCGCTGCTGATCGGCGCGTTCTTCCTCGGCTACTCGCTGGTCAAGATCCCGCCCGCCAACGCCCTCGCGATGAAGCAGTCCAACGTGTACCTCTATGCGGACGGCTCCCAACTCGCCCGCGACGGCGAGGTCAACCGGGAGAACGTGGGCCTCGACCAGATCTCCGCGAACGCCCAGCACGCCGTACTGGCCGCCGAGGACCGGGACTTCTTCACCGAGTCCGCCGTCGACCCCAAGGCGATGGTCCGCGCCGCGTGGAACACCGCGACCGGCAAGGGCACCCAGTCCGGCTCGACGATCACCCAGCAGTACGTCAAGAACTACTACCTGGGCCAGGAGCAGACCGTCACCCGCAAGGTGAAGGAGTTCTTCATCTCGATCAAGCTGGACCGCGAGGAGTCCAAGTCCGAGATCCTGGAGGGCTACCTCAACACCAGCTACTTCGGCCGCAACGCCTACGGCATCCAGGCCGCCGCCCAGGCCTACTACGGCAAGGACGCCACCGAACTCGACGCCGGCCGCGGCGCCTACCTCGCCGCGCTGCTGAACGCGCCGAGCGAGTACGACGTCGTGGCGCATCCGGAGAACAAGGCCGCTGCGGTGGCCCGTTGGAACTACGTCCTCGACGGCATGGTCAAGAAGGGCTGGCTCACCCAGTCCGCGCGCACCGGCATGAAGTTCCCCATGCCGAAGGAGGCGACGGCCTCAACGAGCATGTCCGGACAGCGCGGTTACATCGTCGGCGCGATCAAGGACTACCTCACCACCAACAAGATCATCGACGCGGACACCCTCGAAGCCGGCGGCTACCGCATCACCACCACGCTCCAGAAGAGCAAGCAGGACGCCTTCGTGAAGGCCGTCAACGACCAAGTCATGTCCAAGCTCGACAAGAAGAGCCGTAAGGTCGACAACTACGTGCGCGCGGGCGGGGCTTCGGTCGATCCCAAGACCGGCAACATCGTCGCGATGTACGGCGGCGTCGACTACGTGAAGCAGTACACGAACGGCGCGACCCGCGGCGACTTCCAAGTGGGCTCCACCTTCAAGCCGTTCGTCCTCGCCTCGGCCATCCAGAACGACTCGCAGACCCAGGACGGCCAGACCATCACGCCCAACACCTACTACGACGGCACCAACAAGCGCCCCGTGGAAGGCTGGAACGGCGGCTCGTACGCCCCGGAGAACGAGGACGAGGTCTCCTACGGCGACATCACCGTCCGCACGGCGACCGACAAGTCCGTCAACTCGGTGTACGCGCAGATGGCAGTCGACGTAGGCCCGGACAAGGTGAAGCAGACGGCGATCGCCCTCGGCATCCCGTCCGACACCCCGGACCTGACCGCGACCCCGTCCATCGCGCTCGGCCCGTCCACCGCGAGCGTCCTCGACATGGCGGAGGCGTACGCCACGATCGCCAACCACGGTCAGCGGCACACGTACACGATGATCTCGAAGATCACCAAGGACGGCACGAACGACATCAAGCTGCCGTCCGACAAGACGACCCGCGCGGTGAGCCGCGAGTCCGCCGACACCACCACCTCGGTCCTGCAGAGCGTCGTCGACAACGGCACGGCCACCGCGGCCCAGGCCGCCGACCGCCCGGCGGCCGGCAAGACCGGCACGGCGGAGGAGGACACGGCGGCCTGGTTCGCGGGCTACACCCCCGACCTGGCGACGGTCGTCTCCGTCATGGGCCAGGACCCGACGACCGCCGCCCACAAGTCGCTCTACGGCGCGATGGGCCTCGAACGCGTCAACGGCGGCGGGGCGCCCGCGGAGATCTGGGCCCAGTACACCAAGTCCGCCCTCAAGGGCACCGAGGCGAGCGACTTCGACCTCCAGCTCCAGGACGGCGCCGAGACGGTAGCGCCCCCGAGCCTGCAGCCCAGCCAGCCGGCGACGACGGGCGACCAGGACAACGGCGGTACGACCACCACCGGCGGCCAGGGCGACCAGGGTCAGACGCAGGGCCAGACGAACGGCGGCACGACGACCACCGGCGGCGACACCACGACGACCGGCGGCACGACGGGCACCACGACGGACGGCACCACGACCACGGGCGGCACGACGACCGACGGCGGAACCACGACCACCGGCGGCACGACGGGCACGACCACGGACGGCACGACGACCGGCGGCACCACAGGAACCACGACCGACGGCACCACCGACGGCACGACGACCGGAGGAACGACCGCCGGCCCCCAGAGCACCGGCCGCAAGAAGGAGTGACCGGTCCTGCCGGCGCCTAGTGACCGGAGGTGGCCTTCAGCCCCACGACGGCGACCAGCAGCAGAGACACGAAGAAGATCCGGGCGGCGGTGACAGGCTCACCCAGCACCACCATGCCGAGCACCGCCGCCCCCGCCGCGCCGATCCCGACCCAGACGCCGTAGGCGGTACCGATGGGCAGCGACTTCGCGGCGTACGACAACAGCAGCATGCTGGCGACGATGCCGGCGCCGGTGAACACGCTGGGGACGAGCCGCGTGAAGCCGTCCGTGTACTTCATCCCGATCGACCAGCCGACTTCGAGCAGACCGGCGACGACGAGCAGAACCCACGCCATGACAGGCACCTCCGAGACGTACGTACTGAACGGGGGTGCGTCGTCTTTCCGTGTCGCTGTCCCGGTACGGCGCGTCTCGTCGGGTTCCTTTCCAACGTAGCAAAGAGACGGCAAAAGGGGCTGGTGACGATGGTCACCAGCCCCTTAGAGGCTTGCTGCTTACAACAGGTACGCGTCCTACAGATACAGGCCGGTCGAGTCCTCGGATCCCTCGAACCGGTCGGCGGCGACGGCGTGCAGGTCCCGCTCGCGCATGAGGACGTAGGCGACCCCGCGCACCTCGACCTCGGCGCGGTCCTCAGGGTCGTAGAGAACCCGGTCGCCGGGCTCCACGGTCCGCACGTTCTGTCCTACGGCGACGACGTCGGCCCAGGCCAGTCGGCGCCCCACGGCCGCCGTCGCGGGGATCAGGATCCCGCCACCCGAACGCCGCTCGCCCTCGCTCTTGTCCTGCCGCACGAGCACACGGTCGTGCAGCATCCGGATGGGCAGCTTGTCGTGCTGGGTGCTCTGCTCGTCTCTCTTGGCGCTCACGCCCACGAACCTACCTGCCCAGGACCCGTCCGTACGCGGCCGGGTGTCCCACGGTTTCAGCCCTTACGGCCACTGCGACGCCGGGACCCGAGGACGAACAGCCCCACCACGCCGACGGCGACGAGAGCGACGGGAACGATCCGCTCGACGCGCGGCGCGCCCTCTTCGTCCACGAACTGACCCTTGACGTCACTGACGACCCGGTTGACGCCGACGTACGCCCTGCCGAGGGTGTGATCGATGCTCGACGCGACCTTGGCCTTCGCGTCGCCCACGATGGTCTTCGGGTGCACCCGCACCCCGATCTCGTCGAGCGTGTCGGCGAGGACATCGCGGCGGTGCTTGATGTCCGCCTCGATCTGCGCCGGGGTTCTGGTGTCCGGCGTGTTCGACGTGTCCGTCACCGTACGGCCTCCGAAGTCTGCTGGTACTTGTGCCGGACAGTCTGTCAGCTCTCGCGCGGAGTGCACTGTCAGCACCCCCGGTTACGCTAGCGCGATGAGTGAACGACTCCAGCCCGGGGACGTTGCCCCCGCCTTCACGCTCCCCGACGCCGACGGCACCAAGGTGTCCCTCGCCGACCACAAGGGCCGCAAGGTCATCGTCTACTTCTACCCGGCGGCCCTGACCCCCGGCTGCACCAAGCAGGCCTGCGACTTCACGGACAACCTGGACCTGCTGACGGGCGCCGGCTACGACGTCATCGGCATCTCCCCCGACAAGCCGGAGAAGCTCGCCAAGTTCCGCGAGAAGGAGAACCTCAAGGTCACCCTCCTCGCGGACCCCGACAAGAAGGTCCTCGACGCCTACGCGGCCTTCGGCGAGAAGAAGAACTACGGCAAGACCTACATGGGCGTGATCCGCTCCACGATCATCGTGGACGAGTCCGGCAAGGTCGAACACGCGCTGTACAACGTGCGGGCGACGGGCCACGTGGCGAAGATCATCAAGGACCTGGGCGTCTGAGCCTCCAGGACTCTAGGCCTCTACCGCCTTTCCGTACCTGAACGAGATCCACACATCGGGAGGCAGGCCGACCCGCCCGGGCACCGGCCTGCGCTCCTCGCCCCACTCCCCCGGGGCGAGCTCCTCACCGACCCGCCGCCAGAACGCCACGGCCCCCGGATTGGCGTCCTGAAACGCGACCTCCCAGTCCCCCGGATACCGCGCGACGACATCCCGCACGGCCCGCATCCCGACCCCACCCCGCCGGACCCCGCGCACGACGAAGAAGCTGTTGAGGATCCGGGTGGGCGAGCCGATCCCCCGCACGAAGGCGAACCCGACGGGCCGCTCCCCGCTCCAGAAGAGGTACGGCGCCCAGTCCCCATCCCTGCCGTCGAACGCCGCGTCCATCCGCTCACTGCGGAACGTGCCGTCGGGATTGGGCAGTTGGAGCTGCCCTCCGACGGCGAACTCGGACAGGTCATGCCGAAACATCAGCCAGAGCCGCTCGACGGCGGGGCGGTCGGCGGGGGTGGCTGGTCGTACGAGTACATGTGGTACCGCCATGAAAGAGGTCATGAAAAAAGCCTCCCGGGCGGACAAGAGTCCGTTCCTGGAAGGCTTCAGAGAAGCACAGCATAGCCTTCGTTCAAGGCGGCAGGCGACTCCCGGTACGATGACAGACAGCTAGCGGCGGTGGTGCAATGGCGACACAGCAGACTTAGGATCTGTGGCCCTTGATCGGGCTTGAGGGTTCGAATCCCTTCCGCCGCACATGAACGGCCTGCGAATCAGAGAATTGGTTCGCAGGCCGTTTTCGTATCTCACTCAACCCAACAACTCCCGAACCACCGGCACCAACGCCCGGAACGCCTTCCCCCGATGGCTGATCGCGTTCTTCTCGTCCGCCGTGAGTTCCGCGCAGGTTCGTGTCTCGCCCTCCGGCTGGAGGATGGGGTCGTAGCCGAAGCCGTTCGTGCCGACCGGGGTGTGGCGGAGCAGCCCCCGCAGCTGGCCCTCGACCACCCGTTCCGTGCCGTCCGGCAGAGCAAGGGCCGCCGCGCAGGCGAAGTGGGCGCCCCTGTGTTCGTCCGCGATGTCCGAGAGCTGGGCCAGGAGGAGGTTCAAGTTGGCCTGGTCGTCGCCGTGTTGGCCGGACCAGCGGGCCGAGAAGATGCCGGGGGCGCCGTTCAGGACGTCCACGCACAGGCCCGAGTCGTCCGCCACCGCCGGGAGGCCCGTTGCCTGGGCCAGGGCGTGGGCCTTCAGGAGGGCGTTCTCCGCGAAGGTCACGCCCGTTTCCTTGACGTCGGGGATGTCGGGGTAGGACTCCGCGCCGACGAGGTCGTGGGGCAGGTCCGCGGCGGTGAGGATCGACCTCAGCTCGGTGATTTTGCCGGCGTTGCGGGTGGCGAGGATCAGGCGTGTCATGCCGGTCAGTATTCCAACCTCCGCCGTACGACTACGACGTGCAGACCTTCGTCAGCTCGCCCGCCGCGTCCGTGACCGGGCTGATGTCAGGCGTGTCGTCGCCGTTCTTGACCGCCGTACGGACGTTGTCCACGGCCTTGCTGAGGTTGTCCACCGCCTTGTTGACGTCCGCGTTGTCGGTCTTGTCGCCGATCTTGTCGAGGTCCTTCTCGATGGAGTTGAGGGACTGGTCGGTCTGGGTGGGGTCGTTGGCCGCGTTCTCCACCGCCTGCTGGAGGCCGGTGACGCTGTCGGCGATGGTGTCGGCGGTCTGGACGCAGTCGATGGCCTTGTCGACGGCGTCGCAGCCGGTGGCGAGGCCGGCGGTGAGGCCTATCGCCGCGACGGTGGCGGCTATGGCGATACGGCGGCGACTGCTGCGGCTTCGTCGGCTTGCGGCGGCCATGGTTCGGTGTCCTCCCCCTGGGTGGGCCTGGGCGGCCGTCCCCGTTTCCGTTCCGTATGCGTAGGGACGCGGGGGCGGGCCGCCGGGTTGACCCCGCAGCCCGCCTCTCTTGGTATGACCTTGGTGCGCCCTTTACCTGACCGTCCCAGCCTCTTACTTCTCCAGCGCGGCCTCAAGTGCCTTTCGCTGTACGGCGGTCAGCTCGTCGCAGCCGGCGACGGCGAGGTCGAGGAGGGCGTTGAGTTCGTCGCGCGCGAAGGGCTCCGCCTCGGCCGTGCCCTGGACCTCGACGAAGCGGCCGTCGCCGGTGCAGACGACGTTCATGTCGGTCTCGGCGCGGACGTCCTCCTCGTAGCAGAGGTCCAGGAGCGGGACTCCGCCCACGATGCCGACCGAGACCGCGGAGACCGTGCCGGTGAGCGGCTGGCGGCCGGCCTTGATGAGCTTCTTGCCCTGGGCCCAGGTCACCGCGTCCGCCAGCGCGACGTACGCGCCGGTGATGGCCGCCGTACGGGTGCCGCCGTCGGCCTGGAGGACGTCGCAGTCGAGGACGATGGTGTTCTCGCCGAGGGCCTTGTAGTCGATGACCGCGCGGAGCGAGCGGCCGATGAGGCGGCTGATCTCGTGGGTGCGGCCGCCGATCTTGCCGCGGACGGACTCGCGGTCGCCGCGGGTGTTGGTGGCGCGGGGCAGCATGGAGTACTCCGCGGTGACCCAGCCCTCGCCGCTGCCCTTGCGCCAGCGGGGGACGCCTTCGGTGACGGAGGCGGTGCAGAAGACCTTCGTGTCGCCGAAGGAGACGAGGACGGAGCCCTCGGCGTGCTTGCTCCAGCCACGTTCGATGGTGACGGGGCGGAGCTGTTCGGGGGTGCGGCCGTCGATTCGAGACATGGCGAAGAGCCTAGTCGTACATGAGGAAGGGGCTCCTCCCGCGGTGGGAAGAGCCCCTCAGCGCGTGACGCCGTAGGTGAAGTCGGGGTCGACGCTCGGGTCAAAGCCGGGGATGATCCCCGCGCTTCACATCATGTCTTCGATGTCCGCCGCGATCGGGTCCGCGTCCGTGCCGATGACGACCTGGACGGCCGTGCCCATCTTGACGACGCCGTGGGCGCCGGCGGCCTTCAGGGCGGCGTCGTCGACGAGGGCCGGGTCCTTGACCTCGGTGCGCAGGCGGGTGATGCAGCCCTCGACCTCTTCGATGTTGTCGATGCCGCCCAGCCCGGCAACGATCTTCTCAGCCTTGGTGGCCATGTTGTTCTCTCCCTGATCCGAACCGCTTTGTCGCAGTAACCCACAGTTGGCCCAGCTTCGCGAGCGGTCATGTCGTGCGTGCCGAATGATGGTGACGATCACGTCGCCAACTGGTCTACACCACATTACCGAGGGGCGTCCATGAGTGCCGACAGTGCCGCCGCCCGTCCTGGGCGGACCCTTTGGGGCAGCCTGTTCCAGGGGCTGCAGAAGATGGGCCGCAGTCTCCAACTCCCCATCGCCGTACTGCCGGCCGCCGGCATCCTCAACCGGCTCGGGCAGCCGGACGTGTTCGGGGACGACGGCCTGGGGTGGACCAATGTCTCGAAGGTGATGGCGGGCGCGGGCGGGGCGCTGCTCGACGGGCAGCTCGGGCTGCCGCTGCTGTTCTGTGTGGGTGTCTCGATCGGCATGGCGAAGAAGTCGGACGGGTCGACGGCGCTGGCCGGGCTCGTCGGCTTCCTCGTCTACTACAACGTGCTGCGCCAGTTCCCGAAGGACTGCACGGGCGGCACGAACGTGGTGCCCGGTATCGGGTGCCAGGCCGCCGATCACTCGGTCTCGGTGTTCACGTACCAGAATCCCGGAGTGTTCGGCGGGATCGTGCTGGGGCTGCTGACCGCGTTCTTCTGGGTGCGGTTCCACCGTACGAAGCTGGTGGACTGGCTCGGCTTCTTCAACGGGCGGCGGCTGGTGCCGATCATCATGTCGTTCGTGGCGATCGCGGTCGCGGCGGTGGCGCTGTGGGTCTGGCCGCCGATCGGCACCGGCCTTGAGCACTTCAGCGACTGGCTGAGCGCCCGGGGTGCGCTGGGCGCGGGGGTGTTCGGTCTCGCCAACCGGGCGCTGCTGGTCGTGGGGCTGCATCAGTTCCTGAACGTGCCCATCTGGTTCCAGTTCGGCAGCTACACGAAGCCGGACGGGACGGTGGTGCACGGTGACATCAACATGTTCCTGGCGGGCGACCCGCACGCGGGGCAGTTCACCTCGGGGTTCTTCCCGATCATGATGTTCGCGCTGCCGGCGGCGGCGCTCGCGATCGCACACTGCGCGAAGCCGAGCCGCCGCAAGGAGGTGAGCGGCCTGATGCTCTCGGTCGCGCTGACCTCCTTCGTCACCGGCATCACCGAGCCGATCGAGTACTCGTTCCTGTTCATCGCGCCCGTCCTCTACGCCGTCCACGCGGTGCTGACCGGTGTGTCGATGGCGGTGACCTGGGGGCTCGGGGTGCACGACGGGTTCAGCTTCTCGGCGGGGCTGATCGACTACGCGATCAACTGGAACCTGGCGACGAAACCGTGGGCGATCATTCCGATCGGGCTGTGCTTCGCGGCGGTGTACTACGTCGTCTTCCGTTTCGCGATCACGAAGTTCGACCTGAAGACGCCGGGGCGCGAGCCGGAGGACGAGCGCGAGGACGTCACCAAAGCCTGACGGCGTAAGGGAGTTGGGCCCTCGGACCATCGGTCCGGGGGCCTTTTGGCGTGCGGACGGCCGTGTACGTGGCGTAGCGATTCGGTCGCAGATTCAGCGGGTTCCTTTATGCGGACTTCATCTGCTACAACAGGTCTACACCACTGAGTGGTGTAGACCACCACCCGATGGAGGAAGTCCATGAGCACTGCCACCGCGCCAACGGCGGCACCCACGAAGAAGTGGGGATCCGGCCTGTTCCAGGGCCTGCAGAAGATCGGTCGCAGCCTACAGCTGCCGATCGCTGTGCTTCCGGCGGCGGGCATCCTGCTCCGGTTCGGTCAGGCCGACATCCACGACAAGCTGCACCTGCCGGACAAGGTGACGGCTGTCTTCGCCACCGCCGGTGGCGCGATCTTCGACAACCTGCCGCTCCTGTTCTGTATAGGTGTCGCGATCGGCTTCGCCAAGAAGTCCGACGGCTCCACCGCCCTCGCGGCGCTTGTCGGCTTCCTCGTCTACAGCAATGTGCTCAAGGCCTTCCCGGTCACCGACGCGCAGATCCTCAAGGGCGCGGACGTACCCGCGACCTACAACAACCCCGGTGTCCTCGGCGGCATCATCATGGGTCTGCTCTCCGCGGTGCTGTGGCAGAAGTTCCACCGGACCAAGCTGGTCGACTGGCTCGGCTTCTTCAACGGCCGCCGTCTCGTCCCGATCATCATGGCGTTCGTCGGCACGATCATGGGTGTCTTCTTCGGCCTGATCTGGAAGCCGATCGGCGAGGGCATCTCGAACTTCGGCGAGTGGATCACCGGTCTCGGCGCCTTCGGTGCCGGTCTGTTCGGTCTGATCAACCGCGGTCTGATCCCGGTCGGCATGCACCAGTTCGTCAACTCCGTGGCCTGGTTCCAGATCGGCGACTACAAGAACTCCGCCGGTACGGTCGTCCACGGCGACCTGACCCGCTTCTTCGCCGGTGACCCGACCGCCGGACAGTTCATGTCGGGCTTCTTCCCCATCATGATGTTCGGCCTCCCGGCCGCCGCGCTCGCCATGGCGCACACCGCCCGCCCCGAGCGCCGCAAGGCCGTGCTGGGCATGATGATCTCGCTCGCGCTGACCTCGTTCGTGACCGGCGTGACCGAGCCGATCGAGTTCTCGTTCATGTTCATCGCCCCGGTGCTGTACGCGATCCACGCGGTGCTGACCGCCCTGTCCATGGCGATCACCTGGGCGCTCGGCGTCCACGCGGGCTTCACCTTCTCCGCGGGCTTCATCGACTACGCGCTCAACTGGAACCTGGCCACCAAGCCCTGGCTGATCATCCCGATCGGTCTGGTCTTCGGAGCGATCTACTACTTCGTCTTCCGCTTCGCGATCATCAAGTGGAACCTCCCCACCCCGGGCCGCGAGCCCGAGGAGGAGGTCGAGGACCTCACGAAGGCGTGAGCCCGTCCAACGCCTGATGCCCGGCCCGGAGTTCGCTTCCGGGCCGGGCATCGTCGTAGGTCCGCCCGTTCAGACCGTGAGCACGATCTTCCCCCGCACCGACCTGTCCTCACTCCTGCGATGCGCCTCCGCCGCCTCGGTCAGCGGCAGGGTCAGACCGACGCGGGTCCTCTTCTTCCCGTCGGCGACATCGGCGAGGATCCGGCCCAGCAGCGCGCCGTCGGACCGCGCGCTGACCCGGCGTACGTCGACGCCGCGCTCCGGTGCGGGATCCGGCACGACCGCGATGACGACGAAGACACCGCCGTCGCGCACGGCGTGGATCAGGTCACCGCCGATACCGGCGGGGTCCACGACGACGTCGACCCCGCCGGGCACCGACTTCCGTACGGCGGCGGCGAGTTCGCCGGCGTCACGCGCCCGGCCGAGGACGATGTCGGCGCCGAGTTCCTCGACGTACTTCTCGTCGCCGTCCGACGCCACGGCGACGACCTTGGCGCCGCGGCCCGCCGCGTGCTGGACCGCCCATCCGCCGATGGCGCCGCTCGCCCCGGTGACCAGCACGGTCTGCCCGGCTTCGAGCCCGCCCAGGTCGAGGGCCTGCCACGCGGTCTCGGCGGTGATGGGCACGGACGCCGCCGTGATGTCGTCGACCCCGGCCGGGATCTCCGCGAGGTGGGCGGGGTCGATGGAGACGACCTCCGCGTACGTGCCCTCCTGGTCGACGAACCAGGGCGCGAGCCCGGCGACCCGGGTACCGGGGGCGAACGGTCCGTCGCCGTCGACGACCGTGCCCGCGAGGTCCGCGCCGAGGATGAACGGCGGTGCCAGGTCGGGCAGCACCTGGCGCAGCCATCCCGCGCGGGCCGCGAGGTCCGCCGGGTTCACGGAGGTCGCCGCCACCCGGACCCGGACCCGTCCGGCGCGCGGCGCGGGTTCGGGGATCTCGGTGACGGTGAGCACCTCGGGCCCGCCGAAGTCGTACTGCTGAATCGCCTTCATCACAGCCTCTTCCCTGCGAGATCCGGGTCCTCGCACGATCTGCTCAGACTTGCTTGCGGAAGCAATATTATGGCTATCAACTTGCCCCCGCAAGCAGTACGAGGAAAAGGGGGCGGTCACTCAGAAGCCGACGCCACCGAGCGCCTCCAGGAAGACCTTCGGGTTCCAGTACTCCCGGTAGTTGACGACGAGTCCGTCGCGGAAGGTCACGAAGGTCGCGTAACTCATGTTGTAGGGATTGCCGTTGGACACCACGCTGCCGACCACGCTCCACTCCGCGATCGCCACGTTCTCGTCGGCGGTCGGATAGACGCGCACCGAGGGGATCTCGCGGATGTCGATGAGGTCCGGGTAGCCGCGCAGGTAGTCGTAGAGCGCCTCGCGCCCCTCGATCCGGGCCGGCGATCCTTCCGGGGCGAACGGGAATTCGGCTACGACGTCCTCGGCGCACAGGTCCGTCCAGGCCTTCATGTCCTTGGCGAGGAAGGTGTCGAGGGTGCGCCGCAGCAGGTCGACGGCCGAGGGGGTGCCGCTCATCGTGTGCTCCTGTCATGGGTGGTGTCCGCCAGGAGTGGCGGACGCTCCGACACTAGCACTGTGTAAGCGACACAGCGACACTTATCTTCGGGTGGCGCCACAGACCACCCGTCGGGCGGTCACCATTCGAGCGGCATCGTGAAGTTCCCGAGGCGGGCGACCTCGTCGGCGATCTCCGCGATCGTGGTGTGGTCCAGCTCCGCCTCGAACGCCTCGCGCGCACGGGTCAGCGCGGGCTGGAGACCGCCCACGATGTTGCTGCCGACCGCGCAGTCCGGCGGCGGCGGACTGCGGTGCAGGGTGAACAGCCGGGTGTCCTCCACCGCCCGGTACACCTCCAGCAGCCCGATCTCCTCGGCCGGCCTGGCCAGCAACGCGCCGCCTCCCGCGCCGAGTTGGGACCTGGTGAGCCCGGCGGCGCTCAGCCGGGACAGCAGGCCGCGGATCACCACGGGGCTCGTGGCGGCCGAGTGTGCGAGGTCCTCGGAGCGCAGGGGTTTGTCGCCGCTGACCGCGAGGGCGACCAGGGCGTGGACGGCGACGACGAAGCGGCTGCTGGTGGGCATTGCGGTCCCTGGGCGTGTAAGGGCGACGGTTACACGTCCCACTATGCCGCAGCGATGACTTGCCGTGCGATCGTGGACTGATGCACAATTTGCTTGCTTGAGCAATGAATGCTCAGGATGCGAGGACTGCCCTCGACGCTGCGACGCAGGAGATGAGAACCATGGCTGATGTCCCGACGGCACGGGTCGCGGTGGTGACCGGCGGAGCCGGCGCGATCGGCGGTGCGATCGCCCGTGAACTCGCTCGGCTGGGCCACCGGGTCGTCGTCCTGGACCGGACCGGTGACGTCGGGTGCGATCTCGCCTCGGAGGCGGACGTACGGCGGGCCGCCGCCGAGATCCTGGAGCGGTACGGCCGGGTCGACGTGCTCGTCCACTCGGCCGCCGCGGTCGACCCGCAGGAGCTGGAGACCGTCGACCTCGCCACCTGGCGGCGGATCCAGTCCGTCAACGTCGAGTCGGTCCTGCTGCTCGCCCAGGCCTTCACGCCCGGGATGCGGGAGCGCGGGTTCGGCCGAATCGTACTGATCACCTCGGACACCGTCTGGAAGCCGCCGAGCCCCGACCTGCTCGGCTACATCACCAGCAAGGGGGCGCTCACCGCTTTCGGCCGCACGCTGGCCGCCGCGCTGGGCAGGGACGGAATCGCCGTGACGTCCGTGGCACCCGGGCTGACCCGCACCCCGTCGACCGCGTACCAGCCCGACGAGGCGTTCGACGCGGCCCTGGCCGGCCAGGCACTCCCCCGCCCCCTCGTCCCCGAGGACGTCGCGGCGACCGTGGGCTTCCTGGCCGGCGACGCCGCGGAGGCGCTGACCGGCCAGGTCCTGACGGTGGACGGCGGCAGCCTGCTGCGGTGAGCCCCCGGACACGGCGGGGCCCCCGGCACCTTTCGGTACCGGGGGCCCCGCGCACGTACGGCTAGATCTCGTACGACGCTCTCGGCGCCGCCAGTTCCACCGGGCCGTCGAAGACCTCGCGCGCGTCGGCCAGGTTGGCCTGGGGGTCCGTCCACGGGGGGATGTGGGTGAGGACCAGGCGGCGGACGCCGGCGCGGGTGGCCGTCTCGCCGGCCTCACGGCCGTTGAGGTGGAGGTCCGGGATGTTCTCCTTGCCGTGAGTGAACGCGGCCTCGCACAGGAACAGGTCGGTGTCCCGGGCGAGTTCGTCGAGGGACTCGCTGACACCCGTGTCGCCGGAGTACGTCAGGGACCGCCCGCCGTGCTCGACGCGGATGCCGTACGCCTCGACGGGGTGGCGGACCCGCTCGGTGTGCACGGTGAAGGGGCCGACGTCGAACGTGGACGGCTTCACCGTGTGGAAGTCGAAGACCTCGCTCATGGAGGAGGCGGTGGGGGTGTCGGCGTAGGCCGTGGTCAGACGGTGTTCGGTGCCTTCGGGGCCGTAGACCGGGATGGGGTCGCAGCGGCCGCCGTCGTGGCGGTAGTAGCGCGCGACGAAGTACGCGCACATGTCGATGCAGTGGTCGGCGTGCAGATGGCTGAGGAAGATCGCGTCGAGGTCGTAGAGACCGCAGTGGCGCTGCAGCTCGCCAAGGGCGCCGTTGCCCATGTCGAGGAGCAGCCGGAAGCCGTCGGCCTCTACGAGGTAGCTCGAACAGGCCGATTCCGCGGACGGGAACGACCCCGAGCAGCCGACGACGGTGAGCTTCATAAAGCAGAAACCTCCGCTGGCGGGTAACTTCTGGAGTTGGGTGACGGGGGTCGTGCGGTCCGTCGAGCGTAAGGCGCAAAAGGGCCGGTCGCTCCTCCGCCAAGGGCTGTTGTGGGGGAACTCACCTGTGGTGTCACCGGTTCGGCTGGAACCGGGGCGCATGGGGTCTGCAAGAGGGCGCGCGGCGTTGTTTGCGCGCCGGTACGGTCGTTCGCATGAACACGTACTGGTGGCTCGGGCTCGCGGCTGTGGTGTTGCTGGCGCTGGTCGCCACCCTCGTCGACGGGTGGGGGCGGGGGTCGTCCCGACGGGTTCGGGCGGATCGGCCTCGGCCCGCGGAGATCTGGTGGGCGAACGTGCCCTACGAGGACCAACCCGGGGCTGCGAAGGACCGGCCTTGTCTGGTGCTTGCGGTGCGGGGGCGGAAGGTCACCGTCGCGAAGATCACCAGCAAGTATCACGATGGGCGGGGCGGGGTGATTCCGTTGCCGCCGGGGGCCGTTGGGGATGCGCGGGGGCGGGCCAGCTATCTGGAGACCGACGAGTTGCGGAAGGTGCCGGTGTCCGGGTTCCGGCGGCGGGTCGGGGTGGTGGACCCGGTCCTGTGGGATCAGGTCCGTCACCTCACCGGCTGACGGTCGTACGTCGGGTGCGGGTGGGCGGGGGCTGGGCGCGCCCCGCGGCGGAGCCGCGAATCGACACAGCCCCGCGCCCCTGAAACCTCACCTCACGCCCAGAGTTGGCCCTGAAGCGTTGCGATCGCCTCTTCTGTCGTCGCCGCCGTGTACACGCCCGTCGACAGGTACTTCCAGCCGCCGTCCGCCACCACGAAGGCGATGTCGGCGGTCTCCCCCGCCGCTACGGCCTTCTTGCCGACGCCGATCGCCGCGTGGAGGGCCGCGCCGGAGGAGACACCGGCGAAGATGCCCTCCTGTTGGAGGAGTTCGCGGGTTCGGGTGACCGCGTCGGCCGAGCCGACCGAGAAGCGGGTGGTCAGGACCGAGGCGTCGTAGAGCTCGGGGACGAAGCCCTCGTCGAGGTTGCGGAGGCCGTAGACCAGGTCGTCGTAGCGGGGTTCCGCGGCGACGATCTTGACGTCCGGCTTGTGCTCGCGCAGGTAGCGGCCTACACCCATCAGCGTGCCCGTGGTGCCGAGGCCCGCCACGAAGTGGGTGATCGACGGGAGGTCGGTGAGGATCTCCGGGCCCGTCGTCGCGTAGTGGGCGCCCGCGTTGTCCGGGTTGCCGTACTGGTAGAGCATCACCCAGTCCGGGTGTTCGGCGGAGAGTTCCTTGGCCACGCGGACCGCCGTGTTGGAGCCGCCGGCCGCGGGGCTGGGGATGATTTCCGCGCCCCACATGTTGAGCAGGTCGCGGCGTTCCTGGGAGGTGTTCTCGGGCATCACGCAGACCATGCGGTAGCCCTTGAGCTTGGCGGCCATGGCCAGCGAGATGCCGGTGTTGCCTGAGGTCGGCTCCAGGATGGTGCAGCCGGGGGTGAGGCGGCCGTCCTTCTCCGCCTGTTCGATCATGTGCAGGGCCGGGCGGTCCTTGACCGAGCCGGTCGGATTGCGGTCCTCCAGCTTGGCCCAGATGCGGACGTCGGTGGACGGCGAGAGCCGCGGCAGGCGCACCAGAGGGGTGTTGCCCACCGCGGCCAGCGGGGAGTCGTAACGCATCAGCGGTCAGCGGGCCTTAGCGCATGCCGCCGGCGACGGCCGGCAGGATCGTGACGTTGTCGCCGTCCGACAGCTTCGTGTTGATGCCGTCGAGGAAGCGGACGTCCTCGTCGTTCAGGTACACGTTGACGAAGCGGCGCAGTTCGCCGCCGTCCACGATGCGGGCCTGGATGCCCGCGTGCCGGGTTTCGAGGTCGGCGAAGAGCGCGGCGAGGTTCTCGCCGGCACCCTCGACGGCCTTCTCGCCGCCGGTGTAGGTGCGGAGGATGGTGGGGATGCGGACCTCGATGGCCATGGCAAGGGGCTCCTGTCGGAAGCGGGAGGGGTCTGGTTCTCGGTGGGCGCGCAGCCCAGGCGTGGACGCGCCGCGGCGCACGGCCGTACGGCGACAGCGCGCTGTCAACAGATGGCGCTGTTCAGCCTGCACAGGTCGACGTGCAGCCGCGCCACGAGCAGTGTGCCCGGCGCCTTGTCGCTCACGTCGAGAAGAACCATGGGCTCATCGTATCGATTCCCTGTCCGGTCCTCGGTAGGGGATCTCACACTTCGGACGGATTTCATCCGGAGTACGAGATCGGGACCGGATCAGTACGACTCCACCACCTTGACGTCCTCCTCCGTGACCTCGCCCTCCAGGATCTGGTACGAGCGGAACTGGAAGGGTCCCGCCTCGTCGGAGTCGGCGGTGGAGACGAGGACGTAGTGGGCGCCGGGTTCGTTGGCGTAGGCGATGTCGGTGCGGGAGGGGTAGGCCTCGGTCGCGGTGTGGGAGTGGTAGATGATCACCGGCTCCTCGTCGCGGTCGTCCATCTCGCGGTAGAGCTTCAGCAGGTCCTGGGAGTCGAACTCGTAGAACGTGGGTGATCGGGCCGCGTTCAGCATCGGGACGAAGCGCTCGGGGCGGCCCTCGCCCACCGGGCCCGCGACGACTCCGCACGCCTCGTCGGGGTGGTCCGCGCGCGCGTGGGCGACGATCTGGTCGAAGAGGGCCTGGGTGATGGTCAGGGTCGGCATGGTCGTCAGGATAAGCAGAAGGGCCTCGTCGTACCGAGTAGTGGTACGACGAGGCCCATATGCCGGGATCCGATGGGTCAGCCGACCTTTTCGAACTCCGGCTCGCGGCGCTCGGTGACCTGCGGGTTGCGGATCTTGAGGGCGATCCAGCCCGCGCCCAGGGCGATGGTCCAGCCCGCCATGACGTAGAGGCAGACGCGGGAGTCGGGGTCGTAGGCGATGAGGCCGGTGACGAAGAGCAGGAACGCGATGGCCACGTAGGAGAACTTCGCGCCGCCGAGGGCCGGGAAGGACGAGGCCGGGAGGCGGCCCGCGTCGACCGCGCGGCGGTAGAGGACGTGGCTGACAAGGATCATCAGCCAGGTCCAGATGCCGGCGGCGGTGGCGACCGAGGTGACGTAGCCGAAGGCCTTCTCCGGGACGACGTAGTTGAGGACCACGCCGATGCCCATGAAGGCGACGGAGATCGTGATGCCGGTCGCCGGGGTCTTGGACGCGGAAAGCCTGCTGAAGACCTTCGGGGCCTCGCCGTTGTCCGCGAGGGTGCGGAGCATGCGGCCCGTGGAGTACATGCCCGAGTTGCAGGAGGAGAGGGCTGCCGTCAGGACCACGAAGTTGACGATGCCGGCGCCTGCCGGGATGCCGATCTTCGCGAACGCCTCGACGAACGGGCTGACGCCCGGGGCGAATTCGGTCCACTTGACGACGCAGAGGATGACCGTGAGGGCGCCTACGTAGAAGAGGGCGATGCGCCACGGGAGGGTGTTGATCGCCTTGGGGAGGGTCTTCTCCGGGTTCTCGGACTCGCCCGCGGTGACGCCGACCAGCTCGACGGCGAGGTAGGCGAACATGACGCCCTGGAGGGTCATCAGGGAGGAGCCGATGCCCTTGGGGAAGAAGCCGTCGAACTGCCAGAGGTTGGCGACGGAGGCGGTGTCACCGGCGCTGCTGAAGCCGAAGGTGAGGACGCCCAGGCCGATCACGATCATGCCGATGAGCGCGGTGACCTTGACCATCGAGAACCAGAACTCGATCTCGCCGAACAGCTTCACCGAGATCAGGTTGGCCACGAAGAGGATCACCAGGAAGGCGAGTGCGGTCACCCACTGGGAGACGGCGGGGAACCAGTAGTTGACGTAGATGGCGGCGGCCGTGAGTTCGGCCATGCCGGTCACCACCCACATCAGCCAGTACGTCCAGGCGGTGAAGTAGCCGAAGAACGGGCCGAGGAACTCGCGCGAGTACTCCGCGAAGGAGCCCGACACCGGGCGGTACAGGAGCAGTTCGCCCAGCGCCCGCATGATGAAGAAGATGATCACGCCCGCGAGGGCGTACATGAAGATGAGGCTGGGACCGGCCTTGGCGATGTTCGCCCCGGCTCCCAGGAACAGTCCGACGCCGACGGCGCCGCCGATCGCGATCATCTGGACCTGACGGCTGCCGAGCCCGCGCTCGTACCCCTCCTCGGGGGTCTTGTCCGTCCCGACCTGAGCGGAGGTCATGTGTGGTGCGCCTTTCTCCGAATCCCCCCATGGACTTGGAGCTGCCCGGCCGAGGTCCGTCGGCCGCATGGCGAACCCGGCGGGACATGGGTGGCGTCCGCCGGGCGGTCGTGAAGATCTATCACGGTCAGAATCGCGATCGGCGGGGACATTTGTGGCACACACCACAGGGAGAAGCGGACAAAAAGGAGCGACGGCCAGCATTCCTGGCCGTCGCGGTGACGTGATCGTTATCCGGATTTGAGGGTCCGCTGAGCGAACGGAACGGCTGCTCCGGTCAGCGCATCAGGGTTCAGCGCATCAGAGTGTTGACCAGCGTCTCCTGGAGGCCGCCCAGCCAGAGGTACGCCATCACCATCGGCTTGCGCGGGTCCTCGTCCGGGAGCCGGTAGAGGTCGTCGGTGTCGTCCTCGTCGGTGATGTCGAGGCGTGAACCGATCGCCAGGCGCAGGTCGTTGAGCGAGCCGAGCCACTGCCGGGACTCCTCGGCGGTGAGCTTGAGGATCGCGCCGCCGTCGCCCCCGAGGGTCAGCGCGTCGAGGGTGCGGACCACCGCGAGGGCGTTCTCGCGCTTGCCGGCCCTGAGGTCGTTCTCGGTGAAGCGGCGGAACTCGGCGGAGTGCGCCATCCGCTCCTCCGCGTCCTGCGGGGAGTCGGGGGCCTGCTCCGGGTCGGTGTACGCGTCCGGGAACAGCCGCCGGAGCACCGGGTCGGCGGGCGGTTCGCTCGGGCCCTCGGCGAAGAGTTCGGCGAGCGGGTCGTCGGAGGCGTCCTCGCCCGGGCCGGGGCCGACCAGCTCAAGGAGCTGGACGGCCAGCGAGCGGATGATCGAGATCTCGACGTCGTCGAGGGCGACGGCGGCGCCGCCGTCGCGGAGCGGTTCGAAATGTCCTGGCATCGGGATGGGTCGCTACTTCCGGTCCTGCTGGAGGGTGGCCCACAGACCGTAGCCGTGCATCGCCTGCACGTCGCGTTCCATCTCCTCGCGGCTTCCGCTGGAGACGACGGCACGGCCCTTGTGGTGGACGTCGAGCATGAGCTTGTGGGCCTTGTCCTTGGAGTAGCCGAAGTACGTCTGGAAGACGTACGCGACGTAGCTCATGAGGTTGACCGGGTCGTTGTGCACGATCGTGACCCAGGGGACGTCCGGCTCGGGTACGGCGAAGACCTCCTCCGCCGACTCGGTGCGTTCGATCTCCAGGGGTGCGGGTGACGTCACACGGCCCATGCTGCCACCACAAGGGGGGCCCCGCACAAATGGACCCCACAAATCGTCAGAGTGACGAGATGGGAGTACGATCCCTTGCCATGAACACAGCGGACCTTGGGCTGCCGGTGGACGTTCCCTCGACGGCGCTCTTCACCGACCACTACGAGCTGACGATGCTGCAGGCCGCCCTCAAGGCGGGGACGGCCGACCGGCGTTCGGTCTTCGAGTGCTTCACCCGCCGACTGCCCGAGGGGCGTCGCTACGGCGTGGTCGCGGGCACCGGACGCGTGCTGGACGCGGTGGAGAACTTCCGGTTCGACGCGGACGTCCTCGGCTTCCTGCGCGAGCGGAACGTCGTCAACGAGGAGACCCTGGAGTGGCTCGCCGCGTACCGCTTCAGCGGGGACGTGTGGGGCTACCCGGAGGGCGAGGTGTACTTCCCGGGCTCGCCGATCATGCGGGTCGAGGGCTCGTTCGCCGAGTGCGTGCTCCTGGAGACAGTGATCCTCTCCATCCTCAACCACGACTCCGCGATCGCGGCCGCCGCCTCCCGCATGGCCTCCGCCGCCGGAGACCGCCCGCTGATCGAGATGGGCGCCCGCCGCACCCACGAACTCGCCGCCGTCGCCGCCTCCCGCGCCGCCTACGTCGGCGGCTTCGCCACCACCTCCGACCTCGCGGCCGGTTTCCGCTACGGCATCCCGACCGTCGGCACCTCCGCGCACGCCTTCACCCTGCTCCACGACAACGAACGCGACGCGTTCCAGGCCCAGGTGGACTCGCTGGGCCGCAACACCACACTGCTCGTCGACACGTACGACGTCACCGAGGCCGTCCGTACGGCAGTTGAGGTCGCCGGGCCCGAACTCGGCGCCGTCCGCATCGACTCGGGCGACCTGCTGCTCGTCGCGCACCGGGTGCGGCAGCAGTTGGACGAGCTGGGCGCCGTCAACACGAAGATCGTCGTGACCTCCGACCTCGACGAGTACGCCATCGCCTCGCTGGCGGCGGCACCGGTGGACGCGTACGGCGTCGGCACCCAGCTGGTGACCGGGTCCGGGCACCCGACCTGCTCGATGGTCTACAAGCTGGTCGCGCGCGCCGAGTCCGCCGATCCGAAGGCACCGCTGGTGCCGGTCGCGAAGAAGTCGAGCGGCGGCAAGACGTCGATCGGCGGGCGCAAGTGGGCGGCACGGCGGGTCGACGACGAGGGGATCGCGGAGGCCGAGGTCATCGGCACCGGGCCGGTCCCGGCCGAACTGGCCGACCGGCAGCTACTGGTGGAGCTGGTCAAGGGGGGCGAGGTCGTCGCGCGGGAACCGCTGGACGTCGTACGGGACCGGCATGCGGGGGCGCGGGGCAACCTGCCGCTGTCGGCGACCCAGTTGTCGCGTGGGGAGGCCGTGATTCCTACGGAGTACGTGCATCTGCGGTCGGGTAGTTAAGACCCGCACGAAAATCACGGGTGCACCCTCCCGCAGTGCCGCCGAAGTCTCTAGGCTCGAATCTCACACCGTCGGAGGACACCACCATGCGCCGCGCCTTGATCGTCGTTGACGTGCAGAACGACTTCTGCGAGGGAGGCAGTCTCGCGGTGTCCGGTGGTGCCGACGTGGCCGCCGCCGTGACCGAGCTGATCGGGCAGGCGCCCGCCGGGTACCGGCATGTCGTGGCCACCCGTGATCACCACATCGCGCCCGGCGGGCACTTCGCCGACAACCCCGACTACGCCCGTTCCTGGCCCGCGCACTGTGTCGCGGGCACGGAGGGGGTCGGGTTCCACCCGAACTTCGCGCCCGCGGTCGCATCCGGGGCGATCGACGCCGTCTTCGACAAGGGGGCGTATGCGGCGGCGTACAGCGGGTTCGAGGGGCGGGACGAGAACGGGCTGTCGCTCGGGGAGTGGTTGCGGGCGCGGGAGATCGACGAGGTGGATGTGGTCGGGATCGCGACCGATCACTGTGTGAAGGCGACCGCGCTGGATGCCGTGCGGGAAGGGTTTCGTACGCAGGTGTTGCTGGACCTGACGGCTGGGGTGGCCAAGGAGTCCACCGACCGGGCGTTGGAGGAACTGCGGTCGGCGGGTGTGGAGTTGACCGGCAAGCCGGTCGTCTAGCCGTTCTTTTTCTGCCGACCGGTGGGGCTGGTCGCGCCCACGCGGCGGAGCCGCAGATCGATACAGCCCAGCGCCCTTAGAAGGGGCGCTGCGGTGCACCCGGATTCATACGGCCGTCTTCTCGGGGTCGTCCACCGGCTCCGTCGCCGGATGTTGGCGGCTCAGGCTCTCGCCCTCGATGTCGACGTTCGGGAGCAGGCGGTCCAGCCAACCCGGTAGCCAGGAGATGCGGTCGCCCAGGATCGCGAGGACGGCCGGGACGAAGGCCATGCGGACGATGAAGGCGTCGAAGAGGACGGCGATCGCGAGGCCGAAGCCGATCATCTTGATCATGGAGTCGCCTGCGGTGATGAAGCCCGCGAAGACCGAGATCATGATGAGGGCGGCGGCCGTCACGACGCGGGCGCTGTAGCGGAACCCGGTCGCGATCGAGGCGTGGGCCGCGCTGCCGTGGACGTAGGCCTCGCGGATGCGGGAGACGAGGAAGACCTCGTAGTCCATCGCGAGGCCGAAGACGATGCCCACCAGGAAGATCGGCATCAGGCTCATGATCGGGCCGGTGGTCTCCACGCCCAACAGGCTTGCGCCCCAGCCCCATTGGAAGACCGCGACCACGCAGCCGAGGGCGGCGAGCACCGAGAGCAGGAAGCCGACGGCCGCCTTGATCGGGATGACTATCGAGCGGAAGACCAGCAGGAGGAGCAGTACCGCCAGGCCCACGACCACGATCAGGTACGGGACCAGGGCGCCGCTGACCTTCTGGGCCACGTCGATGTTGAGGGCGGTGGTGCCGGTGACCTCGAAGGTCGCGCCGGGGGCCGCCGTCTCTATCGCCGGGCGGTCGTCGCGGATGGTGTGGACGAGGTCCACGGTCTTCTCGCTGGTCGGTGCCTCGGCGGGTACGGCGGTGAACAGGGCGGTGTTTCCGGCCGAGTTGAAGCGGACCGGGGTTACTGACACCACGCCCGGTACCGCCGCGATCCGGCGCTCGACCGTGGCTGCGGCGGCCTTCGGGTGGGCGGAGTCGGTCACGTCCACCACGACCGTCAGGGGGCCGTTGAAGCCGGGGCCGAACGCCTTGGCGAGGTCGTCGTAGGCGCGGCGTTCCGTGGTCGCGGTGGACTTGGCCTCGTCGCCGGACTGGCCCAGTTGCAGGCCCAGCACGGGGAGGGCGAGGACCACCAGGGCGGCGACCGTGCCGAACAGCACCGGCCAGGGGTGGCGCAGCACGAACCCGGCCCAGCGGCTGCCCATGTTGCCGGCCACGCCCTGGATGCGGCGGCCGGTGGTCTTGTAGCGGCGGGAGAGGACGGCACGCGGCCAGAAGCCGAGCAGGGCGGGGACGAGGGTCAGCGCGATGAGGACGGCGAGGGCGACCGCGGCGGCCGCGCACAGCCCCATCTTGGTGAGGAGCGGGATGCCCACGACGGAGAGGCCGGCGAGTGCGATGACGACCGTGAGGCCGGCGAACACGACCGCCGAACCGGCCGTGCCCACGGCCAGGCCCGCCGCTTCCTCCGTGGTGTGGCCGTTGGCGCGTTCCTCGCGGTAGCGGAAGACGACGAACACGGCGTAGTCGATGCCGCAGGCCAGGCCGAGCATCGTGGCGAGGGTGCCGGTCGTGTCGGAGAGGCCGAGGGTGCTGGCCAGCGTGGTGATCGCGGTCATGGAGATGGCGACGCCGAGGAGCGCGGTCAGCAGCGGGAGTCCGGCGGCGGCGAGCGATCCGAAGGTGATCAGCAGCACTACGGCGGCGATGCCGACGCCGATGACCTCGCCGACGCCACCCGCCGCGGGCTGGGCCGCCAGGGCGGTACCGCCGATCTCGACGGTGAGGCCGGAGGCGCGGGCCTGCTGGGCCGCGTTCTTCAGGTTGTTCTTCGCGGCGTCGGTGAGGTCGTTGGCCTGCACCGTGTACGTGATCGTCGAGTACGCCGTCGTCGCGTCCTTGCTGACCGCGCCCGCCAGGAAGGGGTTCACGGCGCTCGCGACCTGCGGTCCGCCGGACACCTCGTCGACGAGCCGGACCACGGCCGCGCGGTCCGTACCGGTGGTGATCTTCTGCCCACCGGGGGCGACGAACACCACACGGGCCACGGCGCCGTCCGCCTGCACACCGGGGAAGCGCTGCTGGATCAGGTCGAAGGCCCGCTGGGACTCGACGCCCGGGGTGGAGAAGGTGGTGGCGGGTGCCTCGGCCGCCTTGCTGGAGGCGAAGCCGAGGGCCGCGAGGATCACGACCCAGAGGACGGTCACATACCAGCGCCGGCGAAAGGCCAGACGCCCCAGGCGATAGAGGACGGTAGCCACGAACGGGCCTCCGCAGCGGTCTAGGGTGCCCCGAGCCATCCCAGGATGGGGTCGATCGCCCCGGGCCGCCTGTCGGGGCCACACGGGCCACTCAGGACGGGTCCACGTCGCGCCCTCGTCTGCGACGCCCTCGCGGCTACGCCGAGGCCGCGGGCCTCCGTAGCAGCGCCCGGATCGGGTGCCACAGCTCCTGCGGCAGCTCCGGGCCCGGGATCGCGACAGCGTTGTCAGGAGCAGGAGCCGTACGCCATATCAGGCCGTCGGGGTGGTGCAGGACGGCCGTGATCTCGTCCGGGGTCGGCGGCTCCGCGTTGCCGCGCAGGTAGACGGCCCGCATTCCGAGGTTGCGGAGCCGGGTCAGGGCCCGGGCGCGGTTGCGTGCGTGGACGAGAACGCGGACGCAGCCGTCACCCTGGGCGCTAGGTCTGGGCAGGTTCAACGCCACCACCACGCTGCCGGTCGGCAGCCTGCAGAAACCTCCTGCGGACAATGCGGTCACACCCCCTGGCGGGTCGAGGTCGAGGTCGGTGTCAATAAGCCAAGCACAGGACGCACCTAAACACGGATCGGCGGCGACCCGCCAGGGGGTCACCGCCGATACGTTTCTGACCTGCGCTTTTACCGACTACTTCGCCGAAGGACCGACCTGGAGGCTCACCGTCGAGCCGTCGTGCGACTCCTTGGTGATCTTGATCCGGGTGTTGGTGTCAGTGATCTTGACACCGGCCGTCGGGTTCGACGTGTCGTAGTAGGTGGACCTGCCGTCGTCGAAGACCGGCACGCCCGGCTGCGACTTGATCTTGGTGGCGACGTCCGCGTTGTGCAGCGTCATCGAGTCCGTCCGGTCCAGGCCGAACGGCGAGTCGTAGGCCTGCACGCGGTTGCGCATCAACGTGCCGTTGGACCACTTCAGCTGCGTCGGGTGGGAGTCGATCGGCAGGATCAGACCCTCACCGGCGTGCTCGCTGGTGTTGTCGTCCGCCTGCGAGGTGTCCCACTTCCAGATCAACAGGCCGTTCTGGTAGGCGTAGTGCTCCACCCAGTCCGGACGGGTCGTCGAGAAGCCGAAGTTGTACGGGCCGACCTTCAACACCTTGTCGTACGACACGTATTGACGGTTCTCGGCGATGTAGTACTGCGCGTAGTCGTCCGTGAAGGACGAGCCGATGCGGGTGAAGCCCTTGGCCGTCCACGCGGGGTCGGCCGTCTCGGCGTTGTCGGAGAAGAGGGCGGCACCGTCGGCGGTCACCGTGATCTCGTCGGCGGTGAAGCCCTTCTGCGCCACACCGCTGTCCGTCTGGTAGCGGAAGCGGACGTCGACCTTCTGGCCCGCGTAGGCGTCCAGCGGGTACGTCAGCTTCTGGTACGCGGCCGCCGTGCCGGTGAGGGCCGGGTTGCCGCTGCCGTCACGCGGGATGGCGGAGCCGTCGGCGAGGGTGCCGTCGATCGGGGTCCAGCTCGTGCCGCCGTTGGTGGACACCTCGGTGTAGAGGTAGTCGTAGTCGGCCTCGGCGTCGTACCAGCCGTCCAGGGTGAGCGCGGCGGACGTCTTCCCGGTCAAGTCCACCGACCGGGAAAGGGTGTTGCTCAGGCTGTTGCCGCTGCCGCTCCACCACTGCGTGGCGCCCTGCGCCGGGGCGACGACCTCGGTGGTGACGGCCTTCTCGGGCAACTGCACCACGAGTGCTTGTGCGTTCTTGGTGTTGTACTCCGCGACGCCCAGCGTGTGCTTCGACTTGGTGCCGGCCTTGGCGATGTCGTAGTCCAGCCAGCCCAGTTGGAGCTTGTCCCAGGCGTTCATGTCGCCGGGCAGGTCACCGATCGCTTCCTTGCCGGTACCGAGCCAGGAGCCGGACGACATCAGCGTCCAGAAGCCGGTGGAGTTCTCGCCGCCCGCGGTGTCGTACTCGTCGGGCAGGCCGAGGTCGTGGCCGTACTCGTGGGCGTAGACGCCGAGTCCGCCGTTCTCCGGCTGGATGGTGTAGTCGCCGACCCAGACGCCGGTGTCGCCGACCTGGGTGCCGCCGAGCTTGTTGGTGTCCGGGCCGGTGGAGCCGGCGTCGGTGCCGAAGGCGTACCAGCGGTGGGCCCAGATCGCGTCCTCGCCCTGCGCGCCGCCGCCGGCGGACTCGTCCTCACCGGCGTGCACGATCTGGAAGTGGTCGATGTAGCCGTCGGGCTCGTTGAAGTTGCCGTCGCCGTCGTAGTCGTAGCGGTCCCACTGGTCGAACTGGGCCAGCTCCGTCTTGATCTCGGCGGCCGTGTCACCCGCGGCCTCGCGCTGGGCGACCCAGGCGTTGACGCCGTCCTGCACCGCGTACCAGGCGCCGGTGGAGGCCTTGTTGGAGCCGTAACGGGCCTCGTTGTAGGGGACCTTGACCCAGTCGGTGACCTCGCCGTCGACCGAGTAGCGGCCCGAGGACTGCTTCTCGTAGTACTTCTTGAGCGACTCGGTCTTCTTGCCGGTGCCGAAGTACAGGTCCTGGAAGTGCGCCTGGTTGTAATCCGCCTGCCAGGCCGTCGAGTTGTCCTTCGCCCGGTCGGGCGCGGCTATCTGGTTGTGCAGCGGGCCGACGGTGCCGCCGTAGCGGCTGTCGACCTGGTCGCCGAAC
Organism: Streptomyces sp. NBC_00988; assembly: GCF_045162645.1. Taxonomy (NCBI): domain Bacteria; kingdom Bacillati; phylum Actinomycetota; class Actinomycetes; order Kitasatosporales; family Streptomycetaceae; genus Streptomyces; species Streptomyces sp. NBC_00988. Next base: position 5,165,870 of record NZ_CP108730.1, read on the forward strand.
TCGACCAGGATCGTGAAGATCTTGTCGGTCTTCTCGCGGCCCAGTTCGACGTACTTGCTCTTGCCGCCCTTGCTCTTGAGCTGGACGACCTGCGAGCCGTTGCGGTCCTTGACCGACGCCTTGCCGGATATGACCTGGTTCAGGGCCTCTTGGCGCTGCGCGTCCTGCGTCTTGCTCAGCGGGCCGTCGAGGTCGTGCTCCTTCTGTGCGACCGGTGCCGGGTCGTGCCGGTCCACACTGGCGGAGTTGGCCGAGGTACCGGCCTCCGCCACGGCGAACGTAGAGAACGTGGCGGTGGCCGCCGCGAGGGCGACGCCCACCGCGGCCGCTCTGAACGTCCAGGGTCTGCTGGTCACTTGAGGTCCTCCCCTGCGCACCCGACCGCGCGGAAGGGGGGTCCTGGAAGTCATGGAAGGTCCGCGCGCGGTGTCCGCGTGATAGTCAAGTGACGTTATTTGACTAGAGGTTTACGAGAAAAGACAGACCTTGACTTGAGCAGGACAAGTGCACTATGCGAAGCCGGGGTCCGCTTTACGGACACGCACGGCCGACTCGCACCCCCCTCAACGGGCGCGTGCATCCGTCCACTTGGTGGACGGTATGACTCCGTGCGCCCCCCATGCTCCGGAGCTGTGTGTTAGGTCATGCTTACTGCACGTTCCACTCGGGCATGCAGGCGAATAGAGTCGATTGGCGGAACGCCCGGAACCGGCGGAAAGCCAGGCCGACATCCTTGTCGCACCCCCGTTTCACGGGCTCCCCTCCACCCCCTAACGAGGACTCGATTGCCATGCCTCGTCCGACCGCCGCACAGCTCGCCTACGGTTCGTTCACCGTGATCTTCTCGACGCTCGCCATGCTGCTGCTGTCACAGACGAACTCCGGTCTGGGCATCGCGGTCATCGCATGCGCGGCACTCGCCCTCGGGCTGCTCGTCTCCCTGACGGTGCCGCAGCCCAAGACCCGCGCCGCGGCAGCGGCCCAGGCCGCCCCCCAGACCGCAGCTCCGGCCGTTCCGCAGCGGCAGCGCGTGCCGGTGTCGGTACGACGGCGGGAGACCGTGTCCGCCGCCGCGTCGTCCTCGTCCGCGGAGCCGGTACGGGAGCGGAGCACTCCCTAGACCAAGCACAAGCCCAAGCTCGACCTCAAGCTCAACTACGCGAATCGGCGGGTCCGTTGACCACGGACCCGCCGATTCGCTGTGTGCACCCCGGGTGTTGACCCCCCGGTCACGCGGTCACGTCAACGCGTGCTGACCACCACGGTCTTGGCGGCCTTGTCGTGCAGGCCCTGCTTGTACGGCTTGTCGAAGAAGCTCCAACCGCCGCAGATCGCCGTCCAGATGCAGGCGCAGCAGAACGCGAACGGGATCCACAGCACCGCCGCACGGATCAGGTTGGTCTGCACGGACGGTGTCGACCCGTTGTCGAGGTTGGCCACGCGCAGGCCCAGCCACCTCTTGCCCAGCGTCTGGCCCGACTTGGCCATCATCACGGTGTCGTAGCCGATGTAGAGCACGGCCGCGATGAGCGACTGGCCCAGCGACTTGGCGTACGACGCGCCGTTGGAGCCGACGTCGTACTCGTGGACGCCGAAGGCCCAGGTGACCAGCCAGACGATGATGCCGACGAGGATCAGGTCGATGATCCGGGCCAGCGTGCGCCGGCCGCTGTCGGCGAGCGGGGGCATGCCGGCGAGCGGGTCGGTGGGGTAGGAGCCGCCGCCGTAGGGGTCACCGCCACCGCCGCCGTACGGAGGGGGCTGCGGAGGCTGGTTCCCGTAGGACTGGTCGTACGGTGAGCCCGATCCCTGGCCAGGAGGGGGCTGCTTCCTGAACGGGTCGTCTTCCGGCGGCTGCTGGCCGGAGCCCGGAGGCGGTTCGGTGCTCATGGGCCGAGTCGACCGCGAACCGCCCGGCTCCGCATCCGGCGAGCGGCCGTCCGGGGTACGGAATCAGGTACCCCGGACGCCGTATGTCCCTATGCCGCCACGAACGTATGTGCTGCCTTGTCGTGCCAGCACTGGTGCCAGGGCCGGTCGAACAGGCACCAGGCGACGCCGACGATCCCGATGCCGAGCAGCCCCGGGACGCTGTAGACGAGCCAGCGGCGCAGCGCCCCGCCGAAGCCGGGCGGCTCATGGCTCTCGATCCCGCGGACCTCGATACCGCAGAGCTTCTTGCCGAGGGTGCGGCCCCACTTGGCGGTGGGCAGCGCCTCGTAGAGGACACCGAAGAGGAGGAGGACGGCGAGGACGATGCCCAGGTAGGCGGACGTGGTGCCGTCCAGCAGCCAGACCGTCTCGGTACGGCCGGAGAGCTTGGCCGCGTCGATCTTCTCGTCGAGGTGGTCCACGGCCTTGGTGCCGAGCGGTACGGCGGCCACGGCGGTGACCGCGCCGAGCACGACGGTGTCGATCAGCCGCGCGACCAGCCGCTTGCCGAGCCCCGCGGGCCGCGCCTCCGACTGCCGCCGGGCCGCCGCCTGGAACACGTCCTCGACCGGCGGCTTCCAGGGCGCCACGGGCGCTTCCTCGTCCCCGGCCAGCCGGTGCACCTGCTGCGCCCAGGACGGCTGCCCGCCACCGGGCCCGGCAGCCATGGGCGCACCTACGGCGGCCCCCTGCGGCTGCGCCGGGCCGGGCTGCTGGGGGACGCCGGGAGCGGACTGCTGGGGCCCGGAGAGGGCCGTGGAGGCGGAGGAGGGAGCGGCGGAGCCGGTACCCGCCTGGGCCTGTGCGGCACGGGCGGCGGCCGCCTTCCCGGCGCCGAAGCCGGGACCGGAGGGGTCGCTGGAAGGGGCGTTGCCGGCGGGGTTGTCGGAGCCGGTCCCCACGGGACCCTGCACACCGGATCCACCGGCGCCGAAACCACCAACACCCGCACCGGAACCTGCCGGTCCCTGCGAGTCATAACCGCCGCCCGCACCGGCCCCCGTGCCCCCGCCCTGCGCCCCCGGCGCCCCGCCCTGTTGGGGTGTGCGCGGGGTCGGGCGGCGGAAAGTGGTCGTGCCCTCGTCGGGGGCCGGGGTCGACGGGGACGGGACGTCCGCGCCCGGGGTGGGGCGGCGGAAGACGAAGGTACCGGGGTTGGACGGTTCCTCCGGGGGGACCGGCGCCGGGGTGTCCGCAGGGACCCGCGGGTCCGGGGAGCCCCAGGAGACGCGGCGGTCCTGGTCGCCGCCGAAGCCGCTCTGGTGGGCGCGGTCCGCGCCCCACGCCGCCGCCGGTTCGGGGCGGCTGCCGTGCTGGGCCTGAGCCGGGCTCACCCGGTTGTCCGGCGCCGGGTCCTCGTCGAAGAAGTGCGGCCCGGTCTCCTCGACGGACGCACCCGGCGCGCCGGGCGGCAGGCCGTCCGAGGGCGCCGGGCGGCTGGTGCCGGGCACCCAGGCCGCGCCGTTCCAGTACCGGACATAGCCAGGAATGGACGGGTCCGGGTAGTACCCCTCGCGGGGCCTGTCGTCACCGGGTGCCGGGGTTGGGGCGCTCATGTCCGTCGTCCCGTATCTGCTCGGAGGTCAAATGGGGGTGTCCACATCTATCAGACCCGTGCGACCGCCACTGCCCGTCCCGTCGGACCCGCCCCTTTCCGGGCAACCTCGTGCACGGAGTCCACACGCCCCGAAGCCCCGCGAAGCCTTCGTGACGCCGCGCGGAAAAAAAGATTCCCGAACTCGCGTAATGCTTCAGCCCGCACGCCCTCTCCACTCGTACGGGCCCACCGCAGGGCCCGGTGAACGAGAGGAGACACACGTCATGCACACAGTCGTAGAGCGGGAGTTGGAGCTCAAACTCATCCTGTCGCCGGAGCGCAGCATTCCGGTCCCGGCCCGGCTGAGCTACCGCACCGACGACCCGTACGCCGTCCACATCTCCTTCCACATCAACTCCGAGCACCCCGTGCACTGGACGTTCGCCCGCGAACTGCTCGTCGAGGGCGTGTTCCGGCCGTGCGGGCACGGGGACGTGCGGGTGTGGCCGACGAAGGTGGAGCGGCGCAGTGTCGTCCTGATGGCGCTGAGTTCACCCGACGGGGACGCCCTGCTGGAGGCACCGGCGGCCCAGGTGTCGGCATGGCTGGAGCGCACCCTGCGGGTGGTCCCTCCGGGCTCTGAGGCGGAGCAGCTCGGCATCGACGACGGCCTGGCCGAGCTGCTCGCACCGACCCCGGCCGACGACCTGTGGCTGCGCGACCCGTGGCCGTCGGACGAGTCGCGGGACGGGGAGTGAGCCGTAGGGAAGCCGAGCTTCGGGTTCAGAAGAGCTTGCCGGGATTGAGGATCCCCAGCGGGTCGAAGGTCGCCTTGACCGCCCGCTGCATCTCGACGCCCACCGGGCCGATCTCGCGGGCCAGCCACTCCTTCTTCAGGACGCCGACGCCGTGTTCGCCGGTGATGGTGCCGCCGAGTTCCAGGCCGAGGGCCATGATCTCGTCGAAGGACTCGCGGGCGCGCCGGGACTCGTCGGCGTCCTGCGCGTCGAAGCAGACGGTGGGGTGGGTGTTGCCGTCGCCGGCGTGCGCGCAGACGCCGATCGTCAGCCGGTACTTCTCGCCGATCCGTTCCACCCCTTCGAGCATCTCGCCGAGCCGGGACCGGGGCACGCACACGTCGTCGATCATCGTCGTGCCCTTGACCGCCTCCAGCGCCGTGAGCGACAACCGCCGCGCCTGGAGCAGCAGTTCGGACTCGGCCGCGTCCTCGGCGGGGACGACCTGCGTGGCTCCGGCCGCCTCGCACAGGGCTCCCACGGCGGCCAGGTCGGCGGCCGGGTCCGCCGTGTCGAAGGCGGCGAGCAGCAGCGCCTCGGTCGTCTCGGGCAGTCCCATGTGGGCCAGGTCGTTGACGGCCTTGACGGTCGTACGGTCCATCAGTTCGAGGAGGGACGGCACGTGCCCGCCCGCCATGATCCGGCACACGGCGTCGCACGCGGCCGCCGCGGACCCGAACTCGGCGGCCAGGACCAGCTGTTGGGGCGGCTGCGGCTTCAGCGCCAGGGTCGCCTTCACGACGATCCCGAGCGAGCCCTCCGACCCGACGAACAGCCGGGTCAGGTCGTACCCGGCGACCCCCTTGGCCGTACGCCGGCCGGTGCTCATCAGCCGCCCGTCGGCGAGGACGACGTCCAGGCCGAGGACGTACTCGGCCGTCACCCCGTACTTCACGCAGCACAGCCCGCCGGACGCGGTGCCGATGTTGCCGCCGATCGTGCACATCTCCCAACTGGAGGGATCCGGCGGGTAGTAGAGGCCGTGTTCGTTGACCGCGCGGGAGAGGGTCGCGTTGATGACGCCCGGCTCGACGACCGCGATGCGGTCGACCGGGCTGATCTCCAGGATGCGGTCCATCTTGACGAGGGACAGCACGATGCACCCCTCGGACGCGTTCGCCGCGCCCGACAGGCCGGTGCGGGCGCCCTGTGGAACGACCGGGAGGCGCAGTTCGGTGGCGACGCGCATGACGTGCTGGACCTGTTCGACCGTGCGCGGCAGCACGACGACGGCGGGCGTGCCGGACGGGCAGAAGCTCGCCATGTCGTTGGCGTAAGAGACCGTGACGTCCGGGTCGGTCAGGACGGCCTCGGCGGGCAGCCCGGCCAGCAGCCGGTCGACGAGGGTCCCGGTGTCCTGGTCGCGAGGCGCTTCGATACGGCTCATGATCACAGCGTCGCACTCGCGGCCATCGGTGTGAACCCCGTCCGCGCGTGGCTTTGGGTGCCGGGATGTGGTCGTCGTACTGACGCACAGTGAGCGCCATGGAGAACGAACAGCGGGGCCCCGGTACGTCCCTGGTGGCGGAGGCGCCCAGGCGCCGCTCCCCCGTTCCGCGCCGGGTGCTGATCGCGACGGTCGCCGGGTGCGCCGTGGTCGGCGGGCTGCTGTGGCTGCTGCCCGAGGAGCCGCGCCCCGCGCCGCCGCCCGCTCCCGGGCCCAAGGCACAGGCGCTGACCGCGGTCACCGCGGGGGTGCCGGCCGCGCTGCCCGACCTGGCCGCGCTGATCGGCGACCGTGAGACGCGGGTGCGGGTCCATCCGCGGGACGCACGGTCGTGGGCGGTGCTCGGCTCGGCCTATGTGGAGCAGGGGCGGCGGACCGGGGACACCCTGTACTACCCGAAGGCCGAGGAGGCACTCCGCACCGCGCTGAAGGTGCGCGCGAAGGGCAACGACGCGAACGCCGTCGCGATGGACGGCCTGGCGGCCCTCGCGAACGAACGGCGCGACTTCCGCGCGGCGCGCACCTGGGGCGAGGCCGCGGTGAAGGCGGCCCCGCGGCGGTGGACGACGTATCCGCTGCTGATCGACGCGTACACAGGCCTCGGCGACTACAAGGCGACCCAGCGCACCCTCGAAAAGCTGCTGGAGCTGCACACCGGCCCCGCCGTGATGGCGCGGGCCGCCGCCGTCTACCGCGACCGGGGCTGGCGCGAGGACGCCGCCGCCCAGCTCGCCGACGCGGCGGCGAAGGCCACCGCCCCGGCGGAGCAGGCGGCCTGGCTACAGCGCGCCGGTGAGCTGGCCTGGGAACGCGGGGACCGCGAGGTCGCGCTACGGCACTTCGAGGCGGCCGTACGACTCGACCCCGACCAGCGGGAGGCGCTCGCCGGTGAGGGGCGCGCGCTCGCGGCGCTGGGCCGCACCTCGGAGGCCCTGAACGCCTACCAGGTCGCCCTCGCCAAGCAGCCGACCCCGCAATACGCCCTGGAACTGGGCGAGTTGTACGAGTCGCTCGGGCTCGCGCAGGCGGCCCGCGTGCAGTACGACACGCTGCGCGCCCTCGCCGCCAAGGACGCGGCGGCGGGCGTCGACGACGAACTGGTCCTCGGCGTCTTCGAGGCGGACCACGGTGATGCCCAGGACGCCGTACGTCGACTGCGGGCCGAGTGGACGCGGCAGCCGGGCATCCCGGTGGCCGACGCGCTCGGGTGGGCGCTGCACCGGGCCGGGCAGGACGAGGAGGCGCTGAAGTTCGCGTCGGCGGCGACGGACAAGGTGCACGGGGGCGGGGTGCGGGACGCGCTGTACGCGTTCCACCGGGGCATGATCGAGAAGGAGTTGGAGAAGTTCGCGTCCGCGCGCCGGCATCTCCAGGAGGCGTTGCAGATCAACCCGTACTTCTCGCCGCTGCGGGTGCCGCTGGCGCAGGCGGCGTTGGCGGCGCTGGGCGATCCGCCCGACGAGCCACTGCCGACGGACAAGGAGCCGCAGGAGAAGACGAGTTGAGCCTCCGGGTCACACCGCTGCAGTGCCGATGAGCACGTTGCGGGTGACCAGCGCGGCCAGTTCGTCCTCGGTGAGCGACTCCGTGCCGGCGGGCCTGCGCGGGAGCACCATGTAGCGGGTCTCCGCGCTGGAGTCCCACACGGTGATGTCCGTGTCGGTGGGCAGCTGGAGGCCGAACTCGGCGAGTACGGACCGGGGTTCGCGGACCACGCGGGAGCGGTAGGCCTCCGACTTGTACCAGCCCGGGGACGGGCCCAGCAGCGGGAGGGGGTAGCAGGAGCAGAGGGTGCAGACGATGACGTTGTGGATAGCGTCCGTGTTCGCGACGACCCGCAGCCGCTGGAACGACCCGTCCATGAAGCCGAGTTCCTGCACGGCGGCCGTACCGTCCGTCAACAGCCGTTCCCTGTAGGCCTCGTCGGTCCAGGCGCGGGCGACGACGCGTGCCCCGTTCGCCGGTGACGCGCCCGCGAGGAACGCGTCGAGCACCTCGTCGACCGCCCCGGCCGTGACGACCCCCTTCTCCTCCAGCAGCGTCTCAAGTCGCCGCACCCGCCGGGAGATCGAGGCGTCCTCGTGGTCACCGCTCATCATCACGTTCCTCTTCGCACGCTTCCAAGTAGCTTTCCCAGAGGTCCAGTACGACGTGATGGTCGCCGTCGCCCCACAGGTCCCGGGCCGCGAACCGCACCGCGTACACCTGCTCCACCGGCGCGTCCCCGCTCCCCCGCGCGCTGACGTCGGCCAGCTCCGCGCGCCCTTCCGGCTCGACGACGACACCGCACTTGCCGCGCGCGTAACGGGGCAGGCGGGTGTGGTGCGGCGGGTCGTGCGGGAAGGTCCGGACCCGGGTGCCGGGCGGGAAGCGGTCAGGCATCCGGCTCCCCCAACTCACCTGGTGCGATCACGCCCTTGCGTTCCAGCAGGGTGGTGATCGCGGTGAACCAGCGCTCGTAGTACGACATCGACAGGTACGCGACGGGCGGGATCGCCTCGATCGCGTCCCGGAACTCGTTGGTGTTGAAGATCCCCTGCGCGCGCAGGGCGTTGAACAGCCCGACGACCCGCGCCTCCCAGTCGGCGTGGAAGGGCTCGGGGTCGTCGGTGGTGTCGATGGCGCCGAAACCCTGGGTGCCGCCCACGTCGTTGATCCTGGCCATGAGGGCAGCGTACGACCCTGTCCGCGGCTACGGCTTGTAGCAGAGGGAGAACCTCCGTGCGCCCGCCTCCCCGGACGCGAAGCCGACGCACAGGCGGGTGCGGGGCTTCGTGCGGACGGCGAGGCCCTCCGGTTCGCGGTAGGTGAGGGTGTGGCCGGCCTCCGTGCGGGACTGCTGGACGAGTTCGCCGGTGCGGATGTCGAGGCAGGAGACGTAGGCGTTGCCGTGTTTCGCGGGCGGGTTGGTGGTGGAGTTGTAGGCGGTTCCTGCGAGTTGGTAGAGGTGGTCGCCGTCGAGGGCGTAGCCCTGGAACGGGATCGACGGGTCCGGGTGGGCGCCGGTCTGGGCTATGTCGGCCAGCGGAGTGGCGTAGTCGCGGGCGACGAAGGCGTCCAGGTCCCAGACCCTGTAACGGGGTTGATTGGCGATGCGGTAGCGGATCGCTATGCGCTTCGAGGTCATGCAGACCGTGGGCTGGTTGTTGGTGGAGTTCGCGATCGGCTTGCGGATCGCCACGTCGGCGGAGGTGCGGGTGGCGCCGTTCGCGAAGTGGAACCGGGTGACGGCCTGGCCGTAGGCACCGCCCGAACCGGTCTTCGCGGCGGCCTCGGTCCAGATCCACACATCGCCGTCGGAGGTGTTCTGCACACCCATGCTGACGCCGTGGCCGAAGCCCTGGAGGTGCATGTGGCCGAGCGACTTGCCTGTGTAATCCAGCTGGTTGAGGCAGAGGTTGCCGGTGTCGGCGCCGCCCGTCCTCAACTGGAGGACGTACAGGCGCTGGTGGACCTCGTCCAGGGCGAACGACTGGAGGACCGTGGGCTCGTGCAGGGTGCCCCTCTGCCACAGCCAGCGCACCGCCGGTGCGGACAGATCGATCGGCGCGTCGGCCACGGTCCTCCCAAGTCCCTTGCGGGACCCGTGCGTTACAGGTTGCCCCGCTTCTCCTGCTCCCGCTCGATCGCCTCGAACAGCGCCTTGAAGTTGCCCTTGCCGAAGCCCATCGAGCCGTGTCGCTCGATGAGTTCGAAGAACACCGTAGGACGGTCCTGGACCGGCTTGGTGAAGATCTGGAGAAGGTATCCGTCCTCGTCGCGGTCGGCGAGGATCTTCAGCTCGCGCAGGGTGTCGACGGGGACGCGGGTGTCGCCGACCCACTCGCCGAGGGTGTCGTAGTAGGAGTCGGGGGTGTCGAGGAACTTCACTCCGGCCGCGCGCATCGTCCGTACGGTCTGCACGATGTCGTTGGTGTTGAGCGCGATGTGCTGGACGCCCGCGCCGCCGTAGAACTCCAGGTACTCGTCGATCTGGGACTTCTTCTTTGCGATGGCCGGTTCGTTGATCGGGAACTTGACCTTCAAGGTCCCGTCGGCGACGACCTTCGACATCAGCGCGCTGTACTCGGTCGCGATGTCGTCGCCCACGAACTCCTTCATGTTCGTGAAGCCCATGACCTTGTTGTAGAAGCCGACCCACTCGTTCATGTGGCCGAGTTCGACGTTGCCGACGCAGTGGTCGATCGCCTGGAAGGTGCGGTGGGCCGGGGCCGCGACGAGCGGTTCGGCGGGGGCGAAGCCGGGGAGGTACGGGCCGTCGTAGCCCGTGCGCTCGACGAGCGTGTGGCGGGTCTCGCCGTAGGTGGCGATCGCGGCGAGGACGACCGAGCCGTTCTCGTCCTTCAGCTCGTACGGCTCGGCGAGCGAGCGGGCGCCGTGCTCGACGGCGTAGGCGTACGCGGCGCGCGCGTCCGGCACCTCGATGGCGAGGTCGACGACGCCGTCGCCGTGTTCGGCCACGTGCCGGGTGAGGAACTCGCCCCAGGGGGTGGCGGGCTTGATGACGGAGGTGAAGACGAAGCGGGCGGAGCCGTTGGTGAGCACGTACGAGGCGGTCTCGCGGCTGCCGTTCTCCGGTCCGGAGTAGGCGACCAGCGTCATGCCGAAGGCCGTGGAGTAGTAGTGCGCCGCCTGCTTGGCGTTGCCCACGGCGAAGACGACCGCGTCCATTCCCTTCACCGGGAAGGGGTCGGCCTGCCGGGCGGTGTCGGGGGTGTGGTGAGTGGTCTGCGTCATGAGCGCAGGCTCCCCCTCACCGGCAAGGTGCGCAATAGTTTGCATATTGGCTGGGCATTCTGTTCAGTGCTACGACCGTTTCGGCGGGCTTTCTGTACAGGATGACCATCCTCGGAGGCGGACACCATGGGCATCGATCGTCTGGACGGCCGGATCATCGTGCTGTTGGCGGAGGAACCGCGGATCGGGGTGCTGGAGATGTCCCGGCGGCTGGGGGTGGCCCGCGGGACCGTGCAGGCGCGGCTGGACCGGCTTCAGTCGAATGGAGTCATCCGGGGATTCGGCCCGCAGGTCGATCCGGCGGCGCTCGGCTATCCGGTGACGGCGTTCGCGACGCTGGAGATCCGGCAAGGGCAAGGCCCGGACGTCCGGGCGCACTTGGCGACCGTCCCCGAGGTACTAGAACTGCACACCACCACCGGCAGCGGGGACATGCTGTGCCGGCTCGTGGCCCGGTCGAACGCCGATCTCCAGCGGGTCATCGACCGGGTTGTCGGTTTTGATGGCATTGTCCGGGCCGCCACCGCGATCGTGATGGAGAACCCCGTTCCGCTGCGGATCATCCCGCTGGTGAAACAGGCGGCGGAGGACCCGGAAGGGACGACCTGGCCGACGTAGGGGTGTGGGCATGTGAGCTTCTGGGAGTACTTGGGCAACCGGCACCAGCAGCTGCTCACCGACGCCTACCAGCACGCCAGCGCGGTCTTCCAGTGCATGGTCGTGGCCACCCTGATCGGTGTGGTGATCGGGGTCGTCACGTATCGGAGCGAATGGGCGGGCAACCTCGCCACCACGGCCACGTCGACCATTTTGACCATTCCGTCGCTCGCCATGATCGGTCTGCTCATTCCGATCGTCGGTCTTGGCGTTCCGCCCACGGTGACCGCTCTGACCTTGTACGGCCTGCTGCCGATCGTCCGTAACTCGATCGTGGGCCTGCGCGGGGTCGACCCGTCCCTCGTGGACGCGGCGAAGGGCATCGGGATGTCCCGGCTGGCGCGGCTCGCGCGGGTCGAACTGCCGCTGGCCTGGCCGCCGATCCTCACCGGGATCCGGGTCTCCACGCAGATGCTGATGGGCATCGCGGCCATCGCGGCGTACGCCTCCGGGCCCGGTCTCGGCAACGAGATCTTCCGCGGGATCGGGTCGCTGGGCAGCAAGAACGCCCTCAACCAGGTGCTCGCGGGCACGCTCGGGATCATCGTCCTGGCGCTGCTGTTCGACGCCGCGTACGTCCTTCTCGGACGGCTGACCATTCCCAGGGGGATCCGTGCCTGAGCCATCCGCGTCCGAGCCGGCGACCGCGACCTCGGGTGCCTCCATCGAGCTGGAGAACCTGACCAAGCGGTATCCGGGCAGCGCCGACCCGGCCGTCGAGAGCGTCAACATGGAGATCAAGGCGGGCGAGTTGGTCGTCTTCGTCGGGCCGTCCGGCTGCGGGAAGTCCACCACGCTCAAGATGATCAACCGGCTGATCGAACCGACCGGCGGCCGTATCCGCATCGGCGGCGAGGACGTCACCGACATCGACCCGGTGAAGCTGCGCCGCAAGGTCGGCTACGCGATCCAGTCGAGCGGTCTCTTCCCGCACATGACGGTCGCCCAGAACATCGCGCTCGTCCCGAGGATGATCGGCTGGTCCAAGTCCCGGATCAGGAACCGGGTGGAGGAGATGCTCGACCTGGTCGGGCTGGACGCCGGCGAGTTCCAGGGCCGCTATCCGCGCCAGCTCTCCGGCGGGCAGCAGCAACGCGTGGGCGTGGCACGGGCGTTGGCGGCGGATCCGCCGGTGCTGCTGATGGACGAACCGTTCGGCGCGGTCGACCCGATCACCCGCGATCACCTCCAGGACGAGTTGATCAGGCTCCAGCACGAACTGCACAAGACGATCGTCTTCGTCACGCACGACTTCGACGAGGCGATCAAACTGGGCGACCGGATCGCGGTGTTGCGCGAACGCTCGCACATCGCGCAGTTCGACACCCCGGAGGCGATCCTCACCAACCCGGCGGACGACTTCGTGTCCGGTTTCGTGGGCGCCGGGGCGGCCCTGAAGCGGCTGAACCTGACCCGCGTACGGGACGTGGAGATCACCGACTACCCGACGGTGACCGTCGACGACCCGCTGCAGAACATCTTCGACCGGCTCCGGGACAGCGGCACCAACGAGATCCTCCTCCTCGACAAGCGCGGCCGGCCCTACAAGTGGCTGCGGCGCGGCGACATGATGCGCGCCAAGGGGTCGCTGGCCCGGGCGGGCACGCTGGTCAGCGACACGGTGACCCGCGACGCGACGCTCCGGGACGCGCTGGAGGCGGTGCTCACGGACAACGCGGGGCGGGTCGCGGTCACCGGGCGGCGCGGGGAGTACACCGGTGTCGTCGACATGGAGACGCTGATGAACTCCGTGCACGAACTCCTGGAGGCCGACCGGCTGGAGGCGATGGAGGGCCGGCACGAGCTGGAGGAGGCCCGGGCCCTCCAGACGCACGCCGAGCAGGAAGGCGCCGGCGGGGAGGCGAAGGCGTGACCACTCCCGAGCTGGAAGAGGAGACGGAAGTCGAGGCCCCGCCGCCCGCGACTCCCCCGAAACGCCGGATCACCTGGCAGAAGCTGACCTTCCTGCCCGCCGCGCTGGTGGCGATCCTGCTGGCGACCTGGCTGTGGTTCGACCAGGCCCACCTGGACGCCATTTCGGAGAACGCGCTCTCCAACGGCCAGGTGTCCAAGGCCCTTTGGCAGCACGTCCAACTGACCGTGATCTCCACGTTCTTCGTGCTGATCATCGCGATCCCGCTGGGCATCCTGCTGACCCGGAGGGCGTTCCGAAAAGCCGCCCCGGTGGCGATGACGTTCGCCAACATGGGCCAAGCCACCCCGGCGATCGGCCTGTTGGCCCTGCTGGTGATCTGGCTCGGCACCGGCGAGAAGGCGGCCCTGATCGGCATCATCGTCTACGCCGTCCTGCCGGTCCTGTCCAACACCATCGCGGGCCTGAAGGCCAACGACCCGACCTTGTTGGAGGCGGCCCGAGGCATCGGCATGTCCCAACTCGGCGTTCTGGCAAAGGTGGAACTCCCGCTCGCCGTCCCGCTGATCCTGGCCGGTGTCCGAACCGCCCTGGTTCTCAACGTCGGTACGGCGACCCTGGCGACCTTCGGCGGGGGCGGCGGCCTGGGCGTCCTGATCACCACCGGCATCACCACCCAGCGGATGCCCGTCCTGGTGCTCGGCTCGATCCTCACGGTCAGCCTCGCCCTGCTGGTGGACTGGCTGGCCTCCCTGGCCGAACTGCTCCTGCGCCCAAGGGGATTGGAGGCGGGCTCATGAAACGCACCTGTCTCCTGCTGGCCGGAACCCTGGTCGTCGTCGCCGGCTGCGGACTGACCAGCGGCTCCCCCATGGTCGACGACGTCAGCCCCGGCACGGTCGGGCGGGGCGAGCCCCTCAAGGGTGCCCATCTCACCGTCACCTCGAAGGAGTTCACCGAGCAGCTCATCCTCGGCGCGATGATGGGCATCGCTTTCGAGGCGGCCGGCGCGGACGTCCTCGACCGGACCGGCATCCAGGGTTCGATCGGAGCGCGGGAGGCCGTCAAGTCCGGTGACGCGGACGGGATGTACGAGTACACCGGCACCGCGTGGATCACCTACCTCGGTAACAGCAAGCCGATCACCAACCCCATGAAGCAGTGGCAGGCGGTACGGGACGCGGACCTCAAGAACGGCATCACCTGGCTGCCCCCGTCCGCCCTCAACAACACCTACGCGCTCGCGATGAACCAGGCCAACTTCAAGAAGTACGGCACGAAGACGCTGTCCGAGGTGGCCGCGCTGGCGAAGAAGGACCCGGGCGCGGTGACGCTGTGCGTGGAGAGCGAGTTCGCCAACCGCGCGGACGGACTGCCGGGCTTGGAGAAGGCGTACGGCATGAACCTCCCTGCGAAGAACATCACGCAGATGGACACCGGGATCATCTACACCCAGGTGAAGAAGGGGAGTTGCACGTACGGCGAGGTCTTCACCACCGACGGCCGCATCAAGTCCATGAACCTCGCGGTGATGGCCGACGACAAGAAGTTCTTCCCCAACTACAACGCGGCGCCCGAGATCAACACGAAGGCGTTGAAGAAGTGGCCGGCGATCGCGAAGGTCCTGGACCCGGTCACGAAGAAGCTGAACAACACGGTGGCGCGGACGCTGAACGCGAAGGTGGATGTCGACGGGGAGGATCCGCATCAGGTGGCGCTGGACTGGATGAAGGCGGAGGGGTTGGTCAAGTAGGGGCGGTGGGGGGCGAGTTACAAAGACCTAGTTGCAAAGAAGTGCTTGCAACGACTTCTTTGCAACGCTACCTTTGTAGTCATGCAGGAGCACGAAGAACGGAAACAACGCCGCCTCGACGCCCGCTCGCTGCGCGGCCTGGCGCACCCGCTGCGCATGCAGTTGCTGGACGCGCTGCGGCAGCACGGTCCCGCCACCGCGTCCCAACTGGGCGCCCGGCTGGGCGAGTCCAGCGGCGCGACGAGCTACCACCTGCGCCAGCTCGCCGAGCACGGCTTCGTCGAGGACGCCCCCGAGCGCGGCAAGGGCCGGGAGCGATGGTGGCAGGCGGTGGACCAGAGCATCCGCTACGACAGCACGGACTTCGAGGACGCGAGTCCCGAAGTGCGGGGACTGACAGAGGTGTTCATACAGGAGGGCGCCGCACGTCACGGCCGCGAGCTGGCCGCCTGGCTCGGCACCCGCGACCAGTGGTCCCCGGCCTGGTCCAGCGCCTCCGCCATGAGCGACGCGACGGTACGGCTCACCCCCGATCTGGCCGCCGAACTCATCGTCAAGATGCACGCCCTGATCGACGACTACCGGGGCCGCGTCCCCGACAAGGACACCCCGGAATCCGAGCAAGTGCGCATCCACACCCACCTGTTCCCCATCGAGACGGATTGAGAGGCACCACCATGAACGGCACCACCGCGCAGCTCGCCGACTGCCACATCGCCGACCTCCACGCCCAGGCCGACGCCCACCGCCTCGCCCTCACGGCCAAGCCTCCGCGGGAACTGCGCACCCGCCTCGGCTGGACCCTCGTAGAACTGGGTCTGCGGCTGGCCGCCACCCCGAACAGGACGAAGCCGGCGCTCGCCTAACAGCCCGGCACGGACCCCTTACCCGTCTCCAGCGCCTCCAGGGCAGACACCGCGCCCTTCAGCGTGGTCACCGCAACGAGTCGTAGCCCCTTGGGCAGTTCGGACTTGGCGTCCGAGCACTCGACCTTCGGGACCAGGAACACCGTCGCACCGTCACGGCGCGCAGCCTGGGTCTTGAGGGCTACTCCCCCGACCGCGCCGACCGTACCGTCCGTGCCGATCGTGCCCGTACCGGCGATGGTGCGGCCGCCGGTGAGGTCACCGCCGCTGCCGTCGCCGTTCAGCTTGTCGATGATCCCCAGGGTGAACAGCAGGCCCGCGCTGGGGCCGCCGACGTCCGCCAGCGTGAGGGTGACCTTGACCTTCTTGTCGCTGAGCTTCAGGTAGTTGAGCGCCGCCGTGGTCGCGTCGTCCTGCGACTCCTGCATCTGCTCCGTGTTGTGCTGCTCGATCTCCTTGACGCTGTTGCCGCTCGGGTAGACCGAGTCACGCGGCATGACCGCTCGATCGGTACGGAACCAGCTGTCGATCACATCGCTCAACGAGACATGCTGATCGGGTCCGGTCGCTTCGATCGTCGTCATGCGCAGCTGACCGCTCGTCGTGCGCACCGGCGCCCCGGAGATCGTGATCACCGGGGTGCCCTTGTTCTCGCCGAGCACGTTCGCGGTCAGACCGGGCTGCGCCAGCGAGAACGGCAACGGCGCGAAACCCGCCGTGGCGAGCAGTGCCACGACGGGCAGGGCGCAGACGGCTACGGCCTGGGGGCGCGTGAGGCGAGAGAGGAGCACGGGATCAATCTAACGCGACGGCCACTTCCGGCCGGGCGCCGGTCACCCCATGCCCGTAAACGACCTCAGGCCTCAGCGCAGCGCTTCGGCGACCTCGCGCGCCGCGTCGACGACCCGAGGTCCGACCCGCTCGGGCACCGCGTCGGCCAGCATCACCACGCCGACGCTGCCCTCGACCCCCGTGACGCCCAGCAGCGGAGCCGCGGCGCCGCTCGCGCCGGCCTCCAACTCGCCGTGCGTCAGGGTGTATCCGGGTTCGTCCGCGACCTGGTGCCGGGCGGCGAGGATCGCGCGGCCCGCGGCGCCCCGGTCCAGGGGGTGACGGAAGCCGGCCCGGTAGGCCACGTGGTAGTCGGTCCAGGTCGGCTCGACCACCGCGACGGCGAGGGCGTCCGCCCCGTCGACCAAGGTGAGGTGAGCGGTCGCCCCGATGTCCTCGGCCAGCGAACGCAGCGCAGGGAGCGCTGCCTCCCGTACAAGGGGATGCACCTGGCGGCCGAGCCGCAGCACCCCGAGCCCGACGCGGGCCCGGCCGCCGAGATCACGGCGTACGAGTGCGTGCTGTTCGAGGGTGGCCAGCAACCGGTACACGACGGTCCGGTTGACGCCCAGTTTGTTGGACAGTTCGGTGACGGTCAGCCCGTGGTCCGTATCGGCCAGCAGTTTGAGGACGCGCAGTCCCCGGTCGAGCGTCTGGGAGGTCTCCGCGGTCACGACGCCCACTCCTTAAGTGGTGAGGTCGGCGGCCCCCTAGCGGCGGATGCGTCACCGAGTCCCGTCAGTGACGCGCTTCAGAGGCCGCCGATCGGCGAGGCGGCCCGGCGTGTCCGGGCCCAGTCGCTTCACGGCTGCGCTCCGCGGCGGCGCTGCCACGGGGCGTGTGCGTAGCGGGACACTAGCGAAGGCGGTTCGCTGAGCGGAAGTCTCCGTCCAGAATCCGGTCACCGACTGGTACGGACCGGTTCCGTTCATGTCGATATGTCCTGACCTGGGGACCGCCCCTGCGCGGATTCCGCACAGATGTGCGGGTCCGGCGGGTGCGCGAGCGGGGTCGGTCAGTGCATGCGCGTGGCCCACTCCTGGACCTTCGCGATGCGCTGCCGCAGCTGCCCGGCCGTGGCCTCGGCGCTCGGCGGGCCGCCGCAGGTGCGGCGCAGCTCGGTGTGGATGACGCCGTGCGGTTTGCCGGTCTGGTGGACGTACGCGGAGACCATGGTGTTGAGCGACTTCCGCAGCTCCATCATCTCCTTGTGGGAGACGACGGGCCGCCGCTCGGCGGGCAGTTCCAGCAGGTCGGCTTCCCCGTCCGGCTTCTTCCGGCTGTGCGCGATCTGCCGGGCCTGCCGCTTCTGGAGCAGCATCTGCACCTGGTCGGGTTCGAGGAGTCCGGGGATGCCGAGGTAGTCCTGCTCCTCCTCGCTCCCCGGGTGCGCCTGCATGCCGAACTCGGCACCGTCGTAGAGCACCCGGTCGAAGACGGCCTCGGACTCCAGGGCCTCGAAGGAGAACTGCTCCTGCTCGCCGGTGTCCTCGTCCTGCTCCTTGTTCGCCTCCTCCATCTCCTTCTCGGACTCGGCGTACGGGTCCTCCTCGCCCTCCTTCTTCGGCTTGTCGAGGGCGTGGTCGCGCTCGACCTCCATCTCGTTGGCGAAGGTGAGGAGGTCGGGCACGGTCGGCAGGAAGACGGAGGCGGTCTCACCGCGCCGCCGGGACCGCACGAAGCGGCCGACGGCCTGGGCGAAGAAGAGGGGCGTCGAGATGGTGGTGGCGTACACGCCGACGGCGAGCCGCGGCACGTCGACGCCCTCCGACACCATGCGTACGGCGACCATCCACCGGTCGTTGCTCGCGGCGAAGTCGTCGATGCGCTTGGAGGCACCGGTGTCGTCCGACAGCACGACGGTCGCCTTGCTGCCGGTGATCTCGCGGATCAGCTTGGCGTAGGCGCGCGCCGAGTCCTGGTCGGTGGCGATGACGAGGGCGCCGGCGTCCGGGATGCCCTTCCTGACCTCGGTCAGCCGCTGGTCGGCGGCGCGCAGCACGCTCGGCATCCACTCACCGCGCGCGTCCAGCGCCGTACGCCAGGCCTGACTGATCGCGTCCTTCGTCATCGGCTCGCCGAGCCGCGCGGCGATCTCGTCACCGGCCTTGGTCCGCCACCGCATGTTGCCGCTGTAGGAGAGGAAGATGACGGGCCGGACGACCCCGTCGGAGAGCGCGGACCCGTACCCGTAGGTGTAGTCGGCGGAGGACCGCCGAATCCCGTCGTTCCCTTCTTCATACGTGACGAAGGGAATGGGATTGGTGTCGGACCGGAACGGCGTACCGGTGAGCGCGAGGCGGCGGGTGGCCGGCTCGAAGGCTTCGAGGCACGCCTCGCCCCACGACTTCGAGTCACCGGCGTGGTGGATCTCGTCGAGGATGACGAGCGTCTTGCGCTGCTCGACACGGTTGCGGTGCAGCATCGGCCGTACGCCGACACCGGCGTACGTGATCGCGACACCGTCGTAGTCCTTGCCGAGCGGCCCCGCGCTGTACTCCGGGTCGAGTTTGATCCCTATCCGCGCGGCGGCTTCCGCCCACTGCTTCTTCAGGTGCTCGGTCGGCGCGACCACGGTCACCTGCTGCACGACATGGTGGTGCAGCAGCCAGGAGGCGAGGGTGAGCGCGAAGGTCGTCTTGCCGGCACCGGGGGTCGCGACCGCGAGGAAGTCCCGCGGCTGCTCCTGGACATACCTGTCCATCGCGCCCTGCTGCCAGGCACGCAGCTTGCCGGCGGTGCCCCAGGGGGCGCGGCCGGGAAAGGCGGGAGAGAGGTGGTGGGAGCTGGCGGAGGAGGCGGCGGTGGTAGTCACGGTCTCCGGTTCGGGAGTAGGGCGGCTCGGCTGCGTAGGGCATCGGCTACGTCGGCGACGTCGGCTACGTATGACAACCGGGCCACCCTACCGGCGGGGTGGCGGTGTCACCGTGCGGACTGCGCCGGGGTGGCGGGGGATGGGACTGAGGTCACACCGGTTGTCCGGCGAGGCCTCGCAACCCCTCCGCGATCACCTCGACGTCCCCCTCCGCCCCCGAGGCCACGTCGATGACCAGGTCGTACGCCCTGTCCTGGTCCACGCCGGCGAGATCGACCCCGTTCACGGCGAGGAAGGCCGCGGCGGCGAGCCACGCGGTGCGCTTGTTGCCGTCGACGAGGGGGTGGTTCGTGGCGAGGGCGTGGAGAAGAGCGGCGGCCTGCTCGTACAGATCCGTATAGGCCGCCGTACCGAACATACGAGCGCGCGGCCGATGCACCGCCGAGGCGAACAGCCCCGGCTCCCGCACCTCGGGCGCCCGACCGCCGAAGGCGATCCGCGCGACCTCGGTCACTTCGCCGACGGTGAGGTGACGACGGCCGACGGCACTGGAGTCGTACGTCATTCGCCGAGCCTCCTCAACAGACCGGCATGCGCGACGGCAAGCCGCCCGGCCGCCGCCCGCACCAGCGCCCCCTCCTCATCCAGATATCTGCCTACGGCGTCCCGCACGAGGTCCTCCGGCGGCCGGCCGGTGGCGTCGGCGAGGTCGTCGAGTGCCTGCCGGAGGGCGGGGTCGAGATCGACGTGGAGGTGGTGGGGTTGAGGTCGAGGTTGGGAGGTCGGCTGGTGCATGGGGCGAGGGTAGGGGCGGCGATCACCTGCAGGCGACGGAATATCACCGGAATCCCGCTCTACGGCTCACCGCTCCTTGCTGTTCCCCCGGACCCGGGTCGTCACCCACGCCCCCCACCGAACGGCACCGAGCGACGTCACCGCGATTCCGTCCGCACCCGCGTAGTCACTTCCGTCCGCACCCGCGTGGTCACCCAAGCCCCCACCAACGCCACCCCCGCCATCGGCAGGAACACGGCCGCGAACGCCCCCGGATGTCCCCCGCCACCCGCCGAACCGACGACATGCCCCACCGTGCCCCCGCCCAACGCCCCGAACGCGGCCCCGCCCACAGAGAGCAGCACCACATTCGACAACCCGTCAGAGATCTGCAGCGCGGCGGAGTTGGAGCCGGCCTCCGCCGGAGCGGACAGCTGGAGCAACAGCACGCTGGTGGAGGAGATCACCAGCCCCATCCCGAAACACCCGAACGCCCACGCGACGGCGACGATCCACACGGGCACGGCATGGATGAGGACGCTCGGCGCCCCGGCGATGGCGGCGGCCACCAGCACCATGCCGACCGTCATCAGCCGTTCCCGGTACGGCTCGGCCCGCGCCCGGGACTGCACCCACGACCCGAGCGCCCACGTGCCGCCGCCCGCCGCGAGCGAGAACCCGGCCAGGGTCGGGGACAGCCCCCGCTGCGTGACGAGCATCAACGGCACGAAGGACTCCGCCGAGATGAACGACCCGGCGGCCACCCCGCGCAACAACACGACCGAGGGCAGCCCACGCGCCGCCCGGTACGTCCCCCGCGGCAACAACCCGAGCACGGCGGGCACGAGCAGCGCGACGCCGGCGACCGCGGGGAGAAGGGAGAACCACCGCACGTCCTGAGCGGCGTACTGGAAGAGTCCGGCGCCGATCGAGATCCCGAGGGCAAGCCGAATACGACGCCGGTCGAAGGACCCGGAGGACTGCTGATCATGTCCTGATACAGGCCCGGCCGCCCGCCGCCGTATCTGCGGAAGGGCGAGCGCGAGCGGAAAGACGACAAGCACCGGAATCCCGAGGAACACCCACCGCCACCCCAGATGCTCGGTCACCGCACCGGAGGCGAGCGGCCCGACAACGGACGGCACCACCCAACTCGCGGCGAACGCGGCCATGATGGCGGGCCGCAACCGCTCGGGATAGGCCCGCCCGACGACGACATACAGAGCGACGATGACGAGCCCACCCCCGAGCCCCTGCACGGCCCGCCCCAGAATGAACACCCACATGACCTGAGCGGTCCCGGCCACCACCAGCCCGGCGGCGAAAGCCCCGATCCCGCTGGTCAACGCCCCGAGCGGCCCCCGCCGATCCGACCACTGCCCGGCGAACACCATCCCGAACAGGCTGGTGGTGAAGTACCCGGAGAACGCGAACGCGTACAACGACACCCCACCCAGTTCCCGAGCGGCAACCGGCATCGCCGTCCCAACTGCCGTCGCCTCAAAGGCGATCAGCAGAACAACGGACACGATCCCCACACTGAGCGCCCGATGCGACCGCCCCAACACGGAGTCACGACACTCGTCGGCCAGGTCAGGGGCAGTGTCCGTGACGCCGGCGTCACGAGGTTCCAGGACGGTCATGCTGGCCAGCGTAAGGTCCACAGGCCGGGTTGACCCCTGTCGGAGGATGGTCGGAGGCTGAGACCTTTGACGTACGACCAGTGGTACCTCCGGGGGAACTGGGGCACCCGGGGTACCGCTCCCTGTTCGTGAACGGCGTATGGCAGTCCCGTTGCACCACCCCGGGCCCCCTTGTCCGGGCCCCTCCCCCGGCCCTACGGTCAACTCACCAAACACGGCCGTGTGCCCGAGTGGTTCAGGGACTCGCCTGCAAAGCGAGTTACGCGGGTTCGATTCCCGCCACGGCCTCCAGTGCCTGACCAGGCAAAAGGAAAGGGCGGCACCCCTCCCCGGGTGTCGCCCTTCAGGTCGTCCGTCTCAGTCCTGGTCTCAGCTGACCACTGTGGACACCGCTGTACCGGACCCCGGGACCGTGGTCCAAGGCCGGACATCGCACCCTAGGCCCAGAACCACGGCGCCTCTACGATGTACCCCGTGGACTGGGGGACTCTCGCGGGCACTGCGCTCGGTGCCCTTCTCGGTGTCAGCACAACCCTTCTTGGCGAACGGTCACGATGGCATCGGGAGGATGCGTCCCGTGAGCGTGCGGCAAAACGACAGCTGTACAGCACATATCTCGGGGCGCTCTGGCTCACACAGCACCGACTACGAGATCTGCAACGAAGCGCCGCGCTGACCAGGGAGGAGCGCATCGAGCAGTCCGGGGAAATCCTCGGGGCCGCCAACGCCTTTGAACTCCTCTACGAGATGCGCATCATGGCGCCCGAACCTCTCGACGAAGCAGCCACTCAGGCCTTCCGGAAACTCCTACGCCTACGGGACCGCTTCGAAGAGCCGGACGTGAGCACTGATCCAGAGTGGCCGGCAACCCGCGCAGCATTGAGCGAGGCACTCGAAACCCTTCGGCAAGCCATGCGCTCAGACGTCCGCTCTCTCTAGACACGCCAAGTGAGCCGAGGCGTGCCTCGATGGATCCCTCGGCCGAGTTCTTTGTCATCCAACCGGCAGGGTGACAGCCCGCTCGGGGATGCCAGGGGCGAGTAGGACCGTGGCGGCCGTGTGGCGCGCGTCGTGCGGACGGCCGTCCGGCACCTTCGCCTCTGCGAGAAGAGCCTTCCACTCGCTCCAGTGCCGGCGACGAGACGGGCTTCGACCGTGCTCGTCCGGGAAGACCAAGCCGTTCTCCGAGGGCGACCGCCGTCGTCCTACGTCCGTGGACCCAGTTCCTTGTGCGCGTCGGTTTTCTCCTCTGAACGTGATGGCCGGGTACAGGCGGCCTGGGACAACTAGCGCGTGCGCGAAGGGGAGTTGCGCACCCGGCCCCGCACTATCTCGGCCAGGCGGGCGGCCTGCTCGTCCACGGCCTGGGGGCCGTTGCCGGTCAGCAGGCAGTGGTCGGCGTCCCAAATAACCTTCGGGGCCGAGGGGTTGAGGGTGAGGTGGACGTCGTAGCCGGCCTCCTTCAGCGCCACGTCGACGTAGTAGGTCAGGCGCGTGCGCTCGCCGGGCACCTTCGGGTACTGGAACCCGAGCATCGCCCTCTCGCCGTACTTGGGCACGGTGGTGATGCGTGCGCCCTTGAAGGCGTGGTCGGGATCGGTCGTGACCTTGCCGTCGGCGTCGACCCGGTAGCGCGCCGAGGTGAGGCCCACCGGGGCATGGCAGATGAGGGAGATCGGGACGTCGGCTTCGCGGAGTGTGTTGAGCAACTCCCCCATCCACGGGCTGTCGTTGAAGTCGACCATCGGGGCGTGTCCGCCGGGCATGTGCACGAAGGCCAGGTCCGCCAGCGAGAAGTCGGAGGCGGGATCGCGGTGCCGTTCGATCAGCTGCTGGATGGACAGGTACTCGCGCTGCGGCGATGCCTCGAAGCCGGCGACGACATCGCCTCGTACGGAGATGGCCTCCGCGTCCGTCTTGGGAAGCGGCTCGGAGACCGGGATGCGGCCCAGCAGCCTGTAGGCGAGGGCGAGTTCGGACTCACGGCGCTTGAGGAGGTCCGGGTTCTTCTCGCGCAGCTTCTCGGGGCCGAACCGTTCGATCCCGCTCTGCATGGTGGTGCGGGCGGTGGCGAGACCGAGGTTTCCGCCCCCGTGGAAGTTGAGAGCGAGTCCGTTGACGTCGAGTTGCGGCGGCCGTCCGTCCGGCGTGGCCAGGACGAAGTCGTAGTCCTTCTCGAACTCCGCCATCACGGCGGCGAGTTCGACGAGGAAGAACCCGGTCGGTATCCCGGGGTGGCCCGCGGGCTCGCTCAGCGGGAGCACGCGTGCCGAGGACAGGACGATCAGGGCCTTGGGCCGCGGGGCGGTGGATTCAGTCATGGTCTTTCCTCTTCTTGGGAGTTGATCCCGGATCCTTGGGCTTGGGAGTTGAGCCCGGAATCTTCGGAACTGGTCTCGGATTCCTCGGAGTTGGTGTCAGACCCGAGAGGGGTCACGCCGGCACACCGGACGAGCGTTTGACGAGCGCGTCGAAAGTGCGGTCCGGCAACAGCCTGTTGAGGAGGATGAGGGGGCGCGCTCCGAACCCGACGCGGTAGCGGGTGCGTGGACGCCGGGCGGTCGCCGCCTCGGTCACGGCCTTGCCGATGACGGTGGCGGGTGACGCCATGCGGGTGCCGGGCCGCGAGCTTCGCTCCAGGGACTCGGCCATCGCGTCGGCCTGCTCGGCGTACGGCCCGTCGGAGGAGGTGGCACGCAGCTTGTCGGCCGCGATCGCGCCCCAGTCGGTCCGGATGGAACCGGGCTCGATGAGGACGACGTCGATACCGAACCGCTTGACTTCCAGGCGCAGCGCGTCGCTGAGGCCCTCGACGGCGTACTTGCTGGCGTGGTACCAGGCGCCCATGGGCGTGGCGAACCGGCCGCCCATCGAGCTGATGTTCACGATGGTGCCGCTGCGCTGGGCACGCATGTGCGGCAGGACCAGCTGGGTCAGCCGCGCCAGGCCGAACACGTTCACCTCGATCTGGGCGCGGGCCTCCTCCATGGGTACGTCCTCCAGCGCGCCGTAGGAGCCGTAGCCGGCGTTGTTGACGAGCACGTCGATGCGGCCCTCGGTCGCGATGATCTCGGCGACCGCGTGGCCGACCGAGGTCTCGCTGGTGACGTCGAGCGGGAGCGTGCGCACGCCGGACTCCGCCAGGCCGCTCATCCGGTCGGTGCGCCGGGCCGCGCCGTAGACGATGAAGCCGGCCTGTTGGAGCTGTCGGGCGGTGGCTTCGCCGATGCCTGAGGAGGCACCGGTGACCAGGGCTACTTTCTTCGTCATTGCGGTTCCTCGGGAGTCATGGATCGGACGTCGAACCGGATCCGCCTAACAGACCGGCGGGCTCTTCGGACTCTCCGAGCATAAGAGACCTGCGGTCTCTACACAAGGGACCGGGGGTCTGTAATATGTCCGCATGAACACGTTCCAGCGCGCCAGAAACGAGGAGCAGCGCGAAGTACGCCGCCGGAGCATCCTGGAGACGGCGGCGACGATGCTCAGCGAGATGCCGGTCTCGGCCCTGAGCCTCAATGAGCTCAGCCGCCGCGTGGGACTCGCGAAGTCCAACGTCATGCGCTATTTCGAGTCGCGCGAGGCGGTCCTGCTGGACCTCCTGGAGAACCTGACCCGCGATTTCCTCGCCGAGGTGGTCGACCAGCTGCCCGGATGCGTGGACCGGACCGGTTCCGCGATCACGAGAGCCGAGTCGGTGGCATCGGGTCTGGCCACGTCGTTCGCGTCCCGGAAGATGCTCTGCGAACTGCTCAGCGCCCAGGCCGGCATCCTTGAGCACAACGTCTCCGCCGAGGTGGCCGCGCGATACAAGCGGGGGGCCTACGACGGTCTCACCGGCCTGGCGGCCATGCTGCGGGAGATCCTGCCCGAACTCGGCGAGCGGGAGGCCGCCGAAGCGGCCAGCATGACGATCGTTCTCGTCGGCGCGCTGTGGACGCACAGCCACCCGGCGGAGGCCGTGCGCGCCGCGTACGCCGGCGATCCGAGCCTCGTCTTCCTCCGCACGCCCTTCGCCGCGACGCTGGAGCGTTCGATCGCGATCTACCTGATCGGCCTGCTGGCCCATTCCGACCGGTGATCCCGGTCGAACCCGCCGGGCGGGGGCCGGCGGCTCGGCGTCGCGAGCGTGTCGTTGACGTTGGCCGCAGCGGCGATGACCTCCGCCCGGCCACGCGGCGATGCCACATGCCAGTTGGCCTCTCGGCCTCAACACCGGGTGCACCCTGCCCTACCGTGGCGCCATGAGCGATCACTCCGAAGCGCCTCTCGCGCCCGTCGCGCCCGTCGCGGCCTATCAACCCCCGTACTACGTGGCCGTGTTCACCACCGTGCGAACCCAGGAGCAGGGCGGCTACGGCGAGACCAACGCGCGTATGGAGGAGCTGGTGGAGGAGATCCCCGGGTACCTCGGGATGGACCACGCGCAGACTCCGGGTGGGCTGGGGATCACCGTCGGGTACTTCCGCGACGCCGATGCCCTCACGGAGTGGCGGACCAACGCCGAGCACCGCGCGGCGCAGAAACGCGGGCAGGACCAGTGGTACGAGAGCTACACGCTGCATGTGGCGAAGGTGGAGCGGAGTCATGGGTTCGTGCGGGCGCAGGTTCCGCAGGACCCGCAGAGCCCTGCGGCGGGCTGACCGGCCGAAGTCCTGGACCGAGGACGCGAAAATCGTACACGCGTGCGGCGATCAGGCCCTATGATCACTCGACCCCGGCGTCCGCCGCGGCCGCACCCGCCTCCGAGACAGGCCGAAGTCGATGACGAGTACCGCCCGCAGAGCTCCCCGGATCCTGGTCCGTTCCGCGCAGGTGGCGATAGCCGTGTCCGCTGTGGCGGACGTGTTCCGTGCGGCGGCGGTCCGGGATGACCACCTGCACCGCACGGGGGCATCCGAGTCGGGCTTCATCTCCATGGTCTTCGTCTATCTGATGACTCTCGCGATCGTGCTGTTCCTCGTGTGGCTCGCCCAATCCCGGCGCAACGCCCAGGAGTTGTCGCCCGGGGCCTCGGTGCCGAGTCGGGGCCGGACGATCGGCATGTGGTTCGTTCCGGTGGTCAACCTCGTTGTCACTCGCGGGATCGTCCTCGCCATCGGACGCGCGAGCTCCGCGTCCTGGGAGGAGAAGCGGGACACGACCCTGGTGAACGCGTGGTGGGCCGCCTGGGTCGGGCACTCGCTGGTGCTCCTGGTCGCGAGCCGGGTGGCCCCGGGATCGATGGCCTTCCTGGTGGTGGAGGAGGCCCTCATGATCGCGGCGGCCGTACTGGCGGGGCTCGTGATCGAGCGCATCACGGCACTGCAGAGCGCCGCACTCGGTGCCGCCGTTCCCGCCGAGCCCCTCGCTCAGGCCTGAGGTGCTTCCCTTCCCTGCCCTCGGTCGAACTCCCCCAAGGTGCCTGAACTCCCCCAAGGCGCCCCGGACTTAGCCCTCGCTCGCACCCCGCGCCCGCCACAGATCCCGCAGCAACGCGATCTCCGCCATGTGGTGAATGAACTCCAGGTTCGCCCCCGCCAGCACAGCGGCGTACGGGTCGTCCGGGTCGGAGCCGTACGGGTACCGGGAGAAGCCGACCACGTCCAGCTGGTCCTCCGTGACCGTGGCGACGGCCGCGCGCCAGCGGTCGATCACCGGCCAGAAGTGGTCCAGGGTCAGGGCTGCGGAGGGGGTGAAGTCGACCATCTGCTTGGGGTCCTGGCGCCGCTCACCGAACGTCCACTCCCACGCCCCCGCGAACTGGAAGTGCAGGTGTCCCAGGCGCCACGCGATGGTCGTGATCGGTGTCGTGTCGGGCTCCGGCTCGCCCTCGTGGGCGAGGATCTGCTCGACGCGCTCGACGGTCACGCTCCAGTCGTCGGCGATCTTGGCGACGGTCATGCCGTCGGCGGCCTGGCGGGCGACCTCCGCGTACTCGCTCGCCGGGATGTCCGCCGCGCCCAGGTCGAGGACCCACTCCCCCGGGCCGAACGCCCTCGGTGTCACCGCCTCGCTCCGGCGCCGGAGCGACCAGCAGTCGGGCGCCGGCTCCCAGAGGTACTCCTCGTCGCGGAGCCCCTTCAGCCGGACCTGGGCCATCTCGCGGGCCTTGTCGAACTGCTCCAGCAGCAGGCCCAGTCGGTCGGTCCGTGTGCGCTCGGTCTCCATGTGCGGTCCCCTCGCCCGTGCCGTCTCGTACCCCGCCCCCACCCACCGCGGTGCGGTCAGGCGGACGGTAACGGCTCGGCCCACCCGGCGCGAACGAATTCCCCGGCCGCCTACGCGCGCGTCACAGCACCCCGCCGGCCTCGTCCTGGAACGCCTCCGTCCAGTAGTGCGGGTGATCGCGGCCGGCTCCCCGGCGACCCGCCACCGTCGGGTCCACCGTCGACAGGGTCTGGAGCATCGTCGTCGCCAACTGGTCGTACGCCTCTGCCGTCAGCTCGCCGGACAGGTCCGCGTCGATCGCCTTCTCGCGGTGGAGCAGCCAGAGGGTGAAGGCCAGGGTCGAGACGTCCGTGTTGAGGGGAGCCAGCGTCGCCTCCGGCTCGCTCCACGTCAGGATCTCGCCCGTCGCGCCGTCCACCACCAGGCTGTTGTCCTCCATGAGGTAGCCGAGGCGGATCAACTGGTCGGCGCGGGGCGGGAGTTCTCCGGCGGGCTCGTCCTCGTAGAACTCGGTGAGGGTGGGGAGCGGGACGTCCGTGTCGAGGTGGAAGAGGAACGCGTCCTCGGGCAGGCCGGTCTCGCGCAGGAAGCGGCGGGTCGGTTCGTGGGTGAGGGTGGCGGGGAAGTCGACCTCCTCGAAGCGGGCGACCGTGCCCTGGCCGAACTCCTGGTCCAGCAGACGGGCCGGGATGTCCAGGGTCAGCCCCGATGTCGTGCCCGGGCCCGCGACCAGGGCGAGCGGGCGGATCAGGGCCGCCGCCTTCCAGAACGGGGGCACCTCGCCGTCCGTCTCCGACTCGAACACCGCGAGCAGCTGGCGTGATGCCTCCGCCGCCGTCTTCGTGCCGTGGCGGCCCTCGTAGGACGCGAACTGGCCGCGCAGGTCCGTCAGTTCGTCCGTGGTCGTCGTGAAGCGGGCCAGCGTTTCGATCGACGGGGCCAGCGGGCCGGTCTCCATCAGGTCCGGGCGGTCGTGGAAGAAGTACGTCGTCGCGATCTCGCCCGTCTCGCCGTCCAGCAGGATCGACTCCGCCTCCCCGCCGTCGGGTCCCCAGAGCGCGCCTATCACCAGCTGGTCCCGGAGCTCATCCGCCAGCGGGGCGGGGTCGCCCAAGGAGTCCGCCACCGTCCGCAGGCCCTCCCTGCGCAGCTCCTCGAACGTCAACAGGCCGCTGTCGCCCGGCAGTCCGGGACCCGTCAGCCAGCGGCGCGTCAACTCGTGCGTGATGTACGGATCGAGGTCGTCCTCGGTCAAGGTGATCATGGTCGCCGTAGCACCGGCGTCGGTCCTGCTCATTGTTCCCCCGTGCATGAATCTTCCCCGTGTGGCACCGGTGTTCCGCTGTCGTCCCCACTGCCCAGAACACTACGCGGCACCACTGACAATGGCCCTGACCAGCGAAAACGCCTTGGAGAGCCGAGAGGACGCGAAACGTCCGAGACGTCCTCACCTCATCAGACGCTCAAACCACCCGCGAACGTTCCCGTCCCTCGACGATCGCGTCCACCGTCTCCCCCACCGTCAGCCCGGAGCTGTCCAGCCACAGGCCGATGCGCGGGGTCTCCGTCCGTAGCGAGCGGTCCAGCTCCTCGACCGTCCAGGCGCCGTAGCCGTTCTTCGCCCGGCCCGCCTCCCGTGCCGTGACGGTCGCCGGGGTCGGTGCGAGGACGATCACGTGCAGCGGGCGGGTGCGGATCAGGTCGACGTACGCCGGCAGCTCCGCGCCCAGCACCACGTCCTGGACGACCGCGGTGAACCCGGCCTCCGCGTACGCGTCCGCCGTCGCCGCCGCCAGCCGGTACCGCAGCCGGAGTTGGGACTCCCCCTCGCCGCCCGCACCGGGGACGTAGTCCTCGCGCCCCGAGACGGTCATCCGGCGGAAGACGTCACCCCGGACATGCGCCGCCCTCGGCAGCCTCTCCGCCAGCGCCTGCGCGACCGTCGACTTGCCGGAGGCCATCACGCCGGTGATGAGGACGACCCCCTCGAACACCGTCACGCACCGGCCGCTCAGTGTCCGTACTGGCCGTACTGATCGGTCGTCGCCGTCACGACAGCCGCCTGCGGGCGGATCGGCAGCCGGTTCACGGGACGGCCCGTCGCCGCGCGCACCGCGGCGGCGATCGCCGCCGGGGACGTGACCACCGGCACCGCGCTGACCGCCTTTGCACCGAAGGGGGCGACCACGTCACGTTCCTCGACGAGTTTCACGATCTTGATGTCGGGGGTGTCCAGGGCGGTGGGCAGGGCGTAGCCGGTGAGGTCGGGGTGGCGGATCAACCCGCGCGCGGTGCGCAGGTTCTCCGTCAGCGCGATGCCGACGCCCTGGGTGACACCGCCCTCGATACGGGCGACCAGCTGGGTCGGGTTCAGGATCCGGCCGACGTCCTGGGCGAGGGCCAACTCGACGACCCGTACGGAGCCGAGTTCGATGTCGACGTCGACGACCGCGCGGATCGCGCAGAAGGCGAGCCCTACGAAAGCGTCGCCCTGGCCCGCCTCGTCCAGGGGCTCGGTCGGGTGCGGGCGGCACTGGGCGGTGGCCCAGAGTTCCTTGCCGTCCAGGGCCTCGGTGACGGTCGTCGAGAGGACTCCGTCGTACGAGGTGATCTTGCCGTCGGTGATCTGGAGCAGCTCGGTCGACATCCCGAACTTGTGCGCCAGGGGCTGGAGAAGCTGGGTGCGGACCATTTTCGCGGCGCGTTCGACCGCGCCGCCCGATACCCAGGTATGACGTCCTCGACAACCAGGGCCGGCGGGCGGCTGATCGGTGTCCACGGGGGCGACGTGCACCTCGTCGATGCCGAGGGTCTCCTGGACGATCTGCCGGGCCAGCGTGGTGAAGCCCTGGCCGGTCTCGACGGCCGCGCAGAGCACGGTCGCGATGCCGTCGTGGACCTTCACGGTGGCCGTGGAGACCTCGTCGGCGCCCTCGGCGCCGAGCATGTGGACCATGCCGAGGCCGTAGCCGACGCCCCGGCGCACCGCGCCCGGTTCGCCCGCGCCCTCGGGGCCGCCGGGCAGCAGCCACTCGTCCTCGGGGGTGTCCTTGGGGAGCTGCGGCAGCGGGAAGTCCCGTACGGCCTGGAGGAGTTCGGCGACCGGCGCCGGGCAGGTCACCGTCTGGCCGGTGGGGAGGACGTCACCGGTGGCCATGGCGTTGCGCAGGCGCAGCTCGGCCGGGTCCATGGCGAGCTTCTTGGCGAGCTTGTCCATCTGCGCCTCGTAGGCGGCGCAGACCTGCATGGCGCCCTCGCCGCGCACGTGCCCGGAGGGCGGGTTGTTCGTGCGGACGGCCCAGCCCTCGATGAAGGCGTTCGGGACGACGTACGGGCCGCAGGCGAAGGAGACGGCGGCGGCCAGGGCCTCCGAGGACGTGTCGGCGTAGGCGCCCGCGTCGAGCAGCACCTGGGCCTCGACCTTGACCAGCCGGCCGTCCTCGTCGGCGTGGTGGCGGTAGCGCAGGAGCGTGGGGTGGCGGTGGGTGTGGCCGAGGAAGGACTCCTCGCGCGTGGCGGTGAGCTTGACCGGGCAGCCGGTCTTCAACGCGAGCAGTCCGAGCGGGAGTTGGAAGCCCTGGTCCTCGCGGTCGGCGGTGGCTCCGGGGACGCCGGTGACGACGACCTTCACGCGGTCGGGCTCCAGGCCGTAGCAGGCGGCGGCCGTGTCGCGGTCGTTGTGCGGGTCCGTGGAGGCGATGTACAGCTCGACGCCGCCGTCGGGGCGGGGCACGGCGAGACCGGCCTCGGCGCCGATGGGGGCGGGGTCCTGGCGGCCGATGCGGTACAGGCCCTCGACGACGATGTCGGCGGTCGCGTCCGGGTCGCCGTGGCGCAGCGGGATGTGCCGGATCAGGTTGCCGTCGGGGTGCAGCGGTTCGGCCTCGAAGGCCTGCTCGGGGTCGGTCACCGGGTCGAGTACTTCGTACTCGACCATGATGGCCGCGGCGGCCATGCGCGCGGTGTCGGGGTGGTCGGCGGCGACCGCGGCGATGGGCTCCCCGTGGTGGCGCACGACCTCGGAGGCGAACACCGGGCGGTCGGCGGTGCCCCGGCCGTAGCGGTCCCGGCCCGGCACGTCCTCGTGGGTGATGACGGCCCGTACGCCGGGCATGTCCCGCGCGTGGGACGTGTCGACGGACACGATGCGCGCGTGCGGGTGCGGCGAGCGCAGAACGGCCGCCCAGAGCAGGCCCTCGGCCCACAGGTCGGCCGCGTACGGGAACGTGCCCTCGGTCTTCGCGCGGGCGTCTGCGGCCGGGAGCGAGGCGCCCAGGCCGTGGCCCGGATGCTCCGGGGCGGGCGCGGCCTCCGTGGTCGCGGTGGCGGCTTCGTTGCTCACGCCTGACCTCCGTCCTGGCCGTACACCTGGTCCTGCGTGCGCGGGGACTCGAACGCCGACTGGTGGACGCCACCGCCCCCGGGCCCCGCCTGGTGGGGAATACGCGCCTCGTCGCCGTCCGACTCAGGTTCGGCGGCAGCGGCGTGCGCCTCGCGTTCGGCGACGACTTCCTGTACGGCGTCCAGGACACCCCGGTAGCCGGAGCAGCGGCACAGGTTGCCGCACAGGGCCTGGCGCGCCTCCAGTTCGGTGGGCGCGGGGTTGCCCTCCAGGAGGTCGTGCACGGTCATCGCCATGCCGGGCACGCAGAAACCGCACTGCACGGCACCGCACTTGGCGAGCGCCCGCTGCACGTCCGAGGGCTGCCCTTCGACGGCGAGACCCTCGACCGTACGGACCTCGGAGCCGGCCGCGGTGACGGCGGGCACCAGGCAGGAGGCGACGAGCCGTCCGTCGACCTGGACGTTGCAGGCCCCGCACTCGCCCTGCGAGCAGCCGTCCTTGGCGCCCGCGAGGCCGAGGCGTTCGCGCAGCACGTAGAGCAGCGACTCGCCGATCCAGGCGTCGGTGACGGGCCGGTCGGCGCCGTTGACGCGCAACACGTAGGAGGCGAGCGGGTGTTCCTCGCCGGGGATCTTCGGGGCCGGCTCGGCGGCATCGTCCGGCGCGTCGGGTTCGGCGGCCGCCACGGGCGCCTCAGCGGCCTCCGGAGTGCCGTCGGCACCCTCGGCCGCGTCGGCCGCCGCGGACGCCCCAGCGGGCCCCCCAGTGCCCTCCGCGGACCCTTCGCCGTCGTCGCCCGCCCCATCGCTCCCATGAGCCGACTGTGCGTCGTCCACGGCGAGTTCGGCGGCGGTGTCGTCGTGGCGGTCGGCGCGCGCGTCGCCGTAGGGGTCGCCGGGGGCTTCGGAGCGGGTGTGCGCGTACGGGTCGCCGGGTTCGCCGTACGGCTGCCGGGTCGCCTCGGCGGGCGGCCGGGTGGCGGCCCGCGCCGACACCTCGCCGGTCGGGTGCGTCCCGGACCGGTCGGCCGGGTGTTCCAGGCCGCGCCCGTCGGTGTGCTCGCCGGGCCGCTCCACCACTCCGGTGTCCGACGCCTGCTGCGCCCAGTTCTGGCCCGCGCCGTCCGTCGCCCAGGGCGCGGGGGCGCCGCCGGGCAGGGTCGCCGGCGGGGTGCCGCCCCACTGTTCGACCAGGGCCGACGTGGTGAACTCGCCCGATTCGTCCGGGAGATCACCACCGGCGACCGGGATCGACCACTCCCCGGTCACGTCACGGCCGGGAGCGGCGCCCGCGTCCGGCGCGTTGGTGTCCTGGAAGGTCCACTGGCCGGTGGACCCGGGGCGGTACGAGAACTGGTCGCCCCCGGCCGTCCCCTGCTGCGGTACGGCGTTCGGGTCGGGCCACTGGACACCCTCGGCGGGCACCGCCCAGGAGCCGGTGCCCGAGGGGTCGGCGTCCGGGGCGGGGGTGGCCGTTATGGGCGGCGGCACATAGCCGTGCCCCGGGGCGGCCAGGAGGGCGTCGATGCCCCCTTCGGGGAGTTTCACGAAGGCCGTGGCGCCGTCGTCGTAGTCGCCCTGGGGCAGCGGGTCCCAGCGTCCGCCGCCCTGAGGGGTGCCCTCTCCGTGCTGGTCGTCGGTCACGACAGCGCCCTCCCGAGTGCTCGTCGGGCCAGTGCGGCGACGGTGCGCCGCAGGTGCAGTACCGCGGGCGGAAGCTGTTCCACGGAGCCGTCCTCGGCCGGTACCGGGTCGGGGATGCAGGCCGCGGCGACGTACTCCCCGAAGGCGCTCAGCGCCTCGGGGACGATCGTGCGGCTGTTGTCCCAGTCGATCAGCCGGGCCACCCACTGTTCGGCGTCCAGCGGTCTGAGCGGCATCGGCGCTATGGCTCCGACGGCGCACCTGACTCCGCGCCGGGCGGGGTCGAGGACGACCGCGACGGACGCGACCGAGCGCCCGGGGCCGGTCCTGCCGGTGGCCTTCAGGAAGACCTGCGGGGCGTGCAGCAGCGGCACGCGCACGAAGCCGATGAGTTCGCCGCCGCGCAGCATCTCCACACCGGCCAGGAGGTGCGACACCGGGATCTCCCGGCGGGCTCCGTCCTGGCCCGCGATGATCAGCGTCGCCTCCAGGGCGGCCAGTACGGGCAGCGCGTCACCGGTGGGCGCGGCCGAGGCGATGTTGCCGCCCAGGGTGCCCGCGTTGCGGATCTGCGGCGGGCCCGCGGCACGCGCGGAGGCGGCGAGCGCCGGGATGAGGGCGGCGAAGTCGGGGCGGCCCATACGGGCATGCGTGAGGCCCGCGCCGAGCAGCGCGTGCCCGTCCTGGTACTGCCAGCCGCGGATCTCGCTGATCCGGCCCAGACCGACCAGCGCGCTGGGCCTGAGCTGGCCGGAGTTGACGGCCGCCATGAGGTCGGTGCCGCCGGCCACGGGAACGGCCGTGGGCAGGGCCGTGAGCGCCGCCACGGCCTCGTCCAGCGTCGTGGGCAGCGTGACGGACTGCCCCGCCTGCGGTGCGTGCGTGGTCAAACCGGCTGCCCCTTCCCGCTGCCCCACCTGGTCCCACCTGTTGCTGCCGTACGGTACGTGCTGACAGGGCGGACGTGGCAACTCTGGCACATCTTCGCAAGACCCGAACGCGGGGGTCCGCTAGGAGGCATTCGCCCGCCTCACCAGGGAGATGGTCCGTTTTCGTACGGCATCACCGGTACGCGCGGATTGCCACTCAACGGTGACTCCTGGGGGCTTTTTCCCTTACGGGTTCTACGCGTTCGGGGGCGGGCCGTCCTTCGGTCGTCCGAGCACTCCGGGGCGCCGCTGCCACGGCAGGGGGCCGGTGGGCGGACGGTAGGCGACACCCAGGGCGTCGAGGCGCGGGTAGTGGGCGGTCATCCGGCGCTCGAAGTCAGCGAAGTCCCGTTCCGCGGGCGCCGGAAGAGCGCTCCAGGCGACCTCGGCGAAGGCCGCGAGCCGGGGGAACGTCTGGTAGTCCACGCGTGCGTGGTCCTCCATCACCTCGGTCCACACGTTGGCCTGCGCGCCCAGCACATGACGGGCCTCGGCCTCGCTGAGCTGCTCCGGAACCGGCTCGAAGCGGTAGACGTCCTCCAGGGTGCGCACATGGGCGATCGGCACCGGCTCGTCCTCGCCCGGGGCCTGACGCCAGTCCAAGTACACATACTGCTCGGGGCACATGACGACGTCGTGCCCCGCGCGGGCGGCGGTGATCCCGCCCTCGAAACCACGCCAGGACGACACGACCGCGCCGTCCGCGAGCCCGCCCTCCAGGATCTCGTCCCAGCCGACGAGCCTTCTCCCGCGCGCGGAGAGCCACTTGTCGAAGTGTCCGATGAACCACGACTGCAACTCGTCCTCGTCCGCGAGCCCGAGTTCCGCGATGCGCGCCTGCGCGGTCGGCGACTGCTTCCACTGGTCCTTGAGGCATTCGTCACCGCCGACGTGAATGAACTCCGAGGGGAACAGCTCCAGGAGTTCCTCGAACACCCCCTCGTAGAAGCGCAGGGTGTTGTCAGTGGGGGCGAGTACGTTCGGGTTGATGCCCCAGTTGTCCCAGACGGAGAGGGAGTTGGTGTCGGTGACGTCGGTGTTGCCCAGTTCCGGATACGCGGCGATGGCGGCCTGCGAGTGTCCCGGTACGTCGATTTCCGGGACCACGGTGATATGCCGCTCGGCCGCGTAGGCGACGATCTCCCGGATGTCGTCCTGCGTGTAGTAGCCGCCGTGGGGCTTGTCGTCCCACAGCGGTGAGGCACGGTGGCCGAATTTCGTGCGGGCCCGCCAGGAGCCGATCTCGGTCAGCTTCGGGTACCGCTTGATCTGTACGCGCCACCCCTGGTCGTCCGTCAGGTGGAAGTGGAAGACGTTGAGTTTGTGCGCCGCCATGAGATCCAGGTAGCGCAGGACGCCTTCCTTGGGCATGAAGTGCCGGGCGACGTCGAGCATGAGGCCGCGCCAGCCGAAGCGCGGGGCGTCGTGGATGGTCTGGTGCGGCACGCCGTAGGTCATGTCGGGGCGGACGGGAGCGCGTCGGAAGGCTGCGGGGCCGAGGAGTTGACGCAGCGTCTGGGCGCCCCAGAACACGCCGGCCGGGCTGCCGCCCGTGATGACGACACCCCAGTTGGTGACCACGTCCAGGCGGTACGCCTCCGGTGGCAGGGTGCCGTCGAGGCGCAGCCCGATGGTGTCGCAGGCGCCCTCCTCGCCCTGCGGCAACGACAGTCCGAGGGCCGCGCCGAGCGTGGATCGCAGCCAGCGCTGTGTGCCCTCGGTGCCGGGCTCGCCCCACAAGGAGGTGTCCGCCTCGAAGAGGAAACCGCACCGGGTGGGGCCCTCGACGGCGGTCGGCGCCGGAATCAGTTCCGTCCCTGAAGTCACGTCAGTCACGTCAGTCCTTAACCGCTCCGCCCAGCCCCGAGACCAGACGTCGCTGTACGAGTACGAAGAACACCAGCACCGGAATCGTCATCACCGTGGAGGCCGCCATGACCCCGCCCCAGTCGGGATCGTCCGGCTTGTAGAAGACGAGGAGGGCCATCGGCAGGGTCGACTGGGAAGTGTCGCTGATGATGAAGGACTTGGCGAAGAGGAAGTCGTTCCAGGCCGAGATGAAGGAAAACACGCTCGTGGCCACCAGCCCCGGGAAGACGAGCGGGAAAAGGATCTGCCACAGGAATCGCGTCCGGCTCGCCCCGTCGATGTACGCGGCCTCCTCCAGCGCGTCCGGTACGGCTTTCACGAACCCCCGCAGCATCCAGATCGCGAACGGCAGCGAGAACGCGATCTGAGGCAGGATCAGCGACCCCAGCGTGTTCAGCAGCCCGAGCCCCCGCATGGTGAAGAACAGGGGGATCGTCAGCGCTTCCACGGGCACCATCTGGGCCACCAGGAACATGATCAGGAGGGTGGTCCGGAAGCGGAACCGGAATCGCGTCACCGCGGTCGCGGCGAGAAAGGCGATCAGCGCCGAGACGATGACCACCGAGCCCGCCACGACAAGGCTGTTGACGAAGTAACGGCCGAATTCCTGCTGCCCGAACACGCGCCGGAACGAGTCCAGAGAGGGCGCGAGCGTCCACGGCCGGGGCTCGCTCGACTCGATCTCCCCGGCCGGTTTGAAGGCGCTGAGCACCATCCAATAGAGGGGGAAGGCGACGACGACCGCGATCAGCAGCGCCGAGGCCTCGGCAGCGAGCCGCCAGGGCCGTCGTACAAGACCGCGAAGCAGACTCACAGCTCCTCCCCCTGCCTGCGCAGCAGGCGCAGATAGACCAGCGTGACGGTGAGCAGCATCAGCAGCATGACGACACCGATCGCCGAGCCGAGGCTGTACTTCGAGGACGCGAACGCCTGTTGGTAGGCGTAGACGTTCAGCACGAGGTTCTGGCCCGCGATGCCGCCGCCGTTGGTCATGACGTAGATCTGGGTGAAGACCTTGAAGTCCCAGATGACGGACTGGATGGTGACGACGGTCAGGATCGGCCGGAGCATCGGCGTCAGCACGGACCGCCAGATCCGCCACTGCGAGGCCCCGTCCAGAGCGGCGGCCTCCAGCACCTCGGAGGGCACGGCGCGAATCCCGGCGTAGACCGTCACCATCACGAACGGGAAGGAGCACCAGACCACTTCGAGCAGGACGAGGAAGAACGCGCTGAGGCGCCCGTACGTCCACGAGTGGTCACCGAGGCCCAGGATGCGGTTGACCGGTCCGAAGTCCGGGTCGAACAGCAGCAGCCAGACCGTCGAACCCGTCACCGCCGGCGTTGCCCACGCGCCCAACGCGGCCAGCATCAGCACGAGTCGGGGCACGGCACGCACCCGCGTGAGCAACACCGCGAGCGCACACCCGACGGCGAGCGTCGACACCACACAGGCCGCCGCGAACAGCACGGTGGCCAGCAGTACCTGCCAGAACTGGCTGTCGGAGAACAACTCCGAGTAGTTCCCGAACCCCTTGAAGGTCGTCGGCTCGCCACCACTGACCTGGGCCTGCGTGTACTGGAAGAACGAGATCAGGCCGAGCTGGTAGATGGGGTAGACGAGCAGACCGCCGAGGACGACCAGAGCGGGGGCGAGATAGAGCCAGGGGGTCCAGGCCGTTCGCGTACGCATCCGCTCAACCCGCGGAGCTGAACGCGTCGTTCATCTTCTTCGCCGCGTCCCCCGAAGCCGCCGCCACACTCTTCTTCCCGCTGATGACCTCCTGGAGCATCGTCGGCAGCACCAGCGAGGAGTCGATCTCGGACCAACCCGGCGACGCGGGAACGAACTTCGTGCCGGCGGCCAGGGTCTGCACGAACGGCTTCTCGAACGGCACCTTCGCCGCAGCCGCATCCCGGACGTCGGTGAACGTGGGCAGGAACCCCATCGCGTCGAACATGGACGCCTGCGTCGCCTTCGAGGTGAGCTGCTCCATCAGGTCCACCGCGAGCGTGCGGTGCGACGTGCTCTTCAGGACACCGATGTTGTTGCCCCCGGCGAACGCGGGAGCGACCGACCCGGACGCGACACCCGGCAGCGGAACCACCGCGTACTTGCCCTTGACCTTGCCCGCCTCGACAGCCGTGTGGCTGAAGTCGCCCCCGATCGCCATCCCGGCCTTGCCCGCCGCGAACGCGGTGATCGTGTCGTTGCCGCCCATCACCGCGCACTTGGCGGCGGGACAGTTGTCGCTGGTGAAGAGCGAGGTGTACGCCTTGATGCCCTTCTGGGCGGCGGCACTGTCGATCGCGGAGGTGTACGAACCCCCCGAACCCCCCTTGGCCGTGGCGAGTTCGCCGCCGTTGGCCCAGACGAAGGGCATCGCGCCGTACGTGTAGGCGCCGCCGACGACAAGGCCGTAGAGGTCGGACTTCGCCTTGTGGATCTTCCGGGCGGTGGCGGCCAACTCGGCCATGGTCTTGGGGGGTTGGAGGCCCAGGTCCTTGAAGACGTCGGTGCGGTAGTAGAGGGCGCGGACGCCGACGTAGAACGGGGAGCCGTACATCTTGCCGTCGACCGTGACGGACTGCTTCGCGGTCGGGTCGGTGTCCTTGGCCTCGCTCCAGGCGCCGAAGTCCTTGGTGACGTCGAGGAGTCCGCCGTCGTGGACGTAGCCGGCCGTGTCGGTGTTGCCGTACTCCATGACGTCCGGCGCGGACTTCGGGTCGTTGAAGGCGGCCTTCACGCGCTGGGCGCGGGTGTCGATCGGGATGTACTCCACGTCGACCTTGGTGCCCTTGTGGGCCTTCTCGAAGGCGGTGACCACGGAGTCGACGACCTTCGCCTTCGGGTCGTTGCCGACCTCCTGGAAGAGCCACACCCGCAGGGTGCCGCTCTGGTCGTCCTTGTCGGAGGACGAGTTGTCGGAGGTCTGGGGCGCGCAGCCGGCGACGACTGCGGCGGCCGCCAGGAGTACGGCGAATCGGGGGGCGAGCTTCATGGAGCGTTCCTCCGGGAATCCGGGCGTGCGTTGCAACATATGCAATGGGCGTTTCGCTCTGCACAACACCACGGAGATTAAGGAGTAGATGAACGCGGCCACAAGAGGTCTCAACCACTTCGTGACACGCGAAAGGCCGCCGAAAAGCCGTCGAAACATGCAAAAGGCCCTCGGGGCGCACCGAAGCGCGTCCCGAGGGCCTCAGAAACCGAGAGCCTCAGAAAGTCAGACCGGCCGGGCGGCTACTTGTCGCCGCCCTTGCCCTTGTCGCCGTCCCCGCCCGAGCCCATGGACTCGTAGATCTCCTTGCACATGGGACACACCGGGTACTTCTTCGGGTCGCGGCCCGGCACCCAGACCTTGCCGCACAACGCCACCACGGGAGTGCCGTCGAGGGCGCTCGCCATGATCTTGTCCTTCTGGACGTAATGGGCGAAGCGCTCATGGTCCCCGTCACCGTGCGACACCTGGGGCGTCGGCTCTACGAGGGTCCCCGTACCAGTCCCGCGCTCGGGCTCAAGAGTGCTCATAGTGCCAAGGGTACTGAAGCTCACGGGCATCAGTTCCGCGAAGGGTCGTTCAGTTCGGGGATCGGTTCGGGGATCAGTTCAGGGAAGCGTCGTCCGGATACGTCGCCACCATCGCCAGCTCGCTGCGCTGGCGGCGCAGCACCTCGCGCCAGAGTCTCTCCGGGGACGGCGAGGACACGTCACCGGGCTCCGACTCGACGACGTACCAGGCGCCCTCCACCAGTTCGTCCTCCAACTGCCCGGGCCCCCAGCCGGCGTACCCGGCGAAGATCCGCAGCGAGCCGAGCGCCGCGGCCAGCAGCTCCGGCGGGGCCTCCAGGTCGACGAGTCCGATCGCGCCGTGCACGCGCCGCCAGCCGAGCGGGGCGCGCTCGCCGGCCGCGCCGCCCGGGATGACGGCGACGCCGAGGGCCGAGTCCAACTGGACCGGGCCGCCCTGGAAGACGACGCCCGGCTCGCCGGCGAGATCCGCCCAGCCCTCCAGGATGTCGCCGACGTCCACGGGCGTCGGGCGGTTGAGGACGACACCGAGGGAGCCCTCCTCGTCGTGGTCGAGAAGGAGCACCACCGCGCGGTCGAAGTTCGGGTCCGCCAGGGCGGGTGTTGCCACGAGCAACCGCCCTGTGAGCGAGGACACCTCGGTCATGCCTGACATGATCCCGCATCTTCCCCGTGATGGGGGAGGCAATGCGGGTACCTGAGTGAACGCAGCTCAGGGCGCACCGAAGCGTCCGACGCGCACACCGCCGCCCCGTGACCCCATGTGCCCGATTGGGAACGGTTCGTGTTGTGACACAGCTATGACGTAGCTGGGTACTCCTTGGGCTTACAGGAGGGGGGTGGGCGGCGATTACTCTGTCCCTTCGGCCCCTGCCCAACTCCACGGAACGCGAGATTCATGACCGTCAACGGCTCAGACGACGTACTGCTTGTCCACGGCGGAACCCCGCTGGAGGGCGAGATCCGTGTCCGCGGTGCGAAGAACCTCGTACCCAAGGCCATGGTCGCCGCCCTGCTGGGCAGTGAGCCAAGTCGACTGCGCAACGTTCCGGACATCCGTGACGTTCGTGTCGTACGCGGACTCCTGCAACTGCACGGGGTGACGGTCCGTCCGGGTGAGGAGCCGGGCGAGCTGGTGCTCGATCCGTCGCACGTGGAGAGCGCCAACGTCGCCGACATCGACGCCCACGCGGGCTCGTCGCGCATCCCGATCCTGTTCTGCGGTCCGCTGCTGCACCGGCTCGGCCACGCGTTCATCCCGGGTCTGGGCGGCTGCGACATCGGCGGCCGGCCGATCGACTTCCACTTCGAGGTGCTGCGGCAGTTCGGCGCGAAGATCGAGAAGCGGGCGGACGGCCAGTACCTGGAGGCCCCGCAGCGGCTGCGGGGCACGAAGATCCAGCTGCCGTACCCGTCCGTGGGCGCGACCGAACAGGTGCTGCTGACGGCGGTGCTGGCGGAGGGCGTCACCGAACTCGCCAACGCGGCCGTGGAACCGGAGATCGAGGACCTCATCTGCGTACTGCAGAAGATGGGCGCGATCATCGCCATGGACACCGACCGCACGATCCGCATCACCGGTGTGGACTCGCTCGGCGGCTACACCCACGCGGCCCTCCCGGACCGTCTGGAGGCCGCGTCCTGGGCGTCGGCGGCGCTGGCCACCGAGGGCAACATCTACGTCCGCGGCGCGCAGCAGCGCTCGATGATGACGTTCCTCAACACCTACCGGAAGGTGGGCGGTGCCTTCGCGATCGACGACGAGGGCATCCGCTTCTGGCACCCCGGCGGCCAGTTGAAGTCCATCGCGCTCGAAACGGACGTGCACCCCGGCTTCCAGACGGACTGGCAGCAGCCGCTGGTCGTCGCCCTCACGCAGGCGACGGGCCTCTCCATCGTGCACGAGACGGTCTACGAGTCCCGGCTCGGCTTCACCTCCGCGCTCAACCAGATGGGCGCGCACATCCAGCTCTACCGCGAGTGCCTCGGCGGCTCCCACTGCCGCTTCGGCCAGCGCAACTTCCTGCACTCGGCGGTCGTCTCGGGCCCGACCCGCCTCCAGGGCGCCGACCTGGTCATCCCCGACCTCCGCGGCGGCTTCTCGTACCTCATCGCGGCCCTGGCGGCCCAGGGCACGTCCCGCGTCCACGGCATCGACCTCATCAACCGCGGCTACGAGAACTTCATGGAGAAGCTCGTGGAGCTGGGCGCGAAGGTGGAGTTGCCGGGCAAGGCGCTCGGATAGGCAGTCGTAGGAACAACGGCTGAGCAGTCGTACGTACGACGATGGGGCGGCCACCCTGACCGGGTGGCCGCCCCATTCGCGTTACTTGAGCCTCGTACGCAATCCCGTCGCGTACGCGAAGGCCTACTTGCCCTTGGCGGCTTCCTTGAGCTTCGAGCCCGCGGACACCTTGACGCTGTAACCGGCGGGGATGTTGATCGGGTCGCCGGTCTGCGGGTTGCGCGCGGTGCGAGCGGCACGGTGGGTGCGCTCGAAGGTCAGGAAGCCGGGGATGGTGACCTTCTCGTCACCCTTGGAGACGATCTCGCCGACGGTCTCGGCGAACGCGGCCAGAACGGCGTCGGCGTCCTTGCGGGTCACCTCGGCACGGTCGGCCAGCGCGGCCACCAGCTCACTGCGGTTCATGTTGTTACTCCCGTGTTCTTCTTGCCGTTTGAGGCGTGCCACGCGGCGGAGCCGCATATCGGGCACGGTGAAGCCGATGCTGCCAGGGTCCTCGGTGAGTCCCCGGACCCGGGTCCGTCGTCCAGACCCTCGCGCCCGAAGACGCATCCTGCCCCTACCTGCGGCGGGAAAGCCAATCCGGCACCCGTAGGAGTCGCGAGAACACCCTTGGGAGTCACACGAAGAGCGCCACGCCCTCTGCGTGGTGACGCTCCGTCGGCTCCCGGCAGCGAGGGCCGGGCCTGGAAGGCCCGAAACCTGGCCGCCACGATAAACGGCCGCCGAAGGCCCCGGGTTCCGCGACGCGCCGGTGCGTGAGCGGCCGTGGCGATCCTCACAACCGCCGCACATACGCCGATCGAGGGTCCAGGACGGACTTCTACGACGCGGAGGGCGCCGTCGAGGCCGCCACCGCTCCCGCCGCCTTCGCCGCGTCGCGCACCGCGCCCGCGACCGCGCCGGCGACCTTGTCGTTGAAGACGCTGGGGATGATGTAGTTCGCGTTCAGCTCGTCCT
Source organism: Streptomyces sp. NBC_00988 (assembly GCF_045162645.1). Classification (NCBI taxonomy): domain Bacteria; kingdom Bacillati; phylum Actinomycetota; class Actinomycetes; order Kitasatosporales; family Streptomycetaceae; genus Streptomyces; species Streptomyces sp. NBC_00988. The sequence continues at coordinate 5,209,204 of NZ_CP108730.1, forward strand.
CGGTCACCACGTTCGCGAGTGCGGTCGCCGCGGCGAGCATCATCTCGGTGTTGACGGTGCGGGACTGCGCGTCCAGCAGACCGCGGAAGACACCCGGGAAGACCAGCACGTTGTTGATCTGGTTCGGGAAGTCCGAGCGGCCGGTGGCCACAACAGCCGCCGTCTGGCGGGCGATCGTCGGGTCGACCTCGGGGTCGGGGTTCGCGAGCGCGAACACGATCGCGCCCTCGGCCATCGCGGCCACGTCGTCACCGTCGAGGACGTTCGGGGCGGAGACACCGACGAAGACGTCGGCGCCGCGCACGGCCTCCTTCAAGGTGCCCGTGAGGCCCTCGACGTTGGTGTTGTCGGCGATCCAGCGCAGCGGCGAGTCGGGCTTGGCGTCGACCAGGTCCTCGCGGTCGGCGTGCACGACCCCGTGGATGTCGGCGACGACCGCGTTCTTGACGCCGGCGGCGAGCAGCAGCTTGAGGATGGCCGTACCGGCCGCGCCCGCACCGGACATGACGACCCGGATGTCACCGATGCCCTTGCCGGCGACCCGCAGCGCGTTCGTCAGCGCGGCGAGCACCACGATCGCGGTGCCGTGCTGGTCGTCGTGGAAGACGGGGATGTCGAGGGCCTCGCGCAGCCGGGCCTCGATCTCGAAGCAGCGCGGCGCGGAGATGTCCTCCAGGTTGATGCCGGCGAAGCCCGGGGCGATGGCCTTGACGATCGCGACGATCTCGTCGGTGTCCTGGGTGTCCAGGCACAGCGGCCAGGCGTCGATGCCGGCGAACCGCTTGAACAGGGCCGCCTTGCCCTCCATGACCGGCAGCGCGGCCATCGGGCCGATGTTGCCGAGGCCCAGCACGGCCGAGCCGTCGGTGACGACCGCGACGGAGTTGCGCTTGATGGTGAGGCGGCGCGCGTCCTCGGGGTTCTCCGCGATCGCCATGCACACGCGGGCGACACCCGGGGTGTAGATCATGGAGAGGTCGTCACGGTTGCGGATCGGGTGCTTGGACTGCATCTCGATCTTGCCGCCGAGGTGCATGAGGAACGTACGGTCCGAGACCTTGCCCAGGGTGACGCCCTCGATGCCACGCAGCTGCTGGACGATCTCGTCGGCGTGGGCCGTCGAGGACGCCGCGATGGTGACGTCGATCCGGAGCTTCTCGTGGCCGGAGGCGGTCACGTCGAGGCCGGTCACCGAGCCTCCGTGGGACTCCACGGCCGTGGTGATCTGGGAGACCGCCGTTCCGCTGGCGGGCACCTCCAGACGGACCGTGATCGAGTAGGAGACGCTGGGCGCCGTAGCCATGGCCGACTTCCTCTGCTTTCACCGTTGAGCTGAGTACGCGTTCCGATCGTCGCACCTACTGCCGGGTAGGCGTTAGCCGCCCCCGATTGCGAACGTTTTGTTCGCAAGAAAAAGAGGTCCCCGTCACTTTTCCCGTGACGGGGACCTCTCTGACAAGCAATGACACCGACCCGCCATGCTCGCCTCGCGGCAAGTGGTCGCTCTAAGCGACGAAGGTTGGGCCCGGGGGCTTGGATCGGGCCGGTGTCACATCCAGGCTAACAAACAGATCCCGTAAGACCATTCCCATCCCGAGAGTTCATCGAAAGCGGCTCTCGATCAGCCCCGCGATCGGTCCCCTCAGTCCCTGAGCAGATCGGGCACCCCGTTCGCGTCCGGCTCGTCCCGCTCGGCCGAGACGACCGTCAGCTGCTGGGTCGCGCGGGTGAGGGCGACGTAGAGAACCCGCAGTCCGGCGGGCGACTCGTCGGCGATCTCCGCGGGCGAGACGACGACGGTCGCGTCGTACTCCAGACCCTTGGCCTCCAGGCTGCCGAGGGCTACGACCCGGTCCCCGAGGCCGGTGAGCCAACGGCGGGCCTCCTCGCGGCGGTTCATGGCGACGACCACGCCGACGGTGCCGTCGACCTGGTCGAGCAGCCGGGCGGCCTCCGTGCGGACGGACTCGGAGAGCGCGTTCCGTACGACGGCGCTGTGTCCGTTGTTCGTAGCCACGCTGTGTCCGTTGTTCGTAGCCACGAAACGCGGCTTCACGCCCGTCGAGCGGACCGCCGACGGGGACTCGGAGCCGGGCATCGCGAGGGCCAGGACCTTCGCCGCCAGCTCCGCGATCTCGGCGGGGTTGCGGTAGTTGACCGTGAGGGTGAAGCGGCGGCGGGGGCGGGAGCCGAGGGCCTCGTCGCGCGCCTCGGCGGCCTCGTCGGGGTCGGACCAGGAGGACTGGGCCGGATCTCCTACGACCGTCCAGGTGGCGTGCCGGCCGCGGCGGCCGACCATGCGCCACTGCATCGGGGTGAGGTCCTGGGCCTCGTCCACGATGACGTGCGCGTACTCGGTGCGCTCCTGGGCGAGCCGCTCGGCCCGTTCGCGCTGCGACTCCTCGCGCGTCGGCATCAGCTCCTCCAGGCCGGTGAGCTGGTCCAGCGGGTCCAGGTCGCGCCGCTTGCGGGGGCGGGCCGGGGTGCCGAGGATCGCCTGGAGTTCGTCGAGGATGGCGACGTCGTGGACCGAGAGGCCGTCCCGCTTCAGGGCGCGGGCGACCCTGCGGACCTCGCCGGGGTTGAGGATGCGGCGGGCCCAGCGGCCGAGCTTGCGCTCGTCGGACATGGACTCCAGGACGGCGCGCGGGGTGAGTTCGGGCCACCAGGCGTCGAGGAACGCGATGAAGTCGTCCTCGCTCGCGATGTCCTCGTCGAAGGACGAGCGCAGTTCGGCGGCGAGTTCGGGGTCGGTGTGCCGGCCGGCCGAACCGGAGCGCTCCCACAGGGCGTCCAGCAGCAGCTTGCGGGCGCGCGGGCGCAGCATGTTGACCGGGGCCGTACCGCTGAGCGCGCTCTGCCGGACGCGCTCCAGGTCGGCGGCCTCCAGTTCGAGGCGGCGGCCGAACGCCACCACTCTGAGCCGGGTCGGCGCCTCGCTCAGTTCCAGGGCGCCGCGCGCGGCCTTCCGCAGCACGCGGAGCATGCGGTACGACCCCTTCGCGCGGGCCACGGCCGGGGAGTCGTACAGGGTGGCCTCGGCGCCGTCGACGAGCGAACCGATGGCCCGGATGGCGACCTGGCCCTCCTCGCCGAGAGACGGCAGGACGCCCTCGGTGTACGCCACCAGCAGCGGGGTCGGCGAGACGATGAGGATGCCGCCCGCGTAGCGGCGCCGGTCCTGGTAGAGCAGGTAGGCGGCGCGGTGCAGCGCGACGGCGGTCTTCCCCGTCCCCGGGCCGCCCTCGACGTACGTCACCGAGGCGGCGGGGGCGCGGATCACCAGGTCCTGCTCGGCCTGGATGGACGCCACGATGTCCCGCATGGTGTGGCTGCGGGCCTGGCCGAGCGCGGCCATGAGGGCACCGTCGCCGATGACGGCGAGTTGCTCACCGTCGAGGAAGGCGCTCAGCTCCGGCCGCATCAGGTCGTCCTCGACCCCGAGCACCCGACGCCCCTTGGACCGGATGACGCGCCTGCGCACGACCCGCCCCGGATCGACCGGCGTCGACCGGTAGAACGGCGCGGCGGCGGGCGCCCGCCAGTCGATGACCAGCGGCGCGTACTCGGAGTCCAGGACTCCGATCCGCCCGATGTGCAGGGTCTCGGCGATGTCGGCGGTGCTGTCGTCCCGGACAGCGCCTTCGGCCGGTTCCACGGCGGTGTAGGCGCCGTCGGGTCCCTTCTTGCCGTCCTTGCCGAGCAGGAGGTCGATCCTGCCGAAGAGGAAGTCCTCGAACTCGTTGTTGAGCCGGTTGAGGTGGATACCGGCGCGGAACACCTGTGCGTCCCGTTCGGCGAGCGCGCCGGGCGTGCCGACCTGGCCGCGCTTGGCCGCGTCGTTCATGAGGAACTCGGCCTCGTGGATCTTCTCTTCGAGCCGCCGGTACACCCGGTCAAGGTGTGCCTGTTCGACGCTGATCTCCCGGTCCCGTAGTGAATCCTGGGCGGATTTGTCGGACACCGTGTCGAGCGCGGTCTCCTGTTGAGCCTGTGCGGCCACCGGGCCCCCTTCTGACGTGCTGGGCAGCCGTCAACCGTACGCGAAAGAAAGCCTCCGAAGCGAGGGGCCTGCCGAGTGGATCTTGACAAAGACGCGGGGCCCGGCACGCGCACCTGCCGCGTTCCGGACCCCACACACCACAGTGACCAGTTGCTACGTGCTTACGCGTCCACTGCCACGAGCTTCTTGCCGTCGAAGGTCATGACCTCGAAGTGGTCGATCTCGTTCGGCGTGAAGGCCGCTCCGCCCTGGGCGTAGAGCGGGCTCTTGGCCTCCGCCTTCGTGGCGTTCGCGATGCCGTAACCCCAGGCCGGGACCGACCAGGAGCTCATGGTCTCGCGCTCGCCGTTCTTGCCGACGGCGATCAGGGAGCACTTCAGCGGGCCCTTGACGTTCTTGAGCTCGACGACCCCGAGGGTGCCCCAGTCCTTCTTGGACATCGCCACGGTCGCGCTGACCTTGGTGGTCTTGTCCGTCGCGGAGACCTTGTCGGACAAAGTGTCGAAGGTGGTCTTCGCGGTGGACACGGCCTGGTTGCCGCTGCCGCCCGACTCGTTGCCGCCGTTGACGGCGATGACGGCCAGCGGTCCGGCGATGATCAGGGCCGCCGCGGCGGCGATCATGTAGAAGCTGCGCCGGCGCTTCTGGGCCCGACGGTCACCGACGTCGTCGACCAGCCGCTCCACCAGTCGTGGACTGGGTTTCGCGGCCAGGGACTCGGCGATCGCCGGGGTGCCGGTGCCCGGCAGATCCGCGAGCGCCGCCAGCATCGGTTCCATCCCGGCCAGCTCGTCGAGCTGCTGGGCGCACCATTCGCAGGTGGCGAGATGGGCCTCGAAAGCGGTTGCTTCGCCGTCGTCGAGAATCCCGAGGGCATAGGCGCCGACGGTCTCGTGTTCGTTCGAGCCCTGAGATCCCTGCATGGAACCAGGACTACCCGTTCCGTATCCCCCGTAAATGCTCATGCCGTCACCCCCCGCTCCTCCAGAGCAAGCTTCATCGATCGAAGGGCGTAGAACACCCTTGAGCGCACCGTGCCACTGGGGATGCCAAGCGTCTCGGCCGCCTCATTGACGGTACGCCCCTTGAAGTACGTCTCGACGAGCACCTCCCGGTGGGCCGGGGTCAGGTCGTCCAGCGCGTCCGACAGTGTCATCAGCCACAACGCCTTGTCGATCTCGTCCTCCGCGGGGATGACCTCCAGCGGCGACGGGTCCACCTCCTGCGGCCGGGCCTGCCGGCTGCGGTGACCGTCGATGACGATGCGCCGTGCCACCGTCACAAGCCAGGGTCGTACCGATCCGGTCGCCCGGTTGAGCTGGCCGGCGTTCTTCCAGGCCCGGATGAGCGTCTCCTGCACCACGTCCTCGGCACGCTGCCGGTCCCCGGCGACGAGCCGCAACACATAGGCGAGCAAGGGTCCGGCGTGCTCTCGGTACAGGGCACGCATCAGCTCCTCATCAGGTTCCGAGGACTGGGACATGCGATGTCGGGCCCTCGGTGCGTGTTCATTGGCCACGACGGAATCCTTGCGCACGCCCACCTCCGGTGTCCGGGGGTTCCCCCAGTCGGTCGCTCATGGAGAGGTACGCGGGCGGGTGGGCGGGTGTTCAACGTGAGGCGACAGTTTTCTTCGGAGTGACGTGACGAGCGGGACATGAGTGCACATTCCCACCGTACGATCTTTACATTTCCACCACACGAGCAAGATCACGCGAGCCGCCCGGGCCACCCCGGAGTGAAACGCACTGTTGTCGAAATCACTTCGACGATTGACGTCCCGTCACTTCACAGAAGCCGCATAAGGGATTCTCAGGCTCGGGCGAGCGCCGCGCGCCGCCGATGCCGAGCCACTCTCTCCCGGTTCCCGCACACCTCGCTGGAGCACCAGCGCCGCCGACGCCCACGGGACGTATCGAGATAAACGATCGGGCAGTTGTCCCCCTCGCACTCCCTCAGCGAGGCCCGCGCGACGGGATCGGTGAGCAGCTCTACGGCGTCCCGCGCGATGACCGCGAGCAGCGCACCGCACCCCGGAGTCCCGTCCAACCGCCGCACCAGCACGCCCTCTTCGTCGCGTACGGCACGGGGGGCGGGGGGTGCGGCGCGGGCGAGGTCGTTGACGCGGGCGAGGGCGAGGTCGTAGAGCCGGATGTCGGCCGACGGTCTACTACGCACCAACTGCCCGATCTGCCCCCGCAGTTCACGAAACCCGACAAGCCAGCCGGAATCGACGTGCGCGAGCGGGGTGGCCGCGGGGACGAGCCCCGACCGGACGATCCACGCGCGGAGCGGCTCCGGCGCGTCGAGCCGTTCGTCGGGATGCGTGGTCGCGAGGAGATCCAGACAGATCCGCCCGGCGTCGAAACGCAGCTCGTACGGGGCCATGGTCGAACCCAGTGCCATGTGCCTGTCACCGCCTAGGGATTACCCCGGTCGTCGGGTCGGTCGGTGGGGGTGGGTGGGGGTGGGTGGGTGAGCGAGTGGGGGCGAGGAGGGGGTGCGGGGTGCGGGAAACCGTTCTCCCTACAGTGCCTGCCCGCTCGCGTGGCCGTAACCCCTTGTGCGGGGCGCGCGTGGACATCGGCGTGGACGGTCGCGTATGCGGTCGCGCGTCTCGGCGATGTCGGGGTCGGCGTCACGTCCGTTGACTGGAGGCCATGACAGAGAACAGGACCGGCACGGGTTGGGTACTGGGTGCGGCCACCGTCGCGATGGGGTTGATCGCCGGGGTCTTCTACGTGTTCGCCTGCGCGATCATGCCGGCGTTGGCACGCAGCGACGACCGGGTGTTCGTCGAGGTGATGCGCGACATCAACGACGTGATCCAGAACCCGGTGTTCTTCCTGAGCTTCATGGGGGCGTTGGTGCTGGCGGGGGTGTCCGCGTGGCAGGTGCGCGGAAAGCCGTACCGGGGGTGGGTGTGGGCGGGGTCGGCCGCGTACGCGCTGGCGTTCCTGGTGACGGTCGCCTTCAACATCCCGCTGAATGACCACCTGGCGAGCACGGCTGACGTGGGGGTGGCTCGGGAGCGGTTCGAGGGGGCTTGGGTGGGGTGGAATGTGGTGCGGGCGGTGTTGTCGACGGTGGCGGTGGCGTGCTTGGCACGGGCGCTTGTGCTCTACGGCAGCTTTTGGCGCAGGGGTGCTTCTTAGTGCGGGGCGAGCCTTCAGCGCCGGGGGGTCTGTCGATGCGGGGGGGCGCGTTCGGGGCCAGGTGGGCGCTCGGTGCGGGGTAGCGCCTCCAGCGCCGGGCGGGCGCTCGGTGCGGGGGGCGCCTTCAGTGCCGGGCGGGGTCTTGGCGCGGGGTGGGCTCTTCGTGCGGGGGGGGGCGCCTTCAACGCCGGGCGGGCGCTCGGTGCAGGCCAGCGGCATCCAGCCTGCGGGGGCTCGCTTCTCGGCACAGGTCGGGATCATCCGGGGCAGCTCGTGGTGGCTCGCTCGCTTCTTGGTGCAGGCCGGCAAAACTCAGCCCGTCCGGCGTTTGAGGACGAGGCCCCTTCAGGGCCGATCGGGGGTCTGGGGGCGGAGCCCCCAGGTACGCCGGCGATAACGCCCCGCACCATCGGCCCCGTACCAACGCCGGTTCACACGTCGGCGTACTTCGTGTCGGCCGACGGGTCCAGCGCCAGGCGATAGCCCCGCTTCACCACCGTCTGGATCAGCTTCGGGGAACCAAGTGCTGTGCGGAGGCGGGCCATCGCTGTTTCTACGGCGTGTTCGTCGCGGCCGGCGCCGGGGAGGGCGCGGAGGAGTTCCGCGCGGGCGACGACCCAACCCGGGCGGCGGGACAGCGCACGGAGCAACGACATGCCGGCCGGTGGGACCGGTCGTAGCGCGCCGTCTACCAGGACCGCGTGGCCGCGGATCTCCACGCGGTGGCCCGCGATGGGCAACGTGCGGGCGCGGCCGGGGAGTTCCTGGCAGAGGAGTTGGACGAGGGGGCCGAGGCGGAAGCGTTCGGGCTGGACGGTGGCGATGCCGTGGTTCTGGAGCGGGAGTGCGGTGACGGGGCCGACGCAGGCCGGGAGGACGTCGTGGTGCAGGGCGGCGAGGAGTTCGGGCAGCAGGCCCCGGGTCTCGGCGCGGGAGAGGAGTGACGCGGCGGCCGGTGCGCTGGTGAACGTCAGCGCGTCCAGGCCGCGGGAGACCGTGGCGTCGAGGAGCCGGTCCAGCGGGGCGATGTCCTCGGGCGGCATCCACCGGTACACGGGGACGACGACGACGTCCGCGCCGCCCGCCCGGAGTGATTCCACGAACCCGGGCAGGGGTTCGCCGTGCAGCTGGATGGCGACCCGGCGCCCCTCGACGCCCTCCTCCAGGAGCCGGTCGAGTACCTCGGCCATGGACTCGGACGACGGCGACCACTCCTCGGTCAGCCCGGCGGCGCGCACCGCCCCTTTGACCTTGGGCCCGCGCGCGAGCAGTTCCACCCCGCGCAACCGGTCGAGGAGCGCCTCCCCGAGCCCCCACCCGTCGGCGGCCTCGATCCACCCCCGGAACCCGATCGCCGTCGTGGCCACCACGACGTCCGGCGCCTGGTCGATCAACTCCTTGGTCGCGGCGAGCAGTTCACTGTCGTCGGCGAGGGGCACGATGCGCAGCGCGGGCGCGTGCACGACCACCGCGCCGCGCCGCTGGAGCAGTACCCCCAGCTCGTCGGCACGGCGCGCGGCGGTGACGCCCACGGTGAACCCGGAGAGGGGCCCGTGTTGCGCGCGCTCCGCTGGCTGCTGTTCCTCGTGCATGGCTCTCGTCCCGAACGTAGTCGTACACGCGGTCGTGTATGGAATGACCCGGTGCCTACATGCCGAACGAGCCTGTCAACGGTGCGTGACAGGCTCGGTTCGACTTTGTGTCGCCGGTGTTACGTCACACCTCGGCATAGCTGAGCTGCGACTTCGCCTCCGATGCGGAAGCTTTGGCCTGGGCCTGGGCGGTGGGGCGGCGAAGGTATACGGCCCAGGTGACCCCGAAGCAGAGGCCGTAGAAGACGAGGAAGGCGACGAACGCGCCGGTCCCCGAGCCGGAGGACAGGAACGACTGCCGGAAGGCGAGGTTGATGCCGACCCCGCCGAGCGCGCCCACGGCCCCGATGAGCCCCATGGAGGCCCCGGAGAGCCGACGCCCGTAGGCGGCGGCCTCGTCGCCTTCGAGCCCCTTCGCGAGCGCCTTGGTCTGGAAGATGCCGGGGATCATCTTGTACGTCGACCCGTTGCCGAGCCCGCTGAGCACGAACAGGACGATGAACACGGTGACGAACAGCGGCAGCGACTTCTGCATGCTGGCGACGACCAGGATCGCGGTCGCGGCGGCCATGGCGACGAAGTTCCACAGCGTGATCTTCGCGCCGCCGTAGCGGTCCGCGAGCCACCCGCCGACCGGGCGGATGAGCGAGCCGAGCAGCGGGCCGATGAAGGTGAGATACGCGGCCTGCAGCGGCGTACGGCCGAACTGGACCTGAAGCACCTGCCCGAAGGCGAACGCGTACCCGATGAACGACCCGAACGTGCCGATGTACAGGAACGCCATGATCCAGGTGTGCCAGTCGCGCGCGGCGTCCTTGGCGGCGCCGGTGTCGTTCTTCACGGAGGTGAGGTTGTCCATGAAGAGGGCGGCGAGGACGGCGGCGACGAGGATGAGCGGGATGTAGATCCCGAGCAGCACGCGCGGCCCGCCGCTCGCCCCGATGATCGCGAGGGCGACGAGCTGGATGACGGGGACGCCGATGTTGCCCCCACCGGCGTTCAGCCCAAGAGCCCACCCCTTCTTCTTCAACGGGAAGAAGGCGTTGATGTTGGTCATGGAGGAGGCGAAGTTGCCGCCGCCGATGCCGGCCAGCAGGCCGATCCAGAGGAAGGTGTCGAACGACGTCCCCGGCTTCATCACGACGAACGCGGCGATGGTGGGGATGAGCAGCAGGCTGGCCGAGACGATCGTCCAGTTCCGCCCGCCGAAGACGGCGACCGCGAAGGTGTACGGCACCCGGACGACCGCGCCGACGAGCGTGACCATCGACGTCAGCAGGAACTTGTCGGCCGGGGTCAGCCCGTACTCCGGGCCCATGAAGAGCACGAGCACGGACCACAGGGTCCAGATCGAGAAACCGATGTGCTCGGAGAGCACGGAGAAGACGAGGTTGCGCCGGGCGACCTTCTCACCGGTCTCCCGCCAGAAGGTCTCGTCCTCCGGGTCCCAGTGCTCGATCCACTTGCCGGGGGCGGGAGTTGGGACTGCGGCGGGAGGTGGGACTGGGGCTGTCATGACGCCTCCACGGTGGTCCGGGGCTCGGGGGTGCCCCTACGACGGGGTAACGAGCGGTGTTGAGTCCCGAAGGTATGGAGGGTGCGTTTCCGCGCTGTGGCTGTGAGTGACCGGAAGGGAACGTTGCTCTCACGGGCGGGAAGTGGGCGCGGTGAGGTGACGGCACCCCTGCCCCCCGCCTATGACAAGTGCTGCTTGAGGAACGCGTCGATCCTGGCGATGGCGGGGCCGACGTACTCGGGGCGGTCGTAGAGGTCGAAGTGGGTGCCGCCCTCGATCAGGAACAGTTCCTTGGGTTCGTGGGCCTTGGCGAAGGCGGCCTCGCTCTGGGCCAGGGTCTCGGCCGCGGTCCCCGCGATCAGCAACAGCGGTGTGGGGGCGAGGAGTTCGATGGTGTCCAGCGCGGAGAACTGGACCATCTTGTCGTAGGACCACAGCAGGGTCTCGTTGCGCCAGTTCGGGTCCTGGTTGCGGTCGGTGAGGTAGAACTTCTTGCCGTTCTCCCGCCACGGGTCGAGTGGACCGTCCGCCAGGAACGGGACGTGGACGGGTCGGCCGGTGGCCCGGTAGGACTCCCGGGCGCCCTGGGCGGCGCCCATGATCGCCCGCCAGTCGCCCGCGGCCAGGACGGTGCCCCGCAGGTCGGGCAGACCGCTGGCGGTGGCCACGGCCTTGATGCGCCGGTCGGCCACGGCGGCGGCGGGCGCGTAACCGCCGCCCGCGCAGACACCGACCGCCGCGATCCGGGCGGCGTCCACCTCGGCGCGCGAGGTCAGGAACGTGACGGCGTTCTTGACGTCCTCGATCTTGGCGAACGGGTCCTCGTCGCTGCGCGGGTAGCCCTCGCTCTCGCCGTAACCGGTGTGGTCGAAGGCGAGGGCGGCGTACCCGAGTGCGCTCAGCCGCTCGGCGTAGACCGCCGGGACCTGGCCCTTGGTGCTGGAGGCCGGGCCGACGACCACGACGGCCGGCAGCCGCTCGCCCACGGTGTGCTCGTCGGGCAGGTACAGATGGCCGAGCAGATGGCGGCCGTTGCTGCGGAAGCCGATGTCCTGACGCATGGAAATTCCTCTGGTCCAGGGCTCCGGGGATCCAGTGATCCGGGGAGGGAAGCGGGGGGACTTCCTCCATCGTTGCTCCGCTCCACACCCCTGACCAGGGCAGACTGTTTCCTGGGAAGGACTCTTCCTAGGAAGGAATTGGGCCAGGCTTCTCACTCGTCCGCGGGAGAGAATGGCGGGTATGAGCACGAGCAGCCACCGTCCCGAGGAGCCGGGGACGGAGTTGGGGGCCTTCCTCAGAGCCCGCCGCAGCAAGCTCGACCCCGGCACGGTCGGCCTCGCCGAGACCGGCGGTCCGCGCCGGGTGCCGGGGCTGCGGCGCGAGGAGGTGGCCCAGCTCGCGACGATCAGCACCGACTACTACACGCGCCTGGAACAGGGCCGCCTGCCCGGCGCCTCGCCCGCGGTCCTCGACGCCCTCGCCACCGCGCTGCGCCTGGGACCGGACGAGCGCAGCTACCTCTACCGGCTGGCGAACAAGAGCGACCGGCAGCCGCCGAGCGGCCCTCGCACGGAGCGGGTCCTCCCGCACACGCGGATGCTGCTGGACAACCTGCGCGACAGCCCCGCCGTACTGCTCGGCCCCTACCTCGACATCCTCGCCTGGAACCGGCCGGCCGTCGCGGTCTTCACCGACTTCGCCGCCGTCCCCCGGCGCGAGCGCAACTTCCTGCGCCTGCTCTTCCTCGACCCCACCGTGCGGGGGCGCTACGTGGACTGGTCGGGCATCGCCCGGATCTGCGTCGCGTACGTCCGCACCGCGGCCGAGGGCCGCGACGAGCCCCGCCTGTCAGCACTGATCGGCGAACTGTCGCTGCGCGACCCCGACTTCCGCACCTGGTGGGCCGAGCGCCACGCCACGTACCAGAGCCACGGCACGAAGACCTTCGTCCACCCCGCGGCCGGCCGCTACACCCTCCACTGGCAGACCCTCCGCATCCCCGACAGCCAACAGACCCTCATGGTGATGACGGCTCCGGCCGACAGCGAGGACCTTGCGGTTCTACGGCGGATCGAACGCCTGGATACGTCCACCGCTACCGGTGCGCCGTGACACAGCGCCCGCCGACCTCGAACCACAGCAGCTTTCCCGCGCCCCGGTCCATCAGCCCACCGTCCCCGATGGGCCAGCCGCCCCAGGAGGTGGCGTACGTCTGGATGAGGTGGAGGCCGCGTCCGTTGTCAGCGTCGGGTGGGGCGGGCGGGAGGTGGTCGCCGGGCCGCTTGTCGAAGGGGGCGGGGATGTGGGGGTTCGAGTCCCAGACGCCGACGCGGAGCCGTCCGTCGCCGAGGGCGGTGAGCCGTAGGGACGCGGGGCCGTGGGTGTGCTGGTAGGCATTGGTGACGAGTTCGGACGTCAACAGCTCGACCACGTCCAGGACTTCGGGCATTCCGTGCCCGTGGAGGGCGGCCCGTACGGTCATACGTGCGACGCGTGCGGCTCGGGGGTCATGGGGTAGGCGGAGGGCGTACACCCAGGTGGCGGGCGGGGATACGGTGACCATGAAGGCTCCGGGAGGGGGTGGACGGACTCGACTCGGGTTCGCTCAACGGCTGCGCCGGGCGGTGGCTGTGCCGCGGGTGCGGTGCGCTTCCGGCTTATGGGCGGGGGCAGTTGGGCGGTACGGGACTACCGTAGGGCAGTTGGTTAGATAGCTCTAACCTTTTGAGCAATAAGGCTCCAACCTTCACTCGTGTGAGGGAAGGCGGTGCCGTGTGACGGCCGGAAGGGAATGCTGTGCCGCCCACCAACAACCCGACGCTGCGCCAGCGTCGACTCGGCAGCGAGCTGCGCAAGCTCCGCGAGCGGGCGGGACTCAGCGCCACCGGTGCCGCCGAGCTGCTCGGCGTCAACCAGGCGCGGGTGAGCATGATGGAGACCGGCCGTACTCCGGTCAGCGCCGACAAGATCCGCTCCATGGCCCGCGTGTACGACTGCACGGACGATCAACTCATGGACGCCCTGGCCGCGATGACCGGACGACGCACCCGCGGCTGGTGGGAGGAGTACCGCGAGCACCTGCCTGTTGCCCTGATCGACCTGGCCGAACTGGAGCACCACGCCGCCGCCCTGCGCGTGGCCCTCATCGTCCACATCCCGGCCCTGCTCCAGACCACGGACCACGCGCGCGCACTGTTCCGCGAAGTGGCGCCGCCCATGCGGCAGTACGAGATCGAGCACCGGCTCACTCACCGCATCAAGCGGCAGGGCCTGCTGCACCGGGAGGCCCCGCCCTCGTATTCGGCGACCATCCACGAGGCGGCGCTCCGCATGGGATTCGGTGGACCCGTCGTCACCCGTGGGCAACTCAAGCACCTGATCGACATGAGCGAGCTACCCCAAGTCACCGTCAGGGTGGTCCCGTTCGGCGCTCCGCACTTCCCCACGACCGGCCAGTCCATCGACTACATCGAGGGCCCCGTCCCGCAACTCGACACCGTCCAGCTGGACACCCACTACGGCGCCTGCGAATTCCTGGACGCGGAAGCACAGTTGAGTAAGTACCGTTCCGTGCTGGACAGCACGGAGGCCTGCGCGCTCAACCCCGTCGAGTCACGGGACTTCATCCACCGCATCATCAGGGACATTTGAGAGAGACGACCGTGCACAGCATCGAATGGCAGAAGTCCACCTACAGCGGCGACGGCTCGAACTGCGTCTACGTCCTCGGCGGCCCTGCCGATGTCATCCGGCTCCGCGAGAGCGACGCCCCCGACACCGTCCTCACCACGACAACCGAACGCCTGCGGCACCTGATACGCGCCCTCAAGTCCACCCAGTGAGGAGTCCAGCCGTGTCCAACCGCCCTTGGCAGAAGTCCACTTACAGCCCCGACGCCTCCAACTGCGTCTACGTGTCCGCCAACCCCACAGGCACCGTCCGCCTCCGCGAGAGCGACACCGCCGACACGATCCTGACCGCGACAACGGATGGCCTACGACACCTCATCCGCACCCTCAAGTCCGCTGACCGGCGCTCCGCTTAAGGCAGTTCAGCGGACGGCCGTAAGCCGGCCAGCAGATGTCATGAGCTGCGGGGCCCGGTACTCCAGCTCGACCACCTGCCCATCGCGGACCTCGACGGTCGTACCGGCCTCACAGCAGCGAGCCTTGAACAGGTAGCGGAAATAGACATCGACCCGATGCGAGCCGGGAGTCAGCGGTACGAAGCGGCTGCCCCACCCACCCTTCTGGGCCTGGCCGTCGACCTCGACCGTCAGGGCTGTGAAGCGGAGAAAGAACTGCATCGGGTTATGACGCCCCTGAAGGGAAAAGCCCGTTCGCGTGGACAAAGTCGCACCTTCCTGAACCGACAGACCGTACGGCGTAGAGAAGAATCGGAGGTCGGAGCCACCGTAGCCCTTGTCGAGGTCGAGACCCCAAGAAGTTCCTGTCCACGGAACCCCTCTCCCCTGACCCGCAAGCCGAGCGTCCCCCGCCCCCTCGGCCGCCCACCATGACCGATCTGGCGGAGCGGGAGGCGGCTCACGCGGACGGGCCGCGAGGTGGAGAGCCCGTCCCTGGCCGGGGCTTGTACGCGATGACGGATGTGACGGCTCTCCAGCAGCAGATGGTGAACCTGTTCGGACCGGTCGCCGTCTCCGTCCCCGTCCCCGTCCCCGTCCCCGTCCCCGTCTCCGTCTCCGTCTCCGTCTCCGTCTAAGAAGACGCCACCTTCCGCCGACTCCGGCCCCGCACAACCCCGTTGGGCCACAGCCTCGGACTCCGCTTGGCCGCGATGTCCTCGATCCACCCGAACGCAAGGATCGCCACCGCGATGAGCGGCCAGATCAGCAGGAACATCAGGAACGTGTCCGCCTTGTCGAGCAACGACGTGGCCGCATCGCTCTCCATGAACGGCAGGTTGTACAGCTGGTCGAGGATCGGGACCGTGGCCATGATCAGGAGGTTGTGCCACAAGTAGATCGTGACGGCACGGTTGTTGGACAGGGTCACCAGCTTGTCCCACTTCGCCAACCGTCCCGGCAACGTCTGCCACGACGGCGCGTACTGGAGCAGGATCACCACGACGCCGAAGGACCAGGCCGCCTGCGCGAGCGGGATGTCGTTCAAGTCCCAGCCGTCCGGGCCCAGATGACCTGACGCCCACCACAGGCCGAAGCCCATGATCAGGGTCGCGCCCGACACCGCGAGGTAGCGCGGGACCTTCTTCAGTACGCCCTCGTGGTGGGCGAAGCCCAGGACCCAGCAGCCGCCGTACACCGCGAAGTCGGAGACCGCGTTGCCCGTCTCGCCGGGGATCGTGACCAGGCCAGTGCCCACAACTGCCGTCAGCGCCAAGGGTGCTAGCAGAGTTGCCCAGGGGACCCTCCGGAACGCCCACAGCAGCAGCGGCGACGCGATCACGAACCACAGATACGCCCGCAGGTACCACAACGGGCCCGCCGCCTGGTCCGCCCACGTGCTCTCCAACAGGCCCGACTCCGAACCCAGATGCTCGGGATACGGCGGCGCACCGAACGGCACGATGTAGTCGAAGATCTTCGCCGCGCCCCACCAAGTGCCGCCCAGGTCAGGGTCCTTGAGCGGGTTCCAGCCCATCCCGAACATCATCACCAGCACCACCGCGCTGAACGCCCAGAGCGGGGGCAGCAGTCGCCGTAGCCGACCCCTGATCACACCCAGCGCGGGACGGTTCAGCGAGCGGGCCATCAGCGAACCCGCCAGCGCGAACATCACGCCCATGGAAGGGAACAGGACCGACAGCCACGCCCAGCCGAAGAGGTGGTAGATGACGACCCGGACGAGGGCGATCGAGCGGAGGAGGTCGAGGTAGCGGTCCCGGCCGCCGCCCCCCGCCCCCTTGGCCTTCTTCGGTTCCGGCGCCAACTCCGGTTCCTGGTGCCGCTGTTGGGGAATCCCGTACGCCGGTGTCGACTCGGGGTCCGACCCCAACTCCGGCCTCGACCCTCGCTCCGGACTCGTACCCGCCCCGGTCGTGTATCCGTGCGTCATGCCACAGTCCTCCGGTCACTACTGCTACCGCCACCGCTACCGCCACCGCTGCGCGCACTCGGCACCGGGCCTCCCGGCGCCTCCACAACCCCCGTCCGCCGCAGCTTCTGCCAGCGCAGGCGGCCTCCGGTGAGTGCGGTGATCCAGGACTGGAGCAGTACGACGTACATGAGTTGGCGGTAGAGGATCTGTTGCAGGGGCAGGGAGACGAGGTGGGTCATGCGTTCGCGGTCGAGGCGGAAGGCGTAGGCCGCGCAGAACGCCTGGATCGCCAACACGCCCAGCCAGGCCAGGAACGTCTTCTCCGTCGGGCCGAACACCAGGCCGTAGAGCAGGAACACGTCGATCAGCGGGGCCAGGATCGGGGCGATGACCATGAACAACGCCACCAGCGGGAGGCCCACCCTGCCGAAGCGGCCGGACGGGCCGCGGTCCAACAGGGCGCCCCGGTGCTTCCAGATCGCCTGCATCGTGCCGTAGGACCAGCGGTAGCGCTGCGACCAGAGCTGCTGGACCGTCTCCGGCGCCTCGGTCCAGGCCCGCGCCTTCTCGGCGTAGACCACCCGCCAGCCGTCGCGGTGCATCGCCATCGTGATGTCGGTGTCCTCGGCGAGGGTGTCGTCGCTCATGCCGCCGACCCGCTCCAGCGCGCTTCTCCTGAAGGCCCCCACGGCGCCCGGGATCGTCGGCATGCAGCGGAGCATGTCGTACATGCGGCGGTCGAGGTTGAAGCCCATCACGTACTCGATGTGCTGCCAGGCACCGATGAGGGAATCCCGGTTGCCGACCTTGGCGTTGCCCGCCACCGCGCCCACGCGCGGGTCGCCGAAGGGCTGCACCAACTCCCGTACTGTGGCCGGTTCGAAGACCGTGTCGCCGTCCATCATGACGATGAGGTCGTAACTGGCGTTCGCCAGGCCGCGGTTGAGGGCGGCCGGCTTGCCCGCGTTGACCTGGCGTACGACGCGGACGTTCGGCAGGAACATCGCCTCCACGATTCTCGCCGTACCGTCCGCCGAGCCGTCGTCGATGACGATCACCTCGACCGGATGCTCACTCGCCATGAGTGAACGGACCGTGTTCTCAATGCACTTGGCCTCGTTGTACGCCGGGACGAGGACCGTGACCGGTTCGGTGACCGGTGGGCCCCAGGCGAAGTCCTTGCGGCGCACCCGGCGGGCGTGGACGGCGGAGAGCAGGAGCATCAGCGCGAAGCGGGCGATGACGAGCGAGCCGGTGATCGCCAGGCCCACCACCAGGACACCCGTGATGTCGTCCGCGGCCTGGACCAGGAAGATCCACGCCTTGCCCTTCCACAGGTTGACGCCGGTCACCGGGGTGAGCGCGCTGCGCGCGCCGAGTGCCTGGGTGAGGTTGTCGAACGTGTAGCCCTTGGCCTGCATCTCCGGCAGGAACTTGTCGAGGGCCTGCACGGTCTGGTGGCGGTCGCCGCCCGAGTCGTGCATCAGGACGATCGCGCCCTTGCCGCCGCGCGGGGTCGCGTTGCTGATGATCTTCGCGACGCCGGGCTTCTGCCAGTCCTCGCTGTCCGTGTTGTTGACGACGGTGATGTAGCCGCGGGTGCCGATGTACTCGGTCACCGGCCAGGACAGGTTGTCCATCGCGTCGGCGGACGACGAGTACGGCGGGCGGAAGAGCGATGTGCGGATGCCGGCCGCGCCGGTGATCGCCAGCTGGGTCTGGGACAGCTCCCAGTCGATGCGCTTCTTCGACTGGAAGGAGAGGTCGGGGTGGCTGAAGGTGTGCACGCCGACCTCGTTGCCCTCGTCCACGATGCGTTTGACCAGCTCCGGGTAGCGCGAGGTCATCGTGCCGGTGACGAAGAAGACGGCGTGCGCGTGGTGCTTCTTGAGCACGTCCAGGACCTTGGGCGTCCAGGTCGGGTCGGGGCCGTCGTCGAAGGTCAGCACGATGTCGTGGTCCGGCACGTCCAGGCTGGTCGTACGGCCGCTGCGGGTGTCGATGACCGGGCCGCCGTCGAGGATCTTGTCCGGCACCTTGTCGGTCGCCGCCTCGGGGCGGATGCGGTGGTCGGCGAGGATCTCGCTATGCACGTAGCCGCGCAGCATCAGCATCGCCAGCAGCGCGACGAGGAGCAGCATCGGCAGCAGGAACCGCATGGACAGCCGGCGGCGCCGGGGATCGCGCACGGCGCGAGGCGCGGGGCTGGGTCCAGCTCCCTTGCGATCGCCGTGCCCGACTCCGCTCCGGGCGCCGGGCCCGACGCCGTTCCGATCGCTGTTCCCAACTCCACCTGCCGCGACCGGAGTTGCTCCGTGACGGCCGCCCGGGGCCTGGTTCGTGGCCTTGGGGCGGCGGTTGTGCGATGCCATCAGAGGATGTGCTCCGGGGTCTTGGACGGGGCCGGCGCCGGGTCCGACGGAGCGGCCGGCCCCTGTGCCACGGGCGACGGGGTGCTCGGGGCGTCGGCCACCGTGCCGGTGCCCGTCGTGGCGCTCGGGGTCGGTGTCGGGTCGGCCGGCGTGCTCACACTGGCGGACGGGGACGGGTCGGCCGACGGCGCGGTCGACGACCGCGAGGGCTGTACGACCGGATTGCTCGCGCCGCCGCCCGTCGGCGCCGAGGCGCTCTTGCTCGCGGACGCCCCGGGCGACGCGGACGCGCTCGTCTTGCCGCCGGGCTTCGCGGACGCGCCGGCCGTGCCGCTCACACTCGCGCCCGGCGACGGCGTCGTACCGTCGCTCGCCGTCGGGATGTTCCCCGGCGCCACGCTGTCGCTGCCGCCGGACGGGCGGCCCGAGTCGGCGGGCAGCGGCGAGGTGTCGACCTTGCCCGCGGGCGCGTCGTCCTTCTGCCCCGGCACCGGCAGCCACGGCGCGTCCGAACTGCCGGACAGCAGCGTGATGACGATGACGACGGCGTACACCGCGCACGCGATGCCGACGGCCATACCGAACCGCCGGTACCTACGGCTGCGACGGCCGGACTCGTCGACGAAGACGGGCCGGTCGGAACCGTCGCTACCGGTGCCGGTGCCGCTCTTGCCCCCGGCCCCCGCGTGCTGGGCGGGCCCGTCGAGCTGAACGGTCACCTCGTCGGGATCGGCCGCGCCGGTCCCCGTCCCCGCTCCCGGCCCTGTTTCGGCCGACGCGCCCCAGGGATCGGCGAGGATTCCCGCGCCGACGGCGGATCCATCCTTGCCGGCGGGCGGCTCGGGCCACCCGGTCCGTATACGACGACCGTCCTTGGCCGTACGACGGCTGTCCTTGCCCGCATGACGAGCATCCGTGCCGCCATGCCGACCGTCCGTGCCGATATTTCGACCGACCTTGGCGGCATGCCTGCCGCCCTCCAGGATCTCTGGTCCTCTGGTTCCTCCGGCCGCTCCGGTCGCTTCGGTGTCCGGGAACGCCTCCTCGGCCTCTCCGCCTATGACCGGAACTTCTCTGGTCGCGGATGCAGCTTGGGGCCATTCCGGTTGGGCGTCTTCTCGCCACTTTTCCATGCGCACGCACATCCCCCCACGGGACTGTTCCGGGTGCGCAAACGACCCTGAGCACACGCCGCCGAACCGGGCCCCCACCCGGTCCTCGCGCCCCCCTTACCACACCGTGCTCAGGCCCTGAAGGTAGCGCACAGGGAACACTCCATGTGACGGGATGCGTCATTTCCTCCTTTTTAGCATGTCCACGTCGATGGCTGGAATCCATCCGTTCACCGGCCGACGCAACCATCCGTCGGCGTTGCCGATCTCCACCGCAGCACGTCGAAGCGCATCGAATCCGGGGTGCACCAGCCCCTTTCGCCACACGAGCGACACGGCGGACAACGGCACCGGGTCCACCAGTGGCCGCAGCACCGCCCGGGGCATGGCCGGAAAATCCACCACGGCGAGAATCGGGGTCCCCGTCTTCGCCATGACCCGTTCGAACTCCTCTTCGCCTACGGCCATGGGTGCGGGCGCGGCAACCTCGATGTCACGCCCCTCGAACAATCGACGCGCGAGATCCGTCCACTCAGGGGTACGCGGATTCCCGGCCCCGGCGTACACGACCTCCCCCGCGAGCGCGTCCACCGGCACCGCGTCGAGGGACGCCAGCCGATGCCCCTCGGGCAGCAGGACCGCCATCGGCTCGTACCGCACGAGTTGATGGTCGAGCCCGGCCCGCAGCACAGGGTCCAGCCCCGCGAACCGCCCGAACGACACGTCGAGCCGCCCCGCCAGCAACTCCCTTGCCGCGCCCGTCAGTCCACTCTCGTAGCGGGCCATCAGCTCCTGCTCCGGGGCGAGTTCACGGGCTCGGTGCAGCACGCGGCGCCCGGTGCCCAGCCCCGGCGAGTTCAGATCGACGAGCAGCGGCCGGCCCTCCCGAAACGCGGCGAGCAACTCCTCCTGCGCCCCGAGCACCCGCCGCGCGTACGGCACCAGCCGCTCACCGTCCGCCGTCAGCGTCACCTGCCGAGTGGTCCGCACGAACAGCTCGGCCCCCAACTCCCGCTCCAGGCGCCGTACATCACGACTGAGGGCCTGCTGAGCGACGTACAGACGGGCGGCGGCGCGGGTGAAGTGCAGTTCTTCGGCGACGGCGACGAAGGCGAGGAGGAGACGGGGGTCCAGGTGAGTCGAAATCCGGGGCGTCGTCCGGGGCGTCCATGACATCCGGCGAACGTACAACGGGAGTGCGTGAATCGCCCCTGACCAGGTGTTGGACCCCGTGATCCACTCCGGGCGACGCTTGCCCTATGCCAAGCCGTACGCCCCAACAGACCACCTACCGCCGCCTGTTCACGATCCCCGGCACTCGCGCCTTCACCGCCGGGAACCTCGTCGCCCGCCTCCCCGCAGGCATGTTCAGCGTGAGCGCGGTCGTGATGATCGCCGGTTCACGGGGTTCGTACGCCCTGGCCGGCGCGGTGACGGCGACGGGGCTGGCGGCGACCGCGGTGACCGCCCCCTGGATCGCCCGGCTCATCGACAGACACGGCCAGTCCAGAACAGCCGTACCGGCAACGGCAGTTGCGGCCCTCGGCTCCCTCGCCCTCCTCCTCTGCGTGCGCTACGGCGCCCCCGACTGGACCCTGTTCGCCGCCTACGCGGCCACCGCGACGACCCCCAACACCGGCGGCATGTCCCGCGCCCGCTGGGCCCATCTCCTCGCCGCCGACCCCGAGGCCCTGCACACGGCGAACTCCTTCGAGCAGGCGGCCGACGAGCTGTGCTTCATGCTGGGCCCGGCACTGGCGGCCTTCCTCTGCGGCACGTTCTTTCCGGAGGCGGGCACGCTGGTCGGGGCGGTCCTGCTCGTGACCGGCATCCTGGTCTTCACGGCCCAGCGCGAGACGGAACCACCACCGAGCCCGACCCCAAAGGGCAGTTCGCCCCTCCGCACCCCCGGCATCCCGCCCCTGATCGCCGGTTTCATCGCAACCGGTGCGGTGTTCGGCGCGATGGAGGTGGTGACGCTCGCCTACGCGGACGCGGCGGGCCACCGCACGGCGGGCGGCGCGGTGTTGGCGCTCCAGGCGGCCGGCTCCTGCGCGGCGGGCCTGCTCTACGGCAGGCTGCAACTGAGGGGCCCCGCGGAACTCCGCCTGCGGTGGTGCCTGTTGGCGATGACGGCCCTGATGCCCTTGCCCCTCCTGGCAACCCACACGCTCAACTCCCTTCCAGCACTGGCGATCGCCTTGCTACTGGCAGGCATGGCAACGGCCCCGACGATGATCACCGCGATGACCCTGCTCCAACACCGCACTCCTGAAGGCAGGTTGAACGAGGGCATGAGCCTGGCGGTGACGGGCTTGCTGCTGGGGATCGCGTGCGGTTCGGCGACGGGAGGCTGGGTGGCGGATCACGCGTCACCGACGGCGGGCTTCGCGGTGCCGATAGCGGCGGCGGCAACGGCGCTGTCGATCGGCGCCCTGAGCAAGGAAGCGCCTTGACCGAGCGTTTGGCCCAGTGACTGGTGTGTGGTCCCGGGTCAGGTTCCTGGTGCTGAACTCAGCGGCGTGCGGCTCGTGCGGTTTCGAGGATCTCGGCCAGCCTGAGGGTGTCGGCGAGGTATCGGTCGTAGGGGAAGTCCTGCTCCTGCAAGCCGCGCCGGAGGGTCTCGGCGAGAGGTTTTCCGTTGGAGTGGTAGGTCTCGCGGCCGGTGGCGGTGAGTTCGACGAGTCGGCGCCGCGCGTGCTGCGGGTCGCGGGTGACGCGGACCAGCCCGCTCTCCTCCAGCGGTCGCAGTGCCCGGCTGACCGCCGGGTCGGAGACCCCCAGGGCCTGCGCGAGGCGATGCTGTGTCGCCGGTTCCACGTCTTCCAGCGCGCCCAGCAGTCTGATCTGGCTGTAGGTGAGATCGCCGTCCGGGTCGGCGTCCCGGCGCGCGAGATCGCCCAGCAGGGAGACCACTCGGTGCAGCAGGTCTGAGAGTCCGTCGTCCATGGGTGCAGCGTACCTCAATGTTGCGCGGTTAATATTAACCATGCAAGACTCAGGGTCATGGACACGATCTCGTACCTCGCACAGACCACGTTCCCCATGATCTGGCCGCTGGTGGCAGTCATCGGCGCACTGATCCGTACCCGGCACAGCACCTCCCGTCGAGCCACGCTGGAGACCTGGCAGCGATGGTGGGCGATCGTCGCGCTGGGGTGCGGGAGTCTGTGGATCACGATCTCGTTCGTCACGGTCCCGGACGTGATGGCCACGGCGATCGGCTTCGACCGGACGCCGTTCCAGTTCGAGATCGCCTTCGCCAACCTCGGGCTCGCCGTCATGGGCTTTCGGGCCGCTTCCCCCTCGGCCTCGGCGAGGGAACGCGTCACCATCGGCCTGGGGGCCGGAATGTTCCTCTGGGGCGCGGTGATCGGTCACGTCTACCAGTGGTTCGCCCACGGTGACCACGCGCCGGGCAACACCGGAGGAATTCTGCTGTGCGACACGCTCATCCCGGCAGTCATGATCGCCCTCGCCTGGAGCTCGCAGCGATCCGGCGGCGATGGCGCGAGTTCCCCCGCACGAGAGCTCGCCGAGCATTCGGTCCGGTGACTGGAGTGTGGTCCCGGGTCAGGTTCCGGGTCAGGTTCCGCGCCGGTTGAGGGTGGCTTCGCCGGGAGTCTGCCTTCGGACGCCCGGAGGGTCACGGCTTGCAGGAGCGGCTTGCCGGAGCGGCTTTCTCACCTGATCGCTTCGGCCAGATCTGCCGGCAGGACGTCGGCCACCAGTTCCTCGACCACGGCGGTGCCGTGGCCGGTCAGGGCACGAGTCGGTTGAGGTCCCAGGGTCCCAGGGTGCCTCGGTGAGACGGCCGAGCTCAGGTCCGTGCGGGACAGTCGCTCTCGGGCGGTCCTTCGTCGACGCAGCCCTCGCAGCACAGGAACCCCCAGCCGATGTCCCTGGTGAGAGGCGCGACGCGGCGTGATCACTCCGACTGGCGGCCGCTTCACGCGCGGGGCAACCCCGGCGCCGGGGGCGGCCCGAGGCCCTGCGCGTGGCCACGCGGAACGCGGCCCGCACCCTCGGCCTGCCCGCCGTCGGCACCGTGGCCTGCGGACACGCCGCCGACCTGCTCATCCTCGACGACAACCCGCCGCGCGACACCCGCAACACCCGCCGCATCCACGGCGTGGTCGTCGACGCCAGGTGGATCCCACCAGAGGACCGCCCGCCGGGTGCTCACGGCGGTGCAACAAGCCGCCGCACAAACCCCGCCGCCCCAGGAGGCGGCGGCCACGACGGACTACGACTGCGGCGGGCGCCCCTGACACCCCACCGACGGCGGCCTCGCCGACGAGTGGACCCGGCTGCAGCTCAGAGACGCGGTGATAGGGCACCCGCCCTTTACGGGGCCCGGTTCCGCGCCCCCGCACATCGCGGTCACTCGTCGCCGGGTCCGCCGCACCGTCCGCCACCGTGCCTGGTCATCGCAGCACCGATCAGCGCAGTTCCTCAAGGGGCGCGGGGCTGTATCGATGTGCGGCTCCGCCGCGTGGGCGCGATCAGCCCTCACGCCGCCTCACCCGCAGCCGCTGCACAACCCATCGCGGCATTCACAGCGAAGCGCTTCGCCCCAATCCCTGCCGTACCCATTGACGCCCTCACAGCCCCTACATACCTTCCTCCATCGAAGCGCTTCGACGCCTCCCGTCGAATCGATTCGACTCCCTCCGACTCCCCTGGAGGCACTGGATGCTGACGGCACAACGGCGAGCAACGACAGCCGCACTGATCCTCACCGGATCCCTGCTCCTCTCCTCCTGCGGCGGCAGCTCGGACAACGGCTCCTCGGACAGCAAGACCCTCAAGCTCTGGCACTACGAGGGACCGGACAGCGCGATGGGCGTCGCCTGGAACGAGGCCATCAAGGAGTTCGAGGCCCAACACCCGGGCGTGAAGGTGAAGTTCGAGGAGAAGGGCTTCGAGCAGATCCAGAAGACGGCCCCGATGGTCCTCAACTCCTCGGACGCCCCGGACATCATGGAGTACAACAAGGGCAACGCGACGGCAGGCCTGCTCTCGAAACAAGGCCTGCTCACCGACCTCACCGCGGAGGCGACGAAGCGCGGCTGGGACAAGAAGATCCCCGCGAGCGTGGGCACGACGGACCTCTACGACACCAACGGAGTGATGGGCTCCGGCAAGTGGTACGGCGTCACGGACTACGGCGAGTACACGATGGTCTACTACAACAAGGCCCTCTTCAAGAAGTACAAGATCGCCGAACCGAAGACGTTCGACGAACTGACCACCGCACTGGGCGAGTTCAAGGCGAAGGGCATCACCCCGCTCGCCAACGCCGGCGCCGAGTACGTGGCCCAGCAGTACCTCTACCAACTCGCCCTCTCGAAGGCCGACCGCGCCTGGGTCGACAAGTACGAGCTGTACAAGGGCAAGACGGACTTCCACGACCCGGCCTGGACCTACGCGGCGACGACCTTCGCCGACTGGGTGAAGAAGGGCTACATCGCCAAGACCTCCAGCGGCACCAAGGCCGAGGACGCCGGAGTCTCCTGGATCCAGGGGAAGGCCCCGATCCTGTTCTCCGGCAGCTGGTGGTACGGCCGCTTCCAGACGGAGGCCAAGTTCGACTGGGACACGAGTCTCTGGCCCGGCTCGAACCTCACCCTCGGCTCCGGCGGCAACATCTGGGTCGTCCCCAAGGGTGCCAAGAACAAGCAACTCGCCTACGACTTCATCGACATCACCCTGTCGAAGAAGATCCAGAACCTGATGGGCAACAAGGGCGGCATCCCGGTCGCGGCCGACACCTCCGCGATCACCGACCCCAAGTCCAAGGAACTCATCGCCAACTTCAACACCGTCTCCGCCCGTGACGGCCTGGCCTTCTACCCGGACTGGCCGGTCCCCGGCTTCTACGACGTCCTCGTCTCCGAGACCCAGAAGCTGATCACGAACAGCGAGAAACCGGACGCCTATCTCAGCAACCTCCAGAAGGCGTACGACAAGGGCGTCCCGTCGACATGACGGTCACCGTCGAGAAGGGCGCGCGGGCCACCCGCAAGAACCGGCACCCCGGCCCGCGCAACCCTCGTAGCCCCCACCCCCGCAACTCGTACGCCCTCTTCCTCGTCCCCGGCGCCCTCGCCGCCCTCGCCGTGATCGTCATCCCCTTCCTGATGAACACGGCCGTCAGCTTCACGAGTTGGCAGGGCGTCGGCGACCCCAAGTGGACCGGGCTCGCCAACTACCGTGACCTGCTGGACGATGCGGAGTTCTGGGCGTCCTTCCGCCACAGCCTGTTCATGGTCGTGGCGATGGCGGCCGTACCGACGATCGTCGGACTCGTCCTGGCCGCCGCCCTGTTCGACTACATCGCCAAACACTTCGGCACCCGCATGGCCGCGATCCTCCGCGCCTGCTTCTACCTCCCGCAGGTGCTCCCGATCGCGGTCGCCGGCATCGTCTGGAGCTGGATCCTCGCCCCCGACAACGGCTCCCTCAACGCCCTTCTGAAAGCAGTCGGGTTGGGCTCCTGGCAGCAGGACTGGCTGGGCGACCCCGACATCGCGCTCTACAGCGTCATGGGCGTCATGGTCTGGGTCCAACTCGGCTTCCCGCTCGTGGTGTTCATGGCCGGCCTGCAACGCGTCGACCCCCAGCTCTACGAGGCCGCCGAGCTGGACGGCGCCGGCTGGTGGCGCCGCTTCTGGCACATCACGCTGCCGCAGATCCGCCCCGAGATCTACGTCGTCCTCACCTGGTGCACGATCGCCGCGCTCAAGGTGTTCGGCGCGGTGTACGTCCTCACGAAGGGCGGCCCGGGCGGCGCGACCGACGTGCCCTCCTACTTCTCCTTCACCACGTTCTTCGAGAAGACCCAGGTCGGCTACGGAGCCGCGATATCAACGGTGTTGACGGTGATCATCCTGGTGCTGTCCCTCGCCTTCCTGAAACTCCAGACCCGCGCGGAGGACGCCGAGGAAGGGGCCCGAACATGACGACCGCCCTGCGCCGCTACCCCGTACTGATCGCCCTGTGCATCGCGGCCCTCTTCATGGTCGTCCCGTTCCTGATCGTCGTGGTCAACGCCGTGAAGTCACCGGCCGAGTACTCGGCACACGGCCCCCTCAGCCTCCCCAAGGGCCTCTACCTGGACGGCCTCAAGGACTTCTGGCAGCGCGTCGACTACGGCCAGAAACTCTTCAACTCGGCCCTGATCAGCGGCTCGGTGGCCCTCCTCGCCGCCGCCCTCTCCGTCCTCAACGCGTACGCGATCGGCATCGGCCGTATCAAGGGCCGCACGTGGGTCCTGGCCTTCTTCGTCCTCGCCAACATGCTGCCGCAGGAGGCACTGGTCTACCCGATCTACTACCTGAGCAAGCAAGTCGGCCTCTACGACACGAGGTTGAGCGTCATCATCGTCTTCACGGTGATCCAGGCGGCGTTCGGCACGTATCTCCTCTCCTCCGTGCTCGGCCAGTTCCCCCGCGAGATCCTCGAAGCGGCCCGGATCGACGGCGCCAACAAGTGGCAGGTGCTGTGGCGGATCGTGGTCCCCGTCAGCCGCCCCACCATCGGAGTCCTCCTGGTCTTCTTCTTCATCTGGACCTGGAACGAGTTCCTGCTCCCTCTGGTCATGCTGATCTCCAACGACAACCAGACCGTGTCGGTGGCCCTCGGTGTCCTCCAGGGCCAGCGCCTGATGGACGCCACGATGACCAACGCGGCTGCCCTGCTCGGTGTGTTGCCCGCCATCGTCTTCTTCCTCGTCTTCCAGCGGACCCTCACACGCGGCATCGCCGTGGGTGCCGTCAAGTAGTAAGGGGACCCCCACATGAAGTTCACCGACGGCTACTGGCTGCTGCGCGAGGGCGTCACCGCCGCCCACCCGGTCGAGGTCCTCGATGTCACCGCCCCGGACGGGCAGTTGGAGATCCACGCACCGACCATGCCCATCCGCCACCGCGGCGACCTGCTGAAGGGACCGGTCGTGACGATCAGCGCCCACGCCCCGATGCCCGACGTCATCGGCGTCACCTTCACCCACTTCGAGGGCGAACAGCCGCGCGGCCCCCAATTCGACGTGCGGACAGAGGAGTTCGCGATTCATACGTCCTACGACGACGGGCACGCGATCCTCACCTCCGGCGCGCTCTCGGTCAAGGTCGCCCGCACCGGCCCCTGGCACGTCGACTTCCTCGCCCACGGCCGCACCCTCACCGGCAGCGGCCCCAAGGGCATGGGCATCATGCGCGACGCGACCGGCGCCCACTACCTGCGCGAGCAGCTCGGGCTCCAAGTAGGCACATCCGTCTACGGACTTGGCGAACGCTTCGGCCCGCTCGTCAAGAACGGCCAAGTCGTCGACATGTGGAACGCCGACGGCGGCACCGCCACCGAACAGGCCTACAAGAACATCCCGTTCTACCTGACCGACGCGGGCTACGGCGTCTTCGTCGACCACCCCGGAAAGGTCTCCTTCGAGGTCGGCTCGGAGGCGGTCTCCCGGGTCCAGTTCAGCGTGGAGAGCCAGCAGTTGACGTACTACGTCATCTACGGCCCGACCCCCAAGGACATCCTCCGCAAGTACTCCGCCCTCACCGGCCGCCCGGCGCTCCCGCCCGCCTGGTCGTTCGGGCTGTGGCTGTCGACGTCCTTCACCACCTCGTACGACGAGGAGACGGTGACGTCGTTCATCGAGGGCATGCGGGAGCGCGAACTCCCGCTCTCCGTCTTCCACTTCGACTGTTTCTGGATGCGCGAGTTCAACTGGTGCGACTTCCAGTGGGACCCGAGGGTCTTCCCCGACCCGGAGGGCATGCTGGCCAGGCTGAAGGAACGCGGCCTGCACATCTCCGTCTGGATCAACCCGTACATCGCCCAGCGCTCGCCACTCTTCGCCGAGGGCAAGGCACTTGGGCATCTCCTCCGCCGACCGGACGGCAGTGTCTGGCAGTGGGACCTGTGGCAACCCGGCATGGCCCTGGTCGACTTCACCAGCCCGGCCGCCCGCGACTGGTACGCCGGAAAGCTGGAGGCACTCCTCGCGCAGGGCGTCGACTGCTTCAAGACCGACTTCGGCGAGCGCGTCCCCGTGGACGTCGCTTACGCCGACGGCGCGGACCCCGAGCGGATGCACAACTACTACACCTACCTCTACAACCGCACCGTCTTCGACGTCCTGCGCAAACACCGGGGCGAGGGCGAGGCCGTCGTCTTCGCCCGCTCGGCCACAACGGGCAGCCAGAAGTACCCCGTTCACTGGGGCGGCGACTGCGAGGCGACGTACGAGTCGATGGCCGAGTCGCTGCGCGGCGGCCTCTCGCTCGGCCTGTCCGGCTTCGGCTACTGGAGCCACGACATCGGCGGCTTCGAGGGCACCCCGACCCCCGCCCTCTTCAAACGCTGGCTGGCCTTCGGCCTGTTGTCCTCCCACAGTCGCCTGCACGGCAGCTCGTCGTACCGCGTCCCGTGGCTCTTCGACGAGGAATCCGTCGACGTACTACGGCAGTTCACCCGCCTGAAGCTCAGCCTCATGCCGTACCTCTACGAGACCGCGCGCACCGCCTCCGCCGAGGGCGTGCCGATGATGCGCGCGATGGTCCTCGAATTCCCGGACGACCCCGGATGCGCACACCTGGAACGGCAGTACATGCTCGGCCCGGACCTCCTCGTCGCGCCCGTGTTCACCGACGACGGCGACGTCTCGTACTACGTCCCCGAGGGCACCTGGACCCACTACCTCACCGGCCGCACGGTCACCGGACCACGCTGGGTGCGCGAGAAGCACGGCTTCGACAGCGTGCCGCTCCTCGTCCGGCCCGGCGCGGTGATCCCGGTCGGCGCGGTGGCCGACCGGCCCGACTACGACCACGCCGACGGCGTAACTCTGCGGGCGTACGACCTGGGACGGGGCGCCCAGGTGACGGTGCCGGTCGGCGAGGTGACCTTCACCGTCGTACGGGAGGGAGACACGCTCCGGGCTTCCTGCACAGATCGGTCCATCTCGTGGGCGCTGGCCGCCGGTTCGCGGTCGAAGTCGGGCACCGGGTTCCTGACCCTGGAGCTGGGCTGATGGTGAAGATCACGGACGTGGCCCGGCACGCCGGGGTCTCCCCCAGCACCGTGTCGTACGCCCTGAGCGGCAAGCGCCCGATCTCCGAGGACACCCGGCAGCGCGTCGAGGCGTCCATCCGCGAGCTGGGCTACCGCCCGCACGCCGGCGCCCGCGCCCTGGCCAGCAGCCGGTCGAATGTCCTGGCGCTGGTGATCCCCTTACGGACCGGCATCCACGTCCCGGTGGTCATGCAGTTCGCGGTCTCCGTGGTGACCACCGCCCGCCGCCACGACCACGACGTCCTGCTGCTCACCCAGGAGGAGGGCGAGGAGGGACTGCGGCGGGTCGCGGACACGGCGCTCGTCGACGCGATGATCGTGATGGACGTCCAACTCGACGACCCCCGGCTGCCGTTGCTCCGTTCCCTGGACCGGCCGTCCGTGATGATCGGCTTCCCCGCCGAGGCCGACGGACTGACCTGCATCGACCTCGACTTCAAGGCGGCCGGTGAGCTGTGCGTGGAACGGCTCGCGGGGCTCGGGCACCGGGTCGTCGCCCTCGTCGGGTCACCGCCCGAGGTGTACGTCCGCGGAACCGCCTTCGCCCAGCGGGTGGTTCAGGGCTTCACGGCCGCCGCCGACC
Organism: Streptomyces sp. NBC_00988; assembly: GCF_045162645.1. NCBI lineage: Bacteria > Bacillati > Actinomycetota > Actinomycetes > Kitasatosporales > Streptomycetaceae > Streptomyces > Streptomyces sp. NBC_00988. The sequence continues at coordinate 5,239,640 of NZ_CP108730.1, forward strand.
GCAACAGGCTCGCCTCGTCCGTCCACCCGTGCGAGGCGGCACCGGGCGCCGCAGCCGCCGTAGCGGAACAACTGCTGCGTGAGCAGCCCGCGTTGACCGGAGTGGTCGTCCACAACGAGCCTCTCCTCGAACCCCTCATCGACGCCTTCGAGCAGCTCGGGCTGCGCGTCCCCGGCGATCTGTCGATCACGGCGATCTGCCCCGACGAACTCGCCGAGTCCGTACGGGTCCCGGTCACGTCGGTCGCGCTACCGACCGCTGAACTCGGGTCCGGGGCGGTCGAGTTGCTGATGAGAAAGCTGGGCGGCAAGACCGTGCCCGACGCGACACTCCTGTCCCCCCGGCTGACGGAACGCGCGAGCACGGCACCGCGCAACGCGCCCTGAGGCGCCGCCGAGATCCGTAACGCCCGCATGCAAGGCCCTACTTGAAGGAGCCGCGACATGAAAGGCAAGAGAAGAAGAGAAGGCGCGCGAAGAAGACGCAGAACCACGCTCGTCGTGGCGTTCGCCCTGATCGCCGGTCTGGGAGCGACGGTCCCGGCGACCGCCGACACTCCGTACCCCTTCCGGGACCCAACTCTCCCGGTGGCCACGCGCGTTGACGACCTCCTGGCCCGGCTGACCCTCGACGAGAAGATCTCCCTCCTCCACCAGTACGAGCCCGCGATCCCCCGCCTCGGCATCCAGTCCTTCCGCACCGGCACCGAGGCCCTGCACGGCGTCGCCTGGCTCGGCAAGGCCACCGTCTTCCCGCAGGCCATCGGGCTCGCCTCGACCTGGGACCCGGCGCTGATGCGGCAGGTCGGCTCGGCGGTCGGCGACGAGGCCCGCGGCTTCCAGCAACAACGCCCGGACGGCTGGGGGTTGAACCTCTGGGCCCCGGTGGTGAACCTCCTCCGCGACCCGCGCTGGGGCCGCAACGAGGAGGGCTACAGCGAGGACCCGGAACTCACCGGCGCCCTCTCGACGGCATACGGCGAGGGCCTGACCGGAGGCGACCCGAACCACCTCAAGACGGCCCCCACCCTCAAGCACTACCTCGCCTACAACAACGAGGTCGACCGCGCGACCACGTCCTCCGATCTCCGCCCCCGGGTGGAGAAGGAGTACGACGAGGCCGCCTTCAAACCGGCGATCGAGGCGGACGCGGCCACGGGCGTGATGACGTCGTACAACCTCGTCAACGGCCGCCCCAACACGGTGAATCCGGACCTGAACGACGTCGTACGCAAGTGGACCGACCAGAGCCTGCTGAACGTCACCGACGCCTTCGCCCCGGGCAACCTCGTCACCCCGCAGCAGTACTACCCCAGCATCACCGAGGGCGACGCGGCAGCGCTCAAGGCCGGCATGGACAGCTTCACGGACAACAGCACCGACCCCGGCCCGACGACCACGGCCATCAACTCGGCTCTCCAACAAGGCCTGTTGAAGACCTCGGACATCGACACGGCCGTCTCCCACATCCTGTCCGTCCGCGTCCGACTCGGTGAATTCGACCCGGGCGGCGGCAAGTACGGCTCGATCGACGCGTCGGTCATCAACAGCCCTGCGCATCAGCAGTTGGCACGCAAGGCGGCGGCCGAGGGGACAGTGCTCCTGAAGAACAACGGGGCGCTGCCACTGAGGAGCTCGGGCAAGAACGTCGCAGTGGTCGGCCCCCTCGCCGACACGCTCTACACGGACTGGTACTCGGGCACACTCCCCTACGCCGTCACCCCCGCGCAGGGCATCGCCTCGAAACTCGGCACGGGAGTGGCCACCAGCGAAGGCGTGGACCGCATCGCCCTGCGCGACACGGCGACCGGCAAGTACGTCACGGCAGGCACCGGCGACACGGGCGCACCCTTGCAGGAGACCACGAACACCCCGACGACAGCAGCCCAGTTCGACGCCTTCGACTGGGGCTCGGGCATCGTGACCCTGCGCTCGGCCGCCAACGGCAAGTACGTCGGCTACAACTGGTCGAACTTCGTCAACGACCAGACGCAGCCCAATGGTTGGTACGTCCAGCAGCAGTTCAAGCTGGAACAGCAGGACGACGGAACGTACTTGCTGAAGTACGCGGGCTACGAGACGTCGGAGTCCTGGTGGTCGAGCCCCCTCTACCTCGGCCCTACCGACGCGAACGGCACCCTGGGCCTGGTCCCCAAGGACCAGGCCGCGCACTACGCGAAGGACGTGGTCCGCAGCGGAGTCGCCGACGCGGTGGCAGCGGTCAAGGGCAAGGACACGGCGGTCGTGGTCATCGGCTCCATGCCGTCGATCAACGGCCGCGAGGCCCACGACCGCACGGACATGGCCCTGGCCCCGACCCAGGAGGCCCTGGTCAAGGCGGTCCACGCCGCCAACCCGAAGACGGTGGTCGTGGTCGAGAACAGCTACCCCACCACGCTGGGCGCGTTGCAGAAGGAAGTCCCGGCCCTCCTCTGGACCTCCCACGCGGGCCAGGAAACGGGCAACGCCCTCGCCGACGTCCTCTACGGCGACATCAACCCGTCCGGCCGCCTCACCCAGACCTGGTACCGCTCGGAGTCGGATCTCCCGTCGGTCCTCGACTACGACATCATCAAGTCCGACCGCACGTACGAGTACTTCCAGGGCACCCCGCTCTACCCCTTCGGCTACGGCCTCTCGTACACGACCTTCCGCTACGGCGCGCTGAAGCCCGTCGCCAGCGGCTACGAGGTCCCGGTGACGAACACGGGCACGCGGGCCGGTGACGAGGTCGTACAGCTCTACACACACCAGCGCACATCCCGCGACAAAGAACCCCTGAAGCAATTGAAGGCATTCCAGCGGGTGTCATTGAAACCGGGCGAGACCAAAACAGTCCGCCTGAAAATCCAGCAGAAAGACCTCGCCCACTGGGACGTCACCCGCTCGAAATGGGCGGTGGAAAGCGGTACGTACGACGTCATGGCCGGAGCATCCTCCGCCGACATCCGCGCCCGTACGACCTGGCGCGTCCACGGGGAGACCATCCCGCCCCGGAACCTGTCCCGTACGACCCGCGCCGAGAACTTCGACGACTACTCCGGCATTCACCTCGTGGACGAGTCGAAGGCGAGCGGTACGGCGGTGGGTGCGGCTACGGGCGGGGCATGGCTGAAGTTCGCGGATACGCAATTGGGTGCGGGGGCAAGGAAGTTCACGGCCCGGGTGGCGGGTACGGGCGCCGGCACGGTCGAGGTCCGGCTGGGCTCTCCGACCGGCAGGCTCGTCGGTACGGCACACGCGGGCGGGACGGCGTCGCCGTACGACTATGAGACGGTGACCGCCGACCTGTCGGGTGCGGCGAAGGGTCGTACGGACGTGTATCTGGTCCTGAGCGACGGGTTGCGCATGGCGACCTTCGCTGTTCGGTGACAGGAAAAAGCCCCCTGCCGCCGAAGCAGCAGGGGGCTTTACCACTGTGTTCAATTAGAAACATGGGATGAGTGGAGATGGCGGGAATCGAACCCGCGTCCACCGGTGCAGAATCAGGGCTTCTCCGTGTGCAGTTCGCTGTGATTTTCTCGGCCCCGGTGATCACGCGAACAAGTCGCCGACGGGCCCAGTCACTGTTTGATTTCCCATCGAACCCCGTGACCGGGCTCGATGGTTTAGTTCCCTAGATTATGCCAGGGTCCGGGTCGGGAACACTCCCGGGCTGACACCCTTTTAGGGTCCTTCAGTCGCTGTTATTAGGCAGCGAGGGCGAAGGACTGGGAATCGCTCTTGGAATTGGCGATTATTGGTTGCGACATATGGTTAACGAGATCATTGCCGCTTCCTCGACACGCTTCACCTGCTTCGACAGCCGCTGTCGAAACCGATCATCCCCATGTTGTTTTTTCAAACCGCTACACACCCGCTGTGGGGTGCAGTAGCCATCGTACGTGAACAACGCGCGCCGATGCCACCGTATTCCGGGCGACCGGCCGCAAGAACGGCAGGCTACTCGCCGCGCTGCTTCCGCTTCGCCGCCGCGATCGCGCGGTCCGACTCACGCCGGTCCTGCTTCTCGCGCAGGGTCTGCCGCTTGTCGTACTCCTTCTTGCCTCGGGCGAGGGCGATCTCCGCCTTGGCCCGGCCGTTGCTGAAGTACAGGGCGAGGGGCACGATCGTGTGACCCGTCTCCTGGATCTTGGACTCCAGCTTGTCGATCTCCTCGCGGTGCAGCAGCAGCTTGCGCTTGCGGCGCACGGAGTGGTTGGTCCAGGTGCCCTGGTGGTACTCGGGGATGTGGGCGTTGTGCAGCCACGCCTCGCCCCCGTCGATCTGGACGAAGCCGTCGGTCAGCGAGGTCCGGCCCTCACGCAGCGACTTGACCTCGGTACCGGAGAGGACGAGCCCGGCCTCGAAGGTGTCGATGATCGCGTAGTCGTGCCGGGCCTTCTTGTTCTGGGCGACGATCTTGCGCTTGCCGCCCTTCTCGCCGTCCCTGGCCTTGCCGGCGGCGGCCCCACCGCCCTGCTTGGGCTGGGACTCCTTGGGTACGTACATTCCCTTGCTCATAGTGCTGCCCATTTTCGCACTACAGAGGGGTCCGAGGGAAAGGCGATTACAGACGGGCGTCCGGAACGCCTACGACGCGTCCCCGAGCCCGCTCAACACCGTCTCGGCGCGCTCCACGGCGGCCTGTCCCTGTGCGGTGACGTCGAGGTCGGGGGTGATGCCCCGGCCGTCGACGGTGTGGCCGGAGGGGGTGCGGTAGTGGCCGACGGTCAGTTCGGCGACGACGCCGTCGGGCAGTTTGCTCGGCATCTGGACCGAGCCCTTGCCGAAGGTCCTGGAGCCCACGACGACGGCGCGGCCGCGGTCCTGGAGGGCACCGGTGAGCATCTCGGCCGCGCTCATCGTGCCGCCGTCGACCAGCGCGACCAGGGGTCTGGTGGTGTCGCCGCCGGTGGCCGCGTGCAGGGCGCGCTGCTGGCCGTCGACGTCGTACGTGGCGACGAGGCCGCCGTCGAGGAAGGCGGAGGCGGTGGTGACGGCCTCGGTGACCAGGCCGCCGGAGTTGCCGCGCAGGTCGAGGATGAACGCGGAGTCGGCCGGGGCCTGCCGTACCGCTGTGCGCACTATGTCGCCGACGCCCTTGGTGAACGCGGCGATCTTGATGACGGTGACCCCACCGGTGACCCCGCCCGCGAGCTTGCGGACGGTCACGGAGTCGGTGGAGAGGCGGGCGCGCCGTACGGTCTCGCTCCACGCGTGCGTGCCGCGCTCCAGGCCGAGGGTGACGGCGGTGCCGGCGGCGGCGTCCTGGGCGTCGCCCCGTAGTAAGGAGACGACCTCGGTGACGGGCTGCCCGTCGACGTTCTCCCCGTCGACGGTCCGTAGCCGGTCGCCCTTGTGCACACCCGCGGCGGCGGCGGGCGACCCGGACTGCACCTTGGTCACCTCGATGCGGCCGTCCCGCTCCCGGCGGGCCCAGAGTCCGACGCCGGTGTACTGGCCGTCGAGGGCCTCCTCGAACTCCTCGTACTCCCCTTGGGAGTACACGGCACCCCACCGGTCCCCGCTGCGGCTGACGGCGCGCTCGGCGGCCTCCATGGGCGACTTGCCGTCGGCCTTGGCCTCGGCGGCGGCCTTCGCGACCTCTTCGGTACGGGCGACGGGCGCCGAACGGGCCGTACCGGCCGCCGATTTCCGGTCGGACCGGTCGGGTTCGTCGAACGATCCGGCCGCCGCCCCGGCCACCAGCACACTCGCGAACACCAATGTCAGGGCGGCCCCGCGGCGGATGCGGCGGGGCTGACAGAACAGGTCACGACCTGACATGGCGGTGAGTCTAGGACAACGAGAAGGGCCGCACGGGCGGTTGCCCGTACGGCCCTCTTGGCATGTGTCACACCTTCAGGTACTTGCGCAGCGCGAAGAACGCCGCAAGCGCGGGCATCAGGAGGCTCGTCGCGAGGATGAGCGGAAGCTTCGTCAGGACGGCGTCCCAGCCGATGAAATTGATCAGATTCAGCTTGTGGGACAGGTCCAGGCCGTGGTCGATGATGAAGTACCGGGCGACCACCAGGAATCCGCAGGCGACCGTGCCGCCGATCAGGCCGGCGACCGCGGCCTCCATGATGAACGGGGCCTGGATGTAGAAGCCGGACGCGCCGACCAGGCGCATGATGCCGGTCTCGCGGCGGCGGCTGAACGCCGAGACGCGCACCGTGTTGACGATCAGCATCAGGGCGACGACCAGCATCAACGCCATGACCGCGCGGGCGGCCCAGTTCATGCCGTTCAGGAGGCCGAAGAGGTTGTCCAGGATGCCCTTCTGGTCCTGCACCGACTGGACGCCGTCACGGCCGTCGAAGGCGGTCGCGATGACCTGGTACTTCTCCGGGTCCTTGAGCTTGATGCGGTACGACTCCTGCATCTGGTCCGGTGTGAGGGAACTGGCCAGCGGAGAGTCGCCGAACTGCTGCTTGTAGTGCTTGTACGCCTCGTCCTGGGACTCGAAGACGACCTTCTGGACGACCGACATCTTGCCGAGGTCGGAGACGATCGACTTCTTCTGGTCGTCGGTCACCGCGCCCTTGGCGCAGTTGGGGTCGGACTCGGCGTCGCTCTTGTTGCAGAGGAAGATCGAGACGTTGACCTTGTCGTACCAGTAGCCCTTCATCGTGGTCACCTGGTCGCTCATCAGGAGCGAGCCTCCGAAGAGGGCCAGGGACAGGGCTACGGAGACGACGACCGCGAAGGTCATCGTCAGGTTGCGGCGGAGACCGACACCGATCTCGGAGAGTACGAACTGGGCGCGCATGGCGGCTTTTTCAGGCCTTTCCGTGGACGGACATCAGACGGCGGGTCGGTCGGCGGTCAGTGCTGGTAGCCGTAGACGCCACGTGCCTGGTCACGGACGAGGCGGCCCTTCTCCAGCTCGATGACGCGCTTGCGCATCTGGTCCACGATGTTCTGGTCGTGCGTCGCCATCACCACGGTGGTGCCCGTCCGGTTGATCCGGTCGAGGAGCTTCATGATGCCGACGGAGGTCTGCGGGTCGAGGTTGCCGGTGGGCTCGTCCGCGATGAGGAGCTTGGGCCGGTTCACGAAGGCTCTCGCGATGGCCACGCGCTGCTGCTCACCACCGGAGAGTTCACCGGGGCGCCGGTCCTCCTTGCCGCCCAGCCCGACGAGGTCGAGCACCTGGGGCACGGACTTGCGGATCTCGCCCTTGGACTTGCCGATGACCTCCTGCGCGAAGGCCACGTTCTCGGCGACCGTCTTGTTGGGCAGCAGCCGGAAGTCCTGGAAGACGGTCCCCAGCTGGCGGCGCATCTGCGGCACCTTCCAGTTGGAGATGCGGGCGAGGTCCTTGCCCAGCACGTGCACCTGGCCCTGACTGCACCGCTCCTCGCGGAGGACCAGCCTCAGGAAGGTGGACTTTCCGGAGCCGGAGGACCCCACGAGGAACACGAACTCGCCCTTCTCCACTTCCAGGGAGACGTCCCTGAGAGCGGGGCGGGTCTGCTTGGGGTAGACCTTGGAGACATTGTCGAATCGGATCACGGGTGCACCACGGGTAGCCGGGGGTAGGTGAGCGTGACCATACGCGACCCGGGTGTGCCCGCGCAGTCAGCGTCCGGGGTTGCGCGAGGCTTGCACGTTTTGTCGCGGATTTGAAGGGCTGGAACGCACAAGGTCGGGGCAGGATAAGGCGAGCCGCGCCGAATCCCGCGGAACCTGGCACAGTGGAGGGGAACGTTCGGGAACGTTCTCGTATCCCGCGGCGTTGTGTCTGTGGAAGCCGGTGCAAGGAGGGCGAGCGCATGACGTACGACCGGTTGGTGTGCGCGAACTGCGCGGCGCCCGTGAACGAGGGCCGCTGTCCCGTCTGCCGTGCGAACCGCGCGCGGCTGCAGCAGGAGAACCCCTGGGGCAATCTGAACCCCATGGCGTTGATCGCCCTGCTCGCGGTACTGATCGCGGCGCTGGCGCTGGTGGCGCACCAGACCGCATAAGCGGCCTGTCACCGCGTAGGCGGCCTGTACAAGGACATACAGAAGGGCCCGGAGCGACACGCTCCGGGCCCTTCGTCGTACGACGTGCGTACGGTCCGTACGGGGACGGCTACCGTCAGGCGATCGTGCCGCCGCGGTTGCTGCTCGCGAGGCGCGGGAGCATGCGGAAGGCGATGCCGCCGGCGATCATCGTCGCGGCGCCGATCAGCAGAAACGCGGTCTGGCCGGCACCGGTCTCGGCGAGCTCACCGCCGTTGCCCTGGGCCGAGGTGTCGGAACCGGTGTCGGTGAGCGCGGAGGTGCCCGCCTCCTGGGCGGAGGAGCCGCCGTCGGGGTCGGTGTTGTTGCCGCCGATGGAACCGCCGGAACCGCTGGTGGCGGTGTCCGAGGGGGCGGCCGTGGTCGGCTCGTCCGTCGGCTCGGTGGGGTTGTCGGTGGGCTCGGTCGGGTCGTCCGTGGGCGGCTGCTCCGTCGGCGTGACCGGCGGCGTGACCGGCGGCGTGGTGTCCGGGACGCTCGGGACTCCCGTGTCGGTCGGAGTCGCGGGCGGAGTCACCGGAATCGACGGGTCGTCGTCGGTGGTGACCGACACGTTGAGGCCGTCGTCGCCGCCGAGGCTCACGCCGATACCGACCGCCGAAGCGGCACCGGCGGCGGTCAGCGAGGCGCCGCCGGCGATGACAGCGGTGGCCGCTATGCGTGCGACACGGATCCGCGTCTTCTTGGTCATTAGGTTGCTACCCCCAGTAGCTCGTCGTCAGGGTGGCGCGTCGGTGTCCGGGGCCGTGATCGACGGGGGTGGCAGCTGGCGAAAGCTCACGTCCCCCGGTTCACATGCGCCCCGGAGACACGCATGCCACGCTTCACCCTTCCCAGTTTTCACAGCAACGTCAAGGCCGTTGCGAGCGCAATGTCCAACTAAGGGTTCTTTGCTGGGGGATGGAACCTGTGAGTGTGATGTAAAACCCAGACATCAGGGATCAAGAGCGGGACGAAAAAGGCAACTGCCGCCCCGTGGACGGCAGTTGCCTTGTCGACAAAGTAACTCGGAAGTCACTCGTGGAATTACTTCTCCTGCTGCTTGCGCCAGCGAATTCCGGCCTCCAGGAAGCCGTCGATCTCGCCGTTGAACACGGCCTCGGGGTTGCCGACTTCGTACTCGGTGCGCAGGTCCTTGACCATCTGGTACGGGTGCAGGACGTACGAACGCATCTGGTTGCCCCAGGAGTTGCCGCCGTCGCCCTTGAGGGCGTCCATCCGGGCCTGCTCCTCCTGGCGGCGGCGCTCCAGCAGCTTGGCCTGGAGCACGTTCATCGCGCTGGCCTTGTTCTGGATCTGCGAGCGCTCGTTCTGGCAGGAGACGACGATGCCGGTGGGGAGGTGGGTCAGGCGCACCGCGGAGTCGGTGGTGTTGACGCCCTGGCCGCCGGGGCCGGAGGACCGGTACACGTCGACGCGCAGCTCGGACTCGTCGATCTCGATGTGGTCGGTCTGCTCGACGACCGGGAGGATCTCGACACCGGCGAAGGAGGTCTGGCGGCGCCCCTGGTTGTCGAAGGGCGAGATCCGGACGAGGCGGTGGGTGCCCTGCTCGACGGAGAGCGTGCCGTAGGCGTACGGCACGTGCACGGCGAAGGTGGTCGACTTGATGCCGGCCTCTTCGGCGTACGACGTCTCGTAGAGCTCCGTCTTGTAGCCGTGGCGCTCGGCCCAGCGCAGGTACATGCGCTGGAGCTTCTCGGTGAAGTCGGAGGCGTCGACGCCGCCGGCCTCGGCGCGGATGGTGACGACGGCCTCGCGGGAGTCGTACTCGCCGGAGAGGAGGGTGCGGACCTCCATCTCGTCCAGCGCCTTCTTGACGGCGGTGAGCTCCGTCTCCGCCTCGGCGCGGGTGTCCGGGTCGTCCTCCTCCTCGGCCATCTCGAAGAGGACCGAGAGGTCGTCGATCCGGCTGCGGAGCGCCTCCGTCTTGCGGATCTCGGCCTGGAGGTGGCTCAGCTTGCTCGTGACCTTCTGCGCCGCCTCCGGGTCGTCCCACAGGGAGGGCGCTGCCGCCTGCTCCTCAAGGACGACGACATCTGCCCTCAGCGTGTCCAGGTCCAGGACGGCCTCGATCGACTCCATGGTCGAGGAGAGGGACTTGAGCTCTTCGGATACATCGACGACTGCCACGCCTCCAGCGTAACGGCTCCGCCAAGCGGGGAGTGCCGGTGGTGAATCCAGCCCCTCCGGCGCTTGAGGAGCGGGGGTCCAGGGGGCGGAGCCCCCTGGGATGGGACGGGTAGGGGCGGCGGGGGCGAGAACACCCTTACGGCGAAGCCGGTGCCGAGTTCTTCGTGTCCGGGGAGTCCCCGCCGGAGTCGCCCGACGTCGCCGCCCACGTACCGACCCCGACCGCCGCGACCAGCACCACCCCCGCCGCCGCCAGCGTCAGCCGCCGGCGTCGCGTGGCCGCCCGGTGCCGGGCCGAGCCGGGGCGCGGGGCACCCGCCGGGCGCGGGGCCCGGGCCGTCCCGCGCGGTCCGCCCGCCAGTTCGTCCGGTGCCGGGACCCGCATCGACGTGTGGGTGTCCCGGTTGGAGTCGGCGGGCTTGGCGCCCGGTACGAGGGGTACGGCGCCCCGGCGCACGCGCTCGCTGCGTGCGGGCGTGGCCTCCGGGGTCTCCTCCTGCTCCGCTTCCTCCTGCTCGGTGTCCGGCTCGTCGACGTCCAGTGGGGGCATGCCGGCCAGCAGGGGCAGTTGTTCGCGGAGGCGGGCGGCGAGTTCGGAGGCACGGAGGCGGGAGGCCGGGGCCTTCGCCAGGCACTGGACCATCAGCTGCCACAACTCGTCGGGGATCCCGGGCAGCGGTACGACGGTCTCGGTGACGTGCCGCCGCAGGACCGCGCCGGGGTGGCCACCGCCGAACGGGGTGAAGCCGGCGAGGAGTTCGTACAGGACGGTCGCCAGGGCGTAGATGTCGACGGCCGCGCGCGGGGGCAGGCCCTCGACGATCTCGGGGGCGAGGTAGTCGGGCGTGCCGATGATCTTCGTGGCGCGGGTGCGGCGCGGGGAGTCGATGAGCTTGGCGACCCCGAAGTCGGTCAGCAGGGCGGGGTGCGCGCCGCCGGGGCCGAGCGGGCCCTGCATGTCGAGGAGGACGTTCTCCGGCTTGACGTCCCGGTGGACGACGCCGGCCGCGTGGGCCGCCGCGAGTCCGTCCGCGATGTCGGCGACGATCGCGACCGCGGCCTCGGGGGAGAGCCGGCGTTCCCGGTCGAGGCGGGTGCGCAGATCCGTGCCCCGGACCAGGTCCATGACGAGGGCGAGGTCGTTGCCGTCGACGACCAGGTCCCGTACGGACACGATGTTCGGGTGCTCCAGGCCGAGCAGGGCCGTGCGCTCCTGCACGAAGCGGCCGACGAGTTCCTGGTCGGACGCGAGGTCCTCGCGCAGCAGCTTGACGGCGACGGGCCCCTCGGGTCCCTCGCCCAGCCACACCGTGCCGGCACTGCCCCGCCCCAGGATCTGGTTGGCGGTGTACCGGCTGCCGATCTTCCGTGCCAAGGCTGCTCCTACCAGACGCGTGTGTCGCTAAAACTACGCGTCAGATGAGCCAACCTTCACCGCGGAGGCGGAAATCACCCACTGGGTGTCGACAAATCCCCAACGCAGCGTCCGACAAGGGCGATTCGGGGGTCAGTTGCCGGTCGCGGAACTCAGATCCTTGACCCAGCCGCTCACCTGTCCGGCGACGTGGCTGATCTCGTGCCAGTAGCTCCGGCCCGTGCCGATCCAGTCCTGAAGCGGGGTCAGCTCCCAGACCAGCCAGCCCGCGACGAAGAGCAGGACGACCGTGAACAGGCAGCCCTTCAGGCAGCCGAGTCCGGGAATCTTCATCGGGTTGGCGCTGCGCTGCCGCGACTGACGGGGCTCCCGCGCGGGCTCCGGCGGCCGCTGGGGCTGCTGGCGGCTCGGCGGGGCGTACTGCTGCGGCTGGTGCTGCTGCGGCTGGCCGTAGCCGCCGCCCTGCTGCTGCGGTTGCTGACGCTGCGACGGCCGCTGCTGCGGGCGCTGCTGGGCGGCCTGGCGGGGTTGCTGCTGCGGGTGGGAGACCTGGCGCTGGGGGCGGCGGCGCAGCGGGTCCTCGCCCGGGTCGAGGTAGGGCTGGTACTGCGTCTGTTCGTTGCGGTCGCGGGCGGCGCGCAGCTGGTTCTGCCAGGGGTGCGGCTGCTCGGGGCCGGCGCCGGACTGGTTCTGCTGGTTCTGCTGGCCGTACTGCCCTGCCTGGCTCTGCGGCATGACCGTGGTCGGGTCGGCCGCGCCGCGGTTCGGCATCACGGTGGTCGGGTCGGCGGCGCCCAGCGGGCCGCTGGTGTGCGGGAGGACGCTGGTCGCCGCGTTCGGGTCGTAGGCACCCGCGCTGTGCGACAGGACCTGCGTCGGGTCGGCGGCGCCGGGCACGCCCGGTACGGCGGCGGGCGCGGGGTCGGGGGCCAGCAGCATCGCGACGCTCTCGGCGGCGGCGATCTGCGCGGAGTTCGCGTGCACGCCGACGCCCTCGGCGACGACCCGCAGGCCGCGCGCGAGGTTCTCGGCGCTGGGCCGCTCGTCCGGGTTCTTGCGCAGGCAGCGCTCGATGACCGTCCACAGGGGGTCGGGGACCGTCGAGGGGCGACGCGGTTCGGCGCTCAGGTGCTGGTGGAGGACTTCGAGGGCCGAGCCGCCGGAGAACGGCGGGTGGCCGGTGACCAGCTCGTACAGCAGGATGCCGGCGCCGTAGATGTCCACGGCAGAGGTCTGCGGGCGGCCCTCGGCGGACTCCGGCGCGATGTACGCGGGCGTGCCGACGAACTCCTGCGTGCGGGTCAGGCCCGGGGAGTCGGCGAGGCGGGCGATGCCGAAGTCGGTGAGCAGCGGGTACATCTGGCCGCCGCCCTGCTTGAGCAGGACGTTCGCCGGCTTCAGGTCGCGGTGGACGACGCCGTCGGCGTGGCTGGCGGCCAGCGCGTCGGCGATCTGCGCCGTGAGCAGGGCCGCGCCGACCGGGCTGAAGGGGCCGTTCTCGCGCAGGTAGTGGTGCAGGTCGGGGCCCTCGACGAGGTCCATGACGAGCGCCAGGAGATCACCCTCGACGACGAGGTCGCGGACCCGCACGATGTTCGGGTGGGTCAGGCGCAGCAGTACCGACCGCTCGCGCAGGAACCGCATCACGATGTCGGGATCGCTCGCGAGCTCTTCCTTGAGGACCTTGATCGCGACGGTCTCGCCGGGCTGGCCCTGGACGGCTGCCTCGGCGCCCGCGGTCTCACGCTGGCGGGCCCGCCAGACGGTGCCCGTGGCGCCGCGTCCGAGTGGCTCCTCCAGGAGGTACTTGCTGCCTACCGGCCGCACGTCTGCGCTCCCTGCTGCTTGCCTGTGTTCCGGTCCACTGTAGTGCCGCCCCTCTTGCGGCTACCTACGTAAGCATCGCCGTACATGTTCGAAGGAAAGACGCTCTCCCCGGTCTCCCGGTTGCCCCAATGGTCACCGAAGGCGGACATGACCGGTCTCACTCGATCACCGGTGCGGCACTGGTCAGGCACTTTTGGGGACAGAGCTGACCAATCAAGATCACTTGCTGCCGGGCCCCGGGCGAGTTGTCAGTGGCAGGTGCGAGGATGCGTGCAGTACTGGCCGATGTGCTCGCGCGGGGTGGGGGAAATTCCGTGCCCGGGCAGAAGGGACCGCTGACGGCGATGCAGATCCGGCTGACCGTCGTAGACCCGTTGGGGCCGCCCGCGCAGCCGCGGGGCCGCTCCGCGAGTTGCGATGTGCTGGTCACCGCGCCCGCCGGCACGGCCCTGGCCGCGGTGGCGTCCGCGCTGGCCTCGGCGGTCTCCGCCGACGCGGCCGCGTCGCAGTCCGAGCGGAGCCGCGAGTCCGGCGGCCCGATCGTGCTGTACGCGGGCGTGGAGCGCCTCGACACCCAGCGCTGCACCCTCGGCGAGCCGCCGCTGACGGACGGCGCGGTGCTGTCCCTGGGCGCCCCCGCCGAGCCCGAGGCCCATCCCGAGCTGGACGACGCCCCGACCCAGCTCCATGTGGTCGCGGGCCCGGACGCGGGCGGGGTGCACCTCCTGCACGGCGGCCAGATCCACATCGGCCGCTCCGCCGACGCCGACGTCCCGCTGGACGACCCGGACGTGTCCCGGCTGCACTGCGCGGTGACGGTCGACCCCGGAGGCCGCGTCTCCGTCGCCGACCTGGGCTCGACGAACGGCACGACGCTGGCGGGCACGCGCGTGGGCACCCGCCCGGTGCGCTTCGCCCCGGGCGCGCTGCTCCGCATCGGCGAGTCGGCCCTGCGGCTGACCCCGTCCGGCGGCCCGGGCGCGCGCGCCGATACGGCCCCCGACGGCGAGGGCCACGTGCGCGTGTCCCCCGGCACCCCGGCCGCCGCCCGCAGCGAACCCCTCGTGGTGCCCGGCCAGGGCAGCGCCCCGAGCATCGAGCACCGCCTCGTCCACGAGGGCGGCGACACCCACGCGGGCCGCTTCGGAGTCTTCGGCGAGCCTCTCGGCGACGAGCGGTCGGAGGGCGCCGAGGACGTGTTCTCCGCGCCTACGACGACCTCCCGCATCCCCCCGTACGACGACACCGACGACGCCCATACCGGACGCAAGGGCACCCCTCTCCGGGGCACCGACGTACCGCAGGGCGTGCGCAGGCGCGGCGGCATCGGCAAGTGGGCGCGCCGCCTGACGGGCGGCCGCGGCGAGTCGACGGCCGAGGACCCCGAGTCGTCGTACGACGAGGAGGCCACCGACGAGAGCGTGCCGCCCCCGCCCGTCGTCCTCCAGCAACCCGACACCTGGCCCGACCCGGCGGCCCTGCTGCTCACCGCCCTGGGCCCAGGGCCCCGCCTGTGGGAGCGCGCCCCCGGCCACCCCGAGGCGCTCACGGTGCGGCTCGGCACGGCGGACCGGGCGACACCGGACGGCTCGGCACTGCTGCCCGCGGTGCCGGTGACCTCCGGGCTCCGCGAGGTCGGCGCGCTGGGCCTGGCCGGTCCGCGCGCGCGGCTCTCGGGGCTGGCCCGCGCGGTGGTGGCCCAGCTCGCCGCGCTGCACTCCCCCAACGCCCTGGAGATCGTGCTGATCAGCACGGACCGCGCGCGTACGGTGGCCGAGCGCACCGCCGAGTGGTCCTGGCTCGGCTGGCTGCCGCACCTGCGCCCCGGACACGGCCAGGACTGTCGGTTGCTGCTGGCCTACGACCGGGAGCAGGCGACGGCCCGGACGGACGAGCTGCTGCGGCGGCTTGAGGACCACGCCATGGATGCGCGCGGTACGGGTCGGCCGAGCGTCGCCTCCGGCATCACTGGCACCTCCGGCCGTCGTACTCCGGGCATCGGCGCGCAGCGCGGCTCGGTGGAGGGGCGGTCGGGCCTTCCCTCACCACAGGGTTCACCCGCCTCACAACACGTTTCAGCGGAAGGCCAGTTGAGTGCCGCCGCACGGCACACGGCCGACGACCGTCAGCAGCGCGGGGCGACGGGCAGCTCCGGCACCCCGACCACGTACAACACCACCGACGACGCCCACCACCACCGCTCCGGCACCTCCGACGACCCGGACTCCGGCGCCACCCGGCCCCGGCCCGCCGGCTCCGACACCTCCGCCGATTCCCTCCGCGGCGCCGCCCACCGCCCCGCGTGGGCCCGCACCGACGACGGTGACGGCTCGGCGGACGGTTTCGTGGGGCCGTACACCGTGCTCGTGGTGGACGGTGACCCCGGTGGCGCCGATGTGCGCGAGGCGGTGGCGCGGCTGGCCCACGACGGGCCCCGGGCCGGTATCCACGTCGTCTGCCTGGCCGAGACGGACGCGGCCTCGCCCGTGTCCCCCGTGACGGAGACCTACGAGGCGGCCTGCGCGGCGGCGCCGACGTTCCGGGAGTGCGGGGCGGTCGCCCTGCTGAGCGGTGATGTCGCCACGGCGCTACGGCTGTTGCGGGTCGCGCACGGCGGTACGGGGGCGTCTCGGGCCGGCGGTACGGGGGTGACACGACCCGGTGCGGGAGCGTCGCGAACCGGCACAGAAGCGGCACGGTCCGGTACAGGAGCAGCACAGTCCGGTACGGAGGCGTCCCGACCCGGCACGGGCGCGTCACCTCCCCGTACGGAGCCGTCACGCCCCGGCACAGAGGCGTCTCGCCCCGACCGGGCAGGCCTCGGCCAGCACGACCTCGACTCCTCCGGCCCCGGCCCCGTGGGCGACGGCACCATCGCCGCCGTGGACGCAGTCTCCCTCGCCTGGGCCGAGCGCTTCGCGCGGGCGCTGGCACCGCTCAGGGCGGACGGGCCCGCGAACGAGCGGCACGCGCGTGTGTCGGCGCCGTTGCCCCAATCGGCGCGGTTGCTGGACGAGTTGGGGCTGGCGCGGGCCACCCCGGCGTCGCTGCTGACGCGTTGGGCGGATGCCGGTGACGACAAGGACGCGGTCGGCGGGCGGGCCTGGGCGGTGCTCGGAGCCGGGCCGCGCGGGCCGGTCACCGCGGACCTCGCCTCCGAGGGACCGCATCTGCTGATCGAGGGTCCGCCGGGCAGTGGCCGTACGGAGTCGCTGCGGGCGGTCGTCGCGTCCCTCGCGGCAGCCGAGCGCCCCGACCGGCTCGGCATCGTGCTGATCGACGGGCGGGACAGCGTCGGCGCTGGGGGTACCCCCTCTGGGGGAGGCGGGCACGGTGAAGGCCTGCGGGTCTGCACGGACGTACCGCATGTCACCACCCATCTCACCGCCAACGACCCTGTGCGCATGCGGGAGTTCGCGCAGTCGCTGAGCGCCGAGCTGAAGCGGCGGGCCGAGTTGCTGGGCCGGATCGGCTTCGTCGAGTGGCACTCGCGGCACGAGGTGTCGGGGCGGATCATCGCCCAGCGCGGCACGTCCGGTGCCGGGGATCTGGAGTCCCCGACCAGTTCGACGATCCGGCTGCGCCCGTCGGCGGCGGCCCGTCAACAGACCGAGGCGGCACCGCCGTTGCCCCGGCTCGTCGTGGTGGTCGACGACCTGGACGCGCTGGTCAAACCCCCGCTCGGCTCCCCCGGGCGCCCCGCCGCCGGCTCGGTGATACGCGCACTGGAGGCGGTGGCCCGCGAGGGCGAGCGGCTCGGCGTGCACCTGGTCGCGGCGGCCGCCGTAGAGGCGCGTACGTCCGAGACCGAGCCCGCGCGGCACATCACCCTCCGGGTCAGCCTCGACGCGACGGCCCAGGGTCCGGACGAACCCGCTCCGGGGCGCGGCCGGTTGACCTTGCCGGACGGCCGGGCGACTCCCTTCCAGGGTGGGCGCGTGACGGGCCGTATCCCGCGTACGGCGACGCTCCGGCCCACGGTCGTGCCGCTGGAGTGGCAGCGCATGGGCGATCCGCCGGCCCGCCGCCCCGTCCGCGAACTCGGCAACGGGCCAACGGACTTGGCGCTCCTGGCCAGCGCGCTGGAGCGGGCCACGCGCTCGGTGTCCGCGGCGGAGGTGCCATCGCTCCTCTGATCGTTCACAGGTTGCCCACACAACCCCACGTCACGACCCAATCACGATCGCGTACTTGACAGCGAACGCCATCTTGCCGCGTTCAAGTACCGGGCGTAGACCAGTGCGCACGGAAGCGTTCGAGCGTTCGACGAGGAACGAAGAACGGGGCAGTGATGCGCAGCACGAGCAGCACCCACCGGACACGCACCACCGTACGTACAGCGGCAGTTGTCGCCGCGGGGGCACTGACGCTCTCGCTCGCCGCCTGCGGAGGCGGCGGCAGCAAGAGCGACGACGGTAAATCCAGCAGTCCCTCGGAGACCGCGGGTACGGTCACCCTCCCGAAACTGAACGGCGCGAGCCTCGAAGTGGCCGCCGTGTGGACGGGTGCCGAGCAGAAGAACTTCAAGGCGGTCCTCTCCGAGTTTGAGAAGCGCACGGGGGCCAAGGTCACCTTCGTGCCCGCGCAGGACCCGATCATCAACTTCCTCGGCTCGAAGATCGCGGGCGGTCAGCCGCCGGACGTCGCGATGCTCCCGCAGCCCGGCGCCATCAAGCAGGCCGTCGACAAGAAGTGGGCCAAGCCCCTCGGTGCCGACGCGCTCGCGGAGTTGCAGAAGAACTACTCGCAGGGCTGGCAGGACATCGGCAAGGTCGACGGCAAGCAGTACGGCGTCTACTACAAGGCCGCCAACAAGTCGCTGATCTGGTACAACGCCAAGGTCTTCGCGAACGCGGGCGCCAAGGAACCCAAGACCTGGGCGGAGTTGCTGACGACCGCGCAGACGGTCTACGACTCCGGGGTCACCCCGTTCTCGATCGCGGGCGCGGACGGCTGGCCGCTGACGGACTGGTTCGAGAACGTGTACCTGTCGCAGGCAGGCCCGGAGAAGTACGACGAACTCGCCCAGCACAAGATCAAGTGGACGGATCCCTCCGTCAAGCAGGCCCTCACCACGCTCGCCCAGATCTGGGGCAAGAAGGCCTACATCGCGGGCGGTCAGAACGGCGCGCTCCAGACCGAGTTCCCCGCGTCCGTCACCCAGACCTTCAACGGCGGCGCCCAGCCGAAGTCCGCGATGGTCTACGAGGGCGACTTCGTGCAGGTCAACATCGGTGAGACCAAGGCGAAGGTGGGCACCGACGCGAAGGTGTTCCCGTTCCCGGCGGTGGGATCGACCGCGCCCGTGGTCTCCGGCGGCGACGCGGCCGTCATCCTGAAGGACTCCAAGGCGGCCCAGGCGCTGGCGACGTTCCTCGCCTCACCGGACGCGGCGACGATCCAGGCGAAGCTCGGCGGCTATCTCTCCCCCAACAAGAACGTGCCGGACTCCGCGTACCCGAACGCGGTGCAGCGGACGATCGCCAAGTCGCTGATCGCGGCCGGTGACGACTTCCGCTTCGACATGTCCGACCAGGCCCCGCAGTCCTTCGGCGGTACGCCCGGCAAGGGCGAGTGGAAGGACCTACAGGACTTCCTGAAGAACCCGACGGATGTCGCGGGCACGCAGGCCCAGTTGGAGAAGGACGCGGCGGCGGCGTACGCGAGCGGGAGCTGAGCCCCAGTGGCATCGGCAGCGGCGGAGGCCCCCGGGGCCTCCGTCCCTCCCCGCAACCGCAAGAGCGTGACCGGCACCCGCAGGACCGTGGCAGTGCTGTTCCTGCTGCCCGCCCTGGTGCTGCTCGGCGCGCTCGTGGTCTACCCGATCGGGTACTCGCTGGTCCGCAGCTTCGGCAACCAGGCCGGTGACGGCTTCGCCGGATTCGACAACTACAAGGCCCTGTTCACCGACGACGGCATCCGCACCGCCCTGAAGAACAACGTCATCTGGGTGATCTTCGCGCCGACGGTCGCCACCGCCCTCGGTCTGATCTTCGCGGTGCTGACCGAACGGGTGCGCTGGGGAACGGCGTTCAAGCTCGTCGTCTTCATGCCGATGGCGATCTCGATGCTGGCCGCCGGCATCATCTTCCGGCTCGTCTACGACCAGGACCCGCACAAGGGTGTCGCCAACGCGGTCTGGGTCGGCATCCACGACACGTTCGTCTCGTCGTCGGCGTTCCCGAACGCCCACCCGGGCCGCGAGTCGCCGCTGAAGGCGGACCACGGCGGATTCATCACCAGTACGACGGTCCACACGGGCCAGACCGTCGTCCTCCCGCTGGTCGGCGTCGCCCCCGACCAGATGCCCGACGGCGCCAAGAAGGCCGTGGCCGCGAAGGCCGAGCCGGGGAAGATCACCGGCACGACCTGGCAGGACTTCACCCGCGGCAAGGGCGTCGGCAAGCTCGGCGGGGTCGACCCGTCCGAACTCGGCTACGGCGGGATGAAGATCGAGGCGGTCAAGGACGGCAAGGTGGTCGCCTCGACCAAGGCCGCGGGCGACGGCACCTTCACGCTGCCCGCCAAGGCCGACGGGGCCCAACTCCGGCTCCCGGCAGGCAACTTCAAGGCGCCGTACAACGGAGTGGAGTGGCTGGGCCCGTCGTTGGTGACGCCGGCCATCATCGGGTCGTACGTGTGGATGTGGGCCGGGTTCGCGATGGTCCTGATCGCGGCCGGACTCGCGGGCGTGCCCAGGGAGTTGCTGGAGGCGGCGCGGGTCGACGGGGCCAACGAGTGGCAGGTGTTCCGGCGGGTCACGGTGCCCTTGCTGGCGCCGGTGCTCGCGGTCGTCGCCGTCACGCTGATGATCAATGTGCTGAAGATCTTCGACCTGGTCTTCATCATCGCCCCGGGCTCCTCGCAGGACGACGCGAACGTGCTGGCCCTGGAGCTGTACCGGAAGGGCTTCTCGGAGGACCAGCCGGGGATCGCCAGCGCGATCTCGGTGTTCCTGCTGCTGCTGGTGATTCCGGTGATGCTCTTCAATGTGCGGCGGCTCAGGCGGGAGGTGCGGCGATGACCACGGATGCCGGAACTCTGGGAAAGACAGGGCCTGTTGAGGTCGTCAAGGCGCGGGAGTCGCTCGGCGGGCGGCTCGCGGCGGCGGCGAGCGGGGGTCTGGTCCGGGTGTTCCTGATCCTCGTCGGCCTGTTCTGGCTGGTGCCGACGCTCGGGCTGCTGCTGTCCTCGCTGCGCAGCCCGGAGGACATGAGCGCGAGCGGCTGGTGGAAGGTCTTCAGCCAGCCGTCCCAGCTCACCCTCCACAGCTACAAGACACTGCTGGAGAACAGCGACATCACCAACTCGCTGTGGAACACCGTCCTGATCACCGTCCCGGCGACGATACTCGTCGTGGTGATCGGCTCGCTCGCGGGCTACGCGTTCGCGTGGATGGAGTTCCCGGGCCGCGACTGGTGGTTCCTGGGCGTGGTCAGCCTGTTGGTCGTGCCGGTGCAGGTGGCGCTGATCCCGATCGCCGAACTCTTCGGAAAAATAGGCCTGTTCGGGACCATCTTCGGGGTGATCCTCTTCCATGTGGGCTACGGGCTGCCGTTCGCGGTGTTCCTGCTGCGGAACTTCTTCGCGGAGATCCCCCGCGAACTCCTGGAGGCGGCACGGCTGGACGGCGCGGGCGAACTGCGGCTGTTCGCGCGGGTCGTGATGCCGCTGGGCGGGCCCGCGATCGCGAGCCTGGGCATCTTCCAGTTCCTGTGGGTGTGGAACGACATGCTGGTCGCGCTGGTGTTCACCAAGTCGAGCACCCAGCCGATCACGGTCGCACTGCAGACGCAGGTACGCCAGTTCGGCAACAACATCGACGTGCTGGCACCCGGTGCGTTCATCTCCATGGTGATCCCGCTGGCCGTGTTCTTCGCGTTCCAGCGGCAGTTCGTGACCGGTGTGATGGCAGGAGCGGTCAAATAGCCGCAAAACACACATAGTTCAAAGGGGTGGGCCGTCACCGGCCCGCCCCTTTTCGTTCACCGTGTGTCCCCCGTATGCCGTACCCGGCGTAACCAAGTCACTCCATCGGCCGTTCCCGGGCAGAACGCCCGCGCCGACCGACCCATGGATGTCCCTTGCCCAGGTTCAGTGTCATTGTCCCCGCGTACAAGGTGCAGGCGTACCTGCACGAATGCCTGGAATCGGTGCTCTCCCAGTCGTACCCCGATCTGGAGTTGATCGCGGTCGACGACTGCTCGCCGGACGCCTGCGGCGCGATCATCGACGAGTTCGCGGCCCGCGACGCCCGGGTGCGCGCGGTCCATCTCCCCGAGAACCAGGGCCTCGGCCGCGCCCGCAACGCCGGTCTGGAACAGGCGACCGGCGACTATCTCGTCTTCCTCGACAGCGACGACACACTCACGCCCGACGCGCTGCGCGCGATCGCCGACCGCTTGAAGGAGACCGGCGAGCCGGACGTCCTGGTCTTCGACTACGCGCGCACCTTCTGGTCGGGCGAGGCCCAACGCAACAAGGTCGCCGTCCAGTTGACCGAACAGGGCCCGGCGCCCTTCCGACTGGAGGACCGCCCCGGGCTCCTCCGGGTCATCATGGTGGCCTGGAACAAGGCGTACCGACGGGAGTTCGTGGAGCGCGAGGGCTTCGCCTTCCCGCCCGGCTACTACGAGGACACCCCGTGGACCTACCCGGTCCTGATGACGGCGGAGACGATCGCGACCCTCGACCGGGTCTGCGTCCACTACCGCCAGCGCCGCCAGGGCAACATCCTCGGCACGACCAGCCGTAAGCACTTCGACGTCTTCGACCAGTACGACCGGGTCTTCGCGTTCGTCGACGCGCGCCCCCAACTCGCCCAGTGGCGCCCGGTGTTGTTCCGCCGGATGGTCGACCACCTCGCGACGGTGTTCACCAAGCCCGACCGCCTCCCGCGCGGCACCCGCGCCGAGTTCCTGCGCAAGGCCCGTGCCCACTACCGCCGTTACCGCATCCCCGGCACCCCCGTCCCGCTGCGCACCCGCATGCGCCACACGCTCGTCCACTTCGGCGTCCACCGCACGTTCCGCGCCCTGCAGGCGGCGATGAGCTGGCGCCGCAGCGCGGTCAAGCTCACCGCGAAGGCCCTGCGCGCACTCAGGGCGGCGATCCTCCAACTCCACTACCGCGTCCAACTCCGGCTCCCGCTGAGGGATCGCGCGGTGTTCGCCGCCTACTGGGGCCGCGGCCACAGCTGTAACCCGGGCGCGCTGGAGAGCGCGTTCCGCACCCACGCCCCGCACATCCGCACCGCGTGGATCGCCCGCCCCGAGCACCACCACACGATCCCGGCCGCCACCCGCAGACTGCGCCCGGACACCGCCTCCTACTGGACGGCGCTGGCCCGCTCCAAGTACCTGGTGAACAACGTCAACTTCGACCGCCGGCTGGTCAAACGCCCCGGCCAGGTCATGATCCAGACCCAACACGGCACCCCGCTCAAGCACATGGGCCTCGACCTCCAGGAACGCCCGGCCGCCGCACGGGACATGGACTTCGGCGAACTCCTCAAGGGCGTCGACAAGTGGGACCACGTCCTGTCCGCCAACCGCCACACCACCCTGACCTGGGAGCGCGTCTACCCCGGCAGCTACACGACGCTCGCCTACGGCTATCCCCGCAACGACGTGTTCCAGCAGGCGACTTCGGCCGACGTGGCCCGGCTGCGCGAGTCCCTCGGCATCCCGCAGGACACCATCGCCCTCCTCTACGCCCCAACTCACCGCGACTACCGGCGCGTTCAGCGCGCCCACCTCGACCTCGACCGCGTCCTGCGCCGCCTCGGCCCGCGCTTCGTCGTGCTGGCCCGCGCCCACTACTGGCACGAGGGCCCCCTCGCGGCCTCCGCGTCCGGCCGGATCATCGACGTCACCGACCACCCCAGCGTCGAGTCCCTCTGCCTCGCATCCGACGCGCTGGTCACCGACTACTCGTCCCTGATGTTCGACTACGCCAACCTCGATCGCCCGATCGTCATCCACGCAGACGACTGGGAGGCCTACGAGGCGGCCCGCGGCACCTACTTCGACCTGCGGGCCTTCCCACCGGGCGCGGTCGCCCGCAGCGAGGACGAGCTGATCGACATCTTCGCGACCGACCACTGGCGCGGCTCCCGCTCGGCCCAGCTGCGCGCCGCGTTCCGCGAGCGCTTCTGCCCCTACGACGACGGCCGCGCCGCCGAACGGGTCGTACGCCACGTGGTGTTGGGCGAGACGGACCTCCCGCCGGTCGTGCCGCTCGCCGAGCGCCACCCGGTGCCGTCGGCCGCCGCGAGCCCCACGCGCTCCCCGCTCGCCACCGTGCCGCAGCCCACCGCGTCCCAGCCCGTCACCGACCGCCTCTGAACGCCGTTCCCACACCGGGGAGTTCACATGCCCTCAAGCCCCTCACGCCCCACCCCGACCCGCCCGACCACCTGGCGCCCGACCGGACGCCCCAGGGCCTGCCGCGCGCACTGACCCGGCCCCCTCCGCACCACTGGAGAAAGAACAGAATGCCCCGCTTCAGCATCATCGTCCCGTCCCACGGGGTCGTCGGCCGGCTGTCCCTGGCCCTGGACTCGGTCCTCGCGCAGTCCTACGGCGACTTCGAGCTGATCCCGGTCTGCGACGCCCCCGGCTCCCCGGCCGCCGACGTCGCCACCGGCCACGCCGGACGGGACTCCCGGGTGGCCCCGGTCAACTCCCCACCCTCCGCAGGCCTGAGCGGGGCCCGCAACACCGGCCTACGGGCGGCGACCGGCTCCTACGCCCTCTTCCTGGACGGCGACGACACTCTCGCCCCGGGCGCACTGGCCGCGTTGGACGCCCGGCTGACGGAGACCGGTGACGTGGACGTCCTGTACTTCGAGCACGAGCGGACCCCGTGGTGGGAAGGCGAGCTCACCAACCCGGCAGCCCCGCTGCTCGCGAAGACGCCGACGGGCGCCTTCTCCCCGGCTCAGGCACCGCAGTTGACGGGCGTACAGCTCCCGGCATGGAGCGCGGCCTACCGCCGCACCTTCCTCACCGACCACCAACTCACCTTCCCGGACGCCCAGTTCACGGACCTGGGCTGGGGCGGCCTGGTCACCGTCGCCGCCGAGCGGGTGGCGGTCCTGCGCTCCGTCGTCGTACGGCATCTGCTGCGGCGGCAGGGCAGCCGGCTCAACCTGCCGGGCGAGCACCACCATCAGCTGCTCGACCAGGTGGAGTTGGTGCTCAGCGCGGCGCAAGGTCTGGCTCCCGAGCGGTCGCAGGCGCTGTTCGAGCAGCTTTTCGCGGTGGTGCTGAAGACCGCCTCCCGGCCCGAACGGCTCCCCTCCGGGCACCGCGCCTTCTTCCGCCGGGCCGGACGGCTGTACCGGAGTCACCGGCCCGCCAACTTCCATGCGCCGAGCGGGAGTCTGGGTGTGCAGCACCGGCTGTTGGCCTCGGGTGCGTACACGGCGTTCAAGGCGCTGCGCGGCGCCAACCGGTCGGCGTCGGGCGCGGCCGAGCGGGTCCCGCGCCCCCGCATGCTGCGCACCCGCCTGCGCTACGCCCGCGACCTGCGCCGCCCGCTCGACCCCAACCTGGCTGTCTACTGCGCCTATTGGGGCCGGGGCTACGCGTGCAGCCCGGCCGCGATCCACGCGAAGGCGAGCGAACTCGCCCCGCACATCCGCTCGGTGTTCCTGGTCGAGCCGGACGCGGTGGACGCCGTACCGAAGGGCGTCGAGCACGCCGTCATCGGCAGCCGGAAGTACTGGGAGGTGCTGGCGCGGGCCAAGTACCTGGTCAACAACGCCAACTTCGCGGAGGACGTCGTCAAACGGCGCGGCAGCGTGCACGTCCAGACGCAGCACGGAACCCCGCTGAAGAAGATGGGCGTCGACCAGTCGACGTACCCGGTGGTGGCCGCCGCGACCGGCAGCTTCGCCAAGTTGCTGGGCCGAGTGGACCGTTGGGACTACAACATCTCCTCCAACCGCCACTCCACCCAGATGTGGGAGCGCGCCTTCCCCGGCTCGTACGAGGCGTTGGAGTACGGCTATCCGCGCAACGACGTCTACTACACGGCGACCGCGGCTGAAGTAGCCCGCGTCCGGGAGGAGTTGGGCGTTCCAGACGGCAAGACGGCCGTCCTGTACGCGCCCACCCACCGCGACTACCAGACCGGCTTCGACACGGGCCTCGATCTGGAGGCCTTCTGCGCGGCGGCCGGCGACGACGTGGTCGTGCTGCTGCGCGCCCACTACTTCTACGACCAGGGCCGCGCGAAGAGCAGCGGCCGGATCATCGACGTGACCGGCCACCGCTCCTCCGAGGACGTGTGCCTGGCCGCCGACGCGCTGGTCACCGACTACTCGTCGATCATGTTCGACTACGCCAACCTCGACCGGCCGATCGTCGTGTACGCCGACGACTGGGAGGTCTACCGGGAGACGCGGGGCGTCTACTTCGACCTCATGGAGGCGCCGCCGGGACCGGTCGCCCGCACGCCCGAGGAGCTGGCACAGGTGTTCCGCGACGGCTCGTACGCGGGGGCGGAGTCCAGCGCCCTGCGGGCCGAATTCCGCTCCCGTTTCTGCGAGTTCGACGACGGGCTGGCCGCCGAGCGGGTCGTACGCCGGGTGTTCCTCGGCGAACCGCCGGAGACCGTGCCGCCCGTGGTCCCGCTCGCGGAGCGCGTCCCGGCCCCCGCCGCCACCCTCGTAAGGAGCTGAACCCGAAGTGCCCCGCTTCAGCGTCATCGTCCCCGTCTTCAAGGTGCAGGGCTTTCTGCGCGAGTGCCTCGACTCGGTTCTGGAGCAGTCGTACCAGGACATCGAGGTGATCGCCGTGAACGACTGCTCGCCCGACGACTGCGGCGCGATCCTCGACGAGTACGCGGCCCGCGACCCGCGCGTGCAGGTGCTGCACCTGCCGGAGAACGTCGGTCTCGGCCGCGCCCGCAACGCCGGAATGCCCCTGGCCACCGGCGACTTCCTGTTCTTCCTCGACAGCGACGACACCCTCACCCCGGGCGCCCTGCGCGCGATGGCCGACCGGCTCGACGCGAGCGGCGACCCGGACGTCCTGGTCTTCGACTACGCGCGCACCTACTGGTGGGGCGGCACCCGGCGCAACGTCCTCGCGCACGTCCTCACGGAGGTCGACGGCGCCTTCACGGTCGCCGAACACCCGGAGATCCTCGACCTGTTGATGGTCGTGTGGAACAAGGTGTACCGCCGGGAGTTCGTGCACAAGCACGCCTTCGAGTTCCCGCCGGGCTACTACGAGGACACGCCCTGGACGTTCCCGGTGCTGCTCAGCGCCGAACGGATCGCCACCCTGGACCGGATCTGCCTCAACTACCGGCAGCGGCGGCAGGGCAACATCCTGTCCACCACCAGCCGCAAGCACTTCGACATCCACGACCAGTACGAGCGGGTCTTCGCGTTCGTCGACTCCCGCCCGGAGCTGGCGAGTTGGCTGCCGTACCTGCACCGGAAGATGGGCGAGCACTGTCTCGACATCCTGGGTAAACCGGACCGGCTGCCCCCGTCCGACAAGGCCGAGTTCTTCCGCCGTACAGCCGAGCTGTTCGCCAAGCACAAGCCGGCGGGCGTGAAGGCGGACGCCGAAGTCCGTGCCCTGGAAGGCAGTTACGCGCTGTACCGGGTCCGGCGACAGGCGGGACGGGCCACCCGACAGCTCGAACGCCGGGCGCTGCAAGCACGCAAGTCGGCGGCCTCACGGGTCAAGGGCGGCTGGGGCGCGCTGCACGCCCGCCGCTCGCTCGACCCCAACCTCGTTGTCTACTCGGCCTTTTCGCACCGCGGGGTCCTCGGCGACCCGGCCACCGTGTACTACAAGGCGCGGGAGATCGCCCCGCACCTGAGGGGCGTGTGGGTCGTACAGGACGCGGAACAGGCCGCGTTGCTGCCGCCGGACGTCGAGCACGTCCTCCTCAACACCCTGCGATACCGCCAACTCACGGCCCGCGCCACGTACTTCGTGAACAACGTCAACTGGCCCGGCACCCTCACCAAGCGCCCCGGAAGCGTCCACATCCACACCCACCAGGGCACCCCGCTCAAGTACATGGCGGCCGACCTCCTGGACAAGCCCGGCGGCCGCTACGGCGTCGACGTACCGCAGATGCTGCGCCGCGCCGACCGCTGGGACCACAGCCTGGTCGCCAACCGGCACTCGGAGCTGGTGTGGGAGCGGGCGTATCCGTGCCACTTCGCGTCGGCGCGGACGGGGAGCCCGCGCAACGACGTCCTGGTCGCCGCAACACCGGGAGCGGGGGCGGCAGTTCGGGAGCGGCTCGGTATCCCCGCCGGGAACACCGTCGTGCTGTACGCGCCGACCCGTCGTGAGTACATCCGGGGCGGGCACGTCGACCGGCTGGACCTGGCCCGGTTCGCCGAGGATCTCGGCCCGGAGCACACCCTCGTCGTACGGCTGCACCCGTCCCTCGCGACCGGCCCCGCGCGCGGGATGGGCCTCGCGGACCTGCACCGGCGCGGTGTTCTGGTCGACGCGACCGACGAACCCTCCGTGGAGGACGTCATGTTGGCGTCCGACGCGCTCGTCACCGACTACTCGGCCTTGATGTTCGACTACGCCAACCTGGACCGGCCGATCGTGCTGCACGCCGATGACCGGGAGGCGTACGCGGCAAGCAGGGGAACCTATTTCGACGTCACCGCCGCTCCACCGGGTCATGTGTCCGGTTCCTACCGGGAGTTGGCGTGGGTGTTCGCGTCGGGTGCCTGGCGGGACGACGACTCGACGCGGCTGCGGGGTGAATTCCGTTCGCGGTACTGCGAGTTCGACGACGGGAGGGCCGCCGAGAGGGTCGTGCGGACGCTGCTTCTGGGGGACGTCGACTGGCTGCCGCAGACCGAATCCGCTGCGCGGGTCCCTTCTCCCGCCGCCGGTCACGACCAGTTGGCGTCCTCATGAGGCCGCGCACCTGGGTGTTGGTGCTGGCCGCCGTGTTCGCGGTGCTCCAACTCGCCAATGTCACCGGGCGGGCGACCCCCGACACGAAGAACTACCTGTCGTACGCGATGAGTCTGCGCGGGGCGAGCGAGCGCGAGGCCGCGACCGTCGCGATCGACTACAGCTGCGCGAGCCAGGGGGCGAACGCGCGGCGCGACCAGAGCGTGAACCCGTTGAACTTCCACGGCAAGGACCCCGCCGCGCGCGTCGCGAAGAAGTGCCGGGACGCGGAGTGGCGGGGGGTGAACGCGCGGCTGCGGGCCGGGCAGACGGGCGGGTTCATCACGCCGTTCACGTCGGAACGGTTCATGCGGATCTTCGAAGTGCGGCCCGGATACCCGGTGTTCCTGGTGCCGTTCGTGACGCTGCTCGGGCCGGTCTGGGGGATGTGGTCGGCGAGTGTCGTCCTCACCGTCGGGGGTGGCGTACTCGTCTTCCTGATCCTGCGCACGCTGTCCGTGTCGGTGCCGCTCGCGCTGACCGGGCAGGCCCTCTACTACGTCCTGCCGTGCGGGACGACTTCGATGCGGCCGATGACCGAGGGGCTGATGACGGCCCTGACGCTGGCGGCGGTGTGGGGCTGCGCGCTGGTGCTGAAGGGGCGGCGTACGCGTGCCGGACTCGCCCTGGTGGGCGGTTCGTTGGTGCTCCTCTTCACCGTCAAGCACTCGCAGTCCCTGTTCCTCGGGCTGTGCCTGGCCGGTGCGGGCGCGCTGGTCGCCGTAGGACGGTGGCGGCGCGGGCGGGCGCCGGGGCGCGCGCTGGTGACGGTCGCCGCGTTGGGCGCAACTGCCGCGCTGGGCACGCTGGTTCTGGCGGGCGCGCTGCACTACCCGTCCCAGACCGACAGCCTTCAGGACCTGCTCACCGATCACTATGCCCGGCCCGACCGCACGCGCTTGTGGCCCGAATTCCTGCACCTGGAAGCGAACTTCTGGGTGGAGTGGACGCGGCAGCAGTTGTGGCAGCCGATGCTCGCGGCGGCGCTGGGTGCGGGGGTGTGGGGTGCGGTGCGGCGGCCGGCGTTCGGGGTGTTCCTGATCGGGGCCGCGTTCACGGGGGTTCTCACACAGGCCGCGCATCCCGATATCAGCGTGTGGGGTGGGCGGTTGATCGTGCTGGTGTGGTTGTTGCCGGTGGTGGGGGTGCCGTTGCTGCTGGAGAGCGTGGTGCGGGGGAAGGCGGTTGTGGGTGTGGGTGGCCCTGTGCCAACGTCGGTTCCTGGGCAGGGAGTTGGGCCTGGGTTTGGGGAGCACGCTCAGTCGGTGAGGTGAGGCGGGGCGTGACAGAGGTGGCCGGCGGCGTGTATGCCGCCGGCCACCTCTGTGCCGGGTCACGGGAGGGTCGTAGTGACTACTCGATGACGAGGTCGACCTCGATGTTGCCGCGGGTGGCGTTCGAGTAGGGGCAGACCTGGTGGGCGGTCTCGACCAGCTTGCGGCCGGTCGCCTCGTCCACGGTGTCGGGGAGCTCGACGCGCAGGGTCACCTTGAGGCCGAAGCCCTCGCCCTGCTTGCCGATGCCGACCTCGGCGGTCACGGCCGCGTCGGTGACGTCGACCTTGGCCTGCCGGCCGACGAGGCCGAGGGCGCTGCCGAAACAGGCGGCGTAACCGGCGGCGAACAGCTGCTCAGGGTTGGTGCCCTGGCCGTTGCCGCCCATCTCGACCGGAATGCCGAGCTGAAGGTCGATCTTGCCGTCGTTGCTGACCGCGCGGCCGTCGCGGCCGTGGGTGGCGGTGGCTACGGCGGTGTAGATCGCGTCCATGGAAACCATCCCTCTCGGAAGTCTGTACGGGGGTGGCCGGTCCGGGTGTCCGGACCGCCTCACGACGACAAGTAGAGCACACAATTCAATTGTCCACAACTAAATGGCCCGCTAGCGCTATCCTGGGGACATGACCACCACTCCCGCCGCCACGCCCACCACGGACTGGCTCCGCCTCGACCAGCAGATCTGCTTCTCCCTGAACGCCGCGTCGCGCGCCTTCGGCGGTGTGTACCGCGTGATCCTCAAGGATCTCGGGCTCACGTACCCGCAGTACCTGGTGATGCTGGTGCTGTGGGAGCACGGCGAGCTGCCCGTCAAGAAGCTCGGCGAACACCTGCGACTCGACTCCGGCACGCTGTCCCCGCTGCTCAAGCGGCTGGAGACGGCCGGTCTGGTACGGCGTGAGCGCAGCGTCCGCGACGAGCGCTCGGTGGAGGTACGGCTCACCGACGAGGGCGTCGCGCTGCGCGAGCGGGCGGTCGAGGTGCCTCGGCGCATCCTCGGTGCGACCGGCTTCGACATCGACGAGATCCGGGCGCTGCGGGAGCGGCTCGACCAGCTCACGGGGGCGTTGGACTCGGCGACACTGGACGAGGCGTAGGCGCCAACCGCATCGACTGCGGGGGCATCCGGCGGATGTAGAGGGCCAGCTTCACCCGCCCTCGTACGTACTGCTGTCTTCGCGCGAACTCCCCGTCCACGACGTCGAGTTTGACCCGGTCGGTCGGGTCGCCCGGCACCCAGCGCGAGGGCAGCAGATTCGACTGCGCGACGATCCAGACCCGGTCCACACCGGCGAGCCGCGCCCGCAACTCCCCCGGCCCCACCTCCCGCCCACTCAGCGTCCCGGACCTCGCCCCCGACTCCCCCAGCGCCAGATCCCGGGCCCCGACGAACGGCCCCGGATACGCCGACGCCGTCACCCGCCAGAACGACGGCAGGAACAACACCGGGTCCCCGGGCCGCAGTTCACGCCCGGCGAGCGCGGAGACGGCGGCGAGATTCTCGGGGCGACGCGCCGCGTCACGGTCGCTCCGGTAGGCGGGGAGTCCGTGGAGGAAGGGGACGGTTGCGGCAAGGACGCCGGCGAGGGTGATGAGGTTGGCGCGGGTGGCGAGGGTGGCGATGGGGGTGCGGTCGGCGAGGGGGGTGCGGCGGAATGCGCGGCGGTCGGCCGGCAGGCGGTGGTGGTCGCCGGGCCGTGGGGGGTTCGGGCAGTCAACTCCGCTCAGGGGTAGTTGGCTTGAGGCTCCAGCTCCGGTCGTACGGTCGGCTCCGGCCGTACGACTGCTCCCACTCACCGCACCGACCAACTCGCGGCGACTCCGCGTCCCGGCCACCACGAGGTCGGCCTCCGCGCGCCGACCGTCAGACACCCCCCGCCCCTCCAGCCACAGCCACCTCACCGCCCCCACCACTCGATCCGCCCCCGCCGCCGCCAGCAACGGCGCCCCCGCCAGCGCGTACAGCACATACCGCTCGTGGAACAAGGGCCGGAATTGAGACACCGTCAACAGGAGCACCGGCGGCACCAGCAGCAACGGCAGGGCGACCGACGTGAGCCGGCCGGAGCCGAGGCCGAGCAGGATCAGCAGGACCGAGGTCCAGAAGACGACGCCGGTCGGGGTGACGGCGAGGAAGTCGCGGGCGAGCCCTTCCGTCGTGTCCCAGTCCGGCACCCTCAGCCAGGCCACCTGGGCGGACTGCCGTTGGGACACCCAGGCCAGCGGCAACAGGGCGCCCACCGCGGCACCCACCGCGCATCCCCAGCCGAGCCACACCGCCCTGCGCACCCGCGCCGCCGCCAGCGTCAGCGCGTGCGCGCAGAGCACCAGGACCGCGAACTCGTGCAGCAGAAAGGTCACGGCGAGGACAGCGCCGTACGGCCACCACGACCGCCCCTCCAACGCCCGCACCAGGAGCAGCGTCGCCCCGGCCACGCCCGCGGCGACGAGGGCGTACGAGCGGCCCTCCTGGGCGTAGTGGCCGGTCAGCGGGGTGATCGCGTAGAGGAGGCCGGCCCAGAGGCCGACGCGGGGGCGGGCCAGGCGGACGCCGAGGGCCGCGACCAGGCCCGCCGTCGCCGCCGCGCCGCACACGGACGGCAGGCGGAGGGCCACCTCGCCGGGGTGGACGGCGAGGACGGCGTGCATGAGGAGGTAGTACAGGCCGTGCACCGCGTCGACGCCGTGCAGCAGGTGCCAGATCTGCGGCACCGTGCGCCGCCCGACCAGGAACGTGACGCTCTCGTCGCCCCACATCCCGCCGCGGTCGAGCCCCCACAGCCCCAGCACGAGCATGACGACCACCGGCACGACCACGGCGACGACCCCCGCACGCGTCCGTCGCCCGTGCCTGTACTCACCCTCACCTTGGCTGTCCACCTGGCTGATTTTGTACTGTTAGCAAGCTCTTATCGACGATTGACGGTGTATTAGCATTCCTGCGGCATTCACCCGGCTTACGATCCGCCATGATGAACGCCGTCCGCAGACACCGCCTCCTCGCCCTCACCCTCGCCTGGCTCGCCACCCGCGCGGGGATGCTCCTCCTCCTCGCGTACAACGGCCTCCCCCTGCTCGGCCGGGGCGGGGTCGCCCGTGAGGTGTGGCGCCTGTACCACCACTGGTACGGCGTCCTGTCGCACGGCGCGTTCCCGGCGCACGACCCGCTGTGGCAGTACCCGCCGGGCGCCGGCCCCGTCCTCCTGGCCCCCGCACTGCTGCCGGACCTGACGTACTTCCAGGCGTTCGTCGCCCTCACCCTCGCGACCGACGCCGTGATCACGCTGACCCTGGCCCGCGCGGGCACCCGCCCCGGCCACAGCCTGCGCGGCGCCGCGTACTGGGTCGCCTGCCTCCCCCTCCTCCTGCACATGCCCCTCGTCCGCTACGACGTGCAGGTCACGGCGTTCGCCGTCATCTCCCTGTTGACGTTGTCGCGCTCCACGCGTGTGTGCGGCGCGTTCGCGGCGCTGGGCGCGCTGGTGAAGGTGTGGCCGGCGCTGGTGCTGCTGGGGATGCCGAGGGGGCGGACGACGCGGTCGGTGTGGTCGTGGGCGGTGGGGACGGGTGCCTTGTCGCTCATGATGCTCGTAGCCTTGTTCAACAATCCTTTCGCCTTCTTGCGCCAACAGGGCGGCCGGGGCGTACAGATCGAGTCACTCGGCGGCACGGTCCTCGGCCTGGCGACCCACGTCGGCTGGCCGGGCCAGGTGCACTACCGGTACGGCGCGATGGAGTTCACGGGACCGTACGTCTCCGCCGTCGCCGACGCCTCCCTCGCGCTCACGGCGGTCGCCTTCGGGCTTCTGCTGTGGTGGCGGCTCCGGGCCCGCCGTTGGACCGACGCGACCCCGTACGACGCCGCGATGAGCGCCGTCCTGCTGTTCACCGTGACCAGCCGGGTGATCAGCCCCCAGTACATGATCTGGCTGCTCGGCCTGGCCGCCGTCTGCCTGACCTCGCGGCACACGACCCAGCGCGCGGTGGCCGCGCTGATCGTGGCGGCGACCGCCGTCAGCTCCGTCGAGTTCCCCGTCCTGTATGTCGACGTCATCCACTCCACCTGGACGGGCTGCGCCCTCATGGTCGTCCGCAACGGTCTGCTGGCCGCCGCGGCCGTCCTGTCGTTCGTCCGCCTGTGGCGGTCGTCGAGGCCGCTCCCGGCGACGACGCACGCGCGCGTGCAGTCCCCCGGCCCCTACGGGGAGTCCCAGCAGTTGACCTCGGCACACTCCGGCGCCTGATTGACTGAGGCCCGAAGCGTGTGGGGGACGCACCGCGCGCGGGTCGAACGACATCCAGTGACGGAGGGGACGGCCGCACATGACCTGGCTGATCACAGGCGGCGCCGGCTACATCGGAGCGCACGTCGTGAGGGCGATGACCGAGGCGGGCGAACAGGCGGTCGTCTACGACGACCTGTCCACCGGCATCGCCGCGCGCGTGCCCGACGGCGTGCCCCTGGTGGTGGGTTCGACCCTGGACGCGGAACGGGTCGCCCGCACCCTCGCCGACCAGGACGTCACCGGAGTCGTCCATCTCGCGGGGAAGAAGCAGGTCGGCGAGTCGGTGGACCTGCCGTTGCACTACTACAGGGAGAACGTCGAGGGTCTGCGTGTCCTCCTGGAGGCGGTGACCACGGCCGGCGTCCCGTCCTTCGTCTTCTCGTCCTCGGCGGCCGTCTACGGCATGCCGGACGTGGAGCTGGTCACCGAGGAGACGCCCTGCGTCCCGATGTCGCCGTACGGCGAGACCAAACTGGCGGGTGAGTGGCTGGTCCGCGCGACGGGCAGGGCGACGGGCCTGTCGACGGCCTCCCTGCGCTACTTCAACGTGGCCGGCGCCGGCGCCCCCGAACTCGCCGACGTCGGTGTCTTCAACATCGTCCCCATGGTCTTCGAGAAGCTCACCGAGAACGCGCCCCCGCGCATCTTCGGCGACGACTACGCCACCCCGGACGGCACCTGTGTCCGCGACTACATCCACGTCGTGGACCTGGCCGAGGCCCATGTCGCCGCGGCCCGCGCCCTCCAGGCCTCCCCCGGCCGCGCCCTCACCCTCAACATCGGCCGCGGGGAAGGCGTTTCGGTCCGCGAGATGATCGACCTCATCAACGCGGTCACCGGCTACGACCGCCCCCCGACCGTCCACCCCCGCCGCCCCGGCGACCCGGCGCGCGTCGTCGCCTCCGCCGACCGCATCACCACCGAACTGGGCTGGAAGGCCAAGCACGACGTCCAGGACATGATCGCGTCGGCCTGGGAGGGGTGGGTGCGGCTGCATCCGGGGGCCGCGCGGTCTTGATGTGCGCGATCTGATGAACTCCGGCCCGGTGGACGGCTGTTCCCGATCGGAACGCGCCCTGGGCGCCGTTCTCGGCTCCGCCGTCGGCGACGCTCTCGGCGCGCCCTTCGAGTTCGGTCCCGAAGGCGCCTTCTCCGCCCGGTTTCCGGTGCCCGGTCACGGCGGCGAGATGTGCGGGGGCGGCGGCTGGGACCCGGGCGAGGCGACCGACGACACGCAGATGGCCGTACTCGTCGCGGAGTCTCTGCTGGAGTGCGGCGGGCTCCAACTCCCGGACGTGTTCCGGAGGTTCCGGCAATGGGCGGCGGCCGACCCGAAGGACATCGGCCTGCAGACCGAGGCCGTACTGAGCAGCGGCGACCCCTGGGACCAGGCCGCCGCCCTGCACTTCCAGACGAGCCAACGGGGCGCCGGGAACGGTGCGTTGATGCGCGCCGCCCCGTCGGCCGTCCACTTCGCACGCGCGGGACGCGACGCCACGATGGACGCCGCCCGCCGCATCGCCGCGCTCACCCACGGAGACCGCGCGGCCTGGGAAGGCACCGCCGTCTTCCACGAGTTGGTGCGCGTCGCACTGGACGGCGGCGACCCGCTCGACGCCGTCGCGGAGACCCTCCGGTCCGTCCACCCCGACCACCGGGAGCGCTACGGCGTCGTCCTCGCCCCGGACTGGCACCCCGACCTGGCGACGGAGTTCAACGGCGCCGTCTGGCCCTGCCTCGCCTCCGCCGTCTGGGCCCTGCGGACCACGACCTCCTACGAGGACGCCGTACGCGCCGCGATCGACCTCGGCGGCGACACGGACACCGTCGCCGCGGTGACGGGCGGCCTCGCCGGGGCGGTGTACGGGAGCGCGGCGATCCCGGAACGCTGGACCGAGGCCCTGCACGCACCGCTGCCGGGCTTCGGTGGTCGGGTGCTGCGGGCGGCCGAACTCGGGGAACTGGCACGGCGGTTGGATCACGGGGGTACCGGCTAGCCGACGGCCACGGCGGAGCCCTACAGCGCCTTGAGACCCTCCGTGGTCGCCCGGGCCAGCGCCCCCAGGTACCCCTTCGGCAGCTTCGGGCTGCGGATCACCACGGCACGCCAGTACAGGGGGCCGGAGATCAGGTCCAGGGCCAGGTCCTCGTCCATGCCGGGGCGGATCTCGCCACGCCGTTCCGCCGCCGCGAGGATCTTGCTGGCCACGCCCTCCTGGCCCTCACGCAGCGCCTTCTGCATGGCGTCGGCGATCTCGGGGTTGCGGGCCGCCTCCGCCTGGAGGTCCGGGATGATCTGCGAGGCGACGGGATGACGCAGCGCCCGTGACGTCACCTCGTACAGCATCCGGAGGTCGCCCTCCAGCGAACCGGTGTCCGGGGTCGGCAGCCCCATCACCGCGATCGCCGACACCACGTCTAGCACCAGGTGCAGCTTCGAACGCCAGCGGCGGTACACCGCCGTCTTGCCCACTCCCGCGCGCCGCGCGATCCCCTCGATCGACATCCGGGCATACCCGACCGCCGCCAGCTCCTCGAAGACCGCCGCCCGAATGGCTTCGGTCACATCCTCGCGGAGTACGGCCGCCCCGGCGGGGGTGCGGCGGCGCTGACGTGTCTGGGGCTCGTCGGCGTTCGTCGTCATAGCCCAAGCATAGGGGCGTTGCGACGAAACGGTTGCGTTCCGACGCGGGGTACGTGTGGCGCGTCGCGACGAAACGGGCTCGTCGTAACGCGGGCGGCGTGCGCGGCGGACCGGCAAGCGGCACGTCGGGACGCAACCGGCTCGTCGCCGCGACGGAACCGACCCGTCCTAGCAACGCGTCGGACCCGTCCCCACGACGCGCCCGACGCGTCCCGACGACGAACCGCCCCACCGTCCAGCCCCGCCTACCCAGAGCGTATCGACGCAACAGGCCCGTCCCGGCCCAAAACCTAACGGCCTCATCACATCCGTCACGACGAAACGGTTGCGTTCCGACGCCGAATCCGCCTACGCTCACGTTGCGACGATACGGTCCCGTTCCGACGTAAGAGAACGTAAAGAGAAGCGTAAGGAAACGCCGGGCGACGGGACACGGCAGCCGGACGCACGCACCCCCTCCCCCCGAGCGAAAGCAGCGGATGTGAGCCAGGTCCTCCACACACCGCCCCCTTCGCCGGCTCCGGCCGACGAAGACGACCTCGCGGCGCTCGCCGCACGCCACGGCCTCACGGTCAGTGGCGCCCGCCCCTCCCTGAGCGAGTACGTCCGCCAGCTGTGGGAGCGCCGGCACTTCATCACCGCGTTCGCCACCGCCAAGCTGACCGCGCAGTACAGCCAGGCGAAGCTGGGTCAGGTCTGGCAGGTGATGACGCCGCTGTTGAACGCGGCGGTGTACTACTTCATCTTCGGCATCCTGCTGGGCACCAAGCGCGGCGTGCCGGACTACATCCCGTTCCTGGTGACGGGCGTGTTCATCTGGACGTTCACGCAGAGCTCGATCATGGCGGGCACCCGGGCGATCTCGGGTAACCTCGGCCTGGTCCGGGCCCTGCACTTCCCCCGGGCCGCACTGCCGATCTCGTTCGCGCTCCAGCAGCTCCAACAGCTGCTGTTCTCGATGGCCGCCCTGGTCGTGATCCTGCTCTGCTTCGGTGTGCCGATCAGCTTCTCCTGGCTGATGGCGGTCCCGGTGCTGGTCCTGCAGTTCACGTTCAACGCGGGCGTCTCGATGATCATGGCCCGGATGGGCGCGAAGACGCCGGACATCGCGCAGCTGATGCCGTTCATCCTGCGCACCTGGATGTACGTCTCCGGCGTCATGTGGAGCATCGACAAGCTGACCAGCAAGGACCACCTGCCGCACATCGTGACGCTCGCCCTGGAGACCAACCCGGCGGCCGTCTACATCGACCTGATGCGCTACTCACTGATCGACAGCTTCCACTCCAGCCAGCTCCCCCCGCACGTGTGGCCGGCGGCGTTGGGCTGGGCGCTGATCGCCGGAGTCGGCGGCTTCATCTACTTCTGGAAGGCTGAGGAGACGTACGGCCGTGGCTGAGCAGACCATCGAGTACCACACCGAGCGGACCCCCGTGGCCGCGGACAGCACGATCCCCACCGTCGTCTGCGACGGCGTCGACATCATCTACCGGGTCAACGGGACCGGCGCCGGACGCGGCTCCGCGACCGCCGCCCTCAACCGCATGATGCGCCGCGAGAAGGCCGAGAAGGCGGCGGGTGTCCGCAAGGTCCACGCCGTCAAGAAGGTGTCGTTCGTCGCCTACAAGGGCGAGGCGATCGGGCTCATCGGCACCAACGGTTCCGGCAAGTCCACGCTCCTCAAGGCGGTCGCGGGCCTGCTCCCGGTCGAGAACGGTCGTATCTACACCCACGGCCAGCCCTCCCTCCTCGGCGTCAACGCGGCCCTGATGGGCGACCTGACCGGCGAACGCAACGTGTACCTCGGCGGCCTCGCCATGGGCATGTCCCGGGAGCAGGTCAAGGAGCGCTACCAGGGCATCGTCGACTTCTCCGGGATCAACGAGAAGGGCGACTTCATCACGCTGCCGATGCGGACGTACTCCTCCGGCATGGGCGCCCGGCTGCGGTTCTCCATCGCCGCCGCCAAGGACCACGACGTCCTCCTGATCGACGAGGCGCTGGCTACGGGCGACCGGTCGTTCCAGCGGCGCTCCGAGGAGCGGATCCGCGAGCTGCGCCAGCACGCGGGCACGGTCTTCCTGGTCAGCCACAACAACAAGTCGATCCGCGACACCTGCGACCGCGTGCTGTGGCTGGAGCGCGGTGAGCTGCGGATGGACGGGCCGACGGAGGAGGTCCTGGAGGCGTACGAGGCCTTCACGGGCGGCGCCGACAAGCCCAGGGAACCGGCCCCGGCCCCGGCGCCGACGGGTCAGGTCGCCGTCGCCTAGAGGTCCTCGTCCTGGAACACCCAGGTGCGGTAGACCAGGAAGCGGAACGCGGACGCGAGCACGATCGACAGGGCCTTCACGGCATTCGCCTCAAGCGGACCGTGGAGGCCCAGTCCGTGGTAGCCGACGTAGAAGAGGCCGCTCTCCATGAGGACGCCGATGCCGCTGAAGGCGAAGAACAGGGCGATCCGGCGGGCGCCGGGGGCGTCGCGGTCGCGGTAGGTGTAGTAGCGGAAGCCGAGGTAGTTGGCGCCCATCGCGACGCAGCTGGCCAGGACCGTCGCGAGCATCGCGGGCCAGTGCAGGCCGTGCAGCAGGGCGTTGAAGACCGCGAAGTTGACGAGGACGCCGCTGCCGCCGACGATCCCGAATTTCACGACTTCCAGGACGACCTTGCGCACCGGTCGGACGGGCTCGGTCACGCGTTCCTCGGTGAGGTTCAGAGTCACGTCACCAGGCTTAGCGGGGCAGAGTAAGTCCTTCCCCTGATTACCCCTAAGGCACTCCATGAAAAGGGCGCCCCGAGCCGTCGCGGCCCGGGGCGCCCTCATCGTCGTAGCCACTTCTGAAGAAGCGACTTCTAAAGAAGGGTCGTAGCAGCTACGACCCAGGGACTACGAGTGCGTCCGCAGCAGCGTTCGCATCGTGCGCATCGCCACCGACAGGTTGGCCAGGTCGAACGTCTCCGAGCTCTGGATCTCGTCCAGAGTCGTACGCGCCCGGCCCAGGATCGCCGTGTTCTTCTCCTGCCAGGTCACGAAGCGCTGCTCGGGGGTCGAGGTGCCGTTGCCCGCCGCGAGGATGTCGGCCGTCAGCGCCGCGTGGGCCGCGTACAGGTCCTCGCGGATGGAGGCGCGGGCCATGGACTGCCAGCGGTCCGCGCGGGGCAACTCGATGATGCGGTCCATGAGTTGGGTGATGTGCAGGCGGTCGGCGAGGTCGTAGTAGACCTCGGCGACGTCCATCGGGTCCTTGCCCGTGCGGTCGGCCACCGAGACGATGTCGAGCGCCGGGAAGGCGGAGGAGAACCCGGCCACGCGCGTGGCGAGTTCGGCCGGGACGCCGGCGCCGGTGAGCTCGTCGTAGATCTGCTGGTACCAGTCCAGGTCCGCGCCGCGCAGCAGCTTGGGCAGCTGGGACCAGACCTGCTCGACCCGCTCGCTGAAGAACTCGACGGTCTCGGCGAGCTGGAGCGGCTGCGGCCGGTTGTTGAGCAGCCAGCGGGTGCCGCGCTCGCACAGGCGGCGCGAGTGCAGGCGGATACGGGTCTGGACTGGCGCCTCGACGGTGTTGTCGAGCGCCTCGACGCCGTCCCACACCTCGGCGGCGTCGAAGATCGCGCGGGCCGCGGTCTGCGCCCGGACGATCTCCTCCAGGGAGGCCCCGGTCTCCTCGCGGAGGCGGTGCAGGAAGCTCGTGCCGCCGGTGTTGACCGTGTCGTTGACGAGGACCGTGGTGACGATCTCGCGGTGCAGCGCGTGGGTGTCGATCTGCTCGGCGAACTTCTCGCGCAGCGCCGTCGGGAAGTAGGCGTGCAGCAGGGTGCGCAGATACGGGTCGTCGGGCAGCGACGTGTGGAGCAGCTCGTCGGCGACCGTGATCTTCGTGTACGCCAGCAGGACGGCCGTCTCGGGACTGGTCAACCCCTGTCCCTGGGCGAGGCGTTCGCGGATCTGGCGGTCGGTGGGCAGGAACTCCAGGGCCCGGTCGAGGTGGCCCTCGCGGACCAGGGTGCGCAGGAAGCGCTGCTGGGCGTGGAGCATGTCCTTGGACTGGGCGAGCGCGTTGGCGATCGCGGTGTTCTGCGCGTAGTTGTTGCGCAGGACGAGCGCGCCGACCTCGTCGGTCATCTCGGCGAGGATCTTGTTGCGCTGCTTGACGGTCATGTCGCCGTCGGTGACCAGGCCGTTGAGCAGGATCTTGATGTTCACCTCGTGGTCCGAGGTGTCCACGCCCGCGCTGTTGTCGATCGCGTCCGTGTTGATCTTGCCGCCCTGCTGGGCGAACTCGATCCGGCCGAGCTGGGTCAGGCCCAGGTTGCCGCCCTCGCCGACGACCTTCACGCGCAGGTCGGCGCCGTCCACGCGGATCGCGTCGTTGGCCTTGTCGCCGACGTCCGCGTGGGACTCGGTGCTGGCCTTGACGTACGTGCCGATGCCGCCGTTCCACAGCAGGTCGACCCTCGACTTGAGGATCGCCTTCATGAGGTCGGCCGGGGTCATCTTGGCGACCTTGTCCTCGATGCCGAGGGCCTCGCGGACGTGGGCGTTGACCGGGATCGCCTTCGCGGTACGCGGGAAGACGCCGCCGCCGGCCGACAGCAGGTCGGTGTTGTAGTCGGCCCAACTGGAGCGGGGCAGCTCGAACATGCGGCGCCGCTCGGCGTACGAGACGGCCGCGTCCGGGGTCGGGTCGAGGAAGATGTGCCGGTGGTCGAAGGCGGCGACCAGGCGGATGTGCTCGCTGAGCAGCATGCCGTTGCCGAACACGTCACCGGACATGTCACCGACGCCGACGACCGTGAAGTCCTCGCTCTGCGTGTCGACGCCCAGCTCCCGGAAGTGCCGCTTGACGGACTCCCAGGCACCGCGCGCGGTGATGCCCATCTTCTTGTGGTCGTAGCCGGCCGAGCCGCCGGAGGCGAAGGCGTCACCGAGCCAGAAGTTGTAGCTCTCGGCGACCCCGTTGGCGATGTCCGAGAACGTCGCGGTGCCCTTGTCGGCGGCGACCACCAGGTAGGTGTCGTCCTCGTCGTGCCGGACGACGTCCGCCGGGGGGACGACCTCGCCGGCCACCAGGTTGTCGGTGATGTCGAGCAGGGCCGAGATGAACATCTTGTAGCTGGCGATGCCCTCGGCCAGCCACGCGTCCCGGTCCACGCTCGGGTCGGGCAGCTGCTTGGCGACGAAGCCACCCTTGGCGCCGACCGGCACGATGACGGTGTTCTTCACCATCTGCGCCTTGACCAGGCCGAGGATCTCGGTCCGGAAGTCCTCCCGCCGGTCCGACCAGCGCAGACCCCCGCGCGCGACCTTGCCGAAGCGCAGGTGCACGCCCTCGACGCGCGGCGAGTACACCCAGATCTCGTACGCCGGCCGCGGCGCCGGCAGGTCCGGGATGGCCTGCGGGTCGAACTTCATCGAGACGTACGCGTGCGCGTGCCCGCCGAGCGCCTCCTGGAAGAAGTTGGTGCGCAGGGTCGCCTTGATGACGGTCAGGAAGGAGCGCAGGATGCGGTCCTCGTCGAGGCTCGCCACCTGGTCGAGCGCCGCGTCGACCTCTTCGAGGAGGGCGTCCACGATCTCGCGCCCGGCGCGCTGCCGGTCCGGCGACATCCGCGCCTCGAACAGGGAGACGAGCAGCCGGGTGGTGTGGACGTTGTTGCGGAGGGTGTCCTCCATGTAGTCCTGGCTGAAGGTCGAACCGGCCTGCCGCAGGTACTTGGCGTACGCCCGCAGCACCATCGCCTGCCGCCAGTCGATCCCGGCGCTCAGCACCAGCGCGTTGAAGCCGTCGTTCTCGGCCTGCCCGGTCCAGGTGGCGGCGAACGCCTCCTGGAACCGCTCGCGTGCGTCGTCGCCGAGGTGGTCCCCACTGCCGTTCTGCGACTTGGGCATCCGCAGCCCGAAGTCGTAGATCCACGCCGTCGTACGGTCCGAGCAGCGCAGTTCGTACGGCCGCTCGTCGACGACCTCGACGCCGAGGCGGCTGAGGACCGGCAGCACGGCCGAGAGGGAGACCGGGGCGCCCTTGCGGTAGATCTTGAAGCGGCGCTCGTCGGGGGCGGCGCCCACCGGCTCGTAGAGGCTCAGCTCGAAGGTCTGCTCCTCGGTGAGCTGTTCGAGGTGGACCAGGTCGGCGACGGCGGCGCGCGGGGAGTGGTCCGCCTTGTAGCCCTCGGGGAAGGCGTTGCCGTAGCGGCGCACGAGTTCGGCCGCGCGCTCCTCGCCGCACTCGGCGTTCAGCGCGTCGCCGAAGCCGTCGGCCCAGGAGCGGGCGGCCTCGACCAGGCGGGCCTCGATGCGGTCCTTGTCGGCGTCGGACAGCTCCGGCAGCTCGGTGCCCTGCGGGACGCGGACCACGAAGTGCAGCCGGGAGAGGATCGACTCGGTGTTCCAGGCGGTGAAGTCGACGCTGATGCCGTCGAGCTCTTCTTTAAGGATGTCGATGATCCGGAGGCGTACGCCGGTGGTGTAGCGGTCGCGCGGGAGGTAGACGAGGGCCGAGTAGTAGCGGCCGTACTCGTCCTGGCGCAGGTACAGGCGCAGTCGCCGACGTTCCTGGAGGTAGAGCACGGACGTGACGATGGACCGGAGTTCGTCGACCGGGGTCTGGAACAGCTCGTCGCGCGGGTACGTCTCCAGGATCTGCAGCAGGTCGCGCCCGTCATGGCTGTTGGGCGAGAAGCCGGCGCCTTCGAGCACCTCGTCGACCGTGCGCCGGATCACGGGAACCCGGCGGACGGACTCGGTGTAGGCGGCCGAGGAGAACAGGCCCAGGAAGCGGCGCTCGCCGACGACCTCGCCGTTCTCGTCGAACTTCTTCACGCCCACGTAGTCGAGATACGACGGACGGTGCACCGTGGAACGGCTGTTGGCCTTCGTGAGGACGAGGAGCTTGTGCTCGCGGGCCTTGGCCCGGGCGTCGGCCGGGAGCCGCTCGAAGGACGGGCTCACCGGGTGGCTGTCCTCCCCGCCGTGCTGCGGGTCGGAGCGCAGGATGCCGAGGCCGGTGCCGGGGACCGCCGCGAGGGAGTCGTCCTCGCGGAGCTGGTACTCGCGGTAGCCGAGGAAGGTGAAGTGGTCGGCGGCCAGCCAGCGCAGCAGCTGACGGGCCTCCTCGACCTCGCTGGAGGGCAGGTCGGAGGCGGTCGGCTCGGTGGGCAGCTCGTCGGCCATCCGCAGGGCCGAGTCCCGCATCTTCTCCCAGTCCTCGACGGCCTCACGCACGTCGGACAGGACGCGCAGCAGGTCGGCGGTGATCTGCTTCAGGTCGGCGCGGTCGGTCTCACGGTCGATCTGGACGTGGATCCAGGACTCGGTGTGCGCGTCGTGCGGCAGCTCGCCGGCGGGCGGGGTGGTGAGCACCTCGATGAGGTTGCCGGTGAGGTCGCGGCGGACGACGACCTGCGGGTGGATGACGACGTGGATGCCGCGGCCCTGGCGGGTCAGCTCGTTGGTCACCGAGTCGACGAGAAAGGGCACGTCGTCGGTGACGACCTCGACGACGGTGTGGCTGCACGTCCAGCCGTTCTCCTCGACCGTCGGGGTGTGCACCCGTACGTTCGCCGTGCCCTGGGGGCGGGTCTCGGCCAGCCGGTAGTGGGAGAAGGCGGCACCGAAGACGTCGACCGGGTCGCGGTCCGCGAGGTCCTCCGGGGCGGTGTGCAGGTAGTAGCGCTGGAGGAACGCGAGCACGGTCTCCTGGTCCGGAGTGCTCTCGTCCGTCGTCCCGGTGGGTAGATGCCCCCCGACCGGGCTGTTCTCAGCTACCCGAGCAGCCCTTTCGAGCAACTCGGCCTTTGCTTCGTCCAGCTTGGTCTGCATTGTCCTCTGGCTCCTGTCGCGCGCCGTTGCGTGACGTAGAAAGAAGTACGGTCACTTCCCCTGCGGCTCGACGCCACGGCCCGGGTTCTCCGGTCTGCTCAGACGCTATGCCGCAAGGTGAGATGAGCGGTGGGTTATCAGCCATTTTCGGCACGCCCGACGGGTGTGACGCTGCTCTCTGTCGCGTCGGTACCCGGGGTGTGCACGGCGTCCTGGGAGCCCTTGGAGCTCCGTCCCGCCCGCGAGGGTCTGTCGGGCAGACCCTGGGACCAGCGACCGCCGCCCGGTCACGGATGTCGTCCGTGGTCGCCGGGCGCGGAGCAGGGGCGACGATGCCCCCGCGAAATATCGCGCTGAT
The DNA here is from genome assembly GCF_045162645.1 of Streptomyces sp. NBC_00988. Classification (NCBI taxonomy): domain Bacteria; kingdom Bacillati; phylum Actinomycetota; class Actinomycetes; order Kitasatosporales; family Streptomycetaceae; genus Streptomyces; species Streptomyces sp. NBC_00988. The sequence goes on from NZ_CP108730.1 coordinate 5,284,303, forward strand.
CACGCCACAAGGCTATCTCTCCTCACCGGGGGCTCGTCACGAGCCGGTTGTGTACAAAACAGAGGGTGGAACTTTGACGTTATGCACAGGGGCGCAGAGCATGAAATCGTCGTATTCACGGGCAGTCGGGACGATGACGGAGTCCGGGCCGCGAGGGCCCTTGGCAAGAACCCCGGCGCGCGGCACGTTGCTCGTGGGCTCATGAGTCCACGAGCCCTTGAGCCCGCGGACCCGTGAGTCCATGACGCCCGGCGGAGACGCCTGCCACGGCCACAGAGGAGCGCACCGACATGACAGCGAAGATCCTCATCGTCACCGGCGACGCAGCGGAGTCGCTGGAGGTCCTCTACCCCTACCAGCGCCTGCGCGAGGAGGGCTACGAGGTCCACATCGCGGCTCCCGAGCGCAAGAAGCTGCAGTTCGTCGTCCATGACTTCGAACCCGGCTTCGACACCTACACCGAGAAGCCCGGCTACACCTGGCCCGCCGATCTCGCCTTCTCCGAGGTCGATCCCGGCCGGTACGCGGCCCTCGTCATCCCCGGCGGGCGGGCCCCCGAGTACCTCCGCAACGATCCCGAACTCCGCAAGATCCTCAAGTCCTTCTTCGACACGGACAAGCCCGTGGCCCAGATCTGCCACGGCCCTCTGCTCACCGCCGCGATCGACGGCCTGCGCGGCCGGCGCGTCACGGCGTACCCGGCGCTCGAACTCGACATGCAGGCCGCCGGTGCGACCTTCCAGGACACCGAGACGGTGGTCGACGGCACGCTGGTCTCCGCTCGCGCGTGGCCGGATCACTCCAGCTGGATGCGGGAGTTCCTGACGGTGCTGCGGGCGAAGGCACCGGTGACGTGACCTCGGCGGTCGGCGTGAGGTGACGGGGGTGGGCAGGACGTGACGGGGTGCGCGGTGTCTCTTGAGGCGCCGTGTCTCCGAGGCACAGAGCCCTTGAGGCACCGCGCCTCGTCACACCGGCCGACAGGTCACCGTCACGCCGCCGCCAGCCGCTCCGCCTCCGCGACGGCCTCCGCCAGCGAGTCCACCACCGGGACGCCGACCACTTCGAGGCTGGCCCGGCTGTGCGAACCGCCGGTGTAGAGCACGGCTCGCGCGCCCACGTGCAGGGCGGCCACCGCGTCGTCGGCGGCGTCCCCGATCACGACGGTGCGTGCGGGATCCACGCCGGTCAGTGCCCCGAGGTGGCGCACCATGTGCTCGGCCTTGCTGCCGCCGGAGGGGCCGGTGCGCCCGTCGACCCGTATGAAGTGCGGTTCTATCCCGAACTCCCTTACCAGCGGGACGAGTTCGTCATGGCCGTACATGCTGAGGATCGACTGACTGCGCCCCGCGGTCCGCCACCCCGCGAGCAGGTCCGCCGCGCCCTCGGTGAGCCCGCAGACGACGCGATGCTCGGAGTAGTACCGATGGAAGGTCACGTCCATGACCTCCCACTCGGCGTCGGTGGGCAGCCGCCCCAGCAGCCGCTCGTAGAACTTGGGCACCGGCACGCAGTACAGCGCCCGGTACTCCTCCATCGTGATCGGCGTCAGCCCCAGCTCGGCGAACGCCGCGTTCGTCGCCCCGATGATCGCGTCATTGTCGTGGAACAGCGTGCCGTTCCAGTCCCAGACGATGTGCGCGCTTCCTTGCATCCCCATGCCAAAAAAGTACCCGCCGCCACTGACAATCAAGATAATCGCAGGTCAACGGGCACATACGGCCATCCGACCGCCGCCGAAAAGGCTCAGTCGGCCAGCCCGACGAGGTTCGGGATCTCCTGCGTCGCGTACCAGAGCAGCTCGTGGTCCTCGGCCCCGTCCACGACGAACTGCGCGTCGTCGTCCCCGCGGTCGGCCGCCGGAAGCGCGTCGGCGGCGGCGCTCACGTCGCCCTCCGCGTCCCCGAGATCCACGTGCACGGCGGCCGCCTTGGCCAGCGCCACGGTTCCGGTCACCCGCACCTCGCCGAGCGCAGCCGGGTCGAGTCCGCGGTCGGGGTCGGCGTGCGCGGTGCCGTCGGGTACGTCGACGGCGACCACGACCCGGCGCCGCGGCGCGTCGGGGTGGACCGCCAGCAGCCGCAGGGAGGCGAGCGCGGCCCGGTTCAGCGCCGCGTACTCCAGCTCCTCGATGTCGTCGGAGAGGTACCACTCGCGCAGCGCGGGCGTCACGGCGTACGCGACGAAGGGTCCCGTCCCCAGCTCGCCCGTCTTGTACGCCTCGGCGAGACCGGGGAGGGTCAGGGGGACGTAGACGCGCATGGCTGACCGCTTTCGTAGTTCGGAGAGTGCCTCGGGGAGGACGGTTCCGCGGACGGTGCCGCGCCTCCGTGAGGGCCTCCAGGATACGTGCGCGGGTCCCCCATCGAGTCCCCACCCGCACCTCTGAGGGCGTCCACCCCACGCCGGTGATTCACCCGGCACGCTCTTGCGGCGACGGGCTTCCGGCCCTCCGGATCACTCGGATAAGTGAACATTCCGGCCCCTCCGACCCGCGCCGCCACGTCCTTGCTCCCCCTGCCCATGGCCCCGTACAAGATCCCCAACCAGCAAGTTACTTCCCGGTACATCCCGGGCCGACCCAACGGGGCCTCCCATGCACAAGGTCATGACCAGGACCGCCCAGCACACCCCGACCCGCCCCCCGACCCGCCGCGACCCCCGCCGCCCCGGCACGGCTTCACCTCGCGGACAGGGCGGGGGAACGTCCCGTACGGCGCCCGCGGCGGAGAGCGCGGCTCCGGCGAGGGACACCCCGGCTGCGGCTCCCGGCCAAGGCGCAGCCCGTACAGCGTCCGCCCGGACGCCAGGCCAGGGCTCAGCTTCTACGGCCCTCACGCCGCCGCCGAGCCACCGCACAGCCCCTACGACGCCAGCTCCCGCGGCAGGCCGCACCCCGGCCCACGCCGACCCTCACACTGTCCCCGCCCAGGCCGCCCGCGGCCGCGTCCCGCAGCCCCGCCCCACCGACCTCTTCGCCGACCGTCTCCTCGCCGTGCTGAGCGGTCAGCGGCCCGTCCACTGGATGCTCCGGCACACCGCCGGCCGCGCCTACGACGAACTGGCCCGCCTCGCGGAACACGGCCCCCTGCGCGCCACCCGCGGCACGCGCCCGGTGGTTCGGGACATCGGCTACTACGTCGCCCGCGAGGGCGCCGTGGAGGCCTTCGCCCGCATCGGCGCCGGTGACCAGGTACGGGCCATGGCCTTCCGCCTGGAACGCGGCGCGGACCTCCGCTGGCGCTGCACGGCGGTGGAACTGGGCGGCTCCCGCGCCCCGCACCCGGACGACGACTGAGGAGCGCTGACAGCGGACCAGGGGCCTACGGCGGTTGCGGCGGACCGGGGCTGACGGCTGACGGCCAAGGCAACCGCCCCCTGCGCCGGGTCGCCCCCGCCCGTGCCGGTCGACGCCCCCGGTCGTACCCGCCGCGCCCCCGCGCCTGCCCGCAACCCGCACACACGCGTGCACCCCGCCCGCACGCCAAAGGGCCGGGCACCGTAACGATGCCCGGCCCTTCAAGGTCCTCCACCGGAGTGCGGCGGCCCCGACAAGCTCAACCCCTCACCCAGGGGGCCGCCCGCCGCAGTTCACCGCTCGACCCGCGGAACGACCGTCACTTCTTGCGGCGGCTGCTCCGGCGCCCCTGCTTGCGGCGCTCCGCGCGCGTGAGGCCGTCCGCCTCGGAGCGCACCGGCTCGTCGTCACTGCTGAAGTCGCCCTCGACGATGCCGCCCTCACCGTCCACGGTCGGCGCGGAGAAGTGCAGCCGGTCCGGCCGCTGCGGGGCGTCGAGCCCCTTGGCACGGATCGCGGGACGGGCGCTCGCCTGCGCGGGCACCGTGTCCTCCTTGTCGAGCGACGGCTTGTCGTCCTCTACGGGGACTTCCTCGACCTGCTGCTCGACCTGGACCTCCAGGTTGAACAGATAGCCGGCGGACTCCTCCTTGATGCCGTCCATCATGGCGGTGAACATGTCGAAGCCCTCGCGCTGGTACTCGACCAGCGGGTCCTTCTGGGCCATCGCGCGCAGGCCGATGCCCTCCTGGAGGTAGTCCATCTCGTAGAGGTGCTCGCGCCACTTGCGGTCCAGGACCGACAGCACGACCCGGCGCTCCAGCTCGCGCATGATCTCGGAGCCGAGCTGTTCCTCGCGCCCCTCGTACTGCTCGTGGATGTCGTCCTTGATGGACTCGGAGATGAACTCGGCGGTCAGACCGGCCCGGTCCCCGGCCGCCTCCTCCAGCTCCTCCACGGTGACCCGCACCGGGTAGAGCTGCTTGAACGCGCCCCACAGCCGGTCGAGGTCCCAGTCCTCCGGGAAGCCCTCGGTGGTCTCCGCGGTGATGTACGCGTCGATCGTGTCGTCCATGAAGTGCACGACCTGGTCCTGGAGGTCCTCGCCCTCCAGGACGCGGCGGCGCTCGCCGTAGATGACCTCGCGCTGACGGTTGAGGACCTCGTCGTACTTGAGGACGTTCTTGCGGGTCTCGAAGTTCTGCTGCTCGACCTGCGACTGGGCGGACGCGATCGCGCGCGTGACCATCTTGTTCTCGATCGGCACGTCGTCCGGGACGTTCGCCATCGACATCACGCGCTCGACCATCTGGGCCTTGAACAGCCGCATCAGGTCGTCGCCGAGGGAGAGGTAGAAGCGGGACTCGCCCGGGTCGCCCTGTCGGCCGGAGCGACCGCGCAGCTGGTTGTCGATACGGCGCGACTCGTGCCGCTCGGTGCCGAGGACGTAGAGGCCGCCGAGGTCCTTGACCTCTTCGAACTCGTCCTTGACCGCCTGCTCGGCCCTCTCCAGGGCGGCCGGCAGGGCCTGCGCCCACTCCTCGATGTGCTCCTCGGGGTCGAGGCCGCGCTGGCGCAGCTCCGCCTCGGCGAGGTCGTCGGGGTTGCCGCCGAGCTTGATGTCCGTACCGCGGCCGGCCATGTTGGTCGCGACGGTCACGGCGCCCTTGCGGCCGGCCTGGGCGATGATCGGCGCCTCACGGTCGTGCTGCTTGGCGTTCAGCACCTCGTGCTGGATGCCGCGCTTGGCGAGCTGCTGCGAGAGGTACTCGGACTTCTCGACCGACGTCGTACCGACGAGGATCGGCTGGCCCTGCTCGTGCTTCTCGGCGATGTCGTCGACGACCGCCTCGAACTTCGCGACCTCGGTGCGGTAGATCAGGTCCGACTGGTCCTTGCGGACCATGGGCCTGTTGGTCGGGATCGGGACGACGCCGAGCTTGTAGATCTGGTGGAACTCGGCGGCCTCGGTCATCGCCGTACCGGTCATGCCCGAGAGGTTGCTGTAGAGGCGGAAGAAGTTCTGAAGGGTGATCGTGGCGAGCGTCTGGTTCTCGTCCTTGATGTCCACCCCTTCCTTCGCCTCGATGGCCTGGTGCATGCCCTCGTTGTAGCGGCGGCCGGCGAGGATACGACCGGTGTGCTCGTCGACGATCATGACCTCGCCGTCGATGACGACGTAGTCCTTGTCCTTCTTGAAGAGTTCCTTGGCCTTGATGGCGTTGTTCAGGTAGCCCACCAGCGGGGTGTTCACCGACTCGTAGAGGTTGTCGATGCCCAGCCAGTCCTCGACCTTGCTGACACCGCCCTCGTGGATGGCCACCGTGCGCTTCTTCTCGTCGACGTCGTAGTCGCCCGTCTCCTCCAGGCCCTTGAGCGAGTTGCCTGCCTCGCCCTTCTTCAGGCGGGTGACCAGCTTGGCGAAGTCGCCGTACCACTTGGTGGCCTGGTCGGCCGGGCCGGAGATGATCAGCGGCGTACGGGCCTCGTCGATGAGGATGGAGTCGACCTCGTCGACGATCGCGAAGTTGTGGCCGCGCTGCACCAGTTCGTCCTGCGACCACGCCATGTTGTCGCGCAGGTAGTCGAAGCCGAACTCGTTGTTCGTGCCGTATGTGATGTCGCACGCGTACTGCTCGCGGCGCTGGGCCGGGGTCATGTTGGCCAGGATGCAGCCGACCTCAAGGCCCAGGAACTTGTGGATGCGCCCCATCATCTCGGAGTCGCGCTCGGCCAGGTAGTCGTTGACCGTGATGATGTGGACGCCGTCTCCGGAGAGGGCGTTCAGATACGCGGGCAGGGTGCCGACCAGGGTCTTGCCCTCGCCGGTCTTCATCTCGGCGACGTAGCCGAGATGAAGGGCCGCACCGCCCATCATCTGCACGTCGTAGTGGCGCTGGCCGAGGACGCGCTTGGCGGCCTCACGGACGGTGGCGAACGCCTCGGGCAGCAGGTCGTCCAGGGTCTCACCGTCGGCGTAGCGCTGCTTGTACTCCTCGGTGAGGGCCTTCAGCTCGGCGTCGGAGAGGTCCACGAAGTCCTCTTCGATGGACTTGACCTGGTCCGCGATGCGGTGCAGCTTGCGCAGGATCTTGCCTTCGCCTGCACGCATGATCTTCGAGAGGACGGACACGGGGCTTGGTCTCCTTGCCGGTCGGGCCTGGGACGGTCGGTTACCAATGACATGACTGAGCAACGGCCATCGTATGCGAGGACCCCGCCACGCCGGGAGCCTGCCGGGGACGCCGACCGTCCGCTCCTTCAAATCTGCTTCAAAGGGGACAACGGCCGGGGGTCACCGATGGTGCCGCGCCCCTCCGAGGAATTGCGCGAATTGTGATCACCCGCTCACGCAGCGCAAAAGTATGGCGTCCTTGTGCGCCCCCGAGCAGAATCGGCCGATGGAACCCGTCAAGCTCACGACCGACCGTCTCCTCCTGCGCGCCGTCGGCCCGCAGGACACCGACGTCGTGTATTCCGCCGCCCAGGACCCCGAGATCCAGCGCTGGACGACGATCCCCTCGCCCTACCTCCTGGAGCACGCGCAGAGTTTCACCGAGCAACTGGTCCCGGAGGGCTGGGCGAACGGTTCGATGTTCACCTTCGGTCTCTTTCTCCCCGAAGGGGATCTGGTGGGGATGCTCGCCATCACGATGCGCTCGCTCGGTGTCGGCGAGGTCGGTTACTGGGGCACGAAGGAGCACCGCGGCAACGGCTACATGACCGAGGCCGTGCTCGCCGCCGCCCGCTGGGCCTTCACCGCCATGTCGATCGACCGCCTGGAATGGCGCGCGGAGGTCGGCAACAAGGCCTCACGCGCGGTCGCGGAACGCACCGGCTTCACCATGGAGGGCACGCTGCGCTCCGCGATCAACCACGGCGGCGTACGCCGGGACTGCTGGGGCGGCTCCCTGCTCCCGTCCGACCTGGGCCTGCCGTCGACGGCGCCGTACCTGCCCGCCCAGCGGTGAAGCTGCGGCGAATCCGCAGCTCAGCCCGCGTTGTCAGTGCCACCCTCTATCGTGCGGAGACATGACGAGTGCCCCGCGCCCCACGACCGACCTGTCGGCAGCCGACGCCCGCCGCATCGCCCTGCGCGCCCAGGGTTTCCTCGGCGCCCCCGACCGCCGCGCGGGCGTGCGCGGCGTGCTCCGCCATCTCGGCGCGGTCCAGCTCGACACCATCTCGGTCCTCGCCCGCTCCCACGAACTGATCCCGTACGCCCGCCTCGGCGCGGTCCCCCGCAGGACGGTCGAGGACGCGTACTGGACCCAGACGCACGCCTTCGAGTACTGGTCCCACGCCGCGTGCATCCTCCCCGTGGAGGAGTGGCCCCACTTCGCGTTCCGCCGCCGCGCCTACCGAAGCCGCCCGCACTGGAACCACGACCTCCCCGACGGCACCTACGACCAGGTCATCAAGCAGCTCCGCGCCGAAGGCCCGCTCACCTCGACGGAGTTGGGCGGCGCCAAGCGCACCAGCGAGTGGTGGGACTGGTCCGGCGCGAAAGTCGCCGTAGAGCGCGCCCTCATGTACGGCGAGGTGGTGTGCGTGGAGCGCCGCGGCTGGAAGCGGGTGTACGACCTCGCCGAGCGCGCGATCCCGCAGGCGCTGCTGCACGACAAGCTGGATGACACGGAGTGCCTCCGCCGCCTGGTCACCCTGGCGGGCCAGTCCTTGGGCGTCGGCACCCGCGCGGACATCGCCGACTACCACCGCCTCAAGGGCGAGCAGGTCGACGCGGTGATCGCCGACTCGGGCCTGGTCCCGGTCACGGTCGAGGGCTGGGGCAAGCCCGCCTGGGCCGACCCGGCGGCCCTGGAGACACCCCCGCGCGGCCGTCACCGCACGACACTCCTGTCCCCGTTCGACTCCCTGATCTGGGAGCGGGCCCGCACAGAGCGCATCTTCGGCTTCACCCACCGCCTGGAGGCCTACGTCCCCAAGCCCAAGCGGATCTACGGCTACTTCGCGATGCCGGTGCTCGCGGGAGGCCGGCTGGTCGGCCGCGTCGACCCCGCACGCGAGGGCCGCACCCTGGTGGCCAAGCAGGTCACTCTGGACAGCGCGAAGGCCGTCCCGTCCGTGGCCCAGGCCCTGGTCGAGGCCGCGAGCTGGGTGGACTGCACGGACGTACGCGTGGAGCGGGTCGACGCCCCCGAGCTGCGCGCCCCCCTCGCCAGAGAACTGGTCCGTCTCCTGGCCTGAGGGACACCTGGCCCGAGGGTCAGCGGATCTCCAGGATCTTCTCCCGCATCGCGTAGACGACCGCCTCCATCCTGGAGTGCAGCTGCAGCTTCTCCAGGATGTTGCGCACATGGTTCTTCACGGTGTTCTCGGAGATGAACAACTGCTTGGCGATATCGCGGTTGTTCATTCCGGTGGCGACGAGTTTGAGAACCTCCAGCTCACGGTCGGTGAGCCGGGGCGCGGGCACCAGTCGGCGCTCGTCGGTGCGCTGGATCATCGACTTGAACTCGGTGAGCAGTTTCGACGCCATGGAGGGGCTGATCTGCGACTGTCCGTCGGCCACGGCGCGAATGGCGGTGGCCACCTCGTCGGTCGAGATCTCCTTGAGGAGATAACCCGTCGCGCCCGCCTTGATCGCGTCGTAGAGATCGGCCTCTTCGTCGCTGATCGTGAGCATGATGATTTTCGCGCTGGGCGCCACCTCCTTGATGGAGGTGCACGCCTCGATCCCGCCCCGCTTCGGCATCCGTACGTCCATCAGGACGATGTCCGGCAGCAGATCCGCGGCCTTGTCCACGGCCTCGGCGCCGTCGCCCGCCTCGCCGACGACCTGGATGTCCTCCTCGGCCGCCAGCACGATCTCCAGGCCGCGGCGGAAGAGGGCGTGGTCGTCCACGACAAGGACTCTGATCGGCTCCTTGCGTGTCGAGCCCGCTTCCGCGCCCATGCCGACGACGCCGCCGTCGGCATCCCCGACATGCATCGGTCCGAAGCTGTCCGCCATCGTTCCTCCCCCTGAAGGCTGTGGCCTGTGGTCCTGTGCCATCGCCAACCCAAGGCAGCGGCCCACCGGTTGGGCCTGTACGGCCATGATTCCATGCCCGGACGACAGTGCGGTCACGGAGCGGGGCGCGAAGTGGTCGCACACCGGTGCCCCTGGGGGCGCACACGCGCTCCAGGGGCACCGGCTCAGCTGTCTGCCGGGTGGGTCAGCCGCCCAGCGTGCCGCCGGCCGCCGGCGGTTGCGCCTGCGTGACCATCGGGTCCGTGCTGAGGTGGATGACGCCGTAGTCGTAGGCGTGCCGTCGGTAGACGACGCTCGGTTCCTTGGTCTCGGAGTCGACGAACAGGTAGAAGTCGTGTCCGACCAGTTCCATCTCGTAGAGCGCCTGGTCGAGGGACATCGGGGAGGCGACGTGGGTCTTCTCGCGGACGACGAGGGGGCCTTCGCCCTTGACCTCCAGCGAGCCGATCTTCTTGGTGGGCACACCGTCCGACTGCTCGTCCGGGACGGCGTGGCCGTTGCCGTTGAGCGTCGCGGCGCCCGGGACGTGGTCGGGGACCTCGGCGGCGGTGAGCCGACGGGCGCCGCGTCGCGTGTTGCGCTTGTCGTGCTGCTTGCGCAGCCGGGCATCCAGCTTCTCCGCCGCGAGGTCGAGCGCCGCGTACGGATCGTTGGCCGATGCCTCCGCCCGGATCACCGGACCGCGGGAGCGGAGCGTGATCTCCACTCGGTCACAGCGGTCGGCCTGTCGGGGGTTCGGCTCCTTGGACACCTCCACGTCGAGGCTGATCACCTTGCCGTCGAGCTTCTGGATCTTCTCCAGCTTCAGCTTCTCGGCCACGTGCTTGCGGAACCGCTCGGGCACCTCGGTCTTGCGGCCCTTGACGACGATGTCCACGCAGAACTCCGTTCCCGGATCGCTCCGCTTCGCTGCGGAGCGTCTCCCTTTCGCACCAGGCTCCGGTCACCCCGGAACCTCGGACTCGGTGACTTCCACCTCCTCCTCCCCCATGGGCAAGATCTCCACCCCATGGCCGCGGGTGATTGCAGAAAACCCGCAGCACGGCATTCGGATAGGAGAGGTGCGGCCTGCGCCTTTCTCTCACAACCGAACATATCTCGCCCGGACGGATGTCGTCACCCTCTACCGCGGCGTACCTCCGTTCAGGTGAATTGCCCCTGTCATTACCTGCAACGACGCAAGTTCGCAGTCAGTTCCGGTTTATTTCGAAGGAATCTGGCGACGCCGCGATCACCGCGGCGCAGATCAGGTCAGCGGGGCCGTTCACACTCACGATTCCCGGTGCACTGAGTGCCATGTCCCTCCCGTTCTCCAATGGTCTGCCGTTTGATCTGCCGTTGTGTTCCTCTCTGCCTTCCCTGGACACACGCGCATACACAGCGGCAGTCGCGCCAACTTCTCCGCCACCCGTGATCGCCTCCCGCACGGCACGCGCCGCCTCCCTCAAGGAGGCCCCGGTCGTCATCAGGTCATCGACGAGCACCACGGGACCGCCCACGAGCAACCGCGCACCACCCTCGACCACCTCCAGCGCACCCGCGAGATTCCCCATCCGCTCCCGCGAGTTGAGCCCCGACTGATCGGCGACCCACCGCCGCTGCCGCAACACGGCCACCACCCGAGCCGGCGTCCCGGTCCGCCGCAACTCCCCCGCCGCCGCGAGCGCGATCCGCCGCGCCGGATCATGCCCTCTGGCCCGCACGGTGCTACGCGCAGAGGGCACGGGGACGAGCAGCACGGGCGCGTGACCGTGGCTCCGGGGCTCAACACGACCGGCATCCACGTGCCACCCGACTTGCGACTGGGGAAGCCCCACCTGAAGTTGCCTGACCTGAGCCTGGCGAAGCCCCACCTGGACTTGCCCGCCCTGAGCCTGGCGATGTCCTGCCCGGGCCTGCGCAGCTTGTTTTGTCTGGGCCTGCGCGGCTTGTCCTGCCGGAGCCTGCGCGGCTTCCCCAGCGTGAGCCTGTCGTGCCTGCGGCTGTCGTACCGGGCCCTGCCCGCGCCGCACCTGATCTGCCTGATCCCGCCCACTCTGCGCCGCACCAAGCCCTGCACCAGGCCCCGCAGCCTGTGCCGCCGCCTGCCCCACCTCTCCCGTGCCGGGCCCGGCCACCCCCGACCGCGCGACCTGCCGACCACCAGAGCCGGGATCCCCCGCACCCCACCCCGACCGTTCTGCCGCGCCCCGCGCCCAACCGCCCCTGTCGGCCTCCTCTCTCAGCTCCCCACATGCCTGCACCAGGCCCCCGCCCAGCCCCGCCACACCCCCGTCCGTCCCCAGCAAGCCCGCATCCCGCCCCGCCACAGCCCCGTAGCCTCGCCCCCAGCTCTCTCCGAGCCCCACCCGCACAGCCCCCGCCAAAGCCGCCCCCAACGCCCCCGCAAGCCCCAGCGCACCCCGTTCCTTGTGGGCGAGGATCGCCGCCCGCACCTCGTCCGCATACGGAGCCGCCGCATACGTCGCCGGCAGCCCCGCCGGCTCAGGCGTCGGTCGTACCCGGCTCGGTACGGCCCCGTTCAGGGCGGCACGGCACTCCGGGCAGAGCACCGTGCGAGGCCTGCCGCAGCCTCCGCACTCGGCCGGCAGCACCAGATCCGTGAGGTCCCGCCACCACCCCCGCATGCCCACCACTGTGCCAACGCCCCGACCGACCTGCCACCCCTGTGGACAACGGCCTGTGGACAACTCCGCGCAACCGTCAACAGCCGTCACCCACACGAGTGCAAGGCGATCCCGAAACATGCGAACGGCCGCCTCCACCGAGCCTCAGCCCGACCGGAGACGGCCGCTTCCAGTCCGCCACCTCAATGCCTCGACGCGTTGACGCGTCACCCCGGATAGACCGGCGCCGACCCCGTCTTGACGACCTTCTGCCACTGCGCCCCGCTGGACAGCCGTACGATCCCGTCCTCCGAGTAGGCCACCAGCGGCAGCTTGTCGTCCTCGGACGCGGCGATCTCCTTCACCCCGGTCAGGGCCGCGGGCGCCGGGCCCTCGGGCGTGGAGCCGTCGACCTGGACGTACCGCATCTGCACCACGCCTTCGTGCTCGCGCCCCACCACCACGAGCCGGCTGTCCCCGGCCCACGACATGGCCGTGATCTCCTCCAGATCCGGGGTGACGGAACGCAGTTCGAGGACCGAGACCACCGGTGTCTCCCCCGCCGACCCCGTCCGCTGGATCCGCCCGACGAGCAGGGACCGCTTGCCGTTCTTCTCCACGACGAGCGCGACCCGCACCCCGTCGGCGGCCACCCGCACCGATTCGATACGGCCGTCCAGCCCCGGCATCTCCACCGCTATCGGCTGCCCCGCGCCCTTCTGCAGCAGGAGCAGCCTGGGCTTCTTCGGGTCCCGGTCGGCCACCCAGAGGTCGCCCTGCGCGTCCCAGCTGGGAGCCGTCAGCCGGTTGGCCTCCGTCGTGCCCTGGCTGGTCAGCACGGGGTCCCCGAGCGAGGCACCGGACACCAACGACCCGACGTAGAGCGACTTCCCGTCGAGACCGACCCCGGCCCCGGTCTCCTCGTCGCGCGACACCGCCACCGACCGCAGCTGCTTCTCGCCCTCGCCCAGCGCGCCCGGCACCGGATCGGCGTGCATGCCGCCGCTGGACATCCGCACCACGCGGTGCTTGTCGTCGAGGAAGTACAGGTACTCGGGACGGTTCACGGCACCGTGTGCCGCGAGGGTGTCCGCGTTGCCCTCGTTGTAGACACACAACTGCGCGCCGTCGGCGGCCTGCAGCTCGACCTTGTCAACCGTGGGCGTCATGGTCCGGAGCGTAAAGAGGATCTGCGTGGCCATCTCGTTGCACCGGGCCGGCCCCACCCGCGAGGCCTTCTGGTTCAACGGGACCGTCAGCTTGTTCTGGTCGTCGGGCGTCAGCGAGCTGACGCCCTTCCGCAGCGCCGTCCCCGTAGGGAAGCTCGACCTGACCACGGGCCCGAGCCAACTGGTGGGCCCGCTCAGGAGCGACCGCACCATCTGCGTCATCGGGTCCACCCGCCGCCGTACGAACACGGGGTCGGCGACCGCGATCGGCTGCGAGCCCGTCCCGGCCGTCGTGTTCGACGCGAAGTAGTACTTGTTGACCGACATGTAGTTGCGCTGGAAGTCCGACTCGCCCATGACGACGCCCTGCGGCAGGTCGTCGATGCGCCACTGGCCGCTCTTCGCGTCCTTCGTCAGATGTACGGCCTTGCTGTACTGCCCGTCCGCCGGCGCGTACGCCTGCTGCGAATCCACCGTGGCGACCCGGTTGCCGGTCAGGGTGTACGTGAAGGTGCCGGTGTCCTCCCGGCCGACCGGGGGACGGACGGCCTCCGTGCTCGGCCCGTCGGCGAGCACCGTGGTGGACAGCTCGGGCTGCCAGTTCCGCGCGGCCTTGGCGGACAGGTACATGCGCGCCGTCTTGTAGTTCGGATCGTCGCTGGTCAGCGCCTCCAGGAAGCCCTGCACGATCTCCCCCTGCGACGCGTCCTCCCGGGGCGGCATCGCGAAAACGCGCACCTGGGTGTCCTGTCGGGGCGTCGACTCGACCCCCCGGAGATCCCCGCTGTCGGGCATCGAGGCACACCCCGCCAGCACTACGACGCCCATCGCGACGTACGCCGCCGCGCGTGCCGGCTTCCGCCGGGCGCCCGCCGCGCGGTCAGCGCCCACGAGATGCCTCCCCCTGCTTGTTCGAGTCCTCCGGTACGCCGGCCGGGTCCGTGCTGCCCGCGGCCTCGCTCCGGGCCGGCTCCGCGGGCGAGCGGTCCTCCTGTCGCCGGGTGCCACCGGTCGGCCGGGGCACCACGCGCGCGCCGTTGCCGGGCAACGCCGTCGGGTCCGCCGTGGCGGTCGTGGCGGCCATCCTGGGGGCGATCGGGGCCCGCGAGGGTATCGGCGGCACCTGGTCGCCCATCGGCTGCACCGGGACCGTCGCGCGCTTGTCCCCGCCCCCGCTCGGCAGCCCGGCTTCGCTGAGTCCGCGGTTGCGGCGTGAGTCCTTGGGCTCCAGGGGTATCGGCGAGCCCCGTAGCGGTTCGTCCGCGGTCCGCGGCAGCGTCAGCCGGAACTGCGAACCGCCGCCCGGCTCCCCCCACGCCTGCAGCCAGCCGCCGTGCAGCCGCGCGTCCTCCAGGGCGATGGACAGCCCCAGACCCGTACCACCGGTGGTACGCGCGCGTGCCGGGTCCGCCCGCCAGAAGCGGCTGAACACCCGGGTCGCCTCACCGGGCTTGAGCCCGACTCCGTAGTCGCGCACCGCGATGGCGACCGCCCCGCCCGCGGTGGCGAGCTTGACTATGACGTCCTTGCCGTCGCCGTGCTCCACGGCGTTGACGACGAGATTGCGCAGCACCCGCTCCACCCGCCGGGCATCCGCCTCGGCCACCACGGGCTGCTGGTCGCCGACGACGCGTATCTGCGTGCCCTTGCGCTCGGCGAGCGGCTCGGCGCCGCTGAGGACCCGCCGTACGACCTCTCTGAGGTCTATCGGCTCGGCCTCCAGGGCTGCCGCGCCCGCGTCGAAGCGGCTGATCTCCAGCAGGTCAGCGAGCAGTGTCTCGAACCGGTCCAGCTGGTCGGCGAGCAGTTCGGCCGACCGCGCGGTCATCGGATCGAAGTCCACGCGCGCGTCATGGATGACATCGGCCGCCATCCGTACGGTCGTCAGCGGCGTCCGCAGCTCGTGCGACACGTCGGACACGAACCGCCGCTGCATCCGCGACAGGTCCTCCAGCTGCTGGATCTTCAGCTGGAGGTTCTGCGCCATCTTGTTGAAGGCCTCGCCGAGCCGCGCGATGTCATCCTCACCGGTGACCTTCATGCGTTCCTGGAGGCGCCCGGCGGACAGCCGCTCGGCGATCCCGGCGGCCATCCGCACCGGCGTGACGACCTGCCGTACGACGAGCCAGGCGATGGCCCCCAGGAGTACGACGACGAAGAGCCCGGCCGTGGCAAGGGTCCCCTTGACCAGGCTGAGCGACTTCTCCTCCTGGGTGAGCGGGAAGAGGTAGTACAGCTGGTAGGGGTCGCCGTTCGGGTCGTTGACCTGCTTGCCCACGACCAGCGCCGGCTGGGACTCCTTGCCGTTGCTGTAGATGATGCGGGTGTAGCTCTGGGCCGCCGTCGTACGGTCGTTGACCCGCGCCCGCAGGTCCTCGGGCACGCTCGCGGACGGGTCGACGTACCCGGAGCCGCGCGGGCTGCGGCCGCTGCCGCTGTCCATGCCCGCGGGCAGTGTCACCACGTCGAAGGCGCCCTGGCCGCCGCTGGACAGCGACGACACGAGGTCGCTCATCCAGGAGATGACGTTCTGGGAGGAACCGTCGTCGGTCGCGGAACCGTCGGCGGAGGCACCGCTGCCCGCCTCGTCGGCCCGCTGCTTGGCCACGGCGAAGCCGCCCGTGGCCTGGCTCTGCGAGGCCTTCACCTTGGCGTCCAGCAGGCCGTTGCGCACCTGCCCGATGACGACGAAGCCCAGCAGCAGAACGACGCCCAGCGACATCAGCAGGGTCGTGACGACGACCTTGAGCTGGATGTTGCGCCGCCACAGCCGCATGACCGGCAGCAGCGGCCGGCGCACCCAGCGCATGAACAGGCGGAGGACCGGGCTGCCCTGGACCCCGCCCTGCAGCAGCACGCCCTCCCGCAGGCGTCCCCAACGGGAGCCCGCCGCCGTCCGGCCGACAGGCCGCCCCGCGCGGGCCCCGGACCCCCCGGGCGCCGAAGCGGCACTGTCCCTGGACATGTCAGCTCGGTCCCGCCTTGTAACCGACCCCGCGGACGGTCACCACGATCTCCGGCCGCTCCGGGTCCTTCTCGACCTTGGAGCGCAACCGCTGGACATGCACGTTCACCAGCCGGGTGTCGGCCGCGTGCCGGTAGCCCCAGACCTGCTCCAGGAGCACCTCACGCGTGAACACCTGCCACGGTTTACGGGCCAGCGCGACCAGCAGGTCGAACTCCAGCGGCGTCAGCGCGATCGACTGCCCGTCCCGCTTCACGGAGTGACCGGCCACGTCGATGACCAGATCGCCTATGGCGAGCTGCTCGGGCGCCGGCTCCTCCGACCTCCGCAGCCGCGCCCGGATCCGGGCGACCAGCTCCTTCGGCTTGAACGGCTTCACGATGTAGTCGTCAGCGCCTGATTCCAGGCCCACCACGACATCGACGGTGTCGCTCTTCGCCGTGAGCATCACGATCGGCACCCCGGACTCCGCCCTGATCAGGCGGCACACCTCGATACCGTCCCGTCCGGGCAGCATCAGGTCCAGGAGCACCAGGTCGGGCTTGCTCTCACGGAAAGCGGCCAGCGCCTTGTCGCCGTCGGCTACGAAAGACGGCTCAAAACCTTCACCACGCAACACAATGCCGAGCATCTCGGCCAGTGCGGTGTCGTCATCGACGACAAGGACTCGTCCCTTCATAAACGACATCATCCCATTAACTAAATCGTTACCTGTCGTGACCTGTCACACAGCTCTGCCAGCGCCTCCGCCGTCACGGGCGAAACAGCGCCTTCTTCGGTGACGATCGCCGTCACCAGCTCGGGAGGCGTCACGTCGAACGCCGGGTTGTACGCCTGCGTCCCCAGAGGTGCCACCGGAATCCCGCCTCCCGCTCCCGACACCGTCACTTGGGGTGACGTGATCTCCGTCACTTCGAAGCCGGGGCGCTGCTCCACCTCGATGGACGCCCCGTCCGGCGTGTCCATATCCACCGTCGTCACCGGCGCCACCACGATGAACGGCACATGGTGATACCGGGCGAGCACGGCGAGCGGATAGCTCCCCACCTTGTTCGCCACCGAACCGTCGGCGGCGATCCGGTCCGCCCCGATCAGTACCGCGTCCACCTCCCCGGCCGCGAACAAAGAGCCCGCCGCGTTGTCCGTGAGCAAGGTGTACGCCATTCCGTTGCGTGCCGCCTCATACGCCGTCAGGCGAGCACCTTGCAGCAACGGACGCGTTTCGTCCACCCACAGCCGCCTCAGCCGCCCGTCCCGGTGCGCCGCGAGCGCCACCGCGAAGGCCGTGCCCTCGCCGCCCGACACCAGCGCCCCGGTGTTGCAGTGGGTCAGAATCCGGTGCCCACCGCCGGGCAGCAGCTCGTCCAGCAGGGCCAGCCCGTGCGCGGCCATCCGCGTGCTGGCCTCGGCGTCCTCCCGGTGCAACCGCCGTGCCGCGGCCAGCGCGGCCCCCGCCGCCCGCTCGGTACCGCCTCCCTCGGCGAGCACGGCCCGGTGCGCGGCCTGGGCCCTGCGCACGCCGACGGAGAGGTTCACCGCGGTGGGCCGGGCGCCCGCCAGCGCGATCGCGGCCTCGTCCACGTCGAAGCCCCGCGCGGCGGCGAGCGCGACGCCGTACGCCCCCGCGATGCCGAGCAGCGGCGCCCCGCGCACCGCCAGCGAGCGGATCGCGTCCACCAGCGCGGACGCGTCCGTGCACACCAGCTCGACCTCCTCGGCCGGCAGTCTCGTCTGGTCGAGCAGGACCAGCACAGGGCCCTCGGGGGGCTCGTCCCAACGGATCGCGGGTATCTCGGTCGGCCGGCCGTCCTCGCCGGATTGCGCGTACTGATCAGCCATGCGGTCAGTCTGCCCCGTATCCGGCGGACAATTGAAGGTGTGCAGCCCATACCGCGGCCGGTCACCGCTCGACCACCCCATGGCACGATGGCTGCCAACCTGCCGCCGCGCCCGCGGACGGGCACCGTGAAGGAGCGACGATGAACGACACTCCGGGCTGGGCCTCGCCCGGATCCGCCCCGCCCGACGGGCCCGAGCCCGGCGCGTCCGGTCCCGCCGAGCCGACCGACGGCCCCGGTCCCGCACAGCCCGCGGACCAGCCGGGCACGGACCCGTCGGGCCCCGGCCCGCAGTGGTCCAAGGAGCAGCCGCCACCCGCCCAGTGGTCCGCGCCTACCGGCGTCCCGGGCCAGGGCCAGGCGCCCCCGCCCCCACCGCCGGGCCCGGGCTGGGGCGGCGGCCACCCCGGCGGCCCGGCAGGCCCCGGAGGCCCTGGGGGATACGGCGGCTACGGAGGTTACGGCGGACCCGGCGGCAACGGCGCTCCCGGCGGCTGGGGAACCGGCTGGGGCGGCCCCCCGCCCGCGGCCAAGCCCGGCGTGATCCCGCTCCGCCCGCTCGGCGTGGGCGAGATCCTCGACGGCGCCGTCTCCACCATGCGCACCTACTGGCGCACGGTCCTGGGCATCTCGCTCACCGTCGCCGTCGTCATGCAGACCGTCGTCGTCCTCGTCCAAGGCTTCGCCTTCAACGACCTCGCCAGCACCAACGCCCTCGACGACCCGAACGCCAGCGCCTCCGAAGTGACCCGCGCCATGAGCGAGGCCTTCCTCAGCACCGGCGTCGTCTACCTGGTCGTCCTCATCGGCACCGTCGTCGCCACCGCCCTGCTCACCTCGGTCACCAGCCGCGCCGTGCTGGGCAAGCCGGTCACCGCCGGAGAGGCCTGGCGCGACGCCCGCCCCCAGGTGCTCAAGCTGCTCGGCCTGATCTGCCTGCTGATCCTCATGGCCGTCGTCCTGATCGGCGTCCCCACCGTGCCGGGCATCATCGTGGCCGTCACCGGGTCGCAGGACGGAGGGATCGCGCTCGCCGTCCTCGGTGGCCTCGCCGGCTGCGTCGTCACCCTGTGGCTGGCGATCCGCTTCTCCCTGGCCTCGCCCGCACTCATGCTGGAGAAGCAGGGCATCATCAAGTCGATGAGCCGCTCCGCGAAGCTGGTGCGCGGCTCCTGGTGGCGGATCTTCGGCATCCAGCTGCTCGCCCAGATCATCGCGAGCATCCTGTCGTCCATCCTCGTCATCCCGTTCGCCTTCATCGCCGGGCTGTTCAGCGGCGACGGCCTCAGCGGCCTCGTCGACGGCACCGGCGGCCTCGGCTGGACGTTCCTCATCATCAGCGGCCTCGGCTCGGTGATCGGCCGCATGATCGCGTTCCCGATCACGGCGGGCGTCACCGTGCTCCTGTACATCGACCAGCGCATCCGCCGCGAGGCCCTCGACCTCGACCTGGCCCGTGCCGCCGGCGTCCAGGACTACGGCACCGCCGCCCCCGGCCCCACTCCGGGGAGTTGATGCGGTGAGCCTGGCGGGGGGAGTTCTCACAGCGGTACCCACGGCGCTGCCACGTGCCGTCGCATCGGCCGCGGGGGCACTGCTGCGCGCCCACGGCACAGTCGTACGGTCATCGGCCCTCTCGGGCGACGAGCCGCCGGTGACGATCCCGCGCGACCCCGCGCGGGAGGCGGCCCGGCGTGAACTGTCCAAGCAGATGTACCACGAGAACGACCCCAGCCTGGTGCAGCGGGCCCTGGACGCCATCTGGGACTGGATCGACAAACTGTTCGGCAGGGCATCGGAGGCGGCACCCGGCGGCACGCTCGGCCTGGTCGTCGTCATCCTGGCCGTCCTCGTCGTCGGCGCCGCCCTGTGGTGGCGCCTCGGCACCCCGCGCCGCCAACCCGTCTCCGCCGCCGCCCTGTTCGAGGACGGCCCCCGCAGCGCCGCCGAGCACCGCGCGGCCGCCGAGGCGCACGCCGCCCAGGGACACTGGAACCCCGCCGTGCAGGAACGCATGCGTGCCATCGTCCGCGCCCTGGAGGAACGGGCCCTGCTCGACGCCCGCCCCGGCCGCACGGCCGACGAGGCGGTCGCGGAAGCAAGCCACGCGCTACCGACGCACACGGCCGAACTGCGCGCCGCCGCCAGGCACTTCGACGACGTGACGTACGGCGGACGCGGCGCGAGCGAGCAGTCGTACCGCCGCATGGCCGAACTCGACCGCGACCTGGAGCGCACCAGGCCCGTCCTCACGAGCAGCGCCCACAGCACGGCCCACCAGACCAGCCAGGGGGCCGCCGAATGACCGCGGAGGCCACGCTTCCCGCCACGTCGGCCTCGCCGACCGCCCGCCAGGTGTGGACCCGCGCGCGGGGCATCCTCCTCGCGCTCGTGATCCTCCTGGCGGCCGCCGTGGTGATCGCCGCGATCCGCTCCGACGCCCGGCACGGCGACCTCGACCCGCGCTCCGCCGACCCCTACGGCAGCCGCGCCGTCGCCGAACTCCTCGGCGACCGGGGCGTGTCCACGCGCGTGGTCACCACCCTGGCCCAGGCCCGCGCCGCGGCCGGCCCGGACACCACCCTGCTGGTCGCCGTCCCCGACCTGCTGACCAAGCGTCAACAGTCCGGCCTGCACTCGGCGTTCGCGAACTCCGGCAGCCGTACGGTCCTCGTCGCCCCCGGTCCCGCGTCCCTGCCCCGGCTCGCTCCCGAGGTCACCGCGGACGCCGGAAGCAGCTTCGACACAGTGCTGTCCCCCGACTGCTCCCTGCCCGCCGCCCAGCGCGCGGGCGACGCGGAAACCGGTGACTACAGGTACACGACCACAGCCGCCGGCGCCGACGAGTGCTACGCCAGCAACGGCATGCCGACCCTGCTCCGGTTGCCGGACGCGTCCGGGGGCGGCGACACCGTCGTCATCGGCTCGCCCGACATCTTCTTCAACAAGCGTCTCGACAAGCAGGGCAACGCCTCGCTCGCCCTCCAGCTCCTCGGCTCCCGCCCCCATCTGGTCTGGTACCTCCCCTCGCTGTCCGACACCTCGGCCACCGACTCCGGCAGCCAGAGTTTCTTCGACCTGCTCCCCTCGGGCTGGCTCTGGGGCACCCTGCAACTGTTCATCGCCGCAGGCGTGGCCGCCCTGTGGCGGGCACGCCGACTCGGCCCCCTGGTGCCCGAGAAACTCCCCGTGGCGATCCGCGCCTCCGAAACCGTCGAAGGCCGCGCCCGCCTCTACCGCAAGGCCAACGCCCGCGACCGCGCGGCCAACGCCCTGCGCTCCACCACCCGTACTCGCCTCGCCCCCCTCGTAGGCGTCCCCGTCTCCCAGGCGCACGCGCCCGAAGCTCTGCTCCCCGCGCTCTCCGCCCACCTCCACGGCGACGGACAGACCCTGCACGCCCTCCTCTTCGGCCCGCCGCCCAGCGACGACGGGGCCCTCATCGCACTTGCCGACCAACTCGACGCCCTCGAAAGAGAGGTACGCCGTTCATGATGGACCCGACCACTGACAACGCCGGGTACACGGGGGACGCGGGCACCGCCCGGGCCTCCCTCGAATCCCTGCGAGCCGAGATCGCCAAAGCCGTGGTCGGCCAGGACCCCGCCGTGACCGGCCTCGTCGTCGCCCTCCTCTGCCGCGGACACGTTCTCCTAGAAGGAGTCCCTGGAGTAGCCAAAACGTTGCTCGTCCGCGCCCTCGCATCCGCACTCGAACTCGACACCAAGCGCATCCAGTTCACCCCGGACCTGATGCCGAGCGACGTCACCGGCTCCCTGGTCTACGACACGCGCTCCGCCGAGTTCCGCTTCCAGCCCGGCCCGGTCTTCACCAACCTGCTCCTCGCGGACGAGATCAACCGCACCCCTCCGAAGACCCAGTCGTCCCTCCTGGAGGCCATGGAGGAACGCCAGGTCACGGTCGACGGCACCCCGCGCCCGCTCCCCGACCCGTTCCTCGTCGCCGCGACACAGAACCCCGTCGAGTACGAGGGCACGTACCCCCTCCCCGAGGCCCAACTCGACCGCTTCCTCCTCAAACTGACGATCCCTCTTCCCTCCCGCCAGGACGAGATCGACGTCCTCACCCGCCACGCCGAGGGCTTCAACCCGCGCGACCTGCACGCCGCCGGCCTGCGCCCCGTAGCGGGCCCCGCCGACCTCGAAGCAGCCCGCGCGGCCGTCGCCAAGACGACGATCTCCCCCGAAATCACCGCCTACGTAGTCGACATCTGCCGCGCCACCCGCGAATCGCCGTCCCTCACCCTCGGCGTGTCCCCGCGTGGTGCCACCGCTCTCCTGGCCACCTCGCGCGCGTGGGCCTGGCTCACGGGCCGCGACTACGTCATCCCCGACGACGTGAAGGCCCTGGCGCTTCCCACCCTCCGCCACCGCGTGCAGCTGCGCCCCGAGGCCGAGATGGAGGGCGTGACGGCGGACTCCGTGATCAACGCGATCCTCGCCCACGTCCCGGTCCCCCGCTGATGGCCCTCACCGGACGCGCCGCCCTCCTCGCAGCCCTGGGCTCCCTCCCCGTAGGCATCTGGGAACCCAGCTGGACGGGCATCCTCGCCGTCAACGCCCCCCTGGCGGTGGCCTGCGCCTGCGACTTCGCCCTGGCCGCCCCAGTACGCCACTTGAGCCTGACCCGCTCGGGCGACACCTCCGTACGCCTGGGCGAATCCGCCGACGTCACCCTGACGGTCACCAACCCGTCCCGCCGCCCGCTCCGCGCCCGCATCCGCGACGCCTGGCCCCCCAGCAGTTGGCTCCCCGGCACAGAATTCGCCGCCTCCCGCCACCGTCTGACGGTCCCACCCGGCGAACGCCGCCGCCTCACCACGCGCCTACGCCCCACCCGCCGCGGCGACCGCCACGCAGACCGAGTGACGATCCGTTCCTACGGCCCCCTCGGCCTCCTCACCCGCCAGGGCACCCACGCGGTCCCCTGGGCGGTCCGCGTCCTGCCCCCGTTCACCAGCCGCAAGCACCTCCCCTCGAAACTCGCCCGCCTGCGCGAACTCGACGGCCGCACCAGCGTCCTGACCCGCGGCGAAGGCACGGAATTCGACAGCCTGCGCGAATACGTCCCCGGCGACGACACCCGCTCCATCGACTGGCGCGCCACCGCCCGCCAGACCACGGTCGCGGTACGCACCTGGCGCCCCGAACGCGACCGCCACATCCTCCTCGTCCTCGACACCGGCCGCACCTCAGCGGGCCGCGTCGGCGACGTCCCCCGTCTCGACGCCTCCATGGACGCCGCCCTGCTCCTCGCAGCCCTGGCATCCCGCGCCGGCGACCGCGTGGACCTGCTCGCCTACGACCGCCGGGTCCGCGCCCTCGTCCAGGGCCGCACGGCACGCGACGTACTCCCGTCACTGGTCAACGCGATGGCGACCCTCGAACCGGAACTCGTCGAAACAGACGCCCGAGGCCTCGCAGCCACCGCGATCCGTACGGCACCCCGCCGCTCCCTGATCGTCCTGCTGACCAGCCTCGACACGGCCCCGGTCGAAGAGGGCCTGCTCCCCGTCCTCGCCCAACTCACCCAGCGCCATACGGTTCTGGTGGCATCCGTGGCAGACCCCCACATCGCCCGCATGGCCACCGCCCGCGGAAACACGGAGGCGGTCTACGAGGCGGCGGCTGCGGCACGCGCCCAGACCGAACGAGACCGCACCGCGGAAAAACTGCGCCGGGCCGGCGTCACCATCGTCGACGCGACACCGGACGATCTCGCACCGGCATTGGCGGACGCCTATCTGGCTCTCAAGAGTGCGGGCCGTCTGTAATACGGCGGGCCCTGCTTGAAAAAGCAGGGCACTTTACAGAATTCAGGACCCCTTAAACGCAGAAAACCCCCGTACCGAATAAACGGTACAGGGGTTTTCGCAATATTTGTTCGGCGGCGTCCTACTCTCCCACAGGGTCCCCCCTGCAGTACCATCGGCGCTGTAAGGCTTAGCTTCCGGGTTCGGAATGTAACCGGGCGTTTCCCTCACGCTATGACCACCGAAACACTATGAAACAGACAACCGCACCACACCCCGCATAACCCAGGGATGTGGGGTTGTTCGTGGTTTCAGAACCAACACAGTGGACGCGAGCAACTGAGGACAAGCCCTCGGCCTATTAGTACCGGTCACCTCCAGCGGTTACCCGCCTTCCAGATCCGGCCTATCAACCCAGTCGTCTACTGGGAGCCTTAACCCCTCAAGGGGGTGGGAACACTCATCTCGAAGCAGGCTTCCCGCTTAGATGCTTTCAGCGGTTATCCCTCCCGAACGTAGCCAACCAGCCATGCCCTTGGCAGAACAACTGGCACACCAGAGGTTCGTCCGTCCCGGTCCTCTCGTACTAGGGACAGCCCTTCTCAATGTTCCTGCGCGCGCAGCGGATAGGGACCGAACTGTCTCACGACGTTCTAAACCCAGCTCGCGTACCGCTTTAATGGGCGAACAGCCCAACCCTTGGGACCGACTCCAGCCCCAGGATGCGACGAGCCGACATCGAGGTGCCAAACCATCCCGTCGATATGGACTCTTGGGGAAGATCAGCCTGTTATCCCCGGGGTACCTTTTATCCGTTGAGCGACGGCGCTTCCACAAGCCACCGCCGGATCACTAGTCCCGACTTTCGTCCCTGCTCGACCCGTCGGTCTCACAGTCAAGCTCCCTTGTGCACTTACACTCAACACCTGATTGCCAACCAGGCTGAGGGAACCTTTGGGCGCCTCCGTTACTCTTTAGGAGGCAACCGCCCCAGTTAAACTACCCATCAGACACTGTCCCTGATCCGGATCACGGACCCAGGTTAGACATCCAGCACGACCAGACTGGTATTTCAACGACGACTCCCCCTGAACTGGCGTCCAGAGTTCACAGTCTCCCAGCTATCCTACACAAGCCGAACCGAACACCAATATCAAACTGTAGTAAAGGTCCCGGGGTCTTTCCGTCCTGCTGCGCGAAACGAGCATCTTTACTCGTAGTGCAATTTCACCGGGCCTATGGTTGAGACAGTCGAGAAGTCGTTACGCCATTCGTGCAGGTCGGAACTTACCCGACAAGGAATTTCGCTACCTTAGGATGGTTATAGTTACCACCGCCGTTTACTGGCGCTTAAGTTCTCAGCTTCGCCACCCCGAAGAGTGACTAACCGGTCCCCTTAACGTTCCAGCACCGGGCAGGCGTCAGTCCGTATACATCGCCTTACGGCTTCGCACGGACCTGTGTTTTTAGTAAACAGTCGCTTCTCGCTGGTCTCTGCGGCCACCCCCAGCTCAAGGAGTAAATCCTCTCACCGGTGATGGCCCCCCTTCTCCCGAAGTTACGGGGGCATTTTGCCGAGTTCCTTAACCATAGTTCACCCGAACGCCTCGGTATTCTCTACCTGACCACCTGAGTCGGTTTAGGGTACGGGCCGCCATGAAACTCGCTAGAGGCTTTTCTCGACAGCATAGGATCATCCACTTCACCACAATCGGCTCGGCATCAGGTCTCAGACTATGTGAGTGGCGGATTTGCCTACCACTCGTCCTACACCCTTACCCCGGGACAACCACCGCCCGGGATGGACTACCTTCCTGCGTCACCCCATCACTCACCTACTACCATCTTGGGCCGGCGGCTCCACCACTTTCCATTCCCCGAAGGGTCCGGAACGGCTTCACGGCCTTAGCATTAATGGGCTCGATGTTTGACGCTTCACAGCGGGTACCGGAATATCAACCGGTTATCCATCGACTACGCCTGTCGGCCTCGCCTTAGGTCCCGACTTACCCTGGGCAGATCAGCTTGACCCAGGAACCCTTAGTCAATCGGCGCACACGTTTCTCACGTGTGTATCGCTACTCATGCCTGCATTCTCACTCGTGAACCGTCCACCACTAGCTTCCGCTGCGGCTTCACCCGGCACACGACGCTCCCCTACCCATCCATACAGGCGTTGGCCCTGTTGTATGAATGACACGACTTCGGCGGTACGCTTGAGCCCCGCTACATTGTCGGCGCGGAATCACTAGACCAGTGAGCTATTACGCACTCTTTCAAGGGTGGCTGCTTCTAAGCCAACCTCCTGGTTGTCTCTGCGACTCCACATCCTTTCCCACTTAGCGTACGCTTAGGGGCCTTAGTCGATGCTCTGGGCTGTTTCCCTCTCGACCATGGAGCTTATCCCCCACAGTCTCACTGCCGTGCTCTCACTTACCGGCATTCGGAGTTTGGCTAAGGTCAGTAACCCGGTAGGGCCCATCGCCTATCCAGTGCTCTACCTCCGGCAAGAAACACACGACGCTGCACCTAAATGCATTTCGGGGAGAACCAGCTATCACGGAGTTTGATTGGCCTTTCACCCCTAACCACAGGTCATCCCCCAGGTTTTCAACCCTGGTGGGTTCGGTCCTCCACGAAGTCTTACCTCCGCTTCAACCTGCCCATGGCTAGATCACTCCGCTTCGGGTCTTGAGCGCGCTACTATATCGCCCTATTCGGACTCGCTTTCGCTACGGCTTCCCCACACGGGTTAACCTCGCAACACACCGCAAACTCGCAGGCTCATTCTTCAAAAGGCACGCAGTCACGACGCACCAAGTAAACTTGATGCGCGACGCTCCCACGGCTTGTAGGCACACGGTTTCAGGTACTATTTCACTCCGCTCCCGCGGTACTTTTCACCATTCCCTCACGGTACTATCCGCTATCGGTCACCAGGGAATATTTAGGCTTAGCGGGTGGTCCCGCCAGATTCACACGGGATTTCTCGGGCCCCGTGCTACTTGGGTGTCTCTCAAACGAGCCGTTGACGTTTCGACTACGGGGGTCTTACCCTCTACGCCGGACCTTTCGCATGTCCTTCGCCTACATCAACGGTTTCTGACTCGTCTCACAGCCGGCAGACTGTGAAAGAGAGATCCCACAACCCCGTACACGCAACCCCTGCCGGGTCTCACACGTATACGGTTTGGCCTCATCCGGTTTCGCTCGCCACTACTCCCGGAATCACGGTTGTTTTCTCTTCCTGCGGGTACTGAGATGTTTCACTTCCCCGCGTTCCCTCCACTTGCCCTATGTGTTCAGGCAAGGGTGACAGCCCATGACGACTGCCGGGTTTCCCCATTCGGAAACCCCCGGATCAAAGCCTGGTTGACGACTCCCCGGGGACTATCGTGGCCTCCCACGTCCTTCATCGGTTCCTGGTGCCAAGGCATCCACCGTGCGCCCTTAAAAACTTGGCCACAGATGCTCGCGTCCACTGTGCAGTTCTCAAACAACGACCAACCACCCATCACCCCCGGTCTGCACCGGAGTTCACTGGGGTCGGCACTGAAGGCAGCCTCTCGGCCGTGCCCTCAGACACCCAACAGCGTGCCCGGCATCCCCGTCACTCGTGGTCAGCTTTCCACGCCCCGAAGAGCAGTACTTGCAGCCCGAGATGAGCGGCGACACCGAATAATCAACGTTCCACCCTTGAGCAACCACCGTCGGACATCTGCCGACGTAATGGCCCTGGACCACCAAGCGAACTTGGCGGCCTAGATGCTCCTTAGAAAGGAGGTGATCCAGCCGCACCTTCCGGTACGGCTACCTTGTTACGACTTCGTCCCAATCGCCAGTCCCACCTTCGACAGCTCCCTCCCCACAAGGGGGTTGGGCCACCGGCTTCGGGTGTTACCGACTTTCGTGACGTGACGGGCGGTGTGTACAAGGCCCGGGAACGTATTCACCGCAGCAATGCTGATCTGCGATTACTAGCAACTCCGACTTCATGGGGTCGAGTTGCAGACCCCAATCCGAACTGAGACCGGCTTTTTGAGATTCGCTCCACCTCACGGTATCGCAGCTCATTGTACCGGCCATTGTAGCACGTGTGCAGCCCAAGACATAAGGGGCATGATGACTTGACGTCGTCCCCACCTTCCTCCGAGTTGACCCCGGCGGTCTCCTGTGAGTCCCCGTCACCCCGAAGGGCACGCTGGCAACACAGGACAAGGGTTGCGCTCGTTGCGGGACTTAACCCAACATCTCACGACACGAGCTGACGACAGCCATGCACCACCTGTACACCGACCACAAGGGGGGCACCATCTCTAATGCTTTCCGGTGTATGTCAAGCCTTGGTAAGGTTCTTCGCGTTGCGTCGAATTAAGCCACATGCTCCGCTGCTTGTGCGGGCCCCCGTCAATTCCTTTGAGTTTTAGCCTTGCGGCCGTACTCCCCAGGCGGGGAACTTAATGCGTTAGCTGCGGCACCGACGACGTGGAATGTCGCCAACACCTAGTTCCCACCGTTTACGGCGTGGACTACCAGGGTATCTAATCCTGTTCGCTCCCCACGCTTTCGCTCCTCAGCGTCAGTAATGGCCCAGAGATCCGCCTTCGCCACCGGTGTTCCTCCTGATATCTGCGCATTTCACCGCTACACCAGGAATTCCGATCTCCCCTACCACACTCTAGCTAGCCCGTATCGAATGCAGACCCGGGGTTAAGCCCCGGGCTTTCACACCCGACGTGACAAGCCGCCTACGAGCTCTTTACGCCCAATAATTCCGGACAACGCTTGCGCCCTACGTATTACCGCGGCTGCTGGCACGTAGTTAGCCGGCGCTTCTTCTGCAGGTACCGTCACTTGCGCTTCTTCCCTGCTGAAAGAGGTTTACAACCCGAAGGCCGTCATCCCTCACGCGGCGTCGCTGCATCAGGCTTTCGCCCATTG
The DNA here is from genome assembly GCF_045162645.1 of Streptomyces sp. NBC_00988. Lineage (NCBI taxonomy): Bacteria > Bacillati > Actinomycetota > Actinomycetes > Kitasatosporales > Streptomycetaceae > Streptomyces > Streptomyces sp. NBC_00988. The sequence continues at coordinate 5,312,888 of NZ_CP108730.1, forward strand.
TGCAATATTCCCCACTGCTGCCTCCCGTAGGAGTCTGGGCCGTGTCTCAGTCCCAGTGTGGCCGGTCGCCCTCTCAGGCCGGCTACCCGTCGTCGCCTTGGTGAGCCATTACCTCACCAACAAGCTGATAGGCCGCGGGCTCATCCTGCACCGCCGGAGCTTTTAACCCCCACACATGAGTGCAGGAGTATTATCCGGTATTAGACCCCGTTTCCAGGGCTTGTCCCAGAGTGCAGGGCAGATTGCCCACGTGTTACTCACCCGTTCGCCACTAATCCCCACCGAAGTGGTTCATCGTTCGACTTGCATGTGTTAAGCACGCCGCCAGCGTTCGTCCTGAGCCAGGATCAAACTCTCCGTGAATGTCTTCCCGTAATCGGGACCACATACACGAGAGCGGAACAGTCAGGCGGAATAAGCCCGACCGTTCACAGCGTCCTCGCTGTATGTTTTCTTCAAAGGAACCTCGTCCCAGACATCAGATGATGTTTGGAGACGGGGTATCAACATATCTGGCGTTGATTTTTGGCACGCTGTTGAGTTCTCAAGGAACGGACGCTTCCTTTGTACTCACCCTCTCGGGCTTTCCTCCGGGCTTTTCCCTTCGGTCTTGCGTTTCCGACTCTATCAGACCGTTTCCGGTCCCGATTTCCTCGGTGCTTTCCAGGTTTCCGCTTCCGCGTTTCCCTTTCCGGCGGTTCCGACTTTATCAGAAGTCCCGGGCCGGACTGACCGGCCGCTCTTTTCCGATTCATCGGGAGTGTGGCTTCCTTGAAATCGACGTTTCCATCGATGTTTTTAGAAGCAGACAGACACTCACTGTCGCCGACCGGATCAGATCCAGTTCTAGGCAACTGTTCGAATCTACCTCCCCGACCGGTCCGTGTCAACGGTTCCTGTGGGGCGAAGAGGAGACTAGCAGCTCAGCAGGAGTGCCCGCACATCAGGCGGCGGTGGGGACGGAGGAGCTGCGTTCGGCCGCCTCGACGTCGCCGGTCTCCCCTGCACGTACGGCACGACCGCCCAGGACGTAGACGTACGTCAGGAAGGCCCCTTCGGCGACGATGCCGATGCCGATACGGGCCCAGGTGGGGAGGCCTGACGGGGTGACGAAGCCTTCGATGGCGCCGGAGATGAACAGGACCAGGGCCAGGCCGATCGCCATGCCCACGGCTGCTCGGCCCTCTTCGGCCAGGGCTGTGCGGCGCGAGCGTGGGCCGGGGTCGATGAGGGTCCAGCCGAGGCGCATCCCGGTACCTGCGGCGACGAAGACCGCCGTGAGTTCGAGCAGGCCGTGCGGGAGGATCAGGCCGAGGAAGGTGTCGAGCCGGCCTGCCGACGACATCAGGCCGATGCCGACGCCCAGGTTGAGCATGTTCTCGAAGAGGATCCAGAGGACCGGCAGGCCCAGGAACACGCCCAGGACCAGGCACATCGCGGCGGCCTTGGCATTGTTCGTCCAGACCTGTGCGGCGAAGGCCGCCGCCGGGTGGCTGGAGTAGTAGGTCTCGTACTCGCCACCGGGGCGGGTGAGGTCGCGCAGCTGGCTCGGGGCAGCGATGGAGGACTGCACTTCGGGGTGGGTGCCTATCCACCAGCCCAGAAGGATCGCGACCACGGTCGACAGCAGTGCGGTGGAGACCCACCAGTGGCGTGCTCTGTACACCGCGGCCGGAAAACTGTGCCCCAGGAAGCGTGTGACATCACGCCAGGAGGCACGGCGGGTGCCTGTCACCGCACTACGCGCGCGTGCCACGAGTTGGCTGAGCCGACCGGTGAGTTGGGGATCCGGGGCGCTGGACTGGATCAGGGAGAGATGGGTGGCCGTGCGCTGGTACAGAGCGACGAGTTCGTCGGCCTCGGCGCCGTTGAGGCGACGCTGGCGGCGGAGCAGCGCGTCGAGGCGGTCCCACTCGGCTCGGTGGGCCGAGACGAAGACGTCGAGGTCCATCTGGTTGCCTGCTCCTCGGCTGCTCGTCGACTGCTGGTCCGGGATCAGCTTGTCGTACTGGGGCGCGATGTGCCCTCAGCTTGGCAGACTGGCTGTTCCAGGGGCAGGGCAGGGGAAGGGCGGCAGGCGTGAGTGAGCTGGTGACGGGCGAGGCGGTGGCGCTGGAGTTGCGCCCCGCGAGGCTGCCCAGCAGGGCGCTGGCGGTGTTGCTCGATCTGATCGTGGCCATCGCCGCCTACACCGCCGTGACCGTGGCACTGATGTTTTCCACGGCTTCTTTGGATGTCGCGGCACAGGTCGCGATGTCGATCGCGGCCTTTGTGCTGGTGCTGGTCGGCGGTCCCATAGCGGTGGAGACGCTGAGCCATGGGCGTTCGCTCGGGAAGCTGGCGTTCGGGCTGCGCGTGGTGCGGGACGACGGCGGGCCGATCCGGTTCCGGCACGCGCTCGTGCGGGGTGCGATCGGTGTGATCGAGATCCTGATGACGTTCGGGGTCGTCGCCTGTATCGCCTCGCTCGTCTCGGCGCGCGGTCGGCGGCTCGGGGATGTGTTCGCGGGCACTCTGGTCGTAAGGGAAAGGGTGTCCGCCGGGCAGACGGCCTTTGTGCCTCCTCCGCCGCCGTGGCTGACGGGACGTTTCGCCGAGCTTGATCTGTCCGCCGTTCCCGACGGGTTGTGGCTGGCCATCCGGCAGTACCTGACGCGGATGCAGCAGCTGGATCCGCAGGTCGGCTGGGCCATGGCCGAGCGGCTCGCCGCGGACCTCGTGGCTCGTACGGGCGCTCCGGCGCCGCATGGTGTTCCGCCGGCCGCGTATCTGGCGGCGGTGGTGCAGGAGCGGCAGGCACGGGATGTACGGCGGGCCTTCGGGAACGGCGCGGTCGGGGGCGTACCGGCCGGCGGGTTCGGGCCCGGGGCGGGTGTGCCGGGTGCCTTCGGCAACTCGGCGTTCCAGCCGTCGCCGACTCCTCAGCAGCCGTACGGTTCCACTCCCCCGGTTTGGCGTGCCCCCGCGGCAGGTGCGGAAGCCGAGCAAGTCGCGCCCAGCCCGGAGCCGTCGGCGCCGCAGAGCGCGACGCCCGCCGAACCCCGGCCGTCCACCGGATTCGCGCCGCCCGCCTGACGCCCCCGGCCGCGTCCTGCGGCTGAGCGGCGGGGCCGGAACACCGCCGCTCAGCCGAAGACGGACGGCGGCGACTCCAACTCCTCCAGCTCGATGCCGGGTGCCGCGAGCACCACGTCGCCAGCGATGTGCACGGCATGCTGCTCGCCCGTGTCCAGGGCTGTGACCTGGTATTCGTCCACGGTCAGAGGGCCGTTGTCAGTGCCGTGTGTTTCTCTTTTCAGCAAGGCCCAGGACTGGTCCACGGTGCGGGGGGCGAGGACCGGTTCCGTGAGGCTGACCAGGCGGACGCGGGTCGCGGCGGAGGAAGGGGTGAGGCGCAGGAGACGGGTGGTGGCGATGAGGAACGCGGGAGAGGTGCCGGTGAAGGCGTGCGCGCGGACATTGCCTTCGGTGGCATCGGTGCCGGTGGGGTCGGTGCGGACCCAGGTGACGCCGTCGAGAGCGGCGCCGCGCACCTGCCAGCTCGCCGCATGGAGTTCCAGCCGGATCGGGCGGCCGAGTTCGTCGAGCGTGAGGTCGACGGAACCGCTGTGATCGCCGGAGGGGGTGGTGAGTTGGGAGACATAACGCCAGCCGGACGGGCCGGGGGCGCACTGGAAGTGTTCTGCTGCGAGGGGGGTGTGATCGTGCGGATCGTGGAGCGAATAACGGCCGCGGGGCATCGGGGTCCTGGGTCTTGACGGGCCGGTCCGGCCGACGGAACCAAAGGGGCAGGCCCCCGGCACGGGGGTGCGGGGGCCTGCCTCGGAGGATCTGCTGCTGAGGACCCGCCGCTGAGAACCGCGTCAGTGCACGGACGCGGTCACAGCGGGCGGGGTCGCCGGCTCAGTAACGGTAGTGGTCCGACTTGTACGGGCCCTCGACCTCGACGCCGATGTACGACGCCTGCTCGGGGCGGAGCGTGGTCAGCTTCACGCCGAGCGCGTCCAGGTGGAGGCGGGCGACCTTCTCGTCGAGGTGCTTGGGCAGCACGTAGACGTCGGTCGGGTACTCCTCGGGCTTGGTGAACAACTCGATCTGGGCCAGGGTCTGGTCCGCGAAGGAGTTGGACATCACGAACGAGGGGTGGCCGGTGGCGTTGCCCAGGTTCAGCAGACGGCCCTCGGACAGCACGATGAGGACCTTGCCGTCGGGGAACTTCCAGGTGTGGACCTGCGGCTTGACCTCGTCCTTGACGATGCCCGGGATCTTCGCCAGGCCGGCCATGTCGATCTCGTTGTCGAAGTGACCGATGTTGCCGACGATCGCCTGGTGCTTCATCTTGGCCATGTCCGCGGCCATGATGATGTCCTTGTTGCCGGTCGTGGTGACGAAGATGTCGCCCTTGTCGACGACCTCGTCCAGCGTCGTGACCTGGTAGCCGTCCATCGCCGCCTGCAGCGCGCAGATCGGGTCGATCTCGGTGACGATTACGCGGGCGCCCTGTCCGCGCAGGGACTCCGCGCAGCCCTTGCCCACGTCGCCGTAGCCGAGGACGACCGCGGTCTTGCCGCCGATGAGGACGTCGGTGGCGCGGTTGATGCCGTCGATCAGGGAGTGGCGGCAGCCGTACTTGTTGTCGAACTTCGACTTGGTGACGGCGTCGTTCACGTTGATCGCCGGGAACAGGAGGGTGCCGTCACGGTGCATCTCGTAGAGACGGTGCACGCCGGTCGTGGTCTCCTCGGTCACGCCGCGGATCTCCGAGGCGAGCTGGGTCCACTTCTGCGAGCCCTCGGAGATGGTGCGGGTCAGGACCTGGAGGACGACGCGGTGCTCGTCGGACTCGGCGGTGTCGAGGGAGGGGACCTTGCCGTCCTTCTCGTACTCGACGCCCTTGTGGACGAGCATGGTGGCGTCGCCGCCGTCGTCCAGGATCATGTTCGGGCCGCCGGTGGGGGTGTTCGGCCAGGTCAGCGCCTGCTCCGTGCACCACCAGTACTCCTCCAGGGTCTCGCCCTTCCAGGCGAAGACCGGGATGCCCTGGGGGTTCTCGGGCGTGCCGTTCGGGCCGACGGCGATGGCGGCGGCCGCGTGGTCCTGGGTGGAGAAGATGTTGCAGGACACCCAGCGGACCTCGGCGCCGAGGGCGACCAGGGTCTCGATCAGGACGGCGGTCTGCACGGTCATGTGCAGCGAGCCCATGATGCGGGCGCCGGCCAGCGGCTGGCTGGCGGCGAACTCACGGCGGATCGACATCAGGCCGGGCATCTCGTGCTCGGCGAGGGTGATCTCCTTGCGGCCGAACTCGGCCAGGGAGAGATCGGCGACCTTGAAGTCCTGTCGGTTGTCGACAGTCGTCATTACGAGGAGCTCCTCGGGGTTGGGGCCTGGTGGATACGGCTGGTCTGCGCGGCAGCGGACACAGGGGTGCCCGAAGGAGGGCACAGGAATGCCCCCGTACGCGCAGCGCAGTCCGTCGGAGGCCCTCTCTCCCTCGGTCGGTCCGCGTCGGGACCGCCCGACCGCCATCAGCAGCGACGTCTGGCTCCCACCCAAGCTACACCGGTGGACCCGGCCGCCCCCAGCCCGCCTCCGGACGGATCCGGCCGAACTCCGGCAGGTGTCCGGTGTCGGACCGGGTTTCCGGGGGAGCCGCAACAGGGTGCCCGCGAGCGGTGGGCGGGGGGGTGCCTCTATGTCCTTCGTCAAGGCTGAGTGGGTTATGCGGGAGCGGTTTCGGGGGTTCGGGGTTCGTAGAAGGTGCCGTCGCGGAGCATGGCGAAGAGCACGCTGATGCGGTGGCGGGCGAGGCGGAGGATGGCTTGCGTGTGGGTTTTCTTGCGGGCGCGTTGTTTGTCGTAGTAGGCGCGGGAGGCGGGATCGTGCAGGGCGGCGAAGGCCGAGAGGAACATCGCCCGTTTCAGTTGCCGGTTGCCGCCTCTGGGCGCGTGTTCGCCGTGGATCGAGGTCCCCGAGGACTTCGTGGTGGGCGCGAGCCCGGCGTAGGAGGCCAGGTGGGCGGCGGTGGGGAAGCTGGTGCCGTCGCCGACGGTGACCAGCAGGACGGCGGCGGTCCTGACCGCGACCCCCGGGATCGAGGTCAGGACCGGGGAAAGAGGGTGTGCCTCCAGCAGGGCCTCGATCTGGGCTTCCAGGGTCCGGCGCTGGTCGTGGACGGCTCCGAGCGAGCGGGCCAGGGACGGGATGACGATGTCGAGGGTGCCGGTGCCGGGGACGACGACGGTCTGTTCGTCGAGCGCGTCGAAGATCTCGTCGATCAGCCGGGCCGCCATGCGTGGGGCTCTGGGGCGGACCGCCTCGACGAGCCTGCGGCGTCCGGCTTTCCGCAGGCTGGCCGGGGAGCCGTAGCGTTCCAGCAGCCAGGTGACGGCCTGGTGGTCGAGACGTGGGCCCAGGACGCGTTCCAGGCTGGGGTGGAACTGGGTGAGCAGGCCGCGTATCCGGTTGGAGGTGCGGGTGGCCTCGGCGGCGAGGTCCTGGTCGAAGCCCACGAGCACGGTCAGTTCGGCGGTGATCTCGTCGGTGAGTTCCAGCGAGCGCAGTGCGTGGGGCAGGGTGCGGGCGGCGTCCGCGATGACCGCGGCGTCCTTGGCGTCGGTCTTGGCCTCGCCCGGGTAGAGGTCGGCGATCCGGCGCATGGCGAGGCCGGGCAGGTAGGCGACCTTGCAGCCGGCGTCGCGGGCGACGGTGAGGGGGAGGGCTCCGATGGAGGCGGGCTGGTCCACGATCACCAGGACGGTGCCGAACTTCGCGGTGAGCTTGTCGAAGACGGCCCGCAGTTTCGGCTCGCTGTTGGGCAGGGGCTTGTCGAAGACCTTCTTGCCGGCCGGGGTCAGCCCGTGCCCGTGATGGGCGCTCTTGCCGACGTCCAGGCCGAGGAACACGCCCACGTCTTTGGTGTCGAACATCGCGCCCTTCCAGGGGAGTTGAACGTGCCGGCCTCGGCATCGGTGTCGTGCACGCGCATCCACGTTATGCAGACCTGCCGCCCGCGGGGAGCCGGGCGTTGCGCTCGGCGGGGCGGTGGTCGGGCCTCTGATCAGCGTCTCCGACGGCACCTTCCGGGCCCGGTGACACCACCCCCCAGGTCATGCCTTCGACAGGGGGGAACAGTCATGCCGGGCCCGGAGGCCAGCGGTCCTCTTGCAGGACCGCGAAGAACATAACGGGGGGAGCGCACGACGGCGACCAGGGACTTCCGCGTCTTTGAGTCGGGCGTCGGATGTTGCAGGATGCACGGAGATCAGGAACCTCTGATCGATCTTGCGGGACGTCCGGGACGGCGTTCCGCACGACGAAGGTGTTAGGAGAACGACGTGACGACTACGGCCGGCCCTCCCCCCATGGGCGGCGATGGCGAGCGGCAGCGGTTGAAGCTGCTCGCGGTGACCGCGTGCCCGACCGGCATCGCCCACACGTACATGGCCGCGGAGAAACTCGCGCAGGCCGCCGAGAGCCGCGGCATCGACATGAAGGTGGAGACGCAGGGATCCATCGGGGCTGAGAACATCCTCGATGATAACGATGTCAGCACCGCGGACGGCGTCATCGTCGCCGCGGACAAGGACGTGGACCTGAGCCGTTTCGTCGGCAAGCGGGTCCTCGTGGTCGGGGTCGCCGAGGGCATCCGGCATCCCGAGCGACTGATCGAGCAGGTGCGGTCAGCGCCCGTACACACGGCGGGCGGTACGGCCGCAGCAACAGCGGCACCGGGCGGCAGGGAGCGGAGCGTCGCGTACAAGGCGCTGATGAACGGGGTCAGTTACATGATCCCGTTCGTCGTGGTCGGCGGGCTACTGATCGCGATCTCGCTGTCGCTCGGCGGCCATCCGGACCCCTCCGGCGGTCTGGTCATCCCGAAGGACTCCTTCTGGATGGACGTGAACAACATCGGCGTGATCGGTTTCACGCTGATGGTGCCGATCCTGTCCGGCTACATCGCCTATGCGATCGGCGACCGGCCCGCGCTCGTGCCGGGCATGATCGGCGGGTGGATCGCCAACACCGGTTCGCTGTACGACTCGAAGGCGGGCGCCGGCTTCATCGGGGCGATCGTGACCGGGTTCCTCGCCGGCTATCTGGTGCTGTGGATCAAGAAGGTCAGGGTCCCGAAGTTCGTGCAGCCGATCATGCCGATCATCGTGATCCCGATCCTGGCGACGACGGCGCTCGGACTGTTCTTCATCAACGTGATCGGGAAACCGATCTCCTGGGTGTTCGAGCACCTCACCAGCTGGCTCGGCGGGATGACCGGCACCAGCGCGATCCTGCTCGGCACGATCCTGGGGCTGATGATCGCGTTCGACATGGGCGGGCCGGTCAACAAGACGGCGTTCCTGTTCGGCGCGGGGCTCATCGCGACCGGCAACCAGGCCGTCATGGGCATGTGCGCGGCCGCGATCCCGGTGATGCCGCTCGGCCAGGGACTGGCCACGCTGATAAGGCAGCGTTTCTACACCGAGCAGGAGCGGGAGACCGGTCTGGCCTCGCTGTTCATGGGCTGCTTCGGCATCTCCGAGGGCGCGATCCCGTTCGCGGCGGCGCGGCCCGCGCAGGTCATCCCCGCCAACATGCTGGGCGGCGCGGTGGCCGGTGCGGTCGCCGGGCTCGCCGGGGTCAAGGACGCCGTGCCGCACGGCGGGCCGATCGTGGCGGTGCTGGGCGCGGTGAGCGGCGTACCGATGTTCTTCGTCGCGGTGGCGATCGGTACGGCCGTCACCGCGGTGACGACGGTCGCGCTGGTCGACGTGAGCGAGCGGAAGCGGCGCGGGGAGCCCGTCGGACACGGGGTCACTCTCGAACCCGAGCTCGCGTTGGTCGGAGCCGGGGTGGGAGCGCCGGGCGCCGGGACCGTCGTAGCGGAGCGGCGGACTGGGCGCGGAGAGACGGTGACAGCGGGCGTGGTGGGCTCTGGCGGCTCAAGTGCGCATGCTGCGACCGCAGTTGGCCCTACGGCAGATGCCGGATCGGTCGCCGCCGAAGGCGCCCCCGGTTCCGGCTCCCCCACCACCGCTAACCCCACCCTCGAAGTCCTCTCCGGCTATCTCACCGAGCGGACCGTGAAGGTACGGCTCGATGCGGACGGCAAGGAGGCTGTGATCCGGGAGATGGCCGGGCTGTTGGCGCGGACCGGGAAGGTCGTGGACGTCGAGGAGTTGGTGGCGACCGCGTTGCGGCGGGAGGCGCAGGGGACGACCGGGCTCGGGGAGGAGATCGCGATTCCGCATGCCAAGACGGATGCGGTGAGTGCGCCGGTCGTCGGGTTCGCGCGGTCGGCGGAGGGGGTCGAGTGGGGCTCCCTGGACGGTACGAAGGCCCGGCTGGTGTTCATGATCGCCGTGCCGGAGGCGGCCGCTGGTGATGAGCATCTGCGGATCCTGGCGCTGCTGTCGCGGAAGTTGATGGATGCCGGGTTCCGGGAGCGGCTGTCGGCGGCCGGGGACGAGTCGGCGGTGCTCAGTGTGCTGAGCGAGGTCGTTTAGCCGCCGCGGGCCCGCGGCCGTCGCAGGTCGCGGGCCCGCACAGTCCGTTCACAGAGACCCGCTACCCTCGCGCCCGCGGAAGTGCCGCATGGGGAGGGAAACGATGTCGGGCAAGGGGCGGGGACTCGGGGTCGCGGCTGTCGTGGTGGGGCTGTTGGGGGTGGTGCTGGCGATCGGCGCGCTCACGTACGCGCGGAATTCGTACGGGGGTTCCACCATCAGCAGCCAGAGCATGGCGCCGACGTACCAGCCGGGCGACCGGATCATCTACGAGAAGGTCGACGGCGGCGAGGTGCACCGCGGTGACGTCGTGCTGTTCTCGGCGCCGGACCGCTACGGGTTCAGCGCGAGCGTGATGCAACGAGTCGTCGGGGTGGGCGGCGACCGCGTGGTGTGCTGCACGGGGTCGGGCACGGCCGCGCGGATCACCGTGAACGGAAAGCCACTGGCGGAGCCCTATGTGAAGCAGGGTGATGTCGACGGCGTGCACAAGACGTACGACGTGACAGTCCCGAAGGGGCGGCTGTTCCTGCTCGGTGACAACCGCGCGAACTCCAGGGATTCGCGTTTCTTCGCGAGCGACCACGACGGGACGGTGGCCGAGTCCGCCGTCCGGGGCCGGGTGACCGACGACCGTACGGTCGCCTCCGGCATCGGGGCGGTGGTCATCGGCGGGGTCGTCCTCGCCCTGGTCGGTATCGGCCTGGGGATCGCCGCGTTCGTAGTACGGCGGCGGCAGCGGGCGGTGCCGGTGGCGCCGTGGCCCGTTCAGCAGGGCTAGCCGGAGCAGCGGGGCCGTCGGACGTCTCGGCGGGCCTGTTGCCGTAGCGGAGGGTCTCAGTGCTCGGCGGGGTGCTGGGCCGGGCCTCCGGGGGTGGCTTCGCGGTCCGGGCCCTTGGTGGCTTCGGACTCGCTGTAGATGTCGGGTTCGAGGTAGATCACGCGGGCGATCGGGACGGCTTCGCGGATGCGGGACTCGGCGGCGTTGATCGCGGTGGCGACCTCGGTGGCCGTGTCGTCGTGCTGGACCGCGATCTTGGCGGCGACGAGCAGTTCCTCGGGGCCGAGGTGGAGCGTGCGCATGTGGATGATGCCGGTGACCGTGTGGCCGTCGACAATCGCGGCCTCGATCTTCTTGACGTCCTCGGTGCCGGCGGACTCGCCGAGCAGCAGGGACTTGGTCTCGGCGGCCAGGACCAGGGCGATCAGGATGAGCAGGATGCCGATGCAGAGCGTGCCGATGCCGTCCCAGATGCCGTCGCCGGTGAGCAGGGCCATGCCGACGCCGCCGAGGGCGAGGACCAGGCCGATGAGCGCGCCGAAGTCCTCCAGGAGGACGACGGGCAGTTCGGGGGCCTTGGCGCGGCGGATGAACTGCGACCAGGAGTGCGTGCCGCGCAGTTCGTTCGACTCCTTGATGGCCGTACGGAACGAGAAGCCCTCGGCGATGATCGCGAACACCAGGACGCCCACCGGCCAGTACCAGTGCTCCAGTTCGTGCGGGTGCCTGATCTTCTCGAAGCCCTCGTAGACGGCGAACATGCCGCCGACGGAGAAGAGGACGATCGAGACGAGGAAGGCGTAGATGTACCGCTCGCGGCCGTAGCCGAAGGGGTGTTGCGGGGTGGCCTCGCGCTGGGCCTTCTTGCCGCCGATCAGGAGCAGGGCCTGGTTGCCGGAGTCCGCGAGGGAGTGGACGCCCTCGGCGAGCATCGAGGACGAGCCGCTGAAGGCGAACGCCACGAACTTCGATACCGCGATCGCGAGGTTGGCGCCGAGTGCCGCCACGATCGCCCTGGTGCCGCCTGACGCGCTCATGTGTTCGCGGTGTCCCTTCGCCTTCGTACGTCTGCCCCGGACGTCTGCCCTGAGCGGCTGTCCGGTCGTCTTTGCCCGTCCTTTGCCGGTGGGCCATTCTTGCAGCCCTGCCCGGCGACGGCTCGTCAGGTATCCACAGGCCCGGTCATACGATCACGGTGGCCCGGAAGACCGTGCCGACTCCGGACACCTCGGCCGTGTCTCCGGCCGGGACGAACACCGACTGACCGGGCTCCAGTTCGAACTCGCCCGCCTTCACCGCACCGGCCGTGCAGAGCAGGATCTGCGGGGTGTCGAGGGTGAGGTCGTGGGCGCCGGTGCCCTCAGGGAGGACGTACCGGGACAGCCGGAACTCGTCGATGGGGGTCTCGTAGACCTCCTCGCCGTCGGGGGACGCCTCGGGGCGCAGCACTCCGGGGTCGCTCGCCTCGAAGCGGACGATGCGCAGGAGTTCGGGGACGTCGACGTGCTTGGGGGTGAGGCCGCAGCGCAGGACGTTGTCCGAGTTGGCCATGATCTCGACGCCGAGGCCGTTGAGGTAGGCGTGCGGGATGCCTGCGCCGAGGAACAGGGCCTCGCCGGGCTGGAGTCGGACGTAGTTGAGGAGCATGGCCGCGATGACGCCGGGGTCGCCCGGGTAGTGGTGCGCGATGTCGGCGTAGGGGGCGTAGTCGCCGCCCAGGCGCGTGCAGGCGGTCGCCGCCGCGGTGACCGTGCGGCGCATCTCCTCGGGGTCGGCGGTGAGGATCGCCGTGAGGACCTCGCGCAGGGCGGCTTCCTCGGGGTGTGCGTGCAGGAGGTCGACATACGGCTTCAGGGAGTCGACGCCGAGGCCGGCGAGCAGGTCGGCAGCCTGCAGCGGGTCGCGGAAGCCGCACAGGCCGTCGAACTCCGTGAGCGCGCAGATCAGTTCGGGCTTGTGGTTGGCGTCCTTGTAGTTGCGGTGCGGGGCGTCCACGGGGATGCCCCGGCGCTCCTCGTCGGCGTAACCCTCCTTCGCCTGCTCCAGGTTGGGGTGCACCTGGAGGGAGAGCGGGGCACCGGCGGCGAGGATCTTCAGCAGGAAGGGCAGTCGCGGGCCGAACTTCGCCACCGCCTTCTCCCCCAACTCCCGCTCCGGGGACGCCTCGATGACCTCGACGAGCGTCCCGCGCGCGGTGCGCGAGGGTGCGCCCATGTGCGCGCCCATCCACATCTCCGCCTGCGGTTCGCCGCTCGGCTCGATGCCGAGCAGCTTGGGGATGGCGGTGGTGGAACCCCAGGCGTAGGGGCGGATCGTGTTGTCGAGGCGGTCCATGCGGGTCTCTACCGGTTCTCTCTGCGTACGACGTGAGGACGACGTGGATTCGCGCCACGTACGACGGTGTACGGCGGCCAGGGCTTCGACGACAAGATCAGGCGCCCGAGGCGAGCGCCAGGTAAACGGCGGCGAAATCCGTCATGGCGATCAGCTCCGCGAGGGTCTCCAACTCGCCGCCCTCCTCGGGCTCCAGCTCGCTGATCGGCGTGTCGTGACTGAGGGCCAGGTCACGGGCGGTCGGCGCGGCCGTGAGGCCGCCGATCGGACGGTCCCGGAGCAGCACCACGCGTGCGTGCAGCGCGGGTGCCTCCTCGACACGGTCGCGGAAGAAGTCGTCGGGGTCGGCGCTGGCGGCGAGCGGGCCGGCCAGCAGCGCGTTGTGCTCGGCAAGCGCCTGGGGCAGTTCGGAGACGAGCGCGGGGCGGCCGGCCAACTCGGCGAGCGCGGCGGCGAATCGGCGGCCCGCCGGACCGGCCGACGTGCCCTCCGTCCAGATCACCGGGAGCGAGTCGGCGAGTTCGGAGGCCAGGGTCTTCGCGGGGTTGCTGTACGTCGCGACGGCGGGCCCGCAGCGCTCGGCGACCTGGTCGAGCCGGTCGGCGACCTTCTCCAGGGCCTCCGGAGGCCCGCTGAGCAGTCCGGTGCGGTCCAGGATCGCGAGCAGCGGGGTGAGCAGCGCCCAGAGCACTCCGGGGGCGGAGGCGGCCAGGGGCTCGTCGTGCTCGTACGGTGCGGTCGCCATCGGCACGAAGAGGCCGTGGGCGCCGTCCACCGCCTCGGTGAGCGGGCTGCGGCTCGGTGCTACGGCGACGACGGTGCAGCCGCGCCGGTAGGCCTGCTCTGCGAGGAGGGCCAGGCCGGGTTCGGTGCCGTCCGGGGTGGTGATCAGCAGGAGGTCCACGGAGCCCGCCCAGCCCGGGAGTTCCCAGCGCAGGGCGCCGGCCGCGGGGGCGACGCCGGTGGGCGCGAGGCGGGTGACGGGGCTGCTGGCGCCGGCGAGGGTGCCGAGCAGGTCGGCGACGCAGGTCGCGGCGACGCCGGGGCCGGCGATCAGGATGGCGCGGGGGCGGCCGTCCGGTTTCAGGTCGTGGACGCCCGCCTCGGCGGCGTGCCGGGCGGCCGTGCGCACCCGGGCACCGGCTTCGGCGGCACCGCGGAGCAGGGCTCGGCGGTCGGCCTCGGCCAGTGCCTCCGGGGTGTCGAGCAGCGATTCGTCGAGCATGGGCGGCGGCCTCCGATCGCGTCGTCGTCGGTTACGCGGGGTGGCGGGCCTCGTCGACGAGCAGTACGGGGATGCCGTCCCGGACGGGGTAGGCCAAGCCGCAGTCCTCGCCGGTGCAGATCAGCTCGGTGTCCTGCTCCTTGAGGGGGGCGTGGCAGGCCGGGCAGGCCAGGATCTCCAGGAGGCCGGCTTCGAGCGGCATGAGGTGTCCCTCCGAGGGGGTGTCTGCGACGCTTGGGCGGATGTGCCTGGTCAGGGTACCGCCGCTTGAGAAGGCTTGCCGGGGTTGGGGCCGACGTCCCTGGGGGCTGCGCCCCCAGACCCCCCTTCGGCCTGAACGGCCTCGTCCTCAAACGCCGGACGGGCTGAGTGAGGCCGACCTGGGTTGGAGGGGTGGGCTCCGCCCCGGGTGGGTGGGGGTTCGGGACGGTTGACTCGGCCTCCGACGCCAGACAGGTTGAAAATGCGGGCCAACGTTGGAGAGGTACGCCCCCTCCAGGTTGGCGGGGGTCCAGGACGGCTGACTCGGCCCCGACGCCAGACGGGCTGAAAAAGCGAGCCAGCGCCGGAGAGGTGCGCCCCCTCCGGGTGGGTAGAGGTTCGGGACGGTGAACTCGGCCTCCGACGCCAGGCAAGCCGAAAATGCCGATCGGCGCCGCAGAGATGCGCTCCCTCTGAGTGGGGCGGCGGGACGGTGCACTCGGCCACGGACAGCGCACCGGCTGAGGATGCCGGCCCACGTGGAAAGGCGCCCCCTCCAGATGGGTCGGACCGGCGTCGAGAAGAACCGTCGGCCGAAGCGCCGTCACCCCCTGATGATCCCCAGCACCTCGTCCCGGACCTTCGTCATCGTCGCCTCGTCCCGTGCCTCCGCGTTGAGCCGCAGCAGCGGTTCCGTGTTGGAGGGGCGGACGTTGAACCACCAGTCGGCGGAGGAGACGGTGAGGCCGTCGAGTTCGTCGAGGGTGAGGTCGGTCTGGTTCTCGTAGGCGGTGCGGATCGCCGCGAGGCGGGCCTGTTGGTCGTCGACCGTGGAGTTGATCTCGCCGGAGCCCACGTAGCGGTCGTACTGGGCCACGAGGGCGGAGAGGGTGCCGTCCTGGCCACCCAGGGCTGCGAGGACGTGGAGGGCGGCCAGCATGCCCGTGTCGGCGTTCCAGAAGTCCTTGAAGTAGTAGTGCGCGGAGTGCTCGCCACCGAAGATCGCGCCGGCCTTCGCCATCTCGGCCTTGATGAAGGAGTGGCCCACTCGGGTGCGTACCGGTGTGCCGCCGTTCTCCTTGACGACCTCGGGGACCGACCAGGAGGTGATCAGGTTGTGGATGATCACGCCCTTGCCGCCGTTCCTCGCCAGCTCGCGGGAGGCCACCAGGGCGGTGATTGCGGACGGCGAGACCGGGTCGCCGTTCTCGTCGACCACGAAGCAGCGGTCGGCGTCGCCGTCGAAGGCGATACCGAGGTCGGCGCCCTCCACGCGGACGCGTGCCTGGAGGTCGACGATGTTCGCCGGGTCGAGCGGGTTGGCCTCGTGGTTCGGGAACGTGCCGTCCAGCTCGAAGTACATCGGGACCAGCGTGAGCGGCAGGCCGACGAACACCGTCGGGACCGTGTGGCCGCCCATGCCGTTGCCCGCGTCGACGACGACCTTCAGGGGGCGGATGGAGGTCAGGTCGACGAGGCCGCGGAGGTGCGCCGCGTAGTCCTCCAACGTGTCCCGCTGGGTGATCGTTCCCGTCGGTCCGGAGACCTCCGGCGCGCCCGAGTCCAGCCAGGACTCGACGAGTTGGCGGATATCGGCGAGGCCGGTGTCCTGGCCCACGGGGGCCGCGCCCGCCCGGCACATCTTGATGCCGTTGTACTTCGCGGGGTTGTGCGAGGCCGTGAACATGGCGCCGGGGAGGTCGAACGCGCCCGACGCGTAGTACAGCTGGTCCGTGGAGCACAGGCCGATCTCGGTCACGTCGACGCCGCGCGCCGCCGCCCCGCGCGCGAAGGCGGCGGACAGGCCCGGGGACGAGGGCCGCATGTCGTGCCCGGTCACGATCGCGCTCGCGCCGGTCACTTGGACGAAGGCCGCTCCGAACAGCTCGGCCAACGACTCGTCCCACTGGTCCGGGACGACGCCCCGTACGTCGTACGCCTTCACAAGCTGTGACAGATCAGCAGACACGGCCAACCCTCCAGAAAGTCCTATCGGTCGCCCCAAACTACCCGCCAGGACCGGCATGCGACGTGCGGCAACCGAGCCGTCCACACACCGTTACCTCAGCTCAGGGCGGCATCTACCCCAGCGGTACAGGGTGGTTGGGTGAGGGGCCGCGTGAATCGTTGAACAACTCGCCCGCGGGTCAGGCGGATCGTTGAACGACCGGATCACCGAGCGAGTGGATCGTTGAACGACGGGTTCACTGGATAACCGGATCGTTGAACGATCGGCCCGCTGAACAGCCGGATCGTTGAACGAGCTGCGGCCACGAACTCCGGGACGGACGCCGTCAGTTGTCCGGTGAGCGCAGCACCCGAAGATGACCCCGGCGTGCGACCTCCATCGGGTCCGCCGTGCGAGCCCCGCCTCCGCCGCCGGCGCCTGCCGCCCGCTCCTGGGGACGGGCCGCCTCGCGCACGGCGTTGGCGAGCGCTTCCAGGTCGTCGCCGCTCGGGCGGGCCGGGGCGGAGCTGTCGAGGAGGCGGACGACTTCCCAGCCGCGGGGCGCGGTGAGGCGCTCGGAGTGCTGGGCGCACAGGTCGTAGCAGTGGGGTTCGGCGTAGGTGGCGAGCGGGCCGAGGACCGCGGTCGAGTCGGCGTAGACGTACGTCAGCGTCGCGACGGCGGGGCGGCCGCAAGCGGTGCGCGAACAGCGACGTACAGGGCTCACGACGTTGGACGGTACCGCACTCTTGAGCGGGCCGCGACGACTCTCCCCCAGGTCACCCCACCGTGTCGGGCTGTGAAACGCCCCACACACCCCACCGGCAACACGCAGCTGACCTGCGCGGACACCCTCTCCCGAAATCTCGAACAGGGTCGAGCCCGGTCACCACTCGGCACAAACACCGTCAATTGCCTTGAGAGGGACGGTCTTCGAGACATACGGAATCGAGCCCAACCTTGGCTGGAATGGTCATCCGGCGACATGCCGTGCGGAGCACCCGACGGCGGGTGGAGTCGGGCGGCCGGACTCGGCGGGGACTACGCTTCACCAGTGATGGACACCCCCGTACCGCCCTCCGCCGCCGGCCCCGGGCCCCGCCGCCGCGATCGCCACGGCCGGGGCATGCGCGGTCCGATCGCGCCGCCCCAGGTTCCGCTCGCCGCGAGCCGCGCCGACGCGTTCGCGGACCTGGTGCAGGACTCCGTGGAGCGCCTGGAGCGACGCTGGCCACAGTTGTCCGAGATCGATTTCCTCGTCCTGGAAGTCCCTCGACTGGGTGGTGCGGGCGAGGGCTGGAACGACGAGTCGGTGCCCCTGGGGGGCACGATCGCCGCCCGCGAGGGACAGTCCGCGCGTGTGGTGATCTACCGGCGCCCGGTCGAGATCCGCACGAAGGGGCGCGACGAACGGGCCGCCCTCGTCCACGAGATCGTCGTGGAGCAGGTCGCCGAACTGCTGGGGCTCACCCCGGAGACGGTCGATCCGCGCTACGGGGAGGACTGAACCCTCCCCACGCGTGCGTGCCCCCCGGCTTCTACTTCTTCTGCAGCACCGACAGGTCCTCGTCCGTCTGCGGCACCGACACCGTTCCGCGGTCGTCGGGCAGTGTCTGGATCGTGAAGCCCGGTACGCCCTCCTCGGTCGCCGACAGCGTCCGGGCCGCGTACACCGGGCCGCCCGACTGCGGTTCGACCGTCAGCGCGTAGGTGCCCTTCAGGCCTGCGGGGACCGGGAGTTCGACGTCCTCGGTGGTGCCGGCCTTGATCGTGTACGTCTTCGAGACGGGCGTACCGCCACCGCTGCCCGCGGACGCGGTGACCTTGACCGTCGCGGTGCGGGTGGGGGCGACCAGGGACAGCGTGGAGCCCTTGGCGCTGTTGTCGGCGGACGTCGCGCGCGCGCCGACCTGGCCGGTCGCCGGGATGAACGCCGTCTCCTGCTTGCTGCCCTTGCCCCGTACGACCTTCAGCGCGGCGACGATCGGCACGGACTGATCGGTCGGTGTCAGGACCAGCGAGCCCGGGTCGCCGCGCGTGACGTCGCCCAGGTCGACGGCGGTCGTCATGCCCGCCTTCACGTGCACGGTCTCGTGCCCGGCCGGCGTGATCATCCCCGTGGGTGACGACAGCCGCACCTTCAGGTCGGCGTCCGAGTCGCCCGGCGTGAAGGCGATCAGCCGCACGGAGGTGGCGTCCTTCGGGATCCCCGGCATCACCAGGCTGCCCGCCGGGTCCGTGGACGCGGCCAGCCAGTCGCCGCCGAGCTTGGAGTCGAGGGCCTGCACGGACGCGCCGACCCGGCCGCTGCGCACGCTCACGTGCACGGTCAGGTCGGTCTCCGGGTCGTCGGTGAGCGTGGACAGCAGGATCGGCTCGCTGGCGTGCGGCTCGACCGTGATGCCCTCCCCCACCGTCGACTTGAGGTCGCCGTCCTTGCCGTAGAGCTCGATGTCGACGACGGCGGCGGAGTCGTCCGGGTTGGTGAGGTGCACGTAGTCGGTGCGGCCGGTGGCGGTGCTGGCGCCCGGGAACCAGAACTCGGTGTCCGGGGCGGTGCAGTTGACGCCCTGGAGGCCGCGGCCGTTGCCCGCGGCGACCTCGGTGGTCTCCTGGACGGTCCAGCCGGGCGCGTACTTGCCCTCGGCGGTGCCGAGCAGCGCGGGCGCGTCGGCTCCGGAGTTGTCGCCGGTGGCCGGGGTGCCGGGGGCCTTCGGCTCCAGGACGGGCTTGGCGGGCTTCTTCTTGCTGCTCGTGCCGTCGCCCGACTCCTCGGTGGCGGACTGGAGTTCGGCCTTGCCGCCGCTGTCCGTGCCCGTCGTGACGGGCGTGAAGGACGTGTACGAGGTGTCGGCGAGGTCGGAGGTGCTGGGCGCCGGGCAGAGCAGGCTGGTGCGCTCCACGGGCAGCCGGGCGGCCGCCTTGGCGGTGCCGGTGCCGGACGCGGCCGGTGCCTTCATCTCGGCGAACCCGGTGACGGCGGCGAGCGCGACCACGCCGGCGAGGAGGGACAGGGTGGGGCGGTTCACTGCTGGCTCCCGTCGGGACGCTTGTTGCCGTGCGGTTGTTGCTGCTGGGCCGGGTCGTACGTCGGGTCGTAGGCGGGGTCGTAGTTCGGGTCGTAGCCCTGGTTCTGCCCCTGGTTCTGCCCCAGGTTCTGGTCGTAGCCCGGGTCATACGTCGGGTCGTACGCCGGTGCCGCGGGCTGGCCGCCGTACGCGTACGGGTCGTACTGGCCGCCCTGACCGGTCTGGTAGGGGTCCGCCTGGTACGACTGGTCGTAAGTGCCCGCCGGGTACTGCTCGTTGGTCTGGTACTGCTGCTCGCCGCCGTAGGTGCCGTACTCGGCGCCCGCGTAGCTCGCCGCGTCCCACTCTCCGTAGGACTGCTGCTGCGGGATCGCGGCGACGGCCTCCTCCTCCGGAGGAGGCGTGGTGTTCGTCGCGAAGGCGTCGAACTGCCCGGTGTCCGCCGGGTCGTCGGTCTCGTCGGTGGATTCGGCCTCCGCCTGGGCGCGCAGGCGGCGGGCCCTGCGGCCCTCGCCCGCGACGGCCTGGGCCGGGATCAGCTCCTCCTCGGGGAGGTCGTCGTCGATCTCACGCCGACGGCCCGGGAGGGCGAGCACGACGAGGACGAGGGCGAGTGCGCCCTGTGCCCACAGCCAGGCGGTGTGCCCGATCGGGTCGTCGTAGGTGACGTCCAGCTTGCCGCCGGAGGCGGGGAGTTCGAAGCCCTGGGCCCAGCCGTCGACCGTGGTGCGGGTGAGCGGCTTGCCGTCCAGGGTGCCTGTCCAGCCCGCGGCGGCGGAGTCGGCGAGGCGCAGGACGCGGCCGGTGGCGCCGGACGGGATCGTGGTGTGGATGTCGACGGGTCCGGCGGCGACGGGCTTCGGGGTGGCGGAGCCGGTGACGATCGCCGCGCGGGAGACCTCCTCGTCCACCTGCCACAGAGCGCTGCCGTCGGCCTGGCTGAGCCTGCTGAGGCCGGGGGTGGCGTCCAGGACGCGGCTGACCTCGCGGGGCGCGCCCTTGTGGACGAGGACGTAGCGCACGGCGAAGCCGCCGAGTTCGTCGGCCTGGTCGGCGCCGGAGCCGGCGACGAGGTTGGCGACGACCTTGTCGAGCTTGGTGTTCTCGCCGTCCGCCGCGGCGAACTCGCCGTCTCCCATGCGGGCGCCGGAGCCGCGCACCAGCATGTAGCCGACGTGGGCGGCGGAGTCGCTGTCGAGGACGAGGGTGCGCGCCTGGTCCCGGGTGCCGCTCTCCTCGGCGACGAACGCGGGCACCTGGGTCGGGTCGTGGCGCTCCAGGGGGCCGTCGGCGCCGCGGATCATCCAGCCGGCGGCGACGAGCAGCGGGCCCGCGGCCGAGGCGAAGGCGATCAGCACGGCCACCGGCTGGCGCCAGCCGAAGCTCTGCTCGGCCACACGCGCGCGTGCCCCGTCGGCGCCGAGCGCGGCGGCGGCGAGGAGGGCGAGGCCGTAGACGAGGGTCGCGGGGCCGGCCCAGGTGGAGCTGTTGGACAGGACGGCGAAGACGAGGCCCACCAGGGCGACGCCCCAGGCCGTCCAGATGCCGAACTGACGCTCACTGCGCAGCAGGGCGGCGAGCGCGGCCAGGACGATACCGATGAGCATCAGGCCGCTGACCGTGCCGGGGCCGCCGGGGCTTGCGCCGAGCAGGTCGAGGGGGGACGCGGACCCGGAGCCGTACTCCAGGCCTGCCTGCTGGAAGAAGCCGAACGGGAGCAGGGTCAGCGACCAGGGCGCCAGGATCAGCAGCGGGGTGCCGTACTGGGCCAGGAAGCGCGGTCCGTAGCCGACGAGGTCGCCGCGGCGCACGGCCAGCAGGGCGACGCCCAGGAGCAGCGTGATGGGCCAGATGATCGGCGTGAAGGCCGTGGTGACCGTCAGGAGCAGGGCGTACGCCCAGGTGGCGCGCCAGCTGCCGCGGGCCCCGGAGGCGTGCGTGAGGCCGCTGGCCGCGATGCCCGCGCGGGCCATCAGCGGGAGCAGCACGGCGAGTACGGCGGTGCCGATGTGGCCGCCGGCGAGGGCGCCGGTGGCGGCGGGCAGGAAGGCGTAGACGACGGCCGCCCACGCGCGCAGCAGGCGCGACTCGACGAGCGGGCGGGACGCGAAGTAGGCGGTGAAGCCCGCCAGCGGGACCGAGGCGACCAGGAGGACCGTGACCGCGAGGCCGGTCGAGCCGAAGAGCAGCGAGGAGAGCATCGCGACGAACGCGAGGTACGGCGGCGCGGACGGGGTGCCGCCGACGCCCACCGGGTGCCAGGAGTCCAGGAAGCGGGACCACAGCTCACTGGAGTCGCCCGGGGCGGGCAGCAGCGCGCCGCCCGTGAGTGCGCCGCTGGCGAGCAGGCCGCGGCAGGCGACGAGGGAGACGAGCAGCAGCACCAGGAACAGCACCGGGCCCGGCTTGCGGGCGATGCGCTTCACGCGCGCGAACTGCTCGATCTCCAGGAAGTCCGCGTCGTCGCCGCCGGGTCCGGACTCGACGGCGCCGCCGTGCCGGCCGGCTCCGGAGGTGATCTCAGGGTCGGAGGTGTCGACGAAGCTTCCGGCGACCTGTTCGAAGGTGGCCCGCACGGTCGCGCCGGGCGGCGGGAACAGGGGCCGCAGTTCGGCCTTGTCGATCTGGGCGCCGGCGCGCCTGCGCCGCCCGGCGAGGATCCGCTCGGGGCGCAGCAGGGTCCCCAGGAGACCGCGGATCTCGTCGAGGGCCTGTCCGGGGACCTTGCCGACGAGGTTGGCGACGGTCCGCAGCAGGGTGCCGACGACGACCCTGAAGAGGACCCAGGGCAGCACGGCCGTACGGCTGTTGACGAGCAGGGTGTAGACGGCGCCGGCCTTGTCGACCTTGTGCGGGGAGGCGACGGTGCGGCCCGCGCAGTCGACGGCGCGGCGCTCGCGGGAGGCCGCCTCGGCGTGCCGTACGACCGCCTCGGGGGCGACCAGGACGCGGTGGCCGGCGGCGGTGGCGCGCCAGCACAGGTCGACGTCGTCGCGCATCAGGGGCAGCCGGCGGTCGAAGCCGCCGAGTTCGTCGAAGACGTCGCGCCGGACGAGCATGCCGGCGGTGGACACGGACAGCACGGGCCGTACGTGGTCGTGCTGGCCCTGGTCCTGTTCGCGGCGGTCCAGGCCGGTCCAGCGGCGGCCGGAGTGGGCGATGGTGACGCCGACCTCCAGCAGCTGCCGCCGGTCGTACCAGCCGCGCAGCTTGGGGCCCACGACGGCCACGTCGTCGCGGCCCAGTTCGTACTCCTGGTCCACGACCCGCAGCAGCTGTGCCAGGGCGTCCGGCTCCGGGGCGGAGTCGTCGTGCAGCAGCCACAGCCACTGGACGGGCTCGCCGTACGGGAGTTCGGGCATGTCGTAGGCGTCGTCGCGCCACGTGCGCGTGACGGGGTCCCAGCCGCTGGGGCGCTTCAGGTACGGCAGCTCGTCCGGGGTCAGCAGCGGCGAGGTGCGGTTGGCCTCCTCGACGGCCTGGCCGAAGCCGGTGCGCCGGGCGAGGTGGAGCACGCGGTCGGCGCCGAGGGCGTCGGTGACCAGCTGGGCGGAGTCGTCCGCGCTGCCGGTGTCGGCGGCCATGACGCTCTGCACGGGGCGCTCCTGGCCGAGCAGCCCGGCCAGCGCGTCGGGCAGCCAGCGGGCGCCGTCGTGGGAGACGAGCACCGCGGTCACCACGTGACGCGGGAACTCAGGAGTGGCAGCGTCGTGTTGGCCTGCCGTGTGACTCTGCACGGACATCGAGGTACGGGCCCCGGTTCGATGGACTGCGGTGGACGCCCGTGTCCCGAGGGGACTGCGGTACGTCTCGGACGAGCGCCCACACTATCGGCTGGGCATGGCGACGGCCCGCCGCCTGTGGATAACCCAGCTGCGACGGGCCGTTCAGTACGTCCGAGGCAAGTCCCGAGGCAGGTCCCCGGGTGTGCCGTCCGGTTTCAGACGGCGGCCTTCTTGAGCCGACGGCGTTCCCGCTCGGAGAGGCCGCCCCAGATGCCGAAGCGTTCGTCGTTGGCGAGGGCGTATTCGAGGCACTCGGAACGGACCTCACAGGCCAGGCAGACCTTCTTGGCCTCGCGGGTGGAGCCGCCCTTCTCGGGGAAGAAGGACTCGGGGTCGGTCTGGGCGCACAGCGCGCGCTCCTGCCAGCCGAGTTCCTCGTCCGCGTCGTCGACCAGCAGTTGCTGCACCAGCTCGGTCATGTGCGCCCCTCGTCTGTCTTTCGCGTCCCCGTGATGTGGCCGTCACCGATGTCGGCTGAACGACACGAGTGAAATTACAAGTGTGCTGCTCCGGGCGAGTCAAGCCGAGATCTGCTATTGGGCCCCTTATTCACTCTGCGGAACCAAGGGCTAGCGGAAAGTGTTCAAATCGGCATAAACCTTGACAAGCGGAGGAGACCCCCCGAGCGTCCCCTACCCCGAGACGGAGCCTGTACGAGGGAGGACGCCCAGGAGTTCGATCTCGTTCCACTGGGGTTTGTGCGCCCGGTTGTGCGCCATGTGTCCCGGTAGACACCTGAACAAACCTTTCACCTCAGAGATGAACCGGATGAGGTGAAACATGTCCCACATACCGGGCGTCGAGTTGACAGTGCGGGTGTGAACCGCTGTCCTTGTGGGCATGCTCGCGAACTCGGCACTCACCTCGACCCGCACCGCCGGGTCCCTCGGTGCTGCCCACGCTCGCTGTAGCTGTTGTTGCTGTTCCGGCTGTTGAGCCCCACGCGCTCCGGCCCCACTTGCTTGTCTGTTTGGTGACACCCAGCCCCCGCCGTTACTTCTTACGCCGAGGAACCACCGCACCCCCATGAACAGCGACAGCGACCTCCAGATCGCCGGCGACATCCTCGAAGTCCCGCACCTCCTCCAGCCGCCGCGCGAACACCCCGCCACCCTGGCCGAGTTCGTCGGCCTGGCGCGTTCCGTCGCGGCCGACCGCGCCCAGTGGGAGCATCTCGTCGAGTACGACGCGACGACCCGCTGGTACCACCGGTTGAGCACCGGCCCCGGCTACGAGGTGTGGCTGCTGTCCTGGGTGCCCGGACAGGGCAGCGGACTGCACGACCACGGCCGTTCCTCCGGTGTGCTGACCGTCCTGGACGGCACCCTGACCGAGCGCACCGAACGGGGCACGCGCGCGTTGGGGGCGGGCGCGCAGCGGGTGTTCGCGCCGGGGTACGTCCACGAGGTCGTCAACGACACCCTCGAACCGGCCATAAGCCTGCACGTCTACTTCCCGGGCCTGACCGAGATGCCGATGCACACGGCGTGCGCGCGGCGCACCGGGTCCGAACCGGTCGACGCCGTGACCGCCTGACGCGACGCGGTGACCGCCGGGCGCGCGACGAGACGACCGCCCGGCCCTCGAACCGGCGACTGCCCGCCGCGTTGTCGGACCCGCCTGCAAGACTTGTCCCCATGCGCATTGTGGTTCTGGCAGGCGGTATCGGTGGTGCCCGGTTCCTGCGCGGTCTCAAGCAGGCCGTGCCGGACGCGGACATCACGGTGATCGGCAACACGGGGGACGACATCCACCTCTTCGGGCTGAAGGTCTGCCCGGACCTCGACACGGTGATGTACACGCTCGGCGGCGGCATCAACGAGGAGCAGGGCTGGGGTCGGGCCGACGAGACCTTCCATCTCAAGGAGGAGCTCGGGGCGTACGGGGTCGGGCCCGAGTGGTTCGGGCTCGGCGACCGGGACTTCGCCACGCACATCGTGCGGACGCAGATGATCGGCGCCGGGTTCCCGCTGAGCGCGGTCACCGAGGCGCTGTGCGACCGGTGGCAGCCCGGGGTGCGGCTCATCCCCATGACGGACGACCGCGTCGAGACGCATGTCGCCGTCGAGGTGGACGGCGAGCGCAAGGTGATCCACTTCCAGGAGTACTGGGTACGGCTGCGCGCGTCGGTCGCCGCCGAGGCCGTCGTGCCGGTCGGGGCCGAGCAGGCCAAGCCCGCGCCCGGGGTCCTGGAGGCGATCGCGGAGGCGGACGTCATCCTCTTCCCGCCGTCCAACCCGGTCGTCTCCGTGGGCACCATCCTCGCCGTGCCCGGCATCCGCGAGGCGATCGCCGAGGCCGGGGTGCCCGTGGTCGGCCTCTCCCCCATCGTCGGGGACGCGCCCGTGCGCGGGATGGCCGACAAGGTGCTCGCGGCGGTGGGCGTGGAGTCCACGGCCACGGCGGTGGCCGAGCACTACGGCTCGGGGCTCCTCGACGGCTGGCTCGTCGACACCGTGGACGCGGCCGCCGTGGCGGAGGTCGAGGCGGCCGGCATCCGGTGCCGGGCCGTACCGCTGATGATGACCGACACCGAGGCGACCGCGCGGATGGCGCGGGAGGCGCTGGCGTTGGCGGAGGAGGTGCGGGCGGCATGAGCGAGGTGGCACCGGTGGAGGGGTACCGGGTCTGGGCCGTGCCCGGGATGCCCGAGGTGGCGGCCGGGGACGACCTGGCCAAGCTGATCGCCGCGGCCGAGCCCGGGCTGGTCGACGGGGACGTACTCCTCGTCACCTCGAAGATCGTGTCCAAGGCGGAGGGGCGGATCGTCGAGGCGACCGACCGGGAGGCCGCGATCGACGCCGAGACCGTACGGGTCGTGGCGCGGCGCGGAGCCCTGCGGATCGTCGAGAACCGGCAGGGGCTGATCATGGCCGCGGCCGGGGTCGACGCCTCCAACACCCCTGCCGGCACTGTGCTGTTGCTGCCCGAGGACCCGGACGCGTCCGCGCGCGCGATCCGCGACGGGCTGCGGGACGCGCTCGGCGTCGACGTCGGCGTCGTCGTTACCGACACCTTCGGGCGACCGTGGCGCACGGGGCTCACGGACGTCGCGATCGGCGCCGCCGGGGTTCGCGTACTGGACGATCTGCGCGGGGGCACGGACGCGTACGGCAATCCGCTGAGCGCGACGGTCGTGGCCACGGCGGACGAACTGGCCGCCGCCGGTGATCTCGTCAAGGGCAAGGCCGCGGGGCTGCCGGTCGCCGTGGTGCGGGGGCTGCCGCATGTCGTGACCTCCGAGGACGACGGGTTGGGGGCGCGGGCCATGGTGCGGGGCGGGCGCGACGACATGTTCCGGCTCGGGACGTCCGAGGCGGTACGGGAGGCGGTGACCCAGCGTCGTACGGTGCGGGCCTTCACGGACGAGCCGGTCGACCCCGGTGCCGTACGACGGGCCGTGGCCGCGGCGGTGACCGCGCCGGCGCCGCATCACACGACGCCGTGGCGGTTCGTGCTGCTGGAGTCCGAGGAGTCCCGGACCTCGCTGCTGGACGCGATGCGGGACGCGTGGATCGCGGATCTGCGGCGGGACGGGAAGTCCGAGGAGTCCATCGCGAAGCGGGTGCGGCGCGGGGACGTGTTGCGCGGGGCGCCGTATCTCGTGGTGCCGTGTCTCGTCATGGACGGGTCGCACACGTACGGGGACGCGCGGCGGGACGGGGCGGAGCGGGAGATGTTCGTGGTGGCGGCGGGAGCGGGTGTGCAGAACTTCCTGGTGGCGCTTGCCGGGGAGCGGTTGGGGTCGGCGTGGGTTTCGTCGACGATGTTCTGCCGGGATGTCGTGCGGGGGGTGTTGGGGCTTCCGGAGGGGTGGGATCCGATGGGGGCGGTGGCTGTGGGGCATGCGGCCGTGTCGCCTGCCGCTCGGGCTGAGCGGGATGCGGGGGCGTTTATCGAGGTGCGGTGAATCGCCGTTGGGGCTGGTGTCGGTTGCGGGTGCGGGTGCGGGTCGTTTGTGGCTGAGCGCGCCCACGCGGCGGAGCCGCATATTGGCACAGCCCCGCGCCCCTATGGGGGCGCGCTGCACCCTAGGCTCGTAGGACTCTTCAGGCACCTCACATCACCCCCTGGAACTCACCGTGGCCGGACGTTTCGCTCCTCGGCCCACTCGTACGACCGTGCGAGGCGGGGATGTCGTCGTGCCCGGGGGTATCCCTCGGCAGGTCGCCGAAGCGGGACGGGTGCGGAGGTGGGTGCCGGATGGGGTGCTCGATCTGGGGCTGGTGCTCGGGCCGTTGCGGCGGGGGCCCGGGGATCCCACGTTTCGGGCGGACGCGGACGGGGCTGTGTGGCGGGCCAGTCTTACGCCCGTCGGGCCGGGGACCTTGCGGGTGTCCGCTCACGGGGGTGAGGTGCGCGGGGAGGCCTGGGGGCCGGGGGCGGGGTGGTTGTTGGAGCGGTTGCCGGAGATGCTCGGCGCCGCTGACGATCCTGAGGCGTTCGTGCCTCGGCATCGGCTTGTGGCGGTGGCTCAGCATCGGCGGCCGGGGTTGCGGTTGACGCGGACCGGGCTGGTGCTGGAGTCGTTGATTCCGTCGGTGTTGGAGCAGAAGGTGACGACCGACGAGGCGTATCGGGCCTGGCGGTTGTTGGTACGGAAGTTCGGGGTGCCGGCGCCCGGTCCTGTCGGCGGGCGGATGTGGGTGATGCCGGCGCCGCGGGCGTGGGCGTTGATCCCGTCGTGGGAGTGGCATCGGGCCGGGGTCGACGACAAGCGGGCCTCGACGATTCTGCGTGCCGTACGGGTCGCCGCGCGGCTGGAGCAGGCGGGGGCGATGTCCGCGGAGGATGCGCGGGCTCGGTTGGAGGTGGTGCCGGGGGTGGGGGTGTGGACGTCCGCGGAGACCGTGCAGCGGAGTCATGGGGCGGCAGATGCGGTGACCGTGGGGGATCTGCATCTGCCGGGGATCGTGGGGTGGGCGTTGGCCGGGGACCGGGACGCGGACGACTCGGTGATGTTGTCGTTGCTGGAGCCGTATGCGGGGCAGCGGCATCGGGCGGCTCGGTTGATTCTGCTGAGCGGGCGGACTCCGGCGAGACGGGCGCCGAAGATGCCGCGGGGGGACATCGGGGCGTTGTGAGGTGCGGGGGGCTTCAGCTGCCGGGGGTGCTTCGGTTGCTGGGGGGCTTCAGCTGCTGGGGGGGGCTTCAGCTGCCGTCCCTGGGGGCTCCGCCCCCAGACCCCCAGGCCTATGCCCACCCACCACCCGACTCGGTTGGCCTAGAAGTGCCGCACTACCGACTCGGTACGCCGAGAAGTACTGCACCGCCGACTCGGTACGCCGAGAAGCACTGCACCGCCGACCCGGTACGCCAAGAAGCACTACACCGCCGACCCGGTACGCCAAGAAATGCACCGGCGGTCGACTCGGTGGGCCAGAAGCGCAGCACCACCGGCCCAGTACGCCCCGAAGTGCACCCCCACACGACCCGGCAGGCTTGGAGGCAGGCCAACAGTCGCCCACCCCCACCCCCACCCCCACCCCCTGTCCCCCTACTGATCCGACCTCACTGATCCGAAGAGAACCTCACCGCCCCCGCCGGGATCCGCGCATCGCACCACACCCGCATGCCGTCCCGGAGTTCGTTGTCGGCGCCGATGATCGCGCCGTCTCCGATGACTGTGCCGGTGAGGACGGAGCGTTCGCCGACGCGGGCCCGGGTGCCGATGAGGGAGTCGGTGATGACGGCTCCCGGTTCGATGACCGCGCCCGGCAGGATCGTGCTGCCGAAGACCCTCGCGCCCTCTGCCACGAACGCGCCCTCGCCCACCACCGTGCCGCCCGTCAGTTTGGCGTCGGCGGCCACTCGGGCCGTAGGGAGGACCAGGCGGTCGCCGCAGCGGCCCGGGATCGCGGGGGACGGGGCCCGGCCCAGGACCAGGTCCGCCGAGCCTCGGACGAAGGCCGCCGGGGTGCCGAGGTCCAGCCAGTACGTCGAGTCGACCAGGCCCTGGAGGTGGGCGCCGGCGGCCAGCAGGTCCGGGAAAGTCTCCCGTTCCACCGACACCGGGCGGCCTGCCGGGATCGTGTCGATGATCGAGCGGCGGAAGACGTACGCACCCGCGTTGATCTGGTCGGTGACGATCTCCTCGGGGGTCTGGGGCTTCTCCAGGAAGGCGAGGACCCTGCCCGTCTCGTCCGTGGGGACCAGGCCGTACGCGCGCGGGTCCGTCACCTTCGTCAGGTGGAGGGAGACGTCCGCGCCCGTTGTCTCGTGGGTATGGACCAGGGCCCTGATGTCCAGGCCCGTCAGGATGTCGCCGTTGAAGATCAGGACCGGGTCGTCGGGACCCGAGTGGAGCCGCGCGGCCACGTTGCGGATCGCGCCGCCCGTGCCGAGGGGCTCGTCCTCCGTGACGTACTCGATGTGGAGGCCGAGGGACGAACCGTCACCGAAGTGCGGTTCGAACACCTCCGCCAGATAGGAAGTGGCCAGGACGATGTGGTCCACGCCCGCCGCTCTCGCTCTCGCCAGCTGATGCGTGAGGAACGGCACCCCCGCCGCCCTGACCATCGGCTTCGGGGTGTGCACCGTGAGCGGGCGCAACCGGGTGCCCTTGCCGCCGACCAGGAGGATCGCTTCTGTCACCTGTCGTCTCTGCTTCCTGCCGGGACCGGCCGAACTGTTTTTTCGGCCGGCCAGTGTATGCAGACCGTGGATCCGCTCAGCCGCGCGTCACTGTGCGGCTGCGCAGGTGTTCCGCAGACCCTTCCCCGGCCCCCCTGTCGGTCCGCCCCGGTCAGCGGCCCTGGTAACGGGCCGACGTGGAGCGGGCCGAGCCGAGCTTGCCGTAGAGCTGCCGACCTGGGCACTCCGTGGCGAACCCGTCCCGATGGCCGGAGATCACATTGAGTCGTACGTTCTTTCCTTTTCGGTAGAGATTGCCACCACCGGACTTCAGGTATGTCTTGCCGCGCGGATTGACCCCGTAGAGGCCGAGCTTCCAGGCGGTGAGCTTGGCGATGGCGGTCACTGCCGCCGAGGACGGTTTGGCGCTGCCGAAGGTTCCGAGGACCGCGATCCCCATGCTGTTGGTGTTGAAACCGAGGGTGTGGGCGCCCATGACCGCCTTCGCCACTCCCCCGGCGCGGCCCTCGTAGATGGTCCCGCACTTGTCGACGAGGAAGTTGTAGCCGATGTCACGCCAGCCACTGCTCTTGACGTGGTAGCGGTAGATACCGCGAATGACTGAAGGCGCTTGCGAGCAGCGGTAGTTGTTGCCGGTCGCGGTGTGGTGCACGAAGGCCGCCTTGACCTTCTTCGTGTACACGAACCCCTTCTCCCGCAGCTTCTCGTCGGCACCCCAGCCGTGCCGGGTGACGATCCGCGGGCGCGGGCCGATGTACGGCTGCACCTTGCCGCCAACGGCGACCAGTTCCCGCTCCGTGGCCTGCCTGCTCAGCGCCGGGAGCTCGGTGGCGGCGAGGCGGGGGGTGGCGGTGCGGTTGGTGGTCGCGGGACGGGCGCCCGCGGCCGGGGCTTCCGCCGCGCCCGGGTCCACCAGTTCCAGGTGCAGGCCGGTGGGAAGGAAGGACGGCTGTTCGTCGGTGTTTCCTACGGTCCTCGTCGCCGCCGTGTCCGCTCTCACGCGTACGTCCACTCCGTCCGAGTCGCCCACCCACAGCGGGGCCGTGGAGCCGTGGACGTGGCCCGAGTCGCGTTCGGCGGTGCCGGGGTCGGCGCCGTGGTCCTCGTTGTGGGTGTCGATGTCCCGCCAGCCGGACCACTCGCCGGTGCCGGTGGCCCGGGTGCGGACCTGGACCTGGCCGCGCAGTTCGGTGTCAGGGTCGGACCAGGTGACGCCGACGAGGGAGAAGCGGTGGACGTCGTCGCGGGTGAGGCCCTGTTCGGGGGCCGCGCCCAGGGTGCGGTCGCGGGTACGGGGGGTGAGGGGCAGCGACTGGGTGCTGCCGGGGAGGTCCGGTGCGGCGGTCGTCGACGCGGTTCTCGCGCCGCTCGTTGACCGCGCCGCCGATGCCGATGCCGATGCCGGCGCCGCGGCCGCGGGCAGGGTGAGCGGGAGGGCCAGTGCGGCCGCGCAGGTGACGCCGATCGAGGAAGCAAGGAATCCACGCATGCCCCTGATTCTGAACATAGCCATACATATCTGCCCATCCGGGAATTGACGGACCGTCGGCTG
The DNA here is from genome assembly GCF_045162645.1 of Streptomyces sp. NBC_00988. Classification (NCBI taxonomy): domain Bacteria; kingdom Bacillati; phylum Actinomycetota; class Actinomycetes; order Kitasatosporales; family Streptomycetaceae; genus Streptomyces; species Streptomyces sp. NBC_00988. The sequence goes on from NZ_CP108730.1 coordinate 5,343,840, forward strand.
CCGTTCGTCCGAACCGGTGGTCCGGCGCCGGACGCGGGGGCGTGCGGCGGTGGGCGCCCGCGTACGCTTGCGCGGGTGAACGCCACCGATCGCACCCCTGCCGACCTGCTGCGTTCCGCGCTCGCCGCGGATCCCGGCCGCCCCCTGGTGACCTTCTACGACGACGCCACGGGGGAACGTGTCGAATTGTCCGTGGCCACCTTCGCCAATTGGGTGGCCAAGACCGCGAATCTGCTTCAGGGGGATCTCGGCGCTGGGCCCGGCGATCGGGTCGCGGTGTTGTTGCCGGCGCACTGGCAGACGGCGGTGTGGTTGCTGGCGTGTTCGTCGGTGGGGGTGGTCGCGGACGTGGGAGGGGATCCCTCCGGGGCCGATGTGGTGGTCAGCGGGCCGGAGTCCCTGGAAGCGGCTCGGGCGTGCGGTGGGGAGCGGGTCGCCCTTGCCCTGCGGCCGCTCGGAGGGCGGTTTCCGCAGACCCCGGCCGGGTTCGTCGACTATGCCGTCGAGGTGCCGGGTCAGGGGGATCGGTTTGTGGCGTTCTCTCCCGTTGACCCCGAGGAGCCTGCGTTGGTCGTCGGCGGGAGCGAGTTCACGGGGGCCGAGGTTGTCGAGCGGGCCCTTGCCGACGGGGATGCGGGGGCTCGGGTGCTGTCCGGGCTCTCGTACGACAGGTGGGAGGGGCTGAGCGCGGGGTTGTATGCGCCGCTTGCCTCTGGGGGGTCCGTGGTGTTGTGCCGGAATCTGGATCAGCTGGGCGAGGAGTCCTTGGCCAAGCGGGTTGAGAGTGAGCGGGTGACTGTTTCGCGCCTCTGAAGGGGGTGGTGACGGTTGTCTGGCGGGTGCGGGCGCGTTGCGGCTGGTCGCGCCCACGCGGCGGAGCCGCACATCGATACAGCCCCGCGCCCCTGAGGGCATCACGGTCACCCGAATGGGTCACTAACCCCCGCCTCCCCACCCCATCCGCGCCATGGTCGTAAGAGCAGAACCACACGCAGGACCACACACTCTTACGACGGCCATGAGGGGTGGAACCGCACGTGTTCGACGACACCGTAGGAGGCGTTCTCGGGCCGGGTGCGGGGGCTTCCGCTTCCGGGACGGGGCTCATACGGCGGCGGCGTCGGCGGTGGGTTCGGGGGGTCGGGGCCGGGGTGGGACTGGTCGTCGTAGGGGCCGCCGGTGTCGGATGGGGTGTCTACGCGAAGCTCGACTCGAACATCACGCCCGACAACGCCGCCGCCGCCGAGCTCGCCCGGTACGAGAAGGAGCGGCCCACCGCCCTCGTGAAGGGGGCGCAGAACATTCTGCTGATCGGGTCCGACTCGCGGTCGGGGGACGGGAACGCGGAGTACGGGCGGGACTCGGGGACCGAGCGGTCGGACACGACGATCCTGTTGCATCTGGCGGCCGACCGGCGCAGCGCCACCGCCGTGTCGTTGCCGCGGGACCTGATGGTGGACGTACCGGGGTGTCTGCGGCCGGACGGGACGCGGACCGAGCCGATGTTCGCGATGTTCAACTACGCGTTCCAGGTGGGGGGTTCGGGGTGCACGATCCGGACCGTGGAGAAGCTGACGAACGTGCGGATCGACCACCACATGGTGGTGGACTTTCATGGGTTCAAGGACATGGTCGACGCCGTGGACGGGGTGCAGGTCTGTCTGAAGAGTCCTATTCGCGACAAGGCCGCCCGGTTGAAGCTGCCTGCGGGGCGCGTGACTCTCGATGGAGAGCAGGCGCTCGGGTATGTGCGGGCGCGGAAGTCGCTCGGGAACGGCAGTGACACCGATCGGATGGACCGTCAGCAGGGGTTTCTGGGGGCGCTCGTCAACAAGGTGCAGAGCGATGACGTGCTGTTCAATCCGGTGAAGCTGTATCCCGTGCTCGATGCGGCCACCTCTTCACTGACCACCGATCCGGAACTGGCCAATCTGCGCGGTTTGTACGAACTGGTGCGCGGGCTGCGGAACATCCCCACCGAACATGTGCAATTCCTCACCGTTCCGCGGGAGTCGTACATTTACAACGCGAATCGCGACCAGCTCGTGGAGCCCGAGGCCGAAAAGCTGTTCGCCCGGCTCCGGGCGGACGCGACCGTCGCGGTGACGGAGGAAGTTCCGCAGGATTCTGTCGCAAACGCCCGTAATACGGCGCCCGGTTCAGAGGTCTCACCCGCGCCCACGTTTCGCGGGAACACCGCCGCCGAGGACACCTGTGGGTAAAGCGATCACCAAGTCGACGAACTTTTGTTCCGAAAAATAGGACGGATTGACCGGTTGTAGGGACGTGGAATTTGTCACCGCAGTCACTTGCCGCTCAACTGGACGGATAGTGTGAGCGATCCGGTGTGCTTGCCGCACTGGATGAACGAGACCCGAGCGCCTGGAGGGGGAAGGCGCCGCGTGGCCCCGACGGAGGATTCGGTAAACCGTGGACGCGCAAGGCCGTGGGCGGGCGGACAACATCGACCCCGCAGACCAGTGGGTACTCAATCCGAACACTGGTGAATACGAACTGCGACTGACTCCTTCCACACCGCAGTCAGCGGTGCCGGGGCCCCGTAGAGCCACTGCGCAGAACCGCAGTGTCGCGGCGCCGGAGCGGGAGACGGTCCCGAGGAGTCCGGGGCGTGAGGTGCCACCGCCGCGCAGACGGCGGGGCGCGCCCGAGGAGCCACCGGCCAGGCGCGGTCGCCGACCGGCGAAGAAGGCCAAGGGCAAGAAGGTCCTGATGTGGACCGGCGGCGGGCTGGCCTTCGTGCTGGTCGCCGTCTCCGCGGCCGGGTACCTCTACATCAAGCACCTCAACGACAACATCACGGCCGTCTCCGACGACGGCGCGAGCACCGGTGGCTTCAGCAAGGGCAAGGCCATCAACCTGCTGGTGATCGGCACCGACAAGCGCACCGGCGCGGGCAACGAGGGCTACGGCGACGCCGGCAGCGTCGGCCACGCGGACACCACGATCCTGCTGCACGTGTCCAAGGACCGCTCGAACGCGACCGCGCTCAGCATCCCCCGCGACCTGATCACCGACGTCCCGGACTGTCCTACGACCCAGTCGGACGGCACGTCCAAGGTCATCCCGGGGACGACGAGCGTCCGCTTCAACACGAGCCTCGGGCAGGACGGGCGTACGCCCAGCTGCACCGTGCGGACGGTCACCGAGCTGACCGGGATCCAGCCCGACGACTTCATGGTGGCCGACTTCAACGCCGTGAAGACGCTCACCGACGCCGTCGGCGGGGTCGAGGTCTGTCTGGCCAAGAACATCGACGACTCCGACTCGCATCTGAAGCTGTCCAAGGGCACGCACAACCTCTCGGGCGAGCAGGCGCTGGCCTTCGTGCGGACCCGGCACTCGGTCGGCTTCGGCGGTGACCTGAGCAGGATCACGCTGCAGCAGCAGTTCCTGAGCGCGCTGATGCGGAAGCTGAAGTCCAACTCCACGCTCACCAACCCCGGGAAGATGCTGAAGCTGGCCGAGGCCGGCACCAAGGCGCTGACCGTCGACGACAACCTCGACAGCATCAGCAAGCTGAAGGACCTCGGTCTTGAGCTGGGCAAGCTCAACCCGAAGAACCTGACCTTCACCACCGTGCCGGTCGTCGACAACCCGGCGGAGAAGACCCCGGTGACGGTCGTCCTCAACAACACGACCGCCCCGCAGGTCTTCTCCCTGATCAAGAGCGACACCTCCTTCACCGCGGTCAAGCAGAAGGCCGCGAAGGAGAAGGCCGCCGTGGCCGCCCGGCTCAAGGGCACCAAGTCCGCCGCCTCCGCGGTGCGGGTGCGGATCCTCAACGGAGGGGCCGTCGCCGGCAGCGCACAGGAAACTCTTACGTGGCTGCAGAATGATGAGGGCGTGCTCAAGTCCGAGAACGCGGGCAACGCTCCGGCGGTGCTCGCGAAGACGACCCTTGAGTACGCACCCGACCAGGCGGACCAGGCTCGACGGCTCGCCGACATCATGGGTCTCTCGGGGTCCGCGATGAAGCCGGGCAAGAGTGTGCAGAACTCCCAGGGGCTGCCGGCGATGACGCTGACCCTGGGCAAGGACTTCAAGGGAGCCGGCGTCCCGCTCACCTCGACAGCGGGGTCGACGCCGGAGGGGGTCCAGAAGTCCACGGCGGACAAGGTTGAGTGCGCCAAGTAAGTGACCACACGGGTCCGTTCCGCGTCTAACGGGGCGCGGGGCGGACCCGTGCGTCAGGGCGCGTCGTGGAGGGGTGGGGACTTGACTCGGAGCAGCGTGCGTGGGGAGGTGCCGGCGGTTGAGGACACGATGTCGCTCACGCCGGCGGACGGGAAGAGACCGGCGAAGGGGAAGAGCCCCTCGGACGGGGACGGGGGCAGACGCAAGGGCCGTAGCCGACGGGCGTTGCGCTGGTCGGCGAGTGTCCTCGTGCTGGTCATACTCGGGACGGCCGGCGCCGGATACCTGTACTACCAGCACCTCAACCACAACATAAAGAAAGACCCCCTGAACATCGGGGACGAGAAGGACCGGGCGGCCGAGTCCAAGGCCAACGCGGCCGGGCAGAAGCCGTTGAACATCCTGCTGATCGGTTCGGACGCGCGGGACTCCGCGGAGAACCAGAAGCTCGGCGGCGCGAAGGACACCTTCGACACCCCGGCCCGCGCCGACGTCCAGATGCTGCTCCACGTCTCCGCGGACCGCAGCAACATGTCGGTCGTGAGCATGCCGCGCGACACGTTGACGGACATCCCCAAGTGCACGGACCCGGACACCGGCAAGACGTACGCGGCCGAGACGGACGTCATCACGAACGACTCGCTGGGCCGCGGCGGCCCCGGGTGCACGGTGGCGACCTGGGAGAAGCTGACCGACATCCACATCGACCACTTCATGATGGTCGACTTCTCGGGTGTCGTCTCGATGGCGGACGCGATCGGCGGGGTGCCGGTCTGCGTGGACGCCAACATCTACTCACACACCTCCTCCGGCAAGGGCTCGGGCCTGAAGCTGAAGAAGGGCACCACGGCGGTGAAGGGCAAGCAGGCCCTGCAGTGGCTGCGCACGCGCTACGGCTTCGAGGACGACACCGACATCGCCCGGACCAAGGCGCAGCACCAGTACATGAACTCGATGGTCCGCCAGCTGCGGGAGAACGCCACGCTGAGCAACCCGACGAAGCTGCGCAGCCTCGCCGAGACGGCCACGAAGGCGCTCACGGTCGACAACGGCCTCGGGACCGTGGCCAAGCTGTACGACCTGAGCAAGGAGCTGAAGAAGGTTCCGACCGGCCGGATCACCATGACGACGATGCCGTGGGAGTACTCGGGCAGCAGCGGCCGGGTGGTGCCCAGGACGACCGACGCCGACCAGCTGTTCCGGCTGGTCCGTGAGGACATCGCGCTGGACGGCAAGGACAAGAAGAAGTCGGCTACGGCGGTGAAGGCGTCCAGCGATCCGGCCGCCGCCGACGACAAGATCGCCGTACAGGTGGAGAACGGCACCCGCACCGACACGACGGGCGCGGTCCGCGGCCGGGCCACCTCGATCGCCCAACTCCTCGTCGGCAAGGGCTTCAAGGAGGCGGTCGCCGACTCCTCGACGGCCCCCATCCAGGCCACGACGCTCGTCCGCTACCCGAGCGCCGACCTGGAGGGCGACGCCCAACGGGTCGCCAAGGCCCTCGGCATCCCGACGAGCACGGTGAAGAAGTCCACGAGCGTCTCCGGCGTCACCCTGGTCGTCGGCGCGGACTGGACGACCGGCACGAAGTACAAGGCCCCGGCCGAGGACGACACGACCCCGACCTCGGCGGACGCCCTCAACGGCTCGGACACCACGGCATGCATGCACGTCGACCCGAACTACGTCTGGTAGCAGTCCGGGTCGTCGGTGTGACGGTACTCAGCTGCTGGTCGAGCTGAGTACCGCGGGACGCCTGGACGCGATCACCCTGCGCGCAAGGGACTTGGGGCTGGTGAGGAAGCCGTAGCCCCAGGACATGTGCATGGTGGCGAGGGCTACCGGGATCTGGAGGCGGGCCTTCAGGGGGAGGCCCTTGCCTGCGGGGAGGGAGCCGAGGGTGATTGCCGCGAGGTAGCCGGCCGGGATCAGGAAGGCCCAGGGGGTCAGGGCCGCGCCGGCCACGATGCCCGCCGCGATCGCGCAGACCGCCGTCGGCGGGGCGAGGTAGCGGAGGTTGATGGAGCCCTCGTGGTAGCGGGCGACGACGTGCCGCCAGCGGCCGTAGTCCTTGTACTGCTTGGCGAGGGCCTTCACCGACGGGCGGGGGCGGTACGAGACCCGGAGCTCGGGTGAGAACCAGATCAGGCCGCCCGCCTCGCGGATGCGGAAGTTCAGCTCCCAGTCCTGGGCGCGGATGAACTCCTCGTTGTAGCCGCCCTGTTGCTCCAGTGCCTCGCGGCGGAAGACGCCGAGGTACACCGTCTCGGCGGAGCCCGCCTCCCCTCCCGTGTGGAAGGCCGCGTTGCCCACGCCGATCTTCGAGGTCATCGCGGCGGCGACCGCGTCCTCCCAGGCGTTCTCGCCCTCGGCGTGCATGATGCCGCCGACGTTCTGCGCGCCGGTCTCCTCCAGGAGGCGTACGGCGGTGGCGATGTAGTTCGGCGAGAGGATGCCGTGGCCGTCGACGCGGACGACGATCGGATGGCGGGAGGCCTTGATCGCGGCGTTGAGGGCGGCGGGCGTACGGCCGGTGGGGTTCGGGACGGTGTGGACGCGCTTGTTTTCAGAAGACGCAGTCTCCGCCACGAGCTGGGCCGCGATCTCGTCCGTACGGTCCTTCGAGGGACCGATGGCGATCACGACCTCCATCTCGCCGTCGTACTCCTGCGCGAGGATCGCTTGGACGGCTCCGCGCAGATGCCGCTCCTCGTCGAGAACGGGCATGATCACAGAAACGGCGGGGAGTCGCACGTCGGGCTTGGCGTTCATAGGGGGCTCACGTTACCGCGAACGGGGGACACGGACGCGCCCCGCCCGGGCGTCTGCCGTCGTATCAGATCGTATCGGCCTACGGTGCTCAAGATCCCACGTACGGCCCTCGCGGAGGTGTCCCCCATGCCCACGCCGCCCCGCCGCTCCCCCGCCGCCCGTCCACCGCAGCGGCGCCCACGGCCACCCGTACGACCGAAGAAGAAGCCGCGCTGGGCCATGCGGGCGGCGACCACGCTGTCCGTGGTGGTCCTCGCGTCCGCCGGGATCGGGCACGCGGTGGTCACCAGCCTCGACGCGGACATCGCCCGCGTCGACCCCTTCAAGGACATGAAGAACCGCCCGCGCGCGGGCCACGGCATGAACGTCCTGCTCGTCGGCACCGACGGCCGCGACAAGATCACCGAGCAGGAGCGGCGCCAGTACCACCTCGGCGGCGCGCCCTGCCACTGCACCGACACGATCATGATCGTGCACATCTCGGAGGACCGGGAGCGCGCCAGCGTCGTCAGCCTCCCCCGCGACTCCTACGCCGAGACGCCCCCGCACGTCGACCAGACCACCGGCGAGCACCACGGCCCGCACCCCATCAAGCTCAACGCTGCGTACGCGGAGGGCGGCCCCAACCTCACCGTCCAGACCGTCGAGTCCATGACCCACGTGAAGATCGACCACTACCTGGAGGTCGACTTCACCAGCTTCATGAAGACCGTCGACGTCCTCGGTGGCGTGAAGATCTGCACCGCCGAGCCGCTCAAGGACTCGTACACCGGTCTCGATCTGCCCGCCGGTTCGCACACCCTGATGGGCGGGCAGGCCCTGCAGTACGTCCGCTCGCGGCACGTAGACGGCGCCTCCGACCTCGGCCGGATGAAGCGCCAGCAGCGTTTCCTCGCGGCGCTGATCGACCAGGCCACCTCCTCCGGGGTGCTGCTGAACCCGCTGAAGTTCCGTGACGTGACCCGGGCCGTGCTCGGCTCGGTCCGCGCGGACAAGGGCTTCGGCACCGACGAACTCCTCGACCTGGGGCGGGCGATGCGCACCTTCTCGCCGTCCTCCTCCGAGTTCACCACGGTCCCGATCGGGCAGATGGGATACGTCGTGAAGGGCATCGGCTCCACCCTGAAATGGGACGAGCCGAAGGCCGCCAAGCTCTTCCAGGCCCTGCGCGACGACAAGCCCCTGACTGTGCACAAGGCGGCGCACGCCAACGCCGTGAAGGTGGACGTGGCCCCGCAGCAGATCCAGGTCCAGGTGGAGAACGGCACGGCGACCGGCGGTCTCGGCAAGCGCGTCGACGCGGCGCTCGCGGCGACCGGCTTCCGTACGTCGCACCAGCCGACGAGCGCGGCCGACCACGCCGTACGACGGACGGTCGTCGCCTACGACCCCCGCTGGGACCGTTCCGCGAAATCGCTCGCGGCGGCGCTGCCCGGGAGCGAGCTGCGGGCGGTGAAGGGGCAGGGGCCGGTGCTGAAGGTGATCGCCGGGAGAGACTTCAAGCAGGTCACTCGGGTGCGGGCGACAGATGTGCAGCAGGGCGAGTTCGGGGTGGTGACGGGGGACGAGGTGGGGTGTTCGTAGCGAACTGAGATGTTCATGAAGAGGTGGGGTGTTCGTGACGAGGTGGGGCGTTTGTAACAGCGCCGGCGGGCGGGTCTCAGTCGTCGAGGCCCTCCGCGGCCCGCTTCTCGCGCAGCTCCATGATCGCGCGGCGGCGGGCCAGGCGGTGGGTGCGGCGGATCTGGGCCTCCTGGTAGCGGCGCTCGTCGCGCTCGGTCTCCGGGAGGACGGGCGGGACCGCGCGGGGCTTGCCGTCGGCGTCGACGGCGGCGAAGACGAGGTACGCGGAGCCGACCTGGGTGGCCGGGGTCGACTCGTTCCAGCGCTCGGCCATGACCCGTACGCCGACCTCCATGGAGCTCCGCCCGGTCCAGTTGACCTGCGCCTTCACATGGACGAGGTCGCCGACGCGAACCGGTTCCAGGAACGCCATCTCGTCCATCGACGCGGTCACGGCCGGTCCGCCGCTGTGCCGCCCGGCGACGGCGCCCGCCGCGTCGTCGACCAGCTTCATGATGACCCCGCCGTGCACCGTCCCCAGAAGGTTCGTGTCGGCGTTGGTCATGATGTGGCTGAGGGTGGTCCGGGAGGCGGACGTCGGCTTGCCCGGCAGATCTGTCATGGACGCCACCCTATGTGAGTGGACATCTGCGGACTTTGTGTTGGCTTCGCAACAGCAGTGCCCTGATTTTCCTACGACCCTTGTAAACGACATAGCCGCTACCTGCACACTGGGCCCCATGAACGATTGGCCCGAGGCATGGTCCGGCGACGACCGCGGCAATCAGTACGGACGCGGCAGCGCGAACGCACAGCCGGAAAGCGCACGTGTGATGCGCCAGGTACGACGCGGCCCGCAGGCCCCGCCGTACGGCGCCGGAGTCCCGCCGCAGCCGTCGTACACGGGCGGCCAGGGCTATGACGAGGGCCAGAACGGCTACGGCCAGGGCGGCTACGACAACAACGGGCACGACGGCTACAACACCGGCCAGGTCTACGGCGGTGGCGGGCCGGGCGGACCGCAGGGGCCGGACGGCGGGCGTGGTCCGCGCCGCGCGCCGAACTGGCGCCGGCGTATCAAGTGGGGCGCGATCACCCTGGTCACCGTGCTGGTCGTGACCTCCGTGGCGACCTACTTCTGGGCCGACTCCAAGCTGAACCGCGACGTCGACCTGTCGAAGGTGATCGACCGGCCGGAGGCGGGCGACGGCACGAACTACCTGATCGTCGGGTCCGACAGCCGCGAGGGGCTGACCGCGGCCGAGAAGAAGAAGCTGCACACCGGTTCCGCGGCGGGCAAGCGCACGGACTCGATGATGATCCTGCACGTGGGCGACAGCGGCGACACCCTGATCTCACTGCCGCGCGACTCGAACGTCACGATCCCGTCGTACGTAGGCTCCACCTCGGGCAAGACGTACCAGAACACGGGCCGCCAGACGAAGCTGAACGCGGCGTACGCGGAGGACGGCCCGACGCTGCTGGTGCGGACCGTCGAGTACAACATGGGCCTGCACATCGACCACTACGTCGAGATCGGCTTCAACGGCTTCGCGGACATCGTGGACGCGGTCGGCGGGGTCACGATCGACATCGACAAGGGCTTCAAGGACTCGTACTCGGGCGCCGACTTCAAGGCCGGCAAGCAGACTCTGAACGGCGAGGAGGCCCTGGCCTTCGTCCGCACCCGGCACGCGTTCGCCGCCTCCGACCTCCAGCGCACGAAGAACCAGCAGAAGTTCCTGTCGGCCCTGGCCCACCAGGTGGCGACCCCGGGCACCCTCCTGAACCCCTTCAAGCTCTACCCGACGCTGGGCGCAGGCCTGGACTCCCTCTCGGTCGACAAGGACATGTCGCTCTGGGACCTCGCGTCCATGTTCTGGGCCATGAAGGGCGTCAGCGGCGGCGACGGCACCTCCATGAACATGCCGATCTCCGGCTCCACCGGCGGCAACCTCGTCTGGGACAAGGCGAAGGTGAAGACCCTGGTGAACGAGCTGAACAACGACCAGAAGGTGACGGTCTCCGGTAACTGAGGAGCTGTCAGCCGGCCCTGCCGCACGCCAACACGGCGATGTGCGGCAGGGCCAACTCATGTCCCCCTACGGCGAATTCACCGGCCAGCCGGTCGTACTCCCGCCTGATCCGTACGACCGTCCCCTCCTCCTGCGAGGTGACGACGAGCCCGGCGGTGGCGACACCGGCGGCGGGCCCGCCCCACCACTCGTCGACGGTGGTGCGGTGGTCCCACTCCAGCTCGACAGCCCCGGCGTCCGTGAAGCCCGCCTCGCGGAGCAGCTCCGCGAAACCGTCCGCCGTACGCGCGAAGTCCTCGGCAGGGTCGAGCCGCGGCAGATCCGCGGGTATCACTGCCTCCGCCGCCGCGAAGGCCCGCCCGAACAGTTCCTGCCCGGCACCGCGCCGCGCACCCCAGAGAGTCAGCGCGACCCGTCCGCCCGGCTTCAGCACGCGCCGTAGTTCGGCGAGGGCGGCGCGGGGGCGGCCGACGTGGTTGATGACGAAGTTGCCGACCACGGCGTCGAACTCGCCGTCAGGAAAAGGCAGTTGGGGTAGTGCAGCGACCCGTGCCTCCACCCCCGCCGCCCGCGCGACCGCCACCATCCCGGCATCGGCGTCCACGGCACACACCCGCGCGCCCCGCCCCAGCGCGGCCAGGGCCGCCGTACCGGTCCCGGTGCCGGCGTCGAGGACGTACGTCCCGGCCTCGACCTGCGCAGCGTCCAGCAGGCGCTCCACGGGATGTGCGCAGAGCCGGGCGAAGCTCGCCGCGTAGGCGTGGGCTCGGCCGGACCACATGGTGCGTTCGGCGGTGTCGAAGGCGGTCTGTGTCTGTGTCGGGTCGGTCATGGGCCGCAGCATGCCTGACGAAACGGTGAGGGCACCCACCGGAGACCGGGGGTGCCCTCGATACCGCTACCGCTCGTAACTGCTCGTCGGCTACGGCAGGTTGCGGGCCATCACGATCCGCTGGACCTGGTTGGTGCCCTCGTAGATCTGGGTGATCTTGGCGTCGCGCATCATGCGCTCGACCGGGTAGTCGCGGGTGTAGCCGTAGCCGCCGAGGAGCTGGACCGCGTCGACGGTGACCTCCATGGCGACGTCCGAGGCGAAGCACTTGGCGGCGGCGCCCTGGAAGGTGAGGTTCTTGTCGCCCCGTTCCGACGCGGCCGCGGCCTGGTAGGTGAGGGCGCGGGCGGCCTCGATCTTCATGGCCATGTCGGCGAGCATGAACTGGATGCCCTGGAAGTCGGCGATCGGCTTGCCGAACTGCTTGCGTTCCTTGACGTAGCCCTTGGCGTAGTCGAGGGCGCCCTGGGCGATGCCGAGGGCCTGGGCCGCGATGGTGATGCGGGTGTGGTCCAGGGTCTTCATCGCGGTGGCGAAGCCGGTGCCCTCCGCGCCGATCATGCGGTCGGCGGGGATGCGGACGTTGTCGAGGTAGACCTCGCGGGTCGGGGAGCCCTTGATGCCGAGCTTCTTCTCCGGGGCGCCGAAGGAGACACCCTCGTCCGCCTTCTCCACCACGAACGCGGAGATGCCCTTGGAGCGCTTCTCGGGGTCGGTCACCGCCATCACCGTGTAGTACTCGGAGACGCCCGCGTTGGTGATCCAGCGCTTCACACCGTTCAGGACGTAGTGGTCGCCGTCGCGGACCGCCTTCGTCTTCATGCCGGCCGCGTCCGAGCCCGCGTCCGGCTCGGAGAGGGCGTACGAGAACATCGCGTCGCCCTTGGCGAGCGGCGTCATGTACTTCTTCTTCAGGTCCTCGGAACCCGAGAGGATCACCGGGAGCGAGCCCAGCTTGTTCACCGCCGGGATCAGGGAGGAGGACGCGCACACCCGGGCCACCTCCTCGATCACGATCACCGTGGCCAGCGCGTCCGCACCGGTGCCGCCGTACTCCTCGGGGACGTGGACGGCGTGCAGGTCGTTCGCAACGAGGGCGTCCAGTGCCTCCTGCGGGAAGCGGGACTCCTCGTCCACCACTGCGGCGTACGGCGCGATCTTCGCCTCGGCCAGTGAACGGATCGCGTCGCGGAGCATGTCGTGCTCCTCCGACGGGCGGTACAGGTCGAAGTCAGCCGATCCGGCCAAGGTCTCTCACGCTCCAAGGACGCTGTGTTCACAGTGCTAATTACCGTTAAGTAACCCAAATTTTAGGGGCCCGCCCACGGGAGGGATACGTGAGCTTGGCGACAGGGGGAAAGGTGCCCGGTGAGAGCGCCGGTTATGCTCGGGCGCGCATCGCCCCCGTACCCCTTCTGGAGCACTCATGGCCCTCAAGATCACCGTGATCGGCACCGGCTATCTCGGCGCCACGCACGCCGCGGCCATGGCCGAGCTGGGCTACGAGGTGCTGGGTCTGGACGTCGTCCCCGAGAAGATCGAGATGCTCCAACGGGGTGAGGTCCCGATGTACGAACCGGGCCTTGAGGAGCTGTTGCGCAAGCACGTCGCCGGGATCGAGGGCTCCACCGGGCGGCTGCGCTTCACCATGGACTGGGCCGAGGTCGCGGAGTTCGGCGACGTCCACTTCATGTGCACGAACACCCCGCAGAAGCACGGCGAGTACGCCTGCGACATGTCGTACGTCGACCGGGCCTTCGAGCTGCTCGCCCCGCACCTCACCCGCCCCGCGCTCGTCGTCGGCAAGTCCACCGTGCCGGTGGGCTCGGCGGACCGGCTGGCCGCCTACCTGGCCGAGCACGCGCCCGTCGGCGAGGACGCCGAGCTGGCCTGGAACCCGGAGTTCCTGCGTGAGGGCTTCGCCGTCCAGGACACGCTGCACCCGGACCGGATCGTGGTCGGCGTACGGAGCGAGCGGTCCGAGAGGCTGCTGCGCGAGGTGTACGCCCCGCCGATCGCGGCCGGATCGCCGTTCGTCGTGACGGACTTCCCGACCGCCGAGCTGGTGAAGACGGCCGCGAACTCCTTCCTCGCCACGAAGATCTCCTTCATCAACGCGATGGCCGAGGTCTGCGAGGCCGCGGACGGCGATGTCGTGAAGCTGGCCGAGGCGATCGGGCACGACGAGCGGATCGGGAAGAAGTTCCTGCGGGCCGGGATCGGCTTCGGCGGCGGCTGCCTCCCGAAGGACATCCGGGCGTTCATGGCCCGCGCCGGTGAACTGGGCGCCGACCAGGCGCTGACCTTCCTCCGCGAGATCGACTCCATCAACATGCGGCGGCGCGGCCAGATGGTCGAGATGACCCGCGAGGCCCTCGGCGGCGGCTCCTTCCTCGGCAAGCGCGTCGCCGTCCTCGGCGCGACCTTCAAGCCGGACTCCGACGACGTCCGCGACTCCCCCGCCCTGAACGTCGCCGGCCAGATCCACCTCCAGGGCGGCCAGGTCACGGTCTACGACCCGAAGGGCATGCCCAACGCCCTACGGCTGTTCCCGACCCTGGGCTACGCCGACACCGCCGTCGAGGCCGTACGCGGCGCCGACGTCGTCCTGCACCTGACGGAGTGGCGTGAGTTCCGCGAGCTGGACCCGGCGGCCCTCGGCGAGGCCGTACGCGCCCGGGTCGTCCTGGACGGGCGCAACGCACTCGACCCGGTGCTGTGGCGCAAGGCGGGGTGGACGTTCCGGGCGATGGGGCGGCCCACGGCATAGGCAGCCGTCCGGAGACAGGCGACGCCGGTCCGGCCGAGGCTCGGCCGGTGGGCCGGCCCGCCGCGTCTCACGTGGGCGGGCGGACGACACCGGCCTGCCCGACGCTCACGCGGTGAGCCGCCCTACCGCATGGCGCACACCTGAGCGACGGCTGAGCGGACGACGCCGGTCCGGCCGAGGCTCAGTCGGCCGGACCGGCGTCTGGCTGCATTCTGCACCACTGGGCCGTGCTGGGCGTCGGGACCTCTCAAGTCGCCTTCCGTGAGGGCTACTTGGCGCGGTAGCGGCGCATCTTCGCGCGCGAACCGCAGACCGCCATCGAGCACCAGCGGCCCCGGCCCGCCGGGCTGCGGTCGTAGTACGCCCAGTGGCAGGTCGGCGCCTCGCACGCCTTGAGGCGGGGCCAGGTGCCCTCGACCAAGGACCCGGCGATCGCTGCCGCCACACGGGAGAGCAGGGGTTCCGCGTCGGCGGGGGTGAGGCGGGCGGAGCCGTCGTGGGCGTCGATTTCGATCAACAGCGGGGCCCGTGCGAGGAGTTCACCGAGCGGGGTCACGTCCTGGTGCGCGGGATGGCCCGCGTGGGCCAGCAGCGTGGCGCGCAGGGACTCGCGCAGTTCACGGGCGTGCGGGACCTGGTGTGCAGTGAGTCCGAAGAGGGCCCGGCCGTCCTCCGTGTCGAGCGCGTCGGCCCCCGCCTCGATGTCCAGCGTGTTCACCAGGGCCTCGATCAGGGCCAGGTCGCCGGGGGCGGGACCTCGTTCACTCATGGTTGCGACCACTTCATGCTTGCGACGTTACCTCCAATGCGGGAGCATGCAGTAACCGTTACCGCCTGGCGGTATCTATGGGTAACTCGAAGGAGTCCGTCATGACCGACCCCTCCCCCATCGCCGAGCTGGGTGCCGTCGTCCTGGACTGTCCCGATCCGCGCGCGCTCGCCGCCTTCTACGCCGGGATCCTGGGCGGCGCCGTCGAGGACGAGGACGGCGGCGACTGGGTGGACCTGAAGCTGCCGGGCGGGCGGACGCTGGCGTTCCAGGAGGCCCCCGGACACGTACCGCCGGAGTGGCCCGCGACCGGCGGCTCCCAGCAGTTCCATCTCGACCTGACCGTCACGGACCTGGACGCGGCCGAGAAGGACGTCCTGGCGCTGGGCGCGACGCCGCTGGACACCGAGGACCGCTCACGCGCGTGGCGTGTGTACGCCGACCCGGCGGGGCACCCGTTCTGCCTCTGCGCCTGCTGAGACCGCCGACACCACCCACACAGCCGACACAGCCGACAACAGGGAGATCACCATGTCCGCCGTGGCACGTTTCCGTTCCACCGTGCTCGACTGCCCCGACCCGCTCGCGCTCGCCGAGTTCTACGCCGGGATCCTCGGCGGCACCCCCCACGTCGCCCACGACGAGTGGGTCGTACTCGATGTTCCGGACGGGCCGCGGCTCGCCTTCCAGCGGGTGACGGACTACACCCCGCCCCAGTGGCCGCGCGCGGACCGGCCGCAGCAGCTCCATCTCGACTTCGACTCCGGGCCGACCTGGGCGGAGCTGGAGGTCGCGGAGGCGAAGGCGCTGGCGCTCGGCGCGCGGCCGTTGCACCAGGAGGACAAGGAGGACTTCCGGGTGTACGCCGATCCGGCAGGGCATCCCTTCTGCCTCTGCCGGATCGACCACCCGTAGAACCCGTAGAACCTGTAAAACCCGTAGAACCGCGTGTTATCCGTCCAGCTCGGCGATCTTCGCCGTCGACGGCTCGCGACGCTGCTGGGCGGCGCGGGCCGTGAAGTCGGCGCTGCGCAGGGCGCGTTGGACGTTGCCCCAGCTGAGCAGGGCGAGGTCGGGCTCGGACCAGCCGCGGTGGAGGAGCTCGGCGATGAGGTTCGGGTAGCAGGAGGCGTCGGCGAGGTCCTGCGGGTGGGCCGTGCCGGCGTCGTACGTGCCGGACAGGGCGACGCACTCGCGGCCCGCGACCTCGTGGACGTGGTCGAGGTGGTCGGCGACGTCCCGGACGGACGGCCCGGTCTGCTCGGCGGTGAGCGGCACCATGCACAGGCCCTTGGCGGCGCCGACCGCGGCGAGGAGTTCGTCGGAGAGGTTGGCCGGGTGCGGGCGCAGGGTGCGGGCGGCTGAGCGGGTGAACAGCACCGGTGCCTTCGAGACCGCGAGGGTGCGGCGGATCGTGCCGTCGGAGGCGCCGGAGAGGTCGGCGAGCACGCCGAGGCGGTTCATCTCGCGCACGACCTCCTCCCCGAACCGGGTCAGCCCGGCCTCGCTCGCCCAGGACACCCCGGACAGCGTGAGGACCCGTAGGCCCAGCGCGTGCAGGGAGCGCAGGATGCCCAGGGAGTCGCCGAGCGCGGTGGCTCCGGCGGGGCCGAGCAGCACGGCGATACGGCCGCAGTGGCGCACGTCGGTGGTCTCGCCGGCGGTGTACGCCAGGCGCAGGCCCTCGGGGTGGGCGCGGACCACCGTGTTCACGAGGTCGAGCTGCTCCAGGGTGGCGCCGACCGCGCGGTCGCCGGCGAGGCCCTCGGGCAGGTGCAGCGACCAGAACAGCGCGCCGACATGCCCCTCGCGCAGCCGCGGCACATCGGTGGCCACGGAACTCTCCCCCAGCTCCAGGTCGAACCACGGCAGGTGCCGCAGCGCCCACGGCAGCCCGCTGTAGCCGTCCGCGACCGGGTGCGCGGCGAGGATGGCGTGCGCGCGCTCCAGCGGGGCGGCGGCCGGGTCGGAGACGGGGTCGTACGGTTCCGCGGTGTCCGGCGGGAACGGCCCGCCGGGAAAGGGCTCGTGGACCAAGTCGTCGAGGTCGCCGACCTCGGTCGGCGCGTGCAGTTGGTCCTGGAGGTCGGCCATGGCGGGCTCCGTACGTCGTTACGGCAGTACGGTCACCGTCGCACGCCCGCAAGGGGGCCACCTGGTGGGCGGGGCGTTCGGGGTACGGGCGCGGGAGTGGGCGCTCCCGCGCCGCGCCGGTCAGCCGTCCAGCGACTCGATCGTCGCGTTGGACGGCCCCCGCGTCGCCTGGATCCCGCGTGCCACGTCTTCCGCCGCGCCCAGCACCCGTACCGCGTTCTGCCAGGTCAGCTTGGCGAGGTCGGCCCTGGACCAGCCGCGGTCCAGCAGTTCCGCGATGAGGTTCGGGTAGCCGGAGACGTCGTTGAGGCCGTCGGGGGTGAAGGCCGTGCCGTCGTAGTCGCCGCCGATGCCGAGGTGG
Organism: Streptomyces sp. NBC_00988; assembly: GCF_045162645.1. Classification (NCBI taxonomy): domain Bacteria; kingdom Bacillati; phylum Actinomycetota; class Actinomycetes; order Kitasatosporales; family Streptomycetaceae; genus Streptomyces; species Streptomyces sp. NBC_00988. Next base: position 5,361,195 of record NZ_CP108730.1, read on the forward strand.
TCGACGCCGGCGACCTCGCGCATGTGGTCGAGGTGGTCCGCGACCGTGGAGACCGTGGCGACCGGGCGCGGGTGGAGCTCCTCGAAGGCGTGGTGCACCTTCATCGCCTCTTCGGTGGTCTCCAGGTGGTGCAGACCGTGCGCGCGCATGTTGTCGTCGGCCGCGGCCGTCCAGTCGACGGCGGCCTGGAGCACGAACTTCGGTACGAACGTCACCATCGCCATGCCGCCGTTGGCGGGCAGCCGTTCCAGCACGTCGTCGGGGATGTTGCGCGGGTGGTCGCAGACGGCCCGCGACGACGAGTGGGAGAAGATCACCGGGGCCGTCGAGGTGTCCAGCGCGTCGCGCATGGTCGTCGCCGCCACGTGCGAGAGGTCGACGAGCATGCCCTCGCGGTTCATCTCCCGCACGACCTCGCGCCCGAACGCCGACAGTCCGCCGACCCCCGGCTCGTCCGTCGCCGAGTCCGCCCACGCCACGTTGTCGTTGTGGGTGAGCGTCATGTAGCGGACACCGAGGGCGTACAACCCCCGCAGCGTGCCGAGGGAGTCGGCGATCGAGTGCCCGCCCTCCGCCCCCATCAACGAGGCGATACGACCCTCCCCGCGCGCCGACTCCATGTCCGCGGCGGTCAGCGCGGGCGCCAGGTCCTGCGGATAGCGGGCGAGCAACTGCCGTACGCAGTCGATCTGTTCGAGCGTCATCGACACCGGGTCGGGCAGGTCCGAGCGCACGTACACCGACCAGTACTGCGCACCGACGCCGCCCTCGCGCAGGCGCGGGATGTCGGTGTGCAGATGCGCGTTCTGGCGTACGGCGATGTCGCGGGCGTCGAGGTCGTAGGTGACCTGCGTCCGCAGCGCCCAGGGCAGGTCGTTGTGCCCGTCGACGACCGGGAACTCACGGAGCAGCTCCCGGGCCTGGTCCAGTGACGTCATCGCCGTCACTTCCCGAAGCCGAAGCCGCTGCCGGAGCCCTCGGCCTTGGCGCGCAGGCGCTTGCCCTTCTCGGTGGCCTGGTCGTTCAGTTCCTGCTGGAACTCCCGCATGCGGACGAGGAGTTCGTCGTCGTGCGTGGCCAGGATCCGGGCGGCGAGCAGGCCCGCGTTGCGCGCGCCGGCGACCGAGACGGTGGCGACGGGGACACCGGCCGGCATCTGCACGATGGACAGCAGCGAGTCCATGCCGTCCAGGTACTTCAGCGGCACGGGGACGCCGATCACCGGCAGCGGGGTCACCGAGGCGAGCATGCCGGGGAGGTGGGCGGCGCCGCCCGCGCCCGCGATGATCACCTTGAGGCCGCGGCCGTCGGCCCGCTCGCCGTACGTGATCATCTCGCGGGGCATGCGGTGCGCGGAGAGGACGTCGACCTCGTACGCGATCTCGAACTCGTCGAGGGCCTTCGCGGCGGCCTCCATGACGGACCAGTCGGAGTCCGACCCCATGACGATTCCTACGACGGGTCCTGCGACGGAGCTCATTCGGTGATCGTGCCTCTCAGATAGCCGGCTGCGTGACGGGCGCGGTCCAGGACGTCGTCCAGGTCGTCGCCGTAGGTGTTGACGTGGCCCACCTTGCGGCCGGGCTTCACGTCCTTGCCGTACATGTGGATCTTCAGCTGGGGGTCCCGGGCCATGCAGTGCAGGTACGCGGAGTACATGTCCGGGTAGTCGCCGCCGAGAACGTTACACATCACGGTCCAGGGGGCCCGTGCGCGCGGATCGCCCAGCGGGAGGTCGAGGACCGCGCGGACGTGGTTCGCGAACTGGCTGGTGATCGCGCCGTCCTGGGTCCAGTGACCGGAGTTGTGCGGGCGCATGGCGAGTTCGTTGACGAGGATGCGCCCGTCGCGGGTCTGGAACAACTCGACGGCGAGGTGGCCGACGACCCCGAGTTCCTTGGCGATGCGCAGCGCCATCTCCTCGGCCCGCAGCGCGAGGGACTCCTCCAGGTCGGGGGCGGGCGCGATCACCGTGTCGCAGACGCCGTTGACCTGCTGGGACTCTACGACCGGGTAGGCGACGGCCTGGCCGTGCGGGGAGCGTACGACGTTCGCCGCCAGCTCCCGCACGAAGTCGACCTTCTCCTCGGCGAGCACGGGAACGCTGGCGCGGAACGGCTCGGCGGCCTCCTCCGCGGAGTCGACGACCCACACGCCCTTGCCGTCGTAGCCGCCGCGGACGGTCTTGAGGACGACGGGGAAACCGTCCCCTTCCCCGGCGAACGCGACGACATCCGCCGGGTCACTCACGATCCGGTGCCGTGGGCACGGCACGCCGATCTCGACGAGCTTCGCGCGCATCACGCCCTTGTCCTGGGCGTGCACGAGCGCGTCCGGGCCGGGGCGCACGGGGATGCCGTCCGCCTCCAGAGCGCGCAGATGCTCGGTGGGTACGTGTTCGTGATCGAAGGTGATCACATCGCAGCCCCGCGCGAAGTCACGCAGCGTGTCGAGGTCGCGGTAGTCGCCGATGACGACATCGCCGACGACCTGCGCCGCGGAATCCTGAGGGGTGTCACTGAGGAGCTTGAATCTGATGCCGAGCGGGATGCCCGCCTCGTGTGTCATACGAGCGAGCTGCCCCCCGCCGACCATGCCGACTACCGGGAACGTCACTCCCCCAGGGTATCGGTCACGCCAGGGCGGCCTGATTTCCGTACCTCTTACCGTTCCTTTCCGGGTCTCTTCCCGACCTGTGAGCGGCTTCACGGGCGCCGGGGGAAAGCGGTGGTTAGCATGGCTGGGTCGAGAATCCGAGAAGACGGGGGCCTGCACAACCATGGAGCCTGGTTCCGAAGGGCCTTTCAAACGGCTCGCCCGCGAGGTCGCCAAGTTCGGCGCGGTGGGCGTGGTGGGCACCGTGGTGAACTTCGCGGTCTCGAATCTGCTGTGGCATCTGACCAGCCTGCAGGCCGTGCGCGCCAACGTGATCGCGACGATCGTCGCCATCGGGTGCAACTACGTCGGCTTCCGGTACTTCACCTACCGTGACCGCGACAAGAGCGCCCGCACCAAGGAACTGAGCCTGTTCCTGGCGTTCAGCCTGGTCGGCCTGGTGATCGAGAACGGCGTCCTGTTCGCGGCGATCTACGGCTTCGGCTGGGACAGCTCGCTGCAGCGCAACGTCTTCAAGGTGCTCGGCATCGGCATCGCGACGCTGTTCCGCTTCTGGTCGTACCGCAGCTGGGTGTTCAAGGCGCTGCCGGCGGAGGACGAGGGCGAGGCCGAGGGCGAGGCCGAGGGCGAGGCCGAGGGCGAGGCCGAAGAACCCGTCGCGAAGGCGGAGGCCCCCCTCATCGAGCCCCAGCGTGAGCCGCAGCCCCGCCCCAAGCAGCACGTGAGCTGAACCCACCCGCTCCCTCCGGTCCCTAGCGGACCGTGGGCTCGTCCTCGTCCACCGGCGGCCGCTTCGCCGGCGGCGTACGCGACAGGAACAGCCCGAACACCGGCGGCTGCGCCTGCAGCATCTCCAGCCGCCCGCCGTCCGCCTCCGCGAGGTCCCGGGCGACCGCGAGCCCGATCCCGGTGGAGTTACGACCGCTGATCGTCCGCTCGAAGATGCGAGCACCGAGGTCCGTGGGAACGCCGGGCCCTTCGTCCGTGACTTCCACGACGGCCTGGTTGCCGGTGACGCGGGTGCGCAGGGCGACCGTGCCGCCGCCGTGCATCAGGGAGTTCTCGATCAGCGCGGCCAGCACCTGCGCGACGGCGCCCGGAGTGCCGACGGCCTGGAGATGCCGCTTGCCCGAGCTGACGATCGCGCGGCCCTCGCTGCGGTAGGCGGGGCGCCACTCGGCGAGCTGCTGCTGGATGACCTCGTCGAGGTCGAAGGAGACGGCGGACCCGGTGCGAGGGTCACGCGCGTTGGTGAGCAGCCGCTCCACGACATCGGTGAGCCGCTCGACCTGCGTCAGCGCGATCGTCGCCTCCTCCTTCACCGTGTCCGGATCGTCGGTGAGGGTGATCTCCTCCAGCCGCATGGACAGCGCGGTCAGCGGCGTACGCAACTGGTGGGAAGCATCGGCGGCCAGCCGTCGCTCGGCGGTAAGCATGCGGGCGATGCGCTCGGCGGAGGAGTCGAGGACGTCGGCGACCCGGTCCAACTCCGGGACGCTGTACCGCTTGTGCCGGGGCCGCGGGTCACCGGAACCGAGCCGCTCGGCAGTCTCCGCGAGGTCGGTGAGCGGCGAGGCGAGCCGGTTGGCCTGCCGTACGGCGAGCAGCACGGCAGCGACTACGGCGAGCAGCGCGACGGCGCCGATGATGAGCAGCGTCCGCCCGACCTCCCGGGTGACGGTCGACCGCGGCTCCATCACGGTGACCGTCTCGCCCTCCTCGCCCTTGGCGGTGGAGCGGATGACGTCACCGGTCGGCTTGGTGCCGACGGCGATCACCGGGTCGCCGGGGATGCGGATCACGGCGTAACGGTCCTCCGTGACCTGCGTGCGCAGCACCTCGGAGTCGACGATCTCCGCCCCGAGGATCCGGCTGTCCACGATGCTGGCCAGCCGGAGCGCCTCGGAATCCACGCGTTCCTGGGCGCTGTTGCTGATGGTCCGCGTCTCCACGATGACAAGGGACACACCGAAGACAGCGATGACCACGAGCACCACGGCGAGCGTGGACTGAATGAGACGACGACGCACGGGGCCCTCCGGGCGGTGACTTTTAGAGAACCGGTGTGTGTCGCACCCTCACAGTGGTGTCGCGCGTAGACCGGCTAGCTCTTCTCGAAACGGAACCCGACACCCCGGACCGTGGCGATGTACCGGGGGTTGGCCGCGTCGTCGCCGAGCTTCTTCCGCAGCCAGGAGATGTGCATGTCGAGGGTCTTGGTCGACGACCACCACGTGGTGTCCCACACCTCGCGCATCAACTGGTCACGCGTCACCACCCGCCCGGCGTCCCGTACGAGCACCCGCAGCAGGTCGAACTCCTTGGCGGTGAGCTGGAGTTCCTCGTCGCCCATCCACGCGCGGTGGGACTCGACGTCGATACGGACGCCGTGCGTGGCGGGCGGCTGCGCGGGCTCGGCCGCGCCGCGCCGGAGCAGGGCCCGGACGCGGGCGAGCAGTTCGGCGAGCCGGAAGGGTTTGGTGACGTAGTCGTCGGCGCCCGCGTCGAGGCCGACGACGGTGTCCACCTCGTCGGCGCGCGCGGTCAGGATGAGGATGGGGACGGTGTGGCCCTCGGCGCGCAGTCGGCGGGCCACTTCCAGGCCGTCCATGCCGGGCAGGCCCAGGTCCAGGACACACAGGTCGATGCCGCCCTGGATGCCGGCGTCGAGCGCTGTCGGTCCGTCCTCGCGCACCTCGACCTCGTAACCTTCCCGTCGCAAAGCGCGGGCCAGCGGCTCCGAGATGGACGCGTCGTCCTCGGCGAGCAGTACACGGGTCATGAGGTGATGGTAGTCCGCCTCGGACAGCGGTCGGGGTGTGATCGCCACGAGTGATTCTTACCTTGGGGCAAGTCGGATCCGCAGCGGTGAAGAATCCGGTCCGAACCTGTGCCTGTGGGATGCCATCCTTGTATCCACCTTCGAAAGGTCGACCACGGTTCCACTTATCCCTGTGATCGATGTCTCAAGTCCTTCCATTTCCGGCGGTGTCCTGCCGTATGGTGACCTGACCGCCTGTAGTAGCACCGGGGCCTTTGGCGAGCATTTCCAGCTGAAGGTCTCTTTTGTGTGCGGGCTGGCCGCTGCCAGCCTCCCCCCACCAGCAAGGAACGACCATGGCGTCCAGCCTGACGAAGGACTCGGTGACTCCGGGCACCCCCGGTTCCGAGACGACCTTCTTCGGCCACCCCCGCGGACTGGCCACCCTCTTCATGACCGAGATGTGGGAGCGATTCTCCTACTACGGCATGAAGGCCCTGCTCCCGCTGTACCTGGTGGCACCGGGCGGCCTGCACATGAGCGTGGCCACCGCGACCGCGATCTACTCGGTGTACCTGTCGCTCGTGTACCTGCTCGCCCTCCCCGGCGGCTGGTTCGCGGACCGGGTCCTCGGCCCCCGCAAGACGGTCGCCGTCGCCGGCGTGATCATCATGCTCGGCCACCTCACCCTGGCCCTCCCGTCCTCGGGCACGTTCTTCGCGGGCCTGGGCCTGGTGGCGATCGGCTCGGGTCTGCTGAAGGCCAACATCTCCACGATGGTCGGCCACCTCTACGAGGGCCCGGACGACCCGCGCCGTGACGGCGGCTTCACGCTCTTCTACATCGGCATCAACATCGGCGCGTTCGCCGCGCCGCTGGCCATCGGCACCGTCGGCGAGAACTACAACTGGCACCTCGGCTTCGCGCTCGCCGCGGTCGGCATGGCCATCGGCCTCGCCCAGTACCTGCTCGGCACGCGTCACCTCAGCTCCCGCTCGGACATCGTCCCCACGCCGCTGTCCGCCGAGGAGAAGGCGGCCACGCTGCGCAAGTCGGGCCTGTGGGCGGCCGTCGCCGTCGTCTTCTACGCGGTCGTCGGCTTCTCCGGCCACTACACGCTGAACTGGCTGCTGGTCCCGATCACCGTCGCCGGCCTGCTGATCCCCGTCCTGGTCATCGCCCGCATCAAGCGCGACAAGGACCTCGACCGCGCCGAGCAGTCGAAGATGTCCGCGTACATCTGGTTCTTCGTCGCCGCGGCCGTGTTCTGGATGATCTACGACCAGGGCGGCTCGACGGTGTCCCTGTTCGCCGACTCCTCCGCGAAGAACACCGTCTTCGGCTGGAACTTCCCGATCTCCTGGTACCAGTCGGTCAACCCGGTCCTCATCATGGCCCTGGCCCCGGTCTTCGCCTGGGCCTGGCTGGCCCTGGCCCGCCGCGGCAAGGAGCCGAGCACGGCGACCAAGTTCGCGATGGGCCTGGTCCTCATCGGCGCGTCCTTCTTCCTCTTCCTGGCCCCCCTCGCGATCGCCGACGGCGGTCACAAGGCGGCGGCGATGTGGCTCGTGGCGATCTACTTCGTCCAGACGGTCGGCGAACTGACCCTCTCCCCCGTCGGCCTCTCCGTCACCACGAAGATGGCCCCCGCGAAGTACGCCTCCCAGATGATGGGCGTCTGGTTCCTCGCGGTGACGGCGGGCGACGCCACAACAGGTCTGCTGTCGATCGCCGGGGTGGACCTGAACAAGACGGGCATCGTCACCCTCCAAGCCTTCCTCGCGGTCCTCGCGGGCGCGGCGGTATGGATGTACCGCAAGAAGGTCAGGGAACTCATGGGCGACGTCCACTGACACTCGTCTACGGCAACGCGGCATAGGGCCGCTGGATCCTTCGGGGTACGGCGGCCCTTTCCGTTCCCGGCGCTTTCCAGTGACCGTTGGGCCACTCGCTTCTTGGTCAGTGTCGGGCTTCCACGGCCCGAGTAAAGGGCGCTCCCTGCGGTCGCGTCGCCTGCGGCGATTCCGCTGCGCTCCACCCTTGACTAGGGCCGCTCCAGCCCGTTTCAGAAGCGAGCGAGCGGCCCGGAGGAACGGGTGGCCAGGCAGGGACCCCCTTGCCTGAACCGTGCTGCCGATCGGTGTGGAGGGGCGCGCTGCGGTCTCGCCTGCACGCCGGATGGTTTTAGCGGCTACCGGTCGGTGGGGGGCGCGCTGCCGTCCCGCCTGCATGCCGGTGGGCTCAGCGGCCAACGGTGGGTGGGTGGTTGCTGGAAGCCGGGGGTAAATCTAACCACTCCAGCACCCGTTGAGTGGTTAGAAATGACCCCAGCCTCCAGAGATGCCGGGGCCACGATGGGGGGCCGGGGCGGGTGGGTCGGAGAAGTGTGACACTTCCGCTTCGACTGCCACATTGCAGCGAACCGGGTACCGCAGGGAGGCGCAATTGGCAGATGGGGGCCATCACCCGGGCCGCCGCCCAGGACTGGCCCGGAGTTCTTCCCCATGCCTGTGGCCCAGAACTGCCCATTACCCACTGCCTGTTCTGTTGCCCGTGACCTGTTGCTTGTGGGGTCGAGGTCGGTCCCCGCACACACCACCGGCCGGTAGCCGCCAAACCCTCCCCGCTGCGCAGGCGAGACGCGAGCGCGTTCCCCTCACCCCCGGCCACGCCACCGGCGCCCCTCCTTGCCCCTTGGCCCCTTGGCCCTTGGCCTGGTGGCGTCTTGCGCAGCAAGTCCCCACCGGCCGACAGCCGCTGAGCCGAGGTGGCGTGCGGGCGATACGGCAACGCGCCGCCCTCGCCCCGACCCGGCCCTCTCCGGAAGCCGGGGTCATTCCTAACCAGTCAAAGCCCGCGACAGTGGTTAGATTTACCCCCGGCTTCCCGCAACCACCCACCCACCGTCGGCCGCTGAACCGAAGCGGCGTGCAGGCGGGACGGCAGCGCGCCCCCCACCGGCCGGTAGCCGCTAAGCCCACCCGGCATACAGGCGAAACGCGAGCGCACCCCCACACACCGGCCCGGAACCCAGTACAGACAAGGGGATCCCTCCCTGGCCACCCATCCCTCGGGGCCGCCCGCTCGCTTCTGAAACGGGATTGCGTGAGACGAGTCAAGGGTGAAGCGCAGCGCAATCGGCGCAGCCGACGCGACCGCAGGGAGCGCCCTTTACTCGACTCACGCAATCCCGACACTGACCACGAAGCGGGCGGCCAACCCGTACTTGTCAGCGCAGTCGCTTCCGTCCCGGCATGAACGTGAACACCGCCACGCCCAGCAGGATCGCCGTACCGGATACCAAGCCGAGCGCCTTCAGGCCGCCGTGACTGTCCGAGCCCGTCTCCGCCAAGCCTCCGGAAGTCGATGTCGACGTTGATGTACCGCCTGACGTGGACGAGCCGCCTGACGCGCCGCTTGCCTGTTCTGTTGTGTCGAGGGTCAGGGAGACCTCCGACTTCGTGGGGGTGCAAGTCGTCGTCGTGCCAAGGGCGTTGACCGTGAGGACGCCGGGGGAAAGGGTCGACGTACCGCTCGCGCCCGGTTTGTAGGTGCCCGTCAGGTCTGGGATCTCTATCGGGTCGCCGGACTTGATGGCGGCGGAGTTGGTCGGGCCCTCCACGTGGACCGTGCCTTTGTCGGCGCCGCCCAGGACCACCTCCATCGACGGCTTCACGGAGTCCGCCGGGATGTCCGCCGGGCTGTCCATCACCGACCCGTTGAACTTCACGGTGAGGTCGTAACTCCCGCCGTCCTTCGTGGCGTTGATCTGGACAGGTGAGGTCGCGTTCTTGTCGCCGATCGGCGTCTTGCACGCGTAGGGGACGGAGACCTCCTTGCCGGTGAAGTCCGTCTGGCCCGTCCCGGTGCCGTCGCTGGCGCTCGCCGATGTCGAATCACTGGGCGACGCGGACTCCGAGGCTGACTCCGATGCCGATGCCGATGCGGAAGTCGACGTCGAGTCCGATGGGGTTGGGGACGTGCTGGACGAACTGCCGTCCCCCGCCGTCACGTTGATCGTCGCCGAAGGCGAGACCGTCGCCGTCGGTGTGCACTTCGTGTCCGTCGAGAACGCGTTGACCGTGTACGCGTCCGGTGTCAGCGTCACCGACCCCGCCGTCGTCAGCTTCAACGTGCCCTTCATGTCGGACAGGGTCATCACCGCGCCCTTGGGGATCGCCGGGTTCGTGCGCGGGCCCTGCATCGCGATGTCGGCGGTCTGTGCGCCGCCCGCCTTCAGAATCCCGGACGGCTGGACCGAGTTGGCGGGCAGGTCGATGATGTCGGGGTTCTTGGACGCGGCCTGGGTGAACTTCCAGACGACGTCGACCGTGTCGCCCACCTTCGCCGTGGCAGGCGCGGTGATCTCCACCTTGGTGGTGCCGTCGACCGGGTCGATGCCGGCGGGCGGCACGCAGTGGGTGGCGTAGGACACCTCGGCGGCCTGCGCGGTCCCGGCGGTCAGGCCGAGCGCGAGGCCCGCACCGCCGAGGACCAGCGCGAACGTGGCCGCGCCCGCTCTCCGTACACCGCCTCCGCCGGCCGGTATGACTCTCCTTCGCTTGCTCACGTAAGTCCCTTCCTGGTGGGAGTCGTCGGACTCGTCGGGCTGTCGTCGTGCGGTGCGGAGAGTCGACCGGCCGCCGTGCCCGGATCCGAATCCGGGGTGAACCACGGCAGGGTCGAGGTCGTAGGGGCGGCCGCTTCCTGAGAGTCGGCCGGCTTGCCGAACTTCGGTATGCGCTGGGTGACTTGGGCGGACATGTGCAGGGCCCTGTGCCGGGGCGGGCCCATGCTGCGGGCCGCCTTGCGTGGCCGTAGCCGGTCCACCACGGCCATCCCGATGCGGAACACCGCCGCCGGTACGACCACGCAGAGCAGGATCCAGAACAGGGTCACGCCCCAGGGTCGGCCCACGCCCCACGGTTCTTCGGCCAGCACCCGGCCGCCGTACTTCATCGAGACGCTGTAGTCGCCGTGCGCTCCGGCCGACAGTTCGACGGGGAGTCTGATCTCCGCCTTCCCGCCGGGCGCGATCGTGCCGCTGAACTGCTGGTCGTCCCACTGTGGCGCGAACACCCCGTGGGAGGTGCCGACTTGGAACACGGGGTTCTTGACGGGGGACGAACCGGCGTTGCCCACGGTGAAGACCAGCGTGCGGGACGCCGGCGCCCCGAACCAGGTCAGCAGGCCGCTCGAACCGTCCAGCCGGGTGTCGGAGAGGACCGACAGACGGCCGGCTGAAGACTCCGCGGGTAGTGGTTCGACCGCGTGGCCGGCCACCTGGAAGACCGTGTCCGCGGACGCGCTCGCCCCCGTCACCGTCGCCACATGCACCACGCACGGGCACGGCACCGGCGGTTCGGACACCGGCAGCTTCTTGCTGAAGATGCCCTTGGCGTCCGTCGTCACGGCTCTGCCGTCCGCGTTCACACAGGAGTTGGTGCCGCCGATCACCCCGCGCGCGGGCGTCGCCTGCCCGCAGATCAGCATCATCAGCAGGGCGTGCGGCCGCCAGCCGCTCCCGGAGACGGTGATCGAACCGCCCGTCCCCGCCTGCGACTTGGAGAGCTTCACTCTCGGACCGCTCGCCGCAGCGGCGGACGTCGCCCCCGCCAACGGCAGCAGAAGCAGCGCGAGTACCGCCACCAGCGCCGGGATCCGCACTTTGCCGCTCACATCACCGCTCCCGTCAACTCGGCCTGCGTGCACGGGTGTTCGGCCGTCTCGTCGCCTTCATCCGTACGGCGCCGGCGACGTCGTAGTCGTACGAGAAGCAGCGCCGCCCCGGCCGTCAGCGCACCCCCGGTCCCCGCCACCGCTTCCCACGGCACGAACCGTGTCGACACGTCCGCCGTGTCGTGGGCGCCGCCCGTCGCCGTGACCATGAGGCGCAGGTCGACCGCGTCCAGGGTGGGGTGGTCGGGCCAGGGTTCGGTGAGCTTCAGGCGTTGGCCCGGCGGGAGTTGGACCGGGAGGGTGCGGGAGGCGCGGTCCAGGACGGTGCCGAAGATGCCGGTGGCGTGGACGGCGAGTTTCGGGGTGAGGGGTGTGGTGCCGCGGTTCACCAGGTCGTAGGTGATGCCGGTGGCGTGGACCGCTACGTGTTCGATGGTCAGTGCTGACAACGCCGGTCCGGCTATGTGGAGTTGGAGCCGTACCGTCGCCTCTCGGCCCTTCGCGTCCCGCGCGGTGATCGTGGCGGTGTGGTCGCCGGGGGCCGCGGTCGTCGGGACGTTCACCGTGAAGGGGATGTCGGCTCGGGTGCGGGCGGGGACGCCGACTCCCGTGTCGGCGAAGGTGATCGGGACGCCCGCGGCCTGTAGTCGGACCGTGATCGGGCGGCCGGTCGGGTTGGTCACGGACACCGTGTCCTGGAGGGTCGTGCCGGGCTCGCCCTCGGCGTAGAACGCCGGGCGTCCGCCGCCCGCGGGCGCAACGGTCCATCCCCCGGCGGCCGTTGCGGTCGGTGTGGCCGCCAGGAGGGCGAGGACGGACAGACACAGGACGCGGGCGGTTGACAGCATGGGCGGCTCCACGGCGGTCGTACGAGGGCGTCAGCGGCGGGCGCGGGCCGTCTGGTTGCGCCGGGTCAGCCACAGGGTGCCCGCCGCGCCCGCGAGCAGGACCGTGCCGCCGAGCGTGCCGAGGGCGATGACCGAGTCGTCGGGGCCGGTCTTCGGGAGCGTGCCACTGGAGTCCGTACCGGTGCCGGAACTGGTGGAGCCTGTGCTGCCCGTCGAGCCGCTGGATCCCGACGAACCGCCCGCCGCCGTGACGTCCAGCGTGAGGGACGGGCCGGGGCTGTTGGTGGGGGTGCACGTCGTCGTCGTACCGAGGGCCTTGATGGTGAGGACGGCCGCCGTGAACGTGACCTTGCCGGATGCCTTCGGGGTGTACGTACCCGTCAAGTCGTTGATTTTGATGGGGGTGTTGGCGGGGATCGCGGCCTGGTTGGCGGGGCCCGACACCGCGACCGTGCCGCTGTCCGCGCCGCCCAGTTTGATGGTGGCGCTCGGGCTCATCGCGCCCTTGCCGAGTTCGACGGGGCTGGACGAGACGCCCTTCTGCCAGGACATGGTGAGCTTGTAGCCGCTGCCGCTCTTGACACCCTTGATGTCGATCGGCGAGACGGCGGTCTTGACGCCGATGGGCGTCTGGCACTTGTAGTTGACGTCGACCACGTCGGCCCGGGCAGCGGGGGCGGCCATGAATACCGCCGAGCCGGCCAGGGCCGCGACGGACGCGAGCGCTGCGGTTCGTTTCTGGTACGACACGGTCCCCTCATTCCTGACGGCACATCAGATCGGCCGTCAAGGTACGCCCGGGGTCGTGAGGAAGGAAGACAAGGCGCACGCCGGAGTTGTGACGATCCGGCGTGCGCGAGGAGGTCGACAAGTGGACGGGGTGACCGGAGGTAACCCGAGGTGGGCGTCAGCCGAGCCGGGCGGGCAGCCCCCAGCGGCGCAGCACCTCGGGCACCACGACCGTGCCGTCGGCCTGCTGGTGCTGTTCGAGGATCGCGGGGAGGAGTCGGCTGGTCGCCAGGCCCGAGGCGTTGAGCGTGTGCACGTACGCCGCCTTGCCGCCGCCTTCCGGGCGGTACCGGATGCCGCCGCGCCGGGCCTGGTACTCACGGGCGTTCGACACCGAGCTGACCTCCGTGTACGCGCCGAGGCTGGGCAGCCAGACCTCCACGTCGTACGTCTTCGCCTGGGCGGGGCTGGTGTCCCCTGCGGCCAGTTTGGTGACCCGGTAGTGCAGTCCGAGGCCGGCCACCAACTCCTCGGCGCGGGCGAGGAGTTCGAGCTGGGTCGCGTCCGAGTCCGCGGGGCGCGCGAACTGGAACAGCTCGACCTTGTTGAACTGGTGGCCGCGCAGGGTGCCCCGGTCGGCGGTGCGGTGGCTGCCGCTCTCCTTGCGGTAACAGGGCGTGTACGCCACGTACTTGCGCGGCAGCTCGGCCTCGTCGAGGGTCTCCCCGCGGTGCAGATTGACCAGCGCGGTCTCAGCGGTGGGCAGCAGGAACCGCTCCGGGCGCCCACCCTCGCCCTCCTCCACCACGAACACCTCGTCGGCGAACTTCGGGAACTGGCCCGCCGTATAACCGGCTTCGTAGGTCAGCACATGCGGCGGCAGCACGAACTCGTAGCCCGCGCGGCGGTGGCTGTCGAGGAAGTGGTTGAGCAGGGCCCACTCCAGCGCGGCGCCGTCGCCCCGGTAGATCCAGTGGCCGTTGCCGGCGAGGGCGGTGCCCCGTCGGTAGTCCACGAGGCCCAGATCCTGGGCGAGTTGGACATGGTCGCGGGCAGGAGGGTCGAGGGGTGGGGTGCCTACGGTCCGTACGACCTCGTTGTTCTCCTTGCCGCCCGCGATCACGTCCTCGTCCGGGAGGTTGGGCAGGGCGTCGAGGAACTGCTGGTGTTCGCGCGCGAGTCGGGCGAGTTCGCCCTCGGCCTTCGTGACCTGGTCGGCCAGGGTCGAGGCGGTGGCCTGGAGGTCGTCGGTGGCGGTGCCCGCCCTGCGGTGGGCCGCGATCTCCGCCGAGACGCGCTTACGTTCGCCGCGCAGCCGCTCCACGGCCGTACGGGTGTCCCGGAAGCGGGTGTCCAGGGCGAGGAAGGCCGGGAGGTCGGCGTCCACGGCCCGCTTGCGCAGGGCCTCGCGGACCCGCTCGGGCTGCTGTCGGATGAGGGTGACGTCGAGCATCGTGCGTGCTCCGTCCGGTCGGCCGGGGCACAAGAATCGCCCCGGGGGTGATCCCTCGGGGCGTGGGCGAGAGGGTGCTCGCGGTGCCACCACGCCTTCACCGGTCGCGGGCCGTACGGCCGTGGAAACGGTCGCGTACCGCCGTAGAACGGTCTCGTTCTGGCCCGGTGACGGGGGCCGGCCGGCGGGGCATGGGGCCTGCCGGGGCGGCGGGCCGTTCCTCCCCGCGCTCGGGAGGGGATTCGCCCGGGGTGCGAGGCCGCCTTCACAGCGTCGGCGGCTCTCTCGGCTCGCGGGACCCGGGGTACTCGTCTCCGTCAGCGCGTTGGGGACGAGCGTAGGTCCGGGGCGGGGGGCGGGGAAACGAATTTCCCGACCGGCCCGACCGGCGGACGGAAGCGGGGGCGGGCTAGGCGGGGGCGCCCAGCTCCGCCCAGACCGTCTTGCCGGTGACTCCCGGGGCGCGGACGACCCCCCAGTCCAGGCAGAGCCGCTGCACGATGAACATGCCGTGGCCGCCGGGGCGGCCCGCGCGGTGCGGGGTTCTGGGGGCGGGCTGGCCCGTGCCGCGGTCGGAGACCTCGACCCGGATCACCTTGTTCTCGCAGGTGATCCACATCTCGTCCGGGCCCTCGGCGTGCAGACAGGCGTTGGTGACCAGTTCGGAGACGACGAGGAGCACGTCCTCGGCGGCCGCGCGCCGGTCGGCGCCCTCGGCGGGCAGCCAGCCCCAGGCGTACAGGGCCTGGCGGGCGAAGTCGCGGGCCAGCGGTACGACCCCGCTCTCGCCCGCGAAACTGAGCCTGCGGGTGTTCCGGCCCGCGGCCGGTTCGGCGTCGTCCCCGACGGACGGCACGGCAGCGCCTCCGGCGGGCGCCTCCGCGGCGCCACCGGACTCCGGGCGGTCGCCCGGCGGGTAGGGCCGGGTGGTGCTCATCAGCGCTTCACCTCACCGATTCACCGGTTCACGATTCAAGAGTCGGTACGTGTTCAGTCGGTACGTGTTCAAGAGTCAGTACTACGTGTTCAAGGGTCAGTACGTGGATCAGGAGCGATTTCGTCGCTCGGGGTCTCGACGGGTTCAGATGTTCTCCTGCCCGAGCGAACCGGCAAAACACCCCTTACTCGGCACGGAAGACGAGGCACGGGGAATCCGCCGGTCGCACGGGGGAGAACAGGGCTCAGCCGGACTCGTCGGCGAGGGCGGCCCCGAGGGTGTCATGGACGGTGAAGACCGCTTCCGCCCCGGTGATCTCGAACACGCGCGCCACCGCGGGCTTCATCGCCGCGAGGTGCACTCCGCCACCTGCGGCTTCCGCCTTCAGGCGCGCGCCGAGCAGTACGTTCAGGCCCGTGGAGTCGCAGAACTCCAGCCCTGAGCAGTCCACGACGAGCCGTGCGTACCCATGGGCGAGCAGGTCCTCCAGCGGTTCCCGCAACAGATCGGCGGTGTGGTGATCCAACTCACCCGCCGGTGTCACGACAGCGCTGAGGCCCTGTTTCCGCACCTCGACCAGAAGCCGGCCAGACTGTGCGCTGCCGACCGTCCCGCGGTCCATGCCGTCTCTCTCTCCCGAGGTCGTGGCTGTTGACGTTCGCCCTGGAACACTACGCCTTCCTCACACTCTCCGACACCCGAACAACCGCCCACAAGTGGACATATGGGTACACAGCGCACTTGCGGCGGGCTCCGGAAAACGGGTAGGGCTAGTAGGGACAAGTATTTGGACATTCGATACGACGGACAAGTCCGGCCGGAAGGCCGGACCGACGGGTCCGGCTGTCGATACGACCGACCGACCGACACGACCGGCTTTGGAGGCGCCGCACTCCGCAGTGCACGCACCGGCTTCGGCAGCCATATGCCGAGAACGATGGAGGACGCCATGTCACCCCGGCTCGACGCATCGCCTACCCCCGCAGCGACGTCGACACCCCCACCGGCACAACTGGATCCCAATGCCATCGAGGGGCTCCCCGAGATCCCCCCGTACAACGAGGTCGGCGCCGTAGACGCACGGGCGCTCTCCAAGACCCTCTTCGAGCGGCTGGAGTCGCTCGAAGAAGGCACGCACGAGTACTCGTACGTCCGCAACACCCTCGTCGAACTCAACCTCGCGCTGGTCAAGTTCGCCGCCTCCCGGTTCCGCTCGCGCAGCGAGCCGATGGAGGACATCATCCAGGTCGGCACGATCGGCCTGATCAAGGCGATCGACCGCTTCGAGATGAGCCGCGGGGTCGAGTTCCCGACCTTCGCGATGCCGACCATCGTCGGTGAGATCAAGCGCTTCTTCCGTGACACCTCATGGTCCGTGCGCGTCCCGCGCCGGCTGCAGGAACTCCGGCTCGACCTGGCCAAGGCCGGCGACGAACTGGCCCAGCAACTCGACCGCGCCCCCACCGTGGGCGAGTTGGCGGAGCGCCTGAAGATCTCCAAGGAGGAGGTCGTCGAGGGCATGGCGGCGTCAAATGCCTACACGGCCAGCTCACTTGACGCGCAACCCGAGGAGGACGACTCCGAGGGCGCCCTCGCGGACCGTATCGGCTACGAGGACCACGGGCTCGAAGGCATCGAGTACGTCGAGTCGTTGAAGCCGCTGATCGCCGAACTCCCGTCCCGGGACCGGCAGATCCTCTCCCTGCGCTTCGTCGCCAACATGACACAGTCGGAGATCGGCGACGAGCTGGGCATCTCGCAGATGCATGTGTCGCGGCTGCTGTCGCGGACACTGGTGCGGTTGCGGAAGGGACTGACGGTGGAGGAGTAGAACTCCCCTGGCCGTAGGCCCGTATCGCCTGCATCGCCTGTACTGAGCGCGGCGCGCGTGTGTGCGCCGCGCTCAGGCGTTCCCGGACGCTCCCGTGCCGTCCTCATACCGCCCTCATACCGCCCCCGGGTTACCCACAGAAACCTCTTTCCCCACCGGTCGCCTTCCACCACTATGGTCACCCGACAAACTGGCTGGTAGGTCAGGACGGGCGCGAGGAGGCGGGTGAATGGTTCGCTCCGAGAAGGACGACGGCGTACCCGGAGCGTCCGACGCCCGGCTCACGGAGTTACTGCGCGCCGACACGTCCACGGTCTACACGGCCCTGCGGGAACTCCGCACCCGGCACCAGCCGTCCGTGCTCTCCTACGCCCGCCTGTGCACGACGAGCGAGTCGGCGGCCCGGCAGTTGGCGGCCCAGGCGTTCACCCTCGCGGCCCGCGAGACGGCACGCGGCGTGGACCCGTCCGTCCCCTGGCGGCACCAACTCCTGCTGCTCACAGGGCGGATGGCCGCGTCATGGTCCCGGGACGACCGCTCGACCGGCCTGGACGCCGGCCTCCTCCTGCTCCTGAACACGACGGACCCGGCACCCGCCATGCTCCCGGCGTTCCTCTCGCTCCCCTCCCGGACACAGGGCCTGGTCTGGTACGGCGTCGTCGACCGGGAACCGGAGACCGTGACCGCCGCCTTCCTCGGCCTCACCCGCGAGGACGTCGTCCACGGCACCGGACCGGCCCTCCAGTCCATGGCCCAGGCCTGCCTGAAGTCCCGCCTGGCCGCCTCCGACGACCCGCGCTGCGGTGACTTCCGGCGTCTGATCGAGGAGTCGGTACGCCCCGACAACCCCCGCGACAGCGCCGACCTGCACGCGCACATGGCGCGGTGCGTCCACTGCACGGGCGCGTACGAGGAACTGACGGCACTGCGGGACGCGCCGCGGGTGACGCTGGCGGAGGGGTTGGTGCCGTGGGCGGGGGCGTCGTACGCGATGCGGGGGCGCGAGGAAGCGAGGAGCAACGCCCGCGGGACTCCGGCGAGTTGGGCACCTTCGCGCCGGCTGGTGCTGGCGTCGGCGGCGCTGGGGGTGGCGTTGGTGCCGCTGCTGTTCTTTCTGTTGCGGCCGGGTGGGGCGACGTCGCATCCGGGGGCGGCGGCGGGCGCAGTGGCGATTCCGTCCGGTCCATCGGGTCCGTCCGAGGTGACGGTGACGGCGACGGTCCCGGTGACGCCGTCGGTGTCTTCCGCCAAGTCGCCATCCCCGACGAGGAGTTCGAAGCCGACGCGATCGGCGAGCCCGACGTCCTCACCGACTCCGGCCGCTCACGCGCCCAATGGCACCTACGCGCGGGTCGTGAACGTCTCCACGGGCCGGTGCCTGGACATCCGCGACGGCGACCTGACGGAGGGCACGGATGTGATCACGGCCCCCTGCACCTCGTCCGACACCCAGCTGTGGCGCGTCGACTCCGGGCGCGGGGTGGTGCAGTCCTCCGCCGACTCCGACCTGTGCCTGGACAGCCGGGGGTCCGTGGACAAGGGCGTCGGCATCTGGGAGTGCGATTCGGTGAACGGGAGCCACGGCGACAATCTGCGGTTCACGGTGGACGCGGACGGGGTGATCCGGCCGGCGATCGCGATCCTGACGGGGATGACGCCGGACGGGGAGGAGGGGGTGTCACTGGTGCCGCTGAGCGGGGGTGCGGGGCAGCGGTGGCGGGCGGGGTGAAGCGGGGTCCCGTCGGCCGGGTGTGGGTGTGAGCCGTACCGGAGTTGTCATTTCCGGTGAGACTGAGTGGTCCGAACTGTGGCTCCACCAAAGGGGAGTTGGGCATGGCTGCACAGGCACAGGCACAGAACATCGACGAGGTCGTGGACGGGCTGGCGGGGATCGTGCGGGAGGCGACGGATGCCGGCGACCGGGTCGGCTACTTCGCGGCGCTGTACCGGCAGGTGACGGTGGAGATCCGTACGGCCATCCACGCCGGGCAGTTCGAGGACGGCGCCCGGATGGACCGTTTCGACACGCTCTTCGGCAACCGCTACTTCGCCGCGTACGACGCCTGGCGCCGTGACCGGAGCGGGCCGCGCTGCTGGCGCGAGACGTTCGGGCTGCTCACCGACGCCGACACGGTGATCGTCCAGCACCTGATCCTCGGCGTGAACGCGCATATCAACCTCGATCTGGCCGTCGCCGCCGCGGGGACCGATCCGGGCAAGGACATCCAGGCGCTGCGGCACGACTTCCTGCTGATCAACGACATCCTGGCGCGGGTGGTGCTGGTGCTGGAGGACTCGGTGGGGGCCGTATCCCCGCTCCTGTCGCTGCTGGACAAGGTCGGGGGCCGCACGGACGAGGAGATCCTGGACTTCAGCGTCGTCCAGTCCCGGCAGGAGGCCTGGTACAACGCGGTACTGCTGGCGGGCCAGACGGAGGCGCAGCGCGAGGTCACCATCGAACGGCTTGATGTCCGGGCTGCGGTACTGGCGCGGTTGATCGCCCGGCCGGGCCTTCTCGTCCGACCGGCGCTGGAGCTGATCCGGGGGACGGAGAGTGGTGACGTGGGGGCTGTCATCGCGCATCTGGACGGGGCGATGGAGCGGGCGTCCGCCGGGCGGGGCACGGGTTGAGGCCCGGCGGATCAAGCGTCCGGCTCAGGGTGCTTCGGTGAACAACTCCCGCACGTCGGCGATCTCGTAGGAGCGGTCGAGCCAGGTGCCGAGTACGTCGATGTCGGTGGAGGCGAGGATGCGGTCGCGGATGTCGTCGGGTACGTCGATCTGACGCCACTGGAGGGTTCGCAGAATCGTCGCCGCGCGCTCCTGAGCCCGTCCCTCCTCGCGGCCCTCCTCTCGCACCTGCTCCGCCAGCGGGTGCCGCCAGAAGTACTGGATCGCCGTCATCAGGTCCCTCCACATCTGCTGGGCCTGGCGGTCTGCCAGGCATGAGTCGACGAACTGCACGAAGACCGCGGCACTGTCCGGGTCGATGGTCCGCAGGGCGGTGGCCAGGTTTTCCAGTATGGCTGCGGCCTGCGGGCCACGGCCATGTGTCATCGCCGAAAGCACCGCAAGGGGTACGTCACGTTCGGCCTCGCGTTCGTCCACGATCACCGGCACGTTGTCCGGTCCGAGGACGAAGGGGCGCACCGTCAGCGAGGGGCACCCGCGTACCCCGAGATGGATGGGCTCCGCCGCCCAGCGGGCCGTGGCGTGGCTCTGGGTAATGACGATGAGCACGGGCTCGCAGTGGTACTTCTCGTGCAGGTAGCTGAGGTAGTACGGCCAACTACCGCGCTTCCTCTTGTCGATGTCGCCCTGCGATTCGACGACGAGGAGGTAGTCCCCTTCGTCGGTCTCCGCCCGGAGCAACGTGTCGACGCGCCTCTCGACCGGTTCGATCTCGGTGAGGTCCACGTTCATGGCGGCGAACTCACGCGGTTCGGGGAAGGGGATGCGTAACACGCTCTGGAGGGCGCGGGTCAGAAGCGCGGGGTCCTTCTGGAAGATCCGGTGCAGCGCTTCGTGCGACGAGCTGACCATCAACTCTCCTTTCTGTCCGATCTATTCGGGGTGATCAACGATCTAGGCGGCGTCCAGGTCACACCACACGTACTTGCCGCGCTGCCCGTTCCTCGACAAGGGCTGCCACCCCCAGGAGTCGGCGCATGCCCGCACCATCGCCAGCCCCCTCCCTTCCTCGGCGTCCAAGAGCTCCCCCAACTGCCCCGGCGGTTCAGGGGGTTCGGGGTCCGCATCCCACGCCCCGACGCGCAGCACCCCCGCCGACCACCGCACGCGGAGCATCACCGGCCCCTTGGTGTGCAGTACGGCGTTGGCCACCAGCTCCGTCGCGAGGAGTTCGGCGGTGTCCACGACCCGGATGAGGCCGTGCGCGGTGAGGACGAGGCGGAGGGTGCGGCGGCAGACGGTGACAGCACGGCGGTCGTGCGGGACGGAGAGGGAGTACTCCCAGGGCTCGGGCTCGGTTTCGGGCATGGGGCAGCTCCGGACGGGGTGAGGTGGTTGATGGGCGCGGGCGGTGGCATTGCCGCAGCCGTCATGGCAGGACGAAGCGGTGCGCTTCCGCAGCGTGTGCGTCGCATCACTGAAGGTAAGGTAGTAATTCCAACCCATGCAAGTCGTTCGCGTAATCTGGCACCCGAACGAGGCGTCCCAGAAAGGCAGTTACCGGAATGACCATGCGGAACCAACCCACCGCACGCCAGGTGCGCCTGGGCGCCGAGCTGCGCAGGTTGAGGGAGGCAGCCGGGTTGTCGGCCAAAGAGGTTGCGGGCCTGCTGAATTCGAGTTCGACGCACATGAGCCAGATCGAGGCAGGCAGTTCCGGCATCAGCGAGGAGCGCCTGCGCAGGCTGGCAGCGCACTGCGCCTGCGCGGACGAGTCACTGGTCGAAGCCTTGGTGGCCATGGCGGCCGATCGGACCCGGGGTTGGTGGGAGGAGTACCGAGGTGTGCTGCCGCCGGTCTTCCTCGACGTAGCCGAGTTGGAACACCACGCGGCCTTCTTGCGGGAGGTCGTGATCACCCATGTACCGGGGCTGATGCAGACCCCGGACTACGCCCGCGCCGTCTTCGGATACATGGTCCCGGAGCTGCCTCCGAGCGAGCTCGCCCCACGCGTCGAGCACCGCATGCAGCGCAGAGCAGCTCTTGATGGCGACGACTCAGCCACGTACGAGACAGTCGTCCACGAGTCAGCGCTGCGGATCCGCGTCGCCGACCGCAAGGTCGCCCTGGCCCAACTCCTCGAAGTCCTAAGGAACATCGAGGAGGAGCAGGCAACGGTACGCGTCATCCCGTTCGACACGGACGGATTCGCCGGCGCGAGCAGCGCGATGATGTACATCGGCGGACCGATCGCTCGACTCGACACAGTTCTGCGGGACTCACCCCACGGCACGGCCTTCGTGGACACCGGATCCCAGCTGGAACGCTTCCGACAACTGTTCCATAAGGTAGAGAAGACAGCGCTTGGCCCGGCCGCATCCCGGGACTTCATCCACCGAATCGCAAAGGAACTGTGAGGCGTCAGCATGACCCAGGCCGCCCAGTGGCAGAAGTCCTCCTTCTCTGAAGGCGGGGACGGCAACACCTGCGTAGAACTCGCCGCCACCTCACCTGCCACCCTCCACCTCCGCGAGAGCCAGACCCCAAGCACTGAACTCACCACCACCACAGCCCCCTTGGCACATCTCATACGCAACCTGAAGTCGGCCCACCCCACCACAAGTCCATAGCGACACCCGGCAGAAGGAACCGCGAGGACCCACATGCCCCAGACCAGCTACTGGCAGAAGTCCACGTTCTCGGACGGCGGCGAAGGCAACACCTGCGTCGAACTCGCCGCCACCTCCCCCACCACCCTCCACCTCCGCGAAAGCGAAACCCCCCACACCCAACTCACCACCACCCACGCCCCGTTGACCCACCTGATACGCGAACTCAAGTCAGCCCGATCCCACAACACCTGAGCACGCCCACGCCGGGGGGCTATCCCCCACCCCGATCCTGAGGCCCACCGGATCGCGCCCCGCCAAAGGCCGAAACTAGCGTTCAGCCATGACTCCGGCCCTGCGTAAGCACCTCGCCCTGGCCCTCGGCATCGCCACCCTGCTAGCCGCCGAGGCGGGCATCGCCGTAGCCCAACCCACCGGCACATCCCCTGCGGAGCAGTTGCGTCGGGACACCGAGGCGATCCACGCCCTCGGTGTCAGCGGGGTGCAGGCCCGTACGGTCGCGCCGAGCGGCAGGGAGTCCGTCGCCACCAGCGGTACCGCCGACCTGGACACCGGCCGCCCGGTCCGGTCCGACGGGTACTTCCGTATGGCCAGCACGTCCAAGACGCTGGTCGCCGCCGTGGTGCTTCAGCTGGACGCCGAGGGCAGGCTGTCGCTGGACGACACGGTCGACCACTGGCTGCCAGGGGTGGTGCGGGGCAACGGCAACGACGGCACCCGCATCACCATCCGCCAACTGCTCCGGCACACCAGCGGAATCCACGACGACCTCCCCGGATACACCACACCGGAGGAGTACTACCAGCAGCGTTACGACATCTACAGCCCCGAGCAGTTGATCGCCCGCGCCATGGCCCACGCGCCGGACTTCCCGCCCGGCGAGGGCTGGAGCTACTCCAACACCGGTTACGTCCTGCTCGGCACCATCATCCAGAAGGCCACCGGCCGCCCCGCCCACCAGGAGATCGAAGACCGCGTTCTCCGTCCGCTCGGCCTCAACCACACCCGGTGGGGCGGCACTTCGCCCACCCTGCCCCGGCCGCACGCCAAGGCCTACCAGCTCTTCGGGCCCGACTCCTTGGTGGACGTCACCGAGCAGATACCGGTGGACTACGAGAACCTCTCCTACGTCACGACCACCCGGGACGAGAACACCTTCCTCCGCGCGCTGCTCGCCGGCCGCCTGCTGCCGCCGCTGCAACTCGCCGAGATGAAGCGGACCGTCCCCGTGAGTGCGGAGGTCCAACTGCTGTGGCCCAGCGGCCGATACGGGCTCGGCCTGGCCGAACGCCCCCTGATCTGCGGAGGAACCTACTGGAGCCACGAGGGCGGGGACGGCGGCTACATCACCCTCAACGGCGTCACCGACGACGGCAGTCGAAGTGCCGTGGTCTCCATGTCCGAGGCCCGCGGCGACACCCTGGACCACATCCTCGCCCAGGAGAACGCGGCCAGCGCCCTGATCGACCACGCGTTGTGCGCCGGGAGCCCCAACGCCCCGTAGTCAGAGCAGAGTTACCGGGCTGCTCAGAGCCGCCATCCGCCCTCCCGGATGACGTACCTCAACCCGGACGAACGCCGACTCCCGCGCACCGGTACGCCACTCCACCGCACCCACTCCCGCGGCGGGCAGGGAAGCGACGCGGACCTTCCCCTCTCCGGTGTGAAAACTGACCACCCCCGAAGGCACACCACGCACACCCACCCGAGCCATCACCGGTCCACCGTGACTCTCCAACTGCCCACCGACACCCACCCGTTGAGCACCGGCACCGGTACCGGCAGAGACCGTGAACGACAACTCGACGGCGGCAGACTCAGCGATCCAACTCCGCCCGGCGCGAATCCCGGCGAGCACCGCGTCCGTACTCAACTCCTCGGCCTGTACGACGGTGTGCGGAACACCGATCTGGCCCGACAGATGAGCGTCACTGGTCCCCATCGCCGGGCGCCACCCGCCCTGTCGCCGGATGTCCGCGTCAAGCCCCCGCCCCCACTCCGCCAACGCCGCCTCGTTGTCCGCCTGCCAGGGAAGGTCCGAGCTCCATGGCCCGTTCCAGACCTCCACCACGTCGAACCCCTCGTACGGGTACAGGAACGTGCCCGAGTCGTACGGCGCGTGTGGATGAGCCGCCACGCACAACCCGCCGCCGCGATGGACTTCGTCGAGATGCCGGCCGACCGCCCCGTCCCGCACGCCGTACCGCCAGTCGACGACCTGCCCGGGCCGAACGCCCAGCGCGAGCCAGTGGCCGGTACGGGTGGTGACCTCCTGCCCCAGGATCACCAGCAGATCGTCACCGGCGTGCTGGCCCCAAGTGCCGTGCGTGTCCGCGTTGTTGTGCTCGGTCGCCGCCAGGAAGTCCAACCCCGCCGCACGGGCCTCGCCGGCAAGACGTTCCGGCATCAGCTCACCGCCGTGCGAGCACACCGAGTGCACGTGACAGTCGCCGCGGTACCAGCCGCTTTCACTACCGGACACTCGCTCCCGGTTCCTCACCGCCGCCCGGTCCGCCGTTGCCACGCTCTCCCCTCACAAACGCAAGCAGCCGCACCCGGGAGTAGCGGAACCAACGGAAGCCGATCCAGACGGCCAACACCGGACCCCCGATGGCGAAATCGAGACGCGCCCTTGGCGACCAGTCCGTCTGGAACCACCACATGTCCGCCGCCAGCGCCAGGTTGAGGAGGACGAAGAGCGGGCCGTAGACGAAGCAGGTCCAGTCCTCCCAGAAGGCCCAACTGTCCCGGCGCTTGCTGGAGAACGCGATGGTCCAGTCCGTCAGGACAAGAGCCATCAGCATGCCCGCGAGTATGTAGAAGGCCATGCGTGGAGTATGTCCGCCGGAGTGCCCGAAGATCCGTAAAGGTTCAGAACCGGCCGACGTAAACCCGCACCCTCCGGAAGCTGGGACCTTTTCTAACCAGTCACAGCCCATCGCAGTGGTTAGATTTAGCCCCGGCTTCCAGCAACCGCTCGTGTTCCCCGTCGCCACACCTCAGTCACCAACGGCACTCCCGGCCGATAGGCCAGGTGCACATGGCTGGGTGCGTCCAGCAGGATCAGGTCCGCGCGCGCGCCCACCGCAACCCGCCCTACGTCGTCCCGTCGCAACGCCGCCGCACCGCCTGCCGTGGCCGCCCACACCGCCTCGTCCGGCGTCATCCCCATGTCCCGTACCGCGAGCGCGATGCAGAAGGGGACGGAGGATGTGAAGGACGAACCCGGGTTGCAGTCGGTCGACAACGCGACCGTGACGCCCGCGTCCAACAGACGGCGCGCGTCCGGCCATTCCGCGCGTGTCGAGAACTCGGCGCCGGGGAGCAGAGTAGCGACCGTCGCGCCGCTCGCCAGGGCGTCCACGTCCGCGTCCGTGAGGTGCGTGCAGTGGTCGGCGCTCGCCGCGTCCAGTTCTACGGCGAGTTGGACGCCCGGGCCGTAGGAGAGCTGGTTGGCGTGGATGCGCGGGTGCAGGCCCTTCGCCCGCCCCGCCGTCAGGATCGCCCGCGCCTGGTCGCCGTCGAACGCACCCTTCTCGCAGAACACGTCGATCCAACGGGCGTGCGGGGCACAGGCGTTGAGCATCTCGCCGGTGACCAGGGACACGTACGCGGCGGGGTCGTCGGCGTAGTCCGGGGAGACGATGTGTGCGCCGAGGTACGTCACCTCGTCCGTGTGCGCGGCGGCGATACGGAGGGCGCGGGACTCGTCGGCGACCGTCAGGCCGTAGCCCGACTTCGTCTCGAAGGTGGTGGTGCCCTGGCGGAGGGCCTCGGTCAGGTAACGGGTGAGGTTCGCCTCCAGTTCCGCGTCGCTCGCCGCGCGCGTCGCCGCGACCGTCGTACGGATGCCGCCCGCGCTGTACGCCCGCCCGGACATGCGGGCGTTGAACTCCTGCGTGCGGTCACCCGCGAAGACGAGGTGCGAGTGGGAGTCCACGAAGCCGGGCAAGACCGCCCGCCCACCGGCGTCGACCCGATTGTCAGTGGCGGGTGCTTTGCTTGATTCACCGGTCCACGCGATGCGGTCGCCGTCGATGACGACGGCCGCGTCCTGGATCAGACCGAGGGGAGATCCGTCACCGAGGGAGGGGTCGTTGGTGACCAGCGTGGCGATGTTGGTGATGACAGTGGTGCTGGTGCTGCTCATCATGTCCTCGTGGGTGCGGGGAGTCGTGGCCTCGTGGGTGCGTGGGGTGGCGATCGGCTCTACGCGCGCAGGGCTTCGACAGCTGCGGCGAGCGCCTGCGGTACGTCCGGTACGAGCGCGTGCGCCCCGTCGCGTACGACGTGCCGGCCGCCCACGACGGTGTGCCGTACGTCCGCTGCCGTCGCCGCGAATACGGCCGTCTCGGCGCCGAGCCTGGGCACCGGCCCCGCTGTTCTGACCGAGTCGAGCGCGATCGTCGTGAAGTCGGCGAGCGCGCCCGGTTCGAGGGTGCCCGCTTCGTCCCAGCCCAGCGCCGCGTGGCCGTCGGCCGAGGCCGCGCGGAGCAGTGCCGCTGCCGTCCAGTGGCCTCGCGTGCGGGTGCGCAGGCGTTCGTTCAGCTCCATCGCGCGGGCCTCTTCGAGGAGGTCGATTACTGCGTGACTGTCCGAGCCCAGGGAGAGAGGGGAGCCCGCTCGTTGGAGGGCGACCGCCGGGCCGATGCCGTCGGCCAGGTCCCGTTCCGTCGTCGGGCACATGCAGGTGCCGGTGCCCGAGCGCCCCAGCAGCGCGATGTCCTCGTCGGTGAGGTGGGTGTTGTGGACGCCCGTAGTGCGCGGGCCCAACACCCCGTGGTCGGCGAGGAGCTGGGTCGGGGTGCAGTCGTGGGCCGTGCGGCAGGCGTCGTTCTCCGCCGTCTGCTCGGACAGGTGGACGTGGAGCGGGGCCCGGCGCTCCTCGGCCCAGCCGGCCACCGTCGCCAACTCCCGTGCGGGCACGGCCCGTACGGAGTGGATGGCGGCACCGATCCTCGCGTGATCCCGTTCCTTGAGAAGTGAACAGCGTTCGGCCCAGGCGTCCGCGCTTCCGTCGGAGAAGCGGAGCTGGTGACGGTTGGGGGGCTGTCCGAAGCCGGAGGAGAGGTAGGCGGTGTCGAGGAGGGTGATGCGGATGCCGGCTTCGGAGGCGGCGGCAATGAGGGCCTCGCCCATGGCGTTGGGGTCGGCGTACGGGGTGCCGCCGTGGGCGTGGTGCACGTAGTGGAACTCGCCGACCGCCGTGATCCCGGCCAGCGCCATCTCGGCGTACACCGCCCGGGCCAGTGCGTGGTAGGTGTCCGGGGTCAGCTGGTCGGCGAAGGAGTACATGAGCTCCCGCCAGGTCCAGAAGGTGCCCGAGCCCACCTGGACGGTGCCGCGCAGGGCGCGGTGGAAGGCGTGGCTGTGGGCGTTGGCGAGGCCGGGGAGGGTGAGGCCTCGGAGGATCTCGGCGCCCGGGGGTGGGGTGTCGACTCCCGTGCGGACGGCGGCGATCCGGCCGTCCCTCACCTCCAGGGCGACGCCCGGCTCGACGTTGGTGTCGAGCCAGGCGTGCTCCAGCCAGTACGTCCGCGTGGTGGGGTGCGTCACCTGCAGGCCAGCCCTTCCAGTACGTCGGCGAGTGCGGTCACCCCGGCCACGCAGTCGTCCTCGGCCGCGAACTCGGCCGGGGAGTGCGAGACGCCCGTGGGGTTGCGCACGAACAGCATGGCGGTCGGGATGCTCCCGGAGAGGATTCCGGCGTCGTGTCCGGCACCGGTGCCGAGGACGGGGACGGTCAGGTGCGTGCCCTCGCCGGTCTTCCCCAGGACCCGGGCGAGTTCGTCGCGCAGGGCGTGGTCGAACTCGACGACCGGGGTGAAGGACTCCCGGACGATGTCGAGGTCGATGCCGTGCGCCTCCGCGTACTCGCGGGCCGCCTTCTCCACGCCGGTGACCACGGTGTCGAGGGTCTGCTGGTCGGCGGCGCGGGAGTCGAGCCAGCCGCGTACCAGGGAGGGGATGGCGTTGACGCCGTTCGGTTCTACGGCGATCTTCCCGAACGTGGCCACCGCGCCCGCGAGTTGGGCCTCGCGGCGGGCGGCGAGCACGGTCTCGGCGTACGACAGCATCGGGTCGCGGCGGTCCACCAGGCGGGTGGTGCCGGCGTGGTTGGCCTCGCCCCGGAAGTCGAACCGCCACCGCCCGTGCGGCCAGATGGCGCTGGCGATGCCGACCCGGTCGCCGGAGAGGTCGAGGGCGCGGCCCTGCTCGACGTGGAGTTCCACGAAGGCGCCGATGCGGGCGAGCCGTTCGGGGTCGGGGCCGATGGCGTCGGCGTCGTAACCGGCCGCCGCCATGGCCTGCGGCAGCGTGACCCCGTCGCCGTCGGTCAGCCGGTGTGCCTGCTCGACGGTGAGCTGTCCGGCGGTCAGCCGTGAGCCGACACAGGCGAGCCCGAAGCGTGCGCCCTCCTCGTCGCCGAAGTTCACGATGGCGAGCGGCCTGGTGAACTCCGCTCCCCTGTCCCGCAGTTCGTCGAGCGCGGCGAAGGACGACACGACGCCGAGGGGCCCGTCGAAGGCCCCGCCATCGGGTACCGAGTCGAGATGCGACCCGGTGACGACGGCGTCCCCGGCGGCGGGGTCACCGAGCCAGGCCCACTGGTTGCCGTTGCGGTCGAGCTCGTAGGCCAGCCCGCGCGACTTGGCCTGCGCCTCGAACCAGGCCCGGCACTCGGTGTCGGCGCCGGTCCAGGCGTAGCGGCGGTAGCCGCCGGAGGCGGAGTTGCGGCCGATCGGCAGCAGCTCCGCCCACATGCTGTGGAAGGTCACGCGTCTCCACCCTCGCGCATCGGTACCCGCACGCCCCGCTCGTCCGCGACCCGCTCCGCGATGTCGTAGCCGGCGTCCACGTGCCGGATGACGCCCATGCCGGGGTCGTTGGTGAGGACGCGGCGGATCTTCTCGCCGGCGAGGGCCGTGCCGTCGGCGACCGTCACCTGGCCCGCGTGGATGGAGCGGCCCATGCCGACGCCGCCGCCGTGGTGGATGGAGACCCAGGATGCGCCGGAGGCGACGTTCACCATGGCGTTCAGCAGTGGCCAGTCCGCGATCGCGTCGGAGCCGTCGAGCATGGCCTCGGTCTCGCGGTACGGGGAGGCGACGGAACCGGAGTCCAGGTGGTCTCGGCCGATGACCAGCGGGGCGGCCAGCTCGCCGGAGGCCACCATGTCGTTGAAGCGCTCGCCGGCCTTGTCGCGCTCGCCGTAGCCGAGCCAGCAGATGCGGGCGGGCAGGCCCTGGAAGTGGACGCGTTCGCCCGCCATCTTGATCCAGCGGTGCAGGGACTCGTTCTCCGGGAAGAGGTCGAGGATCGCCTTGTCCGTCTTGTGGATGTCGGAGGCCTCGCCGGACAGGGCGGCCCAGCGGAAGGGGCCCTTGCCCTCGGAGAACAGGGGGCGGATGTAGGCGGGGACGAAGCCGGGGAAGGCGAACGCCCGCTCGTACCCGGCGAGTTGGGCCTCGCCGCGGATCGAGTTGCCGTAGTCGAAGACCTCGGCGCCGGCGTCCATGAAGCCGACCATCGCCTCGACGTGCTTGGCCATGGACTCGCGGGCGCGGGCGGTGAAGCCCGCCGGGTCCTTGGCGGCGGCGTCGGCCATGTCCTCGAAGGCGATGCCGATCGGCAGGTAGGCCAGCGGGTCGTGGGCCGAGGTCTGGTCGGTCACGATGTCGACGGGGGCGCCCTCGGCGAGCATCTGCGGGAACAGTTCGGCGGCGTTGCCGAGGAGGCCGATGGAGAGCGGGCGGCGGGCGTCGCGGGCCTCGACGGCGAGCTCCAACGCATGGCGCAGGTTGTCGGCCTTGACGTCGAGGTAGCGGTGCTCGATGCGGCGTTCGATGGCGCGCGGGTCGACGTCGATACAGATCGCGACGCCGTCGTTCATCGTGACCGCGAGGGGCTGGGCGCCGCCCATGCCGCCGAGGCCGGCGGTGAGGGTGATGGTTCCGGCGAGGGTGCCGTCGAACTTCTTCGCGGCGACGGCGGAGAAGGTCTCGTAGGTGCCCTGGAGGATGCCCTGGGTGCCGATGTAGATCCAGGAACCGGCGGTCATCTGGCCGTACATGGTCAGGCCGAGGGCCTCCAGGCGGCGGAACTCCTCCCAGTTCGCCCAGTCGCCGACGAGGTTGGAGTTGGCGATGAGGACGCGCGGTGCCCACTCGTGGGTCTGCATCACGCCGACCGGGCGGCCCGACTGGACGAGCATCGTCTCGTCCTGCTTCAGGGTGCGCAGCGTGCGGACCATGGCGTCGAAGGAGCGCCAGTCGCGGGCGGCCTTGCCGGTGCCGCCGTAGACGACGAGCTTGTCGGGGTGTTCGGCGACCTCGGGGTCCAGGTTGTTCTGCAGCATCCGCAGAGCGGCTTCCTGCTGCCATCCCAGGGCGCTCAGTTCCGTACCGCGGGGTGCTCGTACGGGGCGGGGTCCTGACATGGTCTGCCTCCTAGCGGACTGCTCTCAGCGGATTTCCTACTACAGCTATTCACATCCTGGCTTCGTGAATAGAACTAGTCAATACATCAGGGCGTCTCTGTGGGCAGGCTCTGAGTGTTTGGCCGGATGTACCGACCATGGGCGACGACATGACGGGGGCTCCAGTGAACGACGGAAACCAGGGTCACACGGACGGCACCGATCCCGGCATGGATCCCGGCACCGATCCCGGCGCCGAACGCACCGCCCGCCGGGACGACGCCGTCCGGGCCGCCGTCGAGCAGGGGCTGCTGGGGCCCGGCGCCCCCATCGCCGCCCTGCTGGACGTCACCGGTATCCGGGAGTCCGCGGCGGCGCTGCGGGCCGCGTTCGACGCGGTGACGGCGCCCGGGACTCCCGTGCTGCACGCGTTCGCCGTGAAGGCGGGTCCGCTCGTGCCGGTGCTGCGGCTGCTGCACGACGAGGGCATCGGCGCGGAGGTGGCGAGCCCGGGCGAGCTGGCCCTCGCACGGGCGGCGGGCGTACGGCCGGAGCGGACGGTGCTGGACGCGCCCGCGAAGACGCCGGCGGAGTTGCGGGAGGCGCTGGCGCTGGGGATCGCGGTGAACGCCGACAATCCGCAGGAGCTGGAGCGGATCGACGCGCTGATGCGGTCGGCGAGCAGCCGCTCCCCGCTCGGGATCCGGGTCAATCCGCAGATCGGCGGCGGGTCGATCGCCGCGCTGTCCACGGCTACGGCGACCTCGAAGTTCGGGGTGGCGCTGCGGGACGAGGGGGCGCGGGAGTGGGTGGTGCGGGCGTTCGCGGAGCGGCCGTGGCTGACCCGGCTGCACGCGCACACCGGGTCCCAGGGCATCCCGCTGTCGCTGCTGGCGCGGGGCGTGGCGGAGACGTACGAGCTGGCGGAGGAGATCAACGCGCGGCTCGGGCGGCCGCAGATCGACACCCTCGACATCGGCGGCGGCCTGGGGGTGAACTTCGGTTCGGACGCGACGACCCCGACGTACGCGCAGTACGCGCGGCTGCTGCGGGAGGCGGTGCCGGGGCTGTTCGACGGGCGGTACGGGCTGGTGACCGAGTTCGGGCGGTCGATGCTGGCCAAGCAGGGCACGGTGGTGGCCCGGGTCGAGTACGCGAAGAGCGCCGGCGGACGGCCGATCGCGATCACGCACGCGGGCGTGCAGGTGGCGACGCGGACGGTGTACGCGCCGCAGTCGTGGCCGCTGCGGATCGCCGCCTACGACGGGAAGGGGCGGCCCAAGTCGGGGGCGGACGTGGTGCAGGACGTCGCCGGGCCCGCGTGCTTCGCGGGGGATCTGCTCGCCGAGGGGCAGGCGCTGCCACTGCTGGAGCAGGGCGACTACGCGGCCGCGCTGGACACCGGGGCGTACTACTTCGCGGCGCACTACGCCTACAACTCCCTTGCCCGGCCGGGGATTTACGGCTTCGTGCGGGACGGTTCCGGGGGCGTGTCGTTCGCGACGGTGCGCAAGCCGCAGACGGTCGCGGAGATCGTGGCCGAATCCGGCGGGGCGCACGCCGCCGCGCTCACCACCCTGCGGGCGCCCGGGAGCCGTTGACGCACGCCCGTGCGAGCAGGGTTCAACTGACCCATGCAACTCGTGTGAAAACGGGGTCAGTTGACCCACCTTAGTCACTCGGGGGCATGTTCCACCGGAAAATGCCAGATCCCTCACCCCTCGGCCACACGGTGCGTAGCTTCGTCGTCACTCAGCCGAACCGCAGGCGGGAGGGGAGCCACGGTGCCCGGAATCGACGAGTGCTTACTTGAGGCCATGCGACTGCCCG
Source organism: Streptomyces sp. NBC_00988 (assembly GCF_045162645.1). Classification (NCBI taxonomy): domain Bacteria; kingdom Bacillati; phylum Actinomycetota; class Actinomycetes; order Kitasatosporales; family Streptomycetaceae; genus Streptomyces; species Streptomyces sp. NBC_00988. Next base: position 5,393,559 of record NZ_CP108730.1, read on the forward strand.
GTGCCCGGGGCGCCGCGCTGGTCGACTGGACGAGCGGGCTGGCCCTGGGCGTCGTGGGGGAGTCCCCCGGCGGCGACCAGGAGGCCAGTGCCGCCGAGGCCGCCGAGCTGGCGCGGCTCGCGGCGGAACACCGGGCGTTCGCGTCCCTCGGGGAGGACGGTGAGACGGCCGACGATCCTCCGCTGGAGGATCTGATCGTCAGCAACCGGGACAGCTATCACGTGCTGCGGTTCGTGCGGACGTCGTTCGACAGCAGTGTGTTCCTGCACCTGTGGCTGGCCCGCGCGGAGGGCAACCTCGCGCTGGCCCGGATCCGGCTCGGCGAGATGGCCGGACGGCTGGTGCTGGGATGACCGCGGTCAAGGCCACGCCCACCACCCCGCCGCCGCGGCTGCCCGTACGGGCCAAGGCCGCGGCCGGCGACCGGGGTTGGGGCGGTGTCTCGCCGATGCTGACGCGGCTCGCCGCCGAGGAGGCCACCGGTGTCCTCGTCCGCGAGCGCGGCAGCCTGCACCTCGTCGACGGCCGGGTCGTGCACGCCGAGAGCCCGTCCGCCCCCGGCCTCGACCTCCTCCTCACCGCGCACGGCACCCTGCGCACCGAGGCCTGGGAGGCAGCGGCCGGAGCGGCCGACGACCGGCACGCCACGACCCGACTCCTGCTGGACGGCGGCCTGTTGAGCACCGGCGCGCTCGAACTGTGCCATCTCGGGGCGCTGTACGACGCCGCGTACTTCGTGCTCGCGCCGAGCAGCACCCCGGGCCGGTTCCGCTACGGCGTCACGCATCCGCTCGGTTCCGTGCGGCCAGTTCCGGTGGCCGCACTGGAGCGCGAGACGCTGCGCCGCCGCGATCTGCTGCACCGCGTGTGGCCGGACGCGGCGACGGACGGCGCGCCGCTGGTGCGGGCCGACCCCGTCGCGCCCCCGCCGGTCACCGCCCGGCAGGCGGCGGTACTGGCACGGGTGGACGGCGTCCGCACGGCGCCGGACATCGCGCGGGCGCTGGGGCGGCGGGCGTACCCCACGCTGCTGGACGTCCGGCGGCTGGTGTCGGCGGGGCTCGTGTCGCCCCGGCCGCCCGCGCCCGCCGCCGCTCCCCTGCCCGACGTCACCGATCCCGACATCACCTTGCTGAAGAGGCTCAGAGATGCGCTGGAGGCCCTTTGAGTGGCAGCGAGCACGCGCCGAGAGGAGAGAGCCGATGGCCTCCGAGGCAGAGATCCTCGACGAGCTGCGCCGGTTGAGAGCCCGCGTGCCCCAGCTGACCGGGGCGCTGGCGACGGGCGTCGACGGTCTCGTCCTGGCGCAGGACACCCCGGGCGTCGAGCCGGAACGGGTGGCCGCGCTCACCGTGACGGCGCTCGGCGTGGCCGTACGGATGGCGGACGCGACCGGGCAGGGCGACTTCCGCGAGCTGATCGTGCGCGGGGTCTACGGCTATGTCGCGACCTACGCGGCGGGCCGCGGCGCCGTGCTGACCGTGCTCGCCCAGGACCGCGTCCACGTCGGCCGGCTGCTGCTGGAGGGCCGCCGCGCGGGGGCCCGGATCGGCGAGCTGATCGACGCCGAGGCGGCGGCCGAGGCGGAGAAGGCAGAGGCCGAAGCCGCCGTGGCCAAGGAGCGGACCGACACGGCGCCGCCCGCCAAGGCGCCCCCGAAGACCACCACCGCACGAACGAGAACACCGCGCGCACCACGCACCACCACGAGCACCAACGCGCGGACCACCACGGAAAGCTGAACGGAACCAAAGGAGCACTGTCATGGCCAACACCGAAACCTCCCTCAAAGAGGCGCTGACCTCCATCGAGGGCGCGACCGGGGTCGCGCTCGTCGACTACACCAGCGGAATGGCGCTCGGCACGATGGGCGGCAGCAAGACCTTCGACCTCGGCGTCGCCGCCGCCGGGAACACCGACGTCGTGCGCTCCAAGCTGCGCACGATGGAACACCTCGGCCTGAAGGGCGAGATCGAGGACATCCTGATCACCCTGTCCAGCCAGTACCACCTGATCCGCCTGATCAAGGGACGCGGCGGCAACGGCCTGTTCCTCTACCTGGTCCTGGACTCCAGCCGCGCCAACCTGGCGATGGCCCGGCACCAGCTGAAGAAGATCGAGGCGGACCTGGAGGTCTAGGACCCGGCTCAGGCGAAGACGTCGCTACGGCGGCGCGCCCCGCCCGGGGTCGCGTCGCCCGCGGCGATGCCGGTGGAGCGGTAGCCCTTGACCGGCTTGCCGGCGGGGGCGCCGTCGCGTTTGTCCAGCCAGTCGACGCGGATCCACAGCAGGACGTCGTCGGCGCGCTCGCGGCGGCCCAGCCAGGCGGCTTTCAGGCGCAGCCCGGTACCGGCACCGGCGAGCAGCATCCCGCCCGCCGCGGGCACGGCGAACCCACTGGCCAGCGCGAGCGCGAAGGCGAGGACGAGCCACCAGCGGTGGGCGCGGCGCCAGTTCCGCGTGCTCACCGCGCGGTCCTGGAGCACGTCGTGCTTCCCGGCCCGGGCGGCACCGCGGGCCAGCGCGGTGTACCGCCTGCGGCGCGCGTACGACACCACGACCGCCGCGACGATGAACAGCGCGGCCCCGGCCATCACCCCGATCCGGCGCCCGGTGATACCGGGCAGCAACACCCCGACACCCGCCGCCAGCACCCCGAACCACCACATCGGGGCGGCTCCGGCCCGTACGACGACTGCCACTCGGGCCAGCCCCTGGACTCTGCGATCTCCGCGTGCCACGTCCCGCCTCCTGGTCGTGCCGGCACAGTTCTGTCCGGCCGGGAGACTAGTGAGCGAACGTGAGACGAGTCTGAGAACGGGCTTTTCCGCCCTGGCCCCGGTTCAGGAGAGACGGGTCAGGAGAGACGGGTCAGGAGGGACGAGTCAGGAAGGGCTGTCCAGGCGCTCGGTGAGCTCTTCGGCGGCCCAGCGGGCCCACTGCTCGGCGGTTTCGGAACCTCGCAGGCCGTATTCGAGCATGAGCCAGCCGCAGACCTGGACGGGGTCGCCCACCCACTCCGCGTTGTCGCGGATGGCCTCCATCGCCGTGAGCCGCGCGTGGTTGTGGTCGGCGAACTTCTCCAGGTACGCGGCGCCCTCGCCACGCTTCAGGGTCCACAGGAAGAAGACGCGGAGCAGTGCGGCACTGCGGAAGGCGAGGTCGAGGTCGGGTTCGGTGAGCCAGCGGCGCAGTTCGGCGCGTCCGGCGTCGGTGATGCCGTACTCGCGGCGCTGGCGGGCGCCGGTGCCGGTGATCTCGATCAGACCGTTCTCGTCGAGCTTGGCCAGCTCGCTGTAGACCTGGCTCTTCTGGGCGGGCCACACCGCCGACAGCCCCTCGTCGAACCGCTTGAGCAGGTCGTATCCGCTGGCGGGCTGCTCGGACAGGAGCCCGAGGAGGGCGTGGGGCAGGCTCATGGCCTCAGCCTACCGTCCGGACTTTCACTAATCATGGTTGGACGGTCGAGAGTTAGACAGTCATAATTCGACCGTCCAATATTGGACTCCCCGGTTTGGCTCTTTGACTCGTGGAGGAAAACACCGGTGAACTACGTCCGCGGTTTCGCACCCTGGCTGTGTTACGCGGCCCTGAGCCCGGTCGACTGGCGACTGGGCACAGGCGCCGCCGCACTGGCCGCGCTCTGGCTGCTCGCCGGACAGCTCCGCGCCCGCAGCGTCGACCTGTTAGGCGCTGCCACCTGCTCCTTCTTCGTGGTCATGGCCGTCGTCGCGCTCGCGGACCCGACGTCGGGGCTGCGGGACTGGATCTGCGCGCTGGCGAACGCCACCCTGGCGGCCACGGCCCTCGCCTCCCTCGCCGTGCGCCGCCCCTTCACCCTGGCCTTCGCCCGGGCCGAGGTGCCGCCGGAGTTCTGGCACGCACCCCGGTTCATCCGGGTCAACATGGTCCTGACGGCGATATGGGCAGCCGCGTTCACCCTCGGCGCGCTCGCCTGCGCCTTCGTAGTCCGCTTCGAGGACTCCGCGACCGCGCCACTGGTCACCGTCCAAGTCCTGGCGTTCGTCGTCCCGTTCACCCTCTCCGGCCGCTACGCCGCCCGAGCGAAGGCCTCGGCCGGACAGGCGATGGCATGAGCACGCACGACGGAACGACGGAGTCGGCCGAGCCGGCCGAGCCGGCCGAGAGGATCGAACCGGCGAGTCCGGAGCGGCTGATCTACTTCTCGGACGCGGTGGTGGCCATCGCCATCACACTGCTGGCCCTCGAACTGCCCGTCCCGGGCGCGGACGCGCACGGCGACGCGGGCGTGCAGCACTTCCTGCGCGAGCATCTGACGGAGTACTTCGCGTTCCTCGTCAGCTTCGCGGCCATCGCCATGCAGTGGATGCTCCACCAGCGCCTCTTCCGGTACGTGACCGGTCTGTCCGGCGGAGCCATCCGCTGGAACCTGCTCTGGCTGCTGCTGATCGTCGTCACGCCGTTCACGACGAAACTGCTGACCAGCGAGGCGGACGCGTTCCGGATCCAGTTCATCGTGTACGCGGCCGGCCAGGCCCTGACCAGCCTGTCCTTCAGGCTGGCCTTCGCCGACCTGCGCAGGTCGGGGATGCTGCGCCCGGACGCCCCGCGCGGGGTGATCACGGAGACCCTGGCATGGCTGGACGCGACGATCGTGACCTTCGCCGTCTCGATCCCCGTCGCCCTGGTCACGCACTGGGCGTCCCTGTGCTGGGCACTGCTGCCGTTGACGCAGAAGGTGACCCGGAAGGTCCTGCGCCGCGTCACCTGACGGGAAGGGGCCGCCCGGCAACCACCACAACCCGGGCGGCCCCTGCACGGAACCACCCGCGAACCGGCGGACCGGACGTCCCGTCACTCCACGAACAGCCCCCGCGCCGCCGCCCGCGCGTCGAACTGCTCCAGCCTGGCCTGCGCGTCCGGCAGGTCGTCGCACATCGCCTCCAGCAGCACCCGCCCGAGCAGCATCGGCGCGCACGCCGTGTCGAAGGCGAGCCCGGTGCCCACGGCGGCCGGGATCAGCAGGTCGGACACCTTGGCGACGGGCGCGAACGCCGAGTCCGCGACGGTGACGACGGTCAGGCCCGCCTCCCTCGCGTAGGCCAGCGTGTCCACGACCTCGCGCGGGTGCCGGGGCAGCGCGAAGCACAGGAGGGTGGTGGCGCCGGCCCGGACGGCCGCGTCGATCCGGTCGTGGATCATCGTGCCGCCCTCGTTGAGCAGCCGTACGTCCGGATGGACCTTGGCGGCGAAGTACGCGAAGCCGTAGGCCTGGGAGGCCGCCGCGCGCAGGCCGAGGACGGGCAGCGGGCGCGAGGCGGCGAGCAGGCGCCCCGCCTTGGCGACCGGGCGGGGGTCGGCCAGTATCTCGGCGAGGTGCTTGAGGTTCTCGATCTCGGCCTCTACGGCCTGCTGGTACTCGTTGTACGACGCCGTGTCCGGGGCCGACTCCGAGGGCGCGACCTCGCGGAGGTGTTTGCGCAGCGCCGGGTAGCCGTCGAAGCCGAGGGCGACCGCGAAGCGGGTCACGGAGGGCTGGCTGACGCCGGCGAGTTCGGCGAGTTCGACGCTGGAGAGGAACGGCACGTCGGCGGCGCGGCGCACCATGCTGTGCGCGATGCGCCGCTGGGTCGGCGTGAGCCGGTGCCCCTCGAAGAGCGCCTGCAGCCGGGCGGCCGGGCTGTCGGTCACCCCCACACTCCTGTCCACGGCCGAGTCCACGCTCGCATCCGCGCTCCCCTCCACGATCCCGTCCACACTCCTGTCCACGCTCATGACGTGCTCCCCCTCCAGATCTCCGTGAACCGGTCCAGCAGGCCCGCCGCCGCCGTCACATCGTCCGTGAGCGGCCGGTCCGCCGTCTCGTCGTCGAGCACCGATTCGGCCAGCTCCAGCGCGCGGCCGACCGGGAGTTCCGGGTCGGGCCGCAGACCGCGCTGGCGCAACGCCCGTACGGCGGCGACGAGTTCGCAGCCGACGACGAGACGGTACGCGCGGCAGGCGCGCAGTGTCTGACGTGCGGCGAGCGAGGCGAAGCTGGCCTGTTCCTCGACGCCCCGGGAGAGTACAGCGTGCCCGAGCGAGGCGGGAGCCGAGAACGCGCGCAGGTCGCCGAGGGCGGCCGCGGCGGCGTACTCCAGGATCATCACCCCGGAGGACGCGGCCTCGTTGTCGGCGAGGAACGGCTTGAGGCGGGTGAACGCGGGCTCGTTCAGCGAGGAGAGCCGGGACGTCGACAGCCGGGCGACCTGGGTGAGCGCGAGCCTGAAGTGGTCCAGGGCGAGGACGAGTTGGGCCTGGTAGAAGCCGCCGTGGTGGTAGGCGGTCATGTCCTCGGCGGAGATGAAGGGGTTCTCGGCGGCGGCATTGATCTCGATCGCCAGCACCGCCTCCAACGCGTCCGCCGCGTCGTGCGCGGGCCCATGGATCTGCGGCAGACACCGGAACCCGTACGGGTCCTGAATCCGCCCGAGCGGAGGAGTGGGCCGGTCCGCGGCCCCGATCAACTCCCGCATCCGCCGGGCGACTTCGGTCGACCCCCGGTGCGGCCGAGCGGCATGCACAGGCGCGGCATACGGCTCGTGCGACCCGTCGACAGCGAGCAACGAGAGCGCCCCGACGACCTGCGTGGCCCCGATCAGCCCCCGCAACTCGTGCAGGGCGAGGGCGGATTGGCCGAGGGTGAGCGCGTTGCTGCTGATCATCGCCAACGCGTCGTTGTTGTCGAGGGGTTGGGGCTCGGGGACGCCCACAAGACCGGGACCACCGAAGACGCTCCGCCAGGGATGCTCCCCCACCAACGCCAACCCCACCTGAGCCAGCGCCGCGATGTCCCCCGTCCCCACCGACCCGAACTCGTTGACGACCGGATACACCCCGTTCTCCAGCGCCTCGCACAGCGCCGTGACGACCGTGGGCCGTAGCCCCGCACCCCCCGCCAGCAACTGGTTCGCGCGGACCGCGAGCATCGCCCGCACCTCCCGGGCCGGAAGCTCGTCGCCGATCGCGCCCGCGTGGCTGCGCAACAACCTCAGCCCGTGCTCGGCGGCCGCCTCCGTGGGCACGTCCTCGTTCCGGTTGGCGCCGACGCCCGTCGAGCGGCCGTAGACGCGGCCCGTCGCGGCGATCTGGCGGGCCGCGTCCCAGGACTCGGTCGCGCGCTTCATCGCGTCGGTGCCGGGGACCGGGCGGGCGTCCCCGTCGGCGAGGCGTACGACGTCGGTGACCCCGAAGCCGACCCCGTCGAGGACGACCAGATCGGTGCCTCCGGACAGCGCCACATCAGAGGCGTCCACGATCTGAGACGACATAAGGCGACGAACTCCCCTCAATCAGGACACTCGATCTTGCCTGCCGGTCATCCGTTACCTCGGATTAACGCGGAGACATTGACAAACTATTCAGACACCGAGAACTCTGCATGACGTTATACAGCCGGGCAAGGGACAACTCATGATCCAGTTCGACGCGGTCCACAAACGCTTCCCCAACGGCACGACAGCAGTTCACGACCTCTCCCTGGAGATGCCGGAAGGCGGGGTCACCGTACTGGTCGGGTCCTCCGGTTGCGGCAAGACGACCACCCTTCGGATGATCAACCGGATGATCGACCCGACCTCGGGCGTCATCAAGGTCGGCGGCAAGGACGTCACCCAGCAGGACGCGGCCGAACTGCGCCGCTCCATCGGGTACGTCATCCAGCAGTCGGGCCTCTTCCCGCACCGCACGGTGCTGGACAACATCGCCACCGTGCCGCTGCTGCTGGGCCACGGCCGGAAGAAGGCCAGGGCCCGCGCGGCCGAGCTGCTGGAGACCGTCGGCCTCGCCGCCGACGCCGGCAAGCGCTACCCGCACCAGCTCTCCGGCGGCCAGCAGCAGCGCGTCGGCGTGGCCCGCGCGCTCGCCGCCGACCCGCCGGTGCTCCTGATGGACGAGCCGTTCGGCGCCGTGGACCCGGTGGTCCGCACCCAGCTCCAGGACGAACTGCTGCGCCTGCAGAAGGAGTTGAACAAGACCATCGTCTTCGTCACGCACGACATCGACGAGGCCGTACGGCTCGGCGACCGCATCGCGATCTTCCGCACCGGCGGTCACCTCGTCCAGTGCGCGGCCCCCGCCGAACTCCTCGCCCGCCCGGCCGACGACTTCGTCGCCGACTTCCTCGGCGCCGAGCGCGGCCTCAAGCTGCTCTCCCTGAAGACCCTCGCCGAGGTCCCGCAGGGCCCGGCCCCCGAGGGCGGCACCTGGACCCTGGTCGTGGACGAGGCCCGCAAGCCCCTCCACTGGGCGGCCAAAGCCACGGACGGCGCCGAGATCCCCGTACGACCGCTCCAGGACGGCGACTCCCTGCTCGCGGCCCTCAACGAGTCCGTCGCCTCCCCGAACGGCCTGATCGCCCGCGTCGACGCTAACGGCGTCCTCACCGGCGTCTCCTCCCGCGACGACATCCACACCCACGCGGGCCAGGCCCACGCGGAAGCGCGGGTAGCGGCGTGACCATCGACTGGTCGTGGATAGGCGACCACACCGACGACCTCACCAGCCTCACGCTCTCGCACCTCCAGGCCGCGATGAGCGCCGTCTTCTTCGGCCTGCTGATCTCGCTCCCGCTGGCGGTCGTGGCCCACCGGATCCGCCCGCTCCGAGGCTTCCTGCTCGGCCTGTCGAACGTCCTCTTCACGATCCCGTCGATCGCGATCTTCGTGCTCCTGCTCCCGATCAGCGGCCTGACCCGCACCACGACCGTGATCGGTCTGACGGTCTACACGCTGGTCGTGCTGCTGCGGAACACGGTCGAGGGTCTGGACTCCGTCCCCGCGAAGACGAAGGAGGCCGCGAAGGCGATGGGCACGCGCCCCCTGCGCACGCTCCTCACCGTCGAACTCCCCCTCGCGCTCCCGGTGATCATGGCCGGTGTCCGCATCGCCACGGTCATGTCGATCTCGCTCGTCTCGGTCGCGACCTACATCGGCGACGGCGGCCTCGGCCAGCTCTTCACCGACGGCTTCCAGCGCGACTTCCCCACGCCGGTGATCGTGGGCGTGGTCCTGACCCTGCTGCTGGCCGTGGTCGCGGACGCGGCCCTGGTCGCCCTCCAGTACGTACTCACCCCGTGGACGAGGCGGCGAGCCTGATGTTCGAACTCTTCAAGAACCTCGGCAAGTGGCTGACCAGCGGCTCCCAGTGGGCCGGTACGGACGGCATCGCGCACCGCCTCGCCGAGCACCTCCAGTACTCCCTGCTGGCGACCCTCATCGCGGCCGTGATCGGCCTCCCGCTCGGCCTGCTGATCGGCCACACCGGCAAGGGCGCGTTCCTCGCGATCAACCTCGCCTCCTTCGGCCGCGCGCTGCCGACCGTCGGCCTGGTCGTCCTCGTCTTCCTGGCCAGCGGCCTGTCGATGTGGCCGGTGTACATCGCGCTGGTCGCCCTCGCGGTCCCGTCGATCGTGACGAACACCTACGCCGGCATGACGGCCGTGGATCCGGACGTGAAGGACGCGGCGCGCGGGCAGGGCATGCGCGGCCACCAGGTGCTGTTCCAGGTCGAGTTGCCCCTCGCGCTCCCCCTGATCATGACCGGCCTGCGGCTCGCCCTCATCCAGGTGGTCTCCACGGCCACCGTCGCCGCGTACGTCTCCTTCGGCGGCCTGGGCCGCTTCGTCTTCGACGGACTCGCCCAGCGCGACCTCGTGCAGGTGCTCGGCGGGGCGGTGCTCGTCGCCGTCGTAGCCATCGTCCTGGACCTGGGTCTGTCCGCCCTCCAGCGCTTCCTCTTCCGCCACCGCACCGCCTAGGGAAACCGGGAACTCCGAAATGAACCGTCGCACCCTCCTCGGCGCCCTCGCCGGAACGGCCGTCGCCGTCCCCGTCCTGTCCTCCTGCGCGAGCGGCGTCACCTCGCTCGACGGCGGGGGCTCAAGCGGCGGCGGCAGCGCCTCCAGCAAGAACGGCGTCACCATCGGCACCGCCAACTTCACCGAGAACCAGGTCCTCGGCTACCTCTACGCCGCCGCCCTCGAAGCGGCCGGAGTGAAGGTCAAGGTCCGCCCCAACCTCGGCACCCGCGAGATCGTCTTCCCCGCCCTCAAGAGCGGCGACATCGACCTCCTCCCCGAGTACCAGGGCTCCCTGCTCACCTACCTCCAGCCCAAGCCCAAGGTCGCGGAGGCGGGCGAGATGCAGAACGCCCTCACCCTCGCCCTCCCCTCCGGCCTCCAGGTCCTGCCCTACGGCATCGCCGAGGACGCGGACTGCTTCGTCGTCACGCGGGCGACCGCCAAGAAGTACGGCCTGACCACGCTGGCCGACCTGGCGAAGCACAACGGCAAGCTGACCCTCGGCGCCTCCGCCGAGGTGAAGACCCGTCAGGTGGGCGTCGTAGGACTGAAGGACGTGTACGGCGTGGAGTTCAAGGAGTTCAAGTCCCTTGATTCCGACGGGCCGTTGGTGAAGGGCGCGCTGAAGAAGGGCGATGTGGACGTGGCGAACCTGTTCACCACCGACACCGACATCAAGGCCAACGGCTGGGTCGTCCTGACCGACCCCAAGACCCTGATCCCCAGCCAGCACATCGTCCCGCTGATCGCCGACCGCGTGGCCGACCCCACGGTCCGCAAGGCCCTCGCGCGCCTCGGCAACCTCCTCACCACGGCCCAGCTCACCGAGCTGAACCGCCAGGTGGACAAGGACAAGAAGGACCCGGAGGACGTGGCGAACACGTATGCCAAACAGCACGGCATCACGAAGTAATGACGTGTCGATGATCTGACGAGGAATCAGCCAAGTGTCACTAAACGGACACTTAGGGTGACTGATCGCATGCGTAGGGTGATTGAGCGCTACAAGCACCACGTGCTGGACAAGCACACCACCTGAGGAAACGCATGGCCTCGAACCGCAGGGCCTTTCTGACGGCCACCGCCGTCGGCGCGCTGGCCGCCGCCCCTACGACCGCCACCGCCGCCGCCGGCCCACCGCCCCACCCGACCACCGCCCCCGCCGCGCTCGCCGAACTCCTGGACGGCAACCGCCGCTACGCCACCGACCACTCCCGCCACCCGGACGAGAGCCGCCGACTCCGTCACCAACTGGCCACCGCACAGCACCCGTTCGCGGTGATCGTCGGCTGCATCGACTCCCGGGTCCCGCCGGAGCTGGTCTTCGACCAGGGCCTCGGCGACCTGTTGTGCATAAGGACGGCCGGCGAGGTCCTGGACGAGGCGGTGCTCGCGTCCATCCAGTACGGGGTGGAGGAACTGCGCATCCCCCTGGTGCTGGTGCTCGGCCACGAGCGCTGCGGCGCGGTGGCGGCGACCCTCGCGCATCTGGAGACCGGCGCCCCCGTCCCCGGCCATCTCGCCCTCCTGGTCGACGAGATCAGCCCGGCCGCGCGCCGCACCCGCGCCCTGCCCGGCGACTGGGCCGAGCACACGATGAGGGCCCACACGGCCTGGGTCAGGGACGCGATCCGCGCCGACCCCGCCTTCACCTCCGCGCACGTCGTCGCGGCCCGCTTCGACCTCGACACGGGGCTCGTGTCGCTGCTGCCGTAGCCCCGACTCCCCACGCCAATAAGCCTGTTAAGCACCCTCACTCCCCCACGCTCCTGACGCGAAGAAGCTCATGAACATGAACGGCGTGCTCTCCGTCCTGCCCTCCCCCGCCGACTTCCGCACCATGACCCGCGCCCCGCGCCGCGACCTCCTGTGCGGCCTCACGGTCGCCGTGGTCGCCCTCCCCCTGGCCCTCGGTTTCGGGGTCACGTCCGGTCTCGGCGCCGCCTCCGGCCTGATCACCGCGATCGTCGCGGGCTCGCTCGCCGCGCTGTTCGGCGGCTCCGCGCGCCAGGTCAGCGGGCCGACCGGCGCGATGACCGTGGTCCTCGTCCCGATCGTCCACGAGTACGGCGCGAACGGCGTCCTGACAGTCGGTCTGATCTCCGGCTTCATGCTCCTCGTGCTCGCCTTCGCCCGCGCGGGGGCGGCGATGGCGTACGTCCCCGCACCCGTGATCGCCGGTTTCACCATCGGTATCGCGTGTGTGATCGGGCTCCAGCAGGTGCCGTCGGCGCTGGGCGTGCCCACCCCGAGCGGTGACCAGGTCGCGGTGGTCGCGGCCCGGGCGGCGGAGGAGTTCGACGCGACCCCGCACTGGGCCGCGCTGCTGCTGGCCCTGGGCTCGGCGGCGCTGATGCTGGCCGGGGCACGCTGGAAGCCCACAGTTCCCTTCTCCCTGGCGGCAGTTGCCGTGGCGACGATCGTCTCGGAGGCACTGCACCTGCACGTCACCCGCCTCGGCACACTCCCGGCCTCGATCCCGGCCCCGTCCCTCGCCTTCCTGGACGTCTCCCGGGTCCCGTCCCTCCTCCTCCCCGCGGCGGCGGTAGCGGCGTTGGCCGCCCTGGAATCCCTCCTGTCGGCCTCCGTCGCGGACGCCATGCGCCCCGGCGAGCGCCACGACCCCGGCAAGGAGCTCTTCGGCCAGGGCATCGCCAACCTCGCGGCCCCCCTCTTCGGCGGCGTCCCGGCGACCGGCGCCATCGCCCGCACCGCGGTCAACGTCCGCACCGGCGCCACCTCCCGCCTGGCCGCCCTCGCGCACGCCGTGATCCTCGCCGGGATCGTCGCGGTCGCGGCGCCGCTGGTGGGCCGTATCCCGCTGGCCGCGCTGGCCGGAGTGCTGCTGGCGACGGCGATCCGCATGGTGGAGACGGACGCGGTCCGCGCGATGGCCCGCTCGACGCACGGCGACGCCCTCGTCCTGGTCCTCACGGCGGCCGGCACCCTCGCCCTCGACCTGGTGCGCGCGGTCCTCATCGGCCTCGGCGTCTCGGTCCTGCTCGCCCTGCGCGCGGCGATGCGCGGCACCCGCCTCACCCCCGCCACGACCGACGAACTCCCGGGCGCAGCAGGCACGGTGACCTACCGCTTCGACGGCCCGCTCCTCTTCGCCGCCGCCCACCGCTTCCGCCGCAGCCTCGCCGACGTCCAGGACGTGACGGCCGTGGACCTGCGGCTGTCGGGGCTGACGGCGGTCGACGCGACGGGTGCGCTCGCGCTGAAGGACGCGGTGGGCGAGCTGCGGGACCGGGGTATCGAGGTCAGCATCACGGGCGTCGAGCACGGTCATCGCCGGGTGCTGGAGTCGCTCGGGGTGCTCCCGGTGAACCCGACTTCCAACAGGGGGGCTATCCCCAGTGCGGCGGGCGCGGCGGCTCCCTAATCTGAGTCGCATGACGGGAATGGATGCGAACGACGTCGAACTCAAGAAGGAACTCAACGCCACCCTGCAGGCGCGCAGGGAACTCGGCGACGAGTACGAGTCGGCGCTGGTCGACTCGTTCCTGGAGAAGGTCGACCAGCGGATCGACGGCGCGGTGGAGCGCCGGGTGCGCCGGCAGATGGCCGAGCAGCAGATGGTGGTCGCCCGCGGCTCACGCGGACCGAAGCCCACCGACTCCTGGGGCGAACGCTTCGGCTTCGGCATCGTCTCGATGGTCCTGGCGATCCCGCTGTCCGCGATCGGCGGCGGCATCGCCCACCTCCCCGGCCTGCTGGTGGCCTGGGCCGGCATCGTCGGCGTCAACGCCGTCCAGGCCGCCCGCACCAACCCGGGACTCTTCGGCGGCCGACGCGCGAAGTCCTCCCAGGACAGCGAGTGGGAGGACTGACCGTCCCGGTCACGCCTGACGGGTCGGCAGCACCACGATCTGCCGCAGGTTGACGTGCCGGGCGCGGCTCGCCGCGTAGGCCACGACATCGGCGACCTCCTCGGGGGCCAGTCCGCCCAACGCCCCGAACAGCTGGTCCAGTTGGGCGGTCATCTCAGCGCTGTCGACGTGCGTCCCCAGCTCGGTGTCCGTCAGCCCCGGCTCGATGTTGGTGACCCGCACGTCACGCGGCCCGAACTCGGAGCGCAGCGACTGGGAGACGTAGGTGACGGCGGCCTTGGTGGCGCCGTAGACGGCGTAGCCGGGGAACGTGACGTGCGCGCCGATGGACGAGATGTTCACCAGGTCCGCGGTACGGCCCTCCCCGGCCGCGGCCACCAGGTCCCCGGTGAAGGCGCGGATGACGCGCAGGACGCCGGTGACGTTGGTGTCGAGCATCCGCCGCCACTCGTCGATCCGCCCGTCGTCGACGGGGTGCGGCAACATGACACCGGCGGCGTTGACGACCAGGTCGACGCTTCCGAACGTCTCGTGGACGCGCGCGGCGGCCGCCTCCACGGACGCGTCGTCGGTGACATCGGCGACGACGGCGAGGGCCTGTCCCCCGTCGGCCCGGATCTTCCCGGCGACCGCCTCCAGCCGCTCCCCGCGCCGGGCCAGCAGCGCCACCCGCGCCCCGTGCGCGGCGAGTTGAACGGCGACGGCCTGCCCGATCCCGCTGGCGGCCCCGGTGACGACGGCGGTACGTCCGGCCAGATTCTCGTACGACATGAGGTGCTCCTGTGGTGGGTGCCACCGGGGCGGTTCCCCGGCGGCAACCACCACACTGGTCCAGTGCGTCGGGGCTACCCAGGGATGCGTTTTTCCTGGGTCTGGCAGTACCAGGTTGGGAAGCGGGCGAGGGTGTGGTGGGGTGACCGCTCCTGGTTCACCACCGCTGTCCCTCCGTACCCCCGCTGCCCCCAGCCAGACCGCCATACGGCGACCAAAGCTCCAGGGCGGCCGATGAACAGTCCCTACACTTCCGCCATGGATCGGACAGACCGGCGGATCGTTCAATGCCTGCTGCGCGACGGGCGGGCGTCCTTCCGGCGTATCGCCGAGGTGGCCGAGGTCTCCGAGCAGACCGTGGCCCGCCGCTACCGCGCCCTGGTCGCCGACGGTGCCGTCCGCGTGCGCGCCCTGCCCCGCCACGCGCTGCTCGGCGACCGGACCTGGTTCGTCCGGGTCCGGTGCCGCCCCGACGCCACCGACGCCCTGGCGGACGCGCTGGCCGCCCGCGAGGACACCGCCTACGTCAGCGTCACCTCCGGCGGCTCCGAGATCGTGTGCCAGACCCACACCGGCCTCCGCGACCAGGGCGGATCGGTGCTGCAACGCCTGCCGCGCACCGCCCGGGTCCTGGGCTTCGACGCGTGTGCGGTCATGCACATGTACCTGGGCAGCGGTGCCAAATGGCTAGCTTTCGACGACCCTCTCACCGACGACCAGGCGGCTCTGCTCCACGCCTCCGACCCGCAGCAGCACGCCACCACCGGCGGAAACGGAGACGAAGGCGGAGGGGTCCAGGACGTCCGGAACGCGGGAGCACCGCGCGAGCAGGACGGTCCGCTGCTGGCCGAACTCGCCCGCGACGGACGCGCCGGAGTCGTCGAACTCGCCCGCGCCTGCGGCTGGTCGAAGTCCCGGGTCTCCGCACGGTTGGAGGAACTGCTCGCCGCGGGCGCCTTGCGCGTCGCCGTGGACCTGGCCTACCCGCGCTTCGGCTTCCACGCCCCCGCCTACCTGTGGCTCACCGTCGCCCCCGGCCGGCTGAACGCCACCGGCGAGGCCCTCTCCGCCCACCCCGAGACCACCTTCGCCGCGGCCGTCACCGGGTCCGCGAACCTCCTGGTGACGGTCACCTGCCGCACCATGGACGACCTCTACTCCTACGTCACCACCAAGGTCGGCGCCCTAGAAGCGGTCCACCAGGTCGACGTCGTCCCGGTCCTGCACCGCCTCAAACAGGCAGGCACCCGACTCCACGACGGCCGCCTGATCCCGACCTGATCCCGACCTGATGGGCATCGAGGCGTTGCACGATGCGCCGGTCCGGCCGATCCGTGACGGAAGTACAGGGCGCTGCGATCTACCCCATTGGAGGTTTGGTACGCCCTGGCCGTGATCGGCTGTCGGTTCCGTCATCGCGGCGGCAGTGTTGAGACCCACCCCCGAGTGAGTTCTCAGCAAGGAGTTCGCGATGAGCGACGTACTTCCCGGCGGCACCCTGCGCCTGTCCGAGACCCTGACCGTGACCCGCGTCGGCTACGGCGCCCTCCAACTCGCCGGGCCCATGGCCTACGGCCCGCCCCGCGACCGCGACGAGGCCCTGGCCGTCCTGCGCGCCGCGGTCGAGGCGGGCATCACCCACCTCGACACCAGCGACTACTACGGCCCGCACCTGGTGAACGGGCTGGTCCGCGAGGCCCTGCACCCCTATCGCGAGGGCCTGCGCATCGCCACCAAGGTCGGCGCGCGCCGCACGGCCGAGCGAGGGTGGCCCCCGGCGCTGTCGCGGCCGGAGCTGGTTCAGGCCGTCCACGACAACCTGGACCACCTGGGTCTGGAGGTGCTGGACCTGGTGAACCTGCGGATGACGGACACCCTGGCGGCGGACGACATCGTCGAGCCGTTCACGGTCCTGGCCGAACTGCGCGACCAGGGCCTGATCCGCGACCTCGGCGTCAGCAACGTCAGCGCGGAACAGGTCGAGGCCGCGCGGCGGATCGCACCGGTGGTCGCGGTGCAGAACCACTACAACGTCGCCTTCCGCCAGGACGACGCCCTGGTGGACCGGTGCGCCGAGCAGGGCATCGCGTTCGTACCGTTCTGGCCGCTGGGCGGGTTCCGCCCGCTGCAGGCCGAGGCACTGGAACAGGTCGCGGCCGAACTCGGCGTCACAGCACGGCAGATCGCCCTCGCGTGGCTGCTGCACCGCTCCCCCACGATGCTGCTGATCCCCGGCACCTCCACCCGCGCCCACCTCGCCGAGAACATCGCCGCCGCGACGATCGGCCTGTCCGCGGAGACGCTGCGCACCCTGGACGCCATCGCCGGCCCCGCCACCGCCTGAGCCCCCTCCCCTGGAGTTCGCTGTCATGCCGCAATCGCAGCCATCCGCCGCCCGTCACCGCACGCTGGTCCTGTCCGGAAGCCTGCGCGCCGGGGCCGTCACCACCCAGGTCGCCCACGCGGCCGTGGCGCAGGACCATCCCGGACACGAAGTCGTCCTGGCCACCAGCCTGGACCAACTCCCGCTGTTCAACGAAGACTTGGACACCGAACCCGCCCCGCCCGGCGTGGCCGCCCTGCGCGCCCAGGTCAGCTCGGCCGGCAGCCTGCTGGTCCTGAGCCCGGTCAACAACGCCAGCATCTCGGCGGCCCTGAAGAACGCCCTGGACTGGCTCTCCCGCCCCCGCGACGACTCGCCCCTCGCCGGAAAGCCCGCCACCGGCCTGGTCATCGGCTACCACTCCCACGGCGCGGAAGCCCACCTGGAGACGATCCTCCGCGCCACCGGCGCCCGCACCACCCCGGCCCCGACCCCCGTACTGAGCCCGCGCACCCTCAACGGGAACCAGGCCGCCCACGACCCGAAGGTCACCACCGCCGTGACCCAGGCCCTCGCCGCCCTCTCCCCGCCTCGAACGCGGCACTAGCATCGAACCCATGGACGGGGACATCGGAGACTTCCTGCGCTCACGCCGTGCTCGTATCCAGCCCGAGGAGGTGGGGCTGCCCTCGCACGGTCGCCGCCGCGTGCCCGGGCTGCGCCGCGAGGAGGTGGCGCAGCTGGCCGGGGTGAGCGTCGACTACTACATCCGCCTGGAACAGGGACGCGGGCCCAGCGTCTCGGACGCGGTGCTCGACGCCGTCGCCCGCGTCCTGCGCCTGGACGACACGGAACACGACTACTTGCGCACGGTGGCCCGCCCTCGGCGCGAGAAGAACAGGACGCCCGCGCCCCGGGTCCGCTCCGGTGTCCAGGTCCTGCTCGACGGCATGGAGCGGATGCCTGCGTTCGTGCTGGGACGCCGGATGGACGTGCTCGCGTGGAACGCGCTCGCCGACGCGCTGAGCGGCTTCAGCGCCATGCCCGCCGACGTCCGCAACATCCCGCGCCATGTGTTCCTCGACCCGGCCTCGCGCGACCTCTACCCCGACTGGGCCGCCGTCGCCGCCCAGGCCGTGGCGAACCTGCGGGTGGACTCGGGCCGGCACCAGGGAGACACCGAACTGTGCGCCCTGGTCGGCGAACTCTCCGTCAGGAGCGAGGACTTCCGCCGTCTGTGGGCCGACCACGAGGTCAAGGAGTGCGCCTACGGCGTGAAGCGCGTCCGGCACCCGGTCGCGGGCCTGCTGACCCTGCCGTACGAAACACTCGCGGTACCGGGGGAGTTGGACCAGACGATCGTGGTCTACACACCGGAGCCGGGTTCGGAGACGGCGGAGCGCCTTGCGCTGCTGGGGAGTTGGGCCACTACAGGGCCGTAGAAAAGCTATGCGCGGGGACCGCCGCACCCCCCGTTGCCGGGAGGGCGGGACGACGGCGGTCCCCGCGAGGGACGCGTGCCGGGTCAGGGCCGGGCGTGCGCGTCCTAGGCGTCGGTGGAGGTCCGGGAGCCGCTCCGGAGGTCCGTGACGCCGTTTTTGTGTCGGCGAGGCGGGGAGCCGCTCCCGCCCTGCCGACATCCACTAATGTGCCCGACGCTTGTTAAGCGGGTGCTGCGTGGACGTGACGCGCTCGTACCACTTCCGCGAAGTCCACCGTTTCGGTGGGCAACCGCAAAGTCGCCGTCGGCACGGCCCGTTCACCGGACGTTTCCTACTGCTTCCCGCCCTTGGCGAGGAAGGACAGCAGGTCCTGCCGGCTGATGACACCGGTCGGCTTGCCCTCGACCAGGACGATCGCCGCGTCGGCGCCGCCCAGCACGGTCATCAGGTCGCCCACCGGCTCACCGGAGCCGACCTGCGGCAGCGGGGCCGACATGTGCTTCTCCAGCGGGTCGGTCAGCGAGGCGCGCTGGGTGAACAGGGCGTCCAGCAGCTCCCGTTCGACGACCGAGCCGACGACCTCCGCCGCCATGACGTCGGGGTGACCGGCGCCCGGCTTCACGATCGGCATCTGCGAGACGCCGTACTCGCGCAGCACCTCGATGGCCTCGCCGACCGACTCCTCCGGGTGCATGTGCACGAGGGACGGGATGGCGCCGTGCACCTTGTCGTTGAGGACGTCGGCGACGCGGGCGCTGGGGCCCTCGTCCTCCAGGAAGCCGTAGTCGGCCATCCACTCGTCGTTGAAGATCTTCGAGAGGTACCCGCGCCCGCTGTCGGGCAGCAGTACGACCACGACGTCGTCGGGCCCGAGCCGCTCGGCGACCCGCAGCGCCGCCACGACGGCCATCCCGCAGGAGCCACCGACGAGCAGCCCCTCCTCCTTGGCCAGCCGGCGGGTCATCTGGAAGGAGTCCTTGTCGGACACGGCGACGATCTCGTCCGCGACGGTCCGGTCGTAGGCGGTCGGCCAGAAGTCCTCACCGACACCCTCGACGAGATACGGCCGCCCGGACCCGCCGGAGTACACGGACCCCTCGGGGTCGGCGCCGACGACCTGGACAGCCCCGTCACTGGCGTCCTTGAGGTAGCGCCCGGTGCCGGAGATGGTCCCACCGGTCCCCACACCGGCGACGAAGTGGGTGATCTTCCCCTCGGTCTGCTGCCAGAGCTCGGGGCCGGTCGAGTGGTAGTGGGAGAGCGGGTTGTTCGGGTTGGAGTACTGGTCCGGCTTCCAGGCGCCCGGCGTCTCGCGGACCAGGCGGTCGGAGACGTTGTAGTACGAGTCCGGGTGCTCGGGGTCCACCGCGGTCGGGCACACGACCACCTCGGCGCCGTACGCGCGCAGCACGTTGATCTTGTCGGTGGACACCTTGTCGGGGCACACGAAGATGCAGTGGTACCCCTTCTGCTGGGCGACGATGGCCAGGCCGACGCCGGTGTTGCCGCTGGTCGGCTCGACGATGGTGCCGCCGGGCTGAAGCTCCCCGCTCTTCTCGGCCGCCTCGATCATGCGCAGCGCGATGCGGTCCTTCACGGATCCGCCGGGGTTGAAGTACTCCACCTTGGCCAGAACGGTCGCCTGGATGCCCGCGGTCACGCTGTTGAGCCTCAGCAGCGGGGTGTTGCCGACGAGGCTGATCATCGAGTCGTGGAATTGCACCGTTGTCTCCGGTTGCTGCAAAGAAGTGTCGTGAATGGTCCTGTCAGCGTAAGGCCCGGAAATGACGTTCACCGCCCGTTGAGATTGGACGACGTGCTGTTCGGGGCAAGGAGTGGATGACGGCTTAGAGGAGGTGGCGGCGACGTATGACGAGGATGTCGAGGGCGCGGGTGGCCCGGCGGATCGCGGCCGGTGCGGCGTACGGCGGTGGCGGGGTCGGACTGGTGGGCGCGGCGGCGGTCGGGCTGGTGCTGGCCGAGGTCCGCTTCGTGAAGCGCCATGTGGGCAACGGCCATGGTCCGGGCAGCAACCATGTGCCGAGCGCGGACGGCCGGTACGGACATGTCTACGACACCCCGGGTGAACCCCCGATCCGGCTGACCATGCTCGGCGACTCCACGGCGGCGGGCCAGGGCGTCCACCGGGCGGCCCAGACCCCGGGCGCGCTGCTGGCGTCCGGGCTCGCGGCGGTCTCGGAACGCCCGGTCGAGCTGCACAACGTGGCCCTCCCCGGCGCCCAGTCCGACGACCTGGACCGCCAGGTGGCGCTCGCCCTCGCGGACACCACCCGGGTGCCCGACGTCTGCGTGATCATGATCGGCGCGAACGACGTCACCCACCGCATGCACCCGACCCGCTCGGTCCGCCACCTCTCGGCGACGGTACGACGGCTGCGCACGGCCGGCGCCGAGGTGGTCGTCGGCACCTGTCCCGACCTCGGGACGGTCGAACAGGTCCAGCAGCCGCTGCGCTGGCTGGCCCGCCGGGCGTCCAGACAGCTGGCGGCGGCCCAGACGATCGGCACGGTCGAGCAGGGCGGGCGCACGGTGTCGCTGGGCGACCTGCTGGGCCCCGAGTTCGCGGCGAACCCCCGCGAGCTGTTCGGCCCGGACAACTTCCACCCCTCGGCGGAGGGCTACGCGACGGCGGCGATGGCCATCCTCCCGACCGTCTGCGCCGCCCTGGGCCTCTGGCCGGCGGAAGAAGACCGCCCGGACGCGTCCCGCCGCGAGGGCTTCCTGCCGGTGGCCCGCGCCGCCGCGGAGGCGGCTTCGGAGGCGGGCACGGAGGTCACGGCGGCGATGCCTACGGGGCCGCGGGGGCCGTGGGCTCTGCTGAAGCGGCGGAAGCGGCGCCGGGTCCCGGAACCGGAGGCGGCACCCTCCAGCCCGTCCGGCGTTTGAGGACGAGGCCGTTCAGGCCGATGGGGGGTCTGGGGGCGCAGCCCCCAGGGACGCCCGCCCCCACCGCCCCGCCCGCTCGTCCGCCGGGGGCCCAAGCAAGCGCTTAGAAACTGCGGCCAGAGTCACACAGCGATCCCCGTGACCTGTGCCATACGTACGGGTAACTTCCCAAGAAGCCCCGCACATCACCGTACGTACGCCAATGGAGCCGTGATGCCCGAAGCCGTCATCGTGTCGACCGCCCGCTCACCCATCGGCCGCGCCTTCAAGGGCTCCCTCAAGGACCTGCGCCCCGACGACCTCACCGCCACGATCATCGAGGCCGCCCTGGCGAAGGTCCCCGAGCTGGACCCGAAGCTCATCGAGGACCTGATGCTCGGCTGCGGCCTCCCCGGCGGCGAGCAGGGCAGCAACCTCGGCCGGATCGTCGCCGTGCAGATGGGCATGGACCACCTGCCGGGCTGCACGATCACCCGTTACTGTTCCTCGTCCCTCCAGACCAGCCGCATGGCCCTGCACGCCATCAAGGCCGGCGAGGGCGACGTCTTCATCTCGGCCGGTGTCGAGATGGTGTCCCGGTTCGTCAAGGGCAACTCCGACAGCCTCCCGGACACGCGCAACCCGATCTTCGCCGAGGCCGAGGCCCGTACCGCCGAGGTCGCCGCGAGCGAGGGCGCGAGCTGGCACGACCCGCGCGAGGACGGCCTGCTCCCCGACCCGTACATCGCGATGGGCCAGACCGCGGAGAACCTCGCCCGGATCAAGGGCGTCACCCGCCAGGACATGGACGAGTTCGGCGTCCGCTCGCAGAACCTCGCCGAGGAAGCCATCAAGAACGGCTTCTGGGAGCGCGAGATCACCCCGGTCACGCTGCCCGACGGCACGGTCGTGTCGAAGGACGACGGCCCGCGCGCCGGCGTCACCCTGGAGGGCGTCTCCGGCCTGAAGCCGGTGTTCCGCCCCGACGGCCTGGTCACGGCCGGCAACTGCTGCCCGCTGAACGACGGCGCCGCGGCGGTCGTCATCATGAGCGACACGAAGGCCCGCGAGCTCGGCCTCACGCCCCTGGCCCGGATCGTGTCGACCGGCGTCTCCGGCCTCTCCCCCGAGATCATGGGCCTCGGCCCGGTCGAGGCGTCGAAGCAGGCGCTGGGCCGCGCCGGTCTCACCGTCGACGACATCGACCTGTTCGAGATCAACGAGGCGTTCGCCGCCCAGGTGATCCCGTCCTACCGCGACCTGAACATCCCGCTGGAGAAGCTGAACGTGAACGGCGGCGCGATCGCCGTCGGCCACCCCTTCGGCATGACCGGCGCCCGCATCACCGGCACGTTGATCAACTCCCTCCAGTTCCACGACAAGCAGTTCGGTCTGGAGACGATGTGCGTGGGCGGCGGCCAGGGCATGGCGATGGTCATCGAGCGCCTCAGCTGACCAACTCCCCGTAGCCGTACGGGAACTTTGCGTCACCTTTTGGCCCGGAACCCAGTAACCACCTGGGTTCTGGGCCGATTTGTGATCCAATCTCCCCCAGGATGTGACCTATCTCCCTTCGAAGAGGGATTTTCCCAGGTCAGGACCGTTTCACCGCCAAACACCGGGCCCAAAGTCCTGCCCGTTTCGTGACGTTACGCACTGACAGCTGGTTAGTCCGCCCTTCAAGCTGATGTAGGAAGTCGGGGGTCGACTTTGAACCGGGAGTACGTCAGTGAGCGCCATGCCGATCGCTTTGCTGCTCACCACGGCCGCCACAGGCGCCGTGGGCGTCGCCGTCCTGCGCACCCTCTTGGTGCTCCGTCGCCAGGTAGCGGCCCTGCACACCGAACTGGCCGAGGGCCGGGCCGCCGCCGTACGGGCGCTCGTGCCCGCCGCCCGCAGCCACACCGACGCGGATGAGATACGCGCCGCCGTGGCCGAGGCGCTGGCCGAGGAGCGGGAGCGGGAACTGGCCGAGGCACGGGCCTTCTGGGCCGCCCAGGAAGCCCGCGACACCGAGGTGCCGACCCTGCTGGGTCTGCCCGACAGCGAGCTGTTCCTGCCCCGCCAGAGCGACTTCGTGGGCCTCGAACCGCTGGAGCCGGTCACCGAGTTCTCCGCGGACGCCGACGAGTTCGCCGGCGAGTCCCCCGAACTGGCCGCGGCCCGCCGCCGCCACCCCTCCCACCCGGACTTCGTCCCGGCCCAGTCACCGGTCGCGAACGACCACGAACGCACGGTGGCGACACTGGAGGAGCTGGCCGAGTCCGCCGTGGAACTGGCCGACGTCCGCCCCGGCCCCCTCGGCACCCTCGACGTCTACGTCTTCGCCGACGGCACCACCCTCTGCATGACCCCGGGCCACCGCGAAACCGCCGAACGCCTCGCCGCAGCCCTCCACGCCGGCGAAACCCCGTTCCTGCTGGGCGGCTCGGGAGTATCGGGCGCCTACACGTTGACGTTCGCGTGCGGCGAGGAGAACGTGTACATCCTGGCGGACAGGGTCATAGCGTCGCTTTGAATCCGGGGCGTCACGGTGCTTCGTCGGGTGGGGGCGCGTGGGGGTTGCTCGCGCAGTTCCCCGCACCCCTAAAGGAACACGGCGAGCGTACGTTTTTAGGGGCGCGACCAGCCACGACGGACCGCAAGCCGCAAACGGCGGGCCAGCGGTTTTTTAGGGGCTCGGGGCCGTGTCAATGTGCGGCTCCGCCGCGCGGGCGCGACCAGCCACGACGCACCCGCAGCCGCCAACGAACCTCAGACGCCCGCCCTCTTCTGCGCCTCCGCGACCAACCCCACCGCCTGCTCGACCTCGGCGTCGTTCACCAGCACAACCGCCAAGTCATGGACAGCAACGGTGATTTGATCCGCCGCGGCGAACATCCCCGCGTCCGGCATCTCCCGAGGTACCCCCGAGGGATCCTCAACCCGCTGCGCCCACAGGGCAAACTCCCTGGCCAGCCCCAGAGCCTCGCCGGCGGCACCCCTCTGCAAACGACTCTGCGGCGCAGCCCTGAGCCGGTCCGCAAAGTGATCCACCGCTTGAGTCAACCGCGTCGTATCCACCACGCCGCGAGACTACGCGCCGTACCGGGACTGTTGCCAACGGGCGAACGCTCAGGCACGGTGACCTGAAGGACCGGCTTACACCCCATGCGTCCGGAGGCGCCGATGTCCCAAGTGTTCTCCCAGGAGACCCATCGCAACATGCTCGCCCGCATCCCCCATTGCACCGGTCGTGAAGTATCCGACTGGCTGCGCACCGTCGACGAAGGCCCCGCCCTCTTCCGCTTCGAGGAGAAGGTCAGCTGGCTCCGCGCCGAGCACGACCTCGCGTACGGCCACGCCAAGGCGATCATTCACGAGTACGACCTGAGGAGGGCCGCGCGCAAACTGCTCTAGGCGCGCACCACGGACATGACGAAGGGCCCCGGGAACGAACCCGGGGCCCTTCCGCGATCGTGAGGACCGCTAGTTGTTGCTGTTGAGGATCGAGATGAGCCGCAGGAACTCCATGTAGATCCACACCAGCGTCAGCGTGAGCCCGAAGGCCGCGAGCCAGGCCTCTTCCTTGGGCGCGCCGTAGGCGATCCCGTCCTCGACCTGCTTGAAGTCGAGGGCGAGGAAGCACGCGCCGAGGATGATGCCGACGACACCGAAGAAGATGCCGAGCGGGCCGCTGCGGAAGCCGAGGCCGTCACCGCCGCCGAACACCGCGAACAGCAGGTTCACGACCATCAGCAGCACGAAGCCGAGCGCGGCCGCCATCACGAAGCCGTAGAACCGGCGGTTCACGCGGATCCAGCCCGCGCGGTACGCGATGAGCACGCCGGCGAAGACCGCCATCGTGCCGATCACGGCCTGCATGGCCGCGCCGCTCGCGATGCGGTTGTCGACGACGCTGGAGACGACGCCGAGGAAGACGCCTTCCAGGGCGGCGTACGACAGGATCAGCGCCGGGACGGGCTTGCGCTTGAAGGACTGGACGAACGCCAGCACCATCGCGATCAGCGCGGCGCCGATCCCGATGCCGTACGAACGGCTGATGTTGGCGTCGTCGACCGGGAGCAGCGCCCAGGCGAGCGCGGCCGTCACGATCAGCGTGCCGAGGGTGGTGCCGGTGCGCAGGACCACGTCGTCCATGGTCATCCGGCCGGTGGTGGCCGGGGCCTGCGGTGGTGCACCCTGCTGAAGGTCCTGCTGGGCGTACGGGTTCTGCGCGTACGGGTTACCGCCCGCGTAGGGGTTGCCCTGCGTCCCTACGGCGGGGCCCCCGGCCTGCGGCGCGGTGTTGAAGCCCGCGTAGCCGTTGTCGCGGCTGAACCCCCGTCGCGAGAAGACCGGGTTTCTGCTCCTCATTTCACTCCTCCATGGCCGCCTCGCGCGGCCTTGGGCTCAAGAGTAATAGGTAGGCAAAGGATTGACCCTACCTCTTGGGGAGGATCTTCCCCTCGTCCTGCCAAGGTACGCGGTGGATCGCACGCCGTGCGAACACTGGTACCAAGCCGTGACGCCCCTCTTAGAGCCCCCTTATCCCTGTTCATCGAGAGGGAACCCGGTGTACGCCTCGGCAAGATCCGTCTCGGCCGCCCGCGAGGTCGCGATCCGCTCCAGCCGGGCCAGCTGGAGCCGCCCCTCGAAGGCCGTCGCGTCGGGCGCGCGGTGCAGGAGGCTCGTCATGTCGTAGGAGAACCGCTCGGCCTGCCACACCCGCCGCAGACAGGTGGCGGAGTACTCGTCGAGCCGCTCCTCGCTCCCCGTCTCCTTCTTGTACGTCAGCGCCCTCGCGAAGGTGACGACGTCGCCGACGGCGAGGTTGAGCCCCTTGGCCCCGGTCGGCGGCACGATGTGCGCGGCGTCACCGGCAAGGAAGAGCCGCCCGTACCGCATGGGCTCGTGGACGTACGACCGCATCGGGGTGACGGACTTCTGGGTGATGGGACCGCGCTCCAGCCGCCACCCGTCCTCGGTCTCGAACCGTCGCTCCAGTTCGCCCCAGATGTCGTCGTCGCTCCACTTCTCGGCGTCCGCACCCTCCTCCACCTGGAGGTAGAGACGGGAGACGGACGGGGAGCGCATGGAGAGGAGGGCGAAGCCGCGCTCGTGGCGGGCGTAGACGAGCTCGTCGTGGGAGGGCGCGACGTCGGCGAGGATGCCGAGCCAGGCGTAGGGGTACGACCGTTCGAAGACGCGGGTGAGCTCGGCGGGGATCGCGTTGCGGGCGACGCCCCAGAACCCGTCGCAGCCGACGACGTAGTCGCAGTCGAGGACGTCCTCGCGGCCCTGGTGCCGGAAGCGGACGCGGGGGTGGTCGGTGTCGGCCCCCTCCACCGCCAATGCCTCCGCCTCGAACAACAGCGGCCCGCCGTCCGCGAGTTGAAGGGCGATCAGGTCCTTGCACACCTCGGTCTGCGCGTAGACCGTGACGCTCCGGCCGCCGGTGAGGGCCGGGAAGTCCACCCGGTGTCGCTTCCGGTCGAACCGCAGCTCGATCCCGTCGTGCCGCAGCCCCTCCCGGTCCATCCGCTCACCGGCGCCCGCCGCGCGCAGCACGTCGACCGTGCCCTGCTCCAGGATCCCGGCCCGCTGCCGGTGCTCGACGTACTCCCGGTCCCGGCTCTCCAGCACGACCGAGTCGATCCCGGCGTTGTGCAGCAACCGGGCGAGGAGGAGCCCGGCGGGGCCGGCTCCGATGATGCCGACGGTGGTACGCATCGGGGGTTCCCTTCGAGCGTGGGCCGTTCTGATGTTCGCCTGGTGAAATTCTTTTCACCTTATTGGTACGCCTTAAGTCTCCGACCGCATGGGTCACCTGTCAACGGTCCGGGAGGGGGTGACGAGGGGTGTCGAGGGGGGCTACGGCAACTCACCGTTCCCGCCAGTCACGCCCAGTAACTGCGATGGTGCCCGGAGCCGGACTTGAACCGGCACGCCCGCGAAGGGGCAGCGAGGTTTAAGCTCGCCGTGTCTGCATTCCACCATCCGGGCAGGCCGTGGGCTCCGCATCGAGGTCACGAGCCTATCGGGACGCGCGTCCCCAACAGCGGGCAGGCGGACCGATGTTGTCTTATTTTATTGATGTCTGAGGGTGCATCAGACCACGGAATGCGCCATCAGCACTTGCCAACAGCCTTGCGTGCGTTCTGGGGCCTCGTATGCGGAATGACGGAATTTCACCGCCCGAACGAGGGTGCTCCACCGGTTCTTGACGGGATCGTTCACAGAGGCGGGCCCAGGGGCCGTCTCGGGGGCTGTCTCGGGACTTGTCTCAGGGGTGGTCCTCATCCCCAGGTATGACACCGCTGAGCGCAGTCCGACTGAAGGCTGCCCCCGGAACCGGAACAGCGGCTGACTACACGGCGCGATGGGGCCGAGAGGATGGGTGGCGTATCCAGCAATACCGTCGTCCCGACAGGAGCGCCCTCCGTGACCACCACCCCCATCGCCGACCGGACCACCTCCGTGGCCGCGCGTGCCACGGATCTTTCCAAGATCTACGGACAGGGCGAGACCCAGGTGGTCGCCCTCGACCGGGTCTCCATCGCCTTCCGGCAGGCCGAGTTCACCGCGATCATGGGCCCCTCGGGGTCCGGCAAGTCCACGCTGATGCACTGCGTGGCCGGCCTGGACACCTTCTCGTCCGGTTCCGTGACCATCGGTGACACCGAGCTGGGTTCCCTGAAGGACAAGCAGCTCACGAAGTTGCGCCGGGACAAGATCGGTTTCATCTTCCAGGCGTTCAACCTGCTGCCGACGCTGACGGCCCTGGAGAACATCACGCTCCCGATGGACATCGCGGGCCGCAAGCCGGACAAGCAGTGGCTGGACTCGGTGATCACGATGATCGGTCTCGCCGACCGCCTGAAGCACCGGCCGTCCGAACTCTCCGGCGGCCAGCAGCAACGCGTCGCCGTGGCACGGGCGTTGGCCTCCCGCCCCGACATCATCTTCGGCGACGAGCCGACCGGAAACCTGGACTCGCGCTCCGGCGCCGAGGTGCTGGGCTTCCTCCGCAACTCCGTACGGGAGCTGGGGCAGACGGTGGTCATGGTGACCCACGACCCGGTGGCGGCGGCGTACGCGGACCGGGTGGTGTTCCTCGCGGACGGCCGCATCGTCGACGAGGTCTACGAGCCGACCGCGGACTCGGTGCTCGACCGCATGAAGCAGTTCGACGCGAAGGGCCGCACCAGCTGACGTTCCGCCGACCGGGTGCCCAACTGACCCGGTGATCCTGCTGACGGTCCATCAACTCGCGGTGCGGGCAAACAACTTAGCCACTCGGACACCTGCCTTCACCACCCGGGCACCCGCCTTCGCCATCCCGGCCCCCGGCTCACCGCCGGGGTTTCGACTCCGCTGCCCGGAACCTCGACTTCGTCGCCCCGGTCCTCAACTCAGCCGCCCCATACCCGACTTCGCCGCCCCGGCACCCGGCTTCACCGCCGGCGCACCCAGCCTCACCGCCCGGGCAACTGACTTCGCAACCCCAGCACCCAACTCCACCGCCCTGGCCGCGATGTCAGAGCCCCGGCCGCCGACCTCACTGCCGAGGCCATCAACTCCGCCGCCCCGGCGCCGGCTTCACCGCCCCGGCCAGCCCCTCGTAGACCTGGACTGAGACAACCCATGTTCCGTACCGCCTTGCGCAACGTACTCGCGCACAAGGCCCGGCTCCTCATGACCGTGCTCGCCGTGATGCTCGGCGTCGCGTTCGTGTCGGGGACCCTGGTCTTCACCAACACCATCTCGAACGCCTTCCAGAACAGCTCGGCCAAGGGCTTCGACCAGGTCGACGTCGCCGTGAAGGCCAAGTACCAGGACGACAAGGGCGACACGGTCGGCAAGACGCCCGAGCTGACCCAGGCCATGCTCGACACCAGCGCCAAGGTGCCGGGGGCCGCGTCCGCGACCGGTGTCGTCAACGGCTTCACCGCCATCGCCGACAAGAAGGGCAAGCTCATCGGCGGCGGCTTCCAGTCGGAGGGCGGCAACTACTGGGGGGACAAGGACGCCCGCTACCCCCTCAAGTCCGGTGCCGCACCGCATGGTTCGGGTGAGGTCGCGATCGACTCGGAGACCGCGAAGCGCGCCGGGTACAAGGTCGGCGACACCGTGCGCATCTCGGTCGACGGCCCCGTCCTGACCCCGAAGATCACCGGCATCTTCACCACCGACGACGGCAACGTCGCCGCCGGCGGCAGCCTCGCCCTCTTCGACACCGCGACCGCGCAGAAGCTGTTCGGCAAGGCGGGCACGTACGACGAGATCGACGTGAAGGCCGCGGCCGGGACCAGTCAGGCCGCGCTGAAGACGCAACTGGACAGTGCCCTGCCGAAGGGCCTCACCGAGACCACCACCGCCAAGAAGCTCGCCGACGACCAGGCCGAGACGATCGCCTCCTCGATGAGCGGGCTGAAGTCGGGGCTGCTGGTCTTCGCGGGCATCGCGCTGTTCGTCGGCACGTTCATCATCGCCAACACCTTCACCATGCTGGTCGCCCAACGCACCAAGGAACTGGCCCTGTTGCGCGCCGTCGGCGCCTCGCGTCGGCAGGTCACGCGGTCGGTGCTGCTTGAGGCGTTCGTGGTCGGCGCGGTCGCCGCGGTGGCCGGTCTGCTCGCCGGCATCGGCATCGGCGCCGGGCTGCGCGCCCTGATGGGCACGATCGGCGCGACCGTCCCGGACGGCCCGCTCATCATCACCTCGGGCACGGTCCTCAGCGCCCTCGCGGTCGGCATCCTCATCACGATGCTCGCCGCCTGGCTGCCCGGCCGCCGCGCCGCGAAGATCCCGCCGGTCGCCGCGATGAGCAGCCTGTACGCGACGGCCACCACCAAGTCCCTGGTGCTGCGCAACACGCTCGGCGCGCTGTTCTCCGGCGCGGGCATCGCCGTCGTCATCGCGGCCACGACGATGAGCGGTTCGGACGGCCAGGCACCCATGGGCCTCGGCGCCGTACTCCTCATCATCGGTGTGTTCATCCTGACCCCTCTGCTGTCCCGCCCGCTGATCGCGGCCTCGGCACCGGTCCTGCGGATCTTCGGGATCTCCGGCAAGCTGGCCCGCCAGAACTCGGTGCGCAACCCGCGCCGTACGGCCGCCACCGCCTCCGCGCTGATGATCGGCCTCACCCTCATCACCGGCATGACGGTGATGGCGGGCAGCCTCCAGCAGGCGATCGACAAGATGGCCTCGTCCGCGATCAGCGCCGACTACATCGTCTCGATGGCGAACGGCAACTCGCTCTCCCCGGACGTCGACAAGACCCTCACCACCACCTCCGGCATCACCGCCTCCAGCCCGCTGCGCAACGCCCCCTCGCGCATCGACGGCAAGTCCGAGTTCCTGACGGGCGTCAACGGCTCCGCCATCGCCAAGCTCACCGACCTCAAGGTCGACAGCGGCACCTTCAAGGTCGCCGGCACGCAGGTCGTCGTGGACGACGACACGGCCAAGTCCTATGGCTGGAAGGCCGGTTCGACGTTCACCACGCACTACGAGGACGGCAAGGCGCAGCAGCTCACCGTCTCCGCGGTCTACGAGGGCAACGCACTCATCCGCGGCATCATGCTCGACAACGCGACGCTCGCCCCGCACCAGACCGACCCGGCCGACATGCAGATCCTCGTCAAGACCGCCGACGGCGCGTCGAGTTCGACGAAGGACAGGCTGGAGAAGGCCCTCGGCTCCAACCCGGCCGTCAAGGTCCAGGACAAGAAGGACCTCTCCGACAGCATCGCGCAGGTCTTCACCCTGATCCTCAACATGGTCTACGGCCTGCTCGCCATGGCGGTGATCGTCGCGGTCCTCGGGGTCATCAACACCCTGGCCATGTCGGTCTTCGAGCGCTCGCAGGAGATCGGGATGCTGCGCGCGATCGGCCTCGACCGCAAGGGCATCAAGCGGATGGTCCGCCTGGAGTCCCTGGTCATCTCGCTCTTCGGCGGGGTGCTCGGCATCGGGTTGGGCGTGTTCTTCGGCTGGGCGGCCGGTGAGCTGATCGGCTCGAAGATGGCGACGTACGAACTGGTCATCCCCTGGGCCCGGATGGCGCTCTTCCTGCTCCTCGCGGGCACGGTCGGCGTCCTGGCGGCACTGTGGCCGGCCCGGCGCGCGGCCAAGCTGAACATGCTGTCGGCCATCAAGTCCGAGTAGCGGTACATGAGTTGGGGCCCCGTTCCGGTAAGGATCGGGGCCCCTTTCTGCTCTCTGCCGAGCGTGCTCAGTTCCAGGTGCGGGCGCGCAACGGCATCCCGGAATCACCCTGTTCGGGAGTCCGGACCGCCAACACCTGGTTGACCCCTATGCGGTTGCGCTCGAACCCGAGCACGGAGGCCGCCATGTAGAGGCGCCACACGCGGGCCCGCCCGGCGCCGACGATCCCGACCGCGCGCCGCCACTCGGACTCCAGGTTGGCGACCCAGCGGCGCAGGGTGAGCGCGTAGTGCTCGCGGATCGCCTCGACGTCCCGCACCTCGAACCCGGCACTCTCCAGCTGGGTCACGGTGGTGCCGATCGGGGCGAGTTCACCGTCGGGGAAGACGTACGCGTCGATGAACTCGTCGATGTCGTACGCCGATTCGTCCTGCCACGGGCGGCGGGCGATCTGGTGGTTCAGCAGCCGCCCGCCCGGCTTGAGCAATGCGAAGAGGTCCCTGGCGTACTCCAAGTACCGCTCGGTACCCACGTGTTCGGCCATCCCGACGGAGGAGATGGCGTCGTAGGGCCCGTCGGTGACGTCACGGTAGTCCTGGACGCGGATCTCGACCTTGTCGGTGAGACCCTCCTCGGCGACGCGCTTACGGGCGTAGGCCGCCTGTTCCTGCGAGAGGGTCACGCCGACCACGCTCACGCCGTACTCGCGGGCCGCGTGGATCGCCATCGAACCCCAGCCGCAGCCGACGTCGAGGAGTCGCTGCCCCGGCGTCAGCTCCAGCTTGCGGCAGATGAGTTCGAGCTTGTCGCGCTGGGCGTCCTCCAACGTGCCGTCCGGGGAGTCCCAGTAGGCGCACGAGTAGACCATCGAGGGGCCGAGGACGATCTCGTAGAACTCGTTGCCGACGTCGTAGTGGTGGCTGATGGCGCGTTTGTCGGTGCGTTTGGTGTGGAGGTGGGCGCGGCTGCGGCGGACCTCCTCCGGGGGCGGGGCGGGCGGCAGCGGGAGCCCGCCGAGCTTCACCAGCCCGCGTACGGCGGACCGTACCTCGGGGTCGCGCAGGGCCTGGGCGAGGGTGCGGGCGTCCTCGCCGCGCTCCCACACGAGGGCGGACATCCGGTCGAGCCCGGCGTACAGGTCGCCCTCGATGTCCAGGTCGCCGGCGACCCAGGCGCGTGCCATGCCCAGTTCGCCGGGCTTCCACAGGAGTCGGCGCAGGGCACGGCGATTACGTACGACCAAGGTCGGCGCATCGGGCGGTCCTGCCTCGGAACCGTCCCAGGCGCGGATGCGCACCGGGATGGGGGTTCCCAGTAGCTGTTCGAAGAGGGATTTGAGCCGCAGCGCGGCATCAGCCATGGCGCACACCTCCGTGACGCGGATCCCGGAATTGTCCATCACTACGTAAACACCGGCCAGGCCCGACCGCAGTCCTGCTTGAGCGTTACGAGTAGGCAAAATAGGTGTAGCAGCCATGAAGGTGACACGTGCAGCACGCCGAAGGGGCCGCCCGCACCACGGATGGCGGACGGCCCCTTCGGGCGTAACAGGTACTACGGGTACTACGGGTCAGCGGTGACCGGAGGGGGTCAGGAGGCCTTGGCCTTCTCCTCGGTCTTCGCGGCGGCGGCCGGAGCCGGCGCCGGCTTGGCGGCCTCGTAGAACTCCTCGCGGGGGTTCTCCATGGCGCCGAGCGAGACGACCTCGCGCTTGAGGAACATCGCGAGCGTCCAGTCGGCGAAGACGCGGATCTTGCGGTTCCAGGTCGGCATGGCCAGACCGTGGTAGCCGCGGTGCATGTACCAGGCGAGACGGCCCTTGACCTTGATCTTCACCTTGCCCATGACGATCATCGCGACGCCCTTGTGCAGGCCGAGACCGGCGACCGCACCCTTGTTGGCGTGCGAGTACTCCTTCTGCGGGAAGCCCCGCATACCGGAGATCACGTTGTCGCCGAGGACCTTCGCCTGGCGCAGCGCGTGCTGGGCGTTCGGCGGGCACCAGGCGTTCTCGACGCCGGCCTTGCGGGAGGCGATGTCGGGCACCTGGGCGTTGTCGCCGGCGGCCCAGACGTAGTCGGTGCCCGTGACCTGGAGGGTCGGCTGGGCGTCGACGTGACCGCGCGGGCCGAGCGGGAGGCCGAAGCGGGAGAGAACGGGGTTCGGCTTGACGCCGGCCGTCCACACGATCGTGTTGGAGTCGACCTCAAGGCCGTTCTTCAGCACGACGTGACCGTCGACGCAGGAGTCCATCGAGGTCGAGAGGTAGATCTCGATCCCGCGGCTCTCCAGGTGCTCCTTGCCGTAGAGGCCGAGCTTGGGGCCGACCTCCGGGAGGATCTTGTCGGCGGCGTCGACGAGGACGAAGCGCATGTCCTCGCGGGAGACGTTGTTGTAGTACTTGGCCGCGTCCCGGGCCATGTCCTCGACCTCACCGATGGTCTCCGCACCGGCGAAACCGCCGCCGACGAAGACGAAGGTGAGCGCCTTGCGGCGGATCTCCTCGTCGGTGGTGGAGTCGGCCTTGTCGAGCTGCTCAAGGACGTGGTTGCGCAGGCCGATGGACTCCTCGATGCCCTTCATGCCGATGCCCTGCTCGGCGAGGCCGGGGATCGGGAAGGTGCGGGAGACCGCGCCCATCGCGATGACGAGGTAGTCGAAAGGCAGCTCGTACGCCTCGCCCACGAGGGGGGCGATCGTGGCGACCTTGCGGTCCTGGTCGATGGTGGTGACCCGGCCGGTGAGGACCTCCGCCTTCGGCAGCACGCGTCGCAACGGGACGACGACGTGCCGAGGGGAGATGCTGCCGGCGGCGGCTTCGGGGAGGAAGGGCTGGTAGGTCATGTACGACCGGGGGTCGACGACCGTGACGGTCGCCTCGCCGTAGCGCATCTTCTTGAGAATGCGCCGAGCTGCGTACAGGCCTACGTACCCACCGCCTACTACGAGGATCCTGGGACGCTCCGTGGTGCTCATGGCATCGAGTATCCACCTGCCCCAGGGGGGTCGCTCGTGCGCCCCTTCACAAGCTTGGGTGGGGGGTGTGTTATCCTCCGCGACTCGCATGATCCAAGTCACTCCGCGGGCGGGGAACCACCGGTCGGTTCGCCCCGTTGTCAAGGCCGCGTGAGCTGCCGCTCTACCCCTTCGGCCCTCCTGGACCACACCTCCACGACACCCTCCCGAAACTCCCCCGAATCACTCCCGCACCACCCCGCCGAGCATGCTCCCAGCCCTGCCGGGACCCCGTAAGGGCCAACCGGGGCAGTCTCGTCGTCCAACAGGACAGAATTCCTTGTGAAGAACTTCACGAACTTTCTTACGGACGTGTTCCGGAGGGGGTCCGCGAGCGCCCCTGCAACCGCTCATACGTTATATGGGCTGCTCAGGAGTTTAATACCGGCCGGTAATAATTCGGGGTTCCGAGGGTCCGGCCCACCCGCTTCTCCCCATACTGAGAAGCATGGCGGTCTACGACACGCTCGGCACGACGTATGCCAGGACCCGGCGCCCGGACACCCGCGTCGCCGCGCGGATCCACACCGCGCTCGGGGACGCCACGGACGTGATCAACGTGGGCGCGGGCACCGGCTCCTACGAACCACCGCACACGCTTCTCGCCGTAGAACCCAGCCGGACCATGCTCGCCCAGCGCCCGCCCGGTTCCGCGCCCGCCGTGTGCGCGGTCGCCGAGCGCCTCCCCCTCCGCGACAACGCGGCCGACGCCGTCATGGCACTGCTGACCGTCCACCACTGGACCGACCTCGCGGCAGGCCTCGCGGAACTCCGCCGGGTCGCCCGCCGCCGCGTCGTCGTCCTTACCTGGGACCAGCGGGTCTTCCGCGACCGGTTCTGGCTCGTGCGCGACTACCTCCCCCCGGCCGCCGCCTACGACGACACCCGCGCCGTCCCCACCGAACGGCTGGCCGCGCTGCTCGGCGGGGCGCGGGTGGAGACCGTCCCGGTCCCGCACGACTGCACGGACGGGTTCGGCGCGGCGTACTGGCGCCGCCCGCACGCCTACCTCGACCCCCAGGTGCGCGCCGGCATCTCGATGCTCGCCCAGACCGGGGAGGGCGCCCTCGCCCCCGGCCTGGCGATGCTCCGGGACGACCTCACGACCGGCCGCTGGCACGA
This sequence comes from Streptomyces sp. NBC_00988, assembly GCF_045162645.1. Lineage (NCBI taxonomy): Bacteria > Bacillati > Actinomycetota > Actinomycetes > Kitasatosporales > Streptomycetaceae > Streptomyces > Streptomyces sp. NBC_00988. The sequence continues at coordinate 5,428,926 of NZ_CP108730.1, forward strand.
CCAGTACGCCGACCTGCTCGCCCGCGACACCGTCGACGTCGGCTACCGGCTCCTGGTGGCGGACTTCTGACCCCCGCGTACATCAACTGACCTACATGTGCGCCAACGGCCGTGGATCCGGGGCGAGTCGGGAATGAAGCCGCCGCGGCCGCACGTTGGCAGCCCCATGACGTCCTCGCCGAGCACCATGCGCGCCGTCCAGCTCTCCGGCCCCGGCCCCGTGGAGAACCTCCGGCTGACCACGCTCCCGCTGCCGCCCGAGCGGGACGGCTGGGTGCGTATCCGCGTCGAGGCGTTCGGCCTCAACCGGTCGGAGTTGAAGCTGCGGTTGGGGGTGAGCGAGGGTGTCAGCTTCCCCCGGGTGCCGGGCATCGAGGCCACCGGTACCGTCGACGCGGCCCCGGCCGGCAGTGGACTGACTCCCGGGCAGAAGGTCGTCGCGATGATGGGTGACATGGGGCGCACCTACGACGGCGGGTACGCCGAGTACACGTCGGTGCCGCTGTCCCAAGTCATCCCCGTCGACACCGAGTTGCCCTGGGAAGTGCTGGGAGCCCTGCCGGAGATGGTGCAGACCGCCTACGGCTCGCTCACCGTCGGCCTGGACCTGCGACCCGGCCAGACCCTGCTGATCCGCGGCGGCACGTCGTCGGTGGGCCTGGCGGCAGCCGCGCTGGCGACGTGGCGCGGAGCCACGGTGCTGTCCACCACCCGCCGCCCCGACCGCCTCGCCTCGCTGAAGGAGCGCGGTGTCGACCATCCCCTGCTCGACACCGGCGAAGTGGCGCCCGCCGTACGCGAGTTGTACCCGGCGGGCGTCGACGCCGCCCTCGACCTCGTCGGCACCCCGACCCTCCCCGACACCCTGCGCGCGGTACGCGTCCACGGCACGGCCTGCTTCGGCGGCAGCCTCTCCAACCAGTGGACGGTGCGGGACTTCTCCCCGAACGAGTACCTCCCGAGGGGAGTTCGCCTGGCGGGCTACTTCGGCGACGCCTCCGACCTGCCCCCGGCGGTCTTCCAGGAGATCCTCGACGCGGTCGCCGCCGACCAACTCGCCTTCCCTGTCGACCGGGTGTACGACGGCCTGGAGCAAGTACCGCGGGCCCACGAGGACATGGAGCACGACCGGGCGACCGGGAAGCTGGTGGTGCGCGTCCGGCACCAGCACGGCGGCCCCGAACGCGATGCCGAGGGTGCGCCCGCGTCCACCCTTGCCTAGCGAGTGGAGATGAGGGCGATCAGGGCGATGAACAGCCCGAGGATTCCGGCTGTCTCGGCAGCCACCGTCAGCATGGGACGTCGCCCCGCGTCACCGGCACGATGTCGAACGGCACCACTGCCATCATCCGCACCCCCCGTCGCACACGTGCTGCTCACCGACCACAGGTCCGTGAGTTCCCTGCACCGACTATGCCCGACGGGCGACGCGGGCAAGGGCCGAATCTCATCCAGCTTCGGCCCTCGGCATGAAGAGACCCCGACCCTTGGCCTGAGCCTGTTGCCTCAGCCGCCCTGCTTGCCCGCCTCGGCCTCTTCCGCCGCCTTGAACGCGATGCCGTCCAGGATGTCGTGTTCGCTCACCACGACCTCGCTCGCCCCGACCCGCTCCATGATCGAGAGGAGTACGAGGGCGCCCGCGCCGATGACGTCGACGCGGCCCGGGTGCATGGAGGGGATGGCGGCGCGTTCCGCGTGCGTGGAGCGGAGGAGGGACTCCGTGATCTCGCGGACGCGGTCGTAGGGGACGCGAGAGTGGTGGATGGCCTCCGGGTCGTAGTCCGGGAGGTTCTGGGCGATCGCCGAGACCGTGGTGACCGAGCCGGCCAGGCCGACCAGGGTGCGGGCCTCGCGGAGCGGGACCGTCTGTTCGGCGAGGTCGAGGGCGGCCTCGATGTCGGCACGCATCGCCGTGATCTGGTCCGGGGTGGGCGGGTCGGTGACCTTGCCGTCGCGGACCAGGTGACGCTCGGTCATGCGGACGCAGCCGATGTTCACGGAGCGCGCGGCGCGGACGGCGTCGTCGCCGACCACGAACTCCGTCGAGCCGCCGCCGATGTCCACCACCAGGTAGGGCTTGGCGAGGTCGTCGCGGCCGGTGAGTTCCTTCGTCGCGCCGGTGAAGGAGAGTTCCGCCTCCTCGTCGCCGGTGATGACCTCCGGTTCGACGCCGAGGATGTCCAGGACCCCGCGGACGAAGTCGTCGCGGTTCGAGGCGTCGCGCGAGGCCGACGTGGCCACGAAGCGGAGGCGTTCGGCGCCGAGTTCCTTGATGATCGCCGCGTAGTCGCGGCAGGCCGCGAACGTGCGCTCCAGCGCCTCGGGGGCCAGGCGGCCGGTCTTGTCCACGCCCTGGCCGAGCCGGACGATCGTCATCCGCCGGTCCAGGTCGACGAGTTGACCCGTCGCGGGGTCCACGTCGGCGACCAGGAGGCGGATCGAGTTCGTACCGCAGTCGACGGCGGCGACACGGGTCACTTCTCGTCCTCCTTCGGCACCGTCACGCACGGCCCCTTGGCCCACCACTCCGGCAGCATCGCGATCGCCTCGTCGCCGAGCGGGTTGACGCCCGGGCCCGCGGCCAGGGAGTGGCCCACCAGGACGTGCAGGCACTTCACGCGGTCCGGCATGCCGCCCGCGCTCGGGAAGCCCTCCAGGACCTCGATGGCGTCGCGACGCGCGATGTAGTCCTCGTGCGCCGCGCGGTACGCGGCGGCGAGTTCGGGATCGGACTCCAGCCTCGCCGTCATCTCCTTCATCACGCCGTTCGCCTCAAGGGTGCCGATCGCCGAGGCGGCGCGCGGGCACGTGAGGTAGTACGTCGTCGGGAAGGGAGTGCCGTCGGGGAGGCGGGGGGCCGTCTCCACCACGTCGGGCTGTCCGCACGGGCAACGGTGTGCGATCGCGCGCAGCCCGCGCGGCGGACGCCCGAGCTGCTGCTTGAAGGCCTCGACGTCCGCGTCGGTGGGCTCGGTGCGCGGAGTGGACGGCGGGGGCTTTTCCATGCCGGTACGAAAGTCTCTCTGTCAGTTCAATTCGGTTCAGCCACTGGGCAGTTCAGTCACTGGTCGGAGGCGTCGGACTTGTCCACGCCGTCCCAGACGTTCGAGTACCACGGGCGGTCGGCCGCCCCCAGTTCCGCGCGCGACTGCTTGGCCGCGTCCGGGTCGATCACGATGTAGCCCGTCTCCCCGGGCATCACGTAGTGCAGCCGCTGCCGGATCTGCTGCTCCGCGTACGAGTCGTCCTGCCAGCGTGCCTTGAGGTCGCGGAGCTGCTCGACGCGCTGCCGCGCCTGCTCCTGCTGCCGCTGGAGATCGGAGATCTCGGCGCGCTGGGAGACGTACTGCCTTATCGGGTACGCCAGCGCCACGATCAGCGAGCACAGCACCAGGGCGAGGAGGGCCGCCCGGCCGGTGAGCCGGGAACGGCGGGCCTGCCGCTTGGTCTGGGAGCGGTAGACACGGGCCGCCGTCTGCTCGCCGAGCAGCTTGAGCCTGGTCGCGGTGGAGAACCGGTCCCGGTCCTTCACGGCCATGTCCCGCCTCCCCTTCACACGTGCGTACGTCCCCGCACACGGTACGGGACCGGGTGCGGGGACGTACGTACGACTGGCTAAGGATTGACCCGGTGGAACCCCGGGGGACCTGGTGGGGTCAGCCCTTGAAACGCGGGAAGGCGCTGCGGCCCGCGTACTCGGCCGCGTCGTCGAGGATCTCCTCGATGCGGAGCAGCTGGTTGTACTTGGCGACGCGGTCCGAGCGGGCCGGGGCGCCGGTCTTGATCTGGCCGCAGTTCACCGCGACGGCGAGGTCGGCGATGGTGGTGTCCTCGGTCTCGCCGGAGCGGTGGGACATCATGCACTTGAAGCCGTTGCGCTGGGCCATCTCGACGGCGTCCAGGGTCTCGGTCAGCGAGCCGATCTGGTTCACCTTGACGAGCAGGGCGTTGGCCGTGCCCTCCTCGATGCCGCGGGCGAGGCGCTCCGGGTTGGTGACGAACAGGTCGTCGCCGACGATCTGGACCTTGTCGCCGATGCGGTCGGTGATGACCTTCCAGCCGGCCCAGTCGTCCTCGTACAGCGGGTCCTCGATGGAGACGAGCGGGTAGGCCGCCACGAGCTCCTCGTAGTACTCGGTCATCTCGGCGGCCGAGCGGGACTTGCCCTCGAACTCGTACTTGCCGTCCTTGTAGAACTCGGACGCGGCGACGTCGAGCGCGAGCCCGATCTGCTCGCCGGGGATGTAACCGGCCTGCTTGATGGCCTCGATGATGAGGTCGAGGGCGGCGCGGTTGGACTCCAGGTTCGGGGCGAAGCCGCCCTCGTCGCCGAGACCGGTGGACAGGCCCTTGGTCTTCAGCACCTTCTTGAGGGTGTGGTAGACCTCGGCGCCCCAGCGCAGCGCCTCGGAGAAGGACTCCGCGCCGATCGGGGCGATCATGAACTCCTGGATGTCCACGTTCGAGTCGGCGTGCGAGCCGCCGTTCAGGATGTTCATCATCGGAACGGGCAGCAGGTGCGCGTTCGGGCCGCCGAGGTAGCGGAAGAGGGGGAGGTCGCTGGCCTCGGACGCGGCGTGCGCGACGGCGAGGGAGACGCCGAGGATGGCGTTGGCGCCGAGCGAGCCCTTGTTGTCGGTGGCGTCCAGGTCGAACATCGCCTGGTCGATCAGGCGCTGCTCGGTGGCGTCGTAGCCGACGAGCTCCGGGCCGATCTGCTCGATGACGGCGAGGACGGCCTTCTCGACACCCTTGCCGCCGTAGCGGTTGGGGTCACCGTCACGCAGCTCGATGGCCTCGAAGGCACCCGTGGAGGCGCCGGACGGAACGGCGGCACGACCCGTGCTGCCGTCGTCGAGGCCGACCTCGACCTCGACCGTGGGGTTGCCTCGGGAGTCCAGGATTTCCCGGGCTACGACGACGTCGATGGACGGCACGAGCATCTCCTTCTTGGGATCTGACGCGGCTACGGCAACACCGCAGCGGCTCTGCGAGACGAGCCTAACCGGCCCGGGGCGATTGGCCATCCGGTCGGCCGCCTGATGGACAGAACCGAGAGTAAATTGTTTCCGAACGGAACAAAAAGTCCCGGCAAGCGGCAGGCGTGGGGACGGGGGCGGCAGGCCGGGGACACAAAAAAGCCCCGCCCCGGTGCGTACGGGGGAACACGCACCGGAGCGGGGAGCCCGTGGGGGACGGGGGTGACCCTCACGAGGTCTCCATGATGGACACCACGGATGTGAGGGCGCTGTGGTTCAGCTGAGAGACCTGTATGTCACTTCAGGTGGAGCTGCTGGCCCGGGAAGATGAAGTCGGCGTCGTCGACGATGTCCTTGTTCAGCTTGAACAGCTGCTGCCAGCCGCCCTTCACCTTGTGCTTCTCGGCGATGGAGCTGAGGGTGTCGCCCTTGACGACCTTGTACTCGCCGTCACCCTTCTTGACCTTCTTGCCGGTCGGGGTGGAGACGGTCTTCTTGGCGGCCGGGCGCTCGGCGGAGCGGGAGGCGGTGGTGTCGCTCGTGGAGCGGTCGGTGGTGCTCTTGGAGGAGCTGGAGCTGTTCGAGCTGCTCGACGAGCTGGAGCTGCCGCCGGAGTAGGAGGCGCTCGACAGGCCGGTGCCGCAGGTGGGCCAGGCGCCCTTGCCCTGGGCCGCGAGAACCTTCTCGGCCACGGCGATCTGCTGGGACTTGGAGGCCTGGTTCGCGGTGGAGGCGTAGGCGGTGCCGCCGTACGCGGCCCACGTCGAGGCGGAGAACTGCAGGCCGCCGTAGTAGCCGTTACCGGTGTTGATGGACCAGTTGCCGCCGGACTCGCAGCTGGCGACCGTGTCCCACTCGGACGCGGTGGCGGCGGAGGCGCTGCCGGTCGCCATGAGCGGGGCGGCTATCGCGACACCGGTGACGCCGGCGAGCGTGGCGACGCGGGTGGCCTTGGACGGACGGCGGTGCTTGCCCTTGCTGGAAAACAGCATGGAAAATCCCAATCCCCTCACCGACGCCTGCGAGGTGAGCTGTCGGGTTCGGGCCGTGTGAGTTGCCCGGCCGTGCTCGTACGTCTCGTACGAGCACGACTTAACCCCAAGCCGGTTCCGGTCGTCTCTCGACTCCCGGGCCCGGCGCTTACCTTGGGTCCCCCGCTCCTGCCTACGGCGCTTGACGCGACGAATGTTCCCGGAGGCCACTGGCAGGACTCGGCGTGTGCGGCAGCCGGGGCTCGTGGTGACGAGCGGCCTTGACCGTAGACACGGAATCGGCGGAATTCCAAAGACGATCAGGGCTTCTGAGACTCATCCCACACTTTGATCAAACCGGACATTCCAGAGCGAAGCGTGACGTGAACTCCCGCTGTTCTCTTGCTACTTTTCGTCCGCTTCCGTACCGACGTCCAAGGTCTGACCGGCGGCGATCTGGGTCGGATCGGCGCCTATCACCTTTTTGTTCTCGGCGTAGAGCGCACGCCATCCGCCGTCATAGCCAAGGGAGTCGGCGATGGACGCGAGGGAGTCGCCGGCGCGGACGGTGTAGGTCTGCGGCGACACGCTTTCCTCGGCGCTGGCCCCGCGATGCTTGCCGGCACTCTGCTGAGTGCTCTGCTGGTCGCCCTGCTGGTCGTCGGAAGCGCTGAGCGCGCCGGTGTCGACGAGGCTCCACTTGCCCACCGCCTGGGCCGAGTTGTCCGATTCGTCGATTTTCGGGGAGGCGGCGACCGAGCCGTTGCCGGTCGAAGGAGTGGTGGACTTGTCGGACTTGGCGGAGTTGTCCGTCGCGGTGGGCGAGGGGCTGACCGAGGAGTCGCTGCCGGAGTCGCCGGACGAAGTCGAGTCCGTGGTGCCGGAGTCGGACAACCCGGAGGAAGCGGACGAACCGGAGTCGGAGTCGGAACCGGAGTCGGAGGAGTCGGTCGGGGTGGCCGACGGGGAGTCACTCGCGAGGCCGGTGTCGACGTCCGTCGAACCCGAGGTGGTGGTGAGACCGGAGAGCAGCGCGCAGGTGGTCCACGCGGAGGTGCCCTTGTCGTCGAGGACCTTCTCGGCGACGGCTATCTGCTGGGAGCGGCTGGCCAGGTCGGCGCTCGGGGCGTAGGCGAGACCGCCGTACTTCTCCCATTCGTCCTGGGTCATCTGCAGGCCACCGTAGTAGCCGTTGCCGTCGTTCTCGCTCCAGGAGCCGCCGCTCTCGCAGTTGGCCACCTTGTCCCAGGTGGTGCCGTCGGCGGCGTTCGCGGAGGCGGCCCCGAGGAGCGGGATGGCGATGGCGGAGCCGGTCACCCCGGCCGCGATGAGGAGAGCCGGAGCCTGACGGGGGCGACGGTGACGACCGTTCCCGGAGAGCATGCGGAGGCCTTTCGCGTGACAGCGGGGGGACCGCGCGGCGGGTGGGGCGAGGGTGGTGCGGGGCGCCGCGCTGGTAGGTGAACGTATCCACAGTCGATCACTTGTCACAAGTTAATGCCACGGAGATCACGTGAAGATCACAGAGTTGAAGAACTGTCACTTTCGGGTTTAGGGGGCCGGATTGCCAGTTCAGCGGTGCTCCGGGGTGAACTCCACCGGGAGGGTGCGCAGTCCGCGCATGATGAGGCCGCCGCGCCAGCGCAAGTCGGCCGGATCTCCGGCGAGTTGCAGGTCGGGGAGGCGGGTGAGGAGGGTGGCGAGCGCGGTCTGGCCCTCCAGGCGGGCGAGCGGGGCGCCGAGGCAGTAGTGGATGCCGTGGCCGTAGCCGAGGTGTTGATTGTCACGGCGTCCGAGATCGAGGACGTCGGGATCGGCGAATCGTTCCGGGTCACGGTCTGCGGCCGCCAACACCACCAGTACGGGGTCGCCGGCCGCGATGTCCTGCCCGCCGAGGGTGAGGGGGCGGGTGGCGAAGCGCCAGGTGGCGAGCTCCACCGGACCGTCGTAGCGCAGGAGTTCCTCTACGCCGGTTTCGAGGAGGTCGTGCTCCCCCGCGGCCAGGGACTTCTCCAGGCGGGCGCGCTGCTCGGGGTGGGTGAGGAGGGCGTACATGCCGTTGCCGATGAGGTTGACGGTCGTCTCGAACCCGGCGAACAGCAGGATGAAGGCCATCGCCGCGGCCTCGTTCTCGGTGAGGTGCTCACCGTGGTCGGAGGCGCGGATGAGGCCGGAGAGGAGGTCTTCGCCGGGGCTGGGCGTGGGGGCGGGGGTTCCGGGGAGGTTCCCGCCGGGGTGCGGGGTGGGGGTGTCGGAGAGGGCCTCGCGCTTGCGGTGGATGAGGTCGGCGAGATAGGCGCGCATCTTCTTGACGGACCGTGCGACTCCGCCCCGCGGTCCTCCCCCGTGCCGGATCATCATGCCCGCCCAGTCCCGGAAGTCGTCCTGGTCCTCGCGGGGGACGCCGAGCAGGTCGCAGATGGCGTAGATGGGGAGCGGGAAGGCGAAGTCGTGGATGAGGTCGGCGGAGCCGTCGGCTGCGAACCGGTCGATCAGATCGTTCGTCAACTCCTGCACCCGGGGCGCGAATTCAGCCACCCGCCGGGGTGTGAACGCCTTGCTGACCAGTCGTCGCAGGCGGGTGTGGTCCGGCGGGTCGATGTTCAGCAGATGCGTCATCAACTCGGCCTTGCGCTCACCCGGGATCCCCGTCTTGCCCTTGGCGTGCGCCGGTTCGTCATGATGCGCGGGGTTCTTGGAGAGGCGGGGGTCGGCGAGGGCGTGCTTGGCATCGACGTAACGGGTGACCAGCCATGCCTCCACCCCGCTGGGGAGGCGGGTCTTGTGCACGGGGGCATGCTCGCGGAGCCAGGCGTAGGTGGGGTAGGGGTTGGTGGCGAATTCCCAGGTGAAGAGTTCGGGGGCCCGGTCCGGAGTGGGGGTCGCGGGGTTCGGCGGGGTGGGGTGGCTGGGCTGGTTGGTCACTCCTTGACGGTATCCGTCTGTTCGGGCGACGCCACGCGGTCCCAGTGGTCGGCACGGTTTCGGAGCAGACTGGCGAGGGCGAGAGCCGCAGCGTGAGAACCGTCCTGCGCGGCCATCTCCAGGTAGCGGACGGCTTCGGGGAGGAAGCCGTGCAGTCCCAGGTAGGTGCAGTAGAAGATGGAGCCCGCCGGATCGGCCTGCGCCAGCCGCTTGGCCCAGAGACAGGCTTCCTCTTGATCGTCGGCCTGGTTGGCCAAGTCCCACAAGGCCTCCATGACGATGGAGTCACCAGCCTCGCCACGCTCGCGCAGGTCTGCACGAGCGGCTGTGGCCAAGGCCGACCCAACGTCTTTCGAGGGCGCCGATCCAATGGCCACAGCCCACGCGGGCAGCGATATCGGTTCGGCATGGGGTGAGCGGGTGGTGTCCGCGACCAGCGTTCCGGCCGCCTGCCATATCCCTTCGCCCTCGTCGGGGGTCAGGAATCCGGTGACACCGAATCGACGATCACTCGCCCACTCCAAGGCGTCGTCGAGCGTTTCGCCCGAGTCCGCCGGACCAAATTCCTCGGCAAGGTAGTCCAAGACGTCATTGGGCAACCCTTCAGCGCCCCCGCAACGCACCACATCCACGGCCACCCGGACCAGCCAGTGCCCCAGCGGATGTGCCCCCGCCCGGCGTGCCCGCCGCCACTCGTCCCACAACTCCGGCCCCACGGCCAGGAACTGGGTCACTCCCAGCTCGCCTCGCCACTTCAACGCGTCGTCCAGTCGGGGGTCGTCGGGCCCTTCGGCGATCCGGGTGAACTCCGCCTCGCTCCACACGCACGTCAGCTCGATGACCACGGCCTGGCCCAGCGCTCGGGAGACGGGGCCTCCCCCGAAGCGTCTGGCGTCGTACGTCTCGTCGTTCATCGTCGCGACCACCAGCACCCGCAGGGCGGCGAGTTGGGCCAGCAGTCCCTGATCCAGTCCGCCGGGTGTGCCGAGATGGCCTTCCAGTTCGTCCAGCCACAGGACGTACGTGCCGTCACGACCGTGCAGAAGGGCGGGCAGGCCGCGCAGGTCCGTGCCCGGTGCGGGCGCGTAGACCCGGGCCGACGGCGGCGTCTGCGCGCACACCAGCTCCCACGCCGTACGGCTCTTGCCGGAGAGCGGTTCGCCGGTCACCACCGTGAAGTCGGCCAACGGGCGCTCGCTGTCCCGCCTTGCGTACGGCGGGAGTTGAGATTCTCCGGGGAAACGTCTCGTGCGATGCACGCCCAGGGCGATCGCGTCGGCGTTCCGCCGCTGGAGCCAGCTTTCCGGGTCCGGGATGCCCCCTCCGGCGGCTGCGGACGCGTGCTGCACGCCGATGACCGGGCCGTGAAAGGCGCTGTACCTGAAGTCGAAGCGGTCCGACGAGCCGGACGGGGGCCCCGCGCTCTCCTCCACGATCGCGCGCAGTTCGTCCGTCGCCGACTGCGGCGCGTCCACCAGGACGTCACGCAGTCGATCGCGCCAGTGCGCCTCGGCCGTGGCGCCATCGGCGTACTGCTTCGTGTCCTCGGTGAGGTCGGCGAGGTCGGTGAGGTTGTCGGCATCGGTCTTGCGGCCACGCTTCCCGAACCACTCCGCGAGACGAGGCCTCAGCTGCGCCCAAGCCTCCGTGCCTACCGTCCGCACCAGTACCTGAGCCGCCATGAACGCCAGCTCGTCCGCCATCCGTGCCCCCGTCACACCTTGCAGCGAAATCCGCTCCAACGGTACCGATGCGAAGGTGACCTGACGCCCCATTACGTCCTATCCGCTACACCGGGCCCTCGCTCTCCCGGCCCTCGGCCGCGCGGATCGCATCCCGATAAGCCCGCCCCGCGGCCCGCAACGCAGCCTCCGGATCCACCCCGTCCGCCTCCGCCCGCACAGCCAGCGCCAGCAACTCGTACCCGATGCCGTCGTCCCCCGTCGGCAACGGCACCTCAAGTCCCGCCGTCCGTACGCGTGATGCCAGCTTCGAGGCGAGGGCGAGGCCGGGCTGGCCCATGGGGATGCCCTCGGTGATGGAGGTGCGGCGCTTCTCCTCGGCCTTGGTGCGGAGCCAGTGCGCCTTGACCTCCTCGGGAGTCGACGCCGTCTCGTCGCCGAAGACATGGGGGTGCCGGTGGATCAGCTTGGTGATGATGCCCGCGGCCACGTCGTCGATGGAGAAGGGGGTGTCGGGGTCCTCCTCGGCGATGCGGGCGTGGAAGACGACCTGGAGGAGGACGTCGCCGAGTTCCTCGCGGAGTTCGTCGCGGTCGCCCTCCTCGATCGCCTCGACGAGTTCGTACGCCTCCTCGATGCCGTACTTCGCCAGGCCCTTGTGGGTCTGCTGGGAGGACCACGGGCACTCGGCGCGGATGCGGTCCATGACCTGGACGAGGTCGAGGAGGCGGGCGCCGGGTAGGTCGTAGGAGGCGGGGAGCAGTTCCAGGTCCGGCATCTGGACGCGGCCGGAGCCTGCCAAGCGGGCCAGGCCGTCGGTGAGGGTGGGGTCGCCCTCGCCCGTGGCCACGATCACCACCGTGGAGCCGTCCGCGCAGGCCGCGACCAGTTCCTCGCCGGTCGGGGAGGCCTCGTCCACCCGTATCCCCGCCTCGCGGAGATACGGCAGCTGCGGATGCGCGCCGTCCGCGCACAGCACCCGGTCGGCGTCGCGCAGCGCCTGCCAGGCGGGCCAGGACAGCAGGCCGGGGGCGACACGGTGGCTGGTGGTGAGCAGGACGACGCGGCCGGGGGTGGGGGCGGGGCTGCCCTCGGGGGCGGGGCTGGTTGCGTTCACCCACCGAACGTAACCCACGCCGCCGACAGCCCCGGAGTTATCCACAGGCCGACGAACACCGGGCTCCGCTGTTGTCCACAGGCGGACGAGCACCCTCGCTGTCCACAGGCCCGTCGGCACCCCTGCGGATGCCGTGCCCGCCGTACCGTTACGCCGACTGCTGAGTCTGCGTCGCGGTGACCTCCCGCACCCACGGCGTCTTCGCGTCCACCCGGCTGCTCTTGGCCACGTCCCACGTGCCGTAGCGCGGATTGAGGTCGACGTGGAGTTCCTTGGAGGCGGTGGAGAGGGCCTTCCAGAAGGCGGGCTGCGTGGTGTCGGTGCCGAGTTTCGCGGCCAGTTTGCGGCCCTCTACCTGGAGGCGGAGGTTCTCGTCGAGGCGCTGCGGGGGGACGCCGTACTGGGCGAGCCAGGTCGCCTCCAGGGCCTTGGCGCCGCCCGCCTGCTGGGCGAGGGCGGCCCGCATGTCCTGGATGTCCTTGCGGGTGACGGTGACCCCGGCGTCCTGCGCGGCGCGGTGGACGACCTGGTCGAAGACCATGCCGTAGAGCGTCTCGCGGGTGAGGCCGCCGGTGGTGGCGATGGCGCGCTCGTACTGTGCCTGGTTCTGGACGGCCGACCGCTGGGCCGTGCGCACCTCGTTGACCCGGCTCTGCAGCTGCGCGACGGTGATGCGCTGGCCGCCCACGACGGCCGCGGCGCCCGGATGCGCCTCGTTTCCGCAGGCGGTCAGGGCGGGGGCCGCGGCGGCGATCACGGCGGTGAGGACGAGCGCGGTGCGACGGCGGCGGTGCAAGGGAGCCTCCCGTTGGAGATTGTGCGACGGTGCACAAAGTCTTGCGGTGATCGATGTTAGGCAGTGGGTCGCCCGGGGCCAACCCATTCGACCAACGATTCACCAGGACTTCGGGCACCGGCACGCACGCGTGGGGCTCGGGCGTGGGGTTCAGCCGGTGATGGCGACCGGCGCGTCCCACGTGTCGCGGTCCACGGTGATCGTGTAACCGCCGCGGGTCTCCTTGCTGTTGACCAGGTACTGATGGGCGCGGCTGTGGTTGGTGTACTGGGTGGAGCCCCAGGGCCAGTCCGAGGTCGTGGTGTACGTCTTGTCCCACAGCGCGTACCAGAGGTTGCCCGGCAGGTCCGTCTTGTTGGTCGCGGTCGCGATCGCCTTGGCGCTGGAGCTGGAGAAGCCGTAGAGGCCGCTGCGGTAGATCTTGGCGTGCAGTTCCTTGTCGAAGGCGCGGACGTACGTCAACACGGCGTTGTTGCAGGCCGTGTTGGTGATGTCGTACGACTCCATGTCCAGGTAGACGGGGCTGCCGGCCTTGAAGCCGAGCGCGGCGGACTTGGCGACCGCGTCGTCCGCCTCGGACTTGCCGACGGCCGCGGCCGTGGAGGCGCTGATCTTCACCGAGCCGCCGGAGCCGCAGGACGGCTGCGAGCCGACGTAGAGCGGGATGAACTTCCAGCCGACCGTGCTGAGGGACTTGACCCAGGACGCGGTGAGGTTGGGCTGGCTGCAGCCGCGGTTCTTGCCGCCGATGTAGACGGCGGCGGCACCGTAGGCGCCGTCGGTGTGCCAGGCCTTCATCGCGGCGAGGGAGGGTGCGGCGCAGGTGTCGAAGGCGCGGCCTGTGTAGGTCTTCTGTGCGGGCCAGGTGGTGGCGGCCATCGAGTTCGTCGCGGCGATACCGCCGCCGGCGACGACGGCGGCACCGGCGACGCCCCAGGCAATGTATCTGCGCTTCTTCGACTGCCGGTGCTCGGACATGAAAGACCCCACCCCTGGTTGGTACGTGACCGGTGTTGCGTGTGGCTTGAATGTGCTCGGCAAAATGTAGCTGCCGGTCTCGCTAGCCGCGCACCTGCCCCAGCCACTGCAGCGTCCGCCGGATGTCCGCCGCGAGCGGGTGGCCGGGGCCGTGGCGGCGTTCGACGTCGACCAGGAGGCGGGCGAGGGTCTCGTGGGCCGCGCCCCGGTCGCCGAGGGCGAGCAGCAGGTGGCCCATGCGGCGGCGGACCTCGTGGGCGAGTTCGGGGTCGCCGGCCATGTACTGGTTCTCGTAGTACGGCAGCAGCGCGCGGTACTCCGCGAGGGCCGCCGCCGGGTCGCCGAGCGACTCCAGGCACTGGGCGGCCTCGTAGCGGTAGCGCAGGGACTGCGGGTCGGACGGGCCGGCCTCGGCGGCGCGTTCGTCTGCGAGGCGGCGCAGTTCGGGCAGCGCGCGCCGGTACTGGCCGTCATCCATGAGCGTGGCCGCGTACTGCTTGCGCAGGGTGCGGACGACCGGGGAGTGCACGCCGTGCTGCTCGGCGGCGGTGGGCAGGATCGCGCCGAGGATGTCGACGGCCTGCGTGATCCGGCCCTCGCCGAGCAGCCGCTTGACCTCGTCGACGGCCGCGGCGACATCGCGTTTCTCGGCGGCGGGCGGCGCGAGCGGGGCGGGCTGCGACGCGGGGGTGCGGGCGCGGTCCGGCCAGGGGGCGTGCGGGCGCAGGAACGGGCGCGTGGGGTCGAGCGGCGCCCCGGTGGGCATCCCGCGCGCGGGCAGGAGCAGCGCGAGGCGCTCGTAGACCTCCTGCGCGGAGCCGGGGCGGTGCTGCGGGTCCTTGGCGAGCAGGTGCAGGACGAGCGCTTCGAGCGGCTCGGGGACCTCGGGGCGGATGTGGCGGACGGGCACCGGCGGCTCGTACAGGTGCCGGTGCAGTACGCCGAGGGCTGTGGAGCCCGCGAACGGGACGTCGCCGCTGAGGAGTTCGTGCAGGACCACGCCGAGCGCGTACAGGTCGGTGTACGGGCCGACCGCGCCGCCCATCGCCTGCTCGGGCGCCATGTAGGCGGGCGATCCGATGGGTGTGCCGGTGTGCGTGAGGCGGGTCGTGTCGGCGTCCATGACGGAGGCGACGCCCAGGTCGAGGACGGTGACCGTGCCGTCCTGCTTCACCATCACGTTGCGCGGCTTCAGGTCGCGGTGGACGATCGGCACGGCGTGCACGGCGCTCAGCACGGCGCACAGCTGGGCCGCGACCGAGACAGCCCACTGCCACGGGTACGGGTCGTGCTCGGCGAGGTGGTCGGAGAGGTCGGCGCCGTCGATGTACTGCATGACGAGGAACAGCTCCTCGCCCTCGCTGCCCGCGTCGTGCACCGTGACAAGCCCGGGGTGGTCGACCTGCGCGGTCACCCGGCACTCGCGCACGAAGCGGCGGCGCAGTTCGTCGGCCTCCTGGCCCGCCACCTTGTCGGGGCGCAGCAGCTTCACCGCCACGCGCCGGTCGAGGCGCCGGTCGTACGCCGTCCAGACCTGGCCCATGCCGCCCTGCCCGATCAGCGTGGACAGTTCATAGCGGTCCGCGACGACCCGTCCTGCCGCCACGGTCACCTTCCGCCCTCGTCGTGCTTGCGCAGATAGTCACTCAACTCGTCCAGTTCGGCCCGCACCTGGTCGATACGGGCGGGCGCGGGGCGCTGTCCCGGAGGCGGGGTGGACGTCGGCGGCTGCGGCACGGGCGTGTGCGGCATGGGCGGCGGGGTGTGCTGCTGCGGTACGGGCGTGTGGGGTATCGGCGGTGGGGTGTGCTGCTGCGCGGTCGTCGCGGTGTACGGCGACGGGGTCGGCGTCGGCTGCGAGGACTGCGGATAGCCGTACGCCGGGGCCGAGGGCTGCTGCCCGCCGTAGCCGCCGCCGTAACGGAGTTGCTGGAAGTGGCGTATGTCCGCCGCCAGGTAGTACGCGATCGACGCCACCAGGGTGCCCAGGAGCAGGGTGATGCCCAGATAGCCGCCGGCGGTGTGGACATCCTCGCCGGGCTCGGAGCCGAGCAGCACGATGCTGAGGACGTCCGCCGCCAGCGCGGCCACGAACAGGCCCCAGTCCAGGGACTTGCGGGTCACGATGGCCAGCCGCAGCAGCATCGTCCAGGCCAGGAACCCGATGCAGAACACCGAGATCCCCACGAACAGCACGCGCACGAGGACCAGCGCCCCGGTGGGCGGCGGTGGCTTCGCCGGCTGCGGGTAGCCGTGGCCTTGCATGGCTGCTCCTGGTGCCTTCAGAGGGCGTACGGGTTCGCGGCCGGTGTGCTGCGGGATACGGGCAACACCGGTCGTCCGATTGTCGCTTCGAGCGTATAGGCCGACACCGACAAGCGGTCCCGGGTTGTACCGAACCGTTGTCGTGCCGATCACACAGTGCTCGCTCCCGTACGACGTCGCAGGTGCCGACGGGTGCGCACTCCTACGCAGACCCGCACACACTCCTACTCAAGTGGGTACGAACTCCTACTCAGGAGTGACCGTGCCGTCCGTCAGGCCGTCGTACATGCCGCGCACGAGCTGCTCGCCGAGCCGGCCCGCCTGCCGCAGCGCCCGCTCGAAGTCCTCCAGTGCGCGGAACCGGGCTCCGTAGCGCCGCTGTTCGTCCAGGGGGAGGCGCGGCAACTGGAGCCTGCGGACGTCGAGTCGGGTCGCCGTGGACGCATAGCTGCTGGCCTGGCGGTTGTTGGCGGTGCCGCGCAGGAAGCCGGCGAGGAACCACGGGTCCAGCGCGCCGGGATCGGGCCGCAGCAGGACGAGGCTGCGCCCCAGGGCGGCGCCCGCGGTCGTGTCGTCGATCACGCGCGCCATCGAACCGCCGCCGAGCACCGGGACGACGACATCGCCGGGCTCCGTGAGGACGGCGTCCTCGTCACTCTCGGGGAGGATCCCGGACGGGGCCGTTCCGGCGAGGACGTCGTGGTCGGTGAGAACGGGCACACGCGCGTGGCCGCCGTTTCCGCCGGTACGCATCACCAGGGCGCCCCCGCGCGCGAGTTCACCGATCGTGGTGAGCGGCCAGCGCGTGGGCCGCTCGGGGTCGGTGGAGTGCTCTACGGGTGGCGGAGTGAGGTCGGCGGTCAGCCGGAGCGTCTCGCCGAGCCGCTCGCGGACGGCCGTGAGCTCGTCGGCGCCGTCGGCCGCGGTCGCGGGCGGGAGATGGCGGGCGGGGGCCAGGTCGACGTCGTCGTCGAGGAGTTCGATGACCGGCACGGAACGCGCCAGCCCCGGCTCGTCGTCCAGCCGCCCCGCGCGGTCGAACGCCTTCCAGGCGTCGAGCACCGCGCCCCGCACGGCCTGCCAGTCCGGCCCGCCCCGCCCCTCGGTCGCGAACCGCCCGGTGTCCACCAGCAGCACCTCCGGCTGCGCGGCCGCCCGCTCCGGCCGCCGCAACACCCACAGGTGCAACGGGATGTTGTACGGCGGCGCCGCCCCGATCGGCAGCGCTACGACCGCCTTCAGCGCCCCGCGCCGCAGCAGGTCGGCGCGGATCCGGCGACCGGAACGCCGGGAGGCCGCGGCCGGCGGCATCAGCAGCACGGCCGTGCCGCCGTCCTTGAGCCGGGCCAGCGCGTGCTGGACCCAGGCCAGCTCGGACTCGTTGCGCGCCGGGAAGCCGTACTCCCAGCGGGGGTCGTAGGCGAGTTCGTCGTGGCCCCAGTTCCGCTCGTTGAACGGCGGATGGCACAGGACGACGTCGGCCCGCAGCGCCGGGTACGCGTCGGCGCGCAGCGTGTCGCCGGCCGTGCCGCGCACGGTGACCTGCGCGTGCAGGGCGAGCCGGAGCGCCGTGAGCGCGGCGAGGTCGGGGGCGTCGTCCTGGGCGTACAGCTCCTGACCGGGGCGCGGGGTGACGGCGCGCAGCAGGGCGCCGGTGCCGCAGGCCGGGTCGAGCGCGATGCCGGCCGGGCCCGCCACCTCGGCCAACTCGGCCATCAGGCGGGCGAGTTCGGTCGGGGTGAGCGTGTACTGGCGCGGGTTGGCGTCGAGATGCCGCCCGAGCAGGAACTCGAACGTCTGGCGTGCGCCCAGTTCGGCGGCGAGTTCGGCGGTGCCGCGGAGGAGGGGGGCGGAGGGGAGCAGTTGGGGGCCGGTGGGGGTGTGAACGGCCGGCCGCGTGTGAACGGCAGAGGCGCTGTTCGCGGCCGGGGCCGTGTTCACAGGAGGTGCGGTGTTCACAGGGGTCGGGGGTGTTGTTGGGTCGGCCGGGGTGTTCACAGCGTTGTGAGTGTTCGGGGCGTTTCGGGCGGCGTGGGTGTTCGGCGTGTTCACAGCCGCCGCAGCGCCCCCCTCTCGCCCCCTGTGAACTCCGCCGCCGCGCACCGCGCCGAAGCGCGGCACGATCACCTGCTCCAGCACGCCGGGCAGCATCGCGGCCATCCGCTCGTCCGAACCGGAGCTCACGTCCAGCCAGACGGTGGGGCGTTCATGGATGAGCAGGAGGGCGCAGCCCGCGTACACCAGGGCGGTGACCGGGCCCTCGGGGTGACCGACGAGTTGCTGCCAGACCCGTTCGCGCAGCGGGACTTCGGCGAGTTTCCCCTGCTTGCGCAGCCAGGACTCGATCTCGGCGAGGGCGAAGGCGGGGCTGGTCTCGGTACCGCCGACCGGCTTGGGGAAGTCCGCGTGACGGCGGCGCCAGTTGCTGACAGCGGCACGGCCGACACCGGCGAGCCGTGCGATACCGGCGGCGGTCACCTCTGTCGCGTTGTCCTGCACTCGCCCCACTCCCCTCGTCGCACCGGCCTCGTCACGTCCGCGCTGCCTCTGCACTGCGTCCGCGTTACGCCTGCCGCCTGCCTGTGACGCCGAGCATACCGACGCAGACAAGATCTACCCCTTCACGGCCGTGTACACACCGCATCACGTGAATCGTGTTGACTCGGTTCACAGCCTCTGCTCTTATTGACCCAGCGAACGAACGACCGCCCGAGGGAGGCGGTCGCCGCATCGGGGAGGGGACAGCCATGGGGATGAAGGGCAGGCTCACGCTGAGCGCTGTCGTGGGGGTCGTCGTCATCGGGGTCGTGTCGGCGAACGCCAACACCCGTGGCGGGGGTGGCGGTTCGGGCCGTGGTTCCGGCAGCGGCGCCAAGGGCTCCTCGGCGTCCGCGGAACACAGGACCGCCACCAAGAAGGACTCGGGCCCGACCGAGGCCGCCGCGAAGAAGAAGGCCGCGTTCGCCGGGGACGGCGACTTCCGGGTCGGCACGGACATCAGGCCCGGTACGTATCGCACCAGCGGCAACACCGACGGCATGTGCTACTGGGAGCGGACCAAGGACACCTCCGGCGACACGGACTCGCTGCTGGCCAACGACAATGTGAGCGGCGCCGGTTACGTCACCGTCAAGGCCACCGACAAGATCTTCCAGTCCAGCGGCTGCAAGGACTGGGAGGCCGTCGACGCGAAGGCGCAGGGCTCCCCCGCCACGAAGATGGCCGGCGACGGCGGCATGTTCAAGATCGGCACCGACATCACCCCCGGCACCTACAGGTCCACCGGCAACACGGACGACCTGTGCTACTGGGAGCGCGCGAAGGACGCCGAGCACGGACTGGACTCGATCCTCGCGAACGACAACGTGACCGGCACGGCCGTCGTCACGATCAGCACCAAGGACGCGTACTTCAAGACGACCGGCTGCAAGAACTGGACGAAGACGGCCTGACGTTCTGATCAGGTGGTCAGGCCGACGCTCGTCCGACTGCCACCCGCGTGCCCATCCCGCCGTAGGCCCATCTCTGCGCATCGGTCTGCCCGGCACCTCTCCGGACCTCGCTTCGGAGCACCCCTTTCATCTCGTCACCGCTCACCACTCCATCAAGGAACTGCCATGCGTCGTACCGCACTTGCCGCTCTCTGCCTCACCACCGTGGCCGCCGCGGGACTCACCGGGTGTCTGCCCGGTGAGGACAAGGCGGACAGCAAGCCGAAGGGGCCGTTCGCCGGGCTGACCGGTGGCGAGATCGCCGACCGGTCCATGACCGCCACCACCGGCGCCTCGTCGCTACGGCTGAAGGGCGACATACCCGACGACGAGAGCGGCGGCACGATCGTGATCGACATGGCGCTGAACAAGAAGGGCGAGTGCGCCGGCACGCTGAGCCTGCAGGGCAAGGGCAAGGCCGACATGATCAAGGTCGGCGACACCATCTACATGAAGTACGACGAGGCGTTCCTGCGCGGCCAGAGCGACGGCGAGTCCAAGGCGGACACCGATGCGGTCGTGGACATGATGGCCGGGAAGTGGACCAAGATGTCCGCGAAGGGCGCGGACGCCAAGGACATCGCGAGCTTCTGCGACCTGAACTCGATGCTCGGCGACGCCGCCGACGGCAACTCCGACGCGACGCGCGGCAAGACGACCACCCTCGACGGCACCCCGGCCATCACCCTGCACGAGAAGGACGGCAAGGACAGCTACACGCTGTACGTGGCGACCGAGGGCAAGCCGTATGTACTGCGCATCGACAGCGTCTCCGCGAAGGACCCGGGGACGCTCACGTTCGGCGAGTACGAGAAGCCCGTACCGGCGAAGAAGCCCACCGGCAAGATCCTGGACCTGGACAAGCTGGGCAGCTGAGCCACCGAGCCACCAAGTCTCCTGTGGCTACGGCACGTTCACGGGGCGTGCCGTAGCCACAGGTCGGGGTCGTCAAGTCGAGGCTGTGTCACCTCAGTTCGCGTGGAACCTCGCCGGCGCGTTCGTCGGGTTGCCCCCGGTCGGCAGGGCCTGCTTCGAGCAGGTGGAGAGGACCTTGACCATCGCGGCCTTCTCCGCCGAGGTGACCCACAGCCCGTACTTCTTCTTCACGGCGACCTGCGCGGCGACATACGTGCACCGGTACGCCTTGGGCGGCACCCAGGTCGCCGTGTCGCCATCGCCCTTGCTGCGGTTGGGGCTGGCGCCGACGGTGAGGAGGTTGAGCGGGTCGTTGGCGAGAGCTATGCGCTTGCTGGCGTCCCAGTACTTGGCGCCCTTCTGCCAGGCGTCGGAGAGGGCGACCAGGTGGTCGATGTCGACGAGGCTGGCGCCGCGCTTGTAGACGACTTCCTTGCCGGAGTACGGATCGGATTCGAGGACGCCGTACGACACCTTGCAGTCGCCGTCGGTGAACTTCACCTGCTTCAGGTCCCGTTTGAGGATGTCGTCCCTGGTGTCGCAGCTGTTGGAGTCCGTGTCGGCCCAGGCCGTGCCGAACCGTTCGCGGGAGTAACCGGTCTTCGGCGCACGCCCCTTCACGGTCAGGGACTCGGCGGCGGTCAGGGCCGCGCCCCCGCCGGAACCCGCGCCGGAACCTCCGCCGGCGGTCGCCTCGGGCCCGGAGTCGCCCGTTCCCGTGGTGTCCGTCTTGCATCCGGCGACCGACAACATGACCAAGGCGGCGATTGCCGCCCCACCCCTCAGACGCATCACGTGCGCCCCTCCCCTTGCTCACCCGGCCCCGCCCCTGAGAGGGCGGATATTGCCTGGTCCCACGGTAGCGGCGGACGCGTCACGGGCATACGGGACCTAAGCCCGTATGGCACGCAACTCGCCTGTATCGCAGCGGTGGAACAGGCCGAAGTACCGGCTTCCCTCACCCCCTCTCCTTACTCCCCTTACTCCGCCCCGGATTTCACGCGCCCTCAGACCCGCAGCCCATCAGCCCCCCGTCTCTCAGACCTTGCCGATGCCCAACGTCGACTCCGAGGGCAGCAGCCCGGACCCGAGCACGGCGACCCAGAACTCCCCCAGCAGGTCGGCGAGTCGGTCGGTGTCGGTCCGGCCGAGGAACTGCCAGGGTGCGGCGGCCAGTTGGTCGGTGCGGCGCTCGACCTCCTGGCGCAGATCGCGGCCCGCCCGCGTCGCCGTACCCATGTCGTCTATGACTCCTCGGCCGACCAGCCGTTCGCGGGCCGCCGTCCACTCCTCCCGGCTCCAGCCCCGGCTCTCGAAACGCTGGACGGAGGCGGCGCCGATCGCGGCGAAGGAGACCAGGGACTCGACCGGGTCGAGGTCGGCGACGAGGAGGGCGGCGAGGTGGCCGTCGCCCCGGTGTTCGCGCAGGATCGTCGCCGCCTGCCACAACTGGAGGTGGGGTTCCGAGGGCCACGCCAACTCGGCGTTGGCCGCGGCGAGGGGGCGGCCGGCGGTGTTCGCCGCCTCGGCGGCGCGGCGGGCGAGGGCGGCGGCCTCCGCCAGCTCGGGGCTGTCGACGCGGTCGCCGAATATCGCGCGGTAGGCCTGGTCCATGCCGCGCAGCCTCGCCTTCAGTACGGCGTCCGGGCTCGCGGTGCTCCACGCCGATTCCATGTGCTCGGCGACCATGCGGGGGCCGAAGCTGTAGAAGGCGGAGGTCACCCGCTCACTGCCGACCGGGCCCAACGGCGCGGCGCGCAGCGGGAAGTAGCCCGGCCAGCGCTCCTCGGTGCCGTATCCGAGCGCGGCCGCCTCCTCGAAGACCTCCGGCGCGTAGTACAGCACCGCGTGCAGGGGTTCGAGCAGATGCCAGAGCTGGCGCACGCGGCTCAGCTCCACGGTGGGGAGGCTTTTCGTGGTCTCCACTCCACGCACGCTTTCCGACATGGCGTAACTCCTCGTCGCGTCCCGGTCGTTCCACAACTTGACACTGACAAGATTGCCCCAGCCGCCCGAACTTGTCAATGCCTAGATTCGGCGTACGCTGCTGACCATGAGCACAGCCAAGCCCGCGAAGACGGACGAGACCGCCGAGAGCGCCAAGACATCCGAGGGCAACCGCCGCCCCTACCACCACGGCGATCTGCGCCGCGCCATCCTCACCGCCGCGCTCGACGTCATCGCCGCCGACGGCCCGTCCGCGCTGAGCCTGCGGGATCTCGCCCGCCGCGCCGGTGTCTCGCACGCGGCGCCGGCGCATCACTTCAAGGACCGCACGGGGCTGTTGACGGCGATCGCGGCGGAGGGGTTCGGGCTGCTGGCGGGCGCGATCGGGGAGGCGGCGGACCTGAAGGACGCGGGCGTCCGCTACGTGCGCTTCGCGCGCGAGCATCCGGCGCACTTCCAAGTGATGTTCGCGCCCGAGCTGTTGCGCGACGGCGACCTCGAACTCACCACGGCCCGCGCCCTCGCCACCGACGCCCTGCGCCACGCCGTCTCCGCCGTACCCCCCGAGGGCCGCGGCCCCGACGACCGCCTCGCCGGTGTCGCCGCGTGGTCCCTGGCACACGGCTTCGCGACGCTGCTCCTGGGTCACAACCTGGACGGGGCGGTGGGCGAGCGGGACCCGGAGGAGGTGTTCCGGGTGCTGGCGGGCATGCTGTTCCGCCCGGCCTCCGGCCTGACCCCGCCCCCCGTCTGACGCGACCGACCGGCAGGCGCCTCTACGCCCCCGGCCGACCGGTCCCCCTACAGCTCCTGGTAACTCTCCCTACGACTCCCTACGACCCCAGGATCGTCGCCAGGAACTCCCCCACCCACCCCAGCAACTGCCGCCCGACCAGCGGCTTCCCGCCCACCTTGGCCGTCTTCGGGCGGGGTACCAGCACCTGGTGGGCGGCCGGCTTGATGACGGTGCCCGGGTAGAGGCGCTTGAGGCGCAGCTCCTGGGACTCCCTCAACTCCACCGGTGCGAAGCGGATGTTGGTGCCCTGGAGGACGATGTCGCCGACGCCGCACGCGCGGGCGAGCATGCGCAGGCCTGCCACCAGCAGCAGGTTCTCCACCGGTTCGGGCAACTTGCCGTAGCGGTCGACGAGTTCCTCGCGTACGGCCTTGATGTCCTCCTCCGTGTTGGCGGAGGCGATGGACCGGTAGGCGGAGAGGCGCAGGCGCTCGCCGGGGGCGTAGTCGTGCGGGACGTGCGCGTCGACCGGGAGCTCGATCTTGACCTCCAGGGGCGGCTCCTCCTCGACACCGCCCTCCAGGGAGGCGCGGTAGTCCGCGACGGCCTCGCCGACCATGCGGACGTACAGGTCGAAGCCGACACCCGCGATGTGTCCGGACTGTTCGCCGCCCAACAGGTTTCCGGCGCCTCGGATTTCGAGGTCCTTCATCGCCACGTACATGCCCGCGCCCATCTCCGTGTGCTGGGCGATGGTCGCGAGGCGCTCGTGGGCCGTCTCCGTGAGGGGCTTCTCCGGGGGGTACAGGAAGTAGGCGTAACCCCGCTCGCGGCCACGGCCCACCCGGCCCCGGAGCTGGTGGAGTTGGGACAGACCGAAGTTGTCACCGCGCTCCACGATCAGCGTGTTCGCGTTGGAGATGTCGATGCCCGACTCGACGATCGTCGTCGACACCAGGACGTCGAACTTCTTCTCCCAGAAGTCGACGACCACCTGCTCCAGCGACTGCTCCGACATCTGGCCGTGGGCGGTCGCGATGCGCGCCTCCGGGACGATCTCGCGCAACCTCGCCGCCGCGCGGTCGATCGACTCGACGCGGTTGTGGATGTAGAAGACCTGGCCCTCGCGCAGGAGTTCGCGACGGATCGCGGCGCCGATCTGCTTCTCCTCGTAGGGGCCGACGAACGTCAACACCGGGTGACGCTCCTCCGGGGGCGTCGTGATCGTCGACATCTCGCGGATGCCGGTCACCGCCATCTCCAGGGTTCTGGGGATCGGGGTGGCGGACATCGTCAGGACGTCGACGTTCGCGCGCAGCTTCTTCAGCTGCTCCTTGTGCTCGACGCCGAAGCGCTGCTCCTCGTCGACGATGACCAGGCCGAGGTCCTTGAACTTGGTCTCGGAGGAGAACAGACGGTGGGTGCCGATGACGAGGTCCACGGAGCCCTCGCGCAGGCCCTCCAGGGTCGCCTTCGCCTCCGTGTCGCTCTGGAAGCGGCTCAACGCCCGCACGTTGACCGGGAATTGCGAGTACCGCTCGGTGAACGTCCCGAAGTGCTGCTGCACGAGCAGCGTCGTCGGGACGAGGACGGCGACCTGCTTGCCGTCCTGTACGGCCTTGAAGGCGGCCCGCACCGCGATCTCGGTCTTGCCGTAGCCGACGTCGCCGCAGACCAGCCGGTCCATCGGGATCGACTTCTCCATGTCGTCCTTGACCTCGGCGATGGTCGTCAACTGGTCGGGCGTCTCCGCGTACGGGAAGGCGTCCTCCAGCTCGCGCTGCCAGGGCGTGTCCGCGCCGAACGCGTACCCCGGGGCGGCCATCCGGGCCGAGTACAGCTTGATGAGGTCGGCCGCGATCTCCTTGACGGCCTTCTTGGCGCGCGCCTTGGTCTTCGTCCAGTCGGCGCCGCCCAGGCGGTGCATGGTCGGGGACTCGCCACCGACGTACTTGGTGATCTGCTCCAGCTGGTCGGTGGGGATGTAGAGCCGGTCGCCGGGCTGGCCGCGCTTGGCGGGGGCGTACTCGACGACCAGGTACTCGCGCGTGGCGGTCTGCACCGTGCGCTGCACCATCTCGATGTAGCGGCCCACACCGTGCTGCTCGTGGACGATGTAGTCGCCCGCCTCCAGGGTGAGCGGGTCGATGGTCTTGCGGCGGCGGGCCGGCATCCGCACGCCGTCCTTGCCGGCGGCCTTCTGCCCGGAGAGGTCGGTCTCGGTGAGGACGGCGAGCTTGAGCGCCGTATCGACGAAGCCGTAGTCGATCGAACCGGTCGCCACGTGCACTACGGAGGGGGCGATCTCCCCCAGCTCCGTCTCCAGGCGGGCCGCCACGCCCTCGCTGCCGAGGACCTCGACCGTGCGGGCCGCGGGACCGTGGGCCTCGGTCACGAAGACCGTGCGCCAGCCGTCGGCGAGCCAGCCCTTGGTGTCGGCGAGGGCCTTCGCGGTGTCGCCGCGGTAGGTCTCGGGGGCGTGCATCCCGAGCTTCAGGGTGTCCGCGTCGAGCTCTTCGTCGGCCGCGAAGGGCGACACCGACCACCACATCATGTCCAGCTCGCGCGCCCGGTCCCGTACGTCCGCGATGGCCCACAGGGAGGCCGCGCCGACGTCGATGGGCGCCTCGCCACCACCGGCGGTGGCCGCCCAGGAGGCCTGGAGGAACTCGTTCGAGGTGGCGACGAGATCGGCGGCACGCGTGCGTACCCGCTCCGGATCGCATACGACGGTCATCGCGCCCTTGGGCAGCACGTCGAGCAGCAGCTCCATGTCGTCGACGAGCACCGGGGCAAGGGACTCCATACCCTCTACGGCGATGCCCTCGGCGATCTTGTTGAGCAGCTCGCCCAGTTCGGGGTGCTGTTCGGCCAGGGCACGCGCACGCGTGCGGACGTCTTCCGTCAACAGGAGTTCACGGCACGGGGGTGCCCACAGGCCGTGTTCGGCGACCTCCAGGGAGCGCTGGTCGGCGACCTTGAAGTAGCGGATCTCCTCGACGTCGTCGCCCCAGAACTCGATGCGCAGAGGGTGTTCCTCGGTGGGCGGGAACACGTCCAGGATGCCGCCGCGCACCGCGAACTCGCCGCGCTTCTCGACGAGCTCCACGCGCGCGTACGCGGCGGCGCCGAGCGCGTCCACGATCGCGTTCAGGTCGGCGCTCTGGCCCGTCCTCAGGGCGACCGGCTCCAGGTCTCCGAGCCCCTTGACCTGCGGTTGCAGCACGGACCGCACGGGCGCCACGACGACGGAGACCGGGCCCGTCTCCGGGTCGTCCTCCCTCGGGTGGGCCAGGCGGCGCAGGACGGCGAGGCGGCGGCCCACGGTGTCGCTGCGCGGGCTGAGCCGCTCGTGCGGGAGGGTCTCCCAGGACGGGTAGTCCACGACGCCGTCCGGCGGGAGCAGCGAGCGCAGGGCTGCCGCCAGGTCCTCGGCCTCCCTGCCCGTCGCGGTCACCGCGAGGACGGTACGGCCGGTCTCCCTGGCCAGCGCTGCCACGGCGAAGGGGCGGGTCGCCGGAGGGCCCACCAGGTCGACGTGCATGCGGTTGCCGTCGGTCGCGGCGCGGGTGGCTTCCGCGAGGGCGGGGTCCTTGACTACGGCGTCGAGCAGACCGTGCAGGCTCATGGAGGGCTTTCCGTCTGGGGGTGGGCAACACGAAGGGCCCGACGCGAAGGGTGGGCCGGGGGTCTCCAGCGTACGTCGGTGCGGTGGCTGACGCCGGGGGCTGTGGATAACCCCTGCTTTCTCGGCACCCTGCACCACCGAAAAGGCCTTTCCCACCCACCCACCCGTTTACTGGCAACAGAGAAGTGGACCTCAAAGACGACAGACAAACGACAAGAAGAAACAAACCCGGCGCCAAGAAGTCCCCCGTGACTTCTCGGCGCCGGGCCTGCCCCCGTTGGACAGTGGCTCGGTTGGCTACTCCGTGGCGATCGCGTTGAGGACGTTCATCCGCCCCGCCCGGAACGCCGGGATCAAGGCCGCGAACAGTCCCACGAACGCCGACCCGATGAAGACCGCGATGATCGTGCCCCAGGGAATCTCCAGGACCTTCAGCCCCTCCAGGGCGAGCAGCTGCTGGGCCGTGGCCCCCCAGCCCATGCCCAGCCCCAGGCCGAGCAGCGCTCCGAAGAGGGCGATCACGACCGACTCCATGCGGATCATCCGGCGGAGCTGGCGGCGGGACATGCCGATCGCTCGCATGAGGCCGATCTCCCGGGTCCGCTCGACGACCGACAGGGCGAGGGTGTTCACGACACCCAGGACCGCCACGATGATCGCCAGAGCGAGCAGACCGTAGACCATGTTCAGGAGCTGGCCGATCTGGTCCTTGAGTTCCTGCTTGTAGTCGGTCTGGTCGCGCACCTGGTACTGCGGGTACGGAGCCATGGCCTTCTTCAGGGCCGCGTACGCCTGCTTCTCCTGGCCGTCCTTGGCCTTGGCGAACATGATCTCGTTCGGCGGGACCTTGTTCGCGGGGAGGTACTTCTGCATCGTGGCGATGCTGGTGTACCGCGCGCCCTGGTCGATGGCGACGTCGTCGTCCGTGATCGCCGCGACCTTCAGCTTCGCCGTCTCGCCGCCCTTGAAGGCGACGTTGATCGTGTCGCCGACGTGGACGCCGTGCTTCTTGGCGTACTTGGAGCCGACCGACATCGCGTTGGTGCCGTAGGCGGCGGACAGGTCGCCGGCCGTGGTGGCGCGGCGCAGGTCCTGGGCGTAGGACGGGTCGGCGGCGGTGATGCCGTCGGTGTCCTTCTGGCCGTCGGGCGAGGTGAGGGTGGCGTCGATGTCCTTGTAGCGGGTGACGTGGACGAGGTCCGGGGACTTCTCCATCGCCTTCTCCGCCTGCGGCACGATGCGCTGGTTGCCCTGGACGATGAAGTCGGCGCCGACGGACTTGTCCAGCTCGCTCGTCGCAGAGGCGACCATCGAGGAGCCGACCACCGAGAGGCAGGCGACCAGCGCGAGGCCGATCATCAGGGCCGCACCCGTAGCACCCGTACGCCTGGGGTTGCGGAGCGCGTTGCGTTCGGCCAGGCGCCCCACCGGTCCGAAGGCCCGCAGGAGTACGACGCTGATGACCCGTACGACCCCGTTGGCGAGCAGCGGGCCGATGATCACGAAGCCGATCAACGACAACACGACACCCGCGCCCAGGACGAGCGAACCGTCCGTCGCCTTCTTCGCCGTCGCCGCCGCGAACAGGGCCGCGACACCCGCGCCCGTCAGGACCAGGCCGATCAGACCCCGCACCCAGCCGGCCTTGCCGTCGGCTGGTGTACCGGCGTCGCGCAGCGCTGCCATCGGGGAGACCTTGCCGGCCCGGCGGGCCGGGAGGTAGGCGGCGAGGATGGTGACGATCACGCCGAGGAGCAGGCCGAGCACCGGGGTGGTCCACTTGACCGTCAGGTCCCGGGTCGACAGGTCCATGCCCGCCGCGCTCATCAGCTTCATCAGGCCTACGGCGATGCCGACACCGGCGCCGACCCCGAGGATCGAGCCGACGATCCCGAGCAGGGTCGCCTCGACCAGCACCGAGCGGTTGACCTGCCCGCGGGACGAGCCGACCGCCCTCATCAGGCCTATTTCGCGGGTCCGTTGGGCGACCAGCATCGAGAAGGTGTTGATGATGAGGAAGATGCCCACCAGGAACGCGATCCCGGCGAAGCCGAGCATGGCGTACTTGATGACGTTCATGAACTGGCCGACGCCCTTGCGGTTCTCGTCGGCGTTCTCCTTGGCCGTCTGGATCTTGAACGTCCCCGACGACGCGAGAGTTTGTCCCACGTTCTGCTTGAGCTCGGTGTCCGTCACACCGCTCGTGGCGGTGACGCCGAGCTGGGTGAACCGGCCGGTGGCGCCCAGGAGTTCGCGCTGTGCGGTGGCGGTGTCGAAGTAGACGACGGCCGCACCGGGGTTGGTCACCTTGAAGGTGGCGATGCCGACGATCCGCGCGGTGAAGTCACCGGTCTGCGAGATCGTGCGCAGCGATTCGCCCATCTTCAGGTGGTGCTTGTCGGCGGTGTCGGCGTCGACCATGACCTCGGTCGGGCCGCGCGGGGCGTGGCCGGAGGTGATCTCCATCGAACGCAGGTCGTTCTTCGTCCAGTTGCCCGCGATGGTGGGCGCGCCGGTCGAGGACCCCATGTTCTTGTTGGCGCTGTTCACGACGGTCACGTTCATCGAACTGACGCCGCCCTCGACGGACTTGACGCCCTGGGCCTTCGCCACCTGCGCGACCGTGGAGGCCGGCAGCGACTCGGGCAGTCCGTTCTGCGGGGTGCTGCCGTCGGCCTTGGCCGCCTTCGGCAGGACCGTCACGTCGGACGCGGTGGCCGCGAAGAGCTTGTCGAAGGTCGTGTTCATCGTGTCGGTGAACACCAGCGTGCCGCAGACGAACGCCACCGACAGCAGCACGGCTATCGCGGAGAGCGCCATCCGGCCTTTGTGCGCGAAGAAGTTGCGCATCGAGGTCTTCATGACGGTCATGACGTACGCCCCCGCGCGTCGAAGTCCTTCATGCGGTCGAGGACGGCGTCCGCGGTCGGCTTGAACATCTCGTCGACGATCCGGCCGTCCGCGAGGTACAGGACGCGGTCCGCGTACGAGGCGGCCACCGGGTCGTGGGTGACGATCACGATGGTCTGGCCCAGGTCGTCCACGGACCGGCGCAGGAAGCCCAACACCTCTGCTCCCGCACGGGAGTCGAGGTTTCCGGTCGGCTCGTCGCCGAAGATGATCTCGGGGCGGGCCGCCAACGCCCGTGCCACGGCGACGCGTTGCTGCTGTCCGCCGGAGAGCTGGTTGGGCCGGTGCTTGAGCCGGCTGGACAGGCCGACCGTGTCCACGACCTGCGCCAGCCAGCCCTTGTCGGGCTTGCGGCCGGCTATGTCCATGGGCAGCGTGATGTTCTCGATCGCGTTCAGCGTCGGCAGCAGGTTGTACGCCTGGAAGATGAACCCGATCCGGTCCCGGCGCAGTTGGGTGAGCTTCTTGTCCTTGAGGCCGGTGATCTCGGTCTCGTCCAGGTAGATCTGCCCGGACGTCACGGTGTCGAGCCCGGCGAGGCAGTGCATGAGCGTGGACTTGCCGGACCCCGAGGGGCCCATGATCGCGGTGAACTGGCCGCGGGCGATGTCCACGTCGACATGGTCGAGGGCGACGACGCGGGTCTCCCCGGCCCCGTACGCCTTGACGACCTGCCGCGCTCGCGCGGCAACGGCCGTACGCCCTCCAGTACCCCCGTGCCTGGGAATGGTCACAGCCGATGTCACGGTATGTCTCCTAAGTCGGTCGGCAGCAGAGCGTGCCGGTGCCCGGTCGATGCGGTTCAACTGGTTACGACGACGATTCTGGCGGCGGGAGGGGGTCCGGCGCGCTGGTGCTCAGCGCAGTCTTTCCCGGGGGAAAACCCCACCCTCCTGGGTTCGGCCTGCCGCCCCCCAGCGGCATAAAGCCAGGTTAAGGACGGCCCCTCCCCCTTCTCCTCCTCCGCCGGTACGAACCCTCCCCGGGTCGTAGTGGGGAGGGACCCCTAGGGGCTCTCCACCGCCGGGTGGAGTCGATCTCGGGGTCCGGTCCACCCACCGGCCCGCTCAGGTTCCGCCCTGCCGCTACGTGAGGGTCAAGTGGGAAGCTGGTGCGCGGCAGATAGATGCAAGGGGAAAGGAATCCTGTGGACCAGGGGGACCGGGACAGCGACACCGACGCCGACACCGATACCGAGATACGAACCGAGGCGGCCGGGCAGCCCGCGCCGGCCCCTCCCGACCGCCGCAAGCGCGCGGTCGTCGCGGCCCTCATGCTGGCGATGGCCCTGGCCGCCCTCGACTCCACCATCGTCTCGACCGCCGTCCCGCAGATCGTCGGCGACCTCGGCGGCTTCTCCGTCTTCTCCTGGCTGTTCTCCGGCTATCTGCTGGCCGTGACGGTCACCCTGCCCGTCTACGGCAAGCTCTCCGACACCTTCGGCCGCAAGCCGGTGCTGATCGTCGGGGCGGCGGTCTTCCTCGCCGGTTCGCTGCTGTGCGCGGTGTCCTGGAACATGGGCGCGCTGATCGCGTTCCGGGTCGTACAGGGCCTGGGCGGCGGGGCGTTGCAGGGCACGGTCCAGACGCTCGCCGCCGACCTGTACCCGCTGAAGGAACGCCCCAAGATCCAGTCGAAGCTGTCCACGGTGTGGGCGGTGTCGGCGGTCGCGGGCCCGGGGGTGGGCGGACTGCTCGCCGCGTACGCCGGCTGGCGGTGGATCTTCCTCGTCAACCTCCCTGTCGGAGCAGTGGCGTTGTGGCTGATCGTCCGCCACCTCCACGAACCGGAACGCGCCCGCACCTCCCGCCCCCGCATCGACTGGGCGGGCGCACTGGCCGTGTTCGCCTGCGGAGGCGTACTGATCACGGCGCTGGTGCAGGGCGGGGTCGCGTGGGACTGGCTCTCGGCACCCTCAATGGCCTTGTTCGGTACGGGACTTGCCCTGGCCGGACTGGTGGTCGCGATCGAACGGCGGGCGGCCGAGCCCATCATCCCGGGGTGGGTGTGGCGGCGCCGTACGATCGCGGCCGTCAACTTGGCCCTGGGCGCACTGGGGTTGCTGATGGTGGCGCCGAGCGTGTTCCTGCCGACGTACGCGCAGTCGGTGCTCGGGCTTGCACCCGTGGCGGCCGGATTCGTGCTGTCCGTCTGGACGTTGAGCTGGCCGGTGTCGGCCGCGCTGAGCCAGCACGTGTACCGGCGGATCGGTTTCCGCAACACGGCGATGCTCGGGATCGGGACGGCGACGCTGATCCTGTTCGCGTTCCCGTTCCTGCCGTATCCGGGCGCGGCCTGGCAGCCGATGGTGCTGATGCTGCTGCTCGGCGCGGCCCTCGGACTCTTCCAACTCCCGCTGATCGTCGGGGTGCAGTCGACCGTCGGATGGGAGGAGCGGGGTGTGACGACCGCGTCCGTCCTGTTCTGCCGCCAGACCGGCCAGACGATCGGCGCGTCCGTCTTCGGGGCGGTCGCCAACGGGGTGCTGGCGTCCCGGCTGGGCGGCGCGAGCGACCTGGACTCGGTGACGCGCGGCCTCGACGGGGGTGCGGTCCCCGAGGCCACCCGGCGGGCGATCGCGGACGCGGTGCACGCGGTGTACATCGGCGCGGGGTGCGCGGCGGCGGTGGCCTTCCTGGTGCTGCTGTTCCTGGCGCCCCGACGGTTCCCGGTCCTCAAGGAGCAGTGAGCGGGCCCGAGTTGGGCGATCCCGGCAACACCCGAGGTCAGTGGGTGTTGACGCGGCGGCGCCTACCGGCCGCCCAGTTCGGCGAAAACCACCCACATCCCCCAACCGGCGAGTAACGTGCGTGACCCCCGCCGCCCACTCCCTGCGGTCCGCCGCCACGGACCCGAGCCACGCAAGGAGCACGGGATGTCCTACGACCCGTACCCTCCGCATGATTCGTACCACCCGGATGATGTGCATTCGTCACCCGACCCGTACACCCCGTACGACCCGGACTCCGTCCCCTACACCCCGTACGACCACGCACCGCCCCCGTCTCCACCCCCGCCCACCGTCACCTACCCCTGGCAGCCACCCCCGCCTCCACCCGAGCGCCGCCGTCTCCCCCGTCGCCCCGCGCTCGGCAACCACAGCGATCTGCGCATCCTGCGCGGCGCGTACCGGCGTCAGCGGCGGGTGGCGACCCTCGCCGCGCTCGGCTACTTCTGCCTCTTCCTCGGGCTCTCCGCGTTCGCGCCCTCGTTGATGTCGAGCACCGGCACCGGCGGTGTGCCCACCGGACTGCTGCTCGCGCTGGTCCAACTGCCCGTCACCTGGCTCGCGACAGCGCTCTACGAACGCACGGCCCGGCGTCGCGTCGACCCCCTCGCGGACCGCTTCCGCAAGCAGGCCGAACTGGACGCCAGACGGGAGGCGGCACGATGACCGCAACGACCGCGATGACCGGTCTCAGGGACTCCTCGCAGACCATGTCGCTGGTGGCCTTCACCTCCGTCGCCACGATCACGCTGCTGCTGTGCGTGATGACGGGCCCCGACCGCGACGACCTCGACGAGTTCTACACGGGGTACGGCTCCCTCTCCCCGCTGCGCAACGGCCTTGCCATAGCGGGTGATTACATCTCCGCGGCGAGCGTGCTGGGCACGGGCGGGGTGATCGCCCTGTACGGCTACGACGGGGTGGTGCTGGCGCTGAGCACGGCTCTGTCGCTGATGCTGCTGATGTTCCTGCTGGCCGAACCGCTGCGCAACGCGGGCCGGTTCACGATGGGCGACGCCCTCGCCCGCCGGATGCCGGGACGTTCCGTACGGATCGTCGCGTGCACGGTGACGATCATCGCGCTGCTGCCCCTGATGCTGGTCCAACTCGCGGGCGCAGGGCAGCTGTTGGCGTTCATCCTCGGTTTCTCCAGCGACTTCCTGCAGACCGGCTGCATCATCGGCCTGGGCGCGCTGATGATCAGCTACGCGGCGATCGGCGGCATGAAGGGCACCGCGCTCATCCAGATCCTGAAGATCGTGATGCTGCTCGGGTCGGGAGCCGTGATCGCCGTACTCCTGCTGAACCGGTTCCACTGGGACCTGGGTTCGTTCTTCGACACGGCGGCGGGGCGCAGCGGCGCCGGACCGGCCTTCCTGCACTCGGGACTTCAGTTCGCGGGCGGGCCAAGTCCCCGGCTGGACATGATCAGTTCAGAGCTGACGGTCGTGATCGGCGGCGCCTGTCTGCCGCACATAACAATGCGCATGTACACCGCGTCGAGCGCGCGGCAGGTGCGGCGGTCGATGTCGTGGGCGGTGTCGAGCGTGGCGCTGTTCGTGGTGATCGTGACGGTCGTCGGGTTCGGCGCGACGGCGCTGCTCGGCCGGGCGGCGATCGCGCGGGCCGACCCGCAGGGCAACACGGCGTATCTCCTGGGCTCGCGGGCGGTGTTCGGGGCCACCATGTCGACGACGGAGACGCTCCTCTTCACCACCGTCACCACGGCCGTCTTCCTCACCCTGCTTGCCTCCGTCGCCGGGATGATCCTCGCCTGCGCCAACTCCCTCGCCCACGACGTCTTCGCGACCCGGGTCCAGGAGATGCCGGTCCGCCGCGAGATGACGCTGGCCCGCTACTCGGCGCTGGCGGTGGGCGTTCCGGCGATCGTGCTGGCGACGCTGATCCAGCACCGGGGCCTGCAACCTCTCGTCACCCTGTCCTTCTGTCTGGGTGCCTCGGCGATAGCGCCCGCCCTCGTCTACAGCCTCTTCTGGCGCCGCTACACCCGAACAGGCCTGCTCAGTACGCTTATCGGCGGCACCCTCTCCGTCCTGCTGCTGATGCCGGGCACCAACCTGGTCTCCGGCTCGCCCACCGCCGCCTTCCCGAACGCCGACTTCAACTGGTTCCCGTTCACCACGACGGGCCTGGTCACGATCCCGCTCGGCTTCGCCTGCGGCTGGCTGGGCACGGTCGCCTCGGGCCGCCGCGAGGAGGAGGAACAGCGCCGCCGGTACGACGCGATGGAGGGCTGGATCCTGGCGGGCGCGGTACGGAGAGACAGCGGCGGGACACACGGAGAGACACCGTATGACCGACGCAAAAGCACCGCATGACCGGTGTTGTAGCCGTGCATGACTCGTTCTTTGCCACACCACCACCCCGACTCCCGCTGTTCACCGCTCCTTTCCAGACTCTGCACGTCCGAGCGTGAAGGTCCCTGCATCAGCGGGAGTTGAACATGAGCCACGGCCACAGTCACGGCGATCACGGTCACCACCATCACCACCACGGGGACGGCGACACCTCGTCGCTGCCGCCCGCCCTCGACACGTCCGTACCGGACGCGGAGTTGACGCCCAGTCAGCTGTCCCGAAGAGGCATGCTGCGCCGAACGGGCCTGCTGGGAGCGGGACTTGCGGCGGGCGGCGTGCTCGCCGGCGCAGGGGAGGCAGCCGCGTCGGTGCAGGAGCAGACGGCCAAGTCGTCGAAGGGCAACGGCGGTTACCTGTGGCTGGCCGGCGACCACCACATCCACACGCAGTACAGCAGCGACGCGAAGTACCGGGTCATCGACCACGTACGCCAGGCGAACGCGCACGGCCTGGACTGGATGGTCATCACCGACCACGGCAGCGTCGCGCACGCCAAGATCGGTGTGGAGAAGGTCAATCCGGACATCGTCGACGCCCGTGAGAAGACCGACGACACCCTCGTCTTCCAGGGCCTGGAGTGGAACATCCCGGGCGCCGAGCACGGCACGGTCTTCGTGCACCCCGGCTCCAACGAGGTAGCTGTACTCAAGGAGTTCGAGAACTCCTTCGACGGCAGCGTGAAGAACGCGAGCGGCAACTCGCCCGCCAACGAGGCCCTCGCCATCGCGGGCGTCAACTTCCTCGCCGACCAGGTCCGCCGCCGCAAGGTCAAGGACGCGCTGTTCCTCGCCAACCACCCCGCCCGCAAGGGCATCGACTCCCCGCACGAGATCCGCGGCTGGCGCGACGCGCAGCCCTCGATCGCCGTCGGCATGGAGGGCGCCCCCGGCCACCAGGCGGGCGGCATCCCCAAGCCGAACGGCCCGGGCGGCGGGCGCGGCATCTACGACGGCAGCCCGAGCGCCGACTCCTTCGCCGGTTACCCGCTGGAGAGTTACCGCACCTGGGGCGGCTTCGACTGGATGACGGCCACGGTCGGCGGCTTGTGGGACAGCCTCCTCGCCGAGGGCAAGCCCTGGTGGATCACCGCCAACTCCGACTCCCACAACGTCTACGCGGACACCGCCGTACGCGGCCCGGGCGGCGACTTCAACGCCAACGGCCGCTACGAGGACCCCGTCTACGGCACCGGCATCAGCCTCACCGACACCGACTTCTGGCCCGGCCAGTACTCCCGCACCCACGTCGGCGCGACCTCCTTCGCCTACAAGGCGGTCATGGACGGCATCCGCGCGGGCCGCGTCTGGGTCGACCACGGCGGCCTGATCAGCGGCCTCGACGCCCGCCTGTCCTACGGCGGCCGCGAGGTCACCCTCGGCGGCGCACTCCACGTCCGCCGCGGCGCGCAGGTGGACCTGACCATCAGGATCAGCCTGGCGAACGGCCCCAACTGGGCCCAGTTCCAGCCCAAGTTGGCCCGTGTCGACGTCATCCAGGGCGATGTCACCGGCCCGGTCGCGGACAAGGACACGTTCGCCACCCCGAAGACGAAGGTCGTCAAGTCCTTCGAGGTCGACAGGTCCACCGGCACCGTCCGCCTCACGTACTCCCTCGGCCGCCTCGACAAGCCGGTCTACGTCCGCCTCCGCGGCACCGACGGCAACCGCTCCGCCGTAGGCGTCAACGGCCCGTCCGTAGACCCCGCAGGCCCCGCGATGGACGTCCTCGGCGACGCCGACCCGTGGAAGGACCTCTGGTTCTACTCCAACCCGATGTGGGTCCTCCCCGCATGACCACCCCCTACGACCCGTCCGGCGTCCACCCCGTCATCGGGGTGGACGCCGGCACGACCACGCTCCGCGAGGCGGACCACCTGATCCGCGACCTGACGACCACGCTCGGGCTTCCACCGGGGACGGTCGCGTGCACGCACCTGATCCGGACGGACACGCGCAGGGGGACGGCGGTGTCGCTCGCTCTGCCGGAGGCGGGTTCAGCGGAGGAGGTCTGGCAACGGCTCACGGCGACGGAGATGAGCGCGGCCCTGGACGACCGTAGACACGGCCCTTCCGGAGCCGCCGCCCTGGCCGCGGCCGAACACGCGGCGCGACGATCGGGCCGGGCGGTGCTCTACGCCGGCGTAGAACGCCTCACCGGAACAGTCACCGTGGCCGACCTGCTGGAGTCGACGGCGATCGACCAACTGACGGTGGTCGGCGCCCCGCTGAGCACCCCGGACCCCGCCACCCCGATCCTGACCCAGGACCACGTACGCCCCGAGTGGCGCGAGGGCCACCTGGTCCTGGCGCTGGTCCCGGCGGTGGGCAACACCCTGGCCCCGTTCGAGGTCCCCAAGCCGACCCCCTGCTGCGCGGATCACCCGTGACGGGGCCCACCCAGGGGCGCGGGGCTGTGTTCCATTTGCGGCCACCGCCGCGTGGGCGCGACCAGCCCCCACCGGCCCGCACATGACCAGAACAGAACCGCGCCCCCGTCACATCACTCCGCCGCGGCCCGCCCCGTAAGCGCGGTCAAACTGCTCCGCACATGATCCATGTGCGCCTGCACGTCATCCCAGGTCTCCCCATGCTCGCGCAGCACCCGCTCCGTGTCCCGGGCAACCCGCTCCGCCCGCACCCGAGCCTCCGCCACCACCTGAGCCGCGCGCGAGGCCGCCTCCTCCTGCCGCCGCCGATCCGACAACTCGGCCTCGGCAAAGGCCTGTTGCGCCTCCCCCAACGCAGTCTCCGCAAGAGCCACCCGCTCGGCATACTCCGTATCCAGAGCAGCCGCCCGCGACGACGCCTCCCGCTCAGCCAACGCCCACCGCTCGTCGTGCTCCTTGGCCTGCTCACCAAGCATCGCCGCGGTCCGCTGCCGTACCTCACGCAACGCGGACAGCGCCTCCGTGCGCCCTTCCTTCACCTCGCGCCGGGCGCCGATCCGGATGTCGTCGGCTTCGGCGCGGGCCGCGAGGAGCCGCTGCCGGGCCCGTTCCTCGACCTCCGCACGGAGCGCGTCGGCGTGTTCCCGCGCGGCTTGAAGCACACCCGCGGCGCGCGCCTCGGCCTCCGCGACCCGCTCCTCCGCCGCACGCCGCGCGGACTCCCGTAGCGCCGCGGCTTCCTCCACCCCCAACTGGAACAACCGCTGAGCCCGCTCACCCAGCGTCTCGTACGTCTGCGGAGCCAGCCGGGACACGGCGACCCGCATCCGCTCGGCCTCCGCCTCCATGTCCTTGGCGAGTACGGTCAGCCGCGCGGCCCGCTCCCACGCCACGTCCCGGTACCGCGAGATCGCCGCCGCGTACGCGTCGACCTGGTCGGGGCGGTAGCCGCGCCCCCGTACGGCCACGAAGCCACGTGGTGACACCGATGCGCTGCTCATCCTGGAACCCCTCTCCATCCGACGGACACGACATGATGATTTGCCGCATATCTTGATGGATCGGGCGTAAGTGTTCATAACGCGACACTCCGCAGACAGGTCACGGGCATCAGGCAACACAAAAGGGCCGGACCCGATCACACGACCGGGTCCGGCCCTTAAATACAGCTCAATACAGCCTGTTCAGCGGATCGGCGTCACAACAACCCGTCCCACATCTGCTCCAGCAACACCGACCACCAGCTCTCCGGCGAACCGAGCGCCGCCGGATCCAGCGAAGCGAGCTGCGCCTGGAAGTCGACGGTCCACCGGCCCGCCTGCTCCTGGTTCAGCCCGTACCGCAGTCGCCACATCCGGCCGAGCAGCGCCAGACAGCGCGCGAACTCGGGCAGCCCCGTGTTCACGAACTGCGGCGGTACGGGCGCGCCGCCCGGCCCCGCCTCCACGGGCACCGCGACGATGTTCGCCGTGCCGTACTGGACGCAGATCGCGCGGCCGAAGTCGCTGCCCATGACGAGGTACGAGCCCGCGTCGGCGGACGGCCGCACCCCGCGCTCCTGCGCGAGTTCGGCCAACGTCGGTACGGGGCGCCCCGGTTGGGCCTGCGCCCAGAAGAACGGGCCCATGTCCATCGGCAGCCCCGCCGCGACCAGCGTGTGCGCGACGACCGGCGGTACGCCCTGCCGGGACACCGCCGCCTGCTCGAACCGGAACACGCCCGGCCCGAACGCGCCCGCCAGTTCCTGCGCGATCGCCTCCGGCGGGATCGGCGGCGTCGGCTGCACCGGCGGCAACAGCGCCCGCACCGGGGCGAGTCGGGCCGGCCCGTCGGCGACCTGGTGCAACTCGCCCTGGTGGGCGAGGAGTTCGCGCATCCCCTGCTGCCGGCTCGCGTGATCCGTGCCGTACGGCGCGATGCTCGCGATGCGGGCCTGTGGCCACTGTTCGCGGATCATCCGCGCGCAGTACGCGCCCGGCAGTTCGCAGGACTCCAACTCCGTGTGCAGTTCGAGGACTTGGTCCGGCGGGATGTTCATGCCGCGCAGCTCGTGGAAGATCTGCCACTCCGGGTGCGGCGTCCCCGGCGCGGACCGCCGGATCAGCTGCTGCTCGGACCCGTCCGGCGCGCGGTACCGCAACACGGCCTGATAACCCGGTCCTACGGTCGGCTGCCCCTGCTGCGGATAGCCGTAGGCGGGCTGCTGCTGCCCGGGGAACGGCTGCCCCGGCGCGGGAGGCATGGGCTGACCGGGCAGCTGCTGCCCAGGGGGCGGCATCGGCTGCTGCTGCGGCGGAGCGCCCGGCGGCATACCGTGGGCGCCCAACGCACCGGGCGCGCCCGGGTATTGCGGCGGCGGGGGCACACCGGGCCCACCCATCGGCGGCCCGGCGAGCATGGTCTCCGCGTGATGCACAGCACCTTGGGCACCGCCCTGGGAACCGGGGTTGCCGGGAGCGCCGGGGGCGTTCGGCGGCTGGGGCGCGCCGGGAGAGCCGGGGGCACCATGGCCACCGGGAACTCCAGGAACTCCGGGCGGCTTTGGCGCACCAGGGGCACCCGGCGACTGCGGAGGCCTCGGCCCCGCGGCCCCAGGGCCACCCTGCCCCGGATCGGCAAGCATCGTCGCGGCATGGTGCGCCCCACCCGGAGGCGTACCACCGGGAGTGTTCGGAGCACCGGGCCCGCCAGGCGCACCCGGCGGCTGCGGAGCACCAGGCCCCTCCGGACCGAGCCCCGAAACCATCTGCGTCGCCACATACCCACCGCCCGGCGCCTGCGGAGGCGGCGGAGGCGATGCGGGCGCACCGCCCGGCCGCGCACCCGGCGTCCCCGGAGCACCCGGCGGAGGAGGCGTCTTGGAACCACCGCCCCGGCGCGGCGGAGGCGCCGCCTTGCTGGTCGCGGCGTCGGCGATGTCCCCGGCGTTGGGCGCGAGCGCCCGCCCCGGCACCCCGGGCCCACCAGGAGGCTGAGGCACGTTACCGGCCCCTTGGGGATACCCGTACGACGACGGAGCCGGCTGAGGCGCACCCTGCGGATACCCGTACGACGGCGGCGTGTTGCCCTGCGGCGCACCACCAGGTCCACCAGGCTCCTGCGAACCCCCGCCCCCACCACCGGAGTTGGAGTTGGAGCGGGACTCATCCAGCGCCGGAGACGTTGCCGTACGCGGGAGTTGGCTCCCCCCGGAGATCAGCGCGGTCTCGGCGTCGGGCGGGGTGTTGTCCTCGGGCTCCCTCAGCGGCGGTGCGAAAACGGTCGCGGGCAGCGGTACCGAACGGTCCTCGCCGGGATCCGCGTTGGTGTCGGTCCCCGCCCAGGGAGTCGCCCCGGCAGGCACGGCGGGCGCGTCGTCCGGCACCCCGGACCCCCCGGCGTCCGGCCACGCCGAAGCGGCGGGCACCCCGGCCTGCGTCTCCGGAAGCGCACGCCCCGCCGGACTCTGCGCCCCAACACCCGCCCCCGCAGCGGGAGTCGAGGCCGAGGCCGACTCCCCCCGGCGGTCCGGAATCCCCAGCTTGTCCGCCGCCTCCTGCAGCCACTCCGGCGGACTCAGCAGGAACGAGGTCTGATTGAGGTCCACCCGGGCGGGAGCCGCCGGTACCGCGTCGGCGATCTCGTCGGGGCGGCCGTACTCCTCCTCGTAGCGGCGGACGACCTCACCCACCGGGAGCGAGGGCCACAGCGTGGCCTCGCCACTGTCGCGGGCGAGCACCATCCGCTGTGCGCCGCCGTCCGAACGCGGTCCGTCGGCGCGGTCCTCGGCCCAGATCACGAAGCCGAGGTCGAACTCCCGCACCCGCACCTCGCGATGCTGGTACGACGGCACATCGCCGTTGATCCACTCCTCGGCGCGCTCCTGCGCCTGCGCGAAGGTCACCATCGGTCAGCTCACTCCCCCACCGCGGACGCCGAGGCCGCGGACGACACCGGAACCGACTGGGCGAACCCGCCGTCCACCATCAGATTGGCCACCGTCTCCAACTCCGGGGGATTTCCCGCGAGTCGGGCCAGGAACTGGTCGAAGTCGTCCCCGGCGCGCAGCAGCAGCCGCTCCACGCGGTCGGCCGGCGCCTGGGACGGGTCGACGTCGCGGGCGTCGTCGTAGGCGCAGAACCAGACCGAACCGATCGCCTGGCCCTTGACCTTGACCGCGAGCAGGCCGCCCTGGACGAAGCCGACGGCCAGGTAGTCCTTGGTGAGGTGGTCGCGCAGGCATTTGTTGATGTAGACGAGGTCGTTGACGGCCGCCTCGTCGCGGACCGTGAAGAAGGGCTGGTCGATCAGCAGCCCCAGATCGGCGTCCAGCGCGGTGCCGATGGGGGCGCAGCCGCCGGCCGCCTTGAGGAACGACCGGTAGGCGCCCGGGAGTCGGTAGCCGAGGTCCTCCTCGACGCCCTGCACCTGCGCCTCGGTCACCGCGACCGTCGACTTCGGCAGTCCGAAGTGCGCGGGGCGGGTCTCCTGGAGCGGGCGGGTGCCGCGCTTGTCGTGGGCGACGGCGGCCGTGGCGATCCCGCCGTGGTGGCGCAGCAGCGCCTTCACGTCGACGGGGACGAGTTCGAGGCGCCGGGTGCCGACCACGTGGTGCCAGGTCCAGCCGTGCGGGGTGGCCACCGCGGGCACGGTGTCCCACAGCTCGTGCCGGGTCGCGGCGAGCGCCGCGTTCGCCGACACGTAGTCCGTGAGGCGCAGTTCGTCGACGCCGAAGCCCTCCGGGGGCTCGGCGATCTCCGCGGCCGCGCGCGCGTACGGCGAGAAGTCGGGGTAGCCGTGCTCGTCCATCCGCACCCCTCTGGGGTGGCGGGCCGCCCGGACCGGGTCCGGGAAGTGCACGACCTGCCCGGCGTAGGCCGCGTTCGGTGGCGCGGCTCGCTGCCCGAGCCGACCTGTCGTCATGGCGGTTGCCCCCTGCGGCATTCAGTACGATTCACAGCGGCCGAATGTCCAACTCGCCCTACTGTGCCCCGTATCGACTGTCTCGTCTTCTTGACGTCTTCGTTCGCCTGTCTCCACGCGTCGACCGCGTGGAACGCGGTGCGGACAGCCTATGCGGTACGGCGACACCGGTCACCGGCAGCGGTCGGCCGCACCCCCTCGCCGCACCCCTCACGGAACGCACCGCACCCGTCACCGGATCTCCACTTCCGTGACCTGCCGTCACCCCGTCGTGACAGCCCGCCGAAGCCCTGGCGTGTCGCACCGCCCCAGCTACCGCACCAGCCACGGCATTTGGCACTCTGTGACGCGCCGGGGGATGCTCGGGAGGGGATGACGATCATGAACGCGACGCAGACGGGACCGCACACCGGGGCGCACACCGGGCCTTCAGGCGACCCCCGGGTCGGCTGGAGCGCCACCGAGGGACCGCACGTACCCGCCCTCAGCCACCGCCGTGACGGCATACTTCCGACCGTCGCCGCCGCCCTCTCCGTGCGCGGCGCCACCACCCTCACCGGGACCGCCGCCCGCGGCGACCAGGCACCCGCGCTGCACCCGCTCGTGCAGGACTTCCTCGACACCCTCGGCAGCGCGCAGCGCGACCGGTTCACCGGCCGCTGCGCCGAGGCGATCCTGATCTCCCGCCACATCGCCGCCGCCGACGCCGACCGCAGCAAACGCGCCGCGCGCAAGCCGATGACCAACGGCGAGGCCCGCAAGACCCTCAAGCAGGCCAAGCTCACCGCCCGCCGCATCCGCGAGGACGGCGACCCCCTGCACGGCAGCTTCGCGGCCCCCTGCCGGGCCTGCGCAGCCCTGAGCGCCCACTTCGGCGTCCGAGTCGTCGACCCCGCGACGGAAACCGGCTGACACCCACCCCCGTACCACCACAGGACCTCAGCACCTCAGCACGACCGCACCACCGTCCCTGACGCCGACGATCGAAGGGCAGATGCACGCCGACCGCCACTCCACCACGCGCTTCTCCGTACCCGTGGACGCCGCCCTGCGCGCCGCGGGCTGGCAGCCCGGCCGCTGGGACATAAAACAGGCCGAGATCTGGGCGGACACCCTGCGCGACCACACCTCGCCCGCGGGACACCAGCACGCCGTCTTCCCGGCGGCGGTGGAGGCCTGGGCCGAGTTCGGCGGCCTGCACATCACGCCCTCGGGCCCCGGCCGCCAGATCTCCCCGGTGGCGCTCCACCTGGACCCGCTGCACGGCCTCCACATGGCCCGCACCCTCGGCGACCTCGGCCGGGCCCTGGACACCGACGTCAGCCCGCTGGGCGAGGAACCGGACACCCAGTCCCTCCTGGCCATCGACTCCGAGGGCCGCGTCTACGCCCTCGACCACACCGGCGACTGGTACCTGGGCGGTGACATCGACCAGGCCCTCGCCACCCTGGTCTCGGGCATAGAGCCGGTACGGCTGACGGCGGGCTGACCCGGATCCACCCCGGTCACGTCGCCGGAATGACCGCCGACACCCGGAAACCGCCGGCATCCGTGGGCCCGGACACGAACACCCCGCCCAGCGCGAGCACCCGCTCCCGCATCCCCACCAGCCCGTTGCCCCCGGAGGGCAGCCGCGCCGCCGACGCGGAGGCGAGCTCGGGCGGCGGCTCGTTCTCGACCTGCATCGCGATCTCCGACACCCGGTGCGCGAGCCGTACGTGGGTCTTCGCGCCCGCCGCGTGCTTGTGGACGTTCGTCAACGCCTCCTGCACCACCCGGTACGCGGTCTGCTCGATCTCCGCCGCGTAGGACCGGGTCTCCCCCTCCACCGACAGGTCCACGGCCATCCCGGCCGCCGCGGACTGGCCGAGCAGCTCGTCCACGTCGGACAGACAGGGGCCGTCGCCCGCGCCCTCGTCGTCGACCGCCCGGGAAGCCGCTGCCGCCGCGGCCACGCCCACCGCGACCAGCGGTACGGCCGTCCGCTCGCGGGCGTCCCGGCTGTCGCCGCTCCTCAACACCCCGAGCATCTCCCGCAGTTCGGTGAGTGCCTGGCGTCCCATGTCCCCGACGAGCGCGGCGTTCTTGACGGCCTTCTCGGGGTCCTTGCGGGCCACCGCCTGGAGCGCGGCCGCGTGCACGACCATCAGGCTGACCCGGTGTGCGACGACGTCGTGCATCTCCCGTGCGATCCGGGTCCGTTCCTCGCCCCGGGCCCACTCGGCGCGCTCCTCGGCGCGCTCCGCGAGGAGCTGGAGTTCCCGCTCCAGGCTGTCCGCGCGCTCCCGGAGGCTCTCCATCAGCCGGCGCCGGGCGCCGACGTAGAGGCCGAGCAGGACGGGCGGCGCGGTCATCCCGACCGCGGTGGTGATGGAGGCGAACGGGACGAACCAGTCGCCGAGTTCCCAGGTCCCGCGCTGCATGTCCTGCCGTACCCGGACGAACATGACGATGAGCATGCCGAGGAACGACATCCCGGCCAGCGATCCGATGATCCGGCGCGGCAGTTCGGAAGCGGCCAGGGTGTACAGGCCGACGATGCCCATCAGGTAGCCCATCTGGGCCGGGGTGATGGCGATGGAGACGAGGACGACGGCGATCGGCCACTTCCGGCGGACGATCAGCGCCGAACCGGCCAGCACCCCGAAGACGACACCGACGGCGGCCGGGATCCCCGCGTCGTGC
Organism: Streptomyces sp. NBC_00988; assembly: GCF_045162645.1. Classification (NCBI taxonomy): domain Bacteria; kingdom Bacillati; phylum Actinomycetota; class Actinomycetes; order Kitasatosporales; family Streptomycetaceae; genus Streptomyces; species Streptomyces sp. NBC_00988. The sequence goes on from NZ_CP108730.1 coordinate 5,473,345, forward strand.
GCGAACCGGACCCCCTCCGCCCCGCACTCCGCGGCGGACCCCGCCGCGAGCCCCGTGTCCAGCACCGCACTGCGCCACCTGGTCCACCACCCCGGCCCTCCCCGGGCCGTGGCATGGTCTTCCCCCGTCGTGGTCATGCCTCCAGCCTACGGGCGTTCAGGCCCGCTTTTCCGGCGAGTTTCCGTGCACCGGCCTACACCACGGCCCGTAATCGAACAGCCACGAAACCGATCACCCGGGACAAGTCCCGTCGCACGGAGGGCATCACGTACGGCATAGTGTTCTGTGCCCACTCGGCGACCAGGCTAAATGTCCGGTTCTCACGAGTTTGATCCCCCGTGGTGTAATTGGCAGCACCGTGGCTTTTGGTGCCATTTGTCCGGGTTCGAGTCCTGGCGGGGGAGCAACAACCTCTTCCAGCAACCCTGTTCGGGCCCTGACAGCACTGTCAGGGCCCACTCTCATGTCCCCCATGAAACGCCCCGGTATCCTGCGAATGTCCACCCCCCAGCATTCCGAAGCCGAAGGGCAAACCCGTGAGCGCCATTCGCCCGGCAGCCGTCGTCGTCCTCGCAGCGGGTGAGGGCACCCGTATGAAGTCGGCCACACCGAAGGTCCTGCACGAGCTCTGCGGCCGGACCCTCGTCGGTCATGTGCTGGCCGCCGCCCGCGAGTTGGAGCCGGAGAACCTGGTCGTCGTCGTGGGCCACGCCCGCGAGCAGGTGACCGCGCACCTCGGTGAGACCGACCCCGGCGTACGGACCGCGGTCCAGGCCGAGCAGAACGGCACCGGGCACGCCGTACGCATGGCGCTCGAAGAGCTAGGCACCGTCGACGGGACCGTGGTCGTCGTCTGCGGCGACACCCCCCTCCTGCGCGGCGGGACCCTGCGCGCCCTCACCGCCAACCACTCCGCCGACGGCAACGCGGTGACCGTGCTGACCGCCGAGGTCCCGGACGCCACCGGCTACGGCCGGATCGTCCGCGACGGCGCCTCCGGCGCGGTGACCGCGATCGTCGAGCACAAGGACGCCTCCGACTCGCAGCGCGCGATCCGCGAGATCAACTCCGGAGTCTTCGCGTTCGACGGGCAGTTGCTCGCCGACGCCCTCGGCAAGGTGCGGACCGACAACAGCCAGGGCGAGGAGTACCTCACCGACGTCCTCGGCATCCTGCGCGAGGCCGGACACCGGGTCGGCGCCTCCGTCGCGGGCGACCACCGCGAGATCGCCGGCATCAACAACCGCGTCCAGCTGTCCGAGGCGCGCCGCATCCTCAACGACCGGCTGCTCACCGAGGCCATGCTCGGCGGGGTCACCGTCATCGACCCGGCGACGACCTGGATCGACGTCGCCGTCACCTTCGGCCAGGACGCGATCGTCCACCCCGGCACCCAGCTGCACGGCACCACCCACATCGGCGAGGGCGCCGAGGTCGGCCCCAACACCCGCCTGACGGACACCACCGTCGAGGCCGGCGCCCGCGTCGACAACACCGTCGCCGTCAGCTCGCACATCGGCCCGCAGGCGTCCGTCGGGCCGTACGCCTATCTCCGTCCCGGCACCCGCCTGGGCACCAAGGGCAAGATCGGCACGTACGTCGAGACGAAGAACGCGACGATCGGCGAGGGCACGAAGATCCCGCACCTCTCCTACGTCGGGGACGCGACGATCGGCGAGTACACCAACATCGGTGCCGCCAGCGTCTTCGTGAACTACGACGGCAAGGACAAACACCACACCACCGTGGGATCGCATTGCCGGACGGGTTCGGACAATATGTTTGTGGCACCCGTCACGGTCGGGGACGGCTCGTACACCGCCGCCGGCTCCGTGATCACGAAGGACGTACCGCCCGGTTCGCTGGCCGTGGCCCGTGGCCAGCAGCGGAATATCGAGGGCTGGGTGGCCCGCAAGCGTCCGGGCAGCGCGGCGGCGAAGGCCGCTGAAACGGCTTCCCGCCAGGGCGAGAGCGAGAACTGACCGGAAACGGGCGCGTCGAACACGGCGTACCGTGATAAACGCACACCCAGTTGAATGACCTCTGAGGAGACAGTGCTGTGACCGGGATCAAGACGACCGGCGAGAAGAAGATGATGTTCTTCTCCGGCCGCGCCCACCCCGAGCTTGCCAAGGAGGTCGCCCAGCAGCTGGGTGTCGGGGTAGTCCCGACGAAGGCCTTCGACTTCGCGAACGGCGAGATCTACGTCCGCTTCGAGGAGTCGGTGCGCGGTGCGGACTGTTTCGTGATCCAGAGCCACACGGCTCCCATCAACCAGTGGGTCATGGAGCAGCTCATCATGATCGACGCGCTCAAGCGCGCGTCGGCCCGCTCCATCACCGTCATCGTGCCGTTCTACGGCTACGCCCGGCAGGACAAGAAGCACCGCGGCCGTGAGCCGATCTCGGCCCGGCTCATCGCGGACCTGATGAAGACGGCGGGCGCTCACCGCATCCTCACCGTCGACCTGCACACCGACCAGATCCAGGGCTTCTTCGACGGCCCCGTGGATCATCTCTTCGCCCTCCCGCTCCTCGCGGACTACGTGGGCTCCAAGGTCGACCGCAGCAAGCTGACCGTCGTCTCCCCGGACGCCGGCCGCGTGCGCGTCGCCGACCGCTGGTGCGACCGCCTCGGCGCGCCCCTCGCGATCGTGCACAAGCGGCGCGACAAGGACGTGGCGAACCAGGTGACCGTCCACGAGGTCGTCGGCGAGGTCAAGGGCCGCGTCTGCGTCCTGGTCGACGACATGATCGACACCGGCGGCACGATCTGCGCCGCCGCCGACGCCCTGTTCGCGCACGGCGCGGAGGACGTCATCGTGACGGCCACCCACGGCGTGCTCTCCGGCCCCGCCGCGGACCGCCTGAAGAACTCCCGCGTCAGCGAGTTCGTCCTCACCGACACCCTCCCCACCCCGGGCGAGGTCGGCGCCGACCTCGACAAGATCACGGTCCTGTCGATCGCCCCGACCATCGCGAGCGCGGTCCGCGAGGTATTCGAGGACGGCTCGGTGACAAGCCTCTTCGACGAGCACTGAGACAGCCCGTCATAGATCGATTTCTGTTACGGCCTCCCCGCCGAGTAAGCTGTCACAGTTGCTCGGCGAGGGAGGCCGTACCGGTTTTCGGGTACGGCGGTCCGTTATCGACGCGCTCTTCGTAGCAGGCCGATGTTCGGCCGGGTGACCGCCTTCCCCGACTGTTCTACGAGGAGTGACCATGGCCGACGTCAAGCTCGCCGCCGAGACCCGCACCGAGTTCGGCAAGGGTGCCGCCCGCCGTATCCGCCGTGACAAGAAGGTCCCCGCCGTGGTCTACGGCCACGGTGTCGACCCGCTGCACATCACTCTGCCGGGCCACGAGCTGCAGCTCGCCCTGCGTACCCCGAACGTCCTGCTCACCCTGGACATCGAGGGCACGACCCAGCTCGCCATCCCGAAGGCCGTCCAGCGTGACGCCATCAAGGGCAACCTGGAGCACGTCGACCTGCTCACCGTGAAGAGCGGCGAGAAGGTCACCGTCGAGGTCTACGTGCACACCGAGGGCGAGCTGGCCCCGGGCTCGTTCCTGCTGGAGCACGTGCTGAGCACGATCACCGTCGAGGCCGAGGCCACGCACATCCCCGAGTCGGTCACCGTGTCCATCGCGGGCCTGGAGGCCGGTGCCTCCATCGCCGCCAAGGACATCCCGCTGCCCAAGGGCACCACGCTGGCGATCGACGAGGACGCGGTCGTCCTCCAGGTCCTGGCCGCTCAGGCGGAGGAGGCCTCCGCGGACGCCGACGCCGAGGCCACCGAGGCCTGATCCGCACCGCTCACCGTTTCGTCAGCCGCTGTTCCCACCGGGAGCAGCGGCTGGCTGCCAGAGGTCCGGGGGTGTCCCCCGAAAAGCACAGCAAGGAGACATGGACGTGACGACCGACGCCAATGCCCCCTGGCTGATCGTGGGACTCGGCAACCCCGGCCCCGAGTACGCGAACAACCGGCACAACGTGGGCTTCATGGTGGCCGACCTCCTCGCCGAGCGGATCGGCGGCAAGTTCAAGCGGGCCGGGAAGGCACAGGCGCAGGTCCTGGAGGGCCGGATCGGGGCGCCGGGTCCGGCGAGCCGCCGGGTCGTGCTGGTGAAGCCGACGTCGTTCATGAACCTGTCGGGCGGCCCGGTCAACGCGCTGCGTGACTTCTACAAGGTGCCGCTCGCGAACGTCCTCGCCGTGCACGACGAACTCGACATCGACTACGGCACCCTCCGCCTCAAGCTCGGCGGCGGCGACAACGGCCACAACGGCCTGAAGTCGATGACGAAGGCGATGGGCCCGGACTACCACCGGGTGCGGTTCGGCATCGGGCGTCCGCCGGGCCGTATGCAGGTCGCCGACTTCGTCCTGAAGGACTTCTCCTCCACGGAGCGCAAGGAGCTGGACTTCCTGGTGGACCGGGCGACCGACTCCGTGGAGTGTCTGGTGAGCGAGGGCCTGGAGCGGGCGCAGAGCGCGTACAACTCCTGAGCCGTCCGACTCGCCCGACTTGCCTGCCTTGACCGACTTAACCGGCTTAACCGGCTTGTCCCCTGCGGGAGTTGACCGCGCGTGCGGATATGGCCAATGATCCCCGCCATGTCACCCGCAGCCTCCGCTTCCCCCGGCGCCTTCGCCGCCCTGAACTTCGGACGGCTCGCGGCGATGGGCACGGTCACCGTGCTGATCCTGATCGCCGGGGTGTGGGGCTCGTGGCCGACCGCCCACAACGTGATGCTGACCAAGGGCCGCGAGACCGGCACGATCCAGGTCACCGCGTGCGGCGACGCCACCTGCACCGGCCCGTACACACCGGTCTCGACGGGGTCGAAGGCCCGCGCCGAGGTCGTCATCGACCACACGGTCGCGGTGAAGAAGGGCCAGACGTACACCGTCGTCGTGAAGCCCGGCACCGACGAGGTCATGCGCTCCGGCCCCGCCGGCATCCTCTACGCCTGGGTGCCCCTCGGCGGCGCCCTGTTGCTCGCCTCGGTGGTGGTCGCGGGCGGGCTGCGGCTGACCCGGGCCGCGTGGGTGCTGGCGGGGACGGGGATGGCCTTGCTGACGGCGGCGTTCCTGGCACTCTGACCAACGAAAAGGGTGCCCCCGAGCTTCTACGACAGCTCGGGGGCACCCTTCGTCCGTATCCGGTCAGCCGGTGTTGCGCAGGCCCGCCGCCACACCGTTGACGGTGAGGAGCAGGGCCCTGCTCAGCAGCGGGTCGGGGTCGGCGCCGGCCGCGGCCTCGTCGCGCTGGCGCTTCAGCAGTGTCACCTGGAGGTACGAGATCGGGTCGAGGTAGGCATCCCGGATGGTGAAGGTCTGCTTCAACACCGGGGTGGCGTCGAGGAGTTCGGCCTCGCCGGTGACGCGGAGCACCTCGGTGACGGTCAGTTCGTGCTCGGCCCGGATGGTGTCGAACACGTGCTTGAGGTTGTCGGGGACGAGGGTGTCGACGTAGTGCTGGGCGATCCGCAGGTCCGTCTTCGCGAGGGTCATCTCGACGTTGGAGATGAAGTTGCGGAAGAAGTGCCACTGCCCGTGCATCTCGTCGAGCACGGTGTCGAGGCCGGCCTCGCGCAGTGCCTTCAGGCCGGAGCCGACGCCGAACCAGCCGGGCACGATCTGCCGGGACTGGGTCCAGCCGAACACCCACGGGATGGCGCGCAGTCCGTCGAGCGAGACGCCCGAGCCGGGGCGGCGGGAGGGCCGCGAGCCCAGGTGCAGATCGGCGAGCTGGTCCACCGGCGTGGAGGCGAGGAAGTACGTCGGCAGGTCCGGGTCCTCGACCAGCCTGCGGTAGGCGTCGTGGGCCGCGTCCGAGACCAGGTCCATGGCCGCGTCCCAGCGGGCCAGCGCCTCGTCGGACTGGCGGGGCGAGGTGTGCAGGGCGGAGGCCTGGAGGGTTGCCGCGACGGTCAGTTCGAGGTTCTCGCGGGCCAGTGACGGCACCAGGTACTTGTCGGAGATGACCTCGCCCTGCTCGGTCACCTTGATCTCGCCCTCCAGGGTGCCCCAGGGCTGGGCGAGGATCGCGTCGTGGGACGGGCCGCCACCGCGGCCGACGGTTCCGCCGCGGCCGTGGAAGAGCCGGAGGCGGACGCCGTAGCGGTGGGCCACGTCACGTAGGCGGCGCTGCGCCCGGTGGATCTCCCACTGCGAGGTCGTGATGCCACCGAACTTCGACGAGTCGGAGTACCCGAGCATGACCTCCTGGACGTCCCCGCGCAGCGCCACGAGCCGCCGGTAGGACGGGTCGGAGAGCATGTCCTCAAGGATGGTGTCGGCGGCCTTCAGCTCGTCCGTGGTCTCCAGCAGCGGCACGATGCCGACCTTCGCCCACCCGGCGTGCAGGTCGATCAGGCCGGCCTCGCGGGCCAGGACGGCGGCGGCGAACACGTCGTCGGCGCCCTGGCACATCGAGATGATGTACGACTCGATGACCTCGGGCCCGAAGACGGCGAGCGCCTTCTTGACGGTCTCGAAGACACCGAGGGTCTTCTCACCGGCCGCGTCGACGGGCGCGGGGGTGGGAGCCAAAGGCCTCCGGGACCTGAGCTCCTTCGCGAGCAGCTTCGCGCGGTACTCGCGGGGCATGTCCGAGTAGCGCCAGGACTCCTCGCCGAGCCGGTCGAAGAGCTGGCCGAGCGCGTGGTGGTGGGCGTCCGCGTGCTCGCGTACGTCCATGGTCGCGAGCTGGAGGCCGAACGCGCCGAGCGTGCGGATCGTACGGTCCATGCGGCCGTCGGCGAAGAGGCCGCCGCGGTGGGCACGCAGGGAGGTCTGGATCAGGGTGAGGTCGTGCAGCAGCTCGGCGGTGCCGAGGTAGTCGCGGCCGTCCTCGTGCGGGGTGCCCTTGGCCAGGCGGGTCTTGGTGTTCTCCAGCTTCTGCCGGATGCAGGTGGCCTTGAGGCGGTACGGCTCCTCGGCGTTGAGGCGCTTGTAGCGGGGGCTGATCTCGGGCAGCCGCTCCAGGTCGGTCCGGAGGGAGGTGAGCAGCTCCTCCGTCGCGCCCGTGTAGCGGATGGAGTTGGAGAGGAAGCCGCGCAGCTCGTCGATCGTCTCCAGGGCGTCGTTGATGCCGTGCTCGTGCTGGAGGATCAGGACGTCCCAGGTGACCTGCGGGGTCACGTTCGGGTTGCCGTCGCGGTCGCCGCCGATCCAGGTGCCGAAGGTGAGCGGGCGGGTGTCGTCGGGCAGCTTGACGCCGACGCGCTCCAGCTCGGCGGTCAGGTCCTCCAGGACGTCACCTACGGCACCGGCGTGCAGCTCGTCCAGGTAGTAGATGGCGTTACGGGCCTCGTCGGCCGGTTCCGGGCGTACGACGCGCAGCTCGTCGGTCTGCCACACCAGGTCGATGTTCTCGGCCAGACGGGTGTCGTAGCGACGGCGGTCGGACGCGATGACCGGGGTCTCCAGAAGCGTGGCGATGCGCCGGAGCTTGTTGAGGACCGACCGGCGCGCGGCCTCGGTGGGGTGCGCGGTGAAGACCGGGCGGACGTTCAGGTTCTTGACCGTCTCGCGCAGGTGGTCGGGGTCGGCGTCCTTGAGGCGGTCGGCCGTACGGGCGAGGAGTCCGCCCTCGGCGGCACGGCGGGCGCGCAGCTCGCGGCCGCGGTGCACCTGCTCGGTGACGTTGGCGAGGTGGAAGTAGGTGGAGAAGGCGCGGACCAGCTTCGCGGCGGTCTCCAGCTCTATGCCGCGCAGCAGCTCGGCGGCGGCCTCGCCGTCCTCCCGGGTGAGGCGGCGGACCTTCTCGACCAGTTCGAGCAGCTCGGGGCCCTCCTGGCGGACGAGGGTCTCGCCCAGAAGATCGCCCAGGCGCCTGATGTCGGCGCGCAGCGCACTGCCGGTCGAGGTGGTGCTCGTGGTCAGGTCGTCGGCACTGCTCACAGGTGCGGCTCCTTGCAGTGTTTGAAGCTCGTCCGGAGGGAACCCGGACGGCGGTCCCGCTGCGGCTGCCGCATACGGGACGGATCTTCCGGGAAGAAAACAGAGCGGACCGCGCTGTCCGACCGACACCCAGGATAGGTGTCCACTCTGACGCGCGGTCTCACGGGCTTCGTCCGCCGGTCGACGCGCTGCCATACTTACGTCGCCGTAGGTTACGGAACCGTAGGGAAGTCCATGCTGAACTGTTGCTGCCCGGCTTCCGCCGTCCGACGCTCCGCCTCCACCTCCGAACCCCACAGGGGACGCCCATGACCACGAGCTCCGATGTGATCGACGACGCCCCGCGGGCGAACGACGACGGCACTCCGCTCCCCGCCGCCACGCGGGGCGGCGAGAAGAAGGGGTCGCTGGAACAACTCACTCTTCTCCTCTTCATCACCGTCCCGTTCCTGGCCCTGCTCGCGGCGGTGCCGCTGGCGTGGAGCTGGGGCGGGGTGAGCTGGCTGGACCTCGGCCTGCTGGTGTTCTTCTACTACCTCGGCTGCCACGGCGTGACGATCGGCTACCACCGGTACTTCACGCACGGCTCCTTCAAGGCCAAGCGCCCGCTGCGGATCGCCATCGCGATCGCCGGGTCGATGGCCGTCGAGGGGCCGCTGGTCCGCTGGGTCGCCGACCACCGCAAGCACCACAAGTTCTCCGACGCCGAGGGCGACCCGCATTCGCCGTGGCGCTACGGCGAGACCGTGCCCGCGCTGATCAAGGGCCTGTGGTGGGCGCACATCGCCTGGATGTTCGACGAGGAGCGCACCCCGCAGGAGAAGTACGCCCCGGACCTGATCAAGGACAAGGCGATCCGGGCGATCTCCCGCCAGTTCATCTTCTGGACGATGCTGTCGCTCGCGCTGCCGCCGCTGATCGGCGGACTGGCCACGATGTCCTGGTGGGGCGCGTTCACCGGCTTCTTCTGGGGCTCGCTCGTGCGGGTCGCGCTGCTGCACCACGTCACCTGGTCGATCAACTCGATCTGCCACGCGGTCGGCAAGCGCCCCTTCAAGTCCCGTGACCGTTCCGGCAACGTGTGGTGGCTGGCGATCCTGTCCTGCGGCGAGTCCTGGCACAACCTGCACCACGCCGACCCGACCTCCGCGCGGCACGGTGTGGAGCGCGGCCAGCTGGACTCCTCGGCGCGGATCATCCGCTGGTGCGAGCAGCTCGGCTGGGCCTATGACGTGCGCTGGCCGTCACGCTCGCGTATCGATTCGCGCCGTATCTCCGGTACGGACGGCTCTCAGCCCCGGAAGGAGTCGGCAGAGGCGGCATGATTGACGCCGTGGCGACCGATCCCAGCAGCACCCCGAGCAACGAGAAGCCCCGACGCGCGCGCCGCACCCGGATGACGGGAGCCGAGCGACGGGCCCAGCTGCTGGAAGTCGGCCGCACGCTCTTCGCGACGAAGGGCTTCGAGGCCACGTCGGTGGAGGAGATCGCGGCGAAGGCCGGGGTCTCCAAGCCGGTGGTCTACGAGCACTTCGGCGGCAAGGAGGGCCTGTACGCGGTGGTCGTGGACCGCGAGATGCGCCGCCTGCTGGACATGGTGACCAGCTCGCTCACGGCCGGCCACCCCCGCGAACTCTGCGAACAGGCGGCCTTCGCCCTCCTCGACTACATCGAGGAGTACACGGACGGCTTCCGCATCCTGGTCCGCGACTCCCCCATCCCCCAGTCGACGGGTTCCTTCGCGTCCCTGATCTCGGACATCGCGACGCAGGTCGAGGACATCCTGGGCCGCGAGTTCAAGAGCCGGGGCTTCGACGCCAAGCTCGCCCCCCTCTACGCCCAGGCCCTCGTCGGCATGGTCGCCCTCACCGGCCAGTGGTGGCTGGACGTCCGCCGCCCGAAGAAGGCCGAGGTCGCCGCCCATCTGGTGAACCTGGCGTGGCACGGGCTGGACGGGCTGGAGTCGAAGCCACATTTGATAGGGCGCCGAAAAAGCTGAACCCGTAGGTACGGAGAAAGTGGCGGGGCCCCTGCCTCTCAGCAGGGGCCCCGCCACAGCCGTCCACCGCCGGCGCGTCAGCGCTTGAAGGCGTCCTTGGCCTTCCCGTCCTTCACCACGGTTCATCACTCCCGGTCGGATCGGAACTCGGTGTACTCGGCGCCACGACCCGGGTAGCCGCGACAGCGAGGGACAAACACCGATCAGGCGTCCGGCTCCAGGAACTCCAGCCGGTTCCCCACCGGATCCTCCGAGTAGAAGCGCCGGTACCCCGGCAGGTCCTCGTCCCAAGTGACGGGCGCCCCAAGGGACTTCAGCCGGGCCGCGTACGCCTCGATGCCGGTCACGCGGAGCCCGGGGTGGGCCTTCTTCGCGGGTCGGAAGTCGACCTCCACACCCAGGTGGAGTTGCACAGCCCCCGCCCCGAACCAGCACCCGCCCCGCGCCGCCAGCACCGGCGGCTTGGGGATCTCGGTCATCCCGAGGACGTCGACGTAATACCGCCGCAGCGCGTCCTCCGAGCCCGCCGGGGCCGCCAACTGCACGTGATCCACGGCCGCGAGCACCCCTCACACCTCCTTGCGGGCCACCGCGAACAGGCGGCGGAACGGGAGCACCGTGCCGTAGTCGGCCGTCGGGTACGCCTCGCGGAGCAGGTCGCGGTACTCCGTCACGAACGCGTCCCGTGCCTCCGGGTCGTCCGCCAGGGCCGTCAGGGCTGGGCGCAGGCCCGTGCCCTTGACCCAGTCGAGGACGGGGTCCTCGCCGGGGAGGACGTGCTGGTACGTCGTCTGCCAGACGTCGGGGGCGCAGCCCAGGCGGGCCAGGTGGTCGAGGTAGACGCCCGGGGCGTGGACCGAGTCCTCGCGGCGCAGGACCTCGCCGAGGCGGCTCTTCCAGCGGGCGGTGGCGGCCAGTTCACGCATCAGGGCGTGCAGGGGCGCGTCGATGTTGTCCGGCACCTGGAAGGCGAAGGTGCCGCCGGGGGCCAGCGCGGCCACCCAGTCGCCGAACCGGTCCAGGTGACCCGGCACCCACTGCAGCGCCGCGTTCGACACGATCAGGTCGTACGTCTGGGTCGGCGTCCACTCCGTCGCGTCCGCGTGGGCGAAGTCGAGCCGGCCGCCGCCGGGGGTGGGACCGGCGTAGGGCTCGGTCTTGGCGAGCATCTCGGGCGAGTTGTCGTAGCCGGTGATGTGCGCGGTGGGCCAGCGGTCGGCGAGGACGGTGGTCACGTTGCCGGGGCCGCAGCCGAGGTCGGCGATCCGGGGCGCGGTACCGGGGAGGTCGGTGACGCGGGCGAGGAGGTCGGCGAACGGGCGGGCGCGGTGGCCGGCGTGGCGCAGGTACTGAGCGGGGTCCCAAGTCGTCATGGCTTCTACCTTCCCCGCCCACATATCTTGATGTCAAGAGACTCTGGGTCAAGAGGCTTGATATCAAGAGACTTCATGTCGACACAACCACTACACTGATCGTCATGGAGGACGAGGTCGATCGGCTTGTCGCAGCGTGGCGCCGGGAGCGCCCCGACCTCGACGTGGAGCCACTTGAGGTGCTCAGCCGGGTGAGCAGGCTGGCCCGGCATCTGGACCGGGCCCGTCGGCTGGCGTTCGCCGAGCACAGCCTGGAGCCCTGGGAGTTCGACGTGCTGACGGCGCTCAGGCGCGCGGGCAGCCCCTACCAGCTCTCCCCCGGCCAGCTGCTGACACAGACCCTGGTCACGTCCGGCACGATGACGAACCGTATCGACCGCCTGGCACAGAAGGGTCTGGTCGAGCGGCTCCCCGACCCCAGCGACCGCCGGGGCGTGCTGGTCCGCCTCACCGAGGAGGGCCAGGACCGCGCGGACCAGGCCCTGGCCGGCCTGCTGGCACAGGAGCGCGCGATCCTCGCGGAACTCTCCCGCGCCCAGCGGGGCGAACTGGCAGGCCTGCTACGCCAGTTGACCGCCCCGTTCGACAACATCCCCGGCTAGATCCACCGGCCCCACCCCCGCACGCCGGGCGAGAGCCACCGCCGCGAGGGTGGATCGGACGCCCAACCTGCCCGACACCTGCGGAACCCTCCCGCGCCCAGCGGGGCGAACCGGCAGACCTCCTACGCCAGTTGACCGCCCCGTTCGACAACATCCCCGGCCAGGTCGACGGGACCCACACCCGCGCGCCGGGCGAGTGCGACCGCGGCGAGGGTGGAGTGGACTCCCAACTTGCCGAGCACGTTTTGCATATGCGTCCGGACCGTGTGCGGGGAGAGGAAGAGCCGCTCGGCGACCGCTTTCCTCCCCAAGCCGGCCACCATGCAGCGCAGCACTTCCCGCTCCCTCGGAGTCAGCGACTCCACCAGGCGCTCGCTCTCGGTGCGGTGCTTGCGCGCGGCCGTCAACTCCCGCAGGACGCCGGTCAGCAGGGCGGGTGGCAGGTGCGTCTCATCGCGAAGCACCCCTCGGATGACGGTTAAAAGCCTGGACAGCGAGCAGTCCTTGGCGACCCAGCCGGAGGCCCCGGCCTGCAGGGCCAGCGCGGCCCGGCGCGGATCGTCCTTCTCGGCCAGCACGACCATCCGTACGCTCGGCTGCGCCGAACGGACCCCGGCGACCAGAGAGATCCCGTCCACCAGCCCGTCCTCGTTGCCCGCCTGTACGGGTACGGCGGGCCGGACGCCCGGCACGTTGCCGCCCAGATCGGCGTCCACGAGCAGGACGTCGAATCTGCGCCCCTCGGCGTTCGCGCGCTCCATGCAGCGCAGCGCGGCGGGACCACTGCCGGCCGCGGACACGTCGACATCGGGCTCGGCGGCCAGTGCCGCGGCGAGCGACTCGGCGAAGATGCGATGGTCGTCGACGACCAGGACTCGGATGCGAACCACGAAACCCCCTTCCCCAGGCTCCTCAGGGAGCAGGGGATACCTCATCGTCGGGAGACGAAGCGATGGTTGCGGGTACGACGCCCGGGAGCGGCCTGAGCCGCACGGCCGCCGCCGTGCAGACACTGCTACCCCCACATCGGGCGTCGTACCCGACTTGTCTCGCCCCCTGAACAGCACCGGCCCCCACCGGTGCTGCTCACAGCGTACGGCCGGGGCGCAGCAGCGGAACCCAATTTGCAGAACTGACTGTCCGGCGCGTTTATGGTGAGCCGCATGTTTCGTATTGAGACGGAAGTCGACAAGGAGCGACGCGATCTGCTCCGCGCCCGGTTGCTCGAAACCAACACGGCCGCCTCCCCGGTGCTGCGCGCCCTGCGCGGAACGCCTCGCGAACGTGAAGTTCCGCTCCAGGTGTGGGCGTTGGACGGGACGGGCGGGCTGGCCGGCGGGCTGGTCGGGCACAGCTGGGCGGACTGGCTGCATGTGACGTACCTGTGGGTGGACGGCCGGCATCGCGGTACGGGCCTCGGTTCCCGCCTCCTCGGCGAGGCGGAGCGCATCGCCCGCGACGAGCGCGGCTGCGGGGCGGCCCGCCTGGAGACGTGGGACTTCCAGGCGCCGGAGTTCTACAAGAAGCAGGGGTACGAGGTGGTGTGCGTGATCCCGGACTACCCGCCGGGGCTCACCGAGTACACCCTGACGAAGCGGCTGGGCCGGACGAACCTCGGGTGAACACATCTGGGGCGAACGAGACGCTCAGGCCAGTCTCATACTCTCCTCTTACCGTGCCGCCATGAGCATGCTGCGGAAGCTGAACTCCAAGCTCGCCGAGACCACCGGTTACCAGATACGCCGGGTGCCCCCGCCGCCCGGCGCGACGACCGCGGGCTCCCTCGGGGCGATCCCCGCGCCGCGCGGTTCCCGTCCCGCACGCCCCGACCCCGTACTGCCGCAGCCGCCGACGGTGGATCCGGCGGTCGACCGGTTGCTGGAGCGACCGGTGTTCATCCTGACCTCGGTGCGCTCCGGGTCGACGCTGCTGCGCATGATGCTGGGGGCGCACTCCCGGCTGCACTCCGCGCACGAACTCCATCTCACCGGTATCGAGGTCTACTTCAAGTCGGGCACCCCCACGGAACGTTCCCTGCGCACCCTGGGCCTGGGCCACGAGCAGTTGGAGGGCCTGCTCTGGGACCGCGCCCTGCACCGTGAACTGGTCAAGTCCGGCAAGCAGTTCATCGTGGAGAAGACCCCCGGCAACGCCTTCCAGTGGCAGCGCATCGCCGAGACCTGGCCCGACGCCCGCTTCGTCTTCCTGCGCAGACACCCGGGCGCGGTGGCCCGCTCCTGGCACGAGGCGGTCCCGGACCGCACCCGCGAGGAAGCGGCCGAACGCGTCCTGAAATACATGGAGTCCATGCAGGAGGCCCAGGCCGAACTGGGCGGCCACACCCTTCGCTACGAGGACCTCACCACCGACCCGACCACCGAACTCCGGTCCGTCTGCGCCTACTTGGGCCTCCCCTACGAACCCGGCATGACGAACTACGGCAGCAGCCTGGAGAACGCCGTCCTGGGCGCCGGCTTCGGCGACTGGACCGACAAGATCCGCACCGGCCAGGTCCAACCGGACCGCCCGGCACCGGAGTTGGAGGAGATCCCGGAGGTGCTGCGGCCGATGTGCCGGGCGTGGGGGTATCTCTAGGTGAAGTGGCCGGTTGTGGACCTACATTGACTCGGGTCCCTTAAAGTCCCTGGCCGTGACATCCACTTCAGCCACCACCGCCGAGAGTCCCGGAACATCATCACTGTGGCGTGAGCCGGCCTTCGTGCTGCTCGCGAGCGCGCGAACCGTGTCCGTGCTGGGCAACGGCTTCGCCGCCGTGGCCCTCGCCTTCGCGGTGCTCGCCCTGCCCGGAGCCGGTCCGGGCCGGCTGTCGCTCGTGCTGGCCTGTCAGGCGTTGCCTCAACTGATGTTCATCCTGGTGGGCGGGGTCATCGCGGACCGCATGTCACGCGCCCGCCTGATGGCGCTCGCGGAACTGATGGGTGCCGTGGCGTACACGGGTCTGGCCACGCTGGTGCTGACCGGGCACGCACCGCTGCCCGCGATGTGCGTGCTGGCGGTGGCGGCCGGTACGGCCTCGGCCCTGTTCATGCCGGCGATGGACGGCATCGTGCCGCTGATCGTCTCCACCGAACACCTCCAACGGGCCAACGGCACGCTGCGGGTGGGCACCAACAGCGCCCGGCTGCTGGGCCTGGCGCTGTCGGGTGTGACGGTGGCCCTGGTGGGTGCGGGCTGGGCACTGGCGTTGAACGCCGCGTCCTTCGTCGTCAGCGCGGTCCTCACGGCCCGCCTCCCGGTCGCCGTACGCCCGCCCAGGAAATCCTCCGGCTGGGCCGATCTCCGGGAAGGCTGGCGGGAGTTCGCGTCCCGCCAGTGGCTGTGGGCCGTGGTGGCCCAGTGGTCGATCGTGATCGCAGCGCTCAACGCGAACGTGGGAGTCCTCGGCCCGCTGACCGCCGACCGCTACCTCGGCGGTGCCCGCGCCTGGTCGGTCATCGTCGCCGCACAGGCCCTGGGCACGATCGCCGGCGCCGGCCTGGCCTCCCGCGTCCGGGTCCACCGCCCGATCCTGGTGGCCGTACTCGCCACCTTCCCGGCGGCCGTCCCGATCGCCCTCCTCGCCGTCCGGGCCCCTGTCTGGCTGATCGCCACCGCGATGTTCACCGCCGGGATCTCCAATGACGTCTTCGGCGTCCTGTGGGCCACGACGATCCACCGCGAGATCCCCGAGGAGTCCCTCTCCCGGGTCAGCTCCTACGACGGCTTCGGCTCCCTGGCCTTCGCCCCGCTGGGGTTGCTCATCGCGGGCCCGCTGGCAGCGACGGTGGGCCTGGGGCACACGCTCGCGGGGTGCGCGGGGCTGGTGGTCGTGGCCACGGCGGCGGCACTGTTGGCTCCTGGGGTACGGGGGCTGCGCAGCACCCCGTGACGGAGGAGGCCGGCGCCGTGGACATCTGGTCGGACTGCTCCGCGTGGAGCCGCCGCATCCTGACCGCCGCCGACCGGCTCTCCGGCTACCGTCACGTCCGGCAGCGGCGGTTCGAGGACTGGTGGGTGCACCCGGATTCGGCCGACGCGGTGGTGCGGACGCTGCTCGCGCTGGGCATCCATTCCCTCGTGCTGGACGCGATGGCCCAGGGGCGGCCGTACACACCGGCCAGGAGCTCACCCGATGAACGAGGCACCAAGCGCCGCCCAGCTCGCGCAGCAGGCTGGTTCAAGAGCAGCGGCTGACGCCTTTTCGGTGTTCGTCGACCGGATAACCAAGATGTGACACTCCATTCACTCCCCTCCCAAGGAGCTTCATGCCCTACCCGCCCATGACACCGGCCAAGTACCTACGGCGGTCGCTGCCGACCCTGGTGCTCCTGCTCGTGGCGCTGGTGACGGGCTGCGGCTCGGCGGATCAACAGGGTTCCGCGGGCGGGCCGTTGAACGGACCCGACTATGCCGACGCCGGATCGGGCAAGGAGTGCATTCCGGAAAAGGAGGGCGGCAGCGTCACGTTCGGCGAGGACGAGCTGCACAACTACGGCAGCAAGGCAGTCGTCATCGACAAGGTCACGCTGAAGAAGGCGAGCGGTCTGCACCTGGTCGAGGCGGTCATCGTGCCCACCTCGACAGCTTTCATCGGTTTGAGCACCGGGTATCCACCCGTCCCGGAGGCACGCAGCGGGCCCGGCATCCACTGGGCCCACCGCCGCGAGGCCCTGGGAGCGACGGTTGCCCCTCAACCGGACAACACGAAAGTCGCGAACAACCTGGTCCTGCATCTCCAGGTCACCGCCGCCTCCGGGGTGCACATGGCCGGAGTCCTGGTCCACTACCACGTCGGCGACTCCGACTACGTGTGGCACAACGTGCTGGGACTGACCGTGGAGACGAAGAAGAAGTCGTGCTGAACCGCCCATGCCCGTCGGGAAAACCGTCCGTCACAGCTCCTTGAGCGCGTCCAGGCTGATGTCGACGTCGATGTCGTACGGCACACCGAGCTTGAGTTGCTCACGGTGGGTGCCGGTCAGGGCGTAGGGCCTCGACAGCGGGTCAAGTTCGTAGGTGCGGACGACCGGGTGGTGGTTGGCACCGGTCAGAGCGAGATATCGGGCTCAGGGCCGTTGCGGCGGTCGAGCACGACGGTCATCTCGCGACGGACCTTGAACTCCCTGGGAACCGTCCGGCGCGGGCCGGTCACCAAGAAGTCGATCACTGTGCTGTGGAAATCCCGCCGCGGGCTCACGAAGACCAAGCTCCCGTCGATCAGCTCGGTGTGCGGCGGCAGGTCGGGCAACGTGAACAGATCGTCCACGGTGTGACCGTCCCGAGGCGGCACCGGCCGACGACCGCGGGGCTCGGCGGTCATGATTCCTCCCGTGGGCGGGATTCTCGGCCTGCCCGTCCGCGGTAACCGCCGGAATCCGCGAACGTCATCACAAAGGCCGACCGGCTCTGCCCGGCGTCCCTCGGTGTTGTCTCCCCGCCCTCCGACGAGCGGGGAGACAACGAGCCCGGGATCAGCTCACCCGCCGCGCCCCCGCCGAAGGCACCGCAGGGAACACGCGCGGAGCGGTGTAACCCGCCGCCGCGAACGCCTCCTCCACCGCCTTGGTCACCGTGTCCGCGTCCGAGGCTTCCACCAGGACGACCGCCGAGCCGCCGAAGCCGCCGCCCGTCATCCGGGCGCCGAGCGCACCCGCGCCGACCGCCGTGTCGACCACGAGGTCCAACTCCGGGCAGGAGATGCGGAGATCGTCGCGGAGGGAGGCGTGGCCCTCGGTCAGGACCGGGCCGATCGCGCGTACGTCTCCCGCGTCCAGCAGGTTGATGACCTGGTCGACGCGGTGGTCGTCCGACACCACGTGGCGGACGTAGCGCTGGATCCGTTCGTCCGACAGGCGGGCCAGGGACGATGACAGATCCTCGTACGCCACGTCCCGCAGGAACGGGACGCCCAACTGGCGCGCGCCCTCCTCGCAGCCCTCCCGGCGTTCCGCGTACGCGCCGTCGCCCAGCGCGTGCTTCACGCGGGAGTCGACGACCAGGAGCGAGAGGCCCTCGGACGCGAGGTCGAAGGGGATCTGGCGGATCGACAGGTCCCGGCAGTCGAGGTGGAGCGCGTGGCCCTCCTCGCAGCAGGCCGAGGCCGTCTGGTCCATGATGCCGCAGGGGACGCCGACGAAGTCGTTCTCCGCGCGCTGCGAGAAGCGGGCCAACTCCGGGGCGGACAGGCCGAGTTCGAAGAGGTCGTTCAGGGCCAGCGCCGTGACCACCTCAAGCGCCGCCGACGACGACAGGCCCGCGCCCGTCGGGACCGTGGACGACAGGTGGATGTCCGCGCCCGTCACCTCGTGACCCGCCTCGCGCAGCACCCACACCACGCCCGCCGGATACGCGGCCCAGCTCGTGTTCGTGCGCGGGGCCAGCTCGTCGACGTGCAGCTCTACGACCGGGCCCTCGATGTCCGCCGAGTGGAGGCGCAGGACGCCGTCCGTGCGGCGGGACACCGCCGCCACCGCCGTGTGCGGCAGGGCGAGCGGCATCACGAAGCCCTCGTTGAAGTCGGTGTACTCGCCGATCAGGTTGACCCGGCCCGGCGCGGCCCAGACGCCCTCGGGAGCGGTGCCGTACAGCTCCTCGAAGCCCTCAAGTACACCCACGTGTTGTCTCCTAACCCTTCGATACGTTCTGCGCGAACGCCCACGCGTCCGCGACGATGCCCGCGAGATCCGCGCGGGACGGGTTCCAGCCGAGGCGCTCCTTGGCCCGGGCCGCCGAGGCCACCAGGGTCGCCGGGTCGCCGCCGCGGCGCGGGGCCACGACCTCGGGGATCGGGTGCCCGGTGACCTGGCGCACGGTCTCGATGACCTGGCGGACGGAGAAGCCCTCGCCGTTGCCGAGGTTGCAGATCAGGTGCTCGCCCGGGGTCGCCGCCTTCAGCGCGAGCAGGTGCGCGTCGGCCAGGTCCGCCACGTGGATGTAGTCACGGACACACGTGCCGTCCGGCGTCGGGTAGTCGTCGCCGAAGACCGAGATCGCGTCGCGCTTGCCCTGGGCGACCTGGAGCACGAGCGGGATGAGGTGCGACTCGGGGGCGTGCCGCTCGCCGCAACTGCCGTACGCGCCCGCCACGTTGAAGTAGCGGAGGGAGACCGCGCCCAACCCATGGGCTGCCGCCTCGCTCGTGATCATGAAGTCGACCGACAGCTTCGACGCGCCGTAGGGGTTCGTCGGGGAGGTGCGGGTGGTCTCGACGATCGGGACCTCGTCCGGCTCGCCGTACGTGGCGGCCGTGGAGGAGAAGACGAGCTTGCGGACGCCGGCCTCGCGCATCGCGGCGAGGAGGGCCATCGAGCCGCCGACGTTGTTCTCCCAGTACTTCTCCGGCTTGACGACGGACTCGCCGACCTGGGAGAACGCGGCGAAGTGGAGGACGGCGTCGTACGAGGAGTCGAGCCACTTGGCCGCGTCCCGGATGTCGCCCTCCACGAACGTGGCACCCGCGGGCACGCCCTCGCGGAAACCCGTCGAGAGGTTGTCCAGGACGGTGACCTCGTGGCCCGCCTCCAGCAGGTGCTGGGCGACCACGCTGCCGACGTATCCCGCGCCGCCCGTGACCAGGTACTTACCGCTCATCAACTCGCTACCTCTCGCAGTCGCTCGGCCGCGAACTCCGGCGGCACGTCGTTGATGAACACGCTCATGCCGGACTCGGAACCCGCGAGGAACTTCAGCTTGCCGGACGTACGGCGAATGGTGAAAAGCTCAAGGTGGAGAGCGAAGTCGTCCCTGCTCACCCCGTCGAACTCCTCCAGCGTGCCGAACGGCGCCTGGTGCCAGGCGGAGATGTACGGCGTCGGAGGCTCGCCCTCACCGAAGATCCGGTCGAAGCGCCTCAAGAGTTCCAGATAGACCTTGGGGAACTCTGTGCGGGCCGCCTCGTCGAGGCCGAGCAGATCGGGCACCCGGCGCTTGGGATACAGGTGGACCTCGTAGGGCCAGTGCGCGGCGTACGGCACGAAGGCCGCCCAGTGTTCACCCTCAAGGACGACCCGCTCACCGGCGAGTTCGCGCTCCAGGACCGAGTCGAAGAGGTTCTCCCCGCCGGTCGCCTCCTTGTGCGCCGCGAGTGAACGCAGCATCAGGGCGGTGCGCGGGGTGGTGAAGGGGTAGGCGTAGATCTGGCCGTGGGGATGACCGAGGGTCACACCGATCTCTTCACCGCGGTTCTCGAAACAGAAGACCTGCTCGACGGAGGGAAGATGCGACAGCTCCGACGTCCGGTCCGTCCACGCGTCGAGGACGAGGGCCACCTGCTCCTCCGTCAGCGAGGCGAAGGACGCGTCGTGGTCGGAGGTGAAGCAGACCACCTCGCAGCGGCCGGAGTCCCCGGCCAGCGAGGGGAAACGGTTCTCGAACACGACGACGTCGTACGACGAGTCCGGGATCTCGCTGAGCCGGTCGCCCGTGGTCGGGCAGAGCGGGCACTGGTCGGCCGGCGGGTGGTAGGTGCGGCCCTGGCGGTGCGAGGCGATCGCCACCGAGTCGCCGAGCAGCACGTCCCGCCGTACCTCCGAAGTGGTGACCGTGCGCTCCAGCGGGCGTCGGTCCACCGCGTCGCGCACGGTGTCGTCCCGCAGGTCGTAGTAGATGAGCTCACGACCGTCGGCCAACCGGGTCGAGGTCTTCTTCACGCCGGGCTCTCCATCCGTACGTACATCCACGCCGCATCCGGGCTTCACACAGAACTAAACACATCAAACCACCAATCCCCCCAGTCGTCACCATCAAAATCAAACAAAGAACACCAACCAAAGACATCAACCAGACATCAACCAAGGTGAGCGCTTGATGCAGACTCTGCAGCCCCCCACCTCTCTCGCCGCCGAGCTCCGGCTCCCCACCAACGGGCTCGACTACACGATCCTGGCGATCTACTTCGTGGTCGTCCTCGGCATCGGGCTGGCCGCCCGCAGATCGGTGAAGACGAGCCTCGACTTCTTCCTCTCCGGGCGTTCGCTGCCCGCCTGGATCACCGGTCTCGCCTTCATCTCGGCCAACCTGGCCGCCACCGAGATCCTCGGCATGGCCGCCAACAGCGCGCAGTACGGCGCGTACACCGTGCACTGGTACTGGATCGGCGCCATCCCGGCCATGGTCTTCCTCGGCCTGGTGATGATGCCCTTCTACTACGGCTCGAAGGTCCGGTCGGTCCCCGAGTTCCTGCTGCTGCGCTTCGACAAGGCCGCACACCTGCTGAGTTCGATCCTGTTCGCCTTCGCCGCGATCCTGATCGCGGGCGTGAACCTGTACGCCCTCGCGATCGTCGTCGAGGCGCTGCTGGGCTGGCCGCAGTGGGTGGCGATCGTGGTCGCCGGCGCGTTCGTCCTCGCGTACATCACGCTCGGCGGGCTGTCGTCGGCGATCTACAACGAAGTGCTCCAGTTCTTCGTGATCCTCGCGGCCCTCATCCCGATCTCCTACCTCGGCCTGAAGAAGGTCGGCGGCTGGGACGGGCTGACCCACAAGCTGGACGCGGCCCACGGCCACAACTTCACCACCGCGTGGGGCGGCACCGGCATCGGCAGTGTGAACCCGCTCGGGGCGAACTGGCTGACCATCGTCCTCGGCCTCGGCTTCGTCCTCTCCTTCGGCTACTGGACGACCAACTTCGCGGAAGTCCAGCGCGCCCTCTCCGCGAAGAACCTGTCCGCGGCCCAGCGCACCCCGCTGATCGCCGCGTATCCGAAGGTCTTCATCGTGTTCCTGGTGATGATCCCGGGCCTGGTCGCCGCGGCGCTCGTCCCGAAGATCGGCACCAGCGGCTCGGACCTGCAGTACAACGACGCGATCCCGTACCTGATGCAGGAGTTGCTGCCCAACGGCGTCCTCGGCATCGCGGTGACGGGTCTGCTCGCCGCCTTCATGGCAGGCATGGCGGCCAACGTGTCGTCCTTCAACACGGTGTTCACCAACGACATCTGGGCCAAGTACGTGGTGACAGACCGCGAGGACGCGTACTACGTGCGCTTCGGCCGCCTGATCACGGTGATCGGCGTGGCGGCTTCCGTGGGCACAGCCTTCCTGGCCTCGTCCTTCTCCAACATCATGAGCTACCTCCAGACGCTCTTCTCCTTCTTCAACGTGCCGATGTTCGTCGTCTTCATCGTCGGCATGTTCTGGAAGAAGGCCACCCCGAAGTCCGGCTTCTGGGGCCTGCTCGCGGGCACGGTGACGGCGATGGTGAACTACTTCTGGATCTACAAGCAGGGGATCATCTCCATCCCCACCGACCAGGGCGCCAACTTCGTCTCCGCGATCGCCGGGTTCGTCGCGGGTGCGGTGGTCATGTTCGCGGTCTCCCTGTTCACCCAGCCCAAGTCCGCGGAACAGCTCCAGGGCCTGGTCTACGGCACGACGTCCCCCGGCATGACCGAGGCGCCGGCCGCGGGCGACGACGCGTGGTACCGCCGGCCGGCGCTGCTCGGCTGGGGCGCGGTGATCCTGGCCGCCCTCTGCTACATCCCGTTCTCGTTCTAGTCGCGGGAGGATTGAGAAACCATGTCTGAGAACTCAGGTCACTCCGAACACTCGGGGCACGACGTCCAGCGCGAGGTCAGCGAGCTGGAGACCAAGTCCACGACCGCGTCCCGCCTGTTCGATCTGCGGCTGATCATCGGGGGCTTGTTCGTCGTCTACGGCGTCATCGTCACGATCGCCGGCATCAGTCCGTCCCAGGCGACACTCGACAAGGCCGAGGGCGTCAACATCAACCTGTGGACCGGGATCGCGATGCTGCTGCTCGGAATCTTCTTCCTGGGCTGGCTGAAGCTGCGCCCGACGCCTCCGGTGGAAGTCGCGGAGGTACCGGAGAAGGAAGAGGGGGCTTAGGTCGTCTTAGGTCGTCTGCCGGGCGCGGGTGAGCTGTGGCTGGTCGCGCCCGCGCAGCGGAGCCGCCGAGGATTTCTCCTGCGCCCAGAAACTGACCGCGCGAGCCCGCACGGCTTGGCCCCAGCTGGCCGCTGGCGAAAGCATCAAGCTCATGCACCTGCACTACGGCGGCTCCGTTACCACCTGGGGCTTCGCCCTCTGCCTCCCCACACTGGGCATCTGACCAAAGCCACACGGCACCGGCTCCGGAGTCAACCCTCGAAGGACTTCCGAAGCCGACCGGTTAATTTTCCAGGCGGACAGGCATCAGCATCGAAAAGGTGCCCTCGCCGTCGGTCCGGCGGATCGCCAGGGGCGCCGTAGGGGCGCCGAACTCCAGAATCAGTTGGTCCCGGGCTCCGGCGGCGAGGGCATGCAGCAGGAACTCGCGATTGACGGCGATGTCGCCCTGGCCGTCGTCACCGTCTTCACAGACGCACACCGTGCCGTCGCCCGCCACCTTGAGCACGCTGAGGTCACAGGACACGCCGTCCTGCTCGCGCACCTCGCTGACGCGGACGGAGCCGGTTTCCACCGCCGCCCGGAAAGCCGGGACATCGACGAGGGCACGGTGCCCTGCCGGCAGGCGGACGAGGCGACGGTAATCAGGAAAGTCGTGATGGAGACGCTGCCCAGCGGCCTGACGGTCCCCTGCCTCCAAGGCCACGCGGTCACCGTCCACAGTGAGCTGGACGGATGCGTCGTCGCTCAGCAGCGCTCGCATCGCGTCGGCGAGTGGGGATGGCACGATGACCTGCACACGCGGCCCGCCATGCCCGGTGGTACCGGCTTGTGCAACTGCCATCCGGTACCGGTCGGTAGCCACGACATGGAGCGTCTCACCCTCGATGTCGAACAGGACACCGCCGAGCATCGGCAGCTCCGGGTCGGTACTGGCGGCGAAGCGGACCGCGTCCAACGCCGCGGCCAACTCAGGCGCGGAGACAGCCAACCGGACGGTGGCGGTGCGGAGCAAAGCCATGGGATTCTCCCTGCGTTCGAGTAGCGCTCGGACCGCGGAGAACTCAATGCGGGCATCGGACAGCCCCAGTTCAAGACGACACAGATGCGCCTGAAGCAGCTTCCGCACGAGGTCGGTGTTCTCACTGGACCAGCCGGCCAGCACCAGCCGAATGTCCGCCAAGGGCATACCAGCCCGGCGCAGCCGGGCCAGCAACCGGGCCTCTTCAAGCTGCTCGGGGCCGTACCAGCGGTAGCCGCTCACCGGATCCACCCAGGCCGGGACCAGCACGCCGGCACCGTCGTAGAACCGCAGGGCGCTCACGCTCAGTCCACTGTCCCGAGCCATCTCACCAATACTGCGCATCTCGCTCTCCACACCCGGAACTCTGAGCCCTCCACCAAGTCGAGGGTCAACCGACCAGCCAAGGGAGCTGCTCCTGCGGCCTCTGCGTCGCCACCCCAGCCATCTGACGAACGTCAGACACGGCACCGGCTCCGGCGTCAACCCCCGAAGGACTTCCGGAGCCGACCACTTAGTTGGTCAGGGACGAACTGGTCGCTACGCCACCCCCAGTTCGCACCACACGTACTTGCCGCGCTGCCCGTTCCTCGACAGCGGCTGCCAGCCCCAGAGGTCGGCGCAGGCCCGCACCAGCGCGAGCCCTCTGCCCGCCTCGGCATCCAACAGATCCGCCAACTGGCCTGGGGGCTCGGGAGGTTCGGGGTCCGCGTCCCACGCCCCGACGCGCAGCACCCCCGCCGACCACCGCACGCGGAGCATCACCGGCCCCTTGGTATGCAGTACGGCGTTGGCCACCAGCTCCGTCGCGAGGAGTTCGGCGGTGTCCACGACCCGGATGAGGCCGTGCGCGGTGAGGACGAGGCGGAGGGTGCGGCGGCAGACGGTGACGGCACGGCGATCGTGCGGCACGGAGAGGGAGTACTCCCAGGGTTCGGGCTCGTTTTCGGGCATGCGTGAACTCCGTTGATGGTGTGGGGAGTTGATGCGGTTCACGGGCGGTGGCTTGTCACGCCGTCATGGCAGGACGGGGTGGTGCGCTTCCGGGGGCCCGGGGTTCCGCACGGTGTGCGTCGCATCACTGACGGTAGGACCTTAATTTAGGACTCCGCAAGTCGTTGCCGTAATCTGCCTCCGAACGAGTCGCCGCCTCCCGGCAGTTGGGGGGGCAAGGAGGAAGCCATGCCACGCCGTAAACAACCCACCGCACGCCAGGTACGACTAGGCGTGGAGCTGCGGAAACTACGCGAAGCCGCAGGACTCAAGGCGCGTGAGGCCGCCACCTTGCTCGGAGCGGATTCTGTCCAGATGAGCCAGATCGAGTTCGGTATCGCAGGCGTGAGCGAGGCACGAGTACGGCGGCTCGCCGCACACTACGACTGCACAGACGACGAGTTGATCCAGGCGCTGGTGACGATGGCGACCGACCGGACCCGTGGCTGGTGGGAGGAATACCGAGGTTTGCTGCCCACGTCGTTCCTGGATCTTGCCGAGTTGGAGTACCACTCCACCTACCGACTCGACGTGGAGTTCCTGCACATCCCCGGGCTTTTCCAGACAGAGGACTACGCCCGCGCCGTCTTCTCGTACCGAGTCCCCGAACTCCCGGCCGACGACCTCGAACTGCGCGTGCGCCATCGTATGGATCGCAAGGCGATCATCGAGGGCACGACTCCAGCCCCGTACGAGGCAGTCATCCACGAGGCGGCGCTCCGCATCAAGGTCGGCGGTCGAACCTGCTCACGGGCTCAGCTCACCCGCGTTCTCGAATTTTCCGAAGCGGAACACATCACTGTGCGCGTCATCCCCTTCGCCCTGGACGACTTCGCCGGTGCCACGAACGCCATGATGTACGCGGGAGGCGCCGTACCGAAGCTCGATACCGCGGTACGCGACGCACCCCACGGCGCGGCCTTCATCGACTCCGAAGCCCAACTCGGCGCCTTTCGAACGCTCTTCCGTAAAGTGGAGGCGGTGTCACTCGACCCCGAGCAGTCGCGTGACGTCATCCATAGGCTGGCGAAGGAACTGTGAGGCGCGCCATGACCATCCCCGACAACTGGCAGAAGTCGTCCTTCTCCGGCAGCGGCGACGGCAACAACTGTATCGAACTCGCCAGCACCTGGCAGAAGTCGTCCTTCTCCGGCGGCGGCGACGGCAACAACTGCATCGAACTCGCCACCACCCCCACCACCCTCCACCTCCGCGAGAGCGAAACCCCCACCACGCACCTCACCACCACCCCCACAGCCCTCGCCGCCCTCCTCCACGGCATACGGTCCCGAACACTGACCGCCAGCCGTGTCGACCATCACGGCTGACCCGTTTCCGCGCCAAGGGACTCCAGGAACGGCAGATACCCCGCCTCGACCCGCCGGGCGTCGCGGCGAACGTACGTGCGGACATCGTTCCGCGGAGTGCCGTCGTAGATGTCGGTGAGGAAAGCCGTCGGCCGGACATCGAGGAAGGCGTCCTTCCAGGGGTAGCGCCTGCGGGCGCCGGGCGGCCCGATGACGGTCCAGGCCCAGTGCAGCGCCAGTAGTGCGGTGGCAGGGTCGCGTGGCAATTCGCCCTTGCGGACGGCCCGCACGACAGCCGCGTGTTCGTGCCTGCTCATGGCCTCCCACGCGACGCGGAATTCCTCCCGCACCCACCGCTGATCCACTACGCGTCCGGCCCCGCCGAATGGTTCACCGGCCCCGCCCTGTCGAGCAGCCCCGTCCGCGCCGCCAGTGCCGCCGCCTCCAGCCGCGACCCCACCCCCAGCTTCATCAGCACCCTCTGCACATGCGTGCGGGCCGTAGACGGGGCGATGCCCATGCCTGCTGCGATCAGGCGGGTGTCCTCGCCGTCCGCCACCCGGACCAGGACCTCGACCTCCCTCGGCGTCAGCATCTGCAACAACCGCTGGCCCTCGTCATCGGGTTGGGCTGCCGGGTTGAGCAGTTCGCTGAAGGCTCCCTGGAGCAGCTGCGGTGCTACCGCCGCCTCCCCCGCCCTCGCCTTCATGATCGCGCGCTCCACGCCCTCGATGCGCTCGTCGTGGCGGACGTAGCCGGACGCGCCTGCGGCGAAGGCCGCTGCTATGCCGCGTGGGCTCGGGACCGGGCCCAGGACCAGGACCGCCACCTGGGGGCGTTCGCGTTTGATTTTTATCACCGGGTCGAAGATGCCCGGTTCTGCCGGTGTCGCTGTGCCCAGTAGGCATACCTCGGGGGCGCGGGTGATCACCAGCTCGGCCGCGCCCGCCGCGGGTGCGGCCGCTGCCAGCACCCGGTGTCCCCGCAGCTTCAGTGCCGAGGCCAGTGCCTCGGCGAGCAATCGGTGGTCGTCGACCACCATCAGCCGCACTCCCATCGAGCAACCCCCCAGTCCCCCCAATGGATGCCCACTATGGATGCCCACCGGTCCCCAAGAACAGAGGGCCCCCAGCACCCCCGCTCTTCATGCCCCCGGAAGCTACACGCTTGTTCGACGTTGCGCTGCCCCTACTGGAGAGAAGTGCCCCAGATCGACGGACTTTTTCGCATTCCTGGCATTCGGGAGTGATGGGGGTGGTGGGGGTCCTGGGGGTCGTGGTGAGTCAGCTGGTTGTGCCGAAGGCGATCGCCAGGTCCTTGTCGCCCGTTGACGATGACGACGGCTTGTCCGCGTAGACCGCCGACATGTAGAGGTGGCCCTCCGCGTAGAGGATCTCCGCGTAGTCTGGGAGGAAGGTCGTCTCCGTCCCCCGTACCGTCTCCGTGCTCGGGTTCTCCAGCAGCTTGGTCTCCTTGAAGGAGGTGCCGTCGATGCTGACGATCTGGCCGCCCTTGTCGTACGGCGGGGACTTGTAGGCGATGACGTTGCTGCCGTCCATGCGCAGCGGGGTGATCGTGAAACCGTCGCCCGCGTCGGCGCGCTGGCCGGTCTGCTTGCCGGTGGCGAGGTCGAAGGCGACGATCTCGTTGGTCTGGCTGTAGGAGTCGCCGGAACCGTCGTGTTCTTCGGTGGGCACGTACAACCGGTCGTTGCCCACGGCCAGTTCGGTGCAGTACTCGACGCGCGTGATGCCGTCGCAGCGGGCCGCGTACTGCTTGCCCGGCGCCGGGATGTGCGCGCGCAGCGCACCCGTCTTGTTGTCGATGGAGAAGAAGTCCGAGATGCCGCTGCCGTCGCCCGCGCTGTCGCCGACGTCGGCCGCGACGACCAGCGGGTCGGTCGACACGATGCTCGCGTACTCGATGCCCTCGGCCATCTTGTAGTCCGAGAGCACCTTCCCGGAGACCGGGTCGATGGTCTGGATGTGGAGGGTGGGCGAGTCGTACGTTCCGCACCTGCGCACCGCGACCAGCTTGGTGCCGCCGCCGTAGCCGGCGTCGTAGCAGTCGGCGACCTTCGGGCTCCACAGGACCTTGCCGGTGGAGATGTCGAAGGCGGCGCCGCCGTCGGTGCTGCCGACGGCGACCGTGTTCGCGCTGACGGTGACGTTCTCGAAACTGATCGCCTGGTCACCGGAGTTGGCGGTCTTCGTCCACAGCTTGGTGCCCGAGTTGAGGTCGATCGCCGCGATCTGGCTGCAGCCGTGCGAGGGCTTGTCCTTGGTCGGCATGGCGGGCTCGTAGAGGATGGCCGTCTTGCCGTCGGTGGTGGTGTGCTTCGTGGCCTGGCAGACCGGGCCGGGGAGCTTGATCGTCCACTGCTTGGCGCCCGTGTCGCGGTTGTAGCCGACGACCTCGGCGCTGCCGCTCTTGGCGTACACCTTGTCGGTGAGCCAGGAGCCGGAGGTCACCATGGTGTCGCTGACCTTGGGCATCGGGACCTCGAAGAGGACCTTGGAGGCCGGGTCGGCCGGGACCTTCTCCTTGCCGCCCGAAGTCGTGCCGCCGGTGCCGCCCTTGCCGTTCGTGCCGCCCGTGGAGCCGCCGGCGGTCGCGGTCTTCTTCGTGTCGTCGTCCTTCTTGCCGGACGAGGACGCGTACCAGATCCCGCCGCCGACGATCAGCGCGATCGCCACGACCGCGGCGGTGATGATCACCGCCGGTGCCCCGAACTTCCGCCCGCCACCACCCGGTTGGCCCGGCTGCGGGTGCAGCGGCATGGTCGGCTGCCCCGGGTAGCCGTAACCCGGCTGCTGGCCATAGGGGTTGGGCTGCTGACCGTACGGCTGCTGCGGTTGCTGCTGCGGCTGGGCGTACGGGTTCGGCTGCTGGCCCGGGTAGCCGTAGCCGGGCGGCGGGGCCTGCGGGGGTCCCTGGGGCGGTTGGGGGGCTTGGGGCTGCTGGGGTGCCTGGGGGTAGCCGTAGACCGGCTGCTGGGCCGGAGGCGCCTGCGGGTGGCCGTAGCCCGGCGGGGGCTGTGGGGGCTGCTGCGGGGGCTGGTCCTGGGGTGGGCCGAAGCCGCCCTGCGGGGGCTGGTTCGGCGGGGGCGGTGGGGGCTGGGTCATGACGAGTACCTCGGGGAGGACGGCGGGACGGGAAGAAGTCGGGGTCTCACTTGCCGTACGCGAGCATCAACTTCTCCTTCGTGTCGTCATTGCCGTTCAGCCGGGTCGACGAGATGTAGAAGCGCCCGTCGACGTAGTCGATGTCCCGGGAGAAGAAGCTGGACTCGATCTGCGCGGTGCCGGCCGGCATCCGCAGCAGCTTCGTCGTCGTGTGCGAGGAGCCGGCCGTCGGGATGGACACGACCTGGCCGCCCGCGCCGTAGGACGCGTCGACGTAGGCGATGAGCTTGCCGCTCTCGACCTTGATCGGGACCATCGACTCGGACGCGGGTGACTTGACGCGCCACTTCTCCTTGCCGGTGGCCAGGTCGATCGCGACGATCTGGTTGGCGCCGGTCGTCGCGTCCGTCGGGAGGTACAGGGTGCTCGCGTCGACGGCGACGCCCTGGCAGCCCTGGAGGTCGCTGTCGACGAACGACGAACCGCAGGTGGGCGCGAACGTGGCCTTGGAGTCGACCTGTGAGCGGACCGAACCGTCGTTCTTCAACGTCGAGATGTTCCAGTGCTTGTCGTCCGAGTCGGTCATGTAGAGGACGACCGGGTCCACGGAGTAGACATGGCCGACCGTCCAGCCCTTGGGGATCGACTTGGTCCACTTGACCTTGCCGGTCGCCGGGTCCAGCTCCTGCACCTCGTCGTGCTCGGTGGAGGAGCCCGCCCCGCAGGACGCGACCGAGATCAGCTTGGCGCCGCCCGCGAACCCGCCCGGGAAGCAGGCCGCACCGTACTTCTTCTTCTCGAAGAGCTTCTTGCCGGTGTCGACGTCGTACGCGATCCCGGACTGCGAGCGGCCCACCATCAGGGTCCTGCCGGTGACGGACAGCCCGATGCTGAGCACGCTGTCGAAGAGGTCGCCGTCCGGGACGGTCGCGGTCCAGCCCTTCGCCCCGGTGTTCAGGTCGAGCTGCTGGAGCTGGTTGCACTTGGCGTTGTCGCTGACACCGCTCTCGTACGCCACGACGATCTTGCCGTCGGACGACTGCTGCGAGGTGACCGCGCAGATCTTCTGCGGGAAGGTGACCGTGGGCCAGGTCGGGTTGCCGTTGCCCACGTTGTAGGCGACGAGTTCCTTGTACGCCGCCTTCACCGCCGTCTTGCCGGTGATCCACATGCCGGGGGCGTCGGCGCCGGAACCGGGCGCGTCCGGCGCCTCCTTGTACCAGAGCACCTTCGCCTCACCGGACTTGCGGCCCTCGTTGAGGTCCTCGGCGTCCTTGCCGCCGTCGCCGCTGCCGTCACCGGGGTTGGCGGGGTCGTCGGCCGCGCTGCTGCCGGAGGGCGAGGGGCTGTCACTCCGCTCCGCCACCGGCTTCTTGTCGTCACCGCCGCTGGTGACCGCCCACACCGTGCCGCCGACGACCAACAGCCCCGCCACCGCGGCCGCGACCACCAGCGCGGGCCGCCCCTTGAAGGGGTTGCGGGAACCACCACCGGGGGGCGGCGGGGTGTACTGCGGCGAGGGCGGCGGGTATCCGTACCCGCCGTAGGGCGGCTGCTGGCCGTACGGCCCCGGCTGCTGCGGCTGACCGTAGGGGCCGGGCTGCTGCTGCGGCTGTTGCGGATAGCCGTAGGGGCCGGACTGTTGTGGTTGCTGCTGCGGATAGCCGTAGCCGGGCTGCGGCGGAACAGGAGCCCCGAAGCCGCCGGACGGTGGCTGTGGCGGTTGGTTCGGCGGCACTCCGTAACCGCCGGACGGCGGCTGTTCGGGCGGCTGAGTCATCAGCGGCTCCCCCTCGTTCACTGATTTTTAGCCACGCCCCGAGGTTCGCGAAGGATCCGGAGGCGCGTTCAAGCAGGTCTCAGACGGCTCTTTCTATCACTGAGCTGTCCATGAAGAACGGGCCGGTTCACCCCTGTTCCCAAGGGAGGACCGGCCCGTGATGACCCCGTTATGCGCCTTCACGCACCCTTCACGCGTCCTCGGCTAGTTCCAGCCACCGCATCTCCAGCTCGTCCCGCTCGCCGCTCAAGTCCCTTAGCTGGGCGTCCAGTTCGGCCACTTTCGCGAAGTCCGTGGCGTTGTCGGCGATCTGCGCGTGCAGCTTGGTCTCCTTCTCGGAGACCTTGTCCAACTGCCGCTCGATCTTCTGGAGTTCCTTCTTCGCGGCCCGCTGGTCGGCGGCGCTCACGGCGGGTGCGGACTTCTCCACGACGGGGACGGCGGCAGCGGCCACCTCCTCCATACGGTGGCGCCGCTCCAGGTACTCGTCGATGCCACGCGGCAGCATCCGCAGGGTCGCGTCGCCGAGGAGGGCGTACACCTTGTCGGTGGTGCGCTCGACGAAGAACCGGTCGTGGGAGATCACGATCATCGACCCGGGCCAGCCGTCGAGGACGTCCTCCAGCTGCGTCAGGGTCTCGATGTCGAGGTCGTTCGTGGGCTCGTCGAGGAAGAGGACGTTGGGCTCGTCCATGAGGAGCCGGAGGAGCTGGAGCCTGCGCCGCTCACCACCGGACAGGTCCCCGACCGGCGTCCACTGCTTCTCCTTGTTGAAGCCGAACGTCTCGCACAGCTGCCCGGCGGTCATCTCCCGCCCCTTGCCGAGATCGACCCGCTCCCGCACCTGCTGCACGGCCTCCAACACCCGCAGCGTGGGCTTGAGTTCGGCCACCTCCTGCGAGAGGTAGGCGAGCTTCACCGTCTTCCCCACGACGACCTTGCCGGCCGCGGGCTGCGTGTCGCCGTCACTGCGGGCGGCCTCGGCCATGGCGCGCAGCAGGGAGGTCTTGCCGGCGCCGTTGACCCCGACCAGGCCGACGCGGTCGCCGGGGCCGAGGTGCCAAGTGATGTGCTTCAGAAGGACTTTGGGCCCGGCCTGGACGGTCACGTCCTCCAGGTCGAAGACCGTACGGCCCAGGCGCGAGGAGGCGAACTTCATCAGCTCGCTGGTGTCGCGCGGCGGCGGCACGTCCGCGATCAGTTCGTTGGCGGCCTCGACGCGGAAGCGCGGCTTCGACGTACGGGCGGGGGCGCCCCGGCGCAGCCAGGCCAGCTCCTTGCGGACCAGGTTCTGCCGCTTGGTCTCCTCGGTGGCGGCGATGCGCTCACGCTCGGCGCGGGCGAAGACGTAGTCGGTGTAGCCGCCCTCGTACTCGAAGACGTCGCCCTTCTGCACGTCCCACATCTGCGTGCAGACCTGGTCCAGGAACCACCGGTCGTGGGTCACGCAGACGAGCGCGGAACGCCGCTCGCGCAGGTGCTGGGCGAGCCAGGCGATGCCCTCGACGTCGAGGTGGTTCGTCGGCTCGTCGAGGACGACCAGGTCCTGGTCCTCGATGAGCAGCTTGGCGAGCGCGATACGGCGGCGCTCGCCACCGGAGAGCGGGCCGATGACGGTGTCCAGGCCCTGCGGGAAGCCCGGCATGTCCAGTCCGCCGAACAGTCCGGTGAGTACGTCGCGGATCTTGGCGTTGCCCGCCCACTCGTGGTCGGCCATGTCCCGGATGACCTCGTGGCGGACGGTCGCCTCCGGGTCGAGGGAGTCGTGCTGTGTGAGGACACCGAGGCGGAGTCCGCCGGAGTGGGTGACACGTCCGGTGTCGGACTCCTCCAGCTTGGCGAGCATCCGGATCAGCGTGGTCTTGCCGTCACCGTTGCGGCCCACGACCCCGATCCGGTCCCCTTCGGAGACACCGAGCGAGACACCGTCGAGCAGGGCACGGGTGCCGTACACCTTGCTGACGTTCTCGACATTGACCAGGTTGACGGCCATTTCTCTCCTGACAGGGGGGACGGTCAGCCTCCCAGAGTAATGCGCGGCGGGAGGCTGACGATCCGTGCAGGTCAGTGAGCTGCCGCCGTCCTGACCTCGGCCAGGAGGTCGTACATCGTCTGGCCCGGGCAGTCCGTCTGGAGCCAGTCGCGGTGGCCGCTGATGGTCTCGTTGTCCTTCTTCACGCCGTTCACCGGGTTGGTGTAGGTGATCTTCGCCTGGGGGTCGAGGCCCTTGAAGCGGGTGATGACCTTGATGAGGCGGATCAGGGAGGCCTTCGCCGCGTCCGTCGGAGGCTGGGCCACGAGGTTGCCGATGAGGGCGATGCCGAGGTTGCCGGAGTTGAAGCCGGCGGTGTGGAAGGCGGTGACGAGGTTGCCGTCCTTGTCGAAGGCCGGGACGAGGTCGTCGCCGGAGTAGCGGCCCTCGTAGACGACGCCCGCCTCGTCGATGAGGAAGTGGTAGCCGATGTCGCCCCAGTCGAGGGTGACCGCGTGGTACTCGTAGATCCCGCGGACGGTCGCGGCCGGGTCCGGGTCGGCGTTCGGGGTGTCCGTGTGGTGGACCGTGATCGACTGCAACGGGTAGTACGCCTCAGGCGTGTTGACCTTGCCGTCCTTGTACCGCTTCGACTCGTCGGCGCCCCAGGCCGGGCGCGAGAGGTAGCGGACACCCCGGACACGGGTCGCCTCGGACGGCACGTGGAAGGTGCGGTCGGGGCCGCGGGTGCAGTCGATGGCGACCGTGCGTACGTCGGTCGCGCCTGCCGGTGCCTTCACCTCGTAGCGGGTGGCCTCGTCGGCGGCGACCAGGGCCGTACCGCCGCCGTCGACGGTCGCGCAACCGGTGCCGGTCCGCTGCCAGTCGCCGTCGGCGAGGCGGATGCCGGCGCCGTCCTGGGCGCCGGTCCAGCGCAGGCCGACGTAGGACGCGGCGAAGGCGGTGGTGGCCGGGGCGGTACCGGTGGCGGCGGCGGAACGGGTGGCCGGGAAGGTCTCCGGCCTGGTGCCGGCGGGGGCGGCATCGGTGCTCGTGGAGTCGGAGGCGGAGTCCGAGCCCGAGTCGGTGGCCGCGAAGACGACCGGGGTCAGGGCGGCCCCGGCGGCCACGGCTCCGGCGGCACCGATCGCGCCGCGACGCGAGAGGGAGCGCTTTCGGCGGTGGGACGGGGTGGGGGACGACGGTGTGGGGGCGTCGGACACGGAACGGACCTTTCCAGCAGTGCACTTGAAGTATCAAACGAACCTATCCGTCCCATCCGCCCCACCTGTACAGCGATTGCGGTACATCTGTGTGGAGATGGTGCGAAGAGAAGGGGACGGCGGGAAGAGTCCGGCCTCAGGCTCCGGCCCCGCGCAGCCGCTGCTGCGGGATCAGGGCCGACGCGGGCGCCAACCCCCGTCCGCCCACGGCCTGTTGCTCTCCCACCGGCATGTCGTCGCGCATCAGGGTCTCGGGGATGAGCACCGCGGCCGTGACCCCGCCGCTCGACGAGTGCCGTACCTCCACGCGCAGGCCCTGCCGCTCGCGCAGCCGGTTGACCACGAACAGGCCGATCTGCTTGGCGTCGAGGAGGTCGACCTT
This sequence comes from Streptomyces sp. NBC_00988, assembly GCF_045162645.1. Lineage (NCBI taxonomy): Bacteria > Bacillati > Actinomycetota > Actinomycetes > Kitasatosporales > Streptomycetaceae > Streptomyces > Streptomyces sp. NBC_00988. Next base: position 5,507,878 of record NZ_CP108730.1, read on the forward strand.
CTCGGACTGGATCTTGCGGTTGGCGTCCGCCATCGCGTCGTCCTTCATGCCGAAGCCGCTGTCCTCGACCTCGATGAGGACGCCCTCCCGCATCCGGGCCGCGCGCAGCTGCACCTGGGTGCTGGGCGGGGAGAACGCGGTCGCGTTCTCGACGAGTTCGGCGAGCAGATGGATCACGTCGGCGACGGAACCGCCGGTCAGCGACACCCTCGGTACGGCCCAGATCTGCACGCGGGCCGAGTTCTCGATCTCGGCGACGGCCGCGCGCAGGATGTCGGGCAGCGGGATCGGGTCCCGCCAGCCGCGGCCGGGCGCGATCCCGGACAGGATCAGCAGGCTCTCGGAGTGCCGGCGCATGCGCGTGGCCAGGTAGTCGACGCGGTACAGCTCCTGGAGTTCGGCCGGGTCGCGCTGTCTGCGCACCAACGCGTCGAGGAGGTCCAGCTGGCGGTGGAGCAGGACCTGGCTCCGGCGGGCCAGGCTGACGTAGACCCCGGAGATCCCGCTGAGGAGTTCGGCGCGTTCGGAGGCGGCCTTGAGGGCGGCGCGCTGGACGGCGGTGAGGGCGGTGCCGACCTGGGCCAGTTCGTCACCGGCGAGGCGGCGCATGGGGGCCTCGGCGTCGATGTCGACGCCCTGGCCCGCGTGCAGTCGGCGCATGGCCTGCGGGAGGCGGCGGCCGGCGACTTCGAGGGCGGAGTTGCGCAGGTCGAGGAGTTCGACGATGAGGCCGCGGCCGACGAGCACGGAGACGAGCAGCGACAGCAGTACGCCGACCAGTCCGAGCACGACGGCGACCCCGGAGGCGCCGAGCGTGTCCCAGCCGAACGGGTCGGCGGCGGCCGTGGCTCCCGTACCGGCCTTCGTCTCGGCCGTCCCGAGCCCCTTGAGGACTCCGCTCACGGTGGCGTCCCAGCCCTTGAGGAAGCCGGCGGACGCGGCCGAGGAGCCGGGGCCCGCGCTGCTCACCCGGTTCTCGATCGCCTGGAGTTGGCCGTAGCCGGTGCCGTCGAGGACCGTGCGGTACGCCGTCCGGTGCTCGGCCCTGAGGTCGGCGACCGCGGGGGCCAGCAGCTCGCGCCGGGTGGCGACGGCGCCGACGAACAGCGCGTACTGCTCCTTCGTCAGCGCGCCCCCGGTGCGGGCGGCGCCGAGCAGCGCCTGCTCGCGGGCGACGGCCTCGCGGGCCCGGGACAGTTCGAGCACCACGCGCGCCTCGGAGGCGTCGGCGGCGGTCTTGTCGCCGGTGAGCGCACCGGTGACGGAGAAACCGTGCTCGACGATCGCCGAGTAACCGCTGTACGTGGCCGTCGACTTGGCGCCCTTGGCGGTGGCCTGTACCCGCAGCGCCGCCAGGCCGTCGGCATCCGCCTCCAGCTTGTCGATACGGCCCGGCAGCGTGGAGTCGATGAGCGCCGCGTCGGAGCTGGACGCGTTGACACCGTCGAGCAGCGCGGCGGCGGCCCTGTCGGTCGCCTTCGTGGTGCTCGTGAAGGCGCCCGGTGCGTCCGCGTGCCGCAGGGCGGCGGTCCGTTCGGCCTGCACCGCGGTGACGAACTCGGCTACGGGGGTGAGGAGTTCGGAGTTGACGTCCTTGGCGGTCTCGGTGGCCGCGATGCTCGACGCGGTGGTGACCGCGGCGAAGCCCCACAGTGCCATCAGGGACACGACGGGCAGCATCAGCAGGGCGACGATCTTCGCGCGGACCGATCTGGGGCGCAGCCGGGCGGGCGTGCGGAGGACACGCATGGGGACCTCGTTCGGGGGAGTGCGGGGGTGCGGGGTGGGTGCGGAGGCGGTTCGTACGGCGGTCGCGGCCCGGGGTGCCGGGGGTCGCGGCCGTGTGGGAGTGCCGAAGTCGGCTCGGGTCGTGAGGAGTTCGGCATCGCGCGGCGGTTCGGCGCCTGGGTCCCGGGGAGTCGGGAGCCGGTGCCGCGGGGCGAGCGGAGACCCGAAGCCGGCCCGGACCGTGGTGAGTTCGGTGAGTTCGGCGCCCTGCCTCGACTCGGCTGTCTGGGCGCGCTGTTGCGGCAGAGGTCGTCGAAGTCGGTTCGGGCGGTAGCCGGTTCGGGCTCGCGGGGTGTGCGGCGCCGAACTCTCCCGTTGCGGCGGGTGTGTTCGCCGTAGGGCGGCCGAAGTCGGTTCAGACCGTGGCGAGTTCGACCTCGCGCAGCAGCTCCGCCGCGAAGGCCGACTCGTGGCGCTTGCCGGTCGGGGACAGGGCGACGTACGCGGAGGCCAGGAAGAGGAACGAGCCGAGCACGACCGCGAGCGGGAAGATGAACTCCGTGGCGGTGGCGCCGGACAGGGCCGCGCCGCTGGGCGCGAGGGCGACGCTCACGGCGTACATGCCGGTGTAGTGCATGCTGCTGACCGCGAGCCCCATGACGAGGGCGGCGAGGGTGGCCAGGACCGGGCCGCGGACGATCAGGGTGAGGGTGAGCGCGGCGGTCGCGGCGACGACGGCGATCGCGACGGAGGCGATGACGAGCCGGGGGTCGTAGTCGATCGTGCCGTGCAGGTCGAGCGCGGCCATGCCGGTGTAGTGCATGGCGGCGACGCCGAGGCCGGTGCCGATGCCGCCGAAGGCGACCGAGGTGACGCGGGAGCGGCCGTAGCCGGCGGTGAAGACGCCGGCGGCGACCACGCCGATGGACATCAGCAGGCTGAGGACGGTGAGCGGGACGTCGTAGCGGATGGGGGTGCCTTCGACGCTGAAGCCGAGCATCGCCACGAAGTGCATGGTCCAGATGCCGGAGCCGATGGCGACGGAGGCGAGGGTCAGCCAGTTCCGTTTGGAGGCGCCGTCCGCCTCAAGTGCCCTTACGGTGCAGCGTAGTCCGAGGGCGGCGCCGACGCAGGCCATCGCGTAGGAGAGGACCGGGGTGACCCAGCCCGCGCTGAAGTGATCCATGTGGCCCATGGGGAGGTTCCTCTCGGGCGTGGCGCGGCGAGACCGCGCGCGCAGGGAGTACCGCCGGTAACGAGGACCGGGGTTGGCTGATCATGCCAGCCGTACCTGCGGGACATACGCCACGAAAGGGATCTCGGGGTCGATTGGTGAACATTAAATCAATGTGGTTTGGATTACACCGAACACGCGTATTTTTGCAGGTCAGGCGGGTGTTCCGTGGACCTCGCGTGAAGATCGGTCGATCACGGTCGCCCCCGCCACCGGACCCGTCGCCGTACGGACCGTCCGGCAGGTCCCGGAGGCCGTCAGCGCCTCCGCCACCTTCGCCGCCGAACCGGAGTCACGGACGAGGAACGCCGTCGTCGGCCCCGAACCGGAGACGAGCGCGGCGAGGGCGCCCGCGGCGCGGCCCGCGGCGAGGGTGTCGGCGAGCTCCGGGAAGAGCGAAAGGGCGGCGGGCTGAAGGTCGTTGGAGACGGCGGCGGCGAGCGCGTCCGGGTCGCCCTTCGCGAGCGCGTCGAGGAGTGGCTGGGAGGCGACCGGCTCGGGGATGTCCGTCCCCTCCCCCAAGCGGTCGAACTCCCGGAAGACAGCGGGGGTGGACAGCCCGCGCCCGGCCATCGCGAACACCCAGTGGAAGGTGCCGCCGGTCTCCAGGACGGTCAGCTTCTCGCCGCGCCCGACACCGAGCGCCGCCCCGCCCACCAGACTGAACGGCACATCGCTGCCCAACTCCGCGCAGATGTCCAGCAGTTCGGCCCGCGAGGCACCGGTACCCCACAACGCGTCGCACGCCACCAGCGCGCCCGCACCGTCCGCACTGCCGCCCGCCATGCCACCGGCGACGGGGATGTCCTTGGCGATGTGGATGTGCACGGCGGGGCTACGGCCGTACCGCTCCGCGAGTGCTACGGCCGCCCGCGCCGCCAAGTTCGTACGGTCCAGGGGGACTTGGGCCGCGTCCGGGCCCGCGCAGGTGACCCGAAGTTCGTCGGCCGGAGTCACGGTGACCTCGTCGTGGAGGCCGACCGCGAGAAAGACGTTGGCCAGGTCATGGAACCCGTCGGCCCGCGCGGCACCCACCGCGAGCTGGACGTTGACCTTGGCGGGAACGCGGACGGTGACGCTCACTTGCCGGACTCCTTGTGCTGGACCTCTTCGGAGCCTGCCTTGTCCTCGCACGCCTTGTCCTCGCCCACCTTGTTCTCCGCGATGCGCGTGAACTCCTCCACGGTGAGCGACTCGCCGCGCGCCTGCGGGGACACCCCGGCGGCCACCAGTGCCACCTCCGCCGCCGCCGCCGACCCCGCCCACCCCGCGAGCGCCGCCCGCAGGGTCTTGCGGCGTTGCGCGAAGGCCGCGTCGACCACGGCGAAGACCTCGCGCCTGGAGGCTGTCGTCTTCAGCGGCTCGGGGCGGCGGGTCAGCGCAACCAGGCCGCTGTCCACGTTCGGGGCGGGCCAGAAGACCGTGCGGCCGATGGAGCCGGCGCGCTTGACCTCGGCGTACCAGTTCGCCTTTACCGACGGGACGCCGTACACCTTCGAACCGGGCGGGGCTGCCAGCCGGTCGGCGACCTCCGCCTGGACCATCACCAGGGTGCGTTCGATGGTCGGGAAGTGTTCCAGCATGTGGAGCAGGACCGGTACGGCCACGTTGTAAGGCAGATTGGCGACCAGCGCGGTCGGGGCCGGACCCGGCAGCTCGGTCACCTGCATGGCGTCCGAGTGCACCAGCGCGAAACGGTCCGCCCGGTCCGGCATCCTCGCCGCGATCGTCGCCGGGAGCGCGCTCGCCAGGGTGTCGTCGATCTCCACGGCGGTGACCCGGTCGGCCACCTCCAGCAGCGCCAGCGTGAGCGAGCCGAGTCCCGGGCCGACCTCCACCACCACGTCGTCGGGGCGGACGCCTGCGGTGCGGACGATACGGCGGACCGTGTTCGCGTCGATCACGAAGTTCTGGCCGCGTTGTTTTGTGGGGCGGACGTTCAGGGCGGCTGCCAGTTCGCGGATTTCGGCGGGGCCGAGGAGGGCGTCGGGGGCGGGGTTGCTGCTCACGTCACCTAGGTTACGGGGCCGATTTTGTCTGCCGCGCCGTCGTGGCTGGTCGCGCAGTTCCCCGCGCCCCTGGGGGGGCTGGCGCCCCCAAGCCCCCCAGCCCTCATCCCTCATCCCTCATCCCTCATCCCTCATCCCTCATCCCTCATCCCTCAGCCGTGCAGCCTCGTCCCGCAATGCGGCCACGGGCTCGAACCCCTGCGCACGTACAGCCTCTTCGCGCGAAACGTCTGTTCCTCCGCGCTCGCGTCCTGCGGGCGTCCGCTCCCGCCCAGGCTGTGCCAGGTGTGGGTGTCGAACTGATAGAGGCCGCCGTACGTCCCCGAAGGGTCCACCGCGCCGGGGCGGCCACCGGACTCGCAGGTCGCCAGGCCGTGCCAGTTGAGCTGGTCGGCGCCCTGGACCGAGGTGGGCATGGGCTTCGTGCCGACCTTCACCAGCTGCGAGCGAGGCTCCCGCACCAGCTCGTCGTCCACCCGCCGCGGCTTCTCCTTGACGCCGTTGACCGTGCGGAGGGTGTAGGTGACCCGGCGGAGGCCCGGCTGGCCGGCGCGTTCGACCACCTCTGTGCCCTTGAACAGGGTGGGGTCGTCGGTGCGTTCCACCTTGAAGGGGATCGCCTCCTCGCGGACCTCGCGCGTCCCCGTCACCCGCAGGACCGTGATCGTCTGGCCGTCGCGCGGGAAGCTGGCGGGCGGGACCGAGGTGGTGTCCTCGCCGTGGAGGCCGATGCCGGCCTCCTGGACCGCGTCGCCGACCGTCGCCGCGTTGGTGCGGATCGTACGGGCGCGGCCGTCGGCCATGATCGTGACGGTGCGTTCGGTGCGGACGTCGAGGGCGAGTCCGGCGCGGCCGATGGGCTGGGAGCGCGAGGTGGAGACGTACGCGCCCTCGGCCCGTACGCCGAGCTGTTCGAGGGCTCCGTCGACCGTGCGCGCCGTGGTCCACACCTCGCGCCGGTGGCCGTCGATGGTGAGCCGCACGGGGCGGCCGTAGCGCACCGCGACCTCGTCACCGCTGGCGAGGGGCGCGTCGCGGCCGGGGGCCACCACGTCGTGCGCGCCGACGTCGACGCCCTGCTGGGCGAGGAGTTCGGTGACGTCGTCGGCGAAGGTGTGCAGCGTGCGCGGCTTTCCGTCGACGTTCAGCTCGATCGCCTTGTCCTTGGCGACGAAGGCGGTGGTGCCGCCGGCGAGGAACGCGACGACCAGCGCCTGCGGCACCAGCCGGCGCATCGCGGAACCGGAGTCGGAGCGCTCGGCTCTTCGCCGCCGCCCGTGCCGTGCCGCCGGCTCGCTCTCCGGCTCCGCGGTGCCCGCCTGACGCGGGAACACCGGCTCGTACGTCTCGTAGGCGGGTCGGTACGTGTCCTCGTACACCTCGGTGGGTCCGTCGGTGTACGCGTCGGCGCGCACACCGCGGTCGTACGTCTCGTAGGTCTCGTAGTTGCTCACGCCGACACGCTCCAGAAGGCCACGGGGGTCCGGATCGGGCCAACAGAACCTAGCGGAGTGACCGTCACTCTCCAAAGCGACGCGACTACCCAGAGTTGTGTTCGATGAAGCCTTGAAGCGTCGTGAAGACTCTCAATAGCCGAACGCCCGCGCCGTGTTGGCCGCCAGCGCCGTCGCCAGCGCGTCCTCCTCGATGCCCCGCACGGCCGCCATCGCGCGCACTGTGACCGGAATGAGATAAGGCGCGTTGGGCCGTCCGCGGTACGGGGCCGGGGTCAGGAAGGGCGCGTCGGTCTCCACGAGGACCAGTTCGAGGGGGGCCACGGCGAGCGCGTCCCGGAGGTCCTGGGCGTTCTTGAAGGTGACGGTGCCGGCGAAGGACATGAAGTACCCGGCGCGGGCGCAGAGTTCGGCCATCTCGGCGTCGCCGGAGTAGCAGTGGAAGACCGTGCGCTCGGGGGCGCCTTCCTCCTTGAGGACGCGGAGAACGTCGGCGTGGGCGTCGCGGTCGTGGATGACGAGGGCCTTGCCGTGCCGCTTGGCGATCTCGATGTGGGCGCGGAAGGACTTCTCCTGGGCCGCCTTGCCCTCGGGGCCGGTGCGGAAGTAGTCGAGGCCGGTCTCGCCGACGCCCTTGACCTGCGGGAGTCCGGCCAGCTTGTCGATCTCCGCGAGGGCCTCGTCCAGGGCGGTCTCGCCGCCGGGGACCCGCGCGCCCTGCCGGGACCATCCGTCGGGGTCTCCGTGGACTATGCGCGGGGCCTCGTTCGGGTGCAGGGCGACCGTCGCGTGGACGGCGTCGTACCGGGCGGCCGTCTCGGCGGCCCAGCGGGAGCCCTTCAGGTCGCAGCCGACCTGCACGAGCGTCGTCACGCCGACCGACGCGGCCTTGGCGAGCGCCTCGTCCACCGTGCCGGACTGCATGTCGAGGTGGGTGTGGGAGTCGGCGACGGCCACCCGGAGGGGTTCCGGGAGCGGCGGCGCCGCGTTCTTCTCGCCGCCGCGTCCGCTGTCGCTGTCTCTGGAGGAAGGCATGCCCCGATCCTACGAAAGGGGCATGCCCGCCCGGTCGTCGGAGCCGGTCAGCTCGCCTTGCGGTGGAACGGGTGCAGGAGGTCGGACAGGTGCCAGTGGTGGTCCCTGTGCTCCGGCAGCGGGGTCACGGCGGCGTCATCGCCGTCCGCACTCTCCGCCGCTGCGGTGGCCGACCGGGGCCGCGGCGCCTGGTACTGCCGCTGCGCGGCCTCCCGTACCGACGACACCTGGCCCGCGCGCATGATGCGCACGACATGCCCGTCGCAGTTGAGGCAGGCGGGCCGGCTGAGCGGTGACGGCACGACCTGACCCTCCGCCACGTACATCACGAACTGGTGGCCGTCGGTGTCGACGTGGTGCTCTATCTCGTACGACTGCTCCCAGCCGTGCCCGCACCGCATGCAGGCGAAGGAGTACGACTCGTTGACCACGGCTGTGGCAGCGCCACGGACACCGGTCTGCCCTGCGATCTCACTCATGCCAGCTCCTGCTTGCTTTCCGCTGGACCAGGTCCTGTCGTTACATTCCCGTCGTCCGCCCGGAGGGCGGGCCCGGGGGCGTCAGGTGCGTGCATGGCGTCTCCGGGCAGACGGGAATGTGACGGCAGGGCCTAGGCGCCCCCGGCGAGGGGATTCCCCCCGGAATCCCGTTGGAGGCGAGGGACGGGTGCGTCCCTTCATCCAGTGGACGCCTCCAGCAGGGCGAACGCATCAGTCCTGTCGACTGTTGGAGGCGATTTGGACTTTCCTTGTCGAATCACCCCGTCAAGGCGGTCCGGGCTTTGCATTTCGTGACCGCGCTTTGCCCCACCATGGGGCGCGCGCTCAGGGGAGACGCGCCTCGCTCAGAGGAACGTTCGCCGCAGGTCAGACGGGTTTTCCGCGCGACCCCGGCGGGGTTCTCGCGCGAGGCTCGGCGAGACGGGGGTTCTCACACGAGGCCCTGCGAGGCGGGGGTTCTTGCGCGAAGCCCGGCGGGACAGCGGTTCCCGCACAAAGCCCGACAGAAGTTCGCGTGTACCGCCCCGCAGGAATCCCGCGTGCGCCCCGCGGGAATCTCCCGTACGCCCGCCGGGAGCCCGTGTGCCCTCACACGGGTTTTTGCGCGCTCTTCGCCGCCACCACCGCATCGAACACCTCGCGCTTGGGAACGCCTGCCTCGACGGCCACGGCGGCGATCGCCTCTTTACGCCGCTCGCCCGCCTCCTCGCGCACCCGGACCCGCCGTACCAGCTCGTCGGCACCGAGTTCCTCGGCCTTCTCGGGGGCGCCCTCGACGACGACGGTGATCTCCCCTCGCACACCCTCCGCGGCCCACTCGGCCAGCTCGCCGACCGGGCCGCGCTTGATCTCCTCGTACGTCTTCGTCAGCTCGCGGCAGACGGCGGCCCGCCGCTCGGCGCCGAAGACCTCGGCCATCGCGGCGAGGGTGTCGTCGAGCCGGTGCGGTGCCTCGAAGTAGACGAGGGTCCGCCGCTCACCGGCGACCTCCCGCAGCCGGGACAGCCGTTCGCCGGCCTTCCGCGGCAGGAACCCCTCGAAGCAGAACCGGTCCACCGGCAGCCCGGACAGCGCGAGCGCGGTGAGCACCGCGGACGGTCCCGGTACGGCGGTGACCTTGATGTCCTTCTCCACGGCGGCGGCGACCAGCCGGTACCCCGGGTCGGACACGGACGGCATCCCGGCATCGGTCACCAGCAGCACGCGCGAGCCGCCGAGCAACGCCTCGACCAACTCCGGTGTCCGCGCCGCCTCGTTGCCCTCGAAGTACGACACGACCCGCCCCTTGGGCTGCACCCCGAGCGCCTGGGTCAGCCGCCGCAGCCGCCGGGTGTCCTCGGCGGCGACCAAATCGGCACCCGCCAACTCCTCGGCGAGCCGCGGCGGGGCGTCCGCGATGTCGCCGATGGGGGTGCCGGCAAGGACCAGAGTTCCGGGAGCAACTGTCACGTTTCCATCCTCTCAGGGGAGAGAGGCGGGACTCACACAGACCTGTTCCCTACGATGGCGCGGTGACCAGTACCGCGTCCTCCACGGACACCCGGCAAGGGCAGGCCCCGCAAGACCAGCGGCCGTCGTGGCAGCAGCGGCTGCGCCGATTCGGCTACACGGCGGGGCCCAGAAACGACGTACGCGACCGGCTGGTGCCGCCGTACGCGGAGCCCAGCCCGCGGCTGTGGGCGGCGCTCGGCTTCTCGCCGGCGCTCGTCGACCGCATCAACCGCTGGTCGGGCTGGGGCGGTCCGCTGCTGGTCACGCTCATGGCGGGCGTGATGCGCTTCTACCACCTGGGCAGCCCGAAGGCGGTGATATTCGACGAGACGTACTACGCGAAGGACGCGTGGGCGCTGGTCCACCGCGGCTTCGAGGTCAACTGGGACAAGAACGCCAACGACCTGATCCTCCAGCACAACGGTCACATCCCCATCCCGACGGACGCGGCCTACGTCGTGCACCCGCCGGTCGGCAAGTACGTCATCGGCCTCGGCGAGCTGATCTTCGGCTTCAACCCCTTCGGCTGGCGCTTCATGACGGCGCTGCTCGGCACGCTCGCCATCCTGATGCTGTGCCGCATCGGCCGCCGCCTGTTCCGCTCCACGTTCCTGGGCTGCGTCGCGGGCGTCATGATGTCGCTCGACGGCCTGGCCTTCGTGATGGCCCGCACCTCGCTGCTCGACGGCATCCTGATGTTCTTCGTGGTGGCCGCGTTCGGCTGCCTGCTACTGGACCGTGACAGGGTCCGGGCGAAACTCGCGGCAGCGCTACCGGTCGACGCGGACGGCCGGGCCCGCCCCGACGCCCACATCGCGAACACCCTGTTCCTCGGCCTGCGCCCCTGGCGCTGGATGGCGTGCCTCCTGCTCGGACTCGCCATCGGCACCAAGTGGAACGGCCTCTACATCGCGGCGGCCTTCATGCTGCTGACGCTGCTGTGGGACGTCGGCTCCCGCAATGTCGCGGGCGCCAGCCGCCCGTACGTCGCGGCCCTGAGGTACGACCTGTTCCTCGTCGTGATCATGATCCCGGTCACGATCTCGGTGTACCTCCTCTCCTGGCTCGGCTGGATCCTCTCCCCGGCCAACGGCACCGGCGGCTACTTCCGCAACTGGGCCGCGACCGCCGGCAAGGGCGGCTTCTGGAGCCACTTCATGCCCGACTGGGCGCGCAGCCTGTGGCACTACGAGCACGAGGTCTACGAGTTCAACGTCGGCCTGCACTCCCCGCACACGTACATGTCCAACCCCTGGAGCTGGCTGGTCGACGGCCGCCCGGTCTCGTACTTCTACGAGTCCCCGTCCCCGGGCTCGGACGGCTGCCCGGCGAGCGCGGGCGAGAAGTGCGCCCGCGAGGTCCTCGCCATCGGCACCCCGCTCCTCTGGTGGGCGGCCTGCTTCGCGCTCCTGTACGTCCTGTGGCGCTGGGCGTTCCGCCGCGACTGGCGCGCGGGCGCGATCGCCTGCGGCGTAGCGGCCGGCTACCTCCCCTGGTTCCTGTACCAGGACCGCACGATCTTCTTCTTCTACTCCATCGTCTTCCTCCCGTTCCTCTGCCTCGCGGTCGCCATGCTGATCGGCGCGGTCATCGGCCCACCGGGTTCCAGCGACACCCGCCGGGTCGCGGGCGCCGTGGGGGCGGGCGTGCTGGTCCTCCTGGTCACGTGGAACTTCATCTACTTCTGGCCCCTGTACACGGGCACGGCGATCCCCATCGACCAGTGGCGGTCGCGGATGTGGCTGGACACCTGGGTGTAGAGCCCGCCCCTCACCCCCGCTGGACGGCGTTCGCGCCGGGCCCGTAGACCGTGTCGTCCCCGGGCCCGCCGTCGGCGTTGCGCGCGGAGCCGTTCACATGGATCGTGTCGTTGCCGTTGCCGCCGTAGCCGCTCCCGCCCGCGCCCACGGTGAGGGTGTCGTCGCCGTTGTCGCCGTAGGCGTCCCCTTCCGCGCTCGCCTTGAGGGTGAGGGTGTCGTCGCCGTTCCCGCCGTGGACGCGCCGGGCCTCGCGTCCGGTGCCGGTCCAGGTGTCGTCGCCGGAGCCCAGGTAGATCTCGTTGTAGCCGAGGGGGTTGCCGGAGGTGCGGTTGTGGATGACGGCGGTGTCGTCGCCGTCGCCGAGCCGCAGCGAGAGCGTGACGAGCGGGTCCGTCTCCATGTCGTTGATCCGGACCGTGCAGTAGACCCTGGTGCGGTCCTTGACCCTGGGGTGGCGGCAGCCGGTCCCCGCCTCGATCGGGACCACGTCGTCGATGTCGTAGTGAAGGGTGGTCCAGTCGGCCTCCGACGTCTCGGTGACGGTCACGTCGTTGGCCTGACCCGGGGCCGCCGCGTAGACGAGCTCGTAGCCGGACACGGCGATGGCCGGTGGCCCCTTGTAAGACGCGGGTCCCGAGGTCATCGCGACCCGCACCGCAACTCCCAGGGCCAGCACCAGAGTTGCCACCACCGCGACCCGCACCACCCGGTGCCCGCCAAGTCGGGAGAACATCGCACAGCCTCCATGGGCCGGTTGTCGGACCCGGCACCACGACCGACCCCCCACCCCCACCCCCGGTTGCCCGATATCCCCCACCGTTCGCCGTACGTTCACATACGTGGCTCGCCACGGGGTGTGATTCAGTCAGCTGATCTCTGTTAGGACAACAAAAGGCAACACCCCTCACAGCATTCCCCCACGCCACCTACAGTTCGAAGGACTGATAACGGGGAGGGACAGGGGCATGCGCAAGGGGGTAAAGGCCACCGTCATCGGCAGTGTGTTCGCCGTGATGGTGGGCGGGGCGGGGTACGGGGCGTTCAACGTGGTGTCCGCGTTGGGGGGTTCGGATGCGGTGGACGGGATCGGTGGGGGGTCGCCCAAGAAGACCGGGCCGCCCAGCAGCAGCGAGGTCACGGAGACGACGAAGAAGTTCTTCGCGGCCTGGGAGAGCGGGAACGCGGTGTCCGCCTCGTCGTACACGAACAACGACGCGGCCGCCGACCTCGTCCTGGAGTCGTACAGCGGGGCCGGTCACATCACGAAGGTGAAGATCACGCCCGGTGCCGCGAGCGGGGCCACCGTGCCGTTCAGTGTCAAGGCGACGGTGTCGTACAAGGGCATCTCCCAGCCGCTCAGTTACAAGAGTCGGCTGACCGTCGTACGCGGGAAGACGACCGGGCGGGCGCTCGTGGACTGGCAACCGACCGTCGTGCACCCGGAGTTGAAGACCGGCGACACGTTCGTCACCGGGGAGTCCGCGAGTCCGGCGATCGAGGCCGTGGACCGGGACGGGGTCGTGGTGACGAAGGAGAAGTACCCCTCGCTCGGGCCGATCCTGGACGAGCTGCGGGCCAAGTACGGTGACAAGGCGGGCGGTACGCCCGGTATCGAGCTGTCGATCAAGCACGACGTCGCGGACTCGGCCGACACCACGCTGCTGACCCTGGAGAAGGGCAAGCCCGGCAAGGTGCGCACGACGCTCAGCGCGAGCGTGCAGGCCGCCGCCGAGAAGGCCGTGACGAAGTACTCGGAGTCGTCCGTCGTGGCCCTGCAGCCGAGCACCGGGCAGGTGCTGGCGATCGCCAACAACCGCGACGACGGCTTCAACGCCGCGTTCCTGGGGAAGCTGGCGCCCGGCTCGACGATGAAGATCATCAGCGCCGCCACGTTCATCGACAACGACATCACGACGATGAACGGCCCGGCGCCCTGCACGCCCGACGCGGTGTGGCAGAGCCAGACCTTCCACAACCTGACCGGTCTCAAGCCGGACTTGAACGCCACGCTCGCCGACAGCTTCGCCCGTTCCTGCAACACGGCCTTCGTGAAGTACGCCGACTCGGTCAAGGTGGACTCGCTGACCAAGGAGGCCGAGGACCGCTTCGGGCTCGGCCGGGACAACTGGAAGACCGGCATCCCGTCCTTCGACGGCTCGGTCCCCGCGTCCGGCGGCCCCGACACCGCGGCCAACCTGATCGGCCAGGGCCAGGTGCAGATGAGCCCGCTGAACATGGCGTCGGTGACGGCGACCGCGAAGACGGGCACCTTCCGCCAGCCGATCCTCGTCGCGCAGAGCCTCGACGACCGCCAACTGGCCACCGCCCAGGGCCTGTCGGCGAGTACGACGGCCCAGCTGCGGGCGATGATGAACCGCACCGCGACCAGCGGCACCGCGGCCGGCATCATGTCCGGGCTCGGCGGCAGCATCGGCGCGAAGACGGGGTCCGCCGAGGTGGACGGGCAGTCCAAGTCCAACAGCTGGTTCACCGGCTACCGCGACGACGTGTCGGCGGCGGCCATGACCCAGGACGGCGGCCACGGCATCGACGCCGCGGGCCCGATCGTCCGGGCGGTACTGGCGGCGGGTGGCTGAACTCACCCCCGTGAGACGGGAACTCACCCGCACAGGACGGGACTCTAAGGTGTGCCCCGTCGTTGGGGCGTGTGAGGGCTGAGGGCCGATATCGACCGGGGCCCCAAGGGATTCGCGGAGGATCGGGAACTGTGGGCACGAGGGGCAAGAAGAAGGTCGTCGCCGAGCGGCGCAAGGCGAGACCCGCCATGGTCGGCGGGGTGATCGCCGTGGCCGTCGTCGGCGCGGGCGTCGGCGCCTACGCGCTCTACGACGGCGGGGCGTCGGCCGAGGCGCGCACGTCGACGACCGCCGACCACAAGGCGATCAAGACGGGCCCGTTGTCGGCGACCGAGGTGCAGACGACCGCGAAGCGGTTCCTGGCCGACTGGCAGCAGGGCAAGGTCGCCCAGGCCGCCGCCGCGACGGACAAGTCGACGGCGGCCGCCGCCCTGCTCACCGGGTACACGAAGAACGCCCACATGAAGGGCATCACCGTCACCGAGGGCGCCCGCACCGGCACCAAGGTCCCCTTCTCCGTGAAGTGCACGGTGTCGTACAAGGGCATCAACAAGCCGATGACGTACGCGAGTTCACTGAGCGTGGTGCGCAGCGCGAAGGACGGCAAGCCGTACGTCCAGTGGCACGCCTCCGTCGTCCACCCGGACCTCGCGGACGGCGACACCCTGGTGACGGGCGAGTCGGGCACCCCGCCGATCAAGGCCTACGACCGTGACGGCGGCGAGCTGACGGTGGCCAAGTACCCGTCGCTGGGGCCGGTGTTGGACGGGCTGCGGGAGAAGTTCGGCAAGAAGGCCGGCGGCAAGGCGGGCATCGAACTCCAGGTGATCCGGGGCAAGAAGTCCAAGCAGTCCGACAAGACGCTCGTCGAGCTGAGCAAGGGCACGCCCGGCAAGGTGAAGACGACGCTCAGCCCGACGCTCCAGGCGGCGGCCGAGACGCAGGTCAGCAAGCAGAAGAACTCCTCGGTCGTGATGATGCGCCCGTCGACCGGCGAGATCCTGGCCGTCGCGAACGCCTCGCACGGCTTCAACGTGGCCTTCCAGGGCTCCCTCGCCCCCGGTTCCACGATGAAGATCGTGACGTCGACGATGCTCTTCGAGAAGAACCTCATCACCCCGGACGCGTCCCACCCCTGCCCCAAGACGTACAAGCTGGCGGGCTGGACCTTCCACAACGACGACGACTCGGAGATCAAGAAGGGCACGTTCAAGATGGCCTTCGGGGCCTCCTGCAACAACGCCTTCATCAACTTCGCGCCCAAGCTGTCGAACAGCGACCTGACGACGGAGGCCCAGCAGGTCTACGGCCTCGGCATGAACAACTGGGCCATCGGCGTCCCCACCTTCGACGGCTCCGTCCCGGTGCAGAGCGGCGCGCAGATGGGCGCCTCGCTGATCGGCCAGGGCGGGGTCCGCATGAACCCGCTGAACATGGCGTCGGTCGCCGCGACCGTCGACACGGGCACCTTCCACCAGCCGTACCTGGTCTCCCCGACGGTCGACAACCGCACGATCGCGAAGGCCTCGCGCGCGATGTCGTCGACGACGCAGTCGGAGCTGAAGGAGGTCATGAAGTACACGGCGGACTACGGCACGGCGGCGCAGGCGATGTCCGGGCTCGGTCCGGACTACGGCGCGAAGACCGGCTCGGCGGAGGTCGACGGCCAGAAGAAGCCCAACGGCTGGTTCACCGCGTACAAGGGCGACCTCGTCGCCGCGGGCGTCGTCCAGGCGGGCGGCCACGGCGGCGACACGGCGGGCCCGATCGTGGCGGCCCTGCTCAAGCTGGGCAGCAGCCTCGGCGGCTGAATCCCGGCTTGAGCCCGCTGAGCCCCTGAACGTCTCCGGGGCTCAGCTGATCCTCTGTGCGGGTCAGCTCGCGACCGGCGTGGTGGCCGTATAGGTCCGCCGCAGGAACCGCATGATCGTCTTCGTCTCGAACTGGACGACGGAGACGCCCTGTTCGGAGTGGAACTCGACCACGGCCTGCACCCGCCCGCACGGCCACACGCGCACCTCGCCGCTGCCGGCCGGGGCGCGCAGCCCCTGCTCCAGCAGTTCGCGGTCGAAGGTCCATTCATGCGGTCCGGGCAGGCCGATACGGACGGCTCGGGGATCGGACTCGGGGTCGTACCGCAGGACGACGGGGACCGCGTCAGCATCCAGCCGGTCCACGTCCTCGTCGGTGACGATATGGGCTCGCGCGTACTGTTCGACTACGGACATCGGGCGGCCCCTTACGCTGAGTGACCTGTGTGAAAGCTATGCATCCGCTTCCACTACCCAAATGTCGCACATTTTCTCGGGAGCGCCCTCCGGGGCGACAGATCTCACATGTCGGCGCGAGACTGTCTGGCTCTTGCAAAGGACTCGCAACAAGCATCTAAAATCATCCCGTGCATGTGCCTGACGGATTCATAGACG
This sequence comes from Streptomyces sp. NBC_00988, assembly GCF_045162645.1. Taxonomy (NCBI): domain Bacteria; kingdom Bacillati; phylum Actinomycetota; class Actinomycetes; order Kitasatosporales; family Streptomycetaceae; genus Streptomyces; species Streptomyces sp. NBC_00988. Next base: position 5,524,112 of record NZ_CP108730.1, read on the forward strand.
CCCCCGTATCCGCCGCGACCGGAGTGGTCGCCGCGGCCGCCATCGCCGTGAGCCTGCGCGGTGCCCGCCGCGAACTCGACGAACGCACGGCGCCGCTGGCGGGCCTGGTCGCCGCGTTCATCTTCGCCGTGCAGATGCTCAACTTCCCGGTCGCGGCGGGCACCAGCGGCCACCTCCTGGGCGGTGCGCTGGCCGCGATCCTGGTCGGCCCCTACACGGGCGTGCTCTGCGTCTCGGTCGTCCTCCTCATGCAGGGCATCCTGTTCGCGGACGGCGGCCTGACCGCACTCGGCGTGAACATCACCGACATGGCGATCACGACGACGGTCGTGGCCTACGCCGTCTTCCGCGGCCTGGTGAAGGTGCTGCCCCGCACCCGCCGCTCGATCACCGCCGCGTCCTTCACCGCGGCCCTGCTCTCCGTCCCCGCAGCCGCCCTCGTCTTCACCCTCCTCTACTCGCTCGGCGGCACCACCGACGTCTCCCTCGGCAAGGTCGCCACCGCGATGATCGGCGTCCACGTCCTCATCGGCGTCGGCGAGGCCGCGATCACCGCGCTGACCGTCGGCGCCGTGATCGCCGTACGCCCGGATCTGGTCCACGGCGCACGCGGCCTGGAGCAGCGCCTCAAGCTGCGCGTGAACGGCGAACTGGTGGACGCGCCAAGGCAGTTGGAGCCGGTCGCAGCCCGTGGGACCTCGCGCCGCAGACTGTGGATCGGCGGCCTGGTCACGTCCCTCCTCCTCGCCGGTTTCGTGAGCTTCTATGCCTCCTCGAACCCCGACGGCCTGGAGAAGGTGGCCGCCGACCACGGCATCGACCAGCAGACCAAGGAGCACGCCTCGGCGGACTCACCGCTCGCCGACTACGGCGTGCGTGATGTCGACGACGCCCGGCTCTCCGGGGGCCTCGCGGGCGTGATCGGCGTGGGCGTGACGGTCGTGGCGGGCACGGGCGTCTTCTGGGCGGTCCGCAAGCGCCGTAGCACCTCGCAGGCGGCCTGACATGGGCGCGGGCCACGCCCACCGCCTCTACCGGCACGGCCACTCCCCCGTCCACGCACTGCCGCCGCACACCAAACTGGCCGCCGTCTTCGCCTTCGTGGTGGTCGTGGTGTCGACCCCGCGCGAGGCGATGTGGGCGTTCGGCGTCTACGCCGTGCTGCTGGGCCTGGTCGCGTACACGGCCCGCGTCCCCGCGGCCTTCCTCCTCCGCCGCCTGCTGATCGAGATCCCGTTCGTGGCGTTCGCCGTGCTGATGCCCTTCGTGGCGGAGGGCGATCAAGTCACCATCCTGGGCGTGCAGTTGAGCGTGAACGGCCTCTGGGGCGCGTGGAACGTCCTGGCGAAGGGCACGTTGGGCGTAGCCGCCTCGGTCCTCCTGGCCTCGACCACCGAACTCCGCGAACTCCTCCTGGGCCTCCAGCGGTTGAAGCTCCCGCCCCTCCTCGTCCAGATCGCGTCCTTCATGATCCGCTACGGCGATGTCATCACGGACGAGATGCGCCGGATGCGGATCGCCCGCGAGTCACGGGGTTTCGAGGCCCGGGGCATCCGCCACTGGGGCGTGCTCGCGAAGTCGGCGGGCGCGTTGTTCATCCGCTCCTACGAACGCGGGGAGCGGGTCCATCTCGCCATGGTGAGCCGGGGTTACGCGGGTTCGATGCCGGTGATCGACGAGGTGACCGCGGACCGGGCGCAGTGGTCGTACGCCCTCACCCTCCCCTGTGCCGCCCTTGTCGTATGCCTGTTGGGATGGACGCTGTGATGGACGACGCTGTGATCGATGACGCTGTGCCCCCTTCGCTCGAAGTGGCCGGGCTGGCCTTCGCCTACCCCGACGGCCAACAGGCCCTGTTCGGCGTCGACTTCACCGTCGCACGCGGCGAACGGGTCGCTCTGCTCGGCCCGAACGGCGCCGGCAAGACCACCCTCGTGCTGCACCTCAACGGCACCCTCACGGCCGGCGCCGGGACGGTGACGGTGGCCGGACTCCCGGTCGGCAAGCGGCACATGGCGGAGATCAGACGCCGGGTCGGGATCGTGTTCCAGGACCCCGACGACCAGCTCTTCATGCCGACGGTCCGCGAGGACGTGGCGTTCGGCCCGGCAGCGGCCGGGATGAAGGGTGCCGAGCTGGAGCAACGGGTGCGTACGGCACTGGAGTTGGTGGGAATGGCGGAGTTCGCGGACCGGCCCCCGCACCACCTGTCGTTCGGGCAGCGGCGGCGAGTCGCTGTGGCAACCGTCCTGGCGATGGAGCCGGAGATCCTCGTCCTGGACGAGCCCTCCTCCAACCTCGACCCGGCCTCGCGCCGCGAACTGGCCGACATCCTGAGGTCGTTGGACGTGACGGTGCTCATGGTCACGCACGACCTGCCGTACGCACTGGAGCTGTGCCCGCGCGCACTGATCCTCAGCGAGGGCGTGATCGCGGCGGACGGCAAGACCGGCGAACTCCTCTCCGACGACGCGTTGATGCGGGCGCATCGCCTGGAGTTGCCCTTCGGGTTCGACCCGCGGTCCGTGACAATGGGCGCGTGACGAACGAGGAGCACGAGGATCACACCGCCGCCGGGTCACTGCTCCTCGACGAGCAGTTGTGCTTCGCGCTGTACGCCGCCCAGCGGGCGCTGACGGCCGCGTACCGCCCCCTCCTGGAGGAGCTGGAGCTGACCTACCCGCAGTACCTCGTCCTCCTCGTCCTGTGGGAGCGCGGCGAGACCCCGATCAAGGACCTCGCGACGGCCCTGCGGCTCGACTACGGCACGGTGTCGCCGCTCCTGAAGCGCCTGGAGACGGCGGGCCTGGTCCGCCGGGAGCGATCGGCACACGACGAGCGCTCGGTGCTGGTCGCGTGCACGGAGCGCGGTACGGCCCTCAGGGAGCACGCGACCCGCGTACCTGGCGCCCTGCTCGCGGCGACGGAGCTGGAGATGCCGGAGGTCGTACGCCTGCGGGCGGAACTGTGGCGACTGGCGGAGCGCGCGGAGGCGGCGGCGGAACGGGCCCGCTGACCCGCTGACCTCGGGTTACCGAGGGTTCCCACCCCCTGGTAAGCGCGAGCGGGCTACCGGTCAGTATCTTGTGCACGATGTAGTTGCGCACTCTCGCGTTTCCGTCCCCGGGGGAGGTCCCGCCATGACCGACGACACCGTTGCCACCACCGCTACCGCTGCCACCACTGACACCGCTGTCGACACCCGCCCGACGAAGATCATGTACGTCGCCGAGGCCACCGCCCACGGCGGCCGGGACGGCTTCGTCAGCAGCCAGGACGGCCAGCTCGCCCTCCAGGTCGCGATGCCCCCGGCGCTGGGCGGCGACGGCAACGGCACCAACCCCGAGCAGCTCTTCGCGGCCGGCTACAGCTCCTGCTTCCACAACGCGCTGGTCCTGGTCGGCCGTAGGGCGGGCTTCGACCTGACCGGTTCCACGGTCGCCGCGAAGGTCGGCATCGGCCCCAACAAACAGCGCGGCTACGGCCTCGCGGTCGCCCTGAGCGTGTCCCTGCCGATCCTCGACCAGGACATCGCGGCGAAGCTGGTGGACGCGGCGCACGAGGTCTGCCCGTACTCGAACGCGACGCGCGGGAACATCGACGTGACGATCCTGCTTGGTTGAAAGAGGAGAGCGGTACGGCGGAACATCGGGACGAGGAGCGCGGGCGTGGACGTGAACGGCGTGGTGGCCGAGGGCTTCGAGCCGGTCAGGGACGCGTTCGAGGCGAACTTCGAAGCACGCGGGGACCGGGGCGCGGCAGTGACGGTGTACCGGCACGGGCACCGGGTCGTAGACCTCTGGGCGGGCACGAAGGACGTCGACGGCACCGCGCCCTGGGAACAGGGCACGGCCCAGATCGTCCGCTCGGCGACGAAGGGCGTGGCAGCCGCCGTACTCCTGCTGCTGGCGCAGCGCGGGGAGCTGGACCTGGACGCACCGGTGGGCGAGTACTGGCCGGAGTACAAGGCGGCGGGCAAGGAACGCACCCTGGTCTGGCACCTGCTGGCGCACCGCGCGGGCGTGCCGGTGCTGGACCGCCCGCTGACCCCGGAGCAGGCCGCCGACCCGGTGCTCAGTGCGACGGCGGTGGCGGCGCAGGCACCGGCGTGGGAACCGGGCACGGACCACGGGTATCACGCGCAGACGTACAGCTGGCTGACCGGTGAACTCGTCCGCCGGGTGACGGGCCGGTCGATCGGCGAGTGGATCGCGGACGAGATCGCGGGCCCGGTCGGGGCGGACCTGTGGGTGGGCCTGCCGGCGGACGAGGAGAGCCGGGTGGGCCGGGTGGCGCAGGCCGAGGCCGCCCCGGCGGACGCGAGCGCGCTCCGTGTGCGCCCCAAGCGCTCGGTCTCCGAGGCGTACGCGAACCCCGACTCCCTCACCCGGCGCGCGTTCGGGGCGATCACGCCGATGCCGGACGAGAACGACCCGGCGTACCGGGCGGCCGTACTCCCCGCGTCGAACGGCATCGCGACGGCGGACGGACTGGCCCGTGTCTACGCGTCGCTGATCGGTGAAGTGGACGGCGGGGTACGGCTGTTCACCCCCGAGACGGCCGAGCTGGCCCGCACGGAACGCTCCTCGGGCCCCGACCGCGTCCTCGTGATCAACACCCGTTTCGGCCTGGGCTACATGCTGCACGGCGGCGCGTCCCCGCTCCTCTCGGAGGGCTCCTTCGGCCACCCGGGCCGAGGCGGCGCGCTGGGGTTCGCCGACCCGGAATCGGGCATCGCGCTCGGGTATGTGACGAATTCGTTCCGCAAGAGCGTGACGGCTGATCCACGGGCGCAGGCGCTGGTCAGAGCGGTGCGCACCGCCCTGTCGTAGCGCACTGGTACGGCTACGGCCGTCGCCGCCACGGCCGGCGTTCACGACCCTGGGGCAACAATGGGGTATGCGCTGCTGCATCTCGGCTCCCCTCGCGGCCCTCGCCGCGCTCCCCACTCCGTACGACGTGCTGCGCTCCGGCGCTCTCCTCGCCCCGGCGCTGCTGCGTGCCGCCCACGGCGGTTCCCCGCGCGGCAAGTACCGCCAACTGGCCGCCGTACACCTGGAGTTGGTCACCCTCACCGAGGACAGCGCCATCATCACCTGGCACACCCGGATACCCGGCACCGACGACGGCTTCGGCCACCCGCTCCCGGCGCCCACCGAGGGCGAGGTCGTCTACGGCACCCACCCGGCCCACCTCAACCGCACCGCGGCCGAGGACCGGCCCACCGCGCACCACCAGGTGGAGCTGACCGGCCTGGAACCCGGGCAGACGTACTACTACCGGGCGCGCTCCCGGGGCGTGACCGCCGTACCGACGCCGTTGCAGCACGTGCGCGGGAACGCCGTCGGCACCTCGCGGCACGGCCTCGCCTCCCTGACCGGCACGTACTCCTTCACCACACCCCAGCCCCCGCCCGGCAGGCACCTGTTGTCCATCGCCCTCTGCAACGACCTGCACCTCGGCGAGACCACCGCGGGCCGCATGGCGGGCTTCCCCCTGCTGCGCGGGGTGTCGCAGGCGGCGGGCCTCGCCGCCTATCCGGAGATCATGACCCGGGCCCTGGTCGAGGAGGCCAAGCGGCGCGGGGCGGACGTCCTGCTCGCCGCCGGGGACATCTCGGCGGGCGGGTCGCCGCGGGACCTGGCCGAGGCCAGACGCATCCTGGACGGCTTCGGCACGCTCGGCCGGGACTACCTCGTCGTACGGGGCAACCACGACCGTGCGGGGAGCTCCGCGGACACGTTCCACGAGGGTTTCCGGGAGGGCTTCGGCGACGGGCCCGGCTACTTCGCCCACGATCTCGGCGGGCTGCGGATCATCGGCCTCGACACGTACGCCAAGGCCGGGAACGGTGGTGACGCGGGCGGGGTCGGCGAGGAGCAGTTGTCCTGGTTCCGGGGCCTGCTCAGGGCCGAACCGGACCGGCCGACCGTCGTCTTCGGTCACCATCCGCTGACGGTACGGGACTCCGTGTTCCCGGTGACCCGGGGGCAGCAGCTCGACCGCCGGCAGGCGCGGGCGATCGTCGACGCGTACGCCTCCGCGCCGGGGGTCTTTCTGCACCATGCGGGGCATACCCATCGCAACAAGCGGACCCTCCTGGTCCGCGCCCCGCACGTGGTCCAGCAGGAGGTCACCGCCGCGAAGGACTATCCCGGTGGTTTCCTGCTCCTGCGCGTGCACTCCGGGGGGTACGCCCTCAACCACTACAAGGCCGGTGGGATCGAGGCGCGTGAGTGGGGGGAGCGGTCTCGGCGGGTGGCTGGGGGGCTGTGGCCGCATCATGCGCTGGGGCGGGCGGCGACGGACCGGAACAGCGTCAGGGTGCATGACCTGTCCGGGGTGGGCTCGTTGCCGCATGTCGGTACAGCCCCGCGCCCCTAAAAGGAGGCCCTGCGGGCTCCTTTTAGGGGCGGCGTCTGTCAGCCGTCGTTCTCCGGGGACGGGAGGTACGCGCCCGGGACGTCATCCGGCGTGTAGATCTTCTTGTCGCCGGGGTAGGGCTTGGTCCAGTTGTGGGTCTGGTACCAGGTGTAGCGGTTCATCTGGGTGGGGTTGGCGTAGTCGGGCACGGCGTTCGGGCCGGTGAGGCGCTGGTGGGACGCCCAGGTCTTCCACTGGGCCGCGAGCGTCTTCTCGGCCGCAGGGACCGACACGGACGTCGGCGCGGGTGCCGCGGCGGTGTCCTGGGCCGCCGGGGTGTCCGAGCCGCAGGACGGCTGGGGGCTCACGCCGAGGGTCAGCGAGGTGCGGTTGGGGACCGCCGTGAACGGGGTGTCGTCGGCCTTCTTCGTGAACGCCCCGTACATCGGGGTGGCCGCGCTGTCGAGCTGGTTCATCGGGTGGATGCCGAGGATCTGCTCGACGGTGCGGACCATGGTGATCTGCGAGTAGTAGTGGTCGTCGACCGTGCCGTGGTTGGCGTAGGGGCTGATGACCTGGACCGGGGCGCGGTGGCCGTCGACGTGGTCGAGGCCGGCCTGGGAGTCGTCCTCGACGACGAAGATCGCCGAGTCCTTCCAGTACTTGCTGTGGGTGATCTTGTCGACCATCTTGCCGACCGCGAGGTCGTTGTCGGCGACCTCGGCGGCGGCGTTGGCCGGACCGCCGGTGTGGTCGTTGGAGAACCAGAACATGTTCAGGTTCGCCGGGCCGTTCTTCTCGAAGTCCTGCTGCCAGATCTGCTCTTTGTAGATGTCCGGGACGTCGAGGTCGAACAGCGGGAAGCCCTGCACCGACACGTCGTTGAGGGAGGGGATCGCCGAGCCCGTCTTGATGGGGTAGGCGGTCTGGGCCCCCGTCGCGGCCATGTTCTTGCTGTCGCAGTACAGGTTCTGCCAGGTCGCGGCGGCCGGCTTGGTCTCCAGCGACTGGAACTCGCCGAAGTCCTTGACGGACTTGCCGGCCGCCTGCGCGCCGGTCCAGATGAACCCGGTCTTCTGGTGGCCGAGGACGTCGTTCTCGGTGTCATAGCTGCGCGTGTACTCGCCGGCCGAGGACTCGGTGTACTCCGGGTTGTCCGACTGCATCAGCCAGTTGTGGCCCTCGGCGGAGTTGGTGCCGATGTCGTAGAAGTTGTCGTAGAGCCCGAACTGCTCCGCCAGCGCGTGCTGGTTGGGCGTCACGTTCTCGCCGAACTGGGTGAGCGAGGCGTTGCCGTTGCCCTGCGGGAGGTCGCCGAGGACCTGGTCGTAGGTGCGGTTCTCCTTGACGAGCAGGAAGACGTGCTTGATCGTCGAGGGGTCGCCGAGCCGCGCCGGGACCGGGACGGCCTTCGCGTGGCTCTTGCCCTTGGCCGTGGTGACCGAGCCGGGCGTCCAGCCGTTCTGCTTGAAGACCTTGGCCGTCTGTGACCTGATGGTGAGGTCGCTCGGCAGCGTGAACTGGGTCAGGCTCGATGTCGTGTCGTGCGTGTTGTGGCCGGCGGCGTCGGGGCGGAGCGCGTCGATGCCACGGGTGTTGGAGACGACGACCTGTTTGCCGACGGTGGTGATCTCCGAGGGGAAGTAGTCCGTGGGGAGCAGGCCTACGTAGCGGGCGGGCTGCTGCGGGGAGCTGTAGCGGTAGACGGCGACCGCGTTGGCGCGGCCGAGCGTCACCAGCAGCCGGCCGTCGTCGGTGAGCGTCACCGCGTTCGGCTCGTAGCCGACGGACGCCTCGGGCCACGGCTGGGTGGCGATCGTCTGGACGACCTTGCCCTTGCGGGTGTCGATGACCGAGACGCTGTTGTCGGCGGTGTTGGTGACGAACACCGCGCCCTTGCTCGCGTACACGGCGGTCGGGTGCAGTCCTACGGCGATGGTGCCGACGGCGGCGGACGGGTCCGCGGTGTCGATGACACTGACCGTGCCGGTGGTGCTGGCGCCCGTCTTCGGGTTGGCCAGCACGTCGGTGCCGTAGGAGTTGATGGTGGTGTCGCCGGCCTTCGCCGGGCGCCCGCCCTCGTTGCTGACGTACAACGTGCCGCCGACCAGGGCGATTCCGCGCGGGGCGGTGCCGACCACCCAGGTCTGCTTGATGGTTCCGGTCGCCGCGTCGATGGCGACCACCTTGTTCTGGCCGTTGACCGCCGAGTACACGGTGGAGCCGTCGGCGGAGAACACGGCCGCGCCCACCAGCGCCTGCTTGGCGCCGTCGGCCGGGATCGGGACGGCTGTGGGGCTCGCGAGGGTGCCGTCGGCGTTGACGGTGAACTTGGTGTAGCCGTTGGCCTGCCCCAGCCACAGCTGCTTGCCGTCGGGCGAGTAGGTCGGGCCCTCCTGGCCGACGGCGCCGCTGCTGATGCGCAGGTCGTCCGCCGTGCTGGTGCCGATCTTCTGCTTGATCTGACCGGTAGTCAGGTCCATGACCACCAGAGAGGCGTCGCCGTCCGCGATCGAGGCCGCGACACGGGTGCCGTCCGGGCTGACCGTCGACGACATGATCTTGCCGTCGTTGATGACGGTACGGGTGCCGTACGGCTTGATGTACTGGTCGCTGGAGATGACCTGGCCGTCGGCGGTGGTCTGGCCGACCTGCTGGGTGCCGAACCGGTAGGTCGAGGCGACCGCCGTGCCCGTGACGCCGAGGGCGACCGCGATACCGGCCGTCACGAGCAGTGCCCGGCGGCCGACATGTCTGCCGAAGAGGTTGACCTGCTTCTTCTCATGGATCCGACGCTGGCGGGTTACCTGCACGGAACTGTTCCCTTCAGTGGGTGTCGAGCAGCTCGACGTTGCCGTCGAACTGCCACAGCGGATTCGGGGCGTCACCGGTCGAAGTCCGCACCAGGAAGTAGCCGTTGACTTCCTTGGGACCGTCACCGTCCGCCACGAACCGCCCGTCCGAGGTGATGTCGAGCTGGTAGATCGCCGTCCCCGTGACCGCGACCCCGGGGAGATGCCAGCTCACGACGCAACGCCAGTCGTTGCCCGCCCCCTCCTGGGCGGCCTGGCCGTCGCTCTTGGTGCACGCCGCCGAGGTCCGCAACTGGGCCTCGGTGACGGCGGGCCGGTGCAACTGCCCGGTCTGCAGGCGGTACAGATGCGCGAACACGGTCGCGAGGGACTTCTGCACCTTGTCCTGCTCGATCCCGGAGCCCGTCGACGGCGTCGCCACGGCGACCGCCCCCACGGTGACGGCGGTCAGCGCGGCCAGCGGCAGCAGCCCGACGGTGATCGCGCGGCGCCCGGAACCGTCGTAGGCCGGGTTGGTGAAGTCGCGCCGTACGAACAGCACATAGGCCAGGGCGGTCGCGAGGACGGCCCACGCCAGGCTGACCGCGACACCGATCAGGAGCGGGGCGAGCTGCGCCGGATCGGTGAACAGGCCGTTCCAGGCGATGAAGGCGTAGCCGGGCAGCGCGAGGCGCACCGCGACGGGCAGCGGCAGCATCTGGGCGACCTGCATCGCGAGCGCGACCAGCACGGGCAGCAGCAGCCCCATCGAGGACCGCCCCAGCGCGACCGACCCGAGGAGTCCGATCGCGGCGAGAGCCAGGGTCGGGGCGAGGGCACAGAGCCAGGCGAGCAGGACCCGGCCGGCCGCGTCCCCCGGCGCCAGCAGATGGCCGTCGAGACCGACCAACGGCTGGTTGCCGACCGCCACGAGCCCACCGGCCGCACTGGACCCGGCCAGCCCGGCCACCAGAACCACCATGACGGTGAGGCTGGCCAGCGACTTAGCCACGAAGATCCGCGCGGGTGAGCGGACCGCCACCAGCAGATGCCGCCAGGTGCCGAGCCGGTCCTCGGCGGCGAACACGTCACCGGCGACGAGCGAGGTCAGCAGCGGCAGCGCCCAACTGCCCGCGAACCCCAGCATGACCAACGGCCCGGCCCACCCCGTGGCGTGCATCCAGCGGCCGAAGAGAGTGTCGGAGGGCAGCGTGCTCTGTCCGCTCACCCCGGCGACGAAGAGCGCCGGGGCGACCCAACAGGCGAGCACCAGCAGGCGGATCCGCCACTGCGAGACCAGCTTGACGAGCTCGAAACGGTAGCCACGCGCAACGGAGACGCGACGGGCAGGGACGACATGTTCGGCAACGACGGAAGCGCTCACCGCCCGACCTCCTGCTGTTGCTCCTGCTGCTCCTGCTGTTCTTTCTGCTCCTGCTGTTCCTTCTGCTCCTGCTCCTGCTCCTGCTCCGGCTCGGTGAGCGCGAGGAACGCGGCCTCCAACGGCGATACCACGGGGGCGAGTTCGCGCACCGCGATGCCCGACCGCACGAGCCCGGCCACGAGTTCGTCGAGGGCGGGTATCAGCGCGCGCACGACGAACACCTCGGCGTCCTGCCGTATCCCGGCGTCGTCGACGACCCGGACCCCACCTGTCTCGGCGGCAAGCACACGCGCGGCCCGCGCATCGGAAGTCCGCAACCGGTAGTCGAGTTCACGGCTCTCGGCGGCCAGCTTGCTCAACGGGCCGGAGAAGACGACCCGTCCGGTGGCGAGGATGGTGACCTCGGAGCACAGCGCCTCCAGATCGTCCATACGATGACTGGAGAGCACCACACTGGTTCCGTCGGCGGCGAGCCGGGTGAGGACTCGGTGCACATGTCTCTTGCCCGCCGGATCAAGTCCGTTGGACGGTTCGTCGAGTACGAGCAGCCGGGGTCTGGTGAGCAGCGCGGCGGCGAGCCCGAGCCGCTGGCGCATACCGAGCGAGAACCCACGGGCCCGGTCGTCGGCGACATCGGTGAGCCCGACCTGGTCCAGCACGTCGTCGATCCCCGCCGTCCGCGCGTCATGGCCGCGCAACGCGGCCAGCGCGGCGAGGTTCTGCCGGGCGGTGAGCGAGGGGTAGAGACCGGGCCCGTCCACGAACCCGGCGACACCGTCCGGGGCGGCGAACGCCCGCCCGACCCGCGTACCCAGGATCTCCAGGCGCCCGCCGTCGGCGACGGCAAGGCCCAGCAGCAGACCGAGCAGGGTGGTCTTGCCGGCCCCGTTCGGCCCGACCAGACCGTGGATCTGCCCCTGCGTCACATCCAGATCGACGCCGTCGAGCGCGACGACATCGCCGAAGCACTTACTGATCCCACTGGCCCGGACCGCGTGGCGTCTCTCCATGAGCCCCTTCTTCCGAATCCTCAGGGACCCTAGGGACACCACACATCCCACGCACAGACAGCCGTCTGAACGCGCGGAGAACGGATCGTCAAGTCGTCGGCAAGCCGGGTGAAAGAACGGTCAACCCGCCCGCAACATCAGCCCGATCCCGGCCACGAGCAGCACGGCGGCGGCGATACGCGGCGCCCCGAACCGCTCCTTGAAGAAGACTGCTCCGATGGCCGCGCCGACGATGATCGACGACTCGCGCAGGGCGGCGATGGGGGCGAGGGCCGCGCGGGTCTGGGCCCACAGGACGAGTCCGTACGCCAACACGGACAGGGCCGCGCCGAGGAACCCGACTCCGGCGAACGGCCGTAGGGCGGGGGCGAGTTGACGGCCACCCCGCAGATACACGGCGTACGCGGGGATCATCCATCCCTGGACGGCCATCAGCCAGGCGATGTAGCCGAGCGACGAGCCCGAGGCGCGTACGCCGAGGCCGTCGACCACGGTGTACGCGGCGATGGACAGGCCCGTCGCCAACGCGGCGCCGATCGCAGCCCAGTTGGGCCGGTGGCCGCGCATGCCCCACAGGGCGACGCCGGTGAGCCCCGCGCAGGACAGTGCGATACCGGCGGCGGCCCAGCCGTCGGGGACCTCGTGTGCGAAGACGGCGGCGAGGACGGTGACGACGAGGGGTGCGGTGCCACGCGCGATCGGATAGGCCTGCCCGAAGTCCCCGAGCCGGAAGGACTTCATCAGCAGGAGGTAGTACGCGAGATGGATGAGCGCGGAGGTCCCGAGATACGGCCACGCCCCGGCCGCCGGAAACGCCGTGAACGGCACGAGCGCCAGCCCGATGACCATCCCGCCGCCCGCGATGAGCGTGAACCCGACGAGCTTGTCCGTGATGCGGTGCGCGAGGGCGTTCCAGCAGGCGTGGGTAACAGCGGCGAGCAGAACAGCGGCGGCGACCTCCGGAGTCACGAGGACTGCTCGCGCACATCCACCAGAGTGGCACCGGCGTACGCGACAAGCTCCTTGGGCTCCATGGGGAACACGGCATGCGGATTACCGGCGGCGGCCCATACGACGTCATGCGCGAGCAGCGACCGATCGGCCAACACCCGTGTCTTCGTACGGTGTCCAAAGGGCGGCACGCCCCCGATGGCATACCCGGTCGTCTCCCGTACGACGTCCACCTTGGCCCGCGTGACCTTCTCGACCCCGAGCTCCCGCCGAACAAGCTCCACGTCCACCCGGGACGCCCCGTCCATGAGCACCAGTACCGGAACCCCGTCCGCCGCGAAGATCAACGACTTGCAGATCTCACTCAACTCGCACCCGATCGCGGCGGCGGCCTCGGCTGCGGTACGGGTGGCGTCCGGGAAGCGCCGAATACGACCGAGGAGATCCGCGAGCCCCAACTCCCGTAGCGCGTCGGCGAATCGGGGGTTGGCGCCGGTGTTGTCGTCTTCGGTGTTGTTCATGCTCATGGGGGCACGGTAGCGGTGGGTGTACTGGGCCTGCGACTGAGTTCCGACCGTTGGGCCGCCCGCTTCTTGGTCAGTGTCGGGATTGCGTGAGTCGAGTAAAGGGCGCTCCCTGCGGTCGCGTCGGCTGCGCCGATTGCGCTGCGCTCCACCCTTGACTCAACTCACGCAATCCCGTTTGAGAAGCGAGCGGGCGGCCCCGAGGGATGGGTGGCCCAGGTACGGATCCCCTTGCCTGTACTGCGTTCCGGTCCGGTGTGTGGGGGTGCGCTCGCGTTTCGCCTGTATGCCGGGTGGGCTTGGCGGCTACCGGTCGGTGGGGGGCGCGCTGCCGTCCCGCCTGCACGCCGCCTCGGCTCAGCGGCCGACGGTGGGTGGGTGGTTGCGGGAAGCCGGGGGTAAATCTAACCACCGTCGCAGGCTTTTACCGGTTAGAGATGACCCCGGCTTCCGGAGAGGGCCGGGTCGGGGGCGAGGGCAGCGCGTTGGCGTCTCGCCTTCGTGCTGGGCTGGCTTGGCTGCTACCGGCCGGTGGTGTGTGCGGGGGCCCACCTCGACCCCACAAGCAACGGGTCATGGGCAACAGGCAGTCAGGTAGTAGTGGGTGATAGGCAGTTCTGGGCCACAGGCATAGGGGAAGGCTCCGGGCCGGTACTGGGTGGCGGCCGGGGTGGTGGCCCCTATCTGCCGATTACGCCTCTCCAGGGTACCCGGTTCGCAGCGCTGTGACAGTCGAAGCGGAAGTGTCACACTTCTCCGGCCCACCCGCCCCGGCCCCCCGTCGTGGCCCTGACGCCTCTGGAGGCTGGGGTCATTTCTAACCGGTAAAAGGTTGTGACGGTGGTTAGTTTTACCCCCGGCTTCTGGCGACCACCCACCCACCGTTGGCCGCTGAGCCGAGGCGGCATGCAGGCGAGACGGCAGCGCGCCCCTCGCACCCTCGCACCCCACCGACCGGTAGCCGCTAAGACCATCTGGTGTGCAGGCAAGACGGCAGCGCACCCCTCCACACCGGTCGGCAGCACGGTTCAGGCAAGGGGGTCCCTACCTGGCCACCCGTCTTTTCGGGCCGCTCGCTCGCTTCTGAAACGGGCTGGAGCGGCCCTAGTCAAGGGTGGAGCGCAGCGGAATCGCCGAAGGCGACGCGACCGCAGGGAGCGCCCTTTACTCGGGCCGCGGAAGCCCGACACTGGCCAAGAAGCGAGTGGCCCTACGACCAGGTGACTTCTTTTGCCTGGGCTACAGCAGCCGTACGACCTGGCGCCTCGTGGTACTTCCAGTACAGGTTCGTGTGCGCGATGACCTGCTCCGGCGGCGGCGCACCCCAGCGGCTCAAGTCCGACGTGGTGTGGGCGTCGGCGACGAGCGTCACGTCGTAGCCGCGTACGAAGGCGCCGTGGATCGTGGAGCGGATGCAGGCGTCGGTGGATGCGCCGGCCACCACGAGGCGTCCGACTCCGGCCTCGGCCAGTACCTGTTCCAAGGACGTGCCCTCGAAGGAGTCGGGGTAGCTCTTGGGGACGAGAGGTTCCGGGTCGTGGCGGGTGAGTTCGGGGACGTACTGCCAGGCCTCGCTGCCCTGGGGCACGTTCTCGTCGAAGTGCTGGATCCAGACGACCGGCACGGATTCCTCGCGGGCCCTGTCGACGAGTCCGGCGATGTTGGCGACGACCGCGTCACGCGCGTACGCATCGGCAACGACGCCGACCTGTACGTCGATCACCAGCAGCGCGGTGTTGGGACGTTCGGACAGGGTGGTCATACCCCGGGAGGTTATCGAAGCCTCGCCGGAATCGACGTACGGGAGACGCAACATCATGAGTACGCCACCGCCCAGCGCTTCACGACCGGCCGTTCGGATCGGCGTGCTCGTTCCGCTGACTCGGCCCGGGTGGGCGGAGGCGGGGCAACACCTGCTCGCGGGGCTGGAGTTGGGGGCTCGGGAGGTCAATGAGGGGGGTGGGATCGCCGGGGCCCCTCTTGAGTTGGTGGTTCGGGACACGGCCGCTGATCCGAAGAGGGCCGTGGCGGCCGTAGACGAATTGGCCGGTCTGGGGGTGGTCGCGCTGGTCGGGGAGTATCACAGCGTTGTCGCTCGTGCTGTTGCCGCCAGGGCGGATGCGCTCGGGCTGCCGTTTCTGTGTTCGTCGGCTGTTCTTGACGCGTTGACCGATGAGCCTTCGGAGTGGGTCGCGCGGATTGCTCCTGCTCAGTCACATGGGTGGCGGGTCTACGCGGAGTTCCTGCTCGGTGCGGGGCATCGTCGGGTCGCCGTCGCCGCCGATCCGAGCGTGTACTGGGCGTCCGGGGCGCGGATTCTGCGCAACTGCCTTGTCCCGCACGGTGGTTCCGTCGTCGAGTTCGACATGCGTGCGCTCGGCACGGAGGCCGTGTGCGACGCACTCGTCGACAGTCGCGCGACCGCCCTGCTTCTCCTCGTCGGGTATCCGGAGCCGGCCGTCTCGATCGTGAAGTGCGTTCGGCGGGATCCGCGGCTCGGGGAGGTGTTGGTCGGCGCTCCGGCCGGGCAGCCCGAATTCGCCGAGTGGGGTGGGTTGTTGGGGGACGACGGCGCCTCGGTTCCGTTCCTGCGCTATCTGCCCGAACGGCTCGGGGCACTTGGTGTGCGTGTCGAGGCCGCGCTGCGGGGGCGGTTGGGCGGCGCGCCCTCGTTCGTTGCCTTTGAGGGGTACGACGCCGTTGTCGTTCTTGCCGATGTGCTGCGTTCCGCCGCGTCCTGGCCGCATGTCGCGGTCGAGGGTACGCGCGGGGCGATCTCGTTCTCCCGTGTGCCGGGGATCGGTGTGTGGCAGTGGGCCTGGGCGCCGGTCCAAGTTGTTGACCGGGATCCGGCGGAACCTGGTCGCTTTCGGGTGCTGCACACCGGGTGAACGGAAGACCCCGGCGCCGAATGAACGGGCCGGGGTCCACTGATGCCGTACCTGGAGGTCAGGCGCGTACCAGTTCGCGGTCCTCGTCGGGGTCGGAGTCCTTGGAGTCCAGCTCGCGCAGACCCTCGCCCTCGACGTCCACGTTCGGCAGTATCCGGTCCAGCCACTTCGGCAGCCACCACGCCCGCTTGCCGAGCAGCGCGAGCACCGCCGGGACGATCGCCATGCGGACCACGAACGCGTCGAAGAAGACGGCGACCGCCAGGCCGAAGCCGATCATCTTGACCATGGACTCGCTGGAGGTGATGAAGCCGGCGAAGACGGCCATCATGATGACCGCCGCGGCCGTGACGACCCGGGCACCGTGCCTGAACCCGGTGACGACGGCCTGGCTGGGCTTCTCGCCATGGACGTACGCCTCGCGCATCCGGGTCACGAGGAACACCTCGTAGTCCATCGCCAGGCCGAAGACCACGCCCACCAGGAAGATCGGCATCATCGACATGATCGGACCGGTCTCCTCCACGCCGATCAGGCCCGACAGCCAGCCCCACTGGAAGACGGCGACGACCGCGCCGAGCGAGGCGAGCACGCTGAGCAGGAAGCCGAGGGCCGCCTTCAGCGGGACCAGGATCGAGCGGAAGACGACGATCAGCAGCAGGAAGGCCAGGCCGACGACCAGGGCCAGGTACGGGATCAGGGCGTCGTTGAGCTTCTGCGAGAAGTCGATGTTCATCGCCGTGGTACCGGTGACCAGTACCTGTGCGTCCGTGTCGGCCTTGATGCCGGTGCCCTCGTCACGGATGGAGTGCACCAGGTCCTCGGTGGTGACCGACGACGGTTTGGAGTCGGGCACGACGGTGATCGTCGCGGTGTCGCCGGCCTTGTTGAACATGGCCGGGCTGACCGAGACCACGTCGTCGAGGGTCTTGATCTTGTCGGTCACCGTGGTGACGGCGGCCTTGGGCGCGTCGCTGTTCTTGGCGTCCACGACGATCATCAGCGGGCCGTTGAAGCCGGGGCCGAAGCCCTCCGCGAGGAGGTCGTAGGCCCGTCGCTGGGTGGTGGACGTCGGCTGTGAGCTGTCGTCGGGCAGACCCAGCTGCAGCTGGCTGGCCGGCAGCGCGATCGCACCGAGGCCGAGCACGCTGAGGATCAGGACGGCGGCGGGGCGCCGTACGACGAAGCTCGCCCAGCGGGTGCCCATGTTCGGCCTGGCCGCCTTGGCCGCTTCCTTGGCGCTGCCGCCGCCCAGCCACTTGGCCCTCTCGCCGGTGGGTTTGATCCTGCGGCCCGCGAAACCGAGCAGCGCCGGGATCATGGTCAGTGCGATGAACACCGCGACCACGACCGTGCCCGCCGCCGCGACACCCATCTTGGTCAGCATCGGCACGTTGACGACGGCGAGACCGGCCAGCGCGATGACGACCGTGAGACCGGCGAAGACCACCGCCGAACCCGCGGTGCCGACGGCCCGGCCGGCCGCGTCCTCGCGTTCGCGGCCCTCGGCCAGCTCGGCCCGGTAGCGGGACACGATGAACAGCGCGTAGTCGATGCCGACGGCGAGGCCGATCATCATCGCCAGCGTCGAGGTCGTCGATCCCAGGTCCAGCGTCTTCGCCAGGACCGTGATCGTCGAGACGCCGATCCCCACCCCGATGATCGCCGTCAGCAGCGGCAGGCCGGCCGAGACCAGCGAACCCAGGGTGATGAGGAGGACGACGGCGGCCAGGGCGATACCGATGATCTCGCCGACGCCCATCTCCGCGGCGGCCTGGAGCGCGTCACCGCCGACGTCGACGGTCAGCCCGGTGGCCCGGGCCTGGGCCGCGGTGTCCTCCAGGGCGTCCTTGCTGGAGTCCTTGAGTTCCATGCCGGCGACGTCGTACTTCACCGAGGTGTAGGCGACCGTCCCGTCCTTGCTCACGGCGTTCGTGGTGAACGGGTCGGAGACGGAGACGACTTCGGAGCCGTCGGCCAGCTCCTTCACCGTCTTCTCGACGGTCGCCTTGTTGCCTGCGTCGGTCATCTTCTCGCCGCTCGGCGCCTTGAAGACGACGCGCGCGGTGCCGCCGTCCGAACTGGAGCCGGGGAAGCGCTGGTCCAGCAGGTCGAAGGCCTTCTGGGCCTCGGTCCCGGGTATGGAGAAGGAGGTGGAGCCCGCTGCGGGCGCGCCGGCCGCACCGACTCCCGCGAGCGTCAGCAGCGCGATCCATAGAAGGGCGACGTAGTGCCGTCGCCTGAAGGCGAGCCGGCCGACTTTGTAGAGGAACGTGGCCACGAGGGCGTACTCCCGGTCAGGTCGTGGGGTTCTTCGGGGCAGGGGTGATCAACCGGTTGGGGACACGGGTGATCGGCCCGACGACGTGAGCGGTTACGTCAGGTGGGCGTGCTGTATCGGGTGGTGTGGGTCGGTCAGGTGGTGGGTGCGCCCAGTGCGGGGAGCACCACGGCGTCGATGTACGACAGCAGGAAGGCCTGGGTGGGCGGCTGCTCGTCGATCATGGTGCGGGCTGCGAACCCGCCGATCATCATGTGCACGATGTACTCGATCGCCGGGTTGTCGGCACGGATCTCACCCCGGTCGACGGCCCGCTGGAGCACGGTCTTGAACTCCGTCATCTCGGGTTCGACGAGGTGTTCCCGGAACGCCTTGAGGAGGTCCGGGCTGCCGTGCATCGCCATGGCCAGGCCCCGCATGAGCGCGGAGTTCTGCTCCATCTCGCAGTCGTCCGACCGCATCGTGAGGGCGTGGAAGTCGCCCCTGAGCGAGCCGGTGTTGACCTCGGCGGCCGATGCGCCGGGCTTGTTGTGCCGCACCGCTTTGGCCACCAGCTCGGCCTTGCCGCCCCACTGGCGGTAGAGCGTCGCCTTGCTGGACCGGGTGCGGGCGGCCACGGCGTCCATGGTGAGGGCGTCGTAGCCGACTTCCCGGAGCAGGTCGAGCACGGCCGCGTACAACTCGGCCTCTCGCTCGGGTGTGATGCGACTGCGACGCGCCGTTGCGACCTCAGTCATGCGACTCACCTTCCCAGCTCCGAACGACACGGTTTCGTACATGACGAATGTAGCGCACCTCTCTACGAAACGAAACCGTTTCGTACGTGTGTTGAGTCACGATACGGCCCGGGCCGCCGCCACGCCGGTGATTTTTCATAAGTTGCTCCGGTCCGTCCCGCGGAAAAGCATAGGGAGGTGAGCTATCTGCGCCTGCCGCACCTCAGTGGCGACCTCCTGAGCTTCGTGGCCGAGGACGACCTCTGGCTAGCCCCTCTCGACGGCAGGGGCCGCGCCTGGCGGCTCACCGTCGACCGCACGAAGGTCGGCCACCCCCGCTTCTCGCCCGACGGCCGCCACATCGCGTACACGACCTGGCGCAGCCTGGTCCCGGAGATCCATCTCGCGCCGGTCGAGGGCGGACCCGGCCGCCGGCTGACGTACTGGGGCAGCGCCGACACCCAGGTCTGCGGCTGGACCCCGGACGGCGACATCCTCGCGGTCGCCTCGCACGGCGAGCCGTTCTCGTACTTCACCTGGGCCCACAAGGTCCCCACCGACGGCGACCCCGGCGGCCGCCTCCCCTGGGGCCCGGTCTCCGACATCCAGCTCGCCGACGTCGACGGCGAACGCCAGACCCTGCTCCTCACCGGCACCCCGCCGCACGAACCGGCCGCCTGGAAGCGCTACCGCGGCGGCGCGATGGGCCGCCTCTGGCTGCACGGCCGCCGCCTGCTCGCGGACCTCGAAGGCCACCTGCACTCCCCCATGTTCGTCGACGGCCGCATCGCCTTCCTCTCCGACCACGAGGGCATCGGCAACCTCTACTCCTGTTCCTACGACGGCTCCGACCTGCGGCGCCACACCGATCACGACGCCTTCTACGCCCGGCACGCGGCGAGCGACGGCACCCGGGTCGTGTACCAGTGCGCCGGCGACCTGTGGATCGTCGACGACCTGTCGGCGGCCTCGGTCCCGCGCAAGCTGGACGTGCGGTTGAGCGGGCCGCGCGCGGGCCGCCGTACGTACCAAGTCCCCGCCGCCCAGCACGTCGACGGCATCTCGGTCGACGAGACGGGCCGCGCGAGCGCCGTCGTCGTACGCGGCAGCCTGTACTGGCTCACGCACCGCGACGGCCCCGCCCGCACCATCACCGACACCCCGGGCGTACGGGTCCGCCTCCCCGAGATGCTCGGCTCCGGCGGGCAGGTCGCCTACGTCACGGACGCGGACGGCGAGGACGCGATCGAGATCGCCTACCTCCCCCGCGCCTCCGGCGAACGCGAGCCCCGCCGACTCGCCTCCGGCGAGGTGGGCCGCGTACTGGAGCTGGTGTCGGACACGGCCGGCGAGCGATTGGCGATCGCGGCCCACGACGGTCGGCTGCTCCTGCTGGACGCCACCGAAGACTCCAACGGCGAGGTGACGGAGCTCATTTGCTCGATCAACGGGCCGGTACGGGACCTCGCCTTCTCCCCCGACGGCACCTGGCTGACCTGGTCCCACCCCGGCATCGGCCGCTCGCTCCGCCAGATCAAGATGGCACGGATAAAGGACCGTTTGATCGTCGACGTCACCAACGGCCGCTTCGAGGACGAGAATCCGGTCTTCACGCGGGACGGCCGCTACCTCGCCTTCCTCTCCTGGCGCGGCTTCGACCCGGTCTACGACGTCCACACCGGCGACCTGTCCTTCCCGCTCGGCTGCCGTCCGTACCTGGTACCGCTGTCCTCGGCGACCCCGTCCCCCTTCGCGCTGACCCCGGAGGGCCGGCCGGCCGCCGGGGGCCTGGACGCGGCGGAGGACGACGAGGGCGCGGACGGCGCGGTGACCGTGGAGGTGGAAGGACTGGAGAGCAGAGTCACCCCCTTCCCCGTCTCGGCCTCCAAGTACTCGGCGCTGTACCCGGTTTCGGGCGGCGGACTGGTCTGGCTGCGCTGGCCGATCTCGGGCGCGCTGGGCGAGACCTTCGCCAACCCGGACGACACGAGCGGCCGGCCGACCCTCGAATACTTCAACATCAGCAAGGCGAAGAAGTCCGAACTGGTCGACCACCTCGACTGGTTCGCGGTGAGCGGAGACGGCTCACGCCTGGTCGTCGTGGACGAGGACGAACTACGAGCGGTCCCCTCCACCGAGTCCGGCGACAGCGACTCGACGGTCTGGATCGACCTCCGCCGCATCCTCCACGAGGTGGACCCGCCCGCCGAGTGGCGCCAGTCGTACGAGGAGGCGGGCCGCCTGATCCGCGCGTACTACTGGGACCCGCAGATGTGCGGCATCGACTGGACCGGGGTGCTGGAGCAGTACCGCCCGCTGGTCGAACGGGTGGCTTCCCCGGACGACTTCGCGGACCTACTGCGGGAAGTCCTGGGCGAGTTGGGCACCTCGCACGCCTACGTCACCGCGTCCCGCCGCAACGAGGGCCCGCCCCACTACCAGCGCCGACAAGGCCTGCTGGGCGCCAACTTCGTACGCAGGGAGGGCGGTTGGACGGTCGCCCGCATCCTCCCCGGCGAGTCCTCGGACTCCAAGGCCCGCTCCCCCCTGGCCGGCACCGGCATCCGGGAGGGCGCGATCCTGACCCACGTGGACGGCCGCCCGGTGGACGAACTGACGGGCCCCTACCCCCTGTTGGCCGGCGCGGGCGGTACGACGGTCGAGCTGACCTTCACCCCGGCGGAGGGCGAGGGCAGGGCCCGCCGCGTAGCAGTGGTCCCCTTGATCGACGAGCGTCCCCTCCGCTACCAGGACTGGGTGGCCAAACGCCGGGCGGTGGTACGGGAGTTGAGCGGCGGCCACTGCGGCTACCTCCACATCCCCGACATGGGCGGCTCCGGCTGGGCCCAGTTCAACCGCGACCTGCGCCTTGAGGTGTCCCGCCCGGCCCTCATCGTCGACGTACGCGGCAACGCGGGCGGCCACATCAGCGAGCTGGTGGTCGAGAAACTGACCCGCACGATCCTGGGCTGGGACCTGACCCGCAACGCCCAGCCGGTGTCGTACGCCTCAAATGCCCCCAGGGGACCGGTAGTTGCCCTCGCCGACGAAGCGACATCCTCGGACGGCGACATGATCACGGCCGCCTTCAAACTCCTCAAACTCGGCCCGGTGGTGGGTCAACGAACCTGGGGCGGAGTGGTGGGCATGACCGGCCGCCACCAACTCGGCGACGGCACGGTGATCACGGTCCCCATGAACGCGGCCTGGTTCGACGCGTACGGCTGGTCGGTGGAGAACAGGGGCGTGACCCCGGACTTGGAGATCCTCCGCACGCCATTGGACTGGGCAGAGGGGCGCCATGCGCAGCTGGACGACGCGATCAAGCTGGCCCTGGACCTACTGGCCCTCCACCCGGCGGCGACCCCGCCCGACTACTCAGCCGTCCCGGACCGAAGCAGGCCGAAGTTGCCGCCACGTTCTTGAGAGGGGGCCGCCAAGTCCCTTCTTCAGGGGCCGCGGGCCTGTGTCATTTTGCGACACCGCCGCGTGGGCGTGCCTACGTGCGACTCCGCCACGCTCTTGAGACAGGCAAGGCCAACTCCCTTAGGGGCGCGGCACTGTGTCTCTTTGCGGCTCCGCCGCGCGGGCGCGCCCAGCCCCCACCGCCCCGCACCCAACAACGCAGCCGAAAACGCACCGGAAAACGCAAACGCGGGGCGCCCCAAAACACAGGGCACCCCACGCAAACCGGCTAAAGCCGAGCGCAGCGGCTACGCGTCGTAGTCCTGGTCCATCTCCTGGTCCATACGCTCCCGCGCACCCTGCCCCGTACGCTCAACGTCCTCGTCCCGCTGCTGACCGCGGTCCCGCGCCTGGTCCTTGCCCTGGTCCATACGGTCCTTGGCCTTGTCGGCGAGGTCCTTGGCCTTGTCCTGGAACTGGTCCTTCATACCCATGTGGGTTCACTCCCGTAGTGGGGGGATTGGCCCTTGGCCGGGCCTCGACCAGATTCACACGCCAGGACAAACCCCGCATTTCGATCAGTCACCCTCCGTGACACGCGCCGTAGCCCGGGCCGCTTCGTCCGCCGCCCCACCCGCCCCCACAAGCCCCGACCGCATCCCGTCCAACCGAGCCCCGAACCGCCGCATCTCCCGCTGCCCCACCGACCCGATGACCCCCGGCAGATACCCCCGCACCCCCTGCATCCCCCGCAACCACCACTGCCCGTACACATGACTCGACCGCCGCTCGATCCCGGCGACGATCCGATCGACCGCCGGCCCGAGCGGATACGTCTTGTTCGACGGCCAGGGCAACCGCTCCCTCAACTCCCGCATGACCGCGTCCTGATCAGCCCCCCGCACCATGTCCGTGTCGGTCCACGACAGATACCCGACCCCGACCCGTACGCCCTTGTAACCGACCTCGGCCCGCAGACTGTGCGCGTACGCCTCGACCCCCGACTTGGACGCGCAGTACGCGGTCATCATCGGCGCCGGCGTGATCGCGGCCAGCGAGGCGATCTGCAGCAGATACCCCCGGCTCTCCATCAGCACGGGCAGAAACGCCCGTGCGGTCACGGCGGACCCGATCAGATTCACCTCGATCACCCGCCGCCACGCGACCGGATCGGAGTCGAGGAAAGGCCCACCGTTCGCGACGCCCGCGTTGGCGACGACGATGTCGACCTTCCCGAACCGCTCCTTCACCTCGGCCGCGACCCGGGCCATCGCCTCGTGGTCCGTCACGTCGGCGTACCAGTGGTCGCTGTCGGTGTGCAGCCGCTCGGAGACCTGCTTCAGCGCATCGGGTTCCAGCCCGACCAGCGCCAACTTGGCTCCGCGCGCGGAGAGTTTGCGGGCGAGCAACTCACCGACACCCCGCGCGGCCCCGGTCACGACCGCGACCTGCCCTTCCAGGCTGACCCTGCTGCTCATGCGCCCTCCTTAACCTGATCGAACTCCACGTATATAGCGACCAGTTCACGAATCTTCGCGCTGACCAGCTCCGGCGCCTCGACGGGCGCCATATGACCGAGCCCGGGAAGTTCGGTGATCCCGATGCAGTTGGGCAGCGCGGCGACCAACGCCCGCGCATGCACCGGCGGCGTCAACCGGTCCGCCGTCCCGACGACGACAGCCGTCGGCACCGCCAACTCCCGTACGCCGTCGTCGAGATCGAGCGAATCAAGCACCCGCGACCACGCGTACCGCACCGCCCTCGGGCACGCGTGCACGATGCGCGCGCACGCCTCGACCATGTGCGGGGCCGAACCAGGGCCCATCGTCCCGTACTTGAGGATCCGCCGCGCGGTCGGCGTGACCGGCCCGAGCGGTGCCCGCGTCCCCAGTATCTTCCGGGTCAGCCGGGTCCGCATCCGCCCGGCCCGCATCGGCACCACCAGCGACTCGTCGACCAGCCGTGAACTCCCCGTACTGCACAGCAGAACGGCCACCGCGTGCTCCCGGAACCCCGCCCGCCCGGCCGCCGCCAGCACGGCCATCCCGCCCATGGAGTGCCCCGCGACCACGGCTTTCTCCCCGGGCGCGAGCGTCTCCTCCAGTACGGCTTCCAGGTCGTCGGCGAGCGCGTCGGTACTGTGCGCGACGGCCACCGGACTGCGCCCGTGACCCCGCTGGTCGTAGGCGATGACCCGGTGGTCGACCGCCAAGTCCCGTACCTGCGCGGCCCAGAAGGCCGTGGAACAGGTCCAGCCGTGCGCGAGGACGACGGCGGGCGCGTCCTCGGGACCGTGCACCTCGACATGCAGCCGGGAGCCGTCGGCCGAGGTGACGGCGAGTTCGCGGGCGGGGACGGGCGGGGCGTACGGCCCGGAGGCAACGTGCATGAGACGGCTCACGCGCTCGCCACCTCCGCCTGCTCGGTCTTTTTGTTGACCTGCGCTCGCGCGACCTCGTACTCCGTGAGGTCGACTCGCCTGGTGGCCTTGCGGAACTCGGCCGTGGTCCCGGGCCAGATGGTGGTGTTGCGGCCGGACGCGTCCATGTACCAGCTCGTGCAGCCGCCCGTGTTCCACACCGTGCGCTTCATACGGTCCTGCACGCGCCGGTTCCACGCGCTCACGGCGCTCGGCCGGGCGTCGAGGGCGACGCGGCCGCCCAGGACGTCCAACTGCCGTACGTAGTCGGCGAGATAGTTCAGCTGGGACTCGATCATCAGGATCATGGAGGACGTCCCGAGGCCGGTGTTGGGCCCGATGACGGTCATCCAGTTCGGGAACCCTGCCGCGGAGGCCCCTCGTAGCGCCTGCATTCCGCCCTGCCACGCCTCGGCGAGCGTGCGCCCGTCCGCGCCGACGACCCGGTCGGCGATCGGCATGTCCGTGACGTGGAAGCCCGTGCCGAAGACGATCGCGTCGACCTCGGCCGTGGTGCCGTCGGCCGCGACGACCGTCGAACCGCGGACCTCGCTCAACCCGCTTGCCACGACGTCCACATTGGGCTGGGCGAGGGCCGGGTAGTAGGCGCGGGAGAGCAGGATCCGCTTGCAGCCGATGCGGTAGTCGGGGGTGAGCTTGGCGCGCAGCGCCGGGTCCTTGATGGCGCGGGCCATGTTCTTCTTGGCCAACTGCTCCACCAGGACAAGCTCGTTGGGCCGCTTGGTGAAGGCCTGGGTCTGCAACTCCCGTATGCCCCACAGGAGTCCGCGCCGTAGCTGGGTGGTGAAGGGCAGTGCGCGGTGTACGGCGCGTTCGGCGGCGCTGATGGGGCGGTCGACGCGGGGCATCACCCAGGGCGGGGTGCGCTGGAAGAGGGTGAGGCGCTCCACGTCGGGCTGGATCGCCGGCACGATCTGGATCGCGGAGGCGCCGGTGCCGACCATCGCGACGCGCTTGCCGCGCAGGTCGTAGTCGTGGTCCCAGCGCGCGGAGTGGAAGACCTTGCCGGGGAAGGAGTCGAGCCCCGGGACGTCCGGGACCTTGGGGTCGGACAGCGGGCCGGTGGCGGAGACGACGAGGTCGGCGGAGTAGGAACCGCCGGTGGTCTCGATGTCCCACCGCAGCCGCTCCGCGTCCCAAGTCATCATCTTGACCTCGGAGTTGAAGCGGATGTGGGGCCGGAGCCGGAAGACGTCCGCGACGTTCTCCAGGTACGCACGGATGTGTTCCTGCCCGGAGAAGGTGCGCGGCCAGTCGGCGTTCGGCGCGAAGGAGAACGAGTACAGATGGGACGGTACGTCGCAGGCGCAGCCGGGATAGCTGTTGTCCCGCCAGGTGCCGCCCACGCTGTCGGCGCGCTCCAGGACGACGAAGTCGGTGACACCCTCGCGCCGCAACCGCACCGCGGCCCCCAGCCCGCCGAACCCTGACCCGATCACCGCCACCCGCACATGCTCGCGTTCGTACTCGTGCTCGTGTTCGGTCATCCCGCGCCCTCCATACGACCCACGCGACCGCGCCAGTGAACACTGGCGCAATCGGAGCGTAGGGCAGCTTCTTACTCATGGGTAGGGGTCGGGACAAGGAAAGTTACCGGGGGTACGACGTAGGGTGCGGGCGTGGCGGAGAAGGCGGAACGGGCGGAACAGGCGGAGAAGCGCGAGTACCGCATGGAGGAACTGGCCGAGGAGGCCGGCATCACGGTGCGCACCCTGCGCTTCTACCGCGAGCGCAAACTCATCCACCCGCCGCGCCGGGAGGGCCGTATCGCCTGGTACGACGAGACGCACCTGGCCCGCCTGCGCACGATCTCGGCGCTCCTGGAGCGCGGCCACACCCTCAACGGCATCGCGGAACTCGCCGAGGCCTTCGACCACGGCCGCAACGTGGGCGAGTTGCTCGGCCTCGGCGCTCCCACCGAGGAGACGCCGGTCCGGCTCACCCCGGAGGCCCTCGCCGACTACTTCGGCGACCAGGCGACCCCGGAGAACTTCGCCGCCTCGCTGGAACTGGGCTACCTCGGCACCGACGGCGGCGAGATCGTCCACATCAGCCGCCGCCTCCTCGACGTCACGGCCGCGCTGGTCCGCGAGGGCATCCCCCTCGCCGACGTCCTCAGCGCGGGCCGCCGCGTCCGCGCGCACACGGACGCCCTCGCCGAGCTCTTCACCGACCTGGTCATCTCCGAGGACCGCACGGCGGAGGACCTGCAACGCCTACGACCGCTGGCGAAGAGCGTCGTAGAGGCGGAACTCTCGATGGCGATGGACCGCCGACTCCAGGCCGGCGGCGACCAGGGACCTCAGAGGTCGTAGACCACCGTCACGGGCGCGTGGTCCGACCAGCGCTCGTCATGCGTGGCCGCGCGCTCGACATACCCCTTGACCGCCTTGGCGGCGAGCCCGGCCGTCGAGACGTGATAGTCGATCCGCCATCCGCTGTCGTTGTCGAACGCCCGCCCCCGGTAGGACCACCAGGAGTACGGCCCCTCCACGTCCGGATGCAGGGCGCGCACGACATCGACATACGCCCCGTCCTCCGCGTCGAAGACGCTGCTCAGCCACTCCCGCTCCTCCGGCAGGAAGCCGGAGCTCTTCTGGTTGGCGCGCCAGTTCTTGAGGTCGGCGGGCTGGTGGGCGATGTTCCAGTCGCCGCAGACGACGACCTCGCGCCCGTCGGCGGCGGCCCGCTCACGCAGCCCCTTCAGATAGGTGAGGAACTCACCCATGAAGCGCACCTTCTCGTCCTGCCGCTCGGTGCCGACCTCGCCGGAGGGCAGGTAGAGGCTGGCGACCGTGACACCGGGGAGGTCGGCCTCGACGTAACGACCGCTCCCGTCGAACTCGGCCGATCCGAAGCCGACCTGGACGCGGTCCGGCTCGCGGCGGGTGTAGAGGGAGACACCGGCGCGGCCCTTGGCGGCGGCCGGGGCGTGCACGACGTGCCAGCCCTCGGGGGTGCGGACGTGCTCCGGCAACTGCTCCGGCTCGGCCCGCACCTCCTGCAGACAGAGCACATCGGCGGAGGTCTCCGCGAGCCACTCCACGAAGCCCTTCTTCGCGGCGGCCCGCAGTCCGTTCACATTGGCAGAGGTCACAGTGAGCACTCGGGCACAATACCGGCACACTGGACGGAGTCCAGATCCGCCCCGAGCAGACCCTCACGGGCCCGCACAGAACTCCGCAGACCCTCCCTTCGCATAGAAGTACGATACTCGGCATGAATATACGCCCCGTCCCGTTCGACCACCCCGACGCCGTCAAGCTGAACGACCAGGTCCAGGCGGAGTACCACGACCGCTACGGCGACGGCGGCGACGCCACGGTCCTGGACCCGTCGGACTTCACCCCGCCGAACGGCGTGTACCTCATCGCGTACGACGAGCACGACGACCCCGTGGCCACCGGCGGCTGGCGCTCCCAGGACGCCAACGGCGAGGGCAACGAGGACGGCGACGCCGAGCTCAAGCGCATGTACGTGATCGAGCAGGCCCGCGGCCTGGGCCTCGCCCGCCGCATGCTGGCCGCCCTGGAGGAGGACGCCCGCACGGCCGGCCGCACCCGCATGGTCCTGGAGACCGGCACCAAGCAGCCGGAGGCCATCGCCCTCTACACGTCCAGCGACTACGAGCCCTGCGTGAAGTTCGGCCATTACCGCTTCCACGACGACAGCCGGTGCTTCGCGAAGGCGCTGTGAGCCCTTGCGACTCCCTCGGCGGTGTCGTTCAGGTCCCGTGATCCGCGGGGCGACTCATCGGGTTCGCCGATGGCCCGCTACGGGCTCGAGAGGGCTTCTCGGGGAGCGAGGCGGGCGGCGCGGACGGCGGGCCAGAGGCCGGCGAAGGCACCGATGGCGATCGTGGCGCCGACACCGACTGCCAAGGCCCACGGGGGTATGACGACCTGCCAGCCCTGATAGACGGCGTAGCCCGCCGAGGCTACGGCGCCCAGTGCGGCGCCGCTCGCTCCGCCGAGGGTGGACAGCAGTACGGACTCGGTCAGGAACTGGGTGCGGATCTGGGCGCGGGTGGCACCCAGGGAACGGCGCAGGCCGATCTCGCCGCGTCGTTCCAGGACGGCGATGACCATGGTGTTGGCCACGCCGACGCCGCCCACGAGCAGGGCGATGCCGCCGATGCCGACCAGCAGGCTGGTGAAGGCGTTGTTGGCGGCCTGTTTGGCGGTGAGCGCGTCGGAGGGTCGGGAGACGGTGACCTCGCTGGGGTTCTCGGGGTTGACGGTGGCCGCGAGGACGTCGCGGACCTGGCCGACCTTGCTGTCCGCGCTGCGGAGGTAGATCTGGGTGGGCCTGCCGTCGAAGCCGAGCAGGCGCTTCGCGGCGTCCCAGCCGACCAGGGCCGAGGTGTCCAGCTCCGGCGCGAGCGGCGCCTTGTGCAGGATGCCGGTGACGGTGAACCACTGGCCGCCGAGCCAGATCCGGTTGCCGGGGTGGGTGATGCCGAGGAGCTCGGCCGTGGTGGCGCCCAGCACGACGGTCGGGTAGCGGGCCTGCGCGGCGTTGAGCCAGGTGCCGGCCGCCAGGTGCAGACCGACTGTCGTGGGGAGGTCGAGCCCGGTGGCGAGGACGCCGATGCCGCCGCTGGCGTCCTGGGGGATGTGGTCGTTGCGGTAGACATGGGCGTCGTCGACGCTGCCGGTGGCCGAGGCGGAGTCGACGGGAGCGATGCGTTCGACCATGCCCACGGAGCTCTCGGGCAGCGGGGCCGGTTTCCCGAGGAAGTCCTTTCCGGGGGTCACGGTGAGCAGATTGGTGCCCACGGAGGCGAGCCGGGCGTTGAAGGCAGCCTGGCTGGAGGAGGAGATGGCGATCACCGCGACCATGGCGGCGATCCCGATCGCGATGCCGAGGGCGGAGAGCACCACTCGGGCCGGGCGGACCCGCAGGCCCGCGCTGCCGACGCGCACGGTGTCGGCGGGACCGAGGCGGTGGGGGACGAGTTGCCCGGAGCTCACGACCTCACCTCCTCGTCGACCCGGCCGTCGAGGACGCGGACCCGGCGCGGGAGCGAGGCGGCCAGCTCCTGGTCGTGGGTGATCAGGACGACGGTGGTGCCGGA
Source organism: Streptomyces sp. NBC_00988 (assembly GCF_045162645.1). Taxonomy (NCBI): domain Bacteria; kingdom Bacillati; phylum Actinomycetota; class Actinomycetes; order Kitasatosporales; family Streptomycetaceae; genus Streptomyces; species Streptomyces sp. NBC_00988. Next base: position 5,553,946 of record NZ_CP108730.1, read on the forward strand.
CGTGTTGAGCTCCCGCAGGAGTTCCAGCACCGATGCCCCCGAGGTGGTGTCCAGGGCGCCGGTCGGCTCGTCGGCGAGCAGCAGCGGTGGGTCTCCGACGACCGCGCGGGCGATGGCGACGCGCTGCTTCTCGCCCCCGGACAGTTCGTGCGGGCGGTGGTCCAGGCGGTGGCCGAGGCCGACCCTGCGCAGCGTCCGCTCGGCGCGTGCGCGGCGCTGCCCGCGGGCCACGCCGGCGTACAGGAGGCCGTCGGCGACGTTGTCCAGGGCGCTGATCGAAGGAGCGAGGAAGAACTGCTGGAAGACGAAACCGATGGCGCGGGCCCGCAGCGCGGAGACCTGGCGCTCCTTGAGAGTGGCGATGTCGTGGCCGGCGATGGTCACGGTGCCCGAAGTGGCCGTGTCCAGGGTGCCGATGAGGTTGAGCAGGGTGGATTTCCCGGAGCCGGACGGGCCGACGATCGCGAGGAGTTCCCCGTGCCGGACGCGCAGGGACACGTCGTGCAGCACTCTGGTTCCGCCGGGGTAGACGTGACCGACCTCGCGAAGTTCCACCAGGGGGCCGGTCATTGGGCGACCCCGATCTCGGTGCCGGCCGCCAGGCCCTGGCCGCTGACCTCCACCCTGCCGTCGGCGAACATGCCGAGGGTGACGGGGACGATGGTGGACCGTCCGCCCGAGCCGATGGCTTCGACGCCGTAGCCGCCCTCGCTGAGTGCCAGCAGCGCGGTGACCGGCACCGTGAGCACGTTCTTCTTCTCGGCGGTCCGCAGGCCGACGGTGACCGGCGCCTGGGTGTAGGCCCCGGCGTCAGCGCTGTCGAGCGCGATGTCGACGCCGATGGTGGACCTGTCCGAGCTGCCGTTGGTGCCCGGGGTCACCGTGACGACCGTACCGACCGAGGTGATCGTGCCCTGGACGGTCCTGCCGCCCGGGTGGGAGACGGTCACCTTTTCGTTCTTCCTCGCGAGCGACTGGTTCCCGACGTCGAGGTCGACGTGCACCTGCCTCTTGTCCGAGGTGGCGTCCAGTACCGGCGTTCCGGGTGCGGGACCGGAGCCGACCGGGGTCTTGTGTGCGCTGATCCGCAGTGCTCCGGACGCGAAGAAGATCCGGCCCAGCGCGACGGTTCCGGTCCGCTCGCCCGTCGGCAGCCCGAGGTCCTTCTGCCAGCGTTCGACGGCCCTCGCGGTGGCGGCGGTATAGGTGTCGTCGGCGGTGAAGCCGTCGTAGCCCAGCGCTTGGAGGTTGGCCTCCAACTGCCGTACGTCCTGGCCCTCGTCGCCGGGTCTCATCTCGCGGTAGGCCGGGCCGGAGCCGTACATCAGGACGACCGGGGTCTCGTCGACGCTGTACAGCGTGTGGCCTCGGGTGACGGTGCGGCCGAGGCCGGGCAGGCCGGTGACGATGCCCGGCAACTGGGCGCTGACGGTGGTGGAACCGGAGTAGCCGAGGGTCCCGTCGACCTGCTGGGAGTTGACCAGGGTCTGCCGGGTCACCGTGGTGGTGCTCTCCTTCGGCCTGTCGGTGGTGGCCGCGATCGTCCGGCCGGGGGCGGCCACCGCGTAGAGCGCGCCACTGCCGATCACCGCGATCGCGACCGCCGCGACGGCCCAGGTGGTCAGGCGCCTTCGGCGGCCGGGACGGCGGGTGGCGTCGTCCTGCGGCGGCGCCGCGGCCCTGTCGAGGGCGGTCACTGGCCGGCCCTTCCGGAAACCCCGCCCCCGCACGCCTTCATGGCGTCCTGAGTCTTCTGCGACTCGGCGTCGGGGATGTTCAACGGCTTGTCCGCGGAGGGGTCCGGCACGTCGATTCCCTTGCCGCGCAGGCACCGTGCCAGCTTCAGCGCCTGGGCGTCCGCCGAAGCGCTGTCGACGGGGCCCTTCCCATCGGCGCTGGGCATGTACTGCTTGCACTTCTCGACGGCGCTGCTGAACTTCGCGGGGTCGCTGGGCATGGTCAGCTTCGTCCCGTCGGCGCCGGGGTCCGCCATGTCGACGCCGTTGCTGCGCATGCAGGCCGCGAACTTCAGCCGGGCCTTCTGCGCGTCCTTGCTCTTCGCGGAGGCGCTGGAAGTGGGCGTCTTGCTGCCCTTGGCACTGGCGACGTCGTCGCCGGAGTCGTGCGCGCCGCACGCCGACAGGACCAGGACCAGCGACGCGGCGCCGGCCGCGAGGACGGCGCGGGTCCACGGAACAGTGGACAGGGTGGGCATCGGGAACCTCACAGGGATGGGTGGGAAGGCAATGTCCCCGTAGGACAACAGGGCGCCGTTTACAGGGAGATAAGGACCACGCAGGGTCGGGCCGGCTTCGTGCCGACGCTTATCCCCCTGCAATCGCGCTCCTGGTTGGATGACCGGGCAACCGCCTGATCCGCCTGCTTCCCTTACGTCGGTCACCGTTGCGCGCCCCCGCGAGAGAGCAAGGAACCAACGCGCCATGAGAGTTCTGATCGCCGAGGACCACCACGTCCTGGCCCGTACGATCGCCACCGGCCTGCGCCGTGAAGCCATGGCCGTCGACGTTGCCTCGTCGGGGGACATGGCCGAGCGGCAGTGCCTGCTCAACGACTACGACGTGATCATCCTCGACCGCGATCTGCCGGTGCTGAGCGGTGACGAGGTCTGCCGCCGGCTGGGCGAGCTCAGGGATCCTCCGCGCATCCTGATGCTGACAGCGGCCGGCTTACCGGAGGACAAGGTCTACGGCCTTGATCACCTCGGTGCGGACGACTACCTCACGAAGCCCTTCGAATTCTCCGAACTCGTGGCCCGGGTAAGGGCGTTGAGCCGACGGGTGACCGCTCTTCCGGTGGCGCCGCTGCGACACAAAGGGATCGAAATGGATCGAAGTTGCCACGAGGTGCTCGTTCACGGCCGCGCCGTCGAACTGACCGCCAAAGAATTCGCGGTGCTGGAGTTCCTGCTGGAGACCCGGGGCGAACCGGTCACCCACCGCGAACTCCTGGACCGGGTCTGGGACGAGAACCTCGACTCGCGTACCAGCGCGGTGCGAGCCACCGTCAGCCGACTGCGCACCAAGATCGGAGGAAGTGGCGTGATCTCCACCGACACGGGAACGGGTTACCGGCTGTGCTGACTCGCCCGCGGCCGCGCACCGTCCCGCGCGGCCGGCTGACCTTCCGCGCCAAGCTGGCCACCGCCTTCGCCTCGATCTGCTTCCTGGTGGGCGCCGCGGTGCTGGTCCTGGTCGCGCTGCTCGCGCGGCACGGAACCATGGCGGAGGCATCGGGGCTCAAGATAACGGATGGTGGGACCGGCGGCGACCACCTCGCCACCGACGGACACCTCGCAGCCGGCATCGGGGCGCACCTCATCGACCGGAGCGCATACCGGAGCAAACCCGGATATAGACCTCATGCACATGGAGGTCACCAAGAAACTCCAGGACGCGGCGCTGCGGCAGTTGATCCTGTGGCCTGCCGTCGGGCTGGTCCTCATGGCAGTCCTGTCCTGGACCACGGCCTGGTGGCTGGCGGGCCGTGCCCTGCGTCCTGTGCGCCAGGTGACCCGGGCCGCCCGCAGGATGAGCGGGGAGAACCTCCATGAGCGGCTGCGGCTCTCAGGACCTGACGACGAGTTGCGGGAACTCGCCGACACCTACGACGCCATGCTCGACCGGCTGGAGAAGTCCTTCGCCGGCCAGCGCCGTTTCGTCGCGAACGCCTCCCACGAACTACTCACCCCCCTGACCGTCCAGCGCACCAGCATCGAGGTGGGCCTCGCGGATCCGCTTCCGTACGGCCTCGCCGAGGTCCGCGAGGAACTGCTCACCGCCAACCGCTCCGCGGAGAGACTCGTCGCCGCGCTGCTGGTTCTCGCGCGCAGCGACCGCGGACTCGATCAGGTCCAGGACACCGACGTCTCCGTGCTGGTCGCCCAGGCCGTATCCGAACTGCGTTCACTCACGGACGAGAACGCCGTCAACGTCTCCACGCACATCGAGCCCCTGACCGTCAGCGGTGACCCGGCGCTGCTCAAGCAACTGGTCTCCAACCTCGTACGCAACGCCATCCAGTACAACCACCCCCAGGGCGACGTCACCGTCCACGCCGGAGAAGACCGGCTGACCGTGACCAACACCGGCCCACTCGTCGACCCCGACCGGGTCGATGCCCTCTTCGAGCCGTTCCGCAGGCTCGCCCCGGACCGCACCAGCATCGACGGACACGGCCTCGGCCTGTCCATCGTCCAGTCGATCGCCGACGCCCACGCAGCCACGGTTACGGCGACGCCCCGCGCAGTCGGTGGACTCACGATCGAAGTCCACTTCGCGCATGAACCTGCCCATCCGGGGCCGCCACTCCATGAATCGCCTCGCGTTCCGTCACCCGGCGCTCGGCGGACAGGCCGCCTGGCCAGAGGTGTGCGGGACCGGCGCCGTACAGGGGAGGCCACCACAAGGTCTCGGTGATCGGCACGGCCTCGAAGGGTGCGTACAACCCCCGGAAAACCAAAGATCCCGCCCGATCAACAGATCGGACGGGATCTCGTCAACTACCCCTGAGCCAGCTCAAGAACAGTCATTGCGGTGGACCTGTGGGGATTTGAACCCCAGACCCCCTCGATGCGAACGAGGTGCGCTACCAGACTGCGCCACAGGCCCTTGCAACGAGTGAAACTCTAGCATCCCCGTCAGGGTGCTTGGAAATCCGTTCCTTGCCTGGTCACTCGTTGGCTGCGCGGGGCCGTTCGCCGTCCTCGTACTGATCGAACAGGGGCGTGCGGCCCCGCTCGCGGGCGCGGCGGGCGGAGGCGGCGCGACGGGCGTCGGTGCGGCCGTCCGCCGTCGTTTTGTCCTCCGACAGGTCCTCCGCGTCCTCGTCCCGAGCGTCCCGGTCGTCCCGGGCATCGCGGTCGTCCCGCGCGGCGGACTGCGCCTCCTGCTCGGGCGCTACGGAACTGGAGCGGGCCGAGCTCCACGCGTCGGGCGCCCCGAGGTCCACGTCGGACGTGGCGCGCGGTGCGACCGGCGCGGTGACGTACGTCGGCAGCGGTACCGGTACCGGGTCCCAACTGTCGCCCTGGCCCGGCCGACGCTGCCGCTCGCGCTGCTGGTCGACCCACTCGGCGTGGTCGGTCTGCTCGACGAGGGCGCGACGGTCGGCGGCGAGCGCGGACAGCCCGGGGTCCGTCTCCGGTTCCGGGCCCTCCTCGGCGTCGTCGATCCCGGCGTCCACGGACGCGCGCCGACGCGGCTGACGTTCCCTCAGTCGCTGCGCGGCGACCTCGGCCCGGCGCCGGTCCATCTGGTAGGCGAAGCGGCGGCGTTCCTGGGCGCGCAGGTAGGCGATGTACCCGCTGAGCAGGATCGCCGGTACACCGGGCGCCCAGAGCAGGGCGAGCCCGCCGACCGCCGCGACGATCGCGCCGAGCGTGAAGGCGAGGAAGAGCATCACGGTGGTACGTCGACGGCGCGCGAGCACCTTCACCCGCCGGGCGCGCGCCGCCGCGGCCTCCTCGGCGGGGCTGCGCCGCGCGACCGGGACCCGCTTGCGCGCAGGCGCGGGTGCGGACTTGGGCGCCTGGGCCGGCGCGGAGGCTTGCTGGGGTACCGGCTTGGACGCCTGCTCACGCGCCGGTTCGCGGACCGGCTCACGCTCGGGTTCGCGCGCCGCTTCCGACCGCTCCTGGCTCTGCTGGCGGACGGGCGCGTGCACCTGGGGACGGGCCGGGGGCATGGCGAAGGCCCGGACGTCCACCGAGTCGGTGACGGCGTCCGGCACGACGGCGCCGGGCTCCTCCTCCTCGGTGGAGCGCGCCCGCAGGTCCTTGGCGTACCGGCGCTCCATTCCCGCCCGTCCGGACAGCAGCCGGATGGCGGTGCTGAAGCGTTCCGTCGGACGGGCCTCGTTCAGCTCGTCCTGCCTACGGAGCCACATCGGCACCAAGTAGGCGGCCCAGGCCCCGACAATGACTGCGTAGATGAGGCCGCTGCTGCTCACGCCTCACACGGTAGAGGGGTTTGCGTGAGGCCATCTGCCAATTGAGCCGGTGTGTCGCACGATCTGGCTGATATTTCGAGCTTTTTTTGTGACCGATGCGATCAACAGGCCGCGGAGTTGGCGAATTCGTTGCCCCAAGACGGTCATCCGTCGATCACTTTCGAACACTTATTCCATTTCCGGGCTTCCGGACTTCGCCGTCTCCACGCCTCCGGGTTATGCGGGGTTGTCGTGCGGGGTGCTCCGGGAGCGTGCCCGCTGCCAGCGGGCCAGCAACCCCTCGGGCACCTCTTCCGCGGTGAGCGCGAAGACGAGGTGGTCGCGCCAGGCGCCGTCGATGTGGAGATAGCGGGGCCTGAGGCCCTCCTCACGGAATCCGAGTTTCTCGACGACCCGGCGGCTGGGGCCGTTCTCCGGGCGAATGCAGACCTCGATGCGGTGCAGTCCCACGGCACGGAAACAGTGGTCGACGACGAGTGCCACGGACGTCGGCATCACTCCGCGCCCTGCCACCGATTCGTCCACCCAGTAGCCGATGTGACCCGAGCACATCGAGCCCCAGGTGATCCCGGCGACCGTCAACTGCCCGACCAGGCGCCCCTGGTATTCGATGACGAACGGCAGCATCCGGCCCGAGTTCGCCTCGGAGCGGAGATGCCGGACCATCTGCCGGTAGGTCGGCCGGTGCGCGATCGGCCCGCTGGGGGTGGGCGGCGGAATCGTCGCCTCCCAGGGGCGCAGCCAGTCCCGGTTGCGCCGGTTGACGTCGCGCCAGACGCGCTGGTCGCGGACTTTTATCGGCCTCAGGACGATGTCGCCGTCCACCAGCACGGCGGGCCAGGATGGGCTGTTCAGCTCGCACCCCCACTGGTGTCGGCGGGTCTGGTGTGATCGCCGCCTCGGATCTGGTCGACGGCGTGCGCCAGCAGGGGCTCCAGGACGGCGAGGCCGTCCTTCACCCCGCCGGTGGACCCCGGCAGGTTGACGATCAGTGTGCGCCCGGCGACTCCGGCCAGGCCACGGGAGAGGGCCGCGGTCGGCACCTTCTCCCGTCCGTACGCCCGGATGGCCTCGGCGATGCCCGGCACCTCGTAGTCGATCACCGCGCGGGTCGCCTCGGGGGTGCGGTCGGTGGGCGAGACGCCGGTGCCGCCGGTGGTGACGACGGCGTCGTAACCGGCGTCTACGGCGGCGCGCAGGGCGGCCTCTACCGGGCGGCCGTCGGAGACCACCTGCGGTCCCTCGACCGCGAACCCGAACTCCTTGAGTCCGGCGGCGATCAAGGGGCCGCCCTTGTCCTCGTAGACCCCGGCGGCGGCCCGGTTGGAAGCGGTGACCACCAGTGCCCGGTACCGCGCGGGCAGGGTGTCGTCGGGCGTCATGTCCGGCTCCAGTCGCCCGACTTGCCGCCCGTCTTCTCCTCCACGCGCACGTCCGTGATGACCGCTCCCTTGTCGACCGCCTTGACCATGTCGATCACGGTGAGCGCGGCGACGGAGACCGCGGTGAGGGCCTCCATCTCGACGCCCGTGCGGTCCGTCGTCTTCACGGTGGCCCGGATCCGTACGGCGTCGTCCGCGACCGACAGATCCAGTTTCACACCCGACACCGACAACGGGTGGCAGAGCGGGATGAGGTCCGGGGTGCGTTTGGCACCCATGATCCCCGCGATGCGGGCGGTGGCCAGGGCGTCGCCCTTGGGGACGCCCTCGCCGCGCAGCAGTTCGACCACGCGGGGCGAGACGAGGACGCGTCCGCTGGCAGTGGCGGTGCGCGCGGTCACGTCCTTCGCGGACACGTCGACCATCCGGGCGGCGCCCGCGTCGTCGATGTGCGTCAGTCGGTCGTGCGCAAGGGGTCCAGGGGTGTCCCCCTGGAAAGGCTCAGTCATGCTGTGTGGCGCTCCCGGTCCGGGCGTGTTGTGCGCGACACGGTACCGCCAACCAGGAGTACTCAGCCGAGCAGGACCACTTCGACCTCGGTGCCGGGTTCCACGGACTCGACGTCCTCGGGGACGACGATCAGCGCGTCGGCGAGCGCGAGGGCCGCGACCAGGTGCGATCCGGCGCCCCCTACGGGGGTGACTTCGCCGTCGGCGTACGTCCCGCGCAGGAACTGTCTGCGGCCCTTCGGGGAGGTCAGCGCCTTGTCCGTGGTGAGGGTGGCCCGGGTCGTCGGGCGGTGGACGTCGTCCAGGCCCATCAGGGCGCGGATCGCGGGGCGCACGAACAGCTCGAAGGAGACGTACGACGACACCGGGTTGCCGGGGAGCGCCAGCAGCGGGATGTGGTCGGGGCCGATGGAGCCGAAGCCCTGGGGTTTGCCGGGCTGCATGGCGAGCTTGCGGAAGTCGATCCCGGCGCCCTCCTCGTCCTCGTCGCCTACGGAGGACAGCGCTTCCTTGACGACGTCGTACGCCCCGACGCTGACGCCGCCGGTGGTGACCATGAGGTCGGCGCGGACGAGCTGGTCCTCGATGGTGTCGCGGAGGGTCTCGGCGTCGTCGGCGACGGCGCCGACCCGGTAGGCGATGGCTCCGGCGTCGCGGGCGGCGGCGGTGAGGGCGAAGCTGTTGGAGTCGTAGATCTGGCCGTCGCCCAACTGCTCGTCGGGCTGGACGAGTTCGCTGCCGGTGGACATGACGACCACGCGCGGGCGTGGACGTACGCGGACCGTGCCGCGGCCGATCGCGGCGAGCAGGGCGATCTGCGGCGGGCCGAGGACGGCGCCGGCGTCCAGGGCGCGGTCGCCCGCCTTCACGTCGCTGCCCTTCGCGCGTACGTGTGCGCGTGCCTCGGCCGAGCGGTACACGTGCACGTGCCCGCCGGCGCCCTCGGGGGACTGGCTGCGGGCCCGCATGCCGGTGACCGGACCGCCGCCCAGGCCTCCGTCGGTCCACTCCACGGGGACGACGGCCTCGGCGCCGGGCGGGAGCGGGGCACCGGTCATGATGCGGGCGGTCTCCCCCGGACCCACGTGCAGCGGCTCGGCCTGACCCGCCGCGACGTCGCCGATCACCGTCAGGACGGCCGGGAACTCCTCGCTCGCGCCCGCGACGTCCGTGACCCGCACCGCGTACCCGTCCATCGAGCTGTTGTCGAAGGGCGGGAGCGAGACCGGCACCGTGATGTCCTCGACCAGGACGCAGCCCTGGGCGTCGAGCAGTTGCAGCTCGATGGGTTCCAGGGGGCGGACGGTCGCGAGGATGTCCTCCAGGTGCTCGTCCACCGTCCAGAGGCGGTCGGGCCCTGCGGTGCGGGTCGCGGCGGTGCTCAACGTTGCTACATCTCCTCGGCTACGTAACTGCGAAGCCAGGCCCGGAAGTCCGGTCCCAGGTCTTCACGTTCGCACGCGAGTCTGACAATGGCACGCAGATAGTCGCCCCGGTCTCCGGTGTCATAGCGGCGGCCCTTGAAGACGACGCCGTGCACGGGGCCGCCGACCTTCTCGTCGGTGGCGAGCTGCTGGAGGGCGTCGGTGAGTTGGATCTCGCCGCCGCGGCCGGGCTCGGTCTTGCGCAGTATGTCGAAGATGTGGGGGTCGAGGACGTAGCGGCCGATGATCGCGTAGTTCGACGGGGCGTCGGCCGCGTCCGGCTTCTCGACCAGGCCGGTCACCTTGACGACGTCGTCGTCCGCGGTGGCCTCGACGGCCGCGCAGCCGTAGAGGTGGATCTGCTCGGGTGCGACCTCCATGAGGGCGACGACGCTGCCGCCGTGCTGCTCCTGGACCTGGACCATGCGTGCGAGCAGGGGGTCGCGGGGGTCGATGAGGTCATCCCCGAGGAGGACGGCGAAGGGCTCGTGGCCGACGTGCGGGGCGGCGCACAGGACGGCGTGGCCGAGGCCCTTGGGGTCGCCCTGGCGGACGTAGTGCATGGTCGCGAGGTCGCTGGACTCCTGGACCTTGGCGAGACGGCTCGCGTCACCCTTCTTCTGGAGGGCGGATTCGAGCTCGTAGTTGCGGTCGAAGTGGTCCTCAAGGGGGCGCTTGTTGCGTCCGGTGATCATGAGGACGTCGTCGAGCCCAGCCGACGCGGCCTCTTCGACCACGTACTGGATCGCGGGCTTGTCCACGACCGGCAGCATCTCCTTGGGAGTTGCCTTCGTGGCCGGCAGGAACCTGGTGCCGAGACCGGCTGCGGGGATGACAGCCTTGCTGATCCTGGGGTGCGACTGAGTCATGCCCGAACCTTATCCGGTGCCTTTGTGCAGAATCTGTGGCTCCGGTTAAAACGCTCTCATATGAGCACATTAGGAAGGATACGGGTGGGACCTGTGCGTCACCTAGGTCGTGAAACCGAGCCTGACAAGCGAATGTTGCGACGAGAGTTCCTCACGGTGAGGAACAGGTTGACGGCCGATGACGTGCGGGAGGCCGGCGTCGCGCTCGCCGATCGCGCCCTGGAACTGCCCGAGTTGGCGCACGCGCGCACGGTGGCGGCGTACGTCTCCGTCGGGAGCGAACCCGGAACGCTCGCACTCCTGGCCGCACTCCGCGCGCGGAACGTCGACGTCCTCCTCCCCGCGCTCCTCCCGGACAACGACCTGGACTGGGGCTCCTACGACGGCGAGGACTCGCTCGCGCGGGTCCGACACGGCGGAAAGATGGCCCTGTTGGAGCCGTCCGGCGAGCGGCTCGGCCCGGACGCCGTGACCGGCGCCGACGTCGTCCTGCTGCCTGGTCTGGCGGTCGACGGGCGCGGGATGCGCCTGGGGCGCGGCGGGGGGTCGTACGACCGCGTGCTGGCGCGGCTGGAGCGGGCGGGCGTACACCCCGCGCTGGTGGTGCTGCTGTACGACTCCGAGGTCGTCGAGCACGTACCCACGGAGGCGCACGACCGGCCGGTACGGGCGGTCGTGACGCCCTCGGGTGCGCGGCGGTTCGCGGGGAACTGAAATGGCCCTCCACGCGTGCGTGGAGGGCCATTTCGGGTTGTCCGGTTGTTCAACGAGTCACGGTTTCAGCACCAGAGTGTCGCTCGTGCTGCCGTCGACCGCCTTGGACGAGAACGACCAGGGCAGCAGCTCACCGTTGACCCACTTGCTGGTCTGGTCGGTGTAGTGCGCGCTGAAGGCGTGCCCGGAGGCTCCGGTGAGGTTGATCCACTTGGACTTGTCGAAGTCGTCGAGGTTGACCACCATGCGCATCGACGGCACCCAGACGACTCCGTAGCCGCCGGCCGCGTTCCAGCCGGTCGCGTTGACCGTGGCCTCGCCGCCGCTGAGCTTCCAGGGGCCGCGGTTGAGGACGTACTGGACGATGGATGGGCCCTCGACGCCCAGGGTCTGGTTCTTCAGGAACAGGCGGTGCAGCCGGCCCCAGCTCCAGGTGTCGATGTCCTTGCCGAGCTTGGCGGTCAGCTCCCAGCGGGCGTCGATCATGGCGCGCTTGAACAGCTGGTTCATGTTGCTCGCACCCGGGCGGTTGAACGACTTGGGGGTCTTCCACCAGTCGCTGGTGGGGTCGTCCATGAGCTTGCGGACGACCTCGAACCAGCGGTCGCCGCCGTCCGGTTGGGCCTCGTCGGCGTCACGCTCGCCGCACTCGCGCACCTTCTGGTTGTCCTCGTCGGCGGGACCGGTGGTGTCGACCGGCGAGACGAACAGGCACTGGCCCTCGACCCGCAGCTCCTTGGGCAGCTTGTTGCCGAACGCGAGCTTGAGGATGTTGCGCCACACCGAGTTGAAGTAGGCGGCCGCCGCCGAATCGGCGTCCTGGGTGTAGTCCCAGCCCTCCAGGAGCTTCTGCGCCTCGCGCACGTCCGGGTCGGGCTCGTCGATCTTCAGCAGCTTGGGCACGAGCAGCTTGGCGATCTCGCTGCTGTCGTCGAGCTGCATCTGCCGCATGTCGTCGGTGGAGATCTTGCCGCCGCCGTCGATCTTCGACTGGATCAGATCGGTGATGCGCTGGCTGCGGGTGCCGTAGCCCCAGTCCGTGGTGAGCGTGTACGGGTACTTGTCCTTGTCGACCACGGCCTGGTTGGCGGTGACGATGTAGCCGCGCTTCGGGTTGTACTCGTACGGCAGGGCGGCCTGCGGGATGTAGCCCGTCCAGTCGTACTTGGAGTCCCAGCCGGGCACCGGCAGCGAGCCGTCGCCCTTCCCGCGCGTGGGGATCTTGCCGGGCAGCGTGTAGCCGATGTTGTTCTTGGTGTCGGCGTAGACGAGGTTCTGCGAGGGCACGTCGAACTTCGCGGACGCGGAGCGGAACTCGCTCCAGTCGGACGCCTTGTCGATGGCGAAGACGGCGTCCATGGTGGTGCCTGGGTCCTCGGCGGTCCAGCGCAGGGCGATGCCGTAGCCGTCGCCTCTGTCGGGTGCCGCGGTGTCGACGGTGGCCTTCTTGCCGACCTTCACGAGTTCGTCGTCGCGGTCGGAGAGCAGCGGTCCGTTGGTGGTCTCCCGGACGACGATCTTCTTGGACGCGCCGCCGGCGACCTTGATGGTCTCCGTGCGGGTCGTGAAGGGCTTCGTGGTGCCGTCGTACAGGTAGCCGTCGCCGGAGAGCTTCTCCAGGTAGAGGTCGGTGACGTCGACCCCGGAATTGGTCATGCCCCACGCGATGTCCTGGTTGTGGCCGATGACGACGCCGGGCATGCCCGCGAAGGTGTAGCCGCTGACGTCGTACTGGCACTTGCTGGAGATCGCGCGGCAGTGCAGGCCCATCTGGTACCAGACGGACGGCAGGGAGGCTTCCAGGTGCGGGTCGTTGGCCAGGAGGGGCTTGCCGGTGATGGTGTTCTTCCCGGCGACGACCCAGGAGTTGGAGCCGATGCCCTGGCCGTTCACGCCGACGGCCGTCGGGAGGTCGTCCAGCACGTCCGAGAGGCCCGCCAGCTGGCTCGTGAGGGCCGAACCGGACGAGGACGACGTCGAGCCCGTCGTGCCGCTCGTGGACGTGCTGGAGGAGCTGTCACCGCCGTCGAAGGTCTTGGTGTACTCGTCGTACTCGCCCTCGGTGACGATCGGCTGGTTGCGGCTGTACGGATACTCCGGGTACAGGTCCGCGATCTGCTGGGGGCCGAGGCGGGTGGTCATCAGGGCGCGGTCGATCTCGTCCTTCATGTTGCCGCGCAGGTCCCAGGCCATCGCCTTGAGCCACGCGACCGAGTCGACCGGGGTCCACTTCTCGGGCTTGTAGTCGTTCTCGAAACCGAGTGCCGCGTACTCCAGGGAGATGTCCTTGCCGTCCTTGCCCTGGAGATAGGCGTTGACTCCCTTGGCGTACGCCTGGAGGTACTTCTTCGTGGAGGCCGACAGCGTGGTGTCGTACTCCTTCTGAGCCACCCGGTCCCAGCCCAGGGTGCGCAGGAACTCGTCGTCCTTGACCTGGCTCTTGCCGAACATCTCGGACAGCCGCCCGGCGGTCATGTGCCGCCGCACGTCCATCTCGTAGAACCGGTCCTGCGCCTGGACGTAGCCCTGCGCCATGAACAGGTCCGCGTCGGAGGACGCGTAGATCTGCGGGATGCCGTAGCTGTCGCGCTTGACGTCGACGGGCCCCGACAGGCCGTCGAGCGTGATCGAGCCCGTGGTCTGCGGAAGGGAGGCACGGACCGTGCTGATCGACCAGTACGCGCCGTAGGCGATGCCCCCGATGATGGCCATTACCAGAACAAGCACCAGTAGACGGGCTTTGCGCCCCTTTTTCCTGCCGGACTTGCCGGGCTTATGACCCGATGAGGCGGTGGTGTTGGGGGGCATCGCTGTCCTTGCTGTCCTAACGCGAGCGGCAGGGCGGGCTGTGCTTTTGACTGAGCGCTGGAGCAACCATAGGCGCAGGGTCCCGAGCGACTTGACGCGGAGTCGGGTACCGACGCGGACGGGCGTTCGATCTTGCCTCGCGAAGTGTCAAGAAAGCGTCAAGAGTTAGGTAAGGTAACGAAGTACTTGGATGCATGGCGCCGCAGCCTCGCGTCCCCTGTACATGCGCTGCCGCCCTGTACGCGCGTCAGCCGAGGAAGGGAAGGCCACTGACTGTCCACCACCTCGACCAGCTGCTGCTCGTCTGCTCGCTCGTCCTGCTCGTCGCCGTCGCGGCGGTCCGGATCTCCTCGCGCAGCGGGCTCCCCAGCCTGCTCGTGTACCTGGGGATCGGCGTCGCCATGGGCCAGGACGGCGTCGGCGACATCCACTTCGACAACGCCGAGCTGACCCAGGTCATCGGGTACGCGGCCCTGGTCGTGATCCTGGCCGAGGGCGGCCTCGGCACGAAGTGGAAGGAGGTCGGGCCCGTCCTGTCCTCCGCGGCCACACTGGCGCTGGCGGGGGTGGCGGTGAGCGTCGGCGTCACGGCGGCGGGCGCGCACTATCTGGTCGGCCTGGACTGGCGGCAGGCGTTCATCATCGGGGCGGTGGTGTCCTCGACGGACGCGGCGGCGGTCTTCTCCGTGCTGCGCCGGATCCCCCTCCCCGCGCGCGTGACGGGCACGTTGGAGGCCGAGTCGGGCTTCAACGACGCCCCGGTGGTCATCCTGGTCGTCGCCTTCTCCACGGCCGGCCCGGTCGAGCACTGGTACATGCTGGTGGCCGAGATAGCCCTGGAGCTGGCCATCGGCGCGGCCATGGGCATCGCGGTGGGCTGGCTCGGCTCCTGGGGCATGCGGCACGTGGCGCTGCCCGCCTCCGGCCTCTACCCGATCGCCGTCATGGCGATCGCGGTGACCGCGTACGCGGCGGGCGCCCTGGCGCACGGCAGCGGCTTCCTGGCGGTCTATCTCGCCTCGATGATGCTCGGCAACGCCAAGCTGCCCCACTGGCCCGCCACGCGCGGTTTCGCCGAGGGGCTCGGCTGGATCGCGCAGATCGGCATGTTCGTCCTGCTCGGCCTGCTCGTCACCCCGCACGAGCTGGGTGACGACGTCTGGCCCGCGCTCCTCATCGGCCTGGTGCTGACGATGGTCGCCCGGCCGCTCAGCGTGGTGGTGAGCCTCACGCCGTTCCGGGTGCCCTGGCAGGAGCAGACCCTCATGTCCTGGGCCGGGCTGCGCGGCGCCGTGCCCATCATCCTGGCGACGATCCCCATGGTGAACGGCGTCGAAGGCAGCCGCCGGATCTTCAACATCGTCTTCGTTCTGGTCGTCGTCTACACCCTCGTCCAGGGGCCGACACTGCCCTGGCTGGCCCGCAAGCTGAAGCTGGGCGAGGGGGCGGAGGCCGCCGACCTCGGCATCGAATCGGCGCCCCTGGAGCGGCTGCGCGGGCATCTGCTGTCCGTGGCGATCCCCGGGGAGTCGAAGATGCACGGCGTCGAGGTCAACGAACTGAGGCTGCCGGCCGGGGCCGCGGTCACCCTCGTCGTACGCGACGGAAAATCGTTTGTCCCGCTGCCCTCGACGGTCCTGCGGCGCGGCGACGAACTCCTCGTGGTCGCCACGGACCCCGTCCGCGACGCGGCGGAACAGCGGCTGCGCGCGGTGGGCCACGGCGGCAAGCTGGCGGGGTGGCTGGGCACGGACACCACCGGCGCCGGTCGTTAAGGGCATGTTTCATACGGTTCACATGTTCACCAATCATAGGTGAACGCGCGCGTGGTGCCCGTTTTCACAGGCTCACCAGCCTTCATCACCTGTACGATGAAGGCACATTCTGATCGAACCAACTCTGCCTGACGCAGTGCTGGCGCGACCGTATGGCGGCCGAATCCCTCCTCCGCAGTGGGCACCGGTATCTACCGCAGTTCCGCGCAAGAGGACAGTGCTCGGCTCCCCCCGCACGGGGCGCGCTACCAGGTGGCAGAAAGGCACGGGCCGTGGCATCCACGGTCACCTCCGGGACGGGATCCCGTCCCGGATACGGGCAGCTGCTGCGCACGCGCGGCGCTTGGACGTTCCTGCTCCCCGGCTTCGCGGCACGCCAGCCGTTCGCGATGCTCACCATCTCCATCGTGCTGCTCGTGCAGCACACCACCGGCTCCTACGGCGCGGCGGGCGCCGCCGCGGCCGTCACCGGCGTCTCCATGGCCCTGTTCGCGCCCTACAGCGGACGGCTGGCCGACCGCCACGGACAGCGGGCCGTCCTGCTCCCCGGCGTCCTGGTGCACACCCTGTCGGGCCTGACGTTCACGGCGCTCGCGCTCGGCCACGCGCCTCTGTGGGCGCTGTTCGTGGCGGCCGTGCCGACCGGCGCCTCGGTGCCGCAGATCGGCCCCATGGTGCGCGCCCGCTGGGGCGTGAAGCTCCAGGACTCCCCGCTGCAGAGCACCGCCGCGGCCTTCGAGTCCGTCACGGACGAGCTGACCTTCGTCTTCGGCCCCCTCCTGGCGACCGCCCTGTGCACCACCGTGAACCCGGCCGCGGGCCTGATCACGGAGGCAGGGCTCACCCTGATCGGCGGCCTGCTGTTCGCCGCCCGGAAGAGCACCCAGCCCAAGGTGGCGCTCGTCGGGCACGCACGCGTGGAGCACGTTTCCGCACTGGGCATCCCCGGGGTGCGCGTGCTGATCGTGACCTTCCTGGGCATCGGTTCCGTCTTCGGCGGCATGCAGGTCTCCCTGGCCGCCTACACCGAGTCGATCGGCGAACCCGGCCTGAACGGCGTCCTGTACGGCACGTTCGCCGCCGGCAACATGCTCTCCGGGATCGTCTGCGGTGCCGTCGCCTGGAAGGTCGCCCCGCAGCGCCGCCTCCTGGTCGGCTACGCGGCGCTCGCGCTGACCGCGTCAGCCCTGTGGACCGCCCACTCCGTACTGCTGCTGGCCGGCCTCGGTCTCCTGGTCGGCATGTGCATCGCGCCCGCCCTGATCACCGGCTACACGCTGGTCGAGGGGCTCGTCCCGGCCGGCGCCCGCACCGAGGCCTTCACCTGGCTGACCGGCGCGGTCGCCCTCGGCCAGGCCGCCGCCGTCACGGTCGCCGGACAGCTGGAGGACCGCCTGTGGGGCGGCGCCGGTTTCCTGGTCCCGATGGCCGGTACGGTGCTCGCCCTGGGGACCCTGGTGGCCCTCCGGTCGCACCTCGCGACCCGGCCCCGCAGCCGCACCGTGGCACGTGGCGTCGGTCACCGCGTACCGGTGGCAGTGGACTGATCCCCGGGAATACGTCAGTATGGACGCTCGTTAGCACTCATTGAGTGAGAGTGCCAGGAGGAAGACAACAGTGCCGACCTACCAGTATCAGTGCACCGAGTGCGGCGAGGGCCTTGAGGCGGTGCAGAAGTTCACCGACGACGCCCTGACCGAGTGCCCCAATTGCGGTGGCCGCCTGAAGAAGGTGTACTCCGCGGTCGGCATTGTCTTCAAGGGCTCCGGTTTCTACCGGAACGACAGCCGCGGCTCCTCGTCGAGCAGCTCGCCGGCCACCCCGAAGCCGTCGACGTCCTCGGACTCGAAGCCGTCCACCCCGTCGACCACTTCGTCGTCCTCGGACTCGAAGTCGAAGTCGTCGAGCTCGGGCTCCTCGTCCAGCAACAGCTCCGCCGCGTAAGCCTTTTCGTCGCGGGACCCTGTCGTCGTACGGCGACAGGGTTTTCGGCGTTTCCGGAGCCGGTTCCCGCGTTCGTCCCCGCGCCCGTTCCTGAGGCTTTTCGGCGGCTAGGGTGCTGGCCATGGCGAACGCAGAGATCGGCGTAATCGGTGGCTCCGGGTTCTACTCGTTCCTCGACGACGTGACCGAGATCCAGGTGGACACCCCCTACGGACCGCCCAGCGACTCCCTCTTCCTCGGCGAGATCGCCGGCCGGCGGGTCGCGTTCCTGCCCCGGCACGGGCGCGGCCACCATCTGCCGCCGCACCGCATCAACTACCGGGCCAACCTCTGGGCGTTGCGCTCCGTCGGCGTGCGCCAGGTCCTCGGCCCGTGCGCGGTGGGCGGGCTGCGCCCCGAGTACGGGCCGGGCACGCTGCTGGTGCCGGACCAGCTGGTGGACCGTACGAAGTCCCGGACGGGCACGTACTTCGACGGACTCCCGCTGCCCGGCGGCGCGGTGCCGAACGTGGTGCACGTGTCCCTGGCCGACCCCTACTGCCCCACCGGCCGGGCGGCCGCGCTGAAGGCGGCGCGCGGGCGGGACTGGGAACCGGTCGACGGCGGCACGCTCGTGGTGATCGAAGGCCCGCGCTTCTCGACCCGCGCCGAGTCGTTGTGGCACCAGGCGCAGGGCTGGTCGGTGGTCGGCATGACGGGCCACCCCGAGGCGGCGCTCGCGCGTGAACTGGAGCTCTGCTACTCGTCGTTGACCCTGGTCACCGATCTCGACGCGGGCGCCGAGACCGGCGAGGGCGTCTCCCACGACGAGGTGCTGCGGGTGTTCGCGGCCAACGTGGACCGGCTGCGGGGCGTGCTGTTCGACACGGTGGCCGCGCTGCCGGAGACCGGGGCGCGGGACTGCCTGTGCGCGAACGCGCTGGGCGGGATGGACCCGGGCTTCGAACTGCCCTAGCCGCCGCAGCCGCTGCGGCTGGGGATTCGGAGAGGGCCGGGGATGCGGAACTTCCCGTTCGGGTGAGGGAGTTGTCCACAACCGGCGGGTAGCACACGGGCTCCGGCAGGCCTCGGCGGATTGCCGCATCGTGGGGACCGCAAGCCGATCCCTCGTCGCAGGTGGTGGTCCCCATGTCCCTCGCCCCTCCCTCCCCGCTCTCCTTCACGGACCCGTCGGGTACGGATTCCTTTCCGCGCCCGTTGGGCACCGACGCTCCGCCCACGTGCGAGGTGCCGCATTTCGCACCGGTGCGGGTGCGCGGCGGTCGCTGTCAACTGCGCCGGTTGCTACGGCACCGGAGGCGGGCCGTGGCCGCCGGGCTGGCGCTGACCGCGGCCGCGCTCGTGGCGGCGGGCCCGCGTGATACGGCGGAGGCGCGGCACAGCGAACGACCTCGTGGGCATCCGGTGGTCGATCCGGTACGCAAGCGACCTGCGGTGGAGTGGGTGTCGGCGCCGGTGCGGATCGCCGACGCCGGTACGGTCCGGCTGCTGCGGGCCGGTGACCGGGTCGATGTGATCGCCGCAGAGGAGTCGGCGGCGGGCGGTGAGGCCCACGTGGTCGCGCGCGGGGCGCGGGTGACGAAGGTGCCCGAGCCGCTCGAAGTGGCGGACGGCGGCGGGGCGTTGGTGGTGTTGTCGGTGCCGCGCTCCACTGCGGCGCGGCTGGCCGGCGCGAGCGCCACGGCACGGTTGGCGGTGACGCTGTGGTGAACCGTGCGCTCCGTACCGTGATCCGGGCCTTCAGCCGCCTGTGCGAATTCGTGTCAAGTCCCTCGTTCGAGTTACTGAATTGGACAGGGCGGCCGGGCCTTGACGTAGGTTGCGGAGCTGTTGGTTCCACCCCCCGCGCGTGCGAGAAGAGGCTCCGAGTTGAGCGAGAAGAAGAAGGAATCGGGCGTCTGGCAGGGCTTCAAGGCCTTCCTGACGCGCGGGAACGTCGTCGATCTGGCAGTCGCGGTCGTCATCGGCGCCGCCTTCACGAACATCGTCAACTCGGTGGTGAAGGGCATCATCAACCCGCTCGTCGGGGCGATCGGCACACAGAACCTGGACACCTACAGCTCGTGCCTGAGCAGCAGTTGCTCGGGCGACAAGGGCATCCAGCTGATGTGGGGCTCCGTGCTGGGAGCCGCCCTCAGCTTCGTGATCACCGCGGCCGTCGTCTACTTCCTGATGGTCCTGCCGATGTCGAAGTACCTGGCCCGGGCGGAGGCCCAGCGCAAGGCCAAGGAGGGCACGCAGGAGGTCATCGAGATCACCGAGCTGGAGGTGCTCAAGGAGATCCGCGACGCGCTGGTCGCGCAGCGCGGCGAGGGGCACCGGGAGCCGTAGCCGACGGCGCCGAGGCGACCGGCGGCTCAAGCGCGGCCGACTGCTCAGATGTGGTGGGGCGGCTTCTCGTCGAGGAAGCGCTTCAGGTCGGCCGCGCTGTCGCCCTCGGGCCGCTCGCCCCACCCGCCATCCGTGTCGTCCGAGGACGGCCGGCTCAGCGGGTCGTCGAAGACCAGCGCGGGCTTGGGATCGCGCGGCTCGGGTGCGGGGGCGGTACTCATGCCTCCAGGGTACGGCCCCCGGCGGACGTTATCTGCTGTGCTTGGCCCCATGACGTCCGAGACCCACAGTCCCCAGCGCCCCCTACGACCCCTGCGCCCGCTCACCGCCCGCGGCCGGGACGAGCCGCACCGGGTCGCCTCGCCGCTGGAGCTCTTCTTCGACCTGTGTTTCGTCGTGGCCATCGCGCAGGCGGGCCTCCAACTGGCGCACGCCGTCGCGGAGGGGCATGCGGGCGAAGGCGTCCTGAACTACGCGATGCAGTTCTTCTCGATCTGGTGGGCCTGGATGAACTTCTCCTGGTTCGCCTCGGCCTACGACAACGACGACGTGCTGTACCGGGTCGTCACCCTGGTCCAGATCGCCGGCGTCCTGGTCCTCGCGGCCGGGGTCTCGCGGGCCTTCGACCAGCACGACTACGTGGTCGTCTGGCTCGGCTACCTGATCATGCGGCTGGCGATGGCCACGCAGTGGCTGCGGGCGGCACGGGCAGCCCGGGGCCCCGAGCGGACGATGGCGTTGCGGTACGCGGGTGGCGTACTCCTCTGCCTGGTCGGCTGGCTGGGGCTGGTGGTCCTGCCGGAACACGCGCGGGTGTGGGTGTTCCTGGTAATGGTGATCGCGGAGTTGTCCGTGCCGCTCTACGCGGAGAAGGACTACACGACGCACTGGCATCCACACCACATCTCCGAGCGGTACGGGCTGTTCACGATCATCGTGCTGGGCGAGACGATCGCGGCGGCGACGGTGGCCGTGAAGTCGGGGGTGGACGAGAACGACGCGCTGGGCGAGTTGCTGCCCATCGCGGCCGGCGGCCTGTTGATCGTGTTCGCCGCCTGGTGGATCTACTTCGTGGTGCCGATCCACGGACACCTCCGCTCCAACCAGCAGGCGTTCCTGTGGGGTTACGGCCACTACCTGATCTTCGCCTCGGCGGCCACGATCGGCTCGGGCCTGGAGGTGGCGGTCACACAGGCGGTCGGCAAGGCACACATCTCCACACTGGCGGCGTCCGCCGCGGTGACCCTGCCGACGGCGCTGTACCTGCTCACCGTCTGGGCGCTCCACGCCCGCCACTACAAGGTGGGCATCACCCAGCAACTGGTGCTTCCCGTAGCCGCGTTGCTGGTGATCTGCTGCACGTTCCTGGGGCAGTGGGCGGTGCTCGCGGCGGGACTGGTGTCGGCGCTGACAGTGGCGGTCGGGGTGACGCTCACGGCACGTATGGCTGCCGCCGGGGAGAGCGGGGCCGAGCCGACGGCGCCGGTGGACTGACGGCCACTGCATCGGCCGAGCACGCTGGACGGACCGGCACGGCAACGCGCACACCCGCTGGGCCGGCCGCCGCCCAAACCGCCGCGCGTGCTGAATCGGCCGCCACAGCAACAGCCACAGGCACTGAACGGACCGACACGGCAACAGCCGCACGCACTGGACCGCCCTCCCCCGCAATGCCCACACGCACTCGGCCGCCCGCCGTCGGATCAGCCAAGCGCACCGGCCCAACTGCCCCTGGACCAGCGGCGCGTCCTGAACCGGCCGTCCCCGGATCATCCGCGCCCGCTGGACCGACCAGCACGGCAATGCCCACACCCGCTGGGCCGACCGTCCCCCGACGCACCGTGTCCGGCGCGTCCGCCGGGCCGGCCGCCGCCGGAACAGTCGCCGAAGTTCAGCCGACCCGCACGGGAACAGTGGCCCAAGCCGGGCTGACGATCCGCGGATCACCAGGGCGCACCATGCCGACCGTCCCCGGATCGGCTGGGTGCTGGGCGAGACTGACCCGCATGACAGTTGACGCGTTGACGGATGTGGCCGGGGTGCGGGTGGGGCATGCGACGCGGTCGGGGGACGGTTGGCTCACCGGGACCACCGTCGTGCTCGCGCCGGAGGGCGGGGCGGTGGCCGCCGTGGATGTGCGGGGCGGCGGGCCCGGCACCAAGGAGACCGACGCGCTCGATCCGCGGAACCTGGTGCAGCGGGTCGACGCGATCGTGCTGACGGGCGGCAGCGCGTACGGGCTCGATGCCGCGTCCGGGGTGATGGCCTGGCTGGAGGAGCAGGGGCGCGGGGTGCGGGTCGGCGTGGATCCGGCGCACGTCGTGCCGGTGGTGCCCGCGGCCTGTGTCTTCGACCTGGGGCGGGGTGGTGCCTTCCGGGCCAGGCCGGACGCGGCCACCGGGCGGGCCGCCGTAGAGGCTGCCGCGATCAGCGGGCCCGGGGTGCGGGTGCGTGAGGGGTGTGTGGGCGCCGGTACGGGGGCGGCGGTCGGGCAGTTGAAGGGCGGGGTCGGGACCGCGAGCGTCGTGCTGGAGTCGGGGATCACGGTGGCGGCCCTCGTGGTGGCCAACGCGGCGGGGTCGGCGACGGACCCCGAAACGGGCGTGCTGTACGGGGAGTTGTTCCAGGGCCGGGTCGAGTATCCCGAGCCGCACGTCCACGAGGCCGCACGGCTGCGCCTCGCCGAGGTAGCCGCCAAGAACGCGCCTCCCCCACTGAACACCACGCTCGCGGTGGTAGCCACGGACGCCGAACTCACCAAGGCGCAGGCCCAGAAGCTGGCCGGCACGGCACACGACGGCATCGCGCGCGCCGTACGTCCCGTGCACCTGCTGAACGACGGAGACACGGTCTTCACACTCGCCACCGGCTCCCGCCCCCTGGACACCGAGAACCCCCTAGCCCTCAACGCCGTCCTGGCGGCCGGCGCAGACGTCGTGACCCGCGCAATCGTGCGCGCGCTACGCGCCGCCGAGCCGGTGGACGGACCGGGCGGGACATGGCCGTCGTACGAGGAGCTGTACGGAAGACGCTAAACACCCTGCAGCAGCAGGCATACCCCGCGCTCGTCCCCGCAGCTGCGGACGCAGGCACCCCGCACTCGCCCCGACCCTGCTCCGACCCCGCCACCTCTGGAAGCTGGGTTCTTTTCTAACCAGTCAAAGCCTGCGACGGTGGTTAGTTTTACCCCCGGCTTCCAGCAACCACCCACCCGCCGTTGGCCGCTGAGCCGAGGCGGTGTGGAGGCGAGACGCGAGCGCACCCCTCAGCACCGGCCCGCGACGCAGTACAGGTACGGGCCTCCCCACCTTGGCCACCCGTTCCTCCGGGCCGCTCGCTCGCTTCTGAAACGGGCTGGAGCGGCCCTAGTCAAGGGTGGCCCGCAGGGCCATCGCCGCAGGCGACGCGACCGCAGGGAGCGCCCTTTACTCGGGCCGCGGAAGCCCGACACTGGCCAAGAAGCGAGTGGCCCGCCCCAGCCCCCCGCCCCGTATATGTCCCGGTTCTGTCACCGGACGGCGTTCATGGAGAACGCAGGGAACCCGTGCAGGCGCGTGAACCCTCTTTGTCCACGCATCGCAGCGGATCACGCATCACGCATCACGTACATCACCACGAACCTGGAGCAGCCCGTGACAACGCCGGACATAGCAGCGCGGCGCGTACTGGGGGCCATCGCCGCCCTGGTGGTCGGCACCCTCACCCTCAGCGCGTGTGGTGGCAACGCCAGCGCGGACGCCAACACCGACAGCAAGGGCGGCAGCAACACGACCGCCAAGACGTCCACCGCGAAGATCGCCATCTCCGCCAAGGACGGCTCGACGAACGCGTCCATCAACTCCACCGGCGTGCAGGTCAGCGACGGCACGTTGACCGAGGTGAAGATGACGGTCGCCGGGTCGGGGCAGGCCGTGGACGGTGCGATATCCGCGAACGGGAGCACCTGGAAGCCCAAGGAGCAGTTGGAGCGCGGGACCAAGTACCAGATATCGGCCACCGCCAAGGACTCCAGCGGTAAGACCGCCGCCGCCAACTCCATCTTCACCACCGTCACTTCGAGCAACAGCTTCATCGGGACGTACACCCCGGACAACGGGACGACGGTCGGTGTCGGGATGCCCGTGTCGTTCACCTTCGACAAGGTGATCGGCGACAAGAAGGCCGTGCAGTCGCACATCACGGTGACGTCCAGCAGCGGGCAGCAGGTCGTGGGGCACTGGTTCGGCGCGCAGCGGCTCGACTTCCGGCCGCAGGACTACTGGAAGGCCGGTTCCAAGGTCACGATGAAGATCGACCTGGACGGCGTGCAGGGCGCGAACGGCGTCTACGGCGTGCAGAAGAAGACCGTGACGTTCAACGTCGGGCGGTCGCAGGTGTCCACGGTCGACGTCAACACGCAGACCATGACGGTCGTACGGGACGGCCAGACCCTCAAGTCGCTGCCGATCTCCTCCGGGAGCCCCGAACACACCACGTACAACGGGCAGATGGTGATCTCCGAGAAGTTCACCCAGACCCGGATGAACAGCCAGACGGTCGGCCTGGGCGGGGAGTACGACATCCCGGACGTGCCGCACGCGATGCGCCTGACCTCGTCGGGGACGTTCATCCACGGCAACTACTGGTACAATAAGTCCAATCCGCCCTTCGGCCAGACGGGCACCAGCCACGGCTGTGTCGGGCTCGCGGACGTACAGGGCGCGCAGGGTGCGACGAACGCAGCCTGGTTCTACGACAACTCGCTCATCGGGGACGTCGTGATCGTGAAGAACTCCCCCGACAAGACGGTCGCCCCGGACAACGGGCTCAACGGCTGGAACATGGCGTGGAGCGAGTGGACCGCCGGAAGTGCCGCCTGACCGGCGGGTTTTGACGGAACTTCGGGCCGCGCGGGAACATCTCGCGCGGCCCGCGCGTTTTCCCGGCATACGTTTTCTCGGTTCACAGGAATGATGTCCGACCGAGGGGCTACGGTATGCACCCACAAGGTGACATGCAGCAACGCCGGGAGAAGCCTTGAGCGTTCCGTACGACACGGCAGCGTACGAACAACCCGAGTCGCCCGAGTCTCCGGAGGAGCACCTCGCGCGGCTCCTCGCCCGTGCCCTGAACTCCTTCGAGTTGCCGGACGAGACCATACGGCGTCTCGACTGCGCGCTGGCGCACGACAGTTCGCTGTACTCCGCGCACCACAGCGCCGGCCTGCACCGGGAGACGTACCGGCACACCTGGCTGCTCGCCGACGGCTCCGCGCTCACCCTGTGGGAGCTCGTCCACAACACCGTGCTGGGCAGGGACACGCAGCACGAGGTGTACGTCGACGAGGAGGAGCTGCGTATCGCGACCGCGCGGCTGCCGCTGCCGCCGGACACACCGGAGACCTCGGACTTCGAACTGCCGGTGATGGTGCAGCTGGCGCCGTTCCCGGAGCCCCGGCACACGTATCTGGCGGACGACTCCGCGGACCACGCGCGCCGTTTACTGCGCCGGGCGGAGAACGTGGACCGGCCCGACGAGGAGACGGCCGCGCTGCTGGAGACGGCGTTCGCGCACCAGATCACGCAGGCCTTCGGCCGCCCGTTCCGAGCGGGCCGTGCGGCGCTGTGCTTCTCGCTCTACGAGCACGCGTTCCTGCTGCAGGACGGCGCGGAGATCTCCCTGTGGGAGGTCGAGCACACGGCGACGCCGGACGGCCGTCACATGTGCGAGGTGTACGCCAGCGAGGACGCGGCCCGCGACGCGATGGAGCGCCGGGCGGCGCAGGTCTCCTGACCGAGGTGAGCGGCGAAGGCTTCAACGCCCGTCGCTGAGCTGTCGTACCAGACCCGCGAAAGCGTCCCGCTCCGCCGGGGTCAGTTCGACGGACTCCACGTGCGGAGCGGTGCGGCGCTGGTTCGGGAGGCTGTGGAGCGGGTGGGCCGCGTGCCACGTGGTGGGCTCGACGAGGGAGCGGCGCAGGACGCGCGTCAGGCCGAACACCCAGGCGACGGTCGCCAGGGCGAGAACGGCCACACCGGTCAGCTGGAGGATCGAGACGTGCTCAGGCATGCGTTCCAGTAGACACCACGGTCCGGGACCGTGGTCCCGGACCGTGACGTATCTCGCAGTTGCCGTGAACACCTCACAGCGGCCCAAAAGAGGATCAACAGAGGCTGGATAGCCGCTAGACGGCGACCGGCTGCTTCGTGTCCGCCGTAGGGGCGGATATGTCCTCCGGTGCTCCGGGGACCGCGCTGCCGGCGGCCGGCTTGCGCATGCCCTTCAGTACGACAACCAGGGCCGCCGTGACGCACAT
Organism: Streptomyces sp. NBC_00988; assembly: GCF_045162645.1. NCBI lineage: Bacteria > Bacillati > Actinomycetota > Actinomycetes > Kitasatosporales > Streptomycetaceae > Streptomyces > Streptomyces sp. NBC_00988. The sequence continues at coordinate 5,579,964 of NZ_CP108730.1, forward strand.
GCCGACCGCGATGGCGATCAGGTAGAGGAACGCGTGGCCGATCAGCGGGACCACGAAGATGCCGCCGTGCGGGGCCCGCAGGGTCGCGCCGAACGCCATCGACAGGGAGCCGGTGATCGCGCCGCCCACCATCGCGGACGGGATGACCCGCAGCGGGTCGGCCGCCGCGAACGGGATCGCGCCCTCGGAGATGAAGGAGGCACCCAGGACCCAGGCGGCCTTGCCGTTCTCGCGCTCGGTCTCGGTGAAGAGCTTGCCGCGCACGGTCGTGGCCAGGGCCATCGCCAGCGGCGGGACCATGCCGGCCGCCATGACCGCGGCCATGATCTTCATCGCCGAGTCGCTCGGGCTGGAGACCGCGATGCCCGCCGTGGCGAAGGTGTACGCGACCTTGTTGACCGGGCCGCCGAGGTCGAAGCACATCATCAGGCCGAGCAGGGCGCCCAGCAGGATCGCGTTCGAGCCGCTGAGGCCGTTCAGCCAGTCGGTCATGCCCTTCTGCGCCGAGGCGATCGGTTTCCCGATGACCACGAACATCAGGAACCCGACGATCGCCGTGGAGATCAGCGGGATCACCACCACCGGCATGATCCCGCGCACCGCCTTCGGGATCTTCACCTTCTGGATCGCCAGCACCACACCACCGGCGATCAGACCGGCGGCGAGACCGCCGAGGAAGCCCGCGTTGATGGTGGAGGCGATCATGCCGCCGACGAAGCCGGGCACCAGACCGGGCCGGTCCGCCATGCCGTAGGCGATGTAACCGGCCAGCACCGGGACCAGGAAGCCGAAGGCGACGGCGCCGATCTGGAACATCAGCGCGGCCCAGCTGTCGGTCTGCGTCCACACGAAGTGCTGCATGACCGAGGGCGCCGACTTGATCTCGTAGCCGCCGATCGCGAAGCCGAGGGCGATCAGCAGGCCGCCCGCCGCGACGAACGGGACCATGTAACTGACGCCGGACATCAGCCACTTGCGCAGCATCGAGCCGTAGCCCTCGCCCGCCTCGCCGCCGCGCTCGACCGGCGTCGGCGCGGATCCACCGGTGACCTCGCCGCGCTCCGCCTTGCCGCGGACCTCGCTGATCAGCTCGGTGGGACGGTTGATGCCCGCCTTCACGCCGACGTCCACGGTCGGCTTGCCGGCGAAGCGCTCCTTCTCCCGTACGGGCACGTCGTGCGCGAAGATCACGGCGTCCGCCGCCGCGATCACCGCCGGGTCGAGCCGGGTGAAACCGGCCGAGCCCTGCGGCTCCACGACGAGGTCGACGCCCGCCGCGCGCCCGGCGTTCTCCAGCGCCTCGGCCGCCATGTAGGTGTGCGCGATACCGGTCGGGCAGGAGGTGACGGCGACGATACGGAACGGCTGCTCGACGGCGCCGGTGTCCGCAGCCGCCGTAGCAGCCGTGGAACCGTCGGTCGCTGAACTGCCCGCCGCGGCGCCGGCGGAGGCCGCCACCGGCGTCGCGGCGGAGTTTTCGGGGGTGCCCGGTGCGGGGGTGCTCGACGCCGGGGTCTCGTCGCCGCGGATCAGGGCCGCCGCGCTCTCCGCGTCGCCCACCGCGCGCAGGGCGGAGGTGAACTCGGCGTTCATGAGCTGGCGGGCCAGGGCGGAGAGGATCGTCAGGTGGGCGTCGTCGGCCCCGGCGGGCGCGGCGATCAGGAAGATCAGGTCGGCGGGGCCGTCCGGGGCGCCGAAGTCGACGCCCTCGGCGCTGCGGCCGAAGGCGAGCGACGGTTCGGTGACGTACTCGCTGCGGCAGTGCGGGATGCCGATGCCGCCGTCCAGGCCGGTCGGCATCTGTGCCTCGCGGGCGGCGACGTCGGCGAGGAAGCCGTCGAGGTCGGTGACCCGGCCCTGGGCGACCATGCGCTCGGCGAGGGCACGTGCCGCCGCCTCTTTGGTATCGGCGGACAGGTCGAGGTCGACCAGGTCCGCGGTGATCATCTCGCTCATCGCGGGCTCCTTCGCACGCGTATCGCCCGGGGACTGCCGTGGGCGGGGGTGGGGACGGGGGTACAGCGGGGTGTCGGGGTGGTGGTGGCCGCTAACGGGGAGCGGGGGCGGGCGGTCGTAGGAACCACGGGGACGGTCATGTCACCGGCTCCGTCAGTACGCGGTCCACCGGGACGTCCGCCGTGACCGTCACCGCGGCCGGGTCGAGGTCCGCCGGGGTGGGCATCACGCTGCCGGGGAGCTGGACGGCGGCGGCGCCGTGGGCGACCGCCGAGGCCAGGGCTTCGGGGCCGTGGCCGCCGGCGATGAGGAAGCCGGCCAGCGAGGAGTCCCCCGCACCGACGTTGCTGCGTACGACGTCGACGCGCGCGCTGCCGAACCAGGCACCGGAGCCGTCCACCAGCAGCTGCCCGTCCGCGCCGAGGCTGGCGAGGACCGCGCCGGCGCCCAACTCCCGTAGTTCTTCCGCCGCTTTGACCGCGTCGCCGACGGTGGCGAGCGGGCGGGAGACGGCCTCCGCGAGTTCCTCGGCGTTGGGCTTCACCACGTCCGGGCGTTCGCGCAGGGCCTCGATGAGCGCGGGGCCGGAGGTGTCGAGGGCGATACGGACGCCGACGGCGTGGGCGCGGGCGACCAACTCGGCGTACCAGGACGGCGCGAGGCCGCGCGGGAGGCTGCCGCAGCAGGCGATCCAGTCGGCGTCACGGGACTGCCGGCGGACCGTCTCCAGGAGCAACTCCTGTTCGGCTGCGGTCAGTTCGGGGCCGGGCGCGTTGATCTTCGTGAGGACGCCGTCCGCCTCGGCGAGGGCGATGTTCGAGCGGGTGGCCCCGGCGACCGGGACCGGCGCGACCTCGATGCCCTGCGCGTCGAGCAGGTCCGCGACCAGCGCGCCCGGCGCTCCGCCCAGCGGCAGGACGGCTACCGTACGGCGGCCCGCGGCGGCGACCGCGCGGGAGACGTTGACGCCCTTGCCGCCCGGGTCCATGCGCTCGCCGGTGGCCCGTATGACCTCGCCGCGGTCCAGCGAGGGGACCTCGTAGGTGCGGTCGAGGGACGGGTTCGGGGTGACGGTGAGGATCATGCGCGCACTACTTCCATGCCGCCGCGCTCCATGGCGGTGGCGTCTTCTGGGCTCAGCCCGCTGTCGGTGATCAGCAGGTCCACGTCGCTCAGGGCGCCGAAGCGGGCGAAGTGCTCCTGGCCGTGCTTGGCGGAGTCGGCGAGCAGCACCACGCGGCGGGCGGCGGACATCGCCGCGCGCTTGACGGCGGCCTCGGCGAGGTCGGGGGTGGTCAGCCCGTGCCCGGCGGAGAAGCCGTTGGCCGCGACGAACACGACGTCCGCGCGGATCTCGCCGTACGCCCGCAGCGCCCAGGCGTCGACAGCGGCGCGTGTACGGTGCCGCACGCGCCCTCCGACGAGGTGGAGCTGCATGCCCGGGTGGTCCGCGAGGCGGGCCGCGATGGGCAGCGAGTGGGTGACGACGGTGAGCTCGGCCTCCAGCGGGATGATGCCCGCGAGGCGGGCGATCGTCGTACCGGCGTCGAGGATCACCGTGCCCTGCGTCGGCAGCTCGGCGAGGGCCGCCTTGGCGATCCGGTCCTTCTCGTCGGCCGCCGTCGACTCGCGCTCGGCGAGGTCCGGCTCGAAGTCCAGCCGCCCGGCGGGTATGGCACCGCCGTGCACCCGGCGGACGAGTCCCGCGCGGTCGAGGGCCTTCAGATCCCGGCGGATCGTCTCCGCCGTGACCTGGAACTCCTCGGCCAGCGACACCACGTCCACCCGGCCGCCGTCACGGGCCAGCCGGAGGATCTCCTGCTGCCGCTCCGGTGCGTACATGTCCGTTCGCCTCCGACCTTTGCCCGAACTTGTGGTTTCGCTCGGAGGCTACGCCCGGATTTCCGGAAAGTAAACAGGTTCGGGCATTAGGTGGACATGAACGGGCAGAGGGATCTTTTTTGGGGGTGCCTGCGGTGTCTTTGCGGAGTGGCTGCGGTGTGCGGCCAGCCGTGCCGGTCAGCTGTGGCGCAGGTCCTTGATCTTCTTCTCGGCGGCGAGGATGGCGCGCACCAGTTCGCCCCGGGCGGCCTCTTGGCGCATGGCGAGGGTGAGCTGGGCACGGTGGTACGGGACGGTGATGCGCGTGACGGGGCCGGGCTCGGGCAGGGCGGTGGCGACATAGCCCTGCACGCACTCGACCACCTTCGCCAGTTCGAGGCGGACGGCCTCGGTGTGGTCGGTGATGCCCTCGATCATGTTGCCGATCGAGGAGATCTCCGCGAAGTCGTCGGCGACGCAGGGCTTCCGGGTGAGGCCGCACTGGGCCTTGTAGAGGTCGCCGAGCCATTCGGCCGGCTTGTCGAGGTCGGTGTTCGTCTCGTCCTTGCGGCGGATCTTCCGCATCCAGGCGAAGAGTTGTCTCTGGTGCCGGTGGGACAACCCGGCGAAGAGACCCATGACGAGGGCAGAGGTGGCGGTCAGGAGGAGGGTGCCGGCACTGGTGCCGATCGCCAGCGTGGTGGTGCTGGTCATCATGCGGTGGTCCGTTCGGGGGCGGAGCGTGAGCGGCGGAGGGGCCGGTGCGCCGGGGCGGGGGTCCGGCACGCCGGGCGGTGTCAGTTCCCGGTGGCGAGGTGACGCAGCGCGTCGACGTCGTGCACGACGAACCGGCGGTACCGGGCTTCGATGATGCCGTGGTAGCGCAGGGTCCGGATCGCGTTCTCCGTGGTGGAGACGGCGAGTTGGAGGGCCGCGGCGAGGTCCTTCTGGCCCGGACCGATGATGTTGACGGAGCTTGCCCTCGGGCCGGGGGAACCCACGGTGTCGGCGAGGTGCGCCAGAAGCCTGCTGACCCGCTCCAGGGGTGGCCGGGTAGCCATGGTGTAGACGAGTTCGTCGCTGCGGTTGCGGTCTTCGAGGCTGCGCAGAAGGGCGAGCCGGATGTCGGGCCACTTGCCCAGCAGGGCGTTGAAGTAGTGGGCGCGGCAGGGGATGGCCACGGTCTCGGCCAGGCACTTGGTGCGGACGGCGGAACGGGAGGTGACGAGCTTGGCCTCGCCGACCAGCTGTCCGCGGCCCCGGAACCGCGTGACGGTGGGGACATGCTCCCCCTCGCCGAGCGGGAAGCGGTCCTGGCGTACGACACCGTCCCAGATGATGTAGACGTTCCGGTCGTCCGGTCCGATCGGCAGGTGCTCGTCCCGCGCGAAGCTACGGCTGCACAGGCCGGCCTCCAGCAGGGCGCGCCAGTCCTCCCTGTCCAGACACCGCAGGAAGCTTCCCCGGGGCTTGTTCTCGTGTCCCTGGAGAAAGTCGATCGGCGGTGCGGTGTCGTCGGTCGCGAGTGTCCTCACTCCCCGGCTCCGAAGGCCGCGGCGGCGCGTGTCCCGGCGTACGCGCCGCGAGGCGCGTGATGGTGACGATGTGTCACGGTACGCATGGGGGTCTGGGTCCCTTTCTCTGTTCTGTTGAAGCTCTGCGACCCCGCCGGTCAGCGGGGTCACGGATGACGGGTCCGGCCTCCCTCTCCGGGAGGTACGGCAACGCCCGGGTGGTGAGGCCGGGGGAAACAGTTGAGCGAGACAGAACGGTACCGCTCGTTGCGAGAGAAGAGCCAGTCGCGATTCCAAAGGTACCGTGACGAATAATGATCATGGCTCGAAACCCCTCACAGCGGGGATTCACCGCAGAAGATCACGCGTAATCCGGACGGAAAAGTGACCACTAATTTCGCAATTACCAAACCGGTTACCATCGCAGTCCGCGCCCTCTCCGAGGTACGTCGGGACACTTCTCCGGTGAGCGACATATGACGCCCACACAAACCGGCGGCAAAGACGAGAGGCCCTGGGGCACCACCCCCAGGACCTCCCGGAAAGGCCCGGACCCGTCAGGGATCAGACCACTGCCCAGTAAACACCACGACCGGCCTTTGGGTCACTCCCCATCAGGCGACAAGGCTGCTCCACCACCGGATGGCCAGCGCCGACCGCCGCCCCGGGGCTGTCACCGACAGCACATCCTCCCGCACACGGCGTCGGGACATCCCACCCGACTGCACTCTTTATCCCTTTTGCAGACATGAAGGCGGGACCGCTCCCATCCCTTCAGCCGTGTGACAGCACCCTCAAATGACAGCCATCGATCAAGAACAAACAGATTCCGCCAACACGCCCCCACCGGACCGACGATCCGATCGACCGGCGGCGCACCACAAGAACTAATCCACCGACGCCTCGGCAATTCCCTTCCGCAAGGCAGTCCGATTCGAAAAGAAATACCGCGAATCAACACGGGGAACGGATTACCGCCGGGGAATCCAGGGTTCACCGCAGCACACAGCAAAATATCGACTAATGGATACAGGCATCACCGCTCGGGTCTGCCCCGCCCCACCCGTCCCATCACCATCTCTCACTCTGTCAATTTCCTTACGGGCCGGACGGGTTGGGCGCACGCGCCGCTGCCAAGCCGGAGCGTTCCCCCCGTAAGCGACCCCTTCACTACGCGGCGTGACATCTGACGCCGCCCACGCCGTCGGATCTGCCCGGCGTACGCCTCCCCCCGCGCACCGGCGTACGCCAACATCCGACCGGTTGCACCGAGCGCCCCGCCCCGGGTACGACCTCGGGGCGGGGCGCTCTCCTGCGTTGCCGAACCGGGTCAACTCCCGCCCGACTCAACATCCTTGGCCGCCTGCCCGGTCACCTGCTCCGCCGACCGCCCCGCAGCCCGCCCCGGCAGCGCGAACATCAGCAGGAAGATCACGCCCATCACCGCGGCCACCCAACCCAGCGCGTTCTGGAAGGCGTTGACGAACGCCGGGCCCACCTCGGCCGGGGTCAGCCGGTCGCCGATCGAGCCGAAGAAGACCACCGACACCAACCCCAGCCCCAGCGCATTGCCCATCTGCTGAACGGTGTTGATGAGTCCGGATGCCGAACCCGCGTGCTCGCGCGGCACCTCGGAGAGGATCGTGTCGGTCAGCGGGGCGAAGATCAGGCCCATGCCGGCGCCCATCACGACGAGCGGCAGCGCCATCTGCCAGGAGGCGATGGCCAGTTGGTACCGGTCCGCCTCCCAGAGGTAGAGCAGCACGCCCACGACCATCACCAGCGCGCCGGCCTGGAGGACGTTGCGTGCGCCGACGCGCGGCACCAGTTTCTGTACGGACATCCCGGCCGCCACCGAGACCGCGATCGAGAACGGTACGCCGGTAAGCCCCGCCCGCAGCGGGCTCCAGCCCAGCCCGATCTGCATGTACAGCGTCCAGACCAGGAAGAAGATACCGAGCCCGATACCGAAGACCATCTGTACGGCGATGCCCGCCGCGAAGCTCTTCACCTCGAACAGCGACAGCTCGACGAGCGGCGAACCGTCCCGCGCCGCCTTCCGCCGCTCGTACGCCACCAGCGCGGAGAAGACACCGATCGAGCCGGACATCGACACGAACCCCCAGGCGGGCCAGCCCAGTTCGTCGCCCCGGGTGAGCGGATAGAGCAGCATCAGCAGGCCGAGGGTGACCAGGGCGACGCCGACGAGGTCCAGCTTCAGGGCGCGTGGCGCCTTGGACTCGGTGATGAAGCGGCTGCCGAGGATCAGGCCGGCGATGCCGACCGGCAGGTTGATGAGGAAGATCGGGCGCCATTCGAGACCGAAGAGGTTCCACTCCGTCAACAGCGCGCCGAGCAGCGGGCCCGAGACCGCGCCCAGGCCGACGATCGCGCCGAACAGCCCGAACACCTTGCCCCGTTCGTGCGCCGGGAAGGTCGCGTGCACGATCGACAGCACCTGCGGCACCATCATCGCCGCCATCCCGCCCTGCAGGATCCGCGAGGCGACCAGCATCTCCGGGTTCGCGGCGAAGCCGCACAACGCCGACGCGAGCGTGAAGCCGCCGATCCCGACGAGGAACAGCCGCTTGCGGCCGTGGATGTCACCGAGCCGCCCGCCGGTGATCAGCCCGGCGGCGAAGGCGAGCGCGTAACCGGCCGTAATCCACTGGATCTGGCTGAACGAGGCGCCCGCGTCCCGCTGGATCGACGGGATCGCGACATTGACGATCGTGACGTCGACGAGGTCCATGAAGGCCGCGGTCATCACGATCGCGAGGGCGAACCAGCGACGCCGGTCACCGGTGCGTACCGGGTCCGCCAAGTCTGTCGGGCTGTCGACAAGGGTTTCGGTGGAGGTCATGGCTTGAAGCTATGACCCCACTAGGTCAGATCGTGTCCTAGTTCTACGGCATCCTCGAACTCATGACGACGACGGAGAGCTCATGACGACCGACACCCCGGCCCGGCTCCTCCAGCTCCTCTCCCTCCTCCAGACGCCCCGCGAGTGGCCCGGCGGCGAACTGGCCGACCGGCTCGGGGTCTCCCGGCGCACGGTCCGGCGGGACATCGACCGGCTCCGGGAACTCGGCTACCCCGTGCAGGCGACGCTCGGCTCCGACGGCGGTTACCGGCTCGTCGCGGGCAAGGCGATGCCCCCGCTGGTGCTGGACGACGACGAGGCGGTGGCGATCGCGGTCGGCCTGCGCGCGGGCGCCGGGCACGCGCTGGAAGGCGTGGACGAGGCCTCCGTACGGGCACTGGCGAAGCTGGAACAGGTACTGCCCTCGCGACTGCGGCACCGGGTCGCCACCCTCCAGGCCGCCACGACCCCGCTGACCAGTGGCGACGGCGCGAGTATCGCCCCCGAGACGCTGACCGTCATGGCCTCGACGGTGGCCGGCCGGGAGCGGCTGCGCTTCGCCTACCGCGCCAAGGACGGCACCGAGTCCCGCCGCGTGACGGAGCCGTACCGGCTCGTCTCGACCGGGCAGCGCTGGTATCTCGTCGCCTACGACCTCGACCGCGAGGACTGGCGGACGTTCCGGGTCGACCGGGTGAGCCAACCCTTCGCCACCGGGGCCCGGTTCACGCCGCGCGAGCTGCCGACCGGAAGCGCGGCGGAGTACCTACGGCAGTCGATGCACCGGCGTCAGGAGACGTACGAGTACGCCGTCACCTTCGCCGCCCCCGCCGACATCGTCGCGGCCCGCATCCCCGCGTGGCTCGGCACCCCGGAACCGCTCGACGACCACAGCTGCCGTGTGCGCGCCACGACCGGCGACGCGGTGGACTGGCTGGCCGTACGGCTGGCCATGCTGGGGTGCGAGTTCACGGTGCACGAGCCGGAGGAACTGGTGCGGCGTGTACGGGAGTTGGGGGAGCGGTTGAGCCGGGCGGGCAGTGGGGGCGAGCCGCCGGCGTGAGCCTCGACGGATACGGGAGCGGGGCTCACACCGTGCCCCGTTCCGTCCCCAACTCCCCCCAGGGAAAGTCCCGCAGCGCCCGCAGATTCCGCAGCGCCAGTTCCACCGGCCCCGCCACCGCACTCGCGCCCGCGCTCGCACCCCCTTGCGCCTCCCCGGACGCCCACCCCTCAACAGCCGTCCGTACGGCGGCACTTGCCACGGCCGCGGCGAAGCGCACCTCGGGGGACAGCACGGACGGAACCGGGTCGGCGTTGGTGAGGCGTTCCGCGAAGATCTCGCCCAGGCTGCGTTCCGAGGCCTGGTAGACCTCCGCCCACACCCGGCGCAGGGCGGGGCTGGATTCGGCCATGCCGATCAACGTGCGCACCCAGGTCCAGGAGTTGATGGAAACGCCCACCCCGGGGGTCAAGGTGTAACGGACCCCGTGTTCCAGGGCCTCCGGCACCGACAGTGCGGCCGGGGCCGCGCGGACCGCCTCCACCCAGCGCTGGGCGCCGGCCGCGTAGAGCGGGGCGACGGCCTCTTCCTTGGTGGCGAAGTAGCGGTAGAAGGTGCGGGGGGCGATGCCCGCGCTCTGGGCGATGTCCTCGGCCCGGGTGGCCCGCAGTCCGTGCCGTACGAAGAGTCCGGCAGCGGCCCGGGCGATCTCCATCCGGGTCTCGGCCTTGCGCCGCTCGGTCAGCGAGAGCGGTGCGGAGGGGCCAGAGGGGCCGAAGGGGGAAGTAGGGCCGGAATCCGGTGCTGGGGTGGGGCTGCTCACACCGGCAGGCTATGCCGCTGTGGCACAATCTGCCATTCGGCGGGCCACCCCGGGGTTCAGGTACGGGGTGCCCCGCCGTCCCAGCATGCCGACGCCCCGCCGACCCCGCATGCCCCCATAAAAGAACCGGGCCCCGACGCCTGGGGGGACAGGCGCCGAAGCCCGGTTCGGGAGAGTCCCGGCGCCGGGGGGGTGTTGCGTCGGGACTTGGCTCAGGGGTCTCGGGGCATGGCCCCGGACCCGAACTCCTGGGCCCTGAAGTCTTGTTCCCAGGGTCCAGCAGCTTGAAGCGGCGTTACACAGCCATGTTCGCGCGGCCTCCCGCCACCGGGCGTACGCGGTCCGGCGCGTACCTCGTTCGTACGCGCCCCCGCGTCCACCGGGCCGGAGGCCGGGGACTCACGCCCCCGGCACGCTCACGACCGCTCCCGCCACGCTCACGGCCGCTTACGCCGCCGCGTCGAAGCCGGTCTGGCTGGCCAGCTTCTTCAGTTCCAGCAGTGCGTGCTTCTCGATCTGGCGAATGCGCTCGCGCGTCAGGCCGTGCTCCTTGCCGACCTCGGTGAGCGTGCGCTCCCGGCCGTCCTCCATGCCGTACCGCATCTTGATGATGGAGGCCGTGCGCTGGTCGAGGCGGCCGATCAGGTCGTCCAGTTCCTCGCTGCGCAGCAGGGTCATGACGGACTGCTCGGGCGAGACCGCGGAGGTGTCCTCCAGGAGGTCACCGAACTGCGTGTCTCCGTCGTCGTCCACCGACATGTTCAGCGAGACCGGGTCACGGGCCCAGTCCAGGACGTTGGTCACGCGCTCCGGGGTCGACTCCAGCTCGGCGGCGATCTCCGCGTGCTCGGGCTCCCGCCCGTTCTTGCGGTTGAACTCGCGCTGCACCCGGCGGATCCGGCCCAGCTCCTCCACGAGGTGGACGGGCAGGCGGATGGTCCGGGACTGGTCGGCGATGGAGCGGGTGATGGCCTGACGGATCCACCAGGTCGCGTACGTCGAGAACTTGAAGCCCTTGCGGTAGTCGAACTTCTCGACCGCGCGCACCAGGCCCGCGTTGCCCTCCTGGATCAGGTCGAGGAGGGGCAGGCCGCTACGGGGGTAACGGCGGGCCACGGCCACGACCAGTCGGAGGTTGGAACGGATGAAGACGTCCTTGGCACGCTCCCCTTCGGCGACCAGGGCCTCCAGCTCGGCGCGGGAGGCGTCCGCCTGGGACTTCTCCTCGCCGTCGAGGACCTGGCGCGCGAACACGCCCGCTTCGATGGTCTGCGAAAGCTCGACTTCCTTGGCGGCGTCGAGCAGCGGTGTGCGCGCGATTTCGTCGAGATACATGCCGACCAGGTCGCGGTCGGCGATCTCGCCGCCATGGGCGCGAACACTGCGCGCCACGCCGGAGGTCTCGCCGGAGGCGGACTTACGACGGGCGACGGCACGGGTTGCCATGCGTGCTCCCTTGCGATGGTGGGTCAGCAGGTGTTCGTCCGATGCTGTGGCACTCGTCCGGTGACTCTTCTCGTGTGCCCTGCATCTGATGGAAACAACGACTGGAATCCGGACAGAATTCCCAACCCGCTCCCCTATTTTTCTGATCTTGCAGTACCCTGTCCGGCCACAAGGGGGTAACGATGTCGTCGGAACGTACAGAGGTGCAGGTCAGGCCAGGAGTCGAGAGTGACCTCGACGCCCTCACGGACATCTACAACCACTACGTACGCGAGACCCCGATCACCTTCGACACCGTCCCCTTCACACCGGAGGAGCGTCGCCCTTGGCTGCTCTCCCACCCTGAAGACGGGCCATACCGGCTGAAGGTTGCCATGGACGGGATCTTCCAAGGAAACTCACAGCGAATCCTCGGCTACGCCACATCCAGCCCTTACCGGGCGAAGCCCGCCTACTCGACCTCGGTAGAGGTCACGGTCTACCTCGCCCCCGACGCGGCCGGCCGGGGCATCGGCACACTGCTCTACAAGGCCCTGTTCGAGGCCCTGGCGGACGAGGACGTGCACCGGGCGTACGCGGGCATCGCACAGCCCAACGAAGCGTCCACGCGGCTGCATGAACGCTTCGGGTTCCGGTACATCGGCGTCCACCGGGAGGTGGGCCGCAAGTTCGGCCGCTACTGGGATGTCGCCTGGCACGAGAAGGAGTTGTAGACCCCGCTGCCCCAGCCCTCAGCCCTCAGCCTCCGTCCTCAGCCGAACTGCACCGACCGCTTCGCCATCCCCATCCAGAACCCGTCGATCACGGAGGGGTTGAAGGACTCCCGCGCGTCCAGGTCACCGCCGGCCTCCGCCGCGCCCATCGCCACGAACAGCGGGGCGAAGTGCTCGGTGCGCGGATGGGCGTAGCGCCCGGCCGGGGCCTTGTGGAGGAAGTCCAGCAGGCCGTCCCAGTCGCGGGACTCCAGTGCCCGCCTGCCCCAGTCGTCGAACTCGGAGGACCAGGTGGGCACTCCCCCGCCGGTGTGACGCAGCGCGGCGAGGTTGTGGGTGAAGAAGCCGGAGCCGACGATCAGGACGCCCTCGTCGCGCAGCGGGGCGAGCTTGCGGCCGATGTCCATCAGCTTCGCCGGGTCGAGGGTCGGCATGGAGACCTGGAGGACCGGGATGTCGGCGGCCGGGAACATCTCGACGAGCGGGACGTACGCCCCGTGGTCGAGGCCGCGGTCCGGGACGTCCTGCACGGGGATGCCCGGGGCGCGCAGCAACTTCCGTACGGACTCGGCGAGTTCGGGGGCGCCCGGGGCGTCGTAGCGGACCTGGTAGTAGTGCTCGGGGAAGCCCCAGAAGTCGTAGACGAGGGGGACCGGGTCGACCGCGCCGAGGGCGAGGGGTGCCTCCTCCCAGTGGGCGGAGACCATGAGGATCGCCTTGGGGCGGGGGAGGTCGGCGGACCAGGCGGCGAGTTCGCCGGGCCAGATCGGGTCGTCCGCGAGGGGCGGGGCGCCGTGGCTGAGATAGAGGGCGGGCATGCGCTCCGGTGCGGCGGTGGACATGACGGTCACTCCCCTGGGTCGAACCTTGATCGAACTCGATGCTTGAACTCTCAAACTTCCTGCGGCAGAGCTTACGCCCCATTTGTTTAACCTTCAAGGAGAGCTCTCGTACAGTGGAGTACATGAACACGGCACCCGCTTCCGCAGAACCCCACTGGCTCACCGCCGAGGAGCAGCGCGTCTGGCGTTTCTACATGCACGCCAGCACCCTCCTGGAGGACCACCTGGACCGCCAGCTCCAGCGCGACGCGGGCATGCCGCACATCTACTACGGCCTTCTCGTCCAGCTCGCCGAGGCCCCGCGCCGCCGGCTGCGGATGACCGAGCTGGCCATGAACGCGAAGATCACCCGCTCCCGTCTCTCGCACGCGATCGCGCGCCTGGAGAAGAACGGGTGGGTGCGCCGCGAGGACTGCCCCTCCGACAAGCGCGGCCAGTTCGCGGTGCTGACCGACGAGGGCTACGGCGTGCTCAGCCGGACCGCGCCGGGCCATGTGACCGCCGTACGGCAGGCGTTGTTCGAGCGGCTGACGCCGGAACAGCAGAAGTCCCTCGGCGAGATCATGGAGATCGTCGCCGAGGGACTTCAGCCGAACGAAGCGGGTGCGGACCTGCCCTGGCTCCGCTGAGCCGCTCAACTCAACGGAGAACCAGGGCAGTTCCTGGGAGTCGTACGCACGGGGCGTCCCCTTCCCCGTACGTACGGATGGTGCGAAGGGGGTACGACCGGGCCGGGCGTCGTCAGTGGGCGACGACCGGGATCTTGAACTCGTCCTCGACGTCGTCACCGGAGGCGACCGGGTCGGAACCCTGCTTGCCCGCGTTGACGAGGACCGAGACGATGACCGCAGCCGTCACCAGCATGCCGACGGCGAACCAGATGGCGTTGGTGTAGCCGTGCACCTGACCCTGCAGCGCGACGAGCTGCTGCTGGGTCTTGGAGGTGCCCGCACCGGCGATGTGGTCCTTGATGTACGCGGTCGTCGCGGACGCGGCGATCGTGTTCAGCAGGGCCGTACCGATGGCGCCGCCCACCTGCTGCGAGGTGTTGACCATCGCGGAGGCGACACCCGCGTCCCGGGGCTCGACGCCCAGGGTGGCCAGGGACATGGCCGGCATGAACGCCGTACCCATGCCGAGACCGAGCAGCAGCATCGCGGGCAGGATGATCGAGGCGTACGACGAGCCGATCTCCAGCTGCGTCATCAGGAGCATGCCGACCGCGGCGACCAGGAAGCCGGGGCCCATCAGCAGACGGGCCGGCAGGCGGGTCATCAGCCGGGTGCCGATCTGGGTCGAGCCGACCATCATGCCGACGATCATCGGCATGAAGGCGAAGCCGGTCTTGATGGGCGAGAAGCCCTTCACGACCTGCAGGTAGTAGGTGAGGAAGAGGAACGTGCCGAACATCGCGATGATGGCGATGCCGAGCGAGAGGTAGATACCGCCGCGGTTGCGGTCGGTGATCACGCGCAGCGGCAGCAGCGGGGCCTTGACCCTGGACTCGACGATCACGAACGAGACCAGCAGGACCGCGGAAGCGACGAAGAGCGCGATGGTGGAGGAGTCGCCCCAGCCGTCGGTCTCGGCGCGGGTGAAGCCGTAGACGAGCGAGACCAGGCCGAGGGTCGACAGGAGGACACCCGGGATGTCGAGCGGGTTGCGGTTGCGGCCGCCCTCCGGCTCGCGGATGACGAAGTACGCGCCGAGCGCGGCGACGATCGCGAACGGGATGTTCACGAAGAACGTCCAGCGCCAGTCCAGGTACTCGGTCAGCACACCGCCGAGGATGAAGCCGACGGCGCCGCCGCCACCGGCGATCGCGCCGTAGATGCCGAACGCCTTGGCGCGTTCCTTGGCGTCCGTGAACATCACGGCGAGCAGGGAGAGCGCGGCGGGCGCGAGCAGTGCGCCGAACGCGCCCTGGAGGGCACGGGCGCCGAACATCATGGCGCCGGTGGTGGCGACACCGCCGAGCGCGGACGCGGCGGCGAAGCCGGTCAGACCGACGACGAAGGCGCGCTTGCGGCCCCACAGGTCGGCTATGCGGCCGCCGAAGAGGAGGAGTCCGCCGAAGGCGAGGGCGTAGGCCGTCACGACCCACTGCCGGTTGCCGTCGGAGATGCCCAGGTCGGTCTGGGCGGACGGGAGGGCGATGTTCACGATGGTCGCGTCGAGCACGACCATCAGCTGGGCGAGCGCGATGAACGCGAGCGCCTTCCAGCGGTTGGAGTGAGCTTCGTGCTCGGCGGCCTCGGAGGCCTTGTCGAGAGCGCCTGGGGCGCTTCGAGCTGTTTCAGACATGGTGGTACCCACTTCGGGACTTCGTGACGGAAAAATACGGAAGAAGGACGTGGAAAAACGTTGGAAGGACGTGGTCGGGGACGGCTCGTCCACATCGACGAGAGCCGGAAGCTTGTTGTTGAGACTGGCGTGACGCTCTGAACTGATCGGTCAGGGCTGCCGGAGATCCTCCATCGTCGCGGCGGTGCCGGGCAGGACCGAGCGGGCCGGGGCCCGCAGTCCGTCCAGGAACAGCTGCAGGTGTCGGTGTACGAAGCGGTCGGCGCTGAGGCAACCGGTGCCGGCCGGCGGCCGGCTGAGCTGGGCCACGGCGACCATCAGATCGCCGACTCCCACGTCGGACCGGAGCTGCCCGGCCCTCCTGGCCCGTTCCATGACCTCGTCGATGAGCTCCTCGACCCGCTTGCGCGCGGCTTCCAGGTCCGGGTGGAACTGGTCGAAGGTGGTGGAGATCATCGGGCACAGTGCGCTGATCCGCTCGTCCGCGGAGACGTGCACGAAGCGCTCCAGAGCGGCGAAGGCGTCGCCGGTCTCGTTGAGCGCCTGCTCGGCGGCCTCCGCCGTACGGTCCATGACCGAGACCACGACCTCGCGAACGAGGGCGTCACGGTCCGGGAAGTTGCGGTAAAGCGTTGCGTTGCCGACGCCGGCCCGGCGGGCGATCTCGTCGAGCGGCACATCGGGGCCGAACTCGACGAACATCTCGCGGGCGGCGGTGACGATCCGCTCCCGGTTGCGCAAAGCGTCGGCGCGCGGCCGGGTCACCTTTCGCTGTACGGGGGTCGCGGTCGTCACGGCGTGCTCCTGAAGGTCTTGGACTGCTGGGGCGATCCGGGGAAGCACTCCCCGTTTCGCTCGGACACATGGCTAAACGGGGAAACGGTCCCCGGTTATTTCCCACTCACCGAGACATTTGATGTGACCTGGGTCACATCCCGTTTGGACCCTTCTCCGGCCCCCGCCGACCAGAACCACACGGTCGGTCTCCTCCAGCGCGCGCCCTCGCGGCACACGACACAGGGTGATCGAAAGGGTGCAGCCGGAGACCGGCGGCTGCCGTTGGCGCGAAGGGTCCCTGCATGCAGCCCAGCCGTCGGATACGCCCGCGCCGCGTGGCCGCCCTCGCGTCCGTGACCGTCCTGACCCTCGCGGTCAGCACCTCGGCCGGTACCGGACACCTCACCCCGGGCGCCACGACGGCGGCGGGCCCGGTCGCGCTCGCCCGCACCTCCACACTCGGCTCCTGCATGATCAACGGCCCCCTCGACATCCAGATGTCCGAGGGCATCCCCACCCCGGGCGGCTATTCCCGCTCCACCGGCACGGTCCACGCCCTGACCCTGATGGTCGACTTCTCCGACGCCCCCGGCGAGGGCACCGCGATGGACCGGTACCGCGAGTTCTTCCCCAAGACCCAGGAGTGGTTCGCCACCAGCTCCTACGGCCGCCTCGACTACCGCCCCGAGACCCCGGTCACCCACTGGCTCCGCATGCCCAAGTCCTTCAGGTCCTACGGCATAGAGCGCGGCGCGCCCTTCGACCCCGGGTACCGGCAGCTCGTCCAGGACATCGTGGCCGCCGCCGACCCGGCCGTGGACTTCCGCCAGTACGACCTCCTGAACGTCCTGGTCACCCCGAACGCGGGCCCCTCGGCCCTGGACACGGTCCTGTCGGTGACGTTCGCGGGTAACACGGAGGCCCCGGTCGCGGACGGCGTCCCGGTCTCCAACGCGTCCTTCGTCTACTCCCGGCAGGACGACGGCTCCGGCTCGTACTCCCAGACCGGCTACCGCGTCCTCCCCCACGAGAACGGCCACGTCTTCGGCCTGCCCGACCTCTACACCCAGGAGGGCGGGGGCGCGGTCGGCCACTGGGACATCATGAGCGAGGACTGGGGCGCCAACAACGACTTCCTCGGCTGGCACAAGTGGAAACTCGGCTGGCTGGACCCGTCCCAGGTCAACTGCGCGATGAGCAGAGGGACATCGGAGTACACCCTGACCCCGCTGGAACGCCCGGGCACCGACGGCACCCGGCTGGTCTTCGTCCCGCTCACCCGGCGGACGGGCTACGCCCTGGAACTGCGCACCCACGAGGGCAACGACGAGGCGGTGTGCCGGCCGGGCGTCCTCATCTACAAGGTGGAGGCGGACGTGGACACGGGCATGGGCCCGGTGAAGGTGTACGACGCGCACCGGGACAGCGGGGGCTGCACCCGGAGCCCCAACGTGCAGGCCGAGCTGTCGGACGCGCCGTTCACGGCGGGCGAGAGCTTCAACGACCCGGGGCGGGGGATCCGGGTGGCGGTCATGGGGGCGGATGCGGCGGGGGACTATCGGGTGACGGTCACCCGGACGCGGTAGGGGGCGCCTGCCGGAGCGGACGCCCCCCTGGCGGCTCACTCAGGACGAGCTGACCGGTGCCTCACCCGTCTTGTCCGCGACGCCGACTCCCAGCAGGGCGGCGTCGGTCGTCCCGAGGTAGACGAGGCTCGACGAGTCGAAGACCCAGGCATAGCCCTTCGGGGCGCCCTTGAACGTGAGGCCGACGCCCTCCCGCCCCGCGGCGTCCTTGACGTGGTCGACGACGCTCACACCCGGGAGCTCGGCGGTGGCACGGTAGATGGCGGCACTGAGGTCGGGGAGCAGGGTGGCCTCGTCGATGACGGCGCCGAGGTTCTCGACCACAACTTCCGTGCGGCGGGCCGCCGTTACGTTCCCGGCGTCGGCGGAGAACTTCTTCAGCAGCGCGTCGGGGTCGGTGGGCAGGGACTGGAGCTGCCGGAAGGTCAGGTATCCGGTTCCCTTCATGTCCATGGTCATCTTCTGGGAGGGGTCGGCGAGCGCCACACCCTTCCGCAGACCGTCCCGCCTGCCGTCCACGGAATTCCACTGCTCCTGCCGGACGGCACTCTTGTACGCCTTCGCCGTGAAGGTCCCCTTGTGCTTGGCGAGTTCCTCGGGACTGCTGAAGTCGACGCCCAACTCGGCGGCCGATCCCTGGGACTTGGTGTAGATGAACTGGTCGTCGCGGGCCGTGACCGCCGGGCGGTCGGCCGCCGCCAGGGCGATCCGGTCCAGCAGTCGCGTGGCCTTCTGACGGTCGGCGGCGGTGACGCCTGCGGCGGTCGTACCGTGCCTGCCGCCCTGCGCGCTGTCGACCGCCACCACGCCCAGACCCACGACGGCGGCCAGGGCCAGCGGCGCGGCGACGAGAACGAGGCGCCGGCGGGCCGGGGACGGAGGCGGGGTGGCGGTCGTAACGGACTGCTCGTGGATGGTCTCGTGCTCGCGGGTGATGTGCTCCATCAGGTGTTCCCTCAGTACGCGGTGGCGGTCCTGAGCGAGCACCGGACGGCCCGGCGCGGGCAGCGACTCGGCCAGCTCGTGGTGGTCGACCGGCTGATCGCGTCGTAGCGGGTTGGTGTTCATCGCTTCGTCTCCTGCGTGGACCGAGCCGCCTGGTGGCGGCTATCCGGTGACTGTCCGGCCGCGGCCGGGCGTTGCACTCCGCTGCTCAACGTGCCGCTCTCGCGCCGGAGTTCGAGTTCGGTGAGCTTGCGCAGACGTTTTCTCGCACGCGAGAGCCGGGCCCGTACGGTGCCGACGGCAACGCCCAGGGCCGCGGCGGCCGTGGCGGCGTCCAGGCCCTCCCACACGCAGAGCGTGAACACCTCGCGCTCCCCGCGCCGCATCGTGCTCAACGCCCGCTGCGCGGCGGCCAGTTCCTCGCTGTCGGCCAGGCGCCGGGTCACCTCGTCGGCGAAGTCCGGCACGGGATCGGGCGGCGGAATCCTGCTGAGCACGGCCTGGTGTCTGCGCGCCGCCCGCGCGGTGTTGCGCGTGACGTTCGTCGCGATCCCCAGCAGCCACGGGCGCAGGCTGTCGTCACCGGGAAGCACCCGCTCGCGCAGCCGCCACGCCTCCAGGAAGGTCAGCGACACGATGTCGTCGGCCGTGCCCCAGTTGCCGGTCATCCGGACGGCGTGCCGGTGGACCACCGAGGCGTGCTCGTCGAAGAGGTGCCTGAACGCGTCCGGATCCCCGGCTCGCACACGGGCACGCAGTGAGTTCTCCACACCCTTCCCTGTCCGCCGCCGGGACCACGCTGCGGTGACCCGCGTCACACCATGACCACACCTAGGATCGGGAGAGGTATGGCGCGGGTCACTCGAACTCCCCCTGTCCTGCGGACAGTTCCAGGCATGACGCACACTCCCACGACCGCCGGTCCACCGCGCCACGCGGCGCCGGACCGGTCCCCCGGCGGATCACCGCCGTACGGACCCGGCCGCCCCGGCCCTCCGCCGAAGCCGCCGCTCCGGCCCGACATCCAGGGGCTGCGCGGCCTGGCCGTCACGCTCGTCGTGCTGGCGCACGCCGGGGTCCCGTACGTCGCGGGCGGTTATGTCGGGGTCGACGTCTTCTTCGTGATCTCCGGGTTCCTCATCACCTCGGGCCTGCTCCGCGCCGCGGACCACGTGGCCGTCCTGCTCGACACCCCCTGGCCGGACGGTGACCCCGTCGAGTGCGCCGCGACCCACCCCCTCCGCCTGGCGAAATGCGAGCCGGACCAGCGCGACGCGATCAAGGACCCCACCCTCCGGGAGGCCAGCCGGCAGGGCGCCCGCCGCGCCGGTGCCACCGTGATCGACCCCGAGCCCTGGCTGTGCCCCCGCTCGGGCCGCTGCCCCGTGGTCGTCGACGACACGTTCGTCTACCGCGACGAGAGCCACATGGCGGAGACCTATGCCGGGGCGCTGGCTCCGGTGCTGGGCCAGGAGCTGGAGAAGCTGGGGTTCGTCGGACGGTGACCCATGGCCCGGCAGGCTCAGCTCCGTGGATGGAGCACGGCTCTCCTAAAGCCGGTGTCGCAGGTTCGACGGCGGCAAGGGCCACGGCCTCGGGCTTACCGTAGGGCTGCCGAGATTGCCGTACCGGAGAATCGATGCCCACTGACGCCGCTGACCTCACGCTGGTCGATCCTGCCGCCGCCGTGCCCGCCGAGGCGGTCGCGCCGTTGATCCGCGGGGTCGCGGTGGTGCGTCAACTCACCGAGGCGGGTGGGGTGTTGAGCCTCAGCGGACTCGAACGGGCCACCGGGCTTGCCCGTTCCACGGTCGACCGGATCACCGCGACGCTCGCCCGCATGGGATACGTCCGTCTCGACGGCCGGGACGCGGTTCTCACCCCTCGGGTCATGGAACTGGGCAACGCCTATCTCGCCGCCCTGCGTCTGCCCTCCGTGCTGGACGCCCGCGCGGACGCCCTCGCCGACGAGCTGGACGAGTCGGTGTCGCTCGCGGTCGCCGACCGGGACGGCATCCGTTTCATCCACCAGGCCACCCGCCGCCGCGCGATGTCCCTCAGCTTCCGCATCGGCGACCTGCTCCCGGCCGAACGCACCGCGCCAGGACCGCTGTTCGCGACGGAGTGGACGGAACTGGAGTGGCGGCGCTGGCGGGAGCGGCGGGCGGCGGACCCGAGGGACGAGGGCTTCCCGGCCGTTCCCGAACGGCCGTCGCCCGGACCGGACTTCGAGCGGTGGGCCGTACAAGTGCGCCAGGACGGCTGGGCGTTGGACGACCAGTTGATCGAACCGGGGCTGGTGGCGGTGTCCGTTCCGGTGCGGGATCCCCGTACCGGCACGATCGCGTGCGTGGCGAGCGTCGTGAGCCACACGAGCCGGCACACGGCGGAGGATCTGCGGAACTCCCTTCTGCCCAGGCTGCGTTCGACGGTGCGGACGATGGAGGAGGACCTGGCGGCGGACCTGCGCGAGGCTCCGCGGGGCGAGTCCGCCGCCGCCCCCTCCGGGCTCGCGACCTGGACGGGGGCGTCCAAGCAGGAGCTCGGCCGGGAGTTCGTCGAGTCCCTCGCCCGCGGGCTGACGGTCCTGACGGCGTTCGGCGAGGGCCGCGCCGAACTGACCCTCACGGAGGTCGCCCAGGCGACGGGCTTGGCACGGGCGACGGCTCGCAGGGCCCTGATCACGTACGAGCACCTGGGCCTGGTGACCCCGTCGGGGGACCGCCGTTTCGCCCTCACACCCCGGGTGCTGTCCCTCGGCTTCCCGCCCCTGTCCCGTACGACCCTCCCCGAGCTGGCGCTCCCCCACCTCACCGCCCTCGCCTCCCGCATCCACGAGTCGGCGTCCCTGGCGATCCTCGTCGGCGACGACATCCAGTACACGGCCCGGGTCGCCACGAGCCGGGTGATGAGCGTGAACATCGCGGTCGGGACGCGGCTGCCGGCGTACGCGACGGCGCTGGGCCGGGTGCTGCTGGCGGACAGGCCTCCGGAGGAACGCCCGGACCCGGGTGAGCTGCGCGCGCTGACCCCTCGCACGCTGACGGACCCGGTGGCGCTGGCGGCGGCGCTGGAGACGGTCCGTTCGCAGGGGTACGCCCTCGTCGACGAGGAGCTGGAGGCCGGGCTGCGCTCGATCGCCGTACCGATCCGCGACCGTACGGGCAGGGTGGTCGCGGCGCTGAACACACCGACCCACGTGGCCCGCCGTACGGTCGAGGAGTACGTCCGCGACCTCCTCCCCGAGCTGACCGCGACAGCGACCGCGATCGAGGCGGACGTGCGGGTGGCGGGCCGCTTCACCCGGGTGTCGGCGTCCTGAGCCCGGTGCCCGTCCCCGCCCCGCCCTCCCCCACCGAACCGTCTCCCCAAATCCGCTACCCTGTCCTGGACCGCCTTCCGGGGCGATCCGTCCCGCCTTCGTAGCTCAGGGGATAGAGCACGGCTCTCCTAAAGCCGGTGTCGCAGGTTCGAATCCTGCCGAGGGCACGACTGTGATGTACCAGGACATCGGATGGCCCCGAACCCAGGACAGGGTTCGGGGCCATCGTCGTCTGCTTGCCGGCACCCGGCCTGCCGCTAGGGAACCCTCGCCGTGTCCACGGCCTCCGCCGCCCCCTCGTCCTCCGCCAGCGCCCGGTTCCGGCGTACCGAGGACCAGAAGGACCAGCCGATCAGGATGACGCCGACCAGGCCGGTGATGACCTCGTTGATCTGGTACTGGATGGTGACCATCAGGATCACGGCCAGGGCGCCGATCGCGTAGTGCGCGCCGTGCTCCAGGTAGACGTAGTCGTCGAGCGTGCCCTGGCGGACCAGGTAGACCGTCAGGGAGCGGACGTACATCGCGCCGATGCCCAGGCCGAGGGCCATGAGGACGATGTCGTTGGTGATGGCGAACGCGCCGATCACGCCGTCGAAGGAGAAGGACGCGTCCAGGACTTCCAGGTACAGGAACATGAAGAACGCCGCCTGGCCTGCCAGGACGACCGCCGAGCGGTCGTTCTCGCGCTCCCGTTCCTCCTCCGCCTCCAACCGGTCCTCGAAGAAGCCCGAGAGGCCGCCGACGATCATGTAGGTGATCAGGCCGGCGATGCCGGAGATCAGGACCGTCTGGGCCTTGTCCGCGTGGGCGCCGCCGTGCTGGTGGGCGTGGGTCGCGAAGGTCATCGAGGTGATCAGGAGGACGATCAGGGCGATGCAGACCGACAGCATGTCGACCTTGCCGAGCTTGGCCAGGGGGCGTTCCAGCCAGCCCAGCCACTTGATGTCGCGGTCCTCGAAGATGAAGTCGAGGAAGATCATCAGCAGGAACATGCCGCCGAAGGCCGCGATCGCCGGGTGGGCGTCGGTGACCAGCTGTTCGTAGCGGTCCTTGTCGGTCAGGGCCAGGTTGACCGCCTCGAAGGGATTCTTCTTCGCCGTGACCGCGACGATCACGACCGGGAACGCCAGCCGCATGCCGAAGACCGCGATCAGGACGCCGACCGTGAGGAAGATCTTCTGCCAGAAGGCCGACATCTTCTTCAGGATCCCGGCGTTGACCACCGCGTTGTCGAAGGACAGCGAGATCTCCAGGACGGCCAGGATCGCGATGACGCCGAACGCCGTCCACCCGCCGTACCAGACTCCCAGGGCCAGGCCGAGCGCGGTGACCGCGAACGACCAGCGGAAGGTCTTCAGAAGCACGGGTTGCCCCTTCCTGTTGTCGCGCGGTCGCCCGCGGGCCGGGCATCAACAGCCCCGACCATCATCGGCGTTGTCTACCACGACCGCCTGTCGTACAGGTGACGGGGGCGGATCTCCTACGACCCGACCGGCCCGGAGCGCGAAAGGGGCCCCGACCTCTCGGTCCAGGGCCCCTCGCCGGTGGATCGTGCCGCATCGTCACTTCTCGGCGTTTCCGCAGGGTCACTTCTTCGGCGGCACCTTGCCCGTCGTGCGCAGCGTGCCCACCGTTTTGAGGAGGCGGTCGGCCGGGTCGCGCAGGGACTGGTGGGCCAGGACCGTGTTGCGCAGGCCGCGGACCGGGCGGCGCCACAGGCGATGGGCCGCCGCCACCGGGTGGGGGCGGGTGGCGAAGCCCTCGCCGACCCGCAGCTCGCGGGTCTTGAGCCAGTCCTTCCACTCCTTGTCGCCGCGCCCCAGGTCCATGAGGCGTACGCCGTGCCTACCCGCCTCCTCGGCCATCCTGAGGTGCATGATCAACCCCGGGGAGTAGTACCGGAGTTCGGGGTCGTACGCCGTGAACCAGGCCGCGAACAGCGTGCGGGAGGTCGGGCCGAAGTGGGCCGCCACGGGGCGGTCACCGGCGTAGAGGACCGACAGGATGCCGGTGAAGTGTTCCTCGCGGACGTGGAAGAGGTGGTCCACCAGGTCCACGATCCACGGGCGCGCGAAACGGTCCATGCGGCCGGTCCTGCGGTACTGGGCCGACTTCCAGCGCATCAGCGTGTGCAGCACCTCGGGGTCGCGTTCGTCGTAGACGAAGCGCATCTCGCCGAGGTCGCGGCCGAGGCGGCGTTCCTTCTTCAGGGTCGTCTTGGCGATGCCCGGGTACGCGCCGCGCAGCCACTCGGGGTAGGGGATCTCGCCGTCGCCGTCCTTCAGGTCGATCACCGGGGACGCGAAGGTGCCGGTGACGTGGCGGCCGAACGGCTGTTGTTCCTCGACGAGATGGTCGAACTCGAAGACCGACAGGCCGCAGGCCCGCAGGAGTTGCTGGACGTCCCAGGTGACACCGGGCCGGTGCACCAGGGCCTGGCAGTCGGAGAGGCCCAGGCCGATGGCCCGGCCGACACCGACGGGGTTGCGCTCGTACGGGAAGAAGCCGACCGGCTCCCCGCCCTCGTGCAGAACCGCCACCTGCGCGCCGCCGCGGTGGCGGCCGACGCCGTCCGCGAACTCCGGTGCCAGGAAAGGGTTCGCGTAGTCCGGCGACTCGTCCATCGCCTTGTGCCAGGCCTGGCGGAGCGTGGTGGTGAGCTCCTCCGGTCTGTGGATCGTGATGTCCGCCTTGCCGGCGGATCGCATGGATCGCATGGGCGACCGTCCCCCCACATTTCCCCCACGACGCGTCGTCCGCGCCCTGCCTACGTATCCCAAGGTACGACGAGACACGAACAGTTCGGCAGGGCTCAAACGTCGCGAAACAGTACGGACGCTGTCAAGGATGCCTGTGGTCACGGAAAAGCACGGATCACCCTCCCCCGGTACAGCCGCCCCGGGATGTCGGTGAACCGCAGGTCCAGGCCGACCCCGTCACGCTCCGCGTGCAGGTGGAGGTGCGGCTCGGTGGTGTTGCCGGAATTGCCTGTCTCTCCTATGAGTTGCCCCACGCGCACCGTGTCCCCCAGGCTCACCGTCAGTGAACCGGCCCGCAGATGGGCCAGTTTGACGATCTCCCGCCCGGTGTCGATGAACACGTGGTTCCCGTAGGCGGGTTGGTAGCGAGCGTGCCCGCCCGGCCGCGTGTCCTGGTCCTCGAACGCGTCCTGGGCGGAGACCACCAGCCCGTCGCACGGGGCCCGTACGGCCCGCCCGTAGGCGGCGAACGCGGTCAGCTCATGGTCCCGGCGCGTACGGGTCCCGTACCGACCCAGCCCCGCCAGGTCGACCGCGCCCCGCTGTTCGGGCACCCGGGTGTGGTGGTTGAGCGGCCGGCCACCGCCCTGCACGACGTACCACTCCCCCTCCAGCGGAAACCGCAGCGGCCGCGAGAGGGGCGCGCGCCAGGTGTGCGTCCGCGCGACGGCGACCAGCACGACGAGCGCCACCAGCAGTACGACCCCGCCCGCGAGCCCCAACACCCCGTCCCCCGACGGCAGTCCGGCCATCCGGGACGCGGAGACGAGGGCGGCTACGGCGACTCCCGCCTCGACCGTACGGCGCGGGAGGCGCGGCTGCTGGGCGGGGGCGCCGAGGCCTTCGGCGAGGACGTAGCAGGCGGCGAGGAACGCCAGGTCGGCGAGCCAGGCGGTGCGGTCCGGGGCCGTCCAGAGGGCGACGACGTTCCAGAGGCCGAGGAGGAGGATCAACAGGCCGTACGGCAGGCGGAGTCGGCGGCCGCGGGACGGGGTGTGGCGGGCGCCTTCGAGGTACAGGGCGGTCAGTTCACCGTCCGGTGCCGCACGGGCCCAGGCACGCACCTGGCCCTCCTCACCGGCCACCAGCAGGCCGACGGGGCTGTCCGTCACGGTGACGGGGCGGCCGGTGCGGGCCAGGGTCGCCCGGACGATGCGTTCCAGGGACTCGGCACCGACCGCGTCCGCCACGCGCGGGGCGAGGCGGGGCCGCTCCTCCGGGGCAGCCGTGAGGAACCTCAACAGGGCGTCGACTTCTGGGGGTTGTGGCGTCAACGGGGGCTCCCCTCGACAGGCGCGGCGATGCGCCGGCCGGCGCGGGGAAGCGGGGCGCCGCTCCGAGGCCGCCATGGCGACCCCGACAACGCGTCGGACTCGGGTTGCCGGGGCGACCACAGCTCGGGAATCAACGGGGCTCCCTCGGTAGACCTGGCGGCGCAACGGCCCACGCGGGGAGACCGAGGGCCACTCCCGGGCCGTCGCGGCGTCCCCAACGACGCGCGGGAAACGGGTGGTTGAGGCGACGACGAATCGGCCGTCAACGGGGCCACCTCGGTATGCCTGGCAGTGCGGCGGCCCGTGCAGGGAAACGAGGCCGCTTCTCCGGGACAGCAACAGGGCCCGTCAACACCGGCTCAGTTCCAGGCCGTTGAGGTGACAGCGGCTCGGGCATCAACGGGCGCTCCCTCGACATGCGTGACGATGCGATGACCAGGGGCGCGCCCCCGGGGCAGCCGCAGGGCCCAACAACGTGTCACACCCCGGCGATTGAGGTGGCGAAGGCTGTGGCGGCAACAGGTGCTCCCTCGGCGTGCGCGGCCCTGCGACCGGCGGTCGGCGTAGGGGAAGGGAAGACGACGGGGCGCCCGGCACGGTTCTTACCCCTCCCGCCCGGCGCTCCAACACCCTTGCGCCTTACGCCGTTTGTACCTCCGGGACCTCGCCCCGCACCTGCCGGCCGAGCACCGCCAGAGCCAGGGTCACCGCTACCGATGCCAGTGCCATCAGGGTCATCGCCGTTGCCGGTGTGGTGAGTTGGGCGACCGTGCCCGCGAGGGCCGCGCCCACGCCCTGCATGGTGAGCATGCCCGCGGAGCGCAAACCCAGGGCGTGGCCCGCGAGTTCGTCGGGGGTGAGTTCCATCAGACGTTCCTGGAGGACGAGGCTCGCGCCGTAGCCGATGGAGGACACGCAGACCGCCATGGCGGCCCAGGGCATGCCCGG
This sequence comes from Streptomyces sp. NBC_00988, assembly GCF_045162645.1. NCBI lineage: Bacteria > Bacillati > Actinomycetota > Actinomycetes > Kitasatosporales > Streptomycetaceae > Streptomyces > Streptomyces sp. NBC_00988. The sequence continues at coordinate 5,606,863 of NZ_CP108730.1, forward strand.
GCGGAGGGCGAAGAACAGGTACGGGGTGGCGAGGAGGAGGCGGAGGGGGATGTCCAGGCGGGTGCGCAGGGTGCGCGGGACGAAGCGGCCCAGGGTCAGGTCGCCGACGAACATGCCCAGTGCCGCGCTCGCGAACAGCGCGCCCGCGGACCCGGAGTCGTAGGAGACGTAGAGGGATTCGCAGCCGACGATCAGGCCGTTGGGGATCCACATGCCGAGGTAAGTGAGGCGGCGGGGGCGGGAGGACCACAGGAGGGCGTTCGTGCGCCAGGTCGCGGCGACGGAAGGGCGGCCCGCCGCGCGGGGTGGGCGGGCGGTCAGGCCGAGGCGGATGGCCAGGGCCGTCGTCGCGTACAGCGCCGCCGCCAGGAGGAGACAGGCCCTTGGGGAGAGCAGGGCCAGGAGGGCTCCGCCCGCCGCGAAGCCCGTCACCTGCATCAGGCCCGACGCCATGTTGAAGACCGAACGGCCCAGCAGGTAGCCGTCCTTGGGCAGGATCTCGTTCAGCAGGCCGCCGCTCACCCCGCCGCCCAGGGAGGCGATCAGGCCCTGGAGGAACACGATGCCGAAGATCGCGCCGATCGGCAGACCGGGGAGTGCCAGCAGGGCCGTACAGACGGCGAAGGCGGTGTTGATGCCGGTCAGGGTGACCCTCGGGGGCAGGCGGTCGGCGCCCGAGAGGAAGAAGGTCGCGCCGAGCATCTGGGCGAGCTGCGGGCCGAACATGCTCACGGCCGACAGTAAGGGGGACTCCGTCGCCCTGTAGACGAGGGTGGCGAGCGCAAGGCCGCTGATCGTGAGGGCCGCGTTCTGGGCGGCGAAGGAGAAGAAGAACGGGGTGTACTCGGGGGTGCGGAAGAGCTCGCGGTAGCTGCGCATCCGGGGAGTCTGCGGGTGGTGCGGGTGGGGGTCCTATTCTTTCGCGCGGACGCGAAACACGGGGGTGGGCGGATGGGGTTGTGGCAGCTCAACGCGGACACCCTCGCGCGGAGCCGGTTCGTGCTGTCGTCGTTCGCCGAGACCTTCGCCGCGCTGAGACTGCTGCACGCCGGGGTGGGCGCGCACCCCGGTGAACAGGTGTGGCTGCGGGATCATCTGCCGGGCTACCAAGGGCTGTTGACGGCCGAACCGGTCACCGGAGCGCTGGTGCGGGCCGCGCTCGGGCGGGCCTGGATCGCCGACTTCTTCTGTCCGACGCAGACGGACCGGGAGTCGTTCGCCGAGACCGTCGCCCGGGTGCGGGAGACCCGGCCGCAGGACGCCCGGGACAACCTCCGCGTCTCGCTCGCCGGACCCCTCCCCGCCGCCCTGGAACGCGACGACCTGCCCGAGCGGGCGGCCCGGCTCCTGGAGTACGTCTGGGAGGAGACCGTACGGCCGCACTGGGCGCGGCGACGGCGGGTCCTGGAGGCCGATGTGGTCGCCCGGACCGCGCGGGTGAGCCAGGGCGGCTGGGCGGCCGTGCTGGACACGTTGTCGCCGGGGCGGACGCGGTGGCTCGGGGAGAGCCGGCTGCAGATCAACCTGCACGCGAATCCGCCGCGGGAGATCTCCGGCGCCGAGCTGCTCCTCATGCCCGTCACGCCGAAGGGCGGGTGGGTGTCGTGGGAGGCGCCGGACCGGTACGCCATCGTGTACCCGTGCGCGGGCGTCCTCGCCGACCACGGCGGGCGGCCCGTGCCCGAGAGCCTGGGGGCGCTGCTGGGCCCCGCACGGGCGGGCGTGCTGACGCTGCTCGGGTCACCGATGAGCACCAGCCAGCTGACCGCCGTGACCGGGCAGGCGCTCGGCTCGGTGGGGCGGCATCTGCGGGTGCTGCTGGACGCGGGGCTGGTGGAGCGGCGGCGGGCGGGGCGGTCGGTGCTGTACTCGCGGACGGCGGCGGGGGAGGTCGTGGTGAAGGCCGCCGGACTGTGAGCGGCTGCCGGACTGTAGACACAGAGGCTCATGACCCCGTGGGGAGAACGACATTTACCGGAGTTAGCATCCGGTTATGACGACTACAGAGAACACGGGTCCCCTCGGTGTCGAGATCGGGTCGCTCAAGGGCGGCTCGGCGGACCTCTCGCAGTACGCGGGCAAGGCCGTCCTCGTGGTGAACGTGGCCTCGAAGTGCGGGCTGACCCCCCAGTACACGGGCCTTGAGCGGCTCCAGGAGCGGTACGCGGCGCAGGGCTTCACCGTGCTGGGCGTGCCCTGCAACCAGTTCCTCGGGCAGGAGCCCGGCAGCGCCGAGGAGATCGCCGAGTTCTGCTCGGCGACGTACGGCGTGACCTTCCCGCTGACCGAGAAGGTCGAGGTCAACGGGGACGGCCGGCACGAGCTGTACGACCGCCTCGTCGGCTTCGCGGACGGCGAGGGTCACACCGGTGACATCCGCTGGAACTTCGAGAAGTTCCTGATCGGCCGCGACGGCACGGTCGTCGCCCGCTTCTCCCCGCAGACCGAGCCGGAGTCGGCGGAGGTCGTGGCGGCGGTGGAGACGGCCGTCGCCTAGGACGGTCGCAGGCAGCTGTTGACCTTGCCCCTGGGGCAGGGCTGAGCGTCCTTGTCGCCGGGCGGACAGAAACCGCCCGGTGACGGAGGATGGCTGAGGTGGACGACGAACTGCTGACCATCGGCGCGTTCGCGGCGCGGGCGCGGCTTTCGGCCAAGGCGCTGCGGCTGTACGACCGGCTGGGGCTGCTGGCCCCGGCTCACGTCGACGAGGTGAGCGGTTACCGCTACTACCGCGCCGACCAGGTCGAGCGGGCCCGACTCGTGGCGCTGCTACGGCAGTTGGACATGCCGTTGGCCCGGATCGCCTCGGTGGTGGAGGCCGACGGGACGGACGCCGCCGATCTCCTCGCCGCGTACTGGACTGACGTGGAGACCCGGTTCGCCGGGCAGCGCACGCTCGCCGAGTACCTCCGTGCACGCCTTTCGGGGAGGAGCTCCGAGATGTACGGAACGTTCGTGGTCGAGACGGTCGAGGTACCGGAACAGGTGCTGATCACCGAGACCCGGCACACCCTCGCGGACGAGTTGCCGGCCTGGATCGGCGCGTCCCTGGGGCGACTTGAGGTCGCGGCGAAGGAGTGCGGGGGCGTAAGCGCGGCGCCGTTCGTCGTCTACCACGCCGAAGTATCCATGGAGAGCGACGGCCCGGCCGAGGCCTGCGTACCGGTCGCGGACGAGGCGGCTGCGCGGGCGTGGGCGGCGCGGCAGGGGCGGGCCCGGCAGACGGCGGTCCGGGTGGAGCCCGCGCGGACGCTGGCGTACGCCCGGATCACCAAGGCACAGGTGGCGCATCCGCAGATCCTGGCCGCGTTCGAGGCGGTGGAGCAGTGGGTCGCCGGGCGGGGGCTGCGGTACGCCGGGCCGTGCCGCGAGGTGTACTTCGCGGACTGGGATGCGGCGGGGCCCGGGGATCCGGTGTGCGATGTGGCGTTCCCGGTGGAGTGAGGCACCGGCCGGCGTACGGCGCCGGGCACAAGCCGAGCCCCCTCGGCCAGGACGGCGGGCCAGTCGAGAGGGCTCTTCTTGAAATGCTTGTGCTGCTTATGGAGTTGTGAAAGGTGAACCAGCCGCATCAGTGAAGGTCGTGCGCCCCCCGCGCGACATCTGCCACGAAGGCGTTCCACGAGTCGGCGGGGAAGGCCAGCGTCGGACCCCCGTCGACCTTGGAGTCCCGTACGGCCATGGCCGCGAGAACCGGTGACTTGATCTCGACGCATGCGCCGTTCCCGGTGGAGTACGAGGACTTGGTCCACATGTCCGCGGCGCCCTGACGAATTGCCATTTTTGCTCCGGTTTTGCCAGTTGATGAGTTGCTGTCACCGCGCGTCACGTCCGACCACGAACACATCGGACGTACAACACGGTTTGCGCCAAAGCCTGTTGCTCGATGGCGTGATCGACGCTACTCGCCAACATCGGCGGGCGAAGCGGCCATTCACTCGACCGGGTGGCATATACCCCTGGTGTCTTCCATCCCGACCGGCGGAAGGTGTACTCTGCGGCACCTTCCGCCAACAGGGCCCCTCAGCGCGCGTATTCCTTCGCGATGTCCGCGATGAACTGACGGGACTGGTCCACGTTCAGGGCCTGCGCCCTCAAGTGCTCGTACATCACGCTGTACTTCTGGACGTCGTTCGCCTTCTCCAGGTACAGGTCGCTGGTGACGCCCTCGATGTAGACGACGCTGGAGTCCGCCGCGTCGGGGAACTCCAGGATCGCGTACTGCCCGTTGAGCCCCGGATGGGCGCCCATGTCGAACGGGATCACCTGCACGGTCACGTGCGGCAGCTGGGACTGCTCGACGAGATGCTCCAACTGGTCCCGCATCAAGGAGCGGTTGCCGACCACGCGGCGCACCGCGGACTCGTCCATCACGGTCCACAGCCGCAGCGGGTTCTCCGGCGCGGAGATCCGCTCCTGCCGGCGCAGCCGCACCTGGACCCGCTTCTCGACATCGGCCAGCGCGGTCTCGGGCAACGCCCCGGTGATGAGCGCCTCGGCGTACTGCCGGGTCTGCAACAGGCCGGGGACGACCTGCGGATCGTAGACGCGCAGGCTCGCCGCGTCCGTCTCCAGTCCGATGTAGACGCTGTACGGGATGTCGCCGAAGGAGTGCCACCAGCCTTGCTGGCGCGAGTCCTTGGCCATCTGCATGAGTGAGTCGACGATGCGGACGTCCTCGACCTCGTAGACCCCGCACAGGTCGCGGACGTCGCGCTGGCTGATGCTGCGCCGCCCGTTCTCCAGGCGGCTGATCTTCGACTGCGACACCAGCAACCGCTCGGCGACCTCTTCGGCCGTCATGCCCTTGAGCTCTCGGAGTCGACGCAACTCCTGGCCCAACCGGCGTCTCCTGACGGTGGGATTGACACTTGACGCCACGGGAACGTGCACCTCCGGCTGCATGCCTCTACTTGCCACTGCTTACTGCTGTGCTTACCGCTGCTTGCTGCTCACTGCTTGCCACTTGCTTGCCACTTTGCGTATCTGCTGTTGAGCAGACTGCCACCAAGGTGGTTTCTACCGCTGGGAAACGGTGGATATGCGGCAGGTACGAGCCAGGTTCGGATTGCCCGAGGCGTCCGCGAAGGCGTCCGTAGATGCGGCCGAGCGGGGTGGAGAGACGTTACGTCTACTCCACCCCGCTCGGACCAGCGGCTCCCGAACCGGGTCTTGGGGACTGCGGTGCGGCGTGTACTGCGGTCATGCGGTGGTGCGTCGGTGCCGGTCGTGCGGTGTGCCTCCGCGGTGCGGGCGTGTGCCGTGGGACTGCGGCTCAGTGAGCCACGGCGCGCGCCATGGTGCCGCGGTGCGGCTGCATCGGAACACCACGAGCCGGTTCCGGTGGCCTTGATCCGGGCGCGGCCTGACGGCCGGCCGGGGCCGGGCTACGGCGTGGCTGTGCCGCCACTCCGTTCTGGACGTCCATCACGGCGTGCGCCACGAGTCCGCCCATGGGGTCGTGCCTGATCAGGTCCCGCAGCCGGGAGCGGGACGAACGTCCCTCGTTACCCGGATACAGGTGTTTGCCGAGACCTACCGCGTGCGCCAGTGCGGCGAGCGCGGCTGTCCGCGGGTCCGGTGGCACACCGGTGCGGATCGCGGAATCGAGTCGGCCCCTGATCTCGCGGCTGATCTCGTTGTCCGTCGCTTGGTAGCGAGTCGTCGGCAGCACCCCGCACATCTGTCCCGCCACGGCATGCACCATGCCGCACCGCTCCAGATGCGAGAGGTAGGTCTGGCGAAGTCCCAGTCGGGGCCCGCCAATCCAGTTCACTGCACGTACCGGAGCGCCACGCCTTCGCAGCAACTCCAACGCGCAGTCCAAAGTCGGATCTCCGGTCGGCCGTGGTACCACCACGGCGATACGATCCCCGTCTGGGGCTATCCGTCCGGCCAGCGCCAGCTCCACTAGCTGTGCTCCGGCCAGACCGAGGTCGAGCGACTGCGGCTGTGCAGTGGTACCCGTGGCCGGGTCCAATGCCAGCAACAGAAGCTCTTCCGGAAGAGTTCTGCGGCTCCTGCCCATCCATGCCTCCCCGCGTGGATGAATGACAGGGTGACCCCTCTCACATTGGTCTGTCGAGGGTGCGTGACCGCTTCGTGATGGAACCGGCAGGTATGTCGTTCTCGTCTACCGCAGGGGTTAAGCCCGCACACAGGACACTGGTACATGGTTCGGACAACGGTGTTGATGCGTCGTCCGGACTGCGGGTAAGAGGTTTTCCAGCTGACATCCAGCTGGCTTCCAGCTGATTTTGTGGCTGTTTTTGTAGCTAACTCGGTTATCTCGGTCGGTTCGGTTGACGCACGCGGCGCGTGCGGCGCATGGAGGAGGCATCGGTGGCGGGCGAGTCCCCCGACAGGTCGAAGAAGCGCGAGTCGTCGGCAGAACCGACGCCGGGGAGCGCGAGTCCGGTTCCTGAGGCCAGGGGCGAGCGCGATCCCCGGTTGGCGGTGGCCCGCGAGGACGCGGCACCGTCCGCGTCCGCGGCTCAGCGCGGGGGTGTGGACACGGCGACGAAGATCTTCTCGATCCGGGAGTTGCGGGAGGAGACGGAGGCGCCTGAGGCGGAGCCGGGTGGGTCCGGCGACGCCGAGACCTCCGAGGACGCCGATACGCAGAACCCTTCCGCCAAGCGCGGGTCGGGCGGCTCGGGCAGCTCCGAGGGCGATGCGCGGTTGCGTGCGGCTGTGGCGGCCTGGGTGTCGTCGGGGTCGGACGGGGAGCGGCCGACCGGCACCGATGACCCCGAGGACGCGGAGAAGCCGGCCGGGGGCGAGACGGCTGACGTGACCGAGGGCTCGGAGGACGTGGACGTCGCTACGGCCGAGGGCCCCGAGGACGCGGAGACGCGCGCTGGAGGCCCGCAGACCCGGGACGCCGAGGACGCGGGGGAAACTTCCGTGGCCGACGCTTCCAGGGGCGCTGAGAGCGCCCAGGAGACCGACGCGGGCGAGCGGGGCGCGGATGCGGATGCCGGGGTGACTGGTGACCCCGGCAGCGCTGAGCCCGCCGGGGACGCCGAGGCGCGCGATTCGGCTGACGCCGACGAGAGCGAGTCCGACGGCGACGACGTGACGAAGGGCGAGCGGGTCGCTGACGCTGCCGCTGCGGGCGACGCCGGCGCGGACACCGCCTCGGAGGACGACTCCGAGACGGGCGGGGCTCCTGCGACCGCGGAAGCCGACGAGGTCGACGCGGATACGAGCGCACATCCGGAAACCACCGACAACGAGCCTGCCTCCACGACGGACAAGGCCCCCGCGTCCACGACGACCGGCAAGGCCGATACGGATACCGACGCACACCCGGAAACCGCCGACAGCGAGCCTGTCTCCACGACGGACAAGGCCCCCGTGGCCGCGGCGACCGGCGAGGCCGGTACGGATGCCGACGCACACCCGGAAACCACCGACAACGAGCCGGGCTCCAAGCCGGACAAGGCCCCCGCGTCCACGGCGACCCGCGAGGCCAGTACGGATGGCGACGCACACCCGGAAACCACCGACAACGAGCCTGTCTCCACGACGGACAAGGCCCCCGTGGCCGCGACCACCGGCGATTCCCACGCCGGTGCCGACGCGCACCCAGAGGCCACCGACACCGGCTTGGGCGATGCCCCCAAGGCGGGCAAGACCGCTGATGCCGGGTCCGCGGAAGCCGAGGTGGACGAGGCCGCGGCCGACACCGCCCCGGAACCCGCCGAAGGCAAGACGTCCGCCCAAGCGACCGGCGCGAAGCCTGACGGCCGGCCGGAGTCCGCCGAGGGCGACACGTCCTCCGACGCGAGCGGGCAGAAGGCCGATGAGAGCCCGGAGTCGGCCGAAGGCAAGGCGTCCACCGACGTGACCGGGCCGGAGACCGACAACCGTCCGGAGTCAGCCGACGGCAAGACACCCGCCGAGGCGACGGCCCCGAAGACCGACAGCCACCCGGAAGCCGCCGAAGGCGAACCCACCCCCACCGCAGACGCGGCCCCCGGTGCGGCAGCCGCCGAAGGCGACACGGCCGCGGACCCCCGGAGCACCGGCCCCGGCCCCGGCCCCGAAGACGCCATCCCCGCCACTGCCGACGCCGACGCCCCCTCCGACGCACGACCGAAGGCCGCCGCCGACGAGAAGGCCCCCCAGGGCCCACCCGCACGCGGCAACAAGACCCGTACGGGCGGTGCGGGTGGGAACACCAAGACGGCCGATGGCGGAGCCGAGGCCGTCGATCACCCGACCACCGTCTTCAAGGCCGTACGCCCGCCCAAGCCCGCGGTGGACCAGCCGACCACCATGCTCAAGGCCCCCACGGTCCCCACCTCTCCGAAGACCCCCGAGACCCCCGCCGAACGCACCAGCAGGTTCGTCGCCCTCAAGCCCCTCGACGAGCCCCGCAGGGAAACGCCCCCGAGGGACGCCACCCGCCCCGTCCCCCACGTCGGCCCCGAGCACACCACCCAGCAGCCGCTCCCCCCGAAGCCCCCGCTGGACCTCCTCGCCGAGCTGACCAACACCCCGCCGCCCCCGGAGACCCCGGTCCGCACGGCGATCCGCAGGGTCAAGATCTGGACCCCGCTGGTCATCCTCCTGGCGATCGTGTTTGCAGTAGTACAGGCCGTACGCCCGCTGCCGACCCCGTCCCTCACTCTCACCGCCGACGACTCGTACACCTTCGACGGCAGCAAGGTGAACCTCCCGTGGCCCAGCGAGGGCCAGGGCTGGATGGACGTCAACGGCATCGGCACGATGGGCAACTTCGGCAAGCAGACGCCGGTCGCGATCGGCTCCGTGGCGAAGGCGATGACCGCGTACATCGTCCTCAAGGACCACCCGCTGAAGGCCGGCGCGGAGGGCGAGAAGATCACCGTCGACGCGACCGCCGAGAAGGAGGGCGGCTACGACAAGGACGGCGAGTCCACGCTCAACACCGTGAAGGCCGGCGACGTCCTCACCGAGAAGCAGGCGCTCTCGGCGATCATGATCCCGTCGGCGAACAACATCGCGCGCCTGCTGGCCCGTTGGGACGCGGGCTCCGAGGCGGCGTTCATCAAGAAGATGAACGACACCGCGAAGTCACTGGGGATGACGAACACGACGTACACCGACGCGTCCGGCCTCAAGGAGACGACCGTCTCCTCCGCCGAGGACCAGGTGAAGCTGGGCAACCAACTGGTCAAGATCCAGGCGCTGATGGACATCACCAAGCTGCCGAGCTGGGTCGACCCGTCCGGCAAGAAGTGGACCAACTACAACCGCCTGGTGCCGTACAACAACTCGCTCGGCATCAAGACCGGCACCACCACCGCGGCCGGCGGCAACCTGCTCTTCGCCGCCACCAAGGAGGTCGGCGGTGAGACGGCCGTCGTCGTCGGCGCGATCCTCGGCCAGCACACCGCGCCGATCATCGACACGGTCAACGCGGTCAGCAAGACGGCGATGCTCGCAGCGCAGGACGCGATGACCTCGGCGAAGATCCTGAAGAAGGGGACCGTGGTCGGGTACGTCGACGACCAGCTCGGCGGTCACACGCCGGTCGTCGTCACCAAGGACGTCGCGGCCGTCGGCTGGGCGGGCCTGAAGGTGAAGCTGTCCTTCGCCCCCGACGCCGTACCGCACACCGCGAAGGCCGGCACCAAGGTGGGCACGCTCACCGTGGGCGACGGTTCGAGCGGTGCCGTCAAGGTGCCGGTCGCCCTCCAGAAGGACCTCGCGGAACCGGCCTTGACGTCCAAGCTGACCCGCCTCGGCTGACCCACGGGGCGACGCACGTCACCACGCACGTCACCGCGTCCCGTCGGCGGGCCCCCACCCGGGAGCCCGTCGGCGGGGTGCGTGCTAGCGTCGCGAATCGGGGCACGTCGCCGGTCGAGCGGGACGCGGCGTCGAACAGGCCGGGAACGGGACGGAACGCGGCCGGGAACAGAAGACGGGACACGGGGAGTGCCTTCAGGTGGCCACAGCGGAGCCGACACGCGCCGACGATGCCGATCCGGGCCCGGTGACCGGCCCGCGAATACGCGTGCCCGCGCACACCGCGCCAGACAAGGCGGATGACGCGGCCGCCGGCGCCCAGCACACGGACGACGCCGGAACCCGTGAGGTCGAAACCCGTGCGGGCGGCACACGCCTGACGCGGTTCGTCGACCGTCTCCGCGCCCCCTTCCTCCGCCACCCGGTGATCGGCTTCACGCTCCTCTCCGGCGTCCTTCACGTCGTCTGGTTCTTCACGTTCGCGAACAGTGGCGGCGACCTCGCCGCGCAGGACGCGTGGGCGGAGTTCGTCGGCCGCCACCCGGACTCGGCGTACAACCTCGCCTGGTACGGCGGCATGCACCCGGTGTCGTACAGCGTGGTCTCGCCGTATCTGATGTCGGTCCTCGGTGTCCGTACGACGATGATGATCGCCGGGACGATCTCGGCGGGCCTGCTCACCATGATCCTGATCCGCAGCCGCTCGGTGAAGAACCCGCTGTGGGCCTCGCTCGCGGGGGTCTTCGCGCTGCTGTGCAACGCGGCGTCGGGCCGAGTGACGTACGGCCTGGGCCTGGTGTTCGGGCTCGGCGCGGTGGCCGTGGTCTTCTGCTGGCCCTACCGCTGGCGCTACAAACGCTGGGCGAAGGCCCTGTGCGCCGCCCCGCTGGCCGCGCTCGCGACCATGTCGTCGCCGGTGGCCGGGCTGTTCGTGGGCCTGGTGGCTGTGGCCCTGTTCCTGCAGAAGCGACGTCCCGGCGCGTGGGCCCTCGGCCTCGCGCCCGCGGCCGTGGTGGCCGTATCCGCCTGGCTGTTCCCGTTCTCCGGTACGCAGCCGATGCTGTTCGGCTCGATGATCCTGCCGCTGGCGTCCGGGGTGATCGTCTACTTCCTGGTGCCGCGCGAGTGGACGACCGTACGGATCACGGCGGCCGTGTACAGCATCGGCGTCATCCTGGTCTGGCTGGTCAGCTCGCAGATCGGCTCGAACATCAGCCGCCTCGCGATGCTGTTCGCCGGGGTGGCCCTGATCGCCGCGCTGCCCTTCGCGGTGCCGCGCTCGCGCAAGTGGTACGCGATCGCGCTGGCCTTCGTCGGCTTCAACGGGTGGATCGGCTTCAAGTCGGTCGACGACGTCATCAACACCGCCCCGGCCGCGTCCTGGTCGCACGAACTCGCGCCGCTCGTCAACGAACTCCAGACCGTCGGCGCCGAGCGCGGCCGCGTCGAGGTCGTCCCGGCCGCGTCCCACATCGAGGCCTCCGCACTCGCGCCCTACGTCAACCTGGCCCGCGGCTGGAACCGCCAGGCCGACATGGAGCGCAACCCCCTCTTCTACGACGACACCCTCAACTCGGCGAACTACCACGAGTGGCTCCAGCGCTGGGCCGTCCACTACGTCGTGCTGCCGAAGGACAAGCTGGACGGCGACGGGGGCGAGCGCGAACGGGCCCTGGTCCAGCGCGGGATGCCGTATCTGAAGCAGGTCTGGGGCGACACGAACTGGCAGCTGTTCCAGGTCACCGACCCGACGCCGCTCGCCGAGCCGAACTCGGTCGTCGACCGGGCGGAGCAGGGCGAGTTGACCATCGAGGTGAAGAAGAAGGGGCGGATCCTGATCCGTATCCCGTACTCGCCGTGGCTGAGCATCGTCGACGCGAAGGGCAAGAGCCTCAAGGCCCCGCAGGAGACCGACGCGTCCAAGCACCGCGCCGAGGGCACGCCGAAGACCTTCGACAACCTCAACGGGTGTCTGATGGAGACGGAGGAGGACTCCAAGGGCGACAAGTGGACGATGTTGCTGGCGCCGAAGACGGGGACGTATCGGCTGGCGGCGCCCTACCAGTTGCCCCGCGGCACGCCCTGCCCCGATGAGCTGAAGTAGTCAGCGGAGCCGGTCCACGTACCTGTCCGTGCCCGGCACCGTGGGGATGAACGGTGCCACCAACTCCACCCGCCCCAGGCCCGATTCGGCCACCGGTGTCTCCAGGTCCGCGAAGTACTCCTCCCAGCAGTCCCGGGGATCCGCCTCCAGGAACCACAGCAACGTGAGCCGGGTGTCGACCCCCTCGACCTGCTTGACGTAGGTCATGCGGTCGCCCGGCAGCGGTGTCGGCCGGAAGACGGTCACCATCGCGGCCGGTGACCCGGCGAGCCGCTTGGGCAGCTGCCGGGAGCGGAGCCACTCCAGCAACTCGGCGCGCTGGTCCGCCGATTCACTGTCGACGACCTCCAACACCAGCCCGGCGTAAGGGTGGTCGAGGGCGTGGAAGTCCCGCGGGCCCGCCGCGCCGTCGCGGTAGACGGTCGCCTCGTGGTCCTGGAACGCGGTGAAGACGTGCGTACGGTCCTGGTACACCCGCCCATCCCGATTGAGCCGTTTGTTGATGCCGACGGTCCACTTCATGTGGTCGTCGTAGCGGCCCTCGGTGACCCAGTACGTGGAGAGGTAGCAGCCGGCGGTGACGGGCTCGGCGATGGCCGACTTCTCGGGCCGGCGCAGGAGTTGGAGGTCACGGGTGGCGACCCAGCGGCGGCCTGAGTACATCCAGGGCATGGCCATCGCGCCGGCGTAGTAGTGGTCGTCCTCGTACCAGCGGTTGTAGGCGTACTCGTGGCCGGGATGCGGTTCGACCATGGTGATCAGCGCATGCCCCGGCCGGACTCCGTACGGTCCTACGGCGGCCAGTTCGGCGTACACGTCGCTCCGGGTTTCCTCGCTCACGTCGCTCCCCTTCCGTCCTCCGCCGGTCGCCCATACTCTGACGCCCCGTCAGATAAACCGCCAGACCCCGGGAGGGATCGGATGTCGCTGCTCGCGGGCAAGACCGTCGTCGTCTCGGGGGTCGGGGCCGGACTCGGCCACCAGGTCGCCGCCGCCGTCGTACGGGACGGAGGGAACGCCGTGCTCGGTGCGCGCACGGAGGCGAACCTCGCCAAGTCGGCCGCCGAGATCGATCCGGACGGCGCGCACACGGCGTACCGGGCGACGGACATCACGGACGAGGGGCAGTGCGAGGCGCTGGTGGCGCTGGCGCGGGAGCGGTTCGGTCGGGTCGACGCGGTGGTCCAAGTGGCCGCGTGGGACAGCTACTTCGGCGGGGTCGAGGACGCGGACTTCGCGACCTGGCAGTCGGTGATCGACGTGAACCTGCTGGGGACGCTGAAGATGACACGGGCCTGCCTGCCTTCGCTGAAGGAGGCGGGCGGCGGTTCGGTCGTCTTCATCGGGACGCAGTCGGCCGTGGCCGCGCCCTCGCAGGTGCGGCAGGCGGCGTACGCGGCGTCGAAGGGGGCGCTGACGAGCGCGATGTACTCGCTGGCAAGGGAGTTGGGGCCGTACCGGATCCGGGTGAACACCGTGCTGCCGGGGTGGATGTGGGGGCCGCCGGTGGAGGCGTACGTGCAGTTCACCGCGCACACGGAGAAGGTGCCGGAGGCGGAGGTGCTGAAGCGGCTGGCCGACCGGATGGCGCTGCCCGAGCTGGCGACGGACGGGGATGTGGCGGACGCGGCGGTGTTCCTGGCGTCGGAACGGGCGCGGGCGATCACGGGTCAGTCGTTGCTGGTCAACGCCGGGGAGCTGATGCGGTGAGTTCATGTAGGTGAACGCGGAACATCAATCCGAACGATTTTACTCCCCCTTGACCGCACGCTTACTTGTCGTGCTCACGCGCGAACGCCCACGATGAGCCCCGGGCTGAACCGGCTCAATCGTGGGAGGGCGCATATGAACGGGCTCGACTGGGCCGTGCTCATCGGCTATTTCGGCGTGATGGTGGCGATCGGTGTGTGGTCGCACAAACGCGTCGACAACGTGAGCGACTTCTTCACGGCCGGCGGAAAGATGCCGTGGTGGCTGTCCGGCATCTCGCACCACATGTCGGGCTACAGCGCGGTGATGTTCACCGGCTACGCGGGCATCGCCTACACCTACGGCGTCACGTCCTTCATCACCTGGTCGTTCCCGATCGCGCTGGGCATCGCCATCGGCTCCAAGCTGTTCGCGCCCCGCATCAACCGGCTGCGCTCACGGCTCCACGTGGCGTCGCCTCTCGAATACCTGAAGAACCGCTACAACCTGAAGACCCAACAGGCGCTCGCCTGGTCCGGGATGCTGCTGAAGATCGTGGACGTGGCGGCCAAGTGGGCCGCGATCGCGACCCTGTTGTCGGTGTTCACAGGTGTGTCCCTGAACCAGGGCATCCTCATCACCGGCGCGATCACGGCGGTCTACTGCACGATCGGCGGCCTGTGGGCGGACGCGCTGACCGAACTCGGCCAGTTCATCATCCAGTTGCTCGCCGGCGTCTCCATGTTCGTGGCCGTCGTACTGAAGTTGCACGACAAGGGCATCGGCTTCCTCGGCGCCTGGGACGAACCGGCGCTCCAGGGCCACGGCAAACCGCTCGTCGGCCCCTACGGCACGGTGTTCCTCCTCGCGTTCCTCTTCATCAAGCTCTTCGAGTACAACGGCGGCATGCTCAACCAGGCCCAGCGCTACATGGCCACCAAGAGCCCCCACGAGGCCGAGCGTTCGGCCCGGCTGTCGGCGGCGCTGTGGCTGATCTGGCCGACGGTCCTGTTCTTCCCCATGTGGATGTCGCCGCTCCTGGTCCACGCGCAGAAGCCCGACGGCTCCGACTCCTACGGCCTGATGACCGAACAGCTCCTGCCACACGGCCTGTTGGGCCTGGTGGTCGTCGGCTTCTTCTCCCACACGATGGCGATGTGCTCCTCCGACGCCAACGCGATCGCGGCGGTCTTCACGCGGGACGTGGCGCCGGTCGTGTCCGCCAAGGCCCGGGCGTGGGACGACCGTTCGGGGCTCATCGCGGCCCGGGTGACGACGGTCGTCTTCCTCGGCCTGTCGATGTCGGTGGCGACACAGATCAACTCGCCCACGTTCAAGGACATCATCACGGTCGTCATCAAGTGGGTCGCCGGCCTGATGGGCCCGATCGCGATCCCGATGATGCTGGGCCTGCTGCGACCGTTCCGCAAGTCCGGTCCCACGGCGGCGCTGACGAGCTGGGCAGCCGGCCTGTTCGCCTTCTGGCTGGTCAACTACCCGATCAACTGGGAGGTGGACGGCGGGGTCCCGCTCCAGTACCAGGTGTCGATCCCGCTCGCGGTCTCCCTGGTCCTCTACATCCTCATCGGCTACGTGAAGCCCGAGGACACCCCGGAACGGGACGCGCTGATCGAGAAGATCAACGGGGGCGGGGACGACGACGGGGACGCGGCGGCTGTGGCGGTACCGGCGCAGGCGGGTACGCAGGCGGGTGCGGGGGACGACGTGGTGGGCAGCCAGTCGTAGCTACGGCTACGCGCCTCTGGGGTATCTGGCGATCCAGCCGGGAGCGGATCCGGCGGGCCCGTGCAACGCGGGCCCCTGGGTCATCTCCACCGCGAAGTCATCGGCAAGCACAAGCAACGTGGGACGGCCCTCCAGCTCGGCCAGCCAGGCCGGCGGGAGGGCCGTCTCGCCATGCAGGGCCCCGAGCAGCCCACCGGTGAGCGCCCCGGCAGTCCCGGAGGGCCCACCCTGGTTCACGGCCAGACACAGCCCGTGCCGTACGTCCTCGCCGACGAGCGCGCAGTAGACAGCCCCCGCGAGTGCCCCGTCCGCGTTCCCCTCCCCCACGAGTTCCTCGACCCGTGCGGAGGTGGGCATGCCCTGCCGTACGGCGCCGAGGGCGCGCTGGAGCCCGACGGAGACGGGCTGGTGCCCGGGTCTGACGGCCAGCAGGCCGAGCGCCCGTTGCACGGCGGCGTCGAGGCTCTCCCCGCGGGCGAGCCCGTGCACGATGACGGCGTAAGCACCGGCGGAGAGATACCCGATGGGATGCCCATGGGTCTGAGCGGCACACTCCACGGCGAGCTGCATCACCAGCTGAGGCTCCCACCCCACGAGCAACCCGAAAGGCGCGGAACGAGCGGCGGCCTCCCCGCCCACCTCGCCAGGATTCTTGGGCGCGTCAAGCGTCCCCATCCGCTCATCGCCAAACCCCAGCAAACAAGCCCGAGTTGGATCGCGCCGCGCATAAAGCCACTCCTCGCGCGCAAGCCATCCATCGTCCTTACGCCGCTCATCGGGCCCCCAGTCATGCTGGGTCGCGGCCCACCGCAAATAGGCCCGATGCAGATCGGTAGGCGGATGCCAGGCCCCGGTATCGCGCCGCACCTGCGCCCGAATCAACCCATCGACAGTGAAGAGACTGAGCTGAGTGAGATGAGTGACGGCCCCCCGCCGCCCGTACCCGAAGGCGAGATCTACGACGCCCTCCGCACCGTAGGCCTCCCGGATCTCGTCGATCGCCAGCAGGTCCACGGGTGCGCCGAGCGCGTCCCCCACGGCGGCCCCGAGCAGCGTTCCCCGCACCCGACTCCGAAAATCCTGCTGCTCGACCCGACCCCAGACGGCCGCGGTTGCCGTACTCACCAAGGCCTCCTCGGGCTCCGTCCGTACGTACGAGTCAGTTCAGCACTGTAATCGAACGGGGACGGTGGGTTGAGGGGGTGGATCGGTATACGCGGAGTCGGACCTACCGGTGTTGGAGACGTGACCGTTGGGCCACTCGCTTCTCGGCCAGTGTCGGGCTTCCACGGCCCGAGTAAAGGGCGCTCCCTACGGTCGCGTCGCCTTCGGCGATTCCGCTGCGCTCCACCCTTGACTAGGGCCGCTCCAGCCCGTTTCAGAAGCGAGCGAGCGGCCCGAAAAGACGGGTGGCCAGGTAGGGACCCCCTTGCCTGAACCGTGCTGCCGACCGGTGTGGAGGGGTGCGCTGCCGTCTTGCCTGCACACCAGATGGTCTTAGCGGCTACCGGTCGGTGGGGCGCGCGCTGCCGTCCCGCCTGCATGCCGCCTCGGCTCAGCGGCCAACAGTGGGTGGGTGGGTGGTTGCGGAAAGCCGGGGGTAAATCTAACCACCGTCACAACCTTTTACCGGTTAGGAAAGATCCCGGCTTTCAGAGATGCCGGGGCCAGGGCGGGAGGTCGGGGGTGGGTGGGTCGGAGAAGTGTGACACTTCTGCTTCGGCTGTCACATTGCTGCGAACCGGGTACCCCGGGGAGACGTAATCGGCAGATGGGGGCCACCACCCGGGCCGCCACCCGGCACCGGCCCGGAGTTCTTCCCCGCGCCTGTGGCCCAGAACTGCCTATCACCCACTACTACCTGACTACCTGTTGCCCATGACCCGTTGCTTGTGGGGTCGAGGTCGGTCCCCGCACACACCACCGGCCGGTAGCCGCCAAACCTGCCCGGCACGCAGGCGAGACGTGAGCGCGTTCCCCTCACACCCCCGGCCACGCCCCCGGCGCCCCTCCTTGCCCCTTGGCCCCTTGCCCCTCGGCCTGGTGGCGTCTTGCGCAGCAAGTCCCCACCGGCCGACAGCCGCTGAGCCGAGGTGGCGCGCGGGCGAGACGGCAACACGCCGCCCTCGCCCCGAGCCGGCCCTCTCCGGAAGCCGGGGTCATCTCTAACCGGTCAAAGCCTGCGACGGTGGTTAGATTTACCCCCGGCTTCCCGCAACCACCCACCCACCGTCGGCCGCTGAGCCCACCGGCATACAGGCGGGATGGCAGCGCCCCCACACCCGCCGTTGGCCGCTGAGCCCACCCGGCGTGCTGGCGAGACGTGAGCGCCCCCACGCACCGGCCCGGAACCCAGTACAGGCAAGGGGATTCCTGCCTGGCCACCCATCCCTCGGGGCCGCCCGCTCGCTTCTGAAACGGGATTGCGTGAGACGAGTCAAGGGTGAAGCGCAGCGCAATCGGCGCAGCCGACGCGACCGCAGGGAGCGCCCTTTACTCGACTCACGCAATCCCGACACTGACCAAGAAGCGGGCGGCCCAACGGTCACATCACAACCCAGGCCCACAGCAACTCCGGCGGTGCGCATGTCTCGTACCCGGGGAAGGAAACACTCATGACCACCCCCACCTCGCGCACCGCAACCACCCTCGCCGCCACCCTCCTCACCGCCACCGTCGCCCTCTACATCGCCCTCGTCGCCTTCGGGAACATCACCGACTTCGGGACCAACCAGCAGTTCGTGCGGCATGTGTTGGCCATGGACACGACGTTCAAGGACGACGATCTGATGTGGCGGGCGGTCAGCAGTAGAGGGCTGCAGGATGCCGTCTATGTCGTGATCATCGTGTGGGAGACGGTTGCCGCGCTCGTGCTCGGTTATGGGACCTGGCTGTGGGTTCGGCGTGATGACGAGCGGGCGCGGCGGTTCTCCACGTACGGGCTGCTCATGCTCATGGTGTTGTTCGGGGCCGGGTTCATCGCGGTCGGCGGTGAGTGGTTCTCGATGTGGCAGTCGAAGGACTGGAACGGGCTGGAGGCGGCGACGCGGGTGTTCCTGCTGAGCGGGGTCGTGCTGCTCGTCGTGCAACTCCCGACCAGGAGTTCCGCTACTTGACCACGACCACCTTCGTGCTCGTCGTCCCGAACGTCCACAGCGCCGCCCCGTCCGCCTTGCCCATGCGGACGCCGCCCGTCTCCTTGCCCGCCGCCGGCGGGGGCGAGGAGCCGTCCACCGCGTTGGAGAAGGCGATGTTGAGGCCGGACTTGGTGGCGAAGTAGACGATGTTCTCGATCTGGACGCCGTCGGAGCCCGTCGTGGCGTCCTTGCGGACCGACACGGTGTACTTGCCGGGGTCGGGGCTCACGGTGCCCGGCCAGACCGCGAACGTGCGGGCCGCCTTGTCGCTCGCGTCGACCAGCCAGACCCGTTTCTGGCCCACGGCGTAGACGATGCGCCGCCCGGTACCGGAGGAGGCCGGTACCGCGGCGGCCGTCACGTGCGGCTTCGGGGACGTGGACGCGTGCGCGGACGCCGAGGCGCTCGGGCGGGCGGCGGACGCCTTCGGGTGCGGGCCCTTGTTGGCCTGGACGGCCAGGACCGTGACCGCGGCGATCGCTCCCACCGTCAGACCGGTCACCCAGACCTTGGAGGCAGGCACGGGCACGCATCTCCTCAGCTACTCACAGCCCCCACATCCCGATCGAACAGGGGTCGGATCATCGTACCGGCCCCCCATCCCGACGCCTGACCTCTCCGCCCGCGTCCCCGCCCCTTGCCCGCCCTTGCCCGCCCTTGCCCGCCCCTCAGTCCAGCACCGGCAACAGCTCCGGCAGGTGTCCGTCCGACACCGCCGCCGTCCGCTGCCGTTCCTCCGGCACCTCGCCGTAGAGGGTGGTGCGCGGCCTCGCCGGGCGGCCCGCCAGCTCCGCCACGGCGACCAGGTCCCGTACCGACTTGTACGAGCCGTACGACGAACCCGCCATCCGCGAGATCGTCTCCTCCATCAGCGTGCCGCCGAGGTCGTTCGCCCCGGAGCGCAGCATCTCCGCCGCGCCCTCCGAGCCCAACTTCACCCAGCTCGTCTGGATGTTGGGGATGTGCGGGTGGAGCAACAACCTCGCCATCGCCACCACCGCCCTGTTGTCCCTCATCGTCGGGCCCGGCCTCGCGATCCCCGCCAAGTACACCGGTGCGTTGGTGTGGATGAACGGCAGTGTCACGAACTCCGTGAAGCCGCCCGTGCGTTGCTGGATGGAGGCCAGGGTCCGGAGGTGGCCCAGCCAGTGGCGCGGCTGGTCCACGTGGCCGTACATCATCGTCGAGCTCGACCTGATGCCCAACTCGTGGGCCGTGGTGACTACTTCGATCCAGGTCGCCGTCGGCAGCTTGCCCTTCGTCAGGACCCAGCGGACCTCGTCGTCGAGGATCTCCGCCGCCGTGCCGGGGATGGTGTCGAGGCCCGCCTCCTTCGCCGCCGTCAGCCACTCGCGGATGGAGAGGCCGGTGCGTGTCGCGCCGTTCACCACCTCCATGGGGGAGAACGCGTGGACGTGCATGCCGGGGACGCGTTCCTTGACCGCCTTCGCGATGTCGAAGTACGCCGTCCCGGGCAGGTCGGGGTGGATACCGCCCTGCATGCAGACCTCGACTGCCCCGACTTCCCAGGCCTGTTGGGCGCGGTCCGCCACCTGGTCGAGGGAGAGTGTGTACGCGTCCGCGTCCGTACGGCGTTGCGCGAAGGCGCAGAAACGGCAGCCCGTGTAGCAGACGTTGGTGAAGTTGATGTTGCGCGTGACGATGTACGTCACCTCGTCGCCGACCACCGACTTCCGCACGTCGTCCGCGATCCGCGTCAGCGCGTCCAGCGCCGGGCCGTCCGCGTGCAGCAGCGCGAGGGCCTCCGCGTCGGTGAGCTTCGTCGGGTCGTCGGCCGCCGTCGCCAGCGCCTGCCGTACGTCCGTGTCGATGCGCTCGGGAACCATGCCGGGCGCCGCAGCCTCGCGCAGGGCGCCCCAGTCGCCGTAGACCTCGTCGAAGTCGTCACGGCGGTCGGACGTACGGCCCTCCGTGTCGATCGTCGTGTGGAGGTCCGTGCGGCCGGACGACACGAAGGCCTCCTCCGGTTCCTGCCACGCGTGGCCCTCGACCACCGCGTCCTCACGGGCGAGTCCCGTCTCCGGGTCCGCCAGTGCCCGTACGTGCGGCAGCAGGCGCGGGTCCAGCCAGGGTTCGCCGCGGCCCACGAACTCCGGGTAGACACAGAGGCGTTCGCGCAGTTCGAAGCCCGCCTCCGCCGACTGTTCCCGCAGCAACTCGATCTGGGGCCACGGGCGTTCGGGGTTCACGTGGTCGATGGTGAGCGGGGAGACCCCGCCCCAGTCGTCGATGCCCGCGCCGATCAGGCGCTTGTACTCGGAGTCGACGAGGTTGGGCGGGGCCTGGATGCAGGCCGACGGGCCCATGATGTGCCGGGCCACCGCGACCGTCGCCACCAGCTCGTCCAGTTCCGCGTCCGGCATGCCGCGCATCGCCGTGTCCGGCTTGGCGCGGAAGTTCTGGATGATCAGTTCCTGGATGCCGTGGTAGGAGCGGGAGATCTTGCGGAGGGCGAACAGGGAGTCCGCGCGCTCCTCGTAGGTCTCGCCGATGCCGATCAGGATGCCGCTCGTGAAGGGGACCGAGGACCGGCCCGCGTCCTCCAGGACGCGCAGGCGTACGGCGGGCTCCTTGTCCGGGGAGCCGTAGTGCGGGCCGCCGGGCTCGGACCACAGGCGGGTCGCCGTCGTCTCCAGCATCATGCCCATGGACGGGGCCACCGGCTTGAGGCGCTGGAAGTCCGTCCAGGTCATCACCCCGGGGTTGAGGTGCGGGAGCAGGCCCGTCTCCTCCAGGATGCGGATGGAGATGGCGCGGACGTACGCGATCGTGTCGTCGTACCCGTGCGCGTCGAGCCACTCGCGCGCCTCCGGCCAACGGTCCTCGGGCTTGTCGCCGAGGGTGATCAGGGCTTCCTTGCAGCCGAGTTCGGCGCCACGGCGGGCGATGTCGAGGACCTCGTCGGGGGACATGAACATCCCGTGGCCGGCGCGGCGGAGCTTGCCGGGGACGGTGACGAAGGTGCAGTAGTGGCACTTGTCGCGGCAGAGGCGGGTGAGGGGGATGAAGACGCTCTTCGAGTACGTGATCACGCCCGGGCGGCCGGCCGTCGCCAGGCCCGCGTCGCGCACCCGGGCGGCGGACGCGGTGAGGTCGTCGAGGGCCTCGCCGCGCGCCTGGAGCAGCACCGCCGCCTCCGTGACGTCGAGGGCCACGCCGTCACGGGCGCGTTTGAGGGCGCGACGCATGGAGTTCTCGGTCGGGCCGGTTCCGGAGCTCGCGGGAGTCGTCATCCTTCGAGCATACGATCGGTGTGATCAGGCCAAAGGGGGCGCCCGATTCATCCCGCCGCGTAGATCGTTACAGGGTGTAACGGGCCGCGGCGACGCGTTCTCCTCCCGTATCCGCCGTCGTTCTCCGGACAGGTGTCGATTTCCTTCCCTTGCACGGGAGTTCACAGCCGACTACCAGAGTCGTAGCAGTCCTGCGAGTCACTCCTGCACGATCCCTGTCACTCACGACACCCCGGGAGCAGCGGCATGTGCGACGACGATCACGGAAACGGCGATCACGATTTCGGGATGAACAGACGCGCGCTGATCGTGACGGGCGCCACCGCCGCGCTTACGTTGGGAAGCGTGACCTTCGCGAGCGGTGCGACGACCCCGGCGAGCGGCGCCCAGGAGACGCGGACGGTACGGGGCACGATCCCGACCGGTTCGCCCGACTACGTGTACGTGCCCGTCGAGGTCCCCACGGGGGTCGCCGAGATCAAGGTGGCCTACACGTACGACAGGCCGTCCGTCCCGGCCGGCACCCAGGGCAACGCCCTCGACATCGGCATCTTCGACCAGCACGGCACGGACCTGGGCGGCAAGGGTTTCCGGGGCTGGTCGGGCGGGGCCCGCACGGAGTTCTTCATCCGCACGGACGACGCGACGCCCGGCTACCTCCCCGGCCCGGTGCGCGCCGGCACCTGGTACGTCGCCCTGGGCCCGTACACCGTCTCCCCGCAGGGCCTGTCGTACGAGCTCACGATCACGCTCACCTACGGCGACCCGGGCGTCGCCCCGCGGCCGGTGTACCCACCGGAGCGGGCGAAGGGGCGCGGGCGGGCCTGGTACCGGGGTGACTGCCACCTGCACTCCTGGTACTCCGACGGGCGCCGCACCCCCGCCGAGATCGCGGCGCTGGCGCGGGCGGCGGGCCTGGACTTCATCAACACGTCGGAGCACAACACCCCGTCCTCGCACCCCCATTGGGCCTCGGAGGCGGGCGACGACCTGCTGATCATGCTCGGTGAAGAAGTCACCACGCGTAACGGTCACGTCGTCGCCCTCGGCACCGAGCCCACCACCTTCATCGACTGGCGCTACCGGGCGCGCGACAACCGCTTCGGCAAGTACGCCCGCGAGATCCGGCGGGCCGGCGGCCTGGTCGTCCCCGCCCACCCGCACGCCACCTGCATCGGCTGCGCCTGGAAGTTCGGCTTCGGCGAGGCGGACGCCGTCGAGGTGTGGAACGGCCCCTACACGCCGGATGACGAGATCGCCCTGGCCTCCTGGGACGCGACGCTGGTGGCATCCGTACGGGCGAACCGGGAGTGGCTCCCGGCGATGGGCAACAGCGACGCCCACCGCGACCCCGACGCGATCGGTCTGCCCCAAACCGTCGTCCTGGCCGACGACTTGACGCGGGAAGCGATCCAGGACGGCCTCCGCGCGGGCCGTTCCTACGTCTCCGAGTCCAAGAACCTCTCCCTCACCTTCACCGCGACCGGCGGCCGCGCCCAACACGCGGGAATCGGCGAGCGGTTGAGGGTCGACGCGGACACCCCGGTCACGCTACGGCTGGAAGCCACCGGCGCCCCACGCTGCACCGTCCGCTTCGTGACCGACCAGGGGGTCCTGTTCACCAGCGATCCGCTGCCGGTGAGCGGGGCGGGGACCGTGGAGTGGCACACTACGGCGGCCTACGCGGCTTACGTACGGGCCGAGTTGAGGCACGAGACGGCGGCGGGAACGGTACCGGGGGCGCTGGCGGCGTTCACGAACCCGATCTTCCTGGGCGAAGCCAAGCGGTGAACCGATGAACTGCTGAACTAGGCGCTCAGGTCCACGACGACGGCCGCGTGGTCGGTCGGCCACACCCCGTCGACCGGCCCGTCCCCGGCCCGCCGTACGCCCCGCACATGCCCGAGCCCGCCCTTCCCGGTCGGTTCGACGAAGACGTAGTCGACGCGCACGCTCGGCCCGAACGTGCCCGCGATGTACGGATTGTTGAGGTCCCAGGTGGCCGAGGGCGCCCCCGGCTCGGCGAAGTCCCAGGCGTCCATGAGGACTTGACCGGGTACGGCCGGCGCCGTCCGGTACCCGCCGAACAGCCGGACCTCGTCCGAGTCGGGCCAGGCGTTGAAGTCGCCGGTGACGACGGCCGGGAAGGGCCCGTCGCCACGGCGGGCGGCGACGAACTCCGCGAGCGCGCTGACCTGTTGGCACCGTACGGCCGAGGCCTCGGTGGCGGAGGAGAGGTGGACGGTGAAGAAGGGGACGCGGTGCCCCGGCGCGTCCAGCCCCGCGTACAGCGCGAGCCGGCCGCCGTCACCGTCCCCGGGCGGCAGCGGCAGCACGGCCCGCTCGGCGACGGGCCAGCGGCTGAGGACGGCGTTGCCGATCCCGACGGTGGGATCGCCGAGTCGGCGCTGCCAGAACCCGGGGTCGTGGGAGGCTCCCCAGGTCCAGTGCATTCCGAGTTCCGAGGCGAGCCACCCGGCGAGGTTCACACCTTCGGCATCCCACACCTCCTGCAACCCGACGACATCGGGCTCAAGCTCCCGCAACACGGCCAGAATCGCCTTCTGCCGGGCCTCCCAGGGCCCGTACCGCCACCACAGGTTCCATGTCACCACGCGCACGGGATCATTGAAGTCCACGCCCCGTCCGAGCAACAGGAGATCCGAGAAAGATGCCGACACCGAACCCCGAGGCCAAGTACCGCACCATCAGCCGGATCCAACGCGTGCTGAACTCGGTCACCCGCCACCTCCCCACCCAGACCGTCCTGGAGACCACAGGCCGCGTCTCCGGCCGGCCGCGCCGCACCCCGCTCGGCGGCCGCCGCGTCGGCGACACGTTCTGGCTGGTGTCGGAGTTCGGCGAGCTCTCCCAGTACGTCCGCAACATCAAGGCGGACCCGAAGGTCCGGGTCCGCGTCATGGGCCGCTGGCACACCGGCACGGCCCACCTCCTCCCCGACGACGACCCCCAGGCCCGCCTGCGCACCCTGCCCCGCTTCAACAGCGCGGCGGTGAAGGCGATGGGGTCGAGCCTGCTGACGGTGCGGGTGGATCTGGACAAGTGACGGTGGGCGGGGGACGCGGCCCGGCGGGCGGGGGGCTCGGCGTCACCCCGGCCACACGATCGCCTGTACCTCGCTGTACGCATGCAGCGCGTACGAGCCGACGTCCCGGCCGACCCCGCTCTTCTTGAACCCCCCGAACGGCGCCTCCATGTTGCGCCCCACGGTGTTGACCCCGACCCCACCGGCCCGCAGCAGCCGGGCCACGCGGAACGCCCGGGCCACGTCCCCCGACCAGACGTAGTCGATGAGGCCGTAGTCGCTGTCGTTGGCGAGGGTGATTCCTTCCTCCTCGTCGTCGAAGGGGACGACCACGACGACCGGCCCGAAGATCTCCTCGCGGACGACCCTCATCTCGGCACCGCAGTCGGCGAGGACGGTGGGTGCGACGAGGAACCCCGGCCCGTCGGAGGGCCGTTCACCGCCCGCGACGACCACCGCGCCCTCCTTCCGGCCCAGTTCGACGTACGACTCGACGCGCTCCCGGTGTGCCGCCGAGATCACCGGACCGACCACCGTGTCCGGCGAGCGCGGATCGCCGACCTTCAACGCCCGCGCATATCCCGCCAGTTGCTCGACCAGCCGGTCGTACACCCCGCGCTGTGCCAGCACCCGTGTAGGCGCCGTACAGATCTGCCCGCTGTAGAAGGAGAACGTCGTACCGATCCCGGACACGGCAGCCGCCACATCCGCGTCGTCGAAGACGACCGCCGCGCCCTTCCCGCCCAGCTCCATCAACTGCCGCTTCATGCCCCGCCCGCACACCTCGGCGATCCGCTGCCCGACGGCCGTGGAACCGGTGAAGCTGACCATGTCGACGTCACCGGACTCGACCGCGGCCTCCCCCACCTCCACCGACTGCCCGTTGACGACGTTCACGACCCCGTGCGGCACCCCGGCCGCCTCCAGCGCCTCGGCCATCCGGTAGACGGACAGCGGGTCCTGCGGCGCCGGTTTCACGACGACCGTGTTGCCCATGGCGAGGGCGGGGGCGATCTTGCCGGCGGGGTTCGCCCAGGGGTTGTTGTACGACGTGATGCAGGTGACGACACCCACCGGCTGCCGCACGGCGAGCGCGCCCATGACAGCCGCCCGCCCGAACGGCCCCGCCTCGTTGACCTGCGGCGCGATCGCCCACTCGGCCGGCTCCACGGTCGCGTACCGCCGGAACCGGGCCGCGGCGACGCCCACTTGCATGCCCCGCGCGGTCCCGGTCGTGGCGCCGGTCTCCGCCTGGGCGAGTTCGGCGTACGGCACGAGCCCGCCACGGATGATGTCCGCGGCCCGCCCGAGAATCGCCGCACGCTCCTCGGCCGGCGTACGCGACCACGGCCCAAAGGCTTCCCGCGCCGCGGCGGCAGCGGCGAACACCTGCCCCCGAGAGGCCTCCGGCGCCCACCCCACGGTCTCCTCGGTGGCCGGATCGACCACGGCGTAGTACCCACCGTCAGGCTCGACCCACTCCCCACCGACGAACAACCGCTGCCCATCAGCCACTTGAGAAGCGACTGGTGAACCGCCCGGGGAACCGACTTGGGAACTCACTTCGTGCTCACCGTCCTGGTGTCCCGCCCCGACCGCAGCACCCGCCCCGGCACGTTCCCGCTCACCACGTCGTCCCGGATGGCCTCGACTCCGTTGACCCACACGGCCCGTATCCCGATCGCCTTGGAGTCGAGGCGCGGACTGTCGCCCGGCAGGTCGTGCACCAGGGTGGCCTTGCCGGCGTCGATCCGCTCCGGGTCGAAGAGCACCAGATCCGCATGCCACCCCTCCCGCAACTGCCCCCGCTCCCGCAGCCCGAACAACCGGGCCGGGTCATCGGTGAGCATCTTCACGGCCTGCTCCAGCCCCACCAGCTTCCGCCCCCGCACACAGTCCCCGATGAACCGGGTCGTGTACGGCGCCCCGCACATCCGGTCCAGATGCGCCCCGGCATCGGACCCGCCGAGCAGCACGTCCTCGTGCTGCCAGGTCTCGGCACGCAGCGCCCAGGAAGCGGGGTCGTTGTCGGAGGGCATCGGCCAGAGAACCGTACGGAGTTGATCAGCCGCACAGATCTCGACGAGACACTCAAAGGCCTCCTGACCACGCTCGGCGGCGATGTCCTTGACCACCCGCCCGGTGAGCCCCTCGTTGGCGTCGCTGTACGTATCCCCGATCACATACCGCCCGAAGTTGGCGAGCCGCCGGAAGACCCCCGCCTCCTTGCTGTTGGCGCTCCTCAGCATCTCTGCCCGTACGTCCGGCTCCCGCAGCTTGGCGATCCGCTCGGGCACGGGCAGGCTCAGGATCGGCCCCCACCCGGGTATCAGGTTCAGCGCGCAGAAGGTGCCGAGGGACATGTTCATCGGCGTGAGGATCGGCATGGTCAGGGCGACGACCCGCCCCCCGGCCTTCCGAGCCCGCTCACTGGCGAACAGCTGCCGGGGCACACGCTCAGGCACAGCGGCATCGATGGTCAGCACGTTCCAGTTCAACGGCCGCCCCGCCACCGCGCTCATCTCGACGAACAGATCGATCTCGGCATCACTGAACTGATCGAGACACCCGGCGACGATGGCTTCGATCTGCGTACCCTCGTGCTCCCCAACTGCCCTGGAAAGGGCGATCAGTTCAGCGGGCAGCGCGTGCCGGGAGGCGACCGGCTTCCCGTCACCGTCCGAGTGCGTGGAGGACTGGGTGGTGGAGAAACCCCAGGCACCCGCGTCCATCGCCTCGTGCAACAGCCCTACGATCTCGGCGAGTTGCTCCTCACTCGGCTGCCCGCCCACCGCATCCGGCCCCATCACATACCGGCGCAGCGCACAATGCCCCACCATGAAACCGGCGTTGACGGCGATCCGCCCTTCGAGCGCGTCCAGATACTCCCCGAACCCACGCCAGCTCCAGGGCGCCCCCTCCTCCAGCGCGACCAGCGACATCCCCTCGACCTTGGACATCATCCGGCGCGTGTAGTCGGCGTCCTCCGGCATCAGGGGCGCGAGCGTGAACCCACAGTTCCCGGCGGCGACGGTCGTCACCCCGTGGTTGAGGGAGGGCGTGGCATACGGATCCCAGAAGAGCTGGGCGTCGTAGTGGGTGTGGGGGTCGACGAACCCGGGCGCGAGGACGAGGCCGGCGGCGTCCTCCGACGTCCGGGACTCCTCAACCACCGTCCCGATGACGGCGATCCGCCCGTCCCGTATACCGACGTCGGCGACAAACCGGGCCGCCCCCGTCCCATCAACGACGGTGACACCTTTGATGACGTGATCAAGCACGAGGGCTACCTCCTCAGACTCCGGCCAGGGCTACCTGCTTAGGGGCGCGGGGCTGTGTCGATCGGCGGCTACCGCCGCGTGGGCGCGACCAGCCCCCACGCACCCGCACCCCGCAAGGAACCCTCAAGCCGATTGACGGAACCGCGTAGTCCGATGCACAGGATCCGTGTCGATCTTCGGAACGACGTGCTCCCCGATCAACCGGATCGTCTGCAACGTCTCCTCCTTCGGCACCCCCACCGGCAGCCCGAAGCTCAACTGATCCGCCCCGGCCTGCTCCCACCGCTTGCACTGCGTGAGCACCTCATCCGGATCGCCGCAGATCAACAGCTCCTCCTCCACGAGGAGTTCGACGAACTCCGGCGTGTACTCCGGCAGGGTCTCCGGCCACACCGGGAACCCCTCAGGCCGCGGGAACGTGTCGTGGTACCGGAACACCAGCGAGGGCAGGTAGTGCAGCCCCCCACTCGTGGCGATGCGGATCGCCTCGTCATGGGTCGGCGCGCAGATGGCCGTCGTGGTCACCATGACGTTGTCGTTGACGAACGCCCCGACCGGCTCGGCGTTCACGATCGCCGTCTTGTACTGCTCCAGCACCCACTCCATGTCGGACACCTTCTGGATGCTGAACCCGAGGACGCCAAGGCCCTTCCTCGCGGCCATGGCGTACGACGGAGGTGACCCGGCGGCGTACCACATCGCGGGGTGCGCCTTCCCGTACGGCTTGGGGAGGATCTTGCGCGGCGGCAGCTGCCAGTGCTTGCCCTGGAAGCCGACGTACTCGTCCTGGAGCCACATCTTGGGGAACTCGGCGATGGTCTCTTCCCAGATCTCCTTGGTGTAGTTCATGTCGGTCACCCCCGGTATGAACCCGAGGATCTCGTGCGACCCGGCCCCGCGCCCGCTGCCGAACTCGAAGCGGTTGTTGGAGAGATGGTCGAGCATGGCGACCTTCTCGGCGACCTTCACGGGGTGGTTGACCTGGGCGAGGGGGTTGAAGATGCCCGACCCGAGGTGGATGCGTTCGGTGGCGTGGGCGAGGTAGCCGAGGTAGACGTCGTTGGCCGAGAGGTGCGAGTACTCCTCCAGGAAGTGGTGCTCGGACGCCCAGGCGTACTTGAAGCCGGACTTGTCCGCCTGGATGACGTACTCGGTCTCCTCCATCAGCGCCTTGTGCTCGGCCAGCGGGTCCGTCTCGGCGCGCTTGCCCACGTATCCCTGTACAAAGAGCCCGAATTCCAAGGAGGTTCACCGTCCCAGTCCAGATGGTCCCTATGAGTGCTACGACTTTCTGACGTAGCGTCAGATTCGTCAATAGATGACGCCCCGTCAGATGACGTCAGTGCCGTCAGATGACACTGACCCCGGCCAGCCAGCCCCCGTCGATCACGAACGGCTGCCCGGTGATGTACGACGAGTCGTCCGACGTCAGGAACAGCGCCAGCCGCGCCACCTCGTCGGCCCGCCCGATCCGGCCCAGCGGCACGAGCTTGCGGTACAGCTCGTCCAGCGCCCGGGTCATCTCCTCCGGGTCCGCGTCCGGGTCGAGCCGCGCCGGGTTGGACATCGCGGTGTCCACGGCCCCGGGGCAGACGGCGTTGACCCGGATCCGCCGGCTCGCCAGCTCCAGCGCGGCCACCCGGGTGAGCCCGAGGATCGCGTGCTTGGTGGCGGTGTAGGTCCCGACGGCCGCCATCCCGGTGACCGCCGTGTACGAGGCCGTGTTGACGATCGTGCCGCCGTCCTCCATCGCCGACGCCACGGTCTTGATCCCCAGGAAGCAACCCACCTGGTTGACCCGCACGACCTGCATGAACTCCTCAAGCGGCGTGTCCACAAGGGAGTTGAACCGCAGGATCCCGGCATTGTTGACCAGCCCGTCGATCCGCCCGTACGCCTCCTTGGCGGCCCCGACGGCGGCACTCCAGTCCGCCTCCTCACCGACGTCGAGATGGACGTAGGACGCGGACGCGCCCAACTCCTTCGCCAGCGCCTCCCCTTGCTCGTCCAGCACATCCGCTACGACGACTTTCGCGCCCTCGGCCGCGAACAGCCGTGCCTCCTGCTCCCCCTGCCCGCGCGCCGCCCCGGTGACGATGACGACGCGCCCGTCCAGCTTGCCCATGCGGGCCTCCTCGGGATCGGTGGATGCGGGGCATCGTAGCGCCGTATCTGACGAAGCGTCAGATGGAGCGGGCGGACTCCTCGCACAAAAGAGAGGCCTTGCACAAGCACACTGCAAGTGCGCAAGCACACGTCAAGTGACCGTGGAGTAGGGACATTTGACCCTGTCCATACCTCGGCTTGACTCCAAGAATGCCGGGTATGGCAAAGCGGAGATTGCGCAACAGGAAAGTCAGGTATGTGGCGATCGGCGCGGCACTCGCCACCGCCGGGGCGGTCGTCGCCCTGCTGCCGTCGGCGAACGCGGCCGAGGCGAAGACGCCGGACCAGATCATGACCATGTGCGAGAGGTCCGCGGTGGTCAACGGCGAACAGCGGTCCGTGGAGGATTTCGGCGGCGCCTTCGCGGACGGTTTCCAGGCCGACAACTGCGATTTCGTCGAGACGAATTTCGAGACCTTCGACGGACCCACCGAAAAGGCGTCCATCGACTTCCCGAACTGCGAGCCGAACGCGACCGATCCGGCCAAGGTCTCCATCACCTGGTCGGCGACGGCCGCCCAGGGTCAGGGAAAGTACGTCTCCACCCAACAGGGCGGCGGCGGTGGCCTGTTCGGATTCCTGAGCGGGTCCTGGGTCAAGCACAAGGGCACCCTCGACATGACCGTGAAGTCGGCGACGGCCGGTGACACGGAGGCGCGGGACGTGCCGGTCGGCAAGGTGCTCCACATGGAGTTCACGCCCAAGTTGCAGCGTATGACCGGCGAATGGCGGGTGCGCATCGACGCCGATCCCGGCAGCTTCGCCGTGAACCCCTCCCCCGAACAGAACTTCGTGGCACCGGACGTCGTCGAAGGGCCCGTGATCCTGCCGGGCGCGGCCGGTGCTCCCGGTGTCGTGGACGGCACCTCCAAGGCGGTCCTGGAGGACTGCTGAGAAACCCGACGGTCGTCAAGCAACCCCAGTTCACAGCTACTTCAGCGCACCTCACCCCCACAGGAGACACCCATGACCCGGACCGGCCGCACCAGAAGCCACCGGAGCAAGAAGAAGCGCATCACCCTGGCCCTGGCCCCCGTCGCGGCGCTCGCGGTGATCGTCCCGCTGATGAACCAGGCGAACGCCGCCACCCCGTCCGAAGTGAGCGCCGACTGCTCCGCGGACTCCGACAAGTTGGCCAACTGCGAGTTCGTGGATGTGCAGTTCAAGGCGAACAGCCTCGGGCCCAATGAACGCGTCTCCCCGGTGTCCGACAACTGCGGTTCCACGAGCACCGCGACGAAGACCTTCAATGTGAGCACCTCGGTGACGAGGACTCTTCAGGTGGAGGAGGGATCCACCACCGACGCCGGCACGAAACTCGGCAGCTCGCTCTTCGAAGTCGGCCTGGAATTCAGCACGTCGACCATCAACATCACGCGCGACGACAAGACGACCACCCTCGCGTTCAGCCGGACGGACACCGTGCAGCCGGACAGCACCGCCTTCTACATGTGGTCCGCCAAGCGCACCGACGTGAGCGGATTCCTGAAGGCCACGTACAAAGAGGCACAGGACGGTCAGACGGTGTTCTTCGCGCCGAGCGAGGGAGCGGCGACCGTGCACGTCTTCTATCCGCAGATCCTGAACAACGGAACGCCCGACGGGCGCCTTTGGCTGCGGAATGTGACATGCGAGACGACCGCGGCCGACGCCGTCCCGAACTCCACGAAGGCCCTCCAGTCCGAAGAGGCAGGATTCGGCCAGGGCGGCGCCAATGTCACCGACGTGGAAATACCGCTGTCGGAGGTCCCGGCGCCCTGATCCCCGGAAAGGGAATCCGGCCGGTGTTCCCGGACGGTTCTCAGGTGCGAAGCACGGGCGTGGCTCCCAGCCACCGCAGGACCGCGTCCGTGCCGCTCCTGGCGTCCAACTTGGCATAGATGTTGCTGAGGTTGTTGCGCACGGTCTTCTCGCTCAGCCCTAAGCGCACCCCGATCTGCTGCGCGCCCAGCCCGGTCGACAGCAGCTCCATGATCTGCTGCTCACGCGGCGAGAGCAGCGCCCGCAGCCGCTCCATCGCGTCGTCGGTCGCGGCCATCCGCCGGGCCCCCTCGCGCAGGGCGTCGCACGCCGACGGAGAGAGGTAGGTGTGCCCGACGGTGGCCGCCACCATCGCCGAGGACATCATCTCGGGGCAGTGGTCGCCCTCGACCAGATAGCCCGCCCCGGCCCGGAACACCTCGACCACCGCTTCGGTGTCCCGGCGCGGACTGACCACGACCGCCGGGACACTCCGGGCGCGCAGAACCTCCAGCAGCCCCGGAAAGGACACGGCCGGATCCTCGCAGTGCAGCACCACGACGTCCGCCGTGGTCTCCGCCAACCCCTGGTAGGGCGGGGGGACATGCACCACACGGTCCACGTACGGATCGTCCGGGGGCGGCCAGTCCTCGTGCGGCCAGGTGACCCCCACGGAGGCCACGGCAACTACGAGTCGCTCGGAGGATCGCACTTCGGGGGTCCTTCCGCCGGAGCCATGACGTCCGTACGTCCGTACATACGCGGCGCGGCGTGACCGTGTTCAAACAGGTAGTGATCAGAGGCGTGTTCAGAGCAGCGGCCCCACCTCGGTCCCGAACTCGCTGATCTGGTCGGTGAGTTCGGTCCGGTCACGGCAGCGGAACCGCACCTGGATCTGGTCCACGCCCATCGCCCCGTAGGCGCGAAGGGACTCGGCGAGGGCCTCGGGCGCCCCGGTGAGCGTGCGGCGCCCGACCTCCCACCCGGGGGCGCCGACGTACAGCGGCTCGGTGATGGCCCCGAACACGAACGGACCTTCCACGGCGGCCTCTTCGCGCAGCCGCCGGATCCGCTCGATCTGCGCGGGCAGCTTGTCCCGCGGGTCGCCCTGCGGCAGCCAGCCGTCCGCCTTGAGCGCGGCCCGGCGTACGGCGGCGGGGGACGATCCGCCGACCCAGAGGGGGACGTGTTCCTGCGCGGGCCGGGGCCGCTGCCCGAGCCCCTCGAAGTCGTACAACTTGCCGTGGTGCTCGGGGAATTCGTCCGGCCCGAGCGCGGCACGCAACGCGTCGATCGACTCGTCGAGAACGGGTCCCCGGCGGTCGAAGTCGACCCCCAGCGCCTCGAACTCCTCCTGTACGTGCCCGGCGCCGACCCCGAGGATCAGCCGGCCCCCGCTCAAGTGGTCGAGGGTGGCGTACTGCTTGGCGGTGAGCAGCGGGTGCCGTAGGCCTACGACCGCGACATGGCTGAGGAGCCGGACGCGCTCCGTGACGCCCGCGAGGTAGGAGAGGGTGGCGACGGGGTCGTACCAGATCGTGCTCATGGCGGCGGCGAGGCGGCGCGGGACGCCGACGTGGTCGCAGCCCGCGATGTAGTCGAAGCCGGAACGGTCGGCGGCCCGGGCGATCTCGACGAGGTCGGCGGGCCCGGCGTCGGCCTCCCAGGGCTCGGCGTAGATGGTGCTCTGCGACTGGACGGGCAGCTGAATGCCGTAGGCGAGGCCGGTCACTTGGGGCCCTCCCACAGGCCGTCCGGGGTCAGGCCCAGCAGTTCGATCGCGTTGCCTCGGACGATCCGTTCGACCACGTCCGGTGCCAGGTGTCCCATCTGTGCCTCGCCGACCTCGCGGGACTTGGGCCAAGTGGAGTCGGAGTGGGGGTAGTCGGTCTCGTAGAGGACGTTCCCGACGCCGATCGAGTCGAGGTTCTTGAGGCCGAACGCGTCGTCGAAGAAGCAGCCGTAGACGTGCTCGGTGAAGAGTTCGGACGGCGGGCGGTGGACCTTGTCGGCGACGCCGCCCCAGGCGCGGTTCTCCTCCCAGACGACGTCGGCGCGCTCCAGGATGTAGGGGATCCAGCCGATCTGGCCCTCGGCGTACATGACCTTGAGGTCCGGGAAGCGTTCGAACTTGCCGCTCATCAGCCAATCCACCATGGAATAGCAGCAGTTGGCGAACGTGATCGTCGACCCGACGGCGGGCGGTGCGTCCGCCGAGGTGGAGGGCATCCGGCTGCTGGAGCCGATGTGCATGGCGATGACCGTGCCGGTCTCGGCGCAGGCGGCGAGGAACGGGTCCCAGTCGTCGGTGTGGATGGAGGGCAGGCCGAGGTGCGGGGGTATCTCGGAGAAGGCGACGGCGCGGGTGCCGCGGGCCGCGTTGCGGCGGACCTCCGCGGCGGCCAACTCCGGGTCCCACAACGGGATGAGAGGGAGTGGTATCAGGCGGCCGTTCGCGTCCGGGCCGCACCACTCCTCCACCATCCAGTCGTTGTAGGCGCGGACGCAGAGCAGGCCGAGTTCGCGGTCCGCGGCCTCGGTGAACGTCTGGCCGCAGAAACGGGGGAAGGTGGGGAAACACAGGGCGGACTGGACGTGGTTGACGTCCATGTCGGCGAGCCTGGACGGGACGTCGTACGACCCGGGACGCATCTGCTCGTAAGTGATGACTTCGAGCTTGATCTCGTCCCTGCTGTAGCCGACGGCGGTGTCGAGGCGGGTGAGGGGGCGGTGCAGATCCTCGTAGACCCACCAGTCGCCGATGGGTCCGTCGTCGCCGGGCTCGCCCATGACGGGCTTGAACCGGCCGCCGAGGAACGTCATTTCCTTCAGTGGCGCGCGGACTACGCGAGGGCCGGTGTCCAGGTACTTCTTGGGCAGCCGGTGCTGCCAGACGTCGGCGGGCTCCACGGTGTGGTCGTCGACGGAGATGATCAGAGGGAGGGTCGCCTGGTCGGTCTGCTGGGGGTTCTGGGTGTCCATGGCGCTCACGGTAGCGCCGATCTGACGACCCGTCAGCTAGCTGGATCCGGGTTCGGGGTGCTCGGTTCTGTGCGGACTTGTGCGCAGGCCGTGTGAGGGCCTTGTGATATCCCGCGTGGCCAGGTGTGAGCGGTGTCTCCGAGAGCTGACGCATCCGCCGCGGACAAGGCAAACTGTCGTAGTTAACAGGCTTGCCTAGGGGGAACGGCGATGGACGGTGGACCGCGAGTACCGGAGCAGCGGCGCCCCGGGTCCGGCTCGGAGGAGTCGACCGCGCTGCGCTTCAGCGTGCTCGGTCCGGTACGTGCCTGGCGGGGCCCCGTGTCGCTGCCCACGGGGTCGCCGCAGCAACGCGCCCTGCTGGCCGCGCTGTTGCTGCGCGAGGGCCGGACGGCGACCGCCGGTGAGCTGATCGACGCCCTGTGGGGTGACGACCCTCCGTCGCAGGCGCTGGCCGCGGTGCGGACGTACGCGTCCCGGCTGCGCAAGGCGCTGGACGCCGGGGTCCTGGTCAGCGAGTCGGGCGGGTACGCCGTACGGGGGCTGCCCGAGGGCGCGTTGGACGTGGCCGAGGTCCAGGACCTCGCGACCGAGGCGGAGAAGGCGAAGTCGACGGGTGACCTGTGCCGTGCGCGGGACCTGCTGGGCCGGGCGCTCGCGCTGTGGGACGGCGAGCCACTGGCCGGACTCCCGGGGCCCTACGCGGAGGCGCAGCGCGTCCGCCTGGAGGAGTGGCGGCTCCAACTCCTCGAATCCCGCCTCGACATGGACCTGGAGCAGGGCTGCCACGCGGAGGCGGTCAGCGAGCTGACGGCCCTCACCGCGGCCCACCCGCTCCGCGAACGCCTCCGCGAGCTGCTGATGCTCGCCCTGTACCGCTCCGGCCGCCAGGCGGAGGCCCTGGCCGTGTACGCGGACACCCGGCGCCTGCTCGCCGACGAGCTGGGCGTGGACCCGCGCCCCGGCCTGCGCGAACTCCAGAACCGCATCCTCCAGGCGGACCCGGGCCTCGCGGAACCCTCCGCACCGGCGGCGGAGACGGTGGCAGCCCCGGTCCGCCCCCACCAACTCCCGGCGACCGTCCCGGACTTCACCGGCCGCGTGTCCTTCGTGTCCGAACTGAGCGACGTCCTGGCCTCGGCCGAGGGCCGCGTGATGGCGGTGTCGGCACTGGCGGGAATCGGCGGCGTGGGGAAGACGACCCTCGCCGTCCACGTGGCCCACCAGGCCCGATCCGCCTTCCCCGACGGCCAGTTGTACGTCGACCTCCAGGGCGCGGGCTCCCGCTCCGCCGAACCGGAGACCGTACTGGGCGCGTTCCTGCGGGCGTTGGGCACCCCGGACTCCGCGATACCGGACTCCCTGGAGGAACGGTCCGCGCTGTACCGGTCGGTGCTGGACGGCCGCCGGGTGCTGGTCCTGCTGGACAACGCGCGGGACGCGGCCCAGGTACGCCCCCTCCTCCCCGGCATGGAGGGCTGCGCGGCCCTGGTGACGTCCCGCGTACGGATGGTGGACCTGGCCGGGGCTCATCTCATCGACCTGGATGTGATGTCCCCCGAGGAGGCGCTGCAACTCTTCACGAAGATCGTCGGCTCCGAACGCGTCGCCGCCGAACGGGAATCGGCCCTGGACGTGGTAGCCGCGTGCGGCTTCCTGCCACTCGCGATCCGCATCGCGGCATCCCGCCTCGCGGCCCGCCGCACGTGGACGGTCTCCGTCCTCGCCGCCAAACTCGCCGACGAACGCCGGAGGCTGGACGAACTCCAGGCCGGCGACCTCGCCGTGAAGGCCACCTTCGAGCTGGGCTACGGCCAGTTGGAGCGGGCGCAGGCACGAGCCTTCCGCCTCCTGGGCCTCGCGGACGGCCCGGACATCTCCCTCGCGGCGGCCGCGGCGATGCTGGACCTCCCGGTCGAGGACACGGAAGACGTGCTGGAATCCCTCGTAGACACGTCACTTGTCGAATCAGCGGCTCCCGGGCGCTACCGGTACCACGATCTGGTGCGGCTCTACGCGCGTGCGTGCGCGGAACGGGACGAGTCGTCGCCGACCGAGCGGGGGACGGCGCTCTCGCGGTTGCTGGACTTCTATCTGGCGACGGCGGCGGGGGTCTACGCGATCGAACGCCCCGGGGACCGGCTGGTGGACCACCTGGAGCCGACCGCCGTCGAGGGCCTGACCTTCGCGAACCGCCAAGCGGCGTGGGACTGGCTCTACTTGGAGGCCGTACCGCTGCTCGCCTGCGTACGGCAGTCCACCGAGAAGGGCACCCTGCGCCGCGCGATCGACCTCCTGTGGGCGTCGGTCGACCTCGCAGAGTCGGGCGCCAACACGAAGGAGTACGAGACGGCCGCGGCGGCCCTGCGCGATGCCGCGCGGGCCGAGAGCGACGTCCGCGCGGAGGGACGCGCGTCGGTCGTCCTGAGCAACGCGCGGCTCTTCTCCGGGCTCTTCGACATGGCGTACCGGGAGGCGCAGGAGGCGTTCCGGCTCGCGGAGACCACCGACGACCTGCTGCCGTCCTGCTGGGCGGCGAACATCCTCGGCGGCATCGCCTTCTACCAGAACCGGCACAAGGACGCCGAGGACCACTTCGGGCGGGCCATCACGAAGTTCCGGCACTGCGGCGACATGGCGGGAGCGGCGGCCGCGCTCTGCAACCTGTCCCGGCTCCACCTCGCGACGGGCCGCGCCGAATCGGCGGTCGAGCTCGCCCGGCAGGGAGTCGACATCTACGAGAACCTGGGCCACTCCCTGCGGGGGGCGAACGGGCACTACGCGCTCGGGATGGCCCTCGGCAAGACGGGCCAACACGCCAACGCGGCCGAGCAGTTGGAGGAGGCCCTGCGGGTCTTCCGCTCCAGCCGCCAGCGCCTGTGGGAGGGCATGACGCTCTGCCGGCTCGCGGAGGTCGACCTCGACGCCCGCAGGCAGGCCAGCGCCGCGAGCAATGCCGAGATGGCGCTCACCGTCCTCAGGGGAATCGGCGGCGAATGGCGTCGCGCCCATGTGCTCACCGTGCTGGGCAGGGCCCTGAACGGCATCGGGCACTCCGGGCGGGCCCAGGTCTGCTGGCGTGAGGCCCTGGAGATCTACGAGGGGCTGGACTCGCCGGAGGCCGCACAGGTGCGCTCGCTGCTCACCCCGGTCCCGGCTTCCTAGGGCTCTTCCTCAGGGGCTCCCCCGGCCCGGCCGGGGCCCCGGCGGCGTTCATCGTTCGTTTATCGCCGCCCGGCAGTCTCTTCCTAGTCGATCCGTCGCGTCGGGGGGCAGACGGACCGCCGGTGAAGTCGCCTTTTCCTGCATCTAGGGTGGGCGACCGAGTACCCGTCCGGTCATTCTCGGGGGAGTGACCGGACGGGTGTCTCACAGTTCCGACTTGCGCCAACAGGGGAGGCACCACCATGAGCGACACCGAGAACGACACGGTCACGCCGGACAACACGCACGTCACCGACGAACCCGCCGGTGAGGAGATCACGCCACTCAACACCCACGTGACCAGCAGCCCGATCAAGCCGCTGAACACCCACGTCACCGTCCTCGCGGACGACGTGACCGACACCCCGGACAACACCCACGTGACGTCCGAACCCAGCTAGACCATCTCCCCAGCACGGGGGATCGGCCGCGACGGCCCCGGGGGGAGCCGTCGCGGCCGAGGCATGTCCGGGGACGGGAGCGGGCGGGGCTGGCCGGGGCGGGCCGGGGTTGGGCCGGGGTTGGGCCGGGGCGGCAATTGGCAGAATTGGGCCAATCCGCCTCCCCCCAAACCCCTTCAGCGGGCACCCTCGCCGGCCCAAATCTGCCAATTGCTCCACCCTTTCGCCCTGGTGAGGGGCTTGCCCGAGGGTTGTCCACAGGGCTCGGCGGGATTTCCCTGGGCTTGGGATCTTTAAGGGGTGAACCGGGGGGAATTGCGGGAGCTGAGCTACGGGGGTGTGCTGCTCGCCTCCCGTGCCCTCGAATCCGGGTGGCCCCGGCGGAGCCTCGCCCGGGCTCTTCAGGCGGAGGGGTGGACCCGGCTCCGGGCCGGTGCCTGGGCCGAGCCCGGGCGGGAGTCGGAACTCCTCGTCCGGCTCCGGGCGGTGCAGCTCCTCACGCCGCGACTCGTCGTAAGTCACCGTTCCGCCGCCGCGCTCTGGCGGATCGAGACCCTCACCCGGGCCACGGAGACGCCCCTGGAGTTCACCGACCCCGAACTCACCCTCCGCCGGGAAGGCCAGGGCCTGCGCGTGCATCGCATGCCGCTCACCCCGGACGAGGTGGTGGAGCGGCAGGGCCTGCGGTTCACCGGGGCCGTCCGCACCCTCGCCGACCTGCTCCGGGCCGGGCCTCGGGACGACGCGCTGGTCGCCGTCGAGTCGGCCCTCACCCATCGCCGGATCGGCCACGTCCGCCGCGCACCGCTGACCGCCCTCACCGCTATCGGTACCGTTCTCGAAGCCCCGCTCCAGGGCGCGGCGAGGGCGCGCGACCGGCTGCGGCTGTGCGACCCGCGCGCCGGATCCCCGGCCGAGACCATCGCACGCCTGCGGATGTCCGACGCCGGTCTACGGCCGGACAGCCAGGCCGAGTTGATCACCCCGGAAGGTCGCCGCGTCGTTCTCGACTTCCTCTTCCGGAGGGAGAGACTCGCGGTCGAGATCGAGGGCTACGCCTATCACGGCACCCGTGAATCCCATCGCCGGGACGTCGCCCGCTTCAATCAGGTGATGCAGTGCCCGGAGGTGAACATCCTGCTCCGTTACACCGCCGAGGACGTCTTCCACCACCCCGACCGGATGGTCCAGGGCATCCGCGCAGGCCTGGTCGCCGCCGGGGCCTGAGCACCCCTCCCCGATCTCCTGAAAGGGCCCCTCACCTCCCCCGTAGCTCCCCCTTGACCACCTTCCCGCTCGCGTTCCGAGGCAGCTCCCCCACGAACTCCACCACCCGCGGCACCTTGTAGTTCGCCATCTCCCGTCGCGCCCAGGCGATCAGGTCGTCGCCGGTCAGCGTCACGTCCGGACGCCGTACGACATACGCCTTGCCGACCTCGCCGAGCCGTGCGTCCGGTACGCCGATCACCGCGACGTCCGCCACATCGGGATGGACGCCGAGGAGTTGCTCTATCTCCGCCGGGTACGCGTTGAAGCCGCCGACGATGAACATGTCCTTGATGCGGTCGGTGATCCGGAGGTTGCCCTCGTCGTCCAGGACACCGACGTCGCCGGTGCACAGCCAGCCGTCCTCCCCCAGCACCTCCGCCGTGGCCGCCGCGTCCTCGTAGTAGCCGCGCATGACGTTGAAGCCCCGGACCAGCACCTCGCCCGGGGTGCCGGGAGGCGCCTCCACCCGGACCTCCGTCCCCGGAATCGCCCGGCCCGACGTCGACGCGATGACCGACGGATCGTCCCCCCGCCGGCACATCGTCACGATGCCGCTGGCCTCCGAGAGGCCGTACGCCGTGAGGACGGTCCCCACGCCCAGCTCGCCCCGCAACCGTTCCACCAGGCGCAACGGCACCACCGCCGCGCCCGTGACCACGAGCCGCAGCGCCGAGAGGTCGTGCGTGTCGCGGGCGGGGTGGTCGAGGAGGGACTGGTGGAGGGTGGGCGGGCCGGGGAGGACCGACACCCGTTCCGCGGCGATGTTCGCGAGCACCGTGTCGACGTTGAACACCGGCTGCGGGATCATCGTCGCGCCCCGCATGAGGCAGGCGATGACGCCCGCCTTGTAGCCGAAGGTGTGGAAGAAGGGGTTCACGATCAGGTAGCGGTCGCCCTGGCGCAACCCCGCGAGGTCGCTCCAGATCTCGTATCCCCGCAGCGTCTGCGCGTGCGTGATCACCGCGCCCTTGGGGCGACCCGTAGTGCCGGACGTGAAGATGATGTCCGAGACCGAGGAACCGTCCAAGTCCCCTTCCCGTGACCGGACTTCCGCCGCGCCCACCCCCTCCCCGCCCGCGAGGAAGTCCTTCCAGGTACGGAAGTCGGCGGGCGCGTCGTCGGCCAGCACCACCACCTGCTCCAGCGCCGGGAGTCCGGGCAGCGGACCGTCCCCTGGCCCCTCTCCCGCCGCGCGCCGCAGCGACGCCACGTACGACGTCCCCAGGAACGTCCCGGTCACGAACAGCAGCCGCGCCCCGCTGCTGCGCAGCACATACGCGGCCTCGCTCCCCTTGAAGCGCGTGTTCAGCGGCACGAGCACCGCGCCCGCCGACACCGCGCCCAGGGCCGAGACGATCCAGTCCGTCGAGTTGGGCGCCCAGATGCCCACCCGGTCGCCGACTTCCACGCCACTCGCGATACAGGCGGCCGCCGCCCGCTCCACCCGGGCGCCCAGTTCGGCGTACGAGATCCGCGTCCGGCCCTCCACCACCGCCTCGGCGTCCGCGTACCGTTCCGCGGCCGAGCGCACCAGGCCCGGGACGGTGTCCCACTCCACGTTTCCGCGCATGAACGGCCTCCCCACACCCACTAGCTGACTACCCGTCAGATTAGCTGTAGCCTGACGCCCTGTCAGCAGCCCCGGTGTCACGCGGAGGTGCACAGAACATGGCCGGACAGCGCATGGCCGGACTGAAGGACGCGACCGCGATCGTCGGCATCGGACAGACCTCCTTCGCCAGGCAACTCTCCGAGGACGAGCGGACCTTGGCGTGTCGTGCCGTACTCGCCGCCCTCGACGACGCGGGCATCGCCCCGAGCGAGGTCGACGCCCTCGCCTCCTACACGATGGAGGAGACCGACGAGGTCGAGCTGGCGAAGGCGGTCGGCTTCGGGGACCTGACCTTCTTCAGCAAGGTGGGGTACGGGGGTGGTGGTTCATGTGCGACCGTCGCCCACCTCGCCACCGCCATCGCCGCCGGACAGGCGACGGTGGGTGTGGCCTGGCGGTCACGGAAGCGGGGCAGCGGGGCGAGACCGTGGACCGACACGACCCGCCAACTCCCCACCCCCGCCCAGTGGACCCGCCCCTTCGGGCTCCTCCGGCCGGCGGACGAGATAGCCATGCTCACGCGCCGCTACATGTACGAGTTCGGCGCCACCCGGGATCACCTGTTCAACGTCGCCCTCGCCTGCCGGAACAGGGCCAATCAGAATCCGGCGGCCATCATGTACGACCGTCCCCTCACCCGCGAGATGTACATGACCTCCCGCTGGATCAGCGAACCCCTCTGCCTCTTCGACAACTGCCTTGAGACGGACGGGGCGTTGGCCTGCGTGGTCGTCTCCCGCGAGCGCGCCCGCGACTGCCGGCGCACCCCCGTGTACGTCCACTCCGCCGCCCAGGGCCTCCCCGCCCAGCACCACGGCATGGTCAACTACTGGAACGACGACCCCCTCACCGGACCCGCCTGGACCGCCGCCCGACACCTGTGGAAACACGCCGACTTCACCCCGCAGGACGTCGATGTCGCCCAGATCTACGACGCGTTCACCGCCCTCGTCCCGCTCTCCCTGGAGGGCTACGGCTTCTGCGGACGGGGGGAAGGGGGTGCCTTCACCGAGGGGGGCGCTCTGGAGATCGGCGGCCAACTCCCCCTGAACACCGGCGGCGGCGGCCTCTCCGAGGCGTACGTCCACGGCTTCAACCTGATCAACGAGGGCGTACGGCAGTTGCGCGGCACCAGCACCGCCCAGGTCCCGGACGCCGCCACCTGCCTGGTGACGGCGGGCGAGGGCGTCCCCACCTCCGCCCTGCTGCTCACGAAGTGAAATGAGGAGTCGACCGCCATGCTCACTCCGCTCACCGACGCCGACGGCGCCCCCTTCTGGCAGTACGCCCGCGCCGGCGAACTCCGCGTCCAGACCTGCGCCGACTGCGACGAACCCCGCTTCCCGCCCCGCCCCTGCTGCCCCCACTGCCAGTCCTTCGCGAGCGAGTGGCGGCAGGTCAGCGGGCGGGGGCGGGTGTGGTCGTACGTCTTCCCGCATCCGCCGCTCCTCCCCGACTACGCCGCCGTCGCGCCCTACAACGTGATCGTCGTCGAGCTGGTCGACGCGCCGCGGATCCGGCTGGTCGGCAACCTCGTCAGCGAGGCCGGGGCTGCCCTCAACTCCCTTGCCCCCGGGCGGATTCGGATCGGGGCGCGCGTGCAGGTCGTGTTCGACGAGGGCGGGCTTCCGCAGTGGGTTCTGGAGCGGGCATGACTCTCAACGTCTCCGTCGACAAGGACACCGGCGTCGCCGTCGTCACCCTCGACCGGCCGCGCAAGCTCAACGCCATCGACCTCGCCACGGCCGCCGAACTCAGCGCCGTATGGAGGGAGTTGCGGTTCGACGACTCCGTGCGGGCCGTCGTCCT
This sequence comes from Streptomyces sp. NBC_00988, assembly GCF_045162645.1. Taxonomy (NCBI): domain Bacteria; kingdom Bacillati; phylum Actinomycetota; class Actinomycetes; order Kitasatosporales; family Streptomycetaceae; genus Streptomyces; species Streptomyces sp. NBC_00988. Next base: position 5,650,044 of record NZ_CP108730.1, read on the forward strand.
CACCGGGGCCGGGGAGCGTGCCTTCTGTACCGGGCTCGACCGGGACGCGGTGGTCCCGCAGCCCAACTCGCCCTACATGCAGGACGATCCGCTGCTCGGCATCGGCCCGAAGGCCAACGACCTCTGGAAGCCGGTGATCTCCGCCGTGCGCGGGATGGCCTGCGGCGGGGCGTTCTATCTGCTGGGCGAGAGCGAGTTCGTGGTCGCCGACCCGACCGCCGTGTTCTTCGACCCGCACACCACGTACGGCATGGTCAGCGCGTACGAGTCGGTGCTGATGGCGCACCGGATGCCGTACGGCGAGGTCGCGCGGATGATGCTCATGGGGACGGCCGAGCGGATCTCCGCGCGGCGGGCGTACGAGCTCGGGCTGGTCTCCGAACTCACCGAACCCGGGCGGGCGTTGGAGGCCGCCGTGGCCTGCGCGACCGTCATCGCCGGGTATCCGACCGAGGGTGTCCAGGGGACCGTGCGGGCGTTGTGGGCGGCGAAGGAGGCGGCGCGGGCGCAGGCGTATGCGCAGGCGCCGCCCCTCATCGCGCTCGGGAACCTGCCGACCGAGCGGCAGGCGGAGTTGTTCGCCGACCGGAAGAACGGCGGCTTCCGGACCCGGTGAGGGTCAACTCAGCGCGGTGGCAAGGCGGTCGACCTCGCAGTGATCGAGCCGGTCCAGGGCCCCCGTACTGGCGGCGGCCATCCGGAGGGTCGCCTTGCCGTTTGCCGGCACCGACACCTGGCTGCTGGCGTCGGCCATGGTGAACCCGGTCCTGTCCTTGTACGCGACCTTCACGGTGAAGAGCGCCTCGCGCCCGTTCGGGTTCCTGACCTCGACAGTCGTGTACGGGTCGGCAACGCTCGCGCACCGCTTGAGCACCGCGGTGCCGTCCTTCAGAGGCCGGGCGGTGGCGGACGAGGTCGCCGTGGGAGTAGAGCGGTAGTTGGGCCGGTGAGTGTACGAACTGCCCCCGGACGAACCGCCCGTCGAACCGCCCGATGATGTCGACGTGTCGTGGTCCTGGCTGGAGCTGCTGCACCCGCCCCCTCCCCCGCCGCTCCCGTGACCGTGACGGCTGCTGCTGTGGTGCCGTCCGGTGGAGAAGCCGGTGAGGGTGAGAACCGTCAGTGCCAGTACTGCCGTGAGTTTGAGCCTGCGCCCCCGCGTATGCATCCGATCATGGTACCCACCTGGGCCAACGGGCTCCGCTCACGCGGTTCTTGCGGTGCCCGTGCCCTTCTCCGCGTCGAGGGCGTACACGCAGCGGTCCTTGCTGCACGCGTACACGACGCCGTCCCTGACCACCGGTGCGCCGGTGATCTCGCCGCCAGTGGCGAGCTTCCAGCGGAGGCGGCCGTCGTCGGCCTTGAGGGTGTAGAGGAGGTGGTCGGTGGAGCCGAAGTGGATGCGGCCCTCGGCGACCGCGGGGGTGCCCACGATGTCGCCGCCGGCCTGGAAGCGCCACTTGGGTGTGCCGGTGACCGCGTCGAGCGTGTAGAGCCCTTTGCCGCTGCCGACGTGGACGTGGCCGGCGGCGACGAGGACCGGTTCGATCGACGCCCGGGACTCGGTCGCGATGCGCCAGCGGTCGCGGCCGTCGGCGGCGTCGAGGGCGTAGACCGTGCCGAGGTAGTCGGCGAGGTAGATGCCGCCGCCCGTGACCGCCGGGCCGGGGGCGAAGGTGGGCGGGCAGAGGAAGACGGCCGGGGCCTCGAAGTGCCACCGGACGCGGCCGCTCGCCGCCTCGACGGAGAGGACGCGGGTGCCGGCGGCGACGTAGACCTGACCGTCGGGTGCGGCGCTGATCCGTACGGGGACGCCTCCGCAGGAGGCCGCGTCGCCGATCGGGTAGGCCCAGCGCTCGTCGCCCGTCCGGGCGTCCAGGGCGCGGAGGCGGGCGTCCTGCCAGACGTAGACGGTGCCGTCGTGCAGCGCCGGGCCCGCCTCCGGGGACTCGAAGTCGGTCTGCGCGCCGGTCAGCTGCCACAGCTTCTGGCCGGTGGACGCCTCCCAGGCCTGCACTCCGCCGCCGCGCGTGCCGGTGACGACGGTGCCGCGCTCGGCCTTGAGCGAGTACACCCAGGCATCGGTGGACAGCCGCCACAGGTCGCCGCCCTCGCGGGCGTCCAGGGCGAAGAGGGTGGGGCCGTCCGAGGCGTGGATACGGCCGTCCGCGACCGCCATCGACCAGGCGACGTCCCGGGTCTTGAAGGAGCGGCGGCCGGTCTGCACGTCCAGAGCGTGCACCTCGAAGGAGGTGACGTAGACGAGGTCGCCGGCGACGGTCGGGGTGCCCCAGACGTCGTTCGACATGCGGAACCGCCAGGGGCGCCAGCCGGCGGCCGTTTCCGGGGGCAGCGCGGGGGGCGGGGGTACGGCGGCGGGGTCGGCGCCGTTGACGCCGGGGCGGGGCCGGGACCAGGAGGCGACCAGGCCGGCCTCCGGAGGGGGTGCCTTCACGGCGGCGGCGCGGGCGTCGGCGACACGGGGACCGGGGCCGATGGGGACCGGGGCGCCGGCCAGTCGTACGGGTCCGGTGTCGGGGGCGCCGACCGGGACGGGCACGACGGGGTCGTGGGAGGGCGGCGGCGGTACGGGAACGCGCCCGCCACCACCGCTGCGGCCGGCGGTGGGCGTCGGTTTCACGGGCGGGCGGCCGCCGCGGCGGGTCTCGATCAGGGTGACCGCGCGCTCGGGCAGCCAGGCCGAGGCCGTACCGCTGTCGTCGGAGCCGGAGCCGAAGAGGTGGGGGGCCAGCTGGGCCTGGAGGTCGGCCGGGTTGGGCCGGCCGGTGGCCTCCATCTGCATGCAGGACTCGATGAGGGGGCGCAGTTCGTCCGGGAGACCCTGGAGGTCGGGGCCCTCGCGCAGCAGCATGAAGACGGTCTCGACCGGGTTGGCGCCGTGGAACGGGGGGTGTCCGGTGGCGGCGAAGACGAGCATCGAGCCGAGCGAGAACACGTCGCTCGCGCCGGTGACGCTGCGGGAGTCCTTGGCCTGCTCGGGAGACATGTAGGCGGGCGTACCCACCGCCACATTGGTCATCGTCAAACGGGTGTTCGACACACCGGAGGCGATACCGAAGTCGATGACCCGGGGCCCGTCCTCGACGACGAGCACGTTGGACGGTTTGAGGTCACGGTGGACGAGACCCGCCCCGTGGATGGACTGCAGCGCCTCCGCGACCCCCGCCGCGAGCCAGCGCACCGCCTGGGCCGGCATCGGCCCGCACTCGTTCACTATCTCTTCGAGCGAGGGCGCGGGAACGTACGCGGTGGCCAGCCACGGCACGGCGGCACGCGGATCGGCGTCGACCACGGCGGCCGTGTAGAAACCGGAAACGGCCCGCGCGGCCTCGACCTCACGCGTGAAGCGGACCCGGAAGAGCTGGTCCTCGGCGAGTTCCGTCCGCACGGTCTTGATCGCCACGCGCCGGCCGGACGCCGAGCGCGCGAGATAGACCAGCCCCATGCCGCCCGCGCCCAGCCGTCCCAGCACCTCGAACGGCCCGATCCGCCGCGGATCGTGCTGCGTCAGCTGATCCACCACTTGCCTGCCACCTCCCCGTACGGGCCACGCCACCCACATATGTACGCGACCCCGTGCAGCGTCTCACCACCGCACCGCCATGGCGGCACGCACCCTGATTCTTCCTGGCCGGGCCACAGGTTGCGAACCCGGCGACTAATCGGGGTGTCTCGCCATATCTCCGGACAAACGTCCAGGTGTCAGCGTTGCAGCAGTGCGAACGACGCCCCTTGATTGTCCGTGACGACCGCCACTTTCCCGTACGACGTCTCGAAGAGCGGAACCTGCACCCGCCCCCCGAGCCGGTGCACGGCCCCCAGGACAGGCTCGATGTCCTCGACCCGGAAGTGAACGAGGAAATGCGGCGGCATCTCCACCGGGAAGACGTCGGAGACGGGAGCGCGCCCGAAATCGGGGGCGGCATCCGGTCCGAAGAGGGCGTCTGTGAAAAGTCCGCCGTAGAAATTGTTGGCCGCCTCCGTGTCGCGGGCGTACAGCTCGGCCCAGCCGAAGGTGCCGGGCTTGTGCCGGGTGCCGAAACCGGGGTGCCGGGCCGCCTGCCACAAGCCGAAGACGGCACCCTCCGGATCGGCGGCGAGGACGGCGGTGCCCAGCTCCCCCAAGGAAACCGGCGCCATCACGACCTGCCCACCGGCCTCCCGGATCCGCCCGCTCAGCCGCACCACGTCCGGCGTCGCGAAGTACACCGTCCACACGGTCGGCATCCGCCCGTCCGCCTTGTGGGCGAGCGCCGCGACGGCCTCCCCGTCCTTGCGGGCCCATACGGAGCCGCCGTACGCCTCCTCGAAGGTCCACCCGAAGAGCTCACCGTAGAACCGCCTGCCCGCGGCCAGGTCCGGCAGCTGCGCGTCCAGCCAGCAGGGGACGCCCTCTCCGTAGGTCTTTTCCTTCGCGGATGCCCTGTTTTCGGCCATACCGTCAAAGTAACGGCGACGCACGCACCCCGCAGACCAGGCACACCACCCTCTCGACCCCCGTGCACCCCATTTGCAGTCGGCCGAATCGCGCTCCGATCACCCCTCGGTAAGCTGACGGCATGACAGGACAAGTGCGTACCGTCGACGGCCGCGTGGCCGGCCGGCGTGGGCAGGCGACCCGGCAGAAGCTGCTCGACTGCCTAAGCGAGATGCTCAGCTCCTCCCCTTACCGGGACGTCAAAGTCATCGATGTCGCCCGGAAGGCGGGGACTTCACCCGCGACCTTCTACCAGTACTTCCCGGACGTCGAAGGCGCCGTCCTGGAGATCGCCGAGCAAATGGCCACGGAGGGCGGTCAGTTGACCGAACTGCTGGCCGGCCGGTCATGGGTCGGCAAGGCGGGTTGGCAGACCTCCCAGGAACTCGTGGACGGTTTCCTGGAGTTCTGGCGCAGGAACGACGCGATCCTCAGGGTCGTCGACCTCGGAGCCGCCGAGGGAGACAAACGGTTCTACAAGATCCGGATGAAGATCCTGAACTCCGTGAACAACTCCCTCTCGGACGCGGTCGCCGAGTTGCAGTCCAAGGGCAAGGTCGACAAGGACGTGAACCCGGCGGCGATCGCCGGTTCACTGGTCGCGATGCTCGCGGCCGTCGCCTCGCACCAGAAGGGTTTCCAGACGTGGGGCGTCAAGCAGGCTGAACTCAAGCCGAACCTGGCGCTGTTGGTCCACCTGGGCGTGACCGGCAAGAAGCCGACGAAGTAGGAGCAGTTCCTGCTTCCAGGTCCCAAGTCCTGTCTCGCGGGCGGTGGTTCACTCCGGTGGACCACCGCCTGCCCTGCATCCACGACGAGTTCACCGCCGCACGACCCGGAACAGCCGGATCTCCCGCTCCACCCGCTTCTGGTACGTGGCGTACGGCGGCCAGAAGGCGAGCGCGGTCTTCCACACCTCGGCCCGCTCCTCGCCCTCCAACAGCCGTGCGGTGACCGGGATCTCGGCACCCTTCCAGCTGATCTCGGCGTCGGGATGGGCGATGAGGTTGTGCGTCCAGGCGGGATGACCGGGACGTCCGAAGTTGGACCCGACGAGCACCCAGCCGCCCTCCTCCGGCATGCAGGCGAGGGGACTGTGCCGCGCCTGCCCGCTCCTCGCCCCGATCGAGGTCAGGATCACGCCCGGCAGCATCTGCGCGCTGAGCAGCACCTTCCCGCGCGTGAGCCGGTGCACGGCCCGGTCCATGGCGGGGATGACATGCGGGGCGATACGCGCGAACGCCCGGGTCGACGAAACCTTCTGCACCGCACGCACACCGATCACACCGTCACCTCGCGGTTCTCGAAAAGGTGCGCCCCTTCGGCGGCGTGTGCCCGCAGCCGGTGCACCGGCCCGAACAGCAACTCGTCCCCGGCGGCACGCTTGAAGTAGAGATGGGCGTCGTGCTCCCAGGTGAACCCGATCCCGCCGTGCAGCTGGATCCCCTCGGCGGCGGCGGTCCGCAAGGCCTCCAGCCCCTGCGCCAGGGCGAGCCCACCGGCCCGCTCCCCCTGACCGGTCGCCCAAGCGGCGTAATAGGCAGCCGACTTGGCGCCCTGCACCTGCACATACACATCGGCCAGCCGGTGCTTCACCGCCTGGAACGACCCGATGGCCCGCCCGAACTGCTCACGCTGCTTGACGTATTGGACGGTCCGCTCCAAGGCCCGGTCGGCGGCCCCGACGGCTTCGGCGGCGAGGACGGCGGCGACGGTGTCGCCGGCGGCGGAGAGTTCCCGCAGAGTCTGCTGACTGTCATCGGCGCCGAGCAACTCCCCTTCCACGTCCCGCAGTTCGAGCCGAGCCTGCGACCGGGTCGCGTCGAGGGAGGTCTGCCGTACGCGCACGAGCCCGGCGGCATCCCCCGCCACCAGGAACAGCAGCGTCCGCGACCGGGCGAAGCCCCCGGCATGGGCGGCGACGAGCAACAACTCGGCGCTGTGCCCGTCGAGAACCTGCGCGACCTGCCCGTACAACCGCCACCCGGAGTCTCCGACCTGCCGGGCCTGCACCCCGCCCGCGCGCCCGCCTCCCGCCCACTCGCCGCCGTTGGGGCCGGTGAGGGTGAGGGCGGTGGTGAGGGCGGTGCCGGGTACGGCGAGGGCGGCGGTCAGGGAACCGGCGGCGATGCGGGGCAGCAGCCGGGCGCGCTGGGTCTCGGTGCCGAGGGCGAGGACGAGGGGCGCGGCGAGCACGGCGGTGGCGAGGAGCGGGGAGGGGGCCAGGAAACGGCCCGTCTCCTCTGCCGCGAGGGCGAGTTCGGTCACCGAGCAGCCGACACCGCCGTAGGCCTCGGGGAGGGCGAGTCCGGGCAGGCCGAGTTGCCGGGCGAGAGCGGTCCAGAGGGCGGGGTCGTGTCCGGCGGGGGTGTCGACGGCGGCACGCAACTCGGCGGAACCGCACCGCTTTTGGAGCAGTTCGCGGAGGGTACGGCGGATCTCGTCCTGCTCGGCGGTGAAGCTGGCGTCCATGGCACTTCCCTCCAGATCTGACGGTCCGTCATATTAGGAGTCCGGGCACGATATGCACAGAGGGAGGAGGCCCCTCATGCCAGTGAGGAGCCGCAAGGTCGCCGTGGTGGGCGTCGCCCTGTCCGACTGCGGACGGGTCGACGACACGACCCCCTACGCCCTGCACGCCCAGGCGGCCCGCCGCGCACTGGCGGACGCGGGCCTGAACAGGGAGGTGGTGGACGGCTTCGCCTCGGCGGGCCTGGGCACGCTGGCCCCGGTCGAGGTGGCCGAATACCTGGGCCTGCGCCCGACGTGGGTCGACTCCACCTCCGTGGGCGGATCGACCTGGGAGGTCATGGCGGCCCACGCGGCGGACGCGATCGCCGCGGGCCACGCGAACGCAGTCCTCCTGGTCTACGGCTCGACGGCCCGAGCCGACATCAAGGCGGGCCGCCGCACCGGCAACCTCTCCTTCGGCGCGCGGGGCCCCCTCCAGTTCGAAGTCCCCTACGGCCACACGCTGATCGCGAAGTACGCGATGGCCGCGCGCCGCCACATGCTCGAATACGGCACGACGATCGAGCAGTTGGCGGAGGTGGCGGTACAGGCCCGCGCGAACGCCGCCCTCAACCCCGAGGCGATGTTCCGCGACCCGATCACCGTGGACGACGTGCTCGCCGGCCCGATGATCGCCGACCCGTTCACCAAGCTGCACTGCTGCATACGGTCGGACGGCGGGGCGGCGGTGCTGCTGGCCGCCGAGGAATACGTACGGGACTGCCGTACGGCACCGGTGTGGGTGCTCGGCACCGGGGAGCACGTCTCGCACGCCGCGATGTCCGAGTGGCCGGACTTCACGGTGTCACCGGCGGCGGTGAGCGGGCGACTGGCCTTCGAGCGGGCGGGAGTCGAGGCGTCGGAGATCGACTTCGCGGAGATCTACGACGCGTTCACCTACATGACGCTGGTGACGCTGGAGGATCTGGGTTTCTGCGCGAAGGGTGAGGGGGGTGCCTTCGTGGAGAAGGGGCGGTTGCGGGTGGCCGGTGGGGAGTTGCCGGTGAACACGGACGGGGGCGGGCTGTCGGCCCAACATCCCGGGATGCGGGGGCTGTTCCTGCTGGTGGAGGCGGTGCGGCAGCTGCGGGGGGAGGGTGGGGCTCGTCAAGTGACGGGCGCGGACGGCGACTTGCCGCGACTCGGAGTCGCCTCCGGGACGGGCGGCTGGTTCTGCTCTTCGGGGACGGTGGTGCTGGGGCGGGACTGAGCCATCAGGGACTTCCAGGACCGGTTCCGCTTGAAGGGCAGTTCGAAGATCCGGGAGAACAGCCAGGCCGCCAGCACCGAGACGGGCAGTCCCAGGAGAAGCGTGAAGCAGAACGTGGGCATCCCGGGCGCGACGAAATGCGGGGCCACTCGGCGGATGACGACCAGGACGATCGGAAGGTGGATCAGGTAGAGGCTGTAGGAGGCATCGCCGAGGCGCTGAAGGGGTCGCGTGGTCAACAGTCGTACGAGAAAAGCGGGTTGGCCGGTGGCGACCGCGGCGATCAGCATCGTCATGGCGGGGGCGATGGCGAGATCGATCCAGAAGTAGTGGCGCACCGTCCAGACGGAACCCTGGATGAAGCCGAGAGCCAGCACAGGCAGGGCGGCCAGGACGGCGAACCACCCCCACGGCAGGCGCCGGACCCGCTCCGACGCGACGACGATTCCCGCGCCCACCACTCCCGCGGCGAACACGGGGGCGAGATGCGGGGCGAGCCAGTTGTCGCCCTCGACCGGGTTCGCGTCGGCGGCCATGAGCCCGCGGACGATCACCGGGAGCGTCACGCAGGCGACCACGGCGGCCGCGCTGAACCGCCGCCGGACAAGAAGGATGAGGGGGAAGAGGAGATACAACTCCGCCTCCACTCCGATCGACCAGAACGCGCCGTTCGGGGTCGGGGCGAAGAACACGTCCTGAAGGACAAGGCCGTAGACGAGAATTGATGACCCATCAGGCGGCCCGTAGTGCGAAGCCGGGACCACGAACAGCGAGATGACGAGGCTCATGGCCAGCGCCGCCCAGTACGGCGGCAGGATGCGCCAGGCGCGTCGGCGCAGGAACTGGGCGACACCGCCGGACCGCCAGCCGTGCCGGGCCGGGGAGATGGCGAGGGAGAAGCCGGACAGGACCAGGAAGAAGACGACGGCGAGGCGGCCGAACATCAGCATGTCCAGCACTCGGGGCGCCGAACTGTTGGGGTACCCCGGGAAGGTGTACAGCCAGCAGTGGAACAGCACCACGTACAGCGCCGCCAGCCCGCGGAGGCCGTCCAGCCCCAGCACCTGCCGACGCACGGGTGCTGCGCTCGCTCTCACATCCACTGAGACTGAAATCGCTCGGCCCTTCCTTCGACGCCGCCCTCAGCGAGTGGTACGCGGCGTCCGGCCGAGCGGTTCAACGGTCGGGGTGGACCGTGATGACGGCCTTGTCGTTGCCCGGGTCCGGGTCGCGGTCGCCGACGTACCAGTCCTGGGCCGGTTTCTTGTCCTGGAGGGTCAGGGTGCCTTCGCCCGGGTCGCCGAGGCGCATCGTGAACGTGAAGGTCTGGGTCTTGCCGGGCTCCAGGGCCTTGATGCCACAGGTGTAGGCGTAGGCGCCGCGCTCGCAGTAAGGCTCGTAGGCGTCTTCGTCGTACTCCTCCATCGGCTGCTTCACCATCTCCATGCCGAGCGGCGGGCTGAACACGAGCTGCTCCGTGGCGCCGGCGTCGGCGGGGCCGTTGTTGCGGACGGCGAGTTTGAAGGTCCGCTTGGTGCCGGGGGCGCCGTACAGGTTCACGTCGGAGACCGAGTAGTCGGCGTGGGTGTCGAGCACCACGTTCGTCCAGCCGCCGCCCTTGGCGTAGGTGCCCTTCTTGGCGGCGGTGGCTTCAGGACGGAGGACCGGACCGTCACCGTGGTCCCCGTCGGCCATGACACCTCCGTACGCCGGCCCCATGTCCAGCGCCCGGGCCTCGCTGTTGAAGGAGGCGTACATCTTCGTCTTGGGCGCGCGGAGCCGGAGCGCGGGCTGGACGGTCACGGTCTGCCCGGGCGCGATGCGGAGATCCGGGAACTCGCAGACCGCGATGTGGCCCTTGTAGAAGCCCGGATAACGGCAGTTGGCGTACCGCTCCTCGAACTCGATCTGTTCAAGGCCGATTTGAAGCCCCAGTCCCCTGACCGGCACCTCACCGGTGTTCCGGACGACGATCGGCCGGCTCAGCTCGGCCCCGGGACGAACTCCGCCGAGTGACTTCGTTGTCAGCACCTCGACCACCGGTTCGCCTACGACGGCCTTCGTCCGCGCCGTGACCTTCTTGCCGCTCCGGTCCGTGTACGTGTACCGGACTTCCCCCGCGTCCCCCGGCTCGCTGCCCTTGGCCGCGACCAGGGAGACACCTCCGTCCGACCTGCTGTCGTACTCGGAACGCACCGCACACGTCATATGCGTGGGGCTGCCCGTACAGTTCCCGCCTTTGCGCAGCGCGACCGCGTTCTTCGCACCGGGCAACACGTCCACGGTGAGGGTGTGATCGGCGGATCCCCTGCCACCTGCGTGCGCCTTGCCGTCGTCCACGGAGAAGTGGAACGGGTCCTTGCCATGAGGGCCGGACTTGTCGCCGACGGGACGCAGGTAGAACATCTCGGGCGCGGTGATCGAGGGCGCCTTGTCGGTTGCCCCGCTGCCGCAGGATGTGACCGCCGCGAACAGGAGGGTTACGGCTGCTCCGACGCCGGCCGCGCGCTTCAACGGACGACGCCCGTTCACAGTCTCCCCGCCTCCCCTTCGATGAGCTGGAGATCAACGTACTCCCTGCCTGCGATTCGACGGAGTTGAGATCAAGGCGCTTTCCAGTGGACGTTGGGCCACTCGCTTCTTGGCCAGTGTCGGGCTTCCGCGGCCCGAGTAAAGGGCGCTCCCTGCGGTCGCGTCGCCTTCGGCGATTCCGCTGCGCTCCACCCTTGACTAGGGCCGCTCCAGCCCGTTTCAGAAGCGAGCGAGCGGCCCGAAAAGACGGGTGGCCAGGTAGGGACCCCCTTGCCTGAACCGTGCTGCCGACCGGTGTGGAGGGGTGCGCTGCCGTCTTGCCTGCACACCAGATGGTCTTAGCGGCTACCGGTCGGTGGGGTGCGAGGGTGCGAGGGGCGCGCTGCCGTCTCGCCTGCATGCCGCCTCGGCTCAGCGGCCAACGGTGGGTGGGTGGTCGCCAGAAGCCGGGGGTAAAACTAACCACCGTCACAACCTTTTACCGGTTAGAAATGACCCCAGCCTCCAGAGGCGTCAGGGCCACGACGGGGGGCCGGGGCGGGTGGGCCGGAGAAGTGTGACACTTCCGCTTCGACTGTCACAGCGCTGCGAACCGGGTACCCTGGAGAGGCGTAATCGGCAGATAGGGGCCACCACCCCGGCCGCCACCCAGTACCGGCCCGGAGCCTTCCCCTATGCCTGTGGCCCAGAACTGCCTATCACCCACTACTACCTGACTGCCTGTTGCCCATGACCCGTTGCTTGTGGGGTCGAGGTGGGCCCCCGCACACACCACCGGCCGGTAGCAGCCAAGCCAGCCCAGCACGAAGGCGAGACGCCAACGCGCTGCCCTCGCCCCCGACCCGGCCCTCTCCGGAAGCCGGGGTCATCTCTAACCGGTAAAAGCCTGCGACGGTGGTTAGATTTACCCCCGGCTTCCCGCAACCACCCACCCACCGTCGGCCGCTGAGCCGAGGCGGCGTGCAGGCGGGACGGCAGCGCGCCCCCCACCGACCGGTAGCCGCCAAGCCCACCCGGCATACAGGCGAAACGCGAGCGCACCCCCACACACCGGACCGGAACGCAGTACAGGCAAGGGGATCCGTACCTGGGCCACCCATCCCTCGGGGCCGCCCGCTCGCTTCTCAAACGGGATTGCGTGAGTTGAGTCAAGGGTGGAGCGCAGCGCAATCGGCGCAGCCGACGCGACCGCAGGGAGCGCCCTTTACTCGACTCACGCAATCCCGACACTGACCAAGAAGCGGGCGGCCCAACGGTCAGTACACAGCTCAGGGCCACAGCAACCCCTTCGTCCAGCCCCGCTCCGCCCGGACATAGCTCAGGCGCACGTGTCGTCGTAGTGCATCGCCCTGGAAGAACTCGACCTCGTCCGGGAACACGCGGTACAGGGTCCAGGACGGGGCAGGGGTTTCCGGTTCTCGTTGTGCCAGTTCCCAGGCCGCTTCCGATGCCTGTGCCAACTCGCCCAAGGACAACAAGGCTTCGCTCTGGTGGCCTGTCAGCGCTGCCGCCAACGCACCCGTCGAGTGCGCGTGCAGGTCGGCCTGGGATTCGGTCGGGGGCGCCGGGGTGACGGGGCCTCGTAGGCGGACCTGGCGGCCGAGGCGGGGCCAGTAGAAGGCTAGAGCCGCGTAGGCGAAGCCCTTCAGTTGGTGGCCTTTGCGGCTTGTGGCGTGGGTCGCGAAGGACCAGCCCTCCTCGTCCGCGCCGTGCAGCATCACCATCCGTACGTCGGGGAGGCCGCCGCCCTCTGTCGCCGGATCCCCGTCCCTCGTCGCCAGCGACATCACGTGCGGTTCGAGCTCGCCCGCCGCCACCGCCTCCGCGAACCAGGTGGTGAAGAGGGGGACAGGGGTGTCCGGGGTCGCGGACGGGTCCAGGGGTGGGAGCCTGGTCACCTCCGGGGCCCATACCCGTAGTGACTTCAGCAGTTCGTGGAGATCCGTTCCCGGTGCCGTTCCCATGGGGTGAGTATCACCTCGGGGCCGGGGCGGGGTGGAAGTCGTAGCCCGCGAAGTCCTCCACCGGGCGGTAGCCGATGCGCTGGTACAGGGCGTTGCTCGTGGGGTTGGCCAGGTCCGTGAACAGGAGTACCTCGTCCGCGCCCGCCGCCCTTGCCATTCTGCTGACCTCCGCTGTCACCGCGCCCGCGTAGCCCCGGCCCCTGAGGTCCGCCGGGGTGTAGACGGGGGCCACTCGGACCTGGCCGGCCACCTTCGGCGTGAGCCCGGCCATGGACACCGGCGTACCGTCCGGGGTTTCCCAGAGCGTGATCCCGCCGTACGCGATCCGGGAGTCGGCCCACTCGCCGGGGTTCTGCGAGGTGCCGCTCTCGCCGATCGCCTCGGCGAACTCGACGTACCAGCGCATGAGTTGTTCGCGGTCCTTTGCCGTCGCGACTCTCGGGCGGCCCGGTGGAGGGGGTTGCGGGATCGTCAAGTCGCCCAGGCGGTAGAGGCGTTGGCGTGCGTGGAGTTCACAGAGGGCGCCCGTTCGGCTTGCCCAGGCCTCCGCGAACGTCGATGCCGTGTCCAGTTCACCCATGACTCCCGGCAACTCGTCGCCACGCAAGGCCAATTGGGATACCAGCTCGATGGCCTCCTCCGCGGCGAGGGGCGTCAGCATCAGGCGGCCGGGAGGTGTGCGGAAGAAGGCGGCCCGCACTTCGCCGTCTCGTTCCAGTGCGCCGAACACCGGCTCGCCCTCGCCGTACATGCGCAGCCCTCGGCTGCGCAGCGCCGCCGTCACCGTCAGGTGAACCGTGTGCAGGGCGGGGCGCGAACGCAGGAACTCCCCTGCCCGGGTGAGGAATTGGTCCAGGTCCCCGGTGATGTCCCAGTCGCGGTCCATCACACCTTCACCTCCGGTTCCGGGTCCGTCGCCAGCCGGCCGTGCAGGTGGACGTCACGGAACGCGTCCCGTTGGCCCGCCTCGAACATCGCCCCGCGCAGCGTCCCCTCCGCCGGGAACCCGCAGTGCTCGGCGATACGGCAGGACGCGTCGTGGCCGAGGGCGTGGCCCAGTTCGAGCCGGTGCAGTCCCAGGTCGGTCAGGGCCCAGCGGGCGGCGAGGGTGAGGGCGCGGGTGGCGACGTTGCGGCCGCGGGCCTCGGGGAGGGTCCAGTAGCCGACGCGGGCGACGCGGATGACGTGGTCGATGTCGTTGACGCCGATGTGCCCCAGCGTCGTACCGCCGGCCGCGTCCGTGACGCAGAACGACGCGCTGACACCGTCCTCCGCGTTCTCGGCGCGGGAGCGCAGCGAGTTGCGGGCGCTGGTGAGGTCAGTGATCGGCCGCAGTGGGGTGTTCCAGCGCTGGAACTCGGGGTCGGACACCCCGCGCAGCCAGTCCGTCACATCGGTGTCGTCGTCGGCATCCCAGGGGCGCAGCCGCAGTCCGTGACCGTAGAGCTCGGGGAGGGGCTGCTGCAGAGACCGCTCGCGTATGTGGGCCATCGCGCCATTGAATCAAGCGTCGCGCGCACCGGATACGTCATTTTTCCCCGGGCTGAACACCGGCACCCCGTCCCGGAACGCCACCTCGACCGCCATCCCCGCGTGCAGTTCGGCGGGCCCGGCCTGCACCATTTCCGTCATCATCCGCGGGCCCTCCGCGAGATCGACGACGGCTGCGACGTACGGCACCCGTTCCCCGAAGGGCGGCAGGTCGTTCCGGTGGACGACGGACCAGGTGTAGAGGGTGGCGTGGCCGCTCGCGGGCTCCCAGGTGACGTTGTCGCTCCAGCAGTGGGGGCAGAACTCGCGGGGGTAGTGGTGGGCCCGGCCGCAGTCCGCGCAGCGGCGGAGGAGCAGGCGGCCCTGCGCCGCGGCCTCCCAGTAGGTGCGGGTGAACGCGTCCGCCTCGGGGAGGTCGTAGCGCGGGGAGGCACCCGTCGCACCCGTAGCACCCGTCGCACCCATCAGAACCACCCCAGTGCCGCGTCCACCGACCACACCTGCCAGGACATCGCGAACAGGGCCACCACCGAGATGAGCGCCATCATCGCGTTCTGCCCCTGCTCCGCCCAGTCGTGGATCATGAGCGTGAAGTAGAGGACGTTGAGGAGCAGGCCCCCGACGAGCGCGGCCGGGGTGAGGAAGCCCACGACCAGGCCGAGGCCGACCGCCAACTCGGCGTAGACGACGACGTACGCCATCGTGCGCGGGCGCGGCGCGACCATCACGTCGAAGCCCGAACGGACCGCCGTCCAGCGGTGTTTGGCGGCGACGTCGGCCGCCCAGGCGATGCCGGTGCCGCGCTCGAACCAGGCCTTCTTGTCCTTGTGCCGCCAGCACTCCAGCCACCAGAGCCCGAGTCCTATGCGGAGGACCGCGAGCCAGTCCGCTCCGCTGAGCCAGATCGCATCCATGAATCTGACGGTACGTCAGAAGCTGAGGAAAGCCGAGAGGCAGCCATGAAAATCCTGTGGTCCGGCCGCGCCGCTGTGGGTCCGCCATGAATCCCCGCAGATTGTTGACGATTTTGTTCAACGCCGATTACGTTCGCAAGCGCAAGGCCAAGGAGCGGTCAGGAAGACGCGGTCGGGAAGACGAGAGGCAGCACGGTGAAGCACAGGGCAGTGAAGCGCAGGACGGTAGTCATGGGCATCGGCGCGACCGCCGGTGTCGCGGCGGTCGGCGGCATCGCGCTCAGCGCGAACGCGTCGAGCGGCTCGAAGTCGTCCTCGTCCTCCTCGGACACCCTGGTCTTCGACCCGGACGCCTACACGAAGCTGACGAAGACCGTCACGGACACCGAAGGCACGGAGCACACGGTCGTCTACCACTTCTGGAAGGCGATCACGTACGTCGCCGACCCGGTGGACGCCACCTACCAGTCCCTGATCGTCAGCTCCCCGGTGTCGGTCGACGGCAAGGCGGTCGACGCGAGCAACGCCCCGATCCTGCTCGCCAACTCCATCGGCGGCTACCTTCCCGCCTCCGTGGCGACCGCCACCGAGGTCGGCGGCGGCGGTTCGGCGATGGGCGGCGGCGCGGCCCCGAGCGGTGCCCCCAGCTCTTCAGCCTCGGCCTCCACTTCCACTTCCGCAAGCGCCTCCGCCCCCGGCGCCAACGGCAACACCAACGCCACCGGCGGCGCCACCTCCAGCAACCAGCTCCTCGCGCTGGCCGCCGGCTACGTCGTCATCGAGCCCGGCGCCCGCGGCCGTACCCTCAAGAACTCCGGCGGCGCGTACTACGGCACCGCCCCGGCCGCGATCGTCGACCTCAAGGCGGCCGTCCGGTACGTGCGGTCCAACAAGGGGCGCATCCCCGGCGACGTCGAGCGCATCGTCTCCGCGGGGACCAGCGCGGGCGGCGCGCTGTCGTCCCTGCTGGGCGCGTCCGGCGACAGCCCGATCTACGACAAGTACCTGAAGGAGCTGGGCGCGGCCGACGCCTCCGACGCGATCTTCGCGACCGGCGCCTGGTGCCCGATCACCGACCTGGAGCACGCCGACGGCGCCTACGAGTGGAACTGGGGCGCCAACGACCTGAGCACCGGCAAGACGCTCGACCAGACGGTCTCCAAGGCGCTGCAGGCGCAGTTCGCCGAGTACCAGGCCGGCCTGAAGCTGCGCGGCCTCGGCGGCTTCGGTCCGCTGAACGCCCGCAACCTCGACGCGTACATGGTCGAGCAGTACCTGGAGCCCTCGGCGACCACGTACCTCGCAGCGCTCTCGGACTCCGCCCGCGCGACCTACCTGAAGGCCAACACCTTCATCACCTGGTCCGGCGGCAAGGCCACCTTCACCTGGGCCGACTTCCTCACCCACGTCGGCGCCCGCAAGAAGGACGCCCCCGCCTTCGACGCCTTCGACCTGTCGGCCGGCGAGAACAACGAGTTCGGCACGGGCACGACCCTGGCCCGCCACTTCACGGCGTACGGCGCGAAGAACGACTCAACAGGCCTGAGCAGCAAGCGGGTTCCGAGCGACGTCCCCGCGAAGCTCGACCTGATGAACCCGATGTACCACCTGGTCGAGAAGGTCAACCCGAACCGTTCGAAGCACTGGTGGATCCGCCTCGGCACCAAGGACTCGGACACCGCGCTGACGGTCGCCGCCAACCTCGCCGCCCGTCTCGACAACCTGGGCGACGACGTGAACCACATCTACTACTGGGACGAGGGCCACGGCGCCAACACCGACCCGGGCGACTTCATCACGTGGATCGCCCAGGTGACGGGCCACAAGGCCAAGCGCGGCAAGTAGACACCAAGGACGCGGTACCGGTTTCCCGTCATACATTCCGGTCGCCGCCAGCACGACGCCGAGCCCCTCCGCGCACGATGCGGGCTCGGCGTCGTGTGTTCTCCCGGCCGCGGCGCCTTCATCCGCACTCCACAACCAACGGCTCCACATCCCACAACCAGAGGCCCTACGCCACCGACCTCACCCACTCCTCCACACCCGTGATCGATCCGCAACCAATTCCGGGCTTGACCGAGACCCATCAACGTGGGATGTGATTACGCTCGCGCTCATGGCCGACTCCACAGCGTCCCCGAACCCCGCGGCGCAGAACCACGCAGACCGCCCCGTGTACGTCATCGGCGGCGGCCCCGGCGGTCTCGCCGCCGCGTACGCGCTGCGCGCGCAGGGCATCCGTGCCGTCGTACTGGAGAAGTCGGACCGGGTCGGAGCGTCCTGGCGGAGGCACTACGACCGCCTCCACCTGCACACCACCCGGCGGCTGTCGAGCCTGCCCGGGCTCACCATCCCGCGCCGGTTCGGCCGCTGGGTCTCGCGGGACGACGTGGTGCGCTATCTGGAGAAGTACGCCGAGGTCCACGAGCTGGAGATCGTCACCGGCGTCGAGGTCTCCCGCGTCGAGCGCTCGGCCGACGGCACCGGCTGGCTGCTGCACGCCACCGGCGGCCGCGAACTGACCGGCAGCGCGGTCGTCATCGCCACCGGCACCAACCACACCCCCCGCATCCCCGACTGGCCCGGCCGCGACGCCTACACCGGCCGGCTCCTGCACGCCGCCGACTACCGCGCCGCCCAGCCCTACGCCGGCCAGGACGTCCTGGTCGTCGGCATCGGCAACACGGGCGCGGAGATCGCCGTCGACCTGGTGGACGGCGGAGCATCCCGCGTCCGCCTCTCCGTCCGCACCGCCCCGCACATCCTGCGCCGCTCGACCGCGGGCTGGGCGGCCCAGTACACAGGCGTTCTCGTACGACGGCTGCCGGTCGGTCTGGTCGACCGGCTCGCGGGGCCGGTGTCCAAGGTCAGCGTGCCGGACCTGTCGGCGCAGGGGCTGCCGCGTCCCGAGACCGGGCTGTACAGCCGGGTCAAGGAGGGGTCGATCCCGGTGCAGGACGTCGGGCTGATCGACGCCGTGCGCAAGGGGCGGGTCGAGATCGTGCCGGCCGTGGAGAGCTTCGAGGACGGCAAGGTGGTCCTCGCCGGCGGCGACCGCATCGGGCCGGACGTCGTGATCGCGGCCACGGGTTACGTCCGCTCCCTGGAGCAACTCGTCGGCCACCTCGGTGTGTTGGACGCCCGCGGCAAGCCGGTCGTGAACGGCGCCCGCACCCCGAAGGACGCGCCCGGCCTGTACTTCACCGGCTTCACCAACCCCATCAGCGGCATGCTCCGCGAACTGGCCATCGACGCGGAGAAGATCGCGAAGGCGGTCGCCAAGGAGACCAGGAAGCTCTCGAAGAAGGGCTCGAAGGCAGCCTCGAAGGGGGTCCCGGCCGCGTCCTGACCCGGGGTCCGTCCGTGTCCGTCCGTTCTTTGCGTGCACGACAGTTCCTGACGGACTGTCAGTTCGTTAATCTGACACTGCGTCAGTTAATTGCGCTGGCATGACTGTCACGACTGTCACACAGGAGCGGGGCGGACCGATGCTTGGATCAACCCACGGCACCCTCACCACCGACTCCCGCCGGGCCCGGGTCATCGCCTGCGGTGAGCAACCCGGCCCCGCCGTCCACGGCAGGCCCGCGGACGTCGACGATCTCGACGTCAGCGGGCGGCCGTTGTACGCGGGCGTTCCCGACCTGGACCGTTTCTTCCGCCCCGAGTCGGTCGCCGTGATCGGCGCCTCGGACGCGGAGGGCCGCCCGAACACGGGCATCACCCGCCAACTCATGGCCTGGGCCGGCCGAGTTGGGGCCCGCCTGCACCCGGTGCACCCCACCCGTGCCACGGTCTTCGACGTCCCCTGCTTCCCCTCCATCGCCGACCTCCCCGAACAGGTCGACCTGGCCGTGGTGCTGGTGGCCGACCCGCTCCCCGTGATCGAGCAACTCGCCGAGGCGAAGGTGAAGTTCGCGGTCGCCTTCGCGTCGGGCTTCGCGGAGACCGGCGAGGAGGGGGCGCTGGCGCAGGCCCAACTAGCCGCCGCCGTAGGCCGATCCGGCCTCCGCCTCCTCGGCCCGAACACCAACCTCAACGCCTTCGAGAACTTCCGCGAGGACCTGGACGGCCCCGCGATAGCCCTCATCACTCAGTCCGGCCACCAGGGCCGCCCGGTCTTCGCCCTCCAGGAACTCGGCATCCGCCTCTCCCACTGGGCCCCCACCGGCAACGAAGCCGACCTGGAGACGGCCGACTTCATCTCCTACTTCGCCGAACGCCCCGAAGTGGGCGCCATCGCCTGCTACGTCGAGGGCCTCAAGGACGGCCGTTCCTTCCTCCTGGCCGCCGACCGCGCCGCCCGCCGCAAGGTCCCGGTGGTCGCGGTGAAGGTCGGCCGCACGGAGACTGGCGCCCGTACGGCCGCCTCCCACACCGGCAAACTCACCGGCGCGGACACGGTGGTGGACGCGGCGATGCGCCAGTACGGCGTGATCCGCGTCGACGGCCTGGACGAACTCCAGGACACGGCGGCCCTGTTGGCGCGGGCGAAGGCCCCGGTGGCCGAGGGGGTGGTCGTGTACTCGATCTCCGGCGGCACGGGCGCCCACTTCGCCGACCTGGCGAGCGAGGCGGGACTGCGGCTGCCGCAGCTGTCGGACGCGAAACAGTCCGAACTCCACGAGTGGATACCGCCGTACCTGAGTGTGGCGAACCCGGTGGACAACGGCGGTCACCCGGTGGGCGACTGGCGCGGCCGGAAGATCATCGACGCGATCCTGGACGACCCGGAGGTAGGGGTGCTGGTCTGCCCCATCACGGGCCCGTTCCCGCCGCTGAGCGACAAGCTCGTGGAGGACCTGGTGGCCGCGGCGGAGGAGACGGACAAGCTGGTGTGTGTGGTGTGGGGCTCACCGGTGGGCACCGAACCGGCGTACCGCGAGCGGCTGTTGGGCTCATCCCGGGTGGCGACCTTCCGCACGGTGGGCAACTGCATCACAGCCCTCCACGCCTACTTCTCCCACCACCGCTTCGTCCACGCCTACCGCTCCCCCTTCGACGAGGCCCCCCGCGCCGTCTCCCCCTCCTTCCGCAAGGCCGAGGCCCTGATGCGCCCGGGCCAGCAGCTGAGCGAACACGCGGCGAAACAACTCCTGCGGGCCTACGGGATCCGGGTCCCCCGCGAGCAGTTGGTGACCAGCGCGGCAGCGGCCGTACGGGCGGCGGGACTGGTGGGCTACCCGGTGGTGATGAAGGCGTCCGGCGCGCAGATAGCGCACAAGACGGAACTGGGCCTGGTGAAGGTGGGCCTGACCTCGGCGAGCCAAGTCCGGGACGCGTACCGCGAGTTGACGGACATCGCCCGCTACGAGGACGTGACCCTCGACGGTGTCCTCGTCTGCCAGATGGTCGAACGGGGCGTCGAGATGGTCGTGGGCGTCACCCAGGACGAGTTGTTCGGCCCGACGGTGACGGTGGGGCTGGGCGGGGTGCTGGTGGAGGTCCTGCGGGACGTGGCGGTACGGGTGCCGCCGTTCGGCGAGGAGGCGGCGCGCGACATGCTCGGCGAGTTGCGCGGGAGGCCGTTGCTGGACGGGGTACGGGGACGCCCCCCGGCGGACCTCGACGCCCTGGTCGAGGTGATCCTCCGGGTACAGCGCATGGCCCTCGAACTGGGCGATGTGCTCTCGGAGTTGGACATCAACCCGCTGATGGTGCTGCCCAGGGGGCAGGGCGCGGTGGCGTTGGACGCGTTGGCGGTGTGCCGATGACCGAGATCGTGTACACAGTCTCCGGCCAGGTCGCGTACGTCACGCTCAACCGCCCCGAGGCCCTGAACGCGATCACCCCGCCCCAACGGGACCGCCTGATAACCCTGTTGGGAGAGGCCTCGGCGGACCCCTCCGTACGGGCAGTGGTCCTCACCGGCACCGGCCGGGGCTTCTGCGCGGGCGCGGACCTGCGGGGCGGTGGAGCTTCAGCTGGTGACGAACGGGTGGCCGGTGACGTCGCCCGGGTGATCCGCCAGGGCGCGCAACGCCTGATCGCCGCCGTCCTGGACTGCGAGAAACCGGTGATCGCGGCGGTGAACGGCACGGCGGCCGGCCTCGGCGCCCACCTGGCCCTGGCCTGCGACCTCGTACTGGCCGCGGAATCGGCGAGGTTCATCGAGGTCTTCGTACGCCGCGGCCTGGTCCCGGACGGCGGCGGCGCGTATCTGCTCCCCCGCTTGATCGGCCCACAGCGCGCGAAGGAGCTGATGTTCTTCGGCGACGCGGTGAGCGCGACGGACGCGGAACGGCTCGGCCTGGTCAACAGGGTCGTACCGGATGAGGAGTTGGAGAAGACAGCCCGGGAATGGGCGGAACGCCTCGCCGCCGGCCCGACCCGCGCCCTCGCCCTCACCAAGCAGCTCGTCAACGCGTCCCTGGACAGCGACCGTACGACCGCCTTCGCGGCGGAGGCGGCGGCACAGGAGATCAACATGACGACGGAGGATGCGCGGGAGGGGGTGGCGAGCTTCGTGGAGCGGCGGAGTCCGGAGTACCGGGGGCGGTGACCCTCTGGCTTTACCTCGCTAAACGGTTCGCGTGTCCGGGGCGGTCACTTCTAACGTGCCTCAAGTGATGAGTGCCGACGAGGTGTTGTTCGTCCTGGAGCTGCTGCGCCGCGCGGAGGCCGACGTCTGGATCGGTGGCGGCTGGGGCGTCGACGCCCTGGTCGGCGAGCAGACCCGGGACCATCGCGACCTGGACCTGATGCACCGCCGGGAGCAGGAGGACGCGGTGCTGGCGGTGCTCTCCGTCGAGGGCTTCGTGGAGAGCCTGGACCGGCGGCCGGTCCGCTTCGTCGTGACGGCTCCGGACGGGCGCGAGATCGACCTGCACCCCCTGGTCTTCGCCGCCGACGGCTCAGCGACACAGGCGTCACCCGAACCGGAACACCCCTTCGCCTACCCGTCCTCGTGCTTCGTGACGGGCACGGTCAAGGGGACGCCGGTCCCGTGCCTGTCCGCGGAGCAGCAGGTCCACTTCCACCAGGGATACGAGCCGTCGGGACGCGACCGGCACGACATGGCACAACTCCGCCGTGTCTTCGGAATCGGCACGCACTTCTGACGCACGCTCGCCGTCCCGGTCGCGTCGCTAATCTGTTCGCGTGATGCCGAACGACGACCGCGAGTTCCCCGCGCCGCTTGCCGCCGCCATGGCGGTTCGGCTCGATCTCGTCGGTGAGGACGGTGTCGACTTCGAGCCCTTCGAAGCGTTCTTGCCCGCCGGTGAGACGACCGACTGGTTCCGGGCGTGGACCGGCAACGGTGAGGTGGACGGGGACGGCTTCCGGGTGTTCGGGCAGGACGGCACCGGTGGGTACGCCGCGTTCTGGCTGGTCCGCGCAGGTCGCGCGCTGGTTGAGCAACCCGTCGTCTTCCTCGGCTCCGAGGGGGAGACCGGTATCGTCGCCCGCGACCTGGGCGCCTTCCTGTGGGTGTTGGCCGATGGTTTCGGCCCATGGGAAGCAGCCGTCTCGTACGAGCCCGAACCCGACTGGATCCCCCGTCCCCACCGTGAACTGACCGCCGTCGCGGAACAGTTCGCACCGCACCGTCGCGCGACCGCGGCCGTCGTGATCGAGCAGGCCACGCGGGAGTTCCCCGACTTCGACGACATCATCATGAAGCTGGTTCGCTGAACTCCGCGCGGGCCCCCGGCAGTTGTGCGGGTCAGTCCAACAGGCCGTCGTAGTCCGGGAGTTTGTACGTCGTGTCGGCGTAGCCGCCCGAGAGGTCGGTCGTGTTGTTGCCGATGTCGGCGATGATGTCGTAGCCGTTCGCCTCGATCGCCTTGCGCTGGGAGGTCTTGAAGTCGGCGATGGACTCGGTCAGGAGCTGGGCGACCGTGCGGGCGTAGAGGCCGTCGACCGTGTAACCGACCGTCGTCAGGTTGGACTTGGTGACCGCGTTGAAGAGATTGCTGCGGGCGCTGACGAAGAACACGCTGATGCCCTTGGCGTGCGCGTCCTGGGCGAGGGCGAGGACCGGCGGGGTGGCGGGGACGGTGATGCCACCCTCGAAGTAGGTCTCCAGCGAGGTGTTGTCGACGTCGAGGACGATCGCCTGCTTGGCGCCCGAGGTGTTCGCGGCGGCACGGGAGTCGATGTAGGTCTGCGCGGGGCCGGTGACGGCGGCGACGTCGGTCAGCCACTGGGACTCGGTCACGGTCGAGTCGGCGGCCTGCGCGGGCAGGGCGGCGGCGAGCGTCAGGGCGAGGCCGGCGACGGCGGCCACGGCTCCGCCGCGTGCGGTGAGACGGTTCATCGTGTGGGTGCTCCTCAGGTCACGGCTGCCACCGGTGATGTGGTGGTGGCGGTCGTTCCGCAACACTGCTGGGGGTCGGCGTGCGGGAGGTGACCCGGGGAGGTCCATGGGGCGACGTAACACCCATGATCTGACCGGCAGTCTGTGAATTGGCCCAGCACAGAGCCGATTCGGGCCGGTCCGCGATACCGGATGCCAACAGGCCCGTACCCCTTCCTATCTGATGATCCGTCAGCTTCAATGGGTGATGTGATGGGACACGCAGGGGCGGCCGCGGCCGCCGTCCGGTACCTCAGGTCGGCCGCAAGCGCTCCGGCCGCGCAGCCTGTCGAGGCGCTGCCGCGGCCGGAGCTTCGGTGTGTCACGGACGACGAGCGGGCACCGGTCGACCAGGGTCAATTCCGGCGCGTACTGGGCACGTTCGCGACCGGCGTCACCGTGATCACCGCCCCCGCGGCCGAGGGCGAACCGGGTCCCGCCGGCTTCGCCTGCCAGTCCTTCTCCGCCCTCTCCCTCGACCCGCCCCTCGTCGTCTTCATGGTCGGCCGTACGTCGACGACCTGGCCGCGCATCGCCCGCGCCGGCGTCTTCTGCGTCAACGTACTCGCCGCCCACCAGGGCGAGTTGTGCCGCGGCTTCGCGGTACCCGGCACGGACAAGTTCGCGGACGTCCCCTACGACGCCTCCCCCGTCTCCGGTTCCCCCCGCCTCGCCGACGCCGCGGCCTGGATCGACTGCACGATCCACGCGGTGCACACCGGGGGCGACCACCTGATCGTGGTGGGACGGGTGGACGGGCTGGGGGCCGACGAGGGTGAGGGAACACCCCTGTTGTTCCACAAGGGCCGCTTCCTCTGACCATCACCAGGACATCCGGCCGTCACTAGGACAGGACCTGTCCTATCCCGCCCCTATCGTCACGCCCGAAACCCGGCAGCGACGAAGGGAACCCGACGATGCCCCAGCACACCACCTCCGCCCCGGAGGGCTACACCACCGTCTCCCCCTGGGTCGTCACCGACGACACGGGAGCCTTCCTCGACTTCGTCGCCGCGGCGTTCGGCGGGGCGGAACTCGGGCGGGTGGTGACCGAGGGCGGAGCGATCGGGCACGGTGAGATCCGGGTCGGCGACACGGTCGTGCTGGCCTTCGACCGGGCCCCGGACTGGCCCGTCATGCCGAGCCTGCTCCGCGTGTTCGTGCCCGACGCGGACGAGGCGTTCACCCGGGCCGTCGACGCCGGCGGCCGCGTCGTCACACACCTGGCGAACGACGCCTTCGGACAGCGCGGCGGGCGGATCAAGGACCCCTTCGGCAACATCTGGTGGGTGGTCGCCCACGTGGAGGACGTCCCCGAGGACGAGATGTGGGAGCGGCTACGGCAACCCGAGTACGCCGAGGTCATGCGCGTCGCCCAGGAGACGTTCGACGCCGAACTCAGCGGCCGGGGTCGCGGGCGCAGCAGCGCGCCCGTGCGGACGAGTGCTCCTGAGTAACCCGCACGCCGATCTGAGCCCACGTACTCATGAAGGTCCACCCCGCCTCCGGCAGCCTTGCTCCCAGACCGATTCGAGCATCTGACCGGGGGACCCCAACCATGAGCAAGCGCACGCGAGTCGCCGTTCTCACGTCCGTCCTGATATCCACCGCCGGGCTGCTGTCGGCCTGCTCGTTCTCCACGGCGGACGCCATGTGCGGCGGGGGCGAGTACCCGGTCCTGGCCGTGGGCAGCACCGCGGGCGGCGCCTGCGTGAAGAACGGCGACACCCCGCCGAGCGGCTATGCGCGGTACCCGAAGGGGAAGCTGCCGCAGCACGTCGACGACAAGTGGGACACGTACTGGCAGACCCACACCGTGGACGAGAAGGGGAACATCACCTCCGCCCCGTAGCCGTCACGCCACCGCGACCGCGACCGTCCCCACGACCGGCCGCCGCCGGATCACCAGCGCCATCAGTGCCGCCACCGCGCACAACGCCCCCGACACGTACCAGACCATGTCGTACGTCCCGAACGCGTCCCGGGCGACCCCGCCCAGGAAGGCGACGAGCGCCGCGCCGATCTGGTGGGAGGCGAGGACCCAGCCGAAGACGATCGCGCTGTCCTCGCCGTACTGCTCGCGGCACAGGGCGAGGGTCGGGGGGACCGTGGCGACCCAGTCGAGGCCGTAGAAGACGATGAAGAAGAGCATCGGCGGGTGGACCGTGGGGGCCAGGAGCATGGGGAGGAAGAGGAGGGAGATGCCGCGCAGGGCGTAGTAGACGGCGAGCAGGCGGCGGGGTTCGAAGCGGTCGGTGAACCAGCCGGAGGCGATCGTGCCGACCACGTCGAAGACGCCGATCACCGCGAGCAGCGAGGCCGCCGCCGTGATGGGCATGCCGTGGTCGTGGGCGGCGGGCACGAAGTGGGTCTGGATCAGGCCGTTCGTGGACGCGCCGCAGATCGCGAAGGTGCCGGCCAGCAGCCAGAACGGGCCCGTGCGGACCGCCTTGAACAGGACCGTGACCGTCCGGCGGGCCGCCCCCGTCACCGGTTCCGGCTTCGGCACGAACTCGGTCGCCCCGTACGGCTTCACGCCCACGTCCGCCGGATGGTCCCGCAGCAGCAGCCACACGAAGGGCACCACCGCGAGGGCCGCGAGGGACACCGTGACAGCGGCCGGGCGCCAGCTGTGCTCCTCGACTATCCAGGACAGCAGCGGCAGGAAGATCAGCTGGCCGGACGCCGAGGCCGCCGTCAGGATGCCGGTGACCAGGCCCTTGCGTGCGGTGAACCAGCGGTTGGTGACCGTCGCCGCGAACGCGAGCGCCATCGAACCGCTGCCAAGACCCACCAACAGGCCCCAGCACAGCAGCAGTTGCCACGGCGCCGTCATCCACACCGTCAGCCCGGACCCGAGTGCGATCACGGTCAGCGCGACCGCGACCACGCGCCGGATACCGAAGCGGTCCATCAGCGCCGCCGCGAAGGGGGCTGTCAGCCCGTACAACGCGAGGTTGATGGACGCCGCCGCCCCGATCGTGCCGCGCGACCACCCGAACTCCTGGTGCAGCGGATCGATCAGCAGCCCGGGCAGCGAACGGAACGCCGCCGCACCGATGATCGTCACGAACGTGACGGCGGCGACGAACCAGGCGCGGTTGACGCGGGTACGACGGCTACCGCTACGGCTGCGGCTACTGGGCTCGTGGCCGGGCTCCCCGGCGGTGCCGGGACCGGGCGTGGCATCGGTTGTCTGCGTCACGTCAATGAGCTTCCGGCATCCCACCCCTCCCGAGCCACTGGCCCGAAGGACAGCATTCGCTAGAATCGGGCCATGACCCCAGCCTCAGAAGCCTCAGACCCCGCCACCACCGCCTTCCGCCCGCACCGCGTCGTCGTCCTCGCCCTCGACGGCCTCCTCCCCTTCGAGCTGGGCATCCCGCACCGCATCTTCGGCCGGCCCCGGGACACCGAGGGGCGGCTGCTGTACGAGGTCGTCACCTGCTCGGTCCGCCCGCCCGGCCCGGTCGACACCGACGCCGACTTCGCCATCCACGTCGCGAACGGCCCGGAGGCCCTCGCCACCGCCGACACCGTGATCGTCCCGGCGTCGTACGAACTCGGCCCGGTCTTCGAGAAGGGAGTCCTCACCCCCGAACTCGCCGCCGCCCTCGCCCACATCCGCCCCGGCACCCGCCTCGCCTCCATCTGCACCGGCGTCTACGTCCTCGCCGCCGCCGGTCTCCTCGACGGCCGCCCCGCCACCACGCACTGGGCCGACGCCGAACGCTTCCAGGAACTGTTCCCGCAGATCGAGGTCGACGCGGACGTCCTGTTCATCGACGACGGCGACGTCCTCACCTCCGCCGGTGTCGCCGCCGGTATCGACCTGTGCCTGCACATGGTCCGCCGCGACCACGGCACCGCGGTCGCCAACGACGTCGCCCGCCGCACCGTCGTACCGCCCCACCGCGACGGCGGCCAGGCCCAGTACATCCACCGCCCGGTCCCGGACCCGCAGGTGGCGACCACGACCGCCGCCCGCACCTGGGCCCTGGCCCGCCTCCACGAACCCATTCAGCTCCGGGACATGGCCGAGCAGGAGGCGATGTCCGTCCGCACCTTCACCCGCCGCTTCCGCGAGGAGGTCGGCATCAGCCCCGGCCAGTGGCTCACCCAGCAACGCGTCGAACGAGCCCGCCACCTCCTGGAATCCACCGACCTCTCCATGGACCAGGTCGCCACGGACGCCGGCTTCGGCACGGCCCAGTCCATGCGCCAGCACCTCCAAACGGCCCTCGGAGTCACCCCCACCGGCTACCGCCGCACCTTCCGAACGGGAGCAACGGAATCAACGGCAGCGACGGCAGCGACAGGGTCCAACGGCGGCTCCGAGCCCGACCGCACCACCGCCGACTCCGATCGCCACGGCACGATCGGCGCCCTCAACTGACCTGGCACCACGGCTCACTTGGCCCCGCGAACCGGCCAAGCACTACGGCTCACTTGGCACCCTCAGCACCCGCCCCAGCCCCAACACCCCCTAGTTCTACGACACCCCCACCACTCCCCTCCGCACACTCGACCCGTCTCGCCCGCCGTACCTCTCCCCACCACCCCACGCCAGTCATCGCCACGGTCAGGCACACCCCCGCCAGAATCGCCGTCGACGGCGCAGCCACCTTCAACAACGCACCGGCCAACGACCCCGTAGCCGCATACCCCACCCCCGACGCCGCGTACATCACGGAGTACCCCGCAGCCAACGCACCCGGCGGCAACACCTCACGCAGCGAGAGATTCCGGGTGAGCATCGCCCCCGACTGAAGCATGCCGCCCATGACCAACGCGACCGCGATCCCCACCGTGGCCGGTATCACCGCGGCCAGCGCCACACACACCGAGGTGCCTGCCATCAGCACCACGCTCCGGGTGCGCAACAGCCCCGGCCAGCCGCGCAAGCCGTAGACGAAGGCGCCCAGCCCGCCCCCCACCGCCATCCCGGTCAGCAGCGGACCCGACCAGCCGACGCCGATGCCGCGCTGTTCGAGGAGAGCCGGGAGGACAAGCTCCGACAGCCCGAGCAGGGCAAGGCTGGCCGCGCCCACGACATACACCGGCCAGGCCCCGACCAGCACCCGAAGCAGCGGAGCACCAGCCCCACCCTCACCGCCGCTCTCCCCGTCCGCGTCACCCGCACCCCACCGGGCCGGCAGCAGCCACAACCCCGCGACCGACCACGCCATCAACCCGGCCGCGAGCAACAAAGGAACTCTCGGCGCGACACCGAGCGCCAGCCCGGCCACCGCCGCCGGAGACGCGGCCCACACGCCCGCCGTGAGTATCGACTCGACGGACAAGGCCTGCGCCACGGACCGCGCCGGCACCAACTCGCTGAGCAGCGTGCGCAGTCCACCGGTGGCGGCGGCCGGCGCGCCCCCGGCGACGAACGCGAACCCGGCGAGCACGACAGGATGCGCCCCCGGAAACACCCCGAGCCCCAGAAACCCCACCGTCCCGACCGCGAGCCCGACGGCCAGCTGAACCCGGGCCCGCTCCGGCCGCAACCGCATCCCGAGCACCGGCGCCCCGCCGATCTCCCCCAGGACATAGGCCGCCGCGAGTATCGCGCCCAGCGAGTAACCCCCCGGCCGCTCGCGCACCAGGAAGACCAGGGCCAGCGGCGCCATGGCCACCGGCATCCGGGCGCCCATGGCGGTGCAGGCCCAGGTCAGGACCTGGCGGGAGACCACATCGCGGTAAGTCATGCCAAAACGCTACGGGCCGGGACCGACAACGCCCCACGGATTTTCCCCGCCTGTGGATAACTCCAGCCATGCAACCGTCAAGCACGCCCGGCGCCGCCGTCAGAACGTGAGAACCCCGCGCGCCACCCGCCCCGCCTCCGCGTCCTCCGCCGCCTTCTCGAAGTCCTCGACGGGATACGTCTCGGTCACCAACTCGTCGAGCAGCAACCGCCCTTCGCGATACAGCTGGGCGTACAGGGCGATGTCCCGCTGCGGCCGGGACGACCCGTACCGGCACCCGAGAATCGACTTGTCCAAATACATGGACGAGACGAGGAAGGACGCCTCGGCGGTAGCCGGCGGCACCCCGAGCAACACCGCCTGCCCATGCCGATCCAGCAGATCCACGGCCTGCCGTATCAACTCCACCCGCCCCACGCACTCAAAGGCGTGATCGGCCCCGTTCGGCAGAATCTCCCGCACACCCTCGGTCGACGTGAGGAAGTGCGTGGCTCCGAACTGCCGCGCCACCCCCTCTTTCCCGGGGTTCGCGTCGACGGCGACGATCGTCAACGCCCCCGCGATCCGCGCCCCTTGAAGAACATTGAGCCCAATGCCACCCGTCCCGATGACGACGACACTGTCCCCGAGACCGACCCGCGCCCGATTGAGCACAGCACCGACCCCGGTCAACACCCCGCACCCGATGAGCGCGGCGGACGGCATGGGGATGTCCTCCGGAATCCGCACGGCCTGCACGGCCTTCACCACGGTCCGTTCGGCGAAGGCGGAGTTGGAAGCGAACTGGTACACCGGCTGCCCGCCCCGCGTGAACGGCTTCCCCGGCCGCCCGATGGCCTGCCGGCACATGGTCGGCCGCCCCCGGTCGCACTCGGCGCACGTACCGCAGTTGGCGAGCGTGGACAGGGCGACATGGTCCCCGGGCGCGACATGGGTGACGCCCACACCCACGGCCTCGACCACCCCGGCACCCTCATGCCCCAGCACCACAGGTACGGGGAAAGGTATGGTCCCGTCCACCACAGACAGATCGCTGTGGCACAACCCGGCCGCCGAGATGGCGACCAGCACCTCACCGGGCCCCGGTTCCCGGACCTCCAGATCGTCCACGACCTGGATCTGCTTGCCGTCGAAGACCACACCGCGCATCAGACGACCCCCTTGGGTTCCCTGGGCAGACCGAGCACCCGCTCGGCGATGATCGTGCGCTGAACCTGGTCCGAGCCGCCGTAGATCGTGTCGGCCCGCGAAAAGAGGAACAGGTGCTGGAGCAGGTCGAGTTCGTACGTCAGGGACGGCGTCCAGTCCACCGGCCCGACCGTCGCCGCGGCCCCCCGCACCTGCATCGCCAACTCCCCGAGCCGCTGATGCCACCCGCCCCACAACAGCTTGGCCACGCTGGGAGCCCCCGCGTCGCCGGCCCGCCCCAGGGTCCGCAGGGCGTTCCACCGCATGGCCTTCAACTCGGCCCACTGCCGCACGAGTCGATCGCGCAGGACGGGATCGCCAACGGCCCCCGAGGCAACGGCGGCCTCCACCACCCGCCCCAACTCACTTGCGAACCCGATCTGTTGGGCCAGGGTCGACACCCCCCGCTCGAACCCGAGCAGGCTCATGGCAACGGCCCACCCCTGGCCCTCCCCGCCCACAAGATGCTCGGCACGCACGCGTGCCCCGTCAAAAAACACCTCGTTGAACTCACTGGTCCCGGTCAACTGCCGTATGGGCCGCACCTCGACGCACCCCGGCTGGTCCATCGGCACCAGCAGAAAACTCAATCCCCGATGCCGCCGCGACCCCACCTCGGTCCGAGCCAACACAAAACACCAGTCGGCCTCATGGGCGAGTGAGGTCCAGATCTTCTGCCCGGTGACCCGGTATTCCCCACCGTCCCGCACAGCAACAGTCCGCACCCCGGCAAGATCAGACCCAGCCCCCGGCTCGCTGTACCCCTGACACCAGAGTTCGTCCCCCGCAGCGACAGCAGGCAGGAAACGGGACTTCTGCTCATCGGTCCCATGCGCGATGAGCGTAGGAGCCAGCAGATTCTCCCCAATATGCCCAGACCGAGGCGGCGCATCCGACCGCGCATACTCCTCGGCCCAGGCGACTTGTTGAGTAAGACTGACGCTGCGATTCCCGTACCCGGACTCGGGCCAACCCAGCCCTATCCACCCATTCTTACCGAGCGTCCGCTCCCACACCCGCCGATCCTGACCGGCCTCAGCATGCGCAAGAAGCCAAGCCCGAGCCTCAGCCCGAAACACTTCATCTTCGGCAGCGAATCCAAATTCCACAGGGGGCTCCCTAAGAACACCGTTCAGGTCAGTCACTTAAGGGGCGCGGGGAACTGCGCGACCAGCCACAAACAACCCGCACTCGCCCCACAACCGAACCGCCCACCCCACTAGGCGTTAGGCCGACTCCCCTCCCGCGCAGCCCTCTCCATCTCCTGCAACCGAGACAGCATCGGCATCGGATCCACCCCCACAGACCCCGGCAAAAACTCCGCGATCTTCTCAGCCGTCCACCCGCCGGAGGCATACGCAGCCCGCAGTTCCCGAGGCTGCGCCCACACCGCAATCTTCTCCCCGGCGACGGTATAAACCTGCCCGGTAATCCCAGCCTCCCGAGCCCGCTCGGACAACAAATAGACAACGAGCGCCGCCACATCCTCCGGCGACCCGATCTCCGCCAACTCCATAGGAACGTTGGCAGACATCCGCGTACGAGCAACAGGCGCCACCGCATTTGCGGTGACCCCATACTTGTTCAACCCCAGCGCGGCACTCCGCACCAGCGAGATAATCCCGCCCTTGGCCGCACTGTAATTGGCCTGAGAAACCGACCCTTGATGATTCCCGCTGGTGAACCCGATCAACGTCCCCGCCCGCTGCTTCCGCATGACAGCGGAAGCCGCCCGGAAAACGGTGAACGTCCCCTTCAGATGAGTGGCGAGAACGGGATCCCACTCCTCCTCGGACATATTGAAAAGCATCCGCTCCCGAAGAATCCCCGCAACGCACACCACCCCGTCGATCCGCCCGAACGAAGACACCGCGACATCAACAACCCGCTGCCCACCGGCCATCGTTGAGATGTCATCGGCAACGGCAACCGCCTCCCCACCCGCAGCCAAGATCTCCTTGACGACCCCCTCCGCGATCTCACTCGTGGGCGACGCCCCGTCCATAGAGACCCCGTAGTCGTTGACGACAACCCGTGCCCCCTCCGCCGCCGCCCCGAGCGCGACGGCTCGCCCGATCCCCCGCCCCGCGCCCGTCACGGCGATGACCTTGCCAGCCAAGAAGTTCCCCATGTCCGGCCCCTCCCGCGGTTTCTGACGGTCCGTTAGATTCGACTCAGATTCTACGACCCGTCAGATACCTGAGGACAAGCCCCGGGGAGGCCCCGATGTCACCGCAGACGTCACCGCCGTCACTTGGTCCGGAGTTCCACGACATCGCCAAGCGCGTGAACAACTGGGGCCGTTGGGGGTCGGACGACGAGATCGGCACGCTGAACCTGATCACCGACGAGGTGGTCCGAGCGGCCGCCGCCGAGATCCGGACCGGCCGCCGTATCCCGCTCGCCCTGCCCCTCCAACAGGACGGCGTCCAGACGGGGTTGATCCCCGGCCGGATCAACCCGCTGCACGCGATGGTGCAGATCAACCAGGAACTCTTCGGCCCGGGAACGGTCGCGTGCAGCGACGACGCCGTGACGATGGGGCTCCAGGCCGGCACCCACTGGGACGCGCTGACCCATGTCTCGCACTCCGGGAAGCTCTACAACGGCCGCCCGGCCGGCACCGTGACCCCGCACGGCGGCGCCGAGTTCAGCGGGATCGACAAGGCGCGGCACATCGTCTCGCGCGGGGTCCTGCTCGACGTGGCACGCGCGCGTGGCGTCGATCGGCTGGAGGGCGGGCACGCCGTCACCCCGGAAGACCTCGAAGCCGCCGAGGAGTTCGCCGGCACGCAGGTCCGCGCGGGCGACATCGTGCTCGTACGGACCGGGCAGGTGCAGGTGTATCTGGCCGGTGACAAGCACGGGTACGGCTATCCGTCACCCGGGCTGTCGGTCCGTACGCCGGAGTGGTTCCACGCGCGCGATGTCGCGGCGGTCGCCAACGACACCCTCACCTTTGAGATATTTCCGCCGGAAATAGACAACTTGTGGCTGCCGGTGCACGCACTCGACCTGGTCGAGATGGGGATGCTGCAGGGCCAGAACTGGAATCTCGAAGAGTTGTCCACAGCCTGTGGACAAGAGAACCGCCACACGTTCTTCCTGTCGGCGATGCCCGAACCTTTCGTGGGCGCGACGGGAACCCCGGTGGCCCCGATCGCCATCCTCTAGGACAGTCCGGTTTTGACGAGGGCCGGACTTACGGTCGGATGGCGGCGCGCTGCTGCCCGCCCCGAGCACGGCACCGCGTGCCGCCATCCGACTCCGGCGCCCCGTCCTGACCCCCGGCCCCGAGGGGGCCCACGCCGAACACGACCCACACTCGCCGAGGGCTCCCGTCACCGAAGCCCTCGCCGTCCCCTCGCGGCGAATCGCTGCCCACAAGCGTGACCACATGGTCACGTCGCGTCAACGCCCATCCGGGGATTTGTTCCGTAAGCCCCATTTATCGCAGGGCGCGCACGGAAGCACAGCCCGGCGCATCTCCGCCCGGCACTTGCAGGCAGCACCTACACGGCCTCGTACGCGAAGCCCTCGAACTCGAAGCCCTCGTACGCCGCGACACCGCCCCCGCACGCGGCCTCCCGGGGTTCACTGTCCCGGTCGATCTCGCACCAGATGCGCTTGCCGGTGCCCTCGGCGCTCCAGCCCCAGCGGTCGGCGAGGCCGTCCACGAGGGCCAGGCCGCGGCCGCCGGTCTCATCGCCGTCCGCGCAGCGCGGCACGGGCGCCTTGCAGCTGGTGTCGGCGACCTCCAGGCGCACGGTGGCCGACTCGGTCGCCACGTCCGGCAGGGAGAGCCGCAGCACGGCCGGACAGCCGGTGTGCACCACGGCGTTGGTGACCAGCTCGGAGACGAGCAGGATCAGCGTCTCCGCGAGCGGTTCGTCGGCCTCTATCCCGGACCCCGCGAGCCGGGAGCGCGCCCACCGTCGGGCCCGCCCCACCTCAGCGGGGTCGGGCCGGATCTCCAGCTGCACTTGAAGCACCTGCACCGCTCACACCATCCGAACCGGCGGACACTTAGCCTCGCGCCTCACGAGGGCCACGATCGTAGCCATTTCCTGCATGACCAGAACAACGGCCAGAACAAGGGTCACGGAACGTGAATCCCTTGCGAGACAGCATGATTGACGTTCAGTCACCCCAACAAGCGCTTCGGGCATATTCCAGCGCGAAGGAGTACGAGTGCGGGATACTGTGCGACGCTCGCCGCGGGGAGTCGAACAGGCAGGGGTGAAAGCCCGTTCTGCCGTGCGAGCGGCGGCGCGCACCGTCCGCTCCGGGGCCGCCTCGCAGGCAACTCCGGCATGGCTCGTACCTTGAACCACTCGCATCCCACACAAGGTACCGGAGCCCACAGACGACTCCAGGCCGTGACGAGTCACGCATAGGACACAACCCGATATCAACGCTCCGTGATTCCGCCGTGCCACGATCCGCGACACCGTTGTCGGGCCCGTCCCGGTCCCCGCAGGCAGGCGCCCCGCTAGGCCGCGCGGGCCAGCAGATCCGCCGCGAGCAGCTCCTCACTCTCCGTGTTACCACCACCACGCCGAGCGCGCACCCACGCCCGTTTCAGGTGCAGATGAACCTCGGACTCCCAGGTGAAGCCCATCCCGCCATGCACCTGCAGACAGTCCCGGGCCCCGCGCACAGCCGCTTCATCGGCGAGCAGCCGAGCCGCCGCGATGTCCACCGCATCCCCGGTCACAGCCGCCGCGTAAACGGCGGCCCGCGCCACCTCCACCCGCACCAACGACTGCGCACACAAATGCTTGACCGCCTGAAACGCCCCGATCGGCTGCCCGAACTGCTCACGCGTC
Organism: Streptomyces sp. NBC_00988; assembly: GCF_045162645.1. Lineage (NCBI taxonomy): Bacteria > Bacillati > Actinomycetota > Actinomycetes > Kitasatosporales > Streptomycetaceae > Streptomyces > Streptomyces sp. NBC_00988. Next base: position 5,685,191 of record NZ_CP108730.1, read on the forward strand.
CGGGCGTGTTGCACAGCAAGCCCGCACACACGCGCGGCGGTACCGAGCTGCTCGGCCGCAGTGAGAAGAACAGCAGCAGGGTCGGTACGCCCCGGAGCCGGCACCCGATGCAACGGCGTCAACGGATCCACCGACCGCAGCGCTACGGCCCCCTCGGCCCCCGGCAACACGACATCGGCCTCGTCCAGCCACTCCACGAGGCTCCCGTCGGCAGCGGCGACAACGGTCTCCCCACTGGCGGCCCCCGGCACCACCCCGGCAGCGAGATGCGTAGCCACCAAGGGCCCGGGCACCAACGCCCACCCAAGTTCCTCGAACGCCAACACAGCCTCGGGAAGCCCGAGTCCAGCCCCTCCATCAGCTTCGGCCAACCGCAGAGAGAACACCCCAAGGTCACCGAGGGCCCGCCACAAACCCCGGTCTATAAGGGGCGCGGGGCTGTGTTCATCAGCGGCTCCGCCGCGGGGCGCGACCAGCCACGACGAGCCGGCACCCGACCGACTACCGATCACGGCTCGCACCGCATCCCGCAACGCCCTTTGATCATCGGTGAGTTGAAACCGCACGTCAGCGCCCCTTCGGCAACCCAAGAATCCGCTCGGCCACGATGTTCTGCTGAATCTGCGAGGTGCCGGCCGCGATCGTGTACGACAGCGAGGACAGCCGATCCAGCACCCAAGCCCGTTCTAGATCAAGGGAGTCGGGCCCAAGGACATCCGCCGCCGCGTCGTAAAGCTCCTGCCGCGCGTGTGAGTACCTCAGTTTGAAAACCGAACCCCCGACACCAGGAACGCCCCCACTTGCCTCCGCCTCACTCACATTCCACTGCGTCAGCCGCCACAACGCCCGGAACTCCGCGTTCAGCCGCCCCAGTTGACGCCTGAGCCCCGGATCATCCCAACGCCCGTTCCGCCGCGCCTCCACCGCCAGCTCCCCCAACACTCGCCGACAGGCGACGACCTCCCCCACAAAAGCCGTACCGCGCTCGAACGACAGCGTCACCATCGTCACGCGCCAACCGTCGTTCTCGTCCCCCACCCGATTACCGACAGGCACCCGAACCTCGTCGAGAAACACCTCGGCGAACTCCGCGGACCCGGCCAGCGTCCGCAACGGCCGTACGGTGATCCCCGCCGCGTCCATGGGCATCGCGAGCCAGCTGATACCCCGGTGCTTCGGCGCCGCAGGATCCGTCCGGACCAACAGCTCGCACCAGTCGGCGACTTCGGCGTGCGAGGTCCAGATCTTGGAACCACTCACTACGTAGTCGTCGCCGTCCCGCCACGCGCGCGTGCGCAACGCCGCGAGGTCGGACCCGGCGTCCGGTTCGCTGAACCCCTGGCACCACACCTCGTCGCCGCGCAGCACCGGCGGCAGCCACCGCTCCCGCTGCTCGGGCGTACCCTCCGCCGCGATCGTCGGCCCGGCATGCAACAGCCCGACGAAATTGGCCCCTACGTAGGGCGCGCCCGCCTTTTCCGTCTCCTCCAGGAAGATCAGCCGGGTCGTCGGGGACGCGTCCCAGTGCACATGGCCGTACCCGGCGTCGTACAACATCCGCTGCCAGTCGAGGTCGTAGGCGCGACGGCCGGGCCAGTCGTCCGGCGACGGTTTCGGAGGCAGCGTCGGGAGCACCTTGCCCAGCCACTCCCTCAGCCGCGCCCGGAACTCGTCCTCCTCGGCCGTGTACGAGAGGTCCATTACCGGTCGAGGTCCAGGCCCAGCATGCGGATCGCGTTGCCCCGCATCAGCTTGTAGACCGTCTCGTCGTCGAGGCCCTTCACGTGGTCGAGGGCGACCTCCTTGGTGTGGGGGAAGGTCGAGTCGACGTGCGGGTAGTCGGTCTCGAACGTGGCGTTGTCCCGGCCCACCACGTCCAGCGAAGCGACCCCGTGCTTGTCGCGGAAGAAGCAGCAGAACATCTGCCGGTAGTAGTACGTCGACGGCGGCTCGGGGATCAGGTCGCGCACCCCGCCCCACGCGCGGTGCTCCTCCCACACGTCGTCGGCGCGTTCCAGGGCGTACGGGATCCAGCCCATCTGCCCTTCGGAATACGCGAGTTTGAGGGTCGGGAACTTCACCAGGACGCCGCTGAAGAGGAAGTCCATCATCGAGGCCATGGCGTTGTTGAAGGAGAGCGAGGCCTGTACGGCGGGGGGCGCGTCCGGGGAGGCGGCGGGCATCTGGGAGCTGCTGCCGATGTGCATGTTGACGACCGTCCCCGTCTCCTGGCAGACCGCGAAGAACGGGTCCCAGTAACCGGAGTGGATGGACGGCAGCCCGAGGTAGGTCGGGATCTCGGAGAACGTCATCGCCCGCACCCCGCGAGCCGCGTTGCGCCGGATCTCCGCGACCGCCAACTCCACGTCCCACAAAGGGATCAGGCACAGCGGGATGAGCCGGCCGCCGCTGTCGCCGCACCACTCCTCGACCATCCAGTCGTTGTAGGCGCGGACACAGGCGAGCGCGACCTCCTTGTCGTGCGCCTCGGCGAAGGTCTGGCCGCAGAAGCGCGGGAAGGTCGGGAAGCAGAGCGAGCCCTCGACGTGGTTGAGGTCCATGTCCTTGAGCCGCTCGGCCGGGTCCCAGCAGCCGGGGCGCATCTGCTCGCGGGTGATGCCCTCCAGGGTCATCTCGTCGCGGTCGAAGCCGACGGCGGCGATGTTGCGCTTGTACGGGAACTTGAGGTCCTCGTAGATCCACCAGTCGGTGGGCGGGCCGTCCGGGTCCATCGTGATCTGGTATTTGCCCGCCACGTAGGCGAGTTCGCCGATGCCGGCGGTGAGCGGCTGGGGGCCGCGGTCGCGGTACTTCTTCGGCAGCCAGGTCTCGAAGAGGTGCGCGGGTTCGATCACGTGGTCGTCGACGCTGATGATGCGGGGCAGTTCGGTGGTCATGGGTTCCCCTCCGCAGGGACGGCACTTATCTGATGACCCGTCAGATAGCATGTCACCTGACGAGTCGTCAGCCAAGGAGGGGACCATGAACGAGACGGCGTACTCCCTGAGTTCCTCCAGCACCCTGTGGGAACTGGTCGCCCGCCGCGCCGACTTGACCCCCGACCGCCCGGTCCTCCTCCAGGACGACCGGGCCCTGAGCTTCGGCGAGTTGCGCGACCGGTCGGAGCGCGTGGCGGCGGGCCTGTACGGCATGGGCGTGCGCCCCGGCACGGTCGTCGCCTGGCAGCTGCCCACCCGCATCGAGACGGCCCTGCTCTCCTTCGCGCTGGCCCGCCTGGGCGCCGTACAGACACCGGTGATCCCCTTCTACCGCGACCGCGAAGTCGGCTTCGCGCTACGGGAGTCGAAGGCCGAGTACTTCGCCGTGCCGGGCGTCTGGCGCGGCTTCGACTACGGGGAGATGGCCCGGCGGCTCGGCGCGAAGGGGATCTTCGAGGCGTACGACAGCACTCAACTCCCCGACGGGGACCCGGCCTTGCTGCCGCCCCCGCCCGCCGACGGCACCTCGGTCCGCTGGATCTACTGGACCTCCGGCACCACCTCCGACCCCAAGGGCGTGCTGCACACGGACCGTTCACTGATCGCGGGCGGCTCGTGCCTCGCGCACGCGCTGCGTCTGACGGCGGACGACGTGGGCTCGATGGCCTTCCCGTACGCGCACATCGCCGGGCCCGACTACACGGTGATGCTGCTGCTGTACGGCTTCCCGGCGGTGATGTTCGAGCAGTTCGCGCTGCCGGACGCGCTGGAGGGGTACCGCAAGCACGGCGTGACGGTGGCCGGCGGGTCAACTGCCTTCTATTCCATGTTCCTTGCCGAGCAGCGCAAGCAGCCAGGCCAGAAGGTGATTCCCTCGCTACGGCTGCTCGCGGGCGGCGGCGCTCCCAAGCCTCCGGAGGTCTACCACTCCGTCGTACGCGAGATGGGGGTCCAGCTCACCCACGGATACGGCATGACCGAGGTGCCGATGATCACGATGGGAGCGCCCGACGACACCGTAGAGAATCTGGCGACTACCGAGGGGCGGCCGCCGGACGGGATGGAGATACGGATCGCGGCGGGCGGGGAGGTGCGGTTGCGCGGGGAGGCCGTGTGTCAGGGGTACTTGGACCCGGCGCAGACGGCGGAGGCGTTCGACGCGGACGGGTTCCTGCGCACCGGGGACCTTGGGCTCCTGACAGACACCGGGCATCTGATTCTCACCGGGCGGCTGAAGGACGTGATCATCCGCAAGGGGGAGAACATCTCGGCGAAGGAGATCGAGGATCTGCTGGCCGCGCATCCGGGCGTCGGGGACGTGGCCGTCGTAGGGCTGCCGGACGCGGAGCGTGGGGAGCGGGTGTGTGCGGTGGTCGAACAGCCGCCGGGGGCCGGGGAGTTGACCCTTGCCGCCGTCACGGACTATCTGCGCGCGGAAGGGCTGTCCGTGCACAAGCTGCCGGAGCAGCTGGAGATCGTGGACGCCCTTCCGCGCAACGACGCCTTGCGGAAGGTGCTCAAGTACAAGCTGCGGGAGCGTTACTCGGGGACGGTGAAGTAGCGGGCGAAGGAGGAGATGATCTCCGCCTCGCCGACCTTGCCGTCGCTGTCCGTGTCGAGGGCGTCCGCGGCCATCGCGGCGATGTCGTCCGGTACGCCGAGGGCCTTGAGGACGCGCACGGTGTCCGCGATGGTGGCCGAGCCGTCGCCGTCCGGGTCCGCGACGTCGAGGGCCGCGTGCAGGAAGGGGCGGCCGATCTCGGCGAAGCGCTCCGGGTTGTCGCGCAGGCGCTTGACCGCGCCGTTCACGAACTCCTCGCGGCTGACGCGCTGGTCGCCGTCCCGGTCCGCGATGCCGGCCATGCCCTGCCAGAACGCCTCCGCGCCGATGTACAGGGCCTGGCCCTTGTCGGAGCGGGCCGCCGTACCGAACTCCGCGAGCAGCGCCTTGGCCGCCGAGTTGAAGTCCTCCCGGTCGATGAACCCGTTGCCGTCCTGGTCGAAGGTGGCGAAACGGGCCGCGATCCGTCGCTCGTACTCGGTGCTGACCATGTCTTTCGGGCCGCCTTACTCATGTGGGGAGCGCTTGGCACGGAGCGTACGACGCCCGGGGCGGGTCCGGGAGCCGAAAACGTCGCTTGTACCAAGATCGGGGAAATTCCGAAACAACGACGTCACGCCGGAAACCGACGCGTCACGCGGAGAGGGGTCCGTCTCATCTCACGCCGAGAGGGGGTCCGCTTCGTCCTCGGGCTCGTCCTCTGTGGCGGTCATCACATCGGGATAGACGTCGAAGAGGCGGCGCACCCCGAGGGCGCCGAGGACCCGGTTGACGTGCGAGCCGTCGACCGCGCCCTGCGCCGGCAGGACCACGCGCAGGTGGCCCTGGCAGGAGCGGATGAGGCGGCGGGCGGCGATCAGCACGCCGACGCCGCTGGAGTCGCAGAAGAGCACCTCGGAGAGGTCGAGGACCAGGCTGTGCTGCCCCTCGGCCACCACGTCGTGCACCCGCTGGCGCAGGACCGGCGAGGTCACCAGGTCCAGTTCGCCGGACACGAGGAGTACGGACCAGACGCCGCGCTCGCCGTCGTTCACTTTGAAGGCCACCATCGCGCCTCTCGCTAGCCGGAACTCCCGGAGACCGTCCGGAAACGGAAGCCGTACCTACGCTTCCTTGCAGCGCGGCTGCCCAGCCGCCGTTCCCTGAAACCCGGGGGCAGAAACGGAAACCGTCCGGAAGAGGCTTGTTTTAGTCGCCTTCGATCCTGTTCGATCAGATGTGGGTGGGGTAGGCGCAGATCCGTTACCACCCGCGCCGCTTCGGGGGCGTGCAATTGCAGAATGGGGGGTGCGCTGTCAGACGTGCCCACTACATTCGAAGAGACGGTGAGCGCACGCTTGACTCGGGCACAGGCACGGTGAGGGGGCCGCATGGCGACGAAGGACGCACCGCCCCGTTGGGACCGCAAGATGCAGCAGCGGCTGGCCCGCGGCGAGGCGGCGGCCCTCGGTGAGCTGTACGACCGCTTCGCCTCCCTCGTGCACTCCCTCGCCCACCGTGTCCTGGGCGACGAGCGCGCCGCCGACGGCATCACCCGCGAGGTCTTCGCCCACGTGTGGGAACACCCCGACGCCTACGACCCCAAGCAGGGCCCGCTGCGCTCCTGGGTGGCCGCGCTGACCCACCGCCTCGCCGTGCAGCGCCTGCGCGCCACCGAGACCGTCGCCCTCGCCCACGGCGGCGAGGGCTCCACGGAGGAGCTGGAGCGCAAGGTCCGCCGCGCCTCCGTCGCCGCCCGCGCGGACTACATCGTCACGTCCATGCCCGCCCCGCTGCGGGCCGCCCTGGAGCTGGCCTACTTCCAGCGCCGTGACTACCGCCAGACCGCCGTCGACCTCGGCGTCACCGAGGACGAGGCCCGCCGCCGCCTCCGCCTCGGCCTCCAGCTCCTCTCCACCGCCCACGACGCCGGCGCACCGCCGGGAGCGGGGGGTGGGGCGTGAGCGACGCGTGGCAGGAGGGTTTCGAGAGGTACGAGGGGTACGGCGAAGGGGCCGGGAAAGGTGAGGAGGTCGTGCCGGCGCAGGGTGGGGCGGGTGGGCCTGAGGACGGGCACCCTGTGAACGACGGCTCCGGGAACGGCGGTTCGGTGAACGACGACGGTGACGGCGACGGCATGCGGGGTGGGCCGGGCGGTCCTGGTGACGGTGCTTCCGGGAGCGGTGACGGCTCGTACGGTGGGCCGGGCAATCCCGATGGTGGCTCCGTGAGCGGTGCGGGGGAGCCGCCGCGGATTCCGATGCCGCGTGCCTCCGTGGAGGACACCGGTCGCCCGCTGCCCGAGCTCGGCGCCGCCGAGTCCCGGGCCGTGCCGCTGGTGCTGGAGCACCGGGTGCTGAAGGCGCTGCTCGGCGCGTGGGCGCTGGCCGCGTGCTCGGCGGCGGAGACGGCGGCCGTGGAGGAGCACCTCGGCGAGTGCGGGGCCTGCGCGGACGAGGCGCTGCGGCTGCGCGGCGCGGTCGGGCTGCTGCACCCCGTCGAACCCCTCGACCTCGACCCCGGCCTGCGCACCCGCGTCCTGACCAACTCCTTCGACCGCCGGCCGCCGCGTATCCCGGTGCCGGAGTGGGCGACGCCGTACGACGCCGAGACCGCCCGTCTGGACGCCCTGTTGCAGGACATAGGTGACGCCGAGTGGCACGCGCCCGTGCGGCTGCGGTGGTTCGAGGGCGACGAGCCGACGAGCCGTCGTACGACTGTCGCCGGGGTCATCGCGCATCTGCTGACCGTCGACGGCCTGGTCGCGGCGGCGCTCGGCCTCGACGACCCGCTGACCGGGGAGACCGCGAAGCCGTCGACGCCGGCCTCACGCACCGAGGCGTACTGGAAGTCGTCGCACTTCCCGCCTACCCGGTCCATCCGCTCGCCGTGGCGCGAGCAGAGCCACAACATCGTCCGCACGGTGTCGTTCACCGGCGGCACCACCGGCAAACTGGCCGTCTCCTACGGCGACTTCGAGCTTCCCCTGCACGATGCGATGCTCGACCGGGCCTTCGAGTGCTGGGTGCACGCGGGGGACATCGCCGAGGCGGTGGACTATCCGTACGATCCGCCGTCCCCGCGCTACCTGAACCGGATGATCGATCTCGCGGCGCGGATGTTGCCCGTTGTGCTCGCTGAACGGCGGCGGCACGGGTTGGCTTCGCCGGGGAGTGGGCGGCACCTCGTCGGTGTCGGGGAGCCCGGTCGTAGCCTGCGGCTGGAGATCGAGGGACACGGTGGGGGCGAGTGGCTGATCGCCCTTGACTCGCCCGGCGCGGTGGGGTCCGCGGAGCGGGAGGTCGCCCATATCGCCCTGGACGGCGTGGAGTTCTGCCACCTGGCCGCAGGGCATGTGTCACCGGAGGAAGCTGCCGCGGGGCAGCTCGGCGACCGGGAGGCGATCAGGGATGTGCTGTTCGCCACGGCGTCGTTGAGCCGGATGTAGGGGTGGGTTTCGGGATCGTCGGGGAGTGCGGGTGGGTGGGCAGCCGCCCCCGAACCAGCAACCCCCGCGCTGCTCCTAGGCGAACACGACCGTCCGGCGCCCGTTCAGCAGGATCCGGCGCTCCGCGTGCCACTTGACGGCCCGCGCCAGCGCCTGGCACTCCACGTCGCGCCCGATCGCCACGAGTTGGTCCGGCGTCACGTCATGCCCCACCCGCTCGACCTCCTGCTCGATGATCGGGCCCTCGTCGAGGTCGGCGGTGACGTAGTGCGCCGTCGCTCCGATCAGCTTCACGCCCCGCAGGTGAGCCTGGTGATACGGCTTCGCGCCCTTGAAGCTCGGCAGGAACGAGTGGTGGATGTTGATGATCCGCCCGCTGAGCGCCTTGCAGAGGTCGTCGGAGAGGACCTGCATGTACCGGGCCAGGACGACGAGTTCGACGTTCTCCTCGCGGACCAGGTCGAGGATCTGCGCCTCGGCCTCGGCCTTGTTGTCCTTCGTCACCGGGATGTGGTGGAAGGGGATGTGGTACGACTCCACCAGCTCCGCGAAGTCCGTGTGGTTGGACACCACCGCCGCGATCTCCACCGGCAGCGCCCCGATCCGGGCCCGGAAGAGCAGGTCGTTCAGGCAGTGCCCGAACTTGCTGACCATCAGCACGACCCGCATCCGGTCCGCGGCCCGGTTGACCTGCCAGTCCATGTGGAAGGCGTCACCGATCGCCGCGAAGCTCGCCCGCAGCTTCTCCACCGTCACCGGCGACTCCGCCGAGAAGTGGACGCGCATGAAGAACAGTCCCGTGTCGTGGTCGCCGAACTGCTGGCTGTCCTCGATGTTGCAGCCGGTCATGAAGAGGTAGCTCGACACGGCGTGCACGATGCCCTGCTTGTCGGGGCACGACAGGGTGAGGACGTACTGGTCGGCGAGTGCCGCGGCTCGGGTGGACTGCGCGTTCATGCAGGACAGGATCCCATATCCCCCTGAGCGGAGGCACCGCCGTCCGCCACCCGGACCGGTCCCACGCGGACCGGGGCCCGCACCCCTGCCGGCCCGCCTGGACCAGGCCCAACACCCCGGCCGGCCCCACGCGGACCGACCCCGCACGCGAGCCCGCCCTACCCGGACCAGCCCCGCCCGCGAACCCGCCCTACGCGGACCGCGTGATGATCTGCAGCACCTCAAGCGTCCGCGGCGCCGCGTCCGGGTCGTCCCCGTCGCTCACCGCCATCCGGACGTGCGCGTCCCGCGCCGCCCGTACCGCGTCCGGCCACGCCTCGTGGTCGACGTACACGGAGACGTGGGCGTCCGGGCCGACCTGGTGCATGATCCGCAGGACGCGCAGGACCGCGGTGTCCACGAGGGCCGCCTCCTGGGAGTCGCGGAAGATCGTGCCGACGTACTTCTCGGCGGACCAGTTGTCGAGCCAGGTGTCCTCGACGAGGCGGTAGACGGCGTCGGTGACGTCCCCGTACCCGTCGACACCGGCCAGCCAGACGTTCTGCTGGAACGCCGGATCGGAGAGCATGTGCAGCGCGGAACGCACGTTGCTGCGCCAGCGCCACCAGGGCATGTCGTTCAGTGGCATGCCGCCCATGGTGGAGGAGCGACGGGGGCGACGGGAAGAGTTCTCCGAACCTTGCACGGTCATCGATCGTACGTTCCTCGTCACACACACAGGAACGCCCCCCGTAATTCACCTCCGCGTCACCACTTGTTGACCACGAGTCACTCCCGGGTTAGTGGTGTGGCGGAAGCGTGTCTGTCCATGACAGGCAGGCGACGCAACCGCAGCACCTTCCTCCCCACCTTCACCCGGCCCGTCAGAGCGACCGTCCTCTCGGCGGCGGCTCTGGGGGCGTGTGCTTCGCTCGTGGCCGGCTGCGGGGTCATCCCCGGTACCGCCGCGGGCTCCGGCGACAGCTCGATCACCGTCATGACCTGGGCGCCCTGGGACACCAGCGCGACCAACAAGCCGGGCATGCCCGCCATGGCGACGGCGTACGCGAAGTGGATCAACAAGCACGGCGGTATCAACGGCCGCAAGCTCAAGGTCCTGACCTGCAACGACCACAACACGAACGTGGCCGCCGCGAAGTGCGCCCGGCTGGCCGTGCAGAAGGACGTCGTCGCGGTCGTCGGTTCCTACAGCGAGTTCAGCGACTCGTACTTCGCCCCGCTGGAGGGCGCCGGCATCCCGTACATAGGCGGCTACGGCGTCACGACCGAGGAGTTCACCCGCGCCCTGTCCTACCCCGTCAACGGCGGCCAGCCCGCGCTCCTGGCGGGCCTCGGCAAGGAACTCGCCTCGACCTGTGGCCCGGTCACCCTCGTACGGCCCGACTCCATCGCCGGCGACGACCTGCCCCCGCTCCTGAACGCCGGGCTCGCGGCAGGCGGCCACGCGGCGGCGACCGACCAGCTCGCGGCCGACGACGCCACCGAGTACTCCAGCCAGTCGACGCGCGCCCTGGAGAGCGCGAGCGGCGACTCGGACAAGGAGGGCTGTGTGGTGCCCTCGCTCGGGGACCGTACCGACACCTTCATGGACTCCTTCCGGCGCGACCGCCAGGACTATCCCGCGGTGCACGCCGCGACCGTGCTCGGCAGTGTCGACCAGACCGAGATCAACTCGACGGGCGGCCAGTCCGGACCGTACGAGGGGTCGTACATCACGGGCTGGTACCCGGTCGCGAGCGACGCGCGCTGGGACCCGATGAAGAACGCCGTCAACGAGGTGGCCTTCGGCGACAACCGCATCGACCCCGCGGACGCGGGGGTGCAGACCACCTGGATCGCGTACACCGCGTTCAAGACCGTCGTGAACTCGCTCGGCAACGGTGACATCACCGCCGACACCGTGCGCCGCGCCCTCGACGACGGCGTGAAGGTCAACACGGGCGGGCTCACGCCGACGCTGCAGTGGAGCCCCCGCGACGACAACCTCGCCTCGGTCGGCCTGGCCCGGCTGGTCAACGCGAACGTGACCCTTCAGGTCGTACGGAAGGGCGTTCTGGTGTCCGCGAAGAAGGGCTTCTTCGACATGACCAAGACGTTGAACAGCGCGAACCTCGACTGAGATCCGCGCTGTCGGGAGTGCCTGCCGGGAGTGCTCAGAGCTGGGTCGGCTGGCGCTGGGTCAGGCCGTAGGTCTTCGCGATCGTGTTCCAGAGGGCGGCGGCCTTCAGCTTCTGGTTGCTGGCGACGCCGCTCGCCGCGTTGCCCGCCGCGGTCTGGCCGGTGGTGCGGGCCTGGCCCTTCTTGCAGCCCTTCTTGCCGGCGGCCTGGTCGGCCCAGGTCGCGTAGTGGTTGTCGGCCGACGCGGACGCCTTCCACGCGTTGGTGAGGGCGGTCGTCAGCGCCGCGTTGTCCGGCAGCTTGTCCACCGTCAACTGCGAGAGCTTGGTGACCAGTTCGGCGCGCTGCTTGGCCGCGTTCCGCAGGTCGGAGGCGGAGTCGCCGAGCTTGTTGCAGGCCTTCACATTGCCCACGGCGTTGATCACCGAGGCACGGCTGCTGCCGCTGTCGGCGAGCAACTTGTCCAGGGCTACGGCCTGTTCCTTCGCGGCATCGGTGCCCGCCGACGAGGAACCGTCCGTCGCGGCCGACGTGGCGGCGACCGTCTTGTTGGCGTCGTCACCCTTGCTGCCGCCGCCGCTGAGCAGCGCACCGGCACCGACCCCGAGGATCGCGATACCGACCCCGACCCCGGCGATCAGCGGCACCCGCGAACGGCGCCCGCCCCGGCCACCGTCGTCGCCCTGCGCCCCGCGCCGGCCGCCGCCGTCCCCGGGCGGGGCGTACGAGGGCTGCGCGTACGACGGCTGCGCGTACGGCGGTTGGGCCTGGCCGTAACCCTGCTGCCCCTGCTGCTCGGCGCGCGGCGGCTGCTGGAAGCGGGGCATCTGCTGGGTGGACGCGGCGGGCTGCTCGCCCCCGGCGTCGCTGCGGAAGAGGTTGTCGAACTCGGCGGGCGGCTGCCGGTCGTCCGGCCCGCCCGGCCGCGCCCCGTACCCGGGAGCGGCACCCTGCGCGGGCACCGGCGGGAGGAACTGCGTGGGCTGCGCGTCGGGGTGCGCGGCCTGCGGCATCGGGCCCGCGGCCGCGGGCATCTCGGGCGGCAGCGCGCCGGGCCCGACGGGCGGGATGTACTGGGTCGCGCCCTCGTCCATGGGGGCGGCGGGCACCGGCGGCAGGAACTGGGTGGCACCCTCGTCGCCTGGCATGTTGACCACCGGCGGGATGTACTGCGTCGCGCCCTCGTCGGCGGGCGGCAGCGGGGCGCTCGGGAACGCGGGGGCCGCGGCCGGGAGGGGGGCGGCTCCGGACGGCTGCTGGTGCGCGTCGGAACCGGAAGTGCCGTATCCGTAGCCGTAGTTCTGCGCGGCGGCTTGGGGTATCGCGGGCGACTGGTCGGAGGCGTAGCCCGCGCCGACGTACCCGGCGGCGGGCTCCTGGGCGTAACCCGACGGGTACTCCTGGGCGTACGACTGCTGCTGTAGGCCGTAGGCCGCGTGCTGGGCGCTCTCCTGGGGCAGGGCGCCCGGCTGGCCGGGGATGCCGTCCTGGGTGCCCCACGGGGCCGGAGCGGGCTGCTCGGGCCCGGCGCCCCACTGCTGCGCCGGTTGCTGCTGTTGCTGGTCTCCCCAGCCCTGGCCCGGCGGCGGGGCCGGGCTCTGGTGCTGGTGGTGATGCTGCTGGTCGTGCTGCTGGTCGGGACCCCACGGCTGGCCCCAGGACTGGCCAGTGGTCGGGGGTGCTATCGACGGCTGTCCGCCCGGCTGCTGGTCACCGCGTCCGCCCGTCATACCCGGCAGGAGGGGTGCGCCTCCGTCGGAGGGCAGCACGATGCCTTCGCGCGCGGGCCGCGCCGAGGGCTCCTCGCCCTGTCCACTCTGCGTCACCGGGACTCCTACGAATGGGGGACCTTCGGGATCGTCGGCTCACGCTACCGGGTACCCCGAGCCCGGTGCCACGCAGCACCGGACTGGACCTGCCCTCTTGTGACGGCGGTAACAGTCCCGGGCCCGCGTCCGCTCCAAGTGCCGCTGTCCGCACTCCTTTCCGCACCGGAGCGGTGTTCACCTGCTGGTCCCCCCGCCGTTCACGCGGCGGCCTGCAACTCCATCCGTGCCCCGAACTCCCGCACCACCGGCTCGTCCCGGTACGGCTCCAGGCGCTGCTGGAAGTCGTCCAGGTACTCGGCGCCCCGGTTGGACCGCAGCGAACCGAGCAACTCCACTGCTTTCAGGCCCGTGTTGCAGGCCTGCTCGATCTCGCGCTGCTGCACCTGCGCGCTCGCGAGAAGGACGTATCCGATGGCCCGGCGGCGCGCCCGCGACTCCGGGTGCCCGTCCAGGGACTCCTGCGCGGACCGGGCCGCCGCCTCGGCCTGGCCCAGGTCGCGGTGGCAGTGCGCCAACTCGTCGGCGAGATACGCCTCGTCGAAGTGCGCGATCCACGCCGGGTCGTCCCCGGTCGACGGATCCGCCGCGTCCAGCGCGCTCACCGCGCGCCCCGACGCGAGCTGCGCGGACCGCGCGTCCCCCATCAGGGCGTGCCCGCGCGCCTCCGCCGCGTAGAACATCGCCTCGGCCCGCGGGGTCACGCGCCCACGCGCCCCCTCCTGCGCCGCCCGCGCCAACTGCGCGATCTCACGCGGGTTTCCGAGCTGCGCGGCGAGGTGACTCATGGACGCGGCCAGCACATAGCCGCCGTATCCCCGGTCCCCCGCCGCCTGGGCGAGGCGCAGGGCCTGGATGTAGTACCGCTGCGCCAGGCCGGGTTGACCGGTGTCGACGGCCATGTAGCCGGCGAGTTCCGTCAACCGGGCGACGGCGGCGAACAGTTCACGCCCCACGGCCTCCCGGTACGACCCCGCGAGCAGCCCGGAGACGACGCTGTTGAGGTAGTGCACGACGACCGGGCGCACATGCCCGCTGCCGTACTGGTGGTCCAGCTCGCTCAGCGCCTGGGTCATCGCGCGTACGGCCGCCACGTCGGACTGGCCCACCCTCGGCCCCGCCGCCCGGGCGACCTGTGAGTCCGGCGAGGAGATCAGCCAGTCACGGCTCGGCTCGACCAGCGCGGACGCGGCGACCGACGAACCCGACAGGAAGTCCCGGCGCCCCACGTCACTGCGCCACAGCTCACACACCTGCTCGATGGCCCCGAGGACGGTCGGCGAGAACTGCAGGCCCACACCCGACGCGAGGTTCTTGCCGTTGGCCATGCCGATCTCGTCGATCGTGACCGTACGGCCCAGCTTGCGGCCCAGCGCCTCGGCGATGATCGCCGGAGCCCGCCCGCGCGGCTGCTGCCCCCGCAGCCAACGGGCCACGGACGTCTTGTCGTAGCGCAGGTCGAGACCGTGCTCGGCGCCGCACATGTTGACCCGGCGGGCCAGCCCGGCGTTCGAGCACCCCGCCTCCTGGATGAGCGCCTGCAGCCGTTCGTTCGGCTGCCGCGCGACAAGTGGCCTTGCGGCCATGGCGTACCCCCTGGGAACAACCCCTGAAGCGAAAAGATCCGGCCGTGAAGATCAATGCCCAGCGAACATGGCGAAAATGCGAAGCATGCGAGGAATGCCGGGGTAAAAGCTGGTGCTCGCCCCTCCCCTGGCTACCCAACTCCCGCTGTCGTTCCTCCCGCGCGCCCCCGCACATGCATCCATGCGCCCCAGTTGCGGAATCGATGCCCCTCCCCCGCGCGCGCTACGCCCGTAACTCCAGGTGGGTGCGGGAGTTGTGTTGGGCGTGGAAGAGACGATCGCGGGCACCGAAGCCGCTCAGATTCCGAAGCAGCGCGGGGAATCGCTGCTGGAGACAGCCGTACGCTACGCCGAGGAGCGCCACTGGGACGTCTTCCCCGGCACCTGGCTGGAAGCCGTCGACGGGGTGCAGCACTGCTCCTGCGGCGACCCCGCGTGCGCCGCACCCGGCGCACACCCGGCGCGTGAGGACTGGGCGACGCAGGCGACGGGCAGTGCGACGGTCGCGCGGCGGATGTGGCAGAAGCAGCCGGCGTCTTCGATCCTGTTGCCCACGGGGCGGACGTTCGACGCGATCTCCGTCCCGGAGACCGCGGGGTTCCTCGCGCTGGCCCGGATGGAGCGCATGGAGTTGACGCTGGGGCCTGTGACGTTGACGCCTGCGCGGCGGATGGAGTTCTTCGTTCTGCCGGGGGCTTCGGTGAAGGTGCCGGATCTCGTGCGGAAGATCGGGTGGGCGCCTGCTTCCCTTGATCTTGTGGTGCTGGGTGAGGGTGGGTATGTGGCCGCGCCGCCCACTCGGTTCGGGTCCCGGGGGGCTGTGCAGTGGGCTTGTCGGCCTACCGCGGCCAACCGCTGGCTGCCGGACGCGGAGGAGTTGATCTCGCCGCTCGCCTACGCGTGTGGGCGGGATCGGTAGTTTCGCGGGTGCGGGTGGGGGGCGGCTGATCGCGCTCACGCGGCGGAGCCGCATATCGAATACAGCCCCGCGCCCCTAGGTTGGGGTGCATGACGTCGGCTGTGAGTGTGCGTGGGCTCTGGAAGCGGTTCGGGCAACAGGTTGCCGTTGCCGGGATCGATCTGGAGTTGCCCGCCGGGAAGTTCATCGGGCTGGTCGGGCCCAACGGGGCCGGGAAGACCACGACCCTCTCCATGGTGACCGGGTTGCTGCGCCCCGATCAGGGGAGCGTCTCGGTCGTCGGGCACGACGTGTGGGCGGACCCCGTGGCCGTGAAGGCGCGGATCGGGGTGTTGCCGGAAGGGCTGCGGCTCTTCGAGCGGCTCTCGGGGCGTGAACTCCTCGGGTACAGCGGGCGGTTGCGGGGGCTGCCCGGTGCCGAGGTCGACAAGCGGGCCACGCAGCTCCTCGACGTGCTCGACCTGGCCGGGGCGCAGCACAAGCTCGTCGTCGACTACTCGACCGGTATGCGCAAGAAGATCGGGCTCGCCGCCGCTCTCCTCCACAACCCCGAAGTCCTGTTCCTGGACGAGCCGTTCGAGGGCGTCGACCCGGTCTCCGCGCAGACCATCCGGGGCGTCCTGGAGCGCTACACCGCCTCCGGCGCCACCGTCGTCTTCTCCTCCCACGTCATGGAACTCGTCGAGTCGCTCTGCGACTGGGTGGCCGTGATGGCCGCCGGCCGCATCCGCGCCCAGGGCACCCTCGCCGAGGTCCGCGGCGAATCCCCCACCCTCCAGCAGGCGTTCCTGGAACTCGTCGGCGCGGGCGCCCGCGACCACAGTTCCGACCTCGACTGGCTGGGCGGCGGCACCCGATGAGCGACACCACGGCACCCGCCTCGATCACCCCTGTCGTCGTACGTCTGAAGCTGTCCCTGCTCCGCAACGGTCTACGGCAGTCCGGTGGCCGCCGGGCCGCGTACGTCGCGTCGGCGGTCGTGGCGCTCCTCATCGCCGCGCTCCAGCTGCTCGGGCTGATCACGCTGCGCGGGGACACGCACGCGGTCTCCGTGGTCGTCCTCCTGGTCGCGGTACTGGGGCTGGGCTGGGCGGTGATGCCGCTGTTCTTCCCGTCCGGCGACGAGACCCTCGACCCGACTCGCCTGGTGATGCTGCCACTTCGGCCCCAGCCCCTGGTACGGGCGCTGCTGGCGGCCTCGCTGGTCGGCATCGGCCCGCTGTTCACGCTGGTGCTGCTGCTGGGGTCCGTGATCGCCGTGGCGCACGGACCCGCCGCGTACGTCACGGCCGTTCTCGCCGTCGCCCTCGGGCTGCTGATCTGCGTGGCCCTCGCGCGGGCGGTCGCCGCGGCCAACATCCGCCTGCTGACCAGCCGTAGGGGCCGGGACCTGGCGGTGCTGAGCGGGCTGGTGATCGCGGTCGGCGCGCAGTTGGTCAACTTCGGTGTGCAGCGCCTGGGTTCGTCCGGGCTGTCCCAACTCGACCCGGCGGCGGAGGTGTTGCGGTGGGTGCCGCCCGCGTCGGCGGTCGGCGCGGTGGACTCGGTGAGCAAGGGCTCGTACGGCCTGGCGACCGCCCAACTGGCCCTGTCCGCAGGCGCTTTGGCAGCCTGCCTGGTCCTCTGGTCACGCAGCCTGACCAAGCTGATGACGGCACCGGACGGCTCGACGCTCCAGTCCGCGGAACCGGCGGCGAAGGACAGGGCATCCACCGGCGGCCCGGCCCGCTTCCTCCCGTCCGGGCGCACGGGGACGGTCATGGAACGCAGCCTGCGGTACATCTGGCGCGACCCCAAGACCAAGGCCGCGTGGGTGACTTCGCTGGCGATCGGTCTGATCGTGCCGGTGTTCAACGCGTTGCAGGGCACGGGCTCGGTGTACTTCGCGTGCTTCGCGGCCGGGATGCTCGGCATCCAGATGTACAACCAGTTCGGCCAGGACACGTCCGCGTTCTGGATGGTCGCGATGACGATCTCCACGACGAGGGACGCCTACGCCGAACTCCGGGCCCGCGCCCTGGCGTTGCTGGTGATCACCCTGCCGTACGCGGCCCTGGTGACCGTCCTGACGACAGCGCTGCTCGGCGACTGGTCCCGGCTCCCGGAGGTCCTCGGCCTCTCCTTCGCCCTCCTCGGCGCGATGCTCGCGACCGGCGCCTGGACCTCGGCCCGCTTCCCCTACTCGATCCCCCAGGGCACCCACAAGAACGTGGCCCCCGGCCAGGCCGGCCTCGCCTGGATCTCCATCTTCGGCGGCATGATCTCCGCGGCCCTCCTGTGCGCCCCCGTCATCGCCCTCACCATCTGGGCGAACGTCAGCGCGGACGGCGACCAGTGGAGCTGGGTGCTGCTGCCGGCGGGGGCGGGGTACGGGGCGGCGCTGACGTACGCGGGCCTACGGCTGGCGGCACCGGGGACGGCGAGGCGCCTGCCGGAGATCCTGGCGGCGGTCAGCAAGGGGTGAGGAAGGCTTTTGCTTAGGGCGCGGGGCCGTATCGATGTGCGGCTCCGCCGCGTGGGCGCGACCAGCCACAACGCACCCGCACCCGCCACACAACCGAACCCCCCACCCCCTAGGCGCCCAACTCACACCAGCACCCCGTCAAGAAACGGCTCGATAGCCGCCCGCCAGGCCTCGGGCTGGTCGTAGTGCACCAGATGCCCGGCGTCGGCGACTTCCGCGTACTCCCCCCGCGGCAGCACCCGCACCATCTCCTGCGCCTCGGCCCGCCCCAGCTCCCCGTCGAGCCCACGCACCACAAGAGAAGGACACTGCACCTGGGCCAACTCCTCCCAGTGCGCGTCGTACACCCACGTCTCCCGCGACTTCAGCATCTGCTCGGGCTCGAACACCGGCCGCCACCCGTCGGCGGACTCGTGCATGACCTCGGCGTAGAACTCTCCCCGGGAGGGATTCGGCCGCTCGACCCACGGGTCGTCCTCGCCGAACCACTTGCGGACATCCGCGAGCGTGGCGAAGGGAACGGGCCAGGACTTGAACCAGTCGGCCCACTCCCGCTGCGAGGCCGCGCCCAGCGCGGACGCGCGCATGTCGCAGATGATCAACCCCCGCACCAGATCGGGCCGTTTCGCCGCGAGCTGCCACGCGGTGAGCGCGCCCATCGCGTGCCCGATGAGGACGACCGGAGCGAGCCCCAGCTGCTCCAGCGCGGCCTCCGCGTCCTCGACGTAGGCCTCGCGGGTGAAGGCCGCCTGGGGCGGCTTGTCGCTCTGGCCGTGGCCGCGCTGGTCGAGGGCGACGGCGCGGTGCCGTTCGGAGAGCCAGCGGGCGGTGGACGCCCAGTGCGAGGCACGGCCCATCAGGCCGTGCAGTAACAGAACTCCGGGTGCCCGCTCGATCTCCCCCGACTTGGGCGGGTCCGCGAACTCCCATGCGGCCAGGCGTACGCCGCCTGCTCCAGTCACGTCGATGCGCCGCGCCATTGGTCCTGGCACCCCCCTAGCTCCGCACGGACCGCTCGCTCCCGCTTCGAGCCCATCGGTCCTGTGAACCACGCTCTGCCGCCTGTGCCGTTTCCTCTTGCTTCCGTCTCTTCTCTCGCTCGTCTCTTCCTACAGCTCATGCCCCGCGGGTTTCATCACCCGCAGGTTATCGAATACAGATTCGAAAATACCGTCTACGGCCGCAACACCCCTCGTTCGAGTGACCCGGCTCAGGGAATGATCGCCGCTGCCGAGGGGAGACCTTCAGCGGGAGGCGGACCGCTCGGGGAAACCGGTCCGAAGGGGATGACCTTGAGAGCTCGGGGCTCCGGGTCAGCACAGGGGAGGACAGGCCCCGGCGCCGTGCGGCGCCGGGGCCCTCTCCACGTCTACGGCACATCCTCCCGTCCCCCTCACGGTCATATGCCTTACGCGACAGCCTGGCACGCGCAGCGCCCGAGCGCTGCGATTCAGCGCACTGAATCTCGGATTCGCCGAGTTCGCCGACGGCTCCGCCGGGACGCCACAACTACCCCTCGCGCCCCGCGAGTTGGACGACCCGCAGCTCAGCGCGCGGCCCGCCCCCCGACCCCCGGCTCAGCGCTTGGCCACGAACACGTGCGAGGCGATCTCCGACTCCAGCTCGGCCGCCTCGCCGCCGCTGCCCACCAGCACCCCGCCCGCCGACTCCGTCACGCTCACCACCGAGCCGGGCTGCACGCCCGCGCGGCGCAGCGTGTACATCAGCTGCGCGTCCGTCTGGATGGGCTCGCCGATCCGCCGTACGACGACGGTCTTGCCGTCGACACCCGGGTCGAGGTCGGCCAGCGACACCATGCCCTCGTCCAGGAACGGGTCGGCCCCGTCCTTCTCGCCCAGCTCTTCGAGCCCGGGGATCGGATTGCCGTACGGCGACTCCGTGGGGTGGCGCAGCAGCTCAAGGACGCGGCGCTCCACGGCCTCGCTCATCACGTGCTCCCAGCGGCAGGCCTCGGCGTGCACCTGCTCCCACTCCAGGCCGATCACGTCGACGAGCAGACACTCGGCGAGCCGGTGCTTGCGCATCACGCGTGTGGCGAGCCGGCGGCCCTCGTCGGTCAGCTCCAGGTGGCGGTCGCTGGCCACGGCCACCAGGCCGTCGCGCTCCATGCGCGCCACCGTCTGGCTCACCGTGGGCCCGCTCTGGTCGAGCCGCTCGGCGATGCGGGCGCGCATGGGGACCACACCTTCCTCCTCAAGCTCAAGGATGGTGCGGAGATACATCTCCGTGGTGTCGATCAGTCCGGACATACGTGCCCCTCGATTACCTCTGCCCGAAGCTCGACGGCTCCGCGGCGCGTGCGCTGGCCCTGGACTCAATTCTGACGCATACCACTGACAACCGTGCCGCGCCGTTGAAACCAGCCGGTTACGGCGACCTGTGGGCCCCTGCGCGGCGGCCCGCCACCCGGGTTCCCCGGCCTTGCCCGCCGTATTGACAGCGCACTGGTCCAGACCGCACGGTGATCCGCGACACAGCCGCATGGCAACCGTACCGAAGGGGCTTACGCATGAGCGACCGTACGCCGGCCGGCCAGTTCTTCGACGCCGCGATCACCCTCCTCCAGCGGGTCCGCGACGAAGAGGCCGACTCCGTCCAGGCGGCCGGCACGCTCCTCGCGGACACCGTCGCCGACGGCGGGCGCCTCTTCGCCTTCGGTGCCGGGCACTCCTCCCTCGCGGCCCAGGACGTCGTCTACCGCGCGGGCGGGCTCGCCCTGATGAACCTGCTCACCGTCCCCGGAGTCGTCGGCGTCGACGTCATGCCGGCGACGCTGGGCTCCGCCCTGGAGCGCGTCGACGGCCTCGCGAGCGTCGTCCTGGAGACGTCACCGCTGCGCTCCGGAGACGCCCTGGTGATCATCTCGCTGTCCGGGCGCAACGCGCTCCCCGTGGAGATGGCCATGAAGGCCCGCTCCCTCGGCGTACGGGTCATCGGCGTGACGTCGGTGGCATACGCCTCGGAGACGACGTCACGGCACTCCTCGGGGACGTACCTGAAGGACCACTGCGACGTCGTCCTCGACTCGAAGATCGCGATCGGCGACGCGGAACTCACCCTCGACACCATCCCGGCCCCCTTCGCCCCCGCCTCCACGGCCGTCACCACGGCCCTCCTCCAGGCGGTCATGGCGACGGCGGCGGCGACCCTGGCCGACCGCGGCATCGAGCCGCCACTGCTGCGCTCCGGGAACGTGGACGGCGGCCACGAGTGGAACGGCCGGGTGTTCGAGGAGTACCGGGACCGGATCTTCTACCAGTACTGAGCGGCGGCCTAGTAGGGGCTCACGACTGGGCAGGGGCTCATTTCTCGCCCGCCGCCTCCGCCAGGTCCAGCGCCGCCGCGATCCGTACGGCCACGTCCTCGGCGTAGACCGAGTCGGACCGTTCGAACTGGCTGCGCCCTGCGCCACGTAGGAACGTCACGACGCCCAGGGTCCGCCCCCGGCTGCGCAGCACCGCGCACAGGGCATGCACGGCGTCCGTGGGCCACTGCCTGACCCGGGCCCACTCACGGGCCTGTTCGGGCGGGGCGGTGCCGATGCTGGCCCGCACGGAGCCGACGCGTTCGACGCACTGCAGGGCGGGATGCCCCTCTCCGTAGCGCACGGGCAGCCCGGCAGCGCCGGTGAGCAGGCTGGGGCCGGGTGCGCCCGTGGGCGTAGCGGCGACCCGGATGAGTCGTACGGCCGTAGCACGTACCCCGTCACCATCGTTCAACGATCCGCCCGCGACCCGGTCGATGAGGGCGTGGTCGGCGAAGCCTGCGAGGGCGAAGTCGAGGTGGACGGTCGCCGCGTCGCGCGGGTCCTCGCACTCGGCGGCGGCGCGGGCGGCGCGGTGCAGTTGCTGGGCGCGGAAGCGCAGCAGCGAGGCCTCCTGCTCCAGCTGCTTGGCCTCGGTGACGTCCTGGAAGAGCCAGCCGACGCCGAGCGGCACCGGTTCCTCGGTGAGTGGCGAGGCGAGCCGCAGGAAGCCACTCCGCCAGCAGCGCCGCAGGTTGCCCTCGGGCGTCCGTACGCTCACCCAGATCTCCGCGGGCGCCGGCGGCGCACCCTCGGCGAGCACGTGTGTGAGCGCGGCCTCCAACTCCTCGACCCCCTGGGCGAGCAACTCCCCAAGGGGCCGCCCGAGCACGGAGGTACGCCCGGTACCGAGCGCGCGAGCGGCATGGGAATTGACGACGGCGGGCCGCAGATCGGCATCAACAAGCACAACCCCCCAGGAGGCGTCCTCGAACAACGCCTCACTCAGGGCGATCGACCGCTCAAGGTCGATCTGGGCATGCACTTCACTGAAGGCGCAGTAGACCCCGGCGGGCTTCCCGTCGGGCCCGCGCACGGCGGCGGACTGGGTCCGCACAAGCACCCGCCCACCGTCCTTGGTCAGCAGGGCGAACTCATTCACCTGCCGCCCGGGCGCCTGCATGGCGGACATGAGCCGCCCCTCGACCTCCTCGGCGTCCGCACTCCGCACGGCCCACCCGGCGAGCCCCTGCCGCCCCACGGCCTCGGCCGCGGTCCAGCCCAGGATGCGCTCCGCCTCGCGGTTCCAGTGCGTCAGCACCCCGTCCGCGTCGAAGGCACACAGCGCCGCGTCCATCCCGTCCAGCAACGCGGCCAACAGGTCGGATCCGCCGACCCCTTCAGGCCCACCGTCCCGCTCGGGCTCGTCGGGACCCAACTCATCGGTGGTCCCACTACGCCGGGAAGCACTCACCTGGACCCCCTGCAGGCTGCGTCCGCGGACACGACGCGTCGATTCACTCACTCCCCCTCATTCAACTCGAACGTGACGCAGCACACACCGGGTTCCCGCAAGATTGAGAGAATCGTTGTACGACGCCGGTTCGCCCCCGGCACACTCGACCGATGCCCGCCCGCCTCCCGCTCGACGAACAACTCACCGCTCTACGGACGACGCCGGCTGGAACCTGACCACGGGGTGCCTCAACCGCAATGTGATCCACAAGTCGGTCTCACCGTCCAGCACATAGCGCTCGGTCTCGACGAAACCCTGGGCCTCGGCGAACCGGACCCCGTCCGTGTTGGCGGCCAGGACGACGGTCTCGATCGCGCCGGCGCCGAGCGCACGCGCGCGTGTGAGGCCGTTTTCGTAGAGGGCGACTCCGTAGCCGCGTCGGCGGAACTCGGGCAGCACGCGCGCGATGACGGTCGCCACCGCGTCCTCGCCCTGCGGCGGCCGCACGGTGGAGCAGCCCACGAGCACGTCCCCCAGGTACGCGTTCTCCAGCCGGTTCCGCCCGCTCCGCTCCCGCACCTCGTCGAGGGACATCGCGGCGGGCGGCACGATCAGGTTGTGGACGTGTTGCCAGTCCTGGAGTGCGTCCTCAGCCTCCGGATCCACCGGTTCCATACGCAGGTCGGTCATGGGGCGGAACCTAGGTGACCAGCGCATTCGCGTCCAGTGAGTTCAGGGTTCGTAAAAAGCGGTTGATCCGTCGGCGAGGGGTTCTTAGGGTGGCGAGTACTTCGGAAAGGAGGTGGTTCGGCAGATGTATGAATACCGGACGGAAGAGGTGACTGCGGGCTAGTGGCCCGCCGTCGTACTCGGTTCGGCGCCGGACCAGCGTGTGTGAGTTGCGCGCAACCGGCCTAACCCAACGCAGTCACCCGACCCGCGAGCTCGCCGGTACGTCCGGCCGGCTCCCCCGCTGTGAGGCGGAGGGACCTGAGCTCGCGGGTCGTCTGTGTTTCGGGTGCCCCGTGAGGTCAGGGGCTCAGGCGGTCCACTCGCCAGGTGCCTGCCGGTTCCGCGGTGTAGCGGAGGCGGTCGTGGAGGCGGTTTTCCCGGCCCTGCCAGAACTCGACCGACTGGGGGGCGATGCGGAAGCCGCCCCAGTGCGGGGGGACCGGGACCTGTTCGCCCTCGGGGTAGCGGGCGAGCAGGTCGGCGTACGACGACTCCAGTTCGGCTCGGGAGTGGATCACCGCGGACTGGGTGCTGGCCCACGCGCCGAGTTGGGAGCCGTGCGGGCGGGTGCGGAAGTACGCGGCGGTCTCGTCGCGGCCGGTGCGGCGGGCGGTGCCGGTGACCAGGACCTGGCGGGCCATCGGGTGCCAGGGGAAGAGCAGCGAGACGTACGGGTTGGCGCCGAGTTCGCGGGCCTTGCGCGAGTCGTAGTTCGTGTAGAAGACGAAGCCCTGGGCGTCGTAGTGCTTCAGGAGGACCGTGCGGGAGCTGGGGCGGCCGTCGGCGTCGGCGGTGGAGACGACCATGGCGTTCGGCTCGTAGACCAGGTCCTGGAGCGCCGCCTCCTCGAACCAGCGGCCGAACTGTGTCATGGGGTCGGCTGCGAGGTCCTTCTCGTCGAGGCCCTCCACGCGGTACTGCTTGCGCATCGCGGCGGGGTCGAGGCGGGGATCACGGTCTATGGGATCGCGGTCGGTCACACGATCATCCTGCCGTACGGCGCCGGGCGGGCGGGGGCGGATGCCTGCGGCGGCGTGCGGTCGCGAGTTCGGGTGGCACTCAGTGCCGTAGACCCTCCCCTTGTGTGGCACTCGGCGTTATGGTGCTGATGTCTCTATCTTCGGCCCGCGAGTCCTCCGTGACCGTGGAGCCACAGCATGAGGAGCCGCCTGATGTCCGACCTCGATCCCTCCTTTGTACCTGGACTCGAAGGAGTCGTCGCTTTCGAGACGGAGATCGCCGAACCGGACAAGGAAGGCGGCGCCCTGCGGTACAGGGGCGTCGACATCGAGGATCTGGTCGGTCACGTCTCGTTCGGCAACGTCTGGGGGCTGCTCGTCGACGGCGCCTTCAACCCCGGACTGCCGGCCGCCGAGCCGTTCCCGATCCCGGTGCACTCCGGGGACATCCGCGTCGACGTACAGTCCGCGCTGGCCATGCTCGCGCCCGTGTGGGGCCTCAAGCCGCTCCTCGACATCGACGAGGAGCAGGCCCGCGACGACCTCGCCCGGGCCGCCGTGATGGCCCTGTCGTACGTCGCCCAGTCCGCGCGGGGGCAGGGGCACGCGATGGTGCCGCAGAGCGAGATCGACAAGGCGCACTCGGTCGTCGAGCGGTTCATGATCCGGTGGCGGGGTGAGCCGGATCCCAAGCATGTCGCGGCCGTGGACGCGTATTGGACCTCTGCTGCCGAGCACGGCATGAACGCGTCTACCTTCACCGCTCGGGTTATCGCGTCCACCGGTGCCGATGTCGCCGCCGCGCTGTCCGGGGCCGTGGGCGCGATGTCCGGGCCTCTGCATGGGGGTGCGCCGTCCCGTGTGCTCGGGATGATCGAGGAGATCGAGCGGACCGGGGATGCCGAGGCGTACGTCCGGCAGGCGCTCGACAAGGGTGAACGCTTGATGGGGTTCGGGCACCGGGTGTACCGGGCCGAGGATCCTCGGGCTCGTGTACTGCGGCGTACCGCGCGGGAGTTGGGGGCGCCGCGGTTCGAGATCGCGGAGGCGTTGGAGAAGGCGGCGCTCGCGGAGTTGCATGCGCGGCGGCCTGATCGGGTGCTCGCGACCAACGTCGAGTTCTGGGCGGCGATCGTGCTGGACTTCGCCGAGGTGCCGGCGCACATGTTCACGTCGATGTTCACGTGTGCGCGTACGGCGGGATGGTCGGCGCACATTCTTGAGCAGAAGCGGACGGGGCGGCTTGTGCGGCCGTCCGCTCGGTATGTGGGGCCGGAGTCTCGTGGGCCTCAGTCGATCGAGGGGTTCTCGGACATCGCCCACTGACGAGGGGCCTGAGGAGCGGGTGCGGGTGCGGGTGCGGGTGCGTGGAGGCTGGTGTGTGTGGGCTGGTCGCGCCCACGTGGCGGAGCCGCACATCGGCACAGCCCCGCGCCACTAAGAACCTCACCCCAAGGCGTGCTCCAGTAGAGCCGCCCATTGGGCCACCACTCGCTCCCGGCGGCCCCTGTCGTCGGTGAGCAGGTTGGCCAGGCCCAGGCCTCTTGCCATGTCCAGGAGGCCCTGGACCGTTTCTCGTACCCCCGGCCGGGACTCGTCCGCGTCCAGCAACTCCACCGCTATGCGGTGGGTCTCGCGGCCCACCTTCGCCTCCAACTCGGTTACCCGTGGGCGGAGTTGGTCCTCGTTCGACGCGGCCACCCAGAGGTGGAGGGCCGCGCGGAACAAGGGGCCCGTGTAGAGGTCGACCAGTGCCTCGATCACGACTCGGCGGTCTGCGGCGCCCTGCGGGAAGAGGGAACGCAGCGCCGTGGAGCGTTCCTCGGCGACGTACTCGACCGCCGCCGTGAAAAGGTCCTCGCGGGTCGGGAAGTGGTGTTGGGCGGCGCCTCGGGAGACACCGGCTCGTTCGGCCACGACGGCGACCGTGGAGCCTGCCCAGCCGTGTTCGGCGAGGCAGGACACGGCGGCTTCCAGGAGGCGTTGCCGGGTGGCCCGGCTGCGGTCCTGCTTGGGTCTGCGGTCGACCGCGCCCGGCGCCGTCGTCGCGCTCACACCACCCATGCGGGATCCCGTCGTTCGAGGAATGCTGTCATCCCCTCGCGGGCCTGCGCGGAGCCGAACAGCCGTGCCGAGAGCGCGGTCAGGTCGGCCGCGTCCCGGTCGAAGGTTTCCAGCACCCTAGCCGTGAGCAGCCGTTTCGTCTCGGCCAGGGCCTCGGGAGCGGCTCGGCGCAGACCGTCGAGGATCGGTGCGAGGGCTTCGTCCACGTCCTCTCCCGTCAGCGTCAGCAGTCCTGCGCGGGTCGCCTCCGCCGCGTCGAAACGCTCGCCGGTGAGGTAGTAGCGGGCCAGTGCTCGCGGGTCCGTCCGGGGCAGGAGGGGGAGGGAGATGACCGCCGGGGCCACTCCGATCCGTACCTCTGTGAAGGCGAAGGTGGCGGACTCGGTCGCCGCTGCCGCTATGTCGCAGGCCGCGAGCAGGCCCAGGCCGCCTGCCCTTACGTGGCCCGTCACTCGCGCGACGACCGGCTTGGGGAGTTCGATGATCTGCCGGAGCAGGGCCACCAGCGACTCCGGGGGCGGGGGATCCCGTAGGTCCGCGCCCGCGCAGAACGTGTTGCCGGTGTGGGTGAGGACGACCGCCCGTACGTCGGCGTCCTTCGCGCACTCCGTCAGCGCGTCCGCCAACTCGCTTACCAGGGAGGCCGACAGCGCGTTCCGGGTGTCCGGTGAGTCCAGGCTCAGGGTCTCGATGCCACGCGCGCGTGCACGGCCGATCAGCGTCATGCGCGGCCTCGCAGTTCCCGGCGCAGGATCTTGCCGGAGGCGGCTCGGGGGACGGTGTCGATGAAGGTGACGATGCGGACGCGTTTGTACGGGGCGACGCGTTCGGCGACGTACATCAGGACCTCGCTCTGGGAGAGGTCCACGGCCGTCTGTTGGCGGACCACGTAGGCGTGCGGGACCTCGTTGTTGTCGTCGTTGTACTCGCCCACGACGGCCGCGTCGGCGATGCCGGGGTGGGTGAGCAGGAGGGCCTCCAGTTCGGCGGGGGCCACCTGGAAGCCCTTGTACTTGATGAGTTCCTTCACGCGGTCCACGACGAACGTCCAGCCGCCGTCGTCCACATAGCCGACGTCCCCGGTGCGCAGCCAGCCGTCCTCGTCGATCATCGCGGCGGTCTCGTCGGGGCGGCCCAGGTAGCCCTTCATCACCTGGGGGCCTCGGATGAGGAGTTCGCCCGCCTCGCCGATGCCGAGGTCCTTGTCGGGGTCGTCGAGGGAGACGATCCGCATCTCGGTGCCGGCGATGAGTTTGCCGACGGTTCCCGGGGGTGCGGTCGGCATGTCCCGTACGGGGACCACGTGGGTGCCCGGGGACAGTTCCGTCATGCCGTACGCCTGGCCTACGGGCGGGAGGCCCAGGCGCTGTGAGCAGGCGGCGGCGAGGTTCGCGTCGAGGGGGGCGGCGGCGCTGATGATGTATTTGAGGGACGAGAGGTCGTACTGCGCGACCGCGGGGTGCTTGGCGAGGGCCAGGACTATGGGCGGGGCCACGTAGAGGCCGGTGATGCGGTGGTTCTCGATGGCCGCGAGGAAGGTCTCCAGCTCGAAGCGCGGGAGGACCACGACCGCGGCGCCCTTCCTCAGGGGGGCGTTCATCAGGGCCGTCAGACCGTAGATGTGGAAGAAGGGCAGGACGGCGAGGATGCGGTCGCCGGGGCCGGTGGGGACCGCGGGCTCCAACTGGGCCAGGTTTGTTGCTATTTGGCGGTGGGTGAGCATCACGCCCTTGGGGCTGCCGGTCGTGCCCGAGGAGTACGGGAGGGCCGCCACGTCTGTCACGGGGTCGATGTCGACCGTCGGCTCAGGGGCCGTGGAGCCGAGCATGTCGGCGAGGGAGCGGTGGCCGGGCGCGCTGTCGCAGACGAATATCTCCTCGACGCCGCCCGCGAGTTCGGCGGCACGGCGTGCCGCGTCCAGCAGGGGTGACAGGGTGACGATCCAGCGGGCCTCGGAGTCGCGCAGCTGCTTGGCGAACTCCTCCGGGGTGGCGAGCGGGTGCACCGTCGTGACGGAGGCACCCGCGCGCGTGGCGGCGTAGAACGCCAGCGGAAAAGCGACCGTGTTGGGGCTGTGCAGGGCGAGCACGTCCCCCTTGCGCACGCCCGCGTCCGCGAGGCCGGCCGCGATCCGCCGGTGGAACGCGTCGAGTTGGGTGTACGTGAGGGTGGTGCCGTCCGTGCCGTCCACCAGCGCGGGTTCGTCGCCGAACTCGGCGGCCCGGGCCAACACCGCGTCGTGGATGGGGAGTTCGACGGCCGGTACGTCTGCGTACTCGCTGCGGAACATGGTTCCTCCTGGCGCGGACTGGCGCGGGGCCCCTCGGGCGGGCCTCGGGTCGCGGGCTTCGGGTGGGCTTCGAGCCTCGGGCCTCGGGTCAGTACGACTTGGGGAGGCCCAGGGTCTGGTGGGAGACGTAGTTGAGAATCATCTCCCGGCTCACCGGAGCAATACGAGCCACGCGCGCGGCGGTTATCAACGAAGCGAGCCCGAATTCCCGCGTGAGGCCGTTGCCGCCGAGGGTGTGCACGGACTGGTCCACGGCCCGCACGCACGCCTCGCCGGCCGCGTACTTGGCCATGTTGGCGGCCTCGCCCGCGCCCACGTCGTCACCGGCGTCGTACAGATACGCCGCCTTCTGCATCATCAGGCGGGCGAGTTCGAGGTCGATGTGCGCCTGGGCGAGGGGGTGTGCGATGGCCTGGTGGGCGCCGATGGGGGCGTCCCATACGGTGCGGTCGCGCGCGTACTCGACGGCTCGGGCCAGCGCGTAGCGGCCCATGCCGATCGCGAAGGCGGCGGTCATGATGCGCTCGGGGTTGAGACCGGCGAAGAGTTGGAGCAGACCGGCGTCCTCGTCTCCGACCAGTGCGTCGGCGGGGAGCCTCACGTCGTCCAGCGTCAGCTCGAACTGCTTCTCCACCGCCTGGAGTTCCATGTCTATCTGGCGGCGCGTGAAGCCCTCTGCGTCTCGCGGGACGATGAACAGGCAGGGCTTCAGGCGGCCTGTGCGGGAGTCCTCCGTGCGGCCGACTATGAGGGTCGCGTCGGCCAGGTCCACGCCGGAGATGAAGACCTTGCGGCCGGTGAGGAGCCAGTCCGTGCCGTCTCTGCGGGCCGTGGTGGTGATGCGGTGGCTGTTGGAACCGGCGTCCGGTTCCGTGATGCCGAAGGCCATGGTGCGGGTGCCGTCCGCCAGCGCGGGGAGCCAGGTTTGTTTTTGGGCTTCTGTGCCGAAGCGGGCGATCACTGTTCCGCAGATTGCCGGTGACACGACCATCATCAGGAGGGGGCAGCCCGCGGCTCCCAACTCCTCCAGGACGATGGAGAGTTCGGAGATGCCACCTCCGCCGCCGCCGTATTCCTCGGGGAGGTTGACGCCCAGGTAGCCGAGTTTTGCTGCCTCCGACCAGAGTTGCTCCCGGTCGTAGGTGCGGCCGTGGCGTTTGCCCAGGGCGGAGACGGCTGAACGTAGGGCCTTGTGTTCTTCGGTTTCGGTGGTGGGCATGTGGCTCCCTCGTCGTGGCTGGTCGCGCTCGCGCGGCGGTAGCCGCATATGGATACAGCCCCGCGCCTCTAAGTCGGCTTCACTACCGCCAGCAGAGAAGCGACCTGTATTTGCTGGCCCAGCTCGGCGTGCAGGGCCGTCAGCGTGCCGGTGGTGGGGGCTGTGATCTTGTGTTCCATCTTCATCGCCTCCAGCCACAACAGGGGCTCGCCTGCGGTTACTTGGGCTCCTACGACCAGGCCCTCCGCCATCCTCACCACCGTGCCCGGCATGGGAGCGAGCAGTGAGCCGGGGGCGAGTTGGGCGGCGGGGTCGGGGAAACGGGGCAGGGCCGTCAGGGTCGACGCGTTCACGTACACCTGGTCGCTGTCGCCGTAGCGCGCTACCTCGAACTTCCGTCGTACGCCGTCCACTTCGAGTACGACGAGGCCGGCGTCCGCGTGGATGACGCGCACCCCGTCCGCCGTCAGGCCCTCCCTCGTGTGGCGGTAGTGAACCTCGTGTTCCTCGCCGGCCATGGTGTAGCGCTTGGTCTGGGGCTGGGAGGGGAGATTGCGCCAGCCGCCGCCTCCGAAGCGGGAGCGGCCGTGGGTGTCGGCCAGGGCCGCCGCGAGGGGGGCGTGCGGGTCGGGGGCGGCCTCCGTGAGTTCCGGGAGGTGGCGGTCGTAGAAGCCCGTGTCCATGTGGGCCGTCGTGAACTCCTTGTGGCGCAGGGAGTTGACGAGGAGGGCGCGGTTGGTGATCGGGCCGTGGATCGTTGCCTGTTCGAGGGCTCCGGCGAGTTTGCGGAGGGCCTCGGCGCGGGTGGGGGCGTGGGCTACGACCTTGGCGAGCATCGGGTCGTAGTGGATGCCTATGTCGTCGCCGTCGGTGTAGCCGGTGTCGAGGCGGACGCCGGTCGGGACGGCTATGCGGTGCAGGGTTCCGGTCTGGGGGGTCCAGTCGTGGGACGGGTCCTCGGCGTAGAGGCGGGCCTCTATCGCGTGGCCACGCGCGCTCGGGGGGTCGCTTTCGAGGGGTTCGCCCTCCGCGATGCGCAGTTGCAGGGCTACCAGGTCGATGCCGAACACGGCCTCCGTGACGGGGTGTTCGACCTGGAGGCGGGTGTTCATCTCCAGGAAGTGCGCCTTGCCGTCGGGGGAGATCAGGAACTCGACCGTTCCGGCACCCTCGTAGGCGACCGCGCGGGCGGCACGTACAGCCAACTCGCTCAGTTCCTGCGCCAGTTGATCGGAGAGGCCGGGTGCCGGGGACTCCTCCATCACCTTCTGGTGGCGGCGTTGGAGAGAGCAGTCGCGGGTGCCGAGGGACCAGACCGTGCCGTGGGTGTCGGCGAGGATCTGTACCTCGACGTGTCGGCCGCCTTCCACGTAGGGCTCGACGAAGACCTCGCCGTCGCCGAAGGCGCTCAGCGCCTCGGCCCGTGCCGCCGTCAACTCGGATGGCAGGTCTGCGAGTTGGCGCACGACCCGCATGCCACGCCCGCCGCCGCCCGCCGCCGCCTTCACCAGGACCGGCAGGTCGGCCTCGGTGACGTGCTCCAAGGAGGCGATGCCCATCAGTTGCTTGGCGTGGGTCTTGGAGGCCATGGCCTCGATCGCCTCGGGCGGGGGGCCGATCCAGAGCAGGCCGGCGGCCTGGACGGCGCGGGCGAAGTCGGCGTTCTCGGAGAGGAAGCCGTAGCCGGGGTGGACGGCGTCCGCGCCCGCCGCGACGGCCGCCTTCACGATCGACTCCCCGCGCAGATAGGTCTCCGTGGGCGTCGAGCCGGGCAGTCGTACCGTCGCGTCGGCCACGCGTGCGTGGAGCGCGTTCTCGTCGGCGTCCGAGTGCACGGCGACCGTGCGGATGCCGAGCTCGCGGCAGGTGCGGAAGATCCGGCAGGCGATCTCGCCCCGGTTGGCGACAAGGACGGTCGAAATCACGTGGCCCCTCACATCGGTCATGGCCGTCACATCCGGAAGACGCCGAAGCCACCGCGCGCGCCCTCGTAGGGCGCGGTGTGGATGGCGGACAGGCACAGGCCGAGGACGGTGCGGGTGTCGCGCGGGTCGATGACACCGTCGTCGTACAGCCGCCCCGACAGGAACATCGGCAGGGACTCGGACTCGATCTGCTGCTCCACCATGGCGCGCAGCGCCGCGTCCGCGTCCTCGTCGTAGGGCTGCCCCTTCGCTACGGCCGACTGCCGGGCGACGATCGAGAGCACGCCGGCGAGCTGCTGGGGGCCCATGACGGCGGACTTGGCGCTGGGCCAGGCGAAGAGGAAGCGGGGGTCGTAGGCGCGGCCGCACATGCCGTAGTGGCCGGCGCCGTACGAGGCGCCCATGAGCACGGACAGATGCGGTACGCGGCTGTTGCTGACGGCGTTGATCATCATCGCGCCGTGCTTGATGATGCCGCCCTGTTCGTACTCCTTGCCGACCATGTAACCGGTGGTGTTGTGCAGGAAGAGGAGCGGGATGTCGCGCTGGTTGGCCAACTGGATGAACTGGGCGGCCTTTTGGGACTCCTGGCTGAAGAGGACCCCTTGGGCGTTCGCCAGGATGCCGACCGGATAGCCGTGCAGGGTGGCCCAACCCGTCACCAGGCTCGTGCCGTAGAGGGGCTTGAACTCGTCGAAGTCGGAGCCGTCGACGAGGCGGGCGACGACCTCGCGCGGGTCGAAGGGGGTCTTGAGGTCCCCCGGGACGATGCCGAGGAGTTCCTCCTCGTCGCACTTGGGAGGTGCCGCCGGGGCCGGATCGCCGTACGCCTTGCGGTGGTTGAGGCGGGCGACGACGCGGCGCGCCTGCCGCAGCGCGTCCTGCTCGTCGACGGCGAAGTGGTCCGCGAGGCCCGAGACGCGCGCGTGCATCTCGGCGCCGCCGAGCGACTCGTCGTCGCTCTCCTCGCCGGTCGCCATCTTCACGAGGGGCGGCCCGCCGAGGAACACCTTCGCGCGCTCCTTGACCATGATCACGTGGTCGGACATGCCGGGGATGTACGCGCCGCCGGCGGTCGAGTTGCCGAAGACGACGGCGATCGTCGGGATGCCGGCGGCGGAAAGCCGGGTCAGATCACGGAAGATGGCGCCGCCGGGGATGAAGATCTCCTTCTGGGAGGGGAGATCGGCGCCTCCGGACTCGACGAGGCTGATGCAGGGGAGGCGGTTGGCGAGGGCGATGTCGTTGGCGCGCAAGGCCTTCTTCAGCGACCAGGGATTACTGGCTCCGCCGCGCACGGTCGGGTCGTTGGCGGTGATCAGGCACTCCACGCCTTCCACCACCCCGATGCCGGTGACGAGCGAGGCGCCGACCGCGTAGTCGCTGCCCCAGGCGGCGAGCGGGGACAGTTCGAGGAAGGGGGTGTCGGGGTCGAGGAGCAGTTCGATGCGTTCGCGGGCGAGCAACTTGCCGCGTTTACGGTGCCGTTCGACGTATTTCGGCCCGCCACCGGCGAGAGCCTTCGCGTGCTCGGTGTCGAGTTCGCCGAGTCTGGCGAGCATGGCCTGGCGGTTGGCCGTGTAGTCGGGACCGTTGGTGTCCAGGGCGGTCGGGAGGACGGTCACAGGAGGACCTCCGGTATGTCCAGACGACGGGAACGCAGCCATTCACCCAGGGCCTTGGCCTGCGGATCGAAACGGTGCTGGGCGGCGACGCCCTCGCCGAGAATCCCCTCGACGACGAAGTTGAGGGCGCGCAGGTTGGGCAGGACGTGCCGCGTAACGCCCAACTCGGCGGTCTCCGGCAGGAGTTGCTTGAACTGCTCGACGGTCAGCGCATGGGCGAGCCAGCGCCACGCCTCATCCGTACGCGCCCACACCCCCACGTTGGCGTTCCCTCCCTTGTCACCGCTACGGGCCCCGGCGACCAGACCAAGGGGCGCCCGCGTCGTGGGCCCGTCCCCCAGAGGCTCGGGGAGGGCCGGCTGCGGAAGGTCTTCCAGTACGCGGGTGTGGTGGGCCGGGGCCACAGCAATCCGGCGCCCGTCGTGGAGGACGGCCACATGGTTGACGGCCCCATGGGGGACATACACATCATCGAAGACGCCATAGGGCGCTCCCTTTCCAGGTGGGGTCAGCACATGGAAGCCGGGGTAACTGGCCAGTGCGAGCTCGACGGCGGCGGCGCTCAACGCCCGCCCGACGACCTCCTGATCGGGATCCCGCACGACGAGCCGCAGCAGTGCGCTGGCGGTCTCCTCGGTGGAGGCGTCCGCATGGTCGGTACGGGCGAGATCCCAACGGAGTTCACCGGGGCGGGACTTGGCGTTCCCCTCGTCGAACGCGGCGTCCATCTGCTCCCGGACGAGCGTGGCCTTGCGCTCGATGTCGAGCCCGGTCAGCACGAAGGTGACCTCGTTGCGGAAGCCGCCCAGCCGGTTGAGCCCGACCTTGAGAGTCGGCGGCGGAGCTTCCCCTCGCACGCCCTCGATCCGCACCCGATCGCCCCCGTCCCCGTCCCCGTCCCCGTCCCCGGTCCCGGTCCCGTCCTCCCCGATCCGGATGGTGTCGAGGCGGGCGGTGACATCGGGTCCGGCATACCGGGCGCCGTGCGTCTCGTAGAGGAGCTGCGCGGTGACGGTACCGACGTCCACGACTCCGCCCGTGCCGGGGTGCTTGGTGATGACGCAGGACCCGTCGTCGTGAATCTCGGCGAGTGGAAAGCCGGGACGGCGGAGCTTCTCCGGCGCGTGCTCGGTGAAGAAGGCGTAGTTCCCGCCGGTCGCCTGGGTCCCGCACTCCAGCACATGCCCGGCGACCACGGCCCCCGCGAGCCGGTCGTGGTCGCCGGCCCCCCATCCGAAGTGAGCGACGGCAGGCCCGGTGACCAGGGCGGCATCGGTGACCCGCCCGGTGACCACGACATCGGCCCCCGCATCAAGACAGGCGGCGATCCCGAAGCCACCGAGATAGGCGTGCGCGGCAAGGGCATCCGGATACCGCCCGGCGAGATCGTCCCCCTCGACATGCGCGACCCGTACGGCAATCCCGAGCCGGTCGGCCAACTTCCGTACGGCGTCGGCGAGTCCGGCGGGATTGAGCCCCCCGGCGTTGGTGACGATCCGCACCCCCCGCTCCTGGGCGAGCCCGAGACTCTCCTCCAACTGCTTGAGGAAGGTACGGGCGTACCCGGCGCCGGGGTCCTTCAGCCGGTCCCGACCCAGGATGAGCATGGTCAACTCGGCGAGGTAGTCACCGGTGAGGACGTCCAGTTGGCCGCCGGTGAGCATCTCGCGCAGGGCGTCGAACCGGTCGCCGTAGAAGCCGGAGGCGTTGCCTATGCGGAGGGGGGCGACGGCGGACGTCACTGTCCGGCCCCCTTCGACTTCGGCGGGCGCCCGGCGCCGGGGGGTCCCGCGAAGGCCTGGGCGATGTCGAGCCACCGATCGGCATCTGCGCCGACCGCCTCCACCGCGAGGTCGGAGCGGTGGGCGCGCTGGGTGACGAGGAGGCAGAAGTCGAGGGCGGGGCCGGTGACGCGCTGCGGAGCGTCTTCGGGGCCGTAGACCCACAACTCACCCTCGCCGGAGGGAGCGTGGAGTTCCACCCGGAACTCCTCGCTCGGCGGGGTGAGCCCATGCGCACCAAAGGCGAAGTCACGTGCACGCACACCGATGCGCACCACATGCCGGAGCCGATCTGTAGGTGGCCGGACCACACCGACCGCGTCGGCGACGTCCTGCCCATGGGCCCAGGTCTCCATAAGCCGACCGGTGGCCATGGAGGCGGCCGACATGGGTGGCCCGTACCAGGGGAAGCGGGTTCCTGTGGGTGCGGCGTACAGGGCCGCCAGGAGTGCGGCCCGCCCGGCCCGCCAGTCGGCGAGAAGCTGGGCGGGCGTCTTCGCGGCCCCCTCCTGCGCCCCCTCGTCCACGAACGTCTCGGGAGTGGCGAGGGCCTTCTCGACCAGCGCCCGGAACGCTTCCTCGTCCGTCACGGCGAGCAGGGCGGAGTGGTCGGTCCAGGCCAGGTGGGCGATCTGGTGGGCGACGGTCCAGCGGGCAGCGGGCGTCTCGAAGGCCCAGCCCTCCGGCCTCAACTCGGCCACAAGCCGGTCGAGTTCCGCGCTCTCCTCACGCAGGTCGTCGAACACGCGCGTCGGATCGGACATGGGGGGAGCATGGCAGGGGGATCAGAAACAATCAAGCGTGCTTGCATTATTGGGTGAGCGGGGATGAGTGGGTGGAATGGGGAGTTGCTCTGGGCCTGGGTTGTGATGTGACCGTTGGGCCGCCCGCTTCTTGGTCAGTGTCGGGATTGCGTGAGTCGAGTAAAGGGCGCTCCCTGCGGTCGCGTCGGCTGCGCCGATTGCGCTGCGCTCCACCCTTGACTCAACTCACGCAATCCCGTTTGAGAAGCGAGCGGGCGGCCCCGAGGGATGGGTGGCCAGGGAGGGATCCCCTTGTCTGTACTGGGTTCCGGGCCGGTGCGTGGGGGCGCTCACGTCTCGCCAACACGCCGGTGGGCTCGGCGGCCGACGGTGGGTGGGTGGTTGCGGGAAGCCGGGGGTAAATCTAACCACTGTCGCAGGCTTTGACCGGTTAGAGATGACCCCGGCTTCCGGCAAGGGCGGGGTCGGGGGCGAGGGCGGCTCGTTGCCGTCTCGCCCGCACGCCACCTCGACTCAGCGGCTGTCGGCCGGTGGGGACTTGCTGCGCAAGACGCCACCAGGCCAAGGGACAAGGGGCAAGGAGGGGCGCCGGGGGCGTGGCCGGGGGTGAGGGGAACGCGCTCGCGTCTCGTCTGCGTGCCGGGCGGGTTTGGCGGCTACCGGCCGGTGGTGTGTGCGGGGACCGACCTCGACCCCACAAGCAACGGGTCATGGGCAACAGGTAGTCAGGTAGTAGTGGGTGATAGGCAGTTCTGGGCCACAGACACGGAGGAGAACTCCGGGCCGGTACTGGGCGGCAGCCCGGGTGGTGGCCCCCATCTGCCGATTACGCCTCTCCGGGGTACCCGGTTCGCAGCAATGTGACAGCCGAAGCAGAAGTGTCACACTTCTCCGACCCACCCACCCCGGCCTCCCGTCGTGGCCCCGGCATCTCTGGAGGCCGGGATCTTCTCTAACCGGTAAAAGGTCATGACGATGGTTAGATTTACCCCCGGCTTTCCGCAACCACCCACCCACCGTTGGCCGCTGAGCCGAGGCGGTGTGCGGGCGGGACGGCAGCGCGCGCCCCACCGACCGGTAGCCGCTGAGACCACCCGGTGTGCAGGCGAGACGCGAGCGCACCCCTCCACACCGGCCCGCCACGCAGTACAGGTACGGGCCTCCCCACCTTGGCCACCCGTTCCTCCGGGCCGCTCGCTCGCTTCTGAAACGGGCTGGAGCGGCCCTAGTCAAGGGTGGCCCGCAGGGCCATCGCCGCAGGCGACGCGACCGCAGGGAGCGCCCTTTACTCGGGCCGCGGAAGCCCGACACTGGCCAAGAAGCGAGTGGCCCAACGGCGACCTACGCCTCTACTTTCGCCTTCCCCCGGCCCACCTGTGTCCGCACCGCCCCCATACTCGCCGCGATGACCAGCGCGATGGCCATGGCCTCGGGAACGGACAGCGCCTGGTGGAGGATCAGGAAGCCCGCCGTAGCCGCCACGGCTGGTTCCAGGCTCATCAGGATGGCGAAGGTGGAGGAGGGGAGGCGGCGCAGGGCCAGGAGTTCGAGTGTGTAGGGGAGGACCGAGGACAGGACCGCCACCGCGGAACCCAGGGCGATCGTCGTCGGGTTCAGCAACCTTGTGCCTGACTCCGCGACGCCAAGCGGCAGAAACACCACCGCCGCCACGACCATCGCCAGCGCCAATCCATCAGCTTGTGGAAAGCGACGCCCTGTACGAGCGCTGAAGACTATGTACGTTGCCCACATGGCGCCGGCCCCCAGGGCGAAGGCCACACCTACAGGGTCCAAGCTGCTGAAGCCTCCGCCGCCGAGGAGGAAGACGCCTGCCAGGGCGAGTCCGGCCCATACCGCGTTCAGCGCGCGCCGGGATGTCAGGACGGAGAGGGCGAGTGGGCCCAGTACCTCAAGCGTCACCGCCGGGCCCAGGGGGATGCGGGCCAGCGACTGGTAGAAGAGGCCGTTCATCGCGGCCATGGTGATGCCGAAGACGACGACCGTGCTCCAGTCCGCCCGTGAGTGACCCCGCAGGCTCGGGCGACAGATGACGAGGAGAACCACCGCGGCCACCATCAGCCGCAGCGTCACCACACCCAGCGCCCCCACCCTGGGCATCAGCGTCACCGCCAGCGCGCCACCGAACTGCACCGAGATCCCCCCGGCCAGCACCAGCCCCACCGGCCCGAGCGAACCCATGCGGGACGGCGCCGCGGCCGAGTCGGCGGTCAGGTTGGCAGTCGGGTTGGCCACGGGGGTGGTGGTCGACGTACTGGGGATGCTCACGGGGGCTTCCAGGGCTCGGTTCAGCGCGCATTCGTCCATCACGATGCACTGCTCGGTCCATGGTAATGGACTTCGACAGGTGTGAGAACCCTTTATGCAGCTGTCACTGGGCCTAGTCCCGGAACAGGGGGCGGCCGTCGGGGAGGGTGGTGGGCATGGGCCCGAAGAGGGGATCGGAGTACAGGGGATCGGAGTACTCCGGGTACTCGGTCTGCGGGTAGGCCGGTTGATACGTCGGCTCGTACGTCTGCGGCGCCCAGCTCTCGACGAAGACCGGTGCCGAGGAGTACTCGTAACCCACGCCCGCCGCCGACACTCCCACCGGAACCCCCGCCTCGGCGAACGACGGCAGCCGCAGCTCCCCGGTGTCCATCACCGCGTTGTTCTGCGAGCGGTGCAGCCGCGAGTACGCCCCGCCCCGGGCCATCAGCTCCTCGTGCCGGCCCGTCTCCACGATCCGGCCCCGGTCCACGACCAGGATGCGATCGGCGTCGGGGGCGAGGTTGAGGTCGTGGGTGATCATGATGGTCGTACGGCCCGCCATCAGTCGGCGCAGAGGCTTCACGACCCGGCGGGCCGCCATCGAGTCCAGGCCGGTCGTCGGTTCGTCGAGGACCAGGACCGGGGCGTCGCGCAGGATCGCGCGGGCGATCGCCAGGCGCTGGAGCTGACCGCCGGACAGGCGGGCCGAGTTGGGGTCGACCTTCGTGTCGTAGCCGTCGGGGAGGCGGAGGATGAACTCGTGGGCGTCGGCCGCCATCGCCGCGTCCACGATCGCCTGCTCGCTCGCGCCGGGGCGGCCGCAGGCGATGTTCGCGCGGACGGTGTCGTGCAGGACCAGGGTCTCCTGGGGGAGCAGGGTCACGTACTCGCGCAGGCGGGCGAGGGGGAGGTCCCGCAGGGGGACGCCGTCGAGGAGGACGTCGCCGGCGTCGGGGTCGTAGAAGCGGAGCAGCATTTTGGAGACGGTGGACTTGCCGGCGCCGCTGGGGCCGGTGACGATCACCAGCTCGCCGGGGTTGACGGTGAAGGAGAGGCCCTCCAGCGCGATCCTGTCCGCGCCCGGGTAGCTGAAGGTGACGTCGCGGAGTTCGACCGTGCCGTCGGGGCGGCCTGTCTCGGAGTCGCGGGCGGGGTCGGCGACGGACGGGCGTACGTCGAGGATCTCGATGAGGCGTTCGGCGCCCGCGGTGGCGGCCGTGACGGTCAGGCCGAGTTGGGCCAGGCCGCGGACGGGCGGGTAGAGGTAGCCCAAGAAGGCGGAGAACGCGAGGAGTTGGCCCAGGGTCATGCGGCCGGTGGAGATCTCCCAGGCGCCGATGCCGATGACGGCGAGCACGCACACGGTCTCGATGACGGCGACGAGTTGCTCGTACGCCTCGTTCAGCCGCGTCGAGCGGACGGAGGCCCGGAACCAGGCTCCGGCCTCCTCGTTCAGGCGGCGGCGTTCGGCGTCGCGGCGGCCGTAGGCCTGGGTGAGGACGATGTTGCCGAGGGACTCCTCGACGACGGAGGTGATCGCGCCGTCGGCGACCCGGCCCTCGCGTGAGACGTCCTTGATGGAGCCGGAGAAGCGGCGGGCCGCGAGCCAGAAGAGGGGGGCGAGGACGAAGGTGGCGGCGGCCAGGTCCCAGCGCAGCCAGAACGCGGCGGCGGCGTAGAAGAGGGCGGAGAAGAGCGCGGACGCGGTGCCGATGACGCCGGACACGACGAGGGTCTCGATCGCCTCGACGTCGCCGGTCAGGCGGGACAACAGGTCGCCCTGGCGGTGCCGTTGGAAGAAGTGCGGCGGCAACTGCTGTACGTGGTCGAAGACATGCTCGCGCAGTCTCATCACGAAGCGTTCGGTGGCCCAGGCGGCAAGGGAGTTGCCGGCGTACGAGACGAACGCGCCGACGATCGCGACGCCCAGCCACTTCGCGGCGGGGCTCCAGAACGCGCTCAGTGAGCCCTTCGCGAGGGCTCGGTCGGTGAGGTCGGCGAAGAGGAGGATGGCCTCGGTCTCGGCGAGCGCGCCGATCACCGTGCACACCCAGACGAGGACCAGCCAGCGTCTGAGACCGCGGGTCAGCGGCCAGAAACGACGGAAAGCGGTGCGGGCGGGAATGGTGGGAGTTCCGTAGTCCTCGTCGTATTCGAGGTCTTCACCATCCGTATTCAGATCGGCATCCACGCCCATGATCCCCTTCGCTTTCCGTCATCAGAATTCTTTGGATTTTCGAATTCGGGAAAGAAAAGAGGGCCGACTGCGTGGGTCGGCCCTCTTCTACTGCCGGTTCAGCTGTCCTGGCCGGGCAGCGGCTTCGGCAGCGGCTTGGGCTGGTGCTTCTTGCGCGGCTTCGGGGGCGGCGTCGGGAGCTGCTTCGACTGGGGCTTCGGCGAAAGCGGGGCGAGCTTCTTGAGGCTCATTCCGTACTCCTTGGGTTGTGCAGTGGATTGTGCGTCAAAGTCGGGCGTTTTACCGCCCGGGGAATTCCCGACACGGATGAACTTACACGCGCCCGACGCCAAGGCGCGGCAAATTAGGCAAGCGAACGGCAAGCAGGTGCTGTGAATACCTTTGTGAATCCTGAGTTACGGCGGTGAACCTGAGAGTTCTCTGATAAAGCTGAGAGCAGCCTTAATGAACCTGTGCTTCCGCCCTCAGGCGAGGGCCTGTCTGAGGCCCTCCGCCCCTCAGCGGCGCGCCATGTAGAGGTCCAGCGCCTTGTGCAGCAACCGGTTGAGGGGGAAGTCCCACTCCCCCAGGTACTCGACGGCCTCTCCACCCGCGCCGGCCTTGAAACGCAGCAGCCCCAGCAGGTGGTTGGACTCCTCCAGGGTGTCGGTGATGCCCCTGAAGTCGTATACGGCCGCGCCGAGTTGGTGGGCGTCGGTCATCATGCGCCACTGCATCGCGTTGTTGGGCTGCACCTCGCGGCGGCGGCTGGTGGAGGCGCCGTAGGAGTACCAGACGTGCCGGCCGACCGTCAGCATCGTGGCCGCGGCGAGGATCTCGCCGTCGTGGTGGGCGAGGTAGAGGCGCATGCGGTCGGGGTGTTCGGCGGTGAGGGCGGTCCACATGCGCTGGAAGTAGGGCAGCGGGCGCGGGATGAAACGGTCGCGCTCGGCGGTCTCGGCGTACAGCTCGTAGAAGGCGGGGAGTTCGTCGTAACCGCCCTGGACCACCTTCACGCCGGCCTTCTCGGCCTTCTTGATGTTGCGCCGCCACTGCTGGTTGAGGCCGCGGTGGATCTCGTCCAACGGCCGCCCCGCGAACGGCACTTGGAACACGTACCGGGGCTGCCCGGCCGCGAAGCCGTCCTCTCCCCCGGGTTCCGTCTGCTG
Source organism: Streptomyces sp. NBC_00988 (assembly GCF_045162645.1). Classification (NCBI taxonomy): domain Bacteria; kingdom Bacillati; phylum Actinomycetota; class Actinomycetes; order Kitasatosporales; family Streptomycetaceae; genus Streptomyces; species Streptomyces sp. NBC_00988. The sequence continues at coordinate 5,726,681 of NZ_CP108730.1, forward strand.
CCAGCCCGCGCGGCGCAGGCGGTCGGCGACCTCGTAGGCACGGGGTTCGTACGACGTGGGCGCGGCGTCCTTCAGCCGCCGCGCGTCCGGGTCGGCGATCGCGGCCTTCACCGCGTCCGCGCTCCAGCGGCGTACGACGACGGGCGGGCCCATCTTCACCGTGAACGCGCCCTGCGACTTGAGGTGCGCGAGCATCGGGTCGAGCCAGCGGTCGAGATCGGCGTCGTGCCAGTCGATCACCGGCCCCTCGGGCAGGTACGCGAGATACTTCTTGAGTTTGGGCACGGGCCGGTACAACACCAGCCCCACCCCGACCAGTTGCCCACTCGCCTCCTCGAACCACCCCAGACTCTCCGCCCGCCAGTCGGGCTTCACCGCACCCCACGACGGCACCTGCATATGGCTGGCGGAGGGGCGGGCGGCGATGAACGCGAGGTGTTCGGCGGAGGTGATGGGGCGGAGACGGAGGTTGGTCATACGCGGGCTCCCTGACGGATCGAAACCGTGATCGAACGGCCAGCCTAGGCAGTCACCCGCGTCCGTCCCGGGGTCCGAAGGTCTCCAGCGCCTCCGTGTCCGACGCCCGCGCGTTGAGGAAGTAGTCCGCCCACTCCGCGATCTCCGGGTAGCCGGACTCGCGGGTGAGGCGGGTGATCGCCGCCGGAATGTCGTACGGCGTCACACGGAGGTCCGTGCCGGGGCCGAGCAGGCACCAGTGGGCGCCGGTGCGGCCGTACGGCATGCCGACGCTGCCGGGGTTGACGATCAGGCGGCCGTGGGCGAGGCGGATGTACGGCATGTGGGTGTGGCCGCAGACGATCGTGCGGATGTCGTCGTCGAGGCCGGTGAGGACCTCCGTCCAGCGGGCGGGGCGGGAGTCGACCAGGACGACTTCCTCGTCGTCCCGGGGAGTCGCGTGGCAGAAGAGGACCCTGCCCAGGCCGCGGATCGGGAGGGTGAGTGTCTTGGGGAGGGTGGCCAGGAAGTCGACCTGGTCGGGGCGGAGGGCGGTCGCCGCGTACGGGGCGATCGGGTCGGGGATGTCGTCGCGTTCGCCCCTGCGGTACTCGACCAGTTCGCGGTCCGCGTTGCCCGAGATCCACAGCACTCGGTCGGCCTGCGCACGCAACAGGTCTACTACTTCCGCCGGTTGGGGGCCCGCCGTGATGTCTCCGGTGAGGACGATGCGGTCGGCGGCGGCCACCTCCGGTTCGGCGAGGACCGCTTCCAGGGCGGGGAGCACGCCGTGGATGTCGGAGAGGACGGCGACTCGGCCCAGTTCGTCGGTCACTTCCCTTCTCCGTCCAGCGCGTCCGCCAGTACCTCCGCGAGATGCCGGCCCCGTACCCCCGCCAGCTGCTCCAACTGTGTACGGCACGAGAAGCCGTCCGCCAGGATCACCGCGTCCTGCGGTGCCTGGCGTACCGCCGGGAGGAGTTGTTCCTCCGCGCATGTCGTCGACACCTCGTAGTGGCCCTTCTCGAAGCCGAAGTTGCCTGCCAACCCGCAGCAGCCGCCCGCCAGTTCGCCCGCCAGGCCGGCCGCCTCGCGCAGGCGGCGGTCGGGGGCGTCGCCCAGGACCGCGTGCTGGTGGCAGTGGGTCTGGCCGACCGTGGGGCGGTCGATGCGGGGTGGGGTCCAGCCGGGGGCGAGGCGTTCCAGGGCCTCGGCGAAGGTGAGGACCCTGGCGGCGAGGCGGGCCGCGCGGGGATCGTCGGGCAGCAGTTCGGGGAGGTCCGCGCGGAGGGCCGCCGCGCAGCTCGGCTCCAGGACGACGAAGTACGCCGGAACCTCGTCCATGTCGGGCAGGTCAGGGCTCAGGAACACATCCAGCAGGTCCAGCGTGTCGCGCAACACCGCGCGGGCGCGGTCGAGTTGGCCGGTCGACACGTAGGTCAGGCCGCAGCAGACGCGGACTCGGCGGGCCTTCCAGGGGCTGAAGGTGTACGCAGCGCCGTCGCCGTCCTCGTCCGGCAACTCCCTCGCGCCGAAGGTCTTCGTCGGCATGGGCACCACGAAGAGCCCGGCCGCCTCCAGTACGCGCACGGCCGCCATTCCCACCGACGGTGAGAGGTGCTCGGTGAAGGTGTCCGGCCAGACCATGACGGCGCCGCCCCGGGGACGCTCGGGTTCCCGGCCCGCCCGCCAGTCGGCACGCATCCCCCGCGTCTTCGCCCTGAACCATCGCTTCGACCACCGGGTGAACGTCACCCTCGCCACCCTCGGAATCCTCCGCTCCCCCGCGATCCCGCCCAACCTCTTCGCCAGCGCCGCCAACGGCCGTACAGAAGCAAGGGAGTTGACTAGCCACGCCGTACGCGTCCGCTCCACCAGCCGCAGCCAGCGCGGCAGCCACCCCATCGCGTAGTGGGCCGCGGGCCGTCGTCGCCCCTCGTAGTGGTGGTGCAGGAACTCCGCCTTGTACGTGGCCATGTCGACCCCGACCGGGCAGTCCGTGCGGCAGCCCTTGCAGGACAGGCACAGGTCCAGCGCGTCCCGGACCTCCGTCGACCGCCAGCCGTCGGTGACGAGTTCGCCCGCGAGCATCTCGTGGAGGAGTCGGGCACGCCCGCGCGTGGAGTGCGCCTCCTCGCCCGTCGCGCGGAACGACGGGCACATCACCGACGGTCCCGACACCTCTGTCGTACGGCACTTGGCCACCCCCACGCACCGCCGTACCGCCGCCGAGAAGTCCCCGCCGTCGGACGGGTAGCCGAACACCACGTCCACCGGCTCACGCGGGAGCACCGAGAAGCGGAGGTTCGTGTCGAGCGGGGCCGGCCTCACCAGCATCCCGGGGTTGAGGAGGTCGTCCGGGTCCCACACCCCCTTCGCGCGCTCGAACAGGGTCACCATCTCGGCGCCGTACATCTTCGGGAGGAGTTCCGCGCGCGCCTGTCCGTCCCCGTGTTCTCCGGAGAGCGAGCCACCGTGGGCCGCCACCAACTCCGCCAGCTCCTCCGAGAAGCCGCGGAAGCGGGCCACCCCCGCCTCCGTCAGCAGGTCGAAGTCGATGCGGACGTGGATGCAGCCGTCCCCGAAGTGGCCGTACGGCGTTCCCCGTAGGCCGTGTTCGACCAGCAACCCTCTGAAGTCCCGTAGGTACGCGCCCAGTCGGGCCGGCGGCACCGCGCAGTCCTCCCAGCCCGGCCACGCCTCCGAGCCGTCCGGCATCCTCGTCGCCGTACCGCTCGCGTCCTCGCGGATGCGCCACAACGCGCGCTGGCTCGACGGGTCGGTCACCACCAGGGAGTCGAGGACGTCGGCCGCGCGGACGATGGTCTCCGCACGCGCGCGTGCCTCCGCCTCCGTGTCGCCGCCGGTCTCGACGAACAGCCAGGCGCCGCCTCGGGGGAGGTCGGCCGTGGAGCGGACCAGGTCGGCCGCCATGCCCTCGACGGTGAGCGGCGCACAAGGCAGGAGCCCCGCCGCCGCCTCCGCCGCCGCGCTCTCGTCGGCGTAACCGAGTACCGCCAACGCACGCGCGCGGGGTGCCTCGACGAGTCGTACGACCGCCTCCGTGAGGATGCCCAGCGTGCCCTCGCTGCCGCAGAAGGAGCGGGCCACGTCCGCGCCGTTCTCGGGGAGGAGGGCGTCCAGGGCGTAGCCCGAGATGCGGCGGGGGAGGTCCGGGAAGCCGGTGCGCAGGCGGGCCAACTCGGCGTCCACGAGCGGCCGTAGGCCCTCCGGGGCGCCCGCCCAGTCGCGGCCGGGGTGCAGGAGATCCCCCCGCGCGGTGATCACGGACAGCTCGCTCACGCTGTCCGCCGTCGTGCCCCAGGCGACCGAGTGGGAGCCGCAGGAGTTGTTGCCGATCATGCCGCCGAGGGTGCAGCGGCTGTGGGTCGAGGGGTCGGGGCCGAAGCGCAAACCGTGCGGGGCGGCGGCCTGTTGGAGGCGGTCGAGGACCAGGCCGGGCTGGACGACCGCCGTACGGGAGGCGGGGTCCAGGGACACCAGTCCGTTCATGTGGCGGGTGAAGTCCAGGACCACGCCCGTGCCCGTCGCCTGGCCGGCGATGGACGTGCCGCCGCCGCGTGCCACCACCGGCAGGCCGCGAGCGTCGCCGCCACGTCGTCGGCGTCACGGGGCGCTACGACACCCAGGGGCACGCGTCGGTAGTTGGACGCGTCCATGGTCGTCAGCGCCCTGGACGTGACGTCGAAACCGACCTCGCCCCGGACGGTCCCGCGCAGCTGTGCCTGGACGGCCGCCAGTTCCGCCGCTCCCGCCGCTCCCGCCCGAAGGTCCACCTGAAGATCAGCCATGCCCCCAGCATGCACCCGACCACTGACAGTGACCGTCCGGCATCTGGCGAAACGTTCCGGGAAACTTCGCACCCACAGGGCACCGATTCTGTAAACGCATCCAGAACCTCCCCAGTTCGATCACTAACTCTCATATAGTGACAGCCAGTTGAGCACCCGGAGTCGCTTCTCGCCCAGGAACCCGACGAGCACCCCCCGAGGACACGACCGAGGACGACTGAGGACCACGACCAAAGACGCCCGAGGACCCGACCGAGGACCCCCTTCATGACCGCCCCCATACTTCCCGGCGAACGACCCACCTTCCGCACCGTCGCCCCCGTCCCCCTGTTCACCGCCGTACTGGCCGGGCTCGCGGTCGCCGGCGCGGTCTATGTGACCCCCGGCTCGAAGCGCCTCGCGGTCGCCTGCGGTGCCGGTGCCGGCGCGCTGCTGCTGTGCGCGGCCGTCGCGCTCGCCACGCACGCGTACCAGACGGCCCGGATCACCCGCCGCCGTCTTGAGGCCGTCACCCTGGACGCGGGGCGGCTGCTGCAGGAACGGGCCCGGCTGAGCACGGACTTCGACCGGGAGCGCGTGCAGCTGACCGAGGAGCTGACCCACGAGCGGGCCCGGCTGACCGCGGAACTCTCGCAGGAACGCTCCCGGTTGACCTCCGACTTCTCCCAGGAGCGCATGCGGCTCACCACCTCCTTCGCGGAGGAACGCAGCCGCCTCACGGACGAGAGCGAGCTGGAGCGCGCCCGGCTGAGCGCCGAGAACAAGCAGCTGGCCGAGCGGGCCCGCCGCGACTCCCACGAGCGTGCCGCCGCGCTCTCCGCGACCGCCAACGCGGCGGGCCGGATGCAGGCGCTGGCCACCGGCATGCTCGCCGACCTGCGCTCCATGGAGGAGCGGCACTCGGACGAGGACGTCCTCGCCGACCTGCTCCACCTCGACCACCGCACCGCGCAGGCGGGCCGTCTCGCCGACTCCGTCGCCGTCCTCACGGGCGCGCGCTCCGGCCGCCGTTGGGCCCGTCCCATCGCCATGGAGTCGATCCTGCGGGGCGCGATGGGCCGTATCAGCGGCTATCAACGCGTGCGCGTGCACTCCGCGAGCGACACCGCCGTCGCCGGGCACGCGGCCGAGGGCGTGATGCACGCGCTCGCCGAACTCCTCGACAACGCCGCGAACTTCTCGCCGCCGAGCGCCGAAGTGCATGTCTACGTAGAAGAAGTGCCCGCCGGGGTCATCCTCTCGGTGGAGGACAGCGGCCTGGTCATGGGCGACATCCAGCTGCGCCGCGCCGAGCGGGCCGTCTCCGGCGACTCCACCGAGCTGGGCGGTCTCACCGGCACCCGGCTGGGCCTCGCGGTCGTCGGGCGGCTGGCCCGCAAGTACGGCCTGAAGGTGTCGTACCGGCCTTCCGCGCGGGGTGGCACCGGCGTCCTGATGCTCGTACCGCAGGACATCCTGGTGCCCCAGGACGCGCCGACGCCGCAGGTGTCCCTCGACCTTCCCGAGCCGTCGTCGTCGACATCGACACCGGTGGATCCGGAGGCAGTTCCCGAGCCCGCGGCCTCCGTCCGGGACCATCCGTGGATGTCCTACGCCGCCGGGCGCACCGTCGCCGACCTGGACCCGGACCCGGTGCCCACGCACGAGTCGCCGGACCGCGGTGCCCCGGCCGATGCCGTGATGGACGTAGCGAACGCGTTGCCCGAAGGCCTGCCCAAGCGGCGCCGGGGTCAGGCACTCGCGGAGGCCGAGCGTGCACGCGCGCGTGCGGAGTCCCCGGTGCCCGAGACGACGCACCCCGCCCCCTCGGCCGACGACACCCTCGCCCGCACCGCCCGCTTCAACAGCTTCCGCCAGGCCGTACGCGAGGCGGCGACCGACCAGGGCACGCGCTCGTCCGGCACCGACGCGGACAGCCCCGTATCAGCAGAGCCCACCCCCTCCCTCTCCCACTCGGAAGGCAACCCCACCTCATGACCGGCACGACGACCGCCGACGAGAAGCTCACCTGGCTCATCGAGGGCCTCCTGGAGCGCACCCCGGGCGCGCGGCACGCGCTCGTGCTGTCCCGCGACGGCCTGAAGCTGTGCCGGACGCCCGAACTCTCCGTCGACCAGGCCGACCAGCTCGCGGCGATCGCCGCCGGGATCCAGTCGCTGTCGCACGGCGCGTCGGTGGAGTTCGGGGACGGCAGCGGGGGTGTGCGCTCCGCGATGACCGAGTTCTACGGCGGGGTGCTGTTCATCGTCGAGGCGGGCGAGGGCGCGCACCTGGCCCTCGTCACCACCGAGGACGCGGACGCGGGGCTGATCGGGCACAACATGAGCGAGCTGGTCGAACAGCTCGGCGAGCACCTCCGCGCGGAACCCCGTACGTGATGAGCCGCCCCGGCAGGGACGACTCACCCGACCGCCTCTACACGCTCACCGGAGGCCGCGCCCGTTCCGGCCCGGACAGCCCGTTCGACCTGGTGACCCTCGTGGTCGCCGAGTGCGATCCGGTGACCGGGATGCAGTCGGAGCACGCGGCGATCCTGCGGATCACCGAACACCCCACGGCCGTCGTCGAGTTGGCGGCCGAGCTGAGACTCCCGGTGAGCATCACCAAGATCCTCCTCTCCGACCTTCTCGCGGCCGGCCGGGTCAGCGCCCGCCATCCGCGCAAGGCCGATCTCGATCCCGACGTCCTGGAACAGGTGCTCGTTGGACTCCGCAACCTCTGACGCGCGCACCCCCTTGGGTGCCTCCGCCGACAACGGCCTGAAGATCGTGGTCGTCGGCGGCTTCGGCGTCGGCAAGACCACGCTGGTCCGCTCGGTCAGCGAGATACGTCCCCTCAACACCGAGGAGACGATGACGAAGGCCGGCGAGGCCGTCGACGACATCAGCGAGGTGCGCGGCAAGTCCGCGACCACCGTCGCCTTCGACTTCGGCCGCATCACGCTCGACGCCCGCAATGTGCTGTACCTGTTCGGCGCCCCCGGGCAGGAACGGTTCTGGTTCCTCTGGGACCGGCTGTTCTCCGGGACGCTCGGCGCGGTCGTCCTCGTCGACACCCGCCGGATCGGCGACTCCTGGTACGCGATCGACCGCCTCGAACACCACGGCACCCCCTTCATCGTGGCCTGCAACGACTTCGGCGGCCCGACCTACGCCCCGCAGCAGATCCGCGAGGCCCTCGACCTCGACCCGCACGTCCCCCTCCTGGACTGCGACGCCCGCTCCCGCGCGTCCGCGAAACAGGTGCTGATCACCCTGGTCGAGCACGTCAAGAACGAACACACCAGGGGCCGTTACGACGGCCAGGGCGCCGCCCGCCGCCAAGTCCCCTCCCCCCACCAGGAGTTGACCCTGTGACCGCGCCCGTACCGCTGAGTGGACCCAGGTTCCAGACCGAACCGGCGCAGCTGTACCGGGAGATGCGGCGTGAGCACGGCGCCGTGACCCCCGTGGTGCTCGACGGCGACATCCCGGCCTGGCTGGTGCTCGGCTACCGCGAGCTGCACCAAGTCACCGGCGATCCGGTCCTGTTCAGCCGTGACTCCGACCTGTGGAACCAGTGGGACGGCATCCCCGACGACTGGCCGCTGCTGCCGATGATCGGCCGTAAGCAGCCGTCGATCCTCTACACGGTCGGCGAGCGGCACCGCGAGCGCGTCGGCATGATCAGCGACGCGCTGGAGGCCGTGGACCCGTCCGAACTCCGGTCGTACACAGAGAAGTTCGCGGACGAGCTGATCGACGGGATCTGCGCCAAGGGCGAGACGGACATCGTCGGCGACTACGCGATGCTGCTGCCGGTACGGGTCCTGGCCCGGCTCTACGGCTTCCGGGACGAGCAGGGTCCCGGTCTGGTGACCGCGCTCAACGACATGATCGACGGACGCGAGCGGGCGATCGCCGGGCAGACCCATCTGGCCACGTCCATGGGGCAGTTGCTGGCCGACCGGAAGGAGAAGCCGGCGGACGACGTCGTGTCGCGGATGCTGACGCACGAGTCCGGCTTCAACGACGTCGAGATCGCCCAGGACTTGATGGTGATGATGGCGGCCGGTCACCAGCCGACCGCCGACTGGATCGGCAACTCGCTGCGGCTGATGCTGACCGACGACCGTTTCGCGGCCTCCCTCTTCGGCGGCCGCAACAGTGTCGCCGAGGCGATGAACGAGGTCCTGTGGGAGGACACCCCGACGCAGAACGTGGCCGGGCGCTGGGCCTCCCGCGACACCCAGCTCGGCGGTCGCCGCATCCGCGCCGGCGACCTGCTCCTCCTCGGCCTCCAGGGCGCCAACTCCGACCCCCAGGTCCGCACCGACGGCTCCGCCCTCACCGGCGGCAACAACGCGCACTTCTCCTTCGGGCACGGGGAGCACCGGTGTCCGTTCCCGGCGCAGGAGGTGGCCGAGGTGATCGCGCGGACGGGGATCGAGGTGGTGCTGGACCGGCTGCCGGACATCGACCTGGCGGTACCGGCCGAGTCCCTGACGCGGAGACCGTCGCCGTGGCTGCGGGGGCTGACGGAACTGCCGGTGCGGTTCACGCCCGTCGCCGCGCTCTGAGTTCCGCCCTTCGAGCCCCCCCTTTGATCCCAGCTCCCCCTTCGAGACCTGTCCCCCTTTGACCCCTGCTCTTTGAGCCCTGCCCTGGAGGCACTCCCGCATGAGCACCGGTACCGAAGAGACCCGTATCGTCCTCGACCCGTTCGTCGGCGACCTGGACGGCGAGAGCGCGAGGCTTCGCGAGGCCGGTCCGCTGGCCGCCGTAGAACTGCCCGGTGGCGTGCCCGTGTGGGCGGTGACGCGGCACGCCGAGGCGAAACAGCTGCTCACGGATCCGCGGCTGGTGAAGGACATCAACGTCTGGGGTGCCTGGCAGCGCGGCGAGATCCCCGCGGACTGGCCGCTGATCGGGCTCGCGAACCCGGGCCGTTCGATGCTGACCGTGGACGGCGCGGACCACCGCCGGATGCGCACGCTGGTCGCGCAGGCGCTCACCCCGCGCCGGGTGGAGCAGATGCGGGAGCGGATCGCCAAGCGGACGCAAGGCCTGCTCGACGGCCTGGACGGGGACGAGGTCGACCTGAAGGCGGCGTTCGCGTACCCGCTCCCCATGTACGTCATCGCCGACCTCATGGGCATAGCGGAGGACCAACTCCCGCGCCTGAAGGAGCTGTTCGAGAAGTTCTTCTCGACGCAGACGCCGCCGGCCGAGGTGATCGCCACCCTCACGGAACTCGCGGGCATCATGGCCGCGACGGTCGCGGCCAAGCGCGCCGAACCCGGCGACGACCTGACCTCCGCCCTGATCGCGGCGTCCGAGAACGGCGACCACCTCACCGACGAGGAGATCGTCTCCACGCTCCAGTTGATGGTCGCGGCCGGCCATGAGACGACGATCTCGCTGATCGTCAACACGGTCGTCAACCTGTCGAAGCACCCGGTCCAGCGCGCCCTGGTGCTGGCCGGCGAGGCCGACTGGTCCTCGGTGATCGAGGAGACCCTGCGCCACTCGACGCCCACCTCGCACGTCTTGATCCGCTTCGCCACGGAGGACGTCCAGGTCGGCGACAAGGTCCTCCCGGCCGGGGACGCGCTGATCGTGTCGTACGCCGCGATCGGCCGCGACGAGGAGGCCCACGGGCCGACGGCGGGCGAGTTCGACATCACCCGCACCAGCGAGAACCGCCACATCTCCTTCGGCCACGGCCCGCACGTCTGCCCCGGCGCGGCACTGTCCCGCCTGGAGGCGGACGTGGCGCTCCCGGCCCTCTACGAGCGCTTCCCGCACCTGGACGTGGCGGTCCCGGCGGCCGAGCTCCGCAACAAGCCGGTGGTGACGCAGAACGACATCTTCGAGCTGCCGGTAAAGCTGACACCGGGCGACTGATCCACTTGTCCACGGGCCGGACGGGTCGTCTCACCGGTGATCTCCTCGGTCGTCTCATCGAACGGACGCGTTTCCGTCCGGTTTCACCGAGGAGATACGCTCCGGCTCGTGGCTGATATCGAGATTCCCGCTGACATCAAGCCCGCCGACGGACGTTTCGGCGCTGGCCCCTCCAAGGTGCGGACGGAGGCGCTGGACGCGCTGGCCGCCACCGGTACGTCTCTGCTGGGTACGTCCCACCGCCAGGCCCCGGTCAAGAACCTGGTCGGCAAGGTGCGTGAGGGCGTCTCCGCGCTGTTCTCGCTGCCCGAGGGCTACGAGGTCGTCCTCGGCAACGGCGGTTCGACGGCCTTCTGGGACGTCGCGACCCACGGCCTGATCGACAGCAAGTCCCAGCACCTGACCTTCGGCGAGTTCAGCTCGAAGTTCGCGAAGGCGGCCAAGCTGGCGCCGTGGCTGGCCGAGCCGACGGTCATCTCCTCCGACCCGGGCACGCACCCGGAGCCGGCCGCCGAGGCGGGCGTGGACGTGTACGCGTACACGCACAACGAGACGTCGACGGGCGTCGCGGCCCCGATCAAGCGCGTCGCGGGCGCCGACGAAGGCGCCCTCGTCCTCGTCGACGCCACGTCGGGCGCGGGCGGCCTCCCGGTCGACATCGCCGAGACGGACGTCTACTACTTCGCCCCGCAGAAGTCCTTCGCCTCCGACGGCGGCCTGTGGATCGGCGTCTTCTCCCCCGCCGCGATCGAGCGCGCCGAGCGCATCCACGCGTCCGGCCGCCACGTACCCGAGTTCTTCTCGCTCCCGACGGCGATCGACAACTCCCGCAAGAACCAGACGTACAACACCCCTGCGCTGTCCACCCTGTTCCTCCTCAACGAGCAGCTGGAGTGGATCAACGGCCAGGGCGGCCTGGCCTGGTCGACGGCCCGCACGAAGGACTCGTCGAGCCGTCTGTACAGCTGGGCGGAGGAGTCGAAGTACGCGACCCCGTTCGTGTCCGACCCCACCAAGCGCTCGCAGGTCATCGGCACGATCGACTTCGCCGACGAGATCGACGCGGCGGCCGTGGCGAAGGTGCTCCGCGCGAACGGCATCGTCGACACCGAGCCGTACCGCAAGCTCGGCCGCAACCAGCTCCGCGTGGCGATGTTCCCGGCGATCGACCCGGCGGACGTCGAGGCGCTGACGAAGTGCGTCGACTACGTCATCGAGAAGCTGTAGTCGCCGTCCAGTAGCACTGTTCTACGACGCCGAAGGGCGCCCTGCGGATCGACCGCGGGGCGCCCTTCGGCGTCGTAGGGCAATGCGGGGCAGCCCGCGGCCGAAGTCCAGGTGAACCAGCAACCCGGACAAAACACCCCCACGCCACAGCCGAGTAACAGCGAACACACAGGAGACAACTCCCACCGCACCCCGCCGGTCGAACCCGTTGCGTCGCACACCTGCGGCGCAACTCCTCGATTCCCGACCGAAGTTGGAGTTGCCCCATGCCCAGGAAGTCCCTGCCGACGCGGCTCGCCGCCACCACCGCGCTGCTCCTCGCCGCGGGCGCCCTGTCCGCGCCGGCCGCCTCAGCGGACGCCGCGCCCGGCGACGCGTACGTGCTGACCGTGACGACGAACCCGGCCAGCACGAACTACGCCGAGCGCTACGTCGACGTCACCGGCACCGTCACCAAGGCCGACGGCACCCCGGCGCCGAACATCCCCGTCACCCTCCAGGAAGTCGTCCAGTTCACGACCTGGAACCCGTGGGGCGACCCGATCGACCCCAACTACTACGAGCCCCGCGACCTGGGCAAGCCGGTCACCGACGCCAACGGGAAGTTCACGATCCCGGACGTCGACATCGACCGCTCGGGCGGCAGCAGCCTGCTCAACGTCCAGCACGACGTGCACATCACCGCCCTCTACGACGAGGACGGCGACCTCAACACCCCGCAGGACGGCTACTTCGCGGAGACCACGGTCGCCGCCAAGACCAGGTCCAGCTCGGTGAGTTACTCGGTCAACAAGAAGAAGGTGAAGGCTGGCGACATCCTCACCGTCCAGGGCAAGGTCACCCTCCCCAAGGGCGTCGAGCCCCAGGGCACGGAGGTCTTCCTGCAGACGTACTGGGAGCAGGAGTCCCACGTGAAGGTGACCGCGGAGGACGACGGCTTCTTCGTCCTGTCGGTGCGTGTCTCGTCCTACGACGACACGTTCACGCTGCGCACGGCTCCGACGGACCTGTACGTGGCGGGGGCGGTCCAGAAGCTGCCGATCACGAACACGTCTTTGCCCCGCAAGTAGCCTCCCGACGTAGGCGTAGGCGTAGGCGCAGGGGGGTGGGGCGGGGGGGACCGGCATGTGCGTAGCAGAACTGCAGGAGAAAGCCCTGCCGGAACTCCCTTGCCCGACACGGACCTTGGGGAGGAAGTCCGGACGCCGGGCCCGTACGCATGGCGGCTCCCGCCGAAGCCCCAACAACCGCCCCCGCAAGCCGAGTACGACGTGGTGCGTCCCCACGTCCGTACGTCACACTCGCGTAAGGCAGCCATCGCCCACATCCCCGAACGTGTCTGTTAGCGTCCGCGCGACCCCTCGAAGATCCGCAACAGGAGACGCAGATGGATATCGCCCTCATCCTCGCGAGCGGCATCGCCTGGACGATCGTGTACATCGAGGCGATCCGGGTCGGGTTCCGCGAACGCACCTACGCCATGCCTGCCGTGGCGCTGGGCCTGAACTTCGCGTGGGAGTGGACGTACGCGGTGCACAACCTGGTCTTCGACCCGTCGGTGCAGGGCGGCATCAACCTGGTGTGGGGCATCGCCGACGCGGTCATCGTGTACACGTTCTTCCGGTACGGCCGCGCCGAGTTCCCGTCGTTCGTCACGCCACGGATGTTCGCCGGGCTGAGCGTGCTGCTGTTCGGGACGTCGTTCGCCGTGCAGTGGCTGTTCCTGGCGAAGTTCGGCGCGGAGGACGGGGCCGGCTACTCGGCGTTTCTCCAGAACCTGCTGATGTCCGCCCTGTTCGTCGCGATGTTCGTCGCACGGCGCGGACTGCGCGGACAGTCGGTGACGATCGCGGTGGCCAAGTGGCTCGGCACGCTCGCGCCCACGATCCTCTTCGGCGCCCTCCAGCACGACGGGTTCCTGCTCGGCCTCGGCATCATGTGCAGCGTGCTCGACCTGGTCTATGTGTGGTTGTGCGTGGGGGCGAAGCGGGACGGTGCGGTGTTCGGCTCGGCTGACTCGACCCTGGAGCGGCGCACCAGCATGGACGTGGGTACCGCCGGCGCACAAGGCGATGCGGACGCCGACGTTGCACTATGAGGTACCGCTTGCGGACAAGATGACGAAGTCCGCCCCGCACACCCAGCCCCCTGAGCCCTGAACTCATCGTCCTACGCCGGGACTTCTAGCCCTCCCCAGCGATATTGGTCAGCGCGTCCACGATCATGCGGGTGGCGAATTCGGGGTTGCCGGCGATGCGGTTGATGTGTTCCGCGAGCAGGAACGCCGTGGCCTCCAGCGGAATCATCTCCTCCTTGGTCCAGTCGCCGTACTGCTGACGCCCCAGGTGGGGGCTCAGTTCGGTACCCGCGGCGATCACCAGGCCGGCCATCATGGGGATGACCTCGGGGGGACAACTCCTGGGCATCATCCGCATCGTGGCCACGAGGGTGGGCACCACGTACTCGATGACGTCCTTGCCCTCGCTCTCGTGGGCCTTCCTCAGCCACGTCATGAACATATAGATGAGCGCGCACAGGCTTCCTCCTCCGCCGGCCGCACTGGGTAACTCGGCGCGTCCGCCGCGTAGTTGCCCGTCTGGACGCGGATCGGCGGCTTTGCCCCCTTTCGTGGCAACAGGACGAGGAGTTGCATCAACGGGCGTGCGGGCCACGGTTGTTCGAACCGCTTGGGCTGTTCCGCTGGTTGGATCTGTGCATGGACGACATGGCGTGGAACAGGCTGTCGGCGGAGGCGCAGGCAGAGGTGGACGGGCTCATCGCCGCCGGCCGCAGCATCCAGGCCATCATGGTGATGCTGGAACGCGCTGACCCGCCGCGGCCTGACCTGCGTGAGTGTGTTGATCTGCTGGCGTGGCGGCACAGGGCGCAGCGCGAATAGGCGGACGCCCGCCGGCGCCGTTGGCCCAAACGCTTCCACGCGGCCGACCACTATCCGCCCTTCCCACCCGGAGAAGCCATACGCGCTGTGCTCAGACATCAGATCCCCACGAACCCGGGTGATGATCCGCCTGGTCTCAGCGCCGCATCCTTCATGCTTTTTGTGGATCAAGTGCTCGGCGGTCGGATAGCGTGCGCAGGTCCATGGCCGACTGCTCAGGTCCATGGTCGACAGCTTTGGAGAGGTTGCCGTATGACGCCTTCAAGCTCCCACCCAGTACGGCCGGTTCAGCAGGGCGAGCCGGTTCAGAAGGAGACGTTCTCCTTCACCGGGGATGCCGTTCCCCCGCCGGCGGGCGCGTACTCGCATGCGACGAGGTGGGGCTCCACCGTGTTCCTCTCCGGGCAGTTGGCCACCGATCCCGTGACCGGTGAGCTGGTCGGCGGCGGCGACCTGGTGGTCGAGGCGGAGCAGGTGCGGCGCAACCTCGAAGGGGTACTGGGTCAGTTCGGGCTGACCCTCGACGACGTGCTGATGCTGCGCGTCTATCTCACCTCTTTCGACGAGTTCGACGGCTTCAACAAGGCGTACCGGACATGGTTCCGTGGACCACTGCCGAGCCGGACCACGGTTGGTGTCACCCAACTGGCCCTGGGCGCCGCGGTGGAGATCGACGTCATCGCCGGGATCCCTGAAGTCGCCCCCTGAACGAAGCCCAACCTCCCCTGCCCCCTGGACAGCTGAGCAACAGCCAGGAGGTCATGGGCGTCACCAGGAGACCATCGGCCTGGCCCCGACCCCGTCGACGTCGAGGACCGCGCTGTTGACGTAACCGGCCGCCGGTGACGCCAGGAAGGCGACCGTCTCGGCGATGTCCTGCGGTTCGCAGACGCGGCCCAGGGCCAGCATGTCCGCGAACCGCTGCCGCTGTTCCTCGTCGAAGATCTCCCGGACGCCTTCGGTGAGCACGAACCCGGGCCGTACGACGTTGCTGCGGATGCCGTCCGCGCCGTGCTGGGCGCCGATGTACAGGGAGAACGTCTCCAGCGCGGATTTGCAGGCGCCGTAGGCCGCCTTCGTCGCGGTGGGGTGACGCACGGCGCCGGACGAGATGTTGATGATCGAGCCGCCGCCGTCACTGGCCAACATCGCCGGGATCGCGTGCCGCGCGCCCCAGACCGCGGCCATGACGTTGAGGTCGAAGGTGCGCCGCCACGCCTCGTCGCCGGAGGTGGACGTGCCGGTGTCCTCGGGCACCTCGGCGGCGGCGTTGTTGTGGGTACGGAAGGAGGGCCGCCTCCCGCTGCCCACCCTCCTCGACGAGGCGATGAACGCCGTCCACCCACTGACGACACCCGCCGGACGGGCCGAGCCGTCGACCTGAGCGACAACCCGGCCCGGCCTCCTCAGCCCCTCACGTCGCCGTACAGCTCAGGCTCGGCGCGCTCCCACCCCCCGGAGCTCCCCCGAACCCGAAACTCGCCGAACCCCCCACCCCCACACTCCCGTTGTGATCCGCGTTCACCGCGGTCACACTCGCCCCGCTCTGGGTGTACGACGCGTTCCACATGCTCGTGACCTGCTGGGCGCCGGACCAAGTCCACTTCACCTGCCAGGACTTGAGGGCCGAGGTCCCGGAGTTCGTCACCGTCACGGCGGCGTTGAAGCCGCTCCCCCAGTCGCTGGTGACGGCGTAGGACGCCGTGCAAGCCGCGGTGCTCCCGCCGCCGTCACCGCCTCCACCCGTCCCCGTCCCCGTGCTCGGAAACCCCGCCGCCTTGACGCTCGCCAGATACCCGTCCTTCACCGTGTCCACGGTCACCCAGTCGTCCTTCAGGATTCCGCCCGTGTCACCGGAGTTGGGGTTCCACGACCAGAAGGTCCAGGAGAAGGTGTCGGCGCCGTACGTCGAGGTCGGGCGGAGGTAACTCACCAGTGCCGCAAGCCACTTCTGGTCCACCGTCGACGCCAGCGTCGTGCCGAACTCGCCCACCCACACCGGCGCGATGTTCTGCCGGAAGAGGTAACCCCAGTACTTGTCCCACACCCCGGGCATGTTCGCCGGGAAGGACGGGTCGCTGAACCACGGCTGCTGGGCCACGCTCGTCGCGTAGTCGTGGGCCGAGTACACGACCCGGTCGGGCACGGTCAGTTGGACCGGGTACTGGCCCGCGCCCATCAAGTTGCCGCCCCACCAGCCCGATACGCCGGCGTACGTCTGCACGCCCTCCACGAAGATCAGCAGGTCGGGGTTGACCGCCAGCACCGCGTTGCCCGCGCGCTCCGCCGCGAGGCGCCAGTCCGTCGCCACGTCGCCGCAGCCCCAACACGCCGGATCGTGCGGCTCGTTGTGGAGGTCGATGCCGATGACTGTCGACTGGCCCGCGTAACGGGCCGCCAGCGAGCGGAGGTTGGCGATCCAGGTCGACTCCGGTACCGCCGCCGTGTACCAGAGCGCCGACTGCGCCGACGCGTCCGGGCGGTGCCGGTCGAGGATGACCTTCAGGCCGTCCTGGCCGGCGTAGGCGACCAGTTTGTCCATGATCTGCAACGAACTCAGGCCCTGGAGGTCGGCGTTCTTGCCGCTGGAGAAGTCGATGCTGTTGGGGACCGTGCCGGGCTTGAGGATGTCGTCGCTGTAGGGGAGGCGGATGGTGTTGTAGCCCAGCGACTTCATCTGGTCGATCATGCTCTTGTAGTCGCGTGACCAGAGGCCGTGCACAACGTAGTTGGCGGTCTCGAAGCCGAACCAGTTGATCCCGGCGATACGGACCGGCTGCCCGGACGCGTCGAGGATCTGGCGGCCACTGGTGTGCCAGTATCCGGCCCCGGGTGCGTCGGCTGCCACGCCCTTCAGACCCGCCGTATCGGCCGCCTGTGCCGTGTGGACGCCGGCCAGCGGTAACAGGATCGCCGCGGCGGCAACCCCCAGCGCTCTTCTCACGTTGCGGAACATGTCGCTGCTTCCTCTCGGAGGCGCGGGTCCGGAACCGGTGGGAGCGCTCCCACCACCCTGCGCCTCCCATGGAAGCCACGTCACGTGAACACGTCAAGGCAACGGACGCCGACAATCGTCCACGGCTATCGGCTGAGCCTGCGGAACCTCCGTACCGCCAGCGGAAGGAACAGCAGCGTCAGCGCCGCCGGCCACGCCCCCGCGAGCAGCAGCGCATGCTGTTCCGGCCAGGACGTGCCCTGGCCCGTCGGGGCGCCGAAGAGCGCGCGGGTGGCGCCCGCCGTCGACGAGAGCGGGTTCCAGAGGGCGGCCTGGCCGAGCCAGTGGGGCATCTGGGTCGGGGAGACGTAGATGCTGGAGATCATCGTCAGGGGGAAGACGATGGCGAAGAGGCCGCCCACCTGCTCGGGGCCCGGGAGCAGCAACCCCAGCCACACGCCCACCCAGATCAGCGCGAAGCGGAGTGCCAGGAGCAGCGCCACCGCCTTCACGAAGTCCAGGCCGAGGCCGATGTCGACGCCGAGGCCCGCGCCGAGGTCGGGGCCCGCGCCGAACGCCGGGCGCCAGCCCATGCCGTACGCCGTGGCCATCATGATGCCCAACTCCGCGCAGGCGACGATGAGATCGGTCGCGCCGCGCCCCGCGACCACCGCCGACGGCGCCATCGGCATGGAGCGGAACCGGTCGATGACGCCCTTCTTCGCGTCGTTCACGAAGATCGTGGCCGTGGAGACAAACCCCATGGCCACCGTCATCACGAACATGCCCGGCATCAGGAACGCCTTGTAGTCGCCGCCGCCCGGCACCCGCATCGCCTTGCCGAAGACGTACCCGTACAGCAGCACGGACAGGATCGGGAAGCCCAACTGCCAGAGGATGCTGACCGGTTGGCGGCGGTAGTGGGTCAGGCCTCGGCGGACGACGTTCCAGCAGTCGGCGATCGTCCAGAAGACGCGGCCGTGCTGGGGGCGTCTGCGGTACGTGCGGCCGGTCCCCTCGGATGCGGACGCCGACGCCGGCGCTGTCGACGTGCCACCGCTCATGCCGCCGCTCCCTCGGTCTCCGGAGCCTCGAACTCCGGCTCCTGGGCGGTCGGTTCTTCTTCCGTACGGCGGCCCGTCAGGCGTAGGAACACGTCGTCCAGGCTCGGGCGGCGCAGGCCGATGTCCTCGACCGGGATGCCGTAGTGGTGGAGGTAGCGGGCGACCTCGGTCAGCGAGCCCACCCGGTCGGCCACCGGTGCGTGCACCCGCAACTCACCCATGTCGGCCTCCGGTTGGCCGCCGTGGGCGACCCTCGCGACCGCCTGCAACGCGTAGGGGATGTGGGCCGGTTCGCGCAGCACGACCTCGATACGGTCGCCGCCGACGCGGTTCTTGAGGCCGTCGAGGGTGTCGTCGGCGATGGCCCGGCCCTGGTCGATGACGGTGATGCGGGAGGCCAGCCGGTCGGCCTCCTCCAGGTACTGGGTGGTCAGGAGGACGGTGGTGCCCTCCGCCACCAACTGCCGTACCGCTTCCCAGACTTCGCCCCTGCTGCGCGGGTCCAGGCCGGTGGTCGGTTCGTCCAGGAAGAGGACGGCCGGGGCCAGGATCATCGACGCGGCCAGGTCCAGACGGCGGCGCATGCCGCCGCTGTAGCCGCCCGCGCCCTTGTCCGCCGCGGCCTCCAGGTCGAACTGGCGCAGGAGTTGGGCCGCCCTCAACTTGGCCCGCCTGCGGCCGAGATGGAAGAGGCGGCCGAACATCTCCAGGTTCTGCCGGCCGGTGAGGATCTCGTCGATCGCCGCGTACTGGCCGGTGAGTCCGATCCGGGTGCGCACCTGGCGCGGCTGGCGGGCCACGTCGAGACCGGCGACCGTCGCCCGGCCGCCGTCGAGCCGGACGAGTGTGGAGAGGATGCGGACGGCGGTGGTCTTGCCGGCGCCGTTCGGGCCGAGCAGACCGTGCACGGTGCCCTCGCGGACGGCCAGGTCGAAGCCGTCGAGGGCGTGTTTGTCGCCGTAGCGCTTCTCCAGCGCCTCGGCCTCCACCACGTACGTGTCACCACCCATGGGTCCTCTTCCCTCCCTCCTGCACCGGGCGTTCCGAACTGCGTGCACCGTATCCGATTGCGCGTACGGTGTACTCGGTTTTCGCCCGGCGACCTAGACTCCCCCACATGACGAGCAGGCCCCCCAACTCGATCTCGAACTCGACGGAGTCCAGCGGCAGCGGTGACATCGGCCGCACCCTCGAACTGCTGTGGGACACCGGCCCCCGCCCCACCCGCGGACCGAAGCCGGGCCTGTCCGTCGACCGGATCGTGGACGCGGCCATCCGCATCGCGGACGAGGAGGGACTGGACTCCGTGTCCATGCGGCGGGTCGCCACCGACCTCGGCACCGGCGCGATGTCCCTGTACCGCTACGTCCCCGGCAAGGCCGAACTCCTCGACCTGATGCTGGACCGCGTCCGCTTCCCGGACCGCCCCAACGACGGTGCGGGCAGCGGCAGTTGGCGGGCCGCGCTGGAGACCGCTGCCCGCGACGCCCTCGCCGTCCACCGCCGGCACCCGTGGCTGCTGCGCGTCAACCAGTCCCGCCCGCTGCTGGGCCCCCGCGCCCTCGCCACGCTGGAACACCTGCTCGGCCGTATCCGCCCGATGGGCCTGACCGACCCGGAACTCGTCTCGACCGTCGTCATGATCGACGGTTACGTCGTCGGCGCCGCCCGCACCCAGGTCCACCAGGAGGAGGCGGCCCGCAGCACCGGCCTGACCGACGCGGAGTTCTACGGCGCCCAGGTCCCGGCGCTGGAGAAGGCGATGGCGACCGGCGCGTACCCGACGCTCGCGTCCCTCTCCCCCGACACCTTCACCGCCGGCTTCGACCACTTCGAGTTCGGGCTCGGGCGCATCCTCGACGGGCTGGAGGTCGTGGTCCACCAGCGCGGCGAGGGCCAACAGCCCGGTGAGAGGGGCGAGTTCAGCTCCTACGACGCGTGAGGCGCCGTAGTCCGAACAGCGCCCCGCCGACGACCACGACGGCCACGGCACCGATCTTCACGTTGCTCCCCGAGCCGCCGTCGCTGTCACCGCTCGCGGAACTCCCGCCCCCGGAGGGCGACTTGGAGGAGTCCGAACTCCCGCCGGGAGCGTCCTCCGCCTGCACCGGACTGTCGGTGCCCTCGCTCCCGTACATCAGCTTGGTCCCGTCGGCGGAGTAGCTGACGGACTCCCCCTGTCCTTGCAACGGCACGTCGAGGCGGCCCTCGCGCTTGATCTTCCCACCGTTCCAGTCGTAGTAGATACCGCCCAAGTAGCCGCGTACGGCGAGCTGTTGGCCGTTGGGCGAGAAGGCGGCGTCGGTGGCCCAGAGGTCCACGGCGGCGATGGGCTTGAAGTAGTTGGTGCCGGAGGAGGAGAGCGTGGCCGGGCCCTCGAAGAGGTGGCCGCCGTCCTCCTTCTTGTCGATGATGTACACGCGCCCGGTCTTGGGGTGGACGATCAGCGACTCGGCGTTGCGGGCGCCGTCCGAGTACTTCACGACGTACTGCGTCGCCCGGATCGTCTGGTCCTTGAGCACCTTCGGCTCGGGCAGCTTGTAGATCCAGACGTACGGCCAGGTCCCGTCTAGGTTGTCGCCGATGTCGCCGACGTAGATCTCGTTGTGCGGGCCGATGGAGATCGCCTCGACGTCGCGCGGCTTGCCGACGCCGCTGAACGTGACCGTGGCGACCGTCTTGCCGGTGCTGCTGTCGACGGCGTAGATGTACGGGCCGTCGTTGCTGTCGTTGTGCGTCCAGTAGATGCCGGGGTGGAGGTGCGAGGCGGCGAGCCCGCTGGACTCGGTGATCCGGGAGTCGGTGATCGTGAACCCCTTGTCGCCCTTGCCGTCACCGTCGTCGGAGGGTGCTGCGGCTGCGGGCAGGGCGAGCGCGCCGACGAGGAAGCCGGCGCCGAGGAACGCGAGGAAGCGACGCATGCCCCAAGCCTGCCATCCCGCGCGGTGGGGCAGCGGTCGGGACAGTCGGGCGGCGGGCGTGGTGGGCCTCACACCCCGCCCGTTCCATCCCCCGCCGGTTGATCGTCCATCATGAGCGGATGCTCAGGTTCATGCCCGTAGGCGACTCCATGACGATCGGGAGCGCGGGCGAACACACATGGCGCTACCGGATGTGGCAGCACCTGCGCGCGACCTACGGCGGCCCGTTCGCCGTGGTCGGCCCGCGCGAGACGCTGTACGACAAGGCGACGGACACGCCCACGTCGTACGAGTACGCCGACCCCGACTTCCCGCACTTCCACCTCGCCGGCTGGGGTGAGGGCTGGCTGCACATGGCCCCGCTGATCGGCGAGGCGGTCCGCGCGCACCGGGCGGACGTGCTCCTCGTCTCCCTCGGCCTGATCGACCTGGGCTTCTACACGAACGCGGCGCAGACGGCCGACAACATGCGCGCCTTCGTGGCGCAGGCCCGCACCGCGAAGCCGTCCGTACGGATGGTGTTCCTGCCGGTGATCCCGAACGTCCGCGCCCGCACGGACGTCCCTTTCGCCACCGAGGTCGCCCTCTTCAACGAACTCCAGGCGAAGGCGGTCGCCGACCTGGACGACCCGCGCTCCCCGCTCCTCCTGGCCTCCCTCCCCGAGTCGTACGACGTCGACCACGACACGTACGACGGCACGCATCCGAACGCGGCCGGCGAGCACAAGATCACGGGGGCGTTCGCGGGGGCGATGCACCAGGCGTGGGGGGTGGGTGGGGAGTACGGCGACCTGGCCCCGATGCCCGGGACGAGCGGCAGCCCGGCGCAGTCCCACACCTCCGGCAGAAGGTCCTCCCACAGGTCCTCACGCCGCCCGAGGTGACCACGTCAGCCGAACCGGCTGAACCGGGCGATCCACTCCTCGTTGAGGCGGTCGGCCTGGCGGTGGTGACTGGGGGTGAGTTGCTGTCCGGCGGGGAGGGCGAGACCCAGGTCGTCGAGAACGCTGAGGGTGACGGCGGACGGATCGGCGGAGAGGTCCTCGTAGCGGACGCGGTACGGCTGGATGCCGTAGGCCTCGAACCAGCGCTCCCACCCGGCGTTGTGCTCCTCGACGGTCCGCATGATGCGGGTGATGGCGGCACGGTCGAAGTGAGGCCGCTCACCGGCGACTTGGCCTCCGCCTCCGCTGATCTCACCCCGCCCGCCGACGAACCAGACCCCGGTCTGCTCGGCGCGCAGCCAGGACACGGCTTGGGCGAGGATGTCGTCCCGCCGCAGATGCACGAACCGGACGGGCTGCCCGAACTCCCGCTCCAGCAGCCGTAGTTCATCCCCGGCGAGTTCAGGATGCAGGCCCGCCAACCTGCCGGTCAGCTCAGCATGCGTGCCCCACATGAGCTTGGCCCCGAAGACCCCGTTGCCTGTCCGCCCCTCCCGCAGCGCGGCCCGCACGAACTCGCCGTAGTCCAGGGCCCCTTGAGGTGTACGGCGGATCCCCCACCGCTCGGCCCACGCCCCCTCGTCCGGCGACCGGAAGTAGGCCTGCGGGTGCCCGGCGACCCCGGTGGAGCCGAGCAGACCGAGGAGGAGGGAGCTGCCGGTCCGGGGAGTGGCGCAGATGAAGTACGTGGCCGTGTCCGTCGGCTGGGTCACGGGAAACAGGGTCGGAGGTGAGGGGCGGGGCGGCAACCGAATAACGACGGTGACGATGGCGTGATCACTACGCATCCCGGTCACCGTGCGTATCGTTGTACCGCGTGGCTGCACTCGCATGGAGGTCGGCCGGGAGCGCCACGATGACCGTCCTTGAAGACAGGATCGCGATGGCCGAGAGCGACAACACGAGCACGCTGGACGAGATGTTCGAGCGGCTTGAGACGATGCCCGTCCCCGAGGGATACAAGGTCGAGATCGTCGAGGGGACCGTCTTCATGTCGCCGCAGAGGGACACCCACTGGGAGATCATCCTGGACATCGTCGAACAGCTGCGGACCAAGTACCCCCGGAAGCGCGTGAAGTCCGACGTCCGTATCGACTACCCGGGTCACCTCAACGGATTCGCGACCGACGTGACGGCGATGGCCGAGGGCGCCGAGAAGACGGAGAGCGGGCGCTGGCGCCACCAGGACGTCGAGTTCGTCGCCGAGGTCATCTCCAAGGGCACCGCCGCCAACGACTACGGCCCGAAGAAGGCCGCGTACGCCCTCGCCGAGGTCCCCGTCTACGTCATCGCCGACCCGTACCAGGGGCGTTGCCACGTCTACACCCACCCCAAGGGCGACGACTACGCGACGGAGACGAAGGTGACGTTCGGGGACGACATGGATCTCACCGGCACCGTGGTCGGTCTCACCCTCACCACCGCCGGCTTCCCCCGCGACTGACCCCCCTTGCATAGAGCGCACTCAAAGTCGTTGGCTAGGTACTCATGAAGTACACGCAGCTCGGACGCACAGGCCTCAAGGTCAGCCGACTGGTCCTCGGCACGATGAATTTCGGACCGCAGACGAATGAGCCGGACAGCCACGCGATCATGGACGCGGCGCTGGCCGCGGGCATCAACTACTTCGACACCGCCAATGTGTACGGGTGGGGCGAGAACAAGGGCCGCACCGAGGAGATCATCGGCAACTGGTTCGCGAAGAGCCCCGACCACCGCGACAAGACGGTCCTCGCCACCAAGGTCTACGGCAACATGGCCGCCGAGGGCGACGCCTGGCCCAACCACGACAAGCTCTCCGCGGTCAACATCCGGCGGGCCGTGGACGCCAGCCTCAAGCGGCTGCAGACCGACTACATCGACATCTACCAGTTCCACCACGTCGACCGTGCCACCCCCTTCGAGGAGATCTGGCAGGCGATCGACACCCTCATCCAGCAGGGCAAGATCCTCTACGTCGGTTCCTCGAACTTCCCCGGTTACAAGATCGCCCAGGCGAACGAGATCGCCGCCCGCCGCGGCGGCACCATCGGGCTCGTCAGCGAGCAGTGCCTCTACAACCTCGCCGAGCGCCGCGCCGAGATGGAGGTCATCCCGGCCGCGCAGGAGTACGGCCTCGGGGTCATCCCCTGGTCCCCGCTCCAGGGCGGACTCCTCGGCGGGGTCATCAAGAAGGAGGTCTCGGGCGGGCGCCGGGCGAGCGGCCGGGCCGCCGACACCCTCGCCAACCCGACCTCACGCGCCCAGATCCAGGCCTACGAGGACCTCCTCGACAAGCACGGCATCGAGCCCGGCGAGGCCGCCCTGGCCTGGCTCCTGACCCGCCCCGGCGTCACCGGCCCGATCGTGGGCCCGCGCACCGCCGAGCAACTGGAGTCCGCGCTGCGCGCCGTGGAGCTGGAACTGAGCGAGGAACTCCTCACCTCGCTGGACGAGATCTTCCCGGGCCCGGGCCCCTCTCCGGAGGCCTTCGCCTGGTAACACGCTGAGGGCAAGCGCCCCTTCGGGGGCGCGCCCTCACTTACCGAGCGCAGCCGCAAGCCCCACGACAACGAACAGCAGCACAAGCACACCGGCCATGATCCGGTTCCGGGTTTTCGGGTCCACGTACCCGAGCCTAACCGGCCGCTCCCAGACCCCAGCGGCCGACCGCCTCGTACCGCGGCTGTTCCCCCGCCGCCCCGGACCTCGGCAGGTTGCTGCGGACGAGGACCAGCTCGTCCACCGTCCACTCGCGGCCCGCAAAGTCGTCGAGCCGGTCGAGATACGGCCGTACGTCCATGGCCTCCCGGCTGCGCGCCACGGTGAGGTGGGCGCGGTACCGCCGGTGTTCCCGCGTCGCCGTGGCCTCCTCGCAGCGCTCCGCGAGGTGTCGTAGGGCCGTCACATCCCCCTCCACCCCCGCCCACAGCGCGCGCCCGTCCCCGAACTGCCCGCCTCCGCGCACCGCCAGCCCGAACGGTTCGGTCCGGCGCGCGGCCCGCGCCAGGCCGGCCGACAGTTCGGATACGACGTCCTCGTCGACCTCGCCGTAGAAGGCGAGCGTGAGGTGCCAACCCGGGCGGGCCGTCCAGCGGAGGCCGTCCGCACCCGGGAGGCCGCGCAACTCGTCGACGGCCGTGCCGAGTTGGGACAGTACGTCCTCGGGCGGCAGCAGCGCCGCGAAGAGTCTCATGGGGGCAGCCTTCCACTACCGCTCAACGTGTGTGCCCTGGACTAACCGGTCTGCTGGACTCAGACGGTTAGTCCAGCGCACAGCCTTTTCGGACCCCTAGCCTGCTGCCATGGAGACCGACACCAGCATCAGCATCAGAGACGGTGGGCCCGACGACATCCCCGCGATACTCGGCATGTTCGACAGTGCCGTGGCGTGGCTCGTCGCGCAGGAGCGCACCGGGCAGTGGGGCAGCACGCCGTGGTCGGAGAATCCGAGGGCCGTGGCGATGGTGGAGCGGTATGTGGCGACCGGTTCCCCCTTCATCGCCGAGGTCGACGGCGTCCCCGCCGGCACACTCACCCTCACCGACTCCCCCGGGTCGTACATCGACGCCGTGGACGAGCCGGAGCGGTACGTCCATCTCCTCGCCTCCGACCGCCGGTTCAAGGGCCACGGCGTCGGCAGCGCGCTGCTCGCGCACGCGGCGGAGGTGACGCGGCGGGCCGGGGTCTCCCTGCTGCGGGTGGACTGCTACGCGGGGGACGACCGCAAGCTCGTCGCCTACTACGAGAGCAACGGGTTCACGGCCACCGAGGCGTTCGTCGTCGGGGAGGACCAGTGGCCGGGACAGGTGCTGGCCCGGAGGGTGTGACACGCACGCCCTCCGGGCCAGTCACGCCGCACAACTCTCAGGCCGCCGTTGCCAGTTGCTCCCGCTCGCGCGGGACGAAGGCCACGCTCGGATGACCGTGGTTCCAGTCGAACGACAGGCGCAGGTCGCCGATGCGGGCCAGGATCACGCCGATCGTGGCCGCGGCGACGGCCGCGATGACGCCGCCCAGGGCGAAGCTCACCCGGGGGCCGTAGGCGTCGGTGATCCAGCCGACGATCGGTGCGCCCACCGGCGTACCGCCCATGAAGACCATCATGAACAGGGCCATGACGCGGCCGCGCATGGCCGGGTCGGTGCCCATCTGGACGGCGGTGTTGGCCGTGACGTTGACCGTCAGGCCGGCGATGCCGATCGGGATCATGAGGAGGGCGAACAGCCAGTAGGAGGGGGCGACCGCGGCCACCACCTCAAGGAGGCCGAAGGCCGCCGCCGCCGCGATCAGGACGCGGAGGCGGGTGGTGCCGCGGCGGGCGGCGAGCAGGGCGCCGATCAGGGAGCCGACCGCCATGAGGGTGTTGAAGAGGCTGTACGCGCCGGCGCCCGCGTGGAAGATGTCGTCCGCGTAGGCCGACAGCCACACCGGGAAGTTGAAGCCGAACGTGCCGATGAAGCCGACGAGGACGATCGGCCAGATCAGGTCGGGGCGGCCGGCGACATAGTGCAGGCCCTCGCGGAGCTGGCCCTTGCCGCGCGGGGCGCGCGTGACGGAGTGCAGGTCGCGGTTGCGCATGAGGAGCAGGCTCGCCAGCGGGGCCACGAACGACAGGCCGTTGAAGAGGAACGCCCAGCCCGTGCCGACGCCGGTGATCATGACGCCCGCGACGGCGGGGCCGACCAGGCGGGCGGACTGGAAGTTCGCCGAATTCAGGCTGACCGCGTTCTGCAGTTGCTCGGGGCCGACCATCTCGGAGACGAAGGACTGGCGGGCCGGGTTGTCGACGACCGTCGCGAGGCCCACGGCGAAGGCGGCGACGTAGACGTGCCAGACCTGGACGTGGCCGGAGAGCGTGAGGAAGGCGAGGGCGAGGCCGGTGAGGGCCATCGCGGACTGCGTGACGAGCAACGCGGGGCGCTTGGGCAGCCGGTCGACGAGGACACCGCCGTAGAGCCCGAAAAGCAGCATCGGCAGGAACTGGAGGGCGGTCGTGATGCCCACGGCGGCTGAGGAGCCGGTGAGGCTGAGGACCAGCCAGTCCTGGGCGATGCGCTGCATCCAGGTGCCGGTGTTGGAGACGACCTGGCCGATGAAGAACAGGCGGTAGTTCCGGATCTTCAGCGAGCTGAACATCGAGGACTTACCGGATGGGGTGGGCGGGGAGTCGGGGGTGGCTGGCGCGGGGGCGGAGTCTGCTCCGGGTCCCGAACTCAAAAGGTCGCCTCCTCTTTCTTTTGCTCGTTCGCCTACGGGGCGCTTTCTGCCGGTGTCGAGAGCCCGACCGTGCTCGACCTCTCGACACCGGCGCGCCCCTACGGCTCACTCGCGCATAGACAGCTTTACAGGTGTGCGAGTTTCTCCAGCACGGGGGCGGCGGCGACGATCTTCGCCCACTCGTCCTCGTCGAGGCCGTCGACCAGGCCGGCCAGGAACGCGTTGCGCTTGCGGCGGCTCTCTTCGAGCATCGCCTCGGCCTGGGGGGTCTTGGTGACGACCTTCTGGCGCCGGTCCTCGGGGTGCGGCTCCAGCTGGACCAGACCCTTCGCTTCGAGCAGCGCCACGATGCGGGTCATCGAGGGCGGCTGCACATGCTCCTTGCGAGCGAGCTCGCCAGGAGTCGCGCTGCCGCAGTTGGACAGGGTGCCGAGCACCGACATCTCGGTGGGGCTCAGTGACTCGTCGACCCGCTGGTGCTTGAGTCGACGGGACAACCGCATCACGGCTGATCGCAAGGAGTTCACAGCGGCAGCGTCGTCGCCATGGGTTAGGTCCGGCATGTTCTTTAGCGTAACTCATTACTCTCGCTAAAGACCAATGGCGACACGCCGAGATGCCCGTGACCCTGGCCACTGAACCCTTCCGTCACCCATATGAGTGATCCCGGCGCGGAACGTCACCCGCCGCCGGGAACCGCCCCGGACCCTCGTCTACATGGGGACCAGCGTGCTCAGCCTGCGGATAGACGGGGAGCTGCTCGAACGGCTCCGACACCATGCCTCGAAAAGGGGAATGAGCGTCCAGGACTATGTGGTCCAGACGCTCATCCGGGACGACTTCGACGAGCGGTTCCAGACCGCGGTCGAGGAGACGGAGAAGTTCTACGGGGTCACGTGACAGCCCGTGGAAACGCGGGTCACGTGAGACCCAGCGCCGGCATCAGGTAGTAGGACCCGAACACCGCCGCGACGACGTACATCGGCACCGGGACCTCCCGGCCCCGGCCCGCCACCAGCCGTAGCACCACGAAGGTGATGAAGCCCATGCCGATGCCGTTGGTGATCGAGTAGGTGAACGGCATCATCACCATCGTGATGAAGGCCGGGATGGCGATCGTGTAGTCGGCCCAGTCGATCTCCTTGACGGAGCCCGCCAGGATCAGGAAGCCCACCGCGAGCAGCGCGGGGGTGGCCGCCTGGGACGGGACCATCGTGGCGATCGGCGTGAGGAACAGCGCTACGGCGAAGAGCGCGCCCGTGACGACGTTCGCGAAGCCCGTACGGGCGCCCTCGCCGACACCCGCCGTGGACTCCACGAAGCAGGTGGTGGCGGACGAGGAGCTGACACCGCCCGCGGCGACCGCGATGCCGTCGACGAAGAGGACCTTGTTGATGCCGGGCATGTTGCCCTCGCCGTCGGTCAGCTTCGCCTCGTCGCTGATGCCCATGATCGTGCCCATCGCGTCGAAGAAGCACGACAGCAGGACCGTGAAGACGAAGAGGACGCCGGTCAGCACGCCGACCTTGGAGAAGCCGCCGAACAGGCTGAACTTGCCGATCAGGCCGAAGTCCGGGGTGGCGACCGGGTTTCCGGGCCACTTCGGGGTGGTCAGGCCCCAGGAGGGGATCGTCGCGACCGCGTTCACGATCACCGCGAGGACGGTCATCGTGACGATCGAGATCAGGATCGCGCCGGACACCTTGCGGACGATCAGCGCGAGGGTGAGCAGGACGCCCAGGATGAAGATCAGGACCGGCCAGCCGTTGAGGTGGCCGTCGGCGCCGAGCTGGAGCGGGACGGTGGTCTGGGCGGCGTCCGGGATGCGGGAGATGAACCCGGAGTCCACGAGCCCGATCAGCATGATGAACAGGCCGATACCGATCGAGATGGCCTTGCGCAGTCCGTACGGCACCGCGTTCATCACACGCTCGCGCAGCCCGGTGGCGACCAGCAGCATCACGATCAGACCGGCCAGCACGACCATGCCCATCGCGTCCGGCCACGTCATGCGCGGCGCGAGCTGGAGGGCGACGACGGAGTTCACGCCGAGTCCGGCGGCCAGCGCGATCGGTACGTTGCCGATGACACCCATGAGGAGGGTGGTGAACGCGGCCGTCACGGCCGTCGCGGTGACCAGCTGGCCGTTGTCCAGGTGGTGCCCGTACATGTCCTTCGCGCTGCCCAGGATGATCGGGTTCAGCACGATGATGTACGCCATCGCGAAGAAGGTGGCGAAGCCTCCCCGGATCTCGCGGGGTAGCGAGCTGCCACGCTCGGAGATCTTGAAGTAACGGTCGAGCGTGGTCGGCATTGGATGTTCCTACGAGCAGAAGTGGACAGACGGAAACCGTTTCAGTATGAACATATGAAGACGTCAGGCGCTATCTCCGCGCGTAGACACACGGAGATCTCTTTGTGTCGCGGTCGCCTCGTAAGCTGGGGGCATGGCGAAGTGGACACCGACACACGAGGCACCGGAGCCCCTTGAGGGCCCGATCGTCCCGACGATCATCGGCCTCACGATCCTCTGGTTCGTCCTCTTCCTGGTACAGCTCCCCTTCTACGGCTGGTTCGACGACCACGGCCATCTGTGGTGGGTGTGGACGTGCCTGGCCGGGGCCGGACTCGGGCTGATCGGTATCTGGTACGTCCGGGGGCGCGACGCGGCGCTCAAGCGGCTGGCGGCTGCTGCCTCCGATTCGGCCACTTCGGCCACGGAGACCCCCTCCTCTGCTGCGGAGTGATGAGGCTCCTCTCCACCCGGGGCATCAGCCCGCCCCGCCCGCCGTCCTCCCCTGGTCGGATCTTCCGGGCACTCGGCGGGTGAAGCCGTAAATCCGCACGTACCGTCGAATGCATGACGCACACCGACGCGGGCGCCGAACTCGATCCTGTGCACCCCGTGCCCATCCCTCCTGCGCGGGCACGCGGACTCACCGCCGCCGGGGTCGCCGAACGGGTGGCGCGCGGGGAGGTCAACGACGTCCCGGTGCGCAGCAGCCGTTCGCTCGGCGAGATCGTCCGCGCCAACGTCTTCACCCGGTTCAACGCGATCATCGGCGTGCTCTGGCTGGTCATGCTGTTCGTGGCGCCGGTCCAGGACAGCCTGTTCGGGTACGTGATCATCGCCAACACCGGGATCGGGGTCTTCCAGGAGTGGCGGGCGAAGAAGACCCTCGACTCCCTCGCGGTGATCGGCGAGTCGAAGCCGACGGTGCGGCGCGACGGGGCGGCCGTGGCGGTGAGCACCTCCGAGATCGTCCTCGGTGACCTCATCGAGATCGGGCCCGGTGACAAGGTCGTGGTCGACGGGGAGTGCGTCGAGGCGGACGGCCTTGAGATCGACGAGTCGTTGCTCACCGGTGAGGCGGACCCGGTCGTCAAGCGGCCGGGGGACGCGGTCATGTCCGGGAGTTTCGTGGTCGCCGGCGGTGGCGCGTTCGACGCGACGAAGGTGGGGCGGGAGGCGTACGCGGCCCAACTCGCCGAGGAGGCCTCCCGGTTCACGCTCGTCCACTCCGAGCTGCGGACCGGTATCTCCACGATCCTCAAGTACGTGACGTGGATGATGATCCCGACCGCGATCGGCCTGGTCATCAGCCAACTGGTCGTCAAACAGCACGGGTTCAAGGACTCGATCGCCCGGACGGTGGGCGGGATCGTCCCGATGGTCCCCGAAGGGCTCGTGCTCCTCACCTCGGTGGCCTTCGCGATCGGTGTCATCCGGCTTGGCCGGAAACAGTGCCTCGTCCAGGAGCTTCCGGCCATCGAGGGCCTGGCCCGCGTCGACACGGTCTGCCTCGACAAGACGGGCACGCTCACCGAGGGCGGCATGGACGTCACCGAGCTGCGGCCGCTCGGCGGGGCCGACGAAACGTACGTACGCAAAGTCCTGGGCGCGCTCGGGGAGTCGGACCCGCGGCCGAACGCGTCGCTCCAGGCGATCATCACCGCCTATCCGGACAGCGCGGGGTGGCGGTGTGTGGAGTCGCTGCCGTTCTCGTCCGCGCGGAAGTACAGCGGGGCGTCGTTCAGCGAGGGGAACGGGGAGTCGAGCACGTGGCTGCTCGGGGCGCCCGATGTGCTTCTGGGTGCGGATGACCCCGCGTTGGAGGAGACCGGGCGGCTCAACGAGCAAGGGCTACGGGTGCTGTTGCTGGCCCGGGTCGCTGGTGAGCTGGACGATCCCGGGGTCGCGCGGGAGGCCTCGGCGACGGCGCTGGTGGTGTTGGAGCAGCGGTTGCGGCCCGACGCGGCCGAGACGCTGGCCTATTTCGCCGAGCAGGATGTGCACGCGAAGGTCATCTCCGGGGACAACGCGGTGTCGGTCGGGGCGGTGGCCGGGAAGCTGGGGCTCAGCGGGCAGGTCGTGGACGCCCGTCAACTGCCGTCGGATCAGGGGGAGATGGCGAAGTCCCTGGACGAGGGCACGGTGTTCGGGCGGGTCACCCCGCAGCAGAAGCGGGACATGGTGGGGGCGTTGCAGTCCCGCGGGCACACCGTCGCGATGACCGGGGACGGGGTGAACGACGTCCTCGCCCTGAAGGATGCCGACATCGGGGTCTCGATGGGTTCGGGGTCCGAGGCGACCCGGGCGGTCGCGCAGATCGTGTTGCTCAACAACAGCTTCGCGACGTTGCCTTCGGTGGTCGCGGAGGGGCGTCGGGTCATCGGGAACATCACGCGGGTGGCGACGCTGTTCCTGGTGAAGACCGTGTACTCGGTGCTGTTGGCGGTGCTGGTGGTGTGCTGGCGGGTCGAATATCCCTTCCTGCCGCGGCACTTGACGCTGTTGTCCACGTTGACGATCGGGATTCCGGCGTTCTTTCTTGCGCTGGCGCCCAACAAGGAGCGGGCGAAACCGCACTTTGTGCGGCGGGTGATGCGGTACTCGATTCCGGGTGGGGTGATTGCCGGGGCGGCGACCTTCGTCACGTATCTGATCGCCCGTCACCACTACACGGGGAAGGGGTCGTTGGCGGCCGAGACGAGCGCGGCGACCTTGACCCTGTTCCTGATCTCGATGTGGGTGCTGGCGATCATCGCGCGGCCGTACACGTGGTGGCGGATCACCCTGGTCGCCTCGATGGGGGCGGCGTTCGTCGTCGTGCTGATCGTGCCGTGGCTTCAGCACTTCTTCGCGTTGAAGCTGGTGGGGGTGACGATGCCGTGGATCGCTGTGGGGATTGCGGGGGTGGCGGGGGTGGCGTTGGAGCTGGCGTGGAGGTTGGTCGATCGGCGGGGGGCGGCTTGAGCGGTCGTCCGGGTGCGCAGTTCGTCGGGTGCGGGCCGGGGGGGGCTGGTCGAGCCCGCGCGGCGGAGCCGCATATCGACCACAGCCCCGCTCCCCTAAAAGCAGCCCACCGCGCCCCTGTTCTTAGGCCCGCGCCCCTAAAAGCAGCTCGCCGCGCCCCTGTTTTCAGGGGCGCGGCGAGCTGGCTGTCTGTCTGTACTGCTACTTCACGTCGACGTAGTCGCCCGTCGCGTTGATCGGGGCCGTGGTGGGCGTGCCCGCGAAGCTGTAGCGGAAGTAGCCGTCGACCGTGGCCTTGACCGTGGTCTTCAGGGCTCCCGTGGAGCTGGTCTTGATGGTCTTGACCGTGGTGTAGGTGCTGGAGCTCTTCTTGCGGAACTGGAGCTTGACCGGCTGGGTGGAGTAGCCGGTGTAGTTGTTGGCGTCCCAGTTGGCGCGGGTCAGCTTGCCGGTGACCGTGATGGTCTTGCCCTTCTTGACGGGCTCCGGGGCGGCGTTGACCGTGAGCTTCGACAGGCGGGTCACGTTCGGGGAAGCGAAGCCGTCCTTGTCGGCGTATCCGACCTTGGTGATGTCGATGCTGGTGCTGGTCGGGTCCTGGCCGTTCCACGCGATGGCCTCGGCGCCGGCCTTCCAGGCACCGGCGTCGGTGTTCGACAGGTCGCCCTCGCCC
This sequence comes from Streptomyces sp. NBC_00988, assembly GCF_045162645.1. Lineage (NCBI taxonomy): Bacteria > Bacillati > Actinomycetota > Actinomycetes > Kitasatosporales > Streptomycetaceae > Streptomyces > Streptomyces sp. NBC_00988. The sequence continues at coordinate 5,759,953 of NZ_CP108730.1, forward strand.
GGGTAGATGTCGAGGGAGCCCTTGCAGGAGGCGACGGTCGTCGAGGTGGCCGTGCACTTGGCCAGGTCGTCGTCGAAGATCATGTTGGTCGGCTCGGTCGACGAGCCCTTGTACAGGTACAGGTCGGTCCAGAAGTCCGACGCGGTGATGTCGACCTCGGTGCCGTGCGTCAGCGTGTACGTCACCGGGACGGAGACGTGGGCGGAGGCACCGGCCACGATCGGCTTGCCGCTGTTCACCTTGATGTTGGAGAAGGTGACGTTCAGGGCGTACGGCTGGTCGTCGGCCGGGGTGGCGACGGTGGAGCCGGAGAGGGTGGCCTTGCCGGAGGCGGCGGCGTGGGCGGCCGCACGGATCTTCGCGACGTCCGAGCGGTACGAGCCGGCGTCGGAGCCCGCGGCCTGCGCGGCCGGTACGGCGAAGGCGGAGAGAACCAGGGCGCCGGAGACGGCGGCCACAGTGGCGCGTATGCGCATGCGTGTTCCCCAAGTGGAGAAAGGGGGCCCCGACGCGCTGGTCGTTCCGAACGGCTCGTCGTCGGCGCCGGGGCCCAAGTGATGGCGGAGCCTGTTGGCTCACGTGTTCTGATTCGCGACCAGTGGTGAGGGTTGTACTGCGAATCGAGACTTTGTGCGGGTATTGCGAACTGTTGGTGAAGCGCGGAGACTCCGCCGGTCGGCGGGGCCGCGTCAGGTCCTACTTCACGTCGATGAAGTCACCCGCGGCGTTGACGGCCGGGGTGGTCGAGGTGCCCGCGAAGCTGTAGCGGAAGTAGCCGTCGACGGTCGCCTTGACGGTGGTCGTCAGGTTGCCCGCCGAGTTCGTCTTGACGGTCTTCACCGTGGTGTAGGTGCTGGCGCTCTTCTTGCGGAACTGCAGCTTCACCGGCTGGGTCGAGTAACCGGAGTAGGTGGCGGCGTCCCAGTTCGCGCGGGTCAGCTTGCCGGTGACCGTGATGGTCTTGCCCTTCTTCACGGGCTCCGGGGCGGCGTTGACCGTGAGCTTCGACAGGCGCTGGACCTGGAAGGTCTTCACGTTGTCCTTCTGGACGTAGTCGCCGTCCTTGCCCCTGGCGACCGCCCAGACCTTCCAGCCGCCGGCCACGGAGTTGATCAGGTTGGTGCGCGGCTTCAGGTCGAAGGCCGACTTGCAGGTCGACGTCGTGGCGTTGACCTTGGTGCAGGTGGCGCGGCCGTCGCTGCTGTTGGCGACGGCGCCGCTGTCGGACGACTCGATGTCGGCGCCGTGGTACAGGATCGCCTCCGCCCAGTCGACGCCCGAGGCGTCCTTGACCGTGAAGCTGACGGTGATGGTCTTCTTCGCGGTCGCGCCCACGACGGCCGGCTTGCCGCCGTTCACCACGACGGTCGAGATCGTGGTGTCCCCCCGGCCCTCGTCGGCCTGCGCGGCAGGCACGGCGAGAGCGGAGAGGGCCAGGGCGCCGGTCAGGACGCCGAGGGTGGCACGCATGCGCATGGGTTCCCCAGATAGAGAAGTGATCGTGGAGCCTGTTGGCTCAGGTGATCAGATTCGCGACGAAAGGGAATGGTTGTACGACTCGTGAACTTTTTTCGGAACGGCTGTGAAGATCGCCGGCCCGCTCAGTCGAACCACCGGTCCCGGGCCAGTTCCGCCGTCCGGGACGGGTCTTCCAGCAGCGCCGCCACCTCGAAGCGGCGTGGCCACTGGCCGGCCGCCCAGGCCAGGCCGGCCGCTACGCCTTCCAGGGTCGAGGCGTGCAGCGCCCCGTCCCGCGTGCGGCGCCAGTCGATCTCTACGCCGTCCACGACGAGTTCGTCGTGTTCGACGTAGGTCGCGGGGGTGAGCGGGCCGAGGAGGGTCCGGACGGATTCCGGCACGTCGTGCTCGGTGCCCTCGGAGGTGACCTCGCCGGTGATCGACTCGCTCAGGCGCCGGACCTGGAAGAGTTCGGCCAACTCGGCGGCCCTGGAGGGGCGTACGGGGAGCAGGGGGACGCCGGCAGTGAAGGGCAGCAGGTCGGGTGAGTCGACGACCACGGCGTCCGCCGCGTCCACGACCGTCACCTCGCCGTCGACCACGGCGCGCAGGTCGTCCGGGAGGGTCACCTGTTCCGGGTCGAGGTCGGCCAACGCGCTGTACAGGGCGTGCAGTTGGGTGCCGGTGACCTCGCGGTCGGCGTCGGCGAGGCGGTCGAGGAGTTCGGCGGCGCCGCCGGGCTCGTCGAGGAGGGCGGCGACCGAGGTACGGACGCCGAGTGCCCGGAGTACCTGTTCGTCGTCGAAGCCGGTCGCGTCGGCCTCGTCGTAGAGGCCGCGGAGCAACGGGTCGCCGCCGGCGGCGAGCAGGCCGGCCGGGCGGCGGCCGTCGAGTACCGGGTGGCCGCGCAACCACCAGGCCGTGTAGGACCGTACGACCTCGTGGGTGCCGTCCGGCATGAGGACGCGGACCTGTTGGGTGATCGCGTCGCGGAGCGGGGGCCGGGCGAGGAGGGCGAGGGCCTGGGGCCAGCGGTCCTCGTCGACGAGGTCCAGGTCGCGTACGGCGACGAGTTCGGTGGCGACGGGGGGTACAGGGGTGTCGGGGAAGCGGTCGAGGACGTCCTCCGACCACACGTCCACGGAGTCCAGCAGGCCGGGGTCGTCGGGTTCCGCGAAGTCGCTGTCGCGGGGCTCCAGTTCGTCCGGGTCGAGGACGACGTCGGTGGCGCGGACGAGGGCGAAGGTGGCGAGGACTCCGCAGGCGGCGAGGGGCTGCTCACCCCAGCGGTCGGCCAAGTCAGCTTCTACGAAGGCCAGTTCGTCGTCCCGCATCACCTGGGCGAACAGGCTGCCGGGCAGGACCAGTTCGCCGGCGGGGGCGAGTTCGCCGTCCTCGTCGGGCAGGGCGAGGGCGCCGAGCCAGGGTTCGTCACCGGGTTCCAGGCCCGCGTCCCGCACGAGGGCGAGGACGGTCTCCGCCAACTCGTCGCTGTCGGGGGCGACTTCGTCCCACATGGCCCCGCCCTCCTCGTCGAGGGAGGCGGCTACGGCGGCCCGTACCTGGGGTGTCGTGAGGACCGCGCGGGGCGTCGCGGGCAGCGCGCCGAGCTTCTCCAGGAGGGGGTGCGCGGCGTCCGGGTGGGCGACCTTGAGGCCGAGGCGGGCGAGGACTTCGGGCTCGACCTGGGCGGAGTCGGGGATGGGGAGGAGGACTTGGCGTGGCCCGATCGTCGTCCTGCCGTCGGCGAGCGGTACGGGCAGCCCGGTGAGCCGGTCGGGGTCCACGCCCGCGAGGCTGTCGTAGAGGCGCCGCCACCAGTCGGGGTCCTTCTCCAGGCCGGCCAGGCGGTCGACGGCGTCGGTGAGGGGGACGCGGGCCACGCCCAACGTCCGTAGTTCCACGCGGCGTTCGAGGCCGGCGGGCAGGAGGGTGGGGAGTACTTCGGCGAGGACGCGCACGGTGTCGGCGCCGGCGCCCTCGACGACCTCGGCGTCCCGGGGCCGTAGCGACTCGGGCAGGTCGGAGTCGTCGTCGCCCTGGCCGTCGGGCTCGATGGCGGGCGGGAGGAAGGAGGTGCGCGGGAGGCGCTCCAGGATCGCCTGCCGCAGGGTGCCGTCCAACTCCCCCTTGCCCAGCGGGCCGGGGACGAGGTCGATGATGCCGGTGGTCACCGGGCGCCAGGCGGCGAGGAGTTCGACATACGCGTCCGCCGCGCGCTCCACGACGAAGTCGGTCAGCGGGCCGGGGGCCGCGTGCCGGCGGGTGGTGTCGAGGGGGAGGGAAGCGATCAACAGGGCGGGTACGCCCAGGGGTTCGTCACTGGGGGTGGGTGCGTGCACGACGGGGCTGGTGCGGGGCCGGGCCGGAGTGCCGTCCTCGTCGACGGGCACGGCCCAGGTGATGGACCAGTAGGGCCGCAGCCGCTCCTCGACGGGCCGGTCGGCGAGCAGCTCCTTGGCCAGCTCCCCGTGCGCGGCGACGGTACGCCAGCGGGTGGTTCCGTCCCTGCTGTCGTCCACGACGGTGTCGGCGCGGTCGGTGCGGCGGGTGAGGGTGCGGGGTGCCTGGTCCCCCACCTCGACCACGACTTCGGTCAGCCCCGGGAGGGCGAGGAGGAGCGCGTCGTCCACGGCGCCGAGGAGACGCTCGGCGAGGTCCTCGGCGGCGGTGTCGCGCAGCGGGAGGATGACGACCGTGTCGTAGGAGTCGGGGGCGGTGCCCTCGGCGGCGAACGGGAGGCGCAGCAGCGGGATGTGGCCGTCGCGGCGGCGGATCTCGGTGCCGAGGCCGGGGCTGTGGCGGGCGGTGTCGTCGGCGAGGGCGCGGGCCTCGGCGAGGGACCAGCGGACGCCGCCGTGCCGCCCGACGACGGCGGGTTCGTCGGTGACGGCGACGACGGCGGCGAAGCCCACACCGAACCGTCCGACGGCACTGTCACCGGCGTCGCGTTTCGCGGAGGCGCGGAGGGTGGAGAGGGACTCGACACCGGTCGCGTCGAGGGGGGCGCCGGTGTTGGCGGCGCAGAGGACGCCGTCGCGGAGGGTGAGCCGGAGCCGTCCGGCCACACCGGCGCGGGCGGCGGCGTCGGCGGCGTTCTGAGCGAGCTCGACGACGAGCCGGTCCCGGTACCCGCCGAGGACGAGGTCCTCCTCGGCGTTGGCGTCCTCCCGGAACCGGGCCGGGCTGGTCGCCCAGGCGTCGAGCACCCCACGCCGCAGACGGGCAGTCCCGAACGGGTCGGCACCCTCGGCAGCGGGCCGCACGAACTTACTCACGTACGTTCACTCTCCTCATCGACGTCGCGATGAAGGTACCGCGCGGAGAGGGGTCGGGTTGCCGGGGAGGGGGTCGCTGGAGGCTGGGGGTGGATCTAACCGGTGTGGGTCCCGGTGACGGGTTAGAAAAGACCCCAGCCTGCGGAAGGGTGTGGGGGCGGGGGGATGCGGTCGTGTACCTAAGCTCGGTTCATGGACATTCGCGGCATCGATCCCCGTGACACCGCGTGGGAGCAGGACCATGCCCGTTACCGCGTCTACTTCTGGGACCTGGCGGCGGTGACGGCGTACGAGTACGAGGTCCTGGGCGAGGTCGACGTCGACGAAGTCCTGCCCTGGGCGTCCCGGTACGCGGCCGAGCGGGACTGGACCTACACGGTCTACGCGGCGGTGACGCCCGACGGAGACGGCCCGGGACTCATCCGACTGGCCGGCGTCCTGGGCGACCCGTTCGCGGGTGCGTGACGAATTCCGTCCAGGTGGTGGGGGTGAGGGTGAGGCGGGGGCCGTCGGTGTGCTTGGAGTCGCGGACGTGGACCGTGCGGGGCGCTACCGCGATCTCGACGCACGACTCACCGTTGGTGCCGCCGCTGTAACTGCTTTTGAACCAGGTCAGTTCAGGTGACGTCATGCTTCTCCCAACCGGTCCACGAACCCCGTCCACGCGGCCGGAGTGACGGTGAACCGGGGGCCCTCCACGTTCTTGGAATCGCGAACGTGGACCGTGCGGGGCGCTACCGCGATTTCGACGCACGAATCGCCGTCGGGGCCGTCCTGCGCATCGAGGTCACCGACACCCGGGGTGACTGTCCGCCCCGCACCCAACACCCCACGCAGGACGAGGAGTCGGGCCGGGGCCTGTTGATCGTCGAGGCGCTCGCCGACCGCTGGGGCTGGGACCCGGGACCTCGCCCCCGAAAGACGGTCTGGGCGGAACTGGTACTGGCCCACGCACCGAAGCCCGGAAACCCGGACTCCGGTGCAAGGGGCGCCTTTTCCCAAGAACCACGACGGTGAAAGAACCCCCACCAAGCCCCACCCCACCCTCCCGGCAGCCGAGCCCGCCATTCACCCATCCGGGTGAACATCGCCAACTGGGCTGGATTCCGAGCGGGTTGCGTGATCTACGCTCAGCGCAACACCAACGCAGCACGTCAGAAACAACTTCAGACATACGACGGCCCTCGCCGGGACGGCAATCCCAAGGCGAGGGCCTGACCACCAAGGAAGAGAAGAGCTTCCCCGATGGATACGCACGACATTAGCGCGCCCTCGCGCGCCCAGTCCCGGCACACCGCCGACAAACATCCGGACCGGCGGCACCGCGCACCCGGCGGCGGCCTCACGCACGACAACGCCCGCCACACCGCCCGCTTCACGGTGATCGGCAACCATCTCGCCCAGCACCCGGAGTTGTCGGGGCTCGCGATCGGACTCGGCGTTCACATCCAGTCGCTCCCGGCGGGCGCCCGCGTCGACATCAAGACCCTCGCGGCCCGTTTCCCGGAGGGCACGACCCGAATCGCCGCCGCGCTACGGGAGTTGGAGACCCACGGCTACCTGCGTCGCGAACGGCACCGGGTTCCCGACGGCCGCATCGTCACCCGCACGATCTCGTGCAACCAGCCCGGCAGCGGCCGTAGGGACAGCCATGCCCCGCAGACCCCGAGTACGCCGAAGAACCACCCACCCCGCAAGGCGCTCCCGCCCGTACCGCGCCCGGCCCACCCCTCCCCCGCGCTCATCCAGCAGGCCACGGACCTCCTCACGGGCCTCCGCCGCCACGATCCCCGCCTGCTCCTGTCGGCCTGCGACACGACCCACCTCGCGCCGGGAGTAGCGGCCTGGCTGGAACGAGACGTGACCCCCACAGCCGTACGCCACGCACTGACCACGGACCTGCCGCCCGACCCCCTACGCCGCCCCGCAGCCCTCCTGGCCCACCGCCTGACGGCCCAACTCCCGCCCCCACCACCGTTCCGCGCCCCGGCCCCGCCACCAGCCGTACGGCACCCCCTCCAGAATCGACCCGGAGGGCAGCGACATCGTCGTCCCCGGCGGAATGTTCACGTACCAGGTTGTCGTGCGCAGCGAGCGGGTCTACGTCGTCCAGATCACGTATCTGGGCTTCTGAGCCACCCGCTCCGGCGAATCCCATGCGACGCCGGGGATGGGGAGCTTGCCGGTGCCGTACTTGTGGGTGTGGGCAGCGATGTAGCCCGTGCCGGTCGGCTGGGTGTGGAGGACCACTTCCCGCGCGTAGGGGTCCACGACCAGTTAGACGGGGATGCCGTAGCGGCCGTACTTCGCGGTGCAGTCGTCGTAGTCCTTGCGGGCCGACGACGTCGAGACGACCTCGGAGATCAGCAGGACTTCTTCGAAGCTGTAGCGCTTGCCCTTCCGGTGGGCGTCCTCGCGGAGGATGGCCAAGTCGGGGGCGGAGTTCTCGTCGGCGGGAACGTCGATGTACACGTCGGTGAGAGTCTTCGCCTGCCGCCCAAGGGACACGGCCGTGGCGTAGTGCATCACCTTGATGGTGCTGGAGTGCTCATAGCTCCGCGGGGTCAGGATGATCTTCCCGTCGATCCCGAAGAGAATTGCATGCCCCTCAGGGAACTCGGTCCGCACCACCAAGACCCCGCCTCCTCGACCCTACGAGTGCCCCAGCTCCGCCGATTCCTCGTCCGCCCCCACCGGCACCGACCCCGAGTCCGCGGCAGGTCGTAGCGGGAACGGGTCCACCATCGTCTCGTCGATCACCGGGGCCGGGGGCTGGGGCGGTTTGGGCATGACGGCTGCTTCCGAGTGGCCGCCGCAGCCGTAGGACAGGGACACGACGTGGCCGTCCGCCGGGGAGAACTCGTTCGCGCAGACTCCGAACGCCTGGCCCAGGGAGCCGCCGACCGCGACCAGGAAGCCGCAGCTGACGCAGGCCGCCGGGGCCGCCTGGGCCATCGGGGTCTTCGGGCCGAAGCCGTCCTCCCAGCGGTCGGCGGCGACGTGGAGGCCGTAGCGGGAGAGGACCCGGGCGCGGCGGATGCCCAGTTCCTCCGCCACCGCCGCGATCGAGCCTCGGGTGGGGGCGACAGGCAGAGCGGACGGCGCCCCGGCCGTCACCTCCGCGTCCTCCGACTCCACCAGCTCCGCCATCTCCTCGGAGACCGCGGAGTTCGGCGGGGGCTCGTCCTCGCCCGTGTAGCCGGGCTCCAGGCGGAGGTCCTCCGCGTCGGTGGGGAGCAGGTCGCCGGGGCCCATGTCGCCGGGGCGGAGGCGTTCGCTCCACGGGACCCATTCGGGGGCCAGGAGCGAGTCGGGGCCGGGGAGGAGGACGACCTCGTCCAGAGTCACCAGCTTCGCGCGGGACGCCCTCGCGACCGTCACCGCCCAGCGCCAGCCCCGGTAGCCGAACTCCTTGCATTCGAAGAAGTGCGTGACCACACGGTCGCCGTCGGATTCGAAGCCGGCGTGCTCGCCGACCACGCCGGGTGCGGCGGCCTCCTCGGCTGCGGCACGGGCGAGGTCGACGGCCTCGGCGCACAGGCGGTCGGGGGTGCGGCTTCGCGTGGTCGCTGCGCTCACAGGTATCGCTTCTCTCCTACGCCGTCTCACGGGTGCGCCTGGTGTGACGAAGGGAGCGGACGGAGCGGCTGAAAGACATGTACCAGGCCCTTGGGGGCACTGGTGGAGGGCCGCGTCGACGTCCGCGCCCGATCGCGCTCGGGCACGCCTACGCCATCCATTCTGCGGGATGGCCGAGAGGCGCGCGGCCGAGAACAATCGCCACGGCGCGCTACGCACGCTACCTTCTCCCGCGCCATGCGCCCACACCGACGGCCCCTCGGGCGCTGCGCGGCGGTCACCCGGAGACCCGCACGACGGTCGGCCGGAGACCTGTGGAACGGCCCAGAATCCACTTCCGTACGCCTCCATACGTGCGGTAACCGCACTACTCGCGCCGTTCTCGGGGCACTATGACGGGGTGGCAGCCGCGAGGTCGCCCCAAGGTGCCACCGGGATCGGTGGCACGAAGGGGAACATCCGAGGTGGCGGTTCGGGCCGGGTGAGCGGTTCCGTCCGCGCGATGGGTCGTGCCCTGCACTTCCCCGTCACCGGTACCGCCCGCGGCATCCGCAAGGCCACCCACGCCCACGGCGCGGGCGAGTCGGGCCTCGGCCGGCTCATCGAACTGCACGCGGTGAACGGCGCCGGCGACGTGATGATCACGGTCGCCCTCGCGTCGACCGTCTTCTTCTCCGTCCCGACCGACGAGGCCCGGGGGCGGGTCGCCCTGTATCTCGCGATCACTATGGCGCCTTTCACCGTTCTCGCGCCGGTGATCGGGCCCCTCCTCGACAAGCTCCCGCACGGGCGCCGCGCCGCCATGGCCGCCGCGATGCTGGCCCGCGCCCTCCTCGCGCTGATCATCTCCGGCGCGGTCGCCAGCGGCAGCCTGGAGCTGTATCCGGCGGCCCTGGGCGCCCTGGTCGCCTCGAAGGCGTACGGCGTCGTCAGAAGCGCCGTGGTGCCCCGGCTGCTGCCACCCCGCATCTCGCTGGTGAAGGCGAACTCCAGAGTCACCCTCGCCGGGCTCCTCGCCACCGGCGTCGCCGCCCCGATCGCGGGCGGCCTGCACGCCATCGGCGACCCCTGGCCGCTCTACGGCGCCTTCGTGATCTTCGTCGCGGGCACGGTCCTGTGTTTCTTCCTTGACCCCAAGGTCGACTCGGCCAAGGGCGAGGACACGGCGCTGCTCGCGGCGGACGAGGACCATCTGCACGGCCCGCATCCCAAGGAGGTCAAGCGTCCGGGGCTGCGCACGGTCGGCATCGCCGTCACCCACGCGCTGGGCGCCAACGCGGCCCTGCGCTGGCTCTCCGGCTTCCTGACCTTCTTCCTCGCGTTCCTGCTGCGCGAGCATCCGATGACCGGGCAGAGCGCGGCCGTGTCGCTGGGCATAGTCGCCGTCGCGGCGGGCGTCGGCAACGCGCTCGGTACGGCGGTCGGTTCCTGGCTGCGGCAGCGGGCGCCGGAACTCATCATCGTGACGGTGATGGCGGTCGTGCTGGGCGCGGCGATCACGGCGGCGATCTTCTTCGGCGCGGCCCTGGTGGCCTGTCTCGCCGCCGCGGCCGGGTTCTGCCAGGCGCTGGCCAAGCTGTCCCTGGACGCGCTGATCCAGCGGGACGTGCCCGAGCTGGTGCGCACCTCGGCGTTCGCGCGGTCCGAGACGATGCTCCAGATGGCCTGGGTGCTCGGCGGCGCGATCGGCATCGTCATGCCGCTGAACGGCGCCCTCGGCTTCACCCTCGCCGCCGGAGTCATCGCCCTGGGCTGGCTGACCACCCTGCGCGGGCTGCTCGCCTCGGCACGTCACGGGGCCGGCGGACGCCCGCGAGTGGCCTAACCCGCACCACCCGGCCCGGCACGCCGCACCCCACGTGGGGGGAGTACTGGACGGGCCCGATAACCTTCGCCCCATGACCATGCAATCCGCTGTGCGACGCCGCCGCGCCGTCGCCGCCGCCGGCGCCGTTTCCGCCGGACTGCTCGTCCTGTCGGCGTGCGACAAGCCGACGCCGATCTCGACGATCACCGTCGGGAGGAACTCGGTCCACACCGAGGCCACCTGCTACAACGACGGCGACGCGGTGAAGACCGCGGACCTGCCGAAGTGCCTGAAGGCCTCCACGTCGATCTCGGTGGACCCGGACGACACCGTGCGCTTCGGTGTCGACCCGAAGATCGCCGACAACGGCTGGACGATCCTGATGAACGGTCAGCCGCTGACCGACTCCAGCAAGAAGACGTACCGCACGATCCCCGGCAGCGTGTTCTTCAACACCCAGTACGGCGCGACCGGCAACTCGACCGTCGTCTCCATCAAGGAGGGCGACAAGACGGTCAAGGGCCTGTGGTCCTTCAAGTTCAAGAAGGACTCCTGACCACGTCCACGACCTCCGCGTCTTCTCTACGTGTCCTCGTCGCCACCGCCGTCCCCGCCGAACGGGACGCGGTGGCACGGGCGTTCACGAACGACAGCTGGGTTGATGTCATCGCCGCCGGGGTGGGTCCCGCCGCTGCCGCCGCCGTTACGGCCACCGCCCTCGCCGGCACCCCGTACGCCCTCGTCGTCTCCGCCGGGATCGCCGGCGGCTTCCAGCCCGAGGCGCCCGTCGGCTCCCTCGTGATCGCCGACGAGATCACCGCCGCCGACCTGGGCGCGGAAACCCCGGACGGCTTCGTCCCGGTCACCGAGCTCGGCTTCGGCACCGTCACCCACCGTCCGCCGAGTGCACTCGTACGAGATCTCGCGGCCGCGTCCGGCGCCCGCACCGGGGCCGTACTCACCGTCTCCACGGTGACCGGAACGGCCGCCCGCGCCGCGGAACTCCGCGCCCGCCACCCCCGGGCCCTCGCGGAGGCGATGGAGGGCTTCGGGGTCGCCGAGGCCGCCGCCGCCCACGGCATCCCCGTCCTGGAACTGCGCGCGGTCTCCAACCCCGTCGGCCCGCGCGACCGCGCCGCCTGGCGCATCGGCGACGCGCTCGCGGCCCTGACGGAGGGATTCGGGAAGTGCGCGCCCGTACTGGAGAGTTGGAACAGGCATGACCGCATCCACTGAATCCACTGCATCCACCGAGCCTCTGCAGATCGCCTACTCCCCCTGCCCGAACGACACGTTCGTCTTCGACGCGTGGGCGCACGGCCGGGTGCCGGGCGCGCCCGCGCTCGACGTGACCTTCGCGGACATCGACATCACCAACGGCATGGCCGAACGCGGTGAGTCGGATGTGCTGAAGGTGTCGTACGCCGTGCTGCCGTACGTGCTCGACGAGTACGCGCTGCTGCCGTGCGGGGGTGCGCTGGGGAGGGGCTGCGGGCCGCTCGTGCTCACCCGTGGGCCCGGGGACCTGACGGGGCGTACGGTCGCCGTGCCGAGTGAGCGGTCTACGGCGTATCTGCTCTTCCGGCTCTGGGCCGCTGACACGATTCCGGGCGGGGTCGGCGAGATCGTCGTCATGCCGTTCCACGAGATCATGCCGGCCGTGCGGGACGGGAAGGTCGACGCTGGGCTCGTCATCCACGAGGCGCGCTTCACGTACCAGAACTACGGCCTGCACAAGCTCGCGGACATGGGCGAGCACTGGGAGGCCACGACGGGGCTGCCGATCCCGCTGGGCGCGATCATCGCGAAGCGGTCGCTCGGCGCCGAGCGGCTGAACCTGCTCGCCGACTCCGTCCGCACCTCGGTCCGGGCCGCCTGGGACGACCCCGAGGCCTCCCGGCCGTACGTCATGGAACACGCGCAGGAGATGGACCCGGCCGTCGCCGACCAGCACATCGGGCTGTACGTCAACGAGTTCACGGCGGAGCTGGGGGACGACGGGTACGCGGCGATCCGGGGGCTGCTGACGCGGGCGGCGGCCGAGGGGCTGGTGCCGCCCCTCGGCCCGGACTCGCTCGAATTCCCCTAGATCTCCCGGACTTCTACACGTCCAACTGGTCGGCGACCGCTCGCAACAGGCCCGCGATCTTCGCGCCCGCGGGCTTGTCGGGATAGCGGCCGCGTTCCAGCATCGGCGTGATGTTTTCGAGGAGGGTCGTCAAGTCCTGGACGATGGAGGCCAGTTCGTCCGGCTTCTTGCGCTGGGCCGCCGCGACCGACGGGGTCGGGTCGAGCAGGGTCACCGAGAGGGCCTGGTCGCCGCGCTGACCGGCGACGACCCCGAACTCCACGCGCTGTCCGGGCTTCAGGGCATCAACTCCGGCGGGCAGAACCGAGGAATGGACGAAGACGTCACCGCCGTCGTCACGGGAGAGAAAGCCGAAGCCCTTCTCGCTGTTGAACCACTTGACCTTGCCGGTAGGCACGTCTGTCCTCGTCCTCGTACTCGTCGGAAAACTGCACTGGATAACACACCGGCGGGTCGTCGGGACCCGCCGGTACCAAGGCTAATGGTCTTCAGGCCGGTGACAAGACGTCGCCCGCTTGTTCCTTCGCGCTGGGAACTACCCTGGTCCGGTGCGTGACAAAACCCAAACGAATTCCGCCGCGGCCGGTGACCGACTGATCCGTGCCGGTGCCATCGTCTTTTTCATCGGCGCGGTGGCCACACTCGTCACCGTGGTACCGCTGTTGCTCCACACGACGCCTTTTCCGACGTACATGTACCTCTTGAGCATGCTCATGGGCGTCGGATTCCTGCTGGCCGCCGGAGGTGTGCTCCAGTCGGTCGCCGCGGGCCGCCGTCAGGCGCGCGCCGAAAGGTAGTCCGAAAGCCATCGCGGGAACTCGGTGAGGTCGCCGAGGACCACGTCCGCCCCGGCGGCGCGCAGTTCGTCCGCGTCGCACGGTCCGGTCGCCACCGCGACCGACAGGGCCTCGGCGGTACGGGCGCCGCGCACGTCGCCGACATGGTCGCCGACGTAGACGCTCGCGCCCTCCTCGCGCAGTGCCTCCGCCTTCTGCTCGGCCCACAGGTTGCCGATCACGGCGTCGGCGTCGATGCCGAGGTGGGCGAGGTGCAGCTTCGCGTTGGGCTCGTACTTCGCGGTGACGACGATGGCCCGTCCACCGGCCGCCCGCACGGCCGCGATCGCCTCGGGGGCGCCGGGCATCGCGGGGGTCGCGGCGACGGCGAACGACGGGTACATCTCGCGGTACAGGTCCGCCACGGCGGGCACCTCGTCCGCCGGGAACCAGTTGATCAACTCGTCCCCGAGCGGCGGCCCGAGCCGGGTGATGGCCAGATCGGCGTCGATGTACGTCCCCGTCCGCTCCGCCAGCGCCAGCATGGCGGCGTGGATCCCGGGCCGGGAGTCGATGAGGGTCATGTCGAGATCGAAGCCGACGGTCAGGGCGGGCGGGGTGGGCGGGGTGGTGGGCTGGTCACTGCTCTGAGCGTGCGAGGTCATATGGGCCATTGTGCCCAGTCGCTACGACAATCCCACCGGGCGCTCTGATCCCCTACTGCCCTACCTCTGCCGCTGCGACCGCCACACCAGGTACAGCGCCGACGCCACCGCCGCCCCCCGCACCACCCACGGCCAGGTCTCCGCGATCGCGTCGCTCATGTGACCCTGGGCGATGGGGGTGCCCCAACGGCCCTCGTTCCTGCCCCACAGCCAGACGATGCCGGCCGCGACGGCCGCCGTCGGCAGGCCGATCACCGCCGCCTTCGTCTCGGCGTCGGACAGCCGCCGGGACGCGTACGCGATGAGCCAACCGAGCAGCAGGGCGAACCAGTTGCCCAGTACGGCGCCTACGACAAGCAGCGCGGCGGCGATCAGCAGGAGGGGGTTGGACCAGCGCCCGGTCGGAAGGCGCGGGATCATGCGGCGCCGGCGGGCCGGGGTTTCCGCCGCCTGCTCGATCACCGGTGCGGCCACCGGATCCGGTGCCTTCGGCGTCTCCTTCGCGAGCTCCTTCGGGGGCTCCTTCGGCGGCGGGGGCTTGAGGAGTTCGGGGATCTCGACCCCGCCGGTGAACCCGGGCACGCTGTCGCCGAGCGCGAACCCGTTGCCGTTCTCCGGCCGCCACCAGTCGGGCTGCAGGACGCTCGCGCCGAGGTCGGACGCGCTCGCGAGGTGCGGTGCGGAGGCGGAGTTGTCGGGCTCGGGCTCAGGTGCGGGTGCGGCTTTGGTGAGGCGGGTGCGCGGCAGCGGTACGACCCGGCGCAGGCCCTTCGGCCGTAGATCGTCCTCGTGGTCGCGCTGTACGGGGACGGAGGTGGCGGGTGCCCGGGGGACGCCGGCGCCGGTGCCTGCCGCGGAGACGATCTCGTCCGGGGTGCCGAGGCCCTTGAGGATGCGCTGGACGGCGGCCGGTGTGTCGACGGTGGACCCGGCACGCCGCCGGTCGATCTCGTTGCGCAGCTCGGACACGAGCCGCATGCGCGTGACCGAGGGCAGCTGCCGTTGCTGCGCCACGTCACCGACGCGGCTCAGATACTCGTAGACGACCTGGTCGCTCTCGATACCCACGAAGTCCCCTCCGGGGCGGGTGCGTTGGATACCCCGCCGGAACGACCGTAGCGCAGGTCGGGACTCGTGTCGGCCCGCGCATCGGGGGTGCACGGTGGGGCCGGGGGAGGGCGGGCGCTGTACGGGGGCGGGGTGTCCGCGGGCCGGGCGGGATGCGATCGCGGTACGCGCACGGGCCCCGACCGGGGAGGGGGTGGCCGCCGTGGGCGAGCGGGACGGTCTCGGCGGGCGGGGAGGAGACGATCGCCGCCCCCGCGCAGGTGCCCTCGGACGCGGGTGTGGGGCGTTGTCGGGCGGGGGCTGTCGGGTGGGCGGCGGCGGTCCGGTCGCCGTACCCGCTACCGTGGGTCGGATGAGCACCCCGGCCACGCCGCCCCGTTCGCTCGCGGAGGCACTCCGAACCAGGGACGACGCGTCCCTGGCCGCGCTGCTGCGCAGCCGCCCCGACCTCATCACACCCGTGCCCACCGACCTCACCCAGCTCGCGACCCGGGCCGGTACGCGCGGGTCGGTCGTCCGGGCGCTGGAGCGGCTGGACCGTTTCGCGCTGCAGACGGCGGAGGCGCTGGCCGTGGCGGCGGACCCGGCGTCGTACGACGAGTTGCTCGGGCTGATGGCGGGCGACGCGCGCGACGCCGCCGTCGTGCACGCGCTGCCGCGCGCCCTCGGGACCCTGCGCGAGCAGGCGCTGGTGTGGGGTGCGGACGACCGGCTGCGGCTGGTGCGGACGGCGCGTAAGCTGCTGGCGCCGTCGCCGCAGCATCCGTCGCCGACCGGCCTCGGGCCTACGGTCGCGGAGGCCACGGCGGGGATGTCGCCGGGGCGTATTCAGGAGATCGTGACGGCCGCCGGGCTGCCCTCCACGCATGACTCCGTGTCTGCGGTGGCGGCACTGACCAAGCTGTTCACTGGTCGGCGGCGGATGAAGGCGCTGCTCGGGCGCGCTCCCGCGGAGTCCCTGGAGGTGCTGAACAGGTTGGTCTGGGGGCCGCCCTACGGGCAGGTGACCGCCGAGCCCGCAGCCCGGTTGCGCTGGCTCATCGACCGGGGGCTGTTGCTGCCTACCGCGCCCGGAACTGTCGTACTGCCGCGTGAAGTTGCCCTGCATCTGCGGGCCGGGCGCGCGCACCGCGAGACGGAGCCGGTGGCGCCGGCGGTCGAGGCCAAGGCGACGCACCGTCCACAGGTTGTGGACACGACGGCGGCCGGGCAGGCGTACACCGCGCTCGCGACGGTCGAGGAGCTGCTGAAGGACTGGGACGAGGGCGGGCCGACCGTCATGCGGGCGGGCGGGCTCAGCGTCCGTGATCTGAAGCGGACGGCGGTTGCGCTGGACGTGGCGGAGCCGGTCGCCGCGTTCTGGGTCGAACTCGCTTATGCGGCGGGCCTGTTGGCCTCCGACGGTGACGCCGACGAACGGTACGCGGCGACCCCGGCCCACGACGAGTGGCTGGAGCTGCCCGCCGCGCAGCGCTGGGCCCGGCTCGCGGAGGCGTGGCTCACGGCGACCCGGACGTCGGGACTGGTCGGGGGGCGGGACGCGAAGGAACGGACGTTGTCCGCGCTGGGGCCTGGGCTGGATCGGTCGGCGGCTCCGGAGGTACGGCACCGGGTACTGGGCCTGCTCGCCGGGTTGCCCGAGGGCGCCTCGCCGTCCGCCGAGTCCGTGCTGGCCCGGTTGCGGTGGGAGCGGCCGGTTCGGGGGGCGGGGGGTGCGCAACGGAGTACGGGGAGTGCAGGGAGCGCAGGGAGTACAGAGGGTGCGGGTGCCCAGGCGGGTGCGCAGGGGGGTGCTCAGGGGGATGACGATCTGCGCAGTCGCCTTGCTCGGTGGACGTTGAGCGAGGCGGAGATGTTGGGGGTGACGGGGCGGGGGGCCTTGTCGGCACAGGGGCGCGCGTTGTTGGGGCCTCGGGGTGCGGTGGCAGGTGGCAGTGGCAGAGGCGCGGAGGGCGAGGGCGGCGGGGTTGCAGCGGGCAGAGGCGGCAGGGGTGCAGCGGGCGGGGGCAGCAGGCTTGTGGCGGCAGGCTCCTCCGGTGCCTCCAGCCCCTCTGATCTCTCAACCCCCTCCGATCCCTACGCCCCCTCCAGCCCTTCCGGCCCTTCCGCCCTCTCCGGCCCTTCCGCACCCTCCAGCTCTTCCGGCTCTTCCGGCCCTGGTGACAAGCTCCCCGTCCATCACCACCACCGCCCGCCCGCTCCCCCGGAACCCCTCTCCCCCGCCGAGCAGGCCGCCGCAAGTGCCGCCGCCGCTCGGCTCCTCGCCCCGCTCCTCCCCGAGCCGTTGGACCACGTCCTCCTCCAGGCGGACCTGACGGCGGTGGCGCCGGGCCCGTTGGAACGGCCGTTGGCGGACATGCTGGACGTGCTCGCGGACGTGGAGTCGAAGGGCGGGGCGACGGTCTACCGCTTCACGCCGGGGTCGGTGCGCCGCGCGCTGGACGCGGGGCGGTCCGCCTCCGACCTGCACGACTTCCTCACCGCGCACTCCCGTACGCCGGTCCCGCAGCCCCTCGCCTACCTGATCGACGACGTGGCCCGCAGGCACGGGCACCTCCGGATCGGCGCGGCCTCGGCGTACGTACGCTGCGACGACGACGCGGTGCTCAGCGAGATCCTGGCCGACAAACGGTCGGCGGGCCTGCGTCTGCGCCGCCTCGCGCCGACCGTGCTGGCGGCCCAGGCCGACCCGGCCGCTCTCCTCGACGGGCTGCGCGCGATGGGCTTCGCGCCGGCCGCCGAGTCCGCGGAGGGCGATGTCGTCATCACCCGGGCCCACGCCCGCCGCACCCCGCCCCGCACAGCCCCGGAACCGGTACCGGACGGCCCGCCGACCCCGGACACGACCCTCCTGTCGGCGGCGATCCGCGCGATCAGGGCGGGCGACCGCGCCTCCACGACGCCCCTGAAGACGACCCCTTCGCCCACCGGTGACCTCCCCCGCACCAGTTCCGCCGAGACCCTCGCCACCGTGCAGGCCGCCGTCCTCACCGGCGACACCCTCTGGATCGGCTACGTCAACGCCGAGGGCGCCGCGAGCCAGCGCGTCATCGCCCCCATCCGCGTGGAGGGCGGCTTCGTCACGGCGTACGACCACACGGCGGACGAGGTACGGACGTATCCGCTGCACCGGGTGACGGGGGTGGCGGAGCTGGCCGAGGACTGAGGTCCCGGGTCAGGCAGCGGGTCGGGCGTCCCGGTTCAGGTAGCGGTCCAGCGCCTCGACCGCGTCCGCCACGAACGTCGGGCGCCGCGCCATCTCCCGCAGCTCGTCCTCCGTGACCCACGCGTGCCAGGCGATCTCGTCCGGGTCGGGGGTGATGTCCTCATCGACCACTGCTTCATGAATGCCTAGCCAGTACGGGCTGATCGCGCCCCGGCACAGGAACTTGAAGGCGAACAGGACCGGCACCCGCACCCCGAGTTCCTCGGTGAGTTCGCGGGCCGCCGCCTCCTCGTAGGACTCCCCGGCCTCCGCCGCGCCGCCGACCATGAAGTTGTACTGCCCCGGGAACCGGGACATGTCCGCCGCCCGCCGGTGCACCAGGACGCGGCCCTCCCCGTCCCGGCAGACGATCGTCGCGACGCGGTGCAGCCAGTGGTGCTTGATGGCCTCGCCCCGGTCCACCGGACCGAGTATCCGGTCCTGTTCGTCCACCCTGTCCACCAGTTCGCCCACGGCCCCCACCCTCAGCTCTCCGCCGGCCCCACCCTCACAGAGACCAGCCGTGATCATCGGACGGTAGTGCACACTGGACGTTTGGCCGTCCCGAGTCCTCCAGGCCCGGCGAGCCCCGCAGAAAGGCAGTCGCGCGTGAATGGCCCCCTCATCGTCCAGTCCGACAAGACCCTTCTCCTTGAGGTCGATCACGAGCGCGCAGACGAGTGCCGGCGCGCCATCGCGCCGTTCGCCGAGCTGGAGCGGGCACCCGAGCACATCCACACGTACCGGGTGACGCCGCTGGGGCTGTGGAACGCGCGGGCCGCCGGGCACGACGCCGAGCAGGTCGTGGACGCGCTCGTGGAGTACAGCCGGTATCCCGTGCCGCACGCGCTGCTCGTGGACATCGCCGAGACCATGGACCGCTACGGCCGGCTGACGCTGAGCAAGCACCCCGCTCACGGGCTCGTGCTCACCACCACCGACCGGCCCGTGCTGGAGGAGATCCTGCGGTCGAAGCGGGTCGCCCCGCTCGTCGGCAACCGGCTCGACCCCGACACGGTCGCCGTGCACCCCTCCGAGCGCGGGCAGATCAAGCAGGTGCTGCTGAAGCTGGGCTGGCCGGCCGAGGACCTCGCCGGGTACGTCGACGGCGAGGCGCACCCGATCGAGCTGGACGAGGACGGGTGGGCGCTGCGGCCGTATCAGAAGCAGGCCGTGGAGAACTTCTGGCACGGTGGCAGTGGTGTCGTCGTGCTGCCCTGTGGGGCGGGGAAGACTCTCGTCGGCGCGGGGGCCATGGCGCAGGCCAAGTCGACCACGCTGATCCTCGTCACCAACACCGTCTCCGCCCGGCAGTGGAAGCACGAGCTGATCAAGCGGACCTCGCTGACCGAGGAGGAGATCGGCGAGTACAGCGGGACGCGGAAGGAGATCCGGCCCGTCACCATCGCCACCTACCAGGTGCTGACCACGCGGCGGAAGGGGATCTACCCCCACCTGGAGCTCTTCGACTCCCGGGACTGGGGGCTCATCCTCTACGACGAGGTGCATCTGCTGCCCGCGCCCGTCTTCAAGTTCACGGCGGATCTGCAGGCGCGGCGGCGGCTCGGGCTCACCGCGACCCTCGTGCGGGAGGACGGCCGGGAGTCGGACGTGTTCTCCCTCATCGGGCCGAAGCGGTTCGACGCGCCGTGGAAGGAGATCGAGGCGCAGGGCTACATCGCGCCCGCCGACTGTGTCGAGGTGCGGGTCAATCTCACGGAGTCCGAGCGGCTCGCGTACGCCACCGCCGAGGCCGAGGAGAAGTACCGCTTCTGTGCGACCACCGCGACGAAGCGGAAGGTCACGGAGGCGATCGTGCGGCGCTTCGCGGGTCAGCAGATCCTCGTCATCGGGCAGTACATCGACCAACTCGACGAGCTGGGCGAGCACTTGAACGCGCCCGTGATCAAGGGCGAGACCTCCAACGCGCAGCGCGAGAAGCTCTTCGGGGCCTTCCGCGAGGGTGAGATCAGCGTCCTCGTCGTGTCCAAGGTCGCGAACTTCTCCATCGACCTGCCGGAGGCGACCGTCGCCATCCAGGTGTCCGGAACGTTCGGCTCCCGCCAGGAGGAAGCTCAGCGTCTGGGCCGCGTACTGCGGCCGAAGGCCGACGGGCACCAGGCCCACTTCTACTCCGTCGTCGCGCGCGACACGATCGACCAGGACTTCGCCGCCCACCGCCAGCGCTTCCTCGCCGAACAGGGGTACGCCTACCGGATCATGGACGCGGACGAGATCCTCGCGGAGAACTGAGCATCACGGTGAAGCGCGGGTGAAGCGGATGAAGCGGGCGGAGCCGATGGTCACTTACGGCGAACGCCCGCTTCCTCGCCGTACTCGCCGAGGACGACCACGCTGAACGCGGCGCCCGCGAACACTTTTATCGCGCGCAGGGCATTGCCGAGGCGATGGGGGTGGCTGCCGCCGGCGACCGGTGTGGCACCGGACGGGCGGACGGGGACCGGGGTGATGGTTGCTGCGCTCATGTCTCCATGGTGCGTCTTGGGACATAAGGTCGGCATCGGTCCAGAGAGCCAACCTGCGGGCCGCCCGTGTACGCCTCCGGGCGGACCCGTTCCCCTCCTGGGTGGAGGGGGTGTCCCCTAGGGGATGAAAAACGATTGGCCCTCGCCAGGCCCGCCTCACTAGAATCTCCGCTCTTGCCCGCCTCCCCGCAGGGAGTGCCGCCGCCCGGACGGAAACCGGTCGGTATCCCACCCAGCAGCCGCATCAGCAGGCCATCCGGAGGCACCCCCTTGTCCACGCCCACCGACGATCCGCTCGCCCGCGAACGCTCGCACCTGGCCTCCTCCCGTTCCGCGCTGCGCGCCATGCGCGAGGACGTCGAGTCGCTCGACATCAAGGACGTCACGGCGAACTGGGTCAACGCCGAGGTCCTCGCCCGCCAGATCGACGACCGCATCAAGGCGCTGGCCGACCTGAGCGACACCCCGTTGTTCTTCGGCCGGCTGAACTACCTGCACTCCCCCGGCGCCGAGCAGGCCGAGGGCGCGGAGGGCGAGCAGTTCTACATCGGGCGCCGGCATGTGCACGACGCCGGCGGCGACCCGATGGTCATCGACTGGCGTGCGCCGGTCTCGCAGCCGTTCTACCGGGCGTCCAAGAAGGACCCGTTGGACATCTCGCTGCGCCGCCGCTTCGGTTACACGGGCGGCGACCTCACGGCGTACGAGGACGAGCACCTCATGGACCCGGCCGAGGCGGCGGCCACCAGCAAGCTGCTCCAGCAGGAGATCGAGCGCCCGCGCGTGGGCCCGATGCGCGACATCGTCGCGACCATCCAGCCCGAGCAGGACGAGATCGTACGGTCCGGACTCGGCGGGACGGTGTGCGTGCAGGGCGGGCCCGGGACCGGGAAGACCGCCGTCGGGCTGCACCGGGTCGCCTATCTCCTCTACGCCCACCGCGAGCGGCTCGCCCGGACCGGCACCCTCGTCATCGGGCCGAACAAGTCCTTCCTGCACTACATCGAGCAAGTCCTGCCCGCGCTCGGCGAGTTGACGGTCCGCCAGGGCACGGTCGACGACCTGGTCGCGCACGTCGAGGTACGCGGCACGGACGAGGCACCGGCCGCCGTCATCAAGGGCGACGCCCGCATGGCCGAGGTCCTGCGGAGGGCGATCTACGCGCACGTCACCCTGCCCACCGAGCCGGTGATGGTGGTGCGCGGCTCACGCCGCTGGCGGGTCCCGGCGTACGAACTCGAAGCCATCACGCGGGAGTTGCTCGACCGCGACATCCGCTACGGCGCCGCCCGCGAGGCCCTTCCGCAGCGCATCGCGCATGCCGTGCTGGTGCAGATGGAGCGGTCCGGGGAGGCGCCGGACGACCGGGTGCAGGACGCCGTGGCCCGCAACACGGCGGTGAAGGCGGCCGTCAAGGCGGTGTGGCCGCCGGTCGAGCCCGCGAAACTCGTGCTGCGGCTGCTCAGCGACGCGGACTTCCTCGCCGAGCACGCGGACGGGATCCTCGACGAGGACGAGCAGAAGACGATCCTCTGGGCGAAGGCGGTGCGGAGCGTGAAGGCCGCCAAGTGGTCAGCCTCGGATGCCGTGTTGATCGACGAGGCGACCGACCTCGTGCAGCGGACGCACTCGCTCGGGCATGTCGTGCTCGACGAGGCGCAGGACCTCTCCCCGATGCAGTACCGGGCCGTGGGCCGCCGCTGCACCACCGGTTCCGCGACCGTCCTCGGCGATCTGGCGCAGGGCACCACGCCCTGGGCGACGCGGAGTTGGGACGAGGCGCTGGCCCACCTCGGAAAATCCGACGGCGTGATCGAGGAGTTGACGGCCGGTTTCCGTGTGCCGACGGACGTCATCACGTACGCCTCCCGGCTCCTCCCCCACATCGCCCCGGGGCTCACACCCGTCGCCTCCGTCCGTGAGAACCCGGGCTTCTTCGACCTCCGCTCCATCGCCGACACCGCCGAAGTGGTCGCGGCCTGCGAGGAGTTGCTGCGCAACGAGGGGTCGACGGGACTGATCGCGGCCGACGCCCGCATCCCCGAGTTGGCGGAGGCCCTGACGACGGCGGGCATCGGCTACATCGACCCGGGTGAGGAGACGACCGTGGACACCCGTCTGACTCTCGTCCCGGCGTCACTCGCGAAGGGGCTGGAGTACGACTACGTGGTGCTCGACGAGCCGCAGGCCGTGGTCGACGGTGAACCGGACGAACGCACCGGCCTGCGGCGGCTGTACGTGGCTCTGACCCGAGCGGTGTCGGGTCTGATCGTCACGCACGCGGCTCCGCTGCCGTCCCAACTCGCCTGAGTCGAGAGGGTGGTTCAGGCTCGGTCGAGCACCGCCCGCCACTCGCCCACCGCCGTCGCCGACACCGGCCGCTCCCAGCCCTCCGGACGGGCGGCCCCGCCGATGTGGAAGGCGTCGACCCCGGCGGCGAGCAGGGTCGGTACGTGGTCGAGGCGCAGGCCGCCGCCGACCAGGATGCGCTGTTCGTAGCCGGGTTCCCCGCGCAGTGCCGCCTCGCGGAGCAGTGTGGGGAGGCCGTCGTCGACGCCGTCCGCCGAGCCGGCGGTGAGGTAGGCGTCCAGGCCCGGCAGGTCGGCGAGTTGTTTGCGCAGGGCGTCGCGGTCGGCGGCGCGGTCGATCGCGCGGTGGAACGTCCAGGCGCAGCCGTCCAGTTCGGCGACGACCCGCTCCACCGCGTCCAGGTCGACGCAGCCGTCCGGGTCGAGGAACCCGAGCACGAACTGGTCGGCACCGGCGGTCCGCAGCTCCCCCGCGACCCGGACGAGCCGGTCCACGTCGCCCGCGGCGAACCCGTCCGCGAGGCGCAGCATCACGCGCAGGTCGATGTCGACGGCGGCGCGGATCGCGGCGAAGGTCTCCACCGGCGGGGTGAGTCCGTCGGCCGCCATGTCGGTGACCAGTTCGAGACGGTCCGCGCCTCCGGCCTGGGCGGCGATCGCGTCCTCGGCGCCGAGGGCGATCACCTCCAGGACTGCACGCGTGCTCATAGGACCCCTTCCGTCGTGTTCCCTGGAGCGGCTACAGGTCTAGTCCAATCTCAGGGTACGCGGGAGGTCAGGGGGCCGCGAGATCACCCCCTCGGCGAGTCCCCGGCACACCGTCACACCGACCGTCATCCGAAGATGTTCAGCTCCTCCGCCTTCGCGCCCGCCAGCTCGTACGCCACCCCGTCCGGCACCGGACGGCCCGAGTACAGGCGCACGAGCGTGGGCGCGTCGCCGATGTAGCGCGCCGGGGTCAGCTCGCCCGACAGGTCGCCCAGCCGCAGCGGATCGTCCAGGTCGTCGAGGTCGGCGTGCAGAGGCCGGTGGTTTTTCTGACGGGTCACGAGGCCGAGAAGGGTTAGAGCGGACCCCAGCCCCTGGCCCCCATAGGCGCCGGGCACGCCGAGAACGTCCCGTACGTCCCCGGCGTGCACCCACTCGCCGAGCGCGACCATGTCCAGCACGCCGCCCGCGCGGGCGATCGCCGCGCCGGCCTCGGTCATGCCCCGCTCCAGTTCGTCGACGACCCGCGCGTTCGTCCAGTCGGCCCGCTCCGCGATGTCCCGGTCGTTGGCCTCCGGCGAGAACACGCCCTTCTCGAACCGGCGCTCCACCACCCGCGTCAGCGCGGCCGAACAGTGCGCGAGCACATCCCGCACGGTCCACCCCGGACACGCGAGGGTCGCCAGTGCGAAGTCCTCGTCGGGGCGGGAGCGGAGCAGCGGGATCAGGGCGTCGCGCTCGGTGGCCAGGAGGCGGCCCGGCAGTTCGGGGTCACGTACGTCGTGTGCTGTGTCGGCGTAAGTCATGCGTTCCACGCTAGGGGCGCGGCCGCGGGAGGAAAATAAGGGGCATGGCCGATCTCGACGCCCTCCGCGCCCGCTGGACCCGCGCCCTCGAAGGCGCCCGCACGCCCGCCCACGCACCCGACGGCGGTCCCGACAGCGGTCCCGACGCCTGTCCGGACCCTTCGCCGTACGCCGAGAATCTCCTCGCCCGCTGGCAGGAGCCGCAGCGGCACTACCACACGCTCACGCACCTCACCTCGGTCCTCGACCACATCGACGTGCTGGAGAAGCACGCCGCCGACCCGGACGTCGTACGGCTCGCGGCCTGGTTCCACGACGCGGTCTACCTCCCGGACCGTTCCGAGAACGAGGAACGGTCCGCGCGGCTCGCCGAGCGGGCGCTGGCGGAGGCGGGCGTGCCGGAGGACCGGGTCGTGGAAGTCGCCCGGTTGGTACGGCTCACCGTCACGCACGACCCCGCCGACGACGACCGCGACGGCCAGGTCCTGTGCGACGCCGACCTCGCGATCCTGGCCGCGCCGCCGTCGGCGTACGCCGCCTACACCGCGGCCGTCCGCGAGGAGTACCACTTCGTCCCCAACGACGCCTTCCGGGACGGCCGTTCGGCGATCCTGCGCCAACTCCTGGCCCTGCCACGGCTGTTCAGGACGCCGTACGGGGCCGCGGAATGGGAGGCCACGGCGCGCTACAACCTGGCGGCGGAGCTGGAGCTGCTGGCACCTTGATCACGGCGGGCGCCGGGCGCCGCCCGTATGCTCCCCGCATGGGGAACACGGGCGGAAATATGGCCGGACATACAGCCGCACACCAGGTGGAAGAGGCCGTAGCGAGCTGCCTCGCACTGCTGGGGACGGCGACGGACCGGGACTGGGACGGGGCGAAGGCGGGCCGGCTGGAGTGGAGTTGCCGGTCCACCGCCGAGCACATCGCCGGTGATCTCATCTCGTACGCGGGGCAGTTGGCGGGGCGTGCGCAGCACGCGTACGTCCCCTTCGACATCACCTTCGACGACGGCACCGACAACTCCGGTGTCCTGGAGGTGATCCGGACGACCGGCGCCCTGCTCGCCGCCGCGATCCGCACCACACCCCGCGAGGTGCGCGCCTTCCACCCGTTGCCGTTCCGCAGCGCGAACCGTGAGGGCTTCGCCGCGATGGGCATCGCCGAGGTGCTGCTGCACACGCACGACATCGCCGAGGGCCTGGGCCTGACCTACCAACCCGCCCCGGAACTCAGCGAGTTCGTCCTCGGCCGGATCTTCCCGCACGTCCGCCCCGCCGCCGACCTCTGGCGCACCCTGCTGTGGGCGACCGGCCGCGCCGAACTCCCCGGCCGTGCCCCCGTCACCGGCTGGAAGTGGAACAACAACCTCGTCCACACCACCGACCGCCTCACCCTCCAGGGCATCACCCCCGCGACCGCCGGTGACCTGGTCGCGGGCGGCGACGGCGGGTTCGAGTGGATCGAGGGCGGCCCGTACGAGGGCACCCGCGAGGCCGCGACCTTCCTGCTGAAGGCCTACGTATCGGGCGTCCACCGCCCGGAGTTCGGCGTGTTCGTCCTCGTCCGGCACGAGGACGGCCGCGCGGTCGGCGGCCTGGGTTTCCACGGTGTCCCCGACGAGGAGGGCCGCGCGGAGATCGGCTACGACCTGGCGGAGGGCGCCCGCGGCCGGGGCTACGCGACGGAGGCGCTCCGTGCGCTCTCGGAGTGGGCGCTGGCCCGGGACGACGTACGCACGGTCTTCGCGACGATCGAGCGGGACAACCTCGCTTCGCAGGCCGTGGTCACCCGGGCGGGGTTCAAGAAGGTGAGCGAGGAGGACGAGGAGTTCGCCTACGAACTCGGGCGCAAGGGGTAACTCCCTTACCGCTCCCGTCCCTTGGGCCTCCGCAGCCCCGCCGCCGTCAGCAGCCGCACCACCTCCCGGCTCCTGACCTCCACCGCCCCGGCGGCCACCGCGTCCGCGTAACGATGCGACGGGATGTCGTAGTGATCGCGCTCGAAGGCCCGGCGCGGTACGCCCAACTCCTCGGCGAACAGGTGGAGTTCGTCGTACGAGACGTCACTGACGAGGTGGGACCAGAGGCGGCCGTGGCCCGGCCAGGTCGGTGGGTCGATGTACACGGTCACTGGGAGCCCAGGTTTCCCACGGCCGCGACCTTCACGCCCGCCTGGTGGCAGACCCAGTGCGGGTCGGGTCCCAGCTCCGGTTCGACCTCCAGGGCGTGCGGGTCGCCGGACGCGCAGACCGGGCAGAGCGGCCAGCGTCCGTACGCCTCCAGCAGCGCGTCCTGCACGTCCTGCGCGACCAGCCCGGCGACGTACTCGACACCCTCCGGCCACTGCTCCACCCACCATCGCCGCTCCACGATGGACTCCTCCACCATGGACACCACGTCCGCCGCGACGACCTCGCGCGCGGCCAGATCGGCCAGCACGAGGGCACGGGCGGCGTGCAGTGCCTGCTCCAGGGGGCTTATGGGGACGGGCTCGTCACGGGGGTCGTCGATGGGGTCGCTGTCGGATGCCATGCACCTATTGTGCGCACCCTTGACCCGACCACCGCCCCGAAAATATCTTTCAGAGGTGACCCAGGACGTGAAGGAAATTTTCGGAAGCGCCTCCGGGAGTACGCCACCCGCCGCACTGGCCGCCAAGGTGCGCACCCTCGCCCCCTCCATGACCCGCTCCATGCAGCGCGTCGCCGAGACCGTCGCCGCCGACCCGGCCGGCTGCGCGGCCCTCACGGTCACCGGCCTCGCCGAACTCACCGGCACCAGCGAGGCCACGGTCGTCCGCACCGCCCGCATCCTCGGCTACCCCGGCTACCGCGACCTGCGCCTCGCCCTCGCCGGGCTCGCCGCGCAGCAGCAGTCCGGGCGGGCGCCCGCCCTCACCACCGACATCGCCGTCGACGACCCGATCGCCGACGTCGTCGCGAAACTCGCCTACGACGAGCAGCAGACCCTCGCCGACACGGCCGCCGCACTCGACACCGTCCAGCTCGGCGCCGCCGTCACCGCGCTCGCCTCCGCCCGCCGTACCGACGTCTACGGCGTCGGTGCGTCCGGGCTCGTCGCCCAGGACCTCACCCAGAAGCTGCTCCGCATAGGCCTCATAGCCCACGCCCACAGCGACCCGCACCTCGCCGTGACCAACGCCGTGCAGCTGAAGGCCGGTGACGTGGCCATCGCGATCACCCACTCCGGGTCCACCGGGGATGTGATCGAGCCGTTGCGGGTGGCCTTCGAGCACGGGGCTACGACCGTTGCGATCACCGGGCGGCCGGACGGGGCGGTCACGCAGTACGCCGATCACATACTCACGACGTCCACCGCTCGGGAGAGTGAGCTTCGGCCGGCGGCCATGTCGTCCCGGACGAGTCAGCTGCTGGTGGTGGACTGTCTGTTCATCGGGGTGGCGCAGCGGACGTACGAGCAGGCGGCACCGGCGCTGTCGGCGTCGTACGAGGCGCTGGCACATCGGCACAGGCGTTAAAGGCGCGTTGTCTTCTGCGGGTGCATCGTGGCCGGTCGGCAGACAAGAACGAACGGAAAGAGCCGCTTCTCCATGACCTCAACGTCCAACCCCCGTGATCTCCGCGCCGAGTTGGAGTCACTCACCACCGAAGCCTTCCGGCCGGAGCTCGCCGGGATCGACCAACTCCCCACCCTCGACATCGCCCGCCTGATGAACGCCGAGGACGCGACCGTGGCCGCCGCAGTCGCCCACCGCCTCCCGGAAATCTCCGCCGCGATCGACGCCGTAGCCGACCGCATGGGCAGAGGCGGCCGACTGATCTACATGGGCGCGGGAACCGCCGGACGGCTGGGCGTACTCGACGCGTCCGAGTGTCCGCCGACCTTCAACACCGACCCGAGCCAGGTCGTCGGACTGATCGCCGGTGGCCCAGCGGCCCTCGTCACGTCCATCGAAGGCGCCGAGGACTCAAGGGAGTTGGCCCAGGCGGACCTCGTCGCGCTCGCGCTCACCGCCGACGACACGGTGGTCGGGATCTCCGCCTCGGGACGCACCCCGTACGCGATCGCCGCCGTAGAACACGCGCGCAACGAGGGCGCGCTGACCATCGGCCTGTCCTGCAACGAGCACAGCGCGCTCGCAGCGGCAGCCGAACACGGCATCGAGGTCGTCGTGGGCCCCGAACTCCTCACTGGATCAACGAGGTTGAAGGCGGGCACGGCCCAGAAGCTGGTCCTCAACATGCTGTCGACGATCACGATGATCCGGCTGGGCAAGACCTACGGGAACCTGATGGTCGACGTACGGGCATCGAACGAGAAGCTGCGCGCCCGCTCGCGCCGCATCGTCGCGCTCGCGACCGGCGCGGACGACGAGGAGATCGAGCGGGCCCTCGCCGCCACCGACGGCGAGGTGAAGAACGCGATCCTCGTGGTCCTCGCCGGGGTCGACGGCCCGACGGCAGCCCGCCTTCTGGAGGAGTCCGGCGGCCGACTGCGCGCGGCGCTGACCGCGGCGGCCGACTGACCAGCACGCTCGGAGGGTGAACACCTCGCCCTCGCCCACCGCCACCGCCGCCGCCCTCCTCCCCCTCGTCGGCGGCCCCGCGAACGTCACCTCCGTGGCCCACTGCATGACCCGCCTCCGGCTCGGCCTGGCGGACCGTTCGCTGGTGGACGAGGAGGCGCTGCGGGCGCTGCCCGGCGTGCTCGGGGTCGTGGACGACGACACGTACCAGATCGTGCTGGGGCCGGGGGTGGTGGCAAGGGTGACCCCGGAGTTCGAGAAGTTGCTGAGTGGCGCCGCCGGTGAACTGGCCGCGCGGGGCGCCGAGTTGAAGGAGGCACAGCGGGCCCGCAACGCCACCCCCGGCAAACTCCTCCTCCGCCGGATCGCCAACATCTTCGTCCCGCTCATCCCCGCCCTCATCGGCTGCGGAGTCCTCGCCGGCCTCAACGGGCTGCTGATCAACATGGGTTGGCTCCCGGGAGTCACGGGCGCCCTCGCCGTCATCCCCTCCGCGTTCCTCACCCTCATCGCGGTATTTGTCGGTTACAACACGGCGAAGGAGTTCGGCGGGACACCGGTGCTGGGCGGGGCGGTGGCCGCGGTCGTGGTGTACCCCGGGGTCGCAAAGGTCACGGCCTTCGGGGTCGCCCTCTCCCCCGGCCAGGGCGGTGTACTGGGCGCACTGGCAGCCGCGTTCCTCGGCACGTACGTCGAGAAGTGGTGCCGCACCTGGGTCCCCGCGACCCTCGACGTCCTCGTCACCCCCACCCTGACGGTCCTGATCGCGGGCCTCGCGACGCTCTACGGCCTCATGTACGCGGCCGGTGAGATCTCCACGGCGATCGGCACGGCCGCGAACTGGCTCCTGTCCACCACCGGCCCCTTCGCGGGCCTGATCCTCGGCGGCCTCTTCCTCCCCCTGGTGATGCTGGGCCTCCACCAGGCCCTCATCCCCATCCACACCACCCTCATCGAACAGCAGGGCTACACCGTCCTGTTGCCCATCCTGGCGATGGCGGGCGCGGGCCAGGTGGGTGCGGCGGTGGCGGTGTACTTCCGTATGCACCACGACACTTCACTCCGCACGACCATCAAGTCGGCGCTCCCCGCAGGGTTGTTGGGCGTCGGCGAACCCCTCATCTACGGCGTCTCGCTCCCCCTCGGCCGACCGTTCCTGACCGCCTGCGCGGGCGGGGCGGCGGGCGGGGCGTTCGTCGGGTTCTTCGCGTTGCTGGGCGACAAGGTGGGGGCGACGGCGATCGGGCCGTCGGGGTGGGCGCTGTTCCCGCTGCTGGCGGGGAACAGGGGGCTGGGGATGACGGTGGCGATCTACGGGGGCGGGCTGCTGACGGGGTACGGGGTGGGGTTCGTGGCGACGTATTTCCTGGGATTGGGTGGGGTGAGCGGGGTGAGTGGGGCGACTGGGGTAAGTGGGGTAAGGCCGGGTGACGCTTCCCGGGCATGATCGTTTCCCCGTCATGAAGAAGATCCTCATGGCCGCGGCCTGCGCCGCCGCCGCTCTCACCCTGGCCACACCCGCGCACGCGGACAACGACTCCAACTTCGGCGGAGGAACGAACGCGGCGAACAACTGGAACTTCACCGCTGCGGCTGTATGCCTCCAGGAAGTGGCCGTGGTTCCCGTCCTCGGCGACTGGGTCGGCGACCACGCCAACAACTGCTCCAACGGCAACGTCATCGACCACTCCGGCCGCTGACCGACCCGCCCCGCCCCGGCGCCGTAGCGCTACTTGGCCCCGCGCCGGGCCCGGCGTCCCAGGTGATGAAGGTGTTCACTGCGCGACACGTCCCAGAGGTGCCCGCCACACCAGCGTGTACCGCCAGAACAGCCACCGCCGCGACCGGACGCGCGGCAGGACGCGGATCGCCTCGCGGCGGACCTCGGCGAAGGTCATCTCCGGCGGCCGGGTGACGGCGGTCATGGCCACCGGGCGGGACACGGCTCTACGACCCCGGTTCTTCACCCAGCCCACGACGAGGTTCAGGGCGACGGAGACGAGGCCGAGGGCGTCGTCGACGGCATCCGCCTCGCGGGCGCAGCCGACCACCACCAGGGTTCCGCCCGGGGCGAGTTGGTCGCGGAAGCGGGTCAGCGTCTCGGCGAAGGGGAGGTGGTGGAGGGCGGCGACGCAGGTGATGACGTCGTAGGGGCCGACGGGGATTCCGGCCCGGGCGTCGACGACGGTGAAGACCGCGGGGACGCCGGACGGGGTCAACTCCTTTGCTAGGGCGATGATTTGAGGGTCGGAGTCGATGCCCTCGACACCACCCGTGCTCCTCGCGGCAAGCAGCCGCACCAGGTCACCGCTCCCACAACCCACGTCGAGGGCTCGCCCGAACCTGCGGGGCAACTGCCGTAGCAGCCAAGGGTGGTAGTGGGCGTTGTGGCTCCAGGGGTGTTCGGAGTTGAAGGATTCGAGGGCCCGGAGGAGGCGGGGCGGGATCACGGCCATGGGACCAGTCGATCACGCGGCCCGCTCAGGGCAGGCGGGCTTCACGGTTCCGCTCCCGGACCCTCGCCCGCAGTACCTCCTCCTGCCCGGCGGGCCCCGTCGACTCCGGCGGACAGTCCCACTCCCGGCCGCCGGCCACGGGCCGCAACTGCACGTTCCCGCCCACGTGTCCCATCACCTCGCCGACCCGCCCGTCCCGTACGTCCACGGCATACGCCCCGACCGGGGGCCGTTCACCACGCAGCACGGACGCCAGCTTCTCGGCGGTACGGACGTTGCAGCGCCCCAGCATCACCAGCGCGAACTTCTCGTCGCTCGCACCCGTCACCGGGTCCACGCACAGGGACGGCAGGACGACACCGACACCGGTGAGCGCGTCCCGGAGCGAAGCGACGATTTCTTCCGTCGACCGGAGCATTCCTTGCACCTCCACACAGAGTTTGCTGTTCGCAACACAGCGTGGCGGCAACGTGTCTAACCTGGCCATACGGGGAGTCCCAACAAATTCCGGTGTTAGGACAGGGAGTTGCTGTGGCAGGACCGAAGGATCTCGACCCGTCGTCGTCACCGCGAGCCCTGCTCGGCGCAGAACTCCGGCACGCCCGCGAGAAGGCGGGCCTCAGCCAGGACGAGTTGGGGCAGCGGCTGTTCGTGAGCGGGTCGTTCATCGGGCAGTTGGAGGCGGGGGACGCGGCGGATGTTGCCGGAGTATGCGCGGATGCTGGACAAGGAGTTGGGGACGGGGGACTTCTTCGCGCGGAACTGTGGGGCGGCGGCGAAGTCCCAATACCCCGAGCACTTCGCTGAGGCGGCGGATGCGGAGCTCCGCGCTACGGCGATCAGGCAGTACGCGTCGATGCTGATCCCAGGGCTGCTCCAAACACCCGCGTACGCAAGGGCCGTCTGCCGGGCTTATCAGCCGACGGCAACCGACGAAGAGATCGACACGTTGGTAGCACAGCGGATGACGCGGGCGCACATCCTCGACGACCCAACAAAACCCTTGATGTGGGCGGTGATTGACGAATCCGCGCTACGGCGGATGACGGGTGGGCCCGGGGTCATGGCGGAGAACCTGCGCCACATCGCCGAACTGGGCCGCCGGAGCCGGGTGATCGTGCAAGTACTGCCGTTCGACGCGGGGGCGCATCCCGCGATGCAGGGCTGCATCAAGCTGATGGACTTCGCCGACGCCCCTCCGCTGATCTACCTCGAAGGCGTCGGCACCGGCCAGTTGGACGACGACCCCAGCATCGTCGCGGAGTACAGGCTCTACTACGAGTTCCTCTCGGCGTGCGCGCTCGCACCCGAGAAGTCTCTGGCCTTGATCGAGAGAATGGCGCAGGATTACGCCCATGAGGAACAGCCCTGATCTCGACCTGAGCACGGCCACTTGGCACAAGTCCAGCTACAGCGGTGGCGACGGCGGAGACTGCCTCGAAGTAGCCCGCTGGCGCAAGTCGACGTACAGCGGTGGCAGCGGCGATGACTGTGTGGAAGTCGCCGACGGCCACCCCGCCCTCGTCCCCGTCCGGGACTCCAAGAACCCCCTCGGCCCGAAACTGGTGTTCCGGGCCGCCGCATGGTCCACGTTCGTCGACGACCTCAAGTAAGCCCAACAACTCACCCGTTGGGATACGCCTCCGCGATCACCTTCGCACGGAGGACCGTCCACTGGGCCAGCATGTCGTGGACCAGGTACAGGTCACGGCGCCGGGTCCACGCCTGGCCCGACTCCAGGTCGTACGTGTGCGGCATGGCGAACCCCGTCGGGGCGTACGCCGGCATCGCGCGGTCGCGGGTCGTCTGCACGCACCGCTTGTGGTGGTCGCGGAAGCCGACGACGCAGGCGGTGCCGACGCCGCCCGGCGCCTGCTTGCGGTACTCGACGACCTGGGCCGCGACCCCGTCCGTGCTGAGATACGTGATCGTGCCGTCCGCCGCGATCTCGGGCTCGATCGACGTGACGTCGGTCATGCCGTACTTGGACTCCAGCCGGCGCGCGATCTCCCACTGGGCGTAGACGGGGAGGTCACGGCGGCCGGCGCGGATACGGGCGATGGTGTCGGCGAGTTCCTCGTTGACGGGGCCCGGCTCGGCGAGGACCTTCGTGGGGTCGCCGCCGCCGGCCGGGAGCCGGTTGCCGAAGGCGTAGGCCACGATGAAGTCGAACTTCTTCAGCGGCGCCGTCTCCGGGTGCCAGTCGAAACCGACGTCCTCGATGAGCGGGACGAGCGTCTTGGCGGTCGCCTTGTCGTCGAGCTCGGCGGCGAGGGCCGCGACCATCCGACGGCTCAGGCCGACCGGCCCGCCGTGCTGCGGGGATGCCTGGGGGGACGTCTGCGGGGATGCCTGCGCGGCCGTGGCACCGAGGACGGCGGGTGCGGCTACGGCGGCGGTGAGGGCGGCGGCGAATGCGCGTCGTTGCATGGTGATGTGACCTCTTCGTGGGGATGCCGGAGTGGATCAGCCGACCAGCGGATCCTTCTCGACGCCCCGGAATTCCATCGCGCCGAACCCGAGCCCCCGCACAAATAGGAGTTGAACGCCCCGTACGCCACCCCCCAACCCCACCACCCGCACCCCGCACCCCACGCCGAACCCGACTATCGTCGACAGGACCATGAACCACGCCCAGCAGACCGCCCTAGGCCGCGCCCTCCGCCTCCTCGGCGAGCACGGCGAGGCGCTCACGTCCGACACCCCCGACGCCCGGCTGCACGAGGTCAAGGCGGACCTCAAGCGCGCCCTCGACCTGCTGGACGACAGCGTCAGCGGCGCCGCGCCGACCACGCGCTGCCTGGAGCACCCGAACGGGCCGGTCGACGCCGACGCCCCCGACCTCTGCCTGCTCTGCGAGACCCGCCGCCGCTCGGCCCGCCGCTCCGAGTTCAACGGCCCCGCCGCGCCCCGGCCCACCGACACCACGCCGTCCCGCTACGGCGTCCGCGAGGACCGCCCGCAGGCCCAGCAGCGCTGGCTCCCCGAACTGTGGAACGGCCAGGCCTGGCAGCTCTGCGGCACCCCGCGCCGCGACCGCCACGAGGCCGAGCTGTACATCAACGCCGCGCGCCGCGGCTCCCGCCCGGCGATGGCATACCGCCTCGTGCACGAGTTCACGGACTACGAGGTGCTCCGCGTCTGGGGCACACCGGTGCACGTGGACATCGAGCCCCTGGGGAACCTCTGACGTGAGCCCGTTGGCGTGGAGCACGGATGTGGTGAGCGGACTCAAGTGGTGGCAGCGGGTGGTGCTGGTCGGGTGCCTGTGCGCGCTCGCGCTGCCGTTGTGGTTCGCCGCGAGGAACGTCCACCGGTTCGTCGACGGTGACTGGACGATCACGGAAGGGTACGTCCACTGCGAGTCGAACGACCGGTGCGAGGGCACCTGGGGCCTGCCCGGCGGACAGCAGGGGCGCGGGAAGATGGCGGGGTTGGCCTTCGAGTACGACGAGGAACAGGTCACGGGCATACGGCTCTACGCCGGCCAGGACTGGGCCGTGACCGACCGCTCCGACCTGGCCTTCCACGCGGCCTATGAGCTCGCCGGCGCCGCGATCGGCGCGGCCCTGATCGTCTCGGTCGCCTGGTTCAAGTCCCGCTAGCCGTCCTGCTGTTCCTGTTCCCGTTCCCGTTCGATGACCAACCGGGTCTGCTCCGCGTCCAGTTGGTACACCGTCTCGTGTGCCCGCGGGTCCCGTGCGTGGAAGGTGTGGAACAACGGCCCGGTCTCCCCGCCCAGTTCGACCCGTGAGGCCGAGGCACCGCGCACCGCCCGCTCCGTGCCGGGCGCGGTCGTCAGGTCGATCCGGTTGACGACACCCGGCGTGACCCACACCGGCGTCGCCTCCAGGAAGCCGAAGAGCTGGAGGTGGAAGTGCCCGGTGAGGACGACCCGTACGTCACTCCCCCGGATCGCGTCCGCCAGCTCCCCGGGATTCCGCAGCCCGAAGGCCTGCTGGGTCGGCACGTCGAGGGCGATCGGCGGATGGTGGAAGGCGAGGACGGTCCCGTTCCCGAACGGCGTGCTCAACTCCTCCTTCAGCCAGTCCAGTTGGGCCCCGCTCAGCCGCCCGTACACCTTCCCCGGCACCAACGAGTCGAGCGTGATGAACCGATACTCGCCCACGTCACTCACGGCCGCGCACGCGAACTCCACCGGAAACACGGCGGACACGACCCGATCCGTGCCGTCGGCGGCCAGGTGCCCGCTCCCCAACACCTTCCCGAACGCCTCGCGTTCGTCATGGTTCCCGGTCGTGTAGAAGACCGGCACCCCGCCCATCCTCCGCGCGAAGCCTCCGACCAGCTCCCGTACGGCCGTATACGCCTCCACCGCCCCGTCGTTGGCGAGGTCCCCGGTGACGACGATCGCGTCCACCCCGCGCTGATGCCGCAACTCGGCAAGCATCAGCCGCAGCGAGTCCGTCGCGTTGATGCCATGGCGGTTGGGAGCGTCGGTGCGCTCCAAGTGGGTGTCGGACAGGTGCAGGATCCTCATGTGCGGGCACGCTAGCCCGAGTTGGGGGCAGCCGACAGGGGCCGGAACCGCAGCCCGGGCGCGGCGGGCGGCCGTCCGGTACATCGCCGTGACCCCCGGCACACCTCCACGAGTCCGTCACAGGGCAATAACAATCTTCACTACAGCAACCACACAGGCTGCCGGGCGGTTAGTGCCCATACACCCGACCCGCCACCTCTTGTCCGACAGATGATCCTTGGCCGTCACACAGAAAACACAGCCGAGGGAATCCGGGAGCCCGTCCGAGTCAAGAGCAGGTACGTCTACCACCTGCATCTTTGACTACCCCGTGACTTCGCTTCAGCTCCGCTTCACAGTTTCTTGACCTTTGATCAGGCACCTCGTAGCGCACTGGGCGTCACGAGGTAATCGCAGGAGTTGTGTTGGGACTCAAGGGGAGAAGGGTCTTCTCTGCCGCAAGGGGGCGGGGAAGATCGTCGCGCGCTGTGCTGAGACGTACAGCGTTGACTGTGGCCGTCGTGCTGGCAGTGGAGACGGCACTGGTGTCGTTGGAGACGGGAACGGCGTTCGCGGCCGACTCGACCACCACGGCCGTGACCGCCGTGTCGGACACCAAGTCGGTCGCGTCGTCGGCGGATTCGGTGGCGGCCGCGCTATTGATGGCACGGTTGCAGAACCGGAAGATCGAGGTGCTGTCGGAGCGGACGGCGGACTCGACGACGTACGCACTGCCGAGCGGTGAGCTGCAGACGTCGACGTACGCGGGGCCGATCCGGCAGCAGGTGGCCGGCGGGACGTGGCGGGACATCAACACGTCGTTGTCGGACACGGGCGCGTCGCTGGAACCGGAGGTCGCCGCGGCCGACATCGCGGTCTCCGACGGCGGTGACACCGCGCTGGTGTCGGTCGACAAGGGCAGTACGTCGTTCGGCCTGGGCTGGGAGTCCAAGCTGCCGACGCCGACGGTGAAGGACGACACCGCCTCCTACGACCTGGGCGGCGACCAGACCCTGACGGTGACCGCGCTGGCCCAGGGTTTCAGCCAGGACATCGTCCTGGACTCCGCGCCCGACAGCGCCCCGGTGTACCGGATTCCCTTGCAGCTCAAGGGACTTGTACTGTCAGTGGCCGACTCCGGCCATCTGCTGCTGAAGGACGGTGACGGCAAGCTGGTGGCCGAGGCACCGGCGCCGATGATGTGGGACTCCTCCAAGGACGACGCCTCCGGTGAGTCGAAGCACCAGGCGAAGGTCGCCACGAAGGTGGAGACCGCCGACGACGGCAGCCAGACCCTGGTGCTGAGTCCGGACGCGGACTACTTCACCCAGGACCTGGCCTACCCGGTCACCGTGGACCCGACCTCCACCCTCGCCGTCACCACGGACACCTGGGTGCAGACCCCGGACTACACCGACTCCCAGGTCTCCTCGACGGAGTTGAAGTCGGGCACGTACGACGCGGGCAGCGACGTGGCGCGCTCGTATCTGAAGTTCGACGTGTCGAAGTTCGTCGGCAAGCACATCACCGACACGAACCTCGCCCTGTACTCGTACTACGCCTCGACCTGCTCGACGTCCGGCGCGGGTACGCAGGTGCGGCGGATCACCTCCACGTGGTCGTCGTCCACCGTCACCTGGGCCGCCCAGCCGTCGACCACCACGACGGGCGCGGTGACCAACACCGCCGCGCTGGGCTACAGCACCTCCTGCCCCGCGGGCACGATGAACTTCGACATCGACGCCATCGTGCAGGCGTGGGCGGCCGGTTCGACCAACTACGGCCTGCAACTGCGCGGCGCGAGCGAGACCGACTCCCTGACCTGGCGGCGCTTCCGCTCGGCCAACTACGTCTCCGGGGACGGCTCGACCGAGCCGCACCTGACGGTGACGTACAACTCGTATCCCTCGACGCCGAGTTCGCTCACTATCTCCCCGTCACAGGTCAACGCGTACAACGGCAAGCGGTACGTCACCTCGCTCACACCGACCCTCTCCGCGAAGGTCACCGACCCCGACGGGTCCAGCACCAAGGGCCAGTTCGAGATCACGGCGGACCCGACGTACGCGGACACCACGTACTCCTACACCGGCACGTCGTCCGCGGTGTCCTCCGGCTCGACCGCGAAACTCGCGATCCCGTCCGCCTCCGCCTTCCCGGCCGGCGTGCATCTGCGGTACCGCGTGCGGGCCTACGACGGTACGGACTACGGCAGTTGGACCGGCTACACCACGTTCGTGCTGAACACCGGGCTGCCGGTCGCGCCGACCGTCACCTGTGACACGTACGAGCAGAACGGCTGGACGGCCAAGGCCGACGACGCCGACACCTGCACCATCGACACCTCTTCCACGGATGGCGCCGGCTACTACTGGGGCCTGGACAACAGCAGCCTGCCGAACAAGGCGCTCGACACCGCCAACGGCAACGGTGGCGACGCGCTCACCGTCTCCATCGACCCGGCGGACGGCTGGCACACGCTGTACGCCAAGACCGTCGACTCCGGAGGAAACCTTTCTTCAACCACGACGGCCTACTCCTTCGGCGTGGGTGAGGACGGCGCGGCGATCCTGTCACCTCAGGACGGCGACACCACTGCCCGCCGGCTCACCCTCGCTGCCAAGGGACTGACGACCTACACCGGAGTCACCTGGCAGTACCGGCGCGGCGAGACCGACGACTGGCACACCGTCCCGGTGGGTGACGTCACCGCCTCCGGCACGGCAGTATCCGCCTGGCCGGTCGCCGTCACGAGCGGCACCGCCACCAAACTGGTCTGGAACACGGTCGGTTCCCTCTCTGAAGACGGCGCGATCGACCTGCGCGCCGCCTTCACCGACGGCACGACCACCGGCCACTCGCAGACGGTCGAGGTCACCCTGGACCGGGACGCCGGCACCGCCGCCACCGCGTCGGTCGGCCCCGGCACAGTGAACGAACTCACCGGTGACTACACCCTGTCGGCCACCGACGCCGCCGCCTTCGACTCAAGCGTCTCGCGCACCTACTCCTCGCGCTCCAACGACACCGACACCGAGGGCCAGGCACAGATCTTCGGCCCCGGCTGGACCTCCTCCGTCACCGGCGAGGCAAGCGGCTACACCCTGATCCGCAAGACCTCCGCCACCTCGGTGGAACTGCTCAGCGCGGATGGCACAGCGACCGCCTTCACGGCCACCTCGGGTGGTGGTTGGCAGCCGGAGACCGGCGCCGACTACCTGACCCTGACGGGCTCGCTGTCCGGTTCGGCGTTCACCCTCACGGACACGGCCGCCGACACCACGGTGTTCACCAAGGCAGCCAACGCCGTGACCACCTGGACGCTGTCGTCCTCGGCTTCCGCCGTCGACGACTCCACCGTCACCACCGTCTCGGAGACCGTCACCTCCGGCAGCCAGACCCTGGCCCGCCCGAAGTACGTCATCTCCCCGGCGACCGGAATCAAGGCCGCGACCTGCCAGGCCACCCCCTCCACCCAGGGCTGCCGGGTTCTGGAGTTCGTCTACGCGGACACCACCACCGCCACCGACTCGGTGCTCGGCGACTACGCGGGCCAGGTCAAGGCGATCAAGCTGTGGGCCACCAGCCCTGGTGACTCCACCGCCACCGCCGAGACCCTCGCCGCCTACGCGTACGGCGCCTCAGGCAAGCTCCGTCAGGTCTGGGACCCACGCATCAGTCCCTCCCTCAAGACCGAGTACACCTACGACTCCGACGGCCACGTCGTCACCCTCACCGAACCGGGTCAGCTGCCGTGGACGTTCACCTACGGCAAGGCCGGTTCGACGGCGACCGCCGGTGCGGGCATGCTGCTGACGGCATCCCGGGCAACCCTCACCTCGGGTACGGACACGGTCGACGGCTCCAGCACCATCTGGAGCGTCGTGTACGACGTACCGCTCTCCGGCGACAGCGCGCCGCATCAGATGGACGCGGACACCGTGGCCGCCTGGGCACAGAGCGACGCACCGAC
Organism: Streptomyces sp. NBC_00988; assembly: GCF_045162645.1. Taxonomy (NCBI): domain Bacteria; kingdom Bacillati; phylum Actinomycetota; class Actinomycetes; order Kitasatosporales; family Streptomycetaceae; genus Streptomyces; species Streptomyces sp. NBC_00988. The sequence continues at coordinate 5,799,605 of NZ_CP108730.1, forward strand.
CGACGCCACGGCGGTACTCGCCCAGGACAAGGCCGCCGCGTCCCACGCGGGCGGTGACCTGACCGCGGACGCCTATGGTTCGGCCACGGTCAGCTACCTGGACGCGAGCGGCAGCGTGGTCGACACCGTCTCCCCGTCCGGTGCGACCACCACCACGGCGTACGACCTGTACGGCAACGACGTATTCTCCCTGTCCGCTGCCAACCGAGAACTCGCCCTCGGCACCGGCGACAACGCCGACGCGCAGTTGGAGGAGCTGGGGCTGACCGCACTGTCGACGGCCGAGCGGGCACAGCGGCTCGCGGATGTCACCGCGTACTCGGCGGACGGTCAGCAGGTCACCGACACCTACGGCCCGCTGCATGTGATCACGCTCGCCGCGGCCGCCGGATCCTACGCTGCCGGTGACACGGTTCCGGCGCGTGCGCACACCGCCTACAGGTACGACGAGGATCGGCCCTCCGACGCGGTCGTCTCCGACCTGGAGACCTCGGCCACCACCGGTGCTTCGATACCGGGCGTGGACGCGGACGCCGACACCGTGACCACCACGACCGGTTACGACTGGGCAACTGGCGCGGTGAAAGACTCGACCACCGGCTCGAAGACCACCGACCACGTCTACACCTACGACGCCTCCGGCCGGATCGCCACCTCGCGCACCGCGGGCTCGTCCGGTTCGGACGCGGCGACCCTCGGCTACGAGTACTACACCGCCTCCGGCTCCGGCTCCTGCGTGAACGCGGCATGGGTGGGACTGCTCTGCCGTACCACCCCGGCGGCGGCGATCACCGGCGGCGGCAGCAACCCGACCGCGGCCACCACCACCACGTACGAGTACAACCGGTGGGGCAAGGTCGCCGAAGCGACGGAGACCGCGGGGAGTTCGACCCGCACCACGGTCAGCGCCTTCGACACGGCGGGCCGGCTGAAGTCCGTCACGGTCACCAGTGGCCTCGGGACGGCCGTGACCGCCTCGGCGTACACCTACGACCCGGACTCGGGCGTGATGCTCACGCAGAAGGCGAACGGGCAGACGACGGCCTCGGACTACGACCGTCTGGGCCGGCTGCTCTCGTACGACGACGGTGACGGCGACATCACCACCTACGCGTACAACTCGCTCGGACAGCTGGCCTCCTCGACCGACTCCACGGGCGCGAGCACCGCGTACACCTATGACGCGGACGGCAACACCCTTACCGCCAAGGACTCCGAGGCGGGTACCTTCTCCGGCGCTTACGACGCCGACGGGCACCTGACGGGCCAGACCCTGCCCGGCGGCTACACGGAGGCGGTCGGCGTGGACCCGGCCGGCAACTCCATCTCCCGGGTGTACACGGACAGTTCCGGCACCACTGTGCTGTCCGACTCGGCCGACTACCTGATCACGGACCAGCAGGCCGGGCACACGCAGACGGACGGTTCCTCGGTGCAGACGGCGTACACCTACGATGCCCAGAGCCGCATCACCCAGGCCACGGACACCACGGCCACCGGCTGCACCACCCGCGCGTACGCCTTCGACGCGTCCGGCAACCGCACGACGCTGGCCACCACCAGCAGCACGGTCGCCGACTGCACCACCACGACGACCGCGACCACCGGCCACACCTACGACTCGGCCGACCGCCTCGTCGACAGCGGCTACACCTACGACGCCCTCGGCCGCACCCTGACCGACGGCTCCAGCACGTACGCGTACTACACCAACGACCTGGCGGCATCCGTCACCACGGGCACCAGCCGTACCGGCTACGGTCTCGACGGGGCGGGCCGGCTCGCCGTGACCACATCCTCCAGCAGTTCGGACAGCGGGACCACGTGGACCACGGACAGTGTGACGACCAGTCACTACGCCAACGACAGCGACTCCGCGACCTGGAGCGAGACCGGCACAGGCAGTGTCACCCGGAACGTCCTGGACCTCTCGGGTGCGCTCGCGGCGAGGGTGACGGACTCGGGTTCGGCGGTGCTCCAGCTGGAGAACCTCCACGGTGACATCGCGGTGACCCTGAACCTGGACGGCTCGGGCACGGCGACGGTCAGTCACTACGACGAGTACGGCAATGTCCAGGACGGTTCGACCGCGCTCGCCTTCGGCTGGCTCGGCTCGTACCAGCTCGCGACGGACACGGCCGGCGCCGTCAGTGTCATGGGTGCCCGCCTGTACAGCGCCTCGACCGGTCGCTTCCTTCAGGTCGACCCGGTATACAGCGGAAGTGCGAACACGTACGACTACTGCGACGCGGACGGCGCCAACTGCACCGACCTCGACGGCACCTGCCCGAGTGGGTGGCGCCACTTCACTGCCAAGACTCTGTGCAAGGCAGCGGTCTGGGCCGCTACCTCGCTGATCACGGCGGTGGGGGAGTCGCTCTGCCTGGCCTACGCTGCTGTCCTGCTCTGGGCCTGCAGCGCGGTTGTGGGAGGCCTCGCGGACGCGGTGAGCTACTTCATCGAGACCCGGTGGGACGGCGGGTTCACCTGGAGCAACTTCTTCCTGGAGTTCGCCGTCGGAGCGGCCATCGGTCTCGGCGCGGGTGGCATCGGGCAGGTGATGGCCAAGAAGGCCGGGGGTCGCAAAGCCGTCCGAAGGATTGCCCGGTACATCATCAAGATCGGAAAGAGGCTCAAGGTGCGTCGCGTTACCAGCGTCCTCGCTCGCAGAATGACGTCGGCCCTGTGATGCGCGGCCTGATCAAGCAGTTGCGTGTGTCGCTCCTGGTCACCCTCGGGCTCTCGGTCTTCGACCTGTCGCACGAGGTCCTGCGAGCGACCCGGTCGGGGAACTACCTGGCGGCCGTGGGTGACTGGGCCGTCTGGACCGCCGTCATCTGTCTGTGCGTCGCCGTGGTGCACGCCGTGATCTACGGCGCGGTGCACACCGGACGACCGGGGTCCGGAGAGGCAAGGGGGGTCTGGGTCGGCCTGCTGGTTCTGCAGGTGTTCGGCCTCCTGCTCGCATGGCCGTTGTGGACCAGGGTCACCGACGGGTCCCACACCACAGGTTCGGAGACGTTCCTTGCGGCCGTATCCGTTCTGGTGATTCTTCTGCCCCTGCTGACGAGCGCCGCAGCATGGGGATGGACAAGGCTGCAGGGAACGGCGTCCGACATCGCCCGGAACAGGGCCCTGTTCTTCGGGATCCTTGCCCTGCTTCCTCAGATGCTGGCAGCCGGGATTCTCTGGGCGTCGGTGTAACGACAAGAACGGCTGGGGCTGTTGCCCCAGCCGTTCTCCATGTGCGTATCGGCGTCAGCTCAGCGACTTCAACGCCGCCGCGTCATAAGGCGCCAGCTCCTCCACCCGCCCCGCAAGGACCTTCGCCGCCCACTCCGGGTCCTGAAGCAGCGCCCGTCCCACCGCCACCATGTCGAACTCGTCCCGCTCCAGGCTGTCGAGGAGGTCATCGATGCCCTTGACCGGCGCGCCCTCGCCCCGGAACCCCTTGAGGAAGTCCCCGTCGAGGCCGACCGACCCGACCGTGATGGTCTGCTTGCCGGTGAGCTTCTTGGTCCAGCCCGCGAGGTTGAGGTCGGAGCCGGTCTCCTCGAACTCGGGGAGCCAGTAACGGCGGGTGGACGCGTGGAAGACATCCACACCGGCCGCCGCGAGCGGGGTCAGGATCGCCTCCAGCTCCTCCGGCGTCTCCGCCAGACGGGCCCGGTAGACCTCCTGCTTCCACTGCGAGTAACGGAAGATGATCGGGAACTCCGGGGACACGGTCTCCCGGACCGCCGCCACGATCTCCGCCGCGAACTTCGTACGGGCGACCGCGTCACCGCCGTAGGCGTCCGTACGACGGTTCGTGCCCGCCCACAGGAACTGGTCGAGGAGATACCCGTGCGCCCCGTGCAGCTCGACCCCGTCGAACCCGATCCGCTCCGCCGCGGCCGCCGCCTCGGCGAACGCGCCGATGACGTCGTCCAGGTCCCGCTGCGTCATGGCCGTACCGGTGACCTCGTCGCTGCCGATCCGCAGCCCGGAGGGGCCGACGGCGGGCGCGTCCGCGTACGGCGGCTGGCCCTGCTCGCGGACCATGCCGATGTGCCACAGCTGCGGCACGATCGTGCCGCCCGCCGCGTGCACGCCGTCGGCGACCTTCGCCCAGCCCGCGAGCTGCTCCTCGCCGTGGAAGCGCGGGATGTCGTCAGTCTGCCCGGCCGAGTCGTGACCGACGTAGGTGCCCTCGGTGACGATGAGACCGACACCCGCGGCGGCCCGGCGCGCGTAGTACGACACCACGTCCTCACCGGGAATGCCGCCCGGCGAGAACTGCCGGGTCATCGGCGCCATCACGATCCGGTTGGGGACGGTCAGGCCGTTGAGGGTGATCGGACGGCCGAGGATTTCGGCCGCTCGGGAGGCGGGGGCGGTCGTAGACACGTGTGGGGGCTCCTCGGGACACCAGGCACCGGATATCAGGTACCAGTCGGTATGTGCGTATGCATTGATCATGCGTCAACGACAACCTTCCGGCCAAGACCTTCATTCCGGCCGTCCCACACCGTGGCCTGTGATCCCGGACACCTGTGACTCCGAACACCGTGACCCCGGACACGCCCGAGGGCGGCACCCCCTGTCGGAACAGGAAGTACCGCCCTCGGTAAGACCGTTGATCAACCAGAGGTCGATCAGAAGTCCATGTCACCGCCCGGCATGCCGCCACCGGCGCCCGCGCCGGCACCGGCCTTCTCGGGCTTGTCGGCGATGACGGCCTCGGTGGTGAGGAAGAGCGCGGCGATGGACGCGGCGTTCTGCAGGGCAGAGCGCGTGACCTTCGCCGGGTCGATGATGCCCTCGGCGATCATGTCCACGTACTCACCGGTGGCGGCGTTGAGGCCGTGACCGATGGGCAGGTTGCGGACCTTCTCGACGACGACTCCGCCTTCGAGGCCACCGTTGACGGCGATCTGCTTCAGCGGGGCCTCCAGGGCCAGCTTCACGATCGCGGCACCCGTGGCCTCGTCACCTTCGAGCTCAAGCTTCTCGAAGACGTGGCCCGCCTGGATGAGCGCGACGCCGCCACCGGCGACGATGCCCTCCTCGACGGCCGCCTTCGCGTTGCGAACGGCGTCCTCGATGCGGTGCTTGCGCTCCTTGAGCTCGACCTCGGTGGCCGCGCCCGCCTTGATGACGGCGACGCCGCCGGCGAGCTTGGCGAGGCGCTCCTGGAGCTTCTCGCGGTCGTAGTCCGAGTCGCTGTTCTCGATCTCGGCGCGGATCTGGTTGACGCGACCGGCAACCTGGTCCGCCGAGCCCGAGCCGTCGACGATCGTCGTCTCGTCCTTGGTGATGACGACCTTGCGGGCGCGGCCGAGGAGATCCACGGTCGCGTTCTCCAGCTTGAGGCCGACCTCCTCGGAGATGACCTCGCCGCCCGTGAGGATGGCGATGTCGCCGAGCATGGCCTTGCGACGGTCACCGAAGCCCGGAGCCTTGACGGCGACGGACTTGAAGGTGCCGCGGATCTTGTTGACGACCAGCGTGGACAGGGCCTCGCCCTCGACGTCCTCGGCGATGATCAGCAGCGGCTTGCCCGACTGCATGACCTTCTCCAGGAGCGGGAGCAGGTCCTTGACGTTGGCGATCTTCGAGTTGGCGATCAGGATGTACGGGTCGTCGAGCGACGCCTCCATACGCTCCATGTCGGTGGCGAAGTACGCCGAGATGTAGCCCTTGTCGAAGCGCATACCCTCGGTGAGCTCCAGCTCCAGACCGAAGGTCTGGGACTCCTCGACGGTGATGACGCCTTCCTTGCCGACCTTGTCCATCGCCTCGGCGATGAGCTCGCCGATCTGGCTGTCGGCGGCGGAGATGGAGGCCGTAGAAGCGATCTGCTCCTTGGTCTCCACGTCCTTGGCCTGCTCCAGCAGGGCACCGGAGACGGCCTCGACGGCCTTCTCGATACCGCGCTTGAGGGCCATCGGGTTGGCGCCCGCGGCTACGTTGCGCAGGCCTTCCTTGACGAGAGCCTGGGCGAGCACGGTCGCGGTGGTCGTACCGTCGCCGGCGACGTCGTCCGTCTTCTTGGCGACTTCCTTGACCAGCTCGGCGCCGATCTTCTCGTACGGGTCCTCCAGCTCGATCTCCTTGGCGATGGAGACACCATCGTTGGTGATCGTGGGGGCGCCCCACTTCTTCTCAAGGACGACGTTGCGGCCCTTGGGGCCGAGGGTGACCTTGACGGCGTCGGCGAGCTGGTTCATACCGCGCTCAAGGCCTCGCCGCGCCTCCTCGTCGAACGCGATGATCTTGGCCATGTGAAGTGGTCCTCCCGGACTGGGGTGGATTGCTCCGGACCGCGCTGGCGCCCGCGACGGACGGCTCGCCTGCCCCGTGGCTCCTTGCGCCACCTGGCCTGCGGGCCTCACCGACCCGATCCTTCGTTATCACTCTCACCTTCAGAGTGCTAACGCCAATGATTAGCACTCGGCATGGTCGAGTGCAAGCGGCTCCCAGGTTCTGGGCCCCATCCTTCGCGGGGCGCGCGAGGTGCGCACGGGGCATGCCGAAGGGCCCGTACCCCAGGAGGTGACCCCCCAGGAGTACGAGCCCTTCGGTGAGGAACGAAGAACGTCGCTGCTGTTCGTCGGCGCGTGCTTCAGCCGGTCGCGAGCCGGACCATGTCCGCCTGCGGCCCCTTCTGACCCTGCGAGATCTCGAAATCGACCCGCTGACCCTCTTCCAGGGTGCGGTAGCCGTCCATCTGAATCGCGCTGTAGTGGACGAAAACATCCGCACCACCGTCGACCGCGATGAAGCCGTACCCCTTCTCCGCGTTGAACCATTTGACGGTGCCCTGAGCCATGCCTAACTCCCCTATTACTGGCCCTTGCACGGACCCGCACTTCGCGGATCCGGGTCAGACCTCACCCCCCACAGGATTGGGGGCGTGCGCCGGAACGCGTCGACCGCGGCCGAATGTATCCGTCCAACTGCCGTCTGCAACAGGTCAATCCGACGAGAATTCCGGGCAGGACCGGTCGGGAATATACGGAGAATTCGTCCGACGTCAGGGCAAGTCGGGCCCGATAAAGGGAACATAAGGCGCAAAAAGACTGCACACTTTGGCTACTTCTCATCGCACGCGGAGCGGGTACTCATATGCGTCCGGCATGCGGAGTGGAGCGGGTTCCCCAACTGTACCCCGCTCAACCCTACAGAATTGCCCCCTCCGCTTCTCTCACGGAGGGGGCAATTCGATGAACTCTTGGTAATCGGCGTTACCGAGGGTAATTATCAGCCGCCGGCGACGGCCGGAATGATCGACACCCCGGCCCCGTCCGGAGTGGCCGTCTCCAGCCCCTGCTCGAACCGCACGTCGTCGTCGTTCACGTACACGTTGACGAACCGCCGCAGCTTGCCCTGATCGTCGAGCACGCGGGCGGAGATCCCGGTGTGGTTCTTCTCCAGGTCGCTGATGACCTCGGCGAGGGTGGCACCTTCGGCGGTCACTTCGGCCTGACCGCCGGTGTAGGTGCGCAGGATGGTGGGGATGCGGACGGAAACGCTCATGCTGATGACCTCCCGGTCAGGTGTGGCTTGTGGCTTTTGGGGGCGCCGAGGAACGACGCTAGGACGCGAGTCCAGCTTCCCTGAAGGACTCAAGGCTGGGCCGGATCGTCGCGGTGAGCCCCGTACCGGCCACCGCGTCCAGCGTCTTGAGACCGTCACCCGTGTTGAGGACCACCGTCGTCAGGGTCGGGTCCAGCAACCCGTTCTCGATCAGCTTCTTCGCCACACCGACGGTCACCCCGCCCGCGGTCTCCGCGAAGATCCCCTCGGTCCGGGCAAGCAACTTGATCGCGTCGACGACCTGCTCATCGTTGACGTCCTCGACAGCCCCGCCCGTACGCCGAGCGATGTCGAGGACATACGGCCCGTCCGCCGGGTTCCCGATCGCCAGCGACTTCGCGATCGTGTTCGGCTTCTGCGGCCGTACGACGTCATGCCCGGCCTTGTAGGCGACGGAAACCGGCGAACACCCTTCCGCCTGCGCCCCGAAGATCTTGTACGGCTTGTCCTCGACGAGCCCGAGCTTGATCAGCTCCTGGAGCCCCTTGTCGATCTTCGTGAGCTGCGACCCGGAGGCGATGGGAACCACGAGCTGGTCCGGAAGCCGCCACCCCAGCTGCTCGCAGATCTCGTAGGCGAGGGTCTTGGAGCCCTCCGCGTAGTACGGCCGGAGGTTGACGTTGACGAAGCCCCAGCCCTCGCCCGCCGGGTCACCGATCAGCTCGGAGCAGAAACGGTTCACGTCGTCGTAGTTGCCCTCGATGCCGACGAGCTCGCCGCCGTAGATCGCGGCCATGACGACCTTGCCCTGCTCCAGGTCGTGCGGGATGAACACGCAGGAGCGGAAGCCGGCCCGGGCCGCGGCGGCACCGACGGCGCCCGCGAGGTTGCCGGTGGAGGAGCAGGAGAGGGTGGTGAAGTTGAACGCGCGGGCGGCCTCGATGGCCTGCGCCACGACGCGGTCCTTGAAGGAGTGCGTCGGGTTGCCGGAGTCGTCCTTGACGAACAGCTTGCCCGCGTCGACGCCCAGTTCGCGGGCGAGGTTGTCGGCCTGGACGAGCTTGGTCCAGCCGGGGTTGATGTTCGGCTTGTCGGCCACGTCGGCGGGGACGGGCAGCAGGGGCGCGTACCGCCAGATGTTCGCGGGGCCCGCTTCGATCTGCTTGCGGAGCTCTTCGGTGTCGTAGGCCGAGAAGTCGTAGGCGATCTCCAGCGGGCCGAAACACTCCTCGCAGGCGAAGACCGGACCGAGCGGGACGCGGTGGCCGCACTCGCGGCAGGACAGCGCGGCGGCGGGGCCGAGATCAACGGCGTCTACGGAGTTCGTGGTGCTTGCAACAGTCTGCGCAGCCATGGAGGCGAGGCCCTTTCCTCATCTTCCTCACGACGCATTTCGCCATGAGACGGATTTGGCACCTTCCCGAGCCGGGAGCCTCGCCACAACAACGTGACAAGACCGGCTGGAGGGTTGCCGGGGCTTCAACGGGCCGTATCCCTCTGCCCCTCTGGATGAGCGGTGTTCAGTTGTGTATGCGGTTGTGTCACTTGCGTGAGCGTTGACGACCCCCGACATGCGATGGTCATCAGCGTTGTTCAAGACTGTAACCGAAGGCCAGGACAGTTGAGTGAGCCGTCCGAACCGCGAGACGGATCACCTACACAGGGTGATCGCCTCTCGCCGAGAGAACGCAGAGGAGCCGCGCAACGTGCTGAAGGAAGTCGAGCACTGGCTGAGCACCCGCTCCTGGTCCATGACCGACCGGCCGCTCCACAAGATTCTGGCCGCGAAGCACCGCACGGGCCAGTCGGTCTCCGTCGTGCTGCCCGCGCTCAACGAGGAAGCGACGGTCGGCGAGATCGTCGCGATCATCCGTCACGACCTCATGCAGCAGGTCCCGCTCGTCGACGAGATCGTCGTCGTCGACTCCGGGTCCACCGACCGCACCTCCGAGGTGGCCGCCGCGGCGGGCGCCCGGGTCGTGCACCGTGACGACATCCTGCCCCGCATCCCCGCCGTGCCCGGCAAGGGCGAGGTGCTGTGGCGCTCGCTGCTGGTGACGAGCGGCGACATCGTCGCGTTCATCGACGCGGACCTGAAGGAGTTCTCCTCGGACTTCGTCACCGGGATCGTGGGCCCGCTGCTCACCGACCCCGGCGTCGACCTCGTCAAGGCGATGTACGACCGCCCGCTCGGCGGCGCGGCCGGCCAGGGCGGACGCGTCACCGAGCTGATGGCCCGCCCGCTGCTGAACATGCACTGGCCGCAGCTGGCCGGTTTCGTGCAGCCGCTCGGCGGCGAGTACGCGGCCCGCCGCTCGCTGCTGGAGCAGCTGCCGTTCCCGGTCGGCTACGGCGTCGAGCTGGGCATGCTCGTGGACGCGCTGCACCTGGTGGGGCTGGACGCCCTCGCCCAGGTCGACGTCGGCGTGCGCAAGCACCGCCACCAGGACGGGCAGGCCCTGGGCCGGATGGCCGCGCAGATCTACCGCACGGCTCAGCTGCGACTGGCCCGCGGTCACCTCATCCGGCCGTCCCTCACGCAGTTCGAACGGGGCCCGGACGGCTTCGAGCCGCGCACGTACTCCGTGGACACGGAGGAACGCCCGCCGATGGCCGACATCACCGAGTACCAGTCACGCAAGGTCGCATAACCGCACAGTTACAGACGCTCACGGACGGTCGTATACGGACTCCTACGGTCCGCCGACGGCCGTCCGTACGTTTGAGCGTTTCCGGCCCGGGCTAGGTTGTGCCGTATGGCTTCTACGTCGTCCCCCTCGCCCGCGTCCGGTGCCGCTCAGGTGCTCGTCGCGTCCAATCGCGGCCCGGTCTCGTACGAGGTGGGCGACGACGGTTCGCTGCGCGCCAGGCGCGGTGGCGGCGGGCTGGTGTCCGGGCTGTCGGCGATCGGCCCGGACGCGGGCGCCCTGTGGGTGTGCTCGGCGCTGTCCGACGGCGACCGCGAGGCCGTACGGCGCGGGGTCGGCGAGGACGGCGTGCGGATGCTGGACATCCCGGCGGACGTACACGCCGACGCGTACAACGGCATCGCCAACTCCGTGCTGTGGTTCGTCCACCACATGCTGTACCAGACCCCGCTGGAGCCGGTCTTCGACGCGGAGTTCCGCCGCCAGTGGGCGTCGTACGAGACGTACAACCGGGCGTTCGCGGAGGCGTTGGCGGATGAGGCGGCGGAGGGTGCCGTCGCGATCGTGCAGGACTACCACCTGTGCCTGGTGCCGGGAATGCTGCGGGAGTTGAGGCCGGACCTGCGGATCGGCCACTTCTCGCACACGCCGTGGGCGCCGGCGGACTACTTCCGGATGCTGCCGGACGACATCCGTGAGCAACTGCTGACGGGCATGCTCGGCGCGGACCGCCTCGGCTTCCTCACCCACCGCTGGGCGGACGCGTTCACGGCCTGCTGTACGGAGTTCACCGGCGGCCTGGGCGACACCCGGATCGGTGTCCACGGCCTGGGCGCCGACGCCGACTTCCTGCGCGCCCGCTCGCACGAGCCGGACGTGGAGGAGCGGATCGTGGCTCTCCGGGAGGAAATCGGCGCGAACCGCAGGACCATCGTCCGTGTCGACCGCACCGAACTGTCCAAGAACATCGTGCGCGGGCTGCTGGCGTACCGCCAACTCCTCGACGACCACCCGGAGTTGCTGGAACAGGTCGTCCACGTGGCGTTCGCCTACCCGTCCCGGCAGGACCTCGCCGTCTACCGCGACTACACGGCCGAGGTGCAGCGGGTCGCGGACGAGATCAACTCGCGGTACGGGACGGCGGGTTGGACCCCGGTCGTGCTGCACGTCAAGGACGACTTCGCCCGCTCCCTGGCCGCGTACCGCCTCGCCGACGTGGCGCTCGTCAACCCGATCCGCGACGGCATGAACCTCGTCGCCAAGGAGGTCCCGGTCGTCTCCGACGAGGGCTGCGTGCTGGTCCTCTCCCGGGAGGCGGGCGCGTACGAGGAGTTGGGCGAGGACGCGATCCCGGTCAACCCGTACGACGTGATCGGCACGGCAGCGGCCCTGCACGAGGCTCTGACAATGCCACCCGAGGAACGGGCCGAGCGTACGAAAAGGTTGACGGCGGCGGCTACGGCCCTGCCCCCGGCCCAGTGGTTCCTGGAGCAGCTGAACGCGCTGCGGGATCAGGCGAGTTGAGCGGGGCCGGGACGGAGAGCGGCAGGGCGCGGGCGGCGGTGGGGGGTCTCTGGAAGCTGGGGTCTTTTCTAACCACCGTAGTCTTCATGACTGGTTAGAAATTACCCCAGCCGCGAGTCACCCCAGGTGAGCCGCGAGCGCCGACAGCAGTCCTACGACCCCCGCCGCACCGTCCACCACCAGGTCCGCCCGTTCCCGCAGCTCCGTGACCTCGTCGCTGCCGCTGCACACCAGCAGCCCCGGGACGCCGTCCGAGCGGAGTTTCTCGACGGCTGCGAAGGCTGGGAGGTCGCCCAGGTCGTCGCCGGCGTAGAGGACCGACTCGGCGCCGGTCTCGCGGAGGTACTCGGTGAGCGCCACGCCCTTGTCCATGCCGGGCGGCCTCAACTCCAGGACCATGCGGCCCGGTTCGACGATCAGGCCGTGACGGGTGGCCAGGTCGGTGAGGGGGGCGCGGAGGGCTTCGAAGGCCGCCTGGGGGTCGGCCGCCCGGCGGGTGTGGACCGCGAGGGCGCGGCCCTTCTCCTCGATCCAGGTGCCCTGCCAGGCGCCGATCCCGTCCAGGAAGCCCGGGAGTTCGGCGCGGACCGCCGCGACCCCGGGGTGCGGGGCGGGGGCGCTGACCGTGCTGCTCACCGCGTCCCAGCGCTCCGTGCCGTAGTGGCCCAGCACGACCAGGTGCTCCAGGCCCGGGACGCCCGCGAAGCCGCCGTTGCGGACCGCCACGCCCGCCGGGCGGCCGGTGATCACGGCCACCGATGCGACCTTCGGGGCGAGTGCGGCCAGCGCCGGTACCGCCCCCGGGTGGGCCCGGGCCTGCTCGGGATCCGGCACGATCGGGGCGAGCGTGCCGTCGAAGTCGAGGCCGATCACCGCGGAGGCCGGTTCGGCGAGGATCGCCTCCAGCGCCTCGCGCCCGGCGCGGGTGACGGGGGTCGGCAGTGCGTGCAGGGGATCGGTGGAGTCCTGAGGGCTGCCCATGTCGACGACCCTATCCGGGCGGGGCCGGGACCCACACCTGCTGCTACCTCTCCGCCCGCCTCGTCTCACGGACCCGTCTCAGCCTGTTCACCGTCACCGGGTCGTGGGCCAGGGCCCGCTCGTCGTCCAGCAGGGCGTTGAGCAGCTGGTAGTAGCGCACGGGGGCCAGGCCCAGCTCCTCGCGGATCGCGCGTTCCTTCACGCCGGGGCCCGGGAAGCCGCGGCGCTCCAGCGCGAGGATGTCCTGTTCCCTCCGGTTCAGCGAGGGAAGCCGCGAGGGCCGGTCGTCGTCCATGCCCTGAACCGTAACCCCCGCCACTGACAACGCCCCCGGACGCTGCTCGGCTCCTACTTCCCGCTCTCCGCCAGCGACGCCGACGCCTGCAACTGCCCCAGCACCGCACCCGGGCTGCCGTTCGCGGCCACCGCCTGCCCTATCCGCTTCTTGATGTCGGCGCTGACCGTGGCCCAGGACGTGTTGCCGACCGGGTAGAGCGTGGACAGCGGGAGTTCGTCGAGGAAGGGCCGTAGATCCTGGTCCTGCTTCGACGTCTCCATCGCCTCGGACGCGGAGTTGGTCACGGGCAGGAGGTCGTACTCGCGGGAGAAGGCGAGGACGTTCTTCTCGCTGTAGACGAAGTCGAGGAAGTCGCCGATCTGCTCGCGGTGGCCGTTCTGCTTGAACGCGGCCATCCAGTCGGCGACGCCCATCGTGGTCTTGGCCTTGCCGGTGCGCCCCGGCATCGCGACCGTGCCGAACTTGACGCCCTTCTTGGCGGCCTGCTGCATGAGGGTCGGGTGCCCGTTGAGCATGCCGACGTCACCGTTGGCGAAGGCGGCGAACGCGTCCGCGCGGTTGAGCTTGGCGGGCGCGACGGGCCCGGCCAGGCCCTTGGCGACAAGGTTGTCGCGCAGCCAGGTGAAGGTGGAGATGTTCGCCGTGGAGTCGAGGGTGTACGTGCCGATGTCGTCGGTGTAACCGCCGCCCCCGCCGAGCAGCCACTGCATCGTCTCGGCCTGCGCCTCCTCGGACCCGAGCGGCAGCGCGAACGGGTACTTCACGCCCTTCGCCTTCAACGCCTCCGCGTCGGCGGCCAGTTCGCTCCAGTCCTTCGGCGGGGTGAGCCCGGCCTCGGTGAAGAGGGTCTTGTTGTAGAAGAGGACGCGCGTAGACGCGGCGAACGGCATGCCGTACTGGATGTGGTTCACCTGCCCCGCGTCCAGCAGCGGCTCCAGGAAATCGGCCTCTACGGGGATGGAGAGCAGGTCGGCCGTGGAGTACAGCCTGCCCGCGTCGGCGTAGTCCGCGTACGCGCCGATCTGCGCCATGTCGGGCGCCTTGCCGGCCGCGACCATCTCCTTGACCTTGCGGTCCACGTCGTTCCAGGAGTAGACGCTGACCTCGACCTTGACGTTCGTGTGCTTCGCCTCGTACGCCTTGACGAGCCCGTCCCAGTATTTCCGCGAACTGTTGGACGCGGAGTCGCCGTAGTCCGCGGCGACGAGTCTCAGGGTGACGTCACCCGAGTCCCCGCCGAGGCCACAGCCACCGAGGACCGCCGTCATGCCCAGTGCGGACACCACCGCGATCATTCCTGTCCTACGCCGCTGCACCGCTGAATCCCCAACCTTTGCTGTCGTGACGTTCGCTCCGCGAACCCATAAGGTCTACACCACGTGAGTGGACTAGACCTCTCGCGGGTGTACGGGCCACACTGTCCCCCGTGAGACATGTCATCGCCCTCGACGTGGGCGGCACCGGGATGAAGGCCGCCCTAGTGGGGGCCGACACACCTCCTTCTGGGGGGACACCCCCCGGACCCCCCGTGCTGCTGCACCGGGCCCGCCGGGCGACCGGCCGCGAGCGTGGCCCGGACGCGGTCGTCGAGCACATCCTCGGCTTCGCCGCCGAGCTGCGCGCGTACGGCGAGGAGCACTACGGCGAGCCCGCGGCGGCGGCCGGCGTCGCCGTCCCCGGCATCGTCGACGCCGAGCGCGGCATCGCCGCGTACTCGGCCAACCTCGGCTGGCGTGACGTACCCCTGCGCGACCTGCTGGCCGCCCGCCTCGGGGGTGTCCCGGTCGCCCTCGGCCACGACGTCCGCACCGGCGGCCTCGCCGAGGGCCGCATCGGCGCGGGCAAGGGAGCCGACCGCTTCCTGTTCGTCCCGCTCGGCACCGGTATAGCGGGCGCGATCGGCATCGACGGCCGGGTGGAGGCGGGCGCGCACGGCTTCGCGGGCGAGATCGGCCACATCGTCGTACGCCCGGGCGGTACGCCGTGTCCCTGCGGCCAGACCGGCTGCCTGGAGCGGTACGCGTCCGCGGCGGCGGTGACCGAGGCGTGGGCGGCCGTCTCCGGCGACCCCGGGGCGGACGCGGCGGACTGCGCGAAGGCGGTCGCCTCCGGGGACCCCCGCGCCGAAAAGGTCTGGCAGGAGGCCGTCGACGCCCTCGCCGACGGCCTCGTCACCGCCCTCACCCTCCTGGACCCCCGCACGATCATCATCGGTGGCGGCCTGGCGGAAGCGGGGGAAACGTTGTTCACACCATTGCGGGAGGCGGTCCGGGGCCGGATCACCTTCCAGAAGCTGCCGTCGATCGTCCCCGCGGCCCTCGGGGACACCGCCGGATGTCTAGGTGCAGGCCTGCTGGCCTGGGATCTCCTCAATCTCACCGACCGTACGGAGGTAACCACCTGATGGCAGCCGAACCAGGGGCGCGGGACAGCGTCGATATGCGGCTCCGCCGCGGGGCGCGACCAGCCACGACGCACCCGCAGCCCGCAACCGGTACAAGGCCCCTCATCCTGTCCGGCGCCACAGTGGTCCTCCCCACCGGAACCGTGAAAGACGGCCGGGTGATCGTCGACGGCACCCGCATCACCGGCGCCGCCCCCGAGAACGCCCAGGTCATCGATGTCACCGGCCACTGGCTGGTACCAGGATTCGTGGACATCCACAACCACGGCGGCGGCGGAGCCTCCTTCACCTCCGGCACCATCGACGACGTCCTCAAGGGCATCCACACCCACCGCCTCCACGGCACCACGACCGTCGTCGCCTCGACGGTCACCGGCGACATGGACTTCCTCGCCCAGCGCGCCGGCCTCCTCTCCGAGCTGGCCGAGCAGGGCGACCTCGCCGGTATCCACTTCGAGGGCCCGTTCATCTCCCCGTGCCGCAAGGGCGCCCACTCCGAGGAGTTGCTCCGCGACCCCGACCCGGCGGCCGTCCGCAAGCTGGTCGACGCGGCCCGCGGCCAGGCGAAGATGGTCACCCTCGCGACCGAACTCCCCGGCGGCCTCGACTCCGTACGCCTGCTCGCCGAACACGGCGTCATCGCGGCGATCGGGCACACCGACGCGACGTACGAGCAGACGGTGGAGGCGATCGACGCGGGCGCGACCGTCGCCACGCACCTGTTCAACGCGATGCCGCCGCTCGGTCACCGCGACCCCGGTCCGATCGCGGCGCTGCTCGAAGACGAGCGGATCACGGTCGAGTTGATCAACGACGGTACGCATCTGCACCCGGCGGCACTGGAGTTGGCGTTCCACCACGCCGGTGCGGAGCGGGTGGCGTTCATCACGGACGCGATGGACGCGGCGGGCTTCGGTGACGGCCGTTACATGCTCGGCCCGCTGGAGGTCGAGGTGAGCGAGGGCGTGGCGCGATTGGTGGAGGGCGGTTCGATCGCGGGCTCGACCCTCACCCTGGACCGGGCCTTCAAGCGCGCGGTGACGGTCGACCGGCTGCCGGTCGAGGACGTGGTCGCGGCGATCTCGGCCAACCCGGCGCGACTGCTGGGGAGTTACGACGAGATCGGCTCGCTGGAGCCCGGCAAGTACGCGGACCTGGTGCTGCTGGACTCCGCGTTCGACCTCAAGGGCGTGATGCGGCACGGTACTTGGGTGGTCGATCCCCAACTGGGCTGAAATGTACTGCTGTTGAGGCGGCGGTCGTCCCGGGACACTGGGAGGACCGCCGCCTCTTTGGCATGATCGGGCCGGAACTGGACGGCGAATGCACACACTTCGGGGGAGGTCGGCCGGTGATCCTCACGGTCACGCTGAACACCGCTCTCGATATCACTTACCGGGTACGGGAGTTGCGACCGCACGCTTCGCACCGCGTGTCCGGGGTGACGGAACGCCCCGGCGGCAAAGGCCTGAACGTGGCCCGGGTCCTGGCCGCCCTGGGCCACGAGGTGACGGTCACCGGCTTCACGGGCGGCGCCACGGGACGGGTGGTCCAGGACCAACTCACCGGCATCCCAGGCGTGTTGGACGCGCTCGTCCCGGTCTCCGGCGCGACCCGCCGCACGATAGCGGTAGTGGACGAGTTGACAGGTGACACGACTCAACTCAACGAGCCCGGCCCGACGGTCACGTCGGCGGAGTGGACGGCCTTCCAGGAGGCGTACGGGTCCCTGCTGACCGGCGGGATCTCGGCGGTGGCCCTGTGCGGAAGCCTCCCGCCCGGACTACCGGTAGGCGCATACGCCGGCCTGATCCGCACCGCACGAACAGCGGGCGTCCCCGTCCTCCTCGACACCAGCGGCGAACCCCTCCGCCGAGGAGTCGCCGCCCGCCCCGACATCGTCAAGCCCAACACCGACGAACTGGCCGAACTCACCGGCTCCCACGACCCGTTGCGCGCCACCCAGGACGCACGTCGCCGGGGCGCCCGCACGGTGGTCGCCTCACTCGGCGCGAAGGGCCTCCTGGCAGCAACCCCGGAAGGCACCTGGCACGCGACGCCCCCGTCCCGCATCCACGGCAACCCGACCGGCGCCGGCGACTCAGCGGTCGCGGGCCTGCTGTCGGGCCTGGTGGAACACCTACCGTGGCCGGACCGACTGGCACGGGCCGCAGCACTGTCGGCGGCGACCGTACTGGCGCCGGTGGCGGGCGAGTTCGACCGGGCGGCGTACGAGGAACTGCTGGGGCGGGTGGCGGTGACGGGGGAGGTCAGCGCGGCGTGACATCGAGGTTGGCCGAGAAAAACCCTTTCCCTTCCGCCCTGTCGGATGATCAGATGATCACCCGTTCGCTGTGCTGACCAGCAGCGAAAGACACAAGGGGGAACCTCATATGAGCATGCTCAAGAAGAGCCTGACGACGGCCGCTGTGGCCGGCGTGTTGGTGGGCGGCATCTTCGCCACACCGGCTTCGGCGGCCGATCCCAACACCTGCCCGAAGGGGAAGGTCTGTGGATGGACGGGGAAGAACAGGACCGGAACCAGGCACGTCATGACGGTGACGCCCGGTTGCTATCCCTTCGACACCGCCAAGTCCGTCTCGAACCAGACGTCCTACAAAATCGAGTTCTGGCACATCACCCCCGGCACCGGCTGCGACGTCGGCACCCGGCTGATCACTCTGAAGCCGGGCACCTACTCGGACAATCCTGGCACCGTCACGGGGATCGCCGTCTACGGGCCGTGATACCTGCGGCCGCGCCGGATCCGCACTGACGATGCTCCGCCCGTGACGGGCGGAGCATCGCGCTTATGGCTCTCAGCAGCGGCGTCAAGCGCCTCACGATCCGTCGGTCAGCCACAGTTGGTCGAAGAGTGCGTCGCACTGATTGCCCTGATTGCACGCGATCTCGATGACGTTGGTGCCCTTGGTCAGGCTGACCGGAGCCCAGGTGCTCTGCCAGCCCTTTTCATAGTCCCCCTTCGGGGAGCCGATGAAGTTCTTCAGGCCTATGGGCTGGGTGTTCGCTTTACCGTTCACCGACAGCGTCGCATTGGCATCGGCACCGGGGACGCTGTACCGCGCGTACAACCGGAAGTTCCCTGACTTCTGAATGCCGTTGACCGTCCAAGTGACCTTGGCACCAACCTGGTTGAAGCCGGTCACGTAAATGCCACCGTCAGCCTTCGCACCTTTTATCTCCGAGGTCAGAGAGGTGCCACCTTCCAGGCGCAGGGCTTTCGCGTCGGTCTTCGGCAGTTCACCCGTGGTCGAGGCCGAGCTGCTGCTGGACGGGCTGGACGAGGCGCTCTGGGACGCCGAAGGCGTGGAGCCCGCCTGGTTGCCGTTCTTGTTGTCGTCGTTGCCGTTCATCATCGCCACGCTGATGCCGATGACCACCGCGGCGACGACCGCGATCGCGCCGATCAGCAGGCCCTTGGTGTTGGGGCCGCGGCCTCGGCCGTTGCCGCCGCCGTTGTTGTACGACGGGGGCTGCTGGCCGGACGGGGGGCCGCCGGGGAAGGTCTCCGGGGCCTGGTAGTGGGCGTTCGGCTGGGCGCCGTAGGGCTGCTGCTGCGGGACCGTCTGGCCGTAGGGCTGCTGGTACTGGGCGGTGGGGGCCGCGGCGGCCTGCTGGCCGCCGTACTGGCGCTCGCCCACCGGGCGCACTCGGTTGACCGAACCCGGGTAGCCGTAGCCACCGCCGGACGGCGGCTGGGCGCCGGCGGCCTGACCGTCCTCGTACAGGTAGCCGAACGGGTCGTCGTCCTCGGGCGTGCTCGCGCCGTTGTTGCCGGGCGTCATCCCTAGGTACTCCTCAACAGGTGCGGGTTCAGATACGTCAGCTTCAGACACGTCGTCGATACGTCTGGAGAACTGCGAGCCTACCCGCTCCGCGTCGTCCAAACGGGTGACTCGGACCGCATCAAACCGCTGACCTGGAGATCATCCCGCGCGTCTGTGCTGTTTGGGACGAGATCGTTTCTCGATGTACATCCGTTCGTCAGCGGACTTCAACACCTCGTCCGCGGTCATGCCGCAGTGGGCCCACCCGATACCGAAACTGGCCCCGACCCGCATGCCCCGGCCGTCGACCCGGATGGGCTGGATGATCTCGTTCCGCAGACGTACGGCGAGGTCGGCGGCGTCGGCCTTGCCGAGTCCGTCGGCCAGGACGACGAACTCGTCGCCGCCGAGCCGGGCCACCGTGTCGCCGTCGCGCACCGCCCGGCCGAGCCGCCGCGCGACCTCGATGAGCACCGCGTCGCCCGCGTTGTGCCCGAACCGGTCGTTGATCGACTTGAAGCCGTCGAGGTCGCAGAAGAGCACCGCGAGCCCCTTGGTGCCGTCGTCCCGCTCGCCCTCGGGGGCGATGGTGTGGACGTGGTGGTCGTAGGCGTCGAGGAGGTCGGCGCCGGGGCGGAAGTCGAAGCCGTGGCCGTTCGCGTCGTAGGCCGGATGTCCGTACGCGGCGTCGATGGACTCGATCTCGCCGGGGAACGCGGACTGCGGGCGCTGGCAGAGGCGGGCGGAGAGGCGGGTGCGCAGCTCCGCCGAGTTCGGCAGGCCGGTCAGCGCGTCGTGCGCGGCGCGGTGGGCGAGCTGCAGCTCGCGGCGCTTGCGGTCCTCTATGTCCTCGACGTGCGAGAGGAGGAAGCGCGGTCCGTCGGCGGCGTCGGCGACGACGGAGTTGCGGAGCGAGACCCAGACGTACGTGCCGTCCCGGCGGCCCAGACGGAGCTCCGCGCGTCCGCCCTCCGCCGACGTTCTCAGCAGGGTGCCTATGTCCTCGGGGTGGACGAGGTCCGAGAAGGAGTAGCGGCGCATCGCGGAGGCCGGGCGGCCAAGGAGGCGGCACAGGGCGTCGTTGCTCCGCAGTATTCGGCCGTGCTGGTCGCCGCCCATCTCGGCTATCGCCATGCCGGAGGGGGCGTACTCGAAGGCCTGCCGGAAGCTCTCCTCGCTTGCGCGCAGGGCCTGTTGCTCGCGCTCAAGGCGGACCAGGGCGCGCTGCATGTTGGCGCGCAGCCGGGCGTTGCTGATCGCTATGGCCGCCTGGAACGCGTACATCTGGAGCGCCTCGCGCCCCCACGCGCCCGGCCGCCGGCCGTTGCGCGGGCGGTCCACGGACAGGACGCCGATCAGCTCGCCGCACGAGCCGCCGGAGACGCCGGGGGTGTACATGGGCGCGAAGAGCCGGTCGGACGGGTGCCACTCGTCCTCGAAGCGGGGTGCGGGGCCGTCGGTGTACCACTGCGGTACGTCGTCCTCGTCGAGGACCCAGCCCTCGGTGTGCGGGATGAACCGCAGGTCGCCCCAGGACTCGCCCATGCCGAGGCGGCGCTCCCAGGAGCTGCGTGAGCCGACGCGGCCGGTGATGAGCGACTCGGCGGCGGAGTTGCCCGCGAAGGCGGCGACCACGAGGTCGCCGTCGGGGCGGACGAGGTTGACGCATGCCAGCTCGTACCCGAGACCGTTGACGACGCCGTCGGCGACGGTCTGCAGGGTGTCCGCCAGGCTGCGGGCGGTGTTCATGTCCGCCATGACCGTGTGCAGTTGTCGCAGGGTCGCAAGACGGACGTAGGGTTCCGACTCGGTCTCCATACTCGCCCTCCCCCCGAGACCTCGCAGTGAATCAAGGGTCATCTTCCCCGCCACTGAATCACAGCGCGCTGCCCACTCGGTACACAGGGTCAACAATTACTACCCCTTGTGACTCAAGTCACAGCGGAAGATGAACAATTGAGTGGAGTTTCTGCATTTTCCCTGTGCGTTAACTGAACGCAAACTGTGCGGGTGTGTGGACATGATGCACGACGATGTTCCGCCGTGCGGGCCATTGGTCCTAGGACCCGAGTGGGTCGCAGGTCCGATGTGGTGCGCGGAGTTACGAGGCTAGCGTTTCTGGCGTGCTGAACACCGCGTCGATCACCGAGACCCTTCCCTCCGGGCATGCTGTGGGGGTGAGCAACGACGAGTTCCGCGCCGCCCTCGCGCGACTGGCCGCGGGCGTGGTCCTGGTGACCGCGCACGAGGAGCCCTACGACCCGGACGACCCCCAGGCCCCGGTCGGCGAGGACGTGGGCATGACGGCCACCGCCTTCATGTCGGTCTCCCTGGACCCGCCCCTGGTCCTGGTCAGCCTCCGCAACGGCTCCCGCATGGACGACCTCCTCGACGAACAGCCCCTGTGGGCCGTCTCCGTCCTCTCCGAGAGCCAGCGCCACATCGCGGGCCGCTTCGCGATGAAGGGCCGCATCAGCGACCGGTTGCTGTTCGACGACATCCCGTACGTCCACGGAGAGGCGTCCGGCGCACCCTTGGTCCGCGGCGCCCTGGCCACGCTGGAGTGCCGGACAGAACAGCGGGTTCCGGCCGGGGACCACACGCTGGTCATCGGCCGGGTACTGACGGCGGAGGTGGGGAGCGCGGAGGGGGGCCCGCTGTCGTACTTCCGGGGGCGGTACCGGCAGTTGGGGTAGCTGGCGGGAGCCCGGGGAACGGCTTTCGGGGCCGGCCGGTGACGGCAGTTGGGGTGAGATTGCTCATCCCGGGAGAAGGAGTCCGGCGAGAGGACTGCCGGCCCATCTCGGGGGCGGTTGGCGGCAGTCGGCGTGCGCGGGCCACGACCAGGCAGGGAGCACGAAGGGCGGGGCGGCAGGCCAACTGCGGGGCAGACGGCGGCAGTCAGTGCCATGCCGACACCACCTGGGTGAGGAACACCACGGGAAGGCCGCAGGAGACCGGCTCCGGAACAGTTACCGGCGGTCGGCGTCACGCAAGTCACCCCGGGCGAGGAACACCGCAGGCGGCCCGGCGAACCAACTCCGAGACAGCCACCAGCAGTTGGCGTGCGCCGGTCGCCTCCCGGGCAACTCCGGGGCAGATGACAGCAGTCGACGTCACGCAGGTCACCCCCGGGAGTGGAGCACAAGGGCAGGCTGCCGGCCCGTCTCCGGAGCCGTTACCGGCAGTTGGCGCGCCCCGGCCACCACCCGGCAAGGAGCACGAAGAGCGGCCGACAGGCCAACTGTGCGGCAGATGGCGGCAGTCGGTGCCACGGCGACAGCCCCCGGGCGAGGAACACCACAGGCAGGCCGCAGGAGACCGGCTCCGGAACGGGTGCCGGCAGTCGGCATCATGCAGGCCACCCCCGGCTAGGAACACCACGGGCGACCCGGCGAACCAACTCCGAGACAGTCACCAGCAGTTGGCGTACGCCAGCCACCTCCCGGACAACTCCGGGGCGGACGAAGGCAGTCGGCGTCACGCAGCTCCACCCCCGGGAGTGGAGCACAAGGGCGGGCCACCGGACCGTCTCCGGGGCAGCCGCCCGGCACGGTTGACCTGCGTCAGTCGCCCACGAGGACCACGTCCTGCAGGGCCACCTTTTCCGGGGCCGTGACGATGTCGATCGCGGCGATGCGGTCGCGGACGAAGGTGAAGGTCAGGGTGCGTTCGGGGCGGCCGTCGACGATCAGGGCGATGGCGGTGGCGCCGCTCACCAGGGCGTGCCGTGCGAAGGCAGCGAAGTGGGCGAAACTGGTCGCGCCGGACGCCACGGCCGCCGCACCCGCGGTCACCGCGCCCTCGGAGCGGGCGACGACGTCCGGGTCGAGCACCTTCACCAGCGCGTCGAAGTCGCCCTCGCGCACGGCGGCGAGGAACGCGTCGGCGACCGCCCGTTGCCGTACGAGATCCGTGTCCGGCGCGGGAGCGCCCTGGACCCGGCGCCGGGCCCGGCTCGCCAACTGCCGTGCCGCCGTGGGCGTACGGCCGACGATGGACGCGATCTCCCCGAAGGGGACGGCGAACAAGTCGTGCAGCACGAAGGCGAGGCGTTCGGCGGGGGTGAGGGTCTCCAGGACGACCAGCAGGGCGACGCCGACCGAGTCGGCCAGGAGGGCGTCCTGTTCGGGATCGGGGCCGGGTGCCGGGGCGGGCGTAGCGGCTTCGAGGGGTTCCTCCGCGCGGGACCTGCGGGAGCGGAGCATGTCGAGGCAGACCCGGCCGACGACCGTGGTGAGCCAGCCGCCCAGGTTCTCCACCCGCCCGCTGTCCGTACGGCTCAGCCGGAACCAGGCCTCCTGCACGGCGTCGTCGGCCTCGGCGGAGGAACCCAGCATGCGGTAGGCGACGGCACGGAGGCGGGGGCGGTGGGACTCGAATCGGGCGGCGAGGAATTCACCGTCGTTCTCCGCGCCGTTCCCGTTCCCCTCGGGCTCGTTCTTTTCGGGCTCGTTCTTTTCGGGGAATTCGAAGTAGCCCATGGGTAAACACTCCTCGCCGCGATCCGCCGTCACCGGTACGACGAAGCACGGGCCGAGGATGTGACAACCGGGCGCCGGAACTACCCCCAGTCCCGCCCGTTCCGCCCCCGCTTCGTGTCGGACCGCTGCTTCTTCTCCCGCAACCGGCGCTCATTGATACCGCGCGGAATACGGGTCGCCCGGCGCGGCTTCGGCGGCGGCGCGGTGGCCTCCGCGAGCAGCGCCGCGAGGCGTACGGCGGCGGTCTCGCGGTTGCGCCACTGGGACCGGTGCTCGGAGGACCGTACGGTGACGACGCCGTCGACGAGCCGCGACGCGAGCCGTTCCAGCGCGCGCTGCTTCCACACCGGGGGCAGCGCCTCGGTCCTGGCCAGGTCGAACCGCAGCTCCACCTGGGAGTCGCTGGTGTTGACGTGCTGCCCACCCGGCCCTGACGACCGCGAGAAACGCCACATGAGCTCGGCCTCGGGCAGGGAGACGGAGCCGCGGACGGGATAGGGACCGGACATGTCCCCATGGTCGCGTGTCTGTCCCGTCCACGTCACGCCATTTACTCCGGAGGTTCCGGGTAAAGAAAGTAAAGTCACCTGGAACCTTCGGTACCCCTCTTGGCGTTCATACAGGTACCGGTAGCTTCGTCCTCAGTACGAAGCCCGCACCGCAACGAGGGAAGGACTCCCAACAATGGCTGTAAGCCTGTCCAAGGGTGGCAACGTCTCGCTCACCAAGGAGGCCCCGGGCCTGACCGCCGTCACCGTAGGCCTCGGCTGGGACGTCCGCAGCACCACCGGCACGGACTTCGACCTCGACGCCTCGGCGATCGCGGTCAACCCCGAGGGCAAGGTCTACTCGGACGGTCACTTCATCTTCTTCAACAACAAGTCGACCCCGGACCAGACGATCGTCCACACCGGCGACAACCGCACGGGCGAGGGCGCGGGCGACGACGAGGCGATCAACGTCAACCTGGCCGGCCTCCCGGCCGACGTCGAGAAGATCGTCTTCCCGGTCTCGATCTACGACGCGGAGACCCGCTCGCAGAACTTCGGCCAGGTCCGCAACGCGTACATCCGCATCGTGAACCAGGCCGGCGGCGCCGAGATCGCCCGCTACGACCTCTCCGAGGACGCGGCGACGGAGACGGCGATGGTCTTCGGTGAGCTGTACCGCAACGGCGCGGAGTGGAAGTTCCGCGCGGTCGGCCAGGGCTACGCCTCGGGCCTGGTCGGCATCGCGCAGGACTTCGGCGTCAACGTCTGACGTTCACCGCGCCTGTAGTGCCGTGTGTTCTTCAGTGCCGTGTGTGAGGCCCCTGGCTGCGGTTGCGGCCGGGGGCTTCGGCGTGTGCGGGACGCGGCGCGGCGGACCGGGAGTCGGGGAACGCGGCACCGGGGGACGGGAGTTGAGGGAACGCGGCCCGCGGGCCGGGAGTTGAGAGAACACGGCGCGGGGGCCGCACAGGGGTGTCTCAGCCGCGTATGGCAATGTGCCGGGATCAACAGTCGTTGGCCCCTGGAAGGACAGCGAGCCCTATGTCGTTCGGACCGTCCCCCGCCGGTTTCGGGCCTCCCCCACCTCCCGCCTGGACCCCGCCGACCGAGACGGAACGCGCGCTGGCCGAGGCGAGGGCGCGCGGCGACTGGCCCGCGTACTACGACGTACTGGCCCGGGTCCGCCTCTACTACGTGATGTCGCGCGAGGCCTACGACGCCCAACCGGACCGTACGCACCGCACGTTCGCCCGCGACCCCCGCACCGGCGCGGAACGCTGGGAACTCCTCACGGACGGCATGCTGCCCGCGCCCCGCCCCGACCTGGTGTACTCCCGCGCCTCACTGCGCGGGGTGGCGGACGCCTGGAACCCGCAGTGCCCGCCCACCCTCCTCATCAACCCCGGCTCCCCGTGCGAACTGGCCCTCCCCTACGGCCCCCCGGGCGCGACGGACTGGTCACGCGCGGCGGAGCGAACCGGCACCCCCGACACCTCCATGCGCCTGCGCGCGCTCCACGTCGGCGGCGTGCTCCACGGCCCCGTGGCCCACGGCCTGGCCTGCGGAGCCCTCCTCTGCGTGAGCAACGGCTCCCTGTGGAACGCGTTGGCCTGGCACGGCAGCGGCTACGACGGTGAGCGCCGGCGGCTTCGCGAGTGGTGGGGCATCACCACCCGCGCCGAGTGGCAGCACCACCTGCGCAACCTGCTCGCCTGCGAAGCGTCCAGCTCCGTATGGGAGTTCGCGCTGAGCCTGCGCCGCACGATCGCCCGCGACTTCGGCGGCCACGTGGACACCGGCTACTGGCGCCAGGCGGTGGCCACGGTGATCCGCGCCAACTCCGAAGGCTCCACGGTGATCACGGAGGACGGCGTCACAAAGACCGACCCCCGCCCCGCGTCGGAGACCGAGGCCCGCATCGAGGGCGTACAGCGCCTGATCGGCCGTATCACCCGTTACGAGGCCCGTATGCGGGCCGACGGCATCCTCGCCGAGAACCGCCACGTCACCTCGGTGGAGGCCTGGGACCTCGGCCGAGCCTCGAAAATGGCCCGCTGGGGCCTGGGTGCCCGCTTCGCCACCCTCCCGGAGACAGAGTCCGCCGTCATCCGCACCGGCCGCGCCGCCGCCCTCGCCTACCGCTCCTGGCCCGACTTCTCCGCCGGCTACATCCTCGGCCGCTGCCTCCACTTCGACGAGGAGGAGTTCGGCGACTGGTACCAGGACATGGTCTCGGCCCACCGGATTCTGACGTCGGAGGCGGGGAGTCCTTGGCTGAACATTCCTTTTCGGTAGCTGGACATTCCTTTTCGTCAGCGGAGCGGGGTGAACGGAGCCCGGCGGAGCCCCCGGCCGCTAGCGTGCCCCCATGTTCCTCGAACCGCTCACGCCGACCGAGGCCGGCGCGCTCCCCGGCGAGTTGCTCACCGAGCTGACCGCCCTCTACGCCTCGAACCACGCGTTCCACGCCCTGAGCGGTGACTTCCCGGACCCGGAGGACATCCGGCCCGAGCAGGTGGCGACCGCACTGGCCGACGAACTGGCCGACCCGGACGTGGAGGTGCTGCTCGCCCGTAGCGCCGGGCGGCTCGTCGGGATCGCGATCACCCTCGGAACGCATCCCGACCCGGACGACGAGGACCCCTGGATCGGGCTGCTGATGATCGACGCCACGCAGCAACAACAGGGACACGGACGGCAGTTGGCGTCCCTCGTCGAGGACCGCTTCCGCGAGGCCGGCCGAACCGCCGTACGCCTGGCCGTCCTCGACAACAATCCCGACGGCCTCGCCTTCTGGACCGCCCTCGGCTACGGCGTCATCGACCACCGCCAGGACCGCCAACTCGGCCGCTCCTGCGCGGTGTTGCGCAAGCAGCTCCGCAAACTCCGCCGTGCCGCGCGCGTCGCCGTACTCGACCCCTCCGGCTCTGTCCTCCTCTTCCTGCACGACGACTCCGCGAACGGCACCCTCTGGGCCCTGCCCGGCGGTGGCATCGAAGGAGACGAGACCCCGCACGAGGGTGCCCTGCGAGAGTTGCGGGAGGAGACCGGCTGGACCGACCTGACCATCGGCCCCCTCCTCTGCACCCGGGAACGCGACTTCACCCGCGTCGGCATCCACATCCGGCAGCACGAGCACATCTACGTCGCCCACGGCCCCCACCGCGAACCCAGCGGCCCCGACCTCGCCACCGCCCACGCCGAGGACGGCATCCTCGCCTGGCAGTGGTGGACGCGGGAGGAGTTGCGTGGGGCGACCGAGTTCGGTTGGCTGCCCGAACTCGCGGGGCTGCTCGACGAGTTGGAGCAGCGGGGCTGACGGGTCGGGAACGACGAAGGGGATGAGTGGACGGATGGGGCAGGTCAGGGGCGGGCCGGTTTCCCGTCCCCGTACAGCCAGTTCTTCCAGATTCCGCTGAAGTCCTTACCCGGTGCCATCTTCTCCACGTACGCCGTGAAGTCCGCCGTGTTCGCGTTGCCGTAGCGGTGGGTGGCTGCCCAGCCCTGGATGATGTCGTAGAAACGCGCGTCGCCGACCGTCCGGCGGATCTTGTGGAGGACCATCGCGCCGCGTTCGTAGACGGGGCTGTCGGAGATGTGGGCGGCGGAGGTGGGGCGGGCCGGCGGGAAGGCCCAGATCGCCTCGCTGTCGGACGGGTCGTCGTAGTAGGTGCCGTCGTAGAGCGCGTCGAAGGTCTGCTGGGCGGTGTCGCCGTCGTGGTCCTCGCTCCAGAGCCATTCCGCGTACGTCGCGAAGCCCTCGTTGAGCCACATGTCGCGCCAGGTCTTCGGGGTGACGGAGTCGCCGTACCACTGGTGGGCGAGTTCGTGGACGAGGGTGGCGGTGTCGGGAGCGCCGGGGAAGAACGGGCGGGTCTGGGTCTCCAGGGCGTAGCCCGCGTCGCCGCGGCGGTCGACGATCGCGCCGGTGGAGGAGAAGGGGTACGGGCCGAAGTTGTACTCCTCCCACTCCATGATCTCGGGGAGCTTCGCCAGCACCTTGCGGCTCGCTGCCGCCTCCTGCGGGTCCACCGCGACGTAGACGGGGAGGCCGTTCTTCGTGGTGGTGCGGGTGATGTCGTAGTGACCGATCGCGAGCGTGGCGAGGTAGGTCGCCATGGGCTGTGCGGTGTGCCAGGCGTACGTCGTCGTGCGGGCGGCGCCCGTCCCCGTCGTCGTCTCGCTTCTCAACTCGCCGTTGGAGACCGCCTGGAGGCTCTTCGGGACGGTGACCGTGATGTCGTACGACGCCTTGTCGGAGGGGTGGTCGTTCGCGGGGAACCACGCCATCGAGCCGGTCGGTTCGCCGAGCGCGAGCGCGCCGTCCGCCGTGGGCAGCCAGCCCTCCTCCGAGCCGTCGGGGTCGGTGATCGTCCCGGGGGTGCCGGAGTAGTGGACGGTCGTCCTGAACGTCCTGCCCTTGGGGAGGGTGGCGGGTGGGCGGACCGTCAGCTCCTGGCCAGTGCGGGTCCAGCACGCGCTCTTGCCCTGCACCGTCACTGACTTGACCTTCATGCCCTTGAGGTCCAGGTCGTAGGCGGAGAGGTTCTGGGTGGCCCGGGCCGTGATCGTCGCCGTACCGGTCAAGGGAGTTGAGGTGTCCGGGGTGTACGCCAGGGTCAGCGCGTAGTGGGTCACGTCGTAGCCGCCGTTGCCCGCCTCGGGGAAGTACGGGTCGGCTGCGCCCGCGCTGCCGGGGGTGCCCTGTACGCCTCCTGTTCCACCGCACGCCGTCAGGACGAGGGCCAGCGCGCACGCGGTGACCGCGGGAACAAGCCGTGTGGGAACAAGCCGTACGGATCGGGACACGTGCGCGATCCTACGAGTTCGGGACTCATCGCCCCGGGCGTCCGCCCGGAGTCCGAAGCCGGACCTCGGATATCCCTCGCCCTCCGCCCCTCGCCCCTCATACGCTCGGCTCCGTGCCCCGCTCATCCAAGAAGCCCCGCCGACTCGTCGCCGACGGACGCACGTACATGTGGAACCTGCGCCACAGTCACAGTCACAGCGGCTCCGTGGGCTGTGTCCACACCCTCACCCTGAATCCCCAGCCGGCCGGCACCAGCGGGGCGCTGCGGATCGTCTTCGTCGCGGGGCCGGGGCGGTTCGTCCCGGGCGGGGCCCCCTTCGGTTCCGGGGACGTGGGCCACGTCCGCGGCGCCTCCCTCAACCTCCACGAACCCGGCGCCGTCCGCGCCCTCCTCGACGCCGCGTCGGCCCGCGGGTGGCTGCCGGGGCCGGGAGAAACGCGGGCGGTGGAGGTCGACGGCTGGGCCCTGCTGGAGGCTGCCGCCGCCGTACGGGAAGGGGGCGGTGAGCGTCCCGCGGAGCCTGGTGAGGGGCGTGACGAGGGGCACCGGGAGGGGGCCTCCTGAGGGGGGACTCCGGCTGACCCTGGACCTCGCTGACCGTGACACCATCTCCTACGTGCTCGACATCGGCTACGCCCTCTCCAACCGCTTCCCCGACCCCCCGCAGACCGACTACCGGCGCGCGGACGTCCACGCGCTGCGGCACGACCTGTTCTGCGGTGACGTCTATCTCGCCGACACCAAGGCGGACCGGGAAGTGTCCACGGCGTGGGGGTGGGTACCGGTGCTCGACTTCGCGTGGGCGCTGTGCGACATCGTGGAGCGGATCGACCAGGACCCGGCGGGGTCGCGGGCGTCCCGGCCGCAGCGGGCGGAACTGGACTTCACCGAGTCGACCGACCGGATGCTGTTCGAGCGGCGGTTCGGGTGGGTGGATGTCGAGGCGGACTGGATGCGGCGGGACGAGGAGGCGTTGACCTTCTCGCACGCCGAACTCCGGCGTGAGGTGCGGGACTTCCTGCACGATCTGATCGCCGACCTGGTTGATCTGCACGAGGACCTGGGCGAGAACCCGGCGATCTGGACGTTGCAGGCGAGGTTTCCCCGGGTGCCCTGAGCTTCCTAGCTGCCCTGAACTCGTGGCGCCGTCCCTGGGGGCTGCGCCCCCAGACCCCCATCGGCCCTGAACGGGCCTCGTCCTCAAACGCCGGACGGGCTGAATAATGTCGGCCAGCGCTGAAAAGTGACGGACGGGCTGGGTATGGCGGCCTGCGTGGAGAAGGCGCCGGACGGGCTTGGGGGGCGCCCCCTGCACTGAAAAGTGCGCCCGTCAGGAACCCCCACTCACCCCGCTCACCCCTCCACCCGAATCCCCATCTGCACAGCCAACACCGGCGCCAGATCCAGCAGTTGCCCCATGCTGATCACCGCCCCGGACAACCGCTCAACCCCCCGCGCGATCTCCAACTGCACCGCCCCCCGCAGATCCACATCCGTGAACGTCACCCCCGTGAAGTCCGCCCCCTTCAACGCACAGTCCACGAACTCGACGCGCTCCAGCCGTGCATCCAGAAAATCCGGCTCGACAAGGACGCAACCCTCAAAAACGACATCCCGGAGCTTCGCCTTACGCAGGTTCAGGTAGTCGATCTTGCCGCCCCGGATCACCACCCGCTCCAGCACCGCACCGTGCAACTGCACCCCGCCCATCCGCGCGTCGATCACCTCGACGTCACGCAGGGTCGACTCCGCGAGGTCGGTACCGACACCCCGTATCCCGGTGAGGACGGAGTCCAGCACACGCGCGTGATGCAGCCGCGTCTCGTCCAGCGCGCAGTCCGTCAGCGCGCAGTCCATGAACCGGGCGCCCCCGCCGTCCTGCCCGACGAAGTCCTCGTCCCGGAACTGCAGCCCGTCGTAGTCCCCGTCCGGCTCCAACTCCCCGCCCCCGTAAGCCTCCAGAGCCGGCAACCGCACCTCCGGCCGCCGCGCCCCCTTCACTCCACCCGCACCACTCGCCGCTCTCCTCGCCATGCCCCCCATCCTGCACCCCACCACTGACATCGAGGCCGGCTGACACTTGACCTCAAGCACGCTTGAGGTCGAAGAGTGACCCCATGCACGCCATACGACTCCACGCCTTCGGCCCCGCCGAAAACCTCACCTACGAACCCGTCGACGCCCCCTCCCCCGCCCCCGGCCAGATCCGTATCGCCGTCGCCGCGGCCGGAGTCCACCTCCTCGACACCGTTCTGCGCGCGGGCGAACAGGGCCCGCTCCCCGAACTCCCCGCCCTCCCCACCATCCCCGGCCGCGAAGTCGCCGGTGTCGTCGAGTCGCTCGGGGACGCGGTCGCCGGGCTGTGGCTCGGGAAGCGGGTGGTCGCGCATCTGGGGTTCGCGCCGGGCGGGTACGCGGAGTCGGCCGTGGTCGATGTCGACCGGGTGCACGAGATCCCGGCGAACCTGGACTTCGCACAGGCCGTCGCGATGATCGGGACGGGGCGTACGGCGATGGGGATCGTGCAGTTCAGCGAGCTGGACGCCGACTCCGTGGTCGTCATTCCGGCGGCAGCGGGCGGGCTCGGGACGCTGCTCGTGCAGTACGCCAAGCAGGCCGGTGCCACGGTCGTCGGTCTCGCGGGCGGCCCGGAGAAGGTCGCCCTCGTGCGGGCGAACGGCGCCGATCTCGCCGTCGACTACACGGACCCGGAGTGGCCGGGGAAGGTACGGGCCCGGCTGGGCGGGCGGCACGCGACGGTCGTGTTCGACGGGGTGGGAGGGGCCGTCGCCAGGGACGCCGTCGGGCTGCTCGACGGCACCGGCGGGCAGCACCTCGTCTTCGGCTGGTCGAGCGGGCAGCCGTACGCCCTCGAAGGGGTGTCGGAACGGGTG
Source organism: Streptomyces sp. NBC_00988 (assembly GCF_045162645.1). Classification (NCBI taxonomy): domain Bacteria; kingdom Bacillati; phylum Actinomycetota; class Actinomycetes; order Kitasatosporales; family Streptomycetaceae; genus Streptomyces; species Streptomyces sp. NBC_00988. The sequence goes on from NZ_CP108730.1 coordinate 5,831,449, forward strand.
CTCGGCCCCGTGATGATGCGGAAGGCCGGCGGACCCAGCCCCCTCCGGACGCTGGAGCTGCGGGCCCTCACCGAGGCCGCCGCGGGCCGACTCGTACCGGCCGTAGAACGATTCCCACTGGCCGGGGCGGCGGACGCGCACCGCGCGCTGGAGAACCGTAAGACAACCGGAAAGGTGGTCCTGGAGCCATGACCACACCGAACACATCGCCCGACGCATCACCCAACACATCGCCCGGCACATCACCCGGCACATCATTGAACATACGAGCGAATACGACTGGGGATGCGATACCTGCCGATTCATGGTCTTCTGACCAGATGAGCGTCACCCAATCAGGTGAATCAAGCGCAGCTACCGGCCCCGATCCCCGCCGCTGGTGGGGCCTGGTGATCATCGCTCTCGCGCAGCTCATGGTCGTCCTCGACGCGACGATCGTGAACATCGCGCTCCCCTCCGCACAGCGCGACCTGGGCATGTCCGACGGCAACCGGCAGTGGGTCATCACCGCGTACACGCTCGCCTTCGGCGGGCTGCTCCTGCTCGGCGGGCGGATCGCCGACCTGGTGGGCCGCAAGCGGACCTTCATCATCGGCCTCATCGGCTTCGCGGGCGCGTCCGCGCTCGGCGGCGCGGCCACCACCTCGGGCATGCTCTTCGGCGCCCGCGCCCTCCAGGGCGTCTTCGCCGCCGTACTGGCCCCCTCCGCGCTCTCCCTCCTCACCACGACCTTCACCGACCCGAAGGAACGCGGAAAGGCCTTCGGGATCTACGGCGCGCTCGCGGGCAGCGGTTCGGCGATCGGGTTCATCGCGGGCGGGCTGCTGACCGAGTACCTGAACTGGCGCTGGTGCCTGTACGTCAACATCCCCATCGCGATCATCGCCGTCTTCGGCGCCTTCGCCCTGCTCCACGACCGCCCCGGCCACTCCGGCGCCCGCCTCGACGTACCCGGCGTACTGCTCGGCTGCGGCGGACTCGTCGCGATCGTCTACGGCTTCAGCGAGGCGGAGCCGCGCGGCTGGACGGACTCACTGGTACTCGGCCTGTTCGCGGCCGGTGTCGTACTCCTCACGACGTTCGTGTGGTGGCAGACGAGGGCGCCCAGCCCCCTCCTCCCCCTGCACATCGTCAAGGACCGCAACCGCGCCGGCTGCTTCCTGACCATGGGCCTCGCGGTCATCGGCATGTTCGGCATGTTCCTGTTCATGACCTACTACCTCCAGGTCATCCTCGACTACTCCCCCGTGAAGACCGGCATGGCGTTCCTGCCCCTCACGGTCGCGATCATCATCGGCTCGACCCAGATCTCGGCCCGCCTGATGCACCACGTCCCGCCGCGCACCCTGATGGTGCCGGGCGCGGTCCTGGCGGCAGCCGGCATGTCCTTCTTCACCCGCCTCACCGTCCACTCGGACTACACGACCGAACTCCTCCCCGGCCTCCTCCTGATGGGCCTCGGCATGGGCCTGATCTTCATGCCGGTCTTCGCCACCGCCACGGCCGGAGTCGCCCCGCAGGACTCGGGCGTGACCTCCGCGACCGTCAACACCGCCCAGCAGGTGGGCGGTTCGATCGGTACGGCCCTCCTCAACACGATCGCCACCACCAGCAGCGCGGCCTACATCGCCGCCCACCTCCACACCCCGGCCCAGAAGGCCCTCATCACCAGCAAGGGCATCGTCCACGGCTACACGGTCGCCATCTGGTGGGCCGTAGCCGTCATGCTCCTCGCGGGCCTGGTAGCGGGCCTGATGGTGACGGCCCGAGCCCCCAAACACGGGGCGACGGCACAGTCACCGGCGCCGGAGTCGGCGTCCGAGTCGCTGACCTGACCCGAGCGGACCGCAGGCCGCGTACGGCGGCAAGGCGACGTGTCGGGGGGTGTCCGCCCGCAGCGGTTGGCGCGTCAACACGGGTGACTCGGTGAGCGACGGTCCCCGCGCCAATCCGAGGACGGATACCCCCCGGGCGCGGCGCCGACCCACGACGAACCGCAGGCGAACCACCCACTCACCGACACCCAGACACAGCCCCGCACCCGAAAACGACAGCCCGCCCCCCGGGGGCTTCAGTGCCGCCCCGCCACCCGATCCGCGAACTGCGCCAGCCGCGACGACTCCGCGCTGTGCCCGCCGAGTTCACGCCGGTCGGCCGCGCGGTAGGTGGCGTACATCCCCTGCACCCCCAGCCAACGCAGCGGCTCCGGCTCCCACTTGCGCACCTTGTGCCCGACCCACGGCAGCCCGGTCAGGTCGGTCGCCCCCGCCTGCCCCGAGTCCAGCTGGACCAGATCCCGCAACGTCCGCCCGGCGAGATTCGTCGTGGCCACCCCCGACCCGACGTAACCCCCGGCCCACCCCAGCCCCGTGGACCGATCCAACGTCACCGTCGCGCACCAGTCCCGCGGCACCCCCAGCACCCCCGACCAGGCGTGCTCGACGCGCACCCCCGCGAGCGAGGGAAAGAACCGGACAAGGATCTCGCGCAACGCCTCGACCGTCGCCGCCTGCGTCCGCCCGTCGTTGTCCGTCCTCGACCCGAAGCGATACGGCACCCCGCGCCCGCCCAACGCGATCCGCCCGTCGGCGGTGCGCTGCGCGTACATATACGCGTGCGCCATGTCACCGAGCGTCTCCAGACCGCTCCACCCCACCGACTCCCACTGCGCATCGGTGAGCGGCTCGGTCGCGATCATCGAGGAGTTCATCGGCAGCCAGGTCCGCCGCTGCCCCTTCAGGCTCGCGGTGAACCCCTCGGTGCAGCGCAGGACGTAGGGCGCGCGGACGGTCCCGTACGGCGTGACCGCGTGCTTGGGCCGGATCTCCGTCACCGGCGTCGACTCATGGATGACGACGCCCAGCGCCTCCACCACCGCCGCGAGCCCCTTCACCAGCTTCACCGGATGCAGCCGCGCCCCGTGCGGCGTCCACGTCGACCCGACCGCGTCCACGACCCGGATCCGCTCCGCGGTCTCGCGCGCGCCGTACAGCTCACGGTCGGTCTCGCCGTACGACAACTCATGCTCGTGAAAAGCCTTCAACCGCGCCAACTGCGCGGGCGTACAAGCGACTTCGAGCACCCCACCCCGATGGATGTCGGCCTCGATCCGCTCCTCCTCCGCGACCCTGACGACCTCGGCGACGGTGTCGTTCATGGCCTTCTGCAGACGTACGGCGGCGTCCCGGCCCTGGAGTGTGGCGTACCGGTCGCGCCCCGCGATGCCGTTGTACAGCCAGCCGCCGTTGCGCCCCGAGGCGCCGTAGCCGCAGAACTTCTGCTCCAGGACGGTGACCCGGAGGAAGGGGGCCGCCTTCTTCAGGTAGTACGCGGTCCACAGGCCCGTGTATCCGCCGCCGACGATCACGACGTCGGCGGACGCGTCACCGGCGAGGGGCTCCCGTCGCGCCGGGAGGCCGTCGTCCGCGTACCAGAAGGAGATGCCGCCGTTCACGACACCGCTCACCGAGCTGCTCATGTCCGGACGCTAACCCCTCAGGGCGGCCACTGTCTCCTTCGGATTCCATGCTTTTCCGCAGCCCCTGACCAGCGGATAACACGCCAGCCCGATCATCACGGAGGTGAAATGCCCGAGATCGGTGAAGGTACGGCCGGTCGCCAACGGCACCCCGTAGACGGCCAGTACGACCAGCAGATACGGGTACCGCCACGGCACCGCGATCCGGTACACGAGCACCCCCACCACACCCGCCAGCGCGTAACTCACCCCGATATCAAGGGTGTCGACGGCCGACTGCGGCGCCATGTCGTTCTTGATCGCCCACAGCAGCGCGCCCTCGCTGATCAACGAGGCCAGCACATGCGCGGCCACACACACCATCAGCCACCGCGCCGTACCGAGCCACCGCTCGGCCTGCGCGTGGAACACCGTGTACAGCACGGCGTACGGCAGCCAGCGCCCCCCGTCTATCCACATCGCGCTCGCGAACAGCACCCGCACCGGGTTGTTCGACAACTCGTGGATGTTGGTGGACCGCTGCCGCAGGAACTCCTGCTCGAACTCCGGCGACATGTGGTGCATGGCGACCGTGGTGACGAAGAGGATCCCCAGCCAGACGTAGGTGCCGGGGGCGCTGCGGACGTACGCCCACACCCTGTGGAGGCCCCGGGTAATTCGCATGAGCCGATTCACGCACGCAAGTATCGTCGGAGGCGTGATCGACATCCCGGCCGGACTGGTCGCCAGTTACGAGAGTTTCGGCGGGAAGGCGGGAGAGGCCTTCGCCGCCGCCCTCCGGGAGCGGGCCGAGCGGTTCCTCGGCCAATGGGAGCTGCGCCTCGACGGACCATCGATGAACGGCCGGTGCGCGCTGGTCCTGCCCGTGCTGCGGGCGGACGGGACGCCGGCCGTGCTCAAGCTCCAGGACGTGGACGAGGAGACGGCCGGGGAACCGGTCGCCCTGCGGGTCTGGGACGGCGACGGGGCCGTACGACTGCTGGAGGCCGACGCCGACACGGGCACGCTGCTGCTCGAACGGCTCGACGCGGGGCGGGTGTTGGCGGATCTGCCGGACTCCCGCGAGGCCACGCTGGTCGTCGCCCGGCTGCTGGCCCGCCTGACGGCCGTAGAGGCACCGGCGGGGATGCGGCGGCTCGGTGACATCGCGGCACAGTGGCCGCACCGGACCTCGGCAGCACTGCCCCGCGTCTGTGACCCGGCCGAGCGGCGGCTGATCGCGGACTGCGCGGCGGCGGTGCGGGAAGTCGCCGGCGAACCCGGCGACCGGCTGCTCCACTGGGACCTGCACTTCGAGAACGTCCTGGCCGCGGACCGCGCTCCCTGGATCGCCATCGACCCCAAGCCGCTCGCGGGCGACCCCGGCTTCGACCTCCTCCCGGCCCTGTGGAACCGCTTCGACGCGGACGAGGTCGGATGGCGGTTCGACGCCATGACGGAGGTACTCGGGCTGGACCGGGACCGGGCACGCGCCTGGACGCTGGGCCGGGTGCTGCAGAACGCGCTGTGGGCGGTGGAGGAGGGGCGTCCACCGTCGCCGGATCACCTGGAGATCGGCCGGCGGCTGCGCGGGTAGGTCTGTTTCTCACGCCCAGGCCGGTGTCCAGGTCTCCGTGTCGTCGGAGTGACCGGGCCCGCCGCCGTCGTGGAGGTGGTCGCGGAGGGCGGCCAGCCCGGGGTGCCGGTTGTCGCGGTGCCGGACCAGCGAGTGCGGGTAGGCCGGGGTCGGATTCCGTACGGCGATACGGCGCAGGTCGTGGCCGGCGGGCCAGACCAGGCGGGTCTGCTCGCCGACGAGGGTCGCCAGCGAACGCGAACCGGCGATGGTGTCCAGCAGCGGCTCCACCCCGAAGTCGGGCCCGGTGCTCTCGATGCTGAGCCCGAACGCGGCGGCGAGCGCGTCGTAGTAGGCGGCCCACTCGGTACCGGGCACGAGGCCGGGCATCCAGATCCGGTGCCCGACGAGGTCGGCCGGGGTGACGGTCCGGGCGGCGGCGAGCGGGTGGGCGGGGCCGGTGAGGAGCTGGACGGGCTCGTCGAAGGCCCGGCTGACCTCGATGTCGTCGGGGAGCCGGCGGCCGGTCATCGTGACGGCGCGGAAGGACGCGTCGACCGTGCCGGAGCGGATGGCGTCCACGGCCGCGTCGGCGTCGAAGAGGGTCACGACGTCCAGCTCGACCTCGGGGCGGGCGCGATGGAAGTCCCGTAGCAGGGCGGCCGGGGCGAGCCCCCGCCCGATCACGTCGACGCGCAGCGCGCGGTGACCGGGCCGGACGGAGGCGAACGCCCGCGCCTCCGCGCGCAGCAGTTCGCGGGCGTGCGGCAGGAACGCCCGCCCGTCGACGGTCAGTTCGGCCCCGCGCGGGGTCCGCGCGAAGAGCCGTACGCCTACGGCCCGCTCCAGCGCGGCGACCCGCTTGGAGACGGCCTGCTGGGTGATCGACAACTCCGTGGCCGCATGCTGGAAACGGCCCGCGTCCACGATGGCCACGAAGGTGCGCACAGCGTCGAGATCCACGTCGGCGACGATAGTGGAGGCCACTGACAATCAACGCCCACCTGCTGACACAACCAGGGGTTGTAGCTTTCCGGCGAGTCGGTTGTTTGATCTCGGCGTCCGGCACTCGCTTTGATGCCGGTGGCCGAAGTCAGGTCGGGGTCAGGGTCGGCGGGTGCGGGCGAGACGTAGGACGGGTGGGGCGGGGATGGCGGGGAGACGGGCGCTGGGGCGCCGGTTCGGGTGGCTGTGGGCGTCGTTCGCGGTCAGCTCGTACGGCACCGGGCTCGGGTTCGGCGCGTTCTCCTTCATGGCGATCCTCGTGCTGCACTCCGGGCCGACCCAGGTGGCGGTGCTGGCCGCCTCGGGGCGGGCGGTGGGCGCCCTGGTCGCCGTACCGCTGGGGCCGTGGGTGGAGTTCCGCCGCAAGCGGCCGGTGATGATCGCGATGGACCTGACCCGGTTCGCGGCGCTGCTGACGGTCCCGGTCGCGTTCGCGTTCGGCCTGCTCACGTTCGCCCAGCTCCTCGCGGTCTCCGTCATCGTCGCCGCGGCGAACATCGCCTTCAACGCGGCCAGCGGCTCGTACCTGAAGGCGCTGGTACCGCCGGAGGACCTGCTGACCGCGAACTCCCGCTTCGAGTCCACGACTTGGACCTCGACCATGCTCGGGCCGCCGCTCGGCGGGCTCGCGATCGGACTGTTCGGCCCGGTGACGACGGTGGTGGCCGACGCGGTCAGCTATCTGCTCTCGGCGCTGGGCATCCGTGCCATCGGCGGGACGGAACCGCGCCCCGAGCGGAGCGGAGCGCCGCGGCTGCGCGCGGGCGATCTGCTCGACGGCTGGCGCTACATCCTCGCCCACCCCACCCTGCGCCCGCTGCTCTTCAACGCGATGACGGTCAACGGCCTGATCATGGCCGCGGAACCGCTGCTCGCCGTACTCCTGCTGGGTCACCTCGGCTTCTCTCCCTGGCAGTACGCGCTCGTGCTCGCGGCCTCCTCCGGGGCCGGCGGCTTCGTCGGCTCCCGCCTCGCGCGCCCGCTCGCGGCCCGCTTCGGGCAGCACAGGGTGATGCTGGTCTCCGGGGTACTGCGCGCGTGCTGGCCGGTCGGCCTGGCGTTCGTCCGCCCCGGACTCCCCGGGATGCTCCTCGTCACCGCCGTCCAACTCGGCCTGGTGACCTGCATCGGCGTCTTCAACCCCCTCCTGGCCACCGCCCGGCTCACCCACACCGCCCCCGACCGCGTGGCCCGCACCCTGACCGCCTGGTCCATCAGCACCAGCGCGGCGATCGCGACACTGACGGCCACGTGGGGGCTCCTGGCGGCGACCACCACCCCGCGCACGGCGATCGCGCTCGCGGGCGTCCTGCTGCTGGCGAGCCCGCTGCTCCTCCCGCGCCGCGAGCACGCAACCCACGACCCCGGCAAGGACCCGAGCGCGTCTACCCTCTCGGCATGATCCGCACCGCGACCCCCACCGACATCCCCGTCATCCACGCCCTGATCCGCGAACTCGCCGCCTACGAAAAGGAACCCCAGGAGGCGAGGGCGACCCCGGAGCAGCTCCACGAGGCGCTCTTCGGCCGACACCCGGGCGCCTACGCCCACATCGCGACCGACGACACCACCGGCGAGCCGGTCGGCTTCGCCCTCTGGTTCCTCAACTTCTCGACCTGGCGCGGCGTCCACGGCATCTACCTGGAGGACCTGTACGTCCGCCCCACCGCCCGCGGCACCGGCCACGGCAAGGCCCTCCTCACCGAACTCGCCCGCATCTGCGTCGACCGCGGCTACGAACGCCTGGAGTGGTCCGTCCTCAACTGGAACCGCCCCGCGATCGACTTCTACGAAGCGCTGGGCGCCCGGCCCCAGGACGAGTGGACGGTGTACCGGCTGACGGACGGGGCGTTGAGGCAGCTGGGAGGCGGAGGGAGCACGGGCCGGTGAGCGCCCTCGGGTGGTGGCCCTGCCGATGATGGTCCTGTCGGCCCGACTGGGCGCCTGTGGCGGGGAGTTGGGGGTCGACGGCGAAAATTCGCGCGCACGATCATGCCGAGACTGGGCAGGGTCGGGGCATGAGCTTCACGAATATGCCAACTTTTTTACCGGGCCTCGAACTCTCCCGCCGTTTCTACACAGAGGCCGTCCGCCCCCTCCTCGAAGACGCCGCCCCCGACATCCCGCACTCCGCCGCCCGCATCGGCAGCGGCTCCGAGGTCCTCGGCTACGACACCCCGCGCTCGACGGACCACGAATGGGGCCCGCGTCTCCAGCTCTTCCTCCGTCCCCGGGACGTCCCCCGCCACGCGGGCCGCATCAGACACCACCTGGCCGAGCACCTCCCGAAAACCTTCCACGGCTACCCGACGAACTTCGCCCCGACGCCCGACGGCGAAGTCCGAGTCATGAAGAGCACAACCGGCCCGGTCCACCACAGGGTCGAAGTAACCCACACCACGGCCTGGTTCAGGGCAACGCTCGGCTTCGACCCCACCCACGACATCACCACGACCGACTGGCTGACGACCCCCACCCAGCTCCTGGCCGAGGTCACGGGCGGCGCGGTCTTCCACGACGGCCTCCACGAACTCGGCCCTCTGCGCCACACCCTCCGCTGGTACCCCCGAGACGTGTGGCTCCACGTCCTGGCCGACCAGTGGAACCGCATCTCCCAGGAGGAAGCCTTCGTAGGCCGCTGCGGCGAGGTGGGCGACGAACTCGGCTCGGCGATGGTCGCCGCCCATCTCACCCGCCACCTGATGCGCCTGTGCCTCCTGATGGACCGCCGCTACCCCCCGTACAACAAATGGCTGGGCACGGCCTTCGCCCGTACGACGGCCGGCCACCGTCTGATCCCGGTCCTGACGGCGGCCCTCTCGGCAACGGACTGGCACACGAGGGAGAAACACCTCACCTACGCCTACGAAGCGGCAGCCGGCATCCACAACGAACTCGACCTGACCGACCGCGTGGACCCCACCACCCGCCCGTACCACTCCAGACCCTTCCGAGTCCTCCACGCCGAACGCTTCACCAAAGCCCTCACGTCCCGCATCACGGACCCGACGCTGAAGGACCTGCCCAACGACATGCGAAAGCCCAGGCCGGATGAAATCTGACCTGGGCGTTTCTGGCTGAGCCCCCTGCCGGATTCGCCCAGTGCTCCGTCCACACCAGGACGGTCCCTGCCGCGCCGTCCGCTCACGTCACCTGCCTGTCAGTCGCCTCAGGGCCGCTCCTGCGCGGGAAGGCCCGCCGGGCCGGCTCGGCGCATGGCTCGGTAGAGGGCGTCGTCGTGGGGTGGGTCGGGCAGGGGGCCGCGGGCGGGGGCCTGGAAGGACTGGATCAGCAGGGCGACGAAGCGACGCCAGGTATCGGGCGCGAACTCACCGGCGAAGTTGACGACGCCGGCGTTGGCGATGAGCAGGAGGATGAGGTCCTGGCTGGCGAAGTCGTCGCGCAGGTGTCCGCTGTCCTTGGCACGGGTGATGAGTTCGAGGAAGCCGTGGTACGCCTCGGCACGCCGGGCCTCGAAGGCTTCGGCGGCGGGGAAGGTCATGGTCAGTACGTCGGCGAAGCCGCGGTCTGCGGCCTGCATGGCGCAGATGGCCTCGATGAAGCCGGTGAAGCCGCCCCAGGGATCAGGGTCGTCGAGGGCTTCGTCGACGGCGGTGACGTAGGCGTCCATGCGGTCGGCGAAGACGGCGGCGACCAGCTCCTCCTTCCCGGGGAAGTGGCGGAAGAGCGTGGCGACCCCCACTCCCGCCTCCCGGGCCACGGAGGCCATCGAGGCACCCAGCCCGTCGCGCCCGAACACCGTGCGCGCGGCGGCGGTGATCCGTCCTCGGTTGCGCTCGGCGTCGCTGCGCAGGGGCTGTCCGTCGGGGTGGTGGGCGGTGGGGGTCATGATGACCACACTACCAATCGGAACGCCCTATCCATTTTTGGTGTTACGCTGCCGGAGACAAACGGACAGGGCTTTCCGTTTCGAAAACGGAACGGCCTATCCGGATACCGGGTGGTGCCGACGCCGCAGGTGCTCGCGCCGCAGGCAAGGACCGCCCCCACCGCATCCAACGCTTTACGGAAGGATCGTTGTGACCAGCATCGCCATCGTCGGAGCCGGCCCCCAACTGGGCCTGGCCATCGCCCGCACCTTCGGCTCACAGGGCTTCGATGTCGCCCTGATCTCCCGCAACCGCGAGAAGCTCGACGGCCTCGCGGGCAAGCTCAGCGCGGAGGGCATCACCGCCGCCGCGTTCACCGCGGACGTGCTCGACCGCGACGCACTCAGCCAGGCACTCAAGGACGCCGCGGCGAAGTTCGGCGGGATCGATGTCCTGGAGTTCTCCCCGGTGGGGACGTTCGGCTCCACCGTTCTGACCACCCCCGCCGAGACCGAACCGGCGAATGTTCAGCACGAGATCGAATTCCAGCTCTACGGTGCGATCGCCGCCACCAAGGCGGTGCTGCCGGCGATGCGGGAGGCCGGGGCGGGCACGTTGCTCTACACCACCGGAGCGGGCTCCATCGACCCCGTGCCGCAGGTCGGCAACGTGAACGCCGCCGCCGCGGCGCTGCGCAACTGGGCGATCAACCTGCACAAGGAACTGGACGGCACCGGCATCCAGGCCGCCCATGTCGGCATCGACGTATCGATCGGCACACCGGCCGTCCCCGGCTTCCCGACCGCCCAGCCCGAGGAGATCTCCCCCGTCTACTGGGAGCTGCACACCACCAGGCGCGACCAGGCCGAACTCGTCTTCAGTCTCTGAGAACCGTGGCCGGCCAGTGGCCAAGGGGGCGCGGCCAACGTTCACCCGGCGGCCGCGTCCGGGCCAGGGGCTCGCGGCGGGCGCTCGCTCCGCGGCGGACCGTCGACGACCAGGTCGTAGGAGTGCTCGACCGCATCGTTGATCAGCCGCTTCGTGATGCCCCGCCCGGGCCGCAGCGAGATCCAGTGCCTCTTGTCGAGGCAGCGTCCTGGAGGCGGTCACCGGCCGCGCTCACCGGGCCGCCCGCGTGCTGGTGCCGTAGGTGTGCGGGTCGACGGGCTGCTCGGCCTTGGGCAGGTGGGAGACGACGAGCAGGTAGGAGTCGGTGACGAGTTCCCTGACGAGCTCGTTGTCGACGCCGGTCCCGCCCTCCAGCGTGATCCAGTGTTTCTTGTTCATGTGGTAGCCGGGGGTGATGTGGCTGTTGTGTTCCCGGAGAGCCTGGGCCTCGCCGGGGTCCGCCTTGAGGATCACGACGGGGCGCCCGGGGACCTCGGTCATCAGCATGAACACCTTGCCGCGCACCTTGAAGACCTCCCAGTCCTGGCCGAAGGGATGCTCCAGCTGGGCTGCGGGAAGTTCCTGCGCGCACTCGGCGGCGAACGTCTGCAGGGGCGATCCGTTCATGAGTGTTTCCTTCCTCGGGGCCCGGCGAGGGACGGGACGCGGGCCTGTCACCGGTGCTGTGCGGTGCGCAGCTCGTCGGTGTACCGGGCGAGGGCCTCCTCGGCCGTGGGGACGGGGCCGAACAGCTGCTCCTGGCGCCTGGAGTCGGCGACGTAGCGTCCGGTGTCGAACCAGCCGAACATCGCGGCCATGTCCTTGACCACCGGGTTGAAGCGGCCGACGACGGCTCCTCCGGCACGGACGACGACGGAGGGGACGGCCCACACCTTGATCTTCCTTCCGGCCCGGTGGCCCATCGCGTCGGCCACCTCGCGCATGCTGACCGGACGGTCCCAGCCGATGTCGATGCGCTCACCGTCGGCGGCCTGGGCGTCGACGGCGGCCGCCAGGTAGGCCGCGAGATCGGAGGTGCGGACGAAGGTCAGCGGGACGGTGGCCTTGGACATCCAGATCAGGCGGCCCTTGTCGAGCGGGTTGCCCGCCATGGTCGCGACCTGGTCGAGGAACGCCCCCGGGCGCAGGGCGATGAACGGGACGCCGAGCTGTTCGAGCTTGTCCTCGGCGAGCTTCTTGTGCCAGAAGTGCGGGACTTGGGGTGTCTGGTCGCTGGTGAGGATGCTGGTCAGGACGAACCGCCGGATGCCGGTGCGGTGGGCGGCCTCGGCGAGGTTGGCGTTGCCGACGGTGTCGATGTCATTGGCGTTCTTGCCGCCGCGGGTGTAGCCGGCGGCGGTGGTGATGACGGCGTCGGCGCCGTTCATGGCGGCGACGAGCGAGCCGAGGTCGAGCATGTCGCCGCGGGCGATCTCGACACCCCGCTTTTCGAGTCCGCTCGCGTCGGTGGTCGGCCGGACCAGGGCGCGGACGTTCTTGCCGCGCTTGAGCAGTTCGTCGACGACCTTGCCCCCGAGGGAGCCGGTCGCGCCGACGACGAGGACGGGGAGGGTGGTGGTCATGGGTGTCTCGCTCTCCATCAGGTCAGTGGTGGGGGGGAGGAAATGGGTGGGCGGGGCCGTGGCCTGTAGGAGCTTGCGGAGGTCGACGTGAACGGGACACGGGTGATGCGGTCGTCTCGATATGCACCCTGGCCGGCGACGGGAAAGGGCTCGCCATCCCCGTGGGAGGGGTGTTGCCGTCTCCCACGGACGGGTTCCGCCTGCCCGCACCGGGACAGCTCGTGCTTGCCCCTGACGCTGAGGCCCCGCTCAGCCCGTTCTCCCTGACGTACCGGGGTGAGCGGGGGTCGCGCCACATCCGCCGGCTCGGCACACCGGGCTTTCCGGCAGTCGGGAGCCTGGCTCCGTCCAGCACGTGCCTTCGTGCGGCTGAGTGCGCTGCAGCACGGTCCACTTCGCAGGAACGCCGGAAGCGATGTGCGCTCCAGGCCGGAACCGGCGTGCAGGCCGAGGGGAGTTACTCGGACTCTTCCCGCGGCAGCGTGCGGCTGTTGAGCGCGTCGGCGATGGCGTAGGCGGTGCGGACGAAGGACTCCGCCTGCTGCGCCGAGAGGTCCCGTGCGGAGGTCTCCTCCAGGGTCCGCCACATGGCTGCCAGGGGCTCGCGCATCGCCCGGCCCTTGTCGGTGAGGTGGACGACCAGGACGCGTCGGTCATGTGCGGCCGGCTCACGGATGAGCAGGCCGGCGTCCTGCATGCGGCGCAGGGACTTGGAGACGGTGGAGTGGTCCAGGCCGACGCTGTCGAGCAGCTCGGACTGGGTCTGGCCGTCCCGGTCGAGGAGCTGCATCAGCAGCAGTTCCTGTCCGAGATGCAGGTCCATCTCGCGGAGCATGGCGGCGGCGGAGGCGCGGTGTGCGCGGGCGAGCTGGAAGATCGCGTAGCTCATCGGTCCTGTGCCGGCCGTCGTGGGGATGCGAGGTTCGGGGGTGGGCATGGTTCGGTTCCTCAGCCAGTGTGAGTGGGGTAGTCGGTGCGGCCGGCCGCTCTGCCGCCTGGGGAAGCGAAGGGCGGGCGTGCTCAGCCGACGGTCAGGACGCGCTTGCCCTGCACGTACCCGGCGTCGCTGGCCTGCTGGTCGAACGGGTAGGTACTGACGGTGGTGACGAGCTTGCCGGCTCTGGGAGCTTACGACTGGGGCCGCTCACTGTGCGGGCAGCCAGACGGTCGCCCACCCACCGGCACGTCCGACACCCAGCTCCGTGAGACGCCTTTGTCAGGACTTCTTGAGCCAGCGTTGCAGCGCCTCGGGCACGTTCGTCGGATGTGAGCTGAAGCTCAACCGGATGTCGGGCTGGAGGTCGATGAGCACGTTGACGATCCGTTCGAACAGGACGGTGTACTCCGGGACGTTCTTGATGCCGCCGCCGATGAGCACCACCCCGAACGAGCGCCCGTCGAACAGTCGGCGCAGCTCGGCCTCGGCCTCGTCGGGGTCCAGGCTGACATAGCCCTCCTCACCGTCGATGCCTGTCGCTCGGAGCGCAGCCCAGTTGCGCTTCCTCATGGCGACCAGCTCTTCGAGCGTCGCAACCCCCGGCGGGAAATCGTCCGGCGAAAGCGCATCAGGGGTGATGCCGAGGGTCAGCACGCGTTGATTGATCGGGGGCTTCACTTGAGAGTTCTCGTGGGACATGGGGTCGCTCCTCCAAGGCAATATGGCCCCCTCTGACGGCACACCCATGGGGTCTCCTCAGGTCTGTGGGGGAAGTTCAAGAGAAAGTGTGGCTAGCCACACGACTACCGTACCAGCGATCGTGTGGCTAGCCAAGTATTTGCGGACGCGGGGCCGAGGTGGCTACCTCGGCCCGCTTCGGGGTGTACCGATCGCCTGCACGCCGCCCACGTGAACGAACACGGCGACCGCCAGGGCGTGAGCAAGGAGCAGCACCCCTCGGTGCCACGGTCTACCGCGTCCCCGCCGGTCGCCGAGATGCGCGGCGGCGGCCTGCTCCGGCTGATGGTCGTTGAACGCCTGCTCGCAGAACGCGATGACGAGCGCCTTGTTGTCGGCAGCGGACACGAGCTCTCCGGCCACCTGGGTGCCGGGTCGTGCGTCAGACGGTCATGGCGTCGCGGACGAGCGCCGTGTCGACGAACTGCTCGAAGCGGACGATGCGTCCCGCGCGTACGACGAAGTGGTGGGCGACGCGGACGTCGATCGACTTCCCGGTCGCCTTGTTGGTCGCGGTGTAGCGGGCGAGGACGACGACGTTCTCCCCGTCGACGACGTAGGTGTCGTCGTGAGCGGTCCAGCCGTCCCAGTCCTGGCCCAACTTCTCCATCACGCCCGCGGTGACGCCCTCGGGGGTCCGGTACGTGCCGGCGAGGGGGAAGCCCGCCATCTCCGTCCACTCCACGTCGGGAGCGAGGGTGGCCCGAAGCGCCTCAAGGTCACCTGCCGCGGAGGCGAGGTACTGGCGGCGTACGACATCGGCGGGGGCGGTGGAGGTCGCGAACTCGGCCATGGTCAGCCCCACTTCATCTCGCCCTTGGCGACCTTCGCGCCGATCTGGGCGGCGATCAGCATGCCGTTGTCGGGGTAGCGCTTGACCAGTGCCTCGGTCAGGGCCGCACCGTCGGCCGCCGTGGCGAGCTCCTCCTCGAAGGCGAGGAGGTACTCGCGGGTGGCGGTGATGGCGGACGCGTCCGCCGCCGTACCGGGCAGACGATGACCAGGGACGACCAACTCCGGCTGCAGCGCGGCCATTTCGTCCAGCAGGCCGATCCACGCGGCACGGTCGCCCGGGGTGGGGGTGTCGGCGACCCAGACGTGCTCCTGCTGGAAGAGCAGGACGCCGCCGAGGAGGGCACGCTGCTCGGCCTGCCACAGGTAGTGGCGGTCGGGCAGCGCGGCCGGGCCTCCCTTGAGCTCGAAGCGGTGGCCCTCCAGGGTGAGGTCACCGGTCAGCGCGGTCAGCTCGACCAGGCGGGTGGGCAGGTTCGGGCCGAGCGTGGCCCACGCCTTGAGCTTGCCTTCGTAGGAGTGCTGGATGTGCTCGATGACGATCGGGGTGGCGACGAAGGCCGCGTCGGGGAAGGCGTCGGCGATCACCTCGGCACCGAAGTAGAAGTCGGGGTCGGCGTGGCTGACGAAGACGGTGGTCAGCTTCTTGCCGGAGTCGAGGATCTCGGCGGCGAGGCGGTGGCCGTCGGCGCGGGTGAAGCCGGCGTCGACCAGGAGAGCGTCGTTCTCGCCGGTGACGAGGGTGGCGGTCTTGTTCTTGCTGCCGGCCGGGAAGTCGAGGTCGAGGACCTTGAAGGAGAGGCTGCTCATACGGGGGCTCCTTTGTGCGGGGGGGTGGGGTGGGGGCAGGGGAAGATCAGTGGGCGGCGAAGCGTGCGTCGACCTCGTCGGCGGTGGCTTGGCCGTAGGCCAGCGGGGTGACGGAGTCGCCGTCGACGGCCAGCAGCGTGGGGAACCCGGTGACGCCGAGCTGGACCGCGCGGCGGAAGTCGGCGTGGGCCGCGGTCTGTGCGTCGGGCGCTTCGAAGGCGGCTACGACGGCATCCGCGTCGAGCCCGGCGGCCTGGGCGACCGTCCGGTAGGTGGCCGCCTCGGACAGGCTGCGTCCGTCGACGTAGAAGGCGGCCTGCAGAGCCGCGGCCAGCTCCGCCGCGCGGGCCGGTGCGACCTGGCGCAGGGCTGCGACGCCGCGGGCGGCGGCCTCGGAGTCCATCACGAACGAGCCGTCGGCGATCAACTGCTCGTAGGCCGCGCCGAACTCGGCGCCGGTCAGCTCGGTGATCTTGGCGTTCGCGCCCTGGACGTAGCCGAACTGGCGGATGGGCACCTGCCGCGATCCGGTGAACAGGCCACCGGAGACGACCTCGACCGGCAGTTCGGGGTGACGGGCGGCGACCTCGCTCAGTGTTCCGGAGAACCCGTGCGACCAGCCGCAGTAGGCGTCGAAGACGTAGACGAGCTTCATCGAAGACCTCGGCAGGGATGTGCGCCCGCGGGTTGCGAGCGATTCACCTGACAGAACAGTAACTGACGCGTCAGATATTTCAAGGTTCGTGTGAGGTGAGGCACATAGGTGTGGCTGACCACGTCATTACACCAGCGTGGCCGCTGGTCCGCAGGTCAGGGCAGGCGGGGCAGCAGGTCCCGCGCCGTGTGGCTGAGGATGCGAAGGTCCTCCGCGAACCGCTTCCAGTCCGCCGTGGGCAGCGGGTCCACGAGGTACTGCTTGATGTTCTCCAGGTGCACCCGGGACGCGCGTACGACCGTCTCCTCCCCCAACGGCGTCAGCCGCACCAGCTTTCCGCGCCGGTCGTCGGGGGAATCCGCGCGCGTCACGAAACCCGCGGCCTGCATGCGATCCACCAGCCGGGTGGCACCACCGGTGGTCAGCACCTGCTCCTGGGCGATGGCACGCATGGAAAGCCCCGGCTCACCCGCGCGCCCGAGGATCAGCAGCACCTCGAAGACCAGATGGCTGATGCCGCACTCCACCTCCAGCGCCCGGCCGAGGATGTACTCCAGCCGGTTCGCCGCCCCCTGCAGACGCCCGAACGCCAAGATGAGCTCGTGATCCGCGGCCTCCTTCGCCGTCCTGATCTCCGCTTCCTCACCCACGGCAGCGCCGCCCCTCTCGTCGTCCCGACACCACCGTACCGATCACGTAGGGACGTCCAGGACAGCCGAGTCCGCTGGGCCCGTCGCACGACGGCAGCCCCACCCATTCTCACGGCGCCATACCGCTCCTGGGCGAAGCTTCGGCGTTTCTATCGCCAGCCGTCGAGGGAGACTTACGGACCTCCGCTCCAGCGCAAGTCCGAGACGGAGAAGGCGAAAGCCCAGGCCAAGGCGAAAAAGAACAGGGCGCGGAAGAAGCCCAAGAAGTAGGGCACCGAGCCGCTCCGCTCACGCATCGCTCACGCAAGCCGTCCCACGGCACCCCAGCCGTGTGACCCGCAATGCCCCGAGCAACACAAAAGGCCAGGTCACGGGCAATGTGACCTGGCCTTCGAAGGAGCCCCCTGTCGGATTCGAACCGACGACCTACGCATTACAAGTGCGTTGCTCTGGCCAACTGAGCTAAGGAGGCCTGCGCGATACGTGCGTACCCGACAGGACGTACCCGACGGGACGTATCCCGTACCCGCGTGCCCGGGACGTGCGCGATCACGTGCCCGTGCAGTGTACCCAGGTCCCCCACCGCCCCCTGTCGAAAATTTCCTCGAAGTTCACATGGGTCCAGGTACTGACAGACCAGGCAAACGCCAGGTACCGTCCTGACCCAGTTCACTCGCGTGGACTACACCACCACCTTCCTACAACGGATCGTCCGGCACGTTCCTGCCGGTAGAAGGGGGCCCTTCATCATGGCCACTGTTTCGTTCGACAAGGCGACCCGGATCTACCCGGGCACCGAGAAGCCCGCCGTCGATGGTCTGGAGATCGAGGTCGGGGACGGCGAGTTCCTCGTCCTCGTCGGTCCGTCCGGCTGTGGCAAGTCCACCTCGCTCCGGATGCTCGCGGGGCTTGAGGACGTCAACGCCGGCGCCATCCGCATCGGTGACCGCGACGTCACGCACCTGCCGCCGAAGGACCGGGACATCGCCATGGTGTTCCAGAACTACGCGCTGTACCCGCACATGACGGTCGCCGACAACATGGGCTTCGCGCTCAAGATCGCCGGCGTCAACAAGGCCGAGATCCGCCAGAAGGTGGAGGACGCGGCGAAGATCCTCGACCTCACGGACTACCTCGGCCGCAAGCCGAAGGCCCTCTCCGGCGGTCAGCGCCAGCGCGTCGCGATGGGCCGCGCCATCGTGCGTGAGCCCCAGGTCTTCCTCATGGACGAGCCGCTGTCGAACCTCGACGCCAAGCTCCGCGTCTCCACCCGTACGCAGATCGCCTCGCTGCAGCGCCGCCTCGGCATCACCACCGTCTACGTCACCCACGACCAGGTCGAGGCCATGACGATGGGCGACCGGGTGGCCGTACTGAAGGACGGTCTGCTCCAGCAGGTCGACAGCCCCCGCAACATGTACGACCGCCCCAAGAACCTCTTCGTGGCCGGCTTCATCGGCTCCCCCGCCATGAACCTGATCGAGGTCCCGATCACCGACGGCGGCGTGAAGTTCGGCAACTCGGTCGTCCCGGTCAACCGCGAGGCGCTCAAGGCCGCCACCGACAAGGGTGACCGCACGGTCACCGTCGGCGTCCGCCCCGAGCACTTCGACATCGACGAGCACAACGGCGAGGCCGCGAAGTCCCTCACGAAGGACTCCGAGGACGCCCCGGCGGGTCTCGCCGTCTCCGTGAACGTCGTCGAGGAGCTGGGCGCCGACGGTTACGTCTACGGCAGCGCCAAGGTCGACGACAACCTCAAGGACCTGGTCGTCCGCGTCAGCGGCCGCTCGGTGCCGGAGAAGGGCTCCACGCTCCACGTGGTCCCCCGTCCGGGCGAGATCCACGTGTTCTCGACCTCCACGGGCGAGCGACTCACCGACTGATCGGTTCTCACCGACTGACCGGTTCTCATTGACCGATCGGTTCTCACCGACTGGTCAAACGTTCCCAGGAAGGGCCCCGCGGTTCGCCGCGGGGCCCTTCCCGTTGCCCGCGGACACCCGAACGTGTCGACAAATACCCCGGCAGAGCGGTCATTTCGAGCAGCGTTCGTCAACCCCCTACCCAATCCGAGGCACCGATCCATCCCCCGAATTGGTGACTAAATGTCGCCAAATCATTACCGGACGCTACCCTCACACGCGTGAAGCACTCCAATAACCAACAGCCGCGACGCGGCCGGGGCCCCGCCCGCCGGGTCGGCCGCACGCTCGCCCTCGTCCTGCCCGTCGTCATGGTGCTCTCCGGGACCCTCGCGGTCACCCGGGTCAACTGGTCGGGGAGCCCCTCCAGCTCGATGCTCACCGCGACGGACGTCACGGCGGCCGGAGCCTCCTCCAGGGCCGCCGCACGCGCCCCGCAGGACATCCTGCGCGACCAGCTCATGACCGAGCTCCAGGACAAGAACCCCGGCGTCGTCCTGACGCACCTCCAGGAGGCGGTGAACGGCCACCCGTCGCTCGCCACGCACTGCACCTCCATCGCCCGCGCACTGGGCCGCGCAGCGGTCCGTATCTACGGCGCCGCACGCGCCCAGTCCTACGCCCGCCCCGTGTGCGACACCTCGTTCGCCTCCGGGGTCATGGCCGCGCACAGCTGACCGGAGCCGGTGCCCGCAGGAGCAGGTCGGAGTAGGAGGTCGGTAACGGCTGATTAAGGAACGGTTGCAGCCGAAAGATGCGGTGGGGCCGCCACGTACAGTTCGGGTCATGACCGATCCGAACGCCACGTCGCGCCCCACCCAAGCCGTGATCCTGGCCGGTGGCCAGGGATCCCGGCTGCGCCCGTACACCGACGACCGGCCCAAGCCGATGGTCGAGATCCCCGGCACGGGGACGCCGATCATCGGCCACCAGCTCGTCTGGCTCGCCGAGGAGGGCGTGACCGACGTGGTGGTCAGCTGCGGGCATCTCGCCGAGGTGCTGCAGGACTGGCTGAAGACGGCCGACCTGCCGGTCGACGTGACCACGGTCGTCGAGACGGAGCCCCTGGGCCGCGGCGGCGGCCTCAAGTACGCCGCCGCGCACCTGCCCCGCCCGGACAGCGCCTGGTACGCCACCAACGGCGACATCTGGACCCGCTTCTCGCTGCGCGACATGGCCGACTTCCACACCGAGCGCGATGCCGTCGCCACGATCGCGCTGGCGCGGCCGCGGATCCCGTGGGGCGCCGTGCAGACGGACGGCTTCGGGCGCGTCACGGACTTCATCGAGTCGCCGCCGACGCAGTACGCGATCAATGCGGGGGTGTACGTCTTCTCGCCCGAGTTCGCGGGGTTGCTGCCGGAGCGGGGGGATCACGAGCGGACGACTTTCCCCCACCTTGCGCGTGAGCGGCGGTTGGCCGGGTTCCCTATTCCGCAGGGGGCTTACTGGCGGGCCATCGACACCGCGAAGGACCTCAGGGAAGCCGCCAAGGAGCTTGCCGCGCTTGGCCGTTGAGTGATGGCCGTACAAAGGCAAACCGCAGAGGGCCTGCACTGAAAAGTGCAGGCCCTCTCTCTGTGGGTCAGCCGGTGGGCGACTGCTTCAACAAGCCACCCACCGGCCCAGTTACCCCAACAGGCCGCCCACCAGGCCCGGCTGGCCGGAGGAGGACGAACCCCCGGTGCTGGAGCCGCCGTTGGAGCCGGTGCCGCCGCTGGTACCGCCGCCGGACGTGGGTCCTGAGGTGGTGCTGGGGGCCTGGCCGGCCGGGGAGGACTGCTGGGGCTGGGTGCGGCCCGCGGTGCCCTGGGTCTGGCTGGGGGCGCCGCTGGTGGCCGTACCGGAGGAGGAGTGGGTCGCGCCCGGAGTCGTCGCGGCACCCGACGGCTTGGCCGAAGTCGCGTGCTGGGACGGCGACTTGGACGCCCTGGGGCTGCTGCTGTGGCTCTTGGTCGGTTCGCCCGGGAGCGGGGCGCCCGGCAGTTCGTTGCGCGGGGCCTCGCCGGGACCGGGGACGACCACGCGGCTGGAGTCGCGGACCGCGCCGCCGAGCAACGAGCCGACGAGCAGGGTGAGTCCGATGACCACGGCCGTGACGAGGGCGCCGCGGCGCAGGACGTAGCGGCGCAGCTCCCAGATGTCGGCGGGGGGTCCGAGGCGGCGCCAGGCGCTGCCCGCGAGGCGGCCGTCGACGGAGTAGACGGGGGCGCCCGCGATGATCAGCGGCGACCAGGCGGCGAGATAGATGATGTCGGGGGCGTCGTAGGCCGGGACGGTCTTCCAGCTGACCGTGACGATCAGTGCCGCGGAGAGCAGCGCGCCGAAGACCGCGGCGACCCGCTGCCACAGGCCCAGGATCGTGAGGACGCCCACGATGACCTGCGCGAAGGCGATGACGAGGCCGGAGCCGACCGGGTGCTGGAGCGCGAACTGCCGTAGTGGCTCGGCGACTTCCCACGGGTGCAGGGTGTTGAGCCACTTCACCATGGAGCCGCGTTTGCCGCCGTCGAAGTAGACGGGGTCGCACAGCTTGCCCATGCCGGCGTAGATGGAGATGAAGCCGAGGAAGATGCGGAGCGGGAGGAGGACGACCCCGAGGTTCATGCGGCGGCCGGGGTAATAGGCGTGCCGTACGGGCTCGTTGGGGTTGCGCCGGGTGCGGCGCTCCTGCTCCGCGCCCTCGAAGTCCTCGAACTCCGGGTCCTCGTAGGCGGGTTCGTCGTAGGCGCTGCCCACCGTCCGCATGGGCGGCAGGAGTCGGGTCTCGCCGGTGTCGTGGTCGCCGCCGCGCTGGGCGCCGACGACCGGGGTCTCGATGGTCTGCGCGGTCAGGTCGTCGTCGTAACCGCCGCTGCCGACACGGGGGATGACCTGCGTGGCTCCGGCGTCGCCGGCCGGTTCGTCGCCGTGACGGACGCCCGTGCCGCGCACGGCCTGGAGCAGCCGGTGGGCGCCGGTGTCGTCCGGTGCGGACTTGCCGCTCCAGACGACGGGCCGGCGGCGCGCGCCGGCGGCGGGGATCCGGCCGGGGGCCTCGGTGGCGCTCAGGTGCCGTGCGATCCGCGGCGACGGGGGACGCGACGAGGCGCCCAACTGCACGCGGAAGCTCGCATGATTGACGATGATCTGCGCCGGATCGCTCGGCACCTTCACCATGCTCAGCGCGGGAGCGTCGTCGAAGCCCGACGGGCCGTCCCCCGTGGGTGTGCGGGGTGTTCTGGTGTCCACACTCATCTAACCGAGTGACGTGTGTTTAGGACACTGCTTTGACTCGCCGGAAGTGTCCGGACCGCGTCAAGCGTGTGCCCGGCGCCCAGATTGCCCCGAGTGGGGGACGGTGCCGAACGCCCGTTCAGGAACGCTTGCGTGCCGCCTCGTACAGCACAACTCCGGCCGCCACACCGGCGTTGAGGGACTCCGCGCCACCGGGCATCGGGATCCGGACCCGGAAGTCGCAGGTCTCGCCCACGAGTCGGGACAGGCCCTTGCCCTCGCTGCCGACGACGATGACCACCGGGCCTTCCAGCGCGGCGAGTTCACCGACCTCGTGCTCACCGTCGGCCGCGAGACCGACGATCGAGAGACCCGCCTTCTTGTACGCCTCCAGCGCGCGCGTCAGGTTCGTGGCGCGGGCGACGGGCGTACGGGCCGCCGTACCGGCCGACGACTTCCACGCACCGGCGGTCATGCCGGCCGCGCGCCGCTCGGGGACGAGCACGCCGTGGCCGCCGAACGCGGCGACGGAGCGGACGATCGCGCCGAGGTTGCGCGGGTCGGTCACCCCGTCAAGGGCGACGATCAGCGGGTCCTCGCCCTTGTCGTAGGCCGCGTTGGCGAGGTCCTCGGCGTGCGCGTACTCGTACGGCGGGACCTGGAGGACCATGCCCTGGTGGTTGAGGCCGTTCGTCATGCGGTCCAGCTCGGGGCGGGGGGCCTCCATGAGGTGGACGCCGCCGCGCTCGGCGACGAGCTGGAGCGCCTCGCGCACCCGCTCGTCGTTGTCGATGAACTGCTGGACGTAGAGCGTGACCGCCGGGACGCCCTCGCGCAGCGCCTCCACGACCGGGTTGCGGCCGACGACCATCTCGGACGTGCCCTTGCCGCCGCGGCCTCGCTGCGCGGGACGGCGCTGGACCTGCTTGGCCTTGGAGTTGGCGACGCGGTTCTTCTTGTGGCCCTTGCGCGCCTCGGCGGGCGGGGTGGGGCCCTTGCCTTCGAGGCCCCGGCGCCGCTGGCCGCCACTGCCGACCTGCGCGCCCTTCTTGCCGGACATGCGGCGGTTGTTGGCTGCCATGACCTACCTGTCTGTGTGACCCGTCTGGGGGTGCGGTGAATACGTACGTCTATGCAGTGTGCCGCCCGGGAGGCCGGGCGGCACAGTCGATCTTCGTTGACCGGGTGTGATCGGAGTGGGTTCAGCGGGGGCCGAGGGTCCAGCGCGGGCCCTGCGGGCCGTCCTCGATGTTGAGTCCGGACTGGTTGAGCTGGTCGCGGATGCCGTCCGCGGTCGCCCAGTCCTTGCGGCCCCGGGCGGCCTCGCGCTGGTCGAGCACCATCCGGACCAGGGTGTCCACGACCCCGTGCAGGTCTTCGCCCCGGTCGCCGCCCTCGCCGACCCAGTGCGGGTCCAGCGGGTCGAGTCCGAGCACCCCGAGCATGGCGCGCACCTCGGCGAGACGCGCCACGGCGGCTTCCTTGTCGTCGGCGGCGAGGGCGGAATTCCCCTGCCGGACAGTCGTGTGTACGACGGCCAAGGCCTGCGGGACGCCCAGGTCGTCGTCCATCGCCTCGGCGAAGGCCGGCGGCACCTCGGCGGCGGGCTCGACGCCTCCCCCGGCCTTCTCGACGACCCGCTGCACGAAGCCCTCGATCCGCGCGAACGCGGACTCCGCCTCGCGCAGGGCCTCCTCGCTGTACTCGATCATCGAGCGGTAGTGCGGGGTGCCGAGGTAGTAGCGCAGGACGATGGGTCGCCACCGCTTGACCATCTCGGACACGAGGACGGAGTTCCCGAGCGACTTCGACATCTTCTCGCCGCTCATGGTGACCCAGGCGTTGTGCACCCAGTACTGCGCGAAGTCGTCGCCGTAGGCCTTCGCCTGGGCGATCTCGTTCTCGTGGTGCGGGAAGATCAGGTCGAGGCCGCCGCCGTGGATGTCGAAGGCGGGGCCCAGGTACTTGTGCGCCATCGCCGAGCACTCCAGGTGCCAGCCGGGGCGGCCGCGGCCCCACGGGGTCTCCCAGTCGGGCTCGCCCGGCTTGGTCGCCTTCCACATCGCGAAGTCGCGCGGGTCGCGTTTCCCGGTGATGCCTTCCTCGGTGGGCTGGCGCAGGTCGTCGATGTCCTGGTTCGACAGCTCCAGATAGTCCGGGTACGACCGCACGTCGAAGTAGACGCTGCCGTCGGCCTCGTACGCGTGACCGCGCTCGATCAGCCCGCGCATCATCTCGATCATCTCGGGGACGTGGCCGGTCGCCCGCGGTTCGTACGTCGGCGGGAGGCAGCCGAGTGCGGTGTAGCCGTCGTTGAACGCGCGCTCGTTCTCGTAGCCGATGGCCCACCAAGGGCGGCCCTGGTCACGGGACTTGGCGATGATCTTGTCGTCGATGTCCGTGACATTGCGGATGAACGTGACGTCGTAGCCGCGGTGTTCGAACCAGCGGCGGAGGATGTCGAAGTTGAGGCCCGAGCGGATGTGACCGATGTGGGGGGCGGCCTGCACGGTGGCGCCACAGAGGTAGATCGAGACACAGCCCGCTGTGAGCGGGATGAAGTCGCGAATCTGCCGGGCGCTGGTGTCGTACAGGCGAATGGTCACGGTACAAGGGTAGTGGGCGTATGGCCGTGCCTCAGACGGTTGGGGCGATTGTTGTCCGCGGGCCGGTGGGGCTGGTCGCGGCCACGCGGCGGAGCCGCACATCGATACAGCCCCGCGCCCCTGAAACGCCGGACCAGTCAGCCGTGTTTGACCACCAGCGCCGTTGCCACCGCCATCAGACCCTCGTCCCGTCCCGGGAAGCCGAGACCGTCCGTCGTTGCTCCCGATACCGAGACCGGAGCCCCCGCCGCCTCCGACAGCAGCTTCTGTGCCTCGTCCCGCCGCTTGCCGATCTTCGGTCGTGGTCCTACGACCTGGACCGCCACGTTGCCGATGGTGAAGCCCGCCTCGCGGACGATCCTCGCGGCCTCTGTCAGGAGGGTGACCCCGGACGCGCCCGACCACTCAGGGCGGCCCGTGCCGAAGTGCTGGCCCAGGTCACCGAGCCCGGCGGCGGAGAACAGGGCGTTGCAGGCCGCGTGGGCGACGACGTCCGCGTCGGAGTGGCCGGCCAGGCCGGGGCCCTCGCCTTCCCACTTCAGGCCGGCGCACCAGAGGTCGCGGCCCTCCTCGAAGGCGTGGATGTCGGTGCCGATGCCGACCTGCGGAAGGGGGTACGTCTCAGAAGCCATCGTTCAGCCTCCTGCGGGTCAGGACCGCCTCCGCGAGGACCAGGTCCAGGGGGCGGGTGACCTTGAAGGCCTCCTCGTGGCCGGGGACGACCACGACCGTGAGGCCGAGCTGTTCGACCATGCTCGCGTCGTCGGTGACGTTGTCGGTGACCGTCTCGTGGGCGTGGACCAGGGTGGCGCGGTCGAAGCCCTGGGGAGTCTGTACGGCGCGGAGGCGGGCGCGTTCCGGGGTCGCCACGACCGGCTCGGGTGCGCCCGGTGTCTCGGCGGGCTCGACCTCCTTGACCGTGTCGGCGAGGGGCAGGGCCGGTACGACGGCGGGGGCTCCGTCCCGTACGGCCTCGATGACCGCGTCGACCGTGTCGACCGGGACGAGCGGGCGGGCCGCGTCGTGGACGAGGACGATGTCGTAGCCGGGCGGCAGGGCGTCCAGGCCGAGCTTCACGGACTCCTGGCGGGAGTCGCCGCCGGGGACGACCAGGAAGTCGGTGCGGTCCGGCAGCGCGTGGGCGTCGAGGAGGGTCTTGACCTCGGCTGCGCCGTCGGGCGGGGCCACGACGACGACCAGGGAGACCGCTCGGGACGCGGCCAGTGCGCGGATCGCGTGGATCAGCATGGGGGTGCCGTTCAGCGCGCGGAGCGCTTTGGGGGCGCCCGGGCCGAGGCGTACGCCCCGTCCGGCGGCCGGGATCACGGCGGCGACGGAGGACTGCGCCTGCGAAGAGCGCGAATCGTCAGACATCGGTTCCTGTCAGGTTTGTGTGCTCGACCTACGTGGGTATGGCCTCAGGAGTGCCGGGCGCGACGCCTTGACCGGACCCTTCCGTGACACCGGTCGAGACAGCTGCCCGGGCCCGGCACACCATTATCGGGGGATGTTTCTCCGACGTTCGACGGAGTCGGAGTCTCAGGTCTCGGAGTCTTCGACGGAGTCGCGGTCGGGGGCTCGGAAAAATCCCCTGAACATGCCGAAGCGCCCGGCGACAAGGGAGCTGTCATCGGGCACCACGGCATTTCAGTGTGCTGAGCAGGGCGTACCAGTCGCCTGCGTCAGGACGCGAGAACCTCGTCGAGCAGGGCCTCGGCCTTGTCCTCGTTCGTGTTCTCCGCGAGCGCGAGCTCGCTCACCAGGATCTGGCGAGCCTTGGCGAGCATGCGCTTCTCACCTGCGGAGAGTCCGCGCTCGCGCTCACGACGCCACAGGTCACGGACGACTTCCGCGACCTTGATGACATCGCCGGAGGCGAGCTTCTCCAGATTTGCCTTGTAACGACGCGACCAGTTCGTGGGCTCCTCGGCATACGGAGCGCGCAGCACCTCGAAGACCCGGTCCAGCCCGTCCTGACCGACCACATCACGTACGCCGACGAACTCCGCATTGTCCGCTGGCACACGCACCGTCAGGTCACCCTGAGCGACCTTCAGCACCAAATAGGTCTTGTCCACGCCTTTGATCTGGCGAGTTTCGATAGCCTCGATCAGCGCGGCCCCGTGATGGGGATAGACCACGGTGTCGCCAACCTTGAACGTCATGTGACAGGTACCCCTTCCGTGGCTATCCAGGGTAACACGGAAACTGCGGGTTCTGAATGGCGTTTTCGCAGGTCAGAGCGCATCTCGGGGCTTGACAACAGCAACAGGAACGTGCTGCGGAGGCCGAGCGGAAGAGGGTATTCGCAGGTCGGAGCGGCTCTCCGGGCGAGGTGAAACGCGTACGTTACACACATCCGGAGGCGCCTCCAAGCGGACGAACGTCCCTAAATGTCTGGTTCCAAGTGCTCGACTTCCGCTACTCCGTTCGGTGGCCGGAGCCCGGTACGAGACGAATCCGGAATTGATCACCGAAGCCCGTCGAGATGCCGGTGATCAATTATCCGAGGTGCCGTGCATTCTTCACCGAAAATCCGCCGGCAGACGTCTGAGCTGGTTATGTGAATGCCGGACGAGTGCCGGTCGCAAGTGACCCGCGAGTCACTTGAGGCACACGGGTACCCGGTTGAGGGAGGGTCGGGTGCGATGGTGCGGGAACGGCTCGGTAACCTAAGGCCGCTGACAGACACTTAGGGCGGCTTTATTCGGGAGTCGCCCTGCTCCGCCCACGTTCAAGGAGTAGCCGCCGCCGTGAGCAGCAGCCTTCGACGCGGCGCCCTCGCCGCCGCCACCATCGCGTTCTCGATCGCCTCCCTCGCCGCGTGCGCTGCCGGCAACGACGCACAGACGCTGGAGGTCAAGCCGGACAACGCGGCCGTCTCCGTCGGCGCCATCAAGGTGCAGAACGCGCTCGTCATCACCCAGCCCCTCACCGAGTCCGGCTCCGAGGGCGCGGGCCCGGCGGTGATCTCCGCGACCCTCTTCAACACCGGCAAGGACCCCCAGACCCTGGACTCCGTCAGCGTCGACGGCGCCGGCACGGCCACGCTGACCCCCGCCAAGGGCAAGGGCAAGCTGGTCGTCCCGGCCTTCGGCTCGCTCGTCCTGGGCGGCAAGGGCAACGCCTCCGCCGCGCTGACCGATCCCGCCGGCATCACGGACGGCAACGCCCAGAAGGTCACCTTCACCCTCAGCACGACCGGCGGCGTGAGCCTGAGCGCCTTCGTCGTCCCGGCCGACAGCTACTTCACCAAGTGGGGCCCCAGCTCGATCCCCTCGACGCCGGCCGCGGGCGCCACCGCGACCACCTCCGGCTCGCCGAAGCCGGGCAAGAGCACGTCGGCCACCCCGACCGACGCGGCCTCCGCGAGCGCGACGGCCACGGAGACGGGCACCACCACCGGCTGAGCGACAGTCGTACGTCCACGACGATGGGCGGGACCTCACGGAGAGGTCCCGCCCATCGTCGTAGCGCAGGTGAGAACGCGCTCGCGGTTTACGGCTCGAACTTGTAGCCCAGGCCACGCACCGTCACCAGGTACCTGGGCGCGCCCGGGTCCGGCTCGATCTTGGCGCGAAGGCGCTTGACGTGGACGTCGAGGGTCTTGGTGTCGCCGACGTAGTCGGCGCCCCAGACGCGGTCGATGAGCTGCATGCGGGTCAGTACGCGGCCCGCGTTGCGCAGGAGCATCTCCAGCAGGTCGAACTCCTTGAGGGGCAGGTCGACCTTGGAGCCGGAGACCGTGACCACGTGGCGATCCACGTCCATGCGGACCGGACCTGCCTCAAGGGCGGCCGGGGTGACCTCCTCGGGCTCGCCGCGGCGGCGCAGGACGGCCCGGATACGGGCGACCAGTTCGCGGGACGAGAAGGGCTTGGTGACGTAGTCATCGGCTCCTATTTCCAGGCCTACGACCTTGTCGATCTCGCTGTCCTTGGCCGTCACCATGATGACGGGGACGTTGGAACGGCCGCGCAGCTGGCGGCAGACCTCCGTGCCGGGCAGCCCCGGCAGCATCAGGTCGAGCAGGACGAGGTCGGCGCCGTTGCGCTCGAACTCGTCGAGTCCGTCGGGCCCGGTGGTCGCGATGGCGACCTCGAAGCCCTCCTTGCGGAGCATGTACGACAGGGCGTCGGAGAAGGACTCCTCGTCCTCGACGACGAGCACTCGGGTCACGGAAGGACCTCCGGGGCGGGAAGCGGTTCGTACGGGGATGGTTCAGGGGACGCCTCGACCTCGTCGTCGAGGTCGGGGTGCTGGTGGGCACGGTCGCGGGCCGCACCCGCCTCCGGCAGCCTCAGGGTGAACGTGGAGCCCTGTCCCTCGGAGCTCCACACCGTGACCTCCCCGCCGTGCGAGGCGGCCACGTGCTTGACGATCGCCAGTCCGAGACCCGTACCGCCGGTGGCCCGCGAGCGGGCCGGGTCGACACGGTAGAAGCGCTCGAACACGCGCTCCTTGTCCTTCTCGGAGATGCCGATGCCCTGGTCGGTCACGGCGACCTCGATGTGGTCGCCGCCGCCCGCGGAGACCCGGCGTGCGGCTATGCCGACGCGGGTGCGGGCGGGCGAGTAGTTGACGGCGTTCTCGACCAGGTTTCCGAGGGCCGCGGCCAGCTGGCCCCGGTTCCCGTAGACATGCAGGTCGGCGGTGCCGCCGGCGGCCATGGTGATCTGCTTGGTGCCGGCCTGGTGCCGGCAGCGGTCGATGGCCTCGGCGACGAGTTCGTCGACGCGGACGGGTTCGGCGTCTTCGAGGGGGTCGTCGTTCTGGACCCGTGACAGGTCGATGAGCTCCTGCACGAGATTGGTCAGGCGCGTGGCCTCGATCTGCATCCGGCCGGCGAAACGCTCCACCGCCTCAGGATCGTCGGAGGCGTCCATGACCGCCTCCGAGAGGAGGGAGAGCGCGCCGACCGGGGTCTTCAGTTCGTGGCTGACATTCGCCACGAAGTCACGTCGTACGGCCTCGATACGGCGGGCCTCGGTGAGGTCCTCCACGAGGAGCAGGACGAGCCGGGAGCCGAGCGGCGCCACCCGGGCGGAGACCGCGAGGGCCTCCCCGCGGCCGGTGCCGCGCCGGGGCAGATCCAGCTCGACCTGGCGTATCTCGCCGTCGCGCCGGGTGTCCCGGGCCATCTGGAGCATCGGGTCGACGGAGAGTTTCCCGCCGCGGACCAGTCCGAGGGCGTACGCCGCCGAGCTGGCCTTGACCACGGCGTCCGCCTCGTCGAGGACGACGGCCGAGGAGCGGAGCACCGAGAGCACGGTGTCCACACCCGGCGGAAGCACCGGGTCCGTATGCAGGGAGGTCCTGGTCGGTCGCTTCTGGTCGCGTTCGCTCCAGCGGAACGCCAGCATGGCGATGACACCGGTGAGTACCCCGGCGATCGCTGCCGCTGCGGCGACCGCCGCGTTCACGTCCATGCCCCCAGGTTAGGCATGGGATACCTCCTGGCCACAGCCATCGGAGTGCGACCTCGAACACTCGTCGCCCAGAGTTCACCTTGGAGCCAGTATTGATTCATTTGGGGTGGCGTAAACCGTCGCGTAGGAGCGGGAACGTGGGAGCGTGGGGTGGAAGGGCCGGTTTTTCGTCACAACGACAGGCCCGGGGCCCCTTGAGCCCCCGAAGCGAACGTAGGAGAGGGAACCCTGATGCGGGACGCGTACCACGAGGAACTTGACTCGATCGGTGACGGTCTGGTGGAGATGGCCCGGCTGACCGGGTCGGCGATCGGGCGCGCCACGACGGCGATCCTGGACTCCGACCTGAAGCTGGCCGAGAGCGTCATCGAGGCCGACAAGAAGGTCGACGATCTCCAGCACGACCTCGAAGCCCGGGCCATAGCCCTGCTGGCCCGCCAGCAGCCGGTGGCGACGGATCTGCGGATCGTCGTCACGTCGCTGCGCATGTCGGCCGACCTGGAGCGCTCCGGCGACCTCGCCCAGCACGTGGCGAAGCTCGCCCGGCTCCGTTTCCCGGAGCGGGCCGTGCCGCACGACCTGCACGCGACCATCCTGGAGATGGGCCAGCTCGCCCAGCGCCTGATGGCCAAGGCGGCCGAGGTCATCATCACGAAGGACGTCGACCTCGCGCTCCAGCTGGAGCAGGACGACGACGCGATGGACCTCCTCCACCGCACGCTCTTCCAGCACCTGCTGGACGACAAGTGGAAGCACGGCATCGAGACCGCGGTCGACGTGACCCTGCTCGGCCGCTACTACGAGCGCTTCGCCGACCACGCGGTCTCGGTCGCCAAGCGCGTGGTGTTCCTGGTGACGGGCGAGCACGCGGACGAGCTGCAGCCGGACATCCAGCCGGTGACGGGGGCGGAGGGCGCGTAGCTCTCCGCTCGGCCGGGGGGGGTCGCTGGAAACCGGGGTCATTTCTAACCACTGTCACGACCGGTGACTGGTTAGAAATGACCCCGGCCTGCGGAGAGGGCCGGGGGCTTGCGGGGGAAGCCTCAATGCGCCGTTGATGCGCCCGGCGAAGCGGGCATCCAATGGGCACAGGCACCAGCCTCTAGGAGGACCCATGGCCGAATCCCCCGCCACGACGCCGGACCCGACGCAGGAGCGCGAGACGCAGCAGCCCGCCGAGATCAAGAGCCTCCCGCTCTTCGGCGCCTGCGGCTGCGGCTCGGGCTGCGGCTGCGGGTGCCAGTCCGGCAATCCGTGCCAGTGCGGCTGACCGCCGCCCACTCCCTGAGGGGCCTCGGTGCTACGGCGCCGGGGCCCCTCCCGCGTGTTCGGCCGCCGGTGGCCCCGGACGCCGTAGAAGCGCAGCATTGAAGGGGGGAAAGCACGAGGAGGTGTGAGGCCATGGCTCAGTACATGGATGTACATCACGGGATGACGGGCATCACGGCCGACCAGTTGATGGAGGCCCACAAGGCGGATCTCGCCGTGGAGAAGGACGAGGGTGTCCACTTCGAGCGGGCCTGGGCGGATCCGGAGAGCGGGACCGTCTACTGCCTGTCGGAGGCCCCGTCGCCCGAGGCGGTCCAGCGCGTCCACGAACGCGCGGGGCACCGGGCGGACGAGGTGCACGCGGTGCCGTACTCGATCTGACGACCGGCGGCCGACCGTGATCTGAGTCAACAGGTCGGATCGGCAGGGGTGTTCGAGTCTTTGGTGCTGTTTGGGCAAAGGGTTCGGCATCGACAGTTCAACAGTCTTGTCCTGTGCATGTCTCACTCGATGAGATGCGCGGAGACCACTTCGTCCGGCTGACGGCCGGGCGGACTCCGCAGCACTCAGGGGGGATTCATGCGCATAGCCCGCACGAGACTGAACATCGCCGCCGCCACGGCCGCCTCCGCCACGCTCGCCGTCGCGGCGCTGGCGACCGCGCCGCTGGCCGGTGTCGCCGGCGCCGCGCCCGCCGCCGTACCGCGGACGAAGGTGATCCCGGCCATCACCGGACACACCCTCGCGCGCGATGTACCGACCCCGCTCAGCAGCGCGGAGTGCGAGGCCAAGTGGCAGATCGCCTGCTACAACCCGCTGCAGTACCGCACCGCGTACAACCTCAACTCCCTGTACCGGAAGGGCATTACGGGCAAGGGGCGGACGATCGTCATCGTGGACTCGTTCGGTTCGCCGACGATCCAGCACGATCTCGACACGTACAGCAAGCAGTTCGGCATGCACAGCGCCAAGGTGAACGTCGTCAAGTGGGGCAAGGTCCCGGTCTTCGACCCGACGAACGCGGACATGACCGGCTGGGCCGGCGAGACGACCCTGGACGTCGAGATGGCGCACGCGGTCGCGCCCGACGCGAAGATCGTGCTGGTGGAGACGGCCGTGGCCGAGACCGAGGGCGTCACCGGGCTGCCGGAGATGATGGACGCCGAGAAGTACCTGATCGACCACGGCGTCGGCGACGTCATCACCCAGAGCTTCGGCGCGACCGAGAACACCTTCCCCGGCTTCGACCAGGGCGACTTCTCCAGCATCAAGAAGCTGCGCTACGCCTTCGAGGCAGCCAACCGCAAGCACGTCACCGTCCTCGCCTCCTCCGGCGACGGCGGCGCCACCGACTACAACGCGGACGGCTCGGCCTTCTACGACAAGCCCGTCAACTCGTGGCCTTCTTCCGACCCGTTGGTCACGTCGATCGGCGGCACGCAGCTGCACCTGAACGACAAGGGCGACCGCGTCACGCCGGACAGCGTCTACAACGACTACGGCGCGGGCGGCGGCGGCCAGTCCCACGTGTTCGCCCGCCCGTCCTTCCAGAACGGCGTGAAGAGCATCGTCGGCACCCAGCGCGCCACCCCCGACGTCTCGATGGCCGCCGCGGTCAACGGCGGCGCGTGGACGTACTCCAGCTTCGACCCGACGGCCGTCGGCTGGGACGTCTACGGCGGCACGAGCGAGGCCAGCCCGCTCTTCTCGGGCATCATCACCCTCGCGGACCAGGCGGCGGGGCACCGGGTCGGCAACATCAACTCGGCGCTGTACGCGCTGGCCAAGCACGGCGCCAAGGGCAACGGCATCGTCGACGTGAACGACGGCACGAACAACTCGTACGCGGGCGTGACCGGTTACACCGCGGTCAACGGCTACGACATGGCGACGGGCGTGGGCACGGTGGACGCGCTGCGGTTCGTGCCGGCGCTGGCACGGGCCAGCCGACGCTGACCCGTCCCTTCCCATCCCATCGTGAGACGGCCCAGGTGCAACACACCTGGGCCGTCCGCCTGTTGACACGGCTCACACGGTTCACACGCTGACGGACTGGGCGTGGCCGACCTGGTCGAGGACGTACACGACCTGGTTGCGCGACTGCACCGGGATCATCGTGGCGTGGTCCGACCGCCACTGTCCGTTTCCGATACCGGACGAGCCGGCGCCCGAGCGGGTACAGGGTGACTTTCGAGAGGTCGTCCACGGCTTGATCGTGGCAGGGGGGGCGGCTCCTGCCAAGGATCTGTTTGCCGCCCTGCCACGGCGGTTGCTCAGTGCAGCCGCTCCGCCTCGTCGTACTCCGCCGCCCTGAATGTGGGCCAGTAAGTCATCTGCGGCTGGGAGCGCTTGATCATCGCCAGGAGGATCTCGCCGTGCAGCACGCGGACACCGATCTCGGCCCCGTCCGGGCCGGCGAGGTTGTCCACCACGTAGAGGTGGAAGCGCTCGGGATTCGCCTGGGCGGCCACGACCTGCCGGTGTTCCAGCGGCAGCGGCTCGCTGCGCGCCGAGCGGCTGAACGCCTTCACCTCGATCATGCGGGGTGCGCTGTCGACGTCGTACGGCAGGCCCGACGCGCGGACGTCCCTGGGCTCGCGGCCAGCGGCCCGTTCCAAGGCCAACACGTGTGTGATCGCGGCCTGTTCGGTCTCTTTGTTCCCCATGGCACCCCCTGAGTTCCTGCGAGGCCATGGTGTCGTGGGGGCCTGGGAGTTGGGAAGCACCGGTCGGCCACAGGGCCGGGGTCACTTCACGTCGACGTAGTCGGCCGCGCCGGTCGTCGGCTGGGTGAGGCTCGTGGCCGCGAAGTCGTAGCGGTACGCGCCGTCCGCCGTCGCCTTCACGGTGGACGTGGCCCAGCCGTTCCGGTCGGTCTTGAGCTTCTTCAGGGTGACGAAGGGGCCGCTCGTACCCTTGCGGTACTGGAGCAGCACCTGGTGCCCGATGAGGGGCACGTTCTTCTTCTGCTCCCAACTGGCCACCGTCATCCGGGCCTTGACCGTGATGTTCGTGCCCTTCTTCACCGGGTCCGGGGTGACGACGGTCTGGGACAGATAGGTCTGGCGCTTGACGCGTGCGAAGTAGGCGCCCTCCCCGCGGGTGACGTTGCCGGCGCCGTCGACGGCCACGGGGGCCATGTACCAGAGGCCGGCGAGGGCGTTGCTGCGGAGGTTGACGCTCGGGTCGGCGGTCACGAGGGCCTCGCAGTAGGAGGTGAGCTCGTTGATCTTGTGGCACTGGGCGGACCCGGACATGACCCCGTCGGCCTTCGCCCGGTCCTCTGCGCCGTGCCACAGCTCGAACGACACGCTCTTGACGCCGGAGGGGTCGCTGACCGTCGCGGAGACCGAGAACACCCTCTTCTTCGCGGCCTCGACGCCGACGGTGTAGTCGAGGTTGTGGTTGACGTCGATGTTCACGAACGTCGTGGCCGAGTCGCTCTGGTCGGCCACGGCGGCCGGAACGGTGAGAGCGGTGACGGCCAGGGCGGCGCTGAGAGCGGCGGCGGTCGCGGCGGCGACAGTGGTGCGTCTGCGCATGGTGTGGTTCCCCCCACGTGTGATGCGTCGAGTGGTGACTTCACCCGCATCAGACAGAGGGGGCGGGTGGGAGGTTGTGCATGATCGCCGCCCCACCCCATCTCTTAACTTCGGCTTCTCCAGGGGTTGTTGGGATCACCGGGTGCCGGTCACCGGACTGCCCGCCCGTCCGTCGGCCTACGAACCGATGGGCAACTCGCGGGCTCGCCGGCGTGCTTCGGCCCGCAGCCCCTTCAGCCGGCCGTGGAAGGCGTTGCGGCGGTTCTGGTCGAGGTTCAGCGGGAGGTCGAGTCGGGAGATGAACTGTGACTCCAGGTCCCATGGTTCGCTCCGCTCGATCCAGCACACCCGCGCGTTGTTGCCTCGGCAGTGACAGCGCACCCGCTCGCGCAAGTTCTGCGTGCTGGTCCGGTTCGCCATGTACCGCGGGGCCATGCCGACGTAGAGCAGGCGTCCGGCGTCCAGGTCCGGGTGGGACGACTGTTCGAAGTGCCATCCGTAGACCCCTGCCACCGCTGGGACAGGACTCGGGCGCGCCACGGCTGATCGTCGCAGGCTACTGGGCGACGCTGA
Organism: Streptomyces sp. NBC_00988; assembly: GCF_045162645.1. Taxonomy (NCBI): domain Bacteria; kingdom Bacillati; phylum Actinomycetota; class Actinomycetes; order Kitasatosporales; family Streptomycetaceae; genus Streptomyces; species Streptomyces sp. NBC_00988. The sequence goes on from NZ_CP108730.1 coordinate 5,866,930, forward strand.
CGCGGCTGGTCGCGGACTGAAGCCAGGGCCTCTTGGCAGCTCGGGATTGCGAAGCCGACCGAGATCCAGGAGACCCTGTTGCCGCAGTTGTGCACGCTCGCGCCGATGAAATTCAACTCGGCTGCTCCGTCGTGCGATTAACGCGCCATCTTCTTGAGAGTCCAGTCAAGCGTCATTGCTGACTTGCTCGTGGTGGAAGCAGTGAACATGGTGCCGCCGGAATCGGTCCGCATCTCGGAAGTGCCGCCGCACTGTACGTCCGTGGCCTTTCCCCCGGTGGGCTGGACATGCACCAGTCCCTTACCCCGGCAGGTCAGAACGAGCTCCCCGGCCACCCCCGGTGTGCTGTCGGCACCGAAGTGGACAGGCGTCCCGGCGACAAGGCGCAGCCCTGTCCCAGAGGCGGTCACATGCAGAGCCGATGCCGTATGGGACGGGCCGGCCGTCGCGGAAGGGTGAGCGCCGGCGGTAGCTCGATCTGTCGGGTGACCGCCGCATCCCGCCAATGCCACACCGGCAGCCAGAGCCGCCCAAGCGGCAGGCGCACGCTTCATGAACTGGTCTCCCAGTACTTGATACGGATGGAGTAGGAAGGCGCCGTCAGAGTACCCGAGCCAATGGTTTTGACATTGCAAGGGGCGACGATCTCGGTCTTCTTCCAGGGTATTTTGTATCCGTCCGATCCCGGCTTGGCATTCCCGATCTTGTGGGGGCTGACCGAGTAAGTTCCGGTCAAGGTCGTCGAAGCCGTGATGGAGCCGTGGAGCGTGACGGACAGACTTGCCTCGGCTTTGGCGATCAGCCCGTTGATCTCGCTTTTCGCCGTACCGGTCACGGACGCGCCGACGGTGGCACCCGCTTGGAATGCGACGCTCATCGTGCCGCCCTTGGGGCCGTACGGGCCGGAGCGGAAGACAGGGACTGGCGCGCCGATGAAGTAGCCCTTCTTGGCCCCGAAGCTGGTGGCGACCTCGCCCACTTCGGGGCAGGCCTGCGGGCGGGCAGTCACCGCGTCAGCCGCTTGGGCGGCCGGCGCGGTAACCAGACTTGCCGATGCGATTGTCACGAGCGCGGCTATTGAGGCCCTGAGCATGAATCCCCCTGGTCAGGCATGGTGCATGGTGATCTTGGTCGACCAGGAACGTAGCGCACCCACAGATAATCGATCAACAGTTTTGAGACGAACTTGAGGCGCCTCACTTTTTGACGTTCCATCAGAGGGCATTCCATCAGAGGGCATTCAATTCAGGCAGAGATCGTCGCCCTGCATGCCCTTAGCAGCTGTTGTCAGAGTTCAACTCGGCTGCTCCGTCGCGCAATTGGGTCGCTCACCGGTTCCGGAATGCGGCCGATCACCCGGAGCGAGTTCGGCGGTATCCGTCGGACATGACGGACGCGGAGGGGGAGGCGGTTCGGCCGCTGAACAATCGGGGATCCCGAGGGCCCACAGTGGACCCCGATCGTGAAAACGCCCCCGATCCGCGCCGTGTGCGCAGGTCGGGGGCGTGATCGCGGGAGCTACTTCTTCTTGCCCTGGTTCTTGACCGCCTCGATCGCCGCCGCGGCCGCGTCCGGGTCGAGATACGTCCCGCCCGGCTTGACCGGCTTGAAGGACGCGTCCAGTTCGTAGGCCAGGGGGATGCCCGTCGGGATGTTCAGGCCCGCGATGTCGGCGTCGGAGATGCCGTCGAGGTGCTTGACCAGGGCGCGGAGGGAGTTGCCGTGGGCGGCGACCAGGACCGTGCGGCCGGCCAGGAGGTCGGGGACGATGCCGTCGTACCAGTACGGGAGCATGCGGACGACGACGTCCTTCAGGCACTCCGTGCGGGGGCGCAGCTCCGGGGGGATCGTCGCGTAGCGCGGGTCGTCCGACTGGGAGAACTCCGTGCCGTCCTGAAGGGGCGGGGGCGGGGTGTCGTAGGAACGGCGCCAGAGCATGAACTGCTCCTCGCCGAACTCCGCGAGGGTCTGGGCCTTGTCCTTGCCCTGGAGGGCGCCGTAGTGGCGCTCGTTCAGGCGCCAGCTGCGGTGGACCGGGATCCAGTGGCGGTCCGCGGCCTCCAGCGACAGCTGCGCCGTGCGGATCGCGCGCTTCTGGAGGGACGTGTGGACCACGTCGGGGAGCAGGCCGGCGTCCTTGAGCAGCTCACCGCCGCGGACCGCCTCCTTCTCGCCCTTCTCGTTCAGGTTGACGTCCACCCAGCCGGTGAACAGGTTCTTCGCGTTCCACTCGCTCTCGCCGTGGCGGAGGAGGATCAGCTTGTACGGTGCGTCGGCCATGCCTCAGAGCGTAATCCACGCATTCGGGCCACCGCCTGGCGCCCGCCTCCCAGCCCCACAGTTGACGGCTTCTGTTAATTGAGTGGTCCCCCGGGCCGGCCCGTTCGTAAGTTGTGCTCAGCGCATGAGCCACTTACGCGCCACGTACACACCTGTCCGACCGTGGGGGATCGATCCATGTCACTCGCCGCCCTGAGACGCGCCGCCCGGGAAACCGTCTCCGGCCTCCCCCGCGAGTTCTGGTGGCTGTGGACCAGCACCCTCGTGAACCGGCTCGGGGCGTTCGTCTCGACGTTCATGGCCCTCTACCTGACCCTCGACCGCGGCTACTCCGCCACCTACGCCGGCCTCGTCGCCTCCCTCTACGGCCTCGGCGGGGTCGTCTCCTCCATCGGCTCGGGCGTCCTGACCGACCGGATCGGCCGCCGCCCCACCCTCCTCATCGCGCAGTCGTCGACCGCCGCGTCCGTGGCGCTCCTCGGCTTCATGCACGACCCCGTCGCCATCGCCGCCGTAGCGTGCCTCGTCGGGGCGGCGAGCAACGCGTCCCGCCCGGCGGTGCAGGCGATGATGGCCGACATCGTGCGCCCCGAGGACCGCGTCCGCGCGTTCTCGCTCAACTACTGGGCCATCAACCTCGGCTTCGCCATCTCGTCCATGGCCGCCGGGTTCATCGCCGAGGTCAGCTACCGCGCCGGGTTCCTGCTGGAGGCGGGGATGACGGCGGTCTGCGCGGTCGTCGTGTTCCTACGGCTGCCCGAGTCCCGGCCCACCGTCGCGACGGACAACGGCAAGGGGGCCGCTGCCGCCCCGGTCGGCCTCGGGACGGTCCTGCGCGACGGGCGGTTCATGAGCGTCGTAGGACTGTCCTTCCTCGTCGCGCTCGTCTTCCAGCAGGGTTCGGTCGGCCTGCCGGTCGCGATGGGCGAGGCCGGCTTCACGCCCGCCGACTACGGCACGGCGATCGCCGTCAACGGCTTCCTCATCGTCGCCCTCCAGATCCCGGTCACCCGACTCATCGAACACCGCGATGCCAAGCGCCTGTTGGTCGTCTCCTCGATCCTCGCGGGCTACGGCTTCGGGCTCACCGCGTTCGCCGGCTCGGTCGGCGTCTTCGCCCTCACGGTGTGCGTGTGGACCCTCGGCGAGATGATCAACGCCCCGACCCAGACGGGCCTGGTCGTCCGTCTCTCCCCGCTCCAGGGCCGCGGCCGCTACCAGGGCATGTACACCCTCTCCTGGGCGGTCGCCGCGCTCGTCGCCCCGCTGATGTCCGGCTTCGTCATCGACCGGTTCGGCGCGGAGTGGCTGTGGGGGATGTGCGCGGTCGTGGGGACGGGGGCGGCGGCGGGGTACGGGGCGCTGATGCGGGGGCTTCCGGCGAGCGGACCGGCGACCGCGGAAACACCGGCCGCGGTGGAGCCCGAGGTCAGCGCGGCCTGAAGCCGCCGAGAAACACAGGCCTACGGGTGCCCGAGGGCGGCCTGAAAAGCAGCGGGCCTACGGATGCATCCGCGCCCCCTTCACCACCTTGTCCACCCCGTTCCGCGGCCCGTACACAGCCAGCCCCACCACGTCCAGCTCAGCCGTGGCGACGGCCCGTACCGCCGCCCGGTTGTCCCGGTCGTTGCCGGTGGTGAAGAGGTCCGACGTGAAGACCGCACGCGGCAGGGCGCGGGACAGCGCCCGCCCGTGCGCCGCCACCAGGACCTCCTTCGTGGCCTCGAAGACCATCACCGGCTGCCGGAACATCGGCAGATATCCCACCCCGTCGGCGTCCTCGTACGGCTCCCCGATCACCTCGGGAACCTGTGATCCCAGGCCGCTGACCAGGAACGACGTGACGTTCAGCCGCTGCCAGGGCTCAAGGTCGTCCCGCAGCAGTACGGCGATCTTGGTGTCGAAGCGGATCGGTTCGGCGAAGGTGTCGGGGGCCGTGTCGGCGGGTGTGTCGGTGCTCATGCATCGAGACTGCCGACCGCCCCGCGCCCCCGTCTTGTACGTTCTTTGCATGGCCCCGAAACAGGGCCCGGGCCAGCCCGGCCCAGGCCGCCCCGAACAGGAAGTCTCCGCCTGGCGCCCCCGCATCCCCGGTGTCGTCGAGGTCTTCCACGCCCACTTCACCGAGTACGCGTACCCGATGCACGTGCACGAGGCGTGGACGCTGCTGATCGTGGACGACGGAGCCGTACGGTACGACCTCGACCGGCACGAGCACGGCACCCCGCACGACACGGTGTCGCTGTTGCCGCCACATGTCCCGCACAACGGCTCCCCCGCCACCCCGCACGGCTTCCGCAAGCGTGTCCTCTATCTCGACGGCACGCATCTCGCGGACGATCTGATCGGTTCCGCCGTCGACCAGCCGGACCTCCGTGATCCCGAACTCCGGCTGCGCGTGGGCCAGTTGCACACCGCGCTCGACCACCCCGGCGACGAACTGGAGGCGGAGAGCCGCCTGTCGCTCATCGCCGAACGGCTGCACGCCCACCTACGGCCGTCCAGCACCCCCACCACCCTGGCCCCCACGCTCGCCCGCGACCTCCGCGAACTCCTCGACGAGAACGTCACCGAAGGCATCACTCTCGACGAGGCCGCCCGGCTCGTGCACGCCCATCCCGCCCATCTGGTACGGGCGTTCAGCGGCGCGTACGGCATCGCACCGCACCAGTACCTGATGTCCCGCCGTGTCGACCGCGCCCGCCGGCTCCTCCTCGACGGCCGTCCGCCGGGCGAGGTGGCGACGGTGACCGGGTTCTACGACCAGTCCCATCTCACCCGCCATTTCCGGAAGTTGGTGGGGGTCACACCGGGGCGTTATTCACGCGACAGGCGTCAACCCCCCAGCTAGATTCCGCGCATGGACTGGCACGAGTGGCACGACGCCTACGACTCCCCCGACTCCTACCTCAGCCGTCGCCTGGCCCTCATCCAGGAACGCCTCCGCCTCGCCCTCGACACCGCCCCGCCGGGCCCGCTCACCGCGATCAGTCTCTGCGCCGGACAGGGCCGCGACTTGATCGGCGTTCTGGCCGACCACCCCCGCGGGCCCGAAGTCCGCGCCCGGCTGGTCGAGTTGGACGAGCGGAACGTCGACGTCGCGGAACACGCGGCCCGCGCCGCCGGTCTCCCGAACGTCGAAGTCGTCGCCGGAGACGCCTCGTTGACGGATCACTACGCCGAACTCGCCCCCGCCGACCTCGTCCTCGTGTGCGGCCTCCTCGGCAACATCTCCGACGCCGACGTGGAACGAGTCCTCGACCACTGCACCGCCCTGTGCCGGACGGGCGGCACGCTGGTGTGGACGCGCAGCCGCGACCTCGCCCCCGACCTCGTCCCCCAGGTCTGCGCCTGGCTGGAGGAGCGCGGCTTCGAGCGCCTGTGGGTGTCGGACCCCTCGATCCCCCAGTCCGTCGGCGCCCACCGTTTCACCGGCGAACCCCGCCAACTCCCCACCGGCACCCGCATGTTCGACTTCATCGGCTACGACGTCCTGCGCCAGACCTGAGTCACAACTCCCGCTGCGCCTCGTACAGGTTCCGCGGCCGTACGACGCCCGTCGTGCCGTAGAGCTCCAGCCGCGCGTGCAGGTCGCCGGTGAAGTCGGGGACGTCGATCTGGTCGAACTCGGTGACCGTGTTGAGGCCCACCGTCGCGCTGTACGGGGCGAGTTGGTCGATCTTCATCAGGCCCGCGCGGCCGTTCGTGACGCGGATGTTCCAGTGGGTGAAGCGGGCACCGAAGAGCGGACCGGCGTTCGCGTCGCCGCCGTGGCGGCCGTCGTTGTTCACCGTGATGTCGGTGCGGACGTTGGCGAAGGGCAGGCCGCGGTGGCTGTCGAAGGTGCCCATGCGCATGTCGCCGCGCGACCAGACGTTGTACGACGACAGGCCCTCGACGTTGATGCCGTGGAGCTGGGTGTTGGCCGGGGCCGGAACCGTGCGCTCCTCGATCGTGAAGTCCTCGATGAGGTTGTCGTGCGAACCCTCGCGGCAGAAGTAGGGGTGGTGGGAGCCGCGTCCCGCCACCGTCGTACCGCGCAGCGTGCACGCCGAGGCCGCCACCAGGCCGAAGCCGTTGTCCACATGACGGACCGTCACGTCGTCCACCCAGCAGTCGTAGGCGCATTGGAGGACGACGCCGTTGTAGCCCTTGTCGAGGAGGTGGGGTTGCTGCGGGGTCTCGACGGCCTCCAGGGTGAGGCCCTCCACTCCCGCACCCGTCAACTCCTCCACGTGGGTGGTGAATTGGGGGTTCCACTCGGGGCGGATGTCGAGGGGCAGCGGGCGTTCGAGCGTCACCTTGCGGCCGTGGACGCGCGCGATACGGACGGGCCATTCGTAGGGGATGTACGACAGCAGCTTCGTCTTGTCGTCCCAGTAGTACGCCTCGGGGCCGGGGCCGCCGCCCGCCATGTGCTCCAGGAGGGTGTGGCCGGTGTCGTCGGCCAGGCGGAGCAACACCAGTTCGCCCGGCCTCAGTTGTGAGGCGTCCGCCACCGTCACCGTCCACGCGCCCTGCCGCGCGGGCTCGATCGTCGTCAACTGCCGCCATTCGTCACGCCTGTTGCCGGTCCAGCCCTCGAAGGGCCAGGCCTTCGCCCTGATCGCGGCGACCAGGGAGTCCCAACGGGCCGTCGGGGCAAGCCAGATGAGGCCTCCCGCCCAGGACCAGGACGACTTGTCGCCGCCGTAACGGGAGCCGTAGACGCCGATCAGCTCCGTCAGGTTCTTCGTCGCGTAGAGCTTCGTACGGTCGCTGCCGGCGCCCCTGACCACCACGTTCGAGTGGCCGACGCGGATCACGTCGTCGATGCGGAAGGTGCCGGGCGGGATGAGGACCGTGCCACCGCCGGCCCTACCGGCAGCGGCGATGGCACGGTTGATCGCGGGGGCGGAGTCGGTCGTGCCGTCCGCTACGGCGCCGTACGCGCGGACGTCCAGCACGCGCGAGTGCCGGGGGTGTCGCTGCGCGCCCGCCTTGGCGACGTACGGGATCTGTGGGTGGGTGTAGGGGGTGCGGGTGAACTCCCGCCAGAGAGAAGGGACTTGACCTCGCGATCCCTGCTTCGGCAGGGGGACCGCCAAGGCCAGCATGCTTCCGAGCAGGGTTCGTCTGGTGAGACGGGTGTGGCTCATGTACGTACGTCCTCCCACGCGGCTCTTCATGGATGTGAACGACGTTCAGAAATGTGCTGGCGGTGAGCATGCCACGACGCCCAGGCACAACGAAAGGGGTCGGGACGAGATCAGTCGGTCGGCCGCTGGGTCAGATTCGTGAACGCGTCCAGATTCCGCGTCGACTCGCCGCGCGACACCCGCCACGCGTACTCCTTGCGGATCGCGGAGGCGAAGCCCAGTTCCAGGAGGGTGTTGAAGCTGCCGTCGGCGGCCTCCAGGACCTGGCCGAGGAGGCGGTCGATCTCGGCCTCGGTGACGGCGGACAGCGGCAGCCGCCCGGTGACGTACACGTCGCCGAGCTGGTCGACGGCGTAACTCACGCCGTACAGCTTGAGGTTGCGCTCCAGGAGCCAGCGGTGGACGCCGGTCTCGTTCTCGTCGGGGTGGCGGATGACGAAGGCGTTGAGCGAGAGGGAGTGGCGGCCGACGAGGAGGGAGAGGGTCGTCGACAGCTTGCGGGTGCCGGGGAGTTTGACGACGAACGTGCCGAACTCCGGGCTCTCCCAGTCCAGTTCGGCATCCTTGAGGAAACCCTCGATGACCTGCGCCGCCCGCTCCTGGTCCGCTGCCGCCTCACCCATGGTGCGAGCGTACGTGACGGCGGTGGGCCTGCGCCGCCGCCGTGTAGACGTCCGCCGTGGCGGCGGCCGCGGTGTCCCAGCCGAAGGACTGGGCGTGCCGGGCGGCGGCCTCGCCCATGCGGGGCGCGAGGCGCGGGTCGTCCGCGAGATGGCGCAGGACGTGCGCGTAGGCGACGGGATCGTGGCCCTGGACCAGGAAGCCGGTCTCACCGTCGCGCACGGCGACCGGGAGGCCGCCGACCGAGGCCGCGAGCACCGGCGTACCGGCCGCCTGTGCCTCTATGGCGACCAGCCCGAAGGACTCGCTGTACGACGGCATGACCAGCACGGACGCGGCCCGGAACCAGTCCGCGAGCTGCTCCTGCCCGACCGGCGGGCGGAACCGTACGACGTCCGCGATGCCGAGCCGCGCGGCCAGTTTCTGCAGGCCCTCGGGCTTGGCGAGGCCGCTGCCGCTGGGGCCGCCGACGACGGGCACGACGATGTTCGAGCGCAGCTCGGGTCGCTCGTCGAGCAGCACGGCCACGGCCCGAAGCAGCACATCCGGGGCCTTCAAGGGCTGGATACGGCCCGCGAAGAGCGGGATCAGGGCGTCCTGCGGGAGGCCGAGGCGGGCGCGGGCGGCGGCGCGGCCGTCCGCCGGGCGGAAGCGGTCGAGGTTGACACCCGGGTGCACCACGGCGACCTTGGCGGGGTCGGCCGCGTAGTGCCGTACGAGTTCGTCGGCCTCCTCCGCCGTGTTGGCGATGAGGCGGTCGGCGGCGGCGACGATCTGGGTCTCGCCGATGACGCGGGCGGCGGGTTCGGGGGTGTCGCCGTCGGCCAGGCTGGCGTTCTTGACCTTGGCCATGGTGTGCATGGCGTGCACGAGGGGGACGCCCCAGCGCTGGGCGGCGAGCCAGCCGACGTGGCCGGAGAGCCAGTAGTGCGAGTGGACGAGGTCGTAGTACCCGGGGCGGTGGCCGGCCCACGCCTGCATCACTCCGTGCGTGAACGCGCAGAGCTGGGCGGGGAGTTCCTCCTTGGCGAGACCTTCGTACGGGCCCGCGTCGACGTGCCGGACGAGCACGCCGGGTGCCAGCTCGACGGTCGGAGGGAGGGCGGCGGTGGTGGCGCGCGTGAAGATCTCGACCTCGATGTTGATCGCCGCGAGGCGCTGCGCGAGCTCCACGATGTAGACGTTCATGCCGCCGGCGTCGCCCGTGCCGGGCTGGTGCAGCGGTGACGTGTGCACGGAGAGCATGGCGACACGGCGAGGCTTGCGGTGCAGCCGCAGCCGCGCGGACGAGGCCGCGGAACGCCGCCCGAGCCTGCTGCCGTACTGGCTCACGTGGCGTTCCTCCTAGCTGCGGGCATGCCTGAGGGAGGGTGTGCGGTTCCCTCCAAGGACGCCAACATCGGGAGGCCGGATTCTCATTCCGGCGCATGAGGATTTTACCCAGCCATTGCCGGGGGTCGCTCAACCGTTCGAGGGGACGGTGCGTTGGCCTCCTTCCATGCGTGGCCTCCTTCCGTGCGTTGACTCCCGTCTGCCGGTCAGCCCACCGGCGACGTCGCGAAGGCGTGCCAGTACGCGGCCGCGCCGCCGGTCCGCTTGAGCAGCCGGGCCGGTTCGGGCGCGGCAGGCCATATCTGCAGGAGATACCGCTCCCCGGTCGGCGGCTCGTCGTCCTCCCGGACGTTCTTGCCGCGGCCGGCGTCCATGCCGACGGCGGAGTACCGCACGCGGTAGTCACGCTCCGCCAGGCCCAGCTCCCACCGGTTCTTCCCGTTCCACTGCCGCAGCACCGTCTCCTCCGACACCGGCCGGAACGGGACCTCGACGATCTCCTCCCACGTCTCGTCCAGCTCGGGCCGGCTGTCGTGCAGCTCGGCGGTGAAGTCGACGCCGCCGATGCGCAGACCGGTCAGAAGCAACAGCGCCCCGTCCGTCCCGCCCCCGCAGAGCCCGACGCCCTCCTGCCCGGCGAAGGAATCGTGCAGGTCGCAGTCGTCCTCGCCGCTCTCCACGAATATCTGGCCGTAGTCGACATGCACTTCGTCGCTCACAAGCACCTTCATCGGTCCCGCCCCGCCCTCGGTCAACGTGATCTCCGATCCTGCCAGGCGGCACTGACAACGGGACGGGACAAGGACGGAACAGGGACGGAACAGGGACGGGACAGGCACCGACAACGTCGGCCGGTGCCCGTGCGGCGCCCCTCGTCCCGCGCCGCCTACCCTCGTACGTATGACAGCCCGCGCGACGACCCCCCGCCCCGTGGGAACGGTCACCCGCGGCACGACCAACCCCAATCGGCTGCGCCGTATGGACCGCTGGATCGCGGCGACGCACGGCGCCGAGCTGCGGCGGGCCGTCGATCCCGTCGCCGTGGACCTGGGCTACGGCGCCGCGCCCTGGACGGCCGTAGAACTGCTGGCGCGCCTCCGTACCGTCGCTCCGCACGCGCGCGTGGTCGGTGTCGAGATCGAACCGGCGCGGGTCGCGGCGGCGAAACCGTACGAGCGGGAGGGGCTCGCCTTCCGGCACGGCGGGTTCGAGATCCCGGTGCCGCAGCGGCCGTCGCTGATCCGCGCGGCGAACGTCCTGCGGCAGTACGACGAGGCGCAGGTCGCCGAGGTCTGGGCGCGGCTGTGCGGGCGGCTCGCGCCGGCGGGCGAGGGCTCCCGGGGCGGGCTGCTCGTCGAGGGGACCTGTGACGAGATCGGGCGGCGGCACGTGTGGGTCGCGCTCGGGCCCGAGGGGCCGCGCACGGTCACCTTCGCGACGCGGCTCGGTTCCCTGGAGCGGCCGTCCGACCTCGCCGAGCGCCTCCCGAAGGCCCTCATCCACCGCAACGTCCCCGGCGAACCGGTGCACGCCTTCCTCCGCGACTTCGACCGCGCGTGGGCCGCCGCCGCGCCCTACGCCTCCTACGGTGCCCGCCAGCGCTGGATGCGCGCGGTGCGGGACCTCACGGCCGACTGGCCGGTGACGGACGGTCCGGTGCGCTGGCGGCAGGGCGAAGTGACCGTGACCTGGGGGGCGTTGGCCCCACGCGGGTGAATCCGGTTGCGGGCGCGGTGCGTAGGGAACGATCTCCGGCCGCCGTTCGTCACAGCCCATGACCTGGAAGGAAAGGAGAGAAGTACAGGAAGTCCTGCCTCTGTCGTTTTCTGTGGGGACATGGCACGATCCCCCAGGCATCCGTAAGTTACTGACGGTCAATCAGATGTGGGGGCAGGGGTATGGGAGCGGGCAGGCGGGTTCTGATCACGACGGCCATCACGGTCGTCTGCGCGGTCACCGTACTCGCGGCACCCGGCATCGCGTTCGCGAGCCCGGCTCCGACGCCGACAACAACGCCCTCTGCGACCGCGTCCCCAACCCCCGTGACCAACAAGGACCTTGAGGCCGTACGCGAGAAGCTCGACGCGCTCTACCACGACGCCGCCGTCGCCACGGACGCCTACAACGCGGCCGAGGAGAAGTCCCAGAAGCAGTCCGCGGAGATCGTGGAGCTGGCCAAGAAGATCGTCAAGGGCCAGGAGAAGCTGGACGAGTTGAAGGACCGCGCCGGTGCCGCGGCCCGCTCCCAGTACCGCACGGGCGGGCTCCCGGACGAGGCGCAGCTGCTGCTGAGCGACAACCCGCAGGCGTTCCTGGACGGTACCGGCCGGGTGCTCCAGGGCCAGCGCGCCACCAAGGGCCTGATCGCCGAACTGACCCGCACCCAGCAGGACTTGAAGCAGTACACCGCCGACGCCTCCGCCCAGTGGCAGCAGTTGGAGAAGAACCGCCAGGCCAAGGCCACCGCCAAGAAGAAGGTCACGACCCAGATCGCGGCGGCCGAGAAGCTTGAGTCCCAGCTGGAGAAGCAGGAGAAGGAGCGGCTCGCGAAGCTGGAGCAGCAGGCCGCACTGAAGGCGCAGACCGCGTGGCTCGACTCCGGCGCCCTCAAGGACGTCAGCGGCAAGGCGTCCGCGGCGGGCAAGGCGGCGGTGGCCTACGCGACGGCCCAGCTCGGCAAGGCGTACGAGTGGGGCGCCGAGGGCCCGTCGACGTACGACTGCTCGGGGCTGACCTCACAGGCCTGGGCGAGCGCCGGCGACCCGATCCCGCGCACCTCGCAGGAGCAGTGGAAGCAGCTCCCGCACGTCGCCGTGAAGGACATGCGCCCCGGCGACCTCATCATCTACTTCGACGACGCCAGCCATGTCGCCATGTACATCGGCGACGGCGCGATCATCCACGCCCCGCGACCGGGGCGGACGGTGACGGTCGCGGGCGCGGGTTCGATGCCGATATTGGGCGTTGTGCGACCGGATGCGTGATACGTCCGGTTGATGCGCGAGGTTCGGCCGGTGAGCCGGGCCACGTGACCTGGCGCACGCACCCTCCGCGCCAAACACCCGCCCGGCGTGACCTTCGTCATCTCCGGGTAAGAGCCACCCTGCCCAACTGCCGTACGGATCACGGCATATGACAGTGGCCGCCTGCCGGGCGACGTGTCTCACACCATTCCTTTACGGCGCCCACTACCGCTATGGTCCCCGTCGGTGGGTCGAGGTCCCTCGCGCCACCGTGCCCTCGGGGGGAGGGAAGGAACCAGGACGATGCCCGCACCCATACCGCGGCAGAGAGCTGTCCCGGCCGCGGAAAGTGGTCAGGCGCAGACCGGGCCCGCGATCGGCGGCCCCTCCGGAGACAGTTCCGGAGGCCTCACCGGAGACAGCTCCGCAGCCGCCTCCACGGCCGTGCCCGGAGCCATGGAGGCTCCGCGCCCGCAGGACACGGCCGACGCCGGCAAGGCGGACGACCGCCCGGCCGACGCCGCGCCCCGCGCTGCCCACGCCCAGGTCCCTGCCCCTGCCCCTGCCCCTGCCCCTGCCCCTGCCCCTGCCTACGGCACCCCGACCGGTCACCTCACCCTGCTGATGATCGAGGACGACCCCGGCGGTTCGCCGGTCGTGCCTGAGCTGCTCGACCCGACCGGCAAGCCGATCCGGGTCCGCACCGCCCGCAACCTCACCGAGGCCGAGCGGCTGCTCACGGACGACGTCCACTGCATCCTGCTGGACCTCGCGCTGCCCGCTCCCGCCCGGGCCGGGGACGGCACCGACGACGAGCTGGCCGTACTCAAGCACGTACTGCGGCTCGCGCCGCACCACGCCGTCCTCGCCCTCACCGCGTCCGGCGACACCGAGCGCGGCGCCGAGGCGGTCCGCGTGGGCGCCCAGGACTATCTCTTCCGCGACGAGCTGGACGGCCGGCTGCTGAGCCGCGCGATCCGCTACGCGGTGGAGCGGAAACGTTCCGACCGCGCGGAGCGCAAGCTCACCGAGTCCAAGCTGCGCGCCCAGGAGAACGCCCGCCTCGAACGCGGCCTGCTGCCCACGCCCCTCCTGGAGGGCTCCCCGCTGCGCTTCGCCGCCCGCTACCGCCCCGGCCGCTCCCGCGCGCTGCTCGGCGGCGACTTCTACGACACCGTGCGCACCCCCGACGGCACCGTGCACGCGATGATCGGCGACGTCTGCGGCCACGGCCCCGACGAGGCCGCGCTCGGCGTGGAACTCCGGATCGCCTGGCGCGCGCTCACCCTGGCGGGCCTCTGCGGCGACCAGCTGCTCGGCACGCTGCAACAGGTCCTGGAGCACGAGCGCTCCGACGACGAGATCTTCGCGACGCTCTGCACGGTCGACATCGCCCCCGACGGCCGCCGCGCGGGCCTCTGCCTGGCCGGCCACCCGTCCCCGCTGCTGGCCTGCCCCGGCCGCCCGGCCGAACTCCTCCCCTACGACAACAACGGCCCCGCCCTCGGCCTGCTCCCCGGCGCCCGCTGGCCCCGGATGCAGGTCGAACTGGGCGCCGAGTGGAGCCTGATGCTCTACACCGACGGCCTGATCGAGGGCCGGATCGGCGAGGGCCGCCGCGAACGGCTCGGCCAGGACGGCATGGTGGCCATGGTCCGCCGCCAACTCGCCGAGGGCCTGCGGGGCGAGGAACTGCTCCGCGCGGCGGTGAACGAGGTCCGCGACCTCAACGGCGGCGAGCTGACGGACGACGTGGCGGTACTCATGCTGGACCGGGCGCCGTAACTCCGTAGCGAGCGGGGCGACCGGTCGGTGCGGTGGTCGCCGTACGGCTGCTTCAGCGGCCGCCGTTGTACGGGCCGTAGGGGCCGTCGCTGCTGGAGCCGCCTCTGCGGCTGCGGCCGCCGCCGGGGAGGCCGCGGAGGGCCGGGCGCACGTCGACCATGTACACGATGGTCGCGACGAGGCCGATGATCGGCAGGAACGACAGGATGTTGAAGATGAGGTTCACCACGAAGGCGAGCCCCAGGACGATCAGCCAGAACGGCTTGGTCTTCTTGTCCGCCGCGCGATAGGCGTCCTCGCGACGCGTGGCCGCGTCGACCAGCGCGAAGCCACTGAAAACGATCAGGGCGGTACTCAACAGCCACATGAACCCTGTGAAGCCCTGCATCAGCACTACGTCCACCACCCGACTCGACTCGTCCGTACGCGGTCACCGTACCCGCAACCGGATTCCCGCTACCCGAAGAACGGGCCGGGCACTCGTGGAGTGCCCGACCCGTTACTGATCACCCGTACGTGTTACTTGGCGGGCGGAGTCGTCTTCTTGGCGGTGGTCTTGCGGGCCGGGGCCTTCTTCGCGGCCGCGGCGGGCTTCTTCGCCGGAGCGGCCGGGGCCGGGGTCTCGGCCTTCACCACGACGGGCTCGGCCACCGGCGTGGGGTCGGGCTCGACCGCGACGGCGAGCTCCTCGATCTCGTCGGCGGCCTCGCCGCGCCAGGTCTTCACGGCCTGCTCGCCGTGCTCGGCGACCTTCTCGTACGCCTCGCGGGCCTTGACGGCGTACTCGGCGGCGACGCCGACACCGCGCAGCGCGAAGTCCTGGGCGGACTCACCGAACTTCTTCAGGTCGGCGTCGAGGGTGCTGCTGAGCTTCTTGAAGTCACCGTCGAGGCTGGTGATGAACTCGTTGACCTTGGTCTGGAAGGTCTCCTGCGCCTCCTTGGCCTTGGCGCTGGCCTCCTTGGCACGGGCGGCGGCCTTCTCCTGCACGGCCTTCGGGTCGGTGCCGCGCACGGCGTCGATCCGGGCCGGCGCCTCGGCACGCAGCTGCTCGACCAGGCCGGGAACCTTCTTGGCCTGCTGGAGCGCGAGGTCGGCGGTGCCGGCGGCGAAGTAGAGGGGGGTGGGGTCGCTCAGGGTCTTGCGCAGGTCATCGGTGATGGCCATGGTGATGGTCCTCCCGGTTGCTATCAGCTGAGGGTTTTGTGTTGTACGTCCGCGGGTCAGCCGGCGGTCTCGTGCGGCGCGGCACCGTCGCCGCCGTCGGCAGCACCGGGGCCGATGCTCTCGTCCCCGTCGGCGATCTCGAACCCGTTCTCCTTGCGGAAGGACTCGTAGATCTGAAGCAGCACCTGCTTCTGCCGCTCGGTGAGCGTGGGATCGGCGAGGATGACGGCACGCGTCTCGACCTCGTCCCGGTCCCGCTCGGCGTCGAGGATGCCGGCCCGCACGTACAGCGTCTCGGCGGAGATCCGCAGCGCCTTGGCGACCTGCTGCAACACCTCCGCGCTCGGCTTGCGCAGCCCGCGCTCGATCTGGCTCAGATACGGATTCGACACCCCGGCGGCATCGGCGAGCTGCCGCAGAGACAGCTGCGCGTTGCGCCGCTGCTCACGCAGATACTCCCCGAGATTGCCGACGTTGAGCGTTGCCATGCCTCCACCTTGCATCACCGGCGCTAACTATTGCAAGCACCTGCTTGCAAAAGTGTGCTGTGCCACTTGTGACCGAGCGCCTCACTTGGCCACTGTGCAGTCCGCTCTGCTGCTGCATCCTGCGGTGATCGAGGCGGTGGAACGTCTGATGACTGCCGCCTACCCGATGTACTGGACTCGCGCGTCTGGGAGCGATCCGAGTCATCGCCGTGAGTTCTTCGAAGCCGACCGAGCCGCGACGGGGGCCATCGCGGCTCGGCTTCGCGAGCTCCACGGCTTCGCGACGGGCGGTTGACCGGCGGTCTTCGAAGATGGCGCTCTGCTATGGGAGGACCTGACGGGGCGTCGGCCGGTGCTCAGTGCGGTGGAGGCTTCAGCGCGCCGAGTTGTAGCAGCATCGCCAAGTCGTCACGTACCGCCCAGCGTTCGGCAATCCGTCCATCGACCAGTCGATAGGCGAAGGCGACTTCTCTCCGGTACGTCCCGCTCGGCACGTCGAAGCCTCGGAACGTTCCTCCGGGCCACTCGTGCTCCCGCACGCCGAACTGGACGACCATGTCGCCGTCCGCGACGATGTGCGACTCCACCCAACGGGCCGGATGCTGGTCACGGCGGGCCCGCAGGAGGAACTGCCGCGTGCCCTCGATCCCGGTCGGCATGCCGGGTGCCAGTGCGTGGTTGACCATGTCGGGCGTGCACAACGCATCCAGCCGACCAAGATCGCCGCCACCGTTGCCCAGCTCGTCCAACTCGCGAACGACCGCCTTGTTGTGCTCCGTATCCACCCTGCCGAGTGTTCAGCAGTCTCCCGTCGAGCACAACGAGACCTCGCAGGTGGCGCGCTCAGGGGGTGTGGCCAACCGTGATGCGCGGAATGGCCAAGTGGGGTGCTCAGTCACACCACTCGTTCTCCACGGGTCGCAGGGAAGCCGCGTTGTCAGTGGGCACTGCCAGGGTGTGCGTCGTGGACGAACTGGTGGAGCGTGTCGACGATCAGGATCGTGAGCTGGGAGTGGTGGTCAGCCGCCGGCAGGCTGTCCAGGAGGGTTGGCTGCACCGGGTGGCCGTGACGGTGTGCCGTGATGGGCGTGGCCGGATCCTCGTTCACCGGCGGTCGGAGGAGCTGTCGCGCTTCCCCGGGCTCTACGAGGTCGTGGTCGGTGGCGCGGTGGATGTCGGCGAGTCCTATGAACAGGCCGCCGCGCGGGAGCTGGCCGAAGAGCTGGGCATTCGTGTGCTGCCGCGCTCGCTGTTCACGTTCCTCAACCGCGGCGGACTGAGCCCTCACTGGCTCGGCGTGCACGAAGCCGTGGTGCCGGATGCCGTGGTCCCCGATCCCGACGAGGTCGCCTGGCACGGCTGGCTGACGGAGCCGGAGCTGCGGTCGGCCCTGCTGGAGTGGCACTTCACCCCCGACAGCCACGAAGCCTTCAGCCGTTATCTCGCGTTCCGGACCGCGCGGTCCTGACCTTGCCCGCCCTTGCCCGCCCTTGCCCGCCCTTGCCCGCCATCGTCTGCGACAAGCGCGGCAGCGGCCTCGCGGGACATCACACTCAGCCGACGGGAAACAACACGCTCAGTCTCGGCAGCGTGCGCGCCACCTCACCCTCGTCGATCACGGCCCGACGTCCGCCGAGCGGCCCTGAACCGCCCATCCCGTTCCCATCGCGCCGTTCCGTCTCGACGGCGTCGTCGAACGCGTCGCCGTCGTCGTCGACGCCGGTCGCGATCTCGTACGCCTCCATGGCGACGTAGTCGAGCGACTCCCAGTCGGGCCAGTCGTCGTGCCACAACTCCCGTGGGCGGCCCGCCAGTTCCTGGATCTCCGGCGCGTCGGCCAGGGCATCGGGATCGGCATCGGGACCGGTCACCGCCCGGGAGAACACCTCCCGGCCGAGCCCCACCATCCACAACCCGAAGTAACAGAACCCGTCGTCCGAACACCGGCCACCGAGGATCCGCTCCGCCGCCGACCACAGGTCCCGGGTGGACGCCTCGTACGTCACCTCGTCCAGACACACCTGGAACCCCACGATCTCGGTCAACGGCCTGCGCGACAGCTCGTCGCGCAACCACGTGAGCCGTCCGTCCCGGCCCCGTGCCTGCCGTCGGCACGCCTCGACGATGTCCCAGAAGGTATCGATGTCCACGCCGGCACTGTGCCAGACCCCTCTGACAAGGCCTGATCGACAAACCAGGGACGAACCAGGGACGAACCAGGTTCGAGCGGTGGAAGCGTCAGGGAGTCCCGCCGTCGCCGTACCCGTTCCAGGCCCGCAGCTTGTCCGGATTGACCACCAACCACACATCGGTGATCAGCCCACCCCCGAGCCCCAGCGACAGCACGGCGAACGTGGTCCCGCCGATCCGTACCGCCACCCCCGGCATCCCATTGACGTCGTCCTCGACAAGCTCCATCTCCGGTTCTCGCCGCATGAGCCCGAGAAAGAGGCGGGCCACCTTGTCCCGGCCGATGACCGGACGCAGAGCCGCCCGCACCTTGCCGCCCCCGTCGCTGCGCGACTCGACCGCCGGGTCGAGCAGCGCGACCAGCGCGTCGAGGTCCCCGGTCTCGCAGGCCTCGCGGAACGCGGTGACGACGCGCCCGTGTTCCTCCGCCGTGGCGCTGCCGGGCGGGCGCCGGGCCAGGCGGCGGCGGGCGGAGGAGGCGAGTTGTCGGCAGGCGGCCGACGTACGGCCGACCGTCTCGGCGATCTCGGTGAACGGCAGGCCGAACACGTCGTGGAGGACGAAGGCGACACGTTCCGCGGGCGTCATCGAGTCGAGCAGCACCAGCATCCCCATGCTGACCGACTCGTCGAGGGTGATCCGGTCGGCGGGATCCTCGGCACCCGCACCGCCACCCGTGCTGGCCCACCCGGCCCCGTGCCGCACCGGCTCCGGCAGCCACTCACCGGTGTACCGCTCCCGCCGGACCCGCGCCGACCCCAACTGGTCCAGGCAGATCCGCGACGCGACCCGGGTCAGCCACGCCATCGGCACGTCGATCGCCCGCTGCCCCTCCTCGGACAGCGCGTACCAACGGGCGTACGTCTCCTGTACGACGTCCTCGGCATCCTGCACCGAACCGAGCATCCGGTACCCGAGGTTGAGCAGCCGACGACGCTCGGCCATGAGCGAACCGAGGGTCGGGACGGGCGGGTTGGCCGGGGGCGGCGGGACGGTCGGGAGGGCCGGGTCCTGGCCCGATCCGGACGGCGAGTCGGGCCGCGAGTCAGACGGCGGGTTGGACGGCACGGCGGCGCTCATCCCCCCTGCGAGTCTTGCGAGTTCGGGATGGCCAGGGTGGCCGGGACAGTCGGGTCCTGGCCCGATCCGGACAACGACCCGGACCGCGAGTTGCACAGCACGGCGGCGCTCATCCCCCCTGAGAATCCTGCGAGTGCTGCGAATCCTGCGATTCCCGCGCGACCCGCGATTCCCCCTCGCCCCGCACGCCCTCCTTCACGCCCCGCCCGCTCCCCTCCACGTCCCGCGCCGCGAGCCATTCGTCGAACGTCTGCGTCCCCCGCGCCCCACCCCCCACCGGCAACTGCCCGTCCCCCGTCATGGCCGCCCCCACCCCACCCGGCATCCGCACCGGCACCACCGACCGCCGTTCGCCCCTGGCCCGCAGCAACCGCCGCACCATGTCCACGAGTTGCTCGACGCGTGGCCCGGCGAGATCCGGGGCCATGCCTTGGGCAGGGCCCGCCGCCAGCTTCACCAAATGCTGGGCGACCTCCCGCGCGGCGATCGGCTGGGTCCGCATCCGCGGTACCACCGCGAGCGGCCTCGGCACCCGTTCGAGGGTCTGCTCCGCGAACTCGTGGAACTGGGTCGCGCGCAGTACCGACCACGGCACCGACCCGGCCCGCACCACGTCCTCCTGGCGGAGTTTGCCCTGGTAGTAGCCGAGCCCGACCCGGTCGATGCCGACGATCGACAGCGCCACGTGATGCCGTACGCCGGCCCGCTCCCCCGCGTCGAGCAGATTGCGCGCGACGGCGTCGAAGAACGCGACCGACTTCCGCGCGCTCGTGGTCGTCACGTTGCTCACGTCGACGACGGCGTCCGCACCGTCGAGGGCAGCGTCGAGCCCCGCGCCGCCCGAGACCAGGTCCACGCCCCGCGACCGGCTCAGCACCACCGGTTCGTGCCCGGCGGCGACCAGTTCCTCGACCACGTACCGCCCGACCAGCCCGGTACCGCCCGCCACCGCCACCCGCATGCCGGTCCTCGCCTTCATCGGTTGTCACCCTGCCGCCCGGAACGCTCCCGCACCGGCACCAGCAGCACCGCCGCCAGCAGCATGAGCGCGGCCAGGGACACGACGTTCAGCACCTGGTCACGCGTCCCGTACATGTCGAGGTGCTGCACGTGATAGCTGAAGTGCAGCACGTTGAAGACCAGCCACACCGCACCCGTCGTCTGCACCAGCCGGGTGTTCCGCACCTGGCGCAGCGCGATGACCGTCAGGCAGGCCAGCGCGAGGAACATGGACCCCGCGTCCTTGACGAGGTGTTCGTTGTAGGGGCCCAGCTGGGGCAGCCAGCTCAGCCCGAGCCCGGGGAAGTGCGCGTACCACCCCGTGGGCGAGAAGTAGGCCCACAGCCCTGTGTACAGGCTGACCACGGCCAGCAGACCGAGGCTGACGTACCGGATTCCTGTGTTCATACCCGTACGACGACACAGCCCCCGCGAATGTCACGGCGGAGGCCGAAGCCGCAGGTCAGGTAGGCAGCCGCCGCACCATGAAGACGTCCACCGCGTCCTCGACCTCGACGACGAACCCGTGCCGCTCGTACAACCGCCGGGCCGGACTCCCCCGCAGCACGTTCAGCCGTACGACGCGGACACCGTCACGGTCACACCGCTCCAGCAGCTCCCCCAGCACCCCGGAACCGATCCCGCGCCCCTGGTGTTGCGCGCCCACATAGAAATGCTCCAGCCAGTGGCAACGGGCGCCCGCGTCCGGCCGTAGCGCCACACACCCGGCGAACTCCCCGTCCACCTCGATCACCCAGGTGCACCCCGGTTCGAACCCGTCCCGGAACCGCTGCCGCACCCGCCGCGCGTCGTACCGGCCGAGCCGCTCCAGATCACCGCGCAGTACGACGGCACGCAGCTCGGCGATCGCCTCGACATCGGCGGCCGACGCGGGCCGTAGCTCCCAGTCCGCCATGATCAGCACGTTACCGCGCGGAAATCGATGGAACCCGGGCGGCCCCGCTGCTGGAATGACCCGATGCACGACAACGACGGCGCCGACACATCGGCGATCATGGACCGAGGCCGGTACGAGGACGCCAAAACGCCCTGGGACCAGGCGACTTGGCGGAACGAGGCGCTCGGCTGGGCCGCCCGCGAACTCACGGCGAGGGGACTGCGCGAGAGCGGGACAGCCCGCCGGGGCGTACGTCTCCGCCCGTGGTCCGTCCTGGTCCGCATCCCCGTCGAAGGCGCCGCCACCACCTCCACCTCGGTATGGCTGAAGGCCAATCCCCCCGCCGGCGCCTTCGAGGCACCGCTCACCGCCGCACTCGCCCGCTGGGTCCCGGAGTACGTCCTGGAACCCCTCGCCGTCGACGCCGACCGCGGCTGGTCCCTGCTCCCCGACGGCGGCGAACTCTTCCGCCAGGTCCTCGCCCGCACCCCCACCGACCCCCGCGCCTGGGAGGAACCGCTGCGCCAGTACGCGACGATGCAGCGCGCCCTCGTCCCGTACACCAAGGACCTGGAACAACTCGGCGTCCCCAGCGCAAGGACGACAGCCCTCCCCCAAGTCTTCGACGAGACGGTGGAGTTCATCCGCTCGGTCATGGAACAGACAGCGGTGCTACGGCAACCCGCCCCCGACCTCGATCCCACCAGCCTGCATGCCCTACGGCCGCGCCTTCTCAACTGGTCCGAAGAACTGGCCGACTTGGGCATCCCCGACTCGCTCGACCACTCCGACCTGCACGACGGCCAGCTGTTCAACCCGGAGCCCGGCCGCTACACCTTCTTCGACTGGGGCGACGCGGCCGTCTCCCACCCGTTCTGCAGCTTTCTGGTCCCCGCCGGGCGCGTCACCGAACGCTACAGCCCCGACGCACTGCCCCGCCTGCGCGACGCCTACTTGGAACCCTGGACGGCAAATGGCCGTACCAGCAAGGAACTTCGCCGCGCACTCACCCTGGCGGGACGGCTCGGTGTCGTCGGCCGCGCGGTCTCATGGGGCCGGCACTTCCCGGGCGCGTCCGACGAGACGCGGGCGGCGGGCGCGACGGAGAGTGCGAGGTGGCTGCGTCAACTGTCGTACGAGGAGCCCCCGTTCTGACGGTCGACTGCCCCCCTGAACCCCAACTGCCCACCCCCCGCTACCGGTTGACCGCCAACCACGCCTCCATGGCATCGAAGTCCGCGCCCGTGATCCCGTAGCGATGGTCGACGCGTTGCAGCAGGGCCCGTTCGGGATGGTGGGCGGTGACCCAGTCGCGGTCGGCGTCCCGGATCTCGTCGTCGACCCACACGAAAGGCCGGCCGGCGGCCCAGGCAACGAGCGACCGGGTCTTCCAGTGCAGGCGACCGCCGGCCGCGCTCTCGCTCTCCTCTGCCGGGTCGAGCCAGTCCACCAGGGGGAGTTGGGGCAGTCCGAGCCAGGGCGCGACGCAGACGTTCGCGTCGTCCATCCAGGTCGTCGCCCACACCAGTTCGCACCGCAGCGCGGCGAGCCGCGGCCCGAGCGAGGGGTCGATCCGGGTCAGGAGCGGAGGGGCGGCGGCGGCCGGCGGCGCGAAGCCCGGTTCGTACACCGGGTAGGGCCGCGACGCACCGAAGGGCAGCAGCGTCCCGTCGACATCGAGGAAGAGGAGCATCGCCAACAGGATCGGACACTTTCCTCTCCTCCGCCACGCCCGTCAGCCATTCCATTCCTCCCCTACGGCACGCACGTCACCCCTCGAAGCCGCCCGCGCGCAGCAGCTCGTCGACCCGGGCCCGGTGCGCGGCCTCCCAGTCGTCAAGACTCTCGTCGCCCTCCTGAACCAACCGCGCCAACGCCCCCGCGAGCACCTCGGCCCGCCGCGCACCCGGCACGACCACGACCCCGTCCTCGTCGGCCACCACGACATCCCCGGCGTCGACGGCGACGCCCCCGCACCGCACCCGCTCGTTCAACGGCAGTACGGCCTTCTTGACCCCCGGGATCGGCACGACCCCCCGCCCGAACACCGGGAACCCGGCCGCCCGCACCTCCCCCACGTCACGGATCACCCCGTCGACGACGAACCCGGCGATCCCGCGCCCCTGCGCGACGGCACAGACATTCCCCCCAGCGAGCGCGTACTCCACATCCCCCGACTCCACGACGACGACCGAACCGGGCTCGGCACGGTAGATGGCCGCGTGCAGCATGAGGTTGTCGCCGGGCGGACACCGCACGGTGAAGGCCGGCCCGGCGAGCCGCGGCATCGGTCCCCACAACGCCCGTACGCCGAGGTCCAGCACCTGCTCGTGGCCGAGCAGGTCGGCGAGGGTGGTCGTAGGGATGTCCTCGAATTCGGTGGCGTCAGTCATACGACGGACGCTACCGTCCCCCTCATGACTGCCGGGTCGGCCTTGTGCCGTGAGCGAGTCGGGTACCCGGCCTCCGAGTGAGGCCGAGGCGGGCGAGAGCCCCGCCATCTGTCACTGCGTCCAAGTCGAAGTCGAGTCGAATCAATTCGAGTCGAGTCGAGTCGAGTCATCACATCAGCCGCAGCGACAGAGAGAAGAGATCACCACCGCATGCCCAACGACTTCAATCAACCGGTCATCGACGAGTTCCGCGCCAACCGGGGCCGTATGAGCGGCTACTTCGAGGGTGCCCGTCTGCTCCTCCTCACCACCACCGGCGCCCGCACCGGCACCCCGCACACCACCCCCGTCGGCTACCTCCCCGACGGCGACCGGGTCCTCGTCATCGCCTCGGCGGCCGGCTCCAACCGGCACCCGGACTGGTTCCGCAACCTCGTCGCCCACCCCCAAGTCACCGTAGAGAGCGGCGTGTTCACCTACGAGGCACGGGCCGAGGTCCTCACCGGCGAGGAACGCGACCGGCTCTTCGCCCGAGCGGTGGAGGCGGACGCGGGCTGGGCGACGTACCAGGAGAAGACCGACCGGGTCATCCCGGTCGTCGCCCTCCACAGCCTGGCGCAGGGCGGCCCGGGCAACATCAACGCGACGTCCTTCGGCGAGGCCATCAAGGTGGTCCACGACGCGTTCCGCCGCGAACTGTCCCTGATCCGAGACGAGTTGACCTCCGGTACAGCCACAACAACTCTCGGTGCCCAACTCCGCGTCAACTGCCTCACGTTCTGCCAGGGCCTCCACAACCACCACACCGGCGAGGACACCGTCCTCTTCCCCCTCATCGCCGAACGCCACCCCGGCTCCACCCCAGCCGTGACCCGCCTCCGCGAGGAACACGAACGGATCGCGGCGCTGGTGGAGGAGTTGCGCGGGACGCTCGCGACGACCGGGGAACCGGCCGTGGTCCGCGCGGAGGTGGAGCGGCTGACGGCGGCGCTTGAGGCGCATCTGACGTACGAGGAGGAGGAGTTGATCCCGCTCTTCGACGCCACCGCTTGACCTCAAGCCTGCTTGAGGTCGAAGACTGCACGCATATCCCGACGCGGCGGAGGTTGGTCATGCGTGCAGCACAGGTACAGGAGTTCGGCGGGCCGGAGGTCCTGGTCCCGGTGGTACTGCCGGACCCGGTCCCCGGTCCGGGCGAGGTGCTGATCGACGTCGCGTACGTCGACACGATCTTCGTCGAGACCCAGGTGCGGACCGGCTGGGGCCAGGAGTTCTTCCCGACGACACCGCCGTACGTCCCGGGCGGCGGCGTCTCCGGGGTGGTCAGCGCGCTCGGCCCGGAGGTCCCGGAGGAGTGGCTGGGCCGCAGGGTGACGTCGTACGTCCAGGGCGGCTACGCCTCGCGAGCGGTGGCGGCGACCACGGCCCTGACGGTCGTACCGGACGGCCTGGACCTGCTGCCGGCGGCTGCCCTGGTCCACGACGGCGTCACCGCGTCCGGCCTCGTCGAACTGACCGCCGTGTCTCCCGGCGACCGCGTCCTGATCCTGGGCGCCTCGGGCGGCATGGGCACGCTCCTGGTCCAACTGGCCCGTTCACGTGGCGCGTTGGTCGTGGGGCTGGCTCGGGGTGAGGAAAAGCTGGCACTGGTGAAGGAGTTGGGCGCCGACGCGGCGGTGGACGTCTCGGCTTCCGACTGGCCGGCGCGGGCCCGTGCGGCACTGGGCGGCGCGGCCGACGTGATCCTGGACGGCGTGGGCGGCCAACTCGGCGCCACGGCCCTTCCGTTGACCACGGACGGCGGCCGCTTCTCGGCCCACGGGGCCCCGTCCGGCACCTTCGCCCCCGTCGACACGAAGGAGGCCGCCGACCGGGGCATCAAGCTGTTCGGCATCGCGGACATCCAGTTCCCTCCGGCGGAGTTGCGCCGGTTGACCTCGTACGCCTTCGAGGAGGTGGTGGCGGGGCGGTTGCGGGTGGTGATCGGGGAGGTGTTCCCGCTGGGGCGTGCGGGAGAGGCGCATGCGGTTGTCGAGGGCCGAGTACTGGTGGGGAAAGTGGTGCTCAAGAGCTGAGCGCCTTCAGCCAGGCACGCCCCTGTGCCAGGGCGGCCGTGCGGCCAGTTCCCACAGGGCGTCGAAGTGCCTGTTCCACGTCACGATGGCGGCCTTGGCGTCGTCGGTGTCCTCCCGCGACCAGATGTTGAGGTCGGTGCGGTATCCCTGGGGATCGTAGTAGTCGGGTTCCGGGCTGAATCCCATGGTGCGGGCGGACACGTCGTAGAGGCCGTGCAGGACCAGTTCCCGGTTGAAGATGCAGATCTTGTCACGTGGTATGCCCGGGTAGAAGCGGTACTCGCAGGCGGCCGTCACCCGCCCCACCGACGTCAACCGCTGCGCGATGGCCGACAGTCGCTGGTCGAACTCCCTGCACTTGACCTCTATCCGCCTGCGGAACTCCTCGTCATCGACGGGTAACCCGTCCGTGCCCACCCGGGAGGGCACCGTCATGGGAGCGCGGAAGTCCGGGACGAGGAATCTGACCACCACGTGCCGCGTCGGACCAGGATCTTCGTGGAGGCCCTCCAGACGGTGGTAGAGCTCGTTGTAGAGCGTCTCGCCGGTGTAGCCGAGAAAGCTGATCTCCACAGTCCGCGCACGGAAGGCCTCGGTGACGAAGGTGCCCAACTCGCGTGACTTCACCTGGGCGCGGGACGGCAGCCGAAGTGATGCATCGAGGTCGTTGACCTTGTCGTACAGGACATAGGCCACCACGCTGAGGAGCGCGCTGCCGAGGAACACCTTGCCTTGAAGAGCGTCGCCCACCGGCTTCACGAACTGCGCGATCAGCCCGATGACGAAGACGACGAGAAGCAGAAGCCGTGTGACCGTCGACTGGTACCGGGCCTGGAACCGCTTGAGCCGTTCGCCCACGGTGCTTTCGGGCAACCCGCCGCTGCCGCCGCGCATCACGAGCCCCCTCCCCCATCGCGCAGTGCACAGCCGCACGTCACATGTGTGCGGGGTGCTCGTTCGTCCACGCCTGTCCATGGTCGGCCCGAGGCAGGTCGAAGGCAAGATAGGGGTTGGCTGTCGATCTGGCCCTGAGCCCGAGTGACGCGGTCGCCGTCTTCAAGGTCATGGCGTATGTGTCCACCGCCCGGCGGACGTTGGGAGCTTCGAGGCTGTCTCCGGTCACGAGCCGGTCGAGGTCCACATAGGCGGACCGCACGGTCTCGGTCCAGCGGTACACGTTCCAGTCCTCGCGCCAGCCCTTGGTGCACTCCTCCGGCATCCTCTTCGCCCAGCGGGTGAACAGGCGGTCGCGAATGTCCGGGCTCGTCGGGGTCAGGTGCATGTGGCGGACCAGGTCGTAGAGGGGATCGCCGACCATCGCCATCTCCCAGTCGATGAGGGTCAGCCCCGTACCGTCCTCGCGACGCACCAGGTTCCAGGGGTTGAGATCGCCGTGCAGCAGTACGGAACGGCGCGGGGTCAGCATGTACCGGTCGAGGATCTCCCCCAGCCGGACAATGTCTCCAGGCAGGCCCAGCTGCCGGGCCAACCTCAGTGTCTCCTTGGACAGTTCGGACACCATGCGGAGCAGTTCGCCGCGCAGGCCATAGAAGAAGTCGTGCCCCAGGGTGTCCGAACCCAGCTCCTCGCACTCGATTGCCGTCAACTCGCAGAGCTGGTCGACGAGATCGTCCGCCTCGTGCGGCAGCAGACCCTCGGCGGGATGGTCCGGATGCCGGATCTCGCCCTTCGGCCCCTCGTACGAGTGAATGGTGAACTGGTCCTTCCAATGGGGACCGCTGGTTCCCAGTGCCAGCACCCGCGGGGCACGGACCCGCACACCCGATGCCTCGATCAGCCCCAGAACGGCGTGCTCGTTGAGGAACCGCCGTTCCCGTGGGTTCGCCGATCCCACCTTCCGCCGCACCATGACGGGGAGGGGGATGTCCCGTACCCGAACCGCCGTGCTGAGATGAGCCGTTCCCTTGAACACGTGGTCCGCGGGAGCCGCGCCCTCCGCGAACAGGGCGTCCCGCACCGCCCACGCCGGGAACTCGGGGTGCTCGGGAACCCTGGGGTCCCGCCGCCAGGGGATGTGCAACTTGATCTGGTGCTTGCTGTGCTTCTTTCCGTTGGACACGTTCCACCGGAAGAGAATCCCCTCGATGGACTTCTCGTCCGGCACGCTCTTGAGCCGCAGGGGAGCCTCGGCCAGCAACAGGGCCCTGCGCACCGCGTACGTCGCGGCATCCAGCTCCCGTTGGTCGAACTTGTCGCCGAGCGACGTCACCGCGCGCATCACATCCGGGTAGACGGACTGGGCGCGTTCGAAGTCGACATAGTGCTTCAGGTCCCGCTCGGCGCCCTTGCCCGCCTCGCCGCACCGCAGGTCCATGGCAGCCCGCCAGGCATCCATCACCTCGGACCACTGCTCAGCGGGGTAGTCCATCCGTACGAGATGGGTGGCGAGGTCGTGCACCGGGTCACCGAAGGTGGCCAGCTCCCAGTCGACGCAGATCAGAGGCGGGGCGCCGTGGTACGAGAAGATCACGTTGTCGCGGTGCAGGTCGGTGTGGAGCAGGCTGAAAGGGCGGCTGATCATCGCGGGTACCCGTTCGGCGAACCGCACCATGGCGTCCCCGGGAATACCCAGCGTGGCGAACAGACCTCCGAACTTCGGCCAGTTGCGCTTCCTGATCTGTTCCTCCGTCGCCATGGCCAGAGCCCGGAGGAACGCCCGGCTGTCCCTGCTGTGCCGGGGCCAGGACTGCGGCAGCGGAGGCAGATCCTTTCTGCGTACCTGCGTCATGTCCGCGAGCAGGCCGGCGAGGGCGGAGATGAGCTCGGAATCCACCTGCGTGCCGTTGGGGCGGACGGTCGACAACGGCACGCCCTGGACATAGCTCAGGACGGTCATGTCCTCGCGTCTGACGAGACACTGCGGCACATGGGGCAGCACGCCACGGAGCGCGTCGAGGATCCTCGCCTCGTCCTGCCACGTCCTGATGACGACCGGCAGCACATCGCGGATCCGCTCCCGGACGGTGACGCGGTCGTGCCCCCTCAGCTCCGGCAGCCTGAAACAGGCGTCCTGCGGCGGTCGGACGACATAGTTCAGGTTGTGGTGACCCCGGCTGAACTTCCCCTCGTTCTTGGCGCAGGCCACGAGCCCGTCGAAGGCGTCGCCCGTATCCCTCGCCCTGGAGGGAGTTCCGGGCATTGGTGGACCACCCAAGGTCGCTCCTGAATAGCTGTACGTCGCCGCCCATGTGCATGCGCTGCGAGCAGGGTGGGCACACTGTAATGCCCAAGGCGGTAGCGCATGGCGCAACCTCGCTAAACCGAAACCCACTTGATGACTTCGCTCGAACGACCGGCGGATGTCAGGAGGTCAGGGCCAGGCGCTCCCAGCAGGCGTCGAACCACGCCTGCATGCTCTCCATGAACACCGATCCGGTGGAGTTGGGGTCACCCTCGTCGTTGACATGCCGTATCAGCGTCGACCCCAGCCCGAGAACGTCGAGAGCGTCGATCTCCGTGTCTTCGTCGAGGCGGATGGAGCGCTCCACGACTTCGTACGGGCCGAACAGGGCTTCGGCGCCTCGACGCAGGTACAACTTGAAGGCAGGGACCAGGGGGACACTCCTGACCTCCACGTTCACCGACGGCACCACTCCCTCTGTCTGCAGGTTCCGCAGGGCCGCGCGCAGCGACGTCGTGTGCAGCCGGGTGATGTCCCTCAACCGCTGTTGCGTCCGCTCCTGCAACCCGCCCAATTGGTCGGCCCCATCAGCTCCGTCTGCCACACCCTTCAGCTTCAGGGCACGCGGATACGGAAGTTCCAGCGACTCGGAGGGCAGCAACATCCGCAACTCGATGCGCTCAGGGGTGGCGATCTCCCCCGTGCGGATGTGTTCGGCCTGTAGGCGGACGTGAGTGTCCAGGCTCTCGGACGTGAGGGTGAAAACGTCCAACTGCACGACCCGTTGGGTGAAGGCCCGGGCGACGAACGGCCCCAGTGCCGCCCGCAGCCGGGGTGCCGCCTGCGGAACCCGGCCCGAGTGCATGGGGCTCTTCACCACGCGCGAACCACTTCCCTGACGGGACTCGATCCACCCTTCGTCCTTCAGCTCACGCAGAACACGCTGGACCGTGTCACGGGAGACTCCGAACTCCTCGGCGAGTTCGCGCTGCGTGGGCAGGAGCTGTCCCACCGCGTATGTGCCGTCGGCGATGCGGACACGGAGCTCCTCCAACAAGGCACTGGACTCCCTGC
Organism: Streptomyces sp. NBC_00988; assembly: GCF_045162645.1. Taxonomy (NCBI): domain Bacteria; kingdom Bacillati; phylum Actinomycetota; class Actinomycetes; order Kitasatosporales; family Streptomycetaceae; genus Streptomyces; species Streptomyces sp. NBC_00988. The sequence goes on from NZ_CP108730.1 coordinate 5,896,555, forward strand.
CGCCGCCTTCGCCACGTCCTGAGCTCACACGACGACCGTACCTCCTCACCGGACCAGGCAAACCACTTCCAGTCATACCGCGGCCGAATTTGACGGTCAGCCATACACATTTCGCGGCAGCGTTAAGGGATCAAGCAGCCGGGGCACACCAAATTCAACAACCAGTCCAATTGGACGGGTTGCCGATCAGGCGTCAGACAAAAACACTCTCCGACAGGCAAGGGGTGGGGTCCCATGGTCGTCATCGAGTTGCTGGGAGCCGTCATGGCACTCGGCATCGAACAGCTACTGCAGTCGCGTTACGGGGCCCTCGGCCTCCTCTGCCTCTTCCTGATAGGCGTGGGTCTCAAGGCCCGCAACACCGCCTGCCTGTCCGTCGGAGCCGTGATCTTCGTGCTCCTGATGACTCAGGCCTGATCCAGCACCACCCGCAACACCGTCTCCATCGAGCCGACGACATACTCGGCCCCCGCGTCCCGCAGCACCTTCTCCTTGCGGTCGTTACGCGCGTAGCCGAGGAACGGCACTCCGGCCGCTTGCGCGGCTTCGAGGTCCGTCGGGGTGTCGCCGATCATCAAGGTGGCCGACGGTGCGGCGCCCAGGCCGTTCAGTGCGCGGATGAGGCAGTGCGGGTCGGGCTTGAGGAGGTGGAGGTCCTGGGTGCGGCCGTAGATGTGCGGGGCGAAGCAGGGGACGAGCCCGCGGCCGGCCAGGTAAGTGCGCACCACTCGCGGGGAGTTGTTGGTGGCGATGGCCAGCCGGGAGCCCACCGCCGACCAGGTGCGGATCAGCGGGTCGGCGTACGCCGTGGGCATCGCCGAGGACGTGGCCCGGAGTTCCTCCTGGGTGAGACGTTCCTCCAGCTCCGCGACCAGGTCGCTGCCCGGGTGCCGGCGGTCGACGGCGCGCAGCACCATGTGCGGGTCCAGGGAGTCCCTTTCCGACTCCGTCAACAGCCCGTGCAGTCCCCGCCCTTCGAGCCACTCGACCAGTTCGCCCGCCACCCGCTCAGCTGTGTGCCCCGCGAACAGACGGCAGACCGGACCGTCGAAGTCGAACAGGACGTTGCGGGCCTTGGTGATCAGTTCTCGCAGGTTCTCTGTCTCTACTGTCACCGGTTCAGTCTGCGCCGTATCAGGAGTCACTAGGAGAGTGTCAGGTCCGTCGTGATGGTTTCCCAGAGGGCGTTGAACCACAGCTGCGATTGATCCACGAAGGCCGCGTCCCGCTCGCCGGCCTGTCGGAGGAAGGAAAAGAGGAGAGACTTGGCGCCGAGGGCGTCGTACATGTCCAGGGTCTGGCTGCCGTACTCCTCCTCCCGCCGCGTCAGCAAGTAGTAACCGAGCAGCGCCTCCTGGCCGTTGAGGAGGTACAGCTTCACGGGCGGGGTGAAGGGGAGGGCGCGGAAGGTCACGCGGACGTCCATGCCGTGCGTGGCCCGCAGAGCCAGCAAATTGTGCTGAAGCACCTGACCCTGGGCGTTGCGCATCGACAGCCAGCGCTGGTGGACCGAGTTGTCCTCGTCGCTGCCGTCGGCCGGGACGGGGAACGCGAGGGTGATCTCCTTGGAGGGGACCAGGATGCGGACCTCGATCGACTGGGGGCTGAGGCGGCCCTCGTGGATCTGGCGGAGGGGTTCGCCCAGGGCCAGCATCAGTGTCTCCGCCGTGTGGCACACGACGTCTACGCGTACGTTCGATGCCGCGAACGCGTCCGACAGGCGCGGGGCCAGGCCGACCATGGTCGGCTGAGGCTCGCCCCCTGTCGGCGTCGGCGGCTCCGCGATCCGTGGTGGGCTTCCCTTGCTCACGTTGGTCAGGAGGCCTGCCTCCTGGAGGAGGCGGAGTGCCTGGCGTACGGCGCCGCGTTCGACCCCGAACTCCTCCGCCAGGTCGGCCTGGGTGGGCAGGCGGTCTCCTGCCTTGAGGTCGCCGGTGCGGATGCGGTCACGCAGGGCGTCGGCGATCTCCTGGGGCGAGAAGCTTCTGCTGCCGTTCACTGCCACGTTCTCCTGGGTCACGACCAAACGGTATAACTCTGCCCCATCTAAGGGGAGTTGTTTGGAACCTGATTGTAAGTAGGTGTGAGTAGGTGCCAATCGGGAACAACTTAAGCAGAGTTGGCTGCCAACTTCTCCAAGTTGGTGGAAGTTTTGCTTCCACAGCCCGAAGGGGGAACCACCGTGCCTGCCATCGCCCTCCTCTCCGCCGTCTTCGTCGTCGGCTTCGAGCAGATCGTCCAGTGGAAGTACGGCGCCACCGGGATCATCGGCCTGCTGTTGCTCTCCATCGGCATCAAGGCCAAGAGCCCGGCCATCAGCTCCATCGGGGCCGTCGTCCTGGCCCTGCTGGTCACCGGACCGGCTCTGTGACCGTACGACCCGAAGGCCGCCCCCAAGGTCACGTCAGGTCAGCCACTGCGGGAGGCGATCAGCTCGTGGGTGTCAGCGTGAGCTCCGAACTGATCGTCTCCCACAGTGCGTTGAACCACAGGTGCGACTGTTCCACGAACGTCGTGTCCCGCAGCCCCGCGCCCTGGTCGAAGGCGAACAGCATCGACTGGGTACCCTCCGCGTCGTACATCTCCACCTGCTCGTGGCCGATCTCCGCCTCGCGCTGGGTCAGCGTGTAGTAGGCGAAGAGCGCCTCCGAGCCGTTGAGCAGGTACAGCTTCACGGGCGGGGTGAAGGGCAGCGCGCGGAACGTGATGTGCACGTCGATGCCGTGCGTCGCGCGTAACGCGAGCAGGTTGTGCTTCAACACCTGGCCCTGGGCGTTGCGTTGGGCCAGCCAGCGGCGTTGCAGCCGGCCGTCGGCCGGGGCATCCACCTGGGAGGGGAAGGCGAGTTCGATGTCGCTGCTCGGCAGCAGCACCCGGACGTCGACCTTGGCCGGTTTCAGACGTCCGGCATGGATCTGCCGCAGCGGTTCGCCGATGGCCAGCGTGAGCGAGACCGCCGTCAGACACAGCGCCTCTATCTCGACGTGCGGCTGTGCGAAGGCCTCCGATATGCGCGGTCCCAGGCCCACCATCGTGGGCTGCGGCGGGGCTCCCGGGCCGGTCAGCGCCAGGTTGAGGTCGGGGGCCACGGTCGCCGGGCTGCCCTTGGACACGTTGGTGAGCAGTTGCTCGGACTGCAGGATGCGCAGGGCCTGTCGTACGGCCCCGCGCTCGACGCCGAACTCGTCCGCCAGCTTGGCCTGGGTGGGCATGCGCTGGCCGGGCCGCAGTACACCGGACCTGATCCGGGTGCGCAGCTCGTCGGCCAGCTCGCGGTGTGACCACTGTGGCCGTGGTGACCTCGTCCGTCCATTGACGGTGGCGTGTTCCGGGTCCACGACCAAACACTACAACTTCCCGCCATCTTTGGGCAGTTCAAGGAAAGGTGGTTATGAGACGTACCCAAGAGGAGATAACTAGAAGAGAGTTGGTCACCAACTTGACCGACTTGGCCGCCTGGGTCTCTCTCCTGGAGGGGAGCCGAGAGCCCGGCGGCCGGCACCACACCACAACTGAACAGCTACGGATGAACCCAGTCCATCAACCGGCACCAGCGGAAAGGTCGTTCAGGATCAGAAGATGTCCGGGCACCACGGCCGCCTGGACGTACGCAGCAGGGCGTCGGCCACACGGGCGGCGCCCGCTCGTTCTTCCCGCACCCGCCCCAGCGCGGCAAGCCGCACGGCCGACTCGTCCCCCAGCCACAGCGTCCCCAACTCCCCCACATCGAGGGTGAGTTCGGCACTCTCCGTGGTCGGCGTGCAGGACGCACCCTGCGCAGACGCCTCCAACCGGTAACGCCCACCGGCGAGCCCGGCGCCGTCGACGACCTCGAATACCAACGTGCCCTCCCCCTCGTACGACCGCGCCTCCATGGCCCGTACGACGTCCAGGACCCGCACCCACAACCAGTCCGCCTGTGTCGTGATCGTCGCCGCGCGCGGGTCCGGCAGGAGGAGGGGCAGCAGGTCGTCGGGGGCACGCCAGCCCGACTTCACCTTCGTCACCCAGTCGATCGAGCAGATGTGGTGCCACAGGGCGCGCTCGGCGGCCGGGGTAGTCGCGATCAGCTTCTTCACGGTGGCTGTGTCCTGCGGCTGCTTGGCGTCGGTCCACGTGTCGTCGCAGACGTACGCGGCCAGGCCCTGCACCTCGCCGTCCGCCGCGCGGTAGACGGCGTAGAAGGGCTCGGTCCACGGCTCGCGCTCCAGGCGTACGGCGCCCGTGGTGACCTGCCACCAGCGGTCGTCGCGGGTGATCGCGCCGGGCTGGTTGCGGCGCAGGCGCTCGTGCAGTTCGGGGCCGAGCTTGCGTACGTCCTCGCCGTCCACCAGGTCGATGCGGCCGCCGTCCTCCGGGGCGGACCAGCGGGGGTCCAGGCCCGCCCTCATCACGTCGATCTCCCACTGGGTCGCCGACGTGGCGGGGCCGAAGCCGTAGCGGCCGTAGATCCGGTACTCGGCGGCGATGAGGGTGGCCACGACGTCGCCGCGTTCCTTCGCCGCCGCCAGGTCCTGGGCCATCATGCGGTTCAGTAGGCCTCGGCGGCGGTGGGTGACCGTGACGGTGACGTTCGAGATGGCGTCTGCGGGGACCGGGTTGCCGCCCACCGCCGTGAGCTCCTGGGGGAAGGAACGGAAGGTCGCTACGCAGCGGGGGCCGTCGAAGGCGCCGAGGGTGCGGGACCTGTCGATGTAACTGCTGCGGTCGGCGATCTCTTCGTCGGAGACGTGCGGGGTGCGGAGGAAACCGGTGTTCAGGGCGCGGATCCAGTCGGGGATCTCGGGCTCTGTGACGGGGCGGACGGCGAGATCCTGGGGGTGACTGGTCATGGGATCACGCTAGGTGTACGAGCGGCGGGGTGTCTCGGGGATTTTCCTCGCCCCCGCCGCCCCTACCCGTCCCATCACTGGGGGCTGCGCCCCCAGACCCCCCTTCGGCCTGAACGGCCTCGTCCTCAAACGCCGGACGGGCTGAATGATGCCGGCCGGGGTGAAAAGCAGAAGCGCGCTCCCCCCACTAAGACACCACCCGAGTCTCTCCACCCCTGCCCCCTGAAGGCTGGGGTCATCTCTAACCAGTCAAAGCCCGTTACGGTGGTTAGATTTACCCCCGGCTTCTGGCGACCACCCACCCGCCGTTGGCCGCTGAGCCGAGGGGGCGTGCGGGCGAGACGCGAGCGCGCTCCTCCGCACCGGTCGGCAGCACGGTTCAGGCAAGGGGGTTCCTCCCTGGCCACCCGTTCCTCCGGGCCGCTCGCTCGCTTCTGAAACGGGCTGGAGCGGCCCTAGTCAAGGGTGGAGCGCAGCGGAATCGGCGCAGCCGACGCGACCGCAGGGAGCGCCCTTTACTCGGGCCGCGGAAGCCCGACACTGGCCAAGAAGCGAGCGGCCCGACCTCGCCTCTAGAACACCGCCCGGATCTCCCCCACCTCACGCCCCCCACCCAGCACAGCCACCTTCCCGAGCCCCCCGGTCGGTACGCCCATCAGGTCCAGCACCCGCCCCAACACCGGCCCCAACGCCCGCCCCGCCCCGTCCTCCACCTTGAACGCCAGCGCCCGCCCATCCGGAAGGGCAACCGCCTGAACCGCCTCCGCGCCCATCTTCGACAGCAGGCCCGGTACCGCGCGCATCAGCCACGTGTCCGGCCGCCGCGTACCGGCGACGTACTCGGGATGAGCCCGCATCGCATCGGCGACTCGGCGTTCCGCCGTACCCGGGGCTGCCAGGACGAAGGTACGGAAGGCGCGGGCCAGGCCCGTCAGGCTGATCGCCATCAACGGGGCGCCGCAGCCGTCCGTGCCCACCGCCGCCACCCGCTCACCCGCCGCTTCCTCCACAACCCTGTGGATAAGTTTTTGGAGCGGGTGGTCGGGGTCCAGGTATGAATCCAACGGCCAGCCCCGCAGCGCGCTCGCCGCCAGCATCGCCGTGTGCTTGCCGGAACAGTTCATGGCGATGCGGTCGCGTACGGCGCCCGAGGCCAGGTACGTCTCCTGTTCGACCGGGTCCAACGGAAGGTCCGGCGGGCACTGCAACTGGCCTGCGTCCAGGCCGTGTTCGGAGAGGAGTCGGCGTACCAGATCGCGGTGGAAGAGTTCGCCGGAATGGCTCGCCGCGGCGATCGCGAGGCGTTCGCCGGTGAGGTCGAGGCCCGCGCGCAGGACGCCCGCCGCCTGCATCGGCTTGTTGGAGGAGCGGGGGAAGACGGGGGTCGTCACGTCACCCAGGGCCAGTTCCGCCGAACCGTCCGCCGCCAGGACCACCAGGCTCCCCCGGTGCCGGCTCTCGACGAAGCCGGAGCGAACCACCTCCGCCAGCACCGGAGGGGCCCCGTCGACAATCTCCGCACCCTCAGCCGTCACATCGGGCCCCTCACGTCACTCACGTCAGCAGGTCGTCCACCTGTGCCTCTCCCTCACGGTACCGGCGGGCGATCTCCGCGCTACAGCCGTCGGCCGTGTGCTGGAGCAGCTGACGGCGCCGGGACACCTGCTGTTCGTACCGTACGAGGCGGCCCATCGCGGTGGTCAGTTCCAGGTCGGTGCGGGCCTCCAGGTCGGAGAGTTCGACCTCGGCGAGCATCTCGGCGGCCAGCAGCCGGTACTCCTCGCTGTGCGGCGTACCCAGCGTGACGTGCCGGGCCGACGAACGGTGCCGGGCGGGGGCGTCGGTGAGGATCTCCGACAGCCGGTCGACCACCGACGCCGCGCCCGCCGGGGAACGCCGGGCCAGTTCGGCGCGCAGGATGTCGATCCGGCCCTGGAGGAGCCGTCGTACGTAACTCAGGTCGGCCTCGTCGCGCTGCGCGTCGCGGCGCAGCGCGCGCAGCTCCGGGAGCCGTAGCGCGGTCAGGTCGGGTGTGGGCGGTTCGGCGGGCAGCAGCGGGCTGTCGACGCGCTGCGCGGGCGGGCGGCGCGTGGCCGGTCCTCCCGCGCGGATCAGCGAGACAGGCCCGTGGGGCTGCCCGGTACTCGGTGTGCTCATGTGCCTGAACCGTCCCCTCGACCGGCGTGTGGACAGCATCGTGCCACCCCCAGTGGCCGCTATGTGACCGAGTGCCCCCGAACGGCCCCAGATGGGGGGTTAAGGATCAAAAATCGGCCCCCTGCGGCCGCCCGACAACCGCTTCCGCCCGCACGGCATCATGGAACCCATGCGAGCAGTGGTGCAGCGGGTGGACAGTGCGAACGTCGTGGTCGACGGCGAGACGGTCGGGGCGATCGAGGGCGAGGGCCTGTGCGTCCTCGTCGGCGTCACCCACGAGGACACCAAGGAGAAGGCGGCCCAACTGGCCCGCAAACTCTGGTCGATCCGCATGCTCCACGACGAGAAGTCGTGCAGCGACATCGACGCCCCGCTCCTCGTCATCAGCCAGTTCACGCTCTACGGCGACGCCCGCAAGGGCCGCCGCCCCACCTGGAACGCGGCCGCCCCCGGCGACATCGCTGAGCCGCTCGTCGACGAGGTGGTGGCCCAACTCCGTTCGCTGGGCGCCACGGTGGCGACGGGCCGCTTCGGCGCCCAGATGCGCGTCTCCCTCACGAACGACGGCCCGTTCACCGTGGTGATCGACCTCTGAGACCCCACCACCAAAACCCCACAACTACGGCTCTACGACTACTTCCTGAGCGGCCGCCGTGTTGTCGGCCAGCAGCGGCGCGTCCAACGGCACGTTCCGCTTCACCAGTGCGAGGGCGATCGGGCCCAGTTCGTGGTGACGTACGGACGTCGTGATGAAGCCGATCTTCCGGCCCTCCGCGCCCTCCTCCGCGAGCCTCAACTCCGTGCCGTGGCCCGGGAGATGGACCTCGCTGCCGTCGAGGTGGAGGAAGACGAGGCGGCGCGGCGGCTTGCCCAGATTCTGCACCCGAGCCACCGTCTCCTGGCCGCGGTAGCAGCCCTTCTGGAGATGGACCGCCGTACCGATCCAGCCCAGCTCGTGCGGGATGGTGCGATGGTCGGTCTCGAAGCCGAGGCGGGGGCGGTGGTGCTCGACGCGCAGCGCCTCGTAGGCGAGGATCCCGGCCGGCGGACCCGACTTCTCGGCGTACGACTCCAGGTCCTCACGCGGGAGGAACAGATCGCGGCCGTACGGCGTCTCGCGTACGACGGCACCGGCCGGGACCTCGGCGATGGAGCCGGCGGGGACGTACACGACCGCGAACTCAGCTGTGCGGTCGGTGACTTCGACGCGGTAGAAGAACTTCATCGACTCCAGGTAGGCGATCAGCGCCTCCTGGGTGTCGGGTTCGGTGTGCATCCACACTGTGGTGCCGTCGTCGACGAGGTACAGGGCGTGCTCGATGTGGCCGTGCGCGGAGAGGATCAGCGCCTCGGTGGCGACGCCGGTGGGGAGGTCGCTGACGTGCTGGGTGAGCAGGAGGTGCAGCCAGCTCAGCCGGTCGTCACCGGTGACGGCGACGACCCCTCGGTGCGAGAGGTCCACGAAACCGGTGCCGTCGGCGAGGGTGCGCTGCTCACGGAACAGGTCGCCGTAGTGGGCGGCGACGCCTTCGTCCACTCCTTCGGCGGGGACGGCGCCGGGCAGGGACAACAGGGAGCTCTTCATACGGGTAAGCCTACGACTCGGTAGTTGAAGTCTTAGCGGTCGCGCTCTTGCCCGTGCAGTCCTTGCAGCGGCCGAAGATCGCGAAGTGCTTCATGTCCGTCTCGAAGCCGAACGTGTCCCGCAGCTTGGCCCGGAACTCGGCGGCCACCTCGACATCGGCCTCGATGACGTTCGTGCAGTCACGGCAGACCAGGTGGATGTGATGGTGCCGGTCGGCGAGGTGGTACGTCGGCGCCCCGTGCCCCAGGTGCGCGTGACTGACCAGCTGGAGCTCTTCGAGGAGCTCCAGGGTTCTGTACACGGTGGAGATGTTGACCCCCGACGCCGTCTTCCTCACCTCGATGAGGATGTCGTCGGGGGTCGCGTGCTCCAGGGTGTCCACGGCTTCGAGCACGAGCTGCCGCTGCGGGGTCAGCCGGTAACCGCGCTGCCGCAGATCGGTCTTCCAGTCGGTGCCTGGGTCCGTGCCTGGGTCCATGCCTTGGGTGCTCACCACACCTCAGAGTCTAGGACTACTTGAAGAAAGCGATCCCGTCGTCCGGCATGTCGTCCGGGAGGGCCTTCGCCCAGCGCTCGACGTCGTCCGGGGTGACGATCTTCTTCAGGTGGGCGGACATGTAGGGGCGGAGTTCGACCTCGGGGGTCTGCTTCTCGCCGACCCACATGAGGTCGCTCTTGACGTAGCCGTAGAGGCGCTTGCCGCCGGTGTAGGGGCCGGAGGCGGCGGTGCGGGCGACGGCGTCCGTGACCAGGTCGATCTGGGGCTTCTGCTTGGCGAGTTCGCCGTACCAGATCTCGACGACTCCGTCGTCGCGGGTCATCGTGACCTCGACCTTGCGGTCGGCGTCGATGCGCCAGAAGCCGGACTCGGTCTCCAGGGGGCGGACCTTGTTGCCGTCGTTGTCCAGGACCCAGGTGTGGGAGCGGTACTCCAGGAAGTCGCGGCCGTCGTGCGTGAAGGAGACCTCCTGGCCGAAGTTGCACTTCTCGGAGCCGGGGAAGTCGTGGACACCCGCGCCGGCCCACTCGCCGAGCAGGAAGACGAGGGGGACCAGGTCCTTGTGGAGGTCGGACGGGATCTCGATCATGACGTCAGCAGTTCCTCGGTGGGGGTCAGCGCTGGCCCTGGTACAGCTTCTTCACGCTCAGTCCGGCGAAGGCGAGGACGCCGACGCAGACCAGGACCAGCAGGGTTTCGAAGAAGATCTCCAACACGGGTGCTCCTCGGATGAGCGTGGTGCGATGCGTGTACATGTGCATAAGGCCGGGCCCCAGCTTACGCGGCCGGGGCCCGGCCCTCTCTGCGAGGTACGGCTAGCCGAGCAGCTGGCTCTGGAGCGTCACCGTCTGCTGGAACGGGACGCCGTTCGCCTCGCCCTTCCTCGACTGCACGATCATCGCGACGGTGTCGCCGGCCGTGAGGAACGCCAGCCGGATCTGTTCGGGGCCGTACGGTTTCGCCTCGGTGTACGGGACGAGCGAGACGTCCGTGATCTTGGCCGCGTCCGGGAAGTCGTCGTCCGGCTCGTAGCTGTCGGCGCCGTGTACCGGGTAGGTGGGGGCCGCGTATCCGCCCAGGTTCCCCCCGACCAGGCCGTCGGCGACCGTCGCCGTGTCGAACTGGAGCAGGTAGATCCGGGTGTGCGTGCCGTCCGGGGTGGTCCAGCCGCGCGCCGCGATGTGCCGGAGGCCGTCGTCGGTCAGCTTCTGCGCGAGCTCGGTCCGGTCGTCGCCGGACGAGAACTCGGCGAGGAACACCTTCGTGGCCAGCCAGCCGTCACTGCCGTCGAGTGCCTTGTCCCCGGTTGCCCCCTTCGGTGCCGGCAGCACCAGCGCCCGCAGATCCGCGAAATGGGCCTCCGCGGTGTTGGCCTCGGCGAACGGCCCCGGGCTGCCCGCCGGCAGCGGCGGCTTGCTGAGCACGGGATAGTCCCACCGCCCGTCCGAAGCCGTCCCGAGCCCGGGCACGTCCGTCCGCTTCATGTCGGTGATCCCGTACGCCGTCCCGGCCCCGACCACCGCGAAGACGACCACGGCGGCGGTCCAGCGGAGGACCGCACGCAGGACGCGACGGTCTTTCTTGGCGGGGGTGAGCGGGGTAAACGGTTCCGTGGCGGGCGGAAGAGCCGGAAGGGGCGGGGCTTCGGGAGCGTCCGGGCTGAGCGGGGGTTGTACGACCCCCGGGCCAACGGGAACCTCGGCGGAGGCCGCCGGAACAGCCAGAGGCTCCGTTACTGCCGGTACAGCCGAGGCCTCGAAGGCCGCCGGTGTCGCAGAGAACTCCGAAGCCGGCGGAACCACCGAAGACTCGGCGGCTGCCCGTGCGGCTGAGGGCTCCATGCCCGCCGGTGTCGCCAAGGGCTCTGAAGCAGCCGCTGTGGCCACGGGCTCCGAGGCGGGCACGGCGGCCGAAAGCTCCTCAGCCACCGGGACCACCGAGGACTCGGAGGCGGCCGGAGCCACCGAACTCTCAGAGCCCGCCGGTATCACCGAGGGCTCTGTGGCAGCCGGTGCCGCCAAGGACTCCGCGGCGGGCGGAGCGGCCAAAGGCTCCTCCATCACCGAAGCAACCGAGGACTCGGAGGCGGCCGGGACGGCCAGAGGCTCCGTGGGCTCCGTGGGCTCCAGGGCAGCCGGGACCGCCGAGGGCTCAGAGGCCGCCGGTGTCGCCGAAGACTCCGGAGCAGCCGGAACCACCGAAGACTCCGGAGCCGCCGGGACGGCCGTGCGCTCCGTCGTCGTCGGAGCGGCCGAGGAGTCGGTGGAGGGCGGGGTCAGGGCGGGCTCCCTGGGTGTTGTGTTCTGCTGCTGGTCGGTCATACCGCCTCCCCCGGGTCCTTGATGCGGTCGAGTTGGTCCTTGAGCAGGTGGGCGATGGCGGAAGTCTGCATGGGCTTGGAGGATTCCGCCGTGAGGGTGACCAGGACCTCGCCCTGGTAGGCGGAGCAGAAGATCGAGTCGATCTTTTCCTCGGTGTCCTTCGGGGAGAGGAAGCACTCGGCGTTCTTGTAGCCCTTGATCGTCGGACCGGGGCGGAAGACGCCCAGGGCGTCGAGGAACTCGTTCTGGAAGCGGGACGCGCTCCGTACCGCCGACGTGTCCCCGATCTGGGCCAGCACGATGTTCACCGTCGCCGCCTTGTTCGTGTAGCCGGTCGACTGCTGGTTGGTGCTGACGTAACTGCGCATCGCCAGGCCCTTGGTGTGCTGCTTGTCGATCTCCTTCTCCAACGGCTTGCGCTGCTTGAGCGGCAGTTCCTTCAGCGCCTCCTTGCGCAGCGCCGTCGCCTGCGCCCCGGTGAACGAGGTGTCATAGCCGTACTGCGCGATGTCCGGCCCCTCGCTCCAGCCGTCGTCCAGGCCGTACGGCACGAGCGCCGCGGCGAGCCCGGTCGCCTTCGCCGTGCCCGTCGCCTTCTCCTCGGACACCTTCGGGAACGTCCATACGACGTCGCCCGCGTCCCGGTCCGCGCCGTTCACGGTCACGACGGTGTACCCGACCCCGCCGGCCACGGCGAGGCTCAGCAGCACCACCCCGGCGACCGCGGCGATACGGCCCTTGCGCACCGGCTTCTTGACGACATCAGGTGTCAACTCCTCGGAGCTGCCGACCAGTTCGGGGTTCTCGATGGTCACAGCCGCTCCATCTGCCGCTTGGCCAGATCCATGATCTTCTTCTTGGGGACGGGGCTCCCGGAGGAGACCCAGATCTCCATCTCGATGTCACCGCGCCAGGCGTGCGCGTCGGCGTTGTAGACATCCGTGTAACCGGCCTCGCGGTCCGGCGAGTTGTGGACGTACGCCATCCCGTCACCGGTGCCCGGGATGGGCCAGCTGTCGGTGTGGGGCTTGTTCTCGGCGTAGGTGTAGGCGCTGCTCGCCGAGTCGGGGACGACAAGCTGGTCCTGCTGGCGGTACTGCACGAGCCGGATCTCGACGAAGAGCGAGCTGCCCTCCCGCCAGTTCGCGACAGCCGCGCGGCGGAACTCGTTGGCGACGAGCTCGGGGAAGGCGTTGGCCGGCCTGTCGTACATCTCCGCGTATCCGGCCAGGTCCAGCCACCCGTCCTCCCCGGTGGTGTAGTCCGCGTCCCGCGCCCCGCTCGGCCTCTTCAGCAGCAGCTTGCGCAGGTCGCCGTCGACCTTGACCTCACGGTCCTGGGCGGCGGACAACGGCTCCGGAGCCGGCCCCTTCGCCTGGGTGAGCGTGGCCTGCGAGAGGGAGGGCAGCGCGTCGGGTGCGCGGTTCGCCTGCACGAGGAAACCCGTACAGGTACCGGCTACGACACCGAGCACGGCGGCGACGGCGATGAGGAGGGTGGTACGGCCCCGGCGACGCGGGCGGGGCGCGGGCCCCGACTCCGGCTCTGTCTCCGGGCCCAACTCCGGCTCCGGATCCGGTACTTCTTCGATGGATTCTTCCGGTACTTCCAAAACGTCCCCCACGGAACATGACGTGCGCATTCCATATGCGCGCACAGGAGACCCATGGCCAACGCAGGGAGTTGTAAGGGAGTTGATTACGATTCGGTCATGTCGAAGAAGCTCGTGATCAAGGTGACGGCAGGAACCGACGCCCCCGAACGCTGCTCACAGGCGTTCACGGTGGCCGCGGTCGCCGTGGCCAGCGGAGTGGACGTCTCCCTGTGGCTGACCGGCGAGTCCGCGTGGTTCGCCCTGCCGGGCCGCGCCGCCGAGTTCGAACTCCCGCACGCCGCCCCGCTGCCCGACCTGATCGACTCGATCCTGGCCGCGGGCCGCGTCACCCTGTGCACGCAGTGCGCGGCCCGCCGGGACATCTCCGAGAAGGATGTCATCGAGGGGGTTCGGATCGCCGGGGCGCAGGTGTTCGTGCAGGAGGTTATGGCCGACGGCACGCAGGCGCTCGTCTACTGAGCCTTAGCCGAGCTTACGAACTCCGACCAGGCGTCCACGCCGAAGATCAGGGTGCCGTGGTCGGGGTTCTTGCTGTCGCGAACGGGGACGAGGGGGAGGTTGGAGGCGACCTCGACGCAGTTGCCGCCGTCCGAGTTGCTGTAACTGCTCTTGCGCCACGTCACGTTGCTCAAGTCGATGGCTCGCACGGCACTTCCTCCAACATCCGCAGGACGAACGATCGCGACTCGGCCAGGGACAACGCCAGGTCGCGTACCGCATCATATGTCCGCTGAAGCTGGTCGACCTTGCTTGTTTCCTCGATCAGTTCACCGCTCACGTCGTTCTCGGCGTAGGCCACGGTTCGGCCGTCCAGCAGTCGCAGGAACATCACGTCCGTGCTGTCCAACCCGTGCAGCCCCGTGCCGAACGGCAGAACGTGAAGGGCGATGTTCGGCCGATCCGCCGCCTCCACCAAGAACTCCAACTGCCCCCGCCACGCCTGGGTGTTGCGCAGGGAGTTCCGCAGCACCAGCTCGGAGAGGATCACGCGGAACGGGGGCGGATCCTCCCCCTCCAGCACCCGGCGCCGTCCGTTTCGCGCGTCGACCTGCTGCTCCAGCTCCTCGCCTCGAAGCCCGCCCGCCATCAGCGCTTCCCTCGCGTACTCCGCTGTCTGAAGCACACCCGGCGGCCTGCTCACGGAGTACTGCCACAACCCCAGGGCCTCGGCCTCCAACACCATGTACCGCCGGTACTGCTCCTTGAACTGCCTCGGGTCACCAACTGCCAACTCCCACAGGGTGAGTAGCAGCGGCACCGTGCCGTAGTACTGGTCCAGCGCCTGTACGACCTCGGGCCCACCCAGCGTGCCCCCACGCTCCATCTTCCCGAACTGCGACGCGTCCCACCCCAACGCCTTCCCCAACTCCCGCAGGCTCAGGCCCCGTTCACGCCTCAGCCTCCGCAACTCCTCGGCAAACCGCTTCCTGGGCTCATGGCTGCGTTCCGTGACCACCAGCCGTTGCGGCATCGCGACCTCCTGTGGAATTTGTGGAATTTGGCGCGCCCGGCGCGGAAGTTGAGCCCGTTGGCGCCGCATTCGCCTCCGCCCTGGGTCATCCTCGTAACACACCCAGGGCTGCACAGAGTAGTGCAACTGTCGCATTCTGTATGGAAGTTGCACAAAGAGGAAGAGGAGGATGCGCCGATGGAACCCGGAACGCTGCTCTACGACCCGGCGACCGACACGGTCGGCGAGTACCAGGACAAGGCAGGGCCCTACACCCTGTTGAGGCCCGTCGGCGGCGGACGCGAATGGCAGGCCGACCCCGGGTCACTCCGCCCGGCCACGGACGCGGAGCGCATGAGCGCCGGGGTCCGTGCCGCAAACTACCGCGCCCGCACCGACGCCCCGTTCCTGGTCGCCGTACCGCCGCAGCCGGCCCCCGGTTGCGCCGGGTGCGCGGAACTGGCCGAGGTCCGGGCGGCGGCACGCACCGCGCGTGACTACAGCGCCGAGACCGACGCGAACGTCCTGCTCCGCAAACACCGCAGCGAGGTCCACCCCGTATGAACCGCCCCCGCCCTCACCAGCTGATCCAGGTCCCCCCGGCCCAGGCGGTACCGCCACCCCTCATGCCGATGGCGCCCTTACCCGTCGTACGACAGCAGGAGCCCCCGGCACCACCACCCGCCGCACCCGTACCCACGCCCCCACCCGCCCGACGCCGACGCCGGTTCCGCGCACCCCGGGCCCTGCGCGAGGACGCCTTCTGGACCGGCGCGCTCACCGCGATGTGCATCGGGGGCCTGCTGATGGCGATCATCGCGACGACGTGAGCGCGTAGGCGTCCCCATCAACACCCGGAACGCCTCAGGACAGCTTCGCTCCAGGGGCGAACGCGGGCAGCTTCTCAAGACTGCTGCGCACGGCCTCCGCGCCGTACTCGAACATCTGCCGCTCGTAGTCGCCGACCGCGCCGAGCAGATCCCGGCGGCCTTCGTCGGCATCGATCAGGCGGCGGCGCAGCAGGTCGGCATCGCGCAGCGCGGTGTTCGCGCCGTTGCCGCCGGTCGGGGAGGTGGCGTGGATCGCGTCGCCGAGCAGCGTGACCGGGCCGGACGCCCAGCGCTCACCGGGCTTGACCACCCGGATGGACAGCAGCGTGCTGTTGTCCGGGTCGGCCTGCTCGATCAGCGCGCGCAGCTCCGGGTGCCAGCCTTCCATCCTGGACAGCACGGCGTCCTGCGCGGTCAGATCCTCCAGCGAGCCGTTCGACGGCAGGATCATGGCCCAGCGCACGTAGTCGCCGATGTCGGGCAGCGTGACGTCGGGGGCCAGCTGCTCGGCGGCCTGCTGCGGCGGGGTACGGAAGCGCATCGCGCCGAGCAGCAGG
The DNA here is from genome assembly GCF_045162645.1 of Streptomyces sp. NBC_00988. NCBI lineage: Bacteria > Bacillati > Actinomycetota > Actinomycetes > Kitasatosporales > Streptomycetaceae > Streptomyces > Streptomyces sp. NBC_00988. The sequence goes on from NZ_CP108730.1 coordinate 5,912,401, forward strand.
CTGACGCCGTCGCCCGCGATCTTCGAGCCGTACGCCTTGGACAGGCCGGCGAACTCGTCGGTCAGCGGGGTGCGGCCGATGACGAACCGGACGCCGGTGTCGGTCGGGGTGGTCCGCGGCGACAGCACCCCGCGAACCGCAGAGGTGACGCCGTCCGCGCCCACGAGCAGGTCGGCGGTGGCCGGGTCGCGGTGGGCGAACCGGGCTTGGACAGTGCCGTCGGCCAGCACGTCGTAGCCGGTCAGCGCGGCATCGGTGTGCACGGTGAGGCCGGTCAGCAACAGGTGTCGCAGCACCTGCCGGTCGACCACGATGCCGGTCCGGCCCGCGCCGAGCCTGCCGATCTCATTCAACTGCGGGTCCAGGATCAGCTGCTCGGCGGAGGCGTCCATGACGATCTCGTCCAGCAGCGGGTGCCAGCGCGTCGGCAGGCAGTCGCGCACCGCCCGGAACCCGGTCGGGTCCAGCACGAGCCGGTAGCCCTGGAACCGGGCGACGATCCCCGGGTCCCGCTCGAACACGTCGGCCTCGATGCCGGCACCGCGCAGACCCTGCGCGAGAGCCAGACCTCCCAGACCGGCTCCGACTACGGAAACTCTCATCACACACCTCCGGAAAATCGACCCGCCACGAACCAGGTTCGCCTGACTGGCGAACTTAGTTCGTTCTGACGATCTAAGTTCTACTGAACGAACTAAGTTCGTGTCAAGGTAAGGTGGTCGGCATGTCAGCCGATCCCCGCGATCCCCGCCAACGCCGCGCGGCCCGCAAGAAGCCGATCACCGTCGAGCGGATCACCGACGCCGCCCTGGAAGTCGTCGCCACCGAGGGGTACGACGCGCTGACCATCCGCCGGGTCGCCGCCGTGCTCGGCACCGGTCCGTCGTCGCTGTACGCGCACATCGTCAACAAGGACGACCTCGACGACCTGCTGATCGGCAGGCTCTACGCCGAGGTCGTGCTCCCCGAACCGGACCCGGCCGCCTGGCGCGAGCAACTGCTCGCGGTGTACACGCAGATCCGCGACCTGTACCTGAAATACCCCGGAGTCTCGCGCGCCGCGCTGGCCATGGTGCCGACCAGCCTGGAAACGCTGCGGGTCGGCGAGGGAATCCTGGCGATCCTGCTCGCGGGCGGCATCGAACCGAGGACGGCCGGATGGGCCCGCGACGCGCTGTCCCTCTACGTCAGCGCCTACGCACTGGAACAGTCGCTGGTCCGGCAGCGGCGCCGGCACCAGGACCCGGAATGGGTGCTCAGCCACGAGGAGTTGCTGGAGCGCTTCACGGCACTGCCGGCCGAGAAGTTCCCGCAGACCCGACGCCATGCCGCCGAGCTGATCTCCGGCACCGGCCACGACCGCTTCGAGTTCACCCTCGGCCTGCTCATGAACAACCTGCGGCCCGCCTCCGGTTGAGCCCCGTGACGCCCCTCGATCACACCCCCTGCTCCTGTCGCCACAGGCAGAAGGGGTGGCCGGACGGATCCAGCAGGACCCGTACGTCGTCCTGCGGCTGGTGCGCGTGGAGCGTGGCCCCCTCGCGTACGGCCCGCTCGACCTCGCCCGCCAGGTCGTCGACCTCGATGTCCAAGTGCAGCATCATCTGTTGCTCGCCGGGGTTCCGGGTGGGCCACACCGGCGGGACGTACTCCGGCTCGGTCTGGAAGGAGAGGCCGGTGCCGCCCTCGGGCGGGCCGATCAGGACCCAGTCCGGTTCCTCGGCCCGGATCACGTAACCGAGCAGGCGGGCGTAGAAGCCGGCCAGCTCGTGCGCGTCCCGCGCGTCCAGCACCACGGTGGACAGTCTCGTAGGCGACATGCCCGCCCTCTACCCGCTCACCGCGCGCCTTACGGGCGGCGCTTCTTCCCGTCCAGCTCGTCCCACCACTCGTCGGACTTGGGGTCACCGGACGGGTCGTCCCACCAGCGGTCGTCGGGGCCGCGCCGGTTGGCGACCATCGCGGCGACCGGCGGGATCAGCATCGCGACCACACACATCCCCACGGCCGCGGGCACCGACCAGATCCGCACGACTCCCCAGGCCAGGACGAAGAGCCCGATGCAGATGCCCATCATGACGAAGTACACGCGACGGCGACGTGCCAGCATGCTTCCAGCGTAGGCCCGCATCAGAGCCGACTCCACAGGTGCGGGCCCGCCGGCGTCGGCGGCCGGAGGCCGACGCAGCGCTCCGCAGCCTGCGAAGCAGTGCAAGGAGCACATCAAGGAGGGGTCACGCGACGGCGACGTGCCAGCATGTTTCCAGGGTAGGCCCGCGCATGCGAAAGGGCCGCACCTCAGGAGGTGCGGCCCTTCGACAGTGAGACGGCGATCAGACTGCGATCGCGACCTCCGCCAGGCCGCCCGTCTGGGCGACCACCGTGCGGTCGGCGGTGGCGCCCGGAACGAGGGCGCGGACGGTCCAGGTGCCTTCAGCCGCGTAGAAGCGGAACTGGCCCGTGGCGGAGGTCGGGACCTCCGCGGTGAACTCGCCGGTCGAGTCCAGGAGACGGACGTAGCCCGTCACCGGCTCGCCGTTACGGGTCACCTGGCCCTGGATGGTGGTCTCACCGGGCTTGATCGTCGAGGCGTCGGGGCCGCCGGCCTTCGCTCCACACATGTCTTGGTTTCCTTCAGGTCGCAGCGGTTGTGCGGTTGCTTACTTGTTGGCGCCGAGCTCGATCGGAACGCCGACCAGGGAGCCGTACTCGGTCCAGGAACCGTCGTAGTTCTTGACGTTCTCGACACCGAGCAGCTCGTGCAGCACGAACCAGGTCAGGGCCGAGCGCTCGCCGATACGGCAGTACGCGATGGTGTCCGTGGCGAGGTCGACCTGCTCCTCGGCGTAGAGCTCCTTGAGCTCGTCGTCCGACTTGAAGGTGCCGTCGTCGTTGGCGTTCTTCGACCACGGGATGTTGCGCGCGGACGGGACGTGGCCCGGACGCTGCGACTGCTCCTGCGGAAGGTGCGCCGGCGCGAGCAGCTTGCCGCTGAACTCGTCGGGCGAACGGACGTCGACCAGGTTCTGCGAACCGATGGCCGCCACGACGTCGTCGCGGAAGGCGCGGATCGCCTTGTTCTGCGGCTTGGCCTTGTAGGAGGTCTCGGCGCGCGCGGGGACCTCCTCGACCAGCTCGCGGGCGTCCAGCTCCCACTTCTTGCGGCCACCGTCGAGCAGCTTGACGTTGTCGTGGCCGTAGAGCTTGAAGTACCAGTAGGCGTACGACGCGAACCAGTTGTTGTTGCCGCCGTAGAGGATCACCAGCGTGTCGTTGCCGATGCCCTTGCCGGACAGGAGCTTCTCGAAGCCCTCCTGGTCGACGAAGTCACGGCGTACCGGGTCCTGGAGGTCCTTCGTCCAGTCGATCCGGATCGCGTTCTTGATGTGGTTCTTCTCGTACGCGGACGTGTCCTCGTCGACCTCGACGATCGCCACGCTCGGGTTGTCGAGGTTGGCCTCGACCCAGTCGGCGTCGACCAGGACGTCACTGCGGCTCATGCTTTTCTCCTCCGGGGCAGTTACGGCGGTGCGGTGCGTGAGAGAAAGGGTGCGCGCTCGCGCGGGTGTCCCTGATCAGGGACACGGGGGGGGAAGACGGAGGCCTGCGCCTCCGCTCAGAAAGTGCGACAGAGCATGGCGGCGACGCGGCACAGGTCTACTGCCCGCCGCTTCGTGAGGTCGTCCGCCTGGCGCTTCATAACGACGATCGTAGGGACGGATCGCCGGGCATGTCACCGGTGTGTCGTATTTTGAGACGCGATCGTCCGTGATGTGAGACGAGCGAGCCGCCAGCGGCCCTACGGCAGGGATCCCGGGCCCCCTCGGCCGTTAATTCCCCTGCCGCACGGACACCGCCGTCTCGCCCCTCGGACGGGCACCGCCCGCCCGGACCTCGTCCTACCCGGCCAGCCTGACGTTCGAACCCTTCACCTTGATGTCCACACCGCTCTTCGCGGCCTGCACACTGTCCAGCTTCACACCGCCCGGCAGCTGGTCGAGCGTCTGCTGGAAGTCGGTGATCGAGCGGACCCGGGAGTCGGCGAGGTCGACGACCAGCTTGGGCAGGTTGTCCGCGTGCACCTTCACCGTGTTGCCCACGACGGTGACCGTGCTGAGCACCGGATACGTCGTCGTCCCGACCCCCGTGACCGTGACCTTCATGTCGGCCTTGATCTTGCCGTCGCCGCCGTCGGAGAGGCTGACGATCTGGGCCGTGACGCCGGTGAAGACGGGCGTCGGCGCGGACTTGGCGGCCTTGAGCAGCTGGTCGTAGGAGATGCTCGCGGTGCCCGTCGCGGTGGCCGCCGTGGCGGAGCTGTAGCCGCTGGAGAACTTGACGTCCTTCATGTCGGCCTTGAGGTCGTCGATCCGGATCGTGGTGGCGCCGCCGGAGGCGCTCGTGTTGCCGGTCGGGGCCTCGTACTGGCCGACGCCGAGTTCCACGTCGTCGAGCTCACCGGAGGCGACCTGGGTGAGGAAGGGGAAACCCTTGATGGAGACGTCGGGGGTGCTGGCCAGGTTCTCGCTGGTCTTCACCTTGGACGCGGCCTCCTCCTCCGCGAAGTGGAGCGCGACCCGGTCCACGACCACGAACAGGACCCCCAGAATCACCACGACGATCAGAAGTATTCGTAGCCCGCGCATGTACGGAGATCCCCACCTGACAGTCGTCGACGAAAGCGGTACGACGACCTAGTGGCCGCCCAGCGCGAGAGTAGTCCTGCGGGACACGTGTATCGCGAAATTGTCGATCACCTGTGACAGGGCTCTTAACTACCGCCTACGACACGGAACTTGGCCGCCCGCGCTATACGAGCGCCCGCCCCAGCAGGTACACCGCCGGGGCCGCCGCCGCGAGCGGGAGGGCCACACCGGCCGTGAAGTGGACGAAGCGGGACGGGTAGTCGTAGCTCGCCACCCGGTGGCCGATGAGCGCGCAGACCGCCGCGCCCGCGCCGAGCAGCGCGCCCTTCGCGCCCATGCCCGTCATCCCGCCTACGGCGATGCCCGCACCGGCGGCCGCCAGCAGCGAGACGACGACCGACGCCACGGTCGGCAGCGGCAGCGCGCGGGCCAGGATCGCCACCGCGACCGCCGCCGCGCCGACCGTCACCGCGTCCGGGTCGGCCGCGAGGTGACCGGCCGCGACGATGGCCAGGGCCGCCGAGGCGACCGTGGCCATCAGGCTGGTGATCCGGGTGTCCGGGTCGGCGTGCGAGCGCAACTGCATGACGAGGGATAGCAGGACCCAGACGCCAAGGGTGCCGAGGATCGCGGCGGGACCGTTCTCCCGACCGGCCGCGAGCAGCGCCACGTCCGCGACGAGCGCGCCCGCGAAGGCCAGCGCGATGCCCTGCCGCGCGGGCCACATCCCGTTCAGCCGGAACCAGCCCGCGGCCGTCACCGCCTGAAGGACGACGAGCGGTACGACGAGGGCGTACGACCCGACCTGCGCGGTGACGGAGAGCAGGAGCGCCAGTACGGCGGTGAGGCCGGCCGGCTGCATCCCGGGCTCGATGATCGGCGAACGGCCCTCAAGGCGGGCCCGCTGGGCGTCCGTGATGCGGGCGTTGCCGGCGAGGGAGGGCGGGCCGTAGCCCTCCGCGGCGGGTGCCTGCGCCTCGGGGGCCTCAGGTCTGGGGGGCTGCGCGTAGGGGTCGTGACTCTGCGGTGCCGCCTGGTAGTTCTGCGGCGGGAAGTACGCCAGGTCGGACGCGGCGGGCCTGGTCTGCTGGACCTGGGTGTCCCAGGTCTGGCCCTGCCACTGCTGGGTGTACTGCTGGTCGGCCTGCGCGTCGTCGTACGCCTGCTGCTGATGCCCGGGCCACGCCTGCGCCTGTGCCTGCTGCGCCTGTGTCTGCTGGGGTTGCTGTTGCTGGGCGTAGGGGTCGTAGCCCTCGCCATAGCCCTCGTACGGCTGGTTGCTCATCGCTTCGCTCATCCTCCTGCGAACGGCGGGAGCACCTCGACCGTGCCGCCCTCGGCCAGCCGTACCGTCTCATGTCCGCGGGTGCCCACGGGGTCACCGTCGACGAGGAACGAGCATCGCAGCAGTACGCGGGCGAGTTCCCCGGGGTGTCGCTCGCGGACGGCGGCGAGGGCGTCGGCGAGGGTGACCGCGTCGTACGGCTCCTCGGCGATGCCGGCCGCGGCCTTCGCGGCGGCCCAGTAGCGCACCGTGACCTTTGGCATGTGCTCGCTTCCTCGGTAGACCGGTGTCGACGGACTCGGCGTCAACACCCGTCAGGCTAACTGTCCTGTGAACCGCCCCAGCGCCCGATGCGGGCCAGCAGGTCGTCCGCGGCCGCGTGTTCGGCGTGGCCCATGCCCGGCTCAAGCCAGAGTTCGGCCTGGTCACCGGCGGCGTCGGCCAGCATGCGGGGGTGGTCCACGGGGAAGTAGCCGTCGCGGTCGCCGTGCACGATGAGGAGCGGGGTCGGCGCGATGCGCGGGACCGCCTCGACCGGGGAGAGCGGGACCGGGTCCCAACCCCTGTGCTCGATACGGGTGTTGAGGCCGTAGCGGCCGACCATGCGGCCCTCGGGGCGGGTCACCAGCCAGTGCAGTTTGCGCATGGGGGCCGTCCCTCTGTAGTACCAGCGGGCCGGCGCACTCACGGAAACCACAGCGTCCGTGTGCGCTTCTGTGCGCCCCTCGCGCCTCTGGCCGTCGGCGTGCGCCTGAGAGCCGTAGAGCGCCGCGTGCCGCAGCACCACCGAACCGCCCATCGAGAAGCCGACGGTGACCACGCGCGCGTGCCCCTGCTCGCGCGCCCAGGCGACCGCCGCCGCCAGATCGAGCACCTCGCGGTCGCCGACGGTGGACCGTCCGCCGGAGGCGCCGTGGCCCCGGAAGGAGAAGGTGACCACGGCCCCGTACTGGAGGAACGCCTCGGCCACGCGCCGTACATGGGGCTTGTCCACATCGCCCGTGAAACCGTGCGCCACGACGAACACCGGATCACCGGAAGGTGACCGGGAGGCGTCGTATACGGGCGCCCCCGGTTCGTATACGGAATCGATCGTCACCCCGTCGTCGGTGTGCAGAAACGTCCGCAAAGGTGTACGTCTGATCGTCTCAGAGTTCGGACGAACGGTGGATCGTGCCACATGACCTGCCGTACCAGCGCTCATGTGGGCTATTCTGCTCGACAGAGGACTCGGGCAGCGAAGCCCCCGGGTCCTTTTGTGCTTCCGGGAGCGTTGTATACGAAGTGGTACACCACGGGAAACCACAGGTGGCCGCCGGTGATACACGGCCCCCGGGATCGCAAACGCTGTGCCGCACGACACACGTCCTCGCAGGGACCGAGGAGGAACCAGACTTATGAGTTCTCTGCTGCTCCTGACCAATGCCCTCCAGCCGTCTACGGAGGTGCTTCCGGCCCTTGGCCTGCTGCTGCACAACGTGCGCGTGGCACCGGCGGAAGGCCCCGCTCTCGTCGACACCCCAGGTGCCGACGTCATCCTGATCGACGGCCGCCGTGACCTGCCTCAGGTGCGCAGCCTGTGTCAGCTCCTCCGGTCCACCGGCCCGGGGTGCCCGCTCATCCTCGTCGTCACCGAGGGCGGCCTCGCGGCCGTCACCGCCGACTGGGGCATCGACGACGTCCTGCTCGACACGGCCGGACCGGCCGAGGTCGAGGCGCGACTGCGCCTGGCCATGGGCCGCCAGCAGATCGTCAACGACGACTCCCCCATGGAGATCCGCAACGGCGATCTCTCCGTGGACGAGGCGACGTACTCCGCCAAGCTCAAGGGCCGGGTCCTCGACCTGACCTTCAAGGAGTTCGAGCTCCTCAAGTACCTCGCGCAGCACCCGGGCCGCGTCTTCACGCGCGCCCAGCTGCTGCAGGAGGTCTGGGGCTACGACTACTTCGGCGGCACGCGCACGGTCGACGTCCACGTACGACGGCTGCGCGCGAAGCTCGGAGTCGAGCACGAGTCGCTGATCGGGACCGTCCGGAACGTCGGTTATCGATTCGTTACCCCGGAGAAGGGTGACCGGGGCGGCGAGGAGGCCAAGCTCAAGGCAAGCGCTGCCATCGCCGGTGCAAAGCCGGAGGATGCGGACGAGACGGCCGAGTCCGCCGCCCTGGACGCGGCCGAGATCGCGGCCGAGGCGTAACCGTATCCGGGCAGGGCGTCGCTTTTCGGTGTCGGCTCCGCGCGAAGATGGTGCGCGGAAGCTGAGAGAAGCTTCGAAACGCCCTGCCCAGAGCGGGTCCATCCGCGTAGACTCCGCGCGTGGCCAAGGTGACTCGGGATGATGTAGCGCGGCTGGCAGGGACGTCGACTGCCGTCGTCAGTTATGTCATCAACAACGGACCCCGGCCGGTTGCCCCGGCCACGCGCGAGCGTGTCCTCGCCGCGATCAAGGAACTGGGGTACCGACCCGACCGGGTGGCCCAGGCCATGGCGTCGCGGCGTACGGACCTCATAGGCCTGATCGTGCCGGACGCGCGCCAGCCCTTCTTCGGGGAGATGGCGCACGCGGTGGAACAGGCCGCGTCCGAGCGCGGGAAAATGGTGCTGGTCGGGAACTCCGACTACATCGCCGAGCGCGAGGTCCACTATCTGCGGGCCTTCCTCGGGATGCGGGTCTCCGGACTGATCCTGGTCAGCCACGCGCTGAACGACAACGCCGCGGCCGAGATCGAGGCCTGGGACGCCCGGGTCGTCCTCCTCCACGAGCGCCCCGAGGCCATCGACGACGTCGCCGTCGTCACGGACGACCTGGGCGGCGCCCAGCTCGCCGTACGGCACCTCCTGGAGCACGGCTACGACTACGTCGCCTGTATGGGCGGTACGGCGGCGACGCCGGCCGTCGGTGACCCGGTCTCCGACCACGTCGAGGGCTGGCGGCGCGCGATGACCGAGGCCGGCCTGCCGACCGAGGGCCGCCTCTTCGAAGCCCCGTACAACCGCTACGACGCCTACCAGGTCGCCCTGGGCATCCTCTCCGGCCCCCGCCGTCCGCCCGCGATCTTCTGCTCCACCGACGACCAGGCGATCGGCCTGCTGCGGGCCGCGCGCGAGCTGCGCATCGACGTACCGCGCGAGCTGGGTGTCATCGGCTTCGACGACATCAAGGAAGCGGCCCTGGCCGACCCGAAGCTGACAACGATCGCATCGGACCGCCCGGCGATGGCCCGCGCGGCCGTGGACCTCGTCCTCGACGACGGCCTGCGGGTGGCGGGTTCGCGCCGCGAGCGGCTGAAGGTGTTCCCGTCGCGACTGGTGATACGGCAGTCCTGCGGCTGCGAGGGCTGAGGCCACCCCGTAGGGGAGGTCGCCGGGTTCGCCGCGACCGTCACAGGGTTCGCCGCAGCCGTCACAGAGTTCTCTCCGGCGGTCACAGGGTTCTCTGGGATCCCCGAGTTTCCGGGGCTCCGGCGTCTTTATATCGGGCATACGAGGTTCTGTCGGGCTTCTCAGCGGGGACTCAGGTACCTCTCATGATCGCGCGACAGGCTCTGTTCCATGACCGAGAGCTTCCGCCGCAGCGGCGAGTACGAGACCCCCCAGGGCGACCAGCCGCAGGCGTACCCCCAGCAGCAGCACGCCTCTTCTCCCGTGAACCCGGAGTGGCCGCCCCCGCCGGCCTACCAGCCTCCGGTGCAGCAGCCTCAGCCCGTGCAGCAGACGCAGCAGCCGGCCGCACCCGCGTGGCCGGCCCAGACGCCCGCCCCCTCGCCCGCCCCGCAGGCCGCCTTCGGCGCCGACGGCGGAGCGTACGGCGGCGGTGACGGCTACGGCGCCGGTGACGGCGGGGCTCTCGCCGCCGACGGCAGCGGCGGTCACGGCGGCGGCGACACCGCTCTCCTCACCCACGTCCAGGGCGAGGCGCCCAAGCCGAAGAAGCGCACCCGGGGTCCGCTCGCGCTGCTCGCCGCCGTGGCGATCGTCGCCGCGGCCGTCGGCGGCGGCACGGCGTACGCCTTCCAGGAGCTGACCGGCAAGGACACCGTCGCCACCTCCAGCACCACCACGGCCGTCGTGCCCTCCAGCAAGAGGGGCGACGTCGCCACGATCGCCGCGACCGTCAGCCCGAGCGTGGTCGAGGTCAACGCCACCCTCAGCAACGGCACCTCGACCGGTGCGGGCGTGATCATCACCGCGGGCGGCGAGGTCGTCACCAACAACCACGTGATCTCCGGCGCCACCTCGGTCAAGGTCAAGACGAGCGACGGCAAGTCGTACACCGCGACGGTCGTCGGCACCGACAGCAAGAAGGACCTCGCGCTCCTCAAGCTGTCGAACGCCTCCGGCCTGAAGGCGGCCACCCTCGGCAACTCCGCCGGCGTCCAGATCGGCGACACGGTCGTCGCGATCGGCTCCCCCGAGGGGCTGACCGGCACGGTCACCAGCGGCATCGTCTCCGCCCTGAACCGTGACGTGACCGTCTCGACCGACGAGAGCCAGAGCCAGGGGTCCGGCGGCAGCAACGGCGAGTGGCCGTTCCAGTTCGGCGGCCAGCAGTTCAACGGCGACACGGGCTCCTCTACCACGACGTACAAGGCCATCCAGACCGACGCGTCCCTCAACCCCGGCAACTCCGGCGGCGCCCTGATCGACGCGAACGGCAACATCATCGGCATCAACTCCGCGATGTACTCGTCCAGTTCGGACTCCTCGTCCTCGTCGTCCGAGGCCGGAAGCATCGGCATCGGCTTCGCCATCCCGATCAACACCGTCAAGGCGGACCTGGCTTCGCTGCGGGCGGGCGGTTCCGACAGCTAGATCCACCCGGCGCGGTCGATCCATCACAGTAGGGAGTACGTCATGATCAAGCAGGTTTCGCACACGGTGACCGACACCGGAGCGGCCGGTCTCGGCCTGGCCCTCGGGGTGGCGTACGAACTGCACGCGCCGGCCGCGCGGGCACCGGAAGTGGCGCCCGTCCCGGAGCTGATGGGCCTGCGCACCAGCGCGGCCCGCCCGCACCACCGCAAGGTGCCGCTGAACCGCCTCCAGACGATGCGAGGCTGAGTCGAAGACCCGGGGAGCCGAGTCGGAGACCCGGTGGAAGCCGAGCTCACCACGAGGCGAGCCGATCTCACCCTTTTTCTCACTTCCTCCCCTCTTCACGCACCGGCCGGGAAACATGCGAGGCTGATTGCGACCAGCCGATCGTTGTCTCCCCGTCCCACCGCACCCGAGGAATCCAGCCCATGAGCCCCGCCGAAGGCGACCGTGACACCCAGCGCATCCTGATCGTCGACGACGAGCCGGCGGTACGCGAAGCACTCCAGCGCAGCCTCGCGTTCGAGGGGTACGACACCGAAGTCGCCGTCGACGGCGCGGACGCGCTGGAGAAGGCGACCGCGTACCAGCCCGACCTGGTCGTCCTCGACATCCAGATGCCGCGCATGGACGGCTTGACGGCGGCCCGCCGGATGCGGGGCGCCGGCACGACGACCCCGATCCTGATGCTCACGGCCCGCGACACGGTCGGCGACCGGGTGACGGGACTGGATGCCGGGGCGGACGACTACCTGGTCAAGCCCTTCGAACTCGACGAACTCTTCGCGCGGGTACGGGCGTTGCTCCGCCGCAGCTCGTACGCGGCGGCCGCGGCAGCCGGTACCGCCCCCGAGGACGACTCCCTCACCTTCGCCGACCTCCGCATGGACCTCGCGACGCGTGAGGTCACCCGCAACGGCCGCCAAGTCGAGCTGACCCGCACGGAGTTCACGCTGTTGGAGATGTTCCTGGCGCACCCCCGCCAGGTCCTCACCCGCGAGCAGATCCTCAAGGCGGTGTGGGGCTTCGACTTCGAGCCGTCCTCCAACTCCCTTGATGTGTACGTGATGTACCTGCGCCGGAAGACCGAAGCCGGGGGCGAGCCCCGGCTTGTGCACACGGTTCGGGGCGTGGGGTACGTGCTGCGACAGGGTGGGGCCGAGTGAAGAACGTCCTCGACCGGTTCCTGCACCGGTTCCGGACCCTGCCGATCCGGTCACGGCTGGCGATGCTGGTCGCGGCGGCGGTGGCTTTCGCGGTGGCGGCGGTGTCGGTGACCTGTTGGTTCCTCGTGCAGAGCAAGTTGTACGACCAGGTCGACAGCGACCTCAGGAAGATGTCGCAGCAGCCGCAGCGGGAGGACCTGGCCACGGGGCTCCTCAAGGACTGCCCCCAGGCCCCCCAGGCCGCACCGACCGGCGTCGACGACTTCAACCGCCTTGGGACCCAGACCACTTACCTCCAGCTGATCCAGCCGAACGGCAAGCCCTGCGTCTCCTCCAACTCGGCGGGGACGGTCAAGGTCACCAGCGCCGACAAGAACGTGGTCAAGCAGACGAACAGCCTCACGGGCATGCCGACCAGCATCAAGGGCATCTTCCGCAACGGCGTCGACACGGACGGCAATGCCGTACGCGTGCTGACCACACCGCTGATCGTCAGGCAGGGCGGCCTGGGTCCGAGCCAGTTGTACTCCGGCACCGCGCTCACGATCGCCGTCCCCCTCAAGAGCACCCAGAACACGCTCAACGACCTCGCGCTCATCCTCCTCCTCGTCTCCGGCATCGGAGTCATCGGCGCGGGTGCGGCCGGTCTCGCGGTCGCCCGTGCCGGTCTGCGCCCGGTGGACAAGCTCACCGAGGCCGTGGAGCACGTGGCCCGGACCGAGGACCTCACCATCCGCATCCCCGTGGACGAGGACAGCGACGACGAGATCGCCCGCCTCTCCCGCTCGTTCAACTCGATGACGACCTCCCTCGCCAACTCCCGCGAGCTGCAGCAACAACTCATCGCGGACGCCGGTCACGAACTCCGTACCCCCCTCACCTCCCTCCGTACGAACGTCGAACTCCTCACCCGCAGCGAGGAGACCGGCCGCCCGATCCCCCCGGCGGACCGCAAGGCGCTGCTCGCCTCGGTGAAGGCGCAGATGACCGAACTGGCGTCCTTGATCGGCGACTTGCAGGAGTTGTCCCGCTCGGAGGGCCAGCGGGGTGAGCGCGTCCAGGTGGTCTCGCTCCAGGACACGGTCGAGGCCGCGCTCCGCCGAGCCCGGCTCCGTGGCCCGGAGTTGACGATCACGGCGGACGTACAGCCGTGGTTCGTGCAGTCGGAACCGTCCGCGCTGGAACGCGCCATCGTCAACATCCTCGACAACGCGGTGAAGTTCAGCCCCGAGGGCGGCACGATCGAGGTCCAGCTCACCCGCGGCGTCCTCACCGTCCGCGACCACGGCCCCGGCATCCCCGCCGACGAACTCCCGCACGTCTTCGACCGGTTCTGGCGCTCACCGTCGGCGCGCGCACTCCCCGGTTCGGGCCTCGGCCTGTCCATCGTCGCCCGCACGGTCGAACAGGCCGGCGGCGAGGTGACCCTGGCGCACGCGCCGGGCGGCGGGACGGTGGCGACGGTACGGATTCCGGGGACGCCGACTGCACCGCCCGAAAGCTCCGCCCCTCAGTAAGCGAGTTGAAGAAGTGTGACACTTCGGCAGTAAGTGTCACACTTCGCGAGGGAAGGGTCGGCGGGTGTCGGCATCCGCCCGTCGCATTCGCCCTCAGTGGAAGCCGAGTATTCCGGCGGGTAAGCCTCTTCCCGGGTTGTCAGGAGAATCGACATGCCCGTGAACTCGGCTCGCGGCAGGGCACAATACAGGGCGTGACAGGTGTCCGGTCCGCCGTACCCCTGGATCTGTTCCGACGGCGGACGGCACGCCGGGGCGGCCGTCGGCGACCTCGACGCAGTCGTTGGCTCCCCCCTCGCTGTAGCTCGACTTACGCCAGCCGGCTCTCCCTCCTCGCCGATGACGCCGAGGCGCACGCATCCCGGAGTGCGAACGGTGACACCCCCTCCTAACGTGCACAGGTTGCTGCCATACGATCCCCCTCTGCTGCTGACCGGGGGAGGGTCCATGAGCGGGATCGAGCGGGCGTACGGACGGCGAAGAACGTTGGCCATCGCGTGGTGGCAGGCCGGCATCAACGTACTCATCGGCGTCTACTTCGTCCTGGATGCGTCGACGAACCCCTATGTCTCCCGGCGCGGGGCCGAGATCGTGATCCTGGCGCTCCTCCTGGGCAAGATCGCGCTGGTCCTGCTCTACCGGCAGCGGGGCCGCACGATCGTAGGCACTCAGGGGATCAGCGCCCGCAACGCCGTACGGACAGCCACCCGGACCTGGCACGACGTCTACGACATCCGGGCCGAACTGAACCCGGGCGGGCGCACCGAGAACGCCCAGTGGACGACCTATGCCTACGGCAACGACGGCCGCAGGATGCTCCTCCCCTACTTCGACGACTGGCAACTCCCCGACTTCCACGCCGAACTCGCCGACCTGCGTGCCGAGTCCGCCCAACACCGGGGCATGGCCTGGGAGTTGCGCCCCGAGGTGGAGGACCGGATACGGCGCCGCGCGCGACACCGCACGGTCTCGGCCGCGGTGTGCGTCACAGCCGTCATCGCCGCGGCTGCCGCGTTCGTGCTCATGGCGTAGTCCAGCGAACAACACCGGTTCTGGGGAGGGTCGATGAGCGGGGACGACGAGGACGAGCGCGACGACGGACGGGGGATCGAGCGGGAGTACAGCAGGCGGAGAAAGATGTCCCGGGGAAGGTTCGTCGTCCTGTGCGTCGTCGAAGGGAACTTCGTTCTTCAGATGGCGCGGCCCGACAACACCATCCCCGCCCGGTACAAGCTGCTCGCGGTGGCGCTCATGGCGCTGCTGAGTGTCTGGGCGATTCTCACCGCGCGACGGGGACGCACCACCGTGGGGGCCGACGGTGTCTCCACCCGCGGAGCCTTCCGCGTGCGCAGGTGGGCCTGGCACGACATCTACGATCTCCGCGTAGAGACCAATCCGGGCCAACGCAGCGCCGACGTCAAGTCGTTCACCTACCTCTACGAAAACGACGGCCGCAGGGCACGCCTCCCCCACCTCGACGACTGGCAGCTCCCGGACCTCTGGGCCGAGGTCGCCGACCTGCACACCGCGTCCGCCCGGCACCGGGGCATGACCTGGGAGCGGCGCCCGGCGGTCGAGGTGCGCATCCACGAGCGGGCCGCGTACCGCAAGGCCCAGCAGCGAGCGATCACCGGGGCCCTGATCGTCTTCCTCGCCGCCCTCCCATATCTGCTGTGGGAGATATCCGTCGACGGCGATCCCCACCCCTTCCTCACCCTCCTGCTCTTCTGCGCCCCCCTCGCCGTCTACGCCCTCCTCGTCCTTCTCTTCCGTCGGCGCTACATGCGAGCCCTGGCCCCCGCATAACCCCCTGCCAGCCCCAGCACAGCCGCCCGTCACACCGTGTTGAGATGGCGCGGAAGATTCAAATGGAGTTGACCGGCGGGGCTGTTCCAACGATGGTCGGTGCCAAGCCCGTTCGGTGTCGCGTCAGCTGGAACTGGTCCGCCGATCACGGCCGTGGCAGGGCGTCCGGTCCGTTCGCGAGGTGCTCGTCGCCGAGCGGGCGGTGGCCGCCCATGCGTTCCCGCAACTCCCTGTGCGCGGCGGGCATCCGCTCCACCGCCTGCTCCAACATCAGCTGCTCGGCGGCCAGTTGCTCGACGAGTTGACCCGGATGGCCGTGATCTCTGCCAGGGCTACTCCTCCGCCGGAGGCAGAGCAACAGGCTCAGGTTCTTGCCAGAAGACCTCTTCGACCACGATCTGGGGATCCTCGGTTCGGCGGACGAAGGTGTACTTCAACCAGCCGTTGCCACGGTCGAAGAAGCAGAGGTGGCGGCCCTTCGGTTCGGTGGACCGGCCCGGCATGACGCTCATGCCCTCGGGTAACCGCGAGGACGATCTCACGAGCGTGGTCGGGCAGTGCCTCGAAGGTGGCGAGGGCATCGGTTCGCCAGTCCGTCTGCCAAGGCGGTCCCATGAACCCATCGGTCACTCGCCGGGCTCCAGGTCTCGGACCCGGTAGTGAATCTTCGCCGCCTCTTCGAGGAGGGCCTTGGCCTCGGCGATGTCGGTGCACTCGTACGCCGCACGGTGTTCGAGGTCGCGGACATGCGCGTCCAGCCTGGGATCACGGGCGAGGGCGTACTCACCCCACCAGCGGGCCATGAACGCGGGCACGGGACCCACGTCGTACGCGTCGGCGATCGCCCACTTCCAGTGCGCGTCGAAGTCCGGGAGGAGTTCGGGGGTGTGCTGCGCGATGGCCCTGCGCAGCACCTTCGGCGACCGCTCGGGCATCGGCGGGACGGACGGCTCGGGTTCAGCGGCGTGAGCAGTCATGGCCGGTGCCCCCCTTCGACGCGTCGTGTCTACGACCATAACCGGCTCGTCCGTTCCCTCTCAGTGGTTGGTCTCCCGGCCGTCCATTCGACCGGAAGATCAACGATGAGGGAGCCGCGGCGGCGGATGTCAGGCCTTCCGACCCGCGTCACCCGAACGTGTGCACGGCCGCC
This sequence comes from Streptomyces sp. NBC_00988, assembly GCF_045162645.1. Classification (NCBI taxonomy): domain Bacteria; kingdom Bacillati; phylum Actinomycetota; class Actinomycetes; order Kitasatosporales; family Streptomycetaceae; genus Streptomyces; species Streptomyces sp. NBC_00988. The sequence continues at coordinate 5,928,787 of NZ_CP108730.1, forward strand.
CCGGCTTTGACCCCGTCCACGAACACGGCCCATGACACGGCCGCGAGGATCAACGGCGGGGCGGCAGGGGTTTTGCTGTCCCGGACGGGGACGAGGTTGGGGTGGCCGTCTGCGACCTCGACGCAGTCGTTGGCTCCACCTTGGCTGTAGCTCGACTTACGCCAGGCCGCGATGCTGAGGTCAGGGGTGGACTTCATGCGCTCTCCTAGTCTCGGACCGACTCCAAGAACGTGAACCAGGACCCGGCCGAGAAAACCAGCGGGCGGCTCGCCGGGATCTTGCTGTCCCGGACGGGGACCAGGCCGGTGTAGCCGTCGGCGACCTCGACGCAGTTGTTGGCTCCCCCGTCGCTGTAGCTCGACTTGCGCCAAGCGGCGGTGCTGAGGTCAGGGGTGTGCGTCATGACGTCGGTGCTCCTTCAGAACAGTCCGGATGAACGCCAGCGAGTCCGGTGGGGACAGCGCCAGGTCGCGAAGACGATCGTAGGACAGTCGGAGACGTAGAACCTCGTCCGGATCCTCGTCGAGCCGACTGGAACGGTTGCCTTCCTCGTAGGCAACAGCGCTGCCGTCCTTCTGCCAGAGCAGTGTCAGTGATCCGACCATGTGGTGGTGAACACCCGCCGCGAACGGGAGCACTTGGAGGGTCACGTTGGGCAGCATCGCGACCGTCTCCAGTTGAACCAGCTGGTCGAGCCAGGTCTTGGCAAGGGCCGCGGGCCGCCGGAACGCCACCTCGTCCATGACGATCCGGACGTCGGGCGCGGGCCTCTGCCGGAGCACGTACTGCCGACCCAGCCTCGCGGCCACCTGTTCCTCGATCATCTCGTCGGCGTCCGCTGTTGTCTGGCCCCCAGACAACACCTCCCGAGCGAAATCTTCTGTCTGCAGGAGGCCAGGCAGAGCAGGGGTGAACACCCTCATCACCCGCGCCGTCGCCTCCAACTCCATGAACTGTTTGTACTCGTCCTTGAACGCGTCCAGCCGAGCCGCCTTCCAATGGCTGACCAGCAGCTCACCGGCCTCGTAGTAGACGTCCAGGTCCTCCATCACCGTCACCTTGGACAGCCGCTCCCCCGACTCCAGTCGGCTCAGGTAGCTCTTGTCGTAGCCGGTGTCCTCCGCCAGCTGCCCGAGCGACTTCCCCGCCTTCTCGCGCAGATACCGGAGTGTCCGTCCCAGTACCGCGCGCCCCGACTCGCTCTCGGCGTCAACCTGTTCGGTCACTTCACCCCTCCCCGTTGCCTGGGCCCGCAGACAACGCCAACCCTCTTCCGCAGCGTACGCCGCACCGGTGACCATCGAGGCACGAACGGTAATCACCGCTCGTCAGGACACCCGGCAGGACAGAGGAGCGCCACGGAATGAGTGAACGCGTCGTAGGAATCTGGGAGTTACTGCTGATGGCACTCGTGCACACCCTGCTCCCCTCGCAGCGTCGCGCTCGGCGTAAACGGCGACTTCAACGGCAGCGGCGACGCGCCCTCTGGCTCGCCGTACACGGCATCGACGTCGGGCCCCGCCGTATCCACGGTGTGGTGGTGCGGGCATGAGCATCCCCGGCAACATCCCCAACTCGGCGCGCGGGGAACTGCGGTTGCTGCCCTGGACCACCCCCGACGGCAAGCCCTGTTACCTCAGCGCGGACAGCCACGACAGCCGGCTCTCCCTCCTCGCCGACGACATCGAGGCGGCCCAACTCGACTCCGGGGAACAGGTGTTGGCCGGAGCCAAGGCCGTACTCGCCGACCCGAAGGCCGGCGAACGGGCCGTACGTTTCGCGCTCACCAGGGCGTCGGAATCCCTCGGTGACGTCCTCCGCATCGCCGTCAGCCGAGGCGAACGCATCCCGGAGTGCGGACGGTGATCCCGGACCGGTCTCGTCCGCTGGCCTCGGGGCCCTTCATCGTGCCTGCGCACCGACCCCCTTCGCCTCCTGACAAGCACAGCTTGCCGATCTACCATCTACCCGTCCTACACGGGGGAGTCGGCATGGGCCAGGACGTGCACGAGCGCGGCATCGAGCGGGAGTACGGGCGACGGAGACGGATCCGCCTCGGGCGGTTCGCCTTCTTGGCGGTTGCCGTCGCCAACTCCGTCTACCAGATGAATCGGGACCCCAATATCTTCAGCCACCGGGCCCGGCTGGTCGCCGACGTCCTGCTGGTGTGGCTGTTCGTCTGGGCCCTGCTCACCAGTTGGCGCCAGCGCACCTTCGTCACAGCCGACGGGATCGCCGTACGCGGAGCCGTGCGGATCCGGCGCCGGAGCTGGCACGACATCTACGACATCCGGGTCGAGCCCCGCCGCAACCAGCGCAGCGGCGACTCCCAGTGGCTCACCTTCCTCTACGACAACGACGGCCGGCGCCTGCTTCTCCCGCACGTCGACGACGGTCAGCTACCGGAATTCGGCGCCGAGATCGACGACCTGCGCGAGACGGCCGCCCGGCACCGCGGCATGGCCTGGGAGCGGCGGCCCGAGGTCGAGGAGCGGATCCGGCGGCAATCCGGTCACCGTAAGGCCTGGGAACGGGCCACCAGCGGCGCCCTGTTCGTCCTGCTGGCCATGTTCCTGGTCACGCTGTGGCGGATAGCGACCGCCCGGGACACCGAGCCGCTGCTGTTGCTTGTCTGCGTTCCTCTCGGCGCCTTCGCCCTGCTCGCCGCCCTCCTGCACTGGCGCTGGGAGTCCCAAGTCCCGCCCCCCGGCTCCGACTTCCGGGCGCGGCCCCGGCTCTAGCCGTACGACCTCCAGCCGTACGACATCGACTCAACTCACCGACCTGAAGAACTCGGTGATGTCCTCGGCCAGCAACTCCGGTTCCTCGTGGGCCGGGAAGTGACCGCCTCGCGGCATCGTCGTGTACCGGGTGAGGTGGTACTTGCGTTCCACGAAGCCGCGAGGGGCGGGGGTGCCGGCGCCGAGGTTGGCGGGGAACAGGGCCAGGGCGGTTGGCACCTCCACCCGGTCCAGCTTCGGGATGAGGCCCTGGCCGGACGCGTAGTAGGGGATGAACGACGTCCCGATCGTGTTCGTGAACCAGTACAGCGACGCCTGGGTGAGAAGGAAGTCGTCTGTGAAACGGGTCGAGAGGTTCCCTTCGCAGTCGCTCCAGGAGCGGTACTTCTCCACCATCCAACCCAGCAGGCCCGACGGGGAATCGCTCAGGCCCTGGGCCAAGGTCAGTGGGCGGGTGCGTTGTTGGTGGGCGTACGCGCCCTCTTCCTGGGACCGGGCGCCGAAGGCGGTCAGGTACTCCCGTTCCTCGTCGGTCAGTTGGGCGGCGGTGGGGTCCGGGGGTGTGCTCAGGATGTCCAGCAAGTGGATGCCGACCACGCTCTCGGGGTGGGCATGACCGAGGCGCGCCGTGATCCCCGAACCCAGGTCGCCACCGTGCGCGCCGTAGTGCTCGAAGCCCAACTCGTCGTGCATCAGGCGGTGCCACAGTTCGTGGGTGAGCGGTGACTTGTCCGTCAGGCCCGTGGGCGGGGACGAGAACGTGAAGCCCGGGAGGGACGGCACGATCACCGTGAACGCGTTCCTCGGATCACCGCCGTAGCGCGACGGTGTCGAGAGCCTTTGTGCCAGTTCGACCAGCTCGTAGAACGTGCTCGGCCAGCCGTTGGTCAGGACCAGCGGCAGGGCACCCGTACGTTCGGCGTCGAAGCGCAGGTAGTGGACGGTCATGCCGTCGATCGCGGCGAAGCGGGACGGGAGCTCGTTGATCGCGGTCTCGTGTGCACGCCAGTCGTAGCCGTCGGCCCAGTACTCGGTCAGGCGCCTCAGCTCTTTGGCGTCGGTGCCCGCCTGCCACTCGGCCACGGGCCATGGTTCCGCCCACCTCGTCCCGCGCAGGCGGGCCCGCAGGTCGTCGAGGTCCGCGTCCGGCACCTCCAGCAAGGGGCCGGGGGTGGTGTCCGTCGTTGGGGTCCGCCATGAGGTCGTCCATGTTTTCGACACCTTCAAAACGTATAGCCGGTGTCGAGCGCCGTCAACACCGACTTCGCGGTACGGTGGTGTCGTGAGTGATGGTGATGGCGTCGTAGATCTCGTCCTGGTCGAGCAGTTCCTCAACACGCTCGACGAAAGATCCTTCAGCTGGCACGGGGAGCGGCACACCGGCAACGATGAACTGACCTGCGTCCAGGGCCTGTTGGCGTGGCTGGAGGCGCATGGGCTGGTCGGCTCGGGGCAGGAACTGGGGCCGTCCGATCTGGCCGCCGCCCTCGCACTCCGTGCCGGTCTGCGGGATGCCCTCACCAGCGGAACCGACGGTGCCGACCGCGCCACGACCGCTCGGACCCTCGCCCCTTTTCCCCTGGTGCTGGCTCCGGACGCGGGCGGCGGCGGGCTTCGGCTCGTCGCCGACAGCGGTACGCCCGGCCTGGACGCCATCGTGGAGACGGTCGCCGCGAGCGTCGCCGGTGGCGGCTGGAGTCGTCTGAAACTGTGCGCCTCGCCGGACTGCCGCTGGGCCTTCTACGACACCTCGCGCAACGGCGGCGGCCGCTGGTGCTCGATGGACGCCTGCGGGAACCGGAACAAGACCCGTGCCTACCGTCGCCGCCGCGCGGACTGAGGAGACACCCCTCGCCCGTCAGCCCTCAGCCCTCGCATAACCAACTGCCAGCCCCGCCACAGGCGTTCGTCCCACCGTGTCGGCATGGCGCCGAAGATTCTCCTGGCCGACGACGACGAAGACGTGCGGGAAGGGATCGGCAGGCTGCTCCGGTACGAGGGGTACGAGACCGTCCTCGCCGGGGACGGGCGTACCGCGCTCGATCTCCTCGGCGTATCTCTCGGCGTATCCCTCGGGCTGTCCTTCGGCGTGCCGGATGATGCCTCCGCGCCCGACCTCGTGCTGATGGACGTCACCATGCCCGAGTTGGACGGGCTCGCCGCCACGCGGCGCATCCGGGCCTCCGGGTCCACCGTGCCGATCCTGATGATCACCGGGCGGGACGCGGTCGGGGACCGGATCGTCGCCCTCGACAACGGTGCCGATGACTACCTCAGCAAGCCGTTCGCCATCGAGGAACTCCTCGCTCGGGTACGGGCGTTGCTGCGGCGCGGTGCCCAGCGGACCGCCGCCGACGAGGCTCCGTCCGAGCTCGAACAACTCGTCTTCCAGGATCTCGTCATGGACCTGCGTACCCGTACCGTCGCCCGTGACGGACGACCGCTCGATCTCACCAGGACCGAATTCCTGTTGCTGGAGCACCTGTTGAGGCATCCGGGCGCCGCGCTCACCCGGTCCCAGATCCACCGGCATGTCTGGGGCTTCGACTTCGAGCCCGCGTCCAACACGCTCGACGTGTACGTCATGTACCTGCGCCGCAAACTGGAGAGCCGCGGCGAACCGCGGCTCGTCCACACCGTGCGGGGGCTCGGGTACAGCCTCCGGGCCGCTCCGCCTACTTGATCTATCTCTTCTATCTCTTCTATCTCTTCTATCTCTTCGGCAGCCGCAGGATCATCGTCTCGTCCGGTGCCTGGGACGGGACCTGGCGCAGGGTCATCGTGTCCTCCGAACGATGCCGTCCCGTTCCCGTGATCGCCATTTCGGGGAGCGGACCCGCAAGTCGCGCGTACGCGCCGCCCCTTGCCACCAGCTCCGCGTGCGTGCCCGTCTCCACCAGGCGTCCGCCCTCGACGACCAGGATGCGGTCCGCGTCCGGGGCGAGGCTCAGGTCGTGGGTGATCATGATGGTCGTGCGGCCGGACATGAGGCGGCGCAGGGGCTGGATCACCTGGCGGGCGGCCACCGAGTCGAGGCCGGCGGTCGGTTCGTCCAGGACCAGGACCGGGGCCTCGCGGAGCATCGCCCGGGCGATCGCGATCCGTTGGAGCTGGCCGCCGGAGAGTGCCGCCGTGCCGGGGGCGATCTGGGTGTCGTAGCCCTCGGGGAGGGAGGCGATGAAGTCGTGCGCCGCCGCCGAACGTGCGGCCCGTTCGATGTCCTCGTCCGTCGCGCCGGGGCGGCCGCACTCGATGTTCTCGCGGACCGTGCCGTTGAGGATGAGGGTCTGCTGGGGGAGCAACGCGACGTTCTCCCGCAGGAATTCGAGGGGTACGTCGCGGAGGGGGACGCCGTCCAGGCAGATCACGCCCGCTGAGGGGTCGTAGAAGCGGGTGAGGAGTTTGGACAGGGTCGACTTGCCCGCGCCGCTCTCGCCCGTGATGATCACCAGCTCGCCCGGGTTCGCCCTGAAGGTGACGTCGTTGACCGAGTCGCGGGTCGCGCCGGGGTAGCCGAAGGTCACGCCGTGGAAGCTGACCCAGCCGTGGACCGGCCAGGCGGGGACGGGTTCGCGGGGGTCGCCGACGGACGGGGTGGCGTCCAGGATCTCGTTGATGCGGGCGGCGCCGGCCGTGGCGGCGGTGAGGGTGAGGCCGAGCTGGCCGAGGTTGCGGACGGGTGGGTACAGGTAGCCGATGAAGGCCGCGAAGGCGAGGAGTGCGCCGAGGGTCATGCGGTCGGCGGAGATCTCCCAGACGCCGAGGCCGATCACCGACAGGACGCAGAGCGTTTCTACGACCTCCACGAACTGCTCGTACATCTCGCTGAGCCGGGCACCGCGGACCGACGCCTTCATCCACGCGCGGGCTTCGACGTCGAGGCGCTTCTCCTCGTCGCGGCGGCGGTTGTACGCCTGGGTGAGGACCACGTTGCCGAGGGACTCCTCGACGACCGAGGTGATCGCGCCGTCGGCGACCCGTTCGTCCTGCGAGGCCTGCTTGATGCGGCCCGAGAAACGGCGGGCCGCGAAGAGGAAGAGGGGGGCGAGGACGAAGGTGGCCAGGGCCAGGTCCCAGCGGAGGTACAGCGCCGCGCAGGCGTAGAACACGGCTGAGAAAGCTGCCGAGATGGTGCCGACCACCCCGGACACGACCATCTGCTCGATGGCCTCGACGTCTCCGGTGAGGCGTTCGACCAGGTCGCCCTGGCGGTGCTTCTGGAAGAAGTGGGGTGGGAGGTCCTGGACATGGCTGAAGACGTTCGCGCGCAGGCGCAGGACGAAGCGTTCGGCGGTCCACGTGGCGAGGGAGTTGCCGAAGTAGCCGACCAGCGCGCCCAGTGCGGCGACGCCGAGCCAGGCCGCGGCCGGGCCCCAGAAGGCGGACAGCGAACCGGACTTGAGGGCGTTGTCGGTGAGGTCAGCGAACAGCAGGATCGCGGCGGTCTCGGAGAGCGCCGACACCACGACACACGTGATGATCACCGCGAGCCACTTGCGGTCACCGCGGGTCAGCGGCCAGAAACGGCGGAAGGCCTCACGGGCTTCCCTCATGGTCAACAACTCCCTTCAGAGCAGGTCGAGTTCAGTAGCCGGCCGATGTGAGTCCACGGCCTGGACGTGGCCTGGACGTGGCCGAGGCGGGGCCACCGAAGCGAGTTCGCTCGCTAACCGGTGGCCCCGCCTCAAGGTGTGCCGCGTCAGCCCTTGTGGCCGACGGGGCGCTTCGGAGCGGGCTTCTTCGGCGCGGGCTTCTTGGGCGCCGGGGCCGGCTTGCGGTGCTTCTTGACGGGGACGATCTTGTGGAAGCTCATGACGGGGTCCCTCCCGGTAAGTGCCGCGCTGATGCGGCGAGTTGTGGGGTACTGCAGGTGGTTCTGGGGGTGCTGCGGGTGCTGCGGGTCTTCTACGGCCGACCTGGCGGCTTACTTGTGGCCGACCGGACGACGCTTCGGGGCCGGAGCAGCCTTCTTCGGGGCCTTCTTGGGCGCCGGAGCGGGCTTGTGGGCCTTCTTGACCGGGGCGATCTTGTGGAAGCTCATGGTGGGGTCCCTCCCTGTAAGTGCCGCTCAACCGCGGCGAGTTGTGGAGTGGTGCGAGTACTGCGGGTGGTGCTGCGGGTGCTGCGGGTCTTCTACGGCCGGACCGGGGGCTTACTTGTGGCCCACGGGGCGGCGCTTCGGGGCCGCCGCCGGCTTCTTCGAAGGCTTCTTCTTCGGGGCCGGGGCGGGCTTGGGGGCCTTCTTCACCGGGGCGATCTTGTGGAAGCTCATGTCTGTGTCCCTCTCCGTCGCGGCTGCTGCCGGCTCTGCTGCGGTTCTGCAACAGTTCCTCTACCGATCTGCTGCAATTGCCTTTGAACTACTTCTGAATTACGTCTGTAAATCCTCTGTCAGCCCTTGTGGGCGACCGGGCGACGCTTCGGGGCGGGCTTCTTCGGCGCCGGCTTCTTGGGGGCCGGGGCGGGCTTGCGGGTCTGCTTGATGGGGTGAATCTTGTTGAAGCTCATGATTTATTTCCCTCCCTGGGAATTCTTATCTGCGGTTTACCGTGGTTTATCGCTGCTGGTCAGGCGGCTTACTTGTGGCCGACCGGGCGGCGCTTCGGGGCCGGAGCAGCCTTCTTCGGGGCCCTCTTGGGCGCCGGGGCGGGCTTGCGGGTCTTCTTCACCGGGGCGATCTTGTGGAAGCTCATCGTGCTCTCCTTCGTCTCTGCTCTGTCTCTGCTCTGCCTATGTCGTTTGCGCTGTTCGCTTTCGACATGGAAAACACTACTGGACTCCTGACGCAGGAAAAGCCTTTTTCGCTTAGACCTTCCTGAGCAATCCCTGTGGAAGACTCTTATGGAATTTGCGGAACTGAACCCGGCCTTACACAGAATTTAGAACGGGAAAACAGAAGGGCCCGGCGCCGACCTGCGGCTCCGGGCCCCTCGTCAGAGATGGGTTACTGAGAGACGGGTTACTGCACGATGTTGATCCGGTTCGCTGCCGGGGGCGTGAGCGGACCGGTGGCCGACGAGTTCGCCGTCAGGTAGTCCGCCAGCGCGGTCAGGTCGTCCGTGCCGACCACGTCACCGGTGCCCTGCCCCAGCGTCGTGAAGCCGTCACCGCCGCCCGCGAGGAAGCTGTTCGTCGCGACGCGGTACGTGGCGGCCGGGTCGATCGCCGAGCCGTTCAGGCGGATCGAGTCCGTCACCACCCGGTCCGCGCCCGTCTTCGTCAGGTCCAGCGTGTACGTCAGCCCGGACGACACCTGGAGCACCTTCGGCGCCGCCGCGTTCGTGCCGCTCACCTGCTCCTTGAGGGCCTGGATCACCTGGGCCCCCGTGAAGTCCTGGAGGTTCACCGTGTTCGCGAACGGCTGCACCGTGAAGCCCTCGGCGTACGTCACCACGCCGTCGCCCTCGGCACCGGTGGCCTTGTAGGTGAGGCCCGCCCGCACCCCGCCCGGGTTCATCAGCGCGAGGTCGGTCTCCGGGTCCAGCTTCTTGCCGTACGCGAGTTGGGCGTCGGCGATGAGGTCGCCCATCGGGGACTCGGTGCCGGTGTTGCCCACGTCGGCGGAGATGTAGCCGATCGCGCGGTTGCCGATGGGGGCCGCGAGGGTGTTCCACTTGCTGATCAGGCTGGTCATGTCGGCGGCCTTGGGGACGGTCCGAGTGACCACGTGGTTCGCCGACTTGACCGCCGTACGCGCGATGTCGCCCGTCTTACGGTCGTACGTCAGCGTCGTGTCCGTGTAGAGGCGGCCGAAGGACGATGCCGAAGTGACCATACGGGGCTTGCCACTTGGGTCGTTGATCGTGCAGACGTACGCGTTGTGGGTGTGGCCGGTGACGAGCGCGTCGACCGCCGGGGTGACGTTCTTCGCGATGTCGACGATCGGGCCGGAGATGCCGGAGCCCGAACCGGACGCGTCGCAGTCGTAGTTGTACGACGCGGAGGCCGGGAAGCCGCCCTCGTGGATCAGTGCGACGATCGACTGGACGCCCTGCTTCTGGAGCTCCTTGGCGTACTTGTTGATCGTCTCGACCTCGTCCTTGAACTGGAGGCCCTTGACGCCGTCCGCGGAGACGATGCCCGGGGTGCCCTCCAGCGTGACGCCGATGAAGCCGACCTTGACGCCGTTCTTCTTCCACACCCAATAGGGCTTCAGGATCGGCTTCTTGGTCTTCTCGTCGAGGACGTTGGCCGCGAGGTAGGGGAAGTCGGCGCCCTTGAACTTCTTGTCCGTGTAGCAGCCCTCGGTGGGGTGGCAGCCGCCGTTCTGGAGGCGGGCCAGCTCCTTGGCGCCCTCGTCGAACTCGTGGTTGCCGACCGAAGTGACGTCCAGGTCGAGCTTGTTGAGCGCCTCGATGGTCGGCTCGTCGTGGAACAGGCCCGAGATCAGCGGGGACGCGCCGACCATGTCGCCGCCGGCCGCGGTGATCGAGTACGGGTTGCCCTTGCGGGCGTCGCGCAGGTGCGTCGCGAGGTACTCGACGCCGCCCGCGTCGATCGTCTTCGTCGTGCCGTCCGCCTGGAGTTCGGTGACCCGGCCGGAGGAACCGGACGGCGGCTCCAGGTTGCCGTGCAGGTCGTTGAAGGAGAGGAGTTGTACGTCCTGGTAGCGGCTGGGCTTGTGCCCGTGGCCGCCGGGGTTGCCGTGGGCGTCGGCGGGCAGAGCGGCGGCCAGCGCACCCGCCGTGGCGAGGCTCACCGTGGCGGCGAGGAGTGCGGCGGTACGGCGTCTGCGCGGGCGGTGCGGCTGGGTTGTGGCTGGCATGAGCCCCCCTGTGTGTCGGCTGAGAAGGTCACCACGTTCCGGCGCAGCCTAGGGTCAACGCGCGTAGCGTGACAGGGGGTTCTTGGTTACATCCTGGTTTCTTCTTTGCCGCCACTTTGCGGGGGGATCGGCTTACCCTCATACCCATGACCAGCGACGACACCGTACGGCCCGCGCCCGGCTCCCGTTCCATCGAGACCTACTCCGCGCTCTCCCCGGACCAGGGCGAGGCCGTCCTCGCGCTGATCGGCGAGGCCGCCGGGACCGACGGGCAGCCGGCGGTGTCCGAGCAGGGGCGGTTGCGGATCCGCGGGGGTGAGCGGGCCGGAGTCTCGCATCTGCTGCTGACCCTGGGCGACGAACTCGTCGGCTACGCGCAGTTGGAGGACACGGACCCGGTGGAGGCGCCGGCCGCGGAACTCGTCGTCCATCCCTCGCACCGGGGGCACGGGCACGGGCGGGCGCTGGGCGCCGCGCTGCTGGCCGCGTCCGGGAAGCGGCTCCGGGTGTGGGCGCATGGTGGGCATGCCGCGGCGCGTCATCTCGCGCAGGTTCTCGGGCTCACGATGTTCCGTGAACTCCGGCAGCTGCGGCGGGCGTTGACCGGGCTTGAGCTGCCGGAGCCGGTGCTCGCGGAGGGGGTTACCGTACGGACCTTCGTGCCCGGCGTTGACGACACGGCGTGGCTTGCCGTCAACGCCGCGGCCTTCGCCCACCACCCCGAGCAGGGTTCCCTCACCCAGCGGGACCTCGACGACCGTAAGTCCGAGGCGTGGTTCGACCCCGCGGGGTTCTTCCTGGCCGAACGGGGTGGCGAGCTGGTGGGCTTCCACTGGACCAAGGTCCACGCGGAGGAGCGGTTGGGTGAGGTGTACGTGGTGGGGGTGTTGCCCGGGGTTCAGGGTGGCGGGCTCGGCAAGGCGCTGACGACGATCGGGCTACGGCACCTTGCGGCACAGGGGTTGCCCACGGCGATGTTGTACGTCGACGCGGACAACAAGGCGGCGGTGTCCGTGTATGAGCGGCTGGGGTTCACGACGTATGAGACGGACCTGATGTACCGCTCGGAGTCGTAGAGCCCGCTGCGCCTGCGTGACCGTCCCGGGTTAAGAAACAGCCCTCGACCTCGGCCTCAGCAACCTCCTCCGCACCGGTTCCGGTCCGCACGCCGCCCACACCAGCGCCGCCCCCACCAGCACCATCGCCCAGTGGTCATGCCCCACCCCCCACGGCTTCTCCGTCGGGGAGACGTACATCCCCCAGTCGTTGGGCAGGGCGAGGGGCGACACCAGGGCGATGACCAGGAACCCGGCGGCCACGCGCTGGCCCGGTTCCGGTTCGGCCGTGAAGCGGAGGGCCGCCGCCGCTGCGGCGAGGGAGAGGACCGCCGCCGCTGCCGCCTCCAGGGTCACGTCGCCGACCGGGGGGCGGATCTTCGACGGGATCAGCAGGACCGCCGCAGTCCACCAGACCACCGCGAACGGGGCCACCAGTGCCACCCGCAGGGTCGTGCGGAGGATGCGGCGGGTCGGTACCGAGGACGTGAGGTCGCGGGCCGGGTCGTCCAGGACGAAGGCCAGGCCCAGGGCGAAGGTGAGGGCGGCCGCGCGCAGCGCGATGAGCGCGGACCACGGGTCCGGTTCGTCCGAGAGGAGGCGGGGCAGGGCCGCGATCAGCAGGGCCACCGCGGCGGTCGCGGCCAGCGCCCGTACCGGCAGGGCGCGCAGGACCGGTCGGATCAGCTGCGCCAACACCCTTGTCGTGGAAGGGGGTTGGACGCCCGTCCGCTCGGCCTCCCCGCTCTCCCTCTCCCTCGTCATCACTCGCACTTGTCCGCCCCAGCCGGACCCTTGACGCCCAGCAGCTGAGCGACCTTTGCCGTCGTCACCTTCGGGGAAGTCAGTTCCGCCCAGTGCGCCTTCACCTTCGGGGTGACCGTGGACGGGCCCGCGGCGAGCAACTCCCTTACGACGCTGGTCTGTCCGGCCGTCATGGTCATTCCGTTGGTCGGCGACAGGACGATGGAGGAGCCGGTCACGGTGTCGCTCAGGCGGACCGCGCGGAGCTCGGAGACCGGGTCGGACGTCCAGCCCAGGGCCAGCCACATGATGGTGACCATGCGGCCGTCGCACACGTCACCGCCGGCCTTCTCGTTCCCGAGGACCAGTACGGAGGCGACCGCGGCGGAGAACTCCGGTGTCCGGGGGCCGCCCCACATCGTGCGGACGGTGACCTGGTTCGGTGTGGTGGACGGGTCGATCGCGCCGTCGGCCTCCATGCCGTAGCGGGCCTCGACGCGTTGCTGCACGAGCAGCTTGCGGGTCTGGGCGGTGCCGCCCGCGAGGGACTGGACGTGGTCCGTGACGTCGGCCCATGTCGACGTCCTGGGGACCCACTCGGGGAACGCGCAGTACGTCGAGCGGCCGTGCCGGACGCAGTTCTGGACCTTCTGCGGGTTGAGCGTGGCCACTGTGCGCGCCGCGACCGTCTCCGACGGGACGCCTGCCGCCTGGCCGACTCCGCCGGCCACTCCAAGGGCGACCGCTCCGGCCAGGGAGCCCGCCAGTACCGCCGTCGCCGTCTTCGTGCGGCCCTTGCTGATCAGTACCGCGAGGAGGGCCAGCGCCAGGGCCAGGCCCGTCAGGTACAGGGCGTGCGAGGCGGCCGGGCGGCCGATCAGGTCGGAGGGGATCGTCTTGGTGCTCCCCTCGCCGACGATCGGGGGCAGCCAGGCCGTGGCACCGCCGCCGCCGATCGATACCGGCGCGAGGACGGAGAACACGAGAAGCAGCACCGCGGCCACCGGGATCGCGAACGGCTTCGGCACCAGCCTCGCCATCAGCAGGCCGATCGCCCCGCAGAGCAGCACGCACAGAGGGCCTACCAGCAGCTCGCCCACCGAACCGTTGCCCACCGCCGTCGACTTGACCGCCTGCCAGCCGAACTGGGCCGCCACGCCCAGCGCGACGAGTCCGGTCACCGGCAGGACCGACAGCGCGTGCGCTGCCGTACGGCGCCACGGTTCGAGGACCAGGACCCCGAACAGCCGCTCCGTGTCGTGCCGTTGGGAACGCAGCACGGCCTGGTTGACGCAGAGCAGGACCGCGAAGCCGACCAGCAGCGGGCCCGTCTGGGTGGCGCGGTCGACGTCCTGGAGGGCCGGATAGCCGTTCCAGTCACTCTTGGTGCGCCACACGATCCAGGCGACGTAGGCCGCCAGCATGAACAGCACCGGGATGCGCAGGAGGAGTCTGCGCGACTCGAAGCGGGCCAGGGCGAAGATCGCCGACCAGGACTGGCGGGCGGGTGCCGTGAGCGTCTCGGCGGGGGTCAGGGTCAGTACGGTGCTCATGCCGTCGCCTCCGCGTGCATACCGTCGAGGGTGAGCAAGTAGCCGTCCTCCAGGGTGGGTTCGACGAGTTCGGCGCCGGGCGGCGGGTCGCCCACGTTGCGGAAGACGCCGAGGCCGGTGCGCCAGCCCGCCTTCGCGTCGGGGTCGCGTTCCGAGCTGCTCCACACGCGGCCCGCGGCCCGTGCGGTGAGTTCGGCCGGGGTGCCGTCGAAGCGGACGCGGCCGACGGCCATGACGACGACGCGGTGGCAGAGCATCGCCACGTCCTCGGTCTGGTGGGTGGAGAGGAGCACTGTTCGCCCCTCCCCCGCGCGGGCGATCAACTCCCTGAAGCGCATGCGCTGTTCGGGGTCCAGGCCGACCGTCGGCTCGTCCAGGACCAGGAAGCCGGGGTCGCCCACCAGCGCCGCCGCGAGCGCGACCCGCTGGCGCATACCGCCGGACAGCTTCTTGATGCGCTTGCCGCGTACGTCCGACAGGTCGACCTCGGCGAGCACGCGCCGTACCTCGTTGTGGCGGGCGGTGCGGTCGGTCAGCTCCTTGAGGATCGCTACGTAGTCGACGAAGTCGAAGGCCGTGAAGTCGGGGTGGAAGCCCGGCGTCTGCGGGAGGTAGCCGAGCACACGCCGGGTCTCCTGGCGGCCGGCGGGCGTGCGGGGGTCGTGGCCGAGGACGGTGAAGGCGCCCTCGTCGGCGGGGACCGCGGTGGCCAGCACCCTCAACAGGGTCGTCTTTCCTGCCCCGTTGGGGCCGAGCAGGCCGGTGACGCCTTCGGTGAGCCGCAGCGACACGTCGTCGAGGGCGGTCGTCAGGCCGTAGCGCAGGCTGAGCCCGGCCGCGGAGACGGTGGTGGTCATGACGTACTCCAGTCGTGAAGTCGCTTGAAATGGCTGAAGTGGCTGAGTGGCTGAAGTGGCTTGAGAAATCAGGCTGTCGGGCGGAAACCCGGGGTCTTCGTGTCGAAGCGGTCGCGGGCCAGGTAGAGGAGGCCCGCGGCCAGGACCGCCACCGCCGCGGCCACCGTCTGGCCGGTCGCGGTGAACGGGGCGAGCGTGCCGCCGTGCGTCGCCCGCCCGTGGGCCGCCACCAGCAGGGCGGTCCAGGCCGCGCCGACTGCGCCGGGGGCGAGGACCGGGCCCAGGCGCGGGGTCAGCGCGAGGCTCGTCGAGGTGAGCGCGAGCGCGGGCAGCAGCCAGGCCAGGGCGGCGAGGCCGTATCCGGGCAGGGCCAGGGTCGCGAGGCCGTTGAGGCCAAGTCCCGCCACCAGTACGGCGGTTGTGCGGACCATCAGGAGTTTGAAGCCGTGCATCGGTGCTACGACGGTCATCTCGTAGGTCGGGTCGAGCACCGGGCCGTACGCCATCGCCACGCCCGCGAGCGGCAGCAGCGGGGCGAGGGCGAGGAAGACGTTGGGCGCCGCGACGTTCGACACGTCGGTCATCAGGACCGTCATCACGAGCAGCAGGGCCACCGCGCCCAGCCACGAGCGGCGCAGTACCGGTGTCGCCGCCAGCAGCCGTGCCGTGTGGTCGGCCACGCCGATCCGCACGAGCAGGGATTCCATCAACCCCCTTCTGGGGGCGTCGAGTTCGGCGTCGAGGCGTTCCCAGCCCGCGTCGAGGGCCACCGGGTCGGTGACCGACGCGAGCAGGGCCCGGCACTCGGCGCACTGGGCGAGGTGGGTGTCGGCGGACCAGAGCATGGGCGGTGCCAACTCGCCCCGCGCATAGGCGCGTACGTCGTCTTCGGCCACATGCCAGGTCATGCCAGCTCCTCCCGCAGTTGCTTACGGGCCCGCATGGCCCGTGTCTTGACCGTCCCGGCCGGGATGCCCAGCAGCACGGCGGCCTCCCGGGTGGTCAGCCCGTCGATCACGGTGGCCTGGAGGACCGCCCGCAGCTCCGGCGAGAGCCGGACCAGCGCACCGGCGAGGTCCCCGTGCTCCACCCCCGCGAGCACGCGTTCCTCCGCCGACGCCTCGTCCCGGTGCCGCAGCCGCCCCAGCGCCTGCCGCAGCCGGCCGCGCGCCCCGTCGCCGCGCAGCACGTCGATCAGCCGCCGCGACCCGATCCGCCACAGCCACCCGGCCACATCGCCGTCCTCGCGGTAGCGCGCACTGCCCCGCCACACCGCGAGAAACGTCTCCTGTACGACGTCGTCGACCATCCCGGCGTCGGCGCACCGGCCGCGCAGCCGCGCGGTCAGCCAGGGCGCGTACCGCCGGTACAGCTCCTCGAACGCGCGTCGGTCGCCGTCCGCCGCGATGGCCCGCAGCAGCTCCCCGTCGCTTCCCGTATCCCTCACGTCTCCTCATCGCACGAGCCCCGCCGATCGGTTCACGGACCGGCACATCGATCTCACTTGACTTTCTCAGCCCCCTTGCACCACCCTTTCACTACTCAATTAGTGAAAGGGTGGTGGAACCCAGTGGTCGAGTACCGCATCGACCGGCACAGCGGCGTGGCCACCTATGTACAGATCGTCCAGCAGACCAAGCAGGCGCTGCGCGTGGGAATGCTGGAGCCCGGCGACAAGCTGCCGACGGCCCGCGAGGTCGTCGAGGCCACCGCCATCAACCCGAACACCGTCCTCAAGGCCTACCGCGAGCTGGAACGCGAGGGACTGGTCGAGGCCCGCCGCGGCCTCGGCACGTTCATCCGCAAGGCGCTGAGCATCACGCCCGCCGACTCGCCGCTGCGGTTAGAACTCGACGACTGGACCGCGCGGGCCCGGGAGGCCGGCCTCGGCCGGGACGACGTCGCCGCTCTCTTCACCGCCGTACTCGAAAAGCACTTTCAAGGAGAAGACTGATGACAGGCACCGCCGCGATAGAGGCCGCCGCTCTCGGCAAGCGGTTCGGCCGGCGGGGAGGGTGGGCCCTGCGGGACTGCGCCTTCCGGCTGCCCGCCGGACGCGTCTGCGCGGTCGTGGGACCGAACGGCGCGGGCAAGTCCACGCTCCTCGCCCTGGCCGCCGGGCTGCTCGCCCCGACCGAGGGCGCGATATCCGTCCTGGGCGCGGCGGCGGGCGCGGCCCGCGAGCGGGTGGCCTACGTCGCGCAGGACAAGCCCCTCTACCCGCAGCTCACCGTCGCCGAGACGCTGCGCATGGGCGCCGACCTGAACACCGACCGCTGGGACGCCTCCGTCGCCCAACGCATCGTGTCCGACGGGGACTTGAACCCGAAGTCGCGCATCCGCACCCTCTCCGGCGGCCAGTGCACCCGTGTCGCGCTCGCCCTCGCGCTGGCCAAGCGGCCCGAACTGCTGCTCCTGGACGAGCCGATGGCCGACCTGGACCCGCTGGCCCGGCACGAGATGATGGGCATCCTCATGGCGCAGGCCGCCGAGTCCGGCACCACGATCGTGATGTCCTCGCACGTCGTGGCCGAACTGGAGGACTCCTGCGACCACTTGCTGCTGATCGGCGGCGGCCGGGTCCGCCTCGCCGGGGAGATCGACGAGCTGCTCGCCGCGCACGTCCATGTGTCCGCGCCCGCGCACGCGGTCCTCGACCCGCACACGGTCGTCGAGTCGCGCACCACCGGCCGCCAACTCAGCGCCCTGGTCCGCCCCTTGAGCCCGCTCGACACCGACTGGCGTACCAGCACCCCCTCGCTGGAGGAGCTGGTCCTCTCCTATCTGCGCAACCCCGAGGCCGGCACCGCCCCCGCCGCCAAGACCGAGGAGACCGTCGCGTGACCGCCCTCGCGACGCGCCCGGCGACCCCGCACCCTCGGGAGGCTGGGGTCATTTCTAACCATTCACATGCCAGGACAGTGGTTAGTTCTACCCCCAGCCTCCAGCACCCACCCACCACCGACACCCCGGAGACCGCCGTATGACCGCCCTCGCCACACCGCCGGTCACCGGGCGCCGGAACGGGGCGCCGCCGCACCTGCTCCGCTGGATGCTGCGGCTGCACCGGACCGCCCTGGTGGTCTGGGTCGTGTTCGTGCTCGTCCTCGCAGGCCTCCTGCTGTGGCTGGGCGGGCCGCTCACCGACGCCGCGGCCGAGGGCTGGAAGCAGTACCACGCCTGCGCGTCGGGCGGCTGCGTGTACGACCCGAGCGCGGTCGGCCGCTACAAGGACTGGTACGCCTACACGACCGCCGCCGTCATCGCCGCCCCGCTCCTGGTCGCCGCCTGGTCCGGCGCCGCGCTCATCAGCCGCGAACTGGAACAGGGCACCGCGCAGTTGGCCTGGACCCAGTCGGTCTCCCCGGCCCGCTGGCTCGCCGCCAAGCTCACCCTCCCGGCCGTCCTGGTCACCGTCGGCTCCGGACTGCTGGTGGGCCTGCACCACTGGGCCTGGTCGACGGGCCAGGACCGCCGTCTCGACTCGGCCAAGGACTGGCACGACATAGGGACCTACGCCGCCAACGGCACGGCCACCGCCGCCATGGCCCTGGCGGCCCTGGTGATCGGCGCCTACTTCGGCCTGCTCAAGCGCAACTCCCCCGGCTCACTGGTCGGTTCACTGTGCGGCACGGGGCTCCTGTGGAGCGTCATGGCCATCGCGACGCCCCACCTCTGGCCCACTGTCACCAAGCTCAGCAGCCTCAAGCACAACGTCCCGCAGGGCTCCGGCATCATCGTCGACCAGGGCCTGGTCACCTCGACCGGCGCCCACATCGCCAGCCCGCAGTGCGGCTCCATCACCGACGGGAACTGCCGGGCCGTCTACGCCAAGCTCGACGCCGTCGGCTACTACAACGACTACCACCCCCAATCCCACTACTGGCCCCTCCAGTTGACGGCGACCGCGATCATCCTCGCCGTCACCGCCGCCCTGACCCTGGCCACGTTCCGCCTCCTCCAGCGCCAGACCGGTCCGACGGCGCCCGCACGCAAGGCAGCCGCCATATGACCACCCTGGCCCTGAGCCCCACCGCCCGACCCCAGCGCGCCGTACTGCGGCTGCACCGCCCGGCACTGATCGTCTGGGGCGCGTTCCAACTGCTCGCCGTGGGCGCCCTGTTGTGGGTGCACCTGTTCCGGGCGCCCGCCGAACGACACCCCGTCGACCAGTACTTCGTCCTCACCGACGTCAACAACGTCATGAACTTCCTCGGCGAGGTGCTCAGTTACGTCTCCATAGCCGTGGCCGCCTGGGCGGGTGCCGCGCTGATCGGCCGTGAGCTGGAGTCCGGTACGGCACGGCTCGCCTGGACCCAGTCCGTCACCCCGGCCCGCTGGCTGACCGCCAAACTCACCGCGGCCGCACTGCCGTTGACCGCCGGCACCACCCTGCTCGGCCTGCTCTTCGCCTGGATCTGGACCACCGACCAGGACGTCCTGGTCACCAACTGGTCCTGGGACCGCGTCCTCGTCCCGGCCGGCCCGCTCTCCGTGGCTCTCGTCCTCTTCGCCCTGGCCGCCGGCACCCTCGCCGGAGTCGCCCTCGGCCGCGCGCTGCCCGCGCTCGCGGTGGCCGCCGCCGTCACCTACGCGGCCCGCTACTTCTTCGGCCGCACGTGGGACGACATCTGGCCCGACCGCCACTTCTGGCCCGTCCAGCTCACGGCGACCGCCGTACTCCTCACCCTCACCGCACTCGCCCTCGCGGCCGCCTTCGCCCGGCTCGGCCGCCGTACGGACATCAAGGGAGCCGCCGTATGACCGCCCAGGCCCTGACCCGGACGGCCCCGCCGAGGCCGGCCCGCCCGCGCCGCGCGCTGCTGCGGCTGCACCGCCCCGCGCTGATCGTCTGGAGTGTCTTCGTCGCCGTGATCTCGGCGGTGCTGCTGTGGGCGTACGGCCCGCTGGGGAACGCGGCCCGTACCGCGTGGCAGCAGCAGTGCACCAAGGACCTCTGCGACTGGAACGACTCGATCGAGGGCTACCACCTCGCCTACACGGTCGCCGAAGTCGCGATCCACTTCATCCCGATCGTCGTCGCCGTCTGGGCGGGCGGTGTGCTGATCGGCCGCGAACTGGAGCACGGCACCGCACAGTTGGCCTGGACCCAGTCGGTCTCCCCGGCCCGCTGGCTCGCCGCCAAGCTCACCCTCCCGGCCGTCCTGCTCACCGCGGGCACCACCCTGCTCGTCCTGCTGCACCGCCTGCTGTTCGACGCGCACAAGATCCCCGACGGCTGGAGCTGGAACGACAACGACACCTTCTACGCCAACGGCACGATCGCGATCGCGTACCCCCTGCTGGGCCTCGCCCTCGGCGCCCTCGCGGGCCTGGTCGCACGCCGAGCCATGGCCGGCCTCACCCTCGCCGTCCTGGCCACGGCGACCGCGACGAGCCTCATCACCCTCGCGGCCCCGCACCTCGTGCCGTGGAAGACCAGCGTCGGCGACCTGAAGGAGGGCTACGCGGCACCCGCGAACGTCATCTACGGCGGCGAAGGCGCCGTCACCTCCACCGGCGCCCACATCCCCGACCCGTGCATCGGCGGCGGAAAGGCCTGCCCGGCCGCCCATGACATCGTCGGCTACTACAGCGAGTACCACCCCTCCTCCCAGTTCTGGCCCCTCCAGCTCACCGAAACCGCCCTCGTCCTCGCCGTCGCCGCCCTGGTGACCGCCGCCGCCTTCACCCTGCTGCGCCGCCGCACAGCCTGACCGGATCCCCCCTCCCCGCGGCTCCCCCGCATCCGTTACGTTCGTTTCCGTACCGTAGACGTCCGGGAGCCGCCCCCCGATATCCCGCACGCCATGTCGCCGTAACCAACGGTTCAGACGGGCTTGCGACGCTCGGCGAATGAAGCCCGTCGTGCCAGAGCCTTCGCCACCTCCCGAGGTGAACGGGAGCAACGGGGCCGTCCTCCCGCTCCTTCCGGCGCTGTCCGACGCGCCCGTATCGCCGGTGGCGCGGAACAATGGGCACATGAGCAGCCAGCCCAACGCCCAGGCACAGGTCCAGCACGCGCAGCCCTCCGTGGGCTCCATAGCCGCCCACCGCCCGCACACCGTGTCGGCGGCGGTCTCCGATCTGGAACCCGACATCGACGCCGACCTCGACGAGTACGAGGAGTCGCCGTACGACGGGCCCCAGCTGCCGCAGGGCCGCTTCCTGGACCGGGAGCGCAGCTGGCTCGCGTTCAACGAGCGGGTCCTGGAGCTCGCCGAGGACCCGAACACGCCCCTGCTGGAGCGGGCGAACTTCCTCGCGATCTTCGCCAGCAACCTGGACGAGTTCTTCATGGTCCGGGTGGCCGGCCTGAAGCGCCGTATCGCCACCGGTGTCGCCACCCGCTCCGCGTCCGGCCTGCAGCCGCGCGAGGTGCTGGAGATGATCTGGGCCCGCTCGCGCGAGCTCATGGCCCGGCACGCCGCCTGCTACCACGAGGACATCGCCCCGGCGCTCGCGGAGGAGGGCATCCACCTGGTCCGCTGGAACGAGCTGACGGAGAAGGAGCAGGCGCGCCTCTTCACCCTGTTCCGGCACCAGATCTTCCCCGTGCTGACCCCGCTGGCCGTCGACCCCGCGCACCCCTTCCCGTACATCTCGGGCCTCTCGCTGAACCTCGCGGTCGTCGTACGGAACCCGGTCACCGGACACCGCCACTTCGCGCGCGTGAAGGTGCCGCCGCTGCTCTCCCGCTTCCTGGAGTCCTCCCCGGGCCGGTACGTCCCCCTTGAGGACGTCATCGCCGCCCATCTGGAGGAACTCTTCCCGGGCATGGAGATCCTGGAGCACCACGCGTTCCGGCTGACCCGCAACGAGGACCTCGAAGTCGAGGAGGACGACGCCGAGAACCTGCTCCAGGCCCTGGAGAAGGAGCTCATGCGGCGCCGCTTCGGGCCGCCGGTGCGCCTGGAGGTCGAGGAGTCCATCGACCGCGAGGTGCTCGACCTGCTGGTGCGCGAGCTGAAGATCAGCGAGGCCGAGGTGTACCCGCTGCCGGGTCCCCTCGACCTGACCGGGCTGTTCCGGATCGGCGGCCTGGACCGGCCCGAGCTGAAGTACGCCAAGTTCATCGCCGGCACCCACCGCGACCTCGCCGAGGTCGAGTCGGCGTCCGCGCCCGACATCTTCGCCGCCCTGCGCAACCGGGACGTGCTGCTGCACCACCCGTACGACTCGTTCTCCACGTCCGTGCAGCGGTTCCTGGAGCAGGCGGCGAACGACGACGACGTCCTCGCGATCAAGCAGACCCTGTACCGCACCTCGGGCGACTCCCCGATCGTCGACGCGCTGATAGAGGCGGCCGAGGCCGGCAAGCAGGTCCTCGTCCTGGTCGAGATCAAGGCCCGCTTCGACGAGCACGCCAACATCAAGTGGGCGCGCAAGCTGGAGGAGGCGGGCTGCCATGTCGTCTACGGCCTGGTCGGTCTCAAGACCCACTGCAAGCTGTCGCTCGTCGTCCGCCAGGAGGGCGACCTGCTGCGCCGCTACAGCCATGTCGGCACCGGCAACTACCACCCGAAGACGGCCCGCCTCTACGAGGACCTCGGCCTGCTGACCGCGGACCCGCAGGTCGGCGCCGACCTCTCGGACCTCTTCAACCGGCTGTCCGGCTACTCGCGCCGCGAGACCTACCGCCGGCTGCTGGTCGCCCCCAAGTCCCTGCGCGACGGCCTGATCGCCCGGATCAACAAGGAGGTCCAGCACCACCGTGCCGGACGCCCCGCGTTCATCCGCATCAAGGTCAACTCGATGGTGGACGAGGCGATCATCGACTCGCTCTACCGCGCCTCCCAGGCGGGCGTCCCGGTCGACGTGTGGGTCCGCGGCATCTGCGCCGTGCGGCCCGGCGTCCCCGGCCTGTCCGAGAACATCCGCGTACGGTCCATCCTCGGCCGCTTCCTCGAACACTCCCGTGTCTTCGGCTTCGGCAACGGAGGCGAGCCCGAGGTGTGGATCGGCAGCGCCGACATGATGCACCGCAACCTCGACCGTCGGATCGAGGCCCTCGTGAGGGTCACCGACCCGGCCCACCGCGCCGCGCTCAACCGGATGCTGGAAACCGGTATGTCGGACACCACCTCCTCCTGGCACCTGGGCCCGGACGGCGAGTGGACCCGGCACGCGACCGACGCGGAGGGCCAACCACTGCGCAACGTCCAGGAGATGCTCATAGACGCCCGGAGGCGCCGGCGTGGCACAGCAACACCTTGACCCGACGGATCCGGCCACGGCCAGGCCCTCCCCCGCACTCGACCCCGGTCGGGCGGGAGGGACCCCCGGGCCCCGGCCCCCCACAGGTGACGCCCTCGCGGGCTACCTGAGGGCCCAGGCCACCGAGTTCCTCCGCGCCCTGCGGCTGCACCGGGAGACCGGCAACGGGCAGAACGGCACGGAGGACTCCGTCGACGCGGCGCGCGCCCTGCGCCACTCGGCCCGCCGCATCAGCGGCAGCCTGCACACCTTCCGTCCGCTGCTGGACGCCGACTGGTCCGAGGAGATGCGCCCCGAACTGGCGTGGCTGTCGGGCACGTTGGCGCTGGAGCACGCGTGCGCGGCCCGGCTTGAACGGCTGCTGCTGGCCCTGCACCGGCTGTCGGGCTCGGCGGCGTTCCCCGCCCAGTCGGCGGCCTCGGCGGTGGGCGGCCGGGTCACCGGCGCCGGCCGCAGCGTCCCGGCACCCGCCACCGCGGCCGGCCGCGGACCGGCCGTACCCGCGACCGCCACCGCCGACCGCGGCAACCTCACCGTGGGCGCGGCCAAGGCGGGCGCCCTGCTGGAGCGCCAGCTCACCCTGGCCCGGACCCGGGCCCACTCCACCGCGCTGCAGGCCCTCGGCTCCTCCCGCTTCCACGCGGTCGCCGACAAGGTCGCCGTGCTGGCCAGCGAGGTCCCGCTGACCCCGGCCGCGTCCGGCGCCGACCTGCGCCCGCTGGCCGCCGCCGCCGGGGAGCGCCTCACCGACGCGGTCACCGCGCTGCCCCTGGTCACCGCCGGACACCCGTACAACGCGGAGGCCCTCATCCACGGCCTCTCCCCCGACCCCGCCCCGCACCCCCAGGACGGCCCCTGGCACCAGGTCCGCCTGCTGCTGCGCCTGCACCGCTACGCCGGTGAGGTCCTGCACGGGGACGGCGCACCACTGGACGTACGCCTGCTGACGGCCGGCCAGGCCCTCAATCTGCACCGGGACGCCTCGGAGGCGGCGGCGGCGGCCGCGTCGGCGGCCCGCACCCCGCGCATCGCCCCGGCGACCGCGTACGCGCTCGGCGTGCTCCACGCCGACCAGCGCCACGAGGTCGAGGCGGCCCGCTTCGCCTTCCAGCAGTCGTGGCAGAAACAGGCGGTGGGCACCCCCTGACGCCCTGAACGAACCCGCACGGAGGAGACGGTGAACGACCAGTGACTTCCACGCACGACACCACCGTCCAGGCGGCCGGCTGCGTCCTGTGGCGCCGCCCGTCCGCCGGAGCCCTCGAACTGGCGCT
Organism: Streptomyces sp. NBC_00988; assembly: GCF_045162645.1. Lineage (NCBI taxonomy): Bacteria > Bacillati > Actinomycetota > Actinomycetes > Kitasatosporales > Streptomycetaceae > Streptomyces > Streptomyces sp. NBC_00988. Next base: position 5,952,993 of record NZ_CP108730.1, read on the forward strand.
GGTCCACCGGCCCAAATGGGGCGACTGGTCGTGGCCCAAGGGCAAGCTCAAGCGGGGCGAGACGTTCGAGGACGCGGCCCACCGCGAGGTGCTGGAGGAGACCGGCTGCACGTGCCGGCTGGGGACACGACTCCCGTCGGCCCAGTACCTCGACCATCACGGGCGGCCCAAAGAGGTCCGCTACTGGGCGGCGGAGGCGACCGGCGGAGCCTTCGCACCCAACGACGAGGTCGATGTGCTGCTCTGGCTCACCCCGGACGAGGCCCACCAGCGGCTCTCCTACGAGCGGGACCGCGACCTGATCTCCCTCGCACTCATGGCCATCGGCACCGACGAGGACGGGCGGGAGCCGCGATGAGCCCGCTACCGCCGGTGCCGTCCCACCCACCGTGCGTTACGTTGCGAACGGGCGGACCGGGCCGCTCCACCCGCCCGAAACCGTCTCACCCGGCCGGGGGACCGCACCCTCGTGGGCGCGCTGTCTACCGGTCCACGCCTGACATAGTCCGGAATCAGCTCGTGTCCTCGACGTGAGCCTTCCGTGACCTAACCGCACCGCCCACAGGGGTTCACCCTCCGTTCACTTATGCCCATAGGCGCCTTCACCTGTTCTGCCTAATTTCGGCCTTACGCGATGCGAGCCGCGACCTGGGGGTCGCCACCCGCGTCACCCCGTCTTCGCACGCCGCCGTAATTCAGGACGGCGGCTCTCGGAAGGAACTCTTTCAAGTGAAGCTTCAGCGCATGAACCGGCGGGCCCTCACCCTCGGTGCTCTCGCCGTCTCCGGCGCCCTGGCCCTCACGGCGTGCGGCTCGGACGACAACGGCGGCTCTTCGAGCAGCAGCAGCTCCTCGTCGGCCAACGCCAGCTCCGCCAACTGCGGCACGGCGAAGAAGGGCCAGCAGCTGCTCGCCGACGGCTCGTCCGCGCAGAAGAACGCGATCGACGCGTGGGTCAAGGCCTTCAGCCAGGCCTGTGGCGTCCAGATCAACTACAAGGGCGGCGGCTCCGGCGCCGGTGTCACCTCCTTCAACCAGGGTCAGCTGGCCTTCGCCGGTTCCGACTCGGCGCTGAAGCCCGAAGAGGTCACCGCCTCCAAGCAGGTCTGCACCGGCGGCCAGGGCATCGACCTCCCGATGGTCGGCGGCCCGATCGCGCTCGGCTACAACGTCCCGGGTGTCGACAACCTGGTCCTGGACGCCCCGACGCTCGCCAAGATCTTCGACAGCAAGATCACCAAGTGGAACGACGCGGCGATCAAGAAGCTGAACCCGTCCGCCACGCTGCCCGACCTCAAGATCCAGGCGTTCCACCGCTCGGACGAGTCCGGCACCACGGACAACTTCACCAAGTACCTGATCGCCACCACCGCGGCCAACTGGAAGTACTCCGGCGGCAAGGCCTGGCAGGCCAAGGGCGGCCAGTCGGCAGCCGGCTCCGCGGGCGTGGCCGCGGGGGTCAAGCAGACCTCCGGCGCCATCGGCTACTTCGAGCTCTCCTACGTCGGTGACGGCGTCAAGGCCGTCAGCATCGACACCGGTGCCGCCGCCCCGGTCGCGCCCAGCACCGACAGCGCCACCAAGGACATCGCCGACGCCAAGGTCATCGGCACCGGCTCCGACCTGTCGCTCAAGCTGAACTACAACACCAAGGCCGAGGGCGCGTACCCGATCACCCTGGTGACGTACGAGATCGTCTGCGACAAGGGCAACAAGGCCGAGACGCTGCCCGCGACGAAGGCGTTCCTCACCTACATCGCCAGCGAGGAGGGCCAGAAGGTCCTCAGCACCATCGACTACGCGCCGATCCCCGACGCGATCATCACCAAGGTTCGCAGCACCATCGCGAGCATCAGCTAGTCCGAGTGTGCGGCCGGGTCCCGGACCAGGGACCCGGCCGCACCGTCCGGTGCACCGCCGCCACGGACCGCACACAGCACGTGTGGACCCGCAGACCGGAGAAACCCGATGGATATATCGACAAAGAACCCCGCAGAGGCACCGCCTCCCACCCCCCAGCCCACCGCCGCGAACCAGAAGCGCGCGGCCCGTGGCGCCACCCGACCCGGTGACCGGATCTTCCTCGGTCTCTCCCGCGGGTCGGGCATCCTGCTGTTGGTGATCATGGCCGCGATCGCGGTCTTCCTCACCTATCGCGCCTCGCTCGCGATCAGCAAGGACCACGCGAACTTCCTCACCACCTTCGAGTGGAACACCAACCTGCTGCCGCCGAAGTTCGGCATCGCCGTCCTGGCGTTCGGCACGGTGGTGTCCTCGATCATCGCCATGGTCATCGCGGTCCCGATCGCGGTCGCCATCGCCCTCTTCACCACGCACTACGCCCCGCGCAAGCTCCGCGGCCCGGTCTCGTACGTCATCGACCTGCTGGCCGCCGTACCGTCCATCGTGTACGGCCTGTGGGGCGCCCTGATCCTCGTACCGCACATGGTCGGGCTCTTCGGGTGGCTGAACGACTACTTCGGCTGGACCGGGATCTTCTCCTGGGACGAAGGCGCCCCCCGCTCGATGCTCACCGTCGGCATCCTGCTGGCGATCATGATCCTGCCGATCATCACCAACGTGAGCCGCGAGGTCTTCCGCCAGGCCCCGCAGATGATCGAGGAGGCGGCCCTCGCCCTCGGCGCCACGCGCTGGGAGGTCATCCGCATGTCGGTGATCCCCTTCGGCCGCTCCGGCGTGATCTCCGCCTCGATGCTCGGTCTCGGCCGTGCGCTCGGCGAGACGATGGCCGTCGCCACCGTGCTCTCCCCGGACTTCATCATCCACGCCAGCCTGCTCAACCCGGGCGGCGGAACCTTCGCCCAGAACATCGCCAGCAAGTTCAGCGAGGCGTCGGCGGACGGCCGGGACGCGCTCATCGCGTCCGGTCTCGTCCTGTTCGTCATCACCCTGCTGGTCAACGGTGCGGCCCGGCTCATCATCGCCCGCCGCGCGGAGTACTCGGGGGCCAACGCATGAGCAACGCAGCCGTAGCGGAAAAGCCCGCGAGCACCCTGCAGGGCGCCACCCTCCCGAAGTGGTCGCCGTACGCGATCGCCGGCGGGTCGATCGTCCTGGCCGTCCTCATCGGACTGGTCGGCAGCCTCGACAGCAAGATCCAGTGGGGCCTGATCGCGGCGATCCTCTTCGTCGTCGGTACGTACGTCATCGCCTCCCGCATCGAGGGCAGCCGCCAGGCCAAGGACCGGATCGCGACCAGCCTGGTCTGGGTCGCGTTCATCCTCGCCGTGATCCCGCTCGTCTCCCTCCTGTGGACGACGATCTCGCGCGGCGTGAAGGTCCTGAACATCTACTTCCTGACCCACTCGATGGGCGTGGTCGCCGACTCCGAGCCCGGCGGCGGTATCTACCACGCCATCATCGGCAGCCTGGAGCAGGTCGGCCTCGCCACCCTGATCGGCGCCCCGATCGGTGTGCTCACCGCGATCTACCTGGTCGAGTACGGACGCGGCGCCCTCTCCAAGTGGGTCACCTTCTTCGTCGACGTCATGACGGGCATCCCGTCGATCGTCGCGGGTCTGTTCATCCTGTCCCTGATGCTCATGTGGGACATGGAGCCCTTCGGCTTCGCCGGTTCCTGCGCCCTGGCCATCCTGATGATGCCGGTCGTGGTCCGCTCCACCGAGGAGATGCTGAAGCTCGTCCCGAACGAGCTGCGCGAGGCATCGCTCGCCCTCGGCATCCCGAAGTGGCGCACGATCCTCAAGGTCGTCCTCCCCACCGCGATCGGCGGCATCACCACCGGCATCATGCTGTCGGTGGCCCGTATCGCCGGTGAGACCGCGCCCGTCCTGCTGCTGGTGTTCGGCAACCCGTTCATCAACAACGACCCGTTCCACGGGGCGCAGGCGTCGCTGCCGCTGTACATCTACCAGCAGTTCGCGCAGAGCGCGGGCGCCGGAGCGGCCTACGACCGCGCCTGGGCGGCCTCGCTCACCCTCATCGCCTTCGTGATGATCCTCAACCTGGTGGCCCGCGGCATCGCCCGCTGGAAGGCCCCCAAGACCGGTCGCTAAGGCGACAACATCCGGCCACGGCCGGACGGAACCCCCTCAGCGACCGTTCTGAAGTCTGGAAGTGAAGTAGACATGTCCAAGCGAATCGACGTCAGTGGGCTCACCGCCTACTACGGCTCCCACAAGGCAATCGAAGACATCTCGATGACGGTCGAGCCCCGCTCGGTGACGGCCTTCATCGGCCCCTCCGGCTGCGGCAAGTCGACGTTCCTGCGCACGCTCAACCGCATGCACGAGGTCACGTCCGGCGGCCGCGTCGAGGGCAAGGTCCTCCTGGACGACGAGGACCTCTACGGCCACGGCATCGACCCGGTCTCGGTCCGCCGCGAGATCGGCATGGTCTTCCAGCGCCCGAACCCGTTCCCCACGATGTCGATCTTCGACAACGTGGCGGCGGGCCTGCGCCTGAACGGCTCGTACAAGAAGAGCGAGCTGAGCGACGTCGTAGAGAAGTCGTTGAAGGGCGCGAACCTCTGGAACGAGGTCAAGGACCGCCTGAACAAGCCGGGTTCGGGCCTGTCGGGCGGCCAGCAGCAGCGCCTGTGCATCGCGCGGGCGATCGCGGTGGAGCCGAAGGTCCTCCTCATGGACGAACCGTGCTCGGCCCTGGACCCCATCTCGACCCTGGCCATCGAGGACCTGATCGGCGAGCTGAAGGAACGCTTCACGATCGTCATCGTGACGCACAACATGCAGCAGGCCGCCCGCGTCTCGGACCGTACGGCCTTCTTCAACCTCGCGGCGGTCGGCCAGCCCGGCCGCCTGATCGAGATCGACGACACGGAACGCATCTTCTCCAACCCGTCGGTCCAGGCCACGGAGGACTACATCTCGGGCCGCTTCGGCTAAACACCGGCCTCAAGAACCCCTCGCGGTGCTGCATGGCGGTGCCACCGCGAGGCCGAAAAGGGCCCGCCCCCGGCTCCCGGGGGCGGGCCCGTTCGTTTGCTTTCCCACCTGCCCACCCGTTTACGGTCGGCCGAGAGGTGACCGATTCAAGACACCCGGGTCACGCGACGGCCCAGCTTCTTGGCACGGGTCAGTGGGAGTGCACGCCCGTACTTTCCCGCCCCCCCACCCGTCCACGGCCGGTCGACAGGTGAAGCCCTCAGGAGACCCGGGCCCGTCCGCTCTGCTTCTACGGCACCTTCTCAGCCAACCGCAAACGGGTGGGTGGGTGGGAAACAGGGGGCCAGGGGGCGCAGCCCCCGGCATACAGGGGCTACAGGAACGCCAGATCCACAACCCAGAACGAGCACGCAGCCACCACCGCAGCCGCCGGCATCGTGATGAACCACCCCATCACGATGTTCTTGGCAACACCCCACCGAACCGCGTTGACCCGCTTCGTCGCCCCGACACCCATGATCGCCGAGGTGATGACATGGGTCGTGGAAACCGGCGCCTTGAAGAGATACGCGGTGGTGAACATGATCGCCGCACCCGTGGTCTCCGCCGCGAACCCCTGCGGCGGATCCAGCTCGATGATCTTCCGCCCCAGCGTCCGCATGATCCGCCACCCGCCCGCGTACGTCCCCAGCGACAGCATCAACGCGCAGACGATCTTCACCCAGACCGGAATCGGATCGCCGTAGGTCGAGTGGCCGGAAATCACCAGGGCCATCACCACGACACCCATGGTCTTCTGCGCGTCCTGGAGACCATGACCGAGGGCCATGCCGGCCGCGGACACGGTCTGCGCGATACGGAACCCCCGCTTCGCCTTGTGCGGGTTCGCCTTCCGGAAGATCCACATGATCGCCGTCATCACCAGATAACCGCCGACCAGACCGACGACCGGCGACACGAACATCGGCACGATGACCTTGTCGACGACCCCGTGCCAGATGACATCCGTACCGCCCGCGAGCGCGGCCCCCACCATGCCGCCGAACAACGCGTGCGAGGACGAGGACGGCAGCCCGAAGTACCAGGTGACCAGGTTCCAGGTGATCGCGCCGACCAGCGCCGCGAAGAGGATCCCCATCCCCTTCGACCCCTCGGGCGTCTCGATCAGCCCCTCACTCACCGTCTTGGCGACCCCGGAACCGAGAAAAGCACCGGCGAGATTCATGACGGCGGCCATCGCGAGCGCCGCGCGCGGAGTCAGCGCCCGTGTGGAAACCGACGTGGCAATCGCGTTCGCGGAGTCGTGGAAACCGTTCGTGTACGTGAAAAAGAGCGCGACCAGAATGGTCACGACCAGAGCGAAGGTGTCCATGGAGAGGTCAGGACTCCTTGACGGCGATGGTCTCCACCGTGTTCGCCACGTGCTCGAACGCGTCCGCCGCTTCCTCCAGCACATCCACGATCTGCTTGAGCTTCAGCACCTCGATGGCCTCGTACTTGCCGTTGAAGAGCATGGCCAGCAGCTTGCGGTGGATCTGGTCGGCCTGGTTCTCCAGGCGGTTGACCTCGATCCAGTACTCGGTGAGGTTCTCCATCGTGCGCAGGTTCGGCATGGCCTCGGCGGTGAGCTCCGCCGCCCGCGCCAGCACCTCGATCTGCTGCTCGACGCCCTTGGGCAGTTCCTCCACGTTGTAGAGGACGACCAGGTCGACGGCCTCCTCCATGAAGTCCATGATGTCGTCGAGGCAGGAAGCGAGGTTGTAGATGTCCTCGCGGTCGAAGGGCGTGATGAAGGAGGAGTTCAGCTGATGGAAGATCGCGTGCGTGGCATCGTCACCGGCGTGTTCCGCGGCCCGCATACGCTCTGCGATCTCGGCCCGGCCGGCGGTGTCCGCCCCGAGCAGTTCCATGAGGAGTTTCGAGCCCGTGACGATGTTGTCCGCGGACGCGGCGAACATGTCGTAGAAGCTCGTCTCCCTGGGGGTCAGACGAAAGCGCACAAGGGGTCCTCGGGATGCATGGGTTTCGGTCAGGCTGATGCTAAGTGCATCATCCGGCCACGGCTAATGGGCCGTCCCCCAGTGTCGCCCATCAGGCACAGTGATCCGCACGGGGGCGTACCAAGGGCCCTATACCCAGCAAAGTTCGTTACGATATACCCACTAGGGGTATATGTCTGGAGGACGTGATGGACGCGATGACGACCACCGAGGCCGGCGCGGCGGCAGCGCCCTCCGAACCGACGCACGAACCGGTCGACGAGGTGACCCAGGAACCGGTCACGCACGGTTACCACCACCAGAAGGACGAGCACCTCAAACGCCTGCGCCGGATCGAGGGTCAGGTCCGCGGGCTGCAGCGGATGGTCGACGAGGACGTCTACTGCATCGACATACTCACCCAGGTGTCCGCCTCCACGAAGGCCCTGCAGTCGTTCGCGCTGCAGCTCCTGGAGGAGCACCTCCGGCACTGCGTCGCCGACGCGGCGGTCAAGGGCGGCGAGGAGATCGACGCGAAGGTCGACGAGGCGACGAAGGCGATCGCCCGGCTCCTCCGCACGTGACCAACCCGCGCTCCTCCGCACGTGACTAACCAGTGCGAGGGACCCGACCGGTTAGTCGGGCGTACAGGACGACGCGTCCCGCTCCTCGGCGACCTTCAGCACCTCGTCGATGCTCTCCAGGCTGAGCCGGTCCTCGGCGGCCGAGGCCGCGATGATCAGGTCTCCGCACAGCTCGATCTCGGCGAGGGCCACGTGGTCCTGAACTGCCGTACCGCCGACCGGAGCCACGTGCATCACCTCTTCTCTGCCGACACCGACTTCCTAGAGTAGGGAGCGGTCTACACAACGCGCATGGCACGGACGGGCTAGTCCTCACCCTGACCCACACCGACCGGTTCAGGTCACTTCTCGGCGATCTGCCCGGCGTAGATGTCCTTCGACGCCGGAAGTCGTACGTCCACGGGGGCCCCGAAGTCGTACAGCAACGTCGTCGAGGTGACCGCCACCGGGTTGTGGCGCTGCCCGTTGACGAAGCTGAACCGCTGCCCCAGCTTGCGGACGCGCCCCTGGTCGTCGAGGTAGACGTCGAAGGGCACGCGGGCGGTGGCGAACCCTTTCGCCGCCGACCTCAGGGCCGCCTCGTTCCCCGCCGACGCGCTCCGTGCGGCGACGGCGAGATCGGCGACCCCCCGATAGTGACGCACGGAGGCCCCGGCCACCTCCGTCTTCCCCAGATACGTCGCCGTAGTCGTCCCGCGCAGCAACTCGGCGGCGGCGTACGGGTCGGTGGCGCCGCCGGTCACGAGGTTGCCGTCGGACAGCGTCCCGGTGTCGACCCGTACCCATTTGTCGGCGGGCACCCCGGCGCCCCGGTTCTTCATGAACAGGGCGCCCGGCGCGAGGAGTTCGGTGATCGGCCGGTGCTCGCTGGCGCCGGCCGGGTCCTGCGGCAACTGCACCTTCAGCCGGCCGAGCTGCCGCCGGAAGTCGTAGACGCCCTCGCCGCGGATGGTCACGCGGGTGCCGCCGGTGGCCATCTCCATGGACGTACGGGCCTGTGAACTCCCCGCCGCCACAAGGGAGTCGGCCGCGCGCCGCACCACCGCGACCACGTCCCCACCGCCGCGCGCGTCCGCGCTCGCCACCCCGTCACCGGCACTGCATCCACCGGTACCGACACAGACCCCGACCATGAGTCCCGCCGCGACGACCGCCCCGCCGGCCGTCCACCGGTCCCGGCTCCGCTCGACCGGGGGGATCCCCGTCTGCTGCCGCTCCATAGCCTGCCGTACCCCCGTACGTCGTCACGGGCCCTGTCGTTCCGCTTAACGACGGGTAGATGGGCCCGTCACGCGTTGTCGCGGCCGTACAACCGCCCTATGGGCGTCGCGCGACCGCCATACGAGCGCTTTACCCGGGCTCGGTACCTTGGTCGATGTGGCGCAGCAGGACGAACGGCAGGCTCCCCCCGCACATCCCGAACACAGCACGACGACGGTCGAGCAGGGCCCCTTCTGCTTCGCCCGCTGCGTCTGCGGCTGGCGGGGTCCGGCGAGACGGGCGAGAAGCCAGGCCAGGACGGATGCCACGGGGCATCTGCCTGTTCCGAACCTGTGACATGCGCACGAGAACTTGTGGGGTCCGGCCCGTATCTCACTTGACGGAACCCCACAGGAGGCGAAATGGAACGGCGTTCGTTCATAGGCGGCGGCGTGGCCGCGATAGCGGCGGTCGCGACCACCGCGTGCAACGGCAAGAACACCGGCGGCGGTGACGCGACCGCCACGGCGACCAACGCCTCCAGCTCGACGGGCACGACCGGCCTGCGCACGACCACCGCCGCGGCCGCCGCCAACTGGGCCGCCCTGGCCCGTGAGCTGGACGGCACCCTGGTCCGCCCCGGTGACGCCTCCTGGAAGACGGCCCACCAGCTCTACAACACCCGCTTCGACTCCCTGAAGCCGGCCGCGGTGGCGTACGTCGCGAACCCCGACGACATCCGCTCGGTCCTCTCCTACGCCCGTGCCCACAACATCCGCGTCGCGATCCGCAACGGCGGCCACTCCTACGCCGGCTACTCCTCCGGCGACGGCCGCCTCATCGTCGACGTGTCGAAGCTGAACAAGATCCGGGCGAGCGGCTCCTCCGCGGTCGTCGGCGCCGGCGCCAAGCTGATCGACGTGTACCGGGGTCTCGCCGCGAAGGGCGTCACGATCCCCGCGGGTTCCTGCCCGACGGTCGGCGTCTCCGGCCTCACCCTGGGCGGCGGCCACGGCGTGGTCTCCCGGGCGTACGGCCTGACCTGCGACAGCCTCACCCAGGCCACGCTGATCACGGCGGACGGCAAGCAGCTGGTCGCCAACTCCACTGAGAACAAAGACCTGTTCTGGGCGCTGCGCGGCGCGGGCAACGGCAACTTCGGCGTCGTGACGGAGCTGCAGTTCAAGACGCACCCCGCACCCCAGGCCGTATCGGGCTATCTGACCTGGCCGTCGTCGATGGCGGCGGCCGTGGTGAAGGCCTGGCAGGAGTGGGGCCCGGACCAGCCCGACGAGATCTGGTCGTCCTGCCACCTGACGAACACGCCCGGTGGCACCCCCAGGGTCTCGGTCGCGTGCTTCTCGCTGGGCACCTACAACGAACTCCAGAACGCGGTCGACAAGCTGGCCCACCTGGTCGGCGGCAACGCGTCGAGCGTCTCGCTGAAGCGGCACACGTACGAGGAGTCGATGGACGCGTACGCGGGCTGCACGTCCTTCTCTACGGACGCGCAGTGCCACCTCCCCGGCTCGACCCCGGGCCGCTCCCCGCAGGGCGCGCTGGCGCGGGAGACCTACGTGGGCCGCTCCGACTTCTTCGACCGCTCGATCTCAGCCACGGGCATCCAGACGATGCTCAACCAGATGAAGGCGGTCCGCGGCAACTCCGGCGACATCGCCCTGACGGCCCTCGGCGGCGCGGTCAACCGCGTCTCCCCCACGGCGACGGCCTTCGTCCACCGCCGCTCGCGCATCCTGGCCCAGTACATAGTCTCCTGGCCCTCCGGCACGGCCGGCACATCGGCCCAGTCCTGGCTGACGTCCTTCCACAACGCCATGAAGCCCTACGCCTCCGGCGCGGCCTACCAGAACTACACGGACCCGACTCTCACCAACTGGCGCAAGGCGTACTACGGCGACGCGGCAACCCGCCTGGCGACCCTGAAGAAGCAGTACGACCCGACCCACTTCTTCACGTATCCCCAGGGGCTCTAGTCAGCTCCGGTTGCGCAATACCCTAAGGGGCGCGGGGAACTGCGCGCCCAGCCACAACGGACCTGCAGACGACACACCGGCCTCCCAGTACCCCGGTCTCCCTGTCTCCCGGTCTCCCGGCGGAGCCCTACGCCGCGAGGTCCCGCTCCTCGGTACCGGACGACTCGGTGCGGGCCCCCGGAATCAAGGCGTCGCTCCCCACCCCGCGGGCGCCGGCCGACCGAACCAGCCACCCACCCCACGCCGAACCCTCGACCGCCTTGAGCACCGGCGTGAGCAGAGCCATGGCAACCGGCGACAGAAGCAGAGCGACAGCCGTACCCAGCGCGAACCCACCGATCACGTCGGTCGGATAGTGCACGCCCATGTAGACCCGGCAGAACCCTTCCAACAGCGCGATCCCGATCCCCGCCACCCCGAACCGCCGGTCCGCGACGAACAACGCGACCCCCATCGCCATGGTGATGGTCGCGTGATCGCTCACGAACGAGTAGTCGGTCTTCCCGGAGATCAGCACATCCAGCCCGGTGTGGTCGAGGAACGGCCGGGGCCGCTCCACGAACCCGCGGATGGGCACGTTCACGAGGACGGCAAGCGAGGCGGCCAACGGCGCCCACACAAGCCCGGCAACGGAGCCCGCGGCGTCCTCGCCGCCACGCCGCCGCACGGACCACCAGCACCACACCACGAGCAGCACCATCGCGACGAGCAACCCGTACTCACCGACGAACTCCATGCCGCGGTCGAACCAGTGCGGTGCGTCCTTGGCGAGCCCATTGATGTCGTAGAGCAGATCGACGTCGGGATTCGACCCGGATTCGGCGAGTACAGCCATGGTGCTGCGGCTCCTTCGTCGTAGTTCCGGGCGCACCTCTCGTGCGCATTACTGAACAGGAACGCACGGTCCCGCTTAATACGTTCCACCCTCCACCGAATGATCACTCAGACGTTATCGAAGAGAGACTCATCGCCGCAGCTCAGGGGGTGGGTTCACGCTCGGTTCACACCGTCGTGGGGAGCGCTTTCGCGCCATCTTCGGTGACCCGGGTGGCGCCGAAGTAATCGGGGGTGTCAATGGGGTCGAACCGGATCACAGCACCCGTCCGGGGTGCGTCGATCATGTACCCGCCGCCGACATAAATCCCCACATGCCGGATGGCCCGGGAATTGGTCAGGTCGTCCGAGAAGAACACCAGATCTCCCGGCAGCAATTCGGCCCGCTGCGGATGCGGTCCCGCGTTGTACTGATCGTTCGCGACGCGCGGCAGCGTGATCCCCGCCTGGGCGAACGCGGCCTTGGTCAGCCCCGAGCAGTCGAAGCGCCCGCCCTGGTCGGCGGTACCGTTCCCGCCCCACAGATACGGCGTGCCGAGCTTGCCCTGGGCGTAGTTGATGGCGGTGGCGGCCTGCTCGGAGGGATCGACCCGGGTAACGGGCGCGGCGAAGCTCTGCGACAGCGTCGTGATCGTCTTCACGTAGTTCTTGGTCTCGGAGTACGGCGGCACGCCCCCGTACTTGATGACCGCGTACGCCCCCGCGTTGTACGAGGCGAGCATGTTCGCGGTCTGGTTCCCCGGCACGTCCTTCACGTACGAGGCGAGCTCGCAGTCGTAGGTCGCGGCCGACGGAATCGCGTCATTCGGATCCCATACGTTGCGTACGCCGTCGCCGTTGCCGTCGATCCCGTGCGTGGCCCAGGTGCCGGGGATGAACTGCGCTATCCCCTCGGCCTTCGCCGGGCTCTTCGCGTTCGGGTTGAACCCGCTCTCCTGGTACAGCTGGGCGGCGAGCAGTGCGGGGTTGAGGGCGGGGCAGAGGTTGCCCCACTTCTGCACGAGCGCCGAATACGCCGTCGGCACCGCGCCCTTGGCGAGCGCGACGCTCCCGCCGCCGGCCCCGTTCACGAGGTTCCCGGCGACGAGGTAGACCCCGACGACGAGCAGCATCACAAAGCTGAGCCCCAGCCCAGCCGCGACCCCACCGGCCACCCATACTTTTCGCACGGCTCAACCCTCCCCCATGTCAGCCCTGTTCAAGGCCATTTCGGGGCAGGGTGGCGGCATTTCGCCGTGCTTCCACCACATCTGACGCGTATTCAGCGAGTCGACGGAGCCTAGTGCGGCTCCTTATTACGGGTCAGTCGTCGCATCCTTGTACAACTCGGCCGCCTCTTTCCCGAGCACGACGCTGTACGAGATGTCCGGCGTCAGCCCGCCCTGCTCATGCCCGCCGATGACGCCCACGACCTGCTGGTCCCCGTTGATCCAGGGACTGCCACTGGTGCCGCCGGTGAAGCCCGGGCAGTCGATGCGCTGCTGGGTGCCGCTGTGCTGGGTGGGCTTGTTGGTGCAGCTGATGGGCTGGTCGGTGGCGGAGGGATACCCGGTGATCGTCACCGCCGTGGCCCCGGTCGCCGTCCCGGTCGTGAACCGGTCGGCCCCGACCACGTCCTCGACGTTCTTACCGCCGACCTCGACGAGCGTGGCGAAGCCGATGTCACTGTCCTCGGCCTGCCCCTTGGACCACCCGTCCGGCAGGAACCGCTGCTCGACCTTCCACACCCCGTACGGCGCCCTGCCGTCCCGGTAGCCCGGCACGAACACGTCGCCGGGGTCCCCGTCCAGGCAGTGCGCGGCGCTGACGATGAGGTTGTGCCCCGCGCTGTGCACCACGGACGCGGTGCAGTGGTGCCCGCCGGCGAGGCTGGTCGCATGGGCCGCCCCGAACAGGGCGCCCACCCGCACGCTCTGCTTGCTCACCTCGGTCACGGTGGTCACGCCGAAGGGCCCGGGGCCGTCGTCGGCGGTCGCCACGGACGCCGAGGTGAGCGCCAGCGTCACCACGGCGACGAACAGCGCGTACCTGCGGTTGCCCGCGAGGCGAGCGGAACGGGAGATGCGTGAGCTGCGCTTCATCGGGCCCCACTCTGTCCCACGAAGGTGAGAAAGGACGTCGACGTTTACTGAAATTTCGCTGTGAACAGCGCGTTCGCGCTCAGGTCGACGCTTGGTCCGGCGGTCTGTCCACCGTACTGTCCGTCCGCCCCTCCCGCCTCTCCTGCGCGATACTCGTCGTCTCCCCGGCACCCGACGAAGGAAACCCCGTGTCTGACATCCCCCCCGACCTCACCTGGGAACGAGCCGCCCCGCCGGATGCCACGGGCCCCGGCCCCTGGATCGAGCTCGCCTTCGGTCCGGGCGACGACGGCGAGGCCCCGGTCTACATCCGCGAGACCAGCGACCCGGAGAACGTCGTCACCACCAATCGCCGCAAGTGGGACGCCTTCGTACTCGGCGTACAGGCAGGCGAGTTCGACCACTTCGTGGAGGGAGTGGAGGGCGTGGAGGACGTGGAGGACGCGACGGACCCAACACCCCCGGAAACCACGGGAATCGGGCCGGATTCGCCGAACGCGCCAGATGCATAGAAGCCGCGTCTACGCCCTCCTGATCGACACCCCCGGCCCGGAGGCCGCCGCTGCCGCGGCCTTCTGGTCGGCGGCACTCGGCACCCCGGCGGAACCGGTCCCCGGCGAGGAGCAGTTCACCACGCTCCACGAGGCGATCCCCGGCCTGGTCACGGCGATTCAGTCCATCGACGACCCCAACCCCCGCTTCCACATCGACATCGAGACCGACGACGTGGAGGCGGAAACGGCCCGCCTGCTCACCCTCGGCGCTACCGAGACCGCCCGCTGGCTGGAGTGCCGGGTCCTGCGCGCCCCCGGTGGCCACCTGCTCTGCGTCCTGCCGGTGCACAGCGACCCCGAGGTCTTCAACGCCCGTGCCCGCACCTGGAGTTAGCGCGCGGCACTCACCAGCGGGAACACCACTCCCGTAAGCCCCTCCGACGCCTCCCACAACCGCTCCGCCGCCTCCACGTCGCTCGCCGCCGTGCTCCGCCCCACCAGCGTCGGCGCGCCCCGCATCTCGCCCATCCCGCTCGGGCCGGCGAAACTCGCGCCCGGAAGGTCCTGGGTCGCCGCGAAGAGCGTCGGCAGGGCGCCGCCCTTGTCGTCCTGGGCGAGGACCTTGTTGCCGACGGCCATGAGCACGCGCGCGACCGGGTTCGCCGTATGGCTCTGGAGGTTGGTCGCCGCCCAGCCCGGGTGGGCCGCGAGGGAGCGGACGCGTGAGCCCGACTCCGTGAGCCTGCGCTGGAGTTCGAGCGTGAAGAGCAGGTTGGCGAGCTTGGACTGGGAGTACGCGCGCTGCGGGCTGTAGATCCCGTCCAGGTTCAGGTTCTCGAAGTGGATGATGCCGTCGCCCATCCGGTGCGCGCCGGAGGAGACGGTCACCACCCGGTCGGTGATGTACGGCAGCAGCAGGTTCGTGAGGGCGAAGTGGCCCAGGTGGTTCGTGCCGAACTGCATCTCGAAGCCGTCGCGCGTCCGCTGCTCGGGGAGCATCATCACGCCGGCGTTGTTGACGAGCAGGTCCAGCGGCCCGTCCCAGCCCTCGGCGAACTCCCGCACGGACGCCAGATCCGCGAGATCCAGCCGCCGCACCTCGATACTCCCGCCCACCTTGGCCGCCGCGGCCCGCCCCCGCTCCAGGTCCCGTACGGCGAACACGACATGCGCGCCCGCGCGGGCCAGCTCGGCGGCGGCCGCGAACCCGATCCCGCTGTTGGCACCGGTGACGGCGGCGGTACGCCCGGAGAGGCCGGGAATCCGCCCGACGTCCCACTTGACCTTGCTCTTGCTGGTGCCCTTGCTGCTGATGGTCCTGTCCGTGTTGTCCATGCCTCTCAATGTAGGCAACGCCAACAATGCTGTCAATGACAACAATGGTGACGGTGACAACAATGTCGGCATCGACAACATCGGGATACGATGGCTCGCATGTCTGTACGCCCCTATCACCACGGAGACCTGCGCTCCGCCCTGCTCGCGAGCGCGGAGCGCACCCTGCTGGAGAAGGGGGTCGCGGCGCTGTCCCTGCGCGAACTGGCCCGGGACGTGGGCGTCAGCCACGCGGCCCCCGGCCGCCACTTCAAGGACAAGCAGGCCCTGGTGGACGCCCTCGCCCTGACCGGCTTCGAGCGCATGGCCAAGGAACTGACCACCGCGGACAGCCCCGACCTGCCCCTCGAAACCCGCCTCACCGAACTGGCCAGGACCTACGTCCACTTCGCGGTCACGAACGCCGAGCTGCTGGAGGTCATGTACTCCCGCAAGCACGACGCGGACATCTCCGAGCAGCTCCGGGCGGCCGTCGACGGCACGACGACCCAGTTCGTACAGATCGTCACCGACGCCCAGGAGCGCGGCGAGATGATCCCCGGCCCCCCCTGGACCATCGCCCTGGTCCTCGGCGCCGCCCTCCACGGCACGGCCTCCTTCGCAGCCCAGGGCACCCTCACCCCCGAGGCCGCGGTAGCCGACATCCCCGCCTTGATCCACCACTTGCTGAACGGCCTGACACCCCGCGAACCCTGATGCCCTTAGGGGCGCGGGGCTGTATCGATATGCGGCTCCGCCGCGCGGGCGCAACCAGCACGCACACCCCCCGCACCCGCAAACACCAGCTCCCCCAACCCCCTCCCCCGGTCGACAGTCAACGCGCGTCCCGCTGTGAAGTTCCCGTGGAGAGAGTCAAGCCCGAGCCATCCCCACCCCATCCCGCCGCCACTGATCAGCAATCCCCCAACCCCCTTGAGTAACGCGGAAGTCAGAATTCCGGAACCCTCCTTGTTGTCACGTACTCAACAAGAGATGGTCGTCGCGGGCCGCCGCCCCCACCGGGAACCTCACCGGTGGACCCCCCACCCGCAGGCCTCTGCCCACCTCTCTCTGGAGGCTGTACGTTGCGTACGTCACCCCCCAATTCCCCCCACATACGCGGCAACTGGCGCAGAATCGGCTCCGCCGCCGCCGCGACCGCCGCGCTCCTGCTCGCCGGACTCGGCACCGCGGCCCACGCGAGCGCCGCCACCACCCCCCACAAGGCGACCGCCAAGACGATCGCCGCACAGGTCGCCAAGGCCCACGTGCAGTACGCGAAGATCGGCTGCGCCGCGACCCCGAAGAAGGGCTTCGCCGCCTGTAACGCCCTCCGTGTCACCGGCGGCACCACCGCCTTCATGGAGAAGCAGGCCGCGCTGAAGGGCGTCACGCCCAAGACCATCTCCCCGAAGGCCGCCTCGGACGACCCCACCGGCTACGGCCCCTCGGACATCCAGTCCGCCTACGGCCTCGCCGACGCGGCCGCCGACAACGGCTCCGGCGAGACCGTCGCGATCGTCGACGCCTACGACGACCCGAACGCCGCCGCCGACCTCGCCACCTACCGCTCGTACTACGGGCTCTCGGCCTGCACGGTCGCCAACGGCTGCTTCACCAAGGTCAGTCAGACCGGCTCGACGACCTCCCTCCCCACCGCCGACAGCGGCTGGGCCGGTGAGGAGTCCCTCGACCTCGACATGGTCAGCGCGACCTGCCCGAACTGCAACATCCTCCTGGTCGAGGCCAAGTCGGCGAGCGACGCCAACCTCGGCACCGCGGTGAACGAGGCCGTGAAGCTGGGCGCGAAGTTCGTCTCCAACTCCTATGGCGGCTCGGAGTCCTCCTCCGACACGACGTACGACACCTCGTACTACAAGCACGCGGGCGTCGCCATCACCGCGAGCGCGGGCGACGAGGCCTACGGCGCCGAGTACCCGGCCGGCTCCCGTTACGTCACCTCGGTCGGCGGCACCAAGCTCTCCACGTCCTCCAACTCCCGCGGCTGGACCGAGTCCGTCTGGAAGACCAGCAGCACCGAGGGCACCGGCTCCGGCTGCTCCGCGTACGACGCGAAGCCCACCTGGCAGACCGACACGGGCTGCACCAAGCGCATGATCTCCGACGTCTCCGCGGTCGCCGACCCCGCCACGGGCGTCTCGGTCTACGACACCTACGGCGACGACGGCACCGGCTGGGGCACCTACGGCGGCACCAGCGCCTCGTCCCCGATCATCGCCTCGGTCTACGCGCTGGCCGGCACCCCGGGCACCAGCGACTACCCGGCCTCGTACCCCTACGCCGCGGCCGGCACCTCCGCCCTGAACGACGTGACGAGCGGCAACAACGGCTCCTGCTCGACGAGTTACTTCTGCACCGCCGGCTCGGGCTACGACGGCCCGACCGGCTGGGGCACCCCGGAGGGCGTGTCCGCCTTCACCGGCTGACCGCGCTCCACTCCGCGAGAACCTCCCCGTCGGGTCACGGGGAGCCGCCGGCAAGAGGGGGACGTGGGGTCCCCTCGGCGGAGCACATGGCAACGGGCCGCGGCAACCAGCCGCGGCCCGTTCGCCATGCCCCACACCCCATGCGCCCGTGTGCTAAGCGACTGCGTGACCAGTGGAAACACCATGGAAATACTGTGAGTTGGGTCAAGCGGGCGCCACTCGATGGCCATCGGACAGCCATCGGAAAGTAAGGCCCACACCCCGTTCGGCAATACGGAGGTCAGGATTCCAGCAGCCTCTTGTTGTCGCGTACTCAACAAGGGATCGTCATCGCGGGCCGCCCCCCACCGCCGGGGAAACCGCACCGGCGACACGCACCCGCACCGCCCCTGTTCCACCGACTCAGGAGGCTGCACCTTGCGTACCACGACCCCCAACTCCCCCCACACGCACGGTAGATGGCGCCGCACAGGGTCCGTCGTCATAGCCACAGCCGCACTCGTCTTCACCGGCCTCGGCACCGCCGTACAGGCCGACGCCGCGGCGAGCGCCACCACCTCCACGAAGGTGACGTACGCCGCCACCCCCTGTGCGACCCCCAAGCACACGGGCGACCTCACCTGCAAGTCCTACCGCGTCACCGGCGGCCTCACCGCCTTCCAGAGGATGCAGGCCGCGAAGACCGGCATCACCCCCAAGGCGGCCGACGCGTCGACCCCCTCCGGCTACAGCCCGACCAACCTCCGGTCCGCCTACGGCCTGACCTCCGCCGCCGCCTCCAACGGCTCCGGCGAGACGATCGCGATCGTCGACGCGTACAACGACCCGAACGCCGAGGCCGACCTCGCCACCTACCGTTCGTACTACGGCCTTTCGGCCTGCACGACGGCCAACGGCTGCTTCAAGAAGGTCAGTCAGACCGGCTCCACGACGTCCCTCCCCACCAGCGACGCCGGCTGGTCCGAGGAGATCTCCCTCGACCTCGACATGGCGAGCGCGATCTGCCCGCTCTGCAACATCACCCTCGTCGAGGCCACCAGCGCCAGCTACGCCAACCTCGGCACCGCCGAGAACGAGGCCGTGACCCTGGGCGCCAAGTTCGTCTCGAACTCCTACGGCGGCTCCGAGTCCTCCTCCCAGACGACGTACGACACCTCGTACTACAAGCACGCGGGCGTGGCCATCACCGTCTCCTCCGGTGACAGCGCCTACGGCGCCGAGTACCCGGCAACGTCCCAGTACGTGACGGCGGTCGGCGGCACCAAGCTCTCCACCTCCTCCACCACCCGCGGCTGGACCGAGGCCGTCTGGCGCACCTCCAGCACCGAGGGCACCGGCTCCGGCTGCTCCTCCTACGACGCCAAGCCCACCTGGCAGACCGACACCGGCTGCACCAAGCGCATGGAGTCCGACGTCTCCGCCGTGGCGGACCCCGCCACCGGCGTCTCCGTCTACGACTCCTACGGCGTCACCGCCGGCTGGTACACCTTCGGCGGCACCAGCGTCTCCGCGCCGATCATCGCGGGCGTCTACGCCCTGGCCGGCACCCCGGCCAGCGGCACCTACCCGGCGCAGTACCCCTACGACTACGCGGGCACCTCGTCCCTCAACGACGTCACCAGCGGCTACAACGGCTCCTGCTCGACGGCGTACTTCTGCACCGCCGAGACCGGCTACGACGGCCCGACCGGCTGGGGCACCCCGGAAGGTGTGTCCGCCTTCGCCAACTGACGGACGGTGACCTGCCCCCCACCCTGAACTGATCCTCAGTCACATGTCGTGCCACAGTGGGTCGTGGGGGCCACACCTGGCACGGGAGAACGGGCCGCGGCATCCAGCCGCGGCCCGTTCATCATGAGAACATCAACGCGAACCACATCGAGTAATCAGGGGCTAACGACCGAACCACGGACAGGTTCCGCACCGGAATCGTTGCCCGGCGTTACCTGCCGTGATACACAGAGTGACCGTACGGGGTATTCGTACGAAACCCGCCAATCAATGACGCCAAGTCGACATCGGACGGCGCCTTTGTCGGCGACAATGATGCCTGACCTCTGCGCACCTGCAGGGGATGCGGAACTACCCACCAGGGGCGGTGACTTACATGCTCTTCGCGGCCGACAAGGGAGACATCAACACCATCATCGGCGGGATCGCTCCGGACTGGGGCCCCTTCGGCAGCCTGGGTAACGAGGCGAAGGTGATGATCGAGGTCGTGATGGCGGTCGCCATCCTGCTCTGCCTCGGTATCGCCGTATGGGGTGCGGCCAAACAGCGCATCGGCGCGACGGCGCTCCGCGACACGTTCAGCGCGGAACAGGGCAAGGGGCTCATCGTCGCCGGCCTGACCGGCGTCTTCATCATCGGCTCCCTCGGCACCCTCTTCACGATCGTGTACGGCATGGCTGTCTAGCCGTCCCGACCGGAGTCCCCCTCTCCCCACCCCACCCGCCCGTCGTGCCCACCGGCTGAGGTTGCGTTTCCCTGATGTCGAGTCACCACTCCGCGCCCGCGCGGGAACCAGCACGGCTACCGTCGTACTTCCAGGTGTTTCTGGACGACGGCGAAGGGGCGTACCCGGCATGAGTCCCGGAGACGAGCACGAGACCTCCGGCGGTTACGGCGGCACCGGCCAGACCCGCACCCGCCTGCCCCAGGGAACCGGCGGGGACATCTACGGAGGCGCCCGCCGCGGCGGCCGGTCGTCCTCCTCCAAAAGCCTCGTGACGGTGGTCGGGGTCGTCGTACTCCTCATCGCCGCGATCGCCTTCGCCAACCGCGGAGACGGCACTTCCTCCTCGAACAACGGCAGCACGTCAAGCGGTTCGAAGCCGGACGCCGCGTCCACGGCGGCGAGCGGGACGAAGCCGGTGGAGACGAACGCGAGCGGGATCCCGGCCGGGTTCGCGCACGACCAGCAGGGCGCGGAGAGCGCGGGGACCAACTACGCGACGGTGCTCGTCTCGGCCGACATCCTCAAGCCGGCCCGGCGCAGCGAGATCGTGCAGCAGGTCTTCGCCGCCGACAAGCAGACCGCGCTGCAGAACAGCCTCGACCGGGCCTACTCCAAGGACTTCCTGAGCAAGCTCGGCCTGGACGAGAACGGCAACGCGACCTCGGGCAACACCTACGTCTCCCGCACCGTGCCCATCGGCACCAAGGTCACGAGCTACTCGGACACCGCGGCCACGGTGGAGGTCTGGTGCACCGGGCTGTACGGCACGGCCGGCACGGCCTCGACCAACCCGGTGACCAGCGACTGGTTCACCCTGACGCTCCACCTGCGCTGGGCCGACACCGACTGGAAAGCCGACAGCTTCTCCCAGAAGGACGGCCCCGCCCCTGTCCCCGGTGACAACAAGGCATCGACCGCCGACGCCATGGCCAAGGCCGTTCAGGAGTACGGAGGGTTCACCTATGCCCGGTAAATCGGGTCGCGTACTCAAGGTCGCGGCCGCCCTCACCGCCGTACAGACCACCGCCGTGCTGTTGGCCACCCGCGCCGTCGCAGCCCCCACGCCGTCCCCCACGCCCTCCGGGAAGGCGGATTGCAGGCTCCTCGTCGGCGACGCCAAGGACATCTGCGAGACCGGCAAGGCCGGCACCGGCTCCGGGACCACCACCCCCAGCACCACCGACACCCTCGACCCCCTCTCCTCCCTGGGAAAGGGCTGCGCCGAAGCCGCCTCCTGGACCATCGACAAGCTCAGCGACGCGGTCAAAGAGACGGCGAACGTCGACTTCACGAACCCCAGGTTCCTTCAGCAGTACGCCGTCGTCTTCGCCGCGTCCACGATCCTCACCCTCCTCCTGTGGCTCCTCGCGGTAGCGAAGCGCGCGGTACGGGGCGTCCCCCTCACCACCGCGATCTCCGAGGCCATCGGCTTCCTCTGGCTCACGGTCATCGCCTCCGCGTTCACCCCCCTGATCCTGTACACGGTCGTCTCCGCCACGGACGGCATCACCGAGGTCCTCGCGAAAACCACCGGCAACCAGACGGACACCTTCTTCGGCAACTTCTCCGGCGCCCTCGCCAAGGGAAACAACATCGGCGGCGGCCCGATCATGCTGATCGTGGTCTCCCTGGTGTCGATCCTCGCCGCCGGCGTCCTCTGGCTGGAGCTCGTCATCCGCGCCGCCCTCCTCTACGTCGGCGCCCTCCTCGGCACCGTCGTCTACGCGGGCCTCGTCGACAAGAACCTGTGGGGCCACGTCCGCCGCTGGGCCGGCATCATGATCGCGGTGATCCTGGTCAAACCGGTCATCGTGATCGTGCTGGGCCTGGCCGGCGCGCTGTCCACCGCCGACGGCCCGGACTCGTTCTCCGCCGTCGTCTCCGGCCTCGCCATCATCCTGCTCGCCATCTTCGCCAGCGCGATGATCTACCGCTTCGTCCCCGGCTTCGGCGACGAGATCGCCGGCGGCCGCAACAACCGCATCATGCAGGGCGCCGAGGGCAAGGCCGCCGCGGTCATCAGCTCCCCGGCCACCATGGTCGCCCAGGGCATCAAGACCCACAGCGCCCGCACGAACGACGGCGGGGGCGGCCAGTCCTCGTCCGGCGGCGGCGCCCGCCCGTCCAACCCGGTCTCCGGCGGCGTCGCGGCCCACAGCAGCCGCCCGTCGAACGGCGGCGGCGGAGCCGTCCCCTCCGCCGCGCCCGCACCCCGCCAGAGCCCGGCGAACACCCCGCACGCCAGCAACGCCCGCAACAACCGCACGGGAGGTGAAGGGCGTTGACGACAGAGTCCCACCTGTCCCATCCGATCACGCCCCGCCGGACATATCTCATCGGCCGGGCCCGGCCGAACGCGATCGTCGGCAAGAATCGCGAGACCGGCGAGATCGCGCTCATCATCGTGGGCGCGTTCCTCGGCATGATGAGCGGACTCCTCGTCCCCGTCCTGTCCCTGCGCATCGTGCTGCTGACGGGCTTCCCGATGCTGGCGCTGATGGCGGTCTACGTGCCGTACAAGCGCCGTACGTTCTACAAGTGGTTCGAGATCAACCGCAGTTACAAGCGGACCCTGCGCAACGGCACGACGTACCGCTCCTCCGTCGTGGAGGCCGGCGTCCACCTCGACGGACGCGAGGTCGAGGTCGGCCCGCCGCCCGGGATCGGCCGGATCAACTGGCTGGCCGCCCCCTTCGGACCCGACGAGATCGCCGTACTGCTGCACGCCGACCGCCGTACGGTCACCGCGGCGATCGAGATCGAGGGACCGGGCGTCGGCCTGCGCGACAGCGAGGACCAGGAGGCCCTCGTCGACCGCTTCGGCACCCTCCTCAAGCACGTGGCGAACGGCGACGGCTTCGTCACCCGCATCCAGATGCTCGCCCGCACCCTGCCCGCGGACCCGGACGCGCACGCCAAGGACGTCGCCCAGCGCGGCGACGAGAAGTCACTGACCTGGCTGCAGCAGTCGTACGACCAACTGCAGTCGATGGTGTCCACCAGCAGCGAGCAGCACCGCGCCTACCTCGTCGCCTGCATGCACTTCACCCGCGAACTCTCCGCCGAGGCCCACGCGATGGCCCGCGCCTCCCGCCCCCACGCGGGCCGCAAGCTCGACCGCGACGCCGGCCTCGCGGTCGTCATGGCGCGTGAACTCACCGACATCTGCTCGCGGTTGCAGGAGGCGGACATCCGCGTACGGCAGCCGCTCGGCCAGGGCCGGCTCGCCTCGCTGATCCACTCCATGTACGACCCGGACCACCCCATCGACCACCTCCAGGCGATGACGAAGCGCAACGCCTGGCCTGCCGAACTCGACGCCATGGAACCGACGTTCCTCCAGGCGAAGACCCGTGAGTCGTCGACCCGCGAGCCGTGGTGCCACGCCACGGCCTGGGTGAAGGAGTGGCCGATGACCCCGGTGGGCGTCAACTTCCTTGCCCCGCTGCTGGTTCACACCCCGGACGTCATCCGCACGGTCGCCGTCACGATGGACCTCGAACCCACCGAGATCGCCATCGAGCGCATGCTGACCGAGAAGACGAACGACGAGGCCGACGCCTCCCGCGCCGCCAAGATGAACCGCACCGTCGACCCCCGTGACGTGGCCGCCCACGGCCGCATGGACCAGCGCGGCGAGGACCTGGCGAGCGGCGCGGCCGGCGTGAACCTGGTCGGCTACATCACCGTCTCCTCCCGCAACCCCGAGGCCCTCGCGCGCGACAAACGCACGATAAGGGCGTCCGCCGGCAAGTCGTATCTGAAGCTGGAGTGGTGCGACCGCGAGCACCACCGCGCGTTTGTGAACACACTGCCGTTCGCCACCGGCATCCGGAGGTAGGGCTCAGATGCGGGATCCGCTGTCCATCCTCACGGACGCCTTCACGTCCTTCCTCTTCGGAAAGATCGAGTCCACCCGCCTCCCGGTCCGCACCTCGACAGGCCAGGCCCAGGCGGTCTACCTGCCGACGGCCGCCCCCGGCCTGGGCGACTCGGGCGTCATCATCGGCCGCGAGGTCTACTCCGGCAAGGGCTACATCTACGACCCCTTCCAGCTCTACGGCCAGCAACTCCCCGCCCCCCACTGGCTGGTGCTGGGCGAGTCCGGCAACGGCAAGTCGGCCCTGGAGAAGACGTACGTCCTACGCCAACTGCGCTTCCGCGACCGCCAGGTGGTCGTCCTGGACGCCCAGGGCGAGGACGGCGTCGGCGAATGGAACCTGATCGCGGAGGAGTTGGGGATAACCCCCATCCGCCTGGACCCAACCGCCGCCCTGGACATGGGAATCCGCCTCAACCCCCTCGACCCGGCGATCACGACGACAGGCCAACTCGCCCTGCTCCGAACGATCATCGAGGTGGCGATGGGCCACGGACTCGACGAACGCTCGGGCTTCGCGCTGAAGGTGGCGCACGCCTACGTCAACGAGACGATCGTCGAACGCCAGCCGGTCCTCATGGACATCGTCGAGCAACTGCGCCACCCCGAACCGGAGTCGGCCGAGGCGATGAACGTCGCCATAGACGACGTACGGGCGTGGGGCCTGGACGTGGCCCTCGTCATCGACCGCCTGGTCGACGGCGACCTCCGCGGCATGTTCGACGGCCCGACGACGGTGGGCATCGACCTCGACGCCCCGCTCATCGTCTTCGACCTGTCCCACATCGACCGCAACTCCATCGCCATGCCCATCCTGATGGCGATCGTCGGCGTCTGGCTGGAACACACCTGGATCCGCCCCGACCGGAAGAAGCGCATCTTCCTGGTCGAGGAGGCCTGGCACATCATCAACAGCCCCTTCGTGGCCCAACTCTTCCAGCGCCTGCTGAAGTTCGGCCGCCGCCTGGGCCTGTCGTTCGTGGCGGTGGTCCACCACTTGTCGGACGTCGTCGACGGAGCGGCGGCGAAGGAGGCCGCGGCGATCCTGAAGATGGCGTCGACGCGAACGATCTACGCCCAGAAGGCGGACGAAGCACGCGCCACAGGACGGGTGTTGGGCCTGCCACGCTGGGCGGTGGAGATCATCCCCACCCTCACCCCCGGCATCGCGGTCTGGGACGTCAACGGCAACGTCCAGGTGGTCAAACACCTGATCACCGAGACGGAACGCCCCCTCGTCTTCACCGACCGCGCGATGACCCAGTCCTCCCGCGACCACGACCAGGAACTGACCGACGACGCCCTGCGCGCCGCCGAGTTGGAGGCCGAGGAACGCGCGGCGGCCTTCATGGAACAGCAGTTGAGCGATCTCGACGGCTCCTCCGAGTCCACGGTGGCGTGAACGGCGGTGGCATGACATGAGACCGGACGACGGTGGACGCGAGCGCCAAGGGGGCATCCCCGACGGCCTGTTGGTGAGCCTGCTCGCGTTCCTCATCGGCATGACGCTGCTGGTGTGGTCGGCGACGGGCCTGGCCGCCCTGTTCTCCAAGGGCGCCTGGCCGACCGGCGTGACCTTCGCCCGCACCCCGATGGCCATGCGCCACCTGATCGCCCAGCCGCACGACATCACCGGCGCCTGGCCCCAGTCCCCACCCGCCGAGTTCTCCGGCTACGGCCTCTTCTGGGGCCTGTTCATCGGCCAGTTGATGATCCTGGTCGTCCTGACGGTGTTCGTGATGGGCACACTGGCGAGATGGCGCGCGGTACGGGCCCGGAACCGGACAGAGCAGCCAGCACCGGAGGTCCACGAGGTACCGGCTCAGAGACCGGAGCCGCAACCTCAACCTCAACCTCAGCCAACGGCGCTCCTCGAACAGCCGCCGATTGCGGCGCCCCTCTCCTCAGCCTCTCCAGTCGGCGGTGATCGGGCGGGCGGGTGGGAAAGAATCTTCGTGGCACCGCCGGAAAGCCGCCACGCGACCGCAACCCAGGCCGTACGGGACGCGGAAGGCCCAACCCTCGTAGTCACCTCCAACTCCGCCGTCTGGCAGGACACCAAAGACGCCAGAGCCAAACTGGGCCCAGTCCTCCTCTACGACCCCGCCCACCTCTGCGACACCCCGGCCCGCCTCCACTGGTCCCCCACAACGGGCTGCGAGGACAAACAAACAGCGGTGAAGAGAGCCACGGCCCTCCTCACCCCGGTAAGACCCACGGCAAAGATCGACCAGGCAGTAGCGGACACGGCCGAGACACTCCTCCGCAGCTACCTGCACGCCGCCGCGATCGACGGCCGCACCATCCGCCACGTCCACCGCTGGTCCCAGGGCACCCAGATCCAGGACGCGGTAAGAATCCTCCGCACCAACCCCAAGGCAGCCCCCGGCGCGGCAGGCGAACTGGAGGCGGCACTCACGTCCCACCCCGAACGCCGGGACATCGCCCAGGAGTTGACGAGCCGCGCGCTCTCCTCCCTCTCCACGGTCAACATCCGCGAAGCCTGCACACCCAACAGAACTGACGCCCTCTCCTTGGATTCCTTCGCGAACGAAGGGGGCACGCTTTATCTGGTCGGTGAATCCATCGAGGACCCCCGTACGAACCCGGGCGCGATGCCTCTCCTCACCGCCCTCGCATCAAGCGTGGTCGAGCGCGGCCGGCACATGGCCGAACGGTCATCGGCCGGTCGCCTCGACCCACCAATGACGCTTGTCCTGGACGACGTCGCCGCCGTGGCCCCGCTCCCCCAACTCCCGGAACTCCTCGCCACAGGAGCGGACCGAGGCCTGCCGACCCTGGCCCTCCTCCGCTCCAGAGAACAGGCCAGGGCCCGCTGGCCCCACCACGAACTACCGGCCTAGCAAGGGGACTTACGACCCCTACAGCTACAGCCACGGCTACGGCCGCTCGACCACCATCTCCAGCTCACGCTCGTCCGAGTTCCCGCCCAACGGAACGACGACACCCGTGGGTATGAAACCGACCTTGCCGTAGAACCGCCGAGCCCGCTCGTTGTCCTCATGCACGATGAGCCGCACCCGCTCGACCCCACGCCCCCAGGCCCACTCAAGGGCAGCATCGAAGAGCACCTCGGTCAGCCCGATGCCCCGCACCTCCGGCCGCACGAACACCCCGACGATGTGCCCCTGCTTCCGCTCGACCGCGAAGCCGGCCCAGTCAACGGTCCCGGCCTCCTCAAGCAGCACGGTCACCGTCCCGACCCACTCCCCGTCGGGCCCCTCAGCAATGACCTGCTGAGCCTTTTCAGCACCTTCGGCTGCCCCTACGGCCCGCTCCTGATAGAAGGAGTCCGGCTGGGCCAGCGCCGTGTCGTAGGTCTCCAGGAAGGCAAGATGCGCGACGGGATCCCGCAGGGCGACGAGCCGCAGTTCCTTCGCCGCGGCCCACTCGTCGGCGCGTATCGAACGGATCTTGTAGTTCATGCCAGCCACGGTAGCCGAAACGCAGAAAACCCCCGTACCGAATTAACGGTACGGGGGTTTTCGCAATACTTGTTCGGCGGCGTCCTACTCTCCCACAGGGTCCCCCCTGCAGTACCATCGGCGCTGTAAGGCTTAGCTTCCGGGTTCGGAATGTAACCGGGCGTTTCCCTCACGCTATGACCACCGAAACACTATGAAACAGACAACCGCACCACACCCCGCATAACCCAGGGATGTGGGGTTGTTCGTGGTTTCAGAACCAACACAGTGGACGCGAGCAACTGAGGACAAGCCCTCGGCCTATTAGTACCGGTCACCTCCAGCGGTTACCCGCCTTCCAGATCCGGCCTATCAACCCAGTCGTCTACTGGGAGCCTTAACCCCTCAAGGGGGTGGGAACACTCATCTCGAAGCAGGCTTCCCGCTTAGATGCTTTCAGCGGTTATCCCTCCCGAACGTAGCCAACCAGCCATGCCCTTGGCAGAACAACTGGCACACCAGAGGTTCGTCCGTCCCGGTCCTCTCGTACTAGGGACAGCCCTTCTCAATGTTCCTGCGCGCGCAGCGGATAGGGACCGAACTGTCTCACGACGTTCTAAACCCAGCTCGCGTACCGCTTTAATGGGCGAACAGCCCAACCCTTGGGACCGACTCCAGCCCCAGGATGCGACGAGCCGACATCGAGGTGCCAAACCATCCCGTCGATATGGACTCTTGGGGAAGATCAGCCTGTTATCCCCGGGGTACCTTTTATCCGTTGAGCGACGGCGCTTCCACAAGCCACCGCCGGATCACTAGTCCCGACTTTCGTCCCTGCTCGACCCGTCGGTCTCACAGTCAAGCTCCCTTGTGCACTTACACTCAACACCTGATTGCCAACCAGGCTGAGGGAACCTTTGGGCGCCTCCGTTACTCTTTAGGAGGCAACCGCCCCAGTTAAACTACCCATCAGACACTGTCCCTGATCCGGATCACGGACCCAGGTTAGACATCCAGCACGACCAGACTGGTATTTCAACGACGACTCCCCCTGAACTGGCGTCCAGAGTTCACAGTCTCCCAGCTATCCTACACAAGCCGAACCGAACACCAATATCAAACTGTAGTAAAGGTCCCGGGGTCTTTCCGTCCTGCTGCGCGAAACGAGCATCTTTACTCGTAGTGCAATTTCACCGGGCCTATGGTTGAGACAGTCGAGAAGTCGTTACGCCATTCGTGCAGGTCGGAACTTACCCGACAAGGAATTTCGCTACCTTAGGATGGTTATAGTTACCACCGCCGTTTACTGGCGCTTAAGTTCTCAGCTTCGCCACCCCGAAGAGTGACTAACCGGTCCCCTTAACGTTCCAGCACCGGGCAGGCGTCAGTCCGTATACATCGCCTTACGGCTTCGCACGGACCTGTGTTTTTAGTAAACAGTCGCTTCTCGCTGGTCTCTGCGGCCACCCCCAGCTCAAGGAGTAAATCCTCTCACCGGTGATGGCCCCCCTTCTCCCGAAGTTACGGGGGCATTTTGCCGAGTTCCTTAACCATAGTTCACCCGAACGCCTCGGTATTCTCTACCTGACCACCTGAGTCGGTTTAGGGTACGGGCCGCCATGAAACTCGCTAGAGGCTTTTCTCGACAGCATAGGATCATCCACTTCACCACAATCGGCTCGGCATCAGGTCTCAGACTATGTGAGTGGCGGATTTGCCTACCACTCGTCCTACACCCTTACCCCGGGACAACCACCGCCCGGGATGGACTACCTTCCTGCGTCACCCCATCACTCACCTACTACCATCTTGGGCCGGCGGCTCCACCACTTTCCATTCCCCGAAGGGTCCGGAACGGCTTCACGGCCTTAGCATTAATGGGCTCGATGTTTGACGCTTCACAGCGGGTACCGGAATATCAACCGGTTATCCATCGACTACGCCTGTCGGCCTCGCCTTAGGTCCCGACTTACCCTGGGCAGATCAGCTTGACCCAGGAACCCTTAGTCAATCGGCGCACACGTTTCTCACGTGTGTATCGCTACTCATGCCTGCATTCTCACTCGTGAACCGTCCACCACTAGCTTCCGCTGCGGCTTCACCCGGCACACGACGCTCCCCTACCCATCCCAGCAGGCGTTGGCCCTATTGCTGGAATGACACGACTTCGGCGGTACGCTTGAGCCCCGCTACATTGTCGGCGCGGAATCACTAGACCAGTGAGCTATTACGCACTCTTTCAAGGGTGGCTGCTTCTAAGCCAACCTCCTGGTTGTCTCTGCGACTCCACATCCTTTCCCACTTAGCGTACGCTTAGGGGCCTTAGTCGATGCTCTGGGCTGTTTCCCTCTCGACCATGGAGCTTATCCCCCACAGTCTCACTGCCGTGCTCTCACTTACCGGCATTCGGAGTTTGGCTAAGGTCAGTAACCCGGTAGGGCCCATCGCCTATCCAGTGCTCTACCTCCGGCAAGAAACACACGACGCTGCACCTAAATGCATTTCGGGGAGAACCAGCTATCACGGAGTTTGATTGGCCTTTCACCCCTAACCACAGGTCATCCCCCAGGTTTTCAACCCTGGTGGGTTCGGTCCTCCACGAAGTCTTACCTCCGCTTCAACCTGCCCATGGCTAGATCACTCCGCTTCGGGTCTTGAGCGCGCTACTAAATCGCCCTATTCGGACTCGCTTTCGCTACGGCTTCCCCACACGGGTTAACCTCGCAACACACCGCAAACTCGCAGGCTCATTCTTCAAAAGGCACGCAGTCACGACGCACCAAGTAAACTTGATGCGCGACGCTCCCACGGCTTGTAGGCACACGGTTTCAGGTACTATTTCACTCCGCTCCCGCGGTACTTTTCACCATTCCCTCACGGTACTATCCGCTATCGGTCACCAGGGAATATTTAGGCTTAGCGGGTGGTCCCGCCAGATTCACACGGGATTTCTCGGGCCCCGTGCTACTTGGGTGTCTCTCAAACGAGCCGTTGACGTTTCGACTACGGGGGTCTTACCCTCTACGCCGGACCTTTCGCATGTCCTTCGCCTACATCAACGGTTTCTGACTCGTCTCACAGCCGGCAGACTGTGAAAGAGAGATCCCACAACCCCGTACACGCAACCCCTGCCGGGTCTCACACGTATACGGTTTGGCCTCATCCGGTTTCGCTCGCCACTACTCCCGGAATCACGGTTGTTTTCTCTTCCTGCGGGTACTGAGATGTTTCACTTCCCCGCGTTCCCTCCACTTGCCCTATGTGTTCAGGCAAGGGTGACAGCCCATGACGACTGCCGGGTTTCCCCATTCGGAAACCCCCGGATCAAAGCCTGGTTGACGACTCCCCGGGGACTATCGTGGCCTCCCACGTCCTTCATCGGTTCCTGGTGCCAAGGCATCCACCGTGCGCCCTTAAAAACTTGGCCACAGATGCTCGCGTCCACTGTGCAGTTCTCAAACAACGACCAACCACCCATCACCCTGCCCTACTGGGCAAGTTCACTGGGGTCGGCACTGAAGGCAGCCTCTCGGCCGTGCCCTCAGACACCCAACAGCGTGCCCGGCACCATCGCCACTCATGATCAGCTTTCCACGCCCCGAAGAGCAGTACTCGCAGCCAAGAGATGACCGACAGTGCCGAATAATCAACGTTCCACCCTTGAGCAACCACCGTCGGACATCTGCCGACGTAATGGCCCTGGACCACCAAGCGAACTTGGCGGCCTAGATGCTCCTTAGAAAGGAGGTGATCCAGCCGCACCTTCCGGTACGGCTACCTTGTTACGACTTCGTCCCAATCGCCAGTCCCACCTTCGACAGCTCCCTCCCCACAAGGGGGTTGGGCCACCGGCTTCGGGTGTTACCGACTTTCGTGACGTGACGGGCGGTGTGTACAAGGCCCGGGAACGTATTCACCGCAGCAATGCTGATCTGCGATTACTAGCAACTCCGACTTCATGGGGTCGAGTTGCAGACCCCAATCCGAACTGAGACCGGCTTTTTGAGATTCGCTCCACCTCACGGTATCGCAGCTCATTGTACCGGCCATTGTAGCACGTGTGCAGCCCAAGACATAAGGGGCATGATGACTTGACGTCGTCCCCACCTTCCTCCGAGTTGACCCCGGCGGTCTCCTGTGAGTCCCCGTCACCCCGAAGGGCACGCTGGCAACACAGGACAAGGGTTGCGCTCGTTGCGGGACTTAACCCAACATCTCACGACACGAGCTGACGACAGCCATGCACCACCTGTACACCGACCACAAGGGGGGCACTATCTCTAATGCTTTCCGGTGTATGTCAAGCCTTGGTAAGGTTCTTCGCGTTGCGTCGAATTAAGCCACATGCTCCGCTGCTTGTGCGGGCCCCCGTCAATTCCTTTGAGTTTTAGCCTTGCGGCCGTACTCCCCAGGCGGGGAACTTAATGCGTTAGCTGCGGCACCGACGACGTGGAATGTCGCCAACACCTAGTTCCCACCGTTTACGGCGTGGACTACCAGGGTATCTAATCCTGTTCGCTCCCCACGCTTTCGCTCCTCAGCGTCAGTAATGGCCCAGAGATCCGCCTTCGCCACCGGTGTTCCTCCTGATATCTGCGCATTTCACCGCTACACCAGGAATTCCGATCTCCCCTACCACACTCTAGCTAGCCCGTATCGAATGCAGACCCGGGGTTAAGCCCCGGGCTTTCACACCCGACGTGACAAGCCGCCTACGAGCTCTTTACGCCCAATAATTCCGGACAACGCTTGCGCCCTACGTATTACCGCGGCTGCTGGCACGTAGTTAGCCGGCGCTTCTTCTGCAGGTACCGTCACTTGCGCTTCTTCCCTGCTGAAAGAGGTTTACAACCCGAAGGCCGTCATCCCTCACGCGGCGTCGCTGCATCAGGCTTTCGCCCATTGTGCAATATTCCCCACTGCTGCCTCCCGTAGGAGTCTGGGCCGTGTCTCAGTCCCAGTGTGGCCGGTCGCCCTCTCAGGCCGGCTACCCGTCGTCGCCTTGGTGAGCCATTACCTCACCAACAAGCTGATAGGCCGCGGGCTCATCCTGCACCGCCGGAGCTTTTAACCCCCACACATGAGTGCAGGAGTATTATCCGGTATTAGACCCCGTTTCCAGGGCTTGTCCCAGAGTGCAGGGCAGATTGCCCACGTGTTACTCACCCGTTCGCCACTAATCCCCACCGAAGTGGTTCATCGTTCGACTTGCATGTGTTAAGCACGCCGCCAGCGTTCGTCCTGAGCCAGGATCAAACTCTCCGTGAATGTCTTCCCGTAATCGGGAACGACACACACGAGAGCGGAACAGTCAGGCGGAATAAGCCCGACCGTTCACAGCGTCCTCGCTGTATGTTTTCTTCAAAGGAACCACGCCCCAGACATCAGACGATGACTGGAGACGGGGTATCAACATATCTGGCGTTGATTTTTGGCACGCTGTTGAGTTCTCAAGGAACGGACGCTTCCTTTGTACTCACCCTCTCGGGCTTTCCTCCGGGCTTTTCCCTTCGGTCTTGCGTTTCCGACTCTATCAGACCGTTTCCGGTCCCGATTTCCTCGGTGCTTTCCAGGTTTCCGCTTCCGCGTTTCCCTTTCCGGCGGTTCCGACTCTATCAGATCCTTTCGGGCCTGACTCCCAGTCAGAGTGGGCTGCCATCCCGGCCCTTGGGCCGTTCCGACGTCTCAAACCTTAGCCGATTCCCCCGGCGGAGTTCCAATCGAGGCCCAGTGACCTGATCGAACAACAGCCGAGCCCAAATCGAATTGAATTCGGGCACGCCGAAATCAATCCCGTTGGGAGATCGTGCGGTTGGTTTGGGTTGCCGCTGTCGCGGCGGAGGTACTGCCGGAGAACCGTTACGGCTCGGCGGCAACCCGAAGAACTTTACGGATCGAGCAGGGGGCTGTCAAGCACCCTCTGTCAAGATCTTTTATTCGAGGTCGCTGAGCCGTCCGCCAGCGTCCGGCTGGGCGTGCTCCACCCTACGCAGCAGGCGGGTCAGGACCTCCCCGAGGACTGTGCGCTCCACCGGGGAGAGGTCCTGGAGGAGGTCCTCCTCGAAGACCGTCGCCATGCGCATCGCCTCCAACCACTTGCCGCGGCCCTCGGGCGTCAGCTCGACGATCACACGGACGCGGTTGGACTCGTCCCGCTCCCTGGTGACCAGCCCCTCGGTGACCATGCGGTCGATCCGGTGGGTCATCGCGGCCGGCGTGAGGCCGAGGCGCTTGGCGAGGTCGCTCGGGCCCATCCGATAGGGGGCGCCGGCGAGGACCAGGGCCTTGAGGACCTCCCACTCGGCGCTGCTCATGCCGAGGTTCGCGGTCTGGCGGCCGTAGGCGACGTTCATGCGGCGGTTCAGGCGGCCCAGGGCCGAGACGATTTTCTCGACCTGGGGGTCGAGGTCCTTGAACTCGCGCTGGTAGGCGGCGATCTGCTCGTCGAGTGTCGGTTCGCCCATGGGCATGAGTATCGCACGGGTTCGCTTGGCGTTGAAGTCCTTCTAGATGTACTGTTTAGCTTCGAAGTCTTCGGCACTAAGAAGTACCGATGGCGACCAACTACCTGATTGAGGTGACCGTGACCAGGGCGATGGGCGCAGCGATGCGCCGGATCCACGTGGGAAACGCACTCAGCGCGTTCGGGCTCGGCTTCACCGTCCCCTACCTGTACGTCTATGTGGCGCAGGTGCGGGGTCTGGGAGCCATGACGGCGGGTCTCGTGCTCGCCGTCTTCGCCGTGGCCGCGTTGATCGTGCTGCCGTTCGCCGGGCGGGCCATCGTCCGGCGCGGTCCCCGACCGGTTCTCCTCGTCGCCCTGGTTCTGGCCGCCGTAGGGTCGATGAGTCTGGGGCTGGCGGGGAGTGCGACCGCTGTGTTGCTGTCGGCTGCCGCGCTCGGGGCCGGGCAGGCCGTGATGCAGCCGGCGCTCGCCACGATGATCGTGGACTGTTCTACGGCGGACACGCGCTCGCGTGCCTTTGCCATGCAGTTCTTTCTGCAGAACCTCGGGCTCGGTGTCGGCGGGCTCATCGGCGGTCATCTGGTCGACACGACCAGCGCGTCCTCGTTCACGCTGCTCTTCGGGATCGAGTCGGCGATGTTCCTGGTGCTCGCCGGTGTGATGGCGACCGTGCGGATGCCGCATTCGCCGGTCATCGGTGACGCGCCCGCGCGGTCGTCCGCCAAGGGTGCCTGGAAGCAACTGCTGGGCAACCGGGCCATGGTGCAGCTGAGCGTGCTCGGCTTCGTGCTGTTCTTCGCCTGCTACGGGCAGTTCGAGTCGGGGCTCAGTGCGTACGGGGTCGAGGCCGCCGGTATCTCGACGTCCGCGCTCGGTACGGCGCTGGCCGCTAACACCGCGATGATCGTCGTCGCGCAGTTCGCGGTGCTGAAGTTCGTCGAGCGGCGTCGGCGCTCGCGCGTGATCGCGGCCGTAGGAATGATCTGGGCCTTGGCGTGGGTCACGGCCGGGTTCGCGGGGCTCGGGCACGGGAGTCAGGAGATGGCTACGGCGGCCTTCGTGTCGACGTACGCGCTGTTCGGGCTCGGGGAGGCGATGTTGTCGCCGACCGTCGCTCCGCTGGTGGCCGATCTGGCGCCGGAGGGGATGGCCGGGCAGTACAACTCGGCCTTCGCCCTCGTCAAGCAGCTCGCGCTGGCTGTCGGGCCCGCGGTGGGCGGGCCGCTCGGGGCCTCGCTGCCCGGCCCGTACGTCGTGACGTTCTTCTTGTTCTCGCTGGGGATCAGTCTGCTCGCCGTGAAGTTGGGGCGGCAGTTGACCGCCGTACAGGATCAGCCGTGGCGGGCGAAGGGGAGTCTGGTCGGCGCTCGCGGGAGTGTGGAGCCCGTAGGGGTCGAGGCGTAGGTCACGCCGGGGGCGTCTTGGGGAGTACGAACTCGCACCAGACGGCCTTGCCTCCGCCGGGGGTGCGGCGGGAGCCCCAGGTGGAGGCGATCGTGGCGACGATCGCGATGCCCCGGCCGGACTCGTCGGCCGGTTCCGCGCGGCGGCGGCGCGGGAGGTGGTCGTCGCCGTCCGTGACCTCGACGATGAGGCGGCGGTCCGTGCGGCGCAGGCGTAGGCGCATGGGCGGGGTGCCGTGCTGGAGGCTGTTGGCGACCAGCTCGCTTGCCGCCAGGACGCCCAGGTCGTGGAGTTCGGTGGGGAAGCGCCAGCTGGTGAGGACTCCGGAGGCGAACGCACGCGCGCGTGGGGCCGCTTCCACTCCGCCGAGCAGCTCCAGGGCCGCGTTGCGGAAGAGGTCGCCGGCCGGGCCGGTGCGGGCCGGGTGGCGGACGACCAGGACGGCGACGTCGTCGTCGTGGTCCGCGGTGACGCCGAGCGAGCGGACCAGGCGGTCGCAGACGACCTGGGGGGTGCCGGTGGCGCCGGCCAGGGCGCGCTCCAGGGAGGCGATTCCCTCGTCGAGGTCCTCGTCCCGGCGTTCCACCAGGCCGTCCGTGTAGAGGACCGCCGTAGAGCCGGGGCTGAGGGGGATCGAGCCCGAGGAGTGGATCCAGCCGCCGGTGCCGAGCGGGGGGCCGGTGGGTTCGTCGGCGCGCTGGACCGCGCCCGTCTCGTCGCGGACGAGGATCGGGAGGTGGCCGGCCGAGGCGTAGACCAGGCGGCCCTCGTTCGGGTCGAAGATGGCGTACACGCAGGTGGCGATCTGGTTCGCGTCGATCTCCGTGGCGAGGCCGTCCAGGAGCTGGAGGATCTCGTGCGGGGGCAGGTCGAGGCGGGCGTACGCGCGGACGGCGGTGCGGAGTTGGCCCATGACGGCCGCCGCGCGGACGCCTCGGCCCATGACGTCGCCGATGACCAGGGCGGTGCGGCCGCCGCCGAGGGTGATCACGTCGTACCAGTCGCCGCCGACCGCCGCCTCGGTGCCGCCGGGCTGGTAGGTGGCGGCGATGCGCAGGTCGTCGGGCTCCTCCAGCTCCTGGGGGAGCAGGGAGCGCTGCAGGGTTACCGCTGTCTCGCGCTGGCGGCGTTCGCTGGCGCGCAGGCGTTCGGCGGCCTCGGCGTGGTCGGTGACGTCGGTGGCGAAGATCAGGACGCCGCCCTCGGCGCTGTCGGCGCTCACGGCGACCGGGGTGCACGTGAACGTGTACGAGCGGCCGCCGGGTGCCTTGCGGGACTTGAGGGTGCGGGGCTTGCCGCTGCGCAGGACCTGGTCCAGGAGCGGGAGCAGGCCGAGCTCGTCCAGCTCGGGGAGCGCCTCGCGGGCCGGTGCGCCCAGGGGGCGGGTGCCGAAGGCGGCCACGTAGGCGTCGTTGACGTACGCGATGCGCTGGTCGGGGCCGTGCACGAGGGCGACGAGGGCCGGGACGCGGTCGAGGACCTCGCGGACGGGCAGGTCGTCGACGGCGGGGACCGGCGGCGGCTCGTCGGTGAGCTGCTCGGCGCGGGCCGCGGGCACGGAGCCTTCTCCCCGCCGGTCCGGGGTGACCGTGTGGTCGGTCCGCGCTGCGGCGCGGCGCTGCGTTCCGGGGAGCCGGGCGCTCCAGCGCGTGAAGTTCACGAATCCTTGCCTCGTGTAGGTGTTGTCGGCCCGCTCCGGACCCTGCCGGGGGTCCGGGGGTTGGCCCCCCGGGGGATGCAGCACAGTGGGGAAAGCCTCTTGGGTGAGAAGGGCGGGCGTGGGCCCGCCCGAAGTCGTGGACCAGTCTGGCAGTGTGACCGACCGGGCCGACATTCGTCAGACGCCTCGGCGGCCGGTGGAGTTCCTCGGTCCGGTCAGTTCGACCCCTTCGGGTCGTGTGGAGGCTTTCCACCGGCCGCGAGTTCGAACTCGGCCCGGGGATGTTCGAGTGATCCGAGAGAGACGATCTCCCGTTTGAAGAGCCCCGCCAGGGTCCATTCGGCGAGCACACGGGCCTTGCGGTTGAAGGTGGGGACCCTGCTCAGGTGGTAGACGCGGTGCATGAACCAGGCAGGGTAGCCCTTCAGCTTCCGTCCGTAGACCTGCGCGACGCCTTTGTGCAGTCCCAGGGAGGCGACCGAGCCGACGTACTTGTGGGCGTACGTCTGAAGGGGCTCGTCGCGCAGGGAGTGCGCGATGTTGTCGCCGAGGATCTTGGCCTGGCGTACGGCGTGTTGGGCGTTGGGGGCGGTCTCGGTGCCGGGTTCGGAGGCGGTGACGTCGGGGACTGCTGCCGCGTCTCCCGCTGCCCACGCGTGCGTGGCGCCCTCGATCGTCAGCTGGGCGGTGCATTTGAGGCGGCCGTGGTTGTTGAGCGGGAGGTCGGTGGCGGCGAGGACGGGGTGGGGTTTCACACCGGCCGTCCACACGAGCGTGCGGGTCGGGAAGCGCTGGCCGTCGCTGAGGACGGCGACGCGGTCCACGCAGGATTCGAGGCGGGTCTCCAGGAGGACCTGGATGTTGCGGCGGCGCAGCTGGGTGATCGTGTAGGTGCCCATCTCCTCGCCGACCTCCGGGAGGATGCGGTTCGAGGCCTCTACGAGGATCCACTTCAGGTCGTCGGCGTCGACGTTGTGGTAGTAGCGCACGGCGTAGCGGGCCATGTCCTCCAGCTCGCCGAGCGCCTCGACGCCGGCGTAACCGCCTCCTACGAAGACGAAGGTCAGGGCCGCGTCGCGGATCGCGGGGTCGCGGGTGGAGGAGGCGATGTCCATCTGCTCGATGACGTGGTTGCGCAGGCCGATGGCCTCCTCGACGGTCTTGAAGCCGACGCCGTGCTCGGCGAGACCGGGGATGGGCAGGGTGCGCGAGATCGAGCCGGGGGCCAGGACGAGTTCGTCGTACGCCAACTCCTCGGTGCCCGTGCCCTCTTCCTCGGTGGCGAGGGTGCTGAGGGTCGCGGTGCGCTTGCCGTGGTCGATGGCGGTGGCCTCGCCGATGACGATCCGGCATTGGCCGAGGACGCGGCGCAGCGGGACGACGACATGGCGGGGGGAGATCGAACCGGCGGCGGCCTCGGGGAGAAACGGCTGATACGTCATGTAAGGGTCGGGACTGACGACGGTGATCTCGACCTGCCCGCGCTTGATTTCACGTTTCAACTTCTTCTGAAGGCGCAGGGCTGTGTACATCCCGACGTAGCCGCCACCGACAACGAGAATGCGCGCGCGTTCCTTCACCACCCCATGACGCACCCGGCGCTGGAGTTTGTCCACAGCCTCGACAAATTGTGTGACCGGCGACGGAGGCCGCGCGGGGCCGCCGGAATCGCCGGAGTACGGCGCAGGTTCGCAGGTCAGCGGTGGTGATCGGGGTGGTGTTCGGGGGCGCAATCAGGACGTATGTGACCCGTACTCCGATCGGGGGGCGCTCCGTGCGGAACCTGCCCCTTCTGAATTGACCCCCTCTCAACTATGTTCGTGTGTCGACGGGGTGAAGGGGGATGTGCTCAGCGAGTCCGCGAAGAACGGGGCTCGCGGACCGGGCTTGTCTCACGATGCTCCGGCTGCCGATGGCGGGGAGTCTCCGGGGGGAGACGTCATTAACCGGGGGAACGTGTATGCATATTCAGGATTCTCATTGGACATCCGCGTCAGCCGTCGCATCCGGCGGCGCGGTCGGAGCGGCGGGGAACGGACGCGGGGACAGTTCGCGGACGACGCCGTTGCGGGTGGACGCACAGCGCAATCTGGAGCACGTGCTGCGGGCGGCGCGTGAGGTCTTCGGCGAGCTGGGCTACGGCGCGCCGATGGAGGACGTGGCGCGACGCGCGCGGGTCGGTGTCGGCACGGTGTACCGGCGCTTCCCGAGCAAGGACGTCCTGGTGCGCCGGATAGCCGAGGAGGAGACCTCCCGGCTGACCGACCAGGCGCGTTCGGCGCTCGGCCAGGAGGACGAGCCGTGGTCGGCGCTGTCGCGCTTCCTGCGGACGTCGGTGGCCTCGGGCGCTGGGCGGCTGCTGCCGCCGCAGGTGCTGCGGGTGGGCGTCGCCGACGAGGGCGAGGGCGCTCTCCTCGACGAGGCGCGGGTGCCGCAGCAGCGGACGCAGCCGGGTGCGGGTGAACTGCGGCTGGTTCCGGAGGAGTCGGCGGGGTCTCTGGGTTCCGCGGAGTACGACGCCGGAGCGACCGCGCTGCTGGAGGTCGTGGGGCAGCTGGTGGACCGGGCGCGGGCTGCGGGGCAGTTGCGGGCGGACGTTTCGGTGTCGGACGTGCTGCTGGTGATTGCTACGGCGGCGCCCTCGTTGCCGGATGCGGCGCAGCAGGCGGCGGCGTCTGCGCGGTTGCTGGACATCCTGTTGGAGGGGTTGCGGTCGCGGCCGTTGTGAGGGCGGCGGGGTGACTCTTCGGTAGGGGCGGTAGGGCGGGGTGACGTGGCCGTCGGTGGTTTGGCGCTAGGTGCTGGTGCGGGCGTCTTCTGGGGGCTGCGCCCCCAGACCCCCATCGGCCCTGAAGGGGCCTCGTCCTCAAACGCCGGACGGGCTGAGTAATGGCGGCCTGCGTTGAGAGGTAGCCGGAGGGCTGATTTTGCCGGCCTGCGCCGAAAAGGTGCCGGACGGGCTGGATATGCCCGCCGTGTCGGCAGAGTGGCCAGTTCCCCGGTGACTCGAATAGGTGACTGTGGGGCGAGGGTGCCGCGCTGCTCGCGCCCCTCGTGATGCCCGGGAACGTTCCG
Source organism: Streptomyces sp. NBC_00988 (assembly GCF_045162645.1). Classification (NCBI taxonomy): domain Bacteria; kingdom Bacillati; phylum Actinomycetota; class Actinomycetes; order Kitasatosporales; family Streptomycetaceae; genus Streptomyces; species Streptomyces sp. NBC_00988. The sequence continues at coordinate 5,993,174 of NZ_CP108730.1, forward strand.
GGCATTTCAGTCATCGGTGTCAACTCCCGTTCCGGGGGCGACAGTTGAGCCTTCCCCGGAGGGGTGAACGCTAGTACTGCGTTGCGGGAAGTCCCCACGGATGAGTGGAAGGTCTGTCCGACGGGGTCCTGAACAAAAGCCAATATGGCACGCTGACCCGGTGTTCGGGACTGGTTGGACTGGCTTGGCAGGCGGCGGGGGCTTTCCGCGATGAGCGTTGACGGGCGTGACGAGTCACTGGGTGACGGTGACCCGGAGGCCGGTGGGCTGACCTCACCACAGGTGCCGAGTCAGGGCGGGCCGAGTGGTGTCCCGCAGGGTGGCGATCCCGGGGAGGGCAGCGTCCCGCCGCAGCGCGAGGGCAGTGTGCTGCCACCACCGCTGCTGCCGCCGTCGGAGATGCCGGCGGCCGACGCCTCGCTGATCGAGCGGATGCGCGCCGGTGACGACACGGCGTACGAGGAGCTGTACCGGCGCCACGCGGACGCCGTGCGCCGGTATGCGCGGACCTGTTGCCGGGACGGGCACACCGCCGACGATCTCACCGCCGAGGTCTTCGCCCGCATGTTGCAGGCGGTGCGCGGCGGTTCGGGGCCCGAGCACGCCGTACGCGCCTATCTGCTGACCTCCGTCCGGCGCGTCGCCGCGAACTGGACGAAGTCGGCGAAGCGGGAGCAACTCGTCGACGACTTCGCGGTGTTCGCCGCGCAGTCCGCGCGGGTGTCCGAGGTGTCCGACGACGACACGATCGACCTGGGCGCCGACGTGCGGGCCATGCACGTGGCCGAGCAGTCGATGGCGATGCAGGCCTTCCGGTCGCTGCCCGAGCGGTGGCAGGCCGTGCTGTGGCACACCGAGGTCGAGGACGAGTCGCCGAGCGAGGTCGCCACGCTCTTCGGGCTCGACGCCAACGGCACGCGAGTGCTGGCCAGTCGGGCCCGCGAGGGCCTCAAGCAGGCCTATCTCCAAGCCCATGTCAGCGCCACCCTCACCGACGACGAGGAGTGCGCGCGCTACGCCGACCAGCTCGGCACCTACGCCCGCCGCCGGCTGCGCACGCGTGCCGAACGGGGGCTGCGCAAGCACCTGGAGGAGTGTGCCAAGTGCCGGCTGGCCGCGCTGCAGATCGAGGAGGTCGCCAGCGGTATCCCGGCGGTCGTCCCGGTCGCGGTCATCGGCTGGTTCGGCGTCGCCGGGTACGCGAAGGCGGTCGCGCTCATCGCGGGCGGTGCGGGAGCGGGTGCGGCCGGTGCCGCGGGCGCCGCAGCCGCTGCGGGCGGGAGTTCGTCCGGCAGTGCGGGTGCCGGGGGCGCGGCTGCCTCCGAGGGCCTGGGCGCCCCGGTGAAGGCGGGCATCGCGGCCGGTGTGGTCGCCACGGCGGCAGCGGCGGCGATCGCCCTCGCGCTGGCCGGCAGCACCCACACCCCCGCGAAGAAGCCCGAGGCGAAACCGGCGCCCTCGTCCTCGCCCATCGCCAAGCCCGAGTCGACACCTCCGGCGCCCCCGAAGAAGCAACCGGCCCCGGAACCGGCGGTGTTGAAGCCCCAGCCGACACCCACTCCGACCCCGACACCCAAGCCCACACCCCGGGCGAAGCCGACACCGACCCCGAAGTCCACCCCGACTCCGAAGCCGACCCCCAAGCCCACGCCGACCCCCACTCCCACCCCGGCCCCGACGCCCCCACCCGCGCCGACGATCTTCCAGGTCAGCGAACTCTCGTACAACGTCAACGGCGACGGCACCGCGCCGGAGATCCAGCTCGGCGAGAGCAGCTGGGTGTGGCAGCGCTACGGCGTCTCGATCGGCGGCACTCGGTACGCGCACGGGGCCACTGTGCACGGCCGCTCCTCCGTCACGATCGACCTCAACCGCCAGTGCGTCTCCTACGACGCGACGGTCGGCGTCGACGACATGATGCTGGGCATCGGCAAGGTGTACTTCTCGGTGTACGCCGACGGGGTGCGGCTGTGGCAGTCCGGGGAGATCGACGGCGGGGATCCCGCGGTGCCGGTGCATGTGAACATCGCCGGGCGCAAGACCGTACGGCTCGTGGTCGAACCGCGCAGTTCCTTCGACAACCTGGCGCTGGCGGACTGGGCGGAGTCCAAGTTCACCTGCCAGTAGGAGGTCACGGCGGGGCGGGCAGCTCCGCCAGGACCTCGTCCATGGTGAGAGTCTCGCCGCGGGCGCGTTCGGCGGCGTAGTGCTCGGCGCGCAGGTCGGTGCGGGCGACGGCCTCGGTGTGCTCGACGCGGGCGCGCTCCGGCATGAGGCGCGGGTGGCCGCCGCGCCAGTGGTCGCCCGCACCCAACAGCCGTACCGCGCGCGGGAGTTCGCCGAGGTCGGCGGAGAGCAGGGCCGTCTGGTCCACCAGCATCGCGATCACCGCGTCGGCGCAGCGCTGTTCGACGGCCTCGCGCAGGGTGGCGGTCATCAGCTGAAGACCGCGCTCCGGGCCGGACTCGGCGGCGGTGACCAGGGCGGCGACCGCGTTCAGGCCGGCCTTGAACTGCGGTGGGGGCGTGCCCTTCTGGCTCTCCGTCGTGGCCAGGTCGCTCAACTCCCGTGCGCGGGCGACGTCTCCGTCCTCCAGGGCGATGTGCGCGCGCAGCATCAGGACGAAGGTGCGGGCGTCCGCCACGCCGTGCCGGTCGGACTCCGCGGTCGCCCGGTCCAGGCCCGCCAGCGCGCTGTCGCGGTCTCCCGCGCGGAAGGCGAGTTCGGCGAGGCGGGCGATGAGGAACGGGGTCTCGGTGTTGGCGCCGACCTCGTAGGCGAGCGCCAGCGCCTCCTCGTACTCCGTCCTCGCCTCCTCGAAGCGGCCTCGGACCATGGCGGCCTCGCCGACCGCGCTGGACACCTGGGCGCGCACCCAGCGGTCGCCGACGCGTCGGCAGAGCACCTTCAGCGCCTTCAGGTCCTCGTCGATGCCCGCCATGCCGCCCGGTGAGTCGACGAGGAGGTGGGTGCGGAACATCAGCATCACGGCGTTCTCCCAGTCGCCGCCGTGGGCACGGGCGTTGACGACCGCCGCCTCCATGGCGGGCCGGATGTCCATCGACTCGGTGAGGAAGTAGGCGGTGAGCGGCCAGATGAGCCCCGGCATACGGGCCGACTGCGGGCCGCCGGCGGAGAAGTACCCCTGGATCAGCCGCATGTACTCCCACATGCACTCGTCCCGCAGGCCGTCCTCCGTCCGGCCCAGGAGCTCGGACTCGGCCCTGAGGAAGAGGTTCAGCAGCCGGAGGTCCATCCGTTGCGTGTGCAGGGGGTGCCGGGCGTCCGCCTCCGGGTCGGCGACGTAGGCCTCGTACGGGTCCTGCGCGGAACCCTCCGGTGTGGTCAGGGCGAGGACGCGGATGACCCATTCGGCGCCCTCGGTGCGGTAGTTGCGCAGCCACCAGAACCAGCCGACGGCGAGGACCAGGGCGCCCGCCTCCGCCTCGTCGCGTGCGGCGACGGAGCGGACGAGGGCCGCCCTGATGTTGTCGAGCTCGGTCTCCAGGCGGGCGATCCACGGGAGTTGGTCGCCGGAGCGGAGGAGCGGCTCGGCCTCCTCTACGAGGGCGCGGACCCACGCGCGGTGCCTGCGCTCGGCGGCGGTGCGCAGGTCGGGGGTCTCGGCGGCGCGCTCCACGGCGTACTCGTGGATGGTCTCCAGCATGCGGTAGCGCATGCCGCCGTCCGTGTCCCCCGGGGTGGCCACGATCAGGGACTTGTCGACCAGGGAGCCGATGAGGTGGGCCGCGGGGCCGGTGCACACGGCCTCGGCCGCCGCGAGGTCCCAGCCGCCGGCGAACACGGAGACCTCGCGCAGCACCGTCCGCTCGGGCTCGTCGAGCAGGTCCCAGGACCAGTCGACGACGGCCCTCAGGGTCTGCTGGCGGGGCAGGACCGTGCGGCTGCCGGAGGTGAGGAGGCGGAAGCGGTCGTCGAGGCGGTCGGCGATCTGGCGCGGGGTGAGCAACCGGAGCCGGGCGGCGGCCAGTTCGATGGCCAGGGGCAGGCCGTCGAGGCGGCGGCAGATCTCCGCGACCGCCTCGGTGTCCTGGAGCACGGCCCTCGCGTCGGGGCGGACGGCGGCGGCGCGCTCGGTGAAGAGGCGGTGCGCCTGGTCGGGGACGAGGGGTTCGACCGGGCGCACGGACTCGCCGGGGACGCCCAGGGGTTCACGGCTGGTGGCGAGGATCGTGAGCCCCGGGCAGCGGGTCAGGAGCGTTTCGGCGAGGTCGGCCACCGCGCCGATGACATGTTCGCAGTTGTCAAGGATCAGGAGTCGGCCGCGCGAGGCGCAGTACTCCACCAGCAGGGCGACCGGGTCGTCCTGCGTGGTCATCGACTCGGTGGTCAGCAGGGCGGTCTCGCGCAGACCGAGGGCACTGACCACCGCGCCCGGCACCGCCTCCGGCCGGTCGAGCCGGGCCAGCTCGACGAGCCACGCCTGCGGGAGCCCGGCGGCGGCTTCCTCGGCGAGACGGGTCTTTCCGGAGCCGCCCGGTCCGGTGAGCGTGACCAGGCGGGCCCTGTGCACTTCGGAACGGATGGCGGCGATCTCGGGTTCCCGGCCCACGAAAGAGGTAAGCCGCGGACGCAGGTTGCCGTTGCGTTCGGGCGGCCCCGGTGCCGGGGGCGTCGTACTCGCGGGCGCCGCAGACGTGAGCAACTCCCCGTGCAGCGCGCGGAGTTCGGGCCCCGGGTCGGTGCCGAGCCCCTCGGCGAGCGCACGCCGGGCCGCCTCGTACGCGGCGAGCGCGTCGGCCCCGCGGCCACAGGCGCGCAGGGCCCGGATGAGGAGGGCGTGCAGCGGTTCGTCGTAGGGATGCGCCGCCGTCAGTTCCCTCAGTTCCGGTACGACGTCGGCGGCGCGGCCGAGCAGCAGGTCGGCCTCGGCCCGTGCGCGGGTGGCCTCCTGGCGCAGCGCGTCGGGGCGGGCGGCGGCGGACCGGTCCGGGAGGTCGGCGAGCGCGGGCCCGCGCCACAGGGCGAGCGCCTCGGCGAGGTCGCGGGCGGCGGTGGTCGCGTCGCCCCGGTCGAGGGCGGCCGTACCCCTGCGGGTGAGGTGTTCGAAGACGAACAGGTCCACGTCGTCCCGGGTCGCCGCGAGGCGGTAGCCGCCGGGGTCGGAGGCGATCGCGTCCTTGCCGAGGGTGCGGCGGAGGCGGCCGACCAGGGCCTGGAGGGCGGCCGGGGCGTCCTGGGGAGGCTCGTCCGCCCACACCTCGTCGATCAGGGTGCCGACGGGGATGATCCGGCCCGGGTGCAGGGCGAGAGCGGCGAGCAGGGCGCGCAGCCGCGCACCGCCGAGGGATACGCCGGTGCCCTGTTCGTCCTCCGCCCGGGTGCTGCCCAGGATTCTGTACCGCACCGGGCCATTGTCGCCGGGCGGGCGGGGCGGGGGCACGGGGTTTCGCGGCGGGGCGTGCGGTTGGGGTGGTTTGGGGTGGTGTGCTGGTCGGGGCGGTTCGGGGTGCGGGGATCCTTAACCGGCGGACTGGTTGTGGGTCGTCCGCGGCTGCGTCCGGCTGGTCGCGTCCACGCGGCGGAGCCGCATGTCGGTACAGCCCCGTGTCCCTTCGGGGCGCTCTCGCTGCCCGGAGTGCGTGCGCCTGCGGACGACTGAAGCCCTCGGAACCCCGGACTCAACGGGCCCCGCTCACACCACCGCCGCTCACCCGCCGGAGGCCAGCGCCCCCCGCTGCGGTCGAATCCCCTCCGGCACGGCACGCGCGCGTGCGGGCGTTCCCGTCCAGCAGGTGCCCCGGCGGGCCAGCAGCCGCCCCAGCCACAGTTCCAGCGAGACCAGGTCCGCGAGGCCGTCCAGCGGCAGCGGTTCGCCCTGGGCCGCCGCGCGCAGCGCCTTGCGGACGACGCGCGCTTCCACCAGACCCGCCTGCGCGAGCAGCGGCGTGGCGAAGAGGTCCATCAGGGGGTCCGCGGCGATCCGGAGGCCCTTGCGGGCGGCGGCCGCCGCCGAGGCGTGGGAGGGGGCGCCCCAGCCGGGCGGGAGGTCGCCGACGCCGGCGCCCTCCAGGACCGTGCGCAGGATCGCCGCGCGGGCGCCCGGCTGGACCCGTAGCGCCTCGGGGAGGGAACGGCAGGCGCGGACCACCTGGTTGTCGAGGAAGGGGGTGTGCAGGCGCTGGGAGCGGATCTCGGCGGCCTGTTCCAGGACGCGGAGGTCGGAGGCGTGCCGGGCAAGAGCCGCACGCGCGCGGAAGTCGCCGGGGCGCTGGCCCGGGCCGCTGCCCTGACGGCTGGGCGCGCTCTGCAGGCGAACCGATACTTCAGCCAGGGCCTCACCGGTCAGCCAGCGTGCGGCGGGCCCCGGTCTGGCCCAGGTGAGCGCGGCGAGGGAGGCACCGACGGCGCCCCCGGGCTCGTCGAAGCGCTGGTTCATCAACCGGTCGGCGAGGACTTCGAGTCCCGCGCCGTAGGGCGTGCGAGCGAGGCGGCGGGCCGCGCCGTAGACGCGCCCCGGGACCATCACCGAACCGTCCGCCTTCGCCAACGCGGCCACCGGGCGCACCAGATGACGGCGTTTGCGGTCCATCAGGAGGTCGGCGAGGCGGGCCGGGTGCGCGTCCAGGACCTGGCGGGCGCCGTAGCCGGTGAAGTGGTCGGCGCTGCCCGCGGCGAGCCGGGCGCGGTGGCGGGCGGCGACGATCAGGGAGGGGCCGGGTTCGTCGGTGAGGGGGCCGTCGAGTTCGGCGTACGGCAGGACGTCCTCGGCGCCGGTCACCACCACGTGGTGCAGGCGGGGGTTGGCCGCGAGGGTGCCCGCGCGCTCCACCTCGGACTCGCGGCCGGGGACGGCGAGATCGTTGAACGTGACGGCGAGGAGCCGCTCGCCCGCGCCGGTGCCGTGCCCGAGGACCGTGCCCGGCGCCCCCGGCAGCCCGGCGGCGAGCAGGGCCAGCGTCCCGGAGGCGGGCCCCCCGGAGAGGTCGGCCCCGATCCCGGGGACGGGCATCCCGCGCGCGGCACGCCGTTCGGCGGGACCCATGCCGGGGACGGGCCCCGGGTCTATGTCGGGGACGTGCCGGGGTGCGGAGAGCCGGGCGCGCACGGCGTCGACGAGCGCGTCCCGTACGGCGTCCACCGCGCTGTCCGGGTCGACGGCCGCCGCGGCGACGGCGAGGGAGGCGACCGGCTCGTACCCGGCGATCTCGCGCGCCCCGGCGCGCAGCACCAGCGCATGCCCCGGCGGAATGCGCCGCACCCCGTCGTACGGCGTCGAGTCGTGCAGCGCGGCGGGGACGTCCGGGGCGGCGAGCAGCGCGGCGAGGTGACCGAAGTCGAGGTTGGCCTCGATGAGGTCGGCGAGCGGGAGCGCGGCCGTGGAGTACGCCGTACCGCCGGCCCAGGGGGTGTAGAACACCGGCTTGGCGCCCGCGAGATCACCGCAGACCATGGTGCGGCGGTTGACCTTGACGACCGCCGTGTAGCTGCCGGACCAGGCCGTCAGATGCCGAAGTGCCCCTCCGCGCGCGGAGAACAGGCTGAGGCGCAGCTCCTCGTCGGTGGCGCCGCACGTACCGAGGACCGCGATACGGGTCTCCGCGTCGACCTTCACGACCCGTACTTCGTCGGGCCGCCAGTCGCCGACCGCCCACAGCGGATCCGGGTCGCCCCACAGGAGTTGGGACCCGACCGGGTGCACCGTCTCACCGTCGAGCCCGGTGGCCCCCGCGGAACCGATCGCGGCGGCTCCAGCGGCGGTACTGCTCCATCCCACCAACCACCGCATCGACGCCTCCACAGGCTGTGGACAACCAGTGCACCGCACGAACTGGGCACCATGCTGCCATGAAGGACGCCTTCCGGAGGGCCGGAGAAGCCGCTTGAGATCGCGTGAAGACGCCCTGGACGAGGGACAACCGGACAAGGGAGACCCTACGTCCACGACGCGAATGCGCCCCCGATACGCTCCCCCAAAACACCTAACGCGCCCTCAACTCCCATGGTAGGAGCGGTATTCGGCACCGGGAGGCAGGGGCGGTTTTCGGCCAAATCGGCGTTACAGGGACAGGCTCGCGCACGCTCCGTACATGCCGTGCGCACCGCTTCGCACCGCGCACAGTCCGGGAGGCGGAGTACGCCTCCCGGACCGGTCCGCCGCCCGCGGGGATGTAGGCGGCGGTGTCCCCCAGCCCACTGGATCCAGTACAGCGGGCCGACCCACGCACGATCCATGGAACCGCTCCCGTGATGGCCGGAGAAGAGCGCACACACGGGCGCACGGCCACACGACGGGGGCACGTCGCAACCCTGCGTGCAAACCCCGCACTCGCGTACGGACCACAATCCCGCCAACCGGAACAATGCCCCTTAACGCTTGGGATGCGGCGAACTACGCTGGGTTTACGAATGCCGGGTGGTTATGCCAGCGCGGCAGCCGTCTGTGTCGAGGGGTGGCGCATGTCCAGGGAGCAACGCGGGCCGAACGAAAAACTCGGCACCGTTCTCGCCCTCGCGGGAATCAGCAACGCAGGACTCGCGCGTCGCGTCAACGATCTTGGCGCTCAACGCGGGTTGACACTTCGCTACGACAAGACGTCGGTGGCGCGCTGGGTGTCGAAGGGAATGGTGCCCCAGGGCGCCGCCCCGCACCTCATCGCGGCCGCCATCGGCCAGAAGCTCGGCCGCCCGGTGCCGCTCCACGAGATCGGCCTGGCGGACGCGGATCCCGCACCGGAAGTGGGCCTCGCCTTTCCCCGGGACGTCGGCCAAGCCGTGCGTTCCGCAACGGAGTTGTACCGGCTCGACCTCGCCGGCCGCCGGGCCGGCTCCGGCGGCATCTGGCAGTCCCTCGCCGGGTCGTTCGCAGTCAGCGCATACGCAACGCCCGCCTCACGGTGGCTGATAACCCCGGCCGACAGTTCGGTGGCGCGCGAGGCGAACTCCGCGGAGAGCTCCGGGACACCGCTCAAAGTCGGCCACAGCGATGTGCAGAAACTGCGGGAGGCCGCGGAGGACGCCAGGCGCTGGGACTCCAAGTACGGGGGCGGCGACTGGCGTTCGTCGATGGTGCCGGAGTGTCTGCGGGTGGAGGCGGCACCGCTGCTGCTCGGCTCGTACTCCGACGAGGTCGGCAGAGCCCTGTTCGGCGCGAGTGCCGAACTCACCCGCCTCGCCGGGTGGATGGCCTTCGACACCGGCCAACAGGAGGCGGCGCAGCGGTACTACATCCAGGCGCTGCGTCTTGCCCGCGCGGCGGCGGACGTCCCCCTGGGGGGCTATGTGCTGGCGTCGATGTCGTTGCAGGCGACCTATCGCGGCTTCGGCGACGAGGGCGTCGATCTCGCGCAGGCCGCGCTGGAGCGCAACCGGGGCCTCGCGACCGCCCGCACCATGAGCTTCTTCCGGCTCGTCGAGGCACGCTCCCACGCGAAGGCGGGGGACGCCCAGGCGGCCGGCGCTGCCCTGAAGGCGGCGGAGGGGTGGCTTGAGCGGTCCCGGGAGGGCGACAACGATCCGTCCTGGCTCGGCTTCTACGGCTACGACCGCTTCGCCGCCGACGCGGCCGAGTGCTACCGGGACTTGAAGGCGCCGCGTCAGGTCCGTCGGTTCACGGAGCAGGCGTTGTCGAAGCCGACGGAGGAGTTCGTGCGGTCGCACGGTCTCCGGCTCGTTGTCTCGGCGGTCGCCGAGCTGGAGTCGGGGAACCTTGACGCGGCGTGTGAGCAAGGGGTTCGGGCGGTGGAGGTCGCCGGGCGTATCTCGTCGGCGCGTACGACGGAGTACGTGAAGGATCTTCTGCACCGGCTGGAGCCGTACGGGGACGAGCCGCGGGTTGTCGAGCTGCGGGAGCGGGCCCGGCCGTTGTTGATGGCGCCCGCCTGAGCGTCTGCGGGGTGTGGCCGGTGCGCGAGTGCCGGTTCGTCATGGCTTGTCGCGCCCACACGGCGGAGCCGCATGTCGACACAGCCCCGCGCCCCTTGGGCGCGGGTATCCCTCCCGGGGTTTGAAGGCATTGTCAGTGGTGCAGTGCACTATCGAAGCCGGGAGGTGGTGCACGTGCGGGCTGGGGTCGGGTACGACTGTGACGTGCTCGTGGTCGGTGGCGGGATTGTCGGGCTGTCCACGGCGTATGCGATCAGCCGTGCCGCGCCGGGCACCCGCGTCACCGTTCTGGAGAAGGAAGCCGGGCCCGCCCGGCACCAGACAGGCCGCAACAGCGGAGTCATCCACAGCGGGATCTACTACCGGCCCGGGTCGCTGAAGGCGCGGTACGCCGTGCGCGGGGCTGCCGAGATGGTCAAGTTCTGTGCGGAGTACGGGGTTTCGCATGCCGTCACCGGGAAGCTGATCGTCGCCACGGAGCGCGCCGAGCTGCCCCGCCTGCACGCGCTCGTGCAGCGCGGCCGGGAGAACGGCATCGCGGTCCGGGAGTTGGGCGCCGCCCAGATCGCCGAGTACGAACCGGAGGTGCGCGGCCTCGCGGCCATACACGTCGGGACGACCGGCATCTGCGACTACACCGAGGTCGCCGACCACCTCGCCGAGGCCTCCGGCGCGGAGATCCGCTACGGCGCGCGGGTCGCCCACATCGACCGGCGCCCGGAGCGCGGGGTCGCCGTCCGCACGGTGACCGCGGCCGGCGGTGACGTGGTCCGCGCGCGCGTGCTGGTGAACTGCGCCGGCCTGCACTGCGACGAGGTGGCCCGCCTCACCGGCGACGACCCGGAGATGCGCATCGTCCCGTTCCGCGGCGAGTACTACACCCTCACCCGCCCCGAACTGGTCCGGGGCCTGGTCTACCCGGTCCCCGACCCGGCGTTCCCGTTCCTCGGCGTCCACCTCACACGCGGGATCGACGGCAGCGTGCACCTCGGCCCGAACGCGGTACCGGCCCTGGCCCGCGAGGGCTACGACTGGGGCGTCGTCAGCCCCCGGGAGATCGCGACGACGGCGACCTGGCCCGGCACCTGGCACATGGCCCGACAGCACTGGCGCTACGGGGCGGGGGAGCTACGCCGGTCCATCTCCAAGACCGCGTTCACCGGGGCCGTACAACGCCTCCTCCCGGCGGTGACCCCGGACGACCTGGTCCCGTCACCGGCCGGGGTCCGCGCCCAGGCAGTCCTCCGCGACGGCACCCTCGTGGACGACTTCCTGATCAAGGAGGGGCCGCGGACGGTCCACGTCCTCAACGCCCCGAGCCCAGCGGCAACAGCCTCCCTACCGATCGGCAGAGAGGTAGCCCGACGCGCGCTGGCTGTCCTGCGCCGGGAACTACAACCCCGCTGAGGGGCGCGGGGCCGTGACATGTGCGGCTCCGCCGCGGGCGCGACCAGCCACAACGCACCCGCACTCGCAGGACCACGCAAGCCAGGCAGACCCCTGGGCGCACGCCCCGTAAAATCACCGCATTGTGTCTGACTCCCCCAACACCCCCGCCGCCCCCAACGAGCCCGCACACCGCACCCGGGCCAAGGGCGAACCCCGTTTCCCCGACGGGCCGACGCCCGACCCCGCCGGCTCCCACTTCGAGCGGCGCATCCGGAGTTTCCAGCCCCGCAGGAGCCGGGTGACGGCCGGGCAGGCCGACGCGCTGGAACGCCTGTGGCCCAAGTGGGGCCTGGACATCGACGGCCAACGGACCCTCGATCTCGCCGAGCTGTTCGGGAACGACAACCCGGTCGTGCTGGAGATCGGCTTCGGCATGGGTGAGGCCACCGCGCAGATGGCCGCCGAAGCCCCCGCGACGAACATCCTCGCCGCCGACGTGCACACCCCGGGCCAGGGCAACCTCCTGGGCCTCGCCGACCACCACGGCCTGTCCAACATCCGGGTCGCCAACGGGGACGCGATCATCCTGCTGCGCGAGATGCTCGCCCCCGACTCGCTCGACGGGCTGCGCGTCTACTTCCCGGACCCCTGGCCGAAGACGCGGCACCACAAACGGCGCCTGATCCAGCCGGAGTTCCTCACCTTCGCCGCGACCCGGCTCAAGCCCGGGGCGACCGTGCACTGCGCGACCGACTGGGAGCCGTACGCGGAGCAGATGCTCGAAGTGCTCGACGCGCACCCGAACTTCGAGAACAGCCAACCTGACGGCGGTTTTGCGCCCCGTCCGGAGTTCCGGCCGCTGACCCGTTTCGAGGGCCAGGGACTGGACAAGGGACATGTCGTGAACGATCTGCTCTTCCGTCGCGTACCCCACGAGGACCAGCGCTGACGCCAGGCTCCATCGCGGGCCGTGCCCTTACCTCGTTAGGGTCGATGCCGTGGCCACGTTTCCGCCGTACCCCCCGCACCCCGGCCACCCCGCCGGTGGTGTGCCCGGGCACGGGCCGCGGGTGCGCTGGTGGCAGCGGAACTGGGTCCGTCACGGCGCGCTGATCGCCCTGCTGACGCTCTCCGGGCTGGTCATCCTCGCGCTGGTCCGCCAACAGACCGGTACGGAAGGCTTCTTGGTCGGCCTCGGGCTCGCCGTACTGCCCGTACCCCTCCTCCTCGCCGCCTTCCGCTGGCTGGACCGCGTCGACCCCGGGCCCTGGCGGAACCTGCTCTTCTCCTTCGCGTGGGGCGCCTGCGCCGCGGCCCTCATAGCGATCGTCGCCAACAGCTTCGCGACGAGATGGATAGCGACCACGACCGCCGACCCGACCAGCGCGGACACCCTCGGCGCCACCGTCATAGCCCCGATCGTCGAGGAGTCGGCGAAGGCGGCGGCCGTACTCCTCGTCTTCCTCTTCCGCAGACGGGACTTCACCGGGATCGTCGACGGGGTGGTGATAGCCGGGGTCACCGCCACCGGCTTCGCGTTCACCGAGAACATCCTCTACCTCGGCACCGCCTTCGGCACCGACCAGCTCACCGGCGACCGCGGCTTCACCTCCGTCACCGCGGCGACCTTCTTCGTGCGCATCGTCATGTCCCCCTTCGCGCACCCCCTGTTCACCGTCCTCACCGGCATCGGCTTCGGCATCGCCGCGCTCTCCCCCGACCGCCACCACATCCGCCGCGTCCTGGTCCCCCTGACCGGCCTGCTCCTCGCGATGGGCATGCACGCGATCTGGAACGGCTCCTCCACCTTCGGCCAGTACGGCTTCTTCGAGGTCTACGGCGTCTTCATGGTCCCCATGTTCGGCCTGCTGACCTGGCTCGCGGTCTGGACCCGGCAACGCGAACTGCGCACCGTGCGCGAGGAGTTGCCCGCCTACGTCTACGCGGGCTGGCTGACCCCGGCCGAACCGTTCGTGCTCGGCTCGATGAAGGCCCGCCGCCTGGCCCGCGAGTACGCCCGCCACCGCCTCGGCAGGCAGGCGGCCCGCTCGGTCGCCCGGTACGAGGCCCACGCGACCTCCCTGGCGTTCCTGCGGCACCGGGCCGCGCGGGGCCGCGCCGGCGCCGACTTCGTCGTACGGGAAAGGGAGTTGTTGCACGAGCTGTGGCTGCGCCGGGAGGTGGCGCGGCCCGCGCTGGACTACGCGGCGCGGCGGACGGCGCCGCCGGTGCCGGTGGTGGTGCCGCCGTGGCCGCCGGTGTACGGGTCGTACGGGACTCCCCTGTACAACCCGTACCGGTCCTGACGGCCGCCTTGGTGACCCGTACGACCCGTACGACCCGTAAGCCGACCCCTACGACCCTTAGGCCGACGCCTGGGTGAGGCGGGCGATCTCCGTGTCCGTCAGCTCCAGTTCGGCCACGCCGAGCAGTGCGGGGAGTTGCTCGACCGTGCGGGCGGAGGCGATCGGGGCCGCGACCGTGGGCTGGGCGGCGAGCCAGGCGAGGGCCACCGTGGCGACCGGGGCGTCGTGGGCCTGGGCGACCTCGTCGAGGGCGGTGAGGACGCTCTGGCCGCGCTCCGATTCGAGGTACTGGACCGCGCGCCCGGCCCGCGGGCTGTCGACGGTCGTACCGGGCCGGTACTTGCCGGTGAGGAAGCCGGCCGCCAGCGAGAAGTACGGGAGGGCCGACAGTCCGCCGCGTTCGGCGACGTCCCGCAGCCCGCCCTCGTAGGTGTCGCGGGAGACGAGGTTGTAGTGGGGCTGGATCGCGACATAGCGCGCCAGGCCCTCGCGGTCGGAGAAGTCCAGGGACGCCTGGAGGCGCTCGGGCGAGATGTTGGAGGCGGCGATCTGCCGCACCTTGCCCGCCTTCACCAGTTCGTCGAGCGCGCCGACGATCTCCTCGACCGGCACCTCCTCCTTGTCGAAGTGCGGGTAGTACAGGTCGATGTAGTCGGTGCCCAGGCGGCGCAGCGAGGCGTCGGCGGCGGCCTTGATGTTGGCGGCGGACAGGCCGGGGTAGTCGGGGTGCTGGCTGACCTTGGTGGCGATGACGACGTCGGCACGGTTGCCGCGGACCTTGAGCCACTTGCCGATGACGGTCTCGGACTCGCCGCCCTTGTTGCCCTCGATCCACGCCGTGTAGGAGTCGGCGGTGTCCACGAAGTTGCCGCCCGCGGCGGTGTAGGCGTCGAGCACGGCGAAGGAGGCCGCCTCGTCGGCGGTCCAGCCGAACACGTTGCCGCCGAGGTTCAGCGGGAAGATCTCAAGGTCGGACCGGCCCAGCTTGCGAAGAGAAGTCATGCTTCACCTCAACCGCCGGACCGGAACCGGATATTCCAGACCTTGAGGCCCTTCGATCCCTTAGGGGTTGAGGCCCTTGCTGCGCAGCCAGGGCGCCGGGTCGCTCGCGGTGGCGGCGCCGTTGATGTGCACCTCCAGGTGGAGGTGCGGCCCGGTCACGTTGCCGGTCGCGCCCACGCGGCCGATGACCTCACCGGTGGAGACCTTCTGGCCGACACTGACGTTGATCGAGGACTGGTGGCAGAACCACAGCTCGGTGCCGTCGTCGAGGGTGAGGATCGTGCGGTACCCGTACGACCCGGCCCAGCCCGCCTCGGTGACCGTGCCGCTGTGGATGGCCTTGATCAGCGTGCCGGTGGGCGCGGCGAAGTCGAGGCCCGTGTGGTACCCGGAGGACCACATCGAGCCGGCCTGGCCGAAGGTGCCGGTGATCGTGTACGAGCCGACCGGCAGCGTGTACTGCTTGGCCAGCGCGGCGAGCTTCGCGGCCTCGGCCTTCTTCTTGGCGGCGGCCTCCGCGGCCTTCTTCGCGTCGGCGGCCTTCTTCGCGGCGTCCTTCTCGGCCTTGGCGGCGGCGTCGTCGACCTGCTTGGCGACGGCGGCCTCGACGGCGGCCTTCGACTTGCCGTCGACCTGCACCTGCTGCGACTCGGCCTGCGCCATGATCCGGTTGCGCAGCAGCTCACCCGCGTCCGAGGCGCCCTTGGCGGTCTCGGTGGTGGTCACGCCGACGCTGCTGAGCGCGGTAGCGGAACCCTTGGGGGTACTACTGGACGAGTCGTCCAGCAGGTGGCCCACGGAGGGCAGGTCGGGCATCGAGATGGAGACCGGCGGCTTGCCGGTGTTGGCGCTGGCCATGCCACCCGCGCTGACGGCGGCTATGACACCGACGCCCAGGACGGTGGAGCTGCGGGCGAATCCTCCGCCACCACGCTGCTTTGCGACACGGTGCTTGCCGCGGTTGGGAGCAACGGACTCCGCGCTGGGATTCCACTCCTCCCAGGGGCCCTCGTCGGGGCGGTAACCGCCGAAGACGACAGGGGCTTCTGGGGCAGCCTGGTTTGACGCCACGTGGGCGTGCTCCTTTCCTTCCTTCTCGCCTACCGGGTTAGCTGACGGGTTCGGAGCAGGAAGGTCTCCTACGCGCGTAAACCGGCCGTGTTCCCACGGCGGTCGACGAGCGATTCACCCCAAGTGGTGGTTCCCCGGTTCCCTTGCGGGATTCGGCGCGTGCGCACGGAGCCATCTCTTGTGACGGCTGGGACGACCGCGCTGCGTTATCGAACGTTAATAGACACGGGCGCCCGTTTCCAAGCTGTTCGGCTTGATCATTAACCTTTCCTTGCTGGACGAACGGCCCACCACCGGCGAAAAACGGGCGAGTTGGCCAAGTCTCAGAATTCCCACAGCTATTGACGGCATGTCAGTTGTTATGCGGAGGGCTCCCACCCGGTCACCCGCCGTGATGACGGTCATGGATGCCGTACGGCGATCATCGCCATGTCGTCCGTCATCCAGCCCCCGGAGTACCGGCGCACCTCCTTGGCGAGGATGCCGAGCAGCGCCTCGGGGGTGCGGAAGGTCCGGCCGGCCAGCCGTGCCCCGGGGTCGTAGAAGACGCCGTGGGAGTCGCGCGCCTCGGACAGCCCGTCGGTGTGCACGAGGAGGGTGGCCCCGCCCGGGAACGCGAACTCCTCGGCGCGGTCGGGCCAGACCCCCAACTCGCCCATTCCCAGGGGCAGTGCGGGCTCCTGGACCTGCAACGTGCGTACGGTGCCGTCCTCGTGCAGGAGCAGCGGCGGCGGGTGTCCCCGGTCGACGATCCGTACGACGCCGTCGCCGTGCGGGAGTTCGGCGAGGACGGCCGTGGTGAACCCCTCGAACGCGTCGAGCCCGTCGCGCCGGGTGCCCTCGCGCGCCAGCGCCCGCTCCAGCCGCTGGGCGACCGCCTCCAGGGTGGCCTCCTGCTCGGCGGCCTCCCGGAACGCCCCGATGACCACGGCGACGGCGGCGACCGCGCCCATGCCCTTGCCGCGCACGTCGCCGACGACCAGCCGTACGCCGTGCGGGGTGTCCTGCACCGCGTACAGGTCGCCGCCGATGAACGCGCCCTCCTGCGCCGCCTCGTACCGCGCCGCGATCTCGAACCCGCCGATCCGCTCGGCCGGTTCGGGCAGGACGGCCCGCTGCGCCGCCTCGGCGATCTCGCGCGCGGAGGCGAGCTGTTCGCTGCTGCGGCGGACCAGGAGGTTGATGAGGACGGCCAGCACGGCGACCGTCACCACGGTGGCCACCTCGGTGACCGCGTCGGTGTCGAGGACGATGCCGAGCCTGATGTGGATCACCAGCACGACGGCGACGGCCGCCAGACCGGTGAGGACCGTGCCGCGCCGGGAGTAGAGCGGGGCGGCGACCAGCGGGGCGGCCGTGAAGAGCGGGGCCGCCGTGAAATCCGACGGGGTGAGGTAGTCGTAGAGCGCGGCGGCGATCAGCAGCAGGACCGGGAGGCGGCGGACGACGGCGCGGGCGTACGAGATCCGCCGGCCCTCGCCCTCGGGGTGGGGGGCCGGGCTGTCGCCGAGGCCGGGGTCGGGCACGGGATCGCCGGGCAGGCGCCCGCCGGCTCGCACATACGGACCCTCCTCCACGCGTCCAGTTTTTCGTGGCGGGGAGCGGGCGGCGAGCGGGGTGGGCCGACTGGGGGCGAGAAACGGGGAAACACCAAGGGCCGGAATCCATTTCTGGATTCCGGCCCTTGGCCTTAGTAGCGGGGACAGGATTTGAACCTGCGACCTCTGGGTTATGAGCCCAGCGAGCTACCGAGCTGCTCCACCCCGCGCCGTTGTGATTGCAACTATACGCCATCCGCGGGGTCCGATGTCACACAGGTTTCAGTCGGCGGTGTTCCCGGCGTGCGTGAGGGTCTCCCAGGAGACGAAGAGGTCGTCGCTGCCGGCCGGCCGGGTGGACTCGGCGAGCTTGTGCGCGGCGGGCACCTTCACGCCGAGCCGGCCCTCCAGGTGGTTGACGGCGACCTCCAGGTCGGGGCCCATGTTCCGGTCGACCTTGCCGCCGCACAGCCAGGCGGGCGCGGGCTCGCCGAGCTGGTAGCGGGCGTGGAATTCGAGCGCGGCCCTGAGCCGGTCCTTGACCCCGTCGTAGAGATCGACGCCCTGGTGCCAGGCGGTCTCGGCGATGTGCGCGGTGGCCGCCAGCGAGTACCCGACGTGCTTGAAGTTGCGGCACGTCTCCTGGGCTACGCCGTCCTTGAACGTCGTCTGCTTGAACCAGTACGTCGTCAGCTTCTGCGGGGTGGTGACCTTCGAGCCCACCGGGGTGAGCGGCACCTTGCCGTCCTTGGCGAGGTAGAAGTAGGCGGGCACGCGGTCCTGGAAGCGTTTGACGGCCGCGTCGAACGCCTTGTGGTCGTCGAGGAAGACGGCGATACCGATCGCCGCGTCCGTCATCGCGAGGTCCCAGTTGCCGTTGTAGTCCGGCAGGTTCTTGGTGACCTCCGGCTCGTAGGCGGTACGCAGCATCGTCCCGAAGCGCTCGACCCGGTCCGCCGGCCAGCCGGCGCCGGGCGCGTACCGCACGATCTCCGCCGCCCGCGCCCAGGTCGAACCGGCCCACGCGGTCTGCAGCCCGGCGTCGTCGGAGGTGTGCTCCTTCATCTTCGCCGACCAGTCGTCCATGATCTCCCGCGCCTTCAGCGCGTGATGCTGCTTCCCCGTGATGCTGAACAGCAGGGCCTGCGTGTACGCCGCGATCGCGTCCTCGCGCTCCTCGACACAGCCGTGCGCGGCCTTGCCGTTCCAGGGGCAGTCGACGTCCGCGTACGGCTTCGCCGTGTACTTGTACGACCCGTACTTGCTGTCCCGCATCCCGAAGTACGCCTTCAGCCAGGGCTGCTTGCCGGCGGCCACGTTCTTGCGTACGGCGTCCAGCTGGCCCTTGCTGACGAGCACCCCGGGGTGCGTGAACGCGGCGCTTGCGGGCAGCGCCCGTGCCATGGTCCGCGTACCGGTGTCCGCCGATCCGCACGAGGCGAGCAGCCCTACGGCTACGGACGCGCCCAGCACCGCGACTGCCCTCATGTGTCCTACCTCCGCGTTGTCCTCCACACCGGCTTCTTTGTGAGCGTGACCTGGTGGGCGGTGGGGCGCAGGATCTGTTGGGCCGATTGGTCGTGGTGGGCGGGCGTCCCTGGGGGCTGCGCCCCCAGACCCCCATCGGCCCTGAAGGGGCCTCGTCCTCAAACGCCGGACGGGCTAAGTAATGCCGGCCCAAGTTGAGAGGTGGCCGGAGGGCTGAGTAATGCCGGGCCGAGTTGAATGGCTCAGCTCGTTAGGTGGCTGTTCGGTGCCTTCGCCCGCTCTTCGTACTCCGGGAGTACGACCACGGTCACCCCCCGCGCGGCCAGCGCCCCGCTTCCGTCCGCCCCCTCGACGAACGTGTCCGGCTCGCGCCAAGCCGTCACCACTCTCCGCACACCCTCGTCGAGGATCAGCTGGGCGCAGGGCTTGGGGCGGGAAGCTCGGTGGGTGCAGGGTTCCAAGCTCGTGTAGACCGTGGCCGTGGGGAGGCGCGGGTCCTGCGGGTCGATCTTCGCCAGCGCCGCTTCCTCCGCGTGGACCACCGGGTCGCCCGCCTCGCGGGAGTGGCCGCGGGAGAGTTCCGTGCCGTCGTCCGCCACCACCACCGCGCCGACGCTGAACGCCGTCTCCGAGGGCGGGCAGTCGGCGGCCAGGTCGCAGGCGAGGGCGAGCCAGTGGTGGTCGGCGGCGGAGGGGAGGTCGCCGGTGCCGGGGGCGGTGGGTTCGTAGCGCATGAGGACCACGTCCTCGATGGGGCGGGTCTCGACGAGGCGGAGGCGGCCTCGCTGGTACCTGCCCGGGCCGAAGAGGCGGGGGGCCTTGTCGTCGCCCACGAACAGGGGGGACAGGACCAGGTGGAGTTCGTCGGCCAGGCCCTGCTGGAGGAGTTGGGTGTGGATCGTGCCGCCGCCCTCGACCATCAGGCGGTCAACTCCCCTTACCGCGTGCAGGTGTTCAAGGAGGGCGCGCCAGTCGAGGTCCGGGCCGAGGGCCACGACGTCCGCCGCCAGGCCCCGCTCGCGTGCTCGCTCCGCGCCCTTGGTCGTCGTAAAGACGAGCTTTTCGCCGCCCGTGTGCCAGAAGTTGGCCGCCGGGTCCAGGTCTCCGGAGGCGGTGACCGTGACCTTGAGGGGGTATTCCGGCTTGCCTGCGGCGACTCGACTCGCCCTGCGCTCAGGGGAGTTGACCAGGAGGCGGGGGTTGTCCGCGCGGATCGTGCCGGCGCCGATGAGGATCGCGTCGACCGATGCCCGGACCTCGTCGACGCGGTCGAAGTCGGCCGGGCTGGAGAGGAGCAGCCGGTCGGGGCCGGTGTCGTCGAGGTAGCCGTCGAGGGAGAC
The DNA here is from genome assembly GCF_045162645.1 of Streptomyces sp. NBC_00988. Lineage (NCBI taxonomy): Bacteria > Bacillati > Actinomycetota > Actinomycetes > Kitasatosporales > Streptomycetaceae > Streptomyces > Streptomyces sp. NBC_00988. Next base: position 6,013,154 of record NZ_CP108730.1, read on the forward strand.
GGCGGCGGACAGCAGGACGTAGGGGAAAGGCATCGACGCGCTCTCTGTCGGAGGCGGGCGGGGCTCGGTGGAACGGCGGGGCTTGGTTCAAGTTTGAAACAAACCTACACTGGGGGCATGACGACTCGCTGGCTCACCGCCGAGGAGCAGCGCGCCTGGCGCGCGTACATCGCCGCGACGCACCTCCTGGAGGACGCGATCGACCGGCAGCTCCAGCAGGAGGCCGGCATGCCGCACCTGTACTACTCCATCCTCGCCAACCTCTCCGACGTGCCGGACCGGCGGCTGCGGATGACCGACCTCGCCGAGAAGTCGAAGATCACCCGGAGCCGGCTGACGTACGCCGTGACCCGGCTGGAGAAGGACGGTCTGGTGCGGCGGGAAGGGTGTCCGTCGGACAAGCGGGGCAGTACCGCGGTCCTGACCGACGAGGGGATGGCCGTCCTGGAGCGTACGGCGCCGGGGCATGTCGAGACCGTACGGGCCGCCATCTTCGATCACCTCACCCCGGAGCAGGTGCGGCAGATGGAGGAGATCAGCGCCGGGATCGCGCGGGCGCTGGAAGGCGACGGGGGCGAGGTCACCCGGGAGGACGTTCCCTGGCGCCGGCGTTCGTCCTCGCCGTGCACGTGACCCGTGAACTGTGACCCGTGACCCGTCCCACAATTCTGTTGCTTCAAATTTCAAGCATGAGGTAGTGTCCGTCATCGTGGATGTGCTTCAAAACTGAAGCACCTCATCGACGCACATCCGCGTACCTGCCGCCGGACCACGGAGACCCGCATGCCCGACTTCCCCGCCGCCACCCCGCGTGCCCGCGTCCGGGTACCGCTGCGCTTCCAGGACGGCTACGGCGTCGACGCCGAACTCGTCACCTTCCACGGCCTGACCGACGGCCAGGAACACGTGGCGGTCGTCCTCGGCGACCCCGCCCCCGGCACCACCCCGCTGGTCCGGCTGCACTCCGAGTGCCTGACCGGCGACGTCTTCGGCTCCGCCCGCTGCGACTGCGGGCCCCAGTTGCGCGAGGCCGTCGAGCGCATCGCCGAGCGCGGCGGTGTCCTGCTCTACCTGCGCCAGGAGGGCCGCGGCATCGGCCTCTACAACAAGCTCGACGCGTACGCCCTCCAGGACCAGGGCCTCGACACGTACGCCGCGAACACCGCGCTGGGCCTGCCCGAGGACGCCCGTGACTACACGGCCGCCGCGCAGATGCTCACCGCCCTCGGGATCACGTCCCTGGACCTGCTGTCCAACAACCCCGACAAGGCCGACCAGTTGCGCGGTCTCGGCATCGACGTGCACGACCGCGTGCCGACCGGCGTGTTCACCACCCCGCACAACGTCCGCTATCTACGCGCGAAGGTCCTGCAGACCCAACACACGCTGCCGCTGGGCCAGTTGACGGAGCTGAACGCGGGCTGACGGGCCTGTGCAGGAGCCGAACAGGGGCTGAGCCGCGCGGCGATGGTGTAGCGGGCTACACCATCCATTCGGGAGGGCACTCCCTCGTGCCGCAGGGCCGCCGCCGGAAGGCTTGAGACCACGATCACGGACTCGATCCGGATCCGTATCTCGACCGACCGCCGACGTGGAGGCCTTCCCCAGCCATGGCAACTCTCCTTTATCGCTTGGGCCGTGTGGCCTTCCGGTGGCGCTGGTTCGTCACCCTGTTGTGGGTGGCGGTCCTCGGCGCCGTCGGATTCGCCGCCGCCAAGGCCCCCGCCACTCCGGACGACGGCTTCACGATGCCCGGCATCGAGTCGCAGCGCGCCTTCGACCTGCTGGAGCAGCGCTTCCCCGGCACCGCGGCGGACGGCGCGAACGCCCGGATCGTCTTCGTCGCCCCGAGCGGCGAGAAGGTCACCGCGACCGAGAACAAGGCGGCGATCGAGAAACTGGTCACGGAGGCGGCCGACGGTTCCCAAGTCGCCTCCGCCGTCGACCCGTTCGCCGCGAAGGCGGTGAGCAAGGACGCGTCCACCGCGTACTCCACCGTCACCTTCAAGGTGAAGGCCGACGACCTCACCGACGCCGCCAAGACCCACCTGGAACGGGCGATCGACACGGCCCAGAAGGCGGGCCTGACCGTCGAGGTCGGCGGCGACGCCCTCGCCACCCAGCCCGCGGCGGGCGGCAGCGCGGAGGCGATCGGCATCGCGATAGCGGCCGTGGTCCTGCTCATCACCTTCGGATCGCTGGCCGCGGCCGGCCTGCCCCTCCTCACCGCGATCCTGGGCGTCGGCATCAGCATGTCCGCGGTCCTCGCCCTGGGCAGCGCCTTCGGCCTCTCCGAGACCACCGGCACACTGGCCACGATGCTCGGCCTCGCCTGCGGTATCGACTACGCGCTGTTCGTCGTCTCCCGCTACCGGGAGGAACGCGAGAAGGGCCACGCCCCGCGCGAAGCGGCGGGACTCGCGGCCGGTACGGCGGGTTCGGCAGTGGTGTTCGCCGGCCTGACCGTTGTCATCGCCCTGGCCGGTCTGTCGGTGGTCGGCATCCCGATGCTGACGAAGATGGGCCTGGCGGCGGCGGGCGCGGTCCTCCTGTCGGTCCTGATCTCCCTCACCCTGGTTCCGGCCGTCCTCGGCTTCTGGCCGAACGCCGTCCTCTCCCGCCGCGACCGGAAGGGCAAGGCCAAGGCCGGGCGGGGCAACACCAACGGCGAGAACAGGGGCAGCCGTTGGGCCCGGCTCGTCGTCCGCCGCCCGATCCCCGTCCTGCTGCTCGGCGTCATAGGCCTCGGCGCGATGGCCCTGCCCGCCCTCAACCTCCAGCTCGGCATGCCCGGTGACGAGGCCAAGTCCACGGCCACCACCGAACGCCGTGCCTACGACGACCTCGCCCAGGGCTTCGGCCCCGGCTTCAACGGCCCCCTGACCATCGTCGTGGACGCCAAGAAGGCGGACGACGCGAAGAGCTCCGTAGCGACGATCTCGAAGGAGATCGCGGCCACGGACGGGGTGGTCTCGGTCTCACCGGCGCGCTTCAACTCGGCCGGCGACACAGCGGTGTTCAGCGCGACTCCCGCCACCAGCCCCACCGACGAGAAGACGAAGCAGCTCGTCCAGACGATCCGTGACGAACGGGCCGGTATCGAGTCCGGCACATCCGGCGCGAGCTTCGAGGTCACCGGCACCACCGCGCTGAACATCGACGTGGCGCAGAAGGTGCAGGACGCGCTGATCCCGTACCTGGCACTGGTGGTCGGCCTGGCGATCGTCCTCCTGCTCCTGGTCTTCCGCTCGCTGCTCGTGCCCCTGAAGGCGGCGCTCGGCTTCCTGCTCTCCGTGCTCGCGGCGCTCGGCGCAGTTGTGGCGGTCTTCCAACAGGGCCACGGGGCCTCGCTGTTGGGCGTCGACCAGACCGGCCCGATCATGAGCCTGATGCCGATCTTCCTGGTGGGCATCGTCTTCGGCCTCGCCATGGACTACGAGGTGTTCCTGGTCTCCCGGATGCGTGAGGCGTACGTCCACGGGGACGGGCCCGGGCAGGCGATCGTCTCCGGGTTCCGGCACAGCGCACGGGTGGTCGTGGCCGCCGCGCTGATCATGATGGCGGTGTTCTCGGGCTTCATCGGCGCGGGCGCCTCGATGATCAAGATGATCGGTTTCGGGCTGGCCATCGCGGTGCTGTTCGACGCGTTCGTGGTCCGGATGGCGATCGTGCCCGCCGTCCTCTCCCTGATGGGCAACAAGGCCTGGTACCTGCCCCGTTGGCTCGACCGGATCCTCCCCCGCATGGACGTCGAGGGCGAGGCCCTGAGCCGCAAGGTCCCGGCGCCGACCGCAGAGACGCCCACTACTCGCCTCACTCCCGTCCCCTAACTCCCCCCAGACCGGGGCCGCCGAGAGCGGTGGCGGCCTCGCGGTGCCGGATCCCGTGGGGACGGGGACCGGCGCAAGTCCCGGGCCCGGCGACAGGGCACTCCCCCCGCCTGTCGCCGGGCCCGCGGACGTCCACACCTCACCGAGTCACCAACTCGCCCACCAGAGAGGGCACTTCGATGAAGACCTCAGTGCAGGCCGGCGTGGCCGGGCTCCTCGCCTGCGGCACGCTGCTCACCGTCGTCCTGGTCACCCGCGACGGCGACGGCAACGACGACGGCCACAGCGGCATCGCCTACTCGGCCCCGTCCAAGGGCCCGTACGTGGCCCTCGGCGACTCCTACACGGCAGGCCCCGGCATCACCGACCCCACCGGCACCCCCGCGGGCTGCGACCGCTCCGCCGGCAACTACCCGGCCCTCGTCGCCGCCGAACTCGGCCTGAAGGGCGGGGACTTCCGCGACGTGAGCTGCAGCGGCGCCACGACCGCCGACCTCGCGGGGTCGCAGCACACGAACGACGGCACCAACTCCCCGCAACTCAGGGCGCTTTCGTCGACCACCCGGCTGGTCACCGTCGGCATCGCCGGCAACGACATCGACTTCAGCTCGATGATCAAACGGTGCGTGGCGATGGGCGCGCTGTACGAGATGACGGGCAGCGGCAAGTACATCCACGAGGACGCGCCCTGCGAACGGAACTACGTCAGGGGCGACTCGGACGCCGTACAGAAGAAGATCGCCACGGCGGGCGCCCGGCTCACCCGGGTCCTGACCGAGGTCAGGCGCCGCGCCCCCGAGGCCCGGGTCTACGTCGTCTCCTACCCGGCGATCCTGCCGACCGACAGCGCCGACTGCGGCCGGGAGATGTCCCTCGCACCGGGCGACGTGACCTTCCTCCGCGAGAAGGAGCGACAGCTCAACTCCATGCTGCGGCAACAGGCTTCGGAGGCGGGGGCCGGCTACGTCGACACGTACACGCCCTCCGCGGACCACAACGCCTGCGCGGCGAAGGACACCCGCTGGATCGAGCCGCTCGTACCGGAGAGCCCGGCGGCGCCGGTGCACCCGAACGCGCGGGGTGAGCGGGGCATGGCGGACGCGGTGCTGCACACGATCAAGTCGGCGCTGTAGGACGGTCGTTCACGATCGGAGGTGTATCAACCCGTGAGTCCGCAACCTGAGTTGCACCCGTAGAGACCGTGAGTCACGCCGAGGCCGGTGGCGATGGAGTCGGGCGATCACTGGCCGTCGCTCACTCCCACCCGTACAGACGCATCTGCGGTTCGACACCGTCGAGGTACTGCCGAAGGGCCAGCCCATTGCCTCTCACGAACTCCTCGGGCAGGGAGTCGACTTGGGCCCAGCCGACCTGCGCGTGCTTGAGGGGTTCGCGGTTCTCGGCTTCGCCGGTCCACTTGTCGGCGGCGAAGACGACGGTGAGGAACCCGCTGGGCGCCTCGACCCCGAGGGCGGCGTGGATGACATGGACGACCTTCAGCGACTCCGCCTCCACGACGATGCCGGTCTCCTCGTACAGCTCGCGCACGGCGGTCTCGGTGACGGGTTCGCCGGGTTCGTTCTTGCCTACGGGGAGATCCCACATCCCTCGCCCGAACTTGGCGTACTCACCGCGCTGGAGGAGAAGGACCCGGCCCGCGGCCTTGTCGTGGACGATGACGGCGGCAACGAGCAGAGTCATGGAGAAGAGGAAAGCACGTCCTCCCGGACGATCCTCACCGGAGGACGACGACTCCCCGCCGCTCCAACTCCGTCAGCAGCGCCGAGGGCGGGTCGCAGTCGTTCCACCGCAGGTCCAGGTTCTCCAGCGACGGCATGCCCAGCACCCAGTCCGGCAGCAGGGTGAGGCGGTTGCTCCGCAGGTCGAGTTGACGGAGGAGGGGCAAGTCGGCCAGTTCCTGCGGGAGTTCGGCGAGGGCGTTCTCCCGTAGATCCAGGTGACGCAGTTCGTGGAGGTCGGCCACGGACGACGGCAGGCGGGCGATCTCGTTGCCCCGGAGCCAGAGTTCGCGCAGCTTGCCGAGGGCTCCGATGCTGTCGGGCAGCGTCGTCAACCGGTTGTGCTGTGCCCGGAGTTCGATGAGACCGGCCATGCGGCCGACGGCCTCGGGCAGGGCGGTGAGGGTGTTCTCGCCGACGTTGAGATAGCGCAGACGGGTCAAGTTCCCGAGGGTGTACGGGAGTTCGGCCAGGTCGTTGTCGTGCAGGTAGAGGCAGCCGTCGAGGCCGGCCAGTTCGCCGAGTTCGTCGGGCACCGAGGTGAGGTGGTTGTGACCGAGGTCCAGGGTGGTCAGCCGGTGCAGTCGTCCGATCCCGGGCGGGAGGTCGGTGAGTGCGTTGTCCGCCAGGATGAGGACCTGGAGTTCGGTGCGTCGCCAGACCGACTCGGGTACTTTTCCCAGCTGTTGACGCCACAGGTTCAGTACGTGGGGCACGACCTGCCCGCCTTTCTCGACAGCGCGACGGACGAAGGGAACACGCGACCGTGACGACCCTCGCGGTGACCGGCCACATCGACCTGACCGAGGACAGCATCCCGCTGATCCGCACCGCACTGGCCAACCTGCTCACGCGGTACGCCACCGACGGCCGCCTCATCGGCGTCTCCTGCCTCGCCGGGGGCGCCGACTCCCTCTTCGCCGAGGCTATCCTCGGCGCCGGCGGCCACCTGATCGCCGTGATCCCCTCCCAGGACTATCGCCGGCACAAGGTCGAGCCCGAACAGGCCCCCCTCTTCGACCACTTCGTCGCATCCGCCGAGGAAGTACTCGTACTCCCCCCCGCAACGGCCGACCGCCAGGCATACGAAGCCGCCAACACCGTCCTCCTCCAACGCGCCGACCGCCTCGTCGCCGTATGGAACGGCGAACCCCCCACCGGCAAGGGCGGCGGCACCGCCGACACCGTCCTCGAAGCACGAGCGGCCGGCCTCCCCGTGGACGTCGTATGGCCGGACGGCGCCGCTCGCCGAGGCTGAGGGCGTTGCCTGCGTGACGCGGAGGTTCGAGGACGGCCTCGGCGTCGGTCGGGCCCCCGCACACGACACCGGCCGTGCATACGCGGAATCCCCGGTAGCTCAGCGGCTCAGCCCCCCGAACCCCCGTCGGCCGGGACGCCGGTGACGGCCTGCATCTCCTGCCCGATCATCTCCTGCAGCGGCACGCCGTCGCGGTTGCTGAGGATGACACCGACCCAGCCGGTGTCCGGGTAGATGTCCCAGTTGGCGCCGACACCGGGGTTGCCGCCGGCGCGCTGGTACGTCCACTGGCCGCCGACGACGGAGACCGGAATCCCGTACGCCCCGAACGACGCCGGTCCATGGGGGATCTTGGCGGCGGTGAGCACGTCGGCCCAGGGCCGGTCCAGTACCGTGCCGTCGCCCAGCGCGTGCGCGAACCGGACCAGGTCCGGCGCGGTGGCGAAACCGCCGTCCCCTGGCGCGTCGATGAAGGAGCGGCCCGGATTCTTGCCGCGGACGTTCGGGTCCGGGCTGCTCCTGTCCAGGTTGCGGACGGCGTCCACCACGCTGCCGTCGGCCAGCTCCATGTACGGGTGCGCGATGTGCTCGTCGGTGAGCCACTGCGGTCTGGTGCGGAACCCCGAGCCGGTCATGCCGCAGCGCGCGAAGATGTTCTCCTGCGCGTAGTCCCAGTACGTCCTGCCGGTCACGGCCTCCACGACCAGCGCGGAGAGGGTGACCTCCGCCTCCTCGTGGTCGGTGTCGGGAACGCCCGGGACACCCACGAGTCTCGCCTGCCGGGCCCGCTGCTCGTAGTACGCGTGCACCTCGTCCCGGCTCCGGAAGACCCGTCGCACGTCCTCGTCCGGGACGTCCAGCCCGGAGGTGCCGGACAACAGGTGGTGGATGGTCACCCGCTCGGCGATCTCCTCGGCGAGGCCCTTCAGATGGGTGCCCACCGCGTCCGACAGCTTCACCCTGCCCTGCTGCGCCAACTGCAGGACGGCCACCGCCCCGAACGGCTTGCCCGCCGAACTGAGGCTGAACGCGACACCCTCGTGGTTGGCGATCCCCTTCTCCTCGTCGGCCATGCCGTAGCTGCGGGACAGCACCGTCCGGCCCTGGTGCGACAGCAGCACCACGCCGGAGAACCGGCCCTCGGCGGCCAGCTTCGCCACGTACCGGTCGTAGGCCCCGCCGGGGCGGGTGTCGGGCGGGATCGGGTCGGTCGGAACGTGGTCGGCCTGGCCGGTCGGGGCCTGGCCGGCGTAACTGGGCTGGGCGCCCGCCGACGACGCGCCCGCCACCCCGCCGACGGCCGCCAGCCCGCTCCACCCGAGCAGCCGCCGCCGGCCGACACCGCGTACGGAATCCGAGTCCATGCTCACAGTCCCTTCCCGTTCCCGATGGACGAACTGACCGTTGACGCACGGTGGTTCGTGCCTCCACTGAAGGCGGGGGACCGTTGCGGGGGCGTATGCGGTTTTCGATACGTCCGCGATACGCGTGCCGGGACGTGCGCCGACTCAATGTCCGCTCACGCATCGCTCACTCGGAACAGACGTACGCAGAAGACACGCACACCCGGTCACGTCATCCCGGCCCGTCCTCCTCGGCGGGGTCGGTGCCGGCCGGCAGTACACCGGTCAGCGACGCCAGGGACGGACGCCGGCCGCGCTCCACGTGTACGAAGGCGAGCGACGCGGCGAGTTCGGTGTCGCCGGCGCAGATCGCCTCGTACAGCTCGCGGTGTTCGGTGCACAGCACGCCGGGGTCGCGGTCGGAGGTCAGCCGGAACAGCCAGCGCACGCGGGCGCTGATGGGCGCCATCATCGAGTTCAGCAGGCGGCTTCCCGACAGCCGCACGATCGCCTCGTGGAAGGCCGCGTTGGCGGCGGCGATCTCGGGCTGCCGGCCTTCGTCCGTGGCGAGTTCGGCGCGGGCGAAGGCGGGTGAGAGCAGCGCGGAGGCGCGCTCGGCCGCCTGCCCGCTGGCGAGCCGGGCGGCGAGCACTTCGAGGCTCGTGCGCACGCTGAACAGCTCGTCGATGTCGCGCAGGGTCAGCTGCGTGACCATCGATCCGCGCCGGGGCAGCGTCGTGATCAGCCCCTCGGCTTCGAGCTGGGGCAGGGCCTCGCGGATCGGGATCCGGGAGACGTCGAGGCGCTCCGACAGCTCGCGCTCCAACAGCCGTGTGCCCGGTGGCAGTTCGCCTTCGATGATGCCGTCGCGCAGGTACTCGTAGACCTTGTGGACCAGTGAGCGGCCGTCGGAGCCGGAGGAGTCCGTGAATGACATGGCATACAAGATAGCCGAGGCTCCACTTGAGCCATCGAGGTCCGCAGTCGATCTCCACGCAGTGCGGCCTCACCAAAGAGCCACTTTCACCTGGGGTTTTTACAGGCATGGAACCTGAACGGCCCATCCCTTACGTCGAGTTAACATCGCAGCCCTGTGGCCGCCGAGCCGCCGTTGGTATACCAATAGCACTCACTGGTTGACGGAGGCACTCATGGATCGCACCGCACCAAGTCCCCTGAAGAGCACGACCACGACCACGACCCAGGCATCCAAGTCATCCCCGGCAGGTGTCGCATGAGTGCGTCCCAGGTCACCGCGCCGTCCCCGGCGCGCCCCGCCACCAACACCCTCGCGCGGGCCCTCGACGAAGCCGGTTTCACCCGGGCCCAGTTCTGGGTGCTCATGATCATCCTGGCCGGGATGTTCTTCGACACCCTGGAGCAGAACTCCGTGGGCGCGATGGGCAGCCTCATCAAGTCGTCCCTGCACATCGGCAACAACGAGCTGACGGCGATCAACAGCTTCACCGTGATCGGCGGCCTGATCGGCCGGTTCGCGGGCGGCTGGATCGCCGACCGGCACGGCCGCCGCACCTCGCTCAGCGTCAATCTCCTCGTCTACACCCTGGGCGGACTGCTCAGCGCCGTCGCGATGAACTACCCGACCCTGCTGGCGAGTCGGCTGATCGTGGGGATCGGCCTGGGCGGCGAGTTCACCATCGGCATCGCGATGCTGTGCGAGATGGTGGCCACCCGCCACCGCGGAACGCTCGTCGCCATCCTCAACGTCGGCTCCGGCGGGGTCGGCAACTTCCTCTCCTACGGCCTGTTCCTCCTGCTCCTGGGACCGCTCGCCCCCGCACTCGGCGGCGACCACCTGGTGTGGCGCTGGACGTTCGTGCTCCTCGCCCTGCCCGCCCTGATCGTGGTGGTATACCGACGGCGACTGCCGGAGACCCCACGCTTCCTCCTCTCCCAGGGCCGCGTCGACGACGCCAACCGCTCCCTGGCCCAACTGACCGGCTACCGGCTCGACCCGAAGCACGTACCGGCGTCCGTCCCGCCCGTCCTGACCGAGGCGGACATCCCCGCCCGGCAGGTCAAGGCGTCACCGGCGGCGGTCTTCGGCCCCTCGGTCCTGTCCCGTACGGTCACCATCGGCGCGGCCTCGTGGATGGCGTTCGGCGCGCAGGTCACCCTCAACTTCCTGATGCCGACGCTGCTGACCGAGCGCGGCTACACCCTGTCCGACAGCCTGCTCTACACGATGATCATGAACGTCGGCTCGCTGCTGGGCGCCTGCGCCTCGGCACTGCTCGCGGGCCGCTACGGCAGGCGGTCGGTCATCGGCGTGGCCGGCAGCCTGGGCTGTCTCACCGCCGTCGCCTTCGCGGTGTTCGCCCACCAGACCGCGGCGATCCTCCTCCTCGGCGCGCTCTTCCAGTTCTTCACCATGCTCACCAACACCACCCTCGCCGTCTGGTCCCCGGAGCTGTACCCGACCCCGATCCGGGCCAGCGGCACCTCCATCGTCAACGGCATCGGCAACATCGCCGGAGCCGTCATGCCCTTCGCCGCCGTCGCGCTGTGGGACCGGTTCTCCTTCGCGGGCGTCTTCGGGATGGTCGCGGTGATGTACGCGGCACTCGTGATCGCCTCCCGGTTCGCCCCCGAGACCCGCAGCCGCACGCTCGAAGAGGTCAACGAGACGACGGCCCCCACCCCGACCCACGCCTGACCAGCACCAACGGCACCCGCAACGCCGTACCCCATCCCCCTAGAGAGGACGAACAACATGGACAAGCTCACGATCTCCGCCACCGCCAACGGCCTGAACTACCTGCCCGAATACCTCGCCGACCACGAAGGCCTCTTCCACGACGCGGGACTTGAGGTCACCGCCGTCGCCCGCGACCCCTGGACCGGCGTCCTCGACGACCTCGAAACCGGCCGGGCGGACATCGCGCTCGGCGGCCTGTGGGTACCGGCCATGTACGCCGGCAGCGAGCGCGAACTGAGCGTCGTGTGCCAGCTCAACCACCAGTTCCCCATGGCCATCGCGGTCCGGGAGGGCAGCAGCGGCGACTTCGCCCTGGAGGACCTGCTCGGCAAGGTCGTCCTGGCCCCCGGCGCGGGTGGCAGCGCCCCCTACGAGTTCACCGCCGGGCTGCTGCGCGAGGCGGGCGTGGACCCGGCCGGCATCCGCTTCGTCCGCGACCTCTCTACGGCGATGCTCGTGGAACTCTTCACGGCCGGACTCGGCGACGCCATCATCGCCGACCTGGTCACCGCCACCGAACTGGAGGCGTCGGGCACCGCCCGGATCGTCTTCCGGCACCTCGACGACGGCGGCATCATGCCCAACAGCGTCTACTACTGCCGCACCGACCGCGTGGCCGAACTCCGCGACCACATCACCCGGTTCACCGCCGCCATCGACACCGCGATGCGCCTCGTACCGACCGTCGACCCGCACACCGTCGACGACATCCTCAAGCGCCGCTGGCCCGAGAAGGACCAGGGAATCCTGCGCGAGGCCCAGCGCCAGATGGCGGAGAGCGCCGTATGGGACACCGTGGCGATCGACGAGACGGCCAGCGACCGGTGGATGCGCATCCTGGCGGAGGGCGGCCTGGTGCGCTCCGCCCCTTCCTACGCCGCCCTCGCCGACGACAGCTTCATGGCGGAGTACCGGTGACGCTGCTGCTCGGCTCCGCCGACCTCACCGGGCTGGTCAGCCGCGCCGAGGTCATCGGGGCCGTACGCACCGCCTTCATCGACCTCGCCGAGGGCCGGGCCGAACAACCCGCTCCTGTGGCCTTCCCCGGAACCGGCACCACCCAGTTCCTGCCTATGGCCGCGACCTCCCACCGGCTGGGCCTGTCGGCGGTCAAGGTCATGTCGGACGCCCCCGACAACCGCTCGGCCGGTCTGCCCACCCAGCGCTCCACGGTCCTGCTGCTGGACGCGCGCACGGGAGAATGCCTCGCCGTACTGGACGGCGAGGTCGTTACCCGGACGCGTACGGCGGCGGCGAGCGCGGTGGCCACCGACGCACTCGCCCGCTCCGACGCCCGCGTGCTGGGCTTGGTCGGCGCGGGACGGCTGGCGATCGAGCACGTGCACGCGCTGCGGGAGATCCGCGCCCTAGACACCGTCCTCGTCTGGTCCCGTTCCCCCGCCACCCTGCGCGCCTTCCACCACGCGGTGAGCGACCTCGTCGAGGTCGTCGAGGCACCCGACCCGCGACACGTGGTCGAGGCGGCGGACATCGTCTGCACGCTCACCCCCGCCCGACTCCCCGTCGTCCTCGGGGAGTGGTTCCGTCCCGGCCAGCACATCAACGCGGTCGGCGCGCCACCCCGCCCCGACCACCGCGAGATCGACTCGGCGGGCATAGCCCGCGCGACCGTCGTCGTGGACAGCACCCCCACCCAGCTCCTCAAGTCCGGCGAAGCCGTCCTCTCGATCGCGGAAGGCGCCACGACGGCCGAGACCTTCAGCCGCGAACTCGGCGCGGTCCTGGCCGGATCGGCCCCCGGCCGCACCGATCCGCAGGAGGTCACCCTGTTCAACTCGGTCGGCATCGCCCTCCAGGACCTGGCCTACGCGGCACTGGCCGTGGACCGCGCCCGCGCCACCGGAATAGGCATCAACACCCTTACTGCGTACGACACTTCGGGCCTGTGCGTCACAGCGGGAGCGGGGGCGGCACGATGACGGTGATCGCCGTGGTCAACTGCAACACCAGCACCACCATGACCGACACCATCGCGGCCGGCGCCCGCGCCGTCGCCCTGCCCGGCACCCGCATCCTGCCCCTCACCCCCAGCTGGGGCGTCGCCTCCGCCGAGGGATGGTTCGACAGCTTCCTCAGCGCGGCCTCGGTCCTGGACCTCCTCCAGAACCTCGACCAGCCGGTCGACGGAGTGGTCATGGCGGGCTTCGGCGAACACGGCCGCGAAGGGGCACGCGAACTCCTCGACGTCCCCGTAGTCGACATCACGGAGGCCGCCGCCCTCTACGCCCTCGTCCTGGGCCGCCGCTTCGCCGTCGTCACCACACTCGCCCGGGCCGCGGGCCAGATCGAGGACAGCCTGCGCACCGCCGGACTCCTCGACCGCTGCGCCGGAGTCTTCGCCACCGGCCTGGGCGTACTCGACCTCGAACTCGACCCGGCCACCACCGAGGAGGCGTTCATCGACGCGTCCCGCCAGGCGATGGCCGCCGGCGCGGAGGTCGTCTGCCTCGGCTGCGCAGGCATGACGGGACTGGACACCCGCATGACCGACCGGCTCGGCATCCCCGTGGTCGACGGCGTCAGCTGCGCGGTCGCCCTCGTCGAATCACTGGCCCACCGCCGCCTCACCACCAGCAAGGCCGGGACGTACGCGGCTCCCCTGCCCAAACTCCGCACGCTCAGGTAGAAATCCCCGAAGCAGAAGCGGCACCCGAGCCGGACGAAGGCGGGCCGGTAGAAGGTGGCGGCCATGGATACGCCGGCCAGCAGCCAGGCGGCGGTGAAGGCGACAGGGCGGGCAGCACGGCGCGAGGCCGTGACCGGTCTCCCGTTCCGGTCACGGCCTCGCTGGCGCGAAGGTGGGTCATCGGCGGGTCAGCAGCAGCCGCTCGCGATGGCCGGTTGCTTGGAGCCGGTGTCGGCCTCGGTCGGGTCGGTGCAGCAGGTGCTGCCCTGTTGCTTGGTCAGGGAGTCGGCGTCGGCCTTGACGACGTACACCTCCCAGGGTTCCTGGCCGGGGCCGTGGACCCAGACCTTGTCCTGGAGGGCGTAGCAACAGGTGGTGTCGTTCTCCTCGGCCGTGGTCAGGCCGGCCTCGCTCAGCCGGGTGGTGGCGGCGCGCACGGCTTCTGTGCTCTCGACCTCGACGCCGAGGTGGTCCATGCGGGTCGCCTCGCCCGCCGCGCCCTCGATCAGGACGAGCTTGAGCGGGGGCTCGGCGATGGCGAAGTTGGCGTAGCCGTCGCGGAGTTTGGCGGGCTCGGTGCCGAAGAGCTTCGTGTAGAAGGCGACGGACGCGGCGAGGTCAGGGACGCGGAGGGCGAGCTGTACGCGGGACGTCATGGCGAACCTCCTTGGTTGGGTGGGGAGTTCAGCAGCCGCCGGCGGTGGTGGCAGGGGCACCGATGCCGATCTGGAGGGTGGACGGGGCGGTGCAACATCCGCCGCCGGACTGCTCGGTGCTCTCCGGCTCGTCGAACAGGCCCGCGCCGCCGCACACACCCGTGTCCGGGAGGGTCAACTCGACGCGCTCGGCGGCCTCTTGGTCCCCGGCGAGGGCGGCGGTGATGGAGCGAACCTGCTCGTAGCCGGTCATCGCGAGGAAGGTCGGGGCGCGGCCGTAGGACTTCATGCCGACCAGGTAGACGCCCTGTTCCGGGTGGGAAAGCTCGTTCACGCCGTGCGGGTAGACCGTGCCGCAGGAGTGGACGTTCGGGTCGATGAGCGGGGCGAGCGCCGTCGGGGCCTGGAGGCGTTCGTCGAGGCCGAGGCGGAGTTCGGAGAGGAAGGACAGGTCGGGGCGGAAGCCGGTCAGGACGATGACCTCGTCGACCGGGTCGAGGCGGCGGCCGTCCTCGGCGACGAGGACGAGCTGGTCGCCGTCGTGTTCCACAGCCTGTGTACGGAATCCCGTGACCGCGCTCGCGTGACCGGCCTCGACGGCGGCCTTGGCCCGCAGGCCCAGCGCGCCGCGCGCGGGGAGTTGGTCGGCCTCGCCGCCGCCGTACGTGTTCGAGCCGATGCCGCGCCGCAGGATCCACACCGCGTGCGTACCGTCCTCCTCCTTCGCCAGGTCGGCGAGGAGGGCCAAGGCGGTGAAGGCGGAGGCGCCGGAGCCGACGACGGCGGTGCGCTTGCCCGCGTAACGGGCGCGTACGGCCGGGTCCTTGAGGTCGGGGACGCGGTAGGAGATGCGGCTGACGGCCGCCTTCTCGCCGAGGGCGGGGAGGCCGTCCGCGCCCAGCGGGCTGGGGGTGGACCATGTGCCGGAGGCGTCGATGACGGCTCGGGCGGTGATCCGCTCCTCGTGGCCGTCGGCGGACTGGATGTGCACGGTGAAGGGCTGCTCGTCGCGGCCCGCGTCGACGATGCGGTCGCGGCCGACCCGGGCGACTCCGGTCACCGCCGTGCCGTAGCGGACCTTGTCACCGAGGACATCCGCCAGGGGCTGGAGGTAGCGCTCGGCCCAGTCGCCGCCGGCCGGGTAGGTGGACGCGTCGGGGCGGACCCAGCCGGTCGGTGCGAGGAGCTTCTCGGCGGCCGGGTCGGTGACCTCTCCCCAGGTGGAGAACAGGCGGACGTGCGACCACTCACGTACGGCGCTCCCGGCGGCCGGGCCGGTTTCCAGGACCAGGGGTTCGATGCCGCGCTCGACAAGGTGGGCGGCGGCGGCCAGGCCGATGGGGCCGGCGCCGATGACCACTACGGGCAGATGGTCGGTGGTGAGCGCGCTCACTGGACTCCCCTTTACTTCGACGTTTGTCGATGCCTTGGACGGTCAGCATGACACCTGATTCGACAAGGGTCAACATAGACGCTTATCGAATTTAGGAGGTCTGACCGTTGACGGGGGTGGGCACTCCGGCGACGCCGTGACGGACACCGCCGCGCACATCAGCCACATCAACGCCACATCAGCCACATCGACGCGATGCTCGACGCCCCCTCCTGGACGGAGTCGACCTCGGCCCCCATCGACTGGTTCGACATGTGTCAACATAGATGCATGTCGAATATCCAGGTGCTGCCGCTGTTGGACCCCTCCGCCGGCAAGACGGCGGCGGCGTGCTGCCCGCCGCTCACCGAGCGCCCCTTCACCGCGGAGGAAGCCGAAACGGCCGCGCGGATGTTCAAGGCGCTCGGTGATCCGGTGCGGCTGCGGCTGTTCTCCCTGGTTGCCTCGCACGAGGGCGGCGAGGCGTGCGTGTGCGACATCTCCGACGTCGGCGTGTCCCAGCCGACCGTCTCCCACCACCTGAAGAAGCTCAAGGAGGCCGGCCTGCTCACTTCCGAGCGGCGCGGCACCTGGGTCTACTACCGGGTCGAACCGTCGGTACTGGCCGCGATGGGCAAGCTGCTGACCGTCGCCCCGGCAGCGGCCTGACCCCCGAGGCGCGCTCCACGCCGGGGAGGCGTAACTCCCGGGACCACGCACGGCCCTCAGACATGTCAAGCAGTGCAGTGGCGGGCGGCGTGCCCGGTTGGCATCCCGGTCGGGTGGACGAGGCAGAGGACCGGCTGAGCCTGCCCCGGCCCCGGTGGTCGCATCATGCCGGAGCAGTCCGGACAGTGCATCAGCTCTCCTGCGTCACGGCCGTCAGTTGCCGGTCGGCGCCGAACTTCCGCCGCCAGGCCAGGGAGACGTAGACGAGCGCGACCAGGACCGGTACCTCGATGAGCGGGCCGACGACACCCGACAGGGCCTGGCCGGAGGTGACGCCGAAGGTGGCGATGGCGACCGCGATGGCCAGCTCGAAGTTGTTGCCCGCCGCGGTGAAGGCGAGGGTCGCCGTGCGGTCGTAGGCCAGGCCGATGGCCTTGCCGAGGGCGAAGGTGCCGAACCACATGACCGCGAAGTACACGAGCAGCGGCAGCGCGATGCGGGCGACGTCCAGCGGCTGCGAGGTGATCGTCCTGCCCTGAAGGGCGAAGAGGATGACGATCGTGAAGAGCAGGCCGTACAGGGCCCAAGGGCCGATCCCGGGAAGGAAGTTGGACTCGTACCGCTCCTGCCCCAGCTTCCTCTCGCCGATACGGCGGGTGAGGAACCCGGCCAGCAGTGGGACGCCGAGGAAGATGACGACGTTCAGGGCGATCTTCCACATGGAGATGTCGAGGTGCTGGCCGTCGCCCAGGCCGAGCCAGCCGGGCAGCAGGTCGAGGTAGAACCAGCCGAGCAGGCCGAACGCCAGGACCTGGAAGACGGAGTTGAGGGCGACCAGGACGGCGGCGGCTTCGCGGTCGCCACAGGCCAGGTCGTTCCAGATGATGACCATGGCGATGCAGCGGGCCAGGCCGACGATGATCAAGCCGGTGCGGTACTCGGGCAGGTCCGACAGGAAGATCCAGGCCAGGGCGAACATCACCGCCGGACCGACGATCCAGTTGATGACCAGCGACGAGACCATGAGCTTGCGGTCGCCGGTGACGGCGTCGAGCTTGTCGTAGCGGACCTTCGCCAGGACCGGGTACATCATGACCAGCAGGCCGATGGCGATGGGCAGGGAGATGCCGCCGATCTCGACCTTGGCCAGGGCGTCGTTGAGGCCGGGGATCGCGCGCCCGAGCCCCAGGCCGACGGCCATGGCGGCAAGGATCCAGAGGGCGAGGAAACGGTCGAGCGTCGACAGCTTCGCGACGACCGAGGACTCCCCGGCGGTGGTCACGGGCGCTTCGGCGGCGGTCATGGACAGGCCCTCTTGTTCTCGGCGGCGGCGCGCGCGGACTCGGCCAGCTCGGCGAACTGGCCGGCGAGTGCGGCGAGGACGTCGGGCTTGAGCCGGTAGTAGGTGTAGCGGCCGCACGGCTCGGTCTCGACGACCCCGGCCTCGCGCAGCACCTTCATGTGGTTGGAGAGGTTGGTCTGCTTGGCACCGGTCTCCTCCACGAGGTGAGTGGTGCACAGCGTCTCTTTGGCGAGCAAGGTCACGATCTGGAGCCTGAGCGGGTCGGCCAGAACCCGGATCAGATCAGTGTCGACTGACATCATCATGGACTGATACTTTCATATCAGTGGTGGCTGACACCACCGGGTGCTGATGTCATTCGCACCTGATGTCGTCGTGAGACAAGAGAGACCTCTGATGTCCGACAAGCCCTCCGTGCTGTTCGTCTGCGTCCACAACGCCGGCCGTTCCCAGATGGCCGCCGCGTGGCTGACCCATCTGGCCGGAGACCGGGTCGAGGTCCGCTCCGCCGGCTCCGACCCCGGCGCCAACGTCAACCCGGCCGCTGTCGAGGCCATGGCCGAGGTGGGCATCGACATCTCCGCCGAAGTCCCGAAGATGCTCACCGTCGACGCGGTGAAGGAGTCGGACGTCTGCATCACCATGGGCTGCGGCGACGCCTGCCCCGTCTTCCCGGGCAAGCGCTACCTGGACTGGACGTTGGAGGACCCGGCGGGCCAGGGCGTCGAAGCCGTCCGCCCGATCCGCGACGACATCGAGCGCCGCATCCGCGGGCTTCTCCACGACCTCGACGTCCCGGCACAGCACTGACCTCGCGCAGGGAGTACGGACCGGGGTCAACTGGGCACGGGGGAAGCGAGCGGAACTTGAGGCGGCCTTAGGACTCCTGACAAAAGTGCTGGGCCTGGCCTGGCCTGGCCTGGCCTGGTCTGGCCTGGTCTGGTCTGGTCAGCGGTCGGTGTCGTGCGCGAGGCCGCTGGGCAGCGGGATGCGGTCAGCCGCGCCATCGCACGCGACAGACCCGGGGACGTCAACGGTCGTGCGGAATACGACGTCGACGTTCGTGCGGGATATGGGTCGCCATGGATGAGGTCAAGGTCGTCGTCGCCCATTCCGAGCGCGCGACCCCGCGCCGTGGCGACGCGTTCCTGAAGGTGGACGCCGATCAGGCACGCATCGAGGTCGACGTCGAGGTCGAGACGATGACCCTGGCGCCGGTCCCGACCCCGGAAGCCCTTCGGCGCAAGCCGCCCGTACTCGCGATCGCCGCAGCCCCGGGGTGTGATTTGAGCGAGGCGGTTGGCACTTGGGCGCGACATCTGTCACTCCTGCGGCGCCCACAACGTGCGCAGTGAGCTGTGAGCTGTGAGCTGTGACACGGCAGTTGGCGCTCTGTCACGAGGACCGGAACCGCCGCGGGTGACAGAAAGCTCGACAAGCCGGCGTATTCGAGGCCGGTCGTCACGGCAGCGAGCGGGACCAGATCAACCGAGACGACGCCGACCATCCACACTCCTGGGACGAGAGCAGGTGAGATTGTCGGCGCCCCGGCGCCGCTCAATCACAGCCCCCTATGGCCGAGTTGGGTCCGGCTGACGGGACGCGTCGTCGGCGCAGGAGCAGCCCCGCGGGCCGCCACAGGGCGAAGGCCAGGCCGAGGCCGAGGGGGATCTGCAGGAACTGCTGGATCACCGGAGGTCCGGGCTTGTCCCCCCGCCTGAGCAGGGCACTGCCCTGCGGATCGACGGTCACCGTGTAAGTACCGCCCACCACCCAGTTCCAGCCCATGAGCCCGTTCTCCTCGAACGGAGCCAGCGGTGGGCCGTCGAGGACGGTGACCGAGTAGCGGTGGACGCCCGGATCCATGCCGTCACCGGCGGACCACCGAATCTGTCGGACCCTGACGTGTTCGGTACGCCCGTGCTGGTGCAGTGCCTGCTGATCCAGCTCCAGGTTCTGCAGGAACAGCACCCCGAAAAGGCACACCGCACACAGCAGCCACCGGAGGTCCAAGTACCAGCACGTGCACAGGAACACGCAGCCGAGGAGGATCGCCAGCGCGCACAACGCGTCGATCCACTGGGCATGCGCGACGAAGGCCGTACGCACGATCAGACGCACGATCGCCCACAGCGCCAACGCCGCGCCGGTGCTTGCGGCGCCCACCAGCACCCGCCGCCCCACACCTGTCCGCCCTGTGCCTGCTTCCTCCGCGCTCACCCTCACCCCTGCTCTCGACGAAACCGTCGGCCTGGTGGTGCACGCGTTCCAATGTATGGATTGTTGAACGATCCTTCAATAGGATGGTTCAACATTAGCCGTCTGCTTCGCGGACGCGGAACGTCAACCAACCGGAGGGCTGCAGGAGATGAGCCAGTATCAGTTCGAACAGGTCGACGACCTCGGGCGGATCCTGTTCTGCGACGACCCCGCGCTGCAGCTTGAGTGCGTGCTGGGGGGCCTGGAGACCGCGGAAGGCACAGTCACCCTCCACCCCGCACAGACACCCCGCCTGCCCACGGCCCTCTTCGAGTTCAGGCATGCCCTGGGCGTGGGCTACTTCGGGTACGTCGTGCCGAAGGGAGCCTCGCTCGACGAGATACCCGAGGAACCGCAGATCGAAGGCGCCATCCTGTTCGGCATGAGGCGCCTACCGCCCGACGTCTACTGCGAGCTGCCCTCTCTCCCCGGATGGGAGCTGCACGAGATACCCGATGAACAGCCAAAACTGGCGCAGTCCTACGGATACGCCTACTCCCGGCTGGAACTGCGGACGCCCGACGGTGAGATCTACTCCCGGACCTGGGTCCCGCACGACCCCGAGTGGGCAGCCGCCGCCCTGCGTCACGGCTACGTCGTGTGCCTGTGCGGCGTGGAACTGGGGATCCGCGGCCTGTACGCGATGACCGACGCCCAGCACACCCCGGGCATGCGCCACGAGTCCTTCCGCCGCGGATGCGCGCTGGGCCTGACCATCGGCGGACTCGTCACCTACGTCGACCACCGCTGACGAGCAACACCGAGCCGGCCCGCATCGAGTACGAGCCGGCCCACGACGCAGCGTCCGGGCGGGCCCTGCGGACGATGTGAGGTCGACGCGCTGAAATCCAGGCTGTGAGGCTGTACGGGCTCGACTGCCACGAGTGCGTTCTGACGCAGCGAGCAGGCCATCTCCTCAAGCACGTCGCCTGCCCTCACTCCCGGCAAAGTGCGGTGCGCAGTCGTCGCCGGCAGCTGGCGGCACAGCCGAGGGTGCCGAACGCGTGGCGGATGTCATCGCGGATCTCCCAGCGGCTGCGCAGGCGGCGGAACCGGTGCAGTAGCGCGATCGCTCCTTCCACGACCCAGCGGTGGACGCCCAGGCCGAAGCCGTGCCCGGAGCCGTGCCGGGCGATGTGCGGGGTGATCCGGAACCGGCGAACCGTGTCCCGGCAGACCTCGTGGTCATAACCGCGGTCGGCGTACAGGTACTTGGGGCGGCGCAGTGGCCGACCACGCTTGCCGTGCATCGGCGGGACGGCCTGGATCAGCGGGACCGGTCGGGTGACGTCGTCGCGGTTGCCGCCGGTGGTGGTCGTCGCGAGCGGGATCCCGGGCGCCTCGACGATCAGGTGGTGCTTGCTGCCGGTCCTGCCCCGGTCCACCGGGGGCGGACCGGTAACCGGCCCGCTCTTCATCGCGCGGATGTGGCTGGAGTCGACCGCAGCCCGGGAGAAGTCCAGCAGGTCTGCGACCCGCGACTCGCAGAGCAGCAGCTCGTGCAGGCGCTGCCAGACCCCGGCCTCATTCCAGTCCCGCAGCCGTCACCAGCGGGTCATCCCCGAGCCGAAGCCCGGCTCCTGGGGCAGAAACTCCCAGCGGATCCCGGCGTACAGCACGAACAGGATCCCGCACAGCACCTTGCGACTATCCAGACGCTTACGACCCGGCACAGGAACGGCACTGAGACGTCGGCATCGTCGCCACCCCCCAGGGACTCGGCTTCCTCGACGTCGAAGCAGTCGAGGCGCAGACCGGCCACCCCATCCGCTCGGCCTGGCGAACACCGGACCAACCCCGCTCGACTCGCCCCGCGCACCCGCTCACCCAAACCCCCGAAAACGAAGCAGCGCCCAACCCGACCAAAGTCGAATCAGACGCTGCACAGCAGGTCAGAGGCCATAACCCCCGCCCACCACCGGTAGACCCTGTGGGACTCGAACCCACAACCAATGGATTAAAAGTCCTGGCGGGATCTTGCTGGGTGGTTCCGGGCGCTGACTCGGTGTCCGGAAACACCTGGTCAGGACAGGTTCGTTGTGGGGCGCGGTCCACGTCAGGACGGCTCCTGCCGCGCCGTCCGCTCACGCATCGCTCACGCAGAAGGGACTGCTGACCAGTACGTTCGCCCCATCTGACGCTCTTTCGCTTTCCGATCAGTCTGAAGGCGGCGCCAGGTTCGTACCCTCACCTGCCCGGCAGGTACACGCGCGTTTGTGCGTATTTGAACGTGTCACCGTTGGTTCGCACCTGCCGCCGCAAGCCCCACTCGAAGGACTTGTCCCACCACCACCGCGCAAGCCCCTGTCGGATTCGCTTCGTCACAGGCTGCCGCGCAAACGTTCCAACCTCATCGACCTCACTTCGACGTTTGCGCCACGCACTGACCGCCCAAGCCGCAAGCAGAGGGGACTTCCCCGGCACCACCTCTGGATACTCACTGAGCTGGTCCAGGGCAGGCGGGATCGGCCATGATGCGTCGCCAGCCCGCGGCATAGGTGTTGGCCATGAGGTGCTGGGTCTCAGACAGCGGCCGAGGCGTTGTCCACGGCTGTGGTGGTGGGGAATGCGGACGGTACGGGTTCGAACACGGTGCTGATCTTCCTGGGAAGGCGAGGGAAATAGGGGGTAGGGGTGAGGCCCAGCCGAATTCGGTGTGGAGGCGTCCCTGCCGGATACCGTCGATGGCGGCCCGGGTGTAGGCGACGGCGCCAGAACACCGCCCCCGGGGACGACCTGGTTCCCGCACCGGGACTGGACCAGCTGCCCGACCTGGTCGACGCCTGCGCGACGGGTCGGCCTGCAGGTGACCGTCACCGTCGCGGAACGGCGACATCCGCTCCCGCCCGTGCTCGACCTGACCGCCTATCCGATCGGAAGCGCTCGCCAACGTCGCCAAGCGCGCCGCGATCCACAGCGCACAGGGCCGACTCGCCTACGCACCGCACTACTTGACCCTGGCCGTCACCAACGACACCACCGCCGACTGCCCCACGGCCCCGCCCACTTCCGGCGACGGCTTCGGCCTGCTCTACATGCGCGAGCGCGCCGCGAACGCGCGTTCACGGCCCTGACCGCGTAAGGCAAGTCCAACACGGAGATCGCCGAACAGCTCGCCCTGCGCCCTCTGACCGTATGCAGCCACATCCAACGAGCATGACCAAGCCGAACGCCCGCGGTCTCGCCCAGCTCGTCGTCATCGCCTACCGGAGCGGCCTGGCGAAACCGTCCCCGCAGCACAACGGCTGACCAGTGAGGGCTTGCCCAAGTGAGTACTCTGGAATGGGCGTTGATCGGCATTCTGACCTGACGCGGGGGCGTTCGCATGGCTACGAAGATCGTGGTGTCCGTCAAAGGGCTGATCGGGCTGGACGATCCGGCCCGTATGCGCGGCGAACTGGAGGCGGAGACCGGCCTGCTCTGGCGTCCGCAGGAGGTCGCGATCGCGGACGGGGAGGATGTCCTCTCCGGTGGCATCGTCGAGATCATCCTGGTCGCCGTGGTCTCCAAGACCGCCGAGCTGACCGTGACGGCGGCGGTGGACGCCGTGAAGCAGGTCGTCGAGCGATGGCGCGGCGAGCGGCTGGACGGGTTGGACACGTCCGTCGACACGGAACCCGGACCCGGCTCGACGGACCAGGACGACTGACATGGCGTCCAGGGCGGTGGTGATCGGACCGGCGGCGTACGCCGACGGCTCGGGGATCGAAAGTCACCCCTCGATCGGCCGGAGCGCGCGTATGTACGGCGAGGTCCTGGCCGGCGACGCGATGTGGGGTGCCGACAACTGCCGGGTCCTCGGGGATGACGAGGTCCAGACGGCGGACGGCGTCATGCGGGCCTTGCAGAAGGCCGCGGACGAGACGGAGCCCAAGGACATCTTCCTGGTGGTCTACGTCGGCCACGGCCAGTACTGGAGCGATCTGCCCGGCGCCCAGGTGCATTTCTCGGTGAGCTCCTCGCGCGAGAACAACCCCTGGACCTGGCTGTCCAGTTGGTACGTCTACCGCGTCATGCGCCAGGCCAGGGCGAAGCTCAAGGTCCTCATCGCCGACTGCTGCTACTCCAATCTGCTGCCGCAGTTGGGGGAGGAGCCGGTCCTGCCCGGAGTGCTGGGCAACCTGGACGAGGGCACCTGCGTCTTCACGGCCGTCAAGAACGCGAACAACGCCTCCGCCGAAGGCTGTTCGGCCCTGCCTGGGGATCTCGCCGGTTGCACGCCGTTCAGCGGGCATCTGCTGCGCATACTGCGGGACGGCACCACGGACCACGCGCCCCAGTTGACCATCGGGCTGCTGCGTGAAGCCGTCAAGCGGGAGATGGAGAGCTGCGCCGGCGCCCAGCACCAGGTGCCGAGGATGTCGCTGAACGACGCCCGCGACGGTACGCGCCTGTTCACCAACCAGATGGATGCCACCTCCCGCGATCCCGCCCCGTACCGCCCGGTCGCCCCGGAGGACTGGGTCAGGGCCCTGATGCTGGACCGCGACTCCCGCTTCGACGACCTGCTTGAGGACGAGCGCACGACCGGTGACGTCGTCGCCATCCTCAGTTCCCGGACGGACGACGCCAGCAGGCACCTCGCCCGGCGCATAGACGCCCAGGCCAACGACAGGTTCAGCGAACCCCACGCCTTCGCCCGCTACTGGAACCAGGTGGAGAAGGCACTGCGCGTATGACAGACGGCCGGACGGCCGCGAACTCCGAAACGACCGGCGCTCCGGAGAGCGAGGACGGCGACGCGTGGAGTTTCGGCTACGAATGGGTGACCACCTGCAGCGTCGAGGTGTTCGAGAAGCGCATGCAGGCCATGCGGGTGGGGCAGCGGGACACCGAGGGCGGTGAGATGCCGAGCCCGGCCACCGCGATCCGTGCCCTGCACGCCTTCGCCCTCAAGCGCCCCATCGACCAACTCATCGAGTCCGCGCGGTACTTCGACTACCGGGACGCCGTCAACGTGCTGGCCACGGCGGCACTGTGCCGGAACATCGGGCAGGCGGCGGACCTCGCGATCAGGCAGTGGGACGCCGAGCGGGCGAGCGGGGACGACGACCGTCCCCGGCTGACCGACGGCGTCGTCCACGACATCGCGTGCCAGCGGACGGTCACGGATGTCGCCGTGTTCGTCCGGGTGTGCCGTCGCGCGGGCAAGCGCGACCTGGTGGAACGGACGCTGAACGTGTTCACCGAGCGGGGCTCGGGCCGCACCAACCTCGACAAGGCCCTGCTCTACATCGCGCTGCGCGACGAGAAGTGCGCCGAGGAGGCGGCCGAGTTCCTCCGCCAGGCGCTCGTCGCGATCGCCGGCGAAGGTCTGCCGCGGATGTCGGAGACAGTGCCGAAGGAGTTCCACGACCTCGCCGGGGCGCTGAACCACCTCAGCCCCGCCGAGCGGATCCTGGAGGAGTGGGTCGACGCGCAGTTGCAGCTCGACGACCGCGTACACGAGACCAGGCGGATCATCGCCCAGTTGATCGCCACCCGCACGGACAGCCGCGACACCCTCGTGGAACACGTCGGTAAGTGGCGGACCCGGCACGACATCGCGGAGATCTGCGGCCAGTTGGCCAAACCGCCGTACTCCGAGAAGTGCGCGGAGATCCGCAAGCACGCCGCCGCGCGCGACACGATGGAGGACCTCGCCGAGATCGTCCGGATCTGGTACGAGTCCGCCGCCCTGACCAGGACGACCAGGGACCTGCTCGCCGACATCGTGGCCCGGGGGACGGCAGGGCGCGCCGGACCGCGCTCCCCCCAGGAACTCGACCGCCTGGACACGGCACTGAGCAACGTCAACGCTCCGCCGGAGTGCCGGCGCCTGCTGCGCATCGCCGCCGCGGTGCACACCGACGGCCGCTCCGGGGCCGATCTGGTGGCCCTGTTGAACAGGATCGAACGGCCGCGGGACCGCAACCGCGCCGCCCAGACCATCGCCCGGCGCGTCGCGGCCCATGTCCTCGAACACAGCGACGAGGCCGACCTGTTCGTCGCGTACGTCCAGGGGCTGCGGACAGCCGGCCGCGCCGACGCCGTCTACCTGGCCTGCAAGGAGCTGGCGGACCCGGCCGACCCGGTGCGGCCGCCCGCGGGCTCGGGTGCGGTCATCGCCGAGATCGCGGTCGGGCTGTACGACGCGGGGGTCGACCTCGATGGCTGGAACCTGCTCGAACGCTGCCTGGAGAACGAGCAGCGGGTCACCCCCGAGGAAGTGGCCCTGATCGTCGAGCGGTTGCGCGGCGCTCCCGGGCTGAAGACGGAAGACCGGCTCTTCCTGCTGCGGGCCACGGTGGGCCGCTGGTCCGACGCGCGCCGCCGGGAGGAGGCGGTCATGGTGCTGACCGGAAAGGGTTACGAGGACGAGGCCCGGGAGGTCATTCGCTCACTGCGCTGACGGCCTGGGTCTGAGGAGCGGAAGAGGTGGCGGGCGCCGGAGTCGGCAGCATCGGCGGCACTCCGGTCATATGGCGCCTGGACGCCCTGACCATCCCCTCGAAGGAGACGAGCGCCGTGGCGACGGCCAGGAAGCCGCCCAGGAGCTTGTGATGGAAGCCGATCGGGGAATCACCGAGCAGCAGCGTCAGCGACAACAGCACCGCGAGATGGCCGAGCAGCCAGAGCGCCGCCTGGGCCGCGGGGCTCTCACGCACGTCCCGGAACAGCGTCACATGGACCTTGGCGTCGTATATCCGCCCGAAGGCGGGCAGCCACCGGGCCAGACTCGGCAGGAACAGCAGCAGCACGCACCCCACCGCGAGGGTCACCATGCCCTCCCACAGGGACGTCCAGCCGGCCCCGTAGAGGATCAGCGCGATCAGGGCGAAACTCGCGCGCGCCAGAACCTCGTGGGCATCGCGCCGCCGATCGGAATAGCCCTCCAGGTGCGCGCGCAACGCGACGAGGGTGACGCCCGGGACGGCGTAGACGACCAGGGTGAGGACTCCGGTGACAGCGACGAGAGTCTTCCAACTGCCGCCCATCGCCCACAGGACGACCGCCGCGACGAAGAAGTCGACCACCAGCACCAGCCAGTAGACGTCGTACCGCCGGTTCAGGGACGCCTTGCGGGCTGTCTGGAGCCCCCGGTGTGTGAGATGGGCCCGGCTGAAGGCCGCGACCTCGCGGGTGAGCGCGTGGGTGAACACGAGTCCCGCGCCCATGGGCGAGATCACGGCATTCATGTTGAGCAGCACGCCCAGCCACAACAGCCCGACGGCGTTGGCGAAGTGGGCGTAGGGCGACGACGCCATGTGGGCCGTGCTCCACCCGGAGTCGTGGAACCTGGTGAAGACGATCTGGAGCGCTATGTACAGGACCAT
The DNA here is from genome assembly GCF_045162645.1 of Streptomyces sp. NBC_00988. Classification (NCBI taxonomy): domain Bacteria; kingdom Bacillati; phylum Actinomycetota; class Actinomycetes; order Kitasatosporales; family Streptomycetaceae; genus Streptomyces; species Streptomyces sp. NBC_00988. Next base: position 6,040,265 of record NZ_CP108730.1, read on the forward strand.
CGAGCCGACGATGGTCCCGAAGACCGCCCGGCGCAGCCTCGCCGCCTCACCGGGCGACCGCTGCTTGACGTTCCCGGCGAAGTCCAACGGCCCCTGGAAACCGACATAGGCGTAGATCACACCGCTGGTCACGACCGCGGACATCGCCGCGGAGGGGCCCATGCCCGGCGTGTGCTCACCTGTCCCGGGGCCGTGCCGGTCGAACCCGGCCACGATCAGCAGCACCACGGTCAGGACGGGAACGACGATCTTCAGCACCGTCAGCCAGGAGTTGATCCGGAAGAAGATCCGCGGAGCGATCAGATTGACCAGGGAGATCGCCGCCATGAACCCCAGCGACCACCACCAGCCCTTGGCGGTCAGTGCGTCGGAGTCGGAGGAGGCCAGCAGCCCCTCGACCTTCCAGGACAGACCTCTCGTCATCGCGACGGCCTCACTGGCCAGGTTGATCGTGTACATCAGCCACAGCCCCGCCGCGGCCACCGTCGCCACCAGCGCACCGCTGCTCTGCAGCGGCAGGAAGATCAGCCCTCCGGTCTTGGGAGCGGCCGTCCCCAGCTCGACCATGACTCCCGCGATCAGCAGCATGAGCAGACCGCCGAACAGCCAGGCGAGCCAGGCATCCGAACCGGCCTTGGCGAACGCCTCGTTCGCTCCCAGCATCCAGCCCGAACCGATCACACCACCCGCGGCGAGACCGACGAGATGGAACACCGACAGCCGCCGCTGCTCGTCCTCGGCCTCGAACCGCGATCTCTGGAGACTCATCCGCCTATCCCCCGCGTAGCGTCGGCAGCTCCTCACGCACAGTGGCGACAGGGTACAGCGGGGGCTTTCTGCCGCGCTCGGGTTGATCGGATTGCCAGGGCGGTATCTCGGGCGCCGGCCGAGATGGGGCCGTGGCCCGCGTGCCGTACCGCGTTGGCGAGCTGCTGGCGCGCGGAGCTGGCGGCGGCGGACGGGTCGGATGTGGAGTGGTGCCGTCATCTCGGCTGCCTCCTCCGGGAGTTGGCATCGGCGCCGAGGGCGTTCAGCAACTCGGCCCTGGGTGCGGAGGTCGGTTCCGCTGATTCCGTGACCGGGTTGCACTGGGTGAATTACCCTGCGTAGTGCAGTTGTTACGGGGATGCGGTCGGAAGCGGGCCGTCGGGTTGTGGCTGGGGTGATGGTTTCCCGTCGCGCTGAGGTGGTTCCACACGTCCCCCGTCGCTCACGTGCATGTCCCGGAGGGAGTGGTATGCCGCAACGGCGCGTCATCACCGACCGCAGTCAGGAACCCCGCCAGCGGTTCGCCGAGGAGTTGCGGAGGCTACGGGATGCGAGCGGGCTGAGTCTGCGGGCGCTCGGTGAACGGCTCGGCTGGGACTGGTCGTTGTTCGGCAAGATGGAGAACGGCGAGACGCTCGGCAGCCCGGAGGTCGTCCAGGCGTTGGACACGCACTACGGGACGCCGGGGCTGTTGCTGGCGTTGTGGGAGCTGGCCGCAGGGGACCATACGCAGTTCCGCGAGCGGTACCGGCGGTACATGGCGCTGGAGGCGGAGGCCGTGAGTTTGTGGCACTTCGCGGTGAGCGTGCTGCCGGGGTTGTTGCAGACAACGGGGTATGCGCGGGAGATGCTGGCGGCGGGCGGGCTTGAGGGGAAGGAACTTGAGCAGCAGGTCGATGCCCGGATGGGGCGGCGGGAGTTGTTGGTGGGGAAGGATGCGCCGCCGTTCCGGACGATCCTGTCGGAGGCGGTGCTGCGGACGCCGTTGCAGGACGGGGCAGAGTGGCGGGGGCAGTTGGAGTACGTGGCCGAAGTGGCCGAGCGGCCGAACGTGACGGTCCATGTGCTTCTGCAGAGCGCGGGTTTGCACGGTCTCGTGAGTGCCGACATGTGGTACCTCCTCCTTCCGGAGGGCAGGACCGTCGCGTATACCGAGAATGGATACAGGGGCGAACTCATCGAGGAGTCCGGCCCTGTTGTGAGTTTGCAGAAGGCGTACGATGCGGTGCGCGACCTGGCGCTTTCCCCGGCGGAGTCGCGGAAGTTCATCCTGCAGATGTTGGAGGAAGTCACGTGCGATCCATCGACCTGACTGCCGCGTCCTGGCGTAAGAGCAGCTACAGCAACCAGGACGGTGGCGCTTGCGTCGAGGTCTCTGACGACTTCGCCGCTGTCGTCCCGGTACGGGACAGCAAGGTTCCCCACGGGCCGGTGCTTGTGTTCCCTGCCGGCGGGTGGACCTCCTTCGTTTCGGCAATCGGGAACGGGCAGCTGAGCGACTGATCAGGCAAGGCGACGGCCCCGCGATCTGTTCCGATCGCGGGGCCGTCGGCGTAACTGGCGGACTACTTCTTGGTGGTACGGCGTCCTCCGGTGGCGTCGGCCGGGCGCCAGGCGCGCAGGTCGTCATCGGTGAGGGGCTGGAGTGCCGGCAACCCGGCGAGGAGCGGGGTGACCTCTTGAGTGGTGAGGCCCTCGTGGGTGGCGATGTATGTGCGGCGACCGGGGGATCCGTACGGCTGTCAACCGTCAACTCCTTTGCAGGGGAAGGCATCGTGAGGGCTGGTCCGGGCCGCTGACCTTGAACTCGGCCCAGCACCGCTTGCCGGACGGCAGCGGGTCGATCCCGTGGCGGTCCGCGAGGGCGGCGACGATGAACAGGCCCCGTCCGCCCTCCTCGTCCACATCCGGCAGTCCGACCCGCGGGGCCTCGAAGCTGGCATCGGTCACCTCGATCAGCAGGCGTTCGTCGTTCAGGCGGGCGCCGGCCGAGATAGGGCCGTGGCCCGCGTGCCGTACCGCGTTGGCGAGCAATTCGGCGGCGACCAACTCCGCTGTCTCCAGGAGTTCCTGATCGAGAGAGGCGTCCCAGGCCCGTATCCCGATGGCGAGCTGCTGGCGCGCTGAGCTGGCGGCAGCAGGTGTGCCGTGAACGGGGAAATGGATCTGATGCGCTTCCATGAGTGGCCTCCTGGATCGGTGTGGCAGCTCCACGCAACCGCTTCGGAGGCAAGCTGGGCCACGCCGTGTGCCGTCGCTGCATCACTTATGCAGGAGCTGCATCGCGGTCAATTGCCGCTCGGTTACGCTCGGTTGAGCAGGCAGGATCGGCGACGGCGGAAGGGGCCGTGGCAGATGGCCGAAGCACACAGCGAAGCAAGACGGATCGGTGAAGCGATCCGTCAGGCACGGGTGTTACAGCGGCGCTCGCAGAAGGACGTTGCCGCCGCTCTCGGCTACCACCAGTCCAAGGTGAGCCGTCTGGAGAGCGGGCGCGGCACGGAGGACATCCGCGTCCTGCGTGCCGTAGCCCAGGAACTCGGCATCGCGCCCCACCAGTTGAGTCTCGCCGCTTTCCCCGATGCCTCCGCCGCCGATTCCGAGACAGAAGACATGCACCGCCGTACCTTCCTCGCCGCAAGCATCGCCGCGCTCGCAACCCCGGCTGCCTCGGCCGCCGCCCACAACGACCTGGTCCAGGCCCTCCTGCCTGGCTTGAGCCCGGCGAGTACCGGCGCCGTCATGGACACGACGGTTCTCCGTGACCGGGTGGGAGCGGCCCGTGGGCTCTTCTACACCTGCGACTACACGGAGCTGGAACGCATCCTGCCCGGCCTGGTCGCCGATCTTCGGCTGGCCTCCGCCGGCACTCTGGACAGCGACGTGCTGTCCGCACTCCTGGCCACGGCCTATCAGACGTCAACCAGCCTGCTGCTCAAGCAGCACGACCAGGGCAGCGCCTGGCTCGCGGTCGGTCGTGCCATGGCTGAGGCCGAACGCTCCGGTGACCCGGTGGTCCTCGCCTCGAGCGTCCGCGTGCAGACCCATGTCCTGGCCCGCGAGAAGCACACCACCCAGGCCGTCACCCTCGTCCGGCATACGGCCGACCAGCTCACCGGCTCCTACGACCGCCGCTCCCCGAAGTACCTTGCAGCCGTAGGGCTGTTGCTGCTGCGGGGTGTGACCGCGGCCAGCGGCGGTGGCGACCGCGCGGCCACCGAGGAGTTCCTCGCCGAAGCCAAAGAGGTTGCCCGGTACGTCTCCCTCGACCGTCCCGACGCCTGGGCCAACTTCAGCCCCACCAACGTCGCCCTCCACGAGCTCAGCGCTCTGGTGGCCTTCGGCGACGAGGGCCTCGCCCTGCAAGCGGCCCGCCCGCTCATGCGCCGGCACATCCCCGTGCCCGAACGGCGGGCGGCCCTGTGGGTGGAGACGGCCCGCGCCTACAGCCAGCAGGGCCGCCTCTCCGACGGCTACCAAGCCCTGCGGATCGCCGAGACCTGCACCGCCCAGGACGTTCGCCGCCCCGCCGTGCGCGACCTGGTTGCCGACATGGCCGCCCGCGACCGCCGTCGTACCCTGCCCGAACTGCACCACTTCAGCCGCCAACTGGGAGTCCCTGCGTGACCGAGCCGAACGCTCCGGAGACGAAGCCCTTCCTGTATGTCGTCGTGTGCGCGTGCGGTATCGCCGGCGACGTCGGCAAGCTGATCACCGCAGCGCAGGAACGGCACTGGGACGTCGGTGTCGTCGCCACCCCACAGGGGCTGGGCTTCCTCGACGTCGAGGCGGTCGAGACCCAGACCGGCTACCCGATCCGCTCGGCCTGGCGAACGCCTGGCGAGGCCCGACCGCTCCCGCCTGCGGATGCCATCGCCGTTGTCCCGGCGACCTTCAACACGGTCAACAAGTGGGCTGCCGGCATCTCTGACACCCTCGCCCTGGGCATCCTCTGCGAGGCGTACGGCATGGATATCCCCGCAGCCGTACTGCCGTACTTGAACATGGCCCAGGCCGCCCACCCCGCGTACCAGCAGAGCCTGGCTCGGCTGCAGGAGATGGGCGTCCTGATCGGCAGCTACGAGCCCCACCGGCCCAAGGCCGGCGGCGGAGCAGACCGCTTCCGCTGGGAGGAAGCCTTGGATCTGCTGGAGCCCCGGCTCTCCCGGTAACCGCAGCCAGGGGTGGTCAGGATCCAGGCAGTAGTGCCATGACGGTGGACTGGACGAGTTGGGCTGCGGCCAGGAGGTTGGGGAATCCGCCGCAGCGCTCGACGAGGTTCTGGAGCATGTAGCGCAGGGTGCCGGGGTCTCGTTCGGGTTCGTCCAGGCGCGGGGTGATCATGGCTAGGTCGCGCAGGGCGGCGTCCACCTCGGGGTACTGGCCGCGTAGTTCTTCCAGGCGCCGTCGAAGGTCGTCGATGCTCTCGCGAGCCTTGTCCACGGCTTCGTTGGTGATGTTGTTGGTCTGGCTGACGTTCTGGGAGAACGCCGCGGCTTGGGCGGGTCCCGTCATGTTGCCGGTGTTGATGATGCCGAAGTTGGGTCCGTTGGGAACTGGGTCGGGCTGGCGGCGGATGGCCATGCGAGGCTCCTGGTGGGGGTGCGCGTCAGTTGGTCATGGAGGGGTTGTTGGAGAACGGCGTGGCCTGTACGGGGCCGGCCATGGTGCCGCCGTTCATGACGCCGAAGTTGTAGATCGCGGTGGCCTGTTGCTGGTAGGCGGCGATGTCGACGTTGTGGTCACGCAGGAAGATCTCGGTGGAGTCGAAGACGCGGCGCTGCATCATCTGCACGTAGTAACGGGCGTCGTCATTGGTGTGCATGTCCTCGATCCAGCTCACGCTGTACACCTCGCGGAGGCTTACCGGTCCGCTGCCCGAGTCGAGTTCGGGGAGCTTGCGGGCCGTGCGGCGTATGAGCCGGTCGAGGCCGATGTAGATGTCGCCGAGAGCGTTGAACGCGGCGCGGCCTAGCCATCTCAGGCTCCGTGGGTCGGCGGGCTTGAGACCGGCGACCTTCGGGTTGAGCGGGGCCATGATGTGCGGCCGGACGGTGACGCGCAGAAAGCCGCCCTGGTAAGCGAGGTGAACCAGGACGGCGGCGATGAGTTCGCCGTTCCAGGCGGTGACCCGGGCCCAGATATAGCGGCGGGCGATCTCCTCAACGGGCTTGTCGCCAATGTTGTCTTCGGCGAGGGCGTGCAGGGTGCGCCAGGCGTCGTCGTCGATCTGATCCCAGCGCTTGTAGTGGATGCCGGCGATGCCGATGACCTCCATGCGCGGGATGGGGTGATCGCGGTGATGGGCGGGTGCCGGGTCGTCCAGTCGGCGCGCGACATGCGTGTGCAATTGGGCCACGGTGAAGTGCTTCAGCGGCTTGCGGGCCACCGGCTTGTTGTGCTGAGACAGGGCATCCAGAACGGCCTTTGCCACCTCGGCCATGTCGGGTTGACCCGGGCGTTGTGCTGGCGAAGCGAGTCCCGAAGGCAGTCCGGTGTCGTCGTCTCCCGCATCCTGGTTCTCGGGGGCCGGTTCGACGTCGATGCCGATAACCGCGGGCGGCCATGCCTGAAGACCCGCTCCGAGAAAGCGGTCCCGGTCGCCGCTGTCGCGGCGCTCGCGGAGATACGGCAGAGCGTGCGCCTGAACGGCTGTCGGAGCCGCGTGCAGCTCACCGGCCAACAGGGCGTTGAGGCGCGTCTGTGCCAGGTAGCGCTCGACCAGGTACACGCCCCACACCCCGACGATCAGGGTGAGGGCGGCCCATCCCACCGTCAGACTGCCGGCGATGGCCTGCCAGACGACAACCGCGACCACCGCAGCGACGGCCCATCGCCGTTTCCGCATATGTCGTATGGCGCGGTCCGAGGCTTCCACCACGGGTTCCTGGTGGAAGCCATACACCGGCACCGGCCGCTTCGACTTCTTGATCCTCCGCCGAACCCAGACCGCGTAATCCTCACCCACCACGACCGACGGCGGTACCGGCTCGGAGGAACCGGCGGCCTTCTCCGCCTCCTTGGGAGGAAAGAGCCACCGCAGCCGCTTCTTTACGGCTGCTTTCAACTTCTTCCAGAGTCGGGCCAGTTCGGCGCGTAACACGGCCAGCCAGTCCGTACGGGCGAAGGCCGCAGCGCTCAACCGGCGGGTGACCCCCTCGGTATAGACCCCATGCTTGATCACTTCCCGCGCATCAGCCGCAGGCCCCAACGGCACCGCTGGTGCCGAAAAGACAGACTGATGCTCCCCGTAGGACAAGTCCCCCACCCCCGTGTCTCCGATGCCCCACCGCGACACCTGAATACGGCGGACGCAGAGGGGCATCGTCCTCGCGCATGGCAAGCGCTGCCATACCGCAAACCCGCACAAGCCGCGCACTGGGGCATTCGGATCGAACAATGACCGAAAGGCGCCTCCGTGTTGTGGGGCTACCGACGGCGTAGGTGGCATTCCGCCGAAACTCCGGCGTTGGGCGTCACCGGGAGCGCGGCCGTGCTTGGGTCGGCTGTTGCGGGACTGGAGCGACTGCTGTCATCGGAGCCGAAGCGCCGGTGTGCTGTGCGGCAGTGCTGCGGGCCTGTGCCGCTCGGGCTCGTGGGCTGGGTGCCGACCGTGCGCTGAGGCGTTGGATGCGCCACGTCAGGACCCGTGCAAGGGAGTCGGCGTCGTCCAGGGCGCGTTGGTCGGCGGCCTGTTGGAGGAGCTGCTGCGGATCGTGGCCGGCTGCCTCGGCCTCGGCGAGGACGGCGGTGAGCGCGCCGAAGGCGGGGTCTTCGACGACCTGCTCGGCATGGTCGGGGACAGCTTGGTGCAGGTGGTAGATGTGCCGGTCCACAGTCTGCTGCGGTGGTCGGCGTTGGGCGAGGGCAGCCAGCGGTACGGCGGCTGCTTGGTCGTAGGCGGCCTGGAGGTGGACCAGGGTCTGGTGGGCGGCGGCGACCTGCTGGTCGTGGTGGCGGAGTTGGTGCCAGCGGGCGGCGGCGATGACGACGAGGATCGCGGCGTCGAGGAACATCGCCAGGGCGGCGCCGTCCTTTGGGGCGGGCTCTCGGAGCATCGCGCGTACGGCGCCACGCAGGGCGCGGGCGTGGTGGTGATCGGCGCGGATGCGGGAGCGTGTGGCGCGTTCGAACGCGGTGGCCGCTTCTCGGAGTTGGTGGCGCACAGTTTGGGGTGTGACGAGGGGAAGGGCGTCGAGAGCTTCACCGAAGGCGGCGAGGTGACCTTGGGAGGCTTGGTCGTCGGGTTGGTCGAAGTGGTGGGGGATGCGTTCGGCTGCGGCGGTGGCCTGATGCCAGGGGTTGGGCCTGCGCCCGCCCGACTGGCCGGTGGGCTGCCCCATACTCGCCAGGCGTTCTTGGATCTTTGGGAGGGACAGGTCCGGGGCGAGTTTGGAGCCGGAGTACCAGATGGGACCCTGGGCGTCGTCCGCGACGGCGACCTTGTATCCCCGTACGTCGCCTGAGGGGAAGTGCACGACCTCGACGAGCACGCCGTCGATGTGGCTGAGCAGGTCGACGAACTCCTCGATGGTGGAGGCGGCGGCCACGGCGGTGCGGACGGTGGCGCGCAGGCGTTCGCGGGCGGTCGTGTCGTGGCCGACGCGGCGGGCCTTCTCCTGTTCGGCGCGGGTGGGGCGTTTGGCGGCGGTGCGATCTCCGCGGACGACCTGGAAGAGACCGTATTCCTTCTCGATGGCGGCGAGTTCGTAGTCGGCGGTGAGGTAGTCGTTCCAGTGGCGTGCGGTGCGCAGGTCGGCGCGCACCTTGGTGGCGGCGATGTGGATGTGGTCCGGCGCGTGGCGGACGGCGACCCAGCGGCATCCGTCCGGATCGCCCTCGGGTGCGATGCCAGTGGCCGCGACGACGCGGTGGGCGATGTCGGCCCACTCCTCGTCGCTGAGGTGGCGGTCGGTCTCGGCTGCCCGGATCGAGCAGTGCCACGTGTGCTTCTCGGGGGCGTGGCCCAGTCGCCGGGCCTGTTTGACGTGCAGGTCGAGGTCGGCCACGAGGAGCTTTCGAGTGGCGTCGAAGTCGTCGGCGCGGCCGGGGTCGGGGGCGAAGCCGTCCCAGGAGGCGACCAGGTGGGGGTCGGTGTGGTCCTTGGCCTTTTTCGTGTCGAACAGGTACCGGATCAGACCGGCTGTGTCCTTGCCGCCGCTGATCTTCGCGATCATCGGGCGGGCTTCTTGGCGACGGCCTGGTTCGCGGCGGACGCGATGTGGCGGACGGAGGCGCTTACTGCGTCCAAGGTGGGTTCGACCTGGGCCAGCATGGCGTTGTCCCCAGGGTGTGGATGGCCGCCGGAGTGGAGCTTCTTGGTGATCTGGTTGATGTTGTGGCCGATCTTGGCGACCTCGCGGCGCAGGGCGGTCAGTTCGTCGATGTAGTCGTCGAGGGGTGTGCGCTGGCCGGGCAGGGCGAGGTCGCCGTGGAGGTGGGCCATGACGACGGCGCCGACGTAGTGGGCGCCGGCGATGTTCAGGGAGCGGGCCTTGGCGAGGATCGCGGTCTTCTCGTCGGTGCTGTAGCGCACGTCGACGCGTTCTTTGCGCTGGACGGGTTCACGCTGACGGCGGCGGGCGACGCGATGCAGCGCGGCGGCATCAGCTGCTCGCGTCAGCGGAACGGCGGCGGTCTCGACGAGTTTGTCCTGCTCGGGCACCCCCTGGTGCCCGAGCCCCTCCGCCACCCCTGGGGCGGAGGCACCCTCGTTGGACCGGCCCTTGGACGGTCCAACGGGATACCTTGCTGGCTGGGTTGCGGTGGTGGTCATCTCCCGCTGAGTAGTGGGGAGTTCGTAGCCCGGGTCATGCATGAGGGGGTTCTCCGTGGCGCGTTCGTGGGGCGGGAAACTGTGGACTCAGAAGGCGCGGGCAGATGCCCTGTCGCGTTCGGCCTGCCGCTGAGGGGCGGACTCGTCGAGTTCGGTCTGCAAGGCGTCCTTGACCTTTTCCGCGTCGGCCCTGCCGACGGACAGGCCCGCGCCCCGTATCGCTGCTTCGATGTGGCGGCGCGAAGCACGGCCTCCCCGTCCGAGTGGCGCGGTGCGGGCGATGGCGAGGAACTCCTCGGAGACCGTGCTGGACTCTTGGTCTTCCGGCCCGTCCGAAGGATGCGGGAGCTCCGGTGGATTGGTGGCAGCCTGCGCCACGTCGGTGTGCCGGTCCGCCACTTCAAGAGCGGCTGGCTGCGGCGGACCGGAGCCGTCATCCGCAAGGCGGACAATCTGGGTGCCGTTGTGGCTGCGGTCGGCAGCGTTGTGGCGTTGAGCGGTGTCAGAGGGCTCGGCAACGAGCTGGTGGATCTGTCGCATCAGGACACCGAAGGCCAGCAGCGCGGCGGTCGGGGGCACCGCGGCAACCACGTAGTCGAGCATGGGCACGGCGCCGGTGCTACCCGTGCCGCTGACGCCCGCCACGTTGAGCGCGATGGAGCCGAGGGATCCGGTCGCGGTAAGGGCGATGGCCCACCCGTCGGTCGCTTGGCGCAAACCAGCGCGGAGCATGAGCAGTTCACCCGCGATGATGAACGCGTCCAGCGTCGCCGGCCAGGCCCACTGGCGGACCGGAGAGTTCCTGAGCCCATGTTGTCCTGCGACCTCGGCGAGATGCGCGTACGAGAGCCAGAACCCGCCGGCCGTGAGGGCCACGATCACTACGCCTGCAGCGATGAGCGTGAACCGCTCGGCGGCCTGCTTGGTCGTGGTTGGTAGTCCCTCGTCGAGGAGGTCGTCTCGGTTGCTGGCGGTGGAGAGGTTCGTCAAGCCGGGTGCTCCTGGGCGTTGGCGTGTGGTCCGTCTTTGCCGTCTTGGCCGTTGCAAGCGCAGGTCAGGGCAGGTACGGCACGGGGTTTGGTCTGCCGTCTCGGCCGATGCCGGAGGCGTTCTCCGACCTGTTCGGCCGGGACGGCGTGGTGGTGGTGTGCCGTCCCGGCGGCTGACACCCTGACCTGCGGCGATACGGCGGGGACGCGCGGGACGGCACAAGACGGATCGGGACGTGGTTCTGGCCCCGCAACGCGGCCCTCATGATCGCGTTGCCGTCTTGCCCCCGGTTGCCGTCTTGTCTTCATGCCATTTGACCTGCGGGATCACGGCAGGGACGGCAGGGACGGCCACCCGGGGGATGCGGGGCTCAGCCCGAGGCGGGGGCGGTAGGCCCGGCGTCCACCGGGTGGACGGTGGGGCAGTAGCGCCGCCAGGCGTCGAGGAACTTGCTGCGCATGTAGCCCTTGCGCTGGGTTCCGTCGGCGAGGCGGACGTTGCCGGGCTTGATGACGTACGGGCTGAGCATCCGTGCCAGTTCGCGGGAGTCCAGCCCGTTGCGCCCCCACTCTGCCCACGGGGCCTCTGCGTCCTGGCGCAGGTGGTAGAGCAGCTCATCCGTGGAGAGGCTGTCCGGCTCGCGCTGGGCGGCGAAGACCCGGCGGATGTCGGCGAGGATCCGGGCACCGCCGGGCCGCTCTTCCTCTGCCTCAACCTCAGTGGCCACCATCCGCGCACACGCCTCGCGAGCGCGACGGGGCCAGGACGCGGCGGCCAGGTCGGCGACTATGACCAAGGGCTCCCAGGTGTCAGCCGCCCGGTCCTCCACCGGCATGACCGGCTCCAGTTCCGCCGCCTCGTCCAGCAACGGCCTGGCCCAGGCAGCGATGCAGTCGCGCAGTTCATGCAGGGCCGGGATGTCGCGGCGGGAGCGGAAGGGCTTGACCTTCTCGCCCTCGGCCCGGCGCCGCATCCGGATCACGATGGCCCGGTCCATGATCGTGTCGGGCAGGTCGCCGATCCCCGCGATGGCCGCCATGGCGAAGGTCGCGAAGCGGTGCGGGGTGTGGTCGTTGCCGACGACCCGGGTGACGTATCGGTTGCGCTGGTGGCCGGCGTTGAGCAGGCCGCGCATCTCCTCGTTCTTCTCGGCCACCTTCGGGGTGCCGAAGATGGTGTCGGCCTCGTCCACCAGGAGCGTGGGCGGGTTCTCCTCGGTGATCGACCGGAAGATGGCCGCCGGTGTGGTGTTGATGGTGAGCATCGGCTCGTGGACCGTCTCGGTCAGCACGTCCAGCAGCCGCGACTTGCCGCACCGCTTCGCCGGTCCCACGACCGCCAGACGCGGCGCGTGCTGCCACGCTGCCTGGAGATGCGTCGCCGCCACCCACAGCGTGACCGCGTCCAGCGCCTCCGGCGAGGGCAGGATCACGAACTTCGCTATCTGCGCACGCAGTTCGTCCAGAAGCGCCGAGCCAGGCGTCGGCTCCGGATCCGCCACCGTGTCCTCGGCAGGCTGTTCCACCGAAGTGGCGTCAGGCGCACCGTCGTCGGCGGTCGGCGGGGCTTCGCCGGAGTGGTGGCCGAGCTGGCCGGGCACGGTGACGGGCGGCCACGAGGGCTTGTCGGAGTCGGAATAGGGCTCGGCTCCCGCATGTTCCACGGGGCAGCTCCTTTTCTGGCGGTGGCGGGCGTGTGTGCCCTGGCCGCCGGGTTGGTTCTTCACGGGCCGGTTGGGGTTGCTCGGGCCTCCGGCGTTGCACCGCCGGGGGCCCATCCCCGTCTCGCGGGCACCAGGCCACCGCGAGGGAACACGGACCGTACGTCCACACCCGGCAACAGTCCAGCATTTCTGTGTCAGCTCAGCGCAGAACCGTTTGCTACGGTGCCGCGCCATCACGCCGCCAGACCCAGCAGATCGAGCAGATCCGCAGTCACGACCCGGTAGGCGTTGCCCAGCCGCAGCACCTTGCACGGGTACTCGCCCCGCTTCGCCAGCTCGTACCCCTTGCTCCGCCCGAGCCCGAGAGAACGGTTGCCTGTGTCCAGGTCAACGGACACGGGGAGGGCGAGAAGCTCCTCCCGGCTCATCCCCTTCGAGTCCTTCATCCGTCCGGCCGTCGCGTCTTCGCGCATGCAGTGCGCCCCTTTTCGGTACAGCCCTCGGCGAACGTGGCCTTCACGTCCGGCTCCAGGCGTCTATAACCATCATCGGGAAGCTAATGTGTCTCCATGACACAACGCGGTGGGGATGCTGATGAGGACGAGGTTCCCGAGTGGGAGGACCGGGTCAAGGCCAACGTGGCCGGCGAGGTCCGGCGCAGAAGGAAGGAAATGGGATGGAGCGCACAGGACTTGGCCGACCGGTGCGAGCAGCTCGGGCATCCCATCCCGCGCAACGTGATCGCCAACATGGAGTCCGGCCGCCGGGCCACCCTGCCCCTGGTGGACGTCATCGTCCTGGCCGCCGCCCTGGAGACGTATCCGGTCTGCCTGATCTTCCCGGTCGGCTACGTCGACCGAACCCAGGAACTCCCTTTCCAGGACCTCGTGCCCACCTGGGACGCACTGCGTCGCTTCACCGGCGACGAGGCCACGTTCTTGTACGACGCGGGCCTCATCCCCGACTTCGAAGCGCACGACAACCTCGTACGCACCGCTCTGGCCGCCCTCGAAGAAGCGGAACAGGCACGGTTCGCGGCCAAGACGGCAAGCAACCGCGCCCAGCAGGAGGAAGCCGAACGCAGGCGGACCAAGTACTCCGACGAGGCCATCTCCGCCAAGTACAAACTCCGCTACCTCCGCCGCGACCTCCGCGACGAAGGCGCCACCCCGCCCGATCTCCCACCCGCCCTGGGCGACGTCGACCTGCCCGAACCCGACCCCAACACCACCCCGGAGGAACGCCTTTGAAGGGCTCCACCCACCGCCGCTGCTACTGCCGTGACCCGAAGTCCGGTAAGCCGCTCGGCAAGAACTGCCCCAAGCTCTCCAGCCGCAAGCACGGCTCGTACTCCATACGCCAGGAACTCCCGTCGCACGAAGACGGCACCCGCCGCTCCTTCAGCCGCGCCGGCTACGAGTCCCTCAAGGACGCCCAGGCAGACCTCGACCACGTCCGCTCCCTGCTCGCCCTGGCGGAGAAGGACGACCCGGACAGCCTCCAGCGTCTCGTCGACATGCTGGAGGAGGTCGCGGTCGAGAAGGCACCGCTCCCCGCCATCGAGGAGACCCGGCGCCGACTGAGGGCGGGACTGGCTCTCCGTGGCAGCCTCACCGTCGGCGAGTGGCTCGACCAGTGGTTCGCCGCGAAGAAACGCCGCAAGACGACGCTCAACGGCTACGCCTCCCACATCCGCGTCCACTTGAAGCCGCGCATCGGGCACGTGCGCCTCGACCGGCTCAACGTCGGTCACTTGGTGGAGATGTTCGACGCGATAGCCGACGAGAACGAGGTGATCGCGGCCGAGAACGAAGCCCGTCGCGAGCAGATCGCGCGCTGCAAGCCGAGCAAGCCCGGCCGCCCCGTGGGAGCCGAGCGGAAGCTGCTCGCGGCCGAGCGGGCCAAGCTCGACGAGATGAAGCCGTTCCGGAAGATCACCGGTCCGGCCAGCCGTCAGGCGATCCGCCGCACCCTGCGCGCGGCCCTGAACTCCGCGATCGCCCAGCAGCTCATCACCTTCAACCCGGCGTCCCACGTCGAGTTGGAGTCCGGCAGGCGCCCGAAACCCCTCCTGTGGACCGATGAGCGCGTCCGGCGGTGGCGAGTGACAGGTCAGGTCCCCGGCCCGGTCATGGTGTGGACGCCACAGCAGTTCGGCGCCTTCCTCGACGCGGCCGAGGGCGACCGCCTGTACGCGATCCTCCACCTCATGGGTACCCGTGGCCTCCGACGCGGTGAGGCTGTCGGCCAGGACTGGCACGAGATCGACCTCGCCGCCGGCCTCATCACGCCCGCCAAGGAGATCGTGGTGGACGGCTGGGACCCCTACGAGTCGGAGCCCAAGACGGACGGCAGCGCGAACACGATCGCGCTCGACAGCACGACCATCTCCGAACTGCGCGACCACAAAGCCCGCCAGGAGAAGGAGCGCGCGCAGTGGGGCGACGCCTGGCAGGACACAGGCAAGGTCTTCACGAAGGAAGACGGCTCGTGGCTCCACCCCGGCACGGTCTCCGAGACCTTCCGCCGCATCCTCGCCACGACCGACCTGCCGCCCATCACCCTGCGGGACCTACGCCACGTCACCGCGACGCTCACGCACGGAGGCGGCGGCGACATCCACACGGTGAAGGAGACGCTGCGGCACTCCACCATCACGCTGACCTCGGACACGTACACGAGCCTGCTGCCTGAGCTGGACCGTGAGATCGCCGAGAAGGCGGCGAAGTTGATCCCCCGGTCTCGTCCGGCAGCCACCGATTCGTCCGCCTCAGAGTGACCAAGGACGTGGGATCGTCGACCTGTTCTGTGGTCAGCTGTCGATCAGCCAGTTCGTGAATGTCGAAGGACTTCGGAAACCGGGGACCGCCGTGCCCGGAGGCATCGACCAGGATGTGGCTCGGCCTGAGTTCGCCGTGGATCAATCCGTATACGGTGCGCGGATACCCATACGGCCTGGACATCACATAAAATGTGGCAACATATTCATGTTTGATCCACCGCCGCGGGACGGGGAATTGATGTTGTCGTTTGAGCGGTTCGACTTCGACAGGGTTGAATTCATGACGGGCATCTCTGAGAGTGTGGCGCAACTTCACGACCCACCTTTCGGCGGCCCGTATATCTATACCAGAGACATTGGGCTGAATCTAACGACTCGGGTGATCGGCGGTGTGGCTGCGAGTGCCTGGTTTCCCACGACGATAGAGCGTTGGCGTAGCTCGGATGGATCGGGCCGCCTCGTGCGTAGAGAATACCCTCCCGAGTTTTCCTCAACTGGCGCAGCCGGGATGTGGGGGGAAGCGGATGCGGCGCTCCACGATGTGCAGGTAATTGATCGCCCGGTTCGGGCCGGAGAGTACAGCACGCTCAGGGACGTATGGGAAGGCGTCATGCCTTTATCTCACAATCCTGAGAGCCTCTCACGGCAGCTAATGTCTGTGAGCGGCGGAAGCGCGCAGGCCCTGCTTGGGGCTGTGAGGGACATCTATTATGACCTGGGGGTTGTGGAGGCGTCACTGCGTGCCGCGATTCTGCGTGTGCTGGCAGGAGTGGAGGGCCTGAGCCTTGCAGGAATAGCCTCAGATAAATCCGGCCGTGAGGTTTTCGGTGTTTCCGCACAGACAGATGGCCAGGGGGTACAGTTCACTCTTATTTTGGATCCGGCGACGGGGGAATTGAACGCGCACCAAGAAGTTCTGGTGAAGCGTGCCGAGAAACTTGACCTGGAGCCCCCCGGGCTTCTCTCCTACGGTGAGCGGCAGGCATGGGGAAGAACG
This sequence comes from Streptomyces sp. NBC_00988, assembly GCF_045162645.1. Taxonomy (NCBI): domain Bacteria; kingdom Bacillati; phylum Actinomycetota; class Actinomycetes; order Kitasatosporales; family Streptomycetaceae; genus Streptomyces; species Streptomyces sp. NBC_00988. Next base: position 6,056,241 of record NZ_CP108730.1, read on the forward strand.
TGGGACACTGGATCGCGTCCTTGAGCAACGACCGATGGGCCCCTGAGTGAATTGGTGCCCAGATCGAGAGAACACTGCTCCAGGACCGCAGCTAACAGTCCTGGAGCAGCGGTTCCTCGATGGCGTCGAACCGTGGAAGCACTTACGGCCGGGGCTCCTTGGCGATAGCGCGGATGCCGTGTGGCCAGGGCCGCGGTTTCTCCGGCGTTGAGACGCCTACTGATCGCTCCTGAGCTTGGTCAGGCGCATGCCTCGAAGAAGCGGGCCTGATCGTTGTTGGAGGAGCCGACGTACGCGGACAGCGAGTTCGGGGCCTCCGTCCAGAGCCGGTGGACGGAGTCGTCCCAGACGGTGACCTCCAGGAATCCGGTGTTGACCCAGGACGAAGTCTGGCCGGCGAAGCTGTACACCTCGAAGTCCATGACTTCGTCGCAGTGCGGGTCGCTCCACTGCAGACGGCGGCCTGCGACGTTCTCGTTCCAGTCCCGGTTTTGGTAGAAGCAGTACCAGCGCACGCTGGTGCCCCGCGGGCACTGGTGGTAATCGGCCGCTGGCAGCCGCGGGGCAACGGCCGCACCACCGGAGCGTGCGCCCTCCAGCTTGGCGTAGAGGGCCTGGAGTTGCGGACTATCGGGGGGCGTCTGCTTGACGCCGGGCAGAGGGAGAACCAGGACGACCTTGCCTCCGCGCCAGGCGATCTCGTTCGAACTGATCTGCATCCCGCCAGGCGCGGTATGAGAGAGGGTGTCGTCGATCTCCCGCTGGAGTAAGCCGCGATCAGCGGTGCTGAGTGCCTCGACCTGGGGTCTGCCATCCGCCCGGGCTGCAGCCGGCAAGTTCGTCGGGGCTGTGGCGATTCCACTGGCCGTCGAGGCTCCGGCGGCCCAACTGGTCGCCGAGGTCAGGGTGAACACCGCGGCTATACCCAGGAACGCCGCGATCACGACTTTGGTCGCTGAGCGCAACAACGTCTCCTCCTTCGAGGGTTGGAATGTCCTTTTGTGAGACCGGTTGCATGTCAGCTGGTACGGAACCAGTTGGCGCGGTCGTTGTTCGTGTCGCCGACGTAGGTGGAGTGAGAGTGGTCATTCTCCGTCCACAGTCTGGGACCGGTACCTTGCGGCTTTCCCGCAGTCTGGTCGTAGACCCAGATTGTCTTCCCGCCACCGTTGACCCAGGACGAGGTTTCGTCCTCGAATCCGTAATCCGAGAAGTAGACGTTCGACAGGTGCTCCGCATTCCACTGCAGGCGCCTGTTGCCGTAGTTGTCGTCCTGGTAGAAGCAGTACCAGTCGTTACCGAGAGTTTCGGTGGGGCATCCGCCGACCGTCGCTGCTGTCGGTTGCGCGGCAGGGCTGATCGTGATGCCTTGCCTGGCCGCTTCCTTCTTGGCTGCCGTGCGCTGCAGTTCCTGCGCGGCGGCGCTTGACGGCGGAGCCTTGTCGTCTCCGGGAAGCGGGAAGGCCATGATGACGTCTCCGTCGTGCCAGGAGATCTCGTAGGCGCTTATTTGCGTGCCACCGTATTGGGCGATGGTCGAATCTATCTGCTGCTGAAGTGATTCCGGCGCAGCAGAAGCCGTATTCGTCAGCCCCAGCGCAGCAGCACTGGAAAAGACGAGGATCGCGAGATTCCGGAGTGGTCTGCTCACATGCTTCCTTCGTTGTATTGGCGAGTGGACCCTGTGCCCACTGGCCCGAAGAGAAGCTATGAAGTCCCTGTGTGCACGTCAACGGTGTTCTGTCTTCCAGCCGTCACGCAGCGTCAGAGAAAAATCTTGATCGATTGGAATGCGGCTCGATAGGAGCTCGCCCTAAGACACCCTGTCCTGCGGGTTTAGTTGAGTATGAAACGGATCAGGAGACTCACCTTCCGCTCAAAATGATACAGAGCGCACCCTTACATTTTTGGAGAAATGTCCAAAAGAGTCGCCTCGTGGCTGGAAACCGTGGCGGATAGCCGTCCACCGCGTGGGGCTTCGTCCTGCAAGGCGGCTTCGGCTGACCGCCCCCTGGAGGGCGAGGGGACGGCTGTCCGACGAGGCCCAGTCGGCAGCCGACGACCCGTCAGGGCCGTCGGCTTGTGCAGCACACCGGCATTTACCGCCCGCGCGCAGTGAGTGGCCGGGTCATCCGGTAAGCGTTGCGCTGAGGTAGGTGCGGTAGTTGATCACCGCGGGGATATGGACATTCAGCTTGCCTGCTGTCTTGGTCAACGTCTCCTCCACTCCCAGCACTTGCCCTGAAACGGGATCTACGATGAAGGTGTAGCGGGTGGGCAGGCCGCTACCCGCAGAAGTCGCGGAGAACGCTTCTCCGTGACGGCCGGCGCGGTCCACAGCGTCGCCTTCGAAGGTGAGGCTCGGCAACTGTCCAATGACGTGAAGCAACGCAGCGCGCTGCTGCGGCCCCAGTACCTGCCTCTGCAGCAGGTCGCCTGCGGCCTGAGCGGCACCCATCGGGTCAGACAACGAAACGTTGGACCGGGATTGCAGCCATGCCCTGAATTCACCGGGATCTCCCGGGACTGTGCCACCCAGCCTGGATCGGCCCAGCGGGTGAGTCTCCGACTGACCCCGGGTGGTCTGCTGCTCAGTGCCTGTGCCGTCCGCATGAACCGTCACCACATAGTCCTGGGGCACCAGGGTCGACTCGGCATCGCCGCCGGTGTCCTCGCGGGTGAACAGCGACCAGCTCTTCCAATGAATCCGCCCGCCTGCGGGCGAAGGGCTTGAGGGCTGGCTATCAGTTGTTCGCCGCTCGATCTGCTGTAGGAGTACTGCGGCTGGCGCGGCGTCTGCGGTCTGCGAGTAGAGCAGAGGTGGTGGGGTAGCGGCGTAGGCAGAAGTCGAGGAGTTGCCGGTGCCGAAGCCAAGGACCACCGTGACGATCATCGCGGCAGTGATGGCGACGCCGGCCATTGCGACTCTGAGCGGTCGGCGACGTAAGACCACGCGATAGACCGACTCTTGTGACGAGGCCGGAGAGGTGGAGAGGATCTGCTGAAGATCCGCATCGGCCCGCTGTCGGTCAACGACGCAGCTTTCTGCAGGATCAGCCGGTGACATCGTCCTTCGAATCTGTGTAGTCAGTCTCATGTTCTGACCTCCGGTTTCATCTCGCCATGAAGGCCCCGATCCGTGACCTCTTCTCGTGACAACTCGCTCTGAAGACGACGCCGCGCCCGGTACAGCCGGACAGAGCACACAGCAGCGCTGCAGCCAAGGACACGTGCCGCTTCGCCCACGCCTAACCGCTCCCAGCCGATCAGAGCCAGAAGTTCACGATCGTCCGTGCTCAGTCGAGCCCACGCCCGCTGGACCGCGTTCGCCTCAGCCACCTGGTCACCAACGTCTCGGACCATCAGCGCCCGAGACTCCTCGCCGGCCTGTCGAGTCATGAGACGATCCGCTCGCTCCGAGGACCGCAGATGGTTGGCCACGATTCTGCGAGCCACGCCATACAGCCAGGGCAGCGCCTTGGGTGGGATGTCGTCCATCCGCCGCCACGCGACAGCGAAGACCTCCGCCGCGATATCCGGTGCGTCATCCGCGCCTACGCGCCGATACGCGTACCGCAGTACAGAGCCATAGTGCTTCGCGTACAGCACGCTGAACGCCTGCGAGTTCTGCACGGGCACTCCTCTAAATGGGCCATGTCCTCTTCTTGTCCGGTCGGCCCCTGCTTCTTACAAAGCAACTCGCGTGAAGTTCGTTGCTGACTGCCGGATCCGGTCGCGTCGTCGGATCATCGCTCGGTCGACGGACTCGCCGATGGTGTCGGTGTTGGTCTGGGAGCGCTTCGGGCAGTTGTGGTACTTCGCCTTCAGAGGGCGATATGCAAGTTGCTGGGTGAGAGGTCAGCGAGGACGAGCTGTGTACGACGATGCTCGCCATGCCCCCGCCGTGCGCGAGGAGTTCTGCCAAGGCGGAGTACGCCCATCTGATCCTGAGGACGATCGCCGATGAGGTGCTATCCAGTCTGCAACGCGATCACCTCTGCCCGTCAGACCAACGCCGCGAAGGTCCACGGCCTGTGCGTCGACTACACCGACGACGGCGCCCTGTTGCAGCTCAAGGGCATTGGCAAGAACGAAGCCCGTCACCGCCGCACTCGCCGCCTCTGGCCCTGCCGAGGCCGCCGTCGCCGAGCCGGACACCGTCCTGGACTTCGATGCCCGCGGCACGTATGCCGAAGCGGCCCAGGACCAATTCATCGCCCGTGTGAGGGCCTACACCCGGGATGACGTCCACCCGCCGTCCCTGTTGCTCCGCGTCACCCTTGCAGAGCAGACCACCCCCACGGGCACATCCGCTCACGCATCGCTCACGCACAAGCCCGAAAACGAAGCAGCGCCCGACCCGACCGAAGCCGACTCAGGCGCTGCACAGCAGGTCAGAGGGGGTATCCCCGTCACCCGCACCGTAGACCCTGTGGGACTCGAACCCACAACCAATGGATTAAAAGTCCACTGCTCTGCCAATTGAGCTAAGGGTCCTCGCGATGTTGCCTCCCCGAGCATAGCGGGAGGTGGCCGTGTCTCCGATCGGGTATCGGGGACACGGCCGCGCCGGACGGCGAAACAGGGGGCGAGCAGGGCCGGGACGAGGGACCGACTGATCCGGAGTGTTACGGATCTACCGGTTCGGGCACACCGTGCTAGGGATCCACCGGTTCGGGCGCCCCCGCCCGCGCCGCCTCCCGCGCCTTCGTGCGGGCGTGTTCCGGGTTCAGGAACCACTCCCGGGCCGAGGCGAACCACCAGGCCGCCGCGAAGCCGAGGACGACCAGCACCGCCACCGGCGCGTAGTTGAAGGACTCCCACGTGACCGGCGACACCTGCGGCAGCATGAACAGCACGGTGATCACGATCACCCACACCACCGACACCGTGCCGATCAGCCGCGACCACCGGCCCAGATGCCAGGGCCCGCGCTGGAAGTCGTCCCCCTTGCCCAGCCGCAGCAGGGTCGGGATGACGTACGCGATGTACAGGCCGATCACCGCGATCGACGTCACCGCCGCGTACGCCGTGACATTGATCAGGTAGGGCAGGCCGAGCACCAGCGCGCCCGCCGCCGCCAGCCACACCGCCGCCACGGGCGTCCGCGAGCGCGGGCTCACCGTGTGCCAGATGCGGGAGAACGGGAGCGCGCCGTCGCGTGAGAAGGCGTAGATCATGCGGCTGTTGGCCGTCACCGACGCCATCCCGCAGAAGAGCTGCGCACCGATCACCACCAGGAGCAGGAGCTTGCCCGCCGTCGCTCCCAGGGCGTCGAGGAGGATCTGCGCCGGGGGTGCGCCCGTCGCCGAGTTCAGCTCCCCGTTGTACGACTGGATCGCGTACGTGAAGCCCAGGAGCAGGACGAAGCCCGCTATCCACGACGTCCAGATCGAGCGGACGATGCCCTTCGGGCCCGCCGTCGACGCGTCGTGGGTCTCCTCCGTCATGTGGGCGGAGGCGTCGTAGCCGGTGAAGGTGTACTGCGCCATCAGCAGGCCCAGCAACACGACATAGACACCGCTGCCCCAGCCCGTGTTGTTCACGAACTTCGTGAAGACGAAGGTCGTCGACTGGTGGTGGTCGGGGACGAAGGTGAGGGCCCCTACGATCACGCCCACCCCCACCACGTGCCACCACACGCTGACGTTGTTGAGGAGGGCGACGATCTTCACGCCGAAGGTGTTCAGCAGGCCGTGCAGGACGAGGATGCCGGCGAAGAGGAGGACCGTGCGGCCCGGCGTCACCTTGAAGTCGAACTGGAGGTTCAGGTACGCGCCCAGGAAGGACGCGGCGCCGAAGTCGATGCCCGCGGTCACCGCGACCTGGCCGAGGACGTTGAACCAGCCCGTGAACCACGCCCAGGCCGCCGCCGTGCGCGGGGGCGCCAGGCGGTGGGCCCAGAAGTACAGGCCCGCCGAGGTCGGGTAGGCGGAGCAGATCTCGGCCATCGACAGGCCGACGAAGAGGGTCATCAGGCCTACGGCCACCCAGCCCCACATGATCACGGCCGGGCCGCCCGTGTTCATGCCGAACAGATACAGCGTCAGGCAGCCCGACAGGACCGAGATGATCGTGAAGGAGACCGCGTAGTTGGAGAACGCCGACATGCGGCGGGCGAGAACCTGCGTGTAGCCGAGTTGGGCAAGCCGTTCTTCGTCGGAGAGACCGGGGGGATCTCCCTTTGACAGCCCACTCGCTATGGCGTCATCTGTCATGCCCCCAGCGATTCCCTCACCGGGGGCGTGACATGCGCCACTTAAGGAATCGATAAGGACTCGATGTGGCCAAAAAACGCCCTAGGAGTCACATCAGAAGACGCCCTTGTAGCCCTGCCACCCGCCCGAGATCTTCACCCGCGCCCCGAACGACCCCTTCCCGTCACCGCTGTTGCGGAACAGGTTGCCCGCCGAGTCCCGCTCGACCAGGTCCGCCTTCCCGTCCCCGGTGATGTCCCCGACCCCGACCACCACGTTGTACGACCCGCCCCACGCGCCGAACAGCTTCACGCGCGCCCCGAACGTGCCGTGGCCGGTGCCGTAGTAGCGGTACACGGTGTTCGACCTGTCCTGGGCGATCAGGTCGCCGATGCCGTCGCCGTTGATGTCACCGACGCCGACGACCTTCTTGTACGTCTTCCAGTCGGCGTACAGCTTCACGCGGGCGGAGAGCTTGCCGGTGCTGGTGCCCTTGTAGAGGTACACGGTCCCGGTCGACGTGTTGCGCGCGATCAGGTCCGGACGGCCGTCACCGCTGATGTCGCCGGGCGCGGTCAGCACGTCGTACTGGTTCCAGCCGCTGGTGCCGAGTGACGTGTACGCCGTCGACGGCTTCAACACCCCATCGCAGCCCGGCTTGTACGCCCGCAGCGCCCCGGTCTTCAGCCGGACCAGGACGTCGTTGCAGCGGTCCCCGCTCAGGTCGCCGACCGACACCACCTTGTCGGCCGTCGTCCAGCCGGTACTGCCGCCGACCGACGAGGAGAACGTGCCCTTGCCCGAGCCCTGCCGGAAGGCCAGCGTGCCCGAGGAGCTGAGGGTGACCAGGTCACCGACGGAGTCGCCGCCGCCGATGTGGTCGTGGCGAGCCGGCGCGGCGTCGAACAGCCGGACCGTGCCGCTCGCCGTCACCGGGGCGCCGACCCCGTCGGCCGGCGTCACGGACAGCGTCCAGTCGTACGACCCGTTCGTCAGGAACGCCCCCTTGGCGTCCGTCCCGAACCAGCCCACCTTCACCTCGCCGCGCGTCTCACCGCCGTCGCGCGTGTCCACGACCTTGCCGGTGGCCCGGCTGCGCACGGTCAGCTGCCAGCCCGCGGCCGGCTTCGACAGCAGCAGGGTGGTGAGGGTGGACGGTGTCGTGTCGATCTCCCGCGCGCCGAGCGTGGCCGCCGAGTCGACCGGGGCGAGCAGCCGCAGCGGCTGCTGTGTCACGCCGGTCGGTACGAGGTGCACGCGCTCCTGGTCGTCGACGTAGGCCACGTTCCCGGTCGACTCGTCGACCGTCCAGCGCACCTCGCGCTGGGAGACCCCGGTGTCGGGCAGCGCGCCGATCACCCGGCTCACGGGTGTGCCGTCCGCGACCGTCGTGAGGACCAGCTGCCCGGCCTGTCTGTCGTGCGTGACGACGAATCCGTCGCCCAACTCCGCGTCACCGGAAGGGACTTGCACGGACCTCTTCGCCGTACGGTCGTAGACGCCCGCCGTGCCGTCGGCGCAACTCCAGTACAGCCAACGGCCGTCGGCCCGCAGTTCGGTGGGCGCGCAGCCGGCGTCCGTGGTGAGGGTCTCGGTGGTCTTCTTCGTGGTGAGGTCGTACGCCGTGAGGGTGCCGGGGGTGGTGCCCGGCGTCCACAGGGTGTCGCCGGAGAGGGCTGCGGCGCCGGGGGTGCGGGTGAGCGCCGGGGTGCCGCTGCCGATCCGGTGGACGGTCTGCGCGGTCGCCGTGGTGTGGATCAGGTACCGGCCGGAGACGTCGGTGATCCGGCCGCCGGCGGGCACCGACTGCTCCCAGTAGTCGTACGGGCCGGACCCGCTGACGGTGAGACGGTCGTAGTCGGCCGATTTCTTCGACAGCCAGACCGCACGGTCGTCGTCCGTGCCGTACAGCTGCGAGCAGCCGACCTCCGTGTCCGGGCAGTCGCCGACGAGCAGATCGGTCCCGTCGTACGAGGACCGCGCCCCGAACGTGGGCGTACCGGTCGCGGCGACGGTCCGCACGTAGTCGTCGCGAACCCCGCCCCAACTGGCGTCCGCGACGGTCAGCCGCCCCTGCTCCAAGGCGATTCCCTGGATCTTGTACGGCGGTTTCGGCAGCGGCTTGACGAGGGTGACGGCCGGCCTGCCGTCGGGGCCGGCCTGGATGCGCTGGACGCCCCAGTCGTCGGCGCCGGTGCGGCCGATCACCACGGCGGTGCCGTCCGGTACGGCGGAGACGCCGGAGTTCGAGGAGGCGATCAGGGTGACCGGGGCGCCGCCGGCGATCGGTACCGCCGTCACCTGGCCCAGGCTGCCGGGGCGGTGCACGAGCCAGTCGCCGACCACGGAGAGGTCGTCCGCCGTGGCTGTGCCGCTGCTGCTGGTGTCCAAAGTGACCTCGACCGGCGCCGCTGACAGGTCCGAGCGGGAGAAGACGAGCGCCTTCGGGCTCTGGGCGCCGCTGTACACGACAAGGTGCTCGGGCGAGATCTTGGCGGACAGGTAACCCGAGGGCAACGGAGGCGTCCAACCACGGACCCGGCCGGTCGCCGGGTCGACGTCGACCATGCGGACGGAGTCGTCCAGTCGGGCGAGGAAGATCATCCCTGAGGCATCGCCCCGCAGCGGCCCCGCGATCGTCATGCCCTCGGGCGCGCCGTCCCCGACGATCACATCGCGCGTGGTGCCGTCGGGGCCCGCGGACAGCAGGTGCTTGACCCTGGTGGTGGTCCCGTCCGCGGCGGTGACGTTCTCGAGAGTGGCGACGATGCCGCCGAACACACCGGCGTACACGGACTGTCCCGTGGGCACCTGAACGGTGGTCGACGTGCCGTCGACGGCGTTCCACAGGACGTAGCGGCCGTCGCTGTAGCGGTTCGCGAGGACGTCGCTGCCCGTGCTCAGGGTAGCCACCGTGCCGGCGCCCACCGGCGCGTCGAACGACGTGCCGTCCGAGTAGCGCGTCCACACCACTCCGCGGCCCTCCAGCCGGTGGAACACGCCTTGGCTGCCCGCTCCGTCCCCGCCCGAGGTGGTGTCGGGGTAGTAGAGCGACGCCGTCGTGTACGTACTGCGCAGCGCGGCCGGTACGACCGTCTCCTGCGCCGTGCCCACGGCCGACGCGGGTGTCGGCAGCAGTGGGCTCAACCCCGCCGCGAGCACGGCCGAGACAGCTATACCTGTGAAGGCATGACGAGCCAAGGAATCCTCCCCCAGAGAAGAGAGGGATGCATGGCGTTCTCGCTGCCCCCGGCCCCCAGCCGTCACATCCCCCACAGAAGTCGGCTGATCATACAGTCGGCACACAGCCGCAAGCGCGCAAAAAAATGGCCCCCACCCGAACCCGGGCGGGGGCCATCTCACTGCTCTGCTATGTCACCGGACGTCAGCCGTTGCGCTTCCAGCGGGGCTTGTCGTCGCGGCGGCCGAAGGAACCGGTGCCGGTACCCGTGCCGGTGGTGCCGCGGTGGCCGGCCGGGCGGTCGTGGCCGCCGGCGCGGAAGCCGGGGCGGTCGCCCTGGCGGTCACGGTTGAACGGGCGGTCGCTGCCCCGGTGACCGGTCGCGGGACGGTCGTCGCGACGGAAACCGCCGGTCGCGGGACGGTCGTTGCCACCGCGGTCGTCGCGGCGGAAGCCACCGGACGGACGGTCGTCACGACGGTCACGGTCGAAAGAACGGCCGCCACGGTCGCCGTCACGGCGGTCGTTGCTGAAGCCGCCCGAGGGACGGTCGTCGCGGCGGAAGCCGCCACGGTCGCCACCGCGGTCGTTGGCACCGCGGTCGTCACGACGGAAGCCGCCCGAGGGGCGCTCGTCACGACGGTCGAAAGAACGGCCGCCACGGTCGCCGCCGCGGTCGTTGCCACCGCGGTCGTCGCGGCGGAAGCCACCGGACGGACGGTCGTCACGACGGTCACGGTCGAAAGAACGGCCACCGCGGTCGCTGCCGCCGCGGTCGTCACGACGGAAACCACCCGAGGGACGGTCGTCGCGACGGAAGCCACCACGGTCGCCACCGCGGTCACGGCGCTCGTAGTTGCCGCGGTCGTCACGCTGCTGGCGCGGACGGTCGTAGGAAGAGGACTCCTCGCGCACCGGCGCCTCGACGACGGCCGACTGCTCGGCGGCCGCGGCCTCGACCACGGCGGCGGCCTCGGCCACCGCCGTCTCCGGGTCGTCGCCCCGCTCGCGCGCGGCACGGGCGATCAGGCGGTCGGACTCCTCGCGGAGCTCGGCGGCACGGCGCGTGGCCCGCTCCAGCTCCTTGGTGAGCTGGGTGACCTCGCGCTCGGCCTGCTGCGCGGCGTCGCCCGCGGACTGGGCCTGGACCTCGGTCATCGAACGGGCGCCGGTGATCTCGGCGACCTCGGGCTCGAAGGCCGTACCGGTGTTGATGATGTGACGCCCGGCGTCGACGCCCGCGTCCTCCATCAGCCGGAAGATTTGACGGCGCTGGTGCGGCAGCGAGAGGGAGACGACGGTGCCCGTACGACCGGCACGCGCCGTGCGGCCCGCGCGGTGCAGGTAGTCCTTGTGGTCGCCGGCCGGGTCCACGTTCAGGACCAGGTCGATGCCGTCGACGTGGATACCGCGGGCGGCGACGTCGGTCGCGACGAGCGCGTTGACGTAGCCCTCCTTGAAGTCCGCCAGCGTCCGCGTGCGGGCGCCCTGCGTCATGCCGCCGTGCAGCGCGTCGGCCTTCACGCCGGACTCGCGCAGCTGCTCGGCGATGCGGTCGGCGCCCAGCTGGGTGCGGACGAAGATGATCGTGCGGCCCTTGCGGGAGGCGATCGCGGCGGTGACCGGCGCCTTGTCCTTGGGCTTCACGATGAGGATGTGGTGGGACATCGTCGTGACGTTGCCCTGCGCGCTGTCGACCTCGTGCGTGACCTGGTCCTTGAGGTAGCGCTTGACCAGGGTGGAGATCTCGTTCTCCATGGTCGCGGAGAACAGCATGCGCTGGCCGCCGGCCGGGATCTGGTCGAGCAGCTCGGTGACCTCGGGCAGGAAGCCCAGGTCGGACATCTGGTCGGCCTCGTCGAGGACGGCGATCCGCACGTCTTCGAGGGAGCAGGCGCCGCGGTTGATGATGTCGCGCAGGCGGCCGGGAGTGGCGACCAGCACATCCACGCCGCGCTCCAGGGCGTAGATCTGGTTGCCCATGGACGTACCGCCGCAGACGACCTTCATCTTCAGGCCGAGGACGTCGCCGTAGGGCTGCAGGGCGTCCGCCACCTGCATCGCGAGCTCGCGGGTCGGGGTGAGGATGATGCCGCGCGGGTGCTTCTTCTCGGTGCGGCCGCCGGACAGCGTCGCGAGCAGCGGCAGACCGAACGAGAGGGTCTTGCCGGAGCCGGTGCGGCCACGGCCGAGGATGTCCTTGCCGGCCAGGGCGTCCGGGATGGTCGCCGCCTGGATCGGGAAGGGGGCTGTCACACCGTTCTGCGCGAGCTTGCGCACGATGCCCTCGGGGAGACCGAGGGACGCGAAGGTGACCTCGGGGGCCGCCTCGGTGGTGGCCTCTACGGCCGTCTCGTCACCCTCGTTCTCGTTCTCGGGCATGACGATGTGATCAGTACTGGAAATGGACATGCGAATGCGAAACCTTCCGGAGTATCCGTCGGCACGCGCCCGTCAACTCCGTGATTCGCTATCGACCGCCTCAATGCGGTCCGCCACGGCAAGGGAGAGTACGCGCCACACGGCGCGCTCTACAGTGGCGCCGGGCAATGGGATCAAACGATCTACCACCTTACGCACCTACCACCCCCCAACGCAAACCACCCTTCATTGACGTGCGTCACACCGCAGCACACACCCGTTCCTACGCCGGCGACCCGGCCGCCGGCGCCGGTTCACGGTCCACCAGTTGCGGTACGGGGTCCTCGTGGGCCGAGGACGAGGGCTCCGCGACGGTCGGCTCGACGGACGGCGGCGGAGGACTCGGCGACGGATCGGCGGGCGGAGGAGTCCGCGTCGGGGTCGGCTGCGGCGCGGCCGTGGTCGGCGCCCCCGGCCTGGGACTCGCACCCGGTCCGGGCGCCCTGGAGGCGGACGGACTCGCCGCGCCCCCCGAAGCGGACGGTGAGGCCGAACCCGAGGCGGACTCCCCCGGCTTCGGCTTCCCGTGCCCGTGCTTCCCGTCCCCCGCCGACCCGCCGAACCCGATCCCGCCCCCCGGCCCCCCCGAACCACCGTCCGGCGCCACACCGCCATGCTGCCCGGCGGAGTGGGACGGCTTGGCACCGCCGCCCGCGTCGTCGCCCACGCTCATACAGCCGGCGGCAGCGGCGACGACAGCGACCGCGGCGGCCAGACGGACGGGTACGTACATGGGGCGCACGGGGCCACCTCCGAGGGCGGAAAAAGGGAGTCCCCCTCTCAACTCCCACCGCCCACCGGAAGACACGCGCCGCAGCGCCGACCCCTGTTTCCTGGCCGGAGAAGACCGGTTCCCGACCCGTTCCAGCCCCTCACCGACCGGGAATCGCCGTTACGGCACCCACCGCGCCACCCCCAACTCCCCTCCCCCGGAATCGACTTCGAACACATACCGGACAAGCTCGGCCCGCCGCACCGCGCCCACAGCCCCGAACCCGCGTTCGTCCCGGACAATGGACCTGTGCTGGAAATGACACGCGAGGCGTTCGAAGAGCTGGTGAGTGAGGCCCTGGACCGGATCCCGCCGGAGCTGACGCGGGTCATGGACAACGTGGCCGTGTTCGTCGAGGACGAACCCGACCCGTCCGACCCCGAGCTGCTCGGCCTCTACGAGGGGACGCCGCTCACCGAACGCGGCGAGTGGTACGCCGGTGTCCTGCCCGACCGGATCTCGATCTACATGGGCCCGACCCTGCGCTACTGCGCGACCACGGAGGACGTCGTCCACGAGGTCGCCGTCACCGTCGTCCACGAAGTCGCCCACCACTTCGGCATCGACGACGAGCGCCTCCACGAACTGGGCTGGGGCTGACCCACTCCCGTGCCCCGCCCCGCCTACGTACGCCTTACTCCCGTGACCCGCCCCGCATACCTGCCCCCACCCCTGGGCATACGGGACCAATGGCCAGCGTCCCCGTCGCAGCCCTGAACCGCCTCCGCCGAGCCCAGCACGCCCTGATCCGCCAGTACCGCGCCCGCCGTCCCCGGCCCACCGTCGAACTCGTCCCGCAGCCCCACCCCTGGCCCCGCGCCCTCGGCCTCGTCATGGTCGTCGTCATCGGGGCCTGGCTCGGGCTGCTGATCGTGGGCAACGTACGGGCCCAGGTCGGTCCGATGAACACGACCATGACCCTGCGCCCGTCCCTCACCGGCGGCACGAAGATCAACGTCTCCCCGCTCGGCGCCCTGTCCCTCGACAGCCACCACGCCCCGGTCCGCCTGGACGTCAACGTCGACCAGCTCGACCCGGAACGCTCCCAGGCCCTCGTCGACCACCCCGAGCGCCTCTCCGGCCTCCAGGACGAGGTCGCCCGTGACGTCGAACACGGCACCCTCGACCTGGCCGTACGGTCCTGCACGGCCGTGGTCCTCGGCGCCACGACCCTGGGCCTCGCGGTCTACCGCCGCCCCCGCCGAGCCCTCGCGGCCGGCGGCCTGGCTCTCACACTCCTCGCCGCATGCGGAGCGACGGCGTACGCGACCTGGAACCCCAAGTCGATCCTGGAGCCGAAGTTCTCGGGCCTGCTCTCCTCCGCCCCGTCCCTGGTCGGCAACGCGCGCAACATCGTCACCGAATTCGACGTCTACCAGAAGGAGTTGGCCCGACTGGTGACGAACGTGACGAAGCTCTACGACGTCACGTCCACGCTCCCCGCCTACCAGCCGGACCCGACCACGATCCGCGTCCTGCACGTCTCGGACATCCACCTCAACCCCGCGAGCTGGAAGATCATCGCGTCGCTGGTGGAGCAGTACAAGGTGAACGTGATCGTCGACACCGGCGACACCATGGACCACGGCACGACGGCCGAGAACGGCTTCCTCGACCCGATCGCCGACCTGGGCGCGCCCTACGTCTGGGTCAGGGGCAACCACGACTCCCTCGCCACCCAGCGCTACCTCGAACACATCAAGAACGTGCACGTCCTGGACGGGGGGCGGGCGGAGACGGTCGCGGGCGTGCGCTTCGCGGGCATCGGCGACCCCCAGTTCACCCCGGACCGCTCGACCGCCCCCGGCGCCGACAACGCGGAGGAACTCGCCGGCGACCAACTCGCCTCCGCCCTCCGCGACCAGCAGGCCGCCGGCACCCCGGTCGACATCGCCCTGGTCCACGAACCGTCGGCGGCACGCCAGACCGACGGCGAGGTCCCCCTGGTCCTGGCCGGCCACCTCCACCACGAGGGCACCGAGGTCATGAAGCACGGCACGCGCCTGCGCATCGAGGGCTCGACGGGCGGCAGCGGACTACGCGCCGTAGAAGGCAAGTACCCCGACCCGATCGAGGCGTCGATCCTCTACATCGACCGCGACACCCACCGCCTCCAGGCCTGGGACGAGATCAAACTCGGCGGCCTGGGCCTGACGACGGCCGAGGTCAGCCGCCACCTCCCGAAGGAGAACCTGCCGGGCGCACCGCAGTCACCGAGTCCGTCCCCGAGCACCTCCCCAAGTCGGTCCCCCGGCGAGTCCTCAAGCCGGTCCCGGACCCCCTCCCCAAGCCCCTCCCCGTCGGCCTCGTAAACCGTTTTGGCGATACCTCCCGCCATCCCATATGCTTCTCACGTCCCCGACGCGCTGAGAAGCGCCCAGGCGGGCCGATAGCCCTCATCGTCTAGCGGCCTAGGACGCCGCCCTTTCAAGGCGGTAGCACGGGTTCGAATCCCGTTGGGGGCACGCAACACCGTGTGCGACACTGGCTCCGCCAGTTCGCGCGCAACAGCAAGGTCCTGTGGAGCAGCTTGGAGTGCTCGCCACCCTGTCAAGGTGGAGGCCGCGGGTTCAAATCCCGTCAGGACCGCTGAGGTTCCGCGAGGAATCTCGTGGCTGGGTAGCTCAGTTGGTACGAGCGATCGCCTGAAAAGCGATAGGTCGCCGGTTCGACCCCGGCCCCAGCCACCGGATCGAAAGCCCTGTCCCACCGGGACGGGGCTTTCGTCGTAACCCGGACTACACAGGGTGGGGCGCGATGGGCCAGGACATCGACCTGGAGAAGATACGGGCGCGGTACGGACTGCTCGCGGTGGTCGGCAGCAACATCGCGATCACGGCGGTGGCGGTCTTCGGCGTATGGCAGCTGAACGGCGACCGCGCGGTGATCGTGGGCGTCCTGACCTCGGCGTTCACCGCGATGGCGGGCCTGACGACGGCGTACCTGGGCATCAAGGCCGTATCCAATACGGCCCAGTCGATGTCCAAGGAGGCGGGCCGCCAACAAGACGCCGAGCGGCAACAATCAGCCCGTCCGGCGCTTGAGGACGAGGCCGTTCAGGCCGACGGGGGTCCGGGGGCGGAGCCCCCGGGAACGGCCACCGTCCCCTCGCCCAGCACTCCGACAACGGCACCCTGACCCACCCGCACGACTCCCGCCGAGCCGCCGCAGGTCACCCCGGACAATTCATTCGCCAGGAATTTCGCCGAGGTGAGATCCTGGACGGCGTATGTCTACGCACCCCGCCTCCGCGCCCGGCCCTTCCGCCCCCGCCCTCGGCGACCTCGCCCCCCGCCTGACCGAGCTGACCCTGCGCGACGCGCACCGGCTCGGGCGCAGGCTCGAAGGCGCGCGCAGCATCCGTAAGCCGGAGGCCCGCGCCGCCGTCCTCGCCGAGATCGAGGCCGAGGTGGCCCGCGGCGAGGAGCGGATGGCCGAGCGGCGCCGCCGTATCCCCGCGATCTCGTATCCGGAGCAGCTGCCGGTCAGCCAGAAGAAGGCCGACATCGCGGCCGCGATCCGCGATCACCAGGTCGTGATCGTGGCCGGTGAGACCGGCTCCGGCAAGACGACCCAGATCCCGAAGATCTGCCTCGAACTCGGCCGCGGCGTCCGCGGCATGATCGGGCACACCCAGCCCCGTCGTATCGCCGCGCGCACCGTCGCCGAGCGCATCGCGGAGGAGATGGACACCCCGCTGGGCGAGGCCGTCGGCTGGAAGGTCCGTTTCACGGACCAGGTGAACCAGGAGTCGACCTTCATCAAGCTGATGACGGACGGCATCCTGCTCGCCGAGATCCAGACCGACCGCGAACTGCGCGCCTACGACACGATCATCATCGACGAGGCCCACGAGCGGTCCCTCAACATCGACTTCCTGCTCGGCTATCTCGCCCAACTGCTGCCCAAGCGCCCGGACTTGAAGGTCGTCATCACCTCGGCGACCATCGACCCGGAGCGTTTCTCCCGGCACTTCGGCGAGGCCCCGATCATCGAGGTCAGCGGCCGGACGTATCCGGTGGAGGTGCGCTACCGCCCGCTGCTGGAGGACGAGTCCGAGGACTCCGACCGCGACCAGATCACCGCGATCTGTGACGCCGTGGAAGAGCTTCAGGGCGAGGGCAAGGGCGACATCCTCGTCTTCCTCTCCGGGGAGAGGGAGATCCGCGACACGGCGGACGCGCTGACGAAGAAGAACTACCGGTTCACCGAGGTCCTGCCCCTCTACGCGCGGCTGTCGCACGCCGAGCAGCATCGCGTGTTCCAGCAGCACACCGGCCGCAGGATCGTTCTGGCCACGAACGTCGCCGAGACCTCCCTCACCGTCCCGGGCATCAAGTACGTCATCGACCCCGGCTTCGCCCGGATCAGCCGCTACAGCCACCGAACGAAGGTGCAGCGGCTGCCCATCAAGGCGGTCAGCCAGGCAAGTGCCAATCAGCGCAAGGGCCGTTGCGGCCGTACGTCGGACGGCATCTGCATCCGCCTCTACTCCGAGGACGACTTCCTCGCCCGCCCGGAGTTCACGGATGCCGAGATCCTGCGGACGAACCTCGCCTCCGTCATCCTGCAGATGACCGCGGCCGGGCTCGGTGAGATCGAGAAGTTCCCGTTCATCGACCCGCCGGACCACCGCAACATCCGCGACGGCGTCCAACTCCTCCAGGAACTGGGCGCGTTGGACCCGGACGAGAAGGACCATCGCAAGCGCCTCACGCAGACCGGCCGCAAGCTCGCCCAACTGCCCGTGGACCCGCGGCTTGCCCGCATGGTGCTGGAGGCCGACAAGAACGGCTGTGTCCGCGAGGTCATGGTGATCGCCGCCGCGCTCTCCATCCAGGACCCACGCGAACGCCCCGCCGAGAAGCAGACCCAGGCCGACCAGCAACACGCCCGTTTCCGCGACGAGTCGAGCGACTTCCTCGCGTTCCTGAACATGTGGCGGTACATCCGCGAGCAGCAGAAGGAGCGCGGCTCCTCCGCGTTCCGTCGCATGTGCAAGCAGGAGTACCTGAACTTCCTCCGCATCCGCGAGTGGCAGGACATCTACAGCCAACTCCGCACGGTGGCCAAGCAGATGGGCATCCAGTTCAACGAGGAGGACGCGGCCGAGCAGAGCGTCCACGTCTCCCTCCTCGCGGGCCTGCTCTCCCACATCGGCACGAAGGACGTGAAGGACGGCGCGAAGAACGAGTATCTCGGCGCCCGCAGCGCCAAGTTCGCGATCTTCCCCGGCTCGGCCCTCTTCAAGAAGACCCCGCGTTTCGTCATGTCGGCGGAACTGGTGGAGACTTCACGCCTCTGGGCCCGCGTCAACGCCAAGATCGAGCCCGAGTGGGTCGAACCCCTCGCCGGCCACCTCCTCAAGCGGACGTACAGCGAACCGCACTGGGAGAAGGACCAGGCGGCCGTGATGGCCTTCGAGAAGGTCACGCTCTACGGCGTCCCGATCATCGCCCAGCGCAAGGTGAACTACGGCCGCATCGACCCGGAGGCGTCCCGCGAGCTGTTCATCCGCAACGCGCTGGTCGAGGGCGACTGGCGCACACACCACAAGTTCTTCGCCGACAACCGCAGACTCCTCACCGAGGTCGAGGAGTTGGAGCATCGTGCCCGCCGCCGGGACATCCTGGTCGACGACGAGACGCTCTACGACTTCTACGACCAGCGGGTGCCCGAACACGTCGTGTCCGGCGCCCACTTCGACTCCTGGTGGAAGCACAAGCACCATGAGGAGCCCGAACTCCTCGACTTCGAGCGCTCGATGCTCATCAACGAGCGCGCGGGAGACATCAGCAAGGCCGACTATCCGGACTCCTGGCATCAGGGGCGGCTGAAGTTCCGGGTGACGTACCAGTTCGAGCCGGGCGCGGACGCGGACGGTGTCACGGTCCACATCCCGCTCCAGGTCCTGAACCAGGTCACGGACGAGGGCTTCGACTGGCAGATCCCCGGGTTGCGGGAGGAGGTCGTCACCGAACTCATCCGCTCCCTCCCGAAGCCGATCCGCCGCAACTACGTCCCGGCCCCGAACTTCGCGCAGCGTTTCCTGGCGACAGCGGTCCCCCTCCAGGAGCCCCTCCCCACCACCATGGCCCGCGAGTTGAAGCGCATGGTCGGAGTCCCCTTCACGGCCGACGACTTCGACTGGTCGAAGGTCCCGGACCACCTGCTCATCACCTTCCGGATCGTGGACGAGCGGCGCCGCAAGATCGCCGAGGACAAGGACCTGGAAGCGCTGAAGGTCCGCCTCAAGCCGAAGGCGCGCCAGGCCATCTCGCAGGCGGCCGCGGCGACGGCCGAGCGCGAGGGCGGCGAGTCCCTGGAGCGCAAGGGCCTCACCGACTGGACGATCGGCTCCCTCACCCGCGTCTTCGAGACCCGCCGGGCCGGCCAGCCGGTGAAGGCGTACCCGGCGCTGGTCGACGACGGCGACACCGTCTCCGTACGGCTCTTCGACACGGAGGAGGAGCAGGCGGAGGCGATGTGGAAGGGCACGCGCCGGCTCATCGTGCGCAACATCCCGGTGAATCCGGCGAAGTTCGCGTCCGAGAAGCTCACGAACGCACAGAAGCTGGCCCTGTCCGCGAACCCGCACGGTTCGATCCAGGCGCTGTTCGACGACTGCGCGCTGGCGGCCGCCGACAAGCTCATCGGCGACTTCGGCGGCCCGGCATGGGACGAGGAGTCGTACCGGAAGCTCTACGAGAAGGTGCGCGCCGAGATCGTCGACACGACGGTCCGCGCGGTGAGCCAGGTCCAACAGGTGCTGGCCGCCTGGCAGGCCTGTGAGCGCCGTCTGAAGGGCGCGAGCAGCCCCGCGTTGCTGGCGAACCTCTCCGACGTACGCGCCCAGCTGGACGCCCTCGTGAAGCCGGGCTTCGTCACGGCGACAGGCATACGACGCCTGCCCGACCTGATGCGCTACATGGTGGCCGCCGACCGCCGCCTCCAGCAGATGCCGACCGGGGTCCAACGGGACACCACCCGCATGGAGAAGGTCCACGAGATGCAGGACGAGTACGCCTGGCTCCTGGAGCAACTCCCGCAGGGCCGCCCGGTTCCGTCCTCGGTCCGGGACATCCGCTGGATGATCGAGGAGCTCCGGGTCAGCTATTTCGCCCACGCGCTCGGCACGGCGTACCCCGTCTCCGACAAGCGGATCGTGAAGGCGATCGACGCGGCCGCACCGTAACAACGCCTGCACACCGAGTGAGTTCGACCAGGCGGGCCCCCTCCTGTACAGTCTCATCTCGCGGCACAACGCACCATCAAGTGCCGCGAATCAAGGTCCTGTGGAGCAGCTTGGAGTGCTCGCCACCCTGTCAAGGTGGAGGCCGCGGGTTCAAATCCCGTCAGGACCGCACGCGATCGACAAAGGCCCGCATCTCTTCGGAGGAGCGGGCCTTACTCGTGCCCCTGCCGCCCGCGACAACCGTGCTCGCCACCCTGTCAAGGTGGAGGCCGCGCCCGCGGCGCAGCCGCAATCGGATACAGCAAATCCCGTCAGGACCGCAGTAGATCAAACAAGAGCCCGGGTCTTCGGACCCGGGCTTTCGTGCGTACCGATGCCCTCATGGCCGCCACGGCTCCCTTGACGCCGCCCCACCCGCCAGGTACCCAGAAACCAGGCCCCCGTTCCACGCAGGGTCTCGGAGGTGGCGCATGGCGGCTTCGGTCAGGCACGAGACGCGGGCCCTGCTCCGTGCGCACCTGTCGGCCGCCAGCTCCTACCGCCATGTGACCCGGCACTGCCCGATCTGCCACCGCCTGCTGCGGCTGGCCCTGGACGCCCCTCCGCCGCAGGAACCGGAGGACGACCCGGAGAGCGGAATCTCTTAGCGCACATAGGTCAGAGGCAACAAGCCATCTGGCATGTGACGGGTGTCACCGCATAAGTTTTTGAAACGGCGGAACTTACGACTCACCTACAACTGGTCAATTTAATATGTGCAATTGCACCCCTACGAGGGATGGTCCACAGGAGATCCGACACCCCTCCCCAGACTCCGACAAGGTCCCTCACAGGACCCCGCGATCAGCGCGCACGGACCCACGACCAGGCACAAAAAAGATCGCGCTGGACCCGGCGGAGTCCAGCGCGATCTACGACGCACCCTGTTCAAGTTGCTTCAAAAGCGTTGGGCGTGGGCCCTGTTGGGGCAGAACCCGCGTCGCTTGGAGCTGTGATGTCGGGCACCACGGCCGGCTGGGGGGCCAGCCTTGTGCCCTTATTCAGTTGGTCAGGCTTCCGTGCGCTGCTGCGGGATGCCCGCGAGCAGGGCACGGACCTCCGCCTCGCGGTAACGGCGGTGTCCGCCGAGCGTGCGAATCGAAGTGAGCTTGCCGGCCTTCGCCCACCGCGTGACCGTCTTGGGGTCCACACGGAACATCGTGGCGACCTCAGCCGGGGTCAGCAGCGGCTCGGCATCAGGGGTGCGAGCGGTCATGAGCGGCCTCCTCGGGAGAACCGAACCTTCTCGGTTCTTTCCTCTAAATTCTGCACCTTGACCCGCGTTGCCCGAAATGGCGTGTGCGGGTCGAGTCGGTTATAGGACGAACGGCTTGTCCTCGGCACTACAACTACACCATCTGTCCAACCGCGTAGGCCAAACCGATGGAATTGCCCTCCCAGGTGTCCATCAGCGACGGAAGCCGATGGACCATGCCATAGCGGACAGTCACACCACTGTGACGATCAGTCACAGGGGCGATCAGGAGTCATCCAGACCCCCCAAAGCGCGCAATGCCGAGATTCCGCCCAAAGCATGACGGATGGAGTCCTCCCCGGACTCCTTGTCCTATTTTGGCATGAGGAGGGGCAAGCGGCGCAAGGCATCTGCACGTGCGGTCCGTCACGCTTGGCATCAAACGTCCGGATCAGGACCTACGTCCCGTGTTGACGAACCGTAAGAATCCTATGCGCATCTGTTCGAAGATGTCAGCCACGTTCGAAGGCGAGCCGGCCCCGCCCGGCTCCGCGTCAGTTCGCCGAGCGCCGGTCCCTGACCGACCGCCAGCGCTCCACGAGCCGCCCGTACGCCTCGCCCGCCGCCGCCCCGTCCCCGGTCCGCAGCGCCTCGATGCCGGCGGCCACGTCCGCCGCCGAGTGGTCGTCCTCCAGCTCGCCGGCCGGCACGACGTGCACGAGCCCGCCGTAGTCCAGCTCGACCAGGGACCGTGGATGGAACTCCTCCAGCCAGCGCCCCACGTCCACCAGACCCTCGATCAGCGGCCCGTCGTCCATCGCGTCCTTCAGGGCCCGCAGCGCCCGCGCCACCCGCCGCCGCGCCTGCACCATCGGCGTCCGGTACCGCAGCATCGGCGGCACGTCCCCGGAGGCCTGGTCGTAACGCCGCTCCTCGTCGCCGACGAGCACGAACCAGTTCAGCGGCACCTGCCAGGTCGCCGTCCGGATCCACGGCCGGGCGTCCGGGTTCCGGGCCAGCCAGCGCTCGTAGTCCTGGGTGGCCTGGTGCCGTACGAGCGGCGGCAGTACGGCGTCCAGGACCGGCGGTGGCAGCTCCTCCGCGAGGTCTCCCAGGGCCTGCCAGCCGCGCAGCCGGGTGCGCCAGGGGCAGACGCAGACCACGCCGTCGACCTCCACCACGAAGGCGTCGGCGCTCTCCTGCACCGGCACCGGGATCGGCGGGGTGGGCAGCAAGTCGGCCAGCGCACGGCGCAGTTCGTCCTGGTACGACGGACGGTCGGAGCGGCGGGCGTAGCGCGCCCAGTGGCCGCGTTCCGGCTCGGGGAAGGCGGCCAGCGGCTCGTAGACGCGCAGATAGGTCGCGTACGGGACGATCACCGAGGACACCTTCTTGGGCACGCCTGCTCCCTCCCCCGCCGGCCGTCGGGAAAACCTTCGGAACCCGCTCACAAACGCGCGGGAAAACTATGCAAATCGTCGCACGGACACCCCCCTTCGGTAGGTGATCCTGAACACTGCACCGATGGCGGTCTGACACAGGCTCTACGCTCGTGCCACGGCACCCGCCACCCCTACGGGAGCCCGTCTCCAACCGCCGCCACTCACCCAGGAGTCACCACAGTGACCGACGTAGACAACGGCGTCCTGCACACCCTGTTCCACTCGGACCAGGGCGGTCATGAGCAAGTCGTGCTCTGCCAGGACCGGGCCAGCGGCCTCAAGGCCGTCATCGCCATCCACAACACCGCCCTGGGCCCCGCCCTGGGCGGTACGCGCTTCTACCCGTACGCGAGCGAGGAGGAGGCCGTCGCCGACGCGCTCAACCTCGCCCGCGGGATGTCGTACAAGAACGCCATGGCCGGTCTGGACCACGGCGGCGGCAAGGCCGTGATCATCGGTGACCCGGAGCGCGACAAGACCGAGGAACTGCTGCTCGCCTACGGCCGGTTCGTGGCCTCGCTCGGCGGGCGGTACGTCACCGCGTGCGACGTCGGCACGTATGTCGCCGACATGGACGTCGTGGCGCGCGAGTGCCGCTGGACGACCGGACGCTCCCCCGAGAACGGCGGCGCGGGCGACTCCTCCGTGCTGACCGCCTTCGGCGTCTTCCAGGGGATGCGGGCCAGCGCCCAGCACCTGTGGGGCGACCCGTCGCTGCGCGGCCGTACGGTCGGCATCGCGGGCGTCGGCAAGGTCGGGCACCACCTGGTGGAGCACCTGCGGGACGAGGGCGCCGAGGTCGTGATCACGGACGTGCGCGAGGAGTCCGTACGGCGGATCCTCGACAAGCACCCGACGGGCGTGACGGCCGTCACGGACACGGAGGCGCTGATCCGGGTCGAGGGGCTCGACATCTACGCCCCCTGCGCGCTGGGCGGCGCCCTGAACGACGCGACCGTGCCGGTGCTCACCGCCACGGTGGTGTGCGGCGCGGCCAACAACCAGCTGGAGCACCCGGGCGTCGAGAAGGACCTCGCCGACCGCGGGATCCTCTACGCGCCGGACTACGTGGTGAACGCCGGTGGCGTGATCCAGGTCGCCGACGAGCTGCACGGGTTCGACTTCGACCGGTGCAAGGCGAAGGCCGCGAAGATCTTCGACACGACGCTGGCCATATTCGCACGTGCGAAGGAGGACGGTATTCCGCCGGCCGCCGCGGCCGACCGGATCGCCGAACAGCGGATGCACGAGGCGGCCGGCGCACGCGGACGCTGAGGTTCCGGTAGGCCGCTCGGCAGGCGTCTTCGGTACCCGTCGGCGACGACTTAGAGAGAACTCTCACGTTCGTCGGCGGGTCGCCTGCCAAGAAGTGGTTAAAATCGCGGTTGACCAGCGAGTACAGGGCACCTCGCGGGTCCTGGAGCCCGGCACGTGCTGCGGGCGACGTACCGTATGGGCGCGGGCTCAGGTACCGTGGAAGCCCTACGGACCGGTCTCTCCACGGAGAGTCCGTTCCAGATCATGAACGCGTGTCAAGACTCTGAGGCCACCGAGCCTCGTATCCGAGGGGGTCGAGCCATGGGGCGCGGCCGGGCAAAGGCCAAGCAGACGAAGGTCGCCCGCCAGCTGAAGTACAGCAGCGGCGGGACTGACCTCTCGCGTCTGGCCAATGAGCTGGGCGCTTCGACTTCGAGCCAGCCGCCGAATGGCGAGCCGTTCGAGGACGACGACGAGGAAGAAGACGACCCGTACGCTCAGTACGCGGATCTCTATAACGACGACGATGAGGACGAGGACGACGAGTCCGGTCCCCAGTCGCAACGTCGCGGCGCGTAACGCTTGCAGCGCGCTCAGCGGTTAGATCTTCCCGTCAGCTGACTGCACCTCGCCCGGTCCGGGGCATCAAGCACCGGACCGGGTTTTGTGCTGCCGTTCTACGGCGACTGTTTCGATCAGGCTGAGTAGTCGCCGACCATCTCTGCGCCCGTCGCGTAGTCGCCACGCTCGGTGATCTCGCCGGCGACCCACGCCTCGACCCCGCGGTCGGCCAGGGTCTCCAGGGCCACGTCCGCGGACTCCTCGGGGACGATCGCGATCATGCCGACGCCCATGTTCAGGGTCTTCTCCAGCTCCAGGCGTTCGACCTGCCCCGTCCTGCCGACGAGGTCGAAGATCGGGGCCGGGGTCCAGGTGGAGCGGTCCACGATCGCGTGGAGGCCGTCCGGGACGACCCGGGCGAGGTTGGCGGCGAGTCCGCCGCCGGTGACGTGCGAGTAGGCGTGCACATCGGTCGTACGGGTCAGCGCCAGGCAGTCCAGCGAGTAGATCTTCGTGGGCACGAGGAGTTCCTCACCGAGCGTGCGGCCGAGCTCCTCGATGCGCGCGTCCAGGTCGAGACCGGCCTGGTTCAGGAGCACATGCCGGACGAGCGAGTACCCGTTCGAGTGAAGTCCGGAGGACGCCATCGCGATGACCGCGTCACCCGTCCGGATGCGATCCGCGCCGAGCAGCCGGTCGGCCTCCACGACGCCCGTACCGGCGCCGGCGACGTCGAAGTCGTCCGGGCCCAGCAGACCGGGGTGTTCGGCGGTCTCGCCGCCGACCAGGGCGCACCCGGCCAGCACACAGCCCTCGGCGATGCCCTTCACGATCGCCGCGACACGCTCGGGGTGCACCTTGCCGACGCAGATGTAGTCGGTCATGAAGAGCGGCTCGGCACCGCACACCACGATGTCGTCCATGACCATGGCGACCAGGTCGTGGCCGATCGTGTCGTAGACGCCGAGTTGGCGCGCGATGTCGACCTTCGTGCCGACGCCGTCCGTGGCGGAGGCGAGCAGGGGGCGCTCGAACCGCTTGAGGGCGGAGGCGTCGAAGAGCCCGGCGAAGCCGCCGAGGCCACCGAGGACCTCGGGGCGCTGGGTCTTCTTCACCCACTCCTTCATGAGTTCTACGGCGCGGTCGCCCGCGTCGATGTCGACGCCGGCGGACGCATAGCTGGCACCAGTGGTCTCAGACATTGCCTGGGATCTTTCGGGTTGGTGAAACGGGGCTTCTACGGGCGACGGATCGCGTCGGCCGCGGCCGTGGCGGCGGGACCCGCCGCCAGCTCGGTCTCCAGGAGCTGCTTGCCGAGCAGCTCGGGGTCCGGGAGGTCCATCGGGTACTCGCCGTCGAAGCAGGCGCGGCACAGGTTCGGCTTGGCGATGGTGGTCGCCTCGATCATGCCGTCCAGGGAGATGTACGACAGGGAGTCGGCGCCCAGCGAGGTGCCGATCTCGTCGATGGTCATGCCGTTGGCGATGAGTTCCGCGCGGGTGGCGAAGTCGATGCCGAAGAAGCAGGGCCACTTCACGGGCGGCGAGGAGATCCGGATGTGGACCTCGGCGGCGCCGGCCTCGCGGAGCATGCGCACCAGCGCGCGCTGGGTGTTGCCGCGCACGATCGAGTCGTCGACGACGACCAGACGCTTGCCCTTGATGACTTCCTTCAGCGGATTCAGCTTCAGGCGGATGCCGAGCTGCCGGATGGTCTGCGAAGGCTGGATGAACGTACGGCCGACGTAGGCGTTCTTCACCAGACCCGCGCCGAACGGGATGCCCGAGGCCTCCGCGTAGCCGATCGCGGCCGGGGTGCCGGACTCCGGAGTCGCTATGACCAGATCGGCGTCGACCGGAGCTTCTTTGGCGAGCTTCCGGCCCATCTCGACACGGGAGAGGTAGACGTTCCGCCCGGCGATGTCGGTGTCGGGGCGGGCGAGATAGACGTACTCGAAGACGCAGCCCTTGGGCTTCGCATCCGCGAATCGGGAGGTGCGCAGGCCGTTCTCGTCGATGGCGACGAACTCGCCCGGCTCGATCTCGCGGACGTAGGCCGCACCGCAGATGTCGAGGGCGGCGGACTCGGAGGCGACGACCCAGCCGCGCTCCAGGCGGCCGAGGACCAGCGGGCGGATGCCCTGGGGGTCGCGGGCCGCGTAGAGGGTGTGCTCGTCCATGAAGACGAGCGAGAAGGCGCCCTGGACCTGCGGGAGGACCGCGTGGGCGGCCTCCTCGATGGTCAGCGGCTTGCCGTCGGTGTCGACCTGGGCCGCGAGGAGCGCGGTGAGGAGGTCGGTGTCGTTGGTGGCCGCGACGCGGGGCGTACGGCCTTCCTGCTTGGGGAGGTCGGCGACCATCTCCGCGAGCTGCGCGGTGTTGACCAGGTTGCCGTTGTGGCCGAGCGCGATGGAACCGTGCGCGGTGGCGCGGAACGTCGGCTGGGCGTTCTCCCACACGGAGGCGCCGGTGGTCGAGTAGCGGGCGTGACCGACCGCGATATGACCCTGGAGCGAACCGAGCGAGGTCTCGTCGAAGACCTGGGAGACCAGGCCCATGTCCTTGAAGACGAGGATCTGCGAGCCGTTGCTGACCGCGATTCCCGCGGATTCCTGGCCTCGATGCTGGAGGGCGTAGAGCCCGAAGTAAGTGAGCTTGGCGACCTCTTCACCGGGAGCCCAGACTCCGAAGACGCCGCAAGCGTCCTGGGGTCCTTTCTCGCCGGGGAGCAGATCATGACTGAGTCGACCGTCACCACGTGGCACGGCACCGAGTGTAGGCGAGATCGACCACTGGTCCGAATTCGGGTTACTCGCCAGTAGTGGATCACTTGGCGGCGACGGCGCGCACAATCGTGCCGTTTCCGCTGGTCAGCGTGAGGGTGTCGTGATCGACTCGGTAGCCGACCGAGCCGTTGAAGAGGCCGAGGAGCGCGCGTTCGGTGCTCATGAGTGAGGCGTCGCACATCATTCGGGTGGTGGACGGGCGGCCGAGGGTGATGTGGGCGGTGCGTACGGTGGCCGTCGCGTTGACGGCGTTGCAGCCGAGGCGGCCGCCGACCTTGCCGTTCTTGGCGTCGAAGGTGAGCCGCGGTGTGCCGTGCACCCGTTGTGCCGCGCCGTCCGTGGTGATGCCCTGCACCTGCCAGTCGACACCGGTGACGGGGCGCTGCTCCTCGACCGATCCGCTGCCGCTGTTCGCCTTCTCGCTGCCGCACGCCACGACGAGCGGGAGGATGGTCAGGACGGCGAGGATGAATCGCTGTTTGTCCATGGGGATGGGACGGGAGGGACGGAGGACGGGTTCCCTCACCCCATGATCGGCAGCAGCCCGCCCAGGTCCGCCCGCTCCCCGCTCGCGCTGACCTTCGCCTCTTCTACGGCGTCCTTCCACCGCGTCCGGCCGGTCGCGAGCCGGAGCCAGGTCAGGGGGTCGGTCTCCACGACGTTGGGCGGAGTGCCGCGGGTGTGCCGGGGCCCTTCGACGCACTGCACGACCGCGTACGGCGGGATGCGCACCTCGGTGGAACCTCCGGGGGCCTTCGTGGCGAGGGCGTCGGCGAGGAGGCGGGTGCAGGCGGCGAGGGCCAGGCGGTCGTGGGGGATGTCCAGGCCGGGGACGGCCGCGTTGAGGTCGTCGGTGTGGACGCAGAGTTCGACGGTGCGGGTGACCAGATAGTCGGCGAGGGGCATCGCGCCGGCGTTGGTTTCGAGCAGCCGGGTGCCGGGGTGGGTGTCGAGGTGCGCGGTGAGGGTCTGCTCGACGTCCGCCAGGTAGGTGTCGAGGTCGGGGTGCTGTTCGGCGAGCGTGCGCGTGAAGTCGGCGATCGCGGAGGAGTTGGCCGCGGTGGCGAAGGGCCAGTCGAGGATCACGGCGTTCTGCGCGGGCGGGGCCGGCAGGTCCAGGGCGCGGTGGACTGCGGTGATCGCCATGCCGATGTGCGCGATCAGCTCTCGTACCGTCCAGTCGCCCAGGCGGGTGGGGAGCGCGAGTTGGTCGGGGGTGAGTGTCCCTACGGCTTTTCGCACGTTGCCGAACTGGGCCAGGACCGCGGTGCGGGTCTTGGCGGGGTCGTATGTACGGGCGCGCTTCTTGGCCGGGGGCATGGCGGGGAGCCTAATGCCCGCGGTTGGTGGGTGGGGTCGTGGCGGTACGGCGGTGACGCTCGGCCTGTTTCTGTGGCATCAACTCCGGGCGCCTGAGCCGGTGTTGCCGCTGTCGTTGTTCAAGGTTCGCGAACTGCGGCTGGGCCCGGGGCTGTTCTTGGTGCCGCTGACGGGGGTGGGGGTGGCGGGTCTGCTCACCGGGCAGTTGGGGGCGCGGGGGTGGTCAGCACGGGCGTTCACCCTGAGCGGCACGGCTACGGCGGCCCTCGCGTTTGCCCAGCTGGCCACGACGGTCGGACCGGACACAGTTGGGGCTTGCCACGACTTCGATCCGCTTCTTGCAGACCCTGGGCAACGCGCTGGGCACGGCTGTGTTCGGTGCGGTGCTCGCCCGTTTCTACGGCGGCCACGGGCCCGGTGGTGACAGCACGGGGCTCGCCCGTCTGACGGGGGCGGCTCACGTGGCCGGTGTCCAGGCCTTCGTGGATGTGACGCGGGTGGTGTTCCGGGGGTGGGGACGGGTTGATGGCGGTGGCCGCGGTGCCGGCCTGGCGGTTGCCCACGTCCGGGGAGGGGGTGGGGCGTTCGGTTGTCGGTGACCGTCGCGCCGACTATGTGCGTACTTGAGGCGCGGACGGTTCTTAGATGCGGCGGAGCCTTCCTCTCTGCAAGCCGGGGGCATTTCTAACCATTCGCGACCCGCCACAGTGGTTAGTTTTGCCTACAGCTTCCGCCGTGTCGGGGGTCTGTCGGAGCTGTCGGTGGCGCGTCGGGGAGTTGTCGGGGCGGCGTTGAAGCCTTGGTCGTGATCCCGCCGGGGGAGCGTCCGGCGGGCCCGTGACACGGAAGGAAACGTCATGACCACGCACGTCACGATCATCGGCGCCGGACTCGGCGGACTGACCCTTGCCCGCGTCCTGCACGTCCACGGCATCCCGGCCACGGTCTACGAGGCCGAGGCCTCACCGATGGCCCGCCTGCAGGGCGGGTTGCTCGACATCCACGACTACAACGGCCAACTTGCCTTGAAAGAGGCTGAGTTGATGGACGAGTTCCGCGCCATCATCCTGGAGGGCCGGCAGGCCACCCGTGTCCTCGACCGGGACGGCACCGTCCTGCTCGACGAGCCCGACGACGGTACCGGCGGGCGGCCCGAAGTGCAGCGCGGCGAGCTTCGGCAGCTTCTCCTCGACTCGCTGCCGGCCGGCACCGTGCGGTGGGGGCACAAGGTCAGCGGTGTCCGTGCCCTGGGCGACGGACTGCATGAAGTCGGATTCGTGGACGGTGGCGCCCTCGTCACCGGCCTGCTCGTCGGGGCCGACGGGGCCTGGTCGCGTGTGCGGCCGTTGCTGTCCGATGCCGTTCCCGAGTATTTCGGCCGGTCGTTCGTCGAGACCTACTTGTACGACAGTGAGACCCGGCACCCGGTCGCCGCGCGGACGGTCGGCGGCGGCTCGCTGTTCGTGATCCCGCCGGGCTCGGGAGCGAACGGGAAGTGGATCGGGGCGCACCGCGAGAGCGGCGAGACGCTGCACGCCTATGTGACGCTGGCCAAGCCACAGGAGTGGTTCGACGGCATCGACTTCACCGACGCCGCTGCGGCCACCGCGCGGATCGCCGCGGAGTTCGAGGGATGGGCGCCCGAGATCACCGCCCTGATCACCGACAGCGATACGGCGCCGGTCGTACGGCCCCTCAACTCGCTGCCGATCGGGCACCGTTGGGACCGGGTCCCGGGAGCCACCCTCCTCGGCGACGCCGCCCACCTCTCGCCGCCGGACGGCGAAGGCGCCAACCTGGCCATGCAGGATGCCGCCGAACTCGGCAAGGCCATCGCCGCCCACCCCGATGACATCGAGGCCGCGCTCACCTCGTACGAGACGACGCTGTTCCCCCGTAGCGCCACGGCCGCAGCCGATGCCGTGGCCACCAACGAGGCCATCGGACAGGACCTGATCGGCTTCTTCGCCCGGGACGGGCAGACCGCGTAGCCCACATAGCCCGCGTAACAAGAAAGCGTTCGTGGGACGGTCGGCGTGACCGTTCCACGAACGCCCTCTCCGTACTTGGGTGTTACGCCAGCAACGCCGGGATCGTGCCCTCGTGCGCCTCGCGCAACTCCTCCAGGGAGAACGCGAACTCGCCCTGGACGTCCACCGAGTCGCCGTCGACGACGCCGATGCGCGTAACCGGGAGGCCCCGGGCGCCGCACATGTCGTTGAAGCGGAGTTCCTCCGAGCGGGGGATCGCCACGACCGCGCGGCCCGCCGACTCCGAGAAGAGGAAGGTGAACGCGCCGAGGCCGTCGGGGACGATCAGGCGCGCGCCCTTCTCGCCCAACAGGGCCGATTCCACTACCGCTTGGATCAGACCGCCGTCGGACAGGTCGTGCGCCGAGTCGATCATGCCGTCGCGGGACGCGGAGATCAGGATCTCGGCCAGCAGCCGTTCCCGCTCCAGGTCGACCTTCGGGGGCAGGCCGCCGAGGTGGTCGTGGACGACCTGCGACCAGGCCGAACCCCCGAACTCCTCACGTGTGTCGCCGAGCAGGTAGAGGAGCTGGCCCTCTTCCTGGAAGGCGACCGGCGTGCGGCGTGCCACGTCGTCGATGACGCCCAGCACCGCGACCACCGGGGTCGGGTGGATCGCCACGTCGCCCGTCTGGTTGTAGAGGGAGACGTTGCCGCCCGTCACCGGCGTGCCCAACTGCTGGCAGGCGTCCGCGAGTCCACGGATCGCCTCCGCGAACTGCCACATCACCGCCGGGTCCTCGGGCGAACCGAAGTTCAGGCAGTCGGAGACCGCGAGGGGCTTCGCGCCCGTCGTCGCCACGTTGCGGTAGGCCTCCGAGAGCGCCAACTGCGCGCCCGCGTACGGGTCCAGCTTCGCGTACCGGCCGTTGCCGTCCGTCGCGATGGCGACCCCGAGGCCGGTCTCCTCGTCGATGCGGATCATGCCCGAGTCCTCGGGCTGCGCCAGCACCGTGTTGCCCTGCACGAAGTGGTCGTACTGCGACGTGATCCACTTCTTGGACGCCTGGTTCGGGGACGACACCAGCGCCAGGACCTGGTCCCGGAGTTCCTCCGAAGTCCCGGGCCGGGCAAGCTTGTTGGCGTCGTCCGCCTGGAGCGCGTCCTGCCAGGACGGGCGGGCGTACGGACGCTCGTAGACCGGGCCGTCGTGCGCGACCGTGCGCGGGTCGACGTCCACGATCTTGCCGCCGTGCCAGAAGATTTCGAGGCGGTCGCCGTCGGTCACCTCACCGATGACCGTGGCGATGACGTCCCACTTCTCGCAGATCTCCAGGAAGCGGTCGACCTTCGACGGCTCCACGACCGCGCACATCCGCTCCTGCGACTCGCTCATGAGGATTTCCTCGGGCGAGAGGGTCGAGTCGCGGAGGGGGACGTCGTCGAGGGTCACCGTCATGCCGCCGGAACCGTTCGACGCCAACTCGCTTGTGGCGCAGGAGAGTCCGGCCGCGCCCAGGTCCTGGATGCCGACGACCAGCTTCTCCTTGAAGGCCTCCAGGGTGCACTCGATGAGGAGCTTCTCCTGGAAGGGGTCGCCGACCTGGACGGCGGGGCGCTTCGACGGCTTCGCGTCGTCGAAGGTCTCGCTCGCCAGGATCGACGCGCCGCCGATGCCGTCGCCGCCCGTGCGGGCGCCGTAGAGGATGACCTTGTTGCCCGTGCCGGAGGCCTTCGCGAGGTGGATGTCCTCGTGCCGCATGACGCCGATGGCGCCCGCGTTGACCAGCGGGTTGCCCTGGTAGCAGGCGTCGAAGACGACCTCGCCGCCGATGTTGGGCAGGCCCAGGCAGTTGCCGTAGCCGCCGATGCCCGCGACGACGCCCGGGAGGACGCGCTTGGTGTCCGGGTGGTCCGCCGCGCCGAAGCGCAGGGGGTCCACCACGGCTACCGGACGGGCGCCCATCGCGATGATGTCGCGCACGATGCCGCCGACGCCCGTGGCCGCGCCCTGGTAGGGCTCGACGTAGGACGGGTGGTTGTGCGACTCGACCTTGAAGGTGACCGCGTAGCCCTGGCCGACGTCCACGACGCCCGCGTTCTCGCCGATGCCCACGAGCAGGGCGTCGGACTGCGGGGCCTTCTCGCCGAACTGGCGGAGGTGGACCTTGGAGGACTTGTAGCTGCAGTGCTCGGACCACATGACGGAGTACATGGCGAGCTCGGCGCCGGTGGGCCGGCGGCCGAGGATCTCCACGACCCGCTCGTACTCGTCCTTCTTCAGGCCGAGTTCGGCCCAGGGCAGCTCGACGTCGGGGGTCTCGGCCGCGTGCTCGACCGTGTCCAGAGGCGTCCGGCTCATGCGTTGACCAGCTTCTTGAGGATCGAGGTGAAGAAGGGGAGGCCGTCGGTGCGGCCGGACCCGACGAGCGCCTCGACGGCGTGCTCAGGGTGCGGCATGAGGCCTACGACGTTCCCGGCGGCGTTCGTGATGCCCGCGATGTCGCGCAGCGAGCCGTTCGGGTTCACGTCCAGGTAGCGGAAGACGACGCGGCCTTCCGCCTCCAGCTCGTCGAGCGTGTGCTCGTCGGCGACGTATCGGCCGTCCATGTTCTTCAGCGGGATGTGGATCTCCTGGCCGGACACGTAGTCGCTGGTCCAGGCGGTGTCCGCGTTCTCCACCCGCAGTTTCTGGTCACGGCAGATGAAGTGCAGGTGGTTGTTGCCGAGCATCGCGCCGGGGAGGAGGTGCGCCTCGGTGAGGATCTGGAAGCCGTTGCAGATACCCAGGACGGGGAGTCCCGACTTCGCCTGCTCGATGACCGTCTCCATCACCGGCGAGAAACGGGAGATGGCACCCGCGCGCAGATAGTCGCCGTAGGAAAAACCGCCCGGGAGGACGACGGCGTCGACCTGGTGGAGGTTCTTGTCCTTGTGCCAGAGGGCTACCGGTTCGGCGCCGGCGAGACGGATCGCGCGCTGGGTGTCGCGGTCGTCGAGGCTGCCGGGGAAAGTGACGACGCCAATACGAGCGGTCACTTGGCGGCCTCCGCCACTTCTTCCACCTTGACGGTGAAGTCCTCGATCACCGTGTTGGCGAGGAAGGATTCCGCAAGATCGTGGATGCGGGCGAGCGCGGCCTCGTCGACCGGGCCGTCAACTTCCAGTTCGAATCGCTTTCCCTGACGTACGTCGGAGATGCCTTCGAAACCCAGGCGTGGCAGCGCACGCTGGACCGCCTGGCCCTGGGGGTCGAGGATCTCCGGCTTGAGCATGACGTCGACTACGACGCGTGCCACTGGCACTCCCGGTGTTGTGGTGCTGAGCGTGTTCCTGCGGGTCTTCGACAGGTGACTTCAGACTACCTGCACAAAATTTCTACGCGAGTAGAGTTGTAGGAATCTACGTGAGGACCATCACGATCCGGTGTCGGGCGGGGGTCTTCACGAAAAGTTCAGGGAAAGATCCCGGATCGATCCCGGTTCCCTATTGCGCGGAGACACGCGGGAAGATTTAGTCGGGCTTCACATTGCATTGCCGGGCACTGTACAAATGAATTGGCAATAGCCGATACTTTGCCCAATAACAGGCGGACAGTCGACATCTCCGCACCTCCGTGACGTCTCCGTGCGTCCCCGCGGATAGTGCGGTTTCAGGTGTCGCACGAAGGGACCGATATTCGTGGCGCAGAAGGTCGTGGTCACTCTCTTTGACGACATCGACGGCTCGGAAGCGGCGGAAACGATCGCCTTCGGGCTCGACGGCAAGTCGTACGAGATCGACCTGAATCAAGCCAATGCCAAGAAACTGCGTAAGGCACTCGCGCCCTACGTGGACGCAGGCCGCAAGCGGTCGAGGTCGGGCAAGGCCTACCGCCAGACCGAGGTCGCCCCCGACCCGGCGGCCGTCCGGGCCTGGGCCCAGGCGAACAAGATGGACGTGCCGGCGCGCGGACGCATCCCCAAGAAGGTCTACGAGGCGTTCGCCGCCGCGCAGTGACCGACGCCGTGTGAAAGCTGGGCCGACGGCCGGTCATCGGCCCCTCGGGGCAACCGACTTGCGCTGCACCCCTCCTGGTCAGCTAGAGTTCGGAGCACGCCGAGGGGCGAGGCCGAAAGGCCCAGCTCACGGAGTACATGCGGGTGTAGTTCAGTAGCAGAACATCCCCCTTCCAGGGGGAAGGCGCAGTGTGCAATTCCTGTCACCCGCTCTGCAGCATCACCGTTCGGACCACTCTTGTGGATCGGGTAGGCTGGTGCTCGCGCCGATCAGTGAGAGCTGGTCGGAGGCAATGCGGACGTAGCTCAGTTGGTAGAGCGCAACCTTGCCAAGGTTGAGGTCGCCAGTTCGAACCTGGTCGTCCGCTCCAGCGAAAGACCCCGGTCCAGTGGACCGGGGTCTTTGCTATGCCCGATCCATCGCCCGATGCGCGTCAGCAGATCGTCCCCGTCTGACATTTGTCATGCCGAGTGATGACACCGCGCACTGCTGTCGGACCCCCGCCGCGGCGACGCTGAAGTCATGGACACCAACGAACACGAACACGTGATTGAGGTCACTGACCTACGCCGTGTGTACGGGGGCGGGTTCGAGGCTGTGCGGGGGATCACGTTCTCCGTGCGGCGCGGGGAGGTCTTCGCGCTCCTGGGCACCAATGGCGCGGGCAAGACCTCCACGGTCGAACTTCTTGAGGGGCTCGCGCCGGCGTCCGGCGGGCGGGTGCGCGTCCTCGGCCACGATCCCTACAGCGAGCGGGCCGCCGTACGGCCGCGGACCGGGGTGATGTTGCAGGAGGGCGGGTTTCCGTCCGAGCTGACCGTCGCCGAGACCGCGCGGATGTGGGCCGGCTGTACGAGCGGGGCGCGGCCCGAGTCGGAGGCGCTCGCGCTGGTCGGGCTCGCGCGGCGGGCGGACGTACGGGTGAAGCAGTTGTCCGGGGGTGAACGGCGGCGGCTCGATCTCGCGCTCGCGCTGCTCGGGGAGCCCGAGGTGCTGTTCCTCGACGAGCCGACGACCGGGCTCGACGCCGAAGGGCGCCGGGACACCTGGGAGTTGGTGCGGGCGCTGCGCGACGGCGGGACGACCGTGCTGCTGACCACGCACTACCTGGAGGAGGCGGAGGGGCTCGCCGACCGGCTCGCGATCCTCAGCGAGGGGCGGATCGCGGTCACCGGGACGCCCGCCGAGGTGACGGCGGGGCGACCGTCGCGGATCTCGTTCGAGTTGCCCTCGGGCTATTTCGTGGGGGACCTGCCACCGCTCGGCGAACTGGGGGTCGTCGGGCACGAGGTGGCCGGGAGGGTCGTACGGCTGGAGACGCAGGAGTTGCAGCGGGCGACTACCGGGTTGTTGGTGTGGGCCGAGGGGGCGGGGATCGAATTGCGGCGGCTTGAGGTGCGGTCGGCTTCGCTGGAAGAGGCGTTTCTGGGGATCGCTCGGGAGCAGGAGGTGACGGTATGAGTGCCGTGACGACTACGACGACGGCTGCTACGACTACGCCGGTCGGGCGGCTACGGGCGCTCGGGCGGGCCGAGTTGGCGTTGCTGGGGCGGAACCGGAGTGCGGTCGTCACGGCGCTGCTCGTGCCGTTGGCGCTGCCGTTCAGCGTGCGGCCGGCCGTCGACCAGATGAATCTCAAGGGCGAGGGGCTGACGGTCGGAGCGGTGATGCTCACGGCCGCGATCGGGTTCTCGCTGCTCTTCGCCGTGTACTCGTCGCTGGTGAGTGCCTTCGTCTCGCGGCGGGAGGAACTGGTCCTCAAGCGGTTGCGCACCGGGGAGCTGGGCGACTCCGAGATCCTCGCGGGGACCGCGCTGCCGGCGGTGTGTGTCGGGTTCGTGCAGTCCGTGCTGCTGGCGGTGGCGTGCGTGCTGCTGCTGGACGCGGGGGCGCCCGCGATGCCCCAACTCGTCGTCCTGGGGCTGCTGTTCGGGCTGTTCCTGTCCGCCGCGCTGGCCGCCCTCACGGCGACGGTGACCAGGACGGCGGAGAGCGCGCAGGTGACCGCGCTGCCGGTGCTGTTCGCGTCCATGCTCGGGTCCGGGATCATCATCCCGCTGCAGCTCCTGCCCGACCGGGTCGCGGACGCCTGCCAATTCCTTCCGCTGTCCCCCGCGATCCGGCTGATCAGCGGCGGCTGGAACGGCGGCCTGTCCGGCTACGACGCGCTCGGCGCCGTCCTGACCGCGCTGGCCTGGACCGTCCTCGCGGTGTTTGCTGTACGGCGGTGGTTCCGGTGGGAGCCGCGGCGCTGAGGTACCGGGAGCACGGGGAGCACCAGGAGATGCGGGCACCTGGAGGATCGGGCGCGGCAGGTAGGGACACGGTCGGATCCGGCGGCTGGTGGGGGCGGAAGAGCACGCCCGGGAAGGTCGAGACGTACACCCGCTGGTCCTTCCACTTCTTCGCCGTGATCGAGGTCGCCGCGATCGGTCTGCCGCTGTTCGCGCAGGTCGGGGTGGGTACCGCGACCTGGATGGCGGCGGTCGTCACCGTGCACGCGCTGATCTGCTCGGCGACCGCCTCCCGGGCGCTCGACTGGACGCGTGACCGGCGCGCGCAGCCCCTCCGGCTGCTGTGGTTCCTCGGGTCGGTGACCGTGCTGATCGCCGTCGCCGCGCTCGTCCTGCGGGAACGGGGTCCCGGTGACGACCAGGTGCGGGCCGCCGCGAGCACGCTCTTCGTGGGGGTGCTGAGCTTCGGCGCCGGGACGTTGACGCTCGGGGTGCGCGGCCGGCGGCAGGTGCTCGCGGTGGTGACGGGTGCGGTCGGCGGGGCGATGGTCGCGCAACTCCCGCTGGGGGTGGCCGCGCCGGCCGCGCTCGGCACCGGGCTGGCCGTCCTGTTCGCCGGCGGCGGCC
Source organism: Streptomyces sp. NBC_00988 (assembly GCF_045162645.1). Lineage (NCBI taxonomy): Bacteria > Bacillati > Actinomycetota > Actinomycetes > Kitasatosporales > Streptomycetaceae > Streptomyces > Streptomyces sp. NBC_00988. The sequence goes on from NZ_CP108730.1 coordinate 6,093,436, forward strand.
TCGCCTTCACCGCCGCGTTCTCCGTCTGGCTCCTCGACGCCGTCTACGAACTCGACGAGGCCCGCGAGACCCGGGCCCGCCTCGCCGTCGCCGAGGAACGACTCCGGTTCGGGCGCGACCTGCACGACGTCATGGGCCGCAACCTGTCGGTGATCGCGCTGAAGAGCGAGCTGGCTGTGCAGCTCGCCCGGCGCGGGCGCGCCGAGGCCGTGGAGCAGATGATCGAGGTCCAGCGGATCGCCCGGGAGTCCCAGCGGGAGGTACGCGATGTCGTACGGGGCTACCGCGAGGCCGACCTCAGACTCGAACTGGCGGGCGCCCAGGGCGTGTTGGCCGCCGCCGGCATCGAGTGCGAGGTGACCGGCGACGCGGCGGGACTGCCGGTCGAGGTGCAGTCGGCGCTCGGGTGGGTGGTCCGCGAGGCGACGACCAATGTGCTGCGGCACGGGGATGCGGGGCGGTGCGTGGTGGGGGTGCGGGTGGCGGAGGGGCGGGTTGTGCTCACCGTTGAGAACGACGGGGTGAAGATGGGCGACGGGGGTGAGAGGCCCGGGCCGGTGGGGCTCACCGGGGAGAACGGCGGGTCAGGACTGGTGGGACTGCGGGAGCGGCTCACCGCCGTGGGTGGAGAACTGGAGGCGGGGACCGTGGGCGAGGACCGGTTCAGGGTGGTGGCGACGGTGCCGTTGCCGGACGTGACCGGGGCCGTCGCGTGACCGCCCCCGTCGTAAGACTCCTGCTCGCCGATGACGAGCACCTCATCCGGGGTGCGCTCGCCGCGTTGCTCGGGCTGGAGGACGACCTCGTGGTGGTGGCCGAGGCCGCGACCGGGCCCGAGGCGCTTGCCATGGCTCGGGCTCATGTGCCGGATGTGGCTGTGCTGGATCTTCAGATGCCGGGGGCGGACGGTGTGAAGGTGGCCACATCGTTGCGGGCCGAGCTGCCGGGGTGCCGAGTGCTGATCGTGACCGGGCACGGGCGGCCCGGGCATCTCAAGCGAGCGCTTGCGGCCGGGGTGCGGGGGTTCGTGCCGAAGACCGTCAGCGCGCAGCGGCTTGCCGAGATCATTCGTACCGTGCATGCCGGAAACCGCTATGTCGACCCCGAGTTGGCCGCCGACGCGATCTCCGCCGGGGACTCACCGCTGACCGCCCGCGAGGCCGAGGTGCTGGAGCTGGCCGCCGACGGAGCTCCGGTCGCGGAGATCGCCGAACGGGCCGCGCTCTCGCAGGGGACCGTACGGAACTATCTCTCCTCCGCCGTCTCGAAACTCGGGGCCGAGAACCGTCATGCGGCAGTGCGTCTCGCACGCGAGCGAGGTTGGGTATAGTTGCTCTCGCGCCACGGCGCAGCGCGGACGTAGCTCAGTTGGTAGAGCGCAACCTTGCCAAGGTTGAGGTCGCCAGTTCGAACCTGGTCGTCCGCTCGGGAACAAGACCCCGGTCCACTGGACCGGGGTCTTTTCGTGCAACTAGCTCCAGCTCAGGCCGGTCAGGCGCTCGTACGCCTCGATGTACTTCCCGCGCGTCGCGTCCACCACCTGCTGCGGAAGCGCCGGCGGCGGCTGCTCGCTCTTGCGGTCCCAGCCGGACTCCGGGCCGGTCAGCCAGTCGCGCACGAACTGCTTGTCGTACGACGGCTGCGCGCGGCCCGGCTCCCAGGTCTCGGCCGGCCAGAAACGGGACGAGTCCGGGGTGAGGACCTCGTCGGCCGCGATCAGCGTCTCGCCGTCGAAGCCGAACTCGAACTTCGTGTCCGCGAGGATGATGCCCCGGTCGCGCGCGACGTCCCGGGCGCGGCCGTAGACCGCGAGGGTCGCCTGGCGCAGCTGCGCGGCGGTGTCGGCGCCGACCTGACGCGCGACCTCCTCGTACGACACGTTCTCGTCGTGCTCCCCTACGGCGGCCTTCGTCGCCGGGGTGAAGATCGGGGCCGGGAGTTCGCTGCCGTCGACCAGGCCCTCGGGGAGGGCGAGGCCGCAGACCGTGCGGGAGGCGTCGTACTCCAGCAGGCCGGAGCCGGTGAGGTAGCCGCGGGCCACGCACTCCACCGGGACCATCTGGAGGGACTTGCAGATGAGGGTGCGGCCCGCCCAGTCGGCGGGGGCGCCGGGCGGGAGGTCGGTGCCGAGGACGTGGTTGGGGATCAGGTCGGCGAGCTGGTCGAACCACCAGAGGGAGAGCTGGGTGAGGACGCGGCCCTTGTCGGGGATCTCCGTCGGCAGTACCCAGTCGTACGCGGAGATGCGGTCGCTGGCGACCATCACGAGGTCGCCCGCCTCGTTCTGGTAGAGCTCGCGCACCTTGCCGGTGTGGAGGTGCGTCAGGCCCGGAACCTGGAGCGGCTCGGGCTTTTCTACGAATCCGGACACGGTTCCTCCAGTGGGTCTCTCCAACTGGCTCGATTGTCCCGTATGCGCGGCCGCCTCCGGACAGGGGGTGAGGAGGCCTTGTACGTGAGGTCAGTCGTGCTTGCAGATGCGGTCCAGGAGGTTGGCCGTGGCGCGCTGGACACGGGCGTCCACATGGCCGGGGCGGTCCAGGGCCGGTGACCAGGCGAAGGTGCCGGAGGCGAAGACGAGGGAGCCGGACGGCGCCCGGTACAGGGACGTCTCCTGGTGGCGGAGGGCGCCCTCGCCGTCCGCGTACGGGGAGTGGGCGAGCAGGATGCGCTCCTCGTGCTGCGGAAGCTGGGTGCGCGGGAAGTACCGGTCGGCCTCGCCCGCGACCAGGCCCTCGACCGGGTCGCCCTCGCCGGCGCCGGTCGCCTCCCACAGCCAGTGGTCGGCGTTGCGGACGATCAGGGGGTACGGCTCGGGCACCCGGCCCGCGTACTGAATGCCGACCAACTGCTGCTCGGGGCGGTCGACTTCACGCCACAGCACCGGTTTGCCCGGGCCCCGGCGCTTGCGGCAGGTGAGCAGCCGGTCGGGGACCCCGGACGGGGACGGCCCCAACTCCACTTGCCAGTACATGGTGTTGGCGGAGAGGAAGACGAGGGACGTGCCGTGGTCGCGGGCGCGTTCGACGGTACGGCGCATCTGTGTCGACCAGTACTCGTCGTGGCCCGGGAAGACCAACCCCCGGTAGCGGGTGGGGTCTACGCGTCCGGAGTGCAGGTCGCGGGCGTCGGCGTAGGCGAGGTCGTAGCCGTAGCGCTCGGCCCAGCGGATGAAGTCGTAGGCGTGGCCCACGTGCAGGGGCAGGCCGGCGCCCGCGTACGGGCGGTCGAAGGAGACCGTCGTCGCGGCCTCGGACTCGCCGAGGAGGCGGCCGTCGCCGTCCCACGCGTGGTAGAGGCTCGCGCCGGTGTGGCCGTCCTCCGGGTAGAGGTTGTAGGCCTGCCACGTGATGTCCGGCAGGAGGAGAAGCAGGTCGGCGGGGTGGCTGTCGCGGACCGTGAACGGGATGTGCGAGCGGTAGCCGTCGGCGGTGGTGAGGACCGCCACGTACGCGCCGATGCTCCAGTAGCTCGGGATCTGCAGCCGCCAGGACAGCCACCAGTGGTGGCAGGAGACCGTGCGGTCGGCGGTGAGCGGCGGGGGCTGCACGATGCCCGAGAGGCGGGGGCTGGTGGTGATCTTGGCGGCGCCGTCACCGCCGTAGTGGCCGATGCGGTACACGTCCACGGCGAACTCCTGGGGCGGGTCGACCGTGACGTGGAAGTCGAGCGCCTCGCCGGGCGCGACCGCGCTCGCGGAGGTGAACCCCTTGATCTGACGGCGGACGTCGTCGGCGGAGCGCGGGCCGCCGCCTCCGGACGCGCGGGGGGCGGGGAGCTTGGGGGCGTTTCCGCCGGAGGCGCGGGGGGCGTGGGCCGGGGTCGGGTCCACGTACCAGGGGACGACGTGGCCGGTGTCGTCGAAGTAGGTCTCGCTGCCCCGGAGCCAGGGGACGGGGCCCTGCCCGAAGGGGTCCGTGACGGCGTGCGCCAGCGCTCCGGACTCCCAGCGGCGGATCTGCTCCGACCCCATGGTCGCTCCCCTCCCTCGTGCCCCCGTGGTGTTCCTTCGTTCAACTGTCGTATGCCGTAAGCCTTTGCCAGGTACGGGACGGCGTACGGGATCGGCCCCAGCACATCACATTAAGCACGCACTCTGTCACTGGTCGTTGCCAATTGACCAAAAGTGGAGCACGGGGTTCCGATACCGGTGGGTGGTGGCTGTGCGGCCGGGGGCCTCGGCGTCAGACGAGCCGTACCCGGCGTCAGACGAGCCGTACCGGCTTCTCGGGGCGTATGCCGAGGTCGATCAGCCATGCGCGCAGGGGTGCCGGGTCGCCGTCCTCGACGAGGCTGAGCACCCTCGGGGCGAGATCGGCCGCCCTTTCGCCGTTGACGAGCAGCGTCGGACCGTCGAGCCAGTCCAGGCCAGGTAGCGCGCCGGCGGTGTCCATCGCGGCGCAGCACACCATCGCCGTGACGTGATCGGCGAGCAACTCCCGTCCCGTGCGCGGGGGTTGGAGCGGGAAGAGAGGGAGCGCGGTGTCGTCCCAGAGCCCGGTGTCGGGCCCCTGCCCGGGTGGGGCCGAACTCGTCGGCGGGGTCGCGGCCTCCTCGCGCGCCAGCTCCGCGGTGAGGCCTGCGGCGAGGGCCGCGCTGTGCGGCGAGCAGCCTTCACCGAGCTCTTCGTCGTCGTCGGCGGCCATCGCCTTGTAGGGCTCGGGCTCCGGGTGGGGGTGCGGGTGGAGGTCCGGCTCCGACTCCGGGTGCGGCTCCAACTCCGGGTGCGGGGCTTCCAGTTGTGCGGGGGTGGACGGGTCGTCGAGGGTGGCGTCCGTCCCGTACGGATCGGGGGCGCCGTCGGCCTCCCCGTACCGGTCGTCGCCCGCTGCCGTCGCCGTCGGGTCCGTCAGGTGGTCCACCACTCGGGCCAGGGTCGGGGCGTCGTGGTGGGGCGGGGTGGGGTCGGGGGCGCGGCGGACGCCGAGGGTGTCCAGGACGCGGTGGAGGCGGGCCGCGTCGGTGCGCCATTTGCGGTCGACGACCTCCTCCGGGTACTCCTGCCAGCTCACCGGCGCCCAGTCGGGACCGGTCTCGGCGGGGCCGCCGTGGAAGAGGCGGGCGGCGAGGAGCGAGGTCGCCTCGTCGATCGTGCCGGGCTCTTCGAGCAGGTCACAGGCAGGGCGCTCGCCGAGACGGGAGGCGAAGCCCTCGGCCAGGCGGTCGCGCCGGGACAGCTCCGTGAGCGCCGCGACAACGCCCGCGTCCAGCCGGGACGGCCAGCGGCCCATCCGCCACGCGGGCAGCGCGACCCGGGTCAGCAGCCGGTCCCAGCCCGCGTACGCCAGGCCCACCTGTTCCTGCGCGACGATCCGCAGGCCGTAGTCCACAGCCTGTGCGCGCTCGGCGGCAGCGGCGGCCACGCCCCGCTCCATCTCGGCCGCGTGCCCCCGGCAACTGCGCAGCAGCAGCCGGGCGACCCAGCCGACACCGGCGAGCACCGAACGGAACACGGGACCGCGCGGTGCCGAGGTCACGGCCACCGCCGCGTCCAGACCCCGTACGAAACGGCGGGCCGCGGCTATGTCCGGGTGCGCCGAGGGTCCCGTACCGGCGACGACCGGCGCGAGCACCGCGCGCAGCTCGCCCACCCGCATCCACCACAGGAACGGCGACCCGATGACGAGGACGGGCGAGGCGGCCGTACGACGGGAACGCGCCGGGGTGAGGCCGCGTACGCCGGTGATCTCGTCGCGGTTCTCCTGCGGGGGCGGGCCGTGGGACGGGTGGGTGCGGTCCTCCAGCCAGCTGTCGCAGTCCGGGGTGAGCGCTATCGCGGACGGTGCGGGGACGTCGAGGCGGTCGGCGAGGTCGCGCACCAGGCGGTACAGGTCGGGGGCCGACTCCTCGGCGATCGCGACCGTAGGACTCACGGCCGGGCGGGCCCGCGCGACGACCAGCGCGATGGCGCTGGCCGCGAGCAGCACGACGACCGCGGCCACGCCCATGATCCAGCGGGAGAGGTCCCAGCCCCGGCCCACGAGATGGCCGGTGGAACCGCCCGCCAGCAGGATCACCGCGACGGCGGCGGGCAACAGGGCGACGGCCAGCGCCCGGCTGCGGATCCGCAGCACGGCCAAGGCCCGGGAACGCGCCGCCTGCGCGCCCGCCTCCACACCCACACCCATACCGGTCACGACCGGACCTCGCCCCCTCCGTGCTGTCCCGTTCTGCTGGCGTTGCTCACTCCCCCACTGTGGCACCCGCCACTGACATCGCAATGCCGGTGGGCCAAGTGCCGGAACGCTTGCGCCGCACCATAGTTGGGGCCCCGGCCCCCGTCAGCCGGTTGGGGCATCGGTCACTCGATGGAATGGCTCAGGGGAAAGGTGGATGACAGAGGGCAAGGATCAGGCCCCGAATCGTGAGACGGATTCGGGGCCTGTGGGGTTTATCGGTGCGGTCCACCGGTGTGGTGCATCGGTGTGGTTCACCGGCGCGCGGAGGCGCTTGAGGGCTTGGGGCTACTCGCCCGCCGCCGCCTTCGCCGCGATGTCCGTGCGGTGCTGGGAGCCGTCGAGGCGGACGCGGGCCACGGCCGCGTACGCGCGCTCGCGGGCCTGGGTGAGGTCGGTGCCGGTCGCCGTGACGGAGAGGACGCGGCCGCCGGCGCTGACGACGTCGTCGCCGTCGTACCTGGTACCGGCGTGCAGCACGTACGCGTGCGGGGCGTCCTGCGCCGCGACCTCGTCGAGGCCGGTGATCGGGTCGCCGGTGCGCGGGGTGCCGGGGTAGTTGCGCGAGGCGATGACGACGGTGACCGCCGCGTCCTCGCTCCAGCGCAGGGGGGCCAGGTCGTCGAGGGTGCCGTCGGCGGCGGCGAGCAGGACGCCGGCCAGCGGGGTCTTCAGGCGGGCCAGGACCACCTGGGTCTCCGGGTCGCCGAAGCGGGCGTTGAACTCGATGACCCGCACTCCGCGACTGGTGATCGCGAGGCCGGCGTAGAGGAGGCCGGAGAAGGGGGTGCCGCGGCGGCGCATCTCGTCGACGGTCGGCTGGAGGACGGTCTGCATGACCTCGTCCACCAGCTTCGGGTCGGCCCACGGCAGCGGGGAGTACGCGCCCATGCCGCCGGTGTTCGGGCCCTCGTCGCCGTCCAGCGCGCGCTTGAAGTCCTGCGCGGGCTGCAGCGGGACGACGGTGACGCCGTCGGTGATCGCGAAGAGCGACACCTCGGGGCCGTCGAGGAACTCCTCGATGACGACCCGCTCGCAGGCGTTGGCGTGCGCCTTCGCGGCTTCGAGGTCGTCGGTGACGACGACGCCCTTGCCTGCGGCGAGTCCGTCGTCCTTCACGACGTACGGCGCACCGAAGGCGTCGAGAGCCTCGTCGACCTCTTCCGGGGTCGTGCAGACATAGGAGCGGGCGGTCGGCACACCGGCCGCCGCCATCACTTCCTTGGCGAAGGCCTTGGAGCCCTCCAGCTGCGCGGCCTCCCCGGAGGGGCCGAAGACCGGGATGCCCGCCTCGCGCACGGCGTCGGCGACCCCGGCGACGAGGGGTGCCTCCGGGCCGACCACGACGAGCTCGGCACCGAGTTCGGTGGCCAGCGCGGCTACGGCTGCGCCGTCGAGGGCGTCGACCTGGTGCAGCTCGGCCACCTCTGCGATGCCGGCGTTGCCGGGGGCGCAGTGCAGAGCGGTGACGTCGGGGTCGTTGGACAGGGAATGGCACAGGGCGTGTTCGCGGGCACCGGTACCGATGACGAGGACCTTCACGGGGTCAGCCTAGGTCACGGTGGGAGTGGGGTTGGTCGGGGTGGGGGTTGGTGGGTGGCGGGGCGGGGTTGTGGACGGGTTGGGGGTGGATGGCTTGGGTTGGTTGCGGGGTGCGGGTTCGTGGGGGCTGGGCGCGCAGTTCCCCGCGCCCCTAGGGGTATTGGTGTGGGGCGGGGTTAGGGGGCTGGGCTGGGCCGTCGCCGCTGTCGGGGGTGGGGCGGGGCTGGGTGAACGGGCGGGGCTGGGCGCGCCCGCGCGGCGGAGCCGCATGTCGACGCAGCCCCGCGACCCTGAGGGCATCGGGGTGGGGCGGAGTGCAGGGAGCCGGGGCGGCTACTCGTTGGTGAACTCTTCGATCACCGTGGCTCCCAGTTCCCGGACGATCAGTTCGTGGCCGGAGAGGGCTGACTCGTCGAGGTCGGGGTCGTCGTCCTCGGGGGTGTCGTCCTCGGCGGAGACCGTGCGGGGGGCGGGGGCCGGGGGTGCGGGGGGTTGGGCGGGCGCCGGGGCCTGTGCCGAGGGTGAGTTGGGCGTGTTCGTGGGGGCGGGTGCGGGCGTGGGCTGGGGGGACGCCGGGCGGGGGGCGGGCGTGGCGGGGGCCGGGGCGCCGTAGCCACCGGACGGCGCACCGCCGTAACCACCCGTCGCGCCGCCACCGCCACCGTAGGAACCGCCCGGTTGCGGGGGCGGGGTGCCGCCGCCCGACGGGTCCACGATCGCGTCGATCTTCCACTGGACGTTGAACTGCTCGGACAGCGCCTGCTTCAGTACGTCCTCGCTGCCGCTGCTGTTGAAGTTGTCCCGCGCACCGGCGTTGACGAAGCCGATCTGGAGGGTCGTGCCGTCGAAGCCGGTGACCTGCGCGTTCTGGCTCAGCAGGATCCAGGTGAAACGGCGGCGGTTCTTCACCACTTCCAGGATGTTCGGCCAGAGCATGCGGGGGTCGAGGCCGCCGGCCGGGGGCGGGACAGCGGCCTGGGTGGGAGCCGCGGTCTGGGGTGCGGAAGCCTGTACGGGGGTGGGGGCTGGGCTGTTGTGGGCGGGGGCCGGGGGTTGTCCGCCGCCCGCCGGTGCCGTCGTGGGCCAGCCGCCGGGGCGGCGACCGCTGCCCGCGGCTGTGGCGGTGGGCCAGGCTCCGGGGGCGGGGGCCTGGGGTTGTGCTTGGGGCTGCGGCTGTTGGGGTTCCGGGGTGGGCGGCGCGGGCTGGACGTAGGCAGGTGCGGGGGCGGGGGGCTGCTCCGCCGGCATCGCGGGCGGGGTCGCGACGGGAGCCGGGGAGGTGCCGGGCGCCCCTGGACCTCGTACGGCTGCGCGCGCGGCGGCGGCACCACCGCCCGGGGGGACGGGAGCCGGGGCGTGAGCCTGCTGGGCGGGGGGCTGCGCGTGGGCTTGGGGGTGGGCGTCGGGGCCGGGGACGTAGGCCATGGCGGGCGCGGCACCGCCGCCCGCGAAGTTGACGCCGCGCTCCAGCCGGTCGAGGCGGGCCATGACCGACTGCTCGTCGCCGTAGGCGGCGGGGAGCATGACGCGGGCGCAGATGAGTTCGAGCTGGAGGCGGGGGGAGGTGGCGCCGCGCATCTCGGTCAGGCCGGTGTTGACGAGGTCGGCGGCGCGGCTGAGTTCGGCGGCGCCGAAGGTGCCTGCCTGGGCCTGCATGCGTTCGAGTACGTCGGTGGGGGCGTCGATGAGGCCCTTGTCGAGGGCGTCGGGGACGGCCGCGAGGATCACCAGGTCGCGGAGGCGCTCCAGCAGGTCGGCGACGAAACGGCGCGGGTCGTTGCCACCGTCGATGATGCGGTCGACGACCTCGAAGGCGGCGGCGCCGTCACCGGTGGCGAAGGCCTCGACGACGGAGTCGAGCAGCGAGGCGTCGGTGTAGCCGAGCAGCGAGGTCGCCATGGCGTATGTCACACCGTCGGTGCTGGCGCCGGCGAGCAACTGGTCCATGACGGACATGGAGTCACGCACGGAACCGGCGCCGGCGCGCACGACGAGGGGCAGGACGCCCTCCTCGACCGGGATGTTCTCCTGCCCGCAGACCTGGCCCAGGTACTCGCGCAGGGTGCTGGGCGGCACGAGCCGGAAGGGGTAGTGATGGGTGCGCGACCGGATCGTCCCGATGACCTTCTCGGGTTCGGTGGTCGCGAAGATGAACTTGAGGTGCTCCGGCGGCTCTTCGACGACCTTGAGCAGCGCGTTGAAACCGGCCGACGTGACCATGTGGGCCTCGTCGATGATGTAGATCTTGTAGCGGCTGCTCGCGGGCCCGAAGAACGCCTTCTCGCGCAGCTCACGGGCGTCGTCCACACCACCGTGCGACGCGGCGTCGATCTCGATGACGTCGATCGAACCGGGTCCGTTGCGCGCGAGGTCCGTGCAGGACAGGCACTCGCCGCAGGGGGTCGGGGTGGGGCCCTTCTCGCAGTTCAGACAGCGGGCCAGGATGCGCGCGCTCGTGGTCTTGCCGCAGCCTCGCGGCCCGCTGAACAGGTACGCGTGATTGACCCGGTTGTTCCGCAGCGCCTGCTGCAACGGGTCGGTGACATGTTCCTGCCCGATGACCTCGGCGAACGACTCCGGGCGATAACGGCGGTACAGCGCGAGAGACGACACGCGTACGAGGTTATAGGCGCCCACTGACAACCGGGCCCGCCTGTGAGTCCGGCGACCGTCCCGACCCCTGGGCGACTGCCCCGACCCCTGGGCGCCTGTCCCAACCCCTGGGCAACTGCCTCGGCCCCCGGCAGACTGTCCCGCCCTGGAAACCCGACCCCGGAAACGCAAGCGCCCCCCACGCACCCGCCAGAGCCAACCTACCCTTGCTGCCTTCCGGCCCTGGGGGAGTTCAGTCAGATAGCGCCGCGTGAGGGGCTCCGCACAGGCTACAGGATCTGAGCGGGGGGAACGAGTTCGCGAGCACTCCTCAACGTCTTGTATTGTTTGCCGCGGAGGATTCGCCTAGTGGCCTAGGGCGCACGCTTGGAAAGCGTGTTGGGGGCAACCCCTCACGAGTTCGAATCTCGTATCCTCCGCCAGTGCCTCACCGGGCACGATGTCGATGGGCCCCGCTGCTTGCAGCGGGGCCCATCGTCGTGCGTGGTTGCAGTTTTGGTTGCAGTTGTAGCCCGACGGTGGCTGGGGCGAGTGCCAGCGGGCTCTGGCAGCGATGACGGGAACAGTCTTGGACAGCTACTGAAGCAGGATCATCTTGCGGAGTAGTTCGAATTCGGCATGCCCGTATAGCCGCCTTTTGATCTTTTTGATGCTGTTCACGGCATCCTCGGTGCTGCCCGAACTCCAGCGGAGGGTGAGTCGGGCGGTGACGGCGTCGAGATCGCTTTGTAAACATCGTGGTACCCGTCTTCGGGGCCGACCGTGGGATGGGCCCCAGGACTATGCTTCATACGGACGTCCCAGACCCCGGCGGGCCACCGTTGCTTGGCCCGTATGTCTGCGGAGAGCGGATCACTCGTCCCCTCGCCCAGCGCATCCCCGAGGGAACCGACTGGGTCCCACGCCCCGGAACATCGGCTGCTGGACCGGTCGTTCACCTGCCCGCACGACAGTACGACCGTCCCGGCTTCCCGGCACGGTCTCGTGAACCGAGGCACCCCGCCCATGCGTGTCCCACCCGTCCTGAACGTCCACCGGCACGACACCGGCAACCGGGCACTGATCACCCTGACCGGCGAGATCGACCTCGACTCCGCGCCCCTGGTGCACGCGTCCCTGGAGCGCTGTCTCCACGACGGCATCCGCGCCATCGACGTCGATGTCACCGCCGTGACCTTCTGCGGCCACAACAGCCTCAACGCCTTCCTCTGCGCCTTGCTGCACACCGCCGCGGCCGGAGGATCCCTGCAACTGCGCCATCCCAGCCCGGCGTTGGAACGCCTCGTCACACTCACCGGCTCCGGTTCCCTCTTCGTCACCCTCCCGGATGCCCACGCCGGGAACTGGACGCCTCCGCAGCCCTTTCCCCTGCCCCAGGCCGCACACTGGCCCGCTCCGACCCTGCCCGCTCTCCCGAGCGGTGTGCTGTGACGGCCTTACCAGGGCCGGGCCGACCGCGAACGGGCCCAGGTCGTCTGCCGCTCGCCACGCGCACGTCGCCCCTGGGTCTGCGCCGGCTCAACCGCTGGCAGGCCGAGGGACTGCGCGAGGACCTGGCAGACCTGTACGCGGAGTCCTGCGCCACAACACCCGGGTGGGAGCACAGCGGCCGGAAGGACTTCCTGCGCCGTCTCACACACGACACGTGGCGACCGGGGTTCACCATGGTGACCGCCCAGGCACCCCGCCTGGTGGGATACGCGTTCGGATTCCCCGTAGCGCGCGACGGCTCCTGGTGGACGGGATTCCGTGGACCACTCCCACAGCACATCGCTCAACTCACCACGTCCGGACAGGTCTTCGCCATCAGCGGGACGGTGGTCCGTCCCTCCGAGCGGTACCACGGCCTGGCCGACCGCCTGCAGGAGCGGCTGCTCGCCGACCGCCGGGCTCTGCTCGGCGCAACCCTGGTGGACCGGACCCATCGTGCGGCCTGTGCCGGATTCCGGTCGCGAGGATGGCACGACATCGGCCTGCTCTACAGGCCACCGGGCCCAACCGTGTTGCGGGCCCTGGTCCTTCCCCTCGCAGAGCGGACGACCGCGGAGCCGGGTGACCTCGCGCACCCAGCACGAATCCAGTAGCCGCAGCAGGGCCAGGGTTGAGGCACGCGCGTGAGGGGATGAACGGTGGGACGGCAAGCGCGACTTGTGACAACTGACGGCCGGTCGACCCGGGTCCAGGGGCTGGCGGCCGGGCAGGCGGCGGACCCATGCCGACGAGCGGCACGACGGAGGCTTGGTCATCCGCGACGTGATCGCCCGCCGCCTCCGATCACCTGCGGACACGAACCCCGGTCTGCGCGACGATGACGCCTGACAGCCGGTCCCGCCGTTCCCCGGCCGGAACCACTCCCAGGACAAGGGTGCATGCGACGGATCAGCAGCTCCTGTCCAGGACGTTCGTCGAGCTGGCCGACAACATGGTCGCCGACTTCGACCTGATGGACTTTCTGAGCCTGCTGACCGACCGCTGCGTCGGCCTGCTCGGTGTGAGTGCGGCAGGGGTACTGCTCGCCGACCGCAACGGCGAACTCCGGGTCGTGGCCGCCTCCAGCGAACGGGTGCGCGTGCTGGAACTCTTCCAGCTCCAGAACGACGAAGGCCCCTGCCTGGAGACCTTCCGCACCGGCGCACCGGTCTCCATCCCCGACGTGACCACAGAGATCCACCGCTGGCCGCGCTTCGCCGCGCAGGCCCACCACAGTGGGTTCGCGGCGGTCCAGGCCCTGCCGATGCGCCTGCGGGACGAGGTCGTCGGCGCCCTGAGCCTCTTCCGCTCCGACGCCGGCCCCTTCGATCCGGCGGGCACACTCATCGCCCAGGCCCTGGCCGATGTAGCCACCATCAGCCTGCTGCAGCAACGCTCCACTGACCGCGGCGCCGTCCTCAGCGAACAGTTACAGACCGCGCTGAGCAGCCGCGTCCTGATCGAACAGGCCAAGGGCAAACTGGCCGAACGCCTCGACATCGACATGGAACAGGCTTTCTCCGCGCTGCGCGCCTACGCCCGCGCCCACAACCGCCGACTGTCCGACCTGGCCCGCACCTTCATCGACGGCACCGAACCCCTCAACGGCCTGATCGTCTGACCACTCGCGAGCAAGCCCCGGCGCATCGCGACCAGCCGCCACCAGCAGCATGTGGTGCGGGCCGGAGGCACTATCACTTGGACTTCACCGGCGCGCGGACTGGTAGAACGCGGTGAACGGCAGCTTCATCGGTCGCCGCGACCACACGGCTGGGAACGCCAATCGCGAGCCGACGGCAATCGCACCAGAGGTCTTCGTTGCGTGCGGTGGGTGGGGACGTGCTCATGCCGATCGGGTCAGGGCGCTCCGCACCCTTCGACAGGCCCTTGTGATCGAGTGACCTCGTGCCCCGTCGGAGTGCTCGCGATGGAGAACCGTGGGATCGGAGCGCCGGGTGAGTTGCCGCAGCTTGGTACGGCTGCCGTGCTCGACGAGGATCGGCACGTAGGTGGGGATACGAGCGTTGCTGAGCGGCTGGTAGCAGTCCTGCACCACATCCCGCACGATCACAGGCGTCAGCAGGTCGCCGTAGGAGGTCGTCAGTCGGTCCGTCAGTGCCTGAATGGCGTCAGGTACCGCGGCTTCGGCCGTGTTCGCGCCCATGGGGCGCTCCTCACTGTCGCGGACGGCCGACCGCGGCATCCGATCCGTGGCCAGGTGCTCGGTGTCGGCCTGTCCGCTTCCCACACTCGCACGGATCGCGTCCGCGAAACGGCCCACCGGATGTGTTCACCGACTCGCCATCTCAAGTCGGTCGGCCTGCGAGCCGGGCGGTCGACGGCCCGTGGTACCAGCCGTCCCGGTTGCCTCGTCCACGGCCTCAGCAGGTCGGGCGACGAGGCGTCGCCACCGGCTTCGGCACGGGATCCACGCGACTGATCGGCGCCGTCCGGGGAACCCGGCAGGCAGCGGCGCAGCCACCGGGATCACGTGTGACTCGTCGTCCACCGGTAGGGGTAGACAGATGCTCGCATTCGTGGCCGCCGCATTCTTCGCCATCGCCTTCATCATCCGTGTCACCGAGACGTCGACCGACGTGATCTTCAGCCCGACGAGCCTCATGCTCGTCGGGCTTGCCTTCCTCGCAGCGCACTCGGCCGGCGTGGGGTCGGGCTGGTCCACCCGGCGAAGCTCCAGCCGGGGAAGCTCCAGCCGGGGAAGCTCCACCCGGGGCAACTCCAGCCGGAGGAGCGCGAGTCGACGCTGAGCGAGCGATGTGTCCCGTCCTCCCGCCGACGGATCCGAACGCGGAGCCACCTCGGACTACCCGTCAGTGGGGCCGAGTTGAGCCCGGATCAGGCGATCACCGCCTGCAGTCGGCGGCTGCCCCTCCGCCGCGAGGAGCGATGGGGCAGAGGCCCTGCCACTGCCCGCCTCGCGACTAGAGCACGCGCTCCTCGCTGGTCCGCGGCGCGCCCTCGTCCGGCAGGTGCACGTCGTTGACGGCGATGTTCACCTCGACGACCTCCAGGCCCGTCATCCGTTCCACCGCCGCGATCACGTTCTCGCGGACCTCCGCGGCGACCTCACGGATGCTCACCCCGTATGCGACGACGACCTGGAGGTCGATGGCGGTCTGCTTCTCGCCGACCTCGACCGTGACGCCGCGTCCCGCGCTCGCGTGCCCGCCGGGGACCCGGTCGCGTACGGCGCCCATGGTGCGGGTGAATCCACCGCCCAACGCGTTGATCCCGGGGACCTCCCGTGCGGCGATTCCGGCGATCTTCTCCACCACCCCGTCCGCGATGGTCGTCCGGCCTCGGGTCTCGGGCGGTTCCTGAGGCCCGGGCCGTGCGGGCTGAAGCGTCGTGCCCATGCCGGTGCGGGGCTCATCGGGATCGGAGTTCCGCAGGATCGAACCGTTCGGCTCCGTCATGCGAAGCCACCTCCTCGGGCAGTCGACGGACTGCCATCCCTGAGCGGCTGTCGGCCGCCACCCCTCGTGCCGCTCTCTCAACTACCGTGCAGGGCACCGGACATGTACGTGCCACCGGCATTTTGAAGCCGTCCATGTCCTGAGATGGGGGTGGCTTCGGGCCGTCTGCCGCGCCGGGTCGAGGACTATGCTGTTGTCCGGGCGTCCCAGACCCCGGCGGCCTGTCGTTGCTCGACACAGATGGCTGCGGGGAGCGGATTCTTCGTCCGTCACCGGCGCATCCCTGGAGGGAACCGGGTGGGTCCGCTGTCCTGTCGCACAGGCCCTCGGACCGGCCCTCGCTTCGCCTCCGCCGAACGTACGCCCCTGCGGACAGCGCGCCAAGAGGGGCCGGGAAACCCGGCATCCCCACCTCGCTGCCGGATGGTCTTCGAACCGAGGCGTCATGCCCTTGTCCCAGCTCACTGTCTACTGTCATGACCGACGCAACCGGGCACTGATCACCCTGGCCGGTGAGATCGACCTGGAATCGGCGCCGCTGGTGCGCGCAGCACTGGCGCGGTGCCTGAGCGACGGCATCCGCATCCTCGATGTCGACCTCACCCCCGTGACCTTCTGCGACTGCAGCGGCCTCAACGCCTTCCTCTACGCCACGCAGAAGACCACCGAGGCCGGCGGAATCCTTCAACTGCACCACCCGCCACCGACACTGGAGCGGATCCTCGACCTCACCGGCTGCGAGCTCCTGCTCCTCGGCCCTCCGGTCGGGCAACTGTCACCTCCTTCCGGGGCTGTCCCGGCCCCGGCCGTCCAGCCCCCGCCGCACCGGAGTACTCCACTGGTGGCTGCCGGCTCGGGCGATGCGCGATGACGGCCCAGCCGGAGCAGAGGCAGCAACACAAGCCCCGCGCGGGCGAGTCGTCGACCATGGACGCGGTGCGGTTGCGCCGCGTGAACCACTGGCTGGCACAGGGCCTGGGCGGGGAGCTGGCGGATCTGTACGTCGAATCCCGCGAGACGTCCACCGCCGAGGCGCACCGCAGCCGCAGCCGCCAGGACTTCCTGAACCGCCTCACCGGCGACATCCGCAGGCCGGGGTTCGCCATGGTGATCGCGGAGACGGACCACCTGGTCGGATGCGCCTTCGGGTTCCCGGTGTGCAGCGACGGCTTCTGGTGGCTCGGGTTCGACGGACCACTGCCGCAGGGCCTTGAGCAACTCACCGCGTCCGGCGGCGTCTTCGCGATCACCGACATCCTGGTCCGCCCTCATCCGCAGGACCAGGACGTGGCCTGCCGATTGCAGGAACGGCTGCTGAGCGACCATCAGGCGTCTCTCGGCGCCACCTTGGTGGATCCCGACGATCATCCGACCCGCACCTCGCTCCGCTCCTGGGGATGGCTGGACGTCGGAGAAGTGTGGCGGCCGGCGGGCCCGACCATGTTCCGTGCGCTGGTGCTCCCGGTCGGGGAACGGACCACGGCGCGGCTGGAGGGCCTGGCCCACGACGCCTGGAGCCGGTGGCCCACGTGAAGTCCGACGGCCGCTCGGTCCGCATCCAGGTGCTGGTCGCCGAGCAGGCCGCCCGACGCGGTGCCCGCGTCGGCGTGGTCGACGTGTGCACCGCTGCCGTGGCCGCACTGCCGGTCGGCGGGGCCGGCATATCAGCGATGTCCAGGACCACCGCGAGCCATCCGCTGTGCAGCACCGACACCATCAGCGAACAACTGGAAGAACTCCAGCTCACCCTCGGTGAGGGACCCTGCGTGGACGCCTTCGCCCACGGCTACGCCGTCCTCACACCCGACCTGCTGACCGGTCAACTGCAGGACCACTGGACCGTGTTCGCGGACGCGGCCCTGGAAGCCGGGGCACGCGCGGTGTTCGCACTCCCTCTGCAGATGGGGGCGATCAGCCCGGGAGTCCTCGACCTGTACGCCGACGTACCCACCGTGCTGGACGCGGAGCAGCTGGCCGATGCGCTGGCGTTCGCCGATCTCGCCACGCTGCTCCTGCTCGACGCACGGATCGAGGAGACGAGCGCCCCGGTCGACGGAGCCCTGCTCGACCGGGGCTTCGAAGACCTGGGCGGCTACCGGGCGGAGATCGACCAGGCCACCGGCATCCTCACCGTCCAGCTCGGTGTCGGCATCGACGAAGCCTTCGTACGGCTCCGTGCCTACTCCTATACGCAGGGGCGCCGGCTCGCCGACGTGGCCGCCGACGTGGTGGCCCACCGGCTCCTCTTCTCTCCGGACAACGAACCGAAACGTACCGACGACGGCACCTGACCCATCGGCTCCGGCGACGAACGTGCTGTGCTTCCCGCCCCCTCCCGGCGGGACTAGTCTCAACCGAGGGTGACTCCGTTGAATCAGCAACTCCTGGCCAAGACCTTCGTCGAGCTGGCCGACAACCTGGTCGCCGACTTCGACCTCATCGACTTCCTGCGCCTGCTCACCGACCGCTGCGTGAGCATGCTCGACGCGAGCGCCGCCGGCGTACTGCTCGCCGACCACGACGGCAAACTGCGCGTCATGGCCGCCTCCGACGAACAGGTACGCCTGCTGGAACTCTTCCAGCTCCAGAGCGACGAAGGCCCCTGCCTGGAGGCCTTCCGGACCGGCACACAGGTGATCGTCCCCGACCTGACCCGGGAGGTCGACCGCTGGCCGCGTTTCGTCACCGCGGCCCACCGCGGCGGATTCGGAGCGGTCCAGGCCCTGCCGATGCGTCTGCGGGAGGAGACCGTCGGAGCCCTGAACCTCTTCCGCGCCACTCCCGGCTCCTTCGACCCGGTCGGCACGCCCATCGCCCAGGCCCTGGCCGACGTGGCCACCATCAGCCTGCTGCAACAACGCTCCAGCCATCGCAGCACCGTCCTCAACGAGCAGCTGCAGAACGCGCTGAACAGCCGCATCCTGATCGAACAGGCCAAGGGAAAACTCGCCGAACGTCAGAACGTCGACATGGAACGGGCCTTCACCACACTGCGCGGCTACGCCCGCGCCCACAACCGGCGCCTGTCCGACGTGGCCCGCGCCTTCATCGACGGCTCCGAACCGCTCCCCGGCCTGGCGGCCTGACCGCCCCACGCCCAGAGCGGTGACGCCGCCCGTGGACTCTGGACGTCGTCACGATGCCTTCCTCGGATCGTGGGTGTCGGCCATCATCTGGTGGCGCAGGCGTGCGCAGGTGCGGATGATCAGGCGGGAGACGTACATCTGGGAGATGCCGAGTTGCAGGGCGATGCGGCTCTGTGTCATCTCGCAGAAGAACCTCATGTAGAGGATGTGCCGTTCGCGTTCGGGCAGGGCCCGCAGCAAGGGACGGAGTGCCGCGCGGTTGACGATCCGGTCGAAGCCGGGCTCCATGTCGCCGAGGGTCTCGGTCAGCGGGTTGCTCTGCTCGCCGCGGCCGGGCACGGCGTCCAGGGACAGGGCGGCGAAGCTCGTCGGCGCGCCCCGGCCCAGCCGTACCTCCGCCTCGGTCAGACCGGTGTGCGCGGCGATCTCCGGGACGGAGGGTTCGCGGCCGCCCGGCGCACCGCACTCCTGAGCGGCGAAGCGGGCCTGGATGCGTAAGTCCTGTACGTGTCGCGGCACGTGCACGATCCAGAGGCTGTCGCGGAAGTGCCGTTTCACCTCGCCGAGGATCGTCGGTATGGCATAGCTCGGGAAGGCGGTGCCGAGACTCGGGTCGAACCGGAACACGGCTTTGACCAGGCCGAGTTGGGCGACCTGTTTGAGGTCGTCGAAGGTCTCGCCGCGATGCCGGAAGCGCCGGGCCAGCCGCACGGCCATCGGCATCCAGGCGCACACCACCTCCTGGCGCAGCGCGGACCTCTCCGGACCCTCCGGGAGGGTGGCGATACGGCGGAACGTGGCGTCGGTGTCCGGGGCGTCGTCGTAGGTGCGGGTGCTGCGGCGGCTCTGCGTGCGGGGGTACGGCATGGGCGCGTGTCTCCCTGATCGGTGGAGTCGCTCACCGTGGGAGTCGGCAGACCTCAGCACACGGGGAAGCAGCGAGAACCGCTCCCACGGGCGTGCCTCCGGTCCGAAGCACACCGGACGGCTTCCCGCACAGTCCGCTCTCAAACAGGCGGCAGCGGACGCCCGGTGGAGCCCGCGTGGCTTCTGGTGGAAGGCCCGCGCTGCCGGGTACCGCGGGGACCCCGATCGTCAACGGGCAATGTGGAATGGGTCGTTGGGCGATTCCTGTGGGCGGGCAATCGCGTGGTCGGTACCTCTGCGGGTACGCAGTCGGCATGAGACACCTCCGCGGTATCGACGCACGGCTCCTCGCGCGCGTCGCCTCGGGCCACCATGGTCACCCGGCTGCGGATCGACGGAATGGGCGACGACGAGGACTACACCCATGACGGCGAGGTGAGCCCGGCCGTCGACACACTCCACCTCGACAAAGCGACCCGTGCGCTCACGGTCTACCTGCCACCACCGCGGTGACTTGGGGGAGGGGCCGGGCCGGTGTTTGAGGTCCACGAGGTGGGCTACCCAACAGAGGCGTCCAACGGCCGTGCCGGACGAAGGCACCGGTGAGTTGAGTTCACAGCTCCCGGTGCCGCTGGCCTGCTGGGGATACAGACCCTTCACCGCCGGTCTTCCGTATGAAGGCGCCGAAGCGCCCGGCGCAGTTCCTGTCGTACGGGTGCCGGAAGCGTCTCGTCGTTCGCCGTGGCGACCAGTGCCGCGGCAACGTCCCGGAGTTTGACGTTGCAGTGCTGCGACACCTCCACCAGCAGGCCCCAGGCCCTGTGACTGGAACACGGTGCCAGGGCCATCACCATGCCGCGTGCCTGGTCGATCACCGCACGACTTATCAGCGCCCGCTCCAACTGTTCATTCCTGGCTCGTAGTTGGAGGATCTCGATGGCCGGCGCCTCGTCCTCCGTCGACGTCGCAGCCGTCGGCAGAGGCTGTTCTTCGCGGGGCGTGGTCAGTTGGTGCATGGTGCGTACCTCACAACGCAGTCCTCACAACGCAGTCGTCGTGCCCATGAGTCGTGCCCATGAGTCGTGCCCACGAACGGTCAGCGGCGGGCCAGTTGCCGTTCGCCGGCCGCACCGGGCCGGCAGGGCAGGCCGTAGTGCTTGAAGATCGCGTCCTGGACGGGGACGAAGAACGAGCGGTGCGGCGTGGGCAGTCCGGTCCATACCGTCGCCACGGCCGGCTCATCCGACGGTTGGTGCATCGCACCCTCGGTCTTCCGCATAGAGCCGCCGCAACGCGTGCCGCAGCGCGCGCCGCATCAGCCGCGAGAGCGGCTCACCCTCCCAGGCAGCGACCACGGCGGCTGCCACGTCCGGAAGTTGGGCATTGCACTGCCGCGCGACGTCCACCAGCAGGCTCCTGGCCGGCCCGCGGCGACAGGGAGCCAGGACCATCACCATGCCGCACGCCTGGTCAACGACCGTCCGGCCGGACAGCACGCGACGGAGCTGATCGTTCTCGGCGCGCAGCGCCACGACATCCTGGCCCGCCGGGTCCTGCTCCGCTGAGGCTTCGGCCCTCGGACTCCACCAGTCCTTCGGAAGGAAGGCTGTGCGGCGCATGGCATCTGCCTCTCCACGGTTTCCGCGCGTCCGGTGTGGCGAAAGCCGTCCCGGAACCTCTGGATGTCAGGCCGGTTCATCGCTCACCCACGGCGTTCACGGTCCCTGCGGTCCTCGCGCCTCCAGCGGGCCCGGTGCCGACGGCTGTAGCGGCGGTCCCAGCGGTCCTGCCGATCCCGGCGGTTCTCGTAGTCCCGGTACTCCCCGAGATCGGAACCGTCACCACGGATCCAGCCGCCACCACCGCGGCCGTGCCGGGTGGCAGCGAAGACCAACACGGCCGCGGCCACCCACCAAAGGGGATTGAGGAAGCCGAGGCCGAACAGGACCACGATCGGGATGAGAAGCAGAACGAACACGGCGGGCCTCCCCGGGTCGGAACAACGCGACACTGCCGGGGGCCGGGGCCTGTTCCAACAGCGTAGCTCTGCCCAGAGGGTGTGGACAGCGACCCGTGTAACGGTCTGCCACCTGGGAACGAATGGCCACTTGACGCCTGTCGCGGGAGTGCGGCGAGGGGCTACCGTGCGTGCTACGGCCCGAGCCCCCGGCAGCGTCGATCACTTCTCGCGCCCCTTCAGGGGCGCATCTCGCGCATCAGTGCCGGAACCCGTCCCGCCCCCACGGGCCGCTCCCACACCCGCCGTCGCCACCGGATCCCGGCGCGGCATCGATGCGCCCCGGGCGGGCACCTTTCCGTTGTCCGCCGCCTCGCACGCATACCACCGCAGGCGGCACCCATGTACGCCCTGATCCTTCCGGCCTCAACCCCCTTCGTCCTCCTCGCCACCGTGCTGGGCCTGTCCTGGTGGGAGGACCGCATCCTGCCGACACCAGAGCCGGTCGAAGCCCTCATCGAGGATCTGTTGGCCCCAGCGGCCCCTGCCCAGCTCTCTGAACTCCCCCGTATCGAGACCGCGTTGACACGGGAAGTCGCCGGGCGTTGACTGACAGCACGGTGTAGGACCGTGCCGCTCCGGATCGTTCGGGCGGCATTCCACCTCCCCGCTTCGCCCGGCCCCCGCGGAACTCAGGAACTTCCCGCGATCCGGAGGCCCGGCAATGATCCTGTGGATCCTTCTCTTTCTGCTGATCCTGGTGGTGTTCGGGCTCGGCTTCACCACGCAGGCCCTGTGGTGGGTCGCCGCCGTACTCCTGGTCGTCTGGATCTTCAGCTTCGCGAGGCGCGGGCGCGGCGGAGGCAGGCGTCGCGGAGGCAGGCGGTACGGCCGCGGTCGCGGGTAGTCCACACCAGCGCGCTCTCCCGCCCGCAGGAGCCCATCCAGCACCAGAGCAGAGGACAGCCATGAGCATCGGACAGACCATCAAGTACCGGACCCAGGCGTTCAAGGGCCGGGTCACGGAACGCATCGGCCGCACCACCCGCAACAGGCGACTGCAGCGGCACGGCAGGACCGACCGGATCTCCGGAAACCTGAAGCAAGTCGGCGACAAGGCCAAGAACGCCTTCAAGCGCTGACCGGCAGTGCCCCGGGCGGCGCCGTCATCGACCACGAGAGCTCAGTGGGCCGACCGTCGCCGCGCGGACCACAAGACCTTCATCGGCTCGGCGGTGTCGGCTGCGGCGGCACGAGTGCCGCCCCTCCACGGGCCGTAGCCTCCGCCTCCGCGACATGTGCCCATCGGCCGACGGGACGCAACAGTTGTCCCAGTGCGCGGTAGAAGCGGTCCGGCAGGAACGCGGCGTCCGCGATGATCATCGCGCCGGAGAAGAGCGGCAGCCCCATGAGGACGGCGATGCCCAGATGCATCCCCAACAGCATGGTCAGGACAGGGTATTTGAGCCGTCCGAACAGGACGAACGGGAAGGCGACCTGCACCAGCACGGTCACGTAGCAGGCGACGGCGATCAGCACGTCGTGCTCGTCCGCCAGGAGCGAGAGCTCGGGCCAGGGCCGGAACAGGTCGAGGTTCAGGACGTAGTGGAGGGCGGTGCCGTTGCCCCAGGAGCCGCCCTGCACCTTGTAGAGGCCCGCGGATCCGTAGAGGAAGCAGACCTGGGCCGCGATGACGAACATGCCGCAGTTGTGGAGTACTGCCGTCAAGGTCCGGCGGGACATGGCCAGTTGATGCCGGAGGCCGTCTGCTCCTGAGTCTGTCGAGCCGCTCTCCCCCTTCCCCGCGGAGGCCCGGCGACGGGTTCTGCGCGCGTCCAGGGACCAGCGTCGGCCGCACGCGGTGAGGGTGAGGTAGATCGCCATCAGGAGGATGAGGTTGTCTCCTCCGTCGGTCATGAAGATCGCCCTGGCGTGGAACGACGCCACCATGACCGCGAACACCACGGACACCACCCGGGTCCGCCAGCCCAGCAGGAACAGCGCGGACGTGACGAGGGCCAGGGCGTAGCAGGTCTCGAAGTAGGGCCGGCTGTCGGACAGGGTGAGGATGCTGGCCCACCCGGTCTGGTCGAACAGCTGCCTGGCCAGCTCGGGTGTCCACGGTGACCCGGGCCCCCAGATCTCGTCGCGGTGCGGGAACTCGCGCAGCAGGAAGACGAGGTAGAGGAATCCGTAGCCGATGCGCAGAACGGCCGCGGCGTAGAGGGAGAGGGGCCGCTCGGTCAGGACGGTGAGGAACGCACCGACCCGCTCCGGTCCGCGGCGCGGCGAGCCCGCGTCCGCCCCGTCGGGGATACGTGGGATACCTCGGTGCGGAGCGAGTGCCTGCTCAGTTTCCATGGGAGGTCACCTTCCACCAGGGCAGATACCGCGTTTCGACGGACTTCGGCGCGGCAGCGGACGAACCGGGGCCGGGCCCCTCGGCCGGCGCGGCGATGGGCACGGTGATCACTCGCAGCTGAACGGACTCGAAGGTGCCGCCGCGGTGGTCGGTGATGCGGTCCGCCGCGATGTCGGTCAGGTACTTCTGCATCATCAGCGCCCGCTCCGAGCGGGGCCGGTCGTCACCGCCATGGGTTTCGAGGTACGAACTCCAGGCCCGCCGCAGCATGTTCTGCGCGGTGTGGCTCGGGAAGACGTCGTGCCTCACCGCCGAGTTGTCGACGCCGCTCAGATCGAACCAGCCGCTCACGCGCACCCTGCCGTCCGGGGCGGTGTGCATGGTCCGTGCCGAGATCTGCCGGTTGACCGACTCCGGATCCGGCGCGAAGAGCCGCCAGTTCTGCTCGAACAGGGGGAAGACCCACGCGTCGACCTGGCGGCTGTACTGCCGGGAGAGGGGGTTCGGGGGCGCCACGTGCAGAAACACGAGGAGTACGTGGACCAGGGCGGTCGCCAGACACAGGGCCACAGCCGCGCTCGTTCCCGCCTTCAGGAGGAGAAGCGGAGGCTTCGAAGGCCCTTGGCGGGAAACGGTTGTCCCGCCCCGATCCCGGCTCCGGTCCGGTTCGTCGACGTCCACCGTTTCGATGCCGCTCGGCACGTCCCCACCCGGGCTTTCCGTCCTGGCTTCTCTCACTGTCTCTCCTGAGATTTCGCCAACGGCGCGCGACGGAATCGACTGCGATCCGTCGCGCGCCGCTCGTCCTGCTCGCTCATGGGGAGCTGGAGCTAGGCAGACTTCTTGTGGTGACCTTCGTGATCGTTGCCATAGCCCTCGGGCTTGGCGGGCTTGCCGTGATCCTGGCCATAGCCGCCGTGCTCTTCGGGCTTGCCGCCGTGGTCGTGGCCGTTGGGCTTCCCACCGTGGTCATGGCCGCCGGGCTTGTGACCGTGATCGTGACCGTGATCGTGATGGCCGTTTCCACCGGTCGAGCCGCCCGTCGAGCCGCCTGTCGCACCACCGTTCGTACCTGCCGTGGTAGCGCCCGTCGTACCGCTCGTAGTAGCGCCCGCGATGACACCACCCAGCACGCCGCCGGTGGTTCCACCCGACGTCAGGACACCGCCGAGAAGACCGCCGGTTCCGCCACCCGTCGGCACGCCGCCGATGACGCCGACCGTGGTGCTTCCCGTCGTGCCCGCTGTGGCGCCGCCCGACGTGGCACCGGCCACCACACCACCCGTGATCAGACCACCGGTGGTTCCGCCCGCGGCACACGTACCGCGGTTGATCGTGTTGTTGTCCAGCGTCACGGCACCGGTGCGGGCCAGCGCCCGGCCGGCGATGGTCGTTCCCGTCGTGACGGTGATCGACTCCTGGGCCATGATGGTGCCCACGAACGTGGAGTTGGTGCCGAGGGTGGCCGAACTGCCGATCTGCCAGTACACGTTGCACGGCGAGGCACCGTTGACGAGCGACACGTTGCTGCCGGACGCCGTTGTCAGGGTCGAACCGATCTGGAAGACCCACACGGCATTGGGGTCACCGTGTGCGTCGAGCGTGAGCGTGCCGGTGATGCCCGCGGAGATGGGTGCCTTGTAGACGCCCGGGTCCAGCGTCCTGCCACCGAGCTCCACGGGGTCGGGAGCGGTGGGGTAGGTGACGTCCGGCGCCTGTCCGGCGGCGTTGTTGTACCCCGTGACCAGGTCGCTCTTGGCCTGGAGCGCCACCGCGTCGGCGGAGTGCTGGGCCCCGATCACGGTGCCGGGCGGGAATCCGGTGATGGCCGTTCCCGGTGACACTCCGAGATCACCGGTGATCGACGAGGGCCCGGTGTTGGTGACTTGTGAACCGGCCAGTACGGCGAAGCTGGTCGCCGTACCGAGAGGTACGGGTGTGGCAACGGCACTTGCGCTTGTCGGTGTCATCGCGAGCACGACAGCGGCGATCACCACGGCCGTCAGCGCCGCGAGCCAGACCGACATGGTGCGCCGCAGCGGGGCGTCAGGGATATTCAGCGTCATCGAGGGGCCAACTCCTGTCAGGGGATGGTGCCTGTTTGGTGGTTCTCGGGCGCGGGGAATCTCCTGTTATCTGTCGCTGGCATATTACGCAGGAATAGAATCGAGTCACGATCCATTCGAGTGAATTCACTGGAATCGGCGATCAATTCGCGAAATGCATAGAAATACTTAATGGGCCGAACGGCCTCGATCCCTTGTCCGGGCAGACAAGGGAAAACGGGCATCCGTACGAGATCACGGCTCTCGCATGTCCGAGCCGCGCGGACCGCAGTAATATTGACTGCGGGTTGGTTCACTCTCACGTGCAACCACCCGGAAGGGCGACTCCGGCGTGTATACGCCGGAGTCGTTGGAGCACCGTCGGCGCGGGAGACTTAGTACTCGCCTCGCAAATAGAGTTCGCGGATGAGGAAGATGTCGCCGCTGCCGATGATTACGCCCGGCAGGGTTCCACACGACTACTCGCACCGACCCCCGCTCGGCTCAGGAGGGAGAGGACGTGACCCAGGCAGCCGACGTCCGTGAGTGGCGCAACCACGATGTCGTCGACCCGAAAGGGCGCAAGACCGGCATCCTCGAAGCGATTTATGTGGACACCGTCACCGACGAACCGGCCGTGGCCACCGTCCGGACCGGTCTGCCCACCCGTCGGCGCCTGGTTTTCGTCCCCCTCGACGAAGCGATCCTCGGGCCGGGCCACCTCAAGGTCTCGTACGCGAAGAGCCTGGTGCGGAAGGCTCCTTCGATCGGCACGGACGACATCCTGCCCGCCGAACAGGAAGAGGCGATTTTCCAGCACTACGGCATGACCTACGAGCCGGGCGCCGGAGGCGAACGGCAACTCGCCCGCCGCTGAGCGACCGAGTCGGGCCCAAGGGAGGTGTTCGAGTCGTGGTGCTCTTCCTGCTACTGGTCCTCGTGGCCGTCGTCCTGGGAATCATCGGCACGGCAGCCGAGGGCCTGGGCTATCTGCTGGCCATCGGCATCGTGGTCCTGGTGGCCGACGTGGCCTTCGCCGCCGTACGGCTGTCCCGGCGCAGTCGGCGTCCCCTCCGCTGACGAACACGCACCGCAACCCCAGAACGGGGCACCGGATCCCGCGATGCAGCGCGCACCGCAGGCGCCCGCACCGAACCCGGTCGAACGCCGCGTGAGCCTGGCGCCGGCGGCCCCGATCGCCGGCACGGCCCGGAACTGGTTCCCCAGGACAATCGGGACAAGCTCGCCCTCCGCCTCCAACAGACCCTGACCACCCCATCGCTCCCACGCCTCTTCCGTCGGCGATGAACAGCGTGCTGACGACGGGCTACCTCGCCGACAGCCACCTGGGCGACCGAACGCATCGAGCCGGGCTCCGGCTCGGCCAGGCCGTACCCGTGTCCTGGCCGCCGCCTTGCCCGGCGGCGCCGCCGGGGGAGGCGAGCAGTGATCCTCACCGGCCCCGCGATCAGCGCTGCCCTCCAGACCGGCGAGAGCACGATCGATCCCTACGATCCCGACCGCCTCTCCCCGAATGCCTACGACTGGAGGCTCGGCGACAGGCTCCGCGTCTGCGCCGGTGACCTGGACACCGCCGCCCTCACCGCGTTCGTCGAACAGCCCATCCCGGTAACGGGCTTGGTGCTGAAGCCGGGGGTTCTCTCCCTCGGCGTAACGCTGGAGAAGACCGGTTCCGAGACGTACGCGCAGATACTCAACGGCGACCGCACCATCGGCGCACTCGGCCTCTGGGTCCACGTCTCCGCCCCGCTCGGACACCAAGGCCACGCCATCCGCCGGACGTTGGAGATCCGCGCCGCCAAGCCCGTCCGGGTCTATCCGGGCATGACCTTCGGCAAGCTCGTCTTCCTCACCGCCTACGGCACGCCGGCCGGCTACCAACAGCAGCTCTCCAAGTACGCGGCGACCGACGGCATCGACATCTCCCGACGGCGGCTCGCCGAATCCTTCGGTCGACTGGTGACTCGGCCGCTGAACGACCCCGGTACGGTGCGGAAGTTGGCGGCCTACACGCCACGTACGCCCGTGTTGCCGCCGGCGTCCGCCTATTTCCTTCACCGGCTTCTGCATACCGCGGCTGCTGAGCATGATGGTTCGGCGCCGGTTCGGTATCCGACCGGTGGGCAGGGCGATGAGCACGAGGGCGAGGGGGAGAGACATGACTGAAGAGACCGGTGGTGGTGTCGTCGTCTACTGGCGGCCCATGTGTCCGTACTGCATGAGACTGCTCGCCCAACTCCGGTTCACCAAGCTGGAGTTCAGCAAGGTGAACATCTGGCGGGACCCCGACGCGGCTACGTTCGTCCGCTCCGTCGCGGACGGGAACGAGACTGTGCCGACGGTGACCGTGGCGGGGCGGGCGATGGTGAATCCGTCGAAGGGGGAGTTGCTGGAGGCGGTGGCGGCTTATGCGCCGCATCTGTTGGCGGGGAGGGAGAGCGGCTGACCGTCCGGCTCCTACGGCGTCCTCGGTTCGTCCGGCGTCGAGGAAACCCGGGTCGCGAGTTGGGCGTCGGACACTCGTTTCACGTCGGCGAACCGGTCGTCCTGGCGAGTTCCGGCTGCCAAGTCGCTCAGGGCGTACGCCGTGTACGTGAACCCGTCCGTCGTGTGGAACCGCGCTCCCCAATTGCCGAGGGTCACCGCGCTCACACGCGACCAGGGCAGGCGTTGGGTGCCCCAGGGGTTCACCATGACGATCATGTCCGTCGTGAGTTCCAGACGTACGCGCAGCAGCAGCCACCAGGCGAAGAGGGCGAAGACCAGGGCGACGGCGGTCGCTATGCCGGCGGCGTCCACGTTCTCCCTGTCCGGGTGGGAGAGAACACCCCACCAGGTGGACAGCGCCCCGCACGCCGGGCCGACGGCCAGCAGGTAGCCCCCGAGCCGGCCGGACCGGCCGACCCGCCAGACGCCTATGACGCCGTCTCGTACATCGTCCACGGTACGAATGATGCCCGCCCGGGGGCAGGGTCGTCGCCCTGCCTTCGGCCAGGCAACCGTTCCGCGGAGCTGGACGCGACGCCTCGTGTCGCCGGCTCAACCCCATTTGCGGCTGGGCTACTTGGGTGGGGCGAGCGGGTTCCGGTCCGGGGTCGGTGGGGTGTTCCACCAGGCCGGTGGGGGTGGGATCGGGGTCCAGTCGGGGCCTCGGTGGGTCTGCCACCAGGTTTCCATCGTGCGGAGCTTCTTCTCGAAGTGGCGGTCCCAGGACAGGAATCCGGTGGTGGGAGCCCGGAGTTCGGTGCTTCGGCCGTTCGCCTCGTGGAGGACGATCGACTTGACGCCCGCGGTGGACTGGACCTGGATGGCCTGGATGTCGGCCCAGGGGATGGTTCGGCGGCGCACGTTGTGGACCACTGCCGCGGACGGGGTGAGGGTGATCCCGAGGCGGGAGGGGAGGAGGTTGCCCAGCACCAGCAGGACGGCCCAGAACGCCACCACACCAGGGACTCCGCCCGGTGGTGGCATCTCCGTCCCGGCCGTGGTGAAAAGGACCACGGTCATAACGGCCATGGGCAGGAGGGGAGTTATCCGTTGCCACACCGCCATGCGGATGCGCACCTCGGCCGGCGATGGTCTCCCACTCGGCGAACTGTCCACCACTGCCACCCCGTTGTCCGGTCGATCCGTTGTCCGGTCGATCCGTTGCACTGTTGTCCCGCTGTCCGGTGCGGTGATCCATTGTCGCCGTTGTCGCTGTGTTTGTCGTTGAAGAAGTTTCCCGGGACGTGACAACCTCCGTGGCCCGTAACCCCGTTCCTCTGGCATGAAGTACTTCTCACCGCGCGCCGCGCCGGTGCCGGGTGGAGGTGGCCTGTGATCCGGACGCCGGTCTGGCAGGACGTCTCCGATGCCGGTGATGCCGGTGATGCCCGTGGTGATGGGCTCGACTTCGACGACTTCGCTCGTAGTCGGCAGGCGCATCTGCGGCGTACGGCCCATCTGCTGTGCGGGGACTGGCACTTGGCCGAGGACCTGACGCAGACGGCGTTGGCGAAGCTGTACGCGGTGTGGCGTCGGGTGCGGCAGTTGGAGTCGCCGGACGGGTACGCGCGGCGGGTGCTGTACCGGACGTTCATCGACGAGACCCGGCGGCGGCGCTGGTGGGAGCGGACGGGGGCGGGAGCGGACCAGGCGGAAGTAGTGGCGCCGGCTTCCGATCCGGATCTGCGGCTGACCCTGCTCGACGCTCTACGGCAACTGCCGCCGCGTGGGCGGGCGGTGCTGGTGCTGCGGTTCTGGGAGGACCAGAGCGTGGAGGCCACGGCGGCGGCGCTGGGGTGCAGCGTCGGCACGGTGAAGAGCCAGACCTCCCGGGGTCTTGGCACCCTGCGCACCATCCTGGCCGACTCCGGCAAGGACTTCGGCAAGGACCTCGGACATGGCGGCACGGGAACGGGAACCGGCTATCTGCGGGCGGAGTGGTGAGCATGAGCGGGAAGGCCGGTGACGACTTCACGGATCAGACGGACCAGACGGACGGGACGGGCCAGACAGACCGGACGGGTCAGTACGCGTACGAGTCCGCGCTGGCCGATGCCCTGGGCGGGCTCGGTTCCGGAGTCGAACCGCCCATGCCCGACCTGGTGCCGGGCGCCGTCGTACGCGGTGCGCGGATCCGTCGGCGGCGGCGGGTCGGGGCGACGGTAAGTGCCGCCGTCATGGCCGGAGTTGTCGCCCTCGGCGGGCACGCGTTGCTCGCGCCCCGGCCGGAGAGCACGCCCAGGCTTCCCGCCGGGCAGCCGTCGGTCTGGTCCCCGTCACTGGAGCTGGTGCGGTCGATCCTCTCCGCCGGGAACGGCGCCGGCACGACCGTCTCGGCCGAGCAACCGCGCCAACCCCTGCGGCCCGGACGGTACTTCAGGATGACCGCCGCCGACGGCAGTGTGAACGACCTTTATGTGAGCGTCAGTCGGACCGCCACGGACCCGTCGTACGCCCACCCGACCCGGGCCTGCCTGGACAGCAACGGCCGGGTGCTCGCCTCCCCGTGGAACGGCCTGATCACCCGGTGCTCCCTGACCGAGCGCGGGTCGGGCAGCCTGTTGTTCTACTACGTGGCCGACAGATCTCTGGCCACCGGTGTCACCTATCTGACCCCGGGCGGATGGACGGTGCAGGTCATCGCGGGCACGCTCGACGAGACCGCCACCGGCCGGAGCGGCAGTGGTCCGCGCACGGGTCCGCTCACCCAACTCGCCACCGACCCCCGCATCTTCGACGCCGTGAAGGGGAGCGGCGGCGGCTGAACCGGGACGTCGCCGGCTGATTGAAACACCCCTCACCCACATCTTGATCAACTCACCCACACCTTGATCAACCCTGAAGGAGCACATGGCATGAGCATGCCTAAATTCGGCACGCCCAGAATACGTACGTCCGCCTTGGCCCTGACCCTCGGCCTACTGCCCCTCCTCGCCGCCTGCGGCGGCGGCTCGGACAGCAAGTCGGCTTCCAGCAACGGGAGTTCGGATTCGAGCGCGGCCACCACGACCGTCAACGGCGCCACCCAACTCACCGTCCCCGACGGCGTGGACGACGCGACGAAGAAGGAGTACATCCAGGAGAACGCCGTCGCGGTCTGCATGAAGAAACAGGGCTTCACCTACACCCCGCACGTGCAGACCTCGCCCGCGGCCGACCCGTTCGCCGCGGTCGACGGGGAGGACTACGCGCGGGCGAAGCAGTTCCGGCAGAAGTACGGCTTCGGGTACTACGCCGGCGCCGTCTACCCGAACGACCCCGACGTCCCTTTCAGCAAAGCCGCGTCGGCCAAGCGGTCCACGCCCCAGGACCAGGACGAGGACGGTCTGACCGACGCCCAGAAGAAGGCGTACGACATCGCGCTGTCCGGTCCCCCGGCCAAGACCAAGGCCGAGGAGAAGCCCGGCGGGTGCTCGGAGACGGGGCGGGTCGCGGCGCACGGGCCGGCGCTCAGCGCGGCGGCCGAGAAGAACGCGGAGAAGGCCCGCGACGACCAGAACCACGCCAACGGCCTCGCGCTCAACGGTGATTCGCAACTCGTCCAGCTCGCCCAGAAGTTCGCGGCCTGCCTGACCGGTCAGGGCATCTCGGTCAGCACCACCCAGCCGACCGACATGGTCTCCATGGTCCGCCTCGACATCTCCCGCCAACTGCCGGAGAACTTCATGTCGTTGAGCAAGGACGACGCGCTGCCGCTCCTCAACAAGGACATCGGCATCGCCCTCAAGGACCTGGAGTGCGGCAAGAAGTTCCGCGCCGCCTACTTCCCCAAGGAGAAGGCCAAGCCCTACTACGGGGAGAACGGATGAGCCGCCCGCAGGATCACGCGACCAGCCGAATCGGCAGCGGTCGTAGGCGACTTGGGGTCGTTGTCTCGGCGGTCGTGCTGGTCGGGGCGGGTGGGTGGTTCGCCGGTACGCAGGTGCAGTCGCCCGCGGACGCCGCCGCCTCGCACCAGGCGCCGAAGGCCGGGCCGGTGACCGTCGCGGTCGTACGGCAGTCGCTCACCGCGAGTGTGGTGGCGACCGGGTCGGTCGAGTTCGCGTCACCGCGGCCGTTGTCGCTGGCCGGGCCGGTCGGCAGCGGGGCGTCCGCCGGTACGGAGGGCATCGAGCAGCGGGTCACCAAGGCGCCAGTAGCCGGTACGAAGATCAAGGAGGGCGACGTCCTGATGACGGTCAACGGCCGTCCGGTGTTCGCGCTCGGCGGTTCCGTACCGATGTACCGCGCGTTGGGGCCCGGCACTTCGGGCGACGATGTGACACAGCTTCAGAAGGCTTTGAAGCGGCTCGGGTTCGACCCGGGCGGCACCAGCGGGACGTACGGGCAGGGGACCGCCACCGCCGTCGCCGACTGGTACAAGAGCGAGGGGTACGACGCCCAGGAGCCGAGCCCCACCGATCAGCAGCAGCTCGGCTCGCTCGAACAGGCCGTCTCCGCCGCGCAGGAGACGCTCCTCACCACCAACAGCGGTGCCGGAGACGTCAGTTCAAGTGAGACCGGGTCGTCCAGCACCCCCAGCCCTCAGTCCAGCACGGACAAGCAGGTCCACGAGATCCAGGTCAAGTCCGCCCAGAAAGCACTGGACTTGGCGAACGACGCGCTCAGCGGCTTCAAGGCCACCTACGGTACGAAGGTCCCGGCCGGCGAGGTCGTCTTCCTGCCGAAGCTGCCCGCGCGGCTGGACAAGGTGAGCGTCAAGACGGGCGACACCCCGTCCGCCCAGATCGGCACGGTGACCAGCTCCGACGTGGTGGTGCAGGCGGCCGTCCCCGGTACCGACGCCCAGCTCCTGCGCCACGGCATGACCGCCCGACTGACCACGGCGGACGGCAGGTCGGCGCAGGGCACGGTGGACGTCGTAGCGGACGGTTCCGATTCCTCAGCGGCCACGGACTCCGCCGCTACGGCCCCCTCCACCACCGACGACACGAACTCCGCCTCCGACTCCACCGCCGCCGTCCAGGTACGGATCACCGTCCCGGACCCCGGTCCGCTCGCCGGTGAGGCCGAGGCCGCCGTGAAGGTGACCATCAAGGTCGGCGCCTCGGACGGCAAGGTGCTGACCGTGCCGATGGCCGCGATCCACACCTCGTCCGACGGACGGGCCCGGGTCAAGGTCGAGCGCGGCGCCACCGTGACCGACGTCCACGTGACCGTCGGGCTCTCCGCCGCCGGGATCGTCGAAGTCAAGCCGGTCGGGGGCGCGTTGAAGGCCGGCGAGAGGGTGGTGGTGGGCGAGTGACCGACACCGTGGTCGATGCCGTGGTCGATACCGTCATTCAACTCACCGGCGTGGCGCGGACTTTCCCCTCCGATCCGCCCGTGCACGCCCTGCGCGACGTCCACTTGACCGTACGGCGTGGCGAACACCTGGCCGTCGTCGGACCGTCCGGTTCGGGGAAGTCGACGCTGCTCAACACGCTCGGGCTGCTGGACCGGCCCACGGCGGGGTCGTATCTGCTGGACGGGGTGGAGACCACCGGGCTCGGCGATCTCGAACGAACTTCCCTGCGGGGAAGCCGCATCGGGTTCGTGTTCCAGTCCTTCCACCTGTTGCCGTACCGGACCGTCGACGAGAACGTGATGCTGGCCGAGGCGTACCGCAGACCGCGGCCCGAACGCGGGCGCGGCGGGCGGCTCGCGCGGGCCCATCAGGCGCTGGAGCAGGTGGGGTTGGGGCACCGGGTGGGTTTCCGGCCCGACCGGTTGTCCGGCGGTGAACGTCAACGGGTCGCCATCGCGCGGGCGTTGCTCAGCGACCCGGCGCTGCTGCTCTGCGACGAGCCGACCGGCAACCTGGACACCGAGAACACCCTGTCCGTGCTGGAGCTCTTCGACGACCTGTGTGCCCAGGGCATGACCCTGGTCGTGATCACCCACGACGAGGCGGTCAGCCGTCGGGCGGGGCGGTGCGTCCGCATCACCGACGGGCGCCTGGCCGAGGAGGCCAAGTGAGCCTCGTAGAGAGGGAGTTGGAGGGTGCGGCGCGGGTCGAGCGGCCCTGGATGGATCCCCGGGACCTGTGGACGGAGGCCCTCGCGGGGGTTCTCGCGCGGCCGGTGCGGTCCGCGCTGACCACGCTCGGCACGGTCCTCGGGATCACCACGCTCGTCATCACCATCGGGGTCGCGTCCACCGCGGGCAACCAGATCGTCGGCCGTTTCGACGCGCTCACCGCGACCTCGGTGACCGTGACCGTGCCGGAACCGCTGCCCGGTGCGGAGGACGCCGGGCCGTTGGTGCCGTGGTCGGGGACCGATGCCGTGGCGCGGCTGGCGGGGGTGGAGTCGGTGGCGGCGCTCGCCGACTCCGACGCGACCGACAGCGTGCTGGTGCGGGCCGACGACGTGACCGCGCCCGGCGATCTGTCCGGCCAGACCCTCGCCGTCGTCGCCGCCTCGGCGGGCCTGCCCGCGGCCGTGCACGGGCGGATGACCGCGGGACGGTTCTACGACGCCGGGGACATCGCCCGGCGCGACCACGTCGTCGTGCTCGGCGACCAGGCGGCCCAACTCCTCGGTGTCAAAAGGGTGGAGGACGCGCCGGCGGTCTTCTTCCGCGGGCAGTCGTACACCGTCATCGGCATCCTCGGCGGGATCCGGCGCGAGGCGCGGCTGTCCACCGCGGTGATGGTGCCGCCCACCACCGCGGCCGACCGGATCGGGCTGCGGAACATCACCCGCGTGCTGGTCAACACGGCGCTGGGCGCGGCCAAGCAGGTCGCGCGGCAGGCACCGATCGCGCTCGCGCCCGGGCACCAGGACTCGCTCGCCG
This sequence comes from Streptomyces sp. NBC_00988, assembly GCF_045162645.1. Lineage (NCBI taxonomy): Bacteria > Bacillati > Actinomycetota > Actinomycetes > Kitasatosporales > Streptomycetaceae > Streptomyces > Streptomyces sp. NBC_00988. The sequence goes on from NZ_CP108730.1 coordinate 6,128,276, forward strand.
TCGTGGCACCACCCGACCTCTCCAAGGCCCGCGCCGGCGTCCAGAACGACGCCAACAGCCTCTTCCTCGTCCTCGGCCTCGTCTCCCTCGTGGTCGGCGCGATCGGCATCGCCAACGTGACCCTGGTGACGGTGATGGAACGGGTCGGCGAGATCGGGCTACGGCGCTCCCTGGGCGCGTCACGACGGCAGGTGGCCGGACAGTTCCTGCTGGAGTCGACAACCATCGGGCTGCTGGGGGGAGTTGTGGGCGCGGCCCTGGGCATCGCGGTCGTGGTGTGCGTCGCCGTGTTCAAGGAGTGGACGCCGGTGCTCGATCTCCGGCTCGCGCTGGGTGCGCCGCTCGCCGGTGCCCTCGTCGGACTCCTCGCGGGGCTGTATCCGTCACTGCGTGCCGCCCGCATGGAGCCGGTGGACGCGCTGCGCGCGCCGTCGTAGCAACACAGCGGATGTGGTCGAGGAAGTCGGGTTCGGCGTTGTCGTTCATCACGGTCTCGGAACCGATCACCGTACCGCCGCCGTTGTCGCGCACGGCGGCGGCGAAGTAGATCGTGGACACGCCGACGGACGTGGCGAACTCGACGACCCTCGTCGCGGCGATCGCCCGGCAGAGCAGATGGATGAGGTCGCCCTGATCGGCGTGGACCGAGAATCCGATGCCGCCAGGCGGACCAGTCCCTCTGAGTTCGCTCTGAATTCGGCTCGTTCTCGCCGTCGAATTTCCGCCGGTGGCAAAGCGGGGGAATGAAGGTCACCAATTAAGACCCAATGCGTCGCGTTATCTAAGATTGCACGACGCGAATAACCCACACCACCAGGAAACTTCTGCGTGACCTGTGAAAAGGGGTCTCCTTTCTCCTTTCGCTTCACAGATCGGGGCAGGACAGTGGCGCCCGGCAGCCCTGACAGACCTCGATCGAAGGAGCTCACTTTCATGGACAGGCGTAGGTTCATGGCCGGTACCGCGACCGCGACGGCCGGAGCCCTGGCGGTGTTCGGCAGCGCGACCCCCAGCTCGGCGAACGAGGCGAACGGGACGGGTTCGACGGATTCCACCGGGGACCATGTGAAGGGCCTCACCGCCATCACCCAGGTCTTCGGCGCCGGGCAGAAGCTCGTCGCGGTGGCCGTCGAGTACGACCGGGACATCGACGGCCGGACGCTGTCGACCTCGACGTTCACCGTCACCGACCGCACGGTCACGAAGGTCTACACGAACCGCACCGCCGACCTCACGGAGCGGGCACGGGACGGCCGTTACGTCATCGTCGAGCTGTCGCCGGACGACACGGCGGCGGCCCTGTGGGTGACGGGGCAGGGCTCCGGCACCCCGCCCGCCGGCGGCGGGACCGGCGGGACCGGTGACTCCGGCGGCGGGGTCGGCGCGGGCGGCCCGCAGGTCGGCGACACCACCCCCGGCGGCACGATCGTCGCCGCGAAGGCCACGCTCACCCAGGCCGGCACGGTCACCACCACGCGCGGCAGGCAGTACGCCGCGAGTACTACGGGGCTGACGACCGACGCGGTGAAGAACCTGATCGTCGACGACTTCCAGCAGTTCACCTTCGACGACCCGGCGACCGGTCAGACCCTGAAGTACAACCTGTTCGTCCCCCAGCACTACGACCCGCGCAAGAGCTACCCGCTGGTGCTGTTCATGCACGACGCGAGCGTGGTCAACGTCGCGACCGAGGGCCCGCTCGTGCAGGGCCTGGGCGCGGTGTGCTGGGCGAGCCCGGAGGACCAGGCCCGGCACGAGGCCTTCGTGCTCGCGCCCGAGTACGGCGCGGTGGTGATCGACGACAACTACGAGCCGTCGACCCTCTTCGACGCCACCGCCAACCTCGTCGAGTCCGTCACGCGGCAGTACAGCATCGACCGGAACCGCCGTTATACGACCGGGCAGTCGATGGGCGCGATGATGTCCCTCGGTCTGAACATCAGGTACCCCGACCTGTTCGCGGCGGCGTTCATCGTGGCCGGGCAGTGGCCGGAGGCGCAGGCGGTACCGCTCGCGAAGAAGAACCTGTGGATCCTCGTCTCGGCCGACGACACCAAGGCGTACCCGGGCGAGCAGGCCATCACCGAGGTCATCCAGGAACAGGGCACGAAGGTCAGCACCGCGCTCTGGGACGGGCAGTCCACCGCCGCCGAGTTCGGGGCGGACGTCCGCGGCATGAAGGCCCGGCGGACGCCGGTGAACTTCGCCGCGTTCGAGACCGGCACGACCGTACCGTCCGGCTCGACCACCAGCGCGCACATGGGTACCTGGCAGATCGCGTACACGATCCCCGGCATCCGGGACTGGATCATGCGGCAGTCGCTGTAGGCACCCGGGCACGGGTCCGGGTCACGGGGGCGGGTCTTCGGCGTGGCGCTCCGCGGCATAGAGTGCTGCGGCAGATCCGACAGAACCGGCGGAACCGGCCGCCCGCCCGTGGAGGTAGATCGCGATGGAGACCCCGCCGCAGCTCACCATGGGACGGCTGTTCTCCTCGTGGCAGGCGGACGTCCCCGCGCTGCTGGTCGTCGTACTCCTCGGCGGCCTGTACGGCTGGGGCGTCCTGCGCCTGCGGCGGCGCGGCGAGGCGTGGCCGGTGGCGCGGACCGCCGCGTTCGCACTGCTCGGCCTCGGCACGATCGTGGTCGCCACGATGTCGGCGCTCGCCGTGTACGACCGCGTGCTGTTCTGGCCGGCCGCCGTCCAGAACGTCCTCCTCGACCTGATCGCCCCGCTCGGCCTGGCCCTCGGCGATCCGCTGCGGCTGGCCCTGCGCGCCCTGCCCGAACGCGCGGCGGCTCGCGCGCAGGGGGCGATGACCGGCCGACTGTTCCGGCTGCTCACGTTCCCCCTGGTCAGTACGGCCCTCGTGCTCGCGACCGAGCTGACGATCTACTTCACGCCGTACTTCGAGACGGCCCTCGCCGACAACTGGCTGCACCAGCTGATGTATCTCCATCTGCTGCTCGCCGGGAGCCTGTTCGTGCTGCCGGTGCTCACCCGGGAGGAGGCGCTGCCCGCCTGGTGCACGCATCCGGTGCGGGCGGGGCTGGTCTTCGTCGACGGGATCATCGACGCGGTACCGGGGATCGTGGTGATGACCCACGGCACGCTGATCGCCGGGTCCTGGTACCTGAGCCACTCCCCGTCCTGGGCCCCCGACGTCCAGCACGACCAGCAGCTCGGCGGCGGCGCGATGGTCAGCATCGCGGAACTGGTCGCCCTCCCCTTCCTCCTCGCGATCCTGGTCCAGTGGGCCCGAACCGAACGCGCCGAGACGGTCGCACTGGACCGGCGCCTGGACACGGAACTGGAAGTGGTCCGGGCGACGCCCGCGAAGACGTCGACAGGAACGGCGACAGGGGCTGAAACGGTGACTTCTACTGAAGGGCCCGATCTCGTACGCCCCTGGTGGGAGACCGAGAACAGCGAGGTCGCGCAGCGCATCCGGGGTCAGCGGTAGCGACTCTCAGACCCGGCTGTCCAGACCGTCCAGGCTGTCCAACTCCCTTATGAGGCGGGCCCCTTCACGGGTCATGATCTCCGGGTCGCGCAGGGCGTTGGAGAGCAACGACATGCCCTGATAGGCGCCGACCAGGGTCAGGGCGAGGCCCTCGGGGTCGGCCGCCCCGAGCTGCCGGTACTGCTCCGCCACCCAGTCCACCAACCGCCGTATGACCTGGCCCGCGGCGAGATCGAGGCCGTCCTCGTAGCGCTTGTCCAGCTCTACGGCGAGCGTGCCCATGGGGCAGCCGTGGCGGGCCGCGGTGTCCTTCTGGTCGACCCAGCCGCCGATGAGGGCCTTGAGGCGTTCGCGCGGGTCGGGGAGCCGGTCGAGCTGTGCGGTCAGGGTCTCCAGGTTGCCGGTGTGCTCGGAGAGGGCCGCCTCGATCAGCTCGTCCTTGGTCTTGAAGTAGTAGTAGACGTTGCCCGTCGGGACGTCGGCAGCACGGGCGATGTCGGCGATGGTCGTGCGCTCCACGCCCTGCTCGTGCAGGACCCGGGCAGTGGCGGTCGTCAGACGCTGCCGTTTGCCCGCGGCGGCCGGCCGGGCGGGCTGGGCGGACCGGGAATCTTTTGAGTCAGTCACCTGACTAACTATAGACAACCGAGGGGGCGGTCGTGCTAGCTTCTTCTCGACGGAGTTAGTCAGCCAACTAACTCACACACGACGGGGGTAACGACATGATCGTGGTGACGGGTGCGACCGGGAACGTGGGCCGGACGCTGGTGCGGACACTCAGGACACTCACGGAGGACCAGGTCCCGGTGACGGCCGTGGCCCGGCACATCGGCGAGGCCCAAGTACCGCCCGGGGTCCGCGCGGTGGCCGCCGACCTGGCCGAACCCGACGGCCTGCGGGGCGCGTTCGAGGGGGCCGAGGCGCTGTTCCTGCTGGTGGCGGGCGAGCGGCCGTACGACATTCTGGACGTGGCCAAGTCCGCCGGTGTCCGCAAGGTGGTGCTGCTGTCCTCGCAGGGGGCCGGGACTCGTCCGGAGGCGTACGCCCATCCGCGCCAATTCGAGGCGGCCGTACGGGAGTCGGGGCTCGACTGGACGATCCTGCGGTCGGGCGGGCTGGACAGCAACGCGTTCGCCTGGGCCGAGTCGATCCGCGTGGGGCGTACGGCAGCGGCGCCCTTCGGGGACGTGGGCCTGCCGTTCGTGGACCCCGACGACGTGGCCGCGGTCGCTGCCGCCGTACTGCTCACCGACGCGAGCACGCACACCGGCGCGACCTACACCCTCACCGGCCCCGCGCCGACGACACCCCGCGCGCGGGCGGCGGCGATAGGGACCGCGCTCGGTGAGCCGGTGACGTTCGCGGAGCAAACCCGCGCGGAGGCCCATGAGTTGATGGCACGGTTCATGCCGCTGCCCGTGGTCGAGGGCACGTTGGCGCTGCTCGGCGAACCGACCGGGGAGGAGCAGCGCGTGAGTCCCGACGTCGAGCGGGTGCTGGGGCGAGCGCCGGGCGCGTTCGCGGGATGGGCCGAGCGGAACGTGGTGGCGTTCCGGTGACCGCCGCCGTCCGCTCGACCCGTGTCCTCGACTCGACCATGTCCTACCGGGAGGTGGGCACCGGGACGCCGATCGTGTTCCTGCACGGCAACCCGACCTCGTCGCACCTGTGGCGGAACGTCATGCCGGGCGTCGGTACCGGGCGGCTCCTGGCGCCCGACCTCATCGGCATGGGCGACTCGGGCAAGCCGGAGATCGCGTACTCCTTCGCCGACCATGCCCGGTACCTGGACGCCTGGTTCGAGGCGCTCGGGCTGCGGGACGTGGTGCTGGTCGGGCACGACTGGGGCGGTGCCCTGGCCTTCGACTGGGCCGCACGCCATCCGGACCGGGTGCGGGGCATCGCGTTCACCGAGACCATCGTCAGGCCGATGAGCTGGGCGGAATTCCCCGAAGGGGGGCGGGAGTTGTTCCGCGCGATCAAGACAGAGGGGGTCGGCGAGGCCATGATCCTCGACGAGAACGCCTTCATCGAGCAGGCACTCCCCGCCGCCTCCGCGACCCCGCTCGCCCCGGCCGATCTCGCCGTCTACCGCGAGCCGTACCCGACCCGGGAGAGCCGACGGCCCCTCCTGCGCTGGGCGCGCTCGATGCCGCTGGGCGGCGAACCCGCCGACGTCGTGACCAGGATCGAGGCCTACGACCGGTGGCTGACGGCCAGCCCGGAGGTACCCAAGCTGCTGCTCACGTTCGCGCCCGGGGCGGGGTCGATGATGGACGAGGACGCCATCGCCTGGTGCGCGGCGAACATCGCCGCCCTGGAGATCGAGCACTCGGACGCCGTCGCCGGCCATCACACGCCGGAGGACCAGCCCGAGTTGATCGCGGCCGCGCTATCGGGCTGGGTGGAGCGGCTCGGCCTCACGCACGGTCACAGAATGATCACGAGGTGAAACTCCCGGGTGAGCGCGTCGCGGAACAGCGACAGAATGTGACTCTCCGTATGTGCCGGGATCGCCCGACGACGTGGGACAGGGCTCCGTCGTCCGGGCCAGGGGGTGGGGTCAATGAGTGCTTACCGGTTCAATCCGCCGCCCGGCTGGCCCGTGCCGCCTCCGGGCTGGGCACCGCCGCCGGAGTGGGTGCCCGACCCGACGTGGCCGACGCCTCCGGAGGGCTGGCAGTTGTGGGTGCCCGAGGGGGCTGCTCCCGGGACCGTCACGGCGGCCGCACCGGAGCCGGGCGCACCCGTCTCCCCCAACTCCCCCGTCTCCCCCACCGCTCCCGCCGTACCGGCGCCCCGTAAGAGCGGCCTCTTCGGCCGTCGCCGTGCCGACGCCCTGTCCGAGGCCGACGAGTTGCGGGCCTGGATCACCAGGACGCAGGGGCTGGACGCCGTGCAGGTGGCCGACCTGGTGCGGCGGACCGAGCTGGAGGCGGTCGAGCTGCGGGAGCGGCTCGGTGCCGAGGCCGCGGCGGAGGCACAGGGGGTGTTGAAGGACGCCCGGGACACGGCGAAGGAGATCCTCGACGACGCCCGCCGGACCGCGAAGGAGACCGAGCGGACGCGCAAGGACGCCGACCGGCAGCGCCAGGAGGTGTTCGACGGGGAGCGGCGGCTCGCCGAGCTGCAGGCCCGGATCGTCGTCACCGACGAGACCGCGATGCTGCAGGAGGCCGGGGTCTACGCCTACCGGCACGCCCTGCACGACGCCATCGCCTACCGCAGCCGGCTCGACACCCTGCAGACCGAGATCAAGAACCTCGCCCGCACCGACCGGGCCGTGCTCGCCATCACGGGCTGGACGGTCAACGGCTCCACCCGCGAGGGCCAGAAGATGGTCCGCGACTTCTCCAAGCTGATGCTGCGCGCCTACAACGCCGAGGCCGACTACGCGGTGCGGACCATGCGCCCGCACCGGCTGCGCTCGCTCGTCGACCGCCTCTACAAGAGCCGCGAGACGATCGCCAAGCTCGGCGCCACCATGCACATCCGGATCAGCGACGAGTACCACAAGGCGCGGGTACGGGAGTTGGAGCTCACCGCCGACTTCATGCAGAAGAAGGACGAGGAGAAGGAGGCCCAGCGCGAGGCCCGCGCCAAGGAGCGCGAGGAGGTGGCCGTCCAGCGCGAACTCGACCGCCAGCGCGAGAAGTTGAACAAGGAGCTCGGCCACTACCAGGCGGCCCTCGACCGGCTGCGCGAGCGCGGCGACGAGGCGGCCGTCGCGGAGATGGAGGCCAAACTCGCCGAGATCGAGGGCGCGTTGCAGGACGTCGAGACCCGCGCGGCCAACATCCGCACCGGCTACGTCTACGTCATCTCGAACGTCGGCGCGTTCGGCGACCGGGTCGTGAAGATCGGCATGACCCGCAGGCTCGAACCCCTCGACCGGATCTACGAGTTGAGCGGGGCCGCGGTGCCGTTCCGCTTCGACGTCCACGCCCTGATCTTCAGCAAGGACGCGGTCGGCCTGGAGTCGGAACTCCACCGGCAGTTCGCCCCGCGCCGGGTGAACCAGGTGAACAGCCGCAAGGAGTTCTTCTACGCCACCCCGACCGAAGTACGGGACGCGCTCAAGCCGTTCACCGGCCAGCACCTGATCGAGTTCACGGAGGAACCCCAGGCGCTGGAGTGGCGGGCCAGCAAACAGCAGGCGTGACCGCGCATCCCGCCCGCCTCGCGATCCGCGTCTACCGCACGATCCGCACCGGCCGGGACACGCTCACCTGGTCCACGTCGGACGTCCTGACCGTGACCTTCATCGTCCAGGTCCCGGCGATCGGCAGGTTGAGGGTGTTGGTCCCCCAATAGCCGCCCTCGTCCTTGACCTTGGCGTCCAGGGGGCCGATCTTCTGGGCCGGGAGCGTGAAGGAGAGCCGGAGTTCGGGGACCGTGGCGAAGCCGCCGTCGGGGCCGTAGACCACCGCTTCGACGGAGTTCTCGCCGACGCGTCCGGGGTCGAGGGTGATCTGTACCTTGCCGCCGGCGTTGCCGACGCGGAAGGGGACGGTGGTGACGGAGGCCGCCGGTACGCCGGCCGGTGTCGCCGTCTGCTGCGCGTCCGCCGCGGCCCGGCCCGGGAGGGTGTTGGTCAGCAGGGTGGTGATCACCAACACCACGACACCGACACCGACTTCGAACAGCACCGAGCGGCGCAGTCCGCGCCGGTACCGGTCCTGGGAGCCGTCGCCCCGGTCCTGCTCCGGAGATCCGTCACCGGGATTCGAGCCGCCTTCGCCCGCGCCCGTGGAAGTTCCCTCGCCCGTGCCCATGGAAGTTCCCGAGCCCGTGGAAGTCGTCGCCCCGTCCGCCCCCGCCCGCACCAACTCCGGTACCCGGAGCCGCACGTCCGCCCCCACCATCCGCCCCGTCCACTGCCGCGACCACCCCGCCACCGCGAGCAGCAGGGTCACCGCGCCGAGCTTCACGAGCAGGATGCGGCCGTACGACGTGCCGGTGAGGGCGTTCCAGGAGCCGAGGCCGCGCCAGGACTGGTAGACGCCGGTGACGACGAGGACGGTCACCGAGGCGAAGGCGAGGCGGGAGAAACGGGCCACCGGGGCCGCGTCGAGGTCCGACGAGCGGTAGAGGACGGTGAGCAGGGCCGTCAGGCCGCCCAGCCACACCGACATCGCGAGCAGATGCAGGACCGCCGACGTCATCGCCACCGGCACCTGGATCCCGGCGGACGCGTGTTCCGCCGACGCCCAGGTCAGCGCCAGCCCGACCGCGAGGGCGGCACCCGTCCCCAGGGCCACCCGTCCGAACCGCTCCCGCCCCCGAAGTCGTAGGAGAAACGCGGCTGTTGTGGCGAGGAGGAGCAGGCGGGCGGCAAGTGCCAGGCCCGGGCGGGAAGTCAGTGTCTTCGGGATCGCGGAGGGTTCGAAGGCCGTGGCCAGGCTGGTGCCCGCCTCGTAGGGGGCACGGAGGATCAGGAGGGCGACGGTGGCCGCCAGCAGGGTCCACCAGCCCATCCGGACCGGCTTGTTGAGGATCGACGGGTTCGGGGGGCGGCACAGGGCAACGAAGGTGGCCGTGCCGATGAGGAGGGCCGCGGCTATGTACGCGAAGTAGCGGGCTATGTCGTAGAGGCTGCCGGTCAGCGGGTCCTCGGTCGGGGCCGTGGTGACCGGGGTGGTCGTGGCGGAGGGTTTGCCGATGGAGAAGGTGAAGGCGCCCGAGACCGGGTGGCTGTCGGCCGAGACCACGCGCCAGGCGACCGTGAAGGTGCCGGTGCCGAGCTTGGCCGGGAGGGTGACGCTCGCCGTGTCCCCGGCGTCCTTCGCGTGGTGCGCGGAACTCGTCTTCACCCGCCGGTTGTCGGGGTCGTAGACGCGGAAGGAGTCGTCGAGCAGGGCGACGGACTCGGAGAAGGTGAGGGTGACGGTGCGGGGGGCGGACTTGAGGACGCTGCCGTCGGCGGGGTCGGTGGATTCGAGGGCGGCGTGCGCGGACGCGGTGCCCGCGGTGCCGAGGAGGAGCAGGACCAGCAGGGAGCCCAGCAGCACCAGCCCTTGAACTCCTCGCCGGCCGGCGCCTCCGTTGCCCCCGCCGACTCCGGTAACTCCGATGCGCCGTCCCTCGCCGTATCCAACGCGCTGTCCCTCATTCCGTCGTCGGCTCACGCCATTTCTCCGTCTTCGGAACTTCTCCGCTTCCGGAACTTCTCCGTCTTCGGACTTGCAGACCTCCGGTTATGTACGGAGGAACCACATCTCTCGCTCACCATGTGGGCCGCGCCATCACTCCGCCGTCGACGACGAGGTCGTGCCCGGTGATCCAGGAGGCGAGGCGCGAGGCCAGGAACACACACGCGTCCCCGACGTCCTCCGGCCGCCCCAGCCTCCCCGTCGGCGCCGCCTCCCGCCACCTCCGCACCCCGTCCGGCCAGGCCTCCGCCAGCCCCTCCCGGTCGATCAGACCGGGCGAGACCGTGTTGACGCGGATGCCGTACGGGCCGTACTCCAGGGCCGCCGACCGCGCGTGCATGACGACGGCGGCCTTGGACGCGGAGTAGTGCGCGTGGAGGGCGGCGGGGGCGCTCGCCTCGATGGACGCGATGTGCGTCACCGTGCCGCCGGCACCGTGTTCCCTCATCACCTCGGCCGCCGCCTGCGTGCACGCGAAGACGCTGGTCAGGTTGGTGTCGACGACCGTCCGCCAGTCCACCGCCGTCATCCCGGGCAGGGGTTGCGTCGGCTGTACGCCCGCGTTGTTGACCAGTGCCGTGAGCCGCCCGCCGGCCCATTCGGCCGCCTCGCGGACCAGTCCGCGGCAGGCGTCCTCGTCGGTCAGATCGGCTTGCAGTACGACAGCTCGGGCGCCCGACTCCCGTACGCGGGCGGCGACTTCACCGACCGCCTCCGTCCCTGTACGACAGTGGACCGCGACCCCGGCCGCGCCCTCCTCCGCGAACCGCAGCGCGATCCCCCGGCCGATGCCGCCGCTCGCGCCCGTGACCAGGGCGAACCGGCCCTCCAGCAGGCGGCTCACGGGCGGCACAGCCCGGTGATGCGGGCGGCCTCGGACGGGGTGCGGGCGTAGCGGGCGGTCAACTCGGCCGCGTCGCCGTGCTCGTAGCCGTCGTAGGTGAAGCCGGGTGCCATCGTGCAGCCGAAGAAAGTCCACGCGCCGCCCGCCACCACCCGCGCCCCCATCCACGTGCCGCCGGGCACGGTGAACTGGAGGTGCCGGCCGTGCAGCGGGGCCGGGCCGAGGACCGCCGTGCTCGACGTGGCGTCCGGGGCGAGGAGCAGGAGTTCCAGCGGGTCGCCGAGGTAGAAGTGCCAGACCTCGGCGGCGGGGAGGCGGTGGAGCGCGGAGAAGTCGTCCGCCGTGAGCAGGGCGACGATCGCGGTGCCCTCCGGGCGGCCGTCGGACCGCGCCGGACCCGCCCACGTCTGGCGGAACAGGCCGCCCTCGCGGGGGATCGGCTCCAGGCCGTAGTGGGCGACGAGGTCTTCTGGGGTCACTCCGGTCACTTCGGCAGGCTACGGGAAGGCCACCTCACGAGGGAGAAACGCCAGTTGAGCGCGCTTTTCGGGGATGAACACGTCCGGGATGTCCACCTCCGGGAGGACGACCGTCGGGCCCGCCACGAACCCCTGCCGCAGGAAGCGCGCGATCGCCTTCTCGTTCCGTACGTCCGGATCGACCACGACCCGGCGCCGGTCCAGCCCGAGCAGGACGTAGGAGGCGAGGACGCCCATCACCGCCGCCGACCAGCCGGGCCGGTCGCCGTCCGGGCCCGCGGGTGCGAGGAGGAGGTGGATGCCGATGTCTCCGGGTTCTACGGCGTAGCAGTCGCCGACGCGGTCGGCGGCGGGGTCGTAGGTCTGGAGGAGCGCGACAGGTTCGTCGTCCCTGACGACGAGGTAGGCGTGGTGGGTGTCGAGGGTGTCCATGTGGGCGTAGATCTCGGTGACTTGGGCCTGCGTTAGGCCGTTCATGCCCCAGAACGCGGCCCGTTCCTCGCTGACCCAGCGGTGGATCGTCCCGGCGTCGGCGGCCGGGTCGAGGGGGAGGATACGGACGGTGCCGAAGCCGGGGACGTGTTGTGAGTGGACGGGCTCGCGAACGGGGGCGGTCTCCTCGTGGAGTTCGAGGCGCGTGAAGTCGGTGATCACCGGGACCAGATCTCCCTTGAGCCACAAGGGCAGTTGATCGCGGTGGTGCGGTGAACCGGCGACCCCCGACGCCCCCAACGGCACCACCCACAGGCTGTCCTCCCGCCGGGCCAGGTCCCACACGAAGCGGGCCGCCGGACCCCGCGCGCTCAGATCGGTGAGCCCGGGTACGGCGGAGGTGCAGAGCACGCAGTCGTGGTCACCGGACAGACCGGGGCCGGGAGTCGGGGTCGTCCCGCCGAACGCCCGCCAGGGAACGAGGCGATGAGTATCACCCCACAGGCCGACCGACTTCGCCGCCGCCTCCTCGACCGCCGCCCGCACGGTCTCCGGCCGGTCGATGCCGTACAACTCCCGTGCGCTCAGCAGGTGTTCGAGGGCGAAGGCAACGCGCGGGAGCAGCGCGAGCCACGGCGCGAACACCTCCGGGTACGCGGGCGGTTCGGCCAGCGCGGCGAACGCGGGGTGCGCCGCGAGCCGTCGTACGACCGCGCCGCGCACGGCCGCGTAGGCGGCGGCGTCGGTGCTGTCGGCGTCCATGCGGCGGTCCCAGGCGAGCAGCCGGTCGCGGAGCGCGGAGGCCTCGGGGCTGAGGTCGGTCAAGGCGGCCAGGTGGTCCAACAGGGGTGTGGCGGAGCCGAGATGGGTGTCCATGTGGATCGCGGGCATGTCGGCGGCGGACCACTTCTCGCGCCCGGCGAGCAGTGCGGCGATGCGGTCGGCTCGGTGGCCCGGGGCGAACTCGACGCCGAGCGGGGTGGCGGGGCCGCGTTGGTTGGCCATGACGGCGATGCCGTCGTCGGTGACCTGTCCGCGAGGCGGTTGGTGCCAGCCGTTCCACTCATGACCGGGTTCCCAGGCGGGGACGAGCCGGGTGCGGTTGGCCTCGGCGCGCAACGGGACCTTGCCCGCGACCCGGTGCAGTAGTCCGCCCTCGGTGTCGGCGGCCTGGACGACGTTGACGGGTTCGGCCCAGTCGTCGAACGCCCGGTCCACGTCGGCGACTTGACGGGCGCGGAGGAGGCGCAGCAGGGAGGTGAAGCCGAGGTCCTCGGTGACGCGGGGCGGGTAACGGAGACTGACGGCGAGGGCCGGGACACCGGCCGGCGCGCTGATGCCTCCGTCGAGCCCTTCCGGCCCACCGATGACGACGGGCCCGCGCTCGGTCTCGATGACCTCGACCTCGACGGGTTCCTCACCGGCCACGTCGATCGTCTCCGTGTGCCGGACCGCGCGCCGCCAAGTGCCGTCCGGGCCAAGGGCTTCCACCCCGGCGCCGGTGCGGCGCAACCGTTCCCGGTAGAGGTCCTGGTAGTCGGCCATCGCGTTGGTGATGGCCCACGCGACCGTGCCGGTGTGCCCGAAGTGGGCGATGCCGGGGACGCCGGGCACGGTGAGGCCGACGACGTCGAACTCCGGGCAGGAGAGGTGGACTTGCTGATAGACGCCAGGGTCCTCGATGAAGCGGTGCGGATCCCCTGCGAGCACGGCTCGCCCGGTCACGGTCCGTTCCCCGCCGACGAGCCACCCGTTGCTGCCGGAGGTACCGGGGCCGTCCGTGGCGAACAGCCCGACCGCGTCCGGCCCGAGGTGCCGTATCCCCTCCTCGCGCCAGAGCTTGGCGGGGAACCCGGCGAAGAGGATGTGGGTGGCCAGCCAGATGCCGAGGGGGGTCCAGGGTTCCCAACGGCCGGGGGTGAGGCCGGACTTGGCGAACTCCGGGGGCGGGGCGGCTGCCGTGCCCGACTCGGGGGCGGGGTTGCCCGTCCTGCCCGACCCGGAGGTGGGGGTGCCTGCCCTGCCCGGCCCGGAGGGCGAGGTGTCTCCCGTCCCGGCCACGGAGGCGGCCTCATCGCGAACCCCTGAGCCCGAAATACCCACCGCCAGCCCCTCGTTGACCCCGTCGACATACGCCCGGACCCAGCGCGCGGTCTCCGGATCCCGCCGCTCCAGGGCCTCGAAACAGCGCCGAGCCGTGTCGTCGAGCCGAACGCGCCGCGCGAAGAGATCCCAGGGCAGGGCGCGGACGCCGAGGAAAGAGGCCGACGTGCCCTGCGCGCGATGCCGCTCGACCTCGACCTGCCAGCCGCGGTCGAGGGCGGTGACGCGGCCCTGGGCGCGGGCGAGTTCGTCGGCGCTGTCGGCGCGCAGGTGGGGGATTCCCCAGGTGTCGCGGTAGATCTGGGTCGTCACCCGGTGACCCCTCTGTTTCACGGCTTCTTTTTAGGTTAGCCTTGCCTAAGTTACTGATGGGGAAAGCGTACGCGAAGGGTGAAGAGGCGATGGTGCAGGGGCGCGGTTGGGAGGGCGCGGTTCTCCGGCTGCTGCGCGCGAAGGACTTCGAGTTCACGGTGACACGGGCCGAGGACGTCACCCCGCGCTACCGCCGCCTCCGCCTCACCGACGGCGGCATGCTCGCGGCGACCGACGTCCACCCGACGATGTGGGTCCGCCTCTGGTTCGACAACGCGGGCAAGCCCCACCAGCGGGCGTACACCCTGGTCGACCCCGACCCGGCGGCCGGCACGTTCGGCCTCGAATTCGCCCTGCACGAGGGGTGCGCGAGCGACTGGGCACGGACCGCGAAGCCCGGCGACACCATCGAGGCGACGGTCCAGGGCACGGGCTTCGAGACCCCCGACCCCGCCCCCTCCCACCTCTTCGCGATCGGCGACCCCGCGTCCCTCCCCGCCATCAACTCCCTTCTGAGCACGGTCGGTTCAAAGGTCCCGGCGACGATCTGGTTCGAGGGCGACTCCGACAGCCTCCCCTTCCGCACCGACCCGTCCCTCCACGAGGTCCGCCACCACCCCCGAGGCCAACTGACCGACCGGGTACGCGCGGAACTCCCCGACCTCCTGAAGGACAGCGCCGATCCGTACGTCTGGATCACCTGCGACACGGCTACGACCCGGGGGCTGTCGTCGTACGTCCGCAAGGAGCTGGGGGTGCGGCGGGAGCGGGTGCACGCGTTGGGGTACTGGCGGGCGAGCTGAACCCGTACGCGCCATCATCGACCCATGGACGCAACCCTTCACCTCGCCCAGGACCCCGCCGCCGACGAACTCCTCGGCCGTTCCCCGCTCGCCGCGCTGGTGGGGATGCTGCTCGATCAGCAGGTGCCGATGGAGTGGGCGTTCAAGGGGCCGCGGACGATCGCCGACCGGCTCGGGGCCGCTGATCTGGACGCGCAGGAGATCGCGGCACAGGACCCCGAGGTCTTCGCGGCGCTGCTCTCCGAGAAGCCTGCCGTGCATCGTTACCCGGGCTCCATGGCCAAGCGGATCCAGCAACTCTGCCAGTACCTCGTCGAGCACTACGACGGGGACGCGAGCGGTGTCTGGGAGGGCGTCGGCACAGGAGCCGAGCTGCTCAAGCGGCTTGAGGAGCTGCCCGGGTTCGGGAAGCAGAAGGCGCAGATCTTCCTCGCCCTGCTCGGCAAGCAGCTCGGGGTCACGCCGAAGGGGTGGAGGGAGGCTGCCGGGGCGTACGGCGAGGCGAAGTCCTACCGTTCCGTCGCCGACATCACCGGGCCCGAGTCGCTGGCCAAGGTCCGCGCCCACAAGCAGGAGATGAAGGCCGCGGCCAAGGCGGCGAAGGCGACCAAGGCCTCCGGCGGCAAGTAACCGCGCCGGCATCCACCCGGCAACCGCCCACCAACCCGCACTCGGCACGCCCCCCACCACCCAACCAACGCCTGGTAACCGTGCCGGCATCCGCCGGCCGGCCCGCCGCCCCCGTCAGCCAGGTGGCCCGCCCCGGTGGCGGCCCGTCCACGCCCGGTCAAAACATGGACCATGACCGAGGCACCGAGCGGCCCCTCCTGGGGCCCGGAGTTCGACGACCGCCGCGCCCACGACACCCGTGTCCCGGGCGCGCCGCGGCCCCCGCATGACGAGCCGGAATTCGAAGGGCCCCTCTTCGCCCTCTCCAAAGCCGCCTGGCAGGTCGTCCTGCTCACCGGCGTCGCTTCCCTCATCCTCGGCGTGCTGGTCCTCGTGTGGCCCGGCGCGTCCCTCTTCGCGGCCGGGATCCTCTTCGGCGTCTACCTGGTGATCAGCGGTGTCTTCCAGCTGGTCGCCGCCTTCGGCACGCACCGGGCGACCTCGCTGCGCGTACTGGCGTTCATCAGCGGCGCGCTGTCGCTCGTGCTGGGCCTGTTCTGCTTCCGCGGGCCGATGCAGTCGATCCTGCTGCTCGCCCTGTGGATCGGCATCGGCTGGCTGATCCGGGGCATCACGCAGACCCTGGCCGCCATCCACGACCAGACGATGCCCGCGCGCGGCTGGCAGATCTTCCTCGGGATCGTCACCTTCATCGCGGGCATCGTGCTGATCGACTCCCCCTTCCGCTCGGTCGCCGTCCTCACCCTCGTCTGCGGCATCTGGCTGGTCGCGGTCGGCGTCGTCGAGATCGTCACCGCCGTCCGGATGAGGAGCCACGCCAAGCAGGTGCCCCAGGCCCTGTGAGCGTCGTTGGTAGGCCGTGCGGGCGGTTTACGCGCCCGCCGCGATGAACGCCGTACGGCCGCTGGGAGATGACCTTCCATGAGCACGAGGGTGCGCCCCGCACGAAGCCTCCCCCGCAGCCGCGCCTGGCTGCGGGCGCTCGTGCTGCTGCTCGCCCTGCTGGTGCCCGGCACGCACGCCGAGGTGCGCGCGACATCCGTCGCCTCGTCCGCCGAGACGACCGTCGAGTACGACGTCCTCGACACGGCCGCTGCCCTACGGCCCGTCCCGCTCACCGTCCGCCGGCCCACCATGCCCCTGCGGCCCGCGCCCGGCCCGGCGTCCCAGGCGCCCCGGGTGCGCTCCTTCCCCGCGCCGCCCTGGTCGCCGTACACCCTCCGCGCTCTGCGCACCGTGGTCCTGCGCTGCTGACGGACCGACCGTCCCCCGAGGTCAACCCGTCACCGCGACGCTAGGAACACAGCCATGCCCATCGACCCGTACGCGGTCCTGCGCGCCCTGTTGCGCGCGGAGGCTGCCCGCAACGCGCCCAAGCCGGAAGTCCGCCGACCCGAGCCGCAGCGGCCCCCGGAGGAACGGGCGCGCTGACCTGCCGTAGGCAGAACTGCCCGGCGGGGGCTAGCGCTTCCGCCGGGCCGTGCCGAAGAGGGAGCGGGTGATCTCGCGGCCGATCTGGGTGCCGACGGAACGCGCCAGGGACTTGAACATGCCGCTGCCGACGACCTGTTGGACCATCGACTCGTCCTCCTTGGGTGGAGACTTCTTCGCTGCCGCCTTCGGTGTCTCCTGCGGCTGCGGCTCCGCCGTCGTCAGCTTCTCGTACGCCGACTCCCGGTCCACAGCCTGTGCGTAACGGCCGTAGAGGGACGAGGACTTGACCGCCGCGTCGAGGGTCGCCGCGTCGATCGGGCCCATCAGGGACTCGGGGGCGCGGAGGCGGGTCACGGCTACCGGCGTCGGGGCGCCGTTCTCGCTCAGGACGGTGACGACCGCTTCGCCGGTGCCGAGGCCCGTGAGGATCTCCTCCAGGTCGTAGGAGGAGTTCGGGAAGGTCTTCACCGTCGCTTTCAGGGCCTTCTGGTCGTCGGGGGTGAAGGCGCGCAGCGCGTGCTGGACGCGGTTGCCCAGCTGGGCGAGGACGTCGCCGGGTACGTCCTTCGGGGTCTGGGTCACGAAGAAGACGCCGACCCCTTTCGAGCGAATGAGGCGGACGGTCTGCGTGATGGAGTCCAGGAACGCCTTCGAGGCGTCGTTGAAGAGCAGATGCGCCTCGTCGAAGAAGAAGACGAGCTTCGGCTTTTCGGCGTCTCCGACCTCCGGGAGGTCGTGGAAGAGGTCGGCCAGCATCCACATCAGGAAGGTCGAGAAGAGCTGTGGTTTGTCCTGTACGGCGGGGAGTTCGAGGACGGAGACCATGCCGCGGCCGTCCGACGCCGTACGCAGCAGCTCGCTCGTGTCGAAGTCGGGCTCACCGAAGAAGTCGGCCATGCCCTGCGCCTCGAAGGCGGTGAGGGAGCGCAGGATCACGCCGGCCGTGGCGGTGGACAGGCCGCCGATGTTCTTCAGTTCCGTCCTGCCCTCGTCCGAGGTCAGGAAGGTGACGACGGCCCGCAGGTCCTTGAGGTCGATCAGCTCCAGGCCCTTGGTGTCGGCGTAGTGGAAGATCAGGCCGAGGGACTGCTCCTGGGTCTGGTTGAGCTGGAGGACCTTGGAGAGCAGCACCGGGCCGAAGCCGGTGATCGTGGCCCGCACCGGGATGCCGTGGCCGATGCCTCCGAGGGCGTAGAACTCCGCCGGGAAGCCGGTCGCCGTCCACTGCTGCTTCACCTCGGCCGCCCGCCCCGCGACCTTGTCGTTCGTGACGCCGGGCGCCGAGATGCCCGACACATCGCCCTTCACATCCGCCAGGAACACAGGCACGCCCTGCGCCGAGAGCTGCTCGGCGATGAGCTGGAGGGTCTTGGTCTTGCCGGTGCCGGTGGCGCCCGCGACCAGGCCGTGGCGGTTGAGCATCGGGAGGGGGATGCGGATCTGTGCGTCGGGCAGACAGGCCCCGTCCCACAGCAGGGCCCCCAGGTCGAGTGCAGGTCCTGTGAAGGCGTACCCGGCGGCGATCGTCTCGCTGTCACTCATATCAGGCCTCTGTTCCCGTTTTGCCCGGCTTTACGGCATCTTTTCCAGCGTCGCACTCCGTCTCCATGGCTGCGCCCGGAACGTCATGACCGGTAGGCTTTCCGTGTGATCTTCAAGCGCATCGGAAACGGCCGGCCGTACCCCGACCACGGCCGGGAGAGCACCCGGCAGTGGGCGGATGTCGCGCCGCGCCCGGTCCGCCTCGATCAACTCGTGACGACCAAGGGCCAGCTCGACCTGGAAACGCTCCTCGCCGAGGACTCGACCTTCTACGGCGACCTCTTCGCGCACGTCGTGAAGTGGCAGGGCGACCTGTACCTGGAGGACGGCCTGCACCGCGCGGTCCGCGCCGCGCTGCAACAGCGCCAGGTGCTCCACGCGCGCGTGCTTGAGCTGGACTAGGGCCTGTCCGGCGGATCGCCCCAGCACCGGACCCGTTCGGCGTTGACCCTTTCGGGTTGGTCTCGGCGCTGTCGAATGATCATCTAGTAGGCATCGCCGCCCGGGCGCACTACGCTGCGCTCATGAGCATGCTGACTCCCCCAGGCATGGGCGGCCAGTACCGGATCACGGGGGACAAATACCCGCGTATGCGCCGTCCGCGGCGCCGCGGGAGGCTCGTCCTCATGGTGGTCGCGTCCGTCGCCGTACTGGGTGTGGGCGGGTGGGGCACGTTGCAGCTCATCGACGTCTTCACCGGTGGCGGCAAGCAGGCCGCGGCGGCCGGTCCCAAGGCCGACTGCGCGACCAAGGCGAGCCCCTCGGCGAGCACGGGCACGAGCACCGGCTCAGCCGTACCGAAGCCCGCCCAGATCACCGTGAACGTCTACAACGCCACGCCCCGCAGCGGCCTCGCCAAGTCGACCGCCGACGAACTCAAGAAGCGCGGCTTCAAGATCGGTGACGTGGGCAACGCGTCCGCGCAGTGGGACAAGAAGGTCAAGGGCACCGGCGTCCTGCTCGGTCCCGCGTCCGCCCTCGACACCTCGCTGCCCGTCCTCGCCACCCAGCTCACCGGCGCCGAGCGCCGCACCGAGGCCACCCGCAAGGGCACCGCGGTCGACCTCGTCATCGGCACGGCCTTCAAGAACCTCACGGCGAAGGCGGCCGCCGACAAGGCCCTGGCCGCCCTGTCCGGACCCGAGCCGACGGCCAGTGCGTCACCGAAGGCGTGCTCGTAGCCGTACGAGAACAGAGCCGTACGAGAGCAGCCGTACGAGGGCTGCGTACGACAACACCCGATTCCCGTACGGCAGGTAAGAGCCGTACGGGAATCGGGTGTTGACGGAGTCCTACTCGGCCGCGCCGTACAGGCGGTCGCCCGCGTCGCCGAGGCCCGGGACGATGTAGCCGTGCTCGTTCAGGCGCTCGTCGACCGAGGCCGTCACGACGGTCACCGGGGTGCCCGCGAGCTCGCGTTCCATGACCTCGACGCCCTCGGGGGCGGCGAGCAGCACCACGGCGGTCACGTCGTCGGCGCCGCGCTTGATCAGCTCGCGGATCGCGGCGACCAGGGTGCCGCCGGTGGCCAGCATCGGGTCCAGGACGTACACCTGGCGGCCCGAGAGGTCCTCCGGCATGCGCGTGGCGTACGTGGAGGCCTGGAGGGTCTCCTCGTCGCGCACCATGCCCATGAAGCCCACCTCGGCGGAGGGCAGCAGCCGGACCATGCCGTCCAGCATGCCGAGGCCGGCCCGCAGGATCGGCACGACCAGCGGGCGCGGGTAGGACAGCTTGACGCCGGTGGTCGAGGCGACCGGGGTCGTGATGTCGACCTGTTCGGTGCGCACGTCGCGCGTGGCCTCGTAGGCGAGCAGGGTGACCAGCTCGTCGGCGAGGCGGCGGAAGGTCGCGGAATCGGTGCGCCGGTCGCGCAGCGTGGTGAGCTTGTGGGCGACCAGGGGGTGGTCGACGACGTGGAGACGCATGTCCACAACAGTAGCCGCCGCTCCGTGCCTGCTCGCGCTGGCGTCAAACCGCCCGTCCGGGGGAAAGTGGGAGGGACGGACCGGGGTGGTGAGCCGATGCCTGAGCGTGAGTCCCACGAGGACCCGTCACAGCACGACAGCCGGGAGAGCGAGGCCGAGCGCAGGCGGCGCCGGGCCCGGTTCCTGCGCGAGCTGACCGAGGCGCGCGAGCTGCGCGACCGGGTCCAGCCGCGGCGCGCCAAGGCCGCCCGGCTGCGCCACGCCATGCGTATGCGCACGTTCCGCTGGTAGTTGAGGCCTGTCTCACAGCACTTTGTAAGGCCAACCGGGTGCGTGCGTAAGGCGATCGCCGCGTACGATCCCGCTGGTGGTCGATCAAAACGGGCGGACACAGGGAGCCGAAGACGTCCCCTGAACGCCTGGTTTCTGCCACGATTCCGAGTGGGTGGGGCTCGGAGCACGAGCTCTCCCCGCCCGCAACCTCCGCCGGGGGGACCCCCAACCGGCACACCTATGACCAGTGGGAGAGTCACGGTGTACTTCGCCGCACTGCTCGCGCGCACCGAAGACGGGTGGGAAGCGAGCGACACAGAGCTCGACGATGTCGAGAGCCTGTCGGATCTGGCCGAACTGGCCCGTGAAGCCTCGCCCGAGGACGACACGGTGCTGGTGCTCATCGAGCAGGAGGACGCCTGGTTCGGCGTCGTCCGCATCGACGGCGAGGACGACCCTCGGATCTACGTCTCGGACGCAGCTGCCGCCGCACGCAGCTCGTACGGCGAGATCCTGCTCACCGACGAGCTGCTCGGACGGGATCCGGACGACGACGATGTCGTCGACCTGGACTCCCTCGACCTCGACGGCACCGAGGACGGTGACACCGAGGAGGAGGACGACGACGAGGACGGCACCTCCTCGGCCGAGGCCGTTCCGCACAGCCCGGTCGGTGACCGCCAGATCCTGGACGACCTGGGCGTCGGCGAGAAGGAGCTGCTGCTCCTC
Organism: Streptomyces sp. NBC_00988; assembly: GCF_045162645.1. NCBI lineage: Bacteria > Bacillati > Actinomycetota > Actinomycetes > Kitasatosporales > Streptomycetaceae > Streptomyces > Streptomyces sp. NBC_00988. Next base: position 6,149,400 of record NZ_CP108730.1, read on the forward strand.
GACGCGGACGACGCGCTGAACTCCATCGCCGAGGCCCTGGGGGCCTCGGAGGTCCTGGAGACCGTCCGCTGACCACAGCACGCACAGAAGGGACTCCGGACCCGGTACGCGACCGCTGGCGGCCCGCGATGCGGCTCGCCCTCGACGAGGCCGGACAGGCCGACCGGGGCGGCGACGTCCCGGTCGGCGCGGTCGTGCTGTCCCCGGACGGTACGACCGTGCTCGCCACCGGGCACAACGAACGCGAGGCCACCGGCGATCCGACGGCGCACGCCGAGGTCCTCGCGATCCGGCGAGCCGCCGCCCACCTCGGTGAGTGGCGGCTGTCCGGCTGCACACTCGTCGTCACCCTCGAACCCTGCACGATGTGCGCGGGCGCGCTGGTGCAGTCCCGGGTGGACCGGGTCGTCTATGGCGCCCGCGACGAGAAGGCGGGCGCGGCCGGCTCGCTCTTCGACGTCGTACGCGACCGGCGGCTCAACCACCGCCCCGAGGTGATCGGAGGCGTCCTCGCGGACGAGTGCGCGCACCTGCTCACGGAGTTCTTCCGGGACCGGTAGCCGGACCGGTGGCAGCCCCCGTCTCGGGCCTCCGATTACCGATTTCAAACCACGCCCCACCTTGTTGTAAGGTCTCTCTCGGTAGCGTGTCCGAGCGGCCGAAGGAGCTCGCCTCGAAAGCGAGTGTGGCGCAAGTCACCGAGGGTTCAAATCCCTCCGCTACCGCTTCTGAAGGGCCCCGTCGAGAGACGGGGCCCTTCGTGCTGCTCCTTCTCACTTCCCGTCTCAGCGAACCACCGGGTTCACCAAAATCGAGTGGCACACTCGCCTCCCCCTCTACGCTCCATACGTGGATCGCGACGAGGGCCGGGCGTCGTTACGGACATGGATGAGTGGGCCAGACGCTTGGTGCCCGACTCATCGTCTCTGCCGGCAGACCGGTTCCACCCGTGGGTCGGGGATGCTGCTCGCAACTTCTGGGAATCCCAGCACTGTCGAGCTGCCGTCCTCGCAACTGCGACGTCAGTCAACGCCCGCCTTCAGACCAAGCTCGGCAGACGAGACCTGTCGGACGCCGGCGACCTGACCAACGTCCGTTCCGGACGGCATCCACCATGCTGGTCCGGCCTGTCTCATCGCCCGGCTCGCCTCCGGTGCTCCCGTCAGGGCACGAGGCCGGTGAGGCCGATGTCGAGGTCGAACGGGGCGGAGATCTTCAGGCGGTTTCGGTGGATGCCGGTGGGTACGTAGGTACTGGTCATGAGGTCGAGTTCGTAGGTGTGGACGGCGGGCGTTCCAACCTCGTCCTCGATGCGCCAGAAGTGGGCGATCTTGGCCTGGGCGTACTTGAAGGGCTTCAGGGATCGGTCCCGGTCGGCTGATTCCTCCGAGACGACTTCGATGACGAGAGTGACGTCGTCGGGTGCGTACCAGGTGCGGTCGGGTTCATACGCGGCGGTGGTGACCAGGATGTCGGGCTCGGGACGACTCTTGTTGTCAAGACGGACGGTCATCTCCCGCTCGACCTCGAACCCCGCAGGAGCCGCCTGACGTAGAGCGAACGTCATGTTCTCCACGAGCCGGGAGTGCCAGGACCGCTGTGGCGACATCATGAAGATCAGGGCTCCGTCGATCAGTTCGGTGTGCCGCGGCGCTTGGGGGAGGTGATCGAGGTCATCGGCTTCCCAGCCGCTGGGCCTGGGCGGGATCATCCAGTCGGGGAGTTCGGCGGTCACGGCTTCCTCCAAGCGCTGCGTAAGGAGCGATCAGGGGCCTTGATCCCGGATCACGGACACGGGCCATGTACCTGGCCTCAGCGTAGTTGACGCCCCTCCTCGGCGAACGGCATGTAGTGCCTCGTCATGGGCGGAGCCTCCGGACACGCAGCGTGTCAAAGCTTCTCCGGCCTCGACCAGTGATGTCCGTCAGCACTGATCCAGGCTCGCCCTGTATGTCCGATCTCCAGTTCGTGCGTGCCGGTGTCAACACCCCTTCACCTGCGGGCCGTTGGTCCCTGGTTGATCCCTGATTGATCCAAAAAAGGGCCGTGAAGGTTACACTCACCGCCGGCAACAGGGGGCCCACGGGCACGGAGTCACAGGGGAGGCCGCGATGGCGGTGAACGCCAAGAAGATCGTCGTCTACTTGCTCGTGGTCTTCGCGCTGTACGTGATCATCACGGACCCGTCCAAGGCGGCCGACTACGTCCAGATAGGCTTCGAGGGCATATCGGACGCCGCGAAGGCCATCGGCGACTTCATGACCTGGCTGGCCGACGGGGCGCAGTAGCCGACCACCACCCGGGAGCCGCAGATGATCCGCCACCTCGTCCTCTTCAAGCTCAACGAGGGTGTCGAGCGCGACGACCCGCGCGTCGCGGCCGGCGTCGAGGCCTTCCGCCGGCTCGGCGACCTGATCGAGGAACTGCGCTTCTGGGAGCTGGGCTGGAACATCAGCGACCGCCCCATCGCCTACGACTTCGCGATCAACTCGGCGGTCGACGACCCCGACGCCCTGAAGCGGTACGTCGAGCACCCCGCGCACCAGGCGGGTGTCGTGCTGTGGCGCGAGTTCGCCACGTGGATCGTCGCCGACTACGAGTTCTGAGCGCACCCCCGAACAGCCTTCCGCAGAGCCCCTTGCCCTCACGGCAAGGGGCTTTTGTTGCTCAACACGGCATAACACGGTATTAGGCGGTGCTTGCACACAGTGCACATGTCTTGTGATGCTATGACCGCTTTTGACGGATGAGTTGACCTATTGAAGAGGTGTGGCGTTGACCGTGTCGGCCAGTACAGCGCCGCCCCAGGACGAGGCGCCCGCACAGCCCCCCGTGGCAGCCGCTCCGCCGCGCAGCCGCGGCGCGGACACCCGGGCCCTCACCCAGGTGCTCTTCGGCCAGCTCAAGGGGCTCCAGCCGGGTACGCCGGAGCACAACCGGGTGCGTGGGGCGCTCATCGAGGCGAACATCCCGCTCGTGCGCTACGCCGCCGCCCGCTTCCGCTCCCGCAACGAGCCGATGGAGGACGTCGTCCAGGTCGGCACGATCGGTCTGATCAACGCCATCGACCGCTTCGACCCGGACCGGGGCGTGCAGTTCCCGACGTTCGCGATGCCGACCGTCATCGGCGAGATCAAGCGGTACTTCCGTGACAACGTCCGCACGGTCCATGTCCCGCGCCGGCTGCACGAGTTGTGGGTGCAGGTCAACGCGGCGACCGAGGACCTGACGACCGCCTTCGGGCGCACCCCCACCACCGGCGAGATCGCCGAGCGGCTGCGCATCGGCGAGGACGAGGTGCTGTCCTGCATCGAGGCCGGCCGCTCGTACCACGCGACCTCCCTGGAGGCCGCCCAGGAGGGCGACGGGCTGCCCGGCCTGCTCGACCGGCTCGGCTACGAGGACCCGGCCCTGGACGGCGTGGAACACCGCGACCTCGTCCGCCACCTCCTCGTCCAACTCCCCGAGCGGGAACAGCGGATCCTGCTGCTGCGCTACTACAGCAACCTCACCCAGTCGCAGATCAGCGCGGAGCTCGGCGTCTCCCAGATGCACGTCTCCCGGCTCCTCGCGCGCAGCTTCCAGCGGCTGCGCTCCGCGAACCGCATCGAGGCGTAGAAGCCCCAGCGGGAGCCATTGCGGCAGCCGTACCCGGACATAACCGAAAGCCCGAGCGAGCTGTCACCGGTACGAACGAATCGCTCATGCGACCCTTTCCCGACAGTTCTGCGCTGAAAAGCCGTCAGACCCCCTGTTTCCAGGGCTGATTCGTCACAGACATGTCGACATGTCACTACAGCGTGTTGCCGACATGTGACATTCTGCGGGAAGCGCGTTTGCCGTGGCTCCGGCTCCGGTATTCAGGTGAAGGCACCGCTCCCCAGACGGGGGCGATCGCCGCGACCGTCCCGCGACCCAAAGGGGGTGGCATGTCCGCAGACCAGGGCAGCTCGAAGGTGCTCACGCTCACCAAGAGCGACGCTGAGCCCGCACTCGACGCCGTTACGGTCCTTGAGGCCGTACCCGCCGTACCGGCCCCGGCCCTCCCGACCACGGGAGCCATCGACACCCGCACCCTGTCCCGCTCCCTCTTCCTGCGGCTCGCCGCACTCGACGAGAACAGCCCCGAGCGTGGTTACGTCAGGGACACCCTCATCGAGCTCAACCTCCCGCTCGTGCGGTACGCCTCGGCGCGTTTCCGCTCCCGCAACGAGCCGATGGAGGACATCGTCCAGGTCGGCACGATCGGCCTGATCAAGGCGATCGACCGCTTCGACTGCGAACGCGGGGTGGAGTTCCCGACGTTCGCGATGCCGACCGTCGTGGGCGAGATCAAGCGCTTCTTCCGCGACACGTCGTGGTCGGTGCGCGTCCCGCGGCGCCTGCAGGAGCTGCGGCTGGCCCTGACGAAGGCCAGCGACGAGCTCTCCCAGAAGCTGGACCGGTCGCCGACCGTCCCCGAACTCGCCGCGGTGCTGGGCGTGTCCGAGGAGGACGTCGTCGACGGCCTCGCGGTCGGCAACGCGTACACGGCCTCCTCGCTCGACTCCCCGGCCCCCGAGGACGACGGCGGCGAGGGCTCGCTGGCGGACCGTCTCGGCTACGAGGACACGGCCCTGGAAGGCGTGGAGTACCGCGAGTCGCTCAAGCCGCTGCTCGCCAAACTGCCGCCCCGCGAGCGCCGGATCATCATGCTGCGCTTCTTCGCCAACATGACCCAGTCGCAGATCGGCGAGGAGGTCGGCATCTCCCAGATGCACGTCTCCCGGCTGCTGACCCGCACCCTCTCGACCCTCCGCGAGGGCCTGATCTCGGACTGACCCCCAACAGGGTCACGAGGGTTCCTATTTGACGGAGTGTCAGCCACCATGGCGCGATGCCCCGTTCGACATGGACAGCTGGCCGCCGAGGCGCCCTGTTGGGCGCGTCGGCGGCCGTCGTCTGCGCGACACTGACCGCGTGCGGAGACACCGGCGACGGCTACGTGGCGGTCGGCCCGCCCCGCCCGTCGGCTACGGCGGTACGCCCGACCGGAAGCGTCACCCTGGTGCCGCTCGACAGCCCGAAGTCACCTGCGGCGAGAGGGACTTCGGGCACAGGGACCACACCGGCACCGGGGTCCACCACGCCCAACCCGGCGGCCTCCTCACCCACGGGCGCCAAGTCCGGCCGTAGCAGCACGCATTCACCGTCACCGACCCCAACTGCCGTTCCTACGACGGCCCCCGGCACCCCCGCCGCCCTCGCCTGGGGCGACCCCGTGCGCAAGGCCACGGACGAGCGCTGGTGCGAGGACGTGACCCTGAGCTTCCGCAACTCCGGCGGTACGGGGGTGCGTTCGGGCACGGTGACGTTCGGGACGCACATCATCGGGGCCCTCGGGATCGACTGGGCGACGATCGAGTCGGCCGAGCCGCTTCCCGTGCCGATCGCGGCCCACGCGCGCGAGGACCACACCTGGACCGTGTGCGTCGACGCGTGGCGCGTGCCGTTGGGGATGCACATCGAGACGCGGGATGTCTCGGTCACCTGGCGGTAGCGCGGTGGATAGGCTCCGCGGCATGGACGTTCAGGTGGAGATCGCGCGCGAGGCGACCGGTGAACTCGTGGACGCGTTCGGGCGGTTGCTGCCGCAGCTGTCCTCCACGGCCGAGCCACTGGACCGGGCCGCCGTCGAGCGGATGGTCTCGTGCGCGACGAACACCGTGCTGGTCGCACGAGCCGAAGGCACCGTCGTCGGCACTCTCACGCTGGTGATGTCTCCCGTGCCGTCGGGGCTGCGAGGGCGCGTCGAAGACGTCGTCGTCGACAGCGCCGCCCGCGGGCGGGGGATCGCCGCGCTGCTGATCGACGAAGCGCTGCGCATCGCCCGGGAGGCCGGGGCTCGGACCGTCGATCTGACCTCGCGGCCGGACCGCGCCGCGGCGAACCGGCTGTACGAGCGGCTCGGCTTCCGGGTCCGGGAGTCGACGGTCTACCGGTTCCCCTTGGAGCCGGAGCGGTAGACCACCGCGTCCAGGTAAAGCGGTCGGTATTGCGTGAAGGGTTACATGAAGGCCAGGTAGGCCACCGCCGCCACGACCAGCACGGCGACGACGACGCCGACGATCAGGCCGACGCGGGGTCCGGCCGAGGCCGTGGGCGCGGCCTGGGGCCGGCCGCCCTGTGGGGTCTCGTCGACGAAGGCACGGAACATCTGGGTGCTGCCGGCGGGGTCGTAGTTGCCCTCGGGGCCCTGGGTGTTTGCCATGGGCCGAGACACTAGCGAATCCCCGGGTGACACCCAAGTGCGGGGCCTCGGACAGGGTTTCCCACCTGCGGGTTTACGTTCAGAAATGCTTGCCTTTGCCAACTTTTTATGCCGCACCTACCCGTTTTATTTGCCTGTAGCAACCAACCTCTCTTAGTCTCTTATGGTTGCCCTAAGCAACGAACACGGCACGAGCATGGGAGGTGTGATGGCCGAGCGGACGCAGTACGAGGAGCTGATGCGTCAGTTCAGTGCCTTCGGCGCCGTACGCAGGGAGCTGGGGCGGATCATGCCGTCCGACTGTCCCGGCGGCTCCGCGGCCGTACTGACCCTGCTCGACCGGTACGGCGACATGCGCATGAGCAAACTCGCCGAGCTGCTCTCCGTCGACATGTCCGTGACCAGCCGCCATGTCGCGCACGTCGTCGACCGGGGCTGGATCGAACGGTCCCCCGACCCCGCCGACAAGCGCTCCCGCATCCTGCGCCTCACCCCCGGCGGCCGGACCCAGGTGGACGAACTGTCCCGGCGGACCGCCCAGTTGTTCGCCGACCGGCTGAGCGACTGGAGCGACGAGGAGGTCGGCCAGCTGATCGAGCTGATGGCCCGGCTGCGGGCGAGCTTCGGCGACTGCCGTACCGCACCGCCGCCGCCCACACGCCCTCCCACGCACCCTCCCGTCGTGGCCGAGACCCCCCACACCAGCGACTCCCCCCACCACGAACTCGAACACACCACCCGTACACCCGCATAAGCACGGAAGAAAAGGAAGCCCATGGCAACGACCACACCAGCCGGTGTGCGGGCTCACGCCAAGCACGGAGGACCGTCCCCCGACGGCGCTCCGATGACGCACCGGCAGATCATGGAGGCGCTCTCCGGGCTGCTGCTCGGAATGTTCGTCGCGATCCTGTCGTCGACGATCGTCACCAACGCACTCCCCAAGATCATCGGCGACCTGGGCGGCGGCCAGTCCGCCTACACCTGGGTCGTCACGGCCTCACTGCTGGCCATGACCGCGACCACGCCTCTGTGGGGCAAGCTCTCCGACCTGTACAGCAAGAAGGCGCTCGTACAGATAGCCCTCGTCATCTACGTGCTGGGATCCGCCGCCGCCGGTCTGTCCCAGAACCCCAGCATGCTCATCGCCTGCCGGGTCGTCCAGGGCGTCGGTGTCGGCGGTCTGTCCGCCCTCGCGCAGATCGTGATGGCCGCGATGATCTCCCCGCGTGAGCGCGGGCGCTACTCCGGCTACCTCGGTGCGACCTTCGCCGTCGCCACCGTCGGCGGCCCGCTGCTCGGCGGCGTCATCACCGACACCTCGTGGCTCGGCTGGCGCTGGTGCTTCTACGTCGGTGTGCCGTTCGCGATCATCGCGCTGATCGTGCTGCAGAAGACCCTGCACCTGCCCGTCGTCAAGCGCGAGGTGAAGGTCGACTGGGGCGGTGCGTTCTTCATCTCCGCCGCCGTCTCCCTGCTGCTGGTCTGGGTCACCTTCGCCGGTGACAAGTACGACTGGATCTCGTGGCAGACGTACGCGATGGTCGGCGGCTCGATCGTGCTCGGCCTGCTGTTCCTCCTCGTGGAGACCAAGGCGAGCGAACCGATCATCCCGCTGCGGCTGTTCCGCAACCGCACCATCACCCTGTCCTCGCTCGCCTCGTTGTTCGTGGGCGTCGCGATGTTCACCGGCACCGTCTTCTTCAGCCAGTACTTCCAGCTGGCCCGGGACAAGTCCCCGACCATGTCGGGCGTCATGACGATCCCGATGATCAGCGGGCTCTTCATCTCCTCGACCGTCTCCGGCCAGTTCATCACCCGGACGGGTAAGTGGAAGATCTGGCTGGTCAGCGGCGGTGTGCTGCTGACCGCGGGGCTGGGTCTGCTGGGCACCATCCGGTACGACACGGACTATTGGAAGACTGCCATCTTCATGGCTCTGCTGGGTCTCGGCATCGGCATGATGATGCAGAACCTGGTGCTGTCCACGCAGAACCAGGTGGCCCCGGCCGACCTCGGTTCGGCCAGCTCCACGGTCACCTTCTTCCGTTCCCTCGGCGGTGCGGTCGGCGTCTCCGCGCTGGGCGCCGTCATGGCCCACCGAATCACCGACTACGCCAAGGATGGCATCGCCGGCCTCGACCCCAAGTACGCCGCCCTGGCCTCCGGTTCGAGTTCCAGTGACTCGATCCCCGACATGAACAAGCTGCCCGCGCCGCTGCGCACGGTCATGGAGAGCGCGTACGGCCACGGCATCGCGGACGTCTTCCTGATCGCCTCGGCCCTGGCACTGCTCGCCTTCCTCGTCACGCTGTTCATCAAGGAGGTCCCGTTGCGGACCAAGGGCGCGCTGGCGCAGGCGGCGGACGACACCGCGGAGGCTCCGGCGACCGAGGTCCCCGCCGCCGCACAGGCTTCCGCGCCGGTCGAGGAGCGGACCCCGAGCTGGGCCGCCGCCGAGACGAATACCGAGTCCGGTCCCGAAGGCACCCGGCAACTCGCCGCCGTAGCCACGGTGGCCAGGGAGGAGACCGCCCCCGTGTCCAGTGGAACTCCCCTCAGCGGCTTCGTCCGCGGCGCCGAGAGCGCGCCCGTCCCGCAGGCCGCCGTCACCCTGATCTCCCTCGGGGGACGCCAGCTGGGCCGCTCGGTCACGCAGGCGGACGGCTCCTACGCGCTGGCCGCGCCGAGCGTCGGCTCGTACGTCCTGATCGCCTCCGCCGACGGCTTCCAGCCGCAGGCGTCCACGGTCGTCGTCAACGGCCACGAGCCGGTCTCCTACGACGTCCTCCTCAGCGGCACCAGCGGTCTGAACGGGCTCGTCCGGGCGGCCGAGACGGGGCTGCCCGTCAAGGACGCGATGGTCATCGTGACGGACGTGCGCGGCGACCTCCTCTCCACCGGAATCACCGGTGAGCAGGGCGAGTTCGCGTTCGCCGAGCTGGTGCCGGGAGCCGTGACCGTCGCGGTGAACGCCGCCGGGTACCGGCCGCGCGCGCTGCCCGTCGAGGTCGGCGGCACGGGCGTCACCCGGGTCGAGATAGACCTCGACTCCGGCGCCCAGGTCCAGGGCGTCGTCCGCGCCCCGCACGGCCCGCTGGCCGACGCCCGCGTCACCCTCGTGGACGCGGCGGGCAACGTGGTCGGCACCGCCACCACCGGTTCGGACGGGGCGTACGCCTTCACCGACCTGAGCGGCGGCGAGTACACGGTGATCGCGACGGGCTACCCGCCGGTCGCGACCGCCCTCACGGTGAACGGCCGCGGAGCCGACGGCCACGACATCGAACTCGCCCACCCCGGCGAGTAGTTGATACCCCGGTCCGCGCAACGCGTCCCGAGCGGAGGCGTGTTGCGCGGACCGGTCTCATTTGTACGGCTGTACGGCAAGGAGTTAGAGGGACATGGGACTGACCGCGAAGATCCGTACCCGCGACGGATGGGCCGTGTCGCACGCGGTCGTCACGGTGACCGACATGACCGGGGCGCAGGTGCTGCGGGCCGAGGCGGACGCGGAGGGGGCCGTACGGGATCCGAATCCGATGACCCCCGGGCCGTACACGGTGATCGTGACGGCCGTCGGGTACGCGCCCGCCGCCGCCACCGCGATCGTCACCGCGAGCGGGCGGGCCGAGGTCGGCACGGTGACGCTGGCGCGGCAGGGCGGTACGGAGCTGCCGCCGCCCGGGCCGTGGACGGTCGACCCCGCCCACTCCACGGTCGGCGCGGTCGCCCAGCACCTGGGCATCTCCAGCGTGCGCGGCCGGTTCACCGACTTCACCGCGTCGGTCGAGATCGCGCCCGACGACATCGCCAAGTCCCGTGTGGAGGCGGTCATCGGGGCCCAGTCCATCGACACCGGCAACGGCATGCGCGACGAGCACCTGCGTTCCCCGGACTTCCTGGACGTGGCCCGCTACCCGGAGATCACCTACCGCTCCTCGGGCCTCACCCCGGCCGGTTCCGACCGCTGGACGGTCTCCGGCGAGCTGACCCTCCACGGTGTCGTACGGCCGGTCGCCCTCGACCTCGCCTACCTCGGCACCGGAGCCGACCCCTGGGGCGGCACGCGCGCCGCGTTCCGGGCGACCACGGAACTGCACCGCGAGGACTTCGCGATGAACTACAACCAGGTCGTCCAGGCGGGCATCGCCGCGATCGGTACGACGCTCAGGGTCGAGCTGGACATCCAGGCGGTGCAGGGGGAGTCGCTGCCGCAGGCGTGAGCGGGCGGGGTACGCCTAGGCTGGCCGTATGGCTTCGAACATCGCGAGCAACACCTCTGTGTCCCTGGACGAGCTGCTGGACTTCGTACGGCCCCGGCACCGGGCCATCCTGCTGACCCGGCGGGCGGACGGCAGCCCGCAGGGTTCGCCGCTGACCTGCGGGGTCGACGACTCGGGGCGGATCGTCGTCTCGACCTACCCCGAGCGCGCCAAGACCCGCAACGCCAAGCGTGATCCGCGGGTCAGCCTGATCATCCTGAGCGACGAGTGGAACGGGCCGTGGGTCCAGATCGACGGCACCGCCGAGGTCATCGACTCGCCGGAGTCCGTGGAGCCGCTCGTCGAGTACTTCCGGAACATCTCCGGGGAACACCCGGACTGGGACGAGTACCGGGCGGCGATGGTGAAGCAGGGGAAGTCGATCGTGCGGGTCACGCCTGAGAAGTGGGGCCCGGTCGCCACCGGCGGTTTTCCGGCGCGGCTCGCCTAGGGCCGAGGTGGTGCTGGGGGCACAGCCCCCAGAGGGGGTACCCCCGGACGGGCTATTTCTCCCGCTCGACCATCGCCTCGATCCCCGCCACCAGCAGGTCAAGGGCGAAGGTGAAGTCCCGGTCCATCATCTCCTCGACCGTGTCGCCGCCCCGGGCCGCCATGAGTTGCCTGGACTCCTCCAGGACCTCGGCGGCCGTCGGGGCCTCGGTCACCGTGGTCATGGCGTGGCGGAAGTAGTCGTCGGCGGTCATGCCCGTGTCGGCGACCCGGGCGAAGAAATGGCCCTCGATCGTGCCGTAGCCGTACACGAACTGGAAGACCGACACGATCGCCCCCGTCAGCCCGTGGTCCGGCAGACCCGTGCGCCGGATGACGCGCTGGACCACGCGGGAGAACGCGAGCGAGTTCGGCCCGATGTTCAGGTAGGAGCCGACGAGCGGCGACAGCCAGGGGTGTCGGACCAGCAGGGCCCTGTACTCCGTTGCCAGGGCGCGGAGTTGGTCCCGCCAGTCCTCGCCCTCGGCCTCCGGGTCGGGCAGGCCCAACTCCCCGAAGGCGGCGTCCAGGGCGAGTTCGAGGAGGTCGTCCTTGGAGTCCACGTACCAGTAGACGGACATCGCGGTCACGTTCAGCTCGGCGGCGAGCCTCCGCATGGAGAACTTGGCCAGCCCTTCGGCATCCAGCAGTCGTACGGTGACTTCGGTGATGCGGGTGCGGTCGAGGCCGGGTTGGCCTCCGCCGCCGCGCCCGCTCCGGCGCGTCTTCGTCGCAAGCCAGACACTGGTGCGCGCGGAACGCCCCGACGGCGACGATGTCTTGGCCATGACGCACCTTCCTCAAGATCCAAATTCCGGATCACTGTAATCAGGGGCGCGAGGAACTGCGCGACCAGCCGCAACGCACACCCCGCCACCCGAGCTACTGGGCGACCACCACCCCCGAGTCTGCCCGCTCCGCCCGCCACAACAACGCCGCAGCGAGCAACCCCCCGGCCAAAACAGCGACCGCCCCCACCAACTGACTGACCTCCAGCCCCGCAGCGAAGGAATCGGTCACCTTCTGCCTCTCCTCAGCGGAAGACGCCGCCGCCAAGCCCACCGGCAGGGACACCGCAGCGAACCGGGAACTCAACACCGCCCCCAGCACCGCGACCCCCAACCCGTTCCCGAACTCCCCCAACGTGCCGTTGATCCCGGCACCAACCCCTGCCTTCTCCGGAGGAATCGCACTCATGATCGCGTGAGCCATCGCCGGATTGGCGATCGCCGCCCCCGCCCCGATCAGCACCAGCCCCACCAACGTCCCCGCATACCCGCCGGTGGCAAACGAGGCGATCGACACCAGCCCCGCCGACATCAACACCATCCCCAGCCCGATGGAAACCGGCGCCCCAAGCCGCTTCGTCCACTTCGCCGCCAACCCCGAGAAGTTGAGCGCGACGATCACCAGGGCGAGCGGCGCCGTACGGACACCGGCCTCCAACGGGCCGTAGCCCAGGACGAATTGGAGGTGCTGGGTGAGCAGGAAGAGGGAGCCGGCCATGCCGAAGGTGATGAGGACGACCCCGGTGACCGCGCCCGTGAAGCGGCGGTCGCGGAAGAAGTCCAGGTCGAGCATCGGGTACGGGACACGGTTCTCCCAGTACGCGAAGGCGGTCAGCACCGCGATCGCCACCGCGCCGGTGAGCAGCACCCGCCCGGACGTCCAGCCGTGCGCCGGGCCGGAGATGATCGCGTAGACCAGCGCGGCCATGCCGACGGTCGAGAGCAGGGCGCCGAGGAGGTCGGGGCGGTCGCCGCGCGGGTTCTTCGACTCGGGGACCAGGACCACCGCAGCCACCAGCGCGAGTGCCGCGACCGGGATGTTGATCAGGAAGATCGCGCCCCACCAGAAGTGGTTCAGCATGAAGCCGCCGAGGAGCGGGCCCGTCGCGAAGCCGAGCGCGTTGACCGCGGCCCAGATGCCGATGGCCCGCGGCTGTTCCTCGGGGCTGAAGATCTGCATCACGACGGCGAGCGTGGTCGTGATGAGCAGCGCGCCGCCGACCCCCATCCCGGCCCTCGCGGCGATCAACTGCCCCGTGGACTGGGCGAGTCCGGCGACCAGCGAACCCACGCCGAACAGCACGAGACCCGCGATCAGCATCTTCTTACGGCCGTACCGGTCGGCCGCGCTGCCCGCGGTGAGGAGGAGTCCGGACTGCACCAGCGAGTACGCGTTGATCATCCACTGGATGTCGGCGGTGCCGGCGCCCAGTTCGCGGGTGAGCGAGGGGATCGCGACGTTCAGGACGGTGTTGTCGAGCAGCACGGTGAGCTGGGCCAGGCAGATGACTCCGAGGACGATCCAGCGCTGGGGGTGGCCCTGGAGGGTTTGGGGGCCTGGGGAGGTCGGCATGCTGTACACCGTAGAACAGTTCCTATACGGCGTACAACAGAGATACGGCGGACACGAAGAGGGGCGGTGACCGTGTGGTCACCGCCCCTGCTCAGTGGAGAAGTGTCAGCTGCTCGTCTTCTGCGTCAGGTCGTAGAAGGTGGCCGAACCGACCGTCACCTTCTTGTAGTTCTTCTCGACCCACGAGGAGATCTGCGAGGAGCTGCCCGTGCTGCTGCTGCCCATTCCGGTGCCGCCCGAGATGAAGTAGTGGATCTTTCCGTCCGCCACGTACTTCTGGAACTGGGCCAGCGTCGGCGACGGGTCGGTGCCGTTGAAGCCGCCGATCGCCATCACCGGGTCTCCGGTGGCGAGTTGGTAGCTCGCGGCGTTCTGGGAGCCGATGGACGCGGCGACCCAGGTGTACTTGCTCGCGTCCGTCTGGAGGAGCTTCTTGGCCGCCGAGGTGACCGTCGCGCCGTTGAGCAGGCCGCCGACGCCACCGCCGCCGCCCATGCCGCCGTCGCCGCCGGTCTGACCGCCGAAGCCGCCACCCTGGTTCTGGGTGGTGCCGCCGCCACCGGGCGTGGTGCCCGTACCTCCGCCGGGCATCGTGCCCGTGCCGCCGCCGGGGAAGCCGCCGCCCTGGTTCTGGGTGGTGCCGCCGCCCTGCTGGCCGGGCATGGTGCCCGTGCCGCCGGTGCGGTTGCCGCCGCCGAAGCCGCCTCGGCCGCCACCGCCGCCCGGACCGCCGCCGCCACCCATCATGCTGGCGCCGGCCGGACCGGCCGTCGGGATGGAGCCGGTGTGCGCCGAGTTGACCGTCGACAGCGTGTACGCCGCCGGGCCCGCCAGGCCTGCCACGATGCTCAAGCCGACTGCCGCGAGGGCGAGTTGGCGGCCGATCTTCGCCACGAAGATCAGGCCGAGCGCACCGGCCAGGGAGCCGAGGAGGACCAGCCACTTCAGCCAGGGCAGGTAGTCGGAGGTGCGGTTGAGGAGGACGTAGCCCCAGACGCCGGCCGCAACTACCGCTGCGGCAAGGGTGATTGACGCCCAGATCTCGCCGCGCCTCTCCCACAGGGAGCCGGCGCCGATGCCGATGACGGCGGCCATGTAGGGGGCGAGCGCGATCGTGTAGTACTGGTGGAAGATGCCGGCCATGTAGCTGAAGACGACCAGGGTCGTCACCAGCGAGCCGCCCCACACGAGCATCGAACTGCGCCTGACCGACGTGCGGCCCAGCTTGCGCGTGGCCACCAGGCCCGCGACGAGGAGGATCAGCGCGGTGGGCAGCAGCCAGGAGATCTGGCTGCCGATCTCGTCGTTGAACATGCGGTTCCAGCCGGTGGCGCCCCACATGCCCGTGCCGGTGCCGCCGCCTCCGCCGCCGACGCTGCCGGTCTCGTCGCCGCTGAGGCGGCCGAACCCGTTGTAGCCGAAGGTCAGTTCAAGGAAGCTGTTGTTCTGCGAGCCGCCGATGTAGGGGCGCGAGGACGCCGGCCACAGCTCGACGAGCGCGACCCACCAGCCGGCCGCGACGACCAACGCGCCGGTGGCCAGGCCCAGTTGGGCGAACCTCTTCTTCACGCTCACCGGTGCGCAGACCGCGTAGACGATGGCCAGCGGCGGCAGGATCAGGAAGGCCTGCAGGGTCTTCGACAGGAACGCGAAGCCGATCGCGACTCCGGCCCACACCAGCCACTTCGTGCGGCCGTCCTCCAGGGCCCGGACGACGAGGTAGCAGGCGGCCGCCATGAGCAACGCCAGTGCGGCGTCAGGGTTGTTGAAGCGGAACATCAGCGCGGCGACCGGGGTGAGCGCCAGCACGGCGCCCGCGATCAGACCGGCCTGGGGGCTGTGCCGACGCCGTACCGCCGCGTAGACGACCGCGACCGTGCCGACGCCCATGAGGACCTCGGGGACCAGGATCGCCCACGAGTTGAGGCCGAAGATGCGGACCGAGATCTCCATCGGCCACAGGAACGCCGAGGGCTTGTCGACGGTGATCGCGTTGCCCGCGTCGAGCGAGCCGAACAGGAACGCCTTCCAGCTCTTGCTGCCGGCCTGAACCGCCGCCGAGTAGAAGGAGTTGGAGTAGCCGGACGCGCTCAGGTTGTAGAGGTAGAGCAGCGCCGTCGCCAGCAGCATGCCCCAGAACGCGGGGCGCGCCCAGCGCGGGTCCTCGGGCCGGCCGCGCCACAGCCGCCGTCCGAGCGGCTGCTTCGGCTCACCGGCGCCGGGGGCCGGCGTGTGCGACTCCACGACGACCGGCTCACCCGCTGCCGTATCTCTGCCGGTGTCGCTGTCACCGGTAGGCGGCCCCCAGGACGAGGGGCTGCCTCCTCCCGGGTAGGTCGTCTGATCGGTGTCGGTGGTCATCGGGGGTCCCTCGGATCGGTGTCGTGGGGACGCACCGGCTGCAACTGCATCGTCGCGTCCCTCCAGGTGCCGTCCGCGGCTTCACCGGCGCGGAACTGGGTGGTGTTCGGGGCGGTGTCGTACGCACTCTGCTGCGGCTGCGGCTGACGCTGGGGCAGCGGGGCGGCGTACGAACCGGGGTACTGCGGGTTCTGCGGGTGCTGCGTCGCCGCCGAATAGGTAGGCGACGAAGGGGAGTTGAGGGCTACGACCGTCGAGTCCTCGGCGCTGTCGCCGCGGTCCGGGAACACCCAGGCGCGGAAGAGCAGAAAGCGGAGCACGGTCGCGGCGAGGTTGGCGGCCACCAGGACCGCGAGTTCGGTGGAGTGCGCCGGGTCGCTGCTGGCCGCGTTCAGCGCGGCGAGCGAACCACTGGTCAGCGCGAGGCCGATGGCGAAGACGACGAGGCCCTGCGCCTGGTGGCGGACGGCTCCGCCCTTGCCCCGGACCCCGAAGGTCAGCCGGCGGTTCGCGGCGGTGTTGGCGACCGCCGAGACCAGCAGGGCGAGCGCGTTGGCGACCTGTGAGCCGCCGAACTGCCGGAAGAGGCTGTAGAGGACGAGGTAGAAGAGGGTGGAGAGACCGCCGACCACGCAGAACCCGACGAGCTGGCGGGCCAGCCCCTTGGGCACGTCCTGGATGTCGCGGTCGCGGGGGTCGTCGCCGAAGGGCCGCGTGACGCGGTCGAGCGGCAGCGAACCGGAGGCCAGGGCCTTGCCCACGCGCCACACTCCCTTCAGGTCCTCGGTCGCCGTCCTGACGATGTGGACGGTCGAGTTCGGGTCGTCGACCCAGTCGACCGGCACCTCGTGGATACGGAGTCCGGCACGCTCGGCCAGCACCAGCATCTCGGTGTCGAAGAACCAACCGGTGTCCTCGACGAGCGGCAGCAGCGCCTGGGCCACATCACGCCGGATCGCCTTGAATCCGCACTGGGCGTCGGAGAAGCGGGCCTGCAGCGAGCCGCGCAGGATCAGGTTGTAGGTCCGGCTGATGAACTCGCGCTTGGCGCCACGCACGACACGCGACGAGCGGGCCAGCCGGGAACCGATCGCCAGGTCGGAGTGACCCGAGATCAGCGGCGCCACCAGGGGGAGCAGCGCGTTGAGGTCGGTGGAGAGATCCACATCCATGTAGGCGAGGATCGGGGCGTCCGAGGCGGACCAGACGGTGCGCAGTGCTCGACCGCGCCCCTTCTGCTCCAGCCGGAACGATTTGACCTCGGGGATCTCCGACTCCAGCCGCGCGGCCACCTGAGGGGTGGTGTCGATCGACGCGTTGTCCGCGATGGTGATGCGGAACGCGTACGGGAACGTGCGCTTGAGGTGCTCGTGCAGTCTGAGCACACATGGCTGGAGGTCCTTCTCCTCGTTGTAGACGGGGATCACTACGTCCAGGACAGGCGTACCGGCGTCTCCGGCCGGGAGGTGCTCCCGCGCCGGCAGGGTGCCGGGAGAAGAGTCGGTTCGCATGCACCGACTCTCCTCAAGCGCCCTGTTGCACCCATGTGGTGGCACTGTGCTGTGCCTGTGAGTGCGATTGCCAATTCGTTTCGGGGGACGGCGCGGGCACAGCGGGTGCGAGCGCGGGCAGATGCACGGTGAACACAGTGCGTCCGGGAACACTGTCCACGGTGACGGCTCCGCCGTGCGCGGTCGCGACCGCCTGCACGATGGCGAGGCCCAGACCCGTCGAACCTGTGGAGCGGGAACGCGCCGAGTCGCCGCGCGCGAACCGCTCGAAGACATGCGGCAGCAAATCGGGCGGGATGCCCTGGCCGTTGTCCTCGACGTCCACACACATCCACGGCCCGCGCCGCTGCACGCGTGCGGTGATCGTCGTACCGGGCGGGGTGTGCTTGCGGGCGTTGCCCAGCAGGTTGATGAGCACCTGCTGGATACGGGCCGCGTCCGCCGACACGAGGGCCGGTTCGTCGGGCAGGTCGAGCCGCCAGTTGTGGTCCATGCCGGCCGCCCGCGAGTCGCTGATGGTGTCCACGACGAGCGGGATGAGGTCGGTCTGGTCGAACTGCAGCGGTCTGCCCGCGTCGAGCCGGGCGAGGAGCAGCAGATCCTCCACGAGGAGGGTCATGCGCCCGGCCTCGGACTCGATCCGGCCGAGGGCGTGCTTGGTGTCCGGGCCCGTCTGCTCACGCCCGCGCCGGGTCAGCTCCGCGTAACCGCGGATGGAGGCGAGGGGCGTCCGCAGCTCATGACTGGCGTCGGCCACGAACTGCCGTACCCGCATCTCGCTCTGCTGTCTTGCGTGCAGGGCGCCGTGGACGTGGTCGAGCATCCGGTTGAGCGCGGCTCCGACCTGGCCGACCTCGGTGTGCGGGTCGGTCTCGGACTCGGGGACACGTTCGTTGAGGGTGACCTCGCCGGTGTGGAGCGGGAGTTCGGAGACGCGGGTGGCGGTGGAGGCCACGCGGCGCAGGGGGCGGGTGGCGACGCCGACGAGGACGTAGCCGGCGATGGCGGCGGCCACCAGGCCGGCGCCGGTGACGCTGAGCTCGACGAGGATCAGGGTGTTGATGGTGTTGTCGACCGTGGAGGTCGGAACGGCGACGTAGTAGCTGCCGCTGTCCCCGCTCTTGTACTCGACGCGGAAGTCGCCCACACCGGGGATCTCCACGGTGTGCTGCTTGTTGTCCTGGGGGACGGAGCCGAGAGCGGCGAGCTGAGCCTTGGTGAGCTTCTGCGAGGTCATCTGCAAGTCGCTCGCCTGCTTCACACCGCGGCGGGCGTCGCTGATGGAGCCGTTCACGACCTTGGCGATGATCGTGCCCTGGGGCTGCGGACCCTTGACGAACTCGTCGAGCTTGGTCTGCTGCGCCTGCCCCTTCTGTCCGCCGGGCACGCCGAGACCGCCCTTGGGCTGCTGGGCGCCACCGGGCGGCCCGAACGAACCGGACGCACGCGAGGCGGACTCGTTCAGCTGGCCGCCCAACTGGTCGTACAGATGCGAGCGCAGCGCCAGCGTCGTCACCGTCCCGATCACCGCACACACCACCGCGATCAGCGTCACGGACGCGACGACGAGCCGGGTCCGCAGGGTGCGCGGCTTACCCGCTCGTTTCTTCTGCGCACGCGGCCGTCGTCGCCCGCTCATGACGCCGCGGGCTTGATCAGGTAACCGGCCCCACGCCGGGTGTGGATCATCGGCTCACGACCGGCGTCGATCTTGCGCCGCAGATACGAGATGTAGAGCTCGACCACATTGGCCTGCCCACCGAAGTCGTACGACCACACACGGTCGAGGATCTGCGCCTTGCTGAGTACACGCCGGGGATTACGCATGAGGAAGCGCAACAGCTCGAACTCGGTCGCGGTGAGGTGGATGCCCTCCCCGGCGCGCGACACCTCGTGACTGTCCTCGTCGAGGGTGAGGTCACCCACGACGAGCACGGAGTCCGAGCGGCGGTCGGCGGCACCGGATCGGCGGATCAGTCCGCGCAGCCGGGCGACGACCTCTTCGAGGCTGAAGGGCTTGGTGACGTAGTCGTCGCCGCCGGCGGTGAGCCCGGCGATACGGTCCTCGACGGCGTCCTTCGCCGTCAGGAACAGCACCGGCACGTCCGGCAGCTCTCTGCGCATCCGCCCGAGAACGGTCAGGCCGTCCATGTCCGGCAGCATCATGTCGAGGACGACTGCGTCGGGCCGGAACTCGCGCGCGGTCTGGATCGCGCCGGTCCCGTCACCCGCACTACGGATCTGCCAGCCCTCGTATCGGAGGGCCATGGACAGCAGCTCGGTGATCGACAGCTCGTCGTCCACCACAAGCACTCGGACGGGGCTCCCGTCCGGCCTCAGCAGTTCGGTGCGCCCCTGGGGCGAGGTCGTGGTCATAGTGGACACCTTGTCGGGGTCCCCTAAGAACACGCTTTCCGGAGTCTGTGATTTCCCTGAGAAACTCACAGCCACCACTCAGGGAACGCCTTGGAACCGCTTGCCCAACGCTCATCCAGCGGTCATGGAGCCGTGCATCCCTCCCGGATCCGACCCTGTCTCCCCCGCATCTCCACGTTCTCCACGCATCACCCGTACCGGCCGGACTCTCAGCTCATCCTCACCGTGCGAACAGCCGCGCCCCGTTGTCGTGGCAGACCGCGCGCAGCCAGTCGTCGCCGAGGTCCAGCCGCTCCAGGGCGTGCAGTTGGTGCAGGTAGGGATAGGGGATGTTCGGGAAGTCGCTGCCCAGCAGCACGCGGTCGCCGAGGGCGGCGAGCCGGGGGAGCGCGCCGGGCGGGAAGGGCGCGAGGCGTTCGCTGAAGTCCGTGAACGCCATCGTCGTGTCCAGCCGCACCTCCCCGTACCGCTCGGCCAGGTCCAGGAAGTCCTCGTACTCCGGCATCCCCATGTGCGCGATCACCAGCCGCAACCGCGGATGCCGGGCCAGCACCCGCCCGATCGGCTCGGGCCCGGTGTGTTTGCCGGGCGCGGGCCCCGACCCGCAGTGGATCACGACGGGCGTCCCCGCCTCGGCGAGCAACCCCCAGGCGGGATCGAGGAGTTCGTCGGCCGGGTCGTACGCCCCGACCTGCACATGCGCCTTGAACACCCGCGCGCCGGCATCGAGAGCTTGCTGGACGTAGTCCCCAACTCCCGGCTCCGGGAAGAGAGTCGAGGTGTGCAGACAGTCCGGCGTCCGCGCGGCGAAGTCGACGGCCCACCCGTTCAGCCACTCGGCCATCCCGGGCTTGTGCGGGTAGAGCATGGCGGTGAAAGCGCGTACTCCGAACTCCCTTATCAGCGCGACCCGTTCCACCTCCTCCTTCCGGTACGTGATCGGCCACTCCAGCGCCCCGCCGGTCGCCGGCCCGAGCGCGTCGAAGTAGTCCCAGACCTTGCGCAGCACCCGCTCGGGCATGAAGTGGGTGTGCACGTCGATCAGCCCGGGGAGCCCTAGCCGCCGCCAGAAGGCCCGCACTTCGAGCACTTCGGCCGCTTGAGTTGCTTCAGTTGCTCCAACCGCTTCGGCATCCACGTCTTGATCCTCCCTGTCGACCAGTACGACCAGTACGACCAGTCCTGCATGCCGGCCGCGCTGCTGAAGCGGTAGTCGAGCTGCCACCGGACCCACTGCCCCGGCACGAGCCGCACCGCCCGTGGTCTGCGGGGCCTGGGCGGCAGCCCGAACAGCGGCTCCACGCGGGGGAGCACCCGCAACCGCCCGTCCACCCGGCGGAGTTGGACGTCGACGTTCTTCAACTCCGCCCGGCCCTCGACCAGCATGAAGTCCTCCCACTCGCGCACCCTGACGGTGCGGGCAAGCGGCGGCCGCCTTTCCGGCAGCACCACCCCGTCCGGCACCGCGAACCCGACCGGCACCGCGTTCCTCCGGGCAGCGGCCGCACCGCCACGCGACCGTTTCGTCCAGGACGTATGGACCCACTGGACGATGACGGGGACTTCCATGACGACTCCCTCCCTGCCCGGTTTCCGCTCTCCCCGACGACTACTACGGCTGCCTGCTTCCCCCGCCGCCCGATGACTACGGCGGCCGCCCGTTTCCCCAGCGCCCGATGACTACGGCGGCTGCTCGATTCCCCCACCGATGACCACCGTCACTTCGGCCACGCCATCAGAACAACCCCTCCTGCACCCCCGGCACCTCCCGCCTGAACTCCCGTACCGGCACGGTGAGTCCACCCGTCTCACCCCCGCCTCCCCCGGCAGGGACCAGCTCCCACCCCGTCATCAGCCGTGTATCCAGCACGACCACCCCCCGCCCGGTCGCGAGGTGGAGGTCAGGTCCCGCGGCCGCGACGACCTCACCGCTCACCACCCCGCCCGCGACCAGCCCGCTCACCTCACCGACGGCGGCCGGGAGTCCCGTGAGGCCGAAGACGTCGACGTGGTCCACGGGTCGGTACGGCTCGCGGTGGAGCGACTCCGGCCATTCGGGCAGCGCGAGGGCGCGGGCGTGCAGGTCGGCGATCTCGGCGGCCCGCTCCGCAGCCGACGTCGGCAACGCGGAACGGACGGCGCGCTTCTCGGCGTAGGGAATCCGGTCCGGGACCCGTAGCGCGGCGCGGAGCAACTCCTCCGAGCGGCGGGCCGCCATCAACGGGCCGAGGCCCAGCCAGCTGAAGCAGACGGCACCCTGTTCAAGCAGGCGTGCGGAGCCGCGTTCTTCGGCGGTGATGCCGACCTTGAGCAGGCCGGGGCCGAACCAGGCCAGGTATACGTGGTAGGGCCGCGGGTCGTCCGCGATGGTGTCGGCGGCCACCGAGTGCGCCCGGTCCAGCCGCGCGCACTCCTCGCACCGCGCCCCCGTGCTCCGCTCCGGGACGGCAGCCCGCACCGGACAGGCGTTCCCCCGCGCCCCCACACATGTCCGCCCGCCCCCTTCCGCGACCTCGAAGGCCACCCGCTTCCCCCGGGGCAACGGGCTCCCGCGCCCGCCGTCCCACCTCAGCTCGGGACCGTCCGCCGCCCACCGCAGTCCCGAGCACTTCCACGTCTGTGATGCCCGTGATGTCTGTGCCATCGCTCACGAGACTAGACGGCGGCACTGACAACGGCGTCAGCCCGCGGTCTCACCGGCCGGAGCGGACTCGCGAAGCCCGACCGCGTACTCCTCGACCACCCGCCCCCGCGCCGGTCCCCGCCCCGCCAGCCGGCACCCGACACACCCCGCATGCCCCGCCCGCGCCGAGGGGTCCCGCACCCG
This sequence comes from Streptomyces sp. NBC_00988, assembly GCF_045162645.1. Classification (NCBI taxonomy): domain Bacteria; kingdom Bacillati; phylum Actinomycetota; class Actinomycetes; order Kitasatosporales; family Streptomycetaceae; genus Streptomyces; species Streptomyces sp. NBC_00988. The sequence continues at coordinate 6,171,840 of NZ_CP108730.1, forward strand.
CATCCCCCACTGCGCCCGGTCCCGCCGCCCGGGCGGCTTCCCCCAGCCGGCGAGGTGGAGCGCCCACGTCACCAGGACGCTCACCGCGACGATCCCCAGCCCGCCCCCGATCAGCAGGGCCGAGACCGTGCACACCCCCACCCCCGCGACGGTCGACCCGACGGTCGCGATACCGAATCCGGTCCAGCCCGCGACCGTATGCCCCTCGTCATACTGATGTGCGCTCATGTGCGGCCTCCCTCGAAGTCAGTTCGAAGCCCGGACAGACCCGAATCCGGACGGACAACAGGTCTCTCACCACCTAAGAAGTTTAGAGTAGAAACCTCTTACGAACTAAGGCAATAACGATGCAAGCCAAGCCTCGCCCCACCGCCACCCCGGCCCAGGCGCTGGACGCGATGGACTCCCTCATCGCCACCGCCCAGCTCGGCCAGCAGGAAATGGCCGAGCGGCTGGGCCTGAACGTCACCGATCTCCTGTGCTTCGCCTGCGTCCTGAAGGCCGGCGAGAACCTCCTCACGGCGGGCGACCTCGCCGAACACGCCCACGTCACGACCGGTGCGGTGACCGGCATCCTCAACCGCCTGGAGCGCGCCGGTTTCATCACCCGCGTCCCCGACCCCACCGACCGCCGCCGCGTCCGCGTCGCCTCGGTACCGGCCGCGGTGACCAGAGTCGTCGCCCTCTACGGCCCCTACTACGACCGCCTCAACGCCCAGTTCGCCGACTACTCCCCCGCCGAGATCGCCGTACTGAACGACTGGTTCACGCGGACGTCGACGCTGGCGCAGGACTACATCGAGGAACTCCGGGCGCGGGACAGGGGGGTAAACCCGACCCCGTAGGTACAGCCCGCTACACCAAGGGTCCGGGAGACCGCTTCATCGTGCCCGGAACCGTACGACGGCATCGTTGACCTCAGCCGGTCAAGAGGGTCGGCGCAGGCCCAACAGCCGCCGTACGGAGGGAAATCCCATGAAGCCCGGCCCGTTCGCGTCCTTCGTCAGGTTCGTGGTGTGCGGCGGCGGTGTCGGGGTCCTGTCCAGCTTCGCGGTACCGCTGCTCGCCGCGCTGATGCCCTGGGCGGCGGCGAACGCCCTGATCACGGTCGCCTCGACCGTCCTCTGCACGGAGCTCCACGCCCTGTTCACCTTCAGCACCGGCCACCGCCCCGGCTGGCGCGAGCACTGGCAGTCGGCGGGCTCGGCCACGGCGGCCTACGCGGCGACGTCCGCCGCGATCCTCGTCCTCCACACCGTCCAGCCCTCGCCGGGCATGCTCACCGAGCAGATCGTCTACCTCAGCGCCTCCGGCCTCGCCGGCATCGGCCGCTTCCTGGTCCTTCGCCTGTTCGTCTTCGCCGACCGCGGCGCCTCGGCTCCGGTCGCGATCGCGGTACGGCCGACGGTGGCGTCCCCCGCGTTCAGCGCGGCCGCGTAAGGACCCCGACGCACCAACGGAAATGCCCGTCGCCACCGTCCGTCGAGAACAGGTCGTAGGTCGCCAGCGCATACGCCCGCTGGTAGAGGACGAGCGTGTCGGGCGAGTACCGGAACTCCTCGGCGAACAACCGGGTGAGGGTGGCGGTGTGCCGTTCCGCGTACGGCCCGTACATGTCCCACACGGCGGCTGCCACGGCGGCCTCGAAGGCCGGGTCCCCGGCGGTCGTGAAGAACCCGAAGTCGAGTACGGCCGTAGGGGCGCCGGTGTCGTCGACGTGGATGTTGGGCGGCACGAGGTCACCGTGCACGACGCCGACCGGCCCGCCGTCCGGCAGCGCCCGCAGGGAGTCCACCGTCCCGCGCACGACGCCCGCGACGCCGGGCACCCGAGCGGCGAGCAGACCACCGTGCCGACGAACGGCACGCCGGACGAGGCCGGCGAGCGCGTCGGGAAAACGGGCGTGCCCCTCCCAGAGAGGCCGGTCGTCACCCTGCACGACGAGCCGCCGCATGGCCTCGCTGCCGGGCACGGCGGCCAGCCCCCGCAACACCGTCAACAACGCGTCGGTCTCCCGCCCGGCCAACTCCCGCCCCGGTGCCACGACCGCCGAGTCACCGCGCAACGGGACGCCTCCCAACTCCCGTTCATAGGTGACGAGTACGCCTTCGTGCTCCTCGACTCGAAGGATCTCCGGCGTGGCGAAGGGCAACAGCGCCGCGTGCCCGGCGATGTCCTCGTACACCCGCCGCATGAGTTCCACTCCGACCGGCCGCCGACCGCTCCACACCTTCCCGACGGTCCCGTCCCCGAGCCGGTAGACGGCACCCTCGACACCTGCGGCGAGCGGCCGGACGTCTGCGTGCCCGCGGTCGGCGAAGTACCGCATCCAGTGGGCGGTGTGATCCTGGCGGTGGGTGACCATGGCTGGACCGGACCCCCTGGGAGTGTCAATGGGCTTGCGGGTGCGGGTCGTTCGGGGAGTGCGACTCCCGCTGCCGCCAACTCCCCGGCGGTTCCCCATGGTTGCGGGTGAAGGCGGCCGCGAAGGCATACGGCGAGGTGTAACCGACGGCGTGGGCGATGGCCGTGAGGGTGAGTTCGCCGGTGCGCAGGTGGTCGCGGGCCAGGGCCATCCGCCAGTCGGTCAGGTACTGCATCGGCGTCTGGCCGAGGGCGTCGCGGAAGGTGCGGGCGAAGGCCGCCCTCGACAGGCCGCTGATGGCGGCGAGTTCGGGGACCGTCCAGGGGTGGCCGGCGTTCTCGTGGACGGCCTGGAGCGCGGCGTTGAGGCGGGGATCCGCGCAAGCCCGGTACCAGCGGGGCGCGTTGGGGCTGCGCCGGAAGTCGTTGCGGATGGCGAACACCAGGAGGACGTCGAGGAGCCGGTCCAGCACGGTGGTGCCGCCCGGTTCGCCCGGCGCCGGCGTCGCCAACTCGTGGGACAGCAGCCCGATCACGTCCCGCAGCGGATCACCCACCGCCGCCGCCAGCGTCAGCACCTGCGGCAGCGCCTCCAGCAGCCCGGCACCGATGTCCCCCGAGAACCGGTACGCGCCGCAGAGGAACACCGTCGCCCGCGGATCCTCCGAACTCCCGTCCTGGGCATGCCTGTCGCGGAACTCCTCCGGTTCGAGGCAGTCCGCGCCCGGCTCGTGCCCGATGTGGTGATCGGGACCGCCCCGCACGAGCGTCACCTCGCCCGGCACCAGTTCCACCGCGCCGCCGGGGTCGTCCAGCCACAGCCAGCCCCGGCCCCGTACGACGGTGTGCACAGCCAGCTGGATCGACCCGGCCAGCCGCAGTCCCCACGGCGGTTCGGCCACCGTCCGCGCGAAGACGGCACCGGAGGCGCGGGCCCGCGCGAGACGGTCATGCAGTATGTCCACCCGATCAGTATCAGTCAGACGGCCCCGGCAAGGGCACATTCAAGCGTCTGACACAACGAATCGAGCGATTCACACATTGATCCGCTCCCTCTGCACTCCCACGATGGAGCCATGACTGGATCACCGCCCACCTCACCACCCACCGCCCTCGTCCTCGGCGGCACCGGCCGTACCGGCTCCCTCGTGGCACGCCAGCTCTCCGAACGAGGCCTGCCCGCCCGGACCGCCGCCCGCCACGGCGCCGACGTGCCCTTCGACTGGGACGACCCGAGCACCCACCCCGCCGCCCTCGCCGGCGTCGACCGCCTCTACCTCGTCACCCCCGTCCTGCGGATCTCCTACGCCGACCAGGTGGCCGCGTTCCTCGACCTCGCCGTGGCCGCGGGGGTACGTCACGTCACCTACCTGAGCACCTACGGCGGCCAACTGGCGCCCCCGGACGTCGACATCAGGGCCGTGGAGGACGATCTCGCCGCCCGCGACACCCTCACGCACGCGATCCTGCGTCCCGCGTGGGTGATGCAGAACTTCAGCGACGCGCACCTGCCGGTCGTCGACGGTGTGATCACGGTGCCGACCGGCGGCCGTACGGAAGCGTTCGTCGACGCGGGTGACATCGCCGACGTCGCGGTCGAGACACTGCTCGACCCCGAGGGCCACGCCGGGGCGCGGTACGCGCCCACCGGACCGCAGGCCCTCACCGTCGCCGAGGTCGCCGACACCATCACCGCCGTGACCGGCCGGCCCGTCCGGCACCAGGACATCGACCCGGAGGCGTGGATCGGCGGTGCGGTCGCGGCCGGGCTCGTCCCCGCCGACTACGCGGTGATGCTCCGCTGGCTGACCGGCGCCATCGTCTCCGGGAACGGTTCCACGCCCAACGACGACATCGAGAAGGTCACCGGCCGGGCACCGGCCACCTTCCAGGACTTCGCGCGGCGCAACGCCGGTGCCTGGGCATCTCCGGCGGGGGTGGAGTGACCATGTCCGAGCCCGAACCCATGGAAGACATGGGCGAGTTCGCGGCGCTCGATCCGTTCTTCCGGATCGTGCGGGAGGGGCTCGCGGGGCTCGTCGACGGTGATCACTTCTTCGATCTCCTGGCCGAGGACGTGGTCGTCGAGTACGTCGTGTCCGTGCCCGGCTACCCGCGCCGGGTTGAGGGACGCGGGGCGGTGGCGGACCTGTATCGCGGCTACGGCGACGTCATGCTGCTGCACAGCGCGGACGAACTGGCCGTCCACCGGGACCCCGGGACGTCCGTGGTCGTCCTTGAGTACGCGGTGCACGGACGGGCTGTCCGCACCGGGCGGGCCTACGACAACCACTTCGTCTCCGTGCTCACCGTCAAGGAGCGGAAGGTGACGCACTGGCGCGACTATCTGGACCCCGTCGCCGTGTTCCGGGCCACGGGGTGGCCGGCGCAGGATCGCTGAGAGTACGAGGGGTCGCTGAAGGACCGCTGGAGAAACGGCTCGTCGTCGACTGACGGGCTTCGCCGGACCTGACCGTGGAAGCCCTGCCCGCCTTGAACTAGCCCGCCCTGCGGAAAGCCTCGTCCATGTCCGAGAAGGGTGCTTGCCCGTCGTCGAGCAGCAGCGTCTCGTCCTCCCCGAAGTCCGGGGCCTGGAAGGGGTTCGTCGCCGGAGGGGGCGATCCCGCGCTGGATTGCCGGGACGCCCCTTCCGGGGCGGAGAACAGCGAGGTCGGTTCGATGAGAGGTCTCCCGTTCGTTACAGGCCACTAGGACCTGGTGTGCCGTGAACCGGGCACAGCGGTCCTACAGCTTGCTCATCTTGGAGTACGGACTCAGGATGCGCTCCTGGACCGACCCGAAGTCGACGAGCACCGCGATTCCGTCCTCGATGCCGATGACCCGGCCGAGGCCGTACATGTCGTGTGTGACCTGGTCGCCCACGGCGAACTGCTTGGGTGCCGCCGCGGCCGGGGCCTTGAAGGGACTGGTGGGCAAATAGCGCTTCGGTGCAGCTGGCTTTGTCATTGACTCCAGTATGGGCCTAGACACGCCACTCGCTGAGGCCGTCCACATCGCTTGTTCATCACAGATCGGGCAACCGGGAACCACCGAGCCGCCCCGGACGTACCCCTCACGCCCCTGACCTGGCCCTTCCCGGACCCGCCCGGGAACCACCAGAAACCGCCACCGGCCTTCGAAACAACGGACGCCGGGGCATACGCGCCAGGGACACACGCGAGGGGCCCCGGATCGCTCCGGGGCCCCTCGTCAGATGTGCACTCGGCAGGATTCGAACCTGCAACCTTCTGATCCGTAGTCAGATGCTCTATCCGTTAAGCTACGAGTGCTTGTTTTCTCTTGTTTTTCTTCGCTGTTCCCGGCCCTTCCGGCCCGCTCGCGGCGACAGGAAGAACATTACATGACTGCCGCCGCCATGTGAAATCCGTTAGCCATACCCGTTGTGAGCTGCGAAAACACCCTTACGGAGGGGCCCTGGGAACGACCGAAGCCCCGGTCGCTCGGACCAGGGCTTCGGCGAGGTGCGGAGGCGGAGGGATTTGAACCCTCGATGGGATTTGCGTCCCAAACCGCATTAGCAGTGCGGCGCCATAGACCGGACTAGGCGACGCCTCCAGCACAACCACCCGCGCGAGCGCGGAAGGTGCGTGCAGATGATGACACAGATGAGCGCGGTGTCACCAATCGCCTCCCACGGTACTAGGCAGGCGGCCCGCAGGGCAAAGCCGTTGATGCCGGCCGCCGTGTCCGCAACGTCCGGGGGCGGCGGGCGTTAGTCAGGTCATGTCGCAGGTCAACCGTCTCCTCGTGATCGCCGCCGCGTCCGCCGCCACCGTCGGCTCGCTGGCCGCGGTGCCCGCCGTCGCCCTCGCGCAGGCCGCCCCCGGCGCGCCCCGCACCCTCGCGCCACCGCCCGTCCGCGACGAGGACCGGTCCGGCGGCGACCACCTCACCGTCACCGTCCGGCACACGGGCACCGCGGCCGACGGCACGCACGACCTCTACTGCCACCCCGGCGGCGGCACCCACCCGGACGTGACCGGCGCCTGCGAGGCCGTCGGCCGCAACACCCGGTGGGGAAAGGACCCCTTCGCCCCGGTGCCCCCGGACAGCATGTGCACGATGATCTACGGCGGCCCCGCCACCGCCCACGTCACCGGCACCTGGGCCGGACGCCCCGTCGACACGACGTACGACCGGAGCAACGGCTGCGAGATCTCCCGCTGGAACGGGATGATCCCGCTGCTGCCCGACCTCGGCGCCCCTCGCTGAAGACGCCGGGGATGGGTGGTCGGTCACACGTTCTACGTCACTTCACCGTGCGACCTCCCTCTCATCTCACTCCGCGAGCACAAGGACTGCCCTTAGACTCCCTCGCGTGACACGTCGCGGGCAGGTTGGCAAGATGGCCTCCGCGGTCGGCAAGGTGCGGTAACAGGGAGGAAGCGTCTCGTGAGCAGCAGGCCATCCCGAGGCGCTGCTCGCCTCGCAGCCATACTCGACGCGCTCCCGGACGCGTTGGTACTGGTCAACGCCAACGGGACCGTCGTCAACGCGAACACCATCGCGCTCGAAGCCTTCGAGGCCCCGGGCACCGCGCTCGTCGGGCGCGGACTGCTGGACCTGCTGCCGGAGTTCGACTCCCGGCTCATCCCGGGTTCCATGCGCCGCCCCGACTCGATGGACCCGCGCGGCCGGACCAAGCCCACCCGCATGACCGCCCGCCGCACCGACGGCTCCGAGTTCCCCGTCGAGGTCACCAGCGCCAACCTCGAAGACGGCCAGCAGGCCTACGACGGCTACGGCTACACCTCCGACGAACTCCTGATGCTCGTCGTGCGCGACCTCTCCGGGACCGTGGACACCGAGGCCGAGCTGGCCCGTTCGCAGCGGCAGACCGAGATGATCCTGCGCGCGGCGGCCGAGGGCGTCGTAGGGACGGACACGGACGGACGGGTCGTGCTCGTCAACCCGGCCGCCGCGCAGATCCTCGGGTACCGCGCCAGCGACCTGGGCGGCAAGGAACTGCACAACCTCGTCCTGCACTCGCGCGCGGACGGCTCCCCCTTCCCGTACGCGGAGTCGCCGCTCGCCGACACCCTGCGGTCCGGGCGCAAGCACCGGGTGCGCGGGCAGGTGCTGTTCGCGAAGAACGGGGACCGGGTCTCCGTCGACCTCACCACCGCACCCGTGCGCGACGGCGACCAGCTCGTCGGCGCCGTGATGACGTTCACCGACCGGCGGCCGTACGACTCGCTCGCCGAGGAGAAGGACGCGGCCGACAAGCTGCACCGGGACGAGCTGGAGCGGATCGACGAGGAACACGCCTCCGAGCTGACCTCGCTGCGCCAGAAGCACATCACCGAGGTCGAGGAACTCCAGGAGCGGCACGAGGAGGAACTCTCCGCGAACGAGGAGCGGTACGCCGCGCTCGGGGAGCGGGAGAAGGACCGGTTCGAGGAGCTGGCCGGACGGCACGAGCAACTCCTCACGCTGCTCGGGCGTTCGCTGCGCGGTCCCCTCGACGAACTGCGCCGTGAACTGGCCGCGTTGGCCGCCGACGACGCGGGCCAGCTGTGGCCCGAGGCCAACCAGGTGCTCCATCACCTCTCGGCGGGGTACTCGCGCATCACGCAGCTCATCGACAACGTGCTCGGTTACCAGCGGCTGGAGACCGGCGACGGCGAGATCACCCGTACGAAGGTGATGCTGGACGCCGTGGTCGCCGCCGGTGTCGACGGGGCCGTGGAACTGATCGGGCCCGGGCGGGTGCAGTTCGCCGTGCACGCGCCGCCCATCGAGGCCGAGGTCGACCCCGGGCTCCTCGCGACCGCGCTCGCGCATCTCGTCGCGGATGTCGCGGGCGTCGACGCGACCGGCAACTCGCCGGTGTCGGCGGGCGGTTACATGGACAACACGGTCGTCGTGGCGGCGGCGCAGCGCGGTGAGGTCGTACGGATCGAGGTGCGCGGGCCGTACGCCGGGGGAGACCCGGTGCACGAGCCGATCGTGCGCGGGATCGTGCGGGCGCACGGCGGTGTGCTGCAGACGCACGACGTGCCGGGGATGAGCGGCAGCGCGTATGTGCTGGAGGTGCCCATCGGGGGCGGGGCGGGGGCCGTCGCGGCTCCGGCCGCGACCGGTGGCGGCGCCGAACTCGCCCTGCCCGAGCAGGCTTCGGCCAGCAACGGCCGTCGGCGGGCCCGGCGGTCCTCCGTGGACGCGTTCCTGGAGAGCGAGGTGCCGGGCGGTACCTCCGAGGACACAGGTGGCGGCGGCGAGGCTGCCGTGCCCACCGGGCGGCGCAGGAGGCGTGCGGGCGAGGAGTCCGCGGCGGTCGCGGTGGCCGGTGAAGCGGGCGGCGACGGCGCGTCCAGCGGTACCGGGCGACGGCGCGGGCGGGCGGCCGAGGGCGCGGCGGCCGGTGAGGTGTCCGACGGTGACCCCGAAGGTGTGTCCGGGGGTGTCTCCGAGGGCGCTGTGATGACGGCGGCGGAGCATGCCGCTGGAACTGCCGCTTCCGGTACGGGACTTGGTGGCACCGTGTCGCCGCGAGGTGTGCCCGTGGGCGGTGAACGGCAGGCGTTGCCGGCCGCGTTGCCCGCGAGTGGCTCCGCCGATGCCGCCGATGACCCCGACTCCGCTGGCGAGGACGGGCAGCCGACCGGGCGTCGGCGACGGGCCTTGGCTGCCGCAGCCGAGCGAGCCGCGGCTCAGGAGGCGGGGGCGCGGACCGTGTTCGCGTTGCCGCCGGCCGAGGCCGATCGGACGCCGGACATGTCTGGGGCTACGGCTGCGCAGGCGCCGGGAGTTCCGGGGGCTCCGGGGGTTCCCGTCGCGCCTGGGCAGGTTCCCGGTGGGCATCCCGGTGACGACGGGCGGCACGACGCCGTTCCGGTTGATCAGTCCGACGACCACACTCCGCCTCAGCCGCATCCCGCCAGCGCGCCAACCGGGCGGCGGCGTCGGGCTGTTGCCCAGCCGCAGCCTCAACAGCAGGCGCAGGGTGCGGAATCGGTGCCTGTGCAGGCCGGGGCCCCGGTTCAGGCCGGCGTCGAGGTGCAGGGGCAGGGGCAGGGGCAACCTGGTGCGGTGGTTCCGGCGCAGGGTGCGGCCGGGCAGGGGCAGCAGGGGGTTCCGGCGCAGGTCGGTGCGGGGCAGCAACAGGGCGTAGGGCAGGCGGGAGTTGGGCAGGCGGGAGTTGGGCAGGCGGTTGCCGGGCAGCCCGGTACCGCCATGCAGCTTGCTCCCGCGCAGCGTCTTCCCGCTCCGGGGCAGGCTCCGGCGGGGCAGCCGTTGCCGGCCGAGGCGGTTCCCGGGCAGGGGATTCCGGCGCAGGGGAACCCCGGGCAGCCGGTCTCGCCGCAGGGAATCCAGGGGCAGCCCGTCTCGCCGCAAGGGATTCCGGGACAGGGGATTCCGGGGCAAGCAGCCCCCGGTGTTCCCGGTCAGCCGATTCCGCCCCAGGGCATTCCCGGTCAGGCCGTACCCGCGCAAGGGCTCCCGGCTCAGGGGCAACCCGTCTCCCCGCACGGCATCCCCGGTCAAGTCGCCCCGGTTCAGGGGCAGTCCGGTGGGCCGGTGCCGCCGCAGGCTCTGCCCGCCGCGCAGCCGACGCCGGCCGCGGCTCCGGCACCCGTACCGGCCAACGGCGCCGGCACCGCCGTAGCACCGAACGCATCGAACGAGACGCCGAACCCGAATGCGGCCGCGCCCGGCACCCCCGTCGCCGCGCAGGCGCGCGCCGCTCAGCCGCTTCCCGCCGAAGCCGCCGGCGCTCCCGTTGATCCCAACTCCACTCAGGGGCGGGCGATCAGTGTGCGGACGTTGGGGCAGGGGGTGCCGTTCACGCGGCAGGCCGCTCAGGTGCAGGTGCCTGTCGCCACACCTACGCCTCCGCCGCATCAGTCGGGTGCGGGTGGCCGGAGAAGGAAGTTGGGGACGCGGCCCGAACCCGCCGCCGGCGTGGCGGAGCAGAGTGAGCGGGCTCAGCCCTCCATGGCCGGGCAGTCCCGGCTCGCGCAGATGACCGAGGGGGCCGGACGGTCGTACGCCATAGGGGCACCGGACGAGAACGCGGCCGAAGGGCCGGAGCCGTTGGACGGGCCGGGCGGGGCCGTCGAGATCGCGGACACGCCGAGGCCGCAGCCGCTCGACGACGAGTTGCCGCCCGAGCCGCTCGACAATCCGCGTCGGCTGCTCGTGTGGCCCGCGCCGGACGTGACGACCACGCAGGCGCTGAGCGACCGCGGGTACCGGCCCGTCATCGTGCACTCGCGCGAGGAGGTCGACGCGCAGATCGCCGCGTTCCCGGCGGCGCTGTTCGTGGACCCGTTGACCGGGCCGATCACGCGGACCGCACTCCAGTCGTTGCGGCAGGCGGCGGTGGCCGCCGAGGTGCCGGTGCTGGTCACGGCCGGGCTGGGGCAGGCCACGCGGGAGGCGGCCTACGGTGCCGATCCCGCCGTTCTGCTGAAGGCGCTCGCGCCGCGGGACAGTGAGCAGCATCCGCCGCGGGTGCTGCTGATCGAGGAGCACGCGGAGATCGCGCTGGCGCTGACGGCGACGCTGGAGCGGCGCGGGATGCAGGTGGCGCGGGCCGCGAGTGACGCCGACGCGGTGACTCTGGCCGGGCAGTTGAGGCCGAACCTGGTCGTCATGGATCTGCTCCAGGTGCACAAGCGGCGGGCCGGGATCGTCGACTGGCTGCGGGCGAACGGGCAGCTCAACCGCACCCCGCTCGTCGTGTACACGGCCGCGGTGGACCAGGCCGACCTGCCGCGGCTCGCCTCCGGGGAGACCGTGCTCTTCCTCGCCGAGCGGTCGACGAGTACCGAGGTCCAGTCACGGATCGTGGACCTGTTGGCGAGGATCGGTACCAACTAGCCCCAGAAATGGCCCACTTCGCCCACTTCGCCAAGTGGTCCCAAAACAGGGCTACTTGGCGACCAGTCGCCGTGCCGCCTCCTTGATCGACTCGCGGAGCCGGTCCCGGTCCGGGTCGTCCGCGCCCACCAGGACGCGGCGCATCTGCGGTACGACGACACCCCAGTTGGCCATCGCGACCAGCAGGAAGAGGAGGTCGCGGGCCGGGATCGCGTCGCTCACGACACCCCGGTCCTGGCCGTCCTGGAGCGCGGCGACCTTGAACGCGTAGTGCTGCTGGCGCTCGGCCTCGTCGGGCAGTTCGGCGGTGCCGTACTCCAGGCCCTCCCAGAAGAGGAGGCGGAGCAGCTCGGGGTGGGCCTCGTGGTAGTCCATGAGGCGGTCGATCCAGCCCTCGATGTCGTCGGGGTCGACGGGGAGTGCGACGGCGAGGTCGAGCATGGACTTGCCGAGGACCTGCGTGAACAGCTCCGCCTTGTTGCCGAAGTAGGCGTAGATCAGCTGCTTGTTGGCCTTCGCCTCGGACGCGATGCGGTCGATGCGGGCGCCCGCGATGCCGTGCCGGGCGAACTCGGCGACCGCCGCCTCGAAGATCCGGGCCTTGGTGGCCTCGGGGTCTCTGACTCCCATGGGGCCAGCGTACTCGGCGGGCGACGGTAACCAACTATTTGGTTGACAGGGAATTCCGGGGCGCCGCATGCTGTTCCAGCTTCCAACCAACCAGTTAGTTGCTAGAGCTGGCTCGAAGGAGTCCTACCGCTCATGTCCTCCGCAACCGTCACCCAGACATCGGTCCAGAAGCCGGGCGTCCCCACCGCCGCCGGCCGCTTCTTCCTCGTCCTCATCGCCGTCTGTACCGCCGTGACGGCCGCCAACATCTATCTCGCGGGCCCGCTGCTCCCCCTCATCGCGCACGACTTCGGCTCGACCCCGTCCGCCGTGGCGTGGATCGCGTCGGTCGCGCAGTTCGGCTACGCCACCGGCCTCCTCTTCTTCGCCCCGCTCGGCGACCGCGTGAACCGGCGCCCCCTGGTCGCCGCCCTCTCCGTGGCCACCACGGTGGCGCTGCTCGTCGGCGCCGCGGCCCCCGGCACCGCCGCCCTCGCGGTCGCCGTCTTCGTCGCCGCCGCCGCGACCGTCGTCCCGCAGCTCCTCGTCCCGCTGGTCGCCGAACGCGCCCCCGCCCACCACCGCGCCCGCCATGTCGCGGCCGTCATAGCGGGCCTGTTCACCGGCATCGTGGCGGCGCGCGTCGTGGGCAGCCTGGTCGGCCAGGCCTACGGCTGGCGGGTCGTGTTCATCGGCTCGGCCGCCCTGACCCTCGTCCTCGGCCTCGCCACCGCGTACGCCCTCCCGTCCGAGAAGCGCCGCGGCTCCGGCCCGCTCTTCGCCGGCCTCGCCGCCCTGCCGGGCCTGGTCCGCACCTCGCCCGACCTGTGGCGCGCGTGCCTGCGCCAGGCGGGGATGTTCGGCGCGTGGAGCGCCCTGTGGACGACCCTGGCCCTGCTCCTGACAGGCACGACCGGCGGTTCCTACGGCTTCTCGACCGCGACCGCCGGGCTGTTCGGGCTGTTCGGGCTGGCGGCCAGCGCGGTGGCTCCGCTCGCGGGCGGGTTCGTCGACCGGTTCGGCGCGGGGAAGGTCGTACGGTCCGCGTATGTGCTCGCGGCCGTGTCCGTGCCGCTGTTCTGGCTGGGCGGGCACGTGCTGTGGGCGCTGTTCGTCGCCGCGATCGCCGTCCACGCGGCCCTGGTCGCCTCCCACGTCGCCAACCAGACCCTCGCCCTCACCACCACCTCCACCCCGGCGACCGCCAACACGGCCTACGTCGTCGCGGGCTTCACGGGCGGCGCGCTCGCCTCGGCGTTGGCGGGGCCGGCGTTCAGCCACTGGGGCTGGGGCGGGGTGTGCGTGGTGGCGGGGGTGTGGCTGGTGATCGGGTGGGGGTCGACGGCTGTACGGCGGTGACGCCCTGCGCGTCGTCGGGGGTGTGTTGTCGGGGGTGCGCGTCATCGTCGTACGGCTGCTTCGAGGCCGTACGACGATGACGGGACCGTACGCGGTCAGAGCTGGGTGACGTCCAGGTCACCCTCGGCGTACCGCCTGCGCAGCACCTTCTTGTCGAACTTGCCGACGCTCGTCTTCGGGACCGACTCGATGATCGTCCAGCGTTCGGGGAGCTGCCACTTGGCGATCTTGCCCTCGTCGGCGAGGAAGGCGCGCAAGGAGGTGAAGTCCGCGGTGGAACCCTCCCGCAGGACGACGGTCGCCAGCGGACGCTCGCCCCACTTCTCGTCCGGTACGGCGACCACGGCGGCCTCGGTGATGTCCGGGTGGGACATCAGGGCGTTCTCCAGGTCGACGGAGGAGATCCACTCGCCGCCGGACTTGATGACGTCCTTGGCGCGGTCGGTGAGGGTGAGGAAACCGTCGGCGGAGATCGTGCCGACGTCACCCGTCTTGAGCCAGCCGTCCTCGCTGAACTTGTCGGCGGGGCGCAGGGGTTCGGCGTCCTGGCCGTTGTAATAGGCGCCGGCGATCCACGGGCCGCGCACCTCCAGCTCGCCCGCCGACTCGCCGTCCCAGGGCAGCCGTTCGCCGCCGGGGCCGGTGAGGCGGGCCTCGACGCTCGTCGGGAAACGGCCCTGCGTCAGCCGGTACTCGAACTCCCGATCCGTGCCGACCGCTTCGGCCGGCGGGCGCGAGACCGTGCCCAGCGGGGAGGTCTCCGTCATGCCCCAGGCGTGGCAGACCCGCATGCCCAGCTTGTCGAAGGCCGCCATGAGGGCGGGCGGGCAGGCCGAACCGCCGATGGTGACCTGGGTGAGCGAGGAGACATCGCGCGGCTTCGCGGTCAGTTCGGCGAGCAGGCCCTGCCAGATGGTGGGGACGGCTGCCGCGTGCGTGGGGCGCTGGCTCTCGATCATCTCCGCGAGCGGGGCGGGCTGCAGGAAGCGGTCCGGCATCAGCATGTTCACGCCGGTCATGAAGGTGGCGTGCGGCAAACCCCAGGCGTTGACGTGGAATTGGGGCACGACGACCAGTGACGTGTCCTGGTCCGTGAGCCCCATCGACTGGGTCATGTTGACCTGCATGGAGTGCAGGTAGATCGAACGGTGGCTGAACACCACGCCCTTGGGGTCGCCCGTGGTGCCGGAGGTGTAACACATCGCGGCGGCCTGGCGTTCGTCCAGCTCGGGCCAGTCGTACGTGGTCGGCTTGCCGGCGATGAGGTCCTCGTACTCGTGCACGCGCGCGTGGGCGCCGTCGAGGGGGGTGCGGTCGCCGGGTCCGGAGACGACGATGTGCTCGACCGTCGGCAGCTTGGGCAGCAGGGGTGCGAGCAGCGGGATCAGCGATCCGTTGACGATCACCACCCGGTCCGCCGCGTGGTTGACGATCCAGGCCAACTGCTCCGCCGGAAGACGGAGGTTGAGCGTGTGCAGCACCGCGCCCATGGCGGGGATCGCGAAGTAGGCCTCGACGTGTTCGGCGTTGTTCCACATGAGCGTGGCCGTGCGCTCGCCGTCCGCCACCCCGAGGTCCTCCCGGAGCGCGTGCGCCAGTTGGGCCGAGCGGGCACCGACCTCCGCGAAGGAACGGCGCTGCGGCTCTCCCTCACCGGTCCAGCTGATCACCTGCGATGTTCCATGGACCGTCGACCCGTGGGTCAGGATCCTGGAGATCAGCAGCGGTACGTCCTGCATGGTGCTCAGCACGGCGTCCTCCCGGGGCGACATTGCCTACGCGGTAGTAAGGGATGCGCTGATTCTGCGCACATACCGCACGGTATGTCACTAGGGACGGGTGATCGATCACGTCACGTCGGCCGAGGGGTGTGTTTTTGGCGGGTGGGGCTGGGGCACCGCTGGCGCTGCGGATACGCATACGGCTGCGGTGTCATGGCTTCGCCGACAGCCGGGTGACTTGAAACTGACGCCCAACTGCCCTCTAGCGGGCTGACCTCAGCGGGCGAGAACCAGCTCGGGGTCCTCGCGCAGCTTGCCGAGCGCCCGCGACACCGCCGACTTCACCGTGCCCACGGACACCCCGAGCACCTCGGCCGTCTGGACCTCACTGAGGTCCTCGTAGTACCTGAGGACGACCATCGCCCGCTGCCGCTCCGGCAGCTTCGCGATCGCCCGCCACATCGCGTCGTGCAACGCCTGCTGCTCGGCCGGGTCCTCCGCGCCGCCGGCCGTCTCCGGCTCGGGCAGTTCGTCGCACGCGAACTCGTCGACCTTCCGCTTGCGCCACTGCGAGGTCCGCGTGTTCAGCAGCGCGCGGCGGACATAGCCGTCCAGCGCCCGGTGGTCCTCGATCCGCTCCCAGGCGACATACGTCTTGGTCAGCGCGGTCTGCAACAGGTCCTCCGCGTCACACGCATTCGCCGTCAGCGACCGCGCGGTGCGCAACAGCACGGGTTGCCTGGCCCTCATGTACGACGAGAACGAGGGGTACGTGAGCGTCTGGGCCTGGGTCCCGCTCTGGGGCTGGGCCTGAGACGGGGCCTGAGACTGAGGTTGGGATTGGGGTTGAGCCTGGGTCTGCGTGGCCCGTGCGGCAGGCCGGGTGGCGGTCCGCGTGGCAGGCCGTGCGGCCGGCCTGGGTGCGGGCCGGGTGGCAGGCCTGGTGGCGGCTCCGGCGGCGGCCCGTGCGGCGGCGTTCGGCGCGCTGGTGCAGACTGCTGTGGTCATGGCTCCACGCTATGAGTGACCCCCACGCCTCCGGATCGGCCGCAGGTCCCGAAGCAGACTCCGCCTCAGGTTGTAGGGGTGGGGCTGGCTCCACCTCCTGAAGGTGGACGAGCGCCTGACACATACTGCGGGTTTACCCCTGGGGGCTCACCCGTCCGAGGTAGGGGCGGTGGGGGCGATGGGGGCGGTAGAGAGGTAAGCGCGGTAGGGGCTGTTGGGGTGGCGGGGGTTGGGTTGTCAGGGCGGCCGGGGGCATGAGCTCGGTGGAGGTGGGCTGCCGCGAAGGCTGCGGGAGTCGTGAGAACGACCGGGGCCATGAGGGTGGACGGGGCTGTGAGGGCGGCCGGGGCTGTGAGGGCGGTGGAGGTCGCCGGGGCTGCTGCGAAGGCGGCGGGGGGCGTGAGGTTGTCCGGGGTCGTGAGGGCAGCCGGAGCCGCGAGGACGGTGAAGGTCGCCTGGACTCCAAGGGCAGCAGGAGCTGCTGCGAAGGCGGCCGGGATCGCTGACGCCGTCGGCACGGCAGGAGGTGCTGCGGAGACGGCGACGCCGGGGTCACAGGGGCGGCGAAGGCGGCAGGAGGTGCTGCCGAGACGGCCGCGGCCGGGGTCACAGGCGCCGCAAGCGCGGCCGGAACCGCCGCCGGGACGGCCTAGATCGCAGGCGTCGCAAGCCCCGTGAGTACCAGCCCCGATGTCGGCACCCCCGTCCCGGCGGTCACCAGAACCCGTTCGGCTCCCGGTATCTGGTTCACGGCGGTGCCCCGCACCTGGCGGACCCCTTCCGCGATCCCGTTCATCCCGTGCAGGTACGCCTCCCCGAGCTGTCCCCCGTGCGTGTTGATCGGCAGCCCTTCCTCGGCCACGAACTCCGCCGCCTCCCCCTTCCCGCAGAACCCGAACTCCTCCAGCTGCATCAGCACGAACGGCGTGAAGTGGTCGTACAGGATCGCCACGTCCATGTCCTCAGGACCCAGCCCCGCCGTGCGCCACAACTGCCGCGCGACCACGCCCATCTCCGGCAGGCCGGTCAGATCGTCACGGTAGAAACTGGTCATCTGCTCCTGCGCCCGCCCGGCCCCCTGCGCCGCCGCCGCTATGACCGCGGGCGGACGCGGCAGGTCGCGGGCCCGCTCCACCGACGTGACGACGATCGCCTGGGCCCCGTCCGTCTCCTGGCAGCAGTCCAGCAACCGCAACGGCTCCACGATCCACCGCGACGCCGCGTGCTCGGCGAGCGTGATCGGTCTGCCGTGGAAGTACGCCGCCGGGTTCGTCGCCGCGTACTTGCGGTCCACCACCGCCACCTGCCCGAACACCTCCGGCGTCAGCCCGTACGTGTGCAGATACCGCTGCGCCGCCATCGCCACCCACGACGCCGGCGTGAGCAGCCCGAACGGCAGCGACCAGCCGAGCGCCGCGCCCTCCGCCGACGGCTCCCGGTGCGTCACCCCCGAGCCGAATCTGCGCCCCGACCGCTCGTTGAAGGCGCGGTAGCAGACCACGACCTCCGCGATCCCCGCCGCCACGGCCAGCGCCGCCTGCTGGACGGTCGCGCAGGCCGCGCCGCCGCCGTAGTGGACCCGGGAGAAGAAGGACAGCTCACCGATCCCGCAGGCCTGGGCCACGGTGATCTCCGGGTTGGTGTCCATCGTGAACGTGACCATCCCGTCCACGTCCGCCGGCGTCAGCCCCGCGTCGTCCAACGCGGCCCGCACCGCCTCCACGGCCAGCCGCAGCTCACTGCGCCCCGAGTCCTTGGAGAACTCCGTCGCCCCGATCCCGACGATCGCCGCCTGCCCACCGAGGGTGTCACGGGTACGGGTGCTCATTTCCCGGCCTCCCTCGTCCTCGGCACGGTGACCGTGACCGTGCCGGTCACATGCCTGCCGATGCCGTTCGCCCCGAGCACCCGCACCGTCGCGGTGTCGCCGTCCGTCTCCTCGACCCTGCCGGTCAACACCATCGTGTCGCCCGGGTAGTTGGGCGCACCGAGCCGTATGGCCACCTTGCGGAGGATCGCCCCCGGTCCGAAGTGGTCCGTGATGTAACGGCCGACCAGACCGTTCGTCGTCAGGATGTTCATGAAGATGTCGGGGGAACCCTTCTGCCGCGCCGCCTCCGCGTCGTGGTGCACGTCCTGGTAGTCCCGGGAGGCGACGGCTCCGGCGACGATCAGGGTGCGGGTGATCTCGATTTCGAGTGGGGGCAACTCCTCACCTGCCCTCATGGCTGCACCTCCTCGCTCACGATCAACTCCCCCAGTTCCTGCAGCACTTCGCCCCCGCCACCCAGATACGCGTCCAACTGCCGGCCCCAGAGGAAGTGCCGGTGCACCGGGTGGTCCAGGTCCGCTCCCGCCCCGCCGTGCAGATGCTGACCCGTGTGGACGACACGCTGGCCCGCCTCGGACGCCCACCAGGCGGCGGTCAGCGCGTGCGTGGCGTACGGCAGCCCCGCATCCCGCCGCCAGGCGGCCTCGTACGCCGTCACCCGTATCGCCTCGATGTCCATGTGCGCGTCGGCCGCCCGGAGTTGGACCGCCTGCCGCGTCGCCAACGGACGCCCGAACTGCTCCCGGGCATTCACGTGCGCCACAGCCCGAGCGAGCGAACCGGCACACACCCCTGCCTGCAACCCGGCGAAGGCGGTGCGTGCGGTGGCCAGAACGTCGGTGTAGGGAGAGGGAGTTGGGGGCGAGGCCGAGGAGCGGGCGTAGGACCCCAGCCGTTCCGCCGATGCCCCGTCGAGTGTCAGTCGCCCCGCCAACCAGGGTGCCGTCAGCTCGACCGCCTCGACACGCACGGCCTCCGTGACCGGGGTCAGCCACAACTCGCGCCGGTCGTCGGCGACCAGGACATGCGTGGCGTCACGCAACCAGGGGACGACGGGAACCGTCCCGCTCAACTCGCCCTGCGCAGAGGCCCGTACACCCCCCTGCGCCGGAAACGCCCCGCACACCACCACCGACCCGTCCCCGATCCCCGGCAACAACCGCTCCCGCTGCTCGGGGGAGCCATGCGCCGCCACTGCCAGCAGCCCGTACACGCAGGTCGACGCGAAGGGCACCTGGGCCGTCGTCCGACCCTGCTCCTCCAGGAGCAGCACGAGGCCGAGCAGGCCCAACTCCTCGACGGCGCCCACCAGTCCGGCCGCGCACAGGGCCTTCCAGAGTTCGGGGTCACTATCCGTCCCGGCCGCCGTGAGCCGCTCGGGGGTCGCGAGGTCGCCGAAGATCCGGGCGGCCAGGTCACGGGCCGCCGCCTGCTCCTCCGTGGGCGTGAAGTCCATGTCAGCCCACCCCGCCCTCTCGGCCTTCCTGGACCCGGAAGACGGGGAGCACCAGCGGGCCGTCCTCGTCGCCAAGGCCCTGAGGTTCGTCGTAGCGCCGGAATTCCAGCCGTACCGGCAGCCCGATACGCACCTTGTCGTACGGCACCCCCACCACGTTGCTCACGATCCGCACGCCCTCGGCGAGTTCGATCAGCCCGACCGCGTAAGGACCCGCCGCGTCAGCGGCATGATCGGATTGCGTGAAGGCGGGGAAAGACGGGTGGTGCATCACCACGTACGAATAGACCGTCCCCTCCCCACTCGCCTCCGCCGTGTCCCAGTCCAGGCCCCCGCAGGCATTGCAGCCCGGCAGCCAGGGGTGGCGCAGTGTCCGGCAACTCGTGCAGCGCTGGATGAGGAGTTGGTGCCGCCGCACGCCCTCCCAGAAGCCGGCGTTGTCCCGGTTGACGACGGGCCTGGGCCTCCGCGCACGGGCCCCCTTCTGTTCCTGTTTCTGTTCCTGCTTCTGGCGTGCGGGGGCGTACTTGAGGATGCGGAAGCGGTGGGTGCCGACGAGGTCCGGTCCCACCCGGACGTCCATGCGCGTCGTGACGAAGTACCCCGTGCCCAGCTTCGTCGTCTTGCGGTCCGACACCGACTCGATCACCGCGTCGAAGGTGACCTCGTCGCCCGGCCGCAGGGGCCGTGGATACTCCTGCTCGCAGTCGGTGGCGACCACCGAGGTGCAGCCCGCCGCGTCGAGGAGGTCGAACAGCTCGTCGTAGGCCCCCGTGCGTCCCGTGTGGCCGGAGAGGCCGCCCATGGTCCATGCCTGGAGCATGGTGGGCGGGGCGACGGCGTCCGGGCCCGTGTACGCGGGATCGGTGTCGCCCATCGCCTCGCACCAGTGCCTGATCATCGGCTCGTTGACGGGGTCCTTGCCCCTGCCCGCGACGGCGGCCGCACGCCCCTCGTACGTCTTGAGCCGCGCCCCCAGCTCGTCGACCACTGTGCTCACCTCCGCCCCCTCGTCATCCCGAGCCGCATCGTCGCGACGATCTCCCGCTGCACCTCGCTCACCCCGCCCCCGAACGTGTTGATCTGTGCCGACCTGTTCAACCGCTCCAGCTCGCCGTCCCCGAACGCACCCGGCGAGCCCGAACGCACCAGTCCTGCCAGTCCCGCCGGTCCGTCCGCCCCGGCGATGTGCTGACATATTCGGTACACCGCCACCGTCGATTCGGTTCCCACGACTTTCACGCCGCTCGCGTCGCCGGGGGCCAGCCGGCCCGCCCCGACGTCGCCCACCAAACGCCAGTTGAGCAGGCGCGTTGCCGCCAGCCGGGCATGTGCCTCGGCCAGCTGGGACCGCACCCACGGCTCGTCAACCCGGCGCCGCCCCGTCACCGGATCGGGCGTGCGGGCGGCGGTCAGCACGGCGGCGTAGAACTCCTCGGCCTGCATTCCGGTCGCGGCGAGGGCGACCCGCTCGTGGTTGAGCTGGTTGGTGATGAGGGACCAGCCCTCGTTCTCCGCGCCGACGAGGTTGCCGGCCGGGACGCGGACCCCGTCGTAGTACGTGGCCGTCGTCCGCTGCCCGCCGACCGTCTCGATCGGGGTCCACGAGAAGCCGGGCGCGTCGGTCGGGACGAGGACGATCGAGATGCCGCGGTGCTTGGGTGCCTCGGGGTCGGTGCGGCAGGCGAGCCAGATCCAGTCGGCGTTGTGGGCGTTGGAGGTGAAGATCTTCTGCCCGTCGATCAGCCAGTCCCGCCCGTCACGTACCGCGCGCGTCCGCAGGGACGCGAGATCCGTGCCGGCCGACGGTTCGCTGTAGCCGATCGCGAAGACGAGTTCCCCGCGCAGGATGCCCGGCAGGAGGTCGGCCTTCTGCTCCTCGCTGCCGTACTTCATGAGGGTCGGTCCGACGGTGTTCAGGGTGACCATCGAGACGGGCGCGCCCGCGCGGTAGGCCTCGTCGAAGAACACGAACTGCTCGTCCGCGCCCCGCCCTTGACCGCCGTACTCGACCGGCCAGCCGAGCCCGAGCCAGCCGTCGCCGCCGATCCTGCGCAACAGGGCCCGCTGGCCCTGGGGGTCGTCCGTGCCGGGTGGTCCGTCCGGCATCAGGGCGGCGAAGTACGTACGGAGCTCGGCGCGCAACCGCCGCTGGCGTTCGGTGGGGGCGAGGTGCACGACGGCGGACCTCCGGGGCGTCGTAGGCAACGTAGGTGTCGTAGATGTCGTACGGACGGGGGTTTCTGACTGTCCGTCAGATACCGTGCACTGTCAAGGTCGTTACGGCACAGCCGTCCATCCGCCCGGGCACGCGCGCGTGGTGCACGAAAAACGCCTGCGCGGCGGTGCCGAAGCACCACCGCGCAGACGCGTCACAACCCCAGAGAACACACCTCACACACCCCCGCGCATCCCCGCGCGGAAGTCGGGCGCGGCTACCAGAAGTTGGCGAAGTTGACGGCGACGTTCTCGTTCCCCTGGTTGATGGCGGTGAACGCGGACCCGTTGACCTGGGCGGTGTTGCTCTGGTTCGAGGCCCCCGAGCCGACCGCCTGCTGCTGTGTGGTGGACGAGTTGCCCTTGTTGTCGTGCCCGACCCCGCTTCCGCTGACGGTCGCCACACCCGCGTTCGATCCGTTGCCCGCGATGGCGCCGTTGTCCGCCGCCGCGACGCCGGTGAAGAGGGCGGCTGCCAGCGGGAGGGCGGAGACGGCGGCGATGACGCGGGCGGTACGGATGCTTGCCATGTTGTTCCTCCAGAACAGGGTGCGTACCGGCTTCGTAGCCGAACGCACATGAACTACGGCTTCAAGTACTGCTTCCGCCAAGGCAGTTGGCCGACCACCTCGGTGTTGTGCACGACGTCGCGGAACCAGAGTTGCCCACCGAATCCCCGGCGAACCAGAGCGGAAGCGGTTATTCCCCCTGAAGCGTGATGACAAGTCGATAAACCCCTTCACCTACCTGGAAGCCGCAGTTCAGGGCAGTACGGACAGGTCGCCCCAGGCGCCCCAAGGGGCGAAGCGTTCCGCCAGATTTCCGGCCAATCCGCCCGCCTCGGCGAGTCGCCGCCTCCCCCTCTTCCCTTTTTCGAACACTCGTACGAACATGGAGGCATGGCCACCACCGACCGGCAGGCCACGACGCTGGCCCTCGCACACGCCCTGTCAGCCGCCGAACGCGGACTGGCCGTGATCCCCCTGTCCCGCACAAAACTCCCGGCGCTGCGCTCACCGCACCGCGACGACCCGTCGCCCCCGGCGGGCGAGGCAGGCACGGTGGACCCGGCAGGCCCGCCCTGCCACGGTGAATGCGGCCGCCTCGGCCACGGGGTGTACGACGCCTCGACCGACCCGGCGCGCATCCGCGAACTGTTCGCCGCCGCGCCCTGGGCCACCGGCTACGGCATCGCGTGCGGACTGCCGCCGCACCACCTGATCGGCATCGACCTCGACACCAAGTCCGGCACGGACTCCTCGTCCGCCCTGCGCGAACTCGCCCTCCGCCACCTGTTCACGATCCCCGAGACCGTCGTCGTCCTGACCCCCAGCGGCGGCCGCCACCTCTGGCTCGGCGGCCCGCCCGACGTGGTCGTCCCCAACTCCGCGAGCCGGCTCGCCCCCGGCATCGACATCCGCGGCGCCGGCGGCTACCTGGTGGGCCCCGGCTCCCGCACGGACCACGGCCTCTACGGCGCCGCCCCGGCCACCGCCCACCTGGCCCCCGCGCCCTGCCCACCCTCGCTCCTACGCCTCCTCCTCCCCCCACCCCGCACGAACCACCCCACCCCCACCTCGACCGGCCAACACGGCCAGGGCCTGGTCCAGTTCGTCCTCGCCGCCCACGAGGGCCAACGCAACACCCGCCTCTTCTGGGCAGCCTGCCGCGCCTACGAGAACGACATCGGCCCCGCACTGATCGACCCCCTGGTGGAGGCGGCCCTGGGCACGGGGCTGTCGGAACGGGAAGCCCGGGCGACGATCGCTTCGGCGGCTCGGATGACGGGGCATCGGCCGTAGCCCCGGTCCCGAGCACGCGCGCGTGCGGACACGCGTAAGGGGTGTCCTCCATGGAGGACACCCCTTACCAACACCGCGGTGGGTGTGGGATTTGAACCCACGGTGACATCGCTGCCACGACGGTTTTCAAGACCGTTCCCTTAGGCCGCTCGGGCAACCCACCTGCGCACACGCCCACCAGGGGCGGAGCGGGTACAGCGTACCGGGCCCGGGGCGCGGGTGGGGTGCGTGGTCCACACGGGGTCCACTGGCCCTGCTTCTTCCTTGAGTCTGTCAGCCTTGACGACGTCTACGAGCTACTGATCGAGCGGTTGTCGGTCGACTCAAACACCCGAGCCCATGATGCGCCACTCTTTGCCTTAGGGACGGGCCCATCGTCTAGTTAGGGAAACGGCCCCACAATCACGCCGCGATGCCTGAAAATGTGTCACATGGATGCTGGAGTCGCGGCAGTGGCAGGCGCAGGCGTAGCGGCAGCAGGAGGGGCGGCAGCAGCCTTGGTCACAGGGTGGTTGGGTCGCCAGCAGATGAGAGAGCAATCCTCGTTGCAACT
Organism: Streptomyces sp. NBC_00988; assembly: GCF_045162645.1. NCBI lineage: Bacteria > Bacillati > Actinomycetota > Actinomycetes > Kitasatosporales > Streptomycetaceae > Streptomyces > Streptomyces sp. NBC_00988. The sequence goes on from NZ_CP108730.1 coordinate 6,195,607, forward strand.
CCGGCTTGCTCAGCAGCAGATAGAAGCCGACCGACGAGGCCAGCGCAGGCAACCACAAAGCGCAGCCTACGCTGACCTCGTCGGCATCGTGCAAGATTTGACTGGCCGCTTCATGGAATTGACAGAAGCGCATGGCAGACAGGACGTTGACGGTGTACGTGAAGCCTTTGAAGCGATCCGCGCACTTCGCACTCCCCTTCAAAGAAGCGGAGCCCTAGTCACAATAGAGGGCCCAGAACCAGTGGCAGAGCCAGCTATGGGCCTTGTATCTGCAGGAATGAAGCTAATACATCGCTCCCGTAGGGCGTTAAGAGCAGCGGAACGCGGGGACTTTGACTCACTGACTGCACCCGAAACCATTCCCCTTATAGCAGCATATTCGTCTCACATGGAGAATTTCTGTCAGCTAGCTAGATCCGCTCTAAATGAAGCCGACGAACCCCGAACGAGGGCAGATTCGTAACGTCACATAACTGAGCGGGCTTGGTTTGATGAATGCATAACACTTCCCATATACAGGTCAGCATTGCCGTGCGGCAGAGACTCTGCCCACCCACCAAGCAACCATAGTGCTCTAATTTTGAATCCAAATCCAAGTTGCTCTTCACCGGAAGAACAACACACCACACGATAACTTGGGGGGAAAATGCGCGTTCGTCGACTGACAGTACAAGGCTTCAGGGGTATCTCCCAGCCCGTCACCTTGCATTTTTCTAACTCACACTCCGGAAGCCCCGCTTCCTGCCTACTCATAGGAGAAAATGGGGCGGGTAAGTCCTCTTTCGTCGACGCACTGGAGTTTTGCCTATCGGGAAAATTCCCCACCAACCCTAACAGGCCTAAGTGGCCTTACTTGCAAAGACTTGCGAATGTCAACGATATCGCAAGGGATTCACGTGTCGAGGTCGAGTTTGCCGATGGATCAACCTTCTCACGCAGTGTCGTTGAGCGGGACGGCGTGTGGGCCCAGGACCCAATCCCTCCGCACCCAATGTTCCAAGGTTCTGGATTTGCGCTTCGCCGAGAAGAGATTATTAACTTCCTGAGGACCCCACCAGATAAAAGGTACGGGGTGTTCGCGACATTTATGCGCAACACGGTCGCCACCACAGAGGTTCCACAGGAAAACAAGGATGCAGTCGCAAAATCCGAAGCAGATAGAGAAGCCCAGGGTGAGAGTCGAAATAGGGTAGCTAGATCGCTTTCTCGCAAAATGGGTGTTTCATATCATAGGATCGAACCCGCCGTACAATCACTTGCTGCTTTCAATGGATGGTTTGCATCCAATGGGTACGTAAGGAAGCAGGATGAACGCGGCGGACGCAAGGTCCCGCGCGAGAGAGAGGAGGTATACCGGCTGGCAGCGGCCGTACGTAGAGAAATCGAGCAATTTGTCATTGCCACGGATCGGATGAACCGCCTAAAGAATTTGGCATCGAAGGCCCCCCTAATCATCCTCCTTGCCGAGGTGGGCGGAAATCTCACCGAGAGCTTTAAGCGAATTTCCCCTTCGGCGCAAACCGTGGACGCGGTAGAACTTATGCTGTCACCGGACAAAGCGGAGATCGACCTGAACGTACTGCTATCGAACGGACTGCGCCTTCAGGCGGAACACTACTTTAGTGAGGCGAATCTAGACCTTCTCGCCCTCTTGCTGTTCCTGTCTCTAATGAAGTTCGCAGCAAAGAACGGTCAGCCTAAGGTCTTGGCCCTCGATGACGTACTACAAAGTGTCGATGCCTCAATCCGCCTTAGAGTGGCACAATACCTGCTCTCAGAGTTTGGAGACTGGCAACTTCTTGTAACTTTCCACGACCGCCTATGGCGGGAACAGTTCGGCGCGGTGTTCGCCACAAGGCATCAGTTCGTTGAACGGGAGCTGATCGATTGGGGACTAGAGTCCGGCCCCAGATTGATCGAGACCAAAAGAGATCCCTCTAGTGCACTCCGCGACTCCCTGAATTCGAATGATTCACGACTCATTTGCGGGAATGCTGGATTTCTTCTGGAGGTTATGTCCGACTGGCTGAGCAAGAGTCTACAGACGTCAGTTACGAGAAGGTACGGGGACAAGTACACACTGGGCGATACATGGCCTGGAGTCTTGAAACGTCTGCGTAAAACCGCTCTGTATCAAACAGGGTTGCACGTCGACTCATACATGTGGCTCAGAAACATTCATGGGGCGCATTACAATGAGTGGGCTACAGATCTATCAATGACTGATGCCGAAGGTTTCGCTGCTAGCGTGCTCGTTCTCTGGGGTAAGATTTGGTGTGCCTTGTGCAGGGAACCAGTCGGCAAAAATGGAGACTTGCTGCATTGTCGCTGCGGCGCGCGCTCAATTTTACCCTTGTGAAGGCTCAAATGCCGCTCCAATCCTCCATCCTGGGTCGCCCTATAGCGCATGTTCGGCCAAGCCTTTCTGCTGCAGTACCTCATACGCGCGGATCACAACGCCGCGTGAGGGCGGCCTCGATGGACTCATCGCCAGAGCACAGGCCAGTCGGGCACCCCTTCCTGTTGGACGTAGAGCCATCTATTCAGAGGTAGCGGGGTGCCATATCTGGCACAATTGACACATGCAAGAATATCCAAGACAAGTCCGCGTAGTCGGCAGCATGCCTAATTTTGCTGGCACACAGGCGGCTCAGGGCGCACAGGTGCTCCAGTTTTTCATCCGACTCCCGTATCATCTCCCAATTCCCAGCGGTCGAATGTTCCGCATGATTCAATCGGCAGACCCAAGTCAACCAGCCTGGGTAATCCTCAATTTGCGACAGTTTGACATCTCGCTAGCCGATTCAGCCCTCCACCCCTATGAGGCAGGATTCAAGGTCATCCAAAACGGAGCCTCTCCTGAGGAACTTCCGGATAGATCTACTCAGTCTTGGATTGTGGCAGATACCCTTGATGTTCAATTCAGCGGTGAGCCGACCGCAAAGCGTCGACCTGAAGTCCTAACTCGCGCATTCGAGAGATGTCTATCTGCGATCAATCTACTAAGCGAGAGCTCACGTCTCGTCACCAAAGAGATTTGGTCATATCCTCTTTCGAAGGATTCACTAGACCCTGAGGTTACATACAGAGTTCTCCACCATCAGAGTCGAACCCTCCTGGTGGAAAATTCATTTCGAGTAAATCATCGCAAGATTAATCCAGTTTCCCTCCCAAAAGGAGAGAGCGATCTCACTAAACTCGTAAGCGAATCTGTAGCTCGTCGATTGGAGTCGAATGCCGCAGATTCACCTCACCCGTTCATAACTGCATGGTCGCTTTCCCTAGAGGCGGAGAATCAGCGACTCCATGGCACGTCATCAGCTAGCATTGTGTCACTGCAAGCTTCGACGGAAAGCCTACTTCGCGGACTATGCATGATGCTTCATCGCGACCTGAAAACACCTGAAATAGAAATTTCCCAAAAGGGATCCCTCCCGTTCGACTCTATCGTCAAGCGTGAGCTTCCAAGCTTGCTCGGCGGCCGGTGGAGCGGACCGCAGTCGATTCCTGAAGAGTACGAAAAAAGACTCTACGCACTGCGCAATAGAATTGTTCATGCAGGTTACGCTCCATCATACCTTGAGGTGAATCCAGCATTTGACAGCTGGAAGAATTTGGTTGACTTCCTTGAATCTAGACTGAAGGAGCGATGGAGAAAATACCCCAAGACTACCCTGGCTTGGCACGACGGCGTCGCTGGAGGCCCAGAAAGAATTCCGAAATCAGCAAAATATGTTCTCGATGAGTTGCGTAACAGCTCTCGCTTTTACTGGACGTGAACCGCAGGCTTTCGAACTCCCTCCGGAGCACGCCCACCGATGGCGGCATGTATGCTTCACGGCTTCCACAGCCTGCGTGACATCACAGGCTGTCATACGCTAAGCACTCGCCCGACGCTGTCCCCTCAACTGCAGGTCAGATGGCTGCTCAAAAACTATAAGGAATCCCGGATACATCACACGTAACCTGGCACGGTGAACAGAAACCACACAGCCAGCACTGCCGTGGGGAAGATCCCGTCGTGGTTGTATGGCGGCGACATCCTGGGCTATGCGCGCGAGGCCCAGCTCAAGGTGCGTCCCGTGGACATTGGCCAGTTCAGCTGGCGGATCCAAGCGCTTGAACGCTACGAGCGCCGGACGGCACGCCTGGTAGATCGCATCGAAATTGCCGGGCCAGGCGCACCAGGTCGTTGGGACGTCCTGAACCAGCTGCCAGCATCACGAGTAGGAAACACTGTCCCACCTCAACTAGTGGAAAGACTCCGCCGCCAACTCGTTGAGGATACGGCCGAAGACGATTTCCTCGCGAAGTTCAACTGGCTACGCGCGAGCATGACGCTTGCAAAAGACAATGAATTCATCGAAGCTGCCCGCAGTGCTTTCGAATCCCTCCGTTCAGTGAGAACAGTCGAGGGAGAACCGTTCTTCCCTGATCTGGCCGCCTCCTTCATCCGCTTCGATCAGGCGCTTTCTTGGCGAACGGGGCTCGCCCGCGTAATGGTGCGTACGGAGGAGGAACCAGCTCTACTGAATACCCGTCCGCAACAGAGAGCTGATCAGCTAGTTTTTGGCTCAGCTACAGGTATCCTCACGGACCTTCCTTTGACCCGTGACGCGTACCTTGTACCGTTGTTCCTGTGCCGCAGTCCATTCATATGGGCGATCACTGGACCGCGAGAACAGGGCGTCATGGTCTACAGCCTTGGTCGACCGATGCGAGGTCAAGAAACCAACCCGGCCGAACTCATCCAGCAGTTCATGCCTGGTGGGCCCGCAATATTTCCAGAATGTCCGCCATTCACAGCTACTCAGACCTCTACGGCACTCGCTTGGTGGGTCAAACAGCTTAACGAGTTGCTGTCTGTGGTCACCGACCCTTCGACATACGTGAATCAAGCCGGAGAATATAATCCGCGACGCCAATTCGAGGCGCAACTCAGCTTTGAACAGGCGGGACGTCGTATCCAAGCTGTCCTAGCTCACCAGCGCGACCAGGCCACTCGTCAGGTGCTCGCCTTCGCAGCCCTCGACACCTTTGAAGGGCTGGGGCTCGTGAATTTCGACCAGGCGGTTCAGCTAACCAAAGCTCAAAAGGTACTAGAGCGACTCGGCACCCTGCTCCCCTTCAACGTCGCAGAAATCCTGCTGCCTTCAGCCCGCAGAGCCGTGAACGCGCTGCGTGATTGTCAGGATGGCTTCCTCGAAAATGCCTACGTCTCCGGCGACCAAGTGACCGTGCCGCACAAGAGCGGGCAGTCCCGCATCATGACCGTAGAGCAAGCGATGGGTCAGTACCTGCGAGTCCTGCGTAACGCCCATCATGGCTACGGCGGACAGAATGATGCCGGCCGCCGACGCGATGAGGTGCTATTGATGTCGCACACCGGAGACCTACCGAGCGACTTCGTGCTGCTGCCGTATCTCTACTGGCTAGATGCCCTCGCAGACCCACAGCGTCTACGTCGCACCCTCGCTCCACGCCACTGAGTCAATAGCCGGTGAGTGTTACAGCCCAGCCACACAGTCGTCCGGAGGGGTACCGTAGGCCCATCTCGTCAGGCTGACGTGAAAAGACCCTCAACCTGTGTCCGTCGCTCCGTCGGTCTGAGATCCTGGAGACCGATCGCGAGAGGGGCCGCAGGTATGGAGTGGAAGACCCACGGTGAGCGTCAGATCTATACCAACAAGTGGGTGAACCTGTGTCTGGTTGATGTCCAGCAACCTGACGGGCGCAGGTGGGAGTACCACGTCGTTCGCCTGCGGCACCTGGCCGTGGCCGCCGTGGTGAACGACCGTCAAGAAGTCCTGATGATGTGGCGGCACCGCTTCATCACGGACTCGTGGGCCTGGGAGTTGCCCATGGGCCTGGTCGAGGAGAACGAGACTCCGGAGGAAGCGGCGGCCCGCGAAGTCCTGGAAGAGACGGGCTGGCGCCCTGGCCCCATCAAGCCCCTGATCTACGCCGAGCCGGCCAACGGCATCACCGACTCACAGCACCACGTCTTCCGTGCGGACGGCGCGACTTACGCCGGGCCGCCCACGGAGAAGAACGAGTCCGACCGCATCGAGTGGATCCCCCTCTCTGAAGTGCGGGGCATGATCGACCGCCGCGAGGTCGTGAGCAGTGGCTCGCTCGTCGGCCTGCTCTACCTGCTCATGGACGAAGCGATCCGCTGACCGGCGGGAGGAGTTCCCGTAGCCGTGCCTCGAAGGCCAGGGCTACGGGCTCCTGCCTGTGTGGGGCCAACTGGTCGTAGAACTCCCTGAGATGGCCCGAGACTCGCTCGGAACCGACTGCCGAAGCTGGCTCCAGTGCTTGTGTGGCGGTGTGGCACGCCTGCTCAAGCTTGCCCTGGTCCAGCTGCGTACGAGCCAGCCAGAACGAGTGGAACGCCCGACCGCGCTGGTTGGTGTGGGCCTCGCGCCGCAATGCGTCCGCGATCAGAGGTTCCGCGGTCGCGGCTTCGCCCAGCCGGCCGTGAGCAATGCCCGTATCCACGATCAGCTTCGTCTCGTCGAAGTACGTCACCCATGACGGGTCGGGGTTGCTCGCCTGGATCTGCTCGAAATGCCGGTGCGCTTCCCCGATCGCCCGGTGAGTGGAGTCGCGGTTGCCGAGCGTGGCGTGAGCGAAGGCTTCGCGCATGGACAACATGGACTGGACCCGTGGGGTGGTGTCGAGCGCTGATCGGGCCTGGTCCTGGGCGGCAGTCACGAGGGCCAGAGAGTCTGCAGGCTTGTCCTGATACGTGCCCTGCAAGCTCATGCAGGCAAGCACGTTGGCCATGAACTGGCGGTCGTCGATCTCCTTGGCCAGTTGTAGCGCCTCGGTGAAGTACGCGCGGGCCTGGTTGTACTGGCGGGCGTCGAAGTAGGTCCAGCCAGTGAGGCGAGCCAACTCCGCCGCGATTCCGTACAGGCCCTGCTGGATGGACGGCGGGCGGTTCTCCTTCAAGAGTCCGACCACATGGCGGAGTTGGCCGACGATGGCCGGCCTTAGAGCCTCGCCTCCGTGCTGGTCGTCCCGTCGCCAGTAGTCCTCGATGGACGAGCGAAAAGCTTCAAGTGTTGCCGCACTCAAGCTCGTTCGCGTAGCCAGCGCCAAGATGCTGTCCACATCAGGGCCGGGCAGAGACACGGGGGTCTGCTGCTCGGGCTCCGGTGCCTGGGGAGGCTCTCGCTCCGTGACCACGAGAGCTTGAGGCGTCTCCCACTCGCGACGCGCAAGCCCCAGCATGTGTCCTGGGATGCGTAAGCCGTCCGCGATGCGCTCGACAACGTCCATGTGCTGCAACTGGCGTTGCCCTGCGATGACTTCGCCAACGCGACTGGGTGTCAGCTCACAGCGCCTGGCGATCATCGACGGGTAGATGCCCGCCTTGGTCTTCACCAGCCGGAATACCCTGGCGAAGTCCCGCACCCGGCAGGCATTGATCATCTCGGGATCGGTGAGCAGCCTGGCGGGCAGTTCCTGCGGCCGGTCTGCGTCGGGCATTGGCAAGCTCCCACACTGCGAGGGCTACGCAACGTCGCTGATTCTCTACTTCCCACGATATTACCCAAGTTGGGTAATCAGCCTGACCTTTTGGCGCGGGCCCCCTGATCGCGATGCTCCTTCACATGGCGAGCAACCAGCAGACCAGACCAGGCATCGGTGAACTGGCGAAGGACAGCGCCCGCGACCGGATCGGCGTCGTCATGGGTGAGGTCGGCGGTCGGATGCAGATAAGGCCGATCGGCGGAGGCACGGAATGGGACGCCATGCCGGACAACGTGGTGGCGCCGAGTCCACGAGAGGAACTCAGCGCGCGTCTGGCCATCAAGAACGGCAACAGTCGGGATGGGCTGTGACGCGCGCTATCAGCCGATACGCAGGAGTCCTGTTCGTGATCATGATCAGCGGCTCGTGCGGCCTGGTGATCGGCATGGCTCTCGCCATGGGCCAGTAGACCGGCCGCCCCGGACGGGCGCCAACTCCCCGTTCCCCCTTGCCTGTTCGGGGCCGGCCATCCAACCCACGCACCGCCACACACAAGGAGTACTCGCATGACGACAACGGCGAACGATCGGAAGACCGGTCGCGCGGTGGCTGGTGAGGAGCTGTTCGAGAGCCTCGCCCACTTCGTGGTCGTCCACAACGGCCAGCCGCCCCAGCGCGCCGAACGGATCGCGGACCAGGCGGTCGCCTTCCTGGTCACCGCGGCCACGGCCACCGTTCCCATGGTTCCGTCGGACGACGTCGACCTCGGCCTGCACGCGCTCATCCTGCACACGAGGGAGTACGCGAAGCTGTGCGACCGGTACGCGGGCCGCTTCCTGCACCACAACCCGAAGCCGGGTGGCGGGGGCCGCGACCCGGAGAAGGTAGTCACCTCGGCACGTGCCATGAAGGCGGCCGGGTTCATGGTCTTCGACGACCTGTGGACCGTAGGCGGCAGGAACCTCGCGCAGTGCGACTCGGACTGTGGCCGACCGTACGGTCAGGCGTAGCACCCACCACATCAGCGTCGCGGCCGGCCTCACTCATAGTCGGCCGCGTTCGCCTGGAAGGAGAACAGACGTTGTCCGCGTCACCCCCTGAACTGCCGATCGTGGTGCTCGACGCGCTTATGCCCACGACCCAGCGCCTGGTACTCAACCGCCGAGGCTCCATGGTCTGGGAGGTGCAGAGCCATCGGGGCCACTACGCCGTGAAGGTCGGCTATCCGATCGAGGCCACTGCCGACTGGTCCGCCCAGCCCTGGACCGCCCTCGCACCCGCCCGCGAGGGGGCCGTGCTGCATCGCCTCGGCTTCGTCGACTTCGCGTACGGCGAGTGGGAGCAAGGGACTTGGAACTTCCAGCCGTGGCACGAGGGGCCGGATCTGTACCAACTGTGGGAGCCGTGCCGTCGGCCTGGCTCGTCCATCGCTCCGCATATCCGCGTGGCGGCGAGTTGCGTCCAGGCGTTGGCCGAACTCCACGCCAAGGGCTGGGCGCACGGTGATGTGCAGCCCGCCCACTTCATCATCGGGCCGGAGCAAACCCACCTCATCGACCTCGCCCTTGCCCAAGGCGGCAACGTGCCTGAGGGCTACGACTTCCCGTTCCGCGGCTGCCTCGTCCACTACGAGGCACCGGAGATCGCCCGAAGCGTGCTCGCCACTGGAGAAGCCGAGCCGACCGAGGAAGCCGACATCTACGCGCTCGGCGCCTCCCTGCTCATCTCTGCCACCGGCTGGCGGGCGATGGAGTACCCGGACGACGCTCCCCGCTCGGTGCAGAGAGAGGCCGTGGCGAATGGTCGGCGTCGGCCGGTGAAGGTACGCGGTGAACTGGGTGAACTGGTCGACGCGATGCTCAGCCATGCGCCAGAGGACCGACCCACCATCTACGAGGTGGGCAAAACCCTGAACTGAGTCCGAAGCGCCAGGTCATCGGCGCCACACGCACGGCTACGGCCTACAACACAAAGACCGGACCACCCCTCAGCCTGGACAGCATTCCGGGTGGTCCGGTCGCGGAAGCCCTGATCAGGACCCCGGTGCCGATGGTACCGGGGTGGTTGGCGTGCTCGAACGCGGGTGTGCGGCGTCAACTCCGGCTTCATGTTGTCGAGTTAGAGAGGGTTCTGACCTGAGCCAGCGAAAGTCAGCCACGACGGCGGGACCGCCGAACGAGCACCCGTCACGTGTGTTTCCAGCAACCCCGTGCCGGTCTCAGCCACGCTTCCTCCATGCGCTACGGGCCGCGATTCCATCCGGCCCTGGCGTCGTCCGATGTGGCATTCCAACTGGACGCGGGAGCCGACGCCGTGGGTCACGCGACGTTGCAGTGATGGGCGGTTGTGACGCGTTCGCGTTTGGTGGGCGTCGGCCTGGTCCTGGTGCTCGGAGTGGTCGGGGTGCTTCCTGGTCCGGTTGTCCGCCTTGGTCGGGTTGCGCGCTGAGTGGGCGGGGGCCGCCGGAGCGGTGGCGGAGACATGGAGCGGCGGCGGCCCCAGGCCGCCAGCGCGCGCGGGCCGCCGCAGGCGGGCCGCCTTGATCCAGTAAAGAAACTCTGAACAGCACCGCAGCGCAGTAGTCGATCGACCCGAGAGGCACGGATGCGGTGGGGCAGGCCCCGGCAGTCGGAGCAAGTGCGGCACGCAACGACGGCACGGTGGCGAGCGGGAAACGATGACCGAGCACATACCGGACAACGAAATGGGGTCGACCAGCATTCACGTCGGGGACACGGATCAGGTAGTCGCACTGATCGAGGAGATGCGGGCCACGGTCGCTCGCCTCAGCAGAGAGACAAGGGAGTTGCGAGAGGAAGTGGCCCAGTTCAGGACTACGGCTTCGGCTGCTGAGCTGCCTTCAGTTCCTCGACCTCACGACGCAGTTCCTGATGATCGGCACTGAGAACGCGGATCTCGTCACGTAGTGCGGTGAGTACCTCGGCAAGGGTGGTCCCGACGGCTTCGACTGCTTCGGCGTCGTCGGGCTCTCCCCCCGCCTGCCGTGGCTGGTCAACGCTCGCGTCCTTGTTCGCCAAGTACCAGGCGGGAGCAGTGTAGTTCGCCGAGAGTTCCCCGCCGGCGTTGTGGTCAGCGACGAAGCTGCCCCGCCCATGGATCGTGTAGATCAGGCCTTCGTCGCGCAGCACGTTGAGCGCGGACCTGGCGGTCATGTTCGCCACGCCAAAGCGTTCCTGTAGCTCGCGGATGGACGGCATCTGCTCGCCCGGCTTGATCCGCCCCTGCAAGATGTCGCGCCGAATCTCGTCGGCAGCGTGCTGATACGGCGGCCGGCGGTCCTGCTTGTTCTCTGGCGCGGGGCTCATGGCCCAAGAGTAGCGATTCCTAGCACCCCTAGCACACCCCACTGACATAGGTGGCCTATGTCAGCCGACTTCTAGCTCACCCGATTCACTTGACACTGCTAGGTCTGCTATGTTCAATGGAGAGCACGCCCCACCACTCCGGTGGAGCGCATCGAAAGGACTCAACTCCCATGGCGCGCATCCGCGTTGGTCTGCTCCCCACCTCTTCGTTCATGGTCGGCACCTTGCCGGTGCCCAAGTACGCGGACCAGGAGAAGACCCAGTTCGCCACCGACCGTGAGACCGGCGCGAAGCTCTACACGATCACCCTCTTCTTCATGGAGGAGGACCGCGCCGAGGCTCTGAAGATCACCGTTCCGGAAACCGGTCTTCCCAATGGGCTCCGGCCGGGTGTCCCGGTCATGCCGGTGGAACTGTTCGCCACCCCGTGGGCGCGCATCTTCAACGGCTCGCTCTCCGACGGCATCGCCTACCGCGCGGGTCGGCTGGACCTGGTGGCTCCGGCCTCTGAGGCGGCGTGAGCTACACCGATCTCCGGTCCGGCGCTGAGCGCAACTGCCAGTTGCCTCACGCCGGGCCGGGTGCCCGGTTCACCGAATCACTCGTGAACTCGATGGCTGCCGTCCTCATCGGCTACGGCTACCCCCGCCTCAAAGCGTCGGCGGATCGGGCGGTCCTCGCATCGGCCCTTGTGGCCTCCCTCTACAACCCGTTGGAGAACCGCACATGAAGGATTCGAACGCACCAGCGCAAGGGATCTTCGGTCATGTCCCACTCGGCTTCGCCCTGATCCTCGCCGTCTTCCTCGGATGGGCGGTCTGGTGGGTGGTCCGCTACGTTCGCGCCGATGTCATGACCCGGCAGTCCATACGGCAGGCCATACGCGTGCGGTGGGGCTGGAAGCGGCTCGCGCCGATGCTCAAGTTGTCGGCCACGGACAAGACCCCGACCGCGTTGGCGTCGCTGGCGAACACGAACGGCAAGCCCATCAAGCCGCGTGTCCTCATCCCCTCCCTGAAGGTGAAACACGACGCGTACGGAGTGATCGCGCGGGCGCAGTGCCTGCCTGGCGTCGGGCTGCATCAGTTCCAAAAGGCGGGCCCGCACCTGGCCGACGCCTGGCGGTGCACACGCGTGGCGGTCACTCAGGACAGTCCTGGGCAGGTCCTCATCCGGGGTGTGCGACTGGATCCGCTGAAGTTCCCCACCGAGCACCACCCCACAGGTGAGCCACCGGAGGAGACAGCCCGGTGGGATCTGGGTCTGGACGAGTACGCGCAGCCCGTGTCCGTGAACCTCACTCAGGTGCCCGGCGTGACCGTGGCCGGCCTCCCCGGCTTCGGCAAGACCAGCCTGATCAACCGGCTTCTCTCCGACTGGGCGCCCTCGCCTTCAGTGCAGTTCGCCTGCGCGGACGGCAAGGTGTCGGCTGCGTACGAAGGTGACTACGCGGACTGGGTGCAGCGCATGTTCGCGTTCGTCGGCGATGACCTGGAAGAGGCCAACAAGCTGTTCCGGCACCTGGTGGAGCTACGCCGCGCCCGGTCGGCCTCGGTGCGCCAGGTGCTCGGGGTGAAGTCCATGTGGGACGTCGGCCCATCCGAGCACTGGCCCCTGGTCGTACTGATCATCGACGAGGCCCACACCTACTTCCGCGACCACAAGGGCAGCGACCAGCAGACGAAGAAGCTGGCCGCGCTCGCCGCCGAGAACGCCCGGCTCGTGGAAGACCTGGTGAAGAAGGGCCGGTCCGTGGGACTGCTCGTCATCCTCACCACTCAGAAGTCCACTGGCGACGCGATCCCCACCTTCATCCGCGACGTGTGCCCTGTGGGCCTGAGCTTCGCCCAGAAGACCGCCGAAGCCGCCGTGGCCGCGCTGGGTGACGAGATCCGGGAATGGCCGGACGCCAACCCCATCAACCTCCAGGACCCCACTTACGTCGGCGTCGCGTCGATGAACCACCAGTCGCAACCCGGCTTCACCCGCATTCGTACGCCCTACGTACCCGACGCGGAAGCGGCTCGGATCGCCGAAGAGACGGCCGACCTGACCGCCGATCCGTATGCCCTCCTGGAAGCCGTCCTCGGCCCTCGCATGGCGGATGTGGATCTTACGAAGCTCGACGCCTGAGCAGCCCGCCCTACGCCCTCGCACGTTCCCGATACCTCAGGAGAGGAGGTGAACACTCATGACAGAAGACCGCATCACTCAGCGCACCATCACCGCCGTCATGATCGTCATTGCCGTGCTGGCATTCGTCTTCTCCTTCGGCAACGTCTGGTCCCTCGCCCTGCGGCTCGGCGTGCCCGGCCCGATCGCGCCGCTCATCGCACCGATGGTGGACCTGTCCGTGGTCGGCCTCCTGGTCGCACTTCGCTACCTCTCTCTGCGCGGCCTCCCCGCCGACCAAATGACGGCCGCCACCCGCCTCATGCACTTCTCCGGGCTGCTGACCCTCGCCCTAAACGTCGCCGAGCCGATCGTCGCCGGACACTACGGACGCGCCGCCGTCGACGCGGTGGCCCCGCTGCTCCTCCTCGGTTGGGGCTCCGTCGGCCCGCAGCTCCTGCGCGCCTTCCACACCGCTGCGCGCCCCGCCGTACTGGCGCCCCTGGCACACGGGATCGAAACAGAGCCCGAGACAGCTTCGGATGTCTCCCGACCTGCGGTGCCGCTCGCCGTTCCGGCCCCGGCCCCGGTTGCTCCTCAGATCGCCTCGGCTCCCGCTTCACCTGCGGTCAAGGTTCCTGAGCCGCTGCTGACCGAAGCGCGTTCCATCGCAACGTCCCACCACACCGAGCACGGCGAACCGATCACAGCGGCCCAGCTCAAAACTCGACTCGGAATCGGCCTGCCCATGGCCACCGCGCTGCACGCCGCTCTCTAGAGCAACGCCTTCCGCCGGCCGCTCCAGCACTCCCCGCCACTGCCCGCCCCTGGGTCGACCCGCCATTCCTGCGGGCAGCAGCCCGAGCCCCCTGAACCGCTGCTGCCCGTAGGCCGCTCCCTCGCGCCAGAAAGGACACCTCGCCACCCATGCGCCGCCCCCTCGACCTGCGCCACCTCATCAGCCCCGGCCTGCGGGACCTGGTCGAACTGGCCAACACCGACGACTTCGACCGCGTCACCGAACAGGTGCGCGGCCTCGGCGGCTGCACCAGCCCCGTCAACCTGCACGGCTGGACGGTCACCATCGACCAGACCACCAGGCAAGTGGTCCGTTCCTATCGCTCCGAGGACGAACCCACCGGACGCCTCCTCACTACCTGTGGCAACCGCCGCGCCTCCCGCTGCCCCGCCTGCTCCCGCCTCTACGCCGCCGACACCTACCACCTGATCAAGGCCGGACTGTCTGGCGGCAAGAACGTCGCCGAATCCGTTCGCGACCACCCGCGCGCCTTCGTCACCCTCACCGCCCCGTCCTTCGGCCCCGTCCACAACCGCCCGACGACCGACACGAGCAAGCCCCGCCCCTGTGCGTGTGGCGAGAGCCACCCCCAGGACGCTCCCGAACTCGGCACTCCACTCCGCCCGGCAAGCTACGACTACACCGGCGCCGTTCTGTGGAACGCCCATGCCGGGGCTCTGTGGGCGCGCTTCACCACCTACCTGCGCCGGGCCCTCGCCGAGCACCTCGGCATGACCCAGAAGGCACTCAACACGGCTCTCCGGGTCTCCTTCGCCAAAGTCGCCGAATACCAGCAACGCGGCCTGGTCCACTTCCACGCGGTGGTCCGCTTCGACGGTCCCGACGGCCACACCACCTCGCCCCCGGCCTGGGCCACCTTCGACGCCCTCCGCGTCGCCGTCGGCCTAGCCGTCGAGCGTGCCCGGCTCATGGTCGAGTCGGATGCGGTCGGCGATCGAGTCATCCGCTGGGGCGACCGCTTCAAGGTGGATCAGATTTCAGCCCTGGGGGACGGCGAACTCACAGACGCCAAGGTCGCTGGATACGTGGCCAAGTACGCGACCAAGAACGCCGAAGGCGCGGGCACCGTGGACCGCACCCTCATATGCCGCCCCTGCGCAGGACGCGGCCACGTACGCGGCCCCGACGGCTTCCGCGACCTCTGCGCCGACTGCGACGGAACCGGCCAGGCCGAACTCCTCACAGACCTCCCCGTGCAGCAGCACGCCAGGCAGATGATCCGTACCGCCTGGGCCCTCGGTCACCTCCCCGAGTTCGCCGACCTCAAGCTCTGGAAGTGGGCCCACATGCTCGGATTTCGAGGCCACTTCTCCAGCAAGTCGCGCGCCTACTCGACCACCCTCGGCGCACTCCGCGACGTACGCCGAGCCTGGCGCCTCGCCCAGGCCGAAGCCATCCGCATCCGGGCCGGCCTCCCTGTCGACGACGAGAACACCACCCTCGTCACCTCCGCCTCGTGGACCTACCTCAGCAGCGGCTACCGCCCCGGTGAAGAACTCCTCGCCGCCCAGGTCCGCCACGACAGAACCCACTCCGAGCGCCTCAAGTCCGAAGGAGCACCCTGGCTGTGACCACTCCGACCACCGCCGACAAGCGAACGCTGACGCTGGTCGAAGCCCTCGCCGAGATCCGGGTCTCTCGCGCAGCCTTCTACCGAATGCGTGCTCGCGGCCAGGCACCCAAACACCTGAAGCTCCCCAACGGCCAGATACGCATCCGCCGGGCCGACCTCGACGCCTGGTTCGACGGCTGCGAGGTGCAGGAAGCGTGCTGACCTACGACGTTCAGATCTGGGGCATCCGCAAGCGCCCCAACCGTGCGGCGGCCTATCAGCTCCGTTGGCGCGTTGGTCCGCGCCCCTTCTCCAAGAGCTACAAGATCAAGGCCCAGGCTGACGGTCGACGTTCCGAGTTGCTAGCCGCCCTCCGCAACCGCGAACAGTTCGACACGGACACCGGCCTGCCCGCTTCCGAAGTCCAGGCGCTCAACTCCTCGACCTGGTACGCCCACACCCGCGCATACGCCGAGATGAAGTGGCCTGGCGCCTCGGCCAAACACCGCGCGAGCATCGCTGACACGCTCGCCACCATCACACCGAAGCTGGTCAAGGACAAGCGCGGGGCTCCGGCTTCGAAGGTGCTCCGGATCGCGCTCTACTCGTGGGTCTACCGGTTCGTCCTCGGCGACGACGGAACGCTGAGGCCGCGTCTCGACGTCGAAGAGCCGACGGCCGACATCGTGGCCGCGTTGGACTGGATCGACCGGAAGACCGTGGACATCACCGACCTCAACACGCCCTCCATGGTGCGCACGGCGCTCGACGCGCTGAAGCTGAAGCAGGACGGCACAGCCGCTGCCGAGAACACGGTGAACCGCAAGCGGACGGTCTTCAGCAACTGTCTCCGGTACGCGGTGGAGCGGGAGTTGCTGACGACTCTGCCCCTCGACAAGGTCGACTGGACCCCGCCCGAGACCGACGACGAGATCGACTTCCGGTTTGTCCCCGGCCCCAAGCTGGCAAAGGCGTTGATCGACGCTGTCGGTGAACAGGGCGAACGCGGACGGCACTTGATGGCGTTCTTCGGCTGCCTCTACTACGCGGCCAACCGACCTGGTGAGGCGGCCGGTCTCCGTGAGAACGACTTCACCCTTCCGGAAGAGGGTTGGGGTGAAGTCCTGCTCTCCACGAGCATGCCCCGAGTCGGCTCCGGATGGACGGACACGGGCGAGTCGTTCGATACGCGCGGCCTGAAGAAGCGGGCCCGAAAGGCGACGCGGCCGGTGCCGATTCCGCCGGTTCTCGTGCGCCTGGTACGCGAGCACATCAAGGAGTTCGGTACCACCGAGGACGGCCGGCTCTTTCGCGCGGCCCAGGGTGGCCACCTCTTGTCCAAGGAGTACGGGGAAGCGTGGAAGGCCGCCCGACTCGCAGCGCTGACGGACTCCGAGGCGGCCTCGCCGCTGGCTGACGTGCCGTACTCCCTGCGCCACGCGGGCGTCTCGCTCTGGCTTGAGTCCGGTGTTTCGCCTGCCGAGGTCGCGCGGCGGGCGGGCCACAGCATCGCGGTGTTGTTCCGCTTCTACGCCAAGGCCATTCACCGCAACCAGGAGCGCTCGAACGAACAGATCGAGCGTGCCTTGGAGGCCGCCAAAGGGGAGTAGACGGCGCGGCTGTCCACGCAAGAGGCGCCATCCTCACCCCACGTCGGGGAGAGGGGGCGCGCCGCGTCCGGCTCTACCTCTCTATGCGAACCCTTTCGCCGTCCATGGAATAGACGACCTCAGCACGTCCTGGAATCCGTTCCAGGTTCGTGCCCGCGGTCATGATGGAGCCACCGTTGTCCATGAGAACCGTGTGGAGGTCACCGTCTCGGCACATGCGGATATGTGCCGGACTCGTGTCTGGGACGAGCACTGTGCCCTCACGTCCGATGCCGTACTGGGTCGTTTCGCCGTCGTCGAAGGCATTCACCAGCCTGACTCGTTGCTCTTCGCGCCAGCCATTGATGTCAGGCTTCTCAGCGCTGCTCATCGGCACGGAGGTGAGCTCGGCTTCAAGTGCGGCATCCTCTGCGGACTTGGGTGGCTCCACCGGATGTGCTGCGTCAACTCCGACCAGGGGGACTGCGTGCGCCACCTTCAACTCACTCTTGAGGGCTGGCTTCCAAGCATCGCTGCTGACGCCGTCGATGGTTCGATTCTCGCCATCGAGGGTTGCTGCCAGGTCTCTCACGTACTGGCTCACTTGCAGCCATCCCTGTCTCCTATCGGAGTCCACCGACAGGAGACAGACGATGACAAGCCTGTGCGGCTGCTTCCTCCACCGCCGCGAGAGGTTCCAGGGACCCGCATTCTTCAAGGGCGGCACCTCCAGCACCTGAAGACGGAAATGTGCGGTGCCTGCTCGCCAGTCGGCCGTGTAGGGCGAAGCACCCTCAAGCTTGATGTCCGACCGATGGGCGAGCCACTGGAGGGTCTTCTCAGCGGTGGCGGCGATCCGGACGGTCTCTGTCCACGGGCTCTGCTCAACGCACCTCAGCAGCAGGGATGCTCGCGGATCCGCGTAGCTGGCATGGATGTGATGATCAGGTCGGTTCTGCGCTCGATTTTTTCCCCACATTGGTACTCCCGGGGCAGCACTCAGTCAATGCGAGCCGTTACCCTCCCCGCAGGTTGCCGCGGCTATTTCCAGTCGCCGTCATGGTTCGGGCAGCGATAGCCAGTACCTTTGCAGTCCGGACAATCGATCATGAAGCCTGGAAAGCCCGCGACCCGGCCGTCTCCTGTGCATTTCGGGCAGGTCAGCGTGCCCTCATGGCACCGACGACACTCGGCGCCTGTCTGTTGCCAGCCCATGGCCTGGCCTCCAATTCCACCCCTTCAGCCAAAGTAGCATTATTGTGCAAAAGGGAACAAATTGGGCTAAGCAAAAAAAGCACATTTACTGCATAGTGTGGAATGGAGCGCCTCCGCTGCGCTTGAAAGCGGCGCCAGGGAGCACGACTGCCTGGTGGGGTGGTGCCGAGCGTGGCGTGGTGGACGTCATATCTCAGGCGCTCACAGCCCACCTACCGCTCCACTCCGCCGGACCTTGGTCCACGCCTGGTCCACACGCACTGATCAACACCGCGACAGAGCCGCGTCAAGGTGAGACAGGGCCATGCAAAAGGGGCGCCCCTCAGCGAGAGGCACCCCTTCTGACCAGCACGTCTATGACCTGCGGAGGCGGTGCGATCCGGCCCCACGGAAACGCCGTCACGCTCTCGCGTTTTTCAAGACCGTTCCCTTAGGCCGCTCGGGCAACCCACCTGCGCACACGCCCACCAGGGACGGAGCGGGTACAGCGTACCGGCACCGGGCGGTTCGCGGGTGGCGTGGCCTCGCTTGGGGCTGTCCGCCGCGGCTACTCCCGCGCCGCCCCCAAGAAGTCGTACCCGACAAAGTCCCCCACCGGAACGAACCCGATGCGCTGATAGAGGGCGGTGCTGGTGGTGTTGGCCGGGTCGGCGAACA
Source organism: Streptomyces sp. NBC_00988 (assembly GCF_045162645.1). Classification (NCBI taxonomy): domain Bacteria; kingdom Bacillati; phylum Actinomycetota; class Actinomycetes; order Kitasatosporales; family Streptomycetaceae; genus Streptomyces; species Streptomyces sp. NBC_00988. The sequence goes on from NZ_CP108730.1 coordinate 6,214,360, forward strand.
GGACGACGTCTGTCGCGCCGGCCGCCAGTGCGGCTCTGCTCACCTCGACCGTCACGGCGCCCGCGTAGCCGCGGGCCCTGAGGTGGGCCGGGGTGTAGACGGGGTCGATCCGGACCATGTCGGCGGTCATCGAGGTCACGGCCGCCATGGAGGCAGGGATGCCGTCAGGGGTCTCCCAGAACGTGAAGTGCCTGTCGCCGAAGCGCGAGGTTGCCCAGTCTCCGGCGTCGATGGCGTCTATGGAGACGGTCTCTCCGACGTCGACGCAGAACTCACGGCACCAGCGCACGACTTGGTCACGGTCCTGCTCGCCCGCGACTCGGCCCCGGCCCTCCGGGACCGGTTCCGGTGGGGTGAGCGTGCCGAGACGGTGGAGACGGGCACCCCAACTGCGTACCGACGTCGCACCCGTGTGCCGCTGCCAGGCCTCGGCGAACGTGGTGGCGGTGTCGTGGTCCGAGAGGACACCGGGGAGGGAGTGACCGAGACCGGTCAGGTGGGCGGCGAGAGTGTCGGCCTGCTCGGGGGAGAGGGAGGTGGGATTCAGGTTGCGGCGGGAGTTGACGCGGTAGAAGGCGGCCTGGACCTCGCCCCCTCGCTCCAGTCGGCCGAACACGGGGGCCTCTGTGCCGTGGGCCTTTGACCCCCGCTCTCGTATTTTCTCGATCACCGTCAGCGTCTGGGTGTGTGGGGTGGGGCGTGACCTCAGGAACTCTCCGGCCTGGGCCAGGAACTCGTCGACGTCATCCGTGAGGTGCCAGTCATCCGGTCGCATGGTTCATGATTTCCCGTGCCGTCGGCGTGCGCCTGAGTTTTTGCTCGGCCGTCCTCGCCGAGTACTCGGGCGCCCCGCCGACCGGCACGTCCCGTCCCTACGGCCGCTGCATCACCCGGTCCACCACAGCGCTCGCGGCGAGGTACGACCACTGCTCGTACGTCGTCGCGCCCGCCGGGCGCCGATCGTGCATGCCCAGGTAGCGGTACGTCTTCGCGTCGAAGACCAGGACCCGGCCGCCCTTCGCCCAGGGGGTTCCGGGGGGTCCCACGTACTGGATGCCGATGCCCACGCGGCCGTCCCCGTCCTTCTGGTGGGGCAGGACCTTGATGCCGGGGACGGTGGCCAGCGCCTCGTAGGCCGCGGAGCGGAGCCCCTTCGGCAGGACGGCGGTGCGGAGCAGGCTGGCGACGAAGAACTGGGTGATCGGCCAGTCGGCGGCCCTCATCGGCCTGTTGTAGTCCGCCTTTCCAGGGCCGCCGCGGAGCGCGATCAGCAACTTGGCCGGATCGGTGGGCAGTTGCTTGAGCAGGGTCCACCTGGTCGGCGGCCAGTTGGTCTGGTTCGGCGGGTACACCGGGACCCACTGCTTCTGGCCCAGCTCGCTGACGTAGGACCTCTTGGAGCCGTCGACCGAGTCCCAGCTCTCGTCGACGTACGTCCGGGTCCGGCCGCCCCCGGTCGGGGTCTCCTTGATGACCTCCTTGGTGTAGATGAACTGGTCGTCGCGCGGGGCGATCGGCTTCTCCAGGCGGCGTTCCTCGGCCGCCGCGCCGTTCAGCACGGTGCTCGCGCTCACCGGCTGAGTGCGGGGTGAGGACTCGTTGGCGACCAGCACGGTCGTCGTGATCGCCGCGGCCGCGACGCCCGCCACCGCCATCCGGAGCACGGGACGGCGCCGTACGGCCGCGGGAGCGGGGGCGAGGGCGTTGGGCGTGAGCATCGCCTGGTGGAGGCGGAGAAGGGCACGCGCGCGTGCGGGGTCCGTGAGCGGGGGCGTGTCCGCTTCCCACTCCCTCAGGAGCTGGAGTTCGTTCCTCGGTTCACTCATCGTCGGATTCCTCTCGGAAGGCTGTCGGATCGGATCCGCCCAATGCGTCGCGAAGTTTTCTGCGAGCCCTGTGCAGCCGTGACCGGACCGTCCCCACCGGTACCTCCAGGGCGCGGGCGACCTCCTCGTAGCCGAGGTCGGCCCAGGCGACCAGCAGCAGCACGTCCCGGTGCCTGGCGGGCAACCGGGCCATCGCCAGGGCCAGTTCGCCCCGTACGGCCTGTGCGCTGACCCGCGCGGCCACCCGGTCGGCGACCGGGTCCTCGGAACCGTCGGCGCGGGCGGCCGACGGCAGCCGGCCGATCGCCTTCAGCCGTCGGGCCTCGGCACGCCGGTGCCGGCCTATGAGGTTGGTCGCGATGCCGAACAACCACGGGCGTGCGTCGGCCAGTTCCGTGTTGTACCGGAAGCGCTGCTGGAACGCGGTGGTGAACGTCTCCGCCATCAGGTCCTCGGCGACCTCCGTACCGAGCCGGCGCGCCGCGTAACGGTGCACCGAGTCGGCGTGGCGGTCGAAGAGCACGGCGAATGCCTCGGGCTCGTCCCACGACCGTTCGATCACCGAGGCGTCACTGTCCTGCCCCACCCTGACGCCTGGTCCGACGGTCATCGGGGCTCCTCTCGTCCATACGGACACGCTGATGAAGATTGGGCTTTCACCCGTACTTCGCCGCAGGGAGGAATCCAGTTCCCGAATCGGGGTCCGCGAGTCGCGTTCAGCCGCATGCACACGCGCGTGGAGGACGAAAACGATCGGGCCGGGCAAGGAATCCCTTGCCCGGCCCGCCGGTTGAGCGACTTCGTCTGGCGCTACGTCAGCTGTCGCCGACCCTCGACCCCAGGGTCAGGTCGGTCGTGTGCTCCGTACCGCCGCGCTTGTACGTGATCTTGACCTTGTCGCCCGGCTTGTGGGTCCAGATCTCGCCGATGAGGGTCGGTCCGCTGTCGATCACCGAGTCGTCGAGCTTGGTGATGACGTCGCCGGCCTTGAGGCCCGCCTTGGCCGCGGGCCCGCCGGCCTCCACCGAGGAGGAGCCGCTGACGCCCTCGGCGGTGATCGTCGCTCCGGAGGTGCTGTCCTCCAGGGAGACGGAGGCGCCGATCTTGGCGTACACCGGCTTGCCGGTCTTGATCAGCTGCTGGGCGACGTACTTCGCCTGGTTGATCGGGATGGCGAAGCCCAGGCCGATCGAACCGGACTGGCTGGTGGAGCCGAGGCCGCCGCTGCTGGTCGACTGGATCGCCGAGTTGATGCCGATGACCGAGCCCTGCGCGTCGAGCAGCGGGCCGCCCGAGTTGCCGGGGTTGATCGAGGCGTCGGTCTGCAGGGCGCTCATGTACGACGCCTTGCTGGTGGAGCTGCCGTCGCTGGAGGCCACCGGGCGGTTCTTGGCGCTGATGATGCCCGTGGTCACCGTGTTCGACAGGCCGAAGGGGGCGCCGATGGCGATCGTCTCGTCGCCGACGGCGATCTTGTCCGAGTCGCCGAGGGCGAGCGGCTTGAGGTTGCTGGGGGCGCCCTTGAGCTTGATCACCGCGACGTCGTAGCCCTGGGCGTGGCCGACGATCTCGGCGTCGTACTTCTTGCCGTCCGGGAAGGTCGCCGTGAGCTTGCCGCCGTCGACCGCGTCGGCGACGACGTGGTTGTTGGTGACGATGTGGCCCTGGGTGTCGAACACGAAGCCCGTGCCCGTGCCGCCCTCGCCGCTGGTGCTCTCGGCCTCGATGGTGACCGTGCTGGGCAGCGACTTGGCGGCGACGCCCGCGATGGTGCCCGGGTCGCGCTTCACGGAGGCGCTGCTGCCGGTGTCGGCGGAGACGGTGGTGGAGTTGCTGTTGTCGTCGTTGTCCTTGGCCAGCGTGTAGCCGAGGCCACCGCCCAGGCCGCCGGCGACCAGCGCGGCGATCAGCACGGCGGCGATCAGGCCACCGCGCCCGCCACCGGGCTTCTTGGGCGCGGGCTGCTGCTGGTACGGCGTGCCCCAGCCGCCACCTGCACCGGCACCGTCACCTCCGTAGCCGTCGCCCCCGTAGCCACCGACGCCCTCGCCGCCGTACGCGCCCGCGCCCGTGCCGCTGTCGGCGTACGACGGGGTGGCGGGCGGCGGAGGCGGCCAAGCGGCGTCGGGAGCGGATCCCGTGCCCTGCGGGGGCGCTCCGGCGTACGCCGGAGCGGGGCCCGCGTGCAGCGTGTCCTGCGGGGCGCCCGGAGGCACCGGCGGGAGCTGCGTGGTGGGCGCGCCCCCCTCGGCCGCGGCCGCCTGCGGGGAAGCTGCGGGAGATTCCACCGGCACAGGAGGTGCAGACGGGGCCGGGGGTACCTCAGTGCCCTCGTTCTCGGTGCTCACAGCTCTTCTCCTCGGTCCACGGCTGTTGTTCTCGGAAGCATGCGGTCACACTCTTCACGCTTGTCGATCGGTCCGGCGCGAAACAGCTGTGCATGTGCTTTTGTATGCCGTCAGCTTTTCCCACCGGCCGTCAGGGCACCATAAGCGGTGCCTGTGGGTTCATGGCGATCCTTTATAAGGTGTCATTCACGCCAAAAAGCCCTATACCTACACGTTCTTGGTTCCACGTGTACCCCTTCGCGGTGGCACCATGACGCGGTGACCCTCGCACGGCAGCACCGGATCCAAGTCGTCGCCCACCGCGGAGCCTCCGAAGAGGCCCCCGAGCACACCCTGGCCGCCTACAAGAAGGCGATCGAGGACGGTGCGGACGCTCTCGAATGCGATGTACGGCTGACCGCCGACGGCCATCTCGTCTGTGTCCACGACCGCCGCGTCAACCGTACGTCGAACGGGCGCGGGGCGGTCTCGGCACTGGAGCTCGCCGATCTGGCCGCCCTGGACTTCGGTTCCTGGAAGGGCCGCGACTCCCGGACGACACGGGACGAGGAGCCCGACTGGGAGCACCTTCCGGAGGACCGCGAGGACACCTCCGTGCTCACCCTGGAGCGGCTGCTCGAACTCGTCGCGGACGCGGGCCGGCGCGTGGAACTGGCCATCGAGACGAAGCATCCGACGCGCTGGGCGGGCCAGGTCGAGGAACGGCTGCTGGTGCTCCTGAAGCGCTTCGGCCTGGACGCCCCGGCCTCCGCCGCCGAGTCCCCGGTACGGGTCATGAGCTTCTCGGCGCGCTCGCTGCACCGGGTGCGGGCGGCCTCCCCGGCACTGCCGACGGTGTACCTGCTGCAGTTCCTCTCGCCCCGCCTGAGGGACGGTCGACTTCCGGCCGGTGTCCGGATCGCAGGCCCCTCGATCCGGATCGTGCGCAATCACCCTGCGTACATCGAGCGGCTGAAAAACGCCGGTCACCAGGTGCACGTGTGGACGGTCAACGAGCCCGAGGACGTCGATCTCTGCGTTGACCTGGGCATTGACGCCATCATCACCAACCGGCCGGGGGCCGTTCTGAGCCAGCTCGGTCGCGGTCAGCAAACAACCTCATAAAGACCGCCAAACACCCCTTGACCCGGCCACCTCACCTGCACCATCCTCCGAACCCGGCCACACCGTCGAAAACAAGCCACTCGATTACAGGGAGTGCACCGGCGCGTTCGGTCCGTGTTCGATCGTTGCGAATGCGTCACTGAACGTGGATTGGCCGGTTTCCGGTACAGGCCAATGGGGCATCCACACCGTGGCGTGGGGCGAAGGAGGTCTCGGGGGTGGCGTTGGTGGTGGCACAGGAGGTGCCCACGTCGTCGAGCATGGCCGTGTCCCATGGCCCTGCGGGCGTGGGACAAGCAAGACATCGCATGCGCGACCAGCTGCGCACGGGCGGTGTGTCGGAAGCGGTCATCGACGATGCCGTACTGATCCTCTCCGAACTGCTGAGCAACGCGTGCAAGCACGGCCGGCCCCTGGGCGACGCCCTGGCCGGTGACGGCGACGTCCGGTGCGCCTGGCGCGTGGACACGGGCGGACGGCTCACGGTCGAGGTGACGGACGGCGGCGGCCCGACCCGCCCGGCTCCGGCCACCCCCTCGGTGACGGCGCACGGCGGACGCGGACTGAACATCATCACCGCGCTGGCCGACGACTGGGGTGTCCGGGACGACACCCGGGGCGAGGTCACGGTGTGGGTCGTCGTGCAGGACGACGTCCATGATCCGGATGCCGGGCACCGACGCGACGACTTCGCTACGCGCGTCACGGCTCCTACGGTGTCGGCGGTCCCCCGGCTGGAGTTCGCGGACGCGTTCGACGACCTCGACTGACCCCGCCGGCCCGCACCTGTCCACGTCACCCGCGTCGGCCGCGTTGCCCACAGGCCGCCGTCCACACCCGCCGGGTTGTCCACAGGCTCCCGTCGGTCATGGCGTGAACGGCTAGGCTCCCGCCCGTACGAGACGAGCCGTAACCGGGAGACACCCACGATGGCCAAGAAGCGCCCCCAGACCACGGCCAGGCGGCCGCAGCTCAGCGACGGAGAGGTCGCGGTCGTCGGTGCCCGCGAGCCCTGCCCCTGCGGCAGCGGCCGCCGCTACAAGGCCTGCCACGGCCGGGCCGCCGCGCACGCGGTGACCGAGCTGGTTCAGCGCCCCTTCGAAGGGCTGCCCGGCGAGGGCGACTGGGTGGCGCTGCGCGAGCTGGTGCCCGCTGCCACGGTCGCCCTGCCACTGAAGGGCGGTCTCCCCGAAGGGGTCCCGTCGGTCACGCTCGCCACGGTGCTGCCGATGGCCTGGCCCGCCCTGCGCCGGGACGACGGCTCGGTGCTGCTCGGCCTGCAGAACGACACGGCCTCCGGCGACATCAGCCGCGACCTCGCGGACACCCTCCAGCGCGCGCTGGTCGCCGATCCGGGCACTCCGGTGCAGGCCCGCCGCGCCCCGGCCGAGGGTCCGCGACTGCAGGATCTCCTCGACCCGGAAGGCACGTTCGAGCCAGTTGTGCACCCGGGCTTCGAATTCTGGGTCCCGGAGGCTTCGAGCGCGGCGCCGGAGGTGACCGCCTCCCTGGAGCGCGCCAACGCCGCCGCCATCCCGACCGTCAAGCTCCAGGGCGTGGACGCCGCGTACTGGTGCGAGACCCCGGACAAGAACCATCTGCGCTGGGTCATGCCGTACCCCGAGGAGCAACTTCTGGACGGTCTCGCGCGGTTGCACGCCGCGGGCCGCTCCGGTCTCGGCGAGGGCACCCGTCTCGTGGGGTCCTTCCGTGCTCACGGTCTCACCGTCCCCGTCTGGGACCTGCCGAGCGGGCTCGGCGCGGACGACATCGAGAAGCCGGCCGCCGAGTTCGCCGAGCGCCTCGCCGCCGCTCTGGCCACGGAGGCACCGCTCACCGCGGACGAGCGCCGCGCGCGGGGCGGCCTCACCAACCGGCAGGTCACGCTGAGCTGACACCCGGAATGGGCCAAGGGTTCGACCGACCGACGGTTCAGCCGCAACAGGCCTGTTCACTCGGGTGACTCCTGTCACAACTCCCCGTTGTGAAAGGGAAGTCGGTGTCCGAATAGCCGAGATCGAATTTGCGAACCGCCGATCTCTTGTTACCGTTCGAGTAGCCCGGTTGCTGGTGCATCCCCCGTCGCCAGCAACCGGGTCTTCTCATGCCCGGGCCGCATGTACGGAACGATGTCGTCCGTCAACTCGCCGTAGGCGCCGAGGAGTTGCTCCCCGAGCGCAGCAACAGCGGCCCGCTCCCGCTCCGCCTCGCGAACTCCGCCACGGCCGTGTAGGCCGCCAGATCGCCCTGTGTCCGCTCCCGGGGTGTCTCGCACAGCGCGGGCTCGTCCTCGGCCGCCACGACGCAGTGCATCTGCATGGTGCGGTCCGCCGGACCCATGAGGCTCAGCACCGAATCCAGGTCGTCGCCGGTCGCGTTCCGGTAGTAGGTGCGCGCCCAGGTGTCCTCACCCTGTGTCATGACACAGGTCTGCGCCTCGATGCCGTCGGGGGAGGAGAGCTCGGGTCCGCAGCGCGCCGCCGTCGCCAGTCCCAGGCCGAGCGTCAGCGGGGACCGGACGGGCGAGGGCGCGGCGGACGGCGCCTTGGCGTCACCCTCGGAGGAGCCGGAGGAATCCGAGGAGTGGACCAGGGACCGTACGACCGCGTGACCCTCGTCGCGTACGGGTCCCGCGGACGCCACGGCCAGCGGCAGCGCGACCGCGCACACCGCGACGCCCGCGAGGGCGAGCAGACGAAGGTTCATAGGTCGGAAGATAACGACCAACTACGGGCGCCATGTCCCGCGCACGCCCGACACCCCTACAACTCGGGCGCGCTCACACCCGTACGAGTGAGGGCCTCGACCACGGCGTCCACCACGGCCTCGACGTCGGGTACCCAGGGCGAGGACGAGCCGGGCAGTGGTGCGCGCTCCCAGCGGATCTGGCCCTGGCCGGTCTCGGAGGGGGGCAGGGCGAGATAGCCGCCCTCGCCGTGGAAGCGGAGCGAACCGGGGACGTGGTCCTTGGCGTAGAGCAGCTCGCCCAACTGCTCCAGGGAGTACGGCTTGACGAGCAGCGACCAGCGGGTCGGCGCGGCGACGACCGGGCCGAGGCGCATGCCCTGGCGGTCGAGCGCGGCGAGGGCCCGGGCGGCCGCGGGAGCGGGCAGACTGACCGCACAGGGAGCCTTGTCGCCGGTGGCGAGGACGATCGGCGCGGCTGGTCGGTTGCCCCACCACCAGCGCACCATGCGGGCGTCAGTGGTGGCCGCGAGGAGACCGGGGTCGAAGGGGTGTGCGCCGGGCACCGTGCACTCCGGATCCGGACAGCCGCAGCGGGCCCGTCCCTGGGGATCCGGTGCCACGCCCGGGAGTACGGGCCATTGCCATTCTGTCGCGAAGGTCAGGGCCGCGCTGAGCATCTCAGACCTCCTGTTGTCTCGCCTGGACAGGAGCCTGCGTCGCTTTCCGGGGATCTCGCGCATGAGCGCTCGTTCCTTTCCGTTGCACCGCTGGCAACACCGAGGACCACATCACACCATGTGTCGATCACTTCACTGTGCGTACCTGTTGGCGCATCACACCCCTGCCTTCGGCAAGGGGAACCCGTGCGTGCTTGAAAAGCATGGGCGTGGCGATTGGGGGTGGCGAAGTCTGGCGTTTTGCCGTCCCGCGTAGTTCTCTCCGCCTCCGCCACGGGAGGATGGGGCACGATCGTCGGTGGTTAAGACGCCCGGGTCCTTCACCAGGTTCCGGGTGGCCCCCAGCCACCCCTGGCCTTCTCCGAGTACGTACCCATCACGACCGCTGTGACGCTCCGTCGAGCAAACCCAGTCGACCGCAATGGACCGTCCCCTGATGCAGTTTTAAGCCAACTTTGCCAATCCGCAAGGGGAGAGCGAAATAGCACCCGTAGACCCATGGACACCAGGAATCCCGGCAGGACAATGCTGGACATCCCCTCACGAGTGCGTGTACATGTGGAGACACTGCCAGCGGCGCAGAATGACATGGGGGTTTGCGATGCTTTTGAGCAATACGCACCGGTCGGAAAGCCGGACGCCATGAACGCCCCGCACCCTCCGAAAGTGGCTGGAATCGATTCAACGGTTCCCTCGCCCGCACACACTGTCGCGCCCGCGCCTGCCGCCACCGATACCCCTCCGAGCCCCTCCTCGAACACGCAGAACAGGCCTGATACCGCTCCGAACGCGCCAGGTGCCCTGCTCCAGGACCGGCTCGCCGGCTGGGTGTCCGATCTCACGACCCTCCATGAACTCACGGAGCGGCTGGCACGCACGGACGCACTCGACGAAGCACTCCAGGAGCTGCTGCGCGCCGGAGCCGCCCTGGTGGGCGCCCGCCGCGGCCTCGTCGTCCTGGAACCCGGCGACGGCCTGGGCCCCGACACCACCATCGGCCTGGGCCTCGCCCGCTCCGACCTCGGCCACATGGAGACCGTCCCGCGCGGGGCGATGTCGTACGGCCAGCTCCTCGACGGTCCTGTCGGCGTCCCCGGGGGCGAGGGCGGCGAGATCGTCCACCCCGACCTGTTCGCCGAGGACGCCCTCGACCCGCGCCACCGCGAGGTCGCCGTACGCCTGGGCTACGCGGCCAGTTACGCGCTCCCCCTGGCGACCGACGCGGCCGGGCGCCTGGGTGCCGCCGTGTGGCTCTACGACGAGCCCGCCGAGCCGGTCGAGCGGCAGCGCCACCTCGTCGGCCTGTACGCCCGGTACGCCACCGAGCACCTGGCCCGCGTCCTCGAAGTCGAGCGCACGCGCGCGTGCATGACGACCATCGCCGAGGAGCTGCTGCCGTCCCGGCTCCCCCGCGTGGCCGGTGTGCAGCTCGCCGCGCTGCACCGCACGGGTCCGCGCGGCGGCGGCGACTGGTACGACGCGCTGCCGCTGCCCGATGCCGCGCTCGGCCTCGCGGTCGGTTCGGTGACCGGCTCCGGGCCCAGCGCGATCGCCGCGATGGGCCGGCTCCGCGCCTCCCTGCGGGCGTACGCGGTGATGGAGGGCGAGGACCCGGTCGCGGTCCTGTCCGACCTCGAACTGCTCCTCAGGCTCACCGAACCCGCCCGCTCGGCCACCGCCCTGTTCGCCTACTGCGAGCCCGCGCTGCGCAAGATCACCCTGGCCGGCGCCGGACACAGCCCGCCCCTCCTGGTCGGGGAGCGGCGCACGGAGTTCGTGGAGACCTCCGTGTCCGCGCCCCTGGGCATGCTGGCCTGCTGGGAGGCGCCGAGCGTGGAGCTGGAGGCGGAGGCCGGCGAGACGGTGCTGCTCTACACGGACGGGCTGCTGCACCGCACCGGCGACCCCATGGACCGCGCCTTCGCCCGCCTCCACGCGGCGGCCGCCAGTGTCCCCAAGGCGCTGCGCGAGGACCCGGCCGCGATCGCCGACCACGTCCTGCGGACCGTGCTGCCGGACGGCCTCGACACGGCCGACAGCGACGAGGACGTCGTCCTCCTGGCAGCTCGCTTCGAGTAGTCGCCGGACAGCCATGTGTAACAGGCCATACGGCCCTGGGCCCCCTTCCGTACGACCGTACGATGGACGGGGTCCAGTGCCGTATCTAGGAGGATGACCGTGGCCGACGAGCTCAACCCGGAGACCCCGGAAGCGGAGCCTGAAGAGCCCATCAAGAAGCGGAAGAACGGCTTGTACCCCGGCGTGTCCGACGAACTCGCAGACAGCATGAAGTCCGGCTGGGCCGACACCGAGCTGCACGACCTGCGGCCCGTCGAGCAGGCCGAGCACACCGCCCGCCGCCGTGCCGTGCTCTCCGCGCGCTTCCCGGGCGAGCGCCTGGTGATCCCCGCGGGCAACCTGAAGACCCGCTCGAACGACACCGAGTACCCCTTCCGGGCGTCGGTCGAGTACGCGTACCTGACGGGCAACCTCACCGAGGACGGCGTCCTCGTCCTGGAGCCCACCACCGAGGGCCACAAGGCGACGATCTACCTCCTGCCGCGCTCCGACCGCGAGAACGGCGAGTTCTGGCTCTCCGGCCAGGGCGAGCTGTGGGTCGGCCGCCGCCACTCCCTCACCGAATCCGAGCAGCTCTACGGCATCCCCGCCTCCGACGTCCGCGAACTGCCCGCCGCCCTGCGCGAGGCCACCGGCCCCGTCCGCGTGGTCCGCAGCTACGACGCCGGCATCGAGGCCGCGCTGACCGACAAGGTCACCGCCGAGCGCGACGAGGAACTGCGGGTCTTCCTCTCCGAAGCACGCCTGGTCAAGGACGAGTTCGAGGTCGGCGAGCTGCAGAAGGCCGTCGACTCGACGGTCCGCGGCTTCGAGGACGTCGTGCGCGTGCTCGACAAGGCCGAGGCGACGAGCGAGCGCTACATCGAGGGCACCTTCTTCCTCCGCGCGCGCGTGGAGGGCAACGACGTCGGCTACGGCTCGATCTGCGCCGCGGGCCCGCACGCCACCACCCTGCACTGGGTGCGCAACGACGGCCCGGTCCGCTCCGGCGACCTGCTCCTCCTGGACGCCGGCGTCGAGACGCACACCCTGTACACCGCCGACGTCACCCGCACGCTGCCGATCAACGGCCGCTTCACCGAGGTCCAGAAGAAGGTCTACGACGCCGTGTACGAGGCCCAGGAGGCCGGTATCGCGGCGGTGCAGCCGGGCGGCAAGTACCGCGACTTCCACGACGCGGCGCAGCGCGTGCTGGCCGAGAAGATCGTCGAGTGGGGTCTTGTCGAGGGTCCCGTGGAGCGCGTCCTGGAGCTGGGCCTCCAGCGCCGGTGGACGCTGCACGGCACGGGTCACATGCTCGGCATGGACGTCCACGACTGCGCCGCCGCACGGACCGAGACGTACGTCGAGGGCACCCTGGAGCCCGGCATGGTCCTCACGGTGGAGCCCGGCCTGTACTTCCAGGCGGACGACCTCACCGTCCCCGAGGAGTACCGCGGCATCGGCGTCCGCATCGAGGACGACATCCTCGTCACCGAGGACGGCAACCGGAACCTGTCCGACGGCCTGCCCCGCACCTCGGCCGAGGTCGAGGGCTGGATGGCGTCCCTCAAGGGCTGACAGCTGACGACTGCCAACTGATACAAGACTGATGGCCGGGCACACGTGCGGTGCCCGGCCGTTCGTGTGCCGATCGTGTGCCTAGGGGGAGGCTTTTTTCATGAACGCGCCTAGGGGGAGGGCTTTTTCGTGAACGACTTCTGGTCCGGCGTCGGGGTCGACCTGCACCTGGAACCCGACCCCGAGGGAGGCCGCCGGGTCGGTCTCGAACGCGCCCTCCGGGACGCCGTACGGGACGGCCGGCTCGCCCCGGGGACCCGCCTCCCCGCGACCCGCCGGCTCGCGACCGAACTCGGCGTCTCCCGGGGCACCGCGAAGGCCGCCTACGACCAGCTCGTCGCCGAGGGGTACCTCACCGCGCGCCAGGGCTCGGGCACCGAGGTCGCACGACTGCCCTCCGTCGACGCGGAGGCACCGGGCGCGGCGGCACGCGCGCGTGTACCCCGATTCGACCTGCGGCCCGGCAGCCCCGACGTCGGCATGTTCCCGGCGGCGGCCTGGCTGCGCTCACTGCGCCGCGCCATCGCGACGGCACCCTCCTTGGCGTACGACTACGGAGATCCGCGCGGCCGCATCGAACTGCGTACCGCGCTGTCCGGGTACTTGGGGCGGGCGCGCGGGGTGATCGCCCCGCCGGAACGGATCGTGATCACGTCCGGGTACGTGCAGGGGCTCGCGCTCCTCACGCGCGTGCTGGACGCGGCGGCCGGGCGCGGTGTCGCCGAGGTCGCCATGGAGGACCCGGGGCTGCCGTTCCACCGGGAGGTGGTGCGGCACAACGGCGGGCGCGTGGTGCCCGTACGGGTCGACGAACGGGGCGCCTGCGCCGAGGACTTGGGGAACGCGGCGGCCGTGGTGGTGACACCGGCCCACCAGTACCCGACCGGCGTGACCCTGCACCCCGAGCGCAGACGGGCGCTGACCGACTGGGCACGCGCGCGTGGCGGGCTGATCGTCGAGGACGACTACGACGGGGAGTTCCGCTACGACCGGCAGCCCGTGGGCGCGCTCCAGGGGATGGCGCCGGGCCAGGTCGTGTACCTGGGGACCGCGTCCAAGACCCTCGGGCCCGCCCTGCGGCTCGGCTGGATGGTGCTGCCGCCGCACCTGGTCGACGCGGTCGCCGACGCCAAGCTGCACAGCGACCACCACACCGAGACCATCGGCCAGTTGGCGCTCGCCGAACTGATCGACAGCCATGCCTACGACCGTCACGTGCGCGCGTGCCGGCTGCGGTACCGGCGCCGCCGCGACCAGCTCCTCGGCCGACTGGGGATGCACGCAAACGTTTACGGCATCGCGGCCGGGCTACACGCGCTGGTGGAGGTCGCCGACGAGGAGACCGTGCTCGCGCGGGCCGAGAAAGAGGGGCTCGCGGTCGGGCGGCTAGGGGAGCACTGGCATGCGGCGGGAGGGGACGAGGGGCGGCCTCAGGGGCTGGTCGTGGGATACGGGACGCCCAGGGAGCGGGTCTATCCGGAGGCGCTGGAAGCGTTGGGGCGGGTGCTGGAGGGGGCGTAACGGGGTCTGAAAGAAGCGGGCGGGTTCCGGATTGGGCCAATGACAGGGCGATCAATTGGGCCTTCTGACCGGTCCAACCGAGCCCTACCGTCGTAGACATGCCGAACACACTCGTCCCGCCCGCGGGCCCGCAACGCACCCTCGCACTCGCCCAGTTGACCAACTCGGTCGGCGACGGCGCCTACTACGTGACCTCGGCGCTGTACTTCACCCACGTCGTCGGGCTCGCCCCCGCGCGCGTGGGCCTCGGGCTCACCCTCGCGTGGGCCGTCGGTTCGCTGGTCGGGGTGCCGCTGGGGCGGCTGGCGGACCGGCGTGGGCCGCGCGGTACGGCGGTGCTGCTGGCGCTGGCGACGGGGCTGGCTGTGGCGTCCTTCCTCGTCGTACGGGGATTCGTGCCGTTCGTGATCGCCGCGTGTGCGTACGCCTCCGCGCAGTCGGGGCTCGCGGCGGCCCGGCAGGCGCTGCTGGCGGGGCTGGTGTCCGCCGGGGAGCGGACCGGGCTGCTGGCGCATCTGCAGTCGACGCTGAACGCCGGTCTCGCGGTGGGCGCGGGTCTCGGCGGGCTCGCGCTGCGGGCGGGGACGCGGTCGGCGTACCTCGGGGTGTTCGCGCTGGACGCGGTGAGCTTCCTGGTGTGCGCGGGGTTGCTGGTGCGGCTGCCGTCGGTTCGGGGCGTCCAGGTGCGGAAGGCCGGCGGTCTCGGAGTGCTGCGGGACCGGCCCTACGTCGTCGTCACGCTGCTCAACACCGTGCTGCTGCTGCGGATGCCGTTGCTCAGCCTCGGGCTGCCGCTGTGGATCGCGGAGCGGACGGACGCGCCGACCTGGCTGGTGTCCGCGCTGTTCGTGCTCAACACCGGGGCGGTGATGGTCTTCCAGGTGCGGACGGCCCGCGGGATCACGGGGCTCGCGTCGGCCACGCGCGCGGTGCGGCGGTCCGGCTGGATCATGCTGGCGGCCTGCGCGGTGTTCGCGCTGTCGGCGGGCGCGTCGCCGTGGGTGGCCGTGGGGGCGCTGGTGGTCGGGGCGGTGCTCCAAGTGGCCGCCGAGATGGGGCAGTCGGCGGGTTCCTGGCAGCTGTCCTTCGACCTGGCTCCGGCCGACCGGGTGGGCGAGTACCAGGGCTTCTTCGGGACCGGCGTCACCGTGGCCAGGACGATGGGCCCCCTGGTGCTGACGTCCCTCCTCCTGGAGTGGGGCACGCCGGGCTGGCTGCTGCTGGGCGGGGCGACGGTCGTGGCGTCGTACGCGATGGGGCCGGCGGCGCGGCGGGCGGCCGGTACCGGGCGGGAGACGGACGAGGACGAGGACGAGGCGGGCGCGGTGAACAGGCAGCCCGCACTGGCGAGTTGACCGGTACCGGTCCGATCACGCCGCCCGCGCCAGTGAGTGACCGGTGTCGGTCCTCTTCAGGTTCAGGCGGCCCACGCCAGTGAGTTGACCGGTAAAGAGTCCAGGAACAGCGCGCCCGCCAGGAGCCCCGCACTTCCGCGAGGGCTCCACACGCGTGCGTGCAGGTCGGTGTCGAAGGCGGTCAGTGCCTCCGCGCCCGCCGCCGTCGCCGTGCCGCCCGCCTCCAGGACACCGCGGGCCCCCGCCTGGACGTGGCGCAGGCCCAACGGGCCCACGGCGTGCAGGAGTTCGGTGTCCTGGAGGGTGGACATCACCGTGAGCAGGGCGTCGAGGCGGGCCTGTGTCTCCGTCGCCCCGGCCGCGCGGGTCGTGGCGAGGGTGTCCAACGCCCGCCGTACGTGCGGGAATCCGGCTTTGGCCTCACCCCGCGCACCGGCCGCACCGTACTTCGCCGAGATCGACGAGCCGCGCGAGGGCCTGCGCGGGGCGCGGCGGTCGGGGTGGGCGGCGATGCGCTTCGCGGTCGCGGCGACGTCCTTGGCCCCCGCGTGGGGGTCCAGGGCGGCCGCCGCGACCAGCAGGCCCAGCGCCCACAGGGCGCCGCGGTGGCCGCCGCCGGCGAGCGCCACGGAGTGCTCCGTGCAGCGGCCGATCGCGCCGAGTTCCGCGCGGAGCACGGGAGTCGGCTCACCGGTGCGGCGGGCCGCGGCCGCCATCGCCGCGAGGCCGGGGGTCAGCGCCTTGGCGGACCAGCGCAGGGCGCTGTGGTCCACGCGGGTCGTGCGGGCGGCCAGGTCGCGCGGGTCGGGCAGGCCCGGCTTGGGAGCCAGCGCCAGTTGCCCGGTGAGCGCGTCCACGGCGGCCCGCGCCAGTGCCTCGTCCTCGCGGCTCTGCATCGTCGTACCTTACGAGGAGGCGGAGGCCGAAGGGGAGGGGCTGTCGCTGGGCGGCGCACCCGTCGGGGCGCCGCTCGGGGGCGTACCGCCTCCGCCGCTGCCCGCGCCCGTGCTCTCGGCGTCCGGGTCGACGCCGAGGGTCAGTGAGCCCTTGTACCCCTTGGACGGGTCCTTCTTGTGCACGGCCTTGAGGGTGAGCAGGCCGCTGGCGGCGCCACCGCCGTCGTAGACCATGTCGTCGGCGAGGACGGTGTACGAGCCCGTGTGCTTGGCGTACGGGTCGAGGGTGAAGATGTCCTCGGCGATGTCGTCGGCGAAGAACAGCTGGCCGGTGTAGTTGACCTTGCCGCCCTCGTAGGTGCCGTCCTCCTTCTCGCCGCCGGTGTGCACCTTCACGTGGATGTGGCAGGTGCGGGGCGTGTACCAGCCCGGGAAGATCGTCTCAAACTTGACGACCCCGTTGGCGTTGGCGACCTGGTAACCCCGCAGGTACGTCTGGTCGTTGGCGGAGTCGCCCTCCTCGCTCTCCGCGGGGGCCGAGCCGCCCGGGTTGGCGGTGGTGTAGCCGGAGTAGTAGCCCCAGGCGTCGCAGTGCCAGATCTCCACGGCCGCGCCCTTGACCGGCGTGCAGCCGTCCGTGGCGTCGACGACGGTCAACCGCAGGGTGAGCGGGACGCCGGCCTTGCCCTCGGTGATGTCCTTGCGCACCAAGGCACCGTCGAGGTAGTAGGGGCCCTCCGTGACGCTCGTCATCAGCGTCATGCATTCACTGCTGGTCGAACTGGCCGACGCCGAGGCCGTCGCGTCCGCGTCGGTCGTCGTGTCGGCGGTGTCGGCGAACGCCGACTGGAACCCGGCGGCGACCAGTCCGCCGGCCGCGACCGTCCCGCCGGTCACCGCGAGGGCGCGGCGCCGGCTGATGGTTTTGTCTTTGTGGTTTCCCGTCATGATCACGAAGCTATGGACGGCAGCCGTCAGGGGCATGGGCCTGAGCTGTGCGCAAGGTAAGAATCCTCAGAAACCTGAAGTCGGCCGGAACCATGCGTCCCCGACGTGCTATACCGCCATCAGCGGCGCGTCCTTCCGCCACTTCAGGATCTTGTCGAAGCTCACCACCGCGCCGCCCACGCCCGGCTTGTTGCCGATGTGGACGTGGTCGGCGAGTTCCTGGATGAGACACAGTCCACGGCCGTTCTCGGCCTCGCTCGGGGCCGGGCGGACGGACTGCGTGCGGGCGAAACCGGGGCCCGAGTCCGCGACTTCGATACGACACTTCTCGCCGTCGAGGTACGCCGTGACCCGGTACGCCTCCGTGGGCGCGCCGTGCGCGGTGTCGCCGCCGTGCTCGACGGCGTTGGCGCACGCCTCGCTCAGGGCGACGGAGAGGTCGTAGGAGATGTCGGGGTCGACGCCCGCGGTCTCCATCGTGCCGAGAAACAGTCGCCGGGCGAGTGGCACGCTCGCGGCCTCGCGCCTCAGATGGAGTGACCACCAGATGCTCATGCTCCAGCCTCCCGGCCGCGGCTCGACATAGTGATACCTATTGCCGCCAGTGCCCCTGTGTAAGCACGGAGTTGACGTGATGCCGCCCATATGGGCGATGCGTCCCAAACGTAATTGGTGTATCCGGAGGTAGCTCACGCCGGAGAGTGATCTTTGTGAGCTACGACACACTATGGACTGGATGTTGCGGACCTGCCGTATGGCGGCGATACGGCCGGTGCGATGATGAGCCCGCCATGACTGCCCCCCACCCATGTACGGCGCGCTCCGGAGGTGAACTCCGGGTCCTGCGGGCCGCGGTGTTCGCCGCGGTCTGTGTCGTGCTGGCCGCGGCCGGTCATGCGATCGCCTCCTGCGCCACCGTTCCGCTGTGGACACTGGGCGCGGGCTTCCTCGCGACCTTCCTCGTCGTGACGCCGCTCGCCGGGCGGGCGCGCTCGCTGCCGGGGATCGTGGTGCCGCTCGCGGTCGGACAGACCGTGCTGCACACGCTGTTCGGGCTCGGGCAGAGCGCCGGTACGTCGACCACGGGCACCTTGTCCGCGTCCGACGCCACGCTCGTCGCGCGCGCCGCGCATCTCCTGTGCGGGACCACCGCCGCGGCGATCAGCCCGGCGCAGGCCCACCAGATCCTCACCGACGCGCGGCTGTTGCCGACTTCGGGCTCGATGGGCTCGACGGGCCCGATGAGCTCCATGGGGTCGATGCATCACCCGGCGGACGCCATGTCCACCTCCGCCGCCTCCTCCATGTCGCTGTTCCCGTCCCTGTCCATGCTGCTCGGTCACGTCCTCGCGGCGCTCGCCGCGGGCTGGCTGCTGCGGCGCGGGGACCTGGCGCTGCTGCGCCTGATGGAACTCTCGGCGCACGGAGTCGCGGAAGGGGCGCTCGTACGGTCCCTGCGCGGTGCGCTCGCCCTGGTGCGCGCTCTGCGGGCCGGGCTGCCGGGGGCGCCCGAGGCGGGCCCGCGTCCGCTCCGTAGCGCCCTGTTCGCGCCGCCCGCGCCGCACACCACCGCGCTCCAGCACTCGGTGATCCGCCGCGGTCCGCCGGCCGCCGCCGCACACACCCTCGCCGCCTGACGCGACGCGACCACCGATCCCGCACTCCCTTCTGTGCGTGAAGAGGCCGCCGTCGTGCGGCACACGCGCGTGCCCGTCTTCTTCAGCCGGGAAACCACTGATGAACCCGGGACACCACGCGCCCCTCTTCACCACCGGAACTCACTCGAACTCGAAGTGGAGTGCTCCTTTCCATGAAGACCTCTCGTATCGCCGCCGCCGCTGCCGTCGCCGGTTCGGCCGTGCTCGTGCTGTCCTCCCCCGCCTTCGCGCACGTCTCCGTGCAGCCGGAGGGCGCGGCCGTCAAGGGCGGCTACGCGGTCGTCGACTTCAAGGTCCCGAACGAGCGTGACGACGCCTCGACCACCAAGCTGGAAGTGAACTTCCCGACCGACCACCCGCTGGCCTCCGTGATGCCGGAGCCGATCAGCGGCTGGACCGTGAAGGTCACCAAGTCGAAGCTGGCCAAGCCCGCCGAGATGCACGGCGAGACGATCACCGAGGCCGTCACCAAGGTCACCTGGACCGCGACCGGCAAGGGCGTCGAGCCCGGCTACTTCCAGAAGTTCCCGGTCTCCGTCGGCATGCTGCCCACGGACGCCGACCAGCTCGTCTTCAAGGCGCTGCAGACGTACTCCGACAAGCAGGTCGTGCGCTGGATCGAGGTGCAGAAGGACGGCGAGGAGGAGCCCGAGAACCCGGCTCCGACGCTCACGCTGACCTCCGCCTCCGCCTCCGGCGCGACCGCCGAGGACGCCTCCGACAAGGCCGCGAAGACCGAGACCACCGCCGCCGACTCCACCTCGTCGTCCGCCGACTCCTCCGACACCACCGCCCGCGTCCTCGGCGTGGTCGGCATCGCCGTCGGCGCGGCGGGCGTGGCGTACGGCGTTCTCGCCGGCCGACGGCGTACGACCGTCTGAAGCCCGTCCGCTCATGGTGCGCACAGGGGTCCGTGCGACTCTTGCGTACGACCCCGGTGCGCGCCGGAGCTCTCACAACTGGGACATTTCTCTATGCGCAAGAAGACGTTCGCGGCGGCCGTTCTGCTCGCCGCCGCCACCCTGACGCTCTCCGCCTGCGGCAGCGGCGACGACGGCAAGAGCCCCGTCTCCGTGGTCTCCGAGGACACCGCGACCCAGGCCGCCACCGTGCTCGACACCCCGTTCGAGAAGCCGGACCTGGTCCTCACGGACACGCACGGCAAGAAGTACGACTTCCGGGCGGAGACCAAGGGCCGGCCGACGCTGATCTACTTCGGCTACACCCACTGCCCCGACATCTGCCCGCTGACGATGAACAACATCGCCGTGGCCAAGAAGTCGCTGTCCAAGGCCGAGCAGGACAAGCTGCTGGTCGTGTTCGTGACCACCGACCCGGCGCGGGACACCCCCTCCGAGCTCGGCAAGTGGCTCAAGGGCATCGACACCCAGTTCGTCGGCCTCACCGGCGACTTCGCCACCATCCAGGCCGGCGCCCGCTCGGTCGGCATCTCCATCGAGCCGACCTCGAAGGACAAGAACGGCAAGCTGGTCTCCGTCCACGGCACCCAGGTCGTCGCGTTCTCCCCGAAGACCGACGGCGGTTACCTGCTCTACGGCCAGGACACGACCGTCGACGACTACACCAAGGACCTCCCCAAGATCGTCAAGGGGGAGACGCCGTGAGGCAGTTCGCCGTACCCGTCGCGGTGCTGACCGGCGCCCTGGTCCTCACCGGCTGCGGCGGCTCGGACGACGCGAAGGCCCAGCTGTCCGTCAGCTCCGCCTACATGCCCCAGCCGGTCTCGGACATGGCGGCGGGCTTCCTGGACATCGCCAACAAGGGCGGCGCGAAGGACGAGTTGACGTCCGTCACCAGCGACCTCGGCCCGGTCTCCGTGCACGAGACGGTCGGCCAGGCGATGGAGGAGGTGCAGTCCCTCGATGTGCCCGCACACGGTCAACTCGTGTTCAAGAGCGGGGGCAACCACCTGATGTTCGACAAGCTGAAGCACACGCTCAAGCAGGGCGACCACGTGACCGTGAAGCTGCACTTTGCCAAGTCCGGCCCTCTCACGGTTGAGATGCCCGTGAAGTCGGCCACGTACAACCCCACGACCGGGCACTGAGGGAGGGACCCCCACCTTGAAGACGATCATCACCCCCCGCGTCCGCAATCTGGTGCTGCTGCTCCTGGCCGTCACCGGCATGCTCTTCGCCGGGGCGGGTACCGCCTCCGCGCACGCCGCGCTGACCGGCAGCGACCCCAGTTCGGGGGTGGTGGTCGACAAGGCTCCGACGCAGATCTCGCTCACCTTCTCCGAGAAGGTGGCGACGAACGACGACTCGCTGCGCGTGCTCAACCCGGAGGGCAAACGCGTCGACGTCGGCAAACCGTCCAACATCAGCGGTACGACGTACGCCACCCAGGTCCGCAGCGGCCTGCCCGACGGCACCTACACGGTGGCCTGGCAGGTCGTGTCGGCCGACAGCCACCCCGTGGGCGGCGCCTTCACCTTCTCCATCGGCTCCCCCTCGAAGACCACCGTCTCCGTGTCGGCCGAACAGGACGTCGGCGGCGGACTCGTCGGCGGGCTGTACGGCTTCGGGCGCTACATGTCGTACGCCGGCTTCATCGTCATGGTGGGCGGCGCCGCCTTCATCCTGGCCTGCTGGCAACGGGGCGCCGGAGTGCGCGCCCTGCAGCGGCTGGTGGTCTCCGGCTGGGTCTCGCTCACCGCGGCCACGCTCTGGCTGCTGCTGGTGCGCGGCTCCTACACGACGACCGGGAAGCTCGGCGACATCTTCGACCTGAACCTCCTCGGCCAGGTCCTCCAGACCAAGACCGGCGCGGCCCTCG
The DNA here is from genome assembly GCF_045162645.1 of Streptomyces sp. NBC_00988. Taxonomy (NCBI): domain Bacteria; kingdom Bacillati; phylum Actinomycetota; class Actinomycetes; order Kitasatosporales; family Streptomycetaceae; genus Streptomyces; species Streptomyces sp. NBC_00988. The sequence goes on from NZ_CP108730.1 coordinate 6,235,819, forward strand.
TCTCCCGGCTGCTGCTGCTCGCCGCCGCCGCGCTGTTCATCGCCGTGCTGTTCGGGGCTTACGACAAGCGGGAGGACGAGGAGAAGCGGGACCTGACCTTCGGTCTCGCGATCGGCGGCGGTGTGGTGGCCGCCGGGCTCGCGGCGAGCTGGGCGCTGGCCGAGCACGCCTCGACCGGGCTCCAGCCCGGCATCGCGATGCCCGTCGACGTCGTCCACCTGCTGGCCGTGGCGACCTGGCTCGGCGGCCTCTCCGCCCTCCTCGTCGCGCTCTACCGGGCCCCCTCCGGCAACCAGGTCGGGCGGACGGCCGTACAGAACTTCTCGCGCATCGCGTTCGGCAGCGTCCTCGCGCTCGTCGCGACCGGCATCTACCAGTCCTGGCGCCAGCTCGGCTCCTGGTCGGCGTTCACCGACACCGGCTACGGCCAGCTGCTGCTCGTGAAGATCGGCCTCGTGGCCCTGCTCGTCGGCATCGCGTCGATCTCCCGGCGCTGGACCGCCAAGCTGGCGGAGACCACCGCGACGGCCGGGACGGTCGTCGAGGAGCGTGCGCCGGAGAAGGAGAAGGCACACGCCAGCGCGTCCACCAAGACCGCCGACTCCAGCGCCACGGCGTCCGCCGAGGCCAGTGCCTCCAGCGCTACGGCCCCCGCCAAGGCCGGTGTCTCCAGCGCCACCGCGTCCGCCGAGGCCGACTCCGATGTGGCCGCGTCCACCAAGGGCGCCGGTTCCGAGCCGGCCGACGACTCCAAGCGCGCCGCCCAACTCGCCCGCCAGCGGAGCGCCGTGGACACCGCGCGGAAGAAGCGGCTGCGGGACGCCGACCCGGTCCGCTTCGGGCTGCGCCGCTCGGTGCTCGCCGAGGCCGCCGTCGCCGTCGTCGTCCTCGCCGTCACCACGGCCCTGACGGCCACCGAACCGGGCCGCACGGAGGAGGACGCCAAGGCGGCCAAGTCCTCGTCGTCGTCCTCTTCTTCGTCCGCCGGCGCCCTGACCCTGGACATGTCGTTCGACACCGGAGGCACGGACGGCAAGGGCGTCATACGCCTCGACCTCGACCCCGCGCGCGTGGGCGGCAACGAGATGCACGTCTATGTGCAGCGCCCCAACGGCCGCGCCTTCGACGTCCCCGAGGTGAAGGTCGCCTTCACCCTCGCCGCGAAGAAGATCGGCCCGCTGCCCGTGACGCCCGACCGCATCGCCACCGGGCACTGGGCCGCGAACGGAATCCAGATCCCCATGGCGGGCGACTGGAAGATCTCGGTGACCGTGCGGACCTCCGACATCGACCAGACGACCGTCGACAAGAACGCGCAGATCGGCTGAACCACGCCATGCCTGACCAGTCCATTCCCCAGGCCCGGACCGTAGAGGCACCTCCCGGGGAGGCCGTTTCCGAAAACGCCTCCCCAGGGGAGGGCATTTCCCGCCGACGGCTCCTCGGTACGGCCGGTGCCACCGGGCTCGTGCTCGGTGCGGCGGGCGGAGCCGTGGGCTACGCGTCCGCGCCCGCCGGGGCCACACCGCTGACCTCGCTGGGCGAGGACATGGCAATGTTTCACGGGAAACATCAGCCCGGCATCACGGAGGGCCTCCAGGCGCGCGGCCATCTCGTCGCCTTCGACCTGGCGGCGGGCGCGAGCCGCAAGGAGGCGGCGGCCCTGCTGCGCCGCTGGTCGACGACCGCCCAGCGGCTGATGGCGGGCGAGGCGGCGGCGCAGGACGACACGGAGGTCGCCCGGGACGCGGGGCCGTCGTCGCTGACGATCACCTTCGGCTTCGGCAACTCCTTCTTCTCCCGTACGGGACTGGAGAAGCAGCGCCCGGCCTCCCTCGATCCGCTGCCCGACTTCTCCTCCGACCACCTCGACAAGGCGCGCAGCAACGGCGACCTGTGGGTGCAGATCGGCGCCAATGACGCGCTCGTGGCCTTCCACGCCCTGCGCACGATCCAGAAGGACGCGGGCAGCGCGGCCAAGGTCCGCTGGCAGATGAACGGCTTCAACCGGACGCCGGGCGCGACGGCCCACAAGATGACGGCCCGCAATCTGATGGGCCAGCTCGACGGCACCCGCAACCCCAAGCCGACGGAGTCCGACTTCGACAAGCGGATCTTCGTGCCGACGTCCGGTTCGACCGACCCGGCGTGGATGGCCAACGGCTCCTACGCCGTCGTACGCCGTATTCGCATGCTCCTCGACGACTGGGAGAAGCTCTCGACGGGCGCCCAGGAGAACGTCGTCGGGCGCCGCAAGTCCACCGGGGCACCCCTGTCCGGGGGCGGCGAGACGACCGCCATGGACCTGGAGAAGACCGACGCGAAGGGCGCCCTGCTCGTCCCCATCAACGCGCACGCCCGGATCGCCCGGCCCGACCAGAACGGCGGCGCGGCGATGCTGCGGCGCCCGTTCTCGTACCACGACGGCATCGCCGCGGACGGCACCCCGGACGCCGGGCTCCTCTTCGTGTGCTGGCAGGCCGACCCGTTGCGCGGCTTCGTCACCGTGCAGCGGAAACTCGACCGCGGGGACGCCCTGTCGACGTACATCCGGCACGAGGCGAGCGGTCTGTTCGCGGTGCCGGGCGGGGCGGCGGAGGGCGAGTACGTGGGGCAGCGGTTGCTGGAGGGGTGAGGCCGTCGCCCTATGGGGTGGCCGGGTGAGGAAGCGTGCGCTCGGTTCCGCAAGGCCCATTAGGGTGAGGTCATGCCAGCCAGCTACGCGTATCTCGGCCCTGAGGGCACCTTCACCGAAGTCGCCCTGCGGACGCTTCCCGAGGCGGCCACCCGGGAGCTGATCCCGTACGTGTCGGTGCAGTCCGCGCTGGACGCGGTGCGCACCGGCGAGGCCGAGGCCGCGTTCGTGCCGATCGAGAACTCCGTCGAGGGCGGCATCACCACCACCCTGGACGAGCTGGTCGCGGGCGCGCCGCTGATGATCTACCGCGAGGTGCTGCTGTCGATCACCTTCGCGCTGCTGGTCAGGCCGGGCACGAAGATCTCCGACATCAAGACGGTCTCCGCGCACCCCGCCGCCCAGCCGCAGGTCCGCAACTGGATGAAGGCGAACCTCCCGGACGCCCTGTGGGAGTCGGCGGCCTCGAACGCGGACGCCGCCCGGCTGGTCCAGGAGGGCCGCTACGACGCCGCCTTCGCCGGTGAGTTCGCGGCCGCCCGGTACGGTCTCGAAGCGCTGGAGACCGAGATCCACGACGCGGAGAACGCGCAGACCCGGTTCGTGCTGGTGGGCAGGCCCGCCCGCCCGGCCGCCCCGACCGGCGCGGACAAGACGTCGGTCGTGATCTGGCAGCGCGACGACCACCCCGGCGGGCTGCGCGACCTGCTGGGCGAGTTCGCCACCCGGGGCATCAACCTCATGCTGCTGCAGTCCCGCCCGACCGGCGCCGGCATCGGCAACTACTGCTTCTGCGTCGACGCCGAGGGACACATCTCCGACCGCCGGGTCGCCGAGGCGCTGGCGGGGCTCAAGCGGATCTGTCTCCAGGTGCGCTTCCTGGGTTCGTACCCGCGCGCGGACGTCGGCGTGGACGGCGTGAGGCCGCTCTTCCCGGCCACCTCGGACGAGGATTTCCTGGCCGCGGCCGACTGGGTCGCGCACTGCCAGGACGGCCGTTTCTGACCAGCGGTACCTGTGTGGCGCCCCGGTACTACCTGCGTATCTTCGTTATCCACAGAAGTTATCCACAGGTCCGCTTCTCGACCTGGGGACAAGTCGACAACGACGTACGATCCAGTCGACAAATCTCCCTACAGGTCGTCGACTCGTCCACCGGGGCGTAGGTCACTCTTCGTCCACCTGTTTCCTTCGGGCAATCCTTTGGAGCGACGCATTTCCACCCGAAAGTGGGTGGGAGGTGCGTTTGGGACAGGAATTACCCGTCGCGCGAAACCTTTTGGAAATGATCGTTTTCGATGTCCACAGATCTTTCGCACACCCTGTGGATAACTCTTCCGGGATGTGGATTCCTGTGGACAACCGCGACCTCAAGTCCCGTTTCCCACAAGGGATTCGGGTCAACAGGCCGCCTCGCGCCTGCCCCGTTCCAGGGAGCGGGACGCCTTTTCATTGACACGCATCGACATGCCGGAACACTCTGCGTAATTACCCCATAACTGGATGTAAGCCTCAGTTCGGAATGCTGAGTCGTGAGCCGGAACCCGGCACCGGTAGCCTGTTCCGCGTGATTGACCTTCGCCTGCTCCGTGAGGACCCCGACCGTGTGCGCGCGTCCCAGCGCGCCCGTGGAGAGGACGTCGCGCTCGTCGACGCTCTCCTGTCCGCCGACGAGCGGCGCAGGTCGTCCGGCGTCCGCTTCGACGAGCTGCGCTCCGAGCAGAAGGCGCTCGGCAAGCTCATCCCCAAGGCCTCCGGCGACGAGAAGGCCGAGCTGCTCAAGAAGACGGGCCAGCTCGCCGCCGACGTCAAGGCGGCCGACGCCGAGCAGCACGAGGCGGACGAGGAGACCAAGCGCCTCGCGCTCCAGCTCGGCAACCTCGTGCACCCCGACGTGCCCGTCGGCGGCGAGGAGGACTTCGTCGTCCTGGAGACGCACGGCACGATCCGCGACTTCGCCGCCGAGGGCTTCGAGCCCAAGGACCACCTGGAACTCGGCGAGTCGCTCGGCGCCATCGACGTCGAGCGCGGCGCCAAGGTCTCCGGCTCGCGCTTCTACTACCTCACCGGCGTCGGCGCCCTCCTGGAGCTGGCGCTCGTCAACGCGGCGATCGCGCAGGCCACGGAGGCCGGCTTCATCCCGATGCTGACCCCGGCGCTGGTCCGCCCGCGCGCCATGGAGGGCACCGGCTTCCTCGGCCAGGCCGCCGAGAACGTGTACCACCTGGAGAAGGACGACTTCTATCTCGTCGGCACCTCCGAGGTACCCCTCGCCGCGTACCACATGGACGAGATCCTCGACGCGGACAAGCTGCCGCTGCGCTACGCGGGCTTCTCCCCGTGCTTCCGCCGCGAGGCCGGCACGTACGGCAAGGACACGCGTGGCATCTTCCGCGTGCACCAGTTCGACAAGGTCGAGATGTTCTCGTACGTCCTCCCCGAGGACGCGGAGAACGAGCACCAGCGACTCCTGGACTGGGAGAAGCAGTGGCTCACCGCCCTCGAACTGCCCTTCCAGGTCATCGACGTGGCCTCGGGCGACCTGGGTTCGTCGGCGTCCCGCAAGTTCGACTGCGAGGCGTGGATCCCCACCCAGGGCAAGTACCGCGAGCTGACCTCGGCCTCCAACTGCGACAGCTTCCAGGCCCGCCGGCTGTCCGTGCGGCTGCGCGACGGCAAGAAGGTCCAGCCGCTGGCCACGCTCAACGGCACGCTGTGCGCCGTACCGCGCACGATCGTGGCGATCCTGGAGAACCACCAGCTGCCCGACGGTTCCGTGCGCGTGCCCGAGGTGCTGCGTCCGTACCTGGGCGGCCGTGAGTTCCTGACGCCGGTCGCCAAGTGACCACTGCGTCTCCCTCCGGGGGGTTCCCCTACCGGCTGGTCGCGACCGACCTCGACGGAACGCTCCTGCGCTCCGACGAGTCGATCTCGACGCGCACCCGTGACGCCCTCACGGCAGCCGGGGAGGCCGGTGCCGCGCACATCGTGGTGACCGGCCGCGGGGTCCCCTGGACCCGGCACATCCTCGACGACCTCGGCTACGAGGGCCTCGCGGTCTGCGGCCAGGGCGCCCAGGTCTACGACGCCGGGGAGCACCGCCTGCTGACGTCGGTCACTCTGGACCGCCAACTGGCAGGTGTGGCGCTCGCCAAGATCGAGGCGGAGGTCGGCCCGCTGTACCTCGCGGCGAGCCGGGACGGCCTGGACGGCGAGGTGCTGGTCGGCGACGGGTACGCGCTGACGGGCACGCTGCCGTCGACGCCCCTCTCGGACGTGTCCGAGCTGTGGGCGGCGCCGCTGAACAAGATCTACATCCAGCACCCGACCCTCACGGACGACCAGCTCGCCGAGGCGGCGCAGCTGGCCGCGGGCGGTTTCGTCTCGGTCGCGATGGCCGGCGCGGGCATCGTCGAACTCCTCCCGCTCGGCCTCTCCAAGGCCACGGGCCTCTCCCTCGCGGCCCGCCGCCTGGGCCTGAAGTCCGCCGACACGATCGCCTTCGGCGACATGCCCAACGACATCGCGATGTTCGCCTGGGCGTCCCACGGCGTGGCGATGGCCAACGCGCATGAGGAACTCAAGGCGGTGGCGGACGAGGTGACGGCGTCGAACGAGGACGACGGCATCGCGGTGGTGCTGGAGCGACTGCTGGGCTGAAGGGTGGGCCCGGCCTGCGACGCGCCGGGCGCCGCTTCGGCGAACCCCGGCCCCAGAAGTCGGCCCAGTCCCAGTGACAGCGTCTTGCGGAGGATGCACGGATCGAACGTGCGCGGGCTTTCCAGGCCCGACCAGGGCTTAGCAAGCCCGTGCCTTACCACTCGGCCAATCCTCCGGGAGGGCGGCCCACGCGATAATGAGTCGCGTGCTCGAAGCGGCCGCCCCGGGCAGCTCCCCGTGGTGGGCGACTCGACAGAGGGTAACTACTCCGGAGACCGCCGCGGGCTGCCCTGAAGGGAGTTGGACGTCCTGTCGTGCATCGACATCGTCCAGCTCCTCTCCCAGTCAGTGGCGCCGGCTGATCCGGCGTCGACACAACAACTGTGCCTGTACGCCGAGTTGGACGCCACCGAATAAAGGGGCAGCCGCGTGACGGCTAACGCAGGCGCCACCTGCGCCTGCGTGCCTTGCTGAAGAACCACCCCGCGGGCGGCTCGTCCGAGCGCCAGGGCTGGGGCTCGGGGGACTCGGCGCGCCAGCGCGCCGCGAGCATCCGCGCGCGGGCGGACGGCTCTGCCGTCCCGGCGGACCGTATGAAGTCGTCGTCCAGGACCAGCTTGTCCCAGCCGTCCCCGGACTCCGCCTGACCGCCGCCGTACGTCGCCTCTCCGGCCATCCCCGTTCCTCCTAGCCGTGCGTCCTGTTTGCCCAGTGTGCCCGGACAGAGATGAAGCCCCCGTCAAGATCAGAACCTGTCATTTCCGCATCGGGCCCGGTCACTCCTCACCGGCCAGCTTCAGCGTGCGCAGCTTCTGTCCGGCGAACCAGGTGGCTCCCGCGGTGACCGCGACGAGGAACACCGTGGCCGTGGTCAGTCCGACGTCCGAGGTGACCAGGTCTCCGCCGGCGACCTTGTGGGCGACGGCCAGGGACCACTGCTGGACGCTGAGCGTGCGGGCGCCGGCGACCAGGGAGCCGAACAGGGCTTCCCAGACGAGGGCGTAGACGAGTCCGAAGACCACCGCGTGCCGGGAGACCGTGCCGAGCAGCAGGAAGAGTGCCGCGTAGGCGATGGACGCGACCAGGGCGGCCACCGTGTAGGCGACGGCGATCTGCTGTCCGTTGCCGTTGAGGATGAGGCCGGCGATCAGCATGGGGACCGCCGAGAACACCATGGTGACGGCGACCGCCACGATCAGCTTCGTGAAGATGATCGTGGGCCGCTTCAGCGGCTTGGACAGCAGGTACACCACGGAGCCGTCGTCGATCTCCGGTCCGATCGCGCCGGTACCGGCGATGACGCCGATGATCGGCACCATCGTGGCGAGCCCGAGCCCGCCCAGGACGTCGACCGCGGTCTGGTCGTCGGCGCCGGTGAGGCCCCGCACCACCACGGAGATCATGATCAGCAGGAAGGGCAGGGCGCCCAGGATGAGGGCCCGGCGCCGGCCGAGCAGGGCCCGGTAGGTGAGTCGGGCGACTGTGGGGTCGTACATCTCTTGGCCTCCTACGCCGCGACGAGATACGAGAAGACTGATTCGAGCGACTCGTCCGACGGCGAGACCGTGAGCAGCCGGATGCCGTGGTCCCTGGCCACCCGGGGCAGCAGGGCCGTGAACCGGCCGAAGTCGACGGCCTGGACGCGCAGCGCGCCCTCGGCCAGGTCGACCTCGATGCCGGATGTCGACGGGTCGGCGATCAGCGCGGCCGCGAGGGCGCGGTCGTCGCTGGAGCGGACCAGGTAGCGGTGCGGACGGTCGGTCATCAGGCGGCGGATCTTGCGGAAGTCACCGCTGGCCGCGTGCCGTCCGGCCACAACTACCTCGATGTGCCAGGCGAGTTGTTCGACCTCTTCGAGGATGTGGGACGAGAACAGCACGGTGCGGCCCTCGTCGCCCATCCGCCGCAGCAGGTCCATGAGCTGCATGCGCTGGCGCGGGTCCATGCCGTTGAAGGGCTCGTCGAGGAGCAGGAGCGAGGGGTCGTGGACCAGGGCGGACGCCATCTTCACGCGCTGCCGCATGCCCTTGGAGTACGTGGAGATCTTGCGGTCCTGCGCGTACTCCATCTCGACCGTGGCCAGCGCCTTCTGGGCCGCCTTGGCGCCGAGGCCGTGCAACTCGGCGTTGGCGACGACGAATTCGCGTCCGGTGAGGAAGTCGTACATCGCCTCGCGCTCGGGGACGATGCCGATGTGCTTGTAGATCTGTTCGTTGCGCCAGACCTGCTGGCCGTCGAGGGTGACGGTGCCGGTGGAGGGGGCGAGGAAGCCGCCCATCATGTTGATGAGGGTGGACTTTCCGGCGCCGTTGGGGCCGAGGAGTCCGGTGACGCCGGGGCCGACGTTCATGGTGATGTCGTTGACGGCGACCACGTTGCCGAACCAGCGGGAGACGTGGTCGATGGAGAGCGTGGTCACAGGCCCACCTTCCGGTAGCGGCGGATCAGGAGGCCGTAGGTCGCGGCGATGAGGCCCAGGACGGCGAGGAGGTAGACGACGCCTTCCGCGTGGCTGGGGCCGACGCCTCCGGGGAACGCCGAACTCGCGCCCAGGAACGCCGACTGCAGGCCGTCGATGAGGGTGACGGGCGAGAAGAGGCCGATCCAGGGGATGGCGCTCGTGGAGTTCTGCGCGTCGGCGATCGCCTGGAGGGTGGAGACGGCGCCGGAGGAGATGGTCAGTACGGCGATGACGGCCGCGATGCCGAAGCCGCGGCGCGGGGTGACCGCGGCGATGACCAGGCCGATGCCGGCGAAGAGCAGCGAGAGGAGGGTCACCGAGACGAGTCCCTGGGCGAAGCCCTTGGTCTGGTCGGCGAAGTCCAGCTTGGCCAACAGGGCGCCTACGTAGAGCACGATCAGCGGGGCCCCGGTCAGGATGAGCATGGCCGAGGCCAGGGCCGCGAACTTGGCCCTCACGTAGTCGGCGGTCTCGATCGGCCGCGAGAAGTACAGGGGTACGGTCTTGAAGCGCAGGTCGCGCGAGACCGACTGGGGTGCCTGCGAGGCGACGTACAGGCCGATGACGGCCTGCATGATGATCGCGTAGCGCGTGTAGTCGACGGGCAGGTCCTTGGCCTTCGTGGCGACCGCGACGGCCACCATGATGGCCGCGGGCACGCACATGACCACGAACAGCAGCATCGGCAGCACCTTGGACTTCACCGAGCGGCCGAGGCCGTACGAGCCGCGCAGGGACTGCGAGTAGAGGGAGCGGCGGGCGTAGGCGCGGCCCAGGCGGGGGCCGTCGTAGTGGCGGTAGCCGATGTTGTGGATACGGGTCTGGTCGCCCGGCTGGGGGACCAGGGGCTGGTCAATTGCCATGGCCTACGGCCTCCTTCCGCTCTGCGTCGTGGCCGGCGCCCGTGTCGGTGCCGGTGTCGGTGAAGACCTCGGAGATGTGGTGCCTGCGCTGCTCCATGCGCACCAGTCCGAGGCCGAGGTCCGCGATCACGTCCCGGACCACGTCGTACGTCTCCTCGCCCGTGGCCGTCAGGAGGAGGACGTGGCCCGCGCCCGGCAGGCCGCTGCCGTCGTGGGTGTCCACCCCGCGCGCGTGGAGCGCGTCGCGCACCGCGCGGGTGCCGTCCGGGTGGTCGTCGGTGTCGGTGACCTCGATCGCCAGGGTCGTCGTGATCTGGGTGAAGTCCGTGGTGGAGCTGGAGCGCAGGAGCTTGCCGCCGTCGACCACGATCACGTGGTCGCAGGTGCGCTCCAGCTCGCCCAGCAGGTGCGAGGTCACCAGCACCGAGATGCCGAAGTCCGTGTGGATGCGGCGGATGAGGCCGAGCATCTCGTCGCGGCCGACCGGGTCCAGGCCGTTGGTCGGCTCGTCCAGGAAGACCAGCTGCGGGTCGTGGACGAGTGCCTGCGCGAGCTTGACGCGCTGCTTCATGCCCGTCGAGTAGCCGCCGATGGGGCGGTAGCGCTCCTCGTACAGCCCGACATGGCGCAGGGTGTCCGCGGTGCGCTCGCGGGCCGCGGTGGGCGGCAGGCCGGACATGCGCGCCATGTGGACGACGAACTCGGTGGCCGAGACGTCGGGCGGCAGACAGTCGTGCTCCGGCATGTACCCGACGCGCTCGCGGATGTCGGCACCCTTGGTGGCGACATCGAGGCCGAGCACTTCGGCTCGGCCCTCGGAGGCGGGGGACAGACCCAGCAGGATCTTGATCAAGGTGGACTTGCCGGCTCCGTTGGCACCGACGAGCCCCGTAACACCGGGTCCGACGTCCACGGAGAGCCGGTCAAGCGCGGTCACCCGTGGGAACCGCTTGCTCAGGCTTTCGGTCGCGATCACAGTCACGTCTACGAAGGTAGTGACGCGGACCACTGCGGTCGTCACCCCGCAGAGCTGTCCTCACGTCAGACTCCAGACGTACGGGTCCGTAGGGGATGCCCTGCTTGAGAGCTACGCGGAGGCCCCGCCGGGTTATCCACAGATGGAGATCGGGCCTATTGACGCAGCCTCTAACAACTGTCACATTCACGAGTGTCAAGTTACGGGCACGTACCGCAGTCAATGTGGACAGGTGGGGCGGTGGCATGACTACGGCGGTGACACGCGAACTCTCCGCGGAACTGCGGGGGTTCAGGGAGGTACAGCGGCTGGCGTACGAGTGCGCCGAGGCCGTGGCGGCCCGGTTGGAGCCCGGGGTGACCGAGCGCGACGCGGCGCGGATGCAGCGGTCGTGGCTGCGCGCGCGGGGTGTGCGGGACTGGTTCCATCTGCCCTTCGCCTGGTTCGGCGACCGCACGGCGTTCACGAACTTCCGGGTGCCGCTGCAGTTCTTCCCCACGGGCCGCCGTCTTGAGCCCGGGATGCCGTTCATCCTGGACATGGCCCCCGTGTACAAGGGCTTCACGGCCGACATCGGCTATTCGGGCTCCCTGGGCGCCAACCCCGTGCAGGACCGGCTGATGGCCGACCTGGAGGCACACCGCGCGCTGCTCCTGCGCGAGGTGCGCGAGCGGCGCCCGCTGCGCGAGATCTACGAGGACGTGGACCGCCTCATGGTCCGCCAGGGCTACGCCAACCGGCACCGCGCGTACCCCTTCGGCGTGATCGCGCACAAGGTCGACCGGGTCACCGAACGCCCTTGGTCCCCAAGGCTGTTCGGGTTCGGCACGCAGTCCCTGAAGGGCCTCGCGAGCGACGCGCTGCACGGCCACCGCGACGGCTGGTCCCCGCTCTGGTCGCCGTACCGCTTCTCCGACCATCCCCCGCACCCGGGCCTGTGGGCCGTCGAACCGCATCTCGGATTCCGGGGCACGGGCGCCAAGTTCGAGGAGATCCTCGTCGTCACCGACTCCAAGGACCCCGAACAGAGCGCCTTCTGGCTCGACGACGATCTGCCGCACGTGCGGCGCTGGGCGGAGGACAAATGACGCTTGAGGGTGCGCGCGAGCGCTGGGTGCGGACGGGTGGAGTCGAGCTGTGCGTGGCCGAGTTGGGGGACCCCTCGCGCCCCACGGTCGTCCTGGTGCACGGCTACCCCGACAGCAAGGAGGTGTGGTCCGAGGTCGCGTCCCGGCTCGCGGACCGCTTCCACGTCGTCCTCTACGACGTCCGGGGCCACGGCCGGTCCACGGCACCGGAGCCGCTGCGGGGCGGGTTCACCCTGGAGAAGCTCACGGACGACTTCCTGGCGGTCGCCGACGCGGTCAGCCCGGACCGGCCCGTGCACCTGGTGGGGCACGACTGGGGCTCGGTGCAGTCCTGGGAGTTCGTCACCGTCGAACGCACGGTGGGCCGGATCGCCTCCTTCACGTCGATGTCCGGGCCGTCCCTCGACCACTTCGGGCACTGGATCAACAAGCGCCTGACCCGGCCCACCCCGCGCCGCGTCGGCCAACTCCTCGGCCAGGGCGCCAAGTCCTGGTACGTGTACCTGCTGCACACGCCCGTGCTGCCCGAACTAGCCTGGCGCGGCCCCCTGGGCAGGCGCTGGCCGAAGATCCTGGAGCGCGTCGAGAAGGTCCCCCGCGGCGACTACCCGACCTCGTCACTGCCCCAGGACGCGGCCCACGGCGCCTGGCTGTACCGGGACAACGTCCGGGCCAGGCTGCGCAGGCCACGCCCCGACGCGTACGCGCACGCGCCCGTGCAGCTCGTCACGCCTCTGGGGGACGCGTTTCTCTCCGAGAAGCTCTACGACGAACTGGAGCTGTGGGCGCCGGGGGCGGTGCGCCACACGCTGCCCGCCAAGCACTGGATCCCGCGCACCCGCCCCGATCAACTGGCGTCCTGGATCACGGAGTTCGTGACCACCCATGAGGGCGAGCGCCCCAGGTCGACGCCGGCGACCGGCAAGTACGTCGAGCGGTTCGGCGGGCAGCTCGTGCTGGTCACGGGCGCGGGCAGCGGCATCGGGCGGGCCACGGCGTTCGCCTTCGCCGAGTCCGGCGCGCGCGTGGTGGCCGTCGACCGGGACACGGAGAGCGCGGCCCGCACCGCCGAACTGGCCCGGCTGATCGGCGCCCCCGAGGCCTGGGCGGAGACGGTCGACGTCGCCGACGAGCAGGCCATGGAGAAGCTCGCCGCGAAGGTCGCCGCCGAGTACGGCGTGGTGGACGTCCTGGTGAACAACGCCGGAATCGGACTCTCCGGTTCCTTCTTCGACACCACCCCGGAGGACTGGAAGAAGGTCCTGGACGTCAACCTGTGGGGCGTGATCCACGGCTGCCGCCTCTTCGGGAAGCAGATGGCCGACCGCGGCCAGGGCGGACACATCGTCAACACGGCCTCGGCGGCGGCGTTCCAGCCGTCGAAGGCACTGCCCGCCTACAGCACCTCCAAGGCGGCCGTCCTGATGCTCAGCGAGTGCCTGCGCGCGGAACTCTCCGGCCAGGGGATCGGTGTCTCGGCGATATGCCCGGGTCTCGTCAACACCAACATCACCTCGACCGCGCACTTCGCCGGGGTCGACGCCGCCGAGGAGAAACGGCGCCAGAAGAAGTCGGCGCGGCTCTACGGGCTGCGGAACTACCCGCCGGAGAAGGTCGCCGACGCGATCCTGCGGGCCGTCGTACGCAACCAGGCCGTCGTACCCGTCACCCCGGAGGCGCGCGGCGCCCATCTGATGTCCCGGTTCGCCCCGCGCGCGTTGCGGGCGATGGCCCGCCTGGAGCCGCCGCTGTGACCTCCGAGAACGAGCAGCACGCGATCGCCCCGCGCCGGGTCTCCTTCGACTGGTCGCGCACACCCCTGCACTGGATCCCGGACGAGCCGACCGCCACCCATGTCATCAACGTGCTGCATCTGCTGCTGCCTGCGGGGGAGCGGTGGTTCGTGAAGGTCTTCAAGGAGGGCCTGCCGCTGGTCAGGGACCCCGAACTCCTCGCGGACGTCAAGGGGTTCATGGGCCAGGAGGCCACCCACAGCGTCCAGCACGCGCACGTGCTGGACCATCTCGCCACCCAACGGCTCGACACCACGGACTTCACCCGGCACGTCGACTTCCTCTTCGAACGGCTCCTCGGCGAACGCCCGCCGCTCGGCGCACCGGTGCCGGAGCGGGAGTGGCTGCGCTTCCGGCTGGCGGTCGTCGCCGCGATCGAGCAGTTCACGGCGGTGCTGGGCGACTGGATCCTGGCCGCCGAGGCCCTCGACCGGTCCGGCGCCGACGCGATCATGCTCGACCTGCTGCGCTGGCACGGCGCGGAGGAGGTCGAACACCGCGCGGTCGCCTACGACATGTTCCAGCACTGCGGAGGCCACGGCCTCCCCCGCTACGCCCGCCGCGTCGCCGGCATGGCGGTCACGGCCCCCGTGATGCTCTCCCTGTGGGCCTGGGGCACGGCCTACTTGATACGCCACGACCCCCAACTCGCGGGCCGCGTCCGCTACTCGCTCACCGAACACAACAGGGCCGCACGCAAAGGCCTGTTGCCCACCTGGCGCTCACTCGGCGCGGCCGTCCCCCGCTACCTGCGCCGCTCCTACCACCCGTCCCGGGAGGGGTCGTTGAACCGGGCGGTGGAGTACCTGAAGCGCTCACCGGCGGCGCGGGCGGGGGTTGCGTGAACGCCGGGTCGGGTTCGGGCTCCGGCCCCCGCGACGCCGCCTACCGCATCGAGGACCTCGCGCACCTCAGCGGCGCCACCGTCCGCACGATCCGCGCCTACCAGGACCGCGGCCTGCTCCCCCGCCCCGAGCGGCGCGGCCGGGCCAACGTGTACGCCGATGTCCATCTCGCCCGGCTCCGGCAGATCGCGGACCTGCTCGACCGCGGCTACGGCCTGGCCTCCATCAAGGAGTTGCTGGACGCCTGGGACGCGGGCCGGGGGCTGGGCGGGGTGCTCGGGCTGGCCGCCGAGGTGGACGGGCCGTGGACGGACGAGGAGGCGGTCCGGATCTCGCGCGCCGAGCTGGAACAGCGCTTCGGCGGCAGCCCGGACGACGCGGCCGTCGCCGAGGCCGTCGAACTCGGCGTACTGGAACCGGTCCCCGGAGACACCGACTCCTTCCTCGTCCCGAGCCCCCAAGAGCTGGCGGTGGCCGTCGAGTTGTACGCATCCGGAGTCCCGCTCCCCGCGATCTCCTCCCACCTAAGGGAGTTGAGGGTCCAGGTCGAGCACATCGCCGCCCGTTTCCTGGAGTTCACCACCGAGCACGTCTTCGCCCGCTACCTCGACGGCGCACACCGACCGACGGACGCGGATGCCACGGAAGCGGCTTCTCTCGTACGACGGCTGCGGCCCCTCGCCCGGCAGACCGTGGACGCCGAACTCGCCCGCGCGATGCGCCTGTTCGCCAACCGGTCGCTGCGCCGGCACCTCGGGGCGGCGGAACCTTCGCACTCCGTGCCCTCGTCACGTTCCGTGGCCGTGCCCGAAACGACAATGCGGGCCGTGGAGAGGTTGGTTGGCCCGGCGAAGGCGGCGGAGTTCATCGCGCTGGCGGCCGAACGGGAGCTGCGAGCAAGGGCGTTGGATGCGCTCATGCCAAGTAGTGCGCCCCCAGCCGATCTTGACGAACAGGGTTGACATGACAGGGAGTTGTCCACAGAAACGCCAATTCCCCTGTGGATAACTACAGTTGGTTGTGGATCAAACATCGGTCGGAAAATAAAATGCGTGATCCACGTCTCTCGCGTCATGCTGATCGGATGGATGAAAGACGCACCGTGAAGGTGTCGAAGTACCTCTCCAAGCATCTGCGCCACCAACCCGAGCGGATCGGGCTCACCCTCGACGAGGCCGGCTGGGTCGAGATCGACACGCTGATCGCCGCCTGTGCCGCACACGGGTTCCGGTTCGACCGCGAGGAACTCGACCACGTGGTGGCCACGAACGACAAGCGCCGGTTCGCGATCGAGGGCACCCGTATCCGCGCCAGCCAGGGTCACAGCATCGAGGTCGACCTCGGGCTGCCCCCGGCCACCCCACCGCCGTACCTCTTCCACGGCACGGTCGCCCGCAACCTGGACGCGATCCGGGCCGAGGGGCTCCGGCCCATGAACCGCCACGCCGTCCACCTCTCCGCCGACCGCGAGACCGCGACCCGCGTGGGCGCCCGCCGCGGCCGGCCCGTCGTGCTCTCCGTGGACGCGGGCGCGATGCACAAGGACGGCCACGTGTTCCGGGTCAGCGAGAACGGGGTCTGGCTCACGGAGGCCGTACCCGTGCGGTATCTGCGGTTCCCCGCGCCCCACTGACCCCGCACGGCCCGAGGAGTACCGCCCCCGGTATGGCCTCGGCCGCACCACCCCCGGCATGATCAGTGGTATGGACCACTTCCACAGCACCGAGGCCGCCGTCACCGCCCTCCGCGCGATCGCGTCCGAGTACGCGCGGGAGATCGAGGTCACCCATGACATCGGCGCCGACCAGACCTCCCGCCGCACCTCCGCGGGCTTCGGCGTCACCACGGACCCGGACGGCTCGCTCCCGCACGAGGCCTTCGCCGAGTTCGGCGGACTGCCGCGGGTGAGCGTGCGGCTCTATCCCGAGGACGACGCGCTGATCACGGTCGAGGGAATCGACTGCCCCGACATCGCCCGCAACGACGTCCCCGCCTTCCTCCGCTCCGTCTTCGACGGCCACGCCTACGTCAAGGCCCGCCGTTTCCCGCCCAGTTGCAACCTGGTCGTCCCACTGCCCGGCGACCGGACGCACAAGGAGTGGATCTCGATGATCGTCCTCACGCCGTGGCTGAACAGCCGCATACGGTGACGGTTTCACGTGAAACACGGACAGCCGCATAGCCTGGGAATCATGAGCCTGCGCCTGAGCACCGTGATCCTCCCGTACCGCCGCTGGAACGAGGGGAGCCGCGAATCCTGGCAACGCGCGGAGCAGCTCGGCTTCCACACCGGTTTCACCTACGACCACCTGTCCTGGCGCACCTTCCGGGACGGCCCGTGGTTCGGTGCCGTACCGACGCTGACCGCCGCCGCGGCCGTCACCGAGCGGATGCGTCTGGGCACCCTCGTCACCTCGCCGAACTTCCGGCACCCGGTGACCCTCGCCAAGGAGCTCATCTCGCTCGACGACGTCTCCGACGGGCGGGTCACCCTCGGCATCGGCGCGGGCGGCACCGGCTTCGACGCCACCGCGCTCGGGCAGGAACCGTGGACCCCGCGTGAGCGTGCCGACCGGTTCGGGGAGTTCGTTCCGCTGCTGGACCGACTGCTCACCGAGGACTCGGTGTCGTACGTGGGGGACTTCTACTCGGCGCACGAGGCACGGAACATCCCGGGCTGTGTACAGCGGCCCCGGCTGCCCTTCGCGGTGGCCGCCACCGGTCCTCGTGGGCTGAAGCTCGCCGCCCGGTACGGACAGGCGTGGGTGACCACCGGCGACCCCAAGCTGTTCGAAAACGGCACCCCTGAGCAGTCGGTTCACGCCATTCGCGGGCAGGTCGACAAGCTGGCCGACGCCTGCGCGGCGATCGGCCGGGACGCGGCCGGGATCGACAAGATCCTGCTCACCGGTTTCACCCCGGACCGCGGCCGTCCGCTGGAGTCCCTCGGCGCCTTCGTCGACTTCGCGGGCCGGCACCAGGAACTGGGCTTCACCGACATCGTGATCCACTGGCCCATCCCGGACTCCGACTTCGCCGCGGACGAGAAGATCTTCGAGCAGATCGCCATGGAGGCTCCGACCCAGCTCCGCTGAGTCGCCACCCCGGCCCAGCCCGGCAGCGAGGAGTACAACGGCCCTGGTGGGGGCGGTAGCCACTCACCTGTGCACTCTCCCGCACAGTCGTGCGGGCATATGCGGGAGAATGGCCCGGTGACCTCAGCGACTCGACAGCCCGAGACCCCGGCCGCCGCCGTCCCGCCACGGCTGATCGCCACCGACCTGGACGGCACCCTGCTGCGCGACGACAAGTCGGTGTCCCCCCGCACGGTGGCCGCCCTGGCGGCAGCCGAGGAGGCGGGTGTCGAGGTCTTCTTCGTCACCGGCCGCCCGGCCCGCTGGATGGACGTCGTCAGCGACCACGTCCACGGCCACGGCCTGGCGATCTGCGGCAACGGCGCCGCCGTGGTCGACCTGCACGGCGGCCCCGGCACCCACCGCTTCGTGAAGGTCCGCGAACTGGCCCGGGAGAACGCCCTCGACGCCGTACGCCTGGTGCGCGAGGCGGCGCCCGGGACGGTGTACGCGATCGAGCTGACGTACGGCTTCTACCAGGAGCCGGCGTATCCGAAGCTGCATATGGAGATACCGGACACCCTCGCCACCGCCGAGAAACTCCTGGCGCCGGACGCCCCGGGGGCCGACGAGCCCGTGCTGAAGATCCTCGCGTTCCACCCCGAGCTGGACCCGGACGTCTTCCTGAACCTCGCCCGCCTCGCCCTCGGCGACCGCGCGAACGTCACCCGCTCCAGTCCCAGCGCCCTGCTGGAGATCAGCGGGCCCGGCGTCTCCAAGGCCAGCACCCTCGCGCTGTGCTGTGCGGAGCGCGGTATCGCGCCCGAGGAGGTCGTCGCCTTCGGGGACATGCCGAACGACGTCGAGATGCTCACCTGGGCGGGACAGTCGTACGCGATGGGCAACGCGCACCCCGACGTGCTCGCCGCGGCCTCCGGGCGGACCGTCGACAACAACGAGGACGGCGTGGCGGTCGTGATCGAGCGGATGCTGGCCGAGCGGCGGTAACGGCGGTTGCAGCGGTGACGGCGGCCGGTGGTAACGGGCGTCGTCCTGAAGCACGCCCCTTACGCGAGCGACGAGTGCCCTAGCCGAGCGGGACTCCTCGCTGTGCCAGCCAGGGCAGAGGGTCGACCGCCGATCCCATGTCCGGGGTGACCCGTACCTCGAAGTGCAGGTGTGGGCCGGTGGAGTTGCCGGTCGTGCCGGACTGGGCGATCCACTGGCCGGTGGTGACGCGGTCCCCCTGGTCGACGGTGACGGCGGCGAGGTGGGCGTACTGCGTGTAGTAGCCGCCCGGGTGCTCGATGACGATCTCGATGCCGAAGGCGCCCCCGCAGGACACCCGCACCACCCGGCCCGCCCCGGCAGCCCGGACCGGCGTGCCGATGGGCACCGCGAAGTCCTGGCCGGTGTGCCGGTTCGCCCAGCGGGAGCCGCCGCTGCCGAAGCCCGCGGACAGTTCGACGGTCTCCACCGGCGCGACCCACGGGTCGGTGACCCGGTTCGGCGGCTGATCTAGGCGGACGGCGCCCCGGCAGCTGCCCGCCGCGACCGAGGCGTCCGCCTGCCCCTGCAACTGGCCGCGCGCCTCTTCGAGTTTCCGCTGGATGCCCTGCTTCAGGTCGGCGAGTTCGGCGTTCCGTTTCTCCAGCGTCCGCCACGCCGACGCGGCCTTCGCCTCGTCACCGGCGAGCCGCACCTCGGCCCGGTGGCTCCTGCCGATCGCGTTGCCGACGGCGAGATCCGCCTGGGAGAAGACGTGCTGATCGCGCATCAGGTCCTCGGGGCTGTCCGCGAGGATGATCCGGGCCACCATCGGGACACCGCCGCCGCTGCGGTACTGGGCGCGGGCGATCCGGCCCAGGTCCTCGTGCAGCCGTGCGGTCTCCCGCCGTTCGCGGTCCAGTTGGCCCTCGACCTGCTGAGCACGGGCCCGTTGCGCGTCGGCCTCCTGCCGCCCCGCCTCGTACCGCTGCGCCGCGACGGCCGCGTCCTGGTAGAGCCGCGCCACCTCCGCGCTGGCACCGGCGGCGCCCTGAGTGTCGTCGTCGCCGGGGCGGGCCGCCAGGACGGCGAGCGCGCACAGCAGCACCGGAACGAGCAGCGGATGACGGCGAGATGAGCGCATGTCAGTGATCGTGCCCCGCGCGGCGGACGAAGGCCCTGTTCAAGTCGTACGCATGGGGGACGCCTTGCTGCGAACGGCTCAGCGGGAGCCATGGCGGGCAGGTGTCCGACAGGGCTCGCCGGAAGCCGCACCGGACGGGCGTCCGACAGGGCTCAGTTGGGAGTCACGGCGGACAGGGTCCCGGCCGGGCTCAGTGGGAGCCGTACCCGACAAGGTCCCGCCGGGCTCGGCGGAAGCCACACCGGACAGGATCCCGGCAGGGCTCAGTGGGGCGCCTGCCACACCACCGTCGTACCGCCGCCGTCCTCGCCGATGCCCGGCCCGTACCAGCTGTCGCCGCCCATGGATTCGGCCCGGCGCTTGAGGTTCTTCAGGCCGCTGCGCCGACCGCCCTCCGGGATGCCGACCCCGTCGTCCGCGACGGTGAGCCGTACGCCGGGCCGACCGTCCGGCAGGGTCGCGGTCGCGTCGACGACGACCTCGATGCGCGTCGCCTCCGCGTGCCGGAACGCGTTGGAGAGTGCCTCGCGCAGGGCAGCGATGAGGTTCTTGCCGGTGAGGTCGCCGACCGTCGTGTCGACCACGCCGACGAAACGGTGCCCGGGCTTGAACCCGAGCGGCACCGCAGCCATGTTGATCTCCCGCAGCACTCGCGTACGCAGCCCGGAGGGCGCCTCGGCGGGACCCTGCTGGAGCGCGAAGATCGCGGTGCGGATCTCCTGGATGGTGACGTCGAGTTCGTCGACGGCATTGGCCACACCGTGCCGCACCTCGGGGACGAGCGACCCGCGCTGGGCGCTCTCCAGCATCATCCCGGTGGCGAACAGCCGTTGGATGACCAGGTCGTGCAGGTCACGGGCGATCCGGTCGCGGTCCTCATACACCGCGAGCCGCTCCCGGTCACGCTGAGCCTCGGCCATCATCAGCGCGAGCGCGGCCTGCGAGGCGAACTGGATCGCGAGGGTGCGCTCGGTCTCCGTGAACGGCCGCTCGCCCTGCGCGCGGGGCGTGACCAGGGCCCCCAGGACGCGCCCTCCGCTCTGCAGGGGCAGCGCCATGATCGGCCCGTACGCGCGCGCGAGGGCGCTGAGCATCCGGGGATCGGTGGCCGCGTCCGCCACGAACACCGGCCGTCCGTCGAGGAGTTGCGCGACGATCTCGCTGTCCGGCGCGACGACCCTGCCGAGCTGGTCCGACGGCTGTTCCGAGGACACGGCGACGATCTCCATGCCACCCTCGGCAGCGGGCAGCAGCACGATCCCGGCCGCCGAACCGGACAGCCGGCGGGCCCGTTCCGCGACGACCTGCAGCGCCTCCTCGGCGTCCCCGCCGGACAGCAGAGCGGTCGTGACGGCCACCGACCCGTCGATCCACCGCTCGCGCTGCTTGGCGGCCTCGTACAGCCGGGCGTTGCCGATGGCGATACCGGCCTCGGTCGCCAGCACCCGGACCATGCTGACGTCGTAGTCGTTGAAGGGGTCGCCGCCACGCTTCTCGCCGAGATAAAGGTTCCCGAAGACCTCACCCGAGACGCGAACGGGAACTCCGAGAAAGCCGCGCATCCGCGGATGGTGCTCGGGAAAACCCCAGGACCGCGGGTCCTCGCTCACATCCACCAGCCGTACCGGCTCCGACTCCCGGATGAGCGCGCCGAGCAGCCCCTTGTGTCCGTCGGGGAACCGCCCGATGCGCCGCGCGGTCCCCGCGTCGACCCCGTGGAAGACGAAGTCGGCGAGCGCGTCGCCGTCCTCGTCGACGACACCGATCCCCGCGTAGCGGGCCTCCGTCAGCGTGGCCGCCGCCTCACAGATCCGCTCCAACGTGGAGTGGAGTTCGAGCCCGCTCCCCACGGACCGCATGGCCTCCAGCAACTGCGGGACGCGGGCAGCCAGTTCGGCCGACAGTCCCGGGGCGGGCGACGGGGAACCGGGGCGCGGGGCGGCTGACATACACCGAGCCTAATTAGTCCCCTTTGTAACGGAAAGTCGAGCGGCTCGGCCACCGGACCCCTAACCGGCCGCCACCAGCAGCTCCGACTCCGCCTCCCGCTCCGCCATCCCCCGCAACGGCCCCTCCACGGAGGCCAGTCCGGCGTACGGACCCCGCTGCACCACCCGTCCCTCGTCCAGCACGATCACCTCGTCCACGTCCTCCAGGCCCGCGAGCCGGTGCGTGATGAGCAGTGTCGTACGGCCTTCCGTGGCGGCCAGCAGATCGGCGGTGAGCGCGTCGGCGGTCGCCAGGTCCAGGTGTTCGGCGGGCTCGTCGAGCACGAGCACCGGGAAGTCGGCGAGCAGGGCACGGGCGAGCGCCAGCCGCTGCCGCTGCCCGCCGGAGAGCCGTGCCCCGTGTTCACCGACGAGGGTGTCGAGGCCGTCGGGCAGCCCGTCGGCCCAGTCGAGCAGCCGGGCACGCTCCAGCGCGGCCCGCAGTTCGTCCTCGGTCGCGTCCTTCCTCGCGAGGAGCAGGTTCTCGCGCACCGAGCTGTCGAAGAGGTGAGCGTCCTGCGCACACAGCCCGACGAGCCGTCGTACGTCGTCGCCGTCCAGGGCGTACGCGTCCACACCGGCCAGCGTGTACGTGCCGGCGTCCGCGTCGAGGAAGCGCAGCAGCACCTGCGCAAGCGTCGTCTTGCCGGACCCGGAGGACCCGACGACCGCGACCCGGCGCCCCTTCTCCAACGTCAGGTCGAGCCCGGTGAGCGCGTCCCGGTCCTGCCCGGTGTGCCGGGCGGCCAGTCCCTGTACGACGAGCGGGAAGGGCGTCGCGGGTGCCTGGCGGGGCCGTTCCGGTTCCCGTACGGGTTCGGGGGCGTCCAGTACCTCGTACACGCGCTCGGCGCTCTTGCGGACCCGCTGCCGGTACTGCACGGCGAGCGGGAGTCCGAGGACGGCCTCGAAGGCGGCGAGCGGGGTGAGGACGACGACGGCCGTCAGGACACCGCTGAGCCGTCCCGCTGCGACGGCCTGGGCGGCCACGAGTGCGGTGACTGCGACGGTCAGGCCCGAGATCAGTGCGGTGAGGCCGTCGCCGAGCGCGGTGGCGGTGGCGGCGCGGGAGGCGATCCGGGTGAGGGTGCTGTCGGCCCGCTTGGCCTCGGCGGTACGGGCGGGCAGTGCGCCGGCGACCGTCAACTCGGCGGTGCCGGTGAGCAGTTCGGTCACGCGGGTGGCGAGCACACCGCGAGCGGGGGCCAGTCGCCGTTCGGCACGGCGGGCCACGGCGCCGGTCACGAGGGGGACGCCGACGCCGGCCGCGAGGAGGCCGACCGCGAGGGCGGCACCGGCCTCCGGGAGCAGCCAGGCCGTGAAGCCGACCGTCGTGGCGGAGACGGCGACCGCGACCCCGGCGGGCAGCAGCCAGCGCAGCCAGTAGTCCTGGAGCGCGTCCACGTCGGCGACGAGCCGGGACAGCAGATCGCCGCGACGGGTGTCGCGCAGCCCGGCGGGCGCCAGCCGCTCAAGGCGCCGGTAGACGGCGACCCGGGTGTCGGCCAGCATCCGCAGCACCGCGTCGTGCGACACGAGCCGCTCCGCGTACCGGAAGACGGCCCGCCCGATGCCGAAGGTCCGCGTCGCCGTCACCGCCACCATCAGGTACAGCACGGGCGGCTGCTGCGAGGCCCGCGAGATCAGCCACCCCGAGGTGGCCATGAGCCCAACGGCACTGCCCAGCGCAAGACTTCCGAGCAGCAGCGCCAGGGCGAGGCGACCGCGCCGCGCACCGGACATGGCACGGACCCGGGAGAGGACACCACCCGCATGTGCGGCAAGCCGCGTCTCGGGCTCGTGGGCGACAGCTGAACTCACCGGCGCCTCCGACGAGACCGGACTCGGATCGGCGAGCGTCGGCGCGGCCTCCGCGTGCATCACGGCCGCGCCCTCCGTCACCCGCACCACCCGGTCCGCGACCGCCAGCAGGGCCGGCCGGTGCACCACGAGCAGAACCGTCCGCCCGACCGCCAACCGCCGTACCGCCTCGACCACTTCGGCCTCGGTCGCCCCGTCCAGCGCGGCCGTCGGTTCGTCGAGGAGCAGGACGGGACGGTCGGCGAGGAAGGCCCGGGCGAGGGCGAGCCGTTGCCGCTGCCCGGCGGACAGCCCGGCCCCGTCCTCGCCGAGCACGCTCCCGATGCCCTCGGGCAACGCGTCCACGAAGTCCAGGGCACCGGCATCGGCCAACGCCCGCCGTACCGTGGTGTCGTCGGCGTCGGGGCGGGCGAGCCGTACGTTCTCGGCGATCGTCCCGGCGTAGAGCTGCGGGCGTTGCGGCACCCAGGCGATTCGCGAGCGCCACCGTTCCAGGTCGACGTCGGTGAGATCGACTCCCCCGACGCGTACCCGGCCCTCGGCGGGCCGGACGAACCCCAACAGGGCGTTCAGCAAAGTGGACTTGCCCGCGCCGCTCGGGCCGACGAGGGCGACCGTCTCTCCGGGTGCCACGACGAAGGACGCGTCCGACACGGCATCCGTGGACCGTCCGGGATAGCGGACCGTCACGCCCTCGAAGGCCACGGCGTCCGACGGCACTTCGGTGGCGCCCGAGGCCGGTACCGGTGTCTCCAGTACCGAGAAGATCTCCTCGGCCGCGGCGAGGCCCTCCGCAGCCGCGTGGTACTGCGCGCCCACCTGGCGCAGCGGCAGATACGCCTCGGGTGCCAGGACGAGGACGACGAGACCGACGTAGAGGTCCATGTCGCCGTGGACGAGGCGCATGCCGATCGTCACGGCGACCAGGGCCACGGAGAGGGTGGCGAGGAGTTCCAGGGCGAAGGAGGAGACGAAGGCGATCCGGAGCGTGCGCATGGTCGCCTGGCGGTACTCGCCGGTGATGCGCCGGATCGAGTCGGCCTGCGCCTTGGCCCGGCCGAACACCTTCAGGGTCGGCAGCCCCGCGACCACGTCCAGGAAGTGTCCGGAGAGCCGGGAGAGCAGCTGCCACTGACGGTCCATCCGGGACTGCGTGGCCCAGCCGATCATCACCATGAAGAGGGGGATGAGCGGCAGGGTGCCGACGATGATCGCCGCCGAGACCCAGTCCTCGGTGACGATCCGCGCCAGCACCGCCACGGGGACGACGATCGCGAGCCCCAACTGCGGGAGATAGCGCGAGAAGTAGTCGTCGAGGGCGTCGACACCCCGGGTGGCGAGGGCGACCAGCGATCCGGTCCGCTGCCCGCTCAGCCAGCCGGGGCCCAGCTCCACGGAACGCTCCAGCAGCCGCCCCCGCAGCTCCGACTTCACGGCGGCGCTGGCGCGGTGGGCGGCGAGTTCGGTGAGCCAGGAGACCAAGGCACGGCCGACGGCGACTGCCGCCAACAACAGCAGGGGAGTGCCGAGTTCACCGACGGACATCCGATGCTGGAAGGCACCGACCACGACCTCCGCGATGAGCATCGCCTGCGCGATGACCAGCAGCGCCCCAACGGCACCCAGGGCGACGACCGCCATCAGGAAGGGGCGGGTGGCGCGGGCGTAGCGGAGCAGACGTGGGTCGATCGGTTTCACGTGAAACACACCCTCTTCTCAGGAGGTCCGAACTTCTCGGCCGGTCCCGACTTCTCGGTAGGTCCCACCGGGGCATGTTTCACGTGAAACATGCCCCAAGTCGGACTCAACGCTCGAACTAAGAGCGCGGACTCAGTGCGCGGCTTCGGCGATGTGCTGCGTGCCGATCCGCTTGCGGAACACCCAGTACGTCCAGCTCTGGTAGAGCAGCACGATCGGCGTGGCGATCCCCGCGCACCAGGTCATGATCTTCAGGGTGTACGGGCTCGACGAGGCGTTGGTGACCGTGAGGTTCCAGTCCGGGTTGAGCGAGGACGGCATGACGTTCGGGAAGAGCGACAGGAAGAGCATCGCGACGGCCGCCACGATGGTGAGGCCTGAGAACGCGAACGACCAGCCCTCACGGCCGAGTTGAATCGCCCCCAGCGCCGCGACGAGTGCGACGACGGCCACGATCAGCGCGACCAGGCTCTTGCCGTCACCGCTGTCGACCTGGGTCCAGATCAGGAAGGCCAGCGCCAACAGGGCGGCGACGAGACCGACTTGGAGGGCCAGTTTCCGCGCCCGCACCCGAATGTCCCCGACGGTCTTGAGTGCCGTGAACACCGCGCCGTGGAAGGTGAAGAGCGTCAGCGTGACCAGGCCGCCGAGGATCGCGTACGGGTTGAGCAGATCCCAGAAAGTGCCGGCGTACTCGAAGTTCTTGTCGATCTTCACGCCGTGCACGATGTTGCCGAAGGCCACACCCCACAGGAACGCGGGGAGCAGCGAGGTCCAGAAGATCGCCGTCTCCCAGTTGCGCTGCCAGTTCTCCTCGGGCCGCTTCGCCCGGTACTCGAAGGCGACGCCCCGGACGATCAGGCAGACCAGGATGATCAGCAGGGCAAGGTAGAAGCCGGAGAAGAGGGTGGCGTACCACTCGGGGAAGGCGGCGAAGGTCGCGCCGCCGGCGGTGAGCAGCCAGACCTCGTTGCCGTCCCAGACCGGGCCGATCGTGTTGATCAGCACCCGCTTCTCGGTGCGGTCCCGGGCGAGCAGCTTGGTGAGGATGCCGACCCCGAAGTCGAAGCCCTCCAGGAAGAAGTAGCCGGTCCACAGGACGGCGATGAGGACGAACCAGACGTCGTGCAGTTCCATGACTGTGCAGCTCCCTCGGCCTAGTAGGAGAAGGCCATCGGCTTGTCGGCGTCCTGGGAGTCGCCGCCGATCTTCGTGGGCGGGTTGAGGTCGGCCTCGGTGAGTTCGGGCGGGCCGGCCTTGACGTACTTCGCGAGCAGCTTGACCTCGATGACGGCGAGGACGGCGTAGAGCGAGGTGAAGACGATCATCGAGGTGAGGACCTCGCCCTGGGAGACGCTGGGGGAGACGGCGTCACGGGTCTGGAAGAGGCCGTAGACGACCCAGGGCTGGCGGCCCATCTCGGTGAAGATCCAGCCCCAGGAGTTGGCGATCAGGGGGAAGCCGAGGGTCCAGATGGACACCAGCCAGTAGAGCTTGGTGAGTTTCGGGCCGAGGGCCTTCTTCTTGAAGAGGACGACGTTCGGCACTTCGTCCTCGGCGACCCGCAGATGCTGGGGCAGCATGAACTTCTTGCGGGTCAGCCAGAGTCCGGCCAGGCCGATGGCGAAGGACGCCATGCCGAAGCCGATCATCCAGCGGAACGCCCAGAAGGTGACGGGGATGATGGGCCGGTAGTCGCCGGGACCGTACTTGGCCTGCTCGGCCTTGTTGGTGTCGTTGATGCCGGGAACGTACGAGCTGAAGTCGTCGTCGGCGAGGAAGGACAGTATCCCGGGGATCGACAGCTCGACGGAGTTGTGGCCCTTGCTGACGTCGCCGTAGGCGAAGATCGAGAACGGCGCGGAGTTCTGGCCGTCCCACAGGGCCTCGGCGGAGGCCATCTTCATGGGCTGCTGCTTGAACATGACCTTGCCGAGGGTGTCGCCGCTGACGGCGGTGAGCAGGCCGGCGATGGCGACGGTGATCAGGCCCAGTCGCAGCGAGCTCTTCATCACGGCGATGTGCTTCTTGCGGAACAGGTGGAAGGCCGCGATGCCGACCATGAACGCGCCGCCGGTCAGGAACGACGCGGAGAGCGTGTGGAAGGCCTGCGCGAGCGCGGTGTTCTGGGTCAGCACGTGCCAGAAGTCGGTGAGTTCGGCACGGCCCTTCGCCTTGTTGATCCGGTAGCCGACGGGGTGCTGCATCCACGAGTTGGCCGCGAGGATGAAGTACGCCGACAGGATCGTGCCGATCGAGACCATCCAGATGCAGGCCAGGTGGATCCGCTTGGGCAGCTTGTCCCAGCCGAAGATCCACAGCCCGATGAAGGTGGACTCGAAGAAGAACGCGATCAGCGCCTCGAAGGCGAGCGGGGCACCGAAGATGTCACCGACGAACCGCGAGTAGGCGGACCAGTTCATGCCGAACTGGAACTCCTGCACGATGCCCGTCACGACACCCATGGCGATGTTGATCAGGAAGAGCTTGCCCCAGAACTTGGTGGCCCTGAGGTACTTCTCCTTCTCCGTGCGCACCCACGCGGTCTGCAGCCCGGCCGTGAGAGCGGCGAGCGAGATCGTCAGGGGGACGAACAGGAAGTGGTAGACGGTGGTGATGCCGAACTGCCATCGCGCCAGTGTCTCTGGCGCCAGAGCCATTTCCACGTCGTCGGTCTCCTTATGTCGCCGCGGTACAGCGGCAGTTTGCCCCTTTTATCGCACACATCATGGGACGAACTGGGACACGCTTGTGAACGCGTTCACATTCACAAGCTATTATGACGTACAGATTTTCGGCAGCGGAAGGGGGGTCCCCTTCGGGGGCCCATTACGGAGGGGGGTTCCCATATGGCAACCCCCCTGACGTCACTCGTTACGAACCCTCACATCCGCGACGGCTAGAGCTCCTTGCGGAACCCCTCCGCCACCTTCAGGAAGATGTCGTTGCCCTCGGTCTCCCCGATCGTGATCCGCACGCCCTCGCCCGCGAACGGCCGTACCACCACGCCCGCCTGGTCGCAGGCCGCCGCGAAGTCGAGCGTGCGCTCACCCAGCCGCAGCCACACGAAGTTGGCCTGGGTCTCGGGGACCGTCCAGCCCTGGGCGCGCAGCGTGTCGGCCACGCGGGTGCGCTCGCCGACCAACGAGCCGACGCGGCCGAGCAGTTCGTCCTCGGCACGCAGCGAGGCGATCGCCGCGTCCTGCGCGAGCTGGCTCACCCCGAAGGGCACCGCCGTCTTGCGCAGCGCCGCCGCCACCGGCTCGTGGGCGATCGCGAAACCGACCCGCAGGCCGGCGAGGCCGTACGCCTTGGAGAAGGTCCGCAGGACGCAGACGTTCGGCCGGTCGCGGTAGAGCTGGACGCCGTCCGGCACGTCCATGTCGCGGATGAACTCGCGGTAGGCCTCGTCCAGGACGACCAGCACGTCGCCGGGCACCCGGTCCAGGAAGCGCTCCAGCTCGACTCGCCGTACGACCGTGCCCGTCGGGTTGTTGGGGTTGCAGACGAAGATCAGCCGGGTCCGGTCGGTGATGGCGTCGGCCATCGCGTCCAGGTCGTGCACGTCGCCCGGGGTCAGCGGGACCTGCACGGCCGTGGCGCCGCTGACCCGCGTGATGATCGGGTACGCCTCGAAGGAGCGCCAGGCGTACATGACCTCGTCGCCGGGTCCGGAGGTCGCCTGGATCAGCTGCTGGGCGACGCCGACCGAGCCGGTGCCGGTGGCCAGGTGGGAGACGGGGACGCCGAACCGTTCCGCCAGCTCGTTCATCAGACCGGTGCACGCCATGTCGGGGTACCGGTTGAAGTTCTGGGCGGCCGCGGTGACGCTCTCCATCACGCCGGGGAGCGGGGGGTACGGGTTCTCGTTGGAGGACAGCTTGTAGGCCACCGGACCGTCCGCCGAGGCGGGCTTGCCCGGCTTGTAGGTGGGGATACCCTCCAGCTCGGCGCGCAGCTTCGGGCTCGTCTCGCTCACCGCAGTCCTCCTTGTGACCACCACCGGCACCACCGGCTATCAATACTGCTCACCTTATGAGGATTCGACGCCGGGGCGTACAGGTCCGGTGCGGGTGAGCAACCCCGGGTGTCCGCGTGAGAAGCCTCCGGGCCTCTGTCGGGAGTCTGCCGGGATCGCCCCACGTGTCACATCCGCATCAGGGGCAACACCATACGAAGGCGCACGAACCGGGGGCGCGCTGTACATATATCTATGCGCCGGTAGCTCACGCCGTGGCGCGCATCCCTCGTGCAGGTGAGTTGAGACCTCTTCGAAACATGGGGGGCTTGGCAGGCCCATGCGCGCCGACAAGTCACGTAATGCCATCGCATCGTTTAACTGACTTTGTTTCTAAGGCAGTTGACCCCTTCTGACCTTGCAGAAACGTGCCTGTCAACGCGTGCATATGCGTCCGCACTACCCCACCGCATGAGCCCTACTATCGGCTCGCCATGACAGCAGCAGGGAAGCACCAGGTGAGCCGCGCGGAAACCTCTCGTCGAGGAAGCCGGCCGGGCCGGGCGGGAATCAGAGACGTGGCCGCCGCGGCCGGAGTCTCCATCACGACCGTCTCCGACGCCCTCAACGGCAAGGGCCGGCTCCCGGACGCCACCCGACGCCATGTCCGCGAAGTCGCCGACCGGCTGGGCTATCGGCCCTCAGCGGCGGCTCGCACGCTCCGTACCG
Organism: Streptomyces sp. NBC_00988; assembly: GCF_045162645.1. Classification (NCBI taxonomy): domain Bacteria; kingdom Bacillati; phylum Actinomycetota; class Actinomycetes; order Kitasatosporales; family Streptomycetaceae; genus Streptomyces; species Streptomyces sp. NBC_00988. The sequence goes on from NZ_CP108730.1 coordinate 6,265,539, forward strand.
GCAAGTCCGGCCTCATCGGCCTGACCGTGACGACGTACGGGGATGAACCTTTCACCTTCACCGAGTTCGCGTACTTCGCCGAGATGGCGCGGGCCGCCACCTCGGCCGCGCTCGCCCGCGGCTACGCCCTCGTGATCCTCCCCGCGACCTCGCGCCACGACGTGTGGTCGAACGTCGCCCTGGACGGCACGGTCGTCATCGACCCGTCCGACCAGGACCCGGTGGTCAGCGAGCTCGTCCGGCAGGGTTTACCGGTCGTCTCCGACGGCCGCCCGGCCGGCTCGCTCCCGGTGACCGCCTGGGTCGACAACGATCACGAGGCCGCGGTCCTGGGCATCCTGGACCACCTGGCCGACGCCGGCGCCCGCCGGATCGGCCTGCTCACGGGCACGAGCACGGACACGTACACGCATCTCTCGACGACCGCATACCTGCGTTGGTGTGAGCGGGTGGGCCAGGATCCGGTGTACGAGTCGTACCCGGCGCACGATCCGTGCGCGGGGGCCGTCGCCGCCGACCGGTTGCTCGCCCGGCCCGACCGGCCCGACGCGGTCTACGGCCTGTTCGACCCCAACGGCACGGATCTGCTGGCGGCGGCGCGGCGCTACGGCATGCGGGTGCCGGAGGACCTGCTGCTCGTGTGCTGCAGCGAGTCCACGGTGTACGCCAACACCGAGCCACCGGTCACGACGCTGTCCCTGAAGCCGCGGCGGATCGGTACGGCGGTGGTGCAACTCCTCATCGACGCGATCGAGGGGGTCGAATCCGACCTGCCGATCGAGCAGGTGATACCGACGGAGCTGATCATCCGGACGTCGTCCCAGCGGCGCCCGCCTCGAACGACGGTCAGTCCACCTCGGTCGCCTGAGGGGAAGTAGGGGGCGGGGGTCCCTCGGGGGGGCAGGGTCGGTGCTTGTGCCGGCGCCGTCCCGGTGGGTCTGGGCTTGGGCGGGGTGAGGGATGCGGGGTGAGGGATGCGGGGTGTCCGGAGTTCCGTCGGGTGCCATGGGGGCAGGGGTGGGGTCGGTGCCGTCCGGGTGGGTGCCGTCCGGGTGGGTGTGGGCTCGGGCGGGGTAAGCGGTGGGAGTGTCCGGGGTTTCATCGGTGGCCGTGGTCAGCCGGAAGCGGAAGCGGACTTGCTCCAGGTGTCCGTGAGACCAGGAACCGAGGCTCCCATCGCGTGCCGCCAGCGCCCGGCGTCGAGACCCACACGGGTGCCGTCACGAGCGGAACGGGGCCGGGACTCCCACCCGCCACCCCGGTCCGGCCGAAACAGGACCCGGAGTACTTGCGCAGGTTGCCCCCGAGCGCGGCCAGGGCGCGGCACTCAGGCGCCATAGGGATGGCCGGACCGGTACCGGGAACTCCCCTCGGCCCACGGCGCACAGGACCCCCTTCAAGTGCCCGTGGCGGGCCGAACGGCGCCGGGACTCCCACCCGGCGCCGGGGTCAGCATGGCGGGCGGTGAGGCCTGTGCTCTGGCGGGCAAGGCCGGCGGTGGGGACCGGCGCCGGACAAGCGGTCAGTACCGGGGCGGGACTGACGGTCGTACCGAGGCTGGCAGGGCGGACTGCGGAACCGGCACCCTGGCGGGCAGGGCGCTATGGGGACCGGCGACGAAGCGGGCGACCAGCACCAGCGCCGGACACGCGGTCAACACCGGCGCCAGGACCGACTGGACCGGCGACAGGACCGGCACCCCGCCGGACAGGCCGCGCACCGAGAACCGCCAAGGCGCAGGCACCCCGCACCGCACGCCCCGCACCCCGCACCAGAGCAGGAACCCGATATCCGCACCGAGTCGGGCAACCGGTACCGCCGCCAAACAGCCGCCCGACACCTACGCCAGACAGGCAGCCCCCACCACCCCCGATCAGCCGGTCCACACCAGCCCCACAGAAGCGGCCCACACCCCGCCCCCGAACAAGCCCCGCCCGACCAGCCCCGCGCAAGCGGCCCGCAAGGCCCAGTGACCCACAGAGCCCCCCTCGCCCCACGAGCCCGCAGCCGCCGACGAAACGGGAGTGGGTCGTGGCGGTGCGGCGCAGCCCGCCGCGTACCCGGCACCAACCCGTTCACCTCTGACAACACCAGAGGGGCCCCACCAGCGGCGGGCTCGCCGTACCGCCACGACCCCGACCCCACCCACCAACCGCGGGCGAAACCACCCCGAACCGACCCCACCACTCACCCGCGGGCACACCCACCTCGAACCGACGCCCCCACCACCCCGCGCAAGCGATCCCCACCGCCCGACCACGCACCGCCCCACCGCCCCCACCCAAGCAACCCCCACCACCCCCGACCACGCACCCCCACCCACCCCACCCCAAGCAACCACCACCGACGATTTCCAGCCGCCCAACGGCGCGAACCAACCCCCGCCCACCCCACGTCAAGCAGACGGCCACCAGCCGAACCCCTGCCCAATCGGGGCGAAAGCCGCGGTGGACCGGAGTCCTGGTCCGATTCAGCACCCCTGGGTCATCACATGGCGCGATCCGCATTCCTATGATGGGCCCACGACACCGCGGGCCGCTGCGACCAGGCAGTCCGACGCGGTGCAGCTGCGGCGCGATGGTGGAGGGGTCGATGACTCAGGGGGCCGGTCAGGGACCCGAGACGGAGCGGACGGCGACGTTGCGCGACTTCCGGGTACCGGCGTACGTCCACGAGACCGGTCCGTACGCCGACAGCGCGCAGCCCGGCGAGGCCGTACGACCCGACGAGGAGGCCTTTGACGAGGCCTTCGACGAGGTCTATCCGGAGGGCTACACGCCCACTCAGCGCGATCTGCCCGTCATCCGTCGGGGTGACACGGTTCAGGTCGCGGTGGACCCGGCGTCGGCGGCCGTCCCGCAGCAGACGGAGGGCCCCGGTCCGCTGTTCGTCGTAGGGGATGTACACGGCTACCTGGACGAACTGGTGGCCGCCCTGCGGGAGAAGGGCCTGATCGACGCCGCGGGCAGCTGGTGCGCGGGCACCGCGCGGCTCTGGTTCCTCGGCGACTTCACCGACCGCGGCCCCGACGGCATCGGCGTCATCGACCTGGTGATGCGACTGTCCGCCGAGGCGGCCGCGGCCGGCGGCTACTGCAAGGCGCTCATGGGTAACCACGAGCTGCTCCTGCTCGGCGCCAAGCGCTTCGGCGACACCCCCGTCAACTCCGGCGCGGGCACCGCCACCTTCCAGGCGGCCTGGCTGCTCAACGGCGGCCAGAAGACCGACATGGACCGCCTCCAGGACGTCCACCTGCAGTGGATGGCCCGGCTGGACGCCATGGAGGAGGTCGACGGCCACCTGCTCGTCCACTCCGACACCACCGCCTACCTCGACTACGGCGACTCGATCGAGGCGGTCAACGACAACGTCCGCGAGACCCTCACGCGCAACGACGCGGACGAGGTCTGGGACGTGTTCCGCAAGTTGACCAAGCGGTTCTCCTTCCGCGACGAGGGCGGCGCCGACCATGTCCGCTCCCTGCTCGACATGTACGGCGGGACCCGGATCGTGCACGGCCACAGCCCGATTCCGTATCTCCTGGGAGACGTGGGCTCCGAGGACGGCGAGGACAGCGCCGGTCCCGTGGTCGAGGGACCGCACGTCTACGCCGAGGGACTCGCCATCGCGATGGACGGCGGCGTGACCATGGCCGGAAAACTGCTGGTCCAGCAACTGCCGTTGGATATCTGAGCGTTATCCGGGCAGACGTCCCCCCTCGGAGGACCGGCGGACGACAGCGCTGGCCAGGGCCAATTTCTGGAAACCCCCTGTCACCGTGTGCCGTCGCCGCTCTACCATCGGCTTATCCGTAGCAGGCTCCCCTCCGTTTCTGCCCGACGGCTCGTTGGCATGCGAGCCCCAAGCCCTACGGAGCATCGGGGGATGCACATGAACAGCGTTCCGCAGCACCTGCACAGCGAGGACCGCCAGGAGTACGAGCGGATCCTCGACGAGGCGCTGCGCTCCGCCCCTACCCGCCCGGAACTGGCCGCTGTCGGCAAGCGGCTCAACCCCGAACAGCTGCGCACCATGGCGCTGAACGCCACCGCGCTCATCACGGCGGCCGCGGCGACCGAGTACCAGCACTACGTGAAGGTCCGCGAGGAACTGCGCCGGCCGGCGTCGTCCACCCCGTCGGCCGTCCACGAGCCCGGTTCCGCGGAGCCGGGCGGCGTGGGCGCGATGGGGCTCGCCACCACCCTGGGGGAGGCGGCCGAGGGTGCGGGCGCCATCGCCGTCGCCGCCGTCCTCACCCCCGTCCTCGCCGGCACGGCCGCGGCGATATTCCTGCTCGTGGGCTACATCCTCAAGATGCTCAGCCCCGAACCGGCGTTCGCCAAGACCATGCTCACCGCCGGCTGGGTGTTCGGTGCCATGACCGCGGCGGCGATCCTCGTCGCCATCGTCGGCCTGCTGCTCACCGCCCTGCGCAACAGGCCCTCGCTCGACACCGGCCCCTACGGCGAGTCGGGCGGCGAAGTGGCCCGCGCCAGGGAGGCCTGGCACGACGCCCTCCTGGAACGCGGCATCCTGCCGTTCCTCCAGGAGGCGCTCGCGGCTCCGAGCACGGCGCCACTCCGCCGTACGACACCCAAGGCCCCGAGTCGCATGCCGAACCTCGGCTACGACCGCCCGGGCTTCTCCAGCCCCGACGAAGGCCCGGAGCCGGGCCACCGTCCGAGCTTCAGCAGCCCGGACTTCTCCAGCCCGGACTTCGGGGGGCCAGAACACCAGCCGGAGTAGCCCCTCGGCTTGCGCCCCCAACCAGGGGAGCGCAAGCCGAACGCCCGGTCACGGGGACGCCTTCTCAAGACGCCCTCTCCGGACGCCCTCTCAGGACGCCTTCTCAGGAAGGGCGATGATCGCGATGCTCTCCGGCTGGGCGACAGCCAGTCGGTTGCCGTCCGGGTGCAGGGCCGCGACCGGCGTCGGGATGTGGGTGACCCCGTAACTCCCCTCCCTGCTCGGCACCTCCACGGCCGGCCATTCCGCCGTCGACGCCCCCGTCGTGACATCAATCAGCCGCGGATGCCCGTACAACGAGACGATCGTGTCACCCCGCGGGATCAGCGTGCCGATGTGGAAGTCGACCCTGTTGCGATGCACCCACCGCTCCTCGGCGAGCGACCAGACGCCCAACTGCCGTTTGCCCAGGCCTGCGCTCGCCGCGGTCTCCTCCTCGTCGACGAACTCCTCCCCGGTCGCCACCGCCACACGGTCACCGTCGAGCCAGCAGCCCGCGATCACCTCGGAACTGTTGCCCGGGTAGAAGGACGGCACGCCACGGCCGTCGAGCACAGTGGGATCCGTCAACGCCCGTTCCAGGTCGAATACTTCGACGATCCCGTACGGATGCCACACCCAGCCCGCCGACAACAGATGGGTCCCACCCGGAGACACCGCCAGCCGCGAGTGGAGGACGTCGTTCTGCGTACGGTCGCCGACCGTGAGCCGTTCTCCGGATTCCGCGTCCTCGATCTCAAGGAGGTCGTACTGGTCCGGGCAGTGCACCAGTACCTCACGGCCGTCCCGCAGCACCCCGAGGGCGACCGGATAGTCGAAGTCCTCGGCGTAGTCGTCATTGCGCTCCAGCTCACGGACCGGCCGGTCGCCCTCCAGCAGCAGTGCCTCGGTGCCCCGCTCGTCGTAGACCACGGTGAAGCGGCCGGACGGAGAGCTGACGCTCCGGTCGAAGGAATACCCATGATCGACCGAAACCCGGCGCTCCACCCCATCAGGCCCCCACCGCCGACCACCCACGACATCGACCAGATCATCGCCGTCCCACGCCAGCGACTGCGCCTCGTCCGTCACCTGAAGAAGAATCACGGTCCCCATCCCCCAGTCCCCCACCCCACGACAACACACCCCCGGAGCAACTCAACTCCACAGACAAATCTACGGCCGGGGGCGAACCCGTAGGCCGTACGGGGGCCAGGTGCACCCTGGATCCGGAGGACAGTCCCATCCCCTCACGCCGACAGGTCCGGTTGGCTGGTGATCGTCACCGACCAAGAACCAGAACACCGGGGGATACGACCATGCAGATGCCGTCGTCGAAGAAGACCGGCGCAACCGTGCTGGCAGCAGCGCTCCTCGCCCTGGGCTCACCCCTGGCCGCGACCGCCACCACCAGGCACACCGCGCCGAAGCCGTCGTCCTACACCGAGCACACGCTCCGCCAGGACCTCGCAGCCGTACGAAAGGCCGGCGGCGGCGACGTGAACGTACTGGCCAGGGTCGACGGACCGAACGGCGCCCCCCTCATGGCCCGCATCGGCACCCGCACGGCCGGCTCCACGGCCCCGATCCCCTGGAACGCGCACTTCCGCGTGGCCAGCACGACGAAGACCTTCGTGGCGACCGTCGTCCTCCAACTCGTCGCGGAGAAGCGCCTGTCGCTCGACGACACAGTCGAGCACTGGCTTCCGTCGGTCGTCTCGGGCAACGGCAACGACGGCAGCCGCATCACCGTCCGCGACCTGCTCCGCCAGACCAGCGGCCTGTACGACTACATCGACGACCCGGAGATCCAGGACGCGCTGATCAACCACTTCGACGAGAACCGCTACGACACCACCCCCACGGCCGACCTGGTCGCGGTGGCGATGAAGCACCGGCCGGTGTTCGTACCCCGGCCGGGCGGGCCCACTCGCTGGGCATACTCCAACACCAACTACCTGCTGGCCGGGATGATCGCCGAGAAGGCCGGCGGTGCGAGCTGGCAGGACCTGGTCGCGCACCGGATCATCGCGAAGCTCGGACTGCGGAACACCTCCGTCCCCGGACTCAACCCCTTCCTGCCCGACCCGCACGTGAACGCGTACCTGACGACCGCCGACGGCAAGCGCCTCGACGTCACCGAACACAGCTACCAGCACACCGCGGACTCCGGTGTGGTCAGCGCCACCGCCGACCTGAACACCTTCTTCCGTGCCCTGGCCGACGGCCGGTTGCTCCCCGCCGCGCAGTGGCGCGAGATGCGGCAGACCGTCCAGCGCACCGACGACCCGGAGGACGTGGCCGAGATGCCCGAGGGCACCTACGGCCTCGGCCTCCGCAAGATCCCGCTCTCCTGCGGCGGTTTCTACTACACCCACGAGGGCGACGGCGCGGGCGTCAACACCCGCCCCGCGGTGAGCGCGGACGGCAGGCGCGCGGTGACGATCTCCATCACGACCACCACCGCACCCCCAGACCTGACCGCCCTCAACCGCGCGACAGGCACCCTCGTCGACCACACCTTGTGCGAGAAGCCCGCCGAGAGCTGAACTTCCGAGCCATGCCCTCTTCGTCCTCGGCCTTGGTATCGCCGCGCTCAAGGCGGATGTCCTGGGAGGGCCATCACGAAGTTGCGGGCCTACCCTGGGAGGAACGTGGGGCGCGCCCGGCGCTTCCGGGGCTCATCAACTGGGGGCCCGTATGGAACAGCTCCAAGCAGTACAGCAAGTAGACCGCTACGTGCACGAGCGGCGTACGACGGACCAGAGGTTCGTCGGGTGGGGCATCTACTTCTTCCTCCTCTCATGGGTCACGCTGGGCATCTACGTGATCGTGATGTTCTATCGTCGGCTCAACCGCGCAGACCTGTTCAGAAACCGCCGCATGCACTACTACAACGCGGTCATCGATGCCTCGAAGCAGTACGCCGAGGAACATGGTCAATACGATGCCGCCCATGACGACCTGAACGACCTGCGGCGCTTCGTCAAAGAACGCTTCGAGGACGATCACAAACCGATCAAGGCAGGGCTGTCGCTCTTCCTGTCCTTCATCACGCTCGGGATCTACGGCTGCATCGCGACCTATCGGCTCATGCGCTTCTGGTGGCAGATCCAGCTCACCGAGCAGGACTTCTACGACAAGCTCAGCGTCACGTGGACGAAGCTGGGCATCATCCGGTACCCCGTGACCTTCGAACCCGTCCCGGCCTTGAATCGCAGCTTCGGCATGCACTTCCTGCTCTCGTTCGTCACGCTCGGGATCTACGGCATTGTGTGGGACTACCAGCTCCACACCGACCCGGAGAAGCTCTACCCCGAAGTGCACTCCACCGAGGACACCATCCTCAACGCGCTGCGGAACATTGGTCCGGCACTACCTCAGTAGCCCCGCCCGAGGGCAGTCCGTGCGCCGAGGCGCCGACAGACGAAACAGCCGAACTTCCGGAACGGCGCTCGCCTCTACTCAGTCCGCCATACGTCGGACGATCTGCGCTTCTGCTCTTTCGACTGGCGCGCGACTGTAGGCATGCACCAGCGCGAGATGAAAGAGTGCCGGCGCGAGAGGGGCCCACCGATGAATGCGATCGGCACGCAGCATGTACTTGATCACTGCTGCGGGACGGAAAGGCACGAAATCGATGGTCTGGTGTTCCCATCGATCTGCCACTCCTCTGCTCATGCGGGCTTGCAGACCCTCGCAGGTCAAATCCTTGAGTCTGGCGTAAAAGTGAGCGCTCCAATGACGCTTCTCGACGTCCAGCGCAAAGGCAAGCAGGTCGAGTGCGTACTCATGCGGTTCTATGGACAGTTCCTCCCGCATGCCGCGCCGGGCGACCGCATAGAGGTCGGGGGCGCTCCTGCCGGAGGAGTCGATGTGCCGTGACATGCCCTCGTTGACGGACGAGTTCCAGACGCCGGGTGCCATTCGGACGCGGTTACTGCGCTGGCTGACGACCAGCATGTCGTCGGCTGTCACCACCGCGATATTCACGGCGAAACTGCACTGCAGAAACGCGGGAGCTCGCAAAGGGTCGCCGGGATCGAGATAGCGCGAACGAGGGGTGGTCCCGTCGGGCAGTCGACGGTCCAGTTGTTGCGCCGCGAGAAAGGTGTAGTAGTCCGTCGGGCGCAATCGCAGATGGACTACCGGCTGTTCCTCAAGAGCAGTCCGGGAGACATCGAGCGTCTCGACCGCGTATCGAGGTCCGTTCCACAACAGTGTCTGGCCCTCTGCCCTCAAACGCTCGCTTTCTTCCTCGATCTCGGCCCACCAGTCAGCCATATCGGAAGGCAATTCGATTCCCTGGTCCAGCACCTGGATGTAGACAGCCTGCGCCGGTATGGGTGACTCCCCGTCCCCTTCGACGATCAGTGCGGAGGTATGAAGAGGACCGAGGGAGAAGGTTCTCCACGCGGGACTGGACTCCTCCTGGCGTCGCAGGTTGCGTACCGCGCTCCTTGAGCGAGTGCGCAGTCTGTACCAGCTGTTCTGAATCGGGTCCTGGAACAGCACGGCAACCAGCATCCCGAGCACAGCGCCGACGACCCCGTTGGCCAGATCGATCCCACCCATGCCAGGCAGAGTAGAGACCTTGATCGCACCCTGCGCGATCTTCTCTCTTCTGTTACGACGCCCAGCAGAGCCATCCCGTCCAAGAGGCCCCCGGCATCGACGACCGGGAGCCTCGATGGAGGCGCCAGTTCATGGACAGGTTCAGTCCGCCAGCGGCAGATACACGCGGTTCCCGCTCGCCGCGAACTCCTTCGACTTCTGGAGCATCCCCTCAGCGACCTCGTCAGCCGTCGCCCCAGCGGCAGCCGTACCGCCGAACTGCGCAGTGATGCTTTGACTGATCTTCATCGAGCAGAACTTCGGCCCGCACATCGAGCAGAAGTGCGCCGTCTTGGCCGGCTCCGCCGGAAGCGTCTCGTCGTGGAACTCCCGTGCCGTGTCCGGGTCGAGGGCCAGGTTGAACTGGTCCTCCCAGCGGAACTCGAAGCGGGCGTCGGACAGCGCGTCGTCCCATTCCTGCGCACCGGGGTGCCCCTTGGCGAGGTCGGCTGCGTGGGCGGCGATCTTGTAGGTGATGACGCCGGTCTTGACGTCGTCACGATTGGGCAGGCCCAAGTGCTCCTTGGGCGTGACATAGCAGAGCATGGCCGTGCCCCACCAGGCGATCATCGCAGCACCGATGCCGGAGGTGATGTGGTCGTACGCCGGCGCGACGTCCGTCGTCAGCGGGCCGAGCGTATAGAACGGAGCTTCATCACAGATCTCCTGCTGAAGGTCGATGTTCTCCTTGATCTTGTGCATCGGGACATGTCCCGGGCCCTCGATCATGGTCTGTACGTTGAAACGCTTCGCGATCGTGTTGAGTTCCCCGAGCGTCCGCAACTCCGCGAATTGGGCCTCGTCGTTGGCGTCCGCGATCGACCCCGGCCTCAGACCGTCGCCCAGCGAGTACGTGACGTCGTAGGCGGCGAGGATCTCGCACAGCTCCTCGAAGTTCTCGTAGAGGAACGATTCCTTGTGGTGGGCCAGGCACCAGGCCGCCATGATCGAGCCGCCGCGCGAGACGATGCCCGTCTTGCGGTTCGCCGTCAGCGGTACGAACGGCAGCCGCACGCCCGCGTGGACGGTCATGTAGTCCACGCCCTGTTCGGCCTGTTCTACGACCGTGTCCTTGTAGATCTCCCAGGTCAGCTCCTCGGCGCGGCCGTCGACCTTTTCGAGCGCCTGGTAGAGCGGCACCGTGCCGATGGGGACGGGGGAGTTGCGCAGCACCCACTCACGGGTGGTGTGGATGTTGCGGCCGGTGGACAGGTCCATGACCGTGTCGGCGCCCCAATGGGTCGCCCAGGTCATCTTCTCGACCTCCTCCTCGATGGAGGAAGTGACCGCGGAATTACCGATGTTGGCGTTGACCTTCACCAGGAACCGCTTGCCGATGATCATCGGCTCGATCTCCGGATGGTTCACGTTGGCCGGCAGCACCGCCCGCCCGGCCGCGATCTCCTCCCGGACCACCTCGGGCGAAACCTTCTCCCGTACGGCCACGAACTCCATCTCGGGCGTGATCTCGCCACGTCGCGCGTAGGCGAGCTGCGTGACCGGCGTACCGTCACGGCCTCGGCGCGGCTGACGCGGCCGGCCGGGGAACACCGCGTCGAGGTTGCGGAGTCCACCGCGCGGTGAGGTGTGCTTGATGCCGTCGTCCTCGGGGCGGACGGGACGGCCCGCGTACTCCTCGGTGTCGCCGCGCGCGATGATCCAGTTCTCCCGCAGCGGCGCCAGCCCCCTGCGGACGTCGGTGTCGACGAGCGGATCGGTGTACGGGCCGGAGGTGTCGTACAGCGTCACGGACTGCCCGTTGGTGAGGTGCACCTGACGGACCGGCACCCGCAGATCGGGGCGCGAGCCCGCGACGTACCCCTTGTGCCAGCCGATGGACCGCTCGGCCTCCGTCGGCTTTCCAGCCTCCGTGGACTGCTCGGCCCGCGCGAACTCTTCGCCCGGAATGGGCTGTTCGTCCTGGCTGACGGCAGACGTGCGTACGTCTTTGTTGGTCATGAGACCTACTCCCTACGCCGGCATTACCCGGTAACAGGTTCGGCGGTCGACGCAGCGGCTTCCGTCAGCCGATGTTTCATGTGAAACATCACTCGATTCAGGTGACGTTTCCCGTGAAACATCGCAGAGACGAAGGTCAGCGCCCTCTCAGCCCGGTGCTCCGAGCTCCCGCGTGTGCAAAGGTGCCTCCACGCTAGCGTCATAAGTGGCGCGGTGAACAGTGGGCCTCCGGCGTTCTTGCGATGATCGGGCGGTGACCACGACACAGCAGCCCCCGTACCCGCCGACCGGGCCGCCGCATGGCCACGACCAGGGATCTGGCGACGACCACGGTTCTGGTTCCGGGCACGACCACGGATCGGGCGGGGACGGCGGACACGGACCGGGTGGAGACGGCGGGCACAGTTCCGGGGCAGGCGGTGGGCACGGTCACTCGCACAGCCACGGCCCCGCCGCCCCCGTCTCCCGGCATCTGCGGAAGGTCATCGCGGCGATCCTGATCCCGTTCACGGTGGCGGTCGTGGTCGGCATGGTGGTGCTCTGGCCCGGCGGCGCCCCGTCGCACAAGCGCACCGGGGTCGGCTTCGACCGGCAGACACAGCAGGCGACGGTCACCAAGGTCGTCAGCGTGAGCTGCGCGTCGGTGAACGCCTCGGGCGGGGGCTCGACCGGGGACACCTCCACCGCCGAGGGCTCCTCCGCGGCGCAGGAGGCGGCCGGCACCTGCAAGAAGGCCACGGTCACGGTCTCCACCGGCAAGGACAAGGGCCGTACGTTCACGGAGATCGTGCAGCCCGACCAGTCACGGCAGTTGCATCAGGGCGAGAAGGTCGTGGTCGCGTACGAACCCTCCGCGCCCAGGGATCTGCAGTACTCCGTCACCGATGTGAACCGTAAGTTCCCGATGGCACTGCTCGCCGGGATCTTCGCGCTGGTCGTCGTGGTGGTGGGCCGGCTGCGCGGTGTCATGGCGCTGGTCGCACTGGCCATCAGCTTCATGATCCTGAACTTCTTCATCCTGCCCGCGATCCTGCACGGCTCGAACCCGCTGATCGTGGCGGTGGTCGGATCGAGCGCCATCATGCTCATCGCCCTGTACATGTGCCACGGCCTGTCGGCGCGTACGTCGGTGGCGGTGCTCGGCACCCTGATGTCTCTGGTGCTGATCGGCGTCCTGGGCTCGGTGTTCATCGGCTGGGCCGCGCTGACCGGGAACACGGACGACAACACGGGCCTGATCCACGGGCTGTACCCATCGATCGACATGAGCGGCCTGCTGCTCGCCGGCGTCATCATCGGTTCGCTCGGCGTGCTCGACGATGTGACGGTCACCCAGACGTCGGCGGTCTGGGAACTCCACGAGGCCAACCCCTCGATGGGCTGGCGCGGGCTGTACCGCGCGGGCATCCGCATCGGCCGCGACCACATCGCGTCGGTCGTCAACACGCTCGTCCTCGCCTACGCGGGCGCCGCCCTGCCCCTGCTGCTGCTCTTCTCCATCGCGCAGAGCAGCGTGGGAGCGGTCGCCAACAGCGAGTTGGTCGCCGAGGAGATCGTGCGCACGCTGGTGGGTTCCATCGGCCTGGTCGCGTCGGTACCGGTCACCACGGCCCTCGCGGCCCTGGTGGTCTCGGCGGACCGACCGGGACCCGAGGCGGTTCCGGCGGGTGCGGTTGCGGCTACGGCAGGTGCGGCCACGGCGGCACCGAGCGCCAAGCCCGCTGCGGCGCGCGGCGGGAAGGGCCGGCGCCGCAAGCACTGAGATGCCGCGGGCGGTGAGACGCCACAGGCACTGCGGTGGGCGGCGAGAACGGCCCCAGGGAGCCGCGCAGAAGCGTTACTGCGAATCCCCGGGCCCCCCAGGACTTCAACCTCACCCGAGGCCTTCAGAACTCCACAGGGCCCTTCAGGACTCACAGCGCCTCCAGCGGCTTCAGCTCAGGGCTCCTGGCGAAGCGTTACGCCAACTCCCGACCCCGCCGCCGGCACAACACCTCACCCCGCGCTCTGCTCCTCCGCCAGGATGCGGTCCAGCGCCTCGTCGAGGTGGGTGTCGAAGTCCGCGAGGGCACCTTCCTGACCGAGCGGAACCAGCCGGTCGGTGCGGTCGAGGAACGCCACGAGCGGGGCCGCGCCGGTGCGGAACAGTGCCTGGTCGCTGCCCACCTGAAGCCGGATCAGCACCTCGCCCAGCGTCTCGGGGTCGACGGGCTCGATCCGCACATCGCCCTCCCCGCACGCCATGCCCAGCCCGTCGATCAGCAGCTCGCGACCGAAGGCCCAGGTCACCGGGGCGTCGCCCGGCAAATGGAAGGTCAGCCGCACGGCGTACGGATCGGACGTCTCGTAGCCCAGCTCGACCGGGATACGGAAGGAGAGCTCCTCGGAAACGAGGAAGCTCATCATGACCTCTGCCTGTACGGACTCGCGCATCGCCTATCCCGTCAACTGCCGTCGCCTGGCCGGGAATGATCCCCGTGACACTGAAGGAATATTGCTGAACGTACACGTTAGATCACAAGGAGTAAGTTTTCAGATACTGATAGAGAGCGCGAGCGACCCCAGAAGCCTGCCTACCTCGGCCTGCAACTGCCGCGCCGCGACCGGCAGTCGATCGGCCTGATGCGAGGGCAGGGAGATGGCCATCGTGGCGGCCGTGGCGCCGAGGGTGATCGGAATCGCCGCGCAGACCGTCCCCAGCGCGTACTCCTGGCGCTCCACCACCAGCTCCGTCCGCCGCATCCGGTCCAGGCGCCGCACCAGGGCCTGACCGTCGCGCACGGTGTAGGGCGTGAGGGACCGCACGGGGTAGCGGTCGAGGTGGTCGCGGCGGACGTCCTCGCCCAACTGGGCCAGCAGACACTGGCCGATCGCATGCGCGTGCCCCGTCTCACGAAAGTCCGCCCACTCCTCGACCGCCGGACTGCCGGGGGTGTCGGAGACGCACAGCACCTCGATCTCGCCGTCGCGGTACATCGCGTAGTACACCGGTGCACCGATCAAATCCCGCCACTGCGCCAACGCGTCGACGATCGTGCTGCGACGTTTCTCCTGCGCCCCGCTGCTGCCCAGCCGCTCGGCCGCCTCCCCGAGGAAGAACAGCCCCTTGTCGCGGCGGAGATATCCCTCGTGCACGAGGGTGCGCAGCAGGTGGTACGCCGTGGGGAGGGCGAGGCCGGTCTCGCGGGCCAGTTGCTTGGCGGGTGCTCCGTGTTCGTGTCCGGCGACGGACTCCAGCAGGCGCATGGCCCGTTGGACGGAACCGATGAGGGTGGTGGCGGACTGCTGCGGGCCGTCGGCCGTCGCTGAGCGCTGCCGGTCAGGGGCTGCGGTGAAGGGCTGCTGGTCGGTGGCCCTCGCGGAGCGCTGCCGCGGCGGAGTCGGCACCGGGCGCTGCTGTACCACCGGCTTCGGCTGTGACACCGGCCGCAACTGTGCCACCGGACCCGACCGTTCCACCAAACCTGGCTGTGCCGCAGGACCTGACTGTGACACCGGCCGCAGTTGTGCGGGGACCGCCATCGAGCGCGGCCACGTGGGCGGGACGGGCAGGGTGGGGCGTGCGTGTGGTTCTACGGGTGCGGTGTCAACCGTGGCCAAGGGTCACTCCCGGAGCGCGAGGGGGCAGCCCGTGCGGGGAACACGGGGAGGGGGTGCGCCGCCCGCGGGGTTCGTCCCCGCGTCGAATTCCGGACTTTAACCGCCCGCCACCGCCGGCAGACGGCCTGTCCGGGAAACTTCCCCCGCCCGAGGGAACCGGTGATTCCTGTTACCGATCACCGGTCGGCCGGCAGGGCCTCACCAGTCGCCGCGTGAGGAGGAGCTCGACGTGAACTTCCGGACGACGTAGATCACTCCGCCGACCAGCGCCACGAAGACCAGCAGCTTGAAGAGCAGTCCGATGACGATGCTCACGACGGTCGCTATCAGCCCGCCGAACACGACCAGGGCGATGACCGGCACCGCGACCCACTTCACCCACCACGGCAGTCCCGCGAAGATCTCTCGCATTGTCCTCGTCCTGTACCTCTCCGCCCGTCGCTCGTACCGGGTCCGGTCCGTGTCCGGCACTCCGGTGCCGGATCTCTGATGTCCTGCACTCGATGCTAGGGCGCGCGAAGGCCCAACGGGGGCCTCGCATCCCTTGTCCTCCCCTGACCGTTCCCCTAGGGAACCCTGAGACGCGGGTCAGGCTTCGGGTGGAGAGAACACCACGAGCACCCGCAGGTCCTCGCTGATGTGGTGGAACTTGTGGGCCACCCCGGCCGGCACGTAGACGACGCTGCCGCGCGCCACCTGGGTGGTCTCCATGCCGACGGTGATCGCGGCCCGGCCGCTCACGACGAAGTACACCTCGTCCTGGTTGTGCGGCTGCTGCCGGTCGTGCTCACCGGAATCGAGCGCGTACAGGCCGACCGACATGTTCTTCTCGCGCAGGAACTGCAGGTACGCACCATCGTTGGCGGCACGCTCCGCCTCCAGTTCATCCAACCGGAATGCCTTCATCGCCCTCGTCCACACTCGGAGTCGATCTCTTCTGTCACGATCAGACACATGAAGAATTTCCTAGTCAAGACGATCGCCAACGCGGGTGCCCTGGCGGTCGCCGTATGGCTCCTCGACAAGATCACCCTGACCGGTGACAGCACCTTCAAGAAGGTCTGGACGCTGCTCCTCGTCGCCCTGGTCTTCGGCGTGGTGAACTTCCTGGTCAAACCGATCGTCAAGGTGCTGACCTTCCCGCTGTTCATCCTGACGCTCGGTCTGATCACCCTGGTGGTCAACGCGCTGATGCTGATGCTCACTTCATGGCTGGCCGACAAGCTCGACCTGAGTTTCCATGTCGAGGGCTTCTGGACCGCCGTCCTGGGCGGCCTCATCATCTCGGTCGTCTCCTGGGCACTCAACGTCGTCCTGCCCGAAGGGGACTGAGCGCGCGATGACGTACCGCGTCAGCTTCGTCTGCACCGGCAACATCTGCCGTTCGCCGATGGCCGAAGCGGTCTTCCGCGCGCGGGTGGCGGAGGCCGGGCTCGACGGTCTGGTCGAGGTCGACAGCGCGGGCACGGACGGCTGGCACGAGGGCGACGGCGCCGACCCGCGCGCCGTCGCCGTCCTGGAGGAGCACGGCTACGGCACCGACCACGTCGCCCGCCGGTTCCAGGCCTCCTGGTTCTCCCGCCTGGACCTCGTCATCGCCCTCGACTCCGGCCACCGCAAGATCCTGCGCCGCCTCGCCCCGACCGAGCGGGACGCCGAGAAGGTCCACCTGCTCCGCTCCTACGACCCCGACGCCACTGGCGACCTCGACGTACCGGATCCGTACTACGGGGGCCTGGACGGCTTCGAGGAGTGTCTTGAGATGGTGGAGGCGGCGAGCGAGAGTCTGCTCGCCGCGGTGCGCGACGAAGTGGAGGGACGAGCGGTATGAGTGATTCCGCTGCAGACAACGGTGCAGGGGACGGCACGCGCGCGGTGCGGGCCGGTCTGCCCGAGCCGGTCAAGTACGAACCGACGCTCCCCGGGCCGGTGTTCGCCGCGCACTTCCATCTCCCGGGCGAGGCGACGGGCCCGTACAAGTACGGCCGCGACGAGAACCCCACCTGGACCCATCTGGAGCGCGCCATCGGCGAGCTGGAGGCGCCCGGGCGGGACGACGTCGAGACGCTCGTGTTCGCCTCCGGCATGGCCGCCATCTCGTCGGTGCTCTTCTCCCAGCTGCGCGCCGGCGACGCGGTCGTCCTGCCCGACGACGGCTACCAGGTACTGCCCCTGGTGCGCGAGCAGTTGGAGGCGTACGGCATCGAGGTGCGCACCGCGCCGACCGGCGGGGACGCCCAGCTCGCCCTCCTCGACGGCGCCAAGCTGCTGTGGATCGAGACCCCGTCGAACCCCGGGCTCGACGTGTGCGACGTACGACGGCTCGCCGAGGCGGCACACGCGCGTGGCGCCCTCGTGGCCGTCGACAACACCCTCGCCTCACCCCTGGGACAGCGCCCGCTGGAACTCGGCGCCGACTTCGCCGTGGCAAGCGGCACCAAGCAGCTCACCGGACACGGGGACGTCCTCCTCGGGTACGTCGCCGGGACCGACGCCACCGCGATGGCCGCCGTACGCCGCTGGCGCAAGGTCGTCGGCGCGATTCCCGGGCCCATGGAGGCCTGGCTCGCGCACCGCTCGATCGCCACGCTCCAGCTGCGGGTCGACCGGCAGAACGCCACGGCGCTGATCCTCGCCCAGGCCCTGCGCGAACGGGCCGACGTGACGGGCCTGCGCTACCCGGGGCTGCCCGACGACCCCTCGTACAAGATCGCCTCGCAGCAGATGCGGCGCTACGGGTGTGTGGTTTCCTTCACGCTGCCCACGCGCGCGCGTGCCGAGCGTTTTCTCGACGCGCTGCGGCTCGTGGACGACGCGACGAGCTTCGGCGGAGTGCGGTCCACCGCCGAGCGGCGGGGGCGCTGGGGAGGGGACGCGGTACCGGAGGGCTTCGTTCGTCTCTCGGTCGGTGCCGAGGACCCCGAGGACCTGGTGGCCGATGTGCTGCGTGCGCTGGACGAGTCGGCGCGGTGACCGCTTTACGCACCGCCGGTCGGTGTCCGGCTACGCACAACGGACGGTCCGAGCCTCCCCCCTCGTGGCTCGGACCGTCCTCGGTTCTGCGCGCGAAGAACCGCGCGCACAAGGCTAGTTGACTCTGTGTCAGTGTCCAATCACAGTAGCGACAGAGACCTATCGACTTATTTATAGTTGGGCCCTGCCCGGGGCCGGAGGAAGGGTGGGGAGAGGAGAGTGCGTGCCATGGATCTGGCCTTGCTGCGCACCTTCGTGACCGTGCACCGGGCCGGCTCCTTCACCCGCGCCGCAGCCCTGCTCGGCCTCTCGCAGCCGGCGGTGACGTCCCAGATCCGCACCCTGGAACGGCAGTTGGGCCGCCCCCTGTTCCTGCGCCAGGCCCGTGGAGTCACCCCCACGACCATGGGCGACGAACTCGCGCACAAGGCCGCGCCCCATCTCGACGCCCTCGTGGAGATAGCCGAGACGGGGCCTGACAACGACGCCTCGCTGCGCACCCTGCATCTCGCCGGTCCCCCCGAGTTCACCGCCGAACGGGCCCTGCCCGCGCTCACAGAGCTGACCGGGGACGACGGCCAGGGCTTCGCGCTGCGCGCGTCCTTCGGGAACGCCGAGGAAACCCTGGAGGGACTGGCCGCGGGACATCATGATCTGGCCATCAGCACGGCCCGTCCGCGAGGTGCTCTGCTCACCGCGACAACGCTCTGCGACGAGGAGCACATCCTGGTCGCCGCCCCACACCGGGCCGAGCAGCTCGGCTCCGCGAAACTCGGCTCCGAGGACGCGCCCGCCCCGGACGACCTCCCCGTGATCGAGGTCCACGAGTCGCTGCCCTTCGTCTCCCGGTACTGGGCCTCCGTCTTCGACTCCCGCCCGGCCGCCCCGGGCACCGTGATCGTGCCGGACCTCCGCGCGGTCCTCGCGTGCGCGATCGCGGGCGCCGGGCTCGCGGTACTGCCCCGCTATCTGTGCGCCCTGGCGCTGAAGCGCGGCGAGGTCGTCCCGCTCCACGAACCCGCGATTCCACCACTGCGGACGTATTTCCTGGTGGTGCGCACCGGCACTCTCGCGATGCCGCACATCGCCCGGGCCCACGAGTGGCTGCAGCGGGCCGCGACCGACTGGGGCTGACCAGGCACTTTGCCGCCGTTCCGCGACGAACCCACTGGTTCCACGTGAAACATCACGCTCCGAACCGTCAAGGTCACGTCGTGCGATGTTTCACGTGGAACCAGTCGGGCCACATTTCTCCCATGACCGTCCGACCCGTGGTCAAGCGCACCGCACGTGCCGTTCTCCTCGACGGTGACGCCCTGATCCTGATCAAGCGCACCAAGCCAGGTGTCGATCCCTACTGGGTCACGCCCGGTGGCGGGGTCGAACCCGAGGACACCACCGTCGTCGACGCCCTGCACCGGGAGGTGTACGAGGAGCTCGGCGCCAAGATCACCGACGTGGTGCCCTGCTTCGTGGACACCGTCGAGCACATCGGCGCGGACGCGGCCTCGACCGGCGTGAAGGTGCAGCACTTCTTCGTCTGCCACCTGGAGTCCATGGACCCGGCGCTACGCCACGGCCCCGAAGTGGACGAGCCCCTCGGCGAGTACGAGATCGTCAGAGTGCCCTTCACCCGCGTAGGCATCGCGTCCGTCCACCTCGTACCCCTGTCTCTACGGCACTACCTGGACGGCAACATCGAAGGGGTCCTCGCGATGCACGCTTCCGACCTGGGCTGACGCCTCCGGCACCGGGTCAGTCCCCGGTGGCCACCAGCTCCTCGACCGAGTCGTGCCGTATGCGCTCCTGCGGGATGCCTGCGTCCCGCAGGGCGTGGACACCGCTGCGGATCATTCCGGGCGGGCCCGAGACGTAGGCGTCGTACTCGTTCCACGGTCCGTACGTGCGTATGGCGTCCGGGAGTTGAAGGCTTCCCGGCCGGTCGACGATCGGCCGGACCGCGAGCCACGGATGGGACTGCTGGAGCCGGAGCATCGTGTCGATGTCATAGAGGTCGTGGTCGGTACGGGCGCCGTAGAAGACCTCCACCGGGCGCCGCTCACCGCGTTCGGCGACGTCCTCGACCAGTGCCTTGATCGGCGCTATGCCGGTGCCGCCACCGACGCAGAGCAGTCCGCTGTCGGTGGTGTGGTCCACGGTCATCGAGCCGGTCGGCGGGCCGAGCCGGATGACGTCGCCGGGCCGGGCGCGGTGCACCAACGCGTTCGAGACCCAGCCCGCGGGGACGGCCTTCACATGGAAGGTCAGCAGCCCGTCCGAGCGGGGGGCGGAGGCGAAGGAGTAGTGCCGCCAGATCCGCGGCCACCAGGGCGTCTCCAGGCTCGTGTACTGCCCGGCGAGGAACGGATAGGGCTGGTCCGGGCGGAGGGTGACGACGGCGACGTCCCGGGTCCTGAGGTCATGGGTGACGACCTCCGCGTGCCACCAGGCCGGAGCCCGCAGTTCGTCCGCTGCGGCCGCGTCGATCATGACCTGCGAGATCGTCGTGTACGCCCGCACCCAGGCCGCCTCCATCTCGGCGTCCCAGACGGCGGAGGCGTACTTGTTCAGCGCACCGATGAGGCACTCGCCGACGGCCGGGTAGTGCTCGGGCCGAGTGCCGTACTTGCGGTGTCCGCGGCCGAGGTTCTGCAGATACGCGACGAGGACCTCGGTGTTGTCGATGTGCTCGGCGGCGGTCAGCAGCGCCTTGAGCAACCGGTCCCGCTGGGTGTCCATCGCCGCCGGGAACAGCGACCGCAGCTCGGGGTGGCGCACGAAGAGCAGCGCGTAGAAGTACGAGGTGACCTTGTCGGCCACGGGACCGGCTTCGGCCATCGTCCGACGGATGAGTACGGCGTCCGGGGAGGCCTTCTCTGTGGCGGTGGCGGGGCCGGAAGAACGCTGGGCGGGCACGCGCACGGGGGCGGCCAGGGCAGCTTCAGCGACGGCCGGAGCGAGTGCGGCGGCGGGCTGCGGTGCGGGAGGCGGGGGTGCTGCCAGCGCGGGGGCGGGCGCCATGCGCAGGGCGGGAGTTGAGGGCTGGACGGGAGTTGAGCGCTGCGGGGCGGTCACGGCCGACGGTATTCGCTGCTGTCCCGGCGCCACGCCCCTCTGAGCGGTGTGCCCGTCCGGATAGGGCGCGGCACTGCCGCCGCTCGGAGCCAGCGAGGCGGGCGGAGCCGCTGAGGCCGGTGGAGTCGATGGGGCCGGTGGAGTCGATGAGGTCGGAGGGGCCGGTGGAGTCGATGGGTCCGAACTCTCCGTGGGCGGAAGCCCTTTGTTCCCCGCCGCCGCGCCCCTGCGGACCGGACGCAGTACGGCCGGACGCCGTCCCTCCGTCGTCCCACGCTCTTCGCCCGGAGACACCTCCGGCTGCTTGCGCGGAGTGAACCAGCCGCCTCCGCCGCTGCCGCCGGACGTGCCGTTGTCGACCGACGGGGTGGTCGGAGCGTCCATGGTGTGCCTCGCCTCGAACATCTTTCGGTCGGTCTGCGCGCTTCCTCAGCCGGAAGCTGACTGCTTCCGCGCGGACGGCTTGCTTCTCCCCGTTCGGTCAAGCTGCCGATACAGCCATATCCAACCCACATTCCCACTGCGTACGGACAAGTAAGGCGAGAGTGTGACATTGCCCGCAGTACTCTCACGCGGCGTCCGGCTCCGGACAAGAACCGGAGTCGACCCTACCGGCCCGTGGTCCGCACACAAATGCCGCCTCGCTCCCCCTCGGCCAAGGGGAGGGGCGAACCATCGATTCCCTCAATTACCGGGCGGCGCGCACCAATTCGTAGGCATCCCATAGATCCCGCCCCTCATAGGAGTGGGTCGCGAGGCCCGACAGATGCTGATCCGCGTTGACCGCGACGGAGACGGGCACAGCACCGAACAGGTCCTTGTCCGACATCGAGTCGCCGTACGCGACGCAGTCCGCTCGGGTCACCCCGAACTCCTCACACAGCCGGTCCGCGATCACCACCTTGGCAGCGGAGTTGAGGACTCCGGCCAGGTCCATGGACGGCGCGGTGAACGGCACGGCGGGGAAAAGCGATCCGTGTGCCGCGTGGGCGCCCCAGCCCGTGAGCCGTTCCACAAAGAAAGAAGGCGAGAGCGATACGACGGCGCAGTATTCGCCGGCGCTCCTGATCTCGGCCCAGACCTCACGGATCCGCGCCAGCCATGGGGCCCCTTCGAAGGCCGCCGCCACATGCGCCTCGGTGAGATCCGCCCACAGCGTGTACACGCGGGTCGCATACTCCGGCGGCCCGATCAGCCCGGTCGAGATCGCCTGTTCGAGTTCCACCGTCTCGGCCTCCAGGCCGAGTTGACGGGAGATCTCCAGGGGTGCGCTGGTTCCGTGCAGCAAAGTGCCGTCGAGGTCGAAAAGATGAAGTCTCGCCATGAGTCACGAGATTAGTTGGCGCAACTGTGGCACCTTCCCCGAGGCTGCCGGATGCTCGCCGTTCGCCGGTGTTTCACGTGAAACATCCGGCTTCTGTGGGTGCGTTGTGCCGCTGATCACGACATGGCTAAAAGCACGTACGTCTCACCGGAAACAGGTGGACGCCGACAACGCACGTCAGACAGCCTGACCTGCGTGCCAACTCCTTCCCTAGCCGCTCTGCCCATCCGCCGGCTGACGCTCCGCGATCGCCTTGCCTGCGCCGACTTGTCCGAGGACCGGGGGTGGCCACGCGAGGAACACAAGTGGGGCTTTCTCCTCAGCGCCGGGAAGGGCTACGGCATCGACGCCCCCGAGGGCGGTCTCCTCGCGGCATGCGTCGTCACGGAGTACGGCCCGCAGGACCGCCCGGATCTGGTTGCCATCGGCATGGTCCTGGTCGCCGAGCGGTACGCCCGTCAGGGCGTGGGACGCCGCCTGATGCGCCACCTGGTCTCAGCGATGGGCACCACACCACTGACCCTGTACGCGACCCCGAACGGCCGCCCGCTCTACGAAGAACTCGGCTTCAAGGCGACCGGCCGGGCCGAGACCCTGCGCGGCCACTTCACATCTGCCGGACCCGAGTCCCCGATCGCCACCCGTGCGGCCACGGCCGAGGACCTCACCGGCATCCTGCGCCTCGACGAGGCGGTGTTCGGCACCGACCGCACGCCCCTCATCACGCGACTGCCCGCCTTCTCCGACCAGTTGAGGGTCGCGGAGGAGAACGGCCGGATCATCGGCTACGCAGCCGCCTGGCCCAACATGGACACCCAGGTCGTGGGCCCACTGATCGCACAGGACACGGAGGCGGCGAAGGCCCTCCTCGCCTCACTCGCCGCCCGCACCGACCGTCCCCTGCGCACCGACATCGACGTACGCCACAAGGACCTGCTGTCCTGGGCGAAGGAACACGGCCTCGCCTCCTCCGCCTTCAACTCCGTGATGACGTATGGCATCGCCGAACTGCCCGGCGACTGGACACGACGCTTCGCCCCACTGACGGTCGCAGCCGGCTGACGGTCCCCGAACACCCAGAACGCCGGTTCCCGACCAACCTCGTCGAGAACCGGCGTTTCCGTCACCCACAGACGTCAGACAAGCGCCTCTACAGCGGCCTGAGCGAAGCCGTGGTCCTGCGCGGGCGCGCCGCCACCGACCCCGACCGCTCCGATCAGCCGGCCGTCACGGTGCACCGGGATACCGCCCCCGATGAACAGCAGCGGCCGGTCGAGCGCGGTGGGCAGGGTGTGGAAGATGCCTCCGGGCTGCACAGCGTCGACGAGGTCGGCGGTGGGCGCGTTCAGCTGGAGCGCGGTGTACGCCTTGCGGGTGCTGGTCTCACCGGAGATCAGCACAGCCCGGTCGTCCCGCCGGAAGGCCAGCAGATGACCGCCCGCGTCCAGCACGGTGATGCTCACGGTGACCCCGGCGGCCTCCGCGGCTCGGCGGGCCTCGGCGACGAGCGCTTCGGCGTCCTGGATGGTCAGCGGGGCTACGGCGGTGGTGGTGCTCATCAGGGTTTCTCCTTGCGGGTGTTGCTGTTTCTGGTGGGGGTCGGACAGCCGAGGTCGGCTGTTGGTCGGGTGACCGAGGCCGGTGGGAATGCACGGGGACGGCCCTGACCCCGCGTCTCCCCGGTCCGGCCGGGCGGGGTCAGTGGTGGACGGCGGTCCGCTGCCCGCTCGTCGTGCCGGCCGCCACGACCGCGCCGTGGGCACTGGTGCGGCGCTCCAGGGCGGCCGAGAGGATCGCGAGGACCAGGGCGGCCGCGGCGAGGACGGCGCCGACCCAGTTCGGGGCGGTGTAGCCGAAGCCGGCCGCGATGACGATGCCGCCGAGCCAGGCGGACAGCGCGTTGCCGAGGTTGAACGCGCCGATGTTCACGGCCGAGGCCAGCGTCGGGGCACCGTGTGCCTGGTCGAGAACCCGCTTCTGCAGCGGCGGCACGGTGGCGAAGCCCAGGGCGCCGATGAGGGCGATGGTGACGGCTGCCGCGATCTTGTTGTGCGCGGTGACCGTGAAGAGCGCGAGCACGACGGCCAGGGAGCCCAGCGAGACGTACAGCATGGGCATCAGGGCGCGGTCGGCGAACTTGCCGCCGACGAGGTTGCCGCCGACCATGCCGAGGCCGAAGAGGACGAGCAGCCAGGTGACGGAGCCGTCGGCGAAGCCGGCGACGTGGGTCATCATCGGCGCGATGTAGGTGATGGCCGCGAAGACGCCACCGAAGCCGAGCACGGTCATCGCCATGGCGAGCAGGACCTGGGTGTTCTTGAAGGCGGCCACTTCGTGGCGCAGCCGTACGCCCTCGGGCTTGGGCAGGTCGGGCACGAGCTTGGCGATACCGGCCAGGCCGATCACACCGAGGCCCGCGACGACGGCGAAGGTGACGCGCCAGCCGACGGACTGCCCGATGAGGGTGCCCAGCGGGACGCCGACGACGTTGGCGACGGTCAGTCCGGTGAACATCATCGCGATGGCTCCGGCCTTCTTGTCCGGGGCGACCAGTCCGGCCGCGACGACCGAGCCGATGCCGAAGAAGGCGCCGTGGGCGAGCGAGGCGACCACGCGGCCGATCAGCATCACGGAGAAGCTGGGGGCGACGGCGGAGAGCAGGTTGCCGACGATGAACAGGCCCATCAGCAGCATCAGCATCCGCTTGCGGGGGACCTTGGTACCGAGCACGGTCATCAGCGGGGCACCGATCACCACACCCAGCGCGTAGCCGGTGACCAGCAGTCCCGCGGTGGGGATGGAGACCCCGAAGTCACCCGCGACCTGGGGCAGCAACCCCATGATCACGAACTCGGTCGTTCCGATTCCGAAGGCCCCGATCGCGAGGGCCAGTAGCGCGAGAGGCATGTGGAGGTACCCTTCCCAGAAGATTGCAGGAGCGCTTTGCCTGCGCTCACAATAGTTGCAGGCGCGGGCTATATGCAAGCGCGGACTATTTCATCTGTGCTCTATCCTGGGTTCAACCGCTCCGGGACGGAGGAAACGCCAATGACAGCGACGGACCCCGCACTCACCGCCCTCGCCCAGGGCTGGTGCGCTCTCTCCTTGCTGCACGGGAGGATCGAGGCGCACATCGAGCGCGCCCTGCAGGCCAAGCACGACCTGAGCATGCGCGAGTACTCGCTGCTCGACGTGCTCAGCCGGCAGCACGACGGTGACGGGGGCCATCTGCAGATGCGGCAGGTCGCCGACGCGGTCGTCCTCAGTCAGAGCGCCACCACCCGGCTGGTCACCCGGCTGGAGGACCGCGGCCTGCTCGCGCGGTACCTGTGCCCGACCGACCGACGTGGCATCTACACGAACGTCTCCGAGGCCGGCCTCACCCTCCTCGAAGAGGCCCGCCCGACCAACGACACCGCCCTGCGCGAGGCCCTCGACGCGGCGGCCACGAACCCCGAACTGGCGCCACTGGTCCGGGTCGTGGAGTCGATGAACGTGCCCGCTTAGGTCCATCCCGGAGCAACACACCCGTGCCTAAGGTGTGGTCATGGGAGATCTTGAAATACGAGCTGCGGTCACCGAGGACGTCCCTGCGATCGTCGCCATGCTTGCCGACGACCCCCTGGGTTCCCAGCGCGAGTCACCGGACGACCTGACGCCCTACCTGGCCGCGCTGGACCGTCTGACCGCCGACCCGAACCAGCACCTCGTCGTCGCCGTCCGCGAGGGCCGCGTCGTCGGCACCCTCCAACTTACGGTCATTCCGGGGTTGTCCCGCAAGGGCGCCACACGCTCGATCATCGAGGCCGTACGCATCCACGCAGACGAGCGGGGCAGCGGCCTGGGCACACAGCTCATCGAGTGGGCGATCGCCGAATCACGCCGCCAAGACTGCCAGTTGGTCCAGCTGACTTCCGATGTCACCCGCACCGACGCCCACCGGTTCTACGAGCGACTCGGCTTCACCGCCTCACACGTGGGCTTCAAGCTCCCCCTCTGAGAAGACCTCTCCTCCGAAGAGAGAGCGAAGCGTCCGTCTCGGCCGACAACGGGAGGCGTCATGTTTCACGTGAAACATGACGCCTCGCCGACTACGGCGGCTAGCGGATCCCCCGCCACCCCTCCGAGTCCACCCCACCCGGCACGGAAGCGCTCTCGTCGTACGGCTGACGCGTGAAGACGAACGATCCGAGGTCCAGGTGACTCAGGGGCCCGTCCGGGCGCCGTACGGGCCGTATGAGCTCTCCGGCGTAGTAACCCTCCAGCCCGGTCCAGGTGCCGTCGCCGTTGGCCCGGAACCGCGAACGGCGGCCGTTGCCTGCCAGCGGCTCCAGTGAGGCCCCGCCGTCGGCCGTCAGCCGCAGGGCGAAGCCGTGCGTGCCCCAGTACCACTGCCCCGCCAACTCCAGTGCCTCGACGTCGACTTCGGGCATCGGGCGCCATGGCTCGGGAATCCGCGGCTCGGCCTCGGCGACGATCCGGACGAGATCGGCGCCAACCGAGGACAGCAGGGGACCCGAGGTGCAGTTGGCCAGCACGACGGCCGAGACGTCGTCGGCCAGGCTGATGGTGAGGTTCGCCAGGAAACCGGGCAGCGATCCGGAATGGCCGACGAGCAGCCGCCCATCGCGGTGCTGGACCTGTAGACCGAGACCGTAAGCGGAGCCGTCCACGACGTCAGCCGCCTCGGCCGGTGCCGCTGGGGTCCGCATCTCCCGTACGGACTCCGCACCCAGAACCCGGTCGTCCCCATGGGCGAGGAAGACGGCAAACCGCGCCAAGTCGCCGGTGGTGGACCAGAGTTGACCGGCCGACGCCATACGGCCCAGATCCTCGGCGGGTTCCGGCAACAGCGCATCGGCCCAGGGATGCACCGCCCAGCCACCCGCGTGCGGTGCCTGCGGCTGAGCACTCGTACGGTCGAGGCCCAGAGGTTCGAGCACTTCCCGCCGGAGTACGTCCTCCCACGGGGCGCCCCTCAACTCCTCGACAAGCGCGCCCAACACCGAATAGCCGGGATTCGAATAGTGGAACCGACGGCCGACCGGATGCAACAGCGGCTGTTCGCCCAGCACATCCCGGAGCTCAGGACGCAGGGAACCCGGCGTCCGCTCCCACCAGGGCGCGGGTGACTCAGCCGCTAACCCGCTTGTGTGCGCGAGCAGTTGGGCGATGGTGGCCTCCCCCGCGCCGGTGCCGGGCAGATGCTTCTCCAGCGGGTCACCGAGGTCGAGGACGCCCTCGTCCCGCAGCCGCAGGACCAGGACGGCGGTGAAGGTCTTGGTGATCGAGCCGATCCTGTACTGCACGTTCTCGTCCGGCCCGTGCCCGTCCACCGAGGTCCGCGCGCCGTGCCACACCGCCCGCCCGCCGCGCACCACCGCCGCGACCAACGACGGCGCTCGCCCCTCGGCCTGGGCCACGGCGATCCGATGCAGCAGCGCCCGGCGGGTACCGGGAAGCAAGTCGTCCTGAGATGTCGTCATGCCCCCAGTCCATCCGGCGGGACGGCCGTACGTCGAGCACATTTCTCGGGACACGGTCCTGGGTCGGCCGCCTACAGCCGCCCGGTCAGGTCTGCGCCATGTCCACGAAGCGCGAGTAGTGGCCCTGGAAGGCGACCGTGATCGTCGCCGTCGGGCCGTTACGGTGCTTGCCCACGATGATGTCGGCCTCGCCCGCGCGCGGAGACTCCTTCTCGTACGCGTCCTCGCGGTGCAGCAGGATGACCATGTCGGCGTCCTGCTCGATGGAGCCGGACTCACGCAGGTCGGACACCATCGGCTTCTTGTCCGTGCGCTGCTCGGGACCACGGTTCAGCTGCGAGAGCGCGATCACCGGGACCTCCAGTTCCTTGGCCAGGAGCTTGAGGTTTCGGGACATGTCCGAGACCTCCTGCTGACGGCTCTCCTGTCTCTTGGAGCCACCGGCCTGCATCAGCTGCAGATAGTCGATGATCACCAGCTTGATGTCGCTGCGCTGCTTGAGCCGGCGGCACTTCGCGCGGATCTCCATCATCGACAGGTTCGGGGAGTCGTCGATGTAGAGCGGCGCGGACGACACCTCGGGCATCCGTCGCGCCAGCCGCGTCCAGTCCTCGTCGGTCATGGTGCCGGAGCGCATGTGGTGCAGGGCTACTCGGGCCTCGGCGGACAGCAGACGCATCGCGATCTCGTTGCGCCCCATTTCGAGGGAGAAGATGACGCTCGGGAGGTTGTTCTTGATCGACGCCGCGCGTGCGAAGTCGAGCGCGAGTGTGGACTTACCCATGGCGGGACGGGCCGCGATGACGATCATCTGGCCCGGGTGCAGACCGTTGGTGAGCGAGTCGAGGTCGGTGAACCCGGTGGGCACACCGGTCATCTCGCCGCTGCGTGAGCCGATCGCCTCGATCTCGTCGAGCGCGCCCTCCATGATGTCGCCGAGCGGAAGGTAGTCCTCGCTGGTGCGCTGCTCCGTCACCGCGTAGATCTCGGCCTGGGCCCGGTTGACGATCTCGTCGACGTCGTCGTCGGCCGCGTATCCCATCTGGGTGATGCGGGTGCCGGCCTCGACCAAGCGGCGCAGGACGGCCCGCTCGTGGACGATCTCCGCGTAGTACTCCGCGTTCGCCGCCGTCGGAACGGTCTGGACGAGCGTGTGCAGATACGATGCGCCGCCGACCTTGTTGATCTCACCGCGCTTGGTGAGTTCGGCGGCGATGGTGATCGGGTCGGCCGGCTCGCCCTTGGCGTAGACGTCGAGGATCGCCTGGTAGATCGTCTCGTGCGCGGGCTTGTAAAAGTCGTGGCCCTTGAGGACCTCGACGACGTCGGCGATGGCGTCCTTGGACAGGAGCATGCCGCCGAGCACGGACTGCTCGGCATCGAGATCCTGCGGCGGTACGCGTTCGAAGGCCGAACCCGCGCCCTCCCACTCGCCGCCCTCCCTGCCGCGGTCGTGCTGTTCGTCCCGGCCGCGGCCTCCGTCACCTCGTCGTCGGGAAGCGGGCAGACGATCGCTTGGACCGCTATCGGCCCACGGGTCGTCCAAGGGCTCGGAAATACTCACCGAGCCACCTCCTCCCGTCCGTCGAGCGGACCTCGCCGTGCCCCTTATTTCTACGGCACGGCACTGACAAATGAAGCGCCCAACTCCGGTACGGGCGCGTCGGTTTTGTGATGGTTCTCGGTCCGACGGACGGGGCGGGTACCGGTCCACCGTAGGCCTGTGGGCACCGTCAGCCAATCTGGTTATCCACAGGCCATGTGGACGACGGCCCGGATGCTGTGGAGAACCTGCCAAAACCTGTGCACGACCCGGTGGACAGCCCTGTGAACAAGACCTCGCCACTTCTGCCGTAACCGATCTGACCTGCACCTTTCCCATCCACTGGCTGTGCAGAAGAAAAACTTTCCACATCGGACCAAGATCGCTTCGAACAGTGCGCGAGAGGACACGAGGCGAGATCAGAGGTAAGGGTCACAAAGCAATTGCATCTCTTACCTGTGGACGATTAGATTAGTGCTCATGACACAGGCTCCCGCGGCCACCAGGGCCACCCGACGACAGCACGACCGAGAGATCGTCATGCTGGCCGTCCCGGCCTTCGGCGCACTCGTCGCCGAGCCCCTCTTCGTCATGGCCGACAGCGCGATCGTCGGCCATCTCGGCACGGCACAACTAGCCGGACTCGGAGTCGCATCCGCCCTCCTGACGACAGCCGTGAGCGTCTTCGTCTTCCTCGCCTACGCCACCACCGCGTCCGTCGCCCGACGCGTCGGCGCGGGTGACCTCCAGGCCGCCATCCGCCAGGGCATGGACGGCATCTGGCTCGCCCTGCTGATCGGCGCCACCGTCATAGCCGTCGTCCTCCCCTCGGCACCCGCCCTCGTCGGCCTCTTCGGCGCCTCGGACACCGCCGCCCCGTACGCGAACACCTATCTGCGGATCTCCTCCATCGGCATACCGGCCATGCTGATCGTCCTCGCCGCCACCGGAGTCCTCCGCGGCCTGCAGAACACCAAGACACCGCTCTACGTCGCCGTCTCAGGCTTCGTCGCCAACGCCGCCCTCAACGTAGGGCTCGTCTACGGTGCCGATCTCGGCATCGCCGGCTCCGCCTGGGGCACCGTCATCGCCCAGTGGGGCATGGCTGCCGTGTATCTCGTCGTGGTCGTCCGCGGAGCCCGCCGGCACGGCGCCCCCCTCAGCCCGGACGCCGCAGGGATACGAGCCTCGGCCCAGGCCGGCGCAGCTCTCCTCGTGCGCACGCTCTCCCTGAGAGCGATCCTCCTGATCGCCACGGCCGTCGCGGCCCGCCTCGGGGACGCCGACATCGCCGCCCACCAGATCATCCTGTCCCTGTGGTCTCTGCTGGCCTTAACGCTCGACGCCATCGCGATCGCGGGCCAGGCCATCATCGGCCGCTACCTCGGCGCGGACGATCCCGCAGGTGCCCGCGCCGCCTGCCGTCGCATGGTGCAGTGGGGGATCGCCGTCGGAGTGGTGCTCGGTCTCCTGGTGATCCTGTCCCGCCCGCTCTTCCTGCCCCTGTTCACCAGCGACCCCACCGTCAAGGACACCGCTCTGCCCGCCTTGATCATGGTGGCACTCTCCCAGCCGATCTGTGGCGTCGTCTTCGTCCTGGACGGGGTACTGATGGGCGCGGGAGACGGGCCGTATCTCGCTGGGGCAATGGTGGTGACCCTGGCGGTCTTCGCTCCAGTGGCGCTGCTCGTACCGGCCCTCGGCGCCGGACTGACCGCGCTCTGGGGAGCGATGACCCTGATGATGGCGGTCCGCATGCTGACGCTCCTGCTGCGGGCCCGCTCGGGACGCTGGGTCGTCACGGGCGCGACCCGCTGACCGTTTCACGTGAAACACGGCGCACCGTCATGTTTCACGTGAAACATGAGCGCCGAAGCGCCCCCGAACGCAATACACGGGCCACGCATGCCTCATCCCGGAACACAGCAGAGGGGCCGCACCCCAACGGGTGCGGCCCCTTTCTCAGCTGTGCCGAGCGCAGCGATCAGGCTGCGATGACCTCGATGTTGACCTTGGCGGCAACCTCGGGGTGCAGACGCACGGACGTCTCGTGGGCGCCCAGGGTCTTGATCGGGGCAGACAGCTCGATACGACGCTTGTCGACCTCGGGGCCACCGGAAGCCTTGATCGCGGAAGCGATGTCGGCCGGGGTGACGGAACCGAAGAGACGACCGGCGTCGCCGGAGCGGACAGCCAGACGGACCTTGACGCCTTCGAGCTGGGCCTTCACAGAGTTGGCCTGCTCGATGGTCTGGATCTCGTGGATCTTGCGAGCACGACGGATCTGCTCGACGTCCTTCTCGCCACCCTTGGTCCAGCGGATAGCGAACTTCCGCGGGATCAGGTAGTTGCGAGCGTAACCGTCCTTGACGTCGACGACGTCGCCCGCGGCACCGAGGCCGGAGACCTCGTGGGTGAGGATGATCTTCATTAGTCGGTCACCCTTCCCTTATCGCGCGGTGGAGGTGTAGGGCAGCAGCGCCATCTCACGGCTGTTCTTCACAGCCGTGGCGACGTCACGCTGGTGCTGCGTGCAGTTGCCGGTCACGCGGCGGGCACGGATCTTGCCGCGGTCGGAAATGAACTTCCGCAGCATGTTCGTGTCCTTGTAGTCCACGTACTGGACCTTGTCCTTGCAGAATGCGCAGACCTTCTTCTTCGGCTTGCGCACAGGCGGCTTCGCCATGGTGTATCTCCTGTGTGATCAAGAAGTGTGGGTACGACCCACCCTCGGCCCGAGGGCCTAGAAGGGGGGCTCGTCCGAGTAGCCGCCACCGCCACCGCCGCCGCTGGCACCGCCGGAGTTTCCACCCCAGCCGCCACCGCCGCCGCCCTGGTTTCCACCGGCAGGAGCGCCGGTAGCCCACGGATCGCTGGCGGGAGCGCCGCCGGCCGGCTGACCGCCGCCGGAGTTTCCACCCCAGCCGCCGCCACCCTGGCCGCCGCCACCTTGGCCACCGCCCTGGCCGCCACGACCGCCGGGGGTCTTGGTGACCTTGGCGGTGGCGTAGCGCAGCGAAGGACCGATCTCGTCGACCTCAAGCTCCACGACCGTTCGCTTCTCGCCCTGAGGGGTCTCGTACG
The DNA here is from genome assembly GCF_045162645.1 of Streptomyces sp. NBC_00988. NCBI lineage: Bacteria > Bacillati > Actinomycetota > Actinomycetes > Kitasatosporales > Streptomycetaceae > Streptomyces > Streptomyces sp. NBC_00988. The sequence goes on from NZ_CP108730.1 coordinate 6,297,922, forward strand.
AACGCTGCCGGAGTCGTCCCTGAGCGACGACGCGCATACCGCGCGTCAGCGATTCAGCAACGTTCTCTGCGGCCTGACGCCAGATCGACGCGCGGAGGAACAGCGCGTCGCCGTCCTTCCACTCGTTGCTCTGGCGGTCGAACGTCCGAGGCGTCGACGCGATCGTGAAGTTCGCGACGGCGGCGCCGGACGGGGTGAAGCGCAGCTCGGGATCATCGGTCAGGTTTCCGACGACGGTGATGACGGTCTCGCCTGCCATGGGGGAACCTCTCGGCGGGTTTGCTGCTGTGGCTGCTTGATTGCTGCTACTCGAATCCCGGGATCAACTGAGCGGAAGCTCAGTGGGTCTCGGGGCGGAGGACCTTGGTCCGGAGGACCGACTCGTTCAGGTTCATCTGGCGGTCGAGCTCCTTGACGACCGCAGGCTCGGCCTGCAGGTCGATGACCGAGTAGATGCCCTCGGGCTTCTTCTTGATCTCGTACGAGAGACGACGACGGCCCCAGGTGTCGACCTTCTCGACCTTTCCGTTGCCCTCACGGACGACGGAGAGGAAGTTCTCGATCAGGGGGGAGACAGCGCGCTCCTCCAGATCGGGGTCGAGGATGACCATCACCTCGTAGTGACGCATGTGGAACCCACCTCCTTTGGACTCAGCGGCCACGGTCGATCCGTGGCAGGAGGGTTGTTATGCGTAAGCAACAGTGTGTGCCAGTAAAACAGCCGCCACTGACATCGGGTGCCCCTGGCGGGGATTCCGAGTCGTGGCATGGGCAGACACCAGTGCAGAGGGTACAGAGTACCCGCACACCGGCTTCCGGTTGAAATCCGGTGGCGGAGAGCGTCAATCTGTACACATCGGGTGCGTCCGGCGCGACGATGCGCCGCCTTCCGCAGGAGGTGCCACATGGCACAGGCATTGCGACCCAACACCGCCGGCTCTCTGTTCGCCACAGACGGCAAGCCTCATCCGCTCCAGGACACACTGCTCGCGGTGACCGTGGTGCTCGGGCTGACCGCGTTCATCACCGGGTTCTTCCACAACCTGCATCTGCTCAGCTCGTGGGCCGGCCTGGTGGGGATCCTCACCGGCGCGTACGGACAGTGGATCTCCGAGACGACGAGGGAGCGCTTCGGCCTGATCCTGGGTCTCGGTGCCGCGGGTGTCGGATTCTTCCTCGGCATGGCACACGGCGGCCTGTTCGGCGGCGTCATCAGCTGACGGCCTGGACGCCACAGTCCCAACTCCGCGTAAAACAGCACGGAACGCCTTGGCGGCCAACAGGCCGAGGCGAAGGTTGCATACGCCCAGTCGGGGCGCTCGCAAGGCGCAGTAGGCTTCGGCGCGAGAGCCGGAGCCCCTGTACCCATGGGGACACCCCAGCCCGAGGAGCGCCCCGAATGAGCCTGACCCTGAGGACCATCAGCCGTGAGCAGCATCTGGCATTCATCCAGAGCCTGCCCTCGGCGAGCCACATGCAGGTCCCGGCATGGGCTGATGTGAAGGCGGAGTGGCGCTCCGAGAGCCTCGGCTGGATCGACGAGAAGACCGGCGAGCTGGTCGGCGTGGGGCTGGTCCTCTACCGGCAACTCCCCAAGATCAAGCGCTACTTGGCCTACCTGCCCGAGGGCCCGGTCATCAACTGGTTCGCGCCGAATCTGGACGACTGGCTCCAGCCGATGCTGGCCCACCTCAAGCACCAGGGCGCCTTCTCGGTGAAGATGGGCCCGCCGGTCATCATCCGGCGCTGGGAGGCCATCTCCATCAAGGCCGGCATCCAGAACCCGGACGTGAAGCGACTGCGGGACATCGAGGCCGACTTCATCGAACCGCGCGCCTTCGAGGTGGCCGACAAGCTGCGCCGTATGGGCTGGCAGCAGGGTGAGGACGGCGGCGCGGGCTTCGGCGACGTCCAGCCGCGCTACGTCTACCAGGTGCCGCTGGCGAACCGCTCCCTCGAAGAGGTCCACAAGAACTTCAACCAGCTGTGGCGCCGCAACATCAAGAAGGCCGAGAAGGCCGGTGTCGAGGTCGTCCAGGGCGGTTACCACGACCTTGAGGAATGGCAGCGGCTGTACGAGATCACGGCGGTGCGCGACCACTTCCGGCCCCGCCCGCTGTCGTACTTCCAGCGCATGTGGACGGCCCTCAACACCGAGGACCCCAACCGGATGCGGCTGTACTTCGCCCGGCACGACGGGGTCAACCTGTCGGCGGCGACGATGCTCGTGGTCGGCGGACATGTCTGGTACTCCTACGGCGCCTCCGACAACATCGGGCGTGAGGTCCGGCCCTCGAACGCGATGCAGTGGCGGATGCTGCGCGACGCCTACGCGCTCGGCGCCACCGTCTACGACCTGCGCGGCATCTCCGACTCGCTGGACGAGACCGACCACCTCTTCGGTCTGATCCAGTTCAAGGTGGGCACCGGCGGGCAGGCCGCCGAGTACCTCGGCGAGTGGGACTTCCCGCTCAACAAGCTGCTCCACAAGGCGCTCGACATCTACATGTCGCGCCGCTGACCTCACGGTCCTCGCTTCGATAACGTCGACAGCTTCCATACTTCTGATACACCGCAGCCACCCGAAAGGTTCCAGGTCCGGCCATGGCGCTCACGCTCTACGTCGACACCGCGCGCTGGCGGGCGCATCACAAGCACGTTGCCGGGCAGTTCCCCGGGCTCGTCCCGGTCTGCAAGGGCAACGGCTACGGCTTCGGGCACGAGCGGCTGGCGGAGGAGGCGACGCGGCTCGGCGCGGACGTCCTCGCCGTCGGCACGACGTACGAGGCCGCCCGGATCAAGGACTGGTTCGGCGGTGACCTGCTGGTGCTGACGCCGTACCGCCGCGGCGAGGAGCCCGTTCCCCTGCCGGACCGGGTCATCCGCTCGGTGTCGTCCATCGACGGCGTGTACGGCCTCGTGGGCGCGCGCGTGGTCATCGAGGTGATGTCCTCGATGAAGCGTCACGGCGTGAGCGAGCAGGAACTGCCGCAGCTGCACTCCGCCATAGAGAACGTGCGCCTGGAGGGCTTCGCCATCCACCTCCCGCTGGACCGCACCGACGGCTCGGACGCCGTCGAGGAGGTCATCGGCTGGATGGACCGTCTGCGGGCCGCCCGGCTGCCCTTGCACACCATGTTCGTCAGCCACCTCAAGGCCGAGGAACTGGCCCGGCTGCAGCAGCAGTTCCCGCAGACCCGCTTCCGGGCCCGTATCGGCACCCGGCTGTGGCTGGGGGACCACGAGGCCACCGAGTACCGCGGGGCGGTCCTGGACGTCACCCGGGTCTCCAAGGGCGACCGCTTCGGCTACCGGCAGCAGAAGGCGGCCTCGGACGGCTATCTGGTGGTCGTGGCGGGCGGTACGTCGCACGGGGTGGGCCTGGAGGCCCCCAAGGCGCTGCACGGCGTCATGCCGCGCGCCAAGGGCGTCGCCCGCGCCGGCCTCGCCACGGTCAACCGGAACCTTTCTCCGTTCGTCTGGGACGGCAAGCAGCGATGGTTCGCCGAGCCGCCGCACATGCAGGTCTCGATCCTGTTCGTACCGGCGGAGGCGGCCGAGCCGAAGGTGGGCGAGGAACTGGTGGCCCATCTCCGGCACACCACCACGCAGTTCGACCGCATCGTGGATCGCTGAGCCACTCCAGGACAGCCGAAAGGCCGTACACGGGACCTCCCGTGTACGGCCTTTTCGTGTGGTCACGCCGTCTTCCGCAGGCTCTTCCGTGCCCTGTTCGCTCAGAGCGAACGGTCGGCCGGCCCCTCGCTGCCCCACTCCACCTGAGGTCCGTCGAAGGGGGCCGCGTGCCGCCCGGGACGGGCCGCGGCCCCGAAGACGAAGACGTCCTCCGCCCTGTCGAGCACCCCGCCCGAGGGGTCGTCGTCGCCCGCCAGGCGCACCACGTCCCGCTCCGGCATGAGGATGTCGCGCACGATCACGGCGCACAGGTAGAGCGTGCCCAGGATGTGCAGGCCGATGGCCCAGTGGTAGCCGTCGGTCGGCAGGCCCTTGTGGGCGTCTCCGCTGGTCGTGTAGGCGAGGTAGAACCAGATCCCCAGGAAGTACGCCACCTCGCACGCCTGCCAGATCAGGAAGTCCCGCCACTTCGGCCGGGCCAGCACCGCCAGGGGGACCAGCCACAGCACGTACTGCGGCGAGTAGACCTTGTTGGTCACGATGAACGCCGCGACGATCAGGAAGGCCAGCTGGGCGAAGCGCGGCCGGCGCGGAGCGGTCATCGTGAGCGCCGCGATGCCTGCGCAGCACAGCAGCATCAGCAGCGTGGCGAACGTGTTGACGGTGTCGGTGCTGAGCGGGTCGCTGGAGTTCTGGGCCAGGATCAGCCAGAAGGACCCGAAGTCGACGCCCCGTTCCTGGCTGAACGTGTAGAACTTCGACCAGCCGTCGAAGGCGAAGAGCATCACCGGCAGGTTCACCGCCAGCCAGGCGACGGCAGTTCCTCCGAACGCCTTCCCGAAGTCCCGCCATTTGCCCGCGCGCCAGCACAGCAGGAACAGCGGTCCGAGCAGGAAGACGGGATACAGCTTGGCGGCCGTGGCAAGGCCCAACAGGACGCCGAACGCGAGGGAACGGCCCCGCGACCACATCAGCATCGCCGCGGCCGTCAGAGCGACCGCCAGGAGGTCCCAGTTGATGGTGGCGGTCAGCGCGAAGGCGGGTGCCAGGGCGACCAGCAGGCCGTCCCAGGGCCGACGGGCGTGCGTGCGGCTGACGCAGACGACGATGACGGCCGCGCACACCATCAGCATTCCGGCGTTGACCATCCAGTACCACTGTTCCTGGTGCTGGATGCTGCCGCTGCCCGGCGTGAGCCAGGCGGCCACCTCCATGAACACACCGGTCAGCACCGGGTATTCGAGGTACTGCATGTCGCCGGGCAGCTTGTCGAAGTACGGCACGAGCCCGTCGGCGAAACCGCGCCCCTGATACAGGTGCGGGATGTCCGAGTAGCACGCGTGCGTGTACTGCGAGCTGGCCCCGAAGAACCAACCGCTGTTGTAGCAGGGCGCCTTCTGGACCAGACCGAGGGCGAACATGCCGATCGCCACCAGCGCGACGACCCGTACGGGAGTCCACCAGGACGTCCCCTGGAGAGCGCGCCGGCCGATGGGGCCACCGATCAGTTCACTCCCGGCGGCGGCGACCTCGTCGTCCTTGGTCGGCCGTACCGGATCCGGCTCGTGCACGCTCGTGGGCGTCAGTTCTGCACTGGGCATGGGGCACATCCTGCCGTACGGACCTAGGTGTACGCCGAGGGCCGCCGCACCTCGTGGATGCGGCGGCCCTCGTTTCACGTGAAACATCCAGTGAAGGGTGTTTCACGTGAAACACCCTTCATAGGCGATATGGCGGCTAACCGGTTGAGCCTCCGAAGATGCCCCCGTTGCCGCTGCCTCTGCTGGTGCCACTGGATTCCGTAGCAGTGGCCGTGTCCGTCGGCGTGGACGTCACACCTCCGTCGGTGCCACCGTCGTCGCTGCACTGCCAGCTGAACTTGCAGGACTCAGTGGCCGACGGTGTCGAACTCGGCGTCTCACTGGGCGTCTCGCTCGGTGTCTCGCTGGGCGTCTCACTCGGCGTCACGACGGGCGTCGGAGTGGGAGTCGGGGCACCGTCTTCGTTCGACACCTTGTCGATCTTGGTGGCGTCCGGGAAGCCGGGGTCGGACTTCCCCTTCAGCGCGGCCTCCATGTACTCGGTCCAGATCGCCGTCGGAATGTCACCACCATGGATGGACGCCACCCCTGCTGTGCCGTTCATGGAGAGCAGTTCGGCGTCCTTGGGGTTCTCCCTGAACATCGCGATCGACGTCGAGAGCTGCTGGGTGTAGCCGACGAACCAGGCCGACTTGTTGCTGTCGGTGGTACCGGTCTTGCCGGCCGCATCACGGCCCAGAGCCTTCGCGGCTTCGGCCGTACCGTTCTGGATGACGTTCTCCAGGGTGTTCGTGACGTTGTTCGCCACGTTCTCCGGCATGGCCTGCTTCACGGTCGGCTTGCTGAAGCCGGACACTGGCTGCCCGTCGTGCTTGACGGCGGTCACCGAGTACGGGTCCGCCTGCTTGCCGGACGCGGCGAACGTCGCGTACGCGTCGGCCATCCGGATCGCGCTGGGCGTCGAGGTGCCGATGGCGAAGGACGGGTTCAGCGTGGCGAAACTGTCGTCCAGTATCCCGGACGCCTTGGCAACGTCCCGCACCTTCGAGTTCCCTACGTCCATGCCCAACTGCACGAACGGCGTGTTGATTGACTGCTCCATCGCCTTGCGCAGCGTGATGTAGCCCCAGGGGTAGTTGCTCTCGTTGTTCTGGTAGAAGATCGAGCCGTCCTTGTTCAGGACGTTCGTGTCGTCCTGGTTTCTGACCTTGAGATGGTCGTCGCCGTTGTACTTGCTCAGTGGCGAGATACCGACGCCGTCGGTCTTGTACGTGCCGTACTCCATGGAGGCGGCGAGCACGAACGGCTTCCAGGTCGAACCCACGGGGACACCTGAGGTGTCGGCGTTGTTGGTGAAGTGGCCGTTCTCGTAACCGTCGCCTCCGTAGAGGGCGACGATCGCTCCGTCGTTGGGCACAACCGACGCGGCGCCGAACTGGACGTACTTGTCCAGATCGCGCTTCTTCGGGTCGATGCGTTCCTTCTGGACCTTCTTCACGGCCGCGCTCAGCTCGTTGACCTTGTCCTTCTGGAAGGTCGTATAGATCTGGTAGCCGCCCTGGTCGAACTCGGTCTGCGAGATGTTCGAGTGGTTCAGGACGTACTTCTTGGCCGTGTCCACCAGGTAGCTGATCTGGCCGGTCATGCCCTTAGTGGCCTTGAGCCCCTGAGGCATGGGGTACTTCTTGATCGCCGTCTGGTACTCGGCGTCCGTGATGCGCTTGTCGTTGTGCATCTGCTCGAGAATCCAGCTCCAACGAGCCTTCGACCGGGCGGTGTTGGACTTGGCGTCCGCCGCGGGGTCGATGTTCGTGGCGCCGATCGGGTCGTAGTACGTCGGCCCCTTCAGCAGGGCCGCCAGGAAGGCGCACTGGCTCGGCGTCAGCTTGACCGCGTCCACACCGTAGTAGGTCTGCGCGGCGGCCTGTATGCCGTAGGCGCCACGGCCGTAGTACGAGGTGTTCAGGTAGCCCTGCAGGACCTGTGCCTTACTGAGCTGCGTGCCCACCTTGATGGAGATGAACATCTCCTTGAACTTACGGGTGACCGTCTGTTCCTGGCTCAGGTAGGTGTTCTTGACGAACTGCTGGGTGATCGTCGAACCACCCTGCGTCTGACCACCCTTGGCCATGTTGGCCAAGGCTCGGGCGATACCCATGGGGTCGACGCCCGAGTCCGTGTAGAAGCTCTTGTTCTCGGCCGAGATCACCGACCACTGCATGGCCTGGGGGATCTGGTCGATGGTGATGTTCTGACGGTTCGCGCCGGTGCCCGTGGCGACCATCTGGTCGCCGTTGGACCAGTAGTAGACGTTGTTCTGCGACTTGGCCGCGGTGTTCTCGCTGGGGATGCCGACCATCGCGTAGCCGACGCCGACCGCGGCCACCAGGCTGCCGAAGAAGAACAGACACAGGCCGGAGACAAGCCTCCAGGAGGGCATCCAGCGGCGCCATCCGTACTTGTCGAAGCGCGGATAGTCGATGAACCGCTTCTTGCCGGGCGCGGGAGCTCGGCCTCTGCCCCGGCCGGGCCCGTTCGGGCCGCCGGGACCCTGGCCGGCGGGCTCTCTGCGACGGCCGCCGCTTCTTTGGGCAGCCCTGCGTGCTTCGGCGCGGCTGCCGTACTGGCGCTCCTCACCCCCCGGTTCTGCGGGGTTCGACCCATAGGAGTCGGAGGGAGACCCGGTGGTGGCGCCTCGCGGTGCCGCGCGGCGGCCGGAGGTCGGTCCGGACTGGCCGCGTCGGGCCGCGGCACGTCCGCCTCCCTGCGGCTGCGGCGGTTTGCGACGGTGCTCGCTCATCGAACGATTACTCCTCGGGCAGGCGCATCCGTGCGCGCCTGGAAACGGCGGCTGGTTTCCGGTCCCCCCGAAGTACGGATGTGGTCGGTTCTGCATTCATCCGTACCGCACCGGGGACGTCGACGCCCCCACGCGTCACTTGGTTCCCGGTGGTGTGCATGCCGCACAGACTACGCACCGTCAAAACCTGCTTAGCCCCGAAGTTCACCCCAAATCAGGCAACTTGATTCCAACGAATCAGTGATGTGACGCCGCTCACCATCTCCCCACTTGTCGCATCCGGAAGGCCGTTCTATCGTCTGGATGTATCGAGTCGATACATCAGCTCGGCATAAAGGCCGTCACGGTCGGACCGCGGACAGGAAGGAGGCGACGATGAGCAGACGCTCCGGCATCCTTGAGTTCGCCATCCTCGGCCTGCTCCGCGAATCTCCGATGCACGGCTATGAGCTGCGCAAACGACTCAACACGTCACTGGGTGTGTTCCGTGCGTTCAGCTACGGAACGCTCTACCCCTGCCTCAAGACGCTGGTCGCCAACGGCTGGTTGATCGAGGAGACGGGGAACACCCCCGAGGACGCCCTCACCGCCACCCTCGCCGGACGTCGCGCCAAGATCGTCTACCGGTTGACGGCGGAAGGTAAGGAGCACTTCGAGGAGCTGCTCTCGCAGACGGGGCCCGACGCGTACGAGGACGAACATTTCGCCGCTCGTTTCGCCTTCTTCGGGCAGACGTCACGCGACGTACGCATGCGCGTACTGGAAGGTCGCCGCAGCCGGCTGGAGGAGCGTCTCGACAAGATGCGCACCTCCCTGGCGCGGACCCGGGAGCGCCTCGACGACTACACGCTTGAGCTGCAGCGCCACGGAATGGAGTCCGTGGAGCGCGAAGTGCGCTGGCTGAACGAGCTCATCGAGAGCGAGCGAGCCGGACGGGACCTGAAGGGTCCCGCCTCCGGAGGCTCCGCTCAGCAGGACAGCACATCTGGGGAGTCGGGCGGCCTGCCCCGGCTCGGGGGCGCCACCCCCGGGCCGGATCCGTCCGACGAAACCACCACATGAGGTCCAGTCAGGGCCTCAACCTCGCACACACAGGGAGCAACCGGAATGGGTTCGGTTCGCGTAGCCATCGTCGGCGTGGGCAACTGCGCCGCCTCACTGGTACAGGGCGTCGAGTACTACAAGGACGCCGATCCGGCGGCCAAGGTGCCCGGTCTGATGCACGTCCAGTTCGGCGAGTACCACGTCGGTGACGTCGAGTTCGTCGCCGCGTTCGACGTCGACGCGAAGAAGGTCGGCCTCGACCTCTCCGACGCCATCGGTGCCAGCGAGAACAACACCATCAAGATCTGCGACGTCCCGAACAAGGGCGTCCAGGTCCAGCGTGGCCACACCCTCGACGGCCTGGGCAAGTACTACCGCATGACGATCGAGGAGTCCGACGAGACCCCGGTCGACGTCGTCCAGATCCTCAAGGACAAGCAGGTCGACGTCCTCATCTGCTACCTGCCCGTCGGTTCCGAGGACGCGGCGAAGTTCTACGCCCAGTGCGCCATCGACGCCAAGGTCGCCTTCGTCAACGCCCTCCCGGTCTTCATCGCCGGCACCAGGGAGTGGGCGGACAAGTTCACCGAGGCAGGCGTCCCGATCGTCGGCGACGACATCAAGTCGCAGGTCGGCGCCACCATCACGCACCGTGTGATGGCGAAGCTGTTCGAAGACCGCGGTGTCCGCCTCGAGCGCACGATGCAGCTCAACGTCGGCGGCAACATGGACTTCAAGAACATGCTGGAGCGCGACCGCCTCGAGTCCAAGAAGATCTCGAAGACGCAGGCCGTCACCTCGCAGATCCCGGACCGCGACTTGGGCGAGAAGAACGTCCACATCGGCCCGTCGGACTACGTCCAGTGGCTCGACGACCGCAAGTGGGCCTACGTCCGCCTCGAGGGCCGCGCCTTCGGCGATGTCCCGCTGAACCTGGAGTACAAGCTCGAGGTCTGGGACTCCCCGAACTCCGCGGGTGTCATCATCGACGCCCTGCGCGCCGCGAAGATCGCCAAGGACCGCGGCATCGGCGGCCCGATCCTCTCCGCGTCGAGCTACTTCATGAAGTCCCCGCCGGTGCAGTACTTCGACGACGAGGCCTTCGCCAACGTCGAGAAGTTCATCAAGGGCGAGGTCGAGCGCTAGGACCCGCCACCGATTCGGTCGTCGAGGGTCCCCGGGCATTCCGTCCGGGGACCCTCCTCGTATGTGAGGCTGTGCCCATGGCCGTCGTCCATGACCTGCGCATCCTCCTGCGCTTCCAGGGCTTCCGGCGCCTGCTCGCCGTACGACTCCTCTCCCAGGGCGCGGACGGCGTCTACCAGGTCGCGCTCGCCGCCTACGTCGTCTTCTCCCCGGAGAAACAGACCTCGGCCGGCGCGATCGCCTCCGCGATGGCGGTACTGCTCCTCCCGTACTCCCTGATCGGCCCCTTCGCCGGCGTCCTCCTGGACCGCTGGCGCCGCCGCCAGGCCTTCCTCTACGGCAACCTGCTGCGCGCCCTGTTGGCCGCGGTGACGGCCGTCCTGATGCTGAGCCATGTCCCGGACTGGCTCTTCTACATCTCCGCGCTCTGCGTCACCGCCGTCAACCGCTTCGTCCTCGCGGGCCTGTCCGCCGCCCTCCCGCGCGTGGTCGACGACGAACGACTGGTCGTCGCCAACTCCCTTTCCCCCACGGCCGGAACGCTGGCGGCGACGGTGGGCGGCGGCCTCGCCTTTCTGGTACGGCTCCTGGTCGCGGACACCGACGCCGCGGTGGTGCTGCTGGGAGCCGCCCTCTACCTGTGCGCGGCCCTCACGTCGTTGCGCATGGCCCCCGAACTCCTCGGCCCCGACCGCGCGTTGACCCGGCCCCGACTGGCGACGGCACTCGCCGGCACCGCCCGGGACCTGACAGCGGCGGTACGCCATCTCGCCGCGCCACAACGCAGAGAAGCGGTCTGGGCCCTCGTCGCGATGACGCTGATGCGCTTCTGCTACGGCGCCCTGACCGTCCTGCTGCTCATGCTCTGCCGCTACGCCCTCTCGTCGACCCCGGACGGCGGACTGCGCCTGCTGGGGCTGGCGTTGGGGGTGTCCGGCGCCGGCTTCTTCGTGGCGGCCGTGGTGACGCCCTGGGCCGCGGGACGACTCGGCCCCGGCCGCTGGATCGCGGTGTGCGCCGCGGGTGCCGCCCTCCTGGAACCGGCCCTCGGCCTCCCGTTCACCACCGCCCCCATGCTGGCGGCGGCCTTCGTCCTGGGCCTGACCACACAGGGCGCGAAGATCGCCACGGACACGATCGTGCAGTTCTCGGTCGACGACGGCTTCCGCGGCCGCATCTTCTCCGTCTACGACGTGCTCTTCAACGTCGCTTTCGTCGGCGCCGCAGCGATGGCCGCGCTGATGCTTCCCCCTGACGGCCGCTCGGCGGTGCTGGTGCTCACCGTGGCCGTCGTCTACGGAGCGGTTGCTGCGGCTATGGCCCACTTTGAGCGCCGGACAGTGTCACATCACTGATACGGAGCCGCTCCCGGCCATAGCGGTGTCAGTGGGGGCAGGTAGCTTACGGGCGTCTTATTTCGCATCATGCCGCACGCCAGACCATGGGTCCTGCCGTGTGCCATGCGTCCACGTTCCAGGGGGGACCCCAGTGACTACTCCGCCGCCTCAGAGCCCGAACCCGTACGCCCAGGGCCCGAATCCCTATACCCAGGACCAGCAGCCCTACGGCCAGCCTCAGACACCGGCGCCGTACCCGCCGCAGGCCCAGGCTCAGGCGCCCTACCCGCCGCAGGCCCAAGCGCCGTATCCGCCGCAAGGCGGCTACCCGCAGCAGCCCGGCCAGCCCGGCTTCCCGCCCCAGGGCGGGGCCCCGTACACTCCGGTCCCCCCGCAGCCGAAGCGCAAGTTCAGCCCCAAGATGATCCGCCTCGGCGTCATCATCCTGATCGCCGCCGGCGCGGCCATCTACGGTGTCATATCGAGCCAGGACGACGCCGACACCGCCAAGGTCGGCGACTGCATGCACCGCGGCAGCACCAGCGACACCAACCCGGACCTTGAGGTCGTGAAGTGCAGCGACTCGAAGGCCCAGTACACGGTGCTTGCCAAGATCAGCGGCAAGTACTCCGAGTCGGAGGCCGACGCCAAGTGCACAGCGGCCGCGAAGGACTTCCAGTACTCGTACACCGAGAGCGGTGACGGCAGTAACTTCCTGCTCTGCCTGAAGGACTACTCGAAGTAGGGCGAATACAGCGAGGGACGGTGTCTCATGTTTCACGTGAAACACCGCCCCTGATGCTGTCCGGGGTCATGTTTCACGTGAAACATGACCCCGTTCCGCGCCCTCAGCTCTCGGAGGCCCACCACTCCTTGAGCGCGGCCACCGCCGCCTCATGCTCCATCGGCCCGTTCTCCAGCCGCAGTTCCAGCAGGAACTTGTACGCACGGCCGATGACCGGCCCTGGTGTGACGCCCAGGACCTCCATGATCTGGTTGCCGTCGAGGTCGGGACGGATCGAGTCCAGCTCCTCCTGCTCCTGCAGCTGGGCGATGCGCTGCTCCAGACCGTCGTACGCCCGGGACAGCGCGGCGGCCCTGCGCTTGTTCCGCGTGGTGCAGTCCGACCGGGTCAGCTTGTGAAGGCGACCGAGGAGCGGGCCGGCATCACGGACGTAGCGGCGGACGGCCGAGTCGGTCCACTCGCCGGTGCCGTAGCCGTGGAAACGCAGGTGGAGTTCGACGAGACGGGAGACGTCCTTCACCAGGTCGTTGGAGTACTTGAGCGCCAGCATGCGCTTCTTGGTCATCTTCGCGCCGACCACCTCGTGGTGGTGGAACGAGACTCGGCCGTCGTTCTCGAAGCGGCGGGTGCGCGGCTTGCCGATGTCGTGCAGCAGGGCGGCCAGGCGGAGGATCAGGTCGGGGCCGTTCTCCTCCAGTTCGATCGCCTGCTCCAGAACGATCAGCGTGTGTTCGTAGACGTCCTTGTGCCGGTGGTGCTCGTCGCTCTCCAGACGGAGGGCGGGAAGCTCGGGCAGGACGTGGTCGGCGAGTCCGGTGTCGACCAGCAGGGCCAGTCCCTTGCGGGGGTGGGCGGAGAGGATCAGCTTGTTCAGCTCGTCCCGCACCCGCTCGGCCGAGACGATCTCGATCCGCCCGGACATCTCCGTCATCGCCGCGACGACCTCGGGAGCGACCTCGAAGTCGAGCTGGGCGGCGAACCGTGCAGCCCGCATCATCCGCAGGGGATCGTCCGAGAAGGACGCCTCGGGAGTACCCGGGGTCCGCAGCACCCGGGCCGCGAGGTCGGCGAGGCCGCCGTGCGGGTCGATGAACTCCTTCTCCGGGAGCGCGACAGCCATCGCGTTCACCGTGAAGTCGCGCCGGACGAGGTCCTCCTCGATCGAGTCGCCGTACGACACCTCGGGCTTGCGCGAGGTGCGGTCGTACGCCTCCGACCGGTAGGTGGTCACCTCGATCTGGTAGCCGTCCTTCTGCGCCCCCACGGTGCCGAAGGCGATCCCGACCTCCCACACGGCGTCCGCCCACGGCCGGACGATCCTCAGTACGTCCTCGGGGCGGGCGTCCGTCGTGAAGTCCAGGTCGTTGCCGAGCCGTTCGAGCAGCGCGTCCCGGACCGAGCCGCCGACCAGGGCGAGGGAGAACCCGGCCTCCTGGAAACGGCGGGCGAGGTCGTCGGCGACGGGAGCCACCCGCAGCAGCTCGCTCACCGCGCGGTGCTGTACCTGGCTCAGGGCACTGGGGTTGTCTTCGTTGGCGTTCGGCACAACAGAAAAGGGTACGTGGCCCCAGCCACCGCGAGCGCCTCTATTAAATGTGCACGGACACGTCCGCCGATACCCGCGCAAGCGCTGCCCTTGCGACGTACCCGAGTGCTCCCCTTTATACGGGCACATACGGGACGGTCCGCCGCTGTTCTCCGATCTTGTGGACCAGTCCGCGGCACTTCCCCTCAGCGCGCATCGTTACCATGCGTGGACGCACATTGCGACGACCACTGACGATGACGAGGGACGGGCGAGCGCGTGGCCGAGGCGGCAGACTTCCAGGGGACGTGTCCCTCACCTGCCCGCCGGTGGCTGCGGCGCACCGGCACACTGCTCGCCGGGGCGCCTCTGCTGGCCGGCCTCCTCCAGCTGTCCGCTGTCGCACCCGCCGGTGCGGCCGAGCAGACGTCCGCGAAGGCCGCCTCCGGCTCGCAGACGGTGTCCATCTCCCTGGACACGCTCAGCCCCAGCATCCCCACGGACGGGGACACCCTGACCGTCTCCGGGACGGTGACCAACAACGGCAAGCAGGCGGTCACCGACGCCCATGTGGGCCTGCGCCTGGGCCAGGCGCTGAGCACCCGTTCGGCGATCGACACCGTCGCCAAGCGCACCGACTTCATCCAGGGCGTCGACGGCTCGGAGGTCGGCGACAAGTACACCGAGCAGTTCTCCAAGCTCACTCCGGGCGTCGCAGAGCCCTTCACCCTCTCCGTGCCGGTCGACAAACTGGACCTCGGTGACGACGGCGTCTACCCGCTCGGTGTCTCGCTCTCCGGCCAGACCTCGGCGCAACCGTGGGAGCAGGTGCTGGGCATCCAGCGGACGTTCCTGCCGTGGCAGCCCGACGAGGCGGACACGAAGACGAAGACGACGTATCTGTGGCCGCTCGTCTCCGGCGTCCACATGACAGCGCAGACGGGTTCCAACGAGCAGCAGACGCCGGTCTTCCTCAACGACGACCTCGCCAAGGAGATCGCTCCGGGCGGTCGCCTCGACCAGATGCTGTCGCTGGGCAAGGATCTCGACGTCACCTGGGTGATCGACCCGGACCTGCTGGCCTCCGTCGACGCGATGACCCGCAGCTACAAGATCCAGGGAGACGGCGACACCACGACGACGGGCACCCACCAGGCGGTCGCCAAGGCGTGGCTCGCCGAGCTCCAGTCGGCGGTCGCGGACAAGGAAGTCGTCGCCCTCCCCTTCGCCGACCCGGACCTGGCGTCCCTCGCCCACAACGGCACCAGCGTCACCGGCTCCCTGAGTCACCTCAAGGACGCCACGGACGTCGCCGCGAGCACCGTGGAGACGGTGCTGCACGTGACGCCGAACACGGACTTCGCGTGGCCGGTGAACGGCGCCGTGGACCCGTCGATCATCAAGGTCGCCACGTCGGCCGGCGCCGACAAGGTGATCGCCCGCAGCGACAGCCTCCAGGAGACCGGCGGCCTGTCGTACACGCCCTCCGCGGCCCGCCCCATCGGCGGCGGCACGACGGCAGTGGTCGCGGACGCACGGCTCTCGACGGCGTTCGAGGGCGACCTGACGAAGGCCGGGGCCGCCACACTCGCCGAGCAGCAGTTCCTCGCCCAGAGCCTGGCGCTCGACCTGCAGACGGACAAGCAGCGCAGCGTCGTCGTCGCCCCGCAGCGCATGCCGACCGGGAGCCAGGCCCAGACGATGGCCGAGGCGCTGACGACCCTCCAGGGCAGCACCTGGTCCGCGTCGCAGGATCTCGCCGCGGCGGCCAAGGCCAAGCCCGACCCGAGCGCCACCACGAAGATCCCGTCGTCCTCCTCGTACCCCTCCTCGCTGCGGAGGCAGGAACTGCCGAAGTCGGCGTTCGAGCAGATCGCGGCCACCCAGGACAGGCTCGACAACTTCCGGGTGATCCTCACCGACGAGTCCCGGGTCGTGACCCCGTTCGGGCGGGCCATGAACCGTGAGATGTCCACGTCGTGGCGGGGACAGGCGGGCGAGGCGGCGAACTTCCGCCAGAGCGTGCTGGACTATCTCGACGACCTCACCAACCAGGTGAAGCTGATCGACAAGTCCGAGACCAAGCTCTCGGGCCGCAGCGCCACGATCCCCGTGACCGTGCAGAACAACCTGGTGCAGGGCGTCGGACACCTGGTCCTGCGCCTCACCTCGACGAGCCCCACGCGACTGAAGATCGGCGGCAAGGCCTACACGGAGCAGCAGGTCACGGTCAACGGCGGGCACAGCCAGTCCGTGAAGTTCACCACCTCGGCCAACGCCAACGGCAAGGTGACCGTGATCGCGCAGCTGTACACGGAGGACGGCCAGGAGTACGGCCAGGCCGTCAGCTTCGACGTGAAGGTCACCGAGGTCACGGCCACCGTCATGCTGGTCATCGGCGGCGGTGTCCTGCTGCTCGTCCTGGCCGGCTTCCGGATGTACACGCACCGCAAGCGCGCCGTCGCCCGCCAGGCCGAGGAGGGTCCCGACGGACCCGACGACGAAGCGGCGGGGGAGCCCGACGGCCCGGAGAACCCCGAAGGCCCCCAGGACCGTCTCAAGGAGGAGTCCGGCACTCCGTCCCGGGCAGACGACCCGGAGCACCCGAGTGACCCGACACCGGACACCGCACCGGAAAGCGCCGACCCGTCCGGCACGGGTGAGAGAGTGGACCGTTGAGCGATGTCGTGGCCGGTGGGCCCGGGGACGATGAGGTGGGGTAACCATGAACGCGCCGTACGACGGTGACCGCGGTCAGGGCGCGGGCGGCTCGGGCTACCCCGAGGGCCCGCCGCCCGAACACGGCCAGGTGCCGCCGCAGCCCCCCGCGGACATGTACCTCCAGGACGCCTACGACCAGGACCCCTACCGGGCGCAGGACCTCTCCGCCCAGGACCCGGTCGCCGAGGCGCTCTACGACCGCGCCGCCCACCCCCCGCCGCCTCCGGGCACGTACCAGCCGCAGCCCCCGCTCTACGCCCAGCCGCCCCAGTCCCCGTACGCCCCCGACCCCCGCGTCTGGGCACAGACCCCGGCGCCGGAGCCGGAGGGCCCGACCCAGTACCTGCCGTACGGCGACGACGCCCGGACGACCCAGTTCGTGGGCGTGGACGACCTGGTGTCGGGGGCCGGCGAGGAACACCACGAGCCGGACGCCTTTGCGCATCTCTTCCGGGACCAGGGCCAGGGCGGCGGACGTCCGCAGATGGACTCCCCGGCGGTCCCCGGCCCGTCCCCGGCACCACCCTCGGGCCCGGCGCCGATGTCCGACGCCACGATGCAGCTCACTCCTACGGCGCCGGCACCCGCGCCCGCGGCCGCTCCCAAGAAGGGCGGGAAGGCCTCCGGCCTGCTGAAGTCGAGCGCCGTGATGGCGGCGGGCACGATGGTCTCCCGCCTGACGGGCTTCGTCCGCTCCGCGCTGATCGTCGCGGCTCTCGGTGTCGGCATGCTCGGCGACACCTTCCAGGTCGCCTACCAGTTGCCGACGATGATCTACATCCTGACCGTGGGCGGTGGCCTCAACTCCGTCTTCGTGCCACAGCTCGTGCGTGCCATGAAGGAGGACGACGACGGCGGTGAGGCGTTCGCCAACCGGCTGCTGACCCTCGTCATGGTGGCGTTGGGCGCGCTCACCGCACTGGCGGTCTTCGCGGCACCCCTCCTGATCCGTCTGCTGTCCGACTCGGTGGCCAACGACCCGGCGGCCAACGAGGTGGGCGTCACCTTCGTCCGCTACTTCCTGCCCTCGATCTTCTTCATGGGCGTCCACGTCGTGATGGGCCAGATCCTGAACGCGCGCGGCAAGTTCGGCGCGATGATGTGGACACCGGTCCTCAACAACATCGTCATCATCGTGACGCTCGGCATGTTCATCTGGGTGTACGGAACCTCCGCGAACTCCGGCATGAAGGTCACGAACATCCCGCCGGAGGGCCAGCAACTGCTCGGCATCGGTGTGCTGCTCGGCCTGGTCGTCCAAGCGCTCGCGATGATCCCGTATCTGCGGGAGACCGGATTCCGGCTGCGGTTGCGCTTCGACTGGCGGGGACATGGCCTCGGCAAGGCCGCGACGCTCGCGAAGTGGACCGTCCTCTTCGTACTCGCCAACCAGGCCGGCGCGATCGTCGTGTCCCAACTGTCCACCGCTGCGGGCAAGTCCTCGCCCGTCGATGGCACCGGCTTCGCCGCCTACGCCAACGCACAGCTCATCTGGGGCCTGCCACAAGCGATCATCACCGTTTCTCTGATGGCCGCGCTGCTGCCGCGCATCTCGCGCTCAGCGGCGGAGGGTGACGGCGGAGCCGTCCGCGACGACATCTCCCAGGGTCTGCGCACGACCGCCGTCGCGATCGTGCCCATCGCCTTCGGTCTGCTCGCTCTGGGTATCCCGATGTGCACCCTGATCTTCGGCTCCTCGGGCATCAGTTCAGCAACCAACATGGGCTTCATGCTGATGGCCTTCGCCCTCGGCCTGATCCCTTACTCGGTGCAGTACGTCGTCCTGCGTGCCTTCTACGCCTACGAGGACACCCGGACGCCCTTCTACAACACCGTCATCGTGGCCGCGGTCAACGCGGGTGCCTCGGCGGTCTGTTACTTCGTGCTCCCGGCCCGCTGGGCCGTGGTGGGCATGGCGGCCTCGTACGGCCTCGCGTACGCGACCGGTGTCGGCGTCGCCTGGAACCGGCTGCGCAAGCGGCTGAACGGCGACCTGGACGGCGCTCGCGTGCTGCGGACGTACGCTCGGCTCAGCATCGCCTCCGTGCCGGCCGCACTGCTCAGTGGTGCGGCTTGCTACGGGATCGGTCATACGCTCGGCCAGGGGGTCGTCGGCTCGTTCGCCGCCCTCCTGGTGGGCGGTGCCGTACTGCTCGGAATCTTCTACGTCGCGGCCCGACGCATGCGCATCGAGGAGCTCAACTCCCTCGTGGGCATGGTGCGCGGGCGCTTGGGGCGTTGAGGCGGGGGCACACGCACAACCATCGTCCGCCGCTGTGTGTCGTGCATAGCGGCAGACTGTGGGCACAATTGGTTTCGGCGTCGGACAGCGTGCAACGGATGGGGAGGCAGGAGCGACGGTGGCGGAACGGAGCACGGCTGCCGTCGACGTGGCAGACAACAGCGGCGACGAGCCGCTGACCGCCAAGGCGGACCAGGCCACGGCCGACGGGGTGGCCCAGAAACCGGAGCGGGACACGGAGAGCGACAAGGCACAAGGGAGCGGCGGGATCGAGGAAACCGAGAAGGCCTCTCCTCCCGAACTGCACAGCGGTCACAAGCTCGCCAGACGCTATCGCCTCGAAGAGTGCGTCACCCGTCTGGACGGCTTCAGCAGTTGGCGCGCGGTGGACGAGAAACTCCGTCGTGCCGTCGGCGTCCACATCCTGCCCGCGGACCATGCGAGGGCCCGCTCTGTGCTGGCCGCAGCCCGTTCCTCGGCGCTGCTGGGTGATCCCCGCTTCGTCCAGGTCCTCGACGCCGTGGAGGAGAACGACCTCGTCTACGTCGTCCACGAATGGCTGCCCGACGCCACGGAACTGACGGCGCTTCTGGCGCCCGGCCCGCTGGAGGTGCACGACGCCTACCAGATGGTCAGTCAGATCGCCTCGGCCATGGCCGCCGCGCACCGCGAGGGCCTCGCCCATCTGCGCCTGAACCCGAACGCGGTGCTGCGCACCTCGTCCGGTCAGTGGCGCATCCGCGGTCTGGCCGTCAACGCCGCACTGCGCGGCATCAGTTCGGACACCCCGCAGCGCACGGACACGGAGGCGATCGGCGCCCTGCTGTACGCGGCGCTCACCCAGCGCTGGCCGTACGAGAGCGACGCCTACGGCCTGTCCGGGCTGCCCAAGGGCGTCGGTCTCATCGCCCCCGACCAGGTGCGCGCCGGTGTCCACCGAGGTCTGTCGGAGCTCGCCATGCGCGCGCTCGCCAACGACGGCGCCACGGCCTCCCGGCACGAGTCCGCGTGCACCACGCCGGAGGAGCTGGTGAAGGCGATCGGCGAGATGCCCCGCATCCGCCCGCCGGAGCCCGCGTTCACCGCACCGCCCGAGTACCAGCGCACGACGTACCAACAGGGCACGTACGGCCGCCCCGCACCGCATCCCGGCGCCACCCGGGCCGTACCGACCCCGCCTGCCCCACTGCAGAGCCGCACCGGCAAGGCCCTCAAGTGGGCTGTGTCCGCACTGCTGATCGCCGCGCTGGGCCTGGGCAGTTGGCAGCTCGCCGACGCGCTCATGGACCAGGGCAACAGCGACAACAGCAGCCCGACCGAGGGCACTCACGAGGGCACTGACAAGAAGCAACCCGCGAAGAGCGTCCCGCTCAAGATCGATGGCGCAACGGAATTCGCGCCGAGCGGGTCAGGCATAAAGGAAGACGAAGTCTCGCTTGCCGTCGACGGAAAAACGAGCACTTCTTGGATCACTCCGCAGTACAAGGGCTATCCGAATTTCGGCAACCTGCCGAATCGGAAAGATGGCAGCGGCATCATCGTGGACCTCGGGAGCGTCAAGACGGTAAATGGCTTCGATATCACCATGTATCGAAGTGGACAGACCGTCGAAGTACTCGCGGCATCTGGTGGAGGATCATCCGCCTCGGAGCTGTCAGATTTCTCCCAGCGCCTCACTCCGTTGACAGAGTCGAGCAAAGAGATAAAGGGATCACTGAAGAATCCCTTGCGCACACGATACATACTGATTCACATCACTGAACTGCCCACGGACGGCTCCACAGAACTTTTCCGAGGTGGTATTTCGGAGATTAATATCACCGGGTCCTGAGTCACGGCAAGACCTGTCGTGAACGTCGGTCGACGGAATTTTTGTACTTGCGAGTTTCCGCAAAATGTTTCCCGTGATCTGCGATGTAGCTTTTCTGCAAGCTGGTCTCAACATGCAGGAGAGTTGACAACACCTCGCTCCGCTGCTTACAGGTTACGTCTTCCTCAGCTATACGCTTCTCCTCGACGGTCGGCCTCGCATTCTGCCATTTGGGATCGTTGTTCACCTCCCACATGTCCTTGTAGTCACGCCCAAATCCTTTCATGCATGTGCTCCAATCGCTCATGGCTCTCCGCACCTCAGCATCTCGACTGGCCACGACAAAGGAATCCTCGTGGCACGAAAGCAGATACTGAAGAGCTGGCTTGAGCCCATCCTTTTTCATTGGTGACACTGCGCCGACTAGTTTTCATGTTCATGATAAGCAAGCCTGCCATCCTTTAGTAATCCCTTATCGACCACCTCACCATAAATGCAAATTTTCACATATCACCCTAAAACGGCACATGTAAATCCTTCGCCTCTTTCCTCGAAGGCATGTCACTGAATTCTCTCGTTTACATTCACCCAAAACTCTTATACGGTATATTCGCCGAGCGGAAGGAGGTGAGGGTGTTTGCCACTCAACCTCGACGGTGTTCCCGATGACGAACTCCTGGCCCGCCACGTCGCAGGGGACCCGGACGCCTTCGGTGAGCTCGTACGCCGGCATCGGGACCGGCTTTGGGCCGTGGCCCTGCGCACGCTGGGAGACCGCGAGGAGGCCGCTGACGCGGTCCAGGACGCCCTCGTCTCCGCCTACCGGGCCGCGCACACCTTCCGCGGCCAGTCGGCCGTCACGACCTGGCTGCACCGCATCACGGTGAACGCCTGCCTGGACCGCGCCCGCAAGGCCGCCTCCAGGAAAACGTCTCCGGTCGACGACACCGAGCGCCTGGAACAGCTCCTGGAACCGCACGAGTCGGCTTCGGCCCCCGCGGAGCGCAACGACCTGCACCGCCAACTACTGGAAGCCCTGGGGACCCTCCCGCCCGACCAGCGCGCCGCCCTCGTCCTCGTGGACATGCAGGGCTACCCCGTCGCGGAGGCCGCCCGCATGCTCGATGTGCCGACCGGCACGGTGAAGAGCCGCTGCGCCCGCGGAAGAGCCAGACTGCTGCCGCTGCTCACCCATCTACGGCCGGAAAGAGCCGGTGACGGCAAGGAACCGGGCGCTGGACGGAACCGGGCGCAGGGGACATCCGTCCCACCGGCAGCGGGATCTCGCGACGGAGGTCCCAAGGATGCAGGACCGAGCGATTCAGCTGCCGTGAAGGGCGGAGGTGGGCGAGCGTGACATCCACGACAGACACGGCCGGGCACCCGGACGTCGCGGAGATCTCCGACCTCACCGAGGGTCTTCTCCCGCCGTCCAGGGGTTCCGAGGTACGGCGGCATCTGGACGAGTGCGAGCTCTGTGCGGACGTCCACGACTCGCTGGAGGAGATCCGGGGTCTGCTGGGCAGCATGCCCGGCCCACCTCGCATGCCCGCCGAGATCGCGAGCCGTATCGACGCAGCCCTCGCCGCGGAGGCCCTACTGGGTTCCACCGCCCCCGAGTCCCTGGCTGCGCCGACGTTGGTGAGCGCGTCCCGAGCCACATCGGGCGAGGACAGCGAGCACACCGAGGCGCATGTTTCACGTGAAACATCGCTGACGGCCCGCCCATCAGGACACGCACACGCGGCAACCGGTCCCGGACGCAACAAGGAACGCAAGGAACGGACCCGCGGCGGACGTCGCGGGAGGATCGTCCTGGGAGCCGTGTTCACCGCGGCCGTTCTGGGAGCCGGCTCCCTGTTCATCCAGTCGCTGGGCGACCACACCTCGTCCGACACGGCTCACGGGAACCCGACCAGCTCTGCGGACACCTTCTCCAAGGGGAAGCTGGAGAGCGAGGTCTCGGGTCTCCTCTCCACCAAGTCGTCCACGAGTCAGGGCGCCAACAGTGAGAAGCCCTGGAACGTCGCTTCCGACCCCGGCGGCGCGGAGTCTTCCACCAAGACTCCCAAAACCCTGATCCAACCGTCCGGCTCCATCCCGGACTGCATCCGACAGGGCGTCGACCGTGGCAACACCGATGTCCTCGCTTTCAAGAAGGGCACCTACAACGGGACCGCCGCCTATCTCGTGGTGCTGCCCGACGCTTCCGACAACAGCCAAGTCACGGCCTACGTCGTCGACGCGGCCTGCGTGAGCAGCCAGACATCCACCCCTGGCAAGGTCCTTCTGACACGGTCGTTCCCGCATTCCTGACTGCGGGCCCCTCCTCTCCGTCCGTCGTGGCGATTCCCTGCCACGTGCCGTCTCCGTGTGCCCGGACACAGCGGGAATGCGGGCCCCGTAGGATCCGTTGGGTGGTGTGGAGGCTCCGACAGGGGACTCCCACCGGTCGTACTGACGCAGTCCAGAGACGAGGAACCAAGCCGTGAGCGACGTCCGAAACGTGATCATCATCGGCTCCGGGCCCGCCGGCTACACGGCGGCGCTCTACACCGCGCGCGCGTCGCTGAAGCCGCTGGTGTTCGAGGGTGCCGTCACCGCTGGTGGCGCGCTGATGAACACCACCGAAGTCGAGAACTTCCCGGGCTTCCAGGACGGCATCATGGGCCCCGAGCTCATGGACAACATGCGCGCCCAGGCCGAGCGCTTCGGTGCCGAGCTGATCCCGGACGACGTGGTCTCTGTCGACCTGACCGGTGAGATCAAGACCGTCACGGACACCTCGGGCACCGTGCACCAGGCGAAGGCCGTCATCGTCACCACCGGCTCTCAGCACCGCAAGCTGGGCCTGCCGAACGAGGACGCGCTCTCCGGCCGGGGTGTCTCCTGGTGTGCCACCTGTGACGGGTTCTTCTTCAAGGACCAGGACATCGCCGTCATCGGTGGTGGCGACACGGCGATGGAGGAGGCGACCTTCCTCTCCCGCTTCGCCAAGTCAGTGACGATCGTCCACCGCCGGGACAGCCTGCGCGCCTCCAAGGCGATGCAGGAACGCGCCTTCGCCGACCCGAAGATCAAGTTCGTCTGGGACAGCGAGGTCGCTGAGATCGAGGGCGACCCCAAGCTCGCCAGCCTCAAGCTGCGCAACCTGAAGTCCGGGGAACTCTCGGATCTGGCGGTGACTGGCCTGTTCATCGCGATCGGCCACGACCCCCGCACGGAGCTCTTCAAGGGCCAGCTCGACCTGGACGGGGAGGGCTACCTGAAGGTCGAGGCGCCCTCGACCCGCACCAACCTGACCGGTGTCTTCGGCGCCGGTGACGTCGTCGACCACACCTACCGCCAGGCGATCACCGCCGCCGGCACTGGCTGCTCTGCCGCTCTGGACACCGAGCATTTCCTTGCCGCCCTCGCGGACAAGGAGCAGGCAGAACCCGCGAAGACCACCGTCTGACCTCCATCCTCCCCACCGCACGATCAAGTTAAGGAGCCCGCCGTGGCCGGCACTCTGAAGAATGTGACCGACGATTCCTTCGACGAGGACGTCCTCAAGAGCGACAAGCCCGTCCTGGTGGACTTCTGGGCTTCCTGGTGCGGCCCGTGCCGCCAGATCGCTCCGTCCCTCGAAGCCATCGCCGCCGAGCACGGCGACGCCATCGAGATCGTCAAGCTCAACATCGACGAGAACCCGGCGACGGCCGCCCGGTACGGCGTCATGTCGATCCCGACCCTGAACGTCTACCAGGGTGGCGAGGTCGCCAAGACCATCGTCGGCGCCAAGCCGAAGGCCGCGATCCTTCGCGACCTCGACGAGTTCATCGCCAGCAAGTGATGTTTCACGTGAAACCGTGTTCCACGTGAAACACGAAGGGGCCGACTCTCCGGAGTCGGCCCCTTCGCTTTAGAGCGGTCGAAGCGCTGGTTCCTTCTGTACGGCTCCCAGCAACCGGTCGAGCGCCATCTCCACGTCTTCCTTCCAGGAGAGCGTCGTACGCAGCTCCAGCCTCAGCCGTGGATAGGCGGGATGCTGACGGACCGTCTTGAAGCCCACGGCGAGCAGATGGTCGGCGGGCAGGACGCAGGCGGCCTCTTTCGCATGGGCATCGCCGAAGGCCTCGATCGCCTTGAAGCCGCGTCGCAACAGATCCTTGGCCACCGTCTGCACCATGACCCGGCCCAGTCCCTGCCCCTGGTAGCCCGGCATGATGAACGACGTCATCAGCTGCACGGCATCCGGTGACACAGGGCTCGTGGGAAACGCTGTCGAGCGGGGGACGTAGGCCGGGGGCGCGTAGAGGACGAAACCCACCGGCACGTCATCGACATAGACAACGCGGCCGCAGGAGCCCCAGTCCAGGAGGACGGCGGAGATCCAGCCTTCCTTCTCCAGGGCCGCCGTGCCCGCCTTTACCGCGGCTTGTCCGCTGACGGGGTCCAGCTCCCAGAAGACGCACGACTGACAACGGTTGGGAATGTCCGGGAGGTTGTCCAGCGTGAGCGGTACGAGCCGACGCCCCATGAAGGCTGATCCTCGCTTCCTTCGCCCGCAGCGCCACGGGCGGCTGTCAGAGCGCTGCGTTCCCTGAGCAGACTGCCGACGAACCCGCCGACCGCCCCCAAGCCCAGACCCGCGCTCAGCAGTCCGGTGCGGCTCACCGTTCGCATGGCCCCCGCCTCCCCTAAGAGGTGCTGCCAGGTGGATGCGCCATACCCAAACGCATCGTATCGATGATGCGATTGCATCGATACCGACAGAAAGCAAAGAGCGGGCCGCGTTCCGGTACACACCGGACACGGCCCGCTCTGCTGGTCGGACGGACAGGACGCCCGCCATCGGCAGGACGACTCAGGCCTCGTCCTCCGAGTCGTCGTCCAGCAGACTCCGCTGCAGGACCGGACCCTCGCCCGGAGCCAGCGAACCGAGGATCCGCTCAAGGTCCTCCATCGAGGCGAACTCGACAGTGATCTTGCCCTTCTTCTGGCCCAGGTCGACCTTCACCCGGGTCTCGAAGCGATCCGAGAGACGCGTGGCGAGGTCGGACAGCGCCGGGGAGACCAGGGCGCCGGCCCGCGGTCCCTTGGAGCGCTGAGCGGTCTGGGGACGCGAACCCATCAGGGTCACGATCTCCTCGACGGCCCGCACGGAGAGCCCCTCGGCCACGATCCGGTGGGCCAGCCTGTCCTGCTCCTCCGAGTCGTCGACGGAGAGCAGTGCTCGGGCGTGGCCGGCGGAGAGGACTCCGGCGGCGACACGGCGCTGGACCGACGGCGAGAGCTTCAGCAGACGCAGGGTGTTGGAGACCTGCGGACGCGAACGTCCGATGCGGTCCGCCAGCTGGTCGTGCGTGCAGTTGAAGTCCTTGAGCAACTGGTCGTAGGCAGCCGCCTCTTCGAGCGGGTTCAGCTGGGCGCGGTGCAGGTTCTCCAGGAGGGCGTCCAGGAGAAGCTTCTCGTCGTCCGTGGCCCGCACGATCGCCGGGATCGCCTCTAGGCCAGCCTCACGGCAGGCCCGCCAGCGCCGCTCGCCCATGATGAGCTCGTAGCTCGTCGGGCCGATCTGCCGTACGACGACGGGCTGGAGGAGGCCGACCTCCTTGATGGAGGTGACCAGCTCTTGCAGCGCGTCCTCGTCGAAGACCTCACGCGGCTGGCGCGAGTTCGGCGTGATGTCGTCGAGGGGCAGCTCAGCAAAGTAGGCACCGACGGGCGCGGCCGGCGTCTGCAGGACGCCGTACGACGGGTCCTCTGTCTCGTAGGAGACCGGCGGCAGCGTGGTGACCTTCGCCGCGGCCACCCCCCGGTCGCCGGTGATGACCGGAACAGTCGTCGGGGAGGCGGACCCCATAGCAGCCGGAGCCACCGTCTTCTCCCCGGTCGGGGCTGCGGGGATCAGTGCGCCGAGCCCACGGCCCAAACCCCTCCGTCGCTCGCTCACTGAATGCCCTCCACCATGCTCTGGTCGCTCTGAGCGCCGATGTGCGCATGCGGTGCGTCGTAGCTGACGCCCACACCCTTCAGCGCGATTTCCCTTGCTGCCTCAAAGTAGGAGAGGGCACCGCTCGATCCGGGATCGTAGGTCAGTACCGTCTGCCCATAACTCGGCGCCTCGGAGATACGGACCGAGCGGGGAATGCTCGTCCGCAGCACCTCGTCGCCGAAGTGACTGCGCACCTCGTCCGCGACCTGGGACGCGAGACGCGTCCGACCGTCGTACATGGTGAGCAGGATGGTCGACACATGCAGGTTGGGGTTGAGGTGCCCCCGAACCAGGTCGACGTTGCGGAGCAACTGTCCGAGGCCTTCCAGTGCGTAGTACTCGCACTGGATCGGGATGAGAACCTCCGCGCCGGCGACCAACGCGTTGACCGTCAGCAGGCCGAGTGAGGGCGGACAGTCGATGAGGATGTAGTCCAGCGGCTGCTCGTAGGCCTGAATCGCCCGCTGCAGTCTGCTCTCTCTCGCCACCAGGGACACCAGCTCGATCTCCGCACCGGCGAGATCGATCGTGGCAGGGGCACAGAAGAGACCCTCGACATCGGGGACCGGCTGCACGACCTCGGAGAGAGGCCGGCTGTCGACCAACACGTCATAGATGGAAGGGACTTCCGCGTGGTGGTCGATCCCCAGTGCCGTGGACGCGTTGCCCTGTGGGTCGAGGTCGACCACCAGAACACGGGCACCGTGCAGTGCCAGCGAAGCGGCAAGATTGACGGTCGTCGTCGTCTTGCCCACCCCGCCCTTCTGGTTGGCGACGACCATGATGCGGGTCTGCTCAGGACGTGGCAGGCCCTCGCCGGCACGACCTAGGGCTTCCACCGCCAGTTGGGCAGCACGACCGATGGGAGTGTCGTCCATAGGGGGCGGTGTTTCACGTGAAACATCCTCCCCCATCGACTCGGTACGGGGACCGGGGACCGGATCGGTCATCGGTCCCGCGATGTTGGCGTCGGACCGCAAGGATTCACTCTCCTCGACTTCAGGCTCGCAATGAACAGAGCCTCCCATGTCTTCAGGGTCGTGAACCAGTGAGGCCTGTTGTTCTGTGGAGAATTCCACCTCTGTGGACAACTCCGTGCCCTCTCCGAGTGATCCGAGAGGCTTCCGGTCGCGGGGTTCGGCCGCGGCGCGGGTGCGACCGATGATGCCGTGTAGCAGTGAGCGACGTTTCACGTGAAACACGATGCACAGCCGCCGAGGCCGAACTGTCCGCGACACTCCGTCATGCGTAGGTTTGGCAGCTTGTGTGGAGTAAGTCTCGTCGTCACGACGGATCGGCGACACGCTTCACGCACTGACACCGCCGTACTTCCAGTGCTGAGACCGACCCGCCCCAGCACTGACACAGCCTCAACGACGCCGACGTGTACGCCCCGTACGAGCCGCCTTGGCCCGCTTCGCCGCGAAACGAACTCCGCCGGGGCTTTCTCCGACCTCGACACGCACCACCGTGGACAGCGGATCGACGATGCCTTCGCCGACATGCAGGATGGACGTCTCCACGGCTCCGAGCTTGCTGAGCACGGTCCCCGCACTCTTGAGCTCCTCCTCGGCCGTGTCCCCCTTGAGGGCGAGCATCTCGCCGTAGGGACGCAGCAGGGGGATACCCCAGGTCGCCAGTCGCTCCAGCGGAGCCACCGCCCGGGCCGTCACCACATGGACCGGCTGCAGTGTGCCCATGACCTCCTCGGCGCGCCCTCGCACGACGGTGACGTGGTCGAGGCCCAGGAGTTCGACGACCTCGGTGAGGAAGGTCGTACGGCGGAGCAGCGGTTCGAGGAGGGTGATCTTGATGTCCTCGCGGACCAGGGCCAGGGGAATGCCCGGGAGGCCGGCGCCGGAGCCGACATCGCAGACCGTCACTCCGTCCGGCACGACCTCCGAGAGGACCGCGCAGTTCAGCAGGTGCCGTTCCCACAGGCGGGGCACCTCACGTGGGCCGATCAGACCGCGCTGCACGCCAGCGTCGGCGAGCAGCTCGGCGTATCGGACCGCGTCCTCGAAGCGATCGCCGAACACCTCGCGCGCCTGCTCGGGCGCGGGGGGAAGCTCCGCTGCCTCCGTCACGGGGGACCGTCCTTCCGTACCGCAAAAGCGCATTGGGCGCTGACCACCAGGACCACCAGAACTACACGGCTATCAGGCTGACAAAGTTCGGCCCCGTCTGATCGACAGACGGGGCCGGTGGAACGTCGGGACCGATCAGGCGGGAAGCACGACGACGAAGCGCTGCGGCTCCTCGCCCTCCGACTCGCTGCGCAGTCCCGCGGCCTTGACCGCGTCGTGCACGACCTTGCGCTCGAACGGGGTCATCGGGTTCAGCTTCACCGGCTCGCCGGTGTTCTTCACGTCGGCCGCGGCCTTGGCACCCAGCTCGGAGAGCTCGGTGCGCTTCTTGGCACGGTAGCCCGCGATGTCCAGCATCAGCCGGCTGCGGTCCCCGGTCTCCCGGTGCACGGCCAGGCGGGTGAGCTCCTGGAGTGCTTCCAGCACCTCACCGTCACGGCCGACGAGCTTCTGGAGGTCACGGCCGCTGCTGTCGCTGATGATCGAGACAGCGGCGCGGTCGGCCTCGACATCCATGTCGATGTCGCCGTCGAGATCGGCGATGTCCAGCAGACCCTCAAGGTAGTCCGCCGCGATCTCGCCCTCCTGCTCCAGGCGGGACAGGGTGTCTGCACCCTCGGCAGCGGCGGAGGTGGTGCCTTCCGTCACGGGATGGACTCCTTCTTTACTTCTTGGACGGGGACTTGGGCCGCTGCGGACCCTTGCGCTGTCCGGACTGGGCCTTGCTGCGGGTACCGCCGGCCGGCTTCGGGGCGGGCTTCTTCGCGGCGGTGGCGGGCTTGGCGTCCTCGGGCTCGTCCGACTTGCTCAGCGAGGTCTTCGGCTCGTCGGCGTCGTCGTCCGCGTGCTCGGCGCTGTCGTCGGCCGCCTTCGCTGCGGCGGACTGGCGCTGGGCCTTGGTCTGCCGCTTGGGCTGCTGACGCCTGGGAGTGGCCGGGGTCGTCGTCGTACCGTCCTCGGACTCCACAGCCTCGCTCTCGCCCTTCGCCACGGTGCCGTCCGGCTGGGCCACGAGGCCCACCTTGGTGAGGCTGTTGATGAACTTGCGCTCGAACTCGTTGCGGTCACGGCCCTTGGAGACGATCGCCTTGACGATGGCCTTCTCGCCCCGGCTGCGGGTCTTCTCGTGGTGCGTGACGTGCTTGGTCAGGCGCTCCAGGTAAGCGGCCTGGGCCTTGGAACCCGGGGTCGGGTTGTTGTGGATGACGTACATCTGCTGGCCCATGGTCCACACGTTGGTGGTCAGCCAGTAGACGAGGACACCGACGGGGAAGTTGATGCCGAAGATGGCGAACATGACGGGGAAGACGTACATCAGCATCTTCTGCTGCTGCATGAACGGTGTCTTCACCGTGGTGTCGACGTTCTTCGTCATCAGCTGGCGCTGCGTGTAGAACTGCGACGCCGACATCATCACGATCATGATCGCGGTGACGACCCGGACGTCGGTCAGCGTGGCACCGAGCGCCTCGACCTTGCTGCTGCCGTCCGTGAACTTCGCGGCCAGCGGAGCACCGAAGATGTGCGCCTTACGCGCGCTGGCGAGCAGCGAGTCGTTGATGACGCCGATCGTCGAGCCCGTCGCGATGCCGTTGAGCACGTGGTACAGGGCGAAGAAGAACGGGGACTGCGCCAGGATGGGAAGGCACGAGGAGAGCGGGTTGGTACCCGACTCCTTGTACAGCTTCATCATCTCTTCGGACTGACGCTGCTTGTCGTTCTTGTAGCGTTCCTGGATCTTCTTCATCTCGGGCTGCAGGGTCTGCATGGCCCGGGTCGCCTTGATCTGCTTCACGAAGAGCGGGATCAGACAGATGCGGATCAGGATCACCAGGGACACGATGGACAGGCCCCAGGCCCAGCCCGTGTCGGGACCGAAAACCTTCCCGTACACCGAGTGGAACTGGACGATGACCCAAGAAACGGGTGTCGTGATGAAGCTGAAAAGACTGGCAATCGTGTCCACTAATCATGCTCCTTGGGCATGGGACGGTGTCTCTGCGGCCGGGCTCGAAGGACTCAGCCCTTCAGTGGCCGTTTCGGCGGCGGAGGTCCCGCCCTTGCGTGCGCGCCATGCGCCCCGCAGCATCTCGTGCCACCGCGGACGCTTGCGCGGTGGGACATGGTCCACACCGCCGAGCGACCACGGATTGCAGCGCAGGATGCGCCAGGCCGTGAGCGCTGTGCCCTTGATCGCGCCGTGCCGGTCTATGGCCGTGTAGCCGTAGTGGGAGCACGACGGGTAGTACTTGCAGACCGGCCCGAGCAAGGGACTGATCGTCCACTGGTAGAGCTTGATCAGCGCCAGTAGTGGGTACTTCATCGCGCGCCCCCTCCCAGCAGCCGCTGAACGGCGGCATCCAGGTCTTGGGCCAGCTGTGCATGGTCGGCGTCGCCCGCTCCGGGCAGCGCTCGTACGACTACCAGGCTACCGGGGGGAAACAGGGCGACTCGCTCGCGCATCAGATGACGGAGTCTGCGCTTCACCTTGTTGCGCACCACGGCGCCGCCCACCGCCTTGCTGACGACGAAACCCGCACGCGTCGGGGGAGCGCTCTCCCCTGGCGCGTGCGGGTCCGTTGCACCGCTACGAAAGTGGACGACGAGAAGCGGGCGGCCGGCCCGGCGACCCCGTCGTACCGCGGTCGCGAAGTCTTCGCGCCGCCTCAGCCGATGCTCGGTAGGCAGCACGACGTCATGACCTGATCGGGATCAGGCGGACAGGCTGCTGCGACCCTTGCCACGACGGTTCGCGAGAATCGCGCGACCGGCACGGGTACGCATCCGCAGGCGGAAGCCGTGGGTCTTGGCACGACGACGGTTGTTCGGCTGGAAGGTGCGCTTGCTCACGAGGGGGCTCCAGAAATAAATCGGTGGTGGCGGGTGCCGTCCTGGCTGTCACCGTGCGCCCACGAGTAGCTCGCAGTTACGCCCGAGTGCACCGCTTCCCGATCACCTAGAAGCGATCTGTGCCCATCGGAGGCAGGCGGCAGCAGCCATCGACAACTCGACCTGGTCACGGTACGCGGGGCTACGCCATCCGGTCAAACCAGCGGTCACGAGGAGACACTATCCACAGGCTGGGGACAACAACTTGAACCGCACCCGTCGCCCTGACTACCGTGGCTGGACTCCGATTCGTTCCTTTGTCCCCCGCCCCACACCTTTTTCCCGAGCGCCCCACCCGATGTACATCCCGTCCCGTCCGCGAACCACACGTTCGTGGGACCCGTGAGAGAGCGTGCCCTGTGGCTGACGTACCTGCCGATCTTGCCGCAGTGTGGCCACGAGTGCTGGAGCAACTTCTCGGTGAGGGGCGTGGGCAGGGTGTCGAGACCAAGGACGAGCACTGGATCCGGCGCTGCCAGCCCCTGGCACTCGTCGCCGACACAGCCTTGCTCGCCGTACCGAACGAGTTTGCGAAAGGCGTCCTCGAAGGCCGCCTCGCCCCGATCGTCAGCGAGACGCTGAGCCGCGAGTGCGGCCGGCCGATCCGCATCGCGATCACCGTCGACGACTCCGCCGGCGAGCCCCCCGGCCCGCCGGCACCCCCCGCGCAGCCCCAGCGCCGCTACGAGGAACCCGAGCAGAGCCGGGACCCCTACGAGGGCGGCTACGGCCGTCATCGCGCCGAGCCGCTCCCGGGCGGCCCCGGCGACCAGCTGCCCACCGCCCGCCCCGCCTATCCGTCGGAGTACCAGCGCCCCGAGCCGGGCGCCTGGCCGCGGCCGTCGCAGGACGACTACGGCTGGCAGCAGCAACGGCTCGGCTTCCCGGAGCGGGACCCGTACGCGTCACCGTCGCAGGACCAGTACGGCCCACCGTCCCAGGACCAGTACGGGGCACCGGCCAAGGACAAGTACGGCCCGCCGCAGGACTCGTACCAGCCGCAGCAGGACCAGTACGCGCCGCCGCAGCAGGAGTACCGCCCGCAGTCGATGGAGCGTCCGTCGTACGAGCAGCAGCGCGCCGAGTACGAACAGTCGCGGGCCGAGTACGAGAAGTCCCGCGAGCAGTACAACCAGCGCGACGCGCGCCGCGACCTGTCCGACTCGCACGCGCCGTCCAACTCCGGTCATGTGCACCGCAGCGGTCCGGGACCGCTGGGCTCGAAGCCCGCGCCGGCGGCCGGCCCCGGTGAGCCGACCGCGCGCCTGAACCCGAAGTACCTCTTCGACACGTTCGTCATCGGTGCCTCGAACCGTTTCGCGCACGCGGCCGCGGTCGCCGTCGCCGAGGCGCCCGCGAAGGCGTACAACCCCCTTTTCATCTATGGGGAGTCGGGGCTCGGCAAGACGCACCTGCTGCACGCGATCGGGCACTACGCGCGGAGCCTGTACCCCGGCACGCGCGTGCGGTACGTCAGCTCCGAGGAGTTCACCAACGAGTTCATCAACTCGATCCGCGACGGCAAGGGCGACAGCTTCCGCAAGCGGTACCGCGAGATGGACATCCTTCTTGTCGACGACATCCAGTTCCTCGCGGACAAGGAGTCGACGCAGGAGGAGTTCTTCCACACGTTCAACACGCTCCACAATGCGAACAAGCAGATCGTGCTCTCCAGCGACCGGCCGCCCAAGCAGCTGGTCACGCTGGAGGACCGGCTGCGGAACCGTTTCGAGTGGGGACTGATCACCGACGTCCAGCCGCCCGAGCTGGAGACCCGTATCGCCATCCTTCGTAAGAAGGCGGTGCAGGAGCAGCTCAACGCCCCGCCGGAGGTCCTGGAGTTCATCGCCTCCCGCATCTCGCGCAACATCCGCGAGCTGGAGGGGGCGCTGATCCGGGTGACGGCGTTCGCGTCGCTCAACCGGCAGCCCGTGGACCTGGGTCTCACCGAGATCGTCCTCAAGGACCTCATCCCGGGCGGCGAGGACTCGACGCCGGAGATCACCGCGACGGCGATCATGGGAGCGACCGCCGACTACTTCGGCATCACGGTCGAGGACCTGTGCGGCAGTTCGCGCGGCCGCCAGCTGGTCACGGCCCGCCAGATCGCCATGTACGTGTGCCGCGAACTGACCGACCTCTCCCTGCCGAAGATCGGCGCGCAGTTCGGCGGCCGCGACCACACGACGGTCATGCACGCCGACCGCAAGATCCGCGCGCTGATGGCCGAGCGCCGCTCGATCTACAACCAGGTCACGGAACTGACCAACCGCATCAAGAACGGCTGACAGCCGCGGAGTTACGACACCAGAGCTACGACGACGAAGGGCGCCCCGGGATCTCTCCCGGGGCGCCCTTCGTCGTGCCGGGAGACGGTCGGTACGGCGCCCGGAGACGACGGGGCGCTTCGGCGGGCGGCGGGAGAGGGCGGCGGGGGCCGTCGGAGGGGGTGTCGAGAGAGGGCGTCCCGGAAGTGTGCGGAGGCGTCAGAGGACGATCCCCAGCCGTTCATGGACCCCCTCCGGAGCCACTCAGGAGCCTCTCCGAAGCCGATCCGAAGCGGTCCGCGGCCGACCCTCAGCCCCTCCAGAGCCCCTCCAGAGCCGATCCGGCAGCCGATCGCCGTCGTTTCAAACCCGCGGACCGAGCCCCCGCTGTTCGAATACCCGCCGGGTTACGGCCGTCCTCCACAGATTCGGTGACTTTCTTCCGTCCACATCCTGGGGACTGTGAAGTTGTCCAGATCGTGTCCACAGGCGCTGCGGGTGAGGGACCATCAGACCAGGTCAAGTGCTTGTGGATTCGTGGACAAAAGATATCCACAGGCTGTGGAGAGATTCTTGCTCCCCAGCCTGTGGATCAAGTTGTCCACCGACAACCCACAGGCTGGGGCCGGTTGTCCCCAGCGATCACCAGCTTCTCCACACCGCTGTCCACTGTTCGGCAACGCAACGCGCCACCTCACCGTGTCGAGTGAAAGGCGTCACACGAAGGTGCCGGGTTGGGCTGTGGGAAAGGTGGGTAAAGCTGGGGACGGCGCTGGGGAGAAGTGGCCCTCGGCTGTGCATGGGGTGTGCAGAACTTTCCGTTCTCCACAGAAACCCGAGGTTGTCCACCGCCGTCGCCCACAGGGTCGGTGGACAAAATTCCCGCTCTGAGCTGCGAAAACGCGGTTATCCACGGTATCCACAGCCCCTACTACTACTAGCAACTAGAGAGAGCTGGGAATCCGGTTCGAAGTGGGGCCTGTGCACAACTCGCGCTTCGTCGCCCGACAGCCCCTCGTCACGACTTGACCCCGATAGGCACCTACTGTCAGTGCCGTGCGTCAGACTGTTCCCCGATGTCCTTCCCCTCACAGGGACCGACGACACCGAGACAGACGACGAAGCCAGGCAGGCCGAGAAGCGCCGGCAACAGCAGGAGGCGGCAACAGTGAAGATCCGGGTGGAACGCGACGTACTTGCGGAGGCAGTGGCCTGGGCGGCACGCAGCCTCCCGGCCCGTCCGCCGGCGCCGGTCCTCGCCGGCCTCCTGCTGAAGTCCGAGGAGGGACAGCTGAGCCTGTCCAGCTTCGACTACGAGGTCTCCGCGCGCGTGTCGGTCGACGCGGAGGTCGAGGAGGAGGGCACGGTCCTCGTCTCCGGCCGACTGCTCGCCGACATCTGCCGCGCCCTTCCCAACCGGCCGGTGGAGATTTCCACAGACGGTGTACGGGCGACGGTGGTCTGCGGCTCCTCCCGCTTCACCCTGCACACACTGCCTGTGGAGGAGTACCCGGCGCTGCCGCAGATGCCGGGCGCTACCGGCACGGTCCCCGGTGAGGTGTTCGCCTCGGCGGCCGCCCAGGTCGCCATCGCGGCAGGCCGTGACGACACGCTGCCCGTCCTCACCGGT
This sequence comes from Streptomyces sp. NBC_00988, assembly GCF_045162645.1. NCBI lineage: Bacteria > Bacillati > Actinomycetota > Actinomycetes > Kitasatosporales > Streptomycetaceae > Streptomyces > Streptomyces sp. NBC_00988. The sequence goes on from NZ_CP108730.1 coordinate 6,333,322, forward strand.
GTGCGCATCGAGATCGAGGGCGACACGGTGACGCTGGCGTCCACCGACCGCTATCGCTTCGCGGTCCGCGAGTTCCTGTGGAAGCCGGAGAACCCGGAGGCGTCCGCGGTCGCCCTGGTGCCCGCCAAGACGCTCCTGGACACCGCCAAGGCCCTCACGAGCGGCGACAGCGTGATCCTGGCGCTGTCCGGTTCCGGCGCGGGAGAGGGCCTCATCGGCTTCGAGGGCGCCGGACGTCGTACGACGACCCGCCTCCTGGAGGGCGACCTCCCGAAGTACCGCTCGCTGTTCCCGACGGAGTTCAACTCCATCGCCGTGATCGAGACCGCCCCCTTCGTGGAGGCTGTCAAGCGCGTGGCCCTGGTCGCCGAGCGCAACACGCCGGTGCGGCTGAGCTTCGAGCAGGGCGTGCTGATCCTGGAGGCCGGTTCCAGCGACGACGCACAGGCTGTGGAGCGGGTCGACGCGAACCTTGAGGGTGACGACGTGTCGATCGCCTTCAACCCGACGTTCCTGCTGGACGGCCTGAGCGCCATCGACTCCCCGGTGGCCCAGCTGTCCTTCACGACGTCCACCAAGCCCGCGCTGCTCAGCGGCAAGCCGGCCCTGGACGCCGAGGCGGACGAGGCCTACAAGTACCTGATCATGCCGGTACGCCTCAGCGGCTGATCGGCGTCGACGGGAACACCGCAGGTCGGGGCATACGTCTGAGCGCGTATGCCCACAGGTGTGCATGACTGTCCGGGTTTAGGCTCGGACACAGGTACGCAAGTGCCTTCATGCCACGTCGCACCCTAAGGAACAACTGATGGAGCTCGGTCTCGTCGGCCTCGGCAAGATGGGCGGCAACATGCGCGAGCGCATCCGCCGCGCAGGCCACACCGTCATCGGATACGACCGCAACCCGGACCTCGCCGATGTCCACAGCCTGGGAGAGCTTGTGGGCAGGCTCAAGGGCCCGCGCGTGGTGTGGGTGATGGTCCCGGCCGGCGCCCCGACCCAGGCGACCGTCGACGAGCTGGCCGGACTCCTGGAGCCCGGCGACGTCGTCGTGGACGGCGGCAACTCCCGCTGGACGGACGACGAGAAGCACGCCGAGGAGCTGGGTGCCAAGGGCATCGGCTTCGTCGACGCGGGCGTCTCAGGCGGCGTCTGGGGCCTTCAGAACGGCTACGCGCTGATGGTCGGCGGCGACGCCGAGAACATCGCCAAGGTCCAGCCCGTCTTCGACGCCCTCAAGCCCGAGGGCGAGTTCGGCTTCGTCCACGCCGGCAAGGTCGGCGCGGGCCACTTCTCGAAGATGGTCCACAACGGCATCGAGTACGCGATGATGCAGGCCTATGCCGAGGGCTGGGAGCTGCTGGAGAAGGTCGACTCGGTGACGGACGTCCGCGAGGTCTTCCGCTCCTGGCAGGAGGGCACGGTCATCCGCTCCTGGCTGCTCGACCTGGCCGTCAACGCCCTGGACGGCGACGAGCACCTCGACAAGCTCAAGGGCTACGCCGAGGACTCCGGCGAGGGCCGCTGGACCGTCGAGGCGGCCATCGACAACGCCGTGCCGCTCCCCGCGATCACGGCCTCCCTGTTCGCGCGGTTCGCGTCCCGTCAGGACGACTCGCCGCAGATGAAGATGATCGCGGCGCTGCGCAACCAGTTCGGCGGCCACGCGGTCGAGACGAAGTAGTCCACAACGACGAAGTGATCCACAGATCCACGGGCCCGGGCCCGTGGATCCACAACCTGGGGGAGGTCGGCGAACGACCATGCACGTCACGCATCTGTCGCTGGCCGACTTCCGCTCGTACGCCGGGGTCGACGTCCCGCTCGACCCCGGCGTCACCGCGTTCGTGGGTCCCAACGGGCAGGGCAAGACCAACCTCGTCGAGGCGATCGGCTACCTCGCCACCCTGGGCAGTCACCGCGTCTCCTCCGACGCCCCGCTGGTCCGCATGGGCGCCGAGCGCGCGATCATCCGGGCGCAGGTCAAACAGGGCGAGCGGCAGCAGCTGGTCGAGCTGGAGCTGAACCCCGGCCGCGCCAACCGCGCCCGCATCAACCGGTCCTCGCAGGTCAGGCCCCGTGATGTGCTGGGCATCGTACGGACCGTGTTGTTCGCCCCCGAGGATCTCGCCCTGGTGAAGGGGGATCCCGGGGAGCGGCGGCGGTTTCTGGACGAGCTGATCACCGCGCGCTCTCCGCGCATGGCCGGGGTCCGTTCGGACTACGAGCGGGTGCTCAAGCAGCGCAACACCCTGCTGAAGTCGGCCGCGTTGGCGCGGCGGCACGGTGGGCGGTCGATGGACCTGTCCACGCTCGACGTGTGGGATCAGCATCTCGCGCGCGTGGGCGCCGAGTTGCTCGCCCAGCGGCTCGATCTGATCGCCGCGGTCCAGCCCCTCGCCGACAAGGCGTACGAACAACTGGCGCCCGGCGGCGGCCCGGTGGCCCTGGAGTACAAGCCGTCGGCTCCGGGTGAGGCACACACGCGTGAGGACCTCTACGAGCAGTTGATGGCGGCGATCGCGGAGGCGCGCAAGCAGGAGATCGAGCGGGGCGTCACCCTCGTAGGACCGCATCGGGACGATTTGGTTCTCAAACTCGGTCAGTTGCCCGCCAAGGGGTACGCCTCGCACGGGGAGTCCTGGTCGTACGCGCTGGCGTTGCGGCTCGCTTCGTACGACCTGCTTCGGGGTGAGGGCAATGAGCCGGTGCTCGTGCTCGACGACGTGTTCGCGGAGTTGGACACGCGCCGGCGGGAGCGGCTGGCCGAGCTGGTGGCGCCCGGTGAGCAGGTGCTGGTGACGGCCGCCGTCGACGACGACGTACCGCATGTCCTGGCGGGGACGCGGTACAGCGTGGTGGAGGGGGCGGTGGAGCGCGTATGACGACGGATCAGCCCGCGGGCGGGGAACCCGCGCCCAAGAAGGCCGCCGAGCCCTCAGGTGTCGACCTCGCGCGCGTGGCGCTGCGTGCCGCGAAAGAACAGGCACGCGCGCGTGGGGACGCGGCGCAGCAGAAGAAGCAGGCGCGGCGCGGCGGCCTGCGCTCCGGCGCGCGCGCCGACGGCCGCGACCCGATGGCACTCGGCGCTGCGATCAACCGGCTGCTGAACGAGCGCGGCTGGGAGACGCCGGCCGCGGTGGGCGGGGTGATGGGCCGCTGGCCGCAGATCGTCGGCGAGGACCTGGCCAACCACTGCGTACCGGAGAAGTACGACGAGGACGAGCGGGTGCTGGTCGTGCAGTGCGACTCCACGGCCTGGGCGACCCAGTTGCGGCACCTCACGCCCACGCTGGTGGCCCGGCTCAACGAGGACCTGGGGCATGGCACCGTGCGGATGATCAAGGTGCTCAACCCCGGTGGGCCGCCCCGCCGCTACGGTCCCCTGCGCGCTCCTGGCAGCACGGGTCCCGGCGACACCTATGGGTGACTGACATCACAGCGCGGGCTCCGGCGGGTGAACGGACGCGGTTGCGAATACCGACCTGACCCTTGAGTAGCAAAGGGTTGACACCCGGAAGCGCTGAGTGCCTCCGTGAGCCTCTTTGAGCCCCGTTCCGCATATGGGGAGTCGGGAGAGACCGGTTCAGGGCGGCACATGAGGACTCAGGTACCGGCAAACCCCCATCCATGTCGGCGCTACCGGTAGACTGGAAGCAATCCCGCCCCACTTGTGGGACAGACACCGAGCAACGCTGACTAAGGCTTACCAACGCAACACGCCGCAGCCGCTCCGGCCACCAGCCTGAGCCTGGCTTGTGCTGTGCCAGAAAGGGCGCTTCGTGGCCGATTCCGGCAACCCCAACGAGAACATCCCGTCCACCGACGCCGGCGCCAACGGCGGGGCTCACACCTCGAACGGCGAGGTCACCGCCTCGTACGACGCCAGCGCCATCACCGTCCTCGAAGGGCTGGACGCGGTCCGCAAGCGACCCGGTATGTACATCGGCTCGACCGGTGAGCGCGGCCTGCACCACCTGGTGCAGGAAGTCGTCGACAACTCCGTCGACGAGGCGCTGGCCGGGCACGCGGACACGATCGACGTCACGATCCTTCACGACGGCGGCGTCCGCGTCATCGACAACGGCCGAGGCATCCCGGTGGGCATCGTCCCGTCCGAGGGCAAGCCGGCCGTCGAGGTCGTGCTGACGGTGCTGCACGCGGGCGGCAAGTTCGGGGGCGGCGGTTACGCGGTCTCCGGCGGTCTGCACGGCGTCGGCGTGTCCGTGGTGAACGCGCTGTCCAGCAAGGTCGCCGTCGAGGTCAGGACCGACGGATACCGCTGGACGCAGGACTACAAGCTGGGCGTTCCGACCGCCCCGCTCGCGCAGCACGAGGCCACGGACGAGACCGGCACCTCGGTCACCTTCTGGGCCGACCCGGACATCTTCGAGACCACCGAGTACTCCTTCGAGACGCTGTCGCGGCGCTTCCAGGAGATGGCGTTCCTCAACAAGGGTTTGACGATCAAACTCACTGACGAGCGCGAGCTGGCGAAGGCCACGGCCGGTGCCGACGAGGCGGGTGCGGACGAGAAGGACGACGTCAAGACCGTCACGTACCACTACGAGGGCGGCATCGTCGACTACGTGACGTACCTCAACTCCCGCAAGGGGGACGTGGTGCACCCGACCGTCATCGACCTGGAGGCGGAGGACAAGGACAAGAGCCTGTCCCTTGAGGTCGCGATGCAGTGGAACAGTGGTTACAGCGAGGGTGTGTACTCCTTCGCCAACATCATCCACACGCATGAGGGCGGCACGCACGAAGAGGGCTTCCGGGCCGCGCTGACGTCGCTGATCAACAAGTACGCGCGCGACAAGAAGCTGCTCCGCGAGAAGGACGACAACCTCACGGGCGACGACATCCGCGAGGGTCTGACCGCGATCATCTCGGTGAAGCTGGCCGAGCCGCAGTTCGAGGGGCAGACGAAGACCAAGCTCGGCAACACCGAAGCGAAGACCTTCGTACAGAAGGCGGTCTACGAGCACCTCAACGACTGGCTCGACCGCAACCCGAACGAGGCCTCGGACATCATCCGCAAGGGCATCCAGGCGGCCACCGCGCGCGTGGCGGCCCGCAAGGCCCGTGACCTCACCCGTCGCAAGGGTCTGCTGGAGACGGCTTCGCTACCGGGCAAGCTGTCCGACTGCCAGTCGAACGACCCCACCAAGTGCGAGATCTTCATCGTCGAGGGTGACTCCGCCGGCGGCTCGGCCAAGTCCGGCCGGAACCCGCAGTACCAGGCGATCCTCCCGATCCGCGGAAAGATCCTCAACGTCGAGAAGGCCAGGATCGACAAGATCCTGCAGAACCAGGAGATCCAGGCACTGATCTCCGCCTTCGGCACCGGAGTCCACGAGGACTTCGACATCGCCAGGCTGCGCTATCACAAGATCATCCTGATGGCGGACGCCGACGTCGACGGTCAGCACATCAGCACCCTGCTGCTGACCTTCCTGTTCCGCTTCATGCGGCCGCTGGTCGAGGCCGGGCACGTGTTCCTGTCCCGTCCCCCGCTGTACAAGATCAAGTGGGGCCGTGACGACTTCGAGTACGCGTACTCGGACCGTGAGCGCGACGCCCTGATCGAGCTGGGCCGGCAGAGCGGCAAGCGCATCAGGGAAGACTCGATCCAGCGCTTCAAGGGTCTCGGCGAGATGAACGCCGAGGAGCTGCGCATCACCACGATGGACCAGGAGCACCGCGTCCTCGGCCAGGTCACCCTGGACGACGCCGCGCAGGCCGACGACCTGTTCTCGGTCCTCATGGGCGAGGACGTCGAGGCGCGCCGCCAGTTCATCCAGCGCAACGCCAAGGACGTCCGCTTCCTCGACATCTGAGTCGGTCTCAGCTGACCGCATCAGGAAGGATCTTCACCAGCAATGGCCGACGAGAACACTCCCAGTACGCCTGAAGAGGGCGTCATCGCCCAGCGCGTCGAGCCCGTAGGGCTTGAGACGGAGATGCAGCGCTCGTACCTCGACTACGCGATGTCCGTCATCGTGTCGCGAGCCCTGCCCGACGTCCGTGACGGCCTCAAGCCCGTCCACCGCCGCGTCCTGTACGCCATGTACGACGGCGGCTACCGGCCCGAGAAGGGCTTCTACAAGTGCGCCCGTGTCGTCGGCGACGTCATGGGCAACTACCACCCGCACGGCGACTCCTCGATCTACGACGCGCTGGTCCGCCTCGCGCAGCCCTGGTCGATGCGGATGCCTCTGGTGGACTCCAACGGCAACTTCGGCTCCCCGGGCAACGACCCCGCCGCCGCCATGCGCTACACCGAGTGCAAGCTGGCGCCGCTGTCCATGGAGATGGTCCGTGACATCGACGAGGAGACCGTCGACTTCACGGACAACTACGACGGCCGCTCCCAGGAGCCGACCGTCCTGCCGGCCCGCTTCCCGAACCTGCTGATCAACGGCTCGGCGGGCATCGCGGTCGGCATGGCCACCAACATCCCGCCGCACAACCTCCGTGAGGTCGCGGCGGGCGCCCAGTGGTGCCTGGAGAACCCCGAGGCCTCCCACGAGGAGCTGCTCGACGCGCTGATCGAGCGCATCAAGGGCCCCGACTTCCCGACCGGCGCGCTCGTCGTCGGCCGCAAGGGCATCGAGGAGGCGTACCGCACCGGCCGCGGCTCGATCACCATGCGCGCGGTCGTCGAGGTCGAGGAGATCCAGAACCGCCAGTGCCTGGTGGTCACCGAACTCCCCTACCAGACCAACCCCGACAACCTCGCGCAGAAGATCGCCGACCTGGTGAAGGACGGCAAGGTCGGTGGCATCGCGGACGTCCGCGACGAGACGTCGTCCCGTACCGGCCAGCGCCTCGTCATCGTCCTCAAGAGGGACGCGGTCGCCAAGGTCGTACTGAACAACCTCTACAAGCACACGGATCTGCAGTCCAACTTCAGCGCCAACATGCTGGCCCTGGTCGACGGTGTGCCGAGGACCCTCTCCCTGGACGCGTTCATCCGGCACTGGGTGGCGCACCAGATCGAGGTCATCGTCCGCCGGACGAAGTTCCGGCTGCGCAAGGCCGAGGAGCGGGCGCACATCCTGCGTGGCCTCCTGAAGGCCCTGGACGCCATCGACGAGGTCATCGCGCTGATCCGGCGCAGCGACACCGTCGACATCGCGCGCACGGGCCTGATGGGCCTCCTGGAGATCGACGAGATCCAGGCGAACGCCATCCTGGAGATGCAGCTCCGTCGGCTGGCCGCCCTGGAGCGCCAGAAGATCATCCAGGAGCACGACGAACTCCAGGCGAAGATCACCGAGTACAACGCGATCCTCGCCTCCCCGGTCCGCCAGCGCGGCATCGTCAGCGAGGAACTCGCCGCGATCGTCGAGAAGTTCGGCGACGACCGCAAGACGATGCTGGTGCCCTTCGACGGCGACATGTCCATGGAGGACCTGATCGCCGAAGAGGACATCGTCGTCACCATCTCGCGCGGCGGCTACGTCAAGCGCACCAAGGCGGACGACTACCGCTCCCAGAAGCGCGGCGGCAAGGGCGTTCGCGGCACGAAGCTCAAGGAAGACGACATCGTCGACCACTTCTTCGTGTCGACGACCCACCACTGGCTGCTGTTCTTCACCAACAAGGGCCGCGTCTACCGCGCGAAGGCGTACGAACTCCCGGACGCCGGACGGGACGCGCGCGGGCAGCACGTAGCGAACCTGCTGGCCTTCCAGCCGGACGAGGCGATCGCCGAGATCCTCGCGATCCGCGACTACGAAGCGGCTCCCTACCTGGTCCTCGCCACCAAGGGAGGCTTGGTGAAGAAGACGCCTCTGAAGGATTACGATTCGCCCCGCTCCGGCGGTGTCATCGCGATCAACCTCCGTGAGACGGAGGACGGTTCCGACGACGAACTGATCGGCGCCGAACTCGTTTCGTCCGAGGACGATCTGCTGCTGATCAGCAAGAAGGCACAGTCGATCAGGTTCACGGCCACGGACGACGCGTTGCGCCCCATGGGGCGTGCGACCTCCGGTGTCAAGGGCATGAGTTTCCGCGAGGGCGACCAGCTTCTCTCGATGAATGTTGTTCGACCCGGTACGTTCGTGTTCACTGCCACAGACGGCGGGTACGCGAAGCGGACCGCCGTCGACGAGTACCGCGTCCAGGGTCGCGGCGGCCTGGGTATCAAGGCCGCCAAGATCGTCGAGGATCGCGGTTCTCTCGTCGGCGCGCTGGTGGTCGAGGAGACCGACGAGATCCTCGCCATCACGCTGTCCGGCGGTGTGATTCGTACGCGAGTCAACGAGGTCAGGGAGACGGGCCGTGACACCATGGGCGTCCAACTGATCAACCTGGGCAAGCGCGATGCCGTCGTCGGTATCGCTCGTAACGCCGAGGCGGGACCCGAGGCGGAGGAAGTCGTCGGCGACGAAGCCGTCGACGAGACCACCGAGGGTGTCGCGACCACCGGCACGGACGAGGGTGACGCACCTTCGGACGAGTAGCACGAGGAGAGAGTCATCGTGAGCGGAGCCACGGGCGCCGGATCGACCGGTACGGACACGGACGGCGGCGGCCGTGGCTCCGCCGCGAACGCGACAGATCCGCACACGACCCAACTGCGGGCGATCGACGTGAAGAAGACGGACGCGCACTCGCCCGACTCGCATGGATCCCAGGGGGGAACTGTGACGGACACCCGAGGTCCGCAGACCCAGCAGCAGTCCGCTGGGGCGGGCCCGGCCGCGCCGGGCGCCAAGGCTCCGGCCCAGGGCCAGGCGCCGGCCCAGCCCGCCGCGCCGCCGACGGGGTCCCCGCTGCCGGGTTCGCCCCTGCCGGGGGAGCGTCAGCCGCAGCAGGCCGCGGGGCCGTACCACCCGCCGCAGGCCTACCCCACGCAGGCGCCCGCCGCCCAGAGCGGTGCCGTACGGCGGCCGCGCACGGGCGCGCGTACCGCGCCGCGCACCCGTAAGGCGCGGCTGCGGGTGGCCAAGGCCGACCCGTGGTCGGTGATGAAGGTCAGCTTCCTGCTCTCCATCGCGCTGGGCATCTGCACGGTCGTGGCGTCCGCGGTGCTGTGGATGGTCATGGACGCGATGGGGGTCTTCTCGACGGTCGGCGGCACGATCTCGGAGGCGACCGGCTCGAACGAGTCGAACGGCTTCGACCTGCAGTCCTTCCTGTCCCTCCCGCACGTCCTGACGTTCTCGGGGATCATCGCGGTCATCGACGTCGTCCTGGCCACGGCCCTCGCGACGCTCGGCGCGTTCATCTACAACCTCTCCGCCGGCTTCGTCGGCGGCATCGAGCTGACGCTCGCCGAGGACGAGTAGGAACGCGGACGGGAAGACGGACGAGAAGCCGGGTGAACGCGGGTTGAAACCCCTCCCGACGGTCCTGTGACTATCGATTTTGGGACTGCCCATGTCGTGCGCTAATCTTCAGGAGTCAGCGCGCGGGACACACTCCGCAAAGCGCGGCGGGGCTATAGCTCAGTTGGTTAGAGCGCATCCCTGATAAGGATGAGGCCACAGGTTCAAATCCTGTTAGCCCCACCAGCACGAAGACCCCCAACCGGTTGCGGTTGGGGGTTTTTGGCGTTTCAGGGGAGGACGGTTCAGGCTCGGGAGGATTTCGGTTGCCGTGCCCTCCTGGTGGCCGGTGATACTCGCCCATGAGCAGATTCGCCGAGGTCGTCGTGTTGGCCAGGGACGCAGAAAACATCATGAAACCGCTGACCGAGCGGGACGACAGCCGTCCGTGGACTGGGCAGTTCACCGACATCGGCCACGGCATGTTCGACGGCTGGGCCATCGAGTTCGTGCGGCGGAGTCGATGGGCCGGACTGCTGGATCACCTTGAGTCTCTGCCCTGGCCGTCGCCGCACACCGTCCAGGTGCTGATCCACGATGAGGAGGACGACTGCTTCGGCCTGTGGATGATCCATGACGGCCGCCTTGTGGAAGTGCCGTTGCCGCGCACCCGGCGGGACTTCTGGACCAGCCCCTACACAGGCGTGGTCGATCCGGATTGCCCCGGGATTCTGGTCCGCACGGACGGGCCGTTCGGTGGGGCCGGGGAAGGCTGAGCCGCGCGCACGCCGGAAGACCCCCGGCCACAGTGGGCAAGGGGTTCTCGGGGTCCTCTGTGTTGTCTCTGGAGCTTTGTACGCAAGTTCGCCGCTGTGTCAGAGAGGGCGGACGGTCGGGCAAGTCGGCCAGGTTGAGCAAGTCAGGTAAGGCCAGGGAGACTCGCGGGCCGGGGGTCGGCACGCAGGTCGGTGCTGGACGGGCCTGAGGCAGTGCTGGAGGGACCCAGGGTGGTGCTGGAGGGACTCGGGTCAGCGCTGGAGCGGGGCTCCAGGCTCGGCGTGGTCCGTCTCCGTCGCGTCGGCCGTCTCCGTGGCCTCGTCCGTGTCCGTCGGCGGGCGGTGGCGGCAGCTGGGGGACTTGCCGTGGGCCTCGGCGCGGATGCGCTGCTTCATCGTGGGGGGCAGTGACCTGGTGAAGGACCAGGGGGAGATCGCCGGTGTCGTCGTCTCGGCGACCGCGCTGGTGCTCGCAGCCTCGGACCGCGGAGTCGCGGCGGCGGCCGTCGCGGTGACCGTGATGAGTCCGAGCGCCGTGCACAGTGCCAGGAAGCCTGTGACGAAGGCGTTCCACAACTTCATGACCTTGATCTGGGCCATGGCCCCTCACTTTCAGGTTGGGCGATTTGCGTACTTTCCTCATGATGTGTATGGGGGTCGCGAAGTGGTGGACCGACGCCCATGGCGCGTCGATGTTCTGATGAACACCACTCGGATGGGTGCAAGAGGCCAGAAAACGGCCGAAGATGCACGAAAGGAGGGCGAAGTAACCGTCCGTGGGGATGTGATCACCCTCAGATCGGAGCGGCTGCGTCCGCTCCTACTGCGCTGTCCCGGGCGGGAGTTGACCCCGGACGCAGGTCACTGATCGGTCTCGGTCGGTGTGTATAGTCGGGCGACAGAGGTCCCCTACGTCAAGGAAAGACGAGGTCGCGCGGTGAAGAAGCTTCTCCTGGTCGCACTGGCCGCCATCGGCGGGCTCCTCGTGTACCGCCAGATCCAGGCGGATCGCGCCGAGCAGGATCTGTGGACGGAGGCGACCGACTCCGTGCCCACGGGTTCGTGAGTACCGAGATCCAGTTCTGAGCACGCCCCGACCGCCTGGCGGTCGGGGCTTTGTGTTGCGCCCCCGCCCCGGTGCGGGTACGGCCGCCACGCCCCCGGAGTTTCGGACACTCGTCCGCGTTGCCGGGATGCCACGCGCGCGTGCGGGGCAGGATGGGCCACGTCCGGAGCAACGACGAGGGGTGGCGCGTGATGGGGCGGCGTACGGCGTGGTGGCGGACGACGCGGGCACAGGGCGGCCGTAGGCCCGTCGCCGGGGCCGTACGACGTGTCGTGGTCCTCGCCGCCGTCCTGTGCGCGACGGCCGCCCTCACGGACCGCCCCGCCATGGCGGCCGGGTCGTCCAGCTCCTACGGCTACGACAAGGGCGACCGGGTTGTCGACGGAGCGACCGGCACCGCCGACGCCGAAGAACTGAAACCCGGTGGGACATACCGGAGTTCCCTCTCTAAGGGGGCCAGCGTCTACTACGGCCTTGATCTCGACGCCACGTCGAACGCCTACGTCTCCGTGACCGCCGTACCTCCGGCGGGCACCACCGTCGCCGCCACCGACGGCATCAAGGTGTCGATGCGGAACGCCAAGGGCTCCGGCTGCACGTACCGGAGCGCCACCTTCGGGGCCGGCCGGAGTCCCCACCCCGTGGCCGCCTGGGCCGTGCGGGAGGCGGGCAAGGCGCTGTGCAAGGGGAGCGGCAAGTACTACGTGCTCGTCGAACGCGTCGACGCGTCGGATTCCTCGTCGGACACCTGGGGGCTGGAACTCACCGCGGTGTCGGAACCCGCGCTGGCGCAGGCCGGCGCGACCGAAGCGCCCCAGGTCTGGGACTCCGCGTCGCCCGAGGCCATCACGGGGGAGGCGCGGCGCCGTGCGGGCGGTTCGGGCTTCGCCGGGGCCGTCGCCGTCGGACAGGGCGCGTGGCGGGACGACATCGGGCCCGGCCGGACCCTCTTCTACAAGGTGCCGGTCGGCTGGGGCCAACAGCTGTCCGTCACGGCCGAGTTGGGCGCTTCCGACGGCGCCAGCGGCTATGTGAACCGCGCGCTGGACCTGACGCTCTACAACCCCGTCCGCGCCTCCGTCGACGCGGCCGGCCTCGGTTACCGGGGCACCGAGAGGTCGGTGGCACTGGAGCCCCTGCCGCCCGTCGAGTACCGCAACCGCTACTCCGTCGTCGACCACGAGAACGGGATGCGCTTCGCCGGGTCGTACTACCTCGTCGTGCACCTCGACGCGCAACTGGCCGACGACTTCGGCCAGGGACCGTTCCCGGTGACGCTGCGCGTGCGCGTCGCCGGTACGGCGCACGCCGGTCCCGGGTACGAGGGCCGGCCCGACCCCCCGAACATCTTCGACGTCACCACCCAGGACCGTGCGGCGGCCGTGACGGGGCCGGGGAGCGCCGGGGGAGGCGGCGACACCGCGATGAAGGTGCTCGCGGTGGCCGGGATCGGCGCGGGCACCGCGCTGCTGGCCACGCTCGGCGTGTGGACGGTGTCGGCCCGGCGCCGGGACCGGGCTTCGACGGCGGCCCTGTAACCGCCCCACCCTTTTCCCGGTTCGGATTGCACGGTTCAGATGCGGGTCAGCGCCCAGAACCCCACCGCGTAGCAGGCCAGCGCGAGCAGCAGGACCGGGATCGCCACTCTCGCGGGCGGCCCGGGCCGGCGCCTGGCCCGCCTGCCGCGGCGCTGCGGAACCGGCGGCGCCGACGGTGGAACCTGCGGGACCTGAGCGGTGTATGAAGCAGTAGAGGGATCAGCACGCGGCTGGGGGGAGGACAGGACATGCGTGAGGTCATGAGGGGAGGAGTGCTGGGGGGAGAGGTACATGGGCGGCTGGTACTGGCCGCCCTGGTGGGCCTGGGCTGCCTGATGTGCCTGCTCCGCCTGTGCCTGGTCCGCCTGTTGTCCGTACGGGGCCCGCGGGGGCGGCAGATGGAAGCTGCCGGTGTCCGACATCGGGGCCGGAGTCAGGGGTGGGGAAGCCGGCGGGGCCGGAGTCGGGGTGGGAGTGGGCGTCGGGGGCGCGGTCGGCTGGGAGACGATGCCCTGCCGTGGATCCACGGGTACGGAGTCCGTGCCGGGCCAGGCCGAGTCGAGAACCTCGCCGCCGACACCGCCGACAACGGCGCCCATGCCGTCCCCGGGTTCGGGAGTCCCGGCCGACGAGGGAGTCGTCGTCGACCCCGTGTCCACCCCGGAAGCCCGCTTCAGCGGACCCTCGGGCGCGAACTCCGAAGGCAGCGGCCCGATTTGGTCGAAGATCTCGATCAACTCGTCGTCGGGGCCGGGCTCGGGCAACAGCTCCGCGGCCGCCGCGAGCGCCTTGCGCGCCCCCGTGGCCGTCCGGAAGCGGGCCTGCGGATCGGGCTGCAGCAGCATCGCCACGACCTGCCACAGCGCCTCGGGAATGCCCTTGGGCGCCCCCGGAGTCCCATGCTCCGCGAAGTACTGCACCAGCGCCTTGGAGTCCGGCTTGGCCCCCTCCAACAGATACAGAGCCACCAGTCCTACGGCGAACAGGTCGGCGGGGAAGTCCGGCTCCGCGCCCATCATCTGCTCGGGCGCGAGGTAACCCGGCGTCCCCACCACGAGGTTGGTCTCCGTCAGGCGTGCCTCGCCCAGCCGCATCGCGATGCCGAAGTCGGACAGGCGCAGGCGCGGGCGGGCCGTGCCGGTGGCTTCGAGGAGCAGGTTGGCGGGCTTGATGTCGCGGTGCACGACACCTTCCGCGTGCACCGCGGCGAGACCGGAGAGGAGCTGGTCGAGCAGCGTGCAGACGAACGCGGGGGGCAGGGGACCGTAGTCCCCGATGAGATGGACGAGTGAACCGCCTGCCACCAGGTCCATGGTGAACAGGACCTTGTCGTCGTCGGCGGCCCAGCTGGCCGGTGCGAGCACATGGGGGTGGTCGATCCGCAGCGCCTGTTCCCGGACGAAGCGCAGCAGCGAGTGCGCGTCGCTCTGCTGCAGGACCTTGGCGGCGACATAGCGGCGACGCCGGTGGTCCCAGGCGCGCCAGACCGCGCCGACACCGCCGCGCCCGATCGGGTCGACCAGTTCGTACCGGCCGGCGAAGACCTCACCCATGGCTGTGCGTCGCTCCTCCCCCTTCGGCTACCCCCGTTGCTTCCCCCGGGACGAGCGACACGACTCCCCCTCGTGGCAGTTCCTCATGGCACTCCCTCGCGGCTGTTCCGCACGTGCTCCCGGTGAGCGGCACGACCCCCTCATACCCCTCGCCGGCCGCGTGCCCGGCTGCCGAACCCCCGATCGGCGGCCGGGCCGTGAGGCTCAGCTCTGGTGGGACTGGTAGTGCGCGACCGCGTCCGAGGTGCGGCCGGCGCCGTACACCCGGAGGAACTCTGCCAGTTCGGGGTGGGTCGGGGCGAGGGTGTCCGCCGCGTCGATGATGTCGCCCGCGGCGGCCACCGAGCGCAGCAGCGACTGGATCTCGCGGACCACCCGCTTGACCGTGGGCGCTCCCGAACTGCTCGTCGTGGTCGTGGTGTTGCTGAGCACCGAACCCCCCTGGGACTTCTTGATCTCGTCCATGCGCTCGGTCGCCTCGGCCGCGCTCACGCTGCCGTCCGCGACCTGTCCCGCCAGGTCCTGCAGCAACTGCACCCGCTGGACCACCGCGGGATTGCCGATCTTCGCCCGCTGACCGCTCATCAGCTGGGACAACATCGGCGCGGACAGTCCCAACACCCCCGCGAGACGAGCCTGGTTGAGCCCAAGATCGTCGATGAGCTTACGGAAGAGCGCCCCCAAAGGCTCCCCGTACCAATTCCGCTGCAGCTCCCGCGCTCTGGCGGTGGCTTCCTGCTGTGCGGCGTCCATTGCGTCTCCCCATCGCTTCCCCAAAACCGCGGTTCGCTCTAGCGAACCACGCCGAGCATCTTACGGAGAGTGGTCGTTCACCGGGACCCCCAAATTTTTGCGAGATACCCGGGGTGACCCGGTACGCTGGTCTCCGAAGCTCGCCGGTGTGTGGTTCTGCCGGTCGAACGCTTCTCTAGCGGGGCCTTAGCTCAGTTGGTAGAGCGCTGTCTTTGCATGGCAGATGTCAGGGGTTCGACTCCCCTAGGCTCCACATCCCGCACCGGCCGGTCGCCCTCAGTGGCGTCCGGCCGGTGTTTCTTTGTGCCCGGGAGGTGACGTGCGTCACGTAAAGGGTGACTCTTCGTTGCAGTTGTTTGCGCAAATATCGGTGACAGGTGGAGTCTGCGGGGCGCCATATCGGTCGTCGGGGCGATGTGGGGATGATGTGCCCGCTTGTGCGGGAGGTGTGTGAGCTGGTGTGAATACGGACGCGTAATCAGGGGTGTGCGGTCCGTTAAGGGAGTCTGTGCGCCGCTTGTACACCTAGGGCGTTGCAAACGTCATCGCGGCAACTTGCGTAAATCAAGAAGTCAAGGGCGTTCGTCCGGGCCCGGGACTGTTCCACGTGAAACATCGCCGCGGGGCAGGAGACCCTCAAGTCTCCTGCCCCGCGGCGATGTTGACAGTGCGTCGGACGTCAGCGGTGTTCGTCGCTCTCGGCGGCCTCGTCCTCGGCCTGCTTGGCCTCGACCTCGGGGTCGAGCAGGGCTTCGGGGCTGCCGTCCACCGAGGTGAGGTGTCCCGATTCGGGCACCTCGGTCGCGGCGGGCGGCTCGACCAGCCAGTCGGGGTTGGCCTGCTTGTCCCACCACTTCCAGGCGGCGAAAGCGCCGCCCGCCAGGATGCCCAGCACCGCCAGCCCCTTCGCGAGCCGGCCGGCCCTCGCCCGCCGCTCGTGCTTGCGGACCAGCTTCTGGATCTCCTTGGGCGAGACCTGGCCGCGCAGCGCGGCGAACGCGGCCGCACCGCGGGCGGCGGCCTCGTCCTTGACCGGGCCCGCGGCGGCGACCGCCTGCTCGATCCTCGGCCGTGAGTACTCGGCGGCCTGCTGGGCAGCCTTGCGTGTGCGGACGGCGGCCTCCTGGGCGGCCTGGTCGACCTTCGGCGGTACATGAGTGCGGGCCTGCTCCAGGCGCGGCACGACGTGGGCGCCGTACTGGACGCGGGCCTGGTCCGCGGCCAGCGACACCTTGGGCGCGAGTCGTACGCGTGCCTCATGGGCGTAGTACGAGGCCCTGTCCTTGGCCGTGTCGGCGTAGGGCGCCACCACTTCCGCGGCGTGCAGCACGCTGTCCTTCGCCGAGCCGGTCGCGGAGCGCACGCTGTCGATGCGGGTCACGGGGTTCCTCCTCCTCGGTGGCGGTACGGTATTTCGTCTATCCACCCATTTACGGATCATGCCTGCCAACGGGGGGCGGGGCATGTAGAGGGCGGGCATCCGGGTCACGAT
The DNA here is from genome assembly GCF_045162645.1 of Streptomyces sp. NBC_00988. Lineage (NCBI taxonomy): Bacteria > Bacillati > Actinomycetota > Actinomycetes > Kitasatosporales > Streptomycetaceae > Streptomyces > Streptomyces sp. NBC_00988. The sequence continues at coordinate 6,349,784 of NZ_CP108730.1, forward strand.
CACGTGTAATTACGGATGAATCCGGGGGAACGGGAGCTTGTCATCGACAATGTCACGGATCCCCGCCCTGTGCCCCTGTCCCGGACCCACTCGGCCGGTTTTCCGCAAGCGGATCCTGTGGAAATGCCCCGAGAGAAGGCCGTCGGGCGACGGGGCCCAGCGAGCGTGCGAGGATCTGGGAGTCACAGGAAGACAACGGAAGGCAGATCGTGGCCGAGCAGCTCTACGCCACCCTGAAGACCAACCTCGGCGACATCGAAGTCCGGCTGCTGCCGAACCACGCGCCCAAGACGGTCAAGAACTTCGTCGAGCTCGCCACGGGCGAGCGTGAGTGGACCAACCCCACGACCGGTGTGAAGTCCACGGACAAGCTCTACGACGGCACGGTCTTCCACCGGGTGATCAGCGGCTTCATGATTCAGGGCGGGGACCCGCTGGGCAACGGCACGGGTGGCCCCGGCTACCAGTTCGAGGACGAGTTCCACCCGGACCTGCGCTTCGACAAGCCCTACCTGCTGGCCATGGCCAACGCCGGGCCGGGCACCAACGGCTCGCAGTTCTTCGTCACCGTCTCCCCGACGGCCTGGCTGACCCGCAAGCACACCATCTTCGGCGAGGTCACCGACGCGGCGAGCCAGAAGGTCGTGGACGCCATCGCGGCCACCGACACCAACTCGCGCACCGACCGCCCGGTCAAGGACGTCGTCATCGAGTCGGTCGTCGTCGAGACCCGCTAGGGCCGTTGACACCAGTACTTACCGCCGGGAACCAAACGCCCCGCTCGTCCGTAAGGATGGGCGGGGCGGTGCATTGCGTACGAAGGATTGAGGGGACCCCATGGACCAGGCGCCAGGCAGCCCGCAGGGCCCGGAGGAACAGCGGCCCCAGGATGCCCAGAGTCTGCCGGTCTGTTACCGGCACCCGGACCGCGAGACCGGCGTCCGCTGCACCCGCTGCGAGCGCCCGATCTGCCCCGAGTGCATGGTCAGCGCCTCCGTCGGTTTCCAGTGCCCCGAGTGCGTCCGCGGCGGTTCCGGCACGGGTCACGCTCCGGCCGCGGCCCAGCCGCGCACGATCGCCGGCGGCACGGTGGCGGCGGACCCCCGGCTCGCGACCAAGATCCTGATCGGTCTCTGTGTCGCCGCGTATCTGGTGCAGCGGGTGGTGGGCGACCGCTTCACCGAGCACTTCGAACTCCTCGGCCAGGCGTACGTCCCGCTCTTCGGCTCCGTCGAGGGCGTCGCCGAGGGCCAGCCGTACCGGCTGCTGACCGCGATGTTCCTGCACGCCAGCCCGATCCACATCATCTTCAACATGATGAGCCTGTGGTGGATCGGCGGGCCTCTGGAGGCAGCCCTCGGCCGGGCCCGCTATCTCGCCCTGTACTTCGTCTCGGGCCTCGCGGGCAGCGCGCTCACCTATCTGATCGCCGCCCCGAACCAGCCCTCGCTCGGTGCCTCCGGCGCCATCTTCGGGCTCTTCGGCGCGACCGCGGTCCTGATGCGCCGGCTCAGGTACGACATGCGGCCGGTCATCGCCCTGCTGGTGATCAACCTCATCTTCACCTTCGGCTGGGCCAACATCGCCTGGCAGGCCCACATCGGCGGCCTGGTTGCCGGTGTGATCACCGGGTACGCGATGGTGCACGCCCCGCGGGAGCGGCGGGCCCTGATCCAGTACGGCACGTGTGCGGTCGTACTGGTCGTCGTCGTGGTGTTGACGCTGATCAGGACGGCTCAGCTCAGCTGATATCAAACCGTTGTCCACAGTGCGTGGCGGATCTTGTGCATACCGTGGAGAACAGCTGTGCCCCCTGTCGCTGACCCGTGTTTATGCAGGTCAGGCAGGGGGCGAACAGGCTTGCGGTTGCCGGTGTGTCAGTCACACCAGCGTCAACACCCGGTGGGTTATCCACAGATCTTCGTTCTTTTTCCCCAGGCCCGCTGTGGATACTTCTCTGGCCTGTGGATAACTCAGCGGAAAGTCGTGGGCAGAGCTGCGTTCACCGCGTGGTGGCCGCAGCTTCGACCGCTGCTTGTGCCGCTACTTCCACTGCGTGGAGACGCCGAACCCGGCGGCGATGAAGCCGAAGCCCACCACGATGTTCCAGTTGTCCAGGCTGTCGATGGGCATGGAGCCGTCGGTGACGTAGAACACGACGATCCACGCCAGCCCGATGACGAACATGGCCAGCATGACCGGTGCGACCCAGGCACGGCTGTTCAACTTGATGGCGGTCGCCGCTTTCGCCGGCGGCGGCGTGTAGTCGGCCTTCTTGCGGATACGTGACTTCGGCACGAGGGTCTCTCCTGTCGATGCGCTGCGTGGCCGCGCAGGGAACTGGGGCGGGCTCCGGGGCAGCGTACAAGGGGACACTGAGTGCTCCCCCGGGCGTCCGTTAGCGTAGTGCTTCCGCGGCGCCGAAGGAGATAAGGGTACGTTGAGCAATTCTGCCGACTCCCCCGGGACGGGTACCAGTCCCGCCCGTATCCGCCGTTTCCGTCCCGTGCGGATTCTCACGGTGGCCGTCTTCGCCCTCGCGGGGCTCATCTTCTTCACCAGTTTCAACACGGCCAAGGGCACCAACATCCGCACGGACGCCTCCTTGCTGAAGCTGTCCGACCTGATCCAGACCCGCAGCCAGAAGAACGGCCGGCTGAACGACGCCAACGGGGTCCTGCGCGACGAGGTCGACGCCCTCCGTAAGGAGGACGACGGCAGCACGGGTGCCGACGACAAGAAGCTCACGGCACTGGAGCGGACCGCGGGCGCGCAGCAGCTCAAGGGCAAGGCCGTCACCGTCACCCTCAACGACGCCCCGCCCAACGCCACCGCCAAGCTCCCCGGCTACCCCGAGCCGCAGCCCGACTACCTGGTCATCCACCAGCAGGACCTCCAGGCCGTGGTGAATGCCCTGTGGCAGGGCGGCGCCAAGGGCATCAAGGTCATGGACCAGCGGCTGATCGCGACCAGCGCCGTGCGCTGCGTGGGCAACACCCTGATCCTCCAGGGCCGGGTCTACTCACCGCCGTACAAGATCACGGCGGTCGGGGAGCCGGGGAAGCTGCAGGCGGCGCTGACGGCGTCGAAGGCGATCCAGAACTACAAGGTGTACGTCGATGTCTACGGGCTCGGCTGGAAAGTGACCGACGACGGGACGGTGACTCTTCCCGGGTACTCGGGCACAGTGGATCTGCACTACGCGAAGCCAGTGGAGTAAGCGGCCGTAGGAGCTGCCGGTGCGCGTGATCGTCAGGAGCGTCAGTGAACTCTGCATCACCGTAGGCACCCTGATCGTCCTCTTCGTGGTCTATGTGTTGTTCTGGACCGGGGTGAAGGCCGACCGCACGATGAGCGACCAGATCAACCAGCTGCAGAACCAGTGGTCGCAGCAGACCGTGCACCCGAAGGCATCCCCCGCGCCTGCCACCTCGGCCGCTCCGGCGAAACCGGCCGCGTACAAGGACGGCAGGCCTTTCGCGATCATGTACATCCCGCGGCTTGGTTTCACGTGGAACAAGCCGGTCCTTCAGGACACCGCCGTGAACACCCTGAAGAAGGGGCTCGGGCACTACGCCGGCACCGCGCAGCTGGGGCAGGTCGGCAACTTCGCGGTGGCCGGGCACCGGAGAACGTACGGCGACCCCTTCGTGAACTTCCCGGAACTGCGTGCGGGTGACGCGGTGGTGCTGACCGACGGGACCACCTGGTTCACGTATCGGATCGACAAAGGGCCTTACAAAACAGTGCCCACCGACATTGAGGTGATCGATCCTGTGCCACGTAAGTCCGGGTACACGGCCTCGGGCCGCTATCTCACGCTGACCACGTGCGATCCGGAGTGGGGGCACAGCCACCGGCTGATCGTCTGGGCCCATCTCGACTCCACACAGCCTGTGGAGGCCGGGAAGCCGGACGCGCTGCGCCGTTAGTCTGGTGACGTACGGCGTGAGTCTGGTGCCGTGGCGCGACGGAAGGGACGGCATGTACGGCTGGATCTGGCGGCATCTGCCGGGCAACGTGTGGGTCAAGGCGCTCATCTCGCTCGTCCTTGCCCTGGCCGTGGTCTACATCCTGTTCCAGTACGTCTTCCCGTGGGCCGAACCGCTGCTGCCCTTCAACGATGTGACGGTGGACAACCAGTGAGTGCACGGATTCTCGTCGTCGACAACTACGACAGCTTCGTCTTCAACCTGGTCCAGTACCTGTACCAGCTGGGCGCCGAGTGCGAGGTGCTGCGCAACGACGAGGTGTCGACGGCGCACGCCCAGGACGGCTTCGACGGTGTCCTCCTCTCGCCGGGCCCCGGCACCCCCGAGGAGGCCGGCGTCTGCATCGAGATGGTGCGGCACTGCGCCTCGACCGGGGTGCCCGTCTTCGGCGTCTGCCTCGGCATGCAGTCGATGCAGGTGGCCTACGGCGGCGTCGTGGACCGCGCTCCCGAACTGCTGCACGGCAAGACCTCGCTCGTCGAGCACGAGGGCAAGGGCGTCTTCGCCGGACTGCCCTCGCCCTTCACGGCGACCCGCTACCACTCGCTGGCGGCCGAGCCGGGGACGGTACCGGCCGAGCTGGACGTCACCGCCCGGACGCACGACGGCATCATCATGGGCCTGCGCCACCGCGAACTGCCCGTCGAGGGCGTCCAGTTCCACCCGGAGTCGGTGCTCACCGAGCACGGCCACCGGATGCTGGCCAACTGGCTGGTGGAGTGCGGCGACCAGGGTGCCGTGGCGAGGTCGGTGGGGCTCGCCCCGGTGGTGGGCAGGGCCACGGCGTGACCGCGCTGCGCCCCGAGCGCGAGTCCGAGGCCGCGTACGGGGAGCAGCCGTACGCGGAGCCGTCGTACGGGGAACAGGGCGGGTTCGACCAGTGGCACGGCACGCAGGCTCAGGGTGCGCCCGGGGTGCCGTACGGTCCGATCGACGAAGAGACCGTCGCGCTGCGGATAGCGGATCTCTCGCCGGAGCGGACGGGCCACGGCCGGTCCATATCGGCGTCTGACGCCTCATCCGCCTCCTCCGCCACAGGAACCCCCACGGGCGGGCGTGCGGCCCGCAGAAAGGCCGCCAAGGGGCGGCACGGGCGTCATGGGGGCGTAGGGGCGGCGGAGGAGACCACCGAGGCCCCGGAATCCGGTGCCGGCGCGCGTGCTGGTACCGGCCTCTCGCGGGTCGAGGCGCGGCGGCGGCAGCGGGCGAACAAGCCGGGTGCCGCGGTCATCGCGAGCCGGGCCATCGGCGAGGTGTTCATCACCACCGGCGTGCTGATGCTGCTGTTCGTCACCTACCAGTTGTGGTGGACGAACGTACGGGCGCACGCGCAGGCCGGCAGTGAGGCGAGCCAGCTGCAGAACGACTGGGCGAGCGGCAAGCGTGCCCCCGGAGAGTTCTCGCCGGGGCAGGGCTTCGCCATCCTGCACATCCCCAAGCTGGACGTGGTGGCGCCGATCGCCGAGGGCGTCAGCAACAAGAAGGTGCTCGACAAGGGGATGGTCGGGCACTACAGCGAGGGCACCCTCAAGACCGCGATGCCGGACGCGAAGACCGGCAACTTCGCGCTCGCCGCGCACCGCAACACCCATGGCGAACCGTTCCGGTACATCAACCAGCTCAAGCCGGGCGACGAGGTCGTGGTGGAGACCCAGGACACCTACTACGTCTACAAGATGACGAAGACGCTGCCCGTGACGTCGCCGAGCAACACCAGTGTCATCGACCCCATCCCCAAGGGCTCGGGCTTCACCACGCCCGGCCGCTACATCACGCTGACGACCTGTACGCCGGAGTTCACCAGCAAGTACCGGCTGATCGTCTGGGGCAAGATGGTCGAGGAACGGCCGCGCAGCAAGGGCAAGCCGGATGCGCTCATCGAGTAAGGGCAGATGAACGTGGCAGCGACCACCGACGACACCGAAGAGCAGACCGACACGCCCGCGTCCCCACCGGACCGCCCCCGCGGAACCGGCCCGGTTGCGACGGCGGTCAGCCTCTTCGGTGAACTCCTCATCACGGCGGGCCTGATCCTCGGCCTGTTCGTCGTCTACTCCCTGTGGTGGACGAACGTCGTCGCCGACCGCACGGCCGACAAGCAGGGCGACAAGGTCCGGAACAACTGGTCCAAGGACAAGGACACCGGTCCCGGCGCCCTCGACACCAAGGACGGCATCGGCTTCCTCCACGTGCCCGCCATGAAGAACGGCGAGGTGCTGGTCGAGAAGGGCACCGAGACGAGCGTCCTCAACGACGGCGTCGCCGGCTACTACACCGACCCGGTCAAGGCCGCCCTCCCCACCACCGGCAAGAACGGCAACTTCACCCTCGCCGCCCACCGCGACGGCCACGGCGCCAAGTTCCACAACATCGACAAGCTCAAGAAGGGCGACCCGATCGTCTTCGAGACGAAGGACGACTGGTACGTCTACAAGGTCTACGACATCCTTCCCGAGACCTCGAAGTACAACGTCAAGACCCTCGCCCAGATCCCCGCGGAGTCCGGCAAGAAGAAGGCCGGCCACTACATCACGCTGACGACCTGCACGCCGGTGTACACGTCCCGGTACCGGTACGTGGTGTGGGGCGAGCTGGTCCGCGTCGACAAGGTGGACAGCGCGCGGACACCGCCGAAAGAGCTTCGCTGACGGCAGGGCGTAGCGCACGGTCCGTGGCGCACCGCACGTACGAAAGAGCCCCGGCACCCTTCTCAGGGTGCCGGGGCTCCGTCGTGTCGTAACGGTGTGCCGCCTATCCGGAGTTGCCCCCGAAGAAGCCGCCGCCACCGTTGTTGTTGCCGTTGCCGGTGCCCACGCTGGTGAGGGTGATCTGCGTGTTGCCGGGGTCGTCCACCTGGTTGCCCGAGCCCGGGTCCTGCTGGGTCACGATCGCGTTGTCGCCCTGATCGCTGTTGTCGGCGAACTGGATGTTGGTGAAGCCGTTCTGCTGCAGGATCGTCTTGGCGTTCGCCACCGTCTGGCCGACGACGTTCGGGACCTGGGTCTGCGAGACCTTGCCGATCTGGATGTTGACCGACGAGTTCTTGTCGACCTGCGTCCCGGCCGTGGGCGAGGTCGCGACGACCTTGCCGTTCAGGTTCGTGTCGGTGGTCGCCACCTCGGTGCAGTTGCCGACGAGGTTGTTCTGCTGCATCTGCGCCTTGGCGTCGTCACAGCTCTTGCCGCTGACGTCCGGGACCGTGGACTTCTCCTCGGCCTTCGCGACGGTCAGGGTGATCGTGGTGCCCTTCTGGACCTCCGCGCCGAGGGCCGGGTCCTGCTCCAGGACCGTGCCGGGGTCCTCGCCGGACACCTTCTCCTTCTTCTCCACCTTGAACTGGTACTTGTCGCCGGTGAGCGTCGCGGAGGCGTCGTCGAAGCTCTGGCCCACGACACTCGGTACGACGACCTTCGGGGCGCCGGTCGAGACGACCAGGCTGACCGTGGAGTCCTTCTTGACCGAGGTGTTGGGATCCGGGTTCTGCGAGCAGATCTTGCCCTTGGGCTGGTCCGCGCAGGTCTTCGACGTGAACGACAGCTTCAGACCGATGTTGTCCGCCATGGTGTTGGCCGTGGACTGGGTCTGCCCGACGAAGTTCGGCGTATCGACGTTGTCGTTGGCCGAGTTGTTCCCGCTGAACGCCCACTTCCCGATCAGGATCGCGCCCACCAGGACCAGTACCGCCGCCACGACCAGCAGGATCGTCGAGGTGTTCGACTTCTTCTTCTGCTGGCGGCGCCGGTCCGGACGGTCGTCGTAGCCGAAGCCGCCGTCGTCCGGGTTCATGGGGGGCAGCATCGTCGTGGCGCCGGCGTCGGAGCGCAGGGCCGTCGTCGCCTGGTCGTCGCCGTAGCCGCCGTAGCCGACCGAACCCAACGCCGCCGTCGCCGCGACCGGCTGGCCGTCGAGGCAGGCCTCGATGTCCATGCGCATGTCGTCGGCGGACTGGTAGCGGTAGTTGGGGTCCTTGGTGAGCGCCTTCAGGACGATCGCGTCCATCTCCGGCGTGATCTCCGCGTCGAAGACACTCGGCGGCTGCGGCTCCTCGCGCACGTGCTGGTACGCCACCGCCACCGGGGAGTCGCCCACGAAGGGCGGCCGTACCGTCAGCAGCTCGTAGAGGAGGCAGCCCGTCGAGTAGAGGTCCGAGCGGGCGTCGACCTGCTCGCCCTTCGCCTGCTCCGGGGAGAGGTACTGGGCGGTGCCGATCACCGCGGACGTCTGCGTCATCGTCATGCCGGAGTCGCCCATCGCGCGGGCGATGCCGAAGTCCATCACCTTGACCTGGCCGGTGCGCGTCAGCATGACGTTCGCCGGCTTGATGTCGCGGTGGACGATGCCGTTGCGGTGCGAGTACTCCAGGGCCTGGAGGATGCCGATGGTCATCTCCATGGCCCGCTCCGGCAGCAGCTTGCGGCCGCTGTGGAGCAGCTCACGGAGCGTCGAGCCGTCGACGTACTCCATGACGATGTACGGGATCGAGACCCCGTCGACGTAGTCCTCGCCCGTGTCGTAGACCGCGACGATCGCGGGATGGTTGAGCGAGGCGGCCGACTGGGCCTCCCGGCGGAACCGGGCCTGGAAGGAAGGGTCGCGCGCAAGGTCGACGCGCAGCGTCTTCACCGCCACCGTGCGGCCGAGGCGTGTGTCATGGGCGAGGTAGACCTCCGCCATGCCACCACGGCCGAGCACCTGGCCCAGCTCGTACCGGCCGCCGAGGCGACGCGGCTCTTCCATAGTTCCCTACCAGCCCTCTCCGTCGGTCCCGACCCGCACGGATGTGCGGTCGGAGGCTAGCCGTCCGGGCCTACCGTACCCGGCTGGCTTTGTGTGACCTGGCCAAGCCCGTCACCCGATACAGGACCGGTATCGCAACGTGCACCGATGTGAAGGGGACGTGAGCGGAGTCACTTCTTGCTGTCGATGACCGCCTCCATGACACTCTTCGCGATCGGGGCCGCGAGACCGCCGCCGGAGATGTCGTCACGGTTGGCGCTGGAGTCCTCGATGACCACGGCCACGGCCACCGGCGAGCTGCCGTCGGGGAGCTTGGCGTAGGAGAGGAACCAGGCGTACGGGTTCTCGCTGTTGGCGACGCCGTGCTGGGCGGTACCGGTCTTGCCGCCGACGGTGACGCCGCTGATCTTCGCGTTCGTGCCGGTGCCCTTCTCGACGACCGTCTCCATCATCGACTGCAGGATCTGCGCGTTCTTCGAGGAGAGCGGCTGGCTCATCTCCTCCGGCTCGGTCTGCGCGATGGTGTCGAGGTTCGACGACTGGAGCTTGTCGACCATGTACGGCTTCATCAGCTTGCCGTCGTTGGCGACCGCGGAGGCGACCATGGCCATCTGCAGCGGGGTCGCGGCGGTGTTGTACTGGCCGATCGAGGACAGCGCGGTCTGCGACTGGTTCATGTTGTCCGAGAAGACCGAGGCGCTGGAGCGGATCGGCGTGAACTGCTCGGAGTCGAAGCCGAACTTCTTCGCCTCGGCCAGCATCTTGTCGTTGCCGAGGTCGGCGCCGACCTTGCCGAAGACCGTGTTGCAGGAGTACTGCAGCGCGACGCGCAGGGTCGCGTTCTTGCAGGGGATGCTGCCCTCGTTCTTCAGCTCGGTCGTGGTGCCCGGCATGACCCACGGCAGCGGCGAGTTCGTCGCCGTGTCGGCGGACGAGTACAGGTTGTTCTCCAGCGCCGCGGACGCGGTGACCACCTTGAAGGTCGAGCCCGGCGGGTAGGTCTCGCGCAGCGCCCGGTTCAGCATCGGGTCGTTCGGGTCGTACTTCTTCTGGAGCTTCTGCCAGGCCTTGGCGTCCGTGGAGGTGGAGTTGCCCGCGAACGACGAGGGGTCGTACGACGGGTAGGACGCCAGCGCCAGGATCTTGCCGGTGGACGGGTCGAGGGCGACGACCGCGCCCTTGCCGCCCTGCTTCTGCAGACCGTTCCACGCGGCCTTCTGCGCGGCCTGGTTGAGGGTGGTGACGACGTTGCCGCCCGACTTCGCCTTGCCCGTGATCATGTCGAGGGTGTTGCGGAAGAAGAGCCGGTCGTCGGTGCCGGAGAGGATGCCGTCCTCGATGGACTCCAGCTGGTTGGCGCCGAAGGCCTGCGAGGCGTATCCCGTGACCGGCGCCCACATCGCGCCGTTCTTGTAGGTGCGCTTGTACTTCAGGTCGTTCAGGCCGCTGGTGCTGGTCTCCGTGGAGCCGGTGATCGGGTTGCCGTCGACGATGATGTCGCCGCGTGGGGTCGCGTAACGGGCGATCGTGACACGTCGGTTGTTGTCGTCGTCCTTGAGGCTGTCGGCCTTGACGTACTGGAGCCAGTTGTCGCGCAGCAACAGCGTCAGGACCAGGAGGCCGCAGAAGAGCGCGATCCGGCGCAGGGGCTTGTTCATGACGGGCGGACCACCTGGGTCATCTCGGCGTCGGGGCTGGGGGCCGGCGCGGGCGCCGGGCGGCGGGCGGTGTCGCTGATGCGGATCAGGATGCCGATGAGCGCCCAGTTGGCGATGACGGAGGAACCGCCGTACGCCACGAAGGGCATCGTCATACCGGTCAGCGGGATCAGGCCCATCACGCCGCCTGCGACGACGAAGACCTGCAGGGCCATGCCGCCGGAGAGGCCGACGGCGAGGAGCTTGCCGAAGGGGTCGCGGGCGGCGAGGGCGGTGCGGACACCGCGCTCCACGATCAGGCCGTAGAGGAGCAGGATCGCCATGATGCCGGCGAGGCCCAGTTCCTCGCCGAAGGTGGCGAGGATGAAGTCGGAGTTGGCGGCGAACCGGATGAGGTCGGAGTGGCCCTGGCCGAGACCGGTGCCGAGCGTGCCGCCGGAGCCGAAGGCCCACAGGGCCTCCATCGACTGCGCGGAGTGGCCCGAGACGGTCTTGCTGAGCGTGTACTCCTTCATCGGGTTGAGCCAGGCCTGGACGCGCTGCTGGACGTGCGGTTCGAAGGTGGCCACTCCGACGGCGCCGGCCGCCGACATCAGCAGCCCGAAGACGATCCAGCTGGTCCGCTCGGTGGCGACGTACAGCATGATGATGAACATGCCGAAGAACAGCAGCGAGGTTCCGAGGTCGGTCTCGAAGACCAGGATCAGGATCGAGATGAACCAGACGACCAGGATCGGGCCGAGGTCACGGCCGCGCGGCAGGTACAGGCCCATGAAGCGGCGGCTGGCCAGCGCGAGCGCGTCGCGCTTCACCATCAGGTAGCCGGCGAAGAAGATCGCGAGGACGATCTTCGCGAACTCACCGGGCTGGATGGAGAATCCGCCGACCGAGATCCAGATCTTCGCGCCGTAGATGTTGGCCCCGAGGCCCGGTACCAGCGGCAGCAGCAGCAGGACGAGCGCGCCGACCATGGAGATGTACGTGTAGCGCTGCAGGGCGCGGTGGTCCTTGAGGAAGATCAGGACGACGGCGAACAGTCCGATGCCCATCGCGGTGTACAGCAGCTGCCGAGGCGCCGCGTTGCCCGCCTGGTTGATGGACTGCAGCAGCTTCGACTGGTCGAGCCGCCAGATGATGACGAGTCCCATGCCGTTCAGCAGCGTCGCCAGCGGCAGCAGCAACGGGTCCGCGTACGGCGCGAACTTGCGTACGGCCAGGTGCGCGACGCCGGCCAGCAGGCCGAGGCCCAGGCCGTAGCTCAGCAGCCCGGACGGCACCTGGTCGTTGATGGCCAGGCCCACGTTGGCGTAGGCGAACACCGGGATGACGACCGCGAACAGCAGCAGCGCCAGCTCGGTGTTGCGCCGGCTCGGTGCGCCGATGGAGCCGATCGTGGACGTGTGGTGCGACGGCGTGTTGGTAGAACTGCTCATCGTGTGACGGGGCCTCTCACGGCTTGCCTATTACTTGCTGCACTGCGAGACGACCTGCTGCTCTTCCTCCGAAAGGCTGGGACCGGGGCTGGGAGTCGCAGACGGGGTCGGGGACGGGGACGTCGAAGTCGTTGTCGAAGGAGACGGCTTCGGCGTGGCCTTGGACGTGAGCGAGGTGCTGGTGGTTCCCGTGGTGCCACTGGGCTTGGTCGCGGCAGTCTCGCGCTCGGACTCCTTCTTGCACGCGGAGGCCTGCACGGCGAGGTCGTCGATCTTCTTCTGGGCGTCCTGGAGACCGCCCTCGGCGATCGTCGCCTTGACCTGCTTCTGCTGGTAGGGCGGCAGGTACTTGAGTTCGATGTCCGGGTGGTCCTTCTCCACCTTCGACAGCGAGACCCAGGCGAGGTCCTGGCTGATGCCCCGGTACAGCGCGACGTGCTCGCCGTTGGCGCCGACGAAGTACTGCGTCTGCGTCCAGCGCCAGCCGCCGTAGAGGCCGCCGCCGATGACCGCGAGCGCGAGCACGGTGTAGAAGGATCTCTTGAACCACGTGCGGCCCTTGGAGGGCTTCACGAAGTCGTCGTCGGTGTAGTCGCCGAAGCTGCCCTCGGGGACGTAGCCGGTGGTGTCGCCGGAGCCGGGCGGGCCGAACTCGCCGCCCCCGCCGTTCTGTCCGGGCACCTGGCGGCCCAGCCCGGAGGCGCGGCCCGCCGGGGTCTGCATGATGGTGTTGTCGTGCTGGTGGAGCTGGTTCTCGGCGACCGCGCCGACGATGACCGGGGTGTCCGACAGCTGCGCGGCGAGGGTGTCGCCGGTGTCGAGGTCCAGGACGTCGGCGATGATCACCGTGATGTTGTCGGGGCCGCCGCCGCGCAGGGCGAGCTGGATCAGCTCCTGCACGGTCTCCTGGGGGCCCTGGTAGCTGGCCAGGGTGTCTTCCATCGTCTGGTGGGAGACGACTCCTGACAGCCCGTCGGAACAGATCAAGTACCGGTCGCCGGCGCGGACTTCACGGATCGACAGGTCCGGCTCGACGTGGTCGCCGCTGCCGAGCGCGCGCATGAGCAGGGCGCGCTGCGGGTGGGTGGTGGCCTCTTCCTCGGTGATCCGGCCCTCGTCGACCAGCCGCTGCACCCAGGTGTGGTCCTGGGTGATCTGGGTCAGCACGCCGTCGCGCAGCAGGTAGGCGCGCGAGTCGCCGACATGGACGAGGCCGAGCCGCTGCCCGGTCCACAGCAGGGCGGTGAGCGTGGTGCCCATGCCCTCCAGCTGGGGATCCTCCTCGACCATCATCCGCAACTGGTCGTTGGCCCGCTGCACGGCGGTGCCGAGCGAGGTGAGGATGTCGGAGCCCGGCACGTCGTCGTCGAGCGAGACGATGGTCGAGATCACCTCGGAGGAGGCGACCTCACCGGCGGCCTGGCCGCCCATTCCGTCGGCGATCGCGAGGAGACGGGGACCGGCGTAGCCGGAGTCCTCGTTGCCCTCGCGGATCATGCCTTTGTGCGATCCGGCGGCGAAGCGCAGTGACAGACTCATGCGCACCTCGCCCGTCGGCTCCGGGTACATCCGCACGGTGCCCACCCTCCGGTCGGGAGCGCGCCGGGGTCCGCCAGGCGGTCCGCCGCTGCGTGCTCGCTCCGCTCGCTCATTTTCGTACTACTTCCGCAGCTCGATGACGGTCTTGCCGATGCGGATCGGCGCGCCCAGCGGAATCGGTGTGGGGGTCGTCAGCCGGGACCGGTCCAGGTACGTGCCGTTCGTGGATCCGAGGTCCTCGACGATCCACTGGCCGTCGCGGTCCGGGTAGATCCTGGCATGGCGGCTGGACGCGTAGTCGTCGTCCAGCACGATCGTCGAATCGTGCGCCCGGCCCAGGGTGATGGTCTGGCCCTGGAGCGCGACGGTGGTGCCGGTGAGGATTCCCTCACTGACGACCAGTTTGGTGGGGGCGTTACGGCCCCGCCGGCCGCCCCCGCTCGGCTGCTGCTGGCGCTGCTGCGGAGGCGCCGCCTGCCGGGCGGCCTGCTGCTGCGGTCGTCCGGCTTCCCGTCGCGAGCCGCGCTGTGTGACACGCGTTCCGAACAGGTCGCTGCGGATGACCTGCACGGCCACGATCACGAACAGCCACAGTACGGCCAGGAAACCCAGCCGCATGACCGTGAGGGTCAGCTCTGACATTGCCCCCGCTTCACCCTTCGGCTTGCCGGTAAATGATGGTGGTGCTGCCCACGACGATCCGCGAGCCGTCGCGGAGCGTAGCGCGGGTGGTGTGCTGCCCGTCCACCACGATGCCGTTGGTGGACCCGAGATCCTGGATCACTGAGGGCGTTCCGGTCCGGATCTCACAGTGCCGGCGGGATACGCCAGGGTCGTCGATCCGCACGTCGGCCTCGGTGCTGCGGCCCATCACCAGCGTCGCGCGGGAGATCTGATGGCGGGCGCCGTTGATCTCCACCCAGTACCGCATCCGTGCGCCGGCCGCCGGAGCGGCGGGCGCGGGCTGGAGGTACGGCGCCGAGCCGCGGCCGCCGGGCGGCGGTGCGGCCGGCATGGGCGGCGGGGCGCTCGCGGGCGCGGCGGCGGGCGGGTAGCCGTAGCCGCCGGGCCGTCCCGCCGCCGGCGGTGCCGCCGGGGCGGGGGTGCCGGGAGCCTGCTGGTTGGTGGAGGAGGCGAGCGTACGGCTGCGCACCCGGTACAGACCGGTGTCGAGGTCGTCCGCCTTCTCCAGGTGGACCTTGATGGGTCCCATGAAGGTGTAGCGCTGCTGCTTGGCGTAGTCGCGCACCATGCCGGCGAGCTCGTCACCGAGCTGGCCGGAGTAGGGGCTGAGCCGCTCGAAGTCCGGCGTGCTCAGCTCCACGATGAAGTCGTTGGGTACGACGGTCCGGTCGCGGTTCCAGATCGTCGCGTTGTTGTCGCACTCCCGCTGGAGCGCGCCGGCGATCTCGACGGGCTGGACCTCGGACTTGAACACCTTGGCGAAGGTGCCGTTGACCAGACCTTCGAGGCGTTGCTCGAACTTCTTCAGGACTCCCATGGGGCACCTCCTCCGTCGTTGCCGCACTGGCTGTCGTACCGACCGCCGTGCCGGCTGCCGTGGTGATTGTCGGGCCGATTGTCGTGCTGACTGCCTTGGTACTGCTTACTGATCGTATCCACGCGCCGGTAAATCGGCTGGTTCCCCCTTGTCGGCCCGGTCGAACTCCTTCTGCCACTACTCCTGTCAGTACTCCTGCCCAGGATCGTAGAGGGGGCCGCAGACAAGTGTCCCGCACCTGACTGTGGACCTTGCCCGCCTCCTGGGGAGATGGCGGTTACCGGTACGAGGTTGATACGTGAACCGGTCCACGTTGATACGTGGCGGGGGGCGGGGGTGCTCGGTGGGGTGGGGGTGAGGGGTTCGGAGGGGTGGGAGAGGGGTGGGCGGGAGACGCAGGTGGGAACCGGTGACCGCTGATGGGGGCCTCGCGCGGGGCGTCGGGCTCGGGGGAACGGGGGGTCCTGCTCAGGGGAAAGGGATGTGAATCCACCCCGTGCACCGTGCTAATCTTCTGCATGTCGGAAGGCGCCAGCCCCCTAGGGGAAGGGCCCGAGGACACACCCAATGCGCGGGTGGCGGAATAGGCAGACGCGCTGGATTCAGGTTCCAGTGCCCGAAAGGGCGTGGGGGTTCAACTCCCCCCTCGCGCACAGACAGAAGCCCCTCAGGTCTCAGACCTGAGGGGCTTCTTCGTGTGCGGTACCAGCTCCGGTGATGCTTCGGTGATCCCCGCCTCAGGTGAGGACAATCACACGCTGTCCTTACCTGAGGCGGAGGCCGGGCGCGAGGTCAGGCCGCGAGGCGTTCCGCCAGGGTCTTGGCCTTGGTGGCCGCGTCGCCGAGGGCGCGCTCGCGGGACGCCTCGTAGAGCGGGACCAGGTCGGCCATCGCCGGGTTCTGCGGGGCCATGGTCAGCTCCGGGACGATGAACTCGGCGTCCAGGCCGAGGGCGTCGACGAGGACCGCCTTCAGGTAGTTCTGGACGTAGTCGTAGCCCTCGCGCGGGGTGCCCGGCCCGTAGGCGCCGCCGCGGCTGGCGATCACGACGGTCGGGATGCCCTTCACCTTCGAGTCCTCGGTCCCCGCGGTGCGGCCCATCAGGATCACGTTGTCCAGCCAGGCCTTCAGGGTCGAGGGGATCGTGGCGTTGTACATCGGGGCGCCGATCAGCACCGCGTCCGCCTGCTCCAGCTCCTCTATGAGCCGTACGCGCTCGGCGAAGGCCGCTGCCTGCTCGGGCGTGTGCGTGGCCGGGTCGGCGAAGCCGGCGGTGTGGGCGTCGACGGTGATGTGCGGGACGGGGTTCGCGGCGAGGTCGCGGTGGATCACCGTGCCCTCCGGGTGCTGTTCCTCCCAGGACGTGCGGAAGGCGTCGGCGACGGCGCGGGAGGCGGAGGCGCCGGCGGGGAACACGGACGAGTCGATGTGCAGGAGCGTGGCCATGGGGGTCTCCAAGAGGTGCCGAGCGAAGTGCTGAGTGAGGTGTCGAGCGGGTGCCGGGCGCTTGCTGGGCGCAGCAGTCCCGTCGCGTTGCTCAGTAGCTGAGTTTTCGTACTCGACTATGAATAACACAGGTACTTACTTTTTTTCATCCCCGCACGGGAGGGCAGTACCCTGAGGGCATGGCGGTCGAGCAGAGTCACGGCACGGATCAGTGCAAGAAGGTCGACGACGGCATCACCCGTGTCTTCCAGCTGTTCGGAAAGCGCTGGACCGGGCCGATCGTGGCCGTCCTGATGGCGCAGCCCGTCCACTTCGCCGACCTGCGCCGGGCGATCCCGGGCATCAGCGAACGCATGCTCTCCGACCGGCTCACGGAACTCGGCGCCGCCGGGCTGCTCGTTCGCGAGGTCGACGAGGGCCCGCCACTGCGCGTCTCGTACCGGCTGACGGAGTCGGGCAAGGCACTGGGACCGGCACTCCGGGAACTCGGCGCGTGGGCGCAGGTGCATCTGCGCGAGGGGTGGCAGTCGGGCGGGTGCTAGGCCGGGTCGGGGCGGGACAGCGGGACAGGTGCCGGGTTGGGCAGGGGCGACGATCGCTGAGGCCTCGACGGCGCCGGTGAGGTCTCGATCGGCGTCGGTGAGGCCTCGATCGGCACGGGTGAGGTCTCGATCGGCACCGGTTTTCCACAGCCGTGGAGTTGTCCACAGGGTCTGACGTGTTCTCGCCGCCGGTTGTACGGTCGTCGCGAGTTGATGTTCGGACGAGCGCACGTGTGAGCGTGGGTGTGTGTACGGGGGAGGCGGTCGGTATGACCGAGACCGGTATCGGTGTGGGGCGCAGGCTGCCCGGGGTGCGGGGGTTCGCCACGTGGCCCGTGGAGGGGTCGCCCAAGGAAGAGGGGAAGGCGCTGCGGGAGAGCGTCCCGCGCAGCGCGCACGCCGCTCTCGACCTGGACGGTTCCCGCCCCGACGCGGTGACCGCGGTCGAGGAGTCCGGCCGCGGCAGGATCCCCGGGCTCACGCCGATACGGGTGGGCAGGATGGCGGCCACGCCCTTCGCGTTCCTGCGCGGTTCGGCCGGACTCATGGCCTACGACCTCGCCCGCACCCCCATGACCCGGATCGGCGCCCAGATCTGCGGCGACGCCCACGCGGCCAACTTCGGCCTGTACGGAGACGCCCGCGGCGGCCTGGTCATCGACCTCAACGACTTCGACGAGACCGTGCACGGCCCCTGGGAGTGGGACCTCAAGCGGCTCGCCGCCTCACTGGTGCTCGCGGGCCGGGAGGCCGGTGCCGACGAGGACACCTGCCGTACGGCGGCGCACGGCGCGGTGGGTTCCTACCGCCGCACCATGCGGCTGCTGGCCAAGCTCCCGGTGCTGGACGCGTGGAACGCCATCGCCGACGAGGAGTTGGTCTCCCACGCCGACGCCCGCGACCTGCTCGGCACGCTGGAGCGGGTCTCCGAGAAGGCGCGGGGCAACACCAGCGGACGGTTCGCGGCCAGGTCGACCGAGGCCGCCGAGGACGGCGGGCGCCGCTTCGTCGACGCCTCGCCGGTTCTGCGGCGGATCCCGGACGCGGAGGCCGCGGCGGTGGCGGCGTCCCTGGAGGAGTATCTGGACACGCTCTCCGAGGACCGCCTCCCGCTGCTCGCCCGGCACACGGTGCACGACGTCGCCTTCCGCGTCGTCGGCACGGGCAGCGTGGGCACGCGGTCGTACGTCGTGCTGCTCCTGGACCATCGCGGCGAACCGCTTGTCCTCCAGGTGAAGGAGGCCCGCCCCTCGGCGCTGGTGCCGCACCTGCTGACCGCCGGGTTCGACGCGCCGTCCGTCGCGCACGAGGGCCGACGGGTGGTGCTCGGGCAGAAGCGGATGCAGGTCGTCAGCGACATCCTGCTGGGCTGGACGACGGTCGACGGACTCCCGTTCCAGGTACGGCAGTTCCGCAACCGCAAGGGCAGCGTCGACCCCGCCGCCCTCGCCGCCGACCAGATCGACGACTACGGCCGCATGACCGGCGCCCTCCTGGCCCGGGCCCACGCCCACAGCGCCGACCCGCGCCTGGTCGCCGGCTACTGCGGCAAGAAGGACGAACTGGACGAGGCGATAGCCACGTTCGCCGTGGCCTACGCCGACCGGACCGAGGCGGACCACGCGGAGTTGGTGGGGGCGGTACGGGCGGGGCGGATCGCGGCGGAGATGGGGGTGTAGGCGGTTGGGTGCGGGGTGCGGGGTGCGGGGTGCGGGGTGCGGGGTGCCGGAAGCCGGAAGCCGGAAGCCGGAAGCCGGAAGAGGCTAGCGGGCGCGCGGGGAGTGGATGCCCGCCGTGATCGTGGGCGGGGAGCTGATCGGGGCGAGGGACCTCGGGCAGCCCGTCGCCGGGCGGGACCCGCGCCGGCGGTGACATGACCCGTCGTTCACGAGGCACTGCCAGCACAGCCGACGTGCCGACATAAGGCGCTGCCGGCACAGCCGATGCCCCACCGTCGGCGAGGTCACCCGTGGTCCACAAGGCCCCAGCCCAACCGATGCCCCGTAGCCCGTCGGGCCGTGGCCTACGCTGGGCGGGTGACGACCCCGGAAGCTGAGCAGTCCCAGTCCGCACCCGTTGGTGAACCGGTGCCGGAGCAGACGGGTGCCGAGGTGCCGTCCGCCGCCGGAGCCGTGGCGGGTGACGGTTCCGCGAGCGAGGGCACCGAGGGCGGTGCGGCCGATTCCCCTGAGGCCGACTCCCCTGAGGCCGAAGCCCGACCGGCCGACTCCCACCCCGCGGACACTGCCGTGCCCCGGCCCGAGGAGCGGCTGGAGCGGGCCGTGCGCGCCGCCGAGCAGGCGTTGATCGAGTACGAGATCGCGGTGGACACCTTCCGCATCGAGGTCGAGAACTTCTCCCGGCTGCACCACCAGAAGCTCGGTCCGATGTACACCCGCCTCGACGAGCTGGACGCCCAGATCGCCGAGGCCCTGGCCGCACGCACCGGCAACCCCGAGGACATCCGCAAGGCGGACGAGGCGCGGGCCCGGGTGATGCCGATGCCCGCGGTCGAGGAGCTGTTCCACGGCTGGATGGACGGCAGCGGCCTGTTCCCGGAGGCCGAGGCGATGCTCACGGACCAGCCGGTCCGGCCCCCGCAGCGGGTGCGGCCCAGCGAGGAGGCCCGCAAGCTCTACCGCGAGCTGGCCCGCAAGGCCCACCCCGACCTGGCGCAGGACGAGGACGAGCGCAAGCGGCGTGAGGAGTTCATCACCCGGGTCAACGCCGCCTACAGCCGCGGCGACGCGCCCCTGCTGCGTGAGCTGGGCGAGGAGTGGGCGGCGGGACCGGCTCCGGCGGAGCGCGGCCCGAGCCCCAGCGAGGAGCTCTACGCCCGCCTCGAATGGCTCGCCCACCGCAAGGAACTGCTCACCCTCGTCGCCCGCGAGCTGGAGGAGGGGGCCATCGGCTCCATGCTCCGCATCGCCCCGGACGACCCGGACCGTCTCCTCGACGAGATCGCCGAGCAGTTGCTCGCCCAGGTCGCCGAGCGGGAGGCGGAGCTGGCGAACCTGCTCTCCCAGCCGCACGCGTCGGAAGGCCCGTCGGGTAGCGTCGGGGCATGAGTTTCGGAGCTGGTGTGCCCACGGTCGAGGTCGGAGACCTCAAGGACGGCGACTTCCTGCTGGACGTCCGCGAGGACGACGAGTGGCAGGCGGGTCACGCCACGGGGGCGCTGCACATCCCCATCAGTGAATTCGTGGCCCGGTACGGCGAGTTGACCGAGGCGGCGCCGCAGGACGGCCGGGTCCATGTGATCTGCCGCTCCGGCGGGCGTTCGGCCCAGGTCACGACGTACCTGGCCCAGCAGGGCATCGACGCCGTGAACGTCGACGGTGGCATGCAGGTGTGGGCCGCCGCGGGCCGACCCGTCGTCACGGACGAGGGCCAGCCGGGTTTCGTGCTGTAGCTGTAGCCGCAACTACCCTTGGCGCGGGCGGGGTTCAGCCCAGCGGATGGGCCGCCAGGAGATCCCCCAAGGCCTCCTCGTGTGCCGCCGCCGGGCCGAGCGACAGCTCCAGGTGCTTGGCCCAGGCGTGGTACCGGTGCAGGGGATATTCGGTGTCGGCGCCGAACCCTCCGTGCAGATGCTGCGCGGTCTGTACGACCCGTCGTACCCCCTCCGCCGCCCAGATCTTGGCCACGGCCAGGTCCGCGGCGGCGGGCAGTGGGCCCGATGCCCCCGAGGCGATCCGCCACGCGGCCTGCCACAGGGTGGCCTCCATCGCGCGCAGGTCGATGTAGCGGTCGGCGGCCTGTACGGCGACGGCCTGGAAGGTCGCGACGGGGAACCCGAACTGCTCGCGCCTGCTGGTGTATTCGCCGGTCATGCGCAGGACGGCGGTGCCGAGCCCGAGGGCCAGCGCGCAGGTGCCGACGGTCAGCAGGTCCCGCAGCCACTCCCAGGCGCCGTCGGCGTCGATGACGTCGACCCTCGCGATCGGCACGGAATCCAGGCGCAGTTCGCCGAGCCGCTCGCCCGTGGTGGAGATCTGCTCGGCGAGGACGACGCCTTCGCGGTCCGGGGTGACCAGCGCGAGGACGGTCCGGTCGGCGTCCGTGTGCGCCGGTACGACGACCAGGTCCGCGTTGTGCGCCCACGGCACCGCCGTCTGCACCCCGTCCAGCACCCACCGGTCACCGTCCCGCCGTGCCGTCACGGCGAGTTCGGCCGGGTCGTGGCCGGTGCGGCCGTGCGCGGCGACGGTCAGCACGAGGTCGCCGCGGCCGGCCCGGGTGAGCAGGGCGGACCTCAACTCCTCGCCGCCGTAGGCCTGTACGGTCGCCGCGGCCGCGCTGCTCTCCAGGAGCGGCACCCTGGCCAGTACCTTCGCCGACTCCCGCAGCACCAGGCACAGGGCGATCGCGTCCAGGCCCGCGCCGCCGTACGCCTCGTCGAGCAGCAGGCTCAGCAGATCCGCGTCGGCGAGCCTGGCCCACAGCGCGCGGTCGAAGTCGTCGGCCACGGCGCCCGTGGTGTCGGCCGGACTGGGCACACCGTCCGGCGCGACATCGGCGAACACCCCCGCCGCCGCCTCGGCCGCCGCCTGCTGCTCCTCGCTGAAGGTGAAGTCCACGGTCCCTGCCCTCCCGCACGCACACACCGGCCAACAGCCGGACGTCCGACCAGATCTGACGGAGCGTCAAGATAGAACAGGTTCTAGAAGAAGGGAACGGGCGCACCTCCGGGGTATGCACTACGGGGTATGTACTGGCGGTCGAGGGGGCTTTCGGCAGCCGGCCGCGGGGATCGCCGGACGACCGATCGTTCGGTTCGGGGATTCAATGGTGGGATGCGCCGAGGACAGGTGTCAACGGCTGTGGATAACCTGCGGGCAGCCGCTGTGGACAACCTGTGTGGCGGGTGAGGCAGGGGACTGTGCCCGGGGCGTGCCCCTGAGTACCGTTCCGTGCGGCGCCGGGGAGTGATAGGCGTGGAGCGCCGCCGGGCCCCGCGGCCGGGCGGGCACGGTGGACGGTGGCCGATGGACGGACGGGACTCGGAAACGGGGCGGAATGGACGCGAACGACGGAGGCTCGAACGCCCCCGAGGAGGGCGAGCGAACGCCTGCCTCCTCTGAGGACGGCGCCCGCCCGCCCGCCCCCTCCGTGGGGCCACGCCCGCCCGCCTCCTCCGGCGGGCCGCACCCGCCTGCCGCCCCGGAGGCCCCGCACCCGCCCGCCGCCTCGGGGTGGCCGCACGTGCCCGCCCAGCAGCCCCCTCACCCGCCCCCGCCCGAGCCACCGGCGCAGCCGCAGCCGCCGTACGACTCCGAGGACGCCCCCACCGCCGTCCCCGCGTACCCCGACGCCCGGATCGGCGTCGCCGCGCTGTCCCTGCGCTATCAGGTCGGTGCCGCGCTCGCGGTCGCGGTCGTCGCGGTGGCCGCGCTCGTCCATCTCGGGATGGTGTTCCTGCACGTCGCGCCGTCGAACACGGTGACGAAGCAGCACGGCAAGGCGATCGACGAGTGGATCTACCCGGAGTTCGAGCAGAACTGGAAGCTCTTCGCGCCGAACCCGTTGCAGCAGAACATCGAGGTCCAGGTGCGCGCCGATGTCCGTACCGCGGACGGCACGACCCGTACGACCGGCTGGTACGACCTGTCGGCCGAGGACGGCGCGGCCATCGACGGCAATCTGCTGCCGAGCCACACCGAGCAGAACGAACTGCGCCGGGCCTGGGACTTCCTCACCGCCACGCACGACAACTCCAACCGCCCGATCGGCCTGCGCGGCACGCTCGCGGAGACGTATCTGCGGCGCATCGTCGTGCTGCGCCTGGACCGGGACGACGCGGCCGGAAAGGACGGCGCCGTCCAGCGCGTCCAGGTCCGCTCCCGCACCACCAACGTGCCCCCGCCCGAGTGGAGTGACGAGCAGGTGTCGACCACCCCCCAGTACCGCCTGCTGCCCTGGTGGCAGGTCCCGGCGGACGAGGCCGCGGGAGGCGTCCGGTGAACGGTTTCGCCCTGTCGGTGTCCCGAGGCATCGCCCGCGTCACCGAGTCGGCCCTGGGCCCCTACCAGAGCGCCGTGATCCGCATCGGCTTCGCCGGCACCTGGCTGCTGTTCCTGCTCCGCGAACTGCCCCACCGCCAGGAGCTCTACGGCCCCGACGGACCGTGGAGCTGGGACCTGGCCCGCCAACTGATCGCGGACAACGGCGCGTTCACCGCCCTGATGTGGTGGGACGGGCAGTTCTGGTTCGAGGCGGTGTACGCGCTGGCCGTGCTGGCGAGCGTCCTGCTGCTGCTGGGCTGGCGCACCCGCACGATGTCCGTGCTCTTCATGGTCGGCGTGCTCTCGCTGCAGAACCGCAGCGTCTTCATGGGCGACGGCGGCGACAACGTCCTGCACCTGATGTCCCTGTACCTGGTGTTCACCCGCTGCGGCCAGGTCTGGTCCCTCGACGCGCGCCGGGCCGCGCGTACGCGGGAGGCACGCGCGCGTGGGGAGTGGATTCCGGACCGGGTCGGGCCCGTCCTGTGGGTCGTCCTCGGCGCGGCGCTCGTCGCGGTGACCGCGGGGGGCCGGTTCGACAGCGACTGGTTCGTGCCCGCGCTCCTGTGGGGCGTCTGGCTGGCGCAGGCCCTGTGGTGGGTCATCGGGCGGTACGCGAAGTCGTACGAGCCCCGGGTGCTGCTCGACATCGTCGCGAACGTGATCCACAACGGCGCGCTGTTCGTGATCGCGAGCGAGGCCTGTCTGATCTACGCGACGGCCGGCTGGTACAAGATCCAGGGTTCCCGCTGGCAGGACGGCACCGCCGTCTACTACCCGCTCCACCTCGACTACTTCTCCCCCTGGCCCGCCCTCGCCGACCTGCTCGCCGGCAGCGGCACGATGGTCATGCTCGTGACCTACGGGACCGTGATCGTCCAGGTCGCCTTCCCGTTCACGCTCTTCAACCGGCGCGTCAAGAACGTCCTGCTGGCCCTGATGATGGCCGAGCACGCCGCGATCGCCGTACTCCTGGGCCTGCCGTTCTTCTCCCTGGCGATGATCGCGACGGACGCGGTCTTCCTGCCGACGTCGTTCCTGCGGAGGCTGGGCGGGTGGGCGGCACGCGCGCGTGGGCGGGTGTTTTCGGAGCGCGGCCCAGCGTTGCTCCCCGAAGGGGGCACCGTCGCCCCGCCACCGGCCGACGGTCCTACGCCGTCGCGCTCCGAATCGGCCCCCGCGCCGCTCGCCGAAAGCGGTTCTACGGTGGCCTCCGCGTCCGGTTCCTCGACGCGTCCCGAAGGCGGCCGCGAAGGCGCCCCCTCGCCGCGTCGGCGCCCCGAGGAGTCGGCCGTAGCCCCGGAGGACCCTGACGCCCAGGAGAGCCCTGGCCCCGCGCCCCGGACGACCCCGAGCACGCCTACGTAGGGCCAGAGGGCCACGCCGCACCCACGTAGGCTGCACCCCATGACCGCCCCCGCCGCAGCCACCTGGCACCGGCTAGCCGAAACCTCCGTGCTGCTCGACGGCTTCCACGCCCTCAAGCACGCGCTGCGCTTCGGGGCCGAGGTCCCCATGGCGGTCACCACGGACCGGCGGGCGGCCCTCGCCCTGGCCGACGAACTGGCCCCTGACGTACGGGACACCCTGGACGCGCTGCTGACCGAGGTCCCGGAGGACACGTACCGGTCCTTCGTGCCCCGCCCTCACCCCACCGCGGTGGCAGCCCTGGCCGTACGTACCGCGCGTGAGGGCAATCTCCAGAAGCTCGCGCACACGCCCCGCACCGCGCCCGTCGTCGTCCTCGACAACCCGCGCAACCTGGGCAACGCCGGAGCCGTGATCCGGCTCGCCGCCGGTTTCGGGGTGACCGGGGTGGTCACCACCGGGACGCTGGACCCCTGGCATCCGACGGTCGTGCGCGCCGGGGCGGGCCTGCACTACGCGACCGCCGTGGAGCGCCTGACGGTCGACGAACTGCCGCCCGGCCCGCTGTTCGCCCTGGACCCGGAGGGCGACGACATCCGGGCCCTGAAGCTCCCGGACGACGCCGTCCTCGCCTTCGGCTCCGAGCGCAGCGGCCTGTCCGCCGAACTACGCGCCCGTACCGACCACTTGGTGGCCCTCCCGATGCGCCCCCAGGTCTCCAGCTACAACCTGGCGACGAGCGTTGCGATGACCTTGTACCACTGGAGCACGTCCACTGCGGCGCCCCTTTAGGGGCGCGGGGCTGTGTCACTTCGCGGCTCCGCCGCGTGGGCGCGACCAGCCACAACGGACCGTCAGCCGCACAGCAACCGCACCCCCCGAGCTCCTAGGCGTCCCGACGCACCTCAACAACCCGGAACCGATTGGCGACAAACGCCCCATCACACAGCGCCGCATTGGCAGCCGGGTTGCCACCCGACCCGTGGAAGTCGGAGAACGCGGCAGTCTGATTGACGAACACCCCACCCGTCAGATTCAGCGACAACTGCGCCGCCTCCTCCAGACAGACCTCCTCCACGGCCCGCTCGACCCCCTCGTCGGTGGTGTACGCACCGACAGTCATCGCCCCCTTCTCCCGCACCGTGCGCCGCAGCAACTCCACCGCGTCGTCCGCCGAGTCGACCGCGACGGCGAAGGACACCGGCCCGAAGCACTCGCTCATGTAGGCGGCCTCGTCGTCCGGCTTGGCACCGTCCAGCTTCACGATCACCGGGGTGCGGACGACCGCGTCCGGGAACTCCGGGTTGGCGATCTCCCGTGAGGCGAGGGCGACTTCACCCAGCCCGGAAGCTGCCTCCAGGCGGGCCTTCACGTCCGGGTTGACGAGCGCGCCGAGCAGACCGTTCGCGCGGGCGTCGTCACCGAGGAGACCGTCCACGGAGCGCGCGAGGTCGGCGACCACCTCGTCGAAGGACTTGGGGCCCTGGTCGGTGCCGATGCCGTCGCGGGGGATCAGCAGGTTCTGCGGGGTCGTGCACATCTGCCCGCTGTACAGCGACAGGGAGAACGCCAGGTTGGACAGCATCCCCTTGTAGTCGTCGGTCGACTCCACGACGACCGTGTTGACACCGGCCTTCTCCGTGTAGACCTGCGCCTGGCGGGCGTTGGTCTCCAACCAGTCGCCGAAGCCCGTCGAGCCCGTGTAGTCGATGATCCGGATCTCGGGGCGGGTGGCCAGCGCCTTGGCGATGCCCTCACCGGGACGCTCGGCGGCCAGCGCCACCAGGTTCGGGTCGAAGCCCGCCTCGGTGAGCACCTCGCGCGCGATCCGCACGGTCAGCGCGAGGGGCAGCACCGCGCGCGGGTGGGGCTTCACCAGGACCGCGTTGCCGGTGGCGAGGGAGGCGAACAGGCCCGGATAGCCGTTCCACGTCGGGAAGGTGTTGCAGCCGATGACCAGGGCGGTCCCGCGCGGCACCGGCGTGAATTGCTTGTTCATCACCAGGGGATCGCGCTTGCCCTGGGGCTTGGTCCACTCCGCGGTGGCGGGGGTGCGGACCTGCTCCGTGTACGCGTACGCCACCGCCTCCAGGCCGCGGTCCTGGGCGTGCGGGCCGCCCGCCTGGAACGCCATCATGAAGGCCTGGCCGCTGGTGTGCATGACCGCGTGCGCGAACTCGTGCGTCCGGTCGCTGATCCGCTTGAGGATCTCGATGGAGACCGCGGCACGTGTCTCCGCGCCCGCGTCCCGCCACGCCCGCTGCCCGGCGCGCATGGCCGGCAGCAGCACGTCGAGGTCCGCGTGCGGGTACGTCACGCCCAACTCGACGCCGTACGGCGACACTTCGCCGCCCACCCAGTCGTCCGTGCCGGGCTGGCCGAGGTCGAGACGGGTGCCCAGGAGGGCGTCGAAGGCGGCCTTGCCCGCCGCCGCGTCCAGGCTGCCGTGCTCGCCGTAGGCCTTGGGGTGTTCGGGGTGCGGGGACCAGTACGCGCGCGTGCGGATCGCTTCGAGCGCCTGGTCGAGTGTCGGCCGGTGCCGGGCGATCAGCTCGGGCGCGGTCAGTTCGGCGGCCATGCGGGACCAACTCCTCGTTTCAAGAACTCGTCTGCGAGCTCATGACCTGGGCAGCAACGTGGGCGGAAACAGGCAGTCAGAGTTAGAGTAACCGAACGATCGGTCGGGACAAGGGGGTCCGCCGCATCTGTGGAAAACCCTGTGCGGGAGGATCGCGCACATGACAGCACTCGACCTCAGCAGCCCCGTGGCCGTCGTCGGCACCGGCACCATGGGCCAGGGCATCGCCCAGGTCGCGCTGACCGCGGGCCACGTCGTACGGCTGTACGACGCCGTCCCCGGGCGGGCCCGGGACGCGACCGCCGCGATCGGCGCCCGGCTCGACCGGCTCGTCGAGAAGGACCGGCTCGCCGCCGCCGACCGGGACGCCGCACGCGCCCGTCTGCTGCCCGCCGAGGCCCTGACCGACCTCGCGGACTGCACCCTGGTCGTCGAGGCCGTGCTGGAGCAGCTGGACGTCAAACAGCAGCTGATGCGCGACCTGGAGGACATCGTCGGCGAGGACTGTCTGCTCGCCACCAACACCTCGTCCCTGTCGGTG
Source organism: Streptomyces sp. NBC_00988 (assembly GCF_045162645.1). Lineage (NCBI taxonomy): Bacteria > Bacillati > Actinomycetota > Actinomycetes > Kitasatosporales > Streptomycetaceae > Streptomyces > Streptomyces sp. NBC_00988. Next base: position 6,377,124 of record NZ_CP108730.1, read on the forward strand.
ACGGCCATCGGCGCCGCCCTGCGCAACCCCGGCCGCTTCGTCGGCCTGCACTTCTTCAACCCTGCGCCGGTGCTGCCGCTCGTCGAGGTCGTCTCCGGGTTCGCCACCGACGTCACGTCGGCCACGCGCGCGTACGAGATGTCCCGCGCCTGGGGCAAGACCCCGGTGGCCTGCGCCGACACCCCCGGGTTCATCGTCAACCGCATCGCCCGGCCCTTCTACGCCGAGGCCTTCGCGGCCTACGAGGCACAGGCCGCGGACCCGGCCACCATCGACGCCGTCCTGCGCGAGTCCGGCGGCTTCAAGATGGGCGCCTTCGAACTGACCGACCTCATCGGGCAGGACGTCAACGAGGCCGTCACCCACTCCGTGTGGCAGTCCTTCTTCCAGGACGTGCGCTTCACACCCTCGCTCGCGCAGCGCAGGCTGGTCGAGTCCGGCCGCCTCGGCCGCAAGACCGGGCACGGCTGGTACGACCACGGGGACGACGCCGAGCTGCCCGAGCCGCACACCGCGGAACCGGCCCAGGCGCCCGCGTACGTCGTCGTCGAGGGCGACCTGGGCCCCGCGGCCGAGCTGGTCGCGCTGATCCGCGAGGCGGGCATCGTGGTCCGCGAGGAGGAAGAGGACCACGGCACCCGGATGGTGCTGCCCGGCGGCGGTCAGCTGGCGCTCGCCGACGGACAGACCTCCGTGGAGTTCCGCGACGTCGTCTACTTCGACCTCGCCCTCGACTACCGCGGGGCCGGCCGTATCGCCCTGTCCGCCTCCCAGGACACCGCCTCCCAGACCCTCACCGAGGCGACCGGCCTCTTCCAGGCGCTCGGCAAGAACGTCAGCGTCGTGGGCGACGCCCCCGGGATGATCGTCGCCCGCACGGTGGCCCGGATCGTCGACCTGGCGCACGACGCCGTGGCCAAGGGTGTCGCCACCGAGGAGGACGTCGACACCGCGATGCGCCTGGGTGTCAACTACCCTCTGGGTCCGTTCGAATGGAGCCGCAGGCTCGGCCGCAGCTGGGCCTACGACCTCCTGGACGACCTGCACCTGCGTGATCCGTCGGGACGGTACGCGCCGTCCCTGGCGCTCTACCGCCACGCGTACGCCACCGAGAAGCGGGAGGGCACCCCATGACCACCGCCAAGCGCGACACGTACACCCCGGAGACCCTGCTCAACGTCGCCGTCCAGGTCTTCATCGAGCGCGGCTACGACGGCACCTCCATGGAGCACCTCGCCAAGGCGGCCGGTATCTCCAAGTCGTCGATCTACCACCACGTCACCGGCAAGGAGGAGCTGCTGCGCCGCGCGGTCAGCCGCGCCCTGGACGGTCTCTTCGGGATCCTCGACGAGGAGCACGCACGCGTGGGGCGTGCCGTCGAGCGGCTGGAGTACGTCGTGCGGCGGATGGTCGAGGTGCTGACCTCCGAGCTGCCGTACGTGACGCTGCTGCTGCGGGTGCGCGGCAACACCGACACCGAGCGGTGGGCCCTGGAGCGGCGGCGCGACTTCGACCACCGGGTGGCCGACCTGCTGAAGGCCGCGGCGGCCGACGGCGATCTGCGCGGTGACGTGGAGGTACGGCTCGCGACCCGGCTCGTCTTCGGGATGATCAACTCCATCGTGGAGTGGTATCGGCCCGACGCGCGGGGCATGGGCGAGCGCGAAGTGACCGACGCGGTGGCCCAGTTGGTCTTCTCCGGGCTGCGCGCGCAGGGCTGAGCCGCCGGGGCGACGGGTCAGCTCTGGGGCTCCAGGTCCTCCTCCTCGAACACCAGCAGCGTGCGCGAGCTGAGCACCTCGGGGATCGCCTGGAGCCGGGTGAGGACCAGCTCGCGCAGTGCCCGGTTGTCCGGCGTGTGCACCAGCAGCAGGACGTCGAAGTCGCCGCCCACCAGCGCGATGTGCGAGGCCCCCGGGAGCAGTCTCAGCTGCTCGCGGACCGTGCGCCAGGAGTTCTGCACGATCTTCAGGGTGATGTACGCCGACGTGCCCTGACCCGCGCGTTCGTGGTCGACCCGGGCGCCGAAGCCGCGGATGACGCCGTCCTCGATGAGCCGGTTGATCCGCGCGTAGGCGTTGGCGCGGGAGACGTGCACCCGTTCGGCGACCGACCTTATCGACGCGCGGCCGTCCGCCTGGAGCATCTGCAGGATGTCCTGATCAATGGCGTCGAGCGGACGCGGGGGCGGCAAGGTGTTCCCCGCCTCCGGGCCTTCGGCCATTTGTTCAGGTGCCATGTCCCCCCGCCTCCCTACCATGGACGTACTGCGTTCATTTCAGGTTGTGGAGAACCGTTTGTCCACAGCCTGGAGGTGCCTGTAGCCAAAATGTGCCGACGACCGAACAATCGGTAGGGAGGCGCGGCACGTCCGACGCGTCTCTCCGAGCCACTCCCACGAGGAGGTGCCGTCATGACGGTCATGGAGCAGCGGGGCGCGTACCGGCCCACACCGCCGCCCGCCTGGCAGCCGCGCACGGACCCCGCGCCGCTGCTGCCCGACGCCGCGCCGTACCGCGTGCTCGGCACCGAGGCGGCCGCGCAGGCCGACCCCGGGCTGCTGCGCCGGCTCTACGCCGAGCTGGTGCGCGGCCGCCGGTACAACGCGCAGGCCACCGCCCTCACCAAGCAGGGCCGGCTCGCCGTGTACCCCTCCACCACCGGCCAGGAGGCCTGCGAGGTCGCCGCCGCGCTGGTCCTCCAGGAGCAGGACTGGCTCTTCCCCAGCTACCGCGACACGCTCGCCGCCGTCGCCCGCGGCCTCGACCCCGTGCAGGCCCTCACCCTGCTGCGCGGCGACTGGCACACCGGCTACGACCCGCGCGAGCACCGCATCGCCCCCCTGAGCACCCCGCTCGCCACCCAGCTCCCGCACGCCGTCGGCCTCGCCCACGCGGCCCGCCTCAAGGGCGACGACGTGGTCGCGCTCGCCATGGTCGGCGACGGAGGCACCAGCGAGGGCGACTTCCACGAGGCGCTGAACTTCGCCGCCGTCTGGCAGGCCCCGGTCGTCTTCCTCGTCCAGAACAACGGCTTCGCGATCTCCGTCCCCCTCGCCAAGCAGACCGCGGCCCCTTCCCTGGCCCACAAGGCCGTCGGCTACGGCATGCCCGGCCGCCTCGTCGACGGCAACGACGCGGTCGCCGTGCACGAGGTCCTGAGCGACGCCGTACGGCACGCGCGCGAGGGAGGCGGTCCCACGCTCGTCGAGGCCATCACGTACCGCATCGAGGCCCACACCAACGCCGACGACGCGACCCGCTACCGCGGCGACACCGAGGTCGAGGCCTGGCGGGCGCACGACCCGATCGCCCTCCTGGAGCACGAGCTGACCGAGCGCGGCCTCATCGACGAGGACGGCATCAAGGCCGCGCGCGACGCCGCCGAGACCATGGCGGCCGAGCTGCGCGCGCACATGAACCAGGACCCGGTGCTCGACCCCATGGACCTGTTCGCCGACGTGTATGCCGAGCCCACCCCCCAACTGCGCGAGCAGCGCGAACAGTTGGCGGCGGAGCTCGCGGCCGAGCGGGAGGGGACGCACTGATGACCACCGTCGCCCTCAAGCCCGCGACCATGGCGCAGGCCCTCACGCGCGCGTTGCGCGACGCCATGGCCGCCGACCCCACCGTGCACGTCATGGGCGAGGACGTCGGCACCCTCGGCGGCGTCTTCCGGGTCACCGACGGACTCGCCAAGGAGTTCGGTGAGGACCGCTGCACGGACACCCCCCTCGCCGAGGCGGGCATCCTCGGCACGGCCGTCGGCATGGCGATGTACGGCCTGCGCCCGGTCGTGGAGATGCAGTTCGACGCCTTCGCCTACCCCGCGTTCGAGCAACTGATCAGCCACGTCTCCCGCATGCGCAACCGCACCCGCGGCGCCATGCCCCTCCCGATCACCATCCGCGTCCCCTACGGCGGCGGCATCGGCGGCGTCGAGCACCACAGCGACTCCTCCGAGGCCTACTACATGGCGACCCCGGGCCTGCACGTCGTCACCCCCGCGACCGTCGCCGACGCCTACGGCCTGCTGCGCGCCTCCATCGCCTCCGACGACCCGGTCGTCTTCCTGGAACCCAAGCGCCTGTACTGGTCGAAGGACACCTGGAACCCCGACGAGCCGACCCCCGTCGACCCGATCGGCCGCGCGGTCGTACGCCGCCCCGGCCGCAGCGCCACGCTCATCACCTACGGCCCGTCCCTGCCCGTCTGCCTCGAAGCCGCCGAGGCGGCCCGGGCCGAGGGCTGGGACCTCGAAGTCGTCGACCTGCGTTCCCTGGTCCCGTTCGACGACGAGACGGTCTGCGCGTCCGTACGGCGGACCGGCCGCGCCCTCGTCGTGCACGAGTCGGGCGGCTACGGCGGCCCCGGCGGCGAGATCGCGGCCCGCGTCACCGAGCGCTGCTTCCACCACCTGGAGGCGCCGGTCCTGCGCGTCGCCGGGTTCGACATCCCGTACCCGCCGCCGATGCTGGAGCGGCACCATCTGCCCGGCGTCGACCGGATCCTGGACGCCGTGGGCCGGCTCCAGTGGGAGGCGGACAACTGATGGCACAGGTACTGGAGTTCAAGCTCCCCGACCTCGGCGAGGGCCTCACCGAGGCGGAGATCGTGCGCTGGCTGGTCGAGGTCGGCGACGTCGTCGCCATCGACCAGCCGGTCGTCGAGGTCGAGACGGCCAAGGCGATGGTCGAGGTGCCGTGTCCCTACGGCGGTGTCGTCACGGCCCGCTTCGGCGAGGAGGGCACGGAACTTCCCGTCGGCTCCCCGCTGTTGACGGTCGCGGTGGGGGCACCGGCGTCCGATGCCGGTGCAGAGACCGAGACCGAGGGCTCCGGGAACGTGCTGGTGGGCTATGGCACGGGGGCGCCTCCGGCGCGGCGGCGGAGAGTACGGCGGATGGCGGCGGATGTCGTGACCTCGGTGGCGGACGCCCCCGCCGCCGGGACCGGCCGTCGCGACGACGGTCCCGTACCCGTGATCTCGCCCCTCGTACGACGACTCGCCCGCGAGAACGGCCTGGAACTACGGGAGTTGACGGGCTCAGGGCGGGACGGACTGATCCTCCGGGCGGACGTCGAGCAGGCGCTCCGCGCGGCGGCGGCCCAGGAGGCGACCGCCCAGGAAGCGACACTCCTGCCCCCGGCCACGCTCCCCGACCCCAAGGCCACGCTCCCCGGCTCGAAGGCCGCGCCCGCGACCTCCACCGACGGAGTCACCCGCACCCCCCTCCGCGGCATCCGGGGCGCCGTCGCCGACAAGCTCTCCCGCAGCCGCCGGGAAATCCCCGACGCGACCTGCTGGGTGGACGCGGACGCGACCGAGCTGATGCGCGCCCGCGCGGCCATGAACGCCGCTGGTGGCCCCAAGATCTCCGTACTCGCCCTCCTCGCCAGGATCTGCACGGCCGCGCTGGCCCGGTTCCCCGAGCTCAACTCCAGCGTGGACATGGAGGCGAGGGAGATCGTCCGGTTCGACCGGGTGCACCTCGGCTTCGCCGCGCAGACCGAACGCGGGCTGGTCGTGCCCGTCGTACGGGACGCGCACACGCGGGACGCGGAGGCGCTGAGCGGGGAGTTCGCCCGGCTGACCGAGGCGGCCCGGACCGGGAAGCTGACGCCTGGGGACCTCACCGGCGGCACCTTCACGCTCAACAACTACGGGGTGTTCGGCGTCGACGGTTCCACGCCGATCATCAACCACCCCGAGGCGGCCATGCTCGGCGTCGGCCGTATCGTCCCCAAACCCTGGGTGCACGAGGGCGAGTTGGCGGTGCGGCAGGTTGTCCAGCTCTCGCTCACCTTCGACCACCGGGTGTGCGACGGCGGTACGGCGGGCGGTTTCCTGCGGTATGTGGCGGACTGCGTGGAACAGCCGGCGGTGCTGTTGCGCACCCTGTGATCACGGCGGCGCGGGCGAGTTCCCTGTGATCAGGGCGGGACGCATACTCGGGGGGTGACCGCGCACGAGCCCCCCGACGCCCCCGGCGCTGCCCCAGGCTCCGCCCCGGGTGCCGCCGTGGCCGCGCCGGGCGCCGCCGCCGACGCCGTACCCGGTGAGACGACCGGCGCGGTGCCGGAAGCCACGCCTTCGGTGACCCATGCCGTCCTGCCAGGCGCGATGCCGCCCACTCTGCCCGGCGCCGCACACAGCCCGCTGTCCGGCGCGGCGCCGGCCGCCCAGCCCGGTGCCGGCCTCGATGTCCCGCCCGGAGCCGACCCCGCCACACAGCCCGGTGCCGACCCCGACATCCCCCACGACGCCGTCGTGCTCGCCGGTGGTGCCGCCCGGCGGCTCGGTGGTGCCGACAAGCCCGGTCTGCGGGTGGGCGGCCGGGCGCTGCTCGACCGGGTGCTCGCTGCCTGCGCCGATGCCGGGACCACGGTCGTCGTCGCCGACCCGAGACCCACCGCGCGGCCGGTGCGCTGGGCGCGCGAGGATCCGCCCGGTGCGGGTCCGGTCGCCGCGCTCGACGCCGGGCTGCGGCACACCACCGCCGAGGCCGTCGTGGTTCTCTCGGCCGACCTGCCGTTCCTCGAAGTGACCACCGTACGGCGGCTGTTGACCGCTCTGCGGAGCAGTGGAGCCGAAGGGGTGCTGCTCACCGACGCCGACGGGCGTGACCAGCCGCTCGTGGCCGCGTACCGCGCGTCGGCGCTCCGCCGCGAACTGACCGCACTCACCTCAGAGCACGGCGGCCTCACCGGGCTGCCCCTGCGCCGGCTCACCGCCGCGCTCGACCTCACCCGCGTCCCCGACCCCGTCGCGTCCTTCGACTGCGACACCTGGGACGACCTCGCCACCGCCAGGGCACGCATCAGGGAGCATGGGCACGTGTTGGATGAATGGATTTCCGCAGTCAAGGACGAACTGGGCATCGACCTGGACGTCGACACCGGCATCCTGCTCGACCTCGCCCGCGACGCAGCCCACGGGGTGGCCAGGCCCGCCGCACCGCTGACCACCTTCCTGGTCGGCTACGCGGCGGCGCAGGGCAAGGGCGGCCCCGAAGACGTGGCCGAGGCCGCCCGGAAGGCCGCCGCCCTCGCGCTGCGCTGGGCCGACGAGGACACCCCGGAAGCCCCGTCCGACGCCAAGGCCGATGCCCCACAGGCCGCCCCGGGTCCGGACGTCGCCGGATGAGCGCGCGCGGAATTCACGCCGGCGAGCACGCCCGGGACGCCGAGGACCTCGACGTCGAGGAGGTCCTCGCCCTGGTGAACGAAGGCAGCGCCGACTCCGGCGACCCCGCCGTGCCCCCACCCTCGGCCTCTCCCTCGCACGCATCGCAGGGCACCGCCCGCAAGCCCGACACCGACCAGCACAAGGCGACCCCCTGGCCCGAGGCCCGCGCGATCGCCGGCCGCGCCGCACGCACCGGTTCCCGCCGCGCCCCCGTCTCCGTGACCCTCGACTCCGCCCTCGGTCTCGTCCTGGCCGCACCGCTCGTCGCCCTGAGCGACCTGCCCTCGTTCGACACCTCGGCGATGGACGGCTGGGCGGTCGCGGGCCCCGGCCCCTGGGCCGTACGCGAGGACGGTGTGCTCGCCGGGCACGCGCAGTCCGAGCCGCTGAGCGACGGCGAGGCCGTGCGGATCGCGACCGGGGCCCGCGTCCCCGCCGACGCCACCGCTGTCATCCGCAGCGAACACGGCCGCACCGACGGCAAGGGCCGGCTCCACGCGGCCCGGGACGTCGGGCACGGACAGGACATCCGACCGCGCGGCCAGGAGTGCCGCAGCGGCGACCATCTGCTGCCCGGCGGCACCCTGGTGACCCCGGCGGTGCTCGGCCTCGCCGCGGCCGCCGGGTACGACACGCTCACCGTCGTACCCCGCCCCCGGGTCGAAGTCCTCATCCTGGGCGACGAGTTGCTCACCGAGGGGCTGCCCCGGGACGGGCTCATCCGGGACGCGCTCGGGCCGATGCTGCCGTCCTGGCTGCGCGCGCTCGGCGCCGAGGTCACCGCGGTCCGCCGGCTCCGCGACGACGCGAAAACGCTGCACAAAGCCATCACGGGCAGCTCCGCCGACCTCATCGTCACCACCGGCGGCACCGCCTCCGGCCCGGTCGACCACGTCCACCCCACCCTGCGCGGCATGGGTGCCGAGCTCCTGGTGGACGGCGTGAAGGTACGCCCCGGTCACCCCATGCTGCTGGCCCGCATCAGGGACGACCAGCACCTCGTCGGCCTGCCCGGCAACCCCCTTGCGGCGATCTCCGGCCTGCTCACCCTCGCCGAACCGCTGCTGCGGACCCTGTCGGCACACCCCGCCCCGGAGCCGTACGAGCTGCCCCTCCAGGACGCGGTGCACGGGCATCCGTACGACACTCGGCTCATCCCCGCCGTGCTGCGCGGCGACTCCGCCGTGCCGCTGCACTACAACGGCCCGGCCATGCTGCGCGGGATCGCGGCGGCCGACGCGCTCGCGGTCGTACCGCCGGGTGGTACGCGGCAGGGGCAGCAGGCGGAGCTCATCGATCTGCCCTGGGCGGTCGCCGGGATCGGGGTGTGTTTCACGTGAAACAGTCGGGCCATGATGCGATCGCCCGCCAGGCGGACGAACATCTCGTGACCCATCGGGTGGAACTCCCGAAGAAAGTGGTCGAGCACCCCTTCCAGCAGGTCGCGAAACGGCTGTCCATCGCGCTGTTCCTGCTCGTCGCGACCGCGTTGATCGTCTATGCCGATCACGAGGGCTACAACGACAACTCGGACGGCTCGGTCGACCTGCTCGACGCCTTCTACTACGCCACGGTCACCCTCTCGACCACCGGCTACGGCGACATCACCCCGGTCAGTGACGGCGCCCGGCTCACCAACATCCTGGTCGTCACGCCGCTGCGGGTGCTGTTCCTGATCGTCCTCGTCGGCACCACCCTTGAGGTCCTCACCGAACGCACCCGGGAGGAATGGCGTCTCAACCGCTGGAGGTCCACGTTGCGGGAGCACACCGTCGTCATCGGCTTCGGTACGAAGGGACGGTCCGCGATCCAGACCGTGTGCGCGACGGGCCTGAAGAAGGAACAGGTCGTCGTGGTCGACCCCAGCGGCAAGGCGATCGAGGCGGCGAGCAGTCAGGGGTACGTCGGAGTCGTCGGGGACGCCACCCGCAGCGAGGTCCTCAAGCGCGCCGAGGTGCACAAGGCGCGGCAGATCATCATCGCGACCCAGCGGGACGACACGGCCGTGCTGGTGACCCTCACGGCCCGGCAGCTCAACCGGAGCGCGAAGATCGTGGCCGCCGTCCGCGAGGAGGAGAACGCGCCGCTGCTCAAGCAGTCCGGCGCCGACGCCGTCATCACCAGCGCCAGCGCGGCCGGCCGCCTGCTCGGCCTGTCCGTGCTCAGCCCCGCCGCCGGCATGGTCATGGAGGACCTCATCCAGCAGGGCAGCGGACTCGACATGACCGAACGCCCGGTCATAAAGGCCGAGGTCGGCAAGTCGCCGCGCGACACGGAGGACCTGGTGGTGAGTGTCGTACGCGGGCACCGGGTGCTCGGCTACGACGATCCGGCCATCGGGACGCTTCAGCTCACCGACCGGCTCATCACCATCGTGCGGGTCTCGCCGGGTTCGCAGGTCGCGCCGGACACCCGGCCGCTGCCGGAGTGACCCGCCTTCGACCGCTGCCTCAGTGACCCGCCTTCGGTGGTCGGCCGGATGACGAGGAGTAGCGTCGGCCTCATGCATGCGATCACGATTTCCGAACCTGGTGGGCCCGAGGCACTGGTGTGGGGCGAGGTCCCCGATCCGGTCGCCGGTGAGGGCGAGGTACTGGTCGAGGTGGTGGCCAGCGCCGTCAACCGGGCCGACATCATGCAACGCCAGGGCTTCTACAACCCGCCGCCCGGCGCGTCCCTCTACCCCGGCCTCGAATGCTCCGGCCGGATCACCGAGATCGGCCCCGGGGTGTCCGGCTGGTCGGTCGGCGACGAGGTGTGCGCGCTGCTCGCGGGCGGCGGTTACGCCGAGAAGGTCGCCGTTCCGGCCGGGCAGTTGCTGCCCGTGCCCGCCGGCCTCGACCTGAAGCAGGCCGCCGCGCTGCCCGAGGTGGTCTGCACGGTCTGGTCGAACGTCTTCATGGTCGCCCACCTCCGCCCCGCCGAGACGTTCCTCGTGCACGGCGGCTCCAGCGGCATCGGCACCATGGCGATCCAGCTCGCCAAGGCCGTAGGCGCGAAGGTCGCCGTCACCGCCGGTACGAAGGAAAAGCTGGACTACTGCGCCGAGTTGGGCGCCGACATCCTCATCAACTACCGCGAGCAGGACTTCGTCGCCGAGATCCAGCAGGCCACGGGCGGTGCGGGCGCCGACGTCATCCTCGACAACATGGGCGCCAAGTACCTGGACCGCAACGTCCAGGCCCTCGCCGTCAACGGGCGGCTCGCGATCATCGGGATGCAGGGCGGCATCAAGGCCGAGCTGAACATCGCCGCGCTCCTCGGCAAGCGGGCCGCGATCAGCGCGACCTCGCTGCGGGCCCGCCCGCTCGACGAGAAGGCGGCCATCGTCGCCGCCGTACGCGAGCATGTGTGGCCGCTGATCGAGGGCGGTCACGTACGGCCGGTCGTCGACCGGGAGCTGCCGATGAGCGAGGCGGGGACCGCGCACCAGGTGCTGGAGGACAGCGGGCACATCGGCAAGGTGCTGCTCGTCGCGCCGTAGGCCCGGCAGCTCCTAACTACGGCGTACCCGGAGAGCGATGAAGGCCAGGCCCAGGCCGAGCCCGATGAGGATCAGGCCGCTGCCCAGCGGCAGGATCCGCAGCACGGGCTCGGCGGGGTCCTCGGCGTGGGTGACGGTCTGGCGCACGGACTGGAGGGGCGGGGAGGTCGGCACGGGGGCGGCCTCCTGGGAGGACGGGGAGTCGGCGGGCGTAGGGCCGGCGGGGCTGTCCGACTGGCTCCCGTCGTCATCGCCGTCCGCTGTCAGCCCAGCCGTGTCATCGCCGTCGCCCTCGCCCGCACCTCCGCTTTCGTCCTCGTCGGCGGTCGGCTCGGCGGTACGGCCCGGCCGTTCCCGCCCTTCGCCCGCCTGGCTTCCGGCCCTGGAGGGATCGGGAGAGGCATGGGCGGCGTCAGGGCCCGAAGCAGGTCTCAAGGCGGACGCGGACGCGGAGTCGGAAGCAGAGGCCGAGCCGGATGCGGGCGCCGTGACCGCGACCCGACCACTCCCGGCACCACCGGTGCCCGCACCGCTCCCCGCCTCCGCCTCGTACGACAGGACAGCCCCGTACGCCGGAACACCCCCGCACGGATTCACCACCGCACCCGTGCCCAGCACAAGCAGCAGTCCCGTTGTACGCAGCCATGGAGTCACGTCCGTGACCCCCTCCCGAGCCGAGGCGGCAAGATCGACGCAACCAGCGTCACACCGGGTGGGCGCTCCGGCACTCCGGGTTCGGCCATGCGGAAACCGTGGATCACCCTTCGAGGGGGGGGCACCACGGTGGTGAGGTGTACGAGTGCGAGAGAATGGCGGCATGGAGATGCCGAGGAACGAAAGGTCACCGGAGAAGCCTCAGATCCTGGTCGTGGGACAGGACGGGATGGCGCTCGGTGGCACCGGGGACGAGGACTCCCGCGAGATCCCGGTGACGGAGATGGTGGAGCAGCCGGCCAAGGTCATGCGGATCGGCAGCATGATCAAGCAGCTTCTTGAGGAGGTGCGTGCGGCTCCACTCGACGAAGCCAGCCGGGTTCGGCTCAAGGAGATCCACCGCAGCTCCGTGAAGGAGCTGGAGGACGGTCTGGCGCCCGAGCTGGTGGAGGAGCTGGAGCGGCTGTCGCTGCCGTTCACGGACGACGTGACGCCGAGCGACGCGGAACTGCGCATCTCGCAGGCCCAGTTGGTGGGCTGGCTGGAGGGGCTGTTCCACGGGATCCAGACCACGCTGTTCGCCCAGCAGATGGCCGCGCGGGCGCAGCTGGAGCAGATGCGCCGGGCGCTGCCGCCGGGCGTCGGCGACGGCAGCGAGGAAGGGCAGCCGGGCGGCGGCCGCGTGGGCGGCCCGTACCTGTAGTCACCTCCCACCCGCACACGAGCCCGTACCGACACGACAAAGGGGCCCGGCAGCCGATGCTGCCGGGCCCTTCCACATCACCGGGGTCGGGACGGGTCGCTCTCCGACGTCAGGACGGGTTGCCCGTGGACACGCCCAGCTGGATCTGGGGCATGTCCTTGGGGTCCACGTCCGTGCCGGCCGCCGGGAACTGGTCCATGACCGTGCCCTGGCCGTAGGTGTTCTCGTCCTCGGACTTGATCTTCACCTTCCAGCCCGCGGCCTGCAGGCAGGACTTGACCGAGTCGATGTACTTGAACTGGAAGTCCGGGACCTGGATCTTGCTGGGGTCGTTGTACGACTCCTCCGGCTCCTTGCACGCGGTCGTCGCGATCGTCTTCGACGTGTCGCCGTCGCGGTGGCCCTCGACCGCCGTCGCCGAGGTGCTCGCGCTGCTGTCGCTGCCCTTCGCGTCGTCATCGCCGCCGTTGTTCATCGACAGGGCGGCGACCAGCGCGCCGACCGCGACGACGGCAACGACCACCGAGCCGATGATCACCGGCTTGTTGCTCCTGCCGCCGCCTCCCCCGGAGGCCGGCGTCGGGTGCTGCGGGGCCAGGTTGTACGGCGGCGGGGTCGAGATGCCCTGCTGCCCGAACCCGACCGAGGGCTGCGGCTGGTAGCCCGCCTGCTGCGGATAGCCGTAGGCCGGGGCGGGCGCTGGTGTGCCGCCGTAGGGACCCGGCTGGTACGGCGTGTGTACGGGGCCGGTGGGGGCCGGGGCCGCCTGGTCGACCGGCGGGAAGACCGCGGAGCCGACGCCCGCGCCGCTCTGCGCGGGCGCGCCCGGCACGATGCTCGGGGCGGCCGCCTGGAGCGAGGCCGCGACGCGCAGGCACTCGTCGCGCATGGACTCGGCGTTCGGGAAGCGCTCGTTCGGGTTCTTCTTCAGCGCGCGGGCGATCAGCGCGTCCACGGCCGGCGGCAGGGAACGGTTGATCGAGGAGGCCGCGACCGGCTCCTCCTGCACATGCGCGTACGCGATGGCCAGCGGCGAGTCCGCGTCGAACGGCAGCCGCCCGGTGACCAGTTGGAACAGCATGATGCCGACCGAGTACAGGTCGCTGCGCGCGTCCACGCCCCGGCCGAGCGCCTGCTCCGGCGAGAGGTACTGCGGGGTGCCGACGACCATGCCGGTCTGCGTCATCGAGGTGACACCGGACTGCATGGCGCGGGCGATGCCGAAGTCCATGACCTTGACGACGCCGCGCTTGGTCATCATCACGTTGCCCGGCTTGATGTCCCGGTGGACCAGGCCCATCTCGTGGCTGATGTCGAGGGCGGCCAGCACGTCCGCGGTGATCTTCAGCGCCTTGTCGGCGGGCATCGCGCCGAACTGCCGTACGTCCTCGTCGAGTACGGAGCCGAGCGGGCGGCCCTCGACGTACTCCATGACGATGTACGGCATCGTCGTGCCGTCGAGGGCGTCCTCGCCGGTGTCGAAGACCGAGACGATGTTGGTGTGGGTGAGCTTGGCCACGGCCTGGGCCTCGCGGCGGAAGCGCTCGCGGAAGGCCTGTTCCCGGCCGAGTTCGGTGTGGAGTGTCTTGATCGCGACCTGGCGGTCGAGCACCGAGTCGTACGCCAGGTGAACCGAGGCCATGCCGCCCTCACCGAGCAGGTCGCGCAGTTGATAGCGGCCACCTGCGAGCGCGCGCCCCGCATAGCGGCCCTGTGCGCCGTCCTGGCTCATGTCCCGTGTCCCCCATCGGCGCCGGCTCAGTGATCGAAAGTGTCATTCCCGGCCAAGTCTGCCGGAGGGCACTGACACGTCAAGCGCGGTGCCCGATCCGTGACCGTACGCGAAAGAAGAGTCGTGGAAGCGTTACAGGTGCTGTACCGGCGGTACACAGAATTTGCACGACGGCCCGTGATACCGATTTGATGGCCGGTCCGTCTCCGGACGATTCCGGCACTGATCCCGGACCGGAGGCTTGCGCCGAGCCTGTAGCGTGGCCGACGGAGACCGTAACAACACCGCGCGCACCGCGGGCAGAAACGACGGCGAGGACTGATGGCACAGCAGCACGCTCAGGGCCCGTCCGACCCCGAGGCGGCTGGCGGCGGAATGTCGGACGCACCGGAGCTGTGGGGCAACGGCGGACTGGTCGGCGACGGCCGGTACCGGCTCACCCACAGACTGGGCCGGGGCGGTATGGCCGAGGTTTTCGCGGCCGAGGACGTACGGCTCGGGCGCACGGTCGCGGTCAAGCTGCTCCGCTCGGACCTGGCCGAGGACCCGACGTCGAAGGCTCGCTTCACGCGCGAGGCCCAGTCGGTGGCCGGCCTCAACCACCACGCGATCGTCGCCGTGTACGACTCCGGCGAGGACTACGTGGGCGGCATGTCGGTGCCGTACATCGTCATGGAGATCGTCGAGGGCCGCACGATCCGCGACCTCCTCCTCAACGCCGAGGCGCCCGGGCCCGAGCAGGCCCTGATCATCGTCTCCGGCGTCCTGGAGGCGCTCGCCTACTCGCACCAGCACGGCATCGTGCACCGCGACATCAAGCCCGCGAACGTGATCATCACGCACAACGGCGCCGTCAAGGTCATGGACTTCGGCATCGCGCGCGCCCTGCACGGGGCGTCCACGACGATGACGCAGACCGGCATGGTCATGGGCACGCCCCAGTACCTCTCCCCGGAGCAGGCGCTCGGCAAGGCCGTCGACCACCGCTCCGACCTGTACGCGACGGGCTGCCTCCTCTACGAACTCCTCGCGCTGCGGCCCCCGTTCACCGGCGAGACCCCGCTGTCGGTGGTCTACCAGCACGTCCAGGACATCCCGGTCCCGCCGTCCCAGACGTCGAACGGCGTCTGCCCGCCGGAGCTCGACGGCCTCGTCATGCGCTCCCTCGCCAAGGACCCGGACGACCGTTTCCAGACGGCCGAGGAGATGCGCGGGCTCGTCCAGTACGGCCTGCAGATGCTCTACGACCAGGGCGGCCACACCGGCACCTGGAACACCGGCCCGGTGACCGTGGCCAACGGGCAGGGGACCCCGCCCGGGGGCTTCGCCGGTACGACCGTGATGCACCAGGACTCCTCCGGCACCACGCAGATCCCGCAGCCGATCCTGCCCGGCGGCTACGGCAACGGCGACGACGGCGGCTTCGAGGGGCACGGCAACCACGGCAGCGGCCGCGGCAAGCTGTGGATCCTCGCCGTGCTCGCGGTGATCGCCATCGCGGCGGGTGTCGCGCTCGCGCTGAACAACACCGGCAACGGCAGCGGCGGTTCGGGCACCACGCCGTCGCCCAGCACCTCGCAGACCGCGACCGACGACACGGCCACGGAGTCGCCGAGCGACGACACGACCGCCTCGCCGACCGACACGGACACCGACGACAGCGGCACGAGCTCCGGTTCGGACTACACGCCGTCGTACACGCCCTCGTCCACCCCGTCGGCGACGGCCTCGGAGAAGCCTTCGAGCACTCCGTCCGCGACGGCCTCCGAGGAGCCATCGGACACCCCGTCCGCGACGACCTCGGCGGACCCGACGGGCACGGGCGGCACCGGTGACGACGGGGGCGACGACGGCGGCACCGTCGCGGGCGCCCTGGGCGGCGGCTGACCGGGCCCCGCTCCGCGTACCTCTTCACGCGCGCGTGCACCCCGTAACAGGGGTCCACGCGCGCGTGCTGTTTTTCGCTGCTCCTAGGGGGCGCCCTCCGCGAACGCCTCGCATACCGCGTCGTACTCCCGCGTCCACCACACGGCGAGCGCGGACGCCGCCGGGAACTGGGGGTCCGCGCGGGTGTCGCCCCGCTCGTAGTGCCAGCGCAGCATCCAGAAGTCGTTGAGCCGCTCCCACCACACCCGGTGCACGGCGGCGGCCAGTTCGGCGGGTCCGGCGCCCGCCGAACGCCGGTACGCGTGCGCGTACGCCCGCACCTTCGACAGGTCCAGGGCTCCGTCGGGCCGTACGAAGAAGATCGCGGCGGCGCGTACGGCCTCCTCCGCGCGGGGCTGGACGCCGAGGCGGTCCCAGTCGACGATCGCGGCGGGGGCGTCGCCCTTGTAGAGCAGGTTGAACGGGTGGAAGTCCCCGTGCACCCACCCCACGGACGCCCCGCGCGGCGGCCGTCGGTCCGCGTGCCGTTCCAGCAGCTCGCGCCGCTCCAGGAGCCGGTGACGGGCCAGTTCGTCGAAGGCGTCGGCGGGCCGGTGCCGGCGGACGTGCCCGAGGAGGTCGTCGATGAGGGCGAAGGTGTCGGCGGGGTCGGCCCCCGGCGCGCACTCCTCCCGGCGCCCCGGCATGACCCGCTCCAGGCTCGCGTGGACGACCCCCAGCAGCGCGCCGAGGCGCCCGCACTGACCGGTGGTCAACTGGCCGCCGTGGCGGTGCCTGCCGTCGATCCAGGGGTGCAGGGCGTAGGCGTGACCGCCGACGACGGCGACCGTACGGCCGTCGCGGGCGGGCAGCGGGGGAGCCACGGGGACGCCGAGGTCGGCCAGCCGCCGGGTCGCGGTGTGCTGGCGGGCGATCGCCGCCGGGTCCGCGGTCTCGGGGTCGAAGTGGTGCTTGAGGAAGTAGCGGCCCCGGGTCGTGCGGAGCCGGTAGCCGCGGTTCAGCAGGCCCTGCTCGACGGGTTCGCAGGTGACGGCGGACCCGGCGGCGTACTGGCGGAGGAGGGCGCCCAGCGGGGGCGCGTGGAGCACGGGGGGTGGTACACGTAAGGGCGGCACGCGGCCGATGCTAGGGCACGGGACGGGCCCTTGAGCTGCGGTTTGTCACAGAAAGTCACCGCTCGGTCGTCGATGGTCGCTTTCGGTCACAGGGTGGGCCCGAAGCGCCGTTCCAGACCGCCGTCCGCCGAGTGCACGGTGCTCAGACGCGGCTCGATGCGCAGGTACACCATCGCGCCCCGGGTCGGGCCGAAACGTTCGACCTGGTCGGCCGTCGGCTCGTGCGGCTCGCACGTGCCGATCACCTGGACGGACCACAGGTCGTCGTCCGGCCCGGCCGAGTCCAGGTTGTCGGCGCCGTACGCGACGACACGGTCCACGCACGCGTGGTGATGGCCGTGGCTCCGGGGCATCCGCAGCAGCAGCCGCTCGTCCGCCACGATGTGACGCGCGGGAGCCAGGAA
This sequence comes from Streptomyces sp. NBC_00988, assembly GCF_045162645.1. Lineage (NCBI taxonomy): Bacteria > Bacillati > Actinomycetota > Actinomycetes > Kitasatosporales > Streptomycetaceae > Streptomyces > Streptomyces sp. NBC_00988. The sequence goes on from NZ_CP108730.1 coordinate 6,394,290, forward strand.
GGGCAGCGCCCCCAGGGTGGTGGCCACCCGGCCGTGGTCGGTACGCGCGAGCAGATCGACGGCGAGCTGTTCGTCGGTGGGCATGCACTTACTGTCGGACGAGCAACCCCTCCGGGGGAGGGGTCTTTGGTCCCTAATGACGCCGAATCGGTCCCCCGGGGCGCTCAATGACGCTGCTGCTCGACCTGTCTCCGCGCCACATAGGCCGCCGCCTGCGAGCGCCGCTGCATACCGAGTTTGGAAAGCAGACTCGACACGTAGTTCTTGATGGTCTTCTCCGCGAGGTGCAGCCGCTCGCCGATCGCCCGGTTGGTGAGCCCCTCCCCGATCAGATCCAGGATCCTGCGCTCCTGGTCGGTGAGGGAGTCGAACTTCTCGTCCTGCTGGGGTCCGCCGTTGCGCAGCCGCTCCAGCACGCGGGCGGTCGCCACCGGGTCGAGCAGCGACTTGCCGGCCGCGACGTCCCGTACGGCGGACAGCAGTTCGTTGCCCCGGATGGCCTTCAGGACGTACCCGGAAGCACCCGCCATGATCGCGTCGAAGAGGGCCTCGTCGTCCGCGAAGGAGGTCAGCATCAGGCACTTCACGGACTCGTCCCGCGCGCGGATCTCCCGGCACACCTCGACGCCGCTGCCGTCCGGGAGCCGTACGTCGAGAATCGCCACATCCGGGCGCACGGCCTGGATCCGCACCAGCGCGTCGGCCGCCGTACCGGCCTCGCCGACCACCTCGATGTCGTCCTCCACCGAGAGCATCTCGTGGACACCCCGGCGGACCACTTCGTGGTCATCGAGGAGAAATACGCTGATTTTTCCGTCTCCGGGCACGCGGTAAGTCTCACATACAGGCTCTTCCCGTGCCCGAGGTGAGCGGGATAACGTGCCGTTGTTCCGGCCCCCTGCAAGGCTGTGACCAGGACTTGTTCCCGACTTTCGCGATTTACTTGGAAATCCAAGCAAAATCGCAGGTCAGGAGGGGTTTCACAGAATTGTGGAGCACTGGGTAACGTGCCTGTTGCAGGGCGCTCGCCGGGGCACCTGTCACGCCTGTTCCCGACGAACCGCACCCACCCTGTGCGTCCGTGGGGCGCAGGTGAGCCGCACTGGCACCCGGCGAACCCGGGGAGCCGGACCGACGGAGGAGCACACGTGACCGTGGAGAGCACTGCCCCGCGCAAGCCGCGACGCAGCGCCGGAAGCAAGGCCAAGGGCGCCGACCCGGACCTCGTCCAGCTGCTGACGCCCGAGGGCAAGCGAGTCAAGAACGCCAAGACCGCCCCGTACGACAAGTACGTCGCCGGCATCACCCCCGATGAGCTCCGCGGCCTGTACCGCGACATGGTGCTCACCCGCCGCTTCGACGCCGAGGCCACCGCCCTGCAGCGCCAGGGCGAGCTGGGCCTGTGGGCGTCGCTGCTCGGCCAGGAGGCCGCCCAGATCGGCTCCGGGCGGGCCACCCGGGAGGACGACTACGTCTTCCCGACCTACCGCGAGCACGGCGTCGCCTGGTGCCGCGGGGTCGACCCGACCAACCTGCTGGGCATGTTCCGGGGCGTCAACCACGGCGGCTGGGACCCCACCACGAACAACTTCCACCTGTACACGATCGTCATCGGCTCGCAGACCCTGCACGCCACGGGCTACGCGATGGGCGTGACCATGGACGGCGCGGACAGCGCCGTGATCGCGTACTTCGGGGACGGCGCCTCCAGCCAGGGCGACGTCGCCGAGTCGTTCACCTTCTCCGCGGTCTACAACGCCCCGGTCGTGTTCTTCTGCCAGAACAACCAGTGGGCCATCTCCGAGCCCACCGAGAAGCAGACCCGCGTCCCGCTCTACCAGCGCGCACAGGGCTACGGCTTCCCGGGCGTCCGCGTCGACGGCAACGACGTCCTGGCCTGTCTCGCGGTCACCAAGTGGGCGCTGGAGCGGGCCCGCAACGGCGAGGGCCCGACGCTGGTCGAGGCGTACACGTACCGCATGGGCGCGCACACCACCTCCGACGACCCGACGAAGTACCGGGCCGACGAGGAGCGCGAGTCCTGGGAGGCGAAGGACCCGATCCTGCGCCTGCACAGGTATCTCGAAGCCGCGAACCACGCGGATGAGGGATTTTTCGCGGAACTGGAGACGGAGAGCGAGGCGTTGGGCAGACGAGTGCGCGAAGCGGTCCGTGCCATGCCGGACCCGGACCGGTTCGCCATCTTCGAGCACGTGTACGCGGACGGGCACGCGCTCGTCGACGAGGAGAGGGCCCAGTTCGCCGCCTACCAGGCGTCGTTCGCGGACGAAGAGGGGGGTAAGTGACATGGCGGCACAGACTGCGGCACAGACCACGACGTTCAAGAACCTGGCGTTGGCCAAGGCGATCAACGAATCGCTGCGCGCCGCCCTGGAGTCCGACCCCAAGGTCCTCATCATGGGCGAGGACGTCGGCAAGCTCGGCGGCGTCTTCCGCGTCACGGACGGCCTCCAGAAGGACTTCGGCGAACGCAGGGTGGTAGACACCCCGCTTGCCGAGTCCGGCATCGTAGGCACGGCCATCGGCTTGGCGCTCCGCGGCTACCGCCCGGTGGTGGAGATCCAGTTCGACGGCTTCGTCTTCCCGGCCTACGACCAGATCGTCACCCAGCTCGCCAAGATGCACGCGCGCTCCCTGGGCAAGGTCAAGCTCCCGGTCGTCGTCCGCATCCCCTACGGCGGCGGCATCGGCGCGGTCGAACACCACTCGGAGTCCCCGGAGGCGCTGTTCGCGCACGTGCCGGGTCTGAAGATCGTCAGCCCGTCGAACTCGTCGGACGCCTACTGGATGATGCAGCAGGCCATCCAGAGCGACGACCCGGTGATCTTCTTCGAACCGAAACGCCGCTACTGGGACAAGGGCGACGTCAACACCGAGGCGATCCCCGACCCCCTCCACAAGGCCCGCGTGGTCCGCGAGGGCACGGACCTCACCCTCGCCGCCTACGGCCCGATGGTGAAGCTCTGCCAGGAGGTCGCCGACGCGGCCGCCGAGGAGGGCAGGTCCCTGGAGATCCTGGATCTGCGCTCGGTGTCCCCGCTGGACTTCGACGCGATCCAGACCTCGGTCGAGAAGACCCGCCGCCTGGTCGTGGTCCACGAGGCCCCGGTGTTCTTCGGCTCCGGCGGCGAGATCGCGGCCCGCATCACGGAGCGCTGCTTCTACCACCTGGAGGCCCCGGTGCTGCGCGTGGGCGGCTATCACGCCCCGTACCCGCCGGCCCGCCTGGAGGAGGAGTACCTGCCGAGCCTGGACCGGGTGCTCGACGCCGTCGACCGCGCTCTGGCGTACTGAGGAGAGGGCCGTGACGACGATGACTGAAGCGTCCGTACGCGAGTTCAAGATGCCGGACGTGGGTGAGGGCCTCACCGAGGCCGAGATCCTCAAGTGGTACGTCCAGGTCGGCGACACCGTCACCGACGGCCAGGTCGTCTGCGAGGTGGAGACGGCGAAGGCCGCGGTGGAACTGCCCATCCCGTACGACGGGGTGGTCCGCGAACTCCGCTTCCCGGAGGGGACGACGGTGGACGTGGGCACGTCCATCATCGCGGTGGATGTGTCCGGGGGCGGGGCGGCTCCTGTGGAGACCCCGGCCGCTCCCGTACAGGAGGAGGCGAAGCCTGCGGCTCCGGCCCGCACACCGGTCCTGGTGGGCTACGGCGTCTCCACGTCCGCCACGAAGCGCCGCCCCCGCAAGGGCGCGGAGATCCCGGCCCAGGAGGCGTCGGCGGCGGTCCAGGCGGAGCTGAACGGCCACGCGCCAGGAGCAGTTGTGGAATCCCGCCCCCTCGCCAAGCCGCCGGTGCGGAAGCTGGCGAAGGACCTGGGCGTCGACCTGGCGACGGTGACCCCGTCGGGCCCGGACGGTGTCATCACCCGTGAGGACGTGCACGCGGCGGTGGCGCCGGTGCAGGCACAGGCACCTGAGCGGGTAGCGCCTCCGGCGCCTTCCCTGGCTGTGGCTGACTCGACGCGCGAGACCCGTGTCCCGGTCAAGGGCGTCCGCAAGGCGACGGCGGCGGCGATGGTCGGTTCGGCGTTCACGGCGCCGCATGTCACGGAGTTCGTGACGGTGGACGTGACGCGGACGATGAAGCTGGTCGAGGAGCTCAAGCAGGACAAGGAGCTGCAGGGCCTACGGGTCAACCCGCTCCTGCTGATCGCGAAGGCCCTCCTCGTCGCCGTCAAGCGCAACCCGGACATCAACGCGTCCTGGGACGAGGCCGCCCAGGAGATCGTCCTCAAGCACTACGTCAACCTCGGCATCGCGGCGGCGACCCCACGCGGCCTGATCGTGCCGAACATCAAGGACGCCCACGCGAAGACGCTGCCCCAACTGGCGGAGTCACTGGGCGAGTTGGTGTCCACGGCGAGGGAGGGCAAGACCTCCCCGGCGGCGATGCAGGGCGGCACGGTCACCATCACCAACGTCGGCGTCTTCGGCATCGACACCGGCACACCGATCCTCAACCCGGGCGAGTCCGCGATCCTCGCGGTCGGCACGATCAAACTCCAGCCCTGGGTCCACAAGGGCAAGGTGAAGCCACGTCAGGTGACGACGCTGGCGTTGTCCTTCGATCACCGGTTGGTGGACGGGGAGTTGGGGTCGAAGGTGCTGGCGGATGTGGCGGCGATTCTGGAGCAGCCGAAGCGGTTGATCACCTGGGGGTAGTGGCTGCTGCCTTCATGGGCCGCGCGTCTCTGTAAGTGGGGGCGCGCGGCTCAGCTTTCGTCTGCCGGGGTCCCGTAGTCGGCGCGCGGAGCGGTCAGCCGGTCGGCGGCCAGCGTGAGCCAGCCGCTCGGTGAGTACGGCGTCGGTGGGTCGACCTCCATGCCCAACTCGGCGACGGCGAGGGCGTAGTCGGACTCGTCGATGTCCAGGGCGAGCAGTTCGTGCAGCTCGCCGGTGAGGCGGGCGACGAGCTGCGGGTCCGTCGAGGCCCGGAAGTCGTCGATCGCCGCGTCATGGTCGTCGAACTCGTCCGGCATGTCCTGGGAGAACCAGCCGCCGAGGAACTGGCCGAGTTCCGGGAAGCGGGCGTGCCATTCCCAGTGGGTGGCGGGGGGCGCCGGGGGCGGGACCTCGCCCTCCACGACGCTGTGCTTGATGTGGTCGGCGAGGCAGTACAGCCATTGCTGGATCTCGGCCTCGGGGAGCCCCACGTCCGGGATCGCGTAGAACTCGCCGAGCCGCAGGCGGAGTCGGCCCGGCGGATTGTCGGCGTACTCGCGGAGTTGGCGCTCGGCGATGGCGAGGGCCCACGGTCGGCTGTGCCAGGTGTGGCGCAGGTAGGCGACCAGCGCGTCACTCGGCTTGTCCGGGGTGTCGTCCGCCGGCTGACCGGCGTAGGCACGGATCACCTGGTCCAACTCGCCGTAGCGGCGGTCGTGTTCGAGGGGGCTCAGGGGCACGGGATCAGCCTCTACGGATCAGGTCGCTACGGGTGGGTCGGTTACGGCTACGGGCTACAGGTAGACGGGGAACGTGGCGTGGACGGCGAAGCCGTGCGGTCGGGATTCGTCCCGCTTCAGGATCACGCGGGCCGCGTGGACATCGACGGGGTCTCGCCCGGCCAGCATCATCGCCTGGAGCAGGACTCGTCCGACCGGCTCGGGGCGGGAGGGCCACGTCGCCTCGATGGTCAGGCGGGGGCGGGTGGACTGGGCGAGCCAGCGGTGGATGGCCTGTTCGTTGGCGGTGACGGTCTGTTGGGTGGCCCATTGGGCGGTTTCTCGGTCGGGGTAGGTGGCGGTGCGGGTACGCATTCGTTGCTCACTCTCAGTCTTCACGGCCTGCACATCGCGACGCCAGTCCTCATGGTTTCGGGGGTGGCCAGGAGTGTCTAGTCATCCTCGAAACGCCAGAGGACCAGGACATTCTCGTCAGAAACCCCGATAAGGCAGACGTCGATTGTTGTGTCGGCAAGCGAGTTGACGTGAAACGACGACACCAGAAAATCGGCCTGGTCACCATCTTCCGCGTGCCCGTGATTGGTGAAGAACCGGGCGTTTTTCCCGGCGGTTGCCAAGGTTTCGCGCAAGCATTCGTCCCGCTCCGTGTCCAATGTCCGGAGGGATTCACTGGGACCGTACAGAAGGGATCCGCCAGAAATCAGTCTGGCCAGATCGAGAGCTCCCTCATGTGAAACTTCCAAAAGGCTGTCGCGCAATGTCGTGCGGTCAACAATTCGGAGTGCATGGGTTCCATGAACCATTTCTACGACAGTTTCATTCCATTCCGTTTCCCCGCGGGAATTGATTGCAGCAAAGGATTGACGCTCGTCGAAATATCTTTGCAGACACCCGGGCAGGTCCGGATTATTCCTCGTCACAGATCCTCCCATGGTTGGCTTATGGAAGCGTCGGCATGGATGTGTAGGCTACATAGGGTGGGTGGAGGCCATTCTTGTATTTGAGTACGACCTTCACGGTATGTGTATCCTGCGCGGCACTCGCGTGCGGGTTGCCAGCTGTAATCGTACGCCCGGTCACGGAATTGTACTCGACCGGATCAAGGGTCAAAATAGAGGCATCGGAGCGTGGCCTGGAAAGCCACTTCTCGATCTTCGCCTTATTGTTCACGCCTTCGTTTTGCTGCCCTGAATTTGCAGGTGGCCCGATATATTCCATCGCGTTCTGTGTGTATTTCTGGGCAGCGGGAAGGTTCGAGAAAGTGGAGGCAGCGTCGATCGTCGGCTGATCTCTGAGCCGCTGCGCAAGCTGCTCATCGGTCTTACCCACGTGCTTGTCGATGATGTGACTTCCGTGTATTCCTTCTTGATTCGCCAGGTCGAGCGGGTATGCATGATTGGCTTCGCTGTCCCCTGGCACTGTATACAGAGGATTTCCCTTGAAGCCTGTCAACGCCCGCGCGCCGAACGCCTCGGATCTGGCCGTCTCGGCATTGAAGGTCGGTGTGCTCGTGTATGCCTCGTCCAGTGCCGGCAGTAACGCTTTTATTTCGCCGGCCTGTCGATGAATGCGGTTCTCGTAGGCCGACACGGCGTCGTTCAGGGCGCCCTCGTCGATGTTCAGCACGATCCCGACGGAGACGTCCGCGACCAAGCCCTTTCCTGTTTCCCACAGCCCTTTCAGTAGACTCTTCGCGTCCGTGACGTCTATATCTCTGGGGTCGAGTTGCTTGATACTGTCGACAACGGCTTGGCGGTAAATCCGGTGCAGATCGTCCCGGACGTCCTCGGCGGCCTTTGCGACGTTGTAGATCGCGTCGACCATGGCATCGCACGTGTCGAAGAGAACGGCGAAGACGGGATGGCTGCTTCCCCTCTTCTTCGCGTCGTCGTTGGCCCAGTCGTAACCTTCGCGGTTCTGGCCCCAGGCGGACGTCCCCCACAACGTGCTGCAGAACGTCCGCATCGCGTTGTACCAGTCCTGGTCGGTCTGGTCGGTGATGCTGCCGACGAGGCCCGTCAGCGTTCCGTCCACCATGCCGAGCGTGGTCTGCGGCATGCGCCACGCCTGGGAGATTGAGTACAGGCGCAGATGATTGGGCAACGGGAGGATCGTCGCCGCTTTGCCCCAACGGCACTCGTGCTCCAACAGGGGCCGCATGACAGCCAGGACCACGGCTTCCAGGCCTTCGAGGGCCTCCTGCATCAGGTCCTGGCCCGCATCGATGTCCCCCCACTTGAAATCGGTGACCGGACCGTACGTGGGGACTTTGTCGATGACATGCGGGTTCGGCCGGTGCGTCGGCTGTCCTGTCGGCGAAGGGTGTGTGGCCGCGTCGGCCGCCGCGTAGTTGTTGGCGGTGGACGTGAAGCCGACAGCGGCTCCTCCCACGCTCACCACGGACTTCGCCCAGACCTCCAGGAAACGCTCGGCGACTTTCAGGTAGGCGGTCGTGAAGTCCTTCATCGCCGTACCCCTCCCGCCGCCGTCCGGGTACCGGGCCAGTTCGTCGAGGAACGACTTGATGCCACGGTCAAGAGGGTCCTGCTGACCTGCTATGCCCGTTGAGACGCCGTACAGGACGGTCGGAGTGACATCGATCTTCCCGGTCCCGGGAGGCGTCGGGGTGCTCATCAGGCGGCTCCCCAGCCGCGCAGCACCGCCCGGTGTGCCGCCGAGTAATTCGCGTGACCGGTGGTGACGTAGGCGTGCAGCCACTTCTGCGCGGCCTGCAGATCCTGTGCCGAGCGGTCCCACTCGTCGAGCTTCTGGACGAAGACCTCGCGGGCCTCGCCCTTCCACGACAGGACGACCGGTTCGGCACGATCGTAGAGGTCGTCGAGTTTGGTGTTGAGCTGCTTGAGGATGTCCTCCAGCTCGGCGGTGAGGTCGTGGAGCGTGGCGAAGGAGACGGCTATGTGGTCGTCGGCGGAGGCCCCGGTCGACATGATCCCCCTGGATATCGGTCCGTAACTACGGTTGGGCAATGGGCACTTGACGGCTCGCGGGCGGAAGGATCAGAAGGAGTCGAGGCTGCTGCGGGGTGGCGGTGTCGGCGTATCTCCCGTCGCCTCCGCGTTGGGCGTGGACAGCTTGTCGACCTCGCTGCCGACGTCGACCTGGATCGTCCGCATGTGCTCCAGCACCTCGATGTCGTGCGCGGAGAAGCCGTCCCGGCTCATCCGCACGGCCTGTTCCAGCAGCTTCATCACTTCGCGGATGCGTACGGCGTCCTCGGTAGCCGCGCGGTGGAACTCGCGGTACGCCGTCGCCGCCGGACCGCGCCAGCCGGCCTCGACACGGTCGACGATCGCGTCCATCCGCTCGACCTGCTTGTCGAGGTGATCCTGCATGCCGTCGAGGTCGCCGGCGAGCTTGGTGAGGTCGGTGGACGTGACGTGCAGGTCGGGGCCACCGCCTCCATCTCGGCCCCCACCTCCGCCCGCACCGATTCCAGGCACTGCCATGCCGTATCCCCGTCTCCGTCACGTCGGCATCACATGTCACTTGCGGTTGCAATGATCCTACGGTCGACAGGGATTTCGGAAGCCTTCAATTCGGCGTGGGACGGGCTCCGTTGGATTTTTCGGGATGTCCAACTCCGCCCAGACGGTCTTGCCCACGGTGAGCTTCTCCACGGCCCAACGGGCGGCCAGCGTCCGGACGATGAGGAGGCCGCGGCCGAACTGGTCGTCGGGGGTTGAGGTTTGGGGGTACGGGAGCCGTTCGCCCCTCGGGTCGGTGACCGCGACGCGCAGGGCGTTGCCGGTGAGAGACGTCTCCACGCGGAACAGACGGTCCCGCAGGCAGCCGTGAAGTAAGGCGTTCGTGCACAACTCGCTTGCCAGCAGGGCCGCGTCGCCGGCGGAGTGGGGGTGTCCCCAGGTGGTGGTGAGGTGGGCGACGTGTCTGCGGGCGCGGGGGATGTTGATCGGGTACGGGGTGTAGGTGACGGCGTCGTAGTGGTCGTAGCGGCGGTGGTCGTGGGGGTTGGGGAGTCCGGGAGGACAGGCGTCGGTCACCGGGATGCACCTCCATGGGGGATGGGGGCCAGGTGGGGTGGCTCTGCCGTGCTGTGTGAGGGCAGCGCGGTGCACTTCCGCCAACTGGTGCCGCTGGGTGGGCTATCGAGTACTGACGGTAGCGAAATCTGAAAGGTATGCGCAAGCAGTCTCGGGGACATCTGTCCCTCAATTTGCTTGCGGTGCTGCTTCGGCGAACTGCACACTGGCCCCGACCCGGGAGGTAATCCGACGTGACCGCAGGCCAGTTCATGCGCGGGAATCGCGTATCCACCGTTCTTGCCCGGAAGTTGGGCGGTGAGCTGCTGAGGCTGCGTGACGAGGCGCGGCTCACCCAGCCGCAGGCCGCGGAGGCGTTGTCGGCGACGGCGGCCAAGGTCGCGAAGATGGAGCGCGGATGGGTGCCGTTCCGGGATCCCGACATCCGGATCCTGTGCGATCTGTACGGCGTCACCGGCCCGAAGGCCGTGGAGCGGCTGCTGAGCCTCGCTAGGACGGACCGCGAGCGCCGCAAGGCCAAGGGGTGGTGGAACCAGTACCCGGAGTTGCGCGCCCTGGTGGAGTACGTGGCCCTGGAGGACATCGCGACCGGGGTCCGTACATGGCAAGGCGCCTTTGTCCCGGGCCTGTTGCAGACCCCGGACTATGCACGCGCTCTCGCGATCGGCAACGCCGACTGGGACGACCCGGACGACGTCGAGCGCTTCGTCGAGGCGAAGATCGCGCGGCAGGCACGGCTGACGGACGCGAGCCCTCTCAACCTGTGGGCGGTGGTGGGCGAGGGGGCGTTGCGCCAACTTGTCGGTGGCCGGGAGGTCATGCGGGTCCAACTGGCGCATCTGGCGGAAGTGGCCCGCCGGCCGAACGTCCGGCTTCAGGTGGTTCCGTTCCTCGCGGGTTCCCATCCCGGCATGACCAGTGCCTTCAGCGTCGTGTCGTTCGCCGAGCCCGGTGCGATGGACGTGGTCTATATGGACACGACCTCATCTACCCTGTGGCTGGAGAGCGAGGCCGACGCCGCACGTCACAACACCACGTTCGAGCGGATCGCTCGCAGCGGACTCGCCCTTCGCGATTCCACCGCCCTGATCGAACGCATCCGCAAGGAGCTGTGAGCCGTGTCCCCCTTCGAGTTCGCCAAGTCCACGTACAGCAGCGGTAACGGTGAGTGTGTCGAGGTCGCTCGCAACGTTCCCGGCACGATCGTTGTCCGTGACTCGAAGGACGTGGACGGGTCGATACTCCGGCTCACCCCCACCACCTGGGCCGCGTTCACGGCGCACGTGGGTGCTGTCTAGCCCCGCACCCGCTCCCACATCGGCGAGTGCGCTTCCCTCAAGTGCTCCGTGAACGCGTCGACGACGATCGGGAAGAAGTCGGTGAACCGTTCGCCGGCTGATCCCCCTCCCATCCCGCCCCCGCCGAAGAACGCGTCCAACTGCTCCTCGGTGTGGAACACCGCGCGTGCCTCCGCGCACTCGGCGATCAGGCCCGGCAGCTGCCACGGGCACCATGGGTGGGTGTCCGAGATGACCAGGTGGAGGCCTTCCTCCAACGTGGCGTCCTGCATGTCGTCGTCGACGGCGAGTCCGTCCTGGCCGAAGTAGTTCAGCAAGAACTGGTTCAACCGGGGGAAACGCAGGGCGAGTTCACGGGCGGTCAGGGGTGTTCCGAAGAGCGTTTCCCGGTCGAACGGTGCCTTCCAGCGCTCCACATACGCGGCCACCGCCCGGTAGACCTCGGGTGTGCGGGCCGCCGACTGGGCCCTCGGGAAGTTCGTGAGGGAGGGGTGTCCGCCGGCCGGGTCGTGCGCGAACAGGTCGGCCGCCAGGTGGAGTTGGGTCGCGATCTCGTACAGGTTCCGGCCGCCGTCCTCTCCGGCGTTCCACAGTCCCCGGATCACCGGGAACAGGTCCCGCCGCCACGCTTCGGGGTCGTCAGGGACGGGTTTGCCGTAGTCCCCGTACTGCCTCAGCAGAGTTCGGGCGCCCTCAAGAGCGAAGTACCGCGTCAGCTCCCGGTCGTTCGCCGACATCGCCGACTCAACTCCTCACGTGACGGTCGTACCAGAAAGTCGTACGCAAGCCGCCGTACGACAAAGGGACCCGCCGCTGGAATGCGGCAGGTCCCTCAGTTACGGACAAACAAGCTGACTGGATGTCAGCCGATCGTCGCGAAGCCGTAGTTGAGCAGCTTCGTCGCGTCCGTCGAGCGCTGGGTGACCGACGACGACGCGAGGACCGTGCCGATGACCGTCTTGCCGTTGCGGGTGGCGGCGAAGACGAGGCAGTACTTGGCCTCGGGGCCGGAGCCGGTCTTCACGCCGATCGTGCCGCTGTAGCTGCTGAGCAGGGTGTTCGTGTTGGTCCAGGCAGCCATCGTGCGGGTGCTGCCGGTCTTCGTGATCGTCTTCGCCTTGTACGACTTGGTCTTGACGACCGTCTTGAACGTGGCGTTCTTCATCACGTTGCTGGCGAGCTTCGTCAGGTCGCGCGGCGTCGAGTAGTTGTTGCCGTTGCCGATGCCGTCGAACGAGTCGAACTTGGTGTTCGTCAGGCCGAGGGTCTTCGCCGTCGAGTTCATCTTGCCGATGAACGACTTCACGCGCGCCGCCCGCGTCGAGCCCGAGCCGAACTTGTCGGCCAGCGCGTACGCCGCGTCGCAACCCGACGGCAGCATCAGGCCGTAGAGGAGCTGGCGGACGGTGACCTTGTCGCCGACGATCAGGTGGGCGGAGGAGGCGGTGTTCGCGACGATGTAGTCGCTGTACGCCTTCTGGATGGTGACCTTGGCGTCGAGGTTGAGGTTCGACTGCGAGAGCACGACCTTCGCGGTCATGATCTTCGTGGTGGAGCCCGTCGACCGCTTGGTGTCCGCGGCCTTCGTGTAGAGCGACTTGCCCGTGGCGTTGTTCATCACAAAACCGCCCGCGGCCACGATCGACGGCTTGGTGACAGCCTGCGCGGGTGCCGCGGTCAGGGCGCCGGTCGCGAGCACGGCGCCTGCGGTCACGGTGACCGCGGCGGCTCTGCGGAAACGGCTGCCCTTGATGCCGGTAATGGCAGTAATCAACTGAGGTACCCCGAATACGTTGAATGCCCCTGAGGAGCGGCCAGTTGGAGGGGGGAAAAAGAGGCCGCACGTGTGTGACACGTAAGTAGCACAGAAGGTTGTGCGGTTGCTGGGCCGGGTTCCCCGAATGTGTGAAACGCCCCCGAGAACCGGCCGCGGAAACATACCCCCATGGACGCATCCCCGTAGACGCAACCCCGGCTCCCCTTGGTTCCCCTCAGCCCCCCTCGGTTCCGTCCGCATCCTGGACGTCCGTCCTCATGCGTACGTGTTGTATCTATGCTGTCCTCATGCCGTCGCCGTCCCCCGCTCCGTCCCTCGCCGCCACCGATTCCGCCCCTCTCGCCGTCAAGCAACCCCCGGCCGCCGACCGCGTCTACGCCCACGTCAAACAGGGTGTCCTGGACCGGCGTTACGAAGGCGGAACCCTGCTCACCGAGGGCGAGTTGGCCGAGGCCGTCGGAGTGTCACGGACACCCGTGCGCGAGGCCCTGCTGCGCCTGGAGGTCGAAGGGCTGATCAGGCTCTACCCCAAGAAGGGCGCCCTGGTCCTGCCCGTCTCCTCGCAGGAGATCGCGGACGTGGTCGAGACCCGGATGCTGGTCGAGCAGCACGCGGTCCGCAAGGTCGTACCGGCATCCCCGACGCTCATCGCCCGGCTCGAAGAACTCCTCGACCGGCAGAAGGAACAGGCCGCCGCGGGCGACCTCGCCGGTGCCGCCGTCACCGACCGCTGCTTCCACGCCGAGATCGTCCGCAGCGGCGGCAACGAGATCCTCTCCCGGCTCTACGACCAACTCCGCGACCGGCAGCTGCGGATGGGCGTCGCGATCATGCACTCGCACCCCGACCGCATCGCCAAGACGCTCACCGAGCACGCGGCGATCCTCGACGCGCTGCGCACCGGCGACGCCGAGGCGGCCGCCGGGATCGTCCACCAGCACGTCGACTGGTTCTCCCACCTGGCTCGGGGCGAGGTCCGATGAGCAGCAGCGGTAGCAGCAGTAGTTCCAGTTCCGCCCTCTCCCTTCCCGGTGATCCGCCCGGCGGCCGCGGCGCCCTCGCCGTGTGGGGCATCGGCGTCTCCGTCTACTTCGTCGCCGTCATCTTCCGTACGTCCCTCGGTGTCGCCGGCCTCGACGCCGCCGAGCGGTTCCACGTCAACGCCTCGGCCCTGTCGACGTTCTCGATCCTCCAACTGCTCGTCTACGCGGGCATGCAGATACCCGTCGGCCTCCTCGTCGACAGCCTCGGCACCAAGAAGGTGCTGACCATCGGCGTGGTTCTCTTCACCGCCGGGCAACTCGGCTTCGCCTTCTCGCCCTCCTACGGCACCGCCCTCGCCTCCCGCGCGCTGCTCGGCTGCGGCGACGCGATGACGTTCATCAGCGTGCTGCGGCTCGGCACCCGCTGGTTCCCGGCGCGACGCGGTCCGATGGTCGCCCAGCTCGCGGGCCTCGCGGGAATGGCCGGAAATCTCGTCTCCACCCTGGTGATCGCCCGCCTGCTGCACGGCATCGGCTGGACGGCCGCCTTCGCGGGCAGCGCGCTCGCAGGAGTCGTGGTCCTCGTCCTGCTCCTGCTCTTCCTGAAGGACCACCCGGAGGGCCACGAACCAGCCCCCTTCCCGCACCGGGGCGCCGCCTACGTCCGCCGTCAGATCGCCGCGTCCTGGCGCGAACCGGGCACCCGCCTCGGCCTCTGGGTGCACTTCACCACCCAGTTCCCGGCGATGGTGTTCCTGCTCCTGTGGGGCCTCCCGTTCCTGGTCCAGGCACAAGGACTGTCACGGGCCACCGCCGGCGAACTCCTCACCCTCGTCGTCCTGTCCAACATGCTGGTCGGCCTGGTCTACGGCCAGATCGTCGCCCGGCACCACACCGCGCGGCTCCCGCTGGCACTCGGCACGGTCGGTGCTACGGCGCTGGTGTGGGCGGTCACGCTTCTCTACCCCGGTGACCACGCGCCGATGTGGCTGCTGATCGTGCTGTGCACGGTGCTCGGCTCCTGCGGGCCCGCCTCGATGCTCGGCTTCGACTTCGCCCGCCCGGCCAACCCGCCGGAGCGTCAGGGCACCGCCTCCGGAATCACCAACATGGGTGGTTTCGTGGCCTCGATGACGACCCTGTTCCTGGTCGGCGTACTCCTCGACGCGACCGGCGACAACTACTCGATCGCCTTCTCGGTGATCTTCGTCCTCCAGGCGGTCGGCGTCAGCCAGATCCTCCGGCTGCGCCGCCGGGCGGCCCGCCGCGAGAGCGAACGCCTCGTGGCGAGCCGGGTGGAGACGGTCCACGTGCCCGCGTGACCCCGTGCCCGCGTGACCCCGCCCCTTCTCACACCGCTCTCACACGACTTTCTTACGCCAGTACGACGGGTACGACGGGTACCAGCGTGAGGTAGGCGAGCCCCAACACGCCCCGGTAGCTCATCCATTGGGCCCGGTGCCGGTCGAGGCGCTCGCGCGTCCCGGCGGCCAGCGGATGGTCGCCGTGCCCGGCGAGCCACACCTCCGCGTCCGCCTGGTACGCCGACTCGAACTCCTCCCACTCGTCCGCGTTCGCCGTCTCGGTCCACTCGGGCCGGAACCCGGCCGCCACCGCGTGATCGACGAGCGTCGCCAGGCCGTAGTGCTCGTCGGCGCGCGCCTCCGGCCACATACCGGCCAACTCGGCCGTCGTAGGCGGGCGTTGCCAGAACCCCTCACCCAGCAGCACACGTCCCCCGTCGGCGACGAGCCGCCGCAACTCCCGCAGGGCCTCGACAGTGTGCCGGGGAGGCTCCTCGGCACTGAGGGCCTGGCTCGCGCCCAGACACAGCACGAGATCGGCCGGCCCGCGCACTGTCCCCACGGCCGACTCCTCGACGAACTCGACCCGCTCCGCGAGCCCCAGCGCCTCGGCATCGCGCCGCCCACGCGCCAGATCCCGCGCGTTCACGTCGACCCCGACACCCCGCGCTTCCGGTACGGCGGTCAGGACCCGGAGCATCAACTCGCCCCAGCCACAGCCGATGTCGAGCACCGTGCGCGGCCCCGCACCGGCCAGTCGCCGTACGATCCCGGCGGCACGCGCCTCGGAGAGCGGGCTGTGGAAGGCGAGCCGGGTGAGCCGGGGAGGCCCGTCGTCAGGCCCGGCACTGTCAGCGGTCCCGGTGTTCTCGGTTTTGGACGTCACGTCAGACATGCGGCGGAGGCTAGCCACAGACGGGCGGCCGGCGACAACGAATTTCCGCGCTGTCCCGCCCCGCTGCTCCCGCTCCCCCTTGGTGACTGCTACTTGGTGACGGTGAAGTTCCGCAGTATCGAAGCCGACAGCTCCGGGTCGCCGTCCGCCTTGACGCGGTCGGACACCGAGTCGAGGGAGACCCGTCCGCAGGCCAGCCGGACGTACGTCTCCCAGTCGAGGATCAGGGTCGCGGCGGGGCCGAGCGCGGGGGCCGTCTCCAGGGTGCCGCGGCCCTGGATGTCGACGCGGATCGTACGGAGGAACTCGATCGGACCGTGCACGTCGAAGACGACCGCCGAGCTGCGCGGTGCGCCCGAGTCGTCGGCGACGACCTTCGGGAGCGCGGCGAGGAGCACGTCGCGGGCGACGTGCGCGCCGGGCGAGTCGAGGTTGCCGGGGCGGCCGAGGGCGGCGCGCAGATCCTGCTCGTGCACCCACACGTTGAACGCGTGGTTCCGCATCGACTCTTCGAGCGTGACCTCGGTGCTGACGTGGCCGCGCACCTTCGTGCCGGGTTCGCGCGACTCGTTCCGCAGCTGACGGTTGCGGCGGATGATCGTGTACTCCAGCTCGGACGTCATCTCCGGCGCCGTGTGGTGGCGTCGTACGTCGACCTGCATCTCCATGTACCGCTGGTGCTCGTTGGTGACGTGGTAGAGGTCGCGCGGGAGGGTGTGGATGGGGCGCGGGTCGCCGAGCATCTCGTTGTCCAGCCCGATGACATGGGAGACCACGTCACGCACCGACCAGCCCGGGCACGGCGTTCGCCGGTTCCACTCTCCCTCCACGAGCGGGGTGACCAGCTCGGATATCGCGTCGATGGAGTGGGTCCAGGCGTCGGCGTAGGGCTGGAGAGTGGGATGCAGACTCACGGAACGGGACCCCTCGGCGGTCGGTACAGGTCGGGTGGCGGGCGGCGTTGCCAGCGGGAGGTGGCTGTCGGCGGGTGTCTTGGAACGCTAAGTTACGCTGCTGTGAGGCACCCCGGCAGTGCTTTCGTGTGACGATCGTAGGCCCGTGTGAACGGCTCGAATGCCAGGACGGTGGTAGTGTGCGCGCCTCTCTCCTTCAAATCGCCGTAGAAGAGGGCGAATCGGTCGAATCTCGCCGGGTTCGGATGGCGTCCCTCGTCCGCGAGCAGGCCGGTGCGGATCTCGTCGTCCTGCCGGAGCTGTGGACGACGGGTGCGTTCGCCTACGAGCGGTTCGCCGAAGAGGCGGAGCCCCTCGAAGGCGCGACCTACGAGGCGATGGCCAAGGCGGCGAGCGACGCGGGCGTGTGGCTGCACGCGGGCTCGATCCCCGAACGAGACCCTGACGGCCCCCTCTACAACACGTCCCTCGTCTTCTCCCCCTCCGGTGAGCTTGCCGCCGCCTACCGCAAGATCCACCGCTTCGGCTTCGACAAGGGCGAGGCCGTACTGATGGGCGCGGGCAGCGAGCTGGTGACGGTCCGTCTGCCCGAGACGGTCATCGGTCTTGCCACCTGCTACGACCTCCGTTTCCCCGAACTCTTCCGCGGCCTCGTCGACGCCGGCGCCGAGACCCTCGTCCTCCCCGCGGGCTGGCCCGAACGCCGCCGCTCCCACTGGACCCTGCTGGCCCAGGCCCGCGCGGTCGAGAACCAGTCCTTCGTCCTCGCATGCGGAACGGCCGGTACCCACGCCGGAGTTCCCCAGGCCGGTCACTCGATCGTGGTCGACCCCTGGGGCGAGGTCCTCGCGGAGGCGGGCGCGGGGGAGGAGATCCTCACGGTGGACTTCGACCCCGCGAAGGTCGCGACGACCCGGGACCAGTTCCCGGCCCTCAAGGACCGGGTACTGGGGCTGGAGCGTCCGCGGCGAGCCGGGTGAGAAGCGGATTCCGTCAGGGTGTTCCGTCAGGGCGTCACTCCTCCCGATCGGGGCGTCAGTCCTCCCGCTCCTTCTCCGCCAGGTGGATCACGCAGACCGCCACCGCGATCAGCAGAGCCGCGTCCGCGTCGTCCCGGACGATGTCGACGCCGTAGGTCTCCCGGATGTGGAGCCAGCGGCGGGAGATCTGGGCGAGGAGTTCGCCGTCGTAGTCGACGCCGAACTCGCGGTCGAGGATCTTGCCGCTGACGTCGAGTTCGGTGCCGTCGACCAGGGACACCTTGTAGTGGTTGCGCAGCAGGGAGAACCGCTTGTGTCTGATGGTCGCCAGGGGCTCACCGTCCCGTTCGATGACCATCGTGTCGCGCAGGGCGAGCATCTTCTTGTGGATGTCGATGAGCACGCGCCCGTGCGTGTCCTTCAGCTCGAAGGTGTCCCGGATGCGCATGGCCTTGCCGTCGACCAGGAACACCTTGTTGCCGTTCTGGTCCTCGATCCAGTAATCCTCACCGAAGCCGAGGATCCGATCGCGTACGAGGAATCTCATGACATTACGGCTTCCCCGGCAGCCGGTCCGAAACGCCGCCGATAGGCCGACGGGCTCAATCCGGTCTCCCTCCGCAGCCGCACCCGCAGGTTCGCGCCGGTCCCCAGGCCGCACCTCGCCGCGACCACGTCCAGCCGTTCCTCCCCGCGCTCGATCAGCCGGCACGCCAGCGCCACCCGCTCCCCGGTCAGCCAGGCGAGCGGCGTCGTCCCGAGCTGCGAACGGAAGCGCCGGTGCAGGGTCGCCGGACTGACCGCGGCCCGGCCCGCCAGTTCGGCCACCGTCAACGGCTCCCCCAGCCGCTCCTGCGCCCACGCGAGCAGCGGCGCGAGCGACTCGTCGGGCACATCGGGCAACGGCCGCTCCACGAACTGCCGTTGCCCGCCGTCCCGGTGGGCCGCGAAAACGAGCCTCCTGGACACCGCGTTGGCGATCTCGGCGCCATGGTCACGCCGTACGACATGCAGCCCCAGGTCGAGCGCGGCGGCGCTGCCGGAGGCGGTGAGGATGTCCCCGTCGTCCACGAAGAGGACGTCCGGTTCGAGCCGCACGCGCGGGTGCAGGACGCGGAAACGGTCGGCCCACATCCAGTGCGTGGTCGCCCGGCGCCCGTCGAGCAGCCCGGCCTCGGCGAGCGCGAAACTCCCGGTGCACAGGCTCATGACACGCGCCCCGCGCGCGTGGGTGCGCCGGATGGCGTCGAGAACGGCGGCCCCGCGCGGTACGACGTTGTCGGGCCGGCCCGGTACGACGAGGGTGTCCGCCGTGTCCACCGCGTCCAGGCCGTGCGCCCCGGTGAGGGTGAAGAACCCGTGGTTCATCCGCACCTCACGCGCGGGCGTGCACACCAGCACCTCGTACAGCGGCCCGGGCAGCCCGAGTTCGGGCCGCGGTAGCCCGAACAGCTCGGTGGCGACACCGACCTCGAAGGGGTTGGTGCCCTCGTCGACGATCACGGCGACCTGATGCGGGCGATGCGGGCGCTGAGAGGATCCTTGCGGCATGTGCGATTCCTAGCACTCGTGAGGCCGCCCCGACACCCCGCAGGCTGACCCCATGACATCCACGGAACCCGTCTCCCTCCCCGCCGCCCTCGCCTCCTTCACCGACCGGTGGAGCCCCCGCATCGTCACCACCGTCAACGACTACGACGTCCGCGTCGCCAAGGTCGAGGGCGAACACCTCTGGCACACCCACGACCACACCGACGAGTTCTTCCTGGTCCTGGAGGGCGAACTGCACATCGCGCTAAGGGAGTCGGCAGGCTCGGGTGAACGCACGGTCGTCCTCCCCAAGGGCAGCGTCTTCACGGTCCCGCGAGGCACGGAACACAAGCCCTACGCCCCCGTCCCGTCCGAGATCCTCGTCCTCGAACCCACGGGCACGCTCTCGGTCGGCGACCACCACGACGAGATCCCGGACCACGTGGACGCCACGACGGGGCACGCGCTGTCGTGACTGTCAGTGGCCGGTGGCACTCTTGATCCATGACCGACGCATCCTCGCCCCGCACCTCCCGACGCGCCCGCGTCCGCGCCCCCGAGCTCACCGGCAAGGGCGGCTGGCTGAACACGGGCGAGAAGCAGTACAGCCTCGCCGACCTGCGGGGACGCATCGTCATCCTGGATTTCTGGACCTTCTGCTGCATCAACTGCCTGCACGTCCTGGACGAACTCCGTGAGCTGGAGGAGAAGCACCGGGACACGGTCGTGATCATCGGCGTGCACTCGCCGAAGTTCGTGCACGAGGCCGAGCACCAGGCGGTCGTGGACGCGGTCGAGCGGTACGGCGTCGAGCATCCGGTGCTGGACGACCCGGAGTTGGCCACCTGGAAGCAGTACGCCGTCCGCGCGTGGCCGACGCTCGTCGTCGTCGACCCGGAGGGGTACGTCGTCGCACAGCACGCGGGCGAGGGGCACGCGCACGCCATCGAGCGGCTGGTGGAGGAGCTGGAGACCGAGCACACCGCGAAGGGCACGCTACGGCGCGGGGACGGGCCGTACGTGGCACCGGAGCCGGAGCCGACGGTCCTGCGTTTCCCGGGCAAGGCGCTGGCCCTGCCGTCGGGGACCTTCCTGGTCAGCGACACCACCCGGCACCAACTCGTCGAGCTGGCGGCGGACGGCGAGACGGTCGTACGGCGGATCGGGTCCGGGGAGCGTGGCCTGCGCGACGGTTCGGGCGACTCCGCGACCTTCAACGAACCCCAGGGCCTCGCCCTCCTCGACGACGGCTCCGTAGTCGTCGCCGACACCGTGAACCACGCCCTGCGGCGGCTCGACCTCGACACCGGCACCGTCACCACCCTCACGGGCACTGGCCGTCAGTGGATGCAGGGCGAGCCCACGTCCGGCCCCGCCCGCGAGGTCAGCCTCTCGTCCCCCTGGGACGTGGCCTGGTGGCGGGGCAAGGTGTGGATCGCCATGGCCGGAGTCCACCAGCTCTGGGCCTACGACCCCGCCGCGGACTCCACCGACCCCACCGTCGCCGTCACCGCCGGCACCACCAACGAGGGGCTCGTCGACGGACCCGGACCCGAGGCCTGGTTCGCGCAGCCCTCCGGACTCGCCGCGACCGCCGACCGGCTGTGGCTGGCCGACTCCGAGACGTCCGCCCTGCGCTGGGTGGACCTTGACGGGGCCGTCCACACCGCCGTCGGCACCGGACTCTTCGACTTCGGGCATCGCGACGGAGCGGCCGAACAGGCGCTGCTCCAGCACCCGTTGGGCGTCACCGCGCTCCCGGACGGCTCGGTCGCGATCAGCGACACGTACAACCACGCCCTGCGCCGCTACGACCCCGCGACCGACGAAGTCACCACGCTGGCCACGGACTTGAGGGAGCCGAGCGACGCCGTGCTCGTCGGCGACGACATCCTGGTCGTCGAGTCCGCCCGGCACCGGCTGACCAGGCTGCGCCTGCCGGAGGAGGCCGTGCGCGTCGAGTCCGTCGCCCACCGCACCCGGCGCGCGGCCACCGAAGTCGCCCCCGGCGAGCTGAAGTTGGACGTCATCTTCCAGGCCCCGGCCGGGCAGAAGCTCGACACCCGCTACGGCCCCTCGACCCGGCTGCTCGTCTCCGCGACCCCGCCCGAGCTGCTCCTCGCCGGCGAGGGCGCGGGCACGGACCTGAACCGCACCCTGACCCTCGACCCGGCCGTAGCGGAAGGCGTGTTGCACGTCTCCGCGATGGCCGCCTCGTGCGATGACGACCCTTCCAACGAATACCCCGCCTGCCATGTCCACCAGCAGGACTGGGGCGTGCCAGTCCGCCTCACCGAGGGCGGGGCGGACCGTCTCCCCCTCGTGCTGGCCGGCATGGATGACCGAGACGACCAGGACGCCTGAAACGGGAGATCAGCGGCAAGGGCTTAGCGGCGGCGCGGGCGCGGGGCCAGCTTGTAGACGGCCATCCCCGCCGCCACCAGCGTGGTCGCCGCCACCATCATCGCCATGCTGTTCAGCCACAGGCCCGTCGCGGCCAGGGTGGCCCC
This sequence comes from Streptomyces sp. NBC_00988, assembly GCF_045162645.1. Classification (NCBI taxonomy): domain Bacteria; kingdom Bacillati; phylum Actinomycetota; class Actinomycetes; order Kitasatosporales; family Streptomycetaceae; genus Streptomyces; species Streptomyces sp. NBC_00988. Next base: position 6,415,936 of record NZ_CP108730.1, read on the forward strand.
ACCGGCGCCGGTCGTGCCGGCGCCGACAACTCGTCCGTACATGAATATTTCTCCTTGAGTGATGTGAGAGACGTGAGGCTGTGTGAGGGGTGGACTAGGTGGCCACCCACTTCTCCTCGCTGCGGCGGGCCAGGCCCCACAGGGAGGTGAAGTAGACGGCGTGCTGGAAGAGGTCGTAGAGCATCTCCGGGACCATCAGCGCGGCCACCAGGACCGCGACGGGTCCGGCGCGGCGTACGGAGACGATCTTCTCGACCACGAAGATCAGGCCGATGGCGGTCCAGAACGGGGAGATGCCCGGGAAGCCGTAGATCGTCGTGTAGGTGGCCATGAAGGTCAGGTAGACGAGGAACGACAGGGCGCCGAAGCCCATCAGGAACTGCTGGAGGAAGTAGCGGGCGGTGACCTTGGTCCAGCCGTAGTCGCGGAGGTTCTCCAGGGCGCCGCGCTGCCAGCGGAGGCGTTGGTGCCAGAGTTTGGGGAGGCTGGTCATGACCTCGGTGGTGACCGCGCAGCCCGCCGGGGACATGGCGCGGTAGCCGAGGGTCTTGACCGCCTTGGTCATCTCGTCGTCCTCGGTGAGGGAGGCGAGGCTGTAGTAGCCGTCGCCGCCGCCGATGCGACGGTCGTGGCGGGCCTGACGCACCTCGCGCAGGACGCGGGCGCGGAACATCGTGCCGGTGCCGGTGAGGACCTGGGCCTTGCCGCCGGTGCGGTTCAACTCCCAGGCGTAGCGCTGGAACTCCATGCGCTGCAGGAGGCCGAGGAGTCCGCCGCCCTGTTCGCCGTAGAAGACTCCGCCGACGGCGCCGACCTTGCGGTTGAAGGTGGCCATCGCGGTCTCGCTGAACCAGGGGTTGAGGACGGTGTCCGCGTCCTGGACGAGCAGCAGGTCGCGTTCTTCGAGGTGGGGCAGGACCCAGTCAATGGCCTGGTTGAGGGCGCCGGCCTTTTTGTGCAGGTTGCCCTGCGTGGCGAAGACTTCCGCTCCGTGCGACGCGGCCACGGCGGCGGTGTCGTCGGTGCAGTTGTCCGTGACGACGACGATGAGGTCGGGTTTGCGGGTCTGGCGCCACAGGCCCTCGATCGCGGCGCCGATGCGGTCCGCTTCGTTGTGGGCCGGGATGAGGACCACCAGCCGTGGTTCGAGCACGGCAGCGGCCTCCCCCGTGAAGATCGTGAGACGGGCCCGGGGCTGCCTCTCCCCGGACCCTCAACTGCTCAGAGTCTTCACGAGGTTCACACAACCGCACAATACGACTTGCGTCACGGATTGCTCACGGTTGTCTGTGGATGTCTTGTGCGGGCGATTCGGCCCGAGTGCGGACTACGCCCACGTATCCACCGTGTACCCGCTCCGGACTACGTTGCTCAGGCGCCGCGGTAGCCGCGCGTCTCGTCGTCCTCGACGACGGTCGTCGAACCCGGTATCACCACGCGTCGGCGCCGGGCCATGCTGCTGAACGTCACGACCCCGATCAGCCCGACGACCATGAGAATGATGCCGACCAGGTCGAGATTGACCCCCTGCATGTGCCAGTCGGTCGCGAACGTGAGGATCGCGCCGACGGCGATGAGGATGATGCATCCGCCCAGGCCCATGAGTGTCGCCTCCCTGTCCGGTCCGGTCGGCCCGGTCCGCCTCCGGGTACCCGGGACGGCAACACCCATGCGCCAGGCGGGAGTTGACTAACCCTCCAGGAACGCGGTCAGCGCGTTGGCCAGCAGGAACGGGTCCTGGTCGCCGCAGAGTTCGCGGGCGCTGTGCATCGAGAGGATCGCCACGCCGATGTCGACGGTCTTGATGCCGTGCCGGGCCGCGGTGATCGGGCCGATCGTCGTGCCGCAGGGCATGGAGTTGTTGGAGACGAAGGTCTGGAAGGGCACGCCGGCCTTCTCGCAGGCGGCGGCGAACACCGCGCGGCCCGAACCGTCCGTGGCGTAGCGGTTGTTGACGTTGACCTTGAGGATCGGTCCGCCGTTGACCCGCGGGTGGTGCGTCGGGTCGTGCCGCTCCGCGTAGTTCGGGTGCACCGCGTGCCCGGTGTCGGAGGACAGGCAGACGGTTCCGGCGAAGGCCCGCGCCCGGTCCTCGTACGACCCGCCGCGCGCGAACACCGAGCGCTCCAGGATGCTGCCGAGCAGCGGCCCGTCCGCGCCCGTGTCGGACTGCGAGCCGTTCTCCTCATGGTCGAAACCGGCGAGCACGGGGATGTACGGCAGGTTCTCGCGGGCGGCGGCGGAGGCGAGCGCGGCCGCGCCGGCGTGCAGAGACAGCAGGTTGTCCATGCGCGGACCGGCCACCAGGTCCTGGTCGCGGCCCAGGTAGGCGGGCGCCTCCACGGAGTGCGTCATCAGGTCCCAGCCGGTGACCTCGCCCGGCGTGAGCCCCGACTCCTCCTCCAGGAAGGCGATCAGGTCGCCGTCGCGGACGTCGTCGCCGAGGCCCCAGATCGGCTGGAGGTGCCGCTGCTTGTCCAGCTTGAGCCCCTCCGCCGACACGGAACGGTCCAGGTGGATGGCGAGCTGGGGCACCCTGAGCAGCGGCCGGTCCACGTTCACCAGGCGCGTCGAACCGTCCCGCAGGGTCAGCCGGCCGGCCAGACCGAGATCGCGGTCCAGCCAGGAGTTGAGGAGCGGCCCGCCGTAGATCTCGACGGCGACCTGGCGAAAGCCGTGCCCGCCGGTGTCGGGACGCGGCTTGACCCGCAGGTTCGGGGAGTCGGTGTGCGCGCCGACGATGCGGAAGGGGGTGTGGGGGACCGCACCTTCGGGGACGAACCAGGCCACGATCGCGCCACCACGCAGCACGTACTTGCCGCCGGTCCCCGCGGCGGACCCTGATGTCCCGGTGTCCCAGGCGTCCGTCTCGGCGACCTGCCTGAATCCCGCCTTCTCCAGCCGCTCGGCGGTGTTCGCCACGGCGTGGTACGGCGTGGGACTCGCCGCCAGGAAGGACAACAGGTCGTCGGTGTGGCCGCGGTCGAAGCGGGAGGGTTCGCTCATGGGGTTCACCTTAACGACGTACGAGGGCCCGCTCCCGGCGCCGGGAGCGGGCCCTCGCAGGGGCGATGTGGGGTTTCGCGAAGCTGTTCCGGTCTGTCCCGGAACGTGGTGCGGGGCTGGTGCGAGGCTGTCTAGAAGGCTGCCTCGTCCAGCTCCATCAGGTCCAGTTCTACGCCCTCGGCCACCTTCCGGGCGAGGGTCAGGCCGGGCAGAACATTGGCCGCGAAGAACTTCGCAGCCGCGATCTTGCCGGTGTAGAACGGCTTGTCCTTTGCCGACGCCGTCTCCAGCTTCTCGGTGGCGATCGCCGCGCCCTTGAGAAGCAGGTAGCCGACGACGACGTCACCGGAGGCGAGCAGCAGGCGGGTGGTGTTGAGGCCCACCTTGTAGATGTTCTTGACGTCCTGCTCGGTCGCCGCGAGGTCGGTCAGCATCAGGCCGACGATGGCCTCCAGCTCGACGGCCGCCTTGGCGAGGTGCTCGCGGGCGCCCGCCAGGTCCTCGCCGCCCGTGCCCAGCGCGAGGAACTTCTTGATGTCCTCGGCGAGGGAGTTGAGGGCCGCGCCCTGGTTGCGGACGATCTTCCGGAAGAAGAAGTCCTGGCCCTGGATCGCGGTGGTGCCCTCGTACAGGGTGTCGATCTTGGCGTCCCGGATGTACTGCTCGATCGGGTACTCCTGGAGGAACCCGGAGCCGCCGAAGGTCTGCAGCGACTGCGCGAGCTGCTCGTAGCCCTTCTCGGAGCCGTACCCCTTGACGATCGGCAGGAGGAGGTCGTTGAGCGCGTGCTCGGTGGCCGTGTCCTCGCCCTCGGCCTCCTTGACGGCGATCGCGTCCTGGATCGACGCGGTGTACAGCACGAGGGCGCGCATGCCCTCGGCGTACGCCTTCTGCGTCATCAGCGAGCGGCGCACGTCCGGGTGGTGCGTGATGGTGACCTTGGGCGCGGCCTTGTCGCCGAAGGCCGCCAGGTCGGAGCCCTGGACGCGCTCCTTGGCGTACTCAAGGGCGTTGAGGTAGCCGGTCGACAGCGTCGAGATGGCCTTCGTGCCGACCATCATGCGGGCGAACTCGATGATCCGGAACATCTGGCGGATGCCGTCGTGCTTGTCGCCGATGAGCCAGCCCTTGGCCGGGTGCCGGTCGCCGAAGGTCATCTCACACGTGTTGGACGCCTTGAGGCCCATCTTGTGCTCGACGTTCGTCGCGTACACACCGTTGCGCTCGCCCAGCTCGCCGGTCTCGACGTCGAAGAGGAACTTCGGCACGAGGAAGAGGGAGAGCCCCTTGGTGCCCGGCCCATGCCCCTCGGGCCGCGCGAGCACGTAATGAAGAATGTTCTCCTCCATGTCGTGCTCACCGGAGGTGATGAAGCGCTTGACACCCTCGATGTGCCAGGAGCCGTCGTCCTGCTGGACGGCCTTGGTACGGCCCGCACCGACATCGGAACCCGCGTCGGGCTCGGTCAGCACCATGGTGGACCCCCAGGTCCGCTCCACGGCCAGCTGCGCGATCTTCTTCTGTACGTCGTTGCCCTCGTCGTAGAGGATCCCGGCGAAGGCCGGCCCGGAGCAGTACATCCACACGGCCGGGTTCGCACCGAGGATCAGCTCCGCGTACGACCAGATCAGGGAGGGCGGGGCGGTCGTACCGCCGATGGCCTCGGGGAGGCCGAGCCGCCAGTACTCGGACTCCATGAAGGCCTTGTAGCTCTTCTTGAAGGAGGCGGGCACCGGCGCGGTGTTCGTCTCCGGGTCGAAGACCGGCGGGTTGCGGTCGGCGTCGGCGAAGGACTCCGCCAGCTCGTTCTCCGCGAGCCGGGTCAGCTCCGCCAGGACGCTCTTCGCGGTGTCCGTGTCCATCTCCGCGAACGGACCGGTTCCGTACAGCTTGTCGCGCCCGAGGACCTCGAAGAGGTTGAACTCGATGTCGCGGAGATTCGACTTGTAGTGCCCCATGGCGACGACTCCGTAGAAAGATATGTACGTCGAGACTGGTACGACGAGACGTGTACTAAGCAGTAGCTACGATGATGCTACCCGTCGGTAATAAGACGCAACCCCAAGCCGTCCATCTGTGACTCGTTACTCTTGCGGGCATGTACGGCTACGACCAGAACGTGGGCGCTCAGCAGGGGTACGTCCCGCCCCAGCAGCAGATGGCCGGCGGCGTGGGCGGCTACGGCCAGCAGCCGCCGCTCTACCCCGAGCCGTCCCCGCCCTCGCTCGCGGACGCGGTGCGCGCGTTCACCACCGGGCAGATGGCGGCCGAGGACTTCCAGCAGGTCTTCGCGACCTCCAAGGTGTACTGCCCGCGCGGCGACAACCCGGGCTTCCTCGCACTCCACAACACCCAGCAGCCGGTGATCCCGATGTTCACCTCGCTCAAGGAACTGCGCCGCTACGCCGGCAAGGAGTCCAAGTACTTCGTGATCACCGGCGCCGAGGTCATCGACCTGCTGCCGACGGGCTACGGCTTCGTCGTCGACATGGAGGGCGAGCACCGGATGGTGTTCGACGCGAAGGCGGTCGAGCAGATGGTGGAGTTCGCGATGCGCCGGATGTACGGCTGAACAACTGCCCTAGTCGCTGAAGTCGGGGTCCCGATCCGACGAGATGTCGACGGGGTTTCCGGTGCCGCCAGGGCGTGCCCCGGTTGGCTGGAAGTGTGCGGTTCCGTCAGACAGCGGACGCGGCACACCGACGGGGGCCCGCATGGCGGCGGCACGGAACGTACTCATCACAGGTGGCTCGGCGGGGATCGGGCGGGCCTGCGCCCGGCGGTTCGCGCGCGGCGGCGACCACGTCTGGTTCACGTACCACTCGGGGCGGGAGCGCGCGGCCCGGCTGGTCGCCGAACTGGCCGGCACCTGCCGGCACCCGGCCCGGGCCTTCGAGTTCCGCCAGGGCGAGTGGGCCGACCACGAACGCCTGGTCGCGGAACTGCCCGGACCGGTCGACGTGCTCGTCAACAACGCGGCGGTCGGCTCGAAGACCGTCGAGCACTACGTCCCCGGGCCCGGCCACACCCAGGACGCGGCGTTCCTCCAGATCAACGCGGTCGGGCCGCTCTGGCTCACCGAGCAGTTGTTGCCGGGGATGCGGGCGCGCGGGCGCGGCACGATCGTCAACGTGGCCAGTGTCGGCGGGGGCGTCGCACAGTTCCCCGGCTTCCGGATCGCGGACGGCATGAGCAAGGCCGCCCTCGCCTACCTCACCCGCCACCTGGCCGCCGAGCTGGTCCACGACCCCGTCGACGTCGTCGCCGTCTGCCCCGGCGCGGTGGACACCCCCATGTTCGAGGCCAGCACCCTGGCCGGCCTCACCCCGCAGGAACGCGCGGCCCTGGAATCCACCCTGCCCCGAGGCCGCCTGATCGACCCCACGGAGATCGCCGACCTGGTCTGGCACCTGACCGGCCCACTGGCCGGTCTCCTCCACGGAGCGGTGCTCGACGCGTCGATGGGCCTCGGGGTACGGCCGGGCCTGCTCGGCGAAGTGGCGGAGGGCGCGGGGGCGGAGCGGTGACGGCGAGTTCCTGCCGGGGGATCGGTCCGGCCGTCGGCTCTCGCGGGTTGGTCTCGGCTTCCCGCCGGACCCCGCGTCGCGTGGTTGATCTTCCTGTGGGCAGGGTCGTCCGGTCGGTTCCGGTCGTGGGTTCCCGGGCGTTGGTCACGATGCCCTGTCGGGTCGCGCGTTCTGTGGTCGGTTCGCGTGCGGGCGGGGGCGTGCGGTTGGTTCCGGCTTCCGGGCGGGGGGCTGGGCCGGTCGCTGGTTCTCGGGCGTTGGCCTCGGTTTCCTGTTGGGGCGCGCGGCGGGTGACTGGTTCGCGTGCGGGCGGGACCCTCCGGTCGGTCCCGGCCTCCTGCGCGGGCGCGGGTCCGGTCGCCGCTCCTCACGCGTCGGCCCCGGCTGCCCGCCGGCCCCCGCGTCGCGTCGCCGCTTCGCCCACGATCGGAGTCGGCCCGTGACCCCGGTCTCCCGGCAAGCCGCGACTTCCCAAGTCTCCCGGCAGGCCGCCCGTCTGGTCGCCGGGTCGCCCGCCATCGCGGAGGCGCACTTCCGGGCGGAGGCGCTGCCGTACCACCCCCGGCTGCGGCCCGACGGCTGGCTCAATCTCGGTACCGCGGAGAACCGGCTCGTCCAGGACCTGCACACCGAGCCGCCCCGCCCGCTGACGGCCCGCGACACCCGTTACGCGCCCCTGTACGGCACCCCGGAGCTGCGCGCGCACCTCGCGCGGCACCTCACCGCGCCGGGTGAGCGGCCGGTCGACCCCGAGGACCTGGTCGTGGTGGCCGGGGCGACGGCGGCCCTGGACGTGGTGGCGACGGTGCTGTGCGACCCGGGCGAGGCGATCGTCGTGCCCACGCCCTGCTACGGCGCCTTCGACACGGACCTCGGGGGCCGTTCGGGCGCCCGGCTGCTCCTCGCCCCGCCGGACGGCGAGGACGGTCACGGGCTCTCCGTACGCGCCGTCGACCGGACGCTTGCCGAGGCCCGGCGCGACGGCGTGGAGGTACGGGCCGTGGCACTGGCGTCCCCGGCCAACCCGACCGGAGAGGTCCATCCGCCCGCGCGACTGCGGGAGTTGACGGAGGTCGCGGCCCACCACGGCGTGGACGTCGTAGCGGACGAGATCTACGCGGGCTCGGTGTTCGGGCCGCGCCCGTTCACCAGCCTGCGCACGGTCGCCGGGCACGCGCGCGTGCACACCGTGTGGGGCTTCGCGAAGGACTTCGGGCTGCCCGGCTTCAAGGCGGGCGTCCTGCACACCACCGACCCGGAGACCCGCGCCGCCGCCCGCGCCCTCGCCTACTTCGCCCCCGTCTCCACCCACACCCAGGCCCACCTCGCCACCCTCCTCGCCGACCCCGCGCGCGTGCACGCGTTCCTCGCCGAGAACAGCCGCCGCCTCGGCGCCTCGTACGCCCGGGCCGCGGCCCTGCTCGACGCCTTCGGCATCCCGTACGCCCCCGCGCAGGCGGGCTGTTCGATCTGGGCCGACCTGGGCGACCGGCTGCCCCGCCCCGGCTTCGCCGGCGAACGCGCGCTGTGGCGGGAGATCCTCGACCGCACCCACGTCAGCATCCTGCCCGGCGAGGCCTTCCACGCCCCCCGCCCCGGCTGGTTCCGCGTCTGCCACTCGCTCGACGCGGCCCTAGTGGAGGAGGCACTGACCCGTCTCGGCCGCCTGCTCAGCGAGAAGGGAGCACACCGTGACGACGCACGACACCACACCGGGCCCGCTCGACCGCTGGTATGAGCAGGCGGGCGTCCGCACCGGGGTGCGCCGCATGTTCCACGAGGAGACCGAGCGCGGCCGGGTCTTCTTCCCGGCCGCCCTGGTGCCCTACGCCCACCACGAGGCCGTACGGGAACTGCCGCCCGAGCGGCTGCGCGAGCTGACCGTGCGCCACCTCTACCAGTTCCTGCTGTCCACGACCCACCTGGAGACCCGGGTCGTCAACACGGCCGCCGAGGCCGTGGCCAACGGCCGCACCGGACTCGACCTGCCCGCCGCGCTGCGCCCGGACGCCTTCAAGGTCTATTGCGACGAGGGCTACCACGCCCTCTACAGCCTCGACCTGGCCGACCAGATCGCCGCCGTCACCGGCATCGCGATACCGGACCAGGACTACGGCGGCTTCGTCGAGCGGTTACGGACGTCCGCGCACCGCGCGCTCCCCGGCGCGCCCGCGCTCGCTGGACTCCTCCAGGCGGTGGTGTTCGAGACGCTGATCACGGCCGTCCTGAACGAGGTGCCGGGCGACCCGTCCGTGGTTGGCGTGGTGCGCGACCTGCTGCGCGACCACGCCCGGGACGAGGGCCGTCACCACCGTTTCTTCTCCGCCCTCTTCCGGGAGCTGTGGACCCACCTGTCCGCCGCCGACCGGATGGCCGCCTCCCACGCCCTGCCCGAACTGATCCGGGCCGCCCTGACCTGGGACCTCGCCCCCGTCCGCACCTCCCTGCGGCTGGCCGGCCTCGACCCCGACACCGCCCGCCGGGTCGCCGACGACTGCTGCGGGCCCGGCCCGGACCCCCGCCGCCTGAACGAGACCGCCCGCTCGACGCTACGGCTCTGCGCGGCCGTCGGCGTCTTCGAACTCCCGGGCATCCGCGAGCACTTCGCGGCCCACGGCTTCCGCGACGACGGCCCCGAGGAGACCCCGTGAACCCGACCCCGACCACCGCCACGACTCTCACCTACGGCACCTACCTGCGGCTGCCGCAGCTCCTCGGCCAGCAGTTGCCCCTGGCCCGGGCCGCGCACGACGAGCATCTGTTCATCACCGTGCACCAGGTGCACGAACTCTGGTTCAAGCAGCTCCTCGTCGAGCTCACGGACGCCCGCGACCGGATGCTGGCGGGCGAGAACGCCGTGGCGGTACGGCGGCTGCGCCGCTGCCGCGAGATCGAGCGGGCGCTGCTCGACGCGCTGGCGCTGCTGGACACCATGGCGCCGGGCGACTTCGAGGCGTTCCGCAGTGCGCTCGGCACGGCCAGCGGCGGGCAGTCCGCGCAGTTCCACGAGATCGAGGCGCTCTCGGCCCGCCGGGACCACCGCACCCGCTCGATGCGCTGGCTGACGGAGGCCGAGCGGGCCCGGCTGGACCGGCGGCTGCTGGAGCCGACGCTGTGGGACGGGTTCCTCGCGGCCCTCGCGGGCCTCCCGCGAGCGGGCCGGGCCGCGGCCTTCCGCGGCGAGGGACCGCTCGGGGAACTGGCGGACGCGCTGCTCGGCCATGACGAGGGCTGGGTGCTGTGGCGGGCCCGGCACGTCCTGGTCGTGGAGCGGCAGATCGGCAAGGGCCGGGGTACGGCGGGCAGTTCGGGGGCCGCGTATCTGCGGGAGCGCACCGGCGAACGGTTCTTCCCGGAGCTGTGGGAGGCTCGGGGCGCCGTGCTGTGAGCCCCTGATGTGCCCGCTGTGCGGGCGGGTCGGGCGGAAGTCCGGAGGGAATGTCCTCCGGGCTTCTTCTGTTGTGGGGTAGCAGAAAGTTCAACGCTCAACTAAACTCGACGCACAAGGAGGTCCCGACATGCCTGCAGTGACCGTAGAGAACCCGCTGACCCTGCCCCGCGTGGCCGCGCCGGCCGACGCCGTGGCACGTCCCGTGCTCGCCGTCTCGACCGCGCCCAGCGGTTTCGAGGGTGAGGGCTTCCCGGTGCGCCGCGCGTTCGCCGGGATCAACTACCGCCACCTCGACCCGTTCATCATGATGGACCAGATGGGCGAGGTGGAGTACGCGCCGGGCGAGCCCAAGGGCACCCCGTGGCACCCGCACCGCGGCTTCGAGACCGTCACCTACATCATCGACGGCGTCTTCGACCACCAGGACTCCAACGGCGGTGGCGGCACCATCACCAACGGCGACACCCAGTGGATGACGGCGGGCGCGGGCCTGCTGCACATCGAGGCGCCGCCGGAGTCGCTCGTCGTGTCCGGCGGTCTCTTCCACGGCCTGCAGCTGTGGGTGAACCTCCCGGCCAAGGACAAGATGATGCCCCCGCGCTACCAGGACATCCGCGGCGGCCAGGTCCAGCTGCTCACCACCCCCGACGGCGGCGCGCTGCTGCGCGTCATCGCCGGTGAGCTGGACGGCCACCAGGGCCCCGGTATCACGCACACGCCGATCACGATGATCCACGCGACGGTGGCACCGGGTGCGGAGGTCACCCTGCCCTGGCGCGAGGACTTCAACGGTGTCGCGTACGTCCTGGCGGGCAAGGGTTCGGTCGGTGCGGAGCGGCGCGCGATCCACATGGGCCAGACCGCGGTCTTCGGCGCGGGTTCGTCCCTGACCGTCCGCGCGGACGAGCAGCAGGACGGGAACACCCCGGACCTGGAGGTCGCGATCCTCGGCGGCCAGCCGATCCGCGAGCCGATGGCCCACTACGGCCCGTTCGTCATGAACACCCGCGAGGAACTCCAGCAGGCCTTCGAGGACTTCCAGAAGGGCCGGCTGGGGACGATCCCGGCCGTGCACGGAATGGGTGAGGGCGGCCTGTAAGCCTCACCGGAGCAGAAGTGACCGAAGCCCCGTCCTTGTGTGGACGGGGCTTCGGCCGTGTTGGCTTGGCGCCGGGATCCAGATTTCTCGGAGTCCGGCGGCCGGCGGATGTCGAGAACGTGCCACCGGCTCCGTCCCAGGGACATCAGCGGCCACCACCGGCCGTACAGGGCAGCCGCACGGGAACAAGGAGAGATCACCATGGCGATTCAGCGGATGGACAACGTAGGCATCGTCGTCGACGACATGGACGCCGCCGTCGCGTTCTTCGTGGAACTCGGTATGGAGCTGGAGGGCAGGGCGCAGGTCGAGGGCCTCGTCGCCGACCAGTGCACCGGACTCGACGGTGTCCACTGCGACATCGCGATGGTCCGGACCCCGGACGGCCACAGCCGCCTGGAACTGGCGAAGTACCGCAGCCCCGAGGCGACGAGCGCCGGCCCGCGCGACCGGCCGCACAACATCCTGGGCACCCACCGCGTCATGTTCGCCGTCGACGACATCGAGGACACGGTCGCCCGCCTGCGCCCGCACGGCGCCGAACTCCTCGGCGAGATCGCCCGCTTCGAGGACAGCTACCTCCTCTGCTACGTCCGCGGCCCGGAGGGCATCATCGTCGGATTGGCCGAGCAACTGGGGTGAGGCTCACACGTCCGATCGCAACGTCAAGGGGCGAGGGACGTGTCCTCCGCGCGCACCGGTTCCTCCTGGGCCGGTTCGCGCAGGAACGTGGAGAGCAGCATCGCGAGCACCGGCACCGTGGCGAGTACCGCGAGGGCGCCCCGGGGGCCGTAGTGGGTCGCGATGAGGCCCAGCAGGGGCATGAACAGTCCGCCCGCGCTCATCGCGAGGCCGAGGGTGACGCCGGCGGCGGTGCCGGGGCGGCTGGGGAGGTAGTCCTGGCCGAGCTTGATGAGGACGGCGAACGGGATGTTCGAGATCAGGCCGACCAGCAGCGCGAGGGGCAGCGCGGCGTATTTGTCGTCGCAGATCAGCATCAGCCACAGGGCGGGCAGCATCGCCGCGTTGCCGATCTGCACGGTGCGCACCATGCCGATGCGGTCCGCCAGCCGTCCGCCGAGCAGGGTGCCGGCGACACCGCCGCCGAGTTCGAGTGTCAGGGCGAGGCCGCCGAGGCCGCTGCTCGCCTCCAGGTGGCGGATCCAGTACAGCGAGATGAAGGTGTTCAGCCCGGTCGAGATGGTGGACCGTACGATCTCGACGGCGGTCAGGGCCGCGAACCGGCCCGGCCGGTCCCTGCCCTGGCGCCGGACCGCCCTGACCGCCGTAGCGGATGTGCGGTTGTGGTGGCGGAACAGGACGAAGCCCATGAGGACGGCGGGCGGGATGAAGAGGGCCGTGGCGCTCATCCCGAGGGTGTCCAGGGCCGGTGTGACCAGTGCCGGGGCGATGAAGAAGCCGACGCTGCCGCCCGCGGCGAAGTAGCTCATCGCGGTGGCGCTGCCCCCGGCCGCACGGCGTGCGTCGCGGCCCGCCGGCGGGTGGAACATCGCGATACCGACACCCGCCGTCAGCAGGAGGGCGAAGACCAGCGGGTAGGAGGGCGTCAGTCCGGACAGGCCTGCCCCGACACCCGCCAGGCCGACCCCCAGCGGCGACATCCAGCGCAGCCGGAACCGGTCGGCGAGCAGTCCGATCGGCACCTGCGGCAACGCGCTGCCGAGCGTCGCGGCAAGGGCCAGCCCCGAAGCCTGCACATAGCTGAAGTCCCGCTGCAGCACGAAGTAGGGGACCGCGGCGGGTACGAGGCCCTGGTAGAAGTCGTCGACGGCGTGGGCGCACGCCCAGATCCGCATCCGGCGCCAGTGCCCGGGCGGACCACCCGCCTCACGGGGAGTGTCTGCTTCCTGGATGGTTGTCACGCATCCACGATGGGCGGGAACACCCTCGGCGCGCTTCCCGTATTCTGCCTATCCATGTCGCAGATCCGCCACGAGCCCGTCGCGCCGACCACCACCCGGTTCCTCGGTGGCGGCGAGACCATCACCCGGCACCGCCACGACGACCACCAGCTGATCTACGTCAGCTCGGGCGTGCTCGCGATCACCACGGAACACGGCTCCTGGATCGCCTCCGACGACCGCGCCGTGTGGATCCCGGCGAACACCTGGCACGAACACCGCTTCCACGGCCGGAGCCGCTTCCACACCATCGGTTTCCCCGCCCACGGCAGGGCGCCCCTGCTCGACGCCGGACGCCCCACGGTCATCGCCGTCGACAGTCTGGTGCGCGAACTGCTCATCGCGCTCGCCGGCACCACCCTCACGCAGACCGAGACCCGGCACATCGAGACAGTGCTGCGCGACCGGCTGCGCCGCGTGACGGCCGAGCCCGTCGCCCTGCCCGCGGCCCGCGACCAACGGCTGGCCGACGCCTGCCGCCTCGTCGAAGAGGACCTGCACGAGCCCTGCACCCTTGCCCAGCTCGCCGGCCGCGTGCACACCAGCGAGCGCACCCTCTCCCGCCTCTACCGCGACGAGTTCGGCCTGACCTTCCCCCAGTGGCGCACCCGGGTCCGGATCTTCACCGCGATGGTCATGCTCGCCGAGGGCGCCACCGTCACCGACACCGCCCACGCCTGCGGATGGGCGACGACCAGCGCCTTCGTCCAGACCTTCGCCCGGACGGCGGGCGTCACCCCCGGCACCTACCGCGCGGGCATGGACAGGACCGCGGCCGGCGAGTGAGCGGGTGCTCCGTCCGGGTGACCAGGACCCGGCCGGGGCATGAAGGTGCCGCGCACGGAAAGAGACCGGCTGAAAGTGGACACCGACCGCAAGGAAGTCACCCGTGCGTATCCGCATGAGTCTGGCCGTCGCCACGGCAGCCACCTGTCTCGCCCTGACCGGCGCGGCCAGCCCCTCCCAGGCCCGTACCCCCGCCACCTCCACCGGACAGGCGGCGAGCGCCGCGCAGCACCGCGCGGACGAGAACTGCGGGGCGGGGGAGATCTGCTTCTGGCACGACAGGAACTACTCGGGCACCCCCTGGCGGTGGAGCCCCGCCTCCGGGTACCGGGACATGCCGTCCAACCTGCACGACCACGTGTACTCCTTCAAGGCCAACGCCAACGCGTGCTTCATCGACTGGAGCCCGCAGGAGAAGCGGCCGGTCGTCTCCGGCGACTACGCCAAGGCCTACGACACCAACTTCGGCACGAGGATCGACGCGGTGGGCCCCACCTGCTGAGTCCCTAGGGGAGCTTCTCCCGTCACTCGGGCGGGCCGTCCCCACAGGACGGCCCGCCCGATGCGTGATCGGCTGGGACCGTGCAGCTCCTCCCCGTTCCTGTACGGCGCCTCGCCGCCTGGTGCGCCGTCATCCTGCTCGTCTCCGGGGTCGGCTACGTCGGGATCCGGCTCTGCTCCGAGTTGCGGACCGCCGTGACGCCCGTGCTGCTCGCGCTGCTCGGGACCGCGCTGCTCGGGCCGTTGTACCGGCGGCTGGTGAAGGCGCACGTGAACCGGTCGGTCGCCGCCATGATCACCTGTGTCGCGGTCGTCGCCGTGGTCGGCGGGGCCGTGTACATCGTGGTGGCCGCGCTGATCGACACCGGGGACCAGATCGTGTCCTCGCTCAAGGACGCGGGGAACTCCCTCGCCGACCACTTCGGGGCCGCCGGCACCTCGGTGGACGACCTCGCCTCCAACGCGAAGGAACTGCTCACCAAGTTCGGCGGGACGGCCGCCTCGAACGTCATCAGCGGGGTCAGTGTCGTCGGCGAGACCATCGCCATGGCCGTCCTGGCGCTGCTGCTCGTCTTCTTCTTCCTCCGTGACTCCCACCTCGCCACGGGACTGCTGCGCTCGCTCGCCCCGCACGGCACCGCCGACCTCGTCGAGGCCATGGCCCGCCGTGCCTTCGAGGGCGTCGAGGGATTCATGCGGGGGACCACCGTCATCGCGCTCATCGACGCCCTCTGCATCGGCATCGGGCTGCTCGTCCTGGACGTGCCGGGGGCGTTCGGGCTGGCCGCGCTCGTCTTCGTCGGCGCCTACATCCCCTACCTCGGCGCGTTCCTCTCCGGCGCGGTCGCCGTGCTGGTCGCGCTCGCCGACCGGGGTGTCGTCATCGCGCTGTGGGCCCTCGGGGTCGTCCTCGCCGTGCAGGTGCTGGAGGGACATGTGCTCCAGCCGATGATCCAGAGCCGGACCGTGCAGATGCACCCGGCGGTGGTGATGATCGCGATCACCGCGGGCGCGTCCGTGGCCGGGATCCTCGGCATGCTGCTCGCGGTGCCGTTGACCGCGGCCGCCTTCGGTGTCGTACACGAACTGCGGGAGCGTTACGCGTCCCAGGACCCGAACTCCGAGACGCCGCCCGGGCCTTCGCCCGCGGTGTCCCCGTCGCCGTCGGACTCGTAGAGCTCGAACCAGATGCTCTTGCCCTCGCCCCTCGGGTCCACGCCCCAGGTCTCGGCGAGGAGTTCGATGAGGAGCAACCCCCGCCCGGAGGACGCCAGTTCGCCGGGGTGGCGCTTGTGCGGGAGGTCGTCGCCGGCGTCCGTGACCTCGACCCGCATCCGCCGCTCACCGGACTCGCCGGTCACCTCGGCGGTCAGCAGGGCGTCGGCGTCGGTGTGGACGAGGACGTTGGTGAGCATCTCGGAGACGAGCAGGACCGCGGAGTCGACCTGGTCGGCGCCGGTCCAGTCGTGGAGGAGTTCGCGCAGCTGCTGCCGGGCCACCGCGATCCGCTCGGGTTCGGCCTGCGCGACGGTGAGCACCGTACGGCGGATCTTCGGGGGGACGGTCGTCGTGTCGCCGCAGCCGCAGGCCTCGTCCTCGCGGGACAGCAGGAGTACGGCGATGTCGTCCTCGCGGCGGTCCGCGAGCGGCCCGGTGGTGTGGTGCGAGGAGGGCCCGTGGACGGCCTGGACGAGCGCGTCGGCGAGTTCCTCCAGGTCGCCCTTCTGGTTCTCCAGGATCGTCCGGATGCGCTGCCAGCCCGTCTCCAGGTCGTGGCCGCCGGTCTCGATCAGCCCGTCGGTGCACATCAGCATGGTCTCGCCGGGCTCCAGGGCGAGCGTGGTCGTCGGGTAGTCGGCGTCCGGGTCGATGCCGAGCGGCAGCCCGCCCGCGGTGGGCCGCATCAGCACCGTGCCGTCCGCCATGCGTATCGCCGGGTCGGGATGGCCGGCGCGGGCGATCTCCAGGACGCCGGTCGCCGGGTCGGCCTCGACGTACAGGCAGGTCGCGAAGCGCGGGTCGGCCTTCTCCGCGTCGCCGTTGGTGATGCCGTGCAGGAAGCGGGAGGCGCGGGAGAGGACGGCATCCGGCCGGTGGCCCTCGGAGGCGTAGGCGCGCAGGGCGATGCGGAGCTGGCCCATCAGCCCGGCGGCGCGCACGTCATGGCCCTGTACGTCACCGATGACCAGCGCGATTCTCCCTCCCCCAGAGGGGGTGCCCCCAGGCAGCGGGATCATGTCGTACCAGTCGCCGCCGACCTGGAGCCCGCCGCCGGTCGGGATGTAGCGGGCGGCGACGCTCATGCCCGGGATCTCCGGGCCCAGCGTGGGCAGCATCGAGCGCTGGAGTCCGTCGGTCAGCTCGCGCTCGGACTCGGCGACACCGGCGCGGGAGAGGGCCTGGGCGAGCATGCGGGCGACCGTGGTGAGGACGGACCGCTCGTCGGGCGTGAAGGCGACCGGGTAGGTGAAGGCGGCCATCCAGGCGCCCATCGTCCGCCCGGCGACGGTCAGGGGCAGGAACGCCCAGGACTGCCGGTGGAAGTGCTGGGCCAGCGGCCAGGTGACCGGGTAGCGCTCCTTGTACTGCTCGGGCGTGGACAGATAGACGGCACGGCCCGTCCGTACGACCTCGGCGGCCGGGTAGTCCGTCACCATCGACATGTGCGAGAACGGGTCCTCGTCGCCCGGCTGGTGCCCGTGGTGGCCGACGATCGTCAGCCGGTCGCCCGATACGCCGAACACCGCGAGGCCGTCCGGTGAGAAGCCCGGCATCGACAGGCCCGCCGCGACCCGCAGCACCTCCGCCGTGGACCGCGCCTCCGCCAGCGCCCGGCCCGCGTCCAGCAGGAACGCCTCGCGGGAGCGCCGCCAGTCACCGGTGACCGCCGTCCGCCCGGCCGGTGTGCCCGGCGTGGGCTCGGCGACCTCCTGGAGGGTGCCGATCAGCTCGTACGACCGCTTCTCGGGGTTGTAGGACGGCTTGGAGCGGCTGCGGACGACGCGGATGACCCGGCCCCGCTCGTCCATGATCCGGATGCGGACCTCGGCGAGGGTGCCCTCGGCTACGGCCAGCCCGACGACCCCCGTGATCTCGTTCCAGTCCACGGGGTGGAGTCGGGCCCGTGTCTGGGCCTCCGTGAGGGTGGTCTGTTCGGGGGGCAGCCCGAGCAGCCGTGCGGCCTCGGCGTCCACCGTGACCAGCTCCGAGGCGGTATCCCAGTGCCACAGGCCGGTCGCGAGGGCGGCGAGTACCTCCCCCACGGCGGGCAGGGGCTCACCAGTGCGCATTGCCCCACTCTAAGAAGAGGAGATCGAAACCTGCCACCGAGGGAGCCCGGAGTTAATGGTGGGGAGGCGATCTGTGGGTGGCCGGTACCCTTGGGACGTCCGGGCTCCGGCCCCGGACGTTTCACGTGAAACACTCCCCGATCCGCGAAGGCTGGATGAACGACGATGCATCGGTACAGGTCCCACACCTGCGGCGAGCTCCGCGCCTCTGACGTCGGCACCGACGTCCGGCTGAGCGGCTGGCTGCACAATCGCCGAGACCTGGGCGGCATCCTCTTCATCGATCTGCGCGATCACTACGGCATCACGCAGCTCGTCGCCCGCCCCGGCACGCCCGCGTACGAGGCCCTCGACAAGGTGACCAAGGAGTCGACGGTCCGCGTCGACGGCAAGGTCGTCTCCCGCGGCACGGACAACGTGAACCCGGATCTGCCGACCGGTGAGGTCGAGGTCGAGGTCGGCGAGGTCGAGCTGCTCGGTGCCGCCGCCCCGCTGCCCTTCACGATCAACACCGAGGACGGGGTCAACGAGGAGCGGCGCCTGGAGTACCGCTTCCTGGACCTGCGCCGCGAGCGCATGCACCGCAACATCATGCTGCGGTCCTCCGTGATCGCCTCGATCCGCTCGAAGATGGTCGCCCTCGGCTTCAACGAGATGGCCACCCCGATCCTGTCCGCGACCTCCCCCGAGGGCGCGCGCGACTTCGTGGTCCCGTCCCGGCTGAACCCGGGCAAGTTCTACGCCCTGCCGCAGGCGCCGCAGCAGTTCAAGCAGCTGCTGATGATCTCCGGCTTCGACCGCTACTTCCAGATCGCGCCCTGCTTCCGTGACGAGGACGCCCGCGCGGACCGCTCGCCGGGCGAGTTCTACCAGCTCGACGTCGAGATGAGCTTCGTGGAGCAGGAAGACGTCTTCCAGCCGATCGAGAAGCTGATGACGGAGCTGTTCGAGGAGTTCGGTGGCGGCCAGCCGGTCACCTCCCCCTTCCCGCGCATCCCGTTCCGCGAGTCGATGGTGAAGTACGGCTCCGACAAGCCGGACCTGCGCGCGAAGCTCGAACTCACCGACATCACGGACGTGTTCGCGGGCTCGGAGTTCAAGGCGTTCGCCGGCCAGCACGTCCGCGCGCTGCCGGTGCCGGACGTGGCGGGGCAGTCCCGGAAGTTCTTCGACCAGCTCGGCGACTTCGCGGTCACCCTCGGCGCGAAGGGCCTGGCCTGGGTTCGCGTGACCGAGGACGGCTCGCTTACGGGCCCGATCGCGAAGTTCCTCACGGAGGAGAACATCGCGGAGCTGACGAAGCGCCTGTCGCTGGCCCCCGGCCACGCGGTGTTCTTCGGCGCGGGCGAGTTCGAAGAGGTCTCGAAGATCATGGGCGCGGTCCGTGTCGAGGCCGCCAAGCGCGCGGGTCACTTCGAGGAAGGCGTCTTCCGCTTCTGCTGGATCGTCGACTTCCCGATGTACGAGAAGGACGAGGAGACCGGGAAGATCGACTTCTCGCACAACCCGTTCTCGATGCCGCAGGGCGGTCTGGAGGCCCTGGAGACCCAGGACCCGCTGGACATCCTGGGCTGGCAGTACGACATCGTCTGCAACGGCGTGGAGCTGTCCTCCGGCGCGATCCGGAACCACGAGCCCGACATCATGCTCAAGGCCTTCGAGATCGCGGGCTACGACCGTGACACCGTCGAGGAGCAGTTCGCCGGCATGCTGCGCGCGTTCCGCTTCGGCGCCCCGCCGCACGGCGGGATCGCCCCCGGCGTCGACCGCATCGTCATGCTGCTCGCGGAGGAGCCGAACATCCGCGAGACGATCGCGTTCCCGCTCAACGGCAACGCCCAGGACCTGATGATGGGCGCGCCGACGGAGCTGGACGAGACGCGGCTGCGCGAGCTGCACCTGTCGGTGCGGAAGCCGCAGCCGAAGTAGGAGACATCTGGCGGGAGTTGGGGCTCGGAACCGGCATCGGTTTCGAGCCCTTTCGCTTGCGCACAGGATTCACAGCGTATTCTCATGTTCATGTCATGGCGGGCGCCCCTAGCGTCCCCGGCATGACGGATTCCCGAGTACCCCCCATGGATTCTCAACCCCCCACGGACTCCGAAGTCCCGGAAGACAAGGGCCAGTTGGCACGCCGTACGGTCCTGGTGGCCGGCGGGGTGGCCGTGACGGCGGTGGGCGCCGCCGGAGCGCTGTCGGCGAGCGCCTCGGCGCAGGAGAACGCTCCGCGTCCGCACCCGCCGAAGGCGACCGCCTCGGGGGAGGCGTGCTACACGCTCACCTCGGAGCTGACCGAGGGCCCGTACTACATCGACGCCGACAAGATCCGCCGCGATGTGACCGAGGACCAGGAGGGCATCCCCCTCACCCTCGACCTCAAGGTGATCGACGCGGACACCTGCAGACCGCTGCGCAACGCGGCCGTGGACATCTGGCACTGCAACGCGACGGGCATCTACTCCGGCTACGAGTCGAGCAGCGGTGGCGGTGGCGGCCCCGCCCCCACCGGCGCACCGCCCTCCGGCACCCCGACCGGTGGTCCTCCGCCCGGTGGCGGCGGAGGCCACCAGGAACCGACCGACGACGACCGCTTCCTGCGCGGCACCTGGCACACCGACCGCAACGGCCACGTCACCTTCAAGACGGTCTTCCCCGGCTGGTACCAGGGCCGCTGCGTCCACATCCACGTCAAGGTCCACGTCGACGGCAAGTGGACCGACGCGGGCTACGAGGGTGGCCACACCTGCCACACGGGCCAGCTCTTCTTCGACGAGAAGTCGGTCATCGCGACGTCGGTCCTGGAGCCGTACGTCTCGAACACGGCGACCCGCACGACGCTCACCGAGGACGGGATCTACCCCCAGAACGGCCACGAGGGCGGCCTGCTGTACCTCCAGTACGACAGGCGGCGCATCGGGCGGGGCGTGCGGGGCCGGCTGACGCTGGGGGTGGCGCCGGACGAGACGAACGACGGGGAGGGCGGCGGAGGCCCGGGCGGCCCGGGCCCGTCGGCTTCCGCGTCGCCGTCGGCCTCGGCGAGCTGACCTGACGGACGCACGGCCTCATCCCGGCCCCGTACGCCTCCCGCACCCCTTCCGGCTCACCGCCATGGAAACCTCGCAGCCGACGCACAGGAATATCGATGTGCCCGCACAGAGGCAGGGCGTGTCATGGACGCACGGGGTCGGATCCGCCCGGCCCGTGACCATGTGAAGGCCTGGAGGAAGCGATGGGATACGTCGTGCTGCTCGCACTGCTGTTGATCGCCGGGGCGGCGTTCGCCGTCGTCGTACAGCATCGCTCGCGCCGGGCGCGCGGCGACTCCGACCTGTCCGGCCTGGACGCGGAGGTCGAGGCCAGCGGCTGGGTCCTCCGCCTCGGCGCGAGCCTGTCGGTCCCCGAGGCGAGAATCTGGGCCGGAGCCGGCGAAACGGCGACCCAAGCCCTGACCGACGCCGCCGAGTGCCACCGAGCCGCCGGCGCCCGACTGTCCGCGGCCCACACGGCGGACGAGTACGCGGAGGCGACCCGGGTGGCCAAGGAGGGCCTCGCCCATATCGCCACGGCACGGGCCGCGCTGGGGGTGGCCGCCGTAGCGGCGTAGGCGATCGGCTGTGGTGCTGCACCGGTGGCGTCTGCGGGGTCGGAGCGAGACCCGGGTCACATCCAAGGCCTGTCACATTCCTGCCGGGTCGTTCCGTCAGAGCTGTGTAAGCAGCAGCCACGACAGAACAGAGGAGCCCACCATGGGTGCCCGACTGAACGCCTTCGCCAGTCCTCTCGCCGGTAAGGCCCTGAAGCACTTCGTCGCCGCGGGCAAGGTCATCGAGGACTCGCCGTTGCCCCGTGCGACGCAGGAACTCGTGAAGATCCGGGCGAGCCAGATCAACGGGTGCGGGTTCTGCACCGACATGCACACCAAGGACGCGGCCGCCGCGGGTGAGACGGCGGTGCGGCTCCATCTCGTCGCCGCGTGGCGTGAGGCGACCGTGTTCAGCGACGCGGAGCGCGCCGCGCTGGAGCTGGCCGAGGAAGGGACCCGGATCGCGGACGCGGCCGGCGGTGTCCCGGACGAGGTGTGGCAGAACGCCGCCAAGCACTACGACGACGAGCAGCTCATGGCGCTCGTCTCGCTGATCGCCCTCATCAACAGTTTCAACCGGATGAACGTCATGCTCACGATGCCCGCCGGCGACTACCAGCCCGGTCAGCTCGCCTGACGCGAGCCGAGCAGCAGCGCCGCCAACGCCAGTGCCGCATCCCGGGGTGTGCCCAGGTCCAGGCCGGTCAGTTCGGTGATGCGGGCCAGCCGGTAGTCCACCGAGTTGGGGTGGAGGCCGAGGACCCGGGCCGTGGCTCTGCGGTCCTGGCGTTGTTCCAGGTGGGTGCGGAGGGTGGCCGTCAGGTCCGGGCGGTCGGCGAGGGGATCGAGGAGTGCCGCGATGCGGGCGCTGCCCGCGCTGGGGCGGGACAGGTGGTACTCCAGGAGTACGTCGTCCAAGTGGTGCGGGCCGGGCGCGTGGCCGCAGGCCCTCGCCACCCGCACGATCTCCTCGCCCACCCGCGCCGCGTCCGGGATGTCCTCGGCCCCCGAGGCGACCGTCGCGGCCAGCCGGAGTCCCGGGCCCGCCGCCTCCCGCAGTACGGCCGTCGCCGCGTCCGGCAACTCCGTACGGCCCGGTACGAGCGCGTGGCCGCCGGTGCCGTCCAGCAGCGCCGGTACCTCCGTGCCGAACAGCCGGTCCAGGGCCGTCTGCACCCGGCGCACGAGCCGCCGTACCGCGACACCGCCGGACTGCCGGGGCGCGAACCGCAGGTGTACGACCAGGACCGGACCCTCCCAGCCCTCGGCCTTCCGCGTCCCCTCCAGCAACGCCCTTGCCAGCGACCGGCGTTGCTCACCGCGCTCGGCCGCGATGGCCGCCTGTTCGTCGAGGTAGCTCTCGGTCACCGCGGCGATGACACGGCCCTGCGCGGCGATGAGGGCGCCGCAGAGTTCGGTCAGCGCGCTCTCCTCGCCGGGGCGGGCCGCGTCGGTGAGGGCCTGCCAGAGGACGTGGGCGCCGGATGTGTAGGTGCCCAGGAGGAGTTGGAGGGGCATGCCCTCGTCGGCGCGTTGGTGAGCACGGTCCTGGAAGTAGCGCAGGCCCCCGTCCGCCGTGGGGCGGAGGACCTCGCCGCCGGCCGCGGTCCGCAGGAACTGGCGCAGACCCTGCCGGGCCGTCGCCGTGATCTCCACGTCCCTTACGTCGACGGGCAGTTCCGCGTACCCGTGCAGATCCTCGAAGACGGTGCGGGTCATGCGCCGGGCCAGCTCGTTCACCCTCGGTTCGCAGCGGGCGGCGAGCGAACGGGCGGCCGGAGAAAGGGAGTCCACCCTTCGCAACCTATCCGGAGGCACCACCCGCCACTTGTGACGCGCCCCACTCGGGCTTTACCAAAACCAAAGACTTCGCGCGCTTCCCCGATCCGTACTTCTGACTGTCCGTACCGCCGACGGGCGGTCCATGACACAGGAGGTACGGTGCGCTTTTCGCGGAACGCGACGGGAACGATGGTTGTGGGCGGTGCCCTCAGCCTGACCCTCGTCGCACTGGCCTATCCGGCGATGCTGGGTGTGACCACGGTTTCCAGCTCGGCCACGCGCGTGATCGCCAACACGCAGTGGGGGCCGCTGACCGAGGCCGACCGGGACTTCGTGGTCAAGGTGCGCGCGGCGGGGCTGTGGGAGTACCCCGTCGGCCAGATAGGCCTGAAGAAGGGGGCGAGCCCGGCGGTCATCACCGCGAGCAAGCACCTGATCGACGGGCACGCGGCGCTGGACTCGACCGTCCGCAAGATCGCGCCGATGCTCAACATCACGATCCCGAACCAGCCCAGCCCGCAGCAGCAGGGGTTCATCAACACCCTGAACGGCGACAGCGGCAAGCAGTTCGACACGGACTTCGCCAACATCCTGCGCGTCACGCACGGTTCGATCTTCAACACGATCGCGAAGATCCGCTCCACGACCGAGAACACCCTCGTGCGGATCCTCGCCAACCAGGCCAACGCCACGGTCCTGGACCACATCACGGTGATGGAGGAGACCGGCCTGGTCAACTTCAGCCAGGTCCTCTTCCAGGAGACGACCCCGCCGAAGCTGCCCGCCGTGGACCTGACCCCGCCGCCCCCGGCCGCGGGCCAGCCGGAGGTGGTGCTCACCCCGCCGGTGAACAGCACCACCCAGCCGCCGGTCCTGCCGGGCGAGGCGTCACCCAGCGCCAGCCAGACCCCGACCGTGGGGTGAACCCGCTACAACCCCAGCCACACGGTCGTGTCCGGCGCCAACAGTGCCAACCGCCCCTCGCCCGCCGCCGGTTCGCTGCTCAGCAGCACCTCCCCCGGCGGCAGGGCGACCGGCACGTCCGACAGGTTGGTGACACACCGCCAGCCGTCGGAGCGCGCGAAGCGCAGCACCCCGGGCGGGCTGTCCGCGGCCCAGGTCAGGGACTCCCCTTCGAGCAGCTTGCGGCGCAGCCGCAACGCCGTGCGGTAGAGCTCCAGGGTCGAGCCCTCGGTCCCGTCCTGTGCCTCGACGGCGTACGACGCGAAGCTCGCCGGCTGCGGCAGCCACGCGGGCCCCGCCCCGAAGCCGTACGACGGACCGGCCGAGGTCCACGGCAGGGGGACCCGGCAGCCGTCGCGGCCCTTGTGGGTGTGGCCCTGCTGTTCCCAGATGGGGTCCTGGAGGACCTCGACGGGCAGGTCGGCGACCTCGGGCAGACCGAGTTCCTCGCCCTGGTAGACGTACGACGAGCCGGGCAGCGCCAGCATCAGCAGGGTCGCGGCGCGGGCGCGGCGCAGGCCCGCCGCCGTGTCGACGGGTGGCGTGCGGCCGTTCGACAGGAGCCAGGTGTTGGGGTCGGTGCCCGGTGGGAGCATCAGGCGCGAGGCGTGGCGTACGACGTCGTGGTTGGACAGCACCCAGGTGGCCGAGGCGCCTGCCGCGCGGGCCGTGGCGAGCGAGCCGGTGATCACCTCGCGGAGTTCGGCCGCGTCCCAACCCGCCTCCAGGTACTCGAAGTTGAAGGCCTGGCCGAGTTCGTCCGGGCGCGCGTACAGGGCGCGGCGGGCGGCCGGTACCCAGGCCTCGGCGACCGCCATGCGGGGCGGGGTGTAGGTGTCGAGGACCGTACGCCGCCAGTCGCGGTAGATCGCGTGGACCTCGTCACGGTCGTAGTAGGGGTGGCTGCCCGGCGGGATCGAGTCGAGGACGTCCTCGGAGTTCGCCGCGATGGGGCCCACGTCGCGGAGCGGCTCGGTGAGGTCCTTGGCGAGCGCGTGGGCGACGTCGACGCGGAAGCCGTCGACGCCCCGGTCGGACCAGAAGCGGAGCGTGGTGCGGAAGTCCTCCCGCACCTCCTCGTTGTCCCAGTTCAGGTCGGGCTGTTCGGGCGTGAAGAGGTGCAAGTACCACTGTCCGTCGGGGAGTTGCCGCCACGCGCTGCCGCCGAAGACCGACGGCCAGTCGGTGGGCGGGAGTTGACCGTCCTCCCCGCGTCCGTCCCGGAACACGTAGCGGTCGCGGGCGGCGGAACCGGGCGGGGCGGCGAGCGCCTCCTGGAACCAACTGTGCAGCCGGGAGGTGTGGTTGGGCACGATGTCGACCATGACCTTCAGGCCAAGACGGTGGGCCTCGGCGACCATCGCGTCGAAGTCGTCGAGCGTGCCCAGGCGCGGGTCCACGTCGCGGTAGTCGGCGACGTCGTAGCCGCCGTCGGCGAGTTCGGACGGGTAGAACGGGCTGAGCCAGAGCGCGTCGACGCCCAGCGCGGCGAGATGGCCGAGGCGCTGGGTGATGCCCTTGAGGTCCCCGAGCCCGTCACCGTCGGCGTCGGCGAAACTGCGCGGGTAGACCTGGTAGACGACGGCTTGCCGCCACCAGTCCGGGTCACGGGAGGACAGGCCGGTCACGTGGTCTCCTTATGAATTCCCGCTGCGCTGACGGAAGTTGACAGTCAACTTCCGGTGGACCCACGATGTGCACACGCTGTGGCGCATGTGACCAATGGGCCCGGTGTTTCCTTCGCTGCTCAGCTCCTCCACTCCTTGCCAGGCCAAGATGGGATAAGTATGTCCATAGCGAGTCGTGTCACCGTGCGTCGCCTGTTGGGGACAGGCGCCGCCTCCCTCGCCCTCGCCGCGGCGTCCGTCGGGGCGGCGTCCGGGGCCTGGGCCCACGGCGGTGGCGGTGACGGCTGGGAGTCCGGGGGCCACTACCGGCCCGGTTCCGGCGCCGGCACGGTCACCGAGACCGAGGGCTGCCAGTTCTCGCTGAACGGCACGGACTTCTTCCCCTCGGTCAAGGTCGACGACCAGAACCTGAAGCCCACCGACGACGGCAAGATCCACATCAAGGTCCGCACCGCCGGTGACGCGTCCACCTGCACCGCCTCGCTCGCCTCGTACATCGCCCACGGCCCGACGTTCGCCACCTCCGGCCAGCAGGTCTTCGTCGACTTCGACACGGTGACCGTGAAGAAGGGCCAGACGGACTCGCTCGACATCGCGGTGCCGGACGAGGGCTGCTTCGCGCAGATCGACCTCTACCGCGGCGCGGTCAAGTTCGACGGCAACCCCGCCGCCGGCGACGGCCTCGTCCACGGCGACCTGCCCAAGGGCCCCGACCACACGGTCATCAAGGACAAGCTGATCGCGGCCTGGAACGGCGGCACGAAGGACTGCACGACCACCGAGTCCCAGCCTCCGACCCCGTCGGCCCCGGCCTCGGTCCCCCCGTCGGTCCCCGAGTCCACCCCGCCGGCCTCGGAGTCCTCGACCCCGACCCCGAGCGCCTCCGAGTCGACCCCGGAGTCCGCCACCCCGACCCCGGCCACCTCCGAGTCCACCACTCCCGCGGCGGCGCCCTCGCCCAACGGCGGTGGCGGCGACCTCGCGGAGACCGGCGGCGGCAGCAACACCGGCGCGCTGGTCGGCGGGGCGGCGGTCCTGCTGGCGGGCGGCGGGGCGATCGTGGTCGCCACGCGACGCAGGCGGGCTTCGCACTCGTAGGAGAACAGAACAGTCGGGGACGCATCCCTGAGGGTTTCCTCAGGGATGCGTCCCCGACTGTCCGCGACCTGGTTGTTCCCCGTGCGGAACATGCCGCGTTTTCTGTTCCGGTCGAACGTCAGGTCCGCTGGAAGGCCGAGGACGTGAGGCCGTTGACGGTGGTGTCGCCCTGCTGGAAACCGATGCCGACCTCGTCCACGAACGGGTGCGGATAGTTGAGAGCAGGGGTCGTCAGCGCGTCCAGTTCGGCGAGGTGGGCGGCCTCCAGGACCACGTCGGCCGAGGCAAGGTTGTCCTCCAGCTGTGCCAGGGTGCGGGCTCCGACGAGGACAGAGGTGACGGGCTGTTGCTGACGCACCCAGGCCAGCGACACCCGGGCCACGGTCGTGCCGAGTTCCTTCGCGATGCGCTCCAGCGCGTCCAGGACGACGAACGTCGCCTCCGTCAGCAGCGGAGCGGCATACCCTGACCGCCCGGAATCCGGATGGTCGGTGGCCGTGCGGGAGTACTTGCCGGACAGGACGCCCGAGGCCAGCGGGCTCCAGGGCGTGATGCCCAGGCCGAACGCCCGGGCGGCGCCGAACTGCTCCCCCTCCACGGTCCGGGCGAGCAGCGAGTACTCCACCTGGAGCGCCGCGACGGACTCCCAGCCGCGCAGCCGGGCGGTCGTGGCGGCCTGGCCGACCCACCAGGCAGGCGTGTTGGACAGGCCGAAGCTGCGGATCTTCCCCGTGCGTACCAGGTCGTTCAGGGTCGAGAGCGTCTCCTCCAGCGGGGTGTGCCGGTCCCACATGTGCATCCAGTACACGTCGACGTACTCGGTGTTCAGGCGCCGCAGCGACGCGTCCAACTGCGTGAGGACGGCCTTGCGCCCTGCACCGCCGGCGTTCGGGTCACCGGGGTTCAAGGTGCCACCGAACTTGGTCGCGAGCACGATGCGGTCGCGCACGCCGGGACGTTGGGCGAAATACGCGCCCAGCGTCGACTCCGACGCCCCGCCGTTGTACTGGTTGGCGGTGTCGACGAAGTTGCCGCCCTCCTCCAGATAGCGGTCGACGATGGCGAAGGACTCCTCGGGCGCGGATCCCCAGCTGCCGTCGTCGAAGGTCATCGTGCCCAGAGCCAGGGGGCTCACCCTCAACCCCGTACGTCCGAGCGTGACGTACGTGCTCAGCTTCGTCATGCCGTGCCATCTCCTCTGCCGTGACCGGTACCGGCGACACATCGCCCAAAGCAGAGTCACCTGGGTGGCGAATCCGAGGAAGGCCGCGCCAGAGGGGGTGCCGCATTCCTAGGAGGGGGAGCCTCCCTCGACCGTCTCCAGCCACAGCTTCACGTACCGCTCCACATCCACGTCCAACCCCACGTCCACCAGGGCCTGTTCGCGAGCTCCGTCGTGGATCTCGGACTCGCCGTGACGCGGACGCCGGTCGACGATCGTCTGGCCGCGGGACGGCCCCGGGGCGAGGGAGACCTCGACCGGCAGAAGGCGGGTGGTGAGGCCGCCCGGGTCGGCGACCGCGCAGACCGCGCCCGCGTCGCCGAGGCCGCCGGTGGGGGTGGGGTCGCCGGACGCGGCCGGGTCGCGGTGGGCGAGGAGGTCGCCGGCGAGCTTCAGCCGGGGCTCCGGACTCTCCCGCAGCCGCTGCACATCGGCGGCCGGAACCTGCACCCGCTCGAACACATCCAATCCGTACATCGTGATCGGCACCCCGGCGGTGAGCAGGATCGCGGCCGCCTCCGGGTCGTGCCACACGTTGAACTCCGCGACCGGCGTGGCGTTCCCGACCGCCACCGCGCCGCCCATGAACACGATCCGCTCGATGTTGTCGGTGACCTCCGGGAACGTACGCAGCAGCAGCGCGATGTTCGTCAGGGGCGCGGTCGGGATGAGGGTGACCGGGCTCGGCGAGGCGAGGATCTCCCGGCGCAGCAGCGTCACCGCGTCCACGTCGACGGGCGTACGGGTGGAGTCGGGCAGCCCCATGTCGCCCATGCCGTCCTGCCCGTGGACGTGCGCCGCCGAACGCGCCGGCTCGATCAGCGGCCGGGCCGCACCCCGCGCGACCGGGATGTCACCGGCGCCGGCGTGGTCCAGGACGATCAGCGTGTTCCGTACGACCTGGTCGACGTCGGTGTTCCCGGCGACGCAGGTGACCGCGCGCAGGTCAAGGCCCGGGTGGCGGACGGCGAACAGCAGCGCCAGGGCGTCGTCGACCCCCGTGTCGCAGTCGATGATCACGGGGATGGGCTGACCGGTCACGTCAGGCTCCTCTCGGGGACGGTTCGGCGGATCAAGGCAGTTCAAGGCGGCTGAGCCAGTTCAAGGCAGTTCAAGGCGGTTCAAGGGTGACCTTACGCATCCGCCCACAGCGCGGTGCCGCGCGCCTCGACCCGGGCGCCGATGCGGTGCAGCAGCTCGGCGGGCGCCAGCGGCTCGATCCGCCGCCCGTCCCGCAGCCGTACGGCGACCAGGTCGGCGGCGGTCTCCCGTTCGCCGATCACCGCCTGGTACGGGACGAGTCGCGCCGCCCGGATACGGGCACCGAGGCTGCCCTGGTCGGGAGCGGCCAACTCGGCGCGCAGGCCCAGGAGTTGGGCCTGGCGGAGGAGGTCGTACGCGGGCCCGGTCTGCGCGTCCGACACCGGCAGGACGACCAGCTGCACCGGCGCCAGCCACGCCGGGAACGCCCCGCCGTGCTCCTCCACCAGGTGCGCCACCGCCCGTTCCACACTCCCGATGACGCTGCGGTGCACCATCACCGGCCGGTGTTTCGCGCCGTCGGCGCCGATGTAGTGCAGGTCGAAACGTTCGGGCTGGTGGAAGTCGATCTGGACGGTGGAGAGGGTGGCCTCGCGCCCGGCCGCGTCCGCGATCTGGACGTCGATCTTCGGGCCGTAGAAGGCGGCTTCGCCCTCGGCGGACTCGTAGACGACGCCGGAGGTGTCCAGGACCTCCTTCAGCATCGCGGTGGCCCGCCGCCAAAGGGCCGGATCCGCAACGTACTTGCCGCCTTCCCCCGGCAGCGAGAGACGGTGGCGGGAGGCGCGGATGCCGAGGTCGGCGTAGGCGCGGGTGATGAGGTCCAGGGCGGTGCGGGCCTCCTCGACGGCCTGGTCCAGGGTGCAGAAGATGTGGGCGTCGTTGAGCTGGATGGCACGGACGCGGGTCAGTCCGCCGAGCACGCCGGAGAGTTCGGAGCGGTACATGCCGCCCAACTCGGCGATGCGGAGGGGTAGTTCGCGGTAACTGTGCGAGCGGGACCGGTAGATGAGGGCGTGATGCGGACAGAGGCTGGGCCGCAGCACGACCTCCTCCGCGCCCAGTTTCATCGGCGGGAACATGTCCTCGCTGTAGTGCGACCAGTGCCCGGAGATCTCGTACAGCTCCCGCTTGCCGAGCACGGGCGAGTACACGTGCCGGTAGCCGGCGGCGCGCTCCAACTCCCTTACGTACTCCTCCAGTTCGTGCCGTACGGTCGCGCCGTCTGGCAGCCAGTACGGCAGGCCCGCGCCCATCAGGGGGTCGGTGTCGAAGAGGCCGAGCTCACGGCCGAGACGGCGGTGGTCGTGCGGGGTTTTCTCGCTCATGGGTTCCTCGCTCATGGGTTCCTCGCTCTACGACGGGCGGGGCGAGGAATCCGGCGACGACAAAGCCCCGGGGCACTCGCCCCGGGGCTTCGACTCGGTTCAGCAGTCAGCGCGCCGGGACAGTCTCCGGCGTCGTCGTCCAGGAGGACGGGAACGGCTTGGCGCGCTTCATGCGGCGGACGCTAGCAGCCGTACGGGGACCTCGGCGATGGATTTTCGGGTGCGGCCGGCCCCCACCGGACCCGCACTCGCCCCACAACCGAAGCACTGGCACTCACCCGGACGGCCCGGCGCGCTGGTGGGCGGGCGCGGGCGATGGTGCCGTTGGGGAACGCACCCCGTGCACGACAGCCCGCCCCAGGAGGGACCCTCGATGACCCGTTCCCCGGCCCGTGTCCTCCTCGTCGCGATACTCGCCGCGGGCGCCCCGCTGACCGCGGCCGGCTGCGCGAACGAGGCCATCCTGCACAAGGTGACGACCGCGCCCTCCCCCTCGGCCGTGCGGACGACCCCCGCCGCCCACGCGTCCCCCGCCGCCGCCCCCGTCCTCACCCCGGCCCAGGCGCAGGCCGCGCTGATCACGGACGCGGACCTGGGCGCCCCCTGGACCCCGACCCAGGGCACGGCGACCTGGCGGGACACGCTGCTGAAGGCGAAGACGACGGCACCCGACTGCCAACGGCTCCTGGACGCCCTCTACGCCGACGAACTCCTCGGCACCCCCGCGACCACCCAGGCAGTGACCACCCTCGACGACACCGACGACGAGGCCCAACTCCGTTACCAGGTGGCCGCGTTCCCCCCGGCGGACGTGAACCGCACCCTGGACTGGCTCCGGTCCCTCCCCCAGAAGTGCGCGGCCTTCACGGCGACGACCACCCGCTCCGGCACCCAGACCGTGACGGTCACGGAGGCCACCCCCCCCACCGTCGGCGACGCCCGCGAGGGCCTCCACCTCACCCTCACCGGCACCACCCCCGAGGGCGACCAGTCCACCCTCACCCTCGACACCGCCGCCGTCCGCATCGGCGACGACACCATCACCGTCACGAACGGCGGCCTGGGGAACGTCCCCGTGGACGCGGCCGGCCAGGCGCTGGAGACCGGGGCGCAGCGGTTGACGGAGGTGCAGAGGCAGGGGCGGGTACAGATCTAGGCGTCGACGGGTCGCCGGGCAGCCCGCGCCGCACGCCCGTCCAGGTGCACCACCACGCTCGCGTGGAAACGGTCCACGGATTCGTCGACGCTGCGGATGAAGCCCGATTCGGCGGTGCCCCGGGTGTTGCCCATGCCCCTGAACAGGGACAACCGGAAGCCGGTGATCTGTGCCCCGTTCTTGGGGAGGATGTCGGCCGGTTCCGGACGCAGGCGTTCCAGCGTGCCGCGCGGCCCGCCCGTCTGCCCCTCCAGGAGGGTCTCGACGTGCAGGTCGGCCGGTGCCTCGGCGAGCCGGCGGACCAGCCGCTTGGCCCAGGTGAGGGGGTAGCCCTGGTCGGGTGCGGCGATCTCGATGGACGTGCGCAGCTTGCCGGTGCGCAGGTCCGCGCAGAGGGCGAGGACACCGGGCGTGCCCTCGATACGGAGTTCGGCGTCGAGCCGTCCGTCGACACAGAGCCGGTCGGCCAACGCGTCCCGTCGCGATGCCGGATCGGTACCGCGCTTGGCACGCTGCACGGGCAGCACCTTCTCGCCCAGCTCGCCGCCGAGCCGTAGACACACCTGCCGGACCAGCCGTTCCCAGCTCTCCACGACCTCCACCGCGCGCGGGTCTCCCTGGCACAGGGTCTCCGCGTCGATCGCGTTGCGGACCGGTACCCAGGAGCGGCCCATGTTCTGGAAGCCGTGGCAGCCGGAGTTCTCGTGCTGGAGGTAGTGCAGCAGTTCCTGGAGCAGCCAGGCGTGCGCCGCGTTGCCGACCCCCTCGTGCCGGATCAACAGCTGTGCCTGGTGGGCGACTTCGGCCCAGGACAGATGCCAGAGGGCCACCTTGTGCTTGCGCCGCCCGTCGAGCTTGACCTCCACGAGCGGGCTGCCCTCCAGCTCCACGTCGTTGGAGAGGGTGATGACCGCCTCGTATCCGCGCCGGGCCGCTATGTCGGCGTAGGCCTGCACCTGGTCCAGCTTGAGCGGGTTGCCGTTCGTCTTCGTCTCGACGAGCGCGGTCCACAGCTTGCCCGCCCGCTCGACCCGGATCACCCCGTCGGGCCGCCGAGGCGACTCACCGTTGGGCAGCGTGACCTCGGTGAACGTCTCCATCCGGCCGACCGGCGCACCGAACGCGGCCGTCAACCGCCGCCCGAACTCCGGCACTTGGGCCATCACCGACAGCAGCACGGAGGTCGCCCGGGTCTCCCGCTCGTGGTCGCTCTTGAGCGCGGAGGCCGGGAAGAGCCCCGCACTCCGCCATGAGTCGTTCTCCGCGAGGGACTTCTTGGCCACCTTCGGCAGGGTGACCTTCTTCTTGGCCGTACGGGGGCGAGCGGGACGGGGCGCGGCCTCAACCCCGGCCTTGGCCTCAGCCTCGGGTACCGACTCGGCCGCCGGGCTCGACGGCTGCGCGGGAATCGCGGATACGGCTTCGCGCGTGCGGACGTCGGTATCGGACTCGGTATCGCCCTCGCCGTCAGACGTGTTCTCCGTGCCCGCGTCGTCGTCGATGTCGACGCCGAAGTCCGTTGCCACGCCCGCCAGTCCGGACTCGTAGCCCTGTCCGATCGCCCGGAACTTCCAGTCCCCGCCCCGCCGGTAGAACTCGCCGAAGAGCAGCGCGCTGACCTCACCCGGATCGTCGATCGAGAAACGCAGCAGGCTCTCGCCGGAGCCGTCGGCCAACGTCAGCCGTAAATCCTGCAGTTCGGAGAAACGGGCGCTCTCATAGCGGCTCGCCGCCACGACGATCTGTTCAACTCCGGCCGGAATAGCGGTCAGATCGAACGTGATCCGGTCCTCGCTGCCGTCCGCCGTCGGCGCCTTGCCGAGCAGCTGGACGCTTCCGTCTGCGGCGACGGGGTTGTTGTAGAAGTAGAAGTCCCCGTCGCTGCGCACTTTTCCGTCCGCGGTGAGCAGCAGCACGGAGACGTCCGCGTCGCCCTCTCCCGTCGGACTGCCCCAGCTCAGGCTCATCATCACCGAGCCGACGTCCTCGCTCAGTGACGTCAGACCGACGTTCCCACCCTTGACCATCTCGTGCATGAGGCCCCCCAGATGCACGGCCGCACAGTACTTCCGGCGGCCCCTGTTTCGTAGCGATGTGTGACGCGCTCCACACCCAGCGCATCAGAGGCACCTTAACGCGCAGGAATCACCCGAACCTCCAGAATGCGTCAACGCTTGTCATACGGGTCGGCCGGTTCTTTCACCTGCTTGACCGTTGTCGCGTCGAGTACGGGCGGCCACGCCCCGTCCGTCCCCAGCTTGCCCTTGGGTACCCACACGCCGGTGGCTGTGACCCAGCTGTCGGTCTGCGGGGCGCCGTCCGCCTCGTCGCCGCGGATCTCGACCTTGCTGATCGTCGCGTCGGCCGCGCAGCAGGTGACGAGGAGGCGGGTGAGGTACCAGGTGCCGTTGGAGCCGTGGGTGACGAAGCCGGTCATGCGGAGGGTGCGGCCCTTGAGGGAGTGGCCGGTGTCGTAGATCGCGCGGGAGCTGTACTGGGCGACCGAGATGTCCAGCGGGTTCCCGGCGGGGAGCGCCGAGAAGGTGCCTATCCCTTGCGCCGCCCGTTGTGCCTCCTCGCGTGACGCGCTGTACGAGCCCAGTGCGGGAGGTGGGAAGAGCAGGAGCGCCAGGGCGGGGAGCGTCAGCAGCCAGGCGATACGGGGGCCGCCGTGGGAGTGCGAGTGGGAGTGACCATGGGCGTTCTCCTCTTCCTCGCCCTCCTCTTCCTCACCCTCTTCCGCGTGCTCCTCCTCGTCCCTCTGCCGCATCCCCCGCACCGCCGCCGCGACCCCCAACAGCATCAACAGCACGCCGGATATGACGAGGTACGGCCTCAACGCCGCCTGCACGTACCGCAGATACAGCTCGCTGAAGAGGGAGATCCGTAGGACCGCGCCCCCAATCAGCAACAGCAGGACCGCCGAGCCGTAGCGCCTCACAGCAACCACCAACCCACCAGCGTGCTGCTGACCACCGCCACCAGCCACGTCGTCGAGGAGAAGCGGAAGGCGAAGGCTCGGCCGAAGGTGCCCGCCTGGAGGGCGATCAGTTTCAGGTCGACCATCGGGCCCACCACCATGAACGCCAACTTCGCCGCCGGCGAGAAGCCGCTCAGCGAAGCCGCCACGAAGGCGTCCGCCTCGCTGCATACGCACAACACGACCGCGAGGAACGCCAGCAGTAGGAACGACAGCCAGGACGAACCCGTGAAGATGTCCAGGATCGAGCGCGGTACGGCGATGTTGAAGGTCGCCGCCGCTGCCGCGCCCAGGACCAGGAAGCCGCCCGCGTGCAGGAAGTCGTGCTGCAGGCCTGCCACGAAGGCCTTCACGCCCGTCGGGGAAGAGGCTGCCGTCCGGGTGCGCTTCGGGAGGCGTAGCCACTCCTCCTTGCCGAATCTCGCCCAGAGCCAGCCCATCACCACCGCCGTCGCCAGCGATGCCACCAGGCGGGCCAGCACCATCTTCGGCTGGTTCGGGAACGCGATCGACGTCGCCACCAGCACCACCGGGTTGATCGCCGGGGCCGACAGCAGGAACGCCAGCGCCGCCGCCGGAGCCACCCCCCGCCGCATCAGGCTGCTCGCCACCGGTACCGACGCGCATTCACAGCCGGGGAGTACGACGCCTGCCGCGCCCGCGATGGGGACGGCGAGGGCCTGGTTGCGGGGGAGGAGTTTCGTGAACACCCGCTCGGGGACGAACGCTCCGATCGCCGCCGACACCACCGTGCCCAGCAGCAGGAAGGGGACGCCCTGGACGGCGACCGCCGTGAAGACCGTCCACCAGGCCGCCACGGCCGGGGTGTACAGGTCGATCGCGACCATCGGGCCGAGGACCGAGACGACTGTCGCGATCGCGATCAGCGCCGCGCCGCCCAGGACCGCGTAGACCATGGCGCGTACGGCCAGGCGCAGGCCGTCGACCACGGTCCGTTCGTTCTGCACGCGCACGCGCCTGTCTCATCCCGTTTCGCACGACTACGACCACACGAGTACCGATCCGTTGCACGGTAACCGTCGGCTCTGTGCGGTATCCCCGATTTGTCAAAGAGGAGGCTGTGCGGGGGCCGGGCCGAGGGTCGTCGTGCCGGGGGCGGTGCGGTGGCCGAGGCCGGTGCGGTACGCGTCCAGGGCCGCCTCCACCCGGCCGGTGCGGCGGAGCAGGTCGCCGAGCATCCGGCACAGGTCGGCCAGGTCGCCGGCGGCGCCCGCGCGTTCCAGCAGGCTGAGGGCGCGGACGTAGTGCTCCTCGGCCGCGTCCGTGTCGCGGGCGTCCTCGGCGATGATGCCGAGGAGGCGGTGGGCGGCGGCGGAGTGCAGGGCGCCGCGTTCGGAGCTGAGGTCGCTGAGGACGTCGTGGAGGAGGGCGGCGGCCTCGTCGGACTTGCCGCGTTTGTGGAGTACGTCGGCCAGCTCGACGGCGACCTGACTGCTGTAGAGGGCCGCGCGCTTCGCCGTCAGCATGGCCAGCGCCTGTCTCAACTCGACCTCGGCACGCTCCAGTTCGCCGTCCTGGGCGTAGACGTAACCGCGCATCCAGTGGCAGTTGGCGAGTTCGGTACGGAACTGGAGCTGCCGGTACAGATCGGCGGCCTTGGCAAGGGAGGCGTCGGCCTCGGCGACCTTGCCCTCCGCTATCAGCGTCCGCGCCACCGACCGGTGCATACGGGCCAGCAGCGCCGGGTCCGCCACCTGCGGCGCCAGCGCGAGCGCCAACTCCGCCGCCTGGGCCGCCCTCGCGTGCGCGCCCATGTCCATGTACGGCCCTATCGCGCTCGCGTAGAGCAGCAGCAGGGCATCCGGGTCGTGCAGGCCGCCCCGGTTCAGCTCGTCGAGGGTGGACTCCAACAGGTAGACGGCGTAACGGAGTTCACCGGTGAGGTAGTGGGCGACCGCTCGGCCCCGGATCGCCGGGACGCGGGAGGGGAGCGGTTCGTCGGCCAGTCGTTGCTCGGCGCGCTCGAAGTGCAGGCGGGCGGCGGTCAGGTCGCCGGTGTCGAGGCCGCACTCGCCGAGCCCGAGCAGTGCTATGGCCTCTTCGTCCGCCAGCCCCAGCGACACCGCCTCCTCCAAGAGGTCGGCGTACTGCTCGGTGGCCTCCTCCGACTCCCCTGTGGCCAGGGTGCGTTGGGCCTCGGTCAGGCGCAGGCGGAGTTCGGTGGCGAGGTGGGCGGGGCGGCCGGTCGCCAACTCCTCGTAGGCGACGCCGAGTCGCTCGGCGAGGTGGCGCAACGCGTCGTCGGAGGGGCGGACCCGGCCGGCCTCAAGCGTGGAGATGTACGCGGGCGTGTAGGCGGGCTCGGCCAACTGCCGCTGGGTGAGCCCGCGTTCGTGCCGCAACTGCTGGACCCTGCGCCCGATGACTTCCGGGTCGTCCCGTCTCACCATGCATTAATCATGCCAGTAAGCCGAGTTACAGACTGGCGAGTAACTCAGTTACATGGAGAGCGAGTTGATGAAGTCCTCGAAGTGGGCGCGGTTGATGGTGACAACAGCTCCGCCGGGGTTCTTGGAGTCACGGATCGCGACGCAGGGGGCACCGGTAGCGACCTCGACGCAGTCACCGCCGTTGGTGCCACTGAAGGACGACTTGCGCCACTCAACAGTGCCGAGAGGGGCACACTCGACGCATTCACCGCCGTTGGTGCCGCTATAGCTGGACTTCCGCCACGTCTGTCGGCCGGTCTCCATAACGCTCCTCCATCACGCGTGCGATCAGGTCGGCCGAGTCCTCCACCGAGAGGGCAGCGGCCTGCAATCGAGCGTATCCGACTGAACGTTCCTTGATGACTTCCGGGTTGGCGGTCATGTGCCCCTGGTCGTAGCCCTCGGAGTAGTGGATGTCGGGGTCGTCGTCGAAGCGCAGGAGGGTGAAAGAGCCCATCATTCCGGTGTGCGCGCCCACGGAGAACGGCAACACCTGAATGTTCACCCAGGGGTTGTCCCGGAAGCTCACCAGCCGGGCCAGTTGCTTACGCATGACCTCGCGGTCGCCGACCATCCTGAACAGCACGGACTCGTCCAGAATGACCCACACCGCAGGCGGCTGCTTCTTATCCAGAATGCGCTGCCGTTCCATGCGTGCCGAGACCATCTCCTCGACCTTGTCCGGCTCGTCGACGGCGAGCAGCGCTGCCGCGTACTCCGGTGTCTGGAGAAGGCCGTAGACCAACTGGCACTGATACGTCGAGATGTACGCGGCCTTCGCCTCCATGTCGGCGAACGCCTGGAACCAGTTGGGGAGTTGGCTCCGCAGAACCATGCCGATCATGCGGGTGAAGGACCCGTCCGTCATGAACGCGGCGTCGAGGCGCTCGGCGAAGTTCCGGGTCGGGACCTTCTGGGCCGTCTCGATCTGCCCGATGAGCGAGCCGGTGCAGTAGAGGATCTTGCCGAGGCCCTCCAGCGTGAGACTCGCCGCCTCCCTCAACCGACGGCATTCATAGCCGAAGTAGTCCAACGGGGATGCGCTCGGGTCGAGTTGGCGAACGTGGACCATGCGACAGTCCCCTCCGAGTAGTTACCGGCCTGTCGCCGAGAGTAACTACTTGACGCCGCCTGGGTGATGAGAATCACGAACTCTCCATAACGCTCGTAACGTACGGTGGAGAAATGTCCCCTTTGGCCAAGATCAGCGACTCGTACGCGCCGCGCTTCGCGGAGTTCGCGTTCGAGCCCGCCTTCGTGGCCGCCGTGGACCAGCACGTGGCTGAACTGCGTGAACGCCTCGCGGCGGGCGGCCCGGATCTTTCGCCCCCGCCACCGGACCACGCCGACCTCACGGACTACGCGCTCGGCTTCCTGGACGCGCTCGCGGAACTGGACTGGCGGGAGCCGGTCGGCCACGACTACGCGGTGTGCAGGCTGACCGCCATCAGCTGGCTGGTGCACCGGCACGGGCTGCTCCCCGAGCAGCGCCACGGTGACTGAAAAAGGGTTTCCGGTGACTCAACTCGCCCTGAAGCCCTTCCCGTTGCGCACTCCGACCCTCTAAGTTAGGCACGCATTAAGCGTGTTTAATTCGCTGCTGTTGCCGTCGCTGTCACTGTCGTTGCGAGGTAGGTATGTCCGCGCGTTACGTCAGAGGATTCTGCGCCGCCGTCATCGCTGTCGCCGCCCTGATCGGAGCGGCCGCGGCGAGCCCGGCCAAAGCGGCCGAGCCCGGACCGGCCCACGAGGCCACGCGGGTTCTGCATCTCCACGCGGCCCCGTAGGGCTGCCCC
This sequence comes from Streptomyces sp. NBC_00988, assembly GCF_045162645.1. NCBI lineage: Bacteria > Bacillati > Actinomycetota > Actinomycetes > Kitasatosporales > Streptomycetaceae > Streptomyces > Streptomyces sp. NBC_00988. The sequence goes on from NZ_CP108730.1 coordinate 6,454,485, forward strand.
ACAGATCTACGCAGGTCACATGCCCGACGACCCGGGCATGTCCCCTCGCCCATCGGTACCCATGTCCGTCCGCTCCCGCACCGGCTGGTTGGTCATCGCGTCCTGGCGGCCCGACTGGTAGGCCGTGAGGCTGCCCCTGGCGTTGGTGGTCTCGCGCTCGGCGGCCATCAGCATGCGTTCCATGCGCTGGCGCATCGGGGTGATCATGCCGCCGCCGACGCCGACGATCAGGATGCCGGCCGCGGTCGCGAGGGCGGCGTAGAGGACCGGCTGGGTGACCGAGGTGGCGATGCCCGCCTGGCCGAGGGCCGCGATCACGCCGAGCGCCATGATGCAGGCCCAGACGATGGTCGCGAGCATCTTGCCGTACGACATGGACGACAGGGCGCTGCCGACGATGCCGCGGACCGCGTTGGCGATGGCCATCGCGACGACGACCAGGACGACCGCGACGATGCCGCGAGGGAGCCAGGCGACGATGCCGTTGATCATCGTGCTGACCGGGTTGGAGCCGAAGACTCCGAGCGCGAGCTGGAGGGTGATCAGCATCAGCGCGTAGTACACGATCTTGCAGACGATGCCGGTCATGTCGTACTTGGAGTCCCGCAAGTACCGTTCCGTACCGGCCCGTTCGGAGAGTTTCTCCGAGCCGACCTTGCGCAGCACCCTGTCCAGGACGCGGGCGATCATCTTCGACACGAACCAGCCGATGGCCAGGATGACCAGGAAGCCGACGAGCTTCGGCACGAACTGCGCGACCTTCGACCAGGCGTCGTTCAGCCCCTGGGTGAAGTTGATGGCGAGGTTGGCTTCGGGAACAGCCATGGGCGGCACTTCCTTCGGTGGGTCCTAGTGGGTACTACCGGCCCCCTTGTTTTCTTCGTTCCTCATCAGTGGAGCAGCGCCGTGCGGGCGTGGCCGCGTGAGCTGGGCCGTACGGGTGAGGAGCGCCCCTCGGCGTGCGTCCTTCAGCGGATGCGGCGGGACGTTCCCCCTGTCCCGCCGCAGGCTCCCGCACGCACATCCGGCGCGCATACGCTGCCCCCGTGACCACTTCCCCCGCCGCGCGCACCGCACTCGACCTCACCGCCGACCTCCCGGTCCCCGACCTGGAGGACTTCTACCGGGACCTGCACCGACACCCCGAGCTGTCCGGCCGTGAACACCGCACGGCCGCGAAGCTCGCCGAACGCCTCACCAAGGCGGGCTACGACACCGTCGAGGGCATCGGCGGCACCGGCGTCGCCGGAGTGCTCCGCAACGGCGACGGCCCGACCGTGCTGCTGCGCGCCGACATGGACGCGCTGCCGGTGCAGGAGGAGACCGGGCTGTCGTACGCCTCCTCGGTCCCCGGCGCGATGCACGCCTGCGGGCACGACCTGCACGTGACCTGGCTGGCGGGCGCGGCCCAGGCGCTGGCCGCCGGGCGGGACACCTGGTCGGGAACGCTGGTGCTGGTGGGCCAGCCCGCGGAGGAGACGGGTTCGGGCGCGGAGGCGATGGTGGCCGACGGCCTGTACGAGCGCGTCCCGCGCCCGGACGCGCTGCTTGCCCAGCACGCGGCGCCGGGACCGGCCGGGTTCTACCCGCACGTGCCCGGCCTGATCATGTCGGCCTCGACGGACATCGACATCGTCGTCCACGGCCTCGGTGGCCACGGCTCACGCCCCGAGGCGACGGTCGACCCGGTCGTCACGGCCGCGTACCTGGTGACCCGCCTCCAGACGGTGGTGTCCCGGGAGATCGCCGCACGTGACTCCGCCGTCCTGACCGTGGGCCGTATCGAGGCGGGCACCCGGCACAACATCATCCCGACCGAGGCCCGGATCTCCCTCAACCTGCGCACCCAGTCCGACGACGTGCGGGAGCGGATGATCGCCGCGATCCGCCGTATCGCGTCCGGCGAATGCCTCGCCGCGGGCTGCCCGCGCGAGCCCGAGGTGACCCTCGGCACCAGCCTCCCCACGATGGTCAACGACGCGGACACCGACCGCCGCATCGCCGCCGTGCACACCGAGGTCCTCGGCGCGGGCACGGTCTTCGACCCCGGCCCGGCGACGGGCAGCGAGGACTTCCCCCGCCTGGTCCCGGACGGGGTGCCGTACTCCTACTGGTTCGTGACGAGCACCCCGGCGGACGTGTGGGACGCGGCCCCCGGCACGGACCTGATGGAGAAGTTCCACGCGGTCCCCAGCAACCACAGCCCGCAGTTCGCACCGGACCTGGTGACGGTGACGCCGGGTGTACGGACCCTGGTGTCAGGCGCGTTGGAGATCCTGACGGTGAACTGACTAGCCCATCAACTGGAGTTGGACCAGGTGCTGCTGTACGTGATCCAGGGCGCCCGCGCGGCGCCCTGGCACCCGGCTCCTCAACTCGGCCAGTTCGGGCCCGAGTTCACGAGCGCGGGCCGGTTCGTGGATCTGCCCCCACTGGTGATGGGCCCGGTCCACGGCCGCCTCGACGGCGACCGCGTCGGGTGACTGCCCCGCCGCCAGCCGAGCCGCAGCCACCGCGAGCCAGGCCCGGCAACTCCGCACCGGATCCCCCGCCAACATCGCGAGATCGGCCCGCACTTCGGTCCAGTGCAGCGCCTCTTCGGAACCCCGGCCGTATGCGCGTACGGCGGCCTGCTCGTGCTCGGCGGCGAGGGCGTCGGCGGCGGTGTGGCGACCGGATTGGACGGCAATGGTGATAACCCCGTGCGGGTCAGTGTTTTTCAGCCCGTCTGGGGGTCCCCCCTCTGGGGGAGTCTGAGGACGAGGCCCCTTCAGGGCCGACGGGGGTCTGGGGGCGGAGCCCCCAGGGACGCCCACCCCAACGCTCCCCGGGGTGGCGAGCACCACGTCCGCATACCCCTCCGCCCCCAGCCGCCCCACCGCCTCCTGATGCAACTGCTCAACCGGCGGACGCCACCCGCTGCGCAGAATCGTCGCGACCGCCTTCATGTACGACGGGACAGCCACGCTGCGCCGAGCCGGCGGCGGTGCGATGCGACCGTAAACGGTGTTCGTGCGGCCCGAGTCGAGTGGATGAGCCCGCAGCCACTGCCAGGTCTCCGCATCCGTGTGCAGGTCGAGGAACAACGTCGTCGTCCCCGGCGCCCGCAACCGCAACTCCTCGCGGACCCAGGCCCACGGGAACGCGGTGTAACGGACGGTCGCCGGCGTCGTACGAGCCAGGGCCAAGTGCGGAAGGTGCTGTTTCCGGTCGAGTTGGAGCTGGCCGGTGACGAACACGGTCAACGGCCCCGGTGCCGTGGCGGCGGCCCGCAACCGGGTCAGTACGGCCTGCGGCTCCAACGGGTCGGCGAGTTCGACAACGTTGGCGGTGTCCGTGCCGGACAGGACGGCCGGGTCGACGGCCGCGAGGACCGGCAGCACGGACGCCGCGTCCACCAGGCGTCCCTTGCCCACCGGCGAGGCCGCGAGCAGCAGCACCGTTCCAGGCATACGTCCTCCCCCGAACCGTCGAACACGGCGATCACGCCGATCACATCATTCACTTCGTACCGCAGCACCGTAACCTCTGCTCACCCTCTGCTGCCGCAAAGGGTGATGTCAGGACCGCCGTACCGCGAAGATCGTGGTGTCGTCGGCGAGATGTCCGCCGCTGTGGCGCAGGGTGCCGTCACGGACGTAGGCGACGAGGCGGTCCGGGTCGGCGAGGTGCGGATCGGCCAGGACACCTTCCGTGACAAGGGACTTGAGCGGGTAGAAGACGCCCGCCCCGTCCCGCGCCTCCGTCACCCCGTCGGTGACCACGAGCAGGGTCTCACCGGGGGCGAGGGTGATCCGGAGCGTCGGCGGCGGCCCGTCCATGTGGGCCAACTCGCCCAGCCCGAGCGGGAGTCCGTGCCCGGGCGGCAGGGACCGTACCCCGTGCGGGCCGACCACCAGCGGGGGTTCGTGACCGAAGTTGACGACCTCGACGGTGTCCGGTTCGGCGACGGGGAAGCTCAGCAGGATGGCTGTCGCGAAGCGGTCGATGCGGTCGTCGTCCTCTTGGCCGAGGGCGGCGAGATGCAGCCCGTGCCGGTGGATCCGGGTCTCCAGCCGCGCGGCGACGGTCGCCAGCTCCGGCTCGTGGTACCCCGCCTCGCGGAACGTGCCGAGCAGCGCCGCCGCGGCCTCCACCGCGCCGAGGCCCTTGCCCTGGACGTCACCGACGAGCGCGCGGGTGCCGTGCAGGCCGGGCTGGATGTCGTAGAAGTCGCCGCCGACGCGGGCGAAGGCATCCGCGGCGAGGTAGACGGCCGCGTGGTCGAGGCCGCCCCAGCCCGGCGGCAGCGGGCGCAGCAGCGTGCGGCGGGTGGTCTCGGCGACGTCCCGCATGCGCAGCATCCGGCGTTCGCCGCGGACCCGGACCACACATGCCAGCACGGCGAGGGCGCCGCCGACTCCGACGAGGATGAAGTCGGGCAGCCCGGTCTGGTACTGGCGCGGCCAGGCGTGGTCGGCGAGGACGTAGGTGGCGAGGCCGAGCACCGCGAACACGGCCGTGCCCCGCACCCCGCAGATCGCCGCCGCGATCCCGGGCACGAGCACGATCCACGAGACGGTCCGGAACTCGCCGCCGGTGTACCAGTCGACCAGCAGGATGGTGATGAGCACCAGCAGCGGCGGTATCCAGGCGACGCTCCGCCCGCGCACCCGCAGCAGGTGCTGCCGCCGGATCGCGTCGGGGTCGCCGTCGAGCGGGGAGCGCCCGAGGTCGCCGTAGCGCACCGGTCTGTGTCCGCGGCCGCTCACGGTGTCAGTATGCGACCGACATCCGGGCGCGCGGGTGCTCGTCCCGCTCCAGTTCGTCGACGAAGGCGACCGCGTAGTCCTCGGCGCTGATGAAGCTGCGGCCCTTGTCGTCGGTCATGAACCGGTCCCCGCCGACGCGGAAGCGCCCGGTACGGGTGCCCGGGGCGATCTCGGCGGCGGGGGAGACGTACGTCCAGTCGAGGCCGTCGTCGAGGGAGCGGTAGTAGGCGAGGACGTCGCGGTGGGCGTGCGCCTCCGGGAGGTAGGCCTCGGGGAAGCCGGGCTGGTCGCTGAGGGCCTGCCCGGGGGCGACCTCCAGACCGCCGGCGCCCCCGACCACCATGAGCCGCCCGACACCGGCCGCGCGGACGCCCGCGACGAGCGCCTCGTTCAGGGCGAGGAAGGGGCCGCGCGGGTCGCTGCCGTCGCGGGGCGGTACGCACGCGGAGGCGACGGCGTCGGCGCCGCGCGCGACCTCGGTCACCTTCGCCGGGTCCGTCGCGTCGGCCGCCGTGGCGGTGACCCCGGGGACGGGCGACTGGCCGGAGCGGCTGACCGCCAGGACCTGGTGGCCGCGGGCCGACGCCTCCGTCGCGATCCGGCTGCCGACCATGCCGGTGGCGCCGAAGAGTACGAGCTTCATGCGCCCCAGCGAAACACGCTGCAACGGAGGCCGCACGCCGACTTGCCACCGCCTCCGCCGGGGTGTGCATTGGTAGTACGGGGAGAGAGAGGAGTGCTCTCATGGCTCATGCGGCACCCACGCCCGGCGGAATGACCGGCCCGGGCAACACCACCGGCCGGGGCGGATTCACCAGCAATCTGCCCGACATCTTCGACGCACGCGTCCACCGCGTGGCGAAGATCGCGATCCCGGTCGTCCTGGGACTCGTCTACGGCTACTGGGCGGCGGCCAACCGTCGCAGCGGCGGCCCCATCACGGGCTGGAACATCCTGTTCGGCTTCGTGACGGCGCTCGCGTTCATCGTGCTGTGCCTGGCGGTCGCGCAGTTCGCGCCGCTGCTCAAGCGCGAACTGCACTCGCTGGTCAAGTCCGGCTTCGCGGGCGCGGCGCTCGGCTTCCTCTACAGCCAGACCGGCGAGAGCGTGCTGCGCTCCACGGCCATCGGTCTCGCGACCACGGCGGCCGTCTTCCTGGTCTTCTTCTACCGCTACTACACACGCGAGGACGGAGAGGGCAACCGCATCCGCTGACCCGGCACAGACAGCAACACCGGCACAGACAGCAACACGTGGGCCCCGGCACCGAGTTGGTGCCGGGGCCCACTCCTTGTGCCCTGTTCTTCTACGGCGCCCAGTTCCAGATGCCGCCGCCGGTCGACGAACCGGAGGAGCTCCAGCTCCACGAGCCCGAGGCGCTCCACGACCCGGAGGCCGACGTGCTCCACGAGGACGAGCTGTTGTCGTTCCAGTTCGGGTCGTTGTTCCAGTTGGAGTTGCCCGAGTTGCCGTTGCCGCCGTCGTGCCAGCCCGGACACGGGTCCGAGCAGGACGGCACGCCCTGGCCGCCGGTGTCGACGAACGCGGCGCTGGCCCAGGCCTGTGCGCCGACGAGCCAGTACCAGTCGGGATTTCCGTTGACGCTCTGTCCCCTGACCACGCATTGGACGCGGTCCTGACTGCCGGGTGAGAGCGCGTCGACGACGGGCGAGTGGGTGGTGGGCGACTCCCGCACGTTCAGTTCCGTGCGGGACACGATGGTGCCCCAGATCGGACTGCCGCCACCGCCACCACCGCCATGTCCTTCGGCGTACGTGGTCGGTGCTGCCGCTGCCGTGGTGCCCGCCGCCGCGACGGCGAGAGTGCCACCGGTGAGCAGGGCCGCGGCCAGAGTCCGCAGGGCCGGAGTGGTGCGCATGTTCGGCCTCCTTCTCCCCAGCTCCAGGAAACACCCGTTCGGGTGAAGCCTCCACCCGAGAGCGGACTCCCCAGTTCCGCCAAGGGTTCCGCGACCGGGACCGCCCATTCGGCTTGACATTTAACCCATACGCAGTCAAAAAACCCCGACCCGCTCGCATACGACGCCCCCCGGCCGTGTCCTGAGGAGATGCCCCCACGTCTCCGGAGCGCCCTGTCGGCCGTCCTCGTCGCCCTCTCCTGCTTCCTCACGCCCTTCGGCGCGCTGGCGGCCTGGGCGGCGTACGGCCTGACCGACTCCGGCCGCTACGTCACGACGATGGCACCCCTCGCATCGGACCCGGCCGTACGGAACGCGATCGCGGACACGGTCGGCGCGGGCATCCTGCGCGAGGTGCGGATCGGCGGGATCCAGGTCGGCGGAGCCACGGTCGGCGGGGTCCGGATGAGCGCGACACGGGGCGTGATGGCGCCGTTCGTGCACGACGCGATGCGCTCCTTCACCGAGACCGAGGCCTTCCGCGTGGCCTGGGACGAGGGCAACCGGGTCACGCACGACGCCGTCCTGAACGCCCTGCAGGACGAGGGACGGTCCGGCACCGTCACCGTCGACCTCGCCCCCGTCACCGCCCGGGTCAAACACCAACTCGCCCACGAGAACCTCCCGTTGGCGAACAACATCCCCGTCCAGCACACCCGGGTCGAGGTTCTCCCGGCCGGTGAACTGGGCCCGCTCCGGAGGGAGTTCCACGTGCTTGAGGTCGCCGGCTTCTGGCTCCCCGTGGCCGCCGCCGTCTTCGCCGTCACCGGTATCGCCGTCGCCGTGCGCCGCCGTCGCGCGATCACCGCGACCGCGCTCGGCACGGCCCTCGGCGGCGCGCTGCTCGGCCTCGCGCTCGCGATCGGCCGCCACTTCACCGTCGCCGACCTGCCGGCCGAGCTCTCCGGCGCGGCGGGCGGCGCGATCTACGACGCCCTGACCGCGACCCTGCGCAAGGTCGCCTGGCTGCTGCTGGGCGTGGGCCTGACGGTGGCCGCGCTGGCCTGGCTCACCCGATACGCCCGCCCCGTACGGGAGTTCCTGCTCCTCCGCCTCCTGCGAGACCGGCGAGCGTCCGCAACGCCCGCCGCAGATCGGGCACAGCAGCCGACGCAAGCCCAAGTCTGACCGCGTCCGGGGTCACCTTCGGATCGACGCTGAAGGCGGTCCCGGGCGTGACGGCGATCCCGTGCGCCGCCGCGGCGGCGGTGAAGGTGTCGGCCCGCCACGGCGCGGGCAACTCCCACCAGGCGTAATAGGTCAGCGGATCGGCCCGTACGGCGAACCCGCCCAACTCCTCGCCCACCAGCCGCTGTCGGGCCGCCGCGTCCGCCCGCTTGGCCGCGACCAGCCGTCCCACGGTCCCGTCCCCCATCCACCGCACCCCGGCCTCCAGCGCGAACCGCCCCGCGCTCCACCCACCCGACCGGATCGCGGCGCCCACGGCCTCGACCCGCCCCTCCGGCACGACGAGGAACCCGACGGTGAGCCCCGGCGCGACCCGCTTCGACAGCCCGTCCACGACGTGCACGAGACCGGGGGCGTGGGCGGCGAGCGGCGCGGGGGAGTGCGGATGGAGGAAGGACCAGATCCGGTCCTCGACGACGGGCAGCCCCAACTCCCGCACGACATCGGCGATTTCCCGTTTCCGCGCCTCGCTGGTCGTCACGGAGGTCGGATTGTGGAGCGTCGGCTGGAGATAGAGCGCGGAGAGGGGCGCTGTCCGATGCGCGGCGACGACCGACTCCGGGCGCAGCCCGTCCCCGTCCGCCTCCAACGCGACGAGCACGACCCCGAGCCGCCCCGCGATCTCCCTGACCAGCGGATACGTCAACGGCTCGACCCCGACGCGGCCACCCGGCCGGACGAGGGAGGCGAGGGTCGCGGCGATGGCCTGCCGGGCGTTGCCGCTGAAGAGGACGCGGTCGGGGGCGGGCCGCCAGGCGGGCGTGGCCAGCAGCTCCGCCACCGCCTCGCGAGCCGCCGCCGTGCCGGTGGCCGGGGCCGGGCGCAGCGCCTCGGTCAGCACGTCCGGGCGGAGCAGCGGCGCGAGCGCCGGGGCCAGCAACTCCGACTGGCCCGGCGCGGAAGGGTAGTTGAGCTCCAGGTTCACCGGGGCGGTGGTCGCCGCCTCGACGATCGCCTGCCCGTACGGCCCCGCCGCCGCGGCCCGGACGAAGGTGCCGCGGCCGACCTCCCCCACCACCAGCCCCCGGCGCACGAGTTCGGCGTAGACGCGCCCCGCCGTGGAACCCGCGATCCCGTGCCGACGGGCGAACGCCCTCTGCGGGGACAGCCGTTGGCCCGGCCGGAGCCGTCCGGAGGCGATGTCGTCCGCGATGCGGTCGGCGATCCGCCGGTAGTCGCCCACGGAGCCACCCCTCTCTCTCGTCTCCACATCGTCGTCGCTCGTCTTCTCTCAGCACATTGCACCGAGAGCAAAGATTTTATTGCACCGAGGAGTTGGGCGGATCTAGGGTCGATCACATGCCACCCCTTACTTCCCCATATCTCCCCCTTGTCCTCATCCACGGCCACCCCTTCGACCACACGATGTGGACCCCGCAGATCGAGGCGTTCTCCCCCGCCCGCCGGGTCATCGCCCCCGACCTGCGCGGCTACGGCAGTTCTCCCGCACCTTCCACCGTCACCCGTTTCTCGGACTTCACCACCGACATCGAGGAACTGCTGGACGAGCTGAAGGTGGAGACGTTCGTGCTGGCCGGGCTGTCCATGGGCGGCCAGATCGCGATGGACTGCTACGGCCGGTTCGGCGAGCGCGTCCGGGGCCTGGTCCTCGCCGACACCTTCCCGTCGGCGGACACCCCGGAGGCCGCTCGTACCCGCGAGGCGACGGCCGACCGGCTCCTCCGCGAGGGCATGTGCGGCTACGCCGACGAGGTGCTGGAGCGGATGGTGGCGCCGACCGCGGACCCGCAGGTCAAGGCGCACGTCCACCGCATGATGACGGCCACCGCCCCCGGGTCCGCCGCTGCCGCGTTGCGCGCCCGTGCCCAACGCCCCGACTACCGCGACCTGTTGACCCGGGTGACGGTCCCGGCCCTGGTGGTCGTGGGCGCCGACGACACCTACACCCCCGTCTCCGACGCGGAGGCGATGCACGCGGCGCTCCCGGACTCCACGCTGCGGGTGATCGAGGATGCGGCCCATCTGCCGAACCTCGAACGCCCCGAGGAGTTCAACGGGATCCTGGGGGAGTTCCTGGCACACGTGGGATGATTCGGGCATCTGCGTCCACCGGCGGAAGGTAACCCCTTGGGCACCGCGACCACCGAGTGGACCGCCGCCGACTTCGTACCCGAACGCCACCGCGCACGCCGCTTCTGGCGATGGTGCGCCGGACTGCTGTTCACGGGCGCGAGCGTGGTCGTGGGTTGCCGCACGGCCGACACGGACGCCATCACTCCCGTCCCCCAACTCCTCGCGTTCTTCCCCTGGTTGCTCGCCCCGACCGGCGTCGGACTGTTCCTCTCCCTCTTCACCCGCTGGCGGCTCGGACTGGTGTGGGGCGTCGCGCTGCTGGGCCTGCTGGCGTGGTTCATCGAGCCGTACGGGAAGAGCGGTGACCCGAGCGGTCCTGCGATCGCCGAGTTCCGCGTCCTGACCTCGAACGTGGAGTTCGGGCAGGGGACGGGCTCCCTGGTGCCGGTGATCCGGCGGGAGCGGCCGGACGTGGTGTTCGTCGAGGAGTGCGAGTACACCTGCCAGGCCACGCTGCGAAGGGACTTCGGCACCGAGTTCCCGTACCGGCAGGCGGTGGCGGCGGCCGGTTCGCACGGGTCGGTCATCCTGAGCCGCTTCCCGCTCAAGGGCACGAAGGGCGTCACCGGCACGATGGGCATGCCGGGCGCGGTGGCCGACGTGGCCGGTCATTCCGTACGGCTCCAACTCGCGCACCCCATGCCCCCGTTGCCGAACCAGGTCGGTCTCTGGCGCCGAGAGCTGGGCAGGCTCCGTACCTTTGCCGCCGCTGATTCGACCACCCCCACGATCCTGGCCGGAGACTTCAACTCCTCCCAGGACCACGCGGCCTTCCGCCGCATCCTGGACACCGGCCTGCGCGACGCGGCCCGCATGGCCGGGCACCCGCGCACCCCCAGTTGGCCGGAGCGGTTCACCCCCACCTTCGGCACCCAGATCGACCACGTCCTGCTGTCACCGGACTTCTCCGCGAACAGCGCCCGTTTCCTCGACATCGCCGACACCGACCACCGCGCCCTGCTGGTCGACATCACGCTCCACCAGCACGAATAGCCCGGGCGCGATCCTTTCTCCACGGGACGCGACGCTCATAATGGGCGCATGTCCCGCGAGTTCCCCATCGGCCTCACACCCCCCGACTGGCTGGTGAGGAACCTCCAACCCCAGCAGGCCCCCCTCAACTGGCCGGCCATCGCCCGCGCCGCCATCGCGATGGCCCTCCCCTTCACCATCGGCCTGGCCGTCGGTCAACCGGCCTACGGCGCCCTCGCCTCCATGGGCGCCCTCTCCGGCGTCATCGGCGACACCGCCGACGCGTACCGCATGCGCATCCTCAACATCGCGATCCCCCAGCTCTTCGGCGCCATCGGCGTCACGCTCGGCTCCGCGGTCTACGGCCACGGCTGGTACGCGGTCGCCGCGCTCACCGGCATCGCGCTCGTCTCCGGGATGATCTCGACGATCGGCGCGGTGGCCTCCGTATCGGGCCTGCTCCTGCTCCTCAACTCGGTGATCGGCGCGGGACTTCCGCTCCCCGGCGCGTGGTGGCTGGCCCCCGCGCTGATGTCCGGCGGCGGCCTCCTGGTCCTCCTCCTGGCCCTGCTGGCCTGGCCGTTGCGTTCCGGGATCCCGGAACGATCGGCGGTCGCGAACACCTACCGCACCGTCGCCGACCTCCTCGCCACCTGCGGCGACGACCCGACAGCGGCCTACGACGCGGCCCGCCGGGCAGTCACCCAGTCCCTGAACCAGTCGTACGACCTCGTCCTCGCCCGCCGAGCCCGCCACCACGGCCGCAGCCCCGAACTGACCCGCCTGCTGGCCCAGTTGAACGCCATCACCCCGGTGGTGGAGGCGGCCCCCGCGGTCCACCAGTCCGGCCAACCGCTACCGCCCCAGATCCGAGAGACGGTCCGCCACCTGGCCCACGCCGTGGAAACCGGCTACACGGGCCCGATAGGCCTCGACCTCCCCACCCCCACCGGCGAGACGACCCGCGCGGTCGACCACGCCCTGCGCCACGCGGCCGAGGTCGTCACGGCCCCGGACGTGGACCCGAGGGGCATCGACGACCGCCTGGGCCGCCCGGCGGCGCTCCGCATCCGCACGGCGAGGGCGGCGCGGAATGTGTTGCTGTCCTCGGGCTCCTGGCGCTACGGCCTACGCCTGGCGGTCTGTATCGGCCTCGCGCAGGTCCTGGTATCCACGGTCCCGGTCCCCCGCTCGTACTGGGTAGCCCTGACCATCACCTTCGTCATGAAGCCCGACTTCGGCTCGGTCTTCTCCCGGGCACTGCTGCGAGCGCTCGGCACGGTGGCGGGACTGGTGATCGCGGCGGCGGTGCTGTCGGTGGTGCCGAGGGGCTGGTGGGACGTCCTGGTCCTGCTCCTCCTGGCCCCGCTGATCCCGGCCCTGACCCCCCGCGGCTACGGCTACCAGACGATGGCGATCACCCCGGTGATCCTGCTCCTCTCCGACGTCCTGAACCACCAGGGCACGGCGCTGCTGCTGCCCCGGCTGGTGGACTCCCTGATCGGCTGCGGGATCGCGCTGGTGGCCGGTTATCTCCTCTGGCCGGAGAGCTGGCACACGCGGGTGGGGGACCGGTTGGCGGAGGCGGTGGCGGACACGGCGGGGTATGTGGAGTCGGCGTTCGGTAAGTCGGAGGGTTCCGTGGTGGGGGCGGGGGCGGAGGTCGATCCGGCGGCCCGCGCTCGTATGCGCCGCCGCCTCTACCGCGACCTGTCCGTCATCCGTACGGAGTTCCAGCGCGCTCTCACCGAACCCCCGCCCACCGGCCGCCTCGCCGCCGGCTGGCTCCCGCTGGTCGTGGCCGTAGAGCGGATCGTCGACGCGACGACGGCGGCGAGGGTACGGGTGAAACACGGAGCACCACCGCCGTCACCGGCCGAGGTGACCCAAGTGGCGCGCCAGCTCCGGGAGTTGTCGGAGGGCGTACGCGAGTCGGAGGTGCTGGTGGAGGTCCGTACGGATCTGACGGGCCCGGCGGAGAGCGTGTTGGAGCCGTTGCGGCAGGAGGTGGCGGCGGCACGGGCGATCGCGTCGCCGCACTGAGGCACAAACAGGCAGGTGAACGGGTGAGCGAAGTGGTGGCTGAAACAGGGGGTGTTGACGAGACGCGTCTCATGCGCCTTGCCCATGCCTAAGATCGCCGTCCGGGGCCGCTAACCTTACGTGTCCGTCCTGGCCAGGGATTGACGGCTTCAACTCACGCGAAGGGTTGCGCACATGGGCATTCTCACTCTCCTGCGGAATGCATTCGGCAGGTCACGCAAGGAGCGTGCCGCCGGAGCAGAGGGTGCGGAACGCACTCCTTCGCAAGAGCAGCCGACCGCGGTGGCTGTGGAACCGGACGCGAAGGTCCCGTCCCCCTCCACCGAACCCGACCTCACCTCGACGCCGAAGCCGTCACCCGCGGCAACGGCCACGGCCACGGTTCCGGAGCCCCGCCCGTCCTCCACCCTGGAGGACGACGAGCACGAGCTCGTGGCGCTGGCCTTCGACAACGTGTCGGTCCCGAAGCCGGCGACGTCGGCGGAAGGAGCGGAGGGTACCGGGGCTGCGGCCGAGCGCGAGCCGGTGGCGGCGACGGAGGCTGTCGCCGAGCCGACCGCCGAGCCGGTGACCGAAGTGGTTGCCGAGCCGACTGCTGAGGTGGTTGCCGAGCCGGCTACCGAGGTGACTGCCGAGCCGGTGACCGAGGTCGTGGTTGAGCCGACGACTGAGGCTGTTGCTGAGCCGGTCGTTGAGGCGAAGGCAGAGGCAGAGCCTGCGGTTGAGGTGGCGCCGGAGGCGGAGGCCGAAGCGGAGCCGGTCGCGGAAGTCGAGCCGGTTGTCGAGCCCGAGGCGGAAGTCGCGCCTACGGCTGAGGTAACGCCGGAGGCAGAGGCCGAGCTGGTCGCCGAGTCTGTCGCTGAGGTGGCACCGGAAGCCGAAGCTGAGCCCGTCGCGGAGACCGAGCCCGAGGTGGCGCCGGTCGCCGATGTCACGCCGGAACCGGAAGCCGAGCCGGAGCCCGCCGCGGAACCGGTGACTGCCGAGGTGACCGAACCGTCGGCTCCCGAGGCAGCTGAGCCGGTGGTCGACGAGGTGACCGACGAGGTGTCCGAGCCGGTCGCAGCCGAGGCCACCACCCCCGAACCCGCCGCGGAACCGGTGGCAGAACCCGTTGCCGAACCCGCAGCGGAACCAGTCGCCGCAGACGCGGACGCAGACGCAGCCGTGCCCACCCCCCTGGCCGCGGCCGCCGACGGCGAGTCCGCCCCGCAGGGGTCACCCGCACCCGACGACGAAAGCACCACCGGCGCTGCGGGTGGGGAAACGGTCGAGGCCGATGGCGTAGCCGAGGCGGTAGGGACCGGTTCCGCCGCGCTCGCCCTCTCCAAGGCCAACCTCACCGGTACCCGAGCGAAGCTCTACCTCGTCCTGGACCGCTCCGCGAGCATGCGCCCGTACTACAAGGACGGTTCCGCCCAGGCCCTCGCCGACCAGGCCCTCGCCCTGGCGACCCACCTGGACCCCGACCCCACCCCCAACGTCCACGTCGTCTTCTTCTCCACCGAGGTCGACGGCACCACGGACCTCACCCCCACCTCCCCCGAGAACGCGATCGACGAGGCCCACGCCGGCCTCGGCCGCATGGGCCGCACCAGCTACCACGCCGCCGTAGAAGCCGTACTCGCGCACTACGACAAGAACGCCACCCCGGGCACCCCCGCCCTCGTCGTCTTCCAGACGGACGGCGCCCCGGACGCCAAGACCCCGGCCACCCAGTCCCTCACGGACGCGGCCAAGTCCCACGCCTCCGTGTTCTTCGCGTTCGTCGCGTTCGGCGACCACGAGAACAAGGCCTTCGACTACCTCCGCAAGCTGAAGACCGACAACACGGCCTTCTTCCACGCGGGCCCGACCCCCCTGGAGCTCACGGACGCGGAGCTCTACGACGGCGTACTGATCGACTGGCGCCCGTAACCGCACAGCCGTAGGACAACGTGCCGCCCGCTTCCCACCCCGTAAAACGGGAGGCGGGCGGCACACCCATGTCGGATACGATTTCAAGGTTCGCAGTAACAGCAACACACCGACCTGGGAGCAGCCCCCCGATGGCTCGACACCTCATCACCAGCGCCCTTCCGTACATCAACGGGATCAAGCACCTGGGCAACATGGTGGGGTCCATGCTCCCGGCGGACGTGTACTCCCGCTATCTCCGCCAGCGCGGCCACGACGTCCTCTACATCTGCGCGACGGACGAACACGGCACCCCGGCCGAGCTGGCCGCGAAGGAGCAGGGTCTCCCCGTAGCGGAGTTCTGCGCGCAGGCGCACGACGCGCAGAAGGCGGTCTACGACGGCTTCGCGCTGGCCTTCGACTACTTCGGCCGCAGCTCCTCCCCGCAGAACCTGGAGATCACCCAGCACTTCGCCCGCCGCCTCAACGAGAACGGCTTCATCGAAGAGCGCGCGATCCGCCAGGTGTACTCGCCCGCCGACGGCCGCTTCCTCCCGGACCGCTACGTCGAGGGCACCTGCCCCCACTGCGGCTACGACAAGGCCCGCGGCGACCAGTGCGAGAACTGCACCCGGGTCCTGGACCCCACGGACCTCATCAACCCGCGCTCGGCGATCTCCGGCTCCACGGACCTGGAGGTCCGTGAGACCAAGCACCTCTTCCTCCTCCAGTCGAAGCTCCAGCACGAGGTCGAGGAGTGGGTCGCGGCCCACGAGGAGGAGTGGCCGCAGCTCGCGTCCTCCATCGCCCGCAAGTGGCTCACCGAGGGCCTGCACGACCGCGCGATCACCCGCGACCTGGACTGGGGCATCCCGGTCCCCGCCGACACCTGGCCGGAGCTGGCGGCGGAGGGCAAGGTCTTCTACGTCTGGTTCGACGCCCCGATCGAGTACATCGGCGCGACGAAGGAGTGGTCGGACGCGGCCCCCGCCGGTGAGACGCGCGACTGGAAGTCGTGGTGGTACGAGAGCGACACCGGCGAGAACCCCGTCCGCTACACGGAGTTCATGGCCAAGGACAACGTCCCGTTCCACACGGTGATGTTCCCGGCCACGCAGCTCGGCGTACGCGAGCCGTGGAAGAAGGTCGACTACGTCAAGGCCTTCAACTGGCTGACGTACTACGGCGGCAAGTTCTCCACGTCCCAGAAGCGCGGCGTCTTCACCGACCAGGCCCTGGACATCCTCCCGGCGGACTACTGGCGCTACTTCCTCATCGCCAACGCCCCCGAGTCCGACGACTCGTCCTTCACCTGGGAGCACTTCACCGCCACGGTGAACAAGGACCTGGCCGACACCCTCGGCAACTTCGTCAACCGGGTCCTCTCCTTCTCGAAGAAGCGCTTCGGCGACGAGGTCCCGGCGGGCGCGGCGGCGGGCGAGGCGGAGAGCAAGCTGGGCGAACAGATCGCGGACCTGCTCGCCGAGTACGAGACCCAGATGGAGTCCCTCCAGTTCCGCAAGGCCGCGGCGGCACTCCGCGCCCTGTGGTCGGCCGGCAACTCCTACCTGGAGGAGAAGGCCCCCTGGCTGGAGATCAAGACCGACCCGGAGGCCGCGGCCCTCACCCTCCGCACCGCGATGAACCTGATCCACCTCTACGCGGTGGTCTCCGAGCCCTTCATCCCGTCCTCCTCGGCGGCGATGCGCGCCGCCTTCGCCCTGCCGTCGGACACGGCGACATGGATCTCCGCGGACGAGGCGAAGTCACTGTCGGCCGTCCCCGCGGGCACCCCCTTCACCGTCCCCCCGGTCCTCTTCGCGAAGCTCACGGACGAGGACCTGGAGACGTACAAGGAGCGCTTCGGCGGAGACAAGGTCGGCGGAGACAAGGTCTGACCCGGTTGAACCCGGCGTGACTCCTCGGACTTCTCAGCCGAGCACGCTGAACGTCTCCTCCGCCCGATCTCGCCGCGCCGTCAACTCCCAGGCGGCGTCGGCGATTTCGTCCGGGTCGAGGGTTCGGTCACCGATGTTCCCGAACCGCTCCGGGGCGGCCGTCACCAGCTGATGGATGTCACCCCGCTCGATGAGTCCGCCGATGCACAGGTTGCCGACGTAGATCTTCCGGTCGGCGAGTGCCGCGTTGAGGGTCAGGGCGTAGTTGCGCAGGGCGGCGGACGAGACGGCGAGCGCGCCGAGCGTGGGCATCGGCACTACGGCACTGAGCCCGCCCGCGAACACCAGCGCGCCGCCGCCGCGCTCGACCATGCCGGGCAGCACCTTGTTCACCACGTCGACGGCCGGATACATCCAGCTCATCGCCTCCCGGACGTCGGCGGAGTCGGTCTCGGTGATCGACTTGGGGCGCGCGTCGAGGTCGAGGGCGCCCGGCCCGTAGTAGACGACGTCGATGTGCCCGTGCCGCTCCGCGACGGTGTCGAGAACCGACCCGAGCCGCTCGCTGTCGCGCACGTCGGCGACGTAGGACTCGGCTTCGATTCCCGCCGCCGCGAGCGACGCGACGTAGTCGGCGTGCCGGGTGTCGCTGCGGGAGACCAGCGCCACCGCGTACCCCTCGCGGCCGAAGCGATGGGCGACGGACATGCCGAGGCCGGGTCCGACGCCGATGACGACGGCGACCTTGGGTTCTGACGAGGTGGGTGCGGACATGGCGGAGCCCTTCGAAGGCGGAGGGGTACGACGGCGGACGTGCAGGACGGTGGACGGGTAGGACGGTGGACGGGTAGGACGGGGGACGGGTGCACGGATACGGGTAAATTGAGGACAGCCTCAACTTAACCTCGACCGTAGCACTCAACCTGAGGCCTGTCTCAAGTTCGTATGATGAGGCCATGCACCAGCCCGCACCGGCACCCGCCCCCGGCTCTCCCCCCAAGCCCCTGCGGGCCGACGCCGCCCGCAACCGCGCCAAATTGCTCGCCGCCGCAACGGAGTTGTTCGGTGAGCGGGGTCTGGACGCGCCGTTGGAGGAGATCGCGCGGCGGGCCGGGGTCAGCATCGGGACGCTGTACAACCACTTCCCGAGCCGGGAGGCGTTCTGGGAGGCGATCTTTCCCGAGCGGCTGGCGACGTTGGAGCGGGTCAACGAGGCGGCGCTGGCGGCCCCGGACGCCTGGGACGGTTTCGTCGCGTACCTGGAGGGGCTCTTCGCGCTGCAGGCCCAGGACCGGGGTCTCAACGACGCGCTGGCGCAACGGTTCCGGGCGGCGGGGGAGGTCGAGAAGGCCTGCAACCGCGGTTTCCGGCACGCGGAGCTGATCATCCAACGGGCCCGGGACAGCGGGCAGTTGCGCCCCGATTTCGAGCCGGAGGACCTCGTCACCCTGATCTGGGCGATGTCCCAGGTGATCCGGGAATCGATGGAGACGGCGCCCGACACCTGGCGCCGCTGCCTGGCGTTCTTCCTCGACGGTCTGCGGGCGGGTGCGGCCCACCCGATCGAGGTGCCACCCTTGACCCAGGGGCAACTCGGCGAGGTCGCACGGTCTCGCTGACCGACCCCGTCGTAGACGTGTTCGCGCCAACCCGTAAGGTTCCGCCATGGCAGTCCCCGAGGTCATTCCGATCGCCTACGAGCCGAATCAACGCAGCGGCGCCGTCGGCCGCTACGCGGACGGCCAGTTCCTGGCGTCGGTCACCTACGCGTTCCCCCAAGGCTTCCGTCCCGACGACGGCTGGGAAGAGCAGAAACGTCTCTACACGGTGCTCCACACCTTCGATCCCGCGGGCCGCTACCGCGACTCGGAGATCTGGTGCGCCGGTACCTGGGCCGAGCAGCAACGCGCCCCGCACGGCGACGATTCGGTCCTCTCCCAGGCCCGCATCCACCTGGCGAAACTGCTCCGCGCCCTCCCCCGCCGCAGTTACACCGACATCGCGATCCGCCCCTTCCAACGCACCGTCGACGGCGTCCTGTTCGGCCTCCTGGTCGAGGAGGACGAGGAGGGGAGCTGGGCGGAGCTGTATCCGGACCGGCACTGCTTCGGGCCGCCGTGGGACGGCACGTACGACAGCTGAGCCGCAACTCCCTCGCACCTGGCGGGTGTTCTCGCTTCGGCAGGTGCAAGGGCGGCTCGCTGCTCGCTGATTGCCGATCGCCGATTGCTGGTTCCTAGGACAGGACGCCGGCGCCGGTGGTCGTGGCGAGTTCCGTCGGCAGGTTCTTGGCGGAGGTCTCCAGGCCTGCCGTGAGGGTCGGCGTCCAGTTGACGGTGGTCTTCAGCTTCTTGGAGTTGGCGGCGTTGTAGGCGGCGACGAGGTTGGTGGCAGTCCCGTTCACGAGATTGCCGCCACCGGCGATGGACCCGGTCCCGTCACCGCTGAACAGCTTGCCGACCTTCTGACTCGCGGGAATCCTCCAGTAGTTGTCCTCGGCGACGACCTGCGCCTTGGCGCGCGAGTTGACGCTGTACTGGAGGACGTACCCGTTGAGGTTCGTGGTGTCGTAGAAGTTGTTGTAGATGTGGATCTGCCCGATCCGGGCGAGCGGAGCGCGCTGCACGATGCCCTTCCACACGTTGTGGTGGATGGAGACGCGCAGCTTGCCGACGCTGTCGGTGTCGCTGCTGCCGATGAGCATCGTCTTGTCGTGGTTGGTGAACTGGTTGCGCTCGACGGTCACCAGGTCCGAGCCCTTGGTGATGTCGAGGTCGCCGTCGTGGATCTGGTACTGGCGGCCGTAGTAGGTGGGGTCGGAAGTGTCGAGTCCCGGCGCGTCGGTGAACGTGTTGTGGTCCGCCCAGACGTGCGTGGCACCGCGCAGTGTCACGGCGTCGTACTGCGAGTTCCAGTTGCCGCTGGCCCCGTCCGTCGGGTCCCACTGCGGGAAGCAGTCCTGGGTGGCGGCGAAGGTCAGGTTGCGCACGATGACGTTGTCCACGCCCTGTATCTGCAGCATGCCGCCGGTGATCCCGGCCTTGGTGCCGGGCACGCCCACGACGGTGGTGTTGGCCGGCACCTTGAAGACGATGTTCTTCGCCTGCTTGGCCTGCGCGGCGGCCCGCGCCTTCTCCTGCGTACCGGAGGGCAGCTTGGAGGTGCCGTAGGCGGAGGGGGCGAAGGCCTTGAGGTAGGCGGACAGCGAGTACCCGGTCCCGGAGGAGTAGTCGGCGCAGCTCAACTTCTTCCCCGAGTCATCGGTGTTGGCGTCGATCGTGCCCTTGACCTTCACGATCCGCGGGGTCGTGTCGCTCGTGGACCCCAGCGCCTTCACGAGCTGCGCGCGGGTGCTCACGGTGAAGGTGTGCGCGGCGTCGGCCTTCGCGCCGCCGGTGGTACCGGTCCCGGATGAGGCCCAGCCGTCCTTGGCCGCGAGCTTCTGGTGGTACAGGTCGGCGGTCGCGGTGGTACTGGCCGCGTTCGCGTTCAGCACGAGGATGCCGGCGCCGATGCCCGCGGCGGTCGCGGCGGCGGTGACGACGATCGTGCGGCGCTTGCGGAGGGAGCGGCGGTGGGACGGGGAGGAGGGAGCGGTGGCGGCCACGGGGAGTCCTTCGGTGCGGTGAGGGGGTTACGACTCCTCAGTGGCCGTCAGGATCAAGAAGGTTGCCGCGAGCCGCCAACTTTCTTGATCCTGCGCACAGTTACGACCTACGGCCTATGACGACGCTGATGCCGATGCCGACGCGCTCGGCTGGGTGTCCGTGCTGTCGTGGGTCTCGTCCGGGGCGACGCCCATCGTCAGGTGGGCGCGGACACCCTTGGCGATGCGCTTCTTGTCGTAGTCGAGGTAGAGCAGGCCGCCTTCGTGGCCGTTCTGCGGATAGATCGTGTCCTCGGTGAGGGTGGTGCGGGTGGTGGTGTTCGTGGAGTACGGCGTCACGGCGGCCGACGCGAGCACGGACTTCTCGTCGAAGAAGAGCTGCCCGGTGTGGCAGGTGTGCCCACCCTCATAACCGGCGTCCGTCCATGTCCCGTCCACGTGCACCTTGACGTGGATGTGGACGCAACGGCCCTGGTACCACCCCGGGAACACCGTCTTGAAGGTGACGTAGCCGCGCTTGTCGGTCTTCCAGGTGCCGCGCAAGTACCGTTCGTCGTCGGTCGGTTCGGAGTGACCGCCGCCGGTTCCGCCGGAGGGGGCGCCGGACGGGGGTTCGCCGGTAGGAGTACCGGACGGTGTGTCGGTCGGGGTTCCCGAGGGCGCGTCGGTGGGGGCGCCGCCGCCTCCACCACCTCCGCTGCCCATCGCCTCGTAACCGGAGTAGATGCCGAGTGCGGTGCAGTGCCAGATGTCGACGGCCGCGTTCTTGACCGGCTTGCAGGTCTCCGAGTCGATCACCTTGAGGGTGAGGGTCATGGGAATGCCCTCCTCGTCCTCGGTGATGTCCTGGCGGATCTTGTCGGCGTCGATGTAGTACGGCCCCTCGGTGGTCTCCGAGGTGAGCGTGTAACACGTCTCGCCGGCACTCGCCTTGCTCCTACCGGGCGCGGTGGGGGTCGCCCCGTCCGCGAACGCACTCGCGGCGAGCCCGCCGCCCACACCGACCGCGGCGACAGCGGCTCCGCCCACGACGACGACCTTGCGCCGGGTCAAGTCCCGTTTGTGCGCGGGGGATTGGCTACGCGGTTGTTCCGGCGACTGGTTGGCTGTTTCGTTTCCCGTCATGCCCGGACGGTAAGTAAGAGGCCTGTAAGAAGCATGGGTGTGGGCTGTGGTTTCCCATGAATCCTGAAGACGTCTCCTCAGCGGGGGCCGGTGCGCTGGTCGCGCATGCGGTGGAGGAGGGCGGCGAGGGTGATGGGGGTGAGGGGGAGTATTCGCCCCGGGGCGTCGCTCTCGCGTAGGAGCAACGAGGTCTCACCACAGGCGAGTTCGACGCAGTCGTTGCCTTCACCGCCGCCGGAGAAGGATGACTTCTGCCACTGAGCGGGGGTGATCATGGCTCTTCCTCACAGATTCTTGGCCAACTGGTGAATGAGGTCACGTGACGGCGCTGGGTCGAGCGACTCGCCCTTCACTTTACGGAAGAGCTTTCGAAAGTGCTCCAGTTGGGCCTCGGAGTCGAGGAACGCGGTGCCGTGCGGAGCGTCACGCACCACGGTGTCCAGGCGGGGTACCACTCCACCCAGGTGCACCATCGCACCACCGGCTCCCGCGAAGGCGTCCAGTTCGAAGGGGATGACCCGCACTGTGACGTGTTCCGCCTCCGACAGCTCCAGGATGCGGGCCAGTTGAGCACGGAAGGCGGTCCGGCCGGCCACCCTGATACGGAGCGCTGCCTCGTGGATCACGGTCTCGTACGGGATGGGGTCGAGGCCCTCGATGATTACCTTCCGCTTCATCCTGTGGGCCACTCGGTGGTCCAACTCGCTCTCGGGGAACTCCGGGTTCATATATGAGAAGAGGTCGCGCGCGTAGGCCTCCGTCTGGAAGAGGCCGGGCACATGCGTGACCGCCACGTCGTGCCGGAACGTCGCGTGATGATCCAGCTCGGCGAGGTCGAAGTAGGCGGTGGGAAGAACGCCTCGGTACTCCTCCCACCAGCCGTTCGTCCTGTCTGTCGCCATGGCCACGAGAGCGCCGACCAATTCGCCGTCCGCGCAGGCGAAATTGGCGGCAAGCCGGCGCACGGTGTCCTCGCTGACCCCGGCCACGCCGGACTCGATCTGACTCAGTCGCCCTGCATCGGTTCCCAGCGCCGCCGCTGCTTCGCGTCCCGTGAACCCGGCTGCCTCACGGAGTTTCCGCAGTTCGGAGCCTAGGCGTGCCTGTCGCGCGGTGGGCTGATGTCTCCGCGGCATGGATTCCCTCTCGTTCCTCAACAGCCCTGGGACGGTGCCCCGTTCGTGGGCAGATTACGGCAATAGCTTGCACTGGACCAATGTTGGACCCTACCGTCGGTGATGCGCCGCACACCCTGCGAAACCCCGGGTGACCGGAAGCGCACCGCTCCGTCCTGCCGCGACGGCTGCGGCACTGCCACCGCCCCCGGACATCAACTCCCCACCCCGCGTAAGGAGTTCACGCATGCCCGAAACCGAACACCCCGCCCCCTGGGAGTACTCCCTCAACATCCCCAACGACCCCCGCTCAGTCACCGTCTGCCGCCGCACCCTCCGCCTGATCCTGACGATGCACGGACTGATCGGCCTGGTCGACACCGCCGAACTCCTCGCAACGGAGCTGGTGGGCAACGCCGTTCGCCACACGGAGGGTCCCGCCGCCCTGCGAGTCTCCTGGGCGCCCAGCGTCCTCCGCATCGGTGCCTGGGACGCGAACCCCGAACCCCCGGAACCCCCAAGGGAGTTGGGCAAGCTCCTGGACCTGGAGGAGGGCCGGGGGCTGGGCCTGGTCAAGGCCTGCGCCGACCTCTGGGGCTGGCAGCCCCTGTCCAGGAACGGTCACCGGGGCAAGTACGTCTGGTGCGAACTGGGCCGCTCGGCCTGAACGTCCCTCTGTTGAAGGCAAGTTGAAGGCAAGTTGAAGGCAAATGGAGGAGCACCATGGGTTTCGTCAACTACTTCCCCGGCCGGGGCCACCTCATGGAGCGGGCCTACCTCGCAGGCGAGGCCAAGGGTGCAGCCAAGGGAGTCCTGCGCGTCCTGGAAGTCCGTGGGTTGGCCGTCTCCCACGATCTCCGCGAGCGCATCACCACCTGCACCGACCTCGACCGCCTCGACGACTGGCTCGAACGCGCCGGCACGGTCGACCGCGCGGAGGAACTGTTCGCCGGAGAGACGGACGACGCGGAGGGTCCAGAGGACGCCACCACCCTCTGAGCCTGCCCCCGCCCCCCGATCCCGCCGCTTGACCCGCCCCCCAACACCCTGTCATTGACGCAATGTTGACCGGTGTATGGCACAGCATTGGCGAACCCCCGCTATACGTTCGGCCCCATGCCACCACTCCCCCCACACCCCCAGCAGCGGGCCCGCCAGCAGGCCCCCCTCCCCGTCCTCCCGTACCGCAAGCCCACCAAGGGCCGTGACTACTGGGTGCTGAACGACGTGCTTCCGGATGCGGATGC
The DNA here is from genome assembly GCF_045162645.1 of Streptomyces sp. NBC_00988. NCBI lineage: Bacteria > Bacillati > Actinomycetota > Actinomycetes > Kitasatosporales > Streptomycetaceae > Streptomyces > Streptomyces sp. NBC_00988. The sequence continues at coordinate 6,478,339 of NZ_CP108730.1, forward strand.
CGTACGGGAGCGGTGTCTCGCGAAGGACGACTGGGTCAAGGGGTATCCGTACACGTCGGAGACCTGGCCGGGGCTGCGCACCATGCCGGGGCTTGAGCCGGCCGAACTGGGGCGGATCGAGCGGCTGGTGAAGCAGGCGATCGGGGTCAAGGAACTGTGGGTGGAGAAGGCGCCCGGCGGCGGGACGCTCAACCACAACTGCATCCAGGTCGTGGGAGAGGGCGAGAGTGAACCCCGGCCGCACACCGATTCCCGCGCCCTGTGCCGGTACGCCGCCGTGCTCTACCTCAACCCCTCCGTGCCGAAGGACTGCGGGACCAGCTTCTACCGGCAGCATCTCCCCGGTGGACGCCTCGGCGGCAACGTCGTCCAAGCCCCGCACAACAACCTCGTCGAGGCTCTGGGGACGCGGTTCGTGGCGCCGGACGCCTTCGAAGAGGACGTGCGCGTGCCGCACAAGTACAACAGCCTGCTGCTCTACCACGCCAACCTCGTGCACAGCGCGACCGGTTACCACGGCAGCACGCTGGAGGAGAAGCGGATGACCGCCGTCTTCTTCTGGATGGCCTGACCCCAACACCCCCGTTCCTACGGCGACTTCCGCCCCCGCCCCTCCGTCAGCACCGACGAAGAAGAACCCCGCTGCCTCATCCACACCCCGAACGAGAGCGTCGACCCGACGGAGATCGAGCACATGGCACACGTAGAGGCGCTGTTTCTACGGGAGTTCGCGAAGTCGCGGGGCCGCTGACGGCGCACCGGCACGCGGTGGCGCCGAGGACGCGTCAACCGGTCGCGACGGACGTTCCGCCCCAGTCCTCCGGGGCGACGTCGGCGAGCGTCTCCGAGAACGTCCACCGGTGGCCCGCGAGGTCCTGGGCCGTGTACTGCCGTTCGCCGTACTCGAAGTCGGTCGGTTCCATGATGATGCGTGCGCCATGGTCCCGGGACCGCTCGTAGTGGGCAGCGACGTTCTCCACCCGCACCGTCACCGAGTGGGTGACCTCGCCGGGGCGCGGCGGGCGGCGATCATGCCCCACGTCTCCGACGATCACGGCACCGTCGCCGAACGCGAGCTGTGCGCGGTGGTCCTCCCCGATCCGGACCCGCTCGGCGAACCCGAAGGCCGCACCGAGCCAGGCGACCGCCTCGCGGACATCGGGATAGATCAGGACGGGGATGACCGTCGACGCCGGAATGGAGCGATTCGGCTTCATGGCTGGCTCCCGTCGTTCTGGCCGCGCCGCGCGACCGAAGTACGGACGCACCAGCGGACGCGGAAGAAGGTCGTCCCACCTCTGCCTCAATCTACGCCCTAGTACCGCAGCGCCGTCCCGACGTCCGCCTTCACGCCGCCCGACAGCTTGCGGTTGCTGCGGGCGGTCGCCGTAGCGGATTTGTGGGCCGGGATGTGGGATACGGTGACGACGACGGTGTCGAGCAGGTTGCCGCCGTCGTCCTTGAACTCCACTTGTACGGCGAAGGACTTGGCCGAGCTGTCGGTGTTGTCGACGGTGACTTCTACGGTGCTTCGGCCGGCCGAGTCGGTGGTGGGGGTGGCGAGTCGGACGGCGTCCTTCGCGTCGACGCCGTTCTTCACGTCGTCGAGCTTGCGGCCTGCCTCGGCGGTGGCCGACGCGATCGCGCCGGTGGCCTGGGCGCCGATGGACGCGACGGCGGAGGCGGCCTTGCTGGTGACGGAGGCGGGAGTGCTGTCGTCAGAACAACCGGTCAACCCGGCCAGACCGGTTAGGCCAAGGGTGACAGCTGCCGCCACCCGCACCGCACCGCGCCTGTTCCAGGCCATGTCGCCTCCATGAGTGTCGGGTCGTCCCCCAGGTGGTCCCACCAGTGAAGGCCCGTTGCCGTACGGCCGCATGCCGGCGTCACCCGAACGGCACCGCGCTGCTCGCGGCCCCGGGCCATCGGGGGTGCGCTGGCAGTCACACGCGCGGAGGAGGCAGGGGTGACGGAACTCGACCGGCTGCGGGCGCGGGTGGCCGAACTGGAGGCGGACCGGCGGCGGGGACCGGGGCGCCGGGTGCGTTCGCTGGTCGCGATCCTGCTGGTCGTCGTCGGGTGTGTCCTCGCGCCACTCGGCGTCGTGGCCGCGTGGACGGCGGACACGGTGGGGGACACGGACCGTTATGTGAAGACCGTGGCGCCGCTCGCCTCCGACCCGGACATCCAGAACGCCGTCGCGAACCGGGTGACCTCGGCCGTGATGGACCACCTCGATCTCACCGCGCTGCTGTCCGGTGCGGCGCCCGACTAACGCCCGCTGCTGGAGAAGGCGTTGGGGGCGCTGGGCGGTTCGCTGGAGGACTCGGTCCGTGCCTTCGTCCACGACAAGGCGCAGGCGGTCGCGGCCTCGAAAGCCTTCGCCACGATCTGGAAGGACGCCAACCGCCGTGTCCACAGCACTGTGGACAAAGCCCTGACCGGCGGCGGCGGCGGGGGCGGTGCGGTACGGCTCGACGACGGCGCGGTGACGCTCGACGTGGGCCCGGTGGTGGACCAGGTGAAACAGCGGCTCGTCGACGAGGGGATGACGGTCGCCGGGAAGATTCCCGAGATCCGCACGTCGATCACGCTGCTCAAGAGCGACGACCTGGGTAAGTACAAGACGTACTTCCGTCTGCTCCAACTCGCCGGTACCTGGCTGCCGTTGGTGGCGGTGCTGCTCGTCGCGGGCGGTGTCCTGCTGGCGATACGCAAGCGGCGCGCGCTGGTGACGGGCGCGCTGGGCGTGGCCGCCACGACGGCCCTGCTCGGCATCGCGCTACGGGTCTTCCGGGCCGTCTACCTGGACGCGCTCCCGGCGGGAGTGTCACCGGGGGCGGCCGGCGCGGTGTACGACGCGCTGACCCGTTTCCTGCACACGACCGTACGGATGGTCGTGGCGCTGGGCGTGGTGGTCGCGCTGGGCGCCTGGCTGACGGGTCCGGGCCGCCGGGCCGGTCTCGTACGACGGCTGTGGACGTCCGGGATCGGGGCGGTGCGGGCGGTGGCCGACGGGGCGGGGCTGCGGACCGGGCCGGTGGGGCCGTTCGTGCGCCGGTACCGGGCGTGGATCAGCTGGGTGCTGGTGGGCGGGGCGCTGCTGGCGTATCTGCTGTGGTCGTATCCGACGGGGTGGGTGGTGGTGGGGCTGGGACTGGTGGTGTTGTTCGCGCTGGCGGTGGTGGAGTTCCTCGCGGCGGAACCGGGGCCGGGGCCCGAACCGGGTGCCGCGTCGGGTGTCACCCGTATGGCGTAACTCCCCTGGTGGAGGGGGTGCGGCGGCCGGATGGTCGAAGCACCACACACCACAGAGAGGTGGGGTACGGCCATGACCCAGCAGCCGCACTCGACGCAGCAGCCGCACTCGCCGTCCGCCGGCGGCCAGGAGCAGCCCCAGGCCTGGAACGACTCCGGCCAGGCCCCCGGCACCCGCGGTCACGTCCCGCCCCCGCCCGGCGGCGGCCTCGCGATGGGCGGCGCGGTCTTCGCCGGCGTCCTGATGCTGATGAACGGCGTCATCGCCATCCTCCAGGGCATCTCCGCGCTGGCCAAGGACGACGTCTACACCCGCGTCGGCGACTACATCTACAGCATCAACCTCACCGGCTGGGGCGTCATCCTGATCTGCCTCGGCGCGGTGGGCGCGATCACCGGCTGGGGCATCCTCCGGGGCATGAGCTGGGCCCGGGTCTGCGGCATCGTCCTCGCGAGCCTCAGCGCCATCCTCCAGTTCATGTTCCTCCCGTACGCCCCGGTCTGGTCGGTGATCATGATCGCGATCGACGTGTTCGTGATCTGGGCACTGGCGGCGTACAGCCCGGCGCGGGCCGGAGCGCAGCAGTAGCACCTGGGAAAGCCCCGCACGGCAATGGAGCCGCGCGGGGCTTCCGGAGGTTCTTACGAAACAGGGACGTCCGGCGCCCGGAGCCGGTGCGGGGCGGCATCGGCGGGGGCGGGGTGCGAGGCTGGCCCCATGCAGCAGTCGTACGAGAAGGTCGGGAAGGCCGAGGGGGCGCTCGGTGCCCGGGTGCTGGTCGTCGACGACGATCCGACCGTCGGCGAAGTCGTCTCCGGGTATCTCGACCGGGCCGGGTATGTCGTGGAGCGGGCCGCCGACGGGCCGGAGGCGCTGGCCCGGGCCGACGCTCACTGGCCCGATCTCGTCGTGCTCGATCTGATGCTGCCGGGGATGGACGGGCTGGAGGTCTGCCGGCGGATGCGGGGGCGTGGGCCCGTGCCGGTGATCATGCTGACCGCCCGGGGGGACGAGGACGACCGGATCCTGGGGCTGGAGGTCGGGGCCGACGACTACGTCACCAAGCCGTTCAGTCCCCGGGAGCTCGTGCTGCGGGTGGAGTCCGTGCTGCGGAGGTCCCGGACGCCCGTCGGGTCCGCCATCCCGCTGAGCGCCGGCGGACTGGGCGTGGATCCCGCCGCCCGCCGCGCCACCAAGGACGGCGTCGAACTCGCCCTCACCCACCGGGAGTTCGATCTTCTCGCCTTCTTCCTGCGGCATCCGGGGCGGGTGTACGGGCGGGAGGACCTGATGCGCGAGGTGTGGGGGTGGGACTTCGGTGATCTGTCGACCGTCACCGTGCACGTGCGGCGGTTGCGCGGGAAGGTCGAGGACGATCCGGGGCGGCCGCAGTACATCCAGACGGTGTGGGGGATCGGGTACCGCTTCGATCCCACCGGCACCGAGGGGGACTGACCGCTCATGCGCGACGCCCTGCTCATCGCTCTGTTCGCCTTTCTCGGAGCCGCGGCCGCCGGGGTGCTCGGTGCCGGCGCCCTGTGGTTGCTGCGGCGGCGGTCGCTCACCGCGTCCGTGTCCGTCGTCGCCGCGGTCGCCGTGACCGCGATGCTCGCCGGGACGCTCGCCGTGGCACAGGCGATGTTCCTGTCCCGGCACGATCTGTCCGTGGTCACGACCGTGGTCGCGATGGCCGCCGTGGTCTCCCTGCTCACCGCGCTGCTGCTCGGCCGCTGGGTCGTCGCCCGCAGTCGTGAACTCGCCCTCGCCGCCCGCGACTTCGGCGACGGCGGCGACTACTTCGCCCCCGCGCGCCCCGCCACCGCCGAACTCGCCGACGTCAGCCGCGAGTTGGCCGCCACCAGCGCCAAGCTCGCCGAATCCCGCGACCGCGAGCGGGCGTTGGAGTCCTCGCGCCGCGAACTCGTCGCCTGGATCTCCCACGACCTGCGCACCCCGCTGGCCGGTCTGCGCGCGATGTCCGAGGCCCTGGAGGACGGGGTCGCCGCCGATCCCGGCCGCTACCTCCGCCAGATCCGCACCGAGGTGGAACGCCTCAACGACATGGTCGGCGACCTCTTCGAACTCTCCCGCATCCACGCCGGATCGCTCGCCCTCACCCGCTCCCGCATGTCCCTGTACGACCTCATCGGCGACGCCCTCGCCGGCGCGGACCCGCTCGCGCGCGAGCACGGCGTACGGCTGGTCGGCAACCGGATCGAACCGGTGCCCGTCGAGGTCGACGGCAAGGAGATGAGCCGGGTGCTGGGGAATCTGCTGGTCAACGCGATCCGGCGGACGCCCGCCGACGGCACCGTGGCCATCGCCGCCGAACGGTCCGCCGACGGGGTCGTGCTGTCGGTGACGGACGGGTGCGGCGGGATTCCCGAGGACGATCTGCCGCGCGTCTTCGACACCGGCTGGCGCGGCACGCACGCCCGGACCCCGCCCGCCGGGGCCGGGCTGGGGCTCGCGATCGTCCGCGGGATCGTCGAGGCGCATCAGGGGCGGGCCGCCGTACGGAACGTGTCGGGCGGCTGCCGGTTCGAGGTGACGTTGCCCGCGGCGGAGGTGTGAGCCGACCCCAGGGTGAACCTGCGCGGTGAGCCCCGGGTCAGGTCACACGTGGCCTATGCCGCCCCCGCCGAAGGAACCGCTCCTCCCGGGCAGCCAGCGCAGCCGGCTCTGGTCCTTTCCCGTTCTGGTCCCGGAGTGATGGAGCTGGTACGGCATCAGCCGCTCCTTCTCCTCCGAGGCGACGGGCATCTCGTCGGGCTCCCGCATCTCGCGCATCTCGTGGACGGCGCCGCCGACGGGGAGGTGGGGCTGCTCCTCGGGGAGCGGCCGTGGAAGTTCCTGGTCCCGGACCTTCATGCCGAAGTAGATGGCCCAGACCAGCGCGCCTGCGATCAGCAGGCCACCGAGAAAGGCGGCGCCCAGGTCGAGCGTGTTGTGCGACGCGGCCAGCAGTTCATACGTTGCCGTGCTCATACTTCGAGTATCACTCTTTCGGTGGGAATGTGGTGATCCGGGTCAGATAGTTCGCCACTTCTGCCGGGTCCCGGGTCAGCAGTGCCATGTGGTTGTCGGGGCGGACCAGGACGAGCGCCGGGTCGGTGACGCCGTACGCCCGCCGCGCGTGACCCTCGTGGTCCCGCAGGTCGCCGCCGTCCACCGTGAACGCCTGGAGCAGGTCGCCGTGCTCGGCCCCCAACTTGCCGACCGCGTCCGCGAGTTCGGAGCCGAAACCGAGCAGGGTGAAGCGTGGGTCCGCGTACACCTGGAAGAGCCGGACCGGGTTGCCGGCGGCGTCCAGACACGGGGCGTCGGGGGCGCGGTCGCCTGGGCGCAGGACGGCGGGGTCGCCGGTGGTGGCGGGGGCGGCGAGGGAGCTCCAGCGGTAGCCGGTGCCCATCGGGGGCGGGGCGGCGGCCTCGACGCCGGTGCCGGGTTCCCTGACCGCTTCGCGTACCCGGGCGTACAGGTCGGTGCTGATGCCCAGGGTCCAGGCGGCCACCGGGAGGCGCTCCTCCTCGTAGGTGTCCAGGAGGCCGGGGCCCGCCCGCCCGGCGGTCGCGAGAGCGAGTTTCCAGCCCAGGTTGTAGGCGTCCTGGATGCCGGTGTTCATGCCGAGGCCGCCGGCGATCGGGTGGATGTGGGCGGCGTCCCCGGCCAGGAAGACCCGGCCGACGCGCATCCGGTCGACCATGCGGACGTTGACCCGCCAGACGGAGAGCCAGGTCGGGTCGGTCAGCGTGACGCCGGGCACGCCCGCGTACCGGTCGAAGATCCGCTGGAAGCCCTCCAGCGACGGCGGCAACGGCTCGCCGCTCGCGTCGAGTTCGGGGCCGGCCTGGAACTGGAAGGAGTTCGTGCCGGGCATGGGGCAGAGCATCACGCCGCGCCCGTCCGACGCGAACCACTGATGCCAGACGTCCCGGCTGATCCCCTCGGCCTCGACGTCACCGACGACCATCGACTGCGTCTCCTCCGTCGTACCGTCGAAGCGCACCCCCATCGCCCTGCGCACCCGGCTGCGTCCGCCGTCGCAGCCGACGAGATGGCCGGCCCTGATCCGCTCCCCGTCGGCGAGGACGGCCGTGACACCGTCCTCGTCCTGCTCGAACCCGGTGACCTCCGTGCCGGCTTCGACGCCGACCCCGAACTCCGCGAGCCGCTCGCGCAGGAGTTCCTCCACCTGCCACTGCCCTATGAGGACCCCCCGCTCGTACGGCGCGTCGGGGGTGGGGCGGGCGTCCGCGAAGGGGTCCGTGTCGTTCACGTGCGCGCCGTCGAAGTACTTGCGGAACGGCAGCCGTGTCGTCCCGGCGGCGAGGGCGCGCTCGGTGACGCCGACGTCCTCCAGGACCTCCAGGGTGCGCGGCTGCAGGCCCTTGCCCCGGGATTCCCGGTGCGGGGCGGGTGCCGCGTCCACGATCCGCACCCCCGCACCGCGCCGGGCCAGCTCGATGGCGAGGGTGAGGCCGGTCGGTCCGGCGCCCACGATCAGCACACCTTCGTTCCGCACCACGTCGCCGGTCATGAGGGGTCCTCTCGTCGTCGTGCGTCCATGGAACATCGGCCGGCAAGAAAATGCAACCCGGTCTCAGAAGATTCTCGGTCTCATTCAATCCCGAGCCTCATCTCCGTGTAGGCTGGCTCGCATGGACGAACCCGCCGGTCTGCGCGAGCGCAAGAAGGAACGCACGCGGAACCTCATCGCTCAGGAAGCCCTGCGTCTCTTTCGCGCGCAGGGTTTCGACGAGGTGTCCGTCGTCGAGGTCGCGGCGGCGGCCGAGGTCTCCAAGGCCACCCTGTTCCGGTACTTCCCGACCAAGGAGGACCTGGTCCTGCACCGTTTCGCCGACCACCTCGGCGAGGCGGCCCGGGTGGTGCGCGAGCGCCCGGCCGGTCTGACCCCGACGGCGGCCCTGCGCGACCACTTCCTCGCCGGACTCGCCGCCCGGAACCCGATCACCGGCCTGAACGACCACCCCGAGGTGCTGTCCTTCCAGGACCTCATCTACCGCACGCCCAGCCTCCACATCGGCATGCGGCTGCGGTACACCAGCCAGGACATCGACGCGCTCGCGGACGCCCTGCCGGCCGGCGGCGGCTCCGGCTCCGGCGGTGCGCCACCGATCGTCAGACGCCTGGCCGCGGCCCATCTGATCGCCGTACAGCAGGAGTTGGGGCAGGAGAACTGGCGGACGATCACGTCGGGACGGACCGCCGACGAGGCGTACGACGACGCCGTCGTGGCCGCGGAGGGGGCGTACGGGCAGCTCATGACGGGGCTGGACGCCGTGTAGTCGGCGGACATGCGGACAGCCCCGCCCCGAGGACGCACGGTCCTCGAAGCGGGGCTGCTCTGCGCCCGGCGAACCCCAATACCTGGGGAAACCTGGGCTAGTTGGAGAAGTACAGGTACTTCCACCCGGTGTACGTCGTCGAGTTGACGTTGTCGCCGGACGAACCGTTGATGTACGCGGCCCGGATACGGGCCTTGATGCCGGACTCGCCGGGGGCGCCGAGGTTGACCGCGACCTTGCCGTTCGTGTTCAGGGCGAAGTACTCCGAGTCGGAGTCGTACCACTGACCGTTGTAGTAGACCTGCAGGTCGAGCCGCTCCTGGCGGTTCTTGTAGTAGGTCATCGTCGTGGTGACGACCGGCGCCGAGTTCTTGTGGAACCAGTAGTACGACGTCGAGCCGATCTTCGCCTTCTTGTAGTGCTTGGTGATCGCGGTGGAGACCTTGACCTTGGCGTACGCCGTGGCCTTCACCGTCTTGGACGCGTAGCGGGCGTCACCGGCGAAGACCGCGCTGACTGCGGTGTCGCGGGTCATGTCCACGGTCACCGTGATGTTGCCGCTGGAGTTGACCTTGCCGGTCTTGACCAGCTTCTTCGGCTTGTCGCTGCCGAAGGGGTCCGAGTAGATCGCGACCGTGCGGTTCTTGTACGTCTTGCCGAGGTGCGCGGTGAACTTCACGTCGGCGCCGTACGAGTACAGCTTGCCGTTGTTGTTCAGGCTCAGGGTCGTGGCCGAGCGGGAGACGGCGACCTTGTCGGAGGCGCTGACCGCCGCGTGCCCGGCGTCGCCCGCGTAGGTCACCTTGTACGTGACCGTGCCGCCGGCCGGCGGGGTGTCCGTGAAGGAGTAGGTGCCGTTCGCCTTCACCGTGACGGTGGGCAGCGCCTTGCCCTTCGTGGACTCCAGGTCGGTGCGCGTGACCTGGAGCTTCGCACCGGCCGGGAGTGCGACCGTCGCCGAGAGCTTGCCGGTGACGGTGAGCTTCTTGGCGCGGGGGGCGGAGGAGGGGGCGCTGACCGTGAGGGTCGGGACGTTCTTGTCGGGGTCGGTCAGCACCTTGAGCGTGTAGCCGCCGCCGGACTTCCCGACGAGCGCGAAGATCCGCGAGCTGTCCGGGGACCAGGTCAGGTCAGCCGTGCCGTAGGAACCGATCGAATACGAGCGGATCGGCTTCGTCGTGGAGGGCCGGTACGTCGTGATCTTGTCGCCGTAGGCCTGGGCGATGAACCCGTTCCGGGCCACGTCGGCCTGCTGGCCGGCCGGAAGGGTGCCGGACTGCGTGAACTTGCCGTCCGCGTAGGCGTCCAGGAGCTGGCCGTTGACCAGCACCTGGTCGGCGCCCGCGACGAGGTCGATGTCGCCGATGCCGTTGTTCAGGGTGTAGTCGCCGTCGTACCAGGCGGTGAGCGCGGGCGTGCCGCTCGATACGTCGACCACGGCCATGGAGTCGGTGGAGATGCCCGTCTCGCCGATGGCCAGTACGCCGGGCCGCAGCGGGTCGGTGTCCAGCAGGGCCTGGCCCCAGATACCGACAGAGGTGCCCTCGGTCGGGAACTGCGCCATCGTCACCGGGTCGGTGCCGCTCGCCGGGTCCACCGTCGGGTCCACGGAACCGAGGTCGCCGTCCCACTGGTCGCCGTAGGTGAACCACACCTTGCCGCCGGAGAAGGCGATGTGGCGCGGGCCGGTGTCGGTGGGTATCGCGTAGCGGGTCTTCACGTCGAGGGTGGCCGCGTCGATCGCCACGATCTCGTGGGTGTTCTGCACCGCCGCGTACACGGTGGCCCCGTCGTCGGAGACGGTCAGGCCGGTGACCGAGCCGATGCCGCCCACCGAGGCGAGGACGTTGCCCGCGTAGTCGGTGGCCGCGACCGTTCCGGCCGAGGTGTCACCGACGAAGACCCGCTTGAGGGCCTCGTCCGCGACCAGGCCGCCGGGCGAGGTGACGTTGGCGGTCGCCGCCGAGGCCGTACCTGTCGCTACGACGCTGAGCGCCGCCGAACCTAGAAGGACCGCGAGCGCTGTCGCGGTCGAGATGCTGCGCATCCGCACGTGCTGTTCCCCCCACAAGGAAAACCGGTCCGGGGACCGGGAGTTGAGAGCGCCGCGCAACACCCGGACGTGACCGCGGATGAGAGACGCGGTGACGCGCGGGGCGCGGCTGCTGGGAGCAGCGTATGACATGGCTGTGACAGCTGGGAAAGGAGTTATGGGGTTCTCGTGTACGCGCGGTGTTCGGGAGACCCTCGCTCGCCATGACGAGGGGGCGTCGATGAGCGCTGCTGCCGGGCGACGGCGGGTGCCGGTGTGGCTGGGGATCGGTGTGGTCGTGCTCGCGGTGGTGGGCGGCGGGGCGCCTGGCTGCCGCGGGACGAGCTGTTCCATCCGCTCGGGGACGCGCGGGCCTGCGCCGGGAGCGACCTGAGACTGCCGGGCGTGATCACCCGGGGGCGCGACGATCCCCGCCGACGCCAACTGCGTCCACCCGCGTACCGGCCCGGGTCGTGGTCAACTGCACCACGCCCTGAGCCGGTTCTGTGACGTCGGCGGTACGTCAGTTCTGGTGGACGACGTTGTGGCCCGGCCCGCCCGACAGGACGTCCGTGCCCGTGCCGCCCCACAGGGTGTCGTTGCCGGAGTTGCCGTAGATCGTGTCGGCGCCGGCGTCGCCGTAGAGGACGTCGTTGCCCGTGCCGCCGTAGATGAAGTCGTTCCCGGCGCCGCCGTGGATCCTGTCGTTGCCCGCGCCGCCGTCCGCCGCGTCGCCGGTAGTGGTGATGGTGTCGTTGCCGTTGCCGCCCTGGGCGATGGTCCCCGCGGCGGCCTTCAGGGTGTCGTTGCCGTCGTCGCCCCAGCCCACCGAGTACTTGCCCAGGGTGAGGGTGTCGTTGCCGGTCCCGCCCGAGACGTAGTTGCCGTCGACGCTGCCGTCGTCGGTGGCCTTGTCGTTGCCGGCGCCCAGGTCGACCGAGGCGAAGTAGTAGGTCTGGTCGGTCTTGTTGTGGTAGGCGAGGGTGTCGTTGCCGTTGCCGAGCGTCAACTGCACGGTGGGGTACGGGTCCTGGCTGTCCAGGGTGGTCACCGTGCAGGAGACCTTGGTGTGGTCCGAGGCGCTCGGGTACGTGCAGCCCGTGCCCGCCTTGATGGTGACGACGTCGTCGATGACGTACGTGATGGTCGAGAGGTTGCCGGTCGTCGCGGTGACGACCACCTTGTTGGCCTGGCCCGCGGCGGCCGTGTACAGGACCTCGTTGCCGCCGTTGCCGAGCGCGGCGGTGGCCGGCACCGTGGCCGCGCCCGCCGTCCCGGCGAGGAACAGCGGGGCGGCCAGCGCGGTGCCGAGCGCGAGCGTCAGCGCTGAGGCGGAACGCAGCGTACGGCGACGGGAAGAACGAGAGGACATCGCACAACCTCCGTGGAACGTAAGGGGAGTTGACGGAAATCGAGGTGCCCGAAACCGGTGGATCCGGATCCCGGCACAGCGTCTGACCGCCCCTCCGTGTCCTTGGTTGTGCGTCCTTTCGCACGGGTGGCGTGTCCCCGCGAAGTGTCAGCCGTGATTCAGCGCGAATTCATGAACTGGCCCGCCGATCACCTACAACCCTCGCTAAGGGGTACGGGCCAGTTCGTCTGCGTCACGGTGGAACGCCCACCGCAACTCCGGTTCCATCACGCCCCGGAAGACCCGCCGCACCGGCGGGGTGCACAGCGCGGTCACGACGACGGCGGCGACCACGGTCACCGTGACCTCGCCGAGGGGGCCCCGCATCCATGAAGGGTCGTACCAACCCCAGGACTTGGCGCCCTGCGCGACGAACCCGTGCAGCAGATAGCCGTAGAGCGTGCCCGCGCCCAGGGCGGTGAACCAGGTGCGGCGGCGCGGCACCCAGGCGAGGAAGCAGGCGACCAGGAGCGTCGAGCAGGTGAACAGGGCCAGCGTCATGAGCGGCCCTTCCCAGCCGGGCGCGCCGAGTTGCTCCGCGCTCGCGTTGTGGAACAGCCAGGCGTAGTCGAAGCGCGGGACCGCCCAGTACGCCACGGCGAGCGCGACGACGAACACCGGCACCGCCAACTGCCGTACCTCGGGCCGCCGTACGAGCTGGAAGTGCTCCGGCTTCAGACACAGCCCGAGCACGAAGTACGGCAGGAACTGCAACACCCTTTGCAGATCAAGGTCGTTGCCGATGGACGGGGACAGCGTCGCCAGCATCGCGATGACCAGCGCTACCGGCAGCGGCCGGCGTACGTGCTTCCAGATCGGTGTCGTGAGCCGCCAGACGAACAGCGCCGCCAGGAACCACGTCAGATACAGCGGGTCCAACAGGCTGACGGCGCGGTCGGGTTGGTGGTCCGTCCAGCGCGTGTAGAGCGTGTACGCCGTCTCGAACACGACGTACGGCACGACAACTCCCCCCAGCAGCCGCCTGATCTGCGGCGGCGTCGCGCGGAAGCTCCGCGAGAAGTACCCGGAGATCACGATGAACGCCGGCATGTGCACGGCGTACACGAGCGTGTACAACGCGGTGACGCTACGGCTGCCGGAGCGCAGCGGCTCCCAGGAGTGGCCGATCGCCACCAGCACGATCGCCAGGTATTTGGCGTTGTCGAAGAAGGGGTCGCGTTGCTTTCCGGGAGCGCGCTCCGCCGCGGGGACGGTGGTGGGGGCGGGGGACGGCAGGGTGGAACCGTGGGCCCGAGGGGAGCCGGGGGTCTCGGCGGAGGCGGTGGAAGAAGCACGCATTCGGCTCGCCTCACCGCTCCGCGGCGGTTCAAACATCCCGCGCGCCTCTTTTTTCTCACCCTCTTCTCGCCCCCTTCCTGCCTCCTGCGGGCAGCCTGGCCTGCCGGAACGCTGCCGGAGACCGCACACGCGCCTGACACGCCCGCGCTGCCACAGTCGTCGTATGACCGAAGCCCGTGAGGTGACCTGCCGTCCCCGCTCGCGCCGCGCCCTGTGGGTCTCCGTCGCGTTCGGGGCGGCGGGGGCGGGCGCCGCCGGGGTGTGGACGGCGTACCGCGGGCCGGAAGGGGTGGCACTCGCGATCGGCGCGTCGCTCGGGCTCATCGGTCTCGCGGCGCTCCACGTGGTCACCGCCCGGGTGGACGCCGACGCGCACGGTCTGCGGTCCCGGACGTCGCTACGGCGGTGGAGCGTGCCGTGGGCCGAGGTCGCCGATCTGCAGATACGGCTGAAGAGCCACTCGCGGGGCGCCCAGAGCCGTCGCGTCAGCGTGCTGCTGCGGAACGGACACAGACGGACCCTGCCGCTGCCGACGGACTCGTCCGGACTCCTGGACTTCCACGACCAGTTGGACGCTCTCCGCGCACTGCATCACCGCTACGGAACCGACGTTCCGGAGTCTGCTTCGGCGAGTGTCCGCGTCGTCTCGGACCGTACAGCCGGGCGCGTCCGGGCCGTGGCGGCGGGCTGGTGCGTGGGGCTGCTCATCGTGGCGGCCGCGGTGGCGGCGTCCGTGTCGGGCGTCGCGGCGGACCAGCGGGCGTGGGAGGCGGCCGTCCCGTGCACCACCGCGACGCCCGACGCGGAGCGCGGGGAGTGTCTGACCTACGTGCCGGCGGTGATCGCGCGGACCGACCCCCACCCGCCCAAGGAGACCAGCTGGGTGTACTTCGCCGACAACCGGCCGTTCGAGCGCATCATGGTCCCGCGCGAGGCGGCCGACGGTTTCCACGCCGGGGACAAGGTCCGACTGACCTTCTGGCGCAGCGACGTGATGGCGATCACCGGATCGCGGTACGTCTGGCACGAGGACGTCCAGTCCGCCGGAGGGATGGCCGCCGTCGCGGCCATCGCCGCCCTGGCCGCGGGTTACCCCGCCGCCCAACTGCTGCTGAGCCTGCGCGGCCGCCGCCTCCCCGGCGACGAAGTCCTGCCCTCCGCCCTGCCGTTCACGCTCGTCCTCGCCGGTACGGCCCTGTGGCTGCTGCCCCTCTGCTACCTGCACCCCACGACCCTGTTCGGCTCCGCCCCGACGATCGCATGGGCGGCGGCGGGCACGCTCGGCACGGCGGCGCTCGTCGTCTGGGCCTGGCGCGCGACCCGCGTCCGCGCACCGCAACCGGCCGAAGTGACGGCTGCACTACCCGCGTTGGACGGGGAGGTGTTCCTGTCCGCCCGCTTCCTGGAACACACCGACTACAACCCGCACGGCTTCGGCACCCACATCGCCCTCGGCGCCGGCCCGCCCGCGGTGACCCCGGGTCCGGGCCGGTTCGCGGCGCGCCGGATCCCGGTGGAACGGCTCACCGTCCGGACGGTACGACGGGTGCGCGGCGGCGACGGCGACACCGTGCCCGGCGACTGGCACATCGCCGAACTCGACGACGGGGGGCGGCTGGTGAGGCTGGCGGCGGCGCCGGACGACCTGGCGCGCGTGCTGCGCGAGCTGGCGGTGGTGCACGAGCCGTCAGTGCGCGAGCCGTCGTAGACATCGTGGAAGGGGTTCTCGGCGGGGTGTCGTAGAGGCGTTCTTTGCCAGGAGATGGCATTCCCGCTGGTCAGCCTGTCACTCGGGGGAGTTATCGTCCGACCTGCTTGTTCACACTTTCCACAGGAGCTTCATGCGCCTCAAGCAGGTCTCGCTCACGGCGGCGATATCGGTCGTCGCCGGGCTGACCACCGCAACCGTCGGCCTCACCGGCACCGCCGCCTGGGCCGACAGTACGGCCGCGCTGCCGTTGTCCCACTACGCGCACCTGCTGGTCGACACCGCTCACCAGCACCTCTTCTTCAGCCAGGGCGCCGGTTCGACCGGCATCGTGGTGACGGACCTGGCAGGCAACCCCGTCACCACCCTCACCGGCGAACAGGGCGCCACAGGGCTGGCGTTGTCCCCGGACGGCGGCACGCTGTACGCGGCGCTCGCGGACGGCGACGCGGTCGCCGCGATCGACACGGCGACGCTGACCGAGTCAGCGCGCTATGGGACCGGGACGGGGAGCGGGCCCGTCTCCGTCGCGGTGGCGGGCGGGAAGGTCTGGTACGGCGGGACGGTGGACGGCAGGGGAGCCGTCGGGTCCGTGGACCCGGCCGCCGCCGAACCGGTCGCAACACCCCAGTCAGTGCTGGCCAATTGGCCCGACGCGCCGCAGCTCGCGACGGGCGGCGGTGTGCTCGCGGCCGAGGAGTTGAGCACGAACACCACCGACGTGGCCACCTTCGACGTCTCCTCCGGCACGGCGACCGCCATGACCCATCTGGGGGTCTCCGGCGGTTCGAGCACCGGCTTCCAGGTCACCGGCGACGGCAAGAAGGTGCTGCTCGCCGATTCCAGCGACGTCGCCCTGCGGGCCTACCGCACGGCGGACATGGCGATGGCCAACCCCTCCGTGTACTACACCGGCGGAATTCCCTCCGGGCCCAACTCGCTCACCCTCGACACCGACGGCACGATCGCCGTCGGCAGCACCGAGGGCTCGGCGCCCGGGGTGTACCTCTACGCGGGTTCCCAACTCGCCGAGAACTACGTCAAGTTGCCCGCCGGGACGCTGGCCCCCGACGGCCTGATGTGGGGAGGCGACGGCGGGACGCTCTACGGCGTCACGCAGGACTCCTCGGGCGCCTACACCCTCAACGTGCTGAGCGCGCCCAAGCTCACCGACACCCAACTGGCCCTGGGCTTCTCGGGATACGCGGTTCCCACCCGCCCGTACACGCTCACCGGCTCACTCACCACCAAGGGGTTCGTCCCGGCCGGCGCGAAGCTCCAAGTCACCCGGGACGGCACCGAGTTGCCCGACGCGACCGTCGGCGCGGACGGCACGTTCTCGATCAGCGACACCCGGGCCGACGAGGGCACGAACATCTACCAGGTGTCGTACGCCGGGGACGAGGCGCACCGGCCCGCGACCGTCTCCCGGAGACTGGACGTGGCACGGCTGTCGACCACCATCGACTACCCGGCGGTCAGTTCGGCGACGCCCCACTCGGTGGTCTTCACCGGCACCCTGTGGAGCTCGATGCTCGGGGACACCTTCCCCGAGGGGGCCGTCGTTCAGGTGTCCCGGACGAACGAGGAGACCCAGGAGACGGTCCGGCTCCCGTCGGTCACCGTCGGTCCGGCCACCTCGACGTACACGGTCACCGACGCCCCGGGCACCGCCGGACGATTCACCTACCACCTCACCTACGCGGGCGACGCCCTGCACCAGCCGTCGTCCGGCGAGCCGTCCCTGATCGTCTCGCCGTACACCCCGACCCTGACCCTCAAGCCCCCGACGACCGCCACACGCGGCGCCGCGCTGACCTTCGGCGGCACCCTGGGCGACGCCCCGTACCCCGCGGGCGAGACGGTCACCGTGTCCCGCACGGACGCGGCCCACACCTCAACTCCCGTCACCTGGACGGTTCCTGTGGGTACGGACGGGAAAATCACGGTCAAGGACACCCCGTCCATCGGCGGCGCCAACACCTACAAGGTCGACTACCCGGGCGATGCCGCCCACCAGGCGGCCACCGCGTCCTCGACCGTCCAGGTGTCCCGCGCCGCGACGGCCGTGTCCGTCACCAGCAACGAGTCGACGTACACCTACGGCGCGACGGCCACCGTCACCGCCCACCTCGGCACGACGTACAACAGCCGTACGGTGTCGATCTACGCGACGCCCGCGGGCGGCAAGAAGACGCTGGTGAAGACCGCGGCCGTCGACAGCAAGGGCAACCTGAAGGCGACGTACAAGCTCACCCACAACACGACGTTCACGGCGTCCTTCGCGGGCGACTACCGCTACGCCCCGGCGACGGCCACCCGCGCCGTCCACGACCAGGTGGGGATCGCCGAGAAGCTGGGCGGTTACTACACCAGCACCAAGTACGGCACGGTCACCTACCGCGTCTACCACCACACGGTGAAGCCGCAGGTGACCGGCACGGTGACGCCGGACAAGTCCGGGCAGTGCCTGCGGTTCCAGGCCCAGGAGTACTACAACAGGGCCTGGCACACGCTCACCACCTCCAGCTGCTTCTCCCTGGCCACGGGCAGCGTCGGGGCGACCAGCCTGAGCCTCACGAACGCGGTCAACCAGAAGTTCCGGGTGCGGACCGAGTATGTGGCGAGCGCGAAGGACACGACCAACGTGAGTACGTGGGGAGGGTGGCTGTACCTGACGGTCAGGAACTGACCGCCAGGTACAGGCAGTTGGGACCCGTCCGGCGTCGGCCGGCCCTGGTCGGGTCCGCTGCTACGGTCGCACGCATGACGCTCTCGGTCCTCCCGGCCAGGCTGTTGATCTACGAGTGCATCCGGTCGACGAGGTTCTTGACCGCGTCGAGCGGTCTCTGCATGTGCGCTTGCTGCCGGACACGGTGGTGCGCAAGCGTCGTTCCGCGGGGGCTCGGACAGACCGTGACACCTGGGTACGGATCGAGCGACGCCTGCTCGACAAGATCCCCGACCAGGGATGGAACGGTACGGAGTCCGCCGCACGTCTGGAAGGCATCCCCCGGCCCGAGTGGCACGGATGCGTGGTCTGGCGGGACCCGGCCGGACCGGTGATGTGGCGGGCCGACGAAACCGAGCTTCTGCCGGGAGTTCCCGGCGGCGCCGCCGTGTTGAGCGCGGCCCCGGGGGCTGCCGGACGAGTGGTGGACCGCGTTGAACACCTCGTTGGACGCTCTGGCGGCACAGAACACGAAGCGTGTCGCCACACCGGACACCGTCACCATCACCCAGGCCCTCGTCACCGAGTCCATCCAAGGTGCCTTCACCGGCGACTTCGATACGACCGTCGAGCGCTGGGTGCCGGCCCATGCGGATCTGAACTGGGCCAACATGACCGCGCCGACGTTCAGCCTCTTCGACTGGGAGGACTGGGGCAACGCCCCGCTGGGGCCTGGACTCGGCCTCGCTCTGGGCGAGTTCGCTTGCCGTCCCGGCTCTGGCCGACCGCGTACGGCACGAACGCCGGTCCGACTTCGGGAGCCGCGAGGGCAAGTTGATGACGCTGTTCGCCTGCTCGAAGATCCTTGGGCCGTATGCGCAGCTGGAGGACCCGGGACGGGGACCTGCCCGGTGCATGGCCGAGCGGGTCATGGGAGAGCTTCAGGCAGGCTGAGCGCAGGAGCGGTCTCGGAGGAGTGTCCGAGGCTTGCCCGGATCACCCTGTCGCTCGCGCGCAGAGCCGCCGTCAGTTCTCCTCCCAGGTCGTCCGAGATGGTCTCTGCCCCAAGGGCACAGGCACGCTCCAGTGCATGGCAGTCCTGTACTTGCCGGTCTGTGGCGATCGCGGTGAACAGGGGATGCGCCAGGTTCTCGCGGGCCGCGTAACCGTCTCCGGCGTCCGTCATCCTGCGGTGCAGGTCGTCCACGATGCGATGAGCGGCGGGCGCCTTGGCGGAACCGATCGCGTCAAGGACGGTAAGTCCGAGTCGGGTGTCGAAGACGGTCATCCCGGGTTCGCTCTTCCGCTCGGAGCAGGTCGTCAGCAGGCTCGTCAGGTGGCCGTCGACCAGTTGCCCGGCGTCTCGGCGGCACAGGACAGACAGGCATGTGGTGACGGCTTGCTCCCATGGATCGCCGGGCATCGTGGCGGTGAGGAGAGCAGTGGCCCGTGCCGTGTCACCCTCAACTAGGGCGGCCAGTACGGCGACTTGGCGTCCGTCGAGCATCCGCTGGCCTACGCCGCGGTGGGCTTCGATGTGTGTCAGGGCCTCGGCCCAACGTCCCTCGGTGGTGAGGGTCCGCGTGCCGTCGGCGAGGAGCACACGCCACAGCCACGCCTGGACCTCGTGGCGGTCTTCGTCGGTCGCGGTGAGGTCCGCCGGTACCGCGATGCCCTCGAACCCAGCCGCTGCGCCCGCGCCGACGGCGTCGTACAGGTCGAGCAGTCGTTGGCGTCCGTCGTCGCCGTGGCCCGCGCGGATCTGGAGGCGGGCGAGGTTGACGACCGGTTCCAGCCCCCGAATAGCACTCATGCCGGGCAGGGGGCAGGCGCCGAGGTAGGCGGCGGCGTGCTGGTGGCACATCTCGCGGGCGAGGTCGGGGAGGTCGAGGTCGGAGGCGATGAGCGCGGCTTGGTTGTAGACGGCCGATGCGAGGCCCTGGTTGGTCTCCCTCACTGCAGTGTTGGCCAGGTCGGTGAGCGCGCGTACGCGCTGAGGCAGAGGTAGGCAGGCGGGCCGGAATCGGGCGACGAGTGGGAAGCGCTGGGCTATAGGTCCGTGCGGGTCCATCTACTCCTCCGGCGCGAGTGGGAACTGGTGAGGAGACGGTGGCCGCCAGTCGTACGCCGGCGGCCACCTTCCGCTACGTGCCGGGCGTCACTGCCAGTCGACGACGATGCGGTTCAGCGGCGTGTCGAGAGTGAAGGGGTCGGGGCGCTGCTCGATGGCGGGAGCGTCGAGGGGCTGGATCTCGAACGTGGCCTCGCGGCTGCGGTATTCGCGGTCCCAGGTGCGGATGGCGTCGGCCACCTTCGCGGCCAGTTCGTCGCTGCCGGGACCGTGGCCGATGACCCCGAACTCCCAGAGCTTGCCGCCCTCGGGGGTCTTCTCCTTCGACGGGCGCCGCGCCAGGTAGGTGACGGCGCCCTTGTTCACGACAGCGGTCGACGAGGGGTAGGGGTCCTCGGTGAGCAGGTCGCCCTTGGCGCTCTGGGGGAACAGCATCCGGATCAGGCCGGAGGGGAGGGAGCAGGTGACGAAGAGTTCCATCCACTCCGGTGACTCCATGGCCTGGACTGTCATGCCGGTCCATTCCTCGGTGCGCGGCTGGTCGAGGACACCGGTCAGCGCGTGGGCGTTGATGTTCAGCCCGGCCGGGGCCTGAAGCCGTACTGTCCCGTCCGCGCTGAGCGGGATGACTCGGCGGTCGTCGTCGGCGATGCCTCGCCTGAGCGGCATGAAGGTGTTCATCTCGCTGCCGAGGGAGACCCATCGGCCGTCGCGCTGCTCGTAGGCGATGGAGCGGGACACCGTGCCCTTGAGTCGCTGGGGGACGAGGAGCCGTCCGCCGGGGGCGAGTTGCCGCAGCCAGGCGTGCGGTACGCCGTGGGCACCGACGGTGGCGATGATCCGGTCGTACGGTGCTCCCTCGGCGTAGCCGAGTGCTCCGTCGCGGGTTACGGCCTCGACGTTGGTGATCCCGGCGGCGGCGAGGTGTGCGCGGGCGCCGTCCACGAGGTCGTCGTCGACGTCGAGGGTGGTCACGTGTCCGTTCGCGCCGACCAGGTGGGCGAGCAGTCCGGCGTTGTAGCCGGTGCCTGCGCCGAGTTCGAGGACGCGCTGGCCGGTCTGAACGTCGAGCTGGTCCAGCATGAGGGCGACGACGCTTGGCTGGGAGGCGCAGGAGATCGATGTGCCGTCGGTGTCGTACTTGATGTGCACCGGTGTGTTGGCGTAGGCGTCTTCGAGCGATACTTCAGGCACGAACACATGGCGGGGCACGGTCCGCAACGCGGTCTCGACGGCGGTCGTGCGGGCGTGACCCTCCGCGCGAAGCTGGTCGACCAGGGCGTTGCGGAGGCGCTCGGCGTCTACTGCGGGGGTGGTGATCGTGTCGGGGTTCACCGCGCTGACGCTATCGACGCCGGCGTTTGCCGCGCCGGGCGACGCGGTGTTGTCACTCGTTCCCATGACTACCTCTCGTGCGATGTTGGACAGTGCGCTCTGGTCGTCCCGGAGGAGACCGGCGCGGTTGGCGTGGAAGATCACGTGGTGGGCGATGACGGCCCGCAGGCCGCGGGTGAGTCCGGCGTTCGCGGCGAGGGAAGCGAGTGCGGCGCCCGCCCTCTCGAACGCGGAGACCCACCCGTCGTGCCCGGCGAGCGGGCCGGTGGAGCAGCACAGTCCGTGGGCTTCGGCGGTCATCAACTTCCGCATGGAGGGCACAAGTTCGGTGTCCCGCCCGAGGGTCGGAGGCGTGGCAGCCGGTCGGAGAGCGGCGACCTTCGCCCACACATCACCCTGCTCGAACCAGTCCAGGCCGGCCGCCCGCATCATCGCGCTCGCCAGCAGCACGCTGGTCTCCCTGCGGCCCAGATGCTCCGGACCGGGCTGGTAGGTGAGCAGATGGCGGCTGTCTTGGTGGAACAGGTCGTGGGCAATGTTCATGGCCTCGGGGCCGCCGAAGGCGTCGGTCTCGGGTTCGTAGACGCAGGGCAGCCACGACACGACCGTGCCGTCGTCGACGAGATCACTCAGCAGCGCTTCGACGATGGGTGAGGGCTCATCGGCGACGTAACGCAGCGGCCAGGGCTGCTTGTTCATGAACCACCAGCCGGTGAGATGACCGTCCGCTTCAGCCGCAAGCAGCACGGGGGCGAGGCATTCGGCGATGGCTCGCTGGCCGCTCTCACGGTCGACGAAAGTGATGTTGTGTTGCTGCCAGCGGTCGGGGCGGTCCGGGGGCATGCGGAGGTCCTTCGGTCGATGCGGTCAGGCGATGAGCAGGCAGGCGTCCCAGGCGGATCGGGGTGGTGTGGCGGTACTGGGCGCGATGACGGCCAGGGCGATGCCTGCGGCGCCGTCGAGGAAACCGGGGCCTCGCTCCTCGTCCCGTATGAGCGTCGAGGCGGCGTGTGCGGGGTCGGTTCCCGGCGGGTGAACTACGGCCAGGAGTACGGGAATTGCAGCGCGGAGGCGTCCGACGGTCGCGGGGTGGGCGTTGTCAGCTGCGCGGGCGGCGATGTGTGCGAGGCCGGCGAAACCGTGGCACAGGCCGTTGTCCGTCGTGGCCGTCAACTGGGCGGGATCGGTGAGGGCGGTCACGAGTGAGTTCTCCGCGTCGACCTGGCGACCGGCGTCGCCGAGGGCGAGCGCGGCAAGTTGCTGGGCGCGGGCGAGACCGGCAGTGCCGTAGCACCATGACGGTCGCCGAGGTGCGGACGGACCAAGTCGGCCTGAGCGCAGCTCACTTCGGGTGATCCAGTACGGCCACCTCGGTCCTCGGCCGGTGTCCTCTCGCCAGTGGTCCAGCCAGACCAGGATCCGTCCCAGTGCCTCGGTATGGCCGTTGACGAAGGTGCCTTGCCCGGCGGCGAGTGCCAGCAGTGCGAGCACGCCTCCGATGCCGTGTGCCATGCCGTTGTTGGCGTGGCCGCCGGGGAAACGGTGGTCCGGGCTGCCTGAAGGTCCCATGGCCGTCCACCAGCCCGGCATCAACTCGCCGTCGTAGGTGATCGGTTGAGTGAGGCGTACGCAGTAGTCGAGTACGGCGCGGAGCGCGGTGGCACTGGAGCTTCGGTGCAGGAGATAGGCACCGTAGCCGGTCAGGCCACGGATGGTGTCGAACTCGGCGAGCGCCGGGAGGAGTTCGGCGTCGATGCGTCGGTGTGCGGCGTCGAGGCGAAGGTTCACGTCGGTGGTCAGCTGGTGGTCGAGAGTGCCGAGGGCGCGCTGGTAGGCGCCGGGCAGGTGATCGGCGGCGCGGGCCAGGGCGTGGGCGAAGGCGGGTGCGCCGTAGAAGGGGTGGCTGTCGGGGCCGCTGGTGAACGGTTCGCGGGAGGCGGCGGCGAGCCAGTCGTGGACGCGCTGCCAGGGGCCCAGTCCGGCTGCGGCTCGCTCGATGTGCAGGAGGGCGATACCGGGAAGGCCGTAGGCAAGGTGCTGCCTATGGGAGATCGCCTGCTCAAG
The DNA here is from genome assembly GCF_045162645.1 of Streptomyces sp. NBC_00988. Classification (NCBI taxonomy): domain Bacteria; kingdom Bacillati; phylum Actinomycetota; class Actinomycetes; order Kitasatosporales; family Streptomycetaceae; genus Streptomyces; species Streptomyces sp. NBC_00988. The sequence continues at coordinate 6,501,498 of NZ_CP108730.1, forward strand.
GCGTGTCATGTGGGGGTCGGCGAGTTGGTCGGCGACGGCTGCTGCCAGGTCGAGCGCGGTGTGGGTGGTCACGATGTCCTCCCGGTGGCGCGTGCTGTCCACGCCAGGGCGGCGGCGCGGGCGAGATAGAGGCAGACCTCTTCCTCGGGGAAGTTCACCGCGATGTGCCGTACGAAGTGGACGTGCAGCAGGGAGGTCAGGACGTCGTCGACGGCGATGCCCGCGGTGTCCGGGCCGGGCAGGTGCAGCCGGTAGGCGGCGAGCGCTGCATCGCGGTCGGCCCACGCCGACACGATGGCTGATCCTCCTGGGGCTGTGCGCAGGGCTGCCCAGTCGTCGGCAGGGTCGGCGAGACGTACGGCGTCGGTGAACTGCGGGCGGGGTACTGGCGCGGGGGCTCTGGGCGGGACGTGGTCGATCAGCCAGCGCATCCCGGCTTGAGCGCTGCCGAGGAACGCGGAAGCGATGGCGACGGAGTGTGCGGCCACCAGCGTGCGCTCGTGTGGACGCCGTGGCTGGGAGAGCTGGGCCAGGACTGCGCGCGAGTCCGCCCGGAAGACTTCCTCGGCCGCGTTCCATGCGGCACCGGAGCCCCAACGGCCCATCTCACGATAGGAGGTTGGGTAGCGCAGGTCGGCCACCAGACCGGCGCGGCGCAGTTCGTCAGCCCATGCGCTCACCGTCCGGGCCGTCTCGGCGAATGCCTCCGGAGTGGGGAGTTCGATGCGTAGGCGTAAGTGCTGTTCGGGATCCCGGAAGCGGATGAACCACCATAGCGGGGCGCCGAGTTGTGTGAGGAGTTCGGGCAAGTGGCGGGAGAGCAGGGCGTCTTGGCGGCGGGGGTCTCCGTACAGGGTGGCCAGGAGCACCGACGAGGCGGCCGGTGTCTGGATCTGGGCCGGTGAGAGGGCACGGGCTTGGGTGGGAGCGGGCAGGGGTGGCCACGCTGGTGGCCGGGTCGCCTTGAGGGGCACCACAACCTCGTGGATACGGCCATCGCACCAGCCAAGTGCCTCGGGTTCCAGGGCCTCGACGAGCACGGCCAGGTGGGTACGGTCGAGATGCCGGCGTAGCAGCGTGCGGTGGCCGGCCTGGTCGAGGTCGAGGAACAACCGCCGGTCGTCCTCAACCAGGAAAACCCGCCGAGGGAGCCGCCGTTGGGCTCGCCAGTCGGTGAGTGCGGTGTTCCACTCGGCCCGAGGGCGTGCACGGCTGGGCAGTTCGGGTGCTTCCAGTCGCCAGCGGGCCGGGGCCAGCACTGTGCGCCCGTACCGCAGACGCGGAAGAAACGGCATTGCCGCTGCAACACCCCAGTCGAACATGGTGACTTGCGCGCACTGGGCGCGGGACAGCTCGGTGATGAACCTTGCCAAGGGCGGAGTGTGCGTGTGCAGGTTCAGCGCGTGCATCCCGACGGCCTCGATGCGCTGGCCGCGCTCGGGGGCGGCGAGGTACATACGGCGGCCGTCGCACCCCACCGCTAGGTCCTCGGGCGTGAGGACATCGTCGCCGGGAGCACGGTGTTCTTGCAGGCTGATCACGGTGGGCAGGATCTGCGGGACGCGGGTGACGTGGGCGTTCTCGGGGAGCAGCGGTGGGAAGGAGAGCTGTGTGGGCACGGTATTGCCGTCCGCGGCCGGGAGATCGGCAAGCTCCGCGGCCAGGGCCTGACGGTCGCCGGGGGCCAGCACGCTGAGGAACCGGCCGGTAGAGATGCCGACGCCGCGTGACACGCTCACGACCTCCAGCCGGAACCGCCCGCGCTGCAACTCCCGCAGGCTGGCCGCGTGCACCCGTACCCCGATCTCCAAGTGCGGTGGCAGTCGCCGCTCTTCGGGTCCCATGTCCAGGGCCGCGATCAGCTCGTCGGTGAGGCGTACCTCGTCGCGGCCGTCGAGCGCGGCGGCCTGCGCGAGCCGTACGAGGGTGTCATCCCGGGCGGAGACGCGAGGCCGACGCGTGCCGGCCGGAGTGCCTGGGTAGCCGTCGGGATAGCCGGTGCCGCTGTCCGCCACGGCCTCCGCGAGCGGCACCAGCGTGCCGATGCCGTACTGCTCGTAGAACCGTTGGTGGTACTCGTTCCACGCGGCGGTCCCGTACGGGCAGGTGCTCACCCGGGTCAGGACGAGGGCGGCGCGCTCGACCTCTCGGGCTACGGCGTTAGGCAGAACGATCTGCGCGTCCAGTCGCAGGTCGAGCGCAATGGGGTGGCGACGCAGTCCGGGTACGAGTTGCCGCATCTGATCCGCGACGCTGTGCCGGCCGCCCCGCGTGGCGCACTCCTCCAGGCCCTCGCGAACAGCGCGCAGCTCACGCACTGTCTCCGCGACCGGGGCGAGGGTTGCGGCGTCGATCGCGTCGAGCTGGGCAAGCAGATACCCGAGTACGTCGGTCTCGGTGCTCGGTGCGTGCAGACTCGTGATCAGCACCCGCCGCCGGATCAACTCCCATAGCAGAGCACGCGACTTCACGTGCCCGGCTTCAGGGAACTCCGCCCGGAGGTTGTCCAGGAGAGCGCCGAAGCGGATCGGCGCCCGCATCGCGGCAAGGACCGTACGCACAGGGTCGGTCAGGGCCATGGACGCCTCGACCGCGCGAGTCCGGTCGTCCTGGACATCGGGCTGGAACGGCACGATGAGCCGGTCTCCTCGGGTCGTCACGGTGTTGTTGACGACGACAGGCAGCCGTTCGAGCAGGTCCGGGCACGACTCCAACTGCTCGATCACGGAGTCCAGCCACTCCGCCCCCGCGCGGCCGACGGCGACGTGTTTCGCTCCCCAACCTGCCCGCGCTTGCGGACCGAACTCCGCGGTGGCCACGCCGGCGAACAAGCCGAAAGGTGTTGCCCGATGCTCGGACCGCAGCAGATAGCGGGCCACGGACAGCGCCGTACGTCGCACGACGCGCGAGGACGGTTTCTCGGAAGTGCACACGCTCCGTACCTGTACGGCCAGGGCTGGGCTGGCGTGTTGCAGGGCTTCAACGACGTCCTCGTCGGACCAGACCGTGCGCAGCCACGAGATGCTGGCGGCTGATGCGTTGGACGAGTGATCGTCGAGGTCAGGCAACGGAGGACACGGCAGTGTCGGCCGGGCAACGGCTCGTACGAGAGCGGTCGTGCCGGTTCGGAACGCTGAGGGCGGAGCAGCCACTACTACCTCCGTGAGCGAGGGACGGACGGGCGGTGCCGTCACGCCGTAGAGCGCGACGGCACCGGACCGGAGAGGCCCGAAGCCTCGGGTCAGGCGACGTTGGTGGTGCAGGCGCCGCACGTGGAGCCGCAGTTGTCGTCGGTCAGGTTGACCAGGCCCGCCGGGTCGGCGATCTCGACGAGCGAGACGTCGAGGTCGAAACCGTCCGTTGCCGCGGGGGCCTGCTGGCTCACCAGGGTGGTGCTCGGTACTACGGTGCTGCGCGTCATGCCAACTCCCTTGAATGGTTGTGGTGTTGCGGTGGCGCCCGCCTCCGGCTGCACGGCACAGAACCGCACGACCGGAAGCGGGAGTCTGGTCAGCCGGCCGTCCGGCAGTTGGGTGCGCAGACCCAGAGCCGGAACGGCAGGCCCAGATGGTGCACGTCACCCAGGACCCGCCCGCTCGCCCCCAGGTACCGGGCACAGTGGGCGCACTCCATCGCCATCTGCTGTCGGGGCCGGAGGCGGGCGATGTCCGGGAGAGGCTGGGTCAAGGCGGCCGGAGTGCTCACTCGTCGCCCTCGATGAGGAGTTCGGCCCAGACCTCTTTGCCCCACGGGTGCTTGCCCGAGCCGTGCAGGTCATAGCCCCAACGGTCGGCGACGGCGTCGATGAGGAACAGGCCACGCCCTGACTCGTCGTCGTCATCCGGGGGACCAAGAACTGGCAGGCGCGAAGGTGCCCGGTCCGCCACCCCGACGCGTATCCGTTCCGGGCTCGGCCGCCCGATCATCAATCGGATCGAGTGGCACGAGGTGTGCCTGACGGCGTTCGCGATCAGCTCCGAGATGATCAGCGCGGCGCGGTCGGCGAGGTTGTCGAGGTGCCATACGCCGAGGGCGTCGCGAACGAGCTTGCGGCCGATCTCGGCCGTGGACGGCTCGCACGGGAAGGTCTGGCTGTAGGCGGGGTGGCCGATGGGGGCGGCCTGAACTGGCGTACTGAGACTCGTCATTGGGCGTGGGGCCTTCGTGTTGTCTCGGCGCCCGGCTCGCCCCCCTCGGCAGGTGTCAGGGGCGGCCCGGGCCGGTCAACAGCCGCCCGCACATGGGTGACGGGCAGCCAGCAACCAGACAACTCCCGTCTACGGCTGGTTGGTTAGGGCGTTCAGCCGCCCTCCTGGCGCTGCCGCCTAGGGCGATTTGACCTGCCATTTACCTGGCGGGTGCGGGGATGTGAGAGCTACCGTGCGGACATGGACACCACGCGCAACACCGTCCTGGAGGCGTGGATGGCCGAACACGGCTACAGCTCCAACGGCCTTGCCGACACGGTGAACAGGGCTTTAGAGCGACTCACCGGGAGACCCGGCGGCCTCGACGGATCATCGGTCAGGGCCTGGAAGGCGGGCCGGGTCAAGTGGCCAAAGTCGGCTACCCGTAAGGCACTTGAGGACGTCAGCGGTCTGCCCGCCGTCGCCCTAGGGTTCGTGCCATGGGGCCGGGCTCGGCCCACCCCAGCCCCATCGCAGCAGGAGGACCCCGACATGAAGCGCCGTACCCTCGTCGGCGGAATCGCCGCGGCTGCCGCCGCAGCAGCCACGCCCGGCACCGCATCCCCCCGCCGTATCGGCATGAGCGACGTCGACCGCCTCCAGAAGCGCTTCGCTGAACTCATCGCCAGCGACCACCGCCACGGCGGCCAACTCGGCATCGAGCACCGGGCCGCCGCACTCGCCGACGAAGCGCTCAACCTCCAGAACGCCGGCACCGCCACCCAACGCGTACGCAGCAACCTCTACGCCTCCGCAGCCGCCTTCCGCTCCTCGGCGATGTGGGCCGCCATCGACGGCCGCCGCTACGACGACGCCAAGGCGCACATGCGCGAGGCCCAGGCCCTCGCCGAGATGTCCGGTGACCAGGCGATCAAGTTCCGCATCTGGAGCCACGCGGGCACCATGTACCGGCACATGGGCCGCCCCGCCGACGCGTTCGCCGCCAACGACGTCGCCCGCAACCTCCACCTCACCCGCCGCGACCTCCTGTTCGCGTCCCTCGGCCTGGCCCGCCAGGGCGCCATCCACGGCGCGGCACAGGATCACGCCGGCACCCGCCGTGCTTTCGAACAGGCGCAGGACGCCATGCTGCGCGCCGACCCCGCCGACTACCGCCCGGTGTGGATGCTCGCCTTCTATGACCAGGCCGAGCTCGACCACCTGGCCCTATCCGCGTACTTGGCACTTGGCGACTACCCGACCGCCGAGTTCCACGCCCACCGTTGCCTGTCCGCCCTCCGGCCCCACATGGCCCGGTCCAGGGCCATCACTACGACCCGACTCGCACACGCCCAACTTGCGCAGGGCGCGCCGGAAGCTGCGACGACTACGGCGATGAAGGTCCCCGTCGATGCCGCCACCCAGCACGCCCGAGTGACGCGCATGCTGCAGGAGTTCGGTGCTGCATTGCGCGCTACCGCGCCGGGCAGTACCCCCGTGCAGACGTGGACCGAGCATGCCGCCACCTGGAGGATGGCTGCCTAATGCTGGTGTCAAGCGATGAGTTGAAGCGGCGTCCGGGTTTCGTAGGGGTGACGGTCTCGCAGGATCGCGTAGAGGACGTTGACCTTGCGGCGGGCCAGGGCGATGGGGGCCTGGCGCTGCCGTTTGTTTTCGGCTCGCTCGCTCCATCCCGGAGTCGCGAACTCACGGGACGCACTCAAGAAGGTAGGGCCGCATGACCACCGCGTCCGCCGTCGAATTGCGCACGGTCACCACTCTCGACACCGTCCGCGGCGATCTCCTCGATGTGTACGCCGAGGTGCGCGCCCCGCTGCTGCACCTGCCGAACTACGCGGTCACCGCGTTCGGTGAGCGCCTGGACCGGCACGCTACCGAACCGGGGTTCACGGCCGTCCTCGCGTACGCGGACGGGCACCCGGTCGGCTACGCCTACGGCAACACCATCAAGCACGGCGACCGGTACTGGCAGCGCACCACCCCGGCCCCGCCGGAGAAGTACACCGAGCGTCCGGCCGTAGCCCTGAAGGAGATCGGCGTCCGGCCGGTCTGGCGGAAGACCGGCACCGCCCGCCGTATCCATGACGCATTCCTCGCCGCACGCGAGGAGCCGCTCGTCACGCTCATGGTCAACTCGGCGGCTGGCGACGGAAAGGTCCGCGCCCTCTACGAGTCGTGGGGGTACGAGGACATCGGGCAGAGCCAGCCGTCACCGGCCTCCCCAGTCCTTACCGTGATGATTCGTGCCAGCCACTGACTGCTCCACGAACAAACGAGCCGCACCCCCGACTCTCCACTCTTGGCGGGCGGCAGCTGCCACGCCGGTTACTACTCGTCTAGCCCTCCTTGGGCCCCGCCTGCTGCACCACCTCGAACGTCCACAGCGTCGAGTCCGTCGAGGCGGGCCTCGGCCGCTCACCCTGCGCGCCGCCCTCCTGGGGTGCGCCCCGGTGCGCGGCCTGCCCCATTCCCGACATCCAGTTCTGGAAGTCCTCCTCGGCGCGCCAGCGCGTGTACACGAGGTAGGTGTCGGTGCCCTCGACGGGACGGAGCAGCTCGAACCACTCGAAGCCGTCGGAGCCGTCCACCGTTCCGGCGCGGTTCGCGAAGCGCTTCTCCAGCGTCTCGCGCTGCTCCTCGGGGACGGTGAGTACGTTGATCTTGACGATGCTCATGGGTCCATTCTCCCAGTCGGCGCCGGTCCGGTTCCGTCGTGGGTCACCCGCCGGACCAGGTCCACCCAGGTGGCCTGGAGGCGGGCGGTCGGGATGCCGCATCCGGCGTGCAGATAGTCCCCGGTCTCGAAGTCCGCGAAGGCGAGCAGCGCGTGCGCGAGCATGTCGGGGTCCGCGTCGACTCCCGTCTCCCGGAGGAGAGTTGAGACGTGGCGGTGGAAGGCGCGGCCGGCCTCTCCGTCATGGGGCACCAGCAGCTCACGCCCTGACCTCACGCCGTGGCGCGTCGGGCCCGGACGTCCTCCCTGAACGTCCGCCGATACGCCTCCGGCGGCACCCCCAGCACCCGGTTGAAGTGCCGCCGCAACGTCGCCCCACTGCCCAACCCGCAACCGGCGGCGACCTGGTCGATCCCCTGGTCGGTCCGTTCGAGCAACTCCTGGGCGCGGTTGACCCGTTGGACGAGGAGCCACTGCAGGGGAGTGGTGCCGGTGACCGCGTGGAAGTGGCGGGTGAGGTTGCGCGGGCTCATCGCCGCGCGCCGGGCGAGGTCGGTGACCGTGAGCGGTTGGTCGAGGCGGGCCGTCGCCCAGGCCAGCAGTTCCGTGAGGGCATGTTCCGTGCCGTGGTGCGTGCCGTGCGACACCGGTGCCGGGATGAACTGGGCCTGCCCGCCCAGCCGGTGGGGCGGTACGACCAGTGTGCGGGCGAGTGTGTTCGCCACCGCCGCGCCATGATCGGTGCGTACGACGTGCAGGCACAGGTCCATCGCCGCCGACTTGCCCGCCGAGGTGAGCACGGTGCCCTCGTCGACGTAGAGCACGTCGGGTTCGACCTGGACCTCGGGATGGCGGGCGGCCAGGACGTCGGTGTGCGCCCAGTGGGTGGTGGCGCGGCGCCCGTCCAGCAGTCCGGCGGCGGCCAGCACGAAGGCACCCGTGCAGAGCGAGACGATCCGGGCGCCGGCCTCGTGGGCATCCCCAACTGCCTCTACCAGTGCGGGTGTCGGCTCCTCGTCCACGTCGTGGCAGGCCGGGACGATGACCGTGTCGGCGGTGGCGAGCGCGTCGAGTCCGTGGCGGGTGTCCGCGCGCAGCCAGCCCCCGACCCCGGCTGCGGCCGGACCGCACACGGTCAGCTCGTACCAGGGCTCGGCGATCCCCCGATCCACACCGAACACCTCGTAGGCGGAGGCCAGTTCGAAGAGCGGGGTGCCGTCCGCGACGGCCAGTGCCACCCTGTGCCCGGTCGGCTTCTCATCTGCGCTCATGTCCGAAACTGTACGGGCATCGTCATTCCAGCCACTGGAGCGCCGAGCGCCCGACCGCGACCCTTGATCCATGACCACGGATCACCGCACCCAGCCGAGCACCACTCCCGCGACTCCCGCCCGTGTCAGCGTCATTGGCGCCTACGGCCACACCGGCCGCTTCGTCGTCGCGGAGCTCCGGCGTCGTGGTCTCGTCCCGATCCTGTCCGGACGCGACCCTCAACGGCTCGCCGCGCTGGGGGAGTTGTACCCGGACCTGGAGACCCGCCCGGCCACGGTCGACGACCCCGCCTCCCTCGACCGCGCCCTCGCCGGCGCGGCCGCGGTGATCAACTGTGCGGGCCCGTTCGCCTCGACGGCGGCCCCGGTGATCGACGCGGCACTGCGCGCTGGAGTGCCGTATCTCGACGTCACGGCCGAGACCGAGGTGGTCCTGGACACGATCGCCGCCTACGGCGACCGCGCCCGCGAGGCCGGTGGCCTGGTCGTCCCGGCGGTGGCGTTCTACGGCGGTCTCGGCGACCTCCTCGCGACGGCGGCGATCGGCGACTGGATGACCGTAGACGGGGACGGGGACGGCGACGGAGAGGCGGACGGACGCGGGCGCCGGCACGGAGCCGCAGCGGCAGCCGCGGACAGGATCAGCATCGCCTACGCCCTCAGCGACTGGCGCCCCACCGACGGCACGCGCGTCACGGGCCAGGTGTCGTCGGGCCGTCGCTCCGGCGGCCGCATCCTCTACGCGGACGGCCGTCTCCAGACCCGGGCCGGTGACGCACCCCGCGCCGACTGGACGTTCCCGGACCCCGTCGGAACCCAGCCCGTGGTCGGCGAGTTCACGATGGCCGACAGCGCGACCATCCCAACTCACCTCCCCGTACCGGACATTGACACCTGCATGACGGTGTCCGCCGTAGAGGACCTGCGCTCCGCCGACACGTCCGGGCCCGTCGCCGTGGACGACTCCGGCCGTTCCGCGCAGACCTTCCTCGTCGAGGTCGTGGCGACGCGCGACGGCGAGACCCGCCGTGCCGTCGCCTCCGGCCAGGACATCTACGCGGTCACCGCACCCCTCGTCGTGGAGGCGACCTGCCGCGTGCTCGCCGACCCGCACCGGCCGTCCGGGGTGGTCACCGCCGGTGCCCTCGCGGACGCGCGTGGCTTCCTCAGCGCGCTGGCGCCGGGGCACTTGACGCTCGACTTCACGAACTGACATGACCCCGGGGGCGGTTGTGCGTCGAACGGCCGCCTCCAACCGCCCTCTTTCGGGTGATCTGCGAGCTACATAACAGACGTAACGTTTCCTCACTTCGCTCTCTGAGCTGCGCTTTTGTGGAAAACGGGCCGAAACTGTTCACGTGTTCGCATCGCGCCGCGCCCCCGCCCCGATCTTGATCCGATCTACAGTCGTGCACGCTCGTCCAAGATCACTTCCCCATCGAGGCGTGTGTGACCTTCCGACTGCCCAGCGCAGCCCCGCTCTTGAGAACGCCGCAGACGGCCGTCCTTGAGGGCATCGCCGGTTTCGTCCCCCCGGACGCGGTGCCGAACCACGCCCTGCCCGCCGCGTGGGACGTCGACGACGCCTGGGTCCGCCGGCGCACCGGCATCGGCGAACGCCGCCGCGCGGCACCGGGTGTGACCACCGGCGACCTCGCGCTGGAGGCCGCAGGCCGCGCGCTCGCGGTCGCCGGCGGACCCCTGGTCGACGCCGTGATCGTCGCCACCTCCACCCCCGACCGGCCCATGCCCGCCATGGCACCCCGACTGACCACCCGCCTCGGCCTCGGTGAGATCGCCGCCTGGGACGTCTCCGCCGCGTGCAGCGGCTTCGTCTACGGCCTCGCCGCCGCCGTCGGCACCCTGACCTCGGGGTGCGCGGACCGGGTCCTGCTGGTCGCGGCCGAGGTGTACTCGACCCTGCTCGACCCGCAGGATCGTTCCGCCGGAATCCTGTTCGGCGACGGCGCCGCCGCGGTGGTCCTACGGCGCGGTGAGCGCGACGAGCCGGGCGCCGTACTGGCGCTGGACCTCGGCAGCGACGGTTCGGGCGAGGAGCTGATCCAGGTGCCCGGCGGTGGTGCGCGGGAGCGTTCCCGGCCCGGTGAGTTCGGTCCGGGCGACCGTTACTTCCGGATGCGGGGGCGTGAGGTGTTCCAGCATGCGGTGACCCGTATGACCCAGTCCGCCCACACCGTGCTCAAGCGCGCGGACTGGGCGGCCGACGATGTGGACCGGTTCTGCGCCCATCAGGCGAACGCCCGCATCCTGTCCGCCGTCGGCGACCGCATCCCGGTACCCGGCGAACGGCATGTCACCAACATCGCGCGCGTCGGCAACACCGGCGCCGCGTCCATCCCGCTGGCCCTGGCCGACGCCGCAGCGCGGGGTGAACTCCGCGCCGGGGAACGGGTGTTGCTGACCGCCTTCGGCGCCGGACTCACCTGGGGCTCGGCAGCCCTGGTGTGGCCGGAACTGCCGACCGTGCCGCACATCGACACACCTTGTGCGGATGCCGCGGCCCTACCTGTTGCCGACCGGGCCGTACCCGCTGCCGACCCGGCCCTAAGGATCCAGATCGCCTGAGACCGACCCCGCTTGAGACCGACCCCGCGTGATACCCGCTCCGCCTGAGACCCGTCCCGCTTGAGACCCGTCCCGCTTGAGACCGCCCCCGCGTAATACCCGCCCCGCTTCAGACCCTCCCCCGCCTGAGCCCAACCCCGCCCGTCCCCCGGCGTCGTGCCCGCCGCCCCCGCCCACCGGCGTCTGCCCTGCAAAAAACAGGTCGGACGACTTGGTTCCGGAAGTTCACTCGCCCCGCTCACCCCGCCCGCCCCGTCGAAAGGAACCCCATGTCCCCCGTCCAGACCGCCGTGACCGCCGTACTCACCGAGAAGTTCGAGGTCAACGCCGAGAGCATCCGGCCGGAGGCCACCCTGGAGAGCCTCGACCTCGACTCCCTCGCGCTGGCCGAACTCGCTTTGGCGCTCCAGGAGCAGCTCGGGGTTCCGGTTGCGGAGGAAGAGGCCGCCAAGAACAGCACCGTGGGTGAGCTCGTCGCCGCGCTGAACGCCAAGCGGGAGCGATGAAGGCGGCGTCCGCGCCCGTGTCCGTCACCGGCCTGGGGCTCATCACCCCGGCCGGGGTCGGCCGCGAGGAGACCTGGACGGGGGTCCTGAGCGGGCGGTCCGCCGGTGCCACGGACCCCGAACTCAAGGGCTGCGCCGTGGACTTGTCCTGCCGTATCCCGCTGATGACCCCGGAGCAGGCGCGGATCGGCGGCGGGAAGGCCTGGCGCATGGGCCGGTTCAGTCAGCTCGCCGTGCTCGCGGCGCGTGAGGCCGTGGCCGACGCCGGGCTCGACCCGGCCGGGTGGGACGGGGCGCGGGTCGCCGTGGTGATCGGTTCGGGGCTGGCCGGGGCCGCGCATCTGGAGGACCAGACGATCCGCCATCACCAGGGCGGTCCCGAGCTGGTGTCGCCCGCGCTCGTGCCCATGCTGATCTCCAACATGGCTGCCGGGGAAGTGTCGTTGGACCTCGGCGCGCATGGTCCGTCCCTGGCGACCGAGACCGCGTGCGCCTCCGGGGCCAGTGCCCTGGCCGTCGCACGGGGGCTGCTGCTCGCCGGGCTGTGCGACATCGCGGTGGCGGGTGGCACGGAGGCGGCCGTCACCCCGGTGATCGCCTCCGGTTTCCAGCGGATGGGCGCGCTGTCGTCCCGGGTCGACGAACCCGCCGCCGCCTCACGGCCGTTCGCCGCGGACCGGGACGGGTTCGTGATCTCCGAGGGCGCCGCGATCCTCGTCCTGGAACGGGAGGCGGACGCGCGGGCCCGTGGGCAGCGGCGGTACGCCCGTCTCGCGGGCGCCGGTCAGACGTCCGACGCGCATCACCCGACTGCCCCCGCCCCGGGGGGAGTTCACGCCGAAGCCGCGCTGCGGTCGGCGCTCGCGGAGGCGGGGCTGCGCCCGGCGGACGTCGATCACGTCAACGCGCACGGGACCTCGACCTCGCTCAACGACCTGACCGAGGCGGAGTTGATCGCGCGGGTGCTGCCGCACCGGCCGAGTGTCACCGCGGCCAAGGGAGTTCTCGGGCACAGTCTCGGCGCGGCCGGCGCCATCGAGGCGGCGCTCACCGCACTGACCATCCACCGCTCCACCGTCCCGCCGATCGCCAACCTCACCCCGGACAACCTCCCCTTCGACCTGGACTGCGTCACGGGCGCGCCCCGCGAGCAGCGCGTCCGGGCCGCCGTCAGCCACTCCTTCGGGTTCGGCGGGCACAACGTGGTGCTGCTCCTCACCGCCGAGGACTGACGACAACTGACCGAGGGCTGACCCGGATCGAAGCGAAGAGGGCCCAATGACCGTTCACAGCACCATCGTCCACGCCACCGTCCACATCCCCGAGGGACGCCAGAGCGTGGCCGCGGTGGAGGACCGTTTCCGGGCGGGCAGCCCCGCCGTACCCCTGTCGCGCGGGGTGCTCCAGCGCATGTACGGGCTGGCCGAGCGCACCGTGGCCGACGACCTGGAGCAGCCCTCCGACCTGGCCGCGCACGCGGCCCGGCGCCTGTTCGAGGACACCGGCACCGAACCGGGCGACGTGGACCTGCTGCTCTACTCCGGCATCCTCGCCGACATGGAGGAGCCGGCCACCGCCCATGTCGTCGCAGACAAACTCGGCCTGGGCTGCCCGGTGTTCGACCTGAAGAACGCCTGCAACGGAGTCCTCAACGCCCTTGAGGTCGCGGACGCGTTCATCCGGAGCGGGCAGTACCGGCGGGTGCTGGTGACCACCGCCGAGGTCAGCACCCGGGAGAGCCGCTGGCAACTGGACGACCCCGCCGACCTGTTGACCGCGCTGCCCAGCCTCAGCACCGGTGACATGGGCTCGGCCCTGCTGGTGGAGGCGGGCGACCGGCCCGGCATCCTCGGGTCGCGGTTCTTCGCCAACTCCTGGGGCTGGCGCGCGGCGACCCTGCCCAACCCGTACGCGCAGCACCGCACACTCGGCCATCTCCGCATCGACTCCGCCCAGTTGGTGGGGTCGTTCGAGGGGCTGCCCGCGAAAGTGCGGGGCGCGCTGCGGGAGTTGGACGTCCAGGGCGACGACCTCGACCTCGTCTGTGTGCACCAGCCGTCGGTGCCGTTCACCAAGGTCGTCTGCGACTGGGTGGGCGTGGACCAGAGCCGCATCCTGGCCACCTTCCCCACCCACGGCAACGTGGCGACCAACACCATCCCCCTCCAGCTCGCCACCGCCCTCGACAGCGGCCGCCTCCAACGCGGCGACCTGGTCGGCATGTTCGGCTTCGCGAGCGGGGCCAGCGCGGGAGTGGTCGTCTGCCGCTGGTGAACGCCCTTGGGGAAAGCCGCCGGTGAACCGCGACACCCCCCGAGCCCCCGACACCGTACGAACGCGAAGGCACAAGGCACCATGACCACGACCCGCACCCCCCAAACCCCTCAAAAATCCCACACACCCCGCATTCCGCCCCTCCCGCCCGCCCAATGGCCCCCGGTCCTACGGTCGTTGCTCGCCGACTCCCGGCAGGACGGCCCCGGCCGGGAGAACCTGTTCGGCACCCTCGCCCACCACCCGGTCCTCGCGCACGCCTGGCTCTCCCTGGCCCGTGTCCTCACCCACGAGGGCACCCTCGGCCACCGCGGACGGGAGTTGATCGTCCTGCGGGTGGCCCACCGGTTGGACGCGCCCTACGTCCACGGTCGGCACCGCACCCGGGCCGAGGACGCAGGACTGACGTCCGCGGAAATCGACGCGACGGCGGTCGACCTGGCCGTCCACCCCTGGCAGCCGGAGGACCGCGCCCTCCTGGAGGCGGCCGACCTGCTGGCCGTCAACTCCTTGATCCCCGAAGGACTTTGGGAGCGCCTGGCCCGCGCCCTCAACCCCGAGCAACTCGTCGAACTCCTGGTCCTGGCCGGCCAGACCGCCACCATGTGCACGACGCTCAACACCCTCCGCACCCCCTCCGACCGGCAGCCCTCGCTCACCGTGCTCCTGGACCGGGACCGCTGTTGCAGCGCGGGTCAGTGCGTCGGCGTCGCGCCCGAGGTGTTCGAGCAGGACGAGTCGGACGGCCGGGTCGCCCTGCTCGTCCCGGAGCCGGACGCGCGGTACGCCGACGAGGTGCGCTTCGCCGCCGACCTGTGCCCCAGCGGGGCCATCACGCTCGTCGACCACGAGGAGACAGCCCACCCATGACCGCCCCCACCCTCACCGTCCCGGCCCTCAACCTCCCGGCTCCCTACGGCAGTTGCCCCTTCTCCCCGCCGCCCGCCTACACCGCCGCCGCCCGCGAGGCCGCCGTCACCCGTGCCGTGCTGCCGGACGGCACCGCGTGCTGGCTGGTCACCGGGTACGACGAGGTACGGGCCGTGCTGGCCGACGCCCGCTTCAGCGCGGACGCGCGGACACCGGGGTTCCCGTTCCTCTCCGCCGGACAGCGTGAACTGGCCACCGCCAAGCCGAGTTTCATCCGCATGGACGACCCCGAGCACGCCCGACTGCGCCGGATGGTCACCAAGGACTTCCTGGTCAAGCGGATCGAGGAACTGCGGCCGGGCATCCAGGACATCGTCGACCGGGCCGTGGACCGCATGACCGAGGGACGCACCTCGGCCGACCTGGTGGCGGACTTCGCGCTGCCGGTCCCGTCGCTGGTCATCTGCCTGATGCTCGGGGTGCCGTACGAGGACCACGACCTGTTCCAGTCGCTCAGCCGTACCCTCCTCGACAACCGCACCACCCGCCCGGAGGCGGAGCGTGCGCACGCCCGACTCATGGGCTACCTCGCGGAGTTGGCGGAGCGCAAGCGTCGCGAACCCGGTGACGACATCCTCAGCCGGCTCGCCGCCCGCGAGGACCTGACCGACCAGGAGACCGCGTCGCTCGGCTTCCTGCTCCTGGTCACCGGGCACGAGTCCACGGCCAACATGACGGCCGTCAGCGTGCTCGCCCTGCTGCGCCGCCCCGACCAGGTGGAACTCCTTCGCGAGAACCCGGAGTTGGTGCGCGGCGCCGTGGAGGAACTCCTGCGTCACCTCACGATCATCCACCTGGGCCTCGGCCGGGCGGCGACCGAGACCGTGCGGGTGGGCGAGGTGACGATCCCGGCGGGCGAGGGTGTGATCTGCATGCTGTCCACCGCCAACCGCGACGAGCAACTCTTCGCGTCCGGTGCCGACTTCGACCTCACCCGCGACGCCCGCCGCCATGTCGCCTTCGGCTACGGCATCCACCAGTGCCTGGGCCAGACCCTGGCCCGGGTGGAACTCCAGATCGTCCTCACCACGCTGCTACGACGCCTGCCCGGTCTGCGCCTCGCCGTTCCCGCGGACCAACTCACCTACAACCAGGACAACATCGTGTACGGGCTGCGGGAACTCCCGGTGGTCTGGGCCTAGGTCAGGTCAGAACACCCGGGGTGAGGTCGACCTCGCATCGTGTGGGGGTTCGGGGTGGGTCCCTTCGGAGTCCCGTGAATCCGATCACCCTCAAGTGCCTGGTCTGTACACTCCGTTACCCGTCAGGACCGTGTGTGAGGGCGAGGGGTGGGACGGTGCCGGTGACACCAGCGGCCGGGGACAGGATCGACGGCCGGTATCTCCTGCACGAGCCCATCGGTACCGGCGGCATGGGCGTCGTATGGCGGGCGTGGGACGAGCGGCTGCAGCGCTGGGTCGCGGTCAAATGCGCACGCCTGGACGACGATCGGGCCACACGACGGCTCATGGACGAGGCGCGCAACGCGGGGCGGCTGCACCACCCGAACATCGTGGCCGTCTTCGACTACATCGACGAGGGCAGCACCTGCTGGATCGTCATGGAGTACGTCCCCTCCCGCAGCCTCGCCCAACTCATGGCGGACCGCGGCCCGTTGGCGCCCGAGGAGGCCGGGTCGATCGGCTGCCAGATCGCGGACGCGCTGGTGAAGTCGCATCGTGCGGGCGTGGTGCACGGCGATGTGACCCCGGAGAACATCCTCGTCACCGACGAAGGCGTCGCCAGACTCACCGACTTCGGGATCTCCCGGGCCCTGTGGAACGACGTCACCCAGAGTGCGACGGGCAGCGTGCGCGGCAAACCCCGGTATCTGGCCCCCGAGGTGGCCAAGGGGCAGCCGGTCGGCCAGAAGGCGGACGTGTTCTCCCTGGGTGCCTCGCTGTTCACGGCGGTCGAGGGGCAGTCGCCGTACGGCGAGGCCGAACACCTGATGACGTATCTGGCCCGGGCCGTCGAGGGACGCATCGAGCCCACGAGCCGGGCCGGTCAACTGACTGGACCACTGGGCGAGTTGCTGGAGGTGGAACCCCGGAACAGGCCCGACGCCGCGCAGGCGCTCAAGCTGCTGCGGCACGCCACCCCGCCGCCTGCGGACGTCCAGGACCGCATCGACCGCGGCACCGTCGCTCTCACCTCCCCGACCCTCCGGCTGGGCCAGGCCCTGCGCCGTACCCGGGACGCCGTCACGGTCCCGACGCGACGCCCGCGCGCCCTGGCGATCACGGCCGCGGCGGTGGTCACGACCGGCGCGCTCGCGGCCGGGCTGGTGTTCCTCGCCCCCTGGGACTCGAAGGGCGCGGACGGCAAGGACACCGCCCGGACCGACGCGAAGGCCTCCGCCTCGGCGCGGGCCGGCACCATCGGCGACGAGCGAACGGCCGACCCCTGCGGGCTGATCGACGCCGCCTCGCTGAGCCGCTTCGGCGAGACCGTGCTGGACCCGGACTACGGGGAGCTCGACCGGTGCGACGTCATCGTGCTCAACAACAGCGGTGACGACAACGCGGACGCGCAGATCAACCTCGACTCCGACCGGGACGAGTTCGACCGCATCGAGTCCACCCGGCTGGTACCCGGCACCGACCTCACGGTCGTACGGATCAAGCGGGACGGGGTGTTCTGCGAACGGGCCGTCCTGACCCCCGACGGCAAGCAGATCCGCGTCATCGGGCAGCAGTTCGACGCGAAGACGTCGCCCGACCCGTGCCAGATGGCCGACGCCGCCACCGATCACGTGGTCAGCGTGCTGGCCCACGGCCCGGTGCCCCGGCATGCGTCGGCGCCCGCCGCGAAGTCCCTGGCCAACCTGAACGCCTGCTCGCTGCTCGACGCCGCCGAACTCAAGCGGCTCCCCGGCGTCCAAGTCGACAACGAGGACCGCGGGTTCGGCTCCTGGAACTGCGACTGGTCCAGCGACGGCGACGGAGACCGCGAGGTGGAGATCCAGTTCAGCCGGGACAACTCGCTGGACGGCGACGACGGAACGCTGGTGAACGTCGCCGGCACCAAGAGCTACTACACCGCGAACGAGGACGAGAAGGACAGCTGCACGGTACGCACCCCGCACCGCACCTACACGGACTCCGTCGGCGAGAGCACCACCGAGATCCTCCAGCTGACCGTCTACGCCCCCGAGCCGACCAGGCAACTGTGCGACAGCGCGGCGGAGTTCGCGACCGTCGTCGTACACAACATCGCGAAGAAACTGGCGGAGCGATGAGATGACCCCGCCTGGAACCCCCGATTCACCAGAGGAAACCCCCGACACCCCGCCGGGAGCGTCCGATCCCGTGGGTCCGGGTGGCGGCCGACGCCTGCCCGCCTCCTACGGCAGCCTCGCCCGGGGCGCGTCCGCTCCACTGCCCGGCACGCTCTTCGCGCTCGCGCTGACCGGCGGGATGACCCTGGGCCCCGGGAAGGGCCGCGAGGTCCTGTTCGGCCGCAACCGGCCCGAGGTGCGGCCCGGCGCCGGCTGGACCGACAAACGCGTCGAGCACCTGGTCAACGGCGTACGCACCCGCCTCTCCCGCGACGGCGTGCCCTGGCTGACCCGCGAGGAACTCGGCGAGCCGGTCGGCTACGCCCTCAACGACCAGCTGATCCGGGCCCTGTTGGCGCCGACGACGCTCGTACCGATGGACCTGGCGCTGATCGACGCGGCGTGACACCCCGGTCCACGTCACCCCACCGGCACGGCGGCGGCCGGTCCCCCGATCCGGCCGCCGTCACTCAGTCTGGTACGACCGCCCGGGACCCCTCCCGAGAGCGGGGCGAAGGGTCAGGGCAGCCAGGGCAGTCAGGGCTGCACCGGCATGGTCCAGCAGTTGGAGGTGGTGGACCTGCCCGCGAGGCGGTCGGTGAGCCAGGAGATCGCGGCGCCCTGGTCGGTGAGGAGGGGCGCGAAGTGGTTGAGGAGCGCGCTGCCGACACTGGGCAGGACGACGGGCTTGTACGTGACGTCGCCGCCCAAGGCACACCAGTCGAGGGCGAGTTGGCGGGCCTGCGCGTGCGGGACGAGGTTGTCGCTGACGCCGGTGGCGAGACGGACGGGCCCGGACGGTTTCAGCGTGCCGATGCGCTGCTCGTCGAGGAAATTCTGCAGCGCGGGAGTCGAGGCGATGATGTCGCTGATGGACGACCCGTCGGTGGTCCAACTGCTGCTCCGCGTATAGCCGTAGCCGAGCAGCGCGTCCGCGACGCACATCGTCGACAGATCGGTGAGCGCGGCCTTCCCGGCATCGTTGAGATGCGCCTCCGCGAGGGGCTTCAGATCCGGGTCGGACTGCAGGAACCCGTTGAGCGACCAGCCCAGCGCGCCCGCGAGTTCACTGCCGTCGATGGCCTTGGTGACGGAGGTCAGGTCGGCGGGCGGAGCACCGGCGTAGGTCCCGGCGAGGGTGACGTCGGGGGCGTAGGAGGACTGGAGTTCGGCGGCGGCCGCGGTCGCTCCGCCGCCCTGGCTGTAGCCGTAGAGCCCGACTGGTGAGGCGGTGCTGACCGTTGCCCCGCCGACGGAACGCGCGGCGCGTACGGCGTCCAGCACCGCGTGCGCCTCGTCGATCCGGTTGACGTAGGTGTGCAGCCGATCGGTGGCACCCAGCCCCACATAGTCGGTGACGACGACGGCGACACCCTCGGCGAGGAGCCGGTAGATCGCCAGATCCTCATAACCCACCGAAACCGTCTGGCTGTTGAGGGACAGCGGGTGCTCCAGCCCCATGGACGCCGAGCACTGGTCGCCCTGTCCCAGGGTGCCGGGGGCGACGGCGACGAGGGGGCGCGGGCCGTCGCCGGACCAGTCGGCGGACGGTTCGATGTAGGCACCGGTGACGGCGACGGGCTGCCCGTTCGAGTCGGTGGACTTGTACATCAGGCGGGTCGCGGTGCCGGGCAGGGTGCTGCCGTCGAGGCCGGGCAGGCTCAGGGCGAGGGGGAGGGGCTCGCTGCGGACGAGGGTGCCGTCGGCGGCGGGCAGGGTGGTGGGCGGGTTGTAGAACTCGGGGATGGTGACGCCTCTGGAGACGACCTCCTCCGAAGCGGTGGCGGTCGTGAGGGCGAGGGCCTGGGCGGTGAGGCAGGCGGCGGCGGTGATCGCGGCGGCGAGCAGGTCTCGTTTGCGTGCGGGCATGCGTGCGGGCATGGCGAACCTCCTGTGGAGCGGCCGTCCGGAGAATGGTTCGCCTGGAACTTACCTGCGGGTAAGTTACTCGTGATACCTGTCGGTAGGTTACGTTTCGGTAATGTGACTGACTGTCAGCCGATTCTGTGAGCCGGTTGTCGGCGGGCCGTCATCCCGCCGCCACCGCCACCCGCTCAAGCGACTCGGCTACGGCCTGCGGCTCGCTCACCATCAGGTCGTGACCGGTGTCGATGTCCCACAACCGCCCGGCCGCACGCGCCGGTTCGAGGTCCGCCGGATCGCGGTACGGCAGCGTCGATGTGCGGGTTGGGGTTCGCTAGCCCGCGTCGCCCGCCGACAACCGCCGCGTGATCCGGTCGAACAGTTCCGACAGCGGTTCGCCGACATCTCGGCCGAACTCCGTCAGCCCGTAGGTGACTTGGGGCGGAGTCGTCGGTTCGACCTCGCGCCAGAGCAGGCCGTCCTGGACCAGGGTGCGGAGGGTCTGGGCGAGCATCTTCTCGCTGATTCCCTGGATGCTCTCGCGGAGTTCGTAGAAGCGGAGGCTGTTGTGGCGCAGGGAGATCAGCACCCAGACGCCCCATCTGCTGGTCACGTGGTCGACCATCTCGCGGGCGAGGCAGTCGGTGTGAAACACCTCATACCGCGGACCCGGCTCGGCCCTTCTCTCCTGCACGCCTTCCGTCATGTTATGAGCTTACCTCGGGGTATGTCCTTACCAAAAGTTAGCCCGGCTCCTAGCGTGAAGGCCGTAGAAGTACAGGCGACAAGGAGCTGAACATGATCGTGGTGACCGGGGCTACCGGGAACATCGGCCGACCGTTGACGCGGGCGTTGGCCGAGGCGGGGCAGCAGGTGACGGCGGTGTCGCGACACGCGCCGACGGAGACGGCCACGGCGAAGGGGCCGGTGTCGGTGCCGGACGGCGTCCGGCATATGGTCGCCGATCTCGCCGAACCGGCAGGCCTCAAGCCAGCGTTGGCCGGAGCGAAGGCGCTGTTCTTGCTGCTCTCAGGTGACCTGCACGCCACCGGAGCCAACCCGGCCGACATCATCGCCGTGGCCGAGGCCGCCGGGGTCCGGCGGGTCGTCCTGCTCTCCACCCAGGGCGTGTCGACCAGGCCCTTCGGCGGGACGGGGATCGCGATGCGCGCGCTGGAGGACGTGCTGCGGGAGTCCGGCCTGGAGTGGGCGATCCTGCGGCCGGGCGGCTTCGCCTCCAACGCCCTGTGGTGGGCCGAGTCCATCCGCGCGCGAGGGATCGTAGCCGCGCCCTTCGGCGACATCGGCGTGCCGGTCGTCGACCCGGCGGACATCGCCGAGGTCGCGGCAGCCTGCCTGCTGGACGACCAACACACCGGTGGCGTCTACGAGTTGACCGGCCCGGAGGTGATCACGCCGCGCGGGCAGGCGGAGGCCATCGCCGCCGCGCTGGGTTCGCCGGTACGGTTCCACGACCTCACCCGCGAGGAGGCCAAGGCCGCCATGTCCCAGAGCATGCCGGCGGAACTCGCCGAGGACACCCTGACCATCCTCGGTTCCCCCAGCCCGGCCGAACTGCGCATCAGTCCGGACGTCGAACGGGTCCTCGGCCGCGCCCCGCGCCCGTTCGCGGACTGGGCGGCGCGGAATGTGGACGCGTTCCGCTGATACTTCACGGTGGTGAAGCTGCCCGGATCACAGACCTTGGAGTTCAGCACGAACCCCAAGGGCTCTGATCTGGGGGTTCGTTGCAGTACGGGGAAGGTGTTTACTCGTACCAAAGTCCCGGAAGGGGACCGCGCTTGGTCGTCGCCGGGACTCCGGGTATGACACTGCCCTTGTCGAGGTCGCCCCGGATGTGCAGGTACAGGCTGGGAGTTGGCAGGCCGATGGTCTGGATCCACCCTTTGCCGTGTACGTGCCCCGCCGCGGTCAACTCGGCTGCCTGGCCGTCCGGGGCCATTGCCTTGGCGTAGCTCTGGCTGAGCGTCTCGCCACTGTCGGCGAAGGCGTAGCGAGCTGCGTAGGCGTAGCCCTCGTGGAGCCAGACGTACAGCACGATCGGCTTGTCGAGGACGGTGCGGAACCAGTCGGCGGCAGCCTGGGCGAGCTGGTCCGTCGGTCCGGTGGCGTCAAGTGCCCACGCGTGGGGCCGATCCGGCAGCGTGTACAGCTGACTGTGCAGACGATCGCCCCGGACGCGGTCACCGACCAGGTGCACACCCAGATCGACCAGGCTCAGGTGCCGAGGCTCTGCCCGGTCGGACAGCCGGACCCAGGCGAGCAGCGCCTCCCAGTCCTCGGTGCGCCCGACTTCCCCGGCGACATCGGCCGGCGCCCAGGCCATGCAGTGCCCACTCAGCGCCGAGGCGAAGGCTCTCTCATCGTCGGTGAACTCGTAGTCGTCGTCCGGGTCGTCGACCTCGAACCATGGGTGCTTCCTCATGGGATGGACCCTATGGCGGTGACCGTGCGGACCCTCAACGAGTTTCGGGCGGCCGTGAGTTGCACTCCGTACCGGGGCGCTCCGGCTCGGACTGCCCTGCTGACCCTCGGCCAAGCGGGGTTGGGGATCTCCTGCCGTGCGCCGATTCAGTACTGGCTGCTCCGCGCGCCCTGCCGACAAGCACTCACATCAGCGCGGTCACCGATGGAGTCGCACAGTCTTCACATGGGAGGAAGGCGCACGCTTTCCAAACGGGTGTCGGCGTCGGCGTTGCCATCAATCGAGGGTGCGGAGACCTCGCGTCCGAAAGAAGTGACGACCTGCGCGGAGGGCCAGGAACAGCGTCGTGATCGCCAATACCAGGTTGAGAGTGTCCACAGTCATCATGACGGGGTAGGGCGCGCCCAGCAGGCGCGGCACGTTGGTGCCGATCATCCCCAGGCCCATCAGGAGGGGGAGCCATGCCCAGAAGAAGCGCCTGCCCTGATCGGAACCGGCTCCCTTGCGAACCTTGGTCCGCTCCCACCACCGCCCGCCGAGGCTCGCGAGGACGAGCGCGCACCCCATCGCGACCACGGACCAGTCCATGAACCGCAGCGTCACGGTCCCCTCGATTCGTTCGCGGTCGAATGCGGTTGGGATGGCTGCTGTACGGCAACCGGCTCCACCTCATCGGTCCTGCTGCCGTCGACCACGGCGCAACCCCCCGGCGCCGGCGACGGCGACGAAGAGAGTGCCGCCTACTGTCATAGGGAGGTTGGAGGCGAAGGGCCTCAGAGGGGGGTGTTCAAGGAGGGCCCGGACGAACGCGATTCCGATCAGGGCGGCTGTCAGTGTGATCGCCCACAAGACCAGTACGAGCAACCATGTGCTCCGGGTGCTCAGCCAAGACGTCATGGGGTCATCATGCACCCGACGTACCGTCGCCATCGTCAAGAAGTCACGTTCAACTCGCCTTCAGTGACGGTTTGTTGGGCCCTTGCTCGCCGGCATTTGCGAACGGCGCCCCCGCCGTCTCGGAGCCTGAGCGCCCGGCCGGAGCGAAGCGCAGCCAGGGCTTGATCTCGTCGAGCGGAGAGCTGGGGCGGGACTGGGGAGTCCGCACCCGTGCCGGCTCGGCGTTTGACGGCCGAGCCCGTTGCGAGCACGACGGTTGCGAGGTGTTCACCGCCCGGGAGGCCGGTTCCTCTGGGTGAGCCCGGTTCGGTCCGGGTAGTGCGCGGTTCTCTTCTCCGCACTCTTATATTCCGGCGGGCTGAACATGGTTCGGCGCCCACGACCGGTTACGGCCGCCAGGGCCCAGGTCGATGACCCGGGCCCTGGCCGTACGTGGGGGCTGAAGCAACCTCAGTCCGTCTCGCCCGGCTTCACCACCGTGCTCACGAAGTCGCCGATCGCCCCCAGCGTCGCCCCCAGCGCCTCGATCTGCGGGAAGTGGGCCGCGTCCGGGATCGGGGCGAAGTGGCCGTTGGGGAAGGAGTCGGCGTAGCCGCGGCCGTACTTGAGGGGGGCTATGCCGTCTTCCTCGCCCCAGACGACCAGGACCGGGACCGTGACGCGGTGGAGGCGGCCGCGGAGTTTCGGGTCGTAGGTGAAGTGGTCGCCGCCGTAGACCGCGAGGGTCTTCTGGTTGGCGCCGGCCGCGGCGCGCTGTTCGTCGGTGAAGGAGGCGAAGTCGGGGCGGAACTCGGCGTTGGCGAAGGAGAGTTGGCTGACGCCGGATGGGGCCATGGTGCGCGGGTCCACGACGCGGTTCTCGACCATGTGGGCGTGGATGCCGACCGCGTTCAGGAGGGTCAGGGCGCCGATGCGGCCCTGGTTGTCGCGGAGGGCCATTTCCGCCGCGATCCAGCCGCCGACCGAGTTGCCGATCACCATGACGCCCTTGAGGTCCAGGGTGTCGAGCAGATCCAGGTAGGCGATGGCCAGGTCGGCGACCGTGTCGAAGCGTTCCGGGCGGGGCGTGCCGTCGAAACCCGGGTGGGTCGGTGTGACGACGTACACGTGCTCGGAGAGGGCGGAGGAGATGCCGGCGACCGTGCGCGGGCCCGCGCCGCCGTGGAGTACCAGTACGCCGGTGCCCTCGGTGTTCTCGCCGAACTCCTGGATGGTGACGGTGAGTCCACCGGGGAGGGCGACGGTGCGGGGGGAGGCGGAGGCGGCAGTGGGGGTGGGCATGGTGAGGTCCTTGTCGTTGTTCTCGCTTGCTGAGAGCTGGCTCTCATTAAGGTAGGGGGTGGGCTCTCTTTATGCAAGCCCACTCTCATGATGAGGGTTGCATGTTGGTGTGGATGGGTGTGCGAACGCTCTTGGGGTCCGATGACAAGTACTGGTTGAGACCGTCGTCCGGCGGTCGGAAACGGAGACTCGGTGAAACCGGATGAACCGGGCAAACGGCGCCTCGGCGGGCGCCGCCACCGCGCCAGCGACCATCACGGCGCCGCCAGTGACCATCACGGCGACCGCGGACCTCTCGGCGCCGGTGACGAACACGGCGACAGCGAAGCCCAGTTGACGCGGTCGGCGCGCGGCGACTCGGCGGCCTTCACCCACCTCGTGAAGACCCACTCCTCCGCCCTGCACGGCTACTTCGCCCGGCGGATGCCCGCCGCGTCTGAGGATCTGCTCGCCGAGACCTGGCTGCAGGCGTTCGCCGCCCGGCGCACGTTCGACCCGGCGCGCGGTTCGGCGCGGGGCTGGCTGTTCGGGGTGGCCCACAACGTGCTCGCCCAGCACCTGCGGCGGGCGGGACGGCAGGAGCCCGCACCGGGACCGGATGTCACCGACCCCTGGCAGGTGGTGGACCAGCGGTTGGACGCCGCCGCGATGGCCCCCGCGCTACGCCGGGCACTCGCCGAACTCCCTGTCGAGGAGCGGGAGTTGCTGCTCCTGATCAGCTGGGAGCAGCTCACCCCGACCGAGGCCGCCGCCGTGGTGGGCATCCCGGCGGGCACCGCCCGTTCGCGGCTGCACCGGGCCCGCGGCCGGCTGCGCGACCGCCTCACGATGCCCCGCCCGGCGGGCCGGAACCTGACCGCGACGGGAGACCTCGCATGACCACGTACGACGACACGGAGGCGAACGGTATGAACGAGCGAGGCGCAATTCTGGACTTCCCCGGTGCCGATGAACTGGCGACGGCGGGGCACGTCGAGCCGCTGTCGGAACGGGCGTTGGCCAGGGTGCTGGCCGAGGTCGAGGCGGCCGTAGCGACCGAAGGGGTGGCCGCAACCACCAAGGGGGCGACCGGCGTTGTCGTCGCGATGCCGGAACGGCGGCTGTTCGGGCGGCAGTTCGGGCGCCGCCGGGCCCTGATCGGGCTGCTGACCACGGCCGCGGTGGCGACCGGCGTGGTGACGTACGCCAACAGCGGCACGACCTCGGCGGGTACGGGCACGCACAGCGAGGCGCGTGCGAACACCGCGTCCGTCTTCCTGGACGACATCTCCACGGTGGCCGCCAGCCAGTCGGTCGCCACGGGGAAGTACTGGAGGGACCGGACGACGGTCGGCGACTCGTACATCTCGCAGTCCATGGTCCAGTCCTTCGTCATCAACGGCAAGGTCTCCACGAAGGGGAAGCACCCCGACTGGCAGCTCGGGCCGAAGGACCTCGACTGGAAGGGCCTGGACCAACTGACCACCGACCCGGCGAAGTTGCTTGCGCTGCTGCAGACTCCGCCGCGGCCCAAGAGCATCTCGCCCTTCGACCAGGCGGCCAGCCTGCTCACCGAGTCCCCGGCGGGCCCGAAACTGCGGGCCGGACTCTTCAAGGCGATGTCCGGGCTGAAGGGCGTCAAGCTGGTCGGCCAGGTCAAGGACAGCACCGGACGCGGTGGTACGGCGGTGGAGTTCGCGGAGGCCAAGAGCGTCGGCCGGGTGATCGTCGACCCGAAGACCAGCGCGATCCTGGAGTACACCTTCACCTGGACCGCGGGACCCAGCAAGGGCAAGGTCACCTACCACACGGTCCTGTCGGCGGGCTTCACCGACAAGATCGGCTGATGCGGAACGGGTGGGCGGGGGAGTCCTCTCCTCGCCCACCCGTGTCGGCCGGCAGGACCGCCTACATGGTCCAGGAGAAGCCGGATGCGCTCTCACGGATCTCGGCCGAGCATCGGTCTCCTCGGGCAGGATCGTTCGCCGACGTTGATGTCCGACATCGGCGAGTCGGGGCTCCGAGGGCTCAGCCGGTGAATTCGTCGACGCCGAGGGCGAAGTCCCAGTGGCCGATCCCGTTGCCGGCGAGGCCCACCGTGACCAGGCCCATTCCTTCCAGCCAGCGCGCCATTTTCAGGCCGCCGACGTCCAGCGGGCGCAGCCCGAGGCTCTCGATGAATGCCGCCACGTCCGTCTTGGCCTGGGCGTTGTCGCCGGCGATGAAGACGTTGGGCCGGCCCTTCTCCAGGACCTCACGGAAGATGGTGTTGAACCCCTTCACCACACTGGCACTTGCCGGGGCCACCTTGGCGACCTCCTGCGCGATCGAGGTCTCCCCGCTGTGGGCCAGTCCGTCGAACGTGGCGTTGAAGGGGTTGCTGATGTCGACGATGACCTTGCCCGCGAGGGCCTCTCCGTACTCGGCGACGACCGGGACGACACCGTCGTACAACAGGGCCGTGATGACGATGTCCCCGGCCGGGGCGGTGCCCCACCTGCCTGTCGTCGCGCCGCCGCCCAGCGCCTTGGCCAGGGCGTCGGCCTTGGACTGATCGCGTCCCATGACCTCGACGGTGTTGCCGCCGGCCACCGCGAGCGTGCCGATGGTGCGGGCCATGTTCCCCGTGCCGATGAGGGTGATGCCGCTCATGAGGTGTCCTCTCTTCCTGTTCGTTCCTGGTGGGTGGTTCAGATGGCGGTGGTGCCGCCGTCGGTGACCAGTTCCAGGCCGTTGACGTAGCTGGAGTCGTCGGAGGCGAGGAACAGGGCGACGGTGGCAATTTCTTCGGGGCGGCCCATCTCTCCGCGGGGGATGAGGGACTCGAATGCGGCCTTGGTCGCCTCGTCGAACAGTTCTGCCTGTTTGGCGGTGGCGACCTGGCCCGGAGTCAGGACGTTGACCCGGATCCTGCGGTCGCGCAGTTCGTTGAGCCAGACGCGGGCCCAGGCCTGCTGGACGGCTTTGCTTCCGGCGTAGAGGCTCCAGCCGGGGAAGGCGCCGCGGGAGGCGTTGGATCCGGTCATGAGGATCGAGCCGTTGTCGTTGATCAGCGGCAGTGCCTTCTGCACGGTGAACAGGGTGCCGCGCGCGTTGAGCCAGAACGCGCGGTGGAACTGCTCCTCGGTGATCTCGCCGAGGACCGCGGGTTCGCCCATCCCGGCGCTGGCCCACAGCACGTCGATCGAGCCCTTTTCCCGCTTGACGGTGTCGAACAAGCGGTCCAGGTCGGCCAGTTCGGCCGCGTCACCCTGGACGGCGGTGACGTTGCGGCCGATCAGCCTGACGGCGTCGTCCAGTGCCTCCTGCCGCCGGGCCTGGATGAAGACGTGCGCTCCTTCCTCGACGAACAGCTTGGCGCCGGCCAGTGCCATGCCGGTGGATCCGCCGGTGATCACCGCTACCTTGCCATCGAGCTTTCCCACGACCACTCCGTTGAATTGATGGGTATCCGAAAAAGTGAACCCAGCCGTCAGCCGGCGGGGAAATAATGGCCGTTGTCCAAATCGGCGAGCAGGGCAGGCTGAGCGGGTTCCCAGCCGAGGGCGCGGCGGGTTATGAGATTTGACGCCGGGTAATTCTGCGTGACTATGTTCGCGAGGAATCCGAAATATCCCGGCACCATCAGTATGTCCACGGGAACGCTTACGACGGGCAGGCCCAGACGGCTGCCGATGGCCTCGGCGATCTCGCGGAACGGGATGCCCCCGTCCCCGACCGCGTGCCAGTACTTGCCGGCCGGCCCCTTCTCCAGCGCCAGGCGGAACAAGGAGGCGACATCGCGGATGTGCACGGCGTTCCACAGGTTCGCGCCGTCGCCGGGGTAGCCGACGAAACCCTTCTCCTTCGCGAGCGCGATCAGCACGGGGAGGAAGCCGGCACGATCGGTCGTGCCGTGCGCGATGTTGGCGATCCGCACGATCGAGGACCGCACCCCCTGCTCGGCGAGGCCGACCACGGTGGTTTCCACGACGTTGCGAACCCGCAGGGTGCCCTTGTACTCGTCCCCGCCCGGAAGGGCCGGGTCCTCCTCGGTGACCGGTCGGCCCAGGTCCCCGCCCGAGCCTATGCTCCCCGCCGCGACCAGCGGCTTTCCGGTTCCCGCGAGTGCCTCGCCGTACGCGAGCATGATCGGGAGCTCCGCGGCGGCCACGGCGTCGAGCCCGCCGGAGGGAAGCAGGTCCTGCCTGTGGGCGACGTGGATGACGCCGTCGGAGTCCGCGGCCGCCTCCTTGAGCCCGTCGAGATCCTGGAGGTCGCCGCGACGCACCTTCGCGCCGAGCGCGGACA
Organism: Streptomyces sp. NBC_00988; assembly: GCF_045162645.1. Classification (NCBI taxonomy): domain Bacteria; kingdom Bacillati; phylum Actinomycetota; class Actinomycetes; order Kitasatosporales; family Streptomycetaceae; genus Streptomyces; species Streptomyces sp. NBC_00988. The sequence continues at coordinate 6,529,923 of NZ_CP108730.1, forward strand.
GCGCCGCCGCGGCGGTGTCCGACCGGGCCAGGCCGGTGACCTCGTGCCCGGCGGCGATGAGCTCGGGGACGATGTACGAACCGGAATGGCCGGTCCCGCCGGTGACGAAAACGCGCATGCTGCTGCTCCTTGTGGGAGTGGGTGGAGGGGCCGTTCGTCTCGTGCCGTGGATCGACTGGCGTGACGTGACGTGATGTGGCGCGAGCGGCGGTGGTGCGGGTGCGCTCAGCTGAGAACGGTGACGCCGAGGGAGAAGTCGGTGTGCTTGACGGAGTGGGCGACGAGGCCCAGCTGCAACAGGGCGACGTTCTCCAGTGCCCGCGCCATGGGCAGCTCGCCGACGTCCAGCGGGCGCAGCCCCAGGCTCTCGATGAACGCCGACACGCGTGCCTTTGCCTGCGCGTCGTCGCCGGCGATGAACACGTCCAAGGTGCGACCCTCGGCCGGGCCGGCCGCCAGAACATGGGAGAACAGGGCGTTGAACGCCTTGACGACATGCGCGTCGGCTGGGGCCGCCTTGGCGATCTCCTGCGCGCCGGAACTGCCGTCGGGGGTGACAAAGCTCTGCAGATCGGGGGCGACGGGGTTGGTGATGTCGATGATGACCTTGCCGCGCAGTGCGTCCCCGTACTCCCTCACCACCGCCGCCGCGCCGGCGTACGGCACGGCGAGGACAACGATGTCCCCGGCCGGGGCGGCGCCGGCCGTCCCGACAGTGGCGCCGCCGAGCGCGCCGGCCAGTTCCTCGGCCTTGGCCGGGTCACGGCCGATGATCTCGACGGCGTTGCCGCCGGCCAGCGCCCGGCCGGCCAGGGCGCCGGCCATGTTCCCCAGGCCGACAATGCTGATGCTGCTCATGGGTGTGCCTGCTTTCTGGAGCTGGACAGGACGCCATGCCCACGCGGTCGTTGTTGACGGTTGTGTCGTCGACGCCTTCGAATGACGCGAATTCAAGTGCCGAATTCAAGTGCCGAATTCAAGTGCCGAATTATTGTGCCGAATTATTGTGCCGAATTCGCGTCGGCCCCATTGGGTACCGACGCTTGGGCCCCATCAGGTACCTATTCAGGCTGTCACTGGCCCGAGTTGGTGTCCAAGACCTCTTTTAGTCGTGGTGATACCCTGAATGCATCACCGGCCGGGAGGCGCCATGGATCTGGATCTGGACCTGCGCAAACTGCGTTACTTCGTCGCCGTGGCCGACCGGTTGCACTTCGGCCGCGCCGCCGATGAGCTGCATATCGCGCAGCCGGTGCTCAGCCGGCAGATCCGCGCGCTGGAGCAGGATCTCGGCGCATCGCTGTTCACCAGGGATCGCCACGGCGTGGCGCTGACCGACGCGGGCCGGCAACTGCTGGTCGACGCCGGTCCGTTGCTCGCCTCCACGCACGCGATCCGCCGCCGGGTGTCCGTGGCCGCTCGCGGCAGCCGGCGGCTGATGGTCGGTTTCCGGGCCGGCATCCCGGTCATCCCGGCGGCGCGGGCGTTCGAGGCCCGGCACCCGGACGTGGTCGTGGACGTGCAGCGGATCGAAGGGGACGACCAGGCCCCGATGCTGCTCGACGGCCGCATCGACGTCGCTTATGTACGGCTGCCCATCGACGAGGCCGGCCTGCGCGTCACCCCGCTGTACACCGAGCCGCGGGTGGCGGTGCTGCCCGCCGGCCACCGGTTGGCCGGCAAGGAGGAGGTCACCGAGGCCGACCTGGCCGGCGAACCGCTCCTCTGGCATGCCGACCCGAGCACGCAGCCCACCAGGCGCCCGCACCCCAACGCCGGGTACCTGGTGCGCGGGGTGGACGAGACGCTTGAGCATGTCGCGGCCGGCCGGGGCATCTCGTTCCTGGCCCGTTCGGCGAGCGTGTTCTCCTCACATCCGGACGTCGTCTATGTGCCCATCCCGGAGCTGGCGCCCGACCAGGTGTGCCTCGCGGTGGCGGCATCGCACACCTCGCCGGTGGTCGACGACTTCGTCACCGCGGCTCAGGCGACGGCCGAGATCACGGCCGAATGCGGGAACTATGAAATGTGGCAGCTCGGAAGCGATGCCGTTTCATAGTGTGGAAGCCGACGCCGCAGTCGCTGTGGTCGCGGGCAGGGTCGTAGAGACCGAAGGTGGAGTGATTCACGGGCCCGTCATTTGAGCGGTTCCGGCGGAGGACGGCCAGGCTGGTCGGTGGAGCGCTTGCCGCGGGCGGACCGGTGGGGCGGTCGGGGCCCTGAATGGTGCGAAGGGCTACGGGCAAGTGTGTGCCTTGTGCGACCGTGGCGTGAGTCTCACCTGGTCGGCGGGGACGCGGAGTGGTTGCGCGGTCGCGGGGTTCCACAGCACGACCTGGCCGTCGGCGACGCCGAACGAGATGTACGGCTTTCCGGCCCGCAAGGTCCCGCCCTTCTCGGTCAGTTCGCCCTTGGGCACCGTGGGAGTGACGCACGTCCATTCCGGGCTGATGCCGAAGTACGGAGGGGGCTGCGTGCCCCGGACGGCCGCCTGCCTCAGTTTGTCGGCCGCTGCCGTCGGTGAGTGCAGGGCCGCCGAGGCGGTCATGACCAGGACCACGACGACACCGAGGGTCGCCATCGCCCCGGCGGTGACGCTGCGCGGGCGGATGAAGTGGAAGTAGCGCGTGATGCCCCAGCCGGCCGCGAGGAACAGGACGGCTCCGAAGGACGGCCAGAGGAGCTTCATGGCGGCGCCCAGTCGCCAGATGCTGCTGACGCTTGTCTCGGCGGGAGTCAGGGAGAGGTCGTCCGCGTAGAGGTCGTGCAGGAACCGGCTGGTGAGGGGGAGCGCCGCCACGGCGAGGGTGGCGATCAGCGGTACGACGCCGGCGATCAGTACCTGCCACTTCCAGCGGCGGACGAGCAGCACCAGACCGACCGCGTAGTAGGCGACGCCGACCGTCGCCACCGCCTGCCCGGTCGTCATGCCGCTCGTGCCTCCGGGGATGCCCACGGCGAAGGGCAGGAACGCCAAGGTCATCGCGAGAACGGCCGAGGCGGAGCGCGGCCGGGTACGTGCCAAGGGCAGCGTGAGCGCGGTCCACCCGGCGACACCCAGGGAGAGGAGAGCCAGTGCCCAGCAGATCGCGACCCCCACCGGCGCCGCGTGCCGGGCCAGCACGAGGAAGAAGACCATGACGATCAGCGGCCCCACGATGAAGACCAGGGCCCGGTTGAGCGCGTCCTCCCCGTGCTGTACGACGCCCGGTCGCCCGCGGCCGTCGAGCGGACGCAGGGCGAGGTCGTCGCGCGTGGTCGTCCCGCGGACCAGGTCGTGGACCAGATCGAGGACGGTCGGCCGGCCGCCGTGCACCCTCACCCCGACGTCGAACAGGCCTGTCCGGACCGCCGAGTCGTAGAGGACCTTGCGCAGCCGCCAGAGGGGTTTCGACCAGCGGGGCGCGTGCGGTGGTGCGGTGGCCCACGCCTGGGCCCGCGTCGCGTGCACCTGCCACTCGGGCTGGAGCGTCCGGTCGGATTCCTCGCGCCGCAACACGCGGTCGTAGACGACGACTTGTGTCTCCCGGCGTACGGCGGCCACGGACCAGGAGGCCTCCCGGTTCGCGCGCCAGGGCGAACCGGTGACCGGGACATCGACCCAGAGGAAGCGGGAGTTCGCCGGATCGGAGTCGAACGCCCGCCGGGCTGTTCGGCGTTCCTTCGGCGACGGTGTCCGGAAGGGCCACCCCACCTCGCGGAAGTGCTGCTCGACCCGCTCCCATTTGGCCGGACCTCCCTGGATCTCGACCAAGGTGACCACTGTGCAGTCGGGGCTTGCCGGGGTCATCAACACCCTTTCCTGTGTGCGACGTTCGGGGAAGCGTAGTTTTTCGTACGGCGGCCACGACGATGCCCGACTGTAAGGGGTCGAAACCCGGCGCCCGCCCCGCGGGGCACTCCGGGTGGGACGGGCTACTTCCTTGCGGTGGCGCAGAGTTCCGTGTCGATCAGCGCGTTCTGCGCCATCTCCGTGGACAGGTCGGACGCGCTGTCGCCCGTCGCCTCCAGGACCACGGTGTGGCGGCCGTCCGGGGTGACTCCGTCGCGGGTGGTGTAGCCCATCAGGTCGCCGGCGTGGCTGTAGTAGACGCCGCCGCAGGTCAGGGGGATCTCCATCAGGCCCAGGCCGTAGCGGGCGCCGGGCCAGACGGGGTCCAGGGACGCGGCTCGGACCGTCGTCTTCATCTCCGCGAGCTGGGCCGGGTGCAGGAGCCTGCCGCCCAGGAGGGCCGAGAAGAAGCGGGTGAGGTCGTTGGTCGTGCTGATCATGGCTCCGGCCGAACCGGCGGCTGTGGGGTTGAGATCGGTGACGTCGATGGTCGGGCCGGATCCGCCGAAGTCCGAGTAGCCGTGCAGGTGTTGGCCGGGGATGCGGGACGAGGTGTCGGGGGCGGAGGTGTCGCGCAGGCCCAGCGGGCGGATGACGCGCCGGGTGACCTCCTGCTGCCAGGTGTGGCCGGTGGCCTTCTGGATGATCATTCCGGCCAGGATGTAGTTGGTGTTGGAGTACTCCCACTGGGTACCCGGCGCGAAGTCCGGGGCGTGTCGCATCGCGATGCCGACCAGCTGCTGCGGGGTCCAGGTGGAGTAGCGGTCCGCCTCGAAGTCCGCCACCGTGCTGATCTCGGGGAAGTCGGCGGTGTAGTTGAACAGTCCGCTGGTGTGGTTCAGCAACTGCCGTACGGTGATGGCGTTTCCGTCGTTCCCGTTGCCGGACACCGTGCCCGGCAGCCAGTGTTCGACCGTGTCGTCCAGCGACACCCGTCCCTCGCCGACCAGTTGGAGCATCACCGTCGACACGAACGCCTTGGTGCTGCTCGCGATCCGGAACTTGTCGGTGACGCGGGCCGTCCGGCCCGTGGCGGTGTCGGAGACTCCGGTCGTGGCGTAACGCCGTCCGTCCGGACCCGTCGACTGGGCCACGACAGCGACGGTTCCCGTCCTCTCGATCGCGTCCACGCTGTGCTGGAGCGTGGTGCGCTGCCGGGACTTCGTGGAGCTCGTGCTGTCCTTGGCGCTCGCCGCGGGCGTCGCCAGGCCGAGGCCGAGCGCGGCCAGTGCCGCTACGGCGGTGAGGTGACGGATCGTCATCATGGGCTGTCCCCTGGGGAGTTGGTGGTCCGGAGCACCGGACTCGCGGTGTGTTCCGGTGTGTTCACCAACCTAGGGAGACGGCACGCGGTGATCGATCCAGCCCGCAGGCCGGTCCGGCGTACAGCCTGCTGTACCAAGGGCCTGGGGAGAACCTCAGCCCAGCCGCCGCAGATCCTCCAGGTAGCGCAGGACGGCCGCGACCCGGCGGTCCACCTGGTCTGTCGGGGACAGGTCGAGCTTGGCGAAGATGCTGCGGATGTGTTTGTGGACGGCGCCGTCGGTGACGACGAGCTTCCCGGCGATGGCGGAGTTGCCCAACCCCTCGGCCATCAGGGCGAGTACGTCCCGTTCGCGCGGGCTGAGCCGGTCGAGGCGGGTGTCCTGGCGGGAGCGGGTGAAGAGCTGGGCGACGACCTCCGGGTCGATGGCGGTGCCGCCGGCCGCCACGCGGTGCAGCGCGTCGAGGAACTCCTCGACCCGGCCCACCCGTTCCTTGAGCAGATAGCCGAGCCCGCTCACCCCGCCGCCGAGCAGCTCGGTCGCGAAGCTCTGCTCGACATACGCCGACAGCACCAGGACCGCCAGGTCGGGGCGTCGGCGCCTGGCCTCGACCGCGGCGACGATGCCCTCGTCGGTGTGGGTCGGCGGCATCCGTACGTCGAGGATGGCGACGTCCGGTTTGTGGACGTCGATGGCGTCGAGGGCTTCGTCCGGGGTGCCGGCGGTGGCCACCACGTCCAGCCCCTCGGCGCGCAGCAACAGGGCGAGGCCCTCGCGCAGCAACGCGTCGTCCTCGGCGATCACGATCCGCATGTCAGTCACGCTCCACAGCTCGCACTCCACAGCTCAAGTTCCGCATTGCAGGCTCCCGTTGCTCGCCATGATCCCCAACTCACCGGCCACAGGGGAGATCCGCGGTCAGGACGGTCGGGCCGCCGGGTGGGCTGGTCAGGGTGAGATGGCCGTCGTGTGCGGCGATACGGCGGCGGATGCCGGTGAGGCCCGAGCCGCTCTCCGCATCCGCGCCCCCTCGCCCGTCATCCTCGACGCGCAGGACGAGGCGGCCGCCGGTGCCGCGTGCCGTGATCGTGGCATGGGCGGCGCCACTGTGCTTGGCGATGTTGGTCAGCGCCTCGGCGACGACGAAGTAGGCGGTCGCCTCGACGGAGGCCGCGCAGCGTGCGGGGACGTCCACGTCGATCCGGCACGGTACCGCGCAGTCCGCGGCGAGGCCGGAGAGCGCGCCCGCGAGTCCCCGGTCGGCCAGTACCGGCGGCAGGATGCCGCGCGCGACCGTCCGCAGCTCGGCCAGCGCCATCTCGGCGGCGGACTGGGCGCGTTCGAGGAGTTCGTCGGCGCCGGCCGGGTCACGGGCCACCATGCGGCGGGCCGCGCCGAGCAACACGGCCACGGAGACAAGGCGGTTCTGCGCGCCGTCGTGCAACGAGCGCTCGATACGCCGGAGTTCGGTGGCGTGCGCGTCGAGGGCGGCGGCTCGGGTGGCGGTCAACTCCGCGACGCGCAGGGAGAGATCGACGTCGGGACCGGCCGCGAGGAGGTGTCGTCCAGGGCCCGACTGCAACCGGGCCATGCCGGGCGTCAGCCCCAGGATGATCGCGATCCAGCCCACGCCCAGCAGCGCCACGGCGAGGGCGTCCGGCCAGGTGTGCGCGTTGCCGATGCCGAGCGACGTGGCCGTCGTGTTCTCCGGCATGAACGTCCAGTACAGCGGGAACGCGCTGTCCCGCACGGCGGTGATCGGCAGCAGGACACCGAGCAGCCCGAGCAGCAGGCCGAGGGTGGAGTGCCGTAGCAGCCAGCGCAGTTCGCGGTGGGTGGTGGCGTCGACGAGGGCGGCCCGCAGCCGGGTGGGCGGTGGCTGCGGGGCCACGACCTCGGGGCCCCGGCGGGCGAGCCGGTCACGTTCGCGTCCGGCCAGGGCGTGCAGGGCGCGCAGCGACACGGGCGCCATCAGCAGCCCCACCCCGACCACGCTCGTCACGGCGGTGAGGGCCAGCCAGAGCAGCAACAGGGCGGCGAGCACAGCTGTGTTGAGGCCGGAGGCGAGCTGGGCGACGGCCCGGCCCGCGGCGCCCAGGGTCCGTAGCGCGATGTCTTTGAAGCTCTCGCGTTGGACCCCCGCCCCACCGCCCGCCTCGCTCGTGCTCGCTGTCATGCGAACGACCCTATGCCGTAGGGGAGTTCTGCGTGGGCGGAGGAAGCGGGGAGTACAGCCTGCTGTACCCCGAACCGGGCGGGCTGCGGGATCGGCCGCGAGGGGTGCTGATCCATAGCGTCGACGACGACAGCCGGACCCCCGGAACGCACCGCTCAGCACCACGGGAGAAGCCCCATGACGTCGCAGACGACGACCACCGAACCCGACCGTCTCACCCGGGGTGAGATCGCCCGCACCCTCCTCTGGACCGTGGTCGTGGCCAGCGCGCTCACCAACATGGCGGCCTCCTTCGGCGGCGCCGACACCTGGGTGCACCTGGTGTGCGGCGCGGTCACCGTCCTGTGCGCGGGCACCCTCGTCGTACGCAACCTGCGGGGCCGGCGATGAACACCACAGTCACCGCCACGACCACCGCCGCCATCGCCCTGGAGGGCGTCAGCAAGGCCTACCCCGGAGGCGTACGCGCCCTGGACGACGTGTCGTTGACCGTGGAACGCGGTACCTTCCTCGCGGTGATGGGGCCTTCGGGCTCCGGCAAGAGCACGCTGATGCACTGCGCCGCCGGGCTCGACTCCCCGACGTCGGGCAGTGTCCGTATCGACGGTCACGAGATCGCCGGGCTGAACGAGACCAAGCGCACCCAACTCCGCCGCGAACGCATCGGGTTCGTGTTCCAGGCGTACAACCTGATCCCCTCCCTCTCCATCGAGGACAACATCACGCTGCCGCTCCGGCTCGCGGGACGTAAAGCGGACCGCGACTGGCTGCGCACGCTGGTGGAACGGGTCGGGCTGGCCGACCGGCTGAGCCATCGCCCGGCCGAGCTGTCCGGCGGGCAGCAGCAACGGGCTGCCGTAGTACGGGCGTTGGTGGCCCGCCCGGCGGTCGTGTTCGCCGACGAACCGACCGGCGCGCTCGACCTGCGCAGCGCCCACGAGGTCCTGGACCTCCTCCGTGACCTCGTGAACGACCTGCACCAGACGGTCGTGATGGTCACCCACGACCCGGCCGCCGCCGCCCGCGCACACCACGTGCTGGTGATGGCCGACGGCCGGGTCGTCGACGCCCTCAAGGCACCGACCGCCGACGAACTGGCGGGCCGTCTCGTCGAGTTGGGGAGGGTCTGAGCCATGTTCCGTCTCGCGATACAGATGGTCGGGCACCGCGTCACCGCGCTGATCGCCGTGGCCTGCGCGGTCCTCGGCGGCGCGGCCCTGATCACCGCCACCGGCGTCCTGGCCGAGTCCGGCCTCCGTTCCCACCTGCCCGCCGGGCGCCTCGCCGGAGCGTCCGTCGTGGTCGCGGCCGACCAGGAGTTCCACCCGCCCGGCGATCTGGCGCTCGCGCTGCCGGAGCGCCGTAGGATCCCGGCCCAACTCGTCGGCGAACTGGGCAAGTTGCCGGGCGTAACCACCTCCGTCGGCGACATCGGCTTCCCGGCCGCGCTCGTCGACGCGCACGGTCGGGTCGTGGCGTCGTCGTCCGGAGGTCCTCAGGTGTCGGGGCACGGTTGGTCCTCGACGAAGCTGCTGGCGGGGGCGCGGGTCACCGGCAGCGCGCCGACCGCCTCCGGCGAGGTCGCAGTGGACAGCGCCACCGCCGCAGCGGCCGGTATCAAGCCGGGCGACCGCGTCCAGGTCGTCGTCAACTCCCGCCCCGCGAGCGCCTATCGCGTGTCCGCCGTGGTCAACGCACCTGGCGCGGGCGTCTACTTCGCCGACAGGACGGCCGTAGGTCTGTCCGGCCGGTCCGGCCGTGTCGATCTGGTGGGCCTCCGCACCGCGCCCGGTGCCGAGGCACGGGTCGCCGCCGAAGTCCGTACGAAGCTGAAGGGCACCGGGCTGCTGACCGTCACCGGAGCGGAGCGGGGCGACACCGCCGCACCCGGCGCCGGAGCCTCACGCTCGCTGCTCGTGCTGCTCGCCGGGTCGCTCTCCGGGATCGTTCTGCTGATCACCGGGTTCGTGATGGCGAGCGCGCTGGCCGTGGCGATCGGTGGGCAGCGGCGGGACCTGGCGTTGATGCGGGCCGTCGGGGCGACCCCGAAGCAGATCCGGCGGCTGGCCGCCGCGCAGTCCACCGTCGTCGCGGCCGTGGCCGTGGCACCCGGGGTGGGGCTCGGGTACCTGCTGGCCGGACAGTTCCGCGGGCTGCTCGCGGACCGGGGGGTCATCCCGGCCGAACTCCCGCTCACCTTCAGCCCGTTGCCCGCGCTCGCGGCGATCGTGCTGATGCTTCTGGCCGTTCAGGCGTCGGCCCGTTGCTCGGCGTGGCGCACCTCGCGGATGCCGGCCACCGAGGCGGTCGCCGAGTCGCGGAGCGAACCGCGTAATCCGTCGCGGGCCCGGACCCGTATCGGCGTGGCCGTCATCGTCGTGGCGACGGTCATGTCGGCCCTGCCGCTGTTCTCCCGCACGGTCATCGGCGCTACGGCCACCTCGCTCGCCGGCATCATCGGGGCGATCGGGCTGGCCATGGCGGGACCGGCGCTGGTGCGGGGCATCGGCGGTGCGGCGGCGCGGGCGACGCGGTACGGGGGCTCCGCGCCGACCTGGCTGGCGATGGCCAACCTGCGCGCCTACGCCCTGCGCAACGCGGGGATCGTCTCCACGCTGGCCATGGCGGTCGTGTTCGTGCTGACGTACACCTTCACGCAGACGACCGTGCTGGCCGCCACCGCTCAGGACACCAGCGCCGGCACCCTGGCCCAACTGCGCCTGAGCGCACCGGGGTTGGGCGGGCTGCCCGACGGCACACTCGCTGCCGTACGGAAGACGGCCGGGGTGAAGGCCGCCGCTCCCGTCGGGACGACCACCGTGGTGTGGGAGTACAAGGAGTTCGGTGACCCGGCGGTCGACTCGGGTTCGGCGACGATCCTCACGCCGGACGCGGCGGGCGTTCTCGACCTCGACGTACGGGACGGCAGCCTGAGTCGGCTGTCCGGCAGGACAGTTGCTGTCAGCAGTGATGTGGCGCGGACGCGTTCCGCGACGGTGGGGCACACGGTGAAGCTGGTCCTCGGGGACGGAACTCGCGTCGACGCCAAGGTAGTTGCCGTGTACGGGCGGGGGCTCGGCTTCGGCACGGTGGTGCTGTCGCACGACCTGGCCGCCGGGCACACGACCGCGGCCCTCGACCAGTCCCTCCTGATCCGCACGGACGGCTCGGCGAAGGCGCGGCAGAACCTCACGGCTCTCGCCGCCGCCCGCCCCGGCCTGACGCTCGGACCCGCCAACTCCCCTTCCACCGGCGGACTCAAGGACGCGCCGCCCGAGGTGTGGATCAACCTCGCCACCATCATCGTCCTGCTCGTCTATCTGCTGCTCAGCATCGCCAACAAGCTGGTCGCGGCCACCGCCCAGCGGCGGGTGGAGCTGGGTGCCCTCCGGCTCAACGGCACGACTCCCCGCCAGATCCGGGCGATGATGCGCCGCGAGGCCGCGATGACCGCCGCCACCGCGCTCACGACGGCACTCCTGCTCTCCGCGATCCCTCTTGCCCTCCTGGGCCAGGGTTTCCTCGGCCGCCCCTGGCCGGCGGGGCCGGTCTGGCTGCTGCCGGGGCTTGCGGTGATGGTCACGGGCATTGCCTTCCTCACCATCGAACTGCCCACCCGGCAGGCGCTGCGGACACCGCCCGCGGATGCGATCCGCGCGTACTGAGCCGGATACGGGAGACAGCGGAAGGCCCGGGTCGACGACCCGGGCCTTCGCGAGGGAACGAGACGGCTCACGTGACGGACTTGTACCCCTGCCAGCCCGAAGCGATCTTCGTACGGCCGCCGAACGACCCCTTGCCGTTGCCACTGTTGCGCCACACGTTGCCACCGGTGTCGCGCGAGACCAGGTCGGCCTTCCCGTCCCCGGTGATGTCGCCGACCCCGACGACCGCGTTGTACGACCCGCCCCAGGCGGAGAACACCTTCACCCGCGCCCCGAACGTCCCCTTGCCGGTGCCGTCGTAGCGGTACAGGTTGTTCGCCTTGTCCTGGACGAGCAGGTCGCCGATGCCGTCACCGTTGAGGTCGCCGGCGCCGACGACCTTCTTGTACGTCTTCCAGTCCGCGTACAGCTTCACGCGCGCCGACAACGTCCCGGTACTGGTGCCCTTGTACAGGTAGACGGTCCCGGTCGCCGTGTTGCGCGCGATCAGGTCCGGCCGGCCGTCCTTGGTCACGTCACCGGTCGAGGTCAGCACGTCGTACTGGTTCCAGCCGGAAGTGCCGAGCGAGGTGTACCGGGTCGTCGGCGTCGGCGCCTTGCCGCAGGCGGGGTGGTAGGCGCGCAGCGCGCCGCTGCTCAGCCTGACCAGGATGTCGTTGCACCGGTCGCCGTCGAGATCGCCGTACGGCACGGACTTCGCGCTCGTCGGCCAGCCGTTGCCGGACACCTTGCTGCCCAACGTGCCCTTGCCGGTGCCGCGTTGGACGGTGAGGGTGCCGGAGGAGCTGAGGGTGACGAGGTCACCGACGCCGTCGTTGCCCGCGTAGTCGCGCGGTGCCGCCGCTCCCGCCGTCACCGTGAGGCTGCCGGAACGGGTGAGGGCGGCGCCCTTGCCGTCGGCGGGCCGGGCGGTGAGCGTCCAGGTGTAGGTGCCGTTGGGGACGAGGCGGCCCGCGGAGTCCTTGCCGTCCCAGGCGGCCTTCAGCAGCCCGCGGGCGTCGGCGCCGGACAAGGTGCGCACGGTGGTTCCGGCCGTGTCGCGGACCGCCACCTGCCATGCGGCGGCGGGCTTCGACAGCCACCAAGTACCGGACCAGCTCGCGGTGTTGGCGGTGACCGTGGAGTCGATCGCGGTCAGCGCGGACGCCGGGAAGCCGGCCGGCACGACATGGACGCGCTGCTCGGTGTCGGTGTACGCGACGCCGCCGCCGAAGCGGTCCACGGTCCAGTCGGTGCCGATCCGGCCCTTGTCCTTGCCGATCTCGGTCCAGTCGGCCACCTTGTGGCTCGGCAGATCGGTGTAGGCGCCGCTCGACGGCAGTCCGCCGTGCAGGTCGAAGAGCGTCAGCCCGCTGGTCGACCCGGTGCCGGCGAGATGCTGGACCAGGTAGCCGTCGCCGAGCAGGACCCCGCCCTGGGGAGCGGTCGCCGTCTGCTTCGTCGTACGGTCGTAGACTCCCGCGCCCCGGGAGACGCCCCCGAAGTCCTCGCAGGTCCAGTACACCCAGCGGCCCACGGCCTGGAGGTCGGCCGGGGTGCAGCCGTTGCGGGTGGTGAAGGATTCCCCGGCGCTGCCGGACGGGAGCCCGGTGGCCGTGATCGTGCTCCCGGTGGCCGTCCCGCTCCACAGGGTGTCGCCCCACACGGCGGCGGCGACCCGTGCGCGCTTCTGGAGCGCCTTCGGCGCCGTCCCGTCCACGGGGAACTCGGCGAGGTACTGCTGACCGGAGGACGCCCCGTCGACGATCGCGTACCGCCCGGAGAGACCCTTCAGCTGCGGGGAGTCGTCGCCGGTGTCGAGGGTGGGGCCCCAGCTCGTGGCGCCGTTGGCGTACAGCATGGTCAGGCCGGACTCGGTGGAGTCCACGCGGCCGTGCCGGCCGGTGCCGTCGGCCAGCAGCTCATTGCCGTCCCGGCCGTTGACCAGGGCGTCCACACTCGACGTGACCACGCCGGGGGTGGTGCCGGTGGCGAGCCAGGTGCTGCGGTACGTGCCCTCGACCGTGGACGGCTCGTACAGCGTGCTGTTGCCGGCCGTGGTGAGGACGCCGCTGCCGAGCGCGAGTCCGTTCACCGTCGCGGGCATCGGCGCCACGGCGGTCACCCGGCTGCGGGTGACCGAGCCGTCGGCGCCCTTGGCGATCCGGTACACGCCCCAGTCGAGGTCGCCCCGCTCGACGTACGTGTCGGCCCCCGCCACGAGGACGGATCCGTCCGGAGCCTGGACGATCTGGTGGGCGGCCGGGTCCATGACCCTGGCCATGGACGTGTCCGTGCCGTCGGAGCTCAGGGCCCACAGGGGCTGGCCCCGGTACAGGTTGTCGCCGGGCGACACCGGTTCCACGCCGAGCAGCTTGTCGCCGACGATCCCGTACGTGGCCTGGTAGCTGAGGGAGCTGGTGTCGAACGTGCGCGGTGCGGTGGACAGGTCGGCACGGTCGTACACGTCGGCCTTGCTGCGCCCGCTCCGCACCCGCACCACCGAGTCGGCGCCCAGCCGGAAGCCGCTCACCTCCCAGCCGTTGTCGGCGTCGACGCGGTCGGGCAGCGCGCTGAGGACGCCGGTGGAGAGGTCGACGAGGCCCCAGTGGCTGTAGCCGTCCCCGTCGGCGCCGGTGTCGTAGCGGAGGATGACGGATCGCGCGTCGCCGTCCTCGACCTGGATGTCGGCGGCGCTGTCGGGCAGCCCGGTGACGGCGGTCTGAGCGGCCTGGCCCCCGTCCTGGACGCGCCACAGCTGATAGGCGTTCGGGTTGCCGTCGGCGGCGGCGGTGCTGGTGAGGACCGTGTCGCCGAAGGTGCCCTGGTAGGTGGAGCCGTCGGGAACCGGCACCACACCGGTGTTGCCCGAGGCGCCCGCGCCCTTGAGGAGGGTGACCCGGGCGTCCGCCGCCGAGTAGAGGGCGACGGTGTCCGAACCGTCCCCGTAGTAACCGGTCTTGAAGGAGGCGGCGTGGGTGAAGTAGCCGGTGTCGATGTCGTACGCGAGCGGGGCGTCCAGCCGCTGCTCCAGTGCGGCGGTGGTGCCGGAGGCGTAGTCCGTCCACAGGAGCCGGTCGTCGCCCTCCTGGGCCCAGAGGAAGCCGCTGGTCCCCGCGTCGAGGATCTGCGTGGCCCTGGGTACGGCGCGGGCCGCGGCGTCCACCACGACCTCTCCGGCCACGGTGGCGAAGGCCGGGGACGGCAGGGCTGCAAGGGGAAGGCTGAGCGTCAGTGCCGCCGCCAGGACGGCCGCGACACGCGCCGGTGGCGGGACGAGGCGCGCCTGACCCGCCCCGAAAGAGGGTCTCTGTCTGTGCCGACGTCGGCCGAGTCGCGCCACGATTCCTCCAGAAGGCAAGAAGAAGGCATGGCGGACGTACGGCAACGCCCTGGCATTTTCCCCCGGCCCCCCGACGGCTCCCCCATGCGCGTAAGGGAAGCGAGCCTAACAGCATGGGCATGACCAAGCCGGTACGAGGTTCAGGCCGTCGGACGAGAGGCCGCGGGCTCGTCAGTGGTGTGGTCGTCATCGGCGCCCGCGCGGCGGGTCCGTCGTCGAACGCCTGTCGGGTCGGTCGGGTGTTGCGGCCGAACACCGGTCCGATCGAGTGGACTCGCAGGGACGCGTACCGCAGGACGGCCTCCCGCCGGACTCCGGATGGTGGCGTTGCACCCCTCAGCCCCGAACCGGAAGAAGCGCCCCCATGCGACGCACTCCGTCCCGACGCCTGTTCGCAGCTGTGCTGCTGGTGGCGTCCGTACTGACCCCGACGATGGCGGCTTCCGCCACCGCCGCGACTCCCGCCGCCACCGCGGTCCGCCTCGCGAGTGTCGATCGGCACAACCACGACGACTGCCCGCCGCACGGCCTCGGCCGCGACCTGACCGCCCGCCTCGACAAAGCGATCGCGGACGTCCGCAAGCAGGCCGCCATCCCCGGTGTCGCCGTCGGGCTGTGGATGCCGGGCAAGGGCTGCTACGTCCGCGCGACCGGCATCGCCGACAAGGCGACGCGGCAGCCGATGAGCACCGACTTCTACTCGCGGATCGGCAGCGAGACCAAGACCTTCACGGTCACCGCGCTGCTCCAGATCGTCGACGAGCGGCGGATCGGGCTCGACGACCCGATCTCGCGCTACGTCAAGGGCGTGCCGAACGGCCGCCACATCACCCTGCGCCACCTGGCCGAGATGCGCAGCGGGCTGTTCCCGTACAGCGCCGACGCCGGCTTCGCGCACGACCTGCTGAGCGACCCGACCCGCACGTTCACCCCGCAGGAGCTGCTCGCGTACGGCTACAAGCACCGCAACACCGCCGCGCCGGGCAAGGTGTTCGTCTACAACAACAGCAACCTGGTCCTCCTCGGCCTGGTGATCGAGAAGGTCACCGGTCACCACGTCGCCGACGTCATCGACCGGCGGGTGCTGCGCCCGGCACACCTGGACCAGACGCTGTTCCCCGACGGCCCGAACGTCCGCGAGTTCCCCGAGCCGCACGCGCACGGCTACACCAACCAGACACTGACCGGCGCGGTCGCCGACTCCACCGACTGGAACCCGAGTTGGGGCTGGTCGGCCGGCGCGATGATCTCGACCATGCACGACCTGCGCAGCTGGGCGAAGACCGTCGCCACCGGGGAACTGCTCAGCCCCGAGACCCAGAAGCAGCGTCTGAAGGTGCTGCCGACCAGCTTCCCCGGCCTCGACTACGGCCTCGGCATCTTCGAGACCGGCGGCTGGATCGGGCACAACGGTTCCATCCCGGGCTACGAGTCCGTGACCGTCTACCTCCCCGCCCTCAAGGCGACCCTGGTCGTGCTGATCAACACCGACATCACCACCGGCGGCCAGGAGCCGTCCACCCTGCTCGCCCGCGCGATCACGCAGATCGCCACGCCCGGCCACGTCTACGACGGCTCGACCCCCACGCGCTAGAGACGCCCCGCCCGCTCGACACCACACCCCCGGGTCACCGACCTGGGGGTTTCGTGTCGGTCCGGGTGGCCCCACCACCCGTTTCGTCCTTCGGCCAATCCGCCCCCCGACCTGATCCGGATTACGCGTGCACCCCCGACCGGCGGGAGGACACGTGACGGAGATGGCGATGGAGCGGACAGCGCGGGACGGACGCCGGACCGCCGTGATCGGTTCCGGGGTGGCGGGGCTGACCGCCGCGTACCTTCTGGGCTCGGCCGGTCACGTCACCCTGTACGAGGCCGACGACCGGCTCGGCGGGCACGCGCACACCCATGAGCTGACGTCGGCGCACGACGGGCGGGTGCACCGCGTCGACTCCGGGTTCATCGTGCACAACCGGCGCACCTACCCACGCCTGCTGCGGCTCTTCGACGAACTCGGCGTCCCCACACAGGAGTCGGAGATGAGCATGTCCGTGAGCTGCGAGGAGTGCGGGCTGGAGTACGCCGGTGCGCGCGGCCCGGCCGGACTGTTCGCCCAGCCCCGCAACCTCCTGCGCCCCCGCTATCTGCGGCTGCTCGCCGAGGTGCCCCTCTTCCACCGCGCGGCCCACCGGCTGCTGGCCCGGGGCGGTGAAGAGGCCCTCACTCTGGGGGAGTTCCTCGACCGGGAGGGCTACTCCGCCTATTTCCGCGCCCACTTCGTCACGCCGATGGTGTCGGCCGTGTGGTCCTGCGACGCCGTCACCGCCCAGCGCTACCCGGCCGCCTACCTGTTCCGCTTCCTGGACCACCACGGCATGCTCTCGGTGAGCGGATCACCGGTGTGGCGCACGGTCACCGGCGGTTCGGGCACCTACGTCGACCGGATCGCCAAGCACATCGGCGATATCCGCACGTCCACTCCCGTCCGGTCCGTACGACGTCACGCCGACCGCGCGGACGTCACCGCCGAGGACGGCACCACCGAGTCCTACGACGCCGTCGTGATCGCCGTCCACCCGGACCAGGCGCTCCGGCTGCTCGCCGAACCGACCGGGCTGGAAAGGGAGTTGCTGGGCGCGTTCCCGTACTCCCGCAACACCACGCTCCTGCACACCGACACCCGGCTCCTGCCCCGCGCCCCGGGCGCCCGCGCCTCCTGGAACCACCTGATGCCGTCGTGCACGGCCGACTCCGGCCAGGTGCAGGTCAGTTACGACATGAACCGGCTCCAACGCCTCGACGCCACCGAGACGTTCGTGGTCACCCTCGGCGGCGAGGACCGCGTCGACCCCGGCCGGGTGCTGGCCCGCATGGTCTACGAACACCCCGTCTACACCCCCGAGTCGGTGGCCGCGCAGCAGCGGCTGCCCGAACTCGCCGGTGACGTCTGCGTGTTCGCGGGTGCCTACCACGGCTGGGGTTTCCACGAGGACGGCTGCCGGTCGGGTGTCGAGGCCGCGGCGGCGCTGGGGGTGCGGTGGTGAACGCCGTACCCGCGCTCTACGCGTGCACGATCAGCCATGTGCGGACCACCCCACGGCGGTACGCGCTACGGCACCGCACGTACATGTGGCTCATAGACCCCGACCACCCGCCCCAACTCCCGCGCGCACTAAGGCCGTTGGCGCGCTTCGACCCCCGTGACCACTTCACCGGGGACCGTCAGTCCGTCCGGGCCGGCCTCGACGCCTTCCTCGCCGGGCACGGCGTCCACCTGGACGGCGGCCGGGTGGTGATGCTCACCCACGCCCGGGTGCTCGGGTACGTCTTCAACCCCCTGACCCTGTACTGGTGTTACGGCCCCGACGGCGAACCGCGCTGCGTGGTCGCGGAGGTGCACAACACCTACGGCGGACGGCACTGCTATCTGCTGCACCCGGACGCCTCCGGCACCGCGCGCGCCGAGAAGAAGCTCTACGTCTCGCCGTTCTTCCCGGTCGACGGCGGCTACCGCATGCGCCTGCCACCGCCCGGACCCCAACTCGCCCTGACCGTCCACCTGGACCGCGAGGGCGGCCGTGCCTTCACGGCGACGGTACGCGGCACCCGGCGCGAGGCGAGCACCGCGCGGCTGCTGCGGCTGGCGCTGCGCCACCCCTGGTCCACCCTCGCCGTGTCGGCCGCGATCCGCGTCCACGGCATACGGCTCTACCTGCGGGGACTGCCCGTTCAGCCCCGAACCGACGACCACCGCGCCCCGGAGAACGTGACATGACGACAGCAGAACCCCGCACCACCCCCCGCGTGCGTACCGCCGCCGTCGACCCCGCCCACTGGCCCGACATCGCCGCCGTACCGCCTGCCTCCCGCGTCCGAACGGCGCTCACTGCGGCCCTCGTCCGACGAGCCCTCGCCCAACTCCCGCTCCGGGCCCGGTTCGCGGGGTTCCCGGACCTCGGCAGGGGCGGCCCGCTGATCGACGTCCGCGACCCGGCCGCGTTCCACGCCCGCATCGGCACCCACGGCCTGGTCGGGTTCGGCGAGTCGTACATGGCCGGTGAGTGGGACGCCCCCGACCTGGTGGCCGCCCTGACCGTACTGGCCGGGCACGCGGCCGAGTTGATCCCGGCCCCGCTGCAACGGCTTCGTGCCCTGTGGGCACCGCGCCACCCGCACGCCGAGCGCAACACCCCCGACGGCTCCCGTGCCAACATCAGCCGCCACTACGACCTGTCCAACGACCTCTTCGCCCTCTTCCTCGACGACACCCTCACCTACTCCTCCGCCGTCTTCCGGGGCTTCCCCGCGAGCCATGACCTCCTCGCGGCGGCCCAACACCGCAAGATCGACCGGCTGTTGGACCTCGCCGACGTGGGCGAGGGCACCCGGCTCCTGGAGATCGGCACCGGCTGGGGCGAACTCGCCCTGCGGGCCGCCGCCCGAGGCGCCCGCGTCACCTCGCTCACCCTCTCCCGCGAACAACGCGACCTGGCCGTCGAGCGGGTGCGCGCGGCCGGTCTCGGCGACCGCGTCTCCGTCGAACTGCGCGACTACCGCGAGGCACTTGGGACCTACGACGCCGTCGTCAGCGTGGAGATGATCGAGGCGGTCGGCGCCGAGTTCTGGCCGGTGTACTTCCGTGCCATCGACCAACGGCTGGCGCCGGGCGGCCGGTTGGCGCTCCAGGCCATCACCATGCCGCACGACCGGATGCTCGCCTCCCAGGACACCTTCACCTGGATCCACAAGTACGTCTTCCCCGGCGGCCTCATCCCCTCCACCGACGCGATCGAGGAGACCGCCCGCGACCACACCGGCCTGCGCCTCGCCCGCCGCGACGCTTTCGGCGCCCACTACGCCGAGACCCTGCGCCTGTGGCGCGAACGGTTTACGGAGCGGGCCGGGGAGGCGGAGGCGCTCGGCTTCGACGAGGTCTTCCACAGGCTGTGGACCTTCTACCTCGCCTACTCCGAGGCCGGTTTCCGCTCCGGCTACCTCGACGTCCAGCAGTACCTGTTCACCAGACCGAACTCCGCCGAGGACGTGGCCCGGCCGTGAACGGCTTCCTCTGGAGCGCCTTCGCCCTCAACCTCGCCTGGTCCGCCGCCGCGGCCTTCGCGGTCATGCTCGTCACCTTCGCGGTAGCGGTGCGCGTGGGGCTGCATCGGATCGTCGACATCGCCTGGGGCCTCGGCTTCACGGCGGTCGCGGCCGTGACCTGCGCGCTGTCCGCCGGTGAGGGCGATCCCGTACGACGGCTGCTGGTGACGTCGTTGACGGCGGTCTGGGGGCTGCGGCTGGCGGTCCACATCGCCCGCCGGGGCCGGGGCCACGGCGAAGACCCGCGCTACGAAAGGCTGTTGGCCAAGGCGCCCGGCAGCCGGAACGCGTACGCCCTGCGCATGGTCTACCTCCTCCAGGGCGCGCTGGTCTGGCTGGTGTCCCTGCCCGTGCAGGCCGCGCAGTACGTGCCTGGCCGGCCTTCGGTGCTCAACTATGTTGCCGGTACGGCGCTGTGGGCGGTCGGCATCGGTTTCGAGGCGGTCGGGGACGCCCAACTGGCCCGTTTCCGCGCCGATTCCGCCAACCGTGGCCGGATCATGGACCGCGGCCTGTGGTCCTGGACCCGACACCCGAACTACTTCGGCGACTTCTGCGTGTGGTGGGGCCTGTTCCTGCTCACCTGCGACTGGCCGGCGGCGGCTGCCGTGTCCGTCGTATCGCCGTTGGTGATGAGCCTGTTGCTGACCCGGGGCAGCGGACAACGGCTGCTGGAACGGCACATGGCCGACCGGCCGGGATACGCCGAGTACCGTGCCCGCACCAGCGGTTTCCTGCCGCGTCCGCCGAAGCGTGAGTGAGCAAGGAGCACCTCATCGAGCCACAGCACGACACCACCCAACATGCCGATCAACACGCTCCGTTCAAGGTGCGCCGACGTCCGCCGCACCCCCGAGCCGCCGTCCTCGTCCTGCACGGCGGCCAGGAGACGAGCGAACGGCCCGCCCGGCCCTGGCAGTTGGCCGCGCTGCGCATGGGCCCGGTCGCACGCGCGGTGATTGCCCAACTGCCGTACCAGGACGTCCTGGTGGCCCAGGCCCGTTACCGCGTCCGCGGCTGGAACGGCGACCGCGCGGACGCGGCCCACGACACCCTGCGCGCGCTGGACGCCCTGGCCGAACTCACCGGCCCCGTACCGACCGTGCTGCTCGGCCACTCCATGGGCGGACGCGCCGCCCTGCGCACCGCCGGTCACCCGCTGGTGACGGGCGTGGTCGCCCTCGCCCCGTGGTGGCCGCCGGGGGAACCCGTCGAGCAGACGGCGGGGCGCCACATCGTCGCCCTGCACGGCGCACGCGACCACGTCACCTCGCCCACGGAGACGGCGGACTGCGTGCGCCGGGCACGGGAGGCGGGCGCGACGCGGGCGGGCCTGGCGTTCATCGCCGACGGCGACCACGGGATGCTCCGCCGCCACGGCCTCTGGCATCACACGACGGCCGCACTGGTCGCCCATCTGCTCGACCCGGGGGCTGTCCCGGAGCCCTTGCCTGCGGGGGGTTACGGGGTGGGGGAGATTCCGGTGCTGTGAGCGGTGTTCCCGCCATAGGATCATGTCCATGACTGAGGCAACGCTCCCCGGCTCAGGCGGGCCCGGCGTGATCGACTCCACGACACACATCCGTGTCGCCCGCCCCTCGCGGGACCTCGCCGCGGCAGAACGCTTCTACGTGGACGGGCTCGGGCTCGACGTCCTGTGGCGGACCACCGAGCACGTCCGGGGTGAGCACGATCTCCTGATGGTCGGTCCGCCCGGCGGGTCCTGGCACTTCGAGCTGACCCACGACCCCGAGCGTCCGCTGGAACCGGCCCCGACCGAGGACGACCTCTTCGTGGTCTACCTGGGCACGCCCGTGGAAGACGTCCTGGTCGAGCGTCTGGTGGCCACCGGCGGCACCCGGGTCCCCGCGCACAACCCGTACTGGGACGAGCACGGAGTGACGGTCGCCGACCCGGACGGCTACCGCCTCGTCCTGTGCTCCCGTACCTGGGGCTAGTCACGCCTCGCGGGTCTTCGCCAGCTCCGCCGCGAACTGCGCCCCGCTGAGCAGCGCGAGGTTCGACAGCCACAGCCAGATCAGGAAGACGACGCTGCCCGAGAGCGAGCCGTAGAGCCTGCTGTAGGCGCCGAGTGTCGTGGCGTACGTCGAGAAACCCGCCGAGACGATCAGCCAGAGGGCCGCGGCCAGTACGCCCCCGGGCAGGCTGTGGCCGCGGCGGCGGGCGCCGGTCGGGCCGGTGTGGAAGACGACCACGACCAGGAGCGCGACCAGACACAGCAGGACCGGCCAGCGCAGCAGGTCCCAGGCCCAGGCCGCGGTCTCGTCCACGCCCGCCATCCGCCCGACGGCCTCCGCGAGCGGGCCGGTCAGCAGCAGCGTGAGCGAACCGACGAGGAGCAGGCCGAGCAGCACCAGCGCGGTGAGCACGATGCGCGGGGCCTTGCGCCAGGGCGAGCGGTGGTCCTGGGTGCCGTGCATGCGGTGCAGGGCGCGGCGGAACACGGCGAGGTAGCTCGTGGACGACCACAGCGCGCTGACGCTGCCCGCCACCAGCAGGGGCCAGGCCGTCCGGTCCGTGCGCAGGACGTGGGTCAGGGCCGCGTGCAGTTCGGTACCGGAGTTGGCGGGCGCGTACGCGGTGACGTGGGTGACGAACTCCTCGGCCGTGTCCGGGCTGATCATGCCGAACGCGATGACCGTGGCCAGCATCGCGGGAAGCACCGCGAGGATCGCGTAGTACGTCAGCGCCGCCGCGTAGTCCGAGATGTCGTCGTTCCACAGCGACACCGGCGTGCGGCGCAGCGCAGGCCACCAGGCCGCCGGCGGCCGGAACCCGGCGATCCGGCGGACCCGGCCGACGTACGACTCAGCGGACATGGGGCGCCCGGTGCGAGGTGGCGCTCAGCCGGAGCCGGGTGTGGGTCGTGTACGGGGCCGCCGCGTCCTCGGCCTCCGCCGTCACCGCGCGCAGGGCGGGCAGTACGGCGTCCGGGGAGGTGTCCGGGTCCAGCCACACCCGTAGCTCCACCTCCAGGCGGCGCCCGCGCCGGGGCAGCACCCGGGCATGTGTGCGTGCGACACCGGGGACGGCCGTCGCCCGTGCCGTCACCGCCTCGGCCAGTGCCCGCGGACGTACAGTGCAGCCGGGGGAGGGCAGGGCCATCCGCCGCCCCGACCCCGAACGCATCTGCCCGAGAGCCCAGTACGCGAACAGCACGGTCAGCCCGATCGACGCGGCCATGACCGTGGGCGTCCACCAGCCCTCGCTCCGCACCTGCGCCAGCCGCCCCGGCTCCAACAGCACGGCATTCGTGCGGGAGTTGGGCCACCAGGTCGGCAACTGGCGCGCGACGGTGCGGTCCGTGGCGGCGAGCAGGGAACCGGTGAGGAGGAGCACAAGTCCGCCCGTGCCGAGGGCGGTTCGGTTGACGGTTGTGTGGGCGGTACGCATCACTGGTCAACTTCCTCGGCCGCAAGGGTCGTTGTGGGTACGGAGGGTGCCGTCGGCGGTTGCCACACCGGTTCCGGGGTGACGGTGACGCGTACTCGGGGTGCGCGGCGCAGCCGACAGGAGGATACGGCGGCGCGGGCTGCTGCCGTCACCGCTGCGGACGCCTCGGCCCGGTCGCCGAAGGCGAGTCGCGCCCGTACGGTGATCCGCCGACGGCGTACCCGGACCCGTACCGCCGTGATGCCGGGCACGTCGCCCACCGTGTCGCGGACCAGGGACCGCACCGCCGAGCGGTCCACGGCGGCGTCGACGCGCCGGGCCGCCGTACGGACGGTGGACCGGTGACGCAGACCCGGAGTGAGGGCGAGCACGATCATCCAGACGCCGAGCAGGGCCGTCAGCCCGCCCGCGATCACGACGGCCGGGTCTCCCGGTCCGTGCCCGGACAGCCAGTGCACCGCCGAGACGCGCCAGGCCGCCGCCGCCCGGTGCGCGGTGTGCACCTGGACCAGATCGAGGGCGAGCGCCCCGCAGACCAGGGCCGCCGACGAGGTCAGCAGGGCGACCGGGGTCCGGCGCCCGGACCACCAACGCCCAGGTGTTCTGGGTGAGTTGGTCTCCACGGCCGGGGACGCCGGAGCGCGGGAGTACCTCGGCGGTGCGAGCGAGGTGACGTCGACGCGCGCGGTCGGTACGTCCAGACCCGTCAACTCCCGGGTACGTTCCACCACATGGCGCTGGACGTCCCGTGCGCCGTCGGCCAGCGGGGCCGGATAGGGGAGCGTCACACCGAGGGACACCTCCGCCCTGCCGCCCCGTACGGTCGCCGCCGCTCTGGCCGTACGGCCGGGCAGCGCCTCGACGGTCGCCCGCTCGGCGATCCTGCGCACCGCCCGCTCCGAGACGGTGGTGGTGCCCCGTTGCGCTGCGGGTGCGGGTGCGGGTGCGGGTACGGCCTCGGCTGGGGCGGTGGTCATCGACGGCTCCGGTCGAACGCGTCCCGTACGTCCTGGACGGTGCCGCCGCGGTCGAACCACCGGCCCACCGCCCAGCCCAGGCCGCCGAGCGCGGCCACGAGCAGGAAGGCGCCGAAGCCGCCGAACCAGCCGGCGAACGCCAGGGCCATGCCCGCGATCATCCCGACGAACGGTGTGCTCATGCCCGTCCACCTCCACCTGTCACCCGATCCACCACTCCTGCCCGTGCCCTCGACCGGCCGCCCTACTCCACCCGGGCCTCGCCGGTGTGCGCGGGCTCGTCGTCGTCGGGCAGATGGACGTCGTTGACGGTGACGTTCACCTCCACGACCTCAAGGCCGGTGATGCGCTCCACGGCGGAGATCACGTTCTCCCGCACGTCCTGGGCGACGTCCATCACGGACACCCCGTACTCGACGACCAGGTCCAGATCGATGGCCGTCTGCCGCTCGCCCACCTCGACCTTCACCCCGCGCCCCACGTTCGGCCGGCCACCGGGTACGCGGTCGCGCACGGCGCCGATGCTCCGCGAGAGACCGCCGCCCATGTCGTGCACGCCGGGGATCTCCCGGGCGGCGATGCCCGCCACCTTCACGACGACGACATCGGCGATCGACGTACGGCCGCGGTCGGCGGCGGGCTGGTCGGCGCCGGTGGCTCCGCCGGACACGGCGGTGGTGGCCGGGTCCTTGGTGGGCCGGACCTGGGTGGCGACCGGTGCGGTCTGCGTGGTCATGGCATACCTCTTTCTGCCTTGTGCGCTGCCTCGTGGCCGATGTGCTCTCACTTCCTCAGACCCGTGCCCGCCGGGTCTGTGACGCGGCGGGCACGGTAAATCCTTCGGGGCGTCAGCCGACCGTCAGCTGGTGGGCATCAGCACCGTGTCGATGATGTAGACGTTGGCGTTGGCCGTCTTGACGTTGCCGCAGACGACCTTCGCGGAGTCGTTGACGGTGTACGACTCACCGGAGCCGGCGGTGGTCAGCTTCGACTTCTCCAGGGTGTCGAAGGAGCCCTTCTCCAGGTTCGTGGGCGTCAGCTTCTGCCCCACCACGTGGTAGGTGAGGATCTTCGTCAGCTGGGCCTTGTCGGCGAGGACCTTGTCCAGGGTGGCCTTCGGGATCTTGGCGAAGGCGTCGTTGGTCGGCGCGAACACGGTGATGTTCTGGGCGTTGTTGAGGGTGTCGACGAGCCCCGCCTTCTTCACCGCGGCCACGAGCGTGGACAGCGCCGGGTTGTTGGAGGCGGCGGTGGCCACCGGGTCCTGCGCCATGCCGTCGAAGGAACCGGAACCGCTCTTCGGGACGGCCGCGCAGCCGGTGCCGAAGGGCTGGTCGGCGGTGGTGGCGTCGGAGCCGCTCATGCTGTTGTCGGTGGTGGCGGCGGACGCCTTGGTGGAGGCGTCGGACTTCGCGGAGTCGCTGCCGCTGTCGGAGCAGGCGCTCAGGACCACCGGCAGCACGGCCGCGGCGGCGAGGGCGACGGCGGTACGACGGATACGGGTGTTCATGCGGGTTCTCCTTGTGATGGGTACGGCGACAGGCGCCGGTACGCGGGGTGGGGAAAGAAGGTCGGTGGGGAAGAGGGCCGGTGGGGAAGAAGGCCGGTGGGACGGACGGTCTGTGGGGTCAGTCGACGGTCACGACCACGGAGTGCCATCCGCTCGCGCCGTCGGGGATGGTCCTGGTCCGTCTGTCGGTCTGCACCGCGCCGGTGCGGTCGGTGGCGCGGACGGTGAGGGTGTGGCCGCCCTTGGTCGCCCGCCAGGGGAAGGACCACTGGCGCCAGGTGTCGCGGGTGTCCTCGGCGGCGAGCCGGGCCTCCTGCCAGGGGCCGTCGTCGACGCGGACCTCGACCTTGTCGATGCCGCGGTGCTGGGCCCAGGCGACCCCGGCCACCATCACCGTCCCCGTTTTCGGCCGGGCGAACGGCTTCGGGGTGTCGATCCGCGACTCGGTCTTGATCGGCGCCCTGCGGGCCCAGCCCCGCTTGACCCAGTAGGGGTCGTAGGCGTCGAACGTCGTCAGCTCGATGTCCTTGATCCATTTGCAGGCCGAGACGAAGCCGTACAGGCCGGGCACGACCATGCGGACGGGGAAGCCGTGGGCGAAGGGCAGCGGTTCGCCGTTCATGCCGAGGGCGAGAAGGGCGTCGCGGCCGTCCATCACGTCCTCGACCGGGCTGCCGATCGTCATGCCGTCCACGGAACGCGCCACCAACTGGTCGGCCGGACCTCCCTCGGAGGGCGGCTCGACCCCCAACTCGGCTAGCAGATCGGCCAGTTGTACGCCGATCCAGCGCGCGTTGCCGACGTAGGGGCCGCCGACCTCGTTCGACACACAGGTGAGCGTGATGTCGCGCTCGACCAGTTCGCGCCGCAGCAGGTCGTCGAAGGTGAGGGTGACGGGGCGCCGTACGCCCTGCCCGTGGATGCGCAGCCGCCAGGTCGTGGCGTCGACCTTCGGCACCACGAGGGCGGTGTCGACGCGGTAGAAGTCGCCGTTGGCGGTGACGAAGGGGCTGACGCCGGGGATCCGGAGACCGGCGCCCTTGGGCACGGTCCGGGCCCGGGAGCCCGGCGGCGGCAGCACCAGGTTCCGGCGGGAGGCGACCGCGTCCCGGCCGTCGGCACCGCTCAGCGAACGGCCGAGCAGCCCGGCACCGGCGGACCCGACGGCGGCGGCACCCGCCGCGATCACGAAACCGCGCCGGTCCCATCCGACACCGGGCGGCGCCACGGCGTCCTGGTCGGCCGGTCCCCGGGGCCGGAGCCGGCCGATCAGGACGTACAGCACCGCGGCGCCGACGACGGCGCCGGCCACGGAGGGCAGCGCGTCCGTGATCCCGGTGGAATCCGGGCGGCCGGTCGCCGCGAGGGCGCCGACGACTCCGAACAGCAGCACACCGGCCGCCCCCGTACGCCGGAATCGCAGCGCGACAATTCCCAGGGCCAGCGCGAAAAGCGCGAGTACCGCGAGAATTCCCAGCTGGAGAAAGAGTTTGTCGTCGGTGCCGAAATGGCGGATCGCCCAGTCCTTCACGGGGGCGGGCGTACGGTCGATCGCCGCGCCCCCGACCGCGACGACCGGCCCGGCCTGCGGACGCGTCCCGCCCGCCACGGCCTCGGCGACCGCGAGCGCGGCGAGTCCCGCCAGCGCACCGCTGAGCGCGGCGAGCGGCAGCAGCGGTGCGGCGGCGGATTTCTTCTCGTTCTCGGTCACGGGGGGAATCCGGCACCGAATGGGGTGAGGATTGGTCGCCCGCCCGATCGGATGAATTTCCTTTTTCGACCCATCCGCGGCCCCTTCGGCTCCGGAAGGAGGAGAAAGGAGAAGAAGCGGGCGCGCTCGCGTCACAGACGCCGCGCGGCCGTGTCCAACCCGCAGACAGACCGGACGAGAGGAGCCGCCCAGTGGCGGGGCCCCGCACACCCGACGCACCACCGGACACCCGGGCCGAGACCGATCACGCCCTGCTGGCGGTCCGGGCCGCGGAAGGGGACGAGGACGCCTTCGCCGTGCTCGTGCAGCGGCACGCCCCCGCGCTGATCCGCCTCGCCACGAGCCTGCTCGGTACCGGCGCGGAGGCCGAGGACGCCGTACAGGACGCCTTCCTCAGCGCCTGGCGACGGCTCCCGGAGTTCCAGGGCCGCTCCGCCTTCGGCACCTGGATGTACCGCATCGTCACCAACCGCTGCCTGAACGTGCTGCGTTCGCGCAGACCCGTGGCCTCGCTGGAGGCGGCCGGTGACGTGGCCGCCGCCGAACACACCACCTCCCCGGCCCGGATCGCCGAGGGCCGCGACGCGGTCCGCGAACTGCGCGCCGCCCTCGACCTCCTCTCGGCCGAACAGCGCGCGTGCTGGGTGCTGCGCGAACTGGACGGCCGTTCCTACGAGTTCATCGCGGACGCGGTCGGCATCAGCCAGGAGGCCGTCCGCGCCCGGGTGTTCCGCGCCCGCCGATCTCTGACCCAAGCACTGGGGGCCTGGCGATGACCGACCGCACCGACCAGCCGAACACCACGCCCACCCAGGCCGACGACGAACTCCTGCCCTGCGGACGGCTGTTGTCGCGGACCTGGGACGACTGGGAGCGGGGCACGGACGACCCGCACCTCCGCACCTGCCCGCACTGCCGCCAGGCCGTGCGCGGACTCGACGACCTGGAGTCCGTGGTGCGCGGCCTGCAGGCGGAGACGGACACCACCGCCTCCGCCTACGACACCGAGCCGCTGACCCGGCGGATCATGGACGTCGTACGCCTCGAACTGCGCCCGGGCCGCCCCCTGCCCCTCGGTGAACCCGCCGAGGACCTCTGGATCATGGAGGCGGTCGCGGCCCGTGCGCTCCGCGCGGCGGCCGAGTCGGTCCCGGGCGTCCGGGCCGGTTCCTGCCGCCTCCGCGACGGCCACGACGCCGGCACGGTCGAGGTCCGCCTCGACATCCACGCCCCGGCCGACGCCCCGCTGCCCGAACTCGCCGCCCGGGTCCGCGAACGCGTGTGGGAGGCGGCGGACCGTGAACTGGGCATGGGGGTCACGGCGGTTGACATCCGCGTGACGGACCTCGTGTCCACGTCTATGCCCGACGACGATGACGACCAGGAAGGCGGTACGGCATGACCGCGCAGCACTCCGAGGACTCCGCGCCGTACGGCCGGCCCGCGCACGCGACGCTCGCCGCGGAGGTCGCCACGGCTGTCGAGGGTGTCTCGGGGGTCGCCTTTCTCCGGCCGGGGCTGACCGACCGGCTGCGGTCGGTGGTGGCGCGGCCCGGGGCGGCGCCCGCCGGGGTGCGGATGACTCCCCCGGACGGTGACGGTCCCTGGCGGGTCGAGATCCACGTCGTCGCGCTGCGCCGGGCCAGGACCGTGGACGTGGCCCGCGGTGTCCGTGACACCGTCGAACGGCACCTGGACACCCTGGCACCGGCACGGTCCGCCCCCCGGGTCACCGTGACGGTGACGGGCCTCGTCTGACCGGCCCGCGGGGCGAGTGGGGCGGCGGTGGGGTGGGGGGAGCCGCGGGCCGGTTCGACGGTGATGCGTACCCCCTCAGGTCGGGAAGGTCAGCAGGGCCAGCGGCGCGGAGGTGGGGTGGGGTGAGTCGCCGTGCGGTTCGACGGTGATGCCCACCGCCTCAGCCCGGGAAGGTCAGCAGGGCCAGCGGCGTGGAGGTGGGGTGCGGGGAGCCGCCGGCCGGTTCGACGGTGATGCCCATGCCGGACGAGCCGTCGACGGCGCCCCGCAGCAGGACGGCCTGGTCGGTGCGGGCGGGGTTCATCAGACCGGCCGACCGCATGGTTCCGGCGTCGTCGAACCACAGCTGGTAGACCTTGCCGCCCGGCGGCCGGGCCATCCCGGAGACGACGAACACGGCCCGGTCCCGGCCGTGCGAGACGACGACGGTCCCGGTGGCACCCCCGGCCAGTCCGGCGGCCCGGGTCCTGGCGTCCGGTGCGGCCAGGACGGCGGCGATCTCGTCCGACGCCTGCACGGCCTGCCGCGCCCGGTCGCGGGCGTCCTCGGCCCGCTGGTGCTGCCAGACGGCCGTACCGCCGAGCGCCGTGGCCGCCGCGAGACAGGCGGCGAGCGCCCAGCGGGAGAGCGTACGGGTCCGCAGGCCGGCCAGCGCGGTGCGGTTCTGGGGGCGCCTGCCGGGGGTCTCCTGGCGGACGGCGGTGATCCGGCGCAGCACCTGCTCGCGCAGCGCGGTCGGGGGCGTCGCGGCGACGGCGAGCCCCAGCCGGGCGGCGGTCGCGCTCAGCTCGGCGGTCTCCTCCGCGCAGGGCTCACAGCCCGCCAGGTGGCGCTCGAAGGCGCTGTTCTCCTCATCGGGCAGCGCGTGCAGGGCGTAGGCACCCGTCAGCCGGTGCAGATCGACGGTCGTCACGCGGTCACCCCCAGGCGGTCGGACAGCGTGTGCGCGGAGTTCGGGCTGGTATGCCGGTAGGGGTCGGTGGTCGTCGTGCGGTCGCGCCGCGCGTGCGGGGCGGGTGAACCGGTCAGCCGGCGGGGGTCGACGGTGGTCACGCGGTCACCCCCAGGCAGTCGCGCAGCCGGATCAGTCCGTCGCGCAGGCGGGTCTTCACGGTTCCCAGTGGCAGCGCCAGCGCCTCCGCCACCTCGCGGTAGGTCAGGCCCCGGTAGTACGCCAACGTGACGGACTGGCGCTGGAGTTCGGTCAGCGTGCGCAGACAGCGCCGTACCTGTTCGCGCTCCAGCCGGGCCTCGACGCGCTCGGCCACCTCGTCGTACTCGGGGAGCTGGGCCAGCAGCGCGGCCTTGTGGTCGCGGGCCGCCGCGGCGTCCACCGAGCGCACCCGGTCCACCGCCCGGCGGTGCGCGAGGGTGAGGATCCAGTTGACGGCGGTGCCGCGGTCGCGCCGGTAGCGGGGAGCCGTCCGCCACACCTCCACCAGCACCTCCTGCGTCACCTCCTCCGACTGCGCCTGGTTGCGCAGCACCGCCCGCACGACCCCCAGCACCGGCCCCGCCACGGCGTCGTAGACACCCGCGAAGGCGTCCTCGTCCCCGAGGGCCACCCGGCCGACCAGTTCCTCCAGGTCGGGCCCTGCGGCCGGGTTTCTGCCGATATGCACTGCTTCTTTCACCGAGGGCCTCCGCGGTCGGGACATGTCCGGGCGTAATCCGTTCCTGCCGGGACCTTGGATTGGATGCGGTGCCAACGAAAACAGGGGGAGAGCGGGTACGGGTCCGGGGCCCGCCGCGGTGCGGGCCCCGGTGTCGGTGCCGGTGTCGGTCAGCCCGCGGCGATGCCCTCGCCGCCGACGGCGTCCGGTACGACGACCGAGCCGATCGCGGTGAGTGCCCCCTTCGGTCCGACCCGGAACTCGTCCACCGTGCCCTGGACTCCCGTCTGGACGTACAGGTACCGGCCGTCCGAGGAGGCCGCCGCGTCCACCGTGCCGGGGTGGGTGGCCGTGTTGCCGAGTGCGGTGAGCCCGCTGCCGGGGCCGACCCGGTAGCCGGAGAGGGTGCCGCTGGCCGCGTTGGAGACGTAGAGCTGGTCACCGGCGGTCACCGCCCAGCAGGTGGCGGTCTGGCCGGTCGGGACGGTCCCCTTCGCGGTCAGTCTGCCGTCGCGGCCGACCGTGAAGGTGCCCACCGAGTTCGTCCCGGCCTCCGTCACCCGGATCCGCCCGGCGGAGTCGAAGGCGAACCCGAACGGCACGGCGCCGGGGGTCGAGGTCACCACCGGCCGCGCGGACGGACCGCTGTGCACGCCGACCGGGAAGACGTCGATGCTCTGCCCCGAGGCCTTGGTGGTGACGACGAGCTTCGAACCGTCCGGGGTGAAGGAGATCTGCCCGACGGCCGAAGTCCCCTTGTCCAGACCGAGTTCGCGGTGCCAGGACGGAACCTTCACCAGCCGTTCGCCGGTCCGCACGAAGCCCTGTACGGAACCGCCGCCGAGCGTGTTGGCGACGTAGACCCGGTTCCCGTGGAACGTGACGCTGACCGGGAAACTCCCGCCGCTGGAGATCTCCTGGACCCGCCGCAGGTGCGTGCCGTCCACGGCGAAGACGGTCACGGTGTCGCTGCCCGCGTTCACGGCGTAGAGCAGCTGGTGGTGCCGGTCGTAGGCGAGCGACCCCTGCGAGGCGAGGTGGTCGGCGACGGTGCCGGCCAGCATGCCGCCCTTGCCGCCGGTGGAGTAGACGCTCTTCTGGGCGAGGGTGCCGTCGGCGGCGCGGGCGTAGGCCACGACGGTGTTCGCGGCGGTGTTGTCGCTCTGCACGAACACCGTTGCGCTGCCGCTGTGTTGAGGGCTGCGGTGTGCGTCGGCGGCGACGGCTGCGGGGGCGGCGAAGAGTGCGGCTGCGGCGAGGGCTGCGCCGGTGCCGATGGCGCGGGTGATCCGGGAAGTGCGGGCGGCGCGGGCCTTGGTGACGGTCATGCGTGCGTACTCCTCTTGCGGAAAAGGGCAGTTGCGAGCCGGCGAGGTGGTCACGCTCGGTGCCGGACGATTCGCAACGCTAGACCGGGAGGAGGGGATTAAACGGTCATAAGGTGCACTTATGGGTCGACGTCCCAGGTTCGTAAGAAGGTCGCGGAGGCCGGTGGAAGGTCACGGCGATCAGTGAGCTTCTTCGAGTTGGCCACCGATCAGGTGACGGTCCATGAAGCGCAACGAGCGAGGCCCCCGGGCTGTTGATCGAGATGTCTGACGTCTCAACCACGCTGCTCGGGGGCCTCGTTGGTCATCTATCCTGCCGCACTCGACCTGCCCCATGCGCTCGTGGAGTGGGTCACGATGCTCATCGTCACCCGTGAGGGTGACCGGCGCTGCAAGCTCCGCCCGTCCCAGCGCGCGATGGTGGCACTGGTGTACCTGCGCGAACACACGACCCTGGCGAAGATCGCTGCCGGGTTCGGGATCAGCGAGTCCACCGCCCACGCCTACACCAGCACGGTCATCCGCCTGCTCGCCGAACGTGCGCCGGGTCTGCTGAAAGTCCTGCGCGAGGCCGATGCGGACTTCGTCCTGCTGGACGGCACGCTCGCCGAATGCGACCGGGTCGGCGACGGACGGGCCGACTATTCCCACAAACACCGCCGGCACGGAGTGAACGTGCAGGTGGTCACCGACCCGGCTGGCCGGCTGCTGTGGCTCTCGCCCGCATTGCCCGGCCGGGCTCACGACCTGACCGCTGCCCGCACCCACCGGATCATCCGCATCTGCGAGCGCCAAGGCGTCCCCATCCTGGCCGACCTCGCCTACCAGGGCGGCGGCCCCTGGGTGACCACGGGCATCAAACGCAGGCCCCTGCAGGAACTCACCCTCACCGAGAAGACCCTCAACCGGGCCCTGGCCGCGGCACGGGCACCGGTCGAACGCGGCGTCGCACGCCTGAAGTCCTGGCAGATCTTCCGCAGATCCCGATGCAGCCCAAACCGCATGACGTCAATCGCCAAAGCCATCCTCACCCTGGAGCGGCAACGCTGAAGAAGCTCAGTGGGCGCCGAACTGCCGTGCCTGCCGGGTGGCGCTCCGCACGTCTCCGGCGAAGGGCTCGCCGTGCCCGGGCAGCAGCAGTTCCGTCATCTGCTCTGCCGCCAGTTGGTCGAGGCGGTCGAGGGCGTCGAGCGCGGCCCCGCTGTCATGGGTGAAGCAGCGGCTCACGATCGTGGGTCCGGTGCGGTCGGTGAAACCGTCCGCGGTGACCAGCGCGTCGCCGGTGAAGAGGAGACCGCGGTCGGCGAAGACGTACGCGGTGCTGCCGGGCGTGTGACCGGGCAGGGCGACGGCCTGCGGGGCGCCGGGAACGTCCTTCAGTACCTGGTCGGCGTCGAAGGTGCGCGCGCCCGGCACCCCGGGCGCGGTGAAGGCGCCGTCGCGGGCCAGTCGTAGCGGAACGGCGAGAGCGGACGGCCGGCGCAGCAGATAGGGAACCATCGAACGCTCGGGCTTGGCATGGCGGTTCGCGCTCCGCGGCCCGTCGCGCAGGATGGCGGCGTCCCGCTCGTGGATCCAGAGCTCGGCGCCGGCTTCCCGGAGGGGCTGGTCCGCCGGCACGTACGAGGAGTGGCTGGCGGACACCCTCACGGCCGTGCTCAGGCCGTAGGGCGAGGGGCCGGGGCGGTGGCCGCGTCGGTGGGGTGCTCGTGCTCGGGGTCGTCCTCGGCGTCCGCGCGGCTGTCCTTGCCGAAGAAGAAGCTCAGTACGACGGTGACGGTGGAGGTGACGGCGAGCCGCAGCGCCCACGCGGCGGCGGAGCCGTCCTCGATGGAGGAGGTGAAGTCGGGCCCGTGGAGCAGCGCGCTGCTCAGCGGGAGCGACCCCGCGCAGCTCAACAGGTAGACCCACAGCGGTGGTTCGTTGGAGGCGATGAGGACCGTGGCCGCGACGACCACGATCACACTGAGTACGACGGTGAGCGAAGTGATGTCCATGGCCGTAAGCATTCCGTCGCCCGGACACCGAGTCGTCGACGCAACGGAGGAACGAGGCCTCTACCCGGAGATAGAGAAGCCCCCGCCGTGAACTCCCCGATCCGCGTGGCGAGTTCTACGCTCGTCCCCGACATGGAGACGACGACACGAGACTGGGCGCTGCCGGTACTGCTCGTCGCCGTGCAGCTGGCGGCGCTCGGCCCCGGGGCCGACTTCCTGGACGTCCGGACACCGGGCCCGGTGGGCGTCGTAGGCCTGCTCCTCGCCGTCACGGTGGAGACCGTCGCCCTGAGCCGACGCCGACACACGCCCGTGCGGGCCCTGTTGTGGACCCTGGGCGCATCGGCACTCGGCCAGAGGACGGCCTACGACGCCTACGCCGACCTGGGTCTGCCCGTCGCCCTGTACTCGGTCGCGGTCCGCTGCCCGGCCGGGGTCACCTCGCGGGCCCTCGCCGTGACCGTGGGCGTGTCCTGGTTGCCGGCGGCCGTACGGTTCGGGTTCCAGCCGGCGCTCGCCACCCAACTGGCCATCGTGGCGGGCACGTACGTCGTCTGCGCGGGCCTCGGGCTGGCGCGCCGGCAGTGGCTGGCGAGGAGGCTGGCGGCGGCCCGTCTGCTGGCCGGCGCGGAGGAGAGCCGGCAGCGGGCCGGTGAGTCCGAACGGGCCCGGCTCGCCCGCGAGTTGCACGACGTCGGCGCACACCATCTGACCTCGGTCGTGGTGACCGTCGACGTGGCCCGCAGACTTGGCGACCGCAGGCCGGAACTCGTCGCCGAGGCACTGGAGTTCGCCGAACGCACCGGCCGCGAGACCCTGACGGCGATCCACCGGCTGGTCGCGGTGATGCGGGACACGCGCCACACCGAAGCCCGCCCGATGACCGACCGCGTCCATGAACTCATCGCCGGATTCGGCCGGTTGGGCCGCCCGATCGCCGCCGAACTGCCCGACGACCTCGCCGGCCCCGCCGCCGAGGCGGTCCACGGCATCATCCGCGAGGCCCTCACCAACGCCCTGCGCCACGCACCCGGAGCGGCCGTACGGGTCGAGGTACAACGCGTGGGCGGAGTGCTGGAGTTGACCGTGGACAACACCGCCGCGCGGGGCTCCGCCGATTACACCGGCATGGGGTCGGGCCGGGGCGTCACGGGGATGCGGGAGCGCGCGGCGGCGGTGGGCGGCGAACTGACCGCAGGGCCTGGTCCCGGCTCCGGTTCCGAGGGTGGTTGGCGTGTCCGTGCCCAACTCCCCGACACCACGGGCCCGTTGCGGTCCGCCGCGCGCCCTCGTCGCCGTGACCATCCGCGGGAGCAGCGGCTGACGGACAGCGCGCTCACGTTCACGGCGACCGTACTTCCGCTGGTTCTTCTGCTGACGGCGGCGGAGGACTGGACCGGGGGCCCGACCGGCGCCGGGGCCATCGCCCTGGTGTCCGCGCTGCTCGCCCTGCACGCACTGCCGCTGCTGTGGCGCCGACGCGCCCCTTGGCTCGTTCTGACCGCGCTGCTGGCGACGTCATGGCTGTGGCCGCCGGCCTGCGCGTTCGCCCGACTGCCGGGCCAGGTGACCCCGTTCCTGGCGGGCGGCCTGCTGGCCGAGACGCTGGCCGTCTACACCCTCGGCGCCTACGGCCGCGGCGCCACCCGCACCTGGCCCGCACCGCTCGTGACCGCGGGCGCGAGCGCCTGCGCACTGACCGTGACGGCCGCCGCCGACGGCGAGTTGGCCGGCGAGCCCGTGTCCGCACTCACCGTGGCGCTGATCGCCGTGCCACTGGGAGTGCTGCTGTGCCTGTTGTTCGCCCTGGCCTGGGGCGCGGGCCTGATCGTCCGCGCCCGACGACTGCGCGCGGTGGCCCGCGACGACCTCGCCCTCAGCAACTCCCTGTGGGAGGCACGCACGGCAGCGGGCGCGGAACGCCACCGACTGGCGGCACGACTGAGGGAAGCGGTACTCCACCGCACATCGACGCTCGTCCAACTCGCCCACCAGGGACGGCTGGAGAGCCATGCGGTACGGCTGGAGGAGGTGGCCGCGGAGGCCCGCGCGACGCTCGCCGCGATGCGGGAACTGCTGCACGAGATGAGCGACACGGACGCGGACATGGACGCAGGCGTGGACGCTGACGCACAGGGCGACGAACACGCACGCGTGACACGACCGACCGCGGCCGACCTCGCGACCCTGTACCGGACCGCGGGCCCCGCCGGCCGGAAGGTGACCGTGCGCGGTCTCCCCGAACAGGCCGCAGGTCTTCCGGAACCCGTGATCCTGACGGCGTACCGACTGCTGGAAACGGCACTCGGCGCGGGCGACCGAGGGCCGGCCCGGATACGACTGCGGCGGCGCCGGGGCGCGCTGCACCTGACGATCACCGGCGTGCGCCTGGCGGTGAACGGCCCCGTCACGGACCGCCTGCGCGCGCAGGCCACCGCCGCGGAAGCCCGCATCGCCTTCGAACAGCCCGGTACGGTACGGGTGTTGCTGCCGCTGCCGGCCGGCCCGAGCCGGCCGCCGGCCCCCGCCGAGGAGGTGTCCCCGTCGCCACACGTGTGATGGTCGTGGACGACCAGGCGGTGGTCCGCGCGGGGTTCGCCGCCATCGTCGACGCGGAACCCGACATGACCGTGGTCGGTGAGGCGGGGGACGGCGCGAGCGCCGTGGAACTGGCCACCCGAGAGGCACCCGACCTGGTCCTGATGGACATCCGCATGCCCGGCATGGACGGTCTGACGGCGACCCGTTTCATCACCGCGCTGGAGACGGCCCCACGTGTCCTGGTCCTGACGACCTTCGACCTGGATGCCTACGTCTACGAGGCACTGCGGGCAGGCGCCTCGGGCTTCCTCCTCAAGGACGCCCAGCCCGAGGAACTCCTGAACGCCCTGCGCGTCGTAGCCTCCGGCGAGGGCATCCTCGCCCCGGCCGTCACCCGCCGCCTGATCGACACCTTCGCCCAGGGCGCACCCCCACCACCCGCGGTCACCGGCGCCCTCACGGCGCTCACCCCACGCGAACGGGAAGTCCTCCTCCACATCGCCTCGGGCCTCGCCAACGCGGAGATCGCGACGG
Organism: Streptomyces sp. NBC_00988; assembly: GCF_045162645.1. Lineage (NCBI taxonomy): Bacteria > Bacillati > Actinomycetota > Actinomycetes > Kitasatosporales > Streptomycetaceae > Streptomyces > Streptomyces sp. NBC_00988. Next base: position 6,566,666 of record NZ_CP108730.1, read on the forward strand.
CCCTGGGCGTGACCACGGGGACCGTGAAAACCCACGTCAACGCCCTGCTGACCAAGCTGGGGCTACGGGACCGGGTGCAGGCGACGATCCTGGCGTACGAGAGCGGTCTGATACGGCCGGGGGGCGGCGGGGCCGCCGACTGACCGGCGCCTATCCCGTCGCCCTGGTCGCCAGCCGCCAGATCTGTGCCGCCGTCTCCTCCGCGGACCCGACCGGCGACGGATCGTTCGGGAGTTGGGCGGGCACGGTCGTGTTCTTCTTCTCGCCGGGGCGGTCGGCGAAGAGGGCGACTGTCAGGGCGAGTTGGGGGTCCTGGGTGGTGGACCAGATGGTTCGGCGGGTGATTCCGCCGCCCGCTCCGGCGGTGAAGGAGGTCTGGGGAGCCTTCTGGGCGGAGGGGGTCGAAGGGATCGCCTCTGCGGACGTCTTGGACGGCTCTGACGTCTTGGATGTCTGGGACATCTGCGCGTTCACCATGAACGCTTCCTTCTCGTCCAGCGCGCGCCGCGTGTCAGGGTGCGCGGTGTACACCTGCCGGCCGTCCCGGGTGATCTTCGTGACCGTGTACGGGGTCGCGTACACGCCGTCCGCCGCCACGGTCGCGTAGGCGGAGGCCAGCTTCAGGGGGGTGGGTGCGGGGGTCTTCCGCAGGTCGGCCAACGGGGTGCCGAGGCGGACCTTGCCGAAGGGGTCCAGGGCCGTTCCCGCTTCTACGGCGCCGCCCACCGCGTCGTTGAACGGTTGCCGGGCGTAGTCCGAGCCCCCGTACAGGAGCCGTACCGCCCCGTCGCCGGGCTTGATCGCCACGACCGCCGTGTGCAGTGTGATGCCCTTGCCGTCCTTGCCGCTCTTGCCGGCCTTGAGGTTCTTCACCGCCTCCGTCGTGGCGTCCTGGAGGGCCAGGTCGAACGTGGTGTGCACGGTGTAGCCGCCGCGGGCCAACTGGTCCTCGGTGATGCCGAGCCGGTCGGCGGCCTCCTGCGCCGCCACGTCGATCATGTACTGCCGCTGCCCCTCGGTCGTGCCCGGCGGGTAGAAGCGGAAGGCCGGGAAGGCGGCGTCGGCGCGTTGCTTCGCGGTGATGGCGCCACTCGTCGCCATCGCGTCGAGCACCCATGTCCAGCGCGCCCTGAGTGTCGCGGTCACCTTGGGGTCGGAGCCCGCCTTCTCGTAGTACGACGGGATGTTGACGATCGATGCGAGCGCGGCGCCCTGGGAGACGGTCAGGTTCCGGGTGTCCACGCCGAAGTAGTTGCGCGCCGCTGCCTGGATGCCGGCCGAACCCCGGCCGAAGTAGACCGTGTTGAGGTAGCCCGCCAGGATGTCGTCCTTGGACCGGGTGCGGTCGAGCTTGATCGCGATCAGGGCCTCGCGGGCCTTGCGGGACAGGGACTGTTCGGGGCTCAGCAGGGCGTTCTTCACGTACTGCTGGGTGATGGTGGAACCGCCCTGTCGTTCGCCGCCGGTCAGGGAGGCCAGTACCGCGCGGGCGATGGCTCGGGGCGAGACGCCGTCATCCGTACGGAAGGAACGGTTCTCGGCCGCGATCACCGCGTCCTGGACGTACCGCGGGACCTGTGACAGGGGTACCTCCTGGCGGTCCACCGGGCCGCGTCGGCCCAGGTAGGAGCCCTTGTCGTCGACGAAGACCGTGCTCTGCGTGACGGTCTCCGGGTGCGGCTCGGGGATGTCCGTCAGGCGGTACGCGACGACCGCCGCCGTGCAGAGCGACGCGATCAGCAGGACGAAGGCGATGAGCAGCCGGCGCAGCAGGCGGCCCCGGGTGCGGCGGAGGCGCAGGCGGAGCGGGATGCGCCGTAGACGGGCGCGGGCTCGGGTGCGGATGCGGTGCGAGCCGGTGCGAGGCCGGTTCCAGGGCATCGTGGGGCGCTTCACTTGGCTGCCCCGCTCCGTGCGACGGCCTTGCCTGCCGCGTCGTACACCGTGACGGCGGGGCCACCGTCGACGGAGCTCGCCTTCAACTCCTCCGGCGTCAGCGGTGCGCGCGCGTACCAGACGCCCCAGCCCGGGCTGCCGGCCAGCGTGAGGACCGTACCGGTGATCCTGCGGTCGTCGACGGTGACCTCGACGCGGGCCGGGTCGGCGGACAGGCCGCGGTACAGGCCCGACAGGAAGTACGAAGTGTTGTTCAGCGGGTCGGGCTGCACGGAGACGGTCGGCTGCTTGCTCTCGGCGCTGACCTTCCTGCCGCTCCCGTAGCTGTCCTTGTACTTGCTCCTGTAGGCGTCCTCGTACCTGTCCTCCTCGCTCTCGTCGGTCAGGCCGAGGAACTGGTTGGGCGCTTCCGGCGTCGACCAGTGCTTGCCGTCGGTGGTCAGCCAGACCTGTACGCCCGGTACGGCGTCCACGCGTTCACCGGGCGCGACGATCCGTATCGGGCTCTGCGCCACGTCGGACGCCCCGCCGCCCGACCCGTCCGTGGAGCCGCCGCCCATGAACCGGTCCGCGCCGAACACGACCCCCGGCACGAGCAACAGCCCGCAGGCGACCGCGACTACGCCTCTACGGCGCCGTCGTAGCGCCCGGCCCTGCTGTTCGACGGCATCGAGCCGAACGGCCAACGGGACAAGGCCGGTTGCGGCCTCGGCGAAGAGCCCCCGCAGCCGCTCGGCATCACCCCCGCACACCGCCAGTCCCCGCCGGGCCCGGCTCCTCACCGCACCGGCCGACCAGCCGAGCAACTGGGCGATCTCCGCCTCGCGCAGGCCCTCCCGGTGCAGCAGCACGAGCACGGCCCGTCGGGCCTTCGCGCGGCGCGCCCGGCCCCGCGCCCCGCGCAGGTACTCCTTGACCAGGAACCGTCGTACATAGAAGTCCACGTCGTCCCGAGGTATCCGGTGCCACCGCGCGCACACCCGCACCAGAGTTCTCCGCGCCAACTCGGCCGCCACCCGGGGGTCGTTCGGGCCGCCCGGGTCGCCGGAGAGCAGGTGGGCGGTGGTGACCAGCTCGGGCAGGCGCGCGTGTGCGTACGCGGCGAAGTCATCGGGGGAGTGCGGCACTTCGGGGGTCCTCCGGTACGGCTGTGGGGGAAGTGGATCCAGGGACGCGTGTTTGTCGTCTTTCCTGTGGGGCGTGTGGTGAGGACGCGGCCATCGGGACCTGTACGCACGGCGAGGGCGGTCAGGTTGCACGGGAATTCCAAGACTCCGGTGAGGTCATGACCGAGGACGAGTTCGACGCTTTCTACGCGGCCACGTTTCCCCGTCTGACCGGCCAGCTCTCGGCGTTCACCGGAGACAGGGAGGAGGCGCAGGACGTGGTCCAGGAGGCGTTCGTACGGGCCTGGGACCGGCGCGGGGACTTCCTCGCGGACGAGGCGCCCGAGGCGTGGATCCGTACGGTCGCCATGCGGCTGGCGGTGAGCCGCTGGCGCCGGGCCAGGCGCTGGCTGGAGCTGGTGCGCCGTACTCCACCGCCCGGGGCGGTTCCGGGACCCGACCCTGATCACACGGCACTTGTCGCCGCGCTGCGCCAACTGCCCAAGGCCCAGCGGATGGTGATCGTCCTGCACCATCTGTGTGACGTGAGTGTCGAGCAGATAGCCTCCGACACGGGTGCGCCGGTGGGGACGGTCAAGGCCAGGCTGTACCGGGGACGAGCGGCGCTCGCGAAGCATCTGACGGTCGACGAGGCCGACGGGGCGGGCAGGGCGGGCGAGTTGGGCAAGGCGGACGTGCCGGTTCGGAAGGAGAGCGGGCGTGTCTGACGACCGGACGAACTCCGAACTCTCCAGCGCCCTGGGCGAGTTGGCGGCCGCGAACGAGACCTTCCCGGCTCTCACCGGCGCCGAGGTCCGCGGCCGTGCCGTGCGCCGGGGGCGCCGTCGGATGGCGGGCACGTTGGGCGCGGTCACGGCGGCCCTCGCCCTGGTGGCCTTCGCGCTGACCCTGGACCTCACGGACTCGGCCGACTCCGCGAACCCCGCGGGGCCGGGGGGCAGTCACCGGATCCCGGCGGCCACGCCCACTGTTCCGTCGGCCTCCCCGTCGGTCTCCACGCCTTCCCCCGTGGCGTCGTCCGCCGTCCCGCCCACACCCGTCACCGCAGGCCTCGACCTCCGCAAGCGCGTCCTGATCGTGGGGAAGCGGGCCATGCCGCTCACGGACAGCTCCCTCAACACCCCAAAGGTCGTAGGGCCGTTGACCGTGTACGACAAGCAGCCCGACGTCAAGATCCTCACCGTCGTCGACTCGACCGCCGGCGCCCGCTACAACGCGGAGATCTCCTACGCGGTCGAACTGCGCGACGCCGACAACGAGCCGGTGTACGTCGGCGCCGCCCTCGGCTACGACAAGGAGAACATCGGCAAGTACGAGACCAGCGGCGGCTGGATCGACCTGGACGCGTCCGACGCCAAGTGGTTCTACGCGTCGGTGAAGGCCGGCACCGCGATCGAGGTCACCGGCACCACGTCCTGAACCCAGGGCGCGTCCACCTTGGCCCACAGGTCACTCCTGTCCTGCCCTCAGAACACAGCCGTGGCACAGCCATGGCACAGCAACACGCGGGCGGCGCAGAGCAGTTCAGCGACGCACCTCCTTGGGCCGCCACCCGATGCCCGGGGGTGGTACTCCTGTTGCCACCCCCGGGGCTGGCGGTCGCCGTGTCTTCCGGAGGATGATCGGGCACGCGAAGAGCCCGGCGAGTTCGTTCACCGCGGTCGGCGGGCCTTCATGACGTGAGATGGCGGCGCCGCCCTGCCGGTGGCCTGGCCGCGCAGCGTCGCAGACCCCGAGCCGGAGACAGTCGGAAGCCGTTGTCCCACCGAGTCCGGGGTCCGACTGATCCACCACAGACCTCCCCAATGGCGGCCCCGCTCCTCATGGAACCGATCAACAGTCCTGGAGTCGCCCCGTGCGCGGCACCCGGGCCCGACCGCGGGCCGATGACGCCGGCCCCGGCGCCGGACGGCGCACCGCTTCGGCCGCGCCCCGCGCTCTCGGCATCCACCCGGCCTCCGGGGACGCGCCGCTCCTCAAACAGCCCTAGACAAAGGGCCGTTGGACGTGCGGCCGGGCAGCGGAACCCCGTAGGGTCGTCGGCCGGATCGGTCCCCGAAGCAGCGGAAAGGAACCCACGGTGTCCGACGAAGGACGGCTGATCGCCGACCGGTACCGCATCCTCGACCGGATCGGCCGCGGCGGCATGGCCACCGTGTGGCGCGCCCACGACGAACTCCTCGACCGCCAGGTCGCCGTCAAGAAGCTCCATCCCCAGCCGCATCTCGACGCCGACGCACTCGACACCCTCTTCGAGCGCACCCGCCGCGAGGCCCGCAGCGCGGCCCGGATCAGCCACCCCAACGTGGTCGTCGTCCACGACGTCGTGGACGACGAGGGTCTGCCCATCATCGTCATGGAGTACGTGCCGTCCACCACCCTCGCCGACCTGATCAGGACGCACGGCCCGGTCCCGCCCGAGGAGGCCGCCAGGATCGGCCGTCGCGTGCTCGCCGCGTTACGAGCGGCGCATCGGGCCGGGATCCTGCACCGGGACGTGAAGCCGGCCAACGTGCTGCTCGCCAAGGACGGCCGGGTGGTCCTCACCGACTTCGGGATCGCCCAGGCCGCCGAGACCTCCGCCCTCACCCGCACCGGCCAACTGGTGGGCTCGGTCGACTTCATGGCCCCCGAGCGGCTCGTCGGCGCCAAACCGGGCCCGGAGGCCGACCTCTGGGCCCTGGGCGCCACGCTGTTCCAGGCGGTCGACGGGCGCTCACCGTTCCTCCGGGACACGGTGACGGAGACGATGTACGCCATCGCCATGGAGCCGCCCCCGGAGGTCCGGAGCGCCGGGCCGCTGACCTCGCTCATCCAGGGTCTGCTCATCGGCAATCCGGCCGACCGGATATCGGCCGAGGACGCCGAGGGCCTCTTGCGGCCCGCGGGGACCGACCCGCGACGAAGACAGCCCGCCGTCGCTTCGCCCGCCGTCACTCCGCCCGCCACTACTCCGCCCGCCGCCGGTACGACGGCTGAAGCTCCGGCTGTGGCAGCGGAGTCGGCGGCGGGCTCGACGCCGGCGCCGAGTCCGAGTTCCGCCGACGACCCGGCAGCGGAACGCCCGGAGCCGGCCACGACCGACCCGCAGGCGCCGCGCCCCTCCGGCCGCCGAACGGGCCGTTCGAAGAGGCTGGTCGTGCTTGCCGCGTCGGTTGTCACAGCGGTAGCGGTACTGGTCACGATCGCGATCACGATGCTGGCCGACACGACGAAGGGGAAGAACACCAGCGGCGCCGAAGTGTCGACCGGCCCGCTTCCGGTCGACGGCACCACGCCGTCGCGGTCCGCGGGCACACCGACGGCCTCCGCCACCTCCTCACCGTCGAGTTCTACGAGTGCCGGCCTCAAGTCGCCCACGCCGCACACCTCTTCGCAGGCGTCGACGTCCAAGTCCGGACAGGAGGACGCCACCACGGACCCCGGGGCGGAGAGCCCCACCACGGACAGCGGATCCGGGTCGTCGGTCGTCCCGGCCGTCCATGCCCTGGTGGTCCCCGCCACGGAGAAGTGCCTGAGCGGCGGCGCCGCGACCGAGGGGATCCAGCTGGTCCAGGCCACGTGCGACGACTCCGCGGGGCAGCGATGGCGTATCGGAACGGACGGGACCTTCCGGGCGTCGGGGAAGTGCATGACCGTGGCCGGAGGGGCGAGCGCCGACCGTACCGAGATCCAACTGACCGCGTGCGGCGGCGACTCCAGCCAGCGGTTCCACTTCTCCGGTACGGAACTGCTGGCCGATCAGTCACAGAAATGCGTCACCGTTTTCGGGGGCACGAGCGGCACGGTGGTGGTCCTCTGGGAGTGCAACAACTGGGACAACCAGACCTGGACGGTTCGATGACCCACGGCGCACCTCCGCCGCCCTCGACATCGGCGGTCAGGACTCGACCCCGTGTAACGAATCAGCCGTACGGCAGCAGAACCTTCGTGTCGTCCGGGGCATCGGGACGACGATGCCCCGCATGGCGACGATGAATCACTTCGGCATGACCCTGCGCGGCTGGCGCGAGCGCACGTCACCGCTGGAGAGCGGGCTGGACGCCGGCGGGGAGCGGCGTCTGCCCGGACTGCGCCGCGAGGAACTGGCCCGTCTGGCAGGCATATCGGTCGACTACGTGGTGCGGCTGGAACAGGGCCGCGCGCGCAATCCCTCGGCCCAGGTGGTCGCCGCCCTGGCCAGAGCCATGCGCCTCGACCCGTCCGAGCGTGACCACCTGTTCCGATGCGCCCAGCTCGCACCGCCCTCCGCCGGGAACGTCTCCCGGCACATACCCGTGAGCGTGCGGCGACTGGTACACCAGTTGGGAGCGATTCCCGCCGGGGTCTTCGCCGCCGACTGGACCATCATCGGCTGGAACAGGATGTGGACGGCCGCGGCCGGCGATCCCCGCGCGTACGGCTGGGAGGGGCACAATCTCGTCGCCGGGATGTTCCAGACGAGAGCCAGCCGGGACCGGGACCCGATCGCGGCCTGGCCCGTCCGGACCTGGGGAGGCAGCGAAGCGGAGGAGAAGGTCCTCGTCGCCGATCTGCGTGTGACGGCGGCCGCCCATCCCCAGGACGAACGTCTTGCCTCACTCGTCGAAGGCATGCTCCGACGGGAACCGGCGTTCGCCCGACTGTGGTTCAACGGCACTGCCGCCCCCTGGGCCGGCGACCGCAAGACCATCGAACATCCACTGGTGGGTGACATCACCCTCGACGTCGACGTCCTGATGCCCGCCGGCACCGACCTCCGGATCCTCACGTGTGCGGCCGCCGCCGAGACCACCGACGCGGAGAAGCTGGATGCTCTGCGTGCGGCCTGCGATCTGCCTCGCCCGCCTCACCTGTCGCATCTGCCGCGCACCGGTCCGGCCCGCCCCGATGCGGAGATCCCGGGCCTCGACAGCCTCGACTGAGCACTGTGCCCCGGGCCGCCTACCGCCTCGGCCCCGCGACGGCGTACACCGCGGTACCGGCGACCAGGAGGAGCAGGGCTGTCCCGGTGCCCGCCGGCGTGCCGGCCGGCAACAGCAGCCAGCTCGCCACCCGTGTCGTCGTACTCGTGGCGGCCGGGGCGAAGAACGTGAACGAGAGCCAGGCGAACGGCAGCGTCCACGCGTACTGACCGCCCGCGAGCGCCGCGCCCAACGCGGCAAGTCCCGTCAGCCCCGCGCTGTCCCGGACGACGAACCCGGTGGTGGCCATGGAGGTCCCCACGGGCGTGCCCACCCCCTGTACGGCCAGCAGCACCGCCGCGACCACCGCCCCGGCGAGCAGTACATGCGCCGCCCTGCGCGGCACCCAGCGGATCGCGGCCGTCCGGTCCAGCGCGAGGTCCTGCCCGCTGAACCCGATGGACGTGGCCATCACTCCCGTGGCGAGGACGAGTACGGGCAGCCGTGGATCACCGGACCCTTGGGCGCCGCCCCTGGCGAGTGCCCGCATCGCCGCCGCGCCGATCACCAACGCGGCGAGGGACGCGGGTACTTGACGCGAGCGGGCGTACAGCGTCAGCCACCTCACCGGGAGGCACCTCCCAGACCCCCACCTCACCGGGACGCCCGCCCCGACAAAACGTCGAACGGGTCCCCCTTACAAGCCAGCGCGGCGCCCCGCATGGCGTCGATCCGCGAGACCTGCTCGGCCCGCGGAAGCGCCATGAGCTTCTTCCACACCGGGCGGGCCTTGGTGTCGACCTCGTCGCGCGTTCCCGCGGAGACGCCAGGCAGCGGCTTCAGCTCCCCAAGGACCCACCCGACCGCGACAGCCTGCGCGTACTGGTCTCCCCCGAACCCGCTCCATCCCACCGGAGTACACCCCGGCACCAGCCCCTTGGCGAGCAGGGCCCACGTCAGTTGCCGCGCACCCCGCGCCGCCGTGACGAGGTCGTCGTCGAAGTCCAACAGCACAGTCGTACGCGACCACTTCGGAGTGGAACCCACCGCCTGCACGACGGTGTTCTCCCGCACCGAGACCGGCGCCCGTTCGCCGAGGGCGCCCCGCAGCAGCCGTAGCGCCTCCTTGCCGGGACCGGCCAGTGCGGCGAGCCGGTCTTCGTGCGTCCTCGTCACGCACACCGGCCCCTCGCACACCAGCTCCGCGGCGGCCTTGTCGACGACGTACATCCGGCTCGGGTCGGACGGGAGGACGAGCAGGGCGAGGACCGCGCCCGCGAGGACGGGGGTGAGGGCGATCAGCCGGGCGCGCCGGGTCGCGGCGACCAGGAGCGCGAAGCCGGTCGTGGCCATGCCGAGGACCCAGATCGTCTGCCCGATGTGGACGGGGGCGGAGAGCGTGACGAGGGCGCTGTGGACCTCGTCGACCTCGGGTGACAGGAGGGAGACGCGGTTCGGTTCCGAGGTCGGGAAGCCCGTCGCCGGGTCGGTCGTCGCCGTCCGGCCGAGGGACAGGTGCATGAGGGCGGTGAACGTGAACGCGCCCATGGCCAGCAGGGGTGGGGTGAGCGCGGACGGCAGGGCCCGCCCCGCACCCATGCCCAACACGCCGCCCGCGACGAGGAAGAGCGCCCCCACGAGGGAGATCGGCAGCCAACTGAGGTGCGTGTACTGGGTGTTGGCCAGCACCTGGACCCCGCCCACGAGGACGAGGAGCGCGTAGGCCGAGGCCAGCGTGATCGCCGTCGCGCCCGCCGGTACGGCCGCGCGGTGCCGGGCGGGCCGCGGCGTGCTCGTCAGCAGCTCGACCATCTTCGAACGGTGGTCGCGCAGCCCCTGCAACGCCCCGAACCCCACGGCGAGCGGACACAGATAGAACAGCAGGCTCCGGGTCCACAGGGCCAGGGACGTCCACTGGGCCGTCCACGCCGTGGTGCCGTTCCACCAGGCGGCGTTCACCAGATACAGGAACGCCAGCGCGCTCGTCAGGATCACGCCGCCGGCCCAAGGGGCGACGGAACGTCTCAACTCGATACGCAGGACACGGAAGTTGACGTCGACGTGCGGGACACGGATGTTCAAGTCAGCATGCAGGGAAAGGCCGTTCACCAGGAGCCCCTCTCCCGCTCGGGCTCCGACAGCAGCGCCGAGTAGCCCCGCTCCAACGGGCTGTCGCCCACATGCCCGGGACCACCCGCCGCGGCCAGCTCGTCCGGAGTGCCCTGGAAGACCAGCCGCCCCTCGGCGAAGAGGGCCACATCACTGCAGGCGGCGGCGACGTCCTCGACCAGATGGGTCGACACGACCACACACGTGTCCGCGCCCAACTCCTGCAACAGCTCCCGGAATCGCAGCCGCTGCGCCGGGTCCAGCCCGGCCGTGGGTTCGTCGAGCAGCAGGATCGCCGGGTCGTTGACGATGGCCTGCGCGATCCCGACCCTGCGCACCATGCCACCGGACAGCGCCTTCATCCGCTCCTCGGCCCGGTCGGCCAACCCCACCCGTTCCACGGCGCGTTGGACCGCCCCGGGGATGTCCGCCTTCGGCACCTCCTTCAACCAGGCCATGTACTCGACGAATTCACGCACGGTGAACCGCTTGTAGTAGCCGAACTCCTGCGGCAGATAACCGATCCGGCGCCGCAACGCCCGATGCTCACCCACCCCGCCCGCGGACTCACCGAGCAGCTCCAACGTCCCCCCGGCGGGCCGCAGTACGGTGGCCAACGCCCGTATGAGGGTGGTCTTCCCGGCCCCGTTCGGCCCGAGCAGACCGTGCACACCGGTCCCCAACGACAGGTCGAGCCCGTCGACGGCCATCCGCTTCCGACCGACCCTGACCTTCAACCCCGTGGCCCGAATTTCCCAGGCATAGGGCGTAGGCGCGATGTCGGCCGCGCTCATGGCGGGCATCATGTACTGGTCCTTTCCAAGGGGATTTCCAGTGGCTTTCCAGTGGCTTCTTCAGTGGCTTCTTCGTCGGTCACCGATGGGCTCCCAGCACGGAGTACGCGCCCCGGCGGACGATCACGACCCCCACGCCGACCGCGAGAACCAGCCCCCACACAGCCAGCCCACCCGCCTGCAGCGTGAAGGTCGCACGGCTGGCAACCACGGTCGGGGCGACAACCACGCCGGCCCATACGACGACCACCGCCACGGCGGCACGGGTCACCCCGACGACACCGCCGAGCGCCAGGGTCGTAGAGGTGAAGGCCAGACAGGGCAGCAGCCACTGCGCGGCCGTCACCCCCGGCACCCCCGTAGCCCAACCACCCACCAGCAGCGCGGGAACGACCACGGCAAGCACGGAAGCCGTACGCCGCAGCACCAGCTGAAGCCCGGCCCTGGGCACGGAAGCCGTCAACTCGTAGGCCGGATCGAGCCCTTGAGACCAAGAGGCCGCAACGCCGAGCACGGGCAGAACCGGCGCGAGCAACAACACCAACGACACACGGCCGGACCCCGATCCGAACCCGTAACCACCGCCGACCAGATCGAGCAACAGCGCGAGCACAGCGACGCTCACGACCATCCCCAGCCACGGCACCATCACCGGCGTCAGCCAACTCGACACCCGCACCGACCGATACCGCCGCCGCGCCACGGGCACCCCCAACCGAGGCTCAAGCCCGTCCCACACACTCCCGACGAGCGCCGCCACCCCCGGCACCTCCGCGGCAACGACCGCCGCAAGCCGATCCCGACACACCCGACACGCCTCCAGATGGGCTTCTACGGCCCACACCTCATCGGCGGTGAGGTCGTCGCCGCCGCGCGCGTAGCAGCCGATGATCCGCGTCGACGCATGTTCCACGCTCATGTCAGCCCTCATGTCAGCGCCCTCCGCATCGCGATCCGGGCCCGGCGCGCACGGGTCTTGACCGTGCCCTCGGGCAACCCGAGCAGGACGGAGGTCTCCCGGACGGACAACCCGTCGAGCACCAGGGCCTGCAGTACTTGCCGGAGTTCCGGCGCGAGACACCGCAGCGCGTCCCCGACATCCCCGCCGACGGTCGCCGCGAGCACCTCCTCCTCGGCGCCGGGCGCGGCGTCGACGGAAGCGGCGGCCGGCGGCGGCTCGGCATGATGGGCCCGGCGCCGGAAGGCGTCGACGAGCCGCCGCGCCGCGATCGTCCACAACCACCCCACGGCCGACCCGCCCACCGAGGCCCCCGCGAACGCCCCCGCCGCCCGCCACACCGCCAGATACGTCTCCTGCATCACCTCGGCGACGATCTGCTCGTCGGCACAGCGCCGGCGCAGCCTCACGGCCATCCACGGCGCGGTACGCCGGTACAGCTCGTCGAACGCCGCACGGTCCCCCCTGCCCACCAGCCGCACGAGCCGCTCCTCGTCCCGCTCGCCGAGTGCCTTCCTGACTGCTCTCACACCGGCTAGACGCGGGGCACGGCCCGCAGGTTTTCCGCCTGATGTGAGCCCGGTCACATCACGTGCGCCCCCCCGGCGCAACAAAAAGAGCCCCAGGGCACCGGCCGGGGGCTTCGATCTGGAGCGGGTGACGAGAATCGAACTCGCACATTGACCGTGGTTGACCGGTCTCAAGGGCACGCCGTCACCCGGAAGGCCGCCTTGCAGGAGCACGCGGGAGAGCGGGGTTCGGTGGTGGATCGGTCAGGTGGCCGGCGGGGCCGGGCGTGGGGCGCCGTGGAAGACCTGGCTGGTGTGCCAGGCGCGGTGGCCGGCCGCGACGGGGCGGGCGGCCGACTGCGGGCCGATGACCGGGCGTCCGGCGAGTGCCACGACGTGCTCATGTGCGGCGGTGCTGTGGCCGACGAAGCGCTGCGAGACCAGGATGCGGTGGCTGTCGTCGAGGCCGAGGACCCCCTTGTCGAAGAGCTTGTGGTGCAGGGAGCACAGGCACAGGCCGTTGTCGACGTCGTCCGGTCCGCCGAAGGCCCACCAGCGCACGTGAGCGGCCTCCAGCCCGACGGGCACCGCGCCGATACGGCCGTCGTAGCCGCAGAATGCGCACCGGTACTCGTAGGCGGTCAGCACCAGTTCACGCATCCGTCGGTCCCGCTGCCTTCGGACGGTGGGGAGTTGGCGGGTTTCGGCCGGCTCCAGGTCCAGGCGGAGCACCGGTTCGGGTGGATCGAGATCCGTTCGGCCGTCACGCGTAGAGCAGGGCGAGGCGGATCCGGTCGAGCCCGGCGCGTGAACGTGGCCGTACGCAGACCAGTCCGTGGTCGATCGCCCGCGGCAGTCGCCGCTCGGTTCCGGACCGCTCGGCGACGAGGACCGCCTGCGGCCCGCTGCCTCGCGGCGGACGGTCCGCGTCGTGCGTCACCTTGAGCGTCTGTTCGCCGGGTTCGTGAGCCACTCGCCGGGGTGGAGCGGCTTGTCGGGCCGGTAACAGCCGGACGCCGGACTTGGACAAGTGCGGGTGGCCGAAGGCGGCGAACTCGCCTCAGGCGGCCCGGTGTTGGAAGGTGCGGCGGTAGGACGTGGGCGTGATGCCGAGGGCGTCACGGAATCGGGCGCGCAGGTTGGCGCCGCTGCCGAGGCCGCACCGGACGGCGATCTGTTCCACCTGGAGGTCGGTGGTCTCCAGGAGTTCTCGCGCGCGGTTGATGCGGGCGGTCAGGAGCCATTGGTGGGGGCTGACGCCGGTTTCCTGACGCCACAGGCGGGTCAGGGTACGCGGTGAGACGCCGGCATGGTCGGCGAGGTGGGGGATGGTGAGGTCCTCTTCGAGGTGGAGCAGGGCCCGTTCGCGGGTGTCGGCGAGCGTGGTGGCCCGCGGGGTGGGGAGGGTCCTGTCGATGTACTGGGCCTGTCCGCCGTCGCGGTGCGGGGCGGCGACGATGTCCCGGGCGACGTCGTTCGCGACGGCCGCGCCGAGGTCCTTGCGGACCAGGTGCAGACACAGGTCGATGCCGGCCGTGACGCCCGCGGAGGTCAGGATGGTGTCGTTGTCGATGTAGAGGACGTTGCGGTCGACGCGCACCCGGGGGTAGAGCTCTTCGAGGTCGTCCGCGCTGGCCCAGTGGGTGGTGACGGTGCGGCCGTCGAGCAGTCCGGCCGAGGCGACGGCGAAGGCGCCGGTGCAGATGGAAGCGATGCGTATCCCGGCGCGGCCGGCGAGCTTGAGAGCGGCCCTCACCCGTGGGCGCGGAGGGCGCCGGAAGTCCTCGAAGCCCGGGACGATGATCGTGTCCGCTTCGGCGAGCGCCTCAAGACCCGCGGTCAGCCCGAGGGTGAAACCGGCGCTCGTGGTCACGGCCTCCTCGGTGTCGCCGCACACGGTGAGCTCGTAGGGGGTGTTCGGACGGGCGTTGAAGATCTGCGTGGGGATCCCCAGATCCATGGGCAGCACGCCGTCGACCGCCAGGACCATGACCCGGTGCGTGTTCATGGCCGCAATATTACGTCCGTGGCCAATGCCGCAGGGAAGGCCAGGAAGCGGTCATTGCCCTGACCCGGAGCTGTTCCCGGGACAAATCACCTGTTCAAGCCGATGATCGCGCGGCCGTAAAGCAAGGCTTCCTCCACGCCATCCTGGCCCAAAAAATACGCATGCTGGCAGATGAGCCGTGTCCCGGACGGGAGGTTCCGGAGCAGGATCGGGGAACGAGCACGGGGCAGCCGACTCCTCACACCGGTGGAGCGGTCCCAGAGCCCCGGCCGTGGACGAGGAGCCGGCGATGACTTCGCAGGAGCAGAACGTGGTGGGCCGCTTCTTCGACGTGCGGGGCGGCCAGGTGTACGCCCACGTCCGCGAGGGCGACGGCCCGGCGCTGGTCTTCCTGCACTACTGGGGAGGCTCGCGGCGCACCTGGATCCCGGTGCTGCGGCGGCTGGATCCAGGGCAGGGCTTCGTGGCCTACGACCAGCGTGGCTGGGGCGACTCCACGAGCGTGCCGGGACCGTACGACCTGGAGCAGCTCGCTGACGACGCGCAGCGGGTCGTCGACGCGCTCGGATACTCCAGCTACGTGCTGGTCGGGCATTCCATGGGCGGCAAGGTGGCTCAGCTGCTGGCCGCGCGCAAGCCCGCCGGTCTGCGGGGAGTCGTCCTCGTGGCACCCGCGCCGCCCGCGCCGATCGGGGTGACCGAGCAGGTACAGGAGACGGTGTCCCACGCCTACGACGACGAGGAGGCGGTTCTTCGGAGCATCGACCTGATGCTGACCCGCGGCGGGCTGGCTCCCGAGCTGCGCCGGCAGGTGGTCGAGGACAGTCTGCGCGGCGGCGACGAGGCCCGTCTCCAGTGGCCGCGCCAGGGACTGGTCCAGGACGTGTCGGCCGGCGTCTCGGCCATCGGGGTGCCGGTGCTGGTTCTCGCGGGCAGCGACGACAAGGTCGACCCGCCGACCGTGCTCGCCGAGCACCTGCTGCCGCTGATCCCCACCGCCACGCTGACCGTCCTGAAGGACACCGGCCACCTCTCCCCCCTTGAGGTGCCCGACCAAGTGGCCGCGCACATCGGCGCGTTCGTCGCCCAGCTGTAGGCACACCACCCCAGCCGCACATCCCCAACGACCCCCCCATGCAGGAGACCCACCATGACCACTGACGCACACCTGTCCGTCGCCGAGCAGCTCGACCTCCCCGACACGAGCCTCGCCCAGGAGGCATACGCCTACGCGGCACAGGCCACCCCCGCCTTCGTTCACCACCACAGCGTCCGCAGCTACGTCTTCGCCCGCGCCCATGCACAGAACCAGGGTCTGCACGCCGGCAGCGACTACGACGACGAGCTGCTGTACGTCAGCTGCCTCCTGCACGACATCGGACTGAGCGAGGAGGGCAACGGCGACCAGCGTTTCGAAGTCGACGGCGCCGACCTCGCGGCGGCGTTCCTGCGCGAGCGCGGTGTCGAGGAACGGCGTGTCGCCGTCGCCTGGGACGCCATCGCTCTGCACACCTCCGACGGCATCGCCTCGCGCAAGGGCACGGAGGTGGCACTGGCTCAGGCCGGCATCGCCACCGACATCCTCGGAGCCCGGCGCGAGAGCCTTCCGCCCGGCCTCGCCGACGAGGTGCACGCGCTGCTGCCGCGCCAGGACCTGGCCTACGGGCTCAGCGACGCCATCGTCACCCAGGCCAGGACCAAGCCCCACAAGGCGTCCCCGCTGACCTTCCCGGGCGACCTGCTGCGTCACCACCTGCCCTACGGCGCCCAACCCGGCTGGTACGACCTGATCGCCGCGGCCGGCTGGGGCGACCAGCCGGTCGGTGTCACCGCCCGGCGCCGCGCGGAGACGCCCCAGCAGGTGGGGACCTTGTTCATGGAGTACCTGGAGGCCGGTGACGTCGAGGGTCTGGTGTCGCTGTACGAGCCGAACGCCCACTTCGTCCCCGCTCCCGGAACCCACCTGGTGGGCACGGACGCCATCCGCGGGGCCATGCGGCAGATGGTCGACAGCGGCGCCCGCCTCACGCTCGAACCGCGCGAGATCCGACAGGTCGACGACGTCGCCCTGGTGTCGAACAACGCCGTCCTCACCGGGGTCGGACCGGAGCCGGTGCTCTCCACCACCACCGAGATCCTCCGACGCCGGCCGGACGGCGGCTGGGTCCACGCCGTGGACGACCCGTTCTTCAGCTGACCGCCCCGAC
The DNA here is from genome assembly GCF_045162645.1 of Streptomyces sp. NBC_00988. Lineage (NCBI taxonomy): Bacteria > Bacillati > Actinomycetota > Actinomycetes > Kitasatosporales > Streptomycetaceae > Streptomyces > Streptomyces sp. NBC_00988. The sequence continues at coordinate 6,583,157 of NZ_CP108730.1, forward strand.
CAGGGCTTGCCCGGCGGGCACCCGGCGCCGAGTGATCAGCCCGTCCGCCGCACGGCCCAGGTCGTCACCGCCGCCAGCGCCGCGGTGATCACGGCCATCAGGGGCACGGCCGCGGAGGTCCGGGCCGCGGCCAGGACCAGGACCGCGGCCACGGGCGGGGCCGCGACGGCGGGACCGCGCAGCGGCGGGCCCACGCGCAGCCACCGGACCGTCGCGATCCAGGCGGCGAGGGGTATGCCGACAGCCAGGCCCTGCTGGAGGTGTGTGAGGTGCGCACGGCCGGTGAGGGCGTCGACGGAGACGGCGAGTCCGGCGCCGATCGCCGCGGTCGAGGCGAAGACGAGGTAGTGGCCGTAGCCCCAGATGATCGTCGTACGCATGGAGCGCAGCATGCGCTGGGTGGTCCGGTCGAAGTAGAGCCACCACAGGCTGAGGACGAGCAGCAGACCGCTGCCGGCCAGGACCAGCAGGTCGGGGTCGAGGCCGTCGCGCGCGTCGGCCGCGGTCTGTACGGCGGTGGTCGCGGCCAGCACCGCCTCGCCGAGCACGATCATGGTGAACAGCCCGAACCGCTCGGTGATGTGCTCCGGGTGAAAGGTCGTCACCCGCGCCCGCTCGGCCCAGATCGGGACCAGCAACTCGCCCGCGGCCACCGCCAGTCCGGCATAGAGGTACGTCGGCTGGTCGAAGGCGAGGCGAGCGACCCACCCGGCCTGGACCAGGGCGTAGCCGACGGCGTACCGCAGGGCGGTCGTGCGCCGTTCCGGATCGGCGCCGGCCGCCCGCAGCCACTGCATGACCATGGCCAGCCGCAGGATCACGTAGCCGACGGTGATGACGAGATAGTCGCCGGACTCGAAGGCCCGGGGTACGCCGGCGGCCAGGGTCAGCGCTCCGGCGATCTGCACCATGGTCAGCAGGCGATAGAGGTCGTCGTCGTTGTCGTACGCGGAGGCGAACCAGGTGAAGTTCCCCCAGGCCCACCAGATCGCGAAGAACACCCAGAGGTAGTTGCCCACGGCATGGCCGAGGTGTCCGGAGCTCAGGTCGTGATGCAGATGGGCGGCGGCCTGCGCGACGGCGGCGACGAAACAGAGGTCGAAGAAGAGTTCCAGCGGGGTGGAGGACCGGTACGCCTCGTCGGTCCGGCGGGCCGTCATTCTGCGGAGGTTCAGCACCCGCGGGCCCGTGCTGTCCTTGGTGTCCGTGTCAGGTTCCGGTGGTGAGCAGGTCGTGGGCCGCGACCCACAGTGTGTAGGGGTTCGCCAGCTCGGGATGGGCTGCCGTCATCCGGTCGATGAGCTCGCCCGGTGTGGAGCTGCGTTCCAGTGCCGTCTCGAAGTCGGCCAGGTAGCGGCGGCTCTCGTCGATCTGGCGGTGGGCGTCGTCGTCGGCGGCCCGTGGATCGCGGTGCCCGGCGATCAGTGTGTCGGCCCCCAGTGCCGCCACGGCCTCCAGCGCCCGCGCCCACTCGGCCCGGGAGTCCGGGGTCGATCCCGCCAGCCACATGTGCGTCCGGTTGTAGACGACGTCACCGGAGACGACCAGGCTCAGGCCGGGGACGTGGACGACGCTGGAGTGCCCGGTGTCGGTGGTCCCGACCGGGATCACCGTGGCCGTGGAGCCGCCGATCGGGATCGTGCTGCCGGCCAGCGGCCCGGGCGCGACGGGCCTGTCGGTCAACTGGCCGGGGAAGAACCCGCCCCAGACCCGCATGTACCCCGGCGAGATCTGCTCCTCCATCGCGGGGACGGACTCGGCCAGCGCCACCGGCCTCGCCTGCGGGAACGCCGCCAGGATCTCCGTCAGCCCGAGGAAGTGGTCGGCGTGCGGATGGGTGATGTACACATACCCGGGCTCGCGGTCGTGGGACTTCACCCACGCCGCCAGCTCCCGGCCCTCGCGCACGGTGATGAGGCAGTCGACCAGTACGGCACCGTCGTCGTCGCTGATCAGCGTCGAGGTGGACGGCGGCCAGGTCGCCGGGCCCATCACCTCCTCGAATCCCGGAACCGCACTCGGGATCGGCTTGGCATCCACCACGAACACGTCGAAGTCAAGGCTCATCGTCTTCTCCGGCATCGTTCGGCACAGTCCGCATCACTGACCCGGCTGGACCTCATGGTCACCCTGGGGACGGCGGCGGAGTATCAGCATGTTGACTGCACCGCGAGCCCGAGCCCGAGCCCATGCCATGGCCGGCTGCAGTCACGTTGCTGATACCACTCCACGGTGCGTTGCCGGATGCTGGTGCCCATGAACCCGAACGCGGCCACACCCGGGGGCGGCGCGCGCCCGCTGGCGGACGGCAACCAGGTGCCGGTGCTCGGCCTCGGCGTCTGGCAGGTGCCCGACGGGCCTGCGTGCGTCAACGCCGTGCGCTGGGCACTCGACGCCGGTTACCGGCACATCGACACGGCGCAGGCCTACGGCAACGAGCAGAGCGTCGGCCGCGCCCTCCGCGACAGCGGCGTACCGCGCGACGAGGTGTTCATCACCACGAAGTTCCAGCCGCGCGGCACCGATCCGGTCGCCCAGGCGGAAGCCAGCCTTCGCCGCCTCGGCCTGGAACAGATCGACCTCTACCTCGTCCACTGGCCGGCTGGCGGCCCGACTCGGGCCTGGGCCGGGATGGAACGCGCCAAGGAGCTGGGGCTGGCCCGTTCCATCGGGGTCTCCAATTACGACGTGGCCGAACTCGAAGCGGTGATCGCCGAGGGAACGGTTCCGCCCTCCGTCAACCAGATCCTCTTCAACCCGCCGCACCGCCGGCAGGCGCTCCTGGATGCCTGCGCCCGGTTCGACGTCGCCGTCGAGGCGTACAGCCCGCTGGGCACCGGCCGGTACGTCGACGACACCACCGTCGCCGGGATCGCCCGCCGGACGGGCCGGACACCGGCGCAGGTGCTGCTGCGCTGGGGCCTCCAGCACGGACTCGTGGTCGTGGCGAAGTCGACGCACCGCGACCGCATCCACGAGAACGCGCAGCTCTACGACTTCACCTTGTCGGCCGAGGACATGGCCGAACTCGACGCGCTCGACCGGACCGGCGGCACCGGCCGCGCCCTCGAAGCCAAGTGGTGGTAACACCAGCACCGAAGGAGTACGCCATGCCCATGATCGACGTGTACGCCACAGCGGGCACCTTCACGGACGGGCACCAGCTCGCCAAGGACCTCGCCGCCACCCTGATGGCCATCGAGGAGGTTCCGGACATCCCGATGTTCCGCCGGAACACCGCCGCCTTCCTCCACGAGTTGCCGGCCGGTGACCTCTCGAACGTCGACGGCGAGTCCACCTACGTACGCGTGCAGGTGCTGACCAACGGGGGTGCTCTCGACCGCGACAAACAGCTCGCGGTGGTGAGCCGGTTCACCGGCATGGTCGCGGAGGCCGCCGGTGACCCGACGCTCGCGGACCGTACCTGGGTGCTGCTGACCGAGGCCGTGCCCGGTGGATGGGGACTGGGCGGTCACGCGCACACCAACGACGAACTCGTCGCCGCGGCGCTCAAGCAGATCGCGGAGCTGAAGGCGATGGCCGGGGACCAGTCGTGAGGTAGGCGGGGGCGGTCACGCGTGTTCGCGGATCCAGGCCTCAGCCAGCGTGGTCCAGATCGCGGCCTCGCCGGCGTTCCGGGCGAGGCCGAGGCTGTGCGGGCCGTGGGCGAACACGTGCACGCTGTGCGGGACTTGGCCGGCCGCGAGCGCCGCGGCAAGGCGGTAGGCGTGTTCGACGGGGACGTAGGGGTCCTCCGCGGTGTGCCAGACGAAGAACGGCGGCGCCTCGGACGTGACGAGCGCATCCAGTGACGTCGACCGGCGCAGCCCGGGCCCCGCGTCCTCACCGAGGAGGATCAGCCGGGCCGGACGGTAGGTCTCGGTCTCCATCGAGGTGATGGCGTAGCCGAGCACGGCGAAGTCCACCGCCTCGTCGGGCCCGGCCCCCGGCGCGAGGGCGGCAAGGCCGGCCAGATGACCTCCCGCGGAGAACCCGACGAGACCGATGCGCCGTGCGCCGGCCGCCCGCAGGCGGCGGATCTCGATGCGCAGCGCGTCGAGCGGCTCCGGGTGCCGGGCGTTGAGCGGATAGCGGAACACGCTCGCCCGTACGCCCAGGCCGCCGAGCCAGTCCACCACCGGTTCGGCCTCGTGCGCGGCGTGCACGGCGTACCCGCCGCCGGGCAGGACGATCATGTGGGTGCCGGTCATCAGGGACCGTCGAGGAAGGCGTCGACGTCCGCGGCGAATTCCGCGTGGTGCTGGAACAGGAACCCGTGCGCCGCGTCGGGATAGATCTTCACGCGGGCCTGCGGGACCAGACCGGCGAGCAGGTGGGAGTAGTGCGGCAGGATCATCGGGTCATTGTCGCCGTTCGCCACGAACACGGGCATCCGCAGGCAGCCGAGCCGCTGGAGCTTCGCGTGATCGGGGATCCCCCACGTGCACACCGCGTCGTACTGCGCCTCGCGGGTCGCCCAGTCCGTCGCGGTGTCCCGGTCCGCGCTCCGGGCGCCGTAGATCCGCTGCAGGGTCTGCCGGCCGGCCCGCACGCTTGTCTCGGACCGGGCGAAGAAGACGTTCAGGTACTCCTCGGGGCTGGTCTCGGGGTTGCCGATCGCGCCGATGACCTCGGGGGCCCAGCCGTGCATGCCGTCGGCGCCCTGCGGGGCCGACGAGGCGAGCACCAGCCTTCTGACGAGCGCCGGCCTGGTCAGGGCGATCCGCTGCGCGACGAAGCTGCCGAGGGAGAAGCCCAGGACGTCGACGGGGCCGGGGCCCGGGCCCGGGCCCCCGGTCGACCCGGTCGACCCAGTCGCCCCGATCGCCTCGATGAAGGCGATGGCGTCCCGTGCCATCCGGTCCACGGTGTGCGGAGTCGTTCCGGTGGAGCCGCCGACTCCGGCGTTGTCGAAGGCGATGACACGTCTGCCCGAGGCCAGCGCGTCGATCAGCGCCGGATCCCAGTTGTCGAGGTTTCCACGGAAGTGCTGGAGAAGGACCAGCGGTACACCGGCGCCGTCGTCCGTCGGCCCGGTGTCGCGGTACGCGTAGTCGATGCCGTTCGCGGCCTTGACCCGCTCGTTCGGCAGACCTGAGTACGAGGTGAGCTCCATGACCCGAGCGAATCAGCCGCGGCGCGGCGGCGGAATCCGCATGTTGACTGCACCGGGCCGAGAACGCGCCCCGGCGGGCCCGACGTACGCGTCACAGGGCCCGCAGAAAGCCGACGAGCAGGTGGTTGACCTGGGCGGCGTGCGTCCAGATGATCGCGTGCCCGCCCTCCGGCAGCATCGCGAGGCGGGCGTCGGTCAGCATCGCGGCCAGGCGGTTCCCGGTCGCGCCGGGCGGCATGACCCGGTCCTGGGCGCCCTGCACGATCAGGACGGGGGCCGTGATGCGGGCGATGTCGGCCCGGAAGTCCTCCCGCCAGGCGACCGCGCACCCCAGGGCCGCGGCGGCGGACACCCGCAGCGCGACGTGGAAGCTGTTCTGCCATGCCTGGTCGCTCACCCGGATCCCGCCGAGCGGGTCGGAGCCGTCGCGGTAGTCGGTGTTGTAGTAGTCGATGTTGTAGTGCCGGTCCAGGTAGGTCTTGATCGCCGCCGGGCGGTCGGCGGACAGCTCGCCGAGGAAGGCGTCGAGGGCGCCCGGGGCGATGCCCTCCGGGTTGGCGTCGGACCGGGGCAGGAACGGCGGCAGAGGCGCCAGCAGCGCCGCGCCGCGGACCCGCCGCTGCCCGTACGTTCCCAGGTACCGGGTCACGTCCCCGGTGCCGGAGCAGCAGCCGACGAGTACCGCGTCCCGCACGTCCAGGACGTCCAGCAGTGTGTTCAGGTCGGCGGCGAACGTGTCGTAGTCGTAGCCCGCTGCCGGCCGGCTGGAGGCGCCGCCGCCGCGCCGGTCGTAGCTGATGACGCGGTACCCGGCCGTGAGCAGCGCCGCCTCCTGCTTCTCCCACGAGCGCCCGTCGGCGAGGTAGCCGTGGACCAGGACGACCGGCGGGCCCGCGCCATGGTCCTCGTAGTGGATCCGGATGTCACCGGTGTTCTCCCGGCCGACCGTGACGTACGGCATCACGGACCCGCGTTCCCTCGCGCGCGGGGGCTGACGTAGGGACCGGCGCGGGGGACATCACAGGGGGCAGCGCAGGGCACAGCATCCATAGACTCGACCCTGTGCCGTGCGGTGGCCGTCCGGTATCCGCAACCTGACTGCACACGAGGTGAGGGTGGCGTTTCCGCGATGACCCGCGAGGAGATGTCCCGCAAGGAGCTGACCCGCAAGGACGCGAACCTGATCGGGCGGCGGGAGGAGCTGTCCCTGCTGCGGGAGCTGATCGCCCCGCCCCACAAGGAGAGCCACGTTCTGCTGCTCCTGGGCGATCCGGGTCTGGGCAAGACCGTCCTGCTGGCCGAGGCCGCGCGCGAGGCCGGGGCGGCGGGGATGCGGGTGCTGGCGGCCACCGGCAGCGAGTCGGAGCGGGACCTGGCGTTCGCCGGGCTGCACCAGCTGCTGCGCCCGGTGCTGGACCGCGTGGTGAGCCTGCCGACCCGTCAGGCCGAGGCGCTGCGCGGCGCGTTCGGGCTCACCGACGAGCCCGCGCCGCCCGATGCCCTGCTCACCGGGATCGCCGTACTCACCCTGCTGTCCGAACTGTCCGACGAACAGCCGCTGTTGGTGGCGGCCGACGACGCGCAGTGGCTGGACGGCGCCTCCCTCGACGCGCTCGCCTTCGCTGCCCGCCGCCTGGAATCGGAGCAGCTCGTGCTGCTGGCCGGCGCCCGCGGGACCGTACCTCCCGCCGGTTTCGAGCGGGACCTGCCGCGGCTCCTGCTGCGCCCCCTCACCCGGCCGGACGCGGGCCTGCTCCTGGACGCGCAGCCGCGCCCGCCGCACGGCCGGCTGCGGGAACAGGTGCTGGCCCAGGCGGCCGGCAACCCCCTGGCGCTGATCGAGCTGGCCAGGGTGATCGCCGCGGATCCCGACGCGGGCCGCCGATGGACCGCCGAGCCGTTGCCGCTCACCGGGCAGCTGACCGACCTCATGGCCGCCCAGTACGTCGCTCTGCCCCCGGCGGCCCGATCTGCGCTGCTGCTCGCCGCGGCGGCCGACAGCCCGGACCTGACCACGGCGCTACCAGGGCTTTCCGCCGCGGCGCTCGCCCCGGCGGAAGCGGCGGGCCTGATCCGGCTGGACACGCCGGGCCCGCGGTTCGCCCATCCGCTGACCCGGTCGGCCGTCTACCACGCCGCGCCCTTCCCGGAGCGGGCCGCGGCGCACCGGCAGGTCGCCGACGCGCTCCGCGACCGGCCCGACCGCCACGCCTGGCACCTGGCCGCCGCCGCGCCGGCCCCCGACGAGCACCTGGCCGCGCTCCTCGAAGACAGCGCGGCCCAGGCCCAGCGCCGAGGCGGCGCCGCCGCGGCCGCACGCGCCCTCGAACGCGCCGCCGAGCTCAGCCCGGCCGAAGGCGACAGGGCCCGGCGCCTGCTGGCCGCCGCCGACCTCGCCCTGTCCGCCGGACAGGCCGACTGGGTGCGCGAACTGGCGGGCCAGGTCCTCACGTTGACCTCCGACCAGGACCTGCGCATCGCCGCCCGGCTCGACATCGGCTGGTCGCTGCTGTGGTCCAACCGCAACGCCGAGGCGTTCGACACGCTCCTGTCCGTCGCCGCCGAGGCGTCCCCGAGGCTGCCGGCCCTCGCATGGCAGGCCGCCTGGATGGCCGCCACGGTCGCCCACCAGACCGGGCTCCCCGAAGTCTGCGCGAAGGCACGTGCCGCCCTCGACCTGCTCGACTCCCAGGACGGTCCGACGCCGGCGCCGGCGGCCGAGTACCGGATCTGGATCCGGGCCTGCACGAACCCGTTCGCCGAAAGAGCCGACATCGTCCCCCGCCTACGGCGCACAGCGGAAGGAAAACCCCTCTCGGACCCGGGTACGTTCGGCGCGGCGGCCTGGGTCCTGGACGAGACCGAACTGGCGGTCAGGGTGCTGCGCGAAGCCCTCAGCCGGCTACGCGCCCCGGGCCTCCGCGGTGCCAGCGGCGGCGTGCTGTCGGCACTGGAATGGGCGTACGTCGACAGCGGTCGTTGGGACGACGCACTCGCCGCAGCCCGGGAGGCGGGCGACATCGCCGCCGCCTACAAGATGGAGACCGTCGCGGGCTCGGCCGACCTCACCACGGCCATCGTGGCGGCCATGCGCGGCGAACACGACCAGGTGGCACCGCTGTTGGCCCGCGTGCGCGCCGCCGTGGACACCGGCGAATACCGCGGGTTCGCCGCCAGAATCTGGCAGACAGCAGGTCTGTCGGCGCTGGCCCAAGGCACCTACACGACCGCGTACGCGCAGCTCAGCCGCCTCTTCGCAGCCGACGGCACACCCCTGCACCACCACTTCTCCTACCTCGCCGTCGCCGACGTCGCCGCCGCGGCGGTGCGCGCCGAACGGCGCCTCGAAGCCCGTACGTTGCTGGAGCGCGCGCTGGCTCGGGTGGACGCCGCGCCCGGGCCACGCCTGGCACAACTCGCGGCCCGCGCCCGCGGACTGCTCGCCGAGCCCGACAGCGCCGAAGCCCATTTCGCCGCGCCCCTGGCCGACCCCACCGGAGACACGTGGCCGTTCGAACGGGCCCAACTCCAGCTGGACTACGGGGAGTGGCTGCGCCGACAGCGACGGATCAACGACGCCAAGCCCCTCCTGGTGACCGCCCTGGAAACGTTCCGTCACCTGGGCGCGGCCCCGTGGACCCGGCGCGCGGAATCCGAACTGCGCGCCTGCGGCGTAACGGTGCGACTCCCGCAGGCCGCCCCGGGCGCACTGGACGCCCTCACCGCCCAACAGCGCGAGATCGTCATCCTCGCCGGCCACGGCCTGACCAACGCCGAGATCGCCGACCGCCTGTTCCTGTCCCCCCGCACCGTCGCCTCACACCTGTACCGCTCCTATCCCAAGCTGGGCATCACCGGCCGCCGCCAACTCCGCGACATCATCGACGAGCAGGCCACCCCACGGACCGACAGCAGCCGATGAGCGTGTCCGCCGCCAACGATCCGGGGTTCACCTGGAGCGGGTGACGAGAATCGAACTCGCACTCCCGGCTTGGGAAGCGACGGTGCTCTCGGGGTCAGATTTCGCCTGACCTGGTCGTATGTGCTCTGGCATAGGGATTGAAGGAATCGCTCGTCGTGTGATCGTCGCCACAGAGACGACAAGTGCCGAGCGGACAGGGCTGATTGTGGAACTTTCCCTGCGTGACCGGATACGCGCCGGTGATCCGGAAGCCTTCGCCGAACTGTTCGGCGCGCATGCCCGGGCCGTCTTCGGTCATGCCGCCCGACTCTCGGCGGATCGGAGCACCGCGGAGGACGTGGTGTCCCTGACCTTCCTGGAAGCCTGGCGGCTCAGGGAGAAGCTGAGACCCGAAGCCGCGGCCGTGGACGCCCGAGACGCCGACGTGCCCGACGGCGACGGACTGCGCCCCTGGTTGTACGGCATCGCCACCAACGTTCTGCGCAACACGCGTCGCGCCGCCCGCCGGCACAGCGCCGCGCTCGCCAGGCTCCCCGACCGCCCGGCGGACCGTGACACCCTGCCCGACTTCGCCGACGACGTCGTCGGGCGCATGGAGAAGGCCGAGCGGCTCGCTGCCGCGCAGACCGCGCTCGGCCGGCTGCGCAGAGCCGAGCGGGAGGTGTTCGCACTCTGCGTCTGGTCAGGACTGAGCTACGCGGCCGCGGGAGAGGCCCTCGGCGTGCCGGCGAGCACCGTACGGTCGCGGCTCGCCCGGGCGAGACAGCGTCTACGGACGTTGTCGGAGGCGGAGTTGGCCCGGCACACGTCCGCCGGGCGGCCGGGCAGGTATCCGGGGGAGCCAAGTGCCGCCGTGACACCGGATGTTCCACCTCAGCAGGAAAAGCCGGGACTCGGCCCGCGCACCGGACAGGTACCGGGTGGCCGTCCCGAAACGGCCCGGTCGACTCAGGAGAAGCACCGATGAACCCCGAAGAGCGCGACGAACTGGCCAGGCTGCTGCCGAGCCCGGGTGAGCCGGTCCTGACGAACGACTGCCACGACCTGCTGAAGGACCATCTGATGAGAGAACTCACCGAGTTCAGAGAGTTCACCGAGCCGGCCGCCCCGGAACTCCCGGAACTCCCGGAACTCCCGGACATCGCGACGGCCCTCCGCCGACGAGCGCGCACCCCCCGCCGCCGGTTCGCCGTCATCGCCGTACCCCTCGCCACGGCGGCGGCGATCGTCGCCGCGGTCCTCGCCGGCGCCGTCGGGTCCGGGACCGCCACGAACGACGCGGACGCGGTCGACCTCCTCAACCGCATCGCCGAGGTCGCCGCCGCGAAGAAGTCCGTGCCGGTCAGGGACGACCAGTACGTCTACGTCCGCACTCAGGGCTCCATGAAGTTCTCGGACAAGGACATCCGGGTCCTGCGTGAGGCACGTTGGACCGCCGTCGACGGCAAGCGCGGGGGACTGAGCCGGGTCACGGTGCTGGTGGGTCCGCCGTTCCGGCCCCGGGACCCGTTCTCCTCGTACTCCAAGGGCACGCACGACATGAGGCTGAGCCCCGATCCGAACGTCACCACGTTCCGTGAGCTTCAGGCGCTGCCCACCGACCCCGGCGCACTGCTGGCGAAGATCTACGCGGGCACGAAGGGGGAGGGGCAGACCAGGGAGAGCGCGGCGCTGGAGAAGATCGGCGACATGCTGCCCGACGCCACGCTGCTGCCCGAACTGGACGCCGCGCTCTACCGCGCGGCCGCGAAGATCCCGGGTGTCTCGGTCGTCCCCGACGCGAAGGACTACACCGGCCGCTCGGGCATCGGCCTGAGTTTCAAGGAGCGCGACGGCCGCACGATCTGGGTCTTCGACAAGAAGTCCTACGACTTCCTGGGCTCGGCGGACGAGGCGCTGCTGGACGTCGGGGTCGCGGACAAGGCGGGCGAGACACCGGCCGCATGACTCCCTGTTCCTGGAGAGCCGTCCCGTCCCCCGGCTACCTTGCACCTCGTCGTAGCCTCGCGGGAAGGGCCGTCTCGTCAGCCCAACAGGGCATCACAGGCTAGGAGTTGACTATGGGCGGGCTGGGCGCGCAGGACACGGCCACGAGGCTGCGGGCGATCAGCGACGAGCTGTCGGACCGCTTCTACGAGCGGGCCGACGTGGTGCGGACGCTGGTGGTGACGCTGCTGGCCGGACAGCACTCGCTGCTGCTCGGCCCGCCCGGAACGGCGAAGTCCGAGCTGGCCCGGGAGCTCACGGGCAGGTTCGAGGGGGCGTCCTACTGGGAGATCCTCCTCTCGAAGTTCACCGCGCCGACGAGGATGTTCGGCCCCGTCGACGTCGCCGCGCTCGCCCGGGGTGAGTACCGCCAGGTGTACGAAGGCCGTGCCACGACCGCGCACATCGCGTTCATCGACGAGATCTTCAAGTGCTCCACGGCGGCGCTGAACGAGACGCTGGGCTTTCTCAACGAGCGGATCTACCACCCCGAGAGCGGCGGCGAGCCGATCAACTGCCCCCTGATCGGGGCGATCACGGCGAGCAACGAGCTGCCGAGCGGGGACGACACGGCCGCGATCTACGACCGGCTGTTGGTGCGGATCGAGGTCGGGTACCTGGAAGACCCCTCGCACTTCGCCGCGCTGGTCCGCTCCGCCGTCAGCCGCCCGACGGCCCCGACGCGGACCACGGTCGAGCTGGCGGCGTTGCAGCGGGCCGTGACCGAGGCCGTCCCGGCCGTGGACGTCCCCGACGTGATCGTGGACGCGGTGTGCACCCTGCGGGCCGCCCTGCGCCGCAAGGAACTCGTCGCCTCCGACCGCCGCTGGCGGCAGGCGGTGGGCCTGCTCCAGGCGTCCGCGTACCTCGACGGCCGCCCGGCGGTCGCCGAGACCGACCTGTCGGTGCTGACCCACGTGCTGTGGGACTCCCCGGCCCAACGCCCCACCGTCGAGCGCGAGGTGCTGCATCTGGTCAACCCCGACGCCAAGGAGGCACTCGACCTGGCCGACACCATCGACGAGCTGGAGGCCCAACTCGACGCCATGGCAGGGCAGTCCCGCGAGGCGCTGAGCGAATGGGTCATCAAGAAGGCCCACAACCAGCTCGCCACAGTGGGCAAGCGGCTGGAGAAGCTGCGCGAGGAGGCGGCGACCGCCGGCCGCTCCACCGCCGCCATCGACCGGGTCACCGGCCGCCGGCGCGCCGTCCGCGCCCGCGTCCTCACCGAGGCGCTCGGGATGGACGCGAGCATGGTGCAGGCGCAGCTCTGAACACCGGGGGATCAGGACTCATGGACGAGACACGGGCCAGGCTCGACGAACTGGCCGGCCGGGCCGGGAGGTGGCTGGGCCTGTCCACCGCCGCAGCCGAGCAGCACACCACGGCCGTGGTCGCGGACCGGTTCGACCGGCTCACCTGGCAGGACACCTGTGGGCAGTCGGCCGGACTGCGGGACCTGGCCCAGGAGTTGAACCAGCGTCACGACCACACCACCGACCTCCTGACCGACGCGTTCCTGGCCGCCTACAAGGTCCGCCCGCGGTTGCGTGAGCGCGCGGAGATGGACCCCTCCCGGCTGGTCAACCACCAGGTCATCACCTCGCTCCTGGACTCACCGGAGTTCGCCGAGCTGCACCGGGAGACGGCCGGCGACCCGTACGCCGCCGCCATGGCCGTGCTCGCCCAGGCCGCCGCGCTGCGCCGGATACTGGAGCGCTCCCGGGATGCCCAGGAACAGGCCGAGCAGGCGAAGAAGGCCCGGCAGGCCGCCGAAGGCGCGGCGAGCGCCGTGGACGAGGCGCTCCGGGAGGCCGCCGACCAGGCCGACGAGGACGGCACCGTGCCGTCCCCCGCCGGCGATGCCGTACACCGGGCGATCGAGGCCGTCGGCGCCGCCGAGGCCACCGCGCGGCAGGCCGCCCGGGACGCCACTCAGGCCCTCACGGCGGCGGCCCCCGGTATCCGTGCCACCACGCGCAACGCGGTGGCGAAGGCCACCGAGGGCGCACGGCAGGAGAGCGCGCTGATGCGGGCATGGGGAGTCGGTCCCGGCGAACTGGAGCGGATGCCCTTCGACCAGCGGGCCCGGCTCGCCGAGCGGCTGCGCACCGGCCGGCTCGCCGAATGGGCCGAACTGATCGGCCGTTTCCGGCAGATGGCCGACGGCGAGTGCGCCCGCAAGGTCGAGAACGCCACCGGAGAACTGGTCGGCGTCACCCTCGGCGACGACCTCTCCCGCGTCATCCCCTCCGAACTCGCCAACCTCGGCCTGCCCGCACTGCGCGCGTGTTCGCCGCGCGCTACGCCGCCGGGGAGCTGATGCTCTACGACAGCCAGGGCGAGCAGAGCACCGGCCAGGGCGCCGTCATCGCGTGCGTCGACACCTCGCACTCCATGTACGAAGCGGGGCCCGGCGGAGTCACCCGGGAGGCGTGGGCCAAGGCATGTGCCCTGGCGCTCCTCGACCAGGCCCGTCACGCGGGGCGCGACTTCGTCGGCATCCTGTTCTCCGCCGCCGACAAGCTCCAGGTCTTCCGCTTCCCGGCCGACCGATCGGCCGGCATCGCCCAGGTCCTCGACTTCGCGGAGACCTTCCTCGGCGGCGGCACCAGCTACCAGCGCCCGTTGTCGGCGGCCGGCGAACTGTTGGAGGCGGAGTTCAACGACACCACCCGCGCTCGCGGGGACATCGTGATGCTCACCGACGACGACTGCGGCGTCACCGAGACATGGATGCGCGGCTGGAACGAGGCCAAGCAGCGGCTGGGCTTCCGCGTCTTCGGCGTGGCCATCGGCGCCCCGCGCGTCGCCGAAGCCGACTCGGTCCTGCACGCCCTGTGCGACAACCTCCGCTCCATCGAGGACTTCACCGACGTCCACGCGGCCGCCGACCTCTTCCGCGTGATCTGACCCGGGCCTCCTCCCCGTTCGGCGGTGCCATGCGTGCATCCGCACTCTCGATGGCCAAGAAGGCCCCGCAGGACGGGTGTGTCGTCGCGCACTGTGTATGTGCTCTCCTCGTCGGTGTGCCTTCGGTACGGTCAAGGTCCGGGCCGGCGCCGACCCCGGCCCGGACCTTGACCGGTGTTGGGCAGCACACCGTGGCGGGGTACAGGCCGCATGTGCGCTGCCGACCCGCCCGCGGCCGTTGGGGAACGCCGACGGGCGGTGACCGGCCCGAAGGGGTGGAGACGGGCCGGTCGATGTCCGCGCGGCGGACCGAAGAGGCGGACGCGCGAACTCCAGGAATCTAGCCCGTGGCAGCCGCCGCGCACGATCCACTGAGCGCGGCTGCTGTCCGCGCAGCGCGGGGCGATGGTGTGGGCCGTGGTCACCCGGAACGCAGTGTCTGCGAGGGCAACTCGCCGAAGCGCGCTCGGTAGCGGGACGCGAAGCGGCCCAGGTGGTCGAAGCCCCAACGATGGGCGACCTCGCTCACGTTCACCTCGCCCGGTGTGCCGCTGCGCAGCTCGTCGTGGGCGCGGCTGAGGCGGACGTCGGTGAGGTAGGCCAGCGGGGTCATGCCGACGTACTGCTGGAAGGCTTCTTGGAGTCGCCGCACGCTCACTCCGGCGAGCACGGCCAACTCTCCTACCGTGAACGGGTGTTGCGGCATGCTGTGCATGGCCTCGACAGCACGCTTGACGGGGCCGGGGCGCAGGGCGGAGTCCGGTCGGTCGAGCTCGTCGCGGTAGCGGTGGCCGGTGGCGAGGAGGAGCCCGGTCAGCAGGGCCTCCTGGAGCGGGCGGGCGACCATCGGCCGGGTGAGCAGCCCGCCGTCCTGTATCTGGTCGAACACCGCGCGGATCATCCGTACCCAGCTCAGGCCCGCGCCGTGCGCGACGTCCAGTTCGGGTGTGAGGACGACGGGGGTGCGCAGCGGTCGGCCGAGAAGGCGTTCGAGTTGACCGTTGAGGGCCTTGGGGTCGATCTTCACGGCCAGCATGGAGCAGTCGGTGCTCACTCGATCCAGGGCCGTGTCGCCGTACGGCTGGAAGACGGCCGCGTTCGCGGCGGTCGCCACCGCGTTGGTGTGCGTTCCTTGCCGCCAGGCCAGGTGGCCACCCATGGGGACGTCCACGTGGTAGGAGCCGAGTTCTCCGAACCGTATACGCACCTCCGCGCCGAAAGAGAGTCGTCCGAGTGTGAGCGGACCGAGTGCGGCGATGTCGTACCGGGCCGTGAACTCGGCACTGCCGTCGGGCACGTCGATGAAGTTGGCGTAGAAGCGTTCCTGGATGACCTGCCGAGCCTCGTCCACATCCGTCGTCCGGAACTTCAGCACTCCCTGGCCCTGGTTGGGTGAGTGGTGCATACCGCAACCTCCTGCGCCGTTGGACCGTACGAGAAACGGTGCACATTATCGCCACCCATCGCCTGCCGCCGTGCCCCTGTTTTTCCGTCCCACGGCAGACATGGCCGGAACGAGACGTCGCCTCGGGCTGCCCCTGTCGAAGATCTTGGAGCGCTGAAGACCCGTTGCCGACGGCCCGCCAGGACTTCGGGCGAGGGATCCCGTGCCGGTTCAGGAGGTTCCGGAATGCGGTCGGTGGCCGGCCGCGGGCACTCCGCCGGCCGATGGCAGACCACTGAGGCGCTCGATCTCTTCGTATCAGCCGTTGTCAGGACACGCGGAGGGCCCACCACCCTAAAATTGGTCTAGACAACAAAGAACCCCCGGGTCATCGACCTGGGGGCTCGTGCTGGAGCGGGTGACGAGAATCGAACTCGCACTCTCAGCTTGGGAAGCTGATGTTCTACCACTAAACTACACCCGCGAAAAACGCCGGTTGAACCGGTGTCGGAACGCCCGGCCACTGTACCGCATGTCAGGTCCCCGGCGCTGAGGCCATGGGGGTGCGGCTGCGTTCCGCAGGGCGGACGGGGCTGCGGCGGGGCGGAGTTGGGGCGTACGGTGGAGGCGTGGAAGAGGGTCTGGGTGGGACCGGAGTGCCGCCTGGAGAGTCGTTCCTTTCATCCCGTAATGTGGCATTTGGCGTCCGGCGAGCAGCAGCCGGGCGCGGCTCTTGGGGAAGGGACTCATGGACTTGATGGAGCGCACCGTCGTCCGATGTGCCGATGGGCACGTGTTCAGTACCGCTTCGTTCCCGATGCAGCAGGCGGAGCGGCTCGGCCCCGGCCGGCTCGTGAGGTGTCCGCGGTGTGCCCGGCTCCGCAGTGTGGTGCTGGTTACCTTGGAGAAGCAGTAGCCGTAGAACCGGCAGTAGTAGCGGTATCAGCAGCGGTATCGCGGTAGTCGCTGGCGCGCGGGTCCGTCCGATTGTGGTCGGTCCGCGCGTCTTGCGTATCCTCGGGGCGTGCTTCTCTCAGACAAGGACATCCGGGCCGAGATCGACGCCGGGCGGGTCCGGATCGATCCCTACGACGAATCCATGGTGCAGCCGTCGAGTGTCGACGTGCGCCTCGACCGCTACTTCCGGGTGTTCGAGAACCACCGCTACCCCCACATCGACCCGTCCGTCGAACAGGCGGACCTGACGCGGCTGGTGGAGCCGGAGGGCGACGAGCCGTTCATCCTCCACCCCGGCGAGTTCGTGCTCGCCTCGACCTACGAGGTAGTCACCCTCCCCGACGACCTCGCCTCGCGCCTCGAAGGAAAATCCTCCCTCGGCCGGCTCGGGCTCGTCACGCACTCCACCGCCGGATTCATCGACCCCGGTTTCTCCGGCCACGTGACGCTGGAGCTCTCCAACCTCGCGACCCTCCCGATCAAGCTCTGGCCGGGCATGAAGATCGGCCAGCTGTGCATGTTCCAGCTCAGCTCGGCGGCCGAGTTCCCCTACGGCAGCGAGCGCTACGGCTCCCGCTACCAGGGCCAGCGCGGCCCGACGGCCTCCCGTTCCTTCCTCAACTTCCACCGGACGCAGGTATGACCGCGGCCGCCGTGCGGGAGAACCTGACCTACGAGGCGTTCGGCGTCGCCGTGCGCGAACTCGCGCAGACCATCGCCGACGACGGCTACGAGCCCGACGTCATCCTCAGCATCGCCCGCGGCGGAGTCTTCGTCGCCGGCGGCCTCGCCTACGCCCTCGACTGCAAGAACATCAGCCTCGTGAACGTCGAGTTCTACACGGGCGTGGGCACCACCTTGGAAATGCCCGTCATGCTCGCGCCCGTCCCGAACGTGATCGACTTCTCCGACAAGAAGGTCCTGATCACCGACGACGTCGCCGACACCGGCAAGACCCTCAAACTGGTCCGCGACTTCTGCCTCGACACCGTCGCCGAGGTCCGCAGCGCGGTCGTCTACGAGAAGTCGCAGTCGCTGGTGAAGTGCGAATACGTGTGGAAGCGCACCGACGAGTGGATCAACTTCCCGTGGAGTGTGTTGCCCGTAGTACGTAAGTCGGGCGAGCCGATCACGCCGTCAAAAGAAGCGCTCTGACCTGTACCTTCTCCAGGGCTCTGAGAGAGTCCCTCGCTGGATCGGCGAGGGACTCTCTTGCTGTCCCGATACGCGGGCGATTGTTGGGGTTGCGGTACCTGGCTGCTGCACTGCAGGATCCCGGCGGGGGTGATCATGGAACGGCGTGTGCTGGAATCGCTGTTGGCCGGTGACGACGAGGCGTCCGTGATCGCTCTGGCCACCCTCCGGAGTGGCGCTACCTACTGGGTGGCGGACCGGGCACAACCCGCAGGCCAGCATGCCGGAGTCTTCAATCGCCGTCTTCAGCGCATGCGGATGCACGGACTCGAACCTCTTGGGCTGGAACGAGCAGTGCAGCTCGTCCGCGAACATGGCCAGCCCGTGCGCACAGGGCTGATCGATGCTGCCGACCGGAAATGGACCACCCTGCTCTTCCTCACCGAGGAAGGCAGCGCACTGGTGGCCTGTGCCGGCTGGCCGCTGCCGCTGGTCAGGAAGCCACCGCTCTAGGAGCGAGGTTGGGCTGTTGCGGGCGTGACTGGGGATTCCCCGCCTTGGGTGTCGACTGCCGGCATCTCCTCACGACTTCGGTCTGAGCCGGGACGAATACGGCCGAGGCTTCTACTCCTGATCCAGCAACCCGGCCAACCCAGCCGGGGAATGGCGGCAAGCGCGGAGACCGGCCTCTTCTCTCATGTGTCCGCACCGTCGGTGGCCGGCAGGAGCGCCGCCAACTCGGTGTCGTCCGGGCGGTGGACCGCCTCGGCCGCCTTACGCAGAACGGCGCGGTCGACCTTGTCCGCGTCCGCGATCAGATGAACCACCACGGCGTCGATGGGCACGGCGTACTCGTGGCTGCCACCTGCCTTGCGGTACCAGGCGTCGCCGTCGTGCTCACAAGTGACCCGCTTGTCCGACACCTCGCCCAGTGGCTGCTTGGGGCAGCTCTCCGCTGTCAGTGTGCCGTGACCTGCGAAGAGGCCGAACTTGGTGGCACCCTCCTCGGACCGATACGCGGTAACAAACTCGTCCTCGTACTCGCCGACCGACGCTTGGAACACGGTGTAGCCGGAGACCTTGGTGACATAGACGAGTTCCGGAGCCACGCCCCAGACGCGCGCGGCGGCGTCGAGGTCGGCGCTGTCGGCGGCCGTCCGGCCATTCTTGTCCGCGTCGCATCCCGTGAGGAGAACTGGCAGCAGGAAAAGGGGGAGCAGCGCACGCGCGGGTCGCATCATGCCCACAGCTTTTCGCATGGACATGCCGCAGCCACAACTGATTTCCGGATTCCCCCACCCACATTCCCTGCGCATTCCTGCTCGATCGGAGACGCCGGGGGCACGTTCAGTCTTCGGCCTGACTGGGCGCCGTGAGGTCTACCCATATCCACGGCTTGTGGTCCCACGCACGCACCTCGCCTACGACGAGGTCGACAGTCGCCCCGACCGTTGGCAGCTCCTGCGCGAGGTGCTGCACTCCCGGCTCGCTGCCGCGGCGAATCATGTCCAGTGAGGCGCCCACTGGCTCGTATCCGTTGAGTTTCGCCGTGAGGCCCCAAGGCTGGTGACTGGTGATCGTTGCTTGGAGTGTCTCGCCTTGCCGAAGTTCGGTCAGGGGACGCCTTGATCCATCTGTCATGGCGGCATGATCTCAATGCCGCCGACGACAGTCAGCCACGATGGCGGAAGCGTGGTGGCTGGCACCTTTGGACTGTGTTGCCTCCGGTACCTAGGTCGGGGGAAGCGGCGAAGCCGAACAGGGAAGCGGTCTGAACTGCGGGTACCCCGTAGACCAAAGAAAGAGCCCTTTCGATAGATCATCGAGGGGGCTCTCGTGCTGTACAGCAGGATGTCCCCATCAGGGTCGGGCGTTGACCTTGCCTGCGACAATGCACCCATGAATGACGCCTCTGGGCCGCAGACCTTCGCTTCGCCGCTCAAGCCCGTCGACCTGCGCACCATCGCGCCTGAACGTGATGCCTTAGCAGGGTGGCTCGACTACCATCGCGCCGAGCTGCTGAGGAAGCTCGATGGGTTGACCGAGGAACAGGCTGCCCAGCGTGTTGTTCCGTCCCTCACCACCCTGCACGGATTGGTGCGACACCTCACCAAGGTCGAGTTCGTCTGGTTTGTCGACGTCATCAAGCAGAGCGAGGAACCCGCGCCCTTCGGTTGGCCGAAGCGCAAGGACGGTGACTTCCTGGTGGACGACGGCGCGACCCTGGCCGAGGACGTCGCGCGCTATCTGGCCGCCTGCGAGCGCAGCCGCGAGATCTTCGCCGGGGTTTCACTGGACGATGTTTGTACGCACCATCGATTTGGGGATCTCGACGTGCGGTGCATCATGATGCACATGATCAGGGAATACGCCCAACACAGCGGCCACGCGGACGTCATCCGCGAGCTCATCGACGGCAGTACGCAGAGCTGAGTCCAGCTGGGTTTTCGAGTGCGCCACGGGCACGGGAAGTACAGTCCAGATGCCCCATGCCCTACACACTGGCTCCTGGGCGTCTTCGCGCTCCACCCTGAGCTTGGGAAGCTGCGGGCATTTGAGGACGGTTCAATGGTTGACCTGCGTGAACGGCTGTGACGGCTTCCGCGACCGTATAGGCCGCCAGGCCTAGGTCACACGATCAGGAAAGCTGCCCGGCCTCGTGCAGCGAGTCGAAGGCCATCTCGTCGACGGCCGAGACTCGGTCCCGGTCGGCGTAGCGGAACCATGCCTTCTCGGCGATCTCCCTCGACGGGATCAGCTCCCCGCGGTGATCGGCGGTGTAACAGATCATCCGGAAGGGGCCGTGATCCGGATGGCCCTCGCCAATCTCGAAAGTGCCGAAGTGCACCATGGAGCCGGGGTCGATCGTCGCCTGCAGTTCCTCGTCGATCTCCCGCACCAGGGTCTCGTCGTCGGACTCGCCTGGCTCACGATGACCGCCCGGGAAGTAGAAGCGATCTCTGCCGTGACTACGCGTCACCAATACCCGGTCGTCCCGAACCAGGATCCACGCCACCTTCTCCGGCACACCGCTGCCATCCGTCATGGCTCGGGACCGTATCGGAGGGCATCGTCTGCGTCAGCACCGTCCGCACACTGAGCTCGGGAAGCTCGGGTCTTCTGGCGGCAGTTGCCGGATCTGCGGTGGAGCGGTGTTGGAACTCCGGACACACTCGCGCAAGTCCCCGCTGTTCCCCGTGATTCCCCGCAGGATCTGGCACGCGAATGGCACGACTTCTTCGATCCGGAGCACCCTGGACGGAGACTGGGCCCTGGAACTCCCGAGCCTTAGCCGACGACAGTCAGCCACGACGGCCGGGTGTCCATCAGAGCAAGTCGTGACGGCGGACGTGTGGTGGTGGGGTCCCTGGAGTGTGTTGCCTCCGGTACGTAGGTCGGGAGAAGCGGCGAAGCCGAACAGGGAAGCTGTCTGACCTGCGGATGTCGTTGGGGTTGCGGTACTGGTGAGCGAAGAGGCCCCCGGTTGATAACCGGGGGCCTCTTGTCCAGGTGGGTTCGGGTTCGCAGAGTTCTCAGGCGGCGGGTTCTGTTCGGCTGAAGGTCCGTAATCCGCGCCGGGTAGGCTCACGGCGCCATGGAACAGATGCCCGAGAGTGTGGACCGCGACATCCTGGAGCATCGGATCATCGCGGCTCTCAGGACGATCCGCGAAACGCTGGGGTGCACTCTCCACCAGGCGCTCGATGTCTTCGCGCAGCGGTACGAGGAACTTCGCCGCGATCGTCCGGACGACTTCGATGTGAGCCGGAACGAATACGGCCGAGGCTTCTACTCCTGATCCAGCCGACCCAGTCGAAGCGGGCCGCTGACCTGAACGGCCGCTGCTCAGGGGCAACGGAACCCGGCTGGCTCCGTGGGGAGTTACGCACATCTCAGCCGTGGATGTCACTGACCAGGACGGGCATGGGCGGCGGTGGGGTCCACTCCAGTCCATTCTTGGAGAGAGTCGCCAGGATCCATGCTTGGCCGGCCGGGCCTGCCACACTCCAGGTATAGGCCATGGGGCGATTCTGCTTACGCCAGAACTTCCACAGGGGTTCTCGTCTCGCACCCATGGCAACGTTGTGAACAAGGTCGGCAAGCCAGGCGATGCATGCGACGTAGTCATCATCGGGCCAACTGGCCAGTGCCTTGTGCTGCCGGGCCATGGCACGAATGTCGATCACGGCGGAGTAGGTCAGCATGGATATGGCTGCGTGGTCGTCGATGCGCCGATCGTTGGTCATGAGGACCTCCAGTCCGCTGAGGCCACGCACTCTGACGTGAGGCCTACGGAGTGGCCTGGAGCAAGAGTCATTCGTCGTCACACCTCTCCAGTACGAGGCCTATGGACCTCTCTTTGAGTCCGTTGTTCTCGTCCAGGTGAAGGTGAGTGCCATCTGGTGTGGCGTCCTGGGCGAGGGTGAGGAGGTGGCCTGCCAGCGTCCTCAACCCGGCAGCGTTAGCCTCGATGACGACCTCTCCGCCCAGGTTGCGGACTTCGACGCGTGCGCCTTCCTCCCACGTGAAGACTCTGGTGACTCCGTCGGTCACCGTATCTATGCGAGTGGTCATCGACGGAGCAGCGCTGGGTTCACGGGTCATGCCCAAGCATCGCGTACTCAGGGACCGCCAGGCATCGAGGGTGCACGCTTTGCAGCTGTGGTGGTGGGGCGGTGAACGGGGTTGAACGAGACGGAATCTGGGACGGCCTGCCGTGCCCCTACGGGCACGACAGGCCGTGGGGCAGGTCGCAGACGTCGTCGCGCATGTGCAGCCTGCGGAGGTCCTGGACGAGTGCGACGGGGTAGGGATGCATTGCCCACTCGGCGAGATAGCCGGCCTCGCCATGCTCCGTGAGCACAGTGTGGGCCGCTTCCAAAACAGCGTGAGCGAATGCCGAACGCGGATAGGTCGCCTGCCACATCACCGTGCCATGGAAGTCCGGAAGGTCGGGGCTGACGGCGACGTCGGGAAACTTGCAGAGCGTCACGTTGACCGCGTCATCCGTTGTGCGGAGCACCCAGCGAAACTCCTGCGGCTCGGCGTCGAAGAAGAACCGGGCTGAGCGCTGCTGCCCGTACAACTCGCCTGCTCCCGCTACAAGGTCCGCCAACGCGTCAGTGCAGTAGCTGGCGGTCACCGATGCCGTCTGGGAGTCATCGGACAGGTGGCACCTTGCCCAACCATGCCCTGAGAGTTCCCACTTCAACTGAAGGGCACCGGCTGACCCTTGATCCATCGACACGGGCTCAGGCTAGTGGCATCGATTGGCCCTGAGCTTGGGAAGCTGAGGTTATCTGCGGCCCGTTCTGAGGCTGACCTGCGGTGAAGCAGCATCGGGGCTCGGTGGCCGGTCGGTTGGTTCCCCAGTGTTCCCCCTGACTCCCCGCACGATCTGGCACACGTCTGGCACGTGGCCTGTCACCGATCACATGGTGATGTCGGTGCTGTCGGACACAATGCGCGCCATGAGCGACCACTACGAAGTTGTCTTCTCCTCCTTCCTGCGCGACGACACGCCGGCCCCGGTTCTGGCGGCCCTGCGCTGGCATATGGGCATTGACGACGAAGGTCCGGACGACCTGGATCCAGACGATCACCCGTACCCGTTGCTTCTCCCGGGCCGGAGCCGGCTTCCCGGTGGCGACATCGTGTTCCTGGACCGCACGGTGCAGGAGTCCACGTCATCGGGGAAGCTGTACGAGTGGGAGCTGTTCGTGCGCATCTACTGGGTCGATGACCTCACGCTCTACCTCGACACACTGCTAGAGCTGATCGCTCCTTACGTCGCGCGCCGGGGTTACGGCGGCTACATACGCGACGAGTACGACATCGAGGTGAAGACCTTCAAGTTCCATGACGGCACGTACGATCCGGTCAAGATCTAAGAAGGGGCGTTTTCGCCCTCGACGGCAAGAGACATCGCATTTTGCCCGACTGCTGCCCCTGGGGGAAACCCGTATGACCGAGCGCCTCTGACCAGGGGCTTCACTGTTGGCTGCAATGGCTCGGCTGTCGCTGTCGGGCGTCGTCGAGTGACCTCGGGCGCCCTCGCATGGCCCGGAGGCGGCCCCACTCGTGGGGTGTGATCTCGGCTCGCTCCACTGTCAGTGCGGACGGCTATGGTGCCGCCAGCGAGGGTGAGGCTATGGGGAGGGACCATGGGAGCCAAGACGGGCCTGCTCGTATACGCCGACGGCGAGGTGCCGGACCTCCTGCGACAGGCAGGGACGGCGGACCTGGCGCGGACGTCGGCCATGATGCAGCGCCTCTACCCGGCCTGCGACATCGAACCGCACGCGGGTACTGAGCTCTGGGACGGCGTCTACCCGCCGAAAGGCACGGCTTACGCAGCCAGTTGGCCGGGCGTGGATGTCGTGGGCGACCGGAGAGTAATGATCGACTTCCCATCCCAGCTCCCGGAGCACCTGGTCGCAGCGAGCGCCGGCCGACGGCTCGTCCTGCACGCCATGCACAGCGTCGTCGACTGGCTCGCGTTCGCCCTCTGGGAGGACGGCCGACTGCTGCGCTCACTGAGTCTGTCTCCGGACAGCGGGATCATCGAGAACATCGGCGAGCCGCTCCCCTTTGAGCTGCCTTACTGGGCCGGGGACCGTCCCGCCGACGTCATCCCATGGCCTGACGAGGACGAAGAACCGTACGCGTTGCCCTTCCATCCTCTGGAGCTCGGCGAGGACGCGCTGCGCGCGCTCTACGGGTTCGTCCTGGAGGGCCGCCCCGAGCCCGAGGACATCGATGCGGGCAGCATCGCCCTGCACGGATTCCATGTGCGGGACCCGCACGCGCCCGATACCGCAGAACAGGAGGCGCAGCTGCGGAGGGCGATGGAGGCCATGGGCCCGCCTCGCTTCTTCTCGCCGGGACCGGATGGTTCGCTCATCGAGCGCGACGGCTTTTAGCCCACGACCTCTTCGTCCCGAAGCAACTTGGGCGGGGGTGGCGCCTTGGGCTGGTGTGTCTCTCACCTGCGTCGATGGTCCGCAGACGTTCGCGGGCGTCCGCCGCTGTTCGTGGACGTTGTCACGCAGTTAGACACTCACCGTCCGATCGCACGATACGGCAAAGGCACGGTCTGGTCTGGGTTGATCCAGTAGAGAACGGCACGGTGGACGTAGCTGCGGAACTGCGGGCTCTTACAGCCTCTTTGGCGCGAGAAGAGTGGGGTCTTCGGCCGTGTGGTCGAGGAGGCCGGCGGATCCGTTCCGGAACTCGTCCGCCGAGTTGTCGGGCCGGAGACCTGAGGCAGCGGGTCGTGATCGGCTACACCACGGCCGGGGACACGACCGTGGTGTAGCCGGTGCGGCTAGCGCAACAGCCACGCCGCGTGTTTGTCCCGGGCTGCCTGGGCGAGGACTCCACGGAGTGCTTCCCTTGTCCGGCCGCGTGTCTTGACGGCGTGACAGTTCGGGCAGAGGGCGACCATCTGTGAGGGGTGGTCACGGCCTCCGGCGGCGATCTCTTCTACGTGGTCGACTTCGAGGATTGGCCGCCCGTCGTCGGTCAAGTCGTCCGGCTGTCCGGGACACCTGGGGTTTTCGCACCGGCCGTCGCATCTGATGAGGACGGCTTCGCGGGCTTGCGAGATGCGCACCGGCCGGGAGTTGGTACCGCTGGAGCGCTTTCCTCTTGTAGCAGCCTCACGTCGCTCGGCTGCCTCAACGAGTCTGCGGTACTCGGTGCCCCGGTTCGGATGCGGCGCCAGTTCCGCGCGGGGCGGGGGTACGTCAGGCACTCGGGCAAGCCGCTCGCATCGGGCGTGCCGAGGTGAGCCGATGGGGACTCCGCCCTTGCCGCAGACCGGGCACGGCTTGTCGCTCGCGACGGGCAGGTCCCTTCGAGCCGCCGGAACGGTCGGTGATGTGTGTGCGGCTCCTTCTCTCGGGAGCCGTGCAGGTGTCTGGGGTAGATCGGGGGCGGGTTCATGCGGCCGGGCTCGCGACTCCATCTCTGCGCGGGCAGCGAGTTGGGCCCGGTAGACCTCGTCCAGTGCGCCCCGTACGCGGCGGGGCTTCTTCTTCGGCTGCTTCTGCGGCTTGCTGGTGAGAGGCGGGGTCTGGGCCTTGGGCTGCTTTTGCTTCCGAGGCTTCTGCCCTTTCCCGCCTTCCGCCTGGGGCCTCCTGTTGATCCGGATGAGGTCCCGTCGCATTTCGCGGGTGACCAGCCTGCGCTTCGGCAGGCGTCCACCTTCAGGCGGTGCGGCTGCCTCGCTCTTGCGGCTTCCGGCCTTCTCCTTGGCCTTGTTCAGGGCTTGACGGCGCACTTCGGCCTGCTCTGCGATGCGGGCGGTATCGCTTGCCCTTCGCGCTTCGACCTCTTCGGTAGAGAGTCTGGTTGCGCGGGCCAGGGCTTCGGCGATTCTCTTGCTCGACGCCATATCACCTTCCTTTCGTGCCTTCACCTGGTGTCGCACCAGGCTCACCTGAGTGGTCTCGACTGCGAGCGAAGGTGTTCCAACCATCCGGGCCAGCGCTGCGCTGCCGCCTTCGGTGGCGAAGGCCCTCACCTCCTCTCATAAGGACGGGAGGTGGTGTACGGCCTCTATGTAGTTCTCAAGTATCAGCGCCTCCGGGATGGGTCATGTCCCCCTGGTCCGTCGAACCGCCGGTCGTGCGTCGCACCGGTCAGGTCCTCGACGCCTGAGCGGTGGCGGTATCTCCTACGACGACGAAGGGCTCCCGGTGCGTGCCGGGAGCCCCTCGTCGTCGTAGCGGGAGAACTGTCGTAGCGGAGAAGCGCTAGAACGTGCCCAGTTTCACGATCGACAGCAGGGCGATGAGCTGGATCGCCGATGCGCCCAGGGCCTTGGGCCAGGGGAGGTCGTGGGAGCGGCTGACCATCATCGTGAGGAGGGCGCCGGCCGCCACCCAGGTGGCCCAGCCGAGGGCCTGGACGAAGGTCGCGTTGCCGCCGAAGAACATGGCGAAGACCAGGCGGGGGGCGTCCGTGAGGGACATGATCAGCATCGACAGGCCTACTGTGGGCTGCCAGGCTCCGTCGCCGCCCAGTTGGCGCGCCAGGGTGTGGGTGACCACGCCCAGGACGAAGGACGACAGCACCATCGCCACGGCCGTGATCAGGACGATCGGGACCGCGTTCGCCAGGGTGGCGCTTATCGCGTCCGCGCGGGCGCCGTCGAAGCCGAAGACCGCGAGCAGGCCGTAGAGGAACGTCACGATCAGGGCGGGGCCCCACATCGTGTAGTCCCGCATCTGGAGGAAGGTCTGCTGGGGGGCGAGGACGATGCCTCTCAGCAGGTCCTTCCAGTGCAGGCGGGGGCCGACCGGGCCGGTGGGCGCCTGGGCCGAGCCCGCGCGGTACGTACCGCCCTGGGTGTACGGGTCCTCCCCTACGGCGAAGGCCTGGGTGCTGCCCGGGTTGTTCGCCGCGTACGGGTCCGGGGTGCCGGGGTGGGCGCCCTGTCCGTACCCGCCGCCGTCACCGAAGTACTCCGGCTCGTCGCCGTAGGCGCCGTTGCCGCCGTTCCCCTGGGACCACTGCCGGTTGCCGCCCGCAGGGCTTCCGTACTGCGGTTGCTGCTGCGGGTACGGCTGCGGTGCCGCGGGGTAGCCGTACGGCTGTCCCTGCGGCGCCGGGGGCGCCTGCTGCCCGTACGGAGGTTGTTGAGGGCGCGCTTGCGGGGCCCTGCCGTCCCGGCCGCCGCGTCCGATCCTGAATCCAGCCACGTCATCGAACGTACCTGGTTCCACGGAGACACGTGTCGGGCCGGGGGTTTCGGGCGGGGCTTTGCTGCCGACCTGTGACATCCCCTAAGGGGAGTCCGGTGGGAGCCCTGAGGGGGTGACAGGGGCCGGGCCCGGGCCGGCCGTGGTGGACGGTCGGCACGGGCCCGGCGGAGAAGAAGCGCAGGCCGGGGCGGGTCCTAGTCGGCGAAGAGAGAGCCGAACTGGGCCGTGCCCGAGGTGGAGACGCCCACCGAGGTCACGGAGAGGGCGCGGGAGCCGGTCGTACCGATCTTCGTGCCGGTGGAGGGCAGGTAGGTCACCGCTCCGTCGCCGCCGTCCTCGGCCTGGCCGATGATCAGGTCCGCCTTGCCGTCGCCGTTGACGTCGTCGAGCTTGACGTCCTCGCCGAACAGGTCGTTCTTCTCGTCCGTGCCCGGGACACCCGCCGTGCTCTGGGCGAAGGACTGGAGGCCGGTGGAGGTGTTGATGCCGCTCGCGGAGCCGTACATGACGGTGACCATGCCGGCGTTGGAGACGCTGCCGAGGTCCTCCGCCGGGGTGGAGACCACGAGGTCCTGGTAGCCGTCGCCGTTGACGTCACCCAGGTCCAGGTCCCAGCCGAAGCCGTCGCCCTTCTCCGAACTGCCGGGTACGTTCCCGGTGTTCTGGGTGATGCCGGTGGTCGAGGCCGGGCCGGACGCGGAACCGTAGGTGATGCTGGCCTTGCCGCCGTTCGCGGCGTCGGGGACGGTCTGGCCGTCGCTGGTGGTCGCGTCCCAGTCGGCGCCGGTGACGATGTCGCCGTAACCGTCGCCGTTGATGTCGCCGATGCCGGTGACGATGCCGGGCTTGAGGGTCTTGACGCCGGTGACGCTCAGGCCGGTCGTGCTGCCGGGCAGGTAGTAGTTGGTGTTCCAGCCGTTGTCGGTCTGCGTCTCGTAGCCGTCGACCACCAGGTCGGTACGGCCGTCGCCGTTCACGTCGCCGGCGGTGAGCTGCTCCGGGCCGTACGGGTAGCCGGAACTTCCGGGCAGGATCGGGGGCTTGACGGTGTAACGGCCGCCGGGCTGGCCGGTGGAGCTGCTGAAACCGCCCTTGTAGACATAGAGGGTGGCGGCCGAACTGCCCACCGCCAGGTCCGCCTTGCCGTCGCCGTCGAAGTCGCCGGCCGCCAGGGACAGGCCCCAGTAGTCGTGCGAGGAGACGGCCGGGTCCGGTACGTCGCTGCTCTTGCCGGTGAGGCCGCTCGCCGAGCCCCACAGGATCGCGAGGGCGCCGCCGTCGGTGTCGGTGCCGACCTTTTCGCTCGGCGAGGCCACGGCGAGGTCGTCGTACCCGTCGCCGTTGAAGTCGGCGTACGCCGTCGCGCCGCCGAACCAGTCGCCGGCCTCGGCGGTGCCGGGCACGGTGCCGGAGTTCTGGCTGATGACCGAGCGCTTGGCCGAGGTCACGCCGGTGGCGCTGCCGTACAGCGCGACTATCTGGCCGGCGTTGGCGTGGCCGCTGACGTAGGCGCCGGGGGCCGAGGCCACGACGTCGCCGAATCCGTCGCCGTTGAAGTCGGCCTTCGCGACCTTGAACGAGTCGGCGGCGGTGGCCGTCGTCGCCGAGAGCGTGAGCAGACCGCCCGTGAGCGCGGCCGCGGCGGCCGTCGCGAGGGCGAGGCGCAGGTGCGGGTGATGCTTCTGGTGCATGCGGGGTTCTCCTGCGGCATGCGGGGGATGCGTGGCGGGCATCCGCGTCGATGGGGTGCGGACCGTCCGTGTTTGCCGGGAGTTGTCCTTGGCTTCACGGGTGGTTGGCGATCAGGAGACCTGTGGTGGTGCGTAAAGGTTGTACGTGACTTCGGAGGTGGGCGGGGTTCTCGGGTCGGGTGCGGCGATGACACCTGCGGGGGCTCAACTTGCCGCTCTGAGCTGCCACTTGCGTACGTTGTGAAGTGACGGGTTGGGCCGCCCGCTTCTTGGTCAGTGTCGGGATTGCGTGAGTCGAGTAAAGGGCGCTCCCTGCGGTCGCGTCGGCTGCGCCGATTGCGCTGCGCTTCACCCTTGACTCGTCTCACGCAATCCCGTTTCAGAAGCGAGCGGGCGGCCCCGAGGGATGGGTGGCCAGGCAGGAATCCCCTTGCCTGTACTGGGTTCCGGGCCGGTGCGTGGGGGCGCTCGCGTTTCGCCAGCACGCCGGTGGGTTCAGCGGCTACCGGTCGGTGGGGGGCGCGCTGCCGTCCCGCCTGTATGCCGGTGGGCTCAGCGGCTACCGGTGGGTGGGTGGTTGCTGGAAGCCGGGGGTAAATCTAACCACTGTCGCAGGCTTTGACCGGTTAGAGATGACCCCGGCTTCCGGAGAGGACCGGGTCGGGGGCGGGGTCGGGGGTGAGGGCGGCGCGTTGGCGTCCCGCCTGCACGCCGCCTCGGCTCAGCGGCTGTCGGTCGGTGGGGGCTTGCTGCGCAAGACGCCACCAGGCCAAGGGGCCAAGGGGCAAGGAGGGGCGCCGGGGGCGTGGCCGGGGGTGTGAGGGGAACGCGCTCGCGTCTCGCCTGCGTGCCGGGCGGGTTTGGCGGCTACCGGCCGGTGGTGCGCTAGGGGACTGACCTCGACCCCACAAGCAACGGGTCGTGGGCAACAGGTAGTCAGGTAGTAGTGGGTGATAGGCAGTTCTGGGCCACAGGCATAGGGGAAGGCTCCGGGCCGGTACTGGGCGGCAGCCCGGATGATGGCCCCCATCTGCCGATTACACCTCCCCGGGATACCCGGCTCGCGGCGATGTGACAGTCGAAGCGGAAGTGTCACACTTCTCCGACCCACCCAGCCCGGCCCCCGTCGTGGCCCCGGCATCTCTGGAGGCTGGGGTCATTTCTAACCACTCAAAGGGTGCTGGAGTGGTTAGATTTACCCCCGGCTTCCAGCAACCACCCACCCACCGTTGGCCGCTGAGCCCACCGGCATGCAGGCGGGACGGCAGCGCGCCCCCCGCCCCCCCACCGACCGGTAGCCGCTAAGCCCATCCGGCGTGGAGGCGAGACGCGAGCGCGTCCCTCCACACCGGCCCGCCACGCAGTACAGGTACGGGCCTCCCTACCTGGCCACCCGTTCCTCCGGGCCGCTCGCTCGCTTCTGAAACGGGCTGGAGCGGCCCTAGTCAAGGGTGGAGCGCAGCGGAATCGGCGTAGCCGACGCGACCGTAGGGAGCGCCCTTTACTCGGGCCGCGGAAGCACGACACTGGCCAAGAAGCGAGTGGCCCAACGGTCACGTATCAAGCTGCGTCCACCATCCCTACGGCGTGTCTTACGACGTGCAGACGTTCTTGAGTTCGCTCGCTGCCGCGTCGATCTTGCTGGAGTCGGGGTTCGTGTCGCCGTTCAGGATGGCCTTGTTGTAGTCGGAGATCGCCTTGTTGAGGTTGTCGACCGCCTTGTCGACCTTGGTGTTGTCCGAGTCGGCGTCGATCTTGGCGATGGATTCGTTGTCGTGGATCGCCCTGAGGCTGTCGGAGATCGTGTTCCAGTTCTTGAGACAGTTCAGGGAGTTGGAGGTGTCGGAGGTGTCAGAGGGGTTGGTCGGGTCGCAGGCCGTCAGGAGTCCGGCAGTGAGGGCTATGGCTGCGGCCGTGGTGGCGAGGGTGGCCGTACGGCGGATGCGGATGCGGTGGCGGTTCGTGGTCATGGAAGTCCTTCGGGGTGAGTTCTGCCGGGGGGACTGCGGGGGCATCGGGGCGGGGTCAGGCCCAGGGCTCTTCCACCCGCGCCTTGGCGGTCTGCTCGCGGCGGCCCGCTATCAGGCCGCCCGCCGCGCCCAGGGAGACCAGGCCCATCCCGGCCGCGGTCGCGATGCCCTTGACGCCGTCCATGGAGAGGTAGCAGAACGCGGCCACACCGCCGTTGAAGAGGAACAGGAACCACAGCGTCGACCGCTTCGACAGGAACGCCTTGATCTTCGGCTTCTTCGCGATGCGCGAGCCGGCCAGGAGGGAGACGGCGATACCGGTGTAGGTGGCGGCGTTCTTCGCCGTACCGTCCAGCACCGCCCCGGAGGCCGTGCTCGCGGCGAGGCCGCCGACGAAGAACGACCACAGCAGCAGGTTGGCGACGAACGACTTCACGGCGGCGAGCAGCGACTTCACGGGATTTCCTTCGGCGGGGATCGGAGGAGAGGGGGTGTGATCTCTGACCTCTACGATCCCGTCGCGCGCTCGCCGTCACGAGGGACCGTTCTCCCGAATGCATGGTGTAGCGCGCTACACCATGGGACGGGATCGGGGGCGGGGGACGGTACGACGATGCCCCGCACCCCTTCAGCGAGGGGGCGGGGCATCGTCGTAGACGACTGGCTGGTTACTTCACCGGCTGGGGCTCCGGGGCGTTTTCCGGTTCTGCGGTGCCTGCCGGGGGCTCGTCGTCGGACGGCTTCCTGACCGAGTCCAGGAGGAGTTGGGCCACGTCGACCACCTGGATCGATTCCTTGGCCTTGCCGTCGTTCTTCTTGCCGTTGACCGAGTCGGTGAGCATGACCAGGCAGAAGGGGCAGGCCGTTGAGACGATGTCCGGGTTCAACGACAGGGCTTCGTCGACGCGTTCGTTGTTGATGCGCTTGCCGATGCGCTCTTCCATCCACATGCGCGCGCCGCCGGCTCCGCAGCAGAAGCCGCGTTCCTTGTGGCGGTGCATCTCCTCGTTGCGCAGGCCGGGGACGCTGGCGATGATCTCGCGCGGGGGCGTGTAGATCTTGTTGTGGCGGCCCAGGTAGCAGGGGTCGTGGTAGGTGATGATGCCCTCGACCGGGGTGACCGGGACCAACTTGCCCTCGTCGACGAGGTGTTGGAGCAGCTGGGTGTGGTGGATGACCTCGTAGTCGCCGCCGAGCTGCGGGTACTCGTTGCCGATGGTGTTCAGGCAGTGCGGGCACGTCGCGACGATCTTCTTCGCCGACTTCGGCTTCGCGGACTCCGCTACGACCTTGCCGTCGTCGTCCAACTCCTCGCCGAACGCCATGTTCAGGGCCATGACGTTCTCCATGCCGAGTTCCTGGAACAGCGGCTCGTTGCCGAGCCTCCGCGCCGAGTCGCCCGTGCACTTCTCGTCGCCGCCCATGATCGCGAACTTCACGCCCGCGATGTGGAGCAGTTCCGCGAAGGCCTTCGTCGTCTTCTTGGCGCGGTCTTCCAACGCGCCGGCGCAGCCGACCCAGTACAGGTACTCGACCTCGGTCAGGTCCTCGATGTCCTGGCCCACGACCGGGACCTCGAACTCGACCTCCTTGAGCCACTCCAGGCGCTGCTTCTTCGCCAGGCCCCAGGGGTTGCCCTTCTTCTCCAGGTTCTTGAGCATCGTCCCGGCCTCGGACGGGAACGCGCTCTCGATCATCACCTGGTAGCGGCGCATGTCGACGATGTGGTCGACGTGCTCGATGTCCACCGGGCACTGCTCCACGCACGCGCCGCAGGTGGTGCAGGACCACAGGACGTCCGGGTCGATGACCCCGTTCTCCTCCACCGTCCCGATCAGCGGGCGTTCCGCCTCCGCGAGAGCCGCCGCGGGGACGTCCTTCAGTTGCTCCTCCGTCGCCTTCTCCTCGCCCTCCATCGACTTGCCGCCGCCCGCCAGCAGGTACGGGGCCTTGGCGTGCGCGTGGTCGCGGAGGGACATGATCAGGAGCTTGGGGGACAGGGGCTTGCCGGTGTTCCAGGCCGGGCACTGCGACTGGCAGCGGCCGCACTCCGTGCACGTGGAGAAGTCCAGCAGGCCCTTCCAGGAGAACTGCTCGACCTGGGAGACGCCGAAGACGTCGTCGTCGCCCGGGTCGGTGAAGTCGATCGGCTTGCCGCCCGACGTCATCGGGAGCAGGGCGCCGAGGGAGGTCTCGCCGGTCGCGTTCCGCTTGAACCAGATGTTCGGGAACGCCAGGAAGCGGTGCCAGGCCACGCCCATGTCCGTCTTCAGGGCGACCGTGATCATCCAGATGAAGGAGGTCGCGATCTTCACGCCCGCGAAGAGGTACGTGAGGTTCTGGAGTGTCGAGACGTCCAGGTGGCGAAGGGCCGACACCACGGGGTACGAGATGAAGAAGGAGGCCTCGTAGGCGTCGACGTGGTGCTGGGCTCCCTCAAGGGCGTGCAGCATGAAGATGCAGACGCCGACGATCAGGATGACGGCCTCGACGAAGTACGCCTGGCCGAAGTTCGAGCCGGCGAAGCGGGACTTGCGGCCCGGCTTGTTCGGCTTGCTCAGCTGGCGGATCACGATCAGGGCGAGGATGCCGAGGACCGTCATCGTGCCGATGAACTCGACGAAGACGTTGTACGGCGCCCATTCGCCGATGACCGGCAGCAGCCAGTCGGCCTGGAAGAGCTGGCCGATGGCGTTGACGATCGTCAGCAGCAGTGAGAAGAAGCCCACCGCCACGAACCAGTGTGCGACGCCGACGACACCCCAGCGGTTCATCCGGGTGTGGCCGAGGAACTCCTTGGCCACGGTGACGGTGCGCTGGACGGGCTCGTCCGTGCGGGTGCCCGCTGGCACGTTCTGGCCGAGTCGCATGAAGGTGTAGATCTGCAGGACGGCGCGGGCGAACAGCGCCACACCGACCACGATCAGTACCAGCGACACGATGATCGCGGCGAGTTGCATTTCAGGGCTCCTCGGGCCTGCG
Organism: Streptomyces sp. NBC_00988; assembly: GCF_045162645.1. Lineage (NCBI taxonomy): Bacteria > Bacillati > Actinomycetota > Actinomycetes > Kitasatosporales > Streptomycetaceae > Streptomyces > Streptomyces sp. NBC_00988. The sequence continues at coordinate 6,616,922 of NZ_CP108730.1, forward strand.
AGGGGTCATGGCATTACCGCCCAGCACATTACTAAGCGGTAACTTAATCGGTTCGACCGAGACTACCCCTATCTTGCGTCGCACTGTAGCCAGCCGTGCGGTGATGTGTGTCGCTGAGGGTTGCCTAAAAAGACCTGCTCCGGGCTTGTTCCCAAGCTTGTTACGGTCCGATCGTGTTATTCGTACTGAATTGGTACATTTGCGTCTAATTTGGATCCGTGCTCTACGGGATTCTCGCCGCCACGACCGCCCTGCTCCTCGCCGCCGTCCTCGCCGCACTGCTCCGGGTGCCCGCCCTCAAGGCCGGCCTCGTCGACCGGCGGCGCCGGACGCGACCGGTACCGCTGCTCGGGGGACTGGCCGTCGTGCTCGCCGTCGTATCGGTGACCTGGGCGTGCGACTGGACCGCCGTCGCCCCTCTCGGTGACGGGGTCGGTGGACTGCTCGGCGCCGGGTCCGCCGTGGCCGCGCTCGGGCTCGTCGCCGACGTGTGGCGGTTGAAGACGAGGTTCCTCGTCCTCGGTACGGCTGTCGCGGCGGTCTGTGTCGTGCCGTACGGCGAGATCGGGGTGCCCGGTGGGCTGCTGGCCGCGGTCTGGATCGTGTTCGTCGCCGGTGCCTTCAAGGGGCTCGATCACGCCGACGGGCTCGCCGGGACCGTGGGGGTGGTCACCGCCTTCGGGGTCGGGGCCTGTGCCGCGATGGAAGTGATGGACGGGCTCGCGGTGTTGCTGAGTGTGCTGGCCGCCGCGCTCACCGGGTTCCTGATGCACAACTGGCATCCCGCGCGGATCGCGCTCGGCGCGTGCGGGTCGTTGTTCACGGGGTTCGTGCTCGCCTCGGCCGCCGTGGTCACGCAGGCCGGGCGCGGGTTCGCGTCCAGTGCGGGGGTGCTGTTCGCGCTGACCGCGGTCGCCAGTGCCGATGCCGTACTCGTGTTGCTGTCGCGACGGCTGGCCGGGCGGGCGCTGTTGCGGGGCGGGCCCGATCATCTCGCCCATCGGCTGCGGCGGTTGGGGCTCACTCCGCAGGGGGCGGTGGTGGTCCTGGCCGTCGGGGGGTTCTGCGGGGTGCTCGTCGGGGTGCTCGTGCACAACGGGTGGGTGGGCGAATCCGCTGTCGTGTGGGTGGCGGGCGGGGCCCTGGTCGTCGTGTTCGGACTGCTTAAAGTCACTGTCTACGGGGCGCGACGTGCCGTGTCCACGCAGGTCAGGGCGCAGTTGCGTGTAAGGAACGGATAAGAGTTGAGCCTGGTCGACTCAGCTCTGTTGACCCAGCGGTGAGTCTCGTGCACACTTGAGTCCGTTCCACTCAAGTCATTGCTGGAGGAATCAACCATGGCACGTGCGGTCGGCATCGACCTGGGCACGACTAACTCCGTCGTCAGCGTTCTTGAAGGCGGCGAGCCCACCGTCATCACCAACGCAGAGGGCGCCAGGACCACGCCGTCCGTCGTCGCCTTCGCCAAGAACGGCGAGGTGCTCGTCGGAGAGGTGGCCAAGCGCCAGGCGGTCACGAACGTTGACCGGACCATCCGTTCCGTGAAGCGCCACATGGGCACGGACTGGAAGATCGAGCTGGACGGCAAGAGCTTCAACCCGCAGCAGATGAGCGCCTTCATCCTGCAGAAGCTGAAGCGCGACGCCGAGGCCTACCTGGGCGAGAAGGTGGCCGACGCGGTCATCACCGTCCCGGCGTACTTCAACGACTCCGAGCGCCAGGCGACGAAGGAGGCCGGCGAGATCGCGGGCCTGAACGTCCTGCGCATCGTGAACGAGCCGACCGCCGCGGCGCTGGCGTACGGCCTCGACAAGGACGACCAGACGATCCTCGTCTTCGACCTCGGTGGCGGCACCTTCGATGTGTCCCTCCTGGAGATCGGCGACGGCGTCGTCGAGGTGAAGGCCACGAACGGCGACAACCACCTCGGTGGCGACGACTGGGACCAGCGGGTCGTCGACTACCTGGTGAAGCAGTTCGCCAGCGGTCACGGCGTGGACCTGGGCAAGGACAAGATGGCCCTGCAGCGTCTGCGCGAGGCTGCCGAGAAGGCCAAGATCGAGCTGTCCAGCTCCACCGAGACCTCGATCAACCTGCCCTACATCACGGCGTCCGCCGAGGGCCCGCTGCACCTGGACGAGAAGCTCACCCGCGCCCAGTTCCAGCAGCTGACGGCCGACCTGCTGGAGCGCTGCAAGACGCCGTTCCACAACGTCATCAAGGACGCCGGCATCTCCATCAACGAGATCGACCACGTCGTCCTCGTCGGTGGCTCCACGCGTATGCCCGCCGTCGCCGAGATCGTCAAGGAGCTGACCGCCGGCCAGGACGCCAACAAGGGCGTCAACCCGGACGAGGTCGTCGCCATCGGCGCGTCCCTCCAGGCCGGTGTCCTCAAGGGTGAGGTCAAGGACGTCCTGCTCCTCGACGTCACCCCGCTGTCCCTCGGTATCGAGACCAAGGGAGGGATCATGACCAAGCTCATCGAGCGCAACACCACGATCCCGACCAAGCGGTCCGAGATCTTCACCACCGCCGAGGACAACCAGCCCTCCGTGCAGATCCAGGTCTACCAGGGCGAGCGCGAGATCGCGGCGTACAACAAGAAGCTCGGGATGTTCGAGCTGACCGGTCTGCCGCCGGCCCCGCGCGGTGTCCCGCAGATCGAGGTCTCCTTCGACATCGACGCCAACGGCATCATGCACGTCACGGCCAAGGACCTCGGCACCGGCAAGGAGCAGAAGATGACCGTCACCGGCGGCTCCTCGCTGCCGAAGGACGAGGTCGACCGCATGCGCCAGGAGGCCGAGCAGTACGCGGACGAGGACCACCGCCGCCGCGAGGCCGCCGAGTCCCGCAACCAGGGCGAGCAGCTCGTCTACCAGACGGAGAAGTTCCTCAAGGACAACGAGGACAAGGTCCCCGGCGAGGTCAAGACCGAGGTCGAGGCCGCCGTCGAGGAGCTGAAGGCCGCGCTGAAGGGCGAGGACACCGCCGAGATCCGTACCGCCACCGAGAAGGTCGCCGCGGTCTCGCAGAAGGTCGGCCAGGCCATGTACGCCGACGCCCAGGCGACGCAGGCCGCGGGCGGCGACGCCCCGGGTGCCGAGGCGCCCAAGGCGGACGACGACGTGGTGGACGCCGAGATCGTGGACGACGAGCGCAAGGACGGTGCCGCGTGACGGAGGAGACCCCGGGCTTCGACGAGAAGCCTGATGTCCCTTCCGGCGCCACCCCCGACGACGCCGAGCCGCAGGCCGCCTCCCCCTCCAGCAGTGGGGAGGGGGCGGCCCCGGCAGGGGACGCAAGTGCACAGATCGCCGGTCTGACGGCCCAGCTGGACCAGGTGCGCAAGGCGCTCGAAGAGCGCACCGCGGACCTCCAGCGGCTCCAGGCCGAGTTCCAGAACTACCGCCGCCGGGTCGAGCGGGACCGCATCGCGGTCAAGGAGATCGCCGTGGCGAACCTCCTGACCGAACTGATGCCCACGCTCGACGACATCGGCCGCGCGCGGGAACACGGTGAACTCGTCGGCGGTTTCAAGTCGGTGGCGGAGTCGTTGGAGACCGCCGCGGCGAAGATGGGACTGCAGCAGTTCGGCAAGGAGGGCGAGCCCTTCGACCCGACGATCCACGAGGCCCTGATGCACTCGTACGCGCCGGACGTCACGGAGACGACCTGCGTGGCGATCCTGCAGCCCGGGTATCGCATCGGCGAGCGCACCATCCGCCCCGCGCGGGTGGCGGTCGCGGAGCCGCAGCCCGGCGCCGCGCAGACCGGCAAGGCGGAGGACGAGTCCGAGGCCGCCGACGAGAAGGACAACGGCCCTGAAGAGGGCTGACGCACCGAGCGAAGAGAAGGAGGGACGTCGAGGATGAGCACCAAGGACTTCATCGAGAAGGACTACTACAAGGTCCTCGGCGTCCCCAAGGACGCCACCGAGGCCGAGATCAAGAAGGCGTACCGGAAGCTCGCCCGCGAGTTCCACCCGGACGCCAACAAGGGCAACGCCAAGGCCGAGGAGCGCTTCAAGGAGATCTCCGAGGCCCACGACATCCTCGGTGACCCCAAGAAGCGCAAGGAGTACGACGAGGCCCGCGCCCTGTTCGGCAACGGCGGCTTCCGCCCGGGGCCGGGCGGCGCGGGCGGCGGCAACTTCAACTTCGACCTGGGCGACCTCTTCGGAGGCGGCGCCCAGGGCGGTGGTGGCGCCGGGGGAGCCGGCGGCTTCGGCGGTGGGATCGGTGACGTCTTCGGGGGCCTGTTCAACCGCGGCGGCACGGGCACGACCCGTACGCAGCCCCGGCGCGGCCAGGACATCGAGTCCGAGGTCACGCTCAGCTTCACGGAGGCCATCGAAGGGGCCACGGTCCCGCTGCGGATGTCCTCGCAGCAGCCCTGCAAGGCCTGTTCGGGCACCGGCGACAAGAACGGCACACCGCGCGTGTGCCCGACCTGCGTCGGCACCGGCCAGGTCGCGCGCGGCTCCGGCGGCGGTTTCTCGCTCACGGACCCGTGCCCGGACTGCAAGGGCCGCGGCCTGATCGCCGAGCACCCGTGCATCGAGTGCAAGGGCAGCGGACGCGCCAAGTCCTCACGGACCATGCAGGTCCGGATCCCCGCGGGGGTCACGGACAGCCAGCGCATCCGGCTGCGCGGCAAGGGCGCACCGGGTGAACGGGGTGGTCCCGCAGGCGACTTGTACGTCATGGTGCACGTCGACGCGCACCCCGTGTTCGGCCGCAAGGAAGACAACCTCACGGTGACGGTCCCGGTGACGTTCGCCGAGGCGGCACTGGGCGGCGAGGTCAGGGTGCCCACCCTGGGCGGGCCCCCGGTGACGCTGAAGCTGCCCCCGGGCACGCCCAACGGCCGGACGATGCGCGCCCGCGGCAAGGGCGCGGTCCGCAAGGACGGCACCCGGGGTGACCTCCTTGTGACCGTAGAGGTGAGTGTCCCGAAGGACGTCACGGGGAATGCTCGTGACGCACTGGAGGCGTATCGAGAGGCGACCGCGGGCGAGGACCCGCGGGCGGAGCTGTTCCAGGCCGCGAAGGGAGCATGAGAGTGATGGACGGCCGTCGACGCAACCCGTACGAGCTGACCGAGGAGACCCCGGTCTACGTCATCTCGGTGGCGGCCCAGCTCTCCGGCCTGCACCCGCAGACGCTGCGCCAGTACGACCGCCTCGGCCTGGTCTCCCCGGACCGCACGGCCGGGCGCGGTCGCCGTTACTCGGCCCGCGACATCGAACTGCTGCGCACCGTCCAGCAGTTGTCGCAGACCGAGGGCATCAACCTGGCCGGCATCAAGCGCATCATCGAGCTGGAGAACCAGGTCGTCGCGCTCCAGCAGCGCGTCGCCGAGCTCCAGTCGGCGGTCGAGGGCGCGGCGGCGACGATGCAGCAGCGCGAGGCCGCGGTGCACGCGTCGTACCGGCGCGACCTGGTGCCGTACCAGGAGGTCCAGCAGACCAGCGCGCTGGTGGTGTGGCGGCCGAAGCGGCAGTCCTCGGACTGACGTCCACTCACTCACGGAAGGGGCCCGGAGGTTCGACCTCCGGGCCCCTTCCGCGTGCTCAGCGCGTCAGGGCCGGCCGTCGTGTGTCTGGCTGGGTTCATTCGGTCCTCTGCCGGATCGACGCGGCAGGGGGTGGCCGCTGATGATCACGACTCGTGGGGAAAGGAGTTGGTTGTGCTGATCTTTGCCTTCTCATGAACTCCCGTTGAGTGGAGGGTCCGTAAAGAGCGTTTGGATGGGGTTCCGCAGCGTCTCCACATACCAAACGGAACGTGGCGTTGCCATCTCGTTAAGTAGTTCCGCTTGACGCCGGTGGTCGTGGCCGCGTTGGCTTTTCAGTCACCTGGGTTGCAATGCTGCACCCACGTCCGCACGGCACCAGAAGTGAGCTCCCAATGCGTCGTATCGCCATATCCGTGGCCGCGTCCTCGCTGGCCCTCCCCCTGGCCGCCTGTGGCGTGCTCAACTCGTCGGGGAGCAGCACGGACGCGACTCCGGCGAAGGGCAACGACATCACGGTGGGTGTGCTCATGCCGGAGAAGACGAACACGCGGTACGCGGAGTTCGACTACCCGATCATGAAGGCGAAGATCCAGGAACTCACCTCGAACAAGGGCAAGGCCGAGTACGAGAACGCCGGTGGCGTCGCGGCCACGCAGGACAAGCAGATGCAGAAGATGATCGACGAGAAGGTCGACATCATCGTGCTCGACGCCGTCGACTCGCACGCCATCCGGACCATGGTGACGAAGGCCAAGACCGCCGGCATCCCGGTCATCGCCTACGACCGGCTGGCCGAGGGGCCGATCGACGCGTACGTCTCCTTCGACGGCGAACTGGTCGGCGAGGTGCAGGGCCGCTCCCTGGTCGAGGCGCTGGGCAGCAACGTGGACACCTCCGACAAGATCGTCATGATCAACGGCTCGCCGACCGACCCCAACGCCGCGGTGTTCAAGGGCGGGGCGCTGTCCGAGCTGCAGGGCAAGGTGACGATCGCCGAGAGCTACAACACCAAGGCCTGGGACCCGGTCGTCGCCCAGCAGGAGATGACCGAGGCGATCGGCAAGCTCGGCAAGAACAACATCGCCGCGGTGTACTCCGCCAACGACGCGATGGCCGGCGGCATCATCAAGGCCCTGAAGAACGCGGGCCTGACGAAGATCCCGCCCGTCACCGGCCAGGACGCCGAACTCACCGCCGTGCAGCGGATCGTCACCGGCGAGCAGTACATGAGCGTCTACAAGCCGTACCCCGACCTCGCCGAGGCCGCCGCGAAGATCGCGGTCGCCAAGGTGCAGGGCAGGGACATCGAGTTCGACGCCCTGACCCGTGACACGGTCGACAGCCCCACGAACAAGAAGATCCCCTCGCAGCTGGTGTCCGTGGTCGCGCTGACGCAGGACAACATCAAGACGACGGTGGTCGCGGACGGGATCTACAAGATCTCCGACATCTGCACGGCCGACTACAAGTCCGCGTGCTCGTCCATCGGACTGAAGTAACCCGCCCGCCCCGTACGGGAGTTCACACCACCCGGGAGTTCACGCCACCCGCGTGAACTCCACCGTCACCTCCGGCGGTCCGCCCGCCACCCCCCGGTAGATCCCCTTGTGCGGGGTCACGTCGTCGTAGTCCCGCCCGCGCCCCACCACCACATGGGACTCGTCGGGCCGGGTCCGGTTGGTGGGGTCGTAGCCGCACCAGTCGCCCGCCCAGTACTCGATCCAGGCGTGGCTCTGGCCGGCCACCGGGCGGTGCAGCTCCGCCTCCCGCTCGGGGTGGAGATAGCCCGAGACGTAGCGCGTGGGCAGGCCCAGGCCCCGCAGCAGGGCGATGGTCACGTGGGCGATGTCCTGGCAGACGCCGGCGCCCTGTTCCCAGGCCTCGGCCGCGGAGGTGTTCACGCCGGTGACGCCGGGGAGGTAGGCCACCCGGTCGGCGACCAGCGCGGAGACAGCGATCGCCGTCCCGTGCGGATCGAGCCCTACGGCCGCCTTGCGCGCCTTCTTCAGCAGCTTCGGCGGGACCGTCGTACGGACCGTGGGGCCGATGAACTCCAACAGGCGTGAGTTCGTGGTCCGTTCGGTCACCTCCTGCCAGGTGGGGGAGGGGCCGAGCAGCTCCGGCGGGGACGTCTCGACCAGGCTCGACGCGGTGATCGTGAGGTCCGCGTGCGGGTCCATCAGGTCGAAGCCGGTGACCTGGGTGCCCCAGTAGTCCCAGTACGACCAGGTGGGGGTCGTGGGGTTCACGGTCACCCGCGCGTCCAGCGTCGTCTGGCCGGGGAGTGTCAGCGGGGTCATCCGCACCTCGTTGTGGGAGGAGACGGCCGCCTGGGCGTACGACACGCGGGTGGTGTGGCGGATGCGAAGCCTACGGGTCATCTCAGGCTCCTTCCTGGGCCCACTCGACGGGCCCCTGGTACGGGAAGAACAACTCCGCGACCGCCTCCGCCGAGTCCATGCAGGCGTGCTGCAAGTCCTTGAGGAGGGCGGGCAGTTGCTCTTCCAAGGCGTGCGAGTCCAGGTATTCGAGACGGGTGCGCAGCCGGCCGATGGGACGGCGCGCCGGGTCCTGCCGCTGCCGGCCGAGCGCGGTCAGGCACTCCTCGGCCGTCGTCAGCGCGTGCAGCGCCGAACGCGGGAAGTCCCGGTCCAGCAGCAGGAATTCGGCCACGCGTGGGGTGTCCCCGAAACCGCCGTACACGCGCGCGTACGCCTCGTCGGCGCCTGAGGCGCTCAGCAGCGTCGGCCAGTCGGGCGCGTGCGCCGCGTCCAACACCCTTACCGACAGCAGCCGTACGGTCATGTCCACCCGTTCGAGGCTGCGGCCGAGGACGACGAAACGCCAGCTGTCGTCGCGGCTCATCGTGGAGTCGGCGAGGCCGAAGAACAACGCGGCGCGTCTGCGCACGAGTTCGAGATAGGCGTAGGGGCCCGTACGGCGGGCCGCGAGGCGTTGGTCGGCCAGGGCGTGCCAGGTGGAGTTGAGGCACTCCCACATCTCCGAGGAGACGGCTTCCCGGGCGCTGCGGGCGTTGAGGCGGGCGGCGCCGAGCGCGCCCTCGATGGAACAGGTGGACCGGGCGTCGAAGGCGAGCTGGTCCAACACCTGCTGCATGTCGACGCGTTCGCCGCCCGCGTCGACCCCGAGGATCGCGTACAGCGACCGGCAGGCCACGTCCTCGTCGCGCCAGGGGTCCTCCAGCAGGCGGTGCAGATAGGCGTCGAGGATGCGCCCGGTGGTGTCGGCGCGCTCGACATAACGGCCCGTCCACGTCAGGGCCTCGGCTATCCGGGAGAGGATCACGTCGTTCACTGCTGCGCCCCTTCCTGTACGACCGTGGGGTTGCCGTCGGGGCCGAGCTGGCGGGGTGCCACCTCGGGCAGTCCGCCCTCCGGGAAGAGCGACGCGGGCTGTTCGGCGGGTCCCTCCGCGAGCACCCAGGTGTCCTTGGAGCCGCCGCCCTGGCTGGAGTTGACGATCAGGTTGCCCTCCTGGAGGGCGACGCGGGTGAGGCCGCCGGGCAGCACCCAGACGTCGGTGCCGTCGTTCACGGCGAACGGGCGCAGGTCGATGTGGCGCGGTGCCATGCGTTCACCCGCGAGGGTGGGGGAGGTGGACAGCGCCACCGGGCGCTGGGCGATCCAGCCGCGCGGGTCGGCGGCCACTGCTTTGCGAGTGCGTTCGAGCGTCTTCGCGTCCGCCTTGGGGCCGATGACGATGCCCATGCCGCCCGCGCCGTCGACGGGCTTCACGACGAGTTGGTCGATCTGGTCGAGGACCGCCTCCAACTGCCCTGGCTCGTCGGGCCGGTAGGACTCCACGTTGGGGAGAATCGGTTCCTCGGAGAGGTAGTAGCGGATGAGGTCGGGGACGTAGGTGTAGAGGAGCTTGTCGTCCGCGATGCCGTTGCCGACCGCGTTCGCGAGTGTGACGTTCCCGGCCTGGGCGGCGTTCATGATGCCCGGGCAGCCGATCACCGAGTCGGGGCGGAAGTGCAGCGGGTCGAGGAAGTCGTCGTCGAGCCGCCGGTATACGACATGGACGGGCACCTCGCCGCGCGTGGTGCGCATCCACACCCGGTTGTTGCGGCAGACGAGGTCGTGCCCCACCACCAGCTGCACGCCCATCAGCCGCGCGAGCAGGGCGTGTTCGAAGTAGGCGGCGTTCCCCGGTCCCGGGGTGAGGACCACGACCCGGGGGTCCTGGGTCCCGGCGGGCGCGGCGGCGCGCAGGGCGGCCAGCAACCGCCCCGCGTACCCGTCGACGGGGACCACGTGCTGCTCGGCGAAGAGCGAGGGGAAGATCCGCGTCATGGCTCTGCGGTTCTCGATGACGTACGAAACCCCGCTGGGGACCCGCACGTTGTCCTCCAGGACCCGGAAGTCCCCGGCCTCGTCCCGTACGAGGTCGATGCCGGCGACGTGGATGCGGACCCCGCCCGGTGGCTCGACGCCCTGCGCGGCCCGATGGAAATGGGCCGAGTTGAGGAGCAGCCGCCAGGGCACCACGCCGTCCTCGAAGGCACGGCAGTGCGCGTACGCGTCGGAGAGGTAGGCCTCCAGGGCCCGCACCCGCTGCGCCACCCCGCGCTGGATGAGATCCCACTCCAGCGCGTCGATGATCCGGGGCACCAGGTCCAGGGGCCAGGGCCGTTCCTCGCCCGCGAAGGCGTAGGTCACGCCGCGGTCGGTGAACGCGCGGGCCATCTGGTCCGCGCGGAAGCGCAGTTCACTCGGCTCGATGGGCTGGAGTGCCGCCAGTACCGGCTCGTAGGCGGTTCTGACCTCACCCGGCCGCACAAACATCTCGTCCCACGCATCGGCCAATGCGTATGCGTCAAATATGTCCGCCATGAGGGGACGTTAAGTGCGATACGTAACACCGTGATCTCTGAGTGATTTCCGGCAGCTCACGCGGAAAGTGATACGGCGAGGGACTCGGAGCTACCGGCCGGACACCCCCCCCAGCTTGTTGCAAGGTGAGGCGCGGAGGCCGGGAGATAGGGGTTGATATCGGCGGTTTTCGGGGGCTGTTCGAGGGGGAGCCGTGTTGCGGAGCAGGACCGGTCCGCGCATAGTTGCGCTGCAAAGAGCCGGGAACCGGGGGTGGGATGGGCGATGGCCGGGCACGGGACGGACGAGCATCCACACGGTGCTGACCGACTCTGCGACGCCGGGGACCGTGTGTACTCCCGGGCCGTACGGCGGGGCCGCGTACCGCGCACGGACGCCGAACCGGTGCCGTGCCTGCTGGAGCTGGCCCTCCTCCACCCGGACCCCGACGACATGGACTGGCTGGTCCCGACCGCCCCGCAGGAGGTCATGACCCGGCTGCTGCGCGGGGTCTACGACGAGGTCAGCGAGAGCCACCGGCGGGTGGGTTCGGCGGTCGCCGCCTTCGAGTGGTACGCCGGTCTCGGCCGCCGTATCCAGGCGTCCGCGATGGCGTCGGCGTCGCTGGAGGGCGGTGCCGCGATCCGCGTCCTGGACGGGCTCTCCCGGATCCAGGCGGCGATGGACGACGCGACGGAGGCCTGCACCGGCGAGGTCCTCACCGTCCAGCCCGGCGGCATCCGCCGCGAGCCGGAACTCACGGAGGGCCTGCACCGGGCGCTCGCCCTGCGCGCACGCGGGGTACGGATGCGCGACCTGTACACCCACGTGGCCCGGCACGGCCAAGGCCTGCTGAACTACCTGGAGTTGATGGGCGACGCGGTGGAGGCGAGGACGCTCGACGAGGTCGTCGACCGCCTGATCCTCTTCGACCGCAAGGTCGCCTTCATCCCCGCCAACGCCGACCACACGATGGCCCTGGAGCTGCGCCACCCGGCGCTGATCGACTACTTCGTCACGGTCTTCGACCGCCTGTGGCGCCTGGCGATCCCGGTCGCCGCCGCCCTGCCGGACACCGGCATCGAGGGCATCTCCCACCGCGAACAGTCCATCGCCGCCCTGCTCGCGGACGGCCACCAGGACGCGGTGATCGCGGAACGGCTCGGCATAAGCGTGCGGACGTGCCGCGCCCACATCGCCCGCCTGTCGGAGACCCTGGGCGCGGCGAGCCGTACCCAACTGGGCGTACGCATAGCCCAGGTGGGCCTGGACGGCGCCCCGTCCCGCCTGCCGGACGTCCCCGTCCAGCTCACCCCGGCGGATCGAGAATCCCCGACCGCCCGATGAGATAGCCGAGTTGGGCCCGGCTCTCGCTGCCGAGGGTGGCGGCGAGTTTGGCTATGTGGACGCGGGCGGTGCGGATGTTCATGCCCAGGCGGTCCGCGATGACCGCGTCGGTGTGGCCTTCGACGAGGAGGCCGGCTATGGCGCGCTGGCGCTGGCTGATGCCGTTGGGGGAGAGGCGTCGGACCGCTGTGGGGTGCATCGGGGTGGCGAGGTGCCAGAGGCGGTCGAAGACGTTGACGAAGTAGTCGATCAGCGCGGGGTGGCGGACTTCCAGGGCGAGGCTGCGGTCCCTGCTGGCGGGGACGAAGGCGACCGCGCGGTCGACGACGATGAGACGGTCGGTCACCTCGTCCAGGGTGCGGGCCTCCGCGTCGCCCCGTAGCTGCTCGTAGCGGGACAGGACGAGCGGCCGGTGGCGCTGGGTGTGCTGGTAGAGGGCGCGGATGCGGCCGCCGCGGTCCAGGAGGGCCTGGTCGCGGACGAGTGCGACGGCCTGGGCTTCCTGACTGCGGGGGGTGATGTTGGGCTGGATGGTGAGGAGCTCGCCCGTGGCGTCCGCCATGGCCTCGGTGATGGCCTGGTTGATGCGTTCCTTGTCACCGAGGAGCGCGAGCGTCGGGGTCTCCACGTCCGCCGTACGGGAGCCGTCGAGCCGTAGCAGTGGCGCGAAGGCGGTCTCCAGGCGCTCTTCGAGGCGCCGCTCGTCCGCGACGCGCTCGGCCGACCGCCGCAGCAGTCGGTGGAGCACGGAGGCGGGGGCGACGGGCCGTAGCCAGCCGGGGTCGTCCCCGAGGTCGGGCTGCAGCAGGCCGAGACCCGCCAGACACGGTGCCTCGTCGGTGTCGTCGACACGCACCCGCCCGGCGCGCAGCGCGCGGGCGTACAGGCTCAGGCCTGCCCCACAGAGGTCGTCGGCTCCGTGCGTGTGCGCCTCGGTCACAGTGGGCTGTCTCCTCCCGCCGGGTGGTCTTGGTTCAGGATCCCCGACTGGGCTATGAGAAAGCCGAGCTGGGCGCGGCTGCCGCTGCCCAGGGCCGTGGCGAGCTTGGCGATGTGGGCCCGGCACGTCCGCACGTTCATGCCGAGGCGGCGCGCGATGGCCTCGTCGACGTGGCCCTCGATGAGGAGCTTGGCGATGGAGTGCTGGATGTCGGTGATGCCGTCGGGAGCGGTTTCGTAGGGGGCGCCGGCGCTCAGCGGGACCGCGCGGCTCCACATGAACTCGAAGACCTTGATCAGGTAGCTCACGAGACCGGGGTGACGCAGTTCCAGGGCGACCTGGCGGTCGTCCCGGATGGGGATGAAGGCGACCGTCTCGTCGCAGATGATGAGGCGCTCGACCAGTTCGTCGATGGTGCGGTACTCCACCTTGCCGTCGGTGAAGTTGTCCACCCACGCGAGCCGCTCGGGGCTGTATCTGGCCGTGTGCTGGTAGAGGGTCCGGATGCGCACCCCTCGCTCGATCAGCGGCCTGTCGCGCTCCAGCGCCTCGACGAGCCGGCGTTCCGGGTGGCGGTGGCTCGGCTGCACCGCGAGCACCTCGTTCTGGCACTGCGCCGTAGCGAGGTCGAGCGCCGCGTTGATGCGGTCGAGTCCCTCCAGTACGGAGATCGAGTGAGTGGACTCCGTCACCTGGGCGCTCAGCGCCATAAACGGCTCGAAGACGTCGGCCATCTCGATGGACAGCCGTCGGCGGTCCGTTATCTCGCGTTCGATCGGATTGAGCCGCTGAGCCAGGGCGACCGCCGGGGGAACCGGGCACAGCCAGTTCGCGTCGTCGGGATCCGGGTGGAGCAGGGCGAACTCCATCAAACACGGGGCAGGCTCCACGTCTGCGCGTGCGATACGTCCCGTGCGGAGTGCGTTCGCGTAAAGACGACCTCCTTCCTCACACAACTCCGTCACAGCGTGGGGATGTGTCGCTTTGGTCCGGTTCATTGTCAAATCTCCACCCCCCAGGGTCCTGAACATGCAGGAACATGATGCACCGATCGTGTGGCCATGACGTGCCCGAATGAGCCATCGTCTTACTCGACGGGGGAAGAGGGGACCTTCAAGTGAGGACGAAGCCGACTATGCGTAAGAGAATGCTTCGCTCGGTGCTTGTCGCCGCCTTCTCCGCCGTTGTGGCCTTCGGAACGCTGAGTGGCCTCTCTGGTGCGAAGAGCGAGGTGCGACAGGACACCGCTTGGTCACTCGCGGCCGACACCGCGACCGTGGCTGCCGGCGACACTTCTGTAACCGCAGATGACACTGCGTGGAGTTGACGTGACCACCCCACCCGACGACCGCTCGTTCCGCCGAGAAATGGCCACGGCCTACCGCTCCGGCTGGCACTTCATCGACCTGGCCACCGCCATCCCCCACAGCGGTGACTCGCTCATGGTGACCGTGTTCGGCGAGCCGGTCGTCGTGACGCGGGACGAGGACGAGGACGTACGGGCGTACCGGTGTCTGCGGCGGCCCCGGGGGGCGCCGCAGCCAGTGCGATGTGCCATCCGGTACGGAATGATCTTTGTGAATCTTGACCAGCGAGACCACCGGCTGGTGGAAACGGATGCCCCCGACATCCAGACCATCTCAGCCACCCCCCGCAGTGCCTGACGCGATTCCCCCGTCGTAACAAGATCGCTCAGGTGCTTCCCCCCGCAGCGGCGTCACCGTGACCTGAACACGGTGACGCCGCTGCAGTTTGTGCGGAATCTCCGGGTATCGGCCGATCCCGGGTGGCTGAAAATCGTCGCTTCAGCTGCTCCCGGCCGCCTTGCCCGCCACCTTCCCCACGGCCTTCCCCATCGCCCGCGTCAGCTCGATCTCGATCACCACCCGGGACGGGTTCGGCGACGGCGTCCGCTCGTAACGCTCCGCGTACCGGCGCTCCGCCTCGGCGACCCGGTCGCGTTCGACGCGTACGACCGCCCGGCCCTCCAGCGTCGCCCAGCGCCGCCCGTCCACCTGGCACACGGCGACCCGTGCGCCCTGGGGGCCGGCGGCCAGGACGTTCACCACCTTCGTGCTCGACTTGTTCGCGATGACCCGAGCAAGCCGTGCCTCCGGGTCGTATGTCACTCCGACAGGGACGACGTGCGGGCTGCCGTCGGGGCGGAGGGTGGTGAGGGTGCACAGGTGCCGTTCCCGCCAGAAGCTGAGATACGACGCGTCGGGATCGCCCGGGTCGACCGGGTAGGTGGCCATGGTCCGGAACTTAGTCCCCCGAAGGCCCCCTCCACTGCCTTGAGTGGAATAGACTCAACTTTGTGTACGTTGGGTGAGTCAGCCCGTGGGCGGGGGTCGTGCGCGACGCCCGCAAGGGCCCGTACGTGAAGGTCGTAGAAGCAGAAGGTCGTAGGAGGAGGAGCCTCGAACGTGGACGCCGAGCTGACCAACAGGAGCCGGGACGCGATCAACGCGGCCAGCAACCGTGCCGTGACCGGGGGGCACGCGGATCTGACCCCGGCGCATCTGCTGCTCTCGCTGCTGGAGGGGCAGGACAACGAGAACATCACCGACCTGCTGGCGGCCGTCGACGCGGATCAGGCCGCCGTACGGTCCGGGGCCGAGCGGGTGCTCGGCTCGCTGCCCAGCGTGACCGGGTCCACGGTCGCGCCGCCGCAGCCCAGCCGCGAGCTGCTCGCGGTGATCGCGGACGCGGGTGAGCGCGCGAAGGAGCTCGGCGACGACTACCTCTCGACCGAGCACCTGCTGATCGGGATCGCCGCGAAGGGCGGCGCGGCCGGGGACGTACTCTCCCAGCAGGGGGCCGGCGCGAAGAAGCTGCTGGACGCGTTCCAGAAGAGCAGGGGAGGGCGCCGGGTGACCACACCCGACCCCGAGGGGCAGTACAAGGCGCTGGAGAAGTTCGGTACGGACTTCACGGCCGCCGCGCGCGAGGGCAAGCTCGATCCCGTCATCGGGCGGGACCAGGAGATCCGGCGGGTCGTCCAGGTGCTGTCCCGCCGCACGAAGAACAACCCCGTGCTGATCGGCGAGCCCGGTGTCGGCAAGACCGCCGTCGTCGAGGGGCTGGCCCAGCGGATCATCAAGGGGGACGTGCCGGAGTCCCTGAAGAACAAGCGGCTGGTCGCGCTGGACCTGGGTGCGATGGTCGCGGGGGCGAAGTACCGGGGCGAGTTCGAGGAGCGGCTGAAGACCGTCCTCGCCGAGATCAAGGACTCCGACGGCCAGATCATCACCTTCATCGACGAGCTGCACACCGTCGTGGGCGCGGGCGCCGGGGGCGACTCCGCGATGGACGCCGGCAACATGCTGAAGCCGATGCTGGCCCGCGGCGAACTGCGCATGGTCGGCGCGACGACCCTCGACGAGTACCGCGAACGCATCGAGAAGGACCCGGCGTTGGAGCGCCGCTTCCAGCAGGTACTGGTCGCGGAGCCGAGCGTCGAGGACACGATCGCGATTCTGCGCGGCCTGAAGGGACGCTACGAAGCGCACCACAAGGTCGTCATCGCGGACAGCGCGCTGGTCGCCGCCGCCACCCTCTCCGACCGCTACATCACCTCCCGCTTCCTCCCCGACAAGGCGATCGACCTCGTCGACGAGGCGGCGTCGCGCCTCCGCATGGAGATCGACTCCTCCCCCGTCGAGATCGACGAACTCCAGCGCTCCGTCGACCGGTTGAAGATGGAGGAGCTGGCGCTCGACAAGGAGACGGACGCGGCGTCGATCGAGCGGCTGGAGAAGCTGCGCCGCGACCTCGCCGACCGCGAGGAGGAGCTGCGCGGCCTCAACGCCCGCTGGGAGAAGGAGAAGCAGTCCCTCAACCGGGTCGGCGAGCTGAAGGAGAAGCTCGACGAACTGCGCGGCCAGGCCGAACGCGCCCAGCGCGACGGCGACTTCGACACCGCCTCCAAGCTGCTCTACGGCGAGATCCCCTCCCTGGAACGGGACTTGGAGGAAGCCTCCGAGGCTGAGGAGGAGGCCTCCAAGGACACGATGGTGAAGGAGGAGGTCGGCCCGGACGACATCGCGGACGTCGTCGGCTCCTGGACCGGCATCCCCGCGGGCCGCCTGCTGGAGGGTGAGACGCAGAAACTCCTGCGCATGGAGGAGGAGTTGGGCCGCCGCCTCATCGGCCAGGGAGAGGCCGTACAGGCGGTCTCCGACGCCGTACGACGCACCCGCGCGGGTATCGCGGACCCGGACCGCCCCACCGGCTCGTTCCTCTTCCTGGGCCCGACGGGCGTAGGGAAGACCGAACTGGCCAAGGCGCTCGCGGACTTCCTCTTCGACGACGAGCGGGCCATGGTCCGCATCGACATGTCGGAGTACGGCGAGAAGCACAGCGTGGCCCGGCTGGTCGGCGCCCCGCCCGGATACGTCGGCTACGAGGAGGGCGGCCAGCTCACGGAGGCGGTGCGCAGGCGCCCGTACTCGGTGATCCTCCTCGACGAGGTCGAGAAGGCGCACCCCGAGGTCTTCGACGTCCTGCTCCAGGTGCTGGACGACGGCCGGTTGACGGACGGTCAGGGCCGCACGGTCGACTTCCGCAACACGATCCTGATCCTCACCTCCAACCTGGGCAGCAACTTCCTGATCGACCAGACCACGGGCGAGGACGAGAAGAAGGAGCAGGTCCTTCAGGTGGTCCGGGCGTCCTTCAAGCCGGAGTTCCTGAACCGGCTGGACGACCTGGTCGTCTTCTCCGCCCTGAACCGGGAGGAGCTCGGCCGCATCGCCGCCCTCCAGATCGGCCGCCTGGCCAAGCGCCTCGCGGAACGCCGCCTCACCCTGGAGATCAGCGACGAGGCCCTGACCTGGCTCGCGGACAACGGCAACGACCCGGCGTACGGGGCGCGCCCGCTCCGCCGCCTCGTCCAGACCGCGATCGGCGACCGGCTCGCCAAGGAGATCCTCGCGGGCGAGGTCAAGGACGGGGACACGGTGCGGGTGGACGCGTTCGGTGAGGGGCTCATCGTGGGGCCGGCGACCGGGAAGACGCTGTGACGCCCTGCGCTCAGGTCGTGACGTCAGGCGCTCAGTAGGTACTCGCGTCGAAGGTGACGAGGGCGGTGTCCCCGGCGGACCCGCCCTCGTGGCGCACGCTCACTGTCACGTCGTAGGTGCCGGCCGTGTGCGGGTCGTGGACGACGCGGACGCACAGGTCGTTCGTCCCGGGTGTCCTCCACACCACGAGGACCAGGCAGATCGACCACAACCCCCGCAGCCGCCGCCGCATCCCCCTCCGCATGTGCATGACCGTATCCGGTCAGCCCGTGGCGGACAGGTCCGTCAGGGGTTGCCACGCCCCTCCCCGGATGGGGGAGGATGGCGGAATCCGTACGAAGGGAAATACACGGTGAGCATCGACCCGTCCTCGATTCCGAACTTCGGGGGCCAGCCCGAGCCGAACCCCCAAGGACCGGCGGGCCCCGTCGTCCCGGATCAGGACCTCGTGAAGCAGCTCCTCGACCAGATGGAGCTGAAGTATGTCGTCGACGACGAGGGTGACCTCGCGGCGCCGTGGGAGCAGTTCCGTACGTACTTCATGTTCCGCGGTGAGGACGACCAGCTGGTCTTCTCGGTGCGGACGTTCTACGACCGTCCGCACGACATCGACGTCAAGCCGCAGCTGCTGGAGTCGATCGACGACTGGAACCGCCGCACCCTGTGGCCCAAGGTCTACACGCACACCCATGACGACGGCACCGTCCGTCTCATCGGTGAGGCACAGATGCTGATCGGCACCGGCGTCGACCTGAACCACTTCGTGTCCTCGACGGTCAGCTGGGTGCGCGCGGCGATCGAGTTCGACCGCTGGCTCGTCGAGCAGCTCGGCCTCACCGAGGAAGTCGACGAGGCCGTCGAGAAGCCTGAGGACGACGAGGAGTAGTCCTCGTCAGTACCGCTACCGCTCAGCCCCGCATGACTCGCGTGAATGTACCGGCGCCCGCCCACAGCCTGTGGACGGGCGCCGGTCGTCATGCCCCGCAGTCTCAGCCCGCCAGCTTCTTCAGCCGGTCCACCGCATCCTCCAGCACACCCACCCGCTTGCAGAACGCGAACCGCACGAAGGGCGCGCCCTCCTCCCGGTGGTCGTAGAAGACCGCGTTCGGGATGGCCACGACCCCGGCGAGTTCCGGCAGCGCGCGGCAGAAGGCGAAGCCGTCACCGTTTTTGGAGAGCTCAGGGCCGAGGGGGCGGATGTCGGTCGTGATGAAGTACGTGCCCGCCGGGCGGAAGACCTCGAAGCCCGCCTCCGCCAGGCCCGTCGCCAGGACGTCCCGCTTGGCCAGCATGTCCGCGCGGAAGGCGTCGAAGTACGAGTCCGGGAGCGCCAGCGCCTCCGCCACCGCGTACTGGAACGGGCCCGACGCCACGTAGGTCAGGAACTGCTTCGCCGACCGTACGGCGGTGACCAGCGGAGCCGTGGCGGTGACCCAGCCGACCTTCCACCCCGTGAACGAGAACGTCTTGCCCGCCGAACCGATCGACACCGTCCGCTCCCGCATCCCCGGGAACGTCACCAGCGGAAGGTGCTCGGCCCCGTCGAACACCAGGTGCTCGTACACCTCGTCCGTGATCACCAACAGATCGCGTTCTACGGCGAGTTCGGCGATGGCGGCGAGTTCCTCGCGGGTGAGGACGGTGCCGGTCGGGTTGTGCGGGGTGTTGATCAGGAGGAGGCGGGTGCGGTCGGTGACGGCGGCGTGCAGCTCGTCCAGGTCGAGGCGGAACGCCCCCTCGTGCGGGCGCAGGGTGACCGGTACGCGGGTGCCGCCCGCCATCGCGATGCAGGCCGCGTAGGAGTCGTAGTACGGCTCGAAGGCGATGACCTCGTCGCCCGGTTCCACCAGGGCCAGGAGCGCCGCGGCGATCGCCTCCGTCGCGCCCGCCGTGACCAGGACCTCGGCGTCGGGGTCGTAGGAGAGGCCGTAGCGGCGCTGCTGGTGGGCGGCGATCGCGGTGCGGAGTTCGGGGACGCCGGGGCCCGGCGGGTACTGGTTGCCGCGTCCGTCGCGCAGGGCGCGGACCGCCGCCTCGCGGATCTCCTCGGGGCCGTCCGTGTCGGGGAAACCCTGGCCGAGGTTGATCGAACCGGTCTTCAGGGCCAGGGCGGACATCTCGGCGAAGATCGTCGTCCCGAACTCGGCGAGCCGGCGGTTGAGGAGGGGGCGTGCGGTGGAGGTCATGCCCGTCATCCTGCGCCCAAGCTCTGGAGTTCCTCAACTCTGCTTTGGCAGGTGAGACGGCCGGGCATCCCTGCTTCACGCACCAACCGGGGCGCCCACGGGGGGCCGCTTCGGGGGAATCGGAAGGAGGGTGACGCCATGGTCTTCGGCATCATCCTGGCGGTCATCGCAGTGGCTTTCGTAGGAGCGGTCGTCCGCGCGGGGCGCAGGGACAAGCTCAGCAAGGGATCGGGGCGTCGGTCCGGGCTCTCCGGGGGCGCGGCCGGTTCGAGCAGCTGGTGGGCCGGGGACGGGGGTTCGTCGTCCTCGGGCGGCGGCCACTCCGGCGGTCACCACGGGGGCCACCACTCCTGCGGCGGCGGGCACTCGTCCTGCGGGGGCGGCTCGTCGTGCGGCGGGGGCTCGTCCTGCGGGGGTGGGGGCGGCTGCGGCGGGGGCAGCTGAGCCGGACGCGGTGACCGGACGGGCCGGACGCGGTGACAGCTGACACGGGGCAGCCGAGCGCCGCGAAGGAACCGAAGGGGCACCGCGAAAGGGGTCGAAAGGTATCGAAAAGTATCGGACGGGGGGTCGTGGCGCCCGTCGGGAGACCGCTCCCGGCGGGCGCTCCGGCGCGCGCCTGACACGCCTGGGCGTACGCCTTGGTTGAACAGTTGAGCTGTGCAGCCCCCTGAGGGATGGAAACCCCACGAAGTTGGGTAAAAACGCTGTGGTGGCGCCACCGCTCATGATTCCCTCTAAATCACCAACGCAGCCCCAACGCAACCCCTCGGGCGCCTGCAGACACCTTCTCCTCACTGGGCTGACCGGGCCGATGTCCCGGTGTCGGCCGGGGTGTGCCGGACCCCCACACCTCCCCTTACCTCCCCTTTCTTTGCGTGCTAGCGGAGCCGATCCATGCTCACGACCCTGAAGACCTCCTACACCGATACGCGCGCGGCCGACCTCGCCTGGACCCTGGGGCGCGAGCCGCTTCCCGCCCTGGCCACGCTCGATCTCGAACTGGCCGGTGCGAAGCTCCAGTTGAGACTGCTCGGCGCGTCCCACCAGGTACTCCTGGACGAGGAGCGGGGCAGCTGTTCGGAGACGGTCGCGTGCATCCCGGGTTCCAGCACACCGCTGCCGCTCGGGGTGGCCAAGCGGGTCGGCGACTGGGAGTACGAGTTCGCGGCCCGGGTCGAGGTGCTGTCCCCGGGGCAGTTCGCGGGCCGCGCCCAGGAACTGCTGGCCCTGGTCGCCGACCATCCCAACGGCCTGGCCGGGGTCTTCCCCGGCAGCCCGCACGCCTTCACGGCGATGCTCGCCCAGCGGCACGAGGGCCAGGTGCTCTGGCGCACCTGGCACGCGTATCCGCAGGACGGGCAGCTGGTGGCGACCCGGACGCGGGTGGGGGTGCGGGTGCCGGTGGGGCACGCGATGCCGTCGCCGGTGTGAACGTGGACGGGCCGGGACGGGCCCGCGTGGCCGACCCCGGCCCCGGTCCACCGTCTTGTGCCGGCCGACACCGACCCCGGTCGCTGTAAACACATTCCACACGTGTGGGTGACGAAGCGTGCCCGTCATGTGACGTAACGTCGCAGCGTGATCGAACCGCACGCGCCGGCCCGGCCGGGTACCCAGCCACCGTGGGCAGGCCCCGCGCGGCTGCCCGTACGGCCGGGCACGGGCCGGTTCCTGGTGCTCGCGGGCGTCTTCGTCTGCGCGGCCTGCGGCCTCGTGTACGAACTCGAACTCGTCGCCCTCGCCTCGTACCTGATCGGCGACTCGGTCACCCAGGCGTCCGTCGTCCTCTCCGTCATGGTCTTCGCGATGGGCATCGGCTCGCTCGCCGCGAAACGCCTGCGCTGGCACGCGGCGGCCGGGTTCGGCGCGGTCGAGGCGGCCCTCGCGCTGATCGGCGGGTGCAGCGCGATGGCCTTGTACGCGGTCTTCGCCTGGACGGGGAACTGGGGTGGGCTGTGGGCCCAGGGCCCGCGCTGCCTCCTGGTCGCCTTCTCGCTCGCCATCGGGCTGCTGATCGGCGCGGAGGTCCCGTTGCTGATGGAACTGATCCAGCGGATCCGCCGCCAGGACGCGGGGGGTGCGGTCGCCGACCTGTTCGCGGCGGACTACGTCGGTGCGCTGGTCGGCGGCCTCGCCTTCCCCTTCCTCCTCCTGCCGTTTCTGGGCCAGCTGACCGGCACCCTGCTCACCGGCACGGTCAACGTGGTCGCCGGCGGCTCCCTGGTCCTGGGCCTGTTCCGCCGCGACCTCTCCCGCCGGAGTCGCTGGCTCCTGGTCATCACCAACCTCACCGTCCTCGGCCTGCTCGCCTCCGCCGCCGTACTGGTCGACGACTTCGAACGGGCCGCGCGGCACGCGGTCTACGGCAAGGACGTCCGCGTCGCGCTCCAGACCGACGTCCAGGAGGTCGTCCTCACCGGCGGCGACCACGGCCGCCCCCTCGACCTGTTCCTCGACGGCCGCCTCAGGGTCAGCGGACGCGACGAGAACCGCTACCACGAGGCACTCGTCGCCCCCGCGATGAACGGCCCCCACGCGCGCGTGCTCGTCCTCGGGGGCGGCGACGGCCTCGCTGCCCGCGAGGTGCTGCGCCACCGGGGCGTGCGGCGCGTCGACATCGTCGAACTCGACGCGGGCGTCGTCCGGTTGGCCCGCCACGACCCCGCCCTGTCCGCCCTCAACGGTCATGTCTACGACGACCCGCGCGTCCACGTCACCACGGGCGACCCCTTCGACCGGTTGCGCGGGGTCCGCCCGGGCTCGTACGACGTGGTCGTCGCGGACCTCCCCGACCCCGGCATCACCGCCAGCACGAAGCTGTACTCCCAGGAGTTCTACGGCCTCGCCCGCCGGGCCCTCACGGAACGGGGGCGCCTGGTCGTGCACGCGGGTCCCGTCTCCTCCCGGCGCCATGTCTTCTGGACGGTCGTCTCGACGGTTCGCGCGGCCGGGCTCCACGCCGTCCCGTACCGGGTGGGGGGCCGTGCCTCGGGGTTCGCGGCGGGTCCCGACCGGACGACCGGCACGTCTCGGGCCCCGCGGGACTGGGGGTTCGTGCTGGCGACCCGGGGGGTGGCGCCCGCGGAGCCGGGGCTGGCGAGCGAGGAACGGGCGGCGGAGCGGACGCGGGTGCCGGGGCTGGCGGCTTCCACGTTGGTGCATCCGCGGTACTGAGGGTTTGTGTGCAGGAGGGGCGCTTGCTTTTCAGCGCCCGTCGGCATCATCCGACGCCCGCACCAACACACCGGCACTTCTGGGCAACGGCAGGTGTACCCCCGGTCAACCTAGGTAGGCTCGGCAAGCATGGAGCATGAGGTGCACGTTCCGGTTACCCCCGAGCAACTGCGGGACGCACTCGCGGACCCCGCCCGGGTCGCCCGCGCCGTCCCCGGCTTCCAGCAGGACGCCGGTACCGAACCCGTCGCCGGACGCCTGAAGGTCCGCGTCGGCAGCCACTCCATCACCTACCGGGGTTCCGTGCGCGTCTCCGCGCAGGACGACGGTACGTACGCCGTGGAGGGCGACGCGACCGAGGCCCGCGGCACCGGTTCCGTGAAACTCGCGCTCACGCTGCGCGTCCGCGAGTCCGACGGCGGCTCCACCCTCGTCTTCGACAGTACGGCGACGGCGGACGGCCGGATCACCGAGCTGGCGCCGGACGCGGTGCGGGCGGCGGCGACCAGGCTGCTGGACCGGTTCGCGGAGAACCTGGGGGCGGAAGCGGAAGCGGAGGCGAATGGGGAGGCGGAGGAACCGGGGCCGGCCGAACTCACCGACCCCGCCGCCGTGTTGGAGACACCGGAGACCGAGGTTCCGCCTCCGCCCCTGGAACCCCTGGCCGACGAGCCCGACGAGCCCGACGAGCCCGACGAGCCCGACGAGCCCGACGAGCCCGACGAGCCCGACGAGCCCGACGAGCCCGACGAGCCCGACGAGCCCGACGAGCCCGACGAGCCCGACGAAATCGACGACGTCGACGACGTCGACGACCCCGTGGGCGACATCGGCGGCCTGGACGAACCCGGACCCCACGTCTCCGAGACCTTCGCCGACACCTCCGAACCTCCCGCCGAAGCCGCCCACGCCCGCCGCACGATGATCGGCCGCAGCGCGGAGGAGGTCGACCACGCGCCCCCGCGCGGCCGTTACGCCCCCGTCCCCGCCCCGCAGACCGTGGCGGCGAACGCCACCCTCCGCTGGGCGGCCCCCGCCGCGGCGGTGATCCTGGCCTCTGCGATCGTGGTCAACAGGGTGCTGCGCAAACGCCGTTGACGGTTCGCCGAACGCCCTCTTGATCGGACCGTCGATCCGCCCAGTAGGGTCGTGCCGTGAGTAACGAAGAGATCACGCTGACCGCGGGCGACGCGGAAGTGACGGTGCAGCCGGGCAACGGCGGCCGTATCGGAGGGCTCCGCGTCGGCGGCACCGAACTCCTGCGCCAGGGCGAGCGGTTCGGGTGCTTCCCGATGGTCCCCTGGTGCGGCCGGATCCGCGACGGCCGCTTCCGGGACGGTACGACCGTCCGCCAGATGCCCCTCAACTCCCCGCCGCACGCCATCCACGGCACGGTCCGCGACGGCGCCTGGCGCACCGCCCGCAGGTCGGCCGACGAGGCGGTCATCACGTACGACCTGGTCGATCCCTGGCCCCACCCGGGCCGCGTCACCCAGGCCGTCGCGCTGACCGGGGACTCCCTGACGCTCACGATGGCGGTGGAGGCGTACGACGACTCCTTCCCGGCGCAGATCGGCTGGCACCCGTGGTTCCACCGCAACCTCGGTGGCGAGGACGTCACCGTCGACTTCAGCCCCGCCTGGCAGGAGGAGCGCGGTGACGACCATCTCCCCACCGGCAAGCGCGTCGACCGTAGGCCGGGCCCCTGGGACGACTGCTTCGGCATGCCCGGCGGCGTCGACGTCACGCTGACCTGGCCGGGGCAGCTGGAGCTGAAGGTGACCAGCCCGGAGGAGTGGGTCGTCGTCTACGACGAGCAGGAGGCCGCCGTGTGCGTGGAACCGCAGACCGGCCCGCCCGACGGCCTGAACACCCTGCCCCGCCTGGTCACCCCGATCGAGCCGCTGGAAGCCACGATGACCTGGGCGTGGACCCGCCTCTAAGCTGGGCGGCATGACGGACGTACGCGGCGTGGTGCTGCAGCAGATCAAGGACAAGGCCGTGGTGCACGGCAAGGTGACCCTGTCGTCGGGGCTGGAGGCCGATTACTACATCGACCTCCGCCGCGTCACCCTCGACGGCGAGGCCGCCCCGCTCGTCGGGCAGGTGCTGCTGGACCTGACCGCCGGCCTCGACTTCGACGCGGTCGGCGGGCTGACCATGGGCGCCGACCCGGTCGCCACGTCGATGCTGCACGCCGCCGCCGCGCGGGGGCGGAAGCTGGACGCCTTCGTCGTGCGCAAGGCCGCGAAGGCGCACGGCATGCAGCGCCAGGTCGAGGGCCCCGAGATCAAGGGCCGCCGCGTCCTGGTCGTCGAGGACACCTCCACCACCGGCGACTCCCCGCTCACCGCGGTCGAGGCCGTGCGCGCGGCCGGTGCCGAGGTCGTCGGCGTCGCGACCATCGTGGACCGGGCGACCGGTGCCGCCGAGAAGATCGAGGCGGGGGCCGGGGTGCCGTATCTCTTCGCCTACTCCAAGGACGAGCTGGGCCTGGACTGACCGCCCACTCTTAGCATCCGGCCGCGTCTGGAAAGATGGGGCCGACGATGACGTCGCACCCAAGGTCTAGGTCAGGGCCGTAGCACGCAGATCGCGAAGATCGCCAACCCGCACATACCAAGGAGCGGACAGATGCCCATCGCAACCCCCGAGGTCTACAACGAGATGCTCGACCGGGCGAAGGCAGGCAAGTTCGCCTACCCGGCCATCAATGTGACCTCGACCCAGACCCTGCACGCTGCGCTGCGCGGCTTCGCGGAGGCCGAGAGCGACGGCATCGTCCAGATCTCCACGGGTGGCGCCGAGTTCCTGGGCGGCCAGTACGCCAAGGAGATGGTCACGGGTTCCGTGGCCCTGGCCGAGTTCGCGCACATCGTCGCCGAGAAGTACCCGGTCACGGTCGCGCTGCACACCGACCACTGCCCCAAGGACAAGCTCGACGGCTACGTCCGTCCGCTGATCGCCGTCTCCGAGGAGCGTGTGAAGGCCGGCGGCAACCCGCTGTTCCAGTCGCACATGTGGGACGGCTCGGCGGAGACCCTGGCCGACAACCTCGCCATCGCGCAGGAGCTGCTGGCCCGCGCGGCCGCCGCGAAGATCATCCTTGAGGTGGAGATCACGCCGACCGGCGGCGAGGAGGACGGTGTCTCGCACGAGATCAACGACTCCCTCTACACCACGGTCGAGGACGCGATCCGTACGGTCGAGGCGCTCGGCCTCGGCGAGAAGGGCCGCTACCTGCTGGCCGCGTCCTTCGGCAACGTGCACGGCGTGTACAAGCCGGGCAACGTCGTGCTCCGCCCCGAGCTGCTCAAGGAGCTGAACGAGGGCGTGGCCGCGAAGTACGGCCAGCCGGCCGGCAGCAAGCCGTTCAACTTCGTCTTCCACGGCGGCTCCGGCTCCACGCCGGAGGAGATCGCCACCGCGCTGGAGAACGGCGTCGTGAAGATGAACCTCGACACCGACACCCAGTACGCGTTCACGCGCCCGATCGCGGACCACATGTTCCGCAACTACGACGGTGTGCTGAAGGTCGACGGCGAGGTCGGCTCGAAGAAGACCTACGACCCGCGCACCTGGGGCAAGCTCGCCGAGGCGTCGATGGCGGCGCGCGTCACCGAGGCGTGCTCGAACCTGCGCTCCACGGGCACGAAGATCAAGTAACCGTCTCTTCGAGGCGTTCACGAGGGTTTACGGCGCCCTTTTCGCGAGCCCGGTGCTACGGCACCGGGCTCGTTGTATACCTGGGGCATGTCCTCCGATGTCCGGCTCGCCTCGCCCCAGGGCAAGTGGATCCTGCTGACCACGGTGCTCGGCTCCAGCATGGCCATGGTGGACTCCACCGTCGTCAACGTCGCCCTGCCCCGCATCGGCCGCGATCTCGACGCCGACCTGGCCGCCCTCCAGTGGACGGTCAACGCGTACATGCTGACGCTGGCCGGCCTGATCCTCCTCGGCGGTTCGCTCGGCGACCGCTACGGCCGCCGCAAGATCTTCGTCCTGGGCGTGATCTGGTTCGCGGCGGCGTCCCTGCTGTGCGGACTCGCCCCCAACGTGACCGTCCTGGTCGCCGCCCGCGCGCTCCAGGGCATCGGCGGCGCGCTCCTCACCCCCGGCTCCCTCGCCCTCATCCAGGCCTCCTTCCACCCCGACGACCGGGCCAGGGCGGTCGGCCTGTGGTCCGGCTTCGGCGGCATCGGCGCGGCGATCGGCCCGTTCCTGGGCGGCTGGCTGGTGGACGGCCCCGGCTGGCGCTGGGTGTTCCTCATCAACGTCCCCATGGCCGTCATCTGCGCCCCCATCGCCGTACGCCACGTCCCCGAGTCGGCGGACGGCCGCAAGCACGGCCGCTTCGACGTCCTCGGCGCGGCACTGGGAGCCGTGTCGCTCGCGCTCGTGACGTACGCACTGATCGAGGCACGCAACGGCTCGCTGGTGGTCGTGCTGACCGCCGTCGCGGGCGTGGCCGCGGGCGTCGCCTTCGTCTACGTCGAGAAGCGCAGCGCCGACCCGATGATGCCGCCGGACATCTTCGCGTCGCGCCAGTTCACGGCGGTCAACCTCGTCACCTTCTGCGTCTACGCGGCCTTCGGCGGCTTCTTCTTCCTGACCGCGCTCCAACTCCAGGTAGTGGCGGGCTACTCGGCGCTCCAGGCAGGCACGGCGCTCCTCCCGACGACCGCCCTGATGCTGCTCTTCTCGGCCCGCTCCGGCGAACTGGCCCAGCGCATCGGCCCCCGCATCCCCCTCACGGTCGGCCCGCTCCTGTGCGCCGCGGCGATGCTGCTGATGTTGCGTGTCGGCCCGGACGCCTCCTACCTCGCCGACGTGGTACCGGCCCTCCTGGTGATGGGCGCCGGCATGGTCGTCCTGGTCGCCCCGCTCACGGCCACGGTCCTCGCCTCCGTCGACACGGCCCGCGCGGGCCTGGCCAGCGGCATCAACAACGCGGCGGCCCGCGCGGCCGGCCTCATCGCGGTCGCCGCGCTGCCGCTGCTCGCGGGGATGGGCCCGGAGGCGTACCGCTCGGCGGGCGCCTTCGACCACGCCTTCGACCGGGCGATGTGGTGGTGCGCGGGCGTCCTGGTGGTGGGCTCGGTCCTGGCCTACGCGACCGTACGCCGCCCGGCCCCGGACTGCCGCCGCCCGGAGTGCCTCACACACGGGTGGGTGACGGCTCCGCCGCTGGAGCCGCGGGTGGGGAAGGGGCGTCTCGAAGCGGGGCAGTAGGCGGGGCAAGGGGCGGGGTCGTGGCGCGACGGCTCGGCGGGCTTGTCGGGCGCGTCGGGCTTGTTGGCCTTGTCGGCCTTGATGCCGGGCAATCGCCGTCCCTGGGGGAGACTGGAACCCATGACGATTCACGAGAACCTCCTCGGGGGACCGCCCCCGACCCACCTCCCCGAAGACCCCGGGCCGCGCGACCTCCTCGCGAGTGGTGCGACGCCCGCCGATGTCGCCGCGAAGTATCCGACCTCCTCGCTGGCCTGGGCGCTGTTGGCCGACGACGCCTTCGAGCGGGGGAGTGTCGTGGAGTCGTACGCCTATGCGCGTACGGGTTACCACCGCGGGCTCGACTCCCTGCGGCGCAACGGATGGAAGGGGCACGGACCGGTGCCCTGGGAGCACGAGCCGAACCGCGGGTTCCTGCGGGCCCTGCACGGCCTCGCCCGTGCCGCGCAGGCGATCGGGGAGCAGGAGGAGTACGCGCGGTGCAGCCAGTTCCTGAAGGACTCCTCGCCGACGGCGGCCCAGACGCTCGGCTAGTCCGGGGACGTTGATGCAGGTCCGCCTGGTGTGACCAGGCGGACCTTGCGGTCTCGGGGGACCATTGGGGAGGATGCCCGGTGGGGACCGGGGCCCCCGTGTCGGAATTCGGCAGGGGCGGACCGCTACCCGGAGTACGCATCAGGAGACAGCGATGTCCCAACCGGCTCAGGAACCTCAGGAGCCCGAGGCCCCGCATCTCGACTTCCGGGGGACGACCCCCTACGAGGACTACGTCCAGGCCGACGTCCTCACCCACCTCCAGCACACCCGCTCCGACGACCCCGGCGAGATGGTCTTCCTGGTCACCACCCAGGTCATGGAGCTGTGGTTCACCGTCATCGTCCACGAGTGGGAGACCGCCGCGCGCGCCCTGCGCGAGGACCGGGTGCCGGTCGCGATCGACGCGCTGAAGCGTTCCGTACGGGAACTCGACGCGCTCAACGCTTCCTGGCGGCCCCTCGGCCAGCTGACCCCGGCCCAGTTCAACTCCTACCGCGCCGCCCTCGGTGAGGGCTCCGGCTTCCAGTCCGCGATGTACCGCCGCATGGAGTTCCTCCTCGGCGAGAAGTCCGCGTCCATGCTCGTCCCGCACCGCGGAGCGCCGCGCGTGCACGCCGAGTTGGAGAAGGCCCTGCAGGAACCGAGCCTCTACGACGAGGTGTTGAGGCTCCTCGACCGGCGCGGGCACGCGGTCCCCGAGGCCGTACTGACGCGTGACGTGACGCTGCGGTACGAGCCGTCGGACGCGGTGGAGCAGGTGTGGACCGCCCTCTACGCCGGTGACGCCGGCGACGAACTCGCCCGGCTCGGCGAGGCGTTGACCGACGTCGCCGAACTGGTCTGGCGATGGCGCAACGACCACCTTGTCGCCACCCGGCGCGCGATGGGCGCGAAGACCGGGACCGGCGGCTCCGCGGGCGTGGCCTGGCTGGAGAAGCGGGCCCAGAAGAACGTGTTCCCCGAGCTGTGGACGGCGCGGTCCCATGTCTGAACTCGTTCTGAAGGCCGAGAAGTTGGACGCCGGTGACGAACTGGCCGGTGTGCGTTCGCAGTTCGTCCTCAATGACGTTGTCTACCTCGACGGGAACTCGCTCGGCGCGCTGCCGGTCGGTGTTCCGGGGCGGGTCGAGGACGTCGTACGCCGCCAGTGGGGCGAACTGCGTATCCGCTCCTGGGACGAGAGCGGCTGGTGGACCGCGCCCGAGCGGATCGGCGACCGGATCGCTCCGCTGGTCGGGGCGGCGGCCGGGCAGATCGTCGTCGGCGACTCCACAAGTGTCAACGTCTTCAAGGCACTTGTGGCGGCCGTGCGGATGACGGCCGGCTCGGGGCGGGACGAGATCGTCGTCGACGCCACGACCTTTCCCACGGACGGGTACATCGCCGAGTCGGCGGCCCGGATGACCGGGTGCACGCTGCGGCCGGTGGCCCCGGCCGAGGTGCCGGGCGCGCTCGGCGACCGTACGGCGGCGGTGCTCCTCAACCACGTCGACTACCGCACCGGCCGGCTGCACGACCTGCCCGCGCTGACGGCCGCGGTGCACGCGGCGGGTGCTGTGGTCGTCTGGGACCTGTGCCACAGCGCGGGCGCGCTGCCGGTCGGACTCGACGAGCACGGGGTCGACCTCGCGGTCGGCTGCACCTACAAGTACCTGAACGGCGGCCCGGGTTCGCCCGCGTATCTGTATGTGCGGCGGGAGTTGCAGGACCGCTTCGACTCGCCGCTCCCCGGCTGGAACTCGCACGCCGAACCCTTCGGTATGCGGCCCGCCTACGAACCGGCGGCGGGCGCGTTGCGCGGCCGTGTGGGTACGCCGGACATCCTGTCCATGCTCGCTCTGGAAGCGGCCCTTGAGGTGTGGGACGGAGACGGCGGTGGCGTCTCGATCGAGGCGGTGCGCGCCAAGTCCCTTGCCCTGACGGACTTCTTCCTGGAGTGCGTGGCGTCGTACGTCCCCGCCGGGCGGGTGGAGTCGGTGACTCCGGTGGCGCACGCGGAGCGCGGCAGCCAGGTCGCGCTGCGGTGTGCGGACGCCGGGGACGTGATGAAGCGGCTGATCGAGCGGGGCGTGGTCGGCGACTTCCGGCATCCGGACGTGTTGCGGTTCGGATTCACGCCGTTGTACGTCGGGTTCGGGGACGTGGAGCGGGCGGCTCGGACGCTGGGAGACGTGGTCCGCTAGAAGCTGTATCTCGATCTAACCGTCGTAGGCCATGGGAGCGGTTAGATCGTCGGACAGGCTGGTGACGTACACCCCTGCCACGGCGGCGGCCCGCGCGGCGCGCGCGGCGCGCTCCGCGGCGGGGGTGTCCGGGGCGGTCCCGGTGGTCAGCAACTCGTAGTAGAGGGGCGCCGATACGGCCCGTACGACCTGGGAGGGATCGGTGCCGGCGGGCAACTCCCCGCGCGCCACGGCCTGTTCGACGCAGGGAGTCCACTCGGCGACCCGCACCTCGTAGAAGTGGCGCAGGGCCTCGGCCGTACGGGCGTCGCAGGTCGCGGCGGCGATGACGGCGCGGAACAGGGCGCCCTGCCGGGGATCGGCGAGGGTGCGCTGCACGAGCAGGGCGTTGGCGCGCAGGTCGCCGAGCAGCGAGCCCGTCTCCTCGCGCGGCAGCGACTGTTCGGCCATGTCGACGAGGAGGTCCGCGACCAGCGCGGTCACCGAACCCCAGCGCCGGTACACCGTGGTCTTGCCGACCTCCGCCCGCCGGGCGACGTCCGAGAGGTCGAGCCGGTCGACGCCCTGCTCGGCCAGCACGTCACCCGCGGCCCGCAGCACCGCCGTACGCACGCGTGCCGTGCGGCCACCGGGGCGCAGGGTGCCGGGTCCGGGGTCGGTTTCAGGGGCGGGCTCAGGGTCGGGCTGGGGTCTGTGTGCGTGCTCGTCCTCGGCGGACATTGCGGTCTCCTTGGAGTGCTGATGAGGTGCCGTGACGGGCACGGCGTCAGCGTAACGAAACAGCAGAACCGTTTAACCCTCACCCAGCGTGACATCCGCGTGTCCGCGCACGTCACCGGCCTGGTAGCGTCCCGCCAACGGCCGCAATCTTCTCCAGGTCCGCCACATCCGAACCGTCCAAATCCGTTTCGTCGCTGAGAGGTTGGAGCATGCCGGACGACGCAGCCGCACGTGCCGCCGCAGAAGAGGAGTCGGCCTTCTCGCACCCCGCCGTCGACCCCGACAGCACCGCCGCGTACGGCGACCACCCCGATCAGGTGATCGACTTCTACGCCCCGCGCGGCGAACGCGTGCCGGGCGAGGCTCCACCCCTGGTCGTAGTACTGCACGGGGGCGCGTGGCGCGCCCCGTACGACCGCCGGCACATCACCCCGTTCGCGGACTTCCTCGCGCGACGGGGGTTCGCGGTGGCCAACGTCGAGTACCGGCGGGGGCCCGCGAGTCCTGCGGAGGGCGCCTCAATTCCGGCGCAGGGCAGTGCGGTTGGCGCTACCGGCGGCCCGCTCGCCGGGCGCTGGCCGGACACCTTCGACGATGTCGCCGCCGCGCTGGACGCCCTCCCCGCGCTCGTACGGGAGGCGCTGCCGCAGGCCGATCCGCGCCGCACGGTGATCACCGGGCACTCGGCGGGCGGCCACCTCGCCCTCTGGGCCGCGGCCCGGCACGTCCTCCCGAAGGACGCCCCCTGGCGCACCGGCGCCCCCGCCGCGTTGCGCGGTGTGGTCGCGCTCGCCCCGATCGCCGACTTCACGGTCGCCGAGAAGCTGGCGGTGTGCGGCGGGGCGGCCGCTCAACTCCTGGGCGGAGAGACCAAGTTCGCCGAGCGTCTGCCGTACGCGGACCCGTCGCTCCTCCTCCCCACCGGCATCGCGACCACCCTGGTCCAGGGCCGCGCCGACATCGAGGTCCCCCAGGCGGTCGCCGAGTCCTACGCGGACGCGGCGGCGAAGTCGGGCGAGGTCGTGGGCCTCACGCTGCTGGAGGACGTCGGCCACTTCCCGCTGATCGACCCGGCGGCGGACGCCTGCGCGGTGGTGGCGGAGGAGATCGCACAGCTGGCGTGGTGAGCGGCCTCCGCCCGGGTGCCTGTCCGTCCCGGTCATACCCGTAATACCTGAGAGCTACGACGCAGGTGAGCTCCCTGGTGTGACGCGGACGACGACCCCGGATCCGTAATTTTCCTTCCAGATGATCCAGCCCGACAACCGGGCGGACGGGGAGGGGAGACGGGGATGGGGACGGGGACGGAGCTCGATACAGGGCTTGATACGGGGCTCGATACGGGGGCGGCCGAGGCGGCAACTGCCGAGCTGGGTGCGGAAGTTGCCGCGGATTCCGTGCCGCGGGCGGACAGGCGTCGCCGCACCGGCAGATGGCGTCGCGCCCTCCTCGCCGCCCTCGTCACCGGCGCCGTCGTGATCCCCCTCTCCGCCGCGGCGCAGCCCGAGATCCCCGCGCCCGCGCCCGCCGCCCTCGCCCCGCTCACACCGGCCACGCTGGACGAGGCGTACGCGGCGAACCGGGCCAACGCCGGCGAGGCGTCCCGGATGGCCGCCGCCAACGGTGACGACCGTCGCGCCGCGGCGGACCGCGCGATGGCCGACCCGGACCGGAATCTCCTCACCTTCGACGGCCGGGGCGAGGGCCAAGCGACGGAAGTCCTCGGCGACTTGGCGCACGCCGACCGCGTGGCCGTCCTGGTCCCGGGTTCGGACACCACGCTCGACACCTACGACCGCTTCCGCGCGACCGCGCTCAACCTGCGCCGCCAACTGACCCGGGACGCCCCCGACTCCCGTACAGCGGTGGTGTCCTGGCTCGGCTACCAGACCCCGCGCACGGTGAGCACCACGGTCCTGACGGGGGACAGAGCGGACCAAGCGGCCCCGCACCTACGGGAGTTCATACGGCAGGTGCACGCCGTCACCGGCCGCGGGGCGCACATCACGCTGGTGTGCCACTCGTACGGCACGGTCGTGTGCGGGCGGGCCGCCGCCGGTCTGGCCGTGTCCGACATCGCCCTGATCGGCAGCCCCGGCACGGGAGTCGACTCCGCCGCCGGTCTGCGCACCCCGGCCCGGGTCTGGGCGGGACGTGGCGCCGACGACTGGGTCGGAGGCGTCCCGCACGTCAGCGCGGACCTGTTCGGCACGACCGTCGGCTTCGGCACCGACCCGGTGTCCCCGGCGTTCGGCGCCCGTGTCTTCGCGGCCGGCGACGTCGGCCACAGCGACTACTTCACCCCGGGCACGGCCTCCCTGGCCAACCTCGCTCGGATCGTCCTGGGCGAGACCTCGGAGGTGACCCATGCGTAAGCGGACCCTGAGCAGTACGAGGACGAACGGGATCGGGATACGGCAGGGCCTGCACGGCCTACGGCACGCTGCCGCCCGGGTCGACGCCACGACCCCGCCCGACCGGGACCGTGCCGTGGACGCCCTGCGCGCCCTCGCGATCCTCGGTGTCGTCCTGGGCCACTGGCTGGTGACGGCGCTGGTCGCGGACGGCGGCACGTTGCACACGGCGAGCCCGTTGCAGCACATGCCGTGGCTGACGCCCATCTCCTGGGTGTTCCAGACGCTGGCGGTGTTCTTCCTGGTGGGCGGCCATGTGGCGACCCGTGGTTACGCCTCCGCACGGGCCCGGGGCACGACGTACGGGCAATGGCTGACCGCCCGGCTGGCCCGGCTGTTCAGACCGGCGGCCGCGCTCCTCACCCTGTGGACGGTGACGGCGATCGCGCTGCTCGTGTCCGGCGCGGACTTCGAGACGGTGCGCACCCTGGTCAAGCTGGCGCTGTCGCCGATGTGGTTCCTGCTCGTGTTCGCGGGCCTGACGGCGGCGACTCCCCTCGTGACCCGGCTGAACCCACTGTGGCCGCTGGCCGTCGTACTGCACGTGGACCTGATCCGTTTCGGACTCGGCGGCCCGTCCTGGCTCGGCTGGGTGAACGTGGCGGCGGGCTGGCTGGTGCCGTACACGCTCGGCGCGGCCTGGACCCGGGGCGAGTTGGACCGCGCCCGCGCGGGCTGGGTCCTGCTGGCCGGTGGTACGGCGGCGACGGCGGCGCTCGTCCTCTGGGCGGGCTACCCGGCGTCGATGGTCGGCGTCCCCGGCACCACGATCTCCAACCTCGACCCGCCGACCCTGGCCGCGGTCACCTTCGGCCTGGCCCAGTGCGGACTCGCCCTGCTCCTCCGCGACCGCCTGCGCCGCACGATGCGCCGTCCGCTCGCCTGGTCGGCGGTGGCCCTGGTCAACCTCTCCGCGATGACGGTCTTCCTCTGGCACCAGACGGCCCTGATGGCCGCCACAGCGACGACCCTCCCCGCGGGCCACCTGCCCGGCCTGCACACCCGCCCCGACGACCTGACGTGGGTCGCGGCCCGGGTGGCCTGGCTCCCGGTGTTCGCCCTGGCCCTGACGATCTGCTGGACGGCGTTCCGGACGTACGAGCAGGACCCGCGCCCGCGCCCGGTCGGCACCGGTTTCCGTACCCGCCTCCGAGCGAAGTCCCCTCACCGTGCCTAGGGTTGACCAGATGACCGCAGCTGCCGACGGTGCCGAGACCCCGCCCACCGCACCCACCCTGTTCCCCGGACACCGTCGGCTGCGCCTTGTCACGTACGCCCTCGTCTCCCTCGCCGCTCTCGGCCTCTCCCTGTCCGGCACGGACGAGATGATGCGCGAGTACGAACTGGGCGTGCCCCAGGGCTTGTTGGCGGGCTTCGGGCAGGGCGTCGCCCTGGTCCTCGCGCTGCGTCGCCCGTTCCCTGCCTGGGCGCTGTCCCTGACCACCACGGCCGTCACCGCGCTGGCCGCGCGTGCCGCCCTGGAGCCCCAACTCGCTCTGGACCACGGCCCGTACCCCGGCCCCAACTGGCCCTGGAGCACCACCGAAGTCATCGTCCAGGCCGCCGTACTCCTGCTGCTGGCGCTGCGCGTACCCGCCCGCAGAGCCCTCGCCGCGCTGGCCGTGACCGGGGTGACGACGTTCGTCATCCAGGGGGTGCTCGGCGCCCAGAGCTACTCCTCGACGGGCACGGTCGCGGTGGCCGTCTGCGCGGTGGCCGTCCTCGTCGGCACCGCCCTGCGCGGCCGCAGCGAGGCACGAACCCAACTCGTCGAGCAGGTGACGATCACGGCGGAGGAGCGGCACCACCGCACCCTCCTGGAGGAGCGCAGCCGTATCGCCCGCGAACTGCACGACGTGGTCGCGCACCACATGTCGGTGATCTCCATCCAGGCCCAAGTGGCGCCCCACCTGGTCGAGAACCCGTCGGACGAGCTCAAGGAGAACCTCGACGGCATCCGGCAGAACGCCCTTCAAGCCCTCGCCGAACTGCGCCGGGTCCTCGGCGTGCTCCGCTCGGAGAACCCGGAGTATCCGGAGGACCCGTACGCCATCGCCGCCCCCGGCACCGGCGTTGCCCCGCACGCCCCGCAGCCCACGCTGGACCGGCTGGACGCCCTGATGGAGAACACCAGGGGCGCCGGGCTCGACGTGCGCAGCGAGATCAGGGGCGAGGCGCGTCCGCTGGCACCCGGCGTGGAGCTGTCGGCGTACCGGATCATCCAGGAGGCGCTCAGCAACGCGCTGCGTCACGCGCCAGGTTCCACGGTCGCCGTCGAGGTCACCCACCTCCCCGAGGGGCTGCAGCTGACGGTCACCAACTCCCGCCCGCGGCAAGCCGTCCAGCCCTCCCTGGGCGCCGGTCACGGCCTGCTCGGGATGCGGGAGCGCGCGTCGATGCTCGGCGGACACCTGACCGCGACGGAAACATTCCAGGGCGGCTTCGCGATCGTCGCGTTCCTGCCCCGGGACGGCGTCGCGCTCCCCGACGAACCCGTCGACCCCGACGGACCACCCGCTCCCGAGCTCATCTTCCCGACAGGAGACGACACCCCATGACGAGCGGCACCATCCGCGTACTGATCGCCGACGACCAGCAGATGGTCCGGCAGGGCTTCACCGTGCTGCTCAACGCCCAGCCCGGCATAGAGGTGGTCGGCCAGGCGGTCGACGGCCTGGACGCGGTCGCCAAGGTCGCCGAGCTCGCCCCGGACGTCGTCCTCATGGACATCCGCATGCCCGAACTCGGCGGCATCGAGGCCACCCGTCTCATCACCGTCGCGACCCCGCAGATCAAGGTCCTGGTGCTCACCACCTTCGACCTCGACGAGTACGTGTACGAGGCACTGCGCGCCGGTGCCTCCGGCTTCCTCCTGAAGGACGCGTCCGCCGACCAACTGGCCGAGGCGGTACGGGTGGTGGCGGCCGGTGACGCGCTGCTCGCGCCCGGCGTCACCCGCCGCCTGATCGCCGAGTTCTCCCGGTTGAACGGCACCCCGCGCACCCCGCTCAAGTCACGCGTCGGCGACCTCACCGAGCGCGAGACGGAGGTCCTCGCACTGATCGCGCAGGGTCTGTCCAACGCGGAGATCGCCCAGCACCTGGTCGTCGCCGAACAGACCGTGAAGACCCATGTCGGCCGCATCCTGGTGAAGTTGGGCCTGCGGGACCGCACGCAGGCGGCGGTGTTCGCCTACGAGTCGGGGCTGGTCCGCCCGGGCGGCGGCCGCTGAAACCACGGCGGCTGCTGCACCACGGCGACCACGGCAGCCACCGAAGCCGCTGAAACCAGCCCGTCAGGCATACCCGTAGTACTTGAGACGGACGGCCCAGGACCCTTCTCACAGGTGACGACGGCTACCCGCCCCGCCGCCTACCGTTTTGAATGTGACCGAGACGACCCAGCAGATGCCGCCAGGCGCCGCCGCCAAGCCGCGCAGCCCGGAGTTCAGGCTGGCCGTGGACGCCCTGCGCGGGCTGCGGCAGGAGCTGTTCCACGATGCCTTCGCCTACCGCCCGCTGCCCCGCTCCACCGCCGAAGGCCCGCTGACCCGGCGCCTGAAGGGGCGGGCGCGGGAGTACGCGGCCTGGAGCCCGCACGCCCTGATCGTCGCGGCCGGCCTGCTCGCGATGCTCATCGCCTCGGACAACGGAATCCGCGGCGCGGGCAGCAACACGATCCTCGGCCTGCTCGCCCTGGCGCCGGTGCTGCTGACCATGGTGCGGCCGGTGGGCGCGTTCTGGCTGTCCATGGTCGCCACCCCGGTCGCCACGATGCTGGCGAACGAGTGGGACGACTCGTGGCCGTGGCTGGCCGGCAGTTTTGCCTGCCATCTGTTCGTGCTGACGATCGTGGCCATACGCACCCGGCCGCGCACCGCCGCCTGGATGTGGGTACTGACGGCGGTCTACGGCTTCATCGCGGGCAACGTCTCCGACGGCCGCGACTTCCGCTCCGACACGGCGGAGGTGCTGTTCAGCTCCGCGCTGGTCCTGCTCGGCGTCGCGGTCTGGCAGATACGCCGGGAGGCCCGGCAGGAGGTGACCGCGCAGCTGACGGTGACGGCGCACGAGCGCTCCCGGCGCACGCTGCTGGAGGAGCGCACGACGATCGCCCGCGAGCTGCACGACGTGGTGGCCCACCACATGTCGGTGGTCGCCATCCAGGCGGAGGCCGCGCCCTACCGCGTGGAGAACCCGCCGCCGGAGCTGGAGCGCGCGTTCGTCACGATCAGGGAGAACGCGGTGGCGGCCCTGACCGAGCTGCGCCGGGTCCTGGGCGTGGTGCGCGCGGAGGACTACGAGGCGCCCGACGCCCCGCAGCCCACCCTCGCCGACATGGACGCGCTGCTCGCCAATGTGCGCGACACCGGCCTGAGCGTCGACAAGGCGGT
Organism: Streptomyces sp. NBC_00988; assembly: GCF_045162645.1. Lineage (NCBI taxonomy): Bacteria > Bacillati > Actinomycetota > Actinomycetes > Kitasatosporales > Streptomycetaceae > Streptomyces > Streptomyces sp. NBC_00988. The sequence goes on from NZ_CP108730.1 coordinate 6,655,433, forward strand.
GACGGGGGCGGTGCGTGAACTCCCGCAGGGCGTCGAGCTGTCGGCGTACCGGATAGTGCAGGAGGCGTTGAGCAACACCCTGCGGCACGCGCCCGGTGCGAGCGCCCGGGTGGAGATCGGTTACGTGCTGGGCGGGCTGGGCCTGCGGATAGTCAACGGCCCGATGCCCGAGCCGAGCCTGGTGAAGCCCTCGCCGGGTGCGGGGCACGGCATCACCGGGATGCGGGAGCGGGTCTCCATGCTGAACGGTGAGATGACGGCGGCCCCGGCGGACGACGGCGGCTATGAGGTGACGGTGTTCCTGCCGGTCCCGAGTGCGAGTGAACCGGCGCCCAGTGCGAGGGAGGGTGACGCATGACGATCCGCGTACTGATCGCGGACGACCAGATGATGGTGCGCGAGGGCTTCTCGGTCCTGTTGGGCGCGATGCCGGACATCGAGGTCGTCGGCGAGGCGGTGAACGGGCGCGACGCGGTCGAGCGGGTGCGCGAACTGGCCCCGGACGTCGTGCTGATGGACATCCGCATGCCGGAGATGAACGGCATCGAGGCGACCCGGGAGATCGTCGCGGCGGACGGTAACGCGAAGGTGCTGGTGCTCACCACGTTCGACCTCGACGAGTACGTGTACCAGGCGCTGCGCGCGGGAGCCTCCGGGTTCCTCCTCAAGGACGCCTCGGCGCGTCAACTCGCCGACGGGGTGCGGGTGGTGGCGGCCGGCGAGGCGCTGCTCGCGCCCTCCGTCACCAGGCGGCTGATCACGGAGTTCTCGAAGCTGTCCGAGACACCCCGTCTGATGGCGGCCGCGCAGCAGGGGACGTACGGGGATCTGACCGAGCGGGAGACGGAGGTGCTGGTCCTCATCGCGCAGGGGCTGTCGAACGGGGAGATCGCCGAGCGGCTGGTGGTCGCCGAGTCGACGATCAAGACCCATGTCAGCCGGATCCTGGTGAAGCTGGGGCTGCGGGACCGTACGCAGGCGGCGGTGTTCGCGTACGAGGCGAGGCTGGTGAGGCCGGGCTAGGAACAGAGTCCAGGGGACGTTGGTCAGCGGCGGAGGATTCCGTTCGAGGGTGGTGGACAGCAGCTGGTACGTCCACCGATCTCCCCCTCTCGATGGAGTGATCCATGGCATTCGCCCCGCGTAAGAAGAAATCCGCCCGGTACCTCCCGCCCCCGTGCGCGAGCCGCTGCTCGGCTCCGGTCTAGGGTCCACCGGCCGCTCGGGACGTCCCATCGTGTGGCCAGGAACCGGTCCAGGAGCCGGTCCAGGACGCAGGACACCCCTGGTCAGAAGCCCGCCAAAGGGTTAGCGTCCGTCCATGGCAGCTGCTGACGACCTCGCCTTCGATCCCTGGGACCCGGCGTTCCTGTCCGACCCGTACCCCGCCTACGCCGAACTGCGCGAGCGGGGCCGGGTCACGTACTACGAGCCGACGGACCAGTGGTTGGTCCCCCGCCACGCGGACGTCTCGGCACTCCTCCGCGACCGCCGCCTCGGCCGCACCTACCAACACCGCTTCACCCACGAGGACTTCGGCCGTACGGCACCCCCGCCCGAGCACGAGCCCTTCCACACCCTCAACGACCACGGGATGCTCGACCTGGAGCCCCCGGACCACACCCGCATCCGGCGCCTGGTCTCGAAGGCGTTCACGCCGCGTACGGTCGAGCAACTGAAGCCGTACGTGAGCCGGTTGGCGGCCGACCTGGTCGACGCCCTGGTGGCGAAGGGCGGCGGCGACCTCCTCACGGACGTAGCCGAACCCCTCCCCGTCGCGGTGATCGCCGAGATGCTGGGCATCCCGGAGTCGGACCGTGCCCCGCTCCGCCCCTGGTCGGCGGACATCTGCGGGATGTACGAACTGAGTCCGTCCGAGGACACGGCGGCGAAGGCGGTCCGGGCGTCGGACGAATTCTCCTCGTATCTACGCGAGTTGATCGCGGTCCGCCGCAAGAACCCGGGTGACGACCTCATCTCCGGCATGATCGCGGCCCACGACGAGGACGACGACCGTCTCACCGAACAGGAGCTGATCTCCACCGCCGTCCTCCTGCTGAACGCGGGCCACGAGGCGACGGTGAACTCCACGGTGAACGGCTGGTGGGCGTTGTTCCGCAACCCGGATCAGTTGGCGACTCTCCGCGCGGACCACTCCCTCATCCCCTCCGCCGTCGAGGAATTGATGCGCTACGACACCCCGCTCCAGCTCTTCGAGCGGTGGGTGCTGGACGAGATCGAGATCGACGGTACGACGATCCCGCGCGGCGCGGAGATCGCAATGCTGTTCGGCGCGGCCAACCACGACCCGGCGGTCTTCACCGACCCCGAGCGCCTGGACCTCACCCGCGCCGACAACCCGCACATCAGCTTCAGCGCGGGGATCCACTACTGCATCGGCGCGCCCCTGGCCCGTATCGAACTCGCGGCTTCCATGGGGGCGTTGCTGGAGAAGGCCCCGACGCTGAGGCTGGCGGCGGAGCCGGAGCGGAAGCCGAACTTCGTGATCCGGGGGCTGGAGGGGCTGAGCGTCGAGGTGGGGTAACGGCCCCTCGTACAGCCCGAGTCGGCCCGTCGTGCAGCCCGAGTCGGGCCTACGTCGCCGACCCGCCCCGGGGTCCCTGGACCTGACGGCCGCCCGTCCGGGTGGGGCCGGGGGCGGGCGCCTTCCGCAACCGCTCGACGTGCTGCTGCTGGACGTCGCGGGAGAAGGTCAGGTAGTCGATGACCAGTTCCAACTGCTCGGGGGTGTAACGGCCGAACACCTTCCGGCCGGCGTCGTCGAGGAACGGCCCGATCAGCCCGAAGGCGCGCTGAGTCGCCTCCGGGGTGACGCGGATCAGGGTCTTGCGCCGGTCGCCGGGGTGCGGCGTGCGGGTGAGATAGGCGAGTTTCTCCAGCCGGTCGAGCATCGTGGTGACGCTCCCGGTGGTCAGGCCCAGTTGCCGGCTCAGCTCGCGAGGGGTGATCTCCTCGACCGCGAAAAGGATCTCCAGGCACCGCAGATCGGTCTCGTTGACCCCCATGAGCCGGGCCAGCTCGCGGTCGAAGTCGTCGACGGCGCTCTGGTAGGCCTGCACGGCCGCGCCCAGCCGCGCTTCGACCGACGCCGGTCCTGCCCCCGACCCCGAGCCCGCGCCCGACCCCGAGCCCGCGCCCGACGCTGAGCCCGCGTCCGAGCCCGCCTCCGACCCCATTCCGCTTGACATTCGAGATATCTCCCTGCATCGTAACTATCGACTATTAGCTTGAAAGCCAAGATGTATGAAAGTCAAGCAGAACTGGCCGACCCGAGGAGTCCACGCCATGTCGTCCAGCACGACCAACACCATGAACGTAGCCGCTGACGGCGGCGGCGGGCCGGTGCCCTATCCCAAGCGGTGGGCGGCGGCGTTCGTGATGATCCTCGCGGCGCTGCTGGACATGATCGACGGATCGATCGTGAACACCGCGCTGCCCTCCATCGGCAAGGGGCTGAAAGCCACCCCCGCCGACCTCCAATGGACCGTGTCCGCCTACATGTTGGGCTTCGCCGCCACGCTGATCATCGCCGGGCACCTGGGCGACCGCTACGGCCGCAAGAAGCTGTTCCTGCTCGGCGTCACCGCGTTCGCGCTGACGAGTCTGGCCAGCGCGCTGGCGGCCTCGGCCGGGGTGCTCGTCGCCTCGCGCGGCCTCCAGGGCGTGGCGGCGGCCGTGATCATGCCGCAGATCCTCGCCTCGTTCCGCACGATGTTCGACGGCGAGGAACGCGGCAAGGCCTTCGCCCTGTACGGCGCGATCGCCGGCATCTCCACCGCCGTCGGCGTGCTGCTCGGCGGCGTCCTGACCGACTGGGACCTGTTCGGCTGGGGCTGGCGCACGATCTTCGTCATCAACCTCCCGCTGGCGGCCGTGGTCCTGGTCCTCGGCGCGAGGTGGATCCCGGCCTCCAGGGACCGCGCCTTCACGGGCCGCATAGACCTGCCCGGCAACCTGGTCCTCGCCGCGGGCCTCGTCGCGATCGTGCTCCCGCTGGTCCAGGGCCGCTCCAACGGCTGGCCGCTGTGGGGCTGGCTCTGCCTGGCCGCGGGTGTCCTCGCGATCGCCGCGCTGACCTTCTCGGAGGGCAAACGCGGCCTCGAACACCCCCTCCTCCCCACGGACTTGTTCAAGAAGCCCGCCTTCAGCGCCGGCCTGCTCGTCCAACTCCTCTTCTACGGCGGCATGTCCGGCTTCTTCCTGGTCTTCACCATCTGGCTCCAGTCCGGCCAGGGCTACACCCCCACGCAGGCCGGTCTGCTGATGGTCGCCTTCAGCGCGGGCTCGATCCTCGCCGCCCCCGGGGTCGACCCGCTGGTCGCCAAGTTCGGCCGCGGCGTGCTGATCCTCGGCGCCCTGGTGATGGCGGGCGGCCTGTTCTGGGTCCGGCACGCGGCCCAGCACTCCGCCCAACTGCACACCGGAGCCTGGCCGTTGGTCCCGGGGCTGGTCCTGGCCGGCGTCGGTCTGATCTTCCTGATCATCCCGCTGGTCAACACGATCCTGAGCACCGTGCCGAGCGGCCTCGCGGGCGGCGCCTCCGGAATCCTCTCCACCGCCCAGCAGTTCGGCGGAGCCCTCGGCGTCGCCGTCATCGGCAACGCCTTCTTCTCCCACGCCGACAAGGGCCTCACGGACGCCCTCACCCACGCGGGCCCCTGGGCGATCGGCGCCTACGTCCTCTGCGCGGTCCTGTGCCTGGCCCTGCCCCGCAAGGCAGTCGGCAACCAGGCCGAGACCACCGCCTGACCCTCCACCCCAACAGGCCACTGCCCTACGGCAGTTGTGCCCCCCGCCCGAACGAAAGGGACCCCCATGTCCGAGAAGACCACCCCCACCGAGATCCTGACCCCCGCCGAGAAGCTCACCCTCCAGACCGCCGCCCACGGCGTCGTCTCCCTGATGGCGGCAGCCGACCCCGGCCTGATCTCCTCCACCCGCTCGGGCATGGCGGGCGGCAAGGCGCTGTCGTCCGCGACCGGTCTTGTCGGTCACGTCCTCGCAGAGAAGCTCAAGGGCCTTGATCTGGAGGGCAGTTCCACCGCCGACCTGGCCGACCACACGTTCACCGCCCTGACCGCCTCGATGACCCTCCTCAAGACCAAGGCACCCGCCGAGGCCGAGAACTTCCGCGCCACCATCACCATGATCGTGGACGCCGCCTCCCGCGCTCACAAGGGCGGAGCAGGTCCCGCCGAAACGGCAATGATCCAGAAGATCACCGCGGCCCTCGACAACGCCTGATCACCTGCCCGGACTTCGGTCCCGGGTGGCTCCTTCGGGCTATCCGACGCGCCGGACCAGAGCCCAGACGCCGAGCGACGCGATGACCCCGCCCAGGACCGCCAGCGGCAACTCCGCGTACAGGACACTCCAGTCGGGGCTCGCCTCGAAGCGCTGGAAGCGGTCCCGGACGTCGTACGACCACACCGCCAGCCCGACTCCCGCGCCGAGTACGGCGGTCAGACATCCTCCGGCAGCCTGTGCGCGTTGTCCCATGCCCGGGACGGACGCGTGCGGGGCGCCGGAGGTTCCCGGCCGTGTTCTCGGTCAGGTCGTGAGGTCGCGGCGGCGTAGAGCCGTCAGGCCTACGGCGACCAGGGTCGCGGCGATCGCCGTGAGAGCGATCACCGGGCCCCACGCCATGTCTCCGCCCGGGAGCTTCGGCAGGTGGCCGAAGGGGGAGATGTCCAGGACTGCCCGGGGGAGGTTCAGCGCGGGGCCGATCCAGCCGAGCGCGAGGGCGAGTCCGGCCGCCGCCCAGGATGCCGGGGACAGGCGCGGGGAGATGCCGTGGAGGAGCACTGCCAGGGCGCCGAGGGTCCAGATCGCCGGGAGTTGGACCAGGCTGGCCGCGAGGATGGGGCCCAGGTCGGCGCCGTAGCCCAGCGTCAGGCCGAGGCCGCTCAGCAGCATGATGACGACCGCGCCGCCGAAGGCGATCGTCAGGTGGCCTGCTGCCCAGCGCAGGCGGCCGACCGCGTTCGCGAGGATCGGTTCGGCGCGCTGGCCGGTCTCCTCGCTGTGCAGTCGTAGGACCGAGGAGACGGCGTACAGCGCGGCGAGCATGCCGAACATGCCCACCATCGTGGCCAGGAACGCGTCCTCGATGCCGGACTGGCCGCCCATCCGCTCGATGATCTCGCGGGTCCTGGCGTTGTCCCCGACCAGGTCCGCCGCGCCCTTCGTGATGCCGCCGAAGGCGACCCCGGCCGCGAGGAATCCGAGGCTCCAGCCCAGTACGGCGCCCCGTTGGAGACGCCAGGCCAGTGCGCCCGCCGTGCCGAGGCGGCCGTGGGCCGGGCCCGGGCGGGCCGGGAAGAAGCTCATTCCTACGTCCCGGCGGCCCGCCAACTCGTAGGCCAGCGAGCCCTGGAGGAGGGACGCGGTGACGAACAGGGCCAGTACCCACCAGCGTTCGGACGCGAACGGGCGCAGGTCCTCCAGCCAGCCGATCGGGGAGATCCAAGTTGCCGGGGAGGAACCGTCGTTGGTGGTCGAGTCTCCTACGGCGCGGAGGACGAAGGCCGCTCCCAGCAGTCCGCCGGTCAGGCCCTTCGCCAAACGGCCGCTGTCCGTGAACTGCGCGACGATCGCCGCGAGCGTCGCGAACACCATGCCCACTCCGCCGATACCGAGCCCGAGAGCCAGGGCTCCCGCCGAACCCTGACCGGCCATACCTCCCGTGATCAGCAGCGCCAGCGCGGAGTTGGCGACGAACGCCGTCAACAGGGCCGCCGTCAGCGGGGCCCGGCGGCCCACCATCGCCGAGGAGACGAGTTCCTGGCGACCGCTCTCCTCCTCGTCACGGGTGTGCCGTACGACGACGATCAGGCTCATGACCCCGGCGAGGATCGCGGCGTAGCCGCCGATGCGCCACGCGGTGAGACCGCCGAGCGAGTCGCTGAACACCGGGCCGTAGGTGGCGCGCAGCGAACTGTTGGTGAGCATCTGGCGGGCGATGTCCGCGCGTTCGGCCGGGGTGGAGTAGACGCTTCGCAGTGACCCGGGGAGGGAGAGGACCAGCAGGCCCGTCACCGCCACCCAGGCCGGGATCACCACGCGGTCGCGGCGCAGGTTGAACCTCAACAGGGCGCCGGTGCCCGCGAGTTGGCGCGAGCCGCTGGTGCGGGTGCCGGTGCGTGCGGGGAACGCTGCGGCCGTCATTCCGTCTCCTGGTAGTGGCGGAGGAACAGCTCCTCCAGCGTCGGCGGCTTCGAGGTCAGCGAGCGCACGCCGGACTCGCTCAACGACCGCAGTACGGCGTTGAGTTGGTCGGCCTCGACCTGGAGGCGGACGCGGTGGCCTTGGCTGTTCTGAATTTGCTGGACGGCGAGGTCGTGCACGCCGGGGATGGACGCCAACCCGTTGGGGGCGCCGGTGAGTTCGGCCGTCACGCTGGTGCGGGTGAGGTGGCGGAGGTCGGACAGTGAACCGGTCTCCACCGTGCGGCCCTTGCGGATGATGCTCACCCGGTCGCACAACTCCTCCACCTCGCTGAGGATGTGGGAGGAGAGCAGGATCGTGCGGCCCCGGTCGCGTTCCTCCTCCACGCAGCGCTGGAAGACCTCCTCCATCAGGGGGTCGAGGCCGGACGTCGGTTCGTCGAGGATCAGCAGGTCGACGTCCGATGCGAACGCGGCGACGAGGGCCACCTTCTGGCGGTTGCCCTTGGAGTAGGTGCGGCCCTTCTTGGTGGGGTCGAGTTCGAAGCGGTCGATCAGGTCGGTGCGCCGGGACCTGTCGAGGCCGCCGCGCAACTTGCCGTAGAGATCGATGACTTCGCCCCCGGAGAGGTTGCGCCACAGCGTCACGTCGCCGGGGACGTAGGCGACCCGGCGGTGCAGTTCGACGGCGTCGGTCCAGGGGTCGCGGCCCAGGAGCTGGGCCGCGCCCGAGTCCGCGTGGAGGAGGCCGAGCAGGACGCGGATCGTCGTGGACTTGCCGGAGCCGTTGGGGCCCAGGAAGCCGTGCACCTCGCCGGCCTCGACGTCCAGGTCGAGCCCCGCGAGGGCTTGTGTCTTGCCGAACGACTTGTGCAGTCCGGAGACGGTGATTGCCTTCGTCATGGAGCCGAACGTACGCTTCTTTCAGAAATTTGTGAAGTTAAGGAAGCGTGTGAAGCGCGGGTAGGGTGGGTCCATGACGGATACATCTGGTGCGACGGACACATCTGGTGCGCGGGACCCGGAGTCCGTGTCGAAGTTCGTCGAGTCCTTCGCGGCGCAGCTCGTCGAGGCGGGGATGCAGCGGATGCCCGCGCGGATCTTCGCCGCGCTGCTGTCCTCCGACGAGGGGGCGATGACCTCCGTCGAGCTGGGGGAGCAGCTGCGGATCAGCCCGGCGGCGGTGTCCGGTGGGGTGCGGTATCTGGCGCAGCAGCACATGGTGTCGCGCGAGCGTGAACCCGGTTCACGGCGTGAGCGGTACCGGGTTCAGGGCAACCAGTGGTACGAGGCGCTGACCAACCGCGAGGCCGTTCTCAAGCGGTGGGAGGCGGCGTTGAGCGAGGGGGTCGCCAGCCTCGGTGTGGAGACCCCGGCGGGGCGGCGCATGGCCGAGACCCTGGCCTTCTTCGAGTTCGTCGACGGCGAGATCTCGGCGATGATGGAACGCTGGCGGGTGTATCGGGACGAGCGGTTCGGTGGCGCGCCCTGAGGGGCGCGGGGCCGCACATCGGCACAGCCCCGCGCCCCTGAAAGCAGGGAACTTCAGCGCTCCTTGGTTTCTTCGAGAACCGTTCGGCCCAGCAGCGCGTACCGCTCAGGAGCTCGCCGCTTCAGGTACTGGGCGTAGCCGATGCCCGTCGCCGCGACCAGCAGTACCAGCCACGGGGTCGCCTTCAGGACCGGTGAGTTGGACTCCGAGCCCGCCGCGACGCTCATGTTGGACACCAGGAGCAGCACGACCGCCAGCATCGCGATGCCGCCGACGAGCGGGGCGGTGAACGTCTTGAACCAGTGCCGGCTCTCGGGGTGGTTCTTGCGGAAGTAGGCGAGTACCGCGAACGAGCAGACCGCCTGGACGACGAGGATCGCCATCGTGCCGAGGATGGCCAGCAGGACGTAGAGCGCGTTGGCCGGGTCCTTGCTCGTGGCCCAGAAGCCGAGGATCAGCACCGCGCTCACCACCGTCTGCACCAGGCCCGCGATGTGCGGGGAACCGTGCCGGGCGTGGGTGCGGCCGATGGTGTTCTTGAGCGACGGGAGGACGCCTTCGCGGCCCAGGGCGTACATGTAGCGGGACGCGCAGTTGTGGAAGGCCATGCCGCAGGCGAGCGAGCCGGTGATCATCAGCCACTGCATGAGGTCGACCGCCCAGTGGCCGACGTAGTGCTCGGTGGGGTTGAAGAAGAGGGCGAGCGGGTTGGCGGAGGACGCGGCCTTCACGGCCTCGGACTCGCCGTTGCCGATGATGGCCATCCAGGAGACGAAGACGTAGAAGACGCCGACGCCCAGGACGGAGATCATCGTCGCCTTGGGGATGATCTTCTTCGGGTCGCGGGACTCCTCGCCGTACATCGCGGTCGACTCGAAGCCGACCCACGACCAGAAGGCGAAGAAGAGACCGAGACCGGCGGACGTCCCCTTGAACGCGTTGATCGGGTTCACCGGTCCGAAGGTGAAGCCGTGCGGGCCGCCGCCGTGCAGGGCGACCGAGATCGCCATCGCCGCGAGGACGGTCACCTCGGTGCCGAGCAGGACCACGAGGAGCTTCTCGGCGACCGAGACGCCGAACCAGGTGCCCATCGAGTTGACGGCGAGCATCACCAGCGCGAAGGCCCACCACGGGATGTCAAGTCCCGTCTGGTCCTTGAAGGTTCCGGTGGCGAAGGTCGAGAAGATGCCGATCAGCGCGGGCTCGAACACGGCGTAGGCGAACGTGGCGAGGAGCCCGGAGGCCAGTCCGACGGTGCGGCCGAGGCCGTAGGAGATGAAGCCGTAGAAGGCGCCCGTGGAGGTGATGTGCTTCGCCATCGAGGTGAAGCCGACGGAAAAGATTGCCAGGACGACCATTGCGACGAGGTAGCTCGCCGGGGCGCCTATGCCGTTGCCGGACGAGACCATGAAGGGCACGTTGCCGGTCATCGCGGTGATCGGGGCGGCCGTCGCGACGGCCATGAAGACCACGCCCAGCAGGCCGATGGCGTTGGGCTTGAGCCGGTGAACGGCGCCGTCCTCGCTTGTGTTCGCCGCGGGGGCGACTCCTTCGTCCACTGCCATCGGATGGCCCCTCTCCTGCTGCTCTCGCTGCCGTTCGGCTGGTGCGTCGAACCGGAACTCTGTAGGCCGAATGAGTCGGGCAAGGGTTGCGGGACGTTAAATGTTTGTCAACCAGACCTTTAGAAATCTGAGGAAATCTGGGGGCAACACGCGCCTCGTACGGTCGCCGCCATGAGTACGTACACCTCCACGCTCGGCGGCCACAGCTACCGCTTCGGCTCCCTCGCGCGCCTGCTCGCCGCCGCGAGCCCGGAGCGTTCCGGCGACCGGCTGGCGGGGCTGGCCGCGTCGTCCGCCCAGGAGCGGGTCGCGGCGCGCTGGGCGCTGGCGGACGTACCGCTGACCGCGTTCCTCGCCGAGCCGGTGATCCCGTACGACACCGACGACGTGACCCGGCTGATTCTCGACACGCACGACACGGGTGCGTTCGCGGCGGTGGCCGGGCTGTCGGTCGGCGGGTTCCGGGAGTGGCTGCTGGCGGCGGAGACCGACGAACTGGCCGCCGTAGCACCGGGGTTGACGCCGGAAATGGTCGCGGCGGTGTCCAAACTCATGGGCAACGCGGACCTCGTCGCGGTCGCGCGGAAGGTGCGGGTGGTGACCGCCTTCCGCTCCACGATCGGCCTCCCGGGCCGCCTGGCCACCCGCCTCCAGCCGAACCACCCCACCGACGACCCGGCGGGCGTAGCCGCGGCCCTCCTCGACGGACTGCTCCTCGGCTCGGGCGACGCGGTGATCGGCATCAACCCCGCGACGGACAGCCCGAAGGCGGTACGGGACCTGCTGGAGTTGTTGGACGGCGTGATCCAGCGGTACGCGATCCCCACCCAGTCCTGCGTCCTGTCCCACGTCACGACGAGCATGGACCTGATGGAACGCGGGGCGCCGGTGGACCTGGTCTTCCAGTCCATCGCGGGCACCCAGGCGGCGAACGCGTCCTTCGGCGTGACGCTGGGGCTGCTCGACGAGGCGTACGAGGCGGCGAAGGGGCTGGGCCGGGGCACGGTCGGTTCGAACGTCATGTACTTCGAGACGGGCCAGGGCAGCGCGCTGTCGGCGGACGCGCACCACGGCGTCGACCAGCAGACGGTGGAGGCGAGGGCGTACGCGGTGGCCCGCCGTTACGACCCGCTGCTGGTGAACACGGTGGTGGGCTTCATAGGCCCGGAGTACCTGTACGACGGCCGCCAGATCCTCCGCGCGGCCCTGGAGGACCACTTCTGCGGAAAGGTCCTCGGCCTGCCGATGGGCCTGGACATCTGCTACACCAACCACGCCGACGCGGACGACGACGACATCGCCACGATGCTCACCATGCTCGGCGTGGCCGGCGCGTCCTTCGTGATCTGCACCCCGGGCGGCGACGACATCATGCTCAACTACCAATCCGCCTCGTACCACGACGCGTTGTACCTCCGCGAGGTCCTAGGGCTGCGCCCGGCACCGGAGTTCGAGACCTGGCTCGCCGCCATCGGCCTGCTGGGCGAGGGCGGGGAGATCAGGGACGTGTCCGGTACGGCCCACCCGTTGACGGCGATCGGAAGGGAACTGGTGGCATGACGATCAGTCAAGTGGAGTTGGCAGGCGGCGAGTTGTGGCCGACCCTGCGTCGCCACACGCAGGCCAGGATCGGCCTGGGGCGGGCGGGCACGGGCCTCCCCACCCACCACCGGCTGGAGTTGCAGGCGGCGCACGCGGCGGCGAAGGACGCGGTCCACTCCCCGTTCGAGCCGGACGTCGTGGCGGCGGCGCTGCGAGGCGAACCGACGGTCCGCGTCCGCAGCGCGGCCCCCGACCGCCTGACCTACCTCCAACGCCCGGACCTGGGGCGCCGGTTGGACCCCGCGGACCGCGCACACCTGCCGGTGGGGGAGTGGGATGTCGTCTTCGTGGTCGCCGACGGCCTGTCCAGCCGGGCGGTCCATGAACACGGCGCGGCGATGGTCCGAGCGACGACGGCACTGTTGCCTACGGCGTGGCAGGTGGCTCCGGTGGTGCTGGCTGAGCAGGCGCGGGTGGCCCTGGGTGACGACGTGGCCTCGGCGATGGGCGCGACGATGGTCGTGGTCTTCGTCGGGGAGCGGCCCGGGATGTCGGCGGCGGATTCGTTGGGGGCGTACCTGACGTACCGGCCGAGGCCGGGGGTTACGACGGACGCCGACCGGAACTGCGTGAGCAACATCCGGCCGCCGCTGGGGATGGCCTACGAGGTGGCTGCGGGGAAGTTGGCGGGGTTGATGGGGAGGGCAAGGGAACTGCAGATCACGGGGGTTGGGCTGAAGGACGAATCCGATCACGGTGGCGTGCGCGAGCGGCTACTCTGAGTGGCGGCTGGTCCGCGTCAAGGGGAGGGCGCATCATGACACTCATGGCAGAGCGACCGGTGATGAGCGGCACTGAGCCCAGCGGCGGCTTCGAGGAGCTCCTGGACCTCCTCGACGAGCTGCATGTGCCCGACGGCTACAAGGCCGAGATCATCAGGGGGAACATCGTCGTGGCGCCGTGGTCGAAGGCCTACTACTTCGACGTCCTGGAGTCGGTGTGTGAGCAACTGCGGCCGCACCTCCCCGAGGGACATCGGATCAGTGCCAATCCGTTCCTGTATGTGTTTCCGGGCTCCGAGCGTGCCTACGGCCCAGACATCCATGCAGCGCACCGGAGCGTCAGCCGGCATACGAGCAACCACCTGGACGGTGAAGCCCTCTCCTTCGTCGCCGAGCTCACTTCCCCCTCCACCCGGGCGGTCGACCTCACCGACAAGGTCGAGACCTACGGCAAGGCCGGCGTCCCCGTCTACCTGGTCCTCGACATGCAGGAGAAGCAGGCCATCGTCTTCGGGTCCCCATCTGTCAAGGGATACGAGGCCCGCTTCACCAAGCCCTTCGGAGAGAAGCTCTACATCCCCGAGCCTTTTGACTGCCCCCTCGACACCACCGGCTTCGAGCCCCCTACCCCGTCGGCAACGTAAGCCCCCAGGCCCCCTCCCGCACCACCCACGTCCGCGTCCGCACCGGCCCCGCCACCACCGCGTCCGCCCGGTACCGGAAATCCGCCCCGGACACGGTCACCGTCCGCCCCCGCGCGCACAGCGGAGAAGCCTCCGCCCCCACCGAGACCGGCCGTACGACCACCTCAGCCAGCCCCGAGGCCCCCGGCGTGACGGACACCCCCTCCACCGGCTGGTCCAGGTCGACGAGTGTCACCCCGTCCACCTCGACCCGCAGCCGAGCGGGCCCGAGCCGGGTCACACCGGCGAGCGGCTCCCGGGACGGCCGCACCGGCACCAGCGTCCGTACCAGCGACTGACACGTCCGCAGCCACGACGCGTGCGCGGAACCGGAACCGGACGGCACCGGCGTCGCCTCCACCGGCGGAGCCTCCCGCATCGGCGGCAGCGACGGAATCCGCAAGGCGCCGAGCACCACCCCGTCGCTGTCGTCGACCAGCAGATCCATCCGCCGTACGACCCCGTCGAGCACGGCGCGCGCGGCCGCCACCGCCCCCGTGGGCACCCCCAGCGCCCCCGCCAGGGACAGCCCGCCCCCCACCGGCACCATCGACAGCGCACATCCGGCCAGCTCCCGCTGCCGGTGCAACAGGGACACGGCCCGCATCAGGGCCCGGTCGTCGCCCACCAGCACCGGCCGGCGCGAACCCCGCCGCGCCAGGACCCGGGCGAATTCCTCGGGCCCCTCCGGCAGGCACACCTTCGTCGCCGCACCCGCGCTGAGCACGTCTTTCGCGATGCGGACGGACTCCGCGTCGGTGCGCCGGGCGGCCGGATCGATGACGATCAGCAGCTGATCGGAAGTCGCGAAAGTCGCCACCTCGGCCATGCCTCGCTTCCTCGGGTAGCATCTTTGTGCAAGAGCCCCTTGCGCTATTGCGCCAGGGGCTTCGTCTATTCCGGGGCATCCGGTCCGACGGGTCGCGACCGACGAGGGTCGCAGGTGTACGAGGCACACGCTGTGCCGCGTACGCCTCTGACCTTGGACATGCCCCGCCCGGAAGGGGTGTACGCGCGTGCCCGCACTTGTGCTGCTCGGTGCTCAGTGGGGTGACGAAGGCAAGGGAAAGGCGACGGACCTGCTAGGTGGGTCCGTCGACTATGTGGTGCGCTACCAGGGCGGCAACAACGCCGGCCACACGGTAGTCGTGGGCGATCAGAAGTACGCCCTTCACCTGCTCCCTTCCGGGATCCTCACACCGGAGTGCACTCCGGTCATCGGAAACGGTGTCGTCGTCGACCCGTCGGTCCTGTTCTCCGAGCTGAACGGGCTGAACGAGCGCGGCGTCGACACGTCCAAGCTCCTGATCAGCGGTAACGCTCACATCATCACGCCCTACAACGTGACGGTGGACAAGGTGACCGAGCGCTTCCTCGGGAAGCGGAAGATCGGGACGACGGGCCGCGGTATCGGGCCCACCTACGCGGACAAGATCAACCGCGTCGGCATCCGGGTCCAGGACCTGTACGACGAGTCGATCCTGACCCAGAAGGTCGAGGCGTCCCTCGACATCAAGAACCAGATGCTCACCAAGCTCTACAACCGGCGCGCGATCGCCATCGAGCAGGTCGTCGAGGAGCTGCTGTCCTACGCGGACCGCCTCAAGCCGTACGTCGCCGACACGGTGCTGATCCTCAACAAGGCGCTGGAGGACGACAAGGTGGTCCTCTTCGAGGGCGGCCAGGGCACCCTCCTGGACATCGACCACGGCACGTATCCCTTCGTGACGTCGTCGAACCCGACCGCGGGCGGCGCCTGCACCGGCTCCGGTGTCGGCCCCACGAAGATCAGCCGGGTCATCGGCATCCTCAAGGCGTACACGACCCGCGTCGGTTCGGGCCCGTTCCCGACGGAACTCTTCGACGCGGACGGCGACGCCCTGCGCCGCATCGGCGGCGAGCGGGGCGTCACCACGGGCCGCGACCGTCGCTGCGGCTGGTTCGACGCGGTCATCGCCCGCTACGCGACCCGCGTGAACGGCCTGACCGACTTCTTCCTCACCAAGCTCGACGTCCTCACCGGCTGGGAGGAGATCCCGGTCTGCGTCGCGTACGAGATCGACGGCAAGCGCGTCGAGGAACTCCCGTACTCGCAGAGCGACTTCCACCACGCGAAGCCGATCTACGAGACCCTGCCCGGCTGGAGCGAGGACATCACGAAGGCCAAGACCTTCGCGGACCTCCCGAAGAACGCGCAGGCGTACGTGAAGGCACTGGAGGAGATGTCGGGCGCACCGATCTCCGCGATCGGTGTCGGCCCCGGCCGTACGGAGACGATCGAGATCAACTCGTTCATCTAGAGGGGCGGTTGGAGCGGCTGTCGGAGCCGCGGCTGAGTGGTCCCCTTGGGCCGGTCTTGGGAATCCTTGACCGGCCCTTGGGCTGTCCGTGGTTACGCCGGTAACAGGTGAAGGCCAGCATCTACGCGGGTAGCCCGCCGCGCCCCGCACGCCACACCCGCTCTCTTTGCCCTTCCAGGAGTCCTGAATGCCCGTCAATCCCATGAACCGCCGTGAGTTCGTGCAGAAGTCAGCCGTCACCGGCGCTGCCGTCGCCGTCGCGGGCACGGCAGCGGCGACCCCGGCCGAGGCCGCCGACCGGCACCCCAAGCCCCACCCCCACCCGAAGCCGAACAAGACCTGGTCGTTCTCCATCCTGGGCACGACCGACCTGCACAGCCACGTCTTCGACTGGGACTACTACCTCGACAAGGCCTACTCCGACTCCAAGGGCAACTCCGTCGGCGTCGCCCGCGTCGCCACCCTCATCAAGCAGCAGCGCAAGGCGAAGGGCGAGGGGCACGTCCTCCTCGTCGACGCCGGTGACATCATCCAGGGCACCTCGCTGGGCTACTACTTCGCGCGCGTGGACCCCATCACCAGCGGCTCCAAGCACCCGATGGCCACCGCCATGAACCACATGCGCTACGACGCCGCCGCCCTCGGCAACCACGAGTTCAACTACGGCATCGACACCCTGCGCAAGTTTGAGCAGCAGTGTCACTTCCCGCTGCTCGGCGCCAACGCGCTGGACGCGAAGACCCTGCGCCCCGCGTTCGCCCCGTACACCGTGAAGAAGATCTGCGTCCCCGGCGCCCCGGACATCAAGGTCGGCATCCTCGGCCTCACCAACCCGGGCATCGCCCTGTGGGACAAGGACAACGTCAGCGGCAAGATGGTCTTCCCGGGCCTCGTCGAGCAGGCCAAGAAGTACGTCCCGCGGCTGCGTGCGCTGGGCTGCGACGTCGTCTTCCTCACCGACCACTCTGGCCTTGACGGCAGTTCGTCCTACGGCGACGAGCTGCCGTACGTCGAGAACGCCTCCAACCTCGTCGCCGAGCAGGTCCCCGGCATCGACGCGATCCTCGTGGGCCACACCCACGTGGAGGTCTCGTCGTACACGGTGAAGAACGAGGAGACCGGCGAGGACGTCCTCCTCTCCGAGCCTTATTGCTGGGGCTACCGCCTGAGCGTCTTCGACTTCGAGCTCGAACTCGTCCGCGGCCAGTGGAAGATCACCAGCAAGACGGCGCAGACCCTCAACCCCAACACGGTGGACGAGGACCCGGAGATCAAGAAACTCCTGGAAGCCGACCACGAGTTGGTCGTGAAGTACGTCAACACGTCCGTCGGCACCTGCACCGAGGACCTCTCGGCGGCGGAGTCCTGCTGGAAGGACGTCCCGATCATGGACTTCATCCAGCAGGTGCAGATGGACTCGGTGAAGGCGGGCCTGTCGACGGCCGACGCGGCGCTGCCCCTGATCTCGGTCGCGGCCCCCTTCAGCCGCACGGCCGACATCCCCAAGGGCTCGGTCACCATCAAGGACATCGCCGGCCTCTACATCTACGACAACACCCTCTACGGCAAGAAGCTCACGGGCGCCCAGCTGAAGGACTACCTGGAGTACGCGGCGAAGTACTACCACCAGGTACCGGCGGGCACGAAGGTCGACACCGCGACCCTGACGAACGCCAACAGCTTCTGGGACTACATGTACGACGTCGCGGCGGGCGTCTCGTACGACATCGACATCGCGCAGGCGGAGGGTTCGCGCATCAAGAACCTCACGTACAACGGCGCGGCGGTCACGGACGACCAGGTCTTCGTCGTCGCCGTCAACAACTACCGCGCGAACGGCGGCTCCGGCTACCCGCACATCGCCGCCGCGGAGACCGCCTACAGCGCCACCGACCAGGTCCGCGACCTGATGATCGCCTACGTCACGGCGAAGGGCGCCCTGGACCCGGCGGACTTCGCGACGGTCAACTGGAAGCTGACGCAGGCGGGTACGGCGGTCTTCTAGACTCCCGACCTACCTTCTGCACCGAGCGTGAGGAGCACGGATGGCCATGGAAGTCCTGGGGCGGGGTGAGGCCCGCACCGCCCTGGTCATGGAGTCCGTGCTCAGCACGGCGGCAGTCGTGTGGTGGTCGTCCCTGCTGTGGGCGCACCGCGACGTCCTGTACGCCGTGCCCGACGCCGTGGCGTTGATCCTCACGGTCGTGCTGTCGCTGGTGGTGACATGGACCCTGTGGCTTCGGGCGGGCCGACTGCGGAGTGCGACTCTGGCGCTGGTCGCTGTACGCGGCATCGCGGTGCTGGCGTTGTCCCTGTCGTTCTTCCAGGCCGTGTAGCTTCCAGGCCCTGTAGGTCAGTCGGCGCAGGCGAGTGGCAGGCCGAGGCAGGCGTGAACGGCCTGGCTCAACCGCCGGTCGACAGCGGCACGTTCGTCGGCGGCATCGGGCGACTCCGCCGGCGGGATCAGCGCATACGGCAGTGCCGTGGTGAGCACCGCCAGCGTGGCCATGTCCTGCTCGGCCCCGCTGGGCAGATGTGCGGTCACATGCTCGGTCAGCCAGTGCTGGGCCGTCCGGTGCCACAGGGTGTCCGGACGGAGAACGGCGGCGTACGTCAACGCCGGTTCGGTCCGCGCCATGGCCGCGACGACCGGATGCTCCCGCAGCAGCCGGGCCGCCCGCACCACCCTGCGCACCCCAAGGCACCGCGGTGGCGGCAACGGGCCGGGTACTTCCCGGGCCAGGTGCAGTAGACGTTTCAGTTCCTGCATCGTGGCGTCGCGGAGGAGTACGTCGGGAGAGGCCCAATTCCGGTAGAAGAACGGGCGGTTGGTGCCTGTCAGCTGTGCGATGTGGGTGATGCCCGTGCGCCGGGGCCCCCGCGCGGCCAGCGCGTCCAGAGTCGCGCGGTACACGGTGGCCATTCCGGGCGGTTCCTGCACCCGCTGTGAGCTGCTCATGTGAGCAGCTTGGCGCGGGGGGAGGTAGGTGTCTTGGAAAAGTGTGTCAGTTTCCCCGAAAGTGTCACACTTTTTCGTGTCCTGTCTCGGTTGATAGTTGACACTGCGGCTTCACCTGATGCTTGACACCGCTTGCCTCGGCTTGGCTGTGCGCCTGGATGTGGCGCATGGGGAGGGCCGGGGCCGTGCTGGTGGAGTTGAGCGTGGTCGAGTAGCGGTATCACGCGGTGATGGAGGTTGCCGCGGGGGTTGCGGTCACTCAGGTCGCGGCCCGGTATGGGGTCTCCAGGCAGTCGGTGCATGCCTGGGTGCGCAAGTACGAGGAGTTGGGCCTGCCGGGGCTGGCGGACCGGTCGCATCGGCCCGTCTCGTGTCCGCACCGGATCGCCGGGGAGGTGGAGGCGGTGGTGTGTGAGCTGCGGCGCCGGCATCCCGGCTGGGGTCCGCGCAGGCTGGTGCACGAGCTGGAACGGCGGGGCATCTCCCCGGTTCCCTCGCGGGCGACGGTCTATCGGGTCCTGGTGCGCAACGGGCTCGTCGAGCCGGGCACTCGCAGGCGGAGACGGTCGGATTACCGCAGGTGGGAGCGGTCTGCGGCGATGGAATTGTGGCAGATGGACATCGTCGGCGGGGTGCTGCTCGCGGGCGGTGGCGAGTGCAAGATGGTCACCGGGATCGACGACCACTCACGGTTCATGGTGATCGCGAAGGTGGTGGAGCGGGCCACGGCCCGCGCGGTGTGTCTGGCCTTCGGGGAGGCACTGCTGCGGTTCGGAGTGCCGGAAGAGGTGCTCACCGACAACGGCAAGCAGTTCACCGCCCGGTTCGGTTCCGGCAGGCCCGGGGAGACGATGTTCGACCGGATCTGCCGGGAGAACGGCATCGCCCACCGGCTCACCAAGCCCAGGTCCCCGACCACCACGGGGAAGATCGAGCGGTTCCATCAGACGCTGCGGCGTGAACTCCTCGACGGCTGCGCCCCGTTCGCGGA
The DNA here is from genome assembly GCF_045162645.1 of Streptomyces sp. NBC_00988. Lineage (NCBI taxonomy): Bacteria > Bacillati > Actinomycetota > Actinomycetes > Kitasatosporales > Streptomycetaceae > Streptomyces > Streptomyces sp. NBC_00988. The sequence continues at coordinate 6,674,934 of NZ_CP108730.1, forward strand.
CCCGGCGGCAGCGCAGGCGGCGGTGGATGTCTGGCTGGCGGACTACAACCGGATGCGGCCGCATCAGTCCTTGGACATGGCCGTCCCGGTCAGCCGGTTCGTTCCCAGGCCGCGGGCCGAGCAGGAAGCACTGCCGGTGATTCTGCCTGCCCGCCTCGACCTGGTCGCCTCCGCGGCACCGCCGGATCCGCCGCCTGAACCGGCGCCCGCAGCCTGGCCGTTGGCCGAGGGAGAGATCGGTGCCGTCGAAGTGGACCGGGTGGTGCCCGCCTCGGGGAACCTGAGCCTGCGCGGGCAGCAGATCTGGTTCGGTCCGGCCCTGGCCGGCACGGCAGTCACCTTGCGCATCGACGTCAACCGGCTGCACGTCCTCATCGGCGGGGCCCGCCACAAGACCCTGCCCTCGAAGCTGTGCGGCCGGGACCTCAAGGCCCTGCTGGCCAGTGGTGACGCCCGCCGGGCCGGGCCCTGGCCGGACGACCCCGGCCCGGCGCAGAAGACGGGTGGGGCGGTGGAGGTGGACCGCACCGTCAACGCGGTCGGCTACGTCGGCCTGGGCGGCGACAAAGTCCTGATCGGCTGGCCGTTCGCCGGACAACGCGTCACCCTGCGGCTGGACGGGCGGGTGCTGCAGGTCCTCGACGGACAGAGGGTCCTCAAGGCCACCCTGCGGAGCCCGCTGCCGCCCTCGGCCTGCAGCCGTCTGCAAGGCGGCCGTCCGGCCGGACCGCCACCGCAACTACCGCCTCCCACTGCGCAGATCCCCGAGCGCACGGTCAGCAGCACCGGCGGCTTCATGGTCGCCGGACAGCGCATCCAGCTCGGCCGCGGTCATGCCCGCCAGGTCGTCACCGCCCACCTGGACGAAGAAGCGATCCGCGTCTTCCAGGGAACCGAGCTGATCACCACCGTCCCCCGTGTCACCAGGAAGGAGGTGGTCGTCCGTAAATCCGGCGAACACAACCGCCGGAAGATCGTGTGATCGCTCCGTCAGGAGGGTTCGGACGGCTGCACGGACGGCCAGTTGGCCAGCCGGGCGAGGGCTTCCTGCGCAATGACCGGCCACGGGTCATCAACCAAACGCACTACCGCCGACCGTGGCGAGTTCGGATGGCCTGCAACGAGCCTCCGCACGGTGTCATGCGGATCGTCGACCAGCCGTTCCAGCAGCTCAGGCGGGCAGTTGCGCTTACTGGCCACCCGGTCTCGAACCCGCCAGTCCGGATCATTGATCAGTTCGGTCAGGATCTCCGACGGCACCGTCCTGCTATGCGCAGCCCAGAAACGCATGTCGGGATGGTTACGCACCAGGTCCCACCAGACAGGCAGCGGCATCGCTGCCCACGCCGAGCGGTTGTACTCCGCCGGGTCCTCGCTCTCCCGCAGCCGGATGAACTCCTGCACGGAGGTGATCTCAGGGAAACGGTCCGCCATGGCAGCCAGTAAGCCACGATGTCTAGGACAGACGTCAAGCATCACCCGACGCCAACCCGTCAACCATCAACTGAGACTCGACATGTCACACTTTTTCGGGGGAGGGGTGGGGGGAGGCGAGGAAGGTGCACCAGGCCGCATCGGAGACGGTGACGATCCCGCCGCCCGGATTCTTGGAGTCGCGGATGTGGACGGTGTCGGGGCAGGTGGCTATCTCGACGCAGTTCCCGCCGCCGTCGTCGCTGTAGCTGGACTTGAACCACCGCAGGGCGCGGGTGCCGCTCATCTCTCTTCTCCTGCCAACCGCTCGATGAGGCTCAGGGAGTCGTCGGGGCTCAGAGCCTGTGCGCGGATCTTCGCATAGCGGTGCGTCAGTTGGGACACTTCCGGCGGATCGCTGACCAGGATGCCCTGGTCCTCGATCTCCATGTAGACGACGTGCTCGTGGTCCTTGGTCACCACGAGCTTCATGGCACCACGAGCGCCCGCGTACGTTCCGCGCAGTCCACGATCCATCGGCAGCACCTGAACACACACGTTGTCCCGCCGCGAGTCCTCGGCGAGCGAGCGCAACTGCTCCCGCTGCACGTCCCAGCTGCCGAACGGCCGCCTCAGTACGCCCTCTTCGACGATCAGCTCGATCATCGGGGCCGGGTCGCGGTCGAAGAGTTTCCTGCGGGCCAGCCGCGCCTCGACGAGTTCTTCCCGCTTCTGCTCGGACACCGGCGGATAGCCGCCCCCGATCAACGCCCGCGCGTAGGCCTCGGTCTGGAACAGGCCGTCGACGACCAGCGTCTCGTACGAGGAGAGGGTGACGGCCTCCGCCTCGATCTCCGCGAACCCACGGAAACGGGTCGGGTACTTCTCCAACAGCATCCACTTGCGCGCCTCTTCGAAGACCCCGAGCCCACCCCCGACCTGCTCCTCCAACTTGGCGAGCATTTTGTCGCTCGCGGGCTGGGCGCAGGTCTCCATCGCGCTGATGGCTGACCCGGTGTAGCCGGTCAGCTTGCCCAACTCCACTTGCGTGAGCCCCTGTTGCTCACGCAGTGCCTTCGCGAGGAGGGCAACGAGATGTGCCACACCACTCGCCTCCGCCTTGTTCTCCGCCCGCGCCATCGCGGTCACCCCCGAACTCAACCGAACTCAACCGGTCAACAACACCTCGCACCCGTATCCAACCGTTGCGGACGGTCGACGCAGAGTTATGGAAGACGGTAGCTGTGACTACCGAGACTGTCCCCATGGATACGCAAAGTGACCTGAAATGGATCCCCGCAACCGGCATCCAACTCCGCAAGGCGGGGGTCCAGTTCGACGCGGTACGGGTGGACGGCGACGAGGGCAGAGACCTCGCGGACAGGCTCGCGCGCATGACAGGAGGGGCGCCGGGACCGGTCGTAGAGGAGGCGACGGGCAACAGGGCCGTCTACTTCCTGGTCCCGGTCGGCAGCACATCCCACCGCCCCTGGCCACCCGGAGTAACCCGCCTCACGGCCGGCCCGAACCACATGTCGTACATCCCGGTCCCGGCCCTCAACGGCCAGACCTGGCCCCTGACTTGGCGCTACCGCCCGACGGCACCGGACCACTTCGTCCACACGCTGCTGCTGCGCTCTGCGCTGGAAGGGTGGGGAGAGGTCAGGTGTCCAGACCTGGATCAGACGTGATCTGCCAGATGGTGACCAGTTCCGCGCGCGGCGTGACCATGTACACGAAGAAGCCGCCGTCCACGAACGCGTGCTTCGCCCCCCCGTCGGCATCCTGGTAGGCGGGGCCGTGGAGATGCAGTGCCTCGGCGGCTCTGACCAACTCGTCGGCCATCTTCTCGACCGCGGCCACGAACGCGGGTGGCGCTCCGGACGCCACTGTCTCCTCGTCGGGGACGTACTCCCAAGCCCAGCTCACGCGTCGCGCACCGCCTCGGCCGCCTCGCGGTAGATGACGCTCGCGGTGGTCAGGTGTACGCGCGCCTCGTCCGGCGTGGTCGCGATCCGCGCAAGGTACTCGGCGCGGTGGTAGGCCCGTGCTGTCCCAGGGTGTCGCTCGATCTCGATCAGTGCGGCCCAGTGCGCGAGATAGGCGTGGACGGGTCTGACCGAGTTGTGCTGCAACGCCTCGGTGAGGGCCTGGTCCTTGGCCTGGTCGTAAGAGGGGAGCAAGTGCGGGGCCACGATGGCACATGCTGCGCGCAGCCCCCGCGGGGTGCGGTCCGGGCGGGGGATCGCGGGGACGTCGTCATGTTCGGCGTGTTGCACGCTCATGCTGCTGTTCCCTTCGTGGCGTCGCTGGTCTGGACTCTAGCGCGCATCGCGACCGCGTCTCGTGCGGACGATCCGGTTGCCGCACCAACGGTGAACGAGAAGGGGGCGCCCTCATCGGGACGCCCCCTTTGTGCGGGCATATGCTGAATTCGTCCACCCGCGCACGCCGACCAGAAGAAGGTGACTGCGATGCGCATGCTGCTGAAAGCGTCCATGGACACGGAGAAGGGGAACGACGCCATCCGGAACGGGACTCTCGGGAAGCTGATGCAGGAGACCCTGGAGCAGATCAAGCCCGAGGCCGCCTACTTCACCGCCGAGAACGGCAAGCGCACCGCGTTCCTGTTCTTCGATCTGAAGGACCCCTCCGACATCCCGTCGATCAGTGAGCCGCTCTTCCTGAACCTGGGTGCCGAGTTGACCTACACCCCGGTGATGAACCCGGAGGAGGTCGAGACGGGTCTCGGCAAGATCCGCTAGGTCCTCATTCCTGCGGCGTCCCCTGGATCTTGGCGAGGGTCAGGACGCCGCCGCCGATGCCCCAGCCCGCGTCGGCGACCTCTTCGACCAGGACGAGCGTGGTGGCGCGGGCGCCGTCGCCGAAGATCTCGGCGTACAGGTCCGTCGTGCGCGTGATGATCTGCTCCTTCTGCTCCGCGGTGAGGGCGCCGGCGGGGACCTTGAAGTTCGCGAAAGGCATGGTGCTCTCTTTTCTCGTGGTGCTGTGCGTGGTGCTTTGCGGGATGGGGCAACCATCCGGCCCCGATGCACGCTCCGCCAGGGCTGAGCCCACCCAGGGGTTGGCGGCCCCTGGCTCCGACCCTGCCGGAGAGGAGACGATGGGCGGGTGAACCTTCCCGAACTCGCGGCGTTCCTCAAGTCCCGGCGTGACCGGGTCCGGCCGGCCGATGTCGGGCTGCCCGTCGGGCCCCGGCGCCGGGTGCCGGGACTGCGGCGCGAGGAGGTCGCGCAGCTGGCGGGACTGTCCGCCGACTACTACACCGAACTGGAGCGGGGGCGTGGCGCACAGCCCTCGGCGCAGACCCTGGCCGCCCTTGCGCGGGCGCTACGGCTCGGCGGTGACCAGCGCGACCACCTGTTCCACCTCGCCGACCGGCCGCTGCCCGAGTCGGCGCACGGCGTGGGCGCACGGCACGTTCAGCCCGCCCTGCTCGGGCTGCTGGACCGGCTGTCCACCACCCCGGCCCAGGTCATCACCGACCTGCACGAGACCCTCGTACAGAACGAGTTGGCGGTGGCGCTGCTCGGGCGGGCGCCGGAGCCGCGCGGGCCCGCCACCGGGTTCGCGTACCGCTGGTTCACCGATCCGGCCTCCCGCGCGGTCTACCCGCCCGAGGACCATCCGCACCACTCACGGGTCTTCGTCGCCGACCTCCAGGCAGTGGCCGCCCGGCGGAGTCGCGACAGCGAGGTCGCCGGGATGACGGCCGCGCTGCGGCGGCGCAGCGCGGAGTTCGCCGGCCTGTGGGACACCCACGACGTCGGGCTGCGCCGCACCGATCACAAGCGGATCGTGCACCCCACGCTGGGCGTCATCGAGCTGGACTGCCACAGCCTGTTCAGCGAGGACGGGCGCCAGCGTCTGCTGTGGTTCACCGCCCCGCCCGGCACCGAGGGCGCCGCCCAGCTCGAACTGCTCGGTGTCATCGGCACGCAGGACATGGCGGCCACCGAAGACCCGTCCCGCACTACCGGCTGAGACCACCGGCCGACAACAACGGAACGGTCACCCCTCACGCTCGCCTCAGGTGAGCCTCAGGTGCGCCTCGATGTGGTCGAGCATCGCGTCCAGCGCGACTTCCAACGGCCTGACCTGGCGCTGCAGTTGGGTGAGCAGAAGGCCGCCCTGGAGCGCGGCGAGCGTCGCGAGGGCGAGGTCGTCGGGGTCGGTGTCGAGTTCACCGCGGTCGTGCATCGCCTGGAGGCCGCCGCGGATCGCCGACTCCCAGCGCAGGAAGCCGCTGGCCGTGGCGAGCCGTGCCTCGGGGTTGGTCTCGGCGATCTCGCTGCCGAGGGAGCCGATCGGGCAGCCGCCGCGGCACTGCATCCGGAGCTGGTACTCCACCAGGGCGTCCCGCCACTGCCGTAGGCCCCGCATGGTGTCGAGTCCGGCGAAGAGCGGTTGCTGCATGTCCAGCACCGCCTCGGTCTGGAACTCGATCACGGCCAGCAGCAGTTCCTGCTTGTCGGCGAAGTAGTGGTAGATCTGCGAGCCGCTCACCCCGGCGGCCGCCCGCACGTCCTCCAGGGTCGCCTCGGTCACGCCCCGCTCGTACATGAGCTGCGCGGCGGCGGCCACGATCCGGCGCCGGGTCTCCTGGCCCTTGCGGGTCAGCTTCTTCTCGGGGGGCCGGCGTACCTCGGTGCTCATGCCCGCAACGCTAGCAGATTCTGGATTGGACAACCCATTTTTTTCGGACCAGTGTGGGTCGCACAACCCATTCCTGGAAGGACCCACCATGGAACTCTCCGACAAGGTCGCCCTCGTCACCGGCTCGACGGGCGGTATCGGTGCCGAGACGGCACGGCTGATGGCCGCGGCCGGCGCCGAGGTCGTCGTCTCCGGCCGCAACGCCGAGCGCGGGGCCGCGACCGTGCGGTCGATCACGGACACCGGCGGCAGGGCGCGCTTCGTCGCCGCCGACCTCACCGACCCGGCCGCGCTGCGCCACCTCGCCGAAGCGGCCGGACCCGTCGACATCCTGGTCAACAACGCCGCGATCTTCCCCGGAGCGCCGACCGTGGACCAGGACCCCGGCACGCTCGACGAGACCCTCGCGGCCAACGTCCGCGCCCCGTACCTCCTCACCGCGGCCCTGGTTCCCGCGATGATCGCCAAGGGCTCCGGCTCCATCGTCAACGTCAGCACCATGGCCGCCCGGATCGGCCTGCCCGGGCTGTCCGTCTACAGCGCCACCAAGGCCGCGCTGGAGTCGCTGACCCGCACCTGGGCGGCCGAGTTCAGTCCGGCGGGCGTGCGCGTGAACACCGTCGCGCCCGGTCCCACGCGGACCGACATGGTCCTGGCGAGCATGGGTGAGGAGAACGCCGTGCAGTTCGCGAAGACCACCCTGCTCGGCCGGCTCGCGGCCCCGCGCGAGATCGCCGAGGTGATCCTCTTCCTCGCCTCGGACCGCGCGAGCTACCTCACCGGCGCCACCCTCGCGGCCGACGCCGGACGCACCGCCGTCTAGCCGGGAGGGTCGGAAGCCGCAGCGGACCCATACGGCTGGCGTACTAGCTGAACACGATCATCGAGCCCTGGGCCAGGCTGCGCGTCGCCGCCGCGTGCAGGCCCAGCCACACGTGCCGCTCACGCGCGAACGGGCTGGGATCGTACGGTGCGGCCACAGCCGGTTCCTCCAACTCCGTGGGAGCGGACGGGGGTTCGGGCGTCGCCGGTGGGTTCGCCGGGTCGATGCCGATCGTCGGGGCCACGAACTCCAGCTCGCGGAGCAGGGCTTGGGACGAGCCCAACGGGCCGCCGCCGGCGAGGAGTTCGTCGTTCGCGAGCGGGTGCGGGAAGTCGACCGGGACGTAGGCGCCCGCGTGGTCGTAGTGCCAGACCAGGTGGGACTGCTGGGCCGTGGTCTCGAACATCTCCAGGAGTTGTTCGTAGTCGCCGCCCAGTTCGTCCACCGGCGTCACCGGGAGACCGCAGACCTGGAGGAGGTAGGCCCGGCGCAGGAAGTGCAGCGCGTCGTAGTCGAAGCCCGCGACCGGGGCGACCTCGCCGGACAGTCCCGGCATGTACTGGTACACCGGCACCGGGGGGAGCCCGGCCTCGGCCAACAGGGAGTTGTAGAGCGCGAGTTCCTCGGCGAACGGATTGTCGGGGGTGTGGCACAACACGTCGACGAGCGGGACCAGCCACAGGTCACAGGCCAAAAGGGGGCTCCTCGGTTACTCGCTGCGCATCGTGGATCTCGCATGGTGGTCAGGCAAGAGTAGGGGGAAGAGTAGTCGGTGCGGCCCGGGTCAGCTCCCCTCGTGCAGGTCCCATACCCACACGCCGTCCACCCACTTACCGGGTTTGCCGACCAGCTTTTCCACAGCGGTGCGGAGCTTGTCGTCGTTGGGCTGTGGCGCGATCACCAGCGCGCCCGCGTGCCAGTACGCGAAGTCGACCTTGGCCTGCGCCTGCCAGTTCTTGCCGATGGTGGGGATGACGCCGGTGTAGCGCACGTCCCGCAGCATGTTGGAGGTGTAGCGGGGTGAGGCGCCGTAGATGCCGATGCGGTCGTCGCCGTAGGGGCCGTTGAAGTAGCCGCCCGGCATCTTGAAGCCGAGGCCGGACGCCGTCTGCCAGTGCAGGGGTTCCGCCGAGCCCGGGTCGGCGAGCGGGACCGGGACGATGGATTCGCCGGTGCGGACGTACGACTTGTAGGTGCCGTCCGTGAAGAAGGCCGGCACCGTCGCCCGGTCGACCGCCTTCAGGGGTGCGGGGATGATCGGGATCACGGCCATGCACACGGCCAGGAGACCTACGTACTGCGTGCCTATCTGGCGCGTCGCCGCCAGCTTGTCCACCGCGATCGCCAGCAGCATGCCGAGTGCCGGTGCGCAGATCATCGCGACCCGGCCCTCGATCACCGACTCGAAGAGCGGCTTGTGGGCGAGCAGGGCCCACGGGCCCGGGTAGACCGTGTCCGTGAGCGGGATGCGGATCTTGGGGCCCATGGAGAGGATCGCCGCCGCGACCGCCGTGAACGCCAGCGCCTTGACGAGCGCGTGCTCCCACAGGCGTACGACGATGGCGAAGGCGAGGGCGACGAGCGGCCAGCCGTAGAAGGCGTTCTGCTCGGTGGGGTTGAGGGCGAGGGAGTTCGCGCGGACCTCGTTGCCCGCGATCAGGGAGCGTTCGGCGAAGGAGAGCAGGGCGAGGGGGCTGTTGCCGGCGTTGTCTCCGTGCAGGACGCTCTTGTAGCTCTGCGGGCCCATGAACTGGTAGTAGAGCGGGATCAGGATGATCGGCGCGCAGACCCCGGCCGCGATGCCCAGGCCCTTGAGGAGTGGGCGCCAGGACGCCTGGACGACATCCCTGTTGAGGGCTCCGTAGGACGCGGCGAACAGGACCATGCCGATCGACGCGAGGAGGAGCGGCTCCTCGCCGAGGAAGATCTGGTAGGCCGCCATCACGCCGAGCACGAGGCCGTCGCGGACGACCCGGGTGCCCACGCACAGCCGTAGAGCGCGGTCGATGATCAGCGGGATCATGAAGAGGATGACGAAGTTCGGGTGCGCGTTCGCGTGGCTGACCATCGGCGGGGCGAAGGCCGCGAGCGAGGCGCCGACGAAGGCCGCGGCCCGTTGCCGTACGACGCGCTTCACGATCAGCCAGTACCAGGCGGCGGCCGTGGCCGCGAGGCCGAGCGCCATGCAGACGCTGAGCGAGACCGCGGGGCCGGCCAGCAGGGTGAGCGGCGCGAAGGGGACCGACAGGCCGAGCATGACCGTGTTGGCCATGAGGTTCACGCCGTCGGGGAAGCCCTGGAGGTTCGAGAAGAACGGGTTGTGGAGGTGGGCCACGTTGTCGGCCGTGACCGCGAAGAACCACTCCCACTGGTTCTGGTCCTGGAGCGAGTCGACCAGGTAGCGGTGGTCCGGGTCGAAGAGGCGGCCCGAGTAGAGGCCGACCGACATGAGGAGGAAGAGGACGACGACCAGGATGTCGACCGGGCGCAGGGAGCGGGCGCGGAGGCGCCCGAGTTCGGTGAGGACCTTGGCGTAGTCGAGGGGCCGTACCTTCGAGCCGGACTGGTGGGACCAGCGCACCGGCACCTCGGCGACCTCCCAGTCGGCGCGGCGGAAGTGCTGGAGGACCTCCACGTCGATGCCCCAGCCGTTGATGCGGGAGGCGGCGAAGGCCTCGCGGGCGCGGTCGCCCTCGAAGAGCTTGAAGCCGCACTGGGTGTCGCGTATGCCGGGCACCGCGGCCTGGCGTATGAGGAAGTTGCCCGCGCGGCCGAGGAGTTCGCGTATCGGATGCTGGTGGCTCTCGATCGTCGCGCCCGGCGCCGCGCGCGAGCCGATCGCGGCCGCGTGGCCCTCGCTCAGCTCCTTGTCGAGTTTCTCCAACTCCTCGATGGGCGCGGCCAGATCGGCGTCGGTGACCAGGACCCGGTGCCCGCGCGTGGCGGCGACGCCGAGGCGCAGGGCGTGGCCCTTGCCGCGGTTGCGGGGGCTGGTGACGAGCTGCACCCGGGGGTCGGCGCGGGAGGTGACGACCTCGCGGGTCCCGTCGTCGGAGCCGTCGTCGGCGACGATGATCTCCCAGTCGCCGAAGCGGCCCTCGTTGTCCCTCAGGTATGTGGTGATCGCGTCGAGCGTGGGTCCGAGCCGCCGCTCCTCGTTGTAGGCGGGCACGACGACACTGAGGTCCACGACGACGGCACTGGGGTCCACGGAGGAACTGGGGTCCACGGAGGCACTGTCCACGGCCGGAGCGGCCCTTTCCGGTCCGGTCACCGGGCGGCCAGCCGCTCGATGAGGTCGAGGGAGTGCGTGTTGTACGCCAGGACGATCGCGCGCGCGGCCGGGGTGTCGCGGCGCGCCAGGGCGTCGACCAGTTCGGTGTGCTCGGACCACAGCCGGCCGCGCAGATCGCTCAGCCGGCGCAGGTGCTGCACCGTGCACACCCAGGACTGGACGCGCAGCCGGTGCAGGAAGTCGCCGAGGTAGGGGTTGCCGAACATGGCGCTCAACTCGCGCCAGTAGCGCAGGTCGTAGCCGATCAGCACCGTGAGGTCACCGGCGTCGGCGGCGCGCTGCGCCTCCTCGCCGCGGCGGCGGACACCGGCGAGCGCGGCGACCGTACGGGGGTCGTCGGTGCGGTCGAAGACGGGGTGGCCCTCGATCAGGGCCAGGAACATGCCCTCGGTGACCAGGGCGCGGGCCTCGATCATCCCGCGGTGGTCGGCCACCGAGTACTCGTGGACGCGGAAGCCGCGGTGCTGGTCGGCTTCCAGGAGTCCCTGCGCGGAGAGATCGACGAGCGCTTCCCGGACCGGAGTCGCGGAGACGCCGTACTGCTCGGCGATCTCCTTCACCGTGAACTCCTGACCGGGCTGGAGCCGGCCCGCCAGGACCTCGTCGCGCAACGCGTCGGCGATCTGCTGCCGCAGGGTGCTGCGGGTCACGGCGCCGCTGCCGCTGCTTCCTCCGGGCATCGTCGGAGCGTCTCCCTCATCGCGTTCGATGGCGTACTCGTATATGTCTACGAGCACGCCACCTTACGCGTTCGGGTTCCCGCCCTGCCCGAATGCGGGCACCAGGTGAACGGACCCGCCCATTCCGGGCGTTAAGAGGTGTATTCGGCGCCGAATTACATGCCGTTTTACGCGGTGAATTCGTCCGCCACGGAAAGCGCCGCGTCCAGGGCGGCGAGGCCCTCCTTCAGCTCGGCCTCGGTCACGTTGAGCGGCGGGACGACGTGGGTGCGGTTCATGTTGACGAACGGCCACAGCCCCTGCTGCTTGGCGGCGGCTCCGAAGGCGGCCATCGCCGCGTTCGCCTCACCGGCCGCGTTGTACGGCACCAGCGGCTCGCGCGTCTCCCGGTCCTTCACCAGCTCAAGCGCCCAGAACATGCCGACGCCCCGCACCTCGCCGATGCTCGGGTGCCGCTCGGCCAGCGCCCGCAGCGCGGGCTCGACGACCGTCGTACCAAGGGTCCTCGTGTTCTCCACGACGCCCTCCTCGGCCATGACGCCGATCGTCGCGACGGCCGCGGCACAGGCCAGCGGGTGGCCGGAGTACGTCAGTCCGCCCGGGTAGGGCCGCTTGCCGAAGGTGTCCGCGATCGCGCCGGAGATGGCGACACCGCCGAGCGGCACATAGCCGGAGTTCACGCCCTTCGCGAAGGTCATCAGGTCCGGTACGACGTCGAACAGATCCGCCGCGAACCACTCACCGGTCCGCCCGAACCCGGCCATCACCTCGTCCAGGATGAAGACGATCCCGTACTTGTCGCAGATCTCCCGGACCCCGGCGAGGTAACCGGGCGGCGGCACCATGATCCCGGCGGTCCCCGGAACGGTCTCCAGGACGATCGCGGCGATCGTCGCCGGCCCCTCGAAGGCGATCGTCGTCTCCAGGTGCTCCAGCGCGCGCTCGCACTCCTGCGCCTCGGTCTCGGCGTAGAAACGGGACCGGTACAGGAAGGGCGTCCAGAAGTGCACGACCCCGGCCGCGGCGCTGTCGCTGGCCCAACGGCGGGGATCCCCGGTGAGGTTGATCGCCTGCTGCGTACCGCCGTGGTACGAGCGGTAGGCGGACATCACCTTGGGGCGGCCGGTGTGCAGCCGGGCCATGCGCGTCGCGTGCTCGATCGCGTCCGCGCCGCCGTTGGTGAAGAAGATCTTGTCCAGGTCCCCGGGCGTCCGCTCGGCGATCAGCCGGGCCGCCTCCGAGCGGGCCTCGATCGCGAAGGCGGGCGCGAAGGTGGTCATCGTCGCGGCCTGCTCCTGGATCGCGGCGACGACCTTCGGGTGCTGGTAGCCGATGTTCGTGTAGACGAGCCCGCTGGTGAAGTCCAGGTAGCGCTTGCCGTCGTAGTCCCAGAAGTACGACCCCTCCGCGCCGGCCACGGCGAGCGGGTCGATGAGCTCCTGCGCGGACCAGGAGTGGAACACGTGCGCACGGTCCGCGGCCTTCACGGCGGCGCCGGCCTGGGGGTTGGGCTGAGGGGTCATGCGGGTGAGCGTAAATGTCCGCGATGCGGAAGCGGTATCGGCGTCCTGTCTGTGGTCGGGGGGTTTCCGCGACAGGTTGTCCATTCACTTGTCCCTCCACGCTGACGACAGTATGCTGTCAAAAACGCAGTATCCTGTCATAGTGGCTGGAGGAGTCATGAGCAGCAGCACCCGCAAGCCCGTGCACCTCGCCGTGTACGACACCCTCGCCGACTGGGAGACGGGCCACACGACCGCCCACCTCGCCCGCGCCGGGTACGGGATCCGGACGGTCGGGCCGACCCGTGAACCGGTGGTGAGCATCGGCGGCCTCCGCGTCGCGCCGGACCTGGCCCTGGCCGACGTACGGCCGGAGGACAGCTCGCTGCTGATCCTCCCGGGCGCCGATCTGTGGGACACGGGGGACGACCTCGCCCCCTTCGCCCGTACGGCACGGGAGTTCCTCGACGCCGGTGTCCCCGTCGCCGCTATCTGCGGGGCGACCGCCGGGCTCGCGCGCGAGGGGCTGCTCGACGACCGGGACCACACCGGCGCGGTCTCCTTCTATCTGGCGGCCACCGGGTACGGCGGCGGCGAGCGGTACGTCGACGCGGACGCCGTGACCGACGGGAACCTGGTCACCGCCGGTCCCACCGAGCCCGTCGCCTTCGCACGGGAGGTCTTCCGGCTGCTCGGGGTGTACGAGGGCGAGGTGCTCGACGCCTGGTACCGCCTGTTCCACGACTCGGACGCGGAGGCGTACGGCGTCCTCCAGAAGGCCGGCGTGCTGTGAGCCGTGAGCGTCAGGAACTGCTCAGCCGCAGTGCCCTCGGGGTCTTCCGGCTGAACGGCCAATTCCTTGCGGTGGCCGAGGAGTTGGCGCGTCCCGCCGGGCTCACCGCCGCCTGGTGGCAGGTGCTCGGCGCGGTCCTCGGGGAGCCGTTGCCGGTCTCCGGGATCGCCCGGGCCATGGGCATCACCCGGCAGAGCGTCCAGCGGATCGCCGATCTCCTGGTGGAACGGGGTCTGGCCGAGTACCGGGCCAATCCCGCCCACCGACGGGCCAAGCTCCTGGCACCCACGGCGGAGGGCCGGGCGGCGATCGCACGCGTCGGCCCGGGCCACACGGCGTACGCCGACCGACTGGCGGAGACACTCGGCCAGACACGGCTCGCGGAGGCGGTGGAGATGCTGGAGCGGTTGTCGGCGGCGCTCGACGAACTCGGGCCGCCTGACCGTGACACCCTCGGGCCGCGTGGTGACGAGCGGTGACGAGACCGGGGCCGGCGTGACGTGGCCGTGCGGTGGTTGGCGCGGTTCTGTGGTGTCCGGTGCGTTCGGTCGGCCTGATTCCGACGGCCTCCGCCCTCCGCCCGCCTGATCCGGGTGCCCTCGGGCCTCCCGGTGACGGGCGATGACGAGCGGTGACGGGCACGGCTTCGCCGTTACGGAACCGTAGACACCGGGCCGTCCGTCTCGTCGATTCCCCGCACTATTCTCGGTCTGTCGCGGAGCACGGAGCACCAGCGCGCGACCGGGGCGTGACCGGGGAATTCAGGGGAGGCGGCGCGGTCGTGGAGAAACTGGGGGCGGGCGATCCGCAGCGGATCGGGGCGTACCGGCTGCTGGCCCGGCTGGGCGCCGGTGGCATGGGGCACGTGTATCTGGCCCGGTCGGACCGGGGACGCACGGTCGCCGTGAAGCTGGTGCGGGAGGACCTCGCCGCGCAGGAGGAGTTCCGGGCGCGGTTCCGGCAGGAGGTGCGGGCCGCGCGGCGGGTCGGCGGCCACTGGACGGCGCCCGTGCTGGACGCGGACACCGAGGCCGAGGTGCCGTGGGTGGCCACCGGGTACGTCGCCGGGCCGAGCCTGCAACAGGTCGTCGGGCGCGATCACGGGGCGCTGCCCGAGCGGTCGGTACGGATCCTCGCGGCCGGGCTCGCGCACGCGCTCCAGGACATCCACGCCGCCGGCATCGTCCACCGCGACCTCAAGCCGTCCAACGTGCTGGTGACCATCGACGGCCCCCGTGTCATCGACTTCGGCATAGCGCGAGCCCTGGAGACACAGGCCGGGGACGGGCTCACCCGCACCGGCTCGCTGGTCGGCTCGCCCGGTTTCATGGCGCCGGAACAGGTGCGGGGCGACCGCATCACCCCGGCGTGCGACGTCTTCTGCCTCGGTTCCGTCCTCGCCTACGCCGCGACCGGCACCCTTCCCTTCGGCGCCGCGAACAGCGGTGTCCACGCCCTGATGTTCCGCATCGCCCAGGAGGAACCCGACCTGTCGGGCGTCCCCGAGGGCATCGCCGACCTCGTCCGCGACTGCCTCCGCAAGGACCCGGCCACCCGCCCCACCCTCAACCGCATCCTCGACCGCACGGGCGCCGAGGACACCGTCTCCGGCGGCCGCTCCCGCGACCCGTGGCTGCCGGGCCCGTTGGTGGCCCAACTCGGCCGCCATGCCGTGCAGTTGCTGGACACGGAGGACCCGGAGACGACGGAGCTGGAACGGGTGGAGGTGGAGCGAGCGGATCCGGCCCCGGAGAGCGGGGACAGCGGGGGCCCGGAGGCGGTTCAGGGCGCCGCGCCTGTTTCCGCCGCGATTCCTCCCGTTATTCCTCCCGTTCCTGCTTCCGCTCCTGCGCCCACTCCCGCTTCCGCCCCCGTCGCCGTAGAGAAGCCGGACCTCCTGCGTAAAGCAGCCACAGCTTCCGAGGCCTCCCCCGAGCACGCCCCCGCCTCCGACGAGTCCTCCCCGGCACCACCCGCACCGGCGCCCGTCGCGGCGCCGGACAACCACGTCCCGACGGTGGTCGCGGACCCGGCCGGAGCCACCCGGACACCGCCGCCCCCACAGCCCCCGCACCCGGCCTACGGCTACCCGCAACAGCACCCCCAGCCCTCCGCCCCCGACTACCCCCAGCCCCCCGCCCGTCAACTCCTCGGCTGGGGCGGCCAGGTGCCGTACAACCCCTACCCCCACAACGGCGGCCTCGGTGCCACCCCGCCCTACGGCCCGGGGCCGGCCGGGATGGCCCCGGTGTACGGGGAACCCCAGCCGCCGCGCAGGAACGGGCGGTCCACCGCACTCCTCGTCGTGGTCGCGCTGGTCGTCGCGCTGGGCGCCGGTGGCTCGGTGTACGCGTTGATGAAGGGCGGGAGCAACAGCGGGCGTACGAAGGCCGGTTCGGGCGGCCAGGCCACCAGCGCCGCGCCCACGACCCCGGGGCCGAGCACAGGGGAGCCGACGCCGAGCCGGTCGTCCTCGCCCTCTCCGACGACGTCCGGCGACGGTGCCGTACCCAGCGGGTACCTCGGCACCTGGAACGCGTCCATCGACAACGCCACGGGCCACAACACCCGCCAACTCGCCATCCGGCAGGGGAAGGTGGGGTCGCCGGTGCTCACCCTCGTCGCGGACGGACCCGGCTACCACTGCGAGTTCACCGCCGACCTCGCCCAAGAGCCGGGCGGGGAGAGCCCATTGGCGATCGGGGCGTCCACCGTCACCTCCGGGAAGCCGCTCTCGTCGTGCAACCCGGGCTCCGCCACCGAGATCACCCTGCTGTCGGACACCACGCTGGAGCGCGTGAGCACCAGCAACGGGGAGAAGCTGACGTACACGAAGGCCGGCTGAACCTCGGGCTGACGGTGAACTGAACTCCCTTCACGTCAGGGCCAGTTGAACGTCACGCGAACTTCGGCCAGGACCCCCTGCGTGTTTTCCGGTGCCGCTCGTACCGTGACCCCACGATCCGGCTGGGGAGCGGGGGCCCGCAGTGGAGTGGCTGAGCGCGGAGAACGTCGTCGCCGTGGGCACGGCGGTGCTCGGCATCGTCGCGTCCGGCGTGATGGTCTGGTACGAACGCCGGGTGCCGCGCCGCAAACGGATCGGCTACCGCGTCCAGATGGACAACCCCATTGGCGACGACGTCCGTTCGGGCCGCGCGAACAGACGCCTCGGTCTCTTCGACGAGGCGCCCGGCATGTCCGACGCCACCCTCGTCCTGCTGCGCATCGAGAACGACGGTTCGCAGAGCATCGCCGACAACGACTACACCGGGCGCGAACTCCACGGCCTCACCGCGGTGTTCACCGACCGCACGATCCGCGGCGTCTCGGTCACCCAGCCCGTCGGCACCGACCATCTGATGGACCACTTCACCCCGGCGGCCGGCCTCGGCTACGACACCAACACCCTGCGCATCCCGCGCGTCCCGCTCAACCCCCGCGACCACTTCAAGCTCCTGGTGCTGCTGTCCGGCGGCGACGTCGGCTGCGCGATCCGGCTCATCGGCGGCATCCGCGACGGCGAGGTGCACCCCAACCGCAGCGCCACCCCGGACGACAAGGCGCCCCTGTTCAGCCGCGCCTCCCGGCTGATCACCATCATGCTCACGGTGTGCGTGGTGACGCTGGCGGCGATCGTCGTGGTCCGCGACGACACCCCGCCGCCGATCGGCTGCGCGCACGGCACCCTCACCGTCACCGGTTCGACCGCCTTCGCCCCGGTCGTGGAGGAGGTCGCGAAGAAGTACGAACGGGACTGCGAGGGCGCGAAGGTCATCGTCGACCCGCACGGATCGACCGCGGGCGTACGGGAGTTGGAGGCCACCGGGCTCGCGTCGAAGAACGGCTCACCGGCCGTCGTGGCCCTCTCGGACGGACCCAAGCCGAGCGACATGCCGCGACTGCGCGAGAACCGGGTCGCGATGTCGGTCTTCGCGATCGTCGTCAACGACGGCATCCATCTCGACGACCTGTCCACCGCGGACGTACGACGCCTGTACCGGGGCGAGATCAAGAACTGGCGGCAGCTCGGCGGGCCGAACCTCGCCGTGCATCTGGTCAGCCGGGACGCCAACTCCGGTACGAGGCAGGTGTTCCAACGCCGGGTGCTGAAGCGCGGGGAGATCGCCAATTCCTCTGTCGACTGTGTTCACAAGGACGATCCGACGGCGCCCGTCATCCGCTGTGAACTCGACTCCACGGACCAGGTGTTGACCCAGGTCGCCGAACTCCCCGGCGCGATCGGCTACAGCGAACTCACCCTCGCCTCCGGCGCCAAGGGCCTGCACACCCTCCGGCTGGACGGCCACCCGCCCTCCGTGGACGCCATCGAACACGGCACGAGCTCCTACCCGTACCGCGAGATCGAGTACGCCTACACCTACGGCCAGCCCCCGGCCGACTCCCTCGCGTCGAGCTTCCTGACCTACCTCTCGCGGGGCAACGGCCAGGACGTGATCCGCACCCACGGCCACATCCCGTGCTGGACGCCGGAGGGCCTGAAGCTCTGCGCGTAGCTCGGCGAGCGGATCGGCTCAGCGGGGCTCGGGCGGCCGCTGCCTCGGCATGTTCGGCCGACTGCCGCCGCCCGGCCCCGGCGGCTGCGGGAACCTGCCCTGCACGACGGTCCCCTCCTGCCGGCTCCCGGGGACCACCGCGGACTGGATGCCCAGCGGCCCCGCCCCGGTCCGGAACTCCACCATCCAGTCGGCGGTCTCCACCCGGACCAGTTCCGTCACGTCCTCCGAGAAGCGCCGCAGCACCCCCAGACACCGGTCCGCGGCCTCGCTCGCCGTGCCCTCCGCGGGCCCCAGGAACTCCCGCACACCCTCCGACGCCCAGTCGAACTGGAGCACCTGGAGACGCCGCTGCACGGCCTGCGCCGTAGCGACGTCCCTCATCCAGCCGGACGTCATCCCGAAGAACCGGTCCCCGGCCACGCACGCGGCCCCCAGCAGCAGCGCCAGATAGCCCCAGGCGGCCAGCCCGTCCACCACCCCGGTGAGGTCCAGCAGGGGCAGCCCGGCGCCCGCCAGCGCGCCCAGCGCCGCGCCCGCGCGCAGCATCCGCGCGCCGCGCCGCTTCCACACCCGGTCCGTGAGGTAGCGGGCCGCCGTCTCCAGCGCCCCGCGCTCGACCCACCGGTACAGCTCGTCCAGCCGGGCCGTCGGCTCGCCCCAGTCCCCGAGCGGAAACGTCCGCCCGGCCAGATCGCCGCCTTCGGGCTGAATCTCCGGCTGACCCACCCGGCACTCCCTTACGTCGTGTGACACCTGATGCTGATGTGCCGGACCCTTCCTACCGCCCAATGGGTGGCGAAGGATCTGGTTTCACCTCTTTTCCGCCCGGAAGTGGGTCTTGATCAGGTATAGGACACGGTGAAGACTCACTCGAAAGAGTGCCGAAGCGATGACTGCCCGGACCACGTAGGCTCGTGCCGGGCGGGGGAAACCGCGCCCATCCAGCCGTATCCATGACCGACAGCCGTACGAAACCAGGAGCTGATCGTGATTCCCGGTGGTGGCCAGCCCAATATGCAGCAGCTGCTGCAGCAGGCCCAGAAGATGCAGCAGGACCTGGCGGCCGCGCAGGAGGAACTGGCGCGGACCGAGGTCGACGGACAGGCGGGCGGCGGGCTGGTCAAGGCCACCGTCACCGGTTCCGGCGAGCTGCGCGCGCTGAAGATCGACCCGAAGGCGGTCGACCCGGAGGACACCGAGACCCTCGCGGACCTCATCGTCGCGGCGGTCCAGGCGGCCAACGAGAACGCGCAGACCCTCCAGCAGCAGAAGCTCGGCCCGCTCGCGCAGGGTCTCGGCGGCGGCAGCGGTATCCCCGGTCTGCCTTTCTAAGACGGCCCGCGGCCAACTACGGTACGTACGGCACGTACCGCTCGACTTCCAGGAAGGGCAGGCAGTCCGTTGTACGAAGGCGTGGTCCAGGACCTCATCGACGAATTGGGGCGACTCCCCGGCGTCGGTCCCAAGAGCGCGCAGCGGATCGCCTTCCACATCCTGCAGGCGGAGCCGACGGACGTACGGCGGCTCGCGCAGTGCCTGATGGAGGTCAAGGCGAAGGTCCGCTTCTGCGCGACCTGCGGCAATGTCGCGCAGGAAGAGCTGTGCGGCATCTGCCGCGACCCGCGCCGCGACCTCACGGTGATCTGCGTGGTCGAGGAGCCGAAGGACGTCGTGGCGGTTGAACGCACCCGCGAGTTCCGGGGCAAGTACCACGTCCTGGGCGGCGCGATCAGCCCGATCGAAGGTGTCGGACCCGACGACCTGCGTATACGAGAACTTCTCGCGCGGTTGGCCGACGGTACGGTCACGGAACTGATCCTTGCCACGGACCCCAATCTGGAAGGCGAGGCCACGGCCACGTACCTCGCCCGCATGATCAAGCCCATGGGCCTCAAGGTCACCCGCCTGGCCAGCGGCCTCCCGGTGGGCGGCGACCTGGAATACGCGGACGAGGTGACCCTCGGCCGCGCCTTCGAGGGGAGACGACTCCTAGATGTCTGACGCCACGCTGCATGCCACCGATCCGGACCCGGACGACTTCGCGGTCCAGATCGCGGACCAGGTCGAGAGCTTCCTGGTGGCCGTGTTCGAGGTAGCGAAGGGCGAGGACCCGGACTCCGCGGTCCCCTTCCTCCTCCTTGAGGTGTCCCAACTCCTCCTGGCGGGCGGCCGGTTGGGCGCGCACGAGGACATCCTCCCGGACGAGCGCTACGAGCCCGACCTGGGCCCGGAGCCGGACGTGGACGAGATCCGCGAGCGCTTCGCGGTGATGCTGGAGCCGATCGACGTGTACTCGGAGGTCTTCGACCCCTACGAGCCGCGCAAGGCCCCGGTACCGGCCCGTATCTCGGATGACCTCGCCGACGTCATCACCGACCTCCGCCACGGCATGGCCCACTACCGCGCCGGCCGCACCACGGAGGCCATGTGGTGGTGGCAGTTCTCCTACTTCTCCAACTGGGGCTCCACCGCCTCGGCAACCCTCCGCGCCCTCCAGTCCCTGGTCGCCCACGTCCGCCTCAACCAGCCCCTCCCGGAACTGGACGGCCTGGACACGGACCAGAGCGTCATGGGCGACGAGACCCTGGAGTTCGAGGCGGGCGCGGTGATGGCGGAGGAGATCGCGGGACCGCTGGGGATCAGGCCGGTGAAGTGACCCAGATGGGTTGCGACCTGCGAGGGTTCCGCGAGGCGCAGGACTGACACAGGTTGCCGACGCCAGGGACACGAACGGTGGCCGGGGCTGGTGCGGGTGGGCGTTGGGCGGCGTCGTTCATTGGAGGATTTGGGCCACGTCCGGCGGGCTCACCCCTCGCCCACCTGCGCACAAGTCGGACCCGGTTGCCCGAATCCTCCGATTACGCATCCCGGGGCGGTGGTCGGAGTGTGCCGTCCACTGCGTCGACTACTCGCTGCGCCATGCCCCCGAGACCGTGCGGCTGGAGTTCATCAAGGGGAAGGTCCAGGTCAAGTCCGCGCCGGACGGCAACCACCGCGAGGTCCACATGTGGCCACTGGAGCGGCGCATGCAACTGCGTCCCGACCTTCGCCTCTGTCCGGAGCGGGGCCTCAAGACCGAGGCCTATCGCAAGGGGCGCGCTCGCGCGGACGGAATCCTGGTGCCCAAGGGCGGCCTCAAGGGGCATGGGGAGTGGTCCGAGGCCGGGGGAGTACTGATGGCGGTGGAGATCACGTCGTACGACTCCGACACGAATCAGCGCGACCGGGTCGAGAAGCCCGACGGGTACGCGGCCGCAGGCATCCCCGTCTACCTCCTCATCGACCGTGACGACTGCTCGGTCGTTCTGCTCAACCAGCCCGAGGACGGCCGGTACCGCCACCAGGAGAAGCTCCCCTTCGGCGCGACCATCGAGATCCCGGGCCCCGTGAACATCACCCTGGACACCGAGCCCCTCAAGGAGTTCGCCGACTGATCACAGCCCCCACACCCCCTTCCCCACCGCCGTCACCCCACCCGCCAACGCCAACGACAACACCAGCACCCGCGCCCGAGGTTCAGGTATCCGCCCAGCCAGCCCCCGCCCGATCACCCCGCCCACCACCATCGCGGCGACGACCGCGACCCACTGCGGTGTACGCAAACTGGGCACCCCGTTCGCCGCGACCGAGAACGCGTTGACGACGACGCCGTAGAACTGGGCGTTGGGGACGAACTCCCGTACCGTCCAGCCCGCGTTGACCGCGTACAGGGAGATCGGTGGGCCGCCGACGCCCGCCGCCGCGTTCATGAAGCCGCCCGCCGCGCCCGCCGCGACCGCGCCCTTCGTGCCGCGCAGGGCCGGGACCCGGGCGCCGCGCATCACCAGGAGGACGGCTGCCGTCACCAAGCCTCCCATCACCAACAACAGGACCGGTGGGGGGAGTTGGCGGGTCATCCAGGCGCCCGCCGGTACCGTGCAGACCGCCGCCGCGCACAGGGGGACCATCGCGCGGGCCCGGACCTGTCGCCAGCCGCCTGCCAGGCCCACGACGCTGATCGCGCCGGCGGCGCAGTTGGCGAGGACCACTCCCTGGGACGGGCCGAGGAGGAGGACGAGGGCCGGGACGGCGACCAGGGCGAAGCCCATGCCCGTGAGCCACTGGACGGAGGCACCGAGCAGGACGATTCCGCCCAGGAGCATGTCGGTGGTCATGGAGCAACATCATTCAGGGGGAGGGTGTAGCCCGCTACACCCTCGGTTCGGGACCGCACTCCCTCGTCGCGGACCTGCGGAAACGGGATCGTTGAACTCGTCAGCCGGTGAACGAGCCACCGGCTCCGAGATCCCAAGGATGCCCGTCATGAAGAACCTCCTCTCCTCCAAGCCCGTCCTCTGGTTCCTCTTCCTGTTCAACCTGGTCGTCGCCGCGGTCGCCCCCTTCGTGGTCGACGGAACGCAGGGCGTGATGACCGCCGTCGGTATGGGCGTCGTGTCGCTGGGAGCCGGTGTCAGCCTCGTCCGGGACCGTGGTCAGGCGGTCGCAGCGCGTTAATTGGGCCAGCCCTGGCCGACCCCTGTACGTCCGCTGCACGGGCGCTAACCGGCCGAAAGCGAGGCTGGAGTCATCCCAAAAGGCACCAGTACCACTGGAGTTGAGATGACCCGCCGGTCCATGAGCAAGCGTGCAGCAGTCGTCACCGTCACCACCGTCCTGGCCCTCGGTACCCTCGGCACCGTCGCCGCGACCGCCGGGCCCCAGCACGACGCCAAGCCCAGCAAGAAGCAGATAGCCGCCCTCTTCGACGGCTGGAACGCCGCCCTGCAGACCGGCGACCCGAAGAAGGTCGCGAACCGGTACGCGCCGGACGCCGTCCTCCTGCCGACCGTCTCCAACGAGATCCGCACCGACCGTGCCGAGATCGTCGACTACTTCGAGCACTTCCTGCCGAACAAGCCGGTCGCGAAGAAGGTCGAGACGTACATCAACGTCCTCGACAGCGACTCGGCCATCGACGCGGGCGCCTACGACATCACGCTCACCGACCCGAAGACCGGCAAGAAGCGTGTGGTGGAGGCCCGTTACACCTACGAGTACGAGAAGCGCGGCGGCAAGTGGCTGATCGTCAACCACCACTCCTCGGTGATGCCCGAAGGGTGATGACCACCGACAGCCCGCTGTCGGGCGCGTCCCGCAGAGCCACCGTTCCGCCGTCGTCCGTCACCAACTGGCGTACGACGGCGAGGCCCAGGCCCGAACCGGAGCGTCCGGTGAGGCCCTGGCCGCGCCAGAAGCGGTCGAAGGCGCGGGACTTGTCCGCGTCGGACATGCCGGGGCCCTCGTCCGCCACCGTCAACTCGACCTCGTCGCCCCGGAGTTCGGACCGTACGGTGATCGTCGCGCCGTCCGGTGACACCTCCAGGGCGTTCGACAGCACGTTGTCCAGGACCTGTTCGAGATGACCGGGACTGGCCAGCACGAGCGGCCGGCCGTCGACGACACTCCCCCCGAGCGCGATGTGTACTCCGCGCTCGTCGGCGGCCGGTCTCCACACCGAGAGGCGTTCGGCCACGATCTCCCGAAGCGGTAGAGGTTCCGCCGCCGTCACCTTCGCCTCGGCCCGCGCCAGCACCAGCAGGCCGTTGACCAGGCGGCTCATCCGGACCACCTCCGCCGTCGCCTGTTCCACGTCCTCCCGTACGAACTCGTCGTCCACGCCGTCCGCGATGTTGTCCAGCGAGAGTCTCAACGCCGTGAGCGGGGTGCGGAGTTGGTGGGAGGCGTCGGCCACGAAGATGCTCTGCGAGGCGATGAGGGTGTCGAGGCGTTCGGCACCCTGGTTGAGGGTGCGGGCGAGTGTCTGCGTCTCGTGCGGGCCCGTCACGGGGGAGCGGGCGGTCAGGTCGCCGTCGCTGAACTTGCTCGCCATGTCGTTGAGTTGGCGCAGAGGGCGGGTGAGGCGGCGGGCCACGATCGCGCCCAGGCCGGCCGCCACCGCCAGGACGGCGAGGGCGAGGATCGCCCGGAAACCCCAGATCTGAATCAGGCGCCGGGTCAGGTCGGAGGTCGGGTACGTGATGCGTACGGCGCCGACCGTCCGGCCGTCGCGCTTCGCCGGTGCCGTCACCTCCAACTCCCCGTCGCCCCAGTGTGTCGCGGTCTTCGCGCGCGAGGCCGGCAGCACCTCGGCCGTGCCGGGGGTCTCCTGCGCGTACGCCACGACCATGCGGTCCAGGGCGGCGCGCGAGGCGGCGTCGCCGCTCAGGAGGAGGGCCATCGTCTTCGCCTCACGCTCCACCGACTGCTCGGTGTCACCGCGGAGTTGGGCGGTCAGCGTGAAGGCGACGGGCACGGTGAACGCGGTCAGCGCCACGGCCACGAGCAGGACGTAGCTGACGATGAGCTGCCGGATCATGAGGGAGACGCGCTGTCTGTGATCTCCAGGCGGAAACCGACCCCTCGTACCGCGTCGATCGTGATCGCGCCCGCCAACTTCCGCCGTAGCGCCGCCACATGGACGTCGAGCGTCTTCGTCGGGCCGAACCAGTTCGCGTCCCAGACCGCTTCCATGATCTGCTCGCGCGACATCAGCGCGCCGGGCTCCTCGGTGAGGAACGACAGCAGGTCGTACTCCTTGGGCGCGAGGGGGACCTCCTCGCCGTCGAGGCGGACGCGGGCGGCCTTGCGGTCGATGGTGAGGCGGGTGCCGTACTCGTCGGGGCCGGCGGCCTCGGCGGCGGCGCGGGGCTGGGCGCGGCGCATCACCGCCCTTATGCGTGCGATGACCTCCCGGACGCCGAACGGTTTCGAGACGTAGTCGTCCGCGCCCAGTTCCAGGCCGACCACCCGGTCCGTCTCGTCGCTGCGCGCGCTGATCACGATGATCGGGACGTCGCCGCGGGCGCGCAGCGCCTTGCAGACGTCGAGGCCGTCGGTGTCGGGCAGGCCGAGGTCGAGCAGGACGACGTCGTAGGGGGCGGAGTGGGCCAGGGCGGCGGCGCCCGTGGTGACCCAGTCGACCTCGAAGCCGTAGCGGATCAGTCCGCGTCGCAGGGACTCGGCGACCGGCTCATCGTCTTCCACCAGAAGTACGCGCACACGGCGCACCTTAATGCTTGAAACTTAATTCACAGGCGTGACCTGTGACCCTTGGCACTTTTCCCGCACCCCTTGAGTGGGCATGCGCTGACCTGGGCGTCCGAATCTCACCATGCGATACCTGGGAAGGGAATTTCGGGCGCTCGTTAAACTGAGCCGACACACAGGACTGAGCGAGGAGCGCACGTGGGCCTTGTCGTGCAGAAGTACGGAGGCTCCTCCGTAGCCGATGCCGAGGGCATCAAGCGCGTCGCCAAGCGAATCGTCGAAGCGAAGAAGAACGGCCACCAAGTGGTCGTCGTCGTTTCCGCGATGGGCGACACGACGGACGAGCTGATCGATCTCGCCGAGCAGGTATCTCCGATGCCCGCCGGGCGTGAGTTCGACATGCTGCTGACCGCCGGAGAGCGGATCTCCATGGCGCTGCTGGCCATGGCGATCAAGAACCTGGGCCACGAGGCCCAGTCGTTCACGGGCAGCCAGGCAGGCGTCATCACCGACTCGGTCCACAACAAAGCGCGGATCATCGACGTCACGCCCGGTCGCATCCGTACGGCGTTGGACGAGGGCAACATCGCCATCGTCGCCGGGTTCCAGGGCGTCAGCCAGGACAAGAAGGACATCACCACGCTGGGGCGGGGTGGCAGCGACACCACCGCCGTCGCCCTCGCCGCCGCGCTCGACGCCGAGGTGTGCGAGATCTACACCGACGTCGACGGTGTGTTCACCGCCGACCCGCGGGTGGTGCCGAAGGCGCGGAAGATCGACTGGATCGTCTTCGAGGACATGCTGGAGCTCGCCGCCTCCGGCTCCAAGGTGCTGCTCCACCGCTGTGTGGAGTACGCCCGCCGATACAACATCCCGATCCATGTGCGGTCCAGCTTCAGCGGACTTCAGGGCACATGGGTCAGCAGTGAGCCGATTGGGGACCAGAAGGTGGAGCAGGCCATCATCTCCGGTGTCGCGCACGACACCTCCGAGGCCAAGATCACGGTCGTCGGCGTGCCCGACAAGCCGGGCGAGGCCGCGGTGATCTTC
Source organism: Streptomyces sp. NBC_00988 (assembly GCF_045162645.1). NCBI lineage: Bacteria > Bacillati > Actinomycetota > Actinomycetes > Kitasatosporales > Streptomycetaceae > Streptomyces > Streptomyces sp. NBC_00988. The sequence goes on from NZ_CP108730.1 coordinate 6,700,710, forward strand.
CGGACGATCTCCGACGCGCAGGTCAACATCGACATGATCGTGCAGAACGTGTCGGCGGCCTCGACGGGCCTCACGGACATCTCCTTCACCCTCCCCAAGGCGGAGGGCCGCAAGGCCATCGACGCCCTGGAGAAGAACAAGGGCGGCATCGGCTTCGAGTCGCTGCGCTACGACGACCAGATCGGCAAGATCTCCCTGGTCGGCGCCGGCATGAAGACGAACCCCGGCGTCACCGCCGACTTCTTCACCGCCCTGTCCGACGCGGGCGTCAACATCGAGCTGATCTCGACCTCCGAGATCCGTATCTCGGTGGTCACCCGCGCCGACGACGTCAACGAGGCCGTCCGCGCCGTGCACACGGCGTTCGGCCTCGACTCCGACAGCGACGAGGCCGTCGTCTACGGAGGCACCGGCCGCTGATGGCCAGCACCGGAGCGACCGTGCGTCCGACGCTCGCCGTGGTCGGCGCGACCGGGGCCGTCGGCACGGTCATGCTCCAGATCCTGTCCCAGCATGCGGACATCTGGGGCGAGATCCGCCTGATCGCCTCTCCGCGCTCGGCCGGCCGCAAGCTGGCCCTGCGCGGGGAGCAGGTCGAGGTGGTGGCCCTGACGGAGGAGGCCTTCGACGGCGTCGACGTCGCGATGTTCGACGTCCCCGACGAGGTCGCCGCCCAGTGGGCGCCGGTCGCCGCCGCCAAGGGCGTGGTCGTCGTCGACAACTCGGGCGCCTTCCGGATGGACCCCGAGGTGCCCCTGGTGGTCCCCGAGGTCAACCCGCACAAGGTCCGGCACCGTCCGCGCGGGATCATCGCCAACCCGAACTGCACGACCCTGTCGATGATCGTCGCCGTGGGCGCGCTGCACGCCGAGTTCGGGCTGCGCGAGCTGGTGGTGTCGTCGTACCAGGCGGTGAGCGGGGCCGGGCGCGCCGGTGTGGACACCCTGCGCCAGCAGCTGTCCCTCGTGGCCGGTACGGACCTGGGCACCAAGCCCGGTGACGTACGGCGGGCCGTCGGGGACAACACCGGGCCGTTCCCGGAGCCGGTCGCGCTGAACGTCGTACCGTGGGCCGGGTCGCTGCGTGAGGACGGCTGGTCCTCGGAGGAGATGAAGGTGCGGGACGAGTCCCGCAAGATCCTCGGGCTGCCCGCGCTGCCGGTCGCGGTGACCTGCGTGCGCGTCCCGGTGGTCACCACGCACTCCCTGACCGTCCACGCCCGCTTCCAGGGCGAGGTCACCGTCGACGGGGCGCGCGAGATCCTCGCCACGGCCCCGGGGGTCGTCCTGTTCGACAATCCGGCCGCCGGGGAGTTCCCCACGCCCGCCGACGTGGTGGGCACCGACCCGACGTGGGTGGGGCGGCTGCGGCGGGCGCTGGACGACCCGACGGCGCTCGAACTGTTCGTCTGCGGCGACAATCTGCGCAAGGGAGCCGCCCTCAATACCGCGCAGATCGCCGAGCTGGTGGCCCGCGAGCTGGCGTGAGTGCAGGCCCCACCTACCCTGCCCGGCCGTAAATCTGCTGGCCAGTGGCGCACGAGTTTGTAGGATCAGCGTGCGCGATGTGGCCGGATTAATGGTTGGGACCCCTTGAATCCAGCCACCTCCGCATCCGAAGATTTCACTCCCCGCTTCCCGCAACCGCGCGGCGAGCGGGGAGCGTCTTTGCGAACGCCCTTCAGGTGGGCGCGTGGTGATGCGGTAAGGGACGTGGGGACGTCCCGGACATTTCGTGACACAGGGGAAGAGCGGGTAGGCATGAGGGTGTTCGACGCACTGCCGGTTGTGCTGCCTGACACCAGACGGGTGGGTGAGGACGCAAGACAGGTGTGTGGACTGTCGGTTTCGTCTGACGTAAATGTGACGGCCGACGCGTACAACCCCCAAGGGGGGAAGCGTGTCCAACTGGCGTGGCTCAGGTACTCGACTTCACTGCGGCACGCGGTACGGCCCTCCGGCCTCCGCGTGGATCCCGTGCGCCCGGCGGCATGCCGGTGATCGCGCCGATGCCCGCAGCGCGGCCCGCCCGCATCCCGAACCAGCGCGACGGTGTCGACGACGCCGTCGCGGCCGGAACGACGGTCGACCATCTCACCGAGACCTACCGGGCGCACTACCGCTCGCTGCTCGGCCTGGCCGCACTCCTCCTCGACGACACCGCCTCCTGCGAGGACGTCGTCCAGGAGGCGTTCATCCGGGTCCACTCGGCGCGCAAACGTGTCCGTGACCCCGAGAAGACCCTGGCCTATCTGCGCCAGACGGTCGTCAACCTCTCCCGCTCGGCCCTGCGCCGCCGCATCCTCGGCCTCAAGCTCCTCTCGAAGCCGATGCCGGACATGGCCAGCGCGGAAGAGGGCGCCTACGACCTGCTGGAGCGCGACTCCCTCATCAAGGCCATGAAGGGACTGCAGCGCCGCCAGCGCGAGGTCCTGGTCCTGCGGTACTTCGCGGACATGACCGAGGCGCAGGTCGCCGAGTCGCTCGGCATATCGCTGGGCTCGGTGAAGGCGTACGGCTCGCGCGGTATCGCCGCCCTCCGGATCGCCATGGAGGCCACGGCATGAGCGACAGGCCCGAGGGAAACGGTTCGCGTGAACGGCGCGAGCCGGACGTCCGGCGCGGCCCGACCTGGGCGCGCAAGGAACAGCCGAACGAAACACATGCTGGGAACGGAACTGTGAACCACGGCCCCGACGAACAGAGCCCCACCGGGCCGAGCCTCGACGGGAACCCCGAGAACCCTGAGAACTCCGGGGACTCCGAGGGCATCGAGGGACGGCACCCCGTAGGACCCGTAGGACCTCCGGGCTCCGGAGGACAGGGTCCCGACGAGCACGGCAACGACCCGCACGGCAACGACCCGCACGGCAATGACGTGTTCGGCACCGTCGTACTCGGCGCCGAAGGCTTCGACTCCGACGAGCTGGCGCTACGGCGGCTGCTGCACCAGGCGGTCCAGGAGGTCGAGCCGCGCGACGGCACGCTGGACCACCTGCGCAGGGCGGTACCGGCCCGCCGGGCCCGCAAGCGCCAGGCCCTCGTCGGCATGGCCGCCACCGTGCTCTTCTTCGGCACCGCGATCCCGGCCCTCGTGCACGTCTCGAACTCCACCGGCTCGGACGCCGATCCGTCCATCATGGGCAACAGCTCACAGGCGCAGGGCGGCACCAGCCAGGGCAAGGGCCCGGACGGCGGTTCCAGCACCTCGGGCGGCACCTCGGGGCGGGCCTCGCAGAACCCGGGCGGCCACAAGAACGACGGCACGGGCAAGGCCCCGGGCCGCGGCACCGTGAGCACGAACCCCTCGGCCAGCACCGGGACGGCCGCGTCCGTCTGCACGGCCGACCAGCTCGGCGCCTCCAACTCGACGGTGGACGCCGCCGATTCGGCGGGCATCGTCTACGGCACGTTCAGCGTGACCAACACCTCCGGCACCAGCTGTACCGTCAGCGGCCCCGGCACCGTGGGCACCGCCGCGGTGGGTGCCGCCGACTCCAACAAGATCACCGTTGTGCAGCACAGCTCGGGGGACGCGGCGGCCGGCCTGCCCGACCCGTCGACGGAGGTCTCCCAACTGGTGCTCCAGGCGGGTGCCTCCTACGTGGTCAAGTTCGCCTGGGTGCCCTCCGAGACCTGCCCCACCAGCGGCACCAGCACCGGTGGCACCACCACCGGCGGTCCGACGGCCACCCCGACGCCCACCGAGGACGCCAGTTCCAGCAGCGGGTCCACGAGCGGCGACACGGGTACGTCCACCCAGCTCCTGGAGGACGGCACGCTCGACGGCAGCGTCCAGGTCACGCACACGGCGGAGGCGGGCTCCCCGACGGTCATGGCCACGGTGCCGAACGCGTGCGCGGGCACGGTCTACCGGACGGGTCTGCTGGCGGGGTCGTAGACCGGACCGCGTGTCCACAGGTGGTCAGCCGGGTCGGGGGACCCGGCTGTGTCTGTGTCGGGCCACGTCAGACGGTCGCGTGGGCCGCTTCCTCGTTCTCGTCCTCAGGGACGAGGCCCAGCTCCGCATCGCGCGCGAACTCCACCTCGCGGCGCAGCAGGCGGAACCACATGAAGACGACGAAGCCCGCGAAGACGAACCACTCGCCGGTGTAGCCGAGGTTCTGGAACGCCTTCAGATCGAGGCCGGTGTTCGCGGGCGCGGTCGCCGGTACGGCCTTCATCTCGGAGTCGCCCTTGTCGAGGGTGATCCAGGCGTCGTACAGGTGGTACGGGACCAGGTTCACCAGGGAGGCCGCGCTGATCGCGGCGGTCTGGCCGGACGGCAGGCCGCCCTGGGCGCTCACCCCGTTGTCGCCCGGGGTCTCGGACGCCTGGAGCGAGCCGGTGACGGTGACTTCGCCGGTCGGCGGGGCCGGTGCCTTCGCGGCGTCGGGCTTGCCGGGGATCCAGCCGCGGACTACGGGGAGGGCCTTGCCGTTGTCCGTGCGCAGCAGGGTCAGGACGTAGAAGCCGTTCTTCTCGCCCAACTGGCGGTCCGGGACGAGGAGTTGCTTGCCGTAGCGGCCGGTCGCGGTGGTCTGGCGGCCGGAGGTGCTCTGGTCGACCGGGAGCAGTGAGGCGAGGGGACGGGCCGCTTCCGTGCGGTCGGTCTCGACCTGCTTGGTGGCCTGGTGGCTGCTGTCCACGCGCGCCTGGAACCGGCTCAGCTGCCACGACCCCATGAAGATGCAGAAGGGGATGGCGAGCAGTACGAAGACGTTGATGCCCCACCAGCGCGATGTCAGCAGAAACCGGTACACGACTCCCACGGTACGGGGCTGTCGTGGGGCCCTTGGCCCGGGGGTCGGCCCGAAGGTTCACCCGGCGTCGGCAATGCTCCGGCCGGGACTTGGTCGAAGTTATCCACAGGCTGAGGATCCGGTCAGTGCAATGTCTGTGTGGGCGGGCAGTATGGGGCCATGACTGAGAGCAACGGGTCCGAGAACACACCGGACTGGGAGAAGCGCTTCCGGGCGCCCCGCGTGTCCCTGCCCGACTGGGCGGAGGACGCACCCGACCGTTCCCTGTTCGTGTCGAACGCGACGGGGACGTATGAGCTGTACGCCTGGGACCGGGCGACGGGCGAGCAACGCCAGGTCACGGACCGGCCGAACGGCACGACGGACGGTGTGCTCTCCCCGGACGGGGAGTGGATCTGGTGGTTCGACGACAAGGACGGCGACGAGTTCGGCGTCTGGCGCCGCCAGCCCTTCAAGGGAGGACCGGACGAACCCGCCGTCCCCGGCCTCGAACCGTCCTACCCGGCCGGGGTCGCCCTCGCGCGAGACGGCAGGACCGCCGTGGTCGGCCGCTCGACGGACGAGGACGGTACGACGATCCACCTCGCCCGCACCGGTGACGAGACCACGCTGATCTACCGGCACCGCGAGTCGGCGGGCGTCGGCGACCTCTCGCACGACGGTTCGCTGATCGCGATCGAGCACACGGAGCACGGCGACGCGATGCACTCCGCGCTGCGCGTCCTGCGCCCGGACGGCACGGCGGTCGCCGACCTGGACGACACCAAGGGCGGCACCGAGGAGCTGGGCCTTGAGGTCCTCGGCTTCGCACCGGTGGACGGTGACACCCGCCTGCTCATCGGCCATCAGCGGCGCGGCCGTTGGGAGCCCCTGGTGTGGGACGTGGTCAAGGGCGGCGAGACGGACCTGTCCCTCGACCTGCCCGGCGACGTGAGCGCCGAGTGGTACCCGGACGGCTCGGCCCTCCTCATCGCGCACAGCTTCGAGGCCCGCAGCGAGGTCTTCCGCTACGACCTCGCCTCGGGCGAACTGGAGAAGGTGCCGACACCGCCCGGTTCGGTCTCCGGTGCCACGGCCCGCCCCGACGGCAGCGTCGAATACCTCTGGTCGTCGGCCGCCGAACCGTCCGCCGTGCGCTCGACGACGGGCGAGGTCGTCCTGGACCCGCCCGGCCTGAAGTCCCCCGGCTCGGTCGCGGTGGAGGACGTCTGGGTGGAGGGCCCCGGCGGCCGCATCCACGCCCTCGTCCAGAAGCCGGCGGGCGCCACCGGCCCCCTCCCCACGGTCTTCGACATCCACGGCGGCCCGACCTGGCACGACAGTGACTCCTTCTCGGCGGGCCCGGCGGCCTGGGTCGACCACGGGTACGCGGTCGTCCGGGTCAACTACCGCGGCTCGACCGGCTACGGCCGCGCCTGGACCGACGCCCTGAAGTACCGCGTCGGCCTGATCGAGCTGGAGGACATCGCGGCGGTCCGGGAGTGGGCGATCACCTCGGGCCTCGCCGACCCCGACCGGCTGATCCTCACCGGCGGCTCCTGGGGCGGCTACCTCACCCTCCTCGGCATCGGCACCCAGCCCGACGCGTGGACCCTGGGCATCGCGGCGGTCCCGGTCGCCGACTACGTCACGGCGTACCACGACGAGATGGAAGCCCTGAAGGCCATGGACCGCACGCTCCTGGGCGGCACCCCGGAGGAGGTCCCGGCCCGCTTCGAGGCGTCCTCCCCGCTGACCTACGTCGACAAGGTCACGGCCCCGGTCTACATCTCGGCCGGCGTCAACGACCCGCGCTGCCCGATCCGGCAGATCGACAACTACGTGAAGCGGCTCGAGTCGCGGGACGCCGTGCACGAGGTGTACCGGTACGACGCGGGGCACGGGTCGTTGGTGGTGGACGAGCGGATCAAGCAGGTGAAGCTGGAACTGGACTTCGCGGAGAGGCACTTGGGGGGTGGGGCGGCTTAGCGGGGTTGCCTGGGCGGGGGCTTCTCGACGCCGGTCATTTTCAGCCCGTTGGGGGTCCCCCCTCTGGGGGAGTTTGAGGACGAGGCCCCTTCAGGGCCGAAGCGGGGGTCTGGGGGCGCAGCCCCCGGCAACGCCCGCTTCGGCGCAGGGCACTTGCTCAAGCACCGGTCCAGCTCAGGGCACCGTCACGCCCCGGCACGATCCCGGGGTCGCCGCCCCAGCAACTCCGCCAGCCCCCGCCGAGTCGCCGCCAGCACGACCCGGTCCGAGTCCCGCAGGACATACGTGTCGGGGAGGTCCCAGACCAACCCCGACCGCCGTACGTCCTCGGAGGCGTCCCGCGTAGCCGTGTCCAACGCCAGCACCCGCCACGATCCCGCCCGGAACGCCTCGGCGATCGTCTTCCCCTCCAGCTGGGGATGCCCGCCCACGGTCATCGCCGCGAACAGCAGCACCCGCCGCTCGACAGGGATCGCGCCCAGGATCTGCCGCCCCATCATCGCCCCGGCGAACGCGGGCGCGGCCAGATGGGACACACTCCGGCTCCGGGTCAGGGCACCGGGGTGCGCGGCCCGCAACGTTCGGTACACGGCGGTCGCGAAGTCGTCGTCGTACAGCCGGAGTACGACCCGTAGATCCGGCCGTACGGACCGGGCGTACAGCACCGCTTCGAGGTTCGTCGTGTCGGAGCTGGTGACCGCGAGGAGGGCGTGGGCGCGGTGGACCTTGGCGGATTCCAGGACGCCCTCCTGGGTGACGTCACCCAGGATCACCGGCACCCGCAGCCGGCGCGCGACCGCGAGCCCGCGGGCCTCGGGGTCGGCCTCGACGCACACCACGGGGATGTTGAGTTCGCGCAGCCGGGTCAGCACCCGGGTGCCGATCTTGCCGAGCCCGAGCAGCACGACATGCCCGCCGAGCCCCCGCGGCGGCTTGCGCAACGCGGACGCCGTACGGAACGTGCCCAGCGCTTCCAGCACGGCGGCCAGCAGCACCGGAAGCATCAGCAACCCGACGAGCCCGGAGAGGAGTTGAAGGATCTGCCGGCCCAGGGGCTCCCCGATCGCGGGGTTGTCGATCGCGAAGAGATCGAGCAGCGTCAGATAGAAGGCGGTCAGCGGATGGATCTGGGTCACCAGCCACAGCGAGATGGCCAGCGCGATGACACACGCCACCATCCCCGCCAGCGACCACCGCAGCCGCCGCGAGAACAGCGAGGAGAACGCGGGCACGACACCGCCCCCGCGCCCGCCCGGCAACTGCGGCCCGGCGTACGACACCTGCTCCAGGACGACGGTCCCGCGCCCGGTGGCGGAGGCGACGGCCGCCGCGTCGGGCAGCAGGCGCGGGCCCTGTTCGCCCATGCCCTCGGAGCCGTCCGCGCCGGCCGGATCGCTGCTGGTCGCCGACAGCAGGGCCAGCGTGGCAAGCCCCGGATCGGCCACCTCCCCGGGGCCCGGCGGCGGCCGTTCCACCGCGCGGAGCAGCAGCCCGTCGGTCTGGACGACCTTGCTGGTCCCGGCGAGCGCGGTCGCGGCCAGCGCGGGTGCGGCGGTGTCGGCGTCGGAGAGCACGGTCGTGGACGCGTCGAACCCGGTACCGGGCCCGCCGCTCGTCCCGTCACCGGTCGCCAACGCGGCTGCCTGGTCGAGGAGTTCCTCGATGTGCTGGCCCAGCCGCCGGTTGTAGAGGCGGATCACCAGCCGGATGCGGGGGTTGAGGCGGCGGGCGGTGAGGGCGGCGCGGATGTTCGTCTCGTCGTCGTCATAGACGAGGGCCAGTGCGGTCGCCCGCTCCACGCCCGCCTCGGCGAACACGGCCTCGGTCAGCTCGGCGACCTCCAACACCCGCTCCCCGCGCGGGGGTTCGGGGGCGACGGGTGCAGTGCTACCGCCGCCGTTGCCGTTGGCCCGGGCCACCGCCGCGTTGACCCGGTCGAGCAGCGCCGCCGAGGCGGCGCGGGCGCGGCCGACGACGGGCGGCCGGGCGGTGGCCTCGGAGAGCGGGACGACGAGGGTGATCTGCTCGCCGTAGACACTGCGGAGTTCGACGGCGAGCCGGTGCGCGAGCGCGTCGTCGCCGCACACCACCATGTGTGCCCGGGCACTGCCCGGAGGGGTCTGATTCGGAACGCTGCTCGCCACGAGGGGAAAGACTGCCCCAAGGAGGCGGGTGGTTCCAGTATTCCGCTGAACACCCGTGCCCCGACTGCCGTATGCAGAGACAGGGAGCAAAACTCGCGAAACCAGGCGTCTGCCGGAGGTATCTCACCCGTGGCCATCACCACCGAACCAGCCGCGCCGACCACGGAGACGCCGCCGGACCCACACGTGAAACCGGACACGGAACTGAACGCGCCCGCCAAGGAGTCACCGGACGCGCCCGCCAAGGAGTCGAAGGACGGCTGGCAGTTCAACTCGCCGCTCGTGCTGACCATGGTGCTGCTCGTGGTGGTGCTGGCCCAGGGTCCGATCCGTCAGGCGCTGTCCGCGCCGGTGATGCAGAGCTGGATGACGGTCTTCGTGGCCGTCGTCGTGCAGGCGCTCCCCTTCCTGGTGCTGGGCGTGCTGCTGTCGGCCGGGATCGCGGTGTTCGTACCGGCGACGTTCTTCACCCGCGCGCTGCCGAAGAACCCCGTGCTGGCCGTACCGATCGCCGGCATGGCGGGCGCGATCCTGCCCGGCTGCGAGTGCGCGTCCGTGCCGGTGGCCGGGGCGCTGGTGCGCCGGGGTGTCACCCCGGCGGCGGCGATCGCGTTCCTGCTCTCCGCCCCGGCGATCAACCCGATCGTGCTGACGGCGACGGCGGTGGCGTTCCCGCGCAACCCGGAGATGGTGCTCGCCCGGTTCGCCGGAAGCCTGCTCGTGGCCTGCGTGATGGGCTGGCTGTGGACGCGGATCGGCCGCACCGACTGGCTGCGCCTGCCCGCCCACGAACCGCACGAGGGGGAGACCAAGGGGGCCGCGTTCTGGGGCTCGGTCCGGCACGACGTGATGCAGGCCGGCGGGTTCCTCGTCCTCGGCGCGATGTCGGCGGCGACGCTCAAGGCGGTGGCACCCGCGAGCTGGCTGCGCACGGCCGCCGACAACCCGGTGGTCGCGATCCTCGCCCTCTCGATCCTCGCCGTCCTGCTGTCGATCTGCTCGGAGGCGGACGCGTTCGTCGCCGCGTCGCTCACCCAGTTCTCGCTCACGGCCAAACTCGCGTTCCTGGTGGTGGGCCCGATGATCGACCTGAAGCTGTTCGCCATGCAGGCGGGCACGTTCGGCCGCGGCTTCGCGATGCGCTTCGCACCCGCCACCTTCGTTCTCGCCATCGCCGGCGCGGTCGTCACCGGGGCGGTGCTCCTGTGAACCGGCAGGCACAGGCGGCGGTCCTGTTCCTGGTCGGCGCGGCCCTCCTGCACGCGGGCTTCACCAACCTCTACCTGCGCTACGTCAAGGCAGGCCTCCAGCCGCTCCTCCTGCTCTCCGGCGCGGTCCTCATCGTGACCGCACTGGCGACGGCCTGGTACGAGTGGCGCCGGACACGGAGGGAGAAGGCCCACGCGGAAGCGCAGGCGGCGCACACGGAAGCGCACGCGGAGGCCCACACCGAGGACGACGCCCACAAGGGCCACGTCCACCGCGAACCCCGCATCTCCTGGCTCCTGATCCTGCCCCTCTTCGCCCTGATCCTGGTCGCCCCGCCGGCCCTCGGCTCCTACAGCGCGGTCCGCACCGGCACAGCCATCCAGCAGCCGTACGGCCTGCTCAAGCTCCCCGACAGCAATCCGCTCACCATCGGCCTGGTCGACTACGCGAGCCGTGCGGTCTACGACCACGGACGGTCCCTGGGCACCCGGCAGTTGAAGGTCACCGGCTTCGTCGCGCTGGACAAGTCGGGCTCCCCGTTCCTCGTCCGCATGGCCCTCAACTGCTGTGCCGCGGACGCCCAGCCGGTGAAGATCGCCCTGACCGGCAAGGTCCCGCCGGTACTTCAGCCGGACACCTGGCTGGAGATCACCGGCACCTACAGCCCCAAGCAGACCAAGGACCCCATCAACAACCGCCCGATCCCCTACTTCCAGGTGACCCAGGCGAAGCCGGTCCCGACGCCGAAGGACCCGTACGACGAGAGCTGGAACCAGTAGCGACCAGAACCAGTAACCAGCGGGATTTCAGCGGAGGTTGGCGACCGCGGCGGCCATGATCGGCTCGGCCGCCTCCTCGGTCAGCTCCGGCGGTACGACCAGCAGGTCCCAGCGGCCGCGGCCCGGCGCGAGCAGGACGACGGTGTTCGGGGCGTGCACGGCGGTGGTCCGGTGCAGCCGTACGACCTGGTTGGCCACGAGCATCCGGCCCGGGGCGGTCGACCAGACCCGCCCGTTCACCATCACGCTGACGATGTGCCCCCAGGTCCGGGGCAGCCCGGCGAGCAGGCGCGGCACCTCGGTGAGCACGTCGTAGGAGTGCGGCCACCAGGCTCCGTCGAGGCGGCGCGGTACGGAGGTGTGGGCGGCGAGGCGCAGCCGGAGGAGGGGCGGGGCGGTCTGCTCCACGTCGGGCGACGAGGCGATGGTGTCCGAGGCGGGCGAACTGTGGGTGTCCGTGGGCGCGTTCATGTCGCGGTCCCTGTCCCCGGCCGTCCGTCGTGCGGCGGTCCGGTGCCGTGGTGCACTGGGAACGACGACGGCGCCAGAGCCGAGGTGCGGAGAACTCCCGGTACCGCTCACCGTACTCCCGCCCCGCGCGGGCCGGTCTGCGCCGGAGGCACTCCGAGGCCCTCCGCGGCCCGCGGGCGTACCGTGAAAGGACCGAGGATTTCTCGTGCACCGGATCGCGCCGGTGCCGTTCTCGGCGAACCACGACGCCGGGGCGGATCTGTTCCGCGCCCGGGGCAGGGCTCAGCCCATGACCGTGAATGTGCCCGGTCGGCCGGTGACCGCGGACGCGCCCGCGGCCCTCGCCGGACACGGCGGTGCCGGTACGGCGGGCTGGGAGAGGACGTGGTCCACAACCGGCCACGAGCCCCACACGTCAAACCGCGAGCGCGGCCCGTCCCCCTGGGAAGGGGACCGCGTCCGCCCGCTCAGCCGCCGCCAGATCGAGGACCGCTTCCAGGACCTCGGCGTGCTGTACGAGGAGACCTGCGGCGGGCCCCGCACGGGCAACCGTTCCCGCACCGCGTTCCTGCGGCGCCTCGCGGGTGACGTCCGGCGCCCCGGTTTCACCCTGCTGATCGCCGAGAACACGACCCTGACGGCCTGCGCCTACGGCTTCCCCGTCCGCGCCGCCGATCCCTGGTGGCAGGGCCACGACACCCGGCTGCCCCGGCTGCTGCACGGCCTCGCGGTCACCGGCGGACTCTTCGCGGTCTCCGGGATCGTCGTCCCGCCCCGCGTGCGCACCCACTACCAGGACCGGGACTGGAACCTCGCCCGGCGCCTGCAGCGCCGGCTGCTCGTCGATCACGCGCCGGCCCTCGGCGTCACCCTGGTGCCCCGCACCGACACCGAGACCCTGACGGCCTACCGGGCGTGGGGCTGGCAGGACGTCGCGGGAGCCTCGTCGGACCCCGCGAGAGCACCCGAACGGGGCTCCCTGCGAGGCCGCGACGGTCTTGATCCACGGCTTCCGGGCGCCTGCCGGGTGCTGGTTCTGGCCCCCTGAGAGCGTCAACCTGCGTCAGTACATCTGTGCTCGCCGCGACAGAGATTCCCCGGGTGCGACTAGAGTTCCCGTACGGGGGAACCAGCTCCCCCGGCGGCAGGCCGTCCCTCCCGGTGGCCGCAGGAAAGGTGTACATGCCCGCAGAAAGCCAGCAGCCCGCGGCCGACCGGCTCGACGACGACGACTACCCCGCCTACACCATGGGCCGGGCCGCCGAGCTGATCGCCACCACCCCCGGTTTCCTCCGGTCACTGGGTGAGGCCGGGCTGATCACCCCGACGCGGTCGGACGGCGGTCACCGCCGCTACTCGCGCCATCAGCTCCGTACGGCCTCTCGCGCGCGCGAGCTGGTCGACCAGGGGACGCCCATCGAGGCCGCGTGCCGGATCATCAGCCTGGAGGACCGGCTGGACGAGGCCCTGCGTGTCAACGAGGAGCTGCGCCGCTCATCCCATCGGTAGAAAATCTGATGTCCCCGAAACAGAAATTCACCGTTTCGGAGGGCCCTTTTCCCGCCCCATTTCCCCGTCGCGAAAATGGGTTCCGTGCTAGGCTGACTTCAGTTGCAGTTGTGGTTGCCAATTTTGAACCGGACCTCCGGTGCAGGTGATCATCACGGCGATGGAGGAGATTCGTAAAGTGCGGATCTCGTGCACTGCCTAGGAGTTAAGACATGGCCACCGGTACCGTGAAGTGGTTCAACGCGGAAAAGGGCTTCGGCTTCATCGAGCAGGACGGCGGCGGCGCTGACGTCTTCGCCCACTACTCGAACATCGCCACCCAGGGCTTCCGTGAGCTGCAGGAAGGTCAGAAGGTGACCTTCGACATCACGCAGGGCCAGAAGGGCCCGCAGGCGGAGAACATCGTTCCCGCCTAAGCACGCGAGACTGCGAAACAGGGGCCCGCACCTTGGGTGCGGGCCCCTTTTCGTATCCGCTCATTTACCTGTCGTTCCACGGCCGTTCTCGGCTTCCCCGGCACCCCCGGCTTTCCCCGAGGAGAAATCCTCCCCTCTCCTCCCGCTCGAAACCCCTTGGTGAGGCACCATGCGCTGCGTGATCGCCCGTTACCCCTTCGATCTGACGAAGAGCGAGGTGGAGGAGATGCTCAAGGGCATCCGCCCGGAGCAGCCCGTCACCGGCCAGTGCGCCGTCATCAGCCGCAAGCTGTACCCGGTCAAGCAGGTCGGCGAGGTGATCACCAAGCAGGACCGCCGTGACTTCACCGCCTTCGAGGTGACCAGGGCCCTCACCCGGCTCGGCTTCACCTGCCACGAGACGCCGCCCGCGCCCGCCACCCCCGCACCGGCCCCCGCCGCGGAGAACCCCACGGACTCCGGCCCGGAATCGACCTCGTACATCGGCACCACCCTGGGCTGACGCCTCCGCCCGCACGTCCCCGCACACCCCGAGCGACCACGCCGCCGTAGATCCATCCGGGCGCGAGGTCGCTCTTTGCGTCCCGGCCGGCACGGCTCCAGCCGTCACAGCTCCTTGTCGGGCCAGTCCAGCAGGCGGGCCCCGATGACCGCCGTCTGCAGCGTGTACCGCTGGCCTGGGTCCGCCGGGTCCGCGCCGGTCAGCTGATGGATGCGTTCGAGACGGTACGTCAGCGCGCGCACGCTCAGCGAGAGCCGGCGCGCGGACTCCGCCGCCACACAACCGGAGTCGAAGTACGTCGACAGGGTGTCCAGCAGCGGGCGCGCACCGCCGCGCGCCCTGGTCAGCGGGCCCAGCGCGTCGAGCACCAGATCCGCCATCGCCTGCCGGTCACGCGTGAGCACCGGGTAGACCAGCAGGTCGGCGGCGCGCAGGAGCGGGCCCTCCAGGTTGAGCCGCTCGGCCAGTTCGAGCGTGTTCAGGGCTTCCTCGTACGACTGGACGATGCCGCCCGCGCCCGGCTGCGGCCGGCCGATCGCCGCGCGGGTGCCCTCCGCTGCGGCGTACGACTGCTTGGCGAAGTGGGCGAGGATGTCGTCCTGGTCGCCGGGCGCGACACACAGCATCCGGCCGGCCTTCGTGGTGAGCAGGATGTTGCGGTCACCGAAACGGCTGATCATCGCGCGCTCCACCTGACGCGGCACCGGTGCGCTCTCGTCGTACGGCGTCGGGCCCTGGACCACGGCGACCGCGTGCGAGTGGGAGAGGCGCAGGCCGAAGCGCTCGGCGCGTTCCGCGAGCCGGCCCAGATCGCTGCGGCCGTAGAGCAGGTCGTCGATGAACTCCCGCCGCGCCGCCTCTTCTTGGCGTACGGCGAGACGCTGCGCGCGTTCGTAGCCCTCGGCGAAGGCGTCGACCACCTGCTGCACCGCGGCAAGGGTGCAGTCGGCGGCACCGGGGGTCTGCGGCCAGGCGGCGCGGGTGGCCGCGAGATGGGCGTTGACCAGGGCGCGCAGTCCGTGACCGGCCTCGGCCGCCTGCTCGCCCAGGGTGCGGCGGGCCTCCAACTCGGCCCGGGTCAGGCGCCGTCCGGTGCCGGCGACCTCCGCCAGGAGCGGCGCATACCCCGCCAGATACTGCTCAGGTATTCCGCGCTCCGGCAACTCCGCCCCCGTTTTCCTTGACGCCCTGGTGACGCTTTCTTAGCGCGGCACCGGCATCAAGACCCTAATGAACACTGCCGGGTTCCGGCAATGCGCGGGCGCGCACCCCGCGTGCACCATGGCGCCAGGGGAGCACCGCGGAAGGTTCCGGTGCCGGACACCGGCAGGTGTACGGCACCGGAACCACGATCCGCGCAGCCCCGGAGTCTTAACGCGTCGTGGACACAGCGGACAGGGAACGGGGGGCCGGGATCATGGGGGCGTTCTTCGCTGCCGCGACCGGTTTTCCCACCGTCGTCTTCACCGCCGCGCTCACCGTGGTCGTCCTGTTCTGGCTGCTGGTCGCGCTGGGCGCGGCGGACGCCCACGGACACGCCCACGCTCACCTCAACTCCCGTGCACACGGCGACGGTTGGGGGCTCGGCGGGGTGCCGGTGACCCTCGCCTTCTCGCTGTTCACCGCCGTCGGCTGGCTGATCAGCTACTGCGCGAGCGTGCTGCTCGTCCCCTCCGGCCCGGTCGGGGTCCTGGTCGGGGCGGTCGTACTGACCGGCACGGTGTACGTCTCCTGGCAGGCGACCAAGCTGTTCGTACGACCCCTGCACCGCCTGTTCCCCGACGAACACGGGCCGTCCCGGCTGGACTTCGTCGGGCTGACCTGCACGATCCGCACCGGGCGGGTCGATGCCGGGTTCGGCCAGGCGGAGGTCAGGTCGGCGGACGGCTCGGCCGCGGTGGTCCAGGTCCGGCAGACGGGCGACGACTCCGGTGAGGGCGTCCTCGCCAGTGGCAGCACCGGACTGCTCTACGCCTACGACGAGACCGGCGAGTTCTTCTGGGTCGCGCCCTACGACAGTGCGCTCGACCCGAGGACCGGCCCGGGCACGACGGGATAGGCCGCCAACTCAGGCCGCCCGCACGCTCGTTGACCTCCCTTCGTTGATCTCCACCCGCCGATCCCTGCCCGGTCGTCGACCACCCTTCTCATCTCTTGGGGACCCATGTCATGAACGCCATCACCGTCGGCATCGGTGTGTTCGTCGCCGTTGTCCTGCTCATCGCGCTCACCCTGCTCCTGGTGGTCGGCCGGCTCTTCCGGAAGGTGGAGCAGGGGCGGGCGCTGATCGTCTCCAAGACGAAGAAGGTCGACGTCACCTTCACCGGGGCGGTCGTGCTGCCGGTGCTGCACAAGGCCGAGTTCATGGACATCTCGGTGAAGACCATCGAGATCCGGCGCACCGGGCGCGAGGGCCTGATCTGCCAGGACAACATCCGCGCGGACATCCACATCAGCTTCTTCGTGCGGGTCAACAAGACCGTCGAGGACGTCATCAAGGTCGCGCAGGCCATCGGCACCCAGACCGCGAGCGACCCGGTGGCGATCCAGGACTTCTTCGCCGCGAAGTTCTCCGAGGCGCTCAAGACCGTCGGCAAGCAGCTGGACTTCGTCGATCTCTACACCAAGCGCGAGGAGTTCCGGGACCGGATCATCCAGGTCATCGGCACCGACCTCAACGGCTACCACCTCGACGACGCGGCCATCGACTTCCTCGAACAGACACCGATGACGCAGCTCGACAACCAGAACATCCTGGACGCGCAGGGCATCCGCAAGATCACCGAGCTGACGACGATCGAGCACGTCCGCACCAACGAGTTCCAGCGCACCGAGCAGAAGGAGATCACCCGGCAGAACGTCGACGCCCGGGAGACCATCCTGGAGCTGGAACGCCGGCAGGCCGAGGCGGAGATCAAGCAGCGCCGTGAGGTGGAGGTCCTGCGGGCGCGCGAGGAGGCCGCCACCGCGAAGGTGCAGGAGGAGGAACGGCTGGGCGCGCAGGCCGCGTTCCTCCGCACCGAGGAGCAACTCGGCGTCCAGCGCGAGAACCAGGCCCGCGAGATCGCCGTGGCCCAGAAGAACCGCGAGCGGGTCATCGCCGTGGAGAACGAGCGCATCGAGAAGGACCGGCTCCTCGAAGTCATCGCCAGGGAACGGGAGACGAGCCTGTCCGGGATCGCCCGGGACAAGGAGGTCGAGGCGGAGCGCCGCGAGGTCGCGGACGTGGTCCGGGAACGGATCGCCGTGGACCGTACGGTCGCCGAGCAGGAGGAGGCCATCAAGAAGCTGCGGGTGGTCGAGGAGGCCGAGCGCACCCGCCAGGCCGTGATCATCGCCGCCGAGGCGGAGGCACAGGAGAAACTGGTCAAGGACATCAAGGGCGCCGAGGCCGCGGAGGCCGCCGCCAAGCACCGCGCCGGTGAGCAACTCACCCTCGCCGAGGCCCGGTTGAAGTCCGCCGACCTCGACGCCCGCGCCAAGCTCCGGCTCGCCGAGGGCATCCAGGCGGAGGCAGCGGCTGCCGGACTCGCCGAGGTCCAGGTCCGCGACAAGGAGGCCGAGGTCACCGTGAAGGCCGGCCGCGCGGAGGCCGAGGCCACGGGGGCGCGGCTGCGCGCGGAGGCGGAAGGCACCGAGGCCCGGCTGCGTGCGGAGGCCGAGGGCACCCGGGCCAAGGCGCTCGCGGAGGCCGAAGGTGCGCAGGCGAAGGTGCTGGCGCAGGCCGAAGGGGTACGGGCGAACGCGCTCGCGGAAGCCACCGGCATCGGCGAGAAGCTCAAGGCCGAGGCGGAGGGTCTCACCGAGAAGGCAGCCGCGATGGCCGCCCTCGACGACGCCTCGCGCGGCCACGAGGAGTACCGGCTGCGGCTGCAGGCCGAGAAGGAGATCCGGCTCGCGGGTCTCGACGTTCAGCGGCAGGTCGCGGAGGCGCAGGCCACGGTCCTCGCGACGGGTCTGGAGCACGCCGACATCGACATCGTCGGTGGCGACTCGGTCTTCCTCGACCGGCTGATGTCGTCGATCTCGTTCGGCAAGAGCGTTGACGGTTTCGTCTCCAACTCCCAGACGGCCCAGGCGTTGGCGGGTCCCTGGCTGGACGGCACGTCGAACATCGCCGACGACCTCGCCCGCGTCCTCGGCCCGGTCTCCACGGCCGACGTGCAGAACCTCACCGTGTCCGCGCTGCTGATGAAGCTGATGACCTCGGACCAGGCGAACGCCGGCCAGGTGCGTCAACTGCTCGACAGGGCAGGTGAGTTGGGCCTGGCGGACACCCCGCTGGCCGCGCTCAACGGACACCCGGCGAAGGCCTGACCGGCCCGACCCCACCGACGGTCCGGAACTGCCGCACAGGGGACGGCAGTTCCGGACTCACCCCCTGAGAATCCGAGAGGGACCCATGACCACCGGCCTGGACACCGGCACCTACGAGGTCCTGCGCGACCGCCTCGCCGCACAGGCCGCCGAACTCGCCCGCCGCGCGCAGACGCTCAACGCCCGCCGCACCGAGGAGTTCGGCTCCACCCGCCTGGAACTCACCGGCACCGAACGCCTCGACACCGAGCACCCGGCCGCGCCGCGCGACCTCGTCGCCGTAGGAGACGCCCTCCTCTTCGGTCGCCAGGTCTCCCTCGGTGTCACCCGGGAGACGACGGTGGCCGACGTCCTCGCCCTGCACGCCCGCCACGACCTGCGCCCGCTGCCCGAGAACGCCGTACCCGGACTCCTCGACGACCCGGACTTCGTACGGGAGTTCACCGCCCTGCACCGGTACTACCGCCAGGCCCGACTGCTCCAACTCCGTTGCCTCGACGGCAAGTTGCTCGCCGTCTTCCGCACCGGCGAGAAGGCCGACGACATCCGGGTCCTGCGCTGGGCGCTCGCGGACGACGGCCGGTCGGCGACCTTCCTGGACGCGCACGGCGAACGCGACCACGTCCTCCCGCCGTCGTACGACTTCGGCTGGACGGCGACGACCCGCGAGGACCTCGTCCCCGGCCGGCACCCGCACGTCCGGATCCAGGACGGGCTGTACGTCGACACGGTGGGCGGCACTCTCACCGTCAAGGTGGAGGACAACACAGAGACGGGGGAGGGGATCTACTCCGAGCCGGTGGACGAGCCGCTGCAGTCGGCGGCCGACGCGGAGATCGCGTATGCGCGGGTGGGTGTGCTGGTGCTGCTGCGTGTGTGTCCCTACAAGGAGGAGGCCCACCGCTACCTGGTCTTCAACACTCTCACCAGGGCTGTCGTCCGGCTCGACGGGATCGGGCTGTCGTGTCAGCGGCTTCCCGAGGAGCGGGGGATCGTGTTCCCGGGCGGGTACTGCCTGGCCACGGGGGTGTGGAAGACCTTCGAAGTGGACACCGCCGGGCTGGAGTTGGAGCGGGTGGTGCGCTCGCCCAACGGTGAGGACGTGCTGTTCGCGTACCGGGCGCGGGTGCCGGGGCGGAGCCTCCTGCTGCCGTACAACGCGATCCGCAAGGAGGTCGCCAACCCGCTGTCCTGTCAGGGCTGGGGGCTCTTCGGGGATGGCACGCTGATGGTGCTGCGCGCGGGTGCGGAGGGGGAGGCGGCTCGCGTTCATCCGGTGCGGGTGTGGCGTACGCCGTATGTCTCCGACACGTACGCCGCCGCCCAACTCGTCGGCTCCGGGCCGCTGTTCCGGGTGGGGAACGCCGATCTCGTACGCGGGATCTCCGACTGTCTGTCCCTCGCGGGTGCGGTGGCCGGGATGGAGCCCACGGCGGAGGTGTACGAGGCGCTGGTCGGCGCGTGCGTCCGGGCGGCGGACTCGTACCACTGGCTCGGGGACGCCGAACTCGGGGACCTGGGCGGCCCGTTGACGGACGTCCGGGTCACGGCGGAACAGGTCCTGGCCGAGTTCGAGACGGTCCGGACGCTCACCGCCCGCGCGGCCGACGCCCTCGCCGATGCCATGAAACGGCTCACCGGGCTCGTACGACGGCTGCGGGGCGAGATGCCCCGGGACGCGGCGGGGTGGGTCGCCGGACTGACCGAACTCCGGCGTGCACAGGGGCACTTGCTGACTCTGAAGGAGATGCGGTACGCGGACACCGTACGGATCGACGAGTCGGCGGCCGGGGTGGAGGCGGAGCTCGGGGCGTTCGGGCAGCGGGCGGTCGTGTTCCTGGCGGGCGAGGACGCGTTCGCCGGGCACCATGAGCTGATCGGCGAGCTGGTCGCGGAGGCGGGGGAGCTGGCCACGGTCGCCGAGTCGGCACCCGTGGCCGCCCGGCTCGACGAACTCACCGACGGGCTGCGGACGGTGACCGAGGTGATCGCCGGGCTGGACATCGGTGACGCCACGGTCCGTACGTCGATCCTGGAGCGGATCGCCGAGGTGCTGGGCGGGGTCAACCGGGCCCGTGCCACGCTGGACGCCCGGCGCAGGGAACTCCAGGACCGGGAGGGCCGGGCGGAGTTCGCGGCCGAGTTCGCCCTGCTGGGCCAGGCGGTGACGGGCGCGCTCGCGGACGCGGCGACACCGGAGGCCTGTGACGCCCAACTCACCCGGCTGCTCGTCCAGTTGGAGAACCTGGAAGCCCGCTTCACGGACTTCGACGACTTCCTCGCCGAACTGACCGGCAGACGCACCGAGATCTACGAGACCTTCTCCGCCCGCAAGCAGACCCTGGCCGACGAACGCGCCCGTAGAGCCGAGCAGTTGGCGGTCTCGGCGACCCGGGTCCTGGAGACGGTGGGGCGCCGGGCGGCCACGCTCGCCGACGCCGACGCGGTCAGCACGTACTTCGCCTCCGACCCGATGGTGACGAAGATCCGCCGCTCCGCCGACCAACTCCGGGATCTGGGCGACCGGATGAGGGCCGAGGAGCTGACCGGCCGGCTCGCGGCGGCCCGTGAGGAGGCGGTCCGCGCCCTGCGCGACCGCACCGACCTCTACACGGACGGCGGCCGGACCCTCCGCCTGGGCCGCCACCGTTTCGCCGTGAACACCGAGCCCCTCGACCTCACCCTGGTCCCCGCCGGTGACGGCCTCGCCTTCGCCCTCACCGGCACGGACTACCGAACCCCGGTCACCGACCCGGAGTTCACGGCCACCCGCAGATTCTGGGACCGCCCGCTGCCCTCCGAATCACCGCAGGTCTACCGCTCCGAACACCTCGCCGCCCGCCTCCTCGACGAACACGGCGCCCAGTCCCTCGCCCAGGAACCCGACCTAGCCGCCCTGGTCCGCCGGGCCGCGCAGGAGTCGTACGACGAAGGCTACGAACGCGGCGTGCACGACCACGACGCGACCGCGATCCTGACCGCGCTGCTCCGCCGGTACGAGGGCGCGGGCCTGCTGCGGCACGAACCGGCCGCCCGGGCACGGGCGTTGCTGTTCTGGACGCACGGCACGAGCCCGGAGGAGCGCGCGAGCTGGACGCGCCGGGCGAGGTCGCTCGCGCGGGCCCGCGACACCTTCGGACCGACCCCGGCCGTCACCGACTTCCTGACGGAACTGGCCGAACGGACCGGCGAGCCCGCCGCCGCGTACCTCTTCGACGAACTGACCACCGGCCCCGAGGGCTTCGTGATCAGCGCCGCCGCACGCACCCTCCTCGACAAGTTCCGCCGCACAGTCGGGAGTTCGGCCTACGACGACGATGTGCTCGCCGTCGACGAACCGGCCGCCCGCCGCCAGCTGGTGGAGGCCTGGCTGACGGCGTACACGACGACATCCGGCACCGAGGCAGACCCGGGGGACCTCGCGGAGGCGGTGGCCGCCGAACTCTGCCCGGACGTACCGCGGTACGAGTCGGACGTGCGGCTGACGGAGACGGTCGGGGGACTGCTGGGCACGCACCCGCGCATCGAGGCGGGGGCGTTGTCACTCCGGGTCGATGAACTCCTCGCCCGGACCCGGGAGTTCAGGGCGTCGGAGGTCCCCGGTCATCGCGCGTACCAGCGTCGCCGTACGGCCTTGGTGGCGGCGGAACGTGCCTGGCTGCGCCTCGACGAGTACCGGCCGCGCGTGCTGTCGTCCTTCGTGCGGGGGCGCCTGGTCGACGAGGTGTATCTCCCGCTGGTCGGCGACAACCTGGCCCGGCAGATCGGTACGACGGGGGAGGGACGGCGGACCGATACGGGCGGCCTGCTGCTGCTCATCTCACCGCCCGGGTACGGCAAGACGACCCTCATGGAGTACGTCGCCGACCGGCTCGGGCTGGTGCTGGTCAAGGTCAGCGGGCCCGCCCTCGGGCACGGTGTCACCTCCCTCGACCCGGCGGAGGCGCCGAACGCGACCGCCCGCCAGGAGGTGGAGAAGGTCAACTTCGCGCTCGCGGCGGGCAACAACGTGCTGCTCCACCTCGATGACATCCAGCACACCTCGCCCGAACTGCTGCAGAAATTCATCCCGTTGTGCGATGCGACGCGGCGGGTGGAGGGCGTGTGGGAGGGCGTACCGCGTACATACGACCTACGGGGGAAACGGTTCGCCGTCTGCATGACCGGTAACCCCTACACCGAGTCGGGCGGGCGTTTCCGGGTCCCCGACATGCTGGCCAACCGTGCCGACGTCTGGAACCTAGGCGACGTACTGACCGGCAAGGAGGCGGTGTTCGCGCTGAGTTTCCTGGAGAACGCGCTGACCTCCAACCCGGTCCTCGCCCCGCTCGCCGGCCGCGACCGCGCCGACCTGGACCTGCTGATCCGCCTCGCGGAAGGCGACACGACCGCCCGCGCGGACCGGTTGTCCTATGCCTGCGACCCCGCCGAACTGGCCCGGATGGTAGGGGTGTTGAGGCACCTCGTCACCGCCCGCGACACCGTGCTCGCGGTCAACTCCGCGTACATGGCGTCGGCGGCGACGACGGACGCGGCCCGCACGGAACCGCCGTTCAGGCTCCAGGGGTCGTACCGCACCATGAACCGCATCGCCCAGCGCGTCGAGCCGGTGATGAACTCCCGTGAACTGTCAGCGGTGTTGGACGACCACTACACCGCCGAGGCACAGACGCTGGGGGCGGGCGCCGAGGCGAACCTGCTGAAGCTGGGGGAGTTGCGCGGCACGCTGACCGGTGAACAGGCCGTGCGCTGGGGCGAGTTGAAGACGGCGTACGTGCGGGAGCGGGGTGCGGCGCAGGACGAACCGCTGCGTCGCGCGGTCGCCGCCCTCGGGGTGCTGGCCGAGCGCATCGGCGCGGTGGAGTCGGCGATCACCCGGGCGAGCGGCCCGGGATGATGCCCACCGATCCTTGAGCCCTCGCCCAACTGCTAGAGCTGGAGCAGCCGTTGGGTGATCTCGCGGTACTGCCGCAGCGCGTTGCGGAACTCCTCGGAGTCGGACTCGGACGGGGACTCGGGGTCCTGGTCCGCCCAGGCGGCGCGGAGGAGGTCGCGGCGGGCGGCGAGCGCGGTCACGAGCTGGGCGGTGGCCTCGTCGTAGGCGCTCTCCGCCTCCTCCAGGGCATCGCGCGGGGTGTCCGCGAAGGTGTTGAGGGCGTGTCGCAGCCGCTGGAGGACCTTGTCCCGCTCGCTCGACGGGAGCAGGGGCTCCGGGCCCGGGGTACGGCGTTCGGAGGGGACCCGGTTCTGACCTGCGGGTTGTTGGGCGCGTGTCTGGTCGTACATCATCGGGAGTCGCTTCCGTCCCGCCCGAAGGCGTTTTTGGGATCGTCCGTGCACCGGCCACTGCCCTGCGCCGTGCTGCCAGTCAACGTGCGGCGACGGTTCGTGTCAACGCGGCGGTCACGCGCTCCCGGCCACCGCGTTCCGGCGCGGGCCGGAGTACCTTGGAAGGACCGAGGCCTTCGCGCGCCGATGTCCCGCTCCGGCGCCGCGTCCTCGCGTTTCCCTTCACAGGGGCAGCCCGTGACCCCGGCCGCGCCATCCGCAGCGAGGCCGAGGAGTCCAGGATGTCCACCCTCTCCACCCCGTCCACGACGGGGATCCCGGCGGGCACCGGCCCGCCGCCCCCGCCCTACGACGGCACCTCCCCCTTCCCGCTGGACGAGGGCCCGGCGCCCGTCCGGGACGGCGGGGACCGGATCTACGTCGGCGTCACCGCGGCGATCGTCGTCCTGCCGTTCGTCGGGCTCGGCCTGGCGGGCTGGCTGCTGTGGGGGCGGCTGATCCACCCTGTCGACATCGTGCTCGCGGCCGTCCTCTACACGGTCACCGGCCTCGGCGTCACGGTCGGCTTCCACCGCGGGCTCACCCACGGCTCGTACCGCGCGGTCCGGCCCGTGCGGATCGCGCTCGCGGTGGCCGGGTCGATGAGCTTCCAGGGCGACGTCATCGGCTGGGTCGCCACCCACCGCCGCCACCACGCCTTCACCGACCGGCCCGGCGACCCGCACTCGCCGTACCGCTACGGCACCCATCTGCGCGGCCAGTTGCACGGACTGTTCGACGCCCATGTCGGCTGGCTGTTCCGCAACGAGCAGACAGCGCCCGAGCGTTACGCCCCCGACCTCGTCGCCGACCCCGACATCCGGGCCGTCTCCCGCGCCTTCCCGTGGCTGTGCCTGCTCACCCTCGCGCTGCCGTTCGGCCTCGGCTGGGCGATCGGCGGCAGCTGGCTGTACGGCGTAACAGGCCTGCTGTGGGCGGGACTTGTGCGTATCGCGCTGCTCCACCACGTCACCTGGAGCGTCAACTCGCTGTGCCACATGATCGGTGAGCGCCCCTTCCGCACCCGGCGCCACGACCGCGCCACCAACCTGTGGCCGCTGGCTCTGCTCTCCTTCGGCGAGAGCTGGCACAACCTCCACCATGCCGACCCCACGAGCGCCCGGCACGGCGTCGACCGCGGCCAGATCGACCCGTCCGCCGCCGTCATCCGCCTGATGGAGCGCGCCGGTTGGGCCTACGACGTGCACTGGCCGTCCGCGGACCGGGTCGCCGCGCGCCGC
This sequence comes from Streptomyces sp. NBC_00988, assembly GCF_045162645.1. Taxonomy (NCBI): domain Bacteria; kingdom Bacillati; phylum Actinomycetota; class Actinomycetes; order Kitasatosporales; family Streptomycetaceae; genus Streptomyces; species Streptomyces sp. NBC_00988. The sequence continues at coordinate 6,725,356 of NZ_CP108730.1, forward strand.
GCCTGACCTCGGCTACGAGCGGCTACGACCGGTTACGACTGCTGCGGTGCCGGGATGGTCCTGGTGTCGAAGTCGCCCTCGATGATCTGCGTCGCGAGATCCGACAGGCGCAGGTGGCGGGCACGGGCGTAGGAGCGGAAGGCGGTGAAGGCGTCGTCGACGGACGTGTTCCAGCGCTCCGCCAGCACGCCCTTGACCTGCTCGATGAGGATGCGGCTGGTGAGCGCGTTCTGCAGCTGGCTGTTCTCGACGTGCGACTGCTCCAGCGTGCGCTGCTGGAGCACCGCGATGGTGGCCACGTCGGCGAGGGCCTGGGCGAGGGCGATGTCGTCGTCGCCGAGGCGGTGCGGGGTGCTCTGGAAGAGGTTGAGCGCGCCGACGACCCGGTTGCGCAGCCGCAGCGGGATCGCGTGCGTGGAGACGTACCCCGTCGCGCGTGCCTGCGCCGCGAAGCGCGGCCAGGCCGCGGTCACCTCCGCCCGGGTCAGGTCGATGTTGGTGCGGGCGGCGCCGGTGCGGTAGCACTCGACGCACGGGCCCTGGTCGTGCTGGAGCGCGAGGAGTTCCAACAGGCGGGTGTGCTCGTCCGAGGCGGCGATGATCTGCAGTTCGCCGTGCGCGTCCACGAGCAGGATCCCGGCCGCCGACACGTCGAGCAGCTCGACGCAGCGCGCGGACAGCCGGTGCAGCAGGTCGATGACGTCGAAGTCCTCGACCAGGGAGTCCGCGACCTCCACGAAGATCTCGGCCAGACGTTGTTCGCGGGCCATGGCGATCATCCCTTTCCAGTGTCGGGCGAATACGGCCCGCTCATATCGTCGTCCAATTCGTCCCCGAAGCGGAGTCTGCGGGCGACGACATCCTCCGCGACCGCCCCCAGGGTGCGTTCATTGCCGTAGGCGTGGGCCCGCAGGCGCAGCAGGGCCTCCTGTATGGGTACGCCCAGTTGGACACTGATCATCCCGGTGGCCTGGTGCACGACCGGGCGGTTCAGCCCGGTCGGCCAGTCCGGCATCGCGTCCGGTCCGGGTGCGGTGCCGTTCGCGTGCCCGTTGCCGTTCAGGAACGCGCCGGTCAGGGCGGCCGTCAGGGCGGTGGCGTCGGCGTACTGCTGCTCGCTCATCCGTCTGTCCCCGGCGCTCAGCACGGTCAGCACACCGACCCGGATGGCACCGATGCCCAGCGGGAACCCGCACACGCCCTGGACGCCCATGTCGCGCGCGGCCGGCAGCAGCACGGGCCACCGCTCGGGGCGCACCCGGTCCAGATCCGGCTCCAGTACGGGCAGACCGGTGCGGACGGCCTCCGGGCCGGGGCCCTCGCCCAGCGTGAACTGGAGTTCCTCGAAACGGGCGCTCAGCTCGGGATGACACCACAGGGGCTCGGCCGTGCGGGCGGCGCCGACCAGCAGCGACAGGGCGACGCCCCCGGCACCCAGCGCCCGGACGCAGGCCTGCGCGGGATCGCCGCCCTCACCGAGGCGCAGCGACCGCAGGACTTCGGCCATGCCGTCGCTGATCACCGAGCTCCGTTCCGCGGCCGCCGGGGCACTTCGAGACGATGCGCCGACCGACGTCTGCCGTACCCTACGTGGCCCGGCGCTCCAGCGGGCGGTCGGCGAGCACGCCCTTCCAGGCGTCCCGCACGCTCGCGTACCGCGGGAACCGCTCCACCAGACCGGCGGCCCGGAACACGAGCAACGGCCCCGGCCGGGAGTGCACGACGCGCAGCCACCCGAGCCGCTCACGACACTCCTCCCAGGCCGTGCCCAACGGGTCCAGAACACTGCCGTCCATGAAGGTCACGTCGAGCAGATCGACCACGACGAAGAGCCGCCCCGCGCCGTGCAGGGCCTCCTTGAGCTCGTGCGCGAAGGCAGGCACGGTCGTCAGATCGAGCTCACCGCCGGCCCGCACCACTCGTAGTCCGTGTGCTTGTCCGGCTGCCTGCCCGTCCGGTTGTCCGTCTGGCTCGTCGAACAGATCAGGATGCGGGCCCATGTGCCCCATCTCCCCTGTAAGAAAGTGGCTTTCGCCTTCTTGCGCAGGGCCTCTGTTGCGCGGAACGTGACTGCACGGAGAGGGCCGGGGTCCTGGGCTGCCGTACGACGAGCGTACTGCCGGGAAGGGATATGCCGGGAGCCGTTTCTGGCTAATGGGTACCGGTTTCGGCCTTGTGCTTGCCTCAGTCGGCCTGATGCGGTATCCACTCGCTGTCGTCCAGCGAATAGCCGTACTGCGGACGCCCGCTCATCCCACTGGTGTGGAACGGCTTCCCCTGGTCGTCGATGCGCAGCACGCCCTTGCGGGTCCCGCTGGTCCACGCCAGCTCCAGATACCAGCGCACGTCATGGGAGGCCGCGGCGGCCGTGACGTACAGAACCTCGGGATCACTCTCGCTCACCTTGTACGGCAACCCCGTCTGCCCGGACTTCGGCGTGGCCACCGGCCGCGTCGCGTCCAGCCCGACGTCGAAGGAGTGCGTGGGCACCCCGCCACCGCAGCCGACCCCGATATACCCCATGGCATACGCGTTCCAGGCCAGCGGCGACCCGCTCTGCACCACCCGCACATTCAGCGACTGGAGTACGACGGTCTCCTGCCCGGTGCCCTGAACAGTGAGCTCAAGGAACTGACTGCCCGCGGACACGGCCCCCAGCGCACTCACCCAGCTCGGGGCGTCCTGCTCGGTGGGCGGCGGCGGCACCTTCGCCGCGTCCTCGTCGACCAGGTAGGTCTGACTGCACGGACTCTCCCAGGCATACGGCCGTGAGGTCACCGTCAGGGGTACGGCGGTCGCCGCGCCGCCGTCGGCCTTGTCGCTCGGGGTGGCGGACACGCCGGTCTTCGCCGCGGCGGACTTGGAGGGGTTCGCGCTGTCGGAGGGCGAGGTGGAGGAGGAGGGGGAGGGGGTCGCCTTCGCCTTCGACGACGGGGTGGCGGAGGAGGTGCCGTTTCCGGTGGAGGTCACGGAGCCGGCTTCCTGCTTGCGGTCGCCGTTGTCGTCGCCGCCGGACACGAGACGGGGGACGAGCGCGGTGGCGGCGACGACCACGGCTACGGCGGCGGCTGTGAGGAGGGTGGTGCGGCGGCGGGTGCGATTGCCGTTGCGGGGGCCGGGGTTGGGGGTGGTGGGGTGGCTTGTCTCCGTTGCGTCGGAGGGGCTTGCCTCGGGGGTGGAGGGGGGCGTGGGGATGGGCGTGGTGGTCGGCTCGGTGCCGGTGGGAGTGGAAGGGGAGGGCGTTGGAGCGGAGGGGGTGGCGGGTGCGGGGGTGCTCGTGCCTGGCTCCGCAGTTGCCGTAGCGGCAGGGGTTGCCGGGGCAGCCGGGGTAGCCGCTGTGGCTGTCCCGGCGGCAGCCTTCCGTTCCCGCTGGCGTGCCCCGTCGGCCAGGATCCACCGGCGGTGGGCCTCGACGAGCTCGTCCGGGGTCGCCTTGCAGAGCCGGGCGAACCGCTCCACGGGGGCGTACTCGGTGGGGACGGCATCGCCGTTGCAGTACCGGTGCAACGTCGACGTACTCATGTGCAGCCGCTTCGCGAGCACGCCGTAGCTCAGCCCCGACCGGTCCTTGAACTCCCGTATCAGCGCCGCGAAATCGGCGGTCTCCTCAGGCCCTGCCACCCTGCCCCATTCCAGTCGAGCGTTCCAGGGAGTCACTGTTCTCCCAGGTAAGAGCCGGTGCGAACGTTCCAGGTTCCCGTAGATCCCGGCTGTCGTAGCGGGTGGGACGGAAAGCGGCACAAGCTGCGGTCATCAAAGCACGCCGCCCGCCGACCAGTTGGGCGGCGGCCACTTCCCTCCTTCCGAAAGGCACAACAGCCATGTCCGCGTTCACCGCCCGTCCCCGCACCCGCCTCTTCGCCGCCGCCACGGTCGCACTCGCCGCGCTCTCCCTCACGGCCTGCAACGACAAGCTGGGAGTACAGGACGAGGGCGCGGCCACGCCGACCTCTTCCACGGTGGCGACGCAGGCACCGTCAGGGACGAAGACGGGAGGTTCCACGGGTTCCACGGGTTCCACGGGTTCCACGTCGGGCGGTACCTCGACGGGTGGCGGCACGGGGACGAGCGGCAGCAAGACGAGCGGGGGCTCCGGCTCGGGTTCAGGTTCTGCCTCGGGTTCTGCCTCGGGCTCCGGCTCCGGCACCTCCACGAGCGGCAGCGTCCCGTGCAACGGCGCCAACACCAAGGTGACGGCCCAGACGGTCTCCCGCCCCATCAACCACATGCTGCTCACCGTCACCAACACGGGTTCCAAGACCTGCGACCTCTACTACTACCCGGCCGTCAACTTCGACGACGCCCAGTCCGTACCGCCGGTCATGAAGGACTCGCAGCCCCAGGCGGTGACCACCCTCACCCCGGGCCAGTCGGGCTACGCCGGCGTGGCCCTCTCCGGCGGAGACAACGGCACCGGCACGAACGGCCGCACCGCCAAGTCCCTCTCCGTCTACTTCTTCGACCGCAACAACAACAGCATCAGCCCGGCGGCGACCCCGGCCCTGCCGACGAAGGGCGTGTACGTGGACGACTCGCTGAAGGTGACCTACTGGCTGACGGACGCGCAGGACGCCCTGACGTACTGAGCGCCGGGGACGGGGACGCCCAGCACGCCAGAGGGCCGGTACTGGAATCAGTACCGGCCCTCTGCACTACTACTCGGCTGTCGGGGTGGCGGGATTTGAACCCACGACCTCTTCGTCCCGAACGAAGCGCGCTGCCAAGCTGCGCTACACCCCGATGTCGCCACTCATCTTGCCAGTGTTGCTGCTCATCGCGGCGACGTCGTTTACTTTAGCCCACCGGTGGCTGGAGACGAAATCCGGTTTTGGCGCGGTGGCGGATCGGGTTGGGGCGGGCGTGGTCGAGGGCCACGAGGAGGACGGAGAGGGCGTAGAAGGCGAGGCCGAGGAGGAGGGCGTTGCCCAGAACGCTCTTGTAGCCGTGCCGTTCCACGTCGAGAAACGAGTAGAGGTAGCGGCCCGGTGTGCCGGGGAGGATCAGCTCGCCCCGGCCCAACGACACCGCCAGGTACGTCATCGGGTACAGCAGCCACGTCGCCGCCATCCGCAGACGCAGCCGGCCGGGGGCGGTCAGGAACAGCCAGTCGATCACCGCGGCGATCGGTATCACCGTGTGCAGGACCTGGTTCGTCACCGCCTGCCAGCCCGTGGGAGCCGTCGTGCCGCCCGTCATCGCGAACGGGCTCGACGCGTGCGCCAGGATCAGGTGGTACACCAGGCCGGTGATCGTGATGTAGAGCAGTGCCGCGCCCGTGACCAGGGGGGAGAGGGGACGGCGGGCCGTCCAGGCGCGGCGGGCCGTGGCGAGCATGACCAGGGCCAGCAGGATGTTGCTCTGGATCGTGAAGTACGTCAGCACCCGGATCGGGCTGCCGAGGAACAGGTCGACGGTCACCGCCGCTGCCGCGACGAGCGCGACCAGCAGTCGGTACGCCGCTGTCAGCGGGCGACGGTACGGGGCCACCACCGCAGTGGCGGGAACGGGTGAGGCGAACAGCGCGGGCATACCGGGTACCGCGGGGAGGTCCGGGATGTCCCTGGGTATCGGGGCGGTCATGCCCTCACGCTAGGCAGCGGGGACGAATCGGGCGATACGGGTGGGCTGGACGAGCTACCCCGGCGACCGCGACTCCACGAGGCCCCCGCGGCAGCAGCCCTCGGTACCTGTCTCCTACTCCTGCCCCACCAACGTCAGCAACGTGGCCTCCGGCGGACAGGCGAACCGCACCGGCGTGTACCGATTGGTCCCGCACCCCGCCGACACATGCAGATACGACGTCCGCCCCTCCATCGAGTGCCGGGACAACCCCTTGACCCGGTCCGTGTCCAGGTCGCAGTTCGTCACCAGGGCGCCGTAGAAGGGGATGCAGAGCTGGCCGCCGTGCGTGTGGCCGCCGAGGATCAGGGGGTAGCCGTCCGCCGTGAACGCGTCCAGGGCCCGGAGGTACGGCGCGTGCACCACGGCCATCGAGAAGTCGGCGTCGTCGGACGGGCCGCCGGCCACGCGTGCGTAGCGGTCGCGTTTGATGTGCGGGTCGTCCAGGCCGGTCAACTCCACCGACGCGCCTTCGAGTTTCAGCGTCCCCCGCGTGTTCGTCAGGTTCAGCCAGCCCGCCGCGTCGAAGCCGTCCCGCAGGTCCTCCCACGGGTTGTGGACGGCTCCTACGACGGGCGGGTTGCCGTTCAGCCCGTGGCGGCCCGCGGTCTTCTCGAACAAGTACCGGACGGGATTACGGGGTGTGGGGCCGTAGTAGTCGTTCGAGCCGAAGACGTACGCGCCCGGGAAGTCCATCAGCGGGCCGAGCGCATCGAGGACCTCGGGGACGGCCTCCGGGTCGGAGAGGTTGTCGCCGGTGTTGATCACGAAGTCGGGGCGCAGGCCCGCGAGCGAGCGCAGCCAGCGCTGTTTCTTGCGCTGGCCGCCGACCATGTGGATGTCGGAGACCTGGAGGACTCTGAGCGGGCGCATGCCGGCCGGCAGCACCGGGACCGTCACCCGGCGCAGCCGGAAGGAGCGGACCTCGAAGGCCGCCGCATAGACCACACCGGCGGCACCGGCCGCCGCAATTCCCAGAGGTACTCCGTATCGCGCGCGCATATCTCCATCGTGTCAGACCCCACTGACACCCCGTCGGCCGCGGCCACTTAAGAGGCCACTTAAGAGGCCACCTAAGAGGCCCCTCAAGCGGCTCCTCAAGCAGGCCCTTAAATCCGCGGGCGGCCAGACTCGCGCACCTGCGAGAATCGGACCCATGACCACCACGCTCAAGGCGAAGCTGCAGGAAGACCTCAACGCCGCGATCAAGGCGCACGACAAGCTGCGCTCCTCCACGCTCCGGCTGACGCTCTCCGCGATCACCAATCAGGAGGTCGCGGGCAAGGAGAAGCGCCAGCTCTCCGACGACGAGGTCCTCAAGGTGATCACCAAGGAGGCGAAGAAGCGCCGCGAGGCCGCGGACGCCTTCGCGCAGGGCGGTCGCCCCGAGTCGGCCGCGCAGGAGACGGCGGAGGGCGAGATCCTCGCCGAGTACCTGCCCAAGCAGCTCGGCGACGAGGAGCTGACCGCGATCGTCACCCAGGCCGTCGAGGAGGCCAAGGCGGCCGGCGCCGAGGGCCCGCGCGCGATGGGCGCCGTCATGAAGATCGTGAACCCGAAGGTCGCCGGCCTGGCCGAGGGCGGCCGTGTCGCCGCCGTGGTGAAGAAGCTCCTCGCCGGCTGAACCGCCGGTCCGGAGAGACCCGTCTGGAGAAACACATTTCGCTACGACGACGGGGGCGCCCCTTTTCACCAGGGGCGCCCCCGTCGTCGTAGACGAAGAAGCGGACGGAGAAGGCAGGAGACCTGCCGACCGCCGGGGTGCTAGCCCCTGTTGCCGCCGTTCCCGTTGCCGTTGTTCCCGCCGTTCGACGTGCCCTGGATGAAGCCGTCGGGCAGGGAGAACGTCGGGGTGGGGGTGGTGCCGCCGTCGGTCGTGCCGGTGGTGCCGCCGTCGGTGGTCAGGCCGCCGTTGTCGTTGCCCCCGTTGTCGTTGTTCTTGCCGCCGTCGTTGCCCTTGTCCTTCTTGACGGGGTCGGGGATGTTGACGAGCTGGAAGGACTCGGCCTGCTTGCCTTCCAGGGCGCCGGACATGGCGTCCTTCCAGATCGGGCCCGGGGTGTCGGCGCCGTAGACCTCGGGGTGGTAGACGCCGCCGATGGTGATGTTGGTCATCTCGACGTTCTGCTTGGCGCTGCCGACCCAGACCGCGCCGGCCAGGTTCGGGGTGTAGCCGACGAACCAGGCGTTCTTGCGCGAGTCCGTCGTACCCGTCTTGCCGGCGCTCTCGCGGTCGGTGAGGCCGGCCTCCTGGCCGGTGCCGGAGTCGACCACGCCGCGCAGCACGGTGTTGACCGTGTCGGCGGTCTTCTTGCTCATCGCGCGCGTGCAGGTCGACTTGGGGACGGCGAGCGACTTCTGCTCGTTGCCCACCTTCTGGGTGATGGACTCGATGGCGATCGGGGTGCAGTAGGTGCCCTCGTTGGCGAAGGCCGCGTACGCGCTGGCCATCGTCAGCGGCGAGAGGCCCTTGGAGCCGAGCGCGATGGCCGGGACCTCGGGGATCTTGTCGCCGTTGCCCTGCACGACCCCGAGCTTGTTGGTCATGTTCACCACGGGGCACAGACCGATGTCGGAGATCATCTGCACGAAGTAGGTGTTGACCGACTTGGCCATCGCCTCCTTCAGCGCGTACGGACCCTTCTCCGACTCGCTCTCGTTCTCCACCGTCGCGCCGTCCGTGTTGACCCAGTTCTTGCCGCTGCAGGTCGAGACGGGGCTCGGGTAGTCCATCGAGTACGGCGCCGGGTACTGCTGGGTGGCCGGCAGGCCCTGCTCCAGCGCGGCCGCCGCGACGAACGGCTTGAACGTCGAACCGGTCGGGAAGCCGAAGTTCGAGCCGCCCATGTCGGCGTTGACCGAGTAGTTGTACTCGGTCTCGTTCTTGCCGTAGCCGTACGGCTTCGACTGGCCCATTCCGAGGATCTTGCCGGTGCCGGGCTCGACGAGGGTGGCCGCGGCGGCGACCGAGTCCGACTTGTAGATGTGGTCCTTGAGCGAGGCCTGCACCGAGTTCTGCGCCTGCGGGTCCAGCGTCGTACGGATCGTCAGGCCGCCCTGGTTCCAGATCTTCGCCCGGGCCTCCTTGGTCTTGCCGAAGACCGGGTCGCTCAGGAAGACCTTCTCGACGTACTTGCAGAAGAAGCTGGCGCCCTTGACCGCGGTGATGCAGCCGTTCTTCGGCTGGCTGACCTTCAGGCCGAGGTCGGTCTTCTCGGCCGCCAGGGCCTCCGCCTTGGAGATGTCGCCGACCTCGGCCATGCGGGCCAGCACGGTGTTGCGCCGCTTCTTGGCCTCGGCCTCGTCGTTGATCGGGTCGTAGCGCGTGGGCGACTGGACGATGCCCGCGAGGAGTGCCGACTGCTGGAGGTTCAGGTCCTTGGCGTGCTTGGAGAAGTAGCGCTCGGACGCCGCCTCGACGCCGTAGGCCTGCTCTCCGAAGAAGGTGATGTTGAGGTAGTTCTCCAGGATCTTCTTCTTGCCGAGCTTCTCTTCGATCTGGATCGCGTACTTCAGTTCCTTGACCTTGCGGCCGAGCGTCTGCTGGGTGGCCTGGGCGACCTTCGTCGGGTCGTCACCGGCCTCCTCGACGAAGTAGTTCTTCACCAGCTGCTGGGTGAGGGTCGAGGCGCCCTGGGAGACCCCGCCGCTCTGCGCGTTCTTGTTGAGGGCGCGCAGGACGCCCTTCAGGTCGATCGCGCCGTGCTGGTAGAAGCGCGAGTCCTCGATCGCGACGATCGCCTTCTGCATGTACGGCGAGATGTCCTTGAGCTCCACCACCGTGCGGTCACGGGAGTAGACCGAAGCGAGCTGGTTGCCCTTGCTGTCCAGGATCGTGGTGCGCTGGCTGAGCTGAGGGCTCTTCAGACTGTCCGGAATGTCGTCGAACCCCTGGACCGACCCCTTGGCCGCGAGTCCCAGCGCGCCGGCCGCGGGCATCGCGATTCCGGCCATCACGGCACCGGCGAGCACACTGACACCGAGGAACTTGGCGGTCTGTTGCAGGGGGGACAGACCACCACCCGAGCGCTTTTTTGGCATGGGGGCAGCCTACGTTCTCATTCGCCGGACACGTGTATAGGCGTTGGCCTAAGCTGCTCTCAACTGTCACAGCAGCGCGGTCACGTATCAATACGTCCGGCGACCCCGAATCGTTCCGGTCGTTCCCGGATTTTTTGTCGGAGGCGTGTCCGAATCCGCCTCCTGTGTCACCTGGTGCCCCTTGTGGCGCATGTCAACTGTCCCGCTTTGCCGGGAAAGTCACGCATGTCGTCAGCTCACTCCCCCGGGTGATCTGCCGCTTACCCATAGTCCGTTCGGGCCATTCAAGATTGGGCCCGAAGGGGGTGTTGCGCTGTGCCCACCTTCCGTAACGTCCTCAACTGGCGGCGGTGAATATGCCGCTGCCGCCGTGGGGGAGCCTCGATTCGGGAGAGGACGGCGCCGGTATGGGCTGGGTTACCGACTGGAGTGCGCAGGCGGCCTGCCGCACTACCGATCCGGATGAACTGTTCGTTCAAGGAGCAGCGCAGAACAGGGCGAAGGCAGTGTGCACCGGATGTCCGGTTCGCACGGAGTGCCTCGCCGATGCGCTCGACAACCGCGTCGAATTCGGCGTGTGGGGAGGAATGACGGAGCGGGAGCGCCGCGCACTGCTGCGCAGGCGGCCCACTGTCACTTCATGGCGCCGGCTACTGGAGACCGCGCGTATCGAGTACGAACGAGGGGTCGGCATCATCCCCCTCGACGACGACGAGATCTACGAGAACTACGCGGCGGTGGGCTGACGCCGGTCCCGTAGGGGCCGATCGACCCCGGGCGATCCCCGGGGGTACCCGCCCCGGGAGTTGCGTCCCGGGGCGTGCGTCAGACCTTCGTCTCGGGCAGCTCCGGCCGACCGGCCGCGAGCCGGTTCCCGATGTCCCGCAGCCCCGCGAGGTCGTGTACATCGCCGGGCAGCGCGGCCACTTCGGCGACGGCCACCTCCGGGTGCCGCGCGGTGAAGCGGTCACGTGTGCGCTGCTCACGTGAGAGCAGTCGCATCCGCTCGGCGTGCAACTTGAGCAGGCCCGCGGTGAGTTGGTCGACGGATCGCTCGTCGTCGGTCGGCTGATCGTCGGTGTCGTCCGTGGCGGCGGACCGCTCCTGGTCCGTGTCGGCGGGGGAGCCTTCGTCAGGAGCTGCGGCGCGAACTGCTGCCTCGGTGGCGGGCGATGAAGCGGGAGATTCTGAACTGCCGTACGTGTCGGGAGAGTTACGAAGTCCAGCTTTCCCGCCCACCTGATCGACAATGCGGGGCTCTTCAAGATTTTCCGCGGCGGCGAGTGCCCGCTCGGCCGACAGCCGGGCGGCTCCGCTGCCGTGCACCCGGTTGAGGACCAGACCGGCCAGCGGCATCTCCTCGGCCGCCAGCCGCTCCACGAAGTACGCCGCCTCGCGCAGCGCGTCCCGCTCCGGGGCCGCGACCACCAGGAACGCCGTGCCGGGCGCCTGGAGCAGCTTGTACGTCGCGTCCGCGCGCGTGCGGAAACCGCCGAAGGTGGTGTCCATCGCGGCGATGAACGTCTGGATGTCCTTGAGCAGTTGACCCCCGAGCAGCTTGCCGAGCGTGCCGGTCATTATCGACATGCCGACGTTGAGGAACTTCATCCCGGCCCGCCCGCCCAGCTTCGCCGGGGCGGTCAGCAGCCGGATCAACTTGCCGTCCAGGAACGAGCCGAGACGTTTCGGCGCGTCCAGGAAGTCGAGCGCCGAGCGGGACGGCGGGGTGTCCACCACGATCAGGTCCCAGTCGTGCTGGGCGCGCAGCTGGCCCAGCTTCTCCATCGCCATGTACTCCTGCGTGCCCGCGAAGCCCGCCGAAAGCGACTGGTAGAAGGGGTTGTTCAGGATCGCGGCCGCCCGCTCGCGGTCCGCGTGCGCCTCGACGATCTCGTCGAAGGTGCGCTTCATGTCGAGCATCATCGCGTGCAGTTCGCCGTCCCCGTCGACGCCCTTCACGCGCCTCGGGGTGTTGTCCAGCGAGTCGATCCCCATGGACTGGGCGAGCCTGCGGGCCGGGTCGATGGTCAGGACGACGACCCGGCGCCCCCGCTCGGCGGCCCGCAGCCCGAGCGCCGCCGCGGTGGTCGTCTTGCCGACCCCGCCCGAGCCGCAGCACACGACGATGCGCGTCTCCGGGTCGTCGATCAGCGGGTCCACGTCGAGCACGCGCGCGTGGGAGATGTGGTGGGGGCGGGCGGGGTCCTGTGCGGAGGAGGCCTGTCGGGGGCGGGCGGGGTCCGTTTCGCGGGCCGGGTCCGGACTCATGACATCCCCTGCTTCCGCAGCTCGGTGGCGAGTTCGTACAGGCCCGCGAGGTCCATGCCCTCGGCGAGCAACGGCAGTTCGTGCAACGGCAGGCCCTGCTCGCCGAGTACGGCCCGCTGGTCGTGCTCCAGCGCGTACCGCTCGGCGTACTCCTCGGCCTGCGCGAGCAGCGGGTCCACCAGCTTCTCGGCGTTGCCGCCGCGCCGGGCCCCGCCGAGGCCCGCGGCGGACAGCGCCTGGGCTACGGCGGTGCGCGGTACGGCCCGTACGAGATCGAGGTCGGCCGCGTCCAGCACCTCGGGGCGGACCATGTTCACGATGATCCGGCCCACCGGCAGCCGCGCCGCCCGCAGTTCGGCGATGCCGTCCGCGGTCTCCTGGACGGGCATCTCCTCCAGCAGCGTCACCAGGTGCACGGCCGTCTCCGGCGACTTCAGCACCCGCATCACCGCCTGCGCCTGATTGTGTATCGGGCCGATCTTCGCGAGCCCCGCCACCTCGTCGTTGACGTTGAGGAAACGGGTGATGCGGCCGGTCGGCGGCGCGTCCATCACGACGTAGTCGTAGGCGAACCGTCCGCTCTTCTCCTTGCGGCGTACGGCCTCGCAGGCCTTGCCGGTCAGGAGGACGTCCCGGAGGCCGGGCGCGACCGTGGTGGCGAAGTCGATCGCGCCGAGTTTCTTCAGGGCGCGGCCCGCTCCGCCCAGTTTGTAGAACATCTGGAGGTAGTCCAGAAGGGCCAGTTCGGGGTCGATGGCGAGTGCGTACACCTCCCCGCCCCCGGGAGCGACGGCGATCTTCCGCTCCTCATAGGGCAGCGTCTCCGTCTCGAAGAGCTGCGCGATGCCCTGGCGACCCTCGACCTCGACGAGAAGCGTCCGCTTCCCCTCGGTGGCCAGGGCCAGCGCGAGGGCCGCGGCCACCGTGGTCTTGCCGGTACCGCCCTTGCCACTGACGACCTGGAGCCTGCTCACGTCTTCGAGCCTAACCAGTCCGCGCCCGAACCAAGCGGGAGGCTGTGGATAACGCGACGGCGGAGGGGTGGTCGGCAGCGGCTAAAGTCGGCCGCATGACCAAGTGGGAATACTCGACAGTGCCGCTTCTCGTACACGCCACGAAGCAGATTCTGGACACCTGGGGCGAGGACGGCTGGGAGCTCGTCCAGGTCGTGCCCGGGCCGAACAACCCCGAGCAACTGGTGGCCTACCTCAAGCGGGAGAAGGCATGAGTGCCGTCGACGCCCGGCTGGCCGAGCTCGGTCTGACCCTGCCGGCGGTCGTCCCGCCGCTCGCCGCGTACCAGCCCGCCGTGCAGTCCGGGGTGTACGTCTACACCTCGGGCCAGCTGCCCATGGTGGACGGCAAGCTCCCCGTCACGGGCAAGGTGGGCGGTGAGGTCACCGCGGAGGAGGCCAAGGAACTGGCCCGCACCTGCGCGCTGAACGCCCTCGCGGCCGTCAAGTCCGTCACCGGTGACCTCGACCGCATCGCGCGCGTGGTGAAGGTCGTCGGCTTCGTCGCCTCGGCCTCCGACTTCACCGGCCAGCCCGGTGTCATCAACGGCGCCAGCGAACTCCTCGGCGAGGTCCTCGGCGACAAGGGCGTCCACGCGCGGAGCGCGGTCGGCGTGGCGGTACTGCCGCTGGACTCACCGGTCGAGGTCGAGATCCAGGTGGAGCTGACGCAGGCGTAGCCGCTGTCCCGGGGCGGACGACGAGCCGGCTTGATCGCTGTCGCTGTCCCGGGTGCGCGATCGGGCGTAATCGCTGTCCAGGGGTACGTGTTGTTGCCTCTCGAACATCCGCGCACTACGGGATAGCCTCCGCCCATGGCGAACGGTCAGTGGTACCCGGCGGAGTGGCCCGAGCGCATCAGGGCGCTCGCGGAGGGTCGACTCACGCCGGTGGAGCCGCGTCGGGCGGCCACGGTGATGCTCCTCAGGGACACCGGCCCCGACACCGGCCCCGCCGTCCACATGCTGCGCAGACGCGCCTCCATGGCCTTCGCCGGGGGCGCGTACGCGTACCCGGGCGGCGGTGTCGACCCGCGCGACGACGACCACCACGTCCGCTGGGCGGGCCCCACGCGCGCGTGGTGGGCGAACCGGCTCGGAGTCGACGAGGCGGGCGCCCAGGCGATCGTGTGCGCGGCCGTACGGGAGACGTACGAGGAGGCGGGCGTCCTGCTCGCCGGACCCGCCCCCGACGCGGTCGTCGGCGACACCACGGGCCCCGAATGGGAGGCGGACCGCGCCGCCCTGGTCGCCCGTGACCTGTCCTTCGCGGAGTTCCTCGACCGCCGCGGCCTGGTCCTGCGCTCCGACCTGCTGGGCGCGTGGGCCCGCTGGATCACCCCGGAGTTCGAGACCCGCCGCTACGACACCTGGTTCTTCGTCGCCGTCCTCCCGGAGGGCCAGCGCACCCGCAACGCCTCCACCGAGGCCGACCGCACGGTGTGGATCACTCCCGGCGAGGCGGCGACCGGGTACGACAAGGGCGACCTGACGATGATGCCGCCCACCATCGCGACCCTGCGCGGCCTGATGCCGTACGGCAGCGCGGCGGAGGCCCTCTCGGCAGCCCCGCAACGCGATCTGACCCCGGTCCTCGCCCGGGCCCGCCTGGAGGCCGACGAGGTCGTCCTGTCGTGGCCGGGCCATGGGGAGTTCACGAAGCACATTCCTCTGGGTGGGGCGCCCGCATGACCACCCCACTGAACGACACCCCCCACCCCGCCACCGCCACGGAAGGCGCCCCCGTATGACCGACGCAGCCGCCCTCCCCGGCCAGCCACGTGGCGGGGTGCTCACCGGCCCTGCCACCGCCCGGGCCGTCAACGTGCTCGCGCCCAACGCGTCCGCGATGACGCTGGACGGGACGAACACCTGGATCGTCGCGGAGCCGGACTCCGAGCTGGCCGTGGTGATCGATCCGGGACCGTTGGACGAGGGGCATCTGCGGAATGTCGTCGACATCGCGGAGAAGGCGGGGAAACGGGTCGCGTTGACCCTGTTGACGCACGGGCACCCCGACCACGCGGAAGGCGCCGTCCGGTTCGCCGAGTTGACCGGTACCAAGGTGCGCGCGCTGGATCCGGCGTTGCGGCTCGGGGACGAAGGGCTGGGGGCCGGGGAGGTGGTCCGGGTCGGCGGGCTGGAGCTCGTCGTCGTGTCGACGCCCGGGCACACCGGGGACTCCCTGTGCTTCCATCTCCCGGCCGATCAGGCCGTCCTGACCGGGGACACCATCCTGGGGCGCGGTACGACCGTCGTGGCGCATCCTGACGGCCGCCTGGGGGACTACCTGGACTCGCTGCGGCGGCTGCGGTCCCTCACCGTCGACGACGGCGTCCACACCGTCCTGCCGGGCCACGGGCCCGTCCTGGAGGACGCCCAGGGTGCCGTCGAGTTCTATCTCGCCCACCGCGCCCACCGGCTCGCCCAGATCGAGACGGCCGTCGAGAACGGTCACCGGAGCCCGGCCGAGGTCGTCGCCCACGTGTACGCGGACGTCGACCGCTCCCTGTGGCCGGCGGCGGAACTGTCCGTACGGGCCCAGTTGGACTACCTCACGGAACACGGCCTCATCTAGTCAGCGGGGCGTGACGCCTTCACGCCGTGCACGCGCGCGTACTCCTCGGCCAGCCACGGGCCAAGATCGTCGACGTACGACCGCAGGACGCCCGCGTCGCCCGGCGGGTCGTATCCGAACTCCGCCGCCCTGCGCAGGGCCTCCGCCCGCTCCGGGTAGTACGCGGCGAACGCCTCTGCCATCTCCCGCAGGTCGCTGGTCCAGCCGTTCCAGCGCGGCATGACCAGGGTGAAGCCGGTGCGGACCAGGTGGCGGGACATGAAGCGGACCAAGGGGCGTCGGCCCTCGTCCGTGTCACAGGCCGCCGAGACGCGCTCGCGCCAGCGGGGGAGCAGCAGCCCCAGGTCGCCGTTCGTCTCGCGGGCCAGCCGTGAGTCGGGGCGGTAGCGGGGCAGGTCCTCGGCCAAGTCCTCCCCCAGCAGCGGGGTGCACAGGCACGCCACGAACCACCCCAGGTCGTACGTCTCCGCCTCGCTCAGCAGCCGTGCCCGGCCGTACAGCAGCGTGCCGACCCCGTCGATCTCCGGGAACTCCTTGTCGAGCGCCTCGCCGAGGTTCCGGGCCTCGGAGCGGTCCTCCTCGGTCGGTTCCCGCCGGGTCACCACGAGCAGGTCCAGATCGCTGCGCCCCACGCGCGCGGTGCCGCGCGGGATCGACCCGTAGAGGTACGCGCTGTTGAGGCGTCCCCCGTAGAGGTCGATCAGCCGGTCCCGCGCGGCGGCGACGACCGGCCGGAAGGCGTGCGGAACGCGCCCCAAGGAGCCCTCGCGCTCGATGTATCCCTGGGCGTCGAGCCCTCTGTGGTGAACGGTTCCGGCCATGGGATCACTGTGCCGGGAGACGGGCCTCCGGGGAGTGCTTTTCCGGCCGCCGATCGGGGTCATCTCCAGCGGAACACCCGTAACCCGTGGCTGTAGTCGCCGGCCTCGCAGCCCACCGCGACCAGGTCGCCGGACGCGGCGACGAGCGAGTCGAAGGCGGTGCCCGGCAGCCTGCGCCGGGCCACCACCCTGCCGTCGGCGGGGTCGAGCACGCTGAGTCGGCCGCCGTACTCGTGCACGACCAGCAGCCGGCCGCGGTGGGCGAAGACGCCGTCCTGGTACGTCTCCTTGCCGTGCCACTCCCACAGGAGCTCGCCGGAGGCGACGGAGTACGCCCCGAGCCGGTTGCCCCGGTCGAGCTCCGCCCTGTCCTTGGGGACCAGGCCCACCACCAGGACGTCACCGGCCACGGCGACCTGCTCGCCGAACCTCTCGTACCCCTCTGGGAGAGCCAGCGTCACGGCCCCCGTCCCGCCGTCGGCCAGGACCAGGAGGCTGTGCCCGCCGCGCACGCCGCGCGTCCTCAGGGAGGCCACGAAGGGGCGGGCGCTGATGACGGACGCGCTCTCCACGCGCGGGTCGGTGAGTTCGTATGTCCAACTCACCTCGCCCGTGTCCACGTCGAGGGCGCGCATCACCGGCCGCGCCTCCCCGTCCTTCCAGGACTCGCCCGCCGTCGCGAGAAGACCCCCGCCGAGGGCGACCTTGGACGGTATGTGCCCCAGGGGCGCCGTGTCCTGTTTCCGGCGCCGTACGACCTCGCCCGTGGCGACCGCCAGCGAGGTGAGGCCGACGCGTCTCACGTCCCGGCGCCGGCCGCCGTCGTAGTGCATCACCACCCCCACGCCGCTCTCGGCGCCGGCGGACACCAGCCCGACGACCTGGCCGCCCGGCGGACGCCAGGTCCACAGCGGGTCGCCCGTGGTGGCCCGGAACGCCCGCACCCCGTCCGCGCGGGCGATGACGACGGTGTCGTCCGTCAGCCACAGGCCCAGCGGTCTTCCGCCGAGGTCGCCCTTCTCGTCGGGCGTTCTCCACAGCCGGCGCGCCGATCTTCGCCACCAGGAGTGTTTCCAGGCCGAATCCGACGCCTTGTCCTCGTACATCCCCACCCCTGGCGATACGCGAAGGGCCCCGCCGTACGAGCAGGGCCCTTCGAAGTCGTACGAAATGCTGTGGCTAACGCGAGCGCTTCGCCAGCCGCTCCACGTCCAGCAGGATCACCGCGCGGGCCTCCAGGCGCAGCCAGCCGCGGCCGGCGAAGTCGGCGAGGGCCTTGTTGACCGTCTCGCGGGACGCGCCGACCAGCTGGGCCAGCTCCTCCTGCGTGAGGTCGTGCACCACGTGGATGCCCTCTTCCGACTGCACGCCGAAGCGGCGGGAGAGGTCCAGCAGGGCGCGGGCCACGCGGCCGGGGACGTCCGAGAAGACCAGGTCGGACATCGCGTCGTTGGTCTTGCGCAGCCGGCGGGCGACCGCGCGGAGCAGCGCGGAGGCCACCTCGGGGCGGGCGCTCAGCCAGGGCTGGAGGTCGCCGTGGCCGAGGCCGAGCAGCTTGACCTCGGTCAGCGCGCTGGCGGTCGCCGTGCGCGGGCCCGGGTCGAACAGCGACAGCTCGCCGATCAGCTCGCCGGGGCCGAGGACGGCCAGCATGTTCTCGCGGCCGTCGGGGGAGGTGCGGTGGAGCTTCACCTTGCCCTCGGTGACCACGTAGAGCCGGTCGCCGGGGTCGCCCTCGTGAAAGAGGGAGTCCCCGCGCGCGAGGGTCACCTCACTCATGGAGGCGCGCAGCTCCGCGGCCTGATCGTCATCGAGCGCCGCGAAGAGCGGGGCGCGCCGCAGAACGTCGTCCACGAGTTCTCTCCTTGTCGACCTGCTCAGGGGATGGTGTTCCCCCTTGGTACCAGGGGACCGTGCTCCCCATTTTGCTGGACCGTCCAAACAGTGTGATCTGTCACAAGGATGCCGCACTGGTGTCCCGAGGTAAGCGGCAGGGGTCCAATTGGGGGCTGATCTTCGGGGTCCGGGGCGGATGTCAGTGGCGGGCTCTAGGCTGGCCGGGTGTCCAAATCGCCGGTGAGAGCACAGGCCAAGGGGGCTGGGCGGATGGTTGTACCTCGTGATTCCGCTGTGGGCGAACAGGGCCCTGACGGCGGCAAGGGTGGCGGCAGGAAAGTGACAAAGGGGGCAAAAGTGGTGGTCGGCGTGAAGAGCGAATCGCACACCGCCCTCGTCCGCCGTGCCCGCCGTATCAATCGCGAACTGACCGAGATCTATCCGTACGCCCACCCGGAGCTCGACTTCGAGAACCCCTTCCAGCTCGTGGTCGCCACGGTCCTGTCGGCGCAGACCACCGACCTGAGGGTCAATCAGACGACGCCGGCACTGTTCGCCAAGTACCCGACCCCCGAGGACCTGGCCGTCGCCGACCCGGAGGCGGTCGAGGAGATCCTCCGCCCGACCGGGTTCTTCCGGGCCAAGACCAAGTCGGTCATAGGGCTCTCCAAGGCGCTGGTGGCGGACTTCGGCGGCGAGGTGCCCGGGCGGCTCGAAGATCTCGTCAAGCTGCCCGGTGTGGGCCGTAAGACCGCCTTCGTGGTGCTCGGCAACGCCTTCGGGCGGCCCGGCATCACCGTGGACACGCACTTCCAGCGGCTCGTACGGCGCTGGAAGTGGACCGAGGCGACCGAGCCCGACAAGATCGAGGCCGCCGTGGGAGCGCTCTTCCCGAAGAGCGACTGGACGATGCTCTCGCACCACGTGATCTTCCACGGCCGCCGGATCTGCCACGCCCGCAAGCCCGCCTGCGGCGCCTGCCCCATCGCCCCGCTCTGCCCGGCGTACGGCGAGGGCGAGACCGACCCGGAGAAGGCGAAGAAGCTGCTCAAGTACGAGAAGGGCGGCTATCCGGGCCAGCGCCTGAACCCGCCGCAGGCCTACCTGGACGCGGGCGGGAAACCGGCGCCGCCGCTCGGGTCGGCATGACGGGAATCGTCATGACATCGGGGGCCGGATGACGGAACGATCTCGGAGGTATCGGGCGTTGATCAGTGGGAACGGGGGTGGGGGATGACGCACGCGAGCAATACCCAGGGTGTGGGGCTCAGCAAGGACGGGCTGCCGGGCTGGCTGGATCCGGTGGTGCACGCCGTGGAGACGGTGGAGCCGCTGCAGTTGAGCCGGTTCCTGCCGCCGGAGGACGGGGCGGGGCGGCAGTCGGCGGTGCTGATCCTCTTCGGAGAGGGCGATCAGGGGCCCGAGCTGCTGCTCATGGAGCGGTCGACGTCCCTCAGGTCGCATGCCGGGCAGCCGTCCTTCCCCGGTGGTGCCCTCGACCCCGAGGACGGTGATCCGACGGGCGACGGGCCCTTGCGGGCCGCTCTCCGCGAGGCCGAGGAGGAGACCGGGCTCGACCCGGCCGGAGTGCAGCTCTTCGGGGTGCTGCCCAAGCTGTACATCCCGGTGAGCGGCTTCGTGGTGACGCCGGTGCTGGGCTGGTGGCGGGAGCCGACACCGGTGGGCGTGGTCGATCCGAACGAGACGGCGAGGGTGTTCACGGTTCCCGTGGCGGATCTCACGGATCCGGCCAACAGGGTCACCGTCACGCACCCCAGCGGCTTCCTGGGTCCGGCATTTCTGGTCGAATCGGCCCTCGTGTGGGGCTTCACGGCCGGAGTCATCGACCGCCTGCTGCACTACTCCGGTTGGGAGCGGCCCTGGGACCCCGAGAAGCAGGTCCCCCTCGACTGGCGGTCATGACAAGGTGTCCGTCGTGAATGTGCTGGACATCCTGCTGTTGGTCGCCGCCGTGTGGTTCGCGATCGTGGGCTATCGCCAGGGGTTCGTCGTCGGCATCCTGTCGGTGATCGGGTTCCTGGGCGGCGGTCTCGTCGCCGTCTACACGCTGCCCGTGATCTGGGACGCGCTGACCGAGAAGGCGGAGGTCAGCACCACCGCGGCCGTCGTCGCGGTCATCGTCGTCATCGTCTGCGCCTCCGTCGGCCAGGCCCTGACCACGCACCTGGGCAACAAGCTGCGCCGGTACATCACCTGGTCCCCGGCCCGCGCCCTGGACGCGACCGGCGGCGCCCTCGTGAACGTCCTCGCGATGCTCCTGGTCGCCTGGCTGATCGGCTCCGCGCTGGCCGGCACCACCCTGCCGACGCTCGGCAAGGAGGTCCGCAGCTCCAAGGTGCTGCTCGGGGTCTCCCGGGCGCTGCCCGCGCAGGCCGACACCTGGTTCGCGGACTTCTCCTCGGTCCTCGCGCAGAACGGCTTCCCGCAGGTCTTCAGCCCGTTCGCGAACGAGCCGATCAACGACGTCCAGCCGCCCGACCCGGCCCTCGCCTCCAGCGCGGTCGCCACCCGCGCCCAGCAGTCCATCGTCAAGGTCATGGGCACCGCCCAGAGCTGCGGCAAGGTCCTGGAGGGCAGCGGCTTCGTCTTCGGCGACCGCCGTGTCATGACCAACGCGCACGTCGTCGGCGGCGTCGACGAACCCACCGTCCAGATAGGCGGCCAGGGCCGCAAGTACGACGCCAAGGTCGTCCTCTACGACTGGCACCGCGACATCGCCGTACTCGACGTACCGGACCTGAAGGCGCGCTCACTCCAGTTCGCGACCAAGGACGCCACGAGCGGCAACAGCGCGATCGTCGCCGGCTTCCCGGAGAACGGGTCGTACGACGTCCGTGCCGCACGCGTGCGTGGCCGCATTACGGCCAACGGTCCGGACATCTACCACCGCGGCACGGTCCGCCGCGATGTGTACTCGCTCTACGCGACCGTCCGCCAGGGCAACTCCGGCGGCCCGCTGCTCACGCCCGAGGGCAAGGTGTACGGCGTGGTCTTCGCGAAGTCCCTCGACGACCCCGACACCGGGTACGCGCTCACCGCGGACGAGATCCAGGCGGACATCGTCAAGGGGCGTACCGCGAACGAGCAGGTGGACAGCGACAGTTGCGCGCTGTGAGAGGTACCCGCCGTGAAAGGTGTGCGCGCTGAAATGCGTGCCCTGTAAGAGGTGGGTGCGTCAGCCTCGGGGATGACGCAGCCGTACCGAGACCCAGCGGGCCCGGCGGCGCAGAATGCGCGGGATCCCCACCCTGAGGTCTGTGCCCTGGAGTTGCGGGGCGCCCCGTTGGTGGGAGCTCAGACCGTGGTCCGAGCGGCGATTGCGTGCTGCGTCACTGTAGTCGTGCGTCCAGCCCATACCCCGACGTCTGCCCCTGCCCCAAGGTCGATAACCACCCCTTGGGGCCCCAATTGGCCTATGCGCGAGGCAAGTAGCCGTTCGTAGAACGGGTGTTCAGATCCGGATACCGGGTGCAGCGGACCGGTCACGCACCGGTCACGCGTCGGTCATCCACCGGTCAACGATCGGGTTCGGGATCCTTGAGCCAGTTGACCAGTTCGGTCGAGAAGACCACCGGGTCCTCCTCGTGCGGGAAGTGCCCGAGACCGTCGAACAGCCGCCAGCGGTACGGCGCTTCGACGTACTCCCCGGAGCCCGCCGCGCTGCGGGTGCGCAACACCGGGTCGAGGGAGCCGTGCAGATGCAGCGTCGGCACCCGCACCGGCCGCTTCATGCGCCGGTTGAACTGGATGCCGTCCGGGCGTGCCATCGACCGCACCATCCAGCGGTACGGCTCGATCGAGCAGTGCGCGGTCGACGGGATCAGCATCGCCCGCCGGTACGCCTCGACCGCCTCGTCGTCGGGCAGGCTCGCGCCGGACCAGTCCCGGATCAGCTTGCCCACCAACTCGGCGTCGTCGGCGAGGAGTTGCCGCTCGGGGAGCCAGGGGCGCTGGAACCCCCAGATGTAGGAACTCGCCGCCGACTGCCTGACGTCGGACAGCATCGCGTTGCGCCAGCGCCGGGGGTGCGGCATCGAGGAGACGGCGAGCCGGCGCACCAGCTTGGGGCGCATCGCGGCCGCCGTCCACGCCAGATAGCCGCCCAGGTCATGCCCGACCAGCGCGGCGTCCGGCTCGCCGAGGGAGCGGATCACGCCGGTGATGTCGAGGGCGAGGTTGGCGGGGTCGTAGCCGCGCGGGGTGCGGTCGCTGCCGCCGACGCCCCGCAGGTCCATGGCGACGGCCCGGAACCCGGCGTCGGCCAGCGCGCCGAGCTGGTGCCGCCAGGTCCACCAGAACTGGGGGAAGCCGTGCAGCAGCAGCACCAGCGGTCCGTCGCCCACCTCCGCGATGTGGAAGCGGGCGCCGTTGGCCGCGACATCCCGGTGGGTCACCTCGCGCCCGCCGGGAATGTCGAGCCGTACGACCGAAGCAGGTTGCGCCCAAGGATTGGCGGGGTCCGTCATGAGGACGAGCGTGCCACAGCCTCGATGGCTTCGGGGACACGGTCCTCGATCGCCGCGCGGGGATGCGGCTTGGCGTTGCCCAGGACGCCCGCGGTCTCCTTCACCGAAGCGGCCACCTTCTGCGGGCCCTTGCTCTTCGCGGCCTTCTTGAAGAAGAGCACGCCCACCAGCCCGAGGACGACCGCGACGAGCACGTTCGCGGCGAAGGAGAGCAGGAAACAGAGCGCCATGTTCCAGCCGCTCCAGGTGCGAATGCCGTACGCCAGCGCGAAGTTGAGCATCGGCAGGGAGAACAGCAGCACCACCGCGGCGACCGTGAACGCGCCGCCGCCCGCGACACCGCGCTTGACGTCCTGCTTGAGCTGCGCCTTCGCCAGCGCGATCTCGTCGTGCACCAGCGCGGACATCTCGGTCGTCGCCGAGGCGAACAGCTGGCCGATGCTGCGTTCGGCGCCGACCGGGCTGCCGTCGGGTGCGCTCATCGCGTACTCCCTCTTCTGCATGTGTTTGTACCGTCTGGTCAGATCATGCCGGACCGTCGTTGTCCTCGCCTGCCCCGCCCGCCACTTCGGCAAGCCCGCGTCGCTCGGCGGCCTTCACCTCGGCGAGCCTGCGGTGCTCCGCGGCCTTGCGCTCGTGGATCTCCGCCATGCGCAGGTGGTACGACGGCTCGTCCTGCTCGTAGATGTCGGGGATGCCGTCGAGGTCCTCGTCGCGCTCCTCGTCCTCGTACATCCTGCGGTACCTGGCGTTGCGCAGCTTGAGCAACACGGTCGCGCCGAGGGCCGCGATGACGGAGCCGACGAGGACGGCCGCCTTGACCTCGTCGGTGAGCATCTGGTCGCCGTCGAACGCGAGTTCCCCGATGAGCAGGGACACGGTGAAGCCGATGCCGGCCAGCGAGGCGACCGCGAACACGTCCGGCCAGGCCAGGTCGTCGCTGAGTGAGGCCCGGGTGAAACGGGCCGTCAGCCAGGTCCCGCCGAAGATGCCGACCGCCTTGCCGACGACCAGTCCGAGGACCACGCCCAAGGTCTCGGGCTTCGTGAATACGTCCCCGAGCGCGCCGCCCGAGATGGCGACCCCGGCGCTGAACAGCGCGAACAGGGGGACGGCGAGGCCCGCCGACAGGGGCCGTACGAGATGTTCGACGTGCTCGCCGGGGGAGTGCTTCTCGTCCTCGCGGGTGGTGCAGCGCAGCATCAGGCCCATCGCGACACCGGCGATCGTGGCGTGGACGCCGCTGTTGTACATCAGGGCCCAGTTCACGAGCGCGAGCGGGACGTAGACGTACCAGCCGCGCACGCCCCTGCGCAGCAGCAGCCAGAAGACGGCCAGGCCGATGGCGGCCCCGCCGAGTGCCACGAAGTCGATCCGGGCGGTGAAGAAGATCGCGATGATCAGGATCGCGAACAGGTCGTCGACGACGGCGAGCGTGAGCAGGAAGGCGCGCAGCGCGCTCGGCAGGGAGGTGCCGATGACCGCGAGGACGGCGAGCGCGAAGGCGATGTCGGTGGCGGTGGGCACGGCCCAGCCCTGGAGGGAGCCGCCGCCGGTGAGGCTCGTGAGCGTGTAGACGAGTGCCGGTACGGCCATGCCGCACAGGGCCGCCACGACGGGCAGGGCGGCGGCCTTGGGGTCGCGCAGGTCGCCGGCGACGAGTTCGCGCTTGAGCTCGATGCCGGCGACGAAGAAGAAGACGGCGAGGAGGCCGTCGGCGGCCCAGTGGGCGACCGAGAGGTTCAGGCCGAGGGCGCCGGGGCCGAGGTGGTAGTGGCTGACGCTCTCGTAGCTGTCGTGCAGGGCGGGGACGTTGGCCCAGATCAGCGCGGTGACCGCAGCGATCAGCAGGAGGACACCGCCGACGGTCTCGGTGCGCAGCGCGTCCGCGACGAAGTTCCGCTCGGGCAGGGACAGCCGTCCGAGCACCTTGCGGGCGGCGGTGGGGCGGGGCGCGGTCACGGGGAGACCTCCGGGGTGGCGGGCAGCACAGAGCACTTGCCGACCAGACTTCCCGGCGCACCTTGTCGCGTCCTTGACGCTTTACTTAGCTTACCTAAGGTGCGGCGGGATGAGCCCTGCGGATCTCACGGTATGCGCGAAAGGGGCGCCCGGCACGTTCGCCGCCGGGCGCCCCTCGTCGTCGTATGCGCAGGTCAGTCCTCGCTGGATGCGGCCGGGAGCTTGTCCTGGATGAGGTCCATGACGGTGGAGTCGGTCAGGGTGGTGACGTCTCCCAGCTGCCGGTTCTCCGCCACGTCGCGCAGCAGGCGGCGCATGATCTTGCCGGAGCGGGTCTTCGGCAGCTCGGCCACCGGCAGGACCCGCTTGGGCTTGGCGATCGGGCCGAGGACGGTGCCGACGTGGTTGCGCAGGTCGGCTACGAGGTTCTCGTCCTCGGCGTTAGCCGTGCCGCGCAGGATGACGAAGGCGACGATCGCCTGCCCGGTGGTCTCGTCGGCCGCGCCCACCACGGCCGCCTCGGCGACGGCGGGGTGGGACACGAGCGCCGACTCGACCTCGGTGGTGGAGATGTTGTGCCCGGACACGAGCATCACGTCGTCCACGCGGCCGAGCAGCCAGATGTCGCCGTCGTCGTCCTTCTTGGCGCCGTCACCGGCGAAGTACCTGCCCGGGAACCGCGACCAGTACGTGTCGAGGAACCGCTGGTCGTCGCCCCAGATCGTGCGCAGCATCGACGGCCACGGCTCGGTGAGGACCAGGTAACCGCCGCCGCCGTTCGGGACCTCGTTCGCCTCGTCGTCGACGACCGTCGCGGAGATGCCGGGCAGCGGGGTCTGCGCGGAACCGGGCTTGGTCGCGGTCACGCCCGGCAGCGGCGAGATCATCATCGCGCCGGTCTCGGTCTGCCACCAGGTGTCCACGATCGGCGTCTTGTCGGCGCCGATGTGCTTGCGGTACCAGATCCACGCCTCGGGGTTGATCGGCTCGCCGACCGAGCCCAGAATGCGCAGGCTGCTGAGGTCGAACTTCGCGGGGATGTCGTCGCCCCACTTCATGAACGTACGGATCGCGGTCGGCGCCGTGTACAGGATCGTCACCCCGTACTTCTGGACGATCTCCCAGAAGCGGCCCTGGTGCGGGGTGTCCGGGGTGCCCTCGTACATGACCTGGGTCGCGCCGTTCGCGAGCGGGCCGTAGACGATGTACGAGTGCCCGGTGACCCAGCCGACGTCGGCCGTGCACCAGTAGACGTCGGTCTCCGGCTTGAGGTCGAAGACGGCGTGGTGGGTGTACGCGGCCTGGGTGAGGTAGCCGCCGGAGGTGTGCAGGATGCCCTTGGGCTTACCCGTAGTACCGGAGGTGTAGAGGATGAACAGCGGCTGCTCCGCCTCGAACGCCTCGGGCGTGTGCTCCGCCGACTGCCGCTCGACGATCTCGTGCCACCACACGTCCCGCTCGTCGTTCCACGCGACGTCCTGGCCCGTACGGCGGACCACGAGCACGTGCTCGACGCCGCTGTCCGCGCGGTCGACCGCGTCGTCCACGGCCGGCTTGAGCGCGGACGGCTTGCCGCGCCGCCAGCCGCCGTCCGTGGTGATGACGACCTTGGCGTCCGCGTCCTGGATGCGGGTCGCGAGCGCGTCCGCCGAGAAACCGCCGAACACCACCGAGTGCGCGGCGCCGATGCGCGCGCAGGCCAGCATCGCGACCGCGGTCTCCGGGATCATCGGCATGTAGACGGCGACCCGGTCGCCCTTCTGAACTCCCAGCTCCAGCAGGGCGTTCGCGGCCTTGGAGACCTCGTCCTTCAGCTCGGCGTAGGTGATCGCGCGGCTGTCGCCGGGCTCGCCCTCGAAGTGGATGGCGACGCGATCGCCGTTGCCCGCCTCGACGTGCCGGTCCACGCAGTTGTACGCCACGTTGAGCGTGCCGTCCTTGAACCACTTGGCGAACGGCGGGTTCGACCAGTCCAGCGTCTCGCTCGGCTCCTTCGCCCAGCTCAGGCGGCGGGCCTGCGCGGCCCAGAAGCCGAGCCGGTCAGCCTTGGCCTGCTCATACGCCTCCGCCGTGACATTGGCGTTCGCCGCCAGGTCGGCGGGGGGTGCGAACCTGCGCTCCTCGCGCAACAGGTTGGCCAGGCTTTCGTTGCTCACGGCATCTGCCTTTCCCAGGGTGTCCGTTGTGTCCCGGGCCAGCTCATCAGACCCGGGGGTCCGATGACAAGGGTCGCCGAAATATTGGTTTAGACCTGTCATCGGACCCGCGGGCAGAGACATGTGGAGCGGGTCTTTCGTACCCACGGACGCCGGGTGAACAAGGTTCAGGCCGACATGTCCGCCACCCCCACACCGTCGAACAACTCGTCCCCGTCCTCCTCGGTCAGCAAGTACGCCTGCGCCTCACCGACATGGAAATACATCCCGTGCAGCTCCAACGCCCCCTCCCGCAACGCCCGAGCCACCGACTCGTGCCCCCGCAGATGCTCCAACTGCTGCACCACATTGGTCAGACACAACTGCTCTACGGCGTCGGCGGGCGCCCTTCCGGTCAGCCGCGCCCAGGGCCGGCCGTCGTCGGCCATCCGCTCCAGGCTCGGCAGCCCGTGCCGCAGCCACCGCTTGAGCGGCGTCTGGGCGCCCCCGGGCTCGGAGTTGAGCAGCGCCTGCATGGCCCCGCACCCGGAGTGCCCGCACACCGTGATCGATCTCACGCGCAGCACGTCCACCGCGTACTCGATCGCGGCGGCCACCGAGTCGTCGCCGCTCTCCTCGCCCGGTGGCGGCACGAGGTTGCCCACGTTCCGCACGACGAACAGGTCGCCGGGACCACTGGAGGTGATCATCGACGTCACCAGCCGCGAGTCGGCACAGGTCAGGAAGAGCTGCGAAGGTCGCTGCCCTTCCCTGGCCAGCCGGGCCAGCTCGCCCCGCACGAGCGGCGCGGTGTTGCGCTGGAACGCGCTGATGCCACGGGCCAGTTGGTGACCGCCGGGCCCGGTGCCGGTGTCCTTGCCGGCGCCGGGGCGGGCGTCCGTGCCGGTGCCGCTCGGGGTGGCGGTGCCGGGTGCGGAGGTGCCCGGTGCGGGACGGTCGGTCGATTCGGTGGTGGGGTCGTTCAGGGGCGCGGACCGCGGGGGCTCGCACTGGTGGTTGCGCCAGGGCGTCCAGGGGTGGCAACGGCAGGCGGTGGATGCGGTGGACGCGGTCGGGGTGCCGGTCCGGGCCTCGCTCGTCGCGCCGGTCGCGGTGTCGGCCGGTGTTGCGTCACTCCCGGTGCGGCCCGGCTCGGTGACGCGAACTCCCGTACGCCGCCCGGTCAGTTCGGCGGAACCTCCGCGCGCGGTGTGCGCGTTCTGCCAGTCCTGCAGTGACTCGTACGCCGCGTGGTCCATGAACGAACCGTCCAACTCCACGACGGCGTGGGCGCCTTGGGGTACGAGATGCAGGGTGCGGCTGAGCCGCGGCACCGCGAGGAACGTCAACTGCCCCCGGACGTGTACGTGATGGACTCCTTCCTTCTCGTCGTGCGTGATGCGGGTGTGGGCAAGGCGGTTGAGGGCGACGGCAACGGCCACGGTGACCCCGAGGAGCACGCCCTCCAGGACACCGAGGAAGACCACGCCGAGGGTGGTGACGGCGTAGACCAGCACTTCGCGGTGGCGGGTCACCGTGCGGATGTGGTGCAGGGACACCATCTGGATGCCGACGGCCATCACGAGTGCGGCGAGCGAAGCGAGGGGAATCAGCTCCAGCACCGGGACCATCAGCAGCGCGGCTACCACTACGAGAACGCCGTGCAGCATCGTGGAGTTCCGGCTCACGGCACCGGCCTGCACATTCGCCGAACTCCGTACGGCCACGCCCGCGACCGGCAGTCCGCCGAGCGCGCCGGAGACGATGTTGGCGGCGCCCTGGCCCAGCAGTTCGCGGTTCAGGTCGGAGCGGCCGACGCGGGCGGAGAGCCCGGGCTGCCCGGCGACCAGCTTGTCCACGGCGACGGCGCCGAGCAGCGACTGCACGCTGCACACCAGCGTGGTGGTGAGCACGGCGGCGGCGATCCCGAGCACCGGGCCCTCGGGCAGTCCGGCCAGCGCGTGGCTGCTCCAGGACGGCAGGTCGACCTTGGCCAGGCTCAGCCCGGTGAGGGAGGCGGTGAGGGTGGCTCCGGCTACGGCGACGAGCGCGGCCGGGATCTTGCGCATCAGGTGCCCGAGCCGGCCGGGGACGCGCGGCCACAGCAGCAGAAGGGCCAGGGTGAGCACGCTCATCGCCACGTCGGCGGGGTGCAGGTCGGCCAACTGGGCGGGCAGCGCGCGGAGGTTGGCGAGGACCGAGCTCTGCGGAGTGCCGCCGAGCACGATGTGCAGCTGGGCGACGGCGATGGTGACACCGATGCCGGCCAGCATGCCGTGCACGATGGCGGGGCTGACGGCGAGCGCGGTGCGGGCCACGCGCACGCAGCCCAGGGCGAGTTGGGCGAGTCCGGCGAGGACGGTGACCGCGCAGGTCGTACGCCATCCGTAACGGTGGATCAGGTCAGCGGTGACCACGGTGAGCCCGGCGGCCGGGCCGCTGACCTGGAGGGGGCAGCCGCCGAGCAGACCGGCGACGAGGCCGCCCGCGGCGGCGGCGACCAGGCCGGCCTGCAGGGGCGCGCCGGTGGCGAGGGCGATGCCGAGGGACAGGGGGAGGGCGATCAGGAAGACCGCGATGGAGGCCGACACATCGGCGCCCGCGATACGGAAGCGGCGGGGCGCGGGCGGCGGTGGGCTGTGGGGTGGGTGGACGCGCTTCGTCCGATTCGCGTTCGCATTCGAATCGGTGGCGCGGGTGGGTACGCAGGCTGACATGTCTTCCCGTCTCCTCCGGGGCAGCGCGGTCGCGGAACTGGTGGTCCCCGTCGATGGCGGGGGTCGGTCGCGGCCGTGGGTCACGGCGTGCAGCGGCGGGATATCTCAACGCTCGGTAAATGGATCGTAATGCAGAGTAAAGGTCAAGCATAGACTTTGCGGGCGAATGGGCTAATAAGTCACCTCGGTGAGTGAAGTGGAAATTTCATCGGCTTGTCGTACTAATCCCACCTTCGGCCCCGTGCGACCTTGGCGGCGCTGCCGGGATTCCCGGCACATCGCCAGAAAACGCCCTGATCGGCGTCGGTCCGAACGAAGGAAGAAGGTGGGCGGACATGGCCGCCACCCAGAGGATCACCGCGGGCGCCGTGATCGCCGCGGCCTGTGCCGCGTCGCTCGCCGGTTGCGCGATCGGTGACAAAGGTTCCCCGCAGGGAGCGCACGGTCCGCACAAGGCGGCGCCCGCCCCGGCACCCAAGAGCGGAGTCCGCCTGATCGGGGACGGCTCCACGTCGTACACCGGGGCGCAGCCGCATCTGCCCAGACCCGAGCGGCTCAAGCCCGGCCAGAAGCCCCCGCAGTTCGTGGTCTTCTCCTTCGACGGCGCCGGCGAGGACAGCCAGAAGCTGTTCTCCCACTTCCGCAAGGTCTCCAAGGCCAACCACGCGAACATGACGTACTTCCTCAGCGGCGTGTACATGCTGCCGGAGGACAAGCGAGACCTCTACAAGCCCCCGGAGCACTCGCCGGGCAGCTCCGACATCGGCTTCAACGACGAGCAGGGCATCGCCGACACCGTGAAGCAGCTGCGCCTGGCGTGGCTGGAGGGCAACGAGATCGGCACCCACTTCAACGGTCACTTCTGCGGCAAGAACGGCGGGGTCGGCGAGTGGTCGGTCGCCGAGTGGAAGAGCGAGATCGCCCAGGCGAAGCAGTTCGTGAAGACCTGGAAGACCAACTCCGGGATGAAGAAGGCGTCTTCACTGCCCTTCGACTACGACAAGGAATTGGTCGGCGCCCGCACGCCCTGCCTGGAGGGTCAGGCCAACTTCATGAAGGCGGCCAGCCAGCTTGGCTTCCGCTATGACACCAGCGGGGTCAACGACCAGATCTGGCCCAAGAAGAAGGAGGGGCTGTGGGACCTGTCCATGCAGCTCGTCCCCTTCCCCGGCCACACCTACGAGCAGCTGACCATGGACTACAACTTCATGGTCAACCAGTCCGGCACGCAGACCCAGGGCGACCCCGACAAGTTCGACCAGTGGGGCGACGAGATGCGTGACGGCCTGCTCAAGGGCTTCGACCGGGCCTACGACGGCAACCGCGCGCCCCTGGTCATCGGCAACCACTTCGAGTCCTGGAACGGCGGCACCTACATGCGTGCCCTCGACGAGGTCATCGAGAAGGTCTGCAACAAGTCCGAGGTGCGCTGCGTCTCCTTCCGGCAGCTGTCCGACTGGCTGGACGCCCAGGACCCGCAGACCCTGGCCAAGCTCCGCGGTCTGAACATCGGCGAGGCACCGAAGGCGGGCTGGACGTCCTTCCTGACCGGCCGCCCCGCCCCGGCCCCGAAGGGCGTCCCCGGGGCGCCGGCGGTCAAGCAGTAGGCGCTACTGGTCAAGCGGTGAGAGGTAGTTGGGGGAGAGCGCGCTTCATGCGGTGGCGGTGACGCTCTCGTCGAGCACGAACCCGGGGTCGACCTGCGCGGCCAGGTCGGCCCCGGTGCGCTCGTTGCCCCAACTCTGCGCGTTCTTCAGGTGGAAGTGCACCGTCTGCCGCGTGTAGCGCTCCCAGTCGCGCAGTTCGTACGTGGCGTCGGCAGCGATCTCCAGCAGGCGCAGGGCGCGGCGGTTGGCGTCCTCCAGGAGCTCGAACCGGGGCGGCCGGCCCTTCTCCATGGCGCGCACCCAGTCCGAGTGCCCCACCGTCACGAGCAGGTCGTCCCCGACCTCGGCGCGGAGGAAGTCGAGGTCGTCCTGGTCCCGCACCTTGTTGCCGACGACCTTCAGGACGACTCCGAAGTCGCGGGCGTACTCCTTGTACTGGCGATAGACGGAGACCCCCTTCCGGGTCGGCTCGGCCACCAGGAACGTGATGTCGAAGCGGGTGAACATGCCGGAGGCGAAGGAGTCCGAGCCCGCCGTCATGTCCACCACGACGAACTCGTCGCGCCCGTCCACCAGGTGGTTCAGGCACAGCTCCACCGCTCCCGTCTTGGAGTGGTAGCAGGAGACCCCCAGGTCGGCGTCCGTGAAGGGGCCCGTGACCATCAAACGGACGGCGCCGCCGTCGAGTTCCACCGGCCGCGCGCAGGCGTCGTAGACCGGATTGTTCTCGCGCACCCGCAGCAGCCGGGAGCCCTCGCCGGGCGGGGTGGTCTTGATCATCGTGTCGGCGGAGGCGATGCGCGGGTTGGTGCCGCGCAAGTAGTCCTTGATCAGGGGGAGGTGCTCGCCGAGTGCGGGCAGTGCGGCGGCCTCGGACTCGTCCAGGCCGAGGGCGGGGCCCAGGTGCTGGTTGATGTCCGCGTCGACGGCGACGACCGGTTGGGAGGTGGCCGCGAGGTGGCGGACGAACAGGGAGGACAGGGTGGTCTTCCCGCTGCCGCCCTTCCCGACGAAAGCAATTTTCATGTTCACGAAGCGTAGTCGTGACATAGCTGTACGTGGCAGGTGTGCGTGAAGAAGACCACTCAATCGTGGGGCGCGCCCCCGGGATGGCTACTGTCGTACTCATGAGTACGACAGGTGCGACCGCCGATCCGCTCGCGGCCCTGGGCACACTGCCCGGAGTGGCCGAGTCCGTCGAGTCCATGCGCAAGGCCGTGGACCGGGTCTACGGGCACCGCGTCATGCGGCGCCGCAGCAACGAGCTCACCGCCGAGGCGGCACTGCGCGGCGCGCGTGGCTCGGCGGCGCTGTCCGGGGCCGACTGGGCACTCGAAGAGGTGCGTCGGCGCACCGACTTCAGCGGTGACACGGAGGCCCGCACGATGGGCGCGGCTCTCCGGCTGTCCTCCGAGGCGGGCCAACTGCTGTCCATCTGGCGGCAGTCGCCCCTCCGGGTGCTCGCCCGGCTGCACCTGGTG
The DNA here is from genome assembly GCF_045162645.1 of Streptomyces sp. NBC_00988. Taxonomy (NCBI): domain Bacteria; kingdom Bacillati; phylum Actinomycetota; class Actinomycetes; order Kitasatosporales; family Streptomycetaceae; genus Streptomyces; species Streptomyces sp. NBC_00988. The sequence goes on from NZ_CP108730.1 coordinate 6,757,919, forward strand.
GCGGCCGCGAGCGACGAGGACGCGGTCGGTCGGCCGCGACAGCAGGGCGAGCCGGTCGACGAGCCGCTCGTCGAACTGCCGCTGCCGAGCGCGGCCGAGGTGTCCGGACGCCTGGACGGACTCGCGGACCTGATCATCGCGGGCGGCTCGGCACCGGCGCTGGTGACAGCCGCCGTCGTGCACGGCGAGCTGCTCGCCCTGCGCCCCTTCACCTCCCGCAACGGCCTGGTCGCGCGCACGGCCGAGCGGATCGTCCTCATCGGCAGCGGCCTCGACCCGAAGTCCGTGTGCCCGGCGGAGGTCGGCCACGCCGAACTGGGGCGCGCGGCCTATCTGGCGGCGCTGGACGGTTACGTATCGGGCACCCCGGAGGGCATGGCCGCCTGGATCGCGCACTGCGGCAGGGCGGTCGAACTGGGGGCGCGCGAGTCGACGGCGGTGTGCGAGGCGCTTCAGCGCGGGGCCGCTTAGTAGCGAGCGCCGATATGAAAAAGGCCCCCTACTGGGGGGCTGTTACAGAGGTGCGGCGGTACGAGGATTCGTACCGCCGCTGGCATGTTCCACCGGGTTACCAAGCGTCCTCGAAATATTGCCCATCAGGTCGGGACATTGCCCGTCACCTGGTGCGGCTGGCCCGTAATCGACGGGTCGACGTCGCGTGGGTGCTCGGTGTTCATGCGCGGTCCGTGGGGCCAAATGCGGTATTAAGGTGATCCTTTCGGATGTCCTTGGTCTCGCGGGCCGTTGAATCCTTTGTACTCCAGCCCTGGAGGAAGCGGAACCCCTGGCGGTGGTTCTTTACTTTTACGTTCAAAGGGTCACTAACCGGCGTAAACGGTCGCCGCTTTGCGTCGGCTCGCGTACCAGACGAGCCCCGCCGTGGCCGCCGCGGCACCCACGGCCGCCGCCACGACCAGCGCCGGGCGGGGCGGAACGGAGAGCACGGGCAGCCGCTGCTTGAGTCGGACCGGGCGGTTGAAGTCCAGAATCGGCCACCCGCGCGCGAGTGCCTCGCGGCGCAGCGTGCGGTCCGGGTTCACGGCGTAGGGGTGGCCCACGGACTCCAGCATCGGCACATCGGTCGCCGAGTCGCTGTAGGCGTAGCAGCGGTCGAGGTCGTACCCCTCGGACTGCGCCAGCTCCTTGATCGCCTCGGCCTTCGTCGGGCCGTACGCGTAGTACTCCACCTCGCCCGTGAAGCAGCCGTCGTCGCCCACGACCATGCGGGTCGCCACCACCCGGTCCGCGCCCAGGAGTTCACCGATCGGCTCGACGACCTCGGCGCCCGACGTGGACACGATCACCACGTCGCGGCCGGCGGTGTGGTGCTCCTCGATGAGGGAGGCCGCCTCGTCGTAGATGATCGGGTCGATCAGGTCGTGCAGTGTCTCCGCGACGATCTCCTTGACCTGCTGGACGTTCCAGCCGCGGCAGAGTGCGGACAGGTACTTCCGCATCCGCTCCATCTGGTCGTGGTCGGCGCCGCCGGTGAGGAAGACGAACTGCGCATAGGCGGTCCGCAGGGCGGCCCTGCGGTTGATCAGTCCGCCTTGGTAGAAGGACTTGCCGAAGGTGAGCGTGCTCGACTTCGCAATGACCGTCTTGTCCAGGTCAAAGAAGGCTGCTGTGCGGGGCAAGGAGTGGTTTTCCACAACCCAGAGCATAGGCGCAGCCCATTCGGCGTAAGGTGAGGCGCGTGGGTTTGCCTGAGAGGCCTCTCGGGTACACCATGGAAGTCACGGATCGTTCGCGACCGTGCTAACGCGGTCCGGCTCCTCCCCCCCCCGAGTCGGCCGTGAAGGCGACCCCCACTCTCCCCCCCGGTGGGGGTCGTCGCATGTCCGGACGCGTTTTCCCTCCCTGTACGTGGTCGTGAGGCCAACCCGAGGCGGCTGATGCCGCCTTTTTTCATGCCCAGGACTCGTCACTGTGTGTAGTTGGCGGGCTGCGCTGCGGAACTCGCACAGAGGTCGGTACGGGGGTCGCCGGTATGGGTGAAGGCGATATTCACAGGCCCTGAGTTGTCCACAGTTTTCGACCAAGATCCACACGATTTCCGCGATGCCCGCACCGTGATTCCAACGCGTCCTCGCTCGCGGCGAGTTCATGGCCCGTTCCGTTTGTCGGACGCGTTTGGCCGGTTTCTGTCGGCCGTGCATATGGAGGGCCGGTCGCCGGTTCTCCGCACCTTTGGAAATCGCGGGGCCGCAGGGGTGACGCGAGAGACACAGCGATGGGGGATGGAAAACATGGCCGGAACCGTCACACACGATCCGCCGCACGCCGCCGGAGGGCGACAGGGCGGACCGCTGATCGTCACCGAGGACGTCGATCTCCTCGACGACCTGCTGCGCCTGTGCGCGGCGGCCGGCGCGACACCCGAGGTCCATCACGGGGTGCCGGAGCGCCAGGGCGGCTGGGAGACGGCCCCGCTCGTCCTGGTCGGCGACGACGCGGCCCGCCGGGTGCGCGGGGCCGCCCGACGGCGTGGGGTGGTGCTGGTCGGCCGGGACCAGGACGACTCGGGGGTCTGGCGGCGGGCCGTCGAGATCGGCGCCGATCACGTCCTGATGCTGCCCGACGGCGAGCAGTGGCTGGTCGACCGCATCGCCGACGTGGCCGAGGGCGTCGGCCGCCCCGCGCTCACCGTGGGCGTCATCGGCGGCCGCGGCGGGGCCGGAGCCTCCACGCTCGCGTGCGCCCTCGCCGTCACCTCCGCGCGTGAGGGGCTGCGAACGCTCCTGGTGGACGCGGATCCAAGTGGAGTGCGCGTGGGTTCGGCGGTGGCCTCCGCTGGAGGAAAGTCTGCATTTCAGCACGTGGGAGACCTGCGTTCGAGTCGTCCCTCGGTCGTGTGAGATTGCTGCGATTACTCGCAGATTCTGCGAGTGCCCCTCGTAATCTGCGTGTCCGTGGTGGATTCCGAGACTCGTCACCTGGCGGTGGTTCCCGCTCCGAGGGATGACTCCGGCCCGGGCGGCTGTGAGCCAGGCCTGGCGGACGTGCTGACGTTGCAGCGGCGCCGGGCGGCCGAGAGCGATGCGGAGGACGAGCAGGGCTTCTTCGTGGACACCCTCGCGGAGTACCAGTGGGCGCGGGACGCTGCCGGGCTGATGCCCCGGACCATCGACAAGCTGGTCAAGCCGGTGATCGAGGTCTGTGAGTACTTCGGTCTTGTGCCGTGGCGGTTGCAGCCCCGGCATGTGGATCACTACTTCGCGGGGCCGGGGAAGCGAGCCCGTTCGACGGTCCGCACGAAGATGAACATCATCGACGGATACTTCGCGTTCCTTGAGCAGCGATATGCCGGCGAGATCGCCCGCCGCTTCGGCGTGAGTGTCGAGTCGCCGATCGACCCGTTCAACAGGCCGCGTCACCGTGGCGACTTCGGATTACGGATCCCGCCGTCGCAGCAGGCTATGAAGGAGTTCTTCCGGCGCTGGCGCGAGGAACTGCCGCATGTCCGCAAGCAGTCGGTGGCCTGCCGCAACTATGTGATGGCGAAGATCGCCTATATCTCCGGTGTCCGGGCGGCCGAGTTGTGCACTCTCCGCGTCGCGGACGTGCACTGGGAGGCCGGGGAGTGGGGCCGGTTCTTGGTGCTGGGCAAAGGTGCTAGAGGTTCGGGTCCGCGGCAGCGGGAGGGGTATCTCTTCGCTGAGGGCCGCGATCTGCTGTGGTGGTATGTCGAGGAAGTCCGCGGCATGTTCCAGGACGATCCCGACCACCCCAGTGCCCCGCTGTGGCCGTCGGAGAGGACCCCGAAGGCGATCGCGGCCCTCAACATGCCGGTCGCCCCGGCGATCGTTCCCTCGACCTTCCGAGGGGCCCTCAAACGGGCGGGCTCGGACTACCTCCCCGGCCCGGTCACGGACCTGTTCCCTCACCTCCTCCGGCATGCCTGCGCGACCCACAACTACGAGAACGGCATGTCGTTGTGGGAAGTCCAGAAGTTGCTGGGCCACGACTGGGCAACCACCACGGTTCAGTACCTGGCCAGCGCTCATGCCGACCCGGAAATGGCATGCCGGGAGTCATCCGGGCGAGCGGCCCAGCGGCTGATCATGGACAAGGGGAATCTGCGATGAAGTGGAACTTGCGGTGGGCCGCGGCCAAACGCGACATCTGGCGGCCCACCGATCTTCTGGTGGCCTTCAAGGAGGTGGGGTTCACTCCCTCGCTCAGCAAGGTCGCGGCTTTGTGGGGGAACACGCCGGTGACTGTCCGCCTGGAGGACCTCGACAAGATCTGTGCGGCCCTGAACTGCAGTGTCTCCGATCTGTTGGAAGCGGAACCCGTCGCGTCGGCGACCGGCTCCCAGGACATCCAGAAAGCCGTGGGTGCCCCGGAGGGCGGCCCGGGGCCGGTGCGGCCGATCGCTCGACGCTCTGGTCCGCGACGGCTCCAGCCCCCGAACTGATCACATGCTGAACCAGCGGGCCAGACAGTGCAGTGAGTGCCTGAAGTGGGGTTTCTTCAAGAGTTTCACCTGTTATGGGTGCCGGTGCTGGCGGAAGAAGTATCCCGATCGGGGGCAGTGCCGTCGTTGTCGACATGTTCAGCACCTGGGCGTCGACGGCTTCTGCCGGTCCTGCTTGATCGCCCTGCGTGAGGCGGGCGGACTCGCCCCCGTTCCCGGTGACGTCCTCGTGCCGCAGCCCTCTCAACTCGCAGTGTGGTGGGCCGGCCTGCCCGTGGCCGAAGCACAGCCCTTGGCCAAATCCACCCGCCGACGCCGAAAGCACCCCCGCAAGGCCCTTCTCCTGCCTCCGGCTCCCAAGCCTCGACGGGACGATCCGCAGGTGATCTGCTCGGCCATCTCCGGGCAGACGACACTGTTCACGATGCCGCGGACGATCACGAGCGCTCACCTCGACCGCATCAGTGACCGCTCCTGGCCGGAGTGGGAGGCCCTGACCGCCGTGGTCGCCGAGGTTGCCGCAGAGCGGCAGGTCGGCGATGTATGGCGCCGGCTGGTCCACCGTCAGCTCCGGGGCGTCCTGTCGATCAGGGACTCCGACGGTGAGACGGTCGTAGCCGAAGAGGCCCTCGATCAGGTGCCCCGTGGAATCCCGGGCGGCACTGCCGAAGTTCTGCGGCGAGCGGGCCTCCTCCGCCCGAGGACACGGCGTCGGGCGGCACGGTGGCCCGTCGGCAGCTGCCAGGACTGTGGATGCTGGGGCATCACCAGTCGTCTGTGTCCTGGCTGTCGCAGCTGGGGGCGTCCCAACTTCGGTCTTTGCTGTCCGCCCGGGCGGTGCGACCGGTGCAGGCGTTCGATGCTGTCGGTGTCGACCGAGTACGGACTCTGCCGGGGATGCCTCATCCACGTTCGCGAGAACGGGACGGAGGACCACCCGGACTTCACCCAGCTGCAGGTCGCTCTCGGCGGTCGCCAGGCTCGCCAACTCCGCAATTTGGAAGGGAGGTTGGGGTATTCGCCCGATCGACACCCGGTGCGGTCCCGTGAGGCGCAACGGCAACGGGCCCGGCGGCCGCGGCCGCCAGTCTCCGACCACTTGGTCGATCCGCGCCAGCTGATCCTGTTCGACATGGACAGGGACTGGAGCCGGGTGGCGCGTCTCACCGCCGATGAACTGCCCTCCCTGACCTCGGAGTCCGAACAGGTCGCGACCGAGTTCATCCGCGTCTCGCGACGGCAGAGCCGCCTGATCGTCCCGGACCCGCACGGGCATAAAGCGTCCCTCCGTGCCTTGCGGATCGTCCTGGCGTGGCTCGGTGCCGAGGCCCCCGTCCAGGAGCGTGACTTGCGGACCCTGGCGACCCTCGACCCCAATATCAGCGGGCAGCGAGTGATCTGGTTCCTGGCCGAACGCGGCCTGCTCGAACCCGATCCTGCCCTGCGGATCGATCGCGATGCCCTGACCGCCGAGGAGATCATCAACCAGTTTCCGGTCCCGATGAGGGACGAACTCCGCTCCTGGACCAAGGTGTTGAGGGGGGAGGGGCGGCGGAAACACCCTCCACTGACGTCCCATCGCATTCTGGTGTATCTGCGGATCGTCCGGCCCGTCCTGGAGGAGTGGGCCAAGCGCACGGAGACCTTGAAATCCATCACCACCAAGGAGTTCAAGAACGTTCTTGCCGCCAGAAAACCGGGAACAGCGCGGGCCGTTCACCATGCCTTGCGCAGCCTCTTCCAAGGCCTCAAGCAGGAACGGGCGATCTTCCGGGACCCGACCCGCGGCGTCACTCTGCCCGGCGTGGTCACCCTGCCGGCATCGGTGCCGAGCGACCGGCTCGCCGGACTAATGGGGCGGGCCCGAACTCCCCTGCATCGGCTGTTGTTGGCCCTGGTCACCATCCATGCGCTCACCCCGACCCAGGCCGCCCGGATCCACCTCGACGACGTCGACCTCACCCGAGGTCAACTGATCGTCAGACACCGGTATCACCGCCGGACCGTCTATCTCGACCCGCTCACGGTCGAACTCCTCACCGACTGGCTTCGCGAACGACAACATACCTGGCCAACCTCCGGCAACCCGCACCTGCTGGTCACCAGTCAGACCGCCCTGGACATCGCCCAACCGCCAGTCAGCGGAGGCCTGTTGCAGCATGTCTTCGAGAAAATCGGGATCCCTGCCCGGACCCTCTGGCAGGACCGCGTGCTGCACGAAGCCCAACTGACCGGCGATCCGGTGCACTTGATGAGGCTGTTCGGCATCGCGGCCGAGACGGCGATGAAGTACATCCGGGCCGCCCACCCCGAAAAGACAGGGCGAACTACCACAAGGTAAGCGGATTACGCAACCTCAACTGGTCAGACTTTCTTCGCCTAACGGGTTGAAGTTTTGTTGATCGGGGGCTCGGGAGTCCCGACCGCCCTCTAGAGTCGACCCCGGACACCTCCTCCGGGCGGCACCGACCTTCTGATCCACGTGGACGGAAGGAGGTGAGCACGTGCTCGAAGAAGAACCGCCGAACTGGGAGTTCTGGACCTTTCTGGTCGCCCTGATCCAGCTGCTACTGGATCTGACCAGGTAAAAGGTCCGAACTCGCCAGTCCGGCAAGTCCACCCAAGGGGGTCGGCCAGCCAGGCCGGCCCCCTTCTCTCTGTATATCGATCGTGACTCTGCGCTTACGTTGTGTCTCGCATAGTCATCCTCGCGTACGACACTGTACGACGTGATTGCTTAGTTGGACTTGAGAACGAAGTGAATCGGCTCACGCGGAGTGAGCGGTTCCGCTGCGCTGGGACGCCCATCAAGCAGCCCAACTCCGCCCTGTGTTACGCACCAGGGCCCATGCACAGTTCAGTTCCCCCTCGAACGCGTCCAGGAATCCGCGAACCCACGCGCTTCACTGGGCGGCGGACTCGACGTACTCCTCGGCGGCGAGACGGCGGAGGGCCTGCGCTGGCCCGCGTTCGCCGCCTCGCGCGGCCGGGTCGGCGGCGGCGCCCTGGAGGAGTCCCTGCCCGAACTCCACTCGCTCCGGGTGCTCAGCTGGGACCGCGGCGACTGCGTTGCCATCCCGCCCCAGGCGGTGCGCGCGGTGCTCGCCGCGGCCCGACGGCGCGGCGGCACGGTCGTGGTCGACCTGCCCCGCCGCATCGACGACGGGGTCGCCGAGGCCCTCGCCCAACTCGACGTCGGCCTCCTCGTGGTCCCCGCCGAGCTCCGCGCGGTCGCGGCGGCCGGACGGGTGGCGTCCGCCGTCGGCATGATCCTGCGCGACCTCCGCGTGGCGGTACGCGGGCCGTACGCCCCCGGCCTCGACGACCGCGAGGTGTCCCGCCTCCTCGGGCTGCCGCTGGCCGGTGAAGTGCCGGTCGAATCGGGGCTGTTGCGGCCGCACGAGGGCAAGTCGCCGCCGGGCACGGCAGCGAGGGGGCCGTTGGCGCGGTTCTGCCGGGAGTTCCTGGAGCGGGCGTTGGTCGAGGTGGGTGGCGTATGAGGCGGCCGGCGAGGAGCGCGGGGAACTCCGAGCGGGGTGGTGCGGCCTTCCGGGGTGGTGCGGCGGGGGTCCTGGGGAGCGGGGTGCCTGGGCTTGCCGGGATGGGTGGTTCGGCGGGCGCGTCGAGGGGCGCGTCGCTCGGGGACGGCGGTTCGACAGGTGTCCCGGGGAGCGGGGCGGTCGGAGTTGAGCGGGTGAAGGACTCGGGGGGTGCACCGGGGCGGTGGCCTTCGGGTGGGGCCGGGGTGAGTGGGGCCGTCGCGGTCGGTCGGGTGCGGGATTCGGTGGGGAGTTCGGGGCGGTGGGCTTCGGGTGAGGGCGGGGCGAGTGGGGCCGTCGGGGTCGATCGGGTGCAGGGCTCGGCGGGTGCTTCCGGGCGGTGGGCTTCGAGTGCTGGTGGGGCGAGTGGCGGGGCAGGGATGCCCGTCGGACTGCTCGACGGTGTGCGGCGGTGGCTGGCCGAGAGCGGGGGTGAGCCGACGCCCGCGCGGGTGGCGCAGGCCTTGCGGGAGCAGGGGCGGGTGCTGGGTGACGCCGAAGTGCTGGGCGCCGCCGAGCAGTTGCGGTCCGAGCTGGTGGGCAGCGGCCCGCTGGAGTCACTGCTCGCCGACCCCTCCGTGACAGACGTCCTCGTGTCGGCCCCGGACCGGGTGTGGGTCGACCGGGGCGGCGGCCTGGAACTGACCACTGTCTCCTTCCCGGACGCGGCAGCCGTACGACGCCTCGCGCAACGTCTGGCCGCGGTGGCCGGACGCCGGCTGGACGACGCCCGCCCCTGGGCCGACGCCCGGTTGCCCGACGGGACCCGCCTGCACGCCGTACTGCCCCCGGTCGCCGTCGGCTGCACCTGCCTGTCGCTCCGCGTCGTACGACCGCGCGCGTTCACGCTGGACGAGTTGGTCACGGCGGGCACGGTGCCGCCGGGCGGGGACCGCATCCTGCGGGCGCTGATCGAGGCACGGCTGTCTTTCTTGATCAGCGGCGGCACTGGCACCGGCAAGACGACGTTGCTGAGCGCGCTGCTGGGGCTCGTCGGACCGGGTGAGCGGATCGTGCTCGCGGAGGACTCGGCGGAGTTGAAGCCGGACCATCCGCACGTCGTACGGCTGGAGAGCAGACCCGCCAACCAGGAGGGCGCCGGGCTCGTCACGCTCCAGGACCTGGTCCGCCAGGCACTCCGGATGCGGCCGGACCGGCTGGTGGTCGGCGAGGTGCGGGGGCCTGAGGTAGTTCATTTGCTCGCAGCCCTTAATACGGGCCACGAAGGCGGCTGCGGGACTGTCCACGCGAACGCGGCGGCCGACGTCCCCGCCCGCCTGGAGGCCCTGGGCACGGCCGCCGGCCTCGACCGGGCGGCGCTGCACAGCCAGTTGGCGGCGGCCCTGTCGGTGGTCCTGCATCTCGTACGGGACCGGGCGGGGCGGCGACGGATCGCCGAGGTCCATGTCCTGGAGCGGGATCCGTCGGGGCTGGTGCGGACGGTGCCGGCGTTGCGGTGGGGGGTGGAGACGTTTGCGTACGAGCGGGGGTGGGAGCGGTTGCGGGAGTTGATTCGGGGTGGGGGTGACGGGGGTTAGGGCGGGCGTTGGGCGGCCGGAGTGGTCGTGGGTTCCGTGCGGGACGTGCGGCAGGTGGGCCGGAGTGGTGATGGGCGTGGGTGCGGGACGGGCCGTAGTGACAGCGAGTGGGAGCGGTGATGGGTGAGGTGTCGGTCGGGGTGGTCGCGGTGTGTGTCGGGGGCCTGGTCTGGTTGATGGGTGGGCGGCAATCCGGGGCTCGGCGGGCGGAGTTGTTGTTCGCGGGTGGTGGAGCGGTGGGTGTTGGGCCGCCCTCGTGGGAGCGGGCCGTCGGCGAACTGCGGCGGATCCGGGGGCGGTTGCGGGTCGAGTGGTGGGCGCTGGGTGTCGGGCTCGTGTTGGCGGTGCTGGGGGCTTCGGTCATTCCGGTTGTCGCGGGGGCGGCCGGGGTGCCGTTGCTGCGGCGGGCGCGGCTGGCCGGGGAGGCGCGGCGGGCGCGGGAGTCGTGCGGGGACGCGGTGATCGCGCTGTGCTCGGCGCTCGCCGGGGAGGTGCGTGCTGGGCGGCAGCCGGGGGAGGCGTTGCTGCGGGCGGCGAGTGACTCCGGTGGGCTCGGTGAGGCGCAGGCCGGGGTGTTGGCGGCGGCGCGGTTCGGCGGGGATGTGCCGGGTGCGCTCACCTCGGCGGCACGACAGCCGGGCGCGGAGGGGCTGTTGGGGCTGGCCGCGTGCTGGCGGGTCGCCGTGGATCAGGGTGCGGGGCTCGCGGCGGGACTGGACCGGCTCGAAGGGGCGTTGCGTGCCGACCGGGACCAACGGGCCGATCTTCGTGCCCAGTTGGCGGGGGCGCGGGCCACCGCGGTGATGCTCGCCGGGTTGCCGGTCCTCGGGTTGCTGCTGGGCGCGGCGATGGGTGCCGATCCGCTGCGGGTGTTGCTGCACAGCGGGGCGGGGTTGGGGTGCCTGGTGGTCGGGGGGTTGCTGGAGGGCTTGGGGTTGTGGTGGGCGCTGCGGATCGTGCGGGGGGTGGAGGCGACGTGAGCGGGGGTGGGGTGAGCGCGGGGGCGGTGGTTGTCGGGTTGAGGGTGGGTGGCTTCGGTTGGGTGCGGGGTGAGGGTGCGTGGGGGCTTGTCGCGCCCGCGCGGCGGAGCCGCATATCGATACAGCCCCGCGCCTCTAGGGCATCAGCGTGTGCGTGGTGAGGGGGTGCGAGTGCGTGGAACTGGGCGCGCCTTCGCGGCGGAGCCGCATATCGACGCAGCCCCGTGCCCCTAAGGGCATCACGGTTCGCGGGGTGCCAGGGATCCCTTGGTCGTCGCGGGGCTTGAGGGGGGCCGGCGCTCGGCGAGAGCCCGGAGTGGTGTGGGCGTGGAAGTGGAAGTCGGTCGGAGTCGGAGAGAGAAGGCGGCATGAGTGCGGAAGTTGTCCACAGGCTGGGGGTCGTTTTGGGGGCGGTGTTGGTCGTGGGGTGGTTGGTGCGGTGGCTGGACGGCGTGCGGTGTGAGCGGAGGGCGCGGCGACGGCTGGCCGGGCTGCTGCTTCGGGACGTTCGGGACGCACGGGAAGTGGCGTCTGCCTTGCGGCGGTTCGACGTTCGGGACGTTGCGCGGCGGTGGTTGCCCGCGGTGGGTGTGGTGGGCGCCGGGTGGGTGTTGGTCGGTGGGGTCGCCGGGGTTGTGGTGGGTGGGGTCGTCGCCGTCGGGCTGTGGCAGTGGCGGCGTCGGCAGGTGGCCGACGACACCGTCGCCGAGCGCGATGCCGCCACCGCCACCCGCCAACTCCCGCTCGCTGCCGATCTGCTGGCCGCCTGCATCGCCGCCGGAGCCTCGCCGGTGATCGCCTCCCAGGCTGTGGGAGAGGCCCTCTCAGGGCCCGTGGGGGAACGGCTGGCGCGTGCGGCGGCGGAGGTGCGGCTCGGTGGTGAACCGGCCGACGCCTGGCGGAGGTTGGCCTCGCTTCCGGGCGCCGGCCCGCTGGCCCGGCTGCTCGAACGGGCCGACGAGTCGGGGCTCCCCGCCGCCGGACCGGTCGCACGGCTCGCGGCGGAGGCCCGCGCCGACTGGACCCGCACCACGACAGCGCGGGCCCGGCGGGCGGCCGTCCTGATCACCGCGCCGGTGGGGCTGTGCTTCCTGCCCGCGTTCATCGCGGTCGGCGTACTGCCCGTGGTGATCGGGCTCGCGGGCGGGGCGGTGGGAGGGGGTGGCGGCTGACGGGAGGAGCGAGCGGTGACGGACGTGTGACGACGAACGGCTGACGACGAACGGCTGACGTATGACGGGCGATCGCTGAACCTCAGCGGTCGGCCGAGCGGGCAAGTGAACCGACAGGAACCTCACGGGGGTTGAGATGTACAAGGCAGTGCAGGCGATGCAGGCAGTAGCGGTACGGGTCGTGCGAGCGGTGCGGGTACGGGTGCGGATGGGTGGCTCGGCGCGCGGGGATGCCGGGATGGCCACCGCCGAGTACGCGATGGGGCTGGTCGTTATCTCTAGTCTTGTACAGACCTCTGGCACGTGAGTGCTGAGCGTCTTCTTTCATGTCTCTGAAAGGTATCTGATAGGTGTCTGGCACCTCTGTTAAGTATGACGACATAGCCCCTCCGTACACGGCGGAACGGGCGGTAGACCCCGCGACGGAAGCGGTCCGGTGGGTGGTGATCTCGGCCGCCTATGAGTTGCACATGGAGGCGTGCGCCTTCCTGGCTTCTCTCCGGAGGGTGGACCGTTCGGTCAACACGGAACGGATCTATGCGGGCCGGGTCGCGTTGTACTTGTCGTACTGCACGACGCGCGGTTTGGACTGGAAGGAGCCGGGTCTGCCCGCGCTGGCTCGGATGCTTCACTGGCTGGTGGATCACCCGGCGCCTTCGAAGGGACGGAAGCCCGGTCTGGAGCCACGGTTCCGCTCGAAGAACACCGCGAATCAGATCATGACCACCATCTGCGGGTTTCTTCAGTTCTGCGGCCAGCAAGGCTGGGTGCCGTCCGAGACGGTCGGTCAGCTGTCCGAACAGAAGTACCTGGGCTACATCCCGCCCGACTTCGACCCAGGCGAGGACGGCCAGTTCCGGACGGTCAGGGCCAGGGCGATCAAGTTCTCCGTGGCCGTTGAGGGCTACGAATGGCTGAATGCAGACCAGTTCGCAAAGCTGGTCGGGTTGACGACGCGTGCCCGCGACCGCTTCCTGGTCGTGCTGCTGGGCGGCACCGGCATGCGGATCGGTGAGGCCCTGGGCTTGCGCCGGGAAGACATGCACTTTCTTTCGAACTCATCGGCCCTGAACTGCCAGCTGGCCGGCCCGCACGTGCACGTGCGGCGCCGGAAGAACGTCAACGGCGCACTGGCCAAGGCTCGCTCTCCCCGATGGATCCCGGTGACGGCCGAGCTGGTGACGGCCTACTCCGAGTACGTCCACGAGCGTGACGCGGTGGCCGAGGCCGCCGACTGCGACATGGTGTTCGTCAACCTGTTCCGTCCGCCGCTGGGCAAGGCGATGACCTACCACAACGCCAAGGACCTCTTCGACCGCCTGGCGGCGAAGGCCGGCTTCCCGGCCCGGCCGCACATGCTGCGGCACACGGCGGCGACCACCTGGATACGCTCGGACACGCCGCGGGATGTGGTGCAGAACCTGCTGGGCCACGTCTCGCCGTCGTCGATGGAGCCGTACATCCATGCCACCGACGAGGACAAACGCGAAGCCGTGGAACGGGTGGCGGCGATCCGCAGGAGCCAGGCATGACCGGGAATCTTGCAGTCGTCCTTCCCATCGGTGAGGACGACGGAATCGATCTCGGTCCGTGGGCCGAATGGCTTCGTGGCCAGCTGGCGGAGGACTGGCGGCCGGGCGAGTGGAACAGTGAAAGCTGGCTGTTCACAGGGGATTTCGAGAATCCGAACACGACCTCCTGGCGATGTCTCACTGAGGCATGCGGCGCGATCGAGAAAGTTCGCTACCGCCGTTGCAAGACGTGCGACAGGGCTTTCCAGATCAGCGGAATGAGTGCGGACGACTTCCATAAGACGTTCGTGCCGGAGGTCAACCGTCGCTATACCGAGGTTGATCTGTGTGCGGTGGAGCGGGACGGGAAGCGGTGTGCTCGAGAGCGGTCCGTGTGGGGGCTCTGCCGGAGCCACTCGACTCGGTGGGTAGCGGCCAGCCGGACGAACAAGACGCTGTTCACCGGCCCGCTCGAAGAGTGGATCCGGGACGTGGCTCAGCCCTTCGACGGATGGGCGCGATGCCTGGTCAAGGGCTGTGAATTGGAGGGGTGGCCTGGGGAGGGGCTGTGTCGCATCCACACCAGGAGGCGGAAGATCCACCGAGAGGCGAACAAGACTGCTGATCTTGCTGGTTGGGTGGAGCATCAGCCGCCCTACCTGGCCGGTCACCAGTTCTCGTTGGCGCCGCTGGGACAGGTCGCCCGGCTGGAGGTGCTCTTCATGCTTCAGCAGCGGGAGGCCAGGAACCAGAAGATCGAGCCGTCAGCCGTTCGCGCGGTGGTCCAGCGGCTCGAGGGTATTGAGAGTGTTTTGACTGCGGAGCGCGAACGGGTCGATGCGACGGGGTGGAAGGCGGCCAACAGCGCGACTCACCTGCGGGAACTCGCCTGGGCTGTCGAGCGGGGCCACGAGCGGTTTCTCGGTATTGAGCCCACGGACAAACTCGTCTGGGACATGACCGCCGTCGGTCATCAGTCGTTCTACCGCAAGGCTGGGCCTCCCGGCGTCCGGTCGACCAAGGTCGACTTCTCCGTCATCAAGCAGCTGTGGCTTCGCGAGGCGGCGATGGAATGGGCCCGCTCGACGCGTCCCAACAGCAAGCGGTTCCGCCACCACGTGTCGGCCTGCCTGATCGCAGCCAAGGCCCTGGGGAGGCTGCCGGGCGGCGGAATGGACCCCGCAGCCCTGTGGTTCGGCGACATGACCGCAGTGGTCGAGGGCTTCCGCACGCTCACGGACGACGAAGGGGAACCGCGCACCAACAAGTACCGCCGAGATCTGCTTGCCGGACTGTTCACCGTGCTGGACTTCGGTCGCAGCGCGGGCATGCTGGCGACCCTTTCGGGCAGCTTCGGCAGGCACAAGTCGCACCGGATCGTGGTGGATGAGTCGAACGAGGACGAGATCGGCAAGGCTGTTCCGGAATCGGTGATCCGGCAGCTCGATGCCCAGCTGGGCCTCTTGGGCCAGGGCATTTCCTACGGCTCGTGGGCGGGCCCCGAGGACGTGGTGGCCATGTTCCAGACGGTCTACCAGGTTCTGCGCGACACCGGCCGACGGCCCCGGGAGGTGCTGAGCCTGCGGCGTGACTGCCTGGAGTTCACCGGCAATGACTGCTTGCTGATCTGGAACAACTACAAGGGCAAACGGCTGCGGAGACGTTTGCCGATCACCATGGAGACGGCACGGATCATCCAGCAGTGGGACGAGCGCCGGGGCAAACTGAAGCTCGCACCGACCCGCTGTGAGGCCTTGCTGTTCCCCGCCATCAGTGACATCAGCCGCGACCCGCATCTGGGCACGGGCAATTTCGGGCGGGCCATGCGCAAGTGGGTCACCGAGATCCCGGAGATCCACTCGGAGGGAACCGGCCAGGACGGGAACCCGATCCCCTTCGAACGGGAGAAGATCTACGCCTACGCCTTCCGGCACTCCTACGCTCAGCGGCACGCAGACGGCGGAGTGGCCATTGACGTGCTCAAAGAACTGATGGATCACCGAAGTGCCGACACCACGGCCCGGTACTACAAGGTGTCCCTGAAACGGAAGCAGGAGGCCGTGAAGACGATGCGGCTGCATGTCGTGGACCGACATGGAAACCCGGCGCCGATGGCCTCGAACCGGGCATACGAGCTGCGGTCGGTGGCGGTGCCGTTCGGCGGCTGCACTGAGCCGTCCAACGTCAAGGCCGGCGGGCAAGCCTGCCCGATCCGCTTCCAGTGTGCTGGCTGCGGCTTCTACCGTCCGGACCCGTCCTACCTGGCCGCGATCGAGGACCAGATCCGGGACCTGAAGGCGGACAAGGAGACCGCCGTGGCCATGGACGCGGCCGAGTACGTCATCCGCAACCTCCAGGACCAGATCGACTCCTTCAAGAAGGTTGCCGTGACCATGCGCGAGCAGATCGAGAAGCTGCCCGCCGACGAACGAGAGGCTCTGATGCAGTCGGTGAAGATCCTGCGGAAGACCCGGGCGGCGGTCGGCCGGGCCATGCTGCCGCTGACGGTGATCAACCGCAAGGAGTCCCCGGCGTGACGGCCAAACGGAGCCCTGGCGAGGTGCTGACGGACGCCCGCCGCAAAGACAGCCGGGAGAAGCGGGCGAAGGTGCTGGCCGTGGTGGAGGAGATGATCGCCCGCGGCGACGCGGTCACCTTCGCCTCCGTCGCCAAGACCGCAGGGGTCTCGAACTGGCTTGTCTATGCCGAGGGAGTGCGCGAACACGTCGAGACCGCCCGCAAGCAACAGGCCGGGAAGGGACGCCGGGACCGTCAGGAAGGGTTGTCGCCGAGTGCCGCGAGCCTGCGGACGGATCTGGAACTGTCCCGGCAGGAGGTCGCCGCTCTGCGGGGCGAGCGGGACCGGCTCAAGGCCGCTACGCAGCGGCATCTGGGTCAGCAGCTCGATCAGATCGGCTCCGCCGGCCTGATCGCACGGGTGGAGGAGCTGACACGGCAGAACGAGGGACTGGCCTCGGAACGGGACGGCCTGCGGTTGGAGAAGTCCGAGCTGGAGGCCCGGGTGGAGGAGCTGGAAGACGACCTAGCCGCCGTCCGCAGCAGCTTGCGGCGGATGATCCGGGCTGAGAACAGCGGCCCGGCCCCGGCCTGAGCCTACATCGGTACGCCATCTGCGACGTTCGCCCGTGCTTCCCCCTCGAGGAGGTGAGGAAGTACGGGCGAACGTGCTCAAGCGGCGATGCCGAGTTCGGTGCGGGTGCGGTGGATGATTTCGCGGACGGCCGGCTCTCGCCGCCGAGGACGGTGTTGAACTCGCGGAGGTAGTCCTTGGTCCGGGAGGACTGGACGCGGGCGAGACCGACGGACCGATTCCCCAGCTCCAGGCCGTGGTCGAGATCGCGGGCCTGAAGATGGGCGGTTCCGACGATCGCACGAGGATGTCAGGCACCAGTCAGAGGCAGAGTAGTCGCACCTTCAACGAACCGTGGCATCGGCCTCGCCGCCCCGTCACCGCCCACATGGGCGGTGACCGACTATGAATCCAGGCTTCTGAGACGGGAAATCTCTGCGTTGGCAACTTCGAGGAGAAGTTCGAGCTCTCGATTCCTTGCCATCAACTCCGCCATTTCGTGTCGGCACCTGGCGGCGTCATGGTTATTTCGAGTCAGGCGAGCGGATATTTGGCCGCTGTGTTCACCCGCGGCAGTCTGCGGCACTTCCGACTGCTTCCTTGAGCGGAGTCGAAAAATTTGGGCAGCGAGGTCCGGCTGTTTTCGCAGATAGTTAGCCGAGACGCCAGATGCCCGAGCCACGGCCGCGAAATTCACCGCCTCGCCCGAGCCAATTACTGCGGCCAGACCGGCTTCCGCGGCCTGCCGAGCTCGCCTGGCCTTCCTGACTGACGCTTGGCGCAACCCCCTGGTTTGGCGATCCGGTCGGGAGCTGGACTGACTGGATGGCACTGAGAGGCGCCCGCTCATTGCGATGACGTGTCGCCGCGTCCAGCTCCATGCAGCTGCACTACCTCGGCCAGATGGGACTCGGTGGCCGCAACCGCTGTTTCAGGTTCGCGCGTCACGTCGCGCGCCCATTCGGTGACTTGGCCCTCCAGCAGTTGCCGCACCAAGTCGGGGCGCCAGGAGAAGATCTGCTCTCCCAGGCTGTCGACCGTTACAGACTTTCCGAATGCTTTCTCGGCCACGGTTGCAAGGAGCTTGGGACGTTCGACTTCCCGGTCTCGCCAGCCTGGTTCCCGCACCCGCAGACGCTCACCTGTCGATTGGTCACGTCGATTGGAAAGCTGCTTATACAGGTTTGTGCGCTGCCAGTCTGACAGTATTCCCGTGCGATATCCATGCTCAATCAGCGAGGCAAGAGACATGCCATAAACTCGCTTTAGCGGCAGGAGGGACATCAAGGTTGGAGTCTCGGGCCACTCCCGCTCAAGCACATGCTGAGGCAAGAGGAACTCTGCGCCGAAGGTATACGCCTCACGCTCCAGTTCGCCTTCACGCCGCGTGTGATGCATGGCCAGGTGGCCCAGTTCGTGAGCGATGGAAAGGCGTGTCCTCTCCCACGAGTCTGTTGCGCGAACGCCTACAAGCGGGCGATCCAAAAGGAAACCGATCCACGTGGAAAATGCGTCGTGATTTCTCGCGTGAAGGTCTCCTTCGAAATCGATCGTCGCCACATAGACTCCTCCGCGTTCCAGGGTTCGGATGAGATGCGGCACTGGTGCATCCGGTTCGATTCCGAACGATTTTCGAGTGATCTGCGCTGCCTCGACAGGGGGCATGTCCGACGGGATACGGGGGACGCGGAGATATGGCAGCCGCAATTTGGGTTCAGCTGAGTGGACGAGGTCGCCGACTAGTCGAGCCCAGGAGACCAGCTGGTCCTCCTCTGATTTGGGGAGGCTCTTCTTGGCGCGGAAGAGGAGGCTCCCTCTTTGCACCTGAGTCACCGGCGTCGCGGACAGGAATTCGATCGAGAAGTTCAGGGCAGATGCCAACCGTTGGGCCTTCGGCTTCTCAAGCATCGTCGACACGGTGTGCTCAACCTTGGAATACCAAGATTGGGAAACCCCAGCCTCCTTCGCTACGTCACCTGACCGTAGTCGCTGGATCAGGCGAGCATCGCGAAGCCTTTCCCCGAAAATCTCGACTTCATTTTCCTGCCACAGTGGAATCGCCTTCGTCATTACGCTCGTCCTCGTCGCGACCATCGGAGATCTCTTGCTCCGACTGCCTCTCCTCGGCCTCGCCCCACAGGGCGACGACATCGGACAGGTCGTCGTCCTCGTTTCGCGAACCTGCTGGAACGGCATGTGTCAGTGGGTTGATCAACGTCTCCATCAGTGGAGCGTTGATGGCGATCTCTTCCAGAATGGAACACTTGATTCCCCAGCGTCGCATCGACTCGACTCGAGTCAGGGAAACGGAGCGAACCGCGCCAAGGGATTTGCTCCAGTCCCACATCACGACGAGAGAACCAGCCGGCCCCTGCAGCGTGTCCTCGTCGAACAGCCAGGGGTCTGTGAGCCTGGCCTTCGGGGGACGCATGCGCAGCCGTGGTGAGCATCCCGATCCCTCCAGCCCGACCCGGACCCACTGGTCCCCGGACTCCTGGAGCCGTAGACGGGAGTTGGCCACCAAGGCCGAGTCCTCGGCGAGGCCCAGAAGTTCCGTCCGTGCCAGAGCGGACATGGCCGGACCGTTCGGGCGCCGACGGGCCCTCTTGGTCATCTTCGCCACCTGCTGCACCGCCTGATCGAGCAGGTGATGCAGCAGTGACAGCTCGCGGTCGTACGTCGATGCGACGTTCTGCAGGAGGAGGGGTGATCCCATGAGGAAAATTTATACCCGGAATTTCACATGGGGTCCACTGTGATCCTGTCGTCTCAGTGAGCTCACGCATGGAACGATGTTAGCATGCAATCAGCGTCTTGACCTGCAATGATTTACCGTCTCTGGTGACAGTTTGGCCCGGCTTCCAACATCAAAATTCACTCAGGGCTGGACGCGGGCAGGCTGTCCGGCTGGCTGGCCGACCACCACGCGGCGGCGGTCCGAGAGGCACGGGAGCGCCTCAAAGTCGCCGTTCAGCGGCACCTGGGCCAGCAGCTGTATCAAGCGGGGGCGAAGGATCTGGCGGCCCGCGCCATCGAGCTCCAAGAGGCCAACAAGGACCTGGAGAAACGACTCGCGGATTCCGAGGCCGACCGGCGGGGCCTACGGGACTCCAACCAATCATCCTGAAGGCCGTGGTCGCCGATCGAACAGATGGCTGAGCACGGACAGGTGCCGGCGGGACTGACGGGACCCAAGGGCAGATGCTTTGGCGATCCATCTGGAACGAGCGATACAGCCGTCGGCGGCACCCACCCGGCCGTACAAGCCGGGTACGAGCCGCGCACTGGGCACTGCACCCGGCCCCACTGACCGTGGCCCGAGCCGCACCGCCCGCGTTACAGCTGACCGCTCTTGTACTGGCCGCGCACACAGCGGCTGGCACCGGACTGGGCCGACGCCGAGAACCTCACCCGCCTGTGCGGACTGTCGCAGCCCCAATTGGACGACCTCTTCGACCGGCTGATCCGTACGAACGTCCTGGAAACCTGGAACTGCGACCGCGACGCCGGCGAAGTCCACTGGAAGCCGTGTCTGAGACATCAGCCTGAGCCGTAGCAACCGACGGCTGCGGGCTCTGTGGAACGAGACAATGTCTGTCTCTGAGGAAACCGTCCGCCACTGCCAGGAACTCGTCGCCAGCAACAGTGCCACCTACCTCCCCAACCGCGCGGCGTCGCTGAGCAACGACGCGATGCGGCTGGCAGAGGCGGACCTGCGAACCAGGCGGTAGCGGTTTTAAGAACGCCGGTCAGGGCCCTGCTGGTCCTCACGAGCAACGAAGTCGCCCGCGGACCGGTGATCTTCACGAGGACCATGACCCGTGACCAGCCCGAGCATTCCGCGACCTACCTGCACCGGACCACCTGGCCCGCGATTTTCACGATGCACACTGATCAGTCGTCGAGCGCGTCCTGGCCATCGGGGCCTGAGAAGACAAGCTGTGTGACCGTCGGCCCGTAGTCGGCCTTAGCAGTCACGCGGTAGAGACCCGGGCTCGGCAATGTGACCTGGGCGCCGAGCTTGTCGTCGTCGGTGGCTTCGAGTCGCACTGTCGTCTGCCAGTCGGTGTCCGTCGCTGCGACGGTGCATGCAACTTGGGCGGGGTCGTCGGTACCGGTGACGATGCAGTCCCAGAAGGTACCGGCGGGGACGTAGTCGGGCACATTGAGGCCGATGCCGTCCTCGGCCTGGTCGGGACCAAGGTGGTCGTCCTCAAGGAGGAAGTCAGCGATGATGCGGCGCGCTTCGCGGCCGCTGGCGATAGCGCCGTGTTGGGCGAAGACGGGGATGGTGCGGCGGGCGAGGGAGGCTGATTCGCGGTGGACGGTGCCGTCTCCCCAGACCTGGTAGCGGCGTGGTGCCCCATTGGCATCGCATTTGACGGTGTCGTCGGAGTCGGTGCGGAAGCAGTACTCGGAGGCGATGACGAGTCCGTCGATGAGCTTCATCGACTGGACAGTGTTCTGGCGGATGCCGACGACGGGGCGGTGGTGGGGCAAGGGTTGGTTATAGAGGGCGGTGAAGAAGTCCTCGGCAGCCTTGGCCAGATCCTTGTCGCCTCCGAGGTCGGCGACGTCTGAGGGGGTCAGGCGACGGACATCGAGGGTGTCTTCCAGACAGAGGAAACGAGGGAGAAGCTCGTGGACGGCCGGCATGGTGGCGGCTGCGGTGGCGAGGCGGCCGTGGGGCAGCGGCAGGGGCCCGCCCTGGATGGCGTTGAGGATGTTAGCGGCGACGACCGAGCCCTGGAAGGGGGTGCCGAGCGTCATGACTCCGCGGGTGTCGTTGGGCAGGTCGCTGTCGTCGCCGAGGGTGAGGGCGGCATAGGTGACCAGGCCGCCCATGGAGTGGGCGATGAAGACGAGGCGGGCTGGGCGTTCGTCGACGGCTTGTTGGCGAGCGGCAGCGTGGGCCGGATGAGCGAGCCAGCGCTGGAGGTGGTCGCGAGCGTTCCGGGCGAGCCTGCGGGCGTTGACGGCGACGGGCAGGCGCCAGTCGTAGGGGAATGTCATGATCGCGTCGCGATGGGCGACGGTGTCTTCGATAGTGCGCAAGAGTTTGTGGTACGGCTCGATGCCACGGAGGAAGGGGCTCCAAGCCGGGGTCTGCAGCAGACGGGGGGCCCTGATGCGGCTGTAGTCGCCGGCGAGTTCGGCGGGGGTGAGCTGGAGCGGAGCGAGCCCTTTGCGAGTGAGCCAGGCTTTGGTGAGCCAGCCGGTGTTGGCTAAGCCCCAGATCACCTTGTCGGTGGAGGCGTCATAGAGCTCGCTGCCCATGATGCCGGGGACGACGACGACCGCATCGTGCGTGACTGCAGGGGTCAGGCCAGGTTCCGTGTGCGGTGCTGGATTTGGCAAGGTTCCCCCCGAGAGTGAGTGCATGGCTGTCACACTAGTGACATGCAACACACGGGGGATGAAGTTCTGCAGGATCCTGCGTTAGCGGGCGAGGACCCGTCGGCCCAGCGTGTCCTGCTTACTCTGGCGGTGCGCGACTACGGCAACGATGACGATGCCGACGCGTTCGCCGAGGGCATCGACCAGCAGTTGGATGCCGTGCGTGATTGGTGGCAGACGTCGGGCCCACTGCCGGCATTCCGGCAGGTTCGACCCCCGGAGCTGAAGACGCGGGACGACGTTGAGGACTTCCTGCGGGAGCAGGGCGTCAGGGAGTTGCGTGGTCACGCACTGCTGCTTTTCGTGACAGGACATGGCATCCCCGGCAGGTCGGACACCCACTTTCTGCGGCTGCCTGCATCGGTAGAGCAGCGGCCTCTCGCCACAGCGGTGCGCACGTCGGACATCATCGCCGCAGCCTTGGATTCACATGTAGACAATGTGCTGGTCATCGTCAACACCTGCTTTGCGGGCGGCATGCACGGCGAACTCGCGGCATTGCACAAGGACATCCGGCACAGCCGCCGGCGCAAGTGCAACCTGGATGTCCTGGTCACTTGCGGTCACGACAGCAAGATCCAGGTTTTGCGGTTCCCCACGTTGTTGCGGGCCGCGTTGGAGCGCCTGCGCCGCAACGCCGGTATCACCACTCCGTACCTGAGCGTCCCGGATTTCATGGCTGAGTACGCCCGTGGACTGCGGGAGGATGAGGAACGGACGTTCAAGCTGCAACGCCTTGTCGACGGTGGCGACTACCAGCCATCACCGTGCCTACCCAATCCTGGCTACGTGCACCTGACAGAGGTGCTGGGGGCGACGCAGCGGCACGAACCGCTGGCCGCAGAGTACTGGTTGGACCGGGCCACGGGCCGGACCCAGGAAAGCGATCATGGCTGGTACTTCCGCGGGCGCAAGAGGCTGAACCAGACTGTCGCGTCGTTCCTTGGCCCACACTCCCCGCGGGGCGTATTACTGATCACCGGGTGTGCAGGCAGCGGTAAGTCGGCGGTGCTCGCCAGGGCGGTGACCCTAAGCGACCTGGTGTTCCGCAACGAGCCTTTGTACAAAACGGCCCAGGATTCGGCACCACTGGAAACAATTCCACCGGAGGGATCGGTAACCGCCGCAGTACTTGCTCGCCATCTGGATGCTGCGCAGGTCGCTGCCGACCTACTCCGCGGCCTGGGGGAGAGACCAGCAGCGGTGGAGGCAACCAGCGATCCAGCGGAGGTGTGGTCGCGGCAGATCCAGGACTATGTGCGAGCCTGCGGACAGACCGTGACTATCGTGCTTGACGGCTTGGACGAGGCAGAGGAACAGCTCCGGATCATCGGGGATGTACTCGCCCCGCTGGAGCCATTCTGCCGTCCGCTCGTGCCCGGGCAGCGCCATGAAGAAGGCGTCACAGCAGCTGTGCCCGCAGTGCGGCTGCTGATCGGCGTGCGCTCCAGTCGGCCGGACGGAAGCAGCCCGGGCGGCTCAGCCAGTGACGAACTGGGTCTGCTGAGGACGCTGAAAGACACGTTTCCATCCGCCAGCGTGCAGCGCACCGACAGCGACAGTACGAAGGACGACATCGCGGAGTACATCGCGGCGCTGATCGGTGACGCCATGGACGCCAGCAGCGTTCAGGACGTCGCGACTGCGGTCGCCAAAGCCGTATGGCCTTCGTTCATCGACGCAAGACTGGCAGGAGATCAGCTCCGCAGCACCACGGACCCAATGACACTGGCGCGCAGCGAGGGCTGGCACACAAAACTCAGGCGCGGTATCCGGGGGTTGCTGCAACACGATCTGCAGCAGGTCCAAGGCCTATCCCCAGACGTTGCCCTGGCGCTGCTGCAGGCCGCAGCGTACGCCAAAGGGCAGGGGGTGCCCTGGGGGGAAGTGTGGCCGGCCATCGCCGGCGTCTTCCTGATGCCGAAGCGGTTAACGGCTGAGGAGTGGGACACCATGATCGAAAAACTTCTCAGCGGAAGGCTCAGCGGCTATCTCGCCCATGCGGTTGAGGACGACCGGCGGGTCTACCGGCCCGCGCACGAGGAACTGGTTGACGTGCTACTCGACCCGGATGCAGGCCTGCTGGATTCCGGAGGGCGGAATGTCTGAGAGCGCCGACAGCCGCCATACAGCAATTCACCGTGAGATCGCCGCTGCGCTTGCCGGACTGGTTCACGCTGATCCGACCATTCCGCCCCATCCGTATCTGCGTCGGCATCTAGCCGAGCATGCCGCAGACGGTCATGTGCTGGATGACGCGCACGTACCACCGGCCTTGCTCGCCTGGGAGACCAGCTCCGAGGTACGCCGACTGCTGGCGACGGATGGCAACAGATCAGAACGACGGCAGTGGCTGCAGGCTTGGGCCATGGTGGAGCAGTTCGCACGTCACGCAGATCCGGTGTCCCGTCTGACCAGTCTGCAGCTGTCCCACTACGCTGCAGCCTCGCCGTCACGAGCGGGGGCAGAACCGGTGGCGCCGCCGCAAACGTTCAACGCGTCGCCTGTGACTCCGTTGTGGAGCCACTACGCCAGCCCGGTGCCAGCCTGGACCACCACGCCCAGCGACGTCGCGTCGCTCGCCACAGTGGAGAACGCAAACGGCACGGCCACCGCCATCGCTGTCGGCGACAAGGCCGGAACCCTGCGTCTCCTGCGACTCGATGGGAGCCTGGCTCACGCTCCCATCGACGTACATCAAGGGGCCATCAGCCACCTGATGGCACTCAGAGGCGGCCTGATCATCACCGGGGGCACGGACGGCTGCGTCGCCGCCGTGGACGCGGTCCACGGCCAGCTCATCCGTAAAGTCGTCATGTGCCGGGAGCGCACTTGGGTCAGCTCCCTCACTGCCTACCAGCCCAGTGGACACCTGCCGTTTCTGCTTGCCGCGTTCAGCGACGGCCATATCCGAGCCTTCGACCCGGGACGGTTCCAGACCCACGCCCTCCGACTCCCTGAACTCCAGGACTCCTCCGCAGTCCTATGCAGCGTCCAGATGCCTGACGGGCACGCATGCCTGCTTTTCACGCAGCGCGGCACCGTGAACTGCTTCGACGGCCACACAGCCTCCCTGCACTCCCGCCACCCAGCCCGCGTCCGTGCCCTGTTGCCTATGCCCCAAGAAGGCCAGTACGCCGTAGCCGACGAAGACGGCAACGTGTCCCTGTACGACCTGACGGCCACCGCAGGCGAGCCGGCACCCATCGCCACTGCGCACCATGCCGCCCCCGTTACCGCTTTACTCGTCACCTTCCTTGACCAGCGGCCAGCCCTTGTCTCAGCAGCAGGCGACGGCACACTGCGCCTGTGGGAGATCCCGAACCTAAAACCCATCGAAGGAGCTTTACCTGCGCATACGGCGCCAGTCACTGCGATGACCCGGTTAGAACACGAGGGCCGGGACCGTCTCTTCACGGCAGGCGCAGACCGCATAGTGCGCACTTGGTCAGTTGACCGCCAGACCTTCAAGCTGGCATCGAAAGCCTGGAATCACATCACCGCCAGCGCTCTGTCACCCGCTCCGGCACGCCTCCTTGCCGCAGCACGAGCGTCACGAATCGTTGTCTGGGATCTTGCGACCAACCGACATCGGACCCTCCTGAAGGGCCGGAAAGTTACCGCCCTGGCATGGCCCCGCCGACAAGGGCGTCTCCTACTGGCTGCAGCCTTGAGCGACAACAGCATCGTCTGCGCTGACCTCGACGCCAAGCAGCAGACCGGGCCGGTGCTGCGGGGCCACTTCCTGCCGGTCAATGCACTGGTGGCATTGTCGACTGGCCGGGGCGACCTGCTGGCCAGTGGTAGCGCTGATGGCCGGGTCTGTGTGTGGGATCCGCAGACAGGAGAGATGCTCAAAGACTTCGGCCAGCACAAGCTCAGCGTGCGCTGCCTGGCCACCCAACACTCCGCTGGCAGGACCCTTCTGGCATCCGGCGGAAGCGATGGTGCCCTCCGCGTGTGGGACGTCGATGACCTCAGCCAGTACGGGCGAACGATCAGGTGTGATCAGGACATCATCAATGATCTCGCATTCGTTCCCTGGCATGACGGGAGGCTGCTCATCGCCAGCGCGGGGCAGGACGGGACCTTGAAACTGTGGGACGTGGAAACGGGGCGCGCCGCCAGCGAGCTCACCCTCAACGACGGCGAACTCGGAGCTGTCACAGCCCTGCGCCTGCCGCTGGAGAGAACTGCCCTCGCAGTAGCAGGCCGGACGAGCATCCACCTCTGGGATGCAACAGCCGACCGCCACCTGCTGCGCATCGTGACCGGTGCGCCCCTGCGCACCCTGAAGACGGTGCAGGATCCCGATGGTGCGGCGTCCTCGATACTGCTGGCTTCCGGCGAAGCAGGGACCATGGCCTTCCGCCTCCACCATGATCAGCTGTGAGGCCCGTGCGCCGCCCCATTGCACCAACGCTCCGCCTGTGCGCCGCACACGATCCCTGCTGGCAGCGGACACACCGGATCGCGTAACGAGAGAATCTTCAGCCACGTTGGTCAGACATCCATGCCCTGACCACCCCCGCCAGTGCGGCACGAGTGAGGATCCATGACTGTTGCGTTAGCCAGCCCGCCCCTGGGACTTGATGCTGCAGCGCGCCCTTCGACGGACGCAGCGCAGCAGGAAGCGAGACAAGTCAGTAAGCAGGAGGGGCACCAGCAATGACCATCCCACCCGTAACTCTGACGGCTGCCCCGCCTAAGGGCGTGTGGCGTCTTGGCTGGGCCCACAACCCCGTCGAGTACAACCGAGTGGAACCGGACACTTTCGATGGCTCGGCAGCTGGCCTGTACAGCCTGTACTCCTACAGCACGCTCTACTGCGCCTCGACCCCGGCCGGATGCTACGCAGAAGAGCTCGCCCGGTACCGAATCGGCCCCAAGATCCGGGAGCTGATGGGTAACGCTGGCGTCAACAAGCCGCACCTGATGGCTATGGGCCACATCCCCTCAAGCTGGCGGGAGGAGCGCATCCTGGTGCGCCTCATCCCCGCTGCCTGGACCCAGTTCCTCGACATCGAGACGGAAGAGACCCGGGCCGTCCTCGCCGCTGACCTCAAGGACGAGCTCAGCGCCTTCGGTGTCACCGGGCAACTGACAGACGATCACCTGCACGGTCCCGACCGGCGGATCACACGCCAAATCGCCGCATGGGCCGTCGCCCAGCGCAACGCTGACGGTCACCACCTGGTCCAGGGAATCACCTTCCGCTCCGGCTATGGGGGACGACGCTGCTGGGCCATCCTCCGAGACACGGACCTCACGGAGGCGGAACGTTGCGCCATCCGGGTGGAGGACGTCGCCCTTCAAGAGGTGGCCGACGAGTACGGGCTCACCGTCAGGTGAGCAAAATGCGTCGCTTGGCCGTACGTACTGTCGCCCGATCAGGTTGTCGCGCACACCGGTCGTCACACTTCTGCAACTTGATGCACCGTCACAAAAGCGCAGCTCACGGCGCCACACAGGCAACAACTAGTGGAATTTAAGAGTGTTTTTAGTGTGGAAAACCGTAGTGTAAGTACACCCTAAACGGGTACTCTTTCGTCAACGCCACTGAGGAGTAAGCATGTTGACCAACAGCACCTTCAAAGCGCGCCACTTACCCAGAGGTACACAGCGGTGCGAACAAGGCGCCGCGAGCGCGTCCCTCATCGTCAGCGTCTCCTCCAAGCCGAGGTGGTGTGCTGTCTTCAGCAGCCAACCGGACACCGGCGACCGCGGTACTGCTCACCACAGTCGCCGCGGCTTCCAGCCGAGCCCGACCACCCCCGCAGCTTTCGCGCTCTGAGCGCCGATCCTTTGCCCGCTTCACCAGCTGGCGAGGAAACGAGGAGTTCATGCAGACTCAACAAGAGACCACCGCAGAAGCCGAGGCCCGCGCACACAGCGACACGGCCGGCCAGCCCGTCGCCGAGATCGCCCGCTTCCTGCAGGAGACTTTCAGCCAGCGCGTTGCCGCACTCATCGCAGGCGTAGACGACCCGCGACAGGTCGGTCGGTGGGCGAGGGGCCAGAACGCTCCGCGATTCGACTCAGAGTTCCGCCTGCGTACCGCGTACCAGGTCTTCACTTACATCTCGAACTGCGAGAACCGGCACACCGCCCGGGCTTGGATGATGGGGATGAACCCTCAGCTTGACGACGACTCCCCCATCGAGGCCATCGCCGGTGAACGCTTCAAGGACGTCATGGCTGCCGCCCGCTCCTTCCGCCGCGGTGACCTGTAGGGGCGCACAGAACGCCGCCGTGTCCGTCTGAGGCAGTTGATGGAGTTGTTCACAGCTCTGCAGTTGGCGGCTCTGCGTATGTTCATCGGTTTGGTCCGCTTGAAGAAGCAGACCTTGCGCCGTTGTGCGTGACTGGCCTCGAGAGGTGGGGCTGAACGTCCGCGCGACGGCGCGTGATCGTGGGCAGATAGGACTGCCACTCTCTTTCAGGTCGCCGCGATACAGGCTTCACAAATTAGGGTCCTCCGGAGGCGCCCCAAGCTGTCTCGGCGAGCCGGTCAGCGCGCAGGACCTTGCGGTTGCGCAGCCAGGTCTCCAGCCGTTTCACGCCACCTGCGCGCGCTGTGTGAAACCCTCGTCATCCACATGCCCGCGACCAGCGTTGCCGAATTCGTCACCGACCAGGTGCCCGAGCCGCGCAGCGCGCTGGTCCTCGCCTGTGTCCTGCAGCTGACGGACACGGACGACGGGGCACGCTACTGGTGGCAGTACGCCGCCGGCGCCGGACAACCCGCGGCCGCCTACTGCCTCTACCTGCACCACCTGGCCCTGGGCGAGACATCTGCCGCCGCGTGGTGGCACCGCCAGACCGACCACGTCCAGCTGGCACCAGAAGTACCCGCTCGAGCGCACCCCTTCATCGCGCAGCCCGTCTACTCCTGGTTCGGGCAGGAAGTCGAGGCCTCTGCCACCTCGATCCTGCGGGCCCTGCTCGCCATCACCAAGTACACCGCCCGGCCCCGCCCGGCGGCGGTCACGGAACTCATGGCCTACGTTCCCCTCGCGGTCGCCGCCGGCTACCTGCGCCAGCCGGACATGGAACTGCCGCTTCCCGGAATGGGGTTCGCCCGCAAGATCCGCGCCCTGCTCGCCGCGGCTGCCCACAAACCGTGCGTACCCGGCGCAGTCCCTGCCCGTCCCGACACCCGCACACATCCAGGGCAGGGCCCTCACCAGCCTTCGGCCGAAAAACCCTCCGCCGAACACTCAACGGCAGTCACCTCACAGATGGGAAAGACCGCCACACATTGATCAGGACCCCGAGAGCCCGGCCGGAGGCGAACTCCTCACACCCAGCCATGGGTTGAACGGGGCGCCGAGGAACGGAGGGTACGACCGCGGCGAAAGGGCCGACGGCCATTAGGTCGCCGGCCCTTCAGGATCAACAACTGTCATCTGCCAAGCTGCTTGTGCTGGGCTGCGCCAGTTCAGGAAAGGCTTCTTCCCATACCTCGCGGACGTGACGGCCGATCAGCTTGCGCAGGACGGACCACTGCTCGACCAGCAGACCGCGGTCGAGGCACGCGATCAGATCGCCACGCTGTCCCTCGGCGAGCACTGTCCGATACAGGCTCATCCGTGATTTGGCCCCGTCCAGGGCATAGCTCGTACGCCCCGACCAGGCCACGTGCAGGGGAAGCGCGACCGTGCCACAGGTGGGGCCTGTCAGATCATCGAGCCTCTTGGGAAGGCGGCGGCGGTAACGCGCCCGGAGGATCTCTCCGACGTCCGCCAGCTCTGTCGGAGTACCCGTGTCCATGCCTTCAGTGTCTCCCGGGCGGCATAGTCCCGAAGTCGACAACCGGTGGCTGCGGCGCACGGCGAAGGACCAGAAGGCCACGGTGGGTCCCGAGACAGAATGCTCGTGAGTGCGCCGCCGTGTATGTGGCATTGGCCCGGCCCGGGGCGCACGTATGAAACCAGACCCGCCTCGATCTTGCAGTCCTGTCGCCGCGGCGGCATGGACCCACTGCATCCGGGGGACGGTCCCACGCCACGGGGGCGATCGCTGGTAGGTGTCTCGGCGTGATCACCCCACGCTTCGGGCGTCGACTGACCGTTCCTGTTCTCGTTGCCCTGTCCATGCTCGCTCCGCTCGTCACCACGCAGGCCACCGCCGCGGCCGCGGTCCCCACCCGGGCGGCTGCCTCCTCAGCGGTCCGCCGGGATCTTCCGGAGCCGCCGCCCACCGACATCGCCCGCGCCGAACTCGACGAGCTGACCGTTGCCGCCCCGCACCCGATGACCGGCTACTCCCGGTCCAAGTTCCCCCACTGGATCACCCAGCACGGCACCTGCGACACCCGAGAAACAGTTCTCGTCCGCGACGGCCAGGATGTTCTTCAGGACGACCAGTGCCGTGCCGTCTCCGGCACGTGGACCAGCGCCTACGACGGGAAGGTCTCCTCCAAGCCCTCCACC
Source organism: Streptomyces sp. NBC_00988 (assembly GCF_045162645.1). Lineage (NCBI taxonomy): Bacteria > Bacillati > Actinomycetota > Actinomycetes > Kitasatosporales > Streptomycetaceae > Streptomyces > Streptomyces sp. NBC_00988. The sequence continues at coordinate 6,788,002 of NZ_CP108730.1, forward strand.
GAGGTCGACATCGACCACATGGTGCCCCTCGCAAACGGCTGGCGCTCTGGCGCCGACGAGTGGACCACCGTCAAGCGCCGACAATTTGCCAACGACCTCGAAAACCCCCAACTCATCGCCGTTTCGGCGTCATCGAACCGGCAGAAGGGCGACCAGTCCCCCGACCAGTGGACACCGCCCCTGCGCACCTACTGGTGCACCTACAGCCGCGCCTGGACCCACGTGAAATACGTCTACTCCCTCAACGTGACCGCGCCGGAGAAGGCCATGCTCGACACCATGCTGGACACCTGTACCCCGTGACCGGCAGTCCGGACAGCAACTCGTACCAGGACGCCCTCACCGCCGGGCCCGGCGGGGCGATGACCGACGAAGTCGGCATCATCACCGGTAACCTGACCGTCCGCACGACGCTGGACGACGACAGGCACTGTGCCCATGCCGCTGTCCAGTACACCGGGGCCGACGAGTGGTACACGCTCACCGGCAGCCCCTCCCCCCTGCCAGACGATGACCTGAGCACCTATCACGACGACCTCCTCGACCGCATCCGACACGGCGAGGGCGCTCACGCCTGACCCGGCTACACACGGCATCCTGCCCGGACCACAGCCAACTGGACGAGGACGATGTGGCAGACCATCGTGCTCAACTGAACGTGGGAAGCCGCACCAGCGACTGCGGACACAGCCTTGCACCGCAGGTCACATGTGAGAACTCCGCACAGCCCATCACTCCCGACGCACTCGTACGGGCCTCGCAGCCCAGCACCTGACGCCTGGATGAACGACAACGTGGGCGGAGCCGCCACTTCTGTCGGCATGAGCGGCGCGCCCCGGAAGCATGACGGCGCTGCTCATGGCCCCTCGACCCACTCGTAGTGCTCATGCGGGACATCGACTTGGGCTGCGCTTGGTTTGGACGGTGCGGCAGAGCTCGCGGTGATGCGCGCCGGGGGTTCTGGAACAGTGGCGGCGGAGGGGATTGCAGCGGCGCACGCGCCGCAGGCATCGGCGAGGTGCCAGGTCCTGCCGTGGTCCCCTCGAATGAGCAGGAGCCGCAGGAACCCGGAGCACGGTCCTTGACGTCGGTGCCACGTGCAGGACCGCTCGCGGCAGTGGCAGATTCTCAGGTGCGCGGGCAGTTGGGACTCGATGAGGTGTTCTGCAAGGTGCCGACGGATCTCCGCGGCCCCCGTCACCCGAGCGGGCAGGGGACAGGCGCTGCACGTCAGCGCGGGATGCCCCGCTGCACTGGTGATCGTGACACTCCACGCGCGCGAGGGCAGGGCGGTGGTCAAAGGTTCCCTCCAAGCCGTGATGGACGGTTGCCGGTCCGCCTCCTGAGGGGGCTCCGGGCGCGGCCACCGTAGTGCAGACCCCTGCCCTGGTGGAGGCGCCGCCGCACCCGTACAAATAGGGCAGAGGTCTGCACTGTCAGGGCAGGGGTCTGCACCGTCCGATGGACTGGTGACGATCTCCCCGCCGCCGGAGCCCGACCCCATGGCGCTGCGGCAGTCCCTCTCCCGCCTGCGCGCACAACGTGGTTGGAGCTACGACCAGCTCGCCGCCCACAGTGGGCTGTCCCGCCGAACGCTCATCGAGATCGAACAGGGCCGGACCATCGGCACGCTGGCTACCTGGCACGCCCTCGCTCACGCCTTCAATGTCCCTCTGGGCGAGCTCCTCGACCCTCTGTGTAGCGGACACGAACCCCCAGGCCTCGAACGCTGAGCCACCCGCTTTGCGGTCACCCGAAGGGGAACCCCGGATCGCACGCCCGCGCGAGAAACATATGCATGTCTCGTTCCTGACACCCGATCGAAGGCACTGGACGGTGCGTACGCGGGCCGTGGGTGTGTCTGCTGGCACTTTTCACTCCGGCATCTGCCTCAAAAGATCAGGCCCTCTCTTTCGCCCGCGCTGAGCGTGGCGGGGGGCCGCCACGGCTTCCGGAGTCCCCCTTCATGGCTTTCACCCCCACCGACGAGCAGGCCGCTGCCCGGGATGCGTTCACAGAGGGCGACCATCTCGTCATCCAGGCCGGCGCCGGTACAGGCAAGACGTCCACGCTGGCCTTCCTGGCCGAGCAGACGTCCGCCCGCCGCGGCCGCTACCTCGCCTTCAACCGCTCCATTGCCCTGGACGCCGCCGCCCGCTTCCCTGCGACGGTGCGGTGCAAGACTGCCCACTCCCTGGCCTACGCAGCCCTCGGCTACCGCTACCGCGATCGCCTCAACAGCCCTCGCAGGCCCGGCTGGAAGGTGGGCCAGGATCTTGGGCTGAACGCCCCCGTACGCATCCACGGGCGCGACCTGATGCCCGCCACCTTGTCCAACACGGTGCTGCGGACCGTCACTGGCTACTGCCAGTCAGCGGATGCCGAACTGGCCCACCATCACGTGCCGCGCCTGCGCGGCATCGACGGCGACGAGGCCCACGCGGAACTCGCCGACCTCCTGCTGCCGTATGCCGCCAAGGCCTGGGACGACGTGCAGGATCCCAAAGCGGGCACGGTGCGCTTCGAACACGACCACTACCTGAAGCTGTGGGCCCTGACCGAACCCGTGCTGCCCGGCGACTTCCTACTGCTGGACGAAGCCCAGGACACCAACCCCGTCCTCGAGCAGATCGTCCTCGCACAGCGGGAACGCACCCAGATCGTCATGGTCGGCGACTCCGCCCAGGCCATTTACGGATGGCGCGGCGCCCGCGACGTGATGACCGGCTTCGACGGCACCCACCTCACCCTGACCCGCTCCTTCCGGTTCGGCCCGAGGCTCGCCATCGAAGCAAACCGCTGGCTCGCCCTTAGCGGCGCCGCCATCGAACTCACCGGAACTCCCGAGATCCCCACCACCATCGGTCCCCACACGGGCCGCCCGGACGCGGTGCTGTGCCGCACCAACATCGGGGCCGTCACCGAAATCCTTGACCTCCTCGACGCTGGCACTACAACAGCCCTGGCCGGTGGGGGCGACGCCCTGTGTGCCTTGGCCCAGGCCGCCCGCGACCTCATCCAGGGGCGGCGCACCAATCACCCCGAACTCGTGCTGTTCACCACCTGGCGCGAACTGCGCGACTACGCCGAACTCGACCCGGCCGGCGCCGACCTGCAGCCCTTCGCCAACCTTGTCGATGAGCACGGGCCCGACGCCATCCTGCGGGCCGTCGACCGTCTCGTCCCCGAAGACCAGGCTCAGGTCACCGTCTCCACTGCCCACAAAGCCAAGGGCCGCGAATGGGGCAGCGTGCGCATCGCCCCCGACTTCACTCCGCCGCCCGACACCGACGAAGTCGACGATGCGGGCCGACCCGTTCCCGGCCCCGTCAACAAGTCGGAAGCCCGCCTGGCCTACGTGGCCGTCACCCGCGCACGCCGTCACCTCGACCCAGCGGGCTTGGACTGGATCCATCACCACCCCGACAACCCCGTGCTGTCCGGTCCCTGAAGACACCGAACCACGCTCTCAGCCGTCCGGGGCGATCCCGCCGCAGACGACGCCAGCGGATCAGGACACCACGGTCAAGGCGTTCGCGGATTACGTGAACGCCTACTACCTGGCTCTGGACGCCAGCGATGGTCGACGAATGGCTCGGTGACCTGCGCTCACCGCGGGACCTGAAGTGCTCCACGATCCGCTCGTACTCCGAGGCCGTGCGGGCTTCTGCCCACTTCGTGGCCGATCCGCTTTACAAGTGGACGGCAGGACCAGGACGCGGGAGTGTGCGCTTGTGGTCGTGCACGCTGAGCATGCCGATCATTCTGGTCGGCACGCCGGCCACGGTGTCCTCAACCCTGCAGATCTGGAATCGACGGGGTTCACGGGAGGAAGCCAGGTCGGCCGTCGGCGGCGGTGAAATGGTAGGTGGTGGCCTCGGAGAGGACACCGAGGGGTGGATCCCCGTTCTCGATGATCACAGCCTGGCCGGGGAAGGCGAGCATGTCTTCGTAGAAGCGGTCCACGACGGTGGATGTGATGCGGACGTCGGGCAGGTCGGGGTCCTGTGGGGTGTTCTTCACTGGCTGGCGGTAGGTGACCACGGGGGAGTCCAGGATGACGAAGCCGAGATGGGGGAGGTCTCGGTCGATGCAGAAGCGGGCCAGGGCGGTGGTGAAGGCCGAGTGAAGTACGGACCGCACGCCCTTGCCACGACCGGCGCGCGGGCGGCCCCCGGCCCGGATCTCGGCGTTGTACTGGTCGTACCCGGAGTTGTCGACTGCCGGTACTTCCCAGCTGCCCAGGGTGCGCTGGAGAACCGAGTCGAAGTCGTTGACGACCCGGGCGGCGATGTATTCCGCAGGCCGGGCAGCGGGCACCGCTCCTTCCCCGTCAAGGCGAGAGCGCTTGTCCTCAAGTTCCGCGATCCGCGCATGCAGTTCCAGCCCCCGCTCGACTACAGATCGTGCGTCCAACAGCTCTTGAAGGCCTTCCCTGAGCGGTGCGAGCTGGCCCTCGGCTTCAGCGATGACTTCGTCCAGCGCCTCCAGGTCGCTCTTGACGGTCTGCCAGGTCCGGGTGCCTTCTTCCTGTTCGCGGGCGAGGTCGGCGATGGTCGGCAGAAGGTCGTTGAGCAGGGCGGTCGTCTTCACAGCCTCTGCCTGCACCGCAGTGTGGAGCTGAGTGGCCTCCTGCTGGCTGTGGCCAGGGTGTTGATGCTCGGGATCCGCCCCGCAAAAGACGCAGGTTCCGACGCGGAAGTAGCCGAGGATGCTGCCAGCCTCGTTGACCATGACCAAACGCTCCAGATCCGAGCGGTATTGGTCCTCCAGCAGGCTGAACCGTCCCAGCAGATCGCTGACCTCGGCCAGCCGCTCGTCGAGCACAGCAAGTCGGCGGGCGTGCGCCATGCGCTCGCGTACTGCTTCGCGATGACCCGCGTCGGCCGTGCGCAGGGCAGTGTTCTGCGCGTCGATCGCGGTTTTGACCCGCGCCAGGCGGTCCTTGAGGTCACGCTCAGGCTCGTCCGACTCAAGCTTCGCCCATAAGTCGATCACGAGCTGGTCCAAGAGGTTGATCTGTCCCCTGTTCACACGCCGCTGTCCCGCGTTGGGCCCGGTGTCGACGGCAGGGTCCCCCTCCCCGGTTAGGAGGAACCGCATGACCGACGTCTCCGCAGTGCGGGTGCTGGCGGTGCCGGTGCGCAGGACCGGAGAGGGCATGGCGATCATGCGGTCCTCCGTCACCACGGACAGGTGCACCAGATCGGTCAGCGCCAGGGAACGGGTGCCACCGGCTTCGTTCTTGCGGATGAGAACCTCATCAAGACCCATGGCGCGCATCAGGTGGACCGAGAGGCTGTTCTTGCTACGGACGTTGTGCACCGAGTTCACGATGACGTCCGCCGGGCGGTGAACCCGGTCACGGAGGTCCTCATAGTGCAGATGCGTGGAGTTGGTGCCGGGGCGACGGACGAGCGTCAGCGGACTACCGTCGGGCAGTAGCAGCCCGAGCAGTATCTGGGTATACCCGTCGGCCTGCGGGACCATCTCCAACTGGGCGCCGCCGAGCATGTACTCGACCGACCTGACGATGAAGGTCTTTCCGGTGTCGGATGCACCGTAGATGGTGGTCAGCTCGGGGCCGAAGACGATGTGCGCTGATGGCTTGTCCGAGCCGGCGTAGGTGAGGTGGACCAGCTGGAGATTACCCACGATGGTCCTCGAACGGGCGGCGGGTCATGGGGGTGGAGGGAGCCGTCATCAGGGACTGGGTGGTGGCGCGTACGTCAGTGTCCGGGGCCCAGTGGTGGACAGCCCACTCGGCGCGCTCGCGGAGCCGCAGGACGTAGGGGGCTTCGAGAACGTCCACGAAGGCCGGGCCGCGTTCCGTGGCCCGGTAGACCAGGCCGGTCCCGTCCGCTTCGAGTTCGGCCAGGCCGGCGCGGATGAGCACCAGAAGTGCCTGTTCGAGGATGGCGCGCTTCAGGCCGAGCTCTCCGGAGCGGGCGGGCAGGTCCGGGTGCAGGCTGGGCGGTCCGTCGAACTCGGCGCTGTGCAGCACAGCATGGTCCAGGAGTGCGAGTTGGGCCAGGTCCAGAGCATCGGGATGGCTTTCCGAGAGCAGCACCAGTGCCCGCACCCCGATCTCCAGCGGGCTGTTCAGCGGTTTCATGTCCCTTCTCCCTCGCACCACGTGAGCTCGTTCTCGTTCGCCAGGTGATGGCATACCCCGGTACGGTCCAGAGTTCTCACGTGCTGAGCGAAAATCGTCTGCGTCAGCCCGGCACTGATCGCCTGGGAGGTGACAGCCTGCAGGCGCTTCCACCCCGTGGGGTGGTCATCCCTTGCCACGTCGACCACGGCGTCGTATATGTCCTTGACGATGGCCTCGAAATGACCTTCGGGGTAGGCCTCCTCCCCGAAGCGGCGCAGAGATTCGGCGCTGAAGAACGCTTCGCGCTGATGGCGCAGGTGCGGACCAGCCGTGGGGTGCTGCGCAATCTGGTTAATGGTGCTGGCATTGCTGGGCCAGCGCTCGGCGTAGACCTGGACGAGCTGCTGTACGTAGCGGGCCTCGCGTGGCTCCGGCTTCTCGGGCGGTTCCATGACAGCCGGGCGGGGCGGGGACTCCGGCGGGAATCGCTTCACCCAGAAGTCAGTCGTCTTGTGCTGTTCGAGCATCTTCTTCATGTTGACGGTCTGAAAGATCTCGAACGACGTGTCCGCCGCCAACTCCTCGGCCTCGTGCCTCAATTGGGGGCTCAGGTCTGTGATGACCTTGTCTGTGGTTTCACGCAGCGACTCCACGAAGTCCTTGCGGGTACGGAGCGGGCGTTGCAGGGCCTGTTGCAGGCTGGGGCCGATGGACGGGGCGACGAAGGTGTACTGCTCCGGCACGATGAACTGACCGGTGACTACACCCGCGAACATCTTCCGGATCTCACCCGCGGCGGTGCTCCATGCCAGTGTTCCCTTGTAGCGCTTGCACTGGTAGTTGTGCCAAGGACCTTCCAGGCCCTGGCGGGTGAGGAATCCGGCCACGTCGATGCCGTGATCGCCAGCGCCTCCTTGGCGCTCCACCCGTACATACAGGCTGTTCAGCGAGGGCACCCACTCCTCGACGAACTTCTCGAACTCGTCGGGATCGTAGGTGAAGACCAGCTTTTCAGGCGACGGCATGGCTGGAAACTGCATGGACGTTGGATAGTTGAGGATGAGCGGCGGGGCATCTGCCCGACCGTCTGTCTTCCGCGGTCCCTGACTCGGATCCAACATCTCCCCCTGAATGCCGCCGCCATTTCCCGCGATGGACCCACTAGAGGTATCACTGGCAGGTCGTTCACGAAAAGACCACAACCGGGCGAATGGGAGCCAGGGACCGGGGCGCTCAGCGGACAGGCACACGTGTCGGGTGTGGGTCGGTGGTTCGTCGGCTGGCCGGCTCCCGCGCCGGACGGCCAGCCGTCCAGCAGCGAGGTCGACGTCCTTGCGCAGGATGGTGGTTCTGGCAAGTGCGTGGACGGCGACCAAGATGACGATGAACCGTTCGAAGGGGTTGCTGGCGTGATCGAGGATGTCTGAGCGTGAAGGCCCCCAGATGGCAGTGGGGGCCTTCGGGGCTTGTAGAAAACTCCATCGCCGCAGGTCAGCGGATGGCCAGGAGAGTGCTCCAGAACGCACATCCCTTGATTCGGAGACGCTCAGTCGATTACTGCAGGTCAGGACCCGTTGCCGGATCAGGCCAGGGCGGTCGCACCGTGAGCAGCACAAGGTGGCCAGCTGAGCGCCTCACCCGGTCCTGAATGTGGCCGTTGCTTGCCTCGTGCTGGAGTTGCTCCTCCAAGCCAAAAGATGTGGTGCACTGTGGAACGTCACGTAATTCCCCACCGGTGGCGCCAACTTCCCCGCCCTAACGTTCGAACGTGCGGATCAGGACTCGGGGGTCCATTCCACGGGAGCGGGTGTGCGGCTGTAGTGGGCTCCCCAGGTGCCGTAGCTGACGAGGTGGAGGGTTTCACCGTCGATCTGGATCTCTGCCGGTGGAGGGTTGGGAACGGAAATCCGCGGGTGGGCGTAGCGATGGCCGTCGATGAAGAGAGCCTCCCGGAAGTGGTTCCGGGCATCCGCCCGGTCCTGGGCCCGCTCGCGGGTCCACGGGTTCTGCAGGGTCCGCGGGGCGGCCGGGTCGTGCTCGTAGCCGTTGAGGCTGCGCACCAGAGCTTCGCTGTAGACACCCTTGACCCGGAAGTTCTCCAGGTCATCCGCGCGTACGATCATGTGGACGTACCGGCGGCCGTTGCCTCGGTGCCGGCCCACCGCAGGCCAGCGACCGTGGCCAGGGTCCCAGCGGACAGGCGGGAGCCAGAGCAGGGCGCCTGCGCGGAAGTGCTTCGTGCCGTGCTGGATGTCGAGGCCGCTCTCGCCGTGCGCCGTTTCTCGCGCCACGTTGGCCACCAGGCACCAGCCCAGCAACCCGTCCGGCGTCTCTTCTTCGGTGGGTCCCGTGTCTGTCACGCCGAGAATTTTGAGGCACGAGACGGGGCGCGAGCTAGCTGTTATCAGCTAAGCCGACCGGAGACCCCCTGCCGATCACCAGCCGCAGGAGACATCGGCCCTGTTCGAACGCGCGGGCGGGGAAGTTGGGGCTCCTAGTGGGGAATTACATGACCGCTGACACTGTTCGTCGTCCGAGGTCGCGGCGATGATCGAAGGCTGCTGCGGCGCCTCCTGGCAGCGGTGCCGTGTGCCGTCTACCGGTACCAGTACTTGACGCCCCGGTGGTGGGAGCACGTCCCGCGGGCGTGGGCACTGAAGGAGTAGCTGCCGTCCTTGCACTTCGCGGTAGCCCCGCGCGGATGCGGCGAGTTCGCCTTGCAGACACCCGTCGTGTGCCGCGCGCACGACGCGGCCGCCGCATCGGTCGCCACGACTACAGGTACCAGCAACGCCCCCGCCATCACTGCCGCCGCAACAGCTCCCCGGACTTTCGTCAGCATGATCTGCCCCTCTGGTGGTTCGGAGAGGCGAGCATGTATCCGCCAGCTGCGGCACCAGGACAGACCCGGCGGACCGTCACGCAGCAGTGACCCTCGTAGCAAGGCCGTCACCCTGGGTTCGAAGCACACGAACAAGCGGGCGGGCCAGGGCGCTTCCCAGCGGAGTGAACTGGGCGACGGAGTGCAGCAAGGGGGGTAGCGGTGGTTGCGCAAGCGCCGACGGCTACCGCACGGCCTGAAGGCGCTCGTCGACCAGGGCCCGCAGCGTGGGCGTCAGTTCAGGGTGGTCACCGCATGAAACGGACTGCAGCAGTTCGGCGCATACGACCAGCACAGCCGCGCGCCCGGCGGCGCCCTCGAGGAACGAGGAGATCTCGCGGACGCCTCGCGCTGTGGTCGGTGACGTCGCCCTCGGGAACCGGTGCGACGGGTGCTGGGTAGGGCGTCATGAAGGGTCGTGGCAACTCGTGATGACGGCGGCTGCTTGGCCACCATCCGACTCATCGTCGGCGTGACGACTACGAATTGGATGCGCGGTGGCCAAAGAGGACCTCTGGGGCCGTTGGCTACTTCAGGTTGAGGGTGTCCCCGGCCGACGCCTTCAGCGAGGTGGTTGTGGTGCCGGGGAAGTACCAGCGCCAGCTGCCTGCCGAGGTGACGGTCACCTTGGTCGTCAGTTGCCCGATGTTGCCCGTCGTGACGGTCTTGACCGTGCTGTAGTGGGCGGCGCCCGTCTTCCTAAACTGGAGCTTGACCTGCTGCCCGGGGAACCCGTGGTACTTGCGGTCCTCCCAGTTGGCCCGCGACAGCTTGCCGGTGACCGTCACCTTGGCGTTCTTGGCGACCTTCTCGGGTGCGATCACTGTGGTGAGCTGGGCGGCCCGCTTGACCTTGTACTCGGCGATGTCGTCGGAGATCCAGTAGTCGCTGTCCTTCGCCTTGACGGTCGCGTTGACCTGCCAGACGCCGGCGAGCTGGTTGGAGTCGATGTCGTCGCTGTCGGCGATCCAGGCAGGGTCGATGGTCATCGTGGCCCGGCACACCGAGGTCGTCGCGCTCTTCCTCATGCAGGACGAGTCGCCGTTCCAGTCCGCGAAGCTGTAGAGGCGCGTCCTGTTGAAGGTGCTGACGTGCGTGAGCCCCTTCACCCCCGAGTTGTCCTTGACGGTGATGTCGACCGGGTAGCTGATTGCCTTCGCCGTGCCCACGATGACGTTGCCGCCACCATTGACGACGGTCTTCACCACCCGGACGTCACCCCGCCCCTCTGCGTGCGCCCCGGTCGTCGACGTCAGCACCAAGGCCGCAGCCCCACAGGCCGCGGCCCAGGCCGTTCTGCCTCTCATGGCCCTCCCCTTGTCGTGTGTATGCCAGGAGAGGCTATGTGATCAGAGACCATCCACCGTCTTCGGTTTCCGAGGCTGCGGCCCCTCAAAGTCTGTTCAACAGGGAGCCATCCTCCAGCCCGACGAGAGCTCTCCCTCCTTCAGCCGCCTCTATCCGCCGAGGTGAAGGACGCTCAGAGCCGTGGTCCAGTCGGTGACGATGGCCTTCTGAGCGGCGGCGAGGGTGACAGTGCCCTTGCAGACCGCGGTGTGCAGCTTCGTCTCCACAGGATCCTTGGCGTTGTTGACCCCGGAACCCTTCTTGTGGCCGGGATCGGCGGGCTCCACCCACAAGTTGCGGTAGTCATTCGGGTCCCCGCCCAGCTGCAGGCTGATCAGGTGGTCGTACTCGGCATCGCTCATGCGGCCGGTGAAGCCGTAGGAGGCGGCATTCAGCTTCTTCTCCCTGCCCGTGACGGACGTGGAAGGGCGGATGCCGGAGGTGTAGCCGCCCTTGCGGCAGATGGTCGACTTCAGATTCGACTGCGTGACCGCCGGGGAGATCGCACCGGGCGTGCACTTGGGGTCCTCCAGCGGCTCGCCCTTGAGGTACCGGTAGTGGCAGGTGCCCGCGGTCGGCTGCTGTTGGACCGTGTACGTCTTCTGCGGACCCGCACCCACCGCGATCGCCCGCCCCGAACTCCCGCCCTGGGCACCCGTGCCCGCCCCGCCGGCGGCCGGACTACCACCCCCAGAGGCGCCCGAGCTCGAACTTGAGCCGCCGAGCGACGTGGGCGAGCAGCCCGCGAGCACCAGGCAGGTGAACAGCACGGATGATGCGGCGCGGCGGGTGGAACGCATGATGACCCCTCACGGTCAGGCGGAAGCTGAGCAGATGCTGCCCTACCGGGCTGCCGTCCTACCGCGCGGGGGTACGGCGCGCAGGCGCACAGGTGTCACACGACCGACGCCGTCGGCGTGCAACACCCGTACAGGTCCGCCAACTCAGCAGGAAGAGGGAGAGTGCCACCGGTCGGCATGTCCCGCTCGGCCGTCTTGACCTGGGGCGCGGCGAGAGCAGTGAGTCCCCTTGCGAGGTCGCCTCTTGTGGGATTCGCGATCTCGAAGGTCGGCCCAACCGACGGAGCCGAATATCGGGCAGTCTCAGGCTGCGGTCTGCTGAATCGCCCTCTGTGTTACCGCATTTGGCGGATGTGCCGGTGGAGGCGGTCGATGTCTCCGGCCCTTGCGTAGTGGTCCGGGCCTGGACCAGATCCGGCACCTCGGCGGGGTGTACGGGTGCGGGACGAGAAGCGAGTGGAGCCACAGCCGTTGTGTGCGGCATCTCGCTGACACCGCGCTCGGCGGACGTCCGGTGCGGATCGATTTGAACGTGCGCCGTCTGTACTGCGAGAACACATCGCAGAAGCACCCGACGTCAGAGTCACAGCGGCGGCCGCCTTCCGCTTGAGCTGACACCTGCGGCTGCGGCTGCGGCTGCGGCTGCGGCTGCGCGCTAACGATCTCTTTGACGCTCAGTCCGCGAGTGCGGAGGTGGGGTCCCAGCGGCTTTTCTGGACGAACCGGTTAGCGTGGTCCTGGCCCAGCGGCAGGTCGCTTCCAAGAGCAACGAGATCCCCTCCTTCGCGCCATTGCTGGACGGTCTCGCGCTGGAGAACACGGTGGTGACCGCCGACGCCCTGCACACCCAGCACGACCACGGGGCCTATCTGACCAGTCGCGGCGCGCACTACGTGGCCGTCGTGAAGAAGAACCATCCGGGCCTGTATGCCCAGGTCAGGAAGCTGCCCTGGCGCGACATCCCGCTCGGGCACCGCACCCGCGACCACGCCCACCACCGCGACGAGATCCGCCGGCTCAAGGTCGCCGCGTTCAGCCACCTCGCCTACCCCGGCGCCCGCCAGGCGATCCAAGTCGTACGGTGGCGACGCGACTTGAACACCGGGAAGCTGACCATCGAGTGCGTCTACCTGATCACCAGCCTGAGCGTCTTCGACGCCACCTGCACCGAACTCGCCACCTGGATCAGAGGCCACTGGGGCATCGAGAACCTCCTGCACCACGTGCGGGACCGCACGTTCCGCGAGGACGACTCCAAGGTCCGCACCGGCCACCTGCCCCGCGCCATGGCCTCCCTGCGCAACCTCGCCATCAGCTTCTTCCGCCAGGACGGCCAGACCAACATCGCCGCCGCCCTCCGCCACACCGGCCCCTACGAGCCCTCGGTCTCACGTGACGAACCCAGACAGATCTCGATCATGCAATAGCCCTGGTCTGGTGCGGGCGCCGACGCCGATGGCGGTCATCGCAACCCGAGGACTGCGACTCCAGGTGCAGCCCCCTGTGCTGCCGGCGCTGCTGAGGAAGGTTCGTGATCTTCGGAACGCTGGATCAGAGCAGACCGTGGCGGACACTCCCGGGATGCGGGAGGCTCGTGTCCAGGAGACGTACGACCACCTTGTGGATGTAGTGATACATGCCAGCATGCCCGCGAATACCTATCTGCCGATGGTGGACTACTTCGTGGCCGGGGTCGCGGCGGATATCGCCGCACGCTGAAGTGAACGCTGCTGCGCCGCCAGCCACCCCGAGGTGACCTCCGTCGTCGTGCCCCACCTGGAGATTCAAATGGCCGCCAAAACACCTGAGCGGATTGCGCACTTCAGTGATACCTACCTGCCGCGAAGATGCGGCGTTCTGACTTCTATGGGGGTTTTGACGGGCGCTTTGGCTGAGGCGGGGGTTAAGTCTCTGACGGTGGTTCCATCTCACCCCGAACTGGCTGAACGGGCCGGTCTGTTCCAACTTCCGTCGCTTCCCTCTGGTGTGGTCGGACTCCGGCTGGCCTGGCCCGGTAAGCGGCAGCTCGAGCGTGTGGCGGCCTGGCGGCCCGACCTGGTGCATGTGCACACCCCCGGCCCAGCGGGATTGTTGGGTGTACTTGTCGGGCGGCAGCTGGATGTCCCGGTGGTACACACTCATCACTCCGATGCGCAGTCTCAAGCGGTGGCCAACCAGGCCCCTGCGTTGATGGCGAGGGTCGGCCTGCGGCTGTTCGCTGCCCGGCTCGGCACGTCGGTTCCGCCGACGGCGCCAGGCCTGACCGGGGCCATCGACGGGGTGCTGGCGCTGCTAATGCGTGATGCAGATGCCGTGATTGTGCCGGGTCGATCAGTGAGTTTCTTCAGCGTTGCCGCTCCAGGGTGAGGATGGCTTTGGCGATGGGTGCGGATCCTTTCGAGGGACAGCTGAGCTGGGAAGACGCTGATTGACGTGTGAGCGGTGCCGTCGTACTCCTACCGTGGCGAGGTGGAGGTGGGCGCCATGGTGTCGTTGCCGGAAGAGCTCCAGGCGCGGGAGGCCGCGGCTCGACAGCGGGTGGAAGAACTCCAGGCCGAAGCTGCGGAGTTGGCCGTGCGGCTGGAGAGGGCCCGGGTGGATCTGTCGCGGTTGGAGATCACGCGGGAGACCGTCGCGCAGGTGCTGGCGGAGTTGTCGGCCGCCCAGGCAGCGCCGGAAGTAGAGGCGGCCGATGGGCCGGAGCCCAAGGAAGCGCCGGCGCCTCACGGCATCGGGGTGATGGCGGTGCCGCCGTGGCGGGAGGGCCTGGTCGTTCAAGTGCTGCCGGACGTGTACCGGGACATCGTGGAGATCGTCGCTGATGCTCCAGGTCCGTTGCAGGCCAAGCAGATCGTGCCGCGGATCGGGCTGGAGGCCACGACGGCGAAGATCGAGGGGACCCGGGGGAAGCTGAAGCGTCTGGTGGAGCGGGGCTGGCTGGACGAGGACGCGCCGGGACGGTTCACCCTCGCCCGCCATGACGGGGACGCCGGCCGGGTCAACTCCCGGTGACCAAGGGGCTCTTCTCCGTAGATTCGAAGGTGCCAACCAAACGAATCGCAGAAGAGCCGAAGAAGAGCCCCAGATGGAACCCTATGACGCCTTATCCGGGCCTGACGCGTATGCCGCCTCCCGTGGTGCCTTCGAACGCCTCGTCTCGACGCTGGCCGGCGCCCCGGCGCGGGGTATGGCCCATGACGAGCTGGAGGAACTGCTCGAACAGCAAGGACGCGAGTTGCTGCGGCAGTTGATGCAGGATCACCTCGACCTGCGGGCGAGGACGGAAGAAGCCGCGGCCCGCATCAACGCAGGGCAACCGGCGGTGCGCGGGCCGGAAGGACAGCCGCGGACCTGGCGGGAGAGCAACCACCCCCGCTGGCTGACCTGCGTGTTCGGGCCGGTCCGGGTGAACAGGATCGCCTATCGCGGCCGGGGCGTGTCCAACGTGCACCCGGCGGATGCGGACCTGTCGCTCCCCGCCGGCCGGCACTCCCGCGGGCTTGCCCGCCTCGCGGTTCTGGAGGCGGTTCGCGGCTCGTTCGACCAGGCCCAGGCCGCGATCGAGCGACGGTGCGGAAGAGTGCTCGGCAAGCGCCGTCTCAAAGAGCTGGTGGTCGCTGCCGCCGTCGACATCGCCGCCTACTACACGGTGAGGATCCCCACCCCGTGCACCCGCGAGATGCCGCTGGTCATCCAGGTCGACGGCAAGGGTGTGGTGATGCGGCCCGAAGCACTACGCGAAGCCACCCGCCGGGCCGCGGCCAAGACCGCGGCGGCCGGACGGCGCGGACGCCTGGCTCCGGGGGAGAAACCCAACCGCAAGCGCATGGCGACCGTGGCCTGCATCTTCGACATCGCGCCCGCCCCGCGTCGGCCGCACGACATCGTTCATCCGCCCGGCGGCCGCAGCCAGGCCCGGCCCGCACGGCCGGGCCCGACAGCACAGCACAAATGGTGCACCGCCTCAGTGATCCGTCCCCCAGAACGGGTCGTCGCCGACGCCTTCGACCAGGCCGAGGCCCGCGATCCGCAGCATCTGCGGGACTGGATCGTGCTCGTTGACGGCGCCCGCCACCAACTCGACCTGATCCAAGCCGAAGCCGCCCGCCGCGGCATCCGCCTCAACGTCCTGCTCGACTTCGTCCATGTCGCGGAGTACTGCTGGACAGCGGCGCATGCTTTCCATCCGCCCGGCAGCCGCGAGGCCGAGACCTGGGCCGCGGACAAACTCACCGCGATCCTCGCCGGACACGCCGAGCGCGCCGCCACCGAGATGACCGCCCAGGCTGCAGCCGAACGGCTTCCTGCCGCCCGCCGCGAGGCAGTTACCATCTGCCACCGTTACCTCGCCGGCCACCTCGATCAGCTTCACTACGACACCGCCCTCGCGGCCGGCTGGCCGATCGCCACCGGCGCCGTCGAAGGCGCATGCCGCCACCTGATCGGCGACCGCCTCGACATCACCGGCGCCCGCTGGGGCCTTGACGGTGCCGAAGCCGTCCTCCGACTCCGCGCACTGATCACGAACGGCGACTTCGAGAGCTACTGGGTCTTCCACACGGCCCGTGAACACCAACGCCTCTACCCCAGCCCCGACCAGCACAAGTACAGCCTCACGGCTTGATCCCGACCGTCACTTCAGAGGATCCGCACCCTTTGGCGATTGACGTCATGCGGTTTGGGCTGCATCGGGATCTGCGGAAGATCTGCCAGGACTTCAGGCGTGCGACGCCGCGTTCGACCGGTGCCCGTGCTGCGGCCAGGGCCCGGTTGAGGGTCTTCTCGGTGGGGGTGAGTTCCTGCAGGGGCCTTCGTTTGATGCCTGTGGTCAGCCAGGGGCCGCCGCCCTGGTAGGCGAGGTCGGCCAGGATGGGGACGCCCTGGCGCTCGCAGATGCGGATGATCCGGTGGGTGCGGGCAGCGGTCAGGTCGTGGGATCGGCCGGGCAGTGCGGGTGAGAGCCACAGCAGCCGGCCGCCTGGGTCGGTGACCACCTGCACGTTCACGCCGTGCCGGCGGTGTTTGTGGGAGTAGTCGGCCCGGCCGTCGCCGACCCGGTCGCACTCCGCAAGGGTGCCGTCCAGCAGGACGAAGTCCGCATCGGTCTCGCGCAGGACCTTCAGCAGTCCTGGCGCACGTTCGGCGAGCAGGTGGATGACCGCGCTGGTGTAGGCGTGGGCGGTGGACTCGCTGATCCCGAACCCGGCGGCGATCTTCGCCAGGGTGGTGTGTTCGCGCAGGTACACCAGTGCCACTATCGCGCGCTGGGACGGGCGGAGCTTGCAGCGCCGGTCCCCCTCACGGGTGACGATGAGCATGGTGAGCCACTCCACGAGCGCATGGGGCAGGTCGAGTGCGGCAGGATAGATGACCAACGAGGCCCCCGAGCAGCGTGGTTGAGACGTCAGACATCTCGATCAACAGCCCGGGGGCCTCGCTCGTTGCGCTCCATGGACCATCACCTGATCGGTGGCCAACTCGAAGAAGCTCAGTGCTGCGCCGTTTCGCGCTTCCGGTGGGCGAGGATCGGATCTTTATCGTTCCCAGTGGCCTGGCCGGACAGAAAACGGAACCTGATGCGGGGCATCGGTTCCGGGCCAGGTATGGCATCGCGCGCGACGATCGTGTTGTGCTCTTCGTGGGGCGAGTTGCGGCGGAGAAGAATGTCCAGTTGCTTGTTGATTCGTTCCGGCTGCTTCGGCGTCAGGTACCCGCAGTTCGGTTGGTCCTGGTGGGGCAGGTGTATCACCGACGGTGGCTGCGTCGGCTGCTCGGGCAGATGGCTGGCGTGGTCGTGACCGGTCAGCAGCCTCCGGAGGTTGTCGCCGAGGCGTTCGCGGGGGCCGAGATCTTGGCGCTCCCGTCCCTCACGGACGTCCAGGCTCTGGTGCAACAAGAGGCAGCCCTGGCCGGGGTTCCGACCGTACTCACCGATGTTGGTCTGCATACATACGGACCACTTGGTGGGGCGACCGTACTGGCGGCTCCCGAGCCCGTCGCCTACGCTGCGGCACTGCGTGGACTGCTCTGCGATCCAGAGCGAGCCCGGGTCATAGGGATTGCTGCCCGCAATCGTGCGTTGGAGCACACTCCGGAGCGGTTTGCCGCCCAGGTGCGCGATGTATACGCACTGGCCGCTGCTCAGCGGTTCAGCAGGAGCGCTTGATGTGCGCCTGGTCAAGGTCATCCATTCACAACGGGAGCCTCGTTGCGCTCGTAGCCGCCCTTGTGAGCATCGGCATCGAGATGTGACCAGCACCATCACTGGATCAACCGAACTTCGAAATAGCCCTGGGGTGTGTGCCCTGTCTGGAGTCCTGGTGCATCTTCCGCAGAGCTCGGTGTAGCACGAATCAAATGTGATCCATGGCAGCGGCCGACCTTACCCTGGAGGGCAACGCTGAAATCGCTCATCATCTCAGCTGCCACAGTTCCGGGCAAGAGATCTTCGAAAAATCTCCTACGCTGTCCGATTTTCGGCTATCATCAGGAAGAAGTTTCGACCAGCTTGAATTCGCGACCTCGTCAGCGTTTTCCAGCCCGGCGGCGTCGAGAGCGGCACGCGACTCTGGATGGAGAAGGAGTATGCCTCTTACCGCCGATTCCACTTCATTGAATCCGAGGAAATGGGCCTTATTTGCTGCGGGTGCCGTGTTCTGCTCAGGATTCGGCGCACTTGCTGTTCTCTATCACTTCAATGCGGGAGATAATGATCTCTCCGGCCTCTATACTTTTCGCTCGGCGACCATCGGCGACGGATTACTTCTACCCCTACTTGCTTACTCTCTCGTCCGATCTGTGAGTCCGCCTCGAGAGTGGAACAAAAGTGAACTCCGCATCATATTTGGCGCCGGATCACTGGCTGCACTCGGTGGCGCAGTTCTGCAACTTCAGTGGCTGCTGAACACGCGGCCCCGGCTGAACTGGACGTTGCCGGCGCCGCATGTATTCAATCTGCCCGGCTGGTATCACGCCATGTTTCTTATCATCTGCTGCGGCTCTTTTTTCGGACTCGCGGTGGCGGTGTGGCTTCGAGCGCGCAGGGAGCCACAGTTCGCATCACTGTGGCTCCTATCGGTCTCTTCTCTGGGAATCCTTATACCGATACTTGGTTTCTCGGCCCTGCTGGCTGAGGATAACTCGGACTCTCTTTTTCCCCAGCCAGCAATCACCGTTCTCGTCTCGGCGGTGTTGCTCGCGTTCGCCCTTCGCTGGGCGCTCGGTTCTGGCGCCACGCAAAGGTGCTCAGTAGTTGTCGCGGCCAGCGCTGTCCCAGCGGTAGCTTTGGCCGCGCTCTTTCCACCGAGACCGAGCCTTGAGGTGACTTCAGCCCTTCCGGCGCTCTCAGCCGCCCTCGTGGGCGCCTTCTGTTCAGCCGGGCTCCGAGGAAGATTCGACATTACTCGGATCACTCTATGTATATTGCCGGCCATCTGCGCGGCTGGCCCCGTCTACGCTGCATCGAGTGTGCGACACGGCACGGTCCTCGGCCTGGCTGTCGGAGGTATAACGGGCCTCGCCCTTGCCGTAACGGAGCTATTCCTGTTGCGGTCGTTGCTCTTCGACACGGCCGAGCCTCGAAGGTCCGTCGTACTCGCGGCCCTATGCGGAGCGCCTCTGTTGGCCCTCGGGCTTGCGGGACGCTACTTCGCGCAGAACCCTACGGCCGCGGAACGCTATTCCACATTCACTGGTGTGGCCGCAGCGATCCTCATCCTGCTGCTGCCGGCGCGAGCCGTCAGACTCAGGTTCGATCTTGTTATCAAAGCCGAGCAGGGCGAGGGACCAACGGGGGTGCTGTCAGTCCTCAAATGGCAGGCGTATCTGACAATATCCACCTTGTACTCAGCTGCGGCTCTGTCTTGCGTTGTCTTCTTTATGGGCACAACACCAACGGAGAATTGGAATGGCGGAATCTCCCGGTCCTACACCTCGCTGATGCTTCTCGGGGCCGCCCTCGTGATTATGATCACATTCCTGCGATGCATCCGCTTGATTTCACGACCGACCGTGCGTACGGCTCTCGCGGCGTTGACCTGTGCAGGATGGTCCACCATTATGTTCCTGCTTCTTTTGGCAGGTTTTGGCGGGTGGAAGCAACTGATCCTTTCGGCAGCCATCGCTACCATTGTCGGACTGTTCGTCGCTGAAGGCGTTATCAGCAACATTGGATATCTGCACAACCTTCCCATTGGCTGTGGCGTGTCTCTCACTGCAATATCGGCCGGTCTCACCAGTGCTCTGACAAGTGCTTGGATGAGTGGTCCAGCAATACAATCTACGGTTGGCCTTCAACGGGTCGGATTCAGCCTGTGGGCCCTGGCGCTTGGCGCGGCTGCTTGCATCCTGCTGCCGTTCTTCTCCGCTAGCGTACTGCCGGGTTCTTCCCCAGTTAAGCAATATGTGATTGCCAAGCCGCTAGCCGGAGTCCTTCAGGATAGCTTCCTGGCCACGTTACTCGGCGTCAGTATCTCATGGATGGCCAACTTCCTTATGGCACACGAACCCGGGGGTGACGCAGTCGGGGCAATCGTTACCTATCTCGCGCTCCTTTCTGCCGCCTACATTTATGTGATGAAGAATAACATCGGGCATGTTTCCCGTGAGCGAAAAAGAATGACGGATCGTGCCACGATTAATGGTCGGAAACTCTCGAACGAGGAGAAGCAGGCCATTGAAGGGCTGGCAAAGCATGTAGGTCGACAGAACAAGCTAGCGGCGATGGTAATTTTCCCTATAGCGCTCCTCGCTGTCGTCACAGAGATTTCCGGGTTCGATCGAGAGGGCTTCCGGCAATTGTGGCGCGTGAGTGGCGACCAGTGAGAGTTTTCCATCCCCTCAGGTCTCCCTCGCGATTTTTCGTTGGCTCAGCGTGCCGGACCCCTACAGACCGCGAAACTGCCTCAACTCCAACCAGCAATGCGAGTCCAAGACCAGGGCCGGATACCGCAGTCCTCGCGCATCGCGGGGATCGGCGACCAGAATCAGGAAACGCCGCAGGTCAGCGACATCGCTTGAGGTGAGGGGATCAGTCGGGGAGTCGAGTTTCCCCGGTGCGGAAGGGATGGGCGATGATGTTCGGGCAGGCACGGTCTCGCTCAGTTCTCATGGGTCTCGACAACCACATGATCACCAGTACCGTGCCTGTTCTGCTCTCCCGGGCCCCTTGCCGCACAACGGACATGACGCCACGTCACTCACGAGACCGACAAACCGGACTAATCCCAATCACGCAATGCCCCTGGCGCCAGCCCCTCGCCGGAGCCACTCGCTGCGGACGGCGGCACACCGGTCCCGGCGGCGTGAAGGCGGACGGTGCACTCCCGTGCGGAGCTACCCGAGGGTGCGGAAGACGGGGACGCGTGCGTGCTGGAGCAGCCGGTCCTCGTGCTGGGCATGGGGTACGCGTCCGCTCCGTCGAACCGCCTGCCGGGCGCTGCCCGTCCTCACCGTGCTGGCGGGACGGGCACGGAGAGAGCCCTGCTCCCCGACGATGCCGGCATGCCCGCCTGGTCCTGGGCTCCGGCCCCTCCGGCGTCAGCGGTCACCGCGTGACAGTCCGCCGGGATTCCCGGGCTCCGGGCACGGTCTGGCGGTGATCAGCAACGCAGGAACCGGCCACCGATGACGCGGGGAAATCATGTTCCAGAACAGTCGTGAAGCTCCTGGACGCCGGGCTTGCGTCGCCACCCCGGGCGGACACCTGCCCCAGCCCTCTTCCGGGATCCGCGCCGCCGGCTGGTCACGGACCGCCGACTGCCGATACCGACCGCACAGCGGCCCGCCCCGGCGGCCTCCCTGCGCCGCCCTGACTGTTGTCGCCCCTTGCGCACAGCGAGGAGCGTCATGGCATGTCAGATGATATCGCCCATGCCTGAAGCGGCTGCCCGGACGGCGGCCGGCCCCGGCCAGAGTTGCACGTCGAGGGCGTCCTCGATGCGGGTGAGGGTGCCGATGTCCGGCAGGACCTCCCCGTTGAGGACACGGGCGACGGTGGAGTGGGCGACATGGGACACCGCGGCGAGACCCCGCAGGGGGCCTTCACCGTCTCGTCTTGGTCCTATTACCGAGCGGTTCTGCGCGGGGCAGGTCGTCGGGGCCCGCCGATAGTGGGGAGCCGCTTGGTGTCGAGCGGCCGCAGAACCGCTCCGATCCGACCCTCGATCCTGCGCACGAGGTCCTCCTTGGTGTCCGCTACCAGCGGGACCACCATCAGGCGGGTCCACTGTGCGGCGCGTCCGGACAGTACGTGTTCCTGGACGCGGTCACCGGCCGATCCGTCGCGGATCGCGCTTCCGGTGTAGCGGATGACGTTCTCGAAGTCGGCGGCGATGTAGACGCCCGTCGAGAATTCACTCCAAGCCCCACCTTCTGTGATCTGCAGGATCGTCGAGGCGACGGGGAGGCGTCGCAGCAGTGCGGATCCGGCAAGATCGCATGCTGTGTTGTAGTTCTCTTGGGTGAGCGTGCACGTGAAACGCTTCATCGGGCGTCACCGCTCCCGTCCAGGTCGGCCCGCATCCGGTCGGCTCGGCGGCGTGCGCCTCGCCATTCCGAGACAAGGTCAGTGATCTCGACGAGCGTGTTCCGCACGTTTGAGTTGTCGTACCCCATCGTGTCCACCAGCGCCACGCCGTCCTTGCCGGTCACGTCGCCGACCTCCTGGGCCGCCGCGAGCAGGTCGTCAAGGCGTCCTTGGAACTCCTTGAGCGCCGCCGCGAATCGGTCCTCTGGGCTGTCGTGCGTGATGCCTTCCTCGTCGGAAAGGTCGGCGAGTTCGCGAAGTCGCACGGGGGTGAGGGCGTCGGCGCCCGCGATTCGCTTGTCCTCCGGCATAGTGCCCTTGGCCAACTCCTGCGGGTCCCGTCCAGCCCGGCCGTCCAGAACGATCTGGCACAGCTGCCGCAGGCCGACGTCGGTCTTGGCCAACTGCCGCATGATCTGCTGGGGCTCGGTGTTGCTGCCGCGGCCGCCGAACTCGGAACGGGTCAGCAGCTGGGTACGGCCTCCGACCAGGTGGTAGCTAGCCAGCGCGGAGAGTTCGGCGATGGCCGGGCCGGCGGCGTCTCCGGCCTGTACGAGTTCGCGGAGCGCTTCGGGCAGCAGGTCGAGCGGGCCGCTGCAGGTCAGCTCGACGCCGCGCAGCACCGACCAGCGCCAGGCCCGGTCGAGCGATGAGCGCAGGGCGGTGAGCCGCTTGTCCGCGGGGAAGCCCCGCAGGGCCACCTCGGCGGCCAGCTGGGTGCGCTCCTCCAGCTTGGGCTTCGCGCCGGTGAGGTCGACGATCGCCTCGTTGACCGCGCGGGCCTGGCGCTTGTTTGGGTGAGGGTTGAGTGCCCCGCAGGCCAGGACGGCGACCTGGTCGGCGAGAAGGCCGTGCTCGCGGTCCGAGCCATCGAGAATGTCACGGACCTCTTCCGCGGTCATCCCGCTGGGAACGGGGAGCAGACCGCGTTCATAGAGGTTGTCCACCGCAGCGTTCGCCTTGGCGTTCAGCGTCGTCGCAGTGGAGAAATTCATGGGGGGCGCCATGTGCAGGTGCGCCACGAAACGCCGACGAGCCCGGTCGAACCCTCGCGGGGCCGAGAAGCCGATGATCACCCGGGCGTTGGGCATGATCGAGCAGCGGACCTTGCGGGCCTGCTCGTCCGTGACCATGTCGCTTCCAGCCCACTCAACAAGGTCTCGGAGCAGGTTGGTCGCGCGACGGCCGCCGGGACGCAGGTTCCACGCAACGTCCTTGAACGTGATGCCGAGGCCATTGTGGCTGGCCACGATACGGCCGAAGCCATCCGTGGACTCCAGCCTGGTCACGGCGCCCACGTCCGTGGTCACCCGGAGGGCGCTCAGCCATCCCGGAGTCTCGATACCGCGGTCGAGGATGGAGCCGACGTGCGGGTTGTTGTCCACCATGTCGGTGATCCGCGGGGCCATCGCATCGATCAGCTTGTCGGCCGAGTCCATCTCGAAGGTGAGCAGCGCCTCCCCTTCGACGGCCCCAAAGCGGGGCATACCGATCGTGCCGCGAGCGTGCTCGTCCTCGAACCGGATGTTGTCGGGCGACGGCAGAACGCGCCAGGTCACGACATCGAACTCGATGTACGTGAACTCCTCGGAGCCGAAACGCTGCACCTTCGGCGAGCGCAGGGCCCGGCGAAGCTGCTGCTGGTCGGCAGCGGCAGCGGTCAGCGTCTCGGCCAGCTCAAGGCTCAGCCCGGCCGCGATACCGGCGGCGACGCTTTTGTCGATCACTGCCTGCGAGGCTGGTGGCCGCAGATGTGCGCCAATGCGTCGGTGATCAACGATGTCCGACTCGGTGGAGAAGGGGAGCTGCGGCGCGGCGGCCGCCGCGGGTACGTGGGACACGGGGGTCTTCCTAAGTCTCTCGACCTGCTCACCGATTTGGTCAACAGAGGGCGAGGGCTTGGACCTGACTCGGCACCGTGCCCCCACCTGCCCTCCCGGCCGGGCGGCCGTCCAGGGTTGTGGCGCGCACCGCCCAACTCACAGTTTCTTCAGGACACTCGCCGATCAATGACGGGTGGAGCCTTGGTAGGTCCGGGCCACTTTCAGAGCAACGGACTTACTGAACACGTGAACTGACGATGATGCAGCTAGCCAAGGAAGGTAGCACAACGGTGCGTCAGGCGAGCCGATGCCACAGCCTGCGGCAGGTCCACGGCCGCGCGGGCCCTGCGGCGAGCGGGCCGGCAGCCCGTTGACCCTATGTGAGCTGCCGACCGGCAGCCGTGAGGCACGTACGACATGCCTCACGTGCCAGAATGCCTGCTCTGCTGTCTGACGCGTAAATAGCAGCAGGTCAGGGTGGGTGTGGGCAGGGCTGGGTGCCCGGTGGCCGTAAAAGGTCGCTGGGTGTCCGGGACTGCCGGTCAGACTGCGGTCTCCCGCGGGTTGAGGGTGACGGTGTATCCGAGCTGGTTGAGTGCGGTGATCGCGCGGCGGGTGGCCCGTTCGGGATCACGTTGGGTGAAGTAGGTGCCGCCGAGTTCCTGGTAGCCGACGTGATCGCTCAGCATGTGCCAGATCGCGGTGATGATCGAGTGCTCGACGGCGACCAGTGCCCTGAGCGGGCCGCGGCGTGCGGTCAGCCGCTTGTAACGGGCGGCGAGGTAGGTTTCCTTGGTTCTCACCGCGCCGAACGCGGCGAGGCCGAGAGCGCCTTTGAGATATGGATTTCCGGGGCGGACCTTCGTGTTCTTGGTGCGGCCGGCCGACTCGTGGTGGCCGGGGCAGACCCCGGCCCAGGAAGCGAGGTGTTTGGCGGAGGCGAACCGGCTCATGTCGCCGCCGGTCTCCGCGATGATCACTTCGGCGACGGCCTGGTTGATGCCGGGGATGGTGTCGAGCAGGTCGAGGGCGCCGCGAAAGGGGGCCATCGCCTCTTCGATGCGTTCGCTGAGCTGGTCGATCATCGTGGTGAGCTGGTCGTACTGGTCCAGGTGGAGGCGGGTCAGGAACGCGTGGTGTTCGCGGAAGCGTCCGGTCAGGGCCTCGGTGAGTTCAGGGATCTTGTTGCGGAGCCTGCGTTTGGCCAGGTCCGCGAGGGTCTGGGGGTCGCCTTCGCCGCGGATGAGGGCTTCGAGCATGGCCCGGCCGGAGACGCCCATGATGTCGGAGGCGACCGCGGACAGTTTGATGCCGGTGTCCTCCAGCAGTTTCTCCAGCCGCTGGACCACACGGCTTCGTTCACGGGTGGCGGTGGTCCGGGCCCGGGTCAGGTCCCGCAACTCGCGCACCGGCTGAGGCGGGACGAAGGAGGGCCTGACCAGTCCGTGGGCGCCGAGCTGGGCCAGCCAGGCCGCGTCCGAGACGTCCGTCTTGCGGCCTGGCAGGTTCTTGACCTGCCGGGCGTTGACCAGGATCACGTTCAGGCCCTCGGACAGCACGTAGTGGAACGGCTTCCAGTAGTCCGAGGTCGCCTCGATCACCACCAGCGTCACCCGTGCGGCGAGCAGATGGTCCCGCAGATCCAGGACCGCGTTCGTCGTCGATCCCCACGTCGTGGTCTCGGTCGTGAAGGACCCCCGCCGCTTCGGACTCGGGGTGCGGATGCAGACCTTGGCGTCCTTCTTGCTGATGTCGAGGCCGGCGCAGCGTTCGTGCAGCACGTCCACGGTCTTGCTCCCTCCCTCGCCGGACGGACCCGTATGCCGTTCCGGGAGGGCCAAGGTGAATCAGGAATTCTGACGCACGTGCTCACAGCAACACTCCACGGTTCCCGTGGACGGCCCCCAGTACCACGCTGACCTGCGAGCTCACCGGCATCACAGAAGCACCGGTTTCGGCCGGAACGAACCCCTCCAGCGTCCCGGACCGACATCGGCCCACGTCAGGGCAGACAGAAGCATCTCCGGCGCGCGCCACGGGATTTACCACGCCCCCGGCGCGCACCGAAGGTGCGCTGAGTCGCTGACCTGTGCACTCATCTTGACAACCCTAGATAACCATCGCGGCGGTGGCGTTCGCCGTGGTGCTTTACAAGGTGGTGACCAGCGGGGCGGTCAGCGCGGAGCTGCAGAGCATCGTGAAGCGGGCCCTCGATGCGAAGGTGTGAACGGCGGGGCGGGGACGAGGGGTTCGTGACGGCGGAGGCGGCCGTGGTGCTGCCCGTGCTGGTGATGTTCGCGATGGCGCTGGTGTGGGGGCTGTTGGTGGTGGCCGCGCAGATCCAGTGCGTGGACGCGGCCCGCTCGGGCGCCCGCGCTGCGGCGCGGCAGGACCCCGCCGACGCGGTCGTCCAGGTGGTCCGGGACACAGCCCCGCGCGGCGCGAAGGTCACCGTGGCCCGGGAGGGCGACCAGGTCCACGTCGTCGTGGTCGCGAAACCACCGGTGTTGAGCGGGCTGCCCTTCGAAGTGCGGGAGGAGGCCGTGGCGTTGGCGGAGGAGACGGTGGGCGAGGGGAGGGCGGGGCCGTGAGGTGTCGTATGCGGGCCCTACGGGATGTGATTCCGGCCCTGGGGCGTGTGATTCCGGTTCTGGGACGGCATATGAGATCCCGTCACTCGGACCGAGGGGCCGCCACCGTGTGGAGCCTCGGGGCGATGGCCGTGATGTGTGTCGTGTTCGGGGTCGTGCTGGCCCTGGGGCAGGCCGTCGTGGCCCGGCACCGTGCGGCCGGCGGTGCGGATCTCGCGGCGCTCGCGGCGGCCGACCACTGGGCGGAGGGCGGTACGGGGGCCTGCGCCCGGGCGGAGCGGGTGGCGCGGGCGCAGGGGACCCGCATCGTGCGGTGCGCGGTCGTGGGTGAGACGTCGGACGTGACGGCGTCGGCGGGCCGGGGGCCGTTCGCGGCGGAGGTCAGGTCACGGGCGGGGCCTGCGGGACCGGTACCGCCACCGGCGTCCGCACCGGCCCCTGCGTCACCGGCGCCTGCCCCTCCACCGGGCCCCGCGCCACCGGCGCCCGCGCCTCCAGCGGCGCCGGCCTCACCGGCACCCTGAGCCGCAGCCGCAGTCCACCGACGCCGTAGCCGGTCCGCAGCCCGCCCGTCAGACCCCGCCCACCTTCTCCCCGGGCACCCCTCCCACACCCCCCGGCGTCTCTCGCGCATCCTCCGGAGCTCCCCGCAGCAGCTCCGTCAGCAACCGAACGGCTCCCCGTTTGTGCAACGGATCGTTCCCGTTGCCGCACTTGGGGGACTGGATGCAGGACGGGCAGCCGGCGTCGCATTCGCAGGAGGCGATGGCCTGGAGGGTGGCGGTGAGCCAGGCGTGGGCGGTGTGGAAGGCGCGTTCCGCGAAGCCCGCGCCGCCCGGGTGGCCGTCGTAGACGAAGACCGTGGGGAGCAGGGTGTCGGGGTGCAGGGGGACGGACACGCCGCCGATGTCCCAGCGGTCGCAGGTGGCGAAGAGGGGGAGCATGCCGATCGAGGCGTGTTCGGCGGCGTGGAGGGCGCCGCCGAGGATCTCGGGGTTGATGCGGGCGGCGTCCAGCTGGTCTTCCGTGACCGTCCACCAGACGGCGCGGGTGCGGAGGGTGCGAGGGGGGAGGTCGAGTTTTGATTCGCCCAGGACTTCGCCGGTGATGACACGTCTGCGGAGGAAGGAGACGACCTGGTTGGTGACTTCGACGGAGCCGTAGCACAACCGGCCCTGGCCCCACGGGATTTCGACGTCCGTCTCCAGGACGGAGATCGCCGTGGTGTCGCGGGCGACCGTCGAATAGGGCGGGTTGGCCTCCTCGACCAGGGCCACCGAGTCCTCCAGGTCCAGGGAACGCACCAGGTACGTGCGGCCCTGGTGGAGGTGGACCGCGCCCTCGTGGACGGTCGCGTGGGAGGCGGCCTCGTCGACCGTGCCCAGGAGGCGGCCCGTGCCGTTCTCGACGATCTGGACCGGGTTTCCGCCCCCGCCGCGGATGTCGGTGAGGTCGGCGGCCCGTTCGCGGCGCGTCCAGTGCCAGGCCTTCGCCCGGCGGCGGAGCAGTTTCGCGGCCTCCAGCTGCGGCAGCAGGTCCGCCGTCGCCGGGCCGAAGAGGTCCAAGTCCTCTTCGGTGAGCGGCAGTTCGGCTGCCGCCGCGCACAGGTGCGGGGCCAGGACGTACGGGTTGTCCGGGTCCAGGACCGTGGATTCCACCGGCTGGTCGAACAGGGCTTCCGGGTGGTGGACGAGGAACGTGTCCAGGGGGTCGTCGCGGGCCACCAGGATGGCCAGCGCTCCCCGGCCGGAGCGTCCGGCGCGGCCCGCCTGTTGCCACAGGGAGGCGCGGGTGCCCGGGTAGCCGGCGATCAGGACGGCGTCCAACCCGGAGACGTCGATGCCGAGTTCGAGGGCGGTGGTGGCGGCGAGGCCGAGCAACTCGCCGGAGTGGAGGGCGCGTTCGAGGGCGCGGCGCTCCTCGGGGAGGTAGCCGCCGCGGTAGGCGGCGACCCGGCGGGCCAGCGAGCGGTCGACCTCGGCGAGGCGTTCCTGGGCGATCAGCGCGATCAGCTCGGCGCCGCGCCGGGACCGTACGAAGGCCACCGAGCGGACGCCCTGGACGGCGAGGTCGGTGAGGAGGTCGGCCGTCTCGGCGGTGGCCGTACGGCGGACGGGTGCGCCCTTCTCGCCGTGGAGTTCGGTGAGCGGGGGCTCCCAGAGGGCGAACACCAGTTCACCGCGGGGCGAGGCGTCGTCGGCGACCTCGACCACCGGGAGGCCGGTGAGGCGGCCGGCGGCGACCGAGGGCTCGGCCGCGGTGGCGGAGGCGAGGAGGAAGACGGGGGAGGAGCCGTAGCGGGCGCAGAGGCGGCGCAGGCGGCGCAGTACCTGGGCGACGTGGGAGCCGAAGACGCCCCGGTAGGTGTGACATTCGTCGATGACGACGTACTTCAGGGACTTCAGGAAGGAGGACCAGCGCGGGTGCGAGGGCAATATGCCGCGGTGGAGCATGTCGGGGTTGGTCAGCACGTAGTTGGCGTACTGGCGGACCCACTCGCGCTCCTCGAACGGAGTGTCGCCGTCGTACACGGCCGGGCGAACGGCATTGCCCAGCGGTTGTGAAAGTTCCTTCACGGAGCGGAGCTGGTCCGCTGCCAGGGCTTTTGTGGGCGCCAGGTAGAGCGCGGTGGTGCCGCGGCCGTTCGGCGCCTCGGAGCCGTCGAGGAGCGCGGAGAGGACCGGTACCAGATAAGCCAGCGACTTGCCCGAGGCGGTGCCTGTGGCAACGATCACTGACTCGCCGTCGAGGGCGTGCTCGGCGGCCTGTGCCTGGTGGGCCCAGGGGTGTTCGACACCGGCTTCCTGGACGGTGGCGATCACCTCGGCGCGAATCCGGTCAGGCCAGACGGCATGGCGGCCCTCGCGCGGGGGCAAGTGCTCCGTATGAGTGATGCGCGAAGCCCGGCTCGGTCCCGACGCCAGCCGGTCCAGAACCGTGCTCGGCGAGAGGCCGGACACGGGGTCCGCCGAGGGTCGATCGGTTCGCTGATTCTTGGCCATCGGCACCGAGTGTGTCACTGGCGTGACGGACAATGGAGCCAAGGCGTCGTGCACGCCCTGCGGTAAGTGATTGAATGCCATCGCGGCTGGCGAACCGTCCTGGGGGCTCTGCCGAGGTGTCCCATGGGATGACCGCTCGATAGCAAGGTGCTGGAGGATCCGTGGACCTGTCCCTGTCGACCCGTACCGTCGGCGATCGTACGGTCGTCGAGGTCGGTGGCGAAATCGACGTATATACCGCGCCCAAGTTGCGCGAACAGCTGGTCGAGCTGGTGAACGACGGGAGTTTCCACCTCGTCGTGGACATGGAGGGAGTCGACTTCCTCGACTCCACCGGGCTCGGTGTGCTGGTCGGCGGCCTGAAGCGGGTGCGTGCCCACGAGGGCTCGCTGCGCCTGGTCTGCAACCAGGAGCGCATTCTGAAGATCTTCCGTATCACCGGCCTCACCAAGGTGTTCCCGATTCACACCTCGGTCGAGGAAGCGGTGGCGGCCACCGACTGACCGACCGTTCCGGGAGCGGTGTGTGACCGCTCCCCGATCGGCCGTATAGACGACCGGTGGACCGGGCTTTCGGCGGCCCGGCCCTCCGACAGCACGCCCGTAGTCCCGAGGGGGATGCATGGCCACCGTTGAACTCCGCTTCAGCGCGCTGCCCGAGCACGTCAGGACCGCCCGACTGGTGGCGGCAGCGGTGGCGCGCAGGGCCGGAGTGGACGAGGCCGTACTCGACGAGGTCAGACTCGCCGTAGGTGAGGCCTGCACCCGTGCCGTCGGGCTGCACCAGAGCAGTGGGATCACCGCCCCGGTGAAGGTGCTGCTGATCGAGGAGGAGAAGCAGTTCTCCATCGAGGTCGGCGACGAGGCACCACGTTCGGCTCCCGGCGACAAGGCGCCCGGGTCCCTGGGCGACGATCCGGACGCGGAGACCGAGGAGGACGAGATGGGCCTCGCTGTCATCAGCGGGCTCGTCGACGACGTCGAGGTCACCGCGGGGGAGCACGGTGGAACGATCCGTATGACCTGGCCGACGACACCGCCGGCCACGACGCTTTCCTGAAGAAACGCCGCACACCACAGCCGAAGGGCCCTGCTCAGCAGGGCCCTTCGGCATGTCCGGGCGAGTTCCGCGACGGTGCGACGACAGGGTTTCCCCGGCGCGAAAGAATTCGTGAATCAATTCACGATCAATGATTTGATCAATGCCTGATCACTGCCCCGATGATTTGATCAAGCGCCAATGCTTTTAAGGCATTACTATGCGAAGGCCAATTCCGTTTGCCGCACTCTGTTTTGATCAGGTTCCGGTACCTACAATCCGTCCACATCTTGAGCTCAGCACAGGCGTCAAGGAGGACGAATGGCGGGGCTTTCTACCCCTCAGCAGTTTGATCACCCCACAACCTTCGCAGCAGCAGTTCTGACCGACGACAACCGCATCCTCGTGATGGTGATCGGCCTCGTGGCGCTGGCGGCGCTCGCGGTCGCGGTCATCCTGGTCCGCGAGGTACTCGCGGCCGACGAGGGCACCGACAGCATGAAGAAGATCGCGACGGCGATCCAGGAAGGCGCGAACGCCTATCTGGGACGGCAGTTGCGCACGGTCGGCGTATTCGCCGTGATCGTTTTCTTCCTGCTCCTGATGCTGCCCGCGGACGACTGGAATCAGCGTGCCGGACGATCGATCTTCTTCCTGATCGGTGCGGTGTTCTCGGCGGCCACCGGCTATATCGGCATGTGGCTCGCCGTACGCAGTAATGTCCGTGTCGCCGCGGCAGCCCGGGAAGCGACCCCGAGGGAGGGTGAGCCGGAAAAGGATCTCACCGCCGTCTCGCACAAAGCAATGAAGATCGCTTTCCGCACGGGCGGCGTCGTCGGCATGTTCACGGTGGGGCTCGGTCTGCTGGGCGCCTCGTGCGTGGTGCTGGTGTACGCGGCCGACGCGCCCAAGGTGCTGGAGGGATTCGGCCTCGGTGCCGCCCTCATCGCCATGTTCATGAGGGTCGGCGGCGGCATCTTCACCAAGGCCGCCGACGTCGGCGCCGACCTGGTCGGCAAGGTCGAGAAGGGCATCCCGGAGGACGACCCGCGCAACGCCGCGACCATCGCCGACAACGTGGGCGACAACGTCGGCGACTGCGCGGGCATGGCGGCCGACCTCTTCGAGTCGTACGCCGTGACGCTGGTCGCCGCGCTGATCCTCGGCAAGGCCGCCTTCGGCGACTCCGGGCTCGCCTTCCCGCTGCTCGTGCCGGCGATCGGTGTGATCACCGCCATGATCGGCATCTTCGCGGTGGCACCGCGCCGGACCGACCGCAGCGGCATGTCCGCGATCAACCGGGGGTTCTTCATCTCCGCGGTGATCTCGCTCGTGCTGGTGGCGGTCGCGGTGTTCGTCTATCTGCCGTCGTCGTACGCCGACCTCGACGGCGTCACCGACGCGGCGATCAAGGCCAAGGACGGCGACCCGCGGATCCTCGCGCTCGTCGCCGTGGCCATCGGCATCGTGCTCGCGGCGCTGATCCAGCAGCTGACCGGCTACTTCACGGAGACCAACCGCCGTCCCGTGATGGACATCGGCAAGACCTCGCTCACGGGGCCGGCCACCGTCATCCTCGCCGGGATCTCGCTGGGCCTCGAATCGGCCGTCTACACCGCCCTGTTGATCGGCCTCGCGGTCTACGGGGCGTTCCTGCTCGGCGGCGTGTCGATCATGCTGGCGCTGTTCGCGGTGGCGCTGGCCGGTACCGGTCTGCTCACCACGGTCGGTGTGATCGTCGCCATGGACACCTTCGGGCCGGTCTCCGACAACGCGCAGGGCATCGCGGAGATGTCCGGCGACGTCGAGGGCGCGGGCGCGCAGGTGCTCACCAACCTGGACGCGGTGGGCAACACCACCAAGGCCATCACGAAGGGCATCGCCATCGCCACCGCCGTCCTGGCGGCGTCGGCGCTCTTCGGGTCGTACCGGGACGCGATCCTCACCGCCGCCAACGACGTCGGCGAGAAGGTCTCGGGACCGGGCGCGCCACTCAACCTGATGATGGACATCTCCCAGCCCAACAACCTGGTGGGCCTCATCGTGGGTGCCGCGGTCGTCTTCCTCTTCTCGGGTCTGGCGATCAACGCGGTCTCCCGGTCCGCGGGGGCCGTGGTCTACGAGGTGCGGCGGCAGTTCCGCGAGCACCCCGGGATCATGGACTACACCGAGACACCGGAGTACGGCCGCGTCGTCGACATCTGCACCAAGGACGCGCTGCGTGAGCTGGCCACGCCCGGTCTGCTCGCCGTGCTCACGCCGATCGCGGTCGGGTTCACGCTCGGCGTCGGCGCGCTCGGCTCGTTCCTGGCGGGCGCGATCGGCACCGGCACGCTGATGGCGGTCTTCCTCGCGAACTCGGGCGGTGCCTGGGACAACGCGAAGAAACTCGTCGAGGACGGCAACCACGGCGGCAAGGGCAGCGAGGCCCATGCCGCCACGGTGATCGGCGACACGGTCGGCGACCCCTTCAAGGACACCGCGGGCCCGGCCATCAACCCGCTGCTGAAGGTGATGAACCTCGTCGCGCTGCTCATCGCGCCCGCGGTCATCAAGTTCAGCTACGGCGACGACAAGAACACCGGGGTGCGGATCGCGATCGCGGTCCTCGCGTTCCTCGTGATCGCCGTCTCCGTGTACATCTCCAAGCGGCGCGGGATCGCCGTGGGGGACGACGGCGACGACGCCGACCGGACGGCCAAGTCGGCGGATCCGGCGGTCGTTTCGTAGGCGGTTCTACGGAGTCCTGCTCAACGGGCGGGCGGGTGGCGCGAGTTGTGGGCGCCGCCCGCCCGTTCTGTCTGTGTTCAGACTTCTGCCGTGAGCCTTCTCTCGCTTGGTGCAAATGGCTTCAAAAGGACTCCTATCGGACCTTAGGCCCGGGGCTGCGGGCCGTCCGCCGTGTATGTTCCGGGGCCGAGAGCCATGGAAGGGACCAAACCGGTGAACAAGAAGCTCGCGGTCGCACTGTCCGGCGGTGCGGTACTGGTACTGGCGCTGTCGGGATGCGGCGGCAGTGGCGACGACAGCGACGCCAAGCTGGACGCCTGGGCCAAGCAGGTCTGCGTCGCGGTGCAGCCGCAGGCGAAGAAGATCCAGGCCGCCAACACGGCGATCCAGAAGGAGACCTCGGACAACAGCACCCCGGAAGAGGTCCAGAAGACCGACTCGCAGGCCTTCCAGGACATGTCCGACGCCTACAAGGCGATCGGGGCCGCCGTGAACACCGCCGGGGCACCGGACGTCGACAACGGCGCGAAGAAGCAGCAGGACGCGGTGAAGGAGCTCAACGGCATCTCCGCGTCGTACGCCACCCTGAAGGGGCAGGTGGACGTGCTGAACACCAAGGACCAGGCGAAGTTCGCGGACGGCCTCAAGGGCATCGCGACCTCGCTGGACAAGCTCAGCACGAGCGGGAACGACGCCCTGAAGACCCTCGAAGAGGGCGATGTCGGCAAGGCGATGACCAAGCAGGAGGCCTGCAAGACGGCTACTCCGGTGGCTTCGTCGTCGGCGGCCTGACGCATTCCCTGTAGGCAGCGATCTTTCAGTAGCTGAAAGATGCCCCGGTACGCGTGCGTGCCGGGGCCTTCGCGTGTGCGGGAGCCTTGTCGGTCGGTGCCACGCGTGTTGTCGGTGGGAGCGGCCACAATGGGGGTGTGAGTAACTCCACCCTGCCCACCCTGCCCGCATCCGACCGCCCGGAGGTCGCCACCCGGCTCCGGGACGCCCTGCTCGGCGCCGCCTTCACCGCCGACGGACTGCTCGAACTGCTCGGTGCCCCCGCGTACGCGGCGCTGGCCCGCAGCGAGACCGTGCCGGCCCTCCGGGCGACCAGAGGCGACACCCCGCTGGAGACGCTGGTCCGGCTGTTCCTCCTCCAGCAGCCCGTGCCGCACGCACGTGTGGCCGACGTCCTGCCCGTCGCCGCGTGCGTGGAGAGCGGGTGGCTGGTCTCCGTCGGTACCGACGAGGTCGCCGCGACCGTGGACGTACGGCCGTACGGCGGGCCCGACGGCGAGGACTGGTTCATCGTGTCCGACCTGGGGTGCGCGGTCGGCGGGGCCGGCGGGATCGGCAGCCGGGAGGAAGGCGTCGTCCTCGGGGTGGGCGGCGCGTCCACCACGCTCGCGGGGATCACCGTACGGACGCCGGTCTCCGCCGCGCTCGACCTCGGCACCGGGTCCGGCATCCAGGCGCTGCACGCGGCCCGGCACGCCACGCGCGTGACGGCCACCGACCTCAACCCCCGTGCCCTGCACATCACCGCGCTCACCCTCGCGCTGTCCGGAGCCCCGGCCGCCGACCTCCGCGAGGGCTCGCTCTTCGAGCCGGTCCGGGACGACGAGACGTACGAACTCATCGTGTCCAACCCGCCGTTCGTGATCTCGCCGGGCGCCCGGCTGACCTACCGCGACGGCGGGATGGGCGGGGACGATCTGTGCCGGTCGCTCGTTCAGCAGGCGGGGGATCGGCTGCGCGAGGGCGGATTCGCGCAGTTCCTCGCCAACTGGCAGCACGTGGAAGGGGAGGACTGGCAGGACCGGCTGCGCTCGTGGGTGCCGCGCGGGTGCGACGCCTGGATCGTGCAGCGCGAGGTCCAGGACGTCACGCAGTACGCCGAGTTGTGGCTCAGGGACGCGGGCGACCACCAGGGCGACACGGCCGCGTACGAGGCGCTCTACGACGCGTGGCTCGACGAGTTCGAGGCGCGCAAGGTCAAGGCCGTCGGCTTCGGCTGGATCACCCTGCGCAGGACGGACTCCGACGCGCCCTCGATCACCGTCGAGGAGTGGCCGCACCCGGTCGAGCAGCCGCTCGGCGACACCGTGCGGGAGCACTTCGACCGGGTCGACTATCTGCGCGCCCGCGACGACGCGGCCCTGCTCGCCGCCCACTTCAGGCTCGCCCCCGAGATCATCCAGGAACAGGTCGGGCTGCCCGGCGCCGAGGACCCCGAGCATGTCGTCCTGCGCCAGCACCGCGGCATGCGCCGGGCGACCAAGGTCGACACGGTCGGCGCGGGCTTCGCCGGCGTCTGCGACGGCACGCTGAGCGCGGGCCGCATCCTGGACGCCATCGCCCAACTCGTGGGCGAGGACCCGGTTTTGCTTCGTGATCGGACGCCAGCGCAGATTCGGTTGCTGGTGGAGCAGGGGTTCCTTGAGCCGGTGGGGTGACCGGTGCCGGCGGCTGACCGGCGCGGGCGAAGACCGGTTGCGGGCGGCGACTGGCGTGGGGTGGCGGCCGGTTGCGGGCGGCTGACCGGCACGGGGCGGCGACCGGTTGCGGGTGGCCGGCCATTTTCCGAGGCCGGAGCGGGCCTGTCGCCCTCGGCCGACTGGCCGCACCCGGACGGGAGTTGGTCCCGGTCGGGCGGTTGCTCTCGGTCGGCGCCTGCCTCTGCCGACCGGCTGCTCGCGGCGGCCGACCGCGACTCGGCCGCCGGTCTCTCGCACCGCCGAACGCCTACGGCCGGCCCGGTCATCGCGCTGCCGCCCGCCCGCCGTATCCGCCGCCCGCCCCTGCCGTATAGCGCCCCAACCCCTCCCCACCCCTGTCACGCCTGAGGCCTCCCCGGGCCACTGGGCCGCATGCGTCCCCATCCGGCGAGATTGTTCGGATCGGTGCGGAAAAGCCCTCTTGTCAGTGGCGGGTGCGAGGCTACTTTCGGAGACAGGTTCCACGCGTCCTCGGGGGAGGCGCGCCGTCTCGGGGGAGGCGTGATGGCCGGGGATACGCCGGAACAGGGCGAGGGCAGCGTCGTCAACGGGCGCTACCGGCTGCTGCGCATGCTCGGCGCGGGTGGCATGGGGCGCGTATGGCTCGCGTACGACGAGGAGTTGGCGTGCGAGGTCGCCGTCAAGGAGATCGCGCTGCCGGATGCGTCGGGGGACGGCGGCGAGCGCGCGCGGCGCATCGCGCGGGCGCGCGGTGAGGCGCGGCACGCGGCCCGGTTGCGCGGCCATCCGCATGTGGCGACCGTGCACGACGTGGTGATCCACGAGGGCCTGCCCTGGATCGTCATGGACTACGTCCCCGACGGAGTCGACCTCCAAGCGGTCCTAGGGCGTTCGGGCCCGCTGCCGCCGGCCCGGGTGGCCCGCATCGGGCTCGCCCTCCTCGACGCGCTCACCGCCGGGCACCGCATCGGCATCCTGCACCGGGATGTGAAACCGGCCAACATCCTTCTGGCACCGGACGCTTCGGGCGATCCGTACGCGCGCGTGCTGCTCACCGGCTACGGCATCGCCCTCCAGCCCGAGTCCCACGAACCCCACCTCACCGCCACCGTCGGCATCATGGGCACGCCCGGCTACCTGGCCCCGGAGCGCGCCCGCGGCGAACCGCCGACTCCGGCCGCGGACCTGTTCTCCCTGGGCGCCACGCTGTACGCCGCGGTCGAGGGCCGCGGCCCGTTCGACCGCGACGGCGACTTCGCGACGCTCACGGCCCTGCTCGGCGAGGAGCCGACACCGGCCGTCCGTGCGGGTGAACTGGCGCCGGTACTCCAGGGGTTGCTGGTCAAGGACCCGGCGTTGAGGTCGACGCCGGAGACCGCGGCGCGGGGGTTGGAGCGGGTGGGGCGGCGGGCCGGTGCGGCGCCGGGGAGTCTGCCGACGCCGGACGGGGTCGGGCGGGGGCGGGGTGACTTGGGCCGGATGCCCAGCGGCTTCGGACCGCCGCCGGAGGGCTTCGGACCGGCACCGGGCGGTCGGCCCACGGCAGATCAGTCGCCGGGGGGTGTCGCCGGCGGTCCGCCCGGCAGCGTCGGGAGCAGTCCGCGCGGCTACGTCGGGCGCGGTCGGCCCGGCTACGCCGAGGGTGATCCACCCGGTCGTGTGGAGAGCGGACCTCGGGGTCAAGTCCCGGGCGGGCAGCCCGGATACGCCATGGGCGGCCCCTACGTGGGCGGTCCCTACGCCCCGCAGACCCCGGGAGGCCCCGGGGCTACCCACCAGGACCCGGCGCCGTACGGTGACCGGCCCCCGGCCGCCCTCGGGGGCTCCACGCCCGGAGGCCGGCCCACTTCGGGGACACCGGAGGCCTTCGGGACGCCGGAGACTCCGGGCGGCCCAAACGCCCCTGGCACCCCGCCGACCTCCAACGCGCCGAATACCCCGGCGGGCGCCGAGTCGCCGTACTCCCCGCAGGGGCAGGCCGGTTCGCCCGGCGGCGGGTCGTACGGGCAATGGGATCCGTACGCGAACAGCCCCACGATGCCCTACCAGGGCGGCTATCAGGGTGCCCGGCCGGAGTCCTACCAGGGCAGCGCGCCGACGCCCCCCTACGCGGGCGGTCAGGGGCCGACGTATCCCGGTGGTCCGAGGGCGATCGGCGGCGGGTCACGCCACGGGGGTCCGCGTCGGAGGCCGGTCGGGGCGGTTGTCGCTCTTGTCGTGGCCGTCCTGATGGTGGTCGCCGGTGGAGTGTGGGCCGTGACCTCGCTGGACGACGGGAAGGGGGCGGCGGCGACCAAGAAGGCGTCCCCGTCGGCGTCGGCCGGGGCCGCGTATCCGTACGGCGAGGACGTCGGGCTCAAGAAGGCGTTGCGGGCCGGGGATTGTGTGCACGCGGTGTGGACCGGGGCGGCGTTCGCGTCGCGGCCCGACCTGGGTGTTGTGAGCTGTGCGCACGGCGTTCCGGACGGGCAGGTGATGGCGGTCGACGCGGCGAGCGACTTCGCCGACGCGCGGGACCACGGGGGCGAGCGGTGCGCGGGCAAGGTGAAGGGGGTGGCCGGGTCCCTGGCCGACGCCGGTGTCTACGCCCTCACGCCGACCGAGGCCGGCTTCCGGGCGGCCGGGGGCGGTACGGCGTGTCTCGTGCTCGGCCGGCATGTGCCGATCGGCGGGGAGATAGGGCGCTTCCGGAGTGCCGGGTCGAACGTGTGGACCACCGAGATGAGCGTCGGCGACTGCTGGCTGTACGTCGACCACAAGACGTATTTCACCGCGTCCCTGACCGACTGTGCCGATCAGCACACCGACCAGGTGATCGGTTTCGTGACGGCCCCGAGGACGATGGCGTTCGAGGAGGCGCTGCGGCAGGGGAACAAGCTGTGCGGCGACAAGTTCGAGTCGACTTGGGCGCCCGGTGCCGACCGTTCCGTCTTCGGGTATCTGTCCGACGAGACCAACTGGAAGGCCGGTTTCGACTCGGTCGTGTGCACCGTCGGCCGAGCCGACCGGTCCCGGACGAGCGGGGCGATATCGTCCTCAGGAACGACCGCCTGAGCGCTGTCCGCCGCGAGTTCACCCGGGGTTGGCCTGCCCGTCGCCTCCGGATGTCAGCCTCCCGGACCGGGGCATCCGGCCGGGAGGGGACACACATGGAGAGCGGGCCTGCGATCTTCGCGGGGTTGGTGTTCGCCCTGTTCGGAGGCGCGCTGCTGCTGTGGACCGTGGTCAGGGTCCGGCACCGCGAACCCGTCGCCCAGGGTGTGAACCCGGTCGCATCGGCGACCCTCGCGAGCCTCGCCGCGGTCGCCGCCCTCCTCCTCGGAACCTGGTGCTTCCTGCACGTCTGAGCAGCGCACCGGAGCCGCGGCACGGACGATCGGCGGACAACCAGGAGATCACCCTCCGGATGGCTCCGAAAAGGCCGGTGGGGACTCCGGGCGGCAGGAATGGCGGTAGTCGGGTTACCGTTCGAGTGGCCGTTGCGGGCTTTTCCCGTTTGACACGGGGGCGGGATGTACCGTCACACTCCGCAGCGTCACCATGACCCGACCTCGGGACCAAGCGACCCCGGGGAGATGCAGGCACGTCCCCGCGCCGCCCGGCAAGCACTCTCGCCGCACCGGTCGAAGGCCCTGGTAGCTCCGCTACGAGGACCTCTCACCGGTACACCGAGAGCCCGCCCGGAACGACGCGGAAGCGCACCT
The DNA here is from genome assembly GCF_045162645.1 of Streptomyces sp. NBC_00988. Lineage (NCBI taxonomy): Bacteria > Bacillati > Actinomycetota > Actinomycetes > Kitasatosporales > Streptomycetaceae > Streptomyces > Streptomyces sp. NBC_00988. Next base: position 6,826,993 of record NZ_CP108730.1, read on the forward strand.
GCTCCTCCCCGGAGCCGTTTGCCCCGGGGGAGGCCCCAGCGTCGACCGGAGAGAAGAGCGAAGTTGTCCCCGACCAGCGAGACCGCACACGGCGGCCGCCGACTCGTCATCGTCGAGTCCCCTGCCAAGGCGAAGACGATCAAGGGCTACCTGGGCCCCGGATATGTCGTCGAGGCGAGCGTCGGGCACATCCGCGACCTTCCCAACGGCGCCGCGGAGGTGCCCGAGAAGTACACCGGTGAGGTCCGCCGTCTCGGTGTGGACGTCGACCACGACTTCGAGCCGATCTATGTGGTCAACGCCGACAAGCGGGCCCAGGTCAAGAAGCTCAAGGACCTGCTCAAGGACTCCGACGAGCTCTTCCTCGCCACCGATGAGGACCGTGAGGGCGAGGCCATCGCGTGGCACCTCCTTGAGGTCCTGAAGCCCAAGGTCCCGGTCAAGCGCATGGTGTTCCACGAGATCACCAAGGACGCGATCCGCGCCGCCGTCGCCAACCCGCGCGACCTCAACCAGCCCCTGGTCGACGCCCAGGAGACCCGCCGTATCCTCGACCGCCTCTACGGCTACGAGGTCTCGCCGGTCCTCTGGAAGAAGGTCATGCCGCGCCTGTCGGCCGGCCGTGTCCAGTCCGTCGCCACCCGGCTCGTCGTCGAGCGGGAGCGCGAGCGCATCGCGTTCCGTTCCGCCGAGTACTGGGACCTGACCGGCACCTTCGGGACCGGCCGGACCGGTGACGCGAGCGACCCGTCGACCCTCGTCGCCCGCCTCCAGGCCGTCGACGGCAAGCGCGTCGCCCAGGGCCGCGACTTCGACTCCCTGGGCCAGATCAAGGGCGCGAACACCCTCCACCTGGACGAGGCCAACGCCCGCGCGCTGGCCGCCGCCCTGGAGGACACCCGGTTCGCCGTCCGGTCCGTCGAGTCGAAGCCGTACCGACGCTCGCCGTACGCCCCGTTCCGTACGACGACGCTCCAGCAGGAGGCCAGCCGCAAGCTCGGCTTCGGCGCGAAGGCCACCATGCAGGTCGCGCAGAAGCTGTACGAGAACGGCTACATCACCTACATGCGTACGGACTCCACGACCCTGAGCGAGACGGCGATCACCGCCGCCCGCGCCCAGGTGACGCAGCTGTACGGCGCCGACTACCTGCCGGCCCAGCCGCGCGTGTACGCCGGGAAGGTCAAGAACGCCCAGGAGGCGCACGAGGCGATCCGCCCCTCGGGTGATCGTTTCCGCACCCCGGCCGAGACCGGCCTGGCCGGCGACCAGTTCAGGCTCTACGAGCTGATCTGGAAGCGGACCGTCGCTTCCCAGATGAAGGACGCGGTCGGCAACTCCGTCACCGTGAAGATCGCGGGCACCTCGTCCGACGGCCGGGACGTCGAGTTCAGCGCCTCCGGCAAGACGATCACCTTCCACGGCTTCTTGAAGGCCTACGTAGAGGGCGCCGACGACCCGAACGCCGAGCTGGACGACCGCGAGCGCAGGCTGCCGCAGGTCGCCGAGGGCGACGCGCTCAGCGCCGAGGAGATCACGGTCGACGGGCACGCCACCAAGCCCCCGGCCCGCTACACCGAGGCCAGCCTCGTCAAGGAGCTCGAAGAGCGCGAGATCGGCCGCCCGTCGACGTACGCGTCGATCATCGGCACGATCCTCGACCGCGGCTACGTCTTCAAGAAGGGCACGGCCCTGGTGCCGTCCTTCCTGTCCTTCGCCGTCGTCAACCTCCTGGAGAAGCACTTCGGGCGGCTCGTCGACTACAGCTTCACCGCCAAGATGGAGGACGACCTCGACCGCATCGCCAGCGGCGAGGCGCAGGCCGTGCCGTGGCTGCGGCGCTTCTACTTCGGCGAGGGCGAGGCGACGGGCGCCGCCGAGGCAGGCAACGGCGACGGCGACCACCTGGGCGGTCTCAAGGAGCTCGTCACCGACCTGGGCGCGATCGACGCCCGCGAGGTGTCGTCCTTCCCGGTCGGCAACGACATCATGCTGCGCGTCGGCCGCTACGGCCCCTACGTGGAGCGTGGCGAGAAGGACTCCGAGAACCACCAGCGCGCCGACGTCCCCGAGGACCTGGCACCGGACGAGCTCAGCGTCGAGCACGCGGAGGAACTGCTCGCCAAGCCGAGCGGCGACTTCGAGCTGGGCGCCGACCCCGAGTCGGGCCACCAGATCATCGCCCGTGACGGCCGCTACGGCCCGTACGTCACCGAGGTGCTCCCCGAGGGCACCCCGAAGACCGGGAAGAACGCCGTCAAGCCGCGTACGGCCTCGCTGTTCAAGTCGATGACCCTCGACACGGTGACGCTCGCCGACGCCCTCAAGCTGATGTCGCTGCCGCGTGTCGTCGGCAAGGACGCCGAGGGCGTGGAGATCACCGCGCAGAACGGGCGCTACGGGCCGTACCTGAAGAAGGGCACGGACTCCCGCTCGCTGACGGCCGAGGACCAGCTCTTCACGATCACCCTCGAAGAGGCGCTGGAGATCTACTCCCAGCCCAAGCAGCGCGGCCGGGCCGCAGCCAAGCCGCCGCTGAAGGAACTGGGCACCGACCCGGTCAGCGAGAAGCCCGTCGTCGTCAAGGACGGCCGCTTCGGGCCGTACGTCACCGACGGCGAGACCAACGCGACCCTGCGCTCCGACGACAGCGTCGAGGAGATCACCCCGGAGCGCGGCTACGAGCTGCTCGCCGAGAAGCGGGCCAAGTCGCCCGCCAAGAAGACGGCGAAGAAGGCCCCGGCGAAGAAGACGGCCGCCAAGAAGGCGCCCGCCAAGAAGACGACGACGGCCAAGAAGACAGTGGCGAAGAAGACGACGGCGACCGCCAAGAAGACGACCACCGCCGCCAAGACCGCGACGGCCAAGAAGACGGCCACCTCCAAGGTGACGTCCGAGGACTGACCCGCACGCTTCCTGCACCACAGGGTCGCGAAACGAACGCCCCGGCATCACTTTGGTGTCGGGGCGTGCGCAGGTCCGGGCGGGCGCGGCTTGTTGTCGGTGGCTGCCGATAGGCTGAAAGCATGACGCCAGCCGAGCAGCCAACGGCCCACCAGCCGGCCCCCGACGACGCCCTTGTCGCGGACTCCCGCGAGCGTGCCGTCCGCGCCCTGCTGCGCCAGCCGCAGCTCAAGCGGTTGTGGAGCGCACAGCTCGTGACGGGTGTCGGCGACACCCTCGCCCTGCTGGTCCTGGTCGTGCTCGCCTTCCAGGCGGCCATCGCCCAGGGCTCGTTCGGCGGTGGCTACCGGGGTGTGGCGTTCGCGGTGGCGACCGTCTTCGGGGCGCGCATCCTGGCGACGCTGCTCTTCGGGGCGGTGCTGCTCGGCCCGCTCACCTCGCTCACCTCCCAGGAGGGGCCGCTCGACCGGCGCTGGACCATGGTCGGCGCGGACGGTCTGCGGGCCGCGCTGCTGATCGTCGCCCCCCTGTGGATCGACTGGACACCGGACAACGCACTGGCCGTGCTCCTGGTGACCGCCTTCGTCACCGGGGTCGCCGAGCGCTTCTGGACGGTGTGCCGCGAGAGCGCGGGGCCTGCCCTGCTGCCGGCCCCGCCGCTGGAGGGCGCCACGGTCCGGCCGCTGCCCGACCACATGGACGCGCTGCGCCGGCTCTCGCTGCGCACGAGCTTCGTGGCGATCCCCCTCGCGGCCGCCGCACTCGTCGTGGCGGCCCTGCTCAACAACCTGCTGGGCACGGGCGTCGCCTGGTTCGACCAGCACCAGGCCGCGCTCGGTTCGTACGTCGCGGCCGGGCTGTTCGCCGCGTCCCTCTCCGTCCTGACCGCCCTGGAACTGCCCGGAATCCGCACCCCGCGCGCGCGGTCGCCGCTCGAAGGGCTGCGCCGCCCCAGGACGGGCACCGGCGTCGACAAGGGCCGTACGGGCGCGATCGCGCTGCTCGTGGTCGCCTGCGCGGCCGTCGCCGCGGCGATCTCCGCCGCCGTCGCCGTGTCCGTGCTCCAGGCCCAGGACCTGCACGGCGGCCCGGTGACCTTCGGGCTGCTGGTGCTCGGGCTGACCGGTGGGGTCGTGGTCGGCATCCGTACGGCGCCCGCCCTGCTGCCGACACTGTCGCGCCGCCGCCTGCTGACCCTCGCCATCGCCTTCACCGGCATCGCGCTGCTCGCCGCGGGCCTGGTCCCGGACGTCACCACCGTGCTGCTGATCGTCGCGCTCGCCGGCATCGGCGCGGGCGTGGCCGCCAACACCGGGCACACCCTGCTCGACCAGGAGGCCGAGGACTACCGCCGGGCCCGCACCACCGAGCACCTGCACGCGGTCGTCCGGGTCGCGGTGGCGCTCGGCGCGCTGATCGCCCCCCTGGTGGCGGCGCTGATCGGCCCGCACCGCCTGGAGAACGGCAAGTTCGTGTTCGCGCACGGCGGCGCCGCGTTCACGCTGATGCTGGTCGGCGCCCTGCTGCTGCCGGTCGCCGCGCTGGTCCTCGCCAAGGTCGACGACCGCGCCGGAGTGCCGCTGCGGCACGATCTGCGCGACGCGCTGCTCGGCGGCGACGACCCGGACACGGTGCCCGCGAGCACCGGCTTCTTCATCGCCCTGGAGGGTGGCGACGGCGCCGGGAAGTCCACCCAGGCCGAGGCCCTCGCCGAGTGGATAAGGGGCAAGGGACACGAGGTCGTGCTCACCCGCGAGCCCGGCGCGACACCGGTCGGCAAGCGGCTGCGGTCGATCCTGCTCGACGTGTCGTCGGCGGGACTGTCCCACCGCGCGGAGGCGCTGCTCTACGCCGCCGACCGCGCGGAGCACGTCGACACCGTCGTACGGCCCGCCCTGGAGCGCGGCGCGATCGTCGTCTCCGACCGCTACATCGACTCCTCCGTCGCCTACCAGGGTGCGGGCCGCGACCTGTCCCCGACCGAGATCGCCCGCATCAACCGCTGGGCGACCGACGGACTTGTCCCGCACATGACCGTCCTGCTGGACGTGGACCCGGAGACCGCCCGTGAGCGGTTCACCGAGGCGCCGGACCGACTGGAGTCGGAGCCCGCCGAGTTCCACGCGCGCGTACGGTCCGGTTTCCTCACGCTGGCCGCCGCCGACCCGAGCCGCTACCTGGTGGTCGACGCGAGCCAGGAGCCCGAGGCCGTCACCACGGTGATCCGGCACCGCCTCGACACCGTCCTGCCGCTCTCCGAGGCCGAGATCAAGGCCCAGGAGGAGGCGCGCAAGGCCGCCGAGGAGGAGGCCCGCCGCAAGGCCGAGGAAGAGGCCGCCCGCAAGGCGGAGGAGGAGCGCCTGGAGCGCGAGCGCCAGGAGCAGCTCGCCCAGCTGCGCGCCGAGGAGGAGGAGCGCAAGCGGCGCGAGCTGGAAGAGGCCCAGCGCCGCGAGGCCGAACGCCAGGCCGAAGAGGCCCGGCAGCGCGCCGAGGACGCACGCAGGCGTGCCGAGGAGGAGAAGGCCCGCCTCCTCGCCGAGGAAGAGGCCCGCGCCGCCGAGGAGGCCCGCCGCAGGGCGGAGGCCGACCGGCTCCGCAAGCAGGCCGAGGACGAGGCCCGGCTGCGCGCCGAGGCCGAGGCACGGCGGCTGGAGAAGCAGCGCAAGGCCGAGGCGGCCCTGCTCGCGGCCGAGGAGGCCCGCCGCTTGGCGGCGGAGGCGGCGGCCGCGGCGGAACTGGCGGCTCGACAGCCGACGGCTCCTCCGGTGCCCGCCGCTCCGGAGGCCAGGCCTGAGGCGTCGACTGTGCCGACGCCGGTGGTGAAGCCGGGCGCGGGGGCTGGTGCCGGTGCGCGTGGGCGGTCGGCGGAGGATACGGCTGTGCTGCGGTCGGTGAGCTCCGGTTCCGGGGACGAGACGGCCGTACTGCGGTCGGTGTCCGGAGACTCCGAGGCGCCCGGTTCCGAGGTGCGCGACTCCCACGGACGGGACTCCGAGAGGACGGCCGAGCTGCCGCAACCGCCCGCTCCCGCGGGGGCCGCGGACGAGACGGCCGTACTGCCTCCGGTGTCGGCTGCTGAAGAGACGGCCGTCCTGCCGCCGGTCGGTGCCGCGGACGAGACCGCGGTGCTGCCGCCGGTGCGCGACCAGGGGCCGTCGGACCGGGTGCCCGCGGGCTTCTTCCGGGACGAGCATCCGGCCGACCGGTCCGAGGGTGGCGAGGACCGCACCCGCGAGCTGCCCCAGGTCGACGAGCAGGGTGCGCCCCGGCGCCGGCCGCGCCCCGACTGGGCCGAGGAGACTCCCCTGGACGACCTGCCCTCGCTGGCCGACGAACTGCTCGGTCCGCGCGAGGACGGCGACTTCGGCCGCGACGACGACATCGGGCGTGGGCGGGGTCGTGGCCGGGGGCGCAGGGGCTGACGGCAGTGGGGGCGATGACCCGTGCTTCGCCCCCCCCGAGCCGCTCCCCGACCCCCGTTGTCAGTGGTGGCCCGCACAATGGATCGCGTGACTCGAAACGTGACGAAAGGGCCGGTGACCCATGACCGTGTGGGATGACCTGGTGGGCCAGGAGAAGGTGAGCGAGCAGCTCGATGCCGCCGCTCGGGACGCCGACGCCTTCGTCACCGCGGCGACCACCGGCACGGCCCCGCCGGAGGCGTCGAAGATGACGCACGCCTGGCTGTTCACGGGGCCGCCCGGCGCGGGACGCAACCAGGCGGCACGGGCCTTCGCCGCCGCGCTGCAGTGCGTGAGCCCCGACCGCGCGCTCGGCGGCAGCCCCGGCTGCGGCTTCTGCGACGGCTGTCATACGGCGCTGATCGGCACCCACGCCGACGTCACCACCGTCGCCGCGGTGGGCGCGCAGATCCTCGCCGACGACATGCGGGACACGGTCCGCAAGTCCTTCACCTCGCCGGCGACCGGCCGCTGGCAGATCATCCTCGTCGAGGACGCCGAGCGGCTGAACGAGAAGTCGGCCAACGCCGTCCTCAAGGCCGTGGAGGAACCCGCCCCCCGCACGGTGTGGCTCCTCTGCGCCCCCTCGATCGAGGACGTCCTCCCCACGATCCGCTCCCGCTGCCGCCACCTGAACCTGACCACGCCCTCGGTCGACGCCGTCGCCGACCTGCTCGTACGGCGGGAGGGGGTCGAGCCCGCAGTGGCGGCGGCCGCCGCGCGCGCCACGCAGGGGCATGTCGACCGGGCCCGCCGACTGGCCACGGACCCGGCCGCGCGTGAGCGCCGGGCGACCGTACTGAAGCTGCCGTTGCGCGTCGAGGACGTCGGAGGGTGCCTCAAGGCGGCCCAGGAGTTGGTGGACGCCGCTTCCGAGGACGCGAAGCAGTTGGCCGAGGAGATGGACGACAAGGAGACCGAGGAGATGAAGGCCGCGATGGGCGGCGGCCAGGGCAGCCGGATGCCGCGGGGCACGGCCGGGGTGATGAAGGACCTGGAGGACAAGCAGAAGCGCCGGAGAACGCGTACGCAGCGCGACAGTCTCGACCTCGCGCTGACCGACCTCACCGCGTTCTACCGGGATGTGCTCGCCCTCCAGTTCGGCTCCCGGGTGGCGATCGCCAACGCGGATGCGGAGGACGCGCTGGAGCGGCTCGCGCGCGCTGGTTCCCCGGAGTCCACGCTGCGCCGTATCGAGGCGATCGGGGCGTGCCGCGTGGCGCTCGACCGGAATGTGTCGCCGTTGCTCGCGGTGGAGGCGATGACGTTGGCGCTCAGAGCGGGCTGAGCGGGCTGAGCGGGTCGAGTGGGCCGCGGCGGGCTGATTGTTCGGGTGTGAGGTTGACGGTGTAACTCGTCCGGGGCGGATCGTGTACGTACGGCATTCAAGTGATCGCGCAGCGTTACGCTCGCTGGATGCACATGAGGCGCCCCCTTCGCCGGCCCGGCCGGAGCAGTCAGCCCAGCCAGCCGAGTCAGCCCAGAGAGGCCGAGGTCGAGGCCCGTCGAAGTCGCCGGAGCCGGCGCGGTCGTAGGACCGGCGGCACGCTGCTCGCCGTAACCGCGCTGCTCGTGTCCGCCGCATGTTCCTCGGGGAGTTCGACGACGGCGACGAGCCCGGCGGCGGACGTGGCGCTGGCCCCGCTGCCGCGGTCGACGCCGTCCACCCTGGCGTCGTACTACGGGCAGAAGCTCAGTTGGCACACGTGCGGTGTTCCCGGTTTCGAGTGCGCCACGATGAAGGCGCCGCTGGACTACGCCAAGCCCACGGCGGGGGACATCCGGCTCGCGGTCGCCCGCAAGAAGGCCACCGGCAAGGGCAAGCCGCTCGGTTCGCTGATGGTGAACCCGGGCGGGCCGGGCGGTTCGGCGGTCGGGTATCTCCAGCAGTACGCCGGGATCGGCTACCCGGCCGAGGTCCGCGCCCGCTACGACATGGTCGCGATGGACCCCCGCGGCGTCGCCCGCAGCGAGCCCGTCGAGTGCCTCGGCGGGCGGGCCATGGACACGTTCACCCAGACCGACACCACCCCCGACGACCGGCGCGAGACCACCCAACTCGTAAGCGAGTACAAGAAGTTCGCGGAGGGCTGCGGCGCGCACTCGCCCGATCTGCTGCGCCATGTCTCGACGATCGAGGCGGCGCGGGACATGGACATCCTGCGGGCGGTGCTGGGGGACCGGAAACTGACGTACGTCGGGGCGTCGTACGGGACCTTCCTCGGGGCGACGTACGCGGGCCTCTTCCCCGACCGGGTCGGCCGCGTCGTCCTCGACGGCGCGATGGACCCGTCGCTCCCCGCGCGCCGTATGAACCTCGACCAGACGGCGGGCTTCGAGACGGCGTTCCAGTCCTTCGCGAAGGACTGCGTACGGCAGACCGACTGCCCGCTCGGCGGCAAGGGCACGAAGCCCGACAAGGTCGGCGACAACCTGAAGGCGTTCTTCAAGAAGCTCGACGCGCACCCCGTCCCCACCGGGGACGCGGACGGCCGCAAGCTCGGCGAGGCGCTCGCCACCACCGGGGTGATCGCGGCGATGTACGACGAGGCGGCCTGGCCGCAGTTGCGCGAGGCGCTCACGTCGGCGATGAAGGAGAACGACGGCGCCGGGCTGCTCGTCCTCTCCGACAGCTACTACGAGCGTGACGCCGACGGCCGTTACTCGAACCTGATGTTCGCCAACGCGGCCGTGAACTGCCTCGACCTCCCGGCCGCGTTCTCGACCACCGACCAGGTCGAGAAGGCCCTCCCCGCCTTCGAGAAGGCGTCCCCGGTCTTCGGCGACGGCCTCGCCTGGGCCTCCCTGAACTGCGCGTACTGGCCGGTCAAGGCCACGGGCGAACCCCACCGCATCGAGGCGAAGGGCGCCGCCCCGATCGTGGTCGTCGGCACGACCCGCGACCCGGCGACGCCGTACCGCTGGGCTCAGTCCCTGGCCCACCAGCTCTCTTCGGGCCGACTGCTGACGTACGTGGGGGATGGGCACACCGCGTATGGGCGTGGCAGTACGTGCATCGACTCCGCGATCGATGCGTATGTGCTGCGGGGGACGGTGCCTGGGGAGGGGAAGCGCTGCTCGTAGCCTTGGTCGGGGTGCGGTCTGGGCTGTGGTCGGCGTGCGTCCGCGGTACCTCCGGGGGTGCTGCCGGGGGGTGTACGGAGCACCCCCGGAAACTGTGTAGACTTTCCGACGTTGCTGATCGCACCATGGTGTGGACAGCGCGCCGCCTTAGCTCAGATGGCCAGAGCAACGCACTCGTAATGCGTAGGTCTCGGGTTCGAATCCCGAAGGCGGCTCTGTGGAAGCCTCAGGACTCACTCGCCGTGACCTGGGGCTTTTGCTTTTTTCGGATACTTTGCGGGGGCGGAACTCGATGATCTTCGCACCCTCGTGTGTGGCCATGGTGTGGCCATCCTGTCCGGCGGTCGTCTCGCCGGTCCGTCCGGCGAGGTGGTCGAGCACCAACTGCTCGACCGTGCGGCCGTCCTGCTCGGCGACTGCGGCGAGCTGCGCGACGAGGTGATCGAGGGCGAGCTGCGCGACCTGCTCGACGCGCTGATCGGCGGCCGACTCGGCGGGCGCTTCATCAGGGAGGCGGGCCGCGCCGCGCGGAACGATGGCGGCCGTCGCCTCGGCAGCGTCGCGAGCAGCTTTCGGCATGACCGACTGATAGATGTCCCGGGTGATCCGGGTGTCGCTGTGGCCGAGGGTCTCGGACACGATCTTGATGTCGACGCCGGCGGCGAGCATGAGCGAGGCGGCGACGTGCCGCAGGTCGTGCAGCCGGATCGGGGGCAGGCCGGAGAGTTCGACGAGGCGCTCGAAATAGTCCGTCAGCCATCCGGGGTGGATGAACGACCCGTCGGGCATGGTGAACATGCGCCCCGATTCGACCCATGCCTCGCCGTATTCGAGGCGCTCGGCCTCTTGCCGTAGTTCCTGCTCGTCGAGAACCTGCCCGCTGTACTCGTCGAGGTCGACGATGCGCTCGCCGCTGTCGGTCTTCGGTGCGTTCTCGATGACCTCCCAACCGTCCTGTACGAGCTGCGTCGCGATGGTGAGCGTTCCCGCCGCGCGGCTTCGGTCGGTACGGCGCAGGCCGACTGATTCGCCCCGGCGCAGTCCTCGGAAGGTGATCAGGTGGAACAGGCCGTACAGGCGCTCGCCGGTGTCGGCGAGGAAGTCGAGGAACTGTCCGGCGTGCTCCGGGGTCCACACCATGCAGGCGGACGGCTTGATGCCGGTCCGGAGCCACTCGGCGATTCTCTCGTCGGTCCAGACAAGTGCCTTGGGTCGCTTGGCGGCTTCGAGTTCGACGTGCGCGGCTGCGTTGAAGATGATCAGTCCGCGCCCGATAGCGACGTTCAGGGCGGCCCGCAGCGTCGCCTTGATGTGGTGCTGTGTCGCGACTCCCGTGATGCGGCGGAACGGGTCCATCGCGTCGATGGTCTCTTTCAGTGCCTTGCGGCGGCGCCGGTTCTCAGCTCCCTTCCAGGCGATGAGCTTCAGCTCGTCCAGCGCGGTGCGGCGCAGAATGTTCGCGTCGTTGATCTCGATGTTCGTCTCGGCGATGCCGGCGAACATCTCGTCGAGGTGCGCCACGGTGAGCCGGTCGAGCCGGATGTGCCCGATCCGCGGCATGAGGTGCACCCGAATATCGAGGTCGTACCGGTTCTTGCCGCTGGTGCGCAGCCCCTTCTTTCCGGCGAGCCACTGTTCGAGCCACTCGCCGACGGTCATGTGCTGCGTGAGTGACTGGCCGGTCGCGAACTTGCGGCGGGTCTCTTCGTGGTCGGGGATCGGGTCTTTGCTCGCCCCCACCGTTTCGAGCATGTCGGCCAAGCGGGTGCGGCCCTCGACGTCGTTCTCGTCGGCGATGTTGAGCAGCGCGCGCACCTTGTCGAGGTCGGCCTGCGCCTTGGTCTTGGTGTCGTAGCCGCTGCGGCGGAAGCGGCGGCGCACGTTGCCCTTCTTGGGCGGCAGTTCCTGATTGAGGCTGAACAGGCCGTGGCTGCGCTGGCTCAGCTTGGTGCAAGAGCCGTTGAGCTGCTTGCCGTCGGCGTCGCGGCAGCCGCAACGCTTGGTGATTGTGCCGTTCACTCAGTCCCTCTCGGGTGGATGGCGCCGGGGTCGTCGAGCATGTCGAGCCCCTGCATGTCCTCGATCAAGGCAGGTCGTAGATCGGGGATCGTGAGCCCCGCGCGGTTCATGTCGTTGATGTGGCGCGCGAGTTCTTCGAGCCGGTGCAGATAGTCGGTCTGTGCTGCGGTGCGTCCCTCCTTGTCTGCGCGGCGCGTTGCCTGCGCGGTCTCGGTGCGCAGATACGCCCTGTGGACTGCCTCGCGCCGCCGCTCGAACTCGGGGTACAGCGAGGCGGGATAGGCCGCGGTACCCCATGCGGCGGACCACTTGGGGCCGACGCCGGCGATGGGCCTGGGGTCGACGTAGTGGCGCCCGTCGAGGGGGCCGGCGAGCGTCGGCGCTTCCTCGCCCGTGCACCACTTCCACACGGTGTAGGGGTCTCGCGGATCGGCCGCGGGCACAGTGGGCACGGTCTGCTCGTCCCCCAGGGGAAGCATCAGGAGGAGCGGGGGCACTGCGAGGGCGAGGCCGAGCACGAGCAGCTCGTCGACGGTCACCTCGCGGCGTCGCTTGCCCTCCTTGTTCCTGCGGCCGGTCTCAATGTTCGTGATCGCGGCGTATGTGAGGTCGACTGCACCCAACCGAGCGCACTCGTCCGCGAGTTGCTGCCGGTTGAGGCCGAGCCGGGCTCGGTGCTTGCGAACCTGCCCGGCGATGGTGTCGCTTGCCGTTTGGTGACTGTGCATATCGACACGCTAGCAGTGCATGTTGCGTAGTGGCCAGCGTTATCGATACGTTATGTTCGATGAACGCCCCAACCGGGAGGGCGTGTTGACCTCGATGGAGGGGAGTTCGTGACCAGCGACGAGCGAGCTATGACGCATGACGAGTTGATGAATCTGCCGGTGACCGTTGACCTTGAAACGGCCAATCGGGCATTGGGCATCGGGCGTACGACGGGGTACAGCCTGGCCAAGGGGGAGCGGTACCCGGTGCGACTGCTGCCGGCCAACCGCGGTTACCGGATCTCGCGGTACGACCTGCTTCGGCACCTCGGGGTCGGTTCAGGGGAGGATGGAGTCGAGGCCGCCTGAGGTCAGTCGAAGAATCCGAGCGCGTTGTCGGGACGGCAGTGTGGGCAAGGGGCGATCCCCTCGGCCAGGGCTCGAAGCGCCTGGTCCAGCTCGACCCCATTCGATCTGGATCCGACCATGTAGCAGCCCCCTTTGTGTATGTACACGGCGGTACGCCCCGAGAGTCCGCGTTCGATCAGCCAATCAGGATCCGGCGTGCGTGCGGCGAGGCCTCGCTGCCGCTCGACCTCGCGCCGCTCCTCGTCGGCGATCCACCGGCGGGTGCGAGCGAGGTCTCGTGCCTGTACGCGCTCCAGAAAGCGCAGCACGTCGAGCCGGGACAGCGAGCTATCGTTCACGTGTTCTATTTTAGTGCGTCGACCGTTTAGGACGCTCGCGCCCGCCAGTAGGTCACCCAGTCATGGGCGTTGCGGCCCATGCGCTTCTTCCACTCTGCCGAGTCGTGGCGGGCGATCTCGTCCCATACATTGGCGTTCGCCTCGGAGAACGAGGCGACCGACGTGTGTGGTGCTGCTGCCCACGACGGGAACTGTGCGCGTGCCCATTCGTCGGCGGCCTTGGCTGTGTGGCCGGCTTCCATGAGTCGCAGGACTAGCACCGCGGGGTCGATCCAGGCGGCGCCGCGGGTGGGCCATGCCCAGTCGATGAGGTGTGCTCGGTCGTTGATGAGCAGGTTGTGCGGTGCAAGGTCGGTGTGCAGCAGTGTGTCGCCGGCGAGCTGTTCGACCCCGTTGGGGCCGGCGTACTTGCTCCATCGATCCTCGGCGATCTTCAGGTCGTCGAGGTCGGGGCACGGGGTGTTCTGTAGCTCGGTCAGCGCGTGGGCGAGCAGCGCCAGGTCGCCCGAGCCGGGGGAGTAGTCGGCGTGCCGGCCGACGAGGTACTCGTATCCGAGCAGGTCCCATCCGGCGGTCTGGACGCGCCACAGTAGCCGGGGGCAGGACGGCGGTAGATAGGGGTTGACCGCGGCTTCACGTTGCTGTGTACGGGCCTGCGGGTGGTCGAGCGGAACGCCTTTGACGAACTGGACAGGGCCGGACGTGCGGACCGTGATGGCGATGCCTGAGTTTCTGCCGGCGGCGACTGTCTCGGCGTGGTGGATGGGGCCGGCCTGCTGCTCCACGGCGCGGCGGGCGTCGAGAGGGAGGTCTTCCCAGTGGATGCGGTCTACGGGCATGTGAGGTTCCTGGGGGTGGGCGGACGAGCCGCCCCCGACCCTATGACGGGTGGGAGCGGCTCGCTGGCGCGTGTTGGCTCAGTACACCTGGTCGTCGCTTGCCGTGCAGGAGCAGTCGGCGCCTTCGGTGAACTCGCCGATGTTCTTGGTGATCCGGATCTCGTCGTCAGCGATCGGACGGGACGTGATCGTGACGGGGAGCGGGCCGGCTGTGGTCGGGCGCGGCGTTATCTCGACCGGCACGGGTCCGGTGGTACGGGGCTCGGTGGCAGTTGCCATGGGTCACCTCACTGGTTCGGGGTCGGGATGTTGGCAGTACATGTTTCGCGGTGCCTTCGCCTCCTGGTAGAGCTTGGCCATGGGGCGGCATGTGGTGCAGCCTCCCGGGTTGCCGTCGGCGTCTTTCTGACCGAACGCGCAGCCAGCGCAGCCACCGGTGCGAAGCTGTAGGCCGTCGGCGATGCCGCCGAGGCGTTTGAGTCCCTCGATGCCTTCCCGCATCAACGGGATGTGGGGATCGCGACCGATCTTGCATATGGACGCGTGGCCGAACGGGTCGGCGTGAAAGAACGTGTGACCGGCGTTGCAGCCGGTGAATACCTTGCGTGGGCGTAGGTACTTGGCGGCCTGCTCGGGCAGGGGTGTCGCGTCGCCGGCGATCGTGGGCGACATGTTGGTGAAGACAGAGCACTCGCCGTACCTCTCGGCGAGGGTCACCATGGCGTCGACCTCGTCGGCGTTGTCGGCCGCGACGATGACGTTCATGCGCAGGCGCAGGCCGGCCTCGCGGGCGGCGTCGAGCCCGCGGGTGAAGCGGTCGAACGCTCCTCGGTTGCCGGTGAAACCGTCGTACGTCTCCGCCGTCGCGCCGTAGATACTCAGGGACAGGTGATGCGGCGGCCGATCGGCGAGCGTCTCCAGGATCTTCGGTTTGTGGAGCTGTGATCCGTTCGTGGAGATGGTCAGCATGATGCCGAGGTCGTAGGCGTACGCGTACGCCTCGGGGAACTCGCGGTCGATCAGCGGCTCGCCCCCCGTGATCTGAAGCCAGAGCACGCCGGCGTCGCGCATGATGTCGAGCAGCCGCACCTTGTCGTCCCAGTGCATACCCTCGAACCGCTTCAACCCGAGGTAGCAGTGCGGACAGTCGTAGTCACAGCCTTTGTTGATCTCGTACGACGCGCGGGCCATGCCGTACGGGGACAGGGCGCGTACGAGGACGGTGTCGCGCAGGGGGCGGTGTGCGGGCAGTTCGAGGGACCATGCCTGATGCGCGGCGTCGACGAGCCACTGCGGCGCGTCATCGTCGGTACTTGCCGCCTTGCTGAGTTCGAGGTAACGAGCGAGCGGGATTTGCACACCGGTGTCGTGCCCGGGGCGCAAGACGAGGTACTCGTCGAGGAACGGACTTGCGATCAGTTGGTGCATGCAGCCTCCAACAACTCAGTGCGCGGTGTTGCAAGGGCGGGATGCTGGGCGGACCGGTACGACGTGTAGCAACAGCTCGTCGGGGACGAGGAATTGGTCGAATGGCCGTACGGTCCACTCATGCCAAGTTCCGTGGCTGCTGATCGAGAATCCGCAGGGGTCGCCGCGGTGAAGGGCGCCGGTGGCTTGCAACGAGCCGCCGCTGTCGGTCCAGTTGAGTGCGCGATCTTGCTCGAATGACGGGAGGGCGGGCGCCAATCTGCGCACGCTCATGCGGATCTTGCGAATGGCCTCGCCCGGGGTGCTGACGATGTCGCGCTCAGGACGGCCTTTGATCTTGAGGTCTGCCTCGGACACAGTGTGCTCGCACCAGAACGCGCGTCTGACCTCAACGGCGGGGCGCTGCGCGGGTGGTGTTGCTCCCTTGTGCTGCTCTACCGACTCGGATGGCGCGCGCATGTATGCCCTCCTGCCGCGGTGTTGCCGGTACTCCCCTCCCGGCGAAGGCGTGTAAGCCAGGAGGGGGCACCCCTCGGGGGCTCTCCCCAACAAGCCTGGAAACAGGGAGAGTTGGCGCCGTTCCGGGAACCGTCGTGCCGTGCATCGGCCCGGTTCGGCGTCACATGGGGACCGTAGCGCTAGCTACAGATCCGTATCAACTGTTTGACGTCTAATGGGTGATACGGCATATGCCAACGATTGATACGCAAGCAAAAGTGACCCCCCGCCGAGGGCGAGGGGTCACTCTGTCGCGTGGGCCGACTAGATGAGGTGGTCGAACTCTCCCGCCTTGGCGCCGGAGAGGAACGCCGCCAGCTTCGCTTGGGTGGTCTTGACGATCACGTTGGGGTTGTCGCTCTCGCGTACGAGGATCTCGTCGCCCTGCGTCGCGAGCTCAAGGCAGTTGCCCTCTGAGTCCGTCGAGAACGAGGACTTTTGCCACTTTATTTCCACTATTCCCACGCCTTCATACTTGTTGTGCTATTTCGTAGATGAAGTCACGCGACTGCACGGCGTCGAGCGACCTCTCTTCGGTTCGGTCCAGGACGGCCCGGTAGTTGGCGAGGCGCGTCTCTGCGTCAAGGAACGCGGGGCCGTGTGGGGTGTCCGTCTGGACCGTGTCGAGCTGCGGAACCGACCCGTATGCGTAGAGTGTCGAACTTCCGGCGTTGGGGAAACCGCCGACGGAGAACGGAACGACGCGCACGGTCACGTTGTCCCGGCTGGACTCCTTCAAAAGGTAGTCGAGTTGCGCGCGAGCGATCTTTCGGCCGCCGAACTCCATGCGCAGGGCGGCCTCATGGATCAAGAACGTGCACGTGGGTGCGCTCGGTCGGTCGAGCACATCTCGACGCTTCAAGCGATGCGAAAGTCGGCGCCGGAGGTCAACGTCGCTGAGAGGCGGCACGGCCTCCTCGAACACGGCGCGGGCGTAGTCCTCGGTTTGCAGCAAGCCGGGCATGTGCATGATCTGCACGGCGCGAAGTGCCGTGGCGTGGTACTCAAGTTCGGATAGATCGAGCGCGCCGGCGGAGAGTTCGCCGCGGTAGTCCTCCCACCATCCCTTGCCGCGTTCTTCAGCCATGGCGGCGAGGGCGTCGACGTATTCAGCGTCGGGGCAGCCGTAGTGAGCGGCCCATGTGCGAACGCGCTCACCGCTTACGCCGAAGCGGCCCGACTCGGTGTTGCTGATGCTCGTCCGGTCGGTGCCGAGTTGGGTTGCGGCGTCGGCGAGCGTGAGACCGGCATGTTCCCGGATCTTTCGCAGTTCAACGCCCAATCGGCGCTGACGTGCGGTCGGCGCCTTCCTTGGTGGCATCGGCTCCCCTCCTGTCGGCTCCCAGTGTGGCCCGTGTCCCAACAAGGATCCACCTCGTTCTACTGTTGAGCCATTCGGGTACAACTAGTGAGACGCATCCGCTACCGTCTTCAGCAGCACCGCGCAGTGCGCCGGTAAAACCGCAGTGCAGCCGCTGACGCGCGCCCATGTACCGGCGCCGTCGCCCGGGAGCGGATCGAGCCACGGTGGCGAGCAGCGCGAGCTACAACCGCGTTGGGAGACGATGAAATGGGAACTGCGTTAGCACCTCCTGCACCACCAACACCACCGTCGGCGTTGTCGTATCGCCTTTCGGCGGCGAACACGCCGACTGCGCCGGCGGTGCTTCGTGACCTGGTCGTGGCTCTGTGCCGCTCGACTGGTCACGGTGCACTCGCAGGAAATGCTCAGCTCTGTGCGAGCGAAATTGTCACGAATGTCTACCGCCACACGGCCGCCCGTCTTGTTCACGTCGATGTGATCGTTGCCGAGGGTTACGTGTCCGTGTGGGTGCACGACGACCTGCCGAAGGAACTGCCCGGTCCTCCCGAAGGGTTGGAGCGCGAGGGTGGCCTCGGCCTCTGCATCGTCGACCAACTCGCCGATCACTGGGGAGCCGCGCTCTACGGCGGGTTGATCCCCACTTCAAAGGCCGTGTGGTTCCGCCTGGACGAGGGTGGCAGGGGGGCCGTGTGATCCGACCCGAGAAAGTAAACGTGTCCGTCAACTGCGGTTCTGGTGACGACGTCGACGTGTGGCTCTACTTCGACGCGAACTTGCTCGTCGAGATCAAACCCGACCTCGCGCGGACGCTGGTCGTCGACCTTGCCGAGCAGGTCGGGATGTTCGCCGGTGTCCGGAACGATGATTCAGGTCGCGGTGCCTGGCCCGCGATCCGCGCCGCGATCCGGGGTTCCTGGCGCCAATTCCGCGGTGTGGAGGAGCGCAAGTGACCGGAATGGAGCTCGATCGCATGGTGATCGGTGTGTTCTGCCTGTGCATCAGTCTCGGCCTGGGCACTCTTTTCGCGATCTATTGGTCGATGCCGAGTCCGCGCCGTGCGGTAGCCCCGGCGCCGGTCGATCGACCGGGCTACACCTACACCTGCTACTGCTACCGCGACTCGATGCGGGTCAAGATCCTTGCGGACGAAACTCCGCGCGGGCGCCACGCCCGGACCGAGTCGAAATCCGCACGCCGCCGAAGCCGCTCTGTGTCGTCTCCCAACGCGGGGGCGGCTGGCGGAAGGGGGGAACACGTTCCCGTGTCCGTGGCTGCATAGGTCCATGGGCACGGTGACCCCCAGGGAGGGCCCTCGACGGATACGGGTCGAGGGCCCTCTCGCATGCCCTGCAACGGCGAAAGAGCCCCCGTTCCCCGGCGCAATGCCAGGGAGCGGGGGCACAGAATTTGCCGAACTGTCCTGCTACACGGGCTAGTTGGATAGCAACTCGGAACGCACCTGAGAGCGAAATCTCTCGGCGACAGCCTCCATCTTCTCGACGTCCCCTTCGCGGGCGACCTCTTCCCACTCTGTGGTCAACAGCCGAACCTCGCCGCTCCCGAATATCTGTACGACCATCTTTGCCTCGACAGACATTTCAAGTCGCCGGGAACTCGGCCAGGAACTTTCAAGGGCTTCAAGCTCCTCCGTGCAGCTCTGCGCCCGATATGTAGCAATGCGCAGGTCAAGCTCGATCATGCGCAAGGCCTCAAAGTATCCTTCGCGTCGCTCACGGCGGACTGACCGCTGATTCTCCGTGGCGTCGACACGCTGGAACACCTGCTCTGCATTCTTGGGTGCTCGGGCGCCAGCGAGCCACGTGAAGAACACGCCGAGAGCGCCTGTCGACGCAGTAAGTACGGGCGCCAGCCATTCAGCCATTCATCCATACTCGGCCAAGATTGCGTGCTAGGGAAGCGTCGTGAACTGCTCCTGTCCCTAAGGGAGTTGGGTGAGCACGGCCAATACGAGCCCGAGCAGGCCTACTAGGGCGCTGATGCTTGACAGGGGCCACCGGCGGGTTTCGAGTTCGTCGACTCGATTTTCGAGTTCACCGAGGCGCCCCTCGGTCTGGTCGGATCTCTGGACGAGCAGCGCGAGCGCACCGTCGATCCGGGCGAACCCCACCTCGACTGTTCCGCGCAGTCGTTCAAGAGCGACGGCCGCGGAGTCGGGCGGCTCAGGTGCGGTCATACGCTGCCCCCGCTCTTCCGGTCGAGCGCGAGCAGCGCGTCGTCGCCGTTCGGTGCGGCGCGCAGCCATACGGGCAGCAGGTTCTCGACGACCGGCAGTGCCATCACGCGCGTGATGGCGCCGGCAACGGCGAGCACGACGCCGACTCCAGCCGCAGTCTGCGGGATGCCGGCGGCGTTGATGAGCAGAGGCAGGCCGGACGTGAGGGCAAGCACGGTCTGCACGATGGTTCGGATGGTGCGACGGTTGGCGTCGGTCATGGGGAGTACCTCTCTTTGTGGTGGAGGTGGGGTCACTTGCCGTAGGCGAGGCGGAACAGGGCGGCCCATCCCTTCGGGCCGATCTTCACGTCGTGCGTGGTGCCCTTGGCGCGGTAAGTCGGGTGCGCGTTGTGGAACTTGGCCACGGCAGCCTGAGTCTTGGGTCCGTAATTCGGCGACTCGGCAACGGACTTGGCCATGTAGCCGGCGGCCTTGAGCGCGCGCTGAAGAGTGATGGACGAGGGCTTGGCCTTGTTCGGGGCGAGGCCGGTCGGGAACTTCGGCGGGGTGTACGTCTTGGGCTCGTCGTCGGTGTCGTCGGCGTCGCCCTGGGCCCACTCGCGCAGCGCGGAGGGGGACATGTAGGCGATGTTCCGGTCGAGGGGGGTCGACGTGAACTGCCAGATCGTCACGGTGCGACCGCTCGGCTTGGGCCGGGTAGCGGCCTCTGCTCGGGCGTAGGTGGCGGCACCCCACGGGTAAGCCGGGTACCACAGGGGAACGCCCGAGGGGACGTGCCCGGCGGAGATGTCCGAGGCGGACGTGTAGATGCCGACGACCTGCCCGGGGAACGCCTTCTTCACTGCGGAGATCCACGCCGTGGCGTACGCCTTGATCTGGGCCGCGGTCCGGCCCTTGTAGTTCCGGCCGTCGCTGTAGCGCTCAAGGTCGAGCCAGTGCAGGAACCCGGGGCCGGCGTACACCTTGACGGCGCTGATGTAGTTGGTGGCCTCGGCGGCGGCGGACTGGTTCGGCCACGCGAAGTGGTACGCGCCGGCGACCAGGCCGGCGCCCTTGATTCCCTTGATGTGGGTTCCGAACTTCGGGTCGTGCGTGCTCTGTCCCTCGCTCGCCTTGGCGAACGCGAAGGTGAGGCCGTCGGCCTTGAGCGCGGTCCAGTTCTGTGCGGACTGGTACGCGGACACGTCGAGGCCGCGCGAGGTGCTGGTCATACGGGGTGCCTCCTGGGCATGAAAAAACGCCCGGCGCGGTGCGCTCGGGCGTACGTGGTGGGCGAGTTGAGGGGCGGGGCTAGTCCTGAATGAAGGTGATGTGCAGGCGCAGATTCCGGCCGCTGCCGGAGGTGGTGGCCTCGCCGACGATCGGCTCACCGTTGGTGGTGCGCAGCGTGGCGATGCCGTCGGTGCCGATGACGAACCCGCCCTCGGCGGTGCCGTCGTCCCAGTTCCCGTTGATGGTGCCGCTGGTGGGTCGCCACCCGGACGGGACGGTGCAGCAGGCGGTGTCGGCGAGGTTGCCGGCGCCCGAGACGGCGATCGTCGCCCCGGAGCGGAACAGGTACATGTTCAACTCGACGTTGTGGCCGCTGCGGTAGCCGCGGAAGTCGCTGACCGTGAACCCGGTCGCCGCCACAAGTCCCGTTGCAGTGGTGAGAGTTGGTGGGCCGTCGTTGAGCCGGTCATCGGTGATCCGCATACCGGGCTGCCACAGGGTCACGAGGGGGATGCCTCCTTACAGGGCGACGATGGCGGGGTATGCGAGCCGCACGTCGGCGCCTGCGGCCTGCGCCTTGACGATGTTGTTGCGGCTGCGGATGACCGTGAAGACCTGCGGGTTGATGACGTCGACGTTGTCGTACCGGATCTGCACGGTGGCCGCGTTGGTGTTGCTGGCGGTGCGGATCGAGCGGGTACCGATCTGGTTCGCAGCGGTGAGCGCCGTGTCGGTGACCTCGATACGCCAGTCGCTCGGCTCCGCGCTCGACGCGAGCCACCCCTTAACCCGGAGCGTCGTCCCGCGCCCTTGGAACCGTACCCGGACGAACTGCCCGGCAACGTGCGTGATCGGCACGGTGTAGGTGCCGAGTTCCGTGGTCACGTCGGCGACGACCTTGCGCAGGGACAGGACGACCGTGTTGGTCGTGCTGAACTGCACCCGGACCATGTACATGTTCGAGGAGTCCAGCATCCGTGCCGTGACCGCGCCGTACAGGCTGTCGCCCGTGGCCAGTGCCGACGTCGTGATGTCGGCGTAGACGTCGAAGTCGGCATGCGCCGCGGTGACCGCTGTACGCCGAGACGTCTCGGTCGTCGACAGGGTGTGCACCCCGTAGCCGGAGCCGACGGAGTAGTCGGACGTCGATCCGCCGCCGACGGTGGACCAGGACGGGCCCGAGTCGGGCATGCCCCAACTCCCGGTGACGGTACGGCCGAAGCTGTCGAGCAGCCATGAGGCCTTGGGCTGGGTGAGGCGGACGCCCCACACGTACCAGACGTCGCCGGCGGTCGGGGTTGCTCCGTGGCGGGCGCGGACGCTCGCCCGTGAGGCGGTGGCGGGAGCTGTCAACGACTGCTGGAGGAACGTCCATTGCCCGGCGGGCGCGGCGACCGCGCTGCCAAGTCCCGTGTTGAGGAACGTGTTTGTGGCGTCGTACCAGTCGATGACCGGCCGGAGGTCGCTCCACCCCTTGGGGGAGTACGCCCACATCGAGGCGACGTACGTCGCGCCCGGCACGATTGCGCCCACGTCGCTGCGGGTGGCGACCGCGCCGCCGGAGGTGCCGACCCCGTCCGGGGTGATCAGCAGGGAGCCGAGGGCCTGCGGGTGTAGGACCGAGGTCGAGCGGGCGACGGTGGCGGCCTGCCCGCTCCAGCCGCTTGAGTCCGACTCGAAGAACGGGTTGGTGTTCAGTAGCCGGCCGGGCGCGGCGACGGTCATTACCTCCCCGCCGACCCGTACATCCCATGGGTAGTCGTAGGGGTTGCTTGTCCAGGTCTGGCCGGCGGTGGTGAGCACGTTCACCGTGGCGGCGGTGTCGGTCGCCGCGGTGGCGAGTTGGGCGCCGCTGGTGTCGCACCACTTGAGCGGGATCTCGTCGACTACGCCCACCGACCAGGGGCCGGCGGGCGAGCAGGTGAACGTGATCGTCCACGTGCGGGGGAGGACGGTTTCGGTCCAGCCGTCGACCAGCAGCTCGACGACGCCCGAGCCGGTGAACCGCTTGGGCAGGTTGACGATGCGGATCTTGTCGCCCTCGCTGAGCGCGAGGACGGACGGGATGAGTTCGGGGAACTTGTGCAACAGCAGAGTGATCGACGGATAGCGGTTCTCGTCCCAAGTGGACAGGTGAAGAAGCCAGTTCGCGACCGGGTCGGTCTGGTCGTCGGTGGCCAGGTTCAGCGTTTTGGAGTCGTCGACCAGGCCGATACCGTCCGGCGGGTCTTGGATGGACAGGGGGCCGTCGTCGAGGACCGCGGTACCGGTCGATCCTCCCTTGCGCTGTACGGCCCATTCGTTGCGTACGGTGTCGTCCTCGATCGGCTCGAACGGCGGCGCGAGGTGGCCGGCGGCGTAGTCGAGGACGAGGGCCGGCTGTTGGTTGTAGAGGGCTGCGCGGGTGCGGTACTTCAGTTCGCGTCCGGCCATGGTCTCGCCGAAGATCCCGCCGTCGGCCTCGGCGCACTCGCGCAGCAGGTCGAGCAGCGGAGCGGGACTCTGCGCCCCCACGGGCACCGTGTCGTCCGGGTCGCCCACGATGGTGAGCAAGACGCCCTCTTCCTGGGCCAGGCGGCGCATGCGGGCGCCGGAGGTCTCCCCGGACCACGCGTCAACTGCGTTGACGTACGCGGCTGTTGAGTCCGTTGGCCAGACCGAGAGGTGACCGAGGGCCAGACCGTTCAGGGCTGAGGCGTAGCCGTCGGCGGGGGAGGCGACGGCGGTAGGCCGGCCGATGGTGCCGGGAGTCGTGAAGTAGACGCCTCCGGGGTCGCCGCCGACGTCGGTCCACACGATGCCGAACTTCACGTTGGCGCCTTGCTGGGCGACGGTGAAGTTGACGCGCTGCCACCGGTTGAAGATGTCCGCCCCGGTGGCAATGTCCTGCGTGGACAGGGTGTTGCCGTCGTCGTCCTTGGCGATGATCCGGCTACTGATCCCGTTGGTGGTCGAACCGAACTGGATCAACCATTCCCGCACGGTGCCGCCGGTGCTCAGTACGCGCATGAACGTCCACCGAGTGGTGGGCAGCGTGTCGAGCCGGTACATCCACTGCACCGACCACGACGTAAGCGCGGTGCTCGGCGCCGGAACGCGGCCCATCATGACGGGCAACTGTCCGGCGCTGGACGCGAGGACGGGCAACAGGCCGGACGAGGCAAGGGTGTTGGCTTGCGCCCATGTCACATTCGACAGGCGCAGTGGGCCCACGCCGGCGATCGGCGAGGACGCCTGAGCCGAACTCGCGCCTTCCTCCATCGGCCAGTACGCGAGCGGCTTGTAGGAAGGGATACGGCGGCGCAGCGCGGACGCAAGAGGCTTCGCCCCTTGGCCGAGGCGGCGCAGGATGCCCGCGGCGGTGATCGGCGTCCACGCGTCCTTTTCCGAGGTGGACCACTTCGGCGGCCACTCGGGCACCTCGCCCTCGAACCGCACGATGCGATCCGTGATCGCAGAGCCGGCGGCGAGCGTCCACGTGCGGCCGGCCGAGTCGGTGAACGAGGTGGTGCCGATCGGCTGTGTGGTGAAGTCCGGCGCGGCGACGACTGTGCCGTCGATGCCGCTGCGGACCTCGGCCCGGTAGACGGTGCCGGTGACCGCGCGGCGGGGCGGGGTGACGTCGGTCTGTTCCGGTGCGATGGACAACGGGGCTGTGCCGCTGAAGATGGTGACCGGGGCCGAACTGGTCAGGTCGCCGCTGAACTGCGTCCAGGGGCCGGCGAGGGTGGGTGCCCAGTACAGGCGCAGGGTGAACCCGCCGGCCCCGTTGTCGACGTCGAGGGTCCCGCGCACGGCAGCGTGGCGCGGCAGAGCTGCGGGCAGCGTGGCGAACCCGCCCCCGTCGACGGTTGTGCCGCCGCTGGTGGTGTTCAGGTACAGCACCCCTGCTCGCACGATCAGGTAGTACGAGCGGTTACCGGCCGCACCCCACTTGCCGATCAGGAACTGAGTCTCGGCCGAGAACCAGTTCGCCTCTCCCTCCCACCGGATATCAAGGTCCCCGGTGATGTCGAGGGCCGCCACATCCGGTGTGGTGGCGCGGTCGGCGGTGCCGGGCATTTCCAGGTGGACGGGGCCACCGGGCAAGGTGTAGCGGAAGGGGGTGTTGCGGTTGAACAGGCCGTAGTACGGGCCTTCGGGGTTGCGGGGGGTGTACGTGCCGTCGAGGTTGCGGATGGTGGCCACGCACGCGGCGGGATCGGCGGCGTTCGACTTGTACGGGCGCCCGCGGGTGTGGGTGATCGGATCACGCGTGTACAGGTCGCCGGTGATGTCCTGCCACGCGGACCCCATCCGCAACTCGCCCTTGAGGCCGAGCGGCTGGTCGGGGAATGCCACGGTTACGCACTCCTTCCGGTGACGGCGAACTGGACGTTTCCGCCACGGACGTTGACCGCGTCCCGGAACACCGAGAGCAGGAAGTCGCCGACCCTGCTGCCGTCCGAGGTGAACGTGACGACCGGCTGACCGCCCCCGCCGCCCGTGGCGGTCGCGGTCTGTGCGGCGACGTTCGCTGCGGTGGCCTGTCCGGCTGTGGGGACGGACACGAGATTGGACATGGCCCGGTCGACCGCGCCGGAGCCGGATTCGATGCCGTCGACGACGCCGGCGGGAATCCACCGGCCGACCTCACGCGCCATGACCTTGGACGGCGACGCAATACCAAGTGCCTTTGCAACCGGCCCCGGAATGACTTCCTTGGCCCAACCCGTGATCTTATTTCTGAGCCAACCGCCCATGGAAAGGATGCCGTTCCACAGGCCTTGAACGATGTTCTTGCCCTTGCCGACGAGCAGCCCGGACAGGTTGTTTCCGAGCGCGGACGAGAGGCGCTCCGGGAGTCCGCGAATCCAGTCGACCATTTCGGTTGCCTTGCCGACGGTCGCGTTTTTGATCGCGGTCCAGTTTTTGATGATCAGACCGAGCAGCGTCCAGTTGAGGAACAGGTTGTACAGACGTCCGGGAACTCCCTTGAGCCAACCAACGATCCCGTTCCACCACGACACTGCGGTATCCCGGATCGAGGACCAATGACTGATCAGCAGACCGATCAGGGTGAAGTTCATAAACGCCTGAACCATCATGTCCTTGGCCCAGATCAGTTTCCCGACGATCCAGTCCCAGACAGAGAGCGTCCACCCCCTGATCTCGTCCCAGTACGTGATGACGAGCACGACCAGGGCGGCGATAGCCATTCCCACCCAACCGACCGGCCCGAGGCCGGCGATCCAGGCAGCGGCCATCTCCGCGCCCGCGATCGTCGCCGCAACACCGATCGCGGCGAACGCCGCACCAATGACCACCGCGGCGACGGTGAACTCGGCGCGGTGCTTGCCGACGAATCCGAAGAACGTGGTCAGGACCGGCACGACGTTGTCGCCAAGGAATTCGACAAGGTTCTGCTGCATCGAATTCTTGAAAGCGGTCAGTTGCGCCCCGGCATTGTCACGAAGAGTGTTGCCGAGTGCGTCGGCCGCTCCGCCGACCTCGCCGAGACCCTGCGCGGCGGTACTCGGGTCCATCGCATAAAGCGCTTTTCCGAGATCCTCGGCCTGAGTGCCGAAAAGTGCGGTCGCCGCTTGCGACTGCTTGATCGGGTCCTTTATCGCCCGGAGCCGGTCGAGCGTGGTGTCGAGTGCGGCCGTCGCCGAAGAGCCGCCCTTGCCGAACTTCGCGGCCATGTCATCGGCATTCAGGCCGAGAGCCTGAAAACCTGCCGCAGTGGTCGCCGAGCCGTTGACAGCCCGGAGACCGAATTCCTTAATGGCGTCCGCGGCGATATCGGAATCCCGGGCGCCCGCCTGAATGGCCTGGTTCATCAGACCAACGGCCGTGGCGCCGTCCAATCCCGCCTGACGGAATTGCGTCCCGTATTCGTTGAACGTGTCGACCAGGTCATCCGCTTTATTCGCGGACGACTGGAATCCCTTCGTGAGGACGTCGAACGCCTCGTCGGCGGAGGAGACGAGACCGGTCCGCAGCATCTGTGAGACCGCGTTCGTGACCCCGCCGAGGTCTTGGTCGAAGGTGCTGGAGAGGTCAGCGACCTTCGTCGAGATCGATTCGATCTGCGCGTTCGTCGCGTCCGGCGGGAGCAGGCCGGCGCCCAGGGTCGCCTTGATCGCCTCGGCCGCGCCCTGGAAATCCTCCGTGACGGCGTCCGAGAACAACTCGCCGGCGACCTCGCCGTACCGCTTCGCCTCGGCCGGTGTCGCGCCGAGCTGCGCGCCGAGCTTGGCCGTGACCTGTCCCTGGTCGATGGCCTCGGACAGGCCGGCCATGAGGGCGGCGCCGAGCGCGCCCCCGATCACGCCCATGGCAAGCGCCTTGAGCTTGCCCGTGAGGGTGTCGCCGGCCTGCTCGGCGCCGTCGCCGGCGGCTTCGTCGAGGCCGTCGCCGAGCGCGCTGCCGGCGTCCTCTCCGCCGGCGCGGGCGCGCTGGGTGATGCGGGCGAGGGCGGCCCGCAATCGGGCTTGGAAGCTGTCGAGTCCCTGCTCGGCCTCGCTGTCGTCGACGGTGATCGTCGCGGCGAGTTCGCCCACTGTCAGGGCCATGCGCGGGCCTCCTCACAGGGGGCCGCACACGCGGGGCGCGGTATTCAGTTACGCCGGGGCTTCTTCGGCTCCGGCGGAGGGTTGAACAGGCGCTGTATGCGGGAGTCGGCGGACAGGAGGCCGAAGATGCGCACGCGCAGCCATCGCCACGAGCGCTCCTCCAACAGTCCGGGTGCGCCGGCGTCGATGCCGTAGACCTCGTGTAGGTCTGCCTCGACAAGCGGCCACTCGTTGAGGAGTTGGGCCCACGTCACTTGCGGCGCGCGCCGCTGCTGCTGCCCTTTCCTCCGCGCCGGTTGGCCGGGCGGGGCTTCGTACCACTCGAAGAGCCCCGAGACCGGGTCTTGTTCGCCGCATCCGATGTACTGCGGCGCTGCTGCCGGTTCGGGGCCAGTTGAGAAGGGTCGCCGCCTGTGTTCCAGTACGCCTCTGCGCGGTCCTTGCTCTGGATGATCCACACCATGGCGGTCACGGCGGCGTGCTTGAGCATCGGCCACTCGACGCCGTCGGCGACCATCTCGGCGTGCGCGGTGCCGAGGACGTCGGCGTACATGTCGCGCTCGGCCGCGTCCGCCAACACCTCTTTGTCGGCCTGTCCGCCGTCGGCGGCCGTGGCGGCGGCCTGCATGATGGCCTGCACCCGCAGACCGGTCGCCGCGGACGGCGCGGGAACCCGGTACGTCTTCCCCTTGATCGGGAGTACGAGGGAGTCGTCGAGCAGGTTGCCGAGTTCCTGAAAGGCCATTACGAACCACTCCCCGCGAGCGGGTTGGTGATCGCGGTCTTGGCGCCCTTGCCGGTGAGCGTGACCCCGACCGAGTCGAGGTCGTCGGTTGCTCCGCCGTCCGGGTCCCACATCACCAGGGCGCGGCCTTCGTAGGCGTCGGCGCGCCCCTCGCGGTCGTACCACCGCACATGGACGGTCGCGCCGCTGCCGAAGCTCTCGGCCGCGAGCCGCAGCTTTTCCTGCGCCGCGTTGAACGCCTTCGTGGTCGGGTGGTAGCGGTGCAACAGCGTCAACTCGACGGACCACGCGAGTTGCGTGACGGTGCTGTCGGCCCAACCGCCGTCCTCGTAGGTGGTGGAATCCTGCTGCGTCGGGTCGACCGCCGGGTCGAACTCCTGGATGCCGGGCACGATCACCCACGAGGGGGTGCTCGTCGAACTCGTGTCGAGTTCGAGGCGGTAGCGGCGCGCGAGCGCGGTCTCGGTCTCCGCCGGCTGCACGGGGGTGGACAAGGGACGGTCCTCCTACTCAAGTCGGGGGTGCGGCCGGTGAGCGCGCAACGCGTAGTTGCTGGTCCGCTCGAACCGGCCGGCCGAGTCGGCGCCGAGCGGGGCGGCGGACTGGCGGGTGATCAGCACGACGCGGGCCGTACCGAAGAGGAACGGGCCGGAGTTGTGCAGCACCTCGAACACGGCGTCGTCGAGGGCGGCCACCTCGCGCGGATCGACGCCGGCGCGGGTACGGGCCTGCACGTAGACGGTGGTGTCGGTGAGGGTCTGGGAGTTGGCCGTGTCGTAGGCGGTGAGGACGACCGCGCGGTCCGGGGCGGCGGGCATCACGGTGTCCGTGATCGCCGTCTCGCCCTCGGTGTATACGCCGTTGGGCCTGTAGGTGGCGACGTTGGCCGCGGCGAGCATCTTCGCCAACCCGTCGACGACGTCGACGAGGAAGGTCACCGCAACGCCCTTCGTACTTGGGCGGCGATGATCTCCGTAATCGTGCCGCTCTCCCTCTGCAACGGCCCTTCGAGGAACTTCGCTTTCCGTCCCGGGCTGTGCCGGGCGGTGAGGTCCTCGTGTACACGTGCGGCGTACGGGGTGTCGTAGGTGACGCCGGCGACGAGGTCCTGCTCGTCGACGGTGGTCGCGCCGGAGCGTTCGAGGGTGCCCTCGGCGATCGGTACCTCTTTGCGGGACTCGGCGAGCAAGTGCTCGGCGCCGAGCAGCAGTCCGCGCACGGCGCCGGCTCGGGTGCGGCCGAGGACTGCGTCGCCGTTCCATCGGATTCGGGCGCGGGGGCGGCTCATTCGCAACTCACCTCCGAATGCGTCCTGTTATTCAGTGTGAGAGCTGCGAGCGTTGTAGTATCTGTGGCGCCTGGCTTCTCTCGCATCCATACGTCCGGCCGAGATCTTCGGCCGGATTCCTCGCAGTGCGGGGGCGTCTTGTAGAGAAAGGAGCAGGCACATGGAAGGCGAAGAGGGAGAGAAGCCCGAGGATCTACCACGCTGGGTACGCTCAGCGGTTGCGATCTTAGGGGCGCTCGTCCCGTTCGCAACGTGTGTGGTGATGCTGCTGCGCTAGATCGCGGCAGGTCAGGGCGGGTAGCGGCTGAACGGACCTTGAGATAGGTCCGGCTGTCTGATACTCAGCCGGACCCACCCAACCTCGCACACGTGCCGGGTCCCCGGTTCCCGCCGGGGCCCGGCACTTCACGTGTGTGAGCTTCAGTTGCAGTCCAACTTGCAGTTGAACTGCGACTCGTGTAGCTACACCATACCAACTTGCTGCAAGTCCTAAGCGTCATTCGCGGCTACTCATAAGCCTTCAGTTCATCATTGGTGAAGTGGTAATGAGCATCCACGTTCTTCTATACGGGACCACTTGGTAAGTTGCTAGTTGGTTTCAGTAGTCCGCCAAGTAGTTATTCGCAACTGACTTCCGTACAGGCTGGAACGGGGAGACCAGGAGCAGTGTGGTGGGCGACGGTGAGTGCAGTCGCGGTGCGGCCGTCGGGCAGGGTGACGCGTGAACTGAGTGGACAGTCGAGGTCAGGGGCGGCGATGAACGTCGCCGCGGCGGTGACCTTGCGGCCGTCCGGGGTGCGTACTAGTCGAGGGGTGGAGTCGACCAGGGCGGGAATGCCCGCGACTGCGGGACCGTACTGCGGCCCGTACGCGGACTCGCCAAGGTAGGGCTCGACACGGATGCGGTGGCGCAGCAGGCCTGCGGGAACGCGGTTCACCATGGCATCACGCAACCGAGGGTGAGGCCAGCGCGGCGCAGGATGCGGTCCGCGCGCGGGGCGAGCTCGACGCCGCCGGTTGTCGAGGTGCGCGAGCTGCGGCCGGATAGGGAGACGGGGCCGATCGAGACCGAGTCCCACTGTCCGGCCGCGCCGGTTCCGTCGTCGCCGGCAGCGAGTTGGTACTCGACCTGTGCACAGGTGGCCTCCCGCAACGCGATCTGAATCGCGGTGTCGAGCGGGTCGCCGTCGTCGTCGACGGGATAGACCGCGGCGAGTAGGGCCGAGTCGATGTCCTCGCCGGCCCGCGCGAGCAGCCGCTCGGCGTCAGCCGGGGCTGGCTGACCGGTCCAACCGGCGAGTTGCTCGGGGGTGGCGTACGGCTGCCGAACAGCGATCACCCCCTCGGCGCGGTGCCGGCAGCAGAACGGGCCGCCGGCTTCTTCGCCGGCGGCCCGTTGGCCTGCTGCTCCTCTTCCGTTGTCTGCTCGTCCTCGTCGCCCGGGGAATCCTCCGGGCGGGAGTGGTAGCGGCGCAGGAGCATCAGGCAGCCGCCCCCCGGGTCTTGAGAACGACGATCCCCTCGTCGTCGAGCCGGTGCGTCGCGTAGTGCACGTTCGTGGTGACCACGGTCGTGCGGGCGAGGATGTCGCGGTCCGTCTCGACGAGCGGCCGACGCTTGTAGAGCAGCCCGAGGGAGCCGCGGCGCACCATCAACGCGTTGTACGTGGCCGGGTTGGTGCCGTCGGCCGCGGTGGTGGTGACGCGGTCGGACACGAAGATGTTGACCCCGCCGATCTGGCCGATCACGCCGCGTGGGATGACCGCGCCCGTGCCGAACTTGTCGGCGCTGATGAAGTTCGGGTCCTTGTAGATGCTCGCCCGCTGGAGCGAGTGAATGATGATGCCGGCCATGTTCTCCGGCTCCCACTCGTCCCCGAACTTGGCGATGCCGTCCACCATCACGTCCCACGACAGGGGGTCGGTCGCGGCGTTGACCATGATGACGCCGGCGGCCTCGGCCGCGGCCGTCAAGTCCTTGTCGATCTTCCGGGCGATCAGTACTCCGAGCTGTCGCTGCGTCTCGGCGAACGGGTCGCCGAACGCGACAAGGCGAGCCTTGTCGGTGATCTCGACCGCCTTGCCGGCCTCCTTGATGGTGGCCGTGTTGCCCGGGTCGGTGCCGAGCTGCTCGGGGGTCATCGGGGTTCCCTCGGTGAGGTCCTCGGCCTCCGTAAGTCCCTTCCACTTGGGGAAGTTGACGGAGTCGCCGGGCTTGCCTTCGAGGGTGGAGTCGTTGAGCGCCATCGTGCCGATGACCAACTTGCCCTTGAACTTGCTTTGCACCATGTCGGCCCAGACGTCCGGGACGATCATCTGTGCCGCGGTCGTCTTCGCCATGCGGCAGCCTCCTTACTCGCTTGCGGCAGAAAGCTGCCGGTACAGGTCGGGGTCGGACTGGTGGAGCTCGACGCGGTCGGCGTAGCTCAGGCGCGCGAACTGCTCGGGCGTGACCGTCTGCGGGGCGCCCGGGGTGAAGTCGGCGCCGCCCTTGGGCGGTCCGGCCGGCAGAGTGCCGTCGGCGCGCAGCAGCGGGTTTGCCTCGACCGCGGCGGCGATCACGGCATCGAGCTTCTCGCCGAACTTCGCGTCGGTCGGGTCGAGCGCTTCGAGCTGCGCGGCCACCGAGCGGGAGTCGAGCAGCCGTGCAGGGTCGGCGCCACTCTTGTGCGCGGCCTGATGGGCGGCGAGCTCGACTCTCAGCCGGCGAGCCTCGGCGAGCGCGGTGTCGCGCTCGGTGGTCGCCTGCTCGGCGAGCTTGGCCGGGTCCTGCTCGCCGGCTGCGCCGTTCGGATCGAGCACCTTGCGTAGCGCGCCGAGCAGGTCGTCGCGCTCGGACTTGGCCTGCTGCGCTGCCTGCTCGGCCGCGGTCGCGCGCTGCTCGGCCGCCGGGTCAACCGTCGGTAGGGTCGGCGCGGGGGGCACGACCAAGGGAGTGGGGGTTGGTGGGGCTTCGGTGCCCGGGTCGGTACCGGCGGCTGGGGCGGGTTCGGGCATGGATTTGAGCTCCTCGAAAGGCTGCGAGAGAAAGCGGATATGATTCTTAAATCGCCCATAAGTTGCATAGCCGGCTTCGATTTATAGGGATCTATATGGGCGGTATGGGTAGATTTATGAAGTGTATAAGTGGCACTCGGCGCGACCGGGGAGTTGAATGCGGGAAAAGTGATGGCACTGGGTGCCACCGTGGCGCTGACCGGCTCGTTGCCTAACTGGGGATGTTCATTCCGGAGCGGAAAATGCCTTGGAAAAGAAGGCTCCTGCAAGGTGGATGGTCAGTATGTGACCATTTGGCGCCCTTTGCTGTGAGTGAGTTGAGGGTCACATCCGGGAATCTGACACGGAGTGACGCTCACCCCTCCCACCTGGGCATTTAATTGATCCACTTCCCTTTGGTCCAGTTTATGAAGTGTCACGCCAGCCGTACGGGGTGTAATCGGCGGGATAAGATTCGTGCACCTTCGGATCGATCGTGCTTTTCCAGCTGGAGGCACGAACACCTTCACGGTTGCGGGACTGACTCCCGTGTGACTGCCGCCCGGCGGGGCGGTAGGAAGGGGCCGGTCTTGAAGATCCTTGCGAGGAAGATTCGAGACCGTTGGAAGGAACGCTTGGCGCCTAAGATCACCGCGCCGCGGGTCTCGGCATCGATTGCCGTGATCATGCTCGCGCTGGCTGTGATCGACAGGGTGCCCAAGTGGTTCTGAATGCGAAAGACCCCAGCTGAGTGATCAACTAGGGCCTTTCGACAACGGTACGCGAGGGGCTCCACTCTGATCCCCCGAGTTACAGCTCGGGAGGGTGGGGCCCTTCGCAGGTCACCCTTTCGAGTGACTACGTATCACAGACGGTATCACCGTCACTGACATTCCGAACAGAGATCAACAGTCTGTTGATGTCTGTTCGGTAGGCAATACAGCCCTCTGAGCTGCTGTTTTGCTCGGTCGTTATGTGAATCGTGAATCCACTCACGAGTGTGAAGCGCTGAGCCTATGTCTTGTTCAAGGCTGGCCCGTCGACCGAGCCATCGCGTATCCGCGAACCCAAGCTGAGCGACACAGATTGCCCCTCGGGTAGGGGCAGGACGTGACGGGCGCGGCGCTGCGGCCGGCCTCGATGCCGGCGAGCAGGGCGCGAACGAGGGAGCCTCGACGCCCCACTGCCACCTCCTAGAGCCGGTTGTTCTGGGTGCTGCGGGAGGCGCGGGCGGTGTCGGCCGCGCTGCTGCGCAGGCCGGTCACCATCTCCTCGTACTCCGCGAGCGTCATGCGGGGGTGATCCTGCCACCAGCGCCTGAGTTCCTCCGAGGCGCGGGCGTAGGCGATGTGCGCGGGGCCGCTGAACAGTGAGACCGGGTCGACGCCCGCAGCCTGCGCGGCCTTGCTGAGCATGTAGCCGTTGGTCGCGTCCTCGGCGGCGAGCATCTGCGACCACACGTGCTCGCGGTACATCTCGCGCATCTCGGCGCGGGTGTAGGCGGTGCGCATCTGCAAGTCGGCGTACTCGCGCTCGGCGATCCATCGCTCGGTGGAGGACATGCCCGCGTACCAGTCGACAGAGAGGCCGTTCCAGGTGTCGGCGCCGGCGGCCGGGGCGAGGATTTCGTCGAGGGCGGCCCGGTCGGCGAGCTGCCCCTCGACGCTGAACGCCCCCTGCGCGTCAGGGAGTTCGGCGGGCGGGTACCGGCCGTCGAGTTCGTCGGCGATGCGTACGGCGTCGTCGGGGACGGCGTAGCGCACGGCCCACCCGAGCACGTCGTCGCCGACGGCGGACAGGTCACCGGCGAGACGCCCGCCGGGGAACACCTCGGCGAGCAGTCCGCGCCGGTTCACCTCGGCGCCGATGGCGGGGCGGTCGTCGACCACGTTGCGGGCGCGGTCGGCGAGTTCGCGCTCGGACATGCCGACGAGGTCACGTCGTGCGCCGGGCAGGGCCGCGTCGACGTCGCGGCGGTCCATCTCCGCCATGACGCGCAGCATGCCGTCGTCGTCCAAGTGCAGGGAGACGCGGGCGAGTTCGTCGTCGCTGAACTCGGCGAGGCTGTCGGCGAGGCGACCGTTCGGGCGGATGCGGTCGAGCAGGTCCTGCTCGTCTCGCCGGTCGGCCTCGCGGGCGATCCGGCCGCGGTCGCGCTCGTCGAGCACGCCTGGGCGGATGGCGGCGCCGAGCTGCTCGTCGTTCATCTCGGGCAGCGTCCGGTCGTCGCCGGCACGGACGCGCGCGGCCTCGAACGGGTCGGTGCCCGGACCGCTTGGCGTACCGGCACGGCCGGCGGTGCCATCGTCGGGGGGGAGGTTGCCGGCGCCGAGCTCCTCACGCTCGCGCCGGCGGATGAGTTCGGGGTGGTCGGCGAGGTGACCGCGCATCCGGCCCTGCCACCCGCGCACACGTGCCTCGGCCGCGCGCTTGGCCTCGGGGGTAGTCGCCGCGGCGGCGCGGTTCTTCCACTTGCGAATGCTGCGCTCGATGGCGCGCTGCTTCTGCGTCGCCTCGTACCCGTCGGGGTCCTCGGACGCGTCCTCGGGAGCGCGGGTCACGCCCGCGAGGTAAGCCGCAACGGAGTGCCGGCAGTTGGGATGCTGAAACCCGCGGGTGCGTGCGGCGTTGAGCGAGCCGGCGACGTCCACACGCACGGTGCGGCCGTCGTCGAGGGCGTGCTCGACCTCGACCTCGTGCGGACCGTCGGGGCCGTCGATCGACAGCACCTTGCCCTCGTACGGTTGGCACACGGGGCACTCGTGCGGGGCGTTGCTGACGATGACGAGGTCGAGGCCGGCCGCGCGCAGGCGGTCGGTGTGCCCCTCGACTGCGGCTCGACCGACCGCGGTACGGGTCGCCATCTCCGCGTAAGACGTCATCTGCCACGCGCGCCCGCTCTTGTCGACGAACGTCCGCAGCCCACGGTCGGAGAACCGTTCCATGGCGCGCTGCGTGGCCTGTCGGCGAGAGTCGATGCCGAGCAGCGGCGTTGCCGACACTTCGGCGATCACTTGCCGGTACCCGTCCTCAACTCCTCGGAGAATCCCGCGGTGCGTCTCGGTGACGAGGTCGATCGTTTCCTGCGCGAGCCGATCCACAGCGCGCGTCGCCGGCGTCGTCTCGGCGATCCGGCGCACCTCCTCGTCGCCCAGGGCGCCGAGCTCGGCGAGGCCGGCGCGCGCACCGACGTTGTACGCCTCGGCGACCACGTCCCATACCTCAAGGTCGACCGCGGTCGAGAGCGCGTCGACGACCTGCTGCGCCGAGCGTCGTAGCGGCTGGATGTCGGCGAGCTTGGCCACCGCCCATCCCGGAGCCTCGAACCCGTCGGAGAGTTGCCGCGCGACGATCCCCAACAGCCGTGCCTCGGCGTCCGCGTACAGGTCGCGGACGCCGGCCGACAAGCCCTCGACCCTCCACGGGGATACGGCCACGCCGCGCACCCCCAGATCTTCTCTGAGATCTCCGTACGGCTCCGGTACCGCGCTTCCCAGTTGCCATGGGGGGCGTGGGAGGGGTTACTGGAAGAGGAGATCGAAACCTAACCGTTGGGCGAGATTCCCGACGTACAACCGCTCATTGCCGGCAGCAGGGAAAGGTTATGCCCCCAAACGGAAAAAGGTATCAAGTCTTTGTTAGCTCTACTTACGAGGATCTCAAAGAAGAGAGGCAGAAAGTAATTTCTGCGCTGTTGCTTCTTGAGGCTATACCGGCCGGAATGGAGCTATTCCCTGCGGCTGATGAGGACTCCTGGGGCCTGATAACAGATGTTATCGATGACTGTGACTATTACCTGTTGGTGATTGCCGGAAAGTATGGATCGATTAATTCGATCGAAGATATGAGTTATACTGAGCAGGAGTTTGTCTATGCCATGAATGCCAAGAAACCCGTAATGGCATTCTTGCACAAAGATCTGACCATGCTTCCTGCTGGGAAATGTGAGTCGGAATCTGGACCGAGAGCACAGCTCGCCGCCTTCAGGGAAAAGGTAAAGACAGCCAGGGTCGTTAGGTTTTGGGAGTCGCCCGACGATCTCGGATATCAGATAGCGACGACCTATAGTACTTATGTGAAACGCTACCCGGCTGTCGGTTGGATCAAGGCGAATGCCGCTACCGACGTAGAGTCGCTTCGCACGATAGAGGGGCTTCGAAAGCGTGTGGAGGAACTTGAGGGCCAGTTGCAAGTCTCGGCCCTCGAACCGCCACCTGGGACGGCTGAACTTTCCAGCGGCGATGAAACGGTCGCCTTGAATATTGAAGTCAGTGGCCGGTATAAATCACCAGTTGGAGGATTTCCTACATTCGTTTTTGCGGTGCGGCTGGGATTCACTTGGGATCAGCTATTTTCTGCGCTTGTTCCCTATCTATTGAAGGAAATGGAGGAGGGTTTCCTGCGCGACTCGTTGGATGGATGGATAACGAATAAGGTGCGCGACATGGATGTCAGTCGCTCGGAAATGAAAGGGGAATTCAATGAGGCGGGTATTGATGTGTCGTCGATAGAATTTATAGGGGTGACTGCTGTTCTTGAGGCGATCAGTTTTGAGTCTGTGATCGTTCAGTTCGTGGCTCTCGGTTTGATAGCGCCTAGTAAGCGGAAGCGAAGTGTGACTGATCCAGGAACGTACTGGATGCTGACGGCCTATGGTCAACATCGAGCGCTGCAACTGCGGGCTATCCGCAGGAAAGGGAGGGGTATCGCCGACGCTTAGGGAAGCTGAGCCGCCGCGGCCATGACGCGCCAATGGGCTACCCGACGACTCCGGCCTGCATGGGGTCCGGTACGGCGGCGCCAGTTTCAACGAGGATTCGCTCGACCTCGGCCTGCACAGCGGCGTCGTCCCAATCCGGGTGCAGGATCCGCACTCGCGTGTCGACGCTCACGGCCTGGGCCTGTGTGAGCAACGACAGGGTTTGGGCGACGCTCGTCGGGTCTTCGCTCACACCGTCGCCGAAGGTGACGCGGGGGCGTTCGACGACGAGCGAGGGGGTGAACATCCGGCGGTCGAGCATGAGCGCCACGTGCAGGATGTCGGCGACCCCGGGCGCCCAATACCGGGCCTTCTTCTCGCGGGTGGTCATCGACTTGCGCTCGCGCGCTTTGACCTCGGTCGCGGTGACCGCGGTCGAGTCGTCCATGCCGAAGGTCTGCGCGGAGTAGCCGGCGGAGCGTACGGCTTGGCGCACGATCGAGTCGGCGGTTGACTGGTGCTCGGCGACCCTGATCGCGAACTGCGACATGGTGATGCCGGCGCCGTTCTCGGTCGGCGGGATGGACAGGGCGGCCCAGATTTCCCGGTCGTCGTCGAACGAGGCGCCGCGGCCGGGGCCGTGGTCGCGCAGATAGGAGTCGGGGACGATCAGCCGCGCGCGGGCGAGTCGGATGTCGCGCATCCAGCTCGTCCATGTCTCGTCGAGCGCGTCCATGAGGTCGTGCAGCGGGGCGTCGTAGTCGCTGCGTCCGTACGGGCTGCCGCGGTGGCGGCGGTTGGGCAGCATGTTGGGGACGTACGAGGCGGTGAGCGCATCCACGCCGGTGGTGATGCTGTCGCCCTCGGTGTCGAGGGAGTCGACGAGGCCGGCCGTGTCGGGGTGCTCGGTGATCGGCACGCGGGTGCCGATTCGGTCCTCGGTGCCCTCGTACAGGGCGTGCAGGATGCGTCCTCGCTCGTGCCGTTCGAGGTGGCGCCATACGGTTGAGCGGTCGCTGCCGGGCAACTCCCGCCAGAACGTGACTGCTTGCAGCAGTCCGTACGAGAACTCGGGCACGGCCTTGTCGGGGTGAATGACCGTGATGAGCGGACGTGCGGCGAGCTCGGCATTCCAGGTGACGCGGAGGAATGATCCGCCGAGGGCGGCGCCGACTTCGGCCGCTTCGAGGAGCGTGTTCGCCAGTCCGCCGGCCTCGGCGAGCGCGTCGAGGCGGTCCTGCGTCGTGGTGTTGTCGACGGTGAGCGCGAGCGGCTCGGCGAACAGCAACTCGGCGGAGGTGCTCGCGATGTCGCCGGCGAGCGGGATGTGCAGCCGGCCGTCGTCCTTGCCGTGCTGGGGGTTGCGGTGGCGTGCCCACAGCCGGCGCCGGCCGTCGTGGCGGCGCTGCCGTTCGGAGCGGTAGACGTCGGCGAGCCGCTTACGGTCGCCCGAGTACCACGCGTCGTTCACCCCTATCTCGCGGTACAGGCCGGCGAGGTGGGGAGGCGGCCACGTGGTGCGGTTGTCAGGCAGAGGCATGCGTCACCCCCTGGTCTTGAAAGCAGCAGCGGGCAGCCGAAAGCGTCGGCAAGATACGCGGCATGGATCAAGGACTTGCGGCGGTACTGGGAGCCAGCGTCGGTGTGACAGGCACGCTGGGTACGGCGTTACTTGCGTACGTTGCGGCACGTCGACAGGCTATTGATCAAGGAAAGATCGAACACGGTAAGCAACTTAGAACCGAACGCCGAGAGGCATACCTGACGCTCATACAGGCGGCGGAACCAGTCGATCGTGCCCTACACAAGATCGCGCACCGGGACGACGTCTCTGGAGTGAGCATGGAGTCCGCTCCTGATGACGCGGTTATCCGAAGCGCCATCGAGGACCTGGGCACAGCAGCACACGAGATCTACAAGTCACACGCGCGAGTCGATCTCGCAGGCCCCAAGGCCATGAGATTGGTAGCGGTCGAAGTTTGGGCGGCGACACGCGACTTGAGGTCGTTCCTTGAAGCTGTATTGCGGGGTGCGATAACCGAGAGCAGCTACCAAGATCGCTGCGAGGAAGTCGTCGATGCGGTCGAGAGGTCTCGCACGCGGTTCGCCGAGGAGGCCAGCAGGGTCATGGAGATAGCGCCTGGTCAACACACTAAGGAGCGCTGAGTTCGGACTTGGGGGTGAGGAGGTGGCGCCATCCGTGCGCGGTGGAGTGCACGGCGTAGCGCAGGGCGTCGACCGAGTGATCGTTCGCCTTCACAGGCTGGTCTTCACCGCGGGCGGCGGCCTCTTCCGACCATGCGTAGCCGGGCAGTTCGTCGAGCAGTCCCTCGCATGAGCGATGGATACGCAGTAGACCGGCGTCGAGCACGTTCGAGACGCTGCGGATGCCGTCAAGCACCGTGTTGTCGGCGCGCGCGACGCCGGGGTGCCCATCGGCCCAGAGCTGTGCGGAGTACGAGGCGGCGCTCGGGTCAACGAACGTCCACTCGGGCTCGATACCGAGACCGGCGAGCCACGCGCGTACGGCGGCGCTGTACTGCGCGTCGGTCATCTGCCGACGCCGGGCACGGGAGTCGTAACGCCACTCGGCCACCGCGTACAGACGATCGTCGTCGCCGAGGCCGAGCAGGACGGCCGAGAAAGGGTTCGTGGTGCCGTAGTCGAGGCCGACCCAGTGCCGGCGCATCGTGGGCAGCTCGTCAACGACGTGCACGGCCTCGTCGTACATGTCGAAAATCGCGCCCTCGGCGACCACCCATGCGCCGTCGATCATCCGTCGGCGCCAAAGTCCGGTGTACTCCGCCGACAGGGCGGCGACGTAGGCCGGCGCAAGCGAGGGGTTGTCGGCGAGGCGGAAGTGCCATGCAGCGAGGTCGAGTTCGGCGGCGCGGTTGAGATAGCCGACCCGCAGCCAGTGCCGCGGACTGTCCGGGTTGGTGGTGCACAGCAGCCGCGCGCCGGGCACGGACAGCCGGGCGAGCAACTGCACGAAGAACGCTTCAGGGACGAGCGTTGCCTCGTCGACGTAGGCCAGGCAGGCAGTCGCACCGCGCAGTCGGCCCTCGGCCCGTGCGTCCGAGGCGCCGATCAGGTGGACCGTGCGGCCGAGGATGCTCGCGACGGTGGCGCCGCGGGTGTGGCGAACCTCGGCGGCGACGTCCGAGCCGAACAGCGTGGGATCTTGCAGGGGCTCGATGATGTTGCGCTCGATCGTCTGCAACGACCGGCCGCACAGCAGGATCAACCCGGTTGCCGGGGCGCGGCGGATCGACAGCAGGAACGCGAGCAGGCTCGCAAGCGTCTTGCCCGACCGGACACTGCCGTGCCAGATCGAAATACGGGACGTGAACGACTCGCGCACCGACCGCAGTTGCTTGTCGGACAGCGGGAGGGGCGCAGCCATCACACCCCCTCGCGGTCACCTCCAGCCGGCCCGATCAGGGCATCGGCGAGGCGGTCGAGCATCGAGCCGCCGGTGCTTCCGGTACCGGTCTGGCGGGCGAGCTCGGAAACTCGGGCGTGCACCTCGGTGAGCGCGCGGGCGGCGGTGGCATGGTCGCGGGCATCCCGCGCGGAGTCAGAGCCCCCGACCCGCTCGACCTGACGCAGGGCGCCGTCGAGGGACTCGTCGGCGAGCAGCTCGCGCCGCGCGGCAGCATCGGCTCGTCGAGCCTCGGTGGCCGCGGCAACTCGGGCGCCCCCGCTGAACGTGAGCCCCTCTTGCCCAGCGATCTTGCTCACGGTGGCGGCGCTGCGCCCGATCGCGCGGGCGATCGCGTTACGCGACTTACCCTCGGCGTGCAGCCGGCGGACCTGCTCGCGGTCCCGGTCGGTGATCGGCTCGGCCACGGTGTCACCTCCCGGCAGGCATGAGTACGCCCCGCCGAGGGGCGAGTCGACGGGGCGTACGAGTTGGGGGTGTTTCCGGGCACGCCGGAGGCACCACCAACATTAGATCACGGAACGATAACGACGCAAGCTCGTTCGGCCCTGAGGGGTCGACACCTTCTCGCGCCGCCGGGGCTGCGGCAGGCGCTCGCCGGAGTGATCCCCTGGGCTTGGGTGCTGGACCTCGCGCTCCGCGGGACGGTAGGCTCTTCATTTAGGGTTGAAATTTGCCCTAAATTTTCGGAGGATTGCGCGTGACTGATTGGGACATCGAGGCCGGAGAGCAGTTCAAGCGGGTGGCGATCCATGAGAAGTACGGCGGACGCAGGCAAGGGGGAATCGGCCCGTCACGTGTCACGTCGAACGTCCTGCTGTTCACTGACCCGGTCAAGGGGCACAAGCATGGCTACTTTGACGGATGGGGAGATGACGGTTGCTACCACTACGCAGGTGAGGGGCAGGTGGGCGACCAGAAGATGACGCAAGGGAACCTTGCGATCCTCAACCACGAGCGGGATGGCCGTGCGCTGCGCCTCTTCCGCGGGGTCTCGTCCGGTGTGTGCCAGTACCTGGGGCAGTTCACTCTGCCTGTCGCGAGCCCGTGGTACCTAACTGACGCTCCAGAAACGGGCGATGGGCCGATTCGTAGCGTGATCATGTTCCGCTTGCAGCCCATAGCTGCGGCGCCTCGGGAAGGGGTGCAGCTGCCGTACACGCCGCCGCCTGAACTGCGAGTGGACGAAGTTGATGTTGAACAGCAGCACACGGAGCGAGCCCTCGTCGATCCGGCTCGGGAGCCGTATGAGGCCGAGCGCCGAGAGGCGGCACTCGCACTCGCCTACGCGGAGCATCTCCGATTGCTAGGGCACAAGATTGTGCGGCAGCGGATCATTCCTCCAGGTGAGCTCAAGCCGCTATACACGGACCTCTTCGACGCGACTGAAAACGTTTTGATTGAGGCTAAAGGGTCCGTAACGAGAGAGGCTGTGCGCACAGCGATCGGCCAACTCTTCGACTATCGCCGGCATATCAATCCCCGTCCATTGCTCGAACTGCTTGTTCCGTCAAGGCCAAGGCAGGATTTGATTAACCTGTGTGGCGATCTGCAAATTTCTATGGTCTGGCCGGATGGGGATAAATACGCAAGATCGTCTGATTGATCTGGCTATCGGGGTAACGGATCGGCGATGTAGAGAATTGACCAACGAGGGGGCTCGGTGTTCGACACGGTAAACATCACGCTGGAGGAGAAGCAGCGTCTGCTCGGTCAGTACGAGGGGCATTTCCTTGACTTCAAAGATCGGAGGATCGCGCCAGGAAAAGTCGCTAGGGCGGTCTCTGCTTTCTGTAACGCAGACGGTGGGGACTTGTACATTGGAGTCTCTGAGTCGTCCGCCGGTGGTACCTTCACGTGGGACGGATTTCCGGACCCTGAAGACGCGAATCAGCTCGTGTATGTGTTGGAGGAGGTCTCCCCATTCGGTACAGACATCGATGGGGAGTTCCTTAGTGTCGACGGAGGCGGCGGCTTCGTCCTGCACGTAAATTCCCGCAAGTCTCGCGTCATTAGGAAAATCCCAGACGGCAAGATCTATAAGCGTCTTGGCGCACAGAACATTCCTGTCGTGTCGGAGGAGCAAGTGCTTGCCCTCCGTCGCCAGAAAGGAATCGAGTCCTTCGAGACCGAGACACTGCCGATCGACCTGAACGTTGTCACCAACTCTGAGGCAATCATCGAGTATCTCCTCACCGCCGTTCCGGTAGGAGAGCCGGAGACGTACCTTCACAAACAGCACCTCACCGTTGCAGGTAAGCCGATAGTGGCAGCTGCGTTGCTGTTCGCTGACGAGCCCCAGGCTTGCCTGCCTAAGCGGTGTGGGATCAAGATCTACCGGTACAGCAGTGAGGAGCAATCTCGCGATCGTCTCGTCGAAGATCCGGCCACGATCGAAGGTCCCCTGTACAAGCAAATCTACGATGCTGTCGATCGCACCGTCGAAATCGTAGCTGCCGCGGCCTTCCTCGATGAAGACGGATTGCGTAGCGTGCGATATCCGCATGAGGCGCTTCATGAAATCATCACTAACGCTGTCCTGCACCGTGATTACTCCATCACGGACGACGTACACGTTCGAATCTTCGAGAATAGGATCGAAATCCAAAGTCCGGGGCGTCTTCCTGGGCATATCACGGTAGAGAACATTCTCGACGAACGGCTCAGCAGAAACCCTTACCTGGTTCGCCATCTGAACCGATTCCCGAATCCCCCCAACAAGGATGTCGGTGAAGGGCTCAATACCGCGTTCGAGTCCATGAAGAAGCTCAATCTCAAATCGCCAGAAATTAGCGAGACGGACAATGCCGTACTCGTAGTGGTTCGGCATGAGAGTCTTGCGTCTCCGGCTCAGCAGGTGGTCGACTTCCTCAAGTCGAATGACTCCATCCGCAATGAGCAGGCCCGCAAAATGACCGGCGTTGACAGCGAGAGCAAGATGAAAAAAATCTTCGAGAGCCTGATCAAAGCCAAAGAGATCGAGCACAAGCCTGGAACTGCGGGGCGCGGCTACGCGTACCAGATCTGCCGGAAGTAATGACATCAGGGCGGACAGCGGTAGAAGTTTGACACCTCCTCGTTGACTTCTACCGCTGAGTCGCTCAGCTATTGGTTGTTTCGTGATGCCCCGTGTCGAGAGCGATGATGAGGTCGAGTACGTTAGGCCACGGCCACATACGTCGACCGTGCTCGTCGAGGCCTACCGTCGCTGTGCAACCGGGTCCAGTCGAGCAGGTCACGGTCGGAGCCTGTTCGGGGCCGGTGTGCAGGGTGAGCTCGCCGGCGCAGTACGGGCACGGGTGGTCGGGTAGCGGGTTGGTGCGCTGGTCGAGGCCGAGGGCGCGCAGCAGCCGGCCCTCGGCGATGCGCGCGGTATGCCGTGCCTCGTGCAGCAGGTGCGGGGGCAGGGGCTCGAACGGCGGCGCGGTGGGCCGGCCGTCGAACTGCTGCTCGGGCTCGGTGTCCTCGTCGAGCACGCGCCCCTCGATCCACACGGAAGCGAAGTGCAGCCCGTGCGCCCGAGAGCCGGCCGTGCGTCGAGCGCTGGCTGCGCCAGGGTGCTGGAACTCCCAACGGCGGGGGTCGTCCTGCTGGGCGTGCTGAACCGCGGCGGCGAGAGTGTCGGCGAGGTCGAACACCATGCGCTCGATGGCGAGGCCGGCGTCGAGGGCGTCGAGGTTGAGCGGGGCGGGGTGCTCGCGCAACACCAGGGGCGCGCGGTCCTCGACGACGAGGGGCTCGTCGTCGCCGGCGCGCAGGGTGTGTGCGAGCTGCCGCGGCGGCCAGACGTCCGCGGGTGCGGTCTCGATGGCGAGCAGCAGCTCGGCCCACTGCTCCCGGACGCAGCGCAGGGCGGTGACGGTCTCGTGTACGGCGAGGGCGTAGCTCATCGGCACTGCTCCTGTTCGGTGGGTTCGTGTGCGGCATGTTGGTGACTGCGGAGGTGCCGCACACGAACTCCCTTGGCTCATCAGCCGGTTGTCGGTGTTCGCGGTGGCCCGGAAGTGGATGAATGCGGGTTTCATCGTCTTGACGGAGAACCACTGCACGTGTGCGTGCCGGCCAGCTGCGCTCGGACCTCGTCGCGCTCGGCTTCGATCTCGCGAATGGCGTCCTCGGCGGCCTCGATCCGCTGGTGCAGCCGCATCACTGCTGCCTGCTGTCCGCCGGCACTGCGCCGGTGGGTGTCGGACTCGGCGACCTCGGCCTCGACGTCAGCGCGGAGCTGCGCGGAGTCCTCGGGCGCGAGCACACCTCGGTCGGCGCGAGCGAGCAGCAGCCGGAAGCGATCGCGACGGGCGTCGCGCTCGGCCTCGCGGGCGATCGTCCGGCCTCGACGAGAGTCGGTACGCGTGCGGGTGTTCATCGGGCGGTGTCTCCGTTCGGGCGTGCGCGGTGAGGAAACAGACGAGCGACGAGGCGCCGAGCGCGCGAGGTCTCCCGCGCGCGAGGCGCGACCGGTCGCGCGGCCGGGGTGGTGGTGATCTCCCAGCCCTCGGCGGTGAGGCGGTCGAGAAGCTCGGATGCGGTGACCGTGGCGCGGTGCGGCGGCAGTTCGAGCGTGTCCGTCAGGTGCGCGGCGAGGGCGGCTCGGGCGGCGTTCGGGGTCATCGGCGGAGTCCTCCGGCGGTGTGTCGGGCGCGGACTTCGCGCGGTACGGGCGGGGTGGCCATGAGGCGGGCGAGGTGGTCGTGCTCGTCCTCGTCCCGCTCGGTGGCGAGGGCGGCCTCGATG
Source organism: Streptomyces sp. NBC_00988 (assembly GCF_045162645.1). Lineage (NCBI taxonomy): Bacteria > Bacillati > Actinomycetota > Actinomycetes > Kitasatosporales > Streptomycetaceae > Streptomyces > Streptomyces sp. NBC_00988. The sequence goes on from NZ_CP108730.1 coordinate 6,871,815, forward strand.
CGGCAGGGGTGCGGGGTCGAGCGGGTGCTGCGGCCCTTGCCGCGGCGGCGGTAGCCGGTCCGGCACGGCTGGTCGGGCTCGGCGCCGCACCAACTGCACTTGTGCTGATAGGCATCGGGCTGTCCGGCGGCGACGGCGGCCTCACGGGCGGCACGGGCCGGCCGCAACTCCGCGAGTTGTTCGGCGACCTCGGCCGGCATGTATCGGCGTGGACCGTGACCGACTCCGGCGGCGAGTGCGGCGAGACGTTTCTGCCCGGCGGCGTTGATCTCGGCGCGGTACTGGGTGGGCGGGGTGTGGCCGGTGGCGACCGCGGCTCGGGTGCCGAGCAGTTCCTCGCGCCACGCTGCCGGGTCGTCGGGGTCGGCGGCCGGCACGGGGTCGGTGTGCCGGTTCATGAGCTCGGCGCGGTGTGGCGCCCATGCGGCGAGCACGTCGTGCGGCTCGACGGGGCGGAACTGCGCGGAGCGGTCGCCGCCGCGCTGCTCGTAGTACCGGCGCATGGCCTGCGAGGCGTCCCAACGGGTGTCGGGCAGGGTGGCCGGTACGTCGGCGAGTGCGGCGGTCCAGTCGGCGATGGTCTGCGCGGACTGCTGCGGGTCGGCGAGCGAGCGGCGCACGCGGGAGTCGAGGCGACTGGCGTAGGCGAGTAGGGCGGCGATGTGCTGGTCGATCACGGGGTGCCCTCCTTCTGGGCGTGCAGCAGGGCGAGGCCGGCGGCCAGGTTGTCGGTGTAGGCCGCGGAGCCCGGAGCGCGCAGCGCAACGGCGTTGGAACCAGGGCCAACGGACGGCCCGCGGTCGAGGTCGCCCCAGACCTTGAGCCAGTAGCGGGCCGGTTTCGGCTCGGCGGCTGGCTGGGTGCGGCGGGCGGCGAGCTCGACGAGGGCCTCGACGCCGTGCTGTTCGACGAGGCGCCACACGTCGCGCTGCTCGCCGAGCCCGAGCGTCCAACGGACGACGACGCCGGCGGCGGCGAGGGCGTCGCCGAGGGCGTGCAGTTCGCCAATCAGCGCGGACCGGGTGGGGGTGCTCGCGCGCGGCTGCTGCTGTGCTTCTTGTTCTCTCTCGTTCTTCTTGTTCTGGGGACCGGTTTCCGCTCCCCTTCGGGTCGGAATCCGGCCCCCCTCTGTACCGGATTCCGGTCCCCCGGGGGCCGATTCCCGACCGGGGCCGGAATCCGGCCCGGACTGAGAACCGGCCCCCTCCACGCGGGCGTTGGCGACGACGAGCGGCAGGCGGTAAACGGTCTCTCCCCGAGGCCCCGTGACGTCCTGCACGACGGCGAGCTCGCCCGAGACGAGCAGCGCGTCGACAGCGTCCCGCACCGTAGAGCGAGCCGCCCTGGTGCGCTGCACGAGCATCGCCGTACCGGCGTAGGCGACTGCCTCGACGTTCGCCTTGTCAGCGATGGCGAGCAGCACCGTTCGAGCGGTACCTCGGGCGGTGGCGTGGTCCCACACCCAATCCGTCGCGGCGCGGCTCAACGGTCCTTCTCCTTAATGGTGTTGGCGATCCGGGGCCCTGGGGGCGGCTGGCGAGCGGCTGCCCTCGGGGGCATGACGACGTTGGTGTTTTGATGGCCGGAAACCACCTCCCCTTCGGGGCTGCGCCGCCGCTCCTCCGCGAATTGGTGCGCCTGTGGCTCACGGGGTGATGTCAGCCGCGGCCGGCTCGGCAGCCTCGGGCCGGCCGGCGAATTCCGCTGGCACGTCTTCGACCGCGGCACCTGGGGATCGCTCGTCAACACCTGCTGTCCCCTGGGCAGAGGCTGATTGGACGACCTCGCCCTCGATGTAGTCGCCGGGGGTGTCGAGTCCCTCAGGCGAGGGATCACGGCGCACGGTCTCGTCGTGCGCCACGGCGCGGGCGAGCTCAGCGGACTTCGGCAGCAGCTTGAACAACTGTCGTACGCACGTCTTGCGGGCCATGGCGTCGTAGTCCGTCGACCACGGGCCGAAGTCCTTGGCCTTGCTGCGCTTGCGGATCGCCTCGACGTCGTCGACGTCCAACACGAGGAACGCATTCCCGCCGTTCGCGAGGCGGGCCACGGCGTAGTAGTGCGAGGGCGCTCCCTTGGCGTTGCCGCGGGTGGGTTTGTGCTTGAGGACCGGGGCGAGGCCGTACTCGTACTCGAACTCGTCGCCCTCGAACACGGTGTGCGTGTCGAGGCCGGCGGCGAGCGGGTGCTGCCAAAACAGCTTGATCATGCCCTGATAGCCGATGACGAGCTGTACCTCGTACGCCCGGACCTTCTTGTTCCAGAACGGCAGCAGGTACGCCTCGCCGGACACTCCGCCGGGTTCGAGGCCGAGGGCCGAGCAGGTCATCAGGGCGCCGGCGAACGACTCTTGCGTGCACTCGGCGAGGTGCTCGACCCTGCGCAACTCGGTCAGCGCGATGCGGGCGATACGGTCGGCGCCCCCGACGTGGGCGGGCAGCGCGCGCTCGATCTCCGGGCGCATCTGCTGCACGAATTGCACGAGGGTGGGCTGCTGCGTAGGACGGTGGGCAGGGGCGGCGGCGGTACGGCTGGTGCGCTTGGTGGCGACACGCTCGGCAAGGTTGGTGCTCACGCTGCGGCAGGCTCCTTGGGCACAACGAGGCGTCGGGCACGGTGGGCCCGGTACTCGTCGGGGTGCTCGGCGGCGAGGCTCTTTGTATCGAGCGCTTCGACGCGGTGCGTGTACTTCGTGGCGAGGTCGGGGCGTGCGGCGGTGAACCGCTTCGTGGCGAGCGGGCCGTTCTGTTTCCAGGTGAACGCGACGGTGCCCTGCGTTTTGACGATCTCGGCCTCGCCGGCGATCGCCTTCAACCGGTTGTCGACGTCGCGTAGTTCGTCGGCCGTGCGTTCCTCGCGTGCCTTGAGTTCGCGCCGGCGTTCCAGCAGCGGCAGGACCTCGGCCGGGTCGGCGACCGTCACGGCGTCGGCCTGGACGTCGTAGAGATGGCCGAGCAGTTCCTCGGTCGCCTCGGAGCCGTCGACCGCGGGCGGCCGGCGGTCGAGCACGCCCTGCCAGAACTCCCCGAGCAGGGCGACGAGGTGCTCGACGAGTCCCTCGTCGCGCTCGACACGGTGAATCAGCAGCCGGTTTCCGCCGAGCAGGGCGGCGACGTGCGCGTGCCGGTAGCCGGTCACCGCGAGGTACCAGTGCGTTTGCAGCGCCGGACCGTCCGGCACGCCGAGCAACCACTCGTCGAGCTGGAAGGCGGACCGGGTCTTGATCTCCAACAAACTCGACGGCGTCGACTCGCCCTCGTCGAGCACGAACCGGTCGACGTTCGCGAGCATCCAACGACGCTCGATGTGGGCGAGGGTGCCGGGGCCCTCGATGACGCGCAGGCCGGACCGCTCGGCGAAGACGCCGGCGATCGTGGGCTCGTGCGCCAGTCCCCAGAACGCGGCCTCTTCGAGATCCGGGTTCCGCGGGCGGTCGAGCGGCAACTCGGCGACCTTGTCGAGGTAGACCTCAAGCGACGAGGTGTGCTTGTCCATCCCGAGGACGGCGGCGATCTCCGAGCCACCGATGCCCGTACGCCGGACCGTGAGCCACTGCTCGCGGTCGAGACCGGGCGGTGCAACAACAACGCCCGTGGGAGTCACGGTGGTTGGCGGGGTGGCAGTCACTGCTCGCCCCCGACATAACGCGCGTAGACGCGGTGTTCGACGTCTCCGTTCTTCTGCACGATCGTCCGGGCGACCGCCTCGTACGAACCGGCCGGCTCGTACGCCGGAAGCCGCGCGCTACGGATGGCCTGGGCAGCGGATGCCGCCCGCACGGAGGTGGCCGGGGTACGGACTACCCCCCACTCTTTGGGGTGTTGGCGCAGGCTGTTCGCGATCCGGGAGTGCTTGGTGTTGCGCTGCTTCGGCGGCGGACCAACGAACTCGACAGGACTCACGTGCTTATCTCTCCTCACACTGCGGCTTGGCGCGCTCGGCGCACTCCGTGGCTGCGGGGCGAGGGCGTATCGAACGGCACCCGGCTGCCCGGAAACCGCCGATCCTGTGATTTCGCTGTGCGCGATCACTCTTCCCCCGTTGTCCCACATTTCGAACAGCCGGGGCCCTAGAGTGCCTGTGGCGCTTGCCCCCTGCTGTTGCAGTATTCGAACACTGCAACCGTAAGAGTCTGGTGAGACGCACGTCAACGAACTTTGACCGCCGCGATTCCGGGTGATGGCTGCTTAGATGAGAAGTGTTCGAATTCTGCAACGGAGTGGAGTGAGAGCGTGTCGCAGACCGACACGGACGAGCGTTGGCCTTACGGCACCCCCTTCGGGGACCTCGTGCGCACGGCGAAGGAAGAGACGGGCCTCTCGTACCGCAAGCTCGCCGAGCGTGCCGTCGACCCGGCGACGCAGACAAGAGTCGGGTACTCGACCCTGCACCGGATTGCTCATGATCAGCCGATACACATGCTGCCGGGGGTCGCCGGCGCCATCTCAAGAGCCATAGGGGGTGACGAGCGCAGAGTGCGCCTTGCCGCGGCGATGCAGTACTGCGGGGCCGTGGCCGGTGATCCGCTCGGCGCGAGCGGTGACGAGGCGACCGTCGTTGTCGTCCATGCGCCGGGCATGGGGGCCCGGGACATGCCCAGGGTCGAGGCTCTGCTCAAGAGGTATGCGGCCGGCGATCCCCCGCCGGAACTAACCGACGATGCCTAGGCGTTGACAAATGTGTGGGTGCTCTGGTCACTCCGTGGAGTTTGTGCGTGACCTCGGGTGTACTGCGGAGTAGGCTGATCCGGGCTCTTGACTCGGGCATATGTTCGAGTCATGGCCAGTGATGCCATGAGGGGGCACCAGTTGATCCGCGTAACCCGCACTCAACTCGACACAGGGGCGATTGCAGTCGTTCGTGCGACCGGCGACGAGCTGACGATCGACATGGACCGGCGCCACATCACCCCCGCGGGTGCGGCCGGTCTCGAACAGGCTTTGAACGGGCTTGCCGCCCCCCGTACCGATCGTAACGACTCCGAGGACTAGCGCCGGGGCTGAACAACGGCGAGGGCCACGCGGCGGATGCCGCGCGGCCCTCTTTGTCTGTTGGCGGCCTCGCGGGTCGGGTTCGCCTCCCTCGGCCAGCCGCAAACGGGCTGGCCGAGGAGCTGTTCGGTGTGGCCGATGTGTGGCCGGATTGCCTAGGACCTGCTGTCAGCGCCTGTACTTCGATGGAACGCTGTATGCCTCTGACCTGCACGTATCAGCATTCCGTGACAGTTACTGAACCCCTCTGTCAGGACTGCTCTCGGTCTCGTAATGCGTAGGTCTCGGGTTCGAATCCCGAAGGCGGCTCTGCCGAAGCCTCAGGACTCACTCGCCGTGACCTGGGGCTTTTGCTTTTACCGGATACGGCGGCGGCGCTGAGCGCGGGCCGCGCGGCGGTCGACGGTCTCAGTTCTGGTCTCAGTCGCGGGTTCTGGCGCCGGTTCGGACGCGGGCATGAAGTGGTCGCCCATGCGTCGCATCGCGTCCTTTGAGAGGTGCGACCGACCCTTCACGTATCGCCGGGTCTGGCTGATCTGGGTGTGCCGCAGGATCTCCATGATCGTGGGCATGTCGACCCCGAGTTCATTCAGGATCGTGCCGGCGGTGTGACGGCTCCCGTCGTAGAGGCGGCGGTCTGTGATGCCCGCCTCTTCAAGCAGTTCCTTGAACTCCTCCCAGTCGGCGCGCGGGTCGAGGGGGCGGCCATCCGAGCGTGTGAAGAGCGCGTCGAACTCCTGCCACGCGTCCCCCGCGGCGGCGCGCGTTTCCTCCTGTTGCTCCTTGTGCGCGTGAAGGTAGGGGACGAACGGCGGCGGGATCGGCACGGGGTTCGTGCTCTTCTTGGTCTTCGGACGGGTGAAGACCAGGCCACCCCCCTTTCGATCAAGGCAGGCAGTAGCGTGCCGCCGGCAGTCCTTCGGACAGGGCTTGGGGCAGCCACGCTTGTAGTTCTTGTGCGTCCGGCACTCCGGGGGGCACGGCTCGAATCGGTGCAAGCGCTCACCGCAGGCGTGAGCCTCCGCGCACCCGTGGCGCCAAGTGAGGCGCTGAAGCTGCCACTTGGGGTGAAACAACTCGGCTTCGAAGTCGACGTAGGTCCACCGGAGGCCCAGGGTCTCCCCTTGGCGGAAGCCCATCCCGACACCCACGCACCAGCGCATGAAGGTGGGCCGCTTGGCGGCGGCTTGCAGGAACGCCTTTGCCTGCTCGGTCGTGAACGGGTTCGCCTCGGTCTCGTCGACCGAGGGCGGGTCCACGAGCGTGGCCACGTTCTCACCGATGATCCGGCGGCGGTGAGCAATCTTCAGCGCGCGGGAGAGGATGCGGTGGACCTTGACCACGTGGGATGGCGCGTGGCCGTTGTCGAGCATCTTCCGGTACATCCGTTCCAGGTGCTCGGGTGCGAGCTTGTCGAGGCGGTGCTGGCCGACGCCGGGGACGATGTCGTTGCGGGTCTTGGACCAGTAGTCGTCCAGGGAACGGGGCTTGAGCTTGAGGCTCGCGATGTCGGTCAGGTACGTGGTCATCCACTGCTCTACGGTCGGCTTGCGGCCGGCCTTCGGGGCGCGCCCCTTGTCCCGGAGCTTCTCCAACTCGCGGACCTTGCGGCGCACTTCGGCTTCGGTCTTTGCCCGGCGGTGGCGTCGGTCGGGGCTTCCGTCGTCCTTGACGCCCATGGTGACGCGGCCGTGCCACCAGCCGTCACTGCCTTCGTAGACGGATGACTCCATGTTCGGATTGCGGGGGCTCATGTGTTCCTCTGTGTTCCTTCATGCGGGAGGCGGCCCCGGACGTTGGTCCGGGGCCGCCTAGGGGTGCGCGTGCGTTAGTTGGGCTGGGGTTCCATGGCGTTCACGAATGACTCAAGGTCGCTTCGGCGGATGCGGCGGGAGCGGCCTCGCTTGACGTACTTCAGGGCGCCTTCGGCCATCAGCTCGTAGACGGTGGAGCGGCCGAAGCGGAGGACTGTGGCAGCTTCCTCGGGGGTGTAGAGCAACTGGTCGGCGGGGGAGAGGGTGAGCACGCGGCTACCTCCGGCTGGGCGGGGCCTGTGAATGGAGTTGGCTTCGAGGTTTTGAAGCTCGCGTCTGTCCGAGGTGTGGATTTCTGCGTCACGGCGTCATACGCGTCACTTAGGGCTCTGACCTGTGGTTTTGCCTGACGTAGTGGCTAGAGCGTGCGTCATGCCGGCGTCATGGGCTGGGTCATCGGATGACGCAGGTGACGCAGGATGACGCAGAGCAAGCCGTCTGCGTCATGCCTGTTGCCGCAGGTCACATGCCGTTTTCCGGCTGGCATGACGCGGATGACGCAGCGTCTTCCTTCTTAGGACAAAGAAGGGGCTGCCTTGTTGTAGTTGGGTGCGGCTCACAGAGCGAAGAAGGAGCCGCTGCGCGGCACGTCCTTGGGGCGGCGCAGGCGCCGAACAGCAAGAGGAGCACGCCTCGCCGGTGGTGCTCTTCTTGCTTGTCCGGGTGAGCGTGCGGTCAGAACGCCCGTGCCTGCTCGTGCGGGGCCGGGGGGAGTGTGTGGGTCATTTCGAGGTAGCGGCCCGCGCTGGTGCGGCCCGCGTCGACGAGGACGCGCCGGGCGGCGAGCGTGGGTTGGAGGCGCTTGAGGCGGTCGGAGAGGACTTTGCCGGTGGTCGGCCATCCCTTGGGCAGGGGACGGCAGTCGTCGCCGCTGTAGAGGCGGCTGAGGCAGGACAGCCACTCCGTGGACGTCATCCGCTGCGCGCCGCCCGGCTCGATGGTCTCGGCGTACTTGAGGACGGTCTGTGCCAGCAGGTCGCCCTCGATCACGTCGTCGTTCAGGTCGTCCAGACTCGCCCGGTACGCGGCCAGTGCTCCCAGGCCGGTTGCCGCGTCGAACTGCGCGCACAGGTGTGCGAAGTCCGCCATCCGTAGATCGGTGGGAGTCTCGGCCTCGGCGGCACGGACCTTGACCGTGAGGTCCAGGAGCGAGCCGAGCACGACGGGGAGGACTTCCGCGTAGTCCCTCCACAGTTCGGCCTCGGTGCGCCTCACGCGGGGGCGTTCCAGGCGCAGGGGCAGGAGCCGGTCCGCGAGGTCGGGCCGGATGACGCCGACGTCGATCCCGGTCAGGAGCAGCGGGCGGCGGTAGCCGACGCGGAAGACGTCCCCGTCGGTGAACAGGGCCCGCTTGACGCTCTCGGCTCCGGTCACGATGCAGCACATCGCGTCCGACAGGTCGGGCGTCACGTGGGAGAGGTTGTCCAGGGCGGTGACCCAGCCGGCCGCCACTGCCGCGATCAGGCTTTCCTCGTCCTTCGGCGCCCGGCGCAGGTCACCGCTCATGCCCTCGATGATCCGGGTGAGCATCCGGCCTCCGGTCGACTTGCCTGCTCCCTGCGGTCCGGTGAGGAACGGTGCGGGGACGGGCACGGACGGTCCGAGGCAGCCGATCAGCCACACGATGGCCAGGCACTCGGTCTCGGCGTTGGCGAAGTTGCACAGCCGCATCAGCAGGTCGATGCCCTTGCCGTTGGTGTCCTTGACGGGCAGGGGCAGTTCCCCGGTGAGCTGAGTGCGCCGCCAGCACACCTCATGCGGGTCGGGGACGGTGATGTCCCAGCCCGAAGGGTGGATGCGGACGGACTGCCCGTCGTCGCGGCCCAGGTCCAGCCAGGTCGCCCCGTCGAATCCGGGGGCGACGCGGATATGGACCGGCTGCACGTCCTCGGTCAGCGCGAGTGCTTCGATCAGGTCCAACGCCTCTTTGAGGGCGGAGCCGTTGAACACGCCGATGCCGTCCTTGAACAGGCCGACCATGAGTTCCTGGCGGTGGCTGCCCATCGTTCCCTGGGAGCGGATCGGGCGAGCCACGGGGTGGCCCTTCTTCTGCGCGTAGACGGTCCCGTCAGCGGTGCGGAAGTAGCGGAAGTGCTCCTGCGCGTAGTCCGCGATGACCTCGCGGCCGGGAGTCTTGTCGTCCTCAGACATGGCTCAGTCCCAACGTGGTCAGGGCGTTGGTCCACGCGTCCGTGCAGTGCCGGGCCGATTCGCCCTTGGCCTGCGCGGCGGTGAACAGTCGCGCGGTGTGCGTCTCGGTGAGGCAGCCGCACCGGCCATGCGTGGAGAGCACGGCGAGGAACGTCCGGTAGACGACGGTGTGGACCGCCTCACGGGCCTCGCTGATGCGCTGCTCGGCCATGGCGATGCCACGGTCGAGATAGGTGGGCGTGCGGTGAGGACACTGTCCGCCTGCAGCGGGTGCGGGCACGGCGACGGCCACAGGCCGGGCCGGGGCGGGCTCCTTCACGATCAGCGCGCGTACGACGTCCGGCAGGACCGTGAGGGTGCCAGTACCAGGACCGAGCCAACGGGCGTAGGACATGAGCGACTTGACGTCCACGCCGGGCCGGACCGCGTTGGCGGAAGGCATGGCGCCCAGGTAGAGCCAGTGCTCACCGCGGGTCGTCGGCACGGTCCGTGTGGCGGGCAGGCTGGCACGGGCCCACGTGATGGCGTCCGTGTTGTCGAGGTCCACGACGGTCAGGCCGGCGCCCCCGGGGTGATAGGCGACCGCCGCTGCGTGCCTCCACGCGGTCGCCCATTGGGGGGAGTTGAGGACGTTCGGGTCGGTGGTGGCGGCGGCCCACGCGTGGCAGACGCCGGGGCACATGCAGGGGCCGGCAGTCTTCATGTTCGGTCGGCCACCACAGGCGTTCTTGGCGCAGGCCGGGCAGTTACCGAACGGCACCTTTCCGGCCCGCAGAGGCAGCGGCGGCACGCCCGAGGCTGCCAGGTCGAGAGCGGTAGGCAGGTGTTCTCGCCGAATGTCGGTTGGTTGGGTCATGCTGGAGGTCTCCAGTTCTCTACGTGCGTGCTGGATTGGCGGCGGTCCCGGTTCTTGGTCGGATGGGGGCCGCCGTTGTCGTTCGTGCTCAGGCCGCTTGCTGGCCGGGCAGGAGCCTGCCGTCGGGGGTCCGGTGCAGGGCTCCGCTCTCGGTGAGGGTCTTGATCTCGCGGGAGACGGTGCCCTTGTTGAGGCCGGTCGCATCGGCCACGTCCTTGGCGGTGCGGGCCCCGGACTGCACCGCAGCAAGCACCTTGTCCCGGTTGGTCGCCGCCCCAGTCGCTGCGGCCGTGTTCTTGACCAGGTGCAGCGGCGTGCGCGGCGACATGCCGCCCGACGTCTGCGCGGGAGTCCAGATCGACTTGGGCAGGGCGCGTACGCCGGCGTCGTCGAGGGTCCAGGTGCGCAGCATGCGCGGTCCGTAGCCCTTGAGGTAGCCGTGGCCTCGGTATTCGCGGCCGTCGGGGATCTGGTGCGGTGCGTAGTGCGCGCAGTCGTCGAGGGCGACCTGGGCTTGTGTCGTGCCGGCCACCCGCAGCGAGAACCGGGTGAGGAGGTTGGGGGCGATCAGCTTGTGCACGCCCGGCGCCCCGCCGTCGGTCAGCGGGTACTGCGTGGCCCACCACAGGACGACGCCGCGCGAGCGGCCGAGCGAAGACAGTTCGATCAGCCGCTGTAGCCGGTCCTTGTCCTTGGTGATCAGGGCGAGGATCACCTGTCCCTCGTCGACGACGACGGTGAGCTGAGGGCCGTCCCACACGCTGATGCCGCGCGCCTTCATGTCGGTCTTGCGGCGGGTCATCTCCGCGTGCGCCTGGTCCACGGCGTCGGTGATGTCGTCGCGTTCCACGGCGACGCGGCAGACCGGTTCCCAGATGTTGGCCTCTTCGCCCTTGCCGTCGATCAGGAGCAGATCCCCGCGCAGGTGGGCGGTGGCCATGAGCGGGCGGAACGACCAGGACTTGCCGGTACCGGACGCGCCGGACACCAACAGCCGTTCGTCGAACGGGATCAGGACCTCATCCCCGGTCTCGGTGTCCAGACCAAGGTTCATCATCAGCGGGTCGGACGGAATACGATCCGCAGTCCACAGCGAGGGGACGCCCGCGGCTGCCGAACGGGTCGCCAGACTCAGAACGGCCCAGCCGCCCCGGGAGGCGGAGGTGATCCGTATGCGCAGCGCGGTGCGGGCACCGAGCAGCGCACGAACGGAGTCGGCCTTGTCCGCGAGCGTCTTGACCGTCCATGTGCCGTCCAGCCGGATCTCACAGCGGATGCCGCCCGGCTCCATCGCGGGAGGCGTGGTGACCGTGCCCGACAGACCACGATCCGGGGCGTGCTCGACCCAGTACGACGGGTCGAGCCGTTCCATGAGCTGACGCTCTTCCACCGACACCGACTCGTCCACCGGCACCCGCAGCCTGCGCCGACCGAGCGCGAGGGCGGCGACGTTCGCCCCGATGAGCACGACGGATGTGGTGGCCGGCCAGAGGGTGAGGTGCGCGGTGGACATGAGCGCGGAGGCGATCGTGCTGGGCACGGCGTGTATCGAGTGCGCTTGGATGGCGCGGGCCTTGAGGGTGGTGGGGTAGTTCACGCGCGCGGTCTTGAGTTTGGCGCGGGTGTCGCGTTCGTGGCTCAGGGCTGCCTTGGCTGCGACGCGGGCGGCGCGGCGGCCGGCCGTGAACGGGTTGTTGGACGCGGCGCGGGCGGCGTGTTGCTGGGACTTGGCGGTGGCGTGTGTGGAGCGCGCGGCGTTGTGTTCCTTCTGCGCGGCCATGAGCGTCTTCAGGTGCTCGGGGGTGCGCAGCTTGTTGCGCCGCTCGGCTTCAAGGTCCCAGCGGGCCGCGAACGGAGCGCACACCGGGGCGAGTGAATCGAGAGCCGTGGTGGTGGTGTTGGTGGTGGTCGACCATGCTTGCTTCCAGTCCACGTAAGGGTCCTCCAAGACCGTGGATGAGGGCCGGTGCGCCGTCGCGTGGCGTCACCGGCCCGTCGGGTTGCAGGGGCGGTGCTGTCGGTTGCGTCGACAGCACCGGTTGCACCCCTGCAACCGCATCTGACCTGCGATGTTGCAGAGTTGAGCGGTGGGGAGGGGTGGGGGCCCTACGCGCACGCGCGCGTAGAGCGGCGGAAAATTAGGCTGTGCAACCCCCTCGCGGGGCCCTCAACGGCCGTTCACGGACCGGGGGATGTGCACCCACACGCGAGGGGGGTCGGGGTCTGTGCGGGCCGTCTACGTCTTCCGCCCGTTTCAGGGGTGGGCGGAAGCGGTTCAGTGCTTGGGGCGGGCGAGCTTGAGGGTGATGCCGCCGATGCTGAGGGGGCCGGTGGTCTGGGCGATGACGGTGACCGCGTGGGCGGCGGTGTCGAGTAGCGCGCACAGGGCGGCGACCAGTCCCCAGCAGCCCATGGCGGCGGCTCCGGCGATGACGATGGGGAACAGGTAGTGGCCCAGGGGGCGCCCGTTGTGGTCGGTGGTGTGGACGATGACGACGACCGGCTGTCCGGTGGCTTCGGCGCGGCGGTAGACGTCGGCGGGAATGTGCGGGGCGATGATCCTCGGTGGGTCACGATGTGCCATCAGGGCTCTCCCTCAGGTCAGTTGGAGTCGGCGCACGGCACGCACACGCCGAGCGAGGCGAGGGAGGGCGAGGCGCCATCGGTACACGGGCAGCGAGCCACTCGCGTGCGCGGTGGTCATCAGCGGCCGGTACCGGCGAGATCGACCGGAACGCCGTTGACCGCGCCGCGCAGCTCGGCGTAGCGGGTCGAGACCCAGCCCACCGACCAGCCGCACAACTCCGCAGCCGTGCGCACCGACATGCCCTCCGCGTGCGCGGCGGCCACGATCGCGCGGGCGTCGTCCTCGGACAGCTTCTCCGTGGCGGGGCCGGCAGACAGCAGCGCGGCGCGTTCACGCGCGGCCCGCTCCTCCCGCTCGCTCTGTTCACGACGCTCCCGCTCAACATGCTCTCGCTGCTCGCGTTCCGTGCGTTCGGCGGCCTCACGTTCACGGCGTTCACGCTCCCGCTCCCGCTGTTCACGCTCACGGTCCGCGCGTTCACGCTGCTCGCGCTCGGCACGCTCCCGAGCCTCTTCACACTCGCGTTCCTCACGCCGTGCGGCGGCTTCCCGCTCGGCCTGCTCGCGGGCCATACGGGCTTCGTGCTCACGCTGTTCACGGGTGAGTGCCGCCGTGTGCTCGCGTTCCTCACGGGCCCGCCGCTCGGCCTCGTCACGCCGCTCGATCGCGGCGCGCTCACGGGCCTCCCGCTCGGCCTGCTGCTTGGCTTCCAGCGCCAGCACGGCGGCGGTGATGGCCCGCCGGTAGGCGAGTCCGGTCTCTGCCGTGACGATCAGCAGCAGCGGGGCGACCGCGTGCACGGCTACGCCCACCAGGTCGTTCTTCAGTGCGGAGTCGGCGACGTTGAGGGCGAGGGTCATGCAGCCGGTCATCCACCGCAGCGCGATGGGCCACCGCCCGCCGTTGCCCCCGAGCCGGGCGAGCACCGCGTCGAGGCGGACCACGATGACCACGGCGGCATCCACCACGAGGGGCAGGATGGGTGCGGTCCAGGCCCACTGGGTGGGGGTGTGGGCGGAGGCGAGCGGGGTGACGGTGAGGATCGAGTAGAGCATCGCGCCCGCCACGATCAGCCACGTGCCGGCCGACAACGCCCGCTCCGCTGAACGGATGTGAGCGGCGTTCATACACTCACCCCCGACCATGAACGCACCCGGATCGCCGCGATCAGGACCACCGGGGAGGCGGGGTCGTCGGGGGTCTCGCTGTCCTCGGTCCACTCCCACTCGGCGCCCGGCACCGGCTCGAAACCGAGCACGAGCAGCGCCCGCATACGGTCCGTGAACGTCGGGACGGTGCGCGTGAACCAGTAGTCGGGCCACCGCTCGATGGTGTTCATCAGTGCCACGTACAGGCGCCAACGGCCCTCACAGACGGACATCTGCGCGGTGAACTCCCACGCGGCGTTCTGTCCGCTCATGCCGCACCGCCCCGGTGCGCGGTCGCGGCCTGGCCCGCCAGCGCGGTCAGCAGACGGCGCCGGGCCCGGCGGATACGCCGCACGTCCAGCTCGGTGGGGGTGCGGTCCATGGTGATGATCTGCGCGTCCAGCAGGTCGACGTCCGCCAGGATCACGGGCATCTCCAGCTCGATCGCGTCCAGCTCGGCGTCCGTCGGCTCCATGAAGTCGGCGAACGCGGTAACAGCATCTTGAACAGTGACGATGTGGTCCATTGGGTCGTGTGTCCTTCCACAGGTGAACGGCCCGAACAGCGGTCCCGGTGTTCCAGCACCGGGGCCGCGTCGTTGAAGGTGAAGCCGCGCAGGCTGCGCGGCGCGACCGAAGATCGGCCGCAGTGCCCCGACCGGGAGTTGAACCCGGCCTGCGACCATCGGGGCGGTTGTGCTGTACCGCGCACGGGACAGGACCCGTACGCGCCCGCCCTCTTGCTTGCGGGGTGTGGCGGATTTCCCTCAGATGCACTCTGTTGAGTTGTCAAGGAACGACCAGCTCAGGGCCCCCAAGGCGTGCTAGGCGCTATCCCGAACCGACATGCCATGGCGGAGCCCAACGGCGACCACCTTCCCACTGTCCTAGGACTGCGAGCGGCATGAGAGGACTATGGCATCGCAGTCCTAGGACTGTCAACAGTCCTAGGACTGTGCTTCACTAGTGCGTGTCGAAGGGAGTTCTGCTGTGGCACCGAAGTGGCGTGAACTGGCGGACCGGATCGCGGAACAGATCAGGAATGGCGACTACGCACCAGGGGCTCAGTTGCCCCGGATCAGGGAGCTTGTAGAGGCCGGCGAAGGCTCGAAGGCCACCGTCCATCAGGCGTACAAGGCACTTGAGGCCGAAGGCCTCGTGACATCGACACGAGGCCACGGCACGATCGTGCGTCCGCGCTCTGCCCTCAAACGGCTCGGCATCACCCGCTACGACAAGGTCAAATGGCGGGACAGCGACGAAGTCGCGTTCATCGCTGATCGCGTGGCGTCGGGGCGTGCCTACGACCGGAACGAGCAGACGCAGACCGTCAACCGCGTCGCGGCGGACACGGTGATCGCTGAGGGGCTCGGCGTCCCAGTTGGCTCACGGGTGTACGCACGCGCTCGCCTCGTAAAGGAGGGCACGCAACCGACGCACACCTTGACCAGCTACTACAGGCCCGAACACGTCGAAGGAACCCGCATCGTCGACCCAACGCCAGGCCCCGCCGGCCGTGGCGGCGGATACCGGGTGCTCTACGACGCCGGGTACGAGATCGACCACATGAAAGAGGCGTTGTTCGCTCGCGTGCCGACAGCAGACGAAGTGAAACTCCTACAACTTCCCTCCGGTGAACCCGTAGTTGAGCTTCACCGGACGACATACACCGCAGATGGAACAGTGGTCGAGTTCGCCGTCGGCATCCACGCAGCCTCGCGGTTCGCGTGGGAGTACGAGTTCGAAGTCCCCGACTCCGCCCGGGATAAGGCCAAGGAAGGTTCCGCGTGATCTCCGCTCAGGACTGGGAAGATGCCCGGCTTCTCTGGGACTTCCAGTTGATGCATCACGAGCCGCGTCCCTGCTCGGTCGGCCTCGGTCTTGGCAGCCATGACCTGGGCGTAGCCGACACCACCGTTGACCTGTACCGGCGCGGCATGATGCCACTGATCGTCTTCACGGGCGCGACCAGCCGGACGACACAGGGCCGCATGCCGCGCGGCGAGGCCGAGCACTATCGGGACCGTGCGCTTGAACTCGGCGTTCCCGCGGACGCCATCCTCGTCGAGCCTCATGCCCGGAATACCGGGCAGAACGTCACCCTGTCCCGCGCCCTGCTCAAAGAGCGCGGAATCAAGGTGTCCTCCGTGCTTCTCGTCAGCAAGCCCTACGAGGAACGTCGGGCCTATGCCACGGCCCGCAAGCTCTGGCCTGAGGTGGAGTTCATGAGTGCGTCGACTCCCATGACGCTCTCGGAGTACGCGGACTCAATCCAGGACGCACGGCTTGTCATCGACATGCTCGTCGGATCTCTTCAACGGCTGCTGATCTACCCAGCTCAAGGCTTCATGATCCAACAGGTCGTACCCGACGAGGTGATCTGGGCGTATGAGCGGCTCGTGACGAGGGGTTTTACGAGCCGAGTCGTTCCTGAGGCTGCGGGAAGTGCTGGCAGCTCAAGCGCTTGAGTCCTGAGGGGGCACCGGCACGGGCAGGGACGGCCAGTCGACGCACGGCTTGGCGTGGGCGTAGCTGTGGATTGCTCCGGGCGGGGGCCCCGTGAACTGACCGACACCGTACGCAGGGTTGAGGCTACGGACCCCACTGGGCGCCGGTGGCCGCGGTACAAGTCTGGGGATGATGCCGCAGTGGCCTTCTGCCAATGGCGACTTGACCAGCGAAAAGCGCACGACGTTCCCACAGCAATGGCTGATCTGGACGATCACGAATGGCGTGACCGTTGGCGGAGCCGTGTCATCGTCTGTAAGCACTCGTTTTGGGCTCCAGCGCACGGAGTTGTTTTGGCCCCAGCCGCGGGTCGCAGAGGGCGTGTTGGTGTGATTCACGCCCCTGTGGCAAGGCGATTTGGCCCCACTTCGATCGGGTGGTTCCGCTTCTTGATCGTCTTGGGCTTGCGGCTGGCTCGTCGGCGCCGCCAGGATCGGCTGCATGATCAAGGGTGTGATGTTCGACTTCTCCGGGACCCTCTTCCGGATCGAATCGGCCGCGCAGTGGTTGCGCGCGGTGGCGACGAAGGCCGGTCTGGAGGTGCCCGAGGGTGAACTCGACGCGTGCGTCGGCCGGTTGGAAGAGTTCGGGGCTCAGCCCGGAGGGGTTCCTCCGCGCACGGTGCCGCCCCGTCTGGAGGCGCTGTGGCGGGAGCGCGATCTGACCGCCGAACGACACCGCGCTGCCTTCACCGCCCTTGCCCGGGAAGCGAAACCGCCTGCGGCTGACCTGGCCGAGGCCCTGTACGAACGTTCCCAAGTGTCCGGGGCATGGCTGCCTTATCCCGACACCGAGGAAACCCTCCGCACCCTGCGCGGGCGGGGCATCCCGGTCGCTGTCGTCAGCAACATCGGCTGGGACATGCGCCCTGTCTTCCGCGACCACGGTGTCGACGACCTCGTGGACGCCTACTTCCTCTCCTTCGAGCGCGGGGTGAAGAAGCCCGATCCCCGGATCTTCCAGATGGCGTGCGACAAGCTCGGAGTGGCGCCCGGCGATGCACTCATGGTGGGAGACGAGCCTGTCGCGGACGTCGGAGCCGCCACACTGGGATGCCAGGTCCACCTAGTCGATCCCTTGCCCGTTGACCAGCGTCCCGGTGCGCTGGCCGAGGTGCTCCAGCTCCTCTGAGGTGCCCGACCAGGACGACTTTCGGCACGATGTTGAGGGCCCGGCGACCGAACGCCGTCCAGTCCTCGGGCTCGATACCGCGCAAACGGACCCGCTTACCAGCCCGGAACGAAGTCATCCCCTCTCCGATCACGCCGCAAGATGCGATGTGCAGGCCCTCCTGACCCGGGCCTGAACTGTGTCGTCATACCGGTGGAGCCAGATCAACTTGGTACGTCAGTGGAGCCCCGAAACGCTGGTGCGCTAGTGCCCAAAGAAGAGCTTGCAAACAGCGGGACCATTGGCAGAGTCGTGTCATCGGGGTTGTTCTGCATCAGGACCTCCTCCGCTCCGTGAGCAGTACGCGAGCCAGGATGCGCACCAGCGTGGTGTCCGGCTGGACGAGGTCGGCGTGCTCGCGGTGTGCCCACACGTCCCGCCCCGGTCCGCTCATGCTCTCCTCGTGCCAGAGGTGAACTGCGTCGTCGGGATCGGTGATCGGCTCGTCGCAGTAGCGGCAGAAGCGCCGGGTCATGACGCACCCGCGATCTGTGTGTGGCAGGGGCAGGTGCAGCGTCGTACCAGGACCAGGCCGGCCCCGTGGGGCAGTGGGATGTCCTTGGTCTGGCGGCAGTCGTGGTGCAGTTCTTGGTATCCGTCCAGGGCGGCCACCGCGCACTCGGCGGAGCGCATCGAGGTGTCGTCGATGGGCGCGGTCACGGGCGCACGCCGAGGTTCTCGTAGTGGTCGCACAGAGCGTTCAGGGTGCGTGCCAGGCGTCGGGCATAGCCGACTTCGACGCCGAATCTACGGATCGGCGAGGCACGGAGTTTTCCCCGCGCCTCGCCTACGCAGGCGAGCGCGCAGTACCGGGGGATGCTGTCCTTCTTCAACCGCCTGACGGACTGCTCGACCTCGGGGATGAGCAGCTCCAGGTGCCCCCGAACCATTTGCGTCAGCGTCTCTAGCTCATCAGCGGTTGGGGGCAGCGCCACGGCGTCTGGGTCCAGCAGAATCTGCACGGTCTCGCGCATGACCGGGATATCAGGGCGATCGGCTTGCCGGCGCTCAGTACCTTCGGATGCTGCGGTAGTGCGGTTCACCATGTCGGCCCCTGCCCAGTCGGCCACGCCCGGGGCCGTTCGCATGGTCGCCGGGTGTCGTCGTGCCTCTTGAAGCTAGGAGTGCGATGGACGCCAGCGCCAGCAATGTGCACCGATGTGCACACACGTCTTCAGGAAGGAGTGAGGCTGGATTGCGCCCTTGACGACACATCCCACGAGGGGAGATGTTGACGCACATCGGCGCACAACCTCAACGGTGGAGACAGCCATGGACCTACAGTTCATCGGAATCGACCCTGACACCGGCAAGAACGGGTCACCCACAGCCTGGGTGGACCAGGAGACCCACGACATCGTGATCCAGAGCTACACGGCAGACGAGGCAACGCGAGCCCAATGCGCGGACCGCACCGCACCCGGGCACGCGAAGGGAATCCCCGACCACGAGACGGTGATCCGTATCCCCGCCCGCCTGGTCCCGATCCTGAGGGAGGCCTGCGAGTGCGACACGAGGTCGCTCCAGCTGAGTGGATGAGTGAGAGGAGGAGGTAACCGCCCCGGACCGGTGTCCAAGGTCCGTCCCCACGTTCGCATGCGTCGCTGGCAACGGCGGGGTGTGAAGCCGAGCGGAAAAGTCCAAGAGCAGCCTGGCCATCGGGCAGCCACAGGCGAAGGGGAAGGCTGGACGGGCGAACGTGAGTGAACCCTTGATGACGCCTCGTTACTTCCAAGTCGCGCGGATGGCAGAGCAGTTGGCGGCTATAGAACCCGAGCACGGAAGAGTGCTATGCGATCCCGCGTCTTCGCATAAGCGGGAGTGGACACCGCAGGTTCCGGGGTAAAGAGGGCGCCCACCCCAGCCGCATCTCACTGGAGCGGAACGTGGAAACCCTGTTGGAGTCCGTGAGGACCACGGTAAGCCGGAGGCAACGAAGGCCCAACTCTCCAGCAGGACAGGATGATCCGAGAAGCGAATGCCGACAGGGCGAAAGCCCAGGGGAAACCGGGGCGGACAATCCTCCCCGCATAACCCGTCGGATACGGGCCTGTGCCCGGCCCGAAAGGGAGCCCACGCGGATCAGGTGAGCCTGTGAAGATCAGCTATCTGGAAACCAGAACTGAGGGGCAAGTTAGATGCCGAGTTCAGGAACGAGGACAGGAGCAACTGTCCGGCCTGCTCTGGCGAACGGACCCGAAGACCACACGCAGGCATGGAACAGCATCGACTGGGCCAAGGCCGAAGCGTCGGTACGGCGACTGCGGCAGCGCATCTTCACAGCTACGCGCGAAGGGGACTTGAAGAGAGTCCGAAACTTGCAGAAACTCATGCTGCGATCCCACTCCAACGTGCAGGTAAGCGTGAAGAGGGTGGCCCAGTTGAGTTCCGGACGCCGGACGGCCGGCATCGATGGTGAAACCGCCCTGACTCCGAAGGAGCGAGGACGGATGGTGGCCGAGCTGGCAGCCAAACCCGCCATCGACCATGCTCGCCCCGTACGGCGCGTGTACATTCCCAAAGCGAACGGAAAGCGACGCCCGCTGGGAATCCCAGTCATGTGCGACCGTGCCCGCCAGGCCATGGTCAAGAATGCGCTGGAACCCGAGTGGGAAGCTCGTTTCGAGGCTCGGAGTTTCGGCTTCCGCCCCGGACGAGGGTGCCACGACGCGATCACGAACATCTTCAGCACGGTGGCCCAGAGACGGGCACGGCGGCTGTGGGTTCTCGACGCTGACCTGGCATCGGCATTTGACCGGATCGACCATGAGCACCTGATGACGAACCTTGGCCACTTCCCTGGTAGGGGAATGATCCGTGGATGGCTCAAGTCAGGGATCATGGAGAACATGCGGTTCGCGCCTACTGAGGAGGGAACTCCGCAGGGTGGCGTGGTGAGCCCGTTGTTGTTGAACATCGCTCTTCACGGGATGAGTGCAGCCGCCGGTTGCCTCGAAGGTGCCACGTTGTGGCAGCGGAGGGACGCGCCGGTGCTTGTGCGGTACGCCGACGACTTCGCCGTGTTCTGTCACAGCGAGAGTCAGGCGTATCGGGTCAAGGATGACTTGGCCGGGTGGCTGGAGCCGAGAGGGCTGTCCTTCAACGAGGAAAAGACGCGCGTTGTCCACCTCGAAGAGGGATTTGACTTTCTCGGGTTCAACGTTCGCCGCTACAACGGGAAACTGCTCACGAAGCCGAGCAAGTCCGCTGTCAAGAGGTTCCGGAAAAGGCTCCGCGACGAGATGTTGGCCCACCGAGGGTCTAACGTGATGGCCGTGGTGAAGTGGCTCAACCCGATTCTTCGGGGATGGGCCACCTACTACCGGTCGGGTGTGTCCAAGAAGACGTTCCGCGATCTGGACGACTACTTGTGGAAGCTGACCTTCAAATGGGCCAGACACACGCACCCGAGGAAGTCGAAGACCTGGTGTACCGAAAGGTACTACGGGCAGTTCAACTCGTATCGCCAGAGCAAATGGGTATTTGGTGACCGGGAAACCGGCATGTACCTCTACAAGCTCAGGTGGACCAAGATTGAACGGCACGTCGGCCTCAAGGCGGGGTACTCGCCTGATGATCCGACGCTCGCCGAGTACTGGGCGAATCGCACGCGCAAAAGGATGCCAGTAACCGCGGACAGGACGTCTGTCACGCTGGCAGCTCGCCAAAAGGGGATCTGCCCCCTGTGCAAACAGGCGCTGATCTCCGGTGCCGAATACGAGCCTGACAGCCCACGGGAGTGGGCGGCCTGGTTCTCGGCATCCATGAAGATGCTCCACAAGCATCACTTCGTGTATAGGCGGCACGGCGGCTCGGACGAGAAGACAAACCTCCGCCTCGTACACGCTGAATGTCATCGCCAGCATCACTCTGGCGACAACAGGAGGGCCGGGCAGGCATGAACGCGCGCAACAGCTCTGGGGGCTCGCTTGAGCCGGATGCGGTGAACAGCCGCACGTCCGGTTCTGAGGGGGCCGGAGCGTGGCAACACGCTCCGGCTACCCGACTGCCGCAGAACGTACCCAGTTTTGACGAACTGTTCGAAGCTGCCCAGCGCTCAGCCGTGCACCTCGAAATGCGCGATCAGTACGCCGTCGGCGACGAGGTCGACGACTACAACACCTGGCTGCGCACCGGCCAACGGGACGCAGATCCCGACTCGGAGTACTGGGCGCCCTGGGTCGATATGATCTCCCGAGCGGTTACCCGAGGCGTCGTCGTGCGCCGTGCTCGCATCGTGTCCGAGCCAGTCACCGACTACATCCGGTACGAGCACGCCGCAACCGTCGTCAACGTAGCGGCGGGTGAGCAAGTGCGGTGGCTGCCTCGCCCGCGGGCTGTCGATCTGATGCTGCCGGGTGCAGACCTGTGGATCTTCGACGGGGCGCAAGTCCTGTTCAACCACTTCACCGGCAACGGCGAATGGGCGGACCCGGACATGGAGCTGCAGACCGAGCCGGGCATCGTCAAGCAGTGCGCCGACGCGTTCGAGGCCGTTTGGGAACGCGCCATCCCACACGACCAGTACGAGATCCACTGACAGAAGGCACCACCACCAGCTCATGCCCATCTCCCCGTCATCCTCAGCCCAGGCCGCGCGCGAGAACGTAGCGCGCCAGCTCCGCGACCTGAGGAGAAACGCCGGCCTGACGGTCACTGAGCTGGCCTTGCGGTGCAAGTGGCACCACGCCAAGACATCCCGAATCGAGAACGCCCGCACGCCGCCCTCGCCCACGGACATCCGCCTTTGGTGCCGCGCCAGCAACGCCACCGACCAGGCACCGGACCTGATCGCCGCCTCCCAACACGCGGAATCCCTGTACCGCGAGTGGCGCCAGCGGGTCCGCTCCGGTCTCAAGAAGCTGCAAGACAGCTACGTCGAGCTGTACCGGTCTACCGAACTGCTGCGTGTCTACTCCCCGGTGCTCATCCCCGGGCTGCTCCAGACCGAGGGATACGCGAAGGCCCTACTGAGCCTCAACGCCCGCTTCCTCGACGTCCCCGACGACGGAGCGGAAGCCGCCGCTGCACGCGTACAGCGCTCCCAGGTCATCCACGAGCCGGGGCACCGGTTCGTGTTCGTCATCGAGGAAGCAGTGCTCTACTACCAGCTCGGTGACGCGGACGCGATGGCTGCCCAACTGGGCTACCTACTCACCGCCGGCGCACTCCCGCCGGTGTCGTTCGGCATCATCCCGACGTCAACGCGCGAGCGCGCTCTGTGGCCGCAAGAAACGTTCGACGTGCACGACGACACGCTCGTGTCCGTTGAGCTGCTCTCTGCCGAAGTGAACGTCACCCAGCCATCCGAGATCGCCCTGTATGTGAAGGCGTTCGAGCAGTTGCGCAGCATGGCCTTGTACGGCGCGGACGCTCGCACTCTGATCGTGAAGGCCATCGAAGCCCTGCACTGAGCCCAGACGTCGACCAAATCGGTGGTCGATCTACATCCACCCTTCGATCGCCACTCGCCGTCGTCACCGCACCTGTAGACCTTCCCGTTCCCTGAGCCGCATCCCCGGGTCTGTCCCGGAGGCGACCTAAGATCCAGGTCATGACAGACATTCCCGACGAATTGATCAAGCTGGAACGTTCCTCCGAAGACGCCCGTCGACAGCTCACCGGTCTTGATGGTGAGGAGTACGAGGCGCAGTGGAAGGCGTGGCGTACGGCGGCCGAGGACTTCCAGGCCGCAGTGACCGCATACGCGACGCGCGAAGACGTGACCATGTCACGGCACGAGGTGGAGCAGGCGGCGAAGCGTGCTGTACGACACGCCGAGCCCGCTGATGCTTGACCTACCAGCCGTCGGACCAGCTCTCCAGCAGTCGCTCACCGACGGCGGTCTGTTCGACCAGGGCGACCTGTGCACCCGGCACCTTGCGGGCCGCTTCCTCACTGAGTTTCTTCAGCGTTGCCGCTCCAGGGTGAGGATGGCTTTGGCGATTGACGTCATGCGGTTTGGGCTGCATCGGGATCTGCGGAAGATCTGCCAGGACTTCAGGCGTGCGACGCCGCGTTCGACCGGTGCCCGTGCTGCGGCCAGGGCCCGGTTGAGGGTCTTCTCGGTGGGGGTGAGTTCCTGCAGGGGCCTTCGTTTGATGCCTGTGGTCAGCCAGGGGCCGCCGCCCTGGTAGGCGAGGTCGGCCAGGATGGGGACGCCCTGGCGCTCGCAGATGCGGATGATCCGGTGGGTGCGGGCAGCGGTCAGGTCGTGGGATCGGCCGGGCAGTGCGGGTGAGAGCCACAGCAGCCGGCCGCCTGGGTCGGTGACCACCTGCACGTTCACGCCGTGCCGGCGGTGTTTGTGGGAGTAGTCGGCCCGGCCGTCGCCGACCCGGTCGCACTCCGCAAGGGTGCCGTCCAGCAGGACGAAGTCCGCATCGGTCTCGCGCAGGACCTTCAGCAGTCCTGGCGCACGTTCGGCGAGCAGGTGGATGACCGCGCTGGTGTAGGCGTGGGCGGTGGACTCGCTGATCCCGAACCCGGCGGCGATCTTCGCCAGGGTGGTGTGTTCGCGCAGGTACACCAGTGCCACTATCGCGCGCTGGGACGGGCGGAGCTTGCAGCGCCGGTCCCCCTCACGGGTGACGATGAGCATGGTGAGCCACTCCACGAGCGCATGGGGCAGGTCGAGTGCGGCAGGATAGATGACCAACGAGGCCCCCGAGCAGCGTGGTTGAGACGTCAGACATCTCGATCAACAGCCCGGGGGCCTCGCTCGTTGCGCTCCATGGACCATCACCTGATCGGTGGCCAACTCGAAGAAGCTCACTGAAATGCGGACGGTCTTGAATGCCGTCGCTGCGCGAGTCCGCTAGAACTTTCCCACTCCATCAAGGCTGCTCGCTCCGCTCCCCGCCCGGCGCGAGCCCTGGCCGGGAGCCAGAGCGGGGGTACGTCGTGGCTTGGACGGTCGACTCCCCAGCCACTTCGGTGCGAGCTTCGAAGATTACGGCCCCCACGTCGTGCCTAACGGGCAGGTCCACAGACTGCCCGACGCGCCGGAACATACGGGGCCATGATCACTCGCATCAAAGCAGCTCCAGCCCAAAGCCGCCGCTAGCCGCGCACTTGGGCACGCGCCGCAGCCTGCGCTCTCATAGTGCGGATCTTCGTACGGAGATCCGCATAGACAGGCGGCAAGCGGTCGCCGACCCACAAACGCACCGCAATTGCATACGGTTGCTTCCTTGTAGGCGAATCCCACCGATTGACATTCTGCACGGCAAGAACAAATTCCGAGGAATTTTCATTGAACTTCTTCAGAGCGGATCGCCATATGAATTTTCCGACCTGATTCGCTCCGGCCGACCTTGCCGTTCGACTCGGCCTCAATGGAATTCTTTGCCTATCAGGAAGGCTCGAAATGGTTGGCAAGGTTCGCCCGAGCTGCTTTCTCGCATTCCTCGCCTGTTTTTCCTCTGCCAGAAGCAAGTCAATGGTTGCATTCGGACTGATTCCACGCAGCAACTCGAACTGCATGCGAGATCCCAAATAATCCATGCGGCGAGCCCGGACGGGCGGGTCATAGGAGAGTGAGACCGTAATACCTCGGTCTTCCAACCCTCCAGAAAAAAATGAATCCGGGATGGGGATGGTGTAAAGATGGACCGAATCCAGAGGGATTTGCTCTTCCGCGAAGAGTACCGTATCTCGGTCCCCACTGAGAACGCTGCGGCTCTCTGACACCTGACCATAGCCGGACAGTCGAAGTGTCTGACTTTCCCGAACTCCATCGGTCATACCATTGATCGATTGCAACGGTGAGGCCGCACTCGTAGCTGACTGCAGGACCAAAGCTTTGATGAGATTGGCCGAGGCATCAGGGTACGCATCCTGAACAACAGCACATGCACGGGTGACGTGTGGTGCAGCCAAACTGGTGCCAACGTCGTAAGACACCACCGCCTGTCCATCGAGGCGTCCATCCGCCACTGCCACCATGAAAGCTTCCTCACGCTGTGGATTACCGCCGTCTAGCGGTTGCCCTAGCGTCCCGGCCGGCGCACTGACTTCCGGCTTAATCGCGCCATTGATTCCTAGCCCAATACGAGAGAACGGAGACGGCCACCCCGGCTCGCCGATGGCTACTCGCCCTAGCGCTGCGGATCTAAGTGACGGAACCGCACCTCCGACAGTAATGGAGAGTGCCGATGGAGCGGGATCAATGAGGGCAGTATCAACACTCTCAAGCATGCGGTTCGGATAGTCGCTGCGAAAAGCCACATCAAACGGCCCAGAATACTCTGCTGGAATCACATTCCCGGTCGGAACGATGAAAACGACACCAAACTTCCGAGCCAAACTATCGAGCACCGCGGCGAGAATGGGGGCCCGGTCGCTGCCTACCAAAACGCCGCTTTCATCACCAAGGCTTATATTGATAACTTTGACGCCCTGAGACGCAAGGTAGGCGACTGCTTCCGAAATCTCCGACTGGGGCAATCTCGTGTACGGGATTCGATTCTCCGAATCCAGTACGCGGACTGAGATGATTCGACAAGGTGGAGACTCCCACTCGCCGGAAGCTAGCTGCTCCTCGATGGAACCGCGAAGCAGGATACTAGCAATATTGGTGCCGTGGCCATGCCTGTCGACTCCGTCGCTGAATGCATCGCTAACTGCAGTGGCGTCCACAATGCACCCACGCAAGAGCGGGTGTTCGGCCTGTACTCCGCTATCAATAAGACCTACAACGGGGGCATCAGGTGCCGGGACAGGCAGATCTGCCACTTGCTCTAAACTGACCTCACTCGGGCTCAGGTGATCAGTGGTTCCGGCGGCCAACGTGCCGATTTTGGCAATTAGATCGACCTCCAGCAAGCTCTGGACAATTCGCACGGAAGTCGTAACTCGCATAAGAGAAACGCCGGCGGCCGGACTTGAGAATGAATCATGCACCGTGGCACTGACACTCTCCAGGGCGGTGTCGATCGCTTCAAGCCAACTGTCCGCTTTTTCTTGATCCCCTGGGTGCCAGACCTCAATATCAACCGTCAGTTCTGGATCACTATTACTTTCCACCTGTGCGAGCCAGCCAGATAACCCTGCACTCAATCTGTCGTTCCGCCCATAGGGCCGTACACTCGAAATATTGTCGAAGAAAGTTTCGTAGCTCGCGGTTTTATTGCCATCTTGAGGTCCCTGCGAGTAGGCATCAAGCCGCCGCAGAAACTCCGTCATCTGAGGATCATCGCTAAAAGCAATCACCCGACTGGCTTCTCTTGCCTCCACCACACGGAGGCCCGATCGGCTCCAGTCGGCTTCGTCAGATGGCCCCACCGTTTCAGTGTCGATCTCAACAACCAGGATGAGTCGAGGATCAATACCCAAGGCAGGCCCACGCTGCTGCAACTCATGAAAGACGAAGTCAAGGTTGTCATGGATATCGTCACCATGCTTCTTTCGGTCGCCAAATCGACGCCCCGAACCACGCCCCGGTACCTTACGCCTGGCTCCCTCGACTGCTGTTCGGTCGATCTCTATATGTGGAAGCGCGGCAGACTCAAAGATCGGGAGCGGAATCAGCCCTGAGATTTCCCTGCCTCCTTGTATCTCTTCTTCCGTGAAATAGCACTTTCGACTATATCTTCCGTAGAGATAACCTTAACGCCCGAGAGAACCGACTTTCTCATAACATCCAGGCATACGGCCTCGATTTCCGCGTGACTCATGCCAGACAGAGAACGGGACGTTTGTTCCTTGTTTATCTTGTAGGCGAACTTACGTAGCTTGATATCAATAAGCTGAGGAATTTGAGCCTGCGTCGGATGCTTATAAGTGAGCACCTCATCGAAGCGGCGCCACATTGCTGCATCAAGCGCCGTCCCATGGTTTGTAGTCGCGATCACCAGATTATCGGACCTGTAGTCTTCTAGTTGCTGAAGAAGAACCGTGGAGACACGCCGCATCTCACCATGGTCAGAGTCTTCACGTTCCCCAGCGAACATATCGATTTCGTCGAAGCTAACAACCCATCGGCCACTTTCAGCGTACGCGAGGATTCTTTCCAAGTGGCGAGCGGTCTGGCCGAGATAAGAGGAGACAACTGCAGACAGGCGTACCTTGACCAACGGAATTCCCAGCACATAAGCGAGCGCTTCAGCTGTGCGAGTCTTTCCCGTTCCACTTGGACCAGCCAGAAGGAGCTTGCTTCTGGGCCTCAACCCATGGGCTGCCAGCCTGCTCACATGGCGCTGCTCATTGAGGACTTCAGTAAGAGCGGCGACCGTCTGCGCTGTGAGTACCAGGTCATCTAGCGAGATCAGTGGTTCACTCAAAGTGACGAGGGGCACCTCCTCGTCACTCAGAGGGACAGGTGTCATGTTGTTGACAGTCATCGGCCTGCGCTGGCTTCGACTGGCGGCAGCGCGCTCAAGGCGGCCTGCAAGGTTGGGAGCCTGACGACGGTTGTCCTGGAGGGCTGACCGAACGACGTCGGTCAGCGACTTGTCTTCATCCATCCACAGAGCCTCAGCCTGCTCACTGGCAGCCACTTCGATCCTCCCAGGGCCTCACAATGTGTCCCTGGAGACACCTTCCCGGCGCTACCATACCCAACACTCGGTCGGTTCTACACGATTACGCCGATAGAGATGCCGACTTATGGGCTCAAGTTGGGGGCTGACAGAATGACGGGCGGGACCGTTGGCTACTCGCAGGTAGACTATTCCGAATTGTCTAGCGCCATCAGGAACGGGCTGTTTAAGAAGGCTTCATCCAACGGGGTCCTCACCCTGAGTGGTCCCTGCCCTCGATGTAGTCATGAGTTTTCTTTTAGTCTCCCCGTGAGGCCTATGTACGTCACGCCTGGCTCTTACGTTACTGGGCAGTCCGCAGCCGGATCTTTGACCGCAACTCCGCAAGAGCACACCATCTTTTGCTCATGCACCCACGAGCATGATGGCCGGCCAGTTGGCGAGGTTGGATGCGGCGCCATGACGAGACTCCTACTCCGGAAGGCTCAGGCGTGAGTGCAACAGGGAATAACGGTCCGGACCTCGATCTCAGTAATGTCCCTGTTGACCAACTGGAATTCCTCCCTTCTCCTAACCCGGCAACACCCGAAGATGTTCGTTGGGCCAGGATGGCCGATGAAGCTCGCTTCAATGGACTGCCGGATATTCAGCGATCGGCTGAACGGTGGGGTGCAACAATCCTTGTGATTACAGGATTGCTGACGACTCTCACTGCCGTGCGTGGCGCGTCGGACTTGGCCGCGCTCCAAGACTTGTGGCCCTACAAGGTCTTGGTCGGCTTGTTGGCTGGAACTTCTCTACTCCTGGCAGTCGCTAGCGTCGTCTGGGCAGCGATGGCGGCCCAAGGGCAGCCCGTCAACATCATTGTGAGCGGGCCACGGTATGCCGAGGAAACCACCAAGGCGACGAAAGTAGCTAACAGTCGCCTTAAAACGAGCCGCCACTTTGCGCTTTGGATCGTCCCCTTCTACTTGGCCACTCTAGGCGTTATGGCTTACGCCCCTCAGAAAAGCGACGAGCCTCCCATGATTAATGTGACTGACAGTGTGGGGGGAAGCTATTGCGGCCTATCAGCCAAAGAGGTGAACGGCACACTGGTCATTGTGGGCGAGAAGGGCATCGTCGCTCGTGTACCAATCAAAACTGTAACCAAAATAGTTTCCGCGGCTGATTGCACACAGAAAAATTAGGGCGCAGATAGGTGCTATCACCCCGAGCGTAGAAGGTGGGCAATGTACGGTCGGAGCGATGAGGCGTGGGATCAGTTGGCCGATGCTGGCTTGAAGTTCCTGATTGAGCGAGCACGGCTCCACAAGGTTACGACCTATACAGAGATGAATTCTGTACTGGCCCAGCGGACCGGACTTCCTCGCTTCGACTTCGAGCAGGCAAGCGAGCGAGCCGCTATGGGCCATTTGCTCGGACTGATAGTGGAGCAGGACCATCCCGAGAGTCGGCTCATGATCTCCGCCTTGGTCCACTACCTCGACGCGAACGACGCCGGGCCCGGTTTCTACAGGCTTGCGCAGCAACTCGGCCTGCTGCGCAAGGGCTCCTCCTCAGCGGCAAGGCTTGAGTTCTGGATTGAGCAGGTTAACTCACTCCACAAGCTTCATACCCGTTCGTAGCTGCCGGGAGGCGGCGGGCTGTCATGTCCCACTGGCTCTGGCACACACGAGGCAGCTGCACCACGAGCGCACCAGATCGAGCGAGAGAACAGCGGGCAGGGCCGAGGACGACACAGTTCGGCCGTCTGCCCAGGTCAAGAACCAAAATCGCTTCAGAAGCTCGCAGCTTCCAAGACTGACGCCCGGAGACGAACAGGGGATTTCCGCGGCGGCCTTGCTGGGCCACCTGTGGGCCGTCCGAGGGTGGCCAACGACGACCAGCAACGACCAATGATGGCCGCAATCGTGCAGTTCGTCGGCGGGGTAGAGGACGACCCTGCACCCCACCGACGAGTGCGATCAATACATGCGCAACTTGGCACACGAATCCAGCCGGTCTTGAAAGCCGTTTCCCTTCCCTGGATACCCAGGGAAGGGGAATGCATCGAGCTAACGAAGCGCCTCGGTGTGTAGACGCCGGGCGGTGGCGGCCAAGAGGCGGCGAAGCTTCTCCCTGTTGATGCCGTAGGTCTTGAGGGCGTGGCAGTTGGGGCACAGGGCGATCATGTTCCACGGGACGTCAGGTCCGTCCTTGGCCAGGTCTCGTACGTGGTCGACCTGCAAGATTGGCTTGCCCGCTGTAGTGAGCTCCTTGGGGTGGCCGGCGCATTCGGGGCTCTCGCAGCTGTCCTTGCTGCGTCGGATGACTGCGGCTCTGGCGCTGGGGTCGCGGACGTATCGGTCAGCGAGTGTCGGCTTCTTCAGCTGCCCCCGCTGTGCGGCTTTGGCTTCCGCGTTCTGTGCCAGACGCCCGTACGCGTCCTTGTCGCTCTCGGAGGGATCGCGTACTTCTGGGTCTAGGTCGCTTGGGCGGTAGGAGCCTGTGTCGTCGTGCAGGTCGTCCGACTCAGCGTCTAGTGCTTCCAGAACTTCCGGGCTCCACGTCTCGCGCTCGGGCGAAGGTACGGGGGCCAGTACCCAGAGGAACTCACGGCGCCACTGACCGTCCTCTCCGACGCCCCATCGCAGCCGGCGTTGCACGATGACGGCCCATGTCTCGAAGCTGAACTGTTTCTGGAACGGCTTGTGCCAGTAGCGCAGAGGACGGCTAGCAGACTGATACTCGGCCATGAGCTCGTTGCCCGCGGTGATTGTCTGGTCGCCCGAGAGTCCGTCGCCGACGTAGGCGATCCAGTCCGTATCCGGGATGCGACCGTCGGCATACGGTCCCTTATCGTCCGAGAAAGCACTCAGGATGCCGTCGGCGAGACAGCCGATTCCGCCCATCTTCTGGCCGCCGTAGGCGAGCCAGATGGCGTCTCGATCTTTAAAGGTCTCGCCGAGTTGTGGACGTAGAGCGTCCGCCCACCTTCCATCGAGCAAGTCGTGAAGGCCGAAGTGCCGCAACAGGCCGACAGGGAGAGGGTAGAAGTAGCGCAGAAGGAGTCCGGCCGCGGCGCCGGCCGCGACGTCAGGGTGCGACCGCAGTAGCGCATAGTCGTCTTCGCGGAGACCACCCGATGGGTTGACCTGGTTCAAGGACCCCAGAGTGGGGCGTCGCCCCTGGCTGGTGAGGGTGAGTTCCTGTGTGGGGTCCACGGTCCACAAGTCATCGCGCACAAGTGCCCAAAACGGGTACAGCGTGCCGTCCACACCGTCCTCTAGGTGGGCGTACTTCTCCATCAGTGGTGCCACCGCATCGCGTATATCCGACCAGGGCCGCATGCGGGGCGCCCCAGCTACCGCCTGTCCGACAGCCCAGAGGAGAAGTACGGGGCGGTGCAGCGCAGTGCCGGCCGCGCGACGTGCCGGGCGCACGTCCCCCACGCGCCGCTGGAAGGCCTTCGGCGGCTCCACGACCGTGAAGCCCTCTCGTCGTAGCCAAGCCACCGCATGCTTAAGGCCGCCACTGAACTGTGAGGGCTTGAGCGCCGTTCCAAAGTCGTAGAGGTGAGCAACGCCGGCTATGGCCTTGGAGTCGTACTGCCGCCCCTCGTGAACGAGCAGGTAGGTAACAGCCGCGCGGTAGCCGTAGGCGTCACGGAACGACTCCTGGCCGAGCCGGTCGTGCTCTGCAATCGCGCGTAGGACTCCTGCGCGCGTGATCTCGGAAGGCGCCATGGGCGACACCGTAGATGAGGGTACTGACAATGAGCCTGCGCTGGGCCCGCCAAAGGCAGTGAGCACCGCGCCCGTTCGTAGCCTCAGCCTCAGTTGCGGCGACCTTGAGCGGGGGCGACGTTCGTAGGGGGACGGCTGCGTAAGTATCTATCGACGCCCCACTGTCCGCTGGTTGCGTCGTCGTCTGAGTGACCAGCGGTGTCGGGGGCTCAGCTGCTCCGCTATGTAGGCATGTGCAGACTTGGCGAAATCAATACGGGCGTTGTCTAGATGTGAATGGAGCCCACCGTTCACGCCGACAAGGTAGTCCCAACTGCAAGTCGAGATTTCATGAGCAGTGAACCTTGATATAATTTGCTGGTCGACCAGTGGTTGCAATGATTCTCGAATTCGGTGAGGTGTCTCGTCGATGATTGCCTCGCGGATTTTTTCCGTGACTTCCTCGCCAAATGAATCTGTCAAGTGCCTCGATAGGGTAAATAGTCTGGAGATCCTGATAAATCCTCCAGCCACTAGATGAATTGACTTTAGTGCGGAAATCTCCATCATGCAGTCTTCGTCGATATCTCTTGCTGCTTCGATTATCTCATGCGCTAGGGGGACGACTTGGTTTGGTCCCTCAAGTTCTAGTCGATCGACTGCGGCCCGAATGGCCGCCTGTTCGGCCTTGAGAAAATCGGGTGGAGTTTCAACTGGTCCCTCATGCTGGACTATTTCTAGCAAGGCTGGATAGACGCGCTCAGAAAGGGAGTGCGCGGCTTGTATTACATTCATGCAGGCTTCCCGTTGGGCTTGTAGCCGCATTGTCGCCAAAGCGCCACGGGCCTGCGCTCTACCAGCCGTGTAGGAGGCCCAAGAAGCGATAGGAGTGCTAATCAGGGTCGCTAGAACTTCAGGTTGCATACCTCCATGATCGCAGAATAGGCGCCGAGGTGGGCTACTTTCATCAAACTGCGACGAGGATGGCGGGCTCGGCGAACAAGTCTCTCGCGGTACCTGATCGAAGATTTGTTTGATTACCTAGCGTGCCTATGTGGACGTCGTAGCTCCTCGCTAGTCCTCAGCTAAGGCGCCGGGATTATTGCGCTCTCTGGGGTACCTGGAATCCAAGAGTCTTATGGTGCGAGCTGTTGCAGAGTTGTTGAGATTCCGTGACAGTGATTCGCCGGCCAGGCGCTCACCCTACCGTTATGAGCACTCAGGGGGCGGGGCCGCGGCGGCGCGTAAATTGGTTTCAGCTGATTTCGGCTGCGGTAGTCGCGATCATC
The DNA here is from genome assembly GCF_045162645.1 of Streptomyces sp. NBC_00988. Classification (NCBI taxonomy): domain Bacteria; kingdom Bacillati; phylum Actinomycetota; class Actinomycetes; order Kitasatosporales; family Streptomycetaceae; genus Streptomyces; species Streptomyces sp. NBC_00988. The sequence continues at coordinate 6,904,516 of NZ_CP108730.1, forward strand.
ACTGTCATCGCGGCTAGCTTGGCCGATGGAGTAATGTCCAGTGCCGCGAGGATCTTCCGCGACAACCCACCCCCGACGATCGAACAAACCTCCGAGCATCACGTGATCCTTTTTGATCCCGAAGGTAGCCTCGGCTCCGAATATACCGTCACTGAGCATATTGGACCTGCAAATTGCTGGGAGGAGAGCCTGGTGAGCGAGTCACCCGGGGCTCTCCGATGTGCGGCGAATGACTACCTGTTCGACCCGTGCTGGCAGAAGGGGAGTTGGGACTCAGGTCACGTTGGCTGCCTGCTGAATCCCTGGAGCCGGAAGGTCACGATACTCAACCTCCCATCCGGGACGGGAGAATATGAGGAGATGCCGCGCAATGAGGTGCCGTGGGGGCTAGAAATTCAGAACCCCAATGACCGCTATGAAACGGTGCGATGTTCATCTGTAGCGGGTGGGACCATAGAATTTGTGGACGGAAAGCCCATTTACTGGAAGTGTTTTGACAAGCTGAATAAGCATGTGGGGTGGGCAGTTGGGAACATCGAAGAGTCTAAAAGTGGGCCGTGGAAGGTCTTCTTCTCCGGGAAGCGCTCGGATCAGATAGTTCAGACTCCGATAAAGAATCTCTGGTGGTGATCCATGTCAATAATTGATGAGGTCCCCAGACTTCGCGACTTTATCGTAGGGCCTGAATGAAAAGCCAGGCAGCTTGAGAGTGTGCCACCGGAATTTGAGCGATTAGCCCTTCTGTCGGAGTCCGGTAGATACCGGAAGCGCGTTACCGAGGATGGGGATCACGATGCTCTTTCAAGTTCCTCTGATATTTGGCCAAGAGCTCATTCGATTTGCCTGTCGCTGCAAGTTCCAGCACAAGATCCCCCGATCTCGCTGAAATCTGATCGGTCCCTTGCCCGGGCCGAATGATCCAGAAATATTGGATCTTGAATTAGTGGCTTGCGGCCCTAGGCGAGTCCACGGCGATCCTCGCTTGTCATGGACATTCTCGCGTTGGCGGTTGAGATCGGGATCGGGGGTGGACGGGGTCGAGGTGCCTGTGGTTTAGTTTTCGGCGCGCTGTATCCCCAAATCCACGGCTATGCCGACAATCCCCTGAACGCAGCGCGGAAGGGCACCTCCATGCCTAAGGCTCAGTACGCGTACGAGCTCCCGGCCCACAAAGTGGACTACGGGAAAGAGGTCGCGGTCGGCGACCTCAAGATCGACCCCCAAGCCCAGCGAACCCTCAACGAGGGGCGGGCTCAGCGCATCGCCGAGAACATCGTGCCTGAGGCCATCGGTCTCATCATGGTGTCTCAGCGGGACGACGATGACATGTACATCGTGGATGGGCAGCACCGTCACCGTGCCTGCCAGCTGGCCGGTATTCGCACGGTGAAAGCCGAGATCCACCATGGGCTCACGCTTGATCAGGAAGCCATCCTCTTCCTGATCAAGAACCGTGAGTCCCACAAGCCGAGGCCCCTTGACGAGTACCACGTGGGTCTCACCGGTGGGGTTCCCCTCTTCGTCGACACTGACCGCGTCCTGAAGAAGCACGGGCTCACCCTCGGCTCCACGTCTACCAACGGTGTGGGGGCCGTGTCCGGGGTCCTGCGAATTACGGAACGATTCGGCGCGTCGGTCCTCGACCGCACCCTCTGGGTTGCCGAGGCAGCTTTCGACCGTACCCCGGAGACTTGGGATGGCATGATCCTCGGCGGCATCGGTCAGTTCCTCGGCCGATGGGGCGACATCGTCGACGACAAGGAGCTCGCCCGAAAGATGCTGGCTATGGGCACGCCGATCAAGTGGCGTGCCGAGATCCTCAGCCAGTCATCGCGCGGCGGCTTCAACAACAGCGGAACCGGGTCGCGTGTGACGACGGCTTATCGGCTCGTCATGGCGGCATGGAACAAGGGTCGCCGGGCGGCGAACCAGATCACGGAGTAGCTCGCAGAAGTCAGCCGGTGCCGCGCCGGACCACGGAGCGGCAGGAGTTTTTACGGCTTGGCGGAGCAGGCGCGCTCTTGTAGCGAGCTAGCGGTATGGGAAACAACTGGTCCAGATACTGCGAGGTGGCATTTCTGCCGTCTGCGTGGCGATTCGGCTAGCCCTGCTGCCTGCCCATATTGGGCTCGGCGTGCGCGGGTTCCCCTGCTATAGCGCTGTGCGGCCTCGCTTACGGTGGTGCGCTCGTACTGTCACGGATCTAGAGGCTGTCCCTGCCTTGTCTCACCGAGTCTTCAAGGCGGGCGGCCCTGCACCGCGGTAGGCGCGCTTTCGACGTGCTCTCGTCTTGCCGACCGCAGCGAAAGGTCAGCAAAACCGTGTTGTTCCAGCTTCCTGACGGCACACCCATGTGGGTGATCATCCCCGTGGTTGCCGTCGGTTTCGTCCTCGCCGTGGCGCGTGTCGTCAAGAACCTCCCTAAGGACGCGATGAAGAACTTCTTCGACCACCGCACCAAGGTCAACGAGATCATCGCCCGCGACACGAAGGGTCGGGTCGCCGCCGTACAGAAACAACGGCTCGTGTTCATGGGGTTCATGCTCGTTTGCGTAGTCGTCGTTGCCCTTGCCGTCGTGGCTTCACGCAGTAGTGAGGTGACGGCACCGCTCCCGGAGCCTCAGCAGGCCAGTTCCCCTACTTCTCAAGCCTCCAAGTGAGTAGTGGAAGGGGAAGCGCATTGTGACCGTCCCGCCCGCCCCTGCGAGGCGGGCGGGACGGCTCCGCATGGTGTGTTGGGCGCCCATATTCCCGACTCGATGCGCGAGCGGCCGTGCACGCGAGCGCTCACAGACCGGTCTCAGTTGCAGTCTCATTTGGCGCTCGGTCCGGCACTGTCCCTGAGCGTCCGACGAAGTTCGCGAACCTTCCCGACCAAGGGAAAGCCTGGGACGCGGATGCTGGTGGACACCCCCGGACCAAGATCGAACAACTCGTAATGCGTAGGTCTCGGGTTCGAATCCCGAAGGCGGCTCTGTGGAAGCCTCAGGACTCACTCGCCGTGACCTGGGGCTTTTGCTTTTGGCGGATGCGGCGGCCGGCAGCCTGCCCCCACCATGTGTCGCGGCTCCCTCACTCGCGCAGGCACCACTCGACGAAGACCCCGATGCTGGGGTCCACCTGCCCCGTCTCGTTCGCCACCGCGCCCGTGCAGAAGAACCGGACCTCTCCGAACTGCAGGTCCATCGTCTTCACCAGGTTCCGCAGGCCCAGTTGTTCGCTCAGCCAGGTCCGCAGGGCGTCGCTGTCGTCCGGCTGGGGGGCCAGCAGGGTGGGCTGTCCGGTCAGGAGGTCTCTCTTGCTGACCGCTACGGCGAGCCGGGCCTTGTCTAGGCGGGTGTCCATCGTGTGGATGGTCTGCACCGAGCGCGAGAACACGTCCTCCGGGTCGACCGTCGAGGCCAGCGTGCGGTCCACCTTCGGGCCCTGAGGGTCCAGGCGGGTCCAGAACGCGTCGACGGCCATCGGGTCGAGGACGAAGACGAAGGTGCGGGCCTCCCGGGCGTAGCGCAGCGCGTCGGTCTCCTCGCGGCTGACGAACCGCTCGCCGGCCGTGTCGAAGACGTGCACCAGCCGTTCGGCGCGGCCGCTGCCCAGCACGAACGAGTGGGCTCGCGGCAACGTCTTCTGGGTGGGGCGGGTGTGGCCCTGGAGCTCCAGAACCTCGTTCAGCACCCGCTGGTTGGTGGTCGACTCGGGGTCCGCGAGCCGGATCGCCGGCCCACCGTTCTCCGCCGAGTTCTCCAGTGACTTCACCATCGCCGCCATCAGCTGTGTCTTGCCCGCGGCCCGGCCGCCGATCAGCGGCAGGATCACCTCGGGCATGTGCCCGGCGTCCGGGTTCATCGGCTCGCCGCAGTGTTCGTACACGCAGTAGCCGCTCAGCCGGGCGTTCCTGCTCATCAGCATCAGCAGGGTCGGAACCCGCTCGTCGCAGGCGCACCGGCGCCTGAAGAGGCCGAAGGTGCCCGGGCGGATGTCGGCGTGCCGGCGTCGGCAGATCGCGCTGGGGCAGTCGTACGCGGGGTAGGGGACGCGTTCGAAGCAACTCGGGCAGAGCATGCCCCGGGGCAGCCCGCGCAGGATCATCACCGTGCGGTCGACGGCCCGCAGGGTGAGCGCGGTCAGCCGGGCGCCGCCCGCCAGCAGGGCCACGCCGAGCGCCTGCACGGCGAGGAGCGTGCCCAGCACGAGTGCCGCGGCGCCCGCGCCGACGCCGAGGCCCAGGTAGAGGGTCAGGCCGTAGGGGATCGAGAAGGCCCGGTTCATGGAGGGCGCGGTGAACTGGTCGGTGGTCACCCGGCGGTAGGCGTCGGTGACCGTGCGGACGCACAACCGCCGTCCCTGGGTGAGGAGTTGCCGCAGGTCGCGGGTGGCGGGGCCGAAGAAGTAGTTGCGGTGGGCCAGTTCGTCGGCGGGCCGGTACGGCGGGACGGTCACGAACTCGTCGGTTCGCAGGCGCAGCACGCCGTTGAGCAACTGGCAGTAGCGCCCGAGTAGTTGACTGACCAGGGCGACCCCGCGCAGGGCCGCGATCACCGGGGCGACGAACAGGTAGAGCAGGAGCAGCGCCAGGTAGGCCGCGGGGATGAGGACGAAGAACACGATGTCGTCCATCTCGGGCTCACCCCTCTTCCGGTCGGGGGCCGTCCGGGGACCGCCGTGGGGTGATCTTGCGGCTCCACTTCTTCACACGGCCCAGACGCTTCACGGCGATCTCCTGGTAGACGTCGGCGAGCCGTGTGTCGTAGGGGCGGAGCGCGCGGGACAGGCGGTCCAGGTCCTCGGACCGCCAGTGGTCGGCGATGTGCAGGCGCAGTGCCTGGACGAGCTCCAGGTGTGCCTGTGGCAGTGCGACCCGTTCGGTGTTGACCGCGATCACTCCGGTGACATGGCTGAACAGCACCTCGTCGACACGGTTCGAGGTCCCCGCGGCCTGGCGCACGGTGCGCAGATAGCCGTCGGTCAGGGAGAAGCCGAACTCCCCGATCTCCGTGCGCAGTCGGGCCGGGTCGGCAGGCAGCCGGAGCATGGCGGACACCAGCCGGTGGCGCTTCAGGGCGCGGGGAGCCGCCCAGGCCTCGATCTGCGGGATCCGGAAAGCGCGGGCGAGTGCGGTGGCCTCGGTGGCCTCGCGCAGGGCCGCGTCCAGCTGGAGGGTGATCCGCACACACTCCTGGGTGACCACCCGCAGCCAGGCGTAGCGGCCGGGCGCGCTGAGCGCGTCGCACAGCACCAGACAGGCCCGTAGATCCTCTTCGTCCCCGATCTCCTGTTTCACCGTGCGGTCGAACCACTCGCCGACCGCCTTGTCCACCGGCTGGTCCGGCGGCAGCCGACGGGCGATCTCGGTCGCCTCCTCGTACCTCCAGGCCGGCGACGGCTGGCGCCACAGACCGCGCAGCAGGTCCGCGTCCGGCGAGGTCAGGCCGCGCACCCGGAGGATCCTGAACAGCAGGTCGACCGTGCGGGCGGGGTTCCGTTCCGCCTGCGCCCGCCAGTAGTGCTCAAGAAGCAGGGGCCGCTCACCGAGGTCCAGCTCGCCCAGCAGCTCGGCCGGGAACTGGGCGAACAGCTGACCCTGACCGCCCCGCTCGTCCAGCGCCTCCTCCACCGACCTCGCCAGTCCGGCCCTGAACTCCGGGAGAGTCTCGACGAGGCGGGTGACCTCTTCGCGCAGGCCGGGGCCCGCGGCGGAGGAGCCGAGCAGGGCGCGGGCCAGCTCCAGGCACTGGGCCGCGAGCAGCTCCGGCGGCGGGGTGAGCCGCGCGCCCACCGCCCACAGCAGCAGCCGTACCCGCTGGCGGCTGGTCGCCGCCTCGCCGAGCAGCCGCTGCCACAGGGCGGTGGCCCGCTCCCGCTCGGCGGGACGCGTGATCGGCACCGGGCCCGGCGCGTTCTCCACACCGGTCGCATAGGCGCGGATCCGGGACTGGTGGAGCTTGCCCTCCAGCTCCTGGTGCAGGGCCGCGTCGCCGCCCGCCTCGGCGGCCGTGCTCAGCACCGCGAGCGCGTCGTCGTCCAGGTCCCGGTGCTTGTGGTGGATGTCCGCCGCGACCGTCGCCCGGCGCGGCCCGAGATGCCCGGCGCCGGGCAGCCAGTCGATCACCGCGCCGACGTCCGCGTCGGTCAGCTCCGTGCCGCCCGCCGCCGCGGCCGCCGCCACCGGGGCGTGCCAGTCGCCCGAGGTCCGCTCCTGGCCGTGCGTGTACTCGGCGGTCCAGGACCACACCGAGCGGATCGACCCGACCCCGATCCGGATCAGCAGCCGTACCAGATGGTGGGTGGGCACCACCTCGGGGAAGCGGCCCGCGGAGAAGTCGAAGACGGTGTACGACTCCTCGTCGTCGGGGCCGAAGTCGGGGTGCGTCCCCGGGACCGTGCCGATCAGGTGCAGCCGGCTGCGGGCGGGGCGGAAGAGGTAGGTCGCGAAGGAGAGGCGGTGGGCCAGCGGGGGCGGCAGGAGATAGGAGACGGCCGCGAACCAGTGGGCGATCCGGTCGGTCGTGTCGTCGATCACCACCACCGAGCCGTCCTCCGCGAGCGCCGCGAACACCGCCGCCAGCAGGGCCGGCAGCTGCTCGGCGTGCGGGTGCGCGCGCAGGAAGGCGCGCACCGAGCGGGGGGACAGCGGGCCGCGCGGCAGGGGCGCGGGCAGCTCCGGAATCCCGGTCGTGCCGGCGACCCGCGCGGTCCACGCCGGGGAGTCCCACAGCTCGATCGCGAGCAGCCCGCCGCTGTCCGCCGTGAACTCGCCCTCGGTGTACAGGGCGTGGGCGAAGTAGTTGCCGAAACGGCGCGCCGAGTCCCGGCCGACGTACCGCACGCACAGCGTGGTCGCGCCGCCCTGCCGGCCCGGGGTGTGGCAGAGGTTCACCGGGCAGTGGGCCAGCAGCTCGGGGGTGTCCGACTCGGCGAGGGAGCGCGGTGGTTCGTACCCGGCCAGGCCCTCCACCCGGTGCCGGGTCTCGGCCGAGACCTGCTCGCTCACCGCGTTGAACTGGAAGCCGGAGGAACCGCTGAGCCCGTGCTCGCAGGAGGTGTAGTAGAGCTGCTGGAAGTTCCTCATCCGCGGCCCGCCCTCGGCACCGAACCGAACTCGCTCAGCAGCCACAGCAGCGGATCCGCGACTCTGTAGGGCTGGATACCGGTGTCGGCGACCCGGGCCTCGGGGGTCGCGCTGCGGCCCAGCGCGGAGACCCCGAAGTAGCGGTAGCGGGCGAAGGTGTTCTCCAGGGACTGGTCGATGGACACGCCGTCCCATTTCCTGAGCAGCTGGCGCACCTCCTCGTCGACGCTGAGGCTGTCGCCGACGTCGAAACGGCCGAGTGCCGGTGCGTGCGACCGCAGCGGGCTGCCGTTCTCCATCAGATGCCAGAAGGCGTCCATCTTGGAGAAGACCACCGCGATCGGGGTGTCCACCCGGGCCGCCTTGCCGCCCTGCGCGGCCAGCAGCATGCTGCTCACCCGGCTCAGCACGTTGATCGGCGGGTCGATGCCGTCCGTGCCGGGCAGCGCCGTGCCGGGTGCCGCGTTGTCCCGGGCGCCCGGCATCTGCAGCGGGTCGAGCAGCAGGATGATGCCGTCCGCGTTGGTCAGATAGCGGGTGTTGAGCTCGACGCTCTCCCGGCTGTTGAAGTCCTCGCCCGCCGTGTCGAAGAAGGACAGCACGCTGTGCTGCGGCCGCTCCCCGAACAGCCCCTTGCGGCGCAGCCCGAACCGGAACACCAGTGGTTCCACCCGGTTGGCGTTGGTCGTCGCGGTCTGTGTGGGCGGGAACATCTGCCGGTCGCGGTAGAGCCGGTCCTCGTACTCCGAGCTGTAGCGGCGCATGGTGACGTCGTCCAGGCCCATCAGCGAGGCGCCGTAGGCCTCGCCGACCTTGTTGCGCATCTCGTGCAGCAGCACGGTCATGTAGATCGTCTTGCCGGAGGACCGCGCGCCGACCATCGCGATCAGCCGGTTCTCCACCATCCCGAACTGCAACGGCAGTTCGACGTGGCAGACCGGGCAGATGCGGTACGTCGTCTCCCCGTCACAGTCCGGGCACAGCGCCGTCGACCTACGGCCGTCGGCGGCGAAGTCCGGGCCCACGTCATGGCTGGGGCGCTTGCCGAAGCGTTCGTCGAGGACCGGGTCGCGGCGGCGCTCGCACTGCTTGCGGGTGCGGCTGAGCCGGCTGTGGCACCGGAACCGGACCTCACGCGGGGCGAAGGTCTCGTAGCAGTAGGGGCAGGTGAGTCGTCTGGCCATTCAGGTCACTCGCAGCCGGTGCAGCGCCGTGGGGCGGATGTCGATGTCGTGCTCCTGGTCGGGGTCGGAGTCGGGGCCGTCCGCCGGGAAGCAGACGAGCCAGGAGGGGCCTTTCGCGCCGGGGAAGGGGAACTCCACGGTCAGGGGGGCGCCGGCGGCGAGGCGCTGGGCCGGGACCTCGTGGAGGACGGTGCCCTCGGCGGTGCTGGAGGGGCGGTAGCGGCCGAGGCCGTGGACTATCCGCAGGGCGGGGAGGTCGCAGCCCGTCCGGGCGGTGAAGGTGACGGTCGCGACGCGGGTGAAGGGGGTGCGGCGGCGCAGGGCGGGCTCGTACTCGACGATCGGGGGCTCGGCCGGGACCCGCAGGGACGCGGCGCCCTCGGTGTCGACCGTGGGGTCGGGAACCAGGGCCTCGACGGTGAGCGTGATCGTGCCCCGGCCGACGGGCAGGTCCAGGCCGCCGTCGTGTTCGTAGACCCGGCGCTGGCAGCGGATGTCGCCGCTGCGGGGGCCGTCGCCGGTCGCGGTCGCGTCCTCACGGCGCCAGCGGACGCGGGCGGTGAGGGCGGAGTCGGGCCAGGCCCAGAGGACGAGGAGGTGGTCGTCCCGGCGGATGGCCTGCAGCTGGGTCACGGGGACGGAGCGGAGGGCGGGCGGGGAGACGGGGGCCGGGGCCGGCCCGGGTTCCGGCTGCGGTTCGGGTTCGGGTGTGGGGATGGGCGGGGTGGGTGCGGTGGGTGGTTCGCCGCGGGGTGACGGGGGCTGGTCGCGCTGGCGCTGCGGTGGCGGCACATCGGATACGGGCCCGCGCTCCTCCACGACGTCGTCGGGTCCGGCGCTTCGCGGTTCGGGATCCTCCACGGAAGTCGGCCAGGGCCGCGGTTCCGGGTCCTCCAGGGGAGGAGGGAAGTGGGTGACCGCCGGTGCCGGGCCCGTGGCTATGCGGAAGAGGCCGAAGTCCTCCAGCAGCAGGAGGCCGTGGACGACGGCCAGTTCCGGGCTCGTGCAGCGGACCGTCAGGCCCTGGGCCTCGGGGAGGTTCTCGATCGCCGTGCGCTGGTCCGGTGCCGTGTACACGTCGCCGGAGAGGAGTACGGCGTCGGGGGCCGCCCCGGTCAGTTCCCGGGCCGTCGCCGTGAGGGCGTCGGCCGGCTCCTCGGTGCGGGTGGTGACGATGCGCACCGTCAGGTCCGGGGTGATCGCGAGGACCGTCAGGTCCACCGTGTCCGCGGTCCGGTCGACGACGAGGACCGTGCGGTGGACGCCCTCGGCGATCGCGCCGTAGTGCAGGGCCACCGCGACCGGTTCCGGGACGATTCTGTGGACGTGGAGGCCGGCGTCCTCGGCGGCGCGGCGGAGGCGGGCCTCGGCCTCGCGGCCGGCGGTCGCGGGCAGGCCGAGCACCGCCTCCTCGTCCTGGGCTCCGGCGAGGAGCGTGGCCAGGGCGGCGGCGGGGTCGGCGACTCCGTCCGTGCCGGCCAGGTCCGTCACCGTCACGGTCGGCCGGCCGCCCGGGTCGAGTCGGCCGGTACGGGCGATGCGGTGGCCGATGGCGATGCCGAGCATGTGGTCAGCCGTTCCCTTCCTCGGTCCTGGCCCACGGCGTGCCGTCGGCGTCGACGCCGAGCCGGATGCGGCCGCCCGGGTCCGGGCGGTGGGCCAGGAAGTGGGCGACCACGGCGGCCCGCAGCCGCTCCAGTTCGTTGCGGATCTGGCGGCCGCCGTAGGCCTGGTGCTCCGGGTCGCTCATCCGCTCGGTGATCCAGGGGTGCAGGGTGTCCGTGTCGGGGACCAGCTCGACCTGGTGGCGTTCGCGGACGGACTCGGTGAGCTGGTCCAGCAGCCGGTCGGCGATCTTCACGATGTGCTCGCGGCGCAGCATGTCGAAGACGACCACGCCCGGCTTGAGGCGGCCGTAGATCTCCGGTCGGCCGATCGTCCGGAACTTCTCCTCCACGGCGCGGGTGAAGTGTGTCTCCAGGACGGAGTACGGCATTTCCGCGCCGCCCTCGGACAGCAGTTCCGGGACCGCCTCCGCGCCCGTGTTGGAGGTGAAGATGATCAGGCACTGGGAGAAGTACGCGGTCTGGCCGCGGCCGTCGGTGAGGCGGCCGTCCTCAAGGATCTGGAGGAACTTGTCCAGCACCCGGGGGTGCGCCTTCTCGATCTCGTCGAAGAGCAGGACGCTGAACGGCCGCTCCTGCACCCGGCGGGTCAGCTCGCCGCCCTGTTCGTGGCCGATGTAGCCGGGCGGTGCGCCCGCGAGCCGCTCGGCCGCGTGTTCCTGCTGGTACTCGCTCATGTCGAAGCGGGCGTACGCGCTCTGGTCGCCGAACATCAACTCGGCGACCGCCTTGGCGAGTTCGGTCTTGCCGACGCCGGTCGGGCCGACGAAGAAGAACGCGCCCCGGGGGCGGGCGGTGCCGGAGCCGCCGAAGTCGATGCCCACGAAGGCGGCCTGGAGCGCGGCGGCCACCGCGTCGACGGCCTTGGACTGGCCGATCACACGGGTGCCCAGTACGCCGCCCGCGCGGGCGACGGTCTCCCGGTCCAGCTGGGTCCACGGGTCGACGCTCACGTTGAGCCGGTGCAGTTCCAGCAGCTTGTCGGGTTTCTGCAGGGGCGCGTTGCGCAGCCACGAGGTCCGGGCGAGCGCGTCGATGTCCCAGCCGGACATGCCGTCGGTCGCGCCGACCAGGGCCTCGATGTCGGGGCGCGTGGCGTCCGTGGCGCCGTTGAAGTCGCCGCGCAGCCAGGTCAGCCACAGGCGGCGCTCGCTCGGGTCCGGCGGGCCGATGTGCAGCGTGGCGATCCGGGGGTCCTCCAGGTGGAACCAGCCGGGCAGCCGGCCGACGTCGCCCACCGCGCACAGGACGGCGTTGCGGGCGTGCGGGCGGCGCCCCTCCAGGGCCGAGCGAGGCGTTACGGCGGCCGCCATCGCGTCACGCAGCCGGAGGTAGCCGCGATGCGACTCCGGCTGGCCGGACGGGAGTTGGTGGTCGACGTCCTGGAAGACGAAGGCGGTGGCCGCGTCGGGCGAGGAGACGAGCCGGTGCACGGTCGCCACGACGTCCTCGAAGCTGCTCGGCCGGCCGGCGGCCCGGGGCGCGAGCAGGTTCGACCGGTCGCGGTCGCGCTCCGCGCCGCGCCGGGCGCGCGGGCCGGCCTGCTGCCCGTCGTCGTCCCCGGGGGCGTCGCGGTTCTCCCAGGGGCGCGGTTCCCCCCGGTCGCCGCCGCCGGCCCGAGTGCGGTTCGCCTCCAGCTCGGCGTGGCGCTCCGCGTGGCCCGGCAGCGGGAAGGTGAGCCCGGCCACCGGGTCCCACCAGCCCACCACCTCGGCGCCGCGCGCTTCCAGCACCCCGGCGACCAGTTCGCGGAAGGAGGCGGGCCGGTCCTCGAACCACCAGCGGTCCCGGATCTGCCCGTCGATGATCGCCTGCCGGCCGCGCCGCAGCTCCCAGCCGAGCGACACCGCCCACAGGGGCATCATGCCGTCGGCGGTGACGGGCCCCGTACCGTCCTCGCTCTTGGTGAAGTCGACCGCGCTCACGGCTGCGTCCACCTCCAGGACGTCTCCCGGGGCAGCGGCTTGGCGCGCCGGCCCGGCGGCTTGCCGTCCCAGGTGAGCTCACCCGGTACGAAGCCGTCGTCGCCGCCGAGTGCCTCGTGCACCCGCTCCAGCAGCGCCTCCGTGGTGTCGCACACCGGCTCGTCCTGCGGGGCGCTCAGCGTCACATCGGGCTCGCCCTCCACGTGGTAGACGAGGACCGGCGTGCCGTCGGCCTCGCTGGCGACCGTCGTCTCGTACGTCGCCCCGGTCGGCCGGACGAAGTGCAGACGGAAGCTGCCCCGCTCGTCCTCGCCGCCCTCGAAGGCGAACCCCTCGTCGGTCATGGCGTCCCGGAGCGCCGCCACCAGGTCGCGGCGCCGGTCGTAGGCCAGCTCCAGTTCGTCCAGCCGGGCCTCCGCGTCGGGGAGCTTGCCCTCCAGTTCGGCGACCGCTGTCAGCGCCCCGGCCGCCGAGCGCGCGGTCAGAGCCTCCGTGACGGCGCGCAGCGCGCCCTCGATCTCGTCGGCGAGGCCCGGGTCGCCGAGCCCGCCGGCCGTGTCCACCACGCCCGCGGCCGCCGGGCGTACGACGTCCAGCCGCTCGGCGGCCTCGGCGAGGGCCGCCTCCAGGGCCTCGGCGCGCTCGCGCTCCGCCGCCTCGGCCGCGGCACGTTCCTGCTCCGCGCGGGCCTGTCGCGCGGCTTCGGCGAGGGCCTGCTGTTCCGCGTCACGCACCGCCTCCGCGACCGTCGCCGCATGCCGGGTGAGCGCGTGCTCGACCGTGCCGAGCAGGGCTTCGAACCGCACCTGAGCCTCCGGGCCGGTGGCCGCGCGCAGCCGGCCGAGCAGTTCGGTGCAGCTCCGATGGCCGTCCGCGTCCAGAGCGGCGCCGTCCGGACCGGTGGCGGTGAACCGGCGCTCCAGGCCGGCCAGGACGGCGGCGCGGTCGTCCGTACGGTTCCCGGCCGCCGCCGTGCGCAGACCGACGGCCCGGCCGCGGAGTTCCTCCACCGCGTCCCCGAGCGGCTCTCCCCGGGCGGCCCGTTCCCGCAGCCCGGCCAACTGCCGCTCCAGGGAACCGATGTCGGCCCGTGCACCGGACCGCTGGGCCTCGGCGATCAGCTCCCGCACCTCGACGAGGGCGCGCTCGTCGGCCCGGGACCGCTCCGCCTGCGTCCGGGCCAGCCGGGCGCTCTGCTCGGCCGTCCTGCGGGCCGTCAACTCGGCTTCCCTGCGGGCGGCTTCGGCGCGGGCGCGGTCCCGCCGGGCGGCCGCCTCCTGGGCCAGCCGGACCCGTTCGGCGGCCCGCCGCTGTTCCCTGGCCCGGCGCTCCGCCTCCCGGCGCCGGCGCTCCGCCGCCTCCCGCTGGGCGTACACCGCGCCCACGCGGACGCTGGTGTACTTCGGTGATCCGCTCATCGTTCCCTCCGTGCCTCGGTGTGCAGCACGAACCCCCGCGCCGCGAGCTGTTCCTCAAGTCCCTCCCGGAATCCCGGAGTCGGCGGCACCCCGGCCCAGGAGAGCGAACCGTCGGCCTCCACCGACAGCTCGATCCCGGCGGTCGTGTCCGGCTCGGCCAGGACCCGTGTGTAGCGGTCGGTGAGCGGGATCAGCCGCTGGTTGTCCGAGCCCCGCCAGCGCAGGCTGCCGTGCCGTGCAGCGACGTACGGCCCGTCGACCAGCAGGTCCAGTCGTGCCAGCAGGGCGAGCCGGTCCGGGCCGCCGTGCCGCAGTGCCTCGTGGCGGAAGCCGGAGTACGCCATCGCGCCGAAGTCCGGGCGCCGCTCCCGTACCGCGTCGAGCAGCCCGGCCAGCGCCCCGGCCTGGCTGAACGGCTCACCGCCGGAGAACGTGACGCCCTCGATCCGGTCCAACCCGGCCAGCCAGTCGGCGAGTTCGGCGACCGGCCGGGCGGTGCCGCCGTCGAAGGGCAGGGTCTGGGCGGCCACACAGCCCTGGCAGCGCAGCGGGCAGCCCTGTACCCAGATGACGGCGCGGCTGCCGGGGCCCAGGACGGTGCAGTGGTCCAGGGTCCGGGCGACGGAGAGTTCGGTCGTCATGCCTCCTCCTGCGGATCGTCGGGGTAGCTGTCGTCGCCCCGCCCGGCCTGGTCGCACCACGGGCACCACGGCCGTTCCACGGTGTGGACGTGACGGGCGTTCACCGCGCACACCTTCAGCCGGCCGGGAGCCGTCTCGGCCGCGAGCGCCCGGGCCCACTCCGCCCCCGTGGGACGGTGGAGCGGGTTCGCGAACGCCCTCCGGAACAGCTCCACGAGCCGTCTCGGCAGCAGGTCGGCGGGCGGCACGGAGCGGGGCAGCAGCACCGACGTACGGTCGGTGAGCCGGCAGCGGCCGTGCAGCACGTTGTCGTCGTACGACAGATAGTCGCTGCCGTCCGTCGGGTGGCCGGCGAAGGGGTGCAGGCCGGCCATGAGGAGTTGGTGGACCAGGAGGGCCAGGGCGAAGTCGTCGGACGCGGTGTCCGGTGGCGTGCCGGCGGGGGCGCCGACCCGCTCGGGGGCCGTGTAGCCGGGGGTGCGCATCCGGCCCGGGAACACCTCGCGGCCGTCCGTGAAATGCCAGGAGTCGACGTCCGCCATACCCACCCGGCCGCTCTCGTCGACCCAGAGGTTGTCGGGCTTGAGGTCGCCCACCACATAGCCCTCGGCGTGCAGTTCGCCCAGCAGCCGGGCGAGGGCGAGGGCGGCGTGGAGGGCGGTCGCCCAGGTCGCCCGGGGCAGGAAGGCGCGGCGGGCGGAGGTGGTGAGGAGGTGACCGAACGGCTGGTAGGCGCGCCGCATGTCGGCCATCACGTAACCGTCGACGGGGTCCGTGCCGGTGCCGCCGGCCGTGCGGACCGGGATCATCGGCCAGGCCAGCCGGACGGGTGCGGCGAGCAGGACGACGGTGCGCGGTTCGCGGCGCTGGCGCACCAGGCGGGCCACGCGACGCCGGTAGGCCTCGGGGTCGGGCGGGTCCGGGACGAGTTTCGCGACGAGGGCGCGGGCGTCGTCGACGCCGTACACGAAGCCTTCCGAGCCGCTGCCGATCCGCTCGGTGAGCCGCCATGTGTGGCCGCCCGGGGACACCACCGTCAGTCCCACGGTCACCGCCCTTCGACGAGAGCGCACAGGAGGGTCAGATCGTCACCGGTCCGGCCGGCCTCCTGACCGGAGAGCCGGCGTCGGAGGGGCTCGGCGTCCCCGTGGTTGTCGCGGAGCGTGGCGGCGAGGCCGACGAAGAAGCGCTCGGCCGGTAAGGGGCCCGCTTCTGGAGGGAGTTGGCGGACGGAGGGGTGGTCGAGGGAGAGGGCGGCGCAGCCGTCGGTGGCCAGGACCACTCCGCTGAGCTCCGGTTCCCAGACGACGAAGGTGCGCAGGCGCAGGGCCGCACCGGGGGAGGAGAGAAAGGCGGGCGGGGCGGTGGGCGGGGGAAGGACCAGGTGGCAGCGGTCGTCGTGGGTCAGCAGGGTGCCGAAGCCGTCGCCGATCGAGACGAAGGCGGTCCAGGGCGGGGTCACGACCGCCGCGGTGAGGGTGGCTGCCAGGGTGCCGGGTTCCGCCGAACCCGTGTCCGTGCCCAACACCCCGGCTGTGGCCCGCAGATACTCCTCGACCACCCTTCCTCCGCGTCCCGCGATCCACCGGGTCCACGTCTCCGGCGTGTCCTCCGCGTCCGGTATCTCCTCCGTCAGCAGGCGGCAGGCGGTGTCGACCGCGATGTGGGCGCCCAGGGCGCTGCGGTCGCGGCTGCTCGCGCCGTCGGACACCGCCAGCACCGCCGTGTCGCCGAGGTCGACCGCCTTGAACGCGTCCTGGCAGCCCTGCGCGGCGGCGAGATGCGCGGTGCCCTGGACGGAGGCGCCCGCGATGATCACTTCAGGCCCCTCTCCATCTCCTCCATGCGTGCGCGCTTGGCGGCGAGGGTGTCGATCTGCTGGTGGATCTCGTCCGCGTCCTGGTCCGGGCCGCTCCGGTCGGAGCTCTGGAAGAGGATGTCGAGGATCTGGCCGAAGTCCAGGTTCTCCAGCTGGGTGGTGGCCTTCGGTGCCAGGACCCGGAGCATCGGCAGGTCGGCGCCGTGCACCCCGATCACCTGGAAGACCCACTCCCCGCTCTCCTCGCCCTGGCGCACCCGCCCTGCCGTACCCGCCAGGGCCGCCGCGTCCAGGGGACTTCCCTGGGCGTCGCTCGGCGCGCCGTCCGTCAGGACCCACAGGAAGGGACGGCGCACCGGTATCCGCTGCCCCTGCAGGGCGCGGTAGCGGGAGCGGGCCAGTTCGAGGGCCGTCTCCACGGCCTCCGTCAGCCGGGTCAGGCCTTCGGCCCGCAACGTGGGCGGGTGCATGCGGTCCACCGGGACGAAGAGCCGGCCGGCGTCGGCTTCGCGTGGCCCGACCGGGACCAGACGGCCCGGGCCGGGATCGTAGACGCGCACCACCGAGTCGAAGGTGATGAGGCAGACCTCCACCCGGGTGCGCAGCCGCTCCTGCGCGCGGACCCCGTCGAACCAGCGGGTCAGCGCGCTGTTCAGCTCGTCGATCCGCGGGTGTTCCGCGGGGCGGCCCATGGACGCGGAGGTGTCGAGGAGCAGGACGACGGGCTGCCGTTCCTCGTACCCGGTTCCGAACTCGATGCCGTGGACGCTCATCCGGCCGCCGTCCCGGTGTCGTCGGCGTGGGCCACCAGCCGCCGCCGTCCGGGATCGTGGCGCACGGTGACGGCCGTACCCGGCGGCAGGCCGGGTGGCTCGGAAACCATGCGCAGCAGGACGCCGTCGACGAGTACGTACGTGTCCGGGGCGGGCCAGGTCACCGTGCGACCCGCGCAGCCGTGCGCCCACTCAACCATCCCCCTGGTCATACGGCCACGGTATGTGAAGGAGGCATCACCATGCGGGGTCCTTACGTGAATTGACACCGCGTCGATATCGGCGGCTCCGGGGTGCGGGCCGCCCAGGGGCGAGGCTCCCCCGGGCTTTCCGCCTGAGCGGCCCGCCCCTCAAGTCAAGCCGACCGGCCGGGCGCCGACCGGTCGCGCACCGGGCGGGTTCCGGCCGGGATCCGCTCCTGCTCACGCCGCCGGCCGCGCTCGGCCGCCCGCTGGGTGAGCAGGGCCGACAGCAGGGTCCCGGCCACCCCGACGATCGCCACGATCGGCGCCCCCGCACCACTGACGTCCATCACCCTCACCCCCGTGTCGCCGTACACCTTCAGCGAACCCGCGCCGTCCCCCGCCAGGGAACCCCATGCCCGAGGACCGCCCGGCCTTCGCCCGCGTCCCGCCCATGCGGGGTCGACACCGGCCGGTGGATCAGGCGTCACGGCATCAGTCAGTCCGGGCGTGGCCCCGCACCCCGCACCACCTCCCGCAGCAACGGCCGGCTGGCCGCGCTCGCGCCTGCCAACCCGGCGAAGCCCAGGGCCAGGCAGCCGGTGAGGAGGGCCAGGCCGTGGGCGTCCAGATGCGGGGTGCCCCCGGCGAACGTCAGGGGTGCCGCGCAGAACAGGCCCGTGAGTACCGCGCCGGTCGTCAATATCGCCCCCGGCAGTACCGACTCCGTACGCCTCGCCGTGTCCAGGACGCGGAGGGGGGTGCCCGCGAGGTGGAGCAGGCCGTAGGTGCGGCGGCGGTCCAGGACCGAGGAGGCCGCTGTGATGCCGGTCGAGGCGATGGCGATGGTGAAACTCGCGGCCAGGACGGTCAGGGTCGCGAGGTGGAAGTCGTGGTCGAACTCGCGTGACTGCCAGTCGATGTCCGTGCCGGTGAGGGGGTACTGGCCGGGGGTGAGTCCGCTCAGCGCGGCGCGGGCCGCGTCCAGGCGGCTCGGGTTGACGGTTGCCGTGAACTGGCGTTCGTCTCCTGTGCCGGCGCCGGTCGCGACCCACGTCGTCGTGATGCCGACCGTCGCCCCGATGCCCGCATCCCGCAAGCGGACCTCCGCCAGTTCACGCACCGCCGCGACCCGCTCCTTCGGTACGGCGAGGGAGAGTTGGCCGGGGGTGTCCCACGGGGAGCCCGCCGCGATGCCGAACAGGGCGAAGAAGCCGGCCACGAAGCCTGCCAGGGTGAGGCCCGAGACCGCGCGCCAGACCGACTTGGGGTCGTCCAGCAGGCGGCGGCCGGCCAGGAGGGTCGTCGGGCGCCGGGCCAGGTCCGTCACCAGGGAGCCCAACGTGCCCACCACCCACGGGCCGATGACCGACAGCGCCCCGAAGACCGCCGCGCAGCAGTACACCACCGCGTTGATGTCCAGCGGCCGGCCCTTGGAGAGCTGCCAGTAGCCGAGGAGGACGGCCACGAACAGCAGAGCCCGTACGGCCTTCAGACGGGGGGTGCGGGAACGGCGTACGACCCCCAACGGGCCTACGACCACCTGGCGCAGGCCCGCCAGCGCGCTGATCGTCACCATCAGGACCGCGCCGGCGAGGACGGCGAGGAGGACCGGCGTGCCCACCCAGAGGTCGGAGAAGTACCAACTACCCCCTGCCACCGGGACGTTGGAGGCCAGGGGCAGCAACGCCGCGTAGCCCAGCGCGCCCGTCACCGCTCCCGCCGCGGCCGTCAGTGCCGCCTCCGCCGCCGCCATTCCCGCTATGCGGCTCGGCGCCGCGCCCAGCAGACGCAGCAGGGCAAGTCGGCTGTCCCGGCGGGAGACGGACAGGCGGGCGGAGGAGGCGCCGAGGAGCAGGAGGGGGATGATCACCAGGGCTGTCGCGAGTTTCGTCAGGTCCTGGTACTGGGCGGATATGCCGTCCGTTGGTTGCCTTCCCTTGAAGCTTGCTATGAGGGTGGGGGTGATCACGTCGCCCGGGCGGCGGGGGTCCGTGCCGCGTTTCGTCGTCATCGTCGGGGAGTTGGCCTCGTGACCGACCACCGCCACCAGTTCGCCCGGCCTTGCCAGTGCGGCTCGGCCCAGGGTGCCTGTGATGGGTTCGGACGACGACCCTGACAGCCCAGGTGGTCCCAACAGCCTTCGCACACCCGGTAGTTCGGCCAATGCCGGTGAAGTCCACAACTCGCCCGGCTCGGGGAAGCGGGGCATGCCGGGTGGTGCGGGGGGACTGGTCCGCCTGCCCGGGAGTGCGGCTACGTCTACGACCGTCACCGGTTCGCCGTTGACGAACGTGGTCGCTACGGCCTGGATCGCCACCGCGTGCGAGAGGTCGGACTTCGCGGGGGTGCGCCAGTCCGTGTGGGCGGCGCGTGCGCCGAAACCCAGGTTGGCGGCCACGCACAGGAACAGGAGGGTGGTGCAGAGGGCGGAGGCGGCTACGGAGAGGGCCACGCCGAGGTTGCCGTGCCGGCCACCGCCTCGCAGTAGGCGCCAAGTCAGCGTCCAGGTCGTGCGGTTGGACTTCACCGTCGGGCTCCCGTGTCCGCTACGGCGATCCGCGCGCCCGGATCGCCCACGATCCGGCCGTCCCGTACCCGCACCGTCCGGTCGCACCAGCGGGCGACCGACTCGTCGTGGGTGACCACCACCAGCGCGGTGTTCTGGGCCCTGGTGACCCTCACCAGCAGGCTGATCACCTCCTGGCCCGTCGTCTGGTCGAGGGCGCCGGTCGGTTCGTCGGCGAAGACGACCCCGGCGCCGGCCACCAACGCCCTTGCCAGGGCGACCCGTTGGGCCTGGCCGCCGGAGAGTTCGCCGGGGCGGCTGTCCTCCTTGCCGTCCAGGCCGAGGGGTGCGAACCAGGTGCGGGCCTGGCGTTCCGCCTCGCGGCGGGGGGTGCCGCCGAGCATCAGGGGGAGCGCCACGTTCTCCACCGACGGGAGTTCGGGCAGCAACTGGCCGAACTGGAAGACGAATCCGAAGCGGACCCGGCGCAACTCGCTGCGGTGCGGCTCGCGCAGCTGGTCGATGCGCTCGCCGTCCAGCAGTACCTGTCCGCCGTCCGGGCGCTCGATGTTCGCCAGGCAGTGCAGCAGCGTCGACTTGCCCGAACCCGAGGGGCCCATCACGGCCACGGATTCACCGGCGTGCACCGCGATGTCCACCGCGTCGAGCGCGTGCGTCGACCCGAAGGACTTGGAGAGCGCGATGCCCTGCAACACCGGCGGAGGAACAGGAGGCGGGGTGGGGTTCATGTGCCCAACATGCCGCTCCGCCACGGCACTTCGCCTCGGCCGGGCGACCGGTTCGCGCCCCTCACGTCGTCCTTTCGGCCGAGGTTGGATGGCAACGGGCGCCCCTACGCTGCGAGTTGTGCGAGAACTGGACGATCAGAATCTGGGCGACGAGCAGACGCCCCTCTCCCGGCTGTCCCGCCGTACCGCGCTCACCGCGTTGGCCCTGGTCATGGCCCTGTTGTGGGTGCTCGATGTGGCCTCCGTCGTCACCACCGCCGGGCTCGAAGGGAACGGGGTCTGGTGGCGGGTGGTACCCGGTGTCGTGGCCGCCGTGGTGCTGTTGACGCCCGGTGCCGAGGCGCGTGTGTTGACCTGGGGCGCAGGGGTGGCCGTGGTCGTCTCCTGGGCGGTCACGCTGGGGATGTTCGGGTCCGTGACGTCGACGTTCGGCGGCTGGGGGCTGCTGGAGACGCTGTGTCTGCTGCTCCTGTTGGTGCGTACGGCGAAGGACGTGTCGTCGCCCTGGGCGGCAGCGACTCTGGGCGCCGCGCTCGGAGTCGCCGTGATCGCGGCTCCGATTCGGTTGGACGTGAACGGGGTCGTCTTCTCCTTCCTGCTGACGTTCCCCACGGGTGCCGCCGTCGGGCTCGGCTGCTATCTGCGGAGCCTCGACGACCGTAGAAGGCGTGCGGTAGCGGATGTGCGGCAGAGCGAGCGGCTCGAACTCGCCCGGGAACTGCATGACTTCGTCGCTCACCACGTCACCGGGATCGTCGTGCAGGCGCAGGCCGCGCGGGCGATCCGGGAGAGCGCGCCCGAGCAGGTGGACGTGTTGCTGGGGCACATCGAGCGGGCCGGGTCCGAAACCCTGCAGTCCATGCGGAAGTTGGTGCGGGTGCTGCGCGAGGACGACGGGCGGGCGGTCCGGCCGGGGGACCTCTTCGCCGAACTCGGGGAACTGGTCGCCGCGTTCGCCGAACGTGATGCCCCCGCCACCCTCCAGGTCGCGGCCGAGGTGCGGCAGGCGCGGCCCGATCCCGAGGTGGAGACGTCCGTGCGGAACGTGGTGCGGGAGGGGCTGACGAACGTACGACGGCACGCCTCGGGGTCGCCCTCCGTGTCCGTGCGGGTCGCGTTGGCGGGCGAGGGGGACGGGGACGGGCGGCGACTTCGGGTCGAGGTGCACAACGCGCCGTCCTCGCGGCGGGCCGCGCCGAACGCCGAACCGCTCGGCGGGCGGGGCGGGTTGGGCCTCGTCGGGCTGGCCGAACGCGCCGAGGCCGTCGGCGGCACGCTGCACGCGAGCCGGGCGGAGGACGGGGGGTGGCGGCTGACGGCGGAGTTTCCGTTGCGCGGGGCTGTGACAGGATCGCCCGCATGACCGAGGCCAATGCCGGTGCCGGCGCGAGTGGTTCGGGGAGACGTATCACGGTTCTGATCGCCGACGATCAGGAGATGGTGCGCACCGGATTCCGGTTGATCCTCCAACTCCAGCCCGACATCGAGGTGGTGGGCGAGGCGGCCGACGGCGCGGAGTGCGTGGAGCTGGCCAGGCGACTGCGGCCCGACGTGTGTCTCGTCGACATCCGGATGCCCAAACTCGACGGGCTGGAGGTGACCCGGCTGCTCGCGGGGCCCAAGGCCGTCGATCCGTTGCGGGTGGTGGTCGTGACCACCTTCGACCAGGACGACTACGTCTACGGGGCGTTGCACGGTGGCGCCTGCGGGTTCCTGCTGAAGGACGCGGGTCCCGGGCTGTTGGTGGAGGCCGTACGCGCGGCCTCGCGTGGTGACGCGCTGGTGTCGCCCGCCGTGACCGTACGGCTGTTGGAGCGGATTGGTGAGCAGCGGCCCGCGGCGGAGTCCGCCCGGCAGGCCGAGGTGTCCTCAAGTCCCCTGACGGGACGGGAACTTGACGTGGTGCGGCTGGTCGCCGAAGGGCGGACCAATCAGGAGATCTGCGCCGAGCTGTTCGTGTCGCTCTCCACCGTCAAGACGCATATGGCCAGCGTCCAGGGCAAGTTGAAGCTGCGGAACCGGGTGGAGATCGCCGCCTGGGCGTGGCGGTGCGGTGTGGTCGGCGACCGTTGATCCGGCCGGTCGCCGTGCCCCGCACCAACTGCCGTGCAACACCGACTACTTCGTCAGGCCGTAGTCGAAGCTCACGCGGTCGCCGTGCACTCCGGTGACGGAGATCAGCATCTTCTTGGTCTCGCCCTTGAAGACGGCGGTGCACGCCACGGTGTAGTCCATCTTCGCGCGCAGCCCGCTCGGGCAGCTCACGGACTGCGGACCGTCCTGGACGAAGGGGATGGCGTAGTTCTCCTTGGCCTGCTTCTCGACCTCGGCGCGCGGCACCGTGTGGTCCGGGCCGCTCGCGGTGGCGACCGACGCGTTGTCGAACACGTTCCATGCCACCACGACGCCGCCGGCCAGGACGGCGGCAGCGGCCAGGGCGATGACGATGCGCTTCATGCGGGGCTCCTCGATTCGCGGTGCGGCCGGTCCTCACCGGCTGCTGTCCTCAGACCTTCCTCCCGCGCGGATGCCCGCCGCCTCGGCCGGGCGGCCGGTTCCGGGGCCGGGCCTCGGCCGGAAGTACGAGGGCCGTTCGGCGGGCTGTCTCTGTTTGCCGGGGCGTCCGTACCGTAGTCGTACGGGATGATGACGACCTGGTCGAAAGCGGGGGCCTGGTATGGCAGTTGAGGGTGTTCGTCCGGCACGCCAGATCCGCGACGAGGACGCGTGGTCGTCCCGCCCGGGGTGGGCCGGCCAAGCGCATGTGCGGGTGTGGCGGACGGCGTCGCATCGGGTGGCGGTGGTGATCAGCGGGCATGGTGCGGAGGACGACCTGGAGACCGTGCTCCCTCTGCTCCGCGGCGAGTATCCGGACGACACGGTCGACTTCTTCTTCCACCGTCCGACCGACTGGGTAGCCCTCGGGTACTACGCCGAGCTGACGTCGAACGACGACGGCACGGTGACCCGGACGCACATCGCGGGCGACACCCTGGCCGCACGCCTCGGGCCCACCCTGTACGAGACCGAGGACCCGGACGATCACTCGACCGGGTGGGGCGGTGCCTGAGGAGTACGCTCGAAGTCACCGAGGGTATTCCGCGCACCGGCCTCCATGCCCGTGTCGTTTTCGGCGATTGATTACGCCGGGCCGGTTGCGACCGGTCCAGAGCAGGGTTCGCGTCATGACTGCGCCCGTTGTGCCTGTTGCCCCCGTTTCGTCCGCCCCCGCACTCCGTATGTCGCTCGCGCCGCTCGGTTCGGCGCCCGCTCTGCTGGACGGGGCCTGGTGGCCCCGGTCCCGGGACCTGGGGGCGGAGCTGCCCTCGCTGGTCGCCGCGCTCGACCCGTTGTGGGGGCGGATCACCCGGGTCACCGTGAACCCCACGCACTGGCCGGCCGCCTTCCCGCGCAAGGTGCCGGCCGACGGGCACATCGTGAAGGTGGGCTGGTTCCTGGACGAGCAGGATCCGCACCAGTTGCTGCTCCTGTCGTACCGGACGAGCCGCTGGGACCTGCTGGTCGTACCCCCTGAGACGGACCCGACCACCGCGGCCTGGCTGATGACCGCCGCGAGCGATCCGTCGCGTACGTCGACCGGGAGTGAGCTGGTCGCCGAAGCGGCGAACACGCCGAGTGCCGTTACGACGCCCTCCTGAACGCGCGCGGTTCGGCCATCACCTGGTCGTGCAGACGGGCGCAGGTGCGGGTGATCAGCCGGGAGACGTGCATCTGGGAGACGCCGAGCTGCAGACCGATGCGGGCCTGGGTCATCTCGCAGTAGAAGCGCATGTAGAGGATCTCGCGCTCCCGCTCGGGCAGCGCCCGCAACAGGGGGCGCAGGGCCTCGCGGTTGACGATCAGGTCGAAGTCGGGCTCGATGTCACCGAGGGTGTCCGTCAGCGGGTGGCCGTCCGTGGGGTGGCCGGGTACGGCGTCCAGGGACCAGGCGGTGTAGGCCTCCAACGCTCCCTGGCCCAGCCGTACTTCGGCCTCCGTCAGCCCGGTGTGCGCGGCGATCTCGCCGACGGCGGAGATCGTTCCGCCCCGCGTGGCGCTCAACTCGTGGTCGGCGGACCGGACTTGACCGCGCAGCTCCTGCACCCGGCGCGGGACGTGGACGACCCAGAGCTCGTCACGGAAGTGCCGCTTCACCTCGCCGAGGATCGTCGGTATCGCGAAACTGGGGAAGGCCGTACCGAGACTCGGGTCGAAGCGCGACACCGCCTTGACCAGGCCGAGTTGGGCGACCTGCGTGAGATCCTCGGCGGACTCGCCGCGGTGCCGGAAGCGCCGGGCCAGCCGTACGGCCATCGGCATCCACGCGCACACCACCTCCTGGCACAACGCGGCCCGCTCCGGGCCGTCCGGCAGTGCGGCGATCCGGCGGAAGGCCTCGGCGGTGTCGGGGGAGTCGTCGTAAGTGCGCTTGGTGGTACGGGACTTGAGTGTGCGTTCGGCCTGCATGGGGACGTGCTCCCTCTTCGGTGGTGTCACTCACCGTGGGGTCGACAGACCGCAGCACACTGGGGAGCAGCGAACACCGCTCCCACGGGGGTGCCTCCGGTCCGAAGCACACCGGACGAGTGCCCGGCGGGACAGCTTTCAAACGGGCTCATTCGAACGGGTTTTCGTGATACCCGTGGTTATGCTGCTGTACAGACGTCCCAGACCCCGGCGCCGCACCACCCCACCGAGTCTTCCGAACCGAGGCGTCTCATGAGCAGCCCGCTGCAAGCGCACGAACCCGAAGGCCAGGAGCCGGAGCCGACCGTCATGGGCACCGTGGACGCCATGGACGCGGTGCGGCTGCGCCGGCTGAACCGCTGGCAGGCCGAGGGCCTGCGGGAGGATCTCGCGGACCTGTACGTGGAGTCCTCCGACGCCGACGCGGGCGAGGAGTTCAACGACCGGCAGAAGTTCCTGCTCCGGCTCGCCGACGACGTGAAACTGCCCGGCTTCGACATGCTCGTCGCCGAGGCGGAGGCCCTGGCGGGGTGCGTCTGCGGCTTCTCCGTGCCGCGCGACGGGTCGTGGTGGCGGGGATTCGACGGGCAGTTGCCGCAGAACCTGGAGCAACTCACCGCGTCCGGGCATGTGTTCGCGATCCTGGAGACCCTCGTCCATCCGCACCAGCACGCGCGCGGCCTCGCCCGCCTGATGCAGGAGCGGCTGCTCACCGACCACCAGGCCTCGCTGGGCGTCACCTTGGTGGACGAGTCCGCCCGGTGGGTCCTGGCCGCGCTCAAGGGGTGGGGGTGGCAGGAGATCGGGCGGATCCAGCGCGAGGACGGCACAACTCCCGTACGCGTACTGGTACTTCCGCTCGGCGAGCGTACGGAGGACCATCCGGACGGGCTGGCGCACAACGACCGGACGCAACGTCCGGGATAGATCCCGGACGGGTCCCGCAGTTCACGTAGTTTTCGAGCTGTTTAGGTCCGGCGGACCGGGCTACCCAGTGGGGGCGTCCGTCGGCCGTTCTGGACGAAGGCACCGGAGAGTTGGAACCACAGCTCCCGGTGCCGTCCCCATCCCGTACGGGCTACGGCCGGTCCGCCGCGTGGAGGCGGCGCAGCGCGCGGCGCAACTCCCGCTGGATGTCGGCCGGGAGCGTCTTGTCCTCCGTCGTGGCCACCAGTGCAGCCGCCACGACCCGGAGCTTGATGTTGCAGTGCTGGGAGACGCCCACCAGCAGGTCCCAGGCCCTGTCGCCGGTGCACGGCGCGAGGGCCATCACCATGCCGCGTGCCTGGTCGATCACCGCCCGGGTCTCCAGGGCCAGCATCAACTGAGCGTTCTGGACGCGCAGTTGGAGGAGCTCGGTCAACAGGACCGGGTCGGGGGGAGGGGGAACGGCCGTCAACAGGGGTCGTAGGGGCCGTTCTTCATGGGTTGTGGTCGGCTGGTGCGTGGTGCAGGGCGCGTGCCTCATGCCGCAGTCCTTCGACGCGGTGGTTGTGCCCGATGCGAAGCAGGGCGAACACCGCGCCCCCAGCCTAGTCCTGCCCGGGGCTCAGCGGGTCGCGTCGGACTGGTTGCCGCGCTTCAGCGCGCGGGCGCACCAGCCGATGACCGAGGCGTTCACCAGAGCGCCGATGACGACGGCGACGAAGAACATGGCCTTGCCGCCCGGCAGTACGAGGAACACGAGACTGCCCGGGGCGGTCGCCAGGATCGGGACGACGCCTGCCATGGACTCGCCGGAGTCGTCCATGACGGTCACGACGACCGTCCAGATGACGATGGCCAAGCAGACGCCGAGATAGGCGAGGGCGAAGGGGTTGCGGAGGTTCTGGCCGAGTCGGTGGAGCGGTGAACGGGCGGCGTTGGCGTCGGTACTGGGCATGGCTGTACTCCTAAGTGGCGTTAGGTGAAGGGGTGTTGAGGGTTGGTCAGAGGTGCTCGGCGCCCGGTGGGTTCGGGCGGGTGATGCCGAGGTCGTAGGCGAGGATCGTGGCCTGGACGCGGTCGCGCAGGCCGAGTTTGCGGAGCAGGGCGTTGACGTGGGACTTGACCGTGCCGACGGTGATGTCCAACTCCGCCGCGATCTCCGCGTTGTTGAGGCCCGAGGCGAGCAGGGCGAGGACGTTGCGCTGGCTGCCGGTGAGGCTCTCCAGCTCGCGCGGGCCGTTCTCGGCGTCGGAACGGAAACCCGTGCCCGCGCCGGACGCGTAGTGGCCGATCAGCCTGCGGGTCGCGGACGGCGCGAGGACGCTCTCGCCGCTCGCCACCACCCTGATTCCTGCCAGGAGTTCGGAGGCGTGGACGTCCTTGAGGAGGAAGCCGGAGGCTCCCGCGCGCAGGGCGTCGAAGACGTACGCGTCGAGGTCGAAGGTGGTCAGCACGAGGACGCGCGGCGCGTTCTCCTTGCCGGTGATGATCCGGGTGGCGGCGATGCCGTCCAGTTCGGGCATCCGTACGTCCATCACGACTACGTCCGGGGCGAGTTCGGCGGCCAGGACCACCGCGGTGGCGCCGTCGGCGGCCTCTCCCACGACCGTCATGTCGTCCTCGGCGTCGATCACGGCGGCGAAGCCCGCCCGGACGATGCCCTGGTCGTCGACGACCAGCACCCTGAGGCTCATCGTTCTCTCTCCTCGTCGTCCGGTGCCGTGAGCGGCAGCCGGAGGTGGACCGTGCCCGGTGGGCGGCCGGCCGTCAGGGTGCCGCCGAGCGGCGCGATCCTTGCCGTCAGGCGGGCCTGTACGGCGGGGTCGGCGGCGCGGGGTACGCCGGTGGCCGTGATCGTCAACGTACTGCCGTCCGCGTCGAGTTCGAGTACGGCGGGGTCGCTGTCGCCGGTTGCGAGGAGGGTTTCGGCGACGTGGTAGGCGGCGAGGTCCACTTCGGTGGGGAGCCGGTCCGGGACGCGGTCGGTGACGCGTATCTGTACGTCGCGGCCGGTGGCTCGGCACTGGTGTGCCAGCAGGTCGAGGGCCTGGACGGTGGGTTGGGGGCGCAGGGCGGGGGTTGCTGTTTCGTCGGCGTCCTGGACCGCGTCCAGGAGGGCGCGCATCGCTGCGAGGGCCTCTCGGGCGCGGGTGGCTGTCCCGTCCAGGCGGCCTGCCTCTGCCTCCGTGATCATGTCTGCGGTGCGGGCCAGGACGGTGGTCTCCAGCCCTGCTGCGATGCGGCGGCGTTCTGCCCAGGCGTCTCTTACGGCTTCTTCGGTCCAGGTGGCGAGTTGTTCTGACTGGGCGCCCTGGGTTGCCTGGTTGCGTTGGGCGATCAGGGATCCGGTGTAGTAGGCCGCGCCAATTGCCAGTGCGGTAGCGGTAGTTGCTGCCGTGGGTACCGCCCAGGTGGGGATGGTTGTGCCTCGGTGCAGGATCGCGATCGTCAGGGCGGTGGCGTGTGCGGCTGTGGCTGCGATGAGGAAGACAGAGATAGGGACCTGAGGTAGTCGGTAGGTGCGGGTCTGTGGGGGCTGGTCGCGCCCCGCGGCGGAGCCGCAAATCGATACAGTCCCGCGCCCCTTTAGGGAGATCACCGCCGCGCATGTTGCCAGCATGCTCAATGTTGGTGGGAGCAGCACCGGGCCTGTGTAGTGGCCCACCGACATTGCCATCGGCCACAGCAACGCCAGCCCGATCAAGGCCAGTTGGACAGTCCTCGGTGCTCTGCGCAGCCACAGCAGGGCTACCGCCTGGGTTGCTGCCAGCAAGGTGAACAGGACTCCCGCCGACACATCCGTGCTGGTCGATGTCGCATCCGCGCGGATGATCAGAACCGGTAGCAGGGGCTGGAAGCACAGGCCGATCGCGGCGACGACCTGGGCTGCGCGGTAGCTGCGTGGGACGACGTGTTCCACCGGGGCCGCCGTACGACCGGGGAGGATCGCTCGTACCTCCCAACCGCCCTCCGGCGTCGGGCCGGTGGTGAGGGTGCCGCCTGTTTCCCGGGCCCGGGAGCGGAGGAAGCCCTGGCCTCGGCCGCCGCCCAGGCCCGCGCCGTGGGCCGTCGTGCCGGACGGGGGTGCCGCGCTGGTGATCACGATGTCGGTGCGGGTGTCGCCGTAGCGGACGGTCACCGTGGTGTGGGCGCCGGGGGCGTGGCGGGCCACGTTGGTGAGGGCCTCGCGGACGATGCCGTAGGCCGCGTCCGCCACGGCGCCGTCGGGGAGGGGGTCGATCTCGTGGTCGACCGGTTGGTTGAGGCGGCGGAAGCCCGCGATCAGGGAGTGCAACCGCTCCTCGGGGGAGGGGAGTTCCTCGCGTGAGGGGGCCGGGGCGCGGACCGAGCCGAGTGCCCGGGTGACCTCGCGGCCGGTCTCCGTCGCGAACTCCAGTGCCTCGGCGGCGAGTTCGGGACGGCGTTCGCGCAGGCCGAGCGCGGCGCCGGCGGTGACGACCACGGCGGTCAGATGGTGGGCGCTGACGTCGTGCAACTCCCGTTCCATGCGGCGCCGTTCGGCCGCCGGGAGCCGGTGGCGCTCGGTCTCGGCGCGGTTCAGGAGGAGTTCGGCCGCCTGGCGGGTGCGGCGGGTGCGGCGTACGGAGAAACCCGCGCCGCACGCGGTGGCGTAGAGCAGGGTGATCAGGACCAGGTCGAGGCCGTTGTTGTCGCTGAGTCCGTGCAGGGTGATGTTCTGCAGGAACTGCCAGAGCGCGAGCGTGACCACGCACAGGACCGTGGTGAAGGTGTCGCGCTCGGCCGCCACCGTGAACAGGGCGAGCGTGACGCCCGCGGTGCCGAAGACGGCCATCGCCCCGGTGGGCAGCGGGCCCGCGCCCACCGCGCAGGCGGCGGCGACCACGATGAGCGTGATCACCGGACGGGTCCGGCGCAGGGCGAGCGCGGCCGTCACGGATCCCGCGACCAGCGCGGCCACGAGCAGGTCGGCCGCGGTCGGCACGGTGCCGCGCAGCAGCGGAGCCACCGGCCACACCAGGGCCTGGGCACAGATCAGCAGGACCGGGAGCAGCCGGTCGTCGGTTCGTTTCATGACACTCAAAGGCTATGGGTGCAGGTGAACGCCCCGGCTCAGGCTGAGGGGGGATTCCGGTCCCGCCCTCTCTATCTCTGGTTCAAGGCGGCAACCGTCCTTCGGCCTGAGGACCGCGCCCCGTCCCGCTCCTAGGCTCGATCACATCGAGGGAAGCGGTCGACCACCGCCTCCCACACCATCCACATCACACAGGGGGATCTCCCATGTCCATGTCCAAGCGCGCTCTTCTCCTCTCCCTCGCCTCCGTCGCCGCGGTCGGCGGAGTCGTCGCCGGCGGGCTCGCCGCGTCCGCCGCCTCGGCGGCCCCCGAGAAGCCGGCCCTGGAGAACGGCTCGGCCCACTACACCGCCCCGTCCGCGAGCGGCGCCGGTTCCTTCACCTACACCGTGGACGTCAGTGACAACTCGGGCATCCGCGGCCTCAAGGTCGTTGCCTGGCCCGCGAGTTCGAAGCTGGAGCCGACCGCGGCGGACCTGCGCGACGTCGAGTCCGCCACGTGCAAGACCACGTCGGACGACACCTCCCGCTGCACCTACACGTTCAAGGTCACCAAGAAGGAGGCGGCCGACGCGGCCAAGGGCACCTGGTACGTCTCGGCGCTCGCCACCGCCAAGGACGGCGACACGACGTTCGTGTCCAAGGCGGCCACCTTCGACATCGCCGGCTGACATCGCAGGCTGACACCGGCACGCCGACGCCGGCACGCGGTCACGTGGGATACGGTGCCCCGTCTCGATCGAGACGGGGCACCGGTCGTTGTCGTAGAAGGCCATGGAAGTTCGTAGAAGCTTGTAGAAGGTCGGAGAAGAGCATGGTCAACTCCCCTGCGGCAGCCGGAGGTTACTCCGGCACCCCGCTCGCCAAGAAGATCGGCGTCAAGCCCGGCCACCAGGTCCACCTGCACCACGCCCCCGCCCCCTGGACCGTCCCCGGACTCCCCGCCGACTGCGAAGTCACCGCCGGTGGCTCCCGTGGCGCGGACGTCACCCTCGCCTTCTACCGGGAGCGGCGGCAACTGGACGCGGAGGCCCAGGAGTTGGTGCTCGGCCTCGCCGACACCGCCATGCTCTGGATCGCCTGGCCCCGCAAGGCCGCCGGGCATGTCAGCGACATCAGCGAGAACGACCTGCGCGACCTCTTCCTTCCGCTCGGTGTCGTCGATGTGAAGGTCGCCGCGCTGGGGGACGACTGGTCGGGGCTGAAGTTCGTGCGCCGGAGGGAAAACCGGCAAAGCGACAACAAAGGTCCCGCAAAATGAACTTGAGTCGGAGCAACCGGCCGACCTGAGGCAACATCTTGGTGAACGGCGAGTGCTGCGCGGTCAGGGCGCGGGCATCGCCGGATGGCCGGATGGAGCGAGAGACGTGCCGGATGGAGTGAGCGACGTGGTCGGACCGAGGATCGCCGTCGCCGTGGTGACCATGGGAAACCGGCCCGCCGAGGTCGACGCGCTCCTTGAGTCCGTGGCCAAGCAGGACCTCCCGCCGGACCGGATCGTGATCGTCGGAAACGGCTGCCGGCTCCCGGAGTTCACCGACCGGCTCTCCCTCCCCGGCGAGGTCACCACCATCGACCTCGACGAGAACCTCGGCTGCCCCGGCGGCCGCAACGTGGGCCTGGCCCGGCTCCGCGCGTTCGGGGACGTGGACGTCGTGGTGGAACTCGACGACGACGGACTGCTCGTCGACGCGGACGTGCTGCGCCGCGTACGCGATCTGTACGCGGCCGAACCCCGCCTGGGCATCATCGGTTTCCGGATCGCCGACGAGCACGGGGAGACCCAGCGACGCCATGTGCCGCGGGTCGGCGCGGGGGATCCGATGGAGGGCGGGTACGTCACCGGGTTCCTCGGCGGCGGCCACGCGCTCAGCATGGCGATGCTGGCCGAGACAGGGGACTGGCCGGCCGAGTTCTTCTTCGCGCACGAGGAGACCGACCTCGCCTGGCGGGCCGCCGACGCCGGCTGGAGCATCCTGTACGCCCCCGAGCTGCTCCTCCAGCACCCCAAGACCTCGCCCGCCCGGCACGCCATCTACTACCGGGTCACCGCCCGCAACCGCGTCTGGCTGGTCCGCCGCCGGCTCCCGCTCGCGCTGATCCCGGTCCACCTGGGCATCTGGACGCTGCTCACGCTCGTACGGACACGGTCGCTCGCCGGGCTGCGGGCCTGGTTCGGCGGATTCGTGGAGGGCGTGCGAGAACCGGCGGGGGAGCGGCGGCCGATGCGGTGGCGGACGGTGTGGCGGCTGACGCGACTGGGGCGCCCGCCGGTCATCTGACCGACCCGGAGTACCCGTACCCGTAGTACCCGTCGTAGTACCTCAGGGGCGTCGTACCTCAGGGGTGTCCGGCCGACCCGTAGTACCTCGGAGGTAAGGGACGAGGGCCCCGGTCGTTCACCTCCGCCGACCGGGGCCCTCTCGCGTCCCCGGACCCGGCCGCGACGGCGACACTCCCCCGAGCTGCGCGTCGTACGCGCGCACCGTCGGGCCAGATCCGATGATGTGATCACATCAGGTCGCACCAACGAATCGCTAACATGTGGCCAATGGTGCGCACGATGCTCCCGGGCCGCGTGGCCTGAAGTCGCCGGACGGCGACGGGAGACGCCCGGTACGGCAACGGATCCCGGCGTTCGGCGGCCGGGACAGGGTGGCGGGAAACCGCTGTGAACAGGGCGGATATCCGCCAAGGGGCACGGTCACGAGAGGCCGTGCGGAAGGGTGACGGGTTCGGTGTGATGCGGTACGAGCTGCGGTTCGGACTGCTGGGCACGCCCGTCCTTTTCGACCCTGTCGACGATGACGCCGTGCACCCCATCGGCAGCCCCAAGGTGCGGGTGCTGCTGGCCGCGCTGCTCCTGGAACCCGGCCGGGTGGTATCCGTGGACGCCCTGAAGGACGCTCTGTGGGGCGGTTCACCGCCGGCGTCCGCACACGCCTCCCTGCACAACCACGTGACCCGCCTCCGCCGCCTCCTCGACGACCCCGACCGGCTGCGCGCGGTACCGCCCGGATACGTACTCCGGGTCGACGAGGGCGAGTTGGACGTCCACGTCTTCGAGTCCCACGTCATCACGGCCCGCACCGCGCACGCGACGAAGGACTGGCCCGCCACGGTCCACGCCTGCACGGCGGCCCTCGCCCTCTGGCGCGGCACCCCGCTCAGCGGCGTCCCCGCCGAACTCGGCGGCTACGCCTTCGCCCAGCGCCTGGCCGAGGCCCGCCTCCTCGTCCTCGAATGGTGCTACGACGCGGAGCTGGCCCTGGGCGGACCCCGACTCGGCGCCCTCGTCCCGGAGTTGGCCGCACTGGTCGCCGACCACCCCCTCCGCGAGTCCTACCACCGCCAGCTGATGCTCGCCCTCCACCACACCGGCCGCCAGGCGGAGGCGCTTGCCGTCCACCGGGACTTGCGCAATCGCCTGATCGAGGAGCTGGGTATCGAGCCGGGGGCGGGGGTTCGGGGGGCGCATGCGGAGGTGTTGCGGGGGGCGGGTGCGTGGGGGGATGCCCGCGAGGAAGAAGAGCGGGAGTTGCGCCTGCGGGGGACGGGGGATGGGGAAGCACGGGCGGAGGTGTCGCGGGGGCCGGCGGGGTCGGAGGCGCGTGGGGAGACGCCGGGCGGGGCGGTGGTGCGGGAGACGTACGGCGAAGTGGCGCACGCGTCTGCGGCCTGGGACGCGCGTGCGGAGGTGCCGTCAGGTGAGGCGGTTGGGGATGCGCGTACAGAGGTGCGGCGAGGTGAGGCGGCTCGGGATGCGCACGTGACGATGCCGCAGGGCACAGAGGTGCGGGAGCCGTGGGATCTGCCGCGTGGGGTGACGGCGGGGCGGGAAGCGGGTACGGAACGGGCGGCGGACGGCGATTGCATCAGGGGCGCCGGGGGCGCCGGGGGCATCGGGGACGTCGGGCAGGCGGGGGACCCGGGGCACATCAGGGACGCCGATCACGCCGACCACGTCGGGAGAGCCAGGCAGAGTGGGCACGTCGGGCGGGCCGGGGGCGCCGGAGCTGTCGAGGTCGGCGGCGTGGACGGGGCGGCGAGCGTGTCTCACGCGCACGGGTTTGTCGGGCACGCCGATGACATCGAGGGCGCCGGGGACGCAGGGCAGGCCAGGGAGGCCAGGGCTCCGGGTCGCTTCGGAACTGCCGGGGCCACCGGCGCGGACGAGCCGGCCAACGCGCCTCGCGCACTTGCGCCTCACCCCCCGGTGCCCGACACCCAGACCTCGATGCGCCACGTTCCCGGTGCCCAAGCCTCTGCCTTCGATGCGCCCGAGTCCGTCGCTTCCGTGCCCGGTGCCCAAGCCCCTGCCTCCAATGCCCCTGAGCCCATCGCCTCCGAGCCTGGCGCCCAAGCCCCTGCCTCCGATGCGCCCGAGTCCGTCGCCTCCGTGCCCGGTGCCCAAGCCCCTACCTCCGGCGCCCCCGAGCTCATCGCCCCCGAGCCAGGCGCCTCCACCCCCACCACCCCCGACCCCCGGGACCAGCCCACCCCCCACTCGCCGCCCTCACCCCGCCCCGCCCAACTCCCGCCCCCACCAGCCCACTTCACCGGACGCGCTGACACTCTCCGGGCCCTGCAAGACACCCTTGTGCCCCTCTCCGCCGACCTCGGAGGGCACCCCCTCGCCGTCATCACCGGCATGGCCGGCGTAGGCAAGAGCGCGCTCGCGCTGCACACGGCCCATGCGTTGAGGAACCGTTTCCCCGACGGGCAGTTGTACGTGAACCTGCACGGCGCCACCCCCGGCATGACCCCCCTCACCCCCGGCCAGGCACTCCACGCCCTGCTCCGCGACCTCGGCGCCGAACCGCGTCACATCCCCGAACACCCGGACGCGGTAAGCGCGTTGCTCCGCTCCCTGCTCGCCCCCACCCGCACGCTGATGGTGCTGGACGACGCCGAGAGCGCCGCCCAGGTACGGCCGTTGCTGCCGGCCGGCACCGGCTGCGCGGTGATCGTCACCAGCCGTTCGCCGCTGACCGCGCTCGACGGCGCCCGCCGCTTCCCGCTCACCCCCCTGTCCGGCGAGGACAGCGCCGCACTGCTGCGCGCCGTCTCCGGCCGCGACGGCCTCGACGCGGCCCACCCGCTCGTCGAACTCACCGGCCGCCTCCCGCTCGCCCTGCGCATCGTCGCCGCCCGACTGGCCGCCCGCCGGGCCCTCACCCCGGACGTCCTGGCCGGCCAACTCGCCGCCACGGAAGGCCGCTTGCGCCACCTGGAGTACGACGACCTCAGCGTCCGCCGCTCCCTCGCCGTCGCCCACGACGCCCTCGCCGCCTCGGACCGTGAGACCGACCGCGACGCGGCCCGCACCCTGCACCACATCGGCACCCTCGACCTCCCGGCCTACGGCGCCCCCCTGCTCGCCCGCCTCGCCGGCACCGACGAACGCCGCGCCGAGGCAGCCCTCGACCGCCTGGTCGACGTAGCCCTCCTGGAGGAGACGTCGTACGGCCGCTACGCCCCCCACGACCTGGTCCGCGACTTCGCCCGCGAACTGGCTTATGGGGGAGGGGAGTTGGAGGGGGAGAGGGCTAAGGGAGGCGGCAGGGAGGGGAAGGGCGCCCTCACCGACGCCGACGCCGACCGCGTCCTCGCTGACTCAACCCTCGCCCTCGCCGACTCAACCCTCGTGGAAACGCCCCCTGCTGACACCGACCTCGTAGACGCCTCCCTCTCCGAACCCACCCCCACCGAAACCGACCCCATAACAACCGCCCTCGCCTGGTACGCCGCCCACGCCGAACGCACCCTCACCGCGATCGTCGAACCAGGCCTCGACCAGGACGACCGCCGCCGGCCGACCGCCGCGCAGCCCCCCGGCCACGCCGCCGAGGTGGCGGCCACCACCCCCTTCCCCCGCCCCGAAGACGCCTTCGCCTGGGGCGACTTGGAGCTGGAGAACGTGGTGACGCTCGTGACCCGGTACCGCGACACCCCCGATCTCCGCCGGACCGCCCACGTCTCGACCCTCGTCCGGCTCCTCTTCCCCTACGTCCTGCGCAGTGGCCGCGTCGCCGAGACGGAGGTGCTCGGCCGGGCCGCCCTCGGCGCGGCCCGGCGGCTCGGGGACGCGGCGGCGGAGGCGTACGCGCTGGGCGATCTCGCCGGGCTGCACTTCCTGACCGGCCGGCAGAACGAGGCGCTCGGTCTCAACGACCAGGCCCTGGCGATCTGGTGGCGGCTCGACGCGGTCTCCTGGATCCGCCGCTGCCTCAACAACCGCGGCCTGCTCCTCGAAGGCCTGGGCCGTTACGCCGAGTCCGGGGTCGCCCTGCGCCAAAGCCTCGCGCACTCACGGCAGTTGAACGACCCGTACGGCGAGGCCGTGACCCACAGCCACCTCGGCAACCTGTACGAACACACCGACCCCCGTGCCGCCATCGAACAGCACCGCCGCTCGCTCGCCATCGGCGACGAGATCGGCGCCGTCATCGTGCAGCACTCCGCGCACTGCAACATCGGCTACGCCCACCTCACCCTCGGCGAACCGGCCGCCGCCGTACCGCACTTCGAGGAGAGCCTGCGCATCCTCGGCGGCCACGGCGACTGGCACGGCGAGTCACAGACCCGCCTCGGCCTGGTCCGCGCCCTCCGCCTCCTCGGCCGCACCGATCGAGCTGACATCGATCGGGCTGACGCCGAACGGGCCGATACCGATCGCGCCGACACCACACAGGCCCACACCGAACGTGCCGGCACCGAGTGCGCCGAACTCCTCCGCCGCGCGGACGCCCGAGCCGACCGCTACATGGGCGGCCTGGCCCGGCACCAACTCGGCCTGCTGCTACGGGAACAGGGCCGCGAGGCCGAGGCGTACGGCGCATGGCGGGCGGCCCTCGACGCGCTCGACGGGACGGACGAGAAGGCCGTCGTCCAGGAACTCGGCGAGCTGTTGTCGCAGCGTGACGCGCGTTGACAACCCGAATCCCCGCCCCGCCCTACTTGGCATCGGCGTAGCACTCGACCACCGCCACTGTGAAGGGAAACCGCACCGGCGTCTCCCCGAACGTCAGCCGCCCGGCGAGATCCGCCGCCTCCTGTATCGCGGCGGCCACGGTCTGAGCCTCCGCCTCCGGGCAGTGCACGATCACCTCGTCGTGCTGGAAGAAGACCAGCTCGGCCGCAAGGTCGGCGCAGGACCGCCGGAGCGCGGCGAGCATCAGCAGCGCCCAGTCCGCCGCGCTGCCCTGGACGACGAAGTTACGGGCGAAACGGCCCCGGGCACGGGAGTTGGTGGAGGCGTAACCCGGCACCCAGCCCTGGTCGGCGGGGGCCGTGACGGGGTCGTCCTGGGGGATGCCCGCCTCCTCCGCCGCGTCCTCGCCCCCGGCCACCGGCGGGCAGGTCCGCCCCAGCCAGGTCCGGACGAGCCGCCCCTCCTCGCCCGCCTTCGCGGCATCGTCGACGTACGCCACCGCCTTGGGGAACCGGCGTCTGAGCGCGGCGAGGTTCTTGAGACCGTCGCCGGAGGTCTGGCCGTAGACCGCGCCGAGCACGGCGATCTTGGCCTGGTCGCGGTCGCCGGAGAAGGCGCGGTCGGACACGGACTGGTAGAGGTCGGTGGCGCGGCCGGCCACCTCCATCAGCCCGGGGTCGCGGGAGATCGCGGCGAGCACCCGCGGTTCCATCTGGTCCGCGTCGGCGACGACGAGCCGCCAGCCCGGGTCGGCGACCACGGCCCGCCGGATGACCTTGGGGATCTGCAGCCCGCCCCCGCCGTTGGTGACCCAGCGTCCGGTGACCGTCCCGCCCGCGAGGAACTCCGGCCGGAACCGCCCGTCCCGCACCCAGTCCTGCAGCCAGGACCACCCGTGAGCCACCCAGATCCGGTACAGCTTCTTGTACTCCAGCAGCGGTTTCACGGCCGGATGGTCGAGGGACTGGATCTCCCAGCGCCGGGTGGACTTGACCTTGATCCCGGCTTCGGCAAACGCCTTGACCACGTCAGCCGGCAGATCGGGCCGCACCCGCCTCCCGAAGGCGACGGACACCTCGTCCGCCAGCTCGGCGAGCCGCCGCGGCTCACCGCCCCCGACATACCGGTCGCCCAGCAACTCGTGCAGCATCTCCCGATGCACGTCGACGCTCCACGGCAGCCCGGCCCGGTTCATCTCGGCCGCGACCAGCATCCCCGCCGACTCGGAGGCGGTGAGCAGCCGCATCCGGTCGGGGTGCGTTGCGGCGTCGTGCCGCCGCTGCTGCTCGGCGTACACGGCGAGCAGGTCGGCCAGGGGGAGATGGACGCTCTGCGGTTCGAAGAGCGAGGGCTGCGCGCCCGGTTCGGCGGCCCGCTGCGGCGGATCCGGCGGTACGGCCCCGCCCCGCAACCGGGCCAGCGCGGCCGCCGCCGACCGCGGTTCACCGTGCCGCCCCTCGTGCCCGAGCAGCAGCGTCTCGGCGTCCTCCACGTCGTAGCACCGCTCCACCCGCACCCCCGCGGCGAGCAGCACCGGATACACCTCGGCCGTGGACCGCCACACCCACCGCCCCACGTCGGGCCGCCCCCGCACGGCCTCGACAAGATCCGCCTCCCGCCCCACCGCCCCCACGGGCAGCCCGTCCGGACCGAGGGCGGCGACCTCCACACCACCACCCTCGGCCGGAGCGAGCGCCCAGCGATCGGTCATGTTCGCGAGTGTGGCACGCGGGTCTGACAACGCCCCCGACCTGCGCGAACCGGCTCGCGGGCGGAGTCGTATCCCAGGAACCCGAGCGAAGAAACGTCACGCGCACACTCGTACGGGTGACGCATCACGAGATCACGGACGGCCCTCTCGCCTACGCTGACAGGGTCGCTCCGTACGAAGGAGGTCCGCCGTGGCACTGACCGCCCCAGAACGTCGACTGAGTCCTCATCCGAGTCCGACTGAGGAGAGGCGCATGGAGGCTTCGGTGGAGGCCGCCTTCGACGCGTTCGACGCTGCTGCCCCGGAGGGATGGCGCGTGGAGTTGATCGAAGGGAAGATCCACGTGGTGCCTCCGGCAAATGGGGAGCATGAGGAGATCGTGTCCGAGACGGCGGAGCAGGTCACGCTCAACCGTCACGACGGCGATCTGCGTACCTACACCGGTATCGGCCTGGACGTTCCGGACGCGTCCGTCACCGGCAAGGTCGTCCCCGACCTGGTGATCGCCCCGAAGGGCAGTTTCGCCGACGACCAGCGCTATCACGACCCCGCGCCCGTCGTACTCGTCGGCGAGGTGACCTCCGAGTCCACCGCCGTCAACGACCGCGGTCCCAAACTGCGTGGCTACGCGCGCGCGGGCATCCCCTGTTACCTGCTGATCGACCGCGAGGCCGGGACGGTCATCGTCTACAGCGAGCCCTCCCAGGACCGCTACACCCGGGCCGCCGAGATCGAGATCTCCAAGACCGTGTCGCTGCCCGAGCCGCTCGGGTTCGACCTCGACACGAGCCAGTTCTGACCCGGGCGGCGGACCGCCCGCGCCTCAGCCCTGAAGCCGGTTGAGCATCTCCACGATGTGCCCTTCGGTCGTGGCCTTGTCGATGCCCAGGACCAGGTGCTCGGGGCGGCCCTCCGGGTTGCGGGCGGCAATGGCTTCGTTGTGGGCGGCCATCACCACGTTGCGGGCGCGTTGCGTGTACCGGCCGAACCCCTGACTGGGGTCGAGGTCGGCGGAGTCCTTCGCCACGAAGCGCTTCTGCGCGGCCTGCCGGGTGACGCCCATGCTTTTGCCGATGTCGCTCCAGGAGGCACCGGAACGCCGGGCGGCGCGGGGTGGACCGGCTTGATGGCCGCGATGAGGTGACGTTCGGGTTGGTCGTCGTGTGTCAACCCTGGGTTGACACCTGTCCTGCAGATGAAGGTGAGGGCGTGATCAAGCAAAAGCCGACCCGCACCGATTTCGATAATGATAGATATGGCAGGTCGTCACCCCCGCCTCCCCAATGGAGTTATCGTGCAAAAGGTCATCGATTACATAGAGGAACGCCGGACATCGTACGAAGGGCATGAATTCTTCACCGACTTATTGGCCGACGAGTCACTCCCCGGCGAAAAGCGCCTGGCGTGGGGTCCGAGCGTGATCCCGTTCATCATGGGCTACTCCGACCTGAACAAGTACGTTTTCCGCAAGGGTGAGGAAGAGGCCGAACTCGACCAGCTGCAGGCTCTGCTGAACGCCCACACGTACGAGGAGGACTTCCACTGGCAGTGGATGCTGACCGACCTGGAGAAGCTGGGCGCCGACCGCGAGTTGCCCCTGTCGGACGCCACCCGCGTCCTGTGGAGCGCGGACTTCCAGCACTCCCGACGCCTCGTCCTGGAACTGGCCGCACTCGCCGCCGACGCGCCCACGTACGCCGTCTTCGCCATGGTCGAGTCCATCGAGGCGGTCTCCATCACGATCTTCACGCACTGCCGGGGAATCGCCCTGCGGGACGGCCGTGAATGCGAATTCTTCGGTACGAAGCACTACCTGGCGGAGGCGTCGCACAGCATCAAGTCACCGGAAGTCGAAGAAGCGAGCCTGCCGTCCCTCGACGAGGCCCAGCGCGAGGAATCCAGGCGCATGGTGGACCGTACGTTCGCGCTTTTCGACGACTGGTCCGGCGCTCTCCTGCAATTCGCGCTCGACAATTCGGACCACGACCACACCTACGCGAGGATGATCCAGCGGAGCAAGGACCTGCTGCCGGAGGCCGAGGCGGCGGCCGCGAGCGCCTTCTAGCCGGCGGACCTAGGCGACCACTTCATAGGCGACCACTCCGCAGGCGACCACTCCTTAGGTCGACCCGGCCGCTGAACGCGGTCCACGCGGCCGGCAGGTCACGGGCCGGGTCGGCCGAGCCACAGACGGGCGTCAGATCGTCGGCGATCCGGGACCGCCACTCCTCGTTACTGAGCCGCCCGTCACGGCCGCCCCGTCACGGCCGCCCGCAGCGACTCGCCCTCGAACGAGGCCCCGGCGAGCGTCCCCTCGGCCGGCCCCCAGGCCCGGTCCAGGGCGTTCATCCCGTCCGGATCCCCCA
The DNA here is from genome assembly GCF_045162645.1 of Streptomyces sp. NBC_00988. Taxonomy (NCBI): domain Bacteria; kingdom Bacillati; phylum Actinomycetota; class Actinomycetes; order Kitasatosporales; family Streptomycetaceae; genus Streptomyces; species Streptomyces sp. NBC_00988. The sequence continues at coordinate 6,944,869 of NZ_CP108730.1, forward strand.
CGTACACGACTCCGTCGAAGTCGCACAGCGCGGCGTCGAACGGCAGCGTCTCCCTACGAACCGGTCTTGCCACGCCGGCTGAAGCCCCACCGTCCCAACGCCCGCACATCCACGCGGAGTTGGTTGTCCACAGGGTGTGGACAGTCCGGGGCGCGGCCCCCGGCCCGGACAACCGGGAGGCATCCCCAGACCCGCCCCTCCCGGCGACTCCGCAAGGTACCCCGCCCCTCTCCCCGCCACCCCGTGACACGATCAACCGGTGAGCAGCACGACCACCACCGTCGAGCGAGCCTTCGAGGCCGCCCTCTACACCGACACCCACGACGCCCTCGACGCGGGTGCCTCGATCCTCGCCGCCGATCCCGCCGCGGACCCTGAACTGGCCATCCGTGGACGGGAGTTCGTGGCGGCGGCATGGCGGCGCGGCTGGCAGCCCGCAGACGTCGTACGGCTGGTTCGGCGGGAGTTGGACGACGTACACGTACGGCTCGTCTCGGCGCTGATCCGGGCGCAGGCGCCGGACGACCGGGCGCGCGGCCCCCGTTGGGCGGCGCAGCTCGACGAGCTGAGCGCCGAAGAGCCACCCCGCACCGACCGTTTCACCCACGCCACCACCGTGCTGGAGCTGTACCGCCTGCTGCTGCGGCTGCCCAGCCTCGAACCCCTGGACGATGGACACGAACCGAAGCGGCACGAGCACCGTCGGCCGGCCTCCCGCATGCTCACCCGGATCCGCGCGCTGCTCGCGAAGGCGGAGGCGACCGGGTTCCCGGAGGAGGCGGAGGCGCTGAGCGCCAAGGCGCAGGAGCTGATGGCGCGGCACAGTATCGACGAGGCGCTGCTCGACGCGCAGGCGCCGGCGAAGGACGCGCCCGGCGCGTGCCGGATCGGGGTCGAGGCGCCGTACGAGCAGGCGAAGGCGGTACTGCTGGACGCGGTGGCCGGCGCGAACCACTGCCGGGCCGTCTGGAACGAGGCCTTCGGTTTCTCGACCGTCGTCGGTTTCGAGGGCGATCTGGAGGTGGTCGAACTCCTCTACACCTCGCTCCTCGTGCAGGCCACGACCGCGATGACCCGCGCGGAGGCGGCCCAGCGCGCGGGCGGCCGCCGGCGGACCAAGACCTTCCGGCAGTCCTTCCTCGCGGCCTACGCCCACCGCATCGGGGACCGGCTGGCGCGGGCCTCCGGGACGCAGGTGACCGACGACCTGCTCCCGGTGCTCGCCACCCGCGAGGTCGCCGTCACCGACCGCGTCGACGCGATGTTCCCGGAGACGACCACGACCCGCCTGCGCGGGGTCACCGACGAGGCGGGCTGGACACAGGGCGCCGAGGCGGCGGACCGGGCCCAGGTCAGGGCCCGGCCACCACTGGACTGACGGACGTCAGTCGCCGGCCTGCGTGAAGGCGCTGACCGAGGCGTCCGAGTCGTTCACGGAGGTCTTGCCCTGGACGGGGCCGTACGACCACTTGTAGCTCGTGGTGTCGCTGCTGCCGGGCAGGGTGATGACCACCTTCGTCGCGGCCAGGCTCAGCTTGTCGCCCGCCTTGCCGCGCACGTAGGTGATGGTGAAGGACGCCGCGTCGCCCTTGGCGAGCCGCAGCTTCTGCGCCTTGGCGCCCTTCTGCGTGGAGAGGACGACCTTGGTGCCGCCGCCCTCCAGCGTGGCACCCGGGAACCCGTTCAGGTCGCACGGCTTGCTCTGGTTGGTGAGCGAGACGGGCACTTCACCGGTGTCACCGGCGGCCGGAGCGGTACTCGCCGGCCCGACCTGGACGGCGACGCCGTCGAACGAGCAGGCCGACCCGTTCTTGCTGTCGGAGGAACCACCGCCGCTGCCACTGTCGCAGGCGGTCAGAAGCAGAGCCGACGCGAGCGCGGCGACGGCGAGGGGAACAGTGCGCATGAGGGGATCATCCCGCACCGAACCCCCCTCCGCCGACCGGCCCACACCCCGGGAGCCACACACGGCCCCCACTCCAAGACCTACAGCCTCAGAGCCATGACAGGTCCAAGCCCCCGGGCTACGCCAGGTCTAAGCCCCCGGGGCTACACCGGGTCTACGACCCCAGGGCTGGGCAGCGCCCCCGCCCCGAGGCCTACAACCCCAGAGCCATGCCAGGTCTACGACCCCAGGGCTACACCAGGTCTACGACCCCAGGGCCACGCAAGGCCGGTGCCTCAAGGCCCACGCCCCCGGGGCTACCCGGACCCCGGACCTGCCTCACCCCTACGACCCCAAGCTCGCCGTAGGCAGACCCGACGGCAGTTTCCCGCCCTCGGCTCGCGTGTACGTCTCCTTGCCGGCACTCCCCGACCAGGTGACCGCGAGGCTCGACTTGCTGACGGAGTCGACCATTCCGGTCGCCCGGGTCTTGCTGTCGTCCGTGCACTTGAGGTGGATCATCTGCATCCCCGCCTCCTCGCCGGCCGTCCCGTTGCACACGGTGCCACCGGTCGTGAACAGTGCGGCCTGTTTGCCGGTGACCACAAGGACCAACGCCTTGCCGCCCGCCGTGGCGAGCCAACTGCCCTGCAGTCCGTCGGACGCGGCCGACGGACTGCTGCCGGAGCCACCGGAGTCCGCCGTCGCGGTCGACGTCGCCGACGAGGACGCGCTCGGCGTGGACGAGGAGTCGTCCGAGGAATCACCGCTGCACGCGGTCAGGACGAGCGCGCCCGCCAGACCGGCGGCAGCCGCCGCGATCCGTACCGTCGACATCGTCGAAAACGCCGTAGTCACTGGTAGCTCCCAAGCTGTAGCCGGACGCGGACGGCCGCCCGATCGGCGTTGGCCTCGGCCTCGGCCGGACGCCCGCAGCAAGCTACCAGTGGTTACCAGGAGGACTTGCGGACACCGGGTAGGTATCCGCTGTGAGCCTGCCCGCGCAGGTTCACCCGGGACAGCCCGAAGGCACGGAAGTAGCCCCGGGGGCGCCCGTCGACCTGATCGCGGTTGCGAACCCGCGTGGCGCTCGCGTCGCGCGGCTGGCCGCGCAACTCCCGCTGCGCGGCGGCCCGTTCGGCCTCCGTCGAACCGGGCCGCCGGATGATCTCCTTCAGCTCGGCCCGCCGTGCCGCGTACCGCGCGACGACCTCCCGCCGCCGCTCGTTCGCCGCGATCTTGCTCTTCTTCGCCATCAGATCCGCACCCCGCGCTCGCGGATCCTGGCCACGGCCGCCTCGACGCCGATCGCGTCCACGGTCTTGATCCCCTTCGTGCTCAGCCGCAGCCGTACGTACCGGCCCTCGCCGGGCAGCCAGTAGCGCTTGGACTGGATGTTCGGGTCGAAGCGGCGCGAGGTGCGCCGGTGGGAGTGGGAGATGCGGTTGCCGAAGCCGGGCTGTGCGCCGGTCAGCATGCAGTGGGCGGACACGAGTGACGTACCTCTCCTCGATCGGGGCCGTAGCCGGTGCTGCTAATGGAATTCATTTTCAGTAAGGTATCAGGCATGGCTCGCAACGAACTCCGCCCGGTCATCAAACTCAGGTCCACCGCCGGCACCGGCTACACCTACGTGACCCGCAAGAACCGCCGCAACGACCCCGACCGCCTGACCCTGCGCAAGTACGACCCGGCCGTCGGCCGCCACGTCGACTTCCGAGAGGAGCGCTGACCGAGATGCGCGAGAACACCCACCCGCCCTACGGCCCCGTCGTCTTCCGCGACCGCGCCGCGAAGCACGCCTTCCTCACCCGCTCGACGATGACGAGCGCGAAGACGATCGAGTGGGAGGACGGGAACACCTACCCCGTCGTCGACGTCGAGATCTCGAACGTCAGCCACCCCTTCTACACCGGCACGGCCCGCGTCCTGGACACGGCCGGCCGCGTGGAGCGCTTCGAGCGCCGGTACGGGAAGCAGGCCTGACGGTGTCCGACCTCTCCGTCGCGATCGTCGCCGGCCTGCACGCCGACGCCCGCAGAGCGACCGTCGCCCAACTCCTCCACGACGTCCCCGACAGCGTCGTACTCCACCACGACCTGGCTACGGCCGCTGCCGGCACGGTCGTCCGCACGATCAGGGACGCCACGGGCATCCTCGAGGCGGGCGAGACCCCGCTGGTCAACGACTGCGCGTGCTGCGCGCTCCGCGAGGACCTGGTCCCGGAGCTCCGCCGGCTCGCCGCGGCCGGCCAAGTCCGCCTCGCCGTCGTCGAGTTGTGGGACTCCGTCGAACCCAAGGCGATGGCCGAGGTGATCACCGCCGGCGGGCTCACGGTCACCGCCGTCATCACCGCCGTGGACCCGTCCCTGCTCCTCCCGTACCTCGGCAACGGCGACGACCTCGCCGAGACCGGCCTCGCGGCGGCGGCCACGGACCAGCGAACCGTCGCGGACACCTTCGCCCGCCAACTGGAGTACGCCCCGACCCTCGCCGTCCTCGACTCGCCCGACGCCGACGACGAAGACCGCGAGCTACTGGCCCAGTTGCACCCGACGGCCCGACAAGTACCGGTCGGGGGCGGCGACTTGACGAGGAGCAGAAACACCCAGGGCGGCCGCGACGCCCCGGCGAACCCCGCCCCGCCCTTGCGCGGCGACCGGGCGATTCCCGCACCGCCTCCGCGCGACGACCCCGCCAACCCTGCCCGCACCCCGGCACACGCTCCCACCCCACCCACCCCCAACCCCCCAGGGGCGCGGGGAACTGCGCGACCAGCCCCCACCGACCCGCACCCCGCAACCGACCCGAACCGCCCACCCTCACCCCGGTCCCCCCGACGCACCCCCGCCCACGCCACCCCGCCCCCGTACGACGCCTCGACATACCCCGCCCCGCCCCCACGCAGCGTTCTCGCCCGCGCCGCCCTAGCCGGTTTCGACGTAGAAGCCGCGGCCGCCGCCCAGCACCCCGCCTGCGCTCTCCTCCCCGTCGAGGCCGATGGGCACGGCGTGGCCACGCTCGTCTGGCATCGGTGCCGGCCCTTTCATCCGGAGCGGCTGTACGCGGCACTTGAGGACATCACCTGTGCCGCCGCCCGGAGTCGGGGGCGGTTCTGGCTCGCGGACAAGCCGGACTCGTTGCTGCACTGGGACGCGGCCGGGGGTGCGCTGTGTGTGGAGAGCGCGGGGCCGTGGCTCGCCTCGTTGCCGGACGCCGCCTGGGAGTTGGTGCCGCCGGTGCGTCGGGCCGCCGCCGCGCTCGACTGGCATCCGGAGCACGGGGACTGCTGCCAGCACCTTGTCTTCACATCCCCCGGGCTCGACCGCGACGGGCTCGAACTGCTCCTGGAGTCCTGCCTGTTGACCGACGCCGAGTACGCCGCGGGCCGTAGCGCCTGGAAACGCATCCCGTCCGCCTTCGACACCCTTCTGGAGATCTGACCGTGCCCCGCAAGCCCGACCTCAAGTCCGCGCGCCGGCCTGCCAAGTCCCGCCGAAATCCGTTGGACGCGGCCGGAGTTACGTACGTCGACTACAAGGACACCGCGCTGCTGCGGAGCTTCGTCTCCGATCGCGGCAAGATCCGCAGCCGCCGGGTCACCGGCGTATCGGCGCGGCAGCAGCGGCAGTTGGCGGCTGCGATCAAGAACGCCCGGGAGATGGCATTGTTGCCGTACTCGACCCGATAGCCGCCCGCATGGAACACAAGGGCCCCCGTACACGTCTTCCCTAGTACATGTCCTGCCCGGTCCTGGGCAGACGCTGGAACGGCATCGGTAAAGCAGTCGTCAAAGCTGTAACCGGAGGACCACCCCCCGTGCACGTGCATCTGCCCATGCATCTGCACATGAACAGGGCTATGATCCGGAACAGTTGACCACTGCATCAATGGCCACACCAGCCAGTGCACAACCGGGAGCGACCTGTGGACCACCGCGTTGACAGCGTGTACTTGGGGTTCGACGTGTACAACGGCATGGCTGCCACGCAGCTGGACGGAGTGGCCTGGCAGAAGAGCCGGCACAGCAACTCGCAAGGATCCTGCGTGGAGTTCGCGCGGCTGCCCGGCGGCGACGTCGCCGTGCGCAACTCGCGCTTCCCCGACGGTCCGGCGCTCGTCTACACCCGCGCCGAGATCGAGGCGATGCTCCTGGGCATCAAGGACGGCGAGTTCGACCACCTGATAGCGGGATAGCGGACCGACGACCTGCGGGAACCACGGCAACGCGCGTAGAACCGCGGCCCCAAAAAGGGCCGCGGTTCCTCACGCGTTGTTCTGTGCGGGGTCGCCCTGGAGCCGGAACAGCGCCCAGACCACCTTGCCGCTGAGCGTGCCCGCCAGCGGGTGCCAGCCCCAGCCGTCGGCGAACGAGTCGACGAGGAACAGGCCGCGGCCCGACTCCGCCGAGAAGTCCTCCGACTCGCAGGCGATGGGACTGTCGTGACTGGGGTCGCGCACGGCGCACACCAGCCGCTCGGTCCAGCGCATCAGGTGCAGCCGCACGGGCGGGTTCTGCTCCGGGACGCGCGGGGTGTTCGCCGGCAGGGCGTGCCGCAGTGCGTTGGTGACCAGTTCGGAGACGACCAGACAGACGTCGTCGAAGCGGTCGCCTATGTCCCACTGGTCGAGCGTGCGGCGGGTGAACTGCCGTGCCTCGCGCACCGCTTCGTAGCGGGCGGCCAGAGCACACGACGCGGCGCTGGACACGGCCGAGGGGTCCAGCGGCGGAAGGCCCTGCCGTAACGGCTCGAGCATGGTCGATCCATTCGTCCCCATGCGAGGCACTCCCGGGAATTCGCGGTCGTTGCGATGCAGCGGTGGCGCGAGACCATGGTTTCGGATGCGTACAGCAGATGCAAGGGCAGATGCACGTGCAGCTGACCGAATTGGACCCTCCCGTACCGCTTGTTGGCCATTTTTTCCGCCAACTTCGCGCCGATCTCGGCCCCGCACCTTGCTTCTTCCTGACGTCTTCCTGACAACTTCCTGTGAACGGGCGTCCCTTCTTTCCATTTCTGTAACCGAACGAGTACTGCTCGAAGTGTTTTAGTGGCAGACTGCGGCCCCTGAAGAGGTTGGGGAGGCTGGCGAACGTGAGCGCGGGAGAGCCCGGATCGGTGGTGCGGCGGATGCTGCTCGGCTCGCAACTCAGGCGACTGCGGGAAGCACGTGGGATCACCCGAGAGGCGGCGGGGTACTCGATCCGCGCTTCCGAATCCAAGATCAGTCGCATGGAGCTGGGGCGAGTGAGCTTCAAGACCCGGGACGTAGAGGACCTCTTGACGCTGTACGGCATCACGGACGAGGCGGAGCGCATCTCACTCCTCTCCCTCGCGAAGGAGGCCAACGTAGCGGGCTGGTGGCACAGTTACTCGGACGTCCTGCCCAGTTGGTTCCCCACCTATGTGGGACTGGAGGGCGCCGCCACCCTCATCCGCGTCTACGAGGTGCAGTTCGTCCACGGACTGCTGCAGACCGAGGCCTACGCCCGCGCGGTCGTCCGGCGTGGCATGAAGGGCGCGAGCGCGGCGGACGTGGAGCGGCGCGTGGCGCTGCGGCTTGAGCGGCAGAAGTACCTGGTGAACGAGAACGCGCCGGACTTCCACATCGTCCTGGACGAGGCAGCCCTGCGCCGCCCGTACGGCGACCGCGAGGTGATGCGCGGTCAGTTGCAGCATCTGATCGAGGTCTCCGAACACCCCAACGTCCGCCTCCAGGTGATGCCGTTCGGCTTCGGCGGTCACGCGGGTGAGTCCGGTGCCTTCACGATCCTGTCGTTCCCCGAGTCCGACCTCTCGGACGTCGTCTACCTGGAACAGCTCACCAGCGCGCTCTACTTGGACAAGTCCGAGGACGTGACCCAGTACGAGAAGGCGCTGAAGGAGCTCCAGCAGGACAGTCCGGGCCCGGACGAGAGCCGGGATCTTCTTCGGGGACTGCTCCAACTCTCTTGAAACACAAGTACGATGACGTGTGATCAGACCGTGATGATCGTGATGGATCGCCCGGTCTGCTGTTGATCGTGTCTGCAACTGATCGTGTCTGCTGACGATTGAGCGATTGAGGGATCACATGTCGTCCTACTTCACCGACCTGGCTCAGCAGTACATCGACGGTGAGTGGCGCCCGGGTACCGGCTCCTGGGACATCATCGACTTCAACCCGTACGACGGCGAGAAGCTCGCGTCGATCACCATAGCCACGGTCGACGAGGTCGACGAGGCGTACAAGGCGGCCGCCCGCGCCCAGAAGACATGGGCCGCGACCAACCCCTACGCCCGCCGCGCGGTGTTCGAGAAGGCCCTGCGGATCATCGAGGACCGCGAGCAGGAGATCTCCGAGGTGATCGTCGCCGAACTCGGCGGCACCTTCCTGAAGGCCGGCTTCGAGCTGCACCTCGTCAAGGAGTTCCTGCGCGAGGCCATCCACCTCGCGCTGCGCCCCCAGGGCCGGATCATCCCCTCGCCGGTCGACGGCAAGGAGAACCGCGTCTACACCGTCCCGGTGGGCGTGGTCGGCGTGATCAGCCCCTTCAACTTCCCGCTCCTGCTCTCCCTCAAGTCGGTAGCCCCCGCACTGGCGTTGGGCAACGGCGTGGTCCTCAAGCCGCACCAGAACACCCCGATCGTCGGCGGCTCCCTGGTCGCGAAGATCTTCGAGGACGCGGGCCTGCCGGGCGGCCTCCTCAACGTCGTCATCACGGACATCGCGGAGATCGGCGACGCGTTCATCGAGCACCCGATCCCGAAGGTCATCTCCTTCACCGGTTCGGACAAGGTCGGCCGCCACGTCGCGACCGTCTGCGCCTCGCAGTTCAAGCGCTCGGTGCTCGAACTCGGCGGCAACAGCGCGATCGTGGTCCTCGACGACGCCGACATCGACTACGCGGTCGACGCGGCGGTCTTCAGCCGCTACGTCCACCAGGGCCAGGTCTGCATGGCCGCGAACCGGGTCCTGGTCGACCGGTCGATCGCCGACGAGTTCACCGAGAAGTTCGTCACCAAGGTCAAGTCCCTCAAGGTCGGCGACCCGCGCGACCCGCAGACGGTCATCGGCCCGGTCATCAACTCCCAGCAGGCGGACGCCCTTTCGGGTGTCGTCGAGCAGGCGATCGCCGAGGGCGCGACGGCTCTGGTCCACGGCACGACCACCGACAACCTGGTCGCCCCGTCGGTCCTCACCGGCCTCCCCGCCGACTCGGACCTCCTGCGCCAAGAGGTCTTCGGCCCGGTCGCCTTCCTCATCCCCTTCGACGGCGAGGAGGAGGCCGTGAGCATCGTCAACGACACGCCGTACGGCCTGAGCGGCGCCGTCCACACCGGTGACATCGAGCGCGGCGTGAACTTCGCCAAGCAGATCGACACGGGCATGTTCCACGTCAACGACGGCACCGTCCACGACGAGCCGATCGTCCCCTTCGGCGGCGAGAAGGCCTCGGGCCTGGGCCGTCTCAACGGCGAGTCGATGCTGGACGCGTTCACCAGCCTGAAGTGGATCTCGGTGCAGCACGGGCGGAGCGGGTTCCCGTTCTAGACAGGTGCTTCCGGCGGGCCATTGAGGACAGAACCTGACCTCGATGGCCCGTAGCTTCGCCGGTGTCGGGCAGGGGGACGGACTCCCTGCCGGCGCCGACGAAAGGCGAAGGCCATGGTCACGCACGTACCCGCAGAGGCGCAGGGCGACGAGCGCGGGGCGCTGCTCGCGTTCATCGAGGAGCAGCGGGGCGGCATCCGCAGGGCGTTGCTCGGACTGACCGAGGAACAGGCCGCGAGCAAGCCGAGCGCGAGCGAACTCTCCCTCTCCGGGCTGCTCAAGCACTGCGCCGAGGTCGAGCAGGGCTGGATCGCGCGGTCGAAGCAGGAGCCGCCGGCGGTTCAGCGGGACGAGACCAACTGGCACGAGACCTTCCAGCTGGTCGACGGCGAGACCGTCGCGTCGCAACTCGCGTACTGGGAGAAGGTCGCCGCCGAGACCGAGGCGTACATCCGCTCGGCGCCCAGCCTCGACGACACCTTCCCGCTGCCGGACCAGCCCTGGTTCCCCAAGGGGAGTGTCTCCGTGCGGTGGGTGTGCCTGCACCTGATCCGCGAGACCGCCCGGCACGCCGGCCACGCCGACATCATCCGCGAGTCCCTGGACGGCGCCACGGCCTTCGAACTGGTCGCGAAGGAGCAGGGCAGCAGCTGGGCCTGACCCGCCTGGTTCTACGCTGGCCTCATGTCAGCGATCCGTCTCCTCGTGCTCGGCGCGGTGCGCCAGCACGGGCGGGCCCACGGCTACCAGGTGCGCAACGACCTCGAATACTGGGGCGCGCACGAGTGGTCCAACGCCAAGCCCGGCTCGATCTACCACGCGCTCAAGCAGCTGGCCAAGCAGGGCCTTCTGCACGCCCACGAGATCGCGCCGTCCACGGTCGGCGGGCCGCCCCGCACGGAGTACGAGATCACCGACCGGGGCGCCGAGGAGTACTTCCGGCTGCTGCGCGAGGCGCTGACGTCCTACGACCAGCAGATGGACGTCAAGTCCGCCGCGATCGGCTTCATCGTGGACCTGCCGAGGACCGAAGCGGTGGCGCTGCTCAAGGAGCGCACCCAGGGCATCGACCAGTGGCGGGCCTCGGTCACCGAGAACTACATCCCCGAGGACGGGCCCGAACAGCTGGGCCACATCGGCGAGATCATGAACCTCTGGATCCACACGGCCGACGCGGAGGCCGCGTGGACCCAGGGGCTGATCGAGCGCATCGAGGGCGGGGCGTACACCTTCGCGGGGGAGGGTGCGCCGTTCGTCGGTGTCCTGAGGGACGACGAGGAGAACCCGTACGCGACGGGGGAGCGGCATCCCGGGGACGCCAGCTAATCAAGTTTGACTAACGAGCTGTGTGGCGTTACTTTCGTGCGTGTAGTCAAGTTTGACTAGCGAAGGGGTGCCCAGTGGCCGACGCGGCGATCATCGTCGAGGACGCGCGCAAGACGTACGGCGAGAAGAAGGGCCGGAAGGCTCAGGGGGCTGAGGAGGGAGACGGCTCCAAGGGGGTCAAGAAGGCGTTGGACGGGCTCGATCTGCGGGTCGCTCGCGGCACCGTGCACGGGGTGCTCGGGCCCAACGGTGCGGGCAAGACCACTCTGGTCCGTGTCCTGTCCACCCTGTTGCGGCCCGACTCGGGGCGTGTCGAGGTCGCCGGGTACGACGTGCTGACCGAGGCCCGTGCGGTCCGCTTCCGTATCGGGCTGCTCGGTCAACACGCGGCCCTGGACGAGGAGTTGGGCGGTCGGCAGAACCTGGAGATGTTCGGCCGTCTCCACCACCTCGGCGCCGGCCAGGCGCGTGTGCGTGCCGAGGAGCTTCTGGAGCGCTTCGATCTCGCCGGCACCGGTCGTAAGCCGGTTCGCGCCTACAGCGGCGGCATGCGTCGGCGGCTGGATCTCGCCGCCTCGCTCGTCACCGCACCCGAGATCCTCTTCCTGGACGAGCCGACCACCGGCCTCGATCCGCGCGGCAGGGCCGAGGTGTGGACGGCGGTCCGTTCCCTGGTCGGGGGTGGTACGACGGTTCTGCTCACCACGCAGTACCTGGAGGAGGCCGATCAACTCGCCGATCGGGTCTCGGTGGTTGACCGGGGGCGGGTCATCGCCGACGGCACCCCGGACGAGCTGAAGTCCCGCACCGGCGGCGACCGTATCGACGTCGTCCTGCGCGACGCGGGCCAACTGGGCGCCGCCGTCGCCCTGTTGCCCCTTCCCGCCGCCGACGTACGAGTCGACGCCGACCGTCGGCTGCTCAGCGCGCCGGTCACTGACCGCATGTCGGCGCTCTCCGGAGTCGTACGGGCGCTGGAGGAGGGCGGGATCGACGCCGAGGACGTGGCGCTGCGGCGGCCCACTCTGGATGAGGTGTTCCTGCACCTCACGGGAGACGGTGACGGGGCGGGCGCGGACCGCCGTACGAACGTGAAGGAGGCCGTGTGAGTGCCTACGCTCTGACCGATTCCTGGACCATGACCCGGCGTGAACTCGCCCACTGGGCGCGGCAGCCCGTGCAGGTCGTGGTGAGTCTGGTTTTCCCGGTGATGCTGCTGTTGATGTTCGGGTATCTGATCGGCGGTGGGCGGGCCGTCGAAGGTGACTACGTCGACTACCTGGTTCCCGGGATGCTCGCGCTGACCATGGCCTTCGGGCTGGAGGGCACGATGGTCGCCGTCACGCAGGACCTCAACAAGGGGGTGATCGACCGGTTCCGGTCGATGCCGATGGCCGACGGGGCGGTTCTGGTGGGGCGTTCGGCCGCGGACATGCTGCAGTCGGCTATCGGGCTGGCCGTGCTCATCGTCGTCGGGCTCGGTCTCGGTTGGCGTCCGCATGCCGGGCCGGGGCAATTCCTGGGCGCCGTAGGGCTGTTGCTGCTTTTTCGGTTCGCCATGTTGTGGGTCGGGATCTATCTGGCGCTGGTGGCGGGGCGGCCGGAGATGGTGCAGGCCGTGCAGATCCTGGTGTGGCCGGTCGGATTTCTGTCCAACGCGCTGGCTACCCCGGCTGCGATGCCCGACTGGCTGGGCGCGGTCGTTCAGTGGAATCCGATGTCTCAGACCGCGACGGCCGTGCGTGAGCTTTTCGGTGGTCCCGGTGGCGAGTCGGGGCACGTCTGGGCCGCCGTCGGCTGGCCGTTGGGCTTGCTGGTCGTGTTCTTTCCGCTGGCGGTACGGCGGTTCCGGGGGCTTGGGGGCTGAATCGTCGGGTGCGGGTGCGTGGGTGGTTCGCCGGGATTCCGTCGTGGGTCGGTGCCGCGTCGGGGGTCTCCGTCCTCGGATCGGCGCGGGGACGTTTCTCAAGAGCGCGGCGGTGTTGAGCGCCGACCGCTGCGGGCGGACACCCCCCGACACATCACCTTCTCGCCGTACGCGGCCTGCGGGCCGTACCGCCCGAGCGGGGAGCGGTACGGCCCGGCTGTCGGCCTGTGGCTCAGTGGTGGAAGCCCGTTGCCGCTCCCTTGTCGCGGGTGAACGGGTGGGGCTGGCGGCGTAGTTCGGGGAGGAGGCGGGTCAGGTCGTCCAGGAACAGTTCGGCGAGGTCGGCCGAGAAGCCGTTGCGGCAGACGACCCGGAGGACCGAGAGGTCCTCGCGGTTCGCCGGGAAGGTGTACGCCGGGACCAGCCAGCCGTGTTCGCGCAGGCGGCGGGAGACGTCGAACACGTCGTACGTCGTGATGTCCGGGGCGGTGGTGAAGGCGAAGACCGGCAACTCGTCGCCCCGGGTGAGCAGTTTGAAGTCGCCGAGCGCCTCGATGCGGTCGGCGAGACCTCGGGCCACGTCGCGGGTGGACTGTTGGACCGCGCGGTAGCCCTCGTGGCCCAGGCGCAGGAACGTGTAGTACTGGGCGACTACTTGGGCGCCGGGGCGGGAGAAGTTGAGGGCGAAGGTGGGCATGTCGCCGCCCAAGTAGTTGACGCGGAAGACGAGTTCCTCCGGGAGGGCCTCCTTGTCGCGCCACAGGGCCCAGCCGACGCCCGGGTAGACCAGGCCGTACTTGTGCCCCGAGGTGTTGATCGAGGCCACGCGCGGGAGGCGGAAGTCCCAGATCAGGTCCGGGTCCAGGAAGGGCGCGACCATGGCGCCGGACGCGCCGTCCACGTGGACCGGGATGTCGAGGCCTGTGCGCTCCTGGAGCACGTCGAGGGCGGCGCACAGGTCGGCGATCGGCTCGTAGGAACCGTCGAAGGTCGAGCCGAGGATGCCGACCACGCCGATCGTGTTCTCGTCGCACAGCTCGGCGGCGGCCTGGGGGTCGAGGTGGAACCGGTCGCCTTCCATGGGGACTTGGCGCGCCTCGACCTCCCAGAAGTTGCAGAACTTCTCCCAGCAGACCTGGACGTTGACACCCATCACCAGGTTCGGGCGGGCGGCCGGGTAGCGGTCCTTGTTGCGCTGCGTCCAGCGGCGTTTGAGGGCCATCCCCGCGAGCATGCAGGCCTCGCTCGAACCTGTTGTCGAACAGCCCACCGCGGCTGACGGGTCCGGTGCGTTCCACAGGTCGGCGAGCATGGCCACGCAGCGCTTCTCCAGCTCCGCGGTGCGTGGGTACTCGTCCTTGTCGATCATGTTCTTGTCCCGGCACTCCGCCATCAGGACGCCGGCTTCCGGCTCCATCCAGGTGGTGACGAAAGTCGCCAGGTTCAGGCGGGAGTTGCCGTCCAGCATCAGCTCGTCGTGCACGAGCTGAGCCGCCGTCATCGGGGGCAACGGCGCGTCCGGGAGCCGGTGCTTGGGCGGGGCCTCGGTCATGCCGCCGACCGGATTGGCCTCCCCGTAGAAGGGGTTCACGGACATGGGGCGCTCGGCGGGCTGGTCGGGACCTTGGTGCAACGGCATGGCGTGCCTCCGATAAGGATCAAAAGAACCAACGGGTACTAGCGAACCGGAGTTCCGTCCGCGCGCAACTGCATCTGCGGTCTCCCGGTCACCAGCAGCCAGGCCGGCAGCGAGCCGATGCACAACAGGGCTAGGACGGCGGGGGAGGCCACCAGGATCGCGGCCGTGAAGAGGCTCACCCAGCCCTGTCGGGTGATCGCCAGGAGCATGCCCAGGACGCCCGCGGCGACCGCGAGCGCCGGGTCCACGGCGGGCACGACCGCGTGGGCGAAGAGGCCGAACGCGACACCGATGAAGACGGAAGGGAAGATCCGGCCGCCCCGGAAGCCGCAGGACGCGGCGACCAGCAGTGCCGCCAGTTTCACGACGGTCATCGTCGCGAACTGTCCCGCCGACCAGCCCTCGGGATCGGCCGCGAGCTCCCCGACCTCGTCCAGCCCCTTGAAGAGCGTCAGATGGCCGCCCACGGCCGCCAGAAGGCCCAGGACCAGCCCGCCGGCCGGCAGCGCCAGCATGGGGTGCTTGAGCCGGGAGAAGGCGCCATGGGCGTACGGGAAGAGGTAGACGGCCACCATGCCGAGCGCGGCTGCCAGCGGCGGCAGCACCAGGACGGTCAGCAGATCGCCCCAGCCGGGCCTGCCGAACGCGGGCAGGTGCAGGTCGAAGGTCGGATGGGCCACCAGGGTGGTCGTCATGGCACCCGCTCCGGCCGCCGCCAGCGGCGCGAACACGTTGTCCCACAGCGCGCCCTTGGTCTGCCGCGCGGCCAGCGCCTCCGAGATGAGCAGCGCCGCCGCGACCGGCGTGCCGAACAGCGCCCCGATCGTCGCCGACTCGGCCAGCGCCCCCCACGCCCCGCCCGGCACCCGCGGCGCCAGCCTGCGCCCCGCCCACAGCGCGAGCCCCACGTTCACGGCGATGATCGGGTTCTCGGGACCCAGGCTCGGCCCGCCCGCGAGCATCAGCGCGGTCGCCAGGACGAGCCCCGGCAACACCATGGGCGGCAGCGGTACGGCCTCCAGGCCGGTGGTCGCCGGATCGGGACCGGCGTGACCGGGGACCTTCCACACCACCAGCCCGACCACGATCCCGGTGGCCGTCAGCATGACGAGCATCCAGAACACCGAGTAGCGGCCGACGCCCAGGGCGTCCGGCAGGTTCTTCCAGAGCACGTGCTGAAGCTGCTCGGCCGCCTCGCTGACCCCGATGAAGAGCAGACTCGCGAGCACGCCCACGACCAGAGCGGGGACGATCAACGGCAGCAGGGTGCGCGCCGGAGTCGTAGGGGCAACGGGTGCCTGCTGCGCGCTGTCCTGGGCCACGGGCTCACCATAAGCGGGCAAAACGGACCCAACATCTTGAGATCGCGGGACAGGGGAGTGCGGGGCTTGCACCTCACGTGGCGTGAGGCCTCAGCGTGGAGCGCGGACAGAAGAAGGGAGCGGAAGTGAGCTACTCCGTAGGACAGGACTCCTACTCCGTAGGGCAGGTCGCCGGATTCGCCGGGGTCACCGTGCGCACGCTGCACCACTACGACGACATCGGCCTGCTCGTCCCGAGCGAGCGCAGCCGCGCGGGTCACCGGCGCTACGGCGACGCCGACCTCGACCGGCTCCAACAGATCCTGTTCTACCGGGAACTCGGCTTCCCCCTCGACGAGGTCGCGGCCCTGCTCGACGACCCGGAGACGGACCCGCGCGCACATCTGCGCCGTCAGCACGAGCTGCTGACCGCCCGGATCGAGAAGCTGCAGAAGATGGCCGAGGCCGTGGAACACGCCATGGAGGCACGCACGATGGGCATCAACCTCACCCCCGAGGAACGCTTCGAGGTCTTCGGCGACAAGGACCCCGAGCAGTACGCCGAAGAGGCCGAACAGCGCTGGGGCGGCACCGAGGCCTACGCCGAGTCGCAGCGCAGGGCCGCCCGCTACACGAAGGCCGACTGGAAGCGTCTCCAGGCGGAGGTCGACGCCTGGAGCGAGCGGTACGCCACCCTGGTGACCGCCGGCGAACTCCCCACCGCCGACGCGGCGACGGCCCTCGCCGAGGAACACCGCCTGCACATCGACCGCTGGTTCTACGCGTGCTCCTACGAGATGCACTCCTGCCTCGCCGAGATGTACGTCTCCGACGAGCGCTTCAAAGCGTTCTACGACGCGATGGCCCCGGGCCTGGCCGAGCACCTGAAGGACGCGATCCTGGCGAACGCGTCCCGGCACACCTCCTAGGGACCCGGCCCGGGGGAACCGCTACTCCCGGGCCAGGACCACCGCCGTCCCGTAGGCGCACACCTCGGTGCCCACGTCCGCCGCCTCGGTCACGTCGAAGCGGAACGCCAGGACGCCGTTGGCCCCACGCGCGCGTGCCTGCTCGATGAGCCGCTCCATGGCCTGGTTGCGGGTCTGCACGAGGGTCTTGGTGAGCCCCTTCAGTTCACCGCCGACCATCGACTTCAGACCGGCGCCGATCTGGCTGCCGAGATGCCGTGAGCGCACGGTCAGCCCGAAGACCTCGCCGATCACCTGCTCGACCCGGTAGCCGGGGATGTCGTTCGTCGTCACGACCAGTACGTCGGCCTGCGGCCCCTGGCCGCCGCCGTATTCGTCGATACCCATGGCTCACAGCTTTGTCCTATGGGGTGCACAGTGCATCCTGGAGTCACCGGTGGAACCTGGGGCGGACACATCGCGTTGATAGCTTTGTGCGGCTGTACCTGGACGCTGGCACCTCCCTCCACCCCTCAGGAGCCCGGAACCGTGATGACGCTCGCCCTCGGCCCGAGCTGGCTCGATCCGAACACCATGCTCGACCGGTTCGGAATCTGGGGCCTCCTGCTCGTGGTCTTCGCGGAGTCCGGCCTGCTCATCGGGTTCTTCCTGCCGGGTGACTCCCTGCTGTTCACCTGCGGCCTGCTGATCACCGCGGGCACGCTCGACTTCCCGCTGTGGGCGGCCGTCGCGCTGATCTGCGTCGCCGCGATCCTCGGCGACCAGGCGGGCTACGTCTTCGGCAAGAAGGTCGGCCCCTCGCTCTTCAGCCGCCCGGACTCACGCCTCTTCAAGCAGGAGAACGTGGTCAAGGCGCACGAGTTCTTCGAGAAGTACGGCCCCAAGTCCCTGGTCCTGGCCCGCTTCGTGCCCATCGTGCGCACGTTCACGCCGATCATCGCCGGCGTCAGCGGCATGAAGTACCGCTCGTTCCTCACGTTCAACATCATCGGCGGCGTCCTGTGGGGCGCGGGCGTCACCCTGCTCGGCTCCTGGCTCGGCAACATCGACTTCGTCCACAAGAACATCGAAGCGATCCTCATCCTGATCGTCTTCGTGTCGGTCGTCCCGATCATCATCGAGTTCCTCCGCGCCCGCTCCAAGGCCAAGAAGAACCCCCAGGACCCGCAGGAACAGCCCGGCGACCCGGCCGCGACCCAGCCGTTCCCGGTGATCATGGACGACTCGACGACGCAGCTCCGCCGCATCGACGAGCCCCAGCAGCAGCCCCAGCCCCAGCAGAACAACGGCTACGACCAGTACTACGCCCAGCCCCAACAGCAGCAGCCGTACCCCCAGCAGACGTACCAGCCGCAGCAACAGCCGTACGGCAACGAGCAGTACGGCAACCAGCAGTACCCCCCGTACGACAACCAGGGCCAGGGGCAGGGGTATTCACAGAACGGCGGCTATCCCCAGGGCTGACTTCTCGGGCGTAGGTCAGAACCCCCTGGTCCGCTTGGCAGCCCGCCGCGCCCCCGCGGAAGCCCCCGGAATCCGCAGGAACAACCGCGAGATCTCCGACCCCAGATTGACCCCGATCGCGATGGCCATGGCGAGAGACGCCGCCGTGGCCAAGGACACCAGCCCCTTGTCGACCTCGTTCTGCGCGATCGCCAACAGCCCGAAGTAGGTGGCGGAACCGGGCAACAGGGGCCCGATCGCCGCGGTCGTGTAGGGCAACGCCGACGCGAACCGGTACCGCGACAGCAACTGCCCGAACAGCCCGACCAACCCCGCCGCAACAGCCGTAGAGGCAACCGGCGAGATCCTCGCGACGAAGTGCATCGCCCCGTAGACCGACCAGGCGACACCCCCGTTGAGGGACACCAGGAGCACGGTGGATCGTTCCTGCTGCAACAGCACCGCGAAGGTCAGCGACAGCAGGACGGACGCGCCGATCTGCCACAGCGGCCGGTCGGAATTGCCGAGAGCCACGTCCGGGTTGAGCTGCGCGCCGAGCTTCACGCCGAAGTACAGGACGATCAGGACACCGGCCACGATGCCGACGAAGAAGTACATGACCTCCAGGAGCCGGGCCGCCGCGGTGATGTAGAAGCCGGTCAGTCCGTCCTGTACGCCCGCCACCAGCGCCCGCCCGGGCAGCAGGGCGAACAGCCCACCGGTGATGACCGCGGAGGCCTTCACATCGACGTTGGCGACCGTGAGGGCGACCCCTATCGCGGCGGGCGGCATCGCGGCGACCGTGAACTGGTAGAACTCCGGCAGCCCGCGCCCCGCGCACAGCCACGCCAGCCGGTCCCCGAGCATCGCGCCGAGCGCGGCGGCGAAGAACACGATGACGTCACCGCCGACGAGCACGGAGGCGGCGCCCGCGAGCAGCCCGCTGGCGGAGGTCAGCACCCAGCCGGGGTACGGGTGCCGGTTGCGCCGCATCTCCGCGAGCCGCCGGTAGGCGTCCTCCAGGGAGAGCGCGGTCTCCGGGTCGCTGAGGTCCTGGACCAGCCGGAACACGGCCGCGAGCCGCGTGTAGTCGGTGCCCCGGCGCCGTACGGTCCGGGACGCGGTCACCGGATCGTCGACCAGGGAGGGCTGATAAGAGATCGACAGCAGAGTGAAGGTGACGGTCGGCTCGCAGCGGTCGAGGCCGTAGGAGCGGCAGACCGCGAACATCGCCGCCTCGACGTCCTCGGCGCCCTCGCCGCCCGCGAGCAGCAACTCGCCGATGCGGAGCGTCAGATCGAGCACGCGCGGTACGGCGGGACCGCTGTCGTCCGGCTTCTGCACCGGCTCCGGCGCGGGCCGCTCGGCCACCGGCATCCGCAGCATCGTGCGCATCCGGTCCTGCCAGGGCACGTCCTTGGTGAGGCTGACGACGGGAATCCCGGTCGGCGGCGTGAACGCGGGCGGCGCCTTGCGCGCGCTGTACAGGCTGGGCGGACTGAACGCCGACCCCTCGGAGTCCTCGGCGGCCGGCGCGGGCGTCACGTCCAGCCCGCTCGGAACGGCGAACTCGGACGTCGTGGACGACTCCCCGTCAGCTGCCGCCACGACCGCCGCCTCGACGCCCGCCGGAGCCGTGAAGGCACTCCTGGCCTCGTCCGACTGCGGCTTGCGGTCCTCGGCTTCCGTCACTCCGTAGCACTCCCTGTACGACACCTCCAGTGATCCTCAGTATGCGCACAGACATGGAAACGGGCCGCACGCGTGTGCGTGCGGCCCGTTTCCATGTCTGAGGGCTCAGTGGCCGCCCTGCTCCTTGAGTCGCTTGTACGAACGCTCGATCTCCGCCTCGGCGTCCGTACGGCCCACCCAGTTGGCGCCCTCGACCGACTTGCCGGGCTCCAGGTCCTTGTAGACCTCGAAGAAGTGCTGGATCTCCAGGCGGTCGAACTCCGACACGTGGTGGATGTCACGCAGGTGCTCCACGCGCGGGTCGGACGCCGGGACGCACAGCAGCTTGTCGTCGCCGCCGGCCTCGTCGGTCATCCGGAACATGCCGATCGCGCGGCACTTGATGAGGCAGCCGGGGAAAGTCGGCTCCTCCAGGATGACCAGCGCGTCCAGCGGGTCGCCGTCCTCGCCGAGAGTGTTCTCGACGAAGCCGTAGTCGGCCGGGTAACTGGTCGAGGTGAAGAGTCGACGGTCCAGGCGGATCCGACCGGTCTCGTGGTCCACCTCGTACTTGTTCCGCGAACCCTTCGGGATCTCGATCGTGACGTCGAACTCCACCGGTGGCTCCTCCATGATCAGCACATAGTTCTGGTGGTTAAGTGTCCCTCACGCAGGTGTGTGATCGCGAAAGGGGCTGGTGGTCGTGCCGGAGCTGAGGCCTTGGCGGGCCGCGAGACCGCAGATGGCGCGGGTCGCGCGAGCCGTCCGGCCCCGTCTCAAGCGGGCCGCACAATCCGTGAAACCGCAGGTCACGCGGCTCACACAAGCCGTGTCACCCCAGGTCACGCGGCTCACCGAAGCCGTGCGACCACAGGCCACGCGGCTCACCCGAGCCGTGTCACCGAAGGTCGCCCGGCTCGTCGGATCCGTGTCACCTCAGGTCGCGAAGTTGCCGCGGCCGAACAGGACCTGGCAGTTCACCGCCGTCGCCGCCACCGCCGGAATGGCGCTGGCCGCCGGTGTGGTGACCGCAGCCGGTCCCTGGGACTCCTCGGGTCAGCGTACGGCCGAGCGGGACTACGCAGCCGCACAGGAACAGTCAGGTGGCGTAGATCACGGCCGTAATTCCGATACGTCCGCCAAGGCACCCCGACCCGCCCCCAGTGCCGCATCCGTCCTCGTCGGCCTCGGCGGCGCCGCCAGCACCGTGAAGTCGGCCCCGACCGGCACGGCCCTCACGGACGTCCTCACGCCCCTCCTGGGCGACTCGGCGCTCGGCACCCGCCACACGGCCGCCGTCGTGGACGTCTCGACCGGAAAGCGCCTCTACGGAGTCGGCGCCGACGACGCGTTGACCCCGGCCTCGACCACGAAGATCGCCACCGCCGTGGCCGCCCTCTCCGCGATGGGCGCCGACCACCGCCTCACCACCCGCGCCGCCCTGGAGCCCGACACCAAGGAACTCGTCCTGGTCGGCGGCGGCGACCCGACCCTGACGGCCCACCAGGACGCCGAGGGCTGGGCAAGCCTGCGCACGCTCGCCGACAGGACGGCGGCGGCCCTGAAGAAGCGCGGCGTGAGCGAGGTGACGCTGTCGTACGACAAGACCCTGTACTCCGGTGCCGAACTCCACCCGATCGGGGTCAACGAGAACCTCGCCCCGGTCAGCGCCCTGATGGCCGACGAGGGCCGTACGGACGACTCGTCCAGCGGTCCGGTGCTGCGCGTGAAGGACCCGGCGGCGGACGCGGCTGAGAAATTCGCGGGCTTCCTAAAGAAGCACGGCATTACGACATCCTCCCCGGGCCCCTCCAAGGCGACCGGCCGCGCCGCCACCCTCGCCACGGTCTCCTCGCCGCCGCTCTCCGACATCGTCGAGCGGATGCTGACCAACAGCGACAACGACATCGCGGAGGCCCTGGCCCGCCAGACCGCCGTGGCCACGGGCAAGCGGGCCGACTTCGACGCGGGCGCCGCCGCGATCGCCGCCCAGCTGAAGAAGCTTCAACTCCCGGTCAAGGGCGCCGTGTTCAACGACGGCAGCGGACTCAACCGCGACGACCGTCTCACCGCGGACCTCCTGACCGCCCTCCTGGTCAAGGCCGGCTCCCCGGCCCACCCCGAACTCCGCCCGGTCCTCACCGGCCTCCCCATCGCCGCCTTCACCGGCACCCTGACGACCCGCTACACGGACGCGACGGGAGCGGCGGGGGTGGTGCGCGCCAAGACGGGCACCCTGACGGGCGTCAACACCCTCGCCGGCACGGTCGTGGACAAAGACGGCCAACTCCTCGCCTTCGCCTTCATGGCCTCCAACACGACGAACGCCCTGGAGGCCCAAGCAGCCCTGGACCACACGGCAACGGCACTGGCGGCCTGCGGCTGTAGCTCGTAACCGGGTGCCGTTCCGGCAGACGTTCACCTGACCGACCTCGCAGCCTGCCCCAAGCGGCAGCGCTCACGTACGGTTGACGCATGACGAGCATCGGTGGTGCCGAGATGGTCGACTGGAATCTCGCGGTGGCGACCGCGACCCGACTTGTGCGGCCGGGCCCCGAGGTGAGCCGTGACGAGGCCCGGGCCGTCGTCGGGGAGCTGCGCCGGCATGCGAAGGCCTCGGAGCAGCACGTCCGGGGGTTCACCCGGATGGGCACGGACGACATCCACGACACCCCGATCCTGGTCGTCGACCGCCCCGGCTGGGTGCGGGCGAACGTCGCCGGGTTCCGGGAGGTCCTCAAACCGCTGCTCGACAAGATGCAGGAGCGGCGCGGCAACACCCCCGGGGGCGCGGTCTTCGGGGCGGTCGGCGGCAAGGTGACCGGCGTCGAGCTGGGCATGCTGCTGTCGTTCCTGTCCTCGCGCGTGCTCGGTCAGTACGAGACGTTCGCCCCGGCGTCCCGCGAGCTGCCGGCGGGCGCGAAGGGCGGGCGGCTGCTGTTGGTCGCGCCGAACATCGTGCACGTGGAGCGCGAACTCGACGTGGAGCCCCACGACTTCCGCCTGTGGGTGTGCCTGCACGAGGAGACGCACCGCACGCAGTTCACGGCCGTGCCCTGGCTGCGTGACCACCTGGAGGGCGAGATCCAGTCGTTCTTGGGAGAGACCGAGGTCGACCCCATGACCGTCCTGGAGCGCATCCGGGAGGCCGCCCAGTCGCTGGCCGGCGGCCGGCCCGAGGGCGAGGAGGACGACGAGGGCCGGTCCCTCGTGGAGATCGTGCAGACGCCCGCGCAGCGGGAGATCCTCGGGCGGCTCACCGCCGTGATGTCCCTCCTGGAGGGGCACGCCGACTTCGTGATGGACGGTGTCGGTCCGGACGTGGTGCCGAGCGTCGCGGAGATCCGCGAGAAGTTCCAGCAGCGTCGTGCGAAGGGCGCCTCCCGCTTGGACTCGGCGTTGCGCAAGCTGCTCGGCCTCGACGCCAAGCTGCGGCAGTACCGGGACGGCGAGCGGTTCGTGCGGGCGGTCGTCGACCAGGTCGGCATGGACGGCTTCAACCGCGTGTGGACCTCCCCGAACACGTTGCCGACCAAGACGGAGATCGCCAAACCGGCGGACTGGGTCGCGCGGGTGCACCGCAAGGCCGAGTCGTGAACGGGTCGCGGGCGTGGTGAAACGAATCCGGCCGACGGCAGGCGAACGCCCCTGCAATCACCCGTCCGAGGGACCGTGAGCGATGGGTAGGCGTGCGATGCTCGGGGAACGCCCCGGTTCTGTCACCATCTACACACTCTGAGTGACCGAACCTCGGGCCAACCCCCGAAAACTTCATGAAGGGAACCGGACATGGGTCCCCATCCTGCGGTCGCGGCGATACGCCTGGCGGTCCGCCGCGTCCTCCACGACATCCTCACCGACCACGAGGCCCTGCAGACCGCCGGCGCCTCCCGGCACACCTCGCACGAGCGCCCGCCCTCGCCGCTCGTGCTCGTCGCATGCTCCGGCGGCGCCGATTCCATGGCCCTCGCCTCCGCCCTCGCCTTCGAAGCCCCCAAGCTGGGCATCAGGGCCGGCGGCATCACCGTCGACCACGGCCTCCAGGCCGGCTCCGACCTGCGCGCCGACGAGGTCGTCCTGCGCCTGCGCGAACTGGGCCTGGACCCCGTCGAAGCCACTTCCGTGACCGTGGGCCGCGAGGGCGGCCCCGAGGCAGCCGCCCGGGACGCCCGCTACGCAGCCCTCGACGACTGCGCCGCACGACACGGCGCCGCCGCCGTGCTGCTCGGCCACACCCGCGACGACCAGGCCGAGACCGTCCTGCTGGGCCTCGCCCGCGGCTCGGGCATCCGCTCCCTGTCGGGGATGGCCGCGGTCTCGGGGGCCGACGGCCGTTACCGCCGCCCCTTCCTGCAGCTCGACCGGCAGACCGCCCGCAAGGCCTGCATGGTCCAGTCGCTGCCCGTCTGGGACGACCCGCACAACGCCGACCCCGCGTACACGCGTTCCCGTCTGCGCCACGAAGGCCTGCCGGCCCTGGAGAAGGCGCTCGGCAAAGGCGTCGTGGAAGCGCTCGCCCGTACGGCGCAGCTGTCCCGGGACGACGCCGACGCCCTCGACACCTGGGCCAGCCAGGCCGAGACCTCCGTACGCGACGCCACCGGCCTCCTGGAGTGCGCCAAGCTCTACGCCCTGCCGCCCGCCGTACGCCGCCGCATCCTGCGCCGGGCCGCCATCAAGGCCGGTGCCCCGGCCGGCTCGCTGTTCGCCCGGCACATCGAGGAAGTGGACCGGCTGATCACCGGCTGGCGCGGCCAGGGAGCCATCAATCTCCCGGGCAAGGTCGTCGCCCGTCGCCAGGGTGGCAGACTGGTGATTCGGCAAGGCTGAATCGACACCCCCTCCGGGCCTCCGGGGGCGGGGCCAGGTAGTAGCCGGTTGGACGACCGAAAGTGATGCGGGTGGACGCGAAAGACATGGGTGACGACCTCCAGTCGGTGCTCATCACCAAGGAAGAGATCGACGCGAAGCTCGTGGAGCTCGCCGCGAAGATCGACGCGGAGTACGCGGGCAAGGATCTGCTGATCGTCGGCGTCCTCAAGGGCGCGGTGATGGTCATGGCGGACCTCGCCCGGGCGCTGTCCACCCCCGTCACCATGGACTGGATGGCCGTGTCGTCGTACGGCGCGGGCACCCAGTCCTCCGGTGTCGTGCGGATCCTCAAGGACCTCGACACCGACATCAAGGGCAAGCACGTCCTCATCGTCGAGGACATCATCGACTCGGGTCTGACCCTGTCCTGGCTGATCTCCAACCTCGGCTCGCGCGAGCCCGACTCGTTGAAGATCTGCACCCTGCTCCGCAAGCCGGAGGCGGCCAAGGTCGCCATCGAGGTGGAGTGGGTCGGCTTCGACATCCCGAACGAGTTCGTCGTCGGCTACGGCCTCGACTACGCGGAGAAGTACCGCAACCTGCCGTTCGTCGGTACGCTCGCGCCGCACGTCTACGGCGGCTAGAGCCACTCGGCCCAAGCCCTGCAAGACGATCGGGAACCCCAGCGGGTTTCGCGCCGTTGGAGCATGCAGACGCGTCTCCCAGCCGTCCCGTGCGACTTCGGGCAACATGGCTGGGGTACGGTCAGAAGAACTGTCTTTATCAAACTCACTATGGCAGGAGGGACGGAGCGATTTTGCTCCGTATGGATGGACGTGAAGCGATACTTCCGTGGGCCGGTCATGTGGATCGTGCTGGCCGTCCTTGCCGTGGTCGTGTTGATGCAGGTCGTCGGCTCGTCCGGCGGCTACAAGGCGGTGGACACCGGCCAGGTCGTCCAGGCGATCAATGACAACAAGGTCGAATCGGCCAAGATCACCACCGGTGACGAGCAGACCGTCAAGGTCACGCTCAAGGACGGCGTCAAGGTCGAGGGCAGCTCCAAGATCCAGGCGAGCTACATCGGCGACCAAGGCGTGGACCTCGCGGCCACGCTGCAGACCAAGTACCAGGACAAGCAGATTCCGGACGGCTACACGGTGTCGCCGACGAAGCAGAACGCTTTCGTCGGGATCCTGTTGTCGCTGCTCCCCTTCGTCCTCATCGTGGTCGTCTTCCTGTTCCTGATGAACCAGATGCAGGGCGGCGGCTCCCGAGTCATGAACTTCGGGAAGTCCAAGGCCAAGCTCATCACCAAGGACACCCCGAAGACGACGTTCGCGGACGTCGCGGGCTCCGACGAGGCCGTCGAGGAACTGTACGAGATCAAGGAGTTCCTCCAGGAGCCGGCGAAGTTCCAGGCCGTCGGCGCCAAGATCCCCAAGGGCGTACTCCTGTACGGCCCTCCCGGCACCGGCAAGACCCTGCTGGCGCGCGCCGTCGCGGGCGAGGCCGGGGTGCCCTTCTACTCGATCTCCGGTTCCGACTTCGTCGAGATGTTCGTCGGTGTCGGTGCCTCCCGAGTCCGTGACCTGTTCGAGCAGGCCAAGGCGAACGCTCCGGCGATCGTCTTCGTCGACGAGATCGACGCGGTCGGCCGCCATCGCGGCGCCGGCCTCGGCGGTGGACACGACGAGCGCGAGCAGACGCTGAACCAGCTGCTCGTCGAGATGGACGGCTTCGACGTCAAGGGCGGCGTGATCCTCATCGCCGCGACGAACCGGCCCGACATCCTCGACCCGGCCCTCCTGCGCCCCGGCCGCTTCGACCGCCAGATCGCGGTCGACCGCCCGGACATGCAGGGCCGTCTGGAGATCCTCAAGGTCCACCAGAAGGGCAAGCCGGTCGCACCGGACGTCGATCTGTCGGCCGTCGCGCGCCGTACGCCGGGCTTCACCGGCGCGGACCTGAGCAACGTCCTCAACGAGGCCGCCCTGCTCACCGCACGTGGCAACCGCAAGCTGATCGACAACTCCATGCTGGACGAGGCGATCGACCGTGTGGTCGCGGGCCCGCAGAAGCGGACCCGGATCATGTCGGAGAAGGAGAAGAAGATCACCGCGTACCACGAGGGCGGACACGCTCTGGTCGCGGCGGCTTCCCCGAACTCCGACCCGGTGCACAAGATCACGATCCTCTCCCGAGGCCGTGCTCTGGGCTACACGATGGTCCTGCCGGAAGAGGACAGGTACTCGACCACGCGCAACGAGATGCTCGACCAGTTGGCCTACATGCTGGGCGGCCGCGCGGCCGAGGAACTGGTCTTCCACGACCCGACCACGGGCGCTGCGAACGACATCGAGAAGGCCACCGCGACGGCCCGCGCGATGGTCACGCAGTACGGCATGACCGAGCGCCTCGGCGCGATCAAGTTCGGCGGCGACAACACCGAGCCCTTCCTGGGCCGGGAGATGTCGCACCCGCGTGACTACTCGGAAGAGGTAGCCGCGCTCGTCGACGAAGAGGTCAAGAAGCTCATCGAGAACGCGCACAACGAGGCCTGGGAGATCCTGGTCGAGAACCGTGACGTGCTCGACGCGCTCGTGCTCCAGCTGCTGGAGAAGGAGACGCTGAACAAGGAGCAGATCGCCGAGGTGTTCACTCCGATCATCCGGCGTCCGGCCCGTCCCTCCTGGACCGGCTCCTCCCGCCGTACGCCGTCCACCCGCCCGCCGGTGCTCTCCCCCAAGGAGCTGTCACTGACGAACGGGACGAACGGCGCGGGTCCCGCGATCACCGCCGGTGCGACCGCCGAGTCCTCTCCCACGCTGGAGAAGGCCCCGGAGGACCGCCCCGACAACTGACGCGAGTCTCACACGGCCCGAAATGGAAGCCGCGCCCCCCTGGATTTAGCCTGGGGGGCGCGGCTTTTCCATATGCCCGCAACTGAGGCGTGTGTCCGCACACGCGTGACCCGCACAGGAACGAGGCACCGCCATGACCGACCCCGTGACGCTGGACGGCGAGGGAGCGATCGGCGTCTTCGACGAGAAGCGCGCCGAGAACGCCGTACGCGAACTGCTGATCGCGGTCGGCGAGGACCCGGACCGGGAGGGGCTCAGGGAGACGCCGGCGCGGGTGGCGCGGGCGTACAAGGAGATATTCGCGGGGCTGTGGCAGAAGCCCGAGGACGTGCTGACGACGACGTTCGACCTGGGGCACGACGAGATGGTCCTGGTGAAGGACATCGAGGTCCTGAGCAACTGTGAGCACCATCTGGTGCCGTTCGTCGGGGTCGCCCACGTCGGGTACATCCCGTCCGCCGACGGGAAGATCACCGGGCTGTCGAAGCTGGCCCGGCTGGTGGACGTCTACGCGCGGCGGCCGCAGGTGCAGGAACGGCTCACCACGCAGGTCGCGGACTCCCTGATGGAGATCCTGGAGCCGCGCGGTGTCATCGTCGTCGTCGAGTGCGAGCACATGTGCATGTCGATGCGGGGCGTGCGGAAGCCTGGCGCCAAGACCATCACCTCGGCGGTGCGGGGGCAGTTGCGGGATCCGGCGACGCGTAACGAGGCGATGAGTCTCATCATGGCTCGCTGACGGTTCGCTTCGCTGGATGGAGCGGGTGGGGCGTCGGTCGGGTGCGGGTCCGTTGGGGCTGGGCGCGCAGTTCCCCGCGCCCCTTTGGGGCGCTCAGGTGACCGGCGTTGCCGCGGCACGGTGGCGGGTCGTGGCCCGGGTGCGGCCTCGTCGTGGCTGGCGCACCCGCGCGGCGGAGCCGCAGATCGACACTGCCCCGCGCCCCTTTGGGGTGCCTTCGCTTCAGGGCGCCTCAGGTGACCGGGGTTGCCCCTGCCGCGTTGTTGTCGTCGTCCTCCGGGAGTTTGCAGACCCGTTCCAGGAAGATCGCGGCGACTATGACCGCGATGCCTGCCAGGACCGAGAAGCCGGCGTAGATGGCCTGGTCGCGGCGGGCGGGGATGTCGAGGAACTCCAGGAGGTAGGCGCCCGTGCCGCCGTACATGCCGGCGACGAGGGCGGCCACCAGGGCGCTGGCCTGGCCGAAGACGACCGCGCGGGCGGCCATCAGGGGGTCGACGCCCTTGGCGCCGGGGCGGCGCTCGCGCTGGGCCTTGAGGCGGGCGCGCAGGGAGAGCGCCGTGGCCAGCAGGACCACGGCGATCACGGCGAGGACGATGGGCGCGGCCAGCGGGACACTCGGCAGGGTCCCCACCGCGCTCCACAGGCGGGCCCCCGCCCAGGACAGCACTCCGGCGATCACGAACACGCCGGCCAGCACCCTGATCCGCAGCTCTCTCACGGTGTTCCTTCAGCTCCCCGTGCCCTGTCCGGGCGTAGTGGTCGTCTCGACCTTAACGACTACTCGGGCAGCCGGAGTTCCAGATCCTTGCGGGGCGCGACACCGTCACGGGTGATGTCGTCCAGGAGGGTGGCGACCGGGCCGCGGCCGGGCAACTGCGCCTCGGGCTCCACGTCGTGCCACGGCGCGAGCACGAAGGCCCGCTCGTGGGCGCGCGGGTGGGGGAGCGTCAGGACCGGGTCGTCCGAGACGACGTCGGCGTACGCGACGATGTCGACGTCGATCGTGCGCGCGCCCCAGCGCTCCTCGCGGACCCGGTGGAAGGCCTCCTCGACCGCGTGCGCCCGCTCCAGCAGGGAGGACGGGGGCAGGGTGGTCTTGAGGACGACGACCGCGTTGAAGTACGACGGCTGGCTGCCGGGCTCGACGCCCCACGGCTCCGTCTCGTAGACCGGCGACACGGCCTTGATGCGGACGCCGGGGGTGTCCTCCAGGGCGTCGATGGCTCCCTGGAGGGTCTCCAGGCGGTTGCCCAGGTTCGCGCCGATGGAGATCACGGCGCGCCTCGGGTTGCTGAGGGTGGTGTCGGCGGCGTCCACCTGCTGCACCACGGAGGCGGGCACCGGCTGGACGGTCGGGTCGCTGTGACCCTCGGTGAACGAGAAGGTCATACTCGGCTCCGGGTGATGGTGACGGTCACGTCGTCGAAGGGGACGGTGATCGGGGCGTCCGGCTTGTGGACGCGGACCTCGACCTCCTCGACCCCTTCGTGCTTCAGGCAGGTCTGCGCGATGCGCTCGGCGAGGGTCTCGATGAGGTTGACGGGCTCGCCCTGGACGACGGCCACGACCTCCTCGGCCACGATGCCGTAGTGCACGGTCTTCGCCAGGTCGTCGTCGGCGGCGGCCGGCCGGGTGTCCAGGCCCAGGACGAGGTCCACGATGAAGGTCTGGCCCTCCTCGCGCTCCTTGGGGAACACGCCGTGGTGCCCGCGGGCCTTCAGGCCGCTCAGCGCGACACGATCCACGCGAATCACTCCTGCAATCGTCGGTGGTGGCCGGTTCGTACCGTGTGCGGGCGGTACCCCGGCCTCGAACGAATCTACCTGCGGGCACTGACAACGCCCGGCCGCGAGGGCGTGGGCGCTGTCCGGGGCCAGAGGGTTCATGGAGCGTTTCCCCTGGGGAACCCGGTGGCTCATGGGTCGGTAGCCGCCCCTACCCCGGGGTTCGTGATTCCAACCACTTCTTGGTCCCGACGGGTTGCGACGGGTTCTCCCAGGGGGCGCCTACCCACTCAGGTGGGGGTGTCCTCGCCCTCGTCCTCGTCGTTTTCGGCCAGAACCGGGGACGCGTGGTGCGACCAGAGCTTCCAGCCCTCGGGGGTGCGCCGGAACACGTTCGTGGCGACCACGAGCTGGCCGACCAGCGGGCCCAGTTCGTCGCTGTCGTCGGGGGAGGGGCCGCCGCTGAGGATGTTCTCCGTGCAGGTGACCAGGGCGGTGTCGCCGGTCACCGAGACGTGTACGTCGGTGAGGAAGAACTGGATGTACTCGGTGTTCGCCATGATCAGCGCGTACGACCGCAGGACCTCGCCGCGGCCGGTCAGCACCGGCCAGCCCGGGTGCACGCAGGAGATCACGCCGCTGTCCGCCGGGTCGTGGTACTCCTCGTCGACGCCGAGGTCGGCCGGGGTGAGCCAGAGCGCGGACAGCTCGTCGAAGTCACCGCGCTCAAGGGTCTCGTAGAACGCGGTGTTGGCGAGTTCCACCTGCTCGACGTCGGTGTGCGGGGCGGTCACAGGGCTCCCTCGGAGCTGGTGTGCGAGGCCGCTCGGGCGCCCGGGGCGCGCGCCCCCTCGACGGCGCGTGCGACGCGTACGGCGTCGGCGGTGGCGCGGACCTCGTGGACGCGCACCGCCCAGGCGCCGGCGTGCGCCGCGAGTGCGGAGACGGCGGCCGTGGCGGCGTCGCGCTCGCGCGCGGGCGGGGGCGCGCCCTCGGGGCCTGCCAGGACGCGGCCGAGGAACCGCTTGCGGGAGGCGGCGACCAGGACGGGGTGGCCGAGGGCGAGCAGACGGTCGAGGTGGGCGAGGAGGACGAGGTCGTGCTCGGCGTCCTTGGAGAAGCCGAGGCCCGGGTCGACGACGACACGGTCGGGGGCGACACCGCCGGCCAGAACGGCCTCCACGCGTGCGTGCAGTTCGTCGACGACCTCGGTGACGACGTCGTCGTAGACCCCCCTGACGTTGCCGCCCTCCAGGAAGCCGCGCCAGTGCATGACGACGAAGGGGGCGCCCGAGGCGGCGACGACCGGGATCATCGCGGGGTCGGCGAGGCCGCCGCTGACGTCGTTCACGAGGGCGGCGCCGGCGGCGAGTGCCTGCTCGGCGACGGAGGCGCGCATGGTGTCGACGGAGACGGTGACGCCCTCGGAGGCGAGGCCGTGCACTACGGGGATGACGCGCTTGAGTTCTTCGGCCTCGTCGACGCGGGAGGCGCCGGGGCGGGTGGACTCACCGCCGACGTCCACCAGGTCGGCGCCCTCGGTGACCAGGTCCAGGCCCCGCTTGACGGCCGCCGTGGTGTCGAAGAAGCGGCCGCCGTCGGAGAAGGAGTCGGGGGTGACGTTCACGACCCCCATGACCGCGCACCGGTCCCACTCCGGAAGGCCCGTGACGCGCCCGCGTCCGCTCTGCTTGCTCATACGTTCAGCGTAGGCCCAGGAGGAGGGGGCACGGCCCCGCGGGCCGGGCGGAAGCGGGCTGGTCCGGGGCGGGAGGGGGACGCCGGGGTGGGGCGGGGTGCGGGGCGTTGCGCTTGAGGGGCGCGCGGGAGTCTGTGGGTGGGGTCCTCGCGCGGGGGCCGTCTTCGTGGTGGTGGTGCGCGGCTGCGTCGTATCGGCTCGCGGTCTTGGAGTGTCTGGCGGTGGCCGTCGGCCTTTGCCGTCGTCGCTCGCGGCCTTCGTCGGAGTGGACAGCGCTCCGGAGGCCGGCCTGCTTCGCAGGAGGAGGCGTGCGAGAGCCGGTGAGCAGGGGGCTCGGCCGTGGATCGTCCGGTGGCGGCCCGTCTTGGCGGTACTGGCCTGCAGTCTTGGAGTGTCTGGCGGTGGCCGTCGGCCCTTGCCGTCGTCGCCCGCGGCCCTCGGCGGACCGGAGCGTGGCCGTCGCCGTACGGCCCTGGGGTCCGTGAGGAGGGCTCCGGGGCGGTCGGGCGGAAACCTCCGGCGCGGCCCGAGCGGTGCCCCCAGCCGGAGCTGAGGGGCCCGCTCGGGCCGCGCCTGTCGGTCAGGCTGCCCGGACATCCCGTTCCGCCAGGCCGTGGGTGCAGGCCGGGGCCGCGGTCGTGCGGCGGCGGAGGAAGCGCGGGAGGGGGAGGGCCAGGTTGACGAAGCCTTCCGCCTGCATCGCGGCGAAGCCGATGCGGGGGAGGTCGCCGGAGGCGCGGTAGACCACGAAGCGGGGTTCCCAGCGGGGCTGGAACTTCGCGTTGAACTTGTACAGGGACTCGATCTGGAACCAGCGGGACAGGAAGACGAGCAGTCCGCGCCAGGCGCGCAGCACCGGGCCCGCGCCGATCTTCTCGCCCCGCGCGAGTGCCGCGCGGAACATCGCGAAGTTGAGCGACACGCGCGTGATGCCGAGCTTCGGTGCCGCCTGGAGGGAGGCCACGATCAGCAGCTCGTTCATCCCCGGGTCCGCCGCGCGGTCACGGCGCATCAGGTCCAGCGACATGCCGTCGGTGCCCCAGGGCACGAAGTGCAGGATCGCCTTCAAGTCGCCGTATTCGCCCGGCTGTTCGTCAGCCTTGTGGGCGGTCGCGATGAAGCAGTCACCGTCCTCCGGGTCGCCGATGCGGCCGAGCGCCATCGAGAAGCCGCGCTCGGTGTCGGTGCCCCGCCAGGCCTCCGCGGCGAGCCGGATCCGCTCCAACTCGCCCTCGCCGAGGTCACGTACACGCCGTACCCGGGTTTCGTAGCCGGCCCGCTCGATGCGCTTCACCATTTGGCGTACGTTGCGCATCGCGCGCCCGGCGAGCGAGAAATCCGCCACGTCGACCACCGCCTCGTCGCCCAGTTCGAGGGCGTCGAGACCGGTCTCACGGGTCCACACCTCGCCGCCCGTCTCCGAGCAGCCCATGACGGCGGGCGTCCAGGAGTGGGCCTTCGCCTCGTCCATGAACCGCTCGATGGCGCCCGGCCAGGCCTCCACGTCGCCGATGGGGTCACCACTGGCGAGCATCACTCCGGAGACGACGCGGTACGTCACCGCCGCCTTGCCGCTGGGCGAGAAGACGACGGCCTTGTCGCGGCGGAGCGCGAAGTGACCGAGCGAGTCGCGCCGGCCGTGCTTCTCCAGGAGGGCGCGCAGATGCGTCTCGTCCTCCGGGGTGAGCTGCGCGGCCGGGTGCTCGGGGCGGAACGCGAGGTAGATCGTGGTGACCGCGGTGAGCAGCCCCAGGGCGCCCAGTGAGAAGGCGACCGTCCAGGAGGTGCTGCCCTCGTAGTCGACCGGGCCCTCGAAGCCGAACAGGCCGTACAGGACGTGCGTAATCCGATCGGCCAGGCTCGGGTCGCCGACCATGCGCTTGGAGTGGACGCTGACGATGACCAGTCCGAGGACGAGGGAACCGGCGCCCATGAGCACGAAGTTGGCGAGCGCGCGCCACCTGCTGCGCGGGTCGGGCAGCGCCCGGAACTCGTCCCGGTGCAGCAACAGCGGCGCGAGCAGCGCCGCCGAGATGACGACTCCTATGAGGGAGTGCCGGTACGCGAACTGCGCCACCGCGCCCGCCGGAAGCAGCGCGACGGCGGCCCGCCACGCCCGGCGCTTGCGCCGCCTGAGCCCGTGCGCGAGGAGCAGCAACAGCACACCGGCGCTCAGCGAGAGCGCCGCGGCGAAGGGGCCGAGCGCACCCGGCAGCACCTCGGCCATCGTGTGCATACGGCTGTGCCGGAAGCGCGGGAACACCCCCGCGGCGATGTCCAGCAGGCCGACGAGGGCGCAGGCCCTGGCGACGAGCGTGGGAACGACCTCGGGGCGCGGACCTCGGACTATGCGCCGGACCCGACCTGTTCGGCTCGGAACCCCACCCGACATTTCCCCATCTATCCTGACAGACATCGCATCCCGTAGTTCTGCGAGAGACCTTGGATCCGGGCCCGATTCGGGCATCCGGCGACATTGCGCCCTCTAGGACGGTGTCTAGGGGGAGGAGGTTCCTTCCTCACCGGAAAGCCGGTTCAAAGGCAGAGGAAAGCCCGGGGCAAACGCTCGCGAAACTTGCGTGCGCCGAGGGCGGAAAGCGCAGGCGGGGACAGCTCATGGGACTCACGAGCAGGAAAGTGCTGGTACTGGCGGTCGTCTGCGCCGTACTGCTGTTCATCGGCACAGTATGGCTGTGGCCCCGCCTGGCCAGACACAACTGGCGGGCCGTCAGCGGGCGCGTGGGCCTGTTGCTGGCAACGCAGTTGGTGCTCTTCGCCTCGGTCGGCCTCGGCGCCAACCAGGCCTTCGGGTTCTACGCCAGCTGGGCCGACCTGTTCGGCAAGGAGACCGACCAGGGAGTGGTCGTCGACAACTCGGCGCTCCAGGGCACGGGCGGACCGCTCCAAGTGGTCGAGACCCGGCGGGTGGACGCACCGGGCGGCTCCTCGCGGCCGCAGAGCGTCGGCCAGGTGCAGCGGGTCGACATAGTCGGCCGTACGACCCACATCGCCACCCCTGCGTACGTGTACCTGCCGCCGGAGTACTTCCAGCCGCGCAACCGCACGCGCTCGTTCCCGGCGACGGTCGTCCTCACGGGGTACCCGGGCACCGCCCAGGCACTCGTCGACAAGCTGAACTACCCGCGCACGGCACTGGAGTTGGCCAGGGCCGGTCGGATGCAGCCGATGATCCTGGTGATGATGCGGCCCACGGTGGCGCCGCCGCGCGACACGGAGTGCGTGGACGTCCCGGGCGGGCCGCAGACCGAGTCGTTCTTCGCCAAGGACCTCCCCGACGCCGTACTGGCCCACTACAGGGTGAGCAAGAAGCCCGGGAGCTGGGGCATCATCGGCGATTCCACGGGCGGTTACTGCGCCCTGAAACTCGCCATGCACCACCCCGGGGTGTACGCCGCGGCGGCGGGCCTGTCGCCGTACTACAAGGCGCCGAGCGACGCCACCACGGGAAACCTCTTCCAGGGCGACGAGACGCTGCGGAACGAGGCCGACCTGTCGTGGTACATCAAGCACCGGCCCGCGCCCGACACCTCACTGCTCGTCACCAGCAGCAGGATCGGGGAGCACAACTACAACGACACCCTGAAATTCATCGCCCAGGTGAAGGCCAGGAACTCCACCCGTATCTCGTCGATCATCCTGGACAGCGGCGGCCACAACTTCAACACCTGGCGACGGGAGATCCCGCCGGCCCTCCAGTGGATCAGCGGGCGGCTCACCGACTGGTGGAAGTGACCACCGAACCCGTGTGAGGGAAGAGGGGTAGCTGTGTTTTTACCGCGCGGGGCACCATCATTCGCCTACGCGCGGTAAGTTTCTGGCCATGCCACGTGGACGTCACCGCCATTCCCCGCCGTTGCACCGGCTGTTGCCCCCCTCGGCGATCGCAGGCGTGTCGCTCGTCTGCGCCTTCGGGCCCTGGGTCTTCTCGCAACCGGCGGCGCTCCGCATAGTCGCGGCGATCGCCGCCGCGACCGCGCTCGTCGGCGCGGCGTTCATGCGCCGCTGGGACACACAGGCGGGCAAACAGGTGGCCGACCTGATACGCGCGCGTACGAGCGACGAGTGGCGCTACGAGGAGCGGCTCGCCGAACTTGAGTCCGACCTCGACGAGTCGCGCGAACTCCGCGTCAAGCTGGAGCACAAGCTGCGCGCCAAGCGCACGGAGCTGGCGGGCCTGCGCAACGAGCACGCGGCCCTGCTGCGCCGGTACGCCACGGCCGAGACCGAGCGCGCGAGCGCCCTGGAGGGCCGCCGCCTGCTGGAGATAGAGGCCGCGGAACCCGCGCGCGCGTTGCCACCGGTTCCGGCGGACGACGACGAGGCCTCGGCGGACGTGGAGTTGGAGCTCCAGGACGACGTTCCCGAGACGGACGACACCGAGGCTGTGGCTGCTTCGGTCGACTCCGCGGACGAGACGGACGCCGAGGGCGAGACCGACACCGACGCCGACGCCGAGGGTGACACCGAGGACGAGGAGTCGGAGGCGGCCGAGGTCGCAGCGGCCGTCGCGGAGAAGCCCGCGGAGTCCACGGTGTTCTCCCCGGAGGGATCCAAGCTGTTCCTGCGCGCCAAGGCGGCGCTGGTCAAGCTCGACGACGACAGCGAGACGCCGGCGCCCGCGCCGAAGGACTCCGCGCCGAGCGACCCCGCGCCGAAGGACCTCGCACCGAAGGACGACGACTCCGCGCGGGCCGAGCCCGCCCCGGTGCCGGCCGACAGCGGCGGTACCGAGTCGGAGGCCGCGCAGGAGGACGAGGCGGAGGGGAAGCCCGAGGCGGTCGACGGGCATGAGCACGCGGCCGCCGTTCCCCCGGCCGCGACGTCCGCACAGCCCGCCCAGCTCGCCCCGTCCGCGCAGCCGTCCGGCCACTTCACCGTGCCGACCGCGGTGGCGGTCGTACCGGCGTCCCCCGTGCGGCGCCCGATGGTCGAGGGGGGCTTCGACTTCTTCGGTATGCAGAAGGGTGCGACGTCCGCCGCGATGGACGCCGTGCAGAACGAGGACCTCGCCGACGTCGTGGGCGAGGAGGCCATCGCCGTGCACAAGGCGGAGTCGGAGGCGCAGTTCAAGCCGGCCGACGAGCGGTCGCGCGATGTCGGTGTCAGCCAGGTCATCGACCTGACGGCCCACGATGAGACCGAGCAGATCAACCTCCACGGGCTGCGCAGCGCCGCCTCCTGACCGGCTGTCAGGCCATCCAGCGGTCCGGGCGCGCGTCCCTGCGGCCCGTCCGTGACCGCTCGGCCTGCCCGCGCAGCAGCTCCGCGGCCTCCTCAGCGTCCCGCAGACGCGCTGTGACGGTCTTGTTGGCCCCGGTGTCCACGTGCACCTCAGCAAGCCGCCAGAGGCGCTCCCAGGGCCCCTGACTCAGCCGTACGCTCTGCACCTTCGCGTGCGGCACCAGCGCCAGGCTCCGGCGGAGCAGGCCGTGCCGGGCCGCGAACACCGTGTCGGTGACCGCGAGGCCGTAGCCGCGCCACCACAGCGGCACGCACCGGCCAGCTCGCCGCGGTGGGCGGGACAGCGCCTCGCGTGGCGGGACCGTCACGCCGGGCAGCACGCGCGCGACGACCGCCTCGGCGATCTCGCGCGGGGCGACCGGCACCAGCACGGAGTTGGACGAACCGGCCACGTCCAGCTCGACCCGCACCCAGCCACGCCGCCGCCACAGCAGCGGTTCCACGATCCGCACGGTCTGCACCCGCCCCGGCGGCACCGTCTCGTGCGTCCGGTCCAGCAGCCCGTGGTCGATGCGCAGCCCGTCCGGGGACTCGCCGACCGTCCAGTCGTACTCGCCGACGAACCGCCCCACACTGCTCGCGCCCGCCGCGCCCAGCAGCGGCAGCGCGGTCGCGAGGACCGTCCACACGCTGTGCGTGGCGAACCACAGCAGCGGCGGTACGACGAGTGCGGCGGCCAGCGACCCCCAGGTGGCGCCGGTCAGCACCAGGGACACCGCGAGGACCCCGGCCGGCACGTGCAGCAGCTGGCGCGCCGGTGCCTCGCCGACCTCGTGCGCGGTCTCGGGCGCGAACCCGGCCGCCCGCGCGAGGAGTTCGGCCCGCAGCGCCCGCGCCTCGCCCTCGCCCAGGAAGGCGAGTTCGTCCTTCTTGTCGGTCCCTACGACGTCCAGCTTCAGCTTGGCGACGCCCGCCACGCGCGCGAGGAGGGGCTGCGTCACATCGATCGCCTGGATGCGTTCCAGCCGGATGTGCGCGGTGCGCCGGAACAACAGGCCGGTGCGGATGCGCAGTTCGGTGTCCGTGACTGCGAAATGCGTGAACCACCAGGTCAGAAAGCCGTACAGGGCGGCGGCCGGGACGAACACGGCGAGCCCGATGAGCAGCGTGACCGTGGTCAGCCGGGTCAGCTGCTCCTGCGCCTGGTTGGGGTCGTGCACCGCCCACCCGATGATGACGGCGACCGGCGCCCACGCCCGGCGCAACGGCGTCACCGGATGCAACCGCCGCTCCACGACCGGCACTTGCTCCCGTACGACCTCGGTGGCCTCGGGTACGTCCTTGTCGGCGCCCGGCGTCGTCACAGCCCCGCCGATCGGGCCTCGCCCAGCTCGGTGAGCCGGTCGCGCAGCCGCTCGGCCTCGGCCGGGACGAGCCCCGGGATGGTCGCGTCGGTCGCGGCGGCAGCCGTGTGCAACTGCACGCTGGCCAGCCCGAAGTGCCGCTCCACGGGCCCCGAGGTCACCTCCACGAGCTGCATCCGCCCGTAGGGCACGATCGTCTCGTGGTGCCACAGCACCCCCCTGGTGATCAGCAGGTCGTCGGCGCGCTCGGCGTACCTCCAGGAGCGCCAGTTGCGGCCCAGCAGCACCCAGCCCCACGCCATCAGGGCGAGCGGCAGCAGCGCGAACGCAGCCCACCCAGGGCCGGCGAACAGCCCCAGCGGCACACCCAGCGCCACGGCCAGCAGCCCCAACCACACCACCAGCAACAGGCGTCGCATCTTCAGCAGCCCCGGCGGCAGCCCGGTCCACACCGGCTCGCGCGCCGCGCCGTCCTGGGCGGCAGTCCCCGTTTCCATGCCGCAAGCGTACGTACGAGAGACTGTGCCCATGACTCCCACGACGGAGACCATGGTCGGGATCGGCGGCGCCGCGGAGAGCACCGACATGGTGCTCAACATCGGCCCCCAGCACCCCTCCACGCACGGTGTGCTGCGCCTGCGGCTCGTCCTGGACGGCGAGCGCATCCAGCACGCGGAGCCGGTGATCGGCTATATGCACCGCGGCGCCGAGAAGCTCTTCGAAGCGCGCGACTACCGCCAGATCATCATGCTCGCCAACCGCCACGACTGGCTGTCGGCCTTCTCGAACGAGCTCGGCGTGGTCCTCGCCGTGGAGCGCATGCTCGGCATGGAGGTCCCCCAGCGCGCGGTGTGGACGCGCACCCTCCTCGCCGAGCTGAACCGGGTGCTCAACCACCTGATGTTCCTGGGGTCGTACCCCCTCGAACTCGGCGGTATCACCCCGGTGTTCTACGCGTTCCGGGAGCGCGAGGTGCTCCAGAACGTCATGGAGGAGGTCTCCGGCGGGCGCATGCACTACATGTTCAACCGCGTCGGCGGCCTCAAGGAGGACGTCCCTGCGGGCTGGACGGCACGCGCGCGTGAAGCCGTCTCCGCGGTGCGCTCCCGGATGGACCGCTTCGACGACCTGGTGCTCGGCAACGAGATCTTCCGGGGCCGCACGCGCGGAGTAGGCGAGCTGTCGCCGGAGGCCGTGCACGCGTACGGCGTGAGCGGGCCCATCGCGCGCGCCTCGGGCGTCGACTTCGACCTGCGGCGCGACGAGCCGTACCTCGCGTACGGCGAACTCCAGGACACCCTGAAGGTCGTCACCCGCCAGGAGGGCGACTGCCTCGCCCGCTTCGAGGTGCTCCTGGAGCAGACCCACAACGCGCTCGACCTCGCGGACGCCTGCCTCGACCGGCTCGCCGAGCTGGAGCCCGGCCCGATCAACCAGCGGCTCCCGAAGGTCCTGAAGGCGCCCGAGGGGCACACGTACGCGTGGACCGAGAACCCGCTCGGCATCAACGGCTACTACCTCGTCAGCAAGGGCGAGAAGACCCCGTACCGGCTGAAGCTGCGCTCGGCGTCCTACAACAACATCCAGGCGCTCGCCGTGCTGCTGCCGGGGACGCTGGTGGCGGACATGGTGGCGATCCTGGGGTCGTTGTTCTTCGTGGTCGGGGACATCGACAAGTAGGCGAAATCGGCGGCCAGTAGGGCGCGTTACGGCTCCTGCAGCGGGTCCGGAATTCCAACCGACTGCACGAGCCAGCCGAAGTCGCCGAGGCCGCCGGTCGCGGTGAGCTCGGCCGCCTCGCCGGCGCCGGCGAGGGCGCGGACGTAGGCCGCGGGGTCGGTGGAGGCCAGCGTGAGCGGGGGGCGCACGCCTGTGACGCCGAGGGCGCGCAAGGCGGCGCGTTGGGTGAGCAGGCGTGCGCTGGGGAGCGTGCCCGCCGCATTGGCCGCCGTCGCGCCCGCTTCCGCACAGGCGTCCAGGGCGACGTGCGCCGTGATGTCGCACGAGCCGTCCGGTACAGGTGCCGTCTCGCGGCCCTCGCGGAAGCCGGTGAGGGTGCCGAACGGGGGGCGGGTGTCCCGGGTGTGCGCGTAGTCGACGGCGATCGCGAGCCCCCGCTCGACGCCGGTGACGGCGGATGCCCAGGCCGTGTCCCTCGGGAGGCCGATCTCGGCGCGCAGCCCCTCCTCGGGCGCCTGCGGCCACCACCGGGCGAGCCACTCGGCCTCCGCGCCGGACAGGGGCTCTCCGAGCCGCTCGGTCCCGTCCTGCCGTACGAGGACGAGACGCGGTACGCCGGCGGGGTCCACCTCGGCCACCTCCACGGGCACGTTGTCCAGCCACTCGTTGGCGAACAGCAGTCCGGTGATCCCTTTCGGGGGCTCGGTCAGCCACTCGACGCGGTGATCGAGCTCTACGGGGCGGTCGGCGATCTCGACGGCGTACGCACGCACGCGTGCGGTCACTTCGGCGGGCAGCGCGGCGAGCACGCCGGTCACCAGTTCACCGCGGCCGGCGGCGAGGTCCACGAAGTCGAGTCCGGCCGGTCGCCCCAGCGCCTCGTCCACCCGGCACAGCAGCCGTGCCACGGCGCCCGCGAAGAGCGCCGACGCGTGCACGGACGTACGGAAGTGTCCGGCGGGTCCCTCGGGCCCGCGGTAGAAGCCCTCGGGCCCGTACAGGGCGTCCTCGGCCGCTGCCAGCCAGCCGCGCCACCGGCCCGTGGTGTCTTCCGTCACGTGGTCAGACTAAGTGCACAGGACAACGGGGCCTCCACCTTGGGGAGTACGCGGGACGTATACGGATCGGTCCTCCGGTTGACCCCCGCACACATCACGCGTCCCTACGCTGGGTTACGTGCAGCGCCTCTATGACTTCCTCCGCAGACACCCGACATGGGTCGACACCTTCTGGGCTGTCTTCCTGCTGGGGCTGAGCGGCGTGAGCATCGCGAGTACCAGCTACGCGTCGGGCCGGCACGGGACGGCGGCCGGGGCGATCGCGGCGTCCGCCGTCATGTGTGTGGCGATCGCGCTGCGCCGCCGCTGGCCGGAGAAGATGCTCGTCCTGGCCGGGGCGACGGGCCTTGCGCAACTGGTCCTCGACATCGAGCCCGTGGTGGCCGACTTCGCCATGCTGGTGATCGTCTACACGGTCGCCGCGGTCGGTGCCCGCTGGGCCTCCCGCTTCGCCCTGGCCTCCGGTCTGTCCGCGGCGACCCTGGCGCAGATCCGCTGGCCCCAGGAGCACACCAGTTCCGCCGGACTCGTCGCGCTGGCGATCTTCCAGACGGTGCCGTTCGCGCTGGCCTGGGTGCTCGGCGACTCGATGCGCACCCGGCGCGCGTACTTCGCGCAGCTGGAGGAGCGCGCCGCCCGGCTGGAGAAGGAGCGCGAGGCGCAGGCGAAGGTCGCCGTCGCCGCCGAGCGCGCCCGGATCGCACGCGAGCTGCACGACGTGGTCGCGCACAACGTGTCGGTGATGGTGGTCCAGGCCGACGGCGCCGCCTATGTCCTCGACTCCGCGCCGGACCAGGCGAAGAAGGCCCTGGAGACGATCTCCTCCACCGGCCGCCAGGCCCTCGCCGAGATGCGCCGCCTGCTGGGCGTGCTGCGCACCGGCGAGCACAAGGAGGCCGGCGAGTACGTGCCGCAGCCGGACGTCGAGCAGATCGACGACCTGGTCGAGCAGTGCCGTACGTCCGGACTGCCCGTCGACTTCAAGGTCGAGGGCACCCCGCGCCCGCTGCCGAGCGGCGTCGAGCTGACGGCGTACCGGATCGTCCAGGAGGCGCTCACCAACACCCGCAAGCACGGCGGCCCGAACACGGGGGCCAGTGTGCGGCTGGTCTACTTCGACGACGGACTCGGGCTGCTCGTCGAGGACGACGGTAAGGGCGCCCCGCACGAGCTGTACGAGGAGGGCGGCGCCGACGGTCAGGGGCATGGTCTGATCGGTATGCGTGAGCGGGTGGGCATGGTCGGGGGCACGCTCGACGCGGGACCGCGGCCCGGCGGCGGCTTCCGTATCAGCGCGCTGCTGCCGCTGAAGCCCGCGCACTGACGTGCCGTACGCCGAGCAGTGACACCTGTAACGAATTGTTGAACGACCTGTTGAACCAATTGTTGAACGATCCTGTTGACGGAACGGAAGAGGACCCGATGGCGATCCGCGTGATGCTCGTCGACGACCAGGTGCTGCTGCGCACCGGGTTCCGGATGGTGCTCGCCGCCCAGCCGGACATGGAGGTCGTCGCCGAGGCGGGCGACGGCGTCGAGGCCCTTCAGGTGCTGGCCGCGACCGCGGTCGACGTGGTCCTGATGGACGTCCGTATGCCGAAGCTGGACGGGGTGGAGACCACCCGCCGCATCTGCCAGGGCGAGAACCCGCCGAAGGTGCTGATCCTGACCACCTTCGACCTCGACGAGTACGCCTTCTCCGGGCTGAAGGCCGGTGCCTCCGGCTTCATGCTCAAGGACGTGCCGCCCGGCGAACTCCTCACCGCGATCCGCTCCGTGCACAGCGGGGACGCCGTGGTGGCGCCCTCGACGACCCGGCGCCTCCTGGACCGCTTCGCCCCGATGCTGCCCGCCACCGGCAAGGAGCCCCGGCACAAGGAGCTGGAGCGGCTCACCGAGCGCGAGCGCGAGGTCATGATCCTCGTCGCCCAGGGCCTGTCCAACGGCGAGATCGCGGCCCGCCTGGTGCTGTCCGAGGCGACCGTGAAGACCCACGTCGGCCGCATCCTGACCAAGCTCGGCCTGCGGGACCGGGTGCAGGTCGTCGTCCTGGCGTACGAGACGGGGCTGGTGCGGGCCGGCGGCCACGGCTGAGGAGACCGCCGACGATCTACGGCAATGGCGGCGGATCCACGGCGATACGGCATTACGGGACCGCTGCCCGGCCCGGGCCGGCTACCTGAGGATGCCCTCCAGGAAGTCGCTGCCCAGGCGGGCCACCATCGTGACGTCCAGCTGGTGCAGGACGTAGCGGCCGCGGCGGCGGGTGGTGATCAGGCCGGCCTTCTTCAGGATGCCGAGGTGGCGGGATATCTCGGGGGCGGTCATGCCGTGCACCTGGGTCAGCTCGCCGGTGGTGAACGCGCTGCGGGCCAGGCTGCGGCACAGGCGCATGCGGACCGGGTGGGACAGGGCGGTCATCCGCAGGGTCAGCTGCTCCAGGGAGGTCGGCGTGGCGATCTTCGGGGTGTTGTGCACGGGGTAGTGCACGACGGGCTGCCAGCCGTACCGGTACAGGACCGTCAGGTGCGGCCAGCCCAGGGCCGTGGGCACCAGGAGGAGGCCGCCGTCCTGGGTCGCCGTACTGCCGGTACCGAGCTTGTCGACCGTGATGCGCGTGGCGTCCTCGTCGAGGGTCACCGCGGTGGACATCGACGTCAGTGCCTCGGCGAGGCCCTTGTGGCGCAGGAGGTCCGTCTTGTGGCGGGCGTCGGCCACGAGTTGGTGGTGCGTCCGGGACCAGGTCTCCGCGAAGAACGCCTCGTCGCAGTCCTCCAGGAACTGCCGCAGCCAGGCCCTGGTCCGCGGCGGGTCGGCCAACAGCCTCTCGGTGAACGCCAGTTGATGCGGTCCGCGCGCGGCCGCCTGCTCCAGGGCGCGCCGCCGGATCCCGGCGTCGGTGAGCGGGCCGGGCCCGCCCGTGCTGTAGGAGATCGCGCAGGTGGTGAACTCCATGGCCGCGTCCACGAACTGCTCGTCCGTCAGCTTGTCCAGCAGGTCCAGCTCCTCGGCGAGCGTGGCCCCGGGGAGCGTGCTGCGGCCCGGGATGCCCGCGTACGGCAGGAACAGGTCGGAGAACGTCGACCGCCACAGGAAGTCCGCCTCGCACATCCGGTCGGCCAGATGCGGATCGAGCCGCGCGGTGACACCGGTGACCCAGCCCTGGAGACCGGGGTGGTGCCCCGGCTCGGACATCGCGTGCAGCGCCATGCACAGCTCGCCCAGGGGTGAGGGCGCGAAGGTGATCCGCTCCTGCCGCAGCCCGGTGATGTCGATGTGCACGCTCATGTCCTCAATCGTGCACCCCGCCACTGACAACGCCACCCTCGTTTGACGGCGCCCGTCAATCGACGCGACAGCCACCGGGCGGCGGCGCAGCCTGGAGACATGAGCATCACCCAGCAGTACCTCCTCGACACCTACCGCGCCCAGCGGCTCGGCGAGACCCCGCCGCCCCCTCCCGGCACCCACGAC
The DNA here is from genome assembly GCF_045162645.1 of Streptomyces sp. NBC_00988. NCBI lineage: Bacteria > Bacillati > Actinomycetota > Actinomycetes > Kitasatosporales > Streptomycetaceae > Streptomyces > Streptomyces sp. NBC_00988. Next base: position 6,989,085 of record NZ_CP108730.1, read on the forward strand.
TGGCGGACCGCCCGCGAACTGCGCGGCTACCGGCAGTTCCGCGCGGTCGTCGCGGAACGCCCGGCGCACGGCCGGCTACGGCGGGCTCTGGGCCGGCTGGTGCACCCGCAGACGCGTTCAGCCTGCTGACACACCAGGGGCCGTGTTCTGCCGCTGACGTCTCCGGGTGCTGTGGCCGCCGCCTCCTAGCGGGCGGCCGTCTCCTCCTTCAGCCGGATCACGAAGTCCGCGACCGCCGCCTTCACGTCCTCGGCCGTCCACTCCAGGGCGGCGGCGCGCACGTAGACCTCGGTGACCGCCAGGCCCGGGCCCTTCGCGTCCCAGGGATTGGAGAAGAGGGCGGTCTTCGTCTCCTCGGCCTGCCGGATCGAGGCCTCCGTGACGGTGTCGAGGTCGTACGGCAGCCAGACCTGGAACTCGTTCGTGTGCGGCTGCTCGGGGTGGACGCGTATCCAGGGCACCCCGGCCGCCGCGAAGCCCTCGCGCAGTGCCTCGGCGACCACGCGCGCGTGGGCCACGTACGCGGGGAGCCGGGGGAGTTCCCGGTCCAGGCCCGCGAGGGCCGTCAGCGCGGTGGGGAACTGCTGGAAGACCGTGCCGCCGTAGCGGTGCCGCCAGGTCTTCGCCTCGTCGATGAGGGTCTTCGGGCCGGCGAGCGCGGCGCCGCCGAGGCCTTCGAGGGACTTGTAGAACGACACGTAGACGCTGTCGGCGAGGCCGGCGATCTCGTCGAGCGGGCGGCCGAAGTGCGGGGTGGACTCCCACAGGCGGGCGCCGTCGAAGTGGACCACCGCGTCGCGTTCGTGGGCGGCCTCGACGACGGCGGAGAGTTCCTCCCAGGAGGGCAGGACGAAACCGGCGTCCCGGAGGGGCAGTTCGAGCATCAGCGTTCCGAAGGGCTCAGGGAAGTCGCGGACCTCGTCGGCGGTCGGCTGTCGGGGCTCGCTCGTCACATGGACCGGGCGGAGCCCGCTGACCTGGCTGAACGCGTCCCGTTCGTGCACTTCGGGGTGGGCGAGCGGGTGCAGGGCGACGGTCGGGTTGCCGGTGCGGCCGGCCCAGCAGCGCACGGCGACCTGCTGCGCCATCGTGCCGGTGGGGAAGAAGGCGGCGGCCTCCTTGCCGAGCAGTTCGGCGACCCGCTTCTCCAGGGTCTCGACCACGCCGCCGCCGTACATGTCCGAGTTCTCGTCGAGGTCGTGCAGCTCGGCCGCCTCCTGCACGAAGGCGAGCCGTTCCCGGAGCGTGCCCAGGAAGCCGAGGCGTGCGAGGGCGCGCTCCGCGTTCCGGTTCGCGCTGACGCGCCGTTTGCGGCGCGCCAGGTCGCGTTCCTCGTCGGTTGTCGGCTCCGTGCCCTGCTCGCCCTGCTCCGCCTGATCCACGCGCTGTTCCGCCGTATCGCTCATGCTCCGGATGATGCCTGGCGCGGGTCCGCGGAAGCACCCGGATTTCCACGGGCTTTCCCGTACGGCACGGCTGTGCGACAACCCACAGCCTGTGGACAACCGGACGCCCTTCGAACCGATCGCGTTAACATGACGAGAAATCGTCCGGTACCCGGAGCGGACTGGAACGGGAAGGCCGCCGTCGCGTGAGTACATTCCAACAGCCAGAGCCCAAGGACCGCCCCGCGCGGCTCGCCGTCGGTGTCGTCGGCGCCGGCCGGGTGGGACCCGCGCTGGCCGCCTCGCTCCACCTGGCCGGGCACCGCCCGGTGGCCGTCTCCGGGGTGTCCGACGCGTCCAGGCGACGGGCCGCGCTGATGCTCCCGGACGTGCCGGTCGTCACGCCCGCGCAGGTCCTGGAGCGCTCCGACCTGGTGCTGCTGACCGTCCCGGACGACGCCCTGCCCGGGCTCGTGGAGGGCCTCGCCGACACCGGGGCCGTACGCCCCGGGCAGCTGCTCGTGCACACCTCCGGGCGGTACGGCGCGCGGGTCCTGGACCCCGCTCTGCGGGTGGGCGCGCTGCCGCTGGCCTTGCACCCAGCGATGACCTTCACGGGCACTCCGGTGGACGTCCAGCGGCTCGCCGGGTGCTCCTTCGGGGTCACCGCGCCCGAGGAGCTGCGGCTGGCCGCCGAGGCCCTGGTGATCGAGATGGGCGGCGAGCCCGAGTGGATCGCCGAGGAGAGCCGCCCGCTCTACCACGCGGCCCTCGCACTGGGCGCCAACCACCTGGTGACCCTGGTCGCCGAGTCCATGGAACTGCTGCGCACGGCCGGCGTCGAGGCCCCCGACCGGATGCTCGGCCCGCTTCTCGGCGCCGCCCTGGACAACGCCCTGCGCTCCGGCGACGCGGCGCTCACCGGCCCCGTCGCGCGCGGGGACGCGGGCACCGTCGCCGCGCACGTCACCGAGTTGCGCAAGCACGCCCCGCAGACCGTCGCCGGCTATCTGGCGATGGCCCGCGCGACCGCCGACCGGGCCCTGGCCCACGGGCTGCTCAAGCCGGAGCTCGCCGAGGACCTCCTCGGGGTGCTCGCCAACGGCACCGAGGGAGATGCCGGATGACCGCCACCCTGCTGCGGACCGCCGAGGAACTGCACGCACGCACGCGTGCGGGCCGTCGCGCCGTCGTGATGACGATGGGCGCCCTGCACGAGGGCCACGCCACCCTGGTCCGCACCGCGCGCGAGACCGCCGGACCGGACGGCGAGGTCGTGGTCACCGTCTTCGTGAATCCGCTCCAGTTCGGCAAGGGCGAGGACCTCGACCGCTATCCGCGCACCCTGGACGCCGACCTCAAGATCGCCGAACTGGCGGGCGCCGACGTCGTGTTCGCGCCCTCCGTGGACGAGGTCTACCCCGGCGGCGAACCCCAGGTCCGCATCTCGGCGGGCCCCATGGGCGAACGCCTGGAGGGCGCGGTCCGCCCCGGTCACTTCGACGGCATGCTCACCGTCGTCGCCAAGCTGCTGCACCTCACCCGCCCCGACGCCGCCCTGTTCGGCCAGAAGGACGCCCAGCAGCTCGCCCTGATCCGCCGCATGGTGCGCGACCTGAACTTCGGCACGGACATCATCGGCGTGCCGACCGTGCGCGAGGCCGACGGCCTGGCCCTGTCCAGCCGCAACCGCTATCTGTCCCCCCGGGAGCGGCGTACCGCGCTCGCCCTCTCCCAGGCCCTGTTCGCGGGCCGTGACCGGCACGCCGCCCAGGAGGCGCTCCGCGCGCGGGCGCGTGAGGTGCCCGCCACGCACGCGCGTGCCGAGGCGCTCAGCGCCATAGGGGAGTCCCGCGCGGCGGCCGACGCGCACGCCGTAGCCAAGGCGGCCCCCGGCCCCGGCAACCCGGCCTCCGTCCGCGCGGCCGCCCGCCTGGTCCTCGACGCCGCCGCCCGCCTGGACCCGCCGCTCGCCCTGGACTACCTCGCCCTGGTCGACCACTCCGACTTCACGGACGTGGACGAGGACTTCACCGGGGAGGCCGTCCTCGCCGTCGCCGCCCGGGTCGGGACGACCCGGCTGATCGACAACATCCCACTCGCTTTCGGAACCCTCGGAGCCGCCTCGTGACCAGCACAGGCATACGACTGCACGCGCCCGCCCCCGGGTGGTCCATCGACGCGGACGTCGTGGTCGTCGGCTCCGGAGTCGCCGGCCTGACCGCTGCCCTGCGCTGCGAGGCGGCCGGGCTGCGGACGGTCGTGGTCACCAAGGCCCGCCTCGACGACGGTTCCACCCGCTGGGCCCAGGGCGGTATCGCCGCGGCCCTCGGGGAGGGCGACACCCCCGAACAGCACCTGGACGACACCCTGGTGGCCGGCGCGGGCCTGTGCGACGAGGAGGCCGTACGCATCCTCGTCACTGAGGGCCCCGACGCCGTACGGCGGCTCATCGAGACCGGTGCCCACTTCGACGAGTCCTCCGAAGGAGGACTGGAGCTGGCCCGCGAGGGCGGTCACCACCGGCGCCGTATCGCGCACGCCGGCGGCGACGCGACCGGCGCGGAGGTCTCCCGAGCGCTCGTCGAGGCCGTACACGCGCGTGGCCTGCGCACGATCGAGAACGCGCTCGTGCTGGACCTCCTGACGGACGCGGAGGGCCGTACGGCGGGTGTGAGCCTGCACGTCATGGGCGAGGGCCAGCACGACGGTGTGGGCGCCGTGCACGCGCCCGCCGTGGTCCTCGCGACCGGCGGCATGGGCCAGGTCTTCTCGGCGACCACCAACCCGTCCGTGTCGACCGGCGACGGGGTCGCACTCGCCCTCCGCGCGGGTGCCGAGGTCTCCGACCTGGAGTTCGTGCAGTTCCACCCCACCGTGCTGTTCCTCGGCGCGGACGCGGAGGGCCAGCAGCCCCTCGTCTCCGAGGCGGTGCGCGGCGAGGGCGCCCACCTGGTCGACGCCGACGGCGTGCGCTTCATGGTGGGCCAGCACGAACTCGCCGAGCTCGCGCCCCGGGACATCGTCGCCAAGGGCATCACGCGGCGCATGCTGGAGCAGGACGCCGAGCACATGTTCCTGGACGCCCGGCACTTCGGCGCCGACATGTGGGAGCACCGCTTCCCGACGATCCTCGCCGCCTGCCGCAGCCACGGCATCGACCCGGTCACCGAGCCCGTCCCGGTCGCCCCGGCCGCCCACTACGCCTCCGGCGGCGTCCGCACCGACTCCCGGGGCCGTACGACCGTCCCCGGGCTGTACGCGTGCGGCGAGGTCGCCTGCACAGGCGTGCACGGCGCGAACCGGCTCGCCTCCAACTCCCTCCTCGAAGGCCTCGTCTACGCCGAGCGGATCGTCGCGGACATCACCGGGAACCAGGCCGAGAGCGCCCTCCACGCGCGTGTGCCCGAGCCGGTACCGCACCCCCAGAAGCCCGCGCACCCGCTGCTCGCCCCGGAGGCCCGGTTCGCGATCCAGCGGATCATGACCGAGGGCGCGGGCGTCCTGCGCTCCGCCGACTCCCTCGCCAAGGCCGCCGGACAGCTCCAGCGACTGCACAGCGACGCCCGTGACGCCCTCGACGAGAACGGCAAGACCGCCGAGCCCGGCGTCGACACCTGGGAGGCCACCAACCTCCTGTGCGTCGCCCGCGTCCTGGTCACCGCCGCCGCCCGGCGCGAGGAGACCAGGGGCTGCCACTGGCGCGAGGACCACGCCGACCGCGACGACACCGCATGGCGCCGCCACATCGTCGTACGGCTGAATCCGGACCGCACGCTGGCCGTACACACCACGGACACCGCAGACTTCCCCCCGACCCGGCAGCACCGTCCCCAGGAGCAGTGACAGAAGTGAGCACCCACGACCTTCCCCTCGCCGACAGCGGCGGCTGCGGCGACGGCTGTGCCTGCGGCGCGGGCGAAGATGCCGAGTACATGGAGTGCGGCCTTGATCCCGCGCTCGCCGAACTCCTGGCCGACGCCGGACTCGACCCCCTGGAGGTCGAGGACATCGCCAACGTCGCCATCCAGGAGGACCTGGCCGGCGGCGTCGACGTGACGACCGTCGCGACGATCCCCGAAGAGGCCGTCGCCACCGCCGACTTCACCGCGCGCGAGGCCGGTGTCGTGGCGGGCCTGCGGGTCGCCGAAGCGGTGGTCTCCGTGGTCTGCACCGACGAGTTCGAGGTCGAGCGGCACGTCGAGGACGGCGACCACGTGGAGGCCGGACAGAAGCTCCTGTCGGTCACCACGCGCACGCGTGACCTGCTGACCGCCGAGCGCAGCGCGCTCAACCTCCTGTGCCGCCTCTCCGGCATCGCGACCGCCACGCGCGCGTGGGCCGACGTCCTGGAGGGCACGAGGACGAAGGTCCGCGACACCCGCAAGACGACGCCGGGACTGCGTTCCCTGGAGAAGTACGCGGTCCGCTGCGGCGGTGGCGTCAACCACCGCATGTCCCTCTCTGACGCGGCCCTCGTCAAGGACAACCACGTGGTCGCCGCGGGCGGCGTCGCCCAGGCCTTCAAGGCCGTACGGGAGGCCTTCCCGGACGTGGCGATCGAGGTCGAGGTCGACACCCTGCACCAGCTCCGCGACGTCCTGGACGCGGGCGCCGACCTGATCCTGCTGGACAACTTCACGCCCGAGGAGTGCGCGGAGGCCGTCGGTATCGTCGCGGGCCGCGCCGCCCTGGAGGCTTCGGGACGGCTCATCCTGGACAACGCCAAGGAGTACGCCGACACCGGGGTGGACTACCTCGCCGTAGGCGCCCTGACCCACTCCGCGCCGATCCTGGACATCGGCCTCGACCTCCGTGAGGCGCAGTAGTCATGCTCCTCACGATCGACGTGGGCAACACGCACACCGTCCTCGGTCTGTTCGACGGCGAGGAGATCATCGAGCACTGGCGCATCTCCACGGACGCGCGCCGCACCGCCGACGAACTCGCCGTCCTCCTCCAGGGACTTATGGGCATGCACCCGCTCCTCGGAGAGGAGCTGGGCGACGGCATCGACGGCATCGCGATCTGCGCCACCGTCCCGTCCGTCCTGCACGAACTGCGCGAGGTCACCCGCCGCTACTACGGCGACGTGCCCGCCGTCCTCGTCGAACCGGGCGTCAAGACCGGCGTCCCGATCCTCACCGACAACCCCAAGGAGGTCGGCGCGGACCGCATCATCAACGCGGTCGCCGCGGTCGAGCTTTACGGCGGTCCGGCGATCGTCGTCGACTTCGGTACGGCGACCACGTTCGACGCGGTCTCCGCGCGCGGGGAGTACATCGGCGGTGTCATCGCCCCCGGGATCGAGATCTCGGTCGAGGCCCTCGGTGTGAAGGGCGCCCAGCTACGCAAGATCGAGGTGGCCAGGCCGCGGAGCGTGATCGGCAAGAACACCGTCGAGGCGATGCAGTCGGGCATCGTCTACGGCTTCGCCGGCCAGGTCGACGGCGTCGTCACCCGCATGGCCAAGGAACTGGCCGACGACCCGGACGACGTCACCGTCATCGCGACCGGCGGCCTCGCCCCGATGGTCCTGGGCGAGGCCTCGGTCATCGACGAGCACGAGCCCTGGCTGACCCTGATCGGCCTGCGGCTGGTCTACGAGCGGAACGTGTCCCGGATGTGACCCGGCGCCGGGGTGCGGGCGGTACCCCGCCCCCGCCGGTGTCGCTCAGGCGCGTGCCTACGAGGCGCAGGTGCTGCTTGCGTCCCGGGGCTTCCGGCGTGCTGACGGCGGCTGCTGTGCGCGGGACGGAGCCGTCGCACGGGGCGGCCGACGCTCCGCTTTCCTTCGCTCACGCGGGCCCGCGTGCAGTGCCACCGTCACCCGCCCCCGGGCGAAATACCCACGCCACACCCGCCCCCTATGTCGAATTTGTCTGATTAGCGCGTATCGTCGCCGCATGCCCACGCCATACGGATCCCGCGGCGGCATGGCGTTCGGTGCGGAGGAGCTGCGTGTGCTCCGTCGCGCTCTCGCCCTCGCCCTTCAGCCCAAAGCCGCCTCGGCCGAGGACGTCCAGGACTGTCTCCGGCTCGCCGAATCGCTCGACGAGGCGGTACGCGAGGGAGTCCGACTGCGCGCCTTCCTGGTCGCCGACCTCGCCCGGTACCGCGCCGCCCTGCCCGGCACCACCGCCGGCTACCTCACCCTCCTGGAGGAGGCGCTCGGCGCCGGGTACCGCCCGGACGTCGACGACCTCTCCGCGCTGAGAGCGCTGCGCGGGAACCCCTCCGCAGCCGCCCTCCTGGACCGCTGCCTCACCCTCGCCGAACAGGACGTACGCGCGCGCCTGGCCCGTCGTACGACCGCCAGGACCGCCGCCCCGACCGTCCCCGCCTCGCGCACCCGCCTCCTGGCGCTCCCTGGAGGCCTCTCCGGCGGCTTTCGCGCAGCCGGCGGCGAACCGGCCGGGGAGGACGCCAAGGAGCCCGTACGCAAGCCCGTGGAGCGGCCCGCGCCGACGCCCGCGCCCGCGGCGCCGAAGCCGTCCCGGCCCATCCCCACCCCCGGTGAGGTCTTCCCCCGGCGCAAACCGGCACCACCTCCCGCGAACCCGTCGCAGCAACTCGCCGCCGGCTGAACCGACCCCGCCCCGTCCTCCTTGGGGCACGTGGCTACTCTGGGGGCATGGACTATGTCTCCGCGCTCGTGCCCCCGGTCGTCATGGCCGTGTTCTTCATCGGACTGATCCGGGTCATCGTGAAGACCCAGGGCGGGGCCATGAAGGCCAAGGAGGACGCGGCCGTCGACGCCGCCATCGCGCGCGCGGAGAGCGCCCGCCAGGCCTCTTCGGCCGCCGACGCCTGAACCCTCCGTTTTCCGCGGCGCCTTCAAGGGCGTACGACTCCTGCCACGCGCACGCGTGCTTTCCGAGTCGTACGCCCTTTTTGTTCCTTTTCCACTATGGTTCTGAGCTGTGCCTCGCCCATTGGGAGAACTCGAAGACTCGGTCATGACGCGGGTGTGGAAGTGGAACCGCCCGGTGACCGTTCGAGAAGTCCTGGAAGACCTTCAGCGGGAACGGTCCATCGCGTACACCACGGTGATGACCGTTTTGGACAATCTCCATCAGAAGGGCTGGGTGCGTCGTGAGGCGGAAGGCCGGGCCTATCGATATGAGGCGGTCTCCACACGAGCCGCCTACTCCGCCGCCCTGATGAACGACGCCTGGTCCCAGAGCGACAACCCTGCGGCTGCTCTCGTCGCCTTCTTCGGGATGATGAGCGACGAACAGCGTGAGGCCCTCCGCAGCGCCGTACGCATCGTCCAGGGACCGGAAACACCCGAACCCGCGGATGGCGTCCAGAACCCCGGCTCCGCGCCCTCGGGCGGCGGGCGATAGCGTCCGCTCATGTCAGCAGAGCACCCCGAAGTCACCGCGAAAGCCATCACCGTCCGGCGGGCCCGGACCGGCGATGTCGAGGCGGTGCGCCGACTCCTTGACGCCTACGTCCGCGGTCGCATCCTGCTCGACAAAGCGACGGTGACTCTTTACGAGGACATCCAGGAGTTCTGGGTCGCCGAACGGGACGACAACGCCGAGGTCGTCGGCTGCGGGGCACTGCATGTCATGTGGGAAGACCTCGCGGAAGTCCGCACTCTCGCGGTGAAGCCCGGCTTGAAGGGCGCCGGTGTGGGCCATCAGTTGCTGGAGAAGTTGCTGCACACGGCTCGCTGGCTAGGCGTTCGTCGCGTTTTCTGTCTCACCTTCGAAGTGGACTTCTTCTCGAAGCACGGCTTCGTGGAGATCGGTGAGACACCTGTTGACACCGATGTCTACGCGGAGCTGTTGCGTTCCTATGACGAGGGCGTGGCGGAGTTCCTCGGTCTCGAACGAGTGAAACCGAACACCTTGGGCAACAGTCGGATGCTTCTGCATCTGTGATCGCGGCCCCCAATTCGGCCGGGTCGCCCTGCCCAGGTTCCCTATGTCCGAAACGCGCATCTTTCTGGGCGAGGGAGGTCACTCGGTCTCTCCCAGGGGTTTGTGTTTTTCCAGCAAAAGCGGTTTGCTTTCCGACGTACTGCAGTACTGCATATAACAGGGGACGGCGAAACGGCGGACGCCGCAGACCCCAGGCCCGCAAGTAATCGATGAAAGGAAATCCGGTGGCACAGAAGGTTCAGGTCCTTCTTGTCGATGACCTCGACGGCGGCGAGGCGGACGAGACGGTGACGTTCGCGCTGGACGGCAAGACGTACGAGATCGATCTCACCACCGCGAATGCGGACAAGCTCCGTGGACTTCTCGACGCTTACGTGAAGGGCGGGCGCCGTACCGGTGGCCGTGCTTCGGGCGGTCGCGGAAAGGCGCGCGCCGCAACGGGCGGCAGCCAGGACACCGCGCAGATTCGCGCGTGGGCCAAGGAGAACGGCCACGACGTGAACGACCGCGGCCGAGTTCCCGCGGCCATTCGCGAGGCCTACGAGAAGGCCAACGGCTGAGCGCACGAGCGCCGCAGCCGTACCCGGTGGCACTGTGTGGCCACCGTGTCCACAAGTCGTACGAGATCAGGGGCGTGCCCAACGCCCCCCACGGCCGGCATTGTCGGCAGCGAGGCCTCGACCTCGCACCCCGGCTCGGGGGGTCGCAGCCATACGGCGGCCCCCTGCAAGGGACGCGAACTGCCCGCGGGGAGCGGTTGCGCCTTTGCGATCCCCGAGCCCGGCAGCGGTCCCCCTGCGGGCCTCGCCCCGGGGAACGACGGCGCCTCCATGTGCCCGTCCGCGCCCAGCGCCACCAGATCCAGCGCTGGCGCCAGAGCGCCCCACTCCAGCCAGTCCAGCAGCCCCGGTAGTTCCTCCGCGCTGCCCGCGGCCACCAGCAGCCGCATCCGGTCGCCCCGTACGGCCACCGGAGAGTCCGGGCCCAGCCGCCACAGCGCCGCGGCGCCGGCCTCGACCGGCACGTCCAGGACGTCGAAACGCAGGCCCGTGACGAGCCGTAGCGGCTCTCCGGGCACCGTGCGCCACTCCAGTTCGTTCTCGTACCAGTTCCGCTGCCGGTCGTCCGGATCGAGCGGGCGGCGGGGGAGCGGGACCGTGCCGAGAGGGGGGACTGTGCGAACCATGCCAAGAGCAACCGCCGAAGCGGGCCGGGAGTTACGCTGGGTGGTCCAACGAATGCGCTGGGTACGGGAAACGGGGGCGTTCGGGGGTGCGGCGCGGCGCAAGGTTGTTCGCCCGTAGCGGAGGGAACCGGTGCGAACGGCATGGAGTGTCAGTCCGTACGGGTAAGACAATCCCTAGTGGGAGGGGGCGACACGCAGAAAAGGGCGTCTCACGTTCGCCATCGGCGTACTCATGGTGAGGGTAACTGCCTGGCCTGCGGGAACATCGTCTCGCACCATCAGGTTGGAGCAGATGTCGGCGTTCGGGTTCAGGAGGCAGTGTTGGTTCTCGGTCCGGTGTCGGCAGTTGGAATGAGCGGTCCCCGCTTGCGGGACTAAGCTGCGGAAGGACAGGGAGGGGAGCGTCCCCTTACTGCCTGACCGCTCTGAGGAGCGATTAACGATGTTCGAGAGGTTCACCGACCGCGCGCGGCGGGTTGTCGTCCTGGCTCAGGAAGAAGCCCGGATGCTCAACCACAACTACATCGGCACCGAGCACATCCTCCTGGGCCTGATCCACGAGGGTGAGGGTGTCGCCGCAAAGGCCCTGGAGAGCCTCGGCATTTCGCTTGAGGCGGTCCGCCAGCAGGTGGAGGAGATCATCGGACAGGGCCAGCAGGCGCCGTCCGGTCACATCCCCTTCACTCCCCGAGCCAAGAAGGTCCTGGAGCTCTCGCTCCGCGAGGCCCTTCAGCTGGGCCACAACTACATCGGCACGGAGCACATCCTGCTCGGCCTGATCCGTGAGGGCGAGGGCGTCGCCGCCCAGGTCCTGGTCAAGCTGGGCGCTGATCTCAACCGTGTGCGGCAGCAGGTGATCCAGCTGCTCTCCGGTTACCAGGGCAAGGAGACCGCCACCGCCGGCGGCCCTGCGGAGGGCACCCCCTCGACGTCCCTGGTCCTCGACCAGTTCGGCCGGAACCTCACCCAGGCCGCTCGTGAGTCCAAGCTCGACCCGGTCATCGGGCGCGAGAAGGAGATCGAGCGGGTCATGCAGGTGCTGTCCCGCCGTACGAAGAACAACCCGGTCCTGATCGGTGAGCCCGGCGTCGGCAAGACCGCCGTCGTCGAGGGTCTCGCGCAGGCCATCGTCAAGGGCGAGGTGCCCGAGACCCTCAAGGACAAGCACCTCTACACCCTGGACCTCGGCGCGCTGGTCGCCGGCTCCCGCTACCGCGGTGACTTCGAGGAGCGCCTGAAGAAGGTCCTCAAGGAGATCCGCACCCGCGGCGACATCATCCTGTTCATCGACGAGCTGCACACGCTGGTCGGTGCGGGTGCCGCCGAGGGCGCCATCGACGCCGCTTCGATCCTGAAGCCGATGCTGGCCCGCGGTGAGCTGCAGACCATCGGTGCGACGACGCTGGACGAGTACCGCAAGCACCTGGAGAAGGACGCGGCCCTTGAGCGCCGCTTCCAGCCCATCCAGGTCGCCGAGCCGTCCCTGCCGCACACCATCGAGATCCTCAAGGGTCTGCGCGACCGGTACGAGGCGCACCACCGTGTCTCCATCACGGACGAGGCCCTCGTGCAGGCCGCCACGCTGGCCGACCGGTACATCTCGGACCGCTTCCTGCCGGACAAGGCGATCGACCTGATCGACGAGGCCGGTTCCCGGATGCGCATCCGCCGGATGACCGCGCCGCCGGATCTGCGCGAGTTCGACGAGAAGATCGCCGGCGTCCGCCGCGACAAGGAGTCCGCGATCGACTCGCAGGACTTCGAGAAGGCCGCCTCCCTCCGCGACAAGGAGAAGCAGCTCCTGGCCGCCAAGGCCAAGCGGGAGAAGGAGTGGAAGGCCGGCGACATGGACGTCGTCGCCGAGGTCGACGGCGAGCTGATCGCCGAGGTCCTCGCGACCGCCACCGGCATCCCGGTCTTCAAGCTCACGGAAGAAGAGTCCTCCCGGCTCCTCCGCATGGAGGACGAGCTCCACAAGCGGGTCATCGGCCAGAAGGATGCCGTCAAGGCGCTCTCGAAGGCGATCCGTCGTACGCGTGCGGGCCTCAAGGACCCGAAGCGTCCCGGTGGTTCGTTCATCTTCGCCGGCCCGTCCGGTGTCGGTAAGACCGAGCTGTCCAAGGCCCTCGCCGAGTTCCTCTTCGGTGACGAGGACGCGCTGATCTCCCTCGACATGTCGGAGTTCAGCGAGAAGCACACGGTGTCGCGGCTCTTCGGTTCGCCCCCCGGATACGTGGGCTACGAAGAGGGCGGCCAGCTCACGGAGAAGGTCCGTCGCAAGCCGTTCTCGGTCGTCCTCTTCGACGAGGTCGAGAAGGCCCACCCGGACATCTTCAACAGCCTTCTCCAGATCCTGGAGGACGGTCGCCTGACCGACTCCCAGGGCCGGGTCGTGGACTTCAAGAACACGGTCATCATCATGACGACCAACCTTGGAACCCGTGACATCTCGAAGGGCTTCAACCTGGGCTTCGCGGCCACGGGTGACACGAAGTCCAACTACGAGCGCATGAAGAACAAGGTCTCGGACGAGCTCAAGCAGCACTTCCGCCCCGAGTTCCTCAACCGCGTCGACGACGTCGTCGTCTTCCCGCAGCTCACGCAGGAGGACATCCTCAAGATCGTCGACCTGATGGTCGGCAAGGTCGACGAGCGCCTCAAGGACCGGGACATGGGCATCGAGCTCTCCTCGGCCGCGAAGGAGCTCCTCTCCAAGAAGGGTTACGACCCCGTCCTGGGCGCGCGTCCGCTGCGGCGCACGATCCAGCGCGAGATCGAGGACACGCTCTCGGAGAAGATCCTCTTCGGCGAGCTGCGTCCCGGTCACATCGTGGTCGTGGACGTCGAGGGCGAGGGCGACGCGAAGACCTTCACCTTCCGGGGTGAGGAGAAGTCGGCGCTTCCCGATGTGCCGCCGATCGAGGATGCCGCTGCCGGTGGCGCGGGTCCGAATTTGAGCAAGGAGGCGTAAGGCTCAGCGGTTTGGGTTTTACGGCTGGGAAAGGGGTCGGTGCTTTTGGCACCGGCCCCTTTTGCTTGTTCGTAGTTCGGGGGTGGGGTCAGAGGCGGTCGTCGGTTACTTCGGCGGTGGGGAAGATTTCGGTGTAGAGGTGACGTTCCTCTGTCGCCGTCGCTTCCAGGCTCAGGTACGCGACTTCTAGGGGCCAGCGGTCCGGGGAGTCGCGGAGGTCGATGCCGTAGATGGTGATGTGGTTGTGGCGCTCGGCGACGTACGGGAGGTAACGGCGTTCGAAGGTGCGGTCGTGGGTGCCGGGGCGTGGGCTGCGGGCGATCAACTCGTCGACGCGGGCGATCAGTTCGGCTTGCGTCCGGGTCTGTTCCACCAGCGTGCGGGCCACGAACGTCGACCTGCGAGTGAAGAACTCCAGGATCTGCAGGCCCACTCGGTGGCGTTGCCGAGGAAGTAGCGGGCGTCGGTGGAGAGTCCGGCGGGGGCCGCGGCGCCGTAATCCAACTGCCGTGCCAGGTGCCGGTGTCCGAGCCGTACGGCCTGGACATCGTCCATGTCCAGGTCGCCGAGGGCTAGCAGGCGGCGGGCCAACGCGTCGGCCACGGCGGTCTGTTCGTCGGGTGGGAAGGGGGCCTCGCCGGGGGATTCCACCGCCCGCGCCACCAGGTGGTCGGCGAGCTTGTGGACGTCCTTCTCCGTCAGGGTGCGTTTCTCGCCCTTGAAGGAGACGAGAGACGACAGGCGGATCGGTCTGTCGACCAGGCCGGCACCGGGGGCGTCGGGCACGAACAGCTTCTTCAGCAGGGTGTGATCAGGCCTGACGCCAGCTTGCCACCGAGTACCGCGGGCTCCATCCGCCGCCCCACCCCCGTCGTCGCGCGAACGGACGGAGCCTAACGGCTTACGACAACTGGCCGTCGTAGTCCGGCAGTTTGAAGGTCTTCTCGGCGTGGCCGCCCGACAGGTCGGTGGCGCTGTTGCCGATGTTCGCGATGATCGTGTAGCCCTTGCTCTCGATCGCGGTGCGCTGGGCCGTCTTGTAGTCGGCGACGTCCTTGAAGAGGTCGAGGAGGCCGCGTACGTAGAGGCCGTGGACGTCGTAGCCGTCGTGTTCGAGGTTGTACTCGGTCGGCAGGTAGATGATGCCGGGGCGGGCCGTGACGAAGAACAGCGAAACGCCGTGCTCCTGGGCGTACTTGGCGACCGCGAGGACCGGCTTGTTGGCAGGCTGCGGCCAGCTGAAGCCGAAGTCGGTCTCGAGGGTGGTGTTGTCGATGTCGAAGACGATCGCCTGCTTCTCGCCGGGCTTGGTGGCCGCGATCCGCTGCTTCAGGTAGGGCAGGGCCTGGTTCATCACCGTCTGGCAGTCGGTCTGCCACGTGGCGTAGTCCACGGTGGCGGCCGCCGAGGTGGTGCTCGTCGCGGCCTCCGCCGGGACGGTCAGCGTCGCGAGGGCGGCCGCGGTCACGGCGGCTATGGCGGTACGGCGGGCCCAGGGGCGTCGTCTCGTCATGGGGTGGGGGTTCCTCTCACGTCTGTGCGCTGCAGGTCGGTGCAGAAGGCATGGTCGCGGGCGCGGGTGGCGCGAGGGGAACCGTAAGGTTACTGAACGGTAGGTGTATAGAGGTCTGCGCCCCATTTCAGCGGTCGGTGATCGTCCCCGCCGGTGACAAGCCGCACAGGCGATTCGGGCCCTACTAGGGGAGATAGTCGCGCGGCCCAGTCGGGGCAAAAGGGACTTTTTTCTTGAGGCTCGTGGAACCGAATGACCGATTTCGCCCTCCAGGGGGTTGAATCGGGATGCACGGGCGCTCTGTCAAGAAGTGTGAAGTTTTGTGGTGAAGTACTAGGTTCCGTCGTAGAAGAGGGGTTTGGGGGTCCGCGGGGTCCGGGGTTACCAATGAACGTGCCATCCGGCGGCCGTCTGTGTGCCGGGTGGTTTTTCTGTCCCCGTCCCCCGTGAGGTTTCGATGTTCCAGCGCGCCACGTCCCGTTCTTCCCGTACGTCTTCGCTCCGCACCCGTGTGGCCGTCCTGGCCGTCGGACTGGGGGCCACCGCCGTGCTGGGTACCGGGGTCGCCAGCGCCGCCTCCTCGACCGTCGCGCCGAAGGCCGTCAGTGCGAAGGTCGCCGCCTCCTGGGTCGACCCGGTGAAGAAGTACACGCTGTCCGCGACCTTCGCCCAGGCCGGCAGCATGTGGCAGTCCACCCACAGCGGGCAGGACTTCGCCGTGGCCAGCGGTACCAACGTCATGGCCGCGCACGGCGGGACCGTCGTCAAGGCCGGCGGCAACGGCGCGGGCGACGGTGCCGCGTACGGCAACGCCATCGTCATCAAGCACGGCAACGGCACGTACTCCCAGTACGCCCACCTCTCGCGCATCGACGTGAAGGTCGGCCAGGTCGTCAGCACCGGTCAGCACATCGCGCTGTCCGGCAGCACCGGCAACTCCAGCGGCCCCCACCTGCACTTCGAGATCCGTACGACCGCCAACTACGGCTCGGCGATAGACCCGGTCGCGTTCCTGCGCGGCAAGGGTGTCTCTGTCTAGGAGCGCCTGGGGATCTACGCCCCTTACGGCTGCTTCGAGCCCGCGTGGGCCTGCGTGATCATGTCGGTGGCGACCTCCAGGACGGCCTTGCGCTTGTCCTCGGGGTCGCCTTCGAGGTCCTGCACGGCGAACATGCCTGCGTGCAGCGTGAAGATCGCGCTGAGCGAACGGACCTGGTCGACCAGGCTCGCCTCGGGGTCGATCACGATCTCCCGCAGGCCGCGCATCCGCTCCTTGAAGCGCTCGCCGATGCGCAGGTCCCGTACAGTCGCCTGGTTCTCCTGCATGAAGCGGAACAGCGGGGTCGCGCCGTCGAGCGCGACGGCGTAGCGCCGTACGATCTCCTGCTTGGTCTCCAGGGTGTGGGGCTGGCCGCGGCCCCACTCGATCAGGTCTTCGATCGGCTTCGTCAGGTCCTCGAAGATGCCGACGAGGATCTCTTCCTTGGTCTTGAAGTGGTAGTAGAGCGCCGCCTTCGTGACGTCCAGGTGCTCGGCGATCTCGCGCAGCGAGGTCTTCTCGTAGCCCTGCTCGGCGAAGAGTTCGAGCGCCACGTCCTGGATGCGCTGGCGGGTGTCTCCGCGACGCTGCCGCTTGGTGCCGTCCATGGTGCCGCCCATTCGTCTCATGCTCCAGCAAACTTACTTGACGCCCGGCTAGTTACGGGTCTACTTTCCCTGAGTGTAGTCAACTAGCCGGGCGGCAAGTAAGTAGCCGGCCGGGGGCAGTACAAGGGGAGTGGGAAAGATGGCGGACACACAGACGGTCGAGGCCGGGCCAGGGGCGCCCGGGCCGGGCGCGGACGGTAAACAGCCGAGGAGCGTGCGGGTCGTCCTGCTCGCGCTGATGATCACGATGATGCTCGCGATGCTCGACAACATGATCGTGGGTACGGCCATGCCGACGATCGTCGGTGAGCTGGGCGGTCTTGAGCACCTGTCGTGGGTCGTGACCGCGTACACGCTCGCCACGGCCAGCTCCACGCCCCTGTGGGGCAAGCTCGGTGACATGTACGGGCGCAAGGGCGCCTTCATGACCTCGATCGTGATCTTCCTGGCCGGTTCCGCGCTGAGCGGTATGGCGCAGGACATGGGGCAGTTGATCGGTTTCCGGGCCATCCAGGGTCTCGGTGCCGGTGGTCTGATGGTCGGCGTCATGGCGATCATCGGCGACCTCATCCCGCCGCGTGAGCGGGGCAAGTACCAGGGCATGATGGCCGGCGTCATGGCGCTCGCGATGATCGGCGGACCGCTGGTCGGCGGCACCATCACCGACAACTGGGGCTGGCGCTGGTCCTTCTACATCAACCTGCCGCTCGGCGTCATCGCGCTCGCCGCGATCAGTGCCGTGCTGCACCTCCCGAAGAAGCGGTCGCAGGCGCGCATCGACTACCTGGGTGCCGGGCTGCTGACCGTGGGCATCACCTCGATCGTGCTCGTCACCACGTGGGGCGGTTCGCAGTACGACTGGACGTCCGCGCGGATCATGGAACTGATCGGGCTCGGTGTGGCCTCGCTCGTCGGGTTCGTGTTCTGGCAGACCAAGGCCGCGGAGCCGGTCGTACCGCTGCACATCTTCCGCAGCCGCAACTTCACGCTGATGGCGATCATCGGCTTCATCACCGGGTTCGTGATGTTCGGGGCGACGCTGTTCCTGCCGCTGTACCAGCAGTCCGTGCAGGGCGCGTCCGCTACGAACTCGGGCCTGCTGCTTCTGCCGATGCTCGGCGCGATGCTCGTGACCTCGATGGTCGCGGGGCGCGTGACCACCAACACCGGTAAGTACAAGGTGTTCCCGGTCGTCGGCAGCGTTCTGATGGGTGTCGGCCTGTACCTGCTCTCGACCATGGACACCGATACGACCCGGGTCATGTCCGGTGTGTTCATGGCCGTCGTCGGGCTCGGCATGGGCTGTCTGATGCAGATCACCATGCTGGTCGCGCAGAACAGCGTGCAGATGAAGGACATGGGCGTCGCGTCCTCCACGAGCACGTTGTCCCGGACGCTGGGTTCGTCGTTCGGTGTCGCCATCATGGGGGCGCTGTTCAACAACCGGGTGCAGGACGTGATGACCGAGCGGGCGGGTGCGCTGGGGTCCAAGGTGACCGAGCAGTCCGCGACGCTCAACGCCGCGAGTCTGGCGAAGCTGCCGGCGGTGGCGCGGGAGGCGTATCAGCACGCGGTGTCTGCGGGTATCCACTCCGCGTTCCTGCTGGGGGCCGTGGTCGCTGTGGTCGCGATGATCGCCGCCGTGTTCGTGAAGGAGGTTCCGCTGAAGGGGGCGGGGCCGGCTGCGCCTAAGCCTGGCGAGGAAGCGGAAACGGTGGCGCCGGCGTCGATCGTCGAGGCCGTCTGATCCGCCGACAGTGAGCTGAAGGTCCCCCGGTTGGTGTCCGCCCCGGGGGGCCTTCTTTGTGTGTGTGTGAGTGAGTGTGGGTGTGGGGGCGGGGCGGGCGTTGGGTTGTGCGTTCGGCCGCGGGTCCGTTGCCGGGGGCTCTGCCCCCGGACCCCCGATCGGCCCTGAAGGGGCCTCGTCCTCAAACGCCGGACGGGCTGAATAATGCCGGCCTGAGTTGAGGGGTGCCGGACGGGCTGACTCATGCCGGCCTGAGTCGAGAGGTGTCGGACGGGCTGACTCATGCCAGCCTGCGTTTGAGGGGTGCCGGACCCCGGAGCCGCCGGATTCATCGGCCCGGTGTCGATGTCAGTGGGGCGTGCCACCATCGGTCGCATGGACAAAATGCGGCAGTTGCGTCTTGCCAAGGACGCCATGGATCGCGACTGGGCCGAGCCGGAGCTCGATCTGGGCGTGGTGGCCGCGCATGCCGGGTATTCGCGGTACCACTTCATCCGGGCCTTCAAGGAGGCGTACGGCGAGACGCCCGGGCAGTATCTGACGCACCGGCGGATCGAGCGGGCCGAGGAGATGCTCCGTAGCGCCGATCTGTCGGTGACGGAGATCTGCCATCTGGTCGGGTTCAGCAGCCTCGGTACGTTCTCGGCGCGGTTCAAGGCGCGGACCGGGCTGACGCCGAGTGAGTACCGGACCAAGCACGTGGGTCGCGGGGCCGCGCTCATCCCCGGGTGCTACGCGATGCTCTGGGCCGGCGGTTTCCCCGCCGCAACTTTGAAGAAGCGTCGCGACGTCCGCCCTGCCTACGGTGATGAGCAGGAAGCCGGCTCGACATCGACCTCGGCATCAACCTCGTCCGACAGGAGTGCGGAGTCATGATCCAAGGCTTGGGCATCGCCACCGTGTGGACCTTCGACCAGCAGCGCAGCAAGGCCTTCTTCACCGAGAAACTCGACTTCGAGGTGCGCGACGACATCTCGATGGGCGACATGCGGTGGGTCACCGTCGGCGCCAAGAACCAGCCCGGCCTCGCGCTCACGCTGATGAGCCTGGACGGGCCGGGCCTGGACCCCGAGTCCGCCGAGGCGTTGAAGAAGCTGATCAGCAAGGGGGTGCTGGGGGCCGGGGCGTTCACGACCGATGACTGCCGCGGTGATCACGCGACCTTCAAGGCGCGCGGGGTCGAGTTCCTCCAGGAGCCGACCGAGCGGCCGTACGGCATCGAGGCCATCTTCCGTGACGACAGCGGCAACTGGTACTCGCTGACCGAGCGCAGCGCGGAAATGGACTTCTCGAAGGACTTCGGATGAGCCGGGAGCAGTCGGTGGCGGAGGTCGAGCCGGACCACACGGCGGTGCGGGTCGCCCTGTGGCGGGCCCTGCACGTCCAGGCCGATCCGCCGCCGCACGTCATCGAGGACGAGGTCGGGCTGCGGCTCGCGGACCCCGGGGACGACTGGCGCGAGCGTCCCGACATGGACGTCGAGGCCACGCGGCGTATCCGGGCGTCGATCGTGGCCCGGGCCCGCTACGTCGAGGACGTGGTGGAGGAGCAGGCCGGGAGGGGTGTGGAGCAGTACGTCATCCTCGGCGCCGGTCTCGACACCTTCGCCCAGCGGCGGCCCGAACTCGGCGCGAAATTGCGGGTGTTCGAGGTCGAGCAGCCCGGCACGCAGGCCTGGAAGCGGCGACGGCTGACGGAACTGGGGTACGACATCCCGGACTGGCTGCGGTTCGTACCGGTCGACTTCGAGGGCGACTGGTGGGGTCAACTGGCCGCCGCCGGGCTCGACATGGGGCGGCCCGCCGTCGTGGCCGCGACCGGCGTGACCATGTACCTCACCCTGGACGCCATCACCACCATGTTCCGCCGGGTCGCCGGTCTCGCCCCGGGCTCCACCCTGGTCACCACGTTCCTACGACCCGTGGACGACGTGGAGCCGGAGCAGCGCGCGCAGTTGGAGGTCGCGGTACGTGGCGCCCGTGCCGCGGGCACACCGTTCCTGAGCTTCTTCACCCCGGAACAGATGCTGGAGCTGGGGCGGGAGTGCGGGTTCCGGTGCGTACGGCATGTGCCCGCCGCGGAGCTTGCGGAGCGGTATTTCGGGGGCCGGGTGGAGGGGGCTGCGCCGTCTCGGGGGGAGGAGGTGATGGTGGGGAGTACGTGAGGGCGGGCTGGCGGTGGGGAGTTGGGGAGGGTCCCCAGGCGGGGAGCGCGTGAGGGGCCTGCTCGCCGAAGCCTCAACGGCCCCACGGGGCACCCGCCGACGCCCCCTACGGCAACATCGGATAACTCCCCGTACTCGTAGGCGCATGCTCCGGCAGCCACAGCACCGCCACCGCGCCCTCCGCCGGTATGTGGTCCGGTGCGCCCGCGGGGCGGACGTTGCGGAAGGTCAGGCGGGCGCCGAGGACGCGGGCCTGGCCGGCGGCGATGGTCAGGCCCAGGCCGTGGCCGTGGCCCGCGCGGTCCTTGCTGCCGGTGCGGAAGCGGCTCGGGCCCTCCGCGAGGAGTTCCTCGGGGAAGCCGGGGCCGTGGTCGCGGACCCGGATGACCCGGCCCTCGACGGAGACCTCGATCGGCGGCTTGCCGTGGCGGGCCGCGTTGGCGAGGAGGTTGAACAGGACGCGTTCCAGGCGGCGCGGGTCCGTCGTCACCTCCGACTCGTGCACGACGTGCACCACCGCGTCCGGGTCCTTCGCGATCACCCGGCGGCTCACGAAGTCGCCCAGCATGAGGTCCTGCAACTCGGCCCGCTCGGACGCCCCGTCGAGCCGGGCGACCTCCAGCACGTCCTCGACCAGCGTGCGCATCGCCTTCGCGCGGTCCAGGACCAGTTCGGTCGGGCGGCCCGGGGGGAGGAGTTCGGCCGCGGTCAGCAAGCCCGTCACCGGGGTGCGCAGCTCGTGTGCGATGTCAGCCGTGACTCGGCGTTCCGCCTCAAGTCGCTGCTGCAGCGCGTCCGTCATCGCGTCCACCGCACGCGCGAGGTCGTCGGTCTCGTCCCGCACGACCCCGCCGATCGCGTCCCGCACCCGTACGTCCGTCTCGCCCTTGGCGACCTGGTTCGCCGCGGCCGCCGCCTTGCGCAGCCGGCGCGAGAGCTGGCCGCCGATCAGCACACCGAGCGCGCTGCCCCCGAGCACGGCCGCGATCGAGCCGATCACCAGGGCCTGGTCGAGGTCCTTGAGGATGTCCGTGCTGCGGTCGGTGAACCCGGTGTGCAGGGACATGACGTGGCCGTCCTTGAGCGGTACGGCCGCCCAGATGTCCGGCACCCCGTGCGGCCGGTCGGTGACGTACGTCGCCCGGCGGCCCTCCTCGACCTTCTCGCGCAGCGCCGGCGGCAGATTCGGGTCGTCGATCTTGATGCTGGGGAAGTTCGGCCGCCCGGACAGTTCGTAGTTGCGCTGGGCGATCTGGACGCGTTCGTCCGCGAGGTCGCGCGCGTTGTCCAGCATCGAGACCCGGGCCGCGTTGTGCACGACCAGGCTGAGCGCGATCGCGACCAGCGTGCCGACCAGCGCGATGGCCGCGCTGAGCTTCCATCTCAGGCCCGTACGGATGCCCGCTCTGTCCATGAACGACGGGACCCTGCGCCGTGAATTCCCCCGCATACCCCTGCTCAGGCCTTCAACTTGTAGCCGAAGCCGCGGACCGTCTCGATCCGGTCCTGGCCGATCTTCGTCCGCAGCCGCTGCACATGGACGTCCACGACCCGGGTGTCACCGCCCCAGCCGTAGTCCCACACCCGCTCCAGCAGCTTGTCGCGGGACAGCACCGTGCCCGGCGCCGACGAGAACTCCAGCAGCAGCCGCATCTCGGTCGGCGTCAGCGCCACCGGCTGCCCGGCCCGGCGCACCTCCATGCCCTCGGTGTCGATCTCCAGGTCCCCGAAGGTCAGCACCCCGCCGCCGACCGGCGCCGCCTCCGCGTCCGCCGTACGGTCGCTGCCGCTCGCGTGTCCGAAGCGGCGCAGGACCGCGCGGATGCGGGCGACCAGGACGGCGCCGTCGAAGGGCTTCGTGACGTAGTCGTCGGCGCCCGCCTCCAGGCCGAGTACGACGTCGATCGAGTCCGCGCGTGCCGACAGCATGATCACCGGGACCGTGGAGTCGTCCCGGATGCGGCGGCACAGGCTCACCCCGTCCAGGCCCGGGACCATCACGTCCAGCAGCGCGATGTCGGGGCGGTCGGCCCGGAACGCCTCCAGGCCCGACAGCCCGTCGGGCATGGCGGTGACCACGAAGCCGTCCCGCTCCAGGGCGAGTTGGGTGGCCTCGCGGATGACGTCGTCGTCCTCGACGAACAGGACGTGGGTCTGGTCTGCCATCCCGGTGCTCTCAGTCCTCGTGTGGGTCGATCTCAAGCATGGGACGCCTGGGACGGCGTCCGCGTTCACTGAAGCATCGGATCAGGGCGGCCGATCGGTTCAGTCCCGACCGGTTCGGTTCCGGTCAGTTCTTGCTCGGAGTGGGCGAGGCGTCGCCCCCGACCGCGTTGCTGTACTCGTTGTGGGTGCTGTACTCCTGGACGAAACGGCCCGAGGTCCAGCGGTACGTGATCACGTTCTCCCCGGAGGGACTCGACACCGGGTCGCCCTTCTCGTACACCTGCTTGGTGACGACCAGATCGCCGCGGTCTATCTCCGCGTAGACCGGGGGTTCCTCGGCCTTGAACACATTCTCGTACGTCCCGCCCTTGTCGCGATACACGTACGAGCCGATCCCCACCGCATCGCCGCAGGTCATCACGTTGACGACGACGTCGTTCGCGGTGCCGCCGGTCAGTACGCCGTACGACACGTCGACCGCGTACTCGTCGGCGACGCACGGCTTCAGCTCGTGCTTGACCGCCGCCGAGACCTTCGGGTCGTCCATGACGAGCTTGACCGCGTCCACGTGGTCGTCGACGGTCGCGGAGGGCGAGGGGGACTTGGCCTCCGCGACGCCCGCCACCGAGTCGGAGTGCGCCGGGCCCTCGTCACGGGCACCCGTGCCGCCGGTGGCGCAGCCGGACACCAAAAGGGCGAGGGCGGCGAGCACGGCCAGCGCCGCGAACGCCGCCTCGAAGCTTCCGCGCACCCTGCCGGGCCCGGGGACGCTGTTCAGCCCGGGCCCAGGGGTGTCGTCGCTCAGGCCGCGCAACGCTCCCGCTCCTCACGCTCCAGCGCGCGTGCGTCCAGGTCGCGGGCCTCCAGCTCCTCCCGGAGCCGGGCGAGCGCCCGGTGCAGCGTGCTCTTGACCGTACCGGCCGACATGCCCAGGGCGGCGGCCGTCTCTTCGGTGGACATCTGCTCCCAGTGTCGCAGGACGACAACACTGCGCTGTTTCGGTGCGAGAACTTTCATGATGTCCATAAGAAGCGCCCGGTCCGCGTGCTGCTCGGTCGCGTCGTCGACGCTCGCGTCGGGCAGCTGCTCGGTGGGGACCTCTTCCAGCTTGCGGGCCCGCCACCACTCGGTCCGCGTGTTGATCATGACGCGGCGCAGGTACGCGTCCGCGAGGCGCTTGTCCTCGATGGTCTCCCAGCGGCCGTACGTCCGTACCAGCGCCGTCTGGAGCAGGTCCTGGGCGTCGACCGGGTCCGGTACCAGCCGGCGGGCGCTGCGCAGCAGCGCGTCCTGTCGGGTGCGGACGTACTCCTCGAATTCGAGCACCTCGCCCTGCGCCATGATCAACCGCCTCCATCCCCGTTTCCGACCCGCCTGCTGCCGGTTGTCCTCTGCTGCTGTCCCGCCGGTCTGCGGTACACAAATGAAGTTACGGAGGGGTTGTCACGGCACTGTGCGGAGCAGCCTGCGGAGAGCGCTCGGCTGTCCGTCGGTTGTGTAACGGAAGTAGGTCCGGGGTAAGGGGGGTGGGTTGTTGGGGTGGGTATGGGGTGTTTTGCCTGGCCAGGTGGAGGCACGGGAGTGTTGCGGGAGCTTGGTGTGGGCTGTGGGGCGGGTCGGGGTGGGGGCTCTGTCTGTGAAGTGACCGTGTGTCAGGTCGTGACGGGGTGTGTCCGGTTGTTTCAGGCTCGGGTCGCGGGGAGTTGATACAGGCCGTCCGGGAGGGGTTCCACCAAGCCGTCCGCCACCAGGCCGTCCAGTGCCCTCGCTCTCTGTACCGGCTCGTGCCACACGCGGTCGAGTGCGGACTGGGGGACGGGCGTGTGCGCTTCGCGGAGTACGGCGAGGAGCTTGCCGCGGACCTGGCGGTCCGTGCCCGCGTACGTCTGGCCTTTGCGGGCCGGGCCCTCGTGTTCCGGCTTGCCGGCGAGGTTCCAGGCGCACTGGGCGGAGATGGGGCAGCGGTGGCACGTCTCGTTCTTCGCGGTGCAGACGAGTGCGCCGAGTTCCATGGACGCCGCGGCCCAGCGGGCTGCCGTGTCGTCGTCCTGGGGGAGGAGCGCGCGGGCCAGCTTGCGTTCGGCTGCGGTGGTGGCGTTCGGGGGGTACTGGGTGCCGGTGACCGCGCGCGCGAAGACCCGGCGGACGTTGGTGTCCAGGACTGCGTGGCGTTGGCCGTAGGCGAAGGACGCGACTGCGGCTGCCGTGTACTCGCCGATGCCGGGGAGTGCGAGGAGCTGGGCGTGGTCGGTGGGGACGTCGCCGCCGTGGCGTTCCGTTATGGCGGTGGCGGCGCCGTGGAGGCGCAGCGCGCGGCGGGGATAGCCGAGGCGGCCCCAGGCGCGGACGGCTTCGCCGGGGGCGTCCTGGGCGAGGTCGGCGGGGCGGGGCCAGCGGGCGAGCCACTGTTCGTAGACCGGGAGGACGCGGTTGACCGGGGTCTGCTGGAGCATGAACTCGCTGACCATCACGCCCCAGGGGCCGGCGTCGGGGTGGCGCCAGGGGAGGTCGCGGGCGTTGTCCTCGAACCAGTCGATGACCGGGGTGTGGAGGTGGGCGCCTCCGCTGTTTCCTCCGTCCGGCGTGGTCGGGGTGGATGTGGCGTGCGGGGGTTTCGTGGGCGCAGTCATGGCGTTCCGATCCTGCCACGGCTGGTGGGGGGTCGGGGTCGTGGCGGTACGGCGAGCCCGCCGCTGGTTGGGCCCCTCTGTCTGTCGACATGGCTGAACGGGTTGGTGCCGGGTACGCGGCGGGCTGCGCCGTACCGCCACGACCCGCTCCCGGTTCGTTGGAGGCCGCGGGCTCGTGGTCCATCCCGGCCTGTTCCAGGCGGGGTTGCCGGAATGATGATCCGGAAAAGTTGGGGCTGGGGCGGCGGGTGGGGCGAGGTAACTCGCCGATCTCTCGTACAGTTTGCGCCGTGGGATCACTGCGCAATCCGGTCGGGCCGCTTCCCTCCTCCATCTATTGGCGACGGAGGGTCCTCATGGTGTCCGTGGTCGCCTTGCTGGCGCTGCTGATCACCTGGATCGTCAACTCCGGTGGCGGGGGCGGCAAGAACGGTGCCGATGGGGCGAAGAACGGAAAGACTCCCGCTCCTACGATCACTGCCGGGCCGTCGGGATCTGGTCCCGCCATCAGTCAACACCCGGGTGGGCGTGATGACTCGGGGGGCGCGAGTAGTTCGAGTGGGGCGAGCGGTGGGGGCTCTGATTCCGGCTCCGGCTCCGGTGGGTCCAGTGCCGGGTCCGGTGGTGGTGACAGTGGTGGCAGTGGGTCCGGTGGTGGATCCAACGGCGGTAGCAGTACGGGGACTACGGTTCCTGCCGACTCGACGCTTCCCAACTGCACCGCCAGCGCTGTGCAGTTGAGTCTGCGGAGTCTGCACAACTCGTACTCGCCGGATCAGACTCCTACCTTTGTGCTCACCGCCAAGAACTCCTCCGGCAGTGACTGCAAGGTCGATCTCGGGCCCAAGAGTGCCGTGTTGACCATTACGGAGGCCGGGGGCAGTGCTGATTTCTGGTCGTCTGCCGACTGCCCGAAGAGTGCCGGGAGTGTCTACTACCGGGTGTCCGCCGGCAGCAGCGTCACGTACACCCTGAAGTGGGACCGCAAGCCGAGTGCGCCCGAGTGCGCCACTCCGGCCGCTGGTTCGGCCGGGGCCGGGACCTATCTGGTGGAGGCGCAGGCCTCCGGGTTCGCCAAGGCGCAGACCTCGTTCGTACTGGCCAGCGACTAAGGGCAGTTGGGTTGACGCGGTCGGGTTATACGTAGCGTTCCAGGATTGACGATTCCGCCAGGCGGGAGAGGCCCTCTCGGACGCTGCGTGCCCTTGCCTCGCCTACGCCGTCCACTGTCTGCAGGTCGTCGACGCTTGCCGCCAGGAGTTTCTGGAGGCCGCCGAAGTGCTCCACCAGGCGGTCGATGATCGCGCCGGGGAGGCGCGGGACCTTGGCCAGGAGGCGGAAGCCTCGGGGAGACACTGCTGAGTCGAGCGCCTCGGGGGAGCCGGTGTAGCCCAACGCGCGGGCCACGGTGGGGAGTTCGAGGAGTTCCGCGTGGGAGAGGGCGTCCAGTTCGGCCAGGGCTTCGTTCACCGTGCGGGAGCGTTTGGCCGTGGGCTCGGGGACGTAGTCGCGTACTACTAGTTCGCGTTCCGGCTCTACGCCCGCGATCAACTCCTCCAGCTGGAGGGCGAGCAGGCGGCCGTCCGTGCCGAGCTCTACGACGTATTCGGCGATCTCGGTCGCGATCAGGCGGACCATTTCCAGGCGTTGGACCACGGTTGACACGTCTCGGACCGTCACCAGGTCCTCGATCTCCAGGGCCGACAGCGTTCCCGCCACCTCGTCCAGGCGGAGTTTGTAGCGCTCCAGGGTGGCGAGGGCTTGGTTGGCGCGGGACAGGATCGCCGCCGAGTCCTCCAGTACGCGGCGTTGGCCGTCTACGTAGAGGGCGATCAGGCGCATGGACTGGGAGACGGAGACCACCGGGAAGGAGACCTGTTTGCTCACTCGGTCCGCCGTGCGGTGACGGGTGCCCGTCTCCTCGGTGGGGATGTTGGGGTCGGGGACCAGCTGGACGCCTGCTCGAAGGATCTTGGAGAGGTCCGAGGAGACGACGATGCCGCCGTCCAGCTTGCAGAGTTCTCGTAGGCGCGTGGCCGTGAACTCCACGTCCAGGATGAAACCGCCTGTGCACATCGCTTCTACGGTCTTGTCGGAACCGAGCACGATGAGGCCGCCCGTGTTGCCGCGGAGGATTCTCTCCAGGCCGTCGCGCAGGGCCGTGCCAGGGGCCGCGGCGCTCAGTGAGGCGCGCATCAGGCCATCGCCGCCGGACTTTCCGGGAGCTGACGCCCGGTCGTTGGCTGCCACTGCACTCCTCCGGTCGCAGGTTTTTCCGGTGCTCCCGTTTCGCGTACCAGGTTCGTACGGACGGGCGAGACCAGGGCAAAGTCTACCGGCGGTCCTCGGCGTCCCGTGGGGCCTCTCGCTTACGGGACCTTGGAAGGACCCGGAGAGCGTCTCCTATGTCGGCTACTTCGATGACCTTCATGCCTGCGGGGATCTTGCCCGGGTCGGTCGGGACGAGGGCGTGGGTGAAGCCCAGACGGTGTGCTTCGGAGAGTCTGCGCTGGACGCCCGTGACCCTTCTGACCTCGCCTGCCAGGCCTACTTCGCCGATCGCGACCAGGTTCTTGGGGAGGGGGGTGTCGCTTGCCGCGGAGGCCAGGGCGAGCGCGATGGCCAGATCTGCGGCCGGTTCGGAGAGTTTCACTCCGCCCACCGTCGCCGAGTAGATGTCCCTTTTGCCCAGGGCGCTGATGCGTCCGCGTTGTTCCAGGACCGCGAGCATCATCGAGACCCGGGATGTCTCCAGGCCGGAAGTGGTGCGGCGGGGGGAGGGGATCTGGGAGTCGACCGTGAGGGCCTGGACCTCGGCCACCAAGGGGCGGCGGCCCTCCAGGGTGACCGTCAGGCAGGTGCCGGGGACCGGCTCCGCGCGGCGGGTCAGGAACAGGCCGCTCGGGTCGGCCAGGCCGGTGATGCCCTCGTCGTGGAGTTCGAAGCAGCCGACCTCGTCCGTTGTGCCGTAGCGGTTCTTGACGCCCCGTACGAGGCGTAGGCGTGCGTGGCGGTCGCCCTCGAAGGAGAGGACCACGTCCACCAGGTGTTCGAGGAGGCGGGGGCCTGCGATCGCCCCGTCCTTGGTGACGTGGCCTACGAGGAGGGTGGACATGCCGCGCTCCTTGGAGGCGCGGATCAGGGCGCCGGCGACCTCGCGGACCTGGGCCATGCCGCCGGGTGCGCCGTCGATCTCCGGGGAGGCCACCGTCTGGACGGAGTCCAGGATCAGGAGGGAGGGCTTCACCGCGTCCAAGTGGCCCAGGATCGTGGCCAGATCGGTCTCGGCGGCGAGGTAGAGGTTGTCGTCGATCGCCTTGATGCGGTCGGCGCGCAGCCGGACCTGGCTCGCCGATTCCTCGCCGGTGACGTAGAGCGTGCGGTGCTCCTCGCTCGCCGACTTCGCCGCCACGTCGAGGAGGAGGGTCGACTTTCCCACGCCCGGTTCGCCCGCGACGAGGACCACCGCTCCGGGGACCAGGCCGCCGCCGAGGACCCGGTCCAGCTCGGGGACGCCGGTCGAGCGGGCGGTGGCCTGCCTGCCGTCGACCTGGCCGATGGGCACCGCGGAAGTGGTGACGCGGCCCGGGGTCGTCGTCCGGACCGCGGGGGTGCCGTACTCCTCGACCGTTCCCCAGGCCTGGCACTCGGAGCAGCGGCCGAGCCACTTGGCCGTCTGCCAGCCGCACTCGGTGCAGCGGTAGGACGGTCGGTCCTTGGTGGTCTTCGTACGGGCAGCCATGCGTGAACCGTAACCGCCGCCACTGACAACGCGGTCGGCGGTCGAGTCGTGCCTCTTCGGTATCCGGCCACTGGCCGTCAAGAACGAGCCATGCAGGTAGGGGTGCCTGTCCCCTTTTGAGGGATCGTTTCACCCGTACGGATTAAATGTGCTCAAGGGGGCGGAAGGGGGCATCGCCCGCCGCCTACGGTCGCACGGGTGATGAGCAGCAGTCCGGAGACCTCGACCCGCACCACCGGCGCACACCGGGCGCATCGGGAGGCGCGCGACCGCGCTGCGGCGCGCACGCTGGCGCAGCGCCCGCCCGCGCGCTACGAGCCGTATCTGGACGGCCTGTTCACCTACTGCCTGTCCGTGCTGTGCGACCACGACGCGGCGACCGCCGCCCTGGGGGACGTGCTGGCGCTGGCCGAACGCCGGGGCGCGCGGGTGCCGGAGACGGCCGGTGACCGGCGGGCCTGGCTGTACGCGCTGGCCCGCTGGGCATGCCTGCGCAAGCTGGCCGAGGCCAAGCAGAAACGTCAGGGCACGCACGCGGTGGGGCGTACTGAGGTGGAAGAGCCCGCTGTCTCCGAGGAGTTGAGGGAGCAGCGGCGGCGTGAACTCGCCCTGCTCGCCTGGCCGGAGGCCGCCGGGACCACCCCGGAGCAGCGCGAGGCGCTCGAACTCGCCGTGCGGCACCGGCTCGCCGCCCATGAGGTCGCCGCCGTTCTCGGCATGGACCTCGCCGGTGCACGGGAGTTGCTGGCGGCCGCGGCCTGCGAGGTGGAACGCACGCGTGCCGCCCTCGCCGTCGTGGAGACCGGGAGCTGCCCGAGCGTCGCCCGGCTCACCGGTGACCATCAGCTGGTGCTCAGCAGCGCCCTGCGCCGCGAACTCGTCCGGCACGTCGACGACTGCCCGCACTGCCGTCGTACCGCCGAGCGCGCGGTGCCCGGCAGTTGGCCCGGCGCGAGTGTCACGCCCGCCGAACTGCCCGTCCTGGAGGCACCCCGCGCGGCCCTGCATGTCGCCATGGCGCATCTCCCACGCGCGCGTGGCGCCGCGGCACCGCGCTTCGACCGGCGCGGTTTCCCGATGGACCCGAAGGACCGTGCCGCCCGGAGAGACCGCCTACGCGCGCGTGCCGTCACGACGACCGTCGTCGCCACCGTCATCGCCGCGCCCGTCCTCGCCCTGTGGGCCGCCTACCGGGGCACGCCGACCGGCGAGGGCGCCGAGGGCCGGGCCGTCACCGCGAGCGAGCAGCACGGACCCGGCAGTCTGGAGGGCGAGGTCGCGAGCGGCGGCTACGAGAACACCGGGAACGCCAGCACGACTCCCCGGCCCGGCAAGGGCGGCAAGAACGACGTCTCCGTAGAGGTCATCAGCGTCACCGGCGCCGGCCAGAAGGGCGCCGGCCACCTCGCCGTCTCGGCCGCCAACAGCAGCGACACCACGCTCATCACCCTCACCGCGTCCGGCTCGGCCCCGGTCCGCTGGTCCGCGACCACCGCGGCGCCCTGGCTCTACCTCAGCCAGTCCTCGGGAACCCTCGCACCGGGCGAATCGTTGACGATCAAGGTGTACGTCGACCATCTGCGCGAGCCCTCCGGCCACTGGACCGCGCGCGTGGCCGTCTCACCGGCCGGAGCCGTCGTCTCGATCGAGGGCTACGGCACCGCGCCCGCCCCGACCGACCCGGGCAACCCCACGCACCCCACCGATCCCGGCGACCCGCCCTCGTCGAGCCCGGACCCGACGCCCACGAGCACGGCACCCACCGACCCCACGCCCAGCGACCCGCCGCCCTCGTCCGCCGATCCGACTCCGACCCCGACTGCGACGGACTCGTCCTCCGCCGACCCGGGCAGCTCGACGCCGCCGCCCGACGACGGCGGCGGCCCGAGCTCGTCCTAGTCGCGGTCCCTCAGGCGACCGGGTCCGCGGGATGCGGTGCCAGCAGCGGGAGTTGCGAGGCCAGGCGCTGTTCGCAGAGCTCGACCAGGCGGTCGTAGCCGGCCTTGCCCATCAGCTCGGTCAGCTCCGGGCCGTAGGACACGTAGACAGGGTCGCCCGCGCCGTGCGCCGAGGTCGCCGACGTGCACCACCAGTGCAGGTCGTGGCCGCCGGAACCCCAGCCCCTGCGGTCGTACTCGCCGATCGACACCTGGAGCACGCGCGTGTCGTCCGGGCGGTCGATCCACTCGTACGTCCGCCGCACCGGCAGCTGCCAGCAGACGTCCGGCTTGGTCTCCAGGGGCTCTCGGCCCTCCTTGACGGCCAGGATGTGCAGCGAGCAGCCCGCGCCGCCGGCGAAACCGGGGCGGTTCTGGAAGATGCACGAGCCCTGGAACGGGCGGGTCTGGCGGTCGCCGTCCTCGTCCTTGGAGATCCAGCCGTTCTCCACGCCCTCGTCGTGGTGCTGCCAGATGTCGGGCGTGAGCCTCGCCACATGCCCGGCGACCCGTTTCTCGTCGTCCTTGTCGGAGAAGTGCGCGCCCAGGGTGCAGCATCCGTCGTCCGCGCGGCCCGCCTGGATGCCCTGGCAGCCGCTTCCGAAGATGCAGTTCCAGCGAGAGGTCAGCCATGTCAGATCGCAGCGGAACAGCTGCTCATCGTCCGCCGGATCCGGGAACTCCACCCACGCGCGCGCGAAGTCGAGCCCCTTCTCGTCGGCTTTCAGGGCCTTCTTCGTCGACGGCTTCGGGGGCTTCGGGGACTTGGCCGACGTCACCGGCGAAGAATCGCCGGGTGATTTGGCCGCCTTGTCGGTCTTCGCCTTTTTCGTCTTTGGCACGCGTCCAGGGTAAGTCGCCCGAGGCGGCCCCAGACACCGCTCCGGGGACCGAGATAGGTGCAGGTGGCAGTAGCGTTCCGTATATGAGACTCGGTGTCCTCGACGTGGGATCGAACACGGTGCATCTGCTGGTGGTGGACGCACACCCGGGCGCGCGCCCGCTGCCCGCGCACTCGCACAAGGTGGAACTCCGCCTTGCCCAACTCCTCGACGAGGACGGTGCGATCGGCCCCGAGGGGGTCGACAAACTCGTCGGCGTCGTCCAGGAGGCGCTGCAGGCGGCCGAGGACAAGGGCGTCGAGGAACTCCTCCCGTTCGCCACCTCCGCCGTCCGCGAGGCCAGCAACGCGGACGACGTCCTCGCGCGCGTGCAGACCGAGACCGGCGTCGAGCTCCAGGTCCTCACCGGCGCCGAGGAGGCCCGGCTCACCTTCCTCGCCGTCCGCCGCTGGTTCGGCTGGTCGGCGGGCAAGCTGCTCGTCCTCGACATCGGCGGCGGCTCCCTGGAGATCGCCTACGGCATCGACGAGGAGCCCGACGCGGCCGTGTCGCTGCCCCTCGGCGCGGGCCGCCTCACCGCCGCCTGGCTCCCCGGCGACCCGCCGGAACCGGACGCGATAAGGGCCCTGCGCCGCCATGTACGCGCCCAGATCGCCCGTACGGTGGGGGAGTTCAGCCGTATTGGCGCCCCCGACCTCGTCGTCGCCACGTCGAAGACCTTCAAGCAGCTCGCCCGCCTCGCCGGCGCCGCCCGCTCCGCCGACGGCCTCTACGTCCAACGCGAGCTGAAGCGCGGCTCCCTGGAGGCCTGGGTCCCCCGCCTGGCCGGCATGACCACCGCCCAGCGCGCCGTCCTCCCCGGCGTCTCCGAGGGCCGCGCCGAACAGCTCCTGGCGGGCGCGATGGTCGCCGAGGGCGCGATGGACCTCTTCGGCGTCGAGACGCTGGAGGTCTGCCCTTGGGCGCTGCGCGAGGGCGTGATCCTGCGACGGCTGGATCAGATGCCGTCGGCGTAGGCGGGGCGGTCGCCGCGGGTGCAGGACTGTGCTGCACGTGTCGTGCGGCACGCGCGCGTGCCGGTTCGTGCCGCACGCGTGCGTGGCCCTCGGTGGCGCCGGCGCGTGGAGACGATCCGTCGGGCGCATCTGTGTGACTGGTCGTGCACGCGCACGAGGGTGGCCGTTCGTGTTGCACGCGCTTGGATTCGGTTGGTGACGCACGCTCGCGTGGACTCGGTGCGGGACGCACACACGCGTAGCCGTTCATCCCGCCCGCACACGCGCCCTGCTGAACGCCCGCACGGTTCGGCCACGCGTGCGTACTGAACGCCCGCACGGTACGGGACGTATCGAACCCGCATGAAGTATCGCCACAACGCGGCCCCGCGTCGCAGATGGCCGATTGCCGTCTCCCGCACAGCGCGGCCACAGCAACCGGCTCCCTCGCGCAAAGCGCCGCCCCGTAGTCTGTCCTCCGTGGCAGAACCAGTCGTGCGCATCCCGGATGCGAAGGTCGCGCTGTCCACGGCGTCCGTGTATCCGGAGTCGACGGCGACGGCCTTCGAGATCGCCGCACGCCTCGGCTACGACGGCGTCGAGGTCATGGTGTGGACCGACCCGGTCAGCCAGGACATCGACGCGCTGCGCAGACTCAGCGACTACCACCAGGTGCCGATCCTCGCCGTGCACGCGCCCTGCCTGCTCATCACGCAGCGGGTGTGGTCCACCGACCCGTGGATCAAGCTCCAGCGCGCCCAGGCGGCCGCCGAGAAGCTCGGCGCGAGCACGGTCGTGGTGCATCCGCCGTTCCGCTGGCAGCGCCAGTACGCCCGGGACTTCGTCAGCGGGATCTGGCGGATGGCGAACGAGACGGATGTGCGGTTCGCCGTAGAGAACATGTATCCGTGGCGCTACCGCGACCGCGAGATGCTCGCCTACGCCCCCGACTGGGACGTCACGAACGAGGACTACCGGCACTTCACGATCGACCTCAGCCACACCGCGACCGCCCGCACGGACGCGAACGAGATGATCGAGCGCATGGGCGACCGTCTCGGCCATGTCCACCTCGCGGACGGCAACGGCTCCAACAAGGACGAGCACCTCGTCCCCGGCCGCGGCACCCAGCCCTGCGCCGAGCTGCTGGAACGGCTCGCGACGACCGGCTTCGACGGCCATGTCGTCATCGAGGTCAACACCCGGCGCGCGATGTCCAGCGCCGAACGCGAGGCCGACCTGGCGGAGGCACTCGCCTTCACGCGGCTGCATCTGGCCTCGGCCGTGAAGGTGCCCCGGCGGTGACCGACGCCACCGCCAAGCGCCGGGGCCGGCCCCCTCGTACGGAATCCGCGGACACCCGCGACCGCATCCTGACCGCGGCCCGCGAGGAGTTCTCCGAGCGGGGGTACGAGAAGACGTCCGTGCGGGGGATCGCGAAGGCGGCCGGGGTCGACTCGGCGCTCGTGCACCACTACTTCGGTACGAAGGAGCAGGTTTTCGAGGCGGCGATCGAGGTCGCGTTCGCACCGGCGCAGAACGCGCCGGCGGCGGTCGCCGAGGGGCCGCTGGACGGCGTCGGCGAGCGGCTGACCCGCTTCATCTTCGGTGTGTGGGAGAACCCGGCCACCCGTAAGCCCTTGCTGGCGGTCGTCCGTTCCGCCGTCAACAACGAGGCCGCCGCGGCCGTCTTCCGGCGGCTCGTGGTCGCCCAGGTGCTGGGCCGGGTCGCCGCCCAGCTCGACCTCCCGGACGCGGAGCTGCGCGCCGAGCTCGCGGCGGCGCAGTTGGTCGGTACGGCGATGCTGCGGTACGTGATCAAGGTGGAACCGCTGGCCTCGGCGGACGTGGAGCAGATCATCGCGCGGGTGGCGCCGGTGGTGCAGGGGCATCTGACGGGGCCGTAGGACACCCGCTGTCGCGAGACAGGCGTCCCGCGATGCGGACACCGTGTCCGACCCCTGGATGACCGGCGTACGCTCTTTAGCAGCCCTATCTGTCTGAAGGAGCGATCGACGATGCCCGAGCTGAGGTCCCGTACAGTCACCCACGGCCGCAACATGGCGGGCGCACGCGCCCTTATGCGCGCCTCCGGTGTACCCGGTGCGGACATCGGCCGGAAGCCGATCATCGCGGTGGCGAACAGCTTCACGGAGTTCGTGCCCGGCCACACCCACCTCCAGCCCGTCGGCCGGATCGTCAGCGAGGCGATCACCGCGGCCGGCGGCATCCCGCGCGAGTTCAACACCATCGCGGTGGACGACGGCATCGCGATGGGCCACGGCGGCATGCTCTACAGCCTGCCCTCGCGTGACCTGATCGCGGACTCGGTCGAGTACATGGTCGAGGCGCACTGCGCCGACGCCCTGATCTGCATCTCCAACTGCGACAAGATCACGCCCGGCATGCTCATGGCGGCACTCCGTCTGAACATCCCGACGGTCTTCGTCTCCGGCGGCCCGATGGAGGCCGGACGCGCCACCCTGCAGGACGGCACCGTCCGCACGCTGGACCTGATCGACGCGATGGTCGACGCCGCCAACGACAGCATCTCCGACGCGGACGTCCTCAACATCGAGGAGAACGCCTGTCCGACCTGCGGCTCCTGTTCCGGCATGTTCACCGCCAACTCGATGAACTGCCTGACCGAGGCCATCGGCCTGTCGCTGCCGGGCAACGGCTCGGTCCTCGCCACGCACACGGCCCGCAAGGGCCTGTACCAGGACGCGGCCCGCACGGTGATGGACATCACCCGCCGCTACTACGAGCAGGACGACGAGACCGTCCTGCCGCGCAACGTCGCCACCTTCGCGGCCTTCGAGAACGCGATGGCCCTCGACATCGCGATGGGCGGCTCCACCAACACGATCCTGCACCTCCTCGCCGCGGCGCAGGAGGGCGGCGTCCAGTTCGGCCTGGAAGAGATCAACGCGGTCTCGCGCCGGGTGCCGTGCCTCGCGAAGGTCGCCCCGAACGTCGCGAAGAACCGCACGTACTACATGGAGGACGTGCACCGCGCGGGCGGAATCCCGGCCCTGCTGGGCGAGTTGCACCGCGCGGGCCTGCTGAACGAGGACGTCCACTCCGTCCACAGCCCGTCCCTCGCGGACTGGCTCAAGACGTGGGACGTGCGCGGCGGCTCCCCGTCGCCGGAGGCCGTGGAACTGTGGCACGCGGCGCCCGGCTGCGTCCGCTCCTCAGAGGCCTTCTCCCAGTCCGAGCGCTGGGAGGCCCTGGACGAGGACGCGGCCGAGGGCTGCATCCGCTCCGCCGAGCACGCCTACTCCAAGGACGGCGGCCTCGCGGTTCTCAAGGGCAACCTGGCGGTCGACGGCTGCGTGGTGAAGACGGCGGGCGTCGACGAGTCCATCTGGACCTTCGAGGGCCCCGCGGTCGTCTGCGAGTCGCAGGAAGAAGCGGTCGAGAAGATCCTCAACAAACAGGTGACGCACGGCGATGTCGTCGTCATCCGCTACGAGGGCCCCAGGGGCGGCCCCGGCATGCAGGAGATGCTCTACCCGACGTCCTTCCTCAAGGGCCGCGGCCTCGGCAAGACCTGCGCCCTGATCACCGACGGCCGCTTCTCCGGCGGCACTTCGGGCCTGTCCATCGGCCACGCGTCCCCCGAGGCGGCGTCCGGCGGCACGATCGCCCTCGTCGAGAACGGCGACCGCATCCGCATCGACATCCCGAACCGCACCATCGAACTCCTCGTGGACGACGCCGAGTTGGCCCGCCGCGAGGCCGCGCTGGACGGGCGGTACGCCCCGAAGCAGCGCGAGCGGAAGGTGTCGGCGGCGCTGCGTGCGTACGCGGCGATGGCCACCAGCGCGGACCGGGGAGCGGTGCGGGACGTCAGCAAGCTGGGCTGAGTTCGTAACTCCTGTAGTACCGGAGCTCGTTGGGCCTCGGGCCGTCCCCCTTCGCGGGACGGCCCTTCGGCTTGCTGGGCTTACGGCCGCTACCAGGCGCCCGGAGCAAGGGAGTTGACGGCGAAGACCGTGCCGTCGGGGGCGGCGGCGTAGACGTGGTTGTTCGCCACGACGGGTTCGGGCAGCGCCGCGCTGACCCGGTCGGAGTTGGAGTCCAGGCGCGCGGGAGTCTGCCCGACGAGTCGTCCGGCGCGGGCGTCTACCGCGAGCAGCCGCCCGTCTCCGGAGGTGACGTACACCTGCCGTCCGTCCGCGACCGGTGCGGAACTCCGTGCCACCGCCGTCTCCAGGCTCCACAGCTGCTTCCGCGCCGCCACGTCCACGGCTCTCAGTGATCCGCCGGTCCCCATGAGGTAGACGACGTTCCCGTGGACGGTCCCGTGGGCCTGGTCGACTCTGGCGGGCAGCGTCACGCGCCGCGTGGCTCCGGTGTCCGGTGTGTAGCGGACCACGGCCTCCGTGGCCCCGTAGACGGTGTCGACCGAGAGGAGATACACGGACCCGCCCGCCGCGCCGACGGGCTTCAACGACCCCTTCAGCCGCGCGTCCCAGCGCACCGCGCCCGTCTCCGGATCGACCGCCGTCACCCGGGTTCTCGCCCCGTCGTCCGACGTGTTCGTCGCGTACGCCGACGAGTCACCGGCGAACGAGGTGAAGTACGGCGCCTGTTGGCCCGGAATCCGGTGGCTCCACTTCGTGGCGCCCGAGGCGCCGTCCACACCGGTGACCGTCCCGTCCGCGTGGGTGAGCAGGAGCATGCCGCCGGCGTCCGTGAGCCCGGTGTAGGCGGGGACGGTCTTCTGCCAACGCGCCTTGCCCGAGGCGGGATCGAGGGCCTCCAGATGCCGGCCGCTGTCCAACGAGGGCTGCACCAGGCCGCCCGAGAGGACCGGCGGCCCGCTGCGGTGCGTCGTCGCGACGGAGTGCCGCCACAGCACACGGCCGTCGGACGGGTCCAGGGCGAACACCACCCCGGGCTGCGCGCAGAGCAACTTCCCTGCCCCGTACGAGCATTGGGGCGTGCTCTTCTTGGAGACCGGTGCCGTCTTCCACTCGCCGAACCCGGTGCTGGGCGTGGTGTGCGGGGTGGTGCTCTTCGCCGTCGCCTCGCCGTCGTCGGTCAACTGGAGCGCGGCGAGCGTGCCGATCGCGGCCAGGCCGAGCGCTCCCGCGCCGAGGGCGAACCGTTTGCCCAACAGTCGCCGTCCGCGCGGCCGTTCGGACTGTTCGGGCTCTTCCGTACGGTGCTCCGGCACCGGCGTGACACCGGGCCGCTGCGCCGGTATGTACGCCTGCGTGTCGTACGAGGCCGAGACCGACCGGAGTTCCCGCATCAACTCGTCAGGCGTGGGCCGGTCCTCGGGCTCCTTGGCGAGGCAACGCAGCACCAGCGGCGCGATGTTCTCCGGCAGCCCGGCCAAGTCCGGCTCGTCATGGACGACTTGATAGGCGACGACGTACGGACTGTCGGAGTCGAACGGCCCGCGCCCCGTCGCCGCGTGCACCAGTACGGACCCGAGCGCGAAGATGTCGGCGGCAGGACCGACCTCCCGCGGCCGGCGGAACTGCTCGGGTGCCATGAACGGCGGTGTGCCGATCAACTTGCCCGTCTCGGTGCGCAGTTCGCTGTCCTTTGGCCGAGAGATGCCGAAGTCGATGACCTTCGGCCCGTCCTCGGCGAGCAGCACATTGCTCGGCTTGAGATCTCTGTGCACGACGCCGACCCGGTGGATGTCGCGCAGCGCCTCGGCCAGCCCCGCCATCAGGCGGCGCAACTCACCGGGCGCCATGGGCCCGTTCCGCTTCACGTGCTCGGACAGGGTCGGCCCGGGGATGAACGACGTTGCCATCCACGGCCGTTCGGCCTCCGGGTCGGCATCGACCACCGGCGCGGTGAAGGCCCCGCTCACCCGTCGGGCCGCCGCGACCTCCTGCCGGAACCGGCCCCTGAACTCGGGGTCCTGGGCGAACTCCGCGTGGACGACCTTCACGGCGACCTTCATCCCGGAGGTGCTCTGCGCCAGATGCACCACGCCCATGCCGCCGGAGCCCAGGCAGGACTCCAGGCGGTAGTGACCGGCGTACTCGGGAAGTTCCGCTTCCGCGCCCGCTCCGGTGTTGCGCTGTGGCGCCATGGAACCACCCCCGTGCTGATCGTTCGCGCGCGCGACGCACGGAGCCTAGTCGATGACCCGTACGGGACAGAGGTGGCTCGCCAGCCTCCGAGTGCGAGGTGCGCACATATGTTTCATGGCGTGTTTTAGGGGAATCAACGGGACCCCATGGCAGTCATGGGGTCCAACGGGGGAGGTTTTTCATGTCTGTTGACCGTACTGAAGAGGTCGAGGGCGACGGCACGACGCAGGCCGTCACCACGGCGGCGTCCGCAGCGGCGGCGCTGCACTACTACTCGATCGCACCCGGCACCCGCGTCAACGTCCGCAGCGGCCCCGGCACCGGCTACACCATCGTCCGCGTCCTGGCCGAGGGCTCCCAGGTCCCGATCTACTGCCAGACGCCGGGCACCACGGTGACGGGCTACTACGGCACGACGAACATCTGGGACAACATCGACGACGGCGAGTACATCTCCGACGCGTACGTGAACACGGGCAGCGACGGCTACGTCCGCCCGCACTGCTCCTGACCACACCGCCACCACCCAGGGGGACACGCATGACATTCCGAAGACGCGCGTCGGTCTTACTTGCAGGCGGTGCCGGAGCACTGGTCCTCGTGATCGGCTCACCGGTCACCGCCAGCGCGGCGCAGACGTACACGACGGCCAACGTCACCCTCAACATCCGCAGCGGCCCAGGCACGGGCTACAGCATCGTCGGCACCCTGCCCGCGAGTTCGAAGGTCCTGCTCTACTGCCAGGCGCCGGGGACGACGGTCACCGGCACCTACGGCACGTCGAGCATCTGGGACAACATCAGCAACGGCGAGTTCATCGCGGACGCGTATGTGAACACCGGTAGCGACGGCTACGTGGCGTCCCGCTGCGCCTGAGCCCCCAACGGGAGCCCGCGCCCACCCCCGGAGCCATAATCGTCCCGTGAACGACGAGACGACCGGCACCCAGGACACCCCCGCGGGCTCCCCAGGCGAAGGCACGGCCACAGCGACAGGCCCCCGCCCCGAACCCCTCCGCTTCTTCGGCAACACCTGGGTGAACCACGACGACGGCTACACCGCACGCCGCGTCTCCACGGCCGCCGGCTCCCTCGCCGCCGCGGTCGCCGCCTGCCTGGTCCTCCGCTTCGCCTACCAGGGCATCCAGATCGCGAACGTAGGCAGCTTCGTCACCCTCCTCGTCATCGTGATGTTCGCGATCTGCAGCGCCCTCGCCTTCGGCCACACCTGGGAAACCTTCAAAAAACGCCCCGACCCGGACCGCCAGGCCTCCCTCCGCGGCCTCCTGGCCATCGGCTTCGTCGGCTCTCTCCTCGCCTACTTCTTCCGCTCTCTGGTGGAGGCCCCGGGCGAGAAACTCCACCGCCAGGAGTACGAGACCGCCCTGACCCAGTACGAGAAGCGCACCTCCCGCCGCACCCGCAACCCGTCGAAGAAGCGACGGGGGGCGTGAGGCAGGGGTACGGATTCCGGGGAGCTACGGCGCCTGGGGCACGGGCAGGTCTTCGGGCACGCGGAACTCTCCAGCTGGGCGAGAGCCGGTCGTACGGCAGCTTGCGACTCCGCGGGTCACGGCGGTTCCCTCTTTCATTTCTCACCAAAAACCACCTGCACCCTGCACCCACCCGGGTAACCATGGCCGTATGACCACCTCCGCAAATCCCCCCTCACCCGCCGCCCGAGCCCACTCCTTCAACGCCGCCGCAGGCCAGTACGCCGAGAACCGCCCCTCCTACCCACCCGCCCTCTTCGACGCCATCGAGGAACTCGCCGGCCACCCCCTCACCGGCGCCCGCGTCGCGGACGTCGGCGCGGGCACCGGCATCGCGACCGCCCTGCTGCACGACCGCGGCGCCGAAGTGATCGCGATCGAACCCGGCGACGGCATGGCGGTCCAGTTCCGCCGGACCCTCCCCGACATCCCGATCGTCCGGGGCAACGGCGACGCCCTCCCCCTCACCGACCACTCCGTCGACTTCCTCACCTACGCCCAGGCCTGGCACTGGACCGACACCACCCGCTCGGTCCCGGAGGCGCTCCGCGTACTGCGCCCCGGCGGCGCACTCGCCCTGTGGTGGAACACCGGCGCTGTCGACGTGCCGTGGATCGCGGAGCAGTCGGAACGCATCAGGATCCACTTCGGCATCGACCGCGTCGTGGAGCAGAACGGCAGCGGCGTGCGTGCCGCGCTGGCCGATCCCACCGGCCGCCTCGACTTCGCCCACCGCAGGGTCCGCTGGAGCCGCCACGTCCCGATCGACACGCACCTGGCCAACATCGGCAGCCACTCGGCCTTCCTCGTCCACGACAAGGCGAGCACGGACGCCTTCCTGACCGAGGAGCGGGACCACCTACGGACCGTCTTCCCGGACGAGCTGGTGGAGGAGACCTACGTCGTGGAACTCGTCGTAGCCCTCACGCCATGACCCCCTGACGGCCACCCCGCCACGCGTCCGGCGGCCACCGCGAGCCCTGATGCCCCGGGGGCACGGGGCTGTACCGATATGCGGCTCCGCCGCGCGGGCGCGACCAGCCCCGCCCACCCGCACCCCGCACACAACCGAAGCCACCCACCCCCAACCCGACAACCACCGCTCCCGCTCACACCGCGCCTCCGGCAGCCCACCGACCCACCACACCCCGCCCCGACAGTCACGGACTCCCAACTCGCCCTCCCCTCACAGCCGTTACCCCCTCACCCTGCTCCGGTGCCGGCCCCCGCCCCCTCTCCCGCCCGACGACCCACCCCTCCAGCGCCGCCGCACACGCATGATCCACATGCCGCAGCCCACCCAACTCCAGCCGCACCACCCGGTCGCACGGCAACGCCTCCAACGCGTCCAACAGCTTCGGCAACCGCAGAAACGTCGCGTGCCCCAGCACCCGTACGACGATCCCCGCGTCCCCGAGATCCTCCGTCGCCACCTGCACATGACTGACGTCCCACGCGGTCTTCGCCACGGCCGACGCCAGCCCGACCAGCACCCCCTCGAACACATTCCCCACCACGATCACCACCGCGGTCACCCCGAGCACGACCACCTCACCCCGATGCCCGCGCCACAACCCCCGCACCTGCCGCACCGGCAAGAGCCCGCACCCGGCGTGCACGAGCAACCCCGCCAGCGCTGCCACCGGAACCAGCCCCAACACCCCGGGCAGCAGAGCCGTGAACACCAGCAACCACCCACCGTGCAGCACCCGCGAGGCCTTCGTCCGCGCCCCCGACTGAACTCCCCCAGAGGGGGCGCCCCCAGTCGCACTCCGCACGATCACCGCGGTCATCGGCAACGCCCCGAGCACCCCGCACACGGCGTTCCCCACACCCTGCGCGATCAACTCCCGGTCGTAGTCCGTCCGCTGCCCCCGATGCAGCCGGTCCACCTCCGCCGCGCCGAACAACGACTCCGCCGACGCGATCAGCGCGAACGCCACGACCGTCCCGATCACCCCCACTTCCGTAAGCCGCCCGAAATCCCCCCACTCCGGCACCCGCACGGCACCGACCAGCCCCCGCACCTCCACCCGCCGCACGGCGAGGTCGAACCCCCCGGTCACCGCCGCGGCCAACCCCACCGCCACCAACGGCGCCGGAACCAACCGAGACCCCCGCCCCCACCGAGGCCACAGCAGCAATACGGCAATGGTGGCACCCCCCACTGACAACGCCACCGGATCCACCAGCCCCGGCAGCGACACCAGCCCGGCGAGCTTCCCGACCCCGCCCGCCGGCGCGGCGACATCACCGAGCGCGTACACCTGCCCGGCGACCAGCACGAGCCCGATTCCGGCGAGCATCCCGTGCACTACGGCCGAGGACACGGCCCGGAACCACCGCCCCAGCCGCAACGCCCCGAGCCCCAACTGCACCACCCCGGCCGCGAACACCAGCACCCCGAGCGCCTCGACGCCGTACGTCCGCACGGCCTCGTACACGAGCACGGTCAGCCCGGCGGCCGGACCGCTCACCTGCAGGCTGCTCCCGGGCAACGCCCCGACGACCAGCCCACCGACGATCCCGGTCACCAGCCCCAACTCGGCCGGCACCCCAGAGGCGATCGCCACGCCCACACAGAGTGGGAGCGCGACGAGAAAGACGACGAGCGAAGCGAACAGATCGGCCTTGCTCACACCACAGCGCACGACACGCATGACAACGGCACCTCCGAAGACAGGACAGAGCCGGACAGGAGATGCGTGGGCGCCGCACCGGGGGAGGGCACGGCGAACTGAAATCCATTGTCGGGAAAGGGAGTTGGCCCCGCACCCGGTTCGTGTTGCCACCCCGTGAACGCGGAGGCATCCATACCGGAGCACCCCACTCCGATCACGCCACCACGCGCCTGCGCCGTCCCGCACACCCACCGGACGACACCCCAACCCAACCCGCTTGACGGTCCCGTCCCGCGAGAGCATTATTCATCACATGATGAATTACCTCCCCGGCCCGTCCGCATCACCGGACACCCCGCCCGACACGGACCGCGAACCGGCCGTCCAGGCCGAGTCCCTCACCGTCGTCCGCGGCCCCCGCACAGTCCTCCGCACCCTCGACTTCACCGTCCCGCGAGGCCAGATCACCGGCCTGCTCGGCCCCTCCGGCTGCGGCAAGTCGACCCTCATGCGCTCGATCGTCGGTACCCAGGCCAAGGTCACCGGCACCCTGAACGTCCTCGGCCGCCCCGCAGGACACCCGACCCTCCGCACCCGCATCGGTTACGTCACCCAAGCCCCCTCCGTCTACGACGACTTGACGGTCCGTCAGAATC
This sequence comes from Streptomyces sp. NBC_00988, assembly GCF_045162645.1. Taxonomy (NCBI): domain Bacteria; kingdom Bacillati; phylum Actinomycetota; class Actinomycetes; order Kitasatosporales; family Streptomycetaceae; genus Streptomyces; species Streptomyces sp. NBC_00988. The sequence goes on from NZ_CP108730.1 coordinate 7,032,739, forward strand.
TCGACTACTTCGCCGCGATCCTCGACCCCGGCCGCGCCGCGGCCACCCGCCGCCACGACGACGTCACCCGGGCCATCAACGACGTCGACCTCACCACCCACGCAGACGCCCTCGCCGGCAACCTCTCCGGCGGACAGCGCAGCCGCGTCTCCCTCGCGGTCGCACTCCTCGGCACCCCGGAACTCCTCGTCCTCGACGAACCCACCGTCGGCCTGGACCCCGTCCTCCGCCGCGACCTCTGGGCCCTCTTCCACGACATCGCCGCCTCCCGCGGCGCCACCCTCCTCATCTCCTCCCATGTCATGGACGAGGCCGAGCGCTGCCACCGCCTCCTCCTGATGCGCGAGGGCGAGATCCTCGCCGACGACACCCCGGACGCCCTCCGCACCAGCACCGGCTCCGACACGGTCGAAGCCGCCTTCCTGCACCTGGTCGACGAGGCCGTAGCCACCGCCCGCCAGAAGGAGACCACCCGATGAGCGCGAACACGGCCACGAGCACGGCCGCCACGACGACCGGCACCCCCGCACCTGCCAGGCCCCGCGCCCTCAGCGCCTCCCGCACCACTGCCACCGCCGCCCGGGTCCTGCGCCAGCTCCGCCACGACCCCCGCACGATCGCGCTGCTGATCCTCATCCCGTGCGTGATGCTCGTCCTGCTGCGCTACGTCTTCGACGGCAGCCCGCGCACCTTCGACAGCATCGGCGCCTCACTGCTCGGCATCTTCCCCCTCATCACGATGTTCCTGGTCACGTCCATCGCCACCCTGCGCGAACGCACCTCCGGCACCCTCGAACGCCTCCTCGCCATGCCCCTCGGCAAGGGCGACCTGATCGCCGGCTACGCCCTCGCCTTCGGCATCCTCGCGATCATCCAGTCCGCCCTGGCGACGGGCCTCGCCGTCTGGTTCCTGGGCCTCGACGTGACCGGCAGCCCCTGGCTCCTCCTCCTGGTCGCCCTCCTCGACGCCCTGCTCGGCACCGCCCTCGGCCTCTTCGTCTCGGCCTTCGCGGCCTCCGAATACCAGGCCGTCCAGTTCATGCCGGCGGTGATCTTCCCCCAACTCCTCCTCTGCGGCCTCTTCACTCCCCGCTCCGACATGCACCCCGCCCTGGAGGCCATCTCCGACGTCCTGCCCATGTCGTACGCCGTCGATGGCATGAACGAGGTCCTCAAGCACACCGACATGACCGCCACCTTCGTACGCGACGCACTGATCGTGGCCGGCTGCGCGCTACTGGTGCTGTGCCTGGGCGCGGCCACCCTGAGAAGGCGTACGGCATAGAGGAGTGAGGAGTACGGAGGTCCTGTTCCGCCAGCCGGACAACCACCACCTCTCCCCACGGCCGGTGCGAGGATGGGCCCATGAGTCAGAAAGTCGCAGTCCTCGGCACCGGCAAGATCGGTGAGGCCCTGCTCAGCGGAATGATCCGAGCGGGCTGGGCCCCGGCCGACCTGCTGGTCACCGCCCGCCGCCCCGAGCGCGCCGAAGAACTCCGCGCCCGCCACGGAGTCACCCCGGTCACCAACCCGGAGGCAGCGAAGACCGCCGACACCCTGATCCTCACGGTCAAGCCGCAGGACATGGGCACTCTCCTCGACGAACTCGCCCCGCACCTCCCCGCCGACCGCCTGATCATCAGCGGCGCGGCGGGCATCCCCACCTCCTTCTTCGAGGAGCGCCTGGCCGCAGGCACCCCCGTCGTCCGTGTCATGACGAACACCCCCGCCCTCGTCGACGAGGCCATGTCCGTCATCTCCGCCGGCAGCCACGCCACCGAGGCCCATCTCGCGCACGCCGACGAGATCTTCGGCGCCGTGGGCAAGACGCTCCGCGTCCCCGAGTCCCAGCAGGACGCCTGCACCGCCCTCTCCGGCTCCGGCCCGGCGTACTTCTTCTACCTGGTCGAAGCCATGACGGACGCGGGCATCCTGCTCGGCCTGCCGCGCGACAAGGCCCACGACCTCATCGTCCAGTCCGCGATCGGCGCCGCCGTCATGCTCCGCGACAGCGGCGAGCACCCGGTGAAGCTCCGCGAGAACGTCACCTCGCCCGCCGGCACGACGATCAACGCCATCCGCGAACTGGAGAACCACGGCGTACGCGCCGCACTCATCGCCGCCCTGGAGGCCGCCCGCGACCGCAGCCGCGAACTGGCCTCCGGAAACAGCTGACCGGCTAACCGCTCACGCGACTACGCAGGCAGAAGCCCGATGGCCCGATACGCGCTGTCGACCATCGGCTTCGCCATCTCTCTCGCCTTCTCCGCCCCATCCCGCAACACCCCTTCCACATAAGCGGGATCCGCGCACAACTCCTTGTGCCTCTCCTGCACGGGCCTGAGCAGCTCGACCACGGCCTCCGCCGTGGCCTTCTTCAAAGTGCCGTACGACTCATATACACCGCTCAGGTCCTCCGGGTTCCCACCACCGCAAGCGGCCAGGATCTCCAGCAGATTGGCCACCCCCGGCCGCGCCTCCCGGTCGTAGACGACCTCCGCGCCACTGTCGGTCACGGCCCGCATGACCTTCTTCCGTACGGCCTCCGGCTCGTCCAGCAGATAGACGATGCCCGGCCCGGAGTCGTCCGACTTCCCCATCTTCGAAGTCGGCTCCTGCAGGTTCATCACCCGGGCCGCCACCTCCGGCCGAGTCGCCCGAGGCACCACGAACGTGTGTCCGTACCGCTGGTTGAACCGCACCGCCAGATCCCGGGTCAGTTCCACATGCTGCGTCTGGTCGTCCCCGACCGGCACCTCGTCCGTCCCGTACGCCAGGATGTCCGCCGCCATCAGCACGGGATACGTCAGCAGCGACAGCCGCACACTCCCGCCCCGCTCCCGCTCACGCGCGGCCTTCTCCTTGTACTGCACCATCCGCCGCATCTCACCGTCGGTGGCCACACACTCCATGACGTACGACAGCCGCGCGTGCTCGTCCACATGACTCTGTACGAACACGGTGCACAGCTCGGGATCCAGCCCTGCCGCCAGCAACAGCGTCGCCGCCTGCCGACTGAGCCTGCGCACCCGCGCCGGATCGTGGTCCACGGTCAGCGCGTGCAGATCGACCACACAGAACAGCGCGTCGCTCCGCCGCTGATCCACGTCGACCCACCGCCGGATGGCGCCCAGGTAGTTCCCCAGCGTCAGATGCCCGGTCGGCTTGACCCCACTGAAGACCCGCGTCATCTCTCCACCTCCTGATAGAGACCGCCGCACCCGGCCGGCCGACCCTCTGGAGGGAGAAACGCGAACGGCCGCCGATGCGGCGGCCGTTGAGTACATACGTGTGTACGGCCGCCGTCAGGCGGCCCACCACTGCTGGGTGCACGTACGCGTAGTCACGTCACACAGCGTACGCCTCCACTGTGCTCTCCGGAGCGGAGTTGACACGCCTCTACCGCGTACGTAATGTTCTCCGAGTTGTCCGACGTGAGCGCCGACCCCGGTCGGTCCCCGGACAGCCATTCCGCAAGTACCTACGAACAATCGACGATCCGTCGTCGCGTTGTATTGCCATGCGTATTTGCGAAATGAGGAATCCGCGTTCGAAAGGACGCACCCCCCGATTCGCTCGGGACTCAGGAATCCGCTAAAGTCTCACTCGTCGGAACGGCCCAAGGGCCGGGAAGGCAAGCCCCGCTGACTGGGAGTCAGGCCCGAAAGGATCTGATAGAGTCGGAACCGCCGGAAAGGGAAACGCGGAAGCGGAAACCTGGAAAGCACCGAGGAAATCGGGACCGGAAACGGTCTGATAGAGTCGGAAACGCAAGACCGAAGGGAAAAGCCCGGAGGAAAGCCCGAGAGGGTGAGTACAAAGGAAGCGTCCGTTCCTTGAGAACTCAACAGCGTGCCAAAAATCAACGCCAGATATGTTGATACCCCGTCTCCAAACATCATCTGATGTCTGGGACGAGGTTCCTTTGAAGAAAACATACAGCGAGGACGCTGTGAACGGTCGGGCTTATTCCGCCTGACTGTTCCGCTCTCGTGTGTGTCGTTCCCGATTACGGGAAAACATTCACGGAGAGTTTGATCCTGGCTCAGGACGAACGCTGGCGGCGTGCTTAACACATGCAAGTCGAACGATGAACCACTTCGGTGGGGATTAGTGGCGAACGGGTGAGTAACACGTGGGCAATCTGCCCTGCACTCTGGGACAAGCCCTGGAAACGGGGTCTAATACCGGATAATACTCCTGCACTCATGTGTGGGGGTTAAAAGCTCCGGCGGTGCAGGATGAGCCCGCGGCCTATCAGCTTGTTGGTGAGGTAATGGCTCACCAAGGCGACGACGGGTAGCCGGCCTGAGAGGGCGACCGGCCACACTGGGACTGAGACACGGCCCAGACTCCTACGGGAGGCAGCAGTGGGGAATATTGCACAATGGGCGAAAGCCTGATGCAGCGACGCCGCGTGAGGGATGACGGCCTTCGGGTTGTAAACCTCTTTCAGCAGGGAAGAAGCGCAAGTGACGGTACCTGCAGAAGAAGCGCCGGCTAACTACGTGCCAGCAGCCGCGGTAATACGTAGGGCGCAAGCGTTGTCCGGAATTATTGGGCGTAAAGAGCTCGTAGGCGGCTTGTCACGTCGGGTGTGAAAGCCCGGGGCTTAACCCCGGGTCTGCATTCGATACGGGCTAGCTAGAGTGTGGTAGGGGAGATCGGAATTCCTGGTGTAGCGGTGAAATGCGCAGATATCAGGAGGAACACCGGTGGCGAAGGCGGATCTCTGGGCCATTACTGACGCTGAGGAGCGAAAGCGTGGGGAGCGAACAGGATTAGATACCCTGGTAGTCCACGCCGTAAACGGTGGGAACTAGGTGTTGGCGACATTCCACGTCGTCGGTGCCGCAGCTAACGCATTAAGTTCCCCGCCTGGGGAGTACGGCCGCAAGGCTAAAACTCAAAGGAATTGACGGGGGCCCGCACAAGCAGCGGAGCATGTGGCTTAATTCGACGCAACGCGAAGAACCTTACCAAGGCTTGACATACACCGGAAAGCATTAGAGATAGTGCCCCCCTTGTGGTCGGTGTACAGGTGGTGCATGGCTGTCGTCAGCTCGTGTCGTGAGATGTTGGGTTAAGTCCCGCAACGAGCGCAACCCTTGTCCTGTGTTGCCAGCGTGCCCTTCGGGGTGACGGGGACTCACAGGAGACCGCCGGGGTCAACTCGGAGGAAGGTGGGGACGACGTCAAGTCATCATGCCCCTTATGTCTTGGGCTGCACACGTGCTACAATGGCCGGTACAATGAGCTGCGATACCGTGAGGTGGAGCGAATCTCAAAAAGCCGGTCTCAGTTCGGATTGGGGTCTGCAACTCGACCCCATGAAGTCGGAGTTGCTAGTAATCGCAGATCAGCATTGCTGCGGTGAATACGTTCCCGGGCCTTGTACACACCGCCCGTCACGTCACGAAAGTCGGTAACACCCGAAGCCGGTGGCCCAACCCCCTTGTGGGGAGGGAGCTGTCGAAGGTGGGACTGGCGATTGGGACGAAGTCGTAACAAGGTAGCCGTACCGGAAGGTGCGGCTGGATCACCTCCTTTCTAAGGAGCATCTAGGCCGCCAAGTTCGCTTGGTGGTCCAGGGCCATTACGTCGGCAGATGTCCGACGGTGGTTGCTCAAGGGTGGAACGTTGATTATTCGGCACTGTCGGTCATCTCTTGGCTGCGAGTACTGCTCTTCGGGGCGTGGAAAGCTGATCATGAGTGGCGATGGTGCCGGGCACGCTGTTGGGTGTCTGAGGGCACGGCCGAGAGGCTGCCTTCAGTGCCGACCCCAGTGAACTTGCCCAGTAGGGCAGGGTGATGGGTGGTTGGTCGTTGTTTGAGAACTGCACAGTGGACGCGAGCATCTGTGGCCAAGTTTTTAAGGGCGCACGGTGGATGCCTTGGCACCAGGAACCGATGAAGGACGTGGGAGGCCACGATAGTCCCCGGGGAGTCGTCAACCAGGCTTTGATCCGGGGGTTTCCGAATGGGGAAACCCGGCAGTCGTCATGGGCTGTCACCCTTGCCTGAACACATAGGGCAAGTGGAGGGAACGCGGGGAAGTGAAACATCTCAGTACCCGCAGGAAGAGAAAACAACCGTGATTCCGGGAGTAGTGGCGAGCGAAACCGGATGAGGCCAAACCGTATACGTGTGAGACCCGGCAGGGGTTGCGTGTACGGGGTTGTGGGATCTCTCTTTCACAGTCTGCCGGCTGTGAGACGAGTCAGAAACCGTTGATGTAGGCGAAGGACATGCGAAAGGTCCGGCGTAGAGGGTAAGACCCCCGTAGTCGAAACGTCAACGGCTCGTTTGAGAGACACCCAAGTAGCACGGGGCCCGAGAAATCCCGTGTGAATCTGGCGGGACCACCCGCTAAGCCTAAATATTCCCTGGTGACCGATAGCGGATAGTACCGTGAGGGAATGGTGAAAAGTACCGCGGGAGCGGAGTGAAATAGTACCTGAAACCGTGTGCCTACAAGCCGTGGGAGCGTCGCTCACAGAGTTTACTCTGTGGGTCGTGACTGCGTGCCTTTTGAAGAATGAGCCTGCGAGTTTGCGGTGTGTTGCGAGGTTAACCCGTGTGGGGAAGCCGTAGCGAAAGCGAGTCCGAATAGGGCGGTTTAGTAGCGCGCTCAAGACCCGAAGCGGAGTGATCTAGCCATGGGCAGGTTGAAGCGGAGGTAAGACTTCGTGGAGGACCGAACCCACCAGGGTTGAAAACCTGGGGGATGACCTGTGGTTAGGGGTGAAAGGCCAATCAAACTCCGTGATAGCTGGTTCTCCCCGAAATGCATTTAGGTGCAGCGTCGTGTGTTTCTTGCCGGAGGTAGAGCACTGGATAGGCGATGGGCCCTACCGGGTTACTGACCTTAGCCAAACTCCGAATGCCGGTAAGTGAGAGCACGGCAGTGAGACTGTGGGGGATAAGCTCCATGGTCGAGAGGGAAACAGCCCAGAGCATCGACTAAGGCCCCTAAGCGTACGCTAAGTGGGAAAGGATGTGGAGTCGCAGAGACAACCAGGAGGTTGGCTTAGAAGCAGCCACCCTTGAAAGAGTGCGTAATAGCTCACTGGTCTAGTGATTCCGCGCCGACAATGTAGCGGGGCTCAAGCGTACCGCCGAAGTCGTGTCATTCATACAACAGGGCCAACGCCTGTATGGATGGGTAGGGGAGCGTCGTGTGCCGGGTGAAGCCGCAGCGGAAGCTAGTGGTGGACGGTTCACGAGTGAGAATGCAGGCATGAGTAGCGATACACACGTGAGAAACGTGTGCGCCGATTGACTAAGGGTTCCTGGGTCAAGCTGATCTGCCCAGGGTAAGTCGGGACCTAAGGCGAGGCCGACAGGCGTAGTCGATGGATAACCGGTTGATATTCCGGTACCCGCTGTGAAGCGTCAAACATCGAGCCCATTAATGCTAAGGCCGTGAAGCCGTTCCGGACCCTTCGGGGAATGGAAAGTGGTGGAGCCGCCGGCCCAAGATGGTAGTAGGTGAGTGATGGGGTGACGCAGGAAGGTAGTCCATCCCGGGCGGTGGTTGTCCCGGGGTAAGGGTGTAGGACGAGTGGTAGGCAAATCCGCCACTCACATAGTCTGAGACCTGATGCCGAGCCGATTGTGGTGAAGTGGATGATCCTATGCTGTCGAGAAAAGCCTCTAGCGAGTTTCATGGCGGCCCGTACCCTAAACCGACTCAGGTGGTCAGGTAGAGAATACCGAGGCGTTCGGGTGAACTATGGTTAAGGAACTCGGCAAAATGCCCCCGTAACTTCGGGAGAAGGGGGGCCATCACCGGTGAGAGGATTTACTCCTTGAGCTGGGGGTGGCCGCAGAGACCAGCGAGAAGCGACTGTTTACTAAAAACACAGGTCCGTGCGAAGCCGTAAGGCGATGTATACGGACTGACGCCTGCCCGGTGCTGGAACGTTAAGGGGACCGGTTAGTCACTCTTCGGGGTGGCGAAGCTGAGAACTTAAGCGCCAGTAAACGGCGGTGGTAACTATAACCATCCTAAGGTAGCGAAATTCCTTGTCGGGTAAGTTCCGACCTGCACGAATGGCGTAACGACTTCTCGACTGTCTCAACCATAGGCCCGGTGAAATTGCACTACGAGTAAAGATGCTCGTTTCGCGCAGCAGGACGGAAAGACCCCGGGACCTTTACTACAGTTTGATATTGGTGTTCGGTTCGGCTTGTGTAGGATAGCTGGGAGACTGTGAACTCTGGACGCCAGTTCAGGGGGAGTCGTCGTTGAAATACCAGTCTGGTCGTGCTGGATGTCTAACCTGGGTCCGTGATCCGGATCAGGGACAGTGTCTGATGGGTAGTTTAACTGGGGCGGTTGCCTCCTAAAGAGTAACGGAGGCGCCCAAAGGTTCCCTCAGCCTGGTTGGCAATCAGGTGTTGAGTGTAAGTGCACAAGGGAGCTTGACTGTGAGACCGACGGGTCGAGCAGGGACGAAAGTCGGGACTAGTGATCCGGCGGTGGCTTGTGGAAGCGCCGTCGCTCAACGGATAAAAGGTACCCCGGGGATAACAGGCTGATCTTCCCCAAGAGTCCATATCGACGGGATGGTTTGGCACCTCGATGTCGGCTCGTCGCATCCTGGGGCTGGAGTCGGTCCCAAGGGTTGGGCTGTTCGCCCATTAAAGCGGTACGCGAGCTGGGTTTAGAACGTCGTGAGACAGTTCGGTCCCTATCCGCTGCGCGCGCAGGAACATTGAGAAGGGCTGTCCCTAGTACGAGAGGACCGGGACGGACGAACCTCTGGTGTGCCAGTTGTTCTGCCAAGGGCATGGCTGGTTGGCTACGTTCGGGAGGGATAACCGCTGAAAGCATCTAAGCGGGAAGCCTGCTTCGAGATGAGTGTTCCCACCCCCTTGAGGGGTTAAGGCTCCCAGTAGACGACTGGGTTGATAGGCCGGATCTGGAAGGCGGGTAACCGCTGGAGGTGACCGGTACTAATAGGCCGAGGGCTTGTCCTCAGTTGCTCGCGTCCACTGTGTTGGTTCTGAAACCACGAACAACCCCACATCCCTGGGTTATGCGGGGTGTGGTGCGGTTGTCTGTTTCATAGTGTTTCGGTGGTCATAGCGTGAGGGAAACGCCCGGTTACATTCCGAACCCGGAAGCTAAGCCTTACAGCGCCGATGGTACTGCAGGGGGGACCCTGTGGGAGAGTAGGACGCCGCCGAACAAATATTGCGAAAACCCCTGTACCGTTAATTCGGTACGGGGGTTTTCTGCGTTTAGGCTCAGCGGTATGCGCTATGACCTCGTGATCTTCGACAACGACGGTGTTCTCGTCGACAGCGAGCCGATCTCCAACAGGCTCCTGGCCGGCTATCTCACCGAGCTCGGGCACCCGACTTCCTACGAGGAGTCCCTCCGTGACTACATGGGCGCCGCGATGCACCGCGTCCACGATCTCGTCGAGGAGCGGACCGGGCAGCGGTTGGCGGCCGACTTCGACGATGTCTTCCACGCTCGCGTATTCGCCGCGTTCGAGCGGGAGTTGAAGCCGGTCGCCGGGGCCGTCGACGTGCTGGAGAGGCTGGTCGCGGACGGGGTGCCGTACTGCGTGGCGTCGTCCGGGAGCCATGAGCGGATTCGGGTGGGGCATCGGACCACCGGGCTGGACGAGTGGTTCGAGGAGGAGTGGGTCTTCAGCTCCGAGGACGTGGGGCGGGGGAAGCCCGCGCCGGATCTCTTCCTGTACGCGGCCGAGCGGATGGGCGTGGCGCCGGAGCGGTGTGTGGTCGTAGAGGACAGTCCGTTGGGGGTGCGGGCCGGTGTTGCGGCCGGGATGGATGTGTATGGGTTCATCGGGATGACTCCTGCTGAGCGGCTTGTCGGGGCCACTAAACTCTTTGGTGACATGGGGCAGTTGGCTGACCTGTTGGAATGACCTCGGGCAGGGTGGGAGCGCTGACATTTGTCATGCCGAGGTCCGGACGATCGGTTCTACTGGCGGGCCGGGGCCTCGCGGCAAGCTGAGGGCATGACGACGAACACGGGCTCCATGAAGAAGAACTTCGGGCCGCTCCTCGTGGATGTGGCGGTGCCGATCGGGTCGTACTACCTGCTGAAGAGCGGGTTCGGGATGGGCACGGTGGCGGCGCTGGGGTGGAGCAGTGTCGTGCCGGCGGTGCGGACCGTGTGGGGGGTCGTCGCGGAGCGGACGGTCAACGCGTTCGCGGTGCTGATTCTGTTCGTGAACGTCGTCGGGGTGCTGCTCAGCCTTGTGGCCGGTGATCCGCGGCTGATGCTTGCCAAGGACAGCGGGATCAGCAGTGTCGTCGGGATCGGGATCCTCGTGTCGGTGGTGATGGGGAAGCCGATGATGACCGCCGGTATGAAGCCCTTCCTGGTGAAGGGCAGCCCGGAGCGGGAGGCCGCGTTCGAGCGGCTGTTGAGCGGGTCGGTGGCGTTTCAGCGGGCCGAGCGGCGGTTCTCGCTCGTGTGGGGTGTGATGCTGCTCGCGGAGTGCGTCGCGCGGATCGTCGGGGTGTACACGCTGCCCGTGGACACCATGGTGTGGCTGGGCACGGTCGTGATGATCGGGACGATCGCCGTGACGTCCGTGGTCAGTGGCGGTGTCGCCGTCGGGCCGATGGCGGAGATGATCGATGCGGAGCTGAAGGCCGGGGAAGCCCCCGTACCTGCGGCGATGCCCTCGCTGGCCGTCGCTCGGTAAAGCTGAGCGGAATTCATCTTTGGCTGGATCTACCCACGAGTACGCTGGGGCCCTTACGCTCGCCGCCATGACAGATGTGCTGCGGCGCGGTAGGGCCTCTTTGGCGTTCAGCTTCTTCGCTCAGGGCGCCACCTTCGCGCTGCTCGTGACGCGCATTCCGGCGATCCAGGACCGGTACGGGGTCTCGGACGGGCTGCTGCCCGTCTTCCTGGCCGCGGTGCCGATTCTCGCCGGGGTCGGCAGCGTGACGACCGAGCAGTTGGTGAAGCGAATACGGCCCAGCGTGCTGCTGCGCTGGTCCCAGCCCGTCGTCCTCCTGGCGCTGCTCGGGGTCGGGGCGGGCGACAGCATGGCCGAACTGGCCGTCGCCCTCGGCGCGTTCGGGCTCGGGGTGGGTGCGCTGGACGCCTCGATGAACATGCTCGGGGTGAGTCTGCAGCGGACGTACGGACGAAGCATCATGCTCAGCTTCCATGCCGCGTACAGCCTGGGCGGGATCGTGGGGGCCTCGCTGGCTTGGGCGGGGGCGCACTGGCATCTCGCGCTGTGGGTGTCGTATCTGCCCGTGGTGGTTGTGTTGTTGCCGGCCGCCTTGGTGGGGAGTCGGTGGTACGTCGACGGGGGTGCGCCGGGGAGCGAGGCGGAGGGCGCGGAGGCTGGGCCGCTCGTCTTCAAGTTGCTGCTGCCCTTGTGTCTGGTGATGACCTTCGCCTATATCGGGGACTCGACCGTCTCCAACTGGAGTGCGAAATATCTGAAGGACGTGCTGGGCAGCTCGGAGCAGGTGGCGACCGTTCCGTACAACGTCTACATGGTGATGTGCCTGGTCGGGCGGGGGATCGGGGATCTCGGGGTGCGGCGGTTCGGGGCGGTGGCCGTGGTGCGGTTGGGGGCGGTGGTGGCCGCGGTGGGGTTCGCCGTGGTGGCCGTGGCGCCGGGGGCCGGGGTCGGGATGCTCGGGTTCACGTTGGTGGGGCTCGGGTTGTGTGTGCTGGTGCCGCAGACGTTCGCGGCGGCCGGGCGGTTGTTCCCGGGGGCTTCGGATACGGCCATTGCGCGGCTCAATGTGTTCAATTACGTCGGGTTTCTGATCGGTTCGCCGTTGGTGGGGGCGCTGGGCGACGCCTGGAGTTACCGCTGGGCGATGCTCGTGCCGATGGTGTTGGTGCTGGTGACGTTGGTGTACGCCCGCTCGTTCGCGCCGTCGGCGGACCGATACGGTGACGGGCATGAGCGGGCGCGCACAGCTGATGTGGGACGAGGCAGTAACGGGCTATGACTTCGGCCGGGACCATCCGATGGACCCGGTCCGGCTCGCCCTGACCCGGAGACTCGTCGATGCCTTCGGGCTCGACAAGGACATGGATGTGGTGGCGGCGAAGCCCGCCGGTGATTCGACGCTGCGGCTGGTCCATCGGGAGGACTACGTCGAGGCGGTGAAGGCGGCCTCGGCTGATCCGGAGTCGGCGGACGGGGCGTATGGGCTGGGGACGATGGATGATCCCGCCTTTGCCGGGATGCATGAGGTGTCGGCGCTGATTGCGGGGCAGTCGGTGGGGGCGGCGGAGGCTGTTTGGGCCGGGGATGTGCTGCATGCCGTGAACTTCTCCGGTGGGTTGCATCACGCTATGCCGGGGGCTGCCTCGGGGTTCTGTATTTACAACGACGCCTCGCTGGCCATCGCCCGGCTGTTGGAGCTGGGGGCCGAGCGGGTCGCGTACGTCGATGTCGATGTGCATCACGGGGATGGGGTCCAGGCGGCGTTCTGGGAGGACCCGCGGGTGCTGACGATCTCCCTGCATGAGCATCCTCGGACGTTGTTCCCGCAGACCGGGTGGCCGGAGGAGACCGGGGCCGGGAAGGGGGAGGGCGCTGCGGTCAATGTGGCGTTGCCGGCCGGGACCGGGGACGCGGGGTGGTTGCGGGCCTTTCACGCCGTCGTACCGGAGTTGATCGCGGACTTTCGGCCGCAGGTGCTGGTTTCGCAGCACGGGGCCGATACGCATTTCGAGGATCCGCTCGCTCATCTCGCGGTGTCGCTGGACGCGCAGCGGGCGGTGCAGGTCGCGTGTCATGAGCTCGCGCACGAGTACGCGGACGGGAAGTGGGTCGCGCTCGGCGGAGGTGGTTATGCCGTGGTGGAGGTGGTGCCGCGGTCGTGGACGCATCTCGTCGCGATTGCCGCGGGGCGGGAGATCGCGCCCGAGGCGGTGATTCCTGAGGGGTGGCGGCAGGAAGTGTTTGCTCGGACGCGGCAGTTGGGGCCTCAGCGGATGACGGATGGGCGGTGGCCGGTGGCCTACGCCGACTGGGAGTCGGGGTATGACCCCGCGGATCGTCTTGATCAGGCTGTTGTGGCTACTCGGCGGGCGGTGTTTCCGTTGCGGGGGTTGTTGGCGTAGGTCTTCGGTGGTTGTGCGGGTGGGGGTGGGTTTTTCGCCCCCGCCGCCCCTACCCGTCCCATCCCAGGGGGCTGCGCCCCCAGACCCCCGCTTCGGCCCCGAAAGGGCCTCGTCCTCAAACGCCGGACGGGCTGGATTTGGTGGGCTGTGCCGTGAAGTGGCCGCCCGCGCCGAGTGACGCCACCCCGTGTCGAGAAGCGCCCGCCCGCATCGAAGAGCGACCACCGGAGACGGCCGCTAGATCCGTCTCCGGCGCTCACCCCTCACCCGTCAGCCGCAGTGGCCCGAGTCCTCTGCCGACGCGTTGCCGATGGTGCCGCCCCAGGCGATGCAGGAGTCGCGGCCCTCGACGTAGACCGGGCCGGCGTAGCTCGTGTACGTGCCGGAGTCCACGGCGGGGGCGTCGGAGTCGCCGAGGGCGTCCAGGGTGACCCGCATGTTGATCTTGTTGCCTACGGCGTTGCGGACGGTTACGGCGCAGTTCTTGCCGGTCGACGCGTTCCAGGTCACGAAGACCTTGCCGGAGTTGCCGACCGGGGTGGAGTCGATGACCTTGTAGCCGGTGCCGCAGGCGCCGTTGTAGGTGGCGGCGGCTGCCGCCTTGGTGGTGGATGTGGCGGCCGAGGCCGGGGCCGTGGCGGCTACCGTGCCGCCGAGGGCCAGGACCGTGAGTGCGGCGGCGGTTGTCGTGCGACGGGACAGCTTCATCATGGTGTTCCCCCTGCTGATGTGATGGTCAACTTGCCTGGGACGGTTGGTCGTTCCGGCCCATGCAAGGTGAGACCCGGGAAGCCGTACGACAGTTGTGGGTGTTTTTGTCACTGTCCTGTCACCGGTGTTACGCCAACCGCGCGGTGTTTCCGGGGTTCCGGCCGTGGCCGGGGCAGCCGTCCGTCACCATCAGCCTCGTGTTGACCACCGGCGCCCTCCGCGCCCATCTGCTGGCCGCCCGGCTGGCCGGACCCGTGGCCACCTCGCGGGAGGAGAGCCTGCGGAGTTATCGGGCCTTCGCCGCGCGGGATCCTCGGGTGCTGATCGGACTCGATCCCGAATGGACGTGGGGGCAGCGGGACTTGATCGGGTTGATGGCGGACAAGTGTGGGGTTTCGGCCGACCCGGCGCACACTTCCGGGCATGATGTGATCGATCCGGAGCTGACTCTGGCCGCGTTGGACGCCTTCGCCGATCGGTTGGGGGAGGTAGCGGAGCGGAGTGGGGCCGTGCTTCTCGGGACCGGGCATCCGCATCGGCTGCTCGGGTTCTACGCCGCGCTGGCGGACGCCTTGTCGGCGGCGGGGTGTGCTGTTCTCACCCCTGCGCATGGTCGCTGTGTCGACATAACGACCCGGTTCGGTCTACGCACGTACAACCTTGACTACGTCCAGGGGGTCGGCCTGGTCCGCGAACCGGGCCCCGAACGCACCGGTTGTGAGCCCGGCGCACACACGCACTCACCGCTCCCGGTTCGTACCGTGCTGGGTGCGGCGGCGGAGGCCGGCGGGGTGCTTCCGGAGCTGGTGATCGGAGACCACGGATGGGTCTGCGGAGCAGGTCAGCTGGGGTTTGAGGCCATTGGTCTCGCGGATACCGATGACCCCGCGCTCTTCGTGGGTGAGGCCGAGGGGTCGGTGTCCGTCGTCGTTCCACTTGATGACGCCGTGCGGTCCGATTACTACCGCCCGCTTACCCGCTACGTACTCAATCGAGCGTGTCTGTCACAGTAGGCCGCCGATGGGTGCACCTCTTCCCCACTCGCATCACACGCCCCTACATTGGGGAGTGAGCACGCAACGACGAAGAGTCACCGGAAGGGGAAGCCGGTGACCGTCGAGTGCGGAAGGTTCAGGTGTGTCATGGCTGCAGCTGGCGAGAGGCCTCTGAACGAGGTTCAGTTCCTTACCGTGGCGGAGGTCGCCTCGGTGATGCGAGTGTCGAAGATGACCGTGTACCGGTTGGTGCACAGCGGTCATCTGCCCGCTATCCGGGTGGGGCGGTCCTTCCGCGTCCCCGAGCAAGCGGTACACGAGTACCTTCGCGAGAGTTATGTGGGGGTGGAGACAGCCTGAGGCGATACCTCGATTACGACCTCAGCGCTCGGACGGGTAGGCTGGCCCCTTGTAGGTCGTATGGGCCCATGATGCCCAGCACCGAGTGATGAGAAGTGAGCGAGGGTAGTCGTGGGCTCTGTTATCAAGAAGCGGCGCAAGCGGATGGCTAAGAAGAAGCACCGCAAGCTGCTGAAGCGCACGCGCGTGCAGCGTCGTAACAAGAAGTAGGCGACGCAGCGCCGCGAGAGCGTTTCCTGTGGCCCCCCACCGCATTCGGTGGGGGGCCACAGTTATGCCCGTGTCCGTGTCATGTGCCGAATGTGGGTACTCGGGTTCTCGTGCGTCAGGCGGTCATCACAGCGCAACACCGAACCGCTAGGTTGGCCGCACACGGGTAACTCAAAAGGAAGGCGCTGATCTTGGGGAAGGTCGTGCTCGTGACCGGAGCGGCCCGTCAGCTGGGGGGCCGGTTCGTACGACGCATTCAGCGTGATCCGGAAGTGGACCGGGTGATCGCCGTGGACGCGGTCGTGCCCGGGCACCATCTCGGGGGCGCGGAGTTCATCCAGGCCGACATCCGGCAGCCCACCATCGCGCGGGTGCTCGCCGAGTCGGGCGCCGACACGGTCGTGCACATGGACGTGACGGGCACCGCCCTGGGCAGCGGCAGCCGGACCACGGTCAAGGAGACCAACGTCATCGGCACCATGCAGCTGCTCGGCGCCTGCCAGAAGTCGCCGGTCGTGAAGCGCCTGGTGGTGAAGTCCAGCACGAACGTCTACGGCTCCGCCCCGCGCGACCCGGCCGTCTTCACCGAGGGCACCCCGCCGAAGTCCCTGCCGAGCGGCGGCTTCGCGAAGGACACCGTCGAGGTCGAGGGGTACGTGCGCGGCTTCGCCCGCCGCCGCCCCGACGTCGCCGTGTGCGTGCTGCGGTTCGCCAACATCCTTGGTCCTACGGCGGATTCGCCGCTCGCGTCGTACTTCTCGCTGCCGGTCCTGCCGACCGTGTTCGGCTACGACCCGCGGCTGCAGTTCGTGCACGAGGACGACGTGATCGACGTCCTGCGGATCGCCTCGCACGACCCGGAGCGGGGCACGCTCAACAGCGGCACCTTCAACATCGCCGGGGACGGCGTCCTGCTGCTCTCCCAGTGCTCGCGGCGCCTGGGCCGCCCGACCGTGCCGCTGCTGCTGCCGGCGGTCACCTGGGCCGGTTCCCTGGTGCGTACGCTGGGGATGACGGACTTCTCCCCGGAACAGATCCGGCTGCTCACCCACGGCCGGGTCGTGTCGACGGTCCAGATGCGCGAGACGCTGGGGTACAAGCCGAAGTACACGACCGCCGAGACCTTCGCGGACTTCGCGCGCAGTCAGGGCCCGGGGCTGCTGCCGCCGGAGGTCCTCGCGGGGGCCGTCGACCGGATCGCCGCGCTGTCCGGGCCGGGCAGTGGCCACCCCCCGACGCCGAGCGCCAACTGAGGAGCGCATCAACGATGGCGGATGCCAAGGTCATTCCGTTCGACGACGACCGGTCCCGCGCGAACGGCGTGCAGCGGCCGCAGCGGCGCCGGAGCACGGGGAACCGGCGCAAGAACGGCGAGCCCGCGCTGGTCCGTGAGGTCCAGCCCCTGCCGGGCCGGGACTTCACGCAGGATGATGTTCCTGTGACGCGTGAGGAACACGAGCCGGAGAAGACACCGGACGACGACGGCCAGAGCGCCCTGGAACGCCGGGTCGCCCACGGCCTGTCCTTCCTGCGCCGCCGGCTGACCGGGGACTACGAGGTCGACGACTTCGGCTACGACGAGGAGCTCACCGACGAGCTCCTGATGCCGGCGCTGCGCCCGCTGTACGAGAAGTACTTCCGGGTCGAGGTCAAGGGCATCGAGAACATCCCGGCGGAGGGCGGCGCGCTGATCGTCGCCAACCACTCCGGGACGCTGCCGCTGGACGGCGTGATGATGCAGATCGCCGTCCACGACAACCACCCCGCGGGCCGCCACCTCCGGCTCCTCGCGGCGGACCTCGTCTTCATGCTCCCGGTGGTCAACGAACTCGCCCGCAAGGCCGGTCACACGCTGGCCTGCGCCGAGGACGCCGAACGCCTCCTGGGCCGGGGCGAGTTGGTCGGCGTGATGCCGGAGGGCTTCAAGGGCATCGGCAAGCCGTTCAGCGAGCGCTACAAACTCCAGCGCTTCGGCCGCGGCGGCTTCGTCTCCACCGCCCTGCGCAAGGGCACCCCGATCATCCCGTGCTCGATCGTGGGCGCGGAGGAGATCTACCCGATGATCGGCAACTCGAAGACGCTCGCCCGCATCCTCGGCTTCCCGTACTTCCCGATCACTCCGACCTTCCCGTGGCTGGGCCCGCTGGGCGCGATCCCGCTCCCCACGAAGTGGACGATCCAGTTCGGCGAGCCGATCCCCACGGCCGGCTATCCGCCGGAGGCCGCCGAGGATCCCATGCTGATGTTCAACCTCACCGACCAGGTGAGAGAGCAGATCCAGCACACGCTGTACAAGCTGTTGGTGCAGCGGCGCTCGGTCTTCTTCTGAGAAACCTGACGGTCGGCTGTACGACGATGGGGGCGCCCCTTACCGAGGGGCGCCCCCATCTCGCAGTCAGGGACTACTAGTTCGCGTCCTCGCTGTCGATGCCCAGGCCGGGCAGCAGACCCGGGAGCAGCGGTGGGAGCGTGACGTCCGGTTCGGTGATCGACGGCTTGCTCGCGGACGGCGACTCCGTGCCGGAGGCCTTCGGGGGGTCCAGGAGGCCGCCCGTGTTGCCGCCGAGGAGGCCGTCGCCGGTGGTGGCGGACTCGGTGGGGGTGCTGGAGTGGCTGGTCTCCGCGGAGCCGTCGGTGGTGCTCGGGGTCGTCGAGCGGTGGGTGCCGGTGGAGCCGCCCGTGGACGTCGTACCCGGAGCGCGGTGTTTGCCGGTGCCGGGGGTCGTCGCCGGGGGCTGGGGGAGCAGCGACTGGAGCGGGGCGACCTCTTCGTCTATGGCGTCGAAGACCGAGGAGACCTGGTCGCTGACGTCGCCGAGCTGGACGGGGAGGCGGTCGCGCAGGGCGCCCCAGGCCTCGCGGTGCGAGCGGGAGAACGCGGAGAGGGCCTGGATGGGGCCCAGCGAGTTCGGGTCCTGCTCGTACGCCTCGTGCAGCAGGCGGTGGCCCTCGGACGCGTCGTGGGTCATCCCGGCGAGCGTGCGGCGGATCTCGCCGAGCTGCTCGTGGTCGAGGTGGCCGCTGCGGTCCCGCTCGATCAGCCGGCGTGCCTCGCTCAGGCGGTTGGACGCCTGGTCGAGGTAGGCCACACCGCGCTGGTCGTCGCCGTCGGACAGGTAGTTGAGCTTGAAGTCCTCGATGCCGCGCTTCAGGCCGTAGAGCGAGTCACCGGGCAGGGCGCCCGAGCTCGCCGCGGCCACTCCGCCGAAGGCACCCGCCGCGACCCCGACGCTCAGTCCGCCGGCCGCGAGGCCCTTGGTGAGCCGGGTGCGCGGTCGCAGCTTGCCCAGACCGGTGGCCCGGTGCGCACCCCGGGACCGGGGGGAGCGCTGCTCCGGTACCGAGGGTCCGGGTGCCTCGCCTTGCAGCATGGCCTCGAACGCGGCGACCAGCTGAGCCCGCTGGACCACCTTGACCTCGGGGTCCAGCACGGGTTTGGGCAGCTCGCCGAGACCGGTGGCGAAGGCCAGCATGCGGCCCTGCTCGGTCTGTTCCGCAGCAGCCGGGGCCGGGGCCGGTCCTTCGGACTGCTCGGCCGCCGTGCCCTGGTCGGACTGCTCCTCTTCCAGGGCCTGGGCGAAGGCGTTCGCCCGCCGGTGCGCCGATACGTTCGCGATCACTGGCGGCACCTCCTCTCGCGTCATGACGGTCGACTCCCCAGGGGGTCCTGAGGGTTGCACAGCCTGACCACATCCACACGATCGAGTGATCGGAGAGGGTCAGGTCGTGACCACAGGGAGCCTGTATCCCGCACAACGAGTGGCGCGGCACTTGGGTTACGGACGACGGATGATCCGACCGCGAACTCAACGGACTTTCACTGAGCGCGAGTTGGGCGTTACCGAGCGTGTGCCGTCAGCGGGCGTCGTCCGGGAGGAGCCGGGCGAGAGTGCGCACGGCCCGGTACTGGAGGGTCTTGATCGCACCCTCGTTCTTGCCCATCACCCGGGCGGTCTCCGCGACGGAGAGGCCCTGCAGGAAGCGGAGCGTGACGCACTCCTGCTGCTGCGGGTTGAGCCGCCGTACGGCGTCGAGCAGTGCGGCGTTCGAGAGGGACTCCAGGACGGAGTCCTCGGGGGAGCGCTCGACCTCGTTGGCGTCGAGCATCTCGCCGGTGGTCACTTCCAGCCTGAAGCGGCTCGACTTGAAGTGGTCGGCGACCAGGTTGCGGGCGATCGTCACCAGCCAGGCGCCGAAGTCACGACCCTGATAGGTGAACGTGCCGATGCGGCGCAGGGCGCGCAGAAAGGTCTCGCTGGTGAGGTCCTCGGCGGTGGCTTTGCCTCCCACTCGGTAGTAGATGTACCGGTACACAGTGTCGCTGTACTGGTCGTAGAGGCGGCCGAAGGCGTCGGCTTCGCCGGCCTGGGCACGCTCTACGAGGTCCATCATCCGGGCGCTGTCGCTGTCAGCGGCCGGACGGCGTGCGGTGGCGGCGCCGGCCGAGCGCCCTCGTCTGCCAACAGCCGCGCCGCCGTCGGCCAGTGCATAGCACGGACCGACGGGTGCGGTGGTGGCGAAGGCGGCGGGGACGGCGTACGCGGTGGGGACGAAGCCGCGCAACAGGTCTTGGACCGTTGCGCGCAGCGTAGCCAGGCCCGAGGCGTCAACCCCGACGTGTGGGTACACGGGACTCCCAGAGGCAGAGCTTCCATCACGTGCAGTACCGGAACATTCACCCGTCGTAGCGACGGAGGGGTACCGGATTGCGTCTGAGGAGAATAACGCTTCGTGCAGGCGCTGCTACACCCAGTTGCTCAAATCATCGATTACGTCGCTTCCGTAACCGGTTGACGCCCGATCAAGTACCGCAGAGTGACCGGTTGTTGATCAGAACGGTCCGAATTCAGTCAGGGACCGGGGCGTGTTGTGGCCGTGTGCAGCCAACGTGACTGGACAGGGGGTTACGCGGGTACGACCCGTGGATTGACTGTGTTTACCGCGTCACCGGCGTCGGCGGTGCAAAGCGATCGCCGCGGCCGTGCCGCCCGCCACCGCGCCCACGCCGGCCGCCGCCGGGATGCCGACCTTGGCCGCCCTGCGGGCCGTCCGGTAGTCGCGCAGCCGCCAGTCCAGCTCGCGCGCGTGCTTGCGCAACTTGGAGTCCGGGTTGATGGCGTAGGGGTGCCCGACCAGCGAGAGCATCGGGATGTCGTTGTGCGAGTCGCTGTACGCGGCGCAGCGCGAGAGGTCCAGGCCCTCCGCCGCCGCCAACGCCCTTACCGCCTCCGCCTTCGCGGGGCCGTGCAGGGGTTCGCCGACCAACTTGCCGGTGTAGACGCCGTCGACGGACTCGGCGACCGTGCCGAGCGCGCCGGTGAGGCCGAGGCGGCGGGCGATCACGTTGGCGATCTCCACCGGGGCCGCTGTGACGAGCCACACCTTCTGGCCCGCGGCGAGGTGGGCCTCGGCGAGGGCGCGGGTGCCGGGCCAGATGCGCTCGGCCATGTACTCGTCGTAGATCTCCTCGCCGATCGACTGGAGTTCGGCGACGCGGTGGCCCTTGACGATGGACAGCGCGGAGTCGCGCGCCTCCTGCATGTGCTCGGGGTCCTCGAAGCCGGCGAGCCTGAACCAGGCCTGCTGCCAGGCGAACTTGAGGAGGTCGCGGGTCTCGAAGAACTTCCGCTTGTGCAGGCCGCGGCCGAAGTGGAAGATCGACGCGCCCTGCATGACGGTGTTGTCCAGGTCGAAGAAGGCCGCGGCTCTGTCGTCGCCGAGGACCGGGAACTCCGGTTCCTCCGCCGCTTTTTCGTCCGCGAGGGCGTCCTGTATGTCCTGCGCGTCCTGCGACGACTTGCGCGCTGCCTCCGCAGAGGCCTCGCCTGCCAACACGCTCCGCGCCGTGGCGGAGCGCCTACGGGGAGTGAGCCATCCGAGAGCGGCCATGTCGTGAGCATAGCCAGTTTGTTCGGTGGTTCCGGAGCCGAGAGGTTCGGAGGCTGTGAACTCTCCGCGACCGGGCCGTTAAAGAAGCGCACCGGTGGCGCGAGAATGGTGTGCATGAGTCATCTCGTCACTCTCGTCCGCAAGCCCGGCTGTCATCTGTGCGAGGACGCGCAGCTCGTCGTGGAGAAGGTCTGCGCCGACCTCGGGGTCCCCTGGGAGGAGAAGGACATCACCGAGGATCAGCGCCTTCACGACGAGTACTGGGAGCAGATTCCGGTCGTCCTCATTGATGGGAAACAGCACACCTTCTGGCGGGTGGACGAGGCCCGGCTGCGCCGGGAACTGACCAAGTAGTTCAACGCGCACCCGAACGTCGCTTAGGATCGACGGCGGTTTGGTCTCGGGGGCGGGAATTACGAGGAGTGTGGCGGTTTTGCCCCCTGGAATACGCCTGGGACGTGTGTGCGTGACCCCGGTCACGTTGGCCGGGCAAATCGGACACCATCTTTGTGCACGCGTTCACAAAGACATAGCCTGCTTCCGACGGGGCGGTCTGGGTACGTGTGACCGCCCACAGCCCCGCTCTACCCGCAGGAGCACCGTGGCAACTGGCCGAACTCACCGACCGGCGAGCCGTAGCCGAGGGATTCCCGAGGCCACCGTCGCCCGTCTCCCGCTGTACCTCCGCGCGCTGACCGGACTCTCGGAGCGCTCGGTGCCCACGGTCTCCTCCGAGGAGCTCGCGGCCGCCGCCGGGGTCAACTCCGCGAAGCTGCGCAAGGACTTCTCCTACCTCGGCTCCTACGGCACCCGCGGTGTGGGCTACGACGTCGAGTACCTCGTCTACCAGATCTCCCGCGAGCTGGGCCTGACCCAGGACTGGCCGGTCGTGATCGTCGGTATCGGAAACCTCGGCGCCGCGCTCGCCAACTACGGCGGGTTCGCCTCCCGCGGCTTCCGGGTCGCCGCCCTCATCGACGCCGACCCGGCGATGGCCGGCAAGCCCGTCGCGGGCATCCCGGTGCAGCACTCGGACGAGCTGGAAAGGATCATCAGCGACAACGGCGTCTCCATCGGCGTCATCGCGACCCCCGCCGGTGCCGCCCAGCCGGTCTGCGACCGCCTCGTGGCCGCCGGTGTGACGTCCATCCTGAACTTCGCGCCGACCGTGCTGACCGTCCCGGACGGCGTCGACGTCCGCAAGGTCGACCTCTCGATCGAGCTGCAGATCCTCGCCTTCCACGAGCAGCGCAAGGCCGGCGAGGAGGCCGCCAACCAGGCGGCGCACCCGGCCGCCGCGCGCCGCGGCGACTCCGCCGAGCAGGGCCCTGACGGGGACGTCCCCGCCGTGATGCCGGCATGAGTCTCCTCGTCGTCGGGCTGAGCCACCGCAGCGCACCCGTCAGCCTCCTGGAGCGGGCCACGCTGAACGCGGACGCCCAGTTCAAGCTCCTCCAGGACACGGTCGCCGCCGAACCGGCCGCCGAGGCCGCGCTGTTGGCCACCTGCAACCGCATCGAGCTCTACGCCGACGTGGACAAGTTCCACGCGGGCGTCGCGGAGTTGTCCACGCTGCTCGCCCAGCACAGCGGCGTCGGCCTGGACGAGCTCACTCCTTATCTCTACGTGCACTACGAGGACCGGGCCGTCCACCACCTCTTCTCGGTGGCCTGCGGCCTCGACTCGATGGTGGTCGGCGAGGGCCAGATCCTCGGCCAGATCAAGGACTCCCTCGCCACGGCGCAGGAACTGCACTCCGCCGGGCGGCTGTTGAACGAGCTGTTCCAGCAGGCCCTCCGGGTCGGCAAGCGCGCCCACTCGGAGACCGGCATCGACCGCGCGGGCCAGTCCCTGGTCACCTTCGGCCTTCAACAGCTCTCCTTCGGCACGGCGGTCGAGGCCTGGGCGAAGGGGAAACGGGCCCTGGTCATCGGCGCCGGCTCCATGTCGTCGCTGGCCGCCGCGACCCTCGCGCGTGCCGGGGTCGCCGAGATCGTCGTCGCCAACCGCACCTCCGACCGCGCCGAGCGGCTCGCCCAGATCATCACCGAGAGCCCCGAAACGGACGTGTCCGCCCGCGCGGTACCGATGGATTCGGTGCCGTTCGAGCTGACACGTGCCGATGTCGCCGTGTCCTGCACGGGCGCTACGGGACTCGTCCTCACGGCCGAGACGGTCGCGGAGGCGGTCGAGGGCCGGGTGTCGCAGGACGTCACGGCCGGTCGTACGGCCGTAGCGGATGTCGTGCGGGACGAGCTTCCGCCGACGTCCGTCGGGACCGAGGACGGGTGTCCGCTGGACCTCTCCGCGGTGCAGGGGGCGAGTGGCTTCTCCGTGATGGGGGAGGCCGCCGTGGCCGGGATGGACGCGGCGACGCTGGAGCAGCACGCGGCCTGGGTCGGTGGCAGCGCCGTCGACCGGCGCGAGGCGTCCCGGCGTACGCCCGAGGCCGAGGCCGAACTCATCACCGAACTCGCCGCCATGGCCGCCACGGTCGGGCGGATCCCTGAACGCCGTCGGCCCGAGCCCGTCGCCCACATCCCGCGCCCCGCGCCGGTGTTGTCGCTCCTCGACCTCGCGATGCCGCGGGACGTCGACGCGGCCGTGCACCGGCTGGCCGGGGTGCGGCTGGTGGACATCGAATCGCTCGCCGAGGCCTCCGCGGACGCCCCGATGGCGGCGGACGTGGACGCGGTCCGGCGTATCGTCTCCGACGAGGTCGCGGCCTTCGGGGCAGCCCAGCGGGCCGCGCACATCACGCCGACCGTGGTCGCCCTGCGCGCCATGGCCGCCGAGGTCGTCGCCGGCGAGATCGCCCGGCTCGACGGACGGCTGCCCGGCCTCGACGACAAGCACCGCGCGGAGATCACCCAGACCGTGCGACGCGTCGTCGACAAGCTGCTGCACGCGCCGACCGTACGGGTCAAGCAGCTCGCGGCCGAGCCCGGCGGCGCCGGGTACGCGGACGCGCTGCGCACCCTGTTCGACCTCGACCAGGAGACGGTGGCCTCCGTCTCCAGGGCCGTAGAAGACTCTGAGATCAGCAAGAACCGAGGGCCAGCATGAGTAGCAAGGCTTTGAGGCTCGGGACCAGGCGGAGCAGACTCGCCCTGGCCCAGTCCGGGTTGGTGGCGGACGCCGTGAGCCAGGTGACCGGACGGCCCGTCGAGCTCGTCGAGATCACCACCTACGGCGACACCTCCCGTGAGCACCTCGCCCAGATCGGCGGCACCGGGGTCTTCGTGACCGCGCTGCGGGACGCCCTGCTCGGCGGTGAGGTCGACTTCGCGGTTCATTCGCTGAAGGACCTGCCGACGACGCAGCCCGCGGAACTGGTGCTCGCCGCCGTACCCGAGCGCGAGGACCCGCGCGACGTCATCGTCGCCAGGGACGCCCTGAAGTTCACCGACCTGCCCCGCGGGGCGCGCATCGGTACGGGCTCCCCGCGGCGCACGGCCCAGCTGAACGCGTACGCGCGCAGCCACGGCCTCGACATCGAGACGGTCCCGATCCGCGGGAACATCGACACCCGGGTCGGCTTCGTGCGGGACGGTGAGCTGGACGCCGTCGTCCTGGCCGCCGCCGGACTGAGCCGGATC
Organism: Streptomyces sp. NBC_00988; assembly: GCF_045162645.1. Lineage (NCBI taxonomy): Bacteria > Bacillati > Actinomycetota > Actinomycetes > Kitasatosporales > Streptomycetaceae > Streptomyces > Streptomyces sp. NBC_00988. Next base: position 7,057,603 of record NZ_CP108730.1, read on the forward strand.
GGCCGCCTCGACGACGTGACCGACTTCCTGTCGGTCGACACGATTTTGCCCGCCCCCGGCCAGGGGGCCCTGGCGATCGAGTGTGCCGCGGACAACGCGGACCTCATCGCGGCGCTCGGTGAGCTCGACGACCCGTTCACGCGGATCGCCGTGACCGCCGAAAGGTCCCTGCTCGCCGCCCTGGAGGCCGGCTGCTCCGCCCCTGTGGGCGCGCTGGCCGACCTGCTGGCCGACGGGCAGATTGTCAAGGAAATGCGCCTGCGCGGAATAGTCGGCACGACCGACGGTTCGCGTACGGTGCAGCTGTCCACCACCGGTCCCGTGCCCGAGACGCATGACCAAGCACTGGCGCTCGGTCGCGAACTCGCCGCCGAGATGCTTGCCCAGGGCGCGGCCGGTCTGATGGGGGAGCAAGCCAAGTGAGCCCCACCACTCTTCCCGCCGCCGGTCCTGAACACGGGCACGTCACCTTCCTGGGTGCCGGACCCGGAGATCCGGGACTGCTCACACTGCGCGCCGTAGAGGCGCTGGCGAACGCGGACGTCCTCGTCGCCGAGCACGAGGTGCTCGACGTCGTACGTGCGCACGCCCGACCCGGCGTAGCCGTCGTGCATCCGGATCCGGGTCCTTCTTCGGACTCGTTCCCGGGCACAGGCACGCCTCAACTAACGGTTGTTGACGGTGTGTCAACAACCGTTGGCCTACCCGCTGTGCGGGATGCGGCACATCTTGTCATGGAGGCCGCGCGGGGCGGCAGGCGGGTCGTACGTGCGGTGTCCGGGGACCCCGGACTAGATACGTACGCCGCCGAGGAAATGCTCGCCTGCGTCGCCGCGGGTGTGCCTTTCGAGGTCGTCCCGGGTGTCGCCGCGGCCGTCGGTGTGCCCGCGTACGCCGGTGTCCCGCTGCGGGACGCGCAGGGCGCGGACGTCCGGTTCGTGGACGCCCGTACCGCGTCGGACCGGTGCTGGACGGAGGTGGGGGCGTCGGACGGCACGGTTGTGGTTTCCACGTCGCTGGACTCCGTGGCTTCGGCCGCCGGTGAGTTGGTGGCTGCCGGTCGTAAGCCGGACACCCCTATGACGGTCACAGTGGCTGGTACGACCACTCGTCAGCGGACCTGGTCCGCGACCCTCGGCACGATCGCGCAGACGCTGAAGCAGGCGAAGGTGCTGCCGTCCCCGGAAGGTGGCCGGCCGGTGATAGCCGTGGTCGGTGAGCGGTCCGCCGCCGCGCAGCGCGACCAGTTGTCGTGGTTCGAGTCCAAGCCGCTGTTCGGCTGGAAGGTGCTCGTGCCGCGGACGAAGGAGCAGGCGGCGTCGCTCTCCGACCAACTGCGGTCGTACGGGGCCGTTCCGCACGAGGTGCCGACGATCGCCGTCGAGCCGCCGCGGACGCCCCAGCAGATGGAGCGGGCGGTCAAGGGGCTCGTGACCGGGCGGTACGAGTGGATCGCTTTCACCTCTGTGAACGCGGTCAAGGCCGTGCGGGAGAAGTTCGAGGAGTACGGGCTTGATGCGCGGGCGTTCGCCGGCATCAAGGTCGCTGCGGTGGGGGAGTCGACCGCCAAGGCGCTGGTTGCCTTCGGCGTGAAGCCGGATCTGGTCCCGAGCGGGGAGCAGTCCGCGGCCGGGTTGCTGGAGGACTGGCCTCCGTACGACCCCGTTTTCGACCCGATCGACCGGGTGTTCCTGCCCCGTGCGGACATCGCTACGGAGACCTTGGTCGCCGGGCTGATCGAGCTCGGGTGGGAGGTCGACGACGTGACCGCCTACCGGACCGTGCGGGCCTCGCCGCCGCCGGCCGATACGCGGGAGGCGATCAAGGGGGGTGGCTTCGATGCCGTTCTCTTCACGTCGTCGTCCACTGTGCGGAACCTGGTGGGGATCGCCGGTAAGCCGCACAACGTGACCGTGATCGCGTGTATTGGTCCTGCTACGGCGAAGACCGCCGAGGAGCATGGGCTGCGGGTGGATGTGATGGCTCCGGAGCCGTCTGTGCACAAGTTGGCCGAGGCGTTGGCCAACTTTGGGCTTCGGCGGAGAGCTGCGGCTCAGGAGGCTGGGGATCCGGTTACTCGGCCGAGTGAGCGGCGGCCGGGGGCTCGGCGGCGGCGTACGACCTGAGGTTGAGGGTTCGGTTGCGGTGGGTGGGGGCGGGTGTCGCGGGGATTTTTCGCCCCCGCCGCCCCTACCCGTCCCGTCCCTGGGGGCTGCGCCCCCAGACCCCCCTTCGGCCTGGACGGCCTCGTCCTCAAACGCCGGACGGGCTGAGAGATCGCGGCCTGCGTTTGAAGGTGCCGGACGGGCTGAGGGTTGGCGGCCGCGTTGGAAAGGTGCCGGGCGGGCTGGGAGTTGGCGGCCTGCGCTTGCGAGGCGCCGCCTGTGCTGGAAAGTGCGCCCGAGAGTGCATGAAAGCGTGCCGAAGGGTCCGTGACGTATGGCGAAATGTGCGCCGACTCACCGTCGGCAAAGGTGCCCCTGAGGCGGGCGTAGCGTAGATGGCATGACGACGTACGGATCCTTTCCCGGCTCTCGGCCCAGGCGGCTTCGGACCAGCCCCGTCATGCGGCGGATGGTCGCTGAGACGCGGTTGCACCCGGCCGACTTCATCCTTCCCGCGTTTGTGCGGGAGGGGGTCAGTGAGCCGGTGCCGATCGGGGCCATGCCTGGGGTTGTGCAGCACACTCGGGACAGTCTGAAGAAGGCTGCCGCTGAGGCTGTTGCCGCCGGGATCTCCGGGATCATGCTCTTTGGGGTGCCTGAGGAGTCCAAGAAGGATGCCCTTGGGACGGCTGGGACCGATCCTGACGGGATTCTTCAGGTCGCCCTGCGGGATGTGCGGGCCGAGGTCGGGGACGAGTTGCTCGTCATGTCCGATCTTTGTCTTGATGAGACCACTGACCATGGGCATTGCGGGGTGCTTGACGAGCTTGGGCGCGTTGACAACGACGCGACCCTTGAGCGGTATGCCGAGATGGCTCAGGTGCAGGCCGATGCCGGGGCCCATGTCGTCGGGCCCAGCGGGATGATGGACGGGCAGGTCGGGGTCGTCCGGGACGCGCTCGACCAGATCGGGCGGGAGGATGTCGCCATCCTCGCCTACACCGTCAAGTACGCGTCCGCGTTCTTCGGGCCGTTTCGTGAGGCCGTGGGTTCCTCGCTCAAGGGGGACCGCAAGACGTACCAGCAGGACCCGGCCAACGCGCGGGAGTCCATGCGGGAGTTGGCGCTCGACCTGGAGGAGGGGGCCGACATGGTGATGGTCAAGCCGGCGGGGCCCTACCTCGACATCCTGGCCAAGGTCGCCGAGGTCTCGGACGTGCCCGTCGCCGCCTATCAGATCTCCGGCGAGTACTCGATGATCGAGGCCGCCGCCGAGAAGGGCTGGATCGACCGGGACAAGGCGATCTTCGAGGCGCTCACCGGGATCAAGCGGGCCGGGGCGCAGAACATCCTCACGTACTGGGCGGTGGAGGCGGCGCAGAAGCTGCGCTGACCTGACCGTCGAACGCCCGCTGAACTCCCGTCAATAGGCAACGCTTCGAGATCGTTCCGGCGTCGGGGCGATCTCGGTCCGGGGTCCCACCCGGTTCTGGCGTGAAATCGCCGATGAGTGTGGGCAGTTGTGTCCCGGTAAGCGGCCTTGTGTCCCGCACTTATGCGGATTTGACGCGTCCGCATCAGTGTCCTTACCTTCTGCGCCTGGCCTGATCCGTTCTGGACGGTCTGGACGTCGATCCCTGGGGGACACCACCATGACCTGGTTCATCGAGGCACTGAAGAAGTACGCGGTATTCAGCGGGCGCGCGCGTCGCAAGGAGTACTGGCAGTTCGGTCTCTTCTCCGGGATCATCGCCCTCGTGCTGGTCATCCTCGCCGTCGTGACCAAGTCGTCGGCCCTCTTCGCCCTGGTTGGCCTCTTCTACCTCGCCATCCTGCTGCCCGGCCTGGGTGTCAGCGTCCGTCGTCTGCACGACGTTGGCCGCTCCGGCTGGTGGCTGTTCTTCTACATCGTCCCGATCGCCGGTCCCATCACGCTGCTGGTCTTCAACTGCACGGACAGCGCGCCCGGCGTCAACGCGTACGGCCCGAACCCGAAGGAAGTCGACGGGGTTCCGGCCCACGCCTGATCGCACCCGCCACGAGGCCCGTCAGGGCGTGGACCCCGTCGACATCGACGACGTGGGGCCCACGCCGGACGGGCCTTCGTCGCGTACGCCCATGCCGTCCTTGCATCCCGAGAGCAGCAGCGCCGCGGCGAGCACGGCCGTGGCGATGGCCAGGACACGGGTGCGGATACGGATGCGGGTGGTGCGGGCCGGCATGGGTTCCCCCTGTGGAAGCGAAGCGTCGGGCGAAGTGTCATCGGACGCAGCTTGGGTGGTCGCGCGGGGCCCGGTCTACGGCTGCCGCCGGATTCGGGACGCCGGGACCGTCCCGGCCCTTCCGACCTGCGGGGATGTCGGTCCTCACGGGCACGTTGTGGGACGCCGGGAAGGGTCCGGTGACCTCGTGGTCGCCCTGCCGCCGCCCGTCCTTCGGACTGGGCACCATCAAGTCCCGGCGGGAGTTAGGTTGTTGACCACTGCTCTGGTTGTCCGTTGAATGACCCACTCTCCTGGGAGACGCGCATGCCCGGTGACGCCCTCAGCCAAGATCCCGCCGAGCTGAGAAGGAGGATCGACACCAGCAAGGCCCACCCGGCCCGCGTCTACGACGTCTTCCTCGGCGGCAAGGACAACTACCCCGTCGACCGCGAGGCCGCCGCCGCCGCGCTCGCCGCCAACCCGCGCGGGTACCTCGACGTACGGCACAACCGGGACTTCATGCGCCGCGCGGTCACCCGGCTGTCGCAGGAGCACGGGGTGCGCCAGTTCCTCGACATCGGCACCGGGCTGCCCACCGCGGAGAACGTGCACCAGATCGCGCAGGGCATCGAGCCCGAGTCGCGGATCGTCTACGTCGACAACGACCCGGTGGTCCTCGCGCACGCCCGCGCGCTGCTCACCAGCAGCCCCGAGGGCCGTACCGACTACATCGACGCCGACCTGCGCCGCCCGGACGACATTCTCGAACAGGCCGCCAAGACCCTCGACTTCAACCAGCCGATCGCCCTGCTGCTGGTGGCGATCCTGCACTTCGTGGAGGACGAGGAGGCGTATCCGCTGGTGCGCGAGCTGGTGGACGTGCTGCCGTCGGGCAGTCATCTGGTGCTCAGCCATCTCACCGACGAGATGCACCCCATTCCGGCCCGTGCGGTCCAACGGACGTACACGGAGCGGGGGTTCACCTTCGTGTTCCGTTCCAAGGACGAGGTCGAGCGGCTCTTCACCGAGACCCCGGGCGTCACCCTGGACGAGCCCGGTGTGGTCCCCGCGCACAAGTGGCACCCCGGTCCGGCGCCCGCGCCGCCGGTGGTGGAGCAGGCGTACTTCGAGAGTCTCGACGACATCGAGAAGATCACCTATCGGGACATCAATGACGTGACCGACGATGACATCAACGTCTATGGGGCGACCGGCAAGAAGGCCTGAGGCCAGCCAGGAGGAGATGGCGGGTGTCCGGATCGTGAAAAGGTGCTTGTAGGCGGCACGTACGTTTCTAGGCTGCGCGGTATGCCCCTCACCGAGACACCCGCTGTTCCTCTGCCCCCGCTCGCCGCGCGCGCCCGTGCGATCGGGGGTTCGCCGGTGCGGGACATCCTCGCCGTCACCGCCCGCCCCGAGGTGATCAACTTCGCGGGCGGGCTCCCGGCGCCCGACCTCTTCGACGCGACCGGCATCGCGGCCGCGTACCAGGCGGTGTTCGCCGAGACGCCCGCGCGGGCGCTGCAGTACGCGACGACCGAGGGTGAGCCGGTGCTGCGGGAGGCGCTCGCCATGCGTACCTCGGCGCGCGGATTGCCCACCGAGCCCGACGACCTCCTCGTCACCACCGGTTCGCAGCAGGCGCTCTCGCTGCTCGCGACCGCGCTGCTGGAACCCGGGGACGTCGTCCTCGTCGAACAGCCCTGTTATCTGGCGGCACTTCAGGTCTTCGCGTTCGCCGGTGCGCGGGTCGTCGCGGTGCCGGGGGACGGGGACGGGGTCGACCCGGAGGCGCTGGACGAACTCGTCGTGCGGGAGCGGCCCAAGCTGCTCTACACCGTGCCGACCTTCCAGAACCCCACCGGCCGCACCATGCCCGCCGACCGTCGGGCGGCCGTCGCCGCGGTCGCCGTGCGGCGCGGGCTGTGGATCGTGGAGGACGATCCGTACGGCGAACTCCGCTTCGAGGGCGAGCGGTTGCCGTGGATCGCGGCGCAGGAGGGGGCGGCGGACCGTACGGTCCTGCTCGGTTCCTTCTCCAAGGTGATGGCGCCGGGGCTGCGGCTCGGGTGGCTGCGCGCGCCAACCGACCTGCTGCGGGCCTGTGTTGTCGCGAAGCAGGCCGCCGATCTGCACACCCCGACCGTCAGTCAGCTCGCCGCCGCGCGGTACCTGGCGGACAACGACCTGGACGCGCATGTGGCGCGGGTGGCCGGTGCCTACCGGGAGCGGCGGGACGCCATGCTCCAGGGTCTTGCCAACGCCCTTCCCGAGGAGTCCAGTTGGGAGCGGCCCGCGGGCGGCATGTTCCTGTGGGCGCGGCTTCCGGAGTCGTACGACACGACGGAACTGCTGGCGCGGGTGGTGCGGCAGGACGTGGCCTACGTGCCGGGGGCGCCCTTCTACGCCGGGGAGCCCGAGCGGTCGACGATGCGGCTGTGCTTCGTGACGCAGCCGCCGGAGGTGATCCGGGAGGGGCTCAGGAGGCTGGGGGAGGGGCTGAGGGAAGGGCTGGGGATTCCATCCCGGGGTAGTGCGCTTATGGTGGCCGAAGGTCATTGATATCGGTGAATCCCCTTGGAAACGCGCCGAGTTGAACCCTGGGAGGAAATGCCATGGCACCGGTGCTCGTCGGACGTGAGGGTCTGCTGGCGGGAGAACGTATTCCGATCGTCGACACCCGCGTCACCTTCGGACGCAACGCGGGGAACACGGTCGTCATCGCCAGCCCGAGCGTCTCGCGTTTCCACGCGGAGATCGTCTTCGACCAGGACGCGGGATACGTGCTGAGCGACCTCGGCAGCAGCAACGGCACGCAGGTCAACGGGGAGGAGGTGGAGTCCCGGCTGTTGCAGCCCGGGGACGAAATCACCATCGGGGACCAGGAGTTCCGCTTCGAGGTCGCCGACGCCATGCAGACCCTCATGGCGCTCAACCTGCCCCGCTCCGTGACCCACCCGGAGGAGAGCGAGGAGGGGTCCCTGCTGCGGGTCACCGTCGTCGGTGGCGGTCCGGTCGGGCTGTCCATGGCTCTGCTCCTTGAGCACTTCCTCGGCGCCCAGGTGAAGATCACCGTCTTCGAGGGCCGGTGGCGCAAGGACGGCCGCCGCGTCGTCTGGAAGAGCGAGGCCGAGGGCAACGTGCGGCGCCAGCAGGTGGTGACCGTGCAGAGCCGGCAGTACCTCGCCTGGCCGCAGTACGTCCAGGAGCGGCTCTTCGACCCCGAGCACTACACCGAGATGTGGCCGTCGGGTCCGGACTCGATCGGCGACCACCATCCGCGCAACATGCGGATCGCCTACATCGAGGACAAGCTGCTGGAGCTGGCGAACGAGAAGCGGGACCGAATACGGCTCATACCGGCCAAGTTCGACCCGGCGGAACAGCGCGATGAACTCGCCAGCCAGCATGTGCTCGCCATCTGTGACGGCGGGCGGTCGCGCACCCGGGAGCACTTCGCGGCGAGGTTCGGCAAGGCCGACGAGTCGATCTACTCCCTCGACGGCGTCCATCTGCGGGACGTGGTCCTGGGGTTGAGGGTGAAGTCGGAACTCCCCGACCCCATGGCGATCCTGTTGACGGTCGCTCAGAACCGCTTCCTGCTCAACTCGTTGCGCGGCGAGGGCTTCCTCAACATGCGGCTCACCGACGCCGAGTTGGGCGAGGTCATCGGCATCGACCCGGTCCGCCGGGTCTTCGAGGAGTGCATCGCCTCCCGCCCGTGCCTGATGAACCGCGACGAGCACGGCGACTTCCAGTGCTCCACCCACGGCACGCTGTTCCTGCCGGCGCTCATCAAGGGATCGCCCTTGTGGAAGCGCGTGCACGAGGGACTGCGGCTCTTCGACGTCTCGGACCAGGACCTGTCCGCGGTCACCAGTTTCCGGCTGGACATGGTGCAACGCCCGCGGTTCTCGGCCGAGTTGCTGCCGCCGACCGTCAACTCGCCGGGTACCTACGGCTTCCTGCTGGGCGACGCGGCCAACTCGATTCACTTCTGGCCGGGCCGGGGCCTCAACAGCGGTCTGGCGTCGGCGATTTCGCTGGCCCGCTCCCTCAACAGCGCCTGGAACGGCCGCCCCTTCCGGGACGCGGACTTCCTGCGGCACGAGGCGGCCATGTCGATGCTCCAGTACCGGCACAAGAGCCGCGCCTGGAAGGCCATGGTCACCACCGACGACCAGGGCGTCACCTGGGCGATCAAGGACATCATCGACCACGGCATCGACGGCATCGCGGAGGAACCCGACCGCGAGGCGGACACCGCGACGCTGCTGGCACGCATGGCGGCGATCCGCGACAGGCTCGCGCCCCGCTTGGCGGGCATGCCGGACGACGAGGCGATCCTGGAACGCCTCCAGACCCTGGAGTCCAGGACCCTGCGCATGCTCGTCCTCAGCGGTGCGTGGGACACCCTGACGATGGGTGGCGAGGAGGTCGACATCGACATCTTCTACGGCCAGGACTCGACGGCGGCGGCCGCGGCGGTGGAGGCGTTGGAGTCGGCGACGCAGCAGTGAGCCGGAGAAGGGCGGGGCGGTTGATTCCGTAGGGGATTGCGCGGGGTGATTTCGTAGGGTGGGGGCATGTCTGACAGCGGCGCCTTCGACCTGGACGAATACCTCGCGCACATCGGTTGGGAGGGTGAGCGGCGGGCCGACCTGGGGACGCTGCGGGGCGTGCATCTCGCGCACATGCGGGGCATCCCGTTCGAGAACCTGGACGCGCTCCGGCGTACGGCTCCCTCGCTCGAACTGCCGGACCTGATGGCCAAGTTGGTGCACAGCCGGCGCGGTGGCTACTGCTACGAGCACAACACGCTGCTCGCCACCGCGCTGAGGGCACTGGGCTTCGGGGTGACGTTGCTGGCGGCGCGGGTGGTCGTGGGCACGGACCGGTTCGAGAGCCGCCCGCGCACCCACATGGCGCTGCTGGTGGAGGTGCCGGGTGACCCGCAGCGGTATCTCGCCGATGTCGGGTTCGGGGCGATCGGGGCGCTGCTGGAGCCGGTTCCGGTGGTGGTGGGCGGGGAGTTCGAGGGCGCGGGGCGCAGGCACCGGTTCGTCGGGGTGCCGCACCGGGGACCGTTGGAGCTCCTGGTCCTCCAGGCGTACGGCGACGGTTCCTGGCAGCCGCAGTACGCCTTCACCCTGGAGCCCTTCGAGCACGTGGACTTCGAGGTCATCAACTGGCACATCGCCACGAACCCGCGCTCCCCGTTCACCAAGGGCCTCTTCGTCCAGCGCGTCACCCCTGACCGCCATCTCCTGCTCCACGGCCGCGTGTTGACCGAGACGGGGGCCGACGGAGCGGTGAGCGAGCGGGAGTTGACGGACGAGGGGGAGGTGCGGCGGTTGCTGGACGAGGAGTTCGGGATCGAGGCGCCGGAGGGGATGAAGCTGCTCAGCTGATCCGGGCCGCGTGCGCCTGGTGGGTCAGTCCCACCAGAAGGACCACACCTGCTGGTTGAGCACCTCGTGCTGGGCGTACGCGCGCAGGGTCTCGTGATGGCCCTGGGTGATGTTGTCGGAGCAGAAGGCGAAGTGCTCGGCGGCTACGGCCTCGGCCTCCTCCTGGGTCGCAGGCGGGGCCGCGACCGACAGCACCAACTGGTCGGACGTGAGCGCCACGACCCGTATCCCGAAGCGGTCCTCCCAGGAGCGCAGGACGGCACAGAGCCGGGCCACGTCCCCCTCGTAGTTGATCTGCCCGGTCCAGCCGATCGCCGCCGGGATGTCGGCGCTGCGGCGGGCCGGGACGAGGGCGAGGTGCGGTTCCTTGAGCCAAGAGCCGCTGCCCGCAAGGGAGTCGGCGATCTCGGCGGCCCGCGCGTCCGGATCGGCGACCAGGGTGAGCGGTTCGGCGAGGCCGGGCCACTCGGGACCGTACGGCGCGATCATCTCGTCGTACGTGGCCTGCTCGCCGAAGTTCTCGACCACGGCCTCGGCGAAGGAGTCCGTGCCGGGACGGTTGGCGTCCGGGGCTAGTTCGTCCGCCGCGTACTCCTCCCAGAACTCCTCCAGGACCTCTTCGGCGTCGTGATCCCCGGGGTACGACGCCTCGTCGGGCAGCAAGTGCCATTCGTCCAGGGCGCCTTCGTCGCCACCCAGGTCCAACAGCACGGGGAGCAGCCCGGCAGCCCGGCGCGCGGGCTGGAGGGCGTCGTAGTCTCCGGGCCTCGCCGGCTCGTCCGCACACCACAACAACGGTTGGTCCGCCGGGCCTTCGGCGGTCACGTCGATCAGACTCCCGGCGGGGAGTTCAAGCCCGAGCGAGCTGCCGCTCGGGTCGGCCGCCAGCATCGGCAGCGGGTTGGGAAGGGTCGCCATGCCGAAAACTGTAGAGGCGGCCACTGACAACGGGTCCCGGCCCCTGCCCCTCCCCCTGCCCCTGTTCCGCCCCACACACCTCGCCGACGGCCTACGCCTCCCGCAGTACGCCCGCGACGACCGCCGTCACCGTCCGGCGGACCGTCTCGCGTTCCGGGGGTCCCGCCTCCCGGTCGGCGAACAGCAGGTGCCCGGCGCCGAGGAGGGTGGGGGCGAGGACGGCGACGTCGGCGTCGGGGGCGAGGCGGCCGAGGTCGCGTTCGGCGGTGAGGTATTCGGCGAGCGTCGCCGACGCCTCGTTCATGACCGGGATGCCGGTCGAGCCGGCCGCGCGCAGCCGCGCCCGCAGCTCGTCCCGCGAGATCACGAGGCCCACGATCGCGACCCCGACCGGGTCGAACACGTCGATCAGCGCGTCGGTGAGGTGATCGACGACCGAGCCCGTGCCGACAGCGGCGCGCAAGGTGTCGGCACGGGTGTCGAGCCGCCCGACGCGGTCGAGCACGAGGTCGACGAGGAAGGCGTCGAAGTCGGCGAAGTGGCGGTGCAGGACGCCCTTCGCACAGCCCGCCTGAGCCGTCACGGCCCTGCTGGTCAGCGCGTTCGGCCCGTCGCGCACGAGGATCCGCTTGGCGGCGTTGAAGAGCTGTCGGCGGGGGTCCTGCATGGCCACGCCTGTGGGCATATCGGGGTTCGTCTCCTCGTGTCGGGACAGCCAGTGAACATCATGTTGGGACAGCGAGTGGGCGTCATGTCGGGACAGCTAGTGGGCGCCTGCCCATTGACGAGTGGGCGCCTGCCCATTCAAAGTGGGCGCATGGTCACTCTATCGTCTTCCGCAGGCCAGCCCCATGGGCGCCGGGACATCGCCGAGTCCTTCGGCACGGACGCCGAGCGCTACGACCGGGCCCGCCCGCGCTACCCGCACGCCCTGATCGAGCGCATCGCCGCCAACCCGGGCGCCGCCGACCCGGGCACCGTCGTCCTCGACGTCGGCTGCGGCACCGGAATCGCCGCACGGCAGCTCCGGGCGGCCGGATGTCAGGTACTCGGCGTGGAACCGGACGCCAGGATGGCCGACCTCGCGCGACGCCTCGGCGTCGAGATCGAGGTGTCCACCTTCGAGCAATGGGAGCCGCGGGGGCGGGAGTTCGACGCGGTCGTCGCCGGGACGGCCTGGCACTGGGTCGATCCCGTCGCCGGGGCGGAGAAGGCGGCGCGGGTGTTGCGGCCGGGAGGCCTCCTGGCCCCCTTCTGGAACGTCGGCCAACTCCCGCCGGACCTCGCCGAGGTCGTCGCCGACGCGTGTGAACGCGCCCTGCCCGACGTCCCGTTCGACCTCCGGTCCGCCGTCACGCGGTCGGCCGTCGAGGGGTACCAGACGCTGCTCGACAAGGCGGCGGACGGGATGCGGGCGGCGGGCGGGTGGTTCGGGGAACCCGAACAGTGGCGCTACGACTGGGAGTTCACGTACACGCGGGACGCCTGGCTGGACGTCATGCCGACGCAGGGCACGTTCACGAACTTCCCGGCGGAGCGGCTCGCGCCGGTGCTGGAAGCGGTGGGTGCCGCGATCGACGAGCGGGGCGGGTCCTTCGTGATGCCCTACGCGACGCTGGCGGTCACCGGGAGGCGAAGTCGGCGGTGAACGCGGCCCAGGCGGTGGGGGTGAGTTGGAGGGTGGGGCCGTCCGTCGCCGGGTTCTTGGAGTCGCGGATGTGGATGGTGTGGGGGCAGGTGGCGACCTCGACGCACTGGCCGCCCTCGCTGCCGCTGTAGCTGGACTTGCGCCAGGTGTAGGCGACTTCGAGGCAGGCGCCGCCTTCGCTGCCGCTGTAGCTCGACTTGAACCACTCAAGTGCGGTGCTCATTGATCTCCTAGCAGACGATCGAGCAGGCACCTGGACTCCTGGGGCGTCAGGGCCTGTGACCGCAGCATCGCATATTTGCGCGCCAGCCTGGATACCTCATCGAGGTCCGCGACCCACTGGCTGCCACGCTGTCCTTCCGCGTAAGCCAGGTGCTGATGGTCCGGCGTCTCAAGGAGGATGAACGGGCCGTCGAGACCAGCGTGCGCGGCTGTGTTCATCGGCAGGAACTGGAGCGCGAGGCCCGGGAGTTCGGCACACTGGCGCAGAAACCGGAGCTGCTCGCGGCGGGCCTCCGGTGTCCCGATGCCGAGGTGCAGCACGGGCTCCCAGATGACGAAGCTCATCGTCGGCGGACACTTGCGCTGCAGGATCTCCTGCCGCTCGATACGGCCCGCGAGCTTCGCCGCGATCTCGTCCTCGTCGTAGGCCGGAATGCGTTCCGCCAGGACCGCGCGGGCGTACTCGGTGGTCTGGAGCAGGCCGGGGATGACCGCGTTGTCGTACCAGGACAGGGAGATGGCCTCCCGCTCGTGCAGCATGTACTCCTCGGCGTAGAGCGGGAATTGGTCGATCTCGGGGAGGTTGTCGACGCCCGCCTCGAACGTCCCCTTCGTGTCGAGGATCCTGTCCAGCGACTTCGCCAGCGGGGGCATCAGCCGACGCCTGCCCTGCTCGACCGACGCGATGGTCTCCTCGTCGACCAACGCCCGCTCGGCGAGCTGGCGTTGCGTCAACCCGGCCGCCATCCGGGCCGCTTTCACCTGTGCGCCCAGCAGCCGCATCGTCGAGCGGTTCTTCTTGGAGTTCATGCTGTGGTGCTCCCCACATCCACCCGTTCCGGACCCCGCACGAACCCGTACTCCGCCCGTACAAAAAGGAGTCCAGGGCTCACGCCCTGTCAACACTAGTGACGCTACGCAACTCTTGTCCCGTGAACCTGAGTGAGAAGTTCTTCCGGCGCGAACGCCGGTCCGTTCCCGCCGCGAGGCAGTTCGCTCACGCGTACCTGGCCGAGTGGGGACTCGCGGGGACCGAGCGCGGCGCCGATGTGCTGTTGTGCGTCAGCGAGTTGGCGACCAACGCGCTGGTGCACGGGGTGCCTCCGGGGCGTCAGTTCCGGCTGTTGCTGCGGTGCGACGGGTATTCGTTGCGGGTCGAGGTGCACGACAGCGGGGGTGGTGTGCCGCGCGTCGACACCCACCCTCGCGACACTGACGAGGGTGGGCGGGGGCTGCTGCTGGTCGCCGCGCTGGCCGACAAGTGGGGGGTGGGGGAACGGGACTTCGGGAAGGTGGTGTGGGCGGAGTTCGGATGCGAGGGCGACATCGCTGAACAGTGCCCCTCGGAACCATGAACTCCGCAAGCGGGTGCACAACCCCTCATACGCACCGGCGGTCACTCGTGATTGTCGGAATCCCCTGCGTTGTACGGAGGTTGTGCTGTGCCCTCTACCCGTTCTCCCCGCATCAGCCGAGGAGCGGCCCTGGGACTCGCCCTCGGCACCGCGCTGGCCGCCTCGCTCGCCATGCCCGCCACCGCCGGAGCCGCGACCAGGCCGGCCACCCTGGCGGTCGAACCCCTCGGCTGGACGATCGACTACACGGCGGCGCCGGGCCAGATCAACAAGGCGGTCCTCAACGAGTCCTTGGCCGCCCACGGGAAGATCACCTTCGTCATCGACGACGTGGTCCCGATGAGCATCCAGTCGGGAACTCCCTGCACCTACCCCGTCAGCAGGGACCACACCAAGGTCTCCTGCACGGTGCCCGGCCAGCAGACCGAATTCACCTACAGCATCCTGAAGTTGGACCTCGGCGACGGCAACGACACCGTCACCTACAACAACGCCAACACTCTGCCCACCTACCACTCCACGCTGATCCTGGGCGACGGCAAGGACACCGCGACCAACACCGGCAGCTACGACGGCAACGAGATCGAGGGCGGGCCGAACGCCGACACCATCAGGGCGGGTCGCGAAGCGGTGGTCAACGGCCAGGGCGGCAACGACGTGATCCACGGCGGTGCCCTGGCCGGCCTGCAGGGCGGCAAGGACGTCGACCACGTCTACGCCGACGGCAGCGACAGCCGCGCCGACGGCGGCGCCGGCAACGACTTCGTCTACGGCGGCGCGGGCCCGCAGACACTCCTCGGCGGCAGCGACGCCGGCAAGGACACCATCCTCGGCGGCCCCGGCAACGACACGATCCGCGGCGGGCAGGGCGACGACATCATGTACGGCAACAGCGGCAACGACTGGATCTTCGGCGAGGACGGCAACGACAAGCTGTACGGCGGCCCGGGCACGGACACGCTCAACGGCGGCCCGGGGCGGAACGTCGTACACCAGGACTGAGCGGACAGGACGAAGCGGCGGGTTCTCACCACGTGCCCGGTGAGAACCCGCCGCTTCGTCGATCCGCCCCGGTCAGCCGAACGCCAGCTTGCCCGTCCAGCTGCCGATCACCGTCGTGTAGCCGCCGATCGCCGTCTTGCCGCCGGAGTAGAGGCGGACGCTGCCGTCGCTCATGTGGGCCCAGAGGTCGGGGACGGAGTCGCCGGTGACGTCCGGGATGGCGAAGAAGCGGGGTACGGCGGTGCCGGTCCAGCCGCTGGCCGCGTACTCGGTGTCGGCGCCGCCCGAGCCCGCCGCGGAGTTGGCGAGGGAGAGGATGTCGACGCCGGTGCCCGCCGCGTTGGCCTTGCCCTTGCGCAGGATCAGCCGGCCGGAGTCGGTGGTGCGGTAGAGCATGTCGGCGATGCCGTCGCCGCTGATGTCGGAGACCGCGACCACGTCACGGGTCGTCCAGGCGCTGCCGGTGTTCAGGAGCGTGGCACTGGCGAACGAGCCGCCGGTGTAGCCGGTGAACGCCCAGTACTGGGTGCCGGAGGTCATGAAGAGTTCCGGCTGCCCGTCCCCCGTGATGTCCCCGGCGGCCAGGATCTGGTCGAACGCGGACGCGGCCGGGACGGTGACGTTCGCCCCGCTGGTGTCCGTGCCCGTGGTGGGCAGCAGGACCGGCATCCGGGCGCAGGTGTTGAAGCCGCCGAAGCCGTCGCCCGGGTAGACGTAGAGCGTGCCGTCGTTCATGCGGGCGACGAGGTCCTGGAGGCCGTCACCGGGGTAGTAGTCGCCCCCGTGGGTGATGAGCGCGTCCTTCCAGTCCACGGCGGCGGTCGTGCAACCGTCGGCGTAGGCGGTGTTCTTGGTGGCCTCCCCGTAGGACGGGTTCATGCCGACGAACAGGTCGCCCTTGCTGCCCGAGGGGTAGTCGCGCAGGTCGTAGTGGGTGACACCGTCGTCGTCCGTGGACGTGATGATGGTCAGCAGGTCGGGCTTGTCGTCGCCGGTGAGGTCGGTCGCGGCCTCGTCGCGGTCCTTGGGGCTGACGAAGATCTTGTACGCGTTCGGGGTCACCGACTCGTTGCCGGCCGCGTCGAGGGCCTTGACGTAGAGGATCGCCGGTCCGGCGAGCGGCGGGGTGACGGAGACGACCGACGTGAACGAGGTGCCGGTGATCACGTCGCCCGACTTGGTGGTGCAGCTGTTCAGGTCGCTGAGTTTGGTCGACTTGTCGTACGCCGTGCTGTTCCAGCTGTAGGCGTACGAAGTGACCTTCTCCCCGGGCCAGTTGACGAACGTCATGCAGCCGGACTGACCGAAGGTCGCCTTGGACCACTGGTCCTCGCCGCTGTCGTTGTCGCCGTCCGCCTCGTCGAAGTCGGCGGAGCCCACCATCGGCGTCTTCGGGGCGACCGTGTCGACCCTGAAGTGGCAGCTGTAGCTGGTGGGCGACTGGGACGGGTAGTCGTCCTTGACGTACATGTTCCAGTGGTACGTACCGTCCTTGAGGCCGCTGCTGTCGAAGACGACGCTGGCCGTGGTCTTTCCGGAGGCGCTCGCCTCACGGTTGTAGTACGTGCCCGTCGTGTCGTTCTGCAGGTACAGGTGCACGACGTCCAGGTCGTCCTTGCCGTCCGGGTCCGAGACGGACGCGGAGAACGTGATCTGGTCGTTGGCGCCGATGGTGACGTAGGGCGCGCTGGTCGTGCACTTGCCCGGGCTCATCTTGAGCTTGGTGGGCTTGTTCGGCTTGGTGTTGTAGGTGACGTCGACGTTGGGACCCGCGTTGTCGTTCGTCGCCTGGAACTTCTTCCACGCGTACTGCTCGTCCTCGTCGGTGGCCCGCACGCCCAGCGTCCAGTGGTTCAGGCTGTTGTCGGCCGCGTACTGGGCGGCCTCCTTCACGTCGAAGACCGTGTTCCCGGCCGCACAGCTCTTCTTGTAGCCCTTGGCGTACGACTTGGTGTCCTGGCGGGTGTTCCAGCTGGGCTGCGTCTTCCAGCTGGTCTTCTTGTCGATGTCACCGGTGCGCCAGACCTGCACCTCCTTCTTGGTGCAGGACCAGGAGTACGTCTCCTTCATGTTGAGCGTGGCCTCCTTGATGGAGGTCGTGCGCACCGCGTTCGGCCAGGCCATGGTGAAGAAGGAACGGCTGGTGCCGAAGGTGTCCGACTCGTAGCCGGCGCGGGCCTCGTTGGTGCCCTTGTTGAAGCCGCGCCCGTTGAAGAAGGTGGCGTCCGCCCAGCTGCCGCGCTTGTAGGCGGTGGTCCAGTTGCCCGCGTCGGTGTTGGTGCTGGGGTCGATGAAGACGGGGTACGAGGTGCCCGACCCGGTCAGCAGGTCCTGGTCCGGGGTGATGGTGATCGTGCCGTCGGCAGCCAGCTCCGGGTCCATGCGGGAGCTGTGGGTGCCGGGCTGGGGGCCGTTCAGGCCCGGGAACTCGCCGTCGATGGCGGTGGTTTCGGGGGTGATCACGGCGTCCTCGTCGCCCGCGGGCTGGGTCGCGACGGGGTCCGCGGAAGCGGTCGCCGGGCTCGCGGTCGCGTCGCCGTCGGTCTCCGTGGTCGCGGTGGGCGCGGCGGACGCCGTGCCGAAGTCGGTGTCGGCGTTCTGGTCGTCGGCGCCGCGGTCGCGGGCGGCGTCGTCGGAGTCCGCGGGCTCCGGTGCCTTGCTCGTGGTGTCCGTGGCGGTCGGGGTCGGGTCCGGGTCGTCCGCGCCGCCGTCCCCGTGGGTGAGGTTGTCGGTGGTGGCCTCCTTGCCGGCCGAGTCCCACATCAGGAGGGTCGGCGTGGCCGCCACGTCGTTGCCGTCGGCGTCGTAGGCGTGGATGGAGCCGCTGCGCGAGTCCAGCCTCATCGTCAGGTCCGGCGATGACAGGCCGTACGAGATGGTCTTCAGCGCCGGATTCGCCGCCGCCTGGGCCGACTTGACGACCAGGACCTCGGAGAAGCCGCCGTCGTTCGCCGCGAGGACGAGGTCGACGCCGGGCAGCACCTCGCGGTACAGGGCCTCGTTGCTCTCGACCTCGGGGGCGGGGAGGGTGCCGGGCCAGGTGAGGTCGATCGTGTGGCCGGCGGTGGTCAGGGTGACGAGGGTGGTGGCGGTGCCTGCGGCGGTGTCCGTGGTGGCGTTCGCGCGGTAGGCCGCCGGATGTACGTAACTCGCCTTGTCCGCCGTCGACTTGTGCTTGGTCCCGCTGTTCTTGCCGCCGCCCGAGAACACCACCGGCGTCGTCGTGGCCTTCGTGGTCCAGTCGCCGTCGGCCGTGCGGCGCAGCGTCGGGTCGATGGCCCGCCAGGTGCCGTCGACCTTGGTGCGCACCGGTGAGACATGGATGCGGGTGGTCAGCGTGTGGTCGGGGTCGGCCCAGGTGGTGGTCGTCGCGGTGCGGGCCGTGACGATCTCGACGCGCTTGCCGGAACTCCTGGCCAGGGCGCGTGCCTCGGTCTCCGTGCGGGGGTGGGGTTTCGCGCCGCCGCTCTTCGCCGCGGAGCCGCCGGTGTCGTGGTCCGGGAGCAGTACCCAGGCGGTCCCGGCGGCCAGGATCAACGCCAACAGCCCGGCGAGCAGGCGGGTTTGACGTGGGCTCAGCCTGTGCGGCCAAGAAGCGGAGGACACCGAACCGTTTCCCCTCTGACGGTGGCGACATGACGTGCCCGCATGCGGACCGCCCTCCGCCGGCTCACCCGGTGGTCGGTGCCGGGGGTGTGGGGAGGACGTGCAGATCATGGAGCGCCGGTGTGCGCCGGGCAAGCCCCTTTCCTTCGGGTACGGTCGGCGGAACGTCCCCTTCCGGGTGTAACACCCGTTATTCCGCCCGGAGTTGGACTGTCTTGTCATGCTCTGGTCAGTGATCAAGCCCACATAAAGTCAAATGATCTAGCGCTGACGGCAAAGGACGGCCAATAATCCGGGCTGTTTTCCTCCTTCTTTTCTCCATCGCTTCTTCCTTTTCTCCATCGCGTCTTCACGGCCGGGGTGACTGCCCGGCCGGGCTCACCGGGGGGTCCTTCCGTGTTCCGTCGCTCACGTCCGAGCGCGCATCCGCGCCGCAGAGCCTGGCGCCGCAGAGCCGTGCCCGGTGTCGTCCTGCTGCTGTCCCTCGCGCTGTCGGTCGGGGCTCTGGAGGGCCAGGCCTTCGCCGAACCGCCGCCGGACGACGACGTCGCCGCGATGGTGGACGTGCCCGCCACCGATCCGGTGGACGGCGCCGACCAGTCCCTGTCCGGGTACGCCCGGCAGTACGCGATCGACGCCGCGCAGGACGACACCGACCCGCCGGACGGCAGCACCGCGATACCGGCCGCCGGTCCCGACGGCACCGCCGACATCACCCCGGAGAAGCTCGCCGCCGCCGAGGACGGCCTGGTCCAGATCGACGGCGGAGTGCCGGTGAAGATCGGCGCCGCCTCCGACGACACGACCCAACAGCCCGTCGGAACCTGGGCGGTCGACGTCCTCAGCCAGACCGACACGGCCGCCGCCGGGGTCAACGGCCTGCTCATGCAGGTCACCACCAGCGACACCACCCCGGCCCCGGCCCGCCTCCAGGTCGACTACACCGACTTCAAGAACTACTTCGGCGCCCAGTGGTCCGACCGGCTCCAACTGGTCCGCTACCCCGAGTGCTTCCTCACCGACCCGGACAACGAGGAGTGCGCCACCCCCGAGCCGCTGGACAACTCGGCCGACCTGCGCGCCGACACCACGACCACGGACACCGACGGCAACGAGACCACCGACCTGGGCGCCACCAAGGTCGAGGCCACCGTCGACCTGTCCACCCCGATGGACGCCGACACCGCGACCGGCACCACCACCGCCGACGCGACCGCCGCCCTGGACAAGGGCAGCACGCAGTCGGCGGTCTACCACGGCTCCGCCGCGCGGGCCGTCACCGCCGCCGCCTCCTCCGGGGCCGGCGGCGTCCTCGGCGTGACCGACTCCGGCAACGGCGCCGGCGGCTCCTTCCGGGCCACCCCCCTTTCCTCGGCGGGCAGTTGGGACGCCGGATCGTCCTCGGGCGGCTTCGCGTACTCGTACGCCGTCGACACCCCGTCGGTCTCCGCGGGGCCCACGCCGAGCATCGCCTTCTCGTACAACTCCCAGGCGGTGGACGGCAAGACGTCCACCGCCAACCCGCAGACCTCCTGGATCGGCGAGGGCTGGTCCTACGACACCGGGCACATCGAGCGCTCGTACCGGGGCTGCGGCCAGGACCAGGACGGCGACGACGCCAACAACAAGGGCAAGAAAAAGAAGACCGGCGACCTGTGCTGGGCCTCCTCGAACGCGGTGATGTCCCTCGGCGGCACCACTGTCGAACTGGTCCGGGACGACACCAGCGGCGAATGGCACCCGCGCTCCGACGACGGCACCAAGGTCGAGCACAGGACGGGCGCCGACAACGGCGACGGCGGTGACACCGACGACAAGGGCGAGTACTGGATCGCCACCACCCGCGACGGCACCAAGTACTACTTCGGCCTGGACAAGGTCGGCAACGGCCACGCGGACACCGACTCCGTCTCCACCGTCCCCGTCTTCGGCAACGACCCGAAGGAACCGTGCCACGCGGACGCCTTCAAGGACTCCTCCTGCACCCAGGCCTGGTCCTGGCAGCTCGACGAGGTGGTCGACCTCCACGGCAACGCCATGGTGATCAACTACCAGCAGGAGGACAACTACTACGCCAAGAACAAGTCGACCAAGACGAACGTCAAGTACCAGCGCGGTTCCTACCCGCTGAGCATCGAGTACGGCCTGAACAAGGACGACCTGGGCGCGGTCCCCGCGGCCAAGGTGCAGTTCCAGACCGACGAGCGCTGCCTCGCCGCGTCCGCCAGCAAGTGCGACGCCGACAACTTCACGTCGGGCGACCCGGAGAAGTACCGCGTCTGGTACGACACCCCGGCCACCCTCAACTGCAAGTCGGGCACCGCCAAGCAGTGCCCGACGTTCCCCTCCTTCTGGACCCGCAAGCGCCTGGAGAAGGTCGTCACCTGGGCCCACCGGGACGGCACCGGCACCCTGTACCCGATCGACGAGTGGACCCTCGACCAGGCCTTCAACTCCGGCTGGTACCAGACCTCACCCGGCCTGTGGCTGTCCTCCGTCCAGCACGGCGCCTACGACACCGACACCACCGACCCGGACGACGCCCCCGGCCAGAACCTGCCGGCCGTCGTCTTCGACGGCACCGCCCTGCCCAACCGGGTCCGCGCCAACAGCGACGACATCGAGCTGACCTACTGGCACCCGCGGATCACCGGGATCACGGACGAGAACGGCAAGAAGACGGTCGTCGACTACAACAAGGGCTGCACCTACGCCCCGGCGACCACCGACATCTCCGACAACACGGCCGCCTGCTACCCGGTGCACTGGTCGCCCGACGAGAGCCTTGAGAACCCGCCGCTGGCCTGGTTCAACAAGTACACCGTCGCCCGCGTGACCGAGCAGGACACGGTCGTCACCACGACCGCGCTCGCCTCACCCGACATCGTCACCACGTACGCCTACGGGGGCGGCGGCTACTGGGCCAGGACCGACGCCGAGTTCACCAAGCCCTCGCAGCGCACCCACAGCGACTGGCGCGGCTACGCCTCCGTCACCACCAGGGTCGGCGACCCCGACGGCCCCGCCGCCACCCGCTCCAGGACGACCACGTACTACCTGCGCGGCTCCGGCTCCACCCTCAAGGACGACACCGGCGCCACCCTCTCCGCGGACGACGCCGACGAGAACGCGGGCCAGGCCGCCGAGACCGTCACCTACGTCTCCGACGAGAGCGCGGCGGCGGCACACAGCCGGGTGATCACCCTGCCCGGCACCAGCACGGTCACCGCCACCCGCAAGCGCACCGGCGACAGCGACCTCGTGGCGAAACGGACGTACGTCAAGCGCGTCGACGACCTGACCGCCTACAACGGCAAGTGGCGCGGCACCCGCACCACCACCGCCATGGACGACGACGGCCTGCCGAAGCTGAGCGAGGTCGCGGTCGTCACCCTGGCGAGCCCCGGCGACACCACCCCCACGGTCGGCGACACCACCTGCACCCTCACCACCTTCGACAACAGGGCGTCCACGAACCTCTACGGCCTGCCCAAGCGCGCGCTGACCACCGCGACCGACTGCGACGACGTGTCGAGCGCGGCCACCGCCGCGGTCGTCTCCGACGTCACCACCGGCTACAACGACGCCGGTGACGCCACCAGCGAGAAGTCCCTCGACGGCGCAGGCACCGGCACGATCACCGGCTCCCTCACCGAGTACGACGTCTACGGCCGCGCCAACAAGGTCACCGACGCCGGGAAGAACGTCACCAGGACCGCCTACAACCCCGGCAGCAGCCCGTACGTCATCACCGGCACCACCATCACCAACGCCAAGCAGCAGGCGACGATCACCACGATCGACCCGGCCCGCGGCCTGACCACGCTCACCACCGACCCCAACGGCAACAAGACCCGCTACGAGTACGACCTCCTCGGCCGCCTGGTCAAGGGCTGGCGGCCCGGCGACACCGACGCCCTGCCCTCCACCCAGATCAGCTACACGCTGGGCACCCGCACCCCGACCCGGGTCACCACCAAGAGCCTGAAGGACAACGGGAGTTACACCCAGTCCGTCACCTTCTACGACGGCATGGGCCGCACCGTGCAGACCCAGGCACCGGACGCCACCGGCCTCGGCCGCCTGGTCACCTCGGTCCGCTACGACGACCACGGCGCCCCCGTCCGCACCGACAACGGCTACTACGTCCTCGGCCTGCCGGCCACCACGCCGTACATCCCCACCAGCCAGCAGTCGATCCCCAACTCGACCAGGGCCACCTACGACGGCCTCGGCCGCCCGCTCACGTCGACGACCCTGCACCACAACGCGGACTTCGCCACCGCCACCAACACCTACAGCGACACCGACGCCTCGGTCACCAACGTCCCGCCCACCGGCGCCACCGCCACGAAGGCCATCGGTGACGCCCTGGGCCGCGAGGTCAAGGCGATCACGTACACCAACGCCGACCGCAGCGCGAACACCTACACCGAGACCAGCTACGACGCGCTCGGCAACCGCACCCAGGTCAAGGACAAGGCGGGCCACCTCTGGACGTGGACGTACGACTCCCGGCACCGCGTGCGCCTCAGCAGCGACCCGGACTCCGGCACCGGCCAGACCTGGTACGACGACGCCGACCACGTCATCCAGACCAAGGACGCCACCGGCAAGGTCCTGCACTACGGCTACGACCCGCTCGGCCGCAAGAGCACCCTCACCGTCGGCTCCGACACGTTCCCCACCGACGAGTGGACCTACGACACGGCGGCCGAGGGCATCGGCCTGCCCGCCAAGTCCATCCGTCACACCGTGCCGGGCTCCACCACCGGCGACATCGTCAGCGAGGCCACCGGCTACACCGAGGACGGGCAGCTGACCGGCAAGACGGTCACGGTCCCGGCGGTCAGCGGCTCCACCGACAACCTCTCGGGCTCGTACCACTGGTCGTACACCTACACCCGCACCGGCAAGCCGCTCACCACCACACTCCCCGCCACCCCCGGCGGCATGACCACGGCCGAGAAGGTCATCACCCGCTACAACACCCAGGACCTGCCCGTCTCCACCTCCGGCTGGGACTGGTACACCACCGGCGCCGTCTACAACCCGTACGGCCAGATCACCCGCTCCACCAGCGGCAAGAACCCCTACCGGGTGTGGACCAGCGCCCTCTACGACGACTCCACCGGCCTGCTGCTCCACTCGTACGCGGCCACCCAGACGGCGAACGGCCTCGTCTCCCAGACGGCCTACGCCTACGACCAGGCCGGCAACACCAGCCTGGTGGCGACGGGTTCGACCGCGTCGGCCACGACCACCTGGGACAACCAGTGCTTCACCTACGACGCCCGCGGCCAGCTCGTCGAGGCCTGGACCGGCGCGACGACGAAGTCCTGCACGGACTCCTCGGGCACGACCTGGAAGGCGTCGGACTCCTCGGCGACCGCCTCGGGCTCGGTGGGCGCCACCCCGTCCACCTCGACGATCGCCACGGGCACGGCGGCCTACGGCAGCCTCCCGTACTGGCAGTCGTACCGCTACGACGACCTCGGCAACCGCTCCACCCTCACCGACCACAGCACCCAGCGCACCTCCACCGGCGCCCTCAACACCGCGCTGGACGGCTCGACTTCGTACGCCTACGGGGACACCGGCCAGCCGGACACCCTGACGGGCTGGACGCAGAAGACGGTCACGGCGGCGGACTCCGGCACGAAGACCGTCACCGAGGCGAACACCGCCACGTTCGACGACGCCGGCCGCACCGACACCCGCACCATCAACGGCGACACCCAGTCCTTCAAGTACGACGGTGAGGGCCTGCTGAAGTCCGTCTCCGGATTCGGTGCCGGATCGGGCGCGATCACCGGACCCGGCGGACTGTGCGTGGACGACGGCGGCGGCCACACCGCCGACGGGACCGTCATCCAGATCTACACCTGCAACGGCACGGCCGGGCAGCGGTTCAGCACGAGCGGCGGCAAGCTCACGGTCCTGGGCAAGTGCGCCACGGCATCGGGAACGACGACCGGCTCGACGATCACGCTGAAGACCTGCGTACCGGACGCCACCACCCAGTCCTTCACGCTCCGCACGGACGGCACCTTCTACAACACGGCCTCGAAGCTCTGCCTGAACGTGGCGAGCGCCACCGTCAGCGCCGACCTGA
The DNA here is from genome assembly GCF_045162645.1 of Streptomyces sp. NBC_00988. Lineage (NCBI taxonomy): Bacteria > Bacillati > Actinomycetota > Actinomycetes > Kitasatosporales > Streptomycetaceae > Streptomyces > Streptomyces sp. NBC_00988. The sequence continues at coordinate 7,082,189 of NZ_CP108730.1, forward strand.
CCCTGGCCGCCTGCACGGCGAGCGCCGACACCCAGAAGTTCACCCTCGCCGCGAGCACGTCGTACCTCTACGACGCGGACGGCACCCGGATCGCGAAGACGACCGGCGGCTGGACCACCCTCTACCTCGGCGAGACCGAGGTCATGGGCTCCCAGACCTCCACCGCCACCCGGGCGATGCGCAGCTACGCGCAGGCCGGCGCCCCCACCGTCGTCCGCTACACCTCCAGCGCCACCAGCGCACACACCCTGGTCGCCCAGGTCACCAACACCCAGGGCACGGCCACCGTCCAGATCAAACTGGCCTCCGGAATGGCGGTCCAGAACCGGTCCTACGACGCCTGGGGCAACCTGCGCGGTGACCAGGAGACGTCCCTGACGGGCTGGGCGGGCTCCCGCACGTACATCGGCGGCGCGGACGAGTCCAGCACGGGCCTGATCCACCTGGGCGCGCGGGACTACGACCCGGTGACGGGCCGCTTCACGTCACTGGACCCGGTGATGGACTTCTCCGACTTGTTGCAGTTGGGCGGTTATGCCTACGCGGACAACAGCCCGGTGACGAAGGAGGACCCCAACGGCCAGTTCTGGGGCTGGTCCCAGGTCAAGCACGCGGCCTGGTCCGCCACCAAGACGGTCGCGCACGTGGCGTACGAGTACTCGGGCCTCGCCGACATCGTCAGCTGCGCCACCCACCCGGCACTCGGCTCCTGCCTGATGGCGGCCGCCACCATCATCATCACCGTCGCGACCTTCGGCGAGGGCGGAGTGGCCCTGGCCGCCGCCCGGGGCGGAATGCGCTTCGGCGGCGGGGTGCTGGCGCGGGGCGCGGAACAGGCGGCGGTGAAGACGGCGGAAAAGACGGCCGTGAAGGCCGCGACCAAGGCCGTCGAGAAGAAGGTCGTGAAGACGGCCGAGGAGAAGGCGGCCAAGGCGGTCGAGAAGAAGGCCGCGGCGAAGGCGACGGAGAAATCCGCCGCGAAGACGGCCGAGAAGGACGCCGGCAAGGCGTCCGACGCGGGCGAGGACGCCGTCGAGTCCGGCGGCAAGTGCAACAGCTTCACGCCCGACACCCGGGTCCTGCTGGCGAACGGCAAGACCAAGGCGATCAAGGACCTGCGCCCCGGCGACAAGGTGAGATCGACGGACCCGGTCCTCGGCACGACGGCGTCCCGCACGGTCACAGCCACGATCCAGGGCCACGGCACCAAGCACCTGGTCCGCCTCACCCTCACCAACGGCAAAACCCTCACCGCCACCGACGGCCACCCGATCTGGCTGCCGAAGGACCACCGCTGGGCCAAGGCGAGCGAACTGCGGTCGGGCGACTGGCTGCAGACGTCTGCCGGGACGTACGTCCAGGTCAAGGCGGTACGGGCGTGGACGCAGACGGCAACGGTCGACAACCTGACCGTCGCCGGGACGCATACGTACTATGCGGTGGCCGGGGGCACGGCGGTTCTGGTCCACAACTGCAATGACGCCGACTATGGCGAGGTGCTGCCCGACGAGCGGCGGACGGGGGTAGCAGCCATCGTTGGTCCCGCGGACATCAGCACGGGAACCAAGGCCGGCCGCCGGATCATCCCGCCGGGCTTCGTGAAGAACTCGACCGGCCTCACGCGGGGGCACCTCCTTCCGCAGGTGCTGGGTGGGGATGGCAAGGTTGCCGCGAACATCGTCGCGACCAAGTCGAAGGTGGACAACGGCGCCATGTCCGCGTTCGGTGACTCGATCGCCGCGTATGTACAAGCGACGCAAAGTGAAGTGTTCTTCCAGGCGATACCACGCTATCTGCCAGGGTCGAACGTGCCGTTCCGGGTGGACATCAGTGCCTTTGCCGACAATGGCTGGTCAACGGCGGCTCAGTTCCTGGTGGGATGAGGCCGAGGAGAAGGGAGAGAAGATGTTTCCGTATGATCTTGTGCGGCTGAGCGACCTTGAGAACGAGGTCGTCATCACAGTCCTCTCACCCATGGACTCTCCTTTCTGGGAGGCGCGGATCATGGTGACCAGCACGTTCGTCAAGGGGGCCACACTGCTGGTCCTGTCCCCGGCGAAGCTCGATTCCTGGGCGAAGGCACTGGAAGAGCTGCGGCGGGGGCGGGACGTCGTCTGGATGAAGACGGACCGTGGTCCCACCATCAGCATTCAGCTTGACGGCGAACGGGACTGCCCGGAGGTCGTCGTGGAGGACGAGTCTCTGTCCATGGTGACCATCCGCATCCCCATCGCCCTTGAAGAAGGATGGATCGCCGACCAACAGGCCCGTCTCGGCCGATTCAACGAGCAGGTGTGAAGCGCCGGGACCCTGCGAGGCCCAGTCGGAGAAGTCGCCAAGACCGCTGAGAGGGGCAGTCCCTAACGTCCCGACTTCCCCCGCACCCGCCGCACTTGCCGATTGTCCGCGACCGCGTCCAGGAATCGCCGCCCGCCGCCGGCCTCGTACGCCGGGCCCTCCAGGCGGAGCACGGTGCCGTCGCGGACGACGGCGTACGCGATGGGGTTGGCCGTCTTCGGGAGGGCTACCGGGTGGCGGCCGGAGGGGAGCTTCAGGCGGGCGGGGAGGCGGAGTCGGGCCGTGGTGGCGTCGGTATCGGGGGAGGGGAGCAGCTCGGCTTGGACTCCGAGTGTTCCCACGGTGACCTTCATACGGGCCGGAGCGTCGTCGTCCGGCTTCGCCGCCACGTACGGCAGGGGGAGCGAACTGCCCTCGCCGCGTTCGGAGTTGGTCGCGGCGGCCGCGGAAATGTCCTGCCCCAGCTTGCGCTGACGCTGGTCCACGTCCAGGGCGAGCTGGCCGCTGCCCGTCCAGTACGGGAGTGCGAGTCGGCCGCCGGTCAGTGCCGGGCCCGCCGCCGGGGCGCCCGGCGTGCCCTGGCCCGTCACGCGCACCAGGCGGTCCACGCCCAGCAGTTGGACGTACGCCCACACGTCGTGCACGCCCCGCTCCATCGGACGTCCACCCGCCAACCGCTCGGGGTCCAGGGACAGTTGCCCGGAGGCGACGACCTGCGAACGGCCGTCCCCGAGGGGCTTCAGCCGTACCTCCAGGTCGCCCTCCGGATACCACCAGTCCTCGCGGTCCCGGTCCTTCACCACGAGTTCCGCGTACGCGAGCCGGAAGGGGTCGGGGACCTCCCAGCCGTCCTCCGTCCCCGGCACGCCGGCCAGCAACTCCGGGTCCAGGTACTGCTTTCCGTCCCGCTCGACGAGGACGAGGGGTTCGCCGTCTCCGCGCAGCAGGTCCAGCGTCACGTCGGCTACCAGGCGGCCGTTCGCCCAGCGCAGGTCGCTCACCTGGCTGCGGGCCTTCACCTCGCGGACGCGCTCCGCGAGGGTCACCGCGCCGTCGAAGTCACCGGCCTCCAGCAGGGTGGCGCGCAGGCGGGACACCGCGGGGAGGCCCTCGCGTACGGCCGTCGGGAACTCCTCCAGGGCCACTTCCCTCGCAGCTTCGAAACGCTCTCGCTGCTCGGCCGGGTCCTCGCGGAGGATCTCGGGCTCGCGGGTGCGGGAGAGGATCTCCACGTGGTAGAGGCGGTGGAGGAGGCGGTTCTGGAGTGCGTCGATGTCGTCGGACGCTGGTGTGGCTTCCTTGAACTGGCGGACGATCGTACGGGTGTTGGGCCAGAAACCGTGCTTCGGGTTGAAACGGTGCTGGGTGTTGTTGCCGCCGTCGTCCCGCTTCATCCAGTAGTAGACGGGATAGTCGGCGAGGATCGAAATGCGCTCCGCCTTCAGATAGGCGGCGCTGACGAAGGCCAGGTCCTCCAGGATCCACGGGCCCTCGGGGAAGCGGAGTCCGTGTTCCTCGACGAACGCGCGCCGGAACATCTTGTGCGGCGACATGCTCTGCGTCAGCTCGTCGTTCTCGATCGTGCAGGCGTCCACCGTGTGCCGGAACAGTCGCCGGGGCCGCACCATCGTGCTGGACATCTTGCCGAGGACGACGTCCGCGTCGTTCCGCTTCGCGTGCTCGTACAGCCGCTCCAGGGCCTCGGGCCCGAGCGTGTCGTCGTGGTCGACGAACTGGATGTACTCGCCCCGGGCGTGCTTCATGCCGAGGTTGCGGGGCGCGCCCGGCCAGCCCGAGTTCGGCCGGGTGTGCACCTGGACGTTGGGAGCCCCGGCGGCGATCTTCTCCAGGCGGCTCAGTGTGTCGTCGGTCGAGCCGTCGTCGACGTAGATGACCTCGTACTCCTCGGCGGGCAGGCTCTGTCCCAGCAGGGACGGCGCGCACTCGTCGACGTACTTCCCGGTGTTGTAGACGGGAACGATCACGCTGACTTTGACTCTCGGCATTCCAGGACCCTACACAGCTACGCCACGCGCCCGTCAAAGCATTCCCGCTTGCCGCCCGCCGCCGGCTGGAAGCAAGCCCGCACCACAGTCCCCGGCCCCGTCACCGCCATCAGCGTGTAGACGTACGACTCCGCGTCCACGGCGTTGCCCACCTCGGCCGCGTGCACCGCCCCCGCCCGCCCCGGCACGCTCAGCTCGATGCGGTCGCCGATGTGGCCGCCCCAGGTGCGGGCCCAGGTCGTGCCGCACTCCCGGCTGTGGCGTAGTTCCATCCAGGCGCCGGTGGCCGTCCGATGCTGGGCGACGGTGTCCGGCTGGGCGGCGCAGCGCATGGCTATCGGGCTGCGGCCCTCGCAGGCCGCGCCGTGGCAGCCCGGGCCGGCGGGGGTGGCCGTGGTGGCGGCGGTGGGGGAGAGGGGTTCGGAGGCGCGGGAGTCGGGGAGCAGGAGCAGGGCGAGGACCACGGCGGTCACGGCCACCGCGCAGACGGACGCGAGGACCGCGAGGGTGACGACGCCCCGTTGTTCCGGGACCGGAGGCGGGGGCGGGGAGACGGGCGGTAGGGGGGAGGTGGGCGGCGGTGTCGCCTCCTCGGCCGTCGCCGCCCGCCCGCTGCCCTCCGCCTCCGCGAGCTCCCACAGCGCCACACACCGACCGACCGGTTCGCCCGCCAGTCGGCACAGCTCCTCCACCGCCTCCCTCGGGGGCAGGGTCTTGCCGTTGAGGTAGCGCTCCCAGGACGACTTGCTGTACGGCGTCTTCGCGGCGAGGCCCGCCAGGCTCAGGCCGGTGGCGGATCGCAACTCCCGCATCGCAGCGGCCAGTTGGTTCATCCCCTGAGGGCCTTCCAGGTGTGTGGGCCGACCATGCCGTCCACGACGAGACCGGACCGCTTCTGGAACGCCTTGACCGCGTGTTCCGTCAGCGGGCCGAAGATCCCGTCGATGCCGCCCGGTGAGATGCCCGCCCTGCGCAGCAGACACTGCGCCTCGGCGACATCGGGCCCGATGTCGCCCACGGCCAGATTCTCCTGCTGGGTACGGCTGTTGCCCGCGTACCAGTGGCCGTCGGACTGCTGGATCCGGCAGGAGTACGGCGGCGCGGACGTCGGCGCGGCGAGCGGGGCCGCCGATCGGGTCGTGGTCGTACTCGAAGCCGTAGGGCTGCCGGTGTTGTTGGCGTTCATGATGCGGACGGTCACCAGGACTGCCGACGAGACCGCCAGTACCAGGGTCACCGAGCCCGCCACGAGCGCGATGCGCAGGGCGCGGCGCTCGGGGGACCGCGGGGCCGTCTCCGGCGACGACAAGTGGCTTGCCGTCGGGGCCCGTTCGGGCGTGGCCGTCCAGCCCTCCGCCGCCACCTCCCGCAGCGCCAGCAGGCGGGCCGGGTCCTCGCCGCACGTCCGGGCCAAGGCCTCCAGCGCCTCCGCGGGTGGCAGCGAACGGGCGCCCAGATAGCGCTCCCAGGACTTCGCGCTGTACCCCGTCCGCGCCGCCAACTGCCGGATGCTCAGGCCGCTGTGGTCCTTCAGCCGGCGCAGGCGTACCACCAACTGCCGTACGCGCGGATCCAGTTCCGCGGGCAGCACTTTCCAACGCGACATGTGTTCCCCCCACTTCGCGTTCAGGGTCCGGGGTCAGCGGTCCCTGCCGCGTCGCATTCTGCATCACTGACACCGCATCGCACGGCTATTCGGTTCCAGCGCGTGGAGGGAATCGGCCATGGTCCGCAAGGGGCCGTCAGGCGTCCCGTCCCGTCGTCCCCGCTGTCGGTGTCCCTGCAGGTCAGAGGTGGTGGCGTCCCGTCGGGACGTCACTTCGGCGCCGGTTGTGGCGGGGCGGCCCGGGTGGACCGCAGTCTCGTTCCAGCACGACGACCGACTACCTGAAAGAGGAACGCATGCGACCGAATGTCGTGGCCAGGGCCCTCGTCAGCCTCACCGCCGTCGCCGGTATCGCGGTCGGGGGCGTCGCGTTCGCCGCCCCCAGCTTCGCCGCGCCGGCCGCCTCCGTACAGGCGTCCGACGTCTCGATCCAGGCGGTGCAGAACTTCGGCCTCTCCACCGCCGAGGCCAAGAAGGTGCAGAACTGGCTGCACACGTACTGGGGTTACACCGACACCATCGACGGACAGCTCGGCCCGAACAGCTGGAAGGCGTTCCAGCGCAACCTCCAGACCTACTGGGGCTACACCGGCGCCATCGACGGCGACCCCGGCGTCAACACCATCAAGGCGCTCCAGCGGCTGCTGCAGAACTGGGGCTACACCGGCGCGATCGACGGCGACGCCGGCTCCGGCACCCGGGCCGCGTTCAAGAACTTCGCCAACGGCATCTGAGAACACCGTTGTTGACCACCGCGGGCTGTCCCTCACGGGGGAGGGACAGCCCGCGGTTCGGCGTTCTCGTCGACCCGGCGTTCTCGCTACCGTGGGGGATGTCAACGACCGAGGGGGACGGGGATGGCGGACGGGCCACTGCTCGCACAGCTGCATTTCGGGCGCGAGGACGCCGAACGGGACGTGCAGGACGGCCTGTTGCTGCGCGGCGGGTTTCTGCCCAACGCCGCGTACCGGGGCGCGCTCAGCGGGCGGAAGATGCTGATCATCGGGCGCAAGGGGTCGGGCAAGAGCGCCATCTGCATGCAGCTCAAGTCGGACGGCGTCGGCCACTACGCCGGGACCGAGCTGATCCCCCCGGACGAGACCGTCGGTGAGGAGATCCGGCGCTTCGAACTACAGGGCTTGCCCGGGGACTCGGCGAAGGCGCTGATCTGGAGGTACCTCTTCGCCGTATACGCCGCCCGGCATCTGGTGGCCCACGCGAAGGGCGCGCACGGGCGCAGGCCCGACTCGGTGAAGGCGCTGGCACGGTTCCTGAAGCAGAACGGCGAGTCGGCGGACGGCCGGTTCGGGGACCGGCTCGCGCAGGCCGCCCGGGGGTTGCAGACCTCGCTGTCCCTGGAGGCGTTCGGGATCAAGGCGGGACTGGATCTCGCGCAGGCGCCGCTGTCCGAAGGGGTGCGGGCCACCCGGCAGTTGGACGTCGTCGAGCGGGGCGTGGCGCGGGCCTTCGCCGACCTCGGCTGCGACGCTCCCGACGGTGGCGGGGCGCACGGGCCGCTGCTGCTCATGGTCGACCAGCTGGAACTGGTGTGGTCGGCCGAGACGGACAGCAACTCCATGGTGATCGGGCTGCTGTTGGCCGCCAAGCACACGGCGAGCCTCTACGGTCGCGCCGTGAGCGTCCTGCTGTTCCTGCGCGCCGACATCTACGACTCGCTGCACTTCGGAGAGGGCGACAAGTTCCGCGGCGACGAACTGCGGATCACCTGGACCGAACAGGCCCTGCGGGACCTGGCGTTGGCGCGGGCACGGGCGTCGGCCGGGGCGGAGCTGACGCCCGAGGCGCCGTGGGGAGACCTGTTCCCGGCGGAGGTCGAGGGCGAGGAGACCGCCACCTACCTCTTCCGCCGCTGCCTGCCTCGCCCCCGGGACGCGATCCAGTTCCTCAACCTGTGCCAGGAAACAGCCTCGTTGATCCACGGGCGGGACCGGATCACGGAGGCGGACGTCGTACAGGCGGGCCGTCAGTTCTCCGACTGGAAGCTGAAGGACCTGGCGCTGGAGTACCTGGTCGCGCACCCTTTTCTGAAGCATCTGTTTCCGTTGTTCCAGAACACGGGATACGTCGTGACCCGGGCCGTCCTCGCGACCCGCTTCGAGGCGGCGGCCGAGTCGCTCCACCGTCTTTTCCCCGCTTACGCCGACGCGTTGACGGTCACCGGGGTCGTCGACGTCCTCTACGCGGTGGGTTTTCTCGGGGTGCGGCGCGGCAACGACGTGGTGTTCGCCGGGGGCGACGATCTGCCCGCGCAGTTCCACGAGACGGAGTTCCACGTCCACCCGTGCTTCCGGGCGGCGCTCGGGGCCACCAGCGCGATCGACCTGCGGCACTTCGAGATCGGCGCGGCGGCCGGCCGGGTGATCCAGGGCGGCTTCCCGGGCTCCTTCGACACGAGTTCCGGGTCGGCGCCCACCCGTGACCACCGGCTGGTGCAGGAACTCCGGCGCTCCTGCCACTCGATCCTCGCCCAGACCAGCAGGGCGGTGAGCCTCGCGCAGGGCGCCCAGGACGAGATCGCCCAGCAGATCAACCGCGTCCTCGATGAGGTCAACGGCCTGTCGTCGGGCGCCACTTCGGCCTACGACCTGGAGGACCGGGTCCTGACCACCGCCCACTACTTCGACACCCTCGCCGCGCAGCTCCTCGCCGGCGGACTGGACGACACCACCGGCGCGGGGGATGTCGTGCGGCGTGTGCAGGAGGAGGCGCGGAGGCTGCGGCGCCAGGCCGGCGGGTCGTACGGCAGCTCGGGCAACTCGTCGGGGCCCTGACCCTGAAGGCGCCATACTCGTAACGGAGTTCAGGGCCGGACCGTCGTGCGGCGGTGGCGATCCGCCGACGGGGGAGGGGACGGGTGCAGGGCGAACTGCTCGCCGGACGGTTTCGCATCGGAGACCGGTTGGGTGCCGGGGGGATGGGGCAGGTGTGGGCCGCTCAGGACGAGCGGATGCGGCGGGATGTCGCGGTCAAGGTGGTCCACCCGCAGTACGGCATGGACGAGGCGGAGACGCAGGCCCGGTTCCAGCGTGAGGTGCAGCTGGCGGGGCGGCTGTCCCACCAGAACATCGTCACCGTGCACGACTGGGGCGAGGTGTCGGTGGACGGGCGGCGGACGCTGTTCCTGGTGATGGAGCTGGTGCACGGGGTCCCTTTGCACCGACGGCTGGCGGAGTCCACGCCGGCGTGGCCGCTCGCGGTGGGGTGGGGTGCGCAGATCGCGGAGGCGTTGGCGGCCGCGCACGAGGAGGGGGTCGTCCACCGGGACATCAAGCCGGCCAACGTTCTGCTCACGCCTTCGGGGACGGTGAAGGTCCTCGACTTCGGGGTCGCCAAGTTCATGGGCGAGACCATCGGGGCGCGTGAACTGACCGTCACCGGGGTGCCGTTGGGGTCGCCCCCGTACATGTCCCCCGAACAGGCGGACGGTGACCGGGCCATCGACCACCGGAGCGACCTGTACTCGCTGGGGTGCCTGCTGTACCACGCGGTGACGGGGCGGCAGCCGTTCACGGGGAGCAGCCAGTGGGCGGTGCTGCGGAAGCAGATGGAGGCGGTTCCGGAGCCGCCGGGGGTGTATGCGGAGGGGCTCCCGTCATCTCTGGACGACCTCATTCTGAAGCTCTTGGCCAAGCGCCCGGAAGACCGGCCCGCCGACGCCGTCGCCGTCTATGAAAGCCTTTGTGCCCTCCTGGCTGACCACCTGGTGACCGAGCCCGGCGTGAGCATCCTGGACGTTACGCAGTTGGGGCGCAGCCACTCCGTGGCGAAGAGGATTCTGAGGGAGGCGTGGGAACTCCTTCGCTGGACGGAGTGGAACAAGGCAGAGCAGCGGAAGGCGGCGGACCTTCACCTGACGCGGGCCCGTGCGGCGGCCGACCAGATCCTGCTCAACGCGCACGCCGCCGCCGAGACTCTCCGTTCTGCGGCGCGGTCCGCGGCGGACGCGGATCGCCACGAGTCGCAGAAGCTGCTGGCCAAGGCCAGACGGGAAGCCGACTCGACCATGGAGCTTGCCGAGGAGATCGTCGCGGACGCGGCCGTCGAGGCTCAGAAGAACGCTGAAGAGGTGCTCGGCAAGGCATCCGAGGAAGCTGCGGGCACCATCAGGGACGCTGCCGAGGAAGCTGAGCGAATCCGGCGCGACGCCACGGACGCGGCCCACCAGCTGCGCGCCGATGCCATGGCCGAGGCCAAGAAGTTCCTTGCGGAAGCGGACCGGCCTCCAGGACAGGTCGACAAGACGGTCGGGGAATCGCGCCCGACCGCCACCGCGGCCGGCAGTGGTTCACGCCTGCTCGACAGGCTCCGCGGCGGTAGCCGCGCCGAGGCCGACGAGCAGGCGAACGCACCACGTCAGCGGACCGACGAGACTCCGGTGCCCACCAAAGGCCCGGCTGACGTGGCCAAGCCGAGGCCGGCCGTGCGCACCGACGAGTCGAACACATGGCGGCCCGAGGTCGAGGAAATCCTGAAGCGCGCACGCAGGCAGAGTGAAGCGCGGCGCGGGGATCTGTCCGAGACGTCGTAGGTCACTCGCTGAGGCGGGCTCGCACCCTGCCCGGCCGGAGCAGCGTGGCAACGTCGATCGGTGCTGTCACGCTGCCCGGTGATGGTCGGGTCAGAGCTTCTCCGGCGTCCTGATCCCCAGCAGCCCCATCCCCCGCTGCAACGTCCGCGCCGTCAAGTCCACCAGGAACAGGCGGTTTTCGACGACCTCCGGGGCGTTGTCCGGGGACAGTACGTGGCACTGGTCGTAGAACGTCGTGAGGGTGGAGGCCAGTTGGTAGAGGTACGCCGTCAGCTTGTGGGGGGCGTACTCCTTGGCCGCCTCCGCCACGACCTCGCTGAACTGGTCCAGGTGGAGGCCCAACGCGCGTTCCGCCGGGGCCAGTTCCAGTTCCGGGTGGGCGACCGGGCGGGCCTCGCCGGCCTTGCGGAGGATGGACTGGATGCGGGCGTAGGCGTACTGGAGGTACACCGCCGTGTCGCCGTTCAGGGAGACCATCTGGTCCAGGTCGAACTTGTAGTCACGGACGGCGGACGTCGACAGGTCGGCGTACTTCACCGCGCCGATGCCCACGTAGCGGCCGTTGTCGATGATCTCCTGTTCCGTCAGGCCGACCTTTTCCGCCTTGTCCCGGACGACCGCCGTGGCGCGCTGGACCGCCTCGTCGAGGAGGTCCTCCAGCTTCACCGACACACCCTCACGCGTCTTGAACGGCTTGCCGTCCTTGCCGAGGATCGTGCCGAAGGCCAACTGGTACGCCGTGACGTCGTCGTTGAGCCAGCCGGCCCGCCGCGCGGTCTCGAAGACCATCTTGAAGTGGAGGGACTGGCGGACGTCCACCACGTACAGAAGGCTGGTCGCCTTGAGGTTGAAGACCCTGTCCCTGATCGCCGACAGGTCCGTCGCCGCGTAGCCGTAGCCGCCGTCGGACTTGCGGACGATCAGCGGGACGCGGTTGCCGTCCGGGCCCTTGATGTCGTCGAAGAACACGCACAGCGCGCCCTCCGAGATCTCCGCGACGCCGGACTCCTCCAGCAGACGGCACGTCTCGTCCAGCATGTCGTTGTAACCCGACTCGCCGACGATGTCCGCGTCCCGGATCTCCATGTCCAGCTTCTCGAAGACGGAGAAGAAGTAGATCTTCGACTCGTCCACGAACTTCTGCCAGGCGGCGAGGGTCTGCGGGTCGCCCGCCTGAAGGTCTACGACCCTGCGGCGTGCCCGCGTCTTGAACTCCTCGTCGGAGTCGAAGAGTTTGCGCGCGGCCTTGTAGAGACGGTCGAGGTTCGACATCGCCTCCTCGCCGGTGACGTCCGCGTCGGCGTGGTCCAACTCGCCCGGGTGCTCGTCCAGATACTGGATCAGCATGCCGAACTGGGTTCCCCAGTCGCCGATGTGGTGCCGCCGGACCACCGACTCGCCGGTGAACTCCAGGAGTTGGACGACCGCGTCGCCGATCACCGCGGAACGGAGGTGACCGACGTGCATCTCCTTCGCCACGTTCGGCTGGGCGTAGTCGATGACCGTCGTGCCGGGGTGGGCGGCGACGGGCACGCCGAGGCGGTCCGTGTCGTCGGCGTAGCGCGCGGCCAGGGTCTCGGTGATCGCGCGGTCGGTGATCGTCACGTTCAGGAAGCCGGGGCCGGAGACCTCGATGTCCTTGATCACGTCACCGGTGGTCACGTTCGCCACGACCTGGGTGGCCAGCTCCCGGGGGTTGGCCTTGGCCTTCTTCGCGAGGGCGAGGATGCCGTTCGCCTGGAAGTCCGCCCGGTCGCTACGTCGCAGCAGGGGGTCCGCGTCGGCCTCCGGCAGGGTTGCCGTGAGGGCGTTCGCGAGGCGCTGGTGGACTAGGTCGGTGAGCGACGTGACCGAGGTCATGGGGTGGGAGCCGTTCTCCTCGTGGGATGCGTATACACCGCCAGTATCCCATGGGGGGTAAAGCGAGTTTTTCGGGTGCGGGCCCGGTGGGGGCTCACCGTCACGGGCTTGGAAAAGGCGTTTTCGTGGATGCGGGCTCGCCTGGGACAATAGAACGGTCAGTCGTGCGACCGTACCGGCTGCCCCGTGCCAGAAAGAAGGACGTGCCGATCGTGGCTCAGAGCACCGAGACCACCGACTGGGTCTCCCGTTTCGCGGATGAGGTCATCGAGGAGTCGGAGCGTCGGGCCCCCGGCAAACCTGTCGTCGTCGCGTCCGGGCTGTCCCCCTCCGGGCCCATCCACCTCGGGAACCTCCGCGAGGTCATGACCCCGCACCTCGTCGCCGACGAGATCCGCCGCCGGGGTCACGAGGTCCGGCACCTCATCTCCTGGGACGACTACGACCGCTACCGCAAGGTGCCCAACGGGGTGGAGGGGACCGACGCCAGCTGGGCCGAGCACATCGGCAAGCCGCTGACCTCCGTACCGGCCCCCGCCGGCTCGCCGTACCCGAACTGGGCCGAGCACTTCAAGGCCGCGATGGTCGCCTCGCTCGCCGAGCTGGGCGTGGAGTTCGACGGGATCAGCCAGACCGCGCAGTACACCTCCGGGGTGTACCGCGAGCAGATCCTGCACGCCATGAAGCACCGCGGCGACATCGACGCGATCCTCGACCAGTACCGCACCAAGAAGGCCCCGGCCAAGAAGCAGCAGCAGAAGGCCGTCGACGCCGCCGAGCTGGAGGCCGAGGCGGGGTCCGGCGCGGCCGAGGAGGACGACGGCAGTTCCGGTTCCGCCGGCTACTTCCCGTACAAGCCCTTCTGCGGCAGCTGCGGCAAGGACCTCACCACCGTCACGGCGTACGACGACGACACCACCGAGCTGACGTACGTCTGCACCGAGGACGGCTTCACCGAGACCGTCCTGCTCAGCGAGTTCAACCGCGGCAAGCTGGTCTGGAAGGTCGACTGGCCCATGCGCTGGGCCTACGAGGGCGTCATCTTCGAGCCGAGCGGGGTCGACCACTCGTCCCCGGGATCCTCCTTCCAGGTCGGCGGGCAGATCGTCGGGATCTTCGGCGGCGAGCGGCCCATCGGGCCCATGTACGCCTTCGTCGGCATCAGCGGCATGGCCAAGATGTCCAGCAGCAAGGGCGGGGTCCCCACCCCGGCCGACGCGCTCCAGATCATGGAACCGCAGCTCCTGCGCTGGCTCTACGCCCGCCGCCGCCCCAACCAGTCCTTCAAGATCGCCTTCGACCAGGAGATCCAGCGCCTCTACGACGAGTGGGACAAGCTGGACGGCAAGGTCGCGGACGGGTCCGCCCTTCCCGCCGACCTCGCCGCGCACGCCCGTGCCGTCCGTACCGCCGCCGGTGACCTGCCCCGCACGCCCCGCCCGATGCCGTACCGGACCCTCGCGTCCGTCGCCGACATCACCGCCGGAGCCGAGGACCAGACGCTGCGCATCCTCAGCGAACTCGACCCGGCCGACCCCCTGTCCACCCTCGACGAGGTCCGCCCCCGGCTCGACAAGGCCGAGGCCTGGATCAACACGCACGTCCCCGCCGACCAGCGGACCATCGTGCGCGACGAACCCGACACCGAACTCCTCAAGTCCCTCGACGAGCCCTCCCAGCAGTCGCTACGACTCCTGCGCGACGGCCTCGCCGACCACTGGTCCCTGGACGGCCTGAGCCACCTCGTCTACGGCGTCCCCAAGGTCCAGGCGGGCTTCTCCGCCGACGCGACCGCCAAGGAACTCCCGCCGGAGATCAAGACCGCCCAGCGGACGTTCTTCGCCCTCCTCTACCACCTGCTCGTGAGCCGCGACACCGGCCCGCGTCTGCCCACGCTGCTCCTCGCGGTCGGGCAGGAGCGGGTGCGGAGGCTGCTGGGGGAGTAGGAACACGGCAACGACGAAGGGCCCTCTTCCGAGGGCCCTTCGTCGTTCTCCCGTCTCAGGCGATGTGCTCTTCCTCAAGCTGTGTCGTGTGACGGTTGGTGAAGCGGGTGACCATCCGCTCGGCCTCGCGCTGCGGGAGCGTGATGCCGTACGTGGCCTCCACGTCGCCCCGGAACTGGCCCGAGGTCGGGTAGCTGCCGTCTATCGACTTCTTGAAGACCTGGTAGTACTCGTCCTCGGTCAGCTCCGTGCCACCGCCGGCACCCATCTCACGGGTACGGCCGGGGCCCGACGGGATCGGGAAGGTACCGGTGTCCTCCATGGAGGGCTCGGGAGCCGGGGCGGGCTCCTCCTCCTGCTGGAACGCCTGCTGCCGCGGGAACGGCTGCTGTTGCCGCTCGTACCGCTGCTGTTCCTCCTCGTACTGCTGGAACTGCGCGGCCTGCTGCTGCTCCGCGTACCACTGCCGGTACGCCGAGTCCGGGTCGTACGTCGGGTCGTAGCCGCCCTGGTACGCGACCGTCTGCGGGTCCCGCGCCTGCAGCCACTGGCTCTGCGCCTGCGCGTAGTCCTCCGGCTGCTCGGGGGGCTCGTTGTTCGCCTCGGCCGCGGGCAGCTGCTCGCGGACCGGTGCCGGGGTGTTCTGGACGGCCGGTGCCGCCGACTGTTCCGGCTCGCGGGCCGGCTCCAACTCCGGGGCGGGGGGCAGCAGTACGGGCTCGATGCCCGCCGCGGCCAGGCCCGAGGGGGCCGTCTGCGCGAGCGGGACGCCGTAGCGGGCCAGGCGCAGCGGCATGATCGACTCCACCGGGGCCTTGCGGCGCCAGGCGCGGCCGAAGCGGGAGTGCAGGCGGGCCTGGTAGACGAGGCGGTCCTGCTCCAGCTTGATGACCTGCTCGTAGGAGCGCAGCTCCCAGAGCTTCATCCGGCGCCAGAGCAGGAACGTCGGGACGGGGGAGAGCAGCCAGCGGGTGAGCCGGACGCCCTCCATGTGCTTGTCGGCCGTGATGTCGGCGATGCGGCCGATCGCGTGCCGGGCCGCCTCCACCGAGACCACGAACAGGATCGGGATCACCGCGTGCATGCCGACACCGAGCGGGTCGGGCCAGGCCGCGGCGCCGTTGAACGCGATCGTCGCGACCGTCAGCAGCCATGCCGTCTGGCGCAGCAGCGGGAAGGGGATCCTGATCCAGGTCAGGAGCAGATCGAGGGCGAGCAGGACACAGATGCCCGCGTCGATGCCGATCGGGAAGACGTACGCGAAGTTCCCGAAGCCCTTCTTCAGGGCGAGCTCGCGCACGGCGGCGTACGAACCGGCGAAGCCGATACCGGCGATGACGACCGCACCGGAGACGACCACACCGATGAGCACCCGGTGCATACGTGTGAGCTGAATGGGTGCGGACACCCGGACTCCCCTCCCCTTACATGTTGTTGCGCGCAACAGGGTGGCACATGTGTGCGGCGTCCTGGGTGCCGGTCCGTCAGGAGCCCGGTCCGCGAAGGGGCCGGGCTCCGTCAAAGGCCTGTGCTGACCTGCGAGTTGAGGTCCGGAAACGAACCGGATGTGAAATGTGCGGTCAGCTCTTGTCGGCGGCGGAAGAGGCGGAGGAGGAGGCCGTGGCGGCCGGGGCCTTCGCGTCCGACTTCGCCGCGGACTTGGAGGCGGAGGGGGAGGCGGACTTGGTGGAGGCCTTGGAGGGCGACTTCGAGGGCGTGCTGCTCGCGCCGCCCGAACCGGAGCCCGAACCCGCGCCCGCACCCGTGCCGTTGGCCGACGTGACCGCCGCCACGGCCTCCTTCACGGCCTTCTCCGCCGCCTTCGTCAGCGTGTCCGCGCTCGGCGCCTTGTCGCCCGCGAGGCCCGCGCCGTTGTAGTCGATCGTGACGACCACGTTCTCGACCCGCGCCACCACCGTCTGCTGCTTGAAGGCGCCTTCCTTCTTCTTCAGGTCGTAGCGCACCGCCGTCGCCTCGTCGCCCGCGCCCGCGACCGGCTCCGACTTGGCGTTCTTCGCGCCGGTGACGGACTGCGCCTCCTGCACCTGCTTCGCGTAGTACGCGGCGGCGAGCTTGTCGCCCTCGCCCTGCGTCTGCGAGGAGTCGAACCGCAGCAACGACACGTTCAGCCAGCGGAACTGCGAACCCTTGACCCCGTTGTTGTCCAGGCTCGTCCAGGAGCAACTCCCGCGCGACGCCGTGTCGCTGGACGTGCCCTCCTTGCCCGACTTGGCGCCCTTCGGCACCAGATCGGTCAACGTCTTCTTCGGCAGCACCGCACACGGCTCGGGCAGCTTCTTGTACGCCGCCGCCTGCACCGTCGGAGCGGCGGTCGCGTCGGCGGACGTCGTCGCACCGGGGCCGGTCGTGTCCTTGCCCGCGCCGTCGTCGGAGCCGGAGTCCGAGGAGCAGCCGGCCGCGATCAGCATCACCGGGACGGCGGCCGCGCAGACAAGGAGGCGGCTCAGACGCTTCGCCCGCTGCTGGTCACTGTGCTCTCGCTGTGCTGGTTGATGCATGGTTCCTTCACTCATGACGCTCGTGGTTCCTGCCGTCGGATCGGGTCCGAGGGGCCACGGTACGCGGTGAGTCACCTGTGCGGTCTCCGTTCACGGGCTTTGCGCGACCCCGCGAACGGCACCCCGCGAGGCCCTAACCGTTGAGCGAGTCGGCCAGCTGCGCGGCCAGTTTCCGCGCCCTGTCCTGCATCTTCTGGCTGTCCGGCACGACACCGACCGTCGCCGGCTGCTCCGCGTACTCGATGGTCACAATGACGTTGGACGTGCGAAACACCACAGTCACCGTGCGCTGCTGAGCCGTCGATCCGGAACTGCTCAACGCGTCGTCGAGGAACGCCTCGTCGCCGAGACCGGAGAGGGCGCGGGGTTCGAGACCGGTGGGGGAGGCGGTGGCGGACGCCGAGGCGGAGTCGGAGGCGGACGTGGAGGACGAGGGGGTGGCGGAGGGCGTCGCGGAGTCCGAGGCCGACGCCGAGTCGGACGCAGACGCCGACGCGGAGTTCGACTCGGTGTCCGACGCCGTGGCGCTCGCCGTCGGCTCCGGGAGGTCCGCCGCCGTCTCCTTCGTCGCGAAGATCGTCTGCGCCTGGTTGTCGTCGCTCACGGCGTTGTCGTAGGACACCACCCGCTCGAAGTCGACCAGGAGATGGTCGGTCGCGTCCGTGGACTCGACCTTCCAACGGCAGCCCACCTTGCGGTCCGTGTCGTACGTCAGCGTCGCGTCGCCCGCGTACGCCGCCTCGCGCTGATCCGCGTCGGTGATCTGCTGGAGGCCGGGGAGCAGGGAGTCCAGGGTGCCGTGACCGACCGCCCCGCAGGGCTCCGGAAGCGTGCGGTACTTGCCCGGCTGGGCCACCGCCGTCGCCGTACCGGCCTCGCCCGGGTTCGCGTCGTCCGTCGTACCGCTGTCGGCCGAGCCGCTCGTGCAGCCGGCCAGCAGCGCCACGAGGAGCGCGGCGGTGCCGGATACGTAGGCCTTCCGCTGCACGGTCGGGCTCCTCTCGACGGTGTGTCGGGTAGGGAGGTGTCGGGTGTCTTCTCTGCCCCTCGACCCCTTGAACGATCCAGGGTCTGCCAGTGTCCCCGCTGGTTAATCGCTTGCCGCACCGGGGGACCCCCTGGAGACAATGTCTATCGCACGCACAGCCGTGGACGCCGGTCCGCTGTCCCTTTCGTTGACCTTGGCGCCGGTTTTGCGATGTATGGCTTTTGACTTTTTTTGATTATTTCCGGGGGAATGAGGACGCTATGTCGTACGTGGAGATGCCGGGCGCGAAGGTCCCGATCCGTATGTGGACCGACCCGGCGTCGGTCGAGGAGGGCGCGCTCCAGCAGCTGCGCAACGTCGCGACCCTGCCGTGGATCAAGGGCCTGGCGGTCATGCCGGACGTGCACTACGGCAAGGGCGCGACGGTCGGTTCGGTCATCGCGATGCGGGGCGCGGTGTGCCCGGCGGCGGTGGGGGTCGACATCGGCTGCGGGATGTCCGCGGTGAAGACGTCACTCACGGCGAACGATCTTCCCGGCGATCTGTCGCGGCTGCGGTCGAAGATCGAGCAGGCGATTCCGGTGGGGCGGGGGATGCATGACAGTCCTGTGGAGCCGGGGCGGTTGCACGGTCTGGCGACCGGCGGGTGGGACGACTTCTGGGGGCGGTTCGACGGGGTCGCGGACGCGGTGAAGTTCCGGGAGGACCGGGCCACGAAGCAGATGGGCACACTTGGCGGAGGAAATCACTTCTGCGAAGTATGCGTGGATTCGGACGGTTCGGTGTGGCTCATGCTCCACTCCGGTTCCCGGAACATCGGCAAGGAACTGGCCGAGCACCACATCGGAACGGCCCAGAAACTCCCGCACAACCAGGGCCTGGTCGACCGCGACCTCGCCGTCTTCATCGCGGACACCCCGCAGATGGCGGCGTACCGCAACGACCTGTTCTGGGCGCAGGAGTACGCGAAGTACAACCGCACGATCATGATGGCGCTCCTGAAGGACGTGATCCGCAAGGAGTTCAAGAAGGCGAAGCCGGCCTTCGACTCGGAGATCTCGTGCCATCACAACTACGTGAGCGAGGAGCGGTACGAGGGCGTCGACCTGCTGGTCACCCGTAAGGGGGCGATCCGCGCCGGCTCCGGCGAGTACGGGATCATCCCGGGCTCGATGGGCACCGGTTCGTACATCGTGAAGGGCCTCGGCAACGAGAAGTCCTTCAACTCCGCGTCGCACGGCGCCGGTCGGCGCATGAGCCGGAGCGCGGCCAAGCGTCGCTTCTCGACGAAGGACCTGGAGGAGCAGACACGGGGTGTGGAGTGCCGTAAGGACTCCGGCGTCGTGGACGAGATCCCGGGCGCGTACAAGCCGATCGAGCAGGTCATCGATCAGCAGCGGGACCTCGTCGAGGTCGTGGCGAAGCTGAAGCAGGTTGTCTGCGTGAAGGGTTGAGTCAATTGCTCTGAGATCTCTCTGAGACCGCTGTGAATTCACGCCTCATTGCTGTGGATTCCAGTCGCCGACGCACGTCAAATGCGTGGTCCATTCACACGCTCCAGCGGCGAAAGCATTGCTTGCGCGCGTTCCTCATTGCTGGCCTCGAAATCCGCTGTGATGCTGCCCGGGTGTTAGCCCGACCCCACCCGCAGCGTCTCGGAGGACAGCACATGACGGAGCCGTACCGGAATCAGAGTGAGTTGAGTCGGCGGGCTGTCGTGGCCGCCGGGGCGGTCGCCGCTCTCGCGGGGACCGCCCTCGGCGCCGCCACCTCCGCGCAGGCCGCCACGAAGGCCACCGGCGGGCTGAAAGCCGGGGTCGGCAGGGCCGCCTTCACGCCCGCCGCCTCGCTGCTGCCGCTGGACAACTTCACCGCCGTGCACGACGACCTCAACGTCCGTGTCCTGCTGGTGGAGTCCGGGTCCCGGCGTATCGCGCTGGCCGTGCTGGATCTGACCTCGATCAGCGCGGAGGCGATCGCGTTGATGCGGGACGCCATCACCGCGGCCTCGGGCGTGACCACCGCGAACATCATGGTCACCGTCACGCACTGCTTCTCCGCGCCGCATGTGCAGGCGAGTTCGTCCTCGGCCGGTGCCGCCGCGTACGTCCAGAACATCGTCGCCGCCACCAGGTCCGCCGTCGCCGACGCCGTCAAGAACCTGCGGGACGCCGAGGTCGGCTACGGCTCCGGTCGAGTTGACGTCAACGTGAACCGCAACGTCCTCACCGCCGACGGCTATTGGCTCGGTGTGAACGAGCAACTGCCCTCGGACAAGGGCGTGCACGTCGCCCGGTTCAACGACCTCGACGGCAACCCGATCGCCGTCCTGGCCAACTACAACGTGCAGTCGTGCGTGATGCAGGACTCGGTCATGGCCGACGGCACCCTGCCGATCACCGCCGACCTCGGCGGCGCGGCCATGGCGCACGTCGAGACGCAGTACCCCGGTGCCGTCGGCTTCTGGCTGGTGGGCGCGTGCGGTGACCAGTTCCCCGCGTACCGCTCGAAGCGGTACACGATCGACAAGGACAAGGGCTGGACCTACGGCGTCGATCTGCACGACGCCGGGTTCGCGCTGCTGACCGCGCAGGGCGAGCGGCTCGGGAACGAGATCGTGCGGGTGGCGCAGGGGATCGGCAAGTACGAGAGCGGCAAGCACGTTGTGGTGCGGCTCGTCACCGACGACATCACCACGACCCAGGTCACGGGCCCGCAGGCGAGCGCGCCCACCAAGACCGCCACCTTCACCCCCACCGGCACCGCCCAGGTGCCGATCTGGGTCTTCCAGGTCGGCAAGGGCGTCTTCGCCGGTGTGGAACCGGAGTTGTCCACCACGACCGCGAACGCGATCCGTGAGAACTCGTCCTTCTCCAGCACGTTCGTCATGTCGATGTTCGAGGGCGGCGCCAAGAACATGCCCGACAAATGGAATTTCGACCACGTCACCTATGAGGCGGTCGACGGCTTCTACATCAAGGGCACCGCGGAGAAGGCCGTGGCGCGAATCGATCGCATCCTCAAGTCCCTGAACTGAATCGAGGTGATGACGGCAATGGCTACAAGGCGCGCCTTTTTAGGGCGGGTTCTGGGGACGGCCGTAGTGGCCACCACGGGCCTTTCCGCTTGTGATTCGGACTCGGACTCGGATTCGGGGAGCGGCTCCGGCCACATGAAAAGCGCCACCGCCCTCACCAAGGTCTTCGGCGAGGGTCAGAAGTTCATCGCGGTCGCCGTCGAGTACGACACCGAGATCGACACGTCCAAGCTCTCGGCCTCGTCCTTCAAGGTCGAGGGCCGTACGGTCACGAAGGTCTACGCCAACACCCGCGCGGCGACGGCCGATCAGGGCACCGACGGCACGTACGTCATCGTCGAACTGTCCGCCGAGGACGAGAGCGCGCTGCTGTGGGGAGGCGTGGGGTCGGCCTCGGCCGCGCCCTCGGCGTCCTCCTCAAGCAGCCCCTACGTCATCCCCGGTCCCCAGGTGGGCTCGACGGGCGGACCGGCCACCATCAAGGCGGCGAAGGGCACCGTCACCCAGGCCGGCACCGTCACGACCACCGGCGGTACCGGTTACCCCGCCGGCGACACCAAGGTCAGCACCAGCAGGACGGTGAACCTGATCGTCGACGACTTCGAGCAGTTCACGTACGAGGACTCGAAGACCGGCAGGTCGCTGCCCTACAACCTCTACATCCCCAAGGACTACGACCCGGGCACGTCCTATCCGCTGGTCCTCTTCATGCACGACGCGAGCCTGATCACCACCACGGTGCGGGCGACACTGGTGCAGGGCCTGGGCGCGGTGTGCTGGGCATCCCCCGAGGACCAGGCCGAGCGCCCGGCATTCGTGCTGGCGCCCCAGTACCCCGAGGTGGTCGTCGGCGACGACTACAAGCCGACGACGCTCTTCGACACCACTGCCGACCTGGTGAAAGCGCTGACGGCCAAGTACAGCATCGACACCGATCGCCTGTACGCCACCGGCCAGTCCATGGGCGCGATGATGACCCTCGGCCTGAACATCAAGTACCCCGACCTCTTCGCGGCCTCATGGGTCGTCGCCGGCCAATGGCCCTCCGCGCAGGCCGCGCCGCTGGCGAAGAAGAACCTCTGGGTCACCGTCTCGCAGGGCGACACCAAGGCCTGTCCCGGAGAGAACGCCATCATGGCCGCCGTAGAGAAGGCCGGGACGAAGGTCAGCCGCGCGGTCTGGGACGGCCAGTCCAGTGCGGCGGAGTTCGCCGCGGACGTGAAGGCCATGGCGGCCAAGGGCACGACGGTCAACTACGCCACGTTCAAGAAGGGTTCGACCCTGGCCGGAGGATTGGCGAACGCGCACGGCGTCGAGCACAACTCGACGTGGCCGATCGCCTACACCATCGAGGACATCCGGGCGTGGATCTTCCAGCAGCGGAGGGCCGAGTAGCGGAGGCCTGGAAGGCCAACTAGTGCGCCGCGCCTACTTGTTCGGGGCGTGCATCACCGCGTAGATCATCACGAACGCGACGAGGTGGATGCCGAAGAGGAAGTAGCCGAGGAAGTACCAGACCTTGCGCTCGTTCCTGGTCTCCTCGGCCAACCGGCGCTTGTCCAGGGCCTCTTGGGAGTTGTCCGGGCCGACTGGACCGGCCGGGGCGTCCGCTTCGTCGGGCATCACAGCTCCCGGTGGACCTTGGTGTTCGAGGCCTGGGCGCGGGGGCGGACGACGAGGAGGTCGATGTTGACGTGGCTGGGGCGGGTGACCGCCCAGGTGATGGTGTCGGCCACGTCGTCCGCCGTGAGGGGCTCGGCGACGCCCGCGTAGACCTTCGCCGCCTTCTCCGTGTCGCCGCCGAAGCGGGTCAGCGCGAACTCGTCCGTCTTGACCATGCCGGGCGCGACCTCGATGACCCGCACCGGGGTGCCGACGATCTCCAGCCGCAGGGTCTCGGCGAGGACGTGGGCGCCGTGCTTGGCGGCGACATAGCCCGCGCCGCCCTCGTACGTGCCGTGTCCGGCCGTGGAGGAGACGACCACGACCGTGCCGTCGCCGCTCGCGGTGAGGGCGGGGAGCAGGGCCTGGGTGATGTTCAGGGTGCCGAGGACGTTCGTCTCGTACATCGTGCGCCAGTCCGCGGGGTCACCGGTCGCGACGGGGTCGGCGCCGAGCGCGCCGCCCGCGTTGTTGATCAGGACGCCGATCGTCTTGAAGGCGGTCGCGAACTCGTCGACGGCATCGCGGTCGGTGACGTCCAGGGCGTACGCCGTGGCCTGGCCGCCGTTCGCGTTGATCTCCTCGGCGAGCGCCTCGATCCGGTCCTTGCGGCGGGCGGTGAGGACGACGCGGTAACCGGCCGAGGCGAGCTGCCGGGCCGTGGCGGAGCCGATTCCACCGCTCGCCCCGGTGACGACCGCGATACGGGAGGCGGCGGAAGGTGCGGCGGTGGCCATGGGCTGCTCCTCGGGACGGATCAACGAGACAGATCAACGAGACGGATCAACGAGATCGTATGGACGAGTTCGTATGGACGAGATCGTGTGTACGACTCCGTCCAGGATAGGGGGGCCGGTTCCGGGGGTCCGGGTCAGTTCCCCCTGGGCGCCCACATGATCACGGCCATCCCGGCCAGGCAGATCAGGGCGCCGGTGATGTCCCAGCGGTCGGGGCGGTAGCCGTCCGCGACCGCGCCCCAGGCCAGCGAACCGGCGACGAAGATCCCGCCGTAGGCCGCGAGGATGCGGCCGAAGTGGGCGTCGGGCTGGAAGGTGGCGACGAAGCCGTAGACGCCGAGTGCCATGATCCCGCCGCCGATCCACAGCCAGCCGCGGTGTTCGCGCACCCCCTGCCAGACCAGCCAGGCGCCGCCGATCTCGAAGAAGGCGGCGACGACGAAGAGGGCTGCGGAGCGGAGGACGAGCATGGCCGCCATCACATCACGCGGGCTGTCACCTGATGGACGGCGCCTGTCGCGCGCTCCGCGTGGGATACATCCGTACGACCACGGTGGCGTGGTGCAAGGGTGCGGCGTACTGAGGAGCGGATGGCATGCGGGTACTACGGGTACTACGGACTCTCGCTGTAGGGGGTGCCGCGCTGGCGGCGATGGGCGCGGCCCCTGGTCTGCCGGCTCACCCTGACATCCCCGGCCCCGAGGCGGATCTCGCCTACCACGGCTCCGCCACCATGACCGGCGGCCGGGTCGACGTGCGGTTCACCCCGCGCAACCACGGTCCGTCGGCGGTACCCGACGCGACCGTACGGCTGCGCTGGTCGAAGCCGCTCGCGGACTCGCAGACGCTGCCGCAGGGGTGTGCGCGGTCGGGGGAGCGGGTGGTGGTGTGCCGGACGGGGGCGCTGGCCGCGGACGCGGTGGGCGAGCGGATCGAGGTGCGGGTACGGCTGCGGGACGCGTCCTCCGAGGTGCTGCTGGAGCTGGACACGGTGTGGGGAGGGGGCGCGGTGGACGGGAACCGGGCCAACGACCAGCAGCGGGTGCTCGTCCTGGACACCGGTGACACCTACTACTTCTGAGCCACACCCGTAGTACCGAGGAGCCACGCCCGCGAGCGCGTCGTACGATCTCGATCTCCGCACGGCACGTACGGCGCGTGCGGAACGGCACAGGCGACGAGGGGTACGACATGTCCGGGAACGCGCGGGCGCGGCTGCTGGACGAGTTGTCCTCCGTATCGCGCCGGTACATGGCGTCGTACGCCCTGTTCAACCAGGCCGTAGCCGACCGGCTCGGGCTGCACCCCACCGATCTGCAGTGTCTGAACCTGCTCACGCTGGAGGCCGGGCCCGTGACGACGGGCCGGGTCGCCGAGCTGACCGGGCTGACGACCGGGTCGGCGACGCGGCTCGTGGACCGGCTGGAGCGGGCGGGGTACGTCGTCCGGGAGCGGGACGCGGAGGACCGGCGGCGGGTGCTGGTGGCGACCGTGCCGGAGAAGATCACCGAGTTCGGGCGCATGTGGAACCGGCTCGGCGGCGGCTGGTTCACCCTCTTCGACGAGCTGGGCGACGCGGAACTCGCCGTGATCGTCGGCCACATGAGGCGGACGGTGGAGTTCAGCGGGCAGCAGATCGCGCGGCTGCGCGCGGGGGACGTGTAGCGCCGGCGGCGCCGAAAACCCGTTGAGCGGCGCCGTCGCGCGCCGTTATCGTCCTGCCGAATCCAGTCGTCTGGGCGAGGACGTGCCGTTGTACACCGTGTGAGACCCCCCGAGTGCTGATCTGTCGCGCGTCGCACCTGTGCGCCGCGCCCCTTTCTGCTGCGGACTTCTCACTGGAACCGGTGTACTTCTGTGCTCGCGACCTGGTTTGTCATGCCCACCTGCCTTCCGCTCGTCCTCCGCCGTTGCCACGCGTGCGCGTCCGAACGCTTCCGGGCGAACGGCAAGTTCCGCGTCAACGCCCACCACAAGCTCATCGACGCCTGGCTCCTCGCGCTCTGCACCGGCTGCGGGGACACCACGAAACTCACGGTCCTGGAACGGGCGAACGTGCGCTCCGTACCACCCGGACTACTGGACCGGCTGCACGCCAACGACCCTTCCCTGGCAGCCGAGTTGCTCCAGGATCCGGTGCTGCGGCGCCGTAACCGCGTCGCCCTCGACTGGGACTGCGCCTGGCGTCTCGACACCGGCGGAACGGCCTGTCCGGACGGCGAGGTGATCGACGTATCGGTGCGTTTCGCGGCGCGGATACCGGTCCGGCCGGTGCGGCTGATCGCCGAGGGGTGCGGTCTGTCGCGGGCCGAGGTCGGGAGGCTGATCGCGGAGGGGAGTCTCGTCTCGGCGGTCCGGCTGGGCGGCAGGCTCACCGGCGACTTCACCTTCACGCTCAAGCGCTGAGCGCTTCTCGCGAGCGGGGGCCTGCCCTGAGGGACCCCTCGGGGCAGGCTCCACCTCGCGTCTCCACCCGGAAATCCACCCGTGGGTCCGGGAGCTTTCCCGGCTTCGGCGGGAGAGTCGGACTCAGGAAAACGCGAGGCGGGGACACCGCCGGGGACCGAGGAGTGGGACGTCATGACGGACATGGAGCAGGCGCTGACGATCAGCGGGGGCATCTTCGCGGTGATGATGCTGACGCAGTACGGGCGCCGGAAGTACGACCTGCACAAGGTGCTGATGCCGATCGGCACGGTGTCGGCGGTCGGGTACTTCTATCTGCAGGGGATGCCCACCCAGCACGTCGACGTGGTCGTCTATCTGGTGGGCGCGGCGATCGGGCTGGCCTGCGGTGTCGTCGCCACGTTCACGACCGGCGTCGAGCGCGACCCGGCCTCGGGCCATGTGTACACCCGGTGCGGCGCGGGGTTCGTGGCGATCTGGACGGCGGTGGTCGCCCTGCGCGTCGCCTTCATCTACCTCGCCGAGCACAACACCTGGTTCCGCGACCACCTCGGCACGTTCATGGCCGAGCACCAGATAGTCCAGGACGCCATCGCCCCGTTCTTCGTCATCATGGCGCTGGCCATGGTCCTCACCCGGGTGTTCCTGCTGCTGGCCCGCGTACGGCTGCTGCCGGCCGGGGTCCAGGGGGCGGCCCTCAGCCAGGGGTCTTCACCAGTCCGTGGATGAACGCGTACTTCACGGCATGCGCCCGGTCCCGCAGATGCGCCTTGGAGAAGAGGTTGTTGATATGAGTCTTCACCGTGGCCTCGCTCACCACCAGCCGCTCGGCGATGCCCCGGTTGGTGAGGCCCTCGCCGATCAGCGTGAGCACCTCGACCTCCCGGGGGGTGAGGTCCGGGGCGAGTCCGGCGCCCGGCCGTTCGACGGGGGCGCCGCCCCGCGCGGCGGCGGCGACGAGCCGGTCCCGTACGGCGGGGTCGAGCACGGACTGCCCGGCCGCCGCGACCCGCACCGCGCGGGTGATGTCCTGCCGGCCGGACTCCTTGGTGAGGTAGCCGCGGGCACCGGCACCGAGCGCGGCGAGGATGTACTCCTCGTCGGCGAAGGTGGTGAGCACGACGACCGCGACCTGCGGGAAGCGCTCGGTGAGCAGCCGGGTGGCCTCGACCCCGTCCATCCGCGGCATGTTGAGATCCATCAGGATCACGTCCGGGGAGTGCTCCTCGGCGGCCCGCACGGCTTCCCCGCCGTCCTTCGCCGTCGCCACGACCTCCACACCGGGCTGCAGATCCAGTACGGTCGCCAGCGCCTCGCGGACGGCGGTCTGGTCGTCGGCCACCACCACCCGCACGACGGCCTGCCGCTCGCCCGGTACGGAAGGTTCCCGCTCGCCGTGTCGCTCGTCGCTCATGTGGGGATCACCACGCGCACTCGCCATCCTCCTGCGTCGTCGCCGTCCACGATCGGCCCGGCCGTGACCGTGCCGCCCACCAGGTCGAGGCGCTCGCGCATCCCGACCAGTCCCATCCCGCTCCCCGCACCGGCCAGGGGCCGCGAGCCCTCCGGGGGCGCGGAGTTGACCACCTCGAAGACGGTCTCCTCCGGGAGGTGCTCCCGTCGCTCCACGTACTCCAGGCGCATGCGGACCGGGGCGCCGGGCGCGTACTTGTGCGCGTTGGTCAGCGCCTCCTGGGCGCAGCGCACGATCACCTGGGCGAGGCGGACGGGCAGTTCACGCTGGGGCCCGTCGACGGTCAGCGTACCGGCGTCGGACACGGAGTCGAGCATGGACCGCAAGGTCTCCACCAGCGGCAGCGCGTCCTCGCGCAGGTCCCCGACCGTGCGCTGCACCTCGGTCAGCCCCGACCGCACCAGGCTCTGCGCGCGCTGGGCCGCCTGCCGGGCCCGTTCGACGTCACCGGCCTCCAACAGGGCGTCGGTGACCTCCAGTTGCATGTTCACCCCGGCCAGCGAGTGGGCCAGTACGTCGTGCACGTCCCGGGCGATCCGGGCCCGCTCGGCGAGCGCCTCGGCCCGCGCCTCCGCCCGCGAGGCCAGCTCCGCCTGCTCGGCGGCGGCCCGCGCGGAGCGCAACGCGGCGGTGTGGGCGCGGTTGGAGAGCCCGACCAGCACGCTGACACCGGTGAAGGCACCCACGAGCCACGAGGTGCCGTGGTTGCCCCACGGCAGGAGCAGCACACCGGCGCACAGGGCGCTGGTGCACGCCGCGAAGGGCAGCGAGAGGCGGCTGTCGAGGCGGTATCCGGCGTGGCCGGTGGCGAAGTACGCGAACAGGGCCGACGCCCCGGAGTGGTCCAGTCCCATCAGCGCGGCGGACCCGGCCGACCAGACGCACAGCACCGCGAACTGCGGCCCCGGCGCGAGCCGCCCCTCCGGGATCAGCCGCGTGCACGTCATCAGCGAGACCAGGACCAGCAGACACAGCACCGCGAGCCCGGTCCCGGAGAACCCGATCGGCCGCACCGCGATCGCGCCGACGACGATGGCGCCGACGGTGCCGAAGACCTGGATGGGGTTGTTGTCCGCCGTGAACCACCGAATAGCGCTCTGAGTCCGGTTCACCGGGGCTCTCTTCCCGCCGTTGCTGTCGCTGTTGCTGTGACTGTCGCTGTTCCGGGGACTGTGACTGCCGCCGCCGTCCGACCGCTGCGAAAGCTACCAGCGTGCGGGTGCGCCCGTCGGCGCTCAGTGACCATGGTCCGCCGGCGCCGCGCGCGGCAGCAGCCGTACGAGACACAGGCACAGGGCGACCGCAGTGCCGACCACGCCCAGGCTCACGAGGAGCGCGTGGGTCGTGCCACCGCCAACTGCCGCGAAATACACGGTGGTCACGGCCGCCGCGCCGATCGCGTTGGCCAGTTGCTGCACCGCGTTGAGCGAGCCGCTTGCGCTGCCCGCCTCGGACGGTTCGATGTCGCCGATGGTGACGTCGTAGATCGTGCCGAAGCAGGTGCCCATGCCGAGTCCGATGAGGAGGAGGGGCGGGACGAGGGCCCAACCACCGGTCGCCGTCCCGGAGTTGGCGACCAGCGCGGTGAGGTAGCCGCAGCCGGTCAGGATGATCAGCAGGCCGGTGGCGGCGAGGCGGCGGCCGTGGCGGTGGATGAGCCGGTAGCAGGCGATCGAGGCGACGACGATGCCGGCGGAGAGCGGGATGAGACCGAGGGCGGTGCCCGCGGGGGAGCGGCCGAGACCTTGCTGGAAGTAGAGGGAGACGACGTAGAGGAGTCCGGCGACGGCGGCGAAGGCGACGACGCCGAGGAGGAGGCCCGCGGTGAAGCCGCGGTTGTGGAGGAGGGAGGGGCGGATGAGCGGTTCGGGTGCGGTGCGCTGGCGGTGGCAGAACCCGGCGAAGAGGGCGAGGCCGAGGAGCAGGAGGGCGGGTGCGGGTCCGGTCCAGCCGTGCGCGGAGCCGTAGATGATCCCGCCGAGGAGGCCGAGCATGGCGCCCGCGATCAGGGCCGAGCCGGGGCCGTCGACGGTGGCGGTGCCGTCGCCGGTGTCGTGGGGGAGGAGGCGCAGGGCGGCGAGGAGGGCGGCGCCGCCGAGGAGGAGGTTGATGAGGAACATGGGGCGCCAGCCGAGGCCGCCGAGATCGGCGTCGACGAGGAACCCGGCGAGGATCGGGCCGCCCACCGCCGACAGCCCCATCACCGGCCCGAACAGGCTGAACGCCTTGCCGATCTGGTCGCGCGGCCAGCTCGCCCCGAGGATGCCGAAGCCCTGCGGGATGAGCAGCGCCCCGAAGGCGCCCTGCACGAGCCGGGCGACGACCAGGAAGGCGGGGCCGGGCGCGAGCCCGCAGGCCAGGGAGGCGACGACGAACCCGGCGAGCCCGACGAGGAAGACCCGCCGCCGTCCGTACCGGTCACCGAGCCGTCCGCCGGGGACGAGGAGGACGCCGAGCGCGAGGGCGTAGGAGGCGCCGAGCCACTGGACGAGGGCGGGGCCGCCGCCGAGGTCTCTCGCGATGGTCGGGGCGGCGATGTTGGTGATCGTCGAGTCGAGGAGGTCGAGGACGTCGGCGGCGAGGACGACGGCGAGGATCGCCCAGCGGGTGCGGGCGGGGAGGGGCGGATCCCCTTCGGATTTGTTTGTGTTGTGCAGAGTCTGTGTCACGCAGATAAATATCCATGACCGTTCTCCATCCGGTCAACCGGATTAGAAGCGTGCCGTCAGTGCGCGCCCTGCACGCCCTGCGCGTACGCGGTCGGTGTCACCCCGACCGTCGCCGTGAAGTCCCGGACCAGGTGGGCCTGGTCGGCGTAGCCGAGGTCGGCGGCCAGCCCCGCCCAGTCCACGGGCTCCTCGGCGCCCGCCCGCTCCAGGGCCTCGTGGATGCGGTAGCGCAGGATGACCCACTTGGGGCCGACGCCGACGTACGCGGCGAAGAGGCGTTGCAGCAGCCGTACGGACAGGCCTTCGGCGTGGGCGAAGTCGGTCACGCGGCGGATCGTGCGGTCGGTGCGGATGCGGTCCACCAGGGCGGTCGCGAGGTCGGCCTGCGGGTCGGGCCGGGGGTCGAGGGTGAGCAGGAAGGCGTCGAGGGCGGCGACGCGGGCGGTCTCGTCGGGCGGGTCGAGGACCGTGGCGGGGTCGATGTCAGGGAACACGGCGGGTTGCCGGATCCGCCGCCCGGTCCACTCCGACACCGGGCGGTCCGGGGCGACGGTACGGAAGGCGCCGGGCCGGAACTTGATGCCGCAGACGCGTCCCCGCCCCTCCAGCTTCTGGGCGAAGAGGCCGTTCGGGATGCCCGCGACCTCGACGAAGGCGTCCTCGCCGGCCAGCCGCTGGAAGACGATGTGCACGGCCGGGTGCGGGACGACGTGGGAGACGTAGGGCTCGGTCAGGTCCCAGTCGATCAGCCAGTAGTGCTCGATGTAGGGGCGGAGGGCTTCGGCGGGTTCGGGGCGGCGGAAGTGCACGCGGGCGAGGAGTTCGGCGGGGTCGACGATTCCTCGGGTGTCGCGGTGCGGGACGGCCATGAAGGGATCGTAGGACGAGCCACTGACAACGGCCGGAGGGTGGCGGTGGTGCCGGTCGGAATATGTGCGGCGGGGTGGCCGTTGGAGGGTATAGTTGAATAATCAACAACCTGGAGGGTGAACGACCATGCAGTTCGGGATCTTCAGCGTCGGCGACGTCACACCGGACCCGACCACCGGACGGACGCCGACCGAGCGTGAGCGCATCAAGGCCATGGTCGCCATCGCGCTGAAGGCCGAGGAGGTCGGGCTCGACGTCTTCGCGACCGGTGAGCACCACAACCCGCCGTTCGTGCCCTCGTCGCCCACCACGATGCTCGGCTTCATCGCGGCGCGGACCGAGAAGCTGATCCTCTCCACCTCCACCACCCTCATCACCACCAACGACCCGGTGAAGATCGCGGAGGACTTCGCGATGCTCCAGCACCTGGCCGACGGACGCGTGGACGTGATGATGGGCCGCGGCAACACCGGCCCGGTCTACCCCTGGTTCGGGCAGGACATCCGCCAGGGCATCAACCTCGCCATCGAGAACTACGCCCTGCTGCGCCGCCTGTGGCGCGAGGACGTCGTGAACTGGGAGGGCAAGTTCCGCTCCCCGCTCCAGGGCTTCACGTCGACGCCGCGTCCGCTGGACGACGTACCGCCGTTCGTCTGGCACGGCTCGATCCGCAGCCCCGAGATCGCCGAGCAGGCCGCCTTCTACGGCGACGGCTTCTTCCACAACAACATCTTCTGGCCGGCCGACCACACCAAGCGGATGGTCGAGCTGTACCGGGAGCGGTACGCGCACTACGGGCACGGCACGCCGGAACAGGCGATCGTCGGGCTCGGCGGCCAGGTCTTCATGCGCAAGAACTCCCAGGACGCGGTGAAGGAATTCCGCCCGTACTTCGACAACGCGCCGGTCTACGGTCACGGGCCCTCCCTGGAGGACTTCACCGACCAGACCCCGCTGACGGTCGGCTCCCCGCAGGAGGTCATCGAGAAGACCCTCGCGTTCCGGGACTACGCCGGTGACTACCAGCGCCAGCTGTTCCTGCTGGACCACGCCGGGCTGCCGCTCAAGACGGTCCTGGAGCAGCTCGACCTGCTGGGCGAGGAGGTCGTACCGGTGCTCCGCAAGGAGTTCGCGGCGAACCGCCCGGCGGATGTGCCGGAGGCGCCGACGCACGCGTCGCTGCGCGCGGCCGTATCGGAGAAGGCTTCGGAAGAGGTGACCGTCGCATGAAGCTCGTAGTCGTCTCGGCGGGGCTGAGTGTTCCGTCGTCCACGAGGTTGCTGGCCGACCGGCTGGCGGCGGCGGTGGACCGGCGGACCCCCGTCGACATACAGGTCGTGGAACTGCGCGACCTCGCCGTGGAGATCGCCCACAACCTCACGAACGGCTTCCCCGGCAAGAAGCTGGCGGCCGCCCTCGACGCGGTGACGGAGGCGGACGGTCTGATCGCCGTCACGCCGGTGTTCTCGGCGTCGTACAGCGGACTGTTCAAGTCCTTCTTCGACGTGCTGGAGAAGGACGCGCTGGTCGGGAAGCCGGTACTCATCGCGGCGACGGGCGGCAGCGCCCGCCACTCCCTGGTGCTCGAACACGCCCTCCGCCCGCTCTTCGCCTACCTGCGGGCGGTCATCGTCCCGACCGCGGTGTACGCGGCCTCGGAGGACTGGGGTGCGGAGGGCCTGCCGGAGCGGATCGACCGCGCGGCGGGCGAGCTGGCGGCTCTGATGCAGGGCCTGTCGACAACGCGCCCGGCGAGCAAGCAGACGGTCGTCCCGTTCGCGGACCAACTGGCGGCGCTGAACATCAGCCCGTCCGGCGTTTGAGGACGAGGCCCCTTCAGGGCCGATGGGGGTCTGGGGGCGCAGCCCCCAGGTGCGCCCACCCCGACCCGGCCCAATCCCGCGCACCCGACCGTGAGAAGACGGTAGGAGCAAGGCCCGGGTTGCGCCCACCTCGGTGAGAGCCAGGTAAAAAGGGTGATCGTAGACCTGCCCCCACCGGTCAACCGCCGGAGGCCTTGGCACACTGGGTGACGTGCCCCAGACTGTGCTGCTCGCCGAAGACGACCGTGCCATCCGTCATGCCCTGGAGCGGGCCCTGACCCTGGAGGGCTACCAGGTGACCGCGGTCGCCGACGGTGTCGAGGCGCTCGCGCAGGCCCACCGCACTCCACCGGACGTGCTGCTCCTCGACGTGATGATGCCCGGCATCGACGGCCTCCAGGTCTGCCGGGTGCTGCGCGCCGAGGGCGACCGCACCCCGATCCTGATGCTGACCGCGCTGGTCGAGACGGCCGACCGCATCGCGGGCCTGGACGCGGGCGCCGACGACTACGTGGTGAAGCCCTTCGACGTGGAGGAGGTATTCGCGAGGCTGCGAGCCCTGCTCCGCCGCACCAGCCCGGTCCCGGCGAACGGCATCCCCGGCGCGTTGTCCACCACCTCCGGCGCCTCCGTCGACGTACTGCGGGAAGGCCCCCAGTCGACGACGTCGCCCGCCGACAAACAGATCACCGCGGCCGGCCTCCGCATGGACCTCCAGGCGCGCCGCGTCTGGCGCGACGAGCGCGAACTGGAGCTGACCCGGACCGAGTTCGAGCTCCTCGAACTGCTCGTGCGCAACGCGGGCATCGTCCTGGACCACTCCACGATCTACGACCGCATCTGGGGCTACGACTTCGGCCCCGGCTCCAAGAACCTCGCCGTCTACGTCGGCTACCTGCGCCGCAAGCTCGACGAGCCCGGCGCGCCGCAGCTGATCCACACGGTGCGTGGCGTGGGTTACGTGCTGCGGGAGGACTGAGTGGGCCGCCTGCGGCGGTTCGTGGCCACCAGGCGACCCAGACTGGTTTCACTCCGCACCACGTTCGTGCTGTCCTTCGCGGCGGTGACGGCTGCCGTCACGCTGCTCGTCGGCGTGCTGTCGTACGGCGCGGCGGCCCGGCTGGTCCGGGTCGACCAGGAGTCCGTGTTCGACCAGGTCGTCCAGGATCTGCAGGACGAGGTGCGGACGCACCAGATGACGACCGAGGACTTCTCCTCGTCCGCGCCCGGCCACGACATCGTGCGGCCGGCCCGTACGGATGTGCAGGTGCTCGGGCGGGACGGCGGTGTCCTCGACAGCGGCAGCCCGGCGCTGCCCGTCACCGGCGACGACCGGGCGATCGCGGGCGAGCGGGTGGCCGGGAAGACGGTGGAGCACAAGGACGTCGCCGTCGGCGAGGACGTGTACCGCATCGCGACCGTCTCGCTCGGCTCCGGGCGGGGCGCGGTGCAGGTGGCGCAGGAGTTCAGCGACACGGAGGATCTGCTGCGGGCGTTGCAGCAGCGGACGTTCGTGCTGATGGCGGCCGTGGTGGTGCTGGCCGGGCTGTGCGGCTGGTGGCTGGCGCGGCGTATCACCCGTCGCCTCATCATCCTCACCGCCGCCGCCGAGGACGTGGCCCGCACGCGTCGGCTCGGTGTCCAGGTCCCGGTCACCGGTTACGACGAGGTGGGCCGCCTGGGCCGGGCCTTCGACCGGATGCTCGGCCGCCTCGCGCAGTCGGAGGAGGACCAGCGCCGCCTGATCCAGGACGCGGGCCACGAACTCCGCACCCCGCTCACGTCGTTGCGCACGAACATCTCCCTGCTGCGGCGGATCGACGAGCTGCCGCCCTCCACGCGCGAGGAACTGGTCGCCGACCTCTCGCAGGAGGCCCGCGAACTCACCGACCTGGTCAACGAGTTGGTGGACCTGGCGGCGGGCCAGTCGGACACCGAACCGCCCCAGCAGGTCGACCTCGCCGACATCGCGGAGGACGTGGCGGGCCTCGCCCGCCGCCGCACCGGCCGTGACATCACCGTCCGGGCGAGCGGCGACACGACGACCGACGGCCGCCCCGGCATGCTCCAGCGCGCGATCTCCAACCTCGTCGAGAACGCGGCCAAGTTCGACCGGGCGGGCCAGACCCCGATCGAGATCTCGGTCTCGGGTCCGGCCCGCCCGGGCACGGTCCGCGTGGAGGTCCTCGACCGGGGCCCCGGCGTCTCCGAGACCGACCTCTTCCGCATCTTCGACCGCTTCTACCGCGCCGCCGACGCCCGTTCCCTCCCCGGCTCGGGCCTCGGCCTCTCGATCGTCCGCGAGGTGGCCCTGGCCCACGGCGGAGCACCGTTCGCGCTACGACGGGACGGCGGCGGGTCGGTGATCGGGTTCACGGTCGGAGGCGTGGCGGAACCGAGGTCGGGACCCGGGACCCGGGGCACGCGGCCGGGGCTGAGGAACTGACGTGCCCGGGGCGGGAGTCGATCGGCCGCCGGGTCAGCCGTTGGAGGCCGTACGCCCGAAGCAGCGCTCCAGCTCGTTCAGGTCGTAGAACTTGCTGCCCTTCGAGACGGGACGGCAGCCGGCCTTGAACGCCGTCTCCTTCTCGTTGTAGAGCATGCGGACGAGGTAGGTGTTGCCCTTGCGGAACACGTCCCACTGGATGTTGGAGCCGAGGGGCGCGACGGCCGCTCCCCGCCACGGGTTGCTGCCGTAGGTGTACGGCTTGGCGGTGGTGACGCCCTTCGTGCTGCCGGGCAGGCCCATCAGCGCGGCCAGCGGGATGATCTCCTCGGCGTGGGTGAAGCGGAGTTCGGCGCCGAGATCGCTCGTGCCGTCGCGCTTGGCCTCGGCCTTCTTGAAGAAGTCGTCGAGCAGGACGTCCGCCATCTTGTACGTGATGTCGCTGTCCGTGAAGCCCGGCCCCTTCTCGTAGAAGTCCTCGGCGTCGGAGACGTACCCGAACCAGTCGGCGTCGCGCGTCGAGATGTACCGGTCCATGCCCCAGCCCTTGCCGCCCGGGCTCTCCTCGCTCATCGCGGGGGCGATGGCGTACAGGTTGTAGACGGCGGTGGCGGCCTCGACGTCCGTGCCGATCGACGCGAACTCGCCCGCCGTGATGCGGTCCACGAAGGCCGGCTTGAAGAGCTTCTTCAGTACGTCGCGTGCGGCACGGTGGGTCTTCGGCTGGTCGGTGACGGACTCCAGGGTGGCCGCGAGGCGCTTGTCGTTGGCGATGTAGTCGCGGTACGCGGCGCCGCCGTCGGCCTTGTGGAAGTAGAGGAGGTCCTTGTCGGTACGGGTCGCGCCGATGAGGGAGGTCAGGTCGGGGTCGGTCTGGGCGAGGGCGGCGCCGTAGAGGTTGGCGCTGTCGACGGCACGCCCCTGACCCGAACTGACCACATCTATGGGCTCCTTGCTCTTCGCGATCGACGCGAAGAGGGTCGGCAGCCGCTTCGCCATCCGTACGGCGGTGTCGTGGATCTCCTCCTTGCCGCGCGCGCTGAGGTCGCCGTAGCCGACGGTGCTCATGGCGGCTTCGAGGGCCTGCGCCTTCGGCCCGAACTCCCGTCCCTTCGCGGTGAGTTGGCCCTCGGCCTGCGCCTTGTCCAGGAGCGCGAGGATCAGGTCGCCGTCCGAACTGTCGGTCGCGGAACGGGACCCGTGCCGCGACACGTTCTCGGTGAAGACGGGGGTGAAGCCGGCCGGGGCCTTCTGGTACGAGCGGGAGTTCTGCTCCGGCTGGTACACGGCCTTCGTGCCGTAGCTGTCGGTGTGGGCGTTGTTGCTGCTGCCGTTGCCGGGGGCGGCCTGGGCGGCGAACGGGGTGGCCAGCAGCGCGGTCATGCCGAGGACCAGGGCGGGAGTGACACGTCTCATGAGGCGCATGGTTCGTGGGGGAGGTGAACGGGGGGTGCACTGGGGGTGACTCCGGGGGCCTGGCTTTCGCGGCGCTTTGGCGGTGCTTTGTCAGCGCTTGTCGGCTGTGCGTCGCGAGTGGGGGGCTGGAGGCTGGGGGTAAATCTAACTCCTGTCTACCCCGGTGACCGGTTAGAAATGACCCCAGCCTGTGGCGAACGGGAGTGAGGGCGCGGTGCGGCGCGTCTCAGTAGGGGCGGGTGACGCGGGGGTCACGGCCGTACCGGGCCGTCGGCCGGAGCGAACAGGTGGGCCATCGCCTGCCAGAGGGGCATGACGCGGGGGGTGGTGTGCGGGGTTCGCCGGGAGGGGGACGGCTGGGCGGTGCGGGCGTCCTTCGTGAGGGAGACGGCGGTGTGAGGCATGTCGGTTTCCTTCCGGCGAGTCGTTGACCTTGGTCTTGGCTTTGACCTTGTGAGATCAACGATCCCGCCATCGGGCTGCCGCCACGAGGGGGTGAGCTGCCCGGTTGGGGGTGCAGCTGGCACCACCATGCAGAATGCACCGCATGTTCGGACCCGCACCGCTCCAACGCCTGTCCCTGCCCGAGGAGTTCGTGCTGCTGTCGTACGGGGAGAACGGCCGGGTGCCCAACTCGGCCCAGACGGCGGCGGGTTGCGCGGCGGCGGAACTCGGCGAACTGGCCCTGCGTAGACGCCTGTTGGTCAGACCGAGGAAGACCAGGAAACTGGGCGTCGAGATCTACCAGCACCGCGGCGAGATCGAACTGTCGCCCAACACGACCCGTACAGGCCTGACTTGGGCCGACGACTTGCTGTCCGCGTTACGCACCCGCACTGCCACCCTCACCCCCCGCCCCCTGACGGTGACCCGCTGGCTGAGGGAACGCGGCCGAGGGGCACTCGCACTCCACACGGCCGCCCTCACCGGAAGAGGGGTACTACGCCACACCCCCGGCACCCTGCTCACCAGAACCCGGCACCACCCGGACCCCGTCCTCCGTACCGCCCTGCTCGACGGCGTCCGCGCCGTCCGCGCCGAACAGGTGCCGCTCGACGAACACATGCTGTTCCTCTGCGACTTGCTGGACGGCGCCAGCCTGACGAAGGACTTCGGCCTCACCCTGACCCGCCCCCAACGCCTCGAACGCGCCCGCGGCATCGGCGCGGCGGGCGCCCTCCCGGAAACCCTGCGCGACACGAGCACCGTGCTGGGCTTCTCGCTGCCCGGCCGGGAGGGCAGAACGATCACGACAGGTGACTGAACTGTCGGGCACAGGCGGCTAGTTGTCCTTCCGCGCCACCCCGCCGTAGATGCCGATCGGCGCGGCGCCGGGGGCCGGAGTCTCCTCGGGGCGCCAGTGGGTGACGCGGACCAGGCCCGGGTCCACGAGGGTGAAGTCGCCGAAGAAGTCCAGGACTTGGGCGTGGGCGCGGAGGTTGAGGGTGGCGGTGGCCCGGTTGTAGACGGACGCCGCGTCGTGCCGGCCGTCCTCGTGGACGTCGCCTGTGGCGTGCGACAGGACGAGGTAGGACCCGGCCGGCAGTGCGTCGCGCAGGGTGGCGACGATGCCGTAGGGGTCGTCACCGTCGTCGGACAGGAAGTGCACGACGGCGACCAGTAGGACCGCAACCGGCTGGTCGAAGTCGATGGCCTTGCGGACCTCGGGGTGGTCGAGGATCGAGCGGGGGTCGCGCAGGTCGGCCAGGATGACGGAGGTGTCGGTGTCCTCCATGAGGGCCATCGAGTGGGTGCTGACGATCGGGTCGTTGTCGACGTAGACGATCCGCGTGTCCGGGGCGATGGCGTGCGCGATCTGATGCACGTTCGGCTCGGTGGGCAGGCCGGTCCCGATGTCGAGGATCTGCCGTACTCCGCCCTCCTCGACGACGTGCCGGACGGCCCGGTGCATGAAGCGCCGGTTGGCCCGCACGCCCTCCCGCACCTCCGGCGCCGCCTTGATGAACTGCTCGGCGGCCTCCCGGTCGACCTCGTAGTTGTCCTTGCCGCCGAGGAAGTAGTCGTACATCCGGGCCGGGTGGGGCTTGCTGGTGTCGATGATCAGTGGCTGCGCGCCACTGCCGTCCCCGCTGGGAGAGGTCATGAGGCCAGGCTCCGTCTTGAAGAGTCGCTGTCAGATCATCATCCTGACACGCCTGCCGTCGGGCTCAGGGCCACACCGGGCAATACGGGTGCCGAAGTTCCGACGTGTTTCCGCCGCCCGTCGGGAGTGTTCTCACGTCCCCGTGGCCAGGCCGTGTGCGAGGAGGCTCTCCGCGGTGTCGGCGACGGGGCGGGGGGCCATCCGAGGAGGCGTTGCGCCTTCGCGCCGGTGGCGTCGAAGTCCTGGCCGAGTTGCGGGCGCAGTGCGCGCAGCTGGGGGTTGAACCGGCCGAGGAAGCGGGCCAGGGGCAGGGGAAGTTCGCGCGTGGGTGCCTTCGCGGCGCGGTCGCCGAGCCGGCCGCGCAGGATGCGGGCGACCTCGACGGCGCGCAGGCTGCGGCCGGCGGAGGCGAGCCAGCGCTCACCGGCCGCCGCGGGGTCGGTCATGGCGCGCAGATGGAGGTCGGCCACGTCGCGGACGTCGACCCAACTCGATCCGAACGGCGGGCAGACCGCCATCTCGCCGTCGAGCATGCCCCGGATGATCCGCAGCGACGGCGGATCGTCGGGCCCGAGGACGGGTCCGAGCACGCCGACCGGGTGCACGGCGGCGAGTTCGAGCCCGTCGCCCTCCTCCTGGACGAACCGCCAGGCCGCGCGCTCGGCGAGCGTCTTGGACCTCTGGTACGGCGCGATGTCGGCGTCGACGTTCGTCCAGTACTCCTCCGTGAACGGCGTCGAGCGCG
The DNA here is from genome assembly GCF_045162645.1 of Streptomyces sp. NBC_00988. NCBI lineage: Bacteria > Bacillati > Actinomycetota > Actinomycetes > Kitasatosporales > Streptomycetaceae > Streptomyces > Streptomyces sp. NBC_00988. The sequence goes on from NZ_CP108730.1 coordinate 7,121,350, forward strand.
CCGGATGTCCGTAGCCGACGGCGCCGAACGCGCTGGTCAGCACCACCCGGCGGACACGGGCGTCGCGGGCCGCCCGCAGCAGCCGTAGAACACCCTCCCGGGCGGAGTCGACCATCGCCTCCTCGCTCTCCGGCGCGTTCCGCAGTGTCGGCGAGGCGACGTGCAGCACGTACGCGCAACCGGCGACCGCGTCCGGCCAGCCGTCGTCACCGCGCAGATCGGCCCGTACGACGGTCAGCCTTGCGTCGTCGAACTCGGCGGCGGCGTGCAACTGCGCGCGGAGCGCGGGCTCACGCCCCAGGTCGCGCACGGTGGTGCGGACGTCGTGCCCGGCCCGCAGCAGCGCGAGCACGCACCAGCTTCCGATGAACCCGGATCCTCCGGTTACCAGTACCTGTGTCATCGATGTCTCCATCAGGCGTGACGCGTAAGCGAGTTGGGCGTGAGCGGGGGGTCGGATATGGGTGGGCAGTCGTCCCTCGGCGTCACGACAGCGCCATACCGGGGATGCGGGCCCGGATCGCGTCGAGTTCGGCCTCGTCGGACACGCCCTGCCAGTCGAGGCGCGGCGTGTACGGGGCCTCCAGTTCACGCACCTCGGCGTCGGTCAGCTCGACGTCCAGGGAAGCCACCGCGTCGTCGATCTGCCGGATCGAGCCGGCCCCGACCAGGGGTGCGGTGACGACGGGCTGGTGGCGCAGCCAGGCGAGGGCGATCTGCGCGCGGCTCACGCCGTGTGCGGCGGCGACCTTCCCGACGGCGTCGACGATCGCGTGGTTGGACGCGTCCTCGGCCGGCGAGTAGAGCGTGTCGGCGTAGCCGCCGTCGGTGGCGGAACGGTTCGTGGACCTCGCGTCGTCCCAGGCGCGGGCCAGGCGGCCGCGGGCCAGCGGGCTCCAGATGATCGTGCCGACGCCCTCGTCCAGGCACAGCGGGATCATCTCCCGCTCCTCCTCCCGGGCGAGCAGGTTGTAGTGGTCCTGCATCGACACGAACCGCGCCCAGCCGTGCCGTTCCTGCAGGTGCAGCGCCTTCGCGAACTCCCAGGCGTGCATGGACGAGGCTCCGAGGTAGCGCACCTTGCCCGCCTTGACGAGGTCGCTCAGGGCTTCGAGCGTCTCCTCCAGCGGGGTCGCGTGGTCGTTGCGGTGCACCTGGTAGAGGTCGATGTAGTCGGTGCCGAGGCGGCGCAGCGAGTGGTCGACCTCGGTCATGACCGCCTTGCGCGAGAGGCCGCGGCCGTTGGGGCCCGGGCGCATCGGGTGCCGGAGCTTGGTCGCGATCACCACGTCGTCGCGGTCGGCGAAGTCCTTGAGGGCGCGGCCGAGGATCTCCTCGCTGGAGCCGTTGGAGTACAGGTTGGCGGTGTCGAAGAAGTTGATGCCGGCTTCGAGGGCGTGCTTGATCAGGGGGCGACTGGTCTCCTCGTCGAGGGACCAGACGGGGTGGCCGCGGTCGGGTGCGCCGTAGGTCATGGCGCCGATGGCGACCGGGGAGACGTCGAGGCCGGTGCGGCCGAGCTTGGTGTAACGCACGAGGGAGCTCCTACAATGGGGAACGAGAGCAAACGGAGAACTCTCCGGTTGACCCTTGTGACGTTAACGGAGAACTCTCCGGTTAGCAATCGGGCGACCGCCCGCCCGCCAGGGGGACGTATGCCAGGAGGACGTATGACCGACGCCGCGCCGCAGCGCTCCGACGCGCTGAAGAACCGGGAGGCGATCCTCCAGGTCGCCCACGACGCGTTCGCCGAGTCCGCGGGCGTCTCGCTCAACTCGATCGCCAAGCGCGCGGGGGTCGGCGCCGGCACGCTCTACCGGCATTTCCCCACGCGGGAGGCGCTGATCCTGGAGGTCTACCGCCTCGACGTGGACCGCCTCGTCGGCTCCGTGCCGGAGGTCCTCGCCGCCCATGCCCCGCTGGACGCGCTACGGCAGTGGTTCACCACCCTCGCGGCCTACGTCCGCCTCAAGCACGGCCTCGGCGACGCCCTGAACACGGCCGCCGCGCAGGAGGTCGTCAGTACGACGTCCGTCGCCGTCACGGCGGCTGTCGGTCGGCTCCTCGACGCGTGTGAATCCGCCGGGGCGGTGCGGCCCGGCCTCGACCCCACCGACGTGATCATGCTCCTGAGCTGTCTGTGGCGTACGCCCGACAACCCCGAGGGTGTGGCCCAGGTCGACCGCCTGATGGAGCTGGCGATCGACGGCTTCCGGCCGTAGGACGCCTTCTGGGTGACCGTCAGGCCGACGCACCCGGCGGTGGCGCGAGTGCCGTGATCTCGCCCGATCCCCGCTCGATCAGCCGGGTCGGAATGGTGACGGCGCGGGTGGGTGACTGGTCGCCGTCCAGTCTGCGGAAGAGCATCTCGGCGGCTGTCCTGCCCAACTGCTCGACGTCCTGGGCGATGACGGAGATCCCCGGGCTGAGGAGGTCGGCCAGGGGAAAGTCGTCGAAGCCCACGTGGGCGACGGTGTCCTGCAGACCGAGGGCGCGCAGGGCTCGCACGGCCCCTATGGTGACGAGGTTCTGGCTGGTGAACAGCGCGGTGGGCGGGTTCGGCAGCGCCAACAGCTGCCTGGTCGCGGTGATGGCGGATTCCTCGCTGGCCCCTGCGTGCCGGACGATCTCGTCGTCGTACTCGATGTGCCCGACTTCCAGGGCGTGCCGGTAACCGTCGAAACGCTGGGCGGCGGTGGAGATGGTCGCGCGGTCGCCGAGGTAGGCGATACGGCGGTGGCCGGTCTTCAGCAGGTGGTTGACGGCGGTGACGGCGCCCTGCCGGTTGTCGGAGACGACGGTGTCCGCGTCGAGCAGGCTGGGCTCGCGGTCGACGAAGACCACGCGGGTGCCCGACCGCTGCTCGCTGATCAGATAGCTGTGGTCGCGGCCGGCCGGCACGATCACCAGGCCGTCGACCCGCCGGTCGATGAGAGCGCGGGCCAACTCCCGTTCCCGGGCCGGGTCCTCGTCGAGGCTTCCGACCAGCACGAGCACTCCGCGCCCCCGTGCCACGTTCTCGACGGTGCGGGTCAGGGCCGCCGAGAACGGGTTCGCCGAGTCCTCGACGAGCATCCCGATCGTGGCCGTACGGCCGTCCCCGCGGCGCAGGCTGCTGGCGGTCAGGTTCGGCCGGTAGCCCAGTTTGTCGGCCGCGTCACGCACCCGGGCGGCGATGACCGGATCGACGGTGGGCACCTCGTTGACCACGCGGGAGACCGTCTTGATGGCGACGCCTGCCAGTGCCGCCACCTCGCGCATGGTGGGGCGGCTGCGCGGGGACGGCGACGGCGGCTCGCCCAGGGTCATCGTTGTCTCCAACCGATTCTGCGTTACCGACTCGTTGCCGACGCATGTTTACCAGTGTCTTGACGCGCTCGTCCATACGGGCCCACTATCCCGTCGAGTCAACGTTGTCTCAGCGTCGACCAAGGGACGGCTCGAAAGGGATCACGTCATGAACCTCTCCTCCAGCCAGGCGCCGGGCCTCCGCAGCCGGCGCACCCGGGCGGCAGCCGTCGGCGTCACCATCTGCCTCGGCGCCACCCTCGCGGCCTGCGGTTCCTCCGACTCGGGCTCATCGTCGTCCGGCAGCGGGAAGGTGGGCGTGTCACTGATCCTGAAGACGCTGAGCAACCCGTACTTCGTGAGCATGGAGAAGGACGCCAAGACGCAGGCCACCAAGGACAAGGTGAGCCTCACCGTGGCGGCGGGAACGTCGGACGGCGACACCCAGACCCAGATCACCGCCATCGACAACGCCGTCTCGCGCGGCGACAAGGGCATCCTGATCACCACCAACGGCGACGCGGTGAACACCGCGCTGAAGCGCGCCAAGCAGGCCGGCCTCTTCGTGATCGCCCTGGACACCGCCCCGAACCCGGCGAACGTCGCGGACATCACCTACGCGACCGACAACGAGCAGGCGGGCAAGCTCGACGGCCAGTACGCGGCGGCGGCCCTGAACGGCAAGCCCGCGGTCATCGCCATGCTCGACCTGTTCAACAACCAGGTCGTCTCGGTGGACATCGACCGCGACCACGGCTTCCTGGAGGGCATGGGCATCGACCCGGGCAGCAAGACCGAGAACGGCAAGGAGGCCAAGTCCGGGAAGTACACCGGCGGCACGGGCGGCACGTACACGATCGCCTGCCACCAGCCCACCCAGGGCGCCATCGACGGCGGACGCACCGCGATGGAGAACTGCCTGTCGGCCAACCCGAACATCAATGTCGTCTACGCCATCAACGAGCCGGCGGGCGAGGGCGCGTACAACGCGCTGAAGGCGGCGAACAAGGAGACGAGCGTCGCGATCTACGCGATCGACGGCAGCTGCTCGGGCCTGAAGAACGTCACCAGCGGCAAGTTCGCCGCGGACGCCGTGCAGTACCCGGGGAAGATGGCGGCCCTCGGCGTCAGCTCCATCGCGAAGCTGGCCCGCGGCGGCAGCAAGCCCAGCGTCACCAACGGCAAGTCGTTCTACGACACCGGCACCGCGCTGGTCGCCGCGAAGTCCCTCGGGGGGCTGACGGTCCAGTCTCCGGCGCAGGCGGCTTCCGCTTGCTGGGGGAGCTGATCCGGTCGGTCGGTCGGGTGGCTGGTCGGCCGGCTGGCCGGTCAGCTGGGTGGGCCGCCGGTAGCCGTCGTGGCACCGGCGGCGCACCCGCACCGCACGAGCCGATGAGCCCGTACCGCAGGAGTCCGTACCGCATGAGCCCGTACTTCATCAGCCCGACTTCATCAGCCCGTACTTCATGAGCTTCTACGAAGGCCCGCACGAGGGACAGAACCGGAAGGACCCCCTGTGACCACCCACGTGGACAGTGAAGCGACACCGGCGCCGGCGGAGGACTTCCTCAACCGGCCCGCCACGCCGGCTCAGCGCATCCAGTCGGTGCTGCACCGTCAGCCGGCACTCAGCCCGGCGATCGTCCTGGTGCTCGCCGCGATCGTGTTCTCCCTCATCAACGACCGCTTCTACGCGCTGCAGAACCTGTCGCTCGTCGCCCAACAGGTCGCCGTCATCGGCTCGTTGGCCGTCGGCCAGACCGTCATCATCCTCACGGCCGGCATCGACCTGTCCATCGGCGCGGTCATGGTGCTGGCCTCGCTGCTGATGTCGAAGCTCGTCGCGGACAACCACCTGCCGGGCGTGCTGGCCCTGCTCGCGGGAGCCGCCGTAGCGATCGCCGCGCAGGCGGTCAACGGGCTGCTGGTGACGAGGATCAAGCTGCCACCGTTCATCGTCACGCTCGGCACCCTCAGCATCTTCACGGCGATCACGCTCATCTACGCCAAGGGCCAGACCGTCTCCCTGCAGCCCGGCAACATCCTCATGTGGAGCGCGGACACGGTCTCCATCGGGCAGTTGAACCTGACCACCGGCGTCCTGCTCATGATCGCCCTGTACGCGGTGGTCGGCTACGCGCTGCGCTACACGGCCTGGGGCCGGCACCTGTACGCCGTGGGCGACGACATCGAGGCCGCCCGCCTCGCCGGTATCTCCGTCAACCGGGTGCTGCTGAGCGCGTACGTGGTCGGTGGGTTCGCCATCGCGGTGGGCGCCTGGATCCTGGTCGGCCGGGTCGGCGGCGGCGACCCGAACAGCGGCCTCAACGCCAACCTGCAGTCCATCACCGCCGTCGTCATCGGCGGCACCAGCCTGTTCGGCGGACGCGGCGTGGTGCTCGGCTCGCTGATCGGCGCGCTCATCGTCCAGGTCTTCGTCAACGGTCTGGCACTGGCCGGGATCGACCCCAACTACCAAGTCCTGACAGTCGGCGTGCTGGTGATCGCGGCTGTCTCCGTCGACCAGTGGATAAGGAGTGTGAAGTCATGACGACTGCCCCCACCACCGCCCCCGTTCTTGAGGCCAAGGGCCTGGTCAAGGTCTTCGGCCGGGTCGTCGGCCTGAACGACGTCGACCTCACCCTCTACCCCGGCGAGGTCCTCGCCGTCATCGGCGACAACGGCGCCGGCAAGTCCACCCTGATCAAGTGCCTCTCCGGGGCGCTCGTCCCCGATCAGGGCAGCATCCTGGTCGACGGCTCCGAGGTGAACTTCAAACGCCCGCAGGACGCCCGCGAGGCCGGCATCGAGACGGTCTACCAGACCCTCGCGGTGGCCCCGGCGCTGGACATCGCCAGCAACCTGTTCCTCGCCCGCGAGATCCGCCGCAAGGGTGTGCTCGGCTCGGTGTTCCGCATGCTCGACACCGGCGAGATGAAGCGTCAGGCGGCCGACCACATCAAGCGGCTGGGCATCAGCACCCTGCAGAACATCAACCAGGCCGTGGAGACGCTGTCCGGTGGCCAGCGCCAGTCGGTGGCCGTCGCCAGGGCGGGTGCCTTCGGCGGCCGGGTCGTCATCCTCGACGAACCCACCGCCGCGCTGGGCGTCCGCGAGACCGGCCAGGTGCTCAAACTCGTCCGAGACCTGCGCGACCAGGGCCTCGGCGTCATCCTGATCAGCCACAACATGCCCAACGTCTTCGACGTGGCCGACCGCATCCACATCCAGCGCCTCGGCGGCTGCGCCGGGGTCATCACCCCGCAGTCGCACTCGATGGAGGACGCGGTGGCCATCATGACGGGGGCGAAGAAGCTTGTTCCGGAAGCCGGGTGACGGGTCGTGGCGGGGGTGATGGGGCGTGTTCGGGAAGCGGGGTGACGGGTCGTGGCGGGGGTGAAGAGGCGTGCTCCGGAAGCCGGGTGACAGGCAGGGGCGGTACGTCGGACACGTTCCGGATCGCCGAGGGTCGCCTCGGCGACGAACCCACCGTGACCGTCTCCGCGCCGGACGGTGCCGTACGCGTCCTCCTCGCCCTGCGCGGGGCGACGCTGCTGAGCTGGCAGGTCGGACGCGGAGCGGCCGGTCAGCTCGCTGAACCGACTGAGCAGCTCACCGAACCGACCGAACCGACCGAACTGACCGAACTGACCGAACTGACGGACGGTTACCGCGACGAGGCGGAACTGCTCTCGCAGGACGGCGTACGGGCAGGCCTGCTCGCCCCGTTCCCCAACCGCGTCGCCGACGGCCGCTACCACTACGGCGGCCGCGACCACGACCTGCTGCCCGGCCACGTCGTGGACCGCACGGTCTACCACGGCTTCGCGCGCGAGGCACCGTTCCGGCTCGTCGGGGCCACCACAACGGCCGACTCGGCGCGGCTGCTGCTGCGCAGCACGAGCATCAGACCGGGCAGGTACCCCGGTTACCCGTTCGCGCTGGACCTCGACGTGGAGCTCACGATCGGCCGCCGCGAGCTGGGCATCGAGATCCGGGCGACGAACGTGGGGGAGACCACCGCCCCCTACGCGTCCGGCTGGCACCCGTACTTCACCCTGTCCCGCCCCGTCGACGACCTGGTCCTGCACATCCCCGCCCACACCCTGATCCGCACGGACGCGTCCCTCATCCCCCTGCGCGGAAAGGAAGCCCTGCTGCCCCTGGACCGCTGCCCCGACCTGGACTTCCGTACGCCCAGGAAGCTCGGCGGCGCAGTCATCGACGCCTGCTTCGCAGACCTGGCCCCCGGCCCCGGCGGCCGGACCGAGACGGTACTGAGCGACCCCGCTACCGGAGCCGAACTACGGGTGTGGCAGCACGGCGGCTACATGCACGTCTTCACCGGCGACACCCTGGCCCGCGACCGGCGCACCTCCATCGCCCTGGAACCCGTCGAGATACCCACCGACGCCTACAACCGTCCCGAACACGCCGACGCCCTGTCCCTGGAGCCCGGCGGGCAGCGGGGATTCCGTTTCGGGGTCGCGTATCGGCCCCCGACACACTGAGCTGCGGCAGCGGCTTGGGGGCGGGCGGCGCACGCGGCCTGGACGTCAAGGGCCTTTACTTGTACGGCCGTTCACTCGTCCTGCTCGGTGCCCTTAGGCGGGACCGGGGCGCGATCCACCAGCCGAACCTGTTTCCCCGGCTGTCCACGCGGCCAAGCTGATCCGCGTCCCGGCACCAAAAAGGGCGAGGCCCGAAGACCCCGCCCACCACCGCCACCGCACCGGTGAAGCCTCACCTCACGGCCACACCAAGCAATAAGGCTGATGCCCCGCCTCATGCAGCCGATGGCTGAAGTCCTGCCACTCGTGCAGCAGTTGGTACACATTGAACGCATCCCGAGGCCCACCCCGGTCCGGCACCGTCGACCAGATGAACGCCGCCGCGCCGACCGCTTCCTCGCCGATTCCGCGGAGCGGGTCGACGACGGTCATCGGGAGTTTGACGACCGCGTAGTCGGGGTGGAGGACCACCAGTTCCAGCGGGGGCACCTTGTTGAGCGGGACGCCCTCGATGCCGGTGAGGACCATCGCGGCCATCGTCTCCGGCTTGATCTTGGTGAACATGCCGTTCATCCCGAGCTCGTCGCCGCCGAGTTCCTCGGGGCGCATCGAGATCGGGACGCGGGCCGCGGTCGCGCCGTCGGGCGCACCGAAGTATTTGTACGTCACCCCCACCCGACCACCATTCCTGCTCCCCGCCCGCAACTGATCGATCCGACGTTCGATACGTCGCTCATCCCGATCCGACTCACCCGAACCCGAACCCGAACCTGAGCCCATGCCGGGTCCCGCACCTGATCCCGAACTCGCACCCGCACCCGATCCCGGACCCAACCCCGATCCAGGCCCGCCCCGCCGTGCCTCGGCGGCTTCCTCCTCGTCGCGCCGGTGCTTCCCCCGCCGGGCACGCCGAGGACCCAGGTCGTCAGTCCCCTCGCCCAGTCCGCCACCGCGATGCATATCTCCACCCGACTGCTTCTCCAGGACGCGTGACCCTCGCCGCGCAACCCGATCATCGTGTCAGTGACCTCCCCCACGGCCGCCCGCCGAAACGTGCGCTGAAACACCTGTCCGCAGGATCTGCGCAAGCCCTGAACACCGTCGCCCGCATGAGCTGTGTGTGTCTGTGTGTATCAGGTCCCAGTCTCGCAGACGGGTGGGGGCCCCTGCCCGGTCTCCCGCCGCCTACCCTGAGGAGGTCACTGAGTCACCGGAGCCCCAGCTCATCCCGAGAAGTCCGAGAAGCCGGAGAAGTCGCAGGTCATGACCGAAACGTCAAGCGGAACGCCAAGCGAAACGCCCAGCGGAACGTCCAGCGGCGGGGCGAGTGGAGTGCCGCCTGCCCTGCCGTATCCCTACGACGCCCCCGTCTCGCAGGCTCTCTTCGACCGTGCGTCGGTCGTCACACCGGGCGGCGTGAACTCCCCGGTGCGCGCCTTCCGCGCCGTCGGCGGCACGCCCCGGTTCATGGTCTCCGGCAAGGGTCCCTATCTGACGGACGCGGACGGACGCGAGTACGTCGACCTCGTCTGCTCCTGGGGTCCCATGATCCTCGGGCACTCCCAGCCCGACGTGATCGCCGCCGTCCACGACGCCGTCTCGCGCGGCACCTCCTTCGGCACCCCCGGCGAGGGCGAGGTCGCGCTCGCCGAGGAGATCGTCGCCCGCGTCGAGCCCGTGCAGCAGGTGCGGCTCGTCAGCAGCGGGACCGAGGCGACCATGTCCGCCATCCGGCTCGCCCGCGGGTTCACCGGGCGGCCCAAGGTCATCAAGTTCGCCGGGTGTTACCACGGTCACGTCGACGCGCTGCTCGCCGCGGCCGGTTCCGGTGTCGCCACCTTCGCGCTGCCCGACACCCCCGGCGTCACCGGCGCCCAGGCCGGCGACACGATCGTCCTGCCGTACAACGACCTCGAAGCCGTCAACGAGGCCTTCCACCGGCATCCCGGTGAGATCGCCTGCGTCATCACCGAGGCTTCGCCCGGGAACATGGGGGTCGTCCCGCCGACGCCCGGGTTCAACCAGGGGCTCAAGGACGCCTGCTCGAAGAACGGCGCCCTCTTCATCTCCGACGAGGTCATGACCGGGTTCCGCACCAGCAAGGCCGGGTGGTTCGGGATCGACGGGGTCCGTCCCGACCTCATGACCTTCGGCAAGGTCATGGGCGGTGGGTTCCCCGCCGCCGCGTTCGGCGGGCGCGCCGACATCATGGCGCACCTCGCCCCCGCCGGGCCCGTCTACCAGGCCGGCACCCTCTCCGGTAACCCCGTCGCGACCGCCGCAGGACTCGCCCAGCTGCGGCTCCTCGACGACGCGGCCTACGACACGATCGACGCCGTATCGGCGCAGATCCAGTCGCTCGTCACCGAGGCGCTCACCAAGGAAGGTGTCGCGCACCGGATCCAGAACGCCTCCAACATGTTCTCCGTGTTCTTCACCGACCGGAGCGTGCGCACCTACGAGGACGCCAAGGCGCAGGAGTCGTACCGCTTCACCGCGTTCTTCCACTCGATGCTGGCGAGCGGGGTCTATCTGCCGCCGTCGTCCTTCGAGTCCTGGTTCGTTTCCACGGCCCACGACGAACGGGCCATCCAGCGGATCGCCGACGCCCTCCCGGCGGCGGCCCGAGCGGCGGCGGAGGCCACGGCAGCATGACCGGCACGAGCGACAACAGCAACGACAGCAACGACAGCAACGACAGCAACGACAGCAACAGCGACATCACCGTCGTCCACGTGATGCGGCACGGCGAAGTCGCCAACCCGGAAGGGGTGTTGTACGGCCGGCTCCCCGGCTACCACCTCTCCGAGCTGGGGCGGCAGATGGCCGACCGGGTCGCCGAGCACCTCTCCTCCCGCGATGTCACGCACGTCGTCGCCTCCCCGCTGGAGCGCGCGCAGGAGACCGCCACGCCGATCGCCAAGGCGCACGGGCTCGACCTCGCGACCGACGGGCGGCTCATCGAGGCCGACAACGTCTTCCAGGGCAAGACCTTCGGCGTAGGAGACGGCGCGCTGAAGAAGCCCGACAACTGGAAGTACCTCGTCAACCCGTTCAAGCCGTCGTGGGGTGAGCCCTACGTCGACCAGGTCGTCCGGATGGTGGCCGCGCTGGACGCCGCCAAGGACGCCGCGCGCGGTCACGAGGCGGTGTTGGTCAGCCATCAGCTGCCGATCTGGATCGTGCGGTCGTACGTCGAGCGGCGCCGGCTGTGGCATGACCCGCGCAAGCGGCAGTGCACGCTCGCTTCCCTGACGACCTTCACCTACCGCGGCGACAAGATCGTGTCCGTCGGCTACACCGAGCCGGCCCGTGATCTCGTCCCGGCCCATCTCCTCGCCGGCGCGAAGCCCGTCAAGGGCAAGGACAAAGCGTTCGGTGCCTGACAGACACCGCCTGACGAACAACGGGGTGACCACTCGTCAGGGGCAGGTCTCGTGACAGCTCTGTGACATTTGTTTCGCAACCCACATCGTTCACAGCGAACTTTCTTGTCCGTCGCGTCCTCTCACAGGTAGACCACAGAGGACGCGACGGATGGGGAAGCAATGCGGAGTCTCACTCGACGGGGAGCGCTCGGAGTCGGTGCGGGCGCCGCGGCGGCCGTAGGACTCGCGGGGTGCGGGACGCTCGGCTCGGACGGGTCGAAGCCCTCCTCCGGCGGCTCCGGGAAGGGCTCCTCCGGCGGTCCCACCAAGTCGCTTGAGCCCCGCGCCAAGCCCATCGGTGACGGCTCCACGTCCTTCACCGGCGCGCAGCCCAAGCAGCCCGCGAAGCCCGTGCCGCTGGAGCCGGGGCAGACCCCGCCGCAGTTCGTGATCTTCTCCTGGGACGGCGCGGGCGAGGTGGGCAACGGCCTGTTCCCCCGCTTCCTCGACCTCGCCAAGCAGCACGGCGCGAGCATGACCTTCTTCCTCTCCGGCATCTATCTGTTGCCCGAGTCCAAGAAGCGCCAGTACAACCCGCCGAACAACGCGCGCGGCGCCTCCGACATCGGCTACCTCACCGACGAACACGTCAAGGCGACCCTGACCAACGTCCGCCGCGCGTGGCTTGAGGGCCACGAGATAGGCACCCACTTCAACGGCCACTTCTGCTCCGGCTACGGCACGGTCGGCAACTGGACGCCCCAGCAGTGGCGCAGCGAGATCGACCAGGCCAAGTCCTTCGTCAAGGAGTGGCGCACCAACACCGGCTGGCACGACCTGCCGTCCCTGCCCTTCGACTACGAGAAGGAACTCGTCGGCGGCCGCACGCCCTGCCTCCTTGGCCAGGACAACCTGCTGCCCACCGCCCGCTCCCTCGGCTGGCGCTACGACGCCTCCTCGCCCGGCGGCCGCCAGGTCTGGCCGGTGAAGCGCAACGGCGTCTGGGACTACCCGCTCCAGGCGGTCCCCTTCCCCGGGCACAGCTTCGAAGTCCTCTCGATGGACTACAACATGCTGGCCAACCAGTCGGTCAACTCCACCAACGCGCCCGCCTACAACTACCCGGGCTGGCGTACCCAGGCCGCACAGGCCTACATCTCCGGCTTCCAGCGCGCGTACGAGTCGAACCGCGCCCCCTTCTTCATCGGCAACCACTTCGAGCACTGGAACGGCGGCATCTACATGGACGCCGTCGAGCAGGCCTTCAAGCACATCGCCCAGCTGAAGGAGAAGGGCGAGGACGTGCGCATGGTCTCCTTCAAGCAGTTCACCGACTGGATCGACGTGCAGAAGCCCGAGGTGCTGGCCCAGCTGCGCACCCTCGACGTCGGCCAGGCACCGGCCGGCGGCTGGAAGTCCTTCCTGGCCGCGAGCCCCAGCTCCACTTCCACGGCCACCGGATCCGCCGCCTGAAATGCCGTCTGAAATGCGGGTTTCCGCCCGCCGTACGCCATTGAGGGGGGCGCGCAAGATCCCCAGAACGGGCATGCGAAACTTTTCACATGAGTGCCGCCAGTCGCGCCCGTAGCCGCGCCGTCCTGTCGACCGCCGGTGTAGCCGTCACCGCGTTGGTGCTGTCCGCGTGCAGCTCCGGAGGCACCTCCGGAGGTTCGGGCAACACCAACTTCATCACCGGCTCCGACGGCATCGCGACCGTCAAGAAGGGCGACCGCCAGGCCGCCCCCGACCTGTCCGGCAAGACCATCGACGGCAAGACGCTCAACACCGCCGACTACAAGGGCAAGGTCCTCGTCGTCAACGTGTGGGGCTCCTGGTGCTCCCCGTGCCGCGCCGAGGCGGACAACCTGGTCCAGGTCGCCAAGGCCACGGCCAACAAGGACGTCCAGTTCGTCGGCCTCAACACCCGCGACACCAGCACCGGACCGGCCGTAGCGTTCGAGAAGAAGTACGAGGTTCCGTACCCGAGTCTCTACGACCCGACGGGCCGGCTGATGCTCCGCTTCAAGAAGGGCACGCTCAACCCGCAGGCCATCCCCTCCACGATCGTCATCGACCGGGACGGCAAGATCGCGGCCCGCGCACTCCAGGCACTCAGCGAGGACAAGCTCCGCGAGATGCTCGACCCGGTCATCGCGGAGAAGTGAGCTGACGTGCTGCTCGCGGCGGTCACCGACCCCAACACCACAGTCCGCAGCGGAGCTTTGCTCCTCGCGCTGCCGATCGCGGTCCTCGGCGGACTCGTCTCCTTCTTCTCCCCGTGCGTCCTGCCGCTCGTCCCCGGCTACCTCTCCTACGTCACGGGAGTCACCGGCACCGACCTCGGCGACGCCCGCCGCGGCCGGATGGTCGCGGGCGCTTCCCTCTTCGTCCTGGGCTTCACCGTCGTGTTCGTCTCCGGTGGAGCCCTGTTCGGCTTCTTCGGGCAGACGCTCCAGGAGAACAAGGGCGTCCTGACCAAGGTGCTGGGCGTGCTCATGATCCTCATGGGCGTGTTCTTCATGGGGATGATGCCCTGGCTCACCCAGCGCGAGTTCCGCTTCCACAAGCGGCCGACGACCGGACTCATAGGAGCACCGCTGCTCGGCGCGCTCTTCGGGATCGGCTGGACCCCGTGCATCGGCCCGACGCTCGCGTCGGTGCAGGCACTCTCCATGGACCAGTCGAGTGCCGGTCGCGGCGCCATACTGACCGTCGCGTACTGTCTCGGCCTGGGTGTCCCCTTCGTCCTCACCGCGGTCGCGTTCCGCAAGGCCCTCGGTGCCTTCGGCTGGGTCAAGCGCCACTATGTCTGGGTGATGCGCGTCGGCGGCACCATGATGATCGTGACCGGCGTGCTGCTGCTCACCGGCGCCTGGGACGCGCTGGTGCAGGACATGCAGGGCTGGTCCGACGGCTTCACTGTAGGGATCTGATCGATGAGCAAGACGACCGCCGACTCGCCCGCCGAGACGCCCCGGGCCGACCCCGCCGGCGACGACCAGGACCTCGGCGCCGCAGGCTCCCAGCTCTCCACGGCCCCCGTCGAGACGGCCATGCCCGGCTCCTTCGGCGGCAACCGCGCCTCCGGCCTGACCGGCTGGCTCGCCTGGACCGGCCGTGAAGTGCTCGGCTGGGCGCGCTGGTTCTGGCGCCAGCTGACCTCGATGCGGGTCGCGCTGATGCTGCTGTTCCTGCTGTCGCTCGGCGCGGTCCCCGGCTCACTGATCCCGCAGTCCGGCACCGACGCGCTGAAGGTCTCCGAGTTCCAGGACGCGCACAAGACGCTCGGGCCGATCTACCAGAAGCTCGGCCTCTTCCACGTCTTCAGCTCGGCGTGGTTCGGGGCGATCTACGTCATGCTGTTCGTCTCCCTCGTCGGCTGCATCATCCCGCGCACCTGGCAGTTCGTCGGCCAGCTCCGCGGCCGCCCGCCGGGCGCGCCCATACGCCTCAACCGCCTTCCCGCGTACGCCACTTGGCGCACCGCCGCCGAGCCCGAGCAGGTCCGCGAAGTCGCCCTCGCGACGCTGAAGAAGCGCCGCTTCCGGGCCCACATCGCCGGGGACGCCGTCGCCGCCGAGAAGGGCTATCTGCGCGAGACCGGCAACCTGCTCTTCCACCTCGCGCTGATCGTGATGCTGATCGCCTTCGCCTGGGGCCAGCTCTTCAAGTCCGAGGGCGACAAGCTGATCGTCGAGGGCGACGGCTTCTCCAACACCCTCACGCAGTACGACGACTTCAAGTCCGGCAACCTCTTCAGCGACGACGACCTCGTGCCCTTCAGCTTCAACCTGAAGAACTTCGTCGGCACGTACGAGCGCACCGGCCCCAACCGCGGCACCCCGAGCACCTTCCAGGCCGACATCACCTACAGCCTCGGCGCCTACGGCAAGGCGGAGAAGCACACCATCAAGGTCAACGAGCCGCTGGAGATCGGCGACTCGAAGGTCTACCTCGTCAGCCACGGCTACGCCCCGGTCGTCACCGTCCGGGACGGCAAGGGCAACGTGGTCCTCCACCAGGCCGTACCGATGCTGCCGATCGACTCCAACATCACCTCGCAGGGCGCGATCAAGGTCCTCGACGGCTACAAGAACTCCCAGGGCGTCGCCGAACAGCTCGGTTTCGCCGCCCTGTTCGTGCCGACCTACGCCAAGGGCAGCGGCACGATGTTCTCCCAGTACCCCGGGCTCGACTACCCGGTGCTCAACGTGACCGGCTACCACGGCGACCTCGGCGTCAACTCGGGCATCCCGCAGAACGTGTACCAGCTGGACACCAAGAACCTGAAGCAGTTCAAGACCGCCAAGGGCGCCATCCTCAAGTCCCAGCTGCTGCCCGGCGAGACGATGACGCTGCCGAACGGCGCCGGGTCGATCACCTTCGACAAGCAGATCAAGGAGTGGGCGGGCTTCCAGGTCGTCCAGCAGCCCGGCACCACCTGGGCCCTGACCGGCGCGCTCACCGCGATCGTCGGTCTGGCCGGCTCCCTGTTCATCCAGCGCCGCCGCGTCTGGGTCCGCGCGACCACCGGCGCCGACGGCATCACCGTCGTCGAGATGGCCGGGCTCGGCCGCAGCGAGTCCGCGAAACTCCCCGAGGAACTCGGCGACCTGGCCGCGCTGGTACACGACCGGGCCCCGACGAAGACGGACGGGGGCTCGGCGAAGTCCGGCACCGGCTCGCCCACGCCCGGCACCGGCTCGACGAAGTCCGACCAGGGCTCGGCGAAGACCGACGAGTCCCCGACGAAGACCGACGGGCGCTCGACCAAGTCCGGCACCGGCTCGGCGAAGTCCGACCAGGGCTCGGCGAAGACCGACGAGTCCCCGACGAAGACCGACGGGCGCTCGACCACGTCCGAGACCGGCTCGACCAAGTCCGAGACCGGCTCGGCGACGTCCGCCGACGGCTCGCCCAAGCCCGGCACCGGCCCGACGAAGACCGACGCCGACCTGACGTCTGACGACGACCCCAAGACCCCCACCTCCGACGCCGACACCCACGACTCCGACTCCGGCGTCGAACCGCCCGTACCCGCCGAAGGGGCTGAGAAGTGACTCTCGCCGCCGCAACCGACATCGCCTCCGTGACCAATCTGGCCGCCGCGACCAACGAGCACCTGGCCAACCTCAGCAACACGCTGATCTACTCCTCGATGGCCGTCTACACCCTGGCTTTCTTCGCGTACATCGCCGAATGGACCTTCGGCAGCCGCAGCAAGATCGGCCGTACGGCCGCCGCGCTGACCGGTGCCGAGGCGAAGAAGGCGGCCGCGCCCGCCGTCACCGTGCAGAACGCCGGCGGCACCACCGTGCTGGAGCGGCCGAAGGTCGTCGTCCGGGCCGCGTCCGGCTCGCGCGACGTGCCGGACGGTCCCGGTGCGCACGGCGGGGACGAACAGGGCGACCTCTACGGCCGTATCGCCGTGTCCCTCACCGTTCTCGCGTTCCTCGTGGAGCTCAGCGGCGTTCTCGCCCGTGCGGCCTCGGTGGAGCGGGCGCCCTGGGGCAACATGTACGAGTTCAACATCACCTTCTCCACGGTCGCCGTCGGTGTGTACCTCACGCTGCTGCTGCTCAAGAAGAACGTGCGCTGGCTCGGCCTGTTCCTGGTCACGACGGTCCTCCTCGATCTCGGTATCGCCGTCACTGTCTTGTACACCGCCAGCGACCAGTTGGTTCCCGCCCTCCACTCGTACTGGCTGTACATCCACGTCTCGACGGCGATCATCTGCGGCGCGGTCTTCTACGTGGGCGCCGTCGGCACGCTGCTCTACCTCTTCAAGGACTCGTACGAGAGCAAGCTCGCGAACGGCGGCAAGCCCGGTGCCTTCGCCACCTCCGTGATGGAGCGGCTGCCCGCCTCGGCGAACCTCGACAAGTTCTCCTACCGCGTCAACGCGGCCGTCTTCCCGCTGTGGACGTTCACGATCATCGCGGGCTCGATCTGGGCCGAGTCGGCCTGGGGCCGCTACTGGGGCTGGGACCCGAAGGAGACCTGGGCGTTCATCACCTGGGTCGCCTACGCCTGCTACCTGCACGCCCGCGCCACGGCCGGCTGGAAGGGCCGCAAGGCCGCCTACCTGGCCCTGATCGCCTTCGGCTGCTGGATCTTCAACTACTACGGCGTCAACATCTTCGTCGGCGGCAAGCACTCCTACGCCGGCGTGTAACCCGCAACTCCCTTACGGCAGAGGCCGGTTCCGTGTGACATGGGTCACCGGAACCGGCCTTCGTCGTCCGGACAGGTAGAGGGGTGTGGATACGAACCTGCAGTTGAGGAAACGCATCCGCGCGGGGGACCACGACGCCTTCGGCGAGCTCTTCGACGCGTACGCACGCTCCGTCTACAACCACGCCTTCCGGCTCACGGGGGACTGGGCGCAGGCCGAGGACATCGTGTCGCTGACCTTCCTGGACGCCTGGCGCCTGCGCGGCAAGGCCGACGAGGAGGGCGGTTCGCTACGGCCCTGGCTGCTCGGCATCGCCACCAACGTCACGCGCAACACCCGCCGCGCGGCCCGAAGACACGCGGCGGCGCTCTCCCGGCTGCCCCGTGACGAGGTCGAGCGCGACTTCGCCGACGAGGTCGCCGCCCGCCTCGACGACACCGCCGAACTCGCCCTCGTACGCGTCGCGTTGGCGACCCTGCGCCGCGCCGAGCGTGAGGTGCTCGCCCTGTGCGTGTGGTCCGGACTCGACTACAGGGCCGCGGCCGAGGCGCTCGGGGTGCCGGTGGGGACCGTACGGTCGCGGCTCTCGCGGGCACGCGCAAAGCTCGCGAAACATCTCAAAAGTACGGAACTCCCCCCGGGGGACGGACAGATGAAAGGTGACCGCGACAGTGCGGTCGGGCCCCCGAGGGAGGGACAACGATGAACCAGCTCCCGGAACTTCCCGAGAGAGACCTTCCGCCGGGCCGTCACCGACTCCTAAAGGAGCATCTGATGACCGAGATCCGGCACGAGACCGCGACGGTCCAGGAGGGCAAGCCCGTTCCCGTGCGGAACAGGTGGCTGCGCCCCGCGCTCGCCGCGACCGCCGTCGCCACCGCCGCGGCCGTCACCTTCGTGGTCCTGCCGTCCTCCGGCTCCTCCCCGGCGCCCGCGCCACCGCCGCGGAAGTCGACGGTCGCGCTCCTGGAGGACATCGCGCTGGCGGCCGAGCACGAGAAGTCCTACGGCGGGGTCCGCGACGACCAGTTCGTGTACGTGGACAGCAAGGTGTCGTACGCGAACTCCGGGGAGGGGACGAAGACCCGGATCGATCCGCCGCACCGGCAGGAGGTGTGGATGTCGGTGGACGGCCTGCACGTCGGGCTGGTGCGGCAGGCGGGCATGGGGGCGCACTCCGTCCCGGTCGACGTGAAGCCGGGCAAGGCCGGCTGGGACGTCTCGTCCTTCTACAACCACGTGAGGACACTGCCCACCGACGCCGACGCGATGTACGACTACCTGGCCACCACCGCCCCGAAGTACGGCGGTGATGACAAGAACCAGGCCATGTTCGTGCTGGTCGGCGATCTCCTCCGCGATTCCATCGTGCCGCCGAAACAGAGCGCGGCGCTCTTCCGGGCGGTGGCCAGGATTCCCGGAGTGACGACGGTCGAGGGGGTGAAGGACGCCACCGGGCGCCCCGGTGTC
Organism: Streptomyces sp. NBC_00988; assembly: GCF_045162645.1. NCBI lineage: Bacteria > Bacillati > Actinomycetota > Actinomycetes > Kitasatosporales > Streptomycetaceae > Streptomyces > Streptomyces sp. NBC_00988. The sequence continues at coordinate 7,140,162 of NZ_CP108730.1, forward strand.
GCCATCGCCCGGACCGACCCCTACAACCCGCTCAGGGACGAGTGGATCTTCGATGCCAAGACCTACGAGTTCCTCGGCGAACGCGAGGTGGCCACCAAGGACAACGCCGGCGTGAAGAAGGGCACGGTCACGGCGAACACGGCCGTGCTGCGCCGGGCCGTCGTCGACAAGGCGGGCGAACGGCCGTAGGAGACAAGGGTGTTCAGGCCGGAGGCAGGCAGTCCTTCGCGGGCTGCCTGTCCTCCGGCCAGGCGATCTTCACGAAGCGGGAGCCGCCCTGCGGGGTGAGTTCCACTATCGGTACGGCCTTGTCGTACGGGTTGCCGTGGACGTCCAGGCAGATCCAGCCGCTCGCCCCGTTCACCCGCAACGACCCCTTCACCTGGGGCCATTGGAGGCCGACGTCGGACAGCGGCGGGATCTTCTGCTGGTCGGGGGTGGCCTCGCGGATGCCGTGGACGGCGAGGCGCATCGCGTCGTAGGCGATGATCGCCTGGCCGTCGTCGAGGGAGACCGGGCCGATCGGGCCGACGGGGGAGGTCTTGGCGGTGGCGAGGAGTTTGTCGAGGTCCTGGGTGTCCTGGGCCGAACCGCCCGTCGCCGGGGGCTTGTTGACCCAGGCGTCCGGGTGGGCGAGGGCGGTGTAGCGGACGGCGACGCCGTGCTGGAGGGCGCTGCGGTCGAGCTTCTTGTCGCCGGTGAGGTACGAGCCCTCGTCGCCGGTGAGCACGGTGAACGTGCGGGACTGGCAGCCGCGGCGGCCCAACGCGTTGATGAACTGGCGGAGTTGGGTGTGTCGTCCGGCGAAGAACACGGTGTCCAGCTTGGCGTCCGTGTCACAGACGAGGTCGGTGATCTGCCGGAACGTGTTGGGCGTACTGCCCTCCTCGCTCCGGTTCGCGGGCGGCGTGAACGGCCACGACCCGTACGGCGAGCCCTTGAGCAGGGTGGCGAAGGCCTGTTGGAGCGTCTTCGTGTACGGGTCGCCGGGCTTGTCGTAGACCAGCAGGGCCCGGTCCGCAGTCACCCTGGCGAAGGAGGCGAGGGCGCGCGCCTCGTCGGTGTTGGTGGGGGAGACGCGGGCGAGCCCGGGGTAGGGGTCCTTGCCCCGCTGCCCGTTGGCGAGGTCGTCGGCGGTGATGGAGGAGCCGACCACCGGGATGCCGAGCCGGGTCAGTTGCGCCACGGCCTTCTTGTTGTTCTCGGTGCTCGTCCCTATCCCGGTGACCGCGCGCAGCCGGTCGGAGGAGTCCGTCATCGCCGAGAGCCGGTCGACCGTCCGCTCCCAATAGGCGCCGTCGGCACCGGGGTTGGCGAGCACCAGCCGGATGTACGGGGTCTCGCCGTTGTCGTCGTGGTTGGCTCGGTACTGCGCGAGATACGCGCCCTGCAACTCGTGCAGCACGTCGTTCAGGTTGTCGGCGTCGCTCGAACTGAACGGCTCGTACAGGGCGACGGTGACGTACGTACCGGCCTTGAGGGAGCGGTTCTCGCGGTCCACCGCTTTGATGGTGGCGGCGAACCGGCGCTGCCCGAAGTCGAACGACGAGGTCGACACCCCCACGCACTCGCTGCTGTCCTCGGGCCGGGCCACCCCGGCCGCGCAGGAGCGGTCGTCGTGCAGGAGGGTGCGGGTCAGCTGGACCAGTCCGAAGACCAGCGCGGCGGCGACCACGAGGGCCGTGTAGCGGTAGATCGGGATCGTCCGGATCCGCTGGACCAGTTCACGTGTCCACGCTCTCATCGCCCGCCCCCGTCTCGGTCGTCGCCGGCCGGAACCCTCAACGGGCGTCCGGCCAGGGCCTGTTCGGGCCACTGCTGGGCGGCCCGCCACAGCGGTTCACTGCCCGCGGGCCAGATGTTCGACAGCTGCTCCAGGTCGAAGTGCATCCGCCCCGCGACCTCCTCGTCCGGCAGCACCAGCGGATCCGTCACCTGCCACACCGCGTGCAGCAGCCGCCGTACCGTCAGATGAAGGGCCTGGTCCACACCGGCCGGGGGATCCTCCTCGGCGTCCGTGCGGGCGAGGGCGACGGCCTTGCGGTGGTCGCCGGGGGCGCCGATGTCCCGGCCGTGCGGATCGTGCGCGTGGTAGTAGGGCGCGGCGGTGACGAACAGCAGCGTCTCCAGCCAGGCGTACGGCGTGATGGTGCGGAAGGTGTTCCGCAGGTACGCGACCGCGTCCGCCGTGTCGCCCAGGGCGAGTTCGTGGTGCAGGCGGTAGCGGGCGCGGGCCGGGGTGTCCGGGTTGCCGGGCAGGCCGTCGTAGTGCGAGAGCAGGGAGCGGTGGACGGCACGCCAGCGGCCGTGGTCGGCGTCGTCGAGGTGCAGGCGGAGCAGGAGGAGGGTGCGTAGGAAGGGGTCGCCGACGAAGTAGCCCTCGGCCGGGGGGAGTCCCTCGGCGGTGAGCTGGGTGCGCAGCCGGTTCACCCCGGCCGCCCCGAAACTGTCCCCGAGCCGGGCCTCGGCCAGTGCCCGCGCCGAGTCCCCGTCGTGCGCGGTGGCGAGCACGGCCAGTTCCTCCGCGAGCCCCGGCGGCACCAGCCGGTCGAGCAACTCCCGGTACACCGGCCGCCGGTCACCCTCCGCGTCCCCGTCCGGCTTCAGCCCGGCGGTCAGCAACTCGCCCGGACTGACCGCCCCCACGGGCCGGTTCTGCCGTACGGCCTGCCCGAGCATCGCGGCCCCCAGCGGACTGCCGGCCGTCAACCGGTGGATGGCGTACGGCAGTTGGGGCGGCACCTCGACACGCGTAGAGCCGTCGGCGTCGGTGGCGCACACGTCGGCGATGACGCGCCGCGCCTCCTCGGGCGTCAGCGCCGGCAAGGTCACCAACAGGGCCCGGGACGAGGGTGAGGCCCCCGGCACCCAGCCGCTCGCACGCGCCACCTCCGGCAGCGGATGCCGTACGGCGTCCGGCAGTTCGGGGTGACGACGGCCGCGCAGACCGGCGACGAACACCACCTGGTCGCTGGTGCCGTCGGCACGCTCTCTCAGTACGGCCTTCATCAGCCCGGGACCGGGCCCCGACTGCACGTTGTCGACGAGCACGACCGGCCGCCCCACCCGGCGCATGCGCTCCCACCGGCGCCGGTACGTGTCGCCCAGATCGGCCAACAGGGCGCGCAGCAGCCAGCGTTCGGCGTCCGCGCGGGAGGTGCCGTCGGCGCGGAAGTCCCGGGCGATCTCGATCAGCCCGCGCTTGGCGTCACCGCTCGCGCCCGGGTAGGCGCTGTACCAGTCCGCGCCCGCCTTCAGCAGCCCGTTCGGCGTCCACACCAGGTCGAAGAGGGTGTCCAGGGTCGCCTCGATGACGGCCTGGCCCACCGGCCCCGTACCCGACAGATTGGCGATGAGCCGGGAGGCGACCTTGCCGGCCCAGCCCTGCGCGATCACCGCCCAGCGCCGGGCCGGGTCGCTCAGCAGCAGGATGCGCCGGGCCTCCTCGCGGGCGCTGTCCTCGTCCCGCGAGCCCCAGCCGGTCGCGCACACGGCGAGCAGCCCGGCTTCGAGCCGCGGGAAGTCGATGCTCCCGGCGCCGTGCACCACCGGTTCCCGCAGCTGCTCCGCGACGGTCGTCAGCGCCTGCCACACCGGCGACCAGGTCGCGGCGGGCCGCCCGGCCGGCAACCGGGTCAGCCGGTCGGCCTCGCAGTCGATCAGCGCGACCGGCGTGTGCCCGCGGTACGCGGTCCGCAGCTCGGCCAGCGCCATGCTCTTGCCGAGCCCGCGCGCGCCCGCGAGCACCACGAAGGGCGGTTCCGGGTGTTCGTACGGCGAGGTGAGCAGCTCGTACGGCCGCAGGCCGATCAGGCGCGAGGCGAGACCGGGCGGCTGTGCCTCGAACAGCGCCCCGCGTCCATGCAGCCCTCTTCCCACCGCATCTCCCCCTGAGCGGTCGCCTGGCACTGCAACTGGTTCTACCAACACCAGGGTAAATAGGGGGAGTTGGTTCGGACTAGACCGAGTGGTGTCCGTTGGGTTACGAAAATGTCGGAACGGTGGATGTTTGAGTGCCGCGCTCAGTCGACGGTGATCGAGTCCAGCTTCTCCCGCAGATAGACATGCGAGTCGACGGCCTCGTATGCCACCCGCCCGACCGGCGCGGGCACGGACTCCACGAGCGTGCCCGGGGTGCACTCGCCGAAGTAGACGAGCGACATCAGCTCCTCGGCGGGCGCGTCGGCGGGCGGCGGCAGCACGCGGTGCCGCCCGGACCGCCAGCGGTCCCCGGTCCAACGGGCCATCAGATCACCGATGTTGATGGTGAAGGCCTCCGCGTCGAACGGCGCGTCCTCCCACCCGCCCTCATCGGTGAACACCTGAAGTCCCCCCTTCCCGGCCTGCCGGTCGAGGATCGTCACGGTCCCGAAGTCGGTGTGCGGCCCGATCCGGAACTGCCCCGGCTCCGGCTCCCCGACGACCTCGACCCCCGGGTACCAGTTGATGTTGAACCCGTACGTCGGATGGTCCATGTGCTGGGAGAAGAAGTCGGGTTCGAGCCCGAGCGCGACCCCGAGCAGCGACAGCAGCTGCTTCTCCAGCTCGCCCATCCGGTCGAGGTACTCCTCGCAGAGCTGTTGGAGTCCGGGGATCTCGGTCGGCCACACATTGGGCGCGTACCACTCGGCGTTGATCTCCGGGTCCTCGAAGGGCTTGTGCGTGGCGAAGGTCAGCGACTCCTTCAGATCGGGCGGGGTCTCGGTCCCCTCCGAGTACCCGTTGGCCTCGGCACCGGGCCCGAGCCAGCCACGCCCGCCGACCTTGGCGGAGTAGGGCTCCTTCACGTCGACCGGGAGGGCGAAGAAGGCGCGGGAGGCCTCCCGGATACGGGACCGGAGACTCGGGTCCACCCCGTGCCCGGTGACGAGCAGGAACCCGGCCGTCTGGAGGGCGTCGTCGACGGTACGGGCGATGTCCTTGCGCGTCTGCTCGTCCCCCGAGATCCAGGGCTTCAGGTCGATCGTGGGGATGCGGGGCTCAGTCACCGATGTCCTCGTTCCAGAGTGCCGGGTTGTTCTTGATGAAGTCGCGCATCAGCGAGGTGCACTCGGGGTCGTCGAGGAGGACGATCTCCACACCGTGCTCGGCGAGCCAGTCGTGCCCGCCGTGGAAGGTCGCCGCCTCGCCGACGACGACCCGCGAGATCCCGAACTGCCGCACCAGCCCGGAGCAGTACCAGCACGGCGAGAGAGTCGTGACCATGGTCGTCCCGCGGTACGACCGCTGCCGTCCCGCCGCCTTGAACGCGGCCGTCTCTGCGTGCATCGAGGGGTCGTCGTCCTGGACGCGCCGGTTGTGGCCGCGCCCCAGCAGGGTGCCGTCGGCGCCGTAGAGCGCGGCGCCGATCGGGATACCGCCCTCGCCGAGCCCGGCGCGGGCCTCCGCGACGGCGGTGGCGAGCCAGGCGCTCGCCTGTGCCTGATCCAAAGGCTTCATGTCTTCACTCTCCAGTGGGCGAAACACGAGGGCAACGTGCGGAAAGTACTCTCCCCGCAACCCGTACCCGGACGAACTGTCAGCGCCCCTGGAGGTGCCCGTGCCCGCACTCACCCTCCGTGAGGTCCTGGCCCTCGACCCGGTCCGCGCCACCGAGCCCGAGCTGCTGGCCGGCGAGGCCGCGCTCGACCGCCCCGTGCGCTGGGTCCACTCCAGCGAGGTCTACGAGGGCGCGAACTTCCTCGACGGCGGCGAACTCCTCCTCACCAACGGCTTCGGCCTCACCGACACGGACGCGGAGATCCGCCGCCGCTACGTCCGCGAACTCGCGGCCCGGGGTGCGTCCGGCCTGGCGGTGGAGATCGGCCGCTCGCTCCCGACGATGCCGGAGGAGGTCACGGACGAGGCCCGCCGCCTGGGCCTTCCCCTGCTCGCCCTCCACCGGGTCGTCCCCTTCGTACGGATCACCGAGGCGGCCAACCGGGCGATCGTGGCCCGGGGCCTGTCCGGCCGTTCCGTCGTACGACCGTGGGGCGACGACCACACGGCCGCCCTCCTGGCCGACCTCGCCGACCGTGCCGCGCTGAACCAGCCGGAGGTCGAGGCCCGGTCCGCCCTCGCCGGCTTCCACCCCGGCCCGGGCGCCCGCCTGATCGGGGTCTCCGTGCACGGCGCGCGCGAGGTGACGGCCGTGGACCGGGCGGTACGGCTGCTGGGCGGGGCGAGCGTGCTGCGGGCGGCGTTCCCGGGCGACGTCCTGGCCCTGCTCGCACTTCCGGGGTCCGTCTCGGGCGACCCCATCCGAACCGTCCAGGAGGCATTCCGTACGGCCGCCGACCCCGGGCTGACCGTCGCGGTCGGGCACGCGGTCGAGGCCGGGAGCGGGTGGCTGCGCTGGAGCGACACGTTGCGGGCGGCCCGTACGACACTGGAGCTGGCGCTGACGGTCCCGGCGGCCGAACCCGCCGCCCCCGAGGGCCCGTTGGTGACCTCGGCGCGAGCCCTGGCCCTGGAGCGGGAGCTGACACGCGGCGGTGTCGACGCGAACCGGGACCGGTTGGCGAGGCTGGTCCAACACGCGCTCGGCCCCCTCCTGTCCTGGGAGGCGGCCCACCCGAGCGACCTGGTGCGCACACTCGAAGTGCATCTACGGCACGGCTGCTCGCCGACGCGGACGGCGGCCCTGCTGCACATCGGCCGCCAGTCGCTCTACCAGCGCCTGGAACGCATCGAGTCGTTGCTCGGCCTGGAGATAGACGACCCGGATCTGCTGGGCGAGCTGCTGGCGGCGGTGTGCGCGCATCGGGTGGTGCGGGGGATGGGGGCGGCTCAGGTACGGGGGCTGCGGACGGTCGCCTAGAGGTCGTCGCTCCGGCGCAGGGTGACTTCACTGGGCCCGTTGAAGGGGGCGTAGCAGGTCACGGTGGGCGGGGTGCGCAGGGTGTCGTCCTCGGTGAACAGTTTCCGTACGGCGTCGAAGGCGACCTCGCCACTGACGACCGGGGCGACACGGTCGTAGAACGCGCGTGAGGCCTCCGGCAACGGCTCCCCGGGCTTGCCCTCGTCCTCGCTCCACACATCCCAGAGCAGGGTCTCCACCTTGTTCAGGGCGGCGAGGTCGAGGCGGATGTTGCCCGCGACGAACCGTTCGCCCCAGAACGGGCCCTCCTCCGGCCGGTGCAGTCCGAAGGCGGTCGGGTCGGCGCCGCCCGTGCGGATGGCCTGCCAGGCCTCGCCCGCGACGAGGAAACGGTCGCGGGGTACGTCCATCGGGTCGAAGTCGGCGTTCCAGTGGGCGGTGACGACGGGGTCGGTGAGCTGGGAGTCGGCGAGGAGCCAGCCGCGGTCGTCGTCCCAGTACTCGGTGACGACGTGATCGCCGTGGAAGAGCTGGGAGGCGCCGGTGCCGGGCGAGTTGAAGTAGTCGGCGAAGCCGGAGCGGATGCGGGCCGGGATGCCGAGGTGCCGCAGGAACGAGCAGTGCAGCAGCGAGAAGTCCCGGCACACTCCGACGAACCGGTCGCCGGGTTCGCGCGGCAGGGTGAGCGGGGCGGGGTTGCGGTCCACAAGGATCCGCAGGATGTCGTCGATGTAGCGGGTCTCGGCGTCGTTGTGGAGCCGGTCGGTGGGGTGGGTGTGGTCGTAGAAGCCGCCTTCCAGGCGGTGGATGAGCAAGTCGCGGGTAATGCGGGCGAGTTGGGCGGGGTCGCGGGGGAGGCCGGCGTAGAGGTGGGCGAGGGCGCCGGGGTCGGAGTACGGGCTCTGGGCGGCGTGGAAGGCAAGTTCTGCGGTGAGGGGCATGGCACCTGACCGTGTCAAAATGCGCCCCGGATTGTCCAGGGTCGCTTCACCAACTACTCCACCGGTTACGTCACTTCGGTCTGCTCGGGTCTGCGGCGACCGATCGCCAGATGCGGTCCGGGAGGATGCGGGCGGCTTCGGCGAGGTCGAGTTCGATGTCGTCGACCTGGGAGAGCCAGCGGCGGACCACGCCGATCAACGGGCCCAGGACGAGGGACTCGATCAGGGGCAGCGGCAGCGGGGCCAACTCACCGGAATCGACGTGGGACTGGAACCAGAGGGAGAACACCGAGAGCCTGGCCTCCTGGGAGTCGCGGAGCTCTCTGGCCTGGGTCATGTTCCGCTGGTCGGTTCTGGCGGAGTGCAACAGCAGGGCGGCGTCCCGGTGTTCGCGGACGAAGGCCAGATGCGTCCGTACGATCGCGCGGATGCCGGTGCGGGCGGTGCGGGTTGCCTGGATCGCCGTGGCCAACTCGCCCAGCAGCCGGGTCAGCCAGCGCTGCGCCAGCGCGTCGTACAGGCCGTCCAGGCTGCCGAAGTGGTGGTACAGGCTGCCGAGGCTGACACCGCTGGCCTTGGTCACGGCGCTCACGGTGAGGCCCTGTTCGCCCTGCTCCGCGAACAGGCGCAGCGCGGCGTCGAGGAGCAGGTCCGCGGTGACCTCGCCGCGTTGTTGCTTGGGGCTCATGCGGGACAGCGTATTGGGAACTCAGTTCTAGAGTGAATTTCTAGAGCAGATTTCTGGAACCCTCTTCCGGTCTGGCTATCCGGCGGTCCAGACTTGGTGGTAGCCGGGCCCGCGTCCGTCCGTTTCGGGGGATACGGATGGCCGTGGGTCCGGTTCGCCGAGTGTGGGTGGTGCATAGGATCGGCGGCATGGCGCTGCGTCCCGTTCAGGTGAATATCAAGGCCGTTGACGGCTTGGCGGTTGGCCGGTTCTGGGGGGAGGCGCTCGGCTGGAGTGTCTTCAGCCCCGGCGTGACCACCTACGTCGGCCCCGAGGGCGGCCTCGTCTGGCCGGAACCGGTCGGTCTCGGCATCGACATCATTCCCGTCCCGGAATCCAAGACACCGACGAAGAACCGGCTGCACCTCGATCTCGCCACCACGTCCACGTCCCACCAGGCGGAGTTGGTCGCGCGTCTACGGTCTCTCGGCGCGACGCCCGTCGACGTGGGTCAGGGCGATGTCCCGTGGACCGTCCTCGCGGACCCTGAGGGCAACGAGTTCTGTGTCCTGGAGCCTCGGGAGATCTACCGGGACACCGGGCCGATCGCCGCGGTGGTCGTCGACTGTGTGGATCCTCGGGGTATGGCGCGGTTCTGGGGCGAGGCGGTGGACTGGGCCGTGCTCGAAGTCTCCGACGACCAGGCGTCGTTGCGCTCTGCCCAGGGTGTCGGGCCGTATCTGGAGTTCCTCCGCGTGCCTGGTGTGAAGGCCGTACCGGATCGCGTCCACCTGGATCTGATGCCGTACCTCGGTGACGACAAGGCGGCGGAGGTGGACCGGTTGAAGGGGCTTGGGGCGACTGACCTCGACCTCGGCCAGGGCGATGTCCCGTGGACGTGTCTGTCCGATCCGGAAGGGCACGAGTTCTGCGTGCTGGCTCTGTCCTGACGCGGGGCCTTGCTGATGTCCCGGCGCTTTCCAGTGAACGTTGGGCCACTCGCTTCTTGGCCAGTGTCGGGCTTCCGCGGCCCGAGTAAAGGGCGCTCCCTGCGGTCGCGTCGCCTGCGGCGATTCCGCTGCGCTCCACCCTTGACTAGGGCCGCTCCAGCCCGTTTCAGAAGCGAGCGAGCGGCCCGGAGGAACGGGTGCCCAGGTAGGGAGGCCCGTACCTGTACTGCGTGGCGGGCCGGTGTGGAGGGACGCGCTCGCGTCTCGCCTGCACGCCGGGTGGTCTCAGCGGCTACCGGTCGGTGGGGTGCGAGGGTGCGAGGGTGCGAGGGTGCGAGGGTCCGAGGGGCGCGCCGCCGTCTCGCCTGCATGCCGCCTCGGCTCGGCGGCCAACCCTGGTCGGGTGGTCGCCAGAAGCTGGGGGTAAAACTAACCATCGTCATGGGCCTTGACTGGTTAGAGATGGCCCCGGCTTCCAGAGGTGCCAGGGCAGGACGCAGGGCTGGGAGTGGGGTAGGCGGGTTGGAGAAGTGTGACATTTTCCCCTCGACTGTCACATTTTGGCGTGCCGGTACCCCGGGGAGGGGTGGTCGGCGGAGCGGGGGCGGTGGCCACTCGGGCTGGCCCGGAGGCTTCCTCCATGCCCGTGGCCCAGAACTGCCCATCACCCACTACCTGTTGCCTGTGACCCGTTGCTCGTGGGGTTGGCCGCCGCGAGCCCTATCGACCGATATAGGGGGCAGTACGGGCGGGGACTGACCCCACGGGCATGCGCGCAAACCGCAGACCGTGGCGGACGGACGCGCTCGCTTCTCGCCTGGATGCCGGGTGGACTCAGCGGCTGTCGGCCGGTGGGTGCTTGCTGCACAAGAGGCCAAGAGGCCAAGAGGCCAAGAGGCCAAGAGGCATGGAGTGCTGGGGAGTTCATGGCCCAGGGGAAAGAACAAGGGGCAATGGGCAGATCTGGGCCACGGGCATGGACGAAGACCCCCGGCCCCGGACTCTTCATGCATGCCCGTGGCCCAAATCTGCCCATTGGCCCCGGCTGTGGACTCCCCAGTGCTCCTTGGCTCTTGTGCAGCAAGTCCCCACCGGGCGGCAGTCGCTGAGCCGGCCCGGCGTGCAGGCGAGATGCAAGCGCGTCACCCTCGCCGCGACCCTGCCCTCTCTGGAAGCTGGGGTCTTTTCTAACCAGTCAGGGTCCATGACGGTGGTTAGTTTTACCCCCGGCTTCTGGCAACCACCCGACCAGCGTTGGCCGCTGAACCGAAGCCGTGTGCAGGCGAAACGTGAGCGCATCCCTCCACGCCGGCCGGCAGTACGGTTCAGGCAAGGGGGTCCCTACCTGGCCACCCGTTCCTCCGGGCCGCTCGCTCGCTTCTCCAACGGGCTGGAGCGGCCCTAGTCAAGGGTGGAGCGCAGCGGAATCGCCGCAGGCGACGCGACCGCAGGGAGCGGGTCACGTCCGCGGGAGTGGTGTATTGACGGCCACTCGGTGATCTCGTATTTGAGGCTATGCGGTGAGTTCGGTGGGCAGGGCGGTGTCGTCGGTTTCTGACTCGATCGGGTGGAGGCGGGCCTTGGCCAGCAGGTCGAGTCCCATGTAGCGGCGGGCCTCGGTCCATTCGTCGTTCTGCTCGGCCAGCACCGCGCCGACGAGCCGGATCAGGGCGCTGCGGTCGGGGAAGATGCCGACCACGTCGGTGCGACGCCTGATCTCCTTGTTCAGCCGCTCCTGCGGGTTGTTCGACCAGATCTGACGCCAGCTCTCACGCGGGAACGCGGTGAACGCCAGCAGGTCGTGCTGGGCGGTGTCCAAGTGGGCTGCAGCCTTGGGGAACTTGGCCTCCAGGGCGTCCAGGACGTGCCGCATCTGGGCCTTCACGGCGTCGGTGTCGGGCTGTTCGAAGACGGTCCGCAGCAATGTGGCCACCCACGGCTGGGCCGATTTCGGAACCTGGCTTAGCAAATTTCGGGCGTAGTGCGTGCGGCACCGCTGCCAGGAAGCGCCAGGCAGGACGGCGCCGATGGCATCGACGAGGCCGGCGTGGGCGTCGGAGGTCACCAGCTGGACGCCGGACAGGCCGCGGGCGATCAATGAGCGCAGGAAGGCCAGCCAGCCGGCGCCGTCCTCGGCGGTGGCGACGTCGATGCCGAGGATCTCGCGGTGCCCGTCGGCGTTGACGCCGACCGCGATGAGGGCGTGGACGTTGATGATCCGGCCGCCCTCGCGGACCTTCTGGGTCAGGGCATCGACCCAGACGAACGCGTAAGGGCCTTGGTCCAGGGGCCGGTTGCGGAATGCGGCGACCTGTTCGTCCAGGTGCTTGGCCATCGCACTGACCTGGGACTTCGACAGCTGGGTGACGCCGAGGGACTCGGCGAGCTTCTCGACCCGGCGTGTACTCACGCCGAGCAGGTAGGCGGTGGCGACCACCGAGATGAGGGCCTGTTCGGCCCTGCGGCGTCGTTCGAGGAGCCAGTGCGGGAAGTAACTCCCGGACCTGAGCTTGGGGATGGCGAGTTCGACGGTCCCGGTCCTCGTGTCCCACTCGCGTGGGCGATATCCGTTGCGGTGGTTGACGCGTTCGTCGCTGACCTGCCCATATGCGGCATTGCAGAGAGCGTCGGCCTCCGCGGACATGAGTGCGTCGGCGAACGTCTTGACCATCGCGCGCAGCAGATCGGGACTCGCCGAAGCGAGGTTGTCCTCCGCGAGGGCGTGCAGGGGCAGACTGTCGGGTGCGGTCATCGTGCTGATCTCCTTCGAGGCTTCGACACTTCGAAGATCAGCCGGTGGCCGTTCATCTATGCGGGCACCATCCCGATGCCGGAGCAAACCCCCGGATCAGGTCGAACCCGTACACCACTTCTCTGGACGCAACCAGGGAGCGCCCTTTACTCGGGCCGCGGAAGCCCGACACTGGCCAAGAAGCGAGTGGCCCAACGTTCACGTGTGAACAGGGGTTCAGTTCAGCTCAGTTCTGTGGCTGGGGCTCCAGTTCCGCGTAGTCCGCGAAGCTGCGGCGGTAACGGGTATGCCGGGTTTCTTGCGTGTGCTTGCGTTGCCATTCCTCTACGTCGGCCGGGTTGCCGTACGGGCCGGATGTGGCGTCGCAGTCGGTGTCGTCGCCGGAGACGCAGCGGGCTTCGTACTCCGGTTCCGCGCTGGGGTCCTGGACGATCGCGTACGGCACGAAGCGGAAGACCCGCCGGTGTCGGATCTCGTGGTCTCGGTGCTGGTGCCGGCGTAGGAGGACGTTCGCGTCGGTCTCGGCGGTGCCGTCGTTGCGGGCGCGGGCTTCGTAGCGGAGGACGGCGAGGTCGGTGCAGGCCTGGCAGTCGGGGATGGGGGAGGGGGGTGTGGTGATGTCGTAGGGGACGGAATTTCCGACCCAGGAGCGGGAGTTGGCTGCCTTTACGCTCGCGATCAGCCGTTCCTGGGGTGTTGCCGGGCGTACGGCTTCCGGGGCGGCCTCCCATTCGCGGCCGCCGCCGAGTGGGCGCAGCATCGCGTAGGGGCCTGCCTTGCCTCGGTACTCACCCACCTTGTTCGTACTGATGTCGTAGACGAGCGTTCCTTGTTCGATCTGGTTCGCGATCGGCTCAACCATGTTCACTCCGGGGCCACTTCATCACTCTGGGTGTATTGAGAGTCGCCCAGGGGAACGGTGCGTATCAATGCTTGGCGCGTGCCATTGGGCTATTGCCACGGAGGGGAGGCGGGTTCGGTGACCTATCGCAATGCGGAGGCCACGGGTGGAGTCAGTAACGCGGTGCTGTTCGGTGACTTACTCCGGTTCTATCGCGAGGCCGAGTTGCTCACGCAGGAGGCTTTGGCCCGGCAACTCCACTGCGACCGTTCACATGTGGCCAAGATCGAGGCGGGGACACGGGTTCCGCAGGAGTCGTTCGCGAAGACGTGTGACGAAATCCTGGGTACGGGTGGGGCGTTGCTGCGGATGTGGCGCCAGATCGACTGGTACCCCGAGGTGCAGCACCCCGATTGGTTCGAGCGGCGCGCTGAGATGGATGCCCGGGCTGTAGCACTGCGGGAGTATCAAGAGCGCGTCATGCCAGGCCTGTTGCAAACCCCGGGCTATGCACACGCGCTGTTCAGCCGTCGCCCCGCCGACGTTGAGGAGATCGAGTCGCGCGTCCGGGCCAGGTTGAGCCGTCAGCCGCGCTTCTTGGCCGACGACGGGCCGCTCTACGTCGCTGTTCTGGACGAGAGTTGTCTGCGAAACGCGGTGGGGAGCCCGAAGGTCATGCGCGACCAGTGTGCCCATCTGCTGAGCGTCGGACAGCGCCCCAACATCCGTATCCAGGTGGCTCCGGCGGGGCTCTTCGGGCTCATCCGCCCGCGCAACTCGATGTCGCTGATCGAGCTGCCGGAAGGGCGGTGGGTGTACTCGGAGTCCCTGGACAGCGGCCACTTCAACAACGATCCGGCCCTCTTCGCGCGTCACAGTCAGGCCTATGATGTGCTCAGGGCGGACATCCCGTCGGCCCGCGAATCCGCCGCTCTGATCAGCGACGTGATGGAGGGTTACGAGCACCATGGACAGGCACCAGCTCGGCGCGGCGACTTGGATCAAGAGCAGCTACAGCGACGACAACGGCGGCAACTGCGTGGAAATCGCCCCCGCTTTCCCCGCCGTGGTGCCGGTGCGTGACAGCAAGGTCGTCGAGAGTCCGGTGCTGATCGTCACGCGTGCTGCTTGGTCGGCGTTCACGGATGCTCTTCGCTGACTCGAACGCCCCCTTTCCGGGCGGCAGTTCGTGCCTATGCTGATCGTCATGGACAGGCATGAGCTGAACGCGGTGACCTGGATCAAGAGCAGTTGTAGCGGGGAGAACGGCGGCAACTGCGTCGAGGCAACCCTTTCTCTCCCCTTGTAGTGCCGGTGCGTGACAGCAAGTTGGTCAACGGCCCGGTGCTGGTCGTCACCCGTTCCGCTTGGTCTGCGTTCACTGCCGCTTACGTTGCGTGCTCGCGCTGATACTTTGCGTGTATGAAGTTCACCCTTACCTATGACGTGGCCGGTGCTCCTGACGGGTTCTTCGTCTGGTTTCTTGATTCGGCGCGTGAAGAGGACCTGTACAAGGGCGAGTTGACGTACAGGAGCTACGCGATGTCGGGGCGGCGTGAGAGTGACGAGCGGGTTGTCCGGCGCACCGTGGTCCAGCGGGCAATGCAACTGCCCGCTCCGGTCGCCAAGTTGCTCGGCGCGGACTTCAGTGAGGTCGAGGACGGGACCTTCGAGAAGGCCGACCGTCTGTGGACCTGGAAGGTCACGCCGAGCAGCCAGGCGGACAAGATCCGCCACGAAGGCCACCTGAGGGTCGAGGACGTCGACGCCGTCCGCAGCCGCCTCCGCCTGGACTTCACCTACGAGGCGAAGATCTTCGGCGTCGGCGGCCTGCTGGAGAGCTTCATGGAGAAGACCCTGCGCGAGGAGTGGGACCGGACCGTCCCGTTCTACAACCGTCAGGCCTCGGCCTGAGCGGACGCGGTCGCCGATGCCGACGCGGGCGTCGAGGTCCGTCCGGCGACGCGGGTGAACGCCACGTACAGCACCGCGCTCAGTACGAAGCCCGCGATCGGCGTGCTGTCGCCGAAGGACGGCCAGTGTTTCGGGACGTAGCCGACGTAGTCCTCCTGGTTGGAGAAGAGCGGGACCGATACCCCGATGCCGATCAACAGGGCTGCCAGGCCGGGCCAGTTGGTGAAGGTGGGGTCGGTAAGGCGGGGGGCCAGTTCCGCTGTCGTTGTCGTGGACCTTGACTGGAACCAACGCTCCACCAGGACCACGCCCAGCCACGGCGCCACCCAGTACGCGATCACCAGCAGGAACGCCTCGTACGCCGAACCCGCGTCGGACAGGGACGCCCACGCCGCCGCCGTACCGGCCACCCCGGACACGACGACCAGGACGCTGCGGTTCAGCCACGCGGGGAGTTTCAGGCCGAGGGCGGCGAGGGAGATCGCGCCGGAGTAGACGTTCAGGGCGTTCGCCGAGATCGCGCCGAGGATGATCGCGATCAGCACCAAGTTGCCCAGCCAGGAGGGGAGATGGCCCGTGAAGGCCGCCGTCGGGGTGGCGTCCTTGGGGGCCAGCAGCGTTGCCGAGGCCGCGCCCATCACCGCCACGAACGTCACCGACACGAACAGGCCCAGCGCCGGGTACAGGATCGTCCTGAACTTGTTCGCCGTGCGGGGGAGGTAGCGCGAGTAGTCCGTGGCGTAGGGGTTCCAGCCCGCCGCGTAGCCCCAGGCCGCGCTGAGCGCGAGCAGGAAGCCGCCAACGCCGCCGCCCGTGCCGCCCCCGCCGAGGTGTGCGTCCTTGAACGTCCAGACGCCGGCCAGCAGGAAGATCACCGCCAGCGCCGGGAACGCGTACTTCTCGAAGGTGTGCACGAAGTTGTGGCCGATGAAGCCGATGAGGATCTCGGCCACTACCACGAGCAACAGCGACGGCAGGGGGCGTAGACCCGTCAGCGTGTTCAGTGCGAACGCCGCGCTCACGCTGTTCACCGCGAACCAACCGACGCCCGCCACAAGGCCGTTGGCCGCCGACGGGAGGATGTTGCCGCGGAAGCCGAAGGAGAAGCGGCCGATCACCATCTGCGGGACGCCGAAGCGGGGGCCGTCCAGGGAGAGGAAGCCCTGCGTGATCGCGCCTAGGCCCGTGCCCAGGACGATCGCCGCGGTCGCCTGCCAGAAGGACAGGCCGAAGAAGAGAACCGCGATCACGCCGATGTAGACGGTCGCGAACTCGATGTTCGGGGAGGCCCAGGTCCAGAGCAGCTGGAGCGGGCTGCCGTGGCGTTCGGCGTCGGGGATCGGTTCGGCGCCGGCCGTCTCTACGGCGATGACCTTGTCACCGTATTCGGGGGCGAGGGTGCCGGTCGATTCGGCGGGAGCAGTCGTCATGCGAGGTAAGTGTCCGGTTCCTGCCGGTCCGGGCCCAGAGGCGCATTGTCCGTACCGGGCCGCTCACCGGCGTACAACCTGCACGTATCGCGTGACGTCACTCGGCCTTGGGGTCGTCCTTGAGGTCGTCCTTGTTCAGGGACTTCAGGAACTCGGGGTTGTCGTCCGGCGCGATCCACTGGCCCGGCGCGGCCGTCGCCTCGGCCCCGGTGCGTCGCGCCCGGCCCGCGATCAGCCACGCGATCGGGCCGACCAGCACCTCGCCGAAGAGCAGGATCACGAACACCCACGCCAGCTTCGGCATGCCGCGCACGTCCTCCTCGGGCGTGTTCAGGCAGTCCACGAAGGCGTAGATCCACAGGGCCAGGACCAGCAGGAAGGGCAGATACCTGAGCATGGCGGCGAGATTCTCCTGAGTGGTGGGACGGCCCCGGTGACGGGGTCAGGTTAGCGGGTGGCAGATACTTGGACACATGGCTTACGACGATCTTCGCTCCCTGCTCAGGGCACTGGAGCGCGAGGGAGACCTCAAGCGCATCAAGGCCGAGGTGGACCCGTATCTGGAGGTCGGGGAGATCGTCGACCGGGTTCAGAAGGCCGGCGGACCCGCTCTCCTCTTCGAGAAGGTGAAGGGGTCGTCGATGCCCCTCGCCATGAACGTCTTCGGGACCGACCGGCGGCTGCTCAAGGCCCTGGGGCTGAAGTCGTACGGCGACATCTCCGAGAAGATCGGCGGGCTGCTGCGGCCCGAGCTGCCGCAGGGGTTCGTGGGCGTGCGGGACGCTTTCGGGAAGCTCGGCTCGATGACCCACGTACCGCCGAAGAAGGTCAAGGAAGCGCCGGTGCAGGAGGTCGTCCTCCAAGGGGACGATGTTGACCTCGACGCGCTGCCGGCCCTCTTCACCTGGCCGCAGGACGGCGGGTCCTTCTTCAACCTCGGGCTCACGCACACGAAGGACCCGGAGAGCGGGATCCGCAATCTCGGGCTCTACCGGCTCCAGCGGCACGACAAGCGCACCATCGGCATGCACTGGCAGATCCACAAGGACAGCCGGAATCACTACCAGGTCGCGGCGAGGCGCGGGGAGCGGCTGCCGGTCGCCATCGCCTTCGGGTGTCCGCCCGCCGTGACGTACGCCTCCACCGCGCCCCTTCCCGGTGACATCGACGAGTACCTCTTCGCCGGGTTCATCGCGGGCAAGCGGATCGAGATGGTCGACTGCAAGACCGTGCCGTTGCAGGTGCCGGCGCAGGCCGAGGTCGTCATCGAGGGGTGGCTGGAGCCCGGGGAGATGCTGCCGGAGGGGCCGTTCGGGGACCACACCGGGTTCTACACGCCGCAGGAGCCCTTCCCGGCGCTGACCATCGACTGCGTGACGATGCGGAAGCGGCCGTTGCTTCAGTCGATCGTCGTAGGGCGGCCTCCGACGGAGGACGGACCGCTGGGACGGGCGACGGAGCGGTTCTTCCTGCCGCTGCTGAAGATCATCGTGCCGGACATCGTGGACTACCACCTGCCCGAAGCGGGCGGATTCCACAACTGCGCGATCGTCTCCATCGACAAGAAGTACCCGAAGCACGCGCAGAAGGTGATGCACGCGGTCTGGGGTGCGCACATGATGTCCCTGACCAAGCTGATCGTGGTCGTCGATGCGGACTGCGACGTCCACGATCTGCACGAGGTCGCGTGGCGGGCCCTCGGCAACACGGACTACGCCCGCGATCTCTCGGTCGTGGAAGGACCCGTCGATCATCTCGACCATGCCTCCTACCAGCAGTTCTGGGGCGGCAAGGCGGGTATCGACGCGACGAGGAAGTGGCCCGAGGAGGGCTACACGCGGGACGGCGGCTGGCCCGAGATGGTCCTGTCCGACCCGGAGACGGCGGCGAAGGTCGACCGCCGGTGGAAGGAGTACGGCCTGTGAGCAGCGCGTCTGCCGCGATCCCGCAGCCGGGGCGCACCAAGGCGTTCCTACGCCTCGTCATGATCGAGCACTCCGTCTTCGCCCTGCCCTTCGCCTACATCGCCGCGCTGACCGCGATGTTCGAGCTGGACGAGAACATCCACTGGGGGCGGCTGCTGCTCGTCACCATCTGCATGGTGGGGCTGCGCACGTTCGCGATGGCGGTCAACCGGATCATCGACCGCGAGATCGACGCCCGTAACCCGCGCACCGCGCACCGCGAGCTGGTCACCGGCGCGATGACGGTGAAGCACGCGTGGACGGGCGCGCTCGTCGCGCTGGTCGTCTTCCTGGGCTCGGCGGCCCTGCTGAACCCCCTCTGTCTGGCGCTCGCCCCCATCGCGGTGATCCCGATGGTGATCTACCCGTACGGCAAGCGGTTCACGAACTTCCCGCAGGCCATCCTCGGTCTAGCCCAGGCCATGGGCCCGGTCGGCGGCTGGCTGGCGATCACCGGCGAGTGGTCCTGGGACGCGGTGATCCTCGGTCTCGCCGTCGGCATCTGGATCGGCGGCTTCGACCTGATCTACGCCTGCCAGGACATCGAGACCGACCGTGAGATCGGCGTCATGTCGGTCCCGGCGCGCTTCGGTATCCCGGCGTCGATCTGGGGCGCCCGCGTCTGCCACGCGACCACGACCGCCCTCCTCGCCTGGTACGGCGCGGCGACCGGCGCCGGTGCCTTCTTCTGGTTCGGCCTGCTGATCGTCGCGGGCGCGTTCGTGTACGAGCACTCGATCGTCCGGCCGCATGATCTTTCGCGGTTGAACCGGGCGTTCTTCAGCGTCAACGGGTTCATCGGGATCGCGCTGTTCGTGTGTGCGCTGCTGGATCTTCTGGTGCGGGGTCTCAGCGTCTGAGCGGCGGACTCACGATGTCAGTGCGGTCCTCGGGGTGGGCCTGCGGCGGAACACGAACGCCGCTCCCACCCCCGCCGCCAGTCCGATCAGGTGGGCCTGCCAGCTGACCCCCGACTGGGTCGGTGCCAGGCCGAACAGGATCGAGGTGCCCCAGACCGCGCCGATGAGCAGGCCGACGGCGATGCCCAGTGGGCGGCGCTCGGTGAAGCCGCTGGTCAGCAGGAAGCCGAAGAGGCCGAAGATCAGGCCCGACGCGCCCGCCGTGTTCGTGTGGGCCGGGGATATGAGCCACACGCCGAGGCCGTCCGCGACGATGATCAGCGCGCTGATCGCGGCGAAGCGGCGGATGCCGCCCAGTGCCGCCAGGAAGCCGAACACCAGCAGCGGCACGGTGTTCGCGGCGACATGCGCGAAGCCGAAGTGGATGAACGCGGCCGGGACGATGTCGATCAGTTCGGACGGCTCGCGCGGGACGATCCCGAGGCTGTCGAGGGCGTGGCCGGACACCACGTCCACCACTTCGAGCAGCCACAACAGCGCGACCCAGCCCACCATCAGCTTGGCCGCGGCCTTCGCGCGGTCGCCCTGCGACCACTCCAACTCCGCACCGGACATGGCACCCCCCACGACTCACTCGTCCCCACAGAAGAACGCCCCGGCACCCTTGGCCGGTTCCCGCCCCGCGACGCCAGCTAGGCTCGGTGTCGTGAACCCAGTCAAGCCAGGAGAGACGCCGCGTACGCCTTGGATCGTAGGGGTGTCCGGCGCTTCCGGCACCCCTTACGCGGCTGCCGTCCTGCGCGCGCTCCTCGACGCCGGCGAGAGCGTCGACCTCGTGGTGTCCCGCGCGTCCCGGCTCACGCTCCTCGACGAGACGGGGATCGCCTACCGGGACGCCCACTGGCAGGACGACCTGCGCGAATGGCTGGCCCGCGGCGCCGACGGCAAGCCCGGCACCTTCCAGCCCGCCCTCGACATCGACGCCGTACGGCACTGGAGCGCGAGCGACCTCGCGGCGGGGCCGTCCTCGGGGTCGTACCCCGCGAAGGGGATGATCGTCGTGCCCGCGTCGACCGCCTGCGTCGCCGGGATCGCGCTCGGGCTGAGCAAGGACCTGTTGCAGCGGGCGGCGAGCGTCACCCTCAAGGAGCGGCGCAGGCTGGTGGTCGCCGTACGCGAGACGCCGTTGAACGGGCAGACGCTGCGGCACCTCGTGACGCTGGACGACCTGGGCGCGGCCGTGGTGCCCGCCTCGCCCGGGTTCTACGCCGGAGCCACCCACATCCAGGACCTGGTGGACTTCGTCGCCGGGCGGGTCCTGGACTCGGCGGGCGTCGAGCACGACCTGTACCGGCGGTGGAAGGGCGACCTCGGCGCCGGCTTCCGTACCGCCGACTGACGTACGGCACCCATGTATTCATCCGTCTTCATCGGCATCACATTCTCGGCATCACATTCATCGTCATCACCGGAAGGCAATCGATCGCATGGACGCGGTGGACAGGCAGCTCATCCAGGCCCTGAGAGAGAACGGCCGGGCCTCCTACGCGGAGCTGGGGCGCCTAGTCGGCCTGTCGGGACCCAGTGTCACCGACCGCATCAACCGGCTGGAGGCGGCCGGTGTCATCACCGGCTACCGCGCGACCGTCGACTCGGCCTCCCTGGGCCTCGGCGTCATCGCCCTGATCGGCATCTCGCTCTCCGACGCCGCCGACCACGAGGACGTGGCGCGCCGCATGAAGGACCTCGGCGAGATCGAGGACTGCTGGTTCATCGCGGGCGAGGACTCGTTCATGCTGAAGGTGCGGGCACCTGACGTGGACGGCCTGGAGAAGACCATCCGGCGGCTCAGCGGGACCAAGGGCGTCTCCCGCACCCGTACGACGATCGTGCTCTCCACGAAGTGGGAGAACCGGGTCGGAGAGCTGCCCGAAGAGGCGTAGGGGCATAGGCGCGAAGCGCCGTTTGGGGGCACCTCCCGCCCGAAGGGCGGGGGAGTACCGTTTAGCAAGCTGTCTTAGGAAGAGGTATGGGCATGGATGTCGGGCTCAAGCGCGAGCTGGAGCAGAAGGTCCGCTCCGGTGAGCGGCTGTCCCGTGAGGACGGCGTCGCGCTGTACGAGTCGGACGACCTGGCCTGGCTGGGCGGACTCGCGCACGAGGTGCGGACGCGGAAGAACGGCGATGTCGTCCACTTCAACGTCAACCGCCACCTGAACATGACCAACGTGTGCACCGCGTCCTGCGCCTACTGCTCGTTCCAGCGCAAGCCGGGCGAGAAGGACGCGTACACGATGCGCATCGAGGAGGCCGTCCGGCTCGCCAAGGCGATGCAGGGCGAGAACCTCACCGAGCTGCACATCGTCAACGGCCTGCACCCGAACCTCCCCTGGCGCTACTACCCCCGGTCGCTGAGCGAGCTGAAGAAGGCCCTCCCGGAGGTCTCCCTCAAGGCCTTCACGGCCACCGAGATCCACCACTTCGAGACCATCTCCGGGCTGAGCGCGAGCGAGATCCTCGACGAGCTCATCGACGCCGGCCTCGAATCCCTCACCGGCGGCGGCGCGGAGATCTTCGACTGGGAGGTCCGGCAGCACATCGTCGACCACCGGACGCACTGGGAAGACTGGTCGCGGATCCACCGCCTGGCGCACGAGAAGGGTCTCAAGACCCCGTGCACCATGCTCTACGGCCATATCGAGGAGCCGCGCCACCGCGTGGACCACGTGCTGCGGCTGCGGGAGCTCCAGGACGAGACCGGCGGTTTCCAGGTCTTCATCCCGCTGCGCTACCAGCACGACTTCGTGGACATGAAGGACGGGAAGGTCCGGAACCGGCTGCAGGCGCGGACGCAGATGGCCACCGGCGCGGAGGCCCTCAAGACCTTCGCCGTCTCCCGGCTGCTCTTCGACAACGTCCCGCACGTCAAGGTCTTCTGGGTCATGCACGGTGTCCAGACCGCCCAACTCGCCCTCCAGCACGGCGCGGACGACATGGACGGCTCGGTCGTCGAGTACAAGATCACGCACGACGCCGACAACTACGGCACGCCGAACAAGCTCACGCGCGACGACCTCCTCGACCTGATCCGCGACGCCGGTTTCCAGCCGGTCGAGCGGAACACGCGGTACGAGATCATCCGCGAGTACGACGGCCCGGACCCGGCGCGGCGCGAGTCCCCGCAGGCGATGCGGGTGTGACGACCCCCTTCTGTGACGACCACCTTTTGAAACGAACACGGCACCATGTCACTGACCTTTGAACTGGACCCCGCGATAACCCCCGCCCTGCGCGAGGAGATCCTCACCCTCTGGGCGGACGTCTCCAACGCGGGGGGCTCGGTCGGCTTCGTCGCACCGGTGGCGGTGGACGAGATACGGCCCGAACTGGTCCGGCACTTCGTCGCCATGGCGGAGGGCCGCACCCGGCTGCTGGTCGGCCGGGACGAGACGGGCACGGTCGCCGCGACCGTGTTCCTCGCGTTCAACACCCACCGCCTGATGCTGCACTGGCTGTGGCTCTACACGGTGATGGTCCATCCCCGCCACCAGGGCAAGGGCTACGGCCGCGACCTCCTCGCCGCCGCCGAGGCCGCCCGCGGCATCGACGGCATCGAGGCGATCCGCCTCACCTGCCGGGGCGGTCATGGCCTGGAGCGGTTCTACGGCTCCTGCGGCTACAAGGAGGTCGGGCGGGTGCCCGGCGCGATCCGCGTAGCCCCGGGGGACGATCGCGACGACATCTTCATGCTGCTGCCGCTGATGTGAGCCACACAGCAGCCGCGCACCCCGCCCGAAGATCGGTGGGGGCGCGTGCTTCACTGAGTAGGACTGTTCGGTTAAGTCTGTTCGTTACGGAAGAGTGGATTGAGATGTTCCGCTACACACTGTGGCGCCTCGGAGTCTTCGCGGGCTGCCTCGGCGTCGTCTGGGGCCTCGTCTACCTCGGCGTCTTCCCGCGCGGCTTCGGCGAGTCCAACGGCATGTGGATCGTGCTGCTGGCGCTGGTGATCTCGGCGCCGATCAGCTTCGTGGTGCTGCGCGGGGTGCGGGACCGGGCCTCGGTGCAGATCGTCGAGCGGGTCGACCGGATGAAGGCCAACCTGGACGCCAACCGCAGCCAGGAGGACGAGACGGTGGACGCCGCCCAGCCGGCCTCCCACCCGCAGGGCCAGGCTTCGTAGCACCCTTCCAGCAACCCCTGCTGTAACTTCTGTCGGCAGCCATGCGGTCTGGTCCAACTACCCTTGCCCCATGGGTGCCGTGAAGACCAAACGCATGCCGCGGGCGGTCCGTGAGCAGCAGATGCTCGACGCCGCCGTGCAGACCTTCGGGCAGCGCGGTTACATGGCCGCGTCGATGGACGAGATAGCCGAACTCGCGGGCGTGTCCAAGCCGTTGGTGTATCTCTACCTGAACTCGAAGGAAGACCTGTTCACCGCGTGCATCCGGCGCGAGGGCCAGGCGCTCACCGAGGCGGTACGGGCCGGCGTGGACACGGGGTCGCCCGCCGACCGCCAACTCTGGGACGGGCTGCGGGCGTTCTTCACCCACACCGCGCAACACCCGGACGGCTGGGCCGTGTTGCACCTCCAGTCCCGCACCCACGGCGAACCCTTCGCGGCCGAGGTGGCGGCCATGCGCGCCGAACTAGTCGCGTTCGTCACCGAGTTGATCGCGGTCACCGCCCGCGAGGCGCACCGCGACCCGGACCTCCCCGAGCATGAGGTCGCCGGTCTGGCCGAGGCCCTGGTCGGCGCCGCCGAGTCCCTGGCGGCCTGGTCGAACGCGACCCCGGGTGTCACCGCCAAGCAGGCGGCGGCGACGCTGATGAACTTCGCGTGGGCGGGGCTGGGGCAGTTGATGGAGGGGCGGCCGTGGACGCCGTAGCGCGCATCAGCTCGTAAAGATCGTGAGGCTCATAACGGGAGCGGTCGGACGAGCCCGTCCACGTGTGTCCGCTTGCCGCTCCGCAGCTGGAAACGGCCGCCTTCCGCCGCGTACTCCACCACCCCCGGCAACAGCACCGGCGCCCTGAACTCGGCCCGTACGTACGCCGATTCGGGCGTCCCGTGTGCCGCGAGGCACCGTGCGGCCGTCCACATGCCGTGGGCGATCGCGCGGGGGAAGCCGAAGAGGCGGGCGGTGAGGGGGGAGAGGTGGATGGGGTTGCGGTCGCCGGACGCGGCGCCGTAGCGGCGGCCGACGTCCTCGGCGAGGCGCCATTCCGCGAGGGTGGGCAACGGGGGCTGTGCGTGCGGGACTTCGGGTGCGGGTGTGTCGGCACGGTGGTGCCGGGCGAGATACGTGCTCCGCGACTCCCATACGACCTTGCCCGCGCCGTCGCCCGCACCGCCCACCCGCATCTCCGTGGTGACCGTCGCCTCCGTGCCACGCCGGTGCGGGGCCAACTCTTCGACGTAGACGGTGAGTTCGTGGTCCCCTGTGGCCGGTACCGCCGCATGCCGGGTGATCTCCACCGACGTGTGGACCAGGCCGAGGAGGGGGAGCGGGAAGGCTCGGCAGCTCATCAGGCGCATGGCGAGGGGGAAGCCGAGGACGTGGGGATACGTGATCGGGAGGGCGTCGTCGCCGGTGGCGAAGCCGCAGACGCGTTCGTAGGCGGCCAGTTTGGCCAGGTCGACGCGTACGCCGGGGAGGACGAGGCGGGTGCGGGGGAACGCGGCGTCGGGGCGGGGCCGTTTGAAGGGGGAGAGGAGGGCGCCGCGGAGGAGGAGCGGGGTGAGTGCGGGGGTGTCGCTGAGGGGCGGATAGGGGTTGGCCATGTCCCACTCCCGGGTGGCTTCCTGGGCGGCTCTTTTCGGCTTACTTCGCAGTAAGGTTACCGCAGGTAAGGCCAAGTGGGGCGAGCCGGGCGGGTCCATGGCGGGCGCATGGGTGACGCAGAGGTGGCGCAAGGCTGACGTAGGGCCGACAAAGCGCCGTGAACCCGCCGAGGTTGCACAGGCCCGGCTCCGTACCACCCCCGAACCCGCACGAAGCCCCCACGCGGGCCCCGTACGATCTTCGACCTAACCCGAGGTAACACGCCGGCCGCGGGCCGGGATGAACGCCTCGGTACGCACCATGCGTACCTAATGCAGCAGAGCGGTACAAGCTGCACGCCACAGGAGCTGCCATGTCCCTCGTCTATCCGTCCGGCTACGACTACGACGGCGCGCCCGTGCTCGTCGAGCCCGAGATCCGGCGGCTGGACGGCGTGGTGCGGGAGGTGTCCGTACCGCCGTTGGTGCCGCCGGCGACCCACGGCTCGCTCGCCGACCTGCCGTTCGAGAACGCGGCGGCGGCGCCGGAGCACGTGGTCCTCAGCAGGCAGGACGAGGACGGCAGTTGGCGGGATGTGACGGCGACGGAGTTCGCCGAGCAGGTGCAGGCCGTCGCCAAGGGGATGATCGCGGAGGGGCTCGCGCCGGGCGACCGGATCGCGGTCATGGCGCGGACGTCGTACGAGTGGACGCTCCTCGACTTCGCCGCGTGGGCGGCCGGTCTGGTCACCGTGCCGGTGTACCCGACCTCCTCGCTCTTCCAGATCCGGTGGATCCTCCAGGACTCGGGCGCGGTGGCGATGGCCGCCGAGACGGTCGCCCAGGCGGCGGCGCTAGGTCCGGAGACGCCCCGGCTGCCCGACCTGCGCCACATGTGGGTCTTCGAGAAGGGGCACCTGGACCGGCTGGCCGAGCTCGGCCGGACCGTCCCGGATTCCGAAGTCGCCGTACGGCGTGGGGTGTTGCTGCCCGACACGCTCGCCACCGTCATCTACACCTCGGGCACCACCGGCCGCCCCAAGGGCTGCGCGATCACCCACGGCAACTTCCTCGCGGAGATCGACAACGCGATCGAACTCCTCTACGGCGTCTTCAAGAACAAGGCGGACGAAGAACCCTCCACACTCCTCTTCCTCCCCTACTCCCACGTCTTCGGCCGCATGGTCGCGGTCGCCTGCATCCGCGCCCGGGTCCGCCTCGGCCACGCCGCGAGCCTCAAGTCCGAGGACCTGCTGGCCGACCTGGCGAGTTTCCAGCCGACCTTCCTGCTGGCCATCCCGTACATGCTGGAGAAGGTCTTCAACAACGCGCGGGCGAAGGCCGAGAAGGGCGGCCGCGGCAAGGTCTTCGACCGCGCCACGAACGTCGCCCGCCGCTACGGCGAGGCACTGGAGGCCCGCCAGTCCGGCAAGGGGCCGGGCCCGACCCGCCCGTTGAAGACGGCCCGCGCCTTCTACGACCCGCTCGTCTACCGCAAGATCCGCAACGCCCTCGGCGGCAAGCTCCGTTACGTCATCTGCGGCGGCTCCCCGCTGGGCCGCCGCCTCGCCGCGTTCTACGCCGGCGCGGGCATCGAGATCTTCGAGGGCTACGGCCTGACCGAGACGACGGCGGCGGCCACCTGCACGCCACCGCTCAAACCCCGCCTGGGGACGGTCGGTTGGCCGATGCCGGGCACCAAGGTCCGCATCGCGTCGGACGGCGAGATCCTGCTCGCCGGCGGCCAGGTGTTCCGGGGCTACTGGGATCCGCACGGCGACGGGGTGATCCCCGCGTCCCAGGACGGCTGGTTCGCCACCGGCGACATCGGCCGCCTCGACGACGAGGGCTACCTCACCATCACCGGGCGCAAGAAGGAGATCCTGATCACCGCGGGCGGCAAGAACGTGGCCCCGGCCCCCCTGGAGAACTGGCTCCGCTCCCACCCGTTGATCGCCCAGTGCATGGTCGTCGGCGACCGCCGCCCCTACGTCGCCGCCCTCATCACCCTCGACCTCGAAGGCATCACCCACTGGCGCCAGATGAACGGCAAACACCCGGTCCCCGCCGAACTCCTGGTCAACGACGAGGAGTTGATCGGAGTCCTGCAGCGCGCCGTCGACGACGCCAACAAGCTGGTCTCCCGCCCCGAGTCCATCCGCCGCTTCAGCATCCTGCCGGTGGACTTCACGGAGGCGGCGGGCCATCTGACGCCGTCGATGAAGCTGCGACGGGAGTTCGTCATGCAGGAGTTCGCGCGGGACATCGAGGCGCTGTACGCCAACTAGTAGCCGTCAAGGGCGATTGACCAGTGGGCGTTCAGGGTGATTTGGTGCGGACCTGGTCATTGACTTCCCAAGACCCCCGCGCGACATTCCCAGCCCATTCCCCGTCGGGCTGGAGCGGCCATGACCCCGAACACGGACGGACAGGCACAACACCCCGGTAGAAGACGTGTGTTGGCGGGTGGTGCGGTTGCCGCGCTCGGTGTGGCCGCCGGGGTGCAGCACTCGGCCCGCGCCGCCGATCTTCCTCTCCTCGGTACCTACGACGTCGTCGTGATCGGTGCGGGGGCGGCCGGGATGACGGCCGCGCTGACCGCCGCCAAGCAGGGCCTGAGCTGTGTGGTGGTGGAGAAGGCGCCGACGTTCGGAGGGTCGGCGGCCCGCTCGGGGGCGGGGATCTGGATCCCCAACAACCCGGTGATCCTGGCGGCCGGAGTCCCGGACACCCCCGCCAAAGCCGCCACTTACCTCTCCGCGGTCGTCGGCACCGACGTCCCGGCGGACCGCCAGCAGTCGTTCCTCGCCCACGGCCCCGCCATGATCTCCTTCGTGATGGCGAACAGTCCGCTGCGCTTCCGCTGGATGGAGGGATACAGCGACTACTACCCGGAGTTGCCGGGCGGGCTCCCCAACGGCCGTTCCATAGAACCCGATCAGCTCGACGGCAACATCCTCGGCACCGAACTCGCCCACCTCAACCCGCCCTACCTGGCCGTCCCTTCGGGCATGGTCGTCTTCAGCGCCGACTACAAGTGGCTCGACCTGGCCGCGGTGAGCGTCAAGGGCGCGGCCGTCGCCACCGAGTGCCTGGCCCGGGGGACGAAGGCGGCACTGCTCGGCCAGAAGCCGCTCACGATGGGCCAGTCCCTCGCCGCCGGACTGCGCGCCGGACTCCAGTCCGCGCAGGTGCCGGTGTGGCTCAACACCCCGCTCACCGACCTGTACTTGGAGAGCGGCGCCGTCACCGGGGCGGTCGTCACGCGGGCCGGAACCGCCGGACTGGTGCGCGCCTGGCGCGGGGTCGTGGTCGGCTCCGGCGGCTTCGAGCACAACGCGGCGATGCGCGCCCAGTACCAGCGCCAGCCCATCGGCACGGACTGGACCGTCGGCGCGAAGGAGAACACCGGCGACGGCATCCAGGCGGGCCAACGGGCGGGCGCGGCCCTGGCGTTGATGGACGACGCCTGGTGGGGCCCCGCCATCCCGATCCCCGACGACCCGTACTTCTGCCTCGCCGAACGCACCCTCCCCGGCGGCCTGTTGGTCAACCAGGCGGGTTCGCGCTTCGTCAACGAGGCCGCGCCGTACAGCGACGTCGTCCACATCATGTACGACCGCGATACCGCCGCCCCCGACATCCCGGCCTGGCTGATCGTCGACCAGAACTACCGCAACCGGTACCTGTTCCGGGACGTGTTGCCGACGTTCGCCTTCCCCGACGCCTGGTACAGCTCGGGGGCGGCGTACAAGGCGTGGACGCTGGACGCCCTGGCCACGTCGATCGGCGTCCCGGCGGCGGCCCTGCGGTCTTCGGTGAGCCGCTTCAACTCCCTTGCGGCGAGCGGCAAGGACACGGACTTCGGGCGCGGCGACAGCGCCTACGACCACTACTACACGGACCCGTCGATCCTCCCCAACTCCTGCCTCGCCCCGCTGTGGCTGCCCCCGTACTACGCCTTCCGCATCGTCCCCGGCGACCTCGGCACGAAGGGCGGCATGCGCACGGACGCACGGGCGCGGGTGCTGCGGGCGGACGGTTCGGTGATCCCCGGTCTGTACGCGGCCGGGAACGCGAGCGCGGCGGTGATGGGGCACAGCTACGCGGGCGCGGGCTCGACGATCGGACCGGCGATGACGTTCGGGTATGTGGCGGCGATGGACCTGGCGGGGGCGCTGTAGCGGTCTTGGCACGGGTGTCCTGGTCTGGTCATCGCGCGGTCAAGGGATGACCAGGCCGGGGCCAAGCGGCCGTATGCATTGCGCATGCAACGGGTTCGGAGGGCTGACATAGCCGGATTTGGGCCCTGGGTCGGTGGCTACTGTGATGGCGCGAATGTGTCCACAGCGACCATGACGACTTACGGGGAAGAGGAGACGGCGGTGGGGGAGCCGAACCGTTCACGCCTTCTTGACTACACGCAGGGGCCGGCGGCAGCGGGGGCGCCCGAGGCGCGTCGGTCGAGTCTGCTCGACTATGCGGAGGCCGTGCCCCGGTCCGGTCCGGCAGCCGACGGGCGGCCCGGACCCCGGCCCGGCGTCCCACCGTACGAGACGCCCGTCTTCGTGCCCGCGCATCCCCGGTACGTCGACGCGGTGGACGAGCACGGGCGGGCGGTCCGGGTGCCGTTCGTCGTCTACGAACTCTTCGAGCATCCGGCGCGGCGCACCGCGGCCTACGCGTTCAGCACGGTGGAGAAGCTGGTGGCCGCGTTCGGGGAGGCCCAGCCGTGGGTCGGGACTTCGATCGGGCCGCTCGCCGAGGCGATGGGCGAGCGGGGCGGCACCGTCGTCCTCGACCCGAACGTCGCCCCGGGGCAGCCGAATTGGCGGCCGGCCGACCTGGCCGCCTACGCGCGGGAGGTGCGCTGATGTCGGCCGACTTCAAGGCGGTGCTGGGCGACCTCACGTCGATGGCCAAGACCCTCCACGACCAGGCCACCGACTACCGGAAGTTGCACCCCCAGGTCGCCCCGCCCGTGGTGAGCGGCGGGGACGCGGGGCTCGACGACGCCATCAAGGAGGTCGCCCACCTCATCCTCGGCCTGCACATCGGCTTCGCCGACCGGCTGGACGACCACGGCGACAAGGTCGCGTACGCGCGGGACTCCTTCCACCGGCACGACGTCGACGTCCACGGTGTGTTCGACGACCTGATGGTGGGGGAGGACTGAGGGCTGATGGGCGACAGCTGGGTCGGCGGCGACATCGGTGGACTGCACACGATGGCCACCACGTACAAGAACGCCAAGGGCCAACTCGACGACGTCGTACGGCCGGTGACCAGTGCCGTCGAGGCGCTCGTCGACGACGCCGGGTGGAAGGGCGACGCGGCGGAGGAGTTCCGCGCGAAGTGGAGCGAGGACGCGCTGACGGCTGGGGCCTTCGCCAGCCTCGTGTTCGAGGTCGGGGACACGCTCGGCACCCTCGCCGACGCGCTGTCCACCTGCGAGACGGCGCTGCAGAACGCGGAGCACGTCGCCACGGGCAAGGGCGTGTCCATGGGGGACAAGGGCGTGCCGCTGCCCATGGTCACGGCGGACCCGCCCGGTGCGGCGGACCAGAAGACGATCTCCGCGATGACCGAGTACGACACGGTCCGCAAGCAGGTCATGCACACCGCGCAGCACGCCCGGCTGGTCGCCGCGGACAAGCTGCGTGGGCTGTACGCCCAGGTCACCGCGCCGGTGTCGACGGGCGACAAGATCACCATCGCCGACGCGCTGCGCGGTCTGTACGCCTACGACGCGGAGGACGCGCGGGCCGGCGGCAAGAAGGCGCGTACCGAACTCGACGACGCGAAGGCCGCGGAGCAGACGGCGAAGAAGGATCTCCGCGCGGAACGCAAGGCGTACCAGAAAGCGGGCCGCTCGCTCCCCAAGGACCTCCCGGCCAAGGGCGCCTACCGTGACGCGGTCATGCAGGTCGACTCGCTGGAGGAGGCCATCGCCCGCGCGGACGTCGGCAGCAGCAAGCTTCCGTACGACCGGTTGCTGAACGTCAAACTGGCCGATGCGGCGGACGCGTTGAGGCTGGGCAAGGGTCTTGAGGCACTCCCCGAGTTCCTCAAGGAGGTGCCGGTCATCGATGTCGCCGCGGCTGCCGCGTGCGGGTTGGTGGAGGCGAAGGACGACCACGACAAGGGGTGGTCGTGGCAGAAGTCCGTGACGGTGGATGTCGGGGTGGCTGCGGGGGGTGTGGCTGCGGGGGCGCTCGCGGTGTTGGCGGCGCCGGTCGAAGGGGCGGTGGGGGTGGCGTTGGTGGGAGTCGGTGCGACGATCCTCGCGACGGACGTCCTCGACCACACCTTCCACGAGCACTGGAGCGAGGACATCCATGACCACGGGGTTGTGAGCGGTGTGGCACACGGCGTCGGGGATGTCGGCTACAAGACCGGGCAGGACGTCGGACGACTGGGTAAGGACATCTGGAATGGCGTCACGAGCATCTTCTGAGGCCCCCACTTACGGAACGCCCGCTGACATCCCAGCCCTGCCGAAGCTCGGCAGGACCTGGTACAAGCGCGGTGCCCTCTACTGGCTGTGCCGCGCCCGCACGACCACCTTCCTGATCATCCTGATGGTCGTCGTCAGCGTTTTCGCGCTTGAGCTCTACGGCGGCTTCACCAGCGAGTGGTCGCCGACCGTGCGCCTCGTGTGGAACTGGGCCACGGGGGTCGCTTCCTGCGGGGCCCTCGTCTGGGGCTGGGTGCAGCAGCGCCGGGAGCACCACAAGGCCCTCCTGGACCCGCCCACTCCCGCGCAGACCATCCAGGCCAAGCGCGACCACAACAGGCAGGCCCCCGGCAGGGCCTTCGCCAACCGTTGGATGGTGCTGCTCCTGGTGCCCGTCCTGCCCGCCGTAGCCGCCTACACCGTCGGCTGGCTCACCGCCTGGACCACAGTCCGCGAATACCCGAGCGAGGTCGGCGCCCGCCGCGCCCTAGAGAGTGCCCGCCAGCTTTCGGGCGATCAGAAACGCCTGCGCTGACGACTCCCCGAGTTCCTCTTCCGCCTCCCGTACGGTCCGTGACCGGAGCACGAACCCCGCCGCCTCCAGCAACTCGGCCATCAGCTCGGGCCGCCGGCGTTCGAAGTCGAGGGTCACCGGGTGGCCGAAAGGCTGGTCGAGGGTGAGGGGCCGGTCGCCGGCCTGGAAGGCGAGCAGCAGGTACCCGTCCGGTGCGAGGATCCGGTGGAACTCCGCGAAGAGGTGCGGGAGTTGATCCACAGGCGTGTGGATGGACGAGTACCAGGAGACGGCCGCCGCCAGCGTGCCGTCCGGGATGTCCAGGTCCAGCATCGAGCCCTGCCGGAAGCGCAGCCCCGGGTTCTCGCGGCGCGCGATCGCGAGCATCGGCTCGGACAGATCGAGGCCGAACACGTCCAGACCCTGCCCGGCGAGGAACGCCGTGGACCGCCCGGGCCCGCAGCCGAGATCGGCCACCTGCCCACCGTCCCCCGCGCCCCTGCTCACCAACTCGGCGAAGCCCGCCATCACCGTCCAGTCCCGCGGCTTGGCGCTGCGTTCCCCGGCGAAATGGTCGGCGTAGTCCTCGGCGATGGCGTCGTAGAAGGTCCGGGTACTGATCACGAACTCGGCCTCGGCGGAGCCGGACGGCGTCGATGTCATGCCCGGGAACCTACCGACCCCCACTGACAACCAGCCGCTCTTCCGCAGCCCGCCCGGCGACAACCGCCCCGGTTTCCGCCACCCACCGAACGCCAACCCGCCGCGATCTCCGCGCCCCGCCCGGCGACCCCCAACCGGACTCCCCGCACCCTCCCGGCGGCAACTGGCCAGGTTTGCCGACACTCTGCTCGGCGCCTCCCGGGCCGGGCTTTCCGTCACCCGCCCGACGACGACCGGCCAACGAGCCTCGCCCGACCGAAGCCACCCGCCCGGCGACAACGGGCCAGCTTTCCGCCACCTGTCCGACTAATACCGGCTAATACCGGCCGGGCTCCGCATACCCGCCCGGCGACGACGGTTCGCCCAATGATCCCCGCCCAGCCAACGGTCCCCGCCCGACGGCAACCCGCCAGCCCGACGAGCCCCACCCGGTGACGACAAGCCCGCCCAACCGCCGGAGGCAAAGGCAGGAGCCCCGGCACCTTGCGGCACGGGGCTCCTTGGGTAGTGCTATCTGTTCCGGATCAAAGCACCAGGCTCCGAGACCGAAGGACTGCGATCAGGTGACTCAGACGGGGGTGACGTTCTCCGCCTGCGGGCCCTTCGGACCCTGGGTCACGTCGAAGGAGACCGCTTGGTTCTCCTCAAGCGAGCGGAAGCCGCTCGCGTTGATCGCGGAGTAGTGAACGAAGACGTCGGGGCCTCCGCCTTCTTGGGCGATGAAGCCAAAGCCCTTTTCGGCGTTGAACCACTTCACGGTTCCGGTAGCCATAAGCCCTCCTTGGGCCCAAAGGGTTGCCCTGCTCCAGAACCCTGCAAGTGTGAAAACAAGTCCCGCACTACTGCATACGTCTGAAAACGACAAGAGCCCGCGGTTACATGCTCCGCAGGCTCTGTACTGCAAGGGAAACCAAACTGCAACTTGCGGCGAGCCTAGCACTCGGGCAGCCGAAAGCAATAGAGGCCAAGATCACATCACCCGGACGTTTGAAGATCGCCGGGGGCTTGACTGCGGGGCCGAAGTATGGAGCGTACCGCATGAGGTCTAGCCTCACGTCGTGGACAATTCTCGCACCCGGCCGCGCGTCGGCCACATCCAGTTCCTGAACTGCCTGCCCCTGTACTGGGGGCTCGCGAGAACAGGCACGCTTCTCGACTTCGAGCTGACCAAGGACACCCCGGAGAAGCTCAGCGAGCAGCTGGTGCAGGGCGACCTCGACATCGGGCCCATCACGCTCGTCGAGTTCCTCCGCAACGCGGACGACCTGGTCGCCTTCCCCGACATCGCCGTCGGCTGCGACGGCCCGGTGATGTCCTGCGTGATCGTCTCGCAGGTCCCGCTGGACCAGCTGGACGGCCGCCGGGTCGCCCTCGGCTCGACCTCGCGGACCTCCGTACGCCTCGCGCAGCTCCTCCTCGCCGAGCGCTACGGCGTCCAGCCCGACTACTACACCTGCCCGCCCGACCTGAGCCTGATGATGCAGGAGGCCGACGCCGCCGTACTCATCGGTGACGCCGCCCTGCGCGCCAACCTGCTCGACGGGCCCCGCTTCGGCCTGGAGGTGCACGACCTCGGCTCGCTCTGGAAGGAGTGGACCGGGCTGCCGTTCGTCTTCGCCGTGTGGGCCGCCCGCCGCGACTACCTGGAGCGCGAACCGGTCATCACCCGCAAGGTCCACGAGGCCTTCCTCGACTCCCGCAACCTCTCCCTCGAAGAGGTCGGCAAGGTCGCCGAACAGGCCGCCCGCTGGGAGGACTTCGACGAGACCGTCCTGGAGCGGTACTTCACGACGCTGGACTTCCGCTTCGGTGCGCCCCAACTCGCCGCCGTCGCCGAGTTCGCCCGCCGCGTCGGACCTACGACCGGTTTCCCGGCCGACGTGAACGTGGAACTGCTCCAGCCGTAATAGCCGTATAGAAGGCAGAGGCCGTAGAACGCGGATCTGCTCCAGCCGTCATCGCCGGTGGGGTGTGGCGCACTACCCTGCTGGAAGTCGTACGGGGGAGGGGTGGACGGCATGCAGCCGCTCGGAGACGACGAACCCACGGTCGTGGGGCCCTACCGGCTGCTCGGCCGGCTGGGGTCCGGCGGGATGGGCCGGGTCTATCTCGGGCGCAGCGCGGGCGGTCGTACGGTCGCGGTCAAGATCGTGCATCCGCACTTCGCGCTCGACGAGGAGTTCCGCGCCCGCTTCCGCCGCGAGGTCGACGCCGCGCGCCGGGTGGGCGGTGCGTGGACAGCTCCTGTGCTGGACGCCGACCCGGGGGCCGCGGTGCCGTGGGTCGCTACGGCGTACGCTGCCGGGCCCTCCCTCTCCGCCGCCGTCGCGGACGGCGGGCCGCTGCCCACGGCCACCGTACGGGCGCTCGGCGCGGGGCTGGCCGAAGCGCTCACGGCGGTACACGAGTTGGGGCTCGTGCACCGGGACGTGAAGCCGTCCAACGTGCTCCTCACCCTCGACGGGCCGCTCCTCATCGACTTCGGTATCGCCCGCGCCACGGACGGCACCGCCTCCCTCACCTCCACCGGCGTCTCCGTCGGCTCCCCCGGCTACATGGCTCCCGAGCAGATCCTCGGGAAGGGGGCGGCGGGGGCGTCCGACGTCTTCTCGCTGGGGGCCGTGCTGGTGTACGCGGCCACGGGTGCGTCTCCCTTTCCCGGTGACTCCTCCGCCTCGCTCCTCTACAAGGTCGTCCACGAGGAGCCCGAACTGGGGGAGATGGACGGTGAGTTGAGGGAGCTGGCAAGTGCCTGTCTGGCCAAGGACCCCGCCTCGCGGCCCACGCCGGTGGAGGTGGCGCGATGGCTCGCTCCGGACGGGGCGGCCCGGCTGGTGGCCGGAGGGTGGCTGCCGGGGGCGCTGGTGGAACAGGTCAGCCGAAGTGCCGTACAGCTGCTGAATCTTGAGGTGGCGGGGGTTGCGGAAGGGGTGCCCTCGGGGCCGGTCGGGTTCAGCAGCCCCTCTGTGGGGGCGGAGGGCGGGGCCTTCGGGCCGGCGCCGGTGATGCCCAAGTCACCTGCCGGGTCAACCGGGTTCGTACCCGAACCCCGTGACGCGCCGCCCCCGTACGACACCGTGCCGCCGGCCTCCGGTCGTCACCCGGGGAAGGTGTCCGTGTCCGTCGCCGCCACGGCGGCTCCCGGCGCCAACGGGCGTGGCCGCAGGGTCGGTTGCGCGGTGGTGCTCTCCGTCGCCGCGGCGCTGGCGGTGGTGACGCTGGTGCCGGTGTGGTTGTACTGGCTGCAGCCGGACGACAAGGGCAAGGATTCCTCGGCGGGCGCGATCCCGACCTCCTCCGCCACGGCGACCAGCGCGCCGAGTGCCGGCGAAGGCACCCCGCTCAAGTCCATCCCCGACAACTACCTCGGCACCTGGCAGGGCGAGGGCACCGCCCTCGGCGGCACGCTCCCCGACGGGACCTTCCGGATCGTGATCGCCAAGGTGGGCGTGGGGCAGCGGCTGGGCATCCTCCGCCAGACCGACCAGCTCGGCGGCGTCTGCGACGACATACTGACCCTGAAGCAGGTGACGAAGACCCGGCTCGTCGCCTCGGCCGCGGGCGCGACGTCGAACCGTGACGTCTGCAACCAGGCCGCCCACACGGTGACCCTCACGCCCGTCGGCGACGACCTCAAGTACCTGTCGGACAGTTCCGCCGAGGGCTCCCCGACCGCGCGGTTGTCCAAGGTCAAGTAGCCGGCCGGTGGACTACGACCAGCTGCTGGTCGCCCTCGCGGGGGTGTGGGGCGCGGGTGCGGGGGCGGTGGTGGCGCGGGTCGGCCGGCGCGGTGCCGGTACCGCTCTCCTTGTCGTGCTGGTGTGTGTCGCCCTCGCCGCCGCCACCGGTACGCGACCCGAACTGGCGGTCTGGCTGCTGCTCGCGCCCGTCGCGGTCGCGGTGCCCAGGGCGGCGCTTCCCCTCGCGGGTGCCGCCCTCGTCCTGCTCGGTGTCGTCACCCTCGTGCCCGAGCACGCCGGGCACTGGACGACCGCGCTGCTCGGCGCCCTCGCGCTCGGCGGCGGGTACTTCGCGCTGAGCCGCATCGACTCCGGCGGTGGTGGTCTGTGGCTCGGCGAGGTGAGGCTCGCGGTCGGGGCGGGGGTCGTGCTCGGGTGGTACGGGTGGCCGACGGTGATGGTCGGCGCGTTCGCGGGGTTCCTGCTGAGGGCGGTCTACGGGGTGTTCGCGGCCTGGAGACGGCGGGACGGCCGGGGGATCGTCGTCCCCTTTGGGCCGTTTCTGCTCGCCGGTGCTTTCCTCGGACTGCTGGTCGGCGC
Source organism: Streptomyces sp. NBC_00988 (assembly GCF_045162645.1). Lineage (NCBI taxonomy): Bacteria > Bacillati > Actinomycetota > Actinomycetes > Kitasatosporales > Streptomycetaceae > Streptomyces > Streptomyces sp. NBC_00988. The sequence continues at coordinate 7,176,957 of NZ_CP108730.1, forward strand.
GTACACGGCCTGAGGTCGGGGCGGGAAAACCGCTGGCGTAGGCTGGCGAGGTCCGTCAGCAACCGTTGCCCGTCCGCAACCCTTGACGAAAGGGACCTCCCGGTGACCGAGAAGGCCGAGCTTCAGTCCGTCCTCGACCGTGCCGCCGAGGGCGGGCGCATCACCCCCGAAGAGGCGCTCGACCTCTACCGCGACGCCCCGCTGCACGCGCTCGGCGCCGCCGCCGACGCCGTACGCAAGCGTCGGTACGCGGGTACGGAACACATCGCGACGTACATCATCGAGCGGAACATCAACTACACGAACGTGTGCGTCACGGCGTGCAAGTTCTGCGCGTTCTACGCCGCGCCCAAGGACACCGCGAAGGGCTGGACGCGGGACCTGGACGACATCCTGCGCCGGTGCGCGGAGACCGTCGAACTCGGCGGTACGCAGATCATGTTCCAGGGCGGACACCACCCGGACTTCGGCGTCGAGTACTACGAGAAGCACTTCGCCGCGATCAAGGGCGCGTACCCCCAGCTGGTCATCCACTCCCTCGGCGCGTCCGAGGTCGAGCACATGGCCCGGATCTCGAAGGTCTCCGTCGAAGAGGCCATCACCCGCATCCACGCGGCCGGCCTCGACTCCTTCGCGGGCGCCGGTGCGGAGCTGCTTCCCGCCCGCCCCCGCAAGGCCATCGCGCCCCTCAAGGAGTCCGGCGAGCGCTGGCTGGAGATCATGGAGGCGGCGCACAACCTGGGCGTCGAGTCCACGTCGACGATGCTCATGGGCACCGGCGAGACCAACGCCGAGCGCATCGAGCACCTGCGGATGATCCGCGACGTACAGGACCGCACGGGCGGCTTCCGGGCCTTCATCCCGTACACCTACCAGCCCGAGAACAACCACCTGAAGGGCCGCACGCAGGCCACGCTCTTCGAGTACCTGCGCATGATCGCCATCGCCCGCCTCTTCATGGACAACATCGCCCACATCCAGGGCAGTTGGCTGACGACGGGCAAGGAGGTCGGCCAACTCTCCCTGCACTACGGCGCGGACGACCTCGGCTCGATCATGCTGGAGGAGAACGTCGTCTCCAGCGCCGGAGCCAAGCACCGCTCCAACCGCATGGAGATCATCGACCTCATCCGCAAGGCGGGCCGCGTCCCCGCCCAGCGGGCCACGACGTACGAGCACATCGTCGTCCACGACGACCCGGCGAACGACCCGGTCGACGAGCGCGTGATGTCCCACATCTCGTCCACGGCGATCGAAGGCGGCACGGCTCACCCGGAGTTGAAGCTGCTGTCCGCCAACTAGGGCTGCTGTGCTGACGATTCACACGGCGGACGAGGGCGGGGCCGTCGCCGTCGAGGGTGCCCGGGTCGCGGGTGTGGGGACGCTGGCGGAGATCCTGGACCGCTTTCCCGGCGCCCGGGTGCGGAGTTGGCCCGGTGTCCTGGGACCCGCCCGCATCCACGAGGGCCCGCTCCCGGACGCCCCGAGCCCACGGGAGCGGATCCACGCCGTACTGAAGGCGGGCGCGACCGCTGTCCTGGCGGAACACGTCGACTCGCCCGAACTCCGGGCGGCGGCGCAGCGGAACGATGTCGTGATCCTCACCGCCCCGCGCCCTACGGCTCTTGTCGACCTGGGCCGTGCCGACCTCGCCGTATTCGACGAGGCCGGCACCTGCATCGCAACGGTGTGTGCGGGTCGGCTAGTTCACAGACGCCGTTAAGGGCAGTTTCCCCAGGGGCGCGGGGCTGTGACATTTGCGGCTCCGCCGCACGGACGCGACCAGCCACAAAAGACCGTGAGTCGGCGAACAACCAGTCACCCGGCAAACGCTTCCCCGAACGCCCCCGCAGACTGCGTCACCCCGCTGCAGTCCGTAGCCGCGTCGTCGTCCGAACTCCCGCTCTCACACGGCTGATCCCGGAACGTCGACCACATCGACACCCACGCGATCTTCTTCGACTCGGCGAACGTCCGTACCTGCGCCGCGTCCGAGAGCGAGAACGTCTCCCCGGAGACATCGTTCACGCCGATCATCGACGTGAGCGCCATCCCCTGCCAGGCCCCCGCGTCCGACAACCCGAACACCTTCTTCAGCTGGGTGTGCGTGGCCGTAGCAGAGGTGATCGCGTAGTCGCCCATGTCCGCGGTGTACGACTCGCCGTAGTTCATCGTCATGATGTTGACCGTGGAGACCTCGACCGCGTTGTCGTTGGCGGACTCCAGCAGCGCCAGGCTGTCGGAGTCGAGGCCGGACGGCATCACGGGCAGGGTGAAGGAGACCTTGAGGTCGGTGCGCTCCTTCTGGAGCAGGGCTATTGCCTTGGAGCGCAGGGCGACCGACGTCGAGTCGGTGAGGGTGTCGCCCTCGATGTCGAAGTCGGCCTGGGACGAACCCGCCGCGTCCAGCGCCTCGCCGTACGCCTTCGCGAGCGCCGTCGCGCTGGTGCAGGTCTCCGCCAGCTCCTTGCCGGACGCCCCGCCGAAGGAGACCCGGGCCGTGGCCCCGGAGGTCTTGAGCGCCGAGATCCTGGACTTCACGGCCGAGTCGCCGATCGCGGTCGTACCGTTCCACTCCGGAGTGCAGGTGCTGCCCTTGGCGATGGCGAAGGACAGGTTGTACGTCGACGGGGACCCCTTGCTGTCCATGTCCGCGGCCGTCGTGGCGCTGACGTACGGGGCGTAGGACGTGGTCGACGACGCGTCCGACGAGGCGGACGACGAAGGCGTCGACGACGGTGTGGACGTAGTGCTGTCCGTCCCTCCGGAGGACGAGTCCGACGAGTCACCGGAGCTGGAGGAGCATCCGGTGACCGCGAGGGCAAACAAGCAGGTGAGCCCGGCCGCCGGTTTCAGGAAACTCCTCATATGAGCATGCACCCTTTCCGTCTCGGGACGGTGATTTCTGTCTCAGGATGGAAACAGAGTCGGATTCCGAAGGCTAAATGAAGCACATGGGGCTGTGTCTCACGAAGACAGAAAAAACATAGGAAACCCACGGGTATCGTTGCGCGAAACGGTCAATCCGGGCGGCGAAGCGGAAGATTGGGGACACTACTGACACCGGCCGCTCATAAGGCTTTTCCTGGTTTCTCTATGGGAAGGCACAGGTTGCGGAATTTTTCTGGGCGGGCTCACAAGAGAATCAGAGTTTTGGTCACATAAAGGCGGCCTAATGTCTGGGGAATGCAATCCGAGTCCGCCATCGAAAACCGCGCCTCTGCGCGGGGTCGCCGCCGCAAAGCCGGCAACGGGTCCGCTGAAGGTCCCGTGTTCGTTGACAACTCCGGCCGCCGGTCAAAGGTGCTGCGCCGGATCGGCCTCCTCATGGGCACCGTCTGCCTCGGGTACGCGTTCGTACTCGGCATGGCGTTCATGGGCTGGGGCATCTCGATCAACCCCTCCTCGCTGCTGCCCTTCGGCGGCGGCCAGGCCGGTTCCGCTCCCGGCGGCGGCTACGGCCCCAACGGCGGCAGAGGCGGCGTAGCGCCCTCCGGTGTTCCGACCGGCGCTCCGACCGACATCCCCTCGGGCGCCCCCACGGGTGCGGCCCCGTCGTCCTCAGCCACCGCACACTGACCGGAGCGCCCCCGCAGCCATGACTACGACGACTCCCTCGCGCGGGCGCCGACGCGCCCCCACCCGGATGGAACGCGCGGCCGGCAAGGCCGCCGCGCTCCAGCGACCCCGGGTGATTCTCGCCCTGCTGCTTCTCCTCGGCCTCACCTGCGTGATGCTGCTCGACGGCTACCTGCGCGCGGAAGTCGGCGGCGACGAACGCGTCCGGGACGGCGCGAGCGCCAGCAAGGTCCCCGACAAGGTACTCAACGGCGGCCCGATCCTGACCTTCCGCAACGGCAAGCCGGTCACCCAGACCATCCCGAAGAAGACCATCGTCCTCACCTTCGACGACGGCCCGAACCCCACCTACACGCCCACGGTCCTGAAGATCCTCAAGAAGTACGACGTGCCGGGCACGTTCTTCCTGGTGGGCTCGATGGTCTCGCGCTACCCGGACATCGTGAAGCAGATGGTCGCGCAGGGCGAAGAGGTGGGCATCCACACGTTCACCCACGTCGACCTCTCCTACCAGAGCGACGCCCGCATCAAGCGCGAGATGGAGCAGACCCAGCTCGCGCTCGCGGGCGCGGCCGGCATCACCACCACGCTCTTCCGCGCGCCGTACTCCTCGGAGACGGACGCGATCGACAACTACAGCTACCCCGTCTACAAGAAGCTCGGCGCGTCCGGCTACACCAGCGTCTTCGTCGACACCGACAGCGACGACTGGAAGCAGCCCGGCGTCGCGAAGATCATCAAGTGGGCGACGCCGTCCGGGACTTCGGGTTCCTCGGTGCTGTTCCACGACGCCGGTGGTGTGCGGTCGCAGACCATGAAGGCGCTGCCCACGTACATCGAGAAGATGAAGGCGAAGGGCTACACGTTCACCACGGTGAGCGGCGCCATCGCCAAGAACAACTCCGCCACCCGGCCCGTCACGAGCACGGGCGCGGCCGCCGGGACGAGCACCGGCAACGTCGAGGCCGGCGCCAAGCCGTCCGCGGCACCTTCCGCCGCAGCGTCCGCCGCGCCTGGTGGCACCGGTGCGGCAGGCGGGAACGGCCAGACCCCGGTCGACTCGGCCGTCGGCGGCACCGGAACTGGCAACAACCGCAACGGCAACGGGCGGACCTCGGTCCTCCAGGGCGCCCACCGCGAGGCCACCGGCATGACCCTCTACGAGGGCAAGGCGTTGATCTACGCCGTCACCGTCGCGGAGTGGGTGGTGCCGGGACTCGCGGCGGGCCTTACCGTCGTCGGCGTCGCCGTCATGAGCCGCTTCGGGATGATGCTGATCCTCGCCCGGCGCCACTACAGACAGCGCAACAAACGCCGGTTCAGCTGGGGACCGACCGTCACCCGCCCGGTGACGGTGATCGTCCCGGCGTACAACGAGAAGGAGTGCATCGCCAACACCCTTGAGTCGCTGGCGAAGAGCACCCACCCGATCGAGGTCATCGTCGTCGACGACGGCTCTTCGGACGGCACCTCCGAGATCGCCCGCGAGGCGGCCCGCTCCTTCGGCATGACGAACGTCCGGGTCATCCGCCAGGAGAACGCGGGCAAGCCCGCCGCCCTCAACAACGGGGTGCGCAGCGCGAGTTACGACATCGTCGTGATGATGGACGGCGACACCGTCTTCGAGCCCGACACCGTACGGCACCTCGTGCAGCCCTTCGCCGACCCCGAGGTCGGCGCGGTCGCGGGCAACGCCAAGGTCGGCAACCGCAACACGATCATCGGCGCCTGGCAGCACATCGAGTACGTGATGGGCTTCAACCTCGACCGTCGCATGTACGACCTGCTGCGCTGCATGCCCACCATCCCGGGCGCGATCGGCGCGTTCCGCCGCGAGGCGGTCCTCCAGGTCGGCGGCATGAGCGAGGACACGCTCGCCGAGGACACGGACATCACCATCGCCATGCACCGCGAGGGCTGGCGGGTCGTCTACCAGGAGCACGCCAAGGCCTGGACCGAGGCCCCGGCCTCCCTCAAGCAGCTCTGGTCGCAGCGCTACCGCTGGTCCTACGGCACCATGCAGGCGCTGTGGAAGCACCGCAAGTCCCTTACGGACAAGGGTCCTTCGGGCCGCTTCGGCCGGGTCGGCATGCCCCTGGTGGTCATCTTCCAGATCATCACGCCGGTCTTCGCCCCGCTGATCGACGTCTTCACCGTCTACTCGATGATCTTCGTCGACTTCTGGGCGTCCCTCGCGATGTGGTTCGCGGTCCTCGGCATCCAACTCCTGTGCGCGGCCTACGCGTTCAGGCTGGACAAGGAGAAGTACCGCTATCTGCTGATGATGCCGCTGCAACAACTGGCCTACCGCCAGATGATGTACCTCGTCCTCATCCACTCCAGCATCACCGCCCTGACCGGCGGCCGGCTGCGCTGGCAGAAACTCAAGCGCACCGGCGAGGTCGGCACACCGGCGGGGGCGAGCCGATGACCTGGGAACAGCAGCAGGGCTACGGCGGGTACGGCCAGCCCCAGCAACCTCAGTACCCCCAACAGCCTTACGGCTACGACGCGTACGGCCAGCCGCAGCAGCCGTACCCGTATCAACAGCAGCAACAGCCTCCGCAGTACGTCGACTACGGGCAGCCGGTGTACACCACGGCGCCTCTTCCCGTCGTAGAAACGGAGTTGGAGCCGGACCCGGAGCCCGAGCCGGTTGCCGAGAAGGTGGTCGAGGAGGCCGCGCCCGTGCCCAAGCCGGCGGGCCGGGACCGGTACTTCGACACGCTGCGGGCCGTCGCGCTGGTCCGGGTCGTGACCTACCACACCTTCGGGTGGGCCTGGTGCGGGATGGTGTTCCCCTCGATGGGGATCATGTTCGGGCTGGCCGGGACGCTGATGGCGAAGTCGCTGGAGCGGCCGGCGTTCAAGGTGGTCAAGAGCCGGATGCGGAGGCTGCTGCCGCCGTTCTGGTTCTGGGGCTTCTTCGTGCTCGTGGCGATGATGATCCACGACTGGATGCCGGGCTGGCAGATCGTGTTCTGGATCGTGCCCGTCGGGGATCCGCCGGGCAACGCCTGGGGCACGCAGGCCTGGGAGATCCTCTGGTACCTGCGGACGTATCTGTGGTTCGTGATGCTCTCGCCGGTGCTGCTGTGGATCTTCCGCAAGGCGCCGATTCCGGTGCTGCTGTTGACCCTTGTGCCGATCGTGATCCTGAAGTTCGTGTGGGCGGGGCCGGACAACCGCTTCGGCAACGCGCTCTGGGACCTGTCGACGTACCTCTTCTGCTGGATCCTCGGCTTCGCCCACCGCGACGGTGTGCTCCAGAAGCTGAAGCCCTTCCTGGTGGTGACCCTGTCGGTCGCCGCGCTCGTCTTCGGTGGCTGGTACGCCTTCACGCACCAGGCCGAGGCCGGGACGTACGACCTGGACGAGAACCCGCTCGCCCAGACGTACTGGTCGGCCGGCTACGTCATGCTGCTGATGTGGGCCAAGGCCTACTTCAACATCGACTTCGCCTGGCTGACCCGGTTCAAGAAGCTCGACCGGATCGTCACGATCTTCAACTCGCGGGCCGTGACCATCTATCTCTGGCACGAGATCGCGCTGGTGCTCGCGGTGCCGCTGACCGACCAGTTCTGGAAGGTGCCCGCCTTCGAGAAGTGGCTGCCGCTGGGGAGCCAGTGGTTCATGTTCGGCATCGGCTGGATTCTCATCGCCGTCTTCATCGTGCTGTGCGGCTGGGTGGAGGACGTGGCGGCGAAGAAGAAACCGAGACTGCTGCCGTCGTGAGATTCCCTTTCACGTCGTGAGCTTCTCTTTCAGTGGTCAGCTTCTCTTTCAAAGGGGGTCGTACGGGCCGGGCGCCTTCGGGATGCCCGGCCCGTACTGCCACAATGGGCCCGTGACCCGCGCATCCCTGGACAAGCAGCCGCACGAAGTCGCCTCGATGTTCGACGACGTGGCGGAACGGTACGACCTCACCAACGACGTGCTGTCGCTCGGCCAGGACCGCCGATGGCGCAAGGAGGTCACGAAGGCGGTCGACGCCCGCCCCGCGCAGAAGATCCTGGACCTCGCCGCCGGTACGGCGACCTCGTCCCTCCCCTTCGCCCGCAGCGGCGCCTATGTCGTGCCCTGCGACTTCTCCCTCGGCATGCTCCAGGTCGGCAAGAAGCGCCACCCCTGGCTGCCGCTCACGGCCGGCGACGCGACGAAGCTGCCGTTCAAGGACGACACGTTCGACGCCGTGACCATCTCCTTCGGGCTGCGCAACGTGCAGGACACGGACACCGCGCTGCGCGAGCTGTACCGGGTGACCAAGCCCGGCGGCCGGGTGGTGATCTGCGAGTTCTCGCACCCGACCTGGGCGCCCTTCCGCACGGTCTACACCGAGTACCTGATGCGCGCGCTGCCGCCGGTCGCCCGGACCGTCTCCTCGAACCCGGACGCGTACGTCTACCTCGCCGAGTCCATCCGCGCCTGGCCCGACCAGCCCGCACTGGCCGAACGGCTGCGCAAGGCCGGCTGGTCGAAGGTCGCCTATCGCAACCTGAGCGGCGGGATCGTGGCCCTGCACCGGGGCTTCAAGCAGGCCTGAGTGCGGCTTCGGGGGCGGGTGCCCGAACTCCTCTGCTCGACCCCTCTCACCTGATCACCGTCTCGAAGAACGCGTCGCCCGGCGGCTCGTCCAGCTCGCGCTGCATCCCGCCGCTCGGCGGCCGGGGGGTGCGTGGCTCGCGCATACCGCCCCCGCCGTCCCCCTCACCGAAGTCGAACCAGACGTAGATCACGGAGTCCCGCGGCACCTCGGCGTCGGGCTGCGGGTACTGCCGTACGACGTAGTCGACGACGGCGAGATGGAAGTCGGGCCGGTCCGGCGAGTTGATGAACAGCCCGCGCGACTGGGCCGTCTCGCGCGCGTCCACGGCCATCAGGCCGACGAGCCGTGGCACGCGCACTTCAGGTGTTTTGGGCGTTATACGCACAGATGTCACCCCCAGCGGTACCGGAAGGGTAACCCCGGTCCGGTCCCGACCGGAAGCGTCAAGTGTCGTTCTGTAGCGGATGGTTACTCTAGGTTACAGTTCGAGTCGGTAGCAGTGGCCCTCCTCCTCGCGCGAGGGCGTGGTGAAGACCTCGGCGAGGTGCATGCCCAGCCGCTGGGTCACCGCGATGGACCGGGTGTTGCGGGCCAGGACCATCGCCACCACGCTCGGCACCCCGGCCGCCCGCACCCGCTCCAGGGTCGTCGCCGCGGCCGCCGTGGCATATCCCTGGCCCCAGAACTCCCGCCCCAGGCGCCAGCCGATCTCGATCTCACCCTTCGGTCCCCAGTCCTGCGGCCACGGCTGGGCGCCGGTGAAGCCGATCACCCGGTCCTCGGCGTCGAGCATCGTCCACAGGCAGAAACCGCGCTCCGCGTCGTGCCGGCGCTGGCGGGCGGTGAGCTCCTCGTAGACGGACAGCTCCGCGGCTTTCCCGCCGTGGAACTCCATGACGTCCGGGTGGGCGAAGGCCCGGTGCCAGGCCACGGCGTCCTCGTCGGTCGGGACACGCAGCCGTACTGCGGGGAGAGCTCGGTTCACGGGGCAGCCCTTCAGCCTGGTGATCAGTGGCGCTGAATAGACTGCCCATGTCCAGTGCCGGTCGGCACGCAGATTCCGAACTTGGGGAGATCCCGCCGTGACCGAGCCCCTCTCCGAAAACACCGCCGATGTGATCGTCGTCGGCGCGGGGCCAGCCGGCTCCGCCACCGCCTACCACCTCGCCAAGTCCGGACTCGACGTACTCCTGCTGGAGAAGACCGAGTTCCCGCGCGAGAAGGTGTGCGGCGACGGACTCACCCCGCGCGCCACCAAGCAGCTCGTGGCCATGGGCATCGACATCTCCGAGGAGGCCGGCTGGCTGCGCAACAAGGGCCTGCGCATCATCGGCGGCGGCGTCCGCCTCCAGCTGGACTGGCCGGAACTCGCCTCCTTCCCGGACTACGGCCTCGTCCGCAAGCGCGACGACTTCGACGAACAGCTCGCCCACAACGCCCAGAAGGCCGGCGCCCGCCTCTACGAGCGCTGCAACGTCGGCGCCCCGATCGTCGACGAGCGCACCGGCCGGATCACCGGGGTGAACGCCAAGCTCGGCGAGGAGAAACGCGAAGTCACCTTCCACGCGCCCCTGGTGGTCGCCGCCGACGGCAACTCCACCCGCCTCTCCCTCGCGATGGGCCTGCACCGCCGCGAGGACCGCCCGATGGGCGTGGCGGTGCGGACCTACTTCACCTCGCCCCGCCACGAGGACGACTACCTGGAGTCCTGGCTGGAACTGTGGGACCGCCGCGGCGCCGAGGACCGCCTCCTGCCCGGCTACGGCTGGATCTTCGGCATGGGCGACGGCACCTCGAACGTCGGCCTCGGTGTCCTCAACACCTCCGACTCCTTCAAGGAGTTGGACTGGCGCGAGGTCCTGAAGGCCTGGTGCGCGTCCATGCCCGAGGACTGGGGCTACACCCCCGAGAACATGACCGGCCCGATCCGCGGCGCCGCCCTCCCGATGGCCTTCAACCGTCAACCCCACTACACGAAGGGGTTGTTGCTGGTCGGCGACGCCGGCGGCCTGGTGAACCCCTTCAACGGCGAGGGCATCGCCTACGCCATGGAGTCCGGCCAGATCGCCGCCGACGTCATCGTCCAGGCCCACGCCCGCCCGACCCCCGCGAGCCGTGAACTCGCCCTGCAGCGCTACCCGCAGGTCCTCAAGGACACCTACGGCGGCTACTACACGCTGGGCCGCGCCTTCGTGAAGCTCATCGGCAACCCGAAGGTCATGAAGATCGCGGCCCAGCGCGGCCTGACGCACCCCCTGCTGATGAAGTTCACCCTGAAGATGCTGGCCAACCTCACCGACCCCACGGGCGGCGACGCGATGGACCGCATCATCAACGGGCTGAGCAAGGTGGCGCCGAAGGCGTAGAGCCAGCCGTAGAGCCGACTTCGGCTTTGGGTGCGATCAGCCGCTGAGCGCGGCTGTCTTGGCGGCCCGGCGGGCGAACACCTCGTCGCGCCGGTCCGCCACCTGTCGCAGCGCCTCCTTGCGGTCCCGCTTGGAGAGCCGGTCCAGATACACCTGGCCGTTGACGTGGTCGGTCTCGTGGGCGAGGCAGCGCGCGAAGTACCCCGTGCCCTCGATCACCAGCGGCTCGCCGTCCTTGTCGAGCCCGCGCACCACGGCCCGGTCCGGACGCGGTACGTCCATCACGGCACCCGGCACCGACAGGCAGCCCTCGCCCTCGTCGAGCAGTCGGCGCCCGGCCGGGGCGAGCGGGTCGAGGACGGGATTGACGATGTGTCCGACATGCCGGACACCGTCGTCGTCGGGGCAGTCGTACACGAACAGGCGCAGATCGACGCCCACTTGGTTGGCCGCGAGGCCGGCCCCCTCGGCGACGTACATGGTGAGGAACATGTCGTCGATGAGCGCGGCGAGGTCGGGACCGAACTCGGTCACGTCCCGGCTCGGCCGGTGCAGGACCTCTTCACCGACCCCGGTGACGCGTCGCACGGACCCGCGTCCGGCCTCGGGTGCGGGCCGGGGGTAGGAGTCGACGGGGCTGCCCTGGACGAAGACACGTGGCATGGCTTGCTCTCCTCATGTTTGGCGTCCGGCCATCTGGTAAGCCGAACCCGAGAACCTTGAGAAGAGAGCCTTTCAGGAGAGCCGCGAACTCCGGTAGTGGGAACGCCCCGTGGGTCCGGGGCGACCGGAGGGTACGCCGAGGGGACCGCTGCCCCCGAGCGGCAGCGGCCCCATGCTCACGGCGTCGTGCGCGGGTTTCAGAGCACCCGCACCGCGCCGGTCGGCATGTCGTACGACAGCGGCCTCTCCACGATGCCGGTGGAGGGGTTCTGCGCGCCGACGAACATGCCGTCGCCCACGTACACCGCCACGTGGTAGGCGCTGCCCGCGCTGCCCCAGTACAGGATGTCGCCGGCCTGGAGGTTGCTCAGGGACACCTGAGTTCCCGCGGTCGACTGGTCCTGGGAGACACGTGGCAGGCTGATGCCCACCTGCTTGAAGGCGGCTCCGACGAGTCCGGAGCAGTCGTACGCGCTGGGGCCGGTGGCGCCCAGGACGTAGGACTTGCCGATCTGCGCCTTCACGAAGGCCACGATGGTCGCGGCCGAACCGGTCGCCGTCGACGAGCTGGTGCTCGTGGAGGCGCTCGTGGTCGCCGTAGAGGCCAGGGTGGTCCTCTCGGAGCTGCGCGAGGCTGCCTGTGCCGCAGCGGCCTTGCGAGCGGCCTCCTGGGCCTTCTTCTTGGCCTCCGCCTTCTTCTTCGCGTCCGCGAGGTCCGCCTTCGCCTGCTTCGCGGCGTTTGCGGCGGCCGTGTCGCGCTCGGCCTGCAGCTGGTAGTTCGCTGCGGCCTGCTGCGTGGCCTCGGCGGACTGCGCGACCTGGGTGGCCAGGTCGGCCGTCAGGGTGGGCAGTTGCATGGTCTGTGTCGTCTCGGCGGCGTTGGCCGTGGCTGCACCCGCCGCCGCCATGCTGAGAACGCCACCGGCAACTCCGGCCCGCACGGCGATGTTCGTCGTCGCGCTGCGGCGGGGTTTCCGGTGGCTGCGTATGTGAGCGGTGTGGGACATGAGACCAACCGGTATCAGGGGCTCCTCCATACCTTCAAGAAACGTGTGCTGCGCCACAATTGTTCAACGGGCCCCATCAACCCCGGGTGTGTCGTTCCTTATTGACGCCGTAACGGACATTGCGGACCTGGGTGATCAGGCATGTGATCACGGCCTTTCGTCGGTACGCCCGAATTGCCCGCTGCCTACCACCTGTTGGGACAGGTGGCCAAGCCCCGTTCTCATGCGCCTCTCATGAGTGTGGCGGAGGTCACGGAACGGTTACCGGAATGCGTGCGTCCTGCGTGGGTACCGCGAGCGGGTGACTTCGTGAACGTGTGCACGCGTCCACACCGTGCCGCACGCCTCCCCCTGATGTGTGAACGGGTCTCCACTATCAAGCCGTCCCGTCCAACTCCAATTTGCATGCAAGGGAAGCCTCTTGATATTGAGATGCCGCCCTCGGCCTGCGGTGACGAGCGGAAATGTCACCTCTGGTGATCGGCCGGGCGCTTCGCGTGCGAAGATCGCCGCCCGTTCGGCGCGGTGATCCTTCGTCGGGTGGTGGAGATCACAAAGCTTGTGTAATACCCCGTGTCGCAGATCACAGAGCGCCGGGCATAAGATGCGGGGCAGTTGGGCTTGTGACCTGCTTCACATGTTCTCGATCTTCGTTGGGACGAACGGGGGTTGAGCGGCGCGTGAGCCGGAAGCGGACCCGATGCCATCGCCAGCAGTCAGTGCCGACTGAGAGGAGCGAGGAGCGGTGAACGCGTATGCGCCCATCCTCGTACTGGGAGCCCTCGGGGCAGGCTTTGCGATCTTCTCCGTGGTCATGGCCACGCTGATCGGTCCGAAGCGGTACAACCGGGCCAAGCTCGAAGCGTACGAGTGCGGCATCGAGCCGACCCCCACGCCGGCCGGCGGCGGGCGCTTCCCCATCAAGTACTACCTGACGGCGATGCTCTTCATCGTCTTCGACATCGAGATCGTCTTCCTCTACCCCTGGGCCGTCACCTTCGACGCCCTGGGTGTTTTCGGGCTCGTGGAGATGCTGCTCTTCGTGCTCACCGTCTTCGTCGCGTACGCGTACGTATGGCGGCGCGGCGGCCTGGAATGGGACTGAGGGGCCTTTAACTCATGGGACTCGAAGAAAAGCTGCCGAGCGGTTTCCTGCTGACCACCGTAGAGCAGGCCGCGGGCTGGGTACGCAAGGCGTCCGTCTTCCCGGCCACGTTCGGACTCGCCTGCTGCGCCATCGAGATGATGACGACCGGCGCCGGACGCTACGACCTCGCGCGCTTCGGCATGGAGGTCTTCCGCGGATCACCCCGCCAGGCGGACCTGATGATCGTCGCGGGCCGGGTCAGCCAGAAGATGGCGCCGGTGCTGCGGCAGGTCTACGACCAGATGCCGAACCCCAAGTGGGTCATCTCCATGGGCGTCTGCGCCTCGTCGGGCGGCATGTTCAACAACTACGCGATCGTGCAGGGCGTCGACCACATCGTCCCGGTCGACATCTACCTCCCGGGCTGCCCGCCACGGCCCGAGATGCTGCTGGACGCGATCCTCAAGCTCCACCACAAGATCCAGACCTCCAAGCTCGGTGTGAACGCCGAGGAGGCGGCCCGTGAGGCGGAGGAGGCGGCGCTCAAGGCACTGCCCACCATCGAGATGAAGGGCCTGCTGCGGTGAGTGACGCGAACGGCACCAACGGAGCCGACCCGGAGCAGGACCCGGGTGACTCCAACCTCCCCGGCCAGCGCGGCGAGGGCGAGGAGATCCGCGTCCAGCGCGGCATGTTCGGCGCCAACAATGGCGGCGACACCTCCGGTTACGGCGGCCTGGTCCGCTCGGTCCGCCTGCCGGGCGAGGCGAGCCGGCCCTACGGCGGGTGGTTCGACGAGGTCGCCGACGAGCTGGAGGGCGCCCTGGAGGAACAGGGCCTGCTGCCCGGCAACGCGATCGAGAAGACGATCGTCGACCGCGGTGAGCTCACCTTCCACATCGAACGCGAGCACCTGGTCCGCGTCGCCCAGACCCTGCGCGACGACCCGGCCCTGCGCTTCGAACTCTGCACCGGCGTCAGCGCGGTCCACTACCTGCACGACAAGGGCCGCGAACTGCACGCCGTCTACCACCTGCGCTCGATCACCCACAACCGGCTGATCCGCCTCGAAGTCAGCGCCCCGGACAGTGATCCGCACATCCCGTCCCTGGTCCCGGTCTATCCGACCAACGACTGGCACGAGCGCGAGACCTACGACTTCTTCGGGATCGTCTTCGACGGTCACCCGGCCCTGACGCGGATCATGATGCCGGACGACTGGCAGGGCCACCCGCAGCGCAAGGACTACCCCCTCGGCGGCATCGCCGTCGAGTACAAGGGCGCCCAGATCCCGGCTCCGGACCAGCGGAGGTCGTACTCGTGAGCACGCAGTCAGCATCCGCCTCCGCCGCTTCCGCGCGCGAGACCACCGAGGGCACCGTATATACGGTCACCGGTGGCGACTGGGACGAGGTCGTCCAGTCCGCGGCCAAGGCCGACGACGAGCGCATCGTCGTCAACATGGGGCCCCAGCACCCCTCCACGCACGGTGTGCTCCGCCTGATCCTGGAGATCGACGGCGAGACGGTCACCGAGGCCCGCTGCGGCATCGGCTACCTGCACACCGGTATCGAGAAGAACCTCGAATACCGCACGTGGACGCAGGGCACCACGTTCGTGACGCGCATGGACTATCTGACGTCCTTCTTCAACGAGACCGCCTACTGTCTCGCCGTCGAGAAACTCCTCGGCGTCGAGGACCAGATCACCGAGCGGGCGAAGATCATCCGGGTGCTCCTGATGGAGCTGAACCGCTTGTCCTCCCACCTGGTGTGCATCGCCACCGGCGGGATGGAACTCGGCGCCACCACGATCATGATCTACGGATTCCGCGATCGTGAAATGATTCTCGACATCTACGAGCTCATCACGGGCCTGCGGATGAACCACGCGTACATCCGCCCCGGCGGACTCGCCCAGGACCTGCCGCCCGGCGCGGTGGACCAGATCCGCGAGTTCGTGAAGAAGATGAAGAAGAACCTCCCCGAGTACGACAAACTCGCCACCGGGAACCCCATCTTCAAGGCCCGTATGCAGGACGTCGGTTACCTCGACCTGGCCGGCTGCATGGCCCTCGGCGCCACGGGCCCGATCCTGCGCTCCACCGGCCTCCCGCACGACCTTCGCAAGGCGCAGCCTTACTGCGACTACGAGACGTACGACTTCGACATCCCGACCGCCGACACCTGCGACTCCTACGGCCGCTTCCTCATCCGCCTGGAGGAGATGCGCCAGTCGCTCAGGATCGTCGAGCAGTGCCTGGACCGGCTGCAGCCCGGCCCGGTCATGGTCGCCGACAAGAAGATCGCCTGGCCCGCCCAACTCGCGCTCGGGCCGGACGGGTTGGGCAACTCGCTCGACCACATCAAGCAGATCATGGGCACCTCCATGGAGGCCCTGATCCACCACTTCAAGCTGGTGACCGAAGGCTTCCGCGTGCCGCCGGGACAGGCGTACGCGGCGGTCGAGTCGCCCAAGGGCGAACTCGGGGTGCACGCCGTGTCCGACGGAGGCACCCGCCCCTACCGGGTCCACTTCAGGGACCCGTCCTTCACCAACCTTCAGGCCATGGCGGCGATGTGCGAGGGCGGCCAGGTCGCCGACGTCATCGTCGCCGTCGCGTCCATCGACCCCGTGATGGGAGGCGTCGACCGGTGACCACCAGTTCTTCGGAGCAGGGCGTCAGTCTGGGCATGCCCCAACTGCCCGCGCCCGCCTACCCGGACGACGTCCGGGCCCGACTGGAGGCCGACGGGCGGGAGATCATCGCCCGCTACCCGGACTCCCGCTCGGCCCTCCTGCCGTTGCTGCACCTCGTGCAGGCGGAGGAGGGTCATGTCACGCGCACAGGGCAGCAGTTCTGCGCGACCCTGCTGGACCTGACGACGGCCGAGGTCGCCGCCGTGGCGACCTTCTACTCCATGTACCGGCGCCGGCCGAGCGGTGACTACCAGGTCGGGGTCTGCACCAACACCCTGTGCGCGGTGATGGGCGGCGACGCGATCTTCGAGTCGCTCCAGGAGCACCTGGGCGTCGGCAACGGTGAGACCACCGACGACGGCAAGGTCACCCTGGAGCACATCGAGTGCAACGCGGCCTGCGACTTCGCGCCGGTGGTGATGGTCAACTGGGAGTTCTTCGACAACCAGACCCCGGCCAGCGCCCGCCGCCTCGTCGACGACCTGCGCACGGGCGCTCCCGTGGAGCCCACGCGCGGGGCGCCGATGTGCACCTTCAAGGAGACCGCGCGGATCCTCGCCGGCTTCCCCGACGAGCGGCCAGGGGCCGTCGAGGCAAGCGGCGGTGCGGGACCCGCGTCGCTGGTGGGCCTCCGCCTGGCCAGGGGAGAGACCGCACCCGCGCGCGTGGTCCATCCGCGGGGCTCCGGCGCTCCGCAGGACCAGTCGCCGACGACCGAGCACCTCAGTTCGCACGATGCGCCGCAGGACACGTCGGCTTCCGACCCCGCCCACCCGGCGGGGCCTGTCGCCGAGGAGGGGGAGTGATGACCTTGGCACCCGAACTGAAAGACCACAGCCCCGAGAAGCTGCTCGCACCCGTGCTGTCGGCCTTCTGGGACGAGGACAAGTCCTGGAGTCTGGACGTCTACAAAAGGCACGAGGGATACGAGGGGCTCCGCAAGGCGCTCGCCATGTCGCCGGACGACCTCATCGCGTATGTGAAGGACTCCGGTCTGCGCGGTCGCGGTGGCGCCGGTTTCCCCACCGGAATGAAATGGCAATTCATTCCCCAAGGGGATGGAAAACCACACTATCTAGTTGTCAACGCCGACGAGTCGGAGCCCGGGACCTGTAAGGACATCCCGCTCCTCTTCGCGAACCCGCACAGCCTCATCGAGGGCATTGTCATCGCGTGCTATGCCATCAGGTCGTCGCATGCCTTCATCTATCTGCGTGGTGAAGTCGTCCCCGTATTGCGGCGGTTGCACGAGGCCGTACGCGAGGCGTACGAGGCGGGCTACCTCGGCGAGAACATCCTGGGCAGCGGACTCGACCTCCAGCTCACCGTGCACGCAGGCGCGGGCGCGTACATCTGCGGTGAGGAGACCGCGCTGCTCGACTCGCTCGAAGGCCGCCGTGGTCAACCGCGGCTCCGTCCCCCTTTCCCTGCGGTCGCGGGCCTCTATGCGTGCCCGACTGTGGTGAATAACGTCGAGTCGATCGCGTCAGTTCCCGCCATTCTGCAAAAAGGCAAGGAATGGTTCAGGTCGATGGGCAGCGAGAAGTCCCCGGGCTTCACGCTCTACTCGCTCAGCGGCCATGTCACCAGTCCCGGTCAGTACGAGGCGCCGCTCGGCATCACACTCCGCCAGCTGCTCGACATGAGCGGCGGCATCCGGGCCGGGCATCGCCTCAAGTTCTGGACGCCGGGCGGGTCTTCCACGCCGATGTTCACCGACGAGCACCTCGACGTCCCTCTTGACTACGAGGGAGTGGGCGCCGCGGGTTCCATGCTCGGCACCAAGGCTCTGCAATGTTTCGACGAGACGACCTGCGTCGTGCGTGCCGTCACCCGCTGGACCGAGTTCTACGCCCACGAGTCCTGCGGCAAGTGCACCCCGTGCCGTGAAGGGACGTACTGGCTCGTGCAGTTGCTGCGCGACATCGAGGCCGGCAAGGGCGCCATGTCCGACCTCGACAAGCTGAACGACATCGCCGACAACATCAACGGCAAGTCCTTCTGCGCCCTCGGCGACGGCGCCGCCTCGCCGATCTTCTCCTCGCTCAAGTACTTCCGCGAGGAGTACGAGCAGCACATCACGGGCCGGGGCTGCCCCTTCGACCCGGCCAAGTCCACGGCCTGGGCCGACCGCACGGAGGTGAACGCATGACGGTGACCACGAACGCTCCCTCCGGAGGGGGCGAAGCGGCGGTCCCGCCCGAGGATCTCGTCTCGCTGACGATCGACGGCGCCGAGATCAGCGTGCCCAAGGGCACCCTGGTCATCCGCGCCGCCGAGCAACTCGGCATCGAGATCCCCAGGTTCTGCGACCATCCCCTCCTCGACCCGGTCGGCGCCTGCCGTCAGTGCATCGTCGAGGTCGAGGGCCAGCGCAAACCGATGGCGTCCTGCACGATCACGTGCACGGACGGCATGGTCGTCAAGACCCAGCTCACCTCGCCGGTCGCGGAGAAGTCCCAGCACGGTGTGATGGAGCTGCTCCTCATCAACCACCCGCTGGACTGCCCGGTCTGCGACAAGGGCGGCGAGTGCCCCCTGCAGAACCAGGCGATGTCCCACGGCAACGCCGAGTCCCGCTTCGAGGGCAGGAAGCGGACCTACGAGAAGCCCGTCCCGATCTCCACCCAGGTGCTCCTGGACCGCGAGCGGTGCGTGCTGTGCGCCCGCTGCACCCGCTTCTCCAACCAGATCGCGGGCGACCCGATGATCGAGCTCCTGGAGCGGGGCTCGCTCCAGCAGGTCGGCACCGGTGAGGGCGACCCCTTCGAGTCGTACTTCTCCGGGAACACCATCCAGATCTGCCCGGTGGGCGCGCTCACCTCGGCGGCGTACCGATTCCGCTCCCGCCCCTTCGACCTGGTCTCCACACCTTCCGTGTGCGAGCACTGCTCCGGAGGCTGCGCGACCCGCACCGACCACCGGCGCGGCAAGGTCATGCGGCGCCTGGCCGCCGTCGACCCCGAGGTCAACGAGGAGTGGGTCTGCGACAAGGGGCGCTTCGGCTTCCGGTACGCGCAGCAGCGCGACCGGCTGCAGACGCCCCTGGTGCGCAACGCGGACGGCGTCCTGGAGCCCGCGTCCTGGCCGGAGGCCCTGGAGGCCGCCGCCCAGGGACTGTCGGCCGCGCGGGGCCGGACCGGTGTCCTGACCGGCGGCCGCCTCACCATCGAGGACGCCTACGCGTACAGCAAGTTCGCGCGCGTGGCGCTCGACACCAACGACATCGACTTCCGCGCGCGCGTGCACAGCAGCGAGGAGGCCGACTTCCTGGCCGCCCGGGTCGCCGGCCGCGGCCGGGACCTCGACGGCAACGGCGTCACGTACACCTCCCTGGAGAAGGCGCCCGCCGTCCTGCTGGTCGGGTTCGAGTCCGAGGAGGAGGCGCCCGGCGTCTTCCTGCGGCTGCGCAAGGCCTCGCGCACGCACGGGCAGCGGGTGTTCTCGCTCGCCACCCACGCCACGCGCGGACTGGACAAGGCGGGCGGCATCCTGCTGCCGGCCGCTCCCGGCACCGAGACCGAGTGGCTGGACGCGCTCGCCAGCGGGTTCGGTCTGGAGGACGACGGCGCCCGCGCCTCCGAGGCGCTGCGCACCGAAGGCGCCGTGATCGTCGTCGGGGAGCGGCTGGCCGCCGTCGCCGGTGGTCTCACCGCCGCCGTACGGGCCGCGTTCGCCACCGGTGCCCGGCTGGTGTGGATTCCGCGCCGGGCCGGGGAGCGCGGGGCGATCGAGGCGGGCGCGCTGCCGTCGCTGCTGCCGGGCGGGCGTCCGGCCACCGACCCACGCGCGCGTGACGAGGTCGCCGTCGCCTGGGGCGTCGCCGAACTCCCGCACCGCTACGGCCGCGACGCCGGCCAGATCGTCGAGGCCGCCGCCGGTGGTGAACTCCGGGCGCTGCTCGTCGCCGGTGTGGAGCCGGGCGACCTGTCCGACCCGGCACGCGCGCGTGCGGCACTGCACGAAGTCGGCTTCCTGGTGTCGCTCGAACTGCGGCCCAGCGAGGTCACCGAGCACGCGGATGTCGTTCTCCCGGTCGCGGCGGTCGCCGAGAAGGCGGGCGCCTTCCTCAACTGGGAGGGCCGGGTCCGCTTCTTCGACGCCGCGCTCAAGCCCGACCAGATGACCCGCACCCTCGCGCCGACCGACGCGCGTGTGCTGCACATGCTGGCCGACGCCATGGACGTACACCTGGGTCTGCCCGATCTGCGCACCACGCGCGCGGAGTTGGACCGGCTCGGGGCCTGGGACGGGCCGCGGGCCACCGATCCGCTGGAGACCGCGGGTGTGCTGCCCCGGCCGGCCGCCGGGGAGGCCGTGCTCGCCGGACACCGGCTGCTGCTTGACCAGGGCGCGCTCCAGGAGGGCGACGAAGCACTCGCCGGCACCCGGCACGCCGCCCACGCGCGCGTGTCGGCCGCCACGGCCGCCGAGGCGGGCGTCAAGGACGGCGACGCGCTCGCCGTGACCGGCAACTCCGGAACCGTCGAACTCCCGCTGCGGATCACCGAGATGCCCGACCGCGTGGTCTGGCTCCCGCTGAACTCCACCGGCGGGGGCGTCGCCTCCGACACCGGGGCGCTGCCCGGCGCACTCGTCCGCATCGGCCCGGCCACGCTCGCGGGCGAGGCCCCCAAGGAGGTGGAGGCATGAGTCCCTACGGCATGAGCCCGTACCTCGCCGCGGAAGACCTCTCGATGTTCGGCCGCGACCCCTGGTGGCTGGTCGTCGTCAAAGCGGTGTTCTGCTTCGCGTTCCTGATGATCACCGTGCTGTTCTCGATCGTCTGGGAACGCAAGGTCGTCGCCTGGATGCAGCTGCGCATCGGCCCCAACCGGCACGGCCCCTGGGGCATGCTCCAGTCGCTCGCCGACGGCGTGAAGCTGATGCTCAAGGAAGACCTGATCGTCAAGCGCGCGGACAAGCTGATCTACGTCCTCGCGCCGATCATCGCGGCCATCCCGGCCTTCATGGCGATCGCGGTGATCCCCTTCGGGCCCGCCGACAACGAGGTCTCGATCTTCGGCCACCGCACCACGATGCAGCTCACCGACCTGCCGATCGCGATGCTCTACATCCTCGCGGTCGCCTCGGTCGGCATCTACGGCATCGTCCTGGCGGGCTGGAGCTCCGGCTCCACCTACCCGCTGCTCGGCGGTCTGCGCTCCTGCGCGCAGATGATCTCCTACGAGATCGCGATGGGCGCCGCGTTCGCTTCGGTGTTCCTCTACTCCGGGTCGATGTCCACGTCGACGATCGTTGAACAACAGCACGACCGCTGGTACATCATCCTGCTGCCGGTCTCCTTCATCATCTACATCATCACGATGGTCGGCGAGACCAACCGCGCCCCCTTCGACATGCCGGAGTCCGAGGGCGACCTGGTCGGCGGCTTCAACACCGAGTACTCGTCCATCAAGTTCGCGCTCTTCATGCTCGCCGAGTACGTGAACATGGTGACGGTCTCCGCGGTGTCGACCACGCTCTTCCTGGGCGGCTGGCGGGCCCCGTGGCCGATCAGCTCCTTCTGGGAGGGCGCGAACCACGGCTGGTGGCCGATGCTCTGGTTCGTCATCAAGGTCCAGCTGCTGCTGTTCTTCTTCATCTGGCTCCGCGGCACCCTCCCGCGCGTGCGCTACGACCAGTTGATGAAGCTCGGCTGGAAGGTCCTCATCCCGGTCTCCGTCGTCTGGCTGATGCTCGTCGCGACCGTACGGACCCTCAAGAACGAGAACTACGACTTCGCCGACATCGCCCTCTACATCGGCGGCGGTGTGCTCGTCCTGCTGTTGCTGTCCTTCATCGCGGACATGTTCCGCCAGAAGGCCAAGGACGACGCGCAACTGGCCGAGGAACCCGCCGGGTTCGACGCGATGGCGGGCGGATTCCCCGTACCGCCGCTGCCGGGACAGGAGTTGCCACCGGTGCCACGGCGCCCCTCGCGCCGCGAGCGGGAGTTGATTGTCAGTGGTGGGTCGGACACTGGCAGTGACGGATCTCTGGATGGAAAGGAGGCGTCCGATGGCTGAGGAGCCCAAGGAGACCAAACCCGGTTTCCAGAACCCTGTGGCCGGCTTCGGCGTGACCTTCAAGGCCATGTTCAAGAAGCGGCTGACCGAGCAGTACCCGGAGCAGGAGAAGACCACAGCCCCCCGGTTCCACGGACGGCACCAGCTCAACCGCCATCCGGACGGCCTGGAGAAGTGCATCGGCTGCGAGCTGTGCGCCTGGGCCTGCCCCGCCGACGCCATCTATGTGGAGGGCGCCGACAACACCGACGAGGAGCGCTACTCGCCGGGCGAGCGGTACGGCCGCGTCTACCAGATCAACTACGCCCGCTGCATCCTGTGCGGCCTGTGCATCGAGGCATGCCCCACGCGCGCGTTGACGATGACCAACGAGTTCGAGCTGGCGGACACCAGCCGCGCCAACCTCATCTACACCAAGGAACAGCTGCTGGCGGGCCTCGACGACACCATGGTCGACAGCCCGCACGCCATCTACCCGGGGATGGACGAACAGGACTACTACCGGGGCCTGGTGACGGAGGCCGCACCGGGCACGGTGCCCCAAGTGGCCGTCTCCAAGGGCGAACTGCATCCATTGGCAAGCCCTTCGGGCGCGGCTGAAGAAGAGGGGGCGGAGGCATGAGCGCGCAGTTCGCCGCCGCCTACTCCACCTCCACCGGCGAGGCCTTCCAGTTCTGGGTCCTCGGCACGGTCGCGGTGATCGGCGCCCTGTCCACCGTCCTCATGAGGAGGGCCGTGCACAGCGCCCTCTCCCTCGCCGGGACCATGATCATCCTGGCGGTCTTCTACCTCGCCAACGGCGCCTACTTCCTGGGCATCGTGCAGATCGTCGTCTACACGGGCGCGATCATGATGCTGTTCCTCTTCGTGGTGATGCTGGTCGGCGTCACGGCCGCCGACTCCCTGACGGAGACCATCAAGGGCCAGCGCTGGCTGGCCCTTCTCTGTGGGCTCGGCTTCGGCATCCTGCTGCTCGCGGGCATCGGCAACGCCTCGCTCACGCAGTTCGACGGCCTGAGCACGGCCAACGCCAACGGCAACGTGGAGGGCCTGGCCGCCCTCATCTTCACGAAGTACGTGTTCGCCTTCGAGATCACGGGCGCCCTGCTGATCACGGCCGCCGTCGGCGCCATGGTGCTCACGCACCGCGAGCGCACCGAGCGGCCCAAGACCCAGCGCGAGCTGTCCGAGCAGCGCGTCCGCGAGGGCAAGCACCTCCCGCCGCTCCCCGCCCCCGGCGTCTACGCCCGGCACAACGCGGTGGACATCGCGGGCCTGCTGCCCGACGGCACCCCGTCTGAGCTCACGGTCAGCAAGACGCTCCGTGACCGTGGCCAGATCCGCGACGTGTCCAGTGAGGCGCTGAGCGACCTGCGGGCCCTGGAGCAGCGTGCCGAGGAGCGCCTGGAGCGCACCGAGATCGAGCCGGCGAACCTCAAGCGGACCGAGGAGGCGTCGAAGTGAACCCCGTCAACTACCTCTATCTCTCCGCCCTGTTGTTCACGATCGGCGCGACCGGCGTGCTGATCCGGCGGAACGCGATCGTCGTCTTCATGTGCATCGAGCTGATGCTCAACGCCTGCAACCTCGCGTTCGTCACCTTCTCCCGGATGCACGGCAACCTCGACGGTCAGGTCATCGCCTTCTTCACGATGGTCGTCGCCGCCGCGGAGGTCGTGGTCGGGCTCGCGATCATCGTGTCGCTGTTCCGTTCCCGCCACTCGGCCTCGGTCGACGACGCCAGCCTGATGAAGCTCTGAGGGGTCGCTGAATCGTGGAGAACCTGATTGCGCTGCTGGTAGCGGCGCCTCTGCTCGGAGCGGTCGTCCTGCTGTGCGGCGGCCGGCGGCTCGATGCCGTCGGCCACTGGATCGGCACGATCCTCTCGTCCGCCTCCTTCGTGATCGGTGTCGTCCTCTTCACCGACCTGCTGGGGAGGAACGCCGAGCACCGGACGCTCATGCAGCACCTGTGGACCTGGGTCCCCGTCGAGGGCTTCCAGGCGGACGTCACCTTCCGCCTCGACCAGCTGTCGATGACCTTCGTCCTGCTGATCACCGGTGTCGGCTCGCTGATCCACCTGTACTCGGTCGGGTACATGGAGCACGACGAGCGCCGGCGCCGCTTCTTCGGCTATCTGAACCTGTTCCTCGCGGCGATGCTGATCCTCGTCCTCGCCGACAACTACCTTCTGCTGTACGTCGGTTGGGAAGGCGTCGGTCTCGCCTCCTACCTGCTGATCGGCTTCTGGCAGCACAAGCCCAGCGCGGCCACCGCCGCGAAGAAGGCCTTCCTGGTCAACCGGGTCGGCGACATGGGCCTGTCGATCGCCATCATGCTGATGTTCACGACGTTCGGGACCTTCGCCTTCGGGCCGGTCCTCAGCCACGTCGGTGACGCCTCCGAGGGCAAGCTCACGGGCATCGCCCTGATGCTGCTGCTCGCCGCCTGCGGCAAGTCCGCCCAGGTGCCGCTGCAGTCCTGGCTCGGCGACGCGATGGAGGGCCCGACCCCGGTCTCGGCCCTCATCCACGCGGCGACCATGGTGACCGCGGGCGTGTACCTGATCGTCCGCTCCGGAGCGATCTTCAACGCGGCGCCGGACGCACAACTCGTCGTCACCGTCGTCGGTGCCGTCACGCTCCTCTTCGGTGCGATCGTCGGTTGCGCGAAGGACGACATCAAGAAGGCCCTCGCCGGCTCGACCATGTCGCAGATCGGCTACATGGTCCTCGCCGCGGGCCTCGGCCCCATCGGCTACGTCTTCGCGATCATGCACCTGGTGACGCACGGCTTCTTCAAGGCCGGGCTCTTCCTCGGCGCCGGTTCGGTCATGCACGGCATGAACGACGAGGTCGACATGAGGAAGTACGGCGGCCTCAGGAAGTACATGCCGGTCACCTTCATCACCTTCGGACTCGGCTACCTCGCCATCATCGGCTTCCCGGGCCTGTCCGGCTTCTTCTCCAAGGACAAGATCATCGAGGCGGCCTTCGCGAAGGGCGGCACCGAGGGCTGGATCCTCGGCGGCTCGGCCCTGCTGGGCGCGGCCATCACGGCGTTCTACATGACGCGCGTGATGCTGATGACCTTCTTCGGCGAGAAGCGCTGGCAGCCCGACGAGAACGGCAACGAACCGCACCCGCACGAGTCCCCGAAGACGATGACGATCCCGATGATCGTGCTGGCCTTCGGATCGGTCTTCGCCGGCGGCATCTTCGGCATCGGCGACCGCTTCCTGCACTGGCTGGAGCCCATCACAGGCCACGAGGAGGGCAACTCCCCGGTCAGCGCCCTGACGGTCACCCTGGCCACCATGGTGGTGCTCGTCATCGGCGTCGGGATCGCCTGGGCGCAGTACGGGCGCAAGCCGGTCCCGGCCGTCGCCCCGCGCGGGTCGCTGCTCACCCGGGCCGCCCGCCGCGACCTCCTCCAGGACGACTTCAACCACGTCGTCCTGGTGCGCGGCGGCGAGCACCTCACCCGCTCCCTGGTCTACGTCGACCACACCCTGGTCGACGGCGTCGTCAACGGCACGGCGGCCTCCATGGGCGGCCTCTCCGGAAGGCTGCGCAAGCTGCAGAACGGCTACGCGCGGTCGTACGCGGTCTCGATGTTCGGCGGTGCGGCCATCCTCGTCGCCGCGACCCTGCTGATGAGGGCGGTCTGATACCGATGTCCTTTCCCCTCCTGACAGCGACGGCGGTGCTCCCGGCCCTCGGGGCGGTGGCCACGGCCGCCGTCCCGGCCGCCCGGCGCACCGCCGCGAAATGGCTGGCGCTGATCGTCTCGCTGGCGACGCTCGCGCTGGCCATCACGATCCTGGTGCGCTTCGACCCGGGTGGCGACCGCTACCAACTCACCGAGTCCCACGCCTGGATCGCCGACTTCGGGGTCCGCTACGAGCTGGGAGTGGACGGCATCGCGGTCGCGCTCCTCGCGCTCACCGCCCTGCTGATCCCGTTCGTGATCCTGGCCGGCTGGCACGACGCCGACCCCCTGGAGACGGGCAACAAGCGCTGGCGGCCCACCCAGGGCTTCTTCGCTCTCATCCTTGCGGTGGAGGCGATGGTGATCATCTCCTTCGAGGCCACCGACGTCTTCCTCTTCTACATCTTCTTCGAAGCCATGCTGATCCCGATGTACTTCCTCATCGGCGGCTTCGGGGACAGCGCCCACGAACACGGCGACGAGGCGGCGGCCACCCAACGGTCGTACGCAGCGGTCAAGTTCCTGCTCTACAACCTGGTCGGCGGGCTCATCATGCTGGCGGCCGTGATCGGCCTCTACGTAGTGGCCGGGAACTTCTCGCTCGCGGACATCGCGCAGGCGCGGGCCAACGGCACGCTGCACATGGCGACCAACACCGAACGCTGGCTGTTCCTGGGCTTCTTCTTCGCCTTCGCGGTGAAGGCGCCCCTGTGGCCGCTGCACACCTGGCTGCCCAACGCGATGGGCGAGGCCACCGCGCCGGTCGCCGTACTGATCACGGCAGTTGTCGACAAGGTCGGCACCTTCGCGATGCTCCGCTTCTGCCTCCAGCTGTTCCCGAACGCGAGCAAGTGGGCGACGCCCGTGATCCTCGTCCTCGCGGTGATCAGCATCATCTACGGCGCGCTGCTCGCGGTCGGGCAGCGGGACATCAAGCGGCTGGTGGCGTACGCGTCGATCTCGCACTTCGGGTTCATCGTGCTGGGCATCTTCGCGATGACCAGCCAGGGCCAGTCCGGCGCGACGCTCTACATGGTCAACCACGGTATTTCCACGGCCGCGTTGATGCTGGTCGCCGGGTTCCTGATCTCGCGGCGCGGCTCGCGTCTGATCGCCGACTACGGAGGGGTGCAGAAAGTGGCCCCGGTGCTCGCGGGCACCTTCCTGATCGGCGGTCTGGCCACGCTGTCGCTGCCGGGACTCGCGCCCTTCGTGAGCGAGTTCCTGGTCCTGGTCGGCACGTTCTCGCGCTACCCCGCGATCGGGATCATCGCCACCTTCGGCATTGTCCTCGCCGCGCTCTACACCCTCGTCCTCTACCAGAGGACGATGACGGGCCCGGTGAAGCCCGAGGTCGCCTCGATGCCGGACCTGCGCCCGCGTGAACTCCTGGTCGTCGCCCCGCTGATCGTGCTGTTGATCTTCCTGGGCGTCTACCCGAAGCCCGTCACGGACATCGTGAACCCGTCGGTCAAGCAGACCTTGTCCGACGTGCACAAGAAGGATCCCAAGCCCTCGGTGGAGGCGGCCAAGTGAGCGCAACAGCCGTCCACAGCCTGTGGACAACGGCGGCAACCGCGGCCGACCCGATCTCGAAGATCGACGCGCCGAAGATCGAGTACGGGCAATTGTCGCCCACCTTGATCATCCTCGGCGCGGCCCTCATCGGGGTCCTGGTCGAGGCGTTCGTCCCGCGCAAGTCCCGTTACTACGCCCAGGTGTTCGTGTCCGCCGTAGCGCTCTGTGCCGCCTTCGCGGCGGTCGTGGCGCTTGCGGCGGACGGGTACGGCACCACCAAGGCGCACATCGCGGCGATGGGCGCGATCGCGGTCGACGGACCGGCCCTGTTCCTGCAGGGCGTGATCCTGCTGTCCGGACTGGTCGGCCTGTTCACCTTCGCGGAACGGCGGCTCGACCCCGAGGCGCACGGCAACCGCGTCGACTCCTTCGCCGCGCAGGCCGCCTCCGTACCGGGCAGCGACAGCGAGAAGGCGGCGATCAAGGCCGGGTTCACCACCACCGAGGTGTTCCCGCTCCTGCTCTTCGCGGTCGCCGGAATGCTCGTCTTCCCGTCCGCCAACGACCTGTTGACCCTGTTCGTGGCCCTGGAAGTCTTCTCGCTCCCGCTCTACCTGCTGTGCGCCCTGGCCCGCCGCAAGCGGCTGCTGTCGCAGGAGGCCGCGGTCAAGTACTTCCTCCTGGGCGCCTTCGCCTCCGCGTTCACCCTGTTCGGCATCGCGCTGCTCTACGGCTACGCGGGCTCGATGTCGTACTCCACGATCGCGCAGGTCGTCGACGGCTCGATCACCAACATCAACCCGGCCCTCGCCGACACCATGGGCAACGACGCGCTGCTGCTCATCGGCGGCGCGATGATCGTCATGGGGCTGCTGTTCAAGGTGGGCGCGGTCCCGTTCCACATGTGGACGCCCGACGTCTACCAGGGCGCGCCGACCCCGGTCACCGGCTTCATGGCCGCCGCGACCAAGGTGGCCGCCTTCGGAGCGCTGCTTCGTCTGCTCTACGTCGTGCTGCCGGGCCTGCGCTGGGACTGGCGGCCCGTCATGTGGGGCGTGGCGATCATCACGATGCTGGGCGGCGCGATCGTCGCGATCACCCAGACCGACATCAAGCGGCTGCTGGCGTACTCGTCGATCGCGCACGCGGGATTCATCCTCGCGGGTGTCATCGCGACCACCAGGGACGGCGTCTCGTCCGTGCTCTTCTACCTGGGCGCCTACTCGTTCGTGACGATCGGCGCGTTCGCGGTCGTCACGCTCGTCCGGGACGCCGGCGGCGAGGCGACGCACCTGTCGAAGTGGGCGGGGCTCGGGCGGAGGTCGCCATTGGTCGCGGCCGTGTTCGCGGTGTTCCTGCTGTCCTTCGCGGGCATTCCGCTGACGGCCGGCTTCGCCGGGAAGTTCGCCGTGTTCAAGGCGGCGGCGGCCGGTGGCGCGGCCCCGCTGGTCGTGGTCGGTGTGCTCTCCTCCGCCATCGCGGCGTTCTTCTACATCCGCGTGATCGTGCTCATGTTCTTCAGCGAGCCGAGGCCCGACGGTCCCACCGTCGCGGTCCCGTCCCCGCTGACCATGGCGACGATCGGGGTGGCCGTCGCGGCGACGCTCGTCCTCGGTGTTGCTCCGCAGTACTTCCTGGACCTGGCCAACCAGGCCGGGGTGTTCGTGCGCTGAGCGCGGGCCGACGAGCCCATACGTAAGGCCCCGGTTTCCTTCGAGGGAGCCGGGGCCTTCGCGTAGGCGCACTCAGACGGTCGGGCAGACGACCTCGGGGTTCCACGCGGCGAACAGGCCCGCCGAGTTGGGCTTGTAGAGCCAGGCGTGCAGGGTGAAGTAACCGGGCAGCTGGTCCTTCTGGAAGGTCTGCCCGAACAGCGTCGGCGCCGCCTGGCCCGAGTCCTTCACGACCCACTCCACCGCGACCAGCTTCCGCGGGCCGCCGCTGGACGTGCCCGTGTACTCGTTCGTGAACCCGTCCGCGTACACGAGCGCCGCCGGCTTCTGCGGATCGACCGAGCCGATGTTCGCCGGGTTGACGTAGTGGTAGCCCATGCCGCCCTCGGCGGGGTCGGCGACACAGGTGTCGGTGCGCGCGTATCCGCCGCTCGCCGCGAACCCCTCGTACCCGTACTTGGCGGTGGCCTGAGTCGTCCTGCTCAGCTCCGTCCACACGGACGGGTCGGGGTCGGCCGCGGCGTGGGCCGGTGCGGCGGTCAGCGCGAGGGCCGCGGCCGTCGCCACCGCGAGGGCGGTCGTGACGGCGCTCTGCACGAGCCGAGAGGACCGAGGGGACATGGTGGGGCTCCTTGGACTTTCGGGAGGCGTCCGCACGCACGGCGCGCCGTCCGTTCGGGGCGTGGCGGGCCTCCGCGGTCCCGCCCGAGCAGCATCTTCCGGCTCTACCGGTCGCGCCATGTGACGGCAGCCATTCGACTGACCACGATCGGTCACCGCCGCCAGCCTGTGGATAACTCCGACGCTGTCAGCGCGGAGCCCTATCGTGGACGCAGTGGTCGAGGGACGACGTACGGGGGACGAGCGATGCACGGGATGGGCGGGACGGTTGTGACGACCGAAGTACGGACGCCGGCGGCACAGGGCGAGAGCGAGGCGCTGGCCACGCTCCACCGCGTCTTCGGCTACGACAGCTTCCGCGGCGAGCAGGAAGAGGTCATCGAGCATGTGGTGGCGGGCGGCGACGCCGTCGTCCTCATGCCGACCGGCGGCGGCAAGTCGTTGTGCTACCAGATCCCGTCCCTGGTCAGACCCGGTACGGGAGTGGTCGTCTCGCCGCTGATCGCGCTGATGCAGGACCAGGTGGACGCGCTGCGGGCGCTCGGGGTGCGCGCCGGGTTCATGAACTCGACGCAGGACTTCGGCGAGCGACGCGTGGTCGAGGCGGAGTTCCTGGCGGGCGAGCTGGACCTGATCTACCTCGCGCCGGAGCGGCTGCGGCTCGACAACACGTTGGACCTGCTGTCGCGCGGCAAGATCTCGGTGTTCGCGATCGACGAGGCGCACTGCGTGTCCTCGTGGGGGCACGACTTCCGCCCGGACTATCTGTCCCTCTCGGTACTCGGCGAGCGCTGGCCGGACGTCCCGCGGATCGCGCTCACGGCGACGGCCACGGACGCGACGCACAAGGAGATCACCCAGCGGCTGAACATGCCGGGCGCCCGGCACTTCGTGGCGAGCTTCGACCGGCCCAACATCCAGTACCGGATCGTGCCGAAGGCCGACCCCAAGAAGCAGCTGCTGAGCTTCCTGCGGGAGGAGCACGCGGGCGACGCGGGCATCGTGTACTGCCTGTCCCGCAAGTCCGTCGACACGACCGCCGAGTTCCTGTCCCGCAACGGCATCGAGGCGGTGCCGTACCACGCGGGCCTGGACTCGGGCACGCGCGCGGCACACCAGTCGCGGTTTCTGCGCGAGGACGGCCTGATCGTCGTCGCGACCATCGCCTTCGGCATGGGCATCGACAAGCCGGACGTACGGTTCGTCGCCCACCTCGACCTGCCCAAGTCCGTCGAGGGCTACTACCAGGAGACGGGTCGTGCGGGGCGTGACGGATCGCCCTCCACGGCGTGGATGGCGTACGGCCTGAACGACGTCATACAACAGCGCAAGATGATCCAGTCCAGCGAGGGCGACGAGGCGTTCCGCCGCCGGGCCGCCTCCCACCTGGAGGCGATGCTCGCGCTGTGCGAGACCGCGCAGTGCCGGCGCGGCCAACTGCTCGCCTACTTCGGGCAGGACCCGGACGCGGCGGCCTGCGGCAACTGCGACACCTGCCTCACCCCGCCCGAGACCTGGGACGGCACGGTCGCCGCGCAGAAGGTGCTGTCGACGGTGGTGCGGCTGCAGAGGGAGCGGGGCCAGAAGTTCGGCGCCCTGCAGATCGTCGACATCCTCATGGGGCGCCGGTCGGCCAAGGTGATCCAGTTCGACCACGACCAGCTGTCCGTGTTCGGCATCGGTCAGGACCTGGCCGAGGGCGAATGGCGGGGCGTAGTGCGGCAGTTGCTGGCACAGGGGCTGCTCGCGGTCGAGGGCGAGTACGGCACGCTGGTGCTCACCGAGGCGAGCGGCACGGTGCTGCGGCGCGAGCGCGAGGTACCGCTCCGCAAGGAGCCGAAGAAGCCTGCGGGCTCCTCGCGGTCGGGGTCCTCGTCCTCGGGCCGGGGCGAGCGCAAGGCCAAGGCCGCGGCGGTGGAGCTGCACGAGTCGCTGCAACCGGCCTTCGAGGCCCTGCGCGCCTGGCGTGCGGAGCAGGCTCGCGAGCAGGGGGTTCCGGCGTACGTCATCTTCCACGACGCCACGCTGCGGGAGATCGCGACGATCTGGCCCACGTCGGTGGGGCAGCTATGCGAGATCAGCGGGGTCGGCGAGAAGAAGCTGGCGACGTACGGGGAGGGCGTGATCGGGGTGCTGGCGGGGCTGGGCGAGGCGCCGGCCGCGGCTTCGGCGCCGGCTGCGGTGCAAGTGTCGGCACCGGCACCGGCGCAGGCGCGGGCACAGGCGTCGGCATCCGCGTCGGGCCGGGCTGCGAAGGATGTTGACCCCGGTGCGGATTACTGGCCGGAGATGGATGAGGAGCCGCCGCCCGAGGACTGGATGTAAGGGGCGGGACTGGGGTGTTGGGGCCCGGACAGGGGCGTGGGTAGTCCCCGGTAGGGTCCTCAGCCCAGCGCGGTCAGTCTGAGGGCGTCCGTGCAGGGGGCCGTAATCCTGGGACCGGGGTGCGGGGAGCCCGCAACGGCCGGCGGTCCAGGGCTGTCGGCGCTTGGCGCTCGGCCCAGGACCGTGAGCCCGGGTTCCTCAGCCCAAGGCCGTAAGCCCCGGTGCGAACACGATCAGCAGGGGCAGCAGCGGGACCAGGGTCGCCACCGTCGTCGTCAGGGCCCGGTGGCGGCGGCCCAGCCTCGGGCGGGGGTCCAGGAGGCGGTTGACGCGTTCGCCCAGGAGGCGGTGGCTGGAGGCGCAGGAGAGGACGCCTCGGTGGTTGTTCAGCTCGATCAGGGCCAACGCCGTTGTCAGGTGGCCGCATTGGCGGGAGGCCGTGTCGTCGGCGGCCAACTCGACCAGGCGGTGGGTCTGGTCGCAGAAGTGGGCGAACAGGGGGACGTGCGGGAAGCCCGAGGCCAGTGCGGTCGAGAGGTGCAGGAGCCAGTCGTGGTGGGCGCGGGCGTGGCCGCGTTCGTGGGTGAGGACCGCGTCGAGCTGGTGGCCGGTGAGGCGGTGCAACGCGCCTGTGGTGACGACCAGTTGGGGCGGGTGACCGGGCATCCACCAGGCGTCCGGGTACTCGTCCTCCAGGACCAGGAGGGGGCCGCGCGCCGGGGGCAGGCCCGCGGGCAGGTCGGGGGCGCGTTCGCGGAGATGGGCGCGGGCCTGGCCTCTGCGGCGGCGGGCCTCGGCGAGTTCGCGGGCCAGCATCGCGGTGGTCCAGGCGGCGCCGCAGGCCAGGGACAGCGTGAGGGCGACCGCCCAGACGGGGGCGGCGGAGAGGTCGTAGGCCGCGGTGACGGCAGGGGGAGCGGGGGCGAAGACATGATCGCGGACGGTGTGGAAGACGGCGGCCGCGCCCAGGACCAGGGCGGCGAGGCAGCACAGCAGGACCGTGGCGACCAGGCACTGCCACACCCACAGGCCGATCACGGGTTCCCGTTCGGGCCACAGCGCCCGGGTCAGCGCGCGCGGAGCCGGCACGGCGGCCGAGAGGGCGACGACGCTCAGCAGGAGCAGGCAGACAGTCATGCCACGGGCTCCGGATCCTGGTCAGCGGAACGAACGGAACAAACAGGGGGAGACGAAGGCGCGGGTGCGGCTGTACCCGAGGGCGGGTGCACGACAGGTGTGCCGCCCGCCGTCAGTATGACTGCACGGGCGGCTGGAGTCAGGTGTACAGAGACCACCGGACTCATCTCACCCGCCGGCCCCCGCGCCGCGGACTCCGCCGACCTCGCCACCCCTCGCGTCTCAGTCCCGCGCCACGATCCGCCCCGTGACCTCGCCCAGCCCCACGCGCGTGCCGTCCGCGCCCGGGGCCCACGCCGACAGGGTGACCACATCCCCGTCCTCCAGGAACGTCCGCTTGCCGTCCGGGAGTTCGAGGGGGTCGCGGCCGTTCCAGGTCAGTTCCAGGAGCGAACCCCGCTCGCGTTCCGTCGGGCCGCTGACCGTGCCGGAGCCGTAGAGGTCGCCGGTGCGGAGGGAGGCGCCGTTGGCCGTCATCTGGGCGAGTTGCTGGGCGGCGGTCCAGTACATGGTGGAGAACGGCGGCTCGGACACCGTGTGGCCGTTGATCACGACGGTGATGCGGAGGTCGTAGCCGCCGGGTTCCTCGGCCGAGTCGTCCAGGTAGGGAAGGAGTTCGTGGGTGCGCTCCGGCGGGGTTGCCCGCGACTCCTCCAGCGCGTCCAGCGGGGTGATCCACGCCGACACCGACGTGGCGAAGGACTTGCCGAGGAACGGGCCGAGGGGGACGTACTCCCAGGCCTGGATGTCGCGTGCCGACCAGTCGTTGAGGAGGCACAGGCCGAAGACGTGTTCGCGGAAGTCGGCGAGCGGCACCGGACTGCCCATCGTCGACGGCGCGCCGACCACGAAGCCGACCTCCGCCTCGATGTCCAGGCGGACCGACGGGCCGAAGACCGGCGCGGGGTCGGCCGGGGACTTGCGCTGGCCGGACGGGCGTACGACCTCCGTGCCCGAGACCACGACCGTGCCGGCGCGGCCGTGGTAACCGATCGGCAGGTGCTTCCAGTTGGGGGTCAGGGAGTCGGGGGCGTCGGGGCGGAAGATGCGGCCGACGTTCCGGGCGTGGTTCTCCGAGGCGTAGAAGTCGACGTAGTCCGCGACCTCGAAGGGGAGGTGCAGGGTCACCGACGAGAGGGGGTGGAAGTACGGGGCGATCGTCTCCTGGTGGGACGGGACCGTCACCCACGCGGTCAGCGCGCGGCGGACGTCCGACCAGGCCGTGTGGCCCGCGGCGAGGAGCGGGGTGAGGGTCGGGTGCGCCAGGAGGGAGACGTACGGCGAGCCGAGTGCCTCCGCTGCCGCGCCCGCGTCGAGCACGTGGTCGCCGAGCCGGACGCCGACGGTCCGTTGGTCCGAGCCGGCTGGCGAGAAGACGCCGTAGGGAAGGTTGTGCGGGCCGAAGGGGTCGCCCT
This sequence comes from Streptomyces sp. NBC_00988, assembly GCF_045162645.1. Taxonomy (NCBI): domain Bacteria; kingdom Bacillati; phylum Actinomycetota; class Actinomycetes; order Kitasatosporales; family Streptomycetaceae; genus Streptomyces; species Streptomyces sp. NBC_00988. The sequence continues at coordinate 7,211,334 of NZ_CP108730.1, forward strand.
CGGGAAGATCGAAGGGGGGCATGGGTGCTGCCTCACTCTCGTGCGTACGCGCATGTGGCCGCGCCACACGTTACGGGTGAGTTGCGGGAACCGGCAGTGTCTAAAGAGTTCGCAATGTCCGAATAGGTCTTGTCGGAGGAGGCAATTCCGGCTTAGCGTCCTTTGGGGGACACGGACGGGGTGGGTCCGGTCTGTAGGGGGGACACGTGGGGGGACCCGTGGCCAAGCGCACCAGCAGCGTGCCTTTCGAGGCCGACCGCGAAGTGCCGGGCCTGATCGTGAAGTTCGGCGACTATCCGCTGCATCACGGCGGGGTGGGCGCGATCCGGAGTCTGGGGCGCCTCGGCGTGCCGATGTATGCGATCACGGAGGACCGTTACACGCCGGCGGCCGCTTCCCGTTACCTGGAGCGCGCGTTCGTGTGGCCGACGACCGGCACGGAGGAACCCGGGCGACTGGTGGAGGGCCTGCTGCGCATCGGGCGCCGCATCGGCCGGCCCACGGTCCTCATCCCCACCGACGAGGAGGCCGCCGTCCTGATCGCCGAGCACCAGGACACGCTCGGCTCCCGCTTCCTCTTCCCGCGCGTGGAACCGAAGTTGCCGCGCCACCTCGCGAGCAAACAGGGCCTGCACGAACTCTGTGTGGAACACGGCATCCCCAGCCCCGCGGCGGCCTTCCCGCAGTCGTACGACGACATCGTCGAGTTCGCCGAGAAGGCCCGCTTCCCGCTGGTGGCCAAGAACAGGGAGGCGTTCGTACGGCGCTCGCAGCCGGCCGTGAACGGTACGACGAAGATCACGACCCGCGAGGGGCTGCTCACACTGGCCCGGGACTGGGGCGAGCACCCCGGGGTGATCCTCCAGGAGTACCTGCCGAGGGAGGATGCCGAGGACTGGATCGTGCACGCGTACTTCGACCAGGACTCGACACCGCTCGCCCTGTTCACCGGCGTGAAGGTGCGCTCCTGGCCGCCGCACGCGGGCATGACGGCAAATGCGTACGTGGTCGACAATCCGGAACTCGCGGACCTCGCCGCACGTTTCATCAAACAGATCGGCTTCACCGGCATCATCGACCTCGACCTGCGCTTCGACCGGCGCGACGGTCAGTACAAACTGCTCGACTTCAACCCCCGCATGGGCGCCCAGTTCCGGCTCTTCGAGAACGAGTCGGGGGTGGACGTGGTCCGCGCCATGCACCTGGACCTGACCGGCCGCTCCGTTCCCGAAGGGGAACAGCGCGCCGGCCACCGGTACATCGTGGAGAACATCGACCTGCCCGCCCTCCTCGCCTACCGCCGCAGCGGCTATACGACGCCGCACGCACCGGCGCGGGCGAGCGGGACGGAGCTGGCCTGGCTCGCGGGTGACGATCTGCGGCCGTTCTTCACGATGCTGGCCCGCTTCGTGCGGCCGGGCGCGAAGCACCTGTATCAGCTGTGGCGCACCAACCGGCGCGGCAGCAGCACCAGTAGCAGCAAGCAGTAACTCCAGCAGCAGGCAGCAAGTAGCTCAAGGGGCAAGCAAGTAGCTCAAGGGGCACGCGAGTTCAAGCAGTGGCTCCAACACGAAGTGACGAATTGACGTCCTGGGGAGGGACTTCGTGATTCAACCGGTAGCAGTCATCGGCGCCGGGCCGTTCGGCCTGTCCACCGCCGCGCATCTGCGGGCACGCGGCATTCCGGTCCGTGTCTTCGGCGAGCCCATGGTCAGCTGGCGTGACCACATGCCCGCCGGGATGCTCCTGAAGTCGACCCCCGCCGCCTCCAGCCTCGACGCCCCGCAGCCCGGCCACAACCTCGTCGACTACTGCGACGCGGCCGGCATCCCCCGCCTGGTCACCGACGAGGACATCATCCCCGTGGAGACCTTCATCGCCTACGGCGAGTGGTTCCAGCAGAAGCTGGTGCCCGAGCTGGAGCGGGTACGGGTCGTCTCCGTCGACCGCAAGACGGGCGGCGGCTTCGAACTCAAGCTGGACTCGGGGGAGTTGTTCACGGCGAGGGCGGTCGTGGTCGCGACCGGCCTGCACGGCCTCGCCCACCTCCCGCCGGAGCTGGCCGCGGCGGCGGTCGACGGGCCCGCGCCCACCGGTCCCGTCTCGCACAGTTCCCAGCACCATGACCTGAGCGGATTCAAGGGCAAGGAGCTGATCGTCGTCGGCGCCGGTCAATCCGCCCTGGAGACAGCGGTGTTGGCGGCCGAGGCGGGCGCGAACGTGCGGATCGTCTCGCGCGGGCACGGCCGGGTCGCCTTCGGCGCACCGCCGTGGAAACAGCCGAAGCTGCGCCCCGAGTCGCCGTTCGGGCGGGCGTGGTCGCTGTGGGCGCTGAGTTACCACCCCCAGCCGTACCGCTACCTCCCCGAGCAGACCCGGCACTACCTGGTCCGCAGGGTGCTCGGGCCGCTCGGGGCGTGGTGGCTGCGCGAGCGGTTCGAGGGGAAGGTGCAGGTCAGCGAGGTCGAGCGGATCGTACGGGCGGAGGCGAGCGGGGGCGCGGGCGCGGCGGACGGCGGCCCGGTACTCACCGTCGCGACGCCGGGCGGGGGTACGCAGCAGCTCACCGCCGACCACGTCATCTCCGCGACGGGGTACCGGGTCGACATCGCGGCGATGGACTTCCTCGGGCACGAGCTGCGCACCCAGCTGGCGGTGAGCCGGGGTACGCCGAAACTCGGCGCCGGGTATGTGTCGTCCGTGCCGGGCGTGTACTTCACGGGGCTGCCGTCGGCGTCGTCGTACGGGCCGGTGATGCGGTTCGTGTGCGGGACGGAGTTCGCGTCGCCGAGGCTGGCGAAGCATCTGGTGGCCGCGCACGGGTAGTTGAGCGCCGGGGCGGGCGGCGGACGGTCGGACCGGGCTCAGAGGGGTAGTGGGTCAGGGGCTCAGCGGGTCGCGGACCGGGCGACGCGGAAGCCGACGTCGTCCACGCGGAACGTCGGGTGGCTTCGGCGGCGTACGGAGGCGCGGCAGCTCCAGTGCTCGTCGAACCAGCCGCCGCCGCGCAGTACCCGGTAGGTGCCGTAGACCTCGGGGTCGTAGAGGTCCCAGCACCATTCCCACACGTTGCCCAGCATGTCGTGCAGGCCCCAGGGGTTGGGGAGTCGGGCGCCCGGTTCGTGGGGGCGTTCATCGGAGTTGCCTCGGTGCCAGGCGATGTCGTCGAGCGGTCCGTAGCGCGGGCCGCTCGTCCCGGCCCGGCACGCGTACTCCCACTCGGCTTCGGTGGGGAGGCGGTAGCTGTCGGCGGAGGGCCCCCGTAGGAGGGGTTCACCGTGGGCGTCGAAGTCGTACGCCGGGGTCAACTCCTCTTGCTGGGAAAGGGAGTTGCAGAAGAGGACCGCGTCCCGCCATGACACGGTCTCCACGGGGAGGCGGTCGTTGCCCTGTGCGGTGCTGGGGCGTTCGCCGGTGACCTGGGCGTACTGCGCCTGGGTGACGGGGAGCGTGCCGAGGTGGAAGGGGGCGAGGCCGACCGTCCAACTCCGTTGCGTGCGGCGGTCGGTGAGGGTGACCTGGCCGGGCGGGACGGGGGTGAGGTCGATGTGGGTGGTTGTGCCCATGAGTTACGTCAGCTCCGTGAGCATCGGGGTCAGGCGGGCGGCGAGTCGGGGGTCGGAGTGGTCAAGTTCCGCTGCCGTGGCTGTGATTGTCGCGGTGAGCGCGCGGCGGAGTTCTGGTTCCGTCAGGGAGCGGATGAGGGTGGATTCCAATGGGGTTGTGACCTCGTCCGGCAGCAGGTGGGCGCCTTTTGAGTAGGCGGTGGGGAGGTCGAGGCGTAGGCAGGCCAGGGTGATCAGTTGGTCGCGCAGGGCGTTGATCCAGTGTGCGGCCTGCCAACTCCGGCCCCGTTCAAGGCAGATGCGGGCGTGCAGGGCGTGGTGCCAGGCGTAGCCGATCAGGGTGTTGCGGTCAGGCGGGGGGAACGGCGGCTGTTCGTGTGGGGTGCCGAAGAGGGTTTGCCAGGCTGGACCCCGGGCGCCGAACTCCTGCTCCGGGGCGAAGGTGAGGTCCAGCTCCACCCAGCCGGGCAGCAGGAACACGCGGATGACGCTGGTGCCGCCGATGCCGAGGTCCCAGTGGTGCCGGGTGTCGAACTCGTCGTAGATCCACGCCGTCCAGCGACCTACGGCCTCGGTGACATCGCCCCGCACGGCCAGCACGATGTCCGTGTCCGACCAGCGGTCGCCGGTTCCGCTGGCGACCGAGCCGGTGTAGGCGAAGCCGGTGATCGAGTCGTCGGCTTCGGCGCGGGCGAGGAGTTGGGCGCGGGTGCGGTCGCGTTGTTCGGGAGTGAACATGTCTGGATGATGCATGCCGAGGGGCCGTGCTGATCATTGGCGGGCGAGAGAACAGGACACACGGTCGCCATTGCCGGTGCGGGTGGGAGGGGCTCCGGAGATCGTGGCCGCGAGGGCTCTCCCGCGCAGGGTTCCTCGCCGGACTACCGCCCGTCTTCAGGTGGTGCCGGGAACTGGCCTGGGCCGGGACCGCCTGAGTGGGTGTGCGGCTGTTTTCCGTCGCGGAGGAGGCGATTTTGGCTGCTTCCCGTCAGATTTCCCGGTGCTTGCGTGCCGGTGCCCATCCTTGAACCGCGGGGGACGGTGAGCGGAGGTGGGCGTGAGATGGGTTTCTCTGCGGTGGCGGAGCGGGACGGCTTCGATCCGGTGGCGTGTCTGGAGGAGCTTCTGGCGCCGTTGGGTCTTTCCACGGCTGACACCGGTGGTGAGGTGACGTTCGCGGGCCAGGATCCGATCGTGCCCGATCGGATTCGTCTGGGTGCCGCCATCGGTATCCCGATGATGGCCGCGGCGGTGGGCGCGGCGGCGTTGCACCGCATCCGGTCGGGCATCGGCCAGGACCTGCGTCTGGACCTGCGGCAGGCCATCCACCATGTCACCCCGCACGCCTTCTGGCATCCGACGCTGGCCGGTGAGCTGCCCGAGCACTCTCTGATCTTCGACAACCCGTTCCTGCTCGACAGCTACCGCACCCGGGACGGGCGGACCGTCATGGCCTCGGGCGTCTATCCGCATCTGGCGGCGAAGTGGTGCCGTTTCCTGGACGTTCCGCCGGACCGGGACAAGGTCGCCGCGGCGTTCGCGAAGTGGGACGCGTTCGAGCTGGAAGAGGCGGCCAACGCCGTCGGTCTGCCTCTGTGCGTGGCGCGCACCGCGCAGGAGTGGGCGGCACATCCGCAGGGTGCGCTGCTGGCCTCGCAGCCGGTCATCGGGCTGGAACAGATCGGCCCGGCCCCCGTGAAGAAGTTCTCCGCCTCCGATCGCCCCCTGGACGGGGTCAGGGTGCTGTCGTTCACGCACGCGGTGGCGGGTCCGACCGTCGGCCGGACGATGGCGGAACAGGGCGCCGACGTACTGTGCGCGACCCGGGCCAACGACTACGAGCACGCGTTCATCTACACCCAGGCCAACATCGGATCGCGCAGCACGCTGCTGGACCTGAACTCGGACAACGGCAGGCGGCTGGCCGAGGAACTGCTGGCCGAGGCCGACGTCGTGGTCAACAACCACCGCGGCGACAAGCTCGAACGGCTCGGACTCGCCCCGGACGAGCTCGCGAAGCGCCACCCCGGCCTGGTGCAGGTGTCGGTCACCTGTTACGGCTCCCAGGGGCCGTGGGCCGCCCGCGGCGGTTTCGACATGAACGGTTCCGCCGCTTCCGGCCTCATGGCGGCAGCCGGGTCGGAACAGGAACCGAAGCTGCCCGTGACCGGCATGATCAACGACTTCGTCACCGGCTACATGGGAGCTGCCGGCGCCACCGCCGGCCTGGTCAAACGGGCGACCGTGGGCGGGAGTTGGCATGTGACGGTGAACCTGACCCGCAACGCCATGTGGTACCTGACCCTGGGGCTGGTAGACCCGGCGCTGGCCGGCAGCGACGAGGAACACAGCCTGCGGGAGCCGAAGGCGTTCGACGCGGACACACCCCTGGGCGCCCTGCACTTCCCCGCGCCGCAGGTCGAGTTCAGCAGGACTCCGCCCGCCTGGCCGGACCCCGCGCTGGTGCCACGCGGTTCGAGCAGTCCCCAGTGGCGGTGAGCCCGGTGCCGCTCGTCGAACGCGGGGAACTGACGGTGGACGGGCGCAGGCGCACGTACGTCGTGGTGACCGGCCCGCCCCGGTCGCCGGTGCCGCCGTCCGGACGGCCGCTGGTGGTGTTCTTCCACGGCACGGCCCAGACCGGTAACGGCATACGCCACTTCAGCGGCGACTCCTTCGACGCGCTGGCGGACCGCGCCGGCGCCGTCGTCGTGTACCCCGACGGGTACCGCCGGGACTGGAACGGCGCACGCGACATCGACACGCCCGCGCAACGGCACGGTGTCGACGACGTCGCCTTCTTCACCGCGCTGGTCGAGGAGATGGCCGCCCGGCACGACATCGACGCGGATCGGGTCGTCACGGTCGGCTTCTCGCTGGGGGGCCAGATGGTGATGCGCCTGCTGCACGACGTACCGGAACGACTGGCCGCGGCCGCGATCATCAGCAGTACCCAGCCCGACGCCGCCCATATCTCCGCCGCACACCGCGGGCCCGACGCGAGCACACCCGTTCCGATGCTCCTGTTCCACGGCACCGCCGACCCGCTGGCCCCCTACCAGGGCGGCATCGTCAGCGTGCACGGCCTCTTCCCGCGCGGGCTTCACCTCTCGGCGCCCGATACGGCCGCGTACTACGCCGCCCGCAACGGCATCTCCGCGGCCCCGGTGAGCGAACCACTGCGGCAGCCGGGAGGCGCGAAGGTACCCGCCGTCACCGTGACGACCTACGGAGGGGACACCGACGCCCCGGTGGCGCTGTTCACCGTCCACGGCGGCGGGCACCAGGTGCACAACGCCGTTCGCGCACCGCTGCGGTGGCTGCTGGGCCCGGGGTGCCGCGGCCTGGTGTGTGCCGACGTGATCGCGCGGCGATTCGCGCTGGTGCCGCAGTAGCCGGACCGGACAAAGATGGACCGCATGGACGAGAGCGGCAGACCCGGGATCGATGAGGACGACGTCGCTCTCATCGATGCCCTGCACGTCAATCCGCGGGCCGGCTTCGAACAGCTCGGCCCTGCCCTGGGCATGTCCGCGGTCACGGCCGGGCGACGCTGGCGACGACTCACCCGGGCGGGCCTGGCCTGGATCTCCAGCGCGCCCGGCCCGGCGATGCCGCTGGCGAGCGCCGTGGTCGAGGTGGCCTGCGCACCGGGCGACGCCGCCGGCATCGCCAGGGCGCTGGCCGCTCGGCCGCAGGTCTTCAGCGTCCACCTGACCGCGGGGAGCCACGACCTCTACGCCCTGGTGCTGGCCAGGGACACCGCGGCCATGTCACGTCTGCTCGTCGACGACATCGGTCGCATCCCCGCGATACGGCAGCTCACGGCTCGCGTCGCGACACACGTGTTCAGCGGCGTGCACTGGCGCCTGGGGGCGATCGACCCCGAGGCCGTGGAAGCCCTGTCGTCCGCGGATTCCCCGAGCCACGCCACGACGCGCGAGCTGGACGCATTCGATCAGGCCCTGTTCCTGGCACTGCAGAGCGACGGACGCACGACCATCCGCGATCTGTCCCGCGGCCTGGACCGGTCCGAGCGAGCGGTCACGCGGCGCCTGGAAAGCCTGGTACGCGCCGGAGTGCTCGCGTTCCGGACCGACTTCGTACGATCCGAGGGCGGCTGGCCCGCGCAGGTCGCGCTGTCCCTGCGGGTTCCCGACGAGGCGTTGCACGAGGTGGGCAGCCGTGTGGGCGCGTGGCCACAGACCCGGGTCTGCGCGGCCGTGATCGGGGCGGCCAACCTGTTCGTCACCGTGCAGCTCCACGATCTGCCGGCTCTCGACCCCCTGCTACGGCGCATCCGCTCGACCTGGCCGGCCGTCGAGGTGACAGACCGCCAGGTCGTCCTGCGCCCGGTCAAGTCCTGGGGCCGGCTCCTCGACACCGAAGGCCGGGCGATCGACACGGTCCCGGTCGATCCCTGGGCTTGAACACCGCACACCGGAGCTCCGGGGCAGAGTGAGCCCGGTGGTGACGGCGTCGAGGTCGCCGACTCGGCCGTGGGCGAAGCCGGTCACTCCGGGGAAGGCGTTGAGTACTTGAGTACGGCCTTGAGTTGCTGGTGTTCGTCCTCGGTGAGCGTGGAGGGGCGACGGGTGGGCCGACCGGTGACCTGCCGGACGCTCGGCGGCGCCGGAGGCCTGGCAGCGGCTGATCGTCGTGTTTAGGGTTCCCCCATGAATGACGAGATCACGGCCACGGTCGGCCACCAGTTGTACTCGTTCGACGGTCGGATACTGGAGATCTTCGGCAACCACCCCAAACGCTTCCACATCCGGCACATGCGCCTGAGCGTCACCGGCCCCGACCGGAAGGGGAGGCGGATCGTGGAGATCGACGCCGTGGGGATGCACCTCACCATGCCCTACACGGCCGCGGAGTGGGAGGCACCGGGCTTGGCCGCGCTGCTGGAAACGGTACAGGCGGCCATCGCGCAACTCGCCGAGTAGGGAGGTTCGTTGAGTGTCACACTTCTGGCGAGGGGTGGGGGTGGGTCAGGCTCCGGACGCGTACGTCACGAAGTTCGTCCACGTGGTTGCCGTGACGGCGAAGCGGGGGCCCTGGGGGCTGTGCTTGGAGTCGCGGATGTGGATCGTGGCGGGGGTGGTGGCTACTTCGACGCAGGAGTCGCCTTCGGAGCCGCTGCTGTAGGTGCTCTTGAACCAGGTCAGTTCGGGCTCGCGGATCATGTTTCCCCCAGCAGTTGCTCGATGAAGGCTGTCGACTCACGCGGGGTGAGAGCCTGAGCCCGGATGATGCCATACCGCAGTTCAAGGATACGTAGCAGCTTGGGCTCCGAGACCGGCCGGCCGTTCGCCACGACCGGCGAGCGTCCTACCGCCGAGCCGTCGGCGAACTTCAGCACATCGATTCCGCCGTCGACTCCCGCGTGCTCCTCGCGGTCCATTGGCATCACCTGAAGCTCGACATTCCTCAACTGGCCTGTCTCCAGCAGATGTTCCAGCTGTCGGCGCAGCAACGCCTTCCCTCCGAGCGGACGCCGAAGCGTCCACTCCTCCAGCACGAAGCTGAGTTCAGGACCGGGGTCCCGCTTGAAGATCGCCTTGCGTGCCACACGCGCGGCGATGTACCGCTCTACCTCGTCCTCGGTGTACGCGGGGCGCCTCATCAGGAGAAGGGTGCGTGCGTACTCCGGCGTCTGAAGCAACCCGTGGATGTTCAGGGGATCGTAGAGCTGAAGCTCGACCGCCTGCGCCTCCATCTTCGCCAGCGCCCGCACCTTCTTCGGGTACCTGACCCGCGCGACGTCCTCCTTCATCGCCGAGATCAGCCCATCCGCCCCCAACACCTCCTCCGCCTTGTCCAGATACTCAGGCCGGGGAATCCGCTTCCCACCCTCGATCTTGTAGACGAGATCCTCTCCGTACCCCACCGCCACCGCGAAGTCCGGGACCCGCATCCCACCGCCTCGCGCCGCAGCCTCAACTGCCGCCCCACCGTCGGGAGGACCGCCAACCCCCAGTCGTCGTCCGGGTCGACCTCCCAACCCGGCTCGTCCGCCTCGCTGTTGAGCTGCTCCGGTTCCCTGTCCACGCTCGCCCCTCTGTCGTACGGCCGTGCCGCAACGCCCCCTACCCGTACGGCCCCTGTCGACAGCCTGGACATCACTGGACAGGCACCGGACAGTAACCGTACGGGTTGGACTCGTCACTCGCGGGCATTACGACCGGTAGTGGCCCAGCGTCCTCAACCCCGGCAACGCCTTGTCATCGAAGTCGAACAACGCCAGGTTCTCCCACGCGTTGCCCGACGCCGGGTCCGCCGGGTCCCAGCCGTCACCGGCCCGGTACGTCCACACGCCCTCCCAATAGCAGTAGCCCAGCCCCTTGTTGCCGGGCACATCCACCATCAGGTCGGCCACCGTCCGCAGCCACGCCGCCTGCCCGGCCGGGGTTGCCGGGTAGCCCGCCGTGAGCTGCGAGGGGTCGTACATGATGTCGTTCGTCGCGTCCTCGCTCTGCAGCGTGAAGGGATACGCCGTCTCCGCGATCAGCACAGGCTTGTCGTAACGGGCCGCCAGATCCGCCAAGTTGGCCGCCGCGGCGTCCGGGGTGCCGTGCCAGAACGGGTAGTACGACTGGGCGATGATGTCGAAGTCGACGCCGTCGGCGACCACGTTGTCGTACCACCAGCGTGACGTGCCGTTGTCGCCGCCGGAGGCGATGTGGAGCATCGTCCGGATGCGCGGGGTCGTGTCGCGGGCGGCGTTCAGACCTGCCTTCAAGAACGTCGTCAGGTTGCCCCAACCCCCGGCGTCGTCACCCCAGTTCTTGCCGGTCGGCCAGAGCAGCCCGCCGTTGATCTCGTTGCCGATCTGCACCAGGTCCGCCGGAGTGCCCTGGCGGCGCAACGCGCCCAGGATGTCGGCGGTGTGGTCGTAGACCGCCCTCGTCAGGCCCGCCACGTCCAGGTCCGCCCAGGCCGCCGGCTTGGTCTGGTGGGACGGGTCGGCCCACGTGTCGGAGTAGTGGAAGTCGACCCAGATGCCGATCCCCGCCCGGCGCAACCGCTTCGCCAACGGCAGGATGTGCTTCTTGTTGTTGTAGCCGTCGGCCGGGTTCACCCAGACCTTGAGGCGGGCGTGGGTGACGCCCGCGTCGGCCAGGATGCGGATCGGGTCGTCCCGGCGGCCGTCCGCACGGCGGTAGATCGCCCCGTGCGCCTCGTCCTTGGGGAGCGACGAGATGTCCATCCCCCGGATCTCCAACCGGCGCCGGTCCGACCCGGTACCGGTGCTCGCCACGGCCGGCGTCGCGCCCAGCACCGGTACCGCGAGTGCGGCCGCACCCGCCGCCGTAAGAACACTGCGTCTGCGCATTACGAAGTTCCCCTTCAAGTGAAACGGCTCTGGGAATGACGGGAATGACGGAAATGACGTGAAACACAAGGGAGTTGGTCAGTGCGGGTCCTGGAAAACCTCCACCCCGCCCGCCGGCACCGCCGCCCGGCTCCCGTCCGGCAGCACCACCTTCACCTCGCCCCCGGTGTGGTTCACCGCGAAGCGAAACGTCCCCGACTCGCCCTCCCGTACGACGAGTTCGACATCGCGAGGCAGATCGACCGGCGTGATCCCCGCGTCCGCGAGGGCGAGGTCGACGACGGCGGCCAGGTCGGCACCCGTCAACCGCGTCGCGAGGTACCACGCGGCCCCCGACCCCACCGCACGCCGAGTCAGCGCCGCCCCACCCGCCGTACGACCGTCCGCGAAGACCGCGAGCGTCTCGCAACCGGCTCCCGGCACCACGACCTCCGACCAGAGGTCCGCCTCGTACAGCGCGCCGTCCGCACCCCGGACCGAGACCGTCTCCCCGGGCAGCAACGGGTCGAACTCCTCGACCGTCAGTCCGAGTACGTCCCGCAGCGCCCCCGGATACGCGCCCGGATGCAAGGTGTCGTTCTCGTCGACGATCCCGGAGAAGAAGGACACCAGCAGCGTCCCGCCCCGCGACACGTACCGCTCCAGATCCGCCCCCACCCCCACCGGCGCCGCGTACAACTGCGGTACCACCAGCAGCGGATACCGCTCCGGGTCCAGGTCCCCCAACCCCGTCGGCGGCAGGAAGTCCACCGTCAAGTGCCGGTCGTAGAGCGCCTCGTAGAACGAATCCAACCGTTCCCGCGCGTCCAGATCCTGACTCGGCCGCCACTCCAGGCTCTGCGCCCACCAGGAGTCCCAGGACCACACCATCGCCACGTCACCCCGGGTCCGCGTACCCCGCAGACCGGCCCGGCTCAAGTCGGAGACCCGGCGCCCGAGTTCCGTCACCTCGCGCCAACCCCGGTTGTCCGTACCGGAGTTCGCCAGCATCGCCGTGTGGAACTTCTCCGCCCCCGCCTGCGACTGCCGCCACTGGAAGAACATCGCGCCCTCGGAACCCCGGGCCACATGCCCGAGCGAGTTCCGAGCCATCTCACCAGGACGCTTCGCCGGGTTGTACGGCTGCCAGTTGACCCCGGACGTGGCGTGCTCCAGCAGCAGCCACGGACCCCCGCCCGCCACCGAGCGCGTCAAGTCCGCGGCCAGCGCCAGGTTCACGTGCGTGCGGCGGCCGTCCGTCATCAGGTAGTGGTCGTTGGTGACGAGGTCGACCTCCTTGGCCCAGGCCCAGTAGTCGACGGTCTGGCCCTGGCTCGGCGCGACCATGAAGTTGGTGGTGACGGGGACGCCGGGGGAGAGGCGGTGCAGGATGTCCCGCTCGGCGACGAAGTTGGCGCGGGCCTGGGCGTCGGCGAAGCGGTGGTAGTCGAGTTGCTGGGTGGGATTGCATACGGACGGGGTCGCGCGGGGCGGAGTGATCTCCTCCCAGTCGCCGTACTGCTGGCCCCAAAACGCCGTCCCCCAGGCGTGGTTGAGGGCATCGAGGGTGCCGTAGCGCTCATGCAGCCACCCCCGGAAGGCCGCCGCGCACACATCGCAGTAGCAGGCGAGGACCGGGGCGCCGTACTCGTTGTGGACGTGCCACAGCACCACCGCCGGGTGGCTGCCGTAGCGCTCGGCCAGCGCCGTCGTGATCGTGGCCGTCGCCGCCCGGTACTCGGGGTTCGAGTGGCATATCGCGCCCCGCGAGCCGAAGGCCAGGCGGACTCCCTCGCGCGTCACCGGGAGCGCGTCAGGGTGCGCGCGGTAGAACCACGCCGGCGGTACGACGGTCGGCGTGCCGAGGTTCACGGCGATGCCCGCCGCGTGCAGCAGGCCCATCACCGTGTCGAGCCACTCCCAGTCGTACTCACCCGGCCGCGGCTCCATCCGGGCCCAGGAGAAGACACCGAGGGACACGGCCGTGACCCCGGCCTCCCGCATCAGCCGTACGTCCTCCTCCCAGACCTCCTGCGGCCACTGCTCGGGGTTGTAGTCACCTCCGAAGGCGAGCGGCAGACGGTCGTGCGGGGCGGGGGACGGCATGGGTTCACTCCCGGGGATCGGTGACTGAGACGGCCAAACCACGGCTGAAACGCGGCCGTTTCTGTGATCGTGCACATGGATGGTTGCGGCGTCCATCCGTCAACAACAAGTAGGTAACCCCACGGTTCATCCATTGACAAGGGTCCGAAACAATTCTCTACTGTGCACGGTCACAGAGCCGTGCGGAGCAGGTGGGACACATCCGAGGCCGGCTCGCACTCAGTCAGGGGAGATGAAGATGTCGATCCACCGCCACCAGTTCAGCAGGCGCAGCATTCTTGCCGGGGCAGCAGCCGTAGGCCTCACGGGCACCCTCGCCGCCTGTGGCGGTTCCGACGACGACTCCGGCAAGAGCAGCGGGCCCGTCAAGCTGACCTACTGGACCTGGGCGCCGAACATGGAAAAGGTCGCCGCGATCTGGAACAAGAAGAACCCGGACATCACGGTCACCGTCTCCAAGCAGGCCGCGGGCAAGGACATCGTCTCCAAGCTGATCACCGCGAAGAAGGCGGGCAACGCCCCCGACCTCATCCAGGTCGAGTACCAGTCGCTGCCGACGCTGGTCTCGAACGACGTGCTCGCGGACATCTCGAAGTACGCGAAGTCCGCCAAGTCCCAGTTCGCCGAGGGACTTTGGAGCATGGTCACGCTCGGCACCGACGCCGTGTACGCGATACCGCAGGACTCCGGGCCGCTGATGTTCTTCTACCGCGAGGACCTGTTCAAGAAGCACAACCTGACGGTCCCCGCGACCTGGGACGACTTCGCCAAGACCGCCCGCGCCGCCAAGAAGGCCCTCCCGGACGCCTACTTGACGACGTTCTCCTCCAACGACCCCGGTCTGTTCGCCGGCTTGTCGCAGCAGGCGGGCGCCAAGTGGTGGACCGTGCAGAGCGGCGGCAAGTGGACCGTCGGCATCGACGACGCGGCGACCAAGAAGGTCACCGACTTCTGGGGCGGGCTCGTCCAGGAGGGCGTGATCGACAACCAGCCGATGTACACGCCCGCCTGGAACAACGCGCTGAACAAGGGCACCAACATCGCCTGGGTCTCCGCCGTGTGGGCGCCCGGTGTGCTGGTCAGCTCCGCCCCCGACACCAAGGGCAAGTGGCGCATGGCGCCGCTGCCGCAGTGGAGCGCGGGCGAGGACGTCACCGGCAGCTGGGGCGGCTCCTCCACCGGTGTCTCCACCGACTCCAAGCACGCCGAGGCCGCGACCAAGTTCGCGAACTGGCTGAACACCGACCCGGAGGCGCTCGCCGCCCTGGTCAAGGAGGCCGGCATCTACCCGGCGGCCACCAAGGGCCAGTCCGGCTCGGTCCTCACCACGCCCGAGTTCTTCCCGAACCAGACCGACTTCTACGACACGGCCGCGAAGATCGCCGCCACCACGGCCGCGTCCGCCTGGGGCCCGAACGTCCAGGTCGCCTACGACACCTTCAGCGACGCGTTCGGCAAGGCCACCAAGGCGAAGAAGGCCGCGCAGTTCGACACCGCGCTCGCGACCATGCAGTCGTCGACCTTCACCGACATGAAGAAGCAGGGCTTCAAGGTGACCGAGGCATGACCAGCACTCCGCTCAAGGGCACCGACCGGCCGACGGTCGGGCCCTTGGCGGACGGCACCGCCACCTCCGTCCGCCCCCGCCGCTTCCGTCGCCGTGGCCGCAGCGCGCCGTACTGGTTCCTCGTACCGGCCGTGCTCCTGTTCGCCGCCTTCACCGTCGTACCGATCGGGTACGCGGTGTGGCTCAGTCTCCACAAGGTCCAGGTCAAGGGCATCGGCCTCGGCAAGGGCGCCCGTCAGCAAGTGTGGAACGGCATCGGCAACTACACCGACGTCCTGCACGACTCCGAGTTCGGCCACAGCGTCCTGCGCGCCTTCGGCTACGGCCTGATCGTCATCCCCACGATGCTCGGTCTGGCCCTGGTCTTCGCGCTGATGCTGGACACCCCGCAGGCACGCAGCGCCAAGTTCGCGCGCCTCGCGATCTTCCTGCCGTACGCCGTCCCCGGCATCATCGCCGCCCTGATGTGGGGCTTCCTGTACCTGCCGACGGTCAGCCCCTTCTACTACCTCCTGCGCGAGTTCAACCTCCCGCAGCCCGACCTGTTCGACGGCGGCAACCTGTACCTGTCCTTCGCGAACATCGCGGTGTGGGGCGGCACCGGCTTCAACATGATCGTCATCTACACCGCCCTGCGCTCCATCCCGCAGGAGATCTACGAGGCCGCCCGCATCGACGGCGCGTCCGACCTGAAGATCGCCCTGCGGATCAAGATCCCGATCGTGATGCCGTCCCTCGTGCTCACGTTCTTCTTCTCGGTCATCGCCACGCTCCAGGTCTTCACCGAGCCCATGGCCCTCAAGCCGCTGACCAACGGCCTCTCCAGTTCCTGGAGTCCGCTGATGGCCATCTACGACGCCGCCTTCCTCAGGTCGGACATCTACGGCGCCTCCGCCACCGCCGTGGTGCTGGCCCTGGCGACCTTCGCGCTCTCCTTCACGCTGCTGCGCGTCTCCGACCGCTACACCCGGGAGGACCGGGCATGACCCCCCTCACCCTCACCGCCACCGACGCCCGCCCGGGCCCCGCGAAGCCGAAGCGCACCGCGTGGGTGCCCACCCTGGTGCTGGTCATCGGCTCGCTGTACTGCCTGATCCCCGTGGTCTGGGTGGTCATCGCGGCCAGCAAGGGCCGCGGCGAACTCTTCTCCACGTTCACCTTCGCCCCCGGCTCCGGCTTCCTCGACAACATCAAGGACCTCAGCGCCTACCGCGACGGCATCTACTGGCAGTGGATGGTCAACTCCCTCTTCTACGCGGGCGGCGGCGCCCTGCTCTCCGCCGCGGTCTCGGCCGCCGGCGGCTACGCACTGGGCCGATTCGCCTTCAGGGGACGGGAGTTCATCTTCAAGCTGATGCTGGCCGGCGTCCTCGTCCCGAGCATCGTCCTGACCGTCCCCCAGTACTTCCTCCTCTCGAAGCTGGGCCTGGCCGACTCGTACTGGTCGATGCTCCTCCCGTCGATCCTCTCTCCCTACGGCGTCTACCTCGTCCGTATCTACGCGGCGGCCTCCGTGCCCGCCGAACTCCTCGAAGCCGCCCGCATGGACGGCGCGAGCGAGTGGCGGATCTTCTCGCGGATCGCCGTGCCGATGATGATGCCGGGGCTCATCACGGTGTTCCTGTTCCAGTTCGTCGGCATCTGGAACAACTTCCTGCTGCCGTACGTGATGCTCGCGGACGACACCAAGTTCCCGCTCACGCTGGGCCTTTACACCCTGCTCAACCAGGGCGCCTCACAGCCCGCGCTCTACACCCTGGTCATCATGGGCTGCTTCCTCGCGATCCTGCCGCTGATCGCGCTGTTCCTGGTGATCCAGCGCTTCTGGTCGCTCGATCTGCTGAGTGGATCGGTCAAGGCCTGAGGTGCACGTACTGAGCCGTATCTCCCCCCACCGCACCTGAACCGGCAGAACGAGGACCATGGCCACCAGTCCGAACGGACGCCGTAAACCGCCCACCATCCACGACGTGGCCCGGGAGGCAGGGGTCTCCCGGGGGACCGTCTCCCGGTTCCTGAACGGCGGCCACTACGTCTCACCGGCCGCCCGCACCGCGGTGGAGACGGCGATCAGGAAGACGGGCTACGTCGTCAACCGGCACGCCCGCTCCCTGAGCACCGGACGGTCGGACTCGGTGGCGTTCCTCCTCACCGAGCCGCAGGAGAAGTTCTTCGAGGACCCCAACTTCAATGTCCTGCTGCGGGGTTGCACCGAACACCTGGCCCGCCACGACATCCCGCTCCTGCTGATGCTGGCCTCGTCGAAGGACGAACGCCGCCGCCTGACCCGGTACATCACCTCGGGCCACGTCGACGGCGTCCTCCTCGTCTCCAACCACAGCGGCGACCCGGTGGCGGCCGAACTCCGGGACGCGGGCATCCCGTTGGTGGCCTGCGGCAAGCCGCTGGGGGCCGCCTCCAAGTACAGCTACGTCGCCGCAGCCGACCGCGACGGCGCCCAGGAGATGGTCCGCCACCTCATCGCCGCCGGCCGCCGCCGCATCGCCATGGTCACCGGCCCGCTCGACGCACCGGGCGGCCCCGACCGCCTGGCGGGTTACCGAGACGTACTGACAGAGGCAGGCCTCCCACACGACCCGACGCTCGTCGTCGAGGGCGACTACCGCCGCACGGGCGGCGAGGAAGCGGCCCGCAGACTCCTCGCCCAGGCCCCCGACATAGACGCGGTGTTCGTAGCCTCGGACCTCATGGCCCTGGGAGTCGTCAACACCCTTCAACAGTCCGGCCGTTCGGTCCCGGATGACATCGCTGTCGGAGGCTTCGACGACTCGGCGGCGGCCACCTCCATCACCCCGGCCCTCACGACCATGCGCCAGCCCTACGACCGCATCAGCGCCGAGATGGTGCGCATGCTGCTGGCCCAGATCGCCGGTGAGGACACGGCGGGCGTGATTCTGCCTACGGAACTGGTGGTACGGGAGTCGGCATAACGGTCGTAATTGTCAAACCAACCGGAACACGGGTACACGCATGTGAAGGCAGCAGCCGTCCGGTTCGTGTCGAGTCGGTGGGGCGTTCCATCCGTATTCTCTGATCATGGCCGCACCCCTCGCATATGCACTGATCGCCACCGACCTGGACGGAACGCTGCTGCGCGGCGACGACACCCTCTCCGACCGGTCCCTCGCCGTACTGCGGCGGGTGGCGGAGGCCGGTGCCCGGCACCTCGTCGTCACCGGCCGGCCCGCCCCGAGGGTGCGGCCCCTCCTCGACGACCTCGGCTCCCGGGGGCTCGCGGTGTGCGGACAGGGCGCGCAGTTGTACGACGCCGGCGCGGACCGTCTGCTCTGGTCGGTCACCCTGGACCGGGAGTTGGCGGAGACCGCGCTCGGCAAGATCGAGGCGGAGGTGGGCCAGGTGTACGCGGCGGTCGACCAGGACGGCGTGGACGGCCTCACCCTGATCGAGCCCGGCTACCTGATGCCGCACCCCACGCTCCCCGCGGTACGGGTGGGCCGACGCGACGACCTCTGGTGCGAACCCATCAGCAAGGTGTTGCTCCGTCACCCCGCCCTGGAGGACGACGAGTTGGCCTCCACGGCCCGCTCGGTGGTCGGTTCCCTGGCCTCGGTCACCATGTCGGGCCCCGGTACCGTCGAACTCCAGCCACTCGGCATCACCAAGGCGACGGGACTGGCCCTCGCCGCCCGCCACTTGGGCCTGACCCCGTCCGACACCATCGCCTTCGGCGACATGCCGAACGACATCCCGATGTTCGACTGGGCAGCCCACGGCGTGGCGATGGCCAACGCCCACCCCGAACTCAAGGCGGTGGCGGACGAGGTGACGAAGTCGAACGAGGACGACGGCATCGCCGTCGTCCTCGAAAGACTGCTGCTCGACGCGGGTTTCTAGTAAGCGCCGTACACGTTGTCGATGGAGCCGTACACGGCCGCCGCGTAGTTGCAGGCGGCGGTGATGTTCGCGACCGGGTCGTACGGATCGAACGAAGTCCCGGCCACGTGATACGCGTTGAACGTCGGGTCGATGACCTGGAGAAGCCCCTTCGACGGCGTACCGGCCGCCGCGTTGGAGTCCCAGTTGTTGATCGCGTACTGGTTACCGGACGACTCACGGATCACGTTCCGGTAGATCCCGTTGTACGTCCCCGGAATCCCCTTCTGCGCCATGATCGCGAGCGACTCACGGATCCACCCGTCAAGGGTGTTGGGGTACCCGGCGGTGGTGGTCGAGGCGGTGGTGGCCGCGGACGCGGTGGTCGCACCGACGACAGGAAGCGCGAGGATCGCGACACCGGTACCGGCGACAACGACACGGCGGACGAGGCGGGCGCGGCGGGACTGGGCGGTTGCAGGCATGACGAGGTTCCTCTCCGTCGCCTGCGAGGTGAGCTGTCGGGTTCGGGCTGGGAGGTGCCCGGCCAAGCCCTTGCGGACGTGACTTAACCCCAAGCCGTTCCGGTCGTGCTGACCGGCCCGGCGACTTACCTGGTTCCCCCGCTCCTGCCGTGCGAGAAGTTCGTGACTGGGATGCCGGGCGGCGGCAGGATTCGGCGTTCCGCTCGACAGGCCGGGAACGTATGCGAGAGCACATGTCCGGAACAAGTGGCGGAATCACACCTAACCCCTATTGACCTTGGTCTGAGGCGTATGAGGCACTTGATCCTTTGCGTGAGCCAAGGGTCAACTGTCAAATGCCGTAAGGGAGAACGCGGGCAGACCAGGACACAGGTCACGCACAGAAACGCGTGACCCAACTCACGGGAGGATTAAGAACGGCAAATCGGGCATTCGCCCTCAACTGGCAGTTCTCGGAATCCTTTTCTCCCATGTGCGGTGGAAGATCACTTCTTCGCCCTCGGTGCAGATGACCTCATTCGAGGTAATAAATTCCGTTTCGTCGCAAGTAATCTCCGACCGTGTCCGCACGGTCGTGTCCCACCCCAGCTCCGGCCGGTGCAGCCGGATCGACCAGTCCGACCGGGTGCGCGCCGACAACGGGTCGGACTCGTCGATCGTGTACGTCTCCAACGCGTCCTCGGTGAACTCCAACCCGTCCGGGTACACGCGCGTGCCGCCGTACCGGGGGTCCACCTCCAGCCGCCACTCGCCCTTCGCGACATCCCGCACGACCAGCCGCTCGGGGCGCGGTTCGTCCAGCGTGGCCGGGTAGTTGACCCCGAGCGGCTCGGCCTCCTCGGGTTCCTCGAAACGAATGCCCTCCGTCAACTCCTGCTCCCGCACCGGGAGTTCGAGCGCACTCCCCTCCGGGTCCAGCGTGAACCCAGCCGCCGACTCCGGCTGCGGCCAGATCCACGGCCAGTACGCCGACGACACCGCGAGCCGGATGCGGTGCCCGGGCGGGAACGCGTGCCCGATGCCGTTCAGCTCGAAGGTGACGTCCTCGGTGGCGCCCGGCGTCCACGGCACCGCCCGGTCCCGCCCGTGCCGCGCCGACAGGTTCAGCACACCCCGGGTGACGAGGGTCGAGGCGCCGTCGGGGGCCACGTCGCACAGCCGGGCGATCACCTGCCCGCGCGGCACCCCGCAGGTCAGCCGCAGCCGTACCCTCGGCCGCCCCAGCACCCACGTCTCGGCCGGCACCTCGAACTCGAAGCACGCCGACCGGGCGTCCTCGTCCCGCTGGTCCGGCGGCAGATCGGCGTCGTTCCCGAAGGGGAAGAAACGGCCCGCGTCCACACCGGTGTGCATGGGGGAGCGGACGATCACGGGCGCACCCCGGAGGCCGTACGTCGTCGTCTTCACGTGCGGCGAGGGCCACGCGGGTTCACCGACCCAACGGCCCGGGAGGGTGTCGTAGACCGTGGCCGGTGGGTGCGAGTCGCTGACGTAGGCCCGTAGGAGCGGGTCGGACGTGACGCCGGTGTCCTTGTCCTTGAGCCAGTGGTCCCACCAGCGGAGGGTCTCCTGGAGGAAGCCGATCGCGGGGCCCGGCGGCAGGCCGCGGTCCGGGTACTGGTGGGACCACGGACCGATCAGGCCGCGTACGCGGTCCGGCGGGAGGTGTTCGACGAGCCGTAGGACCGTGTCGCGGTACGGGTCGTGCCAGCCGCCCACCGCGAGGACGGCCGCGCCGATCGCGCCGTAGTCCTCGCAGACGCTGCCGTGCTTCCAGTAGTCGTCGCGGATCTGGTGGGCGAGCCAGGTGTGGATGAACGGGTCGATCTGTTCGAGGCGCTTGAGCCACATGTCGCGCCAGATCAGACCCGCGTACTCGGGGTCCGGCGGGCGGGCGACGAAGGCGAGCATGGTGGCCGCCCAGGCGTGCAGGTCGACGGCGAGGGCGGAACCTCCCATGTAGTGCACGTCGTTGTCATAGCGGTCGTCCGTGGAGCAGACCGTGACGATCGCCTTGAGCGGCTCGGGCGCGAGGGCCGCGATCTGGAGGGAGTTGAAGCCGCCCCAGGAGATGCCGAACATGCCGACCCTGCCGGTGCACCAGGGTTGCGCGGCAAGCCAGTTGACCACTTCTACGCCGTCGGCGAGTTCCTGGGCGTCGTACTCGTCGCCGGGGGCACCCTCGCTGTTGCCGTGCCCGCGCACGTCGACCCGGACGGAGGCGTAGCCGTGGCCCGCGTACCAGGGGTGGCGCTGGGCGTCCCGGGGCGCGGTCCAGTCGGTCAGGCGGTACGGGAGGTATTCGAGGAGCGCGGGGACGGGTTCGTCCGTCACCGGGCGCCACACGCGCGCGTAGAGGCGTGTTCCGTCCGCGAGGGGGATACGGATGTCCTCGTGGGCCGTCTCGTGGGGGAAGGACGTACGGATGCGCATGAGGGACCCCGCAGGTTCAGTGGACCGGGTGCATGGTGCGGCGCAGCCACGGCGCGGCGGCCATCACCGCGAGGCCCGCGGCCACCGCGATCGCGCCGTTGACGCCGAAGTAGGCCGGCTTGGAGACGTCGTCGTAGAGCTTCACCGTCTGGGCCTGGATGCCGTTCGCGAGGGCGAGGGACAGGAACCAGAGGGACATGGTCTGGCTGGAGAAGGCGGCCGGGGCGAGCTTCGTGGTGGCCGACATGCCGGAGGTCTCCAGGAGGATGTCGCCGAGGCCGAGCAGGAAGTACGAGCCGACGATCCACCAGGCCGACATCCGGTAGGCGTCGCCGCTGTGCCCGCTGGTCGGCAGGACCATCAGCAGGAAGGAGAGTCCGCCGAGTACGACGCCGATCGCGATCTTGTTGGAGGCGTGCGGCTGGCCGCGGCCCATGCGGACCCAGAGCGCGGCGACCACGGGCGCGAGCCCGACCTCGAAGGCGCCGAGCGCGGACGCGTACCAGCTGGCGGGGAAGTCGAAGCCCAGGATGGTCGTCTCGGCGTTCGACGCGGCCAGCAGCATCATCGTCGAATAGGCCTGGAAGAGGATGAAGTTGAAGACCGTCGAGGCCAGGAACAGCACGATGTACGGGCGCAGCCGGCCACGTTCCTCGGACGTCACCCGGGGGCTCGTGAACATCACCGAGAAGAACACGACCGGGGCGATCACGGAGATCACCGTGAGGAGGTCGACGAAGCGGCCCATCGTGAGCCAGCCGGCGGTGGCAAGCCCGGTCGCGAGCACGGCGGCCACCAGGATGCCTACGACGATCAGCCGGACCGCGCGGCGCAGCGCGTCCGGCGCGAGCGCGAACTCCGCGGTGTTCCTGCGACCGGCCAGGTGACGGCGCCCGGCGACGTACTGGATGAGCCCGAACGTCATGCCGACCGCGGCGGCCGAGAAGCCCCAGTGCCAGCCCTCGTGGTCGCCGAGCCAGCCGGTGATCAGCGGGCCCGCGAAGGCGCCGATGTTGATCGCCATGTAGTAGAGCGCGAAACCGGCGTCCCGGCGCTCGTCGTCGGTGCGGTAGAGCTTGCCGACCATGGTGGCCACGTTGGGCTTGAGCAGGCCGGTACCGGCGCTGATCAGGCCGAGGCCCACCCAGGTCATCGTGGAGGTGGGGACCGCCATCGCGTAGTGCCCGCAGGCGATCAGGATGCCGCCCCACAGCACCGCGCGGTACGAACCGAGGATGCGGTCCGCGAGCCAGCCGCCCGCGACCGAGACGAGATAGACCAGCGTTCCGTAGGCTGCCGACACGGACGCGGCCGTTCCGGACGACATGCCCATGCCGCCGTGCGCGACGGTATCCGCGAAGTAGAGGACGAGGATGGCCTGCATGCCGAGGAACGAGAAGCGCTCCCAGACCTCAAGCCCGGAGAGCGTGAGCAGCCCCTTGGGCTGGCCGAAGAAGGCGTGGTCGTCCTCGGGGGGCGGTTGGTCGTCGGGTTCGGCTTCCAGTGCGGTTCGAGACACCATCCACTACTTCCGCGTAAGTCGATAAATATCCGTTCTTATCAGGTGATCGAAAACATACCGGTCGTGATCCGATACCGCCCCTGCTGGACGGGGTGGGCGGCATGGGTGATCGAAAGCTGACCGGATACGCTGACTTGAGTGATGCCAGCGACCTATCGACAAACCGTGTGACCGCCCAGGGACACCAGCAGACAGGAGACCCCTCGTGACCGTCGTCGGGCCGTTCGGGCTGAGCGTGCGGGACCAGGCTCTGGAAGCCGATGTCCAGGCCGGATTGACGGCCGTCGAGGAGGGTCTGCTCGAAGCCACCAAGAGCGAGGTCCCCTTCATCACGGAGGCCGCCCAGCACCTCGTGCGCGCGGGCGGAAAGCGGTTCAGGCCGCTCCTCGTGATGCTCGCCGCGCAGTTCGGCGACCCCTACGCGCCGGGTGTCGTGCCCTCGGCCGTCGTTGTCGAGCTGACCCACCTCGCCACGCTGTACCACGACGACGTCATGGACGAGGCGACCGTACGGCGCGGCGTGGAGAGCGCCAACGTCCGCTGGGGCAACTCGGTCGCGGTCCTCACCGGCGACTTCCTGTTCGCGCGCGCGTCGCACACCCTGGCCGACCTCGGCCCCGAGGCGGTGCGGGTGCAGGCCGAGGCGTTCGAACGCCTCGTCACCGGCCAGATCCTGGAGACCGCCGGCCCCTCCGACGGACGCGACCCGGTCGAGCACTACCTCGACGTGCTCGGCGGCAAGACCGGCTCCCTGGTCGCGGTCGCCTGCCGCTTCGGCGCGATGATGTCCGGCTGCGACGACACGGTCGTGGACGTCCTCACCCAGTACGGCGAGCGGCTCGGCGTCGCCTTCCAGCTCGCCGACGACGTCCTGGACATCGCCTCCGACGGGGAGGAGTCCGGCAAGACCCCGGGCACGGACCTGCGCGAGGGCATCCCCACGCTGCCGGTGCTGCTGCTCCGGGAGCGGGCGGCCCGCCTGGGTCTCGCCGAGGACATCGCCCTGTGCGAGCTGCTCGACTCCGACCTCACGGACGACGCCCGGCACGCCGAGGCCCTCGCCCGCCTCCGCGTCCACCCGGCCCTGGAGCAGGCCCGCCGTGACACCGTCCGCTACGTGGAGGACGCCCGCGCGGCCCTCGCTCCGCTCCCCGAGTGCGACGCCAAGGTCGCCCTTCTGGAGATGTGCGACGCGGTGGTGCACCGCGCGGGCTGAGGTCCTGAGCAAGAGGTCCTGAGCAACTGCCGTACGGAAGCGGCGTCTTCCCCCTAGGGGTTTGGGGAGGCGTCGCTTCCGTGTGTCATACCCCAGGCGTACGTGGAGTTGGCTCCCGGGTCTGACGCTTATGCGTGGCGGATTTGGTCAGATGGAGAACAGGGAAAACACCACTCCTCACCGATTCGGGTGAGAATGGCGGCTCAGGGTGGTGGGGGCCCCTCCCGGTTCGAGCGAAGCCGAGAACTGGGGGAGAGTGCACGACGGACTAGCCGCCGCCGACGACGGAGGTAAGGCAGACATGGCACCGTACGAAACCGACGACAGCACGGACACCGGAGAGCGCGACGAGCTCCGGGCCGGGCGGCGCAGGGCGGCGCGGTACATCGTCCCGGTCACCGTGGTGGGGGTGGCGGCGGCGACCATCGGACTGGTCCCGGCGCTCGCCGACTCCGGCGACCCGAACCTTCCCAAGGTCACCGCTCAGCAGCTCATCGACAAGATCGCCAAGTCGGACGTCCAGCAGCTGTCCGGCACGGTGAAGATCAGCACGGACCTCGGCCTGCCCGACCTCGGCGGCCTGGAGAGCAGCATGCTGTCCGGCGCCACGAAGTCCGGCGACGGCTCCTCCGCCGACCCGACGACCAAGCTCACCGAGCTGGCCACCGGCACCCACACCCTGCGCGTCGCGGCCGACGGCCCCGACAAGCAGAAGGTCTCCCTGCTGGAGAACGCGGCGGAGTACAGCCTCATCCACAACGGCAAGGACGTCTGGGGCTACGACAGCCAGACGAACGAGGTCTTCCACGGCACGACCGCCGCGGATACTTCGAAGGGCGATGAGACCCGGGCAACGCCGAAGGGGCTCACCGACGAGGCGCTCAAGTCGGTCGACGACACGACGTCCGTCACGGTCGACGGCACGGAGCATGTTGCCGGGCGGGACGCCTACAAGCTGCTGATCAAGCCCAAGCAGTCCGGTACGACGGTCGGCGCGATCAGCATCGCGGTGGACGCGAAGACCGGCCTGCCGCTCAAGTTCACGCTCACCCCGGCGAGCGGCGGCGCGGCCGTCGTCGACGTCGGCTTCACCCAGCTCAGCCTCAGCAAGCCGGCCGCCTCGACCTTCGACTTCAAGACGCCCAAGGGCGCGAAGGTCACCACGGAGGACAGTGCGACGAAGGGTGCTCCGACCCCGGATCGCTCCGCCCCGTTCGGCAAGACGGACAAGACCGGCAAGGCGGGCAAGGGCCTCGGCAAGAGTGCCGACGACCCCACGGTCATCGGCAAGGGCTGGAACTCCATCGCCGTCTTCGAGACCGGCGGCCAGGGCATCCCGTCCGGCTCCAAGTCCGGCGGCGGCGACCTCGGCGGCTTCCTCAGCTCGCTCGGCGACCAGGTGAAGGGCTCCTTCGGTTCGGGCACGGTGTACTCGACCCGGCTGATCAACGCCCTGGTCACGGACGACGGCAAGGTGTACGTCGGCGCGGTCACCAAGAGCGCCCTGGTGAAGGCGGCCGACGCGGCGAAGTAAGTACCGACGGTTGATCAACTGCCGTAGGAGCACGACGAATTGAGGGAGTCGATGGGCGGACCGTCCGCTGAGGTGCAGGAACAGGCGGACGCGGGTGACGGCATCATCGCCACCCGTGGTCTCACCAAGCGCTTCCGCGGCGGGCAGCTCGCCGTGGACGGTCTCGACCTGACCGTCCCGGCGGGCAGCGTCTTCGGCTTCCTCGGGCCCAACGGCTCGGGCAAGACCACCACCATCCGCATGCTGATGGGGCTGATCGAACCCACGTCTGGGACGGCCCGTGTTCTGGGGCGGCCCATGCCCAGGTCTGTGCGTACGGTTCTGCCGCGTGTGGGCGCTCTCATTGAGGGGCCTGCGCTGTACGGCTTTCTCTCCGGGCGAGACAACCTGCTTCGTTACGACGCCGCTGATCCGACGGCCGATCCGCGTACCCGGCGGGATCGTGTGGCTTCCGCGCTGGACCGGGTGGGGCTGACGGCGGCCTCCGGGAAGAAGGCGAAGGCGTACTCCCTGGGGATGAAGCAGCGGTTGGGGCTTGCGTCCGCGTTGCTTCAGCCTCGGCAGCTGCTTGTTCTGGACGAGCCGACGAACGGGCTCGATCCGCAGGGGATGCGTGAGATTCGGTCTCTGATCCGGGAGTTGGCTTCCGACGGTACGACGGTCTTTCTCTCCTCCCATCTACTTGATGAGATCGAGCAGGTCTGCACCCACGCGGCGGTGATGGCACAGGGCCGGCTGATCACGCAGGGTTCTGTGGCCGAGCTGGCTGCGGGGACCAAGGGGCGGCTGTTCGTGGCTACGCCCGACCCTGGAGACGCGGCACGGGTGCTGAAGGAACTGGGGCTGGCCGACGTGGTCGTGGCGGAGGAGCGGGTGACCGCGGAGCCTCCCGATCGTGAACTCGCCGAGGTGAACGCGGCGTTGGTGACCGCCGGGGTGCGGGTGCGGGGCTTTGGGGTTGAACGGGCTTCTCTGGAGGACGCGTTCGTGGCGCTCACGGGGGAGGGGTTCGATGTCGCGGGCTGAGGTGGTTGCTTCCGCTGGTTCTGGGCCGGTTGCCGTGCGTGCGCCCCGGTTTCTCTGGACCTTTGGGCTGTTGCGCAGCGAGTTGGTGACGACGTTCCGGCGGTGGCGCACGCTTGCGTTGCTTGGTGTGCTGGCCGCCGTGCCGATTCTGGTCGGGATCGCGGTCAAGCTGGAGACGCAGGACGCGGGCGGGCCTGGGCGTGGGGACGGGGGTGGAGGGCCCGCGTTCATCGCGCAGATCACCAACAACGGGCTGTTCCTGGTGTTCACGGCGTTGGCCGCCACGCTTCCGTTTTTTCTGCCGATGGCCATCGGGGTCGTCGCGGGTGACGCGATCGCGGGCGAGGCCAGCGGGGGGACCCTGCGGTATCTCCTGGTGGCTCCGGCCGGTCGCACCCGGTTGCTTCTTACCAAGTACGCGACCGTGCTGACGTTCTGCGTGGTGGCGACCCTGGTCGTGGCGCTGTCGGCGCTGACGGTCGGGGCGTTGTTGTTTCCGCTGGGGGACCTGACGACCATCTCGGGTACGCAGATCAGTTTCGCGGAGGGGTTGGGGCGGGCGCTGTTGATCGCGTTGGTCGTGGCCGCGTCCCTTGTCGGTATCGCGGCCCTGGGGTTGTTCATCTCGACGATGACCAGCAGTGGGATCGCGGCGATGGCTACCACCGTGGGGCTGCTGATCACCGTCCAGATTCTGGACCAGATTCCCCAACTGCACGCGCTCCAGCCGTACTTCTTCTCCCACTACTGGCTGTCCTTCGCCGACCTCATGCGTGAGCCCGTGTACTGGGACGATCTGGTGAAGAACCTGGGTCTTCAGGCGTTGTACGCGGCGGTTTTCGGGTCGGCGGCGTGGGCGCGGTTCACGGCGAAGGACATCACGGCGTAGGGCGTTGCTACGAGGCTGAGTCCTCGAAGGGGAAGCGGGCCAGCGGGGCTTCCTGGGTGAAGAACGTCTTCGCTCGGGTCAGTGCCTCGGTGTCCTTCAGGACGTCGCCGGGGGCGCTGCCGTTGCCGAACAGGACTCCGCCGAAGCGCATCTTGAGGTACGCGGCCGAGTTGTTGAGCGTGCCGACCACCGGGGCGGCTACCACGGGTTCGTCGTCGGCGAGGGCGGAGATGCCCCAGAGGGTGCGGCCGGCCATCGTTGCCCTGAAGTCCGCGCCGGGGACACGCAGCCAGTCGGACCAGTAGTCCAGGTAGCGCTTGGTGAGGCCGGAGAGCGAGTACCAGTAGACCGGCGAGGCGATCACGATGTCCGTCGCGGCGAGGGTGGCGTCGAGGAGCTGCCGGATGGCGTCGTTCTCGGTGGGCTGGACCGCCCCGACGATTCCGTCGTGCCGGATGTCCAGGAAGTCGGGGAGCGGGTGGTCGGCCAGGCGTATCCACTCCTGCTCGACGTCCGGGGGCAGCTGCTCGGCGGCCCTGCGGGCGAGGAGTTCCGTGTTGCCGTCGAGGCGGGCGCTGCCCAGCACGAAGAGGAAGCG
Organism: Streptomyces sp. NBC_00988; assembly: GCF_045162645.1. Lineage (NCBI taxonomy): Bacteria > Bacillati > Actinomycetota > Actinomycetes > Kitasatosporales > Streptomycetaceae > Streptomyces > Streptomyces sp. NBC_00988. The sequence continues at coordinate 7,239,449 of NZ_CP108730.1, forward strand.
GCGGGTCATGGGTCCCCCAGGGGTAATCGGCGTGCGGCGATTGTAGCCGTATGCATTATATGCGTACGCAATCACCTGTCCATGGGGTGCCTGTGGGGTGGGGTGGTTGGGGTGGGTGCGCCCGCGGTGTGTGGGTGGGGTCGGGGTCGTGGCGGTACGGCGAGCCCGCCGCTGGTGGGGCCCCACGGTTTGTCTACATGGCTGAGCGGGTTGGTGCCGGGTACGCGGCGGGCTGCGCCGCACCGCCACGACCCACTCCCGTTTCGTCGGCGGCTGCGGGCTCGTGGGGCGAGGGGGGGTGTCAGCGGGGGTGCCGGGTTGTGCCTGTGAGGCGGGTCAGGGCTTCTGTTTCGCGGGGTGGTTCGCCGGTGAGGTCGCCGATGCGCCAGGCCGGGACCCAAGGGACGCGGTAGACGTCGATCACCGACTCGATGGCCTTGACGTGGGGGGCCAGCTGGCGGGGGAGGCGGCCGGGTGCGTCCGCTACGAGGACTACGGCGTCCAGGTCGAGGCCTGCGGGTGCCTCGCCGCGGCGGAAGACCTCCAGGGCGCGGGAGACGGCGGCCAGCCCTGCGGCATGCGTGCGGGCGACTAGCAGGATTGACGGTGGGTCCTCGGGGCCCGGCCAGTCGCGGCCGCAGTCCTGGCCGCCGTAGACCGAGGCGAGGGTGGTGGCGCCGGTGCCGCCGTGGGTGGCGACCCAGGAGAAGCGGCGGCGTGGGGTGGTGGCGATACGGGTGGGGATACTGGAGGGGCGCTCGGGTGCTTCCGGTGTCCCTGCGTGCGGGCCGTTGCCCACCGGTAGTGGTACCGGTCCGCGGAGCCAGATCTCCGGGCCCTGGCGTCCACCTGTCTGCATGACCGAGTTCCTCCCTCGTGGGCCCCGCCGGTGCTCACGGAACTCCTGGGACGAGGCTGTGACGTCGCGGTGACCTGAGAACCTGAAGGGAACGGCGAGACTCAACAGTACGCGTACGAACGGATCTTGACGTCGGGGAGCGCGGGCCGCCTCCCCGACGCATGCGAGTGAGGGAACCGATGACTCGACTCAGCCGCGAGAAGAAGCGGGAACAGAAGCGAGCCGCACGCTCGGCACCCACCGCGTCACCTTTCGAGGTACGCGTACCCGTGGACGGCCCGGGCGCCGGTGGTGCCTCGATCGGTGGAGTGCCGGTCGCGGTCGTCGCGGGGGAGGAGATCCAACAGGCGGTTCTGGGTCACCTTCATCGCATCGCCTCGGCCACGGGGCATCCCGTGCGCGCGACTGTCCACGACGATCGGATCGGGTACGTCGTTCCGCTTCAGATCGATCCGGACGGGTCCAGTCACTTCTCGGCGGAGCCTTGGGCGATGGCTGGCGTAGGGGAAGGCGCGGTGTCGGCCGTCCCTGCTGGGTTTCCGCCGCCGCCCGCTTTGCCGCCGGGGGTGTCTGCGGACGTCGTGGAACCTGGGCCGGAAATGGTGCGGGAGCCTGAGGGTCGCCGTGGGGCGAGCGGTGATCCGGTGACTCATCGGCTGCGGGCCGTGTCCGCTCCGGGGGTGGAGGGGGAGGTGGTTCCGACCTTTCCGTTGCGGGCTGTGCCTGAGTCGGTGGGGGAGTCGGCGCCCACGTTCCCGTTGCACGCGGTGCCGGAGTCGGCCGACGGGGGTGCGCCGCTGGGGTCGGTCCAGGTGCCTACGGGGGCGTTCGGGCCGCCGCCTGTGATGGACTCGGCGCCGGTGGCGGATGTACCGCCGGTCACTCCGGAACTCGCTCCCCGTCCCGCCGCCATCCCCATTCCCGACCTCGCCCTCACCGCCCCGGAACCGGACCCCAAGCCGACGCCCGCGCGTGGGTTCGACGCCGTGGCCGAGGCCGTGCTGGGGGACGAGCCGGTGACGACCGACGGTGCGGGGACCGCGTTTCTCATCGAGCCGATGGTGCGGATCAACGACGCCGTCAAGGCGGGGCGGATCGAGGAAGCGGTCGGGCTGGCGGAGCGGACCGTCGGGGATGCGGCGGGTGCTCTCGGGCCTGAGCACCCCGAGGTTCTGCGGTTGCGTGAACTCGCCGCCTACATCGCCTACTTGGCCGGAGACCCGCTCCGCGCCTTCCATCTCTCCCTCGACCTCGCCCGCATCCGCCACCGCGCCCACGACGCGGAGGCCGCCTACGGCAACGTCCAGAGCGCGGCCACGGCCTGGCGTGCCGTACGCGACCCGGAGCGGGGCCTCGCCCTCGGCCGCGACCTCATCGACCTGTGGACCGAACTCACCGCCGAGGACGGGCCCGCCGTAGAGGACATCGAGGAACTGGAGTCCGCTCGCGCCCGTATGGGGCGCCTCACCGAGCGCGCCCGCAGGGCCGCTGAGTGAAGGCCGCCGTCTAGGCCACGCAGAACTCGTTGCCCTCGGGGTCCGTCATCACGACCCATGCGCCGGCCGGTTCCGTCACCCGGCGCAGCACGCTCGCGCCGAGGCTCGTGAGGCGTTCCACCTCGGCCTCGCGGTGGTCCGGGCCCGGGTGCAGGTCGAGGTGGAGGCGGTTCTTGGTGGTTTTCGGCTCCGGGACCCGCTGGAAGAGGAGGCGGCGGCCCAGGCCCGTGCCGCGGTCCTTGTCGTAGGGGTCGTCGGGGTGTCGTACGGCCATCAGGTCGCGGAAGGCCGGGCGGCCGTGGAAGTCGACGGTCGCGGCTTCGGGCAACGCGCCCATTTTCAGGAGCTGTTGGACGAGGGTGCTGTTGTCCTCGGGCTCGTAGTGGAGTGCGGCGGCCCAGAAGTCCGCCTGGGCGTGCGGGTCCGCCGCGTCGATGACCAGCTTCCAGTGGATGGGTGTGGGTGCGGGCGTCTGTGTCATGCCCTTCACTCTGGCATCGGTGCGGTGTGGCTGCGGGGCTACGCCTCTACCGGGTCCGCCGGGTTCGCCGTGTCCACTGGGGTCGGACTGTCGGCTGGGGGCCTCTTCTGTTTCTGTGGGATCGCCGCCGCTGCCGCCCTGCCCCTGCGTGCCGTGCGCCATGCGTCCGTCGTCAGGAGGATGAGGGCCAGCCACACCAGCGAGAAGCCCGCCCAGCGTGCGGGTGGCATGGACTCGTGGAAGTACAGGATGCCCAGCAGGAATTGGAACACCGGGGCCATGTACTGGAGCAGGCCCAGTGTCGACAGCGGTACCCGGATCGCCGCCGCGCCGAAGCAGACGAGGGGGAGGGCGGTGACGATGCCGGTGGAGGCGAGCAGGGTGGCGTGGCCGGGGCCCTCCTGGGCGAAGGTCGCCTTGCCGTGCGCGCCGAGCCACAGCAGGTAGGCGAGCGCCGGCAGGAACTGGATCGCCGTCTCCGCGGCCAGGGACTCGATGCCGCCGAGGTTGACCTTCTTCTTCACCAGGCCGTACGTCGCGAAGGAGAAGGCCAGGCAGAGGGAGATCCACGGTGGTTGGCCGTAGCCGACCGCCAGGACGATCACGGCGGCCAGGCCTACGCCGACCGCGGCCCATTGCGCCGGGCGCAGGCGTTCCTTCAGGAGGAGGACGCCCATCGCGATGGTGACGAGGGGGTTGATGAAGTAGCCGAGCGAGGCCTCGACGACGTGGCCGCTGTTCACGGCCCAGATGTAGACGCCCCAGTTGACGGTGATGAAGGCCGCGGCGATCGTGACGAGGCCCAACTTGCGTGGCTGGCGCAGGAGTTCACCGGCCCAGGCCCAGCGCCGGATCACGAGGAGTGCCACGGCGACGAAGGCCAGCGACCACACCATGCGGTGGGCGAGGATCTCGGCGGCGCCGGCGGGCTTGAGCAGTGGCCAGAAGAGTGGGACGAGGCCCCACATGCCGTATGCCGCGAAGCCGTTCAGCAGTCCTATGTGGTGCTGGTCGCCCTTCGGCTTCCCGCTCGGCTTCCCGCTCACGGGCCCCTCCTTCACGCGCGCCTTGCCGCCTGGCCGCGCCGATGCGGCCAGCACGAAGGTAGCGCCGGGCGCCCTCGGCTGTCATGGCCGTATCGCCATACGGTCATGACAGGCGGGGGAGGGGCGCCCGACATGCGGCCGCTTCCACCCGATGTTGGGATGGAACGACGTGGCCTGTGTCGGCCTGAGGGCGCCTGGGACGACGACCTCACCATCGACCTCGTCCTCACCGACGAGGACCGCCGCCACCGCCTCACCCTGCACAACGGTGCGCTCACCCACCGCATCCTGGACACCCCCAGGACCCAGGCGGGCCTGACCCTCACCCTCACGAAGCCCCGGCTCCTGGGCCTCCTCGCAGGCAAGGGCCTCGACGGCGTCACGGCCGAGGGCGACGCGTCCTTGCCGGCCCGCCTCTTCTCCTACGTCACCCAGGCCGACAAGGCGTTCCCGATCGTCACGCCGTGATGGCCGGGGGAGGCCTTCCGCGGGCGGTTCAGCCCTTGAGCGCGATGGCGATCGACTCGCTGATCGGCGTGGTCGGGCGGCCCGACAGGCGGGACAAGTCCCCGGTGGAGACGACCAGTTGGCCCTGCGTGATGGACGCGTCGACGCCGACGAGGATCGCTGCGAACGGCTCGGGCAGGCCGGCGCCGGTGAGGATGCCGACGAGGGTCTCGGCGGGCACGTTGTTGTAGGCGATCTCCTTGCCGGTCTGCCGGCTCAGCTCGGCCGCGTACTCGGCGAAGCCCCACGCCTCGTCGCCGCCCAGTTCGTACGTCTGGTTCTCGTGGCCCTCGCCGGTCAGTACGGTGACGGCGGCAGCGGCGTAGTCGGCACGGCTCGCGGAGGAGACCCGGCCGTCACCGGCGGCGGCCACGACGGCGTTGTGCTCCAGCACGGGGGCGAGGTTCTCGGTGTAGTTCTCGTTGTACCAACCGTTGCGGAGCAGGGCGTACGGCACACCGGACGCGAGCAGTGCCTCCTCGGTGCCGTGGTGGTCGTCGGCCAGGGCGGCGGTGAGGGTGCCGGGGGCGCTGGTGTAGGCGAGGAGGGCGACACCGGCGGCCTTCGCGGCCTCGATGACGACCTTGTGCTGCTCGACCCGGCCCTTGTCGAACTCGTTGCCGGAGATCAGCAGCACCTTGTCGCCGGCGGCGAAGACGGTGCCGAAGGTCTCGGGGGTGTTGTAGTCCGCGACCACGATCTTCACGCCGCGCTCGGCGAAGTCGGCGGCCTTCTCCGGCGTCCGTACGACAGCGGTGATCTGGTCGGCCGGAACCTTCTCCAGCAACTGCTCCACGACGTGACGGCCGAGGTGTCCGGTGGCTCCGGTGACGACGATGCTCATGGGTGACAGCTCCTTGTGGGTGTGCGGCGTGGTGCGGTGCGGTGCGTGTCACTAACCCTAGGGGAGGCGCTAACTCGTGGAAAGTACCCACTTTGAAGTAAGGTACTGGCATGGCAGTAAGCGCAGAGATGACGGGTGGCCGCACCGAGGGTGAGGCGATGTGCCCGCACCGCCTGATCATGGAACACGTCACGTCCCGCTGGGGCGTCCTGGTCCTCATCGAACTCCTCGACCGCCCCTACCGCTTCAGCGAACTCCGCCGCGCGATCGGAGAGGTCAGGCAGGTGAGCGAGAAGATGCTGGCGCAGACCCTGCAGACCCTCGAACGGGATGGCCTGATCCACCGCGACGCCAAACCGGTGATCCCGCCCCGGGTCGACTACTCCCTGACCGAACTGGGACGGGAGGCGGCGGAACAGGTACGGGGTCTGGCGTTGTGGGCCACGGACCGGATGGGGCGGGTGTTGGAGGCGCGGGAGGCGTACGACGCGGAGAAGGGGCGAGCCGGTACCGCCGGGGCGCCTTAGTCCTGCCTTGTGCGCGGCGCGTCCTTCCATGCGCCCCCTTTCCGCCTCGCGCGCCGCTTTCGGGGGCGGGGCAGGCTGGTCGGCATGGTTGCGTCACAACAGGACGAGCTCATACGGGAGTTGGCCCGCCAGATCGGTTTCATGGCGGAGGAGCTGCGCAACGCGAACCGGATCCAGTTGCACCGCCTCTTCGGTGAGCAACTGGACCGGGCGATCGACGATCCCTCGTTCGCGGACGTGTTGGGTGCTCCGGGCGGTGTGTCCCTGGAGAGGCGCCGTCAACTGGCCTTCGCCAACAAGCAGTACGTGCTGATTCTGCTGAGTTATCGCATCGGTGGCATCGACAGAGGTGAACTGCTCGGTCACCTCAAGTTCCTGAGCAAGAGTTCCGTATTCGCGGAGTACTGGCAGCTCACCTCCGAGGGCCGGAGTTCGTTGCCGAAGGAGTCGTTGGAAGCGCGGATCGGCAGAGCGGTCAATGCCGTCATGGAAGAGCGGCTCGACGATCTGGACGAGTGGTGGGTGGTCGGGGCGCCCTCCGAGGCGTAAGCCGAGAGCCGGCGACCGCCGATTGGCTACCTTGCGGTTGTGCTCGACGCCGAGAGGGGCCCACTTATATGCGTCACGAAAACTTGTCCGTCCGAATAGTCCGCCGCCTTGGCGACCCGCCGAGTCAGCGGGGCTCCGTGTCCGGCCAGAACTGCCCCGACCTCTTCGAGTTGAGTGACGGCAACTTCGCCGTCATCGGAACCGACCGCACCGAAGAACTCGACTCTCTCCTCCCCGCCGACGCCGCCCGAGCCGACTACGAGCGCATCGTCGTCATCACTCGCGACACCCTGCTCCGTGCCAAGCGGGACATCCCCGACGCCTGACGTAAACAGAGCAGAGGGCCCGGGTATCACACCCAGGCCCTCCGTCCGTATGAGCGAAACCGTCAGCCGACGACGGTCCAGGTGTCGCCGCCGGCGAGCAGTGCGGCGAGGTCGCCTTTGCCGTTCTGTTCGATGGCTGTGTCGAGTTGGTCGGCCATCTGGGTGTCGTAGACCGGGCGTTGCACGGACCGGAGGACGCCGATGGGGGTGTGGTGGAGGGTGTCGGGGTCGGCCAGGCGGGACAGGGCGAAGGCGGTGGTCGGAGACGTCGTGTGGGCGTCGTGGACGAGGATCTGCGCCTCGTTGTCCGGGGTTACGTCGACCACCTTCAGGTCGCCCGTCGTCGCGTCCCGGATCACGCCGCGCGAAGCGTCCGCGCCGAAGCGGATCGGCTGCCCGTGTTCCAGGCGGATCACCGCCTCCTCGGCCTGCTGGCGGTCCTTCAGCGCGTCGAAGGCGCCGTCGTTGAAGATGTTGCAGTTCTGGTAGATCTCGACGAGCGCCGTGCCGGGGTGGGCGGCCGCCTCGCGGAGGACCTGGGTGAGGTGTTTGCGGTCCGAGTCGATCGTCCTCGCGACGAAGGACGCCTCCGCGCCGATCGCGAGCGACACCGGGTTGAAGGGGGCGTCCAGGGAGCCCATCGGCGTCGACTTGGTGATCTTGCCTACCTCGGAGGTCGGCGAGTACTGGCCCTTCGTCAGGCCGTAGATCCGGTTGTTGAAGAGGAGGATCTTCAGGTTGACGTTGCGGCGCAGGGCGTGGATCAGGTGGTTGCCGCCGATGGAGAGGGCGTCGCCGTCACCTGTGACCACCCAGACGCTCAAGTCCCGCCTGGAGGACGCCAGTCCGGTCGCGATCGCGGGCGCGCGGCCGTGGATCGAGTGCATGCCGTACGTGTTCATGTAGTACGGGAAGCGGGAGGAGCAGCCGATGCCGGAGACGAAGACGATGTTCTCCTTGGCCAGGCCCAGTTCCGGCATGAAACCCTGCACCGCCGCGAGGATCGCGTAGTCACCGCAGCCGGGGCACCAGCGCACTTCCTGATCGGACTTGAAGTCCTTCATGGACTGCACGGCCTCGGCCTTGGGGACGAGTGAAAGTGCCTCGATCGTGCCCGTGCCTTCCGTGGACGTCTCAGCCATCGATGGCCTCCTTGAGAGCCGTGGCGAGCTGCTCAGCCTTGAACGGCATGCCGTTCACCTGGTTGTACGAGTGCGCGTCCACCAGGTACTTCGCCCGCACCAGCGTGGCGAGCTGACCGAGGTTCATCTCGGGGATCACCACCCGGTCGTAGCGCTTGAGGACCGCGCCGAGGTTGCGGGGGAAGGGGTTGAGGTGGCGCAGGTGCGCCTGGGCGATCGACTCACCGGCGCCCCGCAGGCGGCGGACTGCCGCCGTGATCGGTCCGAACGTCGAGCCCCAGCCGAGGACCAGCGTCCGCGCTCCGTGCGGGTCGTCGACCTCCAGATCCGGTACGTCGATGCCGTCGATCTTGGCCTGGCGGGTGCGGACCATGAAGTCGTGGTTGGCGGGGTCGTAGGAGATGTTGCCCGTGCCGTCCTGCTTCTCGATGCCGCCGATGCGGTGTTCCAGGCCGGGCGTGCCGGGGATCGCCCACGGGCGGGCCAGGGTCTGCGGGTCGCGTTTGTACGGCCAGAAGACCTCGGTGCCGTCGTCCAGGGTGTGGTTCGGGCCCTGCGCGAACTGGACGGTGAGGTCCGGGAGTTCGTCGATGTCGGGGATGCGCCAGGGCTCGCTGCCGTTGGCCAGATAGCCGTCGGAGAGGAGCATCACCGGGGTGCGGTAGGTGAGCGCGATCCGCGCGGCCTCGATCGCCGCGTCGAAGCAGTCGGCCGGGGTGCACGGGGCGACGATCGGGACCGGCGCCTCGCCGTTGCGCCCGAACATCGCCTGGAGCAGGTCGGCCTGTTCCGTCTTGGTGGGGAGGCCGGTGGACGGGCCGCCGCGCTGGATGTCCAGGACGAGGAGCGGGAGTTCCATCGATACGGCGAGGCCGATGGTCTCCGACTTCAGTGCCACGCCCGGGCCGCTCGTCGTCGTCACCGCGAGGGAGCCGCCGAAGGCCGCCCCCAGCGCGGCGCCGATGCCCGCGATCTCGTCCTCGGCCTGGAAGGTCCGTACACCGAAGTTCTTGTGCCGGCTCAGCTCGTGCAGGATGTCCGAGGCCGGGGTGATCGGGTACGAGCCCAGGAAGAGGGGCAGGTCCGCCTGTCGGGACGCGGCGACCAAGCCGTAGGACAGGGCCAGGTTCCCGGAGATGTTGCGGTAGGTGCCGGTCGGGAACGCGGTGGTGGCCGGTGCGACCTCGTAGGAGACCGCGAAGTCCTCGGTCGTCTCGCCGAAGTTCCAACCCGCCCTGAACGCCGCGATGTTGGCCGCCGCGATCTCGGGTTTCTTGGCGAACTTCGACTTCAGGAACTTCTCGGTGCCCTCGGTCGGCCGGTGGTACATCCACGACAGCAGGCCCAGCGCGAACATGTTCTTGCTGCGCTCGGCCTCCTTGCGGGTCAGGCCGAAGTCCTTCAACGCCTCGACGGTGAGGGCCGTCAGCGGCACGGGGTGCAGGCTGTAGCCGTCCAGCGACCCGTCGTCCAGGGGCGAGGCGGCGTAACCCACTTTCTGCAGCGCGCGTTTGGTGAACTCGTCCGTGTTGACGATGATCTCCGCACCGCGCGGCACATCGGCGATGTTCGCCTTCAGAGCGGCCGGATTCATCGCGACCAGCACGTTGGGCGCGTCGCCCGGGGTCAGGATGTCGTGGTCGGCGAAATGCAGCTGGAACGACGAAACCCCCGGCAGGGTGCCTGCGGGGGCGCGGATCTCGGCCGGGAAGTTCGGCAGTGTGGAGAGGTCGTTCCCGAAGGACGCCGTCTCCGAGGTGAAGCGGTCACCGGTGAGCTGCATACCGTCACCCGAGTCACCGGCGAACCGGATGATCACCCGGTCCAGGCGCTGGACGTCCTTCACCCCCGCCGGTTTGCGTTGTTCCCCTACGACGGCTCCGTCGGCCTGCTCCGCTGGGCTACTGACCTGGCTGGTCACTGAACTGGACCTCCTCTTCGAGGACGCTGTCCGGGCATGGTCGTACTGCCGACCCTCCCAGGATCAACCCTACGTCTGTAAGGGTCGCCTTCCTTCGGCCGTTCGCATGATGGACGCAGTTTTGAGACGGCCCGGCGCCCTGACTTGTCATGATTTCCCGCCCCCCGGTACTTCCCTTGACGACGCTCCCGTTGCGTTGACTGGTTCTCGGATCACGCTGTCCGAGTCCCGGACTCGGCTGACAGCGAACTGACGGTGGTGAACAACCGCCGGTCGGCGGCCGGACAGCTGACACGGTGTCAGTTTGGCAGGATTCTGTCAGGAGTTGAGGTAGGTGAGGACGGCCAGAACTCGTCGGTGATCCCCGTCACTCGGCGACAGGCCCAGCTTCAGGAAGATGTTGCTGACGTGCTTCTCGACCGCGCCGTCGCTCACCACGAGCTGTCGGGCTATCGCGGAGTTCGTCCGTCCTTCGGCCATCAGCCCCAGCACCTCGCGCTCCCGAGGGGTGAGTCGGGCGAGCACGTCCTGCTTACGGCTGCGCCCGAGCAGCTGCGCGACCACCTCCGGGTCGAGCGCCGTACCGCCCGAGGCCACGCGCACCACCGCGTCGACGAACTCACGCACCTCGGCCACCCGGTCCTTCAGCAGATAGCCGACGCCGTGCGTGGAACCGGCCAGCAGTTCGGTGGCGTAGCGCTCCTCCACGTACTGCGACAACACCAGCACGCCGAGGCCGGGATGCGCCTTGCGCAGCTCCACGGCTGCCCGCACGCCTTCGTCTGTGTGCGTCGGCGGCATCCGTACGTCGGCCACGACCACGTCCGGCAGCGCGCCCTGATCCGCCAGCTCGGTGATGGTCTTCACCAGCGCGTCGCCGTCGCCCACCCCGGCCACCACGTCGTGCCCGCGGTCGGTCAGCAACCGGGTCAGGCCCTCCCTGAGCAGCACTGAATCCTCGGCGATGACCACCCGCACCCTGTCCTCCACGATGTTCGGCCCCCCATTGCCCGCCCTGCCGGCCCACGTCGACTCGCGTCCGTCCACACGACAGGTCCAGCATTCCAGGGTTCGCGACCTGGTGCGGGCGGGGGGATGGAATCGGGGAAGGGGGGGTGTTGGAGGCTGGGGGTAAATCTAACCGTTGTCGGGTGCTTTGAATGGTTAGGCTGGACCCCAGCCTGCGGAGGGTGGTGGGGGTAGAGGAATCCGGCCTGTCCGGTGTCTGCTCCGCTGCGCGGACGTTCGCCCTTTCAGCACACGCCGGCTATTTCTAGACTGTCCGGCGTTTGAGGACGAGGCCGTTCAGGCCGATGGGGGTCTGGGAGCGCAGCCCCCAGAGGGCAGGGCGGCGGGCTCAACCCTTCAATGCCCCAAGCCCTCAACCCCGCCAGGGCAGCTCCGCCGTGATCCTGGTAGGCCCACCCACCGGCGAGTCCACCACCAGAATCCCGTCCACCGCGTCGAGCCGCCCGGCAAGACCGGCCAGCCCCGAACCGCCGGAGGCATCCGCGCCGCCCACCCCGTTGTCCACGACCTGCAGCATCAGCCGGTTCTCCACCCGCCACACATCCACGGCCGCCCACGTCGCCTTCGCGTGCTTGCTGATGTTCTGCAGCAGCTCGGAGACGGTGAAGTACGCGATCCCCTCGATGGCCGCCGCCGGCCGCGCCGGCAGATCCACCTCCACCTGCACCGGCACAGTGCAGCGCGAGGCCACGGAGGACAGGGCGGCGTCCAGCCCCCGGTCGGTCAGCACCGCCGGATGGATCCCGCGCGCCAGGTCCCGCAGCTCCTGCAACGCCGTCTTCACCTCACCGTGCGCCTCGCCCACCATCCGCGCCGCGGCCTCCGGGTCCTCCGTCAGCTTCTCCTTCGCCAGCCCCAGATCCATGGCCAGAGCTACGAGGCGAGCCTGCGCGCCGTCGTGCAGGTCCCGCTCGATGCGCCGCAGGTCCGCCGCCGCTGTGTCGACCACGACACCCCGGTCAGACTCCAGCTCCACGACCCGCGTCGCCAGCGTCGACGGTCCGAGGAGCCCGTGCACCATCAGCCGGTCGACCATCGTCAGCGCCCGCACGATCCACGGCGTGGCCAGTGTGAACAGCAGTCCGACCAGCGCGGTGACGGTGATCTCGAAGGGGTTGTCCAGATAGATCTGGTGGTGCTCGTCGCCGTAGAGCTGAAGGCCGCCCCCACCGCCGTACATCGGGAAGAGCCAGAACCACAGCGGGTACGTCAGGAGGGCCCAGCCGTAGGCCCAGAAGTTGAGGGCGACGACGAAGGAGAAGACCGCCCACGGGAAGTGCAGTACGGCGTACAGCAGGTGGCGCCAGGACGTGCCGCTCTTGAGGACGGCGCCCATCCAGGCCATCGGGCCGTTCTTCTTCATGCGCAGCGGCTCGGGATCGGCGACGTCCAGGTCGAGCAGGCGGCGGGCCCGCGCCCGTTCCAGCGCGCCGAAGCCCCGGCAGCCGGCCAGGGCGCCCGCCAGGACCGGGACGCCGAGGAAGGTGATCAGCAGGCCCGCGCCCAGCGACACCATCGTGACGGCGTAGGTGAAGAGCAGGATGCTGATCGGCAGGCTCAGCAGCACATAGCCGAACTCCCGCCAGCTGCGCGCCTCAAGGGGTGCGCGCAGCGCGGTCGGCAACCGGTGCCGGCGCTGACGCCGCCCGTCGAGGTCGAACGTGCCGTGCGATCCGTACCCCTGCCCGTACTCCGTGGCCATTGACGTGGTCCCGTTCTACTCGTTGTCCGCAGCCGTGCCAGCCGTGCTGTCGTATCTCCAGACTGCTCGACCGCAGGTCCGTGGACCATGGAGTCCGTCGGCCTCCCGGGAGGGGGGTTTTCCCTACCCCCGGCCCGGTCCGGTGGTCCGGTCGCGCTCGCGCCACGGCAGCTCCGCCGTGACGGTCGTAGGTCCCCCAGGCGGGGAGTCGAGGACGAACAGGCCGTCGACCGCGCCGAGTCGGTCGGCGAGGCCGCGCATGCCGGTGCCGCCGTCGAGGTTCGCGCCGCCGCGGCCGTCGTCCCAGACCTGGATGAGCAGGCGGTCGTCCGACCGCCACACGTCGACCGACGCCGTACGGGCGCCGCTGTGCTTGCTGATGTTCTGCAGCAGCTCGGAGACGGTGAAGTACGCGATGCCCTCGATGGCCGCGGCCGGGCGCGCGCCGATGTCGGCCGTCACCTTCACCGGCACCGTGCAGCGCGAGGCGACGGAGGAGAGGGCGGCGTCCAGCCCGCGGTCGGTGAGGACGGCGGGATGGATCCCGCGCGCAAGGTCCCGCAGCTCCTGGAGCGCCAGCTTCACCTCGCCGTGCGCCTCGTCGACCATCGCGGCGACCTGCTCGTCGGCCCGGCCCTCCAGCAGCTTCTCCTTGGCCAGCCCCAGGCCCATCGCCAGATTGACCAGCCGGGCCTGCGCCCCGTCGTGCAGGTCGCGCTCGATCCGCCGTAGATCCGCCGCCGCCGTGTCGACGACGACACCCCGGTCGGACTCCAACTCGGCGATACGGCGCTCCAGTTCGTCGGAGGGGGAGAGGAGGCCGCGCACCATCGCGCGGTCCGCGTTCGCCAGCCCGCGCGCGATGAACGGCAGCACCGGCCACAGCACGAACAACGAGGTCAGCGTGACGGTGAAGGTGACGATGCCCCACGGCAACCGCATCCCGTCGTACAGCACCGTCCGCCAGCCCACCGGGTCCTTCAGTGCCATCCACACCCGTTGCAGCAGCCCGCCGCCCTTGCGCCACGGCAACGGGCTCGGCTCGTCGATCCGCACCCCGAGCAGCCGCCGGGCCCGGCCCCGCTCGAACTTCCCGATCAGCCGCGCGCCCATCAACCCCAGCGCGAGCAGCGGAAACCCGACCACGGTGACGGTCAGGCCGCCGCTGATGGTCAGCATCGTCACCACATAGACGAAGCCGAACACCGACACCGGCAGATTCGTCAGGAGATGCGCGATCTCCTTCCAGGTGTGTCTGTCATAGGCGAAGCGGGCCGGCGGCAGCGGCTCGTCGAGCTCGCCGCCGGATGCCGCCGGGTCGGCGTAGGGGATGCGTACGGTCATATGGGCCAGCGTGCCGCGCGACGCGCTCCGGCGCCATGAGGTCCGCCGCCCGGGTCTGCTGGGGAAAACCCCACCATCGCGTCCGTCCCGTCATTCCGAGCGGATCTCAAGCCGTGACGGGCTGCTTACCTTGCCTTTAACAGGGCCTAGACTCCCGTGCGTACAGATCGTCGAACACAGAGTTCACATGGGTCACGGGGGCACCGGGTCACCGGAGCGGGCCGTGGGGAAGCCCGTGCGGAGGAGGAGGGGTCGGACTTGCGGGAGACGTTGCCGGACAGCTTGCGGGAGCCGACCGTGGTCGTCGCGGCGGACTACTTCCGGTCCTACTCCGTCGTGGGACTGCTCGCCGTCGTCGGCGTGCTCTTCGTCGCCGTGGCCTTCGGCGCCGGCCGCCTGCTGCGCCCGGTCGTCCCCACCCCCGAGAAACTCCTGACGTACGAGTGCGGCGTCGACCCCGTCGGCGAGGGCTGGGCCCACACCCAAGTCCGGTACTACGTCTACGCGTTCCTGTACGTCATCTTCGCCGTCGACTCGATCTTCCTCTTCCCCTGGGCGACGGTCTTCGCCGCACCGGGCTACGGCGCGACCACCCTCGTCGAGATGTTCGTCTTCCTCGGCTTCCTGACCGTGGGCCTGCTGTACGCATACAAGAAGGGCGTCCTGGCATGGACGTGACGCCGGACATGACCTCCTCCTCGTCTTCGCCCTCGCCGGAGCCGGTGTACCTCCCCGAGCCGAAACGCCTGGGCGCCCTCGCCCGCCTCGCCCCCGAACCCATGAAGGTGGTCCTCAACTGGGGCCGCCGCTACTCCCTCTGGGTCTTCAACTTCGGCCTCGCCTGCTGCGCCATCGAGTTCATCGCCGCGTCCATGGCCCGCCACGACTTCATCCGCCTGGGCGTGATCCCCTTCGCACCGGGCCCGCGCCAGGCCGACCTGATGGTCGTCTCCGGCACGGTCACGGACAAGATGGCCCCGGCCGTGAAACGCCTCTACGAGCAGATGCCCGAGCCCAAATACGTCATCTCCTTCGGCGCGTGCAGCAACTGCGGCGGCCCGTACTGGGACTCCTACTCGGTCACCAAGGGCGTCGACCAGATCATCCCGGTCGACGTCTACGTCCCCGGCTGCCCGCCCCGCCCCGAAGCCCTCCTCCAGGGCATCCTCAAACTCCAGGAGAAGATCGCCCGGGAGTCGCTGGGGGAGCGGTACGGGGTGACGGGGGGCCGGGCTTCTACGGCGGCGCTGCAGAGCGGGCTGGTCACGGCGCCGGTGCCGGATGGGGATTCCGCGGGTGCGGGTGCGGGTGCGGACTCGGACTCCGGCTCGGGTTCCGGCTCGGGCTCGGGTGATGCCCGATGACCGCCGTCGGTTGGCTGCCCGCTCCGGTTGAGGAACTCTTCGGTACGGAGGCCACGGCCGAGGAGTCCTACGACCTCCTCACGGTCGACGTACCCCCCGCCACCTGGCTCGCCGCCCTGCGCACCGCCCGCGACGACCTGGGCTGCACCTACTTCGACTGGCTGAGCGCGGTCGACGAACCAGGCACCGGCTTCCGCGTCTCCGCCCACGTCGTGGCACTGTCACCGGTACGCCGTCTCCTCGTCCGTACAACCGTCCCGCACGAGACCCCGGCACTCCCCACCGCCGTCGACGTCTACGCGGGCGCCGCCTGGCACGAACGCGAGACCCACGAAATGTTCGGCGTCGACTTCGAGGGCCACCCGGCGCTGGACCACCTCCTCCTCCCGGAAACCTTCGAGGGCCACCCCCTCCGCAAGGACTTCGTCCTCGCGGCCCGAGTCGCCAAGGCCTGGCCCGGAGCGAAGGAACCGGGCGAGTCCGACCACGGCGGCCCGAAACGCCGCCAGATGCTCCCGCCGGGCGTACCCGACCCGAACGAGTGGGGCCCCATGAAGGGCCAGCTTCCGGCGGCTCCGGCACGGCCTGCACGGGGGGCGGGGCGGGCTGCGGGGGAGCGTCCGGTACGTGCGGGGGGTGACCGTCCTGTCCGTGCGGCGGGCGAGTCCCCAGCTCGTGCGGCCGGTGACGGTCCGGCCCGTGCTGCGGGTGATCGCCCTGTGCGGCGGGCCCGTTCGGTTTCGGAAGGATCGGTGAGTCAGGGGGCGCCGGCCGAGGGTGCGGCCCCTTCGGGAGAGGGCGCGGTGCCATCGGCTGGGGGCGCGGGAGCGTCGGCCGGGCGTGAGGCCTCGCAGGTTGAGAACGCAGCGCCGGCGAGTGAGGGTGCGGTGCCCGCGACCGAGGGTCAGGCCCAGTCGGCCGAGGACGTTCGCGGCCCTGCGGTCCCGCCTGCTGGGCCGCGCCGGTCGCGCAGCGCGAGCGAGGGTTCGGCGAGTCAACAGGGCACGGGCGCGGCACCCCCTCGCCGGTCGCGCAGCGCGAGCGACGGCTCGGCATCGCAACAGGCACCGGCGCCAGCACCTGCGGTGGAACCGGCGGTGGAACCGGAATCGGCACCTGCGGCCGACCCGTCACAGGGACCGGCATCAACACGAGAGGGCAGCACCGCCCCGCCCCCCACCGCTCCCCGCAGCACGGACGCCCCGTGGCACAACGCCCGCCCAGCCTTCGAGCAGCCCGAGCCCGACCCGGACATAACTGCGGCTGACGCGGATGCAGTTGAAGGACCCGATTCACCCCCCACCACCGAAGACCCCGCCCCCGAAAACCCGACTCCCGACCCCCCGACCCCCGACACCCCCACAGGAGGCCCGCAGTGAACGACGTGCTCGACGTCGCCCTGCGACTCCTGATCGTCTTCGTCGTCTTCCTCACCTTCCCCCTGATCGTCGGTCAGACCGAGCACAAGGTGATGGCCCACATGCAGGGCCGCCTCGGCCCCATGTACGCCGGCGGCTTCCACGGCTGGGCCCAACTCGTCGCGGACGGCGTCAAGTTCGCCCAGAAGGAAGACATCGTCCCGGCGGGCGCGGACCGCCGTATCTTCCAACTCGCCCCCGCCGTAGCCCTCCTCCCGTATCTGCTCGTCCTCCTCGCCATCCCCATCGGCCCGAGCGAGGGCGCCGTCGGCCAGGTCCTGGACGCGGGCATCTTCTTCGTCCTCGCGGTGATGGGCGTGAGCGTCCTCGGCTCGCTCATGGCCGGCTGGGCCTCCGCCAACAAGTTCTCCCTCCTCGGCGGCCTCCGCACCGCCGCGCAGCTCCTCGCCTACGAACTCCCCATGCTGCTCACCGCCGCCTCCGTGGCGATGGCAGCCGGCACGGTCTCCCTCCCCGGCATCCTCGACGCCTTCCACTGGTGGTGGCTGCCCTGGCAGATCGTCGGCGCGGTCGTCTTCTTCGTGGCGGGCCTGGCCGAACTCCAGCGCCCTCCCTTCGACATGCCCGTCGCCGACTCCGAGATCATCTTCGGCGCCTACACCGAGTACACCGGTCTCCGCTTCGCCCTCTTCCTCCTCGCCGAGTACGCCGGAATCGTCGTCCTGTGTGGCCTGACCACCGTCCTCTTCCTGGGCGGCTGGCACGGCCCGTGGGGCGCGGACGGCCTCGGCTGGGTGTGGACCCTGCTGAAGACCGGGATCCTCGCCTTCGTCGTCATCTGGCTCCGCGTCACCTATCCCCGCCTGCGCGAGGACCAGCTCCAGAAACTCTCCTGGACCCTCCTCGTCCCCCTCTCCCTCGCTCAGATCGCCCTCACCGGCGTCGTGAAGGTGGTGTTCCTCTAGTGGCCCCCATCCCCGGCTCCGGTCTGGCCAAGGGCCTGGCCGTCACCCTCCGCACGATGACGAAGAAGACCGTCACCGAGCAGTACCCGGACACCCAGCCCGACCTCCCGCCCCGCACCCGCGGGGTCATCGGCCTGTTCGAGGAGAACTGCACGGTCTGCATGCTCTGCGCCCGTGAGTGCCCCGACTGGTGCATCTACATCGACTCCCACAAGGAGACGGTCCCGGCGGCGGCCCCCGGCGGCCGTGAGCGCAGCCGCAACGTCCTCGACCGCTTCGCCATCGACTTCTCCCTGTGCATGTACTGCGGTATCTGCATCGAGGTCTGTCCTTTCGACGCGCTGTTCTGGTCCCCGGAGTTCGAGTACGCCGAGACCGACATCCACGAACTCACCCACGAACGCGACAAGCTCCGCGAGTGGATGTGGACCGTCCCGGCCCCACCCGCCCTCGACCCCGGCGCCGAGGAACCCAAGGAGATCGCCACCGCCCGCAAGACAGCCGAGAAGCTGGCCGCAGCTCAGGCAGCTCAGGCCGCGGAAGCAGCAGAGGCCATGCAGACTCCGGAAGCCGCAACGACCGCAGAGGCCACGCAGGCCAAGCCCGCAGAGACCACCCGGACCACGGAAGCTGCAGGGCCCGCGAAGTCCACGCAGGCCGTAGAGGCCACCGAGACCGCGCAGCCCAGGCCCGCAGAGCCACCGCAGGCCGCAGAAGCCGCAGGGCCCACAGCCGCCACGCCGGCAGAGGTCACCGGGGCCGAGCAGGCTGGGCCCACCGAGGCCGCGGAGGCCACCGAGGCAGCGGAGGTCAAGCCGGCAGAAGCCGCCGAAGCTGCGCCGACCACCTCCGTCGAAACCACCTCCGCCGAAGCCGCGCCCACCGAAGCCGCGAAGCCCACCCCGGCCAAGCCCCCGCAGCCCAACCCCGCCGACCCCACCGAGCCGCCGGAGGGCCAGTCGTGACCCTCGCCGAAACCGTCGCCGTGACCGCCACGGCACCCCTCGCCGCCCCCCACACCCACGGGTTCCTCTCCCCGACCGGCGTCGAGATCGCCTTCCTCCTCGTCGGTCTGGTCACCTTCGGCGCCGCCCTGGTCACCGTCACCACCAAGCAGCTGGTGCACGCCGCCCTGTGGCTCGTGGTGACCCTCGGGGGTCTCGCCGTCGAATACCTCCTCCTCACCGCCGAGTTCATCGCCTGGGTGCAGGTCCTCATCTATGTCGGTTCCGTCGTCGTCCTCCTTCTCTTCGGTCTGATGCTCACCAAGGCCCCCATCGGCCGCTCCCCGGACGCCGACTCCGGCAACCGCTGGGCCGCCCTCGCCGTGGCCGTCGCCGCCGCGGCGGCCCTGGTCTGGGTCGTCGTCGACGCCTTCCGCGCGACCTGGATGGACCTGGACGGTCCGGCCGCCGGCTCGACCGCGGTGACCGGCGCGAGCCTGTTCCAGAACTGGGTCCTCCCCTTCGAGGCCCTCTCCGTCCTTCTCCTCGCGGCCCTGGTCGGCGCGATCGTCCTGTCCCGCAAGACGAAGTCGGAGCTGAGCTCTCCCCCTGTGAACTCCCGGCGCGCGACCGGTAGTTCCCCATCCGTCCCGGATTCCCGTAATCACACGTTCAGGCGAAATAGCCGGTCTCAAGGCAACGATCCGACCGCGCGGGACAACCGGACCGAGCGGAACGACCCGACTGAGCAGAATCAGACCGCCCAGAACCAGACCGCGCAGAACAGCGCAACCGCGCAGAACAACCCCACCGAGCAGAAGGGAGCCCGCTGATGCACCTCGTCTATCCCGCCGTGCTCGCCGCCCTCCTCTTCTGCACCGGCATCTACGGCGTCCTCGCCCGCCGCAACGCGATCCTCGTCCTGATGTCGGTCGAGCTGATGCTCAACGCCGTCAACCTGAACCTGGTCGCCTTCGACGTCTGGCTCAGCAGGACCGCCGAGGAGAAGCTGCACTCCGGCCAGGCCCTGACCCTGTTCACCATCGCCATCGCCGCCGCGGAGATCGGCATCGGCCTGGCGATCGTCCTCGCCGTCTACCGGGGCCGCGGCACCTCGGACATCGACAAGCTCCGCGACACCGCCGAGGGCCACGAAACCGACGGCCCCGACGGATCCGGCGGCTCCGACAGCCCCGGCGGGTCCAGCCCCGGCGGCTCAGACAGCGACGGCCCCGAGCCCCCCGCGGCCGAGAAGGCTGAGGCCACCGCGTGACCACGACCACCCTCGCCGTCCTCGTCCCCCTCCTTCCGTTCCTGGGCGCCGCGGCCGGCCTGCTCCTCGGCCGCACCGCCCCAGGGTTCGTCCGCCCGCTCGCCGTCCTGCCGTCGCTCGCCGCGCTCGCGCTGGCCGCGATCGTTGCTGTACGCCAGGGCGGCGAGGCGGCCGTCGACTCCGCCACCGAGCTCACGCCCACGGGCTCGGTCCCCGTCGAACTCGCCCTGCACATCGACGGCTTCGCCGCCCTCGTCGCCGTCCTGGTCGCCTTCGTCGCCACCTGCGTGCAGATCTACTCGACGGGCTACCTGCGCGATGACCCGCGCTACCCCTCGTACGCCGCCCTCGTCTCCCTCTTCACCTCCGCGATGCTCCTCGTCGTCTACTCCGGCGACCTGATCGTGCTGCTGGTCGGCTGGGAAGTCATGGGCATCTGCTCCTACTTCCTCGTCGGCCACTACTGGGAGACCCCGGAGGCCCGTGCCGCCTCCATCAAGGCATTCCTCGTCACCAAGCTCGGTGATGTCCCGTTCCTGATCGGCCTGTTCGCGCTCGCGACCGACGCCGGGTCCTTCCGCATCACCAAGGTCCTGAGCACCGTCGTGAACGGCGGGCTGCACCACCCGACGCTGATCGCCCTGCTGCTCCTGGCCGGTGTGGCGGGCAAGTCGGCGCAGTTCCCGCTGCACACCTGGCTCCCCGACGCGATGGCGGGCCCGACACCCGTCTCCGCGCTGATCCACGCCGCGACGATGGTCGCCGCCGGTGTCTACTTCGTCGCCCGTCTCCTTCCGGTGTTCGAGGCCTCCTCGGCCGCGATGGTCGTCCTCGCCGTCATGGCCGCCGTGACGATGGCCGGGTCGGGCCTCGCCGCGCTAGCCCAGGACGACATCAAACGCGTCCTCGCCTACTCGACGATCGGTCAGCTCGGCTACATGACCGGCGCCCTCGCCGTCGGCGACCGCGGTGCCGCCGTCTTCCACCTCCTGTCCCACGGCGCCTTCAAGGCGCTGCTCTTCCTCGCCGCCGGCGTGATCATCCACGCCTCCGGCACCAACTCGCTGGCCGCCATGTCCCGCATGGGCAACCTGCGCGCCCGCGTCCCCGACGCCTTCTGGACGATGACCGTGGCGCTCCTCGCGCTCGCCGCGATCCCGCCCTTCAGCGGTTTCTTCTCCAAGGAGTCCGTCCTCGGCGCCGCCGAACACGCGGCCACCGGAGACACCGCGCACATCCCCGGCGTCGCGGGCTGGATCGTCCTCGCCGCCGGCCTGCTCGCGGCCCTGCTCACCGCCGCGTACGCGACGCGCCTGTGGCTGCTCGCCTTCCACGGACGGGGAGTTGAAGCCCCCGACCACGGCAGGCAGCCCGTGGCGATGAACGCCGTGCTGTGGGTGCTCGCCGTCCCGTCCCTCGCCCTCGGCGGACTCGCCTACCGCGTGCTCCCCAACTGGTTCGACGGCCGTGACCTGACCCCGACACTCACCACGTCCGTCCTCGGTACGGGCGTCGCCCTCGTCGGCGGCATCGTCACCTACGGCGCCTGGCGGCACACCACCGCACGCGCGGCCGGCGCACCGCTGGGCGCGGTCGCGGCCCACCCGGAGGGCGACGCCGGACTCGTCGAGGCCGAGGCCATCGCGAGCCACACGCCCGCCTACGGAGACGTGGCCTCGGCACCCGACCCGGCGGATCCGGGCCGCCTGCTACTCGGCCCGCTGCACCGCCACGCGGCCTCCGGCTTCCATCTGGACGCCGTGTACGCGGCCCTGTTCGTCCGCCCGGTGATGGCCGCGGCGAGTCTCGTCCGGTTCCTCGACCGCGAGGTCGTCGACACCTACGTACGTGGCGCGGGCACCCTGCCCCGCCTGCTCGGCGCCGCCGTACGGCGCGCCCAGACCGGCAATATGCAGACCTATGTGAGCGCGCTGCTCGCCGGCACCGTCGTCCTGACGGTCGCCGTCCTCCTCGTCGCCACGGGAGCGTGAGCAGGCGTGATCGATATCAACGAGTCCGTGATGCAGGTCCTTCTGGCGTTCATCGTCGTCGGCCCGCTCCTGGGCGCCGTCACCGCCCTCCTGCCCGCCCCGCCGGGACTGAAGGGGAAGTCGCCCGAGCAGGCCGTACTACGGCACGGCGTCACCGTGACCGGCGTGATCCTCATCGCCGCGATCGTCCTCGCGCTCGGCTTCGACCACGACCATCCCTCGAAGATGCAGGCCACGACCGACATCAGCTGGATCCCCGCACTCGACGTGCGCATCCACCTCGGCATCGACGGCATCTCCCTCCCCCTCCTGGTCCTGACCGCGCTGCTGACCTTCCTCTGCGCGCTCTACTCCTACTTCAAGATGCCGTCGGGCCCGTCCCCGAAGGCGTTCGTCGCCCTGATCCTCGTCCTGGAGTCCGGCACCCTCGCCACCTTCGCCGTCCTCGACCTGATCCTCTTCTTCCTCGCCTTCGAGACCGTCCTGATCCCGATGTACTTCCTCATCGCCCGCTGGGGCGGTGCCCAACGGACCCAGGCCGCCTGGAAGTTCATCCTCTTCACGCTGCTCGGCTCCGTCGTCATGCTGCTCGGCCTGCTCCTGATCGGAATCAAGGCGGGCACATTCGACATGGTGGCACTCGCCACTGACAACGGCCGGTCGCTGACCACATCCGTGCAGGTCATCGCCGTTCTGGCGATCGGGATCGGGCTCGCGGTCAAGACCCCGATGTGGCCCCTGCACAGCTGGCTGCCCGACGCTCACACCGCCGCCCCGACCGTCGGCTCGGTCCTGCTCGCCGGCGTGATGCTCAAGATGGGCACGTACGGGTTCGTCCGCATCCTGCTGCCGATCGCCCCCGACGGCATGCACACCTTCGCGCCCTACCTCGCGGCCTTCGCCGTCGTCGGGATCATCTACGGCTCCCTGGCCTGCCTCGCCCTCGCGAAACAGGGCGCGAAGGGCGACCTCAAGCGCCTCATCGCGTACTCCTCCGTCGGCCACATGGGCTTCGTCCTGCTCGGCATCTCGACGATGACCCCGACCGGTGTGAACGGCGCCCTGTTCGCCAACATCGCCCACGGCCTCATCACCGGCCTCCTGTTCTTCCTCGTCGGCGCCCTCAAGGACCGCACGGGCACTACCGACTTGGACACCCTGGCCGAGGAGACGGGTGCAGCCCTCTACGGCAAGGCCCCGCGCCTCGGCGGCCTGCTCGCGTTCGCTGCCGTCGCCTCGCTCGGACTGCCCGGACTCGCCGGATTCTGGGGCGAGATGCTCGCGCTGTTCGGCGCGTTCAAGCCCGCCGCCGACCTCAGCCGCCCGGCCTTCCTCACCTTCATGGCGATCGCGGCCTTCGGCACCCTGCTGACCGCCGCCTACATGCTCGCCGTGGTCCGCCGCGTCTGCATGGGCGCCGTGGCGCAGGAAGCGCCGAAGCTCGCCGACGTCCAGACGTACGAGTTCGCCGCGTGGACCCCGCTCGTCGCCCTCACCGTCGCCGCCGGCCTGTGGCCGAAGGCACTCCTCGGCCTGACCGACCCGGCCGTGCAGCAGCTCCTCGCAGGAGGCAACCGATGAGCGCCCTGGCCCAGCCTCTCGCGGAGTCGATGGTCCAGTCCGTCGACTGGCTCGCGATCGCACCGCCCACCATCACGGCGGTCGTCGGCCTGGTGGTCCTCGTCGCCGACCTGTTCCTCCAGGAGGCCAGAAAGGCACTCCTGGGCTGGGTGTCGGTCGCGGGCCTGGCCGCCTCGGCCCTGATGCTGCTGCCCCTCCTGGACGGCGACCGCGCCACCTTCTGCCTCACCGGCGACGCGACCGCCTGCAGCTATACGGCGGACCGCTTCACCCTGGTCATCCAGTTCCTGGTCCTCGGCGGCGCCCTGTTGGCTGCCCTCCTGTCGATCACCACCCTGAAGGACGCCGACAAAGGACTCCCCGAAGGGGAGTACTGGTTCCTGCTGCTGTCCTCCGCCGCGGGTGCCGCCCTCCTGCCCGCCTCCCGTGACCTCGCGACCCTGATCGTCGCCCTGGAAGTTGCCTCCCTGCCCGCCTTCGCCCTTGTCGGCATCCGGCACGGCGACAAGAAGTCCGCCGAAGCGGCTCTCAAGTTCTTCCTGTCCTCGGTCACCGCGACCGCGGTCAGCCTGATGGGCGTCAGCTTCGTGTACGCCACCACGGGCACCCTGTACGTCACCCGGATCGCCGACCGCATCCAGCACGTCGACGGCCAGTTCCACACCCTCGCCCAGACCGGCGTCGCGCTCACCCTCGTCGGCTTCGCCTTCAAGACGGCCGCCGTCCCCTTCCACTTCTGGGTACCCGATACCTACGTAGGAGCGCCCCTCCCGATCGCCGCCTACTTGTCGGTCGTCGGCAAGGCGGTCGGCTTCTCGGGCCTGATCCTCGTCACCGTCGTCGCCTTCCCGTCGTACGCCGACGTGTGGGGCCCGGCACTCGCCGCCCTGGCCGCCCTCACCATGACGGTCGGCAACCTGGGCGCCCTGCGCCAACAGGCCACGCGCGTGTACAGCGCGGTACGGCTGCTCGCCTGGTCCTCCGTCGGCCAGGCCGGCTACCTCCTGGTGCCGATCGCCGCCGCCGCGTACTCGAAGGACGCCCAGAAGTCGATCGGCTCCACCGTCGCCTACGCCCTCATGTACGCGGCCGTGAACCTCGGCGCCTTTGCGGTAGCTGCTCTGGTGGGCCGTAGCAGAGCCCTCAACCGGATCAGCGACTACCGCGGCCTGTACGCGTCGAACCCGCTCGCAGCACTGCTCCTGGCCTTCTTCCTGCTGTGCCTCGCCGGGCTGCCGCCGGGTGTCATCGGACTCTTCGCCAAGGTGACCGTCTTCTCGGCGGCCGTCGACGCGGGCCTGGGCTGGCTGGCTGTCGTCATGGCCGTCAACGTGGTGATCGCGCTCTTCTACTACCTCCAGTGGACGGCCCTGCTGTTCCGCGCCCCGGTGGGCGAGCACGGCAAGCACCGCGTCCCCGCGCCCCTCACCGCCGCGCTCGCCCTCACCGGCGCCCTCGGAATCGCCCTCTCCGGAGCACCCCAACTGGTCCTGCGCTTCGCCGGCACCGGACTCTTCTGAGCCACCGGCACATACCACCGTCCTCACCCGGACGGCCCACCCCCGGCGTCGTACGCACAAGGGAACTAGAGCCCCCCGCCTGGCGTTGACCAGTACGGGAGGGTCCACTGGACGTGACACCACGACACCGGTGGCATCAGAGACCAGCAAGCAAAGGGTTCCCCTGCTGCACGATTTGGAGGGCGTACCGTGCACCGCCGGCACAACGGGCTCAGGACCGCAGTTCTCCTCGGGGGACTGTCCGCACTCATCATCGTCATCGGCAGCTTCTTCGGCCGCACGGGCCTCGTCGTAGCGGTCGTGATCGCGCTGGGCACGAACGCGTACGCGTACTGGAACAGCGACAAACTGGCGCTACGCGCGATGCGCGCCCGCCCGGTGAGCGAGTTCGAGGCCCCGGCCCTGTACCGGATGGTCCGCGACCTCTCCACCCAGGCCCGCCAGCCGATGCCGCGCCTGTACATCTCGCCCACGGAGGCCCCCAACGCCTTCGCGACGGGCCGCAACCCGCGCAACGCCGCCGTGTGCTGCACGGAGGGCATCCTGCGCATCCTGGACGAGCGCGAGCTGCGCGGAGTCATCGGCCACGAACTCAGCCATGTCTACAACCGCGACATCCTGATCTCCTCGGTCGCCGGCGCCCTCGCCTCGGTGATCATGTTCCTGGTCAACTTCGCCTGGCTGATCCCGATCGGCCGCTCGAACGACGACGACGGCCCCGGCATCCTGGGCATGTTGATGATCATGATCCTGGGTCCCCTCGCGGCCAGCCTCATCCAGTTGGCCATCAGCCGCTCAAGGGAGTACGAGGCGGACGCTTCCGGCGCCCAGCTCACCGGAGACCCCCTCGCCCTCGCGAGCGCGCTGCGCAAGCTCGACGCCGGCACCAAGCAGCTTCCGCTGCCCCCGGAGCCCCGCATCGAGACCGCGAGCCACATGATGATCGCGAACCCCTTCCGCCCGGGCCAGGGACTCTCCAAGATGTTCTCGACACATCCGCCGATGGCGGAGCGGATCGCCCGGCTCGAAAAGATGGCAGGTCGCCCTCAGTGAAAACCATCCTGAACGTCATTTGGCTCGTCCTGAGCGGCTTCTGGCTGTTCCTCGGGTACCTCTTCGCGGGCGCGCTGCTGTGCATCACGATCATCGGCATCCCGTTCGGGATCGCCGCCTTCCGTATCGGCGTCTACGCCCTGTGGCCCTTCGGGTACACGACGGTCGAGCGCCGGGACGCGGGCGCCCCCTCCTGCGTAGGCAACGTCCTGTGGCTGATCCTCGCGGGCTGGTGGCTGGCCCTCGCGCACATCGTCACCGGCATCGCCATGTGCATCACGATCATCGGCATCCCGTTCGGCATCGCCAACTTCAAGCTGATCCCGGTCTCGCTGTTCCCCCTGGGCCGCGAAATCGTGCCCACGGACCAGCCGTTCGCCACCCGCTGACGGCGGGCAGCGGTGGGGGCGCCCAAGTACGTCCTGCTGTCGTACGACGAAGGTGCCGAGTCCACCGGCGAGCACGGCTACGAGGAGACCTGGGCCCTGTGCGAGGACGCCGCCGATCTCTTCGCCGACCCGCCCCCACCCGCGCGCGGGACGTACGAACTCCTCGGCTGCGCACCCGAGGGCGACCTGCGAACAGCCCTCGCACGCGCGCGTGCCGACGGTTCGGCACCGCTAGGCCTACTCACCCTGGAGACCCTCGGCAGGACCGGCGGGGGAGAGGGCGAGTGGCGGCTGGAGGACGTACGCGTCGTAGGCGACCGTCCCTGCGCGCGTGACCTGTCACTGAGGGACGTCACCGTCGAGGGCAGGCAGTCCGACGACAACCTCTACGACTATCCGCAGCGCCCGCCCCTGTCGCCGGGCTACCGGGTACTGGGCGCGGACGGCCAGCCATGGGGCGGCTGCCGGGACCTGGCCCACGTCCAGGAGGACCGGCCCGAACAACTGGAGCCTCCCCTGCGCCTGTTGGGCTGCTCCCCGCGCGGTGCGCTGCGGGCGGCACTGGACGGCGGGGAAGAGGACCTGGGCCACGTCAAGGTGGTGCGCGTCGACTCGTCCGGCCGGCCCGTGCAGCCCGCCGCCGAGGGCGAGTTACGGGCCTGGATCCCGTCCGCGCGCGGCTCGGGCCTGGTCGACCTCACCCTCGACCCCTGGTCGGAACGCCCACCGCTCGCGGCCCGGGAGGTGTGGGACCTGTGGGGCGAGGGCCGCCCCTCCGAACCCAACCACTGGGCCGGTTGCGACGCGGAAGGCCGCCGATCCTGGCTCGACACGGCCCTGGCGAACCACACCCACGACACCTCGGACCGTCCGCCGGGCACCACCTATCACCTCGACGGCAGCCACATCACCGACGCACCCGGCTTCTTCTGCGCCCTGGGCGAGGCGGTGAACGGCCCCGCCGGATACTTCGGTCGGGGCCTGGACGCTCTGAACGACTGCTTGCGCGGCCGCTGGGGAGCCGCCTCGCCCTTCACCCTCGTCTGGCACGACGCCGCCGTAGCCCGCGCCTGCCTCGACGTCACCCCGCACACCGGCCGGCGCCCGCCGACGTTCGAGGAACTGCTCGCGTTCCTCGCCGAACGGCACGTCGACGTCCGCCTGTCCTGACCGTTCGTCACCGCACCACGCCCGCAGCCGGAGCACACGGCCAGCGGTTTTCCACAACCGCCGGGTTGTCCACAGGCCGGCCCGATTGTCAGTGGCGCGCGGCACCATGAAGCCATGACCGAGAACGAGCAGCAACTGCTGACACGGGTGGCCGCCGAAGCCCGCAACACCCGCCCGTCGGGCCGGACTTCACTCCCCGCCCCGGTGGACGGGGCCACGGTGACCCGCGCCGAGGCCGCCCTGGGGTTCCGCCTGCCCCCGCTGCTCGCCGCGCTCTACACACGGATAGGGGACGGCGGATTCGGCCCGGAGTACGGCCTGTTGCCCCTCCTCGACAACCCGCCGGCCGGCGAGCCCGCCGCCGTCACGCAGTACCTCGCCAACCGCGCGAGCGGACACAAGGACCCCGACTGGCCCTGGCCCGAGGGCGTCCTGCCGATATCCCACTGGGGCTGCGCGATGTACGCGTGCGTGGACTGCCGAACCCCACAGGCCACGGTCCTCCTCTACGAGCCGAACGCCGACGAGGCCGACCACGCGTGGTACGTCGACGCGCCCAGCCTCGCCGACTGGCTGCGCTCCTGGCTCGACGGCACGGGTTGGTACGAGGACTACGAAGGCGCCCCCGAACCGACACCGTGGACCGGCTTCCGCATCCGCACGACGGTACAGGCATCCTGAGCGGTCGTCGCAGGCCACCGATGCCTGCAACCACCACACGCATCCGTGACGTCCTGTTCATCGACACGGCGGAACATTCAGCGACAGGCCGTGGCAAGGACCTACGAACACAGCCTGTCCGGGCGGAATTCACAGCTCCGGATCAGTGCAAGCACAGCGCGAGAGGGCAGGTTCACGGCATGGGCATCATCAGCTGGATCATCCTGGGACTGTTGGCCGGAGCCATCGCCAAATTCCTGCTGCCGGGCCGCGACCCGGGCGGCTTCATCGGTACGACCATCATCGGCGTCGCGGGAGCGTTCATCGGCGGCTGGATCTCGGCCCGCTGGCTGGACCACCCGGTCGCCAAGAACTTCTACGACGGCGCCACTTGGGCCTCGGCGATAGGTGGCGCGCTCGTCCTCCTGATCGCCTACCGCGTCCTGTTCGGCAACTCGCGCAACTAGCGCGTCCCCGTGCCGCAGCCAGCAGGCGAGAAGGGTGGGCATCGACGGATGCCCACCCTTCCTCGTAGCTCGCGCGCGGCGGACGCGCGAAGCGTGGTTCTACCGGTAGTTCACGAACTGCAGCGCGAAGTCGAAGTCCTTGCCCTTGAGCAGGGACTGCACGGCCTGGAGGTCGTCGCGGCTCTTCGAGCTGACCCGCAGCTCGTCGCCCTGCACCTGGGCCTTCACGCCCTTGGGACCCTCGTCGCGAATGATCTTCGCCACCTTCTTCGCGTTGTCCTGGGAGATGCCCTCCTCGATCGACGCGGAGATCTTGTACTCCTTGCCGGAGAGCTGCGGCTCACCGGCGTCCAGCGCCTTCAGCGAGATGCCGCGCTTGATCAGCTTGGACTGGAAGACGTCGAGGATCGCCTTGACCCGCTCCTCGGAGTTCGCCTCCATGAGGATCTTCTCGGCGGACCATGCGATCGAGGCACCCACGCCCTTGAAGTCGTAGCGCTGGGAGATCTCCTTGGCGGCCTGGTTGAGGGCGTTGTCGACCTCCTGCCGCTCGACCTTCGAGACGATGTCGAAACTGGAGTCGGCCATGTCCTGTGGCTCCTTGTATCGGGGTGCGTATCGATGCGTGTCACTGCGTATCGGCGTGCGTCGGGGCAGCCGCCGAGCCCGGCGCAGGCCCCGGGCCGCATCCGCATAAGCCTAGCCACCCCCTCCCCTCCGAGCGCCGGTCAATCGGGTGGCGAAGCACCCCTGGGCATCGGGTATCGTTTACGTCGTTGCCACGGAGCACCGCCGAAAAGCGGTTCGAGAGGCAGCAGCCCCGGCGGTGTGCCCGAGTGGCCAAAGGGAGCAGACTGTAAATCTGCCGGCTTAGCCTACCCAGGTTCGAACCCTGGCGCCGCCACACGGAAACGAAGGGCCCGTGACCTGCATTCAGTGCAGGTCACGGGCCCTTCGTTATGCGCCATGGAGATTCAACGGCTGTCTCGCTCTGTCTCGCATTCGAACGCCGTGTCTCGAAGTGTGTGGACGGGGCGTGGACGGGATTTCAGGCCGGTCACCTGCCCTGTCCCAGCCGAGCGGAGATCTTCGCGTTGGCAGCGTCGTCGCCGTCCTTGAGGAACTTGGCGTAGACCCGGAAGAGCACCGCCACACTGTGGCCGGCGCGCTCGGCAACGAGCTGAGGCTCTACCCCTGAGCTGAGCCAAGTGGACACCGCAGCGTGGCGAAGATCATACGGACGCTTGGCCAACACAGACTCGAACTCGGCGGTGGTCAGGGCCCGGGTGCGAGCCTCTGCCCAGACCTCGCCATAGCCCGTGTCCTGGACCAGCCCACCGCGCATCGTCTGGAACACCCGTCCCTCGCTGGCCGTGCCGTAGGCGGTGAGGTGCCACCGCAGCAAGGCGACCAGTTCGGGCGGGATCGGCACGTGCCGGACCGCCTTTCGGGGACGGTGCTTCAGGCCGCGCTTGTCGTGCGCTTCGCCACTGTCC
Source organism: Streptomyces sp. NBC_00988 (assembly GCF_045162645.1). Classification (NCBI taxonomy): domain Bacteria; kingdom Bacillati; phylum Actinomycetota; class Actinomycetes; order Kitasatosporales; family Streptomycetaceae; genus Streptomyces; species Streptomyces sp. NBC_00988. The sequence continues at coordinate 7,269,474 of NZ_CP108730.1, forward strand.
GTCCACGCGGAACCGGAACGGGGACGGGTGTCCCTGAGACGGAGCAGGCCCCACCCGCGTCGGGGCAGGTCGCAGTCTCGGCGCCGTAGGCCGATGACTTCGGCCGGCCGTGCCGCCGCGTAGTACATGCAGCCGAAGAACGCTGCGAGACGTCGACCGCGCGGGCTTTGATCTCGCACGGCGGCCAACAGCTTGGACGCTTGACCAGGGTTCGGCACGCAGGCCGGATCGACCTCTTCAACCACCTGCTCGGGGGCTTTCCACTTGATGCGGGTGAGCGGGTTGTCGGTGAGGAGTTCGGCCTCTACTGCGTACTCAAGCGAGTTGTAGAAGATTGCACGCTTTCGGCTGATCATTCCCGCCGACGCGGTCTTGCCGTCCAGCCGAAGGGAGACGGCATTGAGGGCGGCTCTTACTCGAATGAGGTCAGAGAGTGCCGAGGTGGGCAGTGACTTGCGGTCGAACCAGTCCAGCACTTTGGCCACGGCGGTGGGAATCTCCTGATTCCTGCGCTTCATGTTGAATGCCCAGCCGTAGAGGGCCGAGCGGACGGCTTGCGCGTCTGGCATGCCCTTGGTGTCCTTCACGAACACGGGGGTCACGGTCGCCATGGCTTCGGCCAGAGTGCGGCGGGTCGACGCGGGGGAGTGGTCCCACTTCATCTCGATGTAGTTGCGTGCGTGCTCGTACCACGAGATATCCCGGTCCTTGGTGACCAGCGACTTCGGCAGGCCGCTTTCCACGTCGAATGCTTCGCCGTCGCGCGCCGCCGTAACGAGTTGGGCCCGGCGACTTTCCGCCAGGCCCAATGTCAGGAACGATTCCGAGTGGGGGCGCAGTCCTACCTTCCAGCGGAGTTGGTAGGGCTTCCGATAGTCACGCTTGCGGATGGCCCAGATCTTTACGGTGTAGCTCCACTCGGTCACGCGGCATCCATTCCGTCGAGAAAGGCGTCCAGGACGCTCCGGCGCACGCGGATGCGGCCGGTCTGCGTGCGCTTGGCTTCAGGTCCGTAGCCGCGATTGCGCCAGCGGTACCAGGTCGCGCGGGTTATGCCGATTTCCACGAGTGCATCGCTCAGGTCCAGCCACGGATCGGCAGGGATGTGGCGACGCCGGGTAGGGGTGCTCATGCGGAGATCTCCCTGGGGTGAGGAGAGGATGAGGCGGGGTGTGGTTGGCGTCACAATGCTGTGGGTCGCGACCCATCGCGGCCCAAGCCTGTGACCTGCGGTTTTGTGCGCTCGTGTTGCGACCCATCGCGGCCCAAGCGTCGGGTGGGGTGGGCCGCGATGGGGTGCGGAAGAAACCGCAGGTCACAGGCTGTGGGTCGCGATGGGCCGCGACCCGGCGGATTGTGGACTCAACCGCTGAGGGCGATGCCGTTGTAGGTCGCGATCCGTTCCTCGCCCGACGGCGCTCGGGGCCGGGTGCGGTTGAGTTGGGGTACGACGGAGAGCAGGTTGCGGCCGAAGACTTGTTTGGTGCCGGCGCGGACGCCGTTGTCTTCGGCCCACTCGCGCCAGACCGTCCACAGTGCGTCCACGGGGACCGTGCACGCGGGTCCGGTGGTGCAGCGTTCGCGGACGAATGCGCTGGTGGGTGAGGCGGTGTCCTGCATGGTGGTGACCGCTTCGCGACTGGACTGCGGTTGCGTGATCCGGCCGGTGCGCTGAAGGCGGGCCAGTCCGTCCAGTGCCCAGTTGAGGATGCCGGGCATCTCTGCGATGAGGCGGTCGACGAGGGTGGGATCTTCCTTGCCCAGCCACGACAACCGCATACTGAGCAGTACGAACCGCTTGGCGATGACCCCGGAGGAGTCGCCGAAGTGCGGCAGTTCGTTGGACAGCATCATCAACCGGGTGGGCAGTTTCCCGGTCCACACCTCGCGGTACTTGCGGTCGACGTCGATCGTGTCCTCACCCGAGATCGTCAACAGCCGTTCCACGACCTGGCTGTTGTCGTTGCCGGACAGCCGGGCGTCGGAGATGACCGCGAGCGGCTTGCCGACGAGGGTGGACAGTCCGAAGTTCGTGCCGAGTCCGGCCAATGTGGGTCCGGCGAGATTCTCCTTGCCGACGAGTGTCTTCAGGACGCGGGCGATGGTGCCCTTTCCGGAGCGGGAGGGGCCGACGATGAGCAGGATCTTTTGCTGGTCGGTGCGGCCGGACAGGACGTAGCCGAACCATTCCTGAAGTGCGGCGATGGCGTCGGCGTCATCGGGCCAGACCTGAGCCAGGAAGCGTTCCCAGGTCGGTGCCTGCGCTGCGGGGTCGTAGGCGAAGGGCACGGAGCCGAGGTTGAAGAATCCCGGTCCGTGCGGGATCAGGGCGCGGTCCTGGATGCGCAACAGGCCGTTCTCGCAGGCCACGATCAGGCCCTGGTCCTGCTCGGGGGCGCCCTGGTCGTCGATCCAGGAAGGGGCGTCGGTGTCGGTGGGCACCAGGGTGATGGAGCCGAGGGCATCCAACAGGTTGCTGATCTTCTGCTTTGTGGGTGCCCAGTCGCGTTCCTCGGTCTCCCCGTCCTTGGTCGGGGCGAGGAAGACGACGTGTTCGAGGCGCTCGTACATGGCCTTGCGGATCTGAGCCTCGTCGATCTCGCGCCAGCAGGTACCGGTCCAGCGCATCCACGAGGCACGCCAACGCCGGAACACGAGTTTGCCGTCCTCGCTCTGCCAGTCGGGCAGCAGCCGGCGCGCGACTGCCAACGGGTTGGAGGGCGGGGGCAGTTCCTCGGTCTGGGTGTCGGGGCGGTTCATCATGCGGCCGTCCTCCCTTCCTGCGGGGCCCGGAGCGGGCAGTGTTCGCGGTGGCCGGCGTGTTCGGTGATCAAAGCGAGCACCTTGCGTGCGCCGAACGCGCGGCGGTCCCTGCCGCACAGGCACGTCGACCGGGCGGTCGGGGTGGCGCCGCGAGGGGTGCAGATGGTCAGCCACGCGACCGGGTACCGGCCGTCGCCCTGCTGCGGGTCAGGTCGAACAGCAGTGGGGACGCCTACGGCGACGCCCTTCGAGTCGCCCAAGTCCGCCTGTGCCGGGGCGAGTTCGGCGGGGATCGGGCCGTCCGGGGTGGGGGTGAGGCTCTTCAGGCGGGGGCGCGGTGGGGTGCTCATGCCGCATCCCGCCTGACCTGGTTGTGGGCGATGGACCAGTTCAGGGCGCTGCGGAGAGTGGAGCGGCACTCGGCAGCGGTGAGTCCGGTCGACTCCCCCGCCTCCTGAAGAGCCTGTTCAACCACGTGCCGGGGGAGGTCGCCCCACGCGATGAGCCGTCCCAGAGCGCGCGCCGCCCGGAACAACGAGGCTTCCCGCCCGCCGGGTTGGGCCGACATGACGTTTCGCGTCTCGTTGCCGAGTGCGATGTCAGCGTATGAGCTGGATTGCGTCGTTACGGGCTCCGAGGGCGCCCGTACGGCCCTGGGGGCGGGTTGCAGGATGCTCAGCAGCCACGCGGGCACAGGGGCCGTCACGGGGGCGCTCAGGGCTTCGTAGCGTCCGGCGGGCAGGATGCTGCCCGCAGCGACGATGTAGCCGCCCCATGCGCGGGTGTCGATCAACTCCCCGATGGTTCCTGCCGTGTTGGACAGCCGTACCCCGTCCGGGGCGGTGAAGTGCAGGTGCTGTCCGCCGCTCGCGGTCCGAGTCCGGTAGGTGTCGGGCACCCGGTGTCCGGCGCGCTCGCAGAGCGCTGCGAAGGTTGCCGCGCCGTCAGGCGCGTCCGAACTGCCTTTGCTGCTTGTGGTCTTGGGCATGTCGAGGTCGACGACGAGCAGGCCGGAGGGTCCGGTGGCGATGCCGACGTTGAACGGGGCCTGCGACCAGGCCGCTCGGATGCGGTCGGGGTTCGTGGTGGCGCGCTGCTCCCACTTCTGGTGGGCGTGCGTGCAGGCTCCGGTGCGGGGGCAGGTGGCTTCGCCGTGCAGGGCGGGGCGCTTGGTGCCCGGCCGGAGGGGGAAGACGCGCCAGCCGCGTTCGGCGGCGTTCAGGGCCGCGCGCAGCAGCGCGGATCGGGGGGCATGGGTCATGCTGGATGCCTCCAACAGGTCTGTTGTGGACTGGTTGGCAAGGGCGGCCCCGGATCTTTGGCGAGACGAGGGGGCCGCCCTTGGCGTGTCTAGGGGATGTGCAGGGCAAGTTGGGTGGGGGTGGTGAGTCAGTGGGGAAAGACACTGAGGAGCGCTTGGCTGTGCGTGTATACGCACGACTTCCAACACCCTTGGCACTGGCTCGCAGGAGGCAACGCATTGGAGCTGTGGACGATCGTCGCGGCGGTATCAGCCGTCATCGCCAACGTCATCTCTGTGTTGGTCGCTCGGACTAGTCTCCGCAAGGCGGATGCCGCCTTGGAGCAGAGTCGAATCAACGCAGAACTGAGCTTGCAAAGGGCGGACTTGGCTCTTGAGCAGGCGCAACAGCTGTCTCGCGAATCCCTGCAAGCCCACTGGGCAATCGACGGAGCCATGTCTGCCATAGCTTGGCGCGACCAGGTGATCGAATTACATGATCGAGGCCTTACAGCAGAGCGGATACGCCGCATCATGCTCCTTGAAGACGGTGGCGCCGGTTACGAGGCCAGTAACGGGCACATCGACGACATCCTCAGAGGAATGCCACGGCGGCCCCAATGACAGATCGCCGGAAGGCCTTTGTACGCACCCACAGCGCTTAGCCGTGGAAGTGGTTGCGCTTGAAGATCGCTTTGCGGATGTTGACCGTGGTCCCGTTGCTGTGGCCGCGCGTGCTGAAGACCTGCACTGCGATCCACCCACCGAAGATCACAGCGGCGAGAGTGATGAGCTGGCTGATGAGCGCGGTCAGGGCGGCGATGAACGAGGTGAGCAGGATCAGTCCGCCGCACACGGCGAGGAACCCGACGCCCCCGAGCGCGATGTTCACGGCCGCGCGGGAGACGGGCGGCTTGGCGACGACCGGTTCGGGCTGCGCCGGGCTGATGGCGTAGCCGGTGACGACGCGTCCGTCCGGAAGGACGATGCTCGCCACGGACGGGATGGTGCCCGGCTGGACGGCGACGAGCGGCGCCGGCGCGGCGCCGGCGGGCGGGATGGGTGCCGGGTAGTAGACGTCCATGGCCCGTTCGACGGGCGCGTGACCGGATGTCTCGGGGTACATGCGGAATCCCTTCCGAACATAGATCAGGGAGGCAGGGACACCCCCTTGAAGGGGCGCTGTGGAGGGGGTTTTCGGGGCCTGTCCTGCGGGTCCTCCCTGCCTCCCTGAACGATCATCAGTGCAGGTCAGGGGGAAGGAGGCGGGTCAGGGAGGGGTTTAGGGACTTCTCCCTGCCTCCCTGGCCCGCCCGGGTGCGGCTCCCTGTCATCCGGCGGTGGAAGCGGAACCCTCGCTGTTGGTGTCGTCGTCGCGGTTGGCGAGGGCGCGGGCGAGGCGGTCGCGGCCGATGACCATGCGGCCGTCCGACTTGTAGGGCTCGGCTCCGGTGCCGTCCAGGACGCGCTTGAGGTCGATGAACGACCACTTGCCGTAGGCGTCCGCGTTCAGCGCGGCGAGCCTCTTGAGGACGTCCTGGGTCAGCACCCGGGAGGCGTCGCCGACCACGGACCCGATGTCGGCGAGCGGGTCGCGGTCCTCGCCGCGGTCGATGACGGTCAGCGTGGTGACGCCGTCGCGCAGGGCCTTGGCGCGCTCGATGATGGCTTCGGCCGCGTCGTCGTCGACGTAGTGCGTGCGCACGGTGATCGACGACTGCCCCTTCGGGATGTCGATCCCGGACGAGGCGACGACGAGGGTTCCCTGATCCAGGCCGGGGCGCAGCAGGTTCGGAGCGGCGCCTCCGTCGACGGCCTTGTCCCCCAGCGCCATCCGCGCCTGCGACTCCGTTCCCAGCGCGAGCGAGGCCCGCGTGTGGGCGCCCTCCCGTACGAGCTTGGGGAGGTTTTGGTCGGTGGGGTCCTGGGTGCCCTGCCACATCAACACGTTCACCGCACGACCCTGGTTGTGGATCTTCCGCACGGCCATGAAGTACCGAGACGTGGCCTTGGAGCCGCCGTAGAAGCGGCCCTCGTCGTCCTTGAGCGGGCACATGAACGCCACCTGCGCCTCGTCGACCAGCACGATGAGCGCGGGGAAGACGGTGCCGGGCGGGGCCATCAGGCGGCGGTTCATCTCGTCGACCGCGCCTTCGACCATCTCGGTCACCTGAATGACGTGCTCGTCGGTCGGACCCTGAATCAGGGTGGTGGCGACGCCGTCGAACATCTTCCAGTCCCCGATGCCCTTGAGGTCGCCCATGAGGAACTGCACCGACTTGTCGAGCGCGAGCCACAGGGCGAGGGAGCGCAGGGCGACGGTCTTGCCCTGGTTGGACAACCCGGTGATGAGCAGGTGGCGCTGATACACGCTCAGCGCGGCAGCGTCGCCGCGCAGGTCCTGCCCCCACGGGGCTTTGCCCTTGGTGTAGTCGGCGGTCATCGTCTCGTCGGTGACCAGCGGCGACGGCCCGATCGGCTCATCGAGCGCCCCGGAGTCGGCGACCCACAGGCGGACCGTGCGGGCGGCGGTCGGGATGGTGATGAACACCTCGTGCTCGTGCCGGGTGAGGTTCTCTGCCAGCTTGCGCCGCTTGTTCTGCACCTCGTTGGTCGACACCCCCGAGGGCAGGGTGACGTCGACCTCGACTCCGCATCCGGCGATCCGGATCGGTCCGAGCATCGCCGCGCCGGCGTCGCCCATCTCCTTGATGGCGTTGCGCAGGGCGGGCACTCCGAGGTCGCGCAGGGCCTTGACGACGATGGACGGGGTGATCGGCTCACCCTCCCCGTTGCGGACGTTGGCGGGGAGCGCCCACTGGGGTGCGGCCTGCTGCTTGCTGCCGACCGCCCACAGGCCGAGCAGGGCGAACAGCGGACCGAGGATCACAGCGGTGGGCCAGATGATCTGCACGATCCGGATCAGGGTCGCTATGAAGTCGATCGTCGCCTTCAACGGCGTGATGACGTCACGGACATCGTGGGTGTTGATGGCCATCACGACCCCGAGCGCGACCAGCACCCCGACGCTCATGGCGGCGCCGACTCCGACGCCCTTGGCCGCTTCCACGGGTGAGTGGAGGAGGTCCATGCGGCGGTGGTGGCGGGCGGCGCGGAAGCGCTGCAACCGCTCCTCCCACTCCTCCGCCAGCTCCAGGTTCCCCGCGGCTTCCGCCGCACGGATCATCCGCTCGTAGCGGGCCCCGGTCTTCCCGTCCCAGGTGCGACGGGCCACGATCCGGCCCCCGTTGAACGTGTAGAGACTGTGCCGGGCGACCGCACGGGCGGCGGACTTGGTGTTCTCATGGGTGACCGCAGTCTTCACGGCCCTCCCCGAACGCACCCACAGGGGGACCAGGGGCGCGGGCGGGGCGTCGGGCACCACGGTCAGCACCGTGGGAGTGACCTCCGGCTCGGTGCCGGTGGGCGGGTTCTTGACGAGGCGTACGACGTTCTCGGACATGCGGGAACTGCTCCTGACTGCCCTTGCGGGGGCGGGAGTTCGAGGAAAGACGAGGGGGGTCAGCGCTGGTGCCGGGCGCGGTTCTTGGCGCGGCTGAGCTGGGACGGCTCACTACGAGGGCCGTCGAACCAGCAGAACGGGCGGATCGTGTCGGCGGCCTTGAACACGCGGATCGCGGCGCCGGCCGGAGCGTCGGGCAGGGGGTAGACGCGGGCCCCGTCCAGGGAGGCGAGGATGCGGGCTCCGTGGTGCTCGCATCCGTCCGCGCCGGCGCCCGCCGTGTCGAGCACGGTCACGGCGGGCGGGCCGTCGCAGGGGGTGGGGTCCTGCGGGTGGGCGGCGGGGCAACGGTGGTCCATGCTCACCACAGCCACCCGGACGCCTTCTTCGCGGCCTTTTCGCGGGCGGCTTCGGTGAGGATGCGCAGCTTCTCGCCGTTGAGGGCGGTCAGTTCGGCGGTCAGCCGGGCTTCGGCAGCGGAACCGGTGGTTTCCATCTGCCGCTCGGCACGGCCCGGGTTCTTGCCGCGTACGACCTGGTAGGAGCCGCCCGCGATGGCGCGGGCCATGGCCCGGCGCTCCGAGCCGTTCAACGGCCACCACTCGCCCTTGCGGACCGCTTCCAGCTTGGCGGCGGTCTTCTGGATCTCACGGTCCAGGCGGCGGATCTCGGATTTGGACACGGTCAACTCCCCTTCGGGGCAGGGCTGTTGGTGGGGTAGGCGCACAGGACGCACATGCCGAGCGAGCGCGGCATGCAGTAGCTGTAGGCGACCTTGCAGACCGGGCAGGTCTGGCGGGCGAGCATCGCCAGCGCGAGCGCGCCCCACTTCCGCGACGTCATCGGCCGTACGGGCTTGGCGAGGTCGATGCGGTAGAGGTAGGCGACGCGGACCGTGCCGGAGCGGCGGTTGACGCGCATGACCTGCGCCGCTATCGGCTGACCCCCGGGACGCAGGCCACGGGCCCGTAACTGGCGGCGGGTGGCGTACTGCTCGTCGCTGGGGGCGTACTTCCAGGGGAAGGTAGGGACGCCGTAGCGGGCTCCGGTCGGGTCGTAGCACTTGCCGAACGCGGCGGACATCAGGCGACCCGCTTCCATGCGGCGCGGAGGCGGACCTCGGATGCGGAGTGGCCGGCCGCGCGGAAGCGGATGGCCATCTCGCGGTACGACAGGGCGGGCGTCTCGCTGGTGCGGATCTCGTCGACCAGGCCGTCAAGCTCCCCATCCGTGAGGGCGGGCGCCGCCCAACCGATAGCCGGTACCGGCTCGGAGCGGCCCCATACGGGAAGCTCCCACTGGGTTGTGACGCCGGGCGTGACGGGCCTCGTCACGCTGGTCAGCGCCCTGCCGGTGTCCTCGCCCTGACGGGCCGTCTCCAGCGTCGACCACGCCCGCGACAGACTCCCGGCGGTCTTGGCCTGTACCCGGGCGACGCTCGCTCCCGCCTGCGTCACGGCCGTCAACCGCGTCGTCTCCGTGGCCGCTTCCGCCCGCAGCCGGGCACGGGCCACGGCCGCTTCGTCTCGGGCTTCCTGCTGAATGCCACGGATGGCGTCCAGCGCGGTCGGGGTGAGCGCGGTCCGCTCCCACATCCCGTGCACCAGCCACAGGGCCTTGGCCGCGATCGGCAGCCACGCCACCGCCAGCCACGCCCCGGAGGACGCTTCAGCGGTGAGCGCGTGCGCGACGAGGACGCCGGCCGCGATGGCACCGAAGCACCAGCCGACCCCGGTCACCGTGCGGGAGTGGTCACCCTGCGCTGCCAGGCGCCGTTCGTAGGCGAGGGTCGCGAGCCATCCGCCGTCGATCCCGAGTCCGACGACCAGGGCGACGAGCCACGGCATCGCGCTGCCGAGCCACATCGTGACGACGGCGAGGGTGAGGACCATGGACACGGCCGTCATCGCGACGGCGGGCAGCACGGTCTTGGCGTTCTTGGCCCTCATGCCGCACCCCCCACCGCGATCACAAAGGCGAGGATGAGCAGGGCGCCGCCGGTGAGGGTGAGGTCGACCGCGCGGCGCAGGCCCGTGTACTTGGCGACTGCCAGGCGGGACAGGCCCGCGATGTCGGCAGCGAGGTCACCGGATACGGCGTCGGTGATCTGCTCGGGGGTGAGGGTGGCCCACAGGGGGAAGCCGTGCCGGCCGCTCAGGTTGGGGCGTACCGAGCGCAGCAACAGCCCTGCCGCGCCGATCAGCAGCCCCATGCCGAGCCCACCGACCACCAGGGCGGGCGGGGTGAGCGGGACGCCGTTCGCGATGGTCCAGGCGCCGGCGAGGACCGCCCCGACGAACGCCAGCAACAGCGCGGTCTTGTTGTCGGTCCGCGCGATCTCCGCCTTCACCTCAGCGTGCGCGGTAGTCAGGTTCTGCTCGATGGTGCTCATGCGCCCACCTCCGGCAGCGTTCCGGCCGGGGTGCGGTTGGCCTGCTCGCGGTAGGCGGTGAGCAGGCGGCGCCGGGCGCGGCGGATGCGCTGTGCGTCCAGCTCGTTCGGGGTGCGGTCCAGCGTGATGATCTGCGCGTTGAGCAGGTCGACGTCCGCCAGGATGACGGGCATCTCCTGCTCGACCGCGTCCAGTTCCGCGTTCGTAGGCTCAAGCCATCCGGCGAACGCGGTAACAGCCTCTTGAACAGTGACGATGTAGCTCATTGGGTCGTGGTTCCTCTCAGCGTGGAACGGCCCGAACAGCGGCCCCGGGTCTAGCCACCCGGGGCCGCGCGCCGTCGAAGTCGGGTTTCCGGCTCCCCTCAGCGCTGCTCGTACGAGACGAACAGCGGAGGCAACCGGCCGCAGCGGATGAGCTGCGGAAAGGTCGAGTTGCGCTGTACCGCGCACGGGACAGACCCCGTGCGCGCCCGCCCGCTTGTCTGCGGAGGTGGGGCGGGTCTCCCTCAAACGCTCTGTTGAGTTCTCAAAGAACAGATCCTCCCCAGCAAGCGCGGTAACCCCTGGTCAGAGGGGTTCTCGTCCTCACGAGACCCGCCGGGCGCTGTGCGGTCGTGCAGTTCTAAGCAGCCCAAAGAAGGGCCTCTTCCGCTCGCTGTCCTAGGACTGCGAGCGGCCTGAGAAGAGAATGCACCGCAGTCCTGGGACTGTCAACAGTCCCAGGACTGTGCTTGACTGGGGTGTGTCGAAAGGAGGTCTGCGTGGCACCGAAGTGGCGCGAACTGGCCGACAGATTCGCGGAGCAGATCAGAAGCGGCGAGATCAAGCCGGGCGCCCAGTTGCCCCAGATCAGAGACCTGGTCGCGGCTGGCGAGGGGTCAAAGGACACCGTTCACAAGGCGTACAAGGAACTGGAAGCCCAGGGGCTGGTGACTTCCTCACGGGGCCACGGCACCGTGGTGCGCCAGCAACAGCCGCTCAAGCGGCTCGGTATCGCGCGGTACGACAAGGCGAAGTGGCGGGACGGTGATGAAGTCGCGTTCATCGCGGACCGCGTGGCGTCCGGTCGCTCGTACCGCCGGAACGAACAGACCCAGACAGTCAGCCGGGTCAAAGCGTCGGCAGCCGTGGCCGCAGCCCATGGCTTGCCCGAAGGGGCAGACGTGTACGCACGGGCACGGGTGGTGAAAGAGGGCACGCAGCCGACTCACACCCTGACCAGCTACTACCGGCCCGAACACGTCGAAGGAACCCGCATCGTCGACCCGACCCCGGGCCCCGCAGGGCGAGGTGGCGGGTTCCGTGTCCTGTACGACGCCGGATACGAGATCGACCACATGACCGAGGAGCTGTTCGCGCGGGTACCCACGGCGGAAGAAGCTCAGCTACTCCAGCTCTCACCCGGTGAGTGGGTGGTGGAACTGCACCGCACCACGTACACGGCAGATGGGACCGTGGTTGAGTTCGCCATCGGGGTGCACGCCGCGACGCGCTTTGCGTGGTCGTACGACTTCAAGGTCCCCGACTCGGCGAAGACGGAGGGCGAGAGCAAGTGATCCAGGCTCAGGCATGGGCGGACGCTCAGCGGCTCTGGGACTTTCAGCAGATGGGCCACGAGCTGCGCCCATGCTCCGTGGCCATCGGTCTCGGCAGCCACGACCTGGGGGTGGCCGACACCACGGCAGGCTTCTATCACCAGGGCATGGCGCCGCTCATCGTGTTCACTGGGGCGACCAGCCGCACGACGCATGAACGGATGCCGCGCGGTGAGGCCGAGCACTATCGCGACCGCGCGATGGAGCTGGGGGTTCCCGAGCACGTCATCCTTGTTGAGCCGAATGCGCGGAACACGGGCGAGAACATCCGCTTCTCGCGCGCTCTGCTCGAAGCACGGCACGAATCCGTCTCGTCCGTCCTTCTGGTCAGCAAGCCCTACGAGGAACGGCGCGCGTACGCGACTGCCTGCAAGCTGTGGCCGGCCGTCGGGTGGGTGTCCGCGTCCACTCCTATGACGCTTGCCGACTACGTCGACTCGATCGGGGACGCCCGGCTTGTCGTCGACATGTTGGTCGGCGCGCAACAGCGCCTCATGATCTACCCGCGACAGGGGTTCATGATCGAGCAGGACATTCCCGGCGACATCAAGGCTGCGTACGAGCGTTTGCGCGACCGCGGCTTCACCAGCCGACTCGTACCAGAGACCGCAGAACCTGCTTGATAGAGCGCGCGATCCAGGGTCAGCGCGAATGGAACCGCATCTACGCAGCAGTGGAGCGTCGACCACCCCACACGATCGCCCCGCGACGTCGGTTGCAGCGGCCCTACGCCCGGCTCGCCCCTCACCCGTTCTGGAAGACGCGAGCAGGCCGGTCGCCCGCTATCAGGGTGATCATCACGCTTGTGGAGCCGCACGCCGCAGCCACCCTGATGCAAGCCCAAAGCCGCTCTGCCGACCTCATGGCGCGTCGGCAGCCCGTTTCCTTTCCTCGTGCACACGTTCAATGAGTGCGCGCCGCAAAGAGTCGCTCTCAACATGCAAAACGAGGTCACCTTTCAAGCGAGGAGCATTGGCGACGATCCTTCTTAGTTCATTTAGGTGGTCTCGATACATATCGATCGCAAACTGAATCCCGCCAGCTTTTGCCTCTAGCACTTCTTTCATGTCCGGGTTGCCGGCAGCCTCATTCTGTTCCGCGAGGTTCCCCCTAAGCTCGCGCTCTCTCCTCTCCAGCGTGCGAAGAATTTGAGCTTCATACCCTTCAATGACGGTAGAGTTCACATAGATTCGCCTGGACCGCTTCTCACCTTGCTCCCTAGCAATATTTGCCTGGTATACCGTTTCGCGACTCACCGACACAGGGGAGTCGACCCTCACCGCCTCAAGGAAGGTGGCGAAGTTAATAATACGCAGAGATACGCCAGCGCGCTGGCACATCTCTGCGACCAATTCTTCGCGCGGCCCTAGGGAGAAGTCGATCCGCTTATTTATCCAATCTTCCTTCTCGTCATTGGAGATAATAAGAACAGGCATGTCACCTTCTGCCGCCTTAATGAGAGTTTGCTCCCACCATAGATAGTCACCGTCGGGATTAGTCCTTTTGGCTCTATCCTTGTATCCTGGCGGTATCCGGCCTTCCCTCCTGCGAGCAGCTTCAGCCTGTGCTTTGACATATTCTTCTTCAGGGAGAGGCTGTCCAACCTTTCCATCGAAGAGTATCGCTAGCGTTTTCAGTACAGGGTCGTCGTTCAGAACTCTACCGATCGTTAGATCGAACACCCCTTGATGAGATTTGACTCGTTCGATAGCTACGCTAAAGGCGTTTTCGAGCGGCTCTTTGAGCGTCTTTTTCTCACTGCTATCGAGGGCCGATCGGTTTGCAAACTCATTAAGCCTTTGGAGTGCTTGATTCTGTGCCGTTTCCAGCAATTTGCACGTCTCGTCATAGAAAGAAAGTTGATCGCGCGCGGCTTCAACTCGATTTCGATGAAACTCAAGCGCAACCTGATGTGGCACCCAAAGGTTTCCCTCTATCGAGATTAGGCTATCGATCATTTCTTTTCTGGCGGTCGGCGTGACCCGGTAGAGGTCCAACAGAACGCTAGAGTCGATCACAACGAGAGACTCTTGCAGTGCCCGCGAGATTTCGTCTTTCGTCATTCTCCAGTGACTGGAGAATGACTCCAAGAAAGAGCTAATGGCGGTACCCTCCTTCTGCGGTCCGTACAATGGATCACACCTATTCCCATCAGGCTAGACGATGTGGGCGCTTTACGGGCCTGAACGCAGTGCCTTCAGTCGGCCTGGAACGATGATTGACGGAACCTGTCTCGGGCGCTGTGAATCTACGCAGGTCACCCAACCCGACTTGGGCCGCCTGTGGGCCGTCTGAGGGGGACCGAAGATGACAAACGACGACCAGCAACGCGTAGTTGTCTGACCCTCGCCCTGCTCGCTGCGCCACCCTTGCGGCCAACCTCTGGCCAACATGGGTCAGCGTGCAGGATGTTGAGTGCCAAAGATGCAGTTCACGGCCTAGCTGTCCGCGTGAAACCGGCTGGTCTTGAAAGCCGTTCCCGTGGAGGCTTCGCCCCTCAGGAATGCAGGCGCGGAGCATGGCATGCGGGCGTTAGCGGGCCATCTGCTCGTGGAGGTGCCGCGCCGTGGTGGCCAGGAGGCGTTGAAGCTTCGCCCTGTGTTCGCCGTAGGTCTTGAGGGCGTGGCAGTTGGGGCATAGGGCGATCATGTTCCAGGGGACATCCGGTCCGCCCTTGGCCAGGTCGTGAACGTGGTCGACCTGCAAGATAGGCAAGCCGGCTGTGGTCAGCTCGCTGGGGTGGCCGTCGCACTTAGGACTCTCGCACTTGCCCTTGCAGCGCTTGAGCACGGCTGCTCGCGCGCTGGGGTCGCGGACGTAGAGATCAGCCAGGGTTGGTTTCTTCATCTGACCTTTCCGCTTCGCGTTCGCCTCCGCCTTTTGGGCCAGGCGCTTGTATGCGTCCTCGTCGCTCTCCCCTGTGTCGTGTGTTCCAGGTTCGAGGTCGTCGGGGCGGTAATCACCTGTGTCGTCGTGCAGTTCACCCGTATCCGCCTCCAGCGCCTCCAGGACCTCCAGTGGCCATGTCTTGCGTTCGGGGGAGGGGACGGGGGCCAGGACCCAGACGAACTCACGGCGGGGCTCCTTGTCGGCTCCGACGCCCCACCGCAGTCGGCGTTGTACGACCACGACCCATGCTTCGAAGCTGAACTGCCCCTGAAATGGCTTGTGCCAGTAGCGCAGCGGACGGCCTGCGCTCTGGTGCTCTGCCATGAGCTCGTTGCCATCGGTGAGCTTTTGGTCCCCCGAGAGGCCATCGCCGACGTAGGCGATCCACTCTGTGTCCGGGATGCGTCCATCGGCGTAGGGGCCCTTGTCGTCTGAGAAGACGCTCAGGATGCCGTCGGCGAGACAGCCGATCCCTGCCATCTTCTGACCGCCGTAGGTACGCCAGAGGGCGTCTCGGTCTTTGAAGGTCTCCCCGAGCAGAGGGCGTAGGGCATCCGGCCACCTGCCGGCGAGCAAGTTGTGCAGGCCGAAGTCTTCCAGCAGGCCCGGTGCCAAGGGGTGGAAGTAGCGAAGGAGCAAGCTGGCTGCCGCGGCAGCCGCCGCCTCTGGGTGCGAGCGGATCAGGATGTAGTCGTCCTCCCGTAGACCGCCCAACGGGTCGACCGCGTTCAGGGATTCCAGAGTCGGGCGGCGTCCGCGGCTGGTGAGGCTCAGTTCCTGTTCGCGTTCAACGATCCACAACTCATCGCGCACCAGCGCCCAAAACGGGTACAGGACGCCGTCTGCTGCATCCTCAACGTGCCCGTACTTCGCCATGAGCGGCGCAACAGCGTCACGGATGGTCGACCACGACTGCATGCGGGGAACTCCGCTGACGGCCTGTCCGATCGCCCACAGAAGTAGCACGGGACGATGCAGCGCTGGGCCCGTCGCGCGACGTGCGGGACGTACGTCCCCCACTCGTCGCTGAAAGGTCTTAGGAGGCTCCACGACGGTGAAGCCCTCCCTGCGAAGCCACGCCACCGCGTGCTTGAGACCGCCACTGAACTCAGAAGGCTTCAGCGCTGTCCCGGAGTCGTATCGGTGGGCGACGCCGACTATGGCCTTCGAGTCGTAGTACGTGCCCTCGTGCACGAGAAAGTAGGTGGCCGCGGCACGGTAGCCGTAGAGGTCCCTGAAGGCCTCATGGCCGATCCGGTCGTGCTCTGCAATCGCTTGCAGGACGCCTGCGCGGGTGATCTCAGAAGGTGCCATGCGCGCCACCGTAGATCACGGCACTGACAACGGACTTGGTTCGATGAGATCCCGCCAGGTGCGACCAGGCCCCCAAGGCCGACACCGTTCAGAATCGGAGGTTTCCCAGTGAGGACCATCGATGACGCGCTCATGAGCGTGCTCGAAGACCGCATGGGCGCCCTGCTCGGCGTGACGGCTGGCTCACCCTTGAAGCCGAAGCGGAGATGACTGCCATCTCTCAGACTCTGACGAGACCGATGTCCCCACGCCCACCGTTCTGCGTCTTGATGGCTGGGCTCCCCGGCTCTGGCAAGACCACCGTTGCCCGCGTTCTCACCGATCGTCGGTTCGTGCGCCTGTGTCCTGATGAGGAGATGTACCGCCGTCATGGCGTGTACGGGGTGGACTTCCCCCGAGGTACATTTCCCACCCTTGAGCGGCCAGTACTCGACGACGTGATGGGTGAACTCGGGGAGCATCTCAAGTCGGGGCGTGATGTCGTCGTTGACCACGGCTTCTGGACTCCAGAAGATCGAGCTAGATGGCAAGCCATCGCTACCGGCGCCGGCGCCACGCCTGTACTGGTCTACCTCGCGGCCAGCCACGATGAGCTGTGGGCGAGGATCAGCAAGCGCAACGAGTTCCATGTGGACGATCCCAACTCGATCTACTTCTCAGAGAGTGACCTTCAGCGGTACCGCGCCCGGTTCATCCCTCCCCAGGCCGACGAACCGCACCTCCTCTACGAGGGCGACCCTTCGGTCGTGATCGCGGCCCTGGAAGCCTAGCGTTCAGGTGTCGCTTTGCCCCCGGGGTTCTCGTGGCTCGCTCGCGCACTTCGGCCTAGAACGGCGGAATATTCGCTGCCTCTCGCACGATCTGTGCAATTTCTAGGGACCCAGAGTCGCTAAGGGTTCTGGCATACATTTCATGCTTCCCATGAGGGATGCTGCGAAGAATTTCGAGTTTGTACTCTTCTTCTGACTCGCGCCCTTGTATTGCACTTAGGGCTCCCTTGATGCCGTATGCGCCTCCTTCGCTAATCCCTTGCAGAACCAGATCTCTGTACTCGGTCTGGTTATTTTCGTGAAAGCGATCTGCGACTTTTAGCGATTCGCTAACACCCCGGAGTGAACCTACCAAACGCAGAAGAGAAACGGCGTCTCTGTCGAGGGAAGCTGCTCTTAGGAGTGCATTTGCTTTTTGGATTCCGGTCGCATTTTGCGCTTGAGCTAGAGCCGTTATATATATGTTCACCAGTCCTCCGATGTCGGCTCGCCTCATGCCTACGATCAGGGCTGGCGCTGAATCCACTCCTTGGTGCCTGGCGGCGTGCCTTAGAAGGTGACCCACGGTTAGGTTGTTGTCCGTGGCTGCCCACGGGCTACCTGTTGTACTCCATGGGTCGTCATCCAGCGGTGGGGGAGGGAAGCTGAGGTTCAATACGTACACGGTTCGAACGACCGTTTTGGGGTCGTCTTGCGCTGCACGCTCCATGAACGAAGAGACCGACATCTGGGCTTTCAGCATGGGGCCGATGACGCTTGGAAGCCACGTGTCGGTTGGGCTTTGTCGAGAACTTTCCACAATTTCTATCAAGTCATACATCTGGGCATGTATGAGTGGCCCAACATTCCACGGTTTTTCATGGTTCTCTAATTGTGGAACTGACTCTGCTGTTGAAGCTTCGCGACTGGCTTGCTTGAAGGATGCTGTAACGCGTTCGCGCCATACGCTTTGATCCGTTTCCTGGGCGGGAAGGGGCGCGTTCGTAAGGCGGGAATATTCGGCGAGTGCCTCCACGATTGACAAAACTTGAGAGAGATTCGCAGAGCTCGTACCGGAAATCTTCTCCTGAATTGTGGATCGTGCCATGGTGTGCCCCCGCCTCTGCTTGGCAATTAGGCGCTCGATCTCACGGATTGTTGGGTTCCCTGCCCGCACCCGAAGCTCCTGCAACCGATCGGCCACACTCATTCGATGCCCCTGTCCGCAGGTGTCCGGCTGTCCGCAGCTGTCCGGCTCTGTCTGTCACCGTCCGTGGCTGTCCGGCTGTCGAGGCGAAACCCTATGCGGCCTGCGGTTTAGCTGTCCGGACTTTGCCGAATTCGGCCGATGCTGTCGCCGACTCCATCCCGGACATGTTCGCTTACTCGCGAAGGGCCTGGCCTTGTACGGAGGCGGGCGCAATCTTGGCGAGTACCAGTGGACATGGGGCAGCCGTGAAGCCGTGGAGGAATCAGTTCGATGGAGCCCGACAACTCTGCCGTAGAGGAGCGTGGCGACAGCGACGCCAAGGGCCTTAATCGCTGGGCGCCGATCATCACGGCAGTAGCTGGGATGCTCGGGGCGGTCGCCGCTCTGGTTAGTGCTCTGCGGGGTTGAGCCTGTGCCGAGTCGCGACTCGGAAGGAAGGGGCGGTAGCCGGTCGTGCGTGGACGACATGTGGACGACGGGCGGGTCTGGCCTTGGGACTGCGAGTGAATGCCCAGCTCACAGGGTTGATGGAGGGGCTCCCGCAGAGAGACTGTAAATCTGCCGGCTTAGCCTACCCAGGTTCGAACCCTGGCGCCGCCACATGATCGAAAGGGTCTGTGATCAGCAGCAATGCTGATCACAGGCCCTTTCGTCGTTCCCGAGGACTGCCCGAGGACGTCCCGAGGCTTTCCGGGACGTCCCGGAAAGCCTCCCCGCGGCCCCCTTCGCCCTGCCGCCAACCTTGACGTGCCCGTGCCACAGCCCTACTGTCGCGACACCGCGTTCACGTTGAAACATAAAGTTCATAGATGTGAACGCGTGCTCCGCCAACCGAGTCGAGTCCACAGAGCAGACAGGAAGGCACCCCCCATGCGCATGCGTACGCTGCTCACCTCCCTGGCCACCGTCGTCGCCGTCACCGGCGGCCTCGCCCTCACGGCGCCCGCCGCGTCGGGCAGTACCGGCGCCGCCCACGTCGTCGCCTCACCCCTGGCCGACCCCTCCGTCGCGCCCGGCGGGAACTTCGACCTGGGGGTGTGGCAGCTCCAGGAGCCGATCGGTTCCCCCGGCTCGCCCACGACGATCTCGTCGTCCCGGCTCCAAGGGGCCAACGGCTTCCAGGACTCGTACTTCTACACGGACACCCGCGACGGCGCGATGACCTTCTGGGCGCCGGAGAAGGGCGTCACCACCCCCAACTCGAACTACGCCCGCTCCGAACTGCGGGAGATGAACCGCAGCGGCAGCGCCGCCGACTGGTCGCTCAGCGGCACCCACACGATGAAGGCGACGCTACGAGTCGTCTCCGTCACGTCGAACGTCTGCGTCGGCCAGATCCACCTCGGCAGCGGAGGCACGTCCACCAAGCCGCTGCTGGAGCTGTACTACCGGTCGAGCGGCGACATCGTCCTCGGCACCGAGAACTCGCCCTCCGGCGGCCAGACCCTGCACACCGTGGGCAACGTGTCGGTCGGCAAGACGTGGAGCTACACGATCGGCGTCTCAGGCGGAAACACCATCAACCTGACGGTCAACGGGAGCACCACGCACTACGCCATCCCGTCGTCCTTCAACGCCTACAAGCAGTACTTCAAGGCCGGTTCGTACAACCAGTCGTCCTCCGACAGCACCACCAAGGGCGCCCGCGTCGCCTTCTACGGCCTGACCGTCGCCCACAGCTGAACGCGCCTGAGCGAGCCTCGACAGCCGACCCGGCCTGCGGCGGGGCAGACTGATCCCATGTCGTCACGCCGCAGAAGCTGCCCCGAGTGCCGTCGTGAAATCGCCGTCGTGGCCGGCCGGTTCGCGCGGCACGACCCGCCCGGCGCGCGGGAGACCGGCGACCTCGTGTCCTGCCCCGGGTCCCGCCGCCAGGCGGAACTCGGGGCGGCCCAGCCCGCGTTGGACGGATACGTGGTCCCGGAGTTCCCCGGCCAGATGCCACTCTTCTGAACGGCGGCCCACCCCGCCGCCGGGGAACCCCAGTTGCTCAGATCCTCAGTTCCCCGCCACCGACTTCACCGCCACCGACACCGGCGCGGATCCACCGATCAACTCCAGCGTCAGACCGGCCGTCGCAGGCGTCTCCACCAACTCCGCGAGTACGGCGGCCACATCGTCGCGCGGGATCGCGCCGCGACCGGTGTGGGCCTCCAGCCGGACCAGACCGGTGCCGGCGTCGTTCGTGAGCGAACCGGGGCGCAGGATCGTCCAGTCCAGCGCGTCCAGGCCGCGTACGTACGCGTCGGCCTCGCCCTTGGCCCGCAGATACACGTCGAAGACGCCGTCCCCAGAGTGTGTCGGATCCGCGCCCATCGAGGACACGACGACATGGCGCCGTACGCCCGCCAGGACCGCCGCGTCGGCGAACAGCACCGCCGAACCCCGGTCCACCGTGTCCTTGCGGGCCGTGCCGCTGTTCGGGCCCGCGCCCGCCGCGAAGACCGCCGCGTCCGCGCCCCGCAGATGGGCCGCGACCTCCTCGACCGAGGCCGACTCCAGGTCCAGCAGCAGCGGTTCGGCGCCGGCCGCCCGTAGATCGTCGCTCTGTTCGGAGTTGCGGATGATGCCCGCGACCTCTTCACCGCGCGCGGCGAGCAGGCGCTCCAGCCGCAGCGCGATCTGACCATGACCTCCAGCGATGACAATGCGCATGCCTTCGACCGTACGCCCGGACGGCCGCACGCGCCGCATGACTTCAGCCGCGTCCCAGCGGCGCACACCCGCGATGGACGCGCCGGGCGCGCGGACCCGAGCCGTGGCGCCTCAGGCGTACGCCCCGGCGCGGCGACAGCCGCTCACGACAACTCGCCCCGTCCCTGCCGGGGCAGCCCCAACTCCGAGCCCGCCGCCGTGTTGCAGTACTCCCGCACCGCGCTCGTCCGTGCCACCACGCGCCCCCGGTGCACCACGATCCGGCTGTACGCCAGCGACAGCGCGCCCGCGAGCCGGTCGCCGCGCACCGCGAGCAGTTCGGCCGGAAATCCCGCCTCGACGCGGACCTCGGGCAGGCCGAGCGCCGCGCGCGCCGAGGAACTCACCGTGTCGTAGGCGTCCTCGGGCCGCATCCCGTGCCGCGAGGCCAGCAGGTAGGCCGCCTCCAAGGGGTCCCCGCGGCCCACCGGGTTGGACACGTCGCGCAGGGCGCCGCTGCCCGCGGCGACCTGGACGCCGGCCGTGCGCAGCAGCCGTACGGGAGCCGTGCCCCGGCGGTCGACGCCGCCGCAGCCGCCCTGCGGCAGGCAGACCACCGTCACGCCGGCCGCGGCCAGTTGGTCCGCGATCCGCGTGACCGTGTCCGCCGGCAGCCGCCCCAGGCCGCCGCACGGGCCGAGCGTCACCCCGGGGCGCATCCCGCCCGCGACGGCCGCCAGCCGGGCCAGGCGGGTCGGGTCGGCGGCGTCCGTGTGCAGGTCGACCGGACAGCCGTGCTCGGACGCGACCTCCAGGACCGCCTCCACATAGCCCGTCGGATCGGGGTCCAAATCTGGACATCCACCTACTACGGAGGCCCCCATTTTCAGCGCGTCCCGCAGCATCGCGAGCCCGTCCGCCCCCGCCACCCCGGTCAGCAGCCGGGGCATCGCCACCGCCGTCAGCTCCGCCAGCCCGCGCAGCGCCCGCCGCGCCCGCAGTACGGCGGCCAACGCGCTCAGCCCCTGGACGTCCCCCACGCGAACGTGTGCCCGCTGCGCGGTGGCCCCGTGCCCGAGTTGGAGGAGGGCGGCTTCCGTGGCGCGACGCTGGACGTCCTGGGGATCGTAGGAGACCGGTCCGCCGTTCTCGGCCGACAGGGCGGTGTCACTGTGCGTGTGCGGCTCGGCCGGGGCCGGGAGGAGGAGATAGCCGCTGAGGTCCACGCGCGCGCCGCACGCGCGCGTGGCGTCCGTCGCCAGGCTGCCGGCCGTGCCGACCGCCTCGATGCGCCCGGCGCCCAGCCGTACGTCCACGGTCCGGCCGTCGGTCAGCCGGGCCCCGCACAGCAGGAGCGCGGCCGGGTCGGCCGGCCCCGACGAGCCTGAGGAACCCGACGGACCAGACGACGAGTGGGACGGCTGGGGCTGGCTGTCGGGCATCGCGCTCCAGGGGCTCAGGGCTTCGCGGGCTCGGGGCTGCGGGGCTCAGGACTGGGGACTGCGCAAAGGGGCGCAAGATCACGCAGAGTGAGTCGAGCCTAGGGCGGTGATCCGCTCACGGCCGGGAGGAGCGCAATAGTCGTACCGGTGTGGTCCCCCATACGGGAGGGGCCCTTGAGGCCTCCGGGAGGGCCGTGGAAGGGGCTGGAGCGGTGCCGCGAAACGGATTTGGGCGATCGGTCGCCGAGCGTGTAATGTCTTCATCGCTCGCCCCAATAGCTCAGTCGGTAGAGCGTCTCCATGGTAAGGAGAAGGTCTACGGTTCGATTCCGTATTGGGGCTCTGGTGTGAAAGGTTCCCGTCACAAGATGGGAACTGATCGCATCGCAGCGGTGTAGCTCAGTCGGTAGAGCAAGCGGCTCATAATCGCTGTGTCACCGGTTCAAGTCCGGTCACCGCTACTGACAGTAGCCGATTGCGGGGTCGGTCCTTCGATCGGCTACTCTGTTATGCGTTCATAGTCCCATCCGTTCGTCAAGGAGCACTCCTGTGGCTGCCACCGACGTCCGCCCGAAGATCACGCTGGCCTGCGTGGAGTGCAAGGAGCGGAACTACATCACCAAGAAGAACCGGCGTAACAACCCGGACCGACTGGAGATGAAGAAGCACTGCCCGCGTTGCAATGCGCACACCGCGCACCGCGAAACGCGATAAGAATCAGGCTCGTACACGAGGCCGTCCCCGAAGTCTGGGGGCGGCCTCGCGTCGTTCCCCACACAGCAGCAGGAACATCAGGAGGTACCGGGCCATGGCGCTCGACCAGTCCTTCGTGGGGCGGACCTACCCGCCCACCGACCCCTACGAGGTGGGCCGGGAGAAGATCCGTGAGTTCGCGGAGGCGGTGGGCGACGCCAACCCGGCGTACACGGACCCGGAGGCCGCCAAGGCGCTCGGTCACCCCGATGTGATCGCCCCGCCGACCTTCGTCTTCTCCATCACGTTCAAGGCGGCCGGACAGGTCGTCCAGGACCCGCAGCTCGGCCTCGACTACAGCCGGGTCGTGCACGGCGACCAGAAGTTCGTCTACGTCCGCCCCGTGCGCGCCGGTGACCGCCTGACGGTCACCTCCACGATCGAGGCGATCAAGTCGATGGCGGGCAACGACATCCTGGACATCCGCGGCGAGGTCCACGACGAGGCCGGCGAGCACGTCGTGACCGCCTGGACCAAGCTCGTGGCCCGCGCGGCGGAGGGGAACTGACATGACGGCGAAGATCGCGTACGACGACGTCGAGGTCGGCACCGAGCTGCCGGCCCAGACCTTCCCCGTGACCCGTGCCGCCCTCGTCCAGTACGCGGGCGCCTCCGGGGACTTCAACCCGATCCACTGGAACGAGAAGTTCGCCAAGGAGGTCGGGCTCCCGGACGTCATCGCGCACGGCATGTTCACCATGGCCGAGGCGATCCGCGTGGTCACCGACTGGACCGGCGACCCGGGCGCGGTCGCCGAGTACGGCGTCCGCTTCACCAAGCCCGTCGTCGTCCCGAACGACGACCGGGGCGCGACCGTCGAGGTCAGCGCGAAGGTCGCCGCCAAGCTCGACGACAACACGGTCCGCGTGGACCTGGTGGCGATGAGCGCCGGGCAGAAGGTGCTCGGGATGTCACGGGCGGTCGTACGACTGGCCTGATCGGTCGGCTGCGGGCCGGGGTGAGTCGAGGTAAGGGGTGTCTGCCATTGCGGGCGCCCCTTACTCGTAAGGCGACGGAAACGGCACGTCGTCCGGCGCGTGCAGGTCCGTGCCGAGGAACTCCTCGACGATGGGCGCGAGGTCGTACGAAGGCCGGTAGACCCCGCCGAACGGCAATTCGGTCACTGGCAGTGACGCTGTCGAGGAACGGAGCCGGCCCGCCTGTGTGTCGTGCCACACGTAGAACGTCGCGACTCCCGGGAAGTCCAGTCTGCGGATCCAGGCCCGGAGGGCTTCGGCGGTGCGCTCGAAGGCGGTCACCTCTTCAGCCCGCGAGCTCCGCGATCCAGGTCAGCGGCACGGGAGAGGTATCCGGCTCGCCGCGCCGGAACTCCGCAGGGGCCACCCCTTGACGTAGTTAGTGATTGAGTACTAACTTTCTCGCATGGTCAGGATGAGCGCAGAAGAGAGGCGCGAGAGCGTCATCCGCGCGGCGATCGCCGAGTTCGCGCAGCGGGGGTACTACGGGACCTCCACCGAGGCGATCGCCAAGCGGGTCGGGGTTTCGCAGCCGTATCTCTTCCGGCTCTTCCCGGGCAAGAAGGCGATTTTCGCGGCGGCCTCGCTGCGGTGTGTGGGGGACGTGTGCCGGGCCCTGGAAGAGGCGGCCGAGGGGTTGGAGGGTGAGGACGCCCTGCACGCCATGGCCGACGCCTACGTGCGGCTCATCATGGAGTACCCAGAGAAGCTCCAGATGCAGATGCAGACGTACATCACCGTGGCCGCCGCCGAGGCGGAGGGCGATCACGAGTTCGGTGAGGTCGTGCGGAACGGCTGGATGAAGCTCTGGGAGATCGTGCACCTGCCGCTGGGGGCGGACGTCAACGAGACGACGACCTTCATGGCGTACGGAATGCTGATCAACACCCTGGCCGCCATGGGTTTTCCGCCCGAGCACCGGGTCTGGGAAGGGTTGTATCCGGAGGCCCGGGTCACCGGTCGGCTGGAGAAGTCGTAGTGGCGGGCAAGGGGCGGATTCTGCGCCTTTTCCTGCCCGGCAAAGTTAGTCATCAATAACTAATCATCGATACGAGCACCCTTTGGGGGAGCGATGTCAGAGCCAACCGCACGTCGCGGGGGAATGGTCTGGGCCCTCGTGATCACCAGTGTCGCCGGATTCATGGCGGCCCTGGACAACCTCGTCGTCACCACCGCCCTGCCGTCCATCCGTAAGGACCTCGGGGGCGCGCTGGGCGACCTGGAATGGACCGTGAGCGCCTACACGCTCACCTTCGCCGTCCTGCTGATGTTCGGCGCGGCGCTCGGCGACCGGTTCGGGCGCCGCCGGCTCTTCCTCGTCGGCATCACGGTCTTCACCGTCGCCTCCGCCGCCGCGGCCATGGCGCCCGGCATCGAGTCCCTCATCGCGGCCCGCGCGGTCCAGGGCGTCGGCGCGGCGATCATGATGCCGCTGACGCTGACCCTGCTGACGGCGGCCGTGCCCGTCGCCAAGCGCGGGATGGCGTACGGCATATGGGGCGCGGTCAACGGACTCGCCGTCGCCTCAGGACCCCTCATCGGCGGCAGCCTCACCGAGCACATCTCCTGGCACTGGATCTTCTGGCTGAACGTCCCGCTCGGCCTGGCCCTGATCCCGCTCGCCCGCCTGCGCCTCTCCGAGTCGTACGGCACCGGCGCCCCGCTCGACTTCCCCGGCACCCTGCTCGCCAGCGGCGGCCTCTTCGGGATCGTCTACGGCCTGGTCCGCGGGCCCGCCGACGGCTGGACCAGCTCGCTCGTCCTCACCGGACTGTTCGCGGGGAGCGCGCTGTTCGCCGGCTTCATCATCTACAGCGTCAACGCCAAGAACCCCATGCTCCCGATGCGGCTGTTCCGCTCCCGCGCCTTCTCCGGGATCAACGCGGCGAGCCTGCTGATGTTCCTCGGGATGTTCGGGTCGATCTTCCTACTCAGCCAGTACATGCAGGGCGTCCTCGGCTACTCGCCCACCGAGGCGGGCCTGCGGATGCTCCCCTGGACCGGCATGCCGATGCTCGTCGCCCCCATCGCCGGCATCCTCTCCGACCGCATCGGCGGCCGCCCGGTCGTCGCCGCGGGCCTCTTCCTCCAGGCGGCCGGTCTCGGCTACATGTCCTACGTGGTCACCACCGACGTCTCCTACAGCGCCCAGCTGCCCGGCCTGATCCTCAGCGGCATCGGCATGGCCCTGTTCTTCGCACCGGCCTCCAACCTGGTCATGTCCAGCGTCCGCCCCCAGGAACAGGGAATCGCCTCCGGCGCCAACAACGCCCTCCGCGAGGTCGGCGGCGCCCTCGGCATCGCGATCATGGCGTCGATCTTCTCGGCCCAGGGCGGCTACCAGACGGCCCAGACCTTCGTCGACGGCCTGAAGCCCGCGCTGGTCACCGGGGCGGCGGTGGTCGCCCTCGCCGGAGTCGCGACGCTGCTGATCCCGACGCGGCGGCGGGCAGCGGAGCTCGCGGCGACGTCCGCGTCCGCCGAGCCGGCGGGGAGCGTGGATTCGGCGGGGTCTTCCGAGTCCGACTCGGTACTGGAGAACGCCGGTCGCTGACCGGGACAACTGTGCACGCACGCGTGGGGCCCTGCCGTCGCCGGTGGGGCTTCCCGCGTGTGTGCGGCTTTGTTGGTGGGGCTTTGCGGGTGTGTGCGTCTGCTGTTGTCGGGGGAGCTTCACGCGCGCGTGGGCTTGGGATCGTGGATGGGGCTTCACGCGTGCGTGCGTGTGTCCGGCTTCGGTGGTGAGGTTCTACGGGTGTGTGCGTTCGGCTTCGCCGCGGATGTCAAGGCGGTGGTGGCCAAGGAGTTGGCTTCGCGGGGATGCGTGGTCTGAGCGGAGGCGCGGGCCGGCGGCGGATGGTGCATCGCGCCGGGCGTGTGTCTCGGGCGGAGGCGGTGCCGGTGTGTCGGACGTTCGCCCGGCCGCGGATGCGGTGCCCCGTGGCGGACGCGTACCCCGTGCCCCATCGGTGCCCCACACGCTCTCGGCGCCGGAAGCCCGTGCCGCCCCGCTCGCACCACCCCACCGCCACCGGTCCCGTACCTCCGCCCCCGCCGAAATGACCAGCCGCACCCCGCCACCCCCAGGCTTGTCAGTCCCGTCTCGTAGTCTTGGCCCTGTGCAGGAACTCCACGACGCTCCCCTCGCCCCCCTGACCACCTTCCGGTTGGGCGGTCCCGCGACCCGGTTGGTCACCGCTGGCACCGACGCCGAGGTGATCGACGTCGTGCGCGCGGCCGATGACGCCGGGACGCCGTTGCTGGTCGTCGGAGGTGGGTCGAACCTCGTCATCGGGGACAAGGGGTTCGAGGGGACCGCCCTGCGGATCGCCACCCGTGGCTTCGAACTCGACGGTACGCGGCTGGAGTTGGCGGCCGGTGAGGTGTGGACCGACGCCGTCGCCCGCACCGTGGAGGCCGGTCTCGCCGGTGTGGAGTGCCTCGCCGGGATTCCCGGGTCGGCCGGTGCGACCCCGATCCAGAACGTGGGGGCGTACGGGCAGGAAGTCTCCGCCACCATCACCGAAGTGGTCGCCTACGACCGCACCACCCGCGAGACGGTCACCCTCACCAACGAGGAGTGCGCCTTCTCCTACCGGCACAGCCGGTTCAAGGCCGAGCCCGAGCGGTATGTCGTGCTGCGCGTCCGCTTTGAACTGGAGGACGCGGACGGGCTGTCCGCGCCCGTGAAGTACGCCGAGACGGCCCGTGTCCTCGGTGTCGAACCCGGTGATCGGGTGCCGTTGGCGCAGGCCCGGGAGACCGTGCTCGCGTTGCGCGCCGGGAAGGGCATGGTGCTTGATCCCGAGGACCATGACACCTGGTCGGCCGGTTCCTTCTTCACCAATCCGATCCTCACCGACGCGCAGTTCACCGCGTTCCACGCGCGCGTGGAGGAGCGTCTCGGGGAAGGTGTGGAGCCGCCCGCGTACCCGGCGGGGGAGGGGCACACCAAGACCTCCGCCGCCTGGCTGATCGACAAGGCCGGCTTCACCAAGGGGTACGGCAGCGGGCCCGCCCGGATCTCCACCAAGCACACCCTCGCCCTCACCAACCGGGGTGAGGCGACCACGGCCGACCTGCTCGCCCTCGCGCGTGAGGTCGTCGCCGGGGTCCACGACACCTTCGGGGTCACGCTCGTCAACGAACCGGTGACCGTCGGCGTCAGCCTCTGAAACCGCCCTCCGGAGGGCCTCAATAGGCCAGCCCCACCCCTTGCTTCACCGTCCCGGGATCGTCCGTCATCGTCAGCATCGCGTGCGCGACATCGGCCCGCGCGATGAACCGGCCCTTGTCCGGGAAGCCGCCCACGACCGTGCGGTACGTGCCGGTCAGCGGCTTGTTCTGCAGGCGTGGCGGGCGGACGCTCGTCCAGTCCGTGGCGCTGGCGGCGAGGGCCGCCTCCATCTCCCGCAGGTCGTCGTAGACGTCCTTCAGGAGGGCCGAGATCAGCCCGCGCGCGGTGCGGTCGAGGAGCCCGGCACCCTCCGGGTCCGGGCCGATCGGACCGGCGCTCACCACCAGCACCCGGCGCACCCCCTCCGCCTCCATGGCCGCCAGGACCGTCCGCGTGAGCCGGGTCGCGACCCCCGCGTCCTTGCGGCTGCGGGCACCGAGCCCGGACAGGACCGCGTCCCGGCCCGCGACCGCCGGGCGCAGCGCCTCCGGGTCGGTGAGGTCCGCGCGGAACACCTCCAGACCCGCGCCCCGCACGGTCAGCCGCGCCGGGTCCCGTACGACCGCCGTGACCTCGTGGCCGGAGGCCAGCGCCTGGCGGACGATCTCCTGGCCGATGCCTCCCGTGGCACCGAAAACGGTGAGTTTCATGACGCACTCCTGCCCCTGAACGAGGTGGGTGAGTGTTTACTCACCCCTGCTTCCCTCTAGGGTGGGTAAGTACTCACCCACCCGTCAAGCCCGAACGGACCGGCCATGGAATCCTTGGGCCCCATGCAGCAGAAACAGGCCCCGGAACCCGCCACGCAGAAGCCCGCCCGGGTCCGCATCCTCGACGCCGCCCACGAGTTGATGCTCACCGTCGGCCTGGCCAAGGCGACCACCAAGGAGATCGCGAAGGCCGCCGGGTGCTCCGAAGCAGCCCTCTACAAGTACTTCGCCAGCAAGGAGGAGCTGTTCATCCGCGTCCTCACGGAACGGCTGCCCCAGCTGACGCCACTCCTGCGCAGCCTCGCCGCCGAGCCCGGACAGCACTCCCTGGAGGACAACCTCACCGAGATCGCCCGCCAGGCGGCCCTCTTCTACGAGCAGAGCTTCCCGATCGCGGCCTCCCTGTACGCCGAGACCCAGCTCAAACGGCGCCACGACGAGGCGCTGCGGCAGCTCGGCTCGGGCCCCCACAAGCCGATCGAGGCCCTGGGTGCCTATCTGCGCGCCGAACAGGCCGTCGGCCGCGTCCGCCCCGACGCGGACACCTTCGCGGCCGCGTCGCTCCTCCTGGGCGCCTGCGCCCAGCGCGCGTTCGCCTACGAGGCCGCGGGGACCGGCGTACGACCGTCCGTGGACGAGTTCGCGCCACGCCTGGCCCGGACGCTGCTGGGCGGAATCTCCGTTGCAGAGGCCCCCTCCTGACCGGGACCCTTGCCCTATGAGGCACCCCAAATGGAGCTGAGACTCCGCCAGTTCAGACCCCGGACCGGCCCGCACGAACACCGTGTCGTCCAGCCCGGGCGACCCCTGCGCCACACCTCACTGCGCGACCAGGCGCCGTTCGGGATGCTCATGGGGGACCACGACGGGCTGAGCCGGCTCGCGGGCCTGTTCTCGTTCGCCGCCTGCTCGCGGCACACCATCGTGCACGTCCCGCTGCGGGACGGTGCGCCGCCCGACGAGGGGTGCGGGGAGCTGGTCGATCTGGTGGTGGCGCACTCGGAGGCGGGGCTGCGGCCCTCCAAGTGGCCCGAGCTGCGGCGGTCGTTGGGGCGCGGCACACCGCTCACCGCGCGCACGGACGAGGCACGAACCGAGCGCCACGCGCGCGCGTGGCTGGAGCGGCCGTACGACCGCGGACTGTTGCGGCACACCACGCACGCGCGTACGTACTTCCTCATCGGCGACCGCGAGGTGTTCTCCTACGCCGCCACGGCCTTCGCCTACGCGGCCGGCTGGGGGCCGCGGCACAAGGGGGTCGCCGAGGGGAAGTCGGCGTTCATGGCCAGTCTCCAGCACGAGCTGGAGCCCACGCGGGGCGGAGGGCATCCTTCCGAGGTCCTGATCTGTTTCAAGCCGTATCCGCCCTACGCCCACTTCAAGAGACCGGGGCACTGAGCCAGTCGTCGATGCCCGACAGGAGCTTCGTCTTCATGTCCTCCGGGGCCGCCGATCCGCGTACCGACTGCCGGGCCAGTTCAGCCAGTTCGCGGTCCGAGAAGGCGTGGTAGCGGCGGGCGATCTCGTACTGGGCGGCCAGCCGGGAGCCGAACAGGAGAGGGTCGTCGGCGCCGAGGGCCAGCGGGACGCCCGCTTCGAAGAGGGTCCTCAGGGGGACGTCCTCGGGCTTCTCGTAGACGCCCAGGGCCACGTTCGACGCGGGGCACACCTCGCAGGTGATGCCCCGGTCGGCGAGCCGCTTCATCAGCCGCGGGTCCTCCGCCGCGCGCACCCCGTGGCCGACCCGGGTCGCGTGCAGGTCGTCCAGGCAGTCCCGCACCGAGGCCGGGCCCGCCAGTTCGCCGCCGTGCGGGGCAGACAGCAGGCCGCCCTCCTGGGCGATCGCGAAGGCCCGGTCGAAGTCCCGTGCCATACCCCGGCGTTCGTCGTTCGAGAGGCCAAAACCCACTACCCCATGGTCCGCGTACCGCACGGCCAGCCGGGCCAGCGTGCGCGCGTCCAGGGGGTGCTTCATCCGGTTCGCGGCCACCAGCACCCGCATCCCGAGCCCGGTCTCGCGGGAGGTCGTCTCCACCGCGTCCAGGATGACCTCAAGCGCCGGGATCAGCCCGCCCAGGCGCGGCGCGTACGACGTCGGGTCCACCTGGATCTCCAGCCAGCCCGAGCCGTCCCTGACGTCCTCCTCGGCGGCCTCGCGGACCAGCCGCTGGATGTCCTCGGGCTCCCGCAGGCACGACCGCGCCGCGTCGTACAGCCGCTGGAAACGGAACCAGCCCCGCTCGTCCGTCGCCCGCAGCTTCGGCGGCTCCCCGCTGGTCAGCGCCTCGGTCAGGGCGTCGGGCAGGCGTACGCCGTACTTGTCGGCGAGCTCCAGCACGGTGGTCGGCCGCATCGACCCGGTGAAGTGCAGGTGCAGATGGGCTTTCGGCAGTTCAGAGACATCACGTACACGCTCCATCTGGGAATCCTGCCGTACGTTTCCGCCGTCCCGGTACCACTTTCCTCGATCGTGGTCTTGCTCGCACAAAGCAACGGGCCGCCTCCCCGGAGGGAAACGGCCCGTACGCACGCGTGGAGCACGAAAAACGTCAGTCCTTGGCCTCGGACAGCAGCTTCTGGATACGGCTGACACCCTCGACGAGGTCCTCGTCACCCAGGGCGTACGACAGCCGCAGGTAACCGGGGGTCCCGAAGGCCTCGCCCGGGACGACCGCGACCTCGGCCTCCTCCAGGATCAGCGCGGCCAGCTCGACCGAGTCCTGCGGGCGCTTGCCGCGGATCTCCTTACCGAGGAGCGCCTTGACCGACGGGTACGCGTAGAACGCGCCCTCGGGCTCCGGGCAGAGCACGCCGTCGATCTCGTTCAGCATCCGCACGATCGTCTTGCGGCGGCGGTCGAAGGCCTCGCGCATCTCGGCCACGGCCGTCAGATCACCGGACACGGCGGCCAGCGCGGCGACCTGCGCCACGTTCGAGACGTTCGAGGTGGCGTGCGACTGGAGGTTGGTCGCGGCCTTGACGACGTCCTTCGGGCCGATGATCCAGCCCACCCGCCAGCCGGTCATGGCGTACGTCTTGGCGACACCGTTGACCACGATGCACTTGTCGCGCAGCTCCGGGAGGATCGCGGGCAGCGAGGTGAACTTCGCGTCGCCGTAGACGAGGTGCTCGTAGATCTCGTCCGTCATGACCCACAGGCCGTGCTCGACGGCCCAGCGGCCGATCGCCTCGGCCTCGGCCTCGCTGTAGACGGCGCCGGTCGGGTTGGACGGCGAGACGAAGAGGACGACCTTGGTGTTCTCGGTGCGGGCCGCCTCCAACTGCTCGACCGTGACGCGGTACCCGGTCGTCTCGTCGGCGACGACGTCCACCGGGACACCGCCCGCGAGACGGATCGACTCCGGGTACGTCGTCCAGTACGGCGCGGGGACGATGACCTCGTCGCCCGGGTCGAGGATCGCGGCGAAGGCCTCGTAGATGGCCTGCTTGCCGCCGTTGGTGACCAGGATCTGCGAGGCGTCCACCTCGTAGCCCGAGTCGCGCAGCGTCTTCGCGGCGATCGCGGCCTTCAGCTCCGGCAGACCGCCGGCCGGGGTGTAGCGGTGGTACTTGGGGTTCGAGCAGGCCTCGATGGCGGCCTGGACGACGTAGTCCGGGGTCGGGAAGTCCGGTTCACCCGCGCCGAAGCCGATCACCGGACGTCCGGCGGCCTTGAGGGCCTTTGCCTTGGCGTCCACGGCGAGGGTGGCGGACTCGGAGATCGCGCCGACTCGGGCGGAGACCCGGCGCTCGGTGGGAGGGGTTGAGGCGCTCATGGGGCCCATCGTTTCAGACCGGAAACCCGCCCGGCACACCGGTTTCACAGACTGAACAGGATCGGGCGAGTGTGGAACAACCGTCCGGATTCCCGCCCCGGCCTGGGCGATCTTCCTCCGGCAATCCCCGTACAGGCACTTTCTGTTCGACGACCGGCCCCGGAGCACGTACACTCCTAGCTCGTTGGCCTTCAACAGCCGCGCCCCACCAGGTGCACACCGAGCACCCGGGCGGATGCGGTACGTTGGGGACGTCACAAAGGGTCGTAGCTCAATTGGTAGAGCACCGGTCTCCAAAACCGGCGGTTGGGGGTTCAAGTCCCTCCGGCCCTGCTACACACACCTTCACGCAGGATGTGTGCGCAGCGCATGTACGTACAGCAATGCACCGCCGTGCGGCTCAGACCGGGCGCGGCACGGCCACGACCCGGGAACAGGTGAGGATGAATGGCGGACGCCGTGGGCTCCATCGACATGCCTGATGCCCAGGACGAGGTGTCGGAGTCCAAGAAGAAGGCCCGCAAGGGTGGCAAGCGGGCCAAGAAGGGCCCGCTGAAGCGCCTCGGCATCTTCTACCGCCAGATCGTCGCGGAACTCCGCAAGGTCGTCTGGCCGACCCGCAACCAGCTGACGACGTACACGACGGTTGTCATCGTCTTCGTCGTCATCATGATCGGTCTCGTGACCGTGATTGACTATGGACTCAATCACGCCGCGAAGTACGTCTTCGGCTGAGGCCGGAAGCGAAGGGCGCCCTGACCGGCGCCCCTTTCGCGTGTTCCACCCCCATGTATCCAGGAAGAAGCAGCCACGTGTCTGACCCGAACCTGAACGAGGCCGTCGAGCCGGACGAGTCCGTGGAAGACGAACTCGACATCGTCGAGGGCGCGGACGAGGAGCTGGACGAGGTCGAGGCTGCGGACGCCGACGCGGGCGAGCCGGCCGAGGAAGCCGCCGTACACGTCGAGGACGAGGACGCGGAAGCGACCGAGGACCTCGACGACGAGGCCACGGCCGAGGACGACGAGGAAGAGGCCGAGCCCGTCGACCCCGTCGTCGCCCTGCGTGAGGAACTGCGTCTCCTGCCCGGCGAGTGGTACGTCATCCACACGTACGCCGGTTACGAGAACCGCGTGAAGACCAACCTGGAGCAGCGCGCCGTCTCGCTGAACGTCGAGGACTTCATCTTCGCGGCCGAGGTGCCGCAGGAAGAGGTCGCGCAGATCAAGAACGGCGAGCGCAAGACGATCAAGCAGAACAAGCTCCCGGGCTACGTCCTGGTCCGCATGGACCTGACGAACGAGTCCTGGGGCGTCGTCCGCAACACCCCCGGTGTCACCGGCTTCGTGGGCAACGCCTATGACCCGTACCCGCTGACCCTGGACGAGATCGTCAAGATGCTCGCCCCGGAGGCCGAGGAGAAGGCCGCGCGCGAGGCGGCCGAGGCCGAGGGCAAGCCGGTTCCGCAGCGCAAGGTCGAGGTCCAGGTGCTGGACTTCGAGGTCGGCGACTCGGTCACCGTCACCGACGGCCCGTTCGCGACGCTGCAGGCGACCATCAACGAGATCAACGCCGACTCGAAGAAGGTCAAGGGTCTCGTCGAGATCTTCGGCCGCGAGACGCCGGTGGAGCTCTCCTTCGACCAGATCCAGAAGAACTAGTTCTTCCTGGAGTTACGTCTTCCGCGCAGGTCAGACGGGCTGTCAAAAGCCTCTCTGACCTGCGCGGTTTTTAGCCGCACATGGATACCCGTTATCGTTGTGCGGTATGCCTCCATCCGGATTAACCGGACAGAGGCCGAACACTCTCACTAGGACCCGGAGAGAGCAATGCCTCCCAAGAAGAAGAAGGTCACGGGGCTCATCAAGCTCCAGATCAACGCCGGTGCGGCGAACCCGGCCCCGCCGGTCGGCCCCGCGCTCGGTCAGCACGGCGTCAACATCATGGAGTTCTGCAAGGCCTACAACGCGGCGACCGAGTCGCAGCGTGGCTGGGTGATCCCGGTGGAGATCACGGTCTACGAAGACCGCTCCTTCACCTTCGTCACCAAGACTCCGCCGGCCGCGAAGATGATCCTCAAGGCCGCTGGTGTCGAGAAGGGCTCGGGCGAGCCGCACAAGACCAAGGTCGCCAAGATCACCCAGGCGCAGGTCCGTGAGATCGCCACGACCAAGCTTCCCGACCTGAACGCCAACGACCTGGACGCCGCGTCGAAGATCATCGCCGGCACTGCCCGTTCCATGGGCATCACGGTCGAAGGCTGACACCCACCCTTCAGGACATACCGTGGCAGGGCCTGCTCGGCCCACACCACGACTCCTCAGAACACACACAGGAGCAGTAGTGAGCAAGCGCAGCAAGTCTCTCCGCGCTGCGGACGAGAAGATCGACCGGGACAAGCTCTACGCCCCGCTCGAAGCCGTCCGTCTCGCCAAGGAGACCTCCACCTCCAAGTTCGACGGCACCGTCGAGGTCGCCTTCCGTCTGGGTGTCGACCCGCGCAAGGCGGACCAGATGGTCCGTGGCACCGTGAACCTCCCGCACGGCACCGGTAAGACCGCCCGGGTCCTGGTCTTCGCGACCGGTGACCGTGCTGAGGCCGCGCTCGCCGCGGGCGCCGACATCGTCGGTTCCGACGAACTCATCGACGAGGTGGCGAAGGGCCGGCTGGACTTCGACGCCGTCGTCGCCACCCCGGACCTCATGGGCAAGGTCGGTCGCCTCGGCCGCGTGCTCGGTCCCCGTGGTCTGATGCCGAACCCCAAGACCGGCACCGTGACGCCGGACGTGGTCAAGGCCGTCAACGAGATCAAGGGCGGCAAGATCGAGTTCCGCGTCGACAAGCACTCGAACCTGCACTTCATCATCGGCAAGGCGTCCTTCGACGACACCCAGCTGGTGGAGAACTACGGCGCGGCCCTGGACGAGATCCTCCGTCTGAAGCCGTCCGCCGCCAAGGGTCGCTACATCAAGAAGGCCGCGATCAGCACCACGATCGGCCCCGGCGTTCCGCTCGACCCGAACCGCACCCGCAACCTCCTCGTCGAGGAGGACCCGGCCGCCGTCTGAGCCTCGCGCTCACTCCGGTAGCCGCGTCCAGCGCGCGTCAGGATCAAGCGAGCCCCGCAACCTTCGGGTTGCGGGGCTCGTCCTCTTTTCGGACGGGGTGTCAGTGCGCTGCGCTAGCGTTTCTGGCAGGCACAGCAATCGCATAGGGGTGGGGACGAATGAAGAGCACGACCGTGCGCCGGGTGGGTCTCTCGATCGCGGTGGCGACCACGCTGGCCTCGGTGGCCGCCTGTGGTTCCTCGGGGTCCTCCGGGAGCTCCGGCAAGGACGACAAGGCCGTGGGCAAGGGCTCGACCCGGGTGAGCCCCATAGCGGCCCTGCGCAGCGCCGAGCAGTCCACCGACAAGGCGGACTCCGCCAAGGTCGAGTCCTCCACCGTCATGGGCTCCCTGATGTCCATGGACGCCAAGGGCGACCTCGGCTGGGGCGACGGCATCACCGGCGTCCTCACGATGACGTACACGGGCGGCACGATGGCCCAGACGATGCGCGCGGCCGGCAGCACGTCGATGGAGGCCCGCTATCTGCCGGACGCCTACTACGCGAAGATGGGCGACAAGTTCGCCGAGCAGGCGGGCGGCAAGCACTGGCTGAAGTACGACTACGACGACCTGGCCAAGCTCGGTGGCAGCTCCGGCGCGTACCTCAAGGACCAGATGCAGAACTCCACGCCGAACCAGTCGGTGAAGCTCCTGCTCGCCTCCGGGGACGTCAAGAAGGTCGGTACGGAGTCGGTCCGCGGCCAGCAGGCCACCCACTACTCGGGCACGGTCAATGTCGCCGACCTCGCCGCCAAGAACTCCAACCTCACCGCGAGCCAGCTCGCCGGCCTGAAGAAGCAGCTCACCGCGGCCGGCGTCAGCACGGAGCAGGTCGACATCTGGGTCAACGCCCAGAACCTGCTGGTCAAGAAGGTCGAGAAGGGCCAGATGTCCTCGGGCCAGTACAGCCAGACCGCCTACTACAGCGACTACGGCGTGAAGGTCGACGCGACCGTGCCCCCGGCGAGCGACACCGAGGACTTCACGGCCTTGCTGAAGCAGCAGGGCGCGGGCTCGGGCAGCAGCGACACGTCGACCGGGTCCGGCACGAGTTCCTGAGCGGATGACAACTCGGCTGGGCGCAAGTCCGGCCAGGGTCAACTCCGGCCAGGGCCAAGGGACTTCGCTGGGCTCGCCGCCCTGATCGTCGCCGCCGGTGCTGTCGGCTGCTCGAAGCTCGTCGCGGACCGGTCGCCCGACATGTGTCCGCGTCCGCCGTAGCGAAGGCGGCGAAGGAGACGGGCGGGAAGAGCCGGCTGAAGCTCGACGCGTCCGCCCTGGGCGGGGCGGCCGACGATCCGAGCGCCAACTCCATGAGCGCGGTACGTCGGCAAGGCCACCCTCGCCGATAGCCCGCTCGACATGACGGTCACCGCCCCGGCGACGGAGGACATCACCGACCTCGCCGCGCTGGTGAAGGACGTCCAGGGCTGAGCCGTACGGGCGGATTTGCTTCAGTCCGTGGCGCTCGCGTACGGTGGTCCAGAAGCCAAAGACCGCTGGTCGTTGCCGTGCCTGTCAAAGGGTGTGGTGACCGAAGGATCCGCTGAACAGTGGACGACCCGCGCAGGTGAACTGGATGTGTTCCCGGGAATGTTGTTTCCGGTCGAGCTACGCCCCGTGCGCCTGCGCCGGGGCGTTTTCTCTGTCCCAGCCCCTTCTGAGCGGTCCTCATCACCCGGAAGGAGGCCGACGCTCTATGGCAAGGCCCGACAAGGCTGCCGCGGTAGCCGAGCTCGCGGACCAGTTCCGCGACTCGAACGCCGCCGTGCTGACCGAGTACCGGGGTCTCACCGTGGCGCAGCTCAAGACGCTGCGTCGTTCGCTCGGTGAGAACGCCCAGTACGCCGTGGTGAAGAACACGCTGACCAAGATTGCGGCCAACGAGGCCGGGATCTCTACGCTCGACGACCTGTTCAACGGTCCGACGGCGGTCGCCTTCATCACCGGTGACCCGGTGGAGTCGGCGAAGGGTCTTCGTGACTTCGCCAAGGACAACCCGAACCTCGTCATCAAGGGCGGTGTCCTTGACGGCAAGGTGCTGTCCGCCGACGAGATCAAGAAGCTCGCGGACCTTGAGTCCCGCGAGGTTCTGCTCTCCAAGCTGGCGGGTGCCTTCAAGGGCAAGCAGACTCAGGCTGCGCAGCTCTTCCAGGCGCTTCCGTCGAAGCTCGTCCGCACGGTGGACGCCCTTCGCGCCAAGCAAGAAGAGCAGGGCGGTGCCGAGTAATTCGGCTCGCAGCATGACCGCCGCCTGAGGCTCCGCGCCCCACGGCAACGGTCGTAGCGGGCCGAACGTACGCCCGCCAGACATGTACACCCCGGCACCAGCCGAAATTAGTGGAAGGAAGCCATCGTGGCTCTCACCCAGGACGAACTTCTCGCCGAGTTCGAGACCATGACCCTCATCCAGCTTTCCGAGTTCGTGAAGGCGTTCGAGGACAAGTTCGACGTCACCGCCGCCGCCGCGGTCGCCGTCGCCGGCCCGGGTGCCCCGGCCGCCGCCGCCGACGCCCCCGAGGAGCAGGACGAGTTCGACGTCATCCTCACCGGCGCCGGCGAGAAGAAGATCCAGGTCATCAAGGTCGTGCGTGAGCTGACCTCGCTGGGTCTCAAGGAGGCCAAGGACCTCGTGGACGGCGCCCCGAAGCCCGTCGTCGAGAAGGTCGCCAAGGACGTCGCCGAGAAGGCCGCCGAGTCCCTCAAGGCCGCCGGCGCCTCGGTCGAGGTCAAGTAACACCGTCGAGGCCGTGAACGAGGTCCCAAGGACCTTGTAACGCCTCAGCACCGAAGAGCGATCATCCATCTGGGTGGTCGCTCTTCGGCGTTCCTGGGTCGGGTGAGCGGCAGCCTTGCGATCAGGGGTTCGCGGAGTATGGTGATCTTCTTCGTGCCTCCAAGCATCCCTGGTGGTATGTGGTGTGGGCCATGGAGGCCTTGACGAACCGCACGCAGCGCGCAATTCTCAGGACGCGTCGTCACAACGATCCGAATCCGAGGCATGGATCGGCGGCGAAGAGGGCAGTATCAACGCGTTGAGGACGTGAGCTTGCCGAGGGTGTTGAGCACGACGAGGGTCTCAAAAAAGCGGGGCTGGACATCAGTGCGCCAAGTGGCTACACTGACCCTTTGCGCTGCCTGTTAGCTGCTCCCTGCCCGTCACCAGGGGCATGCCCTCACTTGAGCATCGATGACCGGACCAACTCTGACCTGGCCTTTCCGGGCCGTCTCAGGAAGTCCATGTCTCTTTGCCCCTGAGAGGGGCCGGTACGCGCGTAGTGAGTCCGAGCCCTCGGAAGGACCCCCTCTTGGCCGCCTCGCGCACTGCCTCGACCGCGAATATGAACAACGGCGCCAGCACCGCCCCGCTGCGCATCTCCTTTGCAAAGATCAAGGAGCCCCTCGAGGTTCCCAACCTGCTCGCGTTGCAGACCGAGAGCTTCGACTGGCTGCTCGGCAACTCCGCCTGGCAGAGTCGGGTCGAGGCGGCTCTGGAGTCGGGTCAGGACGTCCCCACGAAGTCCGGTCTGGAGGAGATCTTCGAGGAGATCTCTCCGATCGAGGACTTCTCCGGGTCGATGTCGCTGACCTTCCGCGACCACCGTTTCGAACCTCCCAAGAACAGCATCGACGAGTGCAAGGAGCGCGACTTCACGTACGCCGCCCCGCTCTTCGTAACCGCTGAGTTCACCAACAACGAGACCGGCGAGATCAAGTCCCAGACGGTCTTCATGGGCGACTTCCCGCTCATGACCAACAAGGGCACCTTCGTCATCAACGGCACCGAGCGTGTCGTCGTGTCGCAGCTGGTCCGTTCGCCGGGCGTCTACTTCGACTCCTCGATCGACAAGACGTCCGACAAGGACATCTTCTCCACCAAGGTCATCCCGTCCCGGGGTGCCTGGCTGGAGATGGAGATCGACAAGCGCGACATGGTCGGTGTCCGCATCGACCGCAAGCGCAAGCAGTCCGTCACCGTCCTGCTCAAGGCTCTCGGTTGGACGACCGAGCAGATCCTGGAGGAGTTCGGCGAGTACGAGTCCATGCGCGCCACCCTGGAGAAGGACCACACCCAGGGCCAGGACGACGCGCTTCTCGACATCTACCGCAAGCTGCGTCCGGGCGAGCCCCCGACCCGCGAGGCCGCGCAGACGCTTCTTGAGAACCTCTACTTCAACCCGAAGCGCTACGACCTCGCCAAGGTCGGCCGCTACAAGGTCAACAAGAAGCTGGGCAGCGAAGCCCCGCTGGACGCCGGTGTGCTGACCGTCGAGGACATCATCTCGTCGATCAAGTACCTGGTGAAGCTGCACGCCGGCGAGACCGAGAC
Source organism: Streptomyces sp. NBC_00988 (assembly GCF_045162645.1). Lineage (NCBI taxonomy): Bacteria > Bacillati > Actinomycetota > Actinomycetes > Kitasatosporales > Streptomycetaceae > Streptomyces > Streptomyces sp. NBC_00988. Next base: position 7,309,000 of record NZ_CP108730.1, read on the forward strand.
CGTCGGGGACAACGGCACGACGATCGTCGTCGAGACCGACGACATCGACCACTTCGGCAACCGTCGTCTGCGCAACGTCGGCGAGCTCATCCAGAACCAGGTCCGTACGGGCCTGGCGCGTATGGAGCGAGTCGTCCGTGAGCGGATGACGACCCAGGACGTCGAGGCGATCACGCCGCAGACCCTGATCAACATCCGGCCGGTCGTCGCCTCCATCAAGGAGTTCTTCGGCACCAGCCAGCTGTCGCAGTTCATGGACCAGAACAACCCGCTGTCGGGTCTCACCCACAAGCGCCGTCTGTCGGCGCTTGGCCCGGGTGGTCTCTCCCGTGAGCGGGCCGGCTTCGAGGTCCGTGACGTGCACCCCTCGCACTACGGCCGCATGTGCCCGATCGAGACCCCTGAAGGCCCGAACATCGGCCTGATCGGCTCGCTCGCCTCCTACGGCCGGGTCAACGCGTTCGGTTTCGTCGAGACGCCGTACCGCCGGGTCACCGACGGTGTCGTCACCGACGAGGTCGACTACCTGACCGCCGACGAAGAGGACCGATTCGTCATCGCGCAGGCCAACGCGCCGCTCGGGGACGACTTCCGGTTCGAGGAGACCCGCGTCCTGGTCCGCCGTCGTGGCGGAGAGGTCGACTACGTCCCCGGTGACGACGTCGACTACATGGACGTCTCCCCGCGCCAGATGGTGTCCGTCGCGACCGCGATGATCCCCTTCCTGGAGCACGACGACGCCAACCGTGCCCTCATGGGCGCGAACATGATGCGTCAGGCTGTTCCGCTGATTAAGTCCGAGGCGCCGCTGGTCGGCACCGGCATGGAGTACCGCTGCGCGGTCGACGCCGGTGACGTCCTGAAGTCGGAGAAGGACGGTGTGGTCCAGGAGGTCTCCGCGGACTACATCACCACCGCCAACGACGACGGCACGTACACCACGTACCGCCTCGCGAAGTTCTCCCGCTCCAACCAGGGCACCTCCGTCAACCAGAAGGTTGTCGTGGACGAGGGCGCCCGGGTCATCGCCGGCCAGGTGCTGGCCGACGGCCCGGCGACCGAGTTCGGCGAGATGGCGCTCGGCAAGAACCTGCTCGTGGCGTTCATGCCCTGGGAGGGTCACAACTACGAGGACGCGATCATCCTGTCGCAGCGCCTCGTACAGGACGACGTCCTCTCCTCGATCCACATCGAGGAGCACGAGGTCGACGCCCGTGACACCAAGCTCGGCCCCGAGGAGATCACCCGGGACATCCCGAACGTCTCCGAGGAGGTCCTCGCCGACCTCGACGAGCGCGGCATCATCCGTATCGGTGCCGAGGTCGTCGCCGGTGACATCCTCGTCGGCAAGGTCACGCCCAAGGGTGAGACCGAGCTGACCCCCGAGGAGCGCCTGCTCCGCGCGATCTTCGGTGAGAAGGCGCGCGAGGTGCGCGACACCTCGCTGAAGGTGCCGCACGGCGAGATCGGCAAGGTCATCGGCGTCCGCGTCTTCGACCGCGAGGAGGGCGACGAACTGCCGCCCGGCGTCAACCAGTTGGTCCGGGTGTATGTTGCGCAGAAGCGCAAGATCACCGACGGCGACAAGCTGGCCGGCCGCCACGGCAACAAGGGTGTCATCTCCAAGATCCTGCCGATCGAGGACATGCCGTTCCTTGAGGACGGCACCCCGGTCGACATCATCCTGAACCCGCTGGGTGTCCCGTCCCGAATGAACCCGGGACAGGTCCTGGAGATCCACCTCGGCTGGCTCGCCAGCCGCGGCTGGGACGTCTCCGGCTTCAGCCAGGACTGGGCGAAGCGCCTGCAGGTCATCGGCGCCGACCAGGTCGCGCCGGGTACCAACGTCGCGACCCCGGTCTTCGACGGCGCCCGCGAGGACGAGATCTCCGGTCTCTTCGAGGCCACGATCCCGAACCGCGACGGCGACCGCCTGGTCCAGGCCTCCGGAAAGGCCAACCTGTTCGACGGCCGTTCCGGCGAGCCGTTCCCGGAGCCGGTCTCGATCGGCTACATGTACATCCTGAAGCTGCACCACCTGGTCGACGACAAGCTTCACGCCCGTTCGACCGGTCCGTACTCGATGATCACCCAGCAGCCGCTGGGTGGTAAGGCGCAGTTCGGTGGTCAGCGCTTCGGCGAGATGGAGGTGTGGGCGCTTGAGGCTTATGGCGCCGCTTACGCCCTCCAGGAACTGCTGACGATCAAGTCCGACGACGTGACCGGCCGCGTGAAGGTCTACGAGGCCATCGTCAAGGGCGAGAACATCCCCGAGCCCGGCATCCCCGAGTCCTTCAAGGTGCTCATCAAGGAGATGCAGTCGCTCTGCCTGAACGTGGAGGTGCTGTCCAGTGACGGTATGTCCATCGAGATGCGTGACACCGACGAGGATGTCTTCCGCGCAGCGGAGGAGCTCGGCATCGACCTGTCCCGGCGCGAGCCGAGCAGCGTCGAAGAGGTCTGACGGGAGTCCGGAGACCTGCGCCACGCAGGTCTCCGGCCCCAGGACCCCCGTATCAGACCCCAAGACTTACAACCCTGAGAGGGATTGACGCATAGTGCTCGACGTCAACTTCTTCGATGAGCTCCGGATCGGTCTGGCAACCGCTGACGACATCCGTCAGTGGAGCCACGGCGAGGTCAAGAAGCCTGAGACCATCAACTACCGCACGCTCAAGCCCGAAAAGGACGGACTCTTCTGCGAGAAGATCTTCGGTCCGACCCGGGACTGGGAGTGCTACTGCGGCAAGTACAAGCGCGTTCGCTTCAAGGGCATCATCTGTGAGCGCTGCGGCGTCGAGGTGACCCGCGCCAAGGTGCGCCGTGAGCGGATGGGCCACATCGAACTGGCCGCGCCCGTCACCCACATCTGGTACTTCAAGGGTGTCCCGTCCCGGCTGGGATACCTGCTCGACCTCGCCCCGAAGGACCTCGAAAAGGTCATCTACTTCGCGGCGTACATGATCACGTTCGTCGACGAAGAGCGCCGTACGCGTGACCTGCCCTCGCTGGAGGCGCACGTCTCCGTGGAGCGTCAGCAGGTCGAGAACCGGCGTGACTCCGACCTCGAAGCCCGCGCCAAGAAGCTTGAGACCGACCTGGCCGAGCTTGAGGCCGAGGGCGCCAAGGCCGACGTGCGCCGCAAGGTGCGCGAAGGTGCCGAGCGGGAGATGAAGCAGCTGCGTGACCGTGCGCAGCGCGAGATCGACCGCCTGGACGAGGTGTGGACCCGGTTCAAGAACCTCAAGGTCCAGGACCTCGAAGGTGACGAGCTGCTCTACCGCGAGCTGCGTGACCGCTTCGGCACGTACTTCGACGGTTCGATGGGTGCCGCGGCGCTGCAGAAGCGCCTGGAGTCCTTCGACCTCGACGAAGAGGCCGAGCGTCTCCGCGAGATCATCCGTACCGGCAAGGGCCAGAAGAAGACCCGTGCGCTGAAGCGGCTGAAGGTCGTGTCTGCCTTCCTGCAGACCTCCAACAGCCCCAAGGGCATGGTCCTCGACTGCGTCCCGGTCATCCCGCCGGACCTCCGCCCGATGGTGCAGCTGGACGGTGGCCGCTTCGCGACCTCCGACCTGAACGACCTGTACCGCCGTGTGATCAACCGCAACAACCGCCTGAAGCGACTCCTCGACCTCGGTGCCCCCGAGATCATCGTGAACAACGAGAAGCGCATGCTTCAGGAGGCCGTCGACGCGCTCTTCGACAACGGCCGTCGTGGCCGCCCGGTGACGGGCCCCGGCAACCGTCCGCTGAAGTCGCTGTCCGACATGCTCAAGGGCAAGCAGGGTCGCTTCCGTCAGAACCTGCTCGGTAAGCGCGTGGACTACTCCGCGCGTTCCGTGATCGTCGTCGGTCCGCAGCTGAAGCTCCACCAGTGCGGTCTGCCGAAGGCCATGGCGCTGGAGCTCTTCAAGCCGTTCGTGATGAAGCGCCTGGTCGACCTGAACCACGCGCAGAACATCAAGTCGGCGAAGCGGATGGTCGAGCGCGGCCGCACGGTCGTCTACGACGTCCTGGAAGAGGTCATCGCCGAGCACCCGGTTCTGCTGAACCGTGCGCCCACGCTGCACCGCCTCGGCATCCAGGCCTTCGAGCCGCAGCTGGTCGAGGGCAAGGCCATCCAGATCCACCCGCTCGTCTGCACCGCGTTCAACGCGGACTTCGACGGCGACCAGATGGCCGTACACCTGCCGCTCTCCGCGGAGGCGCAGGCCGAGGCCCGCATCCTGATGCTGTCCTCGAACAACATCCTGAAGCCGGCCGACGGTCGTCCCGTCACCATGCCGACCCAGGACATGGTGCTGGGTCTGTTCTTCCTCACCACCGACGGTGAACTCCGCGACGTCAAGGGCGAGGGCCGCGCGTTCGGCTCTACGGCCGAGGCGACGATGGCGTTCGACGGCGGCGAGCTGGCGCTCCAGTCGGCCGTGGACATCCGCTTCCCGGTGGGCACCATCCCGCCGCGTGGCTGGGTGCCGCCGGTCCGCGAGGAGGGCGAGCCCGAGTGGCAGCAAGGTGACACCTTCCGCCTCCGTACGACCCTGGGCCGCGCGCTCTTCAACGAGCTGCTGCCCGAGGACTACCCGTTCGTCGACTACTCGGTGGGCAAGAAGCAGCTCTCCGAGATCGTCAACGACCTGGCCGAGCGCTACCCCAAGGTCATCGTGGCGGCGACGCTCGACAACCTGAAGGCGGCCGGCTTCTTCTGGGCGACCCGTTCCGGTGTCACCGTGGCCGTCTCCGACATCGTCGTTCCCGAGGCGAAGAAGGAGATCGTCAAGGGCTACGAGGCGCAGGACGAGAAGGTCCAGAAGCAGTACGAGCGCGGTCTGATCACCAAGGAAGAGCGCACGCAGGAGCTCATCGCGATCTGGACCAAGGCGACCAACGAGGTCGCCGAGGCGATGAACGCGAACTTCCCGAAGACCAACCCCATCTTCATGATGGTCGACTCGGGTGCCCGAGGAAACATGATGCAGATGCGTCAGATCGCGGGTATGCGCGGTCTGGTGTCGAACGCCAAGAACGAGACGATCCCGCGTCCGATCAAGGCCTCCTTCCGTGAGGGCCTGTCGGTGCTGGAGTACTTCATCTCGACCCACGGTGCTCGTAAGGGTCTGGCCGACACGGCCCTCCGTACCGCCGACTCCGGTTACCTCACCCGTCGTCTGGTCGACGTCTCCCAGGACGTCATCATCCGCGAGGAGGACTGCGGCACCGACCGCGGCCTCAAGCTGCACATCGCGGAGCGCGGCGCGGACGGTGTCCTGCGCAAGGCCGACAACGTCGAGACCAGCGTGTACGCCCGTGCGCTGGCCGAGGACATCACCGTCGACGGCAAGGTGCTGGCCCCGGCCAACACCGACCTCGGCGACGTCCTCATCGACGAGCTGGTCAAGCACGGCATCGAGACGGTCAAGACCCGCTCGGTCCTGACCTGCGAGTCCGCCGTCGGCACCTGCGCCATGTGCTACGGCCGCTCGCTGGCCACCGGCAAGCTGGTCGACATCGGTGAGGCGGTCGGCATCATCGCCGCCCAGTCCATCGGTGAGCCCGGTACCCAGCTGACGATGCGTACCTTCCACACCGGTGGTGTGGCCGGTGACGACATCACCCAGGGTCTGCCCCGTGTCGTCGAGCTCTTCGAGGCTCGTACGCCGAAGGGTGTCGCCCCGATCTCCGAGGCCCAGGGCCGCGTGCGGATCGAGGAGACCGAGAAGACCAAGAAGCTCGTCGTCACCCCGGACGACGGCAGCGACGAGACGGCGTTCCCGATCTCGAAGCGTGCCCGTCTCCTGGTCAGCGAGGGCGAGCACGTCGAGGTGGGCCAGAAGCTCACCGTGGGTGCCACCAACCCGCACGACGTGCTGCGCATCCTGGGTCAGCGTGCCGTCCAGGTCCACCTGGTCGGCGAGGTCCAGAAGGTCTACAACTCGCAGGGTGTGTCGATCCACGACAAGCACATCGAGATCATCATCCGGCAGATGCTCCGCCGTGTGACGATCATCGAGTCCGGCGACGCCGAGCTGCTGCCCGGCGAGCTGGTCGAGCGTTCGCGCTTCGAGCAGGAGAACCGTCGTGTGGTCCAGGAGGGCGGTCACCCGGCCTCCGGTCGTCCGCAGCTCATGGGTATCACCAAGGCCTCGCTGGCCACGGAGTCCTGGCTGTCGGCGGCGTCCTTCCAGGAGACGACCAGGGTTCTGACGGACGCGGCGATCAACGCCAAGTCCGACTCCCTGATCGGCCTCAAGGAGAACGTCATCATCGGTAAGCTCATCCCGGCCGGTACGGGCCTGTCCCGCTACCGCAACATCCGGGTCGAGCCGACCGAGGAAGCCAAGGCCGCGATGTACTCGGCCGTCGGCTACGACGACATCGACTACTCGCCGTTCGGCACGGGCTCCGGCCAGGCCGTACCGCTGGAGGACTACGACTACGGTCCGTACAACCAGTGAGTAGCTGAAACGCGTTGAAGGGCGGCACCCCGTACGTACGGGGTGCCGCCCTTCGGCGTTCTCAAGTGCTTCTCAGTGGGGTGTCAGTTCCCAGGCGGTGACCACCACCGTGGCGATGGCGGCCAGGGCGCCGATGCTGGCGAGCGGCCAGCGGGAGCGTTCCAGGGCGTCCAACCGCTGTTCGTGGTCGGAGAGTTGGCGGTCGGTCTGGTCGCTGCGCTGGACCAGCAGCGCGAGGGAGCCGTCGACCCGGGCGAAGCCGGCCTCCACGGTTCCGCGCAGCCGTTCCAGTTCCACGGCGACGGCGATCGGGTCGGACAGGGAAGTGGGTTCGTTCACGTGTCCTCCTGTTCCGGCTCGGCCTTGACCAGCTTCAGCAGCGCGCCGTCCCCGGCCGCCGGCACATCGGTGCGCAGCCAGGTGGGCAGCAGTGCCTGTACGGCGGGCAGGGCCATGACCCTGGTGACTCCCGCGGCTGCGGCCAGCGCCGCGGCCACCCAGGGCAGGGTGTCCGGGACACCGGCGGCGTCGACGACCGTCGGCAGCAGGACACACAGGCCGACAGCGGTCTGGAGAACGGTACGGAGAGTGCGCTTGGCGGCCTCTGACATGGGTGGACCTTGCCTTTCCGAGGAGTTCAGGAGCTGTACGGGACCTTCAGCGCGATCCAGGAGGTGGCCCCCGGCCAGCCGTCCGCCGCCGTGCCGGTGTAGCCGAGCTTGCGCTGCCACTTGGCGTAGGAGGTCTTGTCGGCGGTGGTCCACTGGGGGCCGGGGCCGGAGGTGTACGCCGAGCAGCCGACGGCGACGAGCCGCTTGCCCATCGCCGTGACGACCGCCGACTCGGGGTTCTTCTTGAACCAGTCGGCGCCGGGGAAGGGCTGGTAGGTGGGGTTGGCCGGCTTGGTGGGCGCGGTGACCTTCGTGCCGAGGCGGGTGGCCACCCGGGTGCGGAAGTCGGCCATCGTGAAACCCCGCGGGTCGATCTTGGTGTTCGTCCACTCCTTGTGGCCGATGACCGAGTGGGCGTTCCAGCCGTGCGCTCGGCACAGGGCGGCCGAGGCGCGGACCATCGCGTCCAACTGGACTGCCGGCCAGGGGTCCTTGCCGTCGCCGAGGTTGACGCACTCGAAGCCGTAGAAGTGGACGTTGCCGTCCGTGTTGTTCTGGTTCGGGGCGGGAAGGGTGGGGCTCTGGGCGATGACTGCCTTCAGTACGTCTCCGTCGCCGCTGCCCGCGTGGTTGGCTCGGCCGTTGCCCACCAGGTGGACCGTGCCGTCCTTGGCGATGACGCCGTGGCAGAGGGGGCCGGGGAGTTCTGAGTGGCCGTTGTAGCAGAGGTCGACGGAGGCGGTGGTGCCGGAGGTGACGGTGTGGTGGATGACGATGCCGTTGACCGGGCCCCAACTGCCCTTGCTGTTGCGGTTGTTGGTGCGCCAGCCGGGGTGTTCGGTGACGGTGATGCCCTCGGCTCGGAGGGCTGCGATCAGGGCGTCTGGGGAGAGGGGTGTGGCCATGGGATGCCTTTCGGGAGGTGACTGGGGGGCGAGCGGGGGGAATTGGGCATGAAAAAACCCGGGCCGGGGGTGGGGGCTCGGGTTGTGTGCGGTGTGCGGGGGTGTGGGGTGGGCGGGGTTTGGAGGCTAGACCGGCGTTGTCGTAGACGTGCTGTCTGTCGTTCCGTCGTCTCCTGAACCGTCGCCGCCGTCTCCCGAACCGTCGTCCGTGGGGGTCCACTTGGTGCACAGGGCGGTGTAAGCGGCTGTGCTGTCGACGAAGTCGGCCAGGGCGGCGGCCACCGCTCGTTGGATTGCCGTCTGGTCGGGGATCACCGGGGCCGTGCCGACCGGCATGACCGAGACGCGGCCGCTGCCGCGCAGGGCCGAGGAGTTGGTGCCGGACTCGGTGAACTGGGCGGTGACGGTGACCGGGGAGTAGATGCCGGTGACCGAGTCGGGTGCGATGACGCTGTTGTAGCTGCTGTCGGAGACGTTGACGTAGACCGTGTGGCCGGCCTCGGTGATGGTGGCGCGGCCGGCGAAGTCGATGGCGAGGCCCCAGGGCTGGGTGGTGTCGATGTCCATGGGCGGGGTCCTTTCTCGGAGTCAGGTCTGACGGCCGTGCATCAGTACGGGGTTGACGTAGACGGTGCCGGAGGCGCTGGTGACCTGGGCCTGGACCTCGACCTTGAGCAAGGTGCCGTAGAGCGCGGAGAAGTCGGAGCCGACCAGGCCCGACTGGTCGTAGTCCGCGCCGGCGCTGACGACGGTGCCCCACAGTGCGCTGTTGACGAGGACCTGGACGGAGCCGGTGGCGCCGGAGCTGGTGCGGGTGTTCATGAGGAGCCGCATCTTCGGCTGCCAGACGACGTTGTAGGACATCGCGATCGTCGTCATCGTGGTCGCCGTGGTCAGCGGCCAGCGGGTGAGGGTCGTGTCCTGCGGTGGCAGCAGGTTCAGCCAGGGGCGGGCGAGGCCGCCGGTGGCGACGTCGTCCGAGATCAGCTCGCGCTCGGCGATGTCGTAGATGCGCAGGGGTTGTGCGGAGGTGGCGGTGCCGTCGCCGTTGTACATGCTGATGGCGCGGGTGCCGGTCTGGCGGCGGAGTTCCATGCGGTACTCGCTGGTGCCGGGCCACTTGCCGACCTTGAAGACCGGGGAACCGGTGGCCGGGCCCACCTCCAGGGTGCCGCCCGAGACCGTGTTGAGGGCCGGGCGGGTGTTGACGGCCGTGGAGAGCTGCTGGATGCGGCGCTCCATCTGGGTGAGCCGGTCGATGATGTCTTCGGGCAGTTGGGGCATCAGACCTCCTCCAGGTAGAGGTCGGCGGTGTCGGGGCGGCCGCGCTGGGCGGGGCTGACCTTGACGCCGATGATCCGGTAGCGGGTGTCGAGGCCCTCGGCGTACCACTCGTCGGTGATCCGGATGCGGACCGTGCGGCCGATCAGCGCGGCCGGGACCAGGTCGTCGAGCCGCACGCTGATCTCGGGGATCACCACCGCGCCGGTGGCCGCGGCCAGTTCGGTGCGGGCGAGCGCGGTGAGGGTGGCCGCGTCGGTGATGTCGTTGTGGTCCGAGGTCAGGTCGATGCGCGGGTAACCCGCTTGTCCGATCAGGTCGTTGGCGACCGCGACGGTCGAGCAGAGCGGCCGGGACTCGCTGGCCTGGTCGGAGTTGGTGGAGGCGCCTCGGGCTCGGTCGGTGGTGCCGCCGCGGGTCGCGTCGCGCGGGAAGGAGTACGACAGGATCGTGCCCGGGCGGTCCATCACCAGGTCGGTGGCACCGGTGAGGATCTTCGGGCTGCCGAGACGGAGGCGGCGTACCCGGGCGCCGGTCGTCGGGTCCGTGTACACCGAGATGTAGTGCTCGAAGCCGTCCTCCAGCGCGGCCAGCGCGTCCAACGCGTCGAGGTAGACCGTCTCGTCGCCGTCGCGGTAACTCGCCGAACGGGTCACCCCGGAGGTCTCGGTGCCGTAGCTGACGCCGATGTCTCCGCCGGGGAGCGCGGTCTGGAGGTCCGTCCACAGGGCCCTTGCCACGTCCAACTGGTCGCCGGTCAGGGATAGTTGGTAGGTCGCGTCGTACTCGGGGGTCGTCGCCCGGATCAGGCGCCTGCCCGCGTACGACTCGAAGGTCGCCGCCTGGACGCCGAGGGTGAGCACGCCCTGGTCGTCGCTCTGCAGGGTGCTCGTCCAGACGATGCCGCCCCACCACAGGTCGTTGCCGCGCTGGAGGTAGACCGAGGTGCGGCCCTCCTCGATACGGCGGACCCGGGCGGCCATCGCCGCGTCGGGGACGGGGATGGTGCCCGAGAGTGAGCCGGCCCTGCCGATGTAGTCGTCGACGGTGACGTCGCGCAGCGGCAGGATGTCGATGGTGCGGTCGGTGAGCAGGTCGCAGAAGATCGCCCGGTAGGGCGTGTTGATCGTGGTCACGCGGCGGCCTCGTAGGTGGCGGTGCCGAAGACGGTGTAGCCGCTCGCCCAGGTCCACGGGGTGATGCCGTCCACTCCACCGGTGTAGGCGTACGCGGTGAGGATGGACTGGGCCGAGCAGGTGACCAGCTCGAAGGCCCCGGTGGTGGAGAGGTAGACGCGGGCCGTGGCGCGGTTGCCGGCGGTGTTCGCGGACATCTCGGCGAAGCCGATCGCCATGCGGGTCGAGGACGCGGCGACGGGCAGGGAGAAGCGCCAGTTGTCGTTGACGGTGGGGCTGGTGCCGAAGGTGGTGGTGCTGCCGAACGTGATCGCGAAGTTCAGGTGCACGGTCGTCCCGAACTTGACGTACCGGCAGCTCACCGTGGCGTTGCCGAAGGCCGGGGTCGCCGATCCGGTGGCGGTGGTCCAGGTCGGTGTCCAGCTCTGCCAGGTCGGCAGCACCGGGTAGTCGGTCCAGGCGGTGCCGTTCCAGCGCTGCAACTGGCCGTTCAGGTCCCGGTACTGGCCGGGGTAGGCGCCGTTCGAGGTGTCGGTGGTGATGGGGAGGATGCCGCCGACGCCGACCGTCGCGGTACGCCGGCCGACGAGAGCGGTGGTCCAGGAGATGCCGCCGGTGCCCGCGCTGGTGCCGGCCGGCACGGTGACCTCGTACAGCGGGAGCGCCAGGTCCGGGACGGCGGGCACGGCCGGGGTGGCGGCCGGGGTGCCCTTGACGATCTCGACGACGGCCTCGGTGCGGCCCGAGCTGTCGTAGAGGTCGTCGTAGATCCGCAGGACGAGCAGGTCGATCCGGGTGTACTGGGCGTCGCCGTCCGGGAAGGTCACGGTCTGGTACTCGGTCAGCGCGAGCGGGTAGGCGCCGCGGGTGTCGGTGGACTGCACGATCGCGCGGCCGGGGCTGACGGTGCCGCTCATGGTGCCGGTGGTGCCGGTCAGGGTGAAGCCGGAGATGCGGAACGAGCCGGTGGGCGATCCCGGCAGCACACCGGAACGGGTCGCCACGGCCGAGGTCGGGGTGAGGGCGCCGAGGGAGATGAGCCTGGTGTCCTCGCGGGACTGGCTGTCCGGGGAGAGCCAGCCGGAGCGTACGGTCATGGTCGAACTCCTTTGAGGAAGGGTCAGTTGGCCGGGTCGACGCGCATGAAGAGGTTGTCGAACCAGCAGGTCACGGCCGCGTCGCTGGAGCGGTGCATGGCGGTCATCGTGTAGGTCGCGCCGGCGGTGAGCCCGTACAGCCGCCACATGGTCGCGACCGAGCTGTAGACGGTGCCTCCGTGGGAGGCGGAGTTCTCGTCGTTCGCGGCGAACGTCACGGTGCCGTTCTGGGTGATCTGCGGGGCCATGTACGCGAGGGCGGTGGTGCTGCTCTGGGTCAGCATGCGCGCGCCGAAGTGGAGCAGCACCGCGCCGGTGGCCGGCGCGACGAAGGTGAGGGTGAGCGCGGTGACGGCGGTGTCCGTGAGCGCGGCCGTGTACGTCGTCGACGTGGTGTAGCCGGCGTCCAGCGACGAGGCGAAGCCCGACGGCGGTGCCACGGCGGGCAGCCACACGGAGCCGTTCCACCGTTGCAGGACGCCGTTCGAGGAGTCGCGGTACTGCCCGGTGTAGCTCGCCGTGGTGACCGCGCCGGCCGGAGCGATACCTCCGATGCCCTTCGGGTAGCCGACCCAGGCCGCGCCGTCCCAGCGTTGGAGCGTGTTGTTGATGTCCCGGTAGTGGCCCGGGTAGCCGCCCGACGCGGTGTCGTCGGAACGGGTCGGCAGGATGCCGCCCATCGGGACGGTGGTCGGGCGCAGGTCGACGCGGGCGGTGTCCCAGGCGATCCCGCCGCTGCCGGTACTGGCGTTGGCGGGCACGGCGACCGTGAACAGCAGGAGCGAGGTGTCCGGGAGGGTGGGTGCCACCGGGGTGGCGGCCGGGGTGCCCTTGACGATCTCGACGGCGGCCTCGCTGCGGCCGGAGCCGTCGTAGGTGTCGTCGTAGATACGCAGGACGACCAGGTCGATCCGGCCGTACTGGGCGTCGCCGTCGGCGAAGGTGAGGGTCAGCGGTTCGGTGACGGCCACCGGGTAGGCGCCGCGGTCGATGCTCGACTGGATGACGGCCCGGCCGACGCTGACGGTCGCGCTCATGGTGCCGGTCGTCCCGCCCAGCCACAGTCCCGTCACCCGGTAGACCCCGCCGGAGGAGCCGGGCAGTACCCCGGACCGGCCCTTGCTGTCGGTGACCGGGGTGAGCGAACCGATCTGGTTGGTGCGGGTGTCCTCGCGGCTCTGGCCGGTCGGTGACAGCCATGCGGTGCGTACGCTCATGGGATCCTCCAGGGTCAGGAAGCGGTTTCGTAGGTGCCGTGGACGGACAGCACGTCGCCGGTGCCCCGGACGACGGGCAGCGACCTGTCCCAGATGCCGGCGTTGCTCGCGAGGGTGTCGCGCAGCGAGCGGGCGTAGCCGACGCCGCTTGTCACCGGGAGCAGGCCGCTGCCGGGCGGCACCGCGATCCGGTAGAGCGGCAGGGCGTTGCCGTCCGGGGAGTTCGGCACGGTGGGCGTGGCCGCCGGGGTGCCCTGAACGAGCCGTACCAGTACGGCAGTTGTCCCTGTGCCGTCGTAGTCGTCGTCCAGTAGGGCGAGTTCGACGCCCACGCCGGGCCAGGCCGCTGTGACCGTCATGCGATCACCACTCCGCCGAGCGCCAGCGCACCGACATCTGCGCGTCGGTGCCGAAGGTGTCGGGGCGGAACGCCAGCTCGGCGCGGCCCGGTTCGAAGGCGAACAGTTCCTCGGGGCTGCTGTCCGCGGCGGCGGTGTGGCGGCGCGAGGCGGTCGAGTTGAGGGTGACCGTCCCGGCCGCGGTGTCGACGACCAGTTCGTCACCCGCCGCGAGCCCGATCTCGTAGCGCAGCCGACGTCCCGAAGTCCGTTCCGTCACCGTCGGGTTGGTGCAGGGGCCGGTGAAGGTGAGGATCGGATGGGTGGGCGCGGAACCGGAGTTGTCGGCGCCCACGTCACCGGTGGACGACGCCTGGCCCCAGTACAGCGGCCAGGTCAGCGGCCAGGTGAGCCCGCTCTCCGGCTGCGGGGCACCGGTGACGGCGGTCAGTTCGTCGACGGTGTAGCGGCGCGGATCGGTGGCGTACCACTGCACGGACGCCTTGGAGACTCCCTGCGTGGTGTACGTCCGGTCGGCCGTCAGGACCCGCTGGCTGACCCGCGCCCTGATGGCCAGCGTCTCGCCGTGCAGCCGCACCGCCAGCCAGCGCTCCGAGTCGCCCAGCAGCAGGGACTGGCGCAGGGCACGCATCGCGGAGAGGGAGGAGGCGGTGTCGTCGCTGCTCGGTACGGTCCACACCGAGCCGCCGACCTTGCGGGGCTTGGCGTAGCGCGCGCCCGGCCAGGCGCCGTGCGCGGTGGGGTGGTCGGCGTCCGTCGTGTCGTAGTCCGGCAGGTCCTCCCAGCCGGTCAGCCCGTCACTGCCGATCTCGTACGTCGTACCGGGGCCGAGCAGCAGTCCGGCCCACTGCAGCTGCCCGTCGCGGGTGATGAGTGAGCCGGGGGGAACGTCGTCGGTGGTCGTGGTGGTCGTCAGATCGGCCATGGGGCCGTCACCTCGCTGTCAGGGGTGCGTGCCGCTTCATGCGCGGGCGTGGGCGGAGGCCAGGAAGAGCAGGTCGGTCGCGGTGCCGTGGGCGCCGGTGCCGTTGCTCTCGTGGAACTCCTTGATGCGGTGGGGGTGTTGGGCGTTCCCGCTCCGGCTTCTCGCGGCCAGGGCGCGCTGCCGCTCCAGGGCGGTGAGGGACAGGACCTTGCCGGTCCGCGCACCGGGCACCGCGACTCCGCCCCCCGCGAGCATCGGGATCTTGCTCAGGTGCACGCCGAACTTCTTGCCGAGGATGCTGAAACTGAGCTTGTTCAGCCCGTCGATCACCCAGTTCGCGAAGGCGATCAGCCCCTGGACCGGTCCCTTCACGACCCCGGCGACGGTCTGCGCGCCGGTCGTGACGAACTGCCCCATCGCGCGCAGGGTGTTGGAGGTGGCGTTCTTGATCCGGGTGAACCCGGCGGGGATCTCCTTGGTGATCCAGCTCAGCACCGGCTTGACGGCGTTCTTGAACCCGTTCCAGATCGAGGACACCTTGCCGCTGAGGGCACGCGTGTCGCCGGTGGTCAGTGCCTTGAGAACGGCGAAGCCGGCGCCGATGACGGTGCCGAGGACGGAGAGGGTGGTGGTGATCAGGGTGAGATAGCCGGTGACGTAGGTGTTCACCGCGCTCGCGATGAGCCTGAGGACCGGTCCGAGGATGGTCAGGTAACTCTCGACGTACTTCAGGATCAGCGTGGCCAGTTGGTCCATCAGGCGCTGGCCGGTCTCGGAGTTCAGCGCGATGTCCAGCAGCCAGCCGGCCAGCGGGAGCAGGATGCCGACGACGAAACCGAGAGGGTTCGCGCGGGTCAGCGCGTTGACGATGATCATCACGCCGGAACCGATGGTCATCGCGGTGCCGAAGGTGTCGAGAAGGCCGCCCAGGACACCGGAGGCGGCGATGAGGGTGCCGACGACGGCGAAGACGCCGCCGAGCCCGGTGGCGAGCCTGCCGAGGGACTTTCCGGCGGCCCTGGCCCTGGTGCCGGTGGACTTGATGCCGGACGCGGCGCCGGTGGCGGCCTGGCCGGTCCTGGTGACGGAGCGCGCGACGGTGTCGGCGTTCGTTCTGAACTGCTGGACGGCGGTGGAGCTTTGGGCGGCGGGGGTGGCGAAGCGGTCGACGTCGCCGGCGGCGCCCTTGATCCGGTCGATCAGGGATCGGAGGGCGGTCCCGGTCTGGCCCACCCGGGACTGGAAGGCGCGCAGTACCGGTGCGACTCCGTCCAACGGGTCCTTCGGCAGATCGCCCGGTGAGATCGCCGCGCCGCTCATCCGCGTGCCTTCGCCAGGAACATCAGCGCGTCGGCGGTGCGCTGCGGACTGCTGGTCTCGGCCGCGTAGTAGTGCTCGATGTGCAGCGCGCTGCCGTCGGCACCGGAGACCCCGGCGTACGCCCGGCCGCGCGAGGCCGCTGTCCTGAGCAGCCGGTCGAGCTTGCTGAGCGGCAGGACGGCCTCGGCCTCACCGGCCTCGGCGAGCAGCGCGGGGACACCGCCGGAGCGGGGCATGACGACACCGCCGGTGGCCAGCGCGGGGATCCTCGGCAGACTGACGCCGAAGGTCTTGCCGCCGACCATCGGGACCCAGCCCGGGATGGAGACGTGGATGCCGTTCAGGGCGCCGATCGCGCGGTTGATGAGACCGATGACCGCGTTGATCGGGTCGCGGACCGCGCCCTTGATGCCGTCGAAGGCCCGGCTCGCGATGCCCTTCAGCCCGCCC
The DNA here is from genome assembly GCF_045162645.1 of Streptomyces sp. NBC_00988. NCBI lineage: Bacteria > Bacillati > Actinomycetota > Actinomycetes > Kitasatosporales > Streptomycetaceae > Streptomyces > Streptomyces sp. NBC_00988. The sequence goes on from NZ_CP108730.1 coordinate 7,324,759, forward strand.
CAGATGCTGGACAGCCGGTCCTTCACGGCCCGGAAGGCGTCCGGGATCGCGGACTTGACCCAGCTGACGATGGGCGAGATGACGGCCTTGATGCCTTTCCAGACGTTCGAGACGACCGTGCTGATCGCCTTCAGGACGCCGGTGATGATGGCCTTCCACACGTTGACGTAGGTCTTGATGACCGTGGCGACGGCCTTGACGATGTTCGTGATCGCCGTCTTGATGCCGCTCCAGACCGACTTGATCAGCTTGCCGGCGTTCTTCATGATCGGCTCGATGGCCTTCATGACGCTGCTGATCACGGACTTGATGACCTCGAAGGCCTGTTTCAGGACCTTCTGCATGGTCTTGGAGTTGGCCACCATGTCGATGACCTTCTGGATGAGCGGCGCGAGCAACTGCATGAGCAGGCCGAAGAAATTGCCCTTCATCGACGTGTTCATCTTGTCCTGGCCCTTGGCCGCCTTGCCGGCACCGGACTCGTATGTGCTGAGGTTGGTCCCGGCACTGGAGCCGGTCTTTCCGGCCTTCGCGAGGGACTTCTCCGCCTGATCCGTGGTGGTCTTGAGCCCCTTCAGCTCCCGGCTGGATCCCTCGGCCGTACTCTTGAGCTGTTTGAGATTGCCCTCACTGGTCCGCGCCTTGTCACCGATGCTCTTCGCGGCACTTGCTGCGCCGTCGGCCTGGGTCTTGAACCGCTGGAGCGCAGTTGTCGATCTGCCGAACGCTGCGACAAGAGACATGTGTTGTTCCTCTTCTCCATTTTTTCACCAACGGCCCGGAAGCCATGGATCAGGCAGTACCGATCGCTGTCGCAAGGGACTCGGCCTTTTCTCTGATTCGGTCCAGTTCACCGCCCAGCCTGTTCAGGTCCGCTGCTGTTCTCCGGTACGCCTCCCGGTTGTCCTGAGTGAGGCGGCGGTCGTTTGTGCGCCGCCCCGCCTCGTGGGCCTGACCGGCCGAACTGACCCGAGCGGTCTCGGCGAGATGCGCCTGTCCGCGGGCGAGCTGGGTTATCGCGGTGCCGTGTTCGCCGAGCTTTGCCTCGTGTGCGCCGAGGCGCAGAGCTGTTTCCGCCTTGTACGTCTTGAGGTCGAAGTCCTGGACAGTGGAGTCCGGGGCGATGAGCCGGACGATCCTGCTGGCTGTGGCGTTTCCGTCGCTTTTCTCCAGGAGCTTTTCCCACACGGCGCCGACGGGCATGTCAATCAAGCCGGCCAGGGGGCTCTTCATGAGTTGTGACCCGAGCACGTTGAAGCCGTCCGTGGTGACGGAAACCGCCTCCAGGTCCAGCTTGAATCCCTGGATACTGGAATAAACCGTCTGATAAGAGGCGGCGACATCTTTCCAGGTGTTCCACGGCAGTGGAAAGTCCTTGAAAGTCTGCGGTGCCATGTTGCTTTCGATGCTGTCGATCCGCTTTTCGTGATCGGCGAGCTCACTGCTTATTCCGGGAATGGGGTTGCTGGGTGTTGGAACGGGATCTTGGTGCACGGCGTTCCCCTTTCCGTGGCGAAGTCGGGCTGCTATGATCCGGGCATGCTTGCACATATCTATGTGGACAACAGCCCCGTTGCCTACGTGATACTTCTCGCCGTCTGTTCTCCGCTGGCGCTCGCGGCATTGGCGTTCATAACCGTCGAACTGGTTCCTTCCTTGCGCAGGTACAGTCTCGTGCGAGACAAGGAGCCGATCGATCGAAAGTTCTATGCGAGTGGTTGCCTTGTGATGGCTCTGGCGATGTCGGGAATGGTCGCGTGGGGTATCTGGGGGATTTTCAGGAATCTCTGACGCCTGGAATTCGGGCGCACGAGGAAACGGTCCGGGTACCCGTGGTCGCTTCTCTTCCGGCGGCGTTCATGTGTTCGTCGCTGCCTGCGATCGGGCTCTACTTTTCTGCGCGGGCCATCCGATTCGTCGTCCGGTTGTCGACTGAGGGACGGCGACTCGCGTCGATACCGGCGCGGCGCGGCACGCGGAGAGGGGATCCCGTAGATCTTGTCCATCTGCCGGACCGGCCCGCGGTCGCACGGATCACACCGCCGGGCTGTTTGGCGCTCCCGTTCTTGACGGGAGTTTCCCTCGGTGCGGCGGCACTTGTAGTGAGCCTGCTTCGGGAGGCCGTCACCACGTGAGCGTCGGGCTGATCCAGGAGAGCGTGAACAGCACCGGGGGCTGGGCGAGTTGGCGGACTCCGTCGAACTCGCCGTGGGGGAGCTGTGTACCAACGCCGTACGACATGGCGGCGGGCTCGCGGGGCTGGAGTTGACGCTCGGGACCGGGCGGCAGTTCGCGCCGCCGTTGCTGCGGGTGATGGTGAACGACCGCGCCCCCGGGCGGGCGCCCGAACTGCCCCTGGACGCCGGCCTGTTGACCGAGGGCGGCCGGGGGCTGCGGCTCGTCGAGGCGTTGGCGCGGCGGTGGGGGTGGCACCGTACGGGGTTCGACGAGAAGCAGGTGTGGTGCACGTTCGTCGTGTGAGCGGCGAGTGGCACTTACGGCCGCCCGCCGCGTCCCCGCCCCGCCTCCGTCAGTGCGTCCGTCCACCCCGCCGCGTACGCCCGCGACTCGCGCGTGAGCAACTCCTCGTACAGCCGGTCCAGCAGTGCCGTGCGGTCGGGGGCGGGGGAGTGCAGGAGGTGGGCGAGGCGGGTGTAGGTGTCGATCGGCTGGTGCGGGGAGTGGCTGGTGCCAGTCGCCATGTCGTCGTCCTGCTTTCCTGTCTGTCCGCTCGGCTGGTGGTACAGGTGGCGCTCCTGGGGCGCTCGAAGCGTCGATTCGAACTAGTGTACGAGCTATCACGTGGCGCCGTTCTGTGTTTGCCGAAGACGAACCCTCACCCTGCGGTTCGGACCTGCGGTGATGCGGGGTGCGGTGGAGGTTCTGCCAGGTTCGTGAAGTAGGATCCGGCCGTTCTCCCGTCGGTGAACGAAAGGTGAAGGAACAGGCCTGGTGAGGCACTTGAGGGCCTGTCTACGACGGTGGGCGGCGACGGGGCGGCCGTCCTCGCGCGGGGGGCGCGGTGGGGCAGGGACGAGAGCAGGGCCTACGGGGTGGATGGGGACGCGAGCAACGCGCGACAGACACATGTGATCGACTGGCTCGAACAGGCCCCCGATCTACCGCATCTCATCGCCCGCCTGTCCGAACTGGTCCTACGGCTGGGCTACGCGCCCGACGACCTGGTGATCCTGCCGCGCGCCGAGCTGGACCGGCGTGAACTGGCCGCTTACAGCGCGGGTTGGGCCGACGTGGTCGACGAGCAACTCCCGGCCGTGCGGCGGGCGTACGAGCAACGGATCACCGCCGCCTACGTCCAGGGGCAGGAGGACGCCCGCACCGGCCGCCGGCCGCGCCGCGCAAGGGATCGTGACGCCGGTGGTGCCGGTGGCGAGGTCATCCAGTTGCCCTACGTCCAACTGTTACGCCCGCCCTCCGAGTTGACGCGAGTCGAAGAGCGCGGGGAACGGGAGCGGTCCGTGGCAGACGGGATGCCGCTGCCCGTGCCGGATACGGATACGGATGCGGTTATGGACTTACCGGGCGTGGATGCGGATGCAGTTACGGAAGTCGAAGACATCCTTGTCACCGCCCGTGATGTGCGGGAGAAACGTGCCGCACCGGCCGAACGGCGTTCGGTCGTACGGCGCAACGGGCGCCCCAGTGTGCCTCCGCTGAACACCGGCACCGGCCGCGACAGGGGACGTAGAACCGAGTCGTCCGAGCCCTCGCCGCCCCAGTCCGGCGCCCGGAGTGAGGAACGCCCCCGCCTGTCCGCCAAGGCCCGTGCCCTCGCGGACGAGTTGGAGGGCCGGGCCTCCCACGGGCGCCGGGACGAGGAGACGGGCCCGGCGGACTGACAATCAGCCGAAGAACCGGGCCAGTTGGACATTCGAGGGAGCTGCCTTCTCGGTCTCGGGCGCAGGCTCGCCCTCCTGCACTGCTGCTGCCTCCTCGTCGTACGAAGGCCGCGGCACCGGCGCCGGAGGCTCCGGCTGGTCGCCCTCCTCGGAGTTGACGGAGGCGAACATCCAGTTCGCGGCGGCGAGATGGTCCACGGCGGCGGCCAGCAGATGGTCGGTCACCGACCAGTCGGCGGCCCCGCCGTGCAGCTCCCGGTTGAGGGCGCTGTCGTGCGGCAACTGCCGTATGAGCACGGTGAGTCGGCGCGCGGAGAGCCGGTCACGGTGCCAGTCGAGCAGATCGATGCCGTAATAGCGGAGCAGGTCCGCTTCGAGGGCCTCGGCGTGTTCGTCTACGAACCCGACGAGGCTCAGCCTTCCCCCAGGCCGAGCCCGGTCTCCTTGCCGTAGGCCTCCAGGATGGCGGCGATGTCCTGCATCGTGACCTCGTGCTGCTCGAAGCGGGTGAACTGCTTCTCGCCCAGGAGGAGTTGGAGCAGCCCGTCCACGTCGTTGTCGTCGAGCCTGCGCAGCGCCTTGGCGGTGGCGCGGGTCAGCTCGGTGGGGAGGGTGTAGCTCTCGGTGTCGAGTTCGAACGACCAGGTACGGCCGAGGGCTTCGAGCCGCTGGGCGCGGGCCGCGTTGACGTCGAAACGGGTCATGGCGATGAGTACTCCTTAACAGGCCTAAGGGGAAGGGGAGTTGGGGCCCGGGGTGGGACAGGCAGCCGCGCCTGTCCCACCCCGGTGGGTCAGGACGCGGCGTACGCGGCGTCCTTCATCACGAAGCTGGCCAGCGGCGAACCGTCGGCCGCGGACATCGCCGTGTAGGTGATGCCGAGTTGGGCCGCCGACTTGCGGGCCAGCTTGATGTCGTCCGCCGCGGTGACCTGGCCGCGCGGGACGCCGAAGCGGTAGGTCACGGTGGAGCCGTCGCTCGCCCGGACGTCCGTGAACTCCAGGCCGAGAGCGCGCACATCGGCGAACGGCCGGTCGGCGATGTCGTACTTGTAGACGCCGGTCGAGCCCGTCACCGCGCCGACCGCACCGCCGCCCATGAAGAACGGCAGCGTGTCCTCGTTGAACTGCATCAGCGAGAACTTCAGGGTCAGGTCGCGGTCCGAGTACACGAAGTGCACCGGGCTGACCGCCTGCCACACGTCGACCGGCTCCAGCTTGTCCTTCTTGCTGAAGGTGACGCCGTCACCGGAGGTGAACCCGAGGTTCTTCCAGGTCGCCCAGTCGGTGGCGGTGTCGGTGGAGAACGTCGACGGTACGGCCGTGTCGGCCGGGGCGACGTAGAGGCGGCCTACGCCGGCGATGCGGATCTCGGAGGAGTTGGTTCCTGCCATGGTGAATCTCCTTGTTTTCCAGGTGAGTTGAGACGGGGTGCCGTCGTACCCGGGAGGTCCGGGTACGAAGAAGGCCCCGCCGGGGGGTGGCGGGGCCTTCGGTCTGTGGGGCGGCGCGGAGCGTCCGGGAGATCGGTGGAGGGGATCAGTAGACGTCCACGTACACCTTCATCACCGTGACGTAGCGGTTGGCCGCGGAGTAGAGGTAGTCGGGCAGCCAGCGCGGGCCGTCCTGCTCCTCGACCTCGGTGACGAGGTTCGTGCCGTACTTGCTGTTCGCCATCGCCAGCAGGGCCTGACGGGCGTCGTTGGCCAGGACGTGCGCGGCCTGCTTGGTCGGGCCGTACACCTCCAGCTCGATCAGCGGCTGGTCGACATGGCGTTCGCCGACCCAGGCGCCGCCGCGCCGGTTGACGAACACGGCGGCGGCCGTGCCGTCGAAGCCGGTCGGCGCCTGTACGGCGACGATCGCGCCGGAGAGCCGGGAGTCGTCCTCCAGGATGTCGACGATCATCGCCTCGACGTCCGGGAAGGCGCTCGGTGGAGTGGGTGTGGTCATGCCGGGTCACCTCGGGGCAGCTTCGGGAGGGCGTGCGGGACGCGGCGGTACACCTGCACACCGCGACGAGGCACTGAGCGGCCGGCCTACGGGCGCAGCTCCGCCGCTGCACCAACTGTGACAGACGAGCGTGCGCGCACGCAACTAAAAACCGAGAGCCGGGTGAGTGGGGGAGGGTGAGGGGGTGGGGGGAGGGGCGAGGGGGTGGGGGGGAAGTCTGGGGGCGGGGAGGGAGGGACCAGTTCCCTCGTGCCGCGAACCGGTGACCAGAGGTCGGCCGGTCAGTCGCTCAGTCGGTCACCAGTAGTCGTGCGTCCTCGTGTTGTTCCCTGTCCGTCGCTGCCGGCACGTCGTTCGGCAGGAACTGCTCGACCACGCGCACGAACATCTCCCGCCGGTCGGCCGGCACCCCCAGCAGATCCGCGACCTCCTCCAGCGTGGGGCGACGGGCGAACTCGGCGCCGGGTGCGGGGGAGGCCAAGTAGTCGTGGGGGTCGGCGAGTTCCTCCGCGGTGAGCCGGCCGGAGCGGATGAGCATGTCGCGGACCGGCACGCCCAGCACGCGGGCGAGCCTGCGCGTGGTCTCCAGGTCCGGCATGCTCTGGCGCTGCAGCAGGCGCGTGACGGCGGCCCGGTGGACTCCCGCCTCGTCCGCTATCCGGGACTTGCCGCCGCCGCGCGGGCTGTCGATGTCGTAACCGCGGTCGCGCATCAGGTCCTCGACCCACGCGGCGAACGCGTCCAGATCCTGGCTGGTCATCTGTGTGCTCGCTTCCTTTGGATGGCGGCGAGTTTAGCTTGCTTGCGCGCACGGAATTACGTGCTCGCGTGCAAGCACTGAGGAAAATCGGCTCAACCAGGGGGAGAGCTCGGTGGAGGCTGGGGCGCGGGAGTCGATTTGTGGCGGATTGTCGCCGGATCTGGTAGGCGAGTGACTGAAGTTTACGTTGCGAGCGCGCGCGCAATCTGTAAACCTGGACGACCTGGACGGCACTTGCCAGATGCCCGTGCCCCACCCGTCCCACGCCCATGCCGTACTCGTGTCCTACCCGTGCCCACCGTTCCACAGGGAGGCCCCATGTCCACCGACTCGTGCCCAGCACCCCGCCCCCATGACGAACCCGTCGGCTGGCAGACCGCCGCCGCCTGCGCCGGGCTCCCGCCCAAGGCCGTCTTCTCCAAGAAGGTCAAGGAGGCCGCCCCCGTCCTGCGGGCCTGCGCCCGCTGCCCGGTACGGCGGGACTGCGAGCGGATCGTCGCCCCGGCCGACAACTGGTTCGACGGCGTCTGCGGCGGCCGGCTCTACCGCTCCGGCCGCCCGGTCGAGATCCCCGCGCACCTCCTCCCGGCCGCCCTGACGGCCTTGCCGGCGCTGCCGACCACGCGCGCCCGGCGGGGAGGCTCCCTTGCCTGACCTGAGTCCGGTGCCTGACCCGAGTCCGGCGTCCGCCGTGACGGACCCGACCGCGCACGCCGCCCTCTGGATCGGCACGCTGCTCCAGCAGTTCCCCGAACTCACCGTCGAACTCGCCCCCGGCCGCACCGCACCGGCCCACCGCGCACCCGCCCCGCCGCCCCCGCCCGGCCTCGCCGACCGGCTCCGCGAGGAACGCGCCGAGGCCCTCCTCCTGGAGCAGCGGCACGGACTCGTCGCCCCCGGCCACAGTGCGGCCCCGCTGCGCCTGCACATCTCGGACACGATCCGGGACATCACGGACGGCGTCGTAGAACTGGAGGAGGCCGTGCGGGACCGGCTCCGGCTGCCCCGGGCGCGGCGGGCGGCCGTGCCCGAGCGGTTGCGGCGGATCGCCGGGCTGCTCGACGAGGTGGCCGGCGACGCCGTACTCGCGGCGCATGTACGGGACGAGACGCGGCGGATGGCGCGGCGCTGTGCCCGCGCGCTGGGGGACACCGAGACCGTCGTACGGGTGTCGGGGCGCTGCCCCTGGTGCGACTCGGTGTCGTTGCGGGCCTTCCCGGACCGGGGCGCCGTGCTCTGTGTGAACCCGGCCTGCCGTTGCTCGGTGCCCGACTGCGGCTGCCACGACGACCCGGCCTACCGGCACACCTGGAACGAGGGGGAGTGGGAGCGATGACGACGTTGACCAGGGGTGGGCTGCCGACGCTGATTCCTGGGCCGCTCGCCGCGCAGGAGGCCGGGGTCGCGCCCGCCACCATCCGCAAGTGGGTCCAGCTCGGGCACCTGGCGCCGGTCGGCAGGGCGGGGCGGGCGCAGCTGTTCCGGCTGGAGGACGTGTTCGCGGCGGAACGGGCCGCCGGGGGTACCAGGCGCGCACGCTGAGGGGCGGCCACCCCGCTCCCCTCTGTAGGGGGCCAGGGGCTCAGGGGTTCTCTATGGGGCGGGGGTGGCCGACCTCTTTCGGTATTGATGGGGAACCGGTGCCGTTTTCGGTGCGTTGGAGCATCATGGAGGCATTCGGTCTCCGGCGCCGGGGGAGGTGTTCCGTGTCGTACCCGACACCGTGGCAGGGGCAGTGGCCAGGACCGCACCAGCCGTCGCCGGCACAGGCCGGGGCGTCGATGCTGGCCGCGACGGCGGACCGGGAGCGGGCGGTGGACGTGCTCCGGGCCGGTTTCGCCGAGGGGCGGCTGCGCGAGGACGAGCTGGAGAAGCGGGTCGCCCGGGCCTACGACGCCCGTACGGTGGGCGAGTTGATGCTGCTGGTCGCCGATCTGCCCCAGGGTCCTCAGGTGGCGCCTGTCGTCCAGGCTCCGCCGCCGGGATTCCGGCCGGTGCCGCCGACGTTCCTGCCGCCCCCGGTGCCGCCGACCAACGGCAAGGCGGTCGGCTCGCTGGTCTGCGGCCTCCTCATCGTGCCGACCCTGGGCCTCACCGGCATCCCCGCGGTGATCCTCGGCCACACGGCCCGCGCGGAGATACAGCGGACGGACGAGGGCGGCGACGGCCTCGCCCTCACCGGCCTGGTCTTCGGCTGGCTCGCGGTCACGGGCTGGGCCCTGATGCTCCTGCTGATGATCGCAGCGACGGCGAGCTCGACGTGACGCCTCCCGCTGAGGGTGACCGGGGGCTCCGACTGAGGGCGACCTGGGGGCTCCGGCCGAGGTTCCGTCAGAGGACTCCGGTTGAGGTCTCCAGCTGAGGGCAACGTCCGAGGGGTTGGTCTGTGGGCCGGGTCTGAGGGTTCGGTCTGACGACCCCGCCCCGCAGATCCAGAGCCCAGCCCCGCGCGAATCCCCCCAGCCCGCCCCCTCGGACCCACCCCCTCCCCGCCGTAGATTCGAAGATCGCGGACGGGGGGCGGCTTCGGCATCTTGCGTGTCGAGCCGTGGGTGCCACCCATTTGTTTTGACCGCAGCGAATGAGGTAGGTACGCTCAGACCTTGTGCCTGGGGTGTGCCCTGGCTCTCGTGCGTGCCTTGAACCGCACTAAGGGAGTCGACACCGGCCACCGCGATCCGCGCCCCTTTTGCTTACCGGCGAAAGTCTGCGCGATCCGACACACCCGACCGCGTGGGTCGGCGACGTTCCAGGTTAGCTTCACCATCGGCACACAGAAACCGGAGAAGTAGTGCCTACGATCCAGCAGCTGGTCCGGAAGGGCCGGCAGGACAAGGTCGAGAAGAACAAGACGCCCGCACTTGAGGGTTCGCCCCAGCGTCGTGGCGTCTGCACGCGTGTGTTCACGACCACCCCGAAGAAGCCGAACTCGGCCCTGCGTAAGGTCGCGCGTGTGCGTCTGACCAGCGGGATCGAAGTCACCGCTTACATTCCGGGTGAGGGACACAACCTGCAGGAGCACTCCATCGTGCTCGTGCGTGGCGGTCGTGTGAAGGACCTGCCCGGTGTTCGCTACAAGATCATCCGCGGTTCGCTTGACACCCAGGGTGTCAAGAACCGCAAGCAGGCCCGCAGCCGCTACGGCGCCAAGAAGGAGAAGTAGAAAATGCCTCGTAAGGGCCCCGCCCCGAAGCGCCCGGTCATCATCGACCCGGTCTACGGTTCTCCTCTTGTCACCTCCCTGATCAACAAGGTGCTGCTGAACGGCAAGCGCTCCACCGCCGAGCGCATCGTGTACGGCGCCATGGAGGGCCTGCGCGAGAAGACCAGCAACGACCCGGTCATCACGCTGAAGCGCGCGCTGGAGAACATCAAGCCCACGCTTGAGGTCAAGTCCCGCCGAGTCGGCGGTGCGACGTACCAGGTTCCGATCGAGGTCAAGCCCGGTCGCGCCAACACGCTCGCGCTGCGCTGGCTGGTCGGTTACTCCCGCGCCCGTCGCGAGAAGACCATGACCGAGCGTCTGCTCAACGAGCTTCTCGACGCTTCGAACGGCCTCGGTGCGGCCGTCAAGAAGCGCGAGGACACCCACAAGATGGCCGAGTCCAACAAGGCCTTCGCGCACTACCGCTGGTAGTCGCTACCCACGACGAGACCGAGAGAAGACCGAAGCCTTATGGCTACCACTTCACTTGACCTGGCCAGGGTCCGCAACATCGGGATCATGGCTCACATCGACGCGGGCAAGACGACCACCACTGAGCGGATCCTCTTCTACACCGGCGTCAGCTACAAGATCGGTGAAGTCCACGACGGCGCCGCCACCATGGACTGGATGGAGCAGGAGCAGGAGCGTGGCATCACGATCACCTCTGCTGCCACCACCTGTCACTGGCCGCTTGAGGACGACGACTACACCATCAACATCATCGACACCCCGGGGCACGTCGACTTCACTGTCGAGGTGGAGCGTTCGCTGCGCGTCCTCGACGGTGCCGTCACGGTGTTCGACGGTGTCGCCGGTGTCGAGCCGCAGTCCGAGACGGTGTGGCGTCAGGCCGACCGTTACGGCGTGCCGCGCATCTGCTTCGTCAACAAGCTCGACCGGACCGGCGCGGAGTTCCACCGCTGCGTCGACATGATCAAGGACCGCCTCGGTGCGGTACCGCTGATCATGCAGCTTCCGATCGGTGCCGAGATGGACTTCAAGGGCGTTGTGGACCTGGTCCGCATGAAGGCGCTCGTGTGGTCCGCCGAGGCGGCGAAGGGCGAGATGTACGACGTCGTCGACATCCCGGCCACGCACGCCGAGGCCGCCGAGGAGTACCGCGGCAAGCTGGTCGAGGCCGTCGCGGAGAACGACGACGACATCATGGAGCTGTTCCTGGAGGGCATCGAGCCCACCGAGGAGCAGCTGTACGCCGCGATCCGTCGCGTCACCATCGCGTCCGGCAAGTCCAACGGCATCACGGTCACCCCGGTGTTCTGTGGCACCGCGTTCAAGAACAAGGGCGTCCAGCCCCTGCTCGACGCGGTCGTGCGCTACCTGCCGACCCCCCTGGACGTCGAGGCCATCGAAGGCCACGACGTCAAGGACCCCGAGGTCGTCGTCAAGCGCAAGCCGTCCGTGGACGAGCCGCTGTCCGCGCTCGCGTTCAAGATCATGAGCGACCCGCACCTGGGCAAGCTCACCTTCGTCCGGGTCTACTCGGGCCGCCTGGAGACTGGCACCGCGGTGCTGAACTCCGTCAAGGGCAAGAAGGAGCGCATCGGCAAGATCTACCGCATGCACGCGAACAAGCGTGAGGAGATCGAGGCGGTGGGCGCCGGCGACATCGTCGCCGTGATGGGCCTGAAGCAGACCACCACCGGTGAGACGCTGTGCGACGACAAGAACCCGGTCATCCTGGAGTCCATGGACTTCCCGGCGCCGGTCATCCAGGTCGCCATCGAGCCCAAGTCCAAGGGTGACCAGGAGAAGCTGGGTATTGCCATCCAGCGTCTCGCGGAGGAGGACCCCTCCTTCCACGTTCACTCGGACGAGGAGACCGGCCAGACCATCCTCGGCGGTATGGGCGAGCTGCACCTTGAGGTGCTGGTCGACCGTATGAAGCGCGAGTTCAAGGTCGAGGCCAACGTCGGTAAGCCGCAGGTCGCGTACCGTGAGACGATCCGTAAGGCCGTCGAGCGCGTGGACTACACCCACAAGAAGCAGACCGGTGGTACCGGTCAGTTCGCCAAGGTGCAGATCGCGATCGAGCCGATCACCGAGTCCGACGGCCCGGCGTACGAGTTCGTGAACAAGGTCACCGGTGGCCGTATCCCGCGGGAGTACATCCCGTCGGTGGACGCCGGTGCGCAGGAGGCCATGCAGTTCGGCATCCTCGCCGGGTACGAGATGACGGGTGTCCGCATCACGCTTCTCGACGGTGCCTACCACGAGGTCGACTCCTCCGAGCTCGCCTTCAAGATCGCCGGATCGCAGGCCTTCAAGGAGGCCGCGCGCAAGGCGTCCCCCGTGCTCCTCGAACCGATGATGGCCGTCGAGGTCACCACGCCCGAGGACTACATGGGTGAGGTCATCGGCGACATCAACTCCCGCCGTGGCCAGATCCAGGCCATGGAGGAGCGTGCCGGTGCGCGCGTCGTGAAGGGCCTCGTGCCCCTCTCGGAGATGTTCGGCTACGTCGGCGACCTCCGCAGCAAGACCTCGGGTCGCGCAAGCTACTCGATGCAGTTCGACTCCTACGCCGAGGTTCCCCGGAACGTCGCCGAGGAGATCATCGCGAAGGCCAAGGGCGAGTAACACACACCGTTTGCACGCTTTAGGCTTGACACCGACCGCCGGGGTCCGAAGACCGGCAGCGGGACGAGAGATCGTCCCCGGAAACCGGGAGCAGAACCCCGGCGGGCGGCATCCCAGCAAAGATCACCTGGCGCCGATGAGTAAGGCGTACCAGAACCACTCCACAGGAGGACCCAGTGGCGAAGGCGAAGTTCGAGCGGACTAAGCCGCACGTCAACATCGGCACCATCGGTCACATCGACCACGGTAAGACGACCCTCACGGCCGCCATTACCAAGGTGCTGCACGACGCGTACCCGGACCTGAACGAGGCCTCGGCCTTCGACCAGATCGACAAGGCTCCTGAGGAGCGCCAGCGCGGTATCACGATCTCGATCGCGCACGTCGAGTACCAGACCGAGACGCGTCACTACGCCCACGTCGACTGCCCCGGTCACGCGGACTACATCAAGAACATGATCACGGGTGCCGCGCAGATGGACGGCGCGATCCTCGTGGTCGCCGCCACCGACGGCCCGATGCCGCAGACCAAGGAGCACGTGCTCCTGGCCCGCCAGGTCGGCGTTCCGTACATCGTCGTCGCCCTGAACAAGGCCGACATGGTGGACGACGAGGAGATCCTGGAGCTCGTCGAGCTCGAGGTCCGTGAGCTCCTCTCCGAGTACGAGTTCCCGGGCGACGACCTGCCGGTCGTCAAGGTCTCGGCGCTCAAGGCGCTTGAGGGCGACAAGGAGTGGGGCCAGACGGTCCTCGACCTGATGGCCGCCGTCGACGAGTCGATCCCGACCCCCGAGCGTGACGTCGACAAGCCGTTCCTCATGCCCGTCGAGGACGTCTTCACGATCACCGGTCGCGGCACGGTCGTCACCGGCCGTATCGAGCGTGGTGTCCTGAAGGTCAACGAGACCGTTGACCTCATCGGCATCAAGCAGGAGAAGACCACCACCACGGTCACCGGCATCGAGATGTTCCGCAAGCTGCTCGACGAGGGTCGCGCGGGCGAGAACGTCGGCCTGCTCCTCCGTGGCATCAAGCGCGAGGACGTCGAGCGCGGCCAGGTCATCATCAAGCCCGGCTCGGTCACCCCGCACACGGAGTTCGAGGCCCAGGCGTACATCCTGTCCAAGGACGAGGGTGGCCGTCACACGCCGTTCTTCAACAACTACCGTCCCCAGTTCTACTTCCGCACCACGGACGTGACCGGCGTCGTGACCCTCCCCGAGGGCACCGAGATGGTCATGCCGGGCGACAACACTGAGATGACGGTCACGCTCATCCAGCCCGTCGCCATGGAAGAGGGCCTGAAGTTCGCCATCCGTGAGGGTGGCCGCACGGTGGGCGCCGGCCAGGTCATCAAGATCAACAAGTAGTTCTGATCTGATCTGGTAGCAGTTTCCAGAGGGGCCCGTACGACTTCGGTCGTACGGGCCCCTTTGCTGTTCCCCGGCTGCTGTTACGAAACTATTCGGCGCGTACGACCCGTTGTCCCCTCCTTCCGCTCGCCCCACCATTTGTCATGCCGCTGAGCAAATTCGCTTCGGAGGGATGAGTCGTGGGCGAGCGCGTGAGCCGAAGAGCCGTTCTGGGGGCGGGACTTGCCGCGGTCCCGGTGCTGTCGTCGGGGGCCCCGCGGTCCATGGATGCGGGTCCGTACATCTCCTTCTCGCGTACGACGGGTGCCTTGCCCCTCGGCGGAGCCCCGGTCGTCGTGGACCCCGACGATCACCCCGGAGTCGTACGGGTGGCAGGGGACCTGAGGGACGACATCGAACGCGTCACCGGCGTACGCCCCGGGAGCGCGCTCGCGCGTGCGCGTGAGGTGGTGCTGGTCGGGACGATCGGGCGCAGTGCGCTGATCGACGGTTTGGTGGCCGCCGGGAGGCTGGACGTGTCCGGGGTGCGGGGCCGGTGGGAGACTTCGCTGCAGACGGTGGTCGAGCGGCCGATGCCGGGTGTGGAGCGGGCGTTCGTCGTCGCGGGGAGCGACCCGCGCGGCACGATCTTCGGTGCGTACGACGTGTCGTACGGCATCGGGGTCTCGCCCTGGCACTGGTGGGACGACGTGCCGCCCACGCATCGTGACGAGGTGTGGGTGCTGCCCGGGCGGTACTCGCAAGGCGCCCCGGTGGTGAAGTACCGCGGGTTCTTCATCAACGACGAGAATCCGGCGCTCGGGACGTGGGCGCCGGCGTACTTCGGGCCGGGCAAGGCGCCGGGGTATCCGGGCGGCTTCACGGCGGACTTCTACGGCCGGGTCTTCGAGGTGCTGCTGCGGCTGAAGGGGAACTACCTCTGGCCGGCGGTGTGGGGGCGGGCCTTCGCGGAGGACGACCCGGAGAACCATCGGCGGGCTTCGGAGTACGGGATTGTCATGGGCACGTCGCATGAGGCGCCGATGATGCGGGGGATCGAGGAGTGGAACCGGCATGCGGTCGCCGCCGTCCGGGACTCGTCCGGTGCGATCGTGACGCCGGGGCACGATCCGTACGGCGGGACGGGGGAGTGGTCGTACCGGCTCAACTCCCCGGCGATACGGGCCTATTGGCGGGCCGGTGTGCAGCGGATGGTCGACCAGGGCTTCGAGGGCGTCGTCACGCTCGGCATGCGCGGGAACGGCGACACGAGCCTCCCCGACGGTGACGGCATTGAGCTGATGCAGGAGATCATCGCGGCGCAGCGGCAGATCATCGAGGAGGTGACGGGGCGGCCGGCGGAGGAGACTCCGCAGGTGTGGACGCTGTACAAGGAGGTGCAGCGGTACTGGGACCGGGGGTTGCGGGCGCCGGACGATGTGACCGTCGTTCTGACGGACGACAACTGGGGGAACATCCGTAAGCATCCGGATGTAGGGGACGGGGCGGGAGACGGTGACCGGGCCGGGGGTTATGGCCTGTACTACCACTTCGATTACGTGGGCGCCGGGCGGAACTACAAGTGGGTGGACACGGCGAACCTGCGGAACGTGTGGGAGCAGCTGCACGCGGCGTACGCGTACGGGAATCGTGGGTTGTGGGTCGCGAATGTGGGCGACCTGAAGGGGAACGAGCTGCCGACCGAGTTCTTTCTCAACTACGCCTGGAATCCTGAGGGTTGGGATGCCTCGCGGCTGGGCGAGTGGGAATTGCGGTACGCGCGCCAGAACTTCGGGGCAGGGCAGGCCGATGAGATTGCCTCAGTGCTGGCTGCGTACGGGCAGTTGCAGGCCCGCCGTAAGCCGGAGTTGCTGAACCGGCGGATCACTCTCGTCGACGGCCGGGTGGTCTACGACGATCAGCAGACTCCCTTCGCCTTCGGGCACCGGGAGTTGGAGCGGGTCACGGAGGAGTGGCGGGAGCTGGGGAGACGTGCCGAGTGGATCGGGCGACGGTTGCCGGCCGGGGTGCGGGACGCGTGGTTCGAACTCGTCGGGTACCAGGTGCAGGCCACCGCCAACCTGTACGGGCTGCGGTCGGCCGAGTTCACGAACTTGCTCTACGCGGCGCAGGGCCGGGCCGCGACGAACGACCTCGCGGATGCGGCGGAAGCGGGGTTGGCGCGGGACTTCGCGCTGGCCGAGCGCTTCAACTCGGCGGTGGCGGGCGGGAAATGGCGGGGATTCCAGACCCAGCCGCACATCGACTACGGGGATGTGGAGCGGTACGGGCCCAATGCCGGTTGGCAGCAGCCGGAGAGGGACAACGTGGCGTTGCCGGATGTGTTGTTCCCGGCGGTGCGGCGGATTGAGGTGCCGGGGGCGGCGGGGCTCGGGGTGTCGGTGGACGGTGCTTCGGAGTCGGGGGCGTGGTGGCCGGGGGGTGCGGCAGGGGTGACGGCCGCGGCTCTACTTCCTGCGTTCAGTCCGTATCAGACGCGGCCGCAGCAGTTCGTCGAGGTGTTCAACCGGGGTCGTACCGCCTTCGATTACCGGATCGAGGTGTCGGTGCCGTGGTTGGTGGTGGAACGGCCGCGGGGGCGGGTCGAGCGGCAGGTTCGGGTGGAGGTGGGGGTGGACTGGGCGCGGGTGCCGGGGGGTTCCGGGGCGCGGGGGTCGTTGACGGTGCACGGTGCGGGGGAGTCGGTCACTGTCTCGTGCGTGGCGGAGAGGCCGTCGGGGCGGGGGCTGCGGGGGTTCGTGGAGGCGGGCGGATACGTGGCGATCGACGGGGAGCACTACGACCGGGCGGTCGGCGGGTGGCGTCGTATCGACGGCATCGGGCGTACGGGGTGTACGGGGCGTACCGGGTGTACCGGGGCGGGGATGACGCCGTGGCCGGTGACGTTGCCTCGGCAGACGCCGGGTGGGGTGGATTCGCCGTGGCTGGAGTACGAGGTGAGTCTGCTGGCGGCGCCTCCTGGGGGTGAGGTCACGGTGTGGGCGTACCTGTCCCCTCGTAACCCTGCGTTGCCGACGGGTGGTCTGCGCTACGGCGTCTCGCTCGACGACGGGCCGATCGTGACCGTCGACATCAACATCGGTGCTGATGACGGGCTGTTGAACGCGGTGTGGGCCCGTAACACCTCCGACAACGTCAACGCGACGGCGACGAAACACTCCGTGACGAAGGCCGGGGTCCACCGGTTGAGGTTCTGGATGGTGGACCCGACGGTGGTGCTGCAGCGGCTCGTGATCGACACGGGGGGTCTGCCGGCGCTGTACCTGGGGCCGTTGGAGAGCCGGCGGGTGTAACGCGCGGCGGCGGGCGGAGGGTTACGGGTGGACGTGACGGGCGTTTCGGGTGGCGTGCCGGGTGTGCTGGACGTTTCGGGGGTGCCGAGTGTGCCGGGGGTTTCGGCACGGGGGCCGGGTCTGGCTTCGTCGCCGGGTGAGAAACGGGCGGCGGCGCGGGCGATCGAGGACCACATCGAGCCCGGCACGCGTACGGCGGGGCGGTGGGCGGACGACGAAAACGGTGCCGCCGTACGGGAGTTCGCCGCGAAGGACGGGAGCGGGTGGGTCACTTCGGCGGCTCTGAAGAAGGCGCACGGGGCGTGGGCGGACCAGGTGAAGAACCTCATGGACCGGCTGGGCGCGGAGAAGGACGCGTTGCGGAGCGGGAACGCGGTGCTGACGAGTACGGATCTGGCGGTGGGGTCGGCTTTGCGGGAGCGGTCCGCGTTGGACACGTTCTGAGGCGAGCGGGTCGGCGGGTCATTGGGTCGGTGGGTCAACGGGCCTTCGGATCAGCGGAGTTATTGAGTCAGCGGAGCTATTGGGGCGATTGGGCGCATGCCGACGTATCACGAGATCATGACCACCGACCTCGCCGCGCTGGCCACCGCGGCCGAGCGCTGGGACGGCATGGCGGGCGAGTTCGAGAAGCAGGAGGCGGCGTACCGGCGGGATGTGCACGGCATCTCCGTGGGCACGTCGTGGACCGGGCTCAGCGCCGACGCGGCGACCGCCCGTTTCGACGTCACGCTCAAGGAGTTCCAGTACGCGCAGACGGAGGCCAAGGGGATCGCGGCGCTGCTGCGGGACGCGCACGACCGGTTCGTGGAGTTGCGGGGCCGGGTGGTGGCGGCGCGGTGGGACGCGGTCCGGGCGGGCATGCGGGTCTCGGAGTCCGGGGTGGTGAGTCCGAGTTCGGGCCAGCCGCACACCCCCGCAGCTCCCCAGGCCGTACAGCCGTGGCAGGACGGGATCAACAAGGCCGTACGCGATGTGACGGACGCGGACACGGGCGTCCGGATCGCGCTGGCGGCGGTGGTGACCGACTCCGAACTGCTGGCCGGCGGGCGGGGGTTCAACGGCAGGGCGCTGGGCGACATCGAGGCGTACGAGGCCGAGGAGGCGGAGGGGTACCTGCAGAAGCTGAGCAGGGGCGGGGAATTGACGGATGCTCAACTCGCTGAGTTGGAACGGTCGTTCCGCGACAACAGCGAGGACGAGGGTTTCTCACGGATGGTCCTGGACGACCTCGGCCCCACCGGCACGCTCAAGCTCACGAACGAGCTGAACGACCGCATCCACGTCCAGGGCGGCGCGGGTGCGGGTGGGTACTCGGCGATCGAGACGGGTCTGGCGAACACGCTCGCTACGGCGACGAGACACACGAAGTCTCCCTGGTACGGGAAGTGGCGCACCGCGATGCGGCGCGCGGGTGTGGCGCACTACGCCACGGACGCCCAGGGCCTCCACCTGGACAAGGCCGTCGGCTACCAGTCCCTCGTCACGCTGATGCAGAAGGGCCACGGCTACGCGCCGGGGATGGTCGAGGATCTCACCGACGACATGATCGCGGCGGAGAAGAAACACCCCGGGATCTGGCGGGTGAAGGGCACCTACGCCGGGGCGCGCGGCGGTTGGTTCGCCAACGATCCCGTCGACGGCATGCTCGGCATCATGAGCCGCGATCCGGCGGAGGCGGCGCGGTATCTCCATTCCGACGCCCACATGGAGTACCTCATGAAGGATCGGGATTGGAACGTCACCCTCAGCGATGAGGGGGTTTCGAAGGGCGGCCACTATGTGTCCCGGTTGGACGGGGACGACCGGGCCGGCTTCGGGGCGGCGTTGCAGGCGGGGGCCACGGGGATCGATCCTGCGGATCCGAAGGGGGTTCGGGTGGGGGATCGGGCGACGAATGATGCGGTGTTCAAGTCGGCGCTCACGTATTTGGCGGACAAGGGGGATGAGTTTCCGGCGTCGTTGCGGAAGCCGATGGCTAACGTCCTGGTCAATCATGGGGGGACTGTGCATGCGGCCATGAGCGAGGTGGATGTTGGCCATTCGCCCTTGGACCAGCATCAGCTTTTCGAGGTTGCGAAGCAGGTGTCCAAGGATGAGGGTGCGTACGGGACTTTGAACGGTGGGATGAACCAGGCGATGGTGTCAGCCATTCACAACGACCACTCGAAATCGGCCGATTCTCTGAGCGGGGCCGGCCGGACCGTGGGTTTCCTGGAGGAGGCGCGGGTGCAGGCTGCGGGGGATCCGAAGGTCGCGGAGTTCCAGACCAAGCCGTTCTTTGACAAGGCGATCAGTTACATCCCTGTGGTCAGTGGTGATGTGCAGACGGGGTTCGACTATGTAACCGATCAATGGCTCGCGGACGAACAGAAGAAGCTTGATGACAAGCAGACCGAAGAGAATGTCAAGGTCTACTACAAGAGGAACCGACAGCTAATGGGCCTCTCAGAGGAGTGGAGCAAGACGCATCGAGTCGTTGACAGCTCCTACTTCAACCCGCACCAGGAAATTCGCCGATCGTCGATCGACGGGATGGCGAACGCCAAGGGCGTCTCCGGGGAACAGTCCAAGTGAACACACGTATCCGTGCCGTTCTCCTCGGCCTCTGCGCACTTTCTGTCTCTGTCGTCGCGGCTTCCTGCGACGACCCGGCCGACCACGAGATCCCGAAGACCATTTGCGGTACGCACGTCGATCCCTCGGTGAGTCGTCCGTTGGTGACATCGGGCGAAGACTTGCACGAGTACAACCGTGTGGATCGTTCCGAAGCGATCACAGCTCCCTGCGTGTTGTTGTCCGGCCCCGACCCAGTCCTTGACCTCGGGTTCTCGTGGGACCCGAACCCGACTGACCTGATGTACCTGGCACAGGGCACGGGTTCGGTCTCGCACGTAACAGATCCCCGAGCCATTGACTTCACTTACAAGACAATCGTCGGCACCGACGGAGCCATCTCGATCGCCCCCTGCAAGACCAACGGCGGCAAATACTTCACCCTCACCCTCCAAGTCCCCCAAATCAAACTGATGGACCAGACCCACCGCAAGGACATCGAGAAGTTCATGCGGGCCTACTTCCCGGCGACACTCAAGACCTTGGGGTGCAAGTGACGTTGCCTGAATGAGTACGAGCGCTCATGTGCCGCCCCGCGCCCTGCAGTTGGCTGAGGGCATGTCGATCACGCAGGGCACTTCGGTACGCGGTACATGGGTCGGACCGCTGATCGCGACGGTCGTCACCCTTCCCGCCGCCCTCGTCGCGTACATCGTCGCCGGCCTCTCACCCATGGCCTGCGACGCCTGCGACGGAGCGGAGGCGGCGCACTTCACCCGAAGGTTCGACACCGCCTTCACGTTCCTTCAGGCAGGGCTTCTGGCCTCCGTCGCGCTGTTGCTGGTCAGTTGGGGCCTGCCGCAGGCCGAGTTGAACGTCGCCCGCCGCCGCGTGGTCGCCGTCCTCGCGCCCGGCACGGTCCTGCTCTCGGTGATCTTCTTCGCGGGAGTGGTCCCCTCCTGGCCCAGCTGACCGGCCCGTTCCGACCGCTAACGGAACGGAGTGAAACGGGACTGTCACTGGGTGTAGCTAAAGTGGGCGGTGGTACTGGGGTGTTGAGGAACGCACGGGGGAGGGCAGTGTGCTGCCGAGCGACGGTGGATCGGGCTCGGGGACGTCGTCGTGGGCGTCCGGTGTGTTCGGTGCGTTCGACGCTGCCAACGGGGCTGCCGATGTCGCCACCGAACTGTCGTCGTTCACGGCGTTCCGGAAACGCGTCGACCAACTGATTCACGACCTCAAGGACTCGGACGCCGGCCCGGGCAAGGTCGGCCAGGAGCGGCTCGTACGGCAGCAGTTCGGTGGCGGTGGCGGCCAATGGTCCGAGGCGGCCGGGCTGTTCACCGCGTACGAGACGGTGGTCGGTGAACTGGAGACGCTCTCGAAGCTGCTCTCGGACTCAATGGAGGGCATGAACATCGCGGTGCTGGCCTCGCACAAGGGCTACCGGAACATTGACCTCGACCTCCGCGACCGCATGACCGCGATCAGCGCGGAGACGACGAAGCGCTACGGCGGCGCCCACGACCCCCAGTTCCCGAAGGAGCTTCACACCGTCACCGGAGGCGACGCGGGAGGCACGATCTGATGTCCGCCGTAGCGCCCGGAACCGGCAGCACGCCCTTCGAGGACATGAGCCACGAGCAGATGCTCGCGTGGCTCGACCAGGCGAACCCGGGCACGGTGCGGTTCGCCGCAGACCGCCTGACCGCGGCCGCCGAGGAGATCCGCAGGATCGGCGAGGAACTCAAGGTCCGCCCGCAGCACGTGGAGTGGAAGGGTGAGGGAGCCGACGCGTTCCGCACCTGGGCCGGCGACCTGGCCAACTCCACCCTGCGCCTGGGCGACTTCAGCGACGGCGCCGTGAAGTGGCTGGGCCAGGCGTCCGACGCGATCGCCCACGCCCAGGCCGCGATCCCGCGCGATACGAAAAGCGCGCGAGCGACTCCGAACGCGGCGTCCCTGGCCCACAACGCCCCCGACGCCACGGCCGTCCACACCAAGTCCGCGACAGAACTCGCCGCCACCACCGCAGCCAAGGAGAAGGTCCGCCAGGAGGCCGCACTCCAGATGCTCAAGCTGGGACAGTCGTACCGACTGTCGGCCACGCAGCTGGACGGGTTGGAGCGGCCCGCGTTTCCGCCGCCGCCGGATGCGATCCGACCGCCGGAGAAGTACGGGTCGTCGGAAGATCTGGCTCGCTCCGAGGATGTGAGTTCCCACAGGTCGGGTGGGCGCGCCACGGTGTCCGATCTGGTTGGCGCCGACGGCGTCACACATACGTGTGCCGCTCAGCCCGACCAGCCCGACCAGCCCGAGGCGACGACCATCGCGGTCGGGCGGACGTCGGCCGATCGCCCGGCTCTGGAAGACAGAGAGCGCTCCACGCAGGTGGGTATCGACTCGGTGGGTTCTCTTCCCGATACATCTCACTCCGCCATGAGTACGGCGGGTGGGGTGCCGGTGCCGGTCCTCCCGGAGACGGGTGCGCTCCCGTCAGCGGGCGTAATCGCCGCACCGATCTCGGGTGTTGGTTCGCGCGGGCCCGCCGGTTCCAGTGGGCCGGGTGGATCCGCTGCCGGTGGACGTACGTCCGGTCCGCTCGGGCAGGGCATCACCGGTTCCGTCACCGGACGGGGCGTAGGCGAGGCGAGTCCGGTCGCCAACCGCGACCTGCGCGGTTCCGGCGCGGCATCCGGTCGTAGCGCTCCCGGCAGAGGCATGCCCGCCGGCCGTGGCGTTCCGGCCGGCTCGGGAATCAGCGGTGGGCGTCCGACCGAAAAGCCCGCCATCGGCAGATCGACGGGGCGGCCGTCAGGGAGCACGGTCGTCGGCGGAGAGCGGGCGGGAAGCCGGGGTCCGGCCGGCCGGATGCCCGTCGCGGCACCGGGGAGGCAGGCGACTGCCGGTCCGGTGGCCGGGCGTTCCTTTCCCACTCCGTCCAACGGTGTCGTCGGCGGCACTCCGCAGCGGACAGGCAGTGCTCCGGCCCGTCCTGGCGCGCCGGTGCCCGCCGCACCGACACGAGGAGGCATCTCCGGCGGTACGCCGACTGAGGCCGGTCCCCGGGGCGGAGTGCCCGGCGATGCCGCCCGGCGGCCCGGTCGTACTGGACAGGGGAAACAGGAACAGGGGGCTCGCCGCCGTAGCGAACCACCGCCCTCCGACTGAGGCCAGGGCCACGAGAGGAAGTACATGTCCACGAGGAACACCTGGCGCAGGGCGTCCGGCGCCGTGGCCTCAGCCGTGACGGGCCTTCTGCTGCTCGGCGCTACGGCCGCTCCGGTCCATGCCGCCTCCACCCGCTCCCAGCAGTGGCACCTGGACGCCATGCACGCGGAGGAGATGTGGCGAACGAGCACGGGCAAGGGCATCACGGTCGCCGTGATCGACACCGGAGTCGACCCGGGCAACCCGGACTTGAAGGGGCGGGTGCTCGACGGCAAGGACCTCGCGCCTTCGGGCCGCTCCGGTGACGAGCACACGGACTATGACGGCCATGGCACGGGGATGGCCGGACTCATCGCGGGAACCGGTGCCTACGACGGGGGGAACGGCGCGTTCGGTCTCGCTCCGGGGGCCAGGATCCTGCCTGTCCGCTTGCCCGCGGACAGCGACACCAATGGCTTCGCGGGGCCCTCCTACTTCAGCAAGGCGATCCGTTACGCGGCGGACGCCGGAGCCGAGGTCATCAACATTTCCATGGGCGGGCGTCTCAACAGCCCGCAGCTCACGGCCGCGGTGAAATACGCCCTGGATCACGGCTCGCTCGTTTTCGCGGCCGTGGGAAATGACGGGGACAAGGGCAATCCGGTCGAGTATCCGGCGGCCACGCCCGGTGTGGTCGGAGTGGCGGCGGTGGGCAAGGACCTCCGTGGGACTGCCGAATCCGAATCGGGCTCGCAGGTCGACATGGCGGCCCCGGGCGAGGATATGGTCCATGCCTGCGGAGGGGAGACGGGCCTCTGCAAGAGCCATGGCACCAGTGACGCCACCGCCCTGGCCTCCGCCGGCGCCGCCCTGATCTGGTCCAAGCACCCGACGTGGACCAACAACCAGGTCCTCCGGGTCCTGCTCAACACGATCGGCGCCCCCACGGACGGCGCGAAGCGCAACGACTCGATCGGGTACGGCATCGTCCGGCCGCGTGTCGCGCTTCAGGATCCCGGTGATCCGGGGGCGGCCGGCACCTACCCGCTGCCGGACCTCCATGCCTCGGCGTCGCGGTCTCCCGGAGCTGCGGCCCCCAAGGACTCAGCTGTTCAGGACGAGGGAGCGAACGGGGCGACGGAAGTCTCCTCCGACAAGGACGGAGGCAACGCCCTCTGGGTCGGGCTGGGCACAGGCGTTGTCCTGGTTCTCGGTGCCGTGATCGCGGTGGCCGCCATCCGCAGGCGTCGGACGCCCCCTGCACCGCCTGACCAGGGGCCTGGTTCCGGCTGAGTACGGATACTCATACGCCGTGGTGGCCGATGCGGATGAGGCAGGGGGTGCGGGGTAGCTACGGTACGTTTCCGAACGCCGAGTGGTGCGAGCGTGTGTTCGTATCCGCTCGGTGGCATGCCAAGTGACACGGGGAGGAACTACGCATGGCGTGGGAGGAGTGGGAGGAGTGGGAGCAGCTCAAAACCGCGGCGGCTGAACGGAGTTCTGCCCGGATGCAGCTGAACCACGTACCGATGGACCCGGGGGGTTCCGGCGGTCAGTTGGTGTCGAACCGACGCGACTGGGCCAAGGCAGGGGAGGACGTCGGCTCGCTCCGTGACGACATCAGCAAGGCGTTCGGGAAGCTGACGGACGGGCAGAAAGGCCTCGGTGAAGACTCCGGCTGTGTGACCGCAGCGGCTCAGAAGGAGGTCCACGACTCGTGGGAGGCCTACGTCAAGAGCGTCAGCGCGCGTTGCGGGAAGCTCTCGGGGCTGCTGGAGAAAGCGGGCAACGAGCAGCTGAAGACCGATGAGGCGGTCGAGGTCGAACTCGGCAACCTGGAGGTCGAGTACGCGGACACCCCGGCCGTCGGCGGCCAGGACAAGGGGCGGTAACGCGTCGTCATGGACCTCGCGACACTCAGGGCCCTGAAGCCGACCGAGTACTCGGAGGCGGCCGACGGATACCGCAGCACTTCCGACATGGCGAGCGCGGCCAAGGACCGTATCGAGAGTCAGATCGCCGTAGCCATGAGGAACTCGCTGAAGGGCGAAGCTGCGACCGCTGCGGTCAAACAGCTGATGGAGCTGGGCAAGAACTTCCACTACATCCAGGTCGAGTGCGGTCTTGTCAGTACGGCGCTTGAGGCGTTCTCGTACGAGGTGGGAGCGGCCAAGAGCAAGCTCGACGCGGCGCTCGAAGGCGCGCAGACGGCGACGCTCATCGTGAACGCCGACGGTTCGATCACCTATCCGCCGGCCGGGGAGAAAGGCCAGGACGGCAAAGTCCCCCACGGCGGCACGGTGAGTGGCCTTACGGACGACACAGCCGCCGCGGTGGGTCAACAGGCGGCGAACTTCGACACCAACCCCAACCACCGCCTCGCCCAGGACTATGCCGACCGGATCGCCGGTGCCCTGAAGGAGGCGACGGAGGCTGACGAGAAGTGGGCGCCGAAGCTGCGCGCGTTGAAGGCGGACGACGATCTCACCGTTTCCGACAAGGACTGGGCCGACGCGTCCGCCGACACGAGCGGCGTGCGTGAAGCGGGCAGAAAATACCTCGACTCGCTGCCCCAGCCGCCCCAGGACGGCAGCCCGGAGGACAACGCGGAGTGGTGGAAGGGGCTCACAGCGGAGGAGCGGGCCGCGTGGATATCCGTTGACCCCAAGGCTGTGGGGGAGCTCAACGGATTGCCGTCCGCAGTCCGGGACGAGGCCAATCGCGTGGTGTTCGACGAGACACGGGCGCGGCTCCAAATCGAGCTGGACTCGATCCCGAAGCCTCCCGCCGACGAGTGGACGTGGATCACTGCAGGCTCGTACCCGTCAAAGGTGCACACCGACGAGTGGATGGACTGGTACAGGCAGTACGGCGATCGGTCGGGGCAGTTGAAGCAGGTCCTTACGGGCATGGGGTACATCCAGGACCGCTTCGACCGGACCGGCGAAGGAGGTCTGCCCGAGGCGTACCTGCTCGGTTTCGACCCGGTGGGGCTGGGCGACGGAAAGGTCATCATCGCCAACGGAAATCCGGATCTCGCGGACCATGTGGCTGTATATGTCCCCGGTACCTTCTCCGGCCTCGAAAAGATCGGAGAGGGAGACTCCCATGGGGACCTCGGTCGCGGGGAGACCCTGTGGGCGGAGAGCTCCAAGCTTGCGCCGGGCCAGAACGTTTCCACCGTCACGTGGCTCGACTACGACCCTCCGGACAGCATCGTTCCGCAGGCGAGTAGCGGTAAGTACGCGGAGGAGGGAGGCCCGCGTCTGTACGACTTCCTCCAAGGAAACAGGGCAGCCCATGAAGAAGCCTCCGGAAACGCCGCCCACACCACGGTCCTCGGGCACAGCTACGGAAGCACGGTCGTCGGTGTCTCCGCCCAGTCCGGGACGTGGAGCGACTCCGAGGCTGTCGACGACTACATGTTCGCGGGGAGCCCTGGTGTTCAGGCGGATCATGCGGCTGACCTGGGCGTCGGTGCGGATCATGTCTGGGCGATGGGTGGACCTGGGGACGACGAGATCGTGCGTCAGGGCGGTCGCCTGATGGGGCTCGGTGACAACCTGACCATTCCCACCGATGAATCGTTCGGCGGAAACGTGATGAAGAGTGACTCGGACGGCCACAGCGGATTCTGGGACACAGACGGTCAGCAAGCGTCGCTCAGCCTGGAGAACCAGGCTCGGGTGATCACAGGAAGGTACGGAGATGTCGTTCTGGAGGACTGAACGTCCCCAGCCCCGCAGGGGAGTTACTGCCCGTAGGGGATTTTTCGCAGGCGCAGGACCATTGATCGCCGCGTCCGCCCTCGTACTGGCAACAGGCTGTTCGTCTTCTTCTCAGGGAAGTGGGAACTCGTTGGGCTACGAGCCGAAGTCCCGGTCGACCGAGACGGTCAAGGGGGAGATCTCGAAGCTGTCCAGCCAGATCTTCGACGTCATGAGCATCAAGAGCAAGGTCACAGAACCGGGCCCGAACGTTCAGCCCTGTGGGTCCGGTGACGGTGGCTCGGGGGAGTTGAACAGGATCCGGCACCCCTGGTCGGCGTACGGGGTGGGGAACGACGTCATGGAGAAGGGCATGGCCAATCTGCGCCAGGGGCTGCCCAAGCAGGGCTGGAAGATCGAGAAGGTCGGCGACGACGGCAGCAGCAACAAGAACATGCAGATCCTGGTCGTCCACGAGAAGACGCTCAGCCAGGCCGAGATCACCTGGCTCAAGGGACTGGACGGCAACGAGCCGCTCATCGAGGTGAACCTGTACTCGCGGTGCTTCCGGTCGGTCGGTGCCTCGGGGCAGGGCTGAGGCAGCGGGAGCAGGTCTCGGCAGGCGCGGCGCAGTGCCCTCGGCGCAGAGCATGGGCGTGGGTGCCCAACTCGCCCCGGTCTGATCGGCCGTGCGTTTGACCTACGTCACTCCCGGGGTATTCTCTCCGGCTCGATTGGCGGAGGCACTGCCCCATATGGCAGACTGTCGGAGTTGCTCGGTCGAGTGTTGATGCTGCGCGCCTCCCGTCGGGAGGACCGGAAGCGAGTCCCACGGTACTCGTCGTCCCAACTGCCTTACGGCAGCGCTGGGGCGGACGTACGGGAATCTTTCGGGAAGTGTCAGTGCGGCGCCGGCCAGGCACCCGGTGGGCTTCTTCGCCCTCGGCTTGCGGTTCCGGAAGGGCCGTGCTTTCCCAGCAGGGAAGTTCCGTATATGGGACTTCTGTGTCGGTGAGAGCGCGACACACCCGACCGCGTGGGTCGGAGGAATCGAAGAGACAGAGAGCAGAAGGGCTTTACCGGGGTGCAGAGCGTTACTAGAGACAGGACTACTGAGTAGCCATGGCGGGACAGAAGATCCGCATCCGGCTCAAGGCCTACGACCACGAGGTCATCGACTCCTCGGCGAAGAAGATCGTCGAGACGGTGACGCGCACTGGTGCGTCGGTCGCGGGCCCGGTGCCGCTGCCCACTGAGAAGAACGTGTACTGCGTCATCAAGTCGCCGCACAAGTACAAGGACTCGCGCGAGCACTTCGAGATGCGCACGCACAAGCGCCTGATCGACATCCTCGACCCCACCCCCAAGACCGTTGACTCTCTGATGCGACTCGACCTCCCGGCCGGTGTCGACATCGAGATCAAGCTCTAGGGGCCGGTGAGCTGAAGATGGCTAAGCAGATCAAGGGCATCCTGGGCGAGAAGCTCGGCATGACGCAGGTGTGGGACGAGAACAACCGTGTTGTTCCCGTGACCGTCGTCAAGGCCGGCCCCAACGTCGTGACCCAGGTCCGTACGAACGACAGTGACGGCTACGAGTCGGTCCAGATCGCCTTCGGCGAGATCGACCCGCGCAAGGTGAACAAGCCCCTCAAGGGTCACTTCGCCAAGGCCGATGTCACGCCGCGTCGCCACCTCGTCGAGATCCGCACCGCGGGCGCCTCCGAGTACACGCTCGGCCAGGAGATCACCGCTGAGGTGTTCGAGGCCGGCGTCAAGGTCGACGTGACCGGCAAGAGCAAGGGCAAGGGCTTCGCCGGTGTCATGAAGCGTCACAACTTCAAGGGCCTCGGCGCCGGCCACGGTGTCCAGCGCAAGCACCGCTCTCCCGGCTCCATCGGTGGCTGTGCCACCCCGGGCCGTGTGTTCAAGGGCGTCCGCATGGCGGGCCGCATGGGCAACGAGCGGGTCACCACCCAGAACCTGACCGTTCACGCTGTTGACGCGGAGAAGGGACTGCTCCTCATCAAGGGAGCCATCCCGGGTCCGAACGGCGGCCTCGTCCTGGTCCGTACCGCGGCCAAGGGGGCCTGAGGACTATGAGCACCATTGACATTCTGTCGCCCTCCGGCGACAACGCCGGGACCGTAGAGCTCCCGGCCGAGATCTTCGACGTAGAGAAGATCAGCATCCCGCTGCTTCACCAGGTCGTCGTCGCACAGCTGGCCGCCGCCCGTCAGGGCACGCACAAGGTCAAGCGTCGTGGCGAGGTCCGCGGTGGCGGTAAGAAGCCGTACCGCCAGAAGGGCACCGGCCGCGCCCGTCAGGGCTCGACCCGCGCCCCGCAGTTCGCCGGCGGTGGCGTCGTGCACGGCCCGACGCCGCGCGACTACTCGCAGCGGACCCCGAAGAAGATGAAGGCCGCGGCCCTGCGCCACGCCCTCACCGACCGGGCCCGCAACGCTCGCATCCACGTCATCACCGGCGTGATCGAGGGCGAGACCCCCTCCACCAAGGCCGCCAAGAGCTTCCTCGGCAAGGTCAGCGAGCGCAAGAACGTGCTCCTGGTCATCGAGCGCTCCGACGAGGCCGCGCTGCTTTCCGCGCGCAACCTGCCCCAGGTCCACATCCTGGAGCCGGGCCAGCTGAACACGTACGACGTTCTCGTCTCGGACGACGTGGTCTTCACCCAGGCCGCTTTCGAGTCCTTCGTGTCTGGCCCCCAGGCCGCTGACACCGAAGGGAGCGAAGCCTGATGGCTACGCGTCACCCGAGCATCGCCTCGAAGGCCGCCAAGGCCAAGAAGGTCGCCCGCATCGCCAAGGCGAAGCGGCACGAGACCGAGGGCAAGAACACCGTCGAGACGCCGATCAGCAAGTCGTTCACGGACCCCCGTGACGTGCTGCTGAAGCCGGTCGTCTCGGAGAAGAGCTACGCGCTCCTCGACGAGGGCAAGTACACGTTCATCGTCGCCCCGGGTGCCAACAAGACCCAGATCAAGCAGGCCGTCCAGGCGGTCTTCTCGGTCAAGGTCACCGGGGTCAACACGATCAACCGTCAGGGCAAGCGCAAGCGCACCAAGACCGGTTTCGGTCAGCGCGCGGGCAGCAAGCGCGCGATCGTGACCCTCGCTGAGGGCGACCGTATCGACATCTTCGGCGGTCCGGCCGCGTAAGCGGGTCGGATCGTCCGATATCGGACGAGGACTGAGAAATGGGAATCCGCAAGTACAAGCCGACTACGCCGGGCCGCCGTGGCTCCAGCGTCGCCGACTTCGTCGAGGTCACGCGGTCCACGCCGGAGAAGTCGCTGGTCCGCCCGCTGCACAGCAAGGGCGGCCGTAACAATTCCGGTCGTGTGACCGTTCGCCACCAGGGTGGCGGACACAAGCGCGCCTACCGCGTCATCGACTTCCGTCGCCATGACAAGGACGGCGTGCCGGCGAAGGTCGCGCACATCGAGTACGACCCCAACCGCACCGCGCGCATCGCGCTGCTGCACTACGCGGACGGCGAGAAGCGCTACATCCTCGCCCCGCGCAACCTGCAGCAGGGTGACCGCGTCGAGAACGGTCCCGGGGCCGACATCAAGCCGGGCAACAACCTGGCGCTCCGCAACATCCCGGTCGGTACCACGATCCACGCGATCGAGCTCCGTCCCGGTGGCGGCGCCAAGTTCGCCCGCTCCGCCGGTGCCTCGGTGCAGCTGCTGGCGAAGGAGGGCACGATGGCCCACCTTCGTATGCCCTCCGGTGAGATCCGCCTGGTCGACCAGCGCTGCCGCGCCACGGTCGGCGAGGTCGGCAACGCCGAGCAGAGCAACATCAACTGGGGCAAGGCCGGCCGTAAGCGCTGGCTGGGCGTTCGCCCGTCCGTCCGTGGTGTTGCGATGAACCCGGTCGACCACCCGCACGGTGGTGGTGAGGGCAAGACCTCCGGTGGTCGCCACCCGGTCTCCCCGTGGGGTCAGAAGGAGGGTCGTACTCGCTCGCCGAAGAAGGCATCGAGCAAGTACATCGTCCGCCGCCGCAAGACGAACAAGAAGCGCTAGGAGCGGGTTTAGATGCCGCGCAGTCTCAAGAAGGGGCCCTTCGTCGACGGCCACCTCATCAAGAAGGTGGACGTACAGAACGAGGCCGGCTCCAAGAACGTCATCAAGACCTGGTCCCGCCGCTCGATGATCGTCCCGGCCATGCTCGGCCACACGATCGCGGTGCACAACGGCAAGACCCACATCCCGGTGTTTGTCACCGAGTCGATGGTCGGCCACAAGCTCGGCGAGTTCTCGCCGACGCGCACCTTCCGGGGTCACGTCAAGGACGACCGGAAGTCGAAGCGCCGCTAGCGCGGGGCGACCGACCATGACAAACACTGAAGGGACAACCATGGAAGCCAGGGCCCAGGCGCGGTACATCCGCGTCACGCCCATGAAGGCCCGCCGCGTGGTGGACCTCATCCGTGGCATGGACGCCACGGAGGCTCAGGCGGTCCTGCGTTTCGCCCCGCAGGCCGCGAGCGTGCCCGTCGGCAAGGTGCTGGACAGCGCCATTGCCAACGCGGCACACAACTACGACCACACCGACGCCGGCAGCCTCGTCATTTCCGAGGCGTACGTCGACGAGGGTCCGACCCTGAAGCGGTTCCGGCCGCGTGCCCAGGGCCGCGCCTACCGGATCCGCAAGCGGACCAGCCACATCACCGTGGTCGTCAGCAGCAAGGAAGGAACCCGGTAATGGGCCAGAAGGTTAACCCGCACGGGTTCCGGCTCGGCATCACCACGGACTTCAAGTCCCGGTGGTACGCCGACAAGCTGTACAAGGACTACGTCAAGGAAGACGTCGCCATCCGTCGGATGATGACGTCCGGCATGGAGCGCGCCGGCATCTCGAAGGTTGAGATCGAGCGCACCCGTGACCGCGTGCGTGTGGACATCCACACCGCTCGCCCGGGCATCGTCATCGGCCGCCGCGGCGCCGAGGCCGACCGCATCCGCGGCGACCTGGAGAAGCTGACCGGCAAGCAGGTCCAGCTCAACATCCTTGAGGTCAAGAACCCGGAGACGGACGCTCAGCTGGTGGCCCAGGCCGTCGCCGAGCAGCTGTCCTCCCGCGTCTCCTTCCGCCGCGCCATGCGTAAGAGCATGCAGTCGGCGATGAAGGCCGGCGCCAAGGGCATCAAGATCCAGTGCGGCGGTCGCCTCGGCGGCGCCGAGATGTCCCGCTCGGAGTTCTACCGCGAGGGCCGCGTGCCCCTGCACACGCTCCGCGCGAACGTCGACTACGGCTTCTTCGAGGCCAAGACGACCTTCGGCCGTATCGGTGTGAAGGTCTGGATCTACAAGGGCGACGTCAAGAACATCGCCGAGGTCCGCGCCGAGAACGCCGCTGCCCGTGCGGGTAACCGCCCGGCTCGCGGTGGCGGCCCGGGCGGCGACCGCCCGGCCCGCGGCGGTGGCCGCGGTGGCGAGCGTGGCGGCCGTGGCCGCAAGCCGCAGCAGGCTGCTCCCGTTGCCGAGGCCCCCAAGGCCGAGGCTCCGGCGGCTGCCGCTCCGGTCGAGGCCGCGCCCTCTTCTACCGGTGGAACGGAGGCCTGACCGAAATGCTGATCCCCCGTAGGGTCAAGCACCGCAAGCAGCACCACCCCAAGCGCCGTGGTCAGGCCAAGGGCGGTACGCAGGTTTCGTTCGGCGAGTACGGCATTCAGGCCCTCACGCCGGCGTACGTGACGAACCGCCAGATCGAGGCCGCCCGTATCGCGATGACCCGCCACATCAAGCGTGGCGGCAAGGTCTGGATCAACATCTACCCGGACCGCCCGCTCACGAAGAAGCCTGCCGAGACCCGCATGGGTTCCGGTAAGGGTTCTCCCGAGTGGTGGATCGCGAACGTGCACCCGGGCCGGGTCATGTTCGAGCTGTCCTACCCCAACGAGAAGATCGCCCGTGAGGCCCTCACTCGCGCAGCGCACAAGCTGCCGATGAAGTGCCGGATCGTCAAGCGCGAGGCAGGTGAAGCGTGATGTCGGCCGGTACCAAGGCGTCCGAGCTGCGCGAACTGGGTGACGAGGAGCTTCTCGCGAAGCTCCGCGAAGCCAAGGAAGAGCTGTTCAACCTCCGCTTCCAGGCGGCGACCGGTCAGCTCGAGAACCACGGTCGGCTCAAGGCCGTCCGGAAGGACATCGCGCGGATCTACACCCTGATGCGTGAGCGCGAGCTGGGCATCGAGACGGTGGAGAGCGCCTGATGAGCGAGAGCAACGTGACTGAAGAGCAGACCGCGAGCCGCGGCTTCCGCAAGACCCGTGAGGGTCTCGTCGTCAGCGACAAGATGGACAAGACCGTCGTCGTCGCTGTCGAGGACCGTGTGAAGCACGCGCTGTACGGCAAGGTCATCCGCCGTACGAACAAGCTCAAGGCCCACGACGAGCAGAACGCCGCAGGCGTCGGCGACCGCGTCCTCCTCATGGAGACGCGTCCGCTGTCCTCGACGAAGCGCTGGCGCATCGTCGAGATCCTCGAAAAGGCCAAGTAGGTAATTCCCGCAAGGGAATTCCAATGAATGCGGCCTGCGGGCAAACCCGCAGGTCAGTTCCGCCAGGCTCCAACGGGGTCGAGAAATCGACCCCGTTGGGGAACCGGCAGACGATCAGGAGATAGACGTGATCCAGCAGGAGTCGCGACTGCGCGTCGCCGACAACACTGGTGCGAAGGAAATCCTTTGCATCCGTGTGCTCGGTGGCTCCGGTCGCCGCTACGCGGGCATCGGTGACGTCATCGTCGCCACCGTCAAGGACGCGATCCCCGGTGGCAACGTGAAGAAGGGTGACGTCGTCAAGGCGGTCATCGTTCGCACCGTGAAGGAGCGCCGCCGTCCGGACGGCTCGTACATCCGCTTCGACGAGAACGCCGCCGTCATTCTGAAGAACGACGGCGACCCTCGTGGTACCCGCATCTTCGGCCCGGTCGGGCGCGAGCTGCGCGAGAAGAAGTTCATGAAGATCATCTCGCTGGCTCCGGAGGTGCTGTAAGCATGAAGATCAAGAAGGGTGACACGGTTCAGGTCATCACCGGCAAGGACAAGGGCAAGCAGGGCAAGGTCATTGCGGCCTACCCCCGCGAGGACCGCGTCCTGGTCGAGGGTGTCAACCGGGTCAAGAAGCACACCAAGGCCGGCCCCACCGCCAAGGGTTCGCAGGCCGGCGGCATCGTCACGACCGAGGCGCCCGTCCACGTCTCCAACGTCCAGCTGGTCGTTGAGAAGGACGGCAACAAGGTCGTCACGCGTGTCGGCTACCGCTTCGACGACGAGGGCAACAAGGTTCGCGTTGCCAAGCGGACGGGTGAGGACATCTGATGACTACCACCACCAGCCCGCGCCTCAAGACGAAGTACCGCGAGGAGATCACGGGCAAGCTGCGTGAGGAGTTCTCCTACGAGAACGTCATGCAGATCCCCGGCCTCGTCAAGATCGTGGTGAACATGGGTGTCGGCGACGCCGCCCGTGACTCCAAGCTCATGGACGGTGCCGTCCGCGACCTGACCACGATCACCGGTCAGAAGCCGGCCATCACCAAGGCCCGCAAGTCCATCGCGCAGTTCAAGCTGCGTGAGGGTCAGCCGATCGGTGCCCACGTCACGCTCCGTGGCGACCGCATGTGGGAGTTCCTGGACCGCACCCTGTCGCTCGCGCTTCCGCGCATCCGCGACTTCCGTGGTCTGTCTCCCAAGCAGTTCGACGGTCGTGGCAACTACACCTTCGGTCTCACCGAGCAGGTCATGTTCCACGAGATCGACCAGGACAAGATCGACCGCGTCCGGGGTATGGACATCACCGTGGTGACCACGGCGACCAACGACGCCGAAGGCCGTGCCCTTCTCCGTCACCTCGGCTTCCCCTTCAAGGAGGCGTAAGCGAGATGGCGAAGAAGGCTCTGATTGCCAAGGCTGCTCGTAAGCCCAAGTTCGGAGTACGTGGCTACACGCGCTGCCAGCGCTGCGGCCGTCCGCACTCCGTGTACCGCAAGTTCGGCCTGTGCCGCGTGTGCCTTCGTGAGATGGCTCACCGTGGCGAGCTGCCGGGCGTGACCAAGAGCTCCTGGTAGTCCGGTACTTCCGGACTCCCGAAGCTCTCGGTAAGCAGAGGGCACGGTCAGGTGCCCACCCCTCCATGGCATAGGCTAGGAGGGTTGGGCGCCTGATTGCCGCCCATACGACTTACTACGCCGTAGGTCCACCGCACCGCACCCGCCTCGTCTCGGATCGAGGAGAGGGATGGGCACCAGGAAACCCCGGCGAGAGAGGCCGAAGGCCAATTCATGACCATGACTGATCCGATCGCAGACATGCTTACGCGTCTGCGGAACGCGAACTCGGCATACCACGACTCCGTGACGATGCCGGCATCGAAGATCAAGTCTCACATCGCGGAGATCCTCCAGCAGGAGGGCTTCATCACGGGCTGGAAGGTCGAGGACGCCGAGGTCGGCAAGAACCTCGTCCTCGAGCTGAAGTTCGGCCCGAACCGTGAGCGCTCCATCGCGGGCATCAAGCGGATCTCCAAGCCCGGTCTCCGGGTTTACGCGAAGTCCACCTCCCTGCCCAAGGTGCTCGGTGGCCTCGGCGTGGCGATCATCTCCACGTCGCACGGTCTCCTCACCGACAAGCAGGCCGGCAAGAAGGGCGTAGGCGGAGAAGTTCTCGCCTACGTCTGGTAGCGGAAGGGAAACGGAAGAAGCTATGTCGCGTATTGGCAAGCTCCCCATCACGGTTCCCGCCGGCGTGGACGTCACCATCGACGGCCGTACGGTCTCGGTCAAGGGCCCCAAGGGCTCGCTGACCCACACCGTCGCAGCGCCGATCGACATCGCCAAGGGTGAGGACGGCGTGCTCAGCGTCACCCGCCCCAACGACGAGCGTCAGAACAAGGCCCTGCATGGCCTGTCCCGCACGCTGGTGGCGAACATGATCACCGGCGTGACCGAGGGTTACGTGAAGAAGCTCGAAATCAGTGGTGTCGGTTACCGCGTCGCGGCCAAGGGTTCCACCCTTGAGTTCGCGCTCGGCTACAGCCACTCGATCACGGTCGAGGCGCCCGAGGGCATCTCGTTCAAGGTCGAGAACCCGACGCACTTCTCGGTCGAGGGCATCGACAAGCAGAAGGTCGGCGAGGTTGCGGCCAACATCCGCAAGCTGCGCAAGCCCGACCCGTACAAGGCCAAGGGCGTCAAGTACGAGGGCGAAGTCATCCGACGCAAGGTCGGAAAGGCGGGTAAGTAAGCCATGGCATACGGTACGAAGATCGCTAAGGGCGACGCTTACAAGCGTGCTGCCATCAAGCGTCGTCACATCCGCATCCGGAAGCACATTTCCGGTACGGCTGAGCGTCCGCGCCTGGTCGTGACCCGCTCCAACCGCCACATCGTGGCCCAGGTCATCGACGACATCAAGGGTCACACCCTGGCGTCGGCGTCGACCCTGGACACCTCGATCCGCGGCGGCGAGAGCGACAAGTCCGCGCAGGCCAAGTCGGTCGGCGCCCTGGTCGCCGAGCGCGCCAAGGCCGCCGGTGTCGAGGCTGTCGTATTCGACCGTGGCGGCAATCAGTACGCGGGGCGCATCGCCGCCCTGGCGGACGCCGCCCGCGAAGCCGGACTGAAGTTCTAGTCGCTTCCGTAGCTAGCGGAAAGAGAGAGGTAATCCAATGGCTGGACCCCAGCGCCGTGGAAGCGGTGCCGGTGGCGGCGAGCGGCGGGACCGGAAGGGCCGTGACGGCGGCGCTGCTGCCGCCGAGAAGACCGCGTACGTTGAGCGCGTAGTCGCGATCAACCGCGTCGCCAAGGTTGTCAAGGGTGGTCGTCGCTTCAGCTTCACCGCGCTCGTCGTGGTGGGCGACGGTGACGGCACCGTCGGTGTCGGTTACGGCAAGGCCAAGGAGGTGCCGGCCGCGATCGCCAAGGGTGTTGAAGAGGCCAAGAAGCACTTCTTCAAGGTCCCCCGTATCCAGGGCACCATCCCGCACCCGATCACGGGCGAGAAGGCCGCGGGCGTCGTCCTGCTCAAGCCTGCTTCCCCCGGTACCGGCGTCATCGCCGGTGGCCCGGTGCGTGCTGTCCTGGAGTGCGCCGGCGTTCACGACATCCTGTCGAAGTCGCTCGGTTCGTCCAACGCGATCAACATCGTGCACGCGACCGTGGCGGCCCTCAAGGGCCTGCAGCGTCCCGAGGAGATCGCGGCCCGCCGCGGTCTGCCCCTTGAGGACGTCGCCCCCGCGGCTCTTCTTCGTGCACGTGCCGGGGCGGGTGCGTAATGGCTCGCCTCAAGGTCACGCAGACGAAGTCGTACATCGGCAGCAAGCAGAACCACCGTGACACGCTGCGGTCGCTTGGTCTCAAGGGGATCAACACCGTGGTCGTCAAGGAGGACCGCCCCGAGTTCCGCGGAATGGTGCACACCGTCCGCCACCTCGTGACGGTTGAGGAGGTCGACTGATCATGGCGGAGAACAACCCGCTCAAGATCCACAACCTCCGTCCCGCCCCGGGCGCCAAGACCGCCAAGACCCGTGTGGGTCGTGGTGAGGCGTCGAAGGGTAAGACGGCCGGTCGTGGAACCAAGGGCACGAAGGCCCGTTACCAGGTTCCGGAGCGCTTCGAGGGTGGCCAGATGCCCCTCCACATGCGTCTCCCGAAGCTGAAGGGTTTCCGTAACCCGTTCAAGACCGAGTTCCAGGTCGTGAACCTCGACAAGCTGGGCGCGCTGTACCCCGAGGGTGGCGAGGTCACCGTAGAGGGTCTCGTCGCCAAGGGTGCCGTTCGCAAGAACAGCCTCGTCAAGGTGCTCGGCCAGGGCGAGATCTCCGTGGCGCTGCAGGTTTCGGTTGACGCCGTCTCCGGCTCCG
The DNA here is from genome assembly GCF_045162645.1 of Streptomyces sp. NBC_00988. Taxonomy (NCBI): domain Bacteria; kingdom Bacillati; phylum Actinomycetota; class Actinomycetes; order Kitasatosporales; family Streptomycetaceae; genus Streptomyces; species Streptomyces sp. NBC_00988. Next base: position 7,362,107 of record NZ_CP108730.1, read on the forward strand.
CCAAGGAGAAGATCACTGCCGCGGGCGGTACGGTCACCGAGCTCGTCTGATCTTTCGGACCGAGTCTGACCAACGTCAGCATCAGCGGCCGGGGTTGGCCCTCTCTGGAGGGCCAACCCCGGCCGTTTTTTCAGTAGTCGTGACTCATGGGACGTTCGATCGGTATCCCCTAGGGGCGTTGATGTAGGTAGGCTGTGCGGCTGGTACCCAGCGTCGTCTTGGCATGCCGTAATCTCGTTCCACAGGCCATCAACCACACTTAGTCGTCACCTCACGCGCGCACACGCGGGGGTCGCAGGAGGCACCGTGCTCACCGCGTTCGCCCGGGCGTTCAGGACACCCGACCTGCGCAAGAAGCTGCTCTTCACGCTCGCCATCATCGTGGTGTATCGAGTCGGTACGCACATCCCGATCCCAGGCGTCGATTACAAGAGCGTCCAGACCTGTATCGACGTCTCGAACGGCAACCAGGGTCTGTTCGGTCTGGTCAACATGTTCAGCGGTGGCGCGCTGCTCCAGATCACGATCTTCGCGCTCGGCATCATGCCGTACATCACGGCGAGCATCATTCTGCAGCTGCTGACCGTGGTGATCCCGCGTCTGGAAGCCCTCAAGAAGGAGGGGCAGGCCGGTACGTCGAAGATCACGCAGTACACGCGTTATCTGACCGTGGCGCTCGCCATCCTCCAGGGCACCGGTCTGGTGGCCACCGCCCGCAGCGGCGCCCTCTTCTCGGGCTGCCCGACGGCGAATCAGATCGTCCCGGACCAGTCGATCTTCACCACCATCACCATGGTGGTCTGCATGACCGCCGGCACCTGCGTCGTGATGTGGCTCGGCGAGCTCATCACCGACCGCGGCATCGGCAACGGCATGTCGATCCTCATGTTCATCTCGATCGCCGCGACCTTCCCGTCCGCGCTGTGGGCCATCAAGAAGCAGGGCACGCTGGCCGGCGGCTGGATCGAGTTCGGCACCGTCATCCTCGTCGGCCTGGTGATGGTCGGCCTCGTGGTCTTCGTCGAGCAGGCCCAGCGCAGGATCCCGGTCCAGTACGCGAAGCGCATGATCGGCCGCCGTTCCTACGGCGGTACGTCGACCTACATCCCGCTGAAGGTCAATCAGGCCGGTGTGATTCCGGTCATCTTCGCGTCGTCGCTGCTCTACATCCCGGCTCTGGTCGCTCAGTTCTCCGGCAGTACGTCCACCTGGAAGACCTGGATCCAGACCAACCTGACCAAGGGTGACCACCCGATTTACCTGGTCAGCTACTTCCTGCTGATCGTTTTCTTCGCGTTCTTCTACGTGGCGATCTCGTTCAACCCCGAGGAAGTCGCGGACAACATGAAGAAGTATGGTGGCTTCATCCCGGGCATCCGGGCTGGCCGGCCCACCGCTGAGTACCTGAGTTACGTACTCAACCGGATCACCTGGCCGGGTTCGCTGTATCTGGGTCTGATCGCTCTCGTACCGACGATGGCGTTGGTCGGTTTCAACGCAAGCGGCAACTTCCCGTTCGGCGGGACCAGCATCCTGATCATCGTGGGTGTCGGTCTTGAGACGGTGAAGCAGATCGAGAGCCAGCTCCAGCAGCGCAATTACGAAGGGTTCCTCCGCTGATGCGAATCGTCCTCGTCGGGCCGCCGGGTGCCGGTAAGGGAACGCAGGCTGTGCGCCTCGCCAAGACGCTGCACATCCCGCACATCTCCACGGGCGACCTCTTCCGTGCCAACATCAGTCAGGCCACGGAACTCGGCAAACTGGCGAAGTCCTACATGGACGCGGGCAACCTGGTCCCGGACGAGGTCACCATCGCGATGGCCAAGGACCGCATGGAGCAGCCGGACGCCGTCAACGGCTTCCTGCTGGACGGTTTCCCGCGCAACGTGTCGCAGGCCGAGGCGCTGGACGAGCTGCTGAAGACCGAGGACATCAAGCTGGACGCGGTCCTCGACCTGGAGGTCTCCGAGGACGAGGTGGTCAAGCGCATCGCCGGCCGCCGCATCTGCCGCAAGGACTCCAGTCACGTCTTCCACGTGACGTACAGCCCGCCGAAGCAGGACGGCGTCTGTGACGTCTGCGGCGGCGAGCTCTACCAGCGCGACGACGACTCCGAGGACACGGTCCGCACCCGCCTGGAGGTCTACCACACGCAGACCGAGCCGATCATCGACTACTACAAGGCCCAGGGCCTGGTGGTCACGATCTCCTCGCTCGGTCCGGTGGACGAGATCACGCAGCGGGCGCTGGACGCGCTGCAGCGCGAGGACGAGAGCGCGAAGTAGTCATCAAGCAGATCCGGCCGCGGTGCCCGCAGGGGCGCCGCGGTCGTACTGTTGTGTACAGCTATTTTGGTACGGCCTTTGTGTACGGCCATTCCTTTGTGTCGCGGAAGACGGAGAGCGCAGGCCCCCATGGTGCAGATCAAGACCCCCGAGCAGATCGCCAAGATGCGCGAGGCGGGGCTGGTCGTCGCCGCGATCCACGCGGCCACGCGTGAGGCGGCCGTACCCGGCGCCAGCACGAAGGATCTGGACGAGGTCGCCCGCAAGGTCCTCGCCGACCACAACGCGAAGCCGAACTTCCTCGGCTACGGCGGCTTCCCCGCGACGATCTGCACCTCGGTGAACGAGGTCGTCGTCCACGGCATCCCCTCCGAGGAGGTGGTGCTGAAGGACGGCGACATCATCTCCATCGACTGCGGCGCGATCATCGACGGCTGGCACGGGGACGCGGCGTACACGGCGTTCGTGGGCTCGGGGCACGCCCCGGAGCTTCTTGAGCTGTCGCGGGTGACCGAGGGGTCGATGTGGGCCGGGATCGCCGCGATGAAGCTGGGGAATCGGCTCGTCGACATCTCCCGTGCCATCGAGACGTACATCCGTCGGCAGCCGAAGCCGGGTGGGGGCAAGTACGGGATCGTCGAGGACTACGGCGGTCACGGCATCGGTACCGAGATGCACATGGACCCGCACCTGTTGAACTACGTCGAGAAGCGGCGGGGCAAGGGGCCGAAGCTGGTGCCGGGGTTCTGCCTCGCCATCGAGCCGATGGTGTCCCTGGGGACCCCGAAGACCGAGGTCCTCTCGGACGACTGGACGGTCATCACGACGGACGGGACCTGGTCGTCCCACTGGGAGCACTCGGTCGCTCTGACGGAGGAGGGGCCGCTCGTGCTGACGGCTCCTGATGGCGGTAAGGCGAAGCTGGCCGAGTATGGAATCACGGCTGCGCCGGATCCGCTCGCGTAGTCGTCCGTCCGACGGTCGGTGGGGGCTGGTCGCGCCCACGCGGAGCCGCGAATGCCACAGCTCCGCGCCCGTAAAAACAGGGCATTACAGGTGCCCGGTGCTTAACGATCTCCCCTCCGGGGCATTCTTCCTCGATTCGTCTTTCCGAGTGGCCTGACGTAGACTGACTCGTCGGCTCTCGTGCACCCGCATGTCCGCATGCACCCCGCAAGGGGAACGCACCGAGTCGATCAAGGTAGTCGATTCGAAGGGCGAAGCGTGGCCAAGAAGCAAGGTGCCATCGAGATCGAAGGCACTGTCGTCGAGTCTCTCCCGAACGCCATGTTCAAGGTGGAGCTCCAGAACGGCCACCAGGTCCTGGCACACATCAGCGGCAAGATGCGTATGCACTACATCCGCATCCTCCCTGACGACCGGGTCGTGGTGGAGCTGTCTCCGTACGACCTGACGCGTGGCCGGATCGTCTACCGCTACAAGTAGATCTTGCCCGGGTTCCGCGCAAGCGGCGCCGAAGGCAACTGACCCGGAGAACCTCACCAATGAAGGTCAAGCCGAGCGTCAAGAAGATCTGCGACAAGTGCAGGGTGATCCGCCGTCACGGTCGGGTCATGGTCATCTGCGAGAACCCGCGCCACAAGCAGCGCCAGGGCTGACGCACGACCTTCCCTCTGCAGCTTTTCGCAGAGTTTCGCGCGACGCGAGCAATACATGTTCATACGCAGGACCCGGGCGTAGTAGGCGCCCGACACCCCCGGCTCGGAGGCTGGGGACCCACGTCGTACCAAATCTTCCACGGAAGAGGCCGGCGGCTGGGATCCGGTTCTGCGGAAGACCTCCGAAGATCAACTGGAGCCATTGAATGGCACGCGTTTCCGGTGTCGACATCCCGCGCGAAAAGCGCGTGGAGGTCGCCCTCACCTACGTGTTCGGCATTGGTCGGACCCTTTCCCAGCTGACGCTGGCCGAGACCGGCATCGACCCCAACACCCGCGTTCGCGACCTCTCGGAAGAGCAGCTCGTCGCGATTCGTGAGTACGTCGACGCCAACATCAAGACCGAGGGTGACCTCCGTCGCGAGATCCAGGCCGACATCCGCCGCAAGGTGGAGATCGGCTGCTACCAGGGTCTCCGTCACCGTCGTGGTCTGCCCGTACGCGGTCAGCGCACCAGCACGAACGCTCGTACCCGCAAGGGTCCGCGTCGCGCCATCGCCGGCAAGAAGAAGCCGGGCAAGAAGTAGTCCGCAGCGGACAACGCTTCACCAGCGGTCTTCGCTGTAGGACCGACCACCTCCCCGTAGGAGTAATAGATGCCCCCCAAGGGTCGTCAGGGCGCTGCCAAGAAGGTGCGCCGCAAGGAAAAGAAGAACGTCGCTCACGGCCACGCGCACATCAAGAGCACGTTCAACAACACGATCGTTTCGATCACGGACCCCGCGGGCAACGTGATCTCCTGGGCCTCCGCCGGCCACGTCGGCTTCAAGGGCTCGCGCAAGTCCACCCCCTTCGCCGCGCAGATGGCCGCCGAGTCGGCCGCCCGTCGCGCGCAGGAGCACGGCATGCGCAAGGTTGACGTCTTCGTGAAGGGCCCGGGCTCCGGTCGCGAGACCGCGATCCGCTCCCTCCAGGCCACTGGCCTTGAGGTCGGCTCCATCCAGGACGTCACCCCCACCCCGCACAACGGCTGCCGTCCGCCGAAGCGCCGCCGCGTCTGACGCACGGTTGTCTCAGGTTTCGGGCGGTATGGCCTTTCGGGGCTGTGCCGCCCGTACCCTTGCAGTACTAGTCGGACATCAAATAGTGGGTGTCCATGACTGAAGGACTCACTTCATGCTGATCGCTCAGCGCCCCTCGTTGACCGAAGAGGTCGTCGACGAATTCCGCTCCCGGTTCGTGATCGAGCCGCTGGAGCCGGGCTTCGGCTACACCCTCGGCAACTCCCTGCGTCGTACGCTCCTCTCCTCGATCCCCGGTGCCGCTGTCACCAGCATCCGGATCGACGGTGTCCTGCACGAGTTCACCACCGTGCCGGGCGTCAAGGAGGACGTCACCGACCTGATCCTCAACATCAAGCAGCTGGTCGTCTCCTCCGAGCACGACGAGCCCGTTGTGATGTACCTGCGCAAGCAGGGTCCGGGTCTGGTCACCGCCGCCGACATCGCGCCCCCGGCCGGTGTCGAGGTGCACAACCCCGACCTCGTCCTCGCCACGCTCAACGGCAAGGGCAAGCTGGAGATGGAGCTCACGGTCGAGCGTGGCCGCGGTTACGTCTCCGCCGTGCAGAACAAGCAGGTGGGCCAGGAGATCGGCCGTATCCCGGTCGACTCCATCTACAGCCCGGTGCTGAAGGTCACGTACAAGGTCGAGGCCACGCGTGTCGAGCAGCGGACCGACTTCGACAAGCTCATCGTCGACGTCGAGACGAAGCAGGCCATGCGGCCGCGCGACGCCATGGCGTCCGCGGGCAAGACCCTGGTCGAGCTGTTCGGTCTCGCCCGCGAGCTGAACATCGACGCCGAGGGCATCGACATGGGCCCGTCCCCGACGGACGCCGCCCTTGCCGCTGATCTCGCCCTGCCGATCGAGGAGCTTGAGCTCACCGTTCGGTCGTACAACTGCCTCAAGCGCGAGGGCATCCACTCCGTGGGTGAGCTCGTGGCTCGTTCCGAGGCCGACCTCCTGGACATCCGCAACTTCGGTGCGAAGTCCATCGACGAGGTCAAGGCGAAGCTGGCCGGCATGGGCCTGGCCCTGAAGGACAGCCCGCCCGGATTCGACCCGACGGCCGCTGCCGACGCCTTCGGCGCCGACGACGACGTGGACGCGGGTTTCGTGGAGACCGAGCAGTACTGATCGGTTGTTGCCGGTGAGCATCCGCTCGCCGGGTCCTGACCCCGGTACCTGATACGGCCGGGGCAGATACCAAGGAGAAAGAAATGCCGAAGCCCACCAAGGGCGCCCGTCTGGGCGGCAGTGCCTCGCACGAGAAGCTGCTCCTCGCGAACCTCGCGAAGTCGCTTTTCGAGCACGGCCGTATCACCACCACCGAGGCGAAGGCCCGCAAGCTGCGGCCGTACGCCGAGCGTCTGATCACCAAGGGCAAGAAGGGCGACCTTCACAACCGCCGTCAGGTGCTTCAGGTGATCACGGACAAGAGCATCGTCCACACGCTCTTCACCGAGATCGGCCCGCGCTACGAGAACCGTCCCGGTGGCTACACCCGTATCACCAAGATCGGTAACCGTCGTGGCGACAACGCGCCCATGGCCGTCATCGAGCTGGTCGAGGCGCTGACTGTCGCACAGGCTGCGACGGGTGAGGCCGAGGCCGCCACCAAGCGTGCCGCGAAGGACACCGAGGCTGCTGCCCCGGTCGAGGTCGTCGAGGACGCCAAGCCGGTTGAGGCCGACGAAGAGTCCAAGGACGCGTAACACCGTTCTTGGCTGCCGGTCCGCTGTGGCTGGTCGCGTAGTTCCCCGCGCCCCTGACGGGGCGCTTCAGTGGGCCCGTTCCTTCTTGGGACGGGCCCGCTTTTGTGTACCTGAAAGGATCTCGGTGTGAGTGATGAAGTAGCGGCCGGGTTCGTACGCGTACGACTCGACCTCTCCTACGACGGGACCGCGTTCTCCGGGTGGGCCAAGCAGGCCGGGGGGCGGCGGACCGTGCAGGGGGAGGTCGAGGACGCGTTGCGGACGGTGACGCGGTCGGGGGCGGCGGCGTACGACCTGACCGTGGCCGGGCGGACCGATGCCGGGGTGCATGCCCGGGGGCAGGTGGCGCATGTCGATCTGCCGGGGGAGCTGTGGGCGGAGCACCGCGAGAAGCTGCTGAAGCGGCTTGCGGGGCGGTTGCCGAAGGACGTGCGGGTGTGGGGCGTCGCGGAGGCCCCTGAGGGCTTCAACGCGCGGTTCGCGGCCCTGTGGCGGCGCTATGTGTACCGGGTGGGGGATCGGCCGGGGGGCGTGGATCCGTTGCTGCGGAACCATGTGCTGTGGCACGACTGGGAGTTGGACGTCGAGGTGATGGACGCCGCTGCCAAGTCCCTTGTCGGGGAGCATGACTTCGCCGCTTATGCGAAGAAGCGTGAGGGTGCTTCGACCGTTCGGGAGATTCTCGACTTCGGGGTGCGGCGGCGGGATGACGGGGTCGTCGAGATCGAAGTGCGTGCCGACGCCTTCTGCCACAACCAAGTGCGGTCCATGGTGGGCGCGTTGGTGTTCGTCGGCGACGGGCACCGGGGCGCCGAGTGGCCGCGGAAGGTGCTGGACGCGCGGGTGCGGGACAGTGCCGTGCATGTCGTACGGCCGCACGGGCTGACCTTGGAGGAGGTCGCCTATCCGGCCGACGAGGGGCTGGCGGAGCGGCAGTTGCTGGCCCGGCGGGTGCGGGGGGCTCTGCACTGAGGGCCGACCGGGTGGGCGCGCTGGCGCCAACTCCCGGTGGCCCCCAGCCTGTTACTGCGCCGCCGCCGAAGCCTGTGCCGCGCCGCGGGCGTGGATCTGGTCGAAGGCGAACTTGGCGAGGTCGTCACCGATCGCGAAGACCTTGGTGTCCTTCGCCGTCACGTCCGTGCCGTTGGTGAAGCCGGCGACCGTGAAGTAGGCGTAGCGGCCGTAGGCGTTGGTCGTCGTACGGCAGATCGCGCCGTCGCAGAAGGCCTTGACGCCCTTGCCGGACAGTGACTTGACGGCGCTCTTGGTGTCCGCCTGGCCCTTGGCCTTCGTCGCCTGTGCCTCGGTGTCGAAGAGGGCCACACCGACCGTGACCGCGATGTTGTCCTTGACGTACGAGACCCGCATGAGGCGGGTGCAGCCGTTCGCGGTGAGGACCTTGGGGAGGGTGCCCGAGGCGACCGAGGCGCAGTTCGTGGTGTCGGCCGTCGGGCCCTTCTTGTACACCGTCGAGGCGACCGTCAGCTGGGTGCCCGGGAAGAGGGTCGCCGGGCTGAGCGGTGCCGTGTCCTTCGCCTTGCTGGAGATGAACTCCTCGGGGTCCAGCGGCGGGGGCGCGCTGGTCGGCGCGAAGGACGGCGAGGTGGCGTCGGCGCTGGGCACGGAGGCGCTCGCGGGCAGGTTCGTGGGCTTGCCCGACGCGCTCGTGTCGTCGTTCGCCGACATGACGGCCATGGCCACGGCTGTCCCGACGGCCACCGTCGCGAGCGCGCCGCCGACTATCAGCAGCAGTCGCTTGCGTCTGTTGCGCGTCTCCGCCTGGTCGGCGAGCGCGGCCCAGTCCGGGGTCTCGTCGTCGACGCTGCCGCCCCACGGCTGCTGCGAATTGGGTTTCCAGGGATCCCACTGGGACTGGGGTCCCCCCTGTCCGAAGCTCATGGGTCGCATCCTAGACGGGGCGACGGCGGTACCGGTGCGCCTCAATGAGGCCTGTGGCGACTGACGTTGGGGATGTCACGGTAAGTACTTTCGCCGTCGCTTTCCGCACCCACTTCTGGTCGTGCTGACCCCGTTTTGACCCGTCCGGGGCGGCGCGGGTACTCTTACGGTTTGTTATGCGTATCGGTTTGGTCGCCCTCAGGCGAGAGGCCCTTACGTAGGTTCCCTGGAGCAGTTACCAGTGGGCGGCATACGGGCATCGTCCCCGGCCATTGTCGTCCCCAGCTGCACGATCGCTTCAGTGATGCCATGTGTCAGCACCCATCCACTGAAGAAGAAGGCTGCGAAGTGCGTACGTACAGCCCCAAGCCCGGCGATGTGACTCGCCAGTGGCACGTCATCGACGCCCAGGACATCGTCCTCGGCCGTCTGGCTACCACTGCTGCGAACCTCCTCCGCGGCAAGCACAAGCCGACCTATGCCCCGCACATGGACATGGGCGACTTCGTCATCATCATCAACGCCGACAAGGTTCACCTGTCCGGCAACAAGAAGACCCAGAAGCTGGCGTACCGCCACTCCGGTTACCCGGGTGGTCTGCGCTCCGTCCGTTACGACGAGCTGCTGGCGAAGAACCCCGAGAAGGCCGTCGAGAAGGCCATCAAGGGCATGATCCCCAAGAACACCCTGGGCCGTCAGATGATCAGCAAGCTGAAGGTCTACTCGGGCGACCAGCACCCGCACGCTGCCCAGCAGCCGGTGCCGTTCGAGATCACCCAGGTCGCGCAGTAGTTCCGGCCACACACCCCCTAAGACAGAAAAGAATCTGAGGAGAACCGTGGCCGAGACCACCGTTGAGCAGCCGGTCGAAGAGACCGAGACCGAGCTCGTCGACATCGAGAGCTACACCACCGAGTCCGACGTCCCCGTCGAGGGTGAGTACACGTCGGAGTCGCTCGCCGGCCGCTTCGGCGACCCGCAGCCGGCCGCCGGCCTGGGCCGTCGCAAGAACGCCATCGCGCGCGTTCGCATCGTGCCCGGCACCGGCAAGTGGAAGGTCAACGGGCGCACGCTTGAGGACTACTTCCCGAACAAGGTCCACCAGCAGGAAGTCAACGAGCCCTTCAAGGTGCTCGAACTCGACGGCCGCTACGACGTCATCGCCCGCATCTCGGGTGGCGGCGTCTCCGGTCAGGCCGGTGCCCTGCGCCTCGGCGTGGCCCGCGCGCTGAACGAGGCCGACGTGGACAACAACCGCGCCGCCCTCAAGAAGGCCGGTTACCTTCGTCGCGACGACCGCGCGGTCGAGCGCAAGAAGGCCGGTCTCAAGAAGGCCCGCAAGGCCCCGCAGTACAGCAAGCGCTAAATCGCGCCTGCGGTCTGTACTCCGAACGCCCCGGCGGCACGCCACTCGTGCCGCCGGGGCGTTCGTTTATCACAGCCGGGGGCGTATAACGGCACAAGACGCTCAAAGGCTTGTGTGATCGGATGATCAGGCATCGTGTGCCTGGAATGCAGGACTTCAGCTCTGCGGGACTTCGGCCTTGCAGGACTTTTCGCCTTCCTCAGGAGGACAAGTGGGACGACTCTTCGGCACGGACGGCGTGCGCGGTGTCGCCAACGTGGATCTGACGGCCGAGATGGCCCTCGGACTCTCCGTCGCGGCGGCTCATGTACTCGCCGAGGCGGGCACCTTCGCGGGCCACCGGGCGACGGCCGTGGTCGGGCGGGACCCGCGCGCGTCCGGGGAGTTCCTGGAGGCCGCGGTGGTCGCGGGCCTGGCCAGCTCGGGAGTGGACGTACTGCTCGTCGGTGTGCTGCCCACCCCCGCGGTGGCGTATCTCACCGGTGTGCTGGGCGCCGACCTCGGAGTGATGCTCTCCGCGAGCCACAACGCGATGCCCGACAACGGACTGAAGTTCCTCGCGCGCGGCGGGCACAAGCTCGACGACGAGCTGGAGGACCGGATCGAGAAGGTCTACGACGAGCACCGCACCGGCGCCCCCTGGGACCGCCCGACCGGCTCGGGCGTCGGCCGGGTCCGGCACTACAGCGAGGGCTTCGACCAGTACGTCGCCCACCTCATCGGCGTGCTCCCGAACCGGCTCGACGGGCTGAAGATCGTCCTCGACGAGGCGCACGGCGCCGCCGCCCGGGTCTCCCCGGAGGCGTTCTCGCGGGCCGGCGCCGAGGTCATCACGATCGGCACGGACCCCAACGGGCTGAACATCAACGACGGTTGCGGCTCGACCCACCTGGGTCTGCTCAAGGCCGCCGTCGTCGAGCACGGCGCCGACTTCGGCATCGCGCACGACGGTGACGCCGACCGCTGCCTGGCCGTGGACCACACCGGTGAAGAGGTCGACGGGGACCAGATCATGGCCGTGATCGCGCTGGCGATGCGGGAGCGTTCCGCACTGCGCTCCGACACCGTCGTCGCGACCGTCATGTCGAACCTCGGCTTCAAACTGGCCATGGAGCGCGAGGGCCTGACGCTCGTCCAGACCGCGGTCGGCGACCGCTACGTCCTGGAGGAGATGAAGGAGCACGGCTACGCGCTGGGCGGCGAGCAGTCCGGCCATGTGATCATCCTGGACCACGCGACCACCGGCGACGGCACGCTGACCGGCCTGATGCTGGCGGCGCGGGTCGCCGACACGGGTCGTACGCTCAAGGACCTCGCGTCCGTGATGACGCGGCTGCCGCAGGTGCTCATCAATGTGCCCGACGTGGACCGCACACGGGTCGGCACCTCTGCCGACCTGGCCGCCGCGGTCGCCGAGGCGGAGCGTGAACTCGGCTCCACGGGGCGGGTGTTGCTGCGTCCGTCGGGTACCGAGCCGTTGGTGCGGGTGATGGTGGAGGCCGCCGACATCGACCAGGCGCGGTCGGTGGCGGGGCGGTTGGCGGACGCGGTGAAGTCGGCGCTCGGGTAGGCGACTTGGGCGGATGCCGTCGTGAAGTCGGCGTCCAGCTAGGCGAGTTGAGCGGTGCGCTCGCGCTGCCGGGCCCAGAACCACTTCTGGGCGAGCAGCGTGAGCGTGCCCGCCAGCACGATGCCGCCGAGGTTGGCGAGGAGTTGCCAAGTGGAGCCCCACGTCTGGGAGTAGTCGCGGTAGCTGAAGGCGACGGCGGCGTTCGCGGCGGCCGGGACGGTCGTCACCGAGATCGCTACGCCGATCAGGGCACCGGACTTGGCGGACGTCAGGGACAGGGTGCCCGCGATGCCGGCCAGGAAGGCCACGACGAAGGACATCCAGTCGGGCTTCCAGATGAAGGCGGTGTTCGGCCGCGAGGCCTCCACCATGGACTTCTCGAAGAGCCCGAGGGTGTCCAGCAGCCAACTGAAGCCCACCGTAAGGACCATGGCCGCCGCGAACCCGGCGAGCAGCGCCCACAGCGACCGCCAGACCAGGTGCGGCGCCTTCCGCACCAGCGCCGTCGAGATCCCCGCGAGCGGCCCGAACTCCGGTCCTACGGCCATCGCGCCCACGATCAGGATCGCGTTGTCCAGCATCACACCGCAGGCCGCGAGCATGGTGGCGACGGTCAGGAACGCGACGTAGGTGACGGTGAGGGTGGACTCCTCGTGCGTGGCGTCGGCGAGGTGCTCCCACAGCACGGCGTCCGCGCCTTCGCCGGGCGCGTCGTCCTGGGCCTGGTCCGCCCGCTCCGACAGGGACAGGTCGATGTTCTCGACGGCGATGGAACCGATCCGGTCGAGCTCCAACTCTCGTAGCGCGCCGATGAGTTCGTCACCGGCCTCGCGGGCGACGTCGCACATGACGACGTCGCCGGCGGGGCTGCGGGCGGCGCCGGTCATGACCACGAGGTGTGCGGTGCCGACGGTCGTCTCGATGAGCTGGACCACGGCGTCGGTCTTGTCGGCGGGGGTGATGAGGCGCAGGTGCAGCATGACGCCTTTCTAACAGGCGTCGCGTGTGGGGTTGTACGTCTGCGGGGCTACAGCTTGCGCAGGCTGAGCCGTCGCACCTTGTGGTCGGTCCCCTTGCGGATGACGAGGGTGGCGCGGCCCCGGGTGGGGGCGATGTTCTCCACCAGGTTGGGCTTGTTGATGGTGCGCCAGAGGGTGCGGGCGTAGTCGACGGCCTCGTCCTCGGAGACCTGGGTGTACTTGCGGAAGTACGAGTCCGGGTTCTGGAACGCGGTGGCGCGCAGCTTGCGGAACCGGTTCAGATACCAGCGCTCGATGTCCTCGGCGCTCGCGTCGACGTACACACTGAAGTCGAAGTAGTCGGCGAGACCGACGCGGGTCCGGCCGTCCTTGCCGGGGAGCGCGGGCTGGAGCACGTTGAGCCCCTCGACGATCAGGATGTCGGGGCGCCGGACCGTGAGCCGCTGGTCAGGGACGATGTCGTAGATGAGGTGGGAGTAGACGGGCGCGGTGACCTCGTCCTTGCCGGCCTTGATGTCGGCGACGAAGCGGGTGAGCGCGCGGCGGTCGTACGACTCGGGGAAGCCCTTGCGCGACATGAGCCCGCGCGCCTCCAGCTCCCGCGTGGGCAGCAGGAACCCGTCGGTGGTGACCAGCTCGACGCGGGGGTGCTCGGGCCAGCGGGAGAGGAGCGCCTGGAGGAGGCGCGCGACGGTCGACTTCCCTACGGCCACGGAGCCGGCGACGCCTATGACGAACGGGGTGCCGGACTGGGAGCCCTGCTCGCCCAGGAAGGTGTTCAGGGCGTTTCTGAGGCCGTCCGTGGCGCCGACGTAGAGGTTGAGGAGTCTGGACAGCGGGAGGTAGATGTCACGCACCTCGTCGAGGTCGATGACATCGCCCAGGCCGCGCAGCTTCTCGACCTCCTCGGCGGTGAGCGGCAGCGGCGTCTTGTCGCGCAGCGCGCTCCACTCGGCTCGGGTGAGGTCGACGTAGGGAGTCGCCTCCGGCTTGTGCCGGTGGGCGCTCCGGGGCATCGGGGAGACCGGAGAGATCACAGTCCATTGTTAACGGAGTTTGAACGGGGTGGTGGGTGGGGTGCGTCACGTGGGGTGGGTCATGGGGTCTCCGGGGTGGTCGTGGGGCTCGGTGCGGGTAGTGGGCCGGACATCGTTCCGTATGCCTTGGCAGTTCGTTTCGGGCCGCGAGGGCTTCATGGGGCACGCAGGCGAAGCCGTACTCGATCATGGCCGTAATTTCCGAAATCGGGCACGGAGTGCCGTGTTCGGACGGGGTTCGGCGCCTAGGCTGCGGCGCATGTGCGGAATCGTGGGATACGTGGGGTCGCAGTCGGCGCTTGATGTGGTGATGGCCGGGCTGAAGCGGCTGGAGTACCGGGGGTACGACTCGTCGGGTGTCGCCGTGCTCGCGGACGGTGGGCTGGCGGCGGCCAAGAAGGCGGGGAAACTCGTCAATCTGGAGAAGGAGCTGGTCGACCGCCCGCTGCCGGCGGGGTCGACGGGCATCGGGCACACGCGCTGGGCCACGCACGGCGGGCCGACGGACGCGAACGCCCACCCCCATCTCGACAACGCGGGGCGCGTGGCCGTCGTCCACAACGGCATCATCGAGAACTTCGCCTGTCTGCGGGCCGAGTTGGCGGAGCGCGGGCACGATCTCGCCTCCGACACGGACACCGAGGTGGTCGCGCATCTGCTGGCCGAGGAGTTCTCGGGGTGCGCGGACCTGGCGGAGGCGATGCGGCAGGTGTGCCGGCGGCTGGAGGGCGCGTTCACGCTGGTCGCCGTGCACGCGGACGAGCCTGACGTGGTCGTGGGCGCGCGGCGGAACTCGCCGCTCGTCGTCGGGGTGGGGGAAGGGGAGGCCTTTCTCGCCTCCGACGTCGCCGCGTTCATCGCCCACACGCGCTCCGCGATCGAGCTGGGGCAGGACCAGGTCGTCGAGCTGCGCCGGGACGGCGTGACGGTCACCGGTTTCGACGGGGCTCCGGCCGAGGTCCGCTCCTACCACGTCGACTGGGACGCGTCCGCCGCGGAGAAGGGCGGCTACGACTACTTCATGCTCAAGGAGATCGCCGAGCAGCCGAAGGCGGTCGCCGACACGTTGCTGGGCCGCATCGACGCGGTGGGCCTGCTGACCCTGGACGAAGTCCGCATCCCCGTCCACGAGTTGAGGGAGATCGACAAGGTCGTCATCGTCGCGTGCGGTACGGCCTTCCACGCCGGGCTGATCGCCAAGTACGCCATCGAGCACTGGACGCGGATCCCCTGCGAGGTGGAGCTGGCGAGCGAGTTCCGGTACCGGGATCCGATCCTGGGCGCGCGGTCTCTGGTCATCGCCATCTCCCAGTCCGGCGAGACGATGGACACGCTGATGGCCCTACGGCACGCGAGGGAGCAGGGCTCCAAAGTCCTGGCGATCTGCAACACCAACGGGTCGACGATTCCCCGGGAGTCGGACGCGGTGCTGTACACGCATGCCGGGCCCGAGGTCGCCGTGGCGTCGACGAAGGCGTTCCTGACGCAGCTGGTGGCGTGCTATCTGGTCGCGCTGTATCTCGGTCAGGTGCGGGGCACGAAGTGGGGCGACGAGATCCAGGCCGTCATCCGGGATCTGTCGCAGATCTCCGGTGAGGTCGAGCGGGTGCTGGAAACCATGGAGCCGGTACGGGAGTTGGCGCGATCGGTGGCGTCCAAGAACACCGTGCTGTTCCTGGGCCGGCATGTCGGTTATCCCGTTGCCCTCGAAGGCGCCCTGAAACTCAAGGAGTTGGCGTACATGCACGCCGAGGGCTTCGCGGCGGGGGAGTTGAAGCACGGGCCCATCGCTCTGATCGAGGAGGGCATGCCGGTTGTGGTGGTCGTGCCGTCATCTCGCGGGCGGTCGGTTCTGCACGACAAGATCGTGTCCAACATCCAGGAGATCCGGGCGCGGGGTGCGATGACGATCGTGATCGCGGAGGAGGGCGACGAGACGGTCGTCCCGTATGCCGATCACTTGATCCGGATCCCGGCCACCCCGACGTTGCTGCAACCGCTGGTGGCTACCGTGCCGTTGCAGGTGTTCGCCTGTGAGTTGGCTACGGCTCGGGGGAACGAGGTGGATCAGCCTCGGAACCTGGCGAAGTCGGTGACGGTGGAGTAGGGCTCGCTCCTCAGGGCTTCCCTGAAGGGGGTGAAGGCTCCGGTCGGGAACGTGAGGGTGGCCCTGGCCGGGGTCTTTGAGCCGCGGACGTAAGGGCATCGGCAAGGCTTACGGCCGGGCAGCCCAACATCCCCGTCAATACCCGGCGTTGACGTTGCGTCAGGCAGCCCGCGAAGACCGCCGCGTCGGCGTTCGTCCGCTCGCAGAGTGTCGCCGCCTCGCGAACCTTGCCGTACGTCAGAAGAGTTCGCGAGGAATAGGGCGACGCCATCTTCTTGGCACCGCCGTCCGAGACGCCCCGCCGCTGCACGATCCGGCCCACGACCCGCGCACCGCGTTCCTCCAACATCCGCGCCGCCGAATCCATCAGCGCGGCCCAGTCCCTCTGCTTGCCGGAGAAGTAGCCGACATGCATGGGCTTCAGGCTAGTTGCGCTCCGCTGAAAGCGTGCTGAGGGCGTCGTGAAACCGGGTGCGCGCAGGCTCTGTGTCAGAAGGAAGCCGATGCGGAACTGACGAACCAAGGAGCACATCACCGTGGGTATCAACCTCACCGACCAGGACAAGCTCACCCTCCGTACCGCCGCGTACGGCGCCGTCACGCTCATGGCCGCCGCCGGTGCCACCACCGGCTCGCCGCACCGGATCGCCACTCAGGGCAGCCTCGCGCTGGCCTCGGCGACCGGGCCGGTCGGGTACGTGCTCGCCGAGAACACGAAGATCCCGAACCTGAACGGGAAGTCCGTGGCCGAGATCGCCGACCAGGTGCTGCCGGCCCTCACCACCGCCATGAGCCTGCTCAAGAAGCAGGACCCGGCCGAGGCCGACAACTTCCGCGGCACCGTTCTCGTCGCCCTCGAAGCGGCCGTCCGGCCCAAGAAGGGCGAGCCCGGCCCCGTCATGCTGGAGATGGTCCGCAAGATCACCGGAGCCCTCGACGCCGCGTGACCCGGCCGGATCAGACCGATCAGACCGATCAGACCGATCAGACCGATCAGACCGGATCAGGCCGGGCCGGTCATCGCCGTCGGCGCGCGCGATGCACCAGGTACAGCCTCCGGAGGAGCATGACCGGTGGGACCTCGATGAGGGCTACGGCGAAGGCGCCACCCAAGTCCCCGTCGGGCCCGATGATCGCGCGGACGATCGTGAATCCGCCGAGCAGGACCCACGCGGCCGCCACCACGGCGAGCAGCCAGCCGCCGATGGTCCGGAGCCACGTCGGGACCCACGTCGCCGGTCCAGGGCCTTTGGACGCCTGGGGCCGCGGTGTCCCCTGCCGCGGCCGCGGGATGCGTTCCGGAGCGCGGGCCGGCAGCCGTACCACCGCCGTCTCCGGGACCGCCGCGTCGATCGTCGCGATCCGGTCCGGGGTCACGTCGAGGTACAACGTCGGTTCCACGGTGACCGCGAAGCCGTCGGGGCCCGTGAGGCCGCGGGCTCCGTCGGGGCGGGTGGTCATCGCCACGCAGGTGTCGTAGGCGATGGTCACCGCGCCGCGCGGGGTCGTGACGCTCACGCCCTCCTCGCCGATGACCAGCGTGACGTTCTCGTTCTCCAGGGACTGGTGGCGGCTCCCCGTGACCGTGGTCCCGGAGTACTGCGGGGCCGGGGTCAGGCCCGCCCAGTCGGCGCCCCGGTGGCCCGGGACCTGGAGCAGGGCGGACGCCCACGCCTCGCGGGCCACCTCGCGCAGGTCCGCGACCGTGACCGCCGCCAACTCGGCCCGCTGCTCGGCGGGGGAGAGGACGCGGTGGCCGAGGAGGAGGTCCAGGGCGTATCCGGGGAGGGAGGCCGCGGCGAAGTCCGGGACGTCGTACACCTTGAGTTTCTTGTTGCGGACGGAGTCCAGCTCGGACTGCGCGATGGTGCCGTTGCGGAGGCGGGCGAGGGTGTCGACGAAGCCGCCGACCACCGCGTCCTGCTTCGTCGGCAGCGCGTCGGCGTACGCGGTGAGCGTGGCGAAGTCGGTGTCGCGCGGGGAGTAGTCGGCCTGCGCCGAGTAGGAGTAACCGCCCTCCTGCCGTAGGTCCTGGAAGAGCGCCCGGCCCAGCACGTCCGCGAAGACCGCGGCCGCCGTCGACCGTCGTACGACCGAGGTCAGGACCACCTGGCCGTCCTCGCCGCAGAAGTACGCGGGGGTCGCCGGAAGCGCGCTCGTGGCCGCGGGGGCCGGGAAACGGGTGCCCGTCGGCAGGGTGAGGTCCAGGCCCTCCGGGACGGACTCGCTCGTGATCCACAACACCGCGTTCTCACGGGTGAAACGGGTCCGCGCCCACTCGCCGACCTGCTCGGGCGTCACGCCCCAGGTCCCCAACTCGCTGTAGCTGGACAGTCCGTAGCCCTGAGCGCCGTAACGCCACAGCGGGAGCTGGGAGTTGGCGCCGTTCGCGCGGCCCGCGGCCTCCGTGCGCAGGATCTCCCGCTCGGTGTCCAGCCGCGCCAGCGGCAGTTCGCGCAGGGCCGCGCAGACACTGTTGAGGTGCGCTACGACCTCCTCCTCGTCGCCCGTCGCGTGGAAGAGGGTGTACGCGTTCGCCGTCGCGCCGTTGTAGTGCAGGTCGGTCAACTGGAGCCGGTGCAGGGCCAGATGCTCGACGAGATGGGTGAGCCCGGACGTCGCCAGGGTCTCGTCGGCGCGGCCCACCCGGAAGAAGAGGCCGGCCGTGACCTCGCCGCCCTGGCGCGGGGCGTAGAGCGTGGGAACGCCCTGGGTGGTCGTGCAGCCGATCAGGCCGGCGAGGGCCTCCGGCGCGAACTCGGTGGTCTTCATCGTCGGCTCCCCCTAGAGCGTCGCGAGCGCGGACTTGCGGTACTTCACGAACGCGGCCTTCCAGCCGGGCAGGTACTGCCACTGGTACTCGCTCACCCGGTCTTCGAGGGAGACGAAGTGCGCGGCCGCGTCCTCGAAGTGGCCGCCGATCGAGAAGGCCAGGGCGAACGCGCTGTCCGCCGCGATCCAGCTCCACCCGGGGGCGTAGTCGGGGTGCAGCACCGACGCCCGTGCGGCGGCCCGCAGTTCGTCGCGGACGGAGACACTCCGCAGGTACGTGCGCTGCTCCACGCCGCCCAGGTCCGCCCAGTGCTCGATGTGCGCCTCGGCGACCACCGCCCCGGCGTGCGAACCGGCGGGGGCCGCGGCCACGCACTCCTGCGCGAAGGAGTGCGCCGCCTCCCAGGAACCGCTCCACTTGGGGCACACCTGCTGGAGCAGCTGGGACTGCGCGCGGAAGTGGTGGGGGTGGTGGGCGGAGAGGCGGTCGTAGCGGCGTCGGGCCTCGGCCTGTCCGAGTTCCAGGCCGCGGGCGGTGAGCAGCCGGGCGGTCCAGGCGGCGGCGTTGCCCGGCTGCTCGGCGCACACGTCGATCAGCAGCAGCTCGGCCCGCCGCAGCCAGTCGTGGAACTGGCCGAACTGGTCGCGCGAGACGTGCTCCGCGCGGGCGCGGCTGCGGATGGCCCAGCCGATACGGATGCAGCGCTCGGCGAGCAGCGTGCGGGGGAGGGGGTCGGCGGGGTGGTCGGCCGCCGCCCGCTCCAGGTAGGTCTCCACGCCGTCCAGGCCCGCGAGTTGGGCCGAGGCGAAGGACATCTTCTCCACGGAGTTCTCGACCGGGTTCCGGGTCGGGTTCCCGGTCGACGCGAGGGCTGTGAAGAAGGCCTGTGTCGCCTGCCAGTCGCCTGCTCGGGCCGCGTCCCGCAGCGGGGTGAGATCGGGCAGCGTGGTGAACGGGTCGTCGACCGGTTCCGACAGGGCTACGGGTCTTTCGTCGTCGTCGGTCGTCGTGCTGGTGGTGGTCATGCTCCGCCCCCTGGCGAATCCTGAACCCACGGCGCGCCTACTGGCCCCCCAGGGCGCGCGAACGTGAGTGATGTCATGCGAGTTGCCGCAGGTTAGCAGCCGTCTGTGACAGGCGGGACGGGGGCGGGCGCGGTCGTAGGGTGCTCGGCATGAGCATCATCGGGGTTGGTATCGATGTGGCCGAGATCGACCGGTTCGCGGCGTCGCTGGCGCGTACGCCGGGGATGGCTCGGCGGCTGTTCTTGGACAGCGAGTTGCTGCTGCCGAGCGGGGAGCGGCGAGGGCCCGCCTCCCTCGCCGCCCGGTTCGCGGCGAAGGAGGCGCTCGCCAAGGCGTTGGGGGCGCCGGCCGGGCTGCACTGGACGGATGCCGAGGTGTACGTCGAGGACAGCGGGCGGCCTCGGTTGCGGGTCACCGGGACTGTCGCGGCTCGGGCTGCCGAGTTGGGGGTGCGGACTTGGCATGTTTCGTTGAGCCATGACGCGGGGGTGGCCTCTGCGGTGGTTATTGCGGAGGGGTGACGGGGGGCGGGGGCTGTGGGGCCGATCGCCGTCGGCGGCTGCGGCTCTGGGGCTTACGGGGCAGACTCGAACGTATGCGTACTGCGTACAGCGTGGAGTCGGTAAGGGCCGCCGAGCAGCGGCTGATGGCGCGGGTTCCGGAGGGTGCGCTCATGCAGCGCGCCGCCGCTGGACTCGCCGTTGCCTGTGCTCAGTTGTTGGGGCGGGTCTACGGCAGTCGGGTCGTGCTGCTGGTGGGGAACGGGGACAACGGGGGGGATGCCCTGTACGCGGGGGCTCGGCTCGCGCGGCGGGGGGCCGGTGTCGTGGCTGTGCTGCTTGCGCCTGAGCGGGCTCATGCGGGCGGGCTCGCGGCGTTGTTGCGGGCCGGTGGGCGGACCGTCGTAGCCGGTGCCGGTGCCGGTGATGTCGAGGGGGTTCTCCTCCGCGCCGATCTTGTTCTTGACGGGATCGTCGGGATCGGGGGGCGGGGTGGGTTGCGGCCCGATGCCGCTCGGCTGGCGGGGCTTGCCTCGGACTCTCGGGGGATTGTCGTCGCCGTCGACCTGCCCAGTGGGGTCGATGCGGACAGCGGTGAGGTGCGGGGGGCTGCCGTGCGGGCCGATGTCACCGTCACCTTCGGGGCCCATAAGCCTGGGTTGTTGATCGATCCTGCGCGGGAGTACGCCGGGGCCGTGCGGTTCGTTGACATCGGGCTGGGGGCCGAGCTGCCCGACGAGCCCGCACTGGAGGCACTCCAACATGTGGACGTGGCGCGGTTGTTGCCCGTGCCGGGGGCTGAAAGTGACAAGTACCGGCGGGGGGTTGTGGGGATCGCCGCCGGGTCCGGGCGGTATCCGGGGGCTGCCGTGCTCGCTGTTGCCGGGGCCTTGCGGGGTGGGGCGGGGGCCGTGCGGTATGTCGGGCCGGCCGCGGACGCGGTGATCGCCCGGTTCCCGGAGGCGCTCGTGTCGGACGGGGGGCCGCGTAAGGCGGGGCGGGTGCAGGCCTGGGTCGTCGGGCCGGGGGCGGGGGACGACGCCGGGACCGTGGCGGAGGTCGTGACTGCCGATGTGCCGGTGCTCATCGACGCGGACGGGTTGCGGCTGGCCGACCCGGACGCGGTACGGGCTCGTACTGCGCCGACGCTCATGACTCCTCATGCGGGAGAAGCGGCCGCGTTGCTCGGGGTTCCTCGGGGGGAGGTCGAGGGGGCTCGGCTGGAGTCCGTACGGGAGTTGGCTGGGCGGTATGGGGCGACCGTGTTGCTCAAGGGGTCGACCACGCTTGTCGCCGACTCGGGGGGTGGGGCTGTGCGGGTCAATTCGACAGGGACGGGGTGGCTGGCCACGGCGGGGAGCGGGGACGTGTTGTCGGGGCTTGCCGGGTCGTTGTTGGCGGCGGGGTTGTCGGCGTTCGATGCGGGGAGTGTGGGGGCGTATCTGCATGGGCTGGCGGGGAGGTTGGCTGCGGACGGGGCGCCGGTGGGGGCGCATGATGTGGCTGAGGCGGTTCGGGTGGCTTGGCGGGATGTTGTGCTGGGCTGATTCCTTTCGCCCCCGCCGCCCCTACCCGTCCCATCACTGGGGGCTGCGCCCCCAGACCCCCCTTCGGCCTGGACGGCCTCGTCCTCAAACGCCGGACGGGCTGGGTAGCCGGCCTGCCTTGAAGGTGACTCCGGCCCGCGCTGGAAGCACTCGCGCTCGTCAATAAGGGTGACCCCTCCGCGCGGCACCCGCTTCCCGTCGTACCGCCACGTTTCTCTGATCGCATGATCAGTACACGAATCGCGCACAGAAGTATCGCGGTGCTGCTCACCGCGGTGATCGCCCTCCCCGTCGGGGCCGGTAGTGCCTGGGCGGACGGGCCGGTGCCGCCGGCTGCGGGGCCCGGGGAGACCGAGCTGGTGCCGGGGGTGCCGCCGGGGCCGTATCAGCCGTGGCAGATCGATACGCCGGATCAGGCGCTCGCGCCGGAGGTGTACACGCCTACCGCCGAAGAAGACAGGGTCGAGCCGCGGGACGCCGTCGCGGGGACCTACGCGCTCGTCGAGTACGTGCCGATCGCGGACGCCGTCGCCAAGGTGACCTGCAGCAAGCAGACCGGGCCGTATCAGCGGGGCGTCGAACGGTGGCTGAAGCTCAAGGTGGACGGGAAGCAGTCGGGCGGCGACTGCAAGGCCATCCGTGCCTTTCAGAAGAAGCAGGGCATCAAGCCCGCCATCGGGTTTGCCGGGCCTGTGACGTGGGCTCGTATGCAGCTCATCGGTGCCAAGAAGAATCCGAACGCCGCCCGGAAATGCCCCGTCCGCTCGTACCGCGTCGCCTGTGTCGATCTCGATCGGCAGCTCACCTGGGTGCAGAAGGGGAAGAAGGTCGTCTTCGGGCCTGTGCCCATGCGGAGCGGGCGGAGCGGGCATGTGACCCGGGGCGGTTGGCACAAGATCTACTGGAAGCACAAGAACCACTGGTCGACGCTCTACAACAGCCCTATGCCGTATGCCCAGTTCTTCGACGGCGGCATCGCCTTCCACGCCGTCTACGGCAGCATCTACACCACCGTCGGCTCCTGGGGCTGCGTCAATCTGCGGCTGGCCGACGCCCGCAAGCTCTGGGGTGTGCTGAAGAAGGGCGACCGTGTGTACGTGTGGGGGCACCGGCCCGGGAACTAGGGAACAAGGAGGGCTCAGAGGGGGTGTCAGTCCCCTCTGAGACACTGGGGGTGCCATGAATGAGACAGCGACACAGCCCACCGCACCGTTGCGCGCCCGCGCCGAGATCGATCTGGGCGCCCTGCGGGCCAATGTGCGGACCCTGCGCGCCCTCGCGCCGGGCGCTGCCCTCATGGCCGTGGTCAAATCCGACGCCTACGGCCATGGGGCTGTGCCGTGTGCGCGTGCCGCCGTGGAGGCGGGGGCCACCTGGCTCGGTACCGCCACGCCCCAGGAGGCGCTTGACCTGCGGGCCCGTGCCGGGCTGCCCGACGGCGTGCGGATCATGTGCTGGCTGTGGACCCCGGGCGGGCCCTGGCGGGAGGCCATCGAGGCGGATCTCGATGTGTCGGTGAGCGGGATGTGGGCCCTGGAGGAGGTCACCAACGCCGCTCGTGCCGTTGGGCTTCCCGCGCGCGTGCAGCTCAAGGCCGACACCGGGCTGGGTCGTAACGGGTGTCAGCCTGGTGATGACTGGGCCGAGCTCGTCGGGGGTGCTCTCCGCGCGGAGGCCGAAGGGCTTCTCCGTATTACCGGGCTCTGGTCCCATCTCGCCTGCGCCGACGAACCCGGGCATCCCTCCATCGATGCCCAACTCCTTCTCTTCCGCGAGATGGTGGCGTACGCGGAGGAGCGTGGGGTGCGGGCTGAAGTGCGGCACATCGCCAACTCGCCTGCCACGCTCACCCGTTCCGACTCGCACTTCGATCTCGTTCGCACGGGAATCGCCGTCTACGGCATCTCGCCCAGCCCTGAGGTGGGGTCCTCGGCCGACTTCGGGCTGCGGCCCGTGATGTCCCTGAAGGCGTCCGTCGCGCTCGTGAAGCAGGTGCCCGGTGGGCACGGGGTCAGTTACGGGCATCACTACGTCACCCCGGGCGTGACCACCCTCGGACTCATCCCCGTCGGGTACGCGGACGGCATTCCGCGGCACGCCTCCGGTACCGGGCCCGTGCTCGTCGGCGGGAAGTGGCGGACGGTCGCGGGGCGGGTCGCCATGGACCAGTTCGTCGTGGACCTGGGTGGGGACGACCTGGAGGCCGGGGCGGAGGCGATCCTGTTCGGGGCCGGTGACCGCGGTGAGCCCACCGCCGAGGACTGGGCGCAGGCCGCCGGCACCATCGCGTACGAGATCGTGACCCGCATCGGAACACGCGTTCCCCGCGTCTACGTCAATGAGGTCGTCGGCGAGGCCGTCCCCGAGGTCATCCCCGGGTATGAGGGAGACGACGTAGCGCAGGGTCTTGACGTGAAGAGGAGCGGCACGTGAGCGAGAGCAGTGCGGAGGCGGTCGCCGCGGTCGCCTCCGCCGCCGCGGGGGCGGGCGGGAACTGGCGGAAGGTCACCGGTATCGCGGGCGCCGCGATAGGTGTGATCGCCGCCGGGGCCGCGGCCGGTGTCGCCATAGAGCGGATGACCGTCGGGCGTGGCATGCGCGAGCGGGCCCGGCTGGCGCTCGACTCCACCGGGCCGTACGGCTCGCTGCGCGGCACCCCCGGCACGGCGCGGGCCGACGACGGCACCGAGCTGTACTACGAGGTCGACGACATCGAGCCGGACGTCGCCGTCACGCCCAAGCGGCGGCGGCTCTTCGGGCGCAAGGCACCCGCTCCCGTCACCGTCGTCTTCAGTCACGGCTACTGCCTCAACCAGGACTCCTGGCACTTCCAGCGGGCCGCCCTGCGCGGGGTCGTGCGGACCGTGCACTGGGACCAGCGCAGCCATGGGCGTTCCGCGCGCGGGGTCGCGCAGCTGGAAGACGACATGCCGCTCACCATCGACCAGTTGGGGCGCGACCTGAAGGCCGTGATCGACGCGGCCGTGCCCGAGGGGCCGATCGTGCTCGTCGGGCACTCCATGGGCGGCATGACGGTGATGGCCCTCGCCGACCAGTACCCCGACCTGATCCGCGACCGGGTCGTCGCCACCGCCTTCGTCGGTACGTCCTCCGGGCGGCTCGGCGAGGTCAACTTCGGGCTGCCCGTCGCCGGGGTCAACGCGGTGCGGCGGGTGCTGCCCGGCGTGCTGAAGGCGCTCGGGCAGCAGGCCGCACTGGTGGAGCGGGGGCGGCGGGCCACCGCCGATCTGTTCGCCGGGATCATCAAGCGGTACTCGTTCGCTTCGCGGGACGTCGATCCGGCGGTCGCGCGGTTCGCCGAGCGGATGATCGAGGGGACGCCCATCGACGTCGTAGCGGAGTTCTATCCGGCCTTCACCGACCACGACAAGACGGCCGCCCTGACCCACTTCAAGGACATGCCGGTGCTCGTGCTGGCCGGGATCGGCGATCTCGTCACGCCCAGTGAGCACAGCGAGGCCATCGCCGACCTGCTGCCGGACGCCGAGCTGGTGCTCGTGCCGGACGCCGGGCACCTGGTCATGCTGGAGCACCCCGAAGTGGTGACGGACCGCCTCGCCGACCTGCTCACCCGCGCGGGTGCCGTGCCGGCAGGGGCTACCGTAAGTGGCTATGGAAGCACCAGCAGCACCGCACAACGCGGCTGAGCCCCTGTCCGTCTCGATCACCGTCAACTCCCCTGATCAGATGCGGGAGTTGGGGCGCCGCCTCGCCAAGTTGCTGCGCGCGGGCGATCTCGTGATGCTCACGGGTGAGCTGGGCGCCGGCAAGACGACACTGACCCGGGGGCTGGGGGAGGGGCTCGGGGTGCGGGGTGCGGTGACCTCGCCGACCTTCGTGATCGCCCGGGTGCATCCGTCGCTCGGTGAGGGGCCGCCGCTTGTGCACGTCGACGCGTATCGCCTGGGCGGCGGGCTCGACGACATGGAGGATCTCGACCTCGATGTCTCGCTGCCCGAGTCCGTGATCGTCGTGGAGTGGGGTGAGGGCAAGGTCGAGGAGTTGACCGACGACCGGCTGTCGCTCGTGATCCACCGGGCCGTCGGGGATACGACCGACGAGGTACGGCATGTGACCGTCACCGGGCTGGGTGCGCGGTGGGCCGCCGTCGAACTGGGTGTGCTCGGGGCCTGACCGGGTGGCGCGGGGGGTGCGGGCGGTGTGGGTTCCGACAAGGTGTCGGCAAGATGTTGCGTTCGGGGTCTCGCGCGTGGTCACATGGTATCCAGTTCGTAGTTAGGTCTACCTAACTACGCCTGCCCCCGGCTCCCAGGAGGCGTCCATGTCGGCTTCAGAGAACCAGCGTGAGTGGGCGCGGCCGTCTGCGTTCGCTGGGGTGTCCATGCGGGAACTGTTGGCGGCGGGGGAAGCGGCCAAGGCTGTTTCTACGCCGCCTCGCGCGCCGGAGGCCCCGCCGGTTGAGCCGCGTAAAGCCGCGTAGTCGTTCGGCTGCGGGCGCGATCCCCGTCAGCGGGTCGCGTCAGCGAATCACTACGATCGACTGGCCGATCGTCGCGAACTCCCACATGGCCGCGCCGTCCTCGATGGACTCGCGGATGCCGCCCGACTTCGTCGTGGGGTCGGGATCGTCCGTCGCGCCGCTGACCGCCGCGCTGAAGCCGATGGCGACGTTGTCCGCGTTGGTGAAGCGGACGACGTGCTGGATGGGGGTGCCGTCGGTGCCGGTGATGGCGTTCGAGCGGGAGGTGACCGGATAGGTGCCCGTGGGCGGGTCCACCGTGCCGGGGGTGACCTTGAACGTGCGGTTGACCTTGTTGTTCTCGGCGACCAGCCACACCCGGTCGTCGTCCACCGAGTACACGACCCGCTCGCCCTTGCCGGAGCCGGCGGGCAGCGCGGCGGGGTTCTTCTTGTCGCGCGGGGCCTTCTTGGCGGCCACCGCCGCGGGTGAGGCGTTCGCGGCGGCGCCCGTGTCCCCCAGCCCGGCCGGGACGGTCGCCGACGCCTGATAGGCGAGGAAACCGACCGTGGCGACCGCCGCCACGGTGAGCCCGGCCACGATTCCCGAGCTGCTGCCGGCCATCAGCGCCCACCTCCGCGTCTCGTACGTCTACGTCCTGTGTCGGTGCCCCGTACGGTCCCGTACGTCCCGTAAGTCCGGTGACCCTAGGTGACCGTAGCAGCCGGGGCCGGGCCGACCGGGGCGGCCGTGCTCGCGGCGCCGGAGCCGTAGGCTGTTTGCGTGCTCTTGCTCGCTCTCGATACCGCCACCCCCGCCGTCACCGTCGCCCTGCACGACGGCGAGGCCGTCATCGCCTCGTCGAGTCAGGTGGACGCGCGCCGCCACGGTGAGCTGCTGCTCCCGGCCGTCGACCACGTGCTCGCCGACGCCGGGCTCACGCTCGACGCCGTCACGGGAATCGTCGTGGGCATCGGCCCCGGCCCCTACACCGGGCTGCGCGTCGGGCTGATGACCGCCGACACCTTCGGGTTCGCGCTCGACGTGCCCGTGCACGGTGTGTGCACGCTGGACGGCCTTGCCTACGCCACCGACCTCGACGGCCCCTTCGTCGTCGCCACGGACGCGCGGCGCAAGGAGGTCTACTGGGCGCGCTACGCCGACTCCCGGACCCGCGTCACCGACCCGGCCGTCGACCGGCCCGCCGACATCGCCGAGCAGGTCGCAGGACTGCCCGCCGTCGGCGCCGGTGCGCTGCTCTACCCGGACACCTTCCCGGCCGCCCACGAGCCGGAGCACGTGTCCGCCGCCGCGCTCGCCTCGCTGGCCGCGGAGAGACTCGCGGCGGGCGTCGAACTCCCCGCGCCCCGGCCGCTGTACCTGCGCCGTCCCGACGCCCAGGTGCCCAAGAACTACAAGGTGGTCACCCCCAAGTGACCGAATCCCTGAGCCCTCGGCTGCGCGAGATGCGCTGGTGGGACATCGACTCCGTGCTGGAACTGGAGAAGGACCTCTTCCCCGAGGACGCCTGGTCCCGGGGCATGTTCTGGTCCGAACTGGCGCATGCGCGGGGGGCGGAGGCGACCCGGCGGTACCTGGTGGCCGAGGCGGACGGTGAGGAGACCGGGAGCGGCGTGCGGGTCATCGGCTACGCCGGTCTCGCCACCACCGGCGACCAGGCCGACATCCAGACCATCGCCGTCGCCCGCGACCACTGGGGCACCGGCCTCGGCTCCACCCTGCTGACCGAACTCCTCACCGCGGCAAGCGAGTTCGAGTGCGCCGAGGTCATGCTGGAGTGCCGCGTCGACAACGTCCGCGCGCAGAAGCTGTACGAGCGCTTCGGCTTCGCCCCGATCGGATTCCGGCGCGGCTACTACCAGCCGGGCAACGTCGACGCCCTGGTGATGCGCCTGACCACAGATCCCGACAGCAGCTCCGCTGCGGGGTCAACTTCCGTACAAGGAACCGAGATCCATGACTGACTCACGCGACGAGCCTCTCGTCCTGGGCATCGAGACCTCCTGCGACGAGACCGGCGTCGGCATCGTCCGCGGCACCACCCTGCTGGCGGACGCGGTCGCGTCCAGCGTCGACGAGCATGCCCGTTTCGGCGGGGTCGTACCGGAGGTGGCGTCCCGCGCCCACCTGGAGGCGATGGTCCCGACGATCCAGCGCGCGCTGAAGGACGCGGGCGTGAGCGCCCGTGACCTCGACGGCATCGCGGTCACGGCGGGGCCGGGGCTCGCGGGTGCCCTGCTCGTCGGCGTCTCCGCCGCCAAGGCCTACGCCTACGCCCTCGGCAAGCCCCTCTACGGCGTGAACCACCTCGCCTCCCACATCTGCGTGGACCAGCTGGAACACGGCCCGCTCCCGGAACCGACGATGGCGCTCCTGGTGTCCGGCGGCCACTCCTCCCTCCTCCTCTCCTCGGACATCACCTCGGACGTACGGCCGCTGGGTGCGACGATCGACGACGCGGCGGGCGAGGCCTTCGACAAGATCGCGCGTGTCCTGAACCTCGGTTTCCCGGGCGGGCCGGTCATCGACCGGTACGCGAAGGAGGGCGACCCCAGGGCGATCACCTTCCCGCGCGGACTGACCGGGCCGCGCGACCCGGCGTACGACTTCTCCTTCTCCGGGCTGAAGACGTCCGTGGCCCGCTGGATCGAGGCGAAGCGGGCGGCGGGGGAGGACGTGCCGGTGCGCGATGTGTCGGCGTCCTTCCAGGAGGCCGTCGTCGACGTCCTGACCCGCAAGGCCGTACGCGCCTGCAAGGACGAGGGCGTCGACCACCTGATGATCGGCGGCGGGGTGGCGGCCAACTCCCGCCTGCGGGCCCTGGCGGCGGAACGCTGCGAGGCCGCCGGCATCCGCCTCCGCGTCCCGCGCCCGAAGCTGTGCACGGACAACGGCGCGATGGTCGCCGCGCTGGGTGCGGAAATGGTGGCGCGGAACCGGGTCCCCTCGGACTGGGACCTCTCGGCCGACTCGTCCCTCCCGGTGACGGACCCGCACGTCCCGGGACATCACCACCACGACCACGTGCACGAGGTCAGCAAGGAGAACCTGTACTCGTGACGACGGTCGCCTTGATGTGGGAGGCCCGGGCGGTCCCCGGGCGGGGCGAGGAACTCCTCGCCTGGGCACGGGAGCAGCGGCTCCCGGCCGAGCCCCTGCGCCGGGAGTTCCTGCGCGCACCCCAGGACCGGGTGCTCGTCATCACGTGGTGGGACGCGGAGTACGATACCGAGCTGCCCGAACTGCCCGAGCCGGGCGGGGAGTTGGTGACTCGGGCGGTGCATCGGTGGCGGTTCGAGTCGGTGGGCGAGTAACAAGGGTTCTGCCCCCAGCGCCTCCGTCGCACATCACCCAACAGACCGTCGGGAGGCTCTTCTTGAAGCGCGTGGTCCTGTCCGTCGGTTTCATGGCCGTGGCCATGACGATCACGTCCCTCATCACCGAGCACGCGCTGCCACCGTTGCTGGAGGTCGTGACGTTCCTGGTCGTGGCGTTCGCGGCGCTCGGCGTGGGGGCACTGATACAGGCGGGCCGGCGCAAGGCCAGGAGATAGCGCCTGAGGACGGCCGGCGGCGTCACTCACCGAGGCCGACCTCGCACCGCAACCGCCGCTCCGCCCCCACCACCCGCACGGGACCCGTCAGCGTCAGCCGCGTCGTGTGGCGTACCTCCGCGCTGGAAACCCCCAACCTCAGCTCCAGTACGCCCGGTTCGACCACCCGGCGCCCCGAGCGGTCCGTGAACGCCGACAGGTCCGCGTGGAAGTGGAAGGTCACCCGCGTCGCCTCGCCGGGGCCCAACTCCAGACGCTGGTAACCGATCAGGCGGACGTCCGGGCGGGTCACCGAGGCGACCGGGTCGTGGAGGTAGAGCTGGACGATCTCCGTGCCGGTGCGGTCGCCGGTGTTGCGGACGGTGAGGGGCAGGTCGTAGGAGCCGTCCGTGTCGATCTCCAACTCCCTCTCCAACTCCCTTGATCCGGCGGGCTCCCACTCGAACGTCGTGTACGAGCGGCCGTGGCCGAAGGGGTACAGCGGGGTCGGGTCCAGGCTGCTGACCTCGTCGGCCAGGCCCAACGGGGGTTGCAGGTACGTCCATGGCTGGCCGCCGGGCATGTGCGGGACGCTCACCGGGAGGCGGCCCGACGGGTTGACGCGGCCCGACAGCACTCCCGCCACTGCCGGGCCGCCTTCCTCCCCAGGGAAGAACGCCTGGACCACCGCGCCCAGTCGGCCGTGCCAGCGGCCCAGCGCGTAGGGGCGACCGGTCAGGAGGACCAGGACCACCGGGACGCCCGTCGAGACCAGTGCGTCGAGCAAGTCGGCCTGTACGCCCGGTAGTTGGAGGTCCGCCACATCGCAGCCCTCGCCCGATGTGCCGCGTCCGAACAGGCCCGCGCGGTCGCCGAGCACCGCCACGCACACGTCCGCCTCCGCCGCCCGCGCCACCGCCTCCTCGAAACCGGAGGTGTCCGGGCCGGAGACGTCACACCCCTCCGCGAACGTCACCTTGGCGTCCGGGAGTTCGGCCCGCAGCGACTCCAGCACCGTGGGGATCTCGATGCCCATCGGCACCTCGGGGTGGTGTGTACCCACGTGGGACGGGAAGGAGTAGCAGCCGAGCATGGCGAGAGCGTCCGCCGCCCGCGGGCCGACCACGGCGATGCGCGCATCCGATGTCAGCGGCAGCAGACCGTCCGGGTTGTCCAGCAACACCACTGATTCCTCGGCCAGTTGACGGGCCAGGGCGCGGTTCGCCGTCGAGTCCAGGTCGATCCGGCCGGTCGGCTCCGGGGACCAGTCCTCGTCCAGGAGTCCCAACTCGGCCTTCTGCAACAGCACTCGGCGCGCCGCCCGGTCCACCAGCGACTCCGGGATCTCGCCCGCCCGCACCGCCTCCACGAGCGGTTTCCCGTAGCACTTCAGGGTCGGGAGCTCTACGTCGATGCCCGCCTCCAGCGCCACATGGGCCGCCTGCGCCGGGCTGCCCGCCACCCGGTGGAGCGTCTCCAGGAAGCCGATGCCGAAGTAGTCGGCGACCACGGTGCCGGTGAACTGCCAGTCGTCACGCAGGAGTTCGGTCAGCAGGCGGGGGTCCGCCGACGCCGGTACGCCGTCCGTCTCGTTGTACGCCGCCATCACCGAGCGCGCCCCGCCCTCCCGCAGCGCCATCTCGAACGGCGGCAGGGTCACGTCCGCGAACTCCCGTACCCCGGCCCGCACCGGCGCCAGGTTCCGCGCGCCCACTGAGGACGCGTACCCGGCGAAGTGCTTCAGCGTCGCGACGACCCCGGCCGACTCCAGCCCCCGCACGTAAGCCGTACCGATGGTCCCCACCAGGTAGGGGTCCTCGCCGATCGTCTCCTCCACCCGGCCCCAGCGCGGATCCCGTACGACGTCCAGGACCGGGGCGAGCCCCTGGTGGACGCCGGCCGCGCGCAGGTCCGCGCCGATGTGCCGGGCCATCTCCTCGACCAGCTCCGGGTCGAAGCTGGCGCCCCACGCCAACGGCACCGGGTACGCCGTCGCACCCCACGCGGTGAAGCCCGCCAGGCACTCCTCGTGCGCCACCGCCGGGATGCCGAAACGGCCCGCCGCCGCGATCCGGCGCTGCGCGCGGGCCAGCGCCTGCGCGCCCAACTCCGGGTCCACCGGCGCCGTACCGAAGGAACGGGTGAGCTGGCCAAGACCCCGGGTGATCAGCTCGTCCCAGTCGTACTCCGAGGTCATCTCCCGCTGCAGCGGGGCGACTCCGTCGCCGTCCGTGGCGGCGCCCACCCACACGCCGTAGAGCTGGGCGGTCTTCTCCTCCAGGGTCATCCGGGCGAGCAGGTCGTCGACGCGGGCGGCGGCGGGCAGGGCGGGGTCGCGCCAGGGGGTGGTGGTCATGAAACTCCGTTCGGAAAGGGTGAGTTGGGGCAGCTCACTTGCCGCCCACGCCCATCAGGCCGCCGACCAGGGCGCGCCGGGCCACCAGGTAGACGGCGAAGATCGGGATGCCGGAGAGGACGACCGAGGCGAGCAGGGCCGGGATGTTCACGCCGAACTGGCTGACGTAGTTGAAGAGTCCGAGTGTGAGGACCCTCGGTCCGTCGGACTGGGTGAAGATCAGCGGGAAGAGGAAGCCGTTCCAGGCCTGGAGCGCCGCGTAGATGACGACCGTGCTGATACCGCCCTTGGTCATCGGGATGACCAGTTGGAACAGCATCCGCGTCGCCGACGCGCCGTCGAGCGCCATCGCCTCGTACAGGTCCTCCGAGATGTCCCGCAGCGTGCCGGTCAGGATCAGCACGGAGACCGGCATCGCGAACGCCGCGGTCGGGAGGATGACCGCCAACAGGCTGTCGTACAGGTCGAGTTTGGCGATCATCAGGTACAGGGGGACCACGACTGCCTGTGCCGGGATCGCCACGCCCATCAGGAACAGGCGGAAGGCCGCGCTCGACCAGACCGTGCGCGTGCGTACGGCCACGTAGGCCAGCGGGACGCACAGCACCAGGACGATTCCTACGACCGCCGCCGCCACCAGTGCCGTGTTCGCGAGGAAGTGGCCGAAGCCGTTGTGCAGGACGGTGTTGTAGTTGGCGAAGGTCGGATCGGTGGGCGGCTTCAGGGCGTTGTTGCCCAGCGCCTTGTCCTGGCGGGTGAGGGACGCCGAGATCATCGCGTAGATCGGGACGATGACGACCGCGAGCCAGAGGAGGGAGCCGAGGCCGGCGACGGGGTTGGGGCGCTTGGTCCAGTGGCGGCGCCTGTGGGTGCGCGGAGGTTCCACCGGTTCCCCTGCCGTCTTCACCGGACGCGGCAACGTGTCGTGTGACACTCCGTCACATCCCTTCGCGGGTACTGCGCATGGCGCCGAAACCGGTGAGCCGGACGAGGACCAGGGACAGCGCGGTGGCGATGACGACCAGGAAGGTCGCGATCGCGCTCGCGTAGCCGAAGTCGTAGCTCTTGAAGCCGGCTTCGTACATCAGGTACGGCAGGATCGCCGTGTCCGTGCCGGGGCCGCCCTGGGTGAGGATCAGGACGGTCTCGAAGTAGGTGAGCGAGCCGACGATCATCAGCACGCTGGAGGTCGTCGCCGTGTTGCGGAGTTGAGGCAGCGTGATCGAGAAGAACTGCCGGTAGCGACCGGCGCCGTCGATTGCCGCCGCCTGGTAGAGCACTTCGGGGATCTGACGGGCTCCGCCCTGGTAGATCAGCGTGTGGAAGGGGATGAACTGCCAGCCCCCGACGAACACGATCGCGAGGAACGCCCCGCTCGTCGAGCCGAGCGTGTCCTGGTGGATGACACCGAAGTTGGGGTCCAGCAGCGCGTAGAAGAGCAGCGCGATCGCCGTCGAGGACAGCAGGAACGGCACGAAGAAGATCGCGGAGAGGACGGCCCGGTTGCGCTGGCGCCCGGCCGCCCAGACACCGAGAAGCAGGGAGACCACTGTCTGGAAGGCCCAGCTGGTCACCGTCAACAGCACGGTGACGGTGAGGGACTGGGTCAGCCGGTCGTCGTTCAGGAGCTTCTGCCAGTTGGCGAGGCCGATCGGCTTCGGATCCCCGAGCCCGTTCCACCGGGTGAAGGAGAGATAGACGGCGAGGAGCATGGGGGCCACTGCGAAGAAGGCGAAGAACAGGACACCTGGGATCGCCCACACGGCGTGTGGGCGACCCGCCTTCGTCGCTGCGCTCTGGGTCACTTGAGCCCCTTGAGCGCGGACACGAACTGACTGGGTGAACTCTTCCCCACGAACAGCTTGTTGATCTCGGTCAGCATCGGCGTGGACACATCCGGATCCACCGCCTGGTCCCAGCTCAACGTGAACGCCGGTGCCTGCTGCACCATTTGGTACTGGAACTTCGCGAACTCCGGGTTGGGCGAGGAGTCCAGCAGCTTCTCCGCGTTGGAGGTGGTCGGGATGTCCCCGTTGGCGACCAGGTCCTTCGCGTACGCCTCCGACGCACAGTCACGAAGGAACGCGATCGCCGCGTCCTTGTTGCCCGTACGGGCGTTCACCGACCAGTAGTTGGTGGGGTTCCCGACCACGTTACGGATATCGCCGGCACCCCCTTCGTACTTCGGGAACGCGAACCACCCCAGGTTGTTCTTCGCGAAGTCGGGAAACTTCCCGAGCTGTGTCGAGTACTCCCACGACCCCATCAGATGCATCGCCGCCTTGCCCTTGGCGAAAACCGCGGGCGCCCCACCGTTGACGTACGACACAGAGCTGAACCCCTTGCCGAACGCCCCGTCGTCGATGAGCTGCTTGACCGTCTCGGCGGCCTTGAGGACGGCCGGGTCGCCCCAGCCGGACGCGTCACCGTTCTTGATCCTGTCGAAGACGTCGGGCCCGCCGATCCGGTCGACCAGGTACTCCAGCCACATCAACTCGGGCCAGATGTCGGCGCCGCCGAGGGCGAACGGGGTGATGTTCGCCGCCTTCAGCTTCTTGTTGATGTCGAGCAACCCGGCCCAGGTGGTGGGTGGTTGGAGCTTGTGCGCGGCGAAGACCGTCTTGTTGTAGAAGAGGATCACCGGCTGCATACCGCGCATCGGTATGCCGTAGTTCTTGCCCTTGAGCGCGCCCGCCGCGAGCACCGACGGCAGGAAGCCGTCCTTGAGGGCCGGGTCGGACTTGATGGTGTCGGTGAGGTCGACCAGCTGGTTCGCCTCCTGGTACGCCTTGATCGAGCCGCCGCCCCAGTTGAAGAAGACGTCCGGCGCGTTCGGTGAGCCCATCGCCGTGCGCAGCTTGGCCGGGTAGTCGGTGCCGGGCACCTTCTCCAGCTTGATCTTGCCCTTGGCCTTCTTCGCCGCCGCCGACGCGTTGAACCGGGTGACGGCCTTGACCTGCACCTTCGCCGCGTCGTCGCCGTAGGTGAAGGCGGTGACCGTGCCGCTGCCGCCGGTGCTGTCGCTGGAGCCGCAGGCCGTGAGCC
This sequence comes from Streptomyces sp. NBC_00988, assembly GCF_045162645.1. NCBI lineage: Bacteria > Bacillati > Actinomycetota > Actinomycetes > Kitasatosporales > Streptomycetaceae > Streptomyces > Streptomyces sp. NBC_00988. The sequence goes on from NZ_CP108730.1 coordinate 7,396,987, forward strand.
CGGTGGTGAGCAGGGTGGTGGCACCGGCGCCGAGCACCCAGCGCCTGCTGAACGTACGCCCGCCGTTGGACGTGTTGGGCTCCATGGACAGCACCTCTCGTGCGAATGTTTCGAGCCGTTCTGCGAATGTTCCGGGAACCTAAGGCGCGCTGGGGGGTTCGTCAAGAGGTCGCGCAGGGATACGATCGCCGCCATGACAGCCCCGGATTCCGCCGAAACCCAGACAGCGGGTCGGCCGACCCAGACCGCCACGCTCGCCGAGATCGCCCGCGAGGCCGGAGTGTCGGCTCCGACTGTTTCGAAGGTCCTCAACGGCCGTGCCGACGTCGCTCCAGCGACCCGCACCCGCGTCGAGGACCTGCTCCGCGTCTACGGCTACCGGCGCCGCCGCGCCGAGGCGACCCGCTCCCCGCTGATCGACCTGGTCTTCCACGAGCTGGAGAGCGCCTGGGCGATGGAGGTCATCCGGGGCGTGGAGAACGTGGCGCGCGACTCCGGGCTGAGCGTGGTGCTCAGCGAGAGCGCGGGGCGGCTGACCCCGGGCCGGACCTGGGCCGACCAGGTCGCCGCCCGCCGCCCGCACGGCGTGATCCTCGTCCTCTCCGGGCTCGACGAGTCCCAGCGGGCGCTGCTCACCAGCCGTTCCATCCCGTTCGTGGTGATGGACCCGGCCGGCGACCCGGGCGCCGACGTGCCCTCGATCGGCGCCACCAACTGGCAGGGCGGGCTTGCCGCCACCCGGCATCTCGTCGAGCTGGGCCACACCCGGATCGGCGCGATCAGTGGACCGTCCCGGATGATGTGCAGTCGCGCCCGGGTCGACGGATACCGGGCCGCGCTGGAGACGGCCGGGCTGCCGGTCGACCCCTCGCTGATCACCACCGGCGACTTCCACCACGAGGCCGGCTACCGGCTCGGCCTTGAGCTCCTGCGCCGCCCGGACCGGCCCACCGCCGTCTTCGCCGGCAACGACCTCCAGGCCCTCGGCCTGTACGAGGCCGCGCGCGAACTGGGCCTGCGCATCCCGGAGGACCTGAGCGTGGTCGGCTTCGACGATCTGCCGGTCGCCCGCTGGGTCGGCCCGCCGCTGACGACCGTACGACAGCCCCTCACCGAGATGGCCGAGGCGGCGGCCAAGCTGGTGCTCGACCTCGGGCGCGAGCGGGAGACCTCGGCGGCACGGCGGGTGGAGCTGGCGACGAGCCTGGTGGTGCGGAGCAGCACGGCGGCGCCGGCATCCCTGGCTCCGTGACGCGGGCGGTACGGCGGTTTCCGCTTCCGTGAGTGACGGACGTGGCCGGAAGGTGACGTATTGACGAGTGGGGTGAGTCGCCCCACACTCCTCCGAAGCCAATCGGTTGCACAACCGAAACTTTCGGAGGCACCCGCAATGAGATCTCTGAGAACCGGCTTGTCCCTGGCGGCCCTGTTCACCGGCGCCGTCATGCTCTTCGCGGCACCCGCCGCGCACGCCGCCGACACCCCGCTGCGCGACCTCGCCGCCGCGAAGGGCAAAGTCGTCGGCACCGCGGTCACCGGCTCCAAGCTCACCGGCACGTACGGCGACATCGCGGGCAGCCAGTTCAGCTCGCTCACCCCCGGCAACGCCATGAAGTGGGAGACGGTCGAGCCGACGCAGGGCAGCTTCAACTGGTCGGAGGCGGACCAGATCGTCGCCTTCGCGCAGGCCCACAACCAGCAGGTGCGCGGCCACACCCTGGTCTGGCACAGCCAGAACCCGAGCTGGCTGACCAACGGCACCTGGACCTCGGCCCAGTTGAGCAGCCTGCTGCAGAACCACATCAGTACCGAAGTCGGCCGCTACAAGGGCGAGATCACCGCCTGGGACGTGGTGAACGAACCCTTCAACGAGGACGGCACCTACCGCTCGACGCTCTGGTACAACGGCCTCGGCGCCAACTACATAGCGCAGGCGCTGACTTGGGCCCACGCCGCCGACCCGGCCGCCAAGCTCTACATCAACGACTACAACGTCGAGGGCGTCAACGCGAAGTCCACCGCCCTCTACGACCTGGTCAAGTCCCTGAAGGCGGCGGGCGTCCCGATCGACGGGGTCGGCCTCCAGGCCCACCTCGTCCTCGGGCAGGTCCCGGCCACCCTCCAGCAGAACATCCAGCGCTTCGCCGACCTGGGCGTGGACGTGGCGATCACCGAGCTCGACGTACGGATGGCACTCCCGGCGGACAGCGCGAAACTCGCCCAGCAGAAGGCCGACTTCAAGAGCGTCATGGCCGCCTGCGTCGCCGTGGCGCGCTGCGTGAACGTCACCGTGTGGGGCTTCACCGACTCCGACTCCTGGGTCGACAGCACGTTCCCGGGCTACGGGGCGGCGACCCCGTACGACGCCAGCTACGCGCCGAAGCCGGCGTACTACGGCCTCTCGGAGGCGCTCGGCGGCACGACCACGACCCCGCCGCCGACCGGGGCGTGCTCGGCGACGTACGGCGTGACGAGTCAGTGGAACACCGGGTTCACCGGGCAGGTGACGATCGCCTGTTCCGGGGCCTCGCTGTCGTCCTGGAAGGCGAGTTGGACGTACGGCGCGGGCCAGCAGATCACGCAGGCCTGGAACGCGACCTGCACCCAGTCGGGCACGGCGGTGAGTTGTGCGAACGCGAGCTACAACGGGACGGTCCCGGACGGCGGTTCGGTGACGTTCGGCTTCAACGCGTCGTGGAGCGGGAGCAACCCGGTGCCGGTGGTGACCCTGGGATGAGGGAGGCGGGGGAGGCGCACGGGGGAGCGCTGGGGGAGTGAAGCGGGGCTGAGAACCGTGAGATTTTCCGTAGAAAACCGTCCTGAGACGCCTCCCCTAACTTTCTCCTAATAATTCACACTTACGTTCCTCCCCGTGACGGACAAAGAGAACGTTGACGAGGACAGACGCGTGGGCCGGCGATCGAGAGTGCTGAAGATCGCCGGCCTCACCCTGGCCGGCGTCCTCGTCCTGGGCGTGGGCACGGCGGGCTGGGCCTACTGGCACCTCAACAGCAACATCAAGAGCGTCGACATCGACAGCGCGCTCGGCACCGACCGCCCCGCCAAGGCGGTGACCACACCGTCCGCCGCCGCGTCCGCGTCCGCCACCCCCGTGCCGACCGGCTCCCTCAACATCCTGGTCCTCGGCTCCGACTCGCGCAGCGGCAAGGAGAACAAGGCGCTCGGCGGCGGCGACAGCTCCGGCGCCCGCTCCGACACGGCGATGGTCGTCCACATCGACGCGGGCCGTAAGAAGGCCACGATCGTCAGCATCCCGCGCGACACCCTCGTCACCCGCCCGTCCTGCCCGCTGTCGTCGGGGGGTTCCACGTCGGTGGCGTATAACGCGATGTTCAACACCGCGTACTCGGTGGGCGGGCCGGTGTGCGCGGTCAAGACGGTCGAGTCGATCACGGACGTCCGCATGGACCACTACATAGAGATCGACTTCGCGGGCTTCGCGAAGCTGGTGAACGCGCTGGGCGGCGTCACGGTGACGACCACGCAGGACATCGACGACGACGACAGCCACCTGCACCTCAAGAAGGGCACCCATCACCTCAACGGCAAGCAGGCCCTGGCCCTCGCCCGCACCCGGCACGGCATAGGCGACGGCAGCGACCTCGGCCGAATAGGCCTCCAACAGATGCTGGTGAAGGCCCTGTTGACCCAGATCTCCACCCACGACCTCCTCACCGACCCCACCAAGCTCTACGAGGTCACCGACGCGGTCACGGACAGCATCACCACCGACACCGGCCTCGACTCCCTGAGCGAACTGATCAGCCTCGGCCAGAGCCTGAAGGGCCTGTCGGCGGACGCGGTGACGACGGTGACGATGCCGAACGTCACGGCGCCGTCGGACCCGAACCGGGTGGTGGCGAAGGAACCGGCGGCGAGCGATCTGTGGGAGTCGCTGCGCTGAGAGGACGCCTACTGAGCCTGCGCTGACCTGCGGAAATGGGTGGGCGGAAAAAATCTTCGGGGTTTTCCGGCGAGTGTGTCGATCCGCTCGCCCCTCGTTCGACGCATGGTTGAAAGGCCGGGAACAGCCCGGTCGGAGAACGCAGAGAACGAACCGAGGAGTCACCATGCCCCGCTACCTCTCCCTCGTGCAGATCGACGAGAAGACCGCCCCCGCCGAGGGCCCGAGCCCCGAGCTGATGCAGCGCATGGGCGAGCTGATCGAGGAGATCACCAAGGCCGGCGTCATGCTCGACACCGCCGGCCTCACCCCGACCGCGCAGGGCGCCCGCGTGCACTGGGAGGGCGGCAAGATCTCCGTGACCGACGGCCCGTTCACCGAGTCCAAGGAGGTCGTCGGCGGCTACGCGCTCATGCAGTGCAAGGACATGGCCGAGGCGATCGAGTGGACGAAGCGGTTCCTGAAGGTGCACGAGGAGTTCTGGACGGTGACCTGCGAGGTGCGGGAGATCGCGGAGGGCTGAGCCTTCCCCGGCCCTGCCCGGTTTCCGTGGCCTTTCCTTTCCCGGCCTTCCTTGGTCTGAGGCCGCCGGGGGTGTTGCATGGTGGGTTGTGACTCCGGAATCACAACCCACCGCAGACCCGCGTGCCACCGCCACGAACGCTCGCGGCAACGCCACGGACCCGCACAGCACCATCGAGACCGTCTTCCGCATCGAGTCCCCCCGCGTCATCGCCGCCGTCGCCCGCCTGGTCCGCGACGTCGGCATCGCCGAGGAACTCGCGCAGGACGCGCTGGTCGCCGCGCTGGAGCAGTGGCCGAGGGACGGTGTGCCCGACAACCCGGGCGCCTGGCTCATGGCGACGGCCAGGCACCGCGCCGTCGACCTGATCCGGCGCCGGGAGAACTACGCCCGCAAGCTCCAGGAGATCGGCCGCACCCTGGAGACGACGGCCCCGCCCGAGGAACCCCCGGCCCCCGACGACATCGACGACGACCTCCTGCGCCTGGTCTTCACCACCTGCCACCCGGTGCTGTCCCCCGAGGCCCGCACCGCCCTCACCCTCCGCCTCCTCGGCGGCCTGACCACCCCCGAGATCGCCCGCGCCTTCCTCGCCCCCGAGCCGACGATCGCCCAGCGCATCGTCCGCGCCAAACGCACCCTCGCCACCAAGAACGTCGCCTTCGAGGTCCCCTACGGCCCCGACCGCGAGGCCCGCCTGGGCTCGGTCCTGGACGTCATCTACCTCATCTTCAACGAGGGTTACGCGGCGACGGCGGGCGACGACTGGCTTCGCCCGAGCCTCTGCGAGGACGCGCTCCGCCTGGCCCGTCTCCTCTCCGGCCTGATGCCGAAGGAACCCGAAGTGCACGCCCTGGCCTCCCTGTTGGAGTTCCAGGCCTCCCGCTCGGCCGCCCGCACGGCCCCGAACGGCGACCCCGTCCTCCTCAGGGACCAGAACCGCCGCCGCTGGAACCGCCTCCTCATCGCCCGCGGCATCACCGCCCTCGGCCGCGCCGACGCCGTGTCCACCGGCGCCCCCGGCCCCTACGCCCTCCAGGCCGCCATCGCCGCCTGCCACGCCCACGCGTACACCTACGACGAGACCGACTGGCCGACGATCGCGACCCTGTACGGCCTCCTCGCGACCCGATCCCCGTCCCCTGTAGTGGAGTTGAACCGCGCGGTGGCCATCTCCATGGCGCAGGGCCCGGCGCCGGCACTGGAGATCGTCGACACCCTCGCCTCCGAACCGGCCCTGCGCGACTACCACTTGCTCCCGAGCGTCCGCGGCGACCTGCTCCTCCGCCTGGGCCGTACGACGGAGGCGAAGGCGGAGTTCGTCAGGGCGGCTTCGCTGGCGCGCAACGAACGCGAACGCCAATTCCTGCTGCGCCGGGCGGCGGAGGCGTCGTAGCGCGGGTCATAGCGCAAAGGGGGTCCATAGACAGTTGCTTTGACCGTCAGACAGGCCGCCCGATCAACATCGCCGGCGCCCCCGCCACCCGAGTAAGAAACACCGTCGCCGAGTTGGGCCCCTGAGGCTTCACCTTCCGCCGCAGCTCCTCCGGTTCGACGGCCGACCCCCGCTTCTTCACGGTGAGGACGCCCACCTCCCGCTCCCGCAGCAACGCCTTCAACTTCTTTACGCCGAAGGGAAGTCGGTCGGTGATCTCATAGGCGGTGGCATACGCGGTAGGCCGTAGCTCATCCGCCGTCACATACGCGATGGTCTCGTCGACAAGCCCACCCCCCACCTCCTCCGCCACCTCGGCAACCAGGTGCGCACGGATGACCGCACCGTCGGGTTCGTACAAGTACCGTCCGACGGAACGCACTTCAGGGTTAGGCAACCCGCGCCCGTGCAGAACTCGCGGTCCGGGCAGCAGAGTTGCCCGCACCGCCCCCGGCCGCACTCCCGCCCCGAACCACAGCACCGCCTCCTTCACGTCACCCCCGTCCGAGATCCACTCCGCCTCGGCCTCCGCCGGGATCGCCTCGTGCGGTACCCCGGGTGCGATCTTCAGCGCGGCGAGCGGGGCCGTCGTAGCGGCGCCGATGGCCCAGGACAACGGCGGGGAGTACGCCTCGGGGTCGAAGATGCGGCCGCGGCCGCCGCGCCGTGCGGGGTCGACGAACACGGCGTCGTACGCGGACGTGTCGACGTCGGTGACATCCGCCTCGCGGACCTCGATCAGGTCGGCGAGTCCCAACGCCTCCGCGTTCGCGCGGGCCACGGCCACCGTCAGCGGGTCGCGGTCCACGGCCAGGACCCGCACCCCCGCCCGTGCCAGCGCGATCGCGTCGCCGCCGATGCCGCAGCAGAGGTCGGCGACGGAGGTCACGCCGCGGTCCAGGAGGCGGGCGGCGCGGTAGGTGGCGACGGTGGCCCGGGTGGACTGTTCGAAGCCGTTCGGGGTGAAGAACATCCGGTCGGCGTCCTCGGGTGTGAACTTCGCCGCTGCCGCGCGTTGGCGCAGCCGGGCCTGGCCGAGGGCCGCCGAGACGAGGTCGGCGGGGTGGTCGCGGCGCAGGCGGGTGGCGACGGCGAGTTCCTTGGCCGGGTCGGTGCCACGGACCTCGTCGAGGAGGGCGCGGCCCTCGGGGGTGAGCAGGGCGGCGAAGGCGAGTACGGGGTCGTTCACCGGGACATTGTGGGCCAGTCGGTGGACGGTGTGCCTCCGGTGGCGGTGTGTTGGCGGTGTCGGCGCGGGATCGGGGCCGGGGCCTGAAAAGATCCGACCCCATGCGAGTAGTCGTACAAAATGACATCAATCGGGCGTGTGCGAGCCGGGGAGACCGGGGAACCCTGGGCGATCGGGGTCGGACGGCGGGAGTCGCCCGTGGTGCGCTCGCCGCCCTCGCGCTCGCCGCTCTCGTCTCCGGCTGCGGCCAGCCCGGCCCGGGCGCGGGCGTCCACCCGGCGCAGGGCGCGCAGCCGCTGCACGCGCCCCCGGCCCGCGCGCTGGACTCCTACGCGAGCAAGTTGCGCGCCGCGTACGCCGCGCGGGCTGCCGCGGCCAAGCGCTGGGGGCTGGCGAAGGTGCCCCTCCAGGCGCCGCCGGCACCCGCGCAGAAGCCGGAGATCACCGCGCGCAAGGGCTTCGAGGTGGACGACCAGGAGGAGTTGAACCTCCCGCCGGTCTTCACCACGATCCCCACGAAGCAGAAGATCGTCTTCCTCACCATCGACGACGGCGAGAACAAGGACCCCGCGTTCCTGCGGATGATGAGCGACCTGAAGATCCCGTACACGGCCTTCCTCAGCAACTACCTGGTGAAGGACGACTACGGCTACTTCCGGAAGATGCAGGCCCAGGGGCACACGGTCAACAACCACACCCTCACGCACCCGTATCTGCCGGGCCTGTCCTACGCCGAGCAGAAGCGCGAGATCTGCGGCATGCAGGACATCATGAAGAAGCAGTTCGGCAAGGCCCCGACCGTGTTCCGGCCGCCGTACGGGAACTACAATCACGACACCCTCGTCGCCGCGAAGTCCTGTGGCGTCAAGTACGCCCCGATCTGGGACGAGGAGGTGTTCGTCGACCACTGGGAGTACCGCGAGGACGACCGGTCCCTGCACCCCGGCGACATCGTCCTGACGCACTTCCGGGGCCGCGAGGACTGGAAGGGCACGATGGTCGACGACATGCGCCGCTTCCTGGGCAAGGTCACGGCCGAGGGTTACGCGGTGGCCCGCCTGGAGGACTACCTGTGAGGCGGGCGGGCCGTCTGCGGGTACCGGTGGCCGTCGCGTCGGCGGCCGCTCTGCTGTTCCTCACCGGTTGCGCCCAGTCCGTCGACCCCATCGAACGGCTCGGCAAGAAGGCCGCCCAACGCGTCCACCCGCACGGCCCGGCCCGCGAACAGCCGTACCGCCACTGGGGTTTGACGGCCCCGCTGGCCCCCGCCCCGAAACCGTCCCCTCACCCCGCCGCCCGCTCGGCGGGTCCGGGCCTTCCACCCGTCGTGGACCACGTCCGCACCCGCGACCGGGTCGTCTTCCTGACCTACGACCACGACGCGAGCGCCCGCCGGGACCCGAGGTTCACCGACCTGATCCGCGAACTGCGCCTCCCGGTCACGGAGTTCCGCACACCCCCGAAGCCCGCCCGCTTCACCGGCCTGCCCTACGCCACCCAGCGCACCGAGATCTGCGGCCACCGCCCCCACCCCGGCTCCCGCCTGCTCCGGCCCCCCGAGGGCACGTACGACACGACGACCCGCCGCGCCGCGGCCGACTGCGGCATCTCCGCCCTGGTCCTCTGGCGGGCCTCCACGACGACCGGCACCCTGACCTACGCCCGGGGCGACCACCGGCTCACCCCCGGAGACATCGTCCAGATCACCCCGACCGGCACGACGGCCCGCCTCCTCCGGGGCATCCAGGAGCGGGGTCTGACGGTGGGGCGCCTGGAGGACTACCTCTAGGGCCGGTCCCGTAGGTGTCAGTCGCCCCGGATAGCCTGCCGCGCACGTCGAACGGCGGTGAGTGGAAAGGGCCTTGCGATGGGTGGCAACGAGTGGACCTCCATCGGGCCGTACCAGAGGGATCTGGAGTCGGCGTTCCGGCAGGCGCAGGAACAGGAACTGGCCAAGGACGACCACGGGTTTCCGGGGCGGGACATCGTCGATCTGTGGGAGGACGACGGCTGGCGGGAGTACATCCTGACGGGCGGCACGTCCTCCGTGCTCGACTTCTACGCGCTCATCGACGCGGCGTCCGGAGACGACTTCGCCATGATGCGGCCACTGTCCGAGGGCGAGCTGTGCGACTGGACGCCTGAGGGCAGACCCACCCGCGAGCGATGGATCGCCGCTCTCCGCATCGGGGATCTGGCCTTCCCGGGCCGTGGAACGGGCCGGTGCACGATCCTCTACCGCGACGGCGAGCCGGCGGAGATCGGCTACTGGGGGTGCACGGCGGACTAGTGCGGGAACCGTCCAACGCCGGTCGGCAAAATCAGCCCGTCCGGCGTTTGAGGACGAGGCCGAAGGCCGATAGCGGGGGTCTGGGGGCGCAGCCCCCAAGGACGGCGGCATCAAGCACAGGCCCGCCACACGGCTCAGGGTGACGTCAAAATTCCGCTCAAGCGCCGCGGGCATTGGCACTCCGCTTGACCGAGTGCTAATCGCAGTCATAGTCTCAGACCTGGCACTCCCCCCTGGAGAGTGCCAATAGCGACGGGCAGGTCCGGCACCCGCGACGACGGATCGACCTGGTCGCCACCTCAGACAGTTAACCCCGTGAGATCTCCGAAGGGGGAGGTCGGATCGTGACGACCGCCAGCTCCAAGGTTGCCATCAAGCCGCTCGAGGACCGCATTGTGGTCCAGGCGCTCGAAGCCGAGCAGACCACGGCCTCTGGCCTGGTCATCCCGGACACCGCGAAGGAGAAGCCCCAGGAGGGCGTCGTCCTCGCGGTGGGCCCGGGTCGCTTCGAGAACGGCGAGCGCCTGCCGCTCGACGTCCAGACCGGCGACATCGTGCTGTACAGCAAGTACGGCGGCACCGAAGTGAAGTACCAGGGCGAGGAGTACCTCGTCCTCTCGGCCCGCGACGTGCTCGCGGTCATCGAGAAGTAGTTCACCCGGTACCACCCGGATGTACTGAGCTTCACCGATACACCCAGTTTTGCAGTGAGCTGCGCCCCTGGCCCCCGCGACCTTATGAAGCCGGGCGTCAGGGGCGTAGTTCGTTTCACCCACGTTTTCCGAGAGGGCTGAACCGCTCCCATGGCGAAGATCCTGAAGTTCGACGAGGACGCCCGTCGCGCCCTCGAGCGCGGCGTCAACAAGCTTGCCGACACGGTGAAGGTGACGATCGGCCCCAAGGGCCGCAACGTCGTCATCGACAAGAAGTTCGGCGCCCCCACCATCACCAACGACGGTGTCACCATCGCCCGCGAGGTCGAGCTGGAGGACCCGTACGAGAACCTCGGTGCCCAGCTGGTGAAGGAGGTGGCGACCAAGACCAACGACATCGCGGGTGACGGCACCACCACCGCCACCGTGCTCGCCCAGGCGCTCGTGCGCGAGGGCCTGCGCAACGTCGCCGCGGGTGCCTCCCCGGCCGCCCTGAAGAAGGGCATCGACGCCGCCGTCAAGGCCATCTCCGACGAGCTGCTCGCCACCGCGCGGCCCATCGACGACAAGGCCGACATCGCCGCCGTCGCCGGTCTGTCCGCGCAGGACAGCCAGGTCGGCGAGCTCATCGCCGAGGCGATGGACAAGGTCGGCAAGGACGGTGTCATCACCGTCGAGGAGTCCAACACCTTCGGTCTGGAGCTGGACTTCACCGAGGGCATGGCCTTCGACAAGGGCTACCTGTCGCCGTACTTCGTGACGGACCAGGAGCGCATGGAAGCGGTCCTCGAAGACCCGTACATCCTCATCCACCAGGGCAAGATCAGCTCCATCCAGGACCTGCTGCCGCTGCTGGAGAAGGTCATCCAGGCCAACGCCTCCAAGCCGCTGCTGATCATCGCCGAGGACGTCGAGGGCGAGGCCCTGTCGACCCTGGTCGTGAACAAGATCCGCGGCACGTTCAACGCGGTCGCGGTCAAGGCCCCCGGCTTCGGCGACCGCCGCAAGGCGATGCTCGGCGACCTCGCCACCCTCACCGGCGGTCAGGTCATCGCCGAGGAGGTCGGCCTCAAGCTCGACCAGGTCGGCCTGGACGTGCTGGGCTCCGCCCGCCGCGTGACGGTCACCAAGGACGACACGACCGTCGTCGACGGTGCCGGCGACTCCTCCGAGGTCGCGGGCCGCGTCAACCAGATCAAGGCCGAGATCGAGAACACCGACTCCGACTGGGACCGCGAGAAGCTCCAGGAGCGCCTCGCGAAGCTGGCCGGCGGCGTGTGCGTGATCAAGGTCGGCGCCGCCACCGAGGTGGAGCTGAAGGAGAAGAAGCACCGTCTGGAGGACGCCATCTCCGCGACCCGCGCCGCGGTCGAGGAGGGCATCGTCTCCGGTGGTGGCTCCGCTCTGGTGCACGCCGCCAAGGTCCTGGAGGGCAACCTCGACAAGACCGGCGACGAGGCCACCGGTGTCGCGGTCGTCCGCCGCGCGGTCGTCGAGCCGCTGCGCTGGATCGCCGAGAACGCGGGCCTTGAGGGCTACGTCATCACCGCCAAGGTCGCCGACCTGGAGCCCGGCCAGGGCTTCAACGCCGCGACCGGCGAGTACGGCGACCTGGTCAAGGCCGGCGTCATCGACCCGGTCAAGGTCACCCGCTCCGCCCTGGAGAACGCCGCCTCCATCGCCTCCCTGCTCCTCACGACCGAGACCCTGGTCGTCGAGAAGAAGGAAGAGGAGGAGCCGGCCGCTGGTCACAGCCACGGCCACTCCCACTGACGCGAGTCGGTGAACCCGTAGTACGTGTACGTCGAAGGCCCGGCACCCTCTGGGGGAGCCGGGCCTTCGCGTTCCGCCGGAACCTTCGTCACCGAGGCCGCCGTCACCGTGGCGGCCGCCGTCACTGCGGCCCGTACTTCCGCCCGGTCTTCGAGGTGATCCCGCCCAGCACCGCCTGCGGGGTGACCTTCACCAGACCCATCAGCGCCTTGTAGCGCGGGTCCGGGATCGACAGCGACTTGCCGCGCGCCAGATCCGAGAGCGCCGCCGCGACCAGCTTGTCCGCGTCCAGCCACATCCAGTTCGGGATGTTGTCCGTCCCCATCCCGGCCCGCTCGTGGAACTCGGTCCGCACGAAGCCGGGCGCCAGCGCCATCAGCCGTACGCCCGTACCCGCCAGGTCCTTGGCCGCGCCCTGCGTGAACTGCACGACCCACGCCTTCGACGCGCCGTACGTCCCGCGCGGTACGAAGGCGGCGACGGAGGCCACGTTGACGACCCCGCCGCGCCCGCGCTCCCGCATCGCCTCGGTCGCCGCGCTGGTCAGCCGCAGCACCGCTTCGCAGTGCACCTTGAGCATCTTCAGCTCGTCGGCCATGGACACGTCGAGGTAGCGGCCCTTGTTGCCGAAGCCCGCGTTGTTGACCAGCAGGTCGACGGGGTTCTTGCGGTCGGCGAGACGGGCGGCCACCGTGTCGATGCCCTTGTCCGTGGCGAGGTCGGCGGTGAGCACCTCGGCCTCGATGCCGTGCCGGTCGTGCAGTTCGGTCGCCTGCTCCCCGAGCCGCTCGGTGTTGCGCGCCACCAGCACGAGGTTGTGTCCGTCCGCCGCGAGCCGCCGCGCGAACGCGGCACCGATGCCCGCGGTCGATCCCGTAATCAATGCCGTTGTCATGGCGCAAGATTAGTGACCTGGAGCAAGCCGGTCCGATCTCTGCACAGGCCCTCCCGATCCGTGACGAACACGTGTCGAACAACGTGTCGAACAGGTCGTGACGGCAGGTCAGCCCGCGTTCTCCGCGACATACTTCCGGGCCTGCGCGAGCGACTCCGGATGCAGCGCCTCGCCCGCCGGGAGCAACTGCGGCAGCAGCTCCCGCTCGGTCGTCACGGCCCGGAACTGCAGGGCCACCGTCACGTCGTGGTCGGGCCGGTGCACGATCTCGATCGGATCGCCCGCCCGGATCTCGCCGGGCTCGATCACCCGCAGATAGGCCCCCGGCGCACCCTTCACGGTGAACCGTTTCACCCACCCGCGTTCGCCCAGATGGTCCTGGAAGGTACGGCACGGGATCCGCCCGCAGGTGACCTCCAGGACCACCTCGGGACCGATCCGCCAGCGCTCGCCGATCCGCGCGCCGGACACGTCGAGCCCCAGGGTCGTCAGGTTCTCCCCGAAGGAACCGCTGGCCAGCGGGCGTCCCAACTCCCGCTCCCAGTCGTCGAGATCCTCGCGCGCGACCGCGTACACCGCCTGGTCGTCGCCCCCGTGGTGCCGCCGGTGACACACCGCGTCCCCGGCCAGCCCGCTCCCGGCGACGCCCTTGGGCCCGGGCGCGCTCACCCGCACCGGCGCGTCGGTCGGCCGCTTGTCGATGCCGGTCACCCCGTCGGGCTGGTCCGTGTACGGCACGGCCGTGGCCCGGCCCAGATTCAGCGAGAGAAGCTTCATGACGGCACGGTAGACGAGAGCACCCCAAAGGTGCGGTGCATTATTCGTCGTCGTAGCAAAGAAGCACTTATGCTCGGGGTGTGATCGAGGCCCGTCATCTCCGTGTGCTGCGCGCCGTCGCCGCCACCGGCTCCTTCTCGGCGGCCGGGCGTGAACTGGGCTGCACCCAGCCCGCCGTCAGCCAGCAGATGAAGGCCCTGGAGACCTCGGTCGGCACCCCGCTGCTGATCCGCACCGGCCGCGAGATGCGTCTGACGCAGGCGGGCGAGGCCCTGGTCCGGCACGGCGCCGGCATCCTCGCCGGCCTGACGGCGGCCGAGGAGGAGGTCGCCGCGATCGCGGGCCTGCGCGCGGGCCGGGTCCGTCTGGTCTCCTTCCCCAGCGGCAGCTCGACGCTCGTCCCCACCGCCCTGGCCGCCCTGCGCGCCGCCCACCCCGGCACCCGCGTCTCCCTGGAGGAGGCCGAACCGCCGAACTCCGTCGACCTCCTCCGGGAGGGCGACTGCGACATCGCACTCGCCTTCCGCTACGAGACGGCGGCGGGCGCGGAGGACTGGTCCGACCTGGTGGTCCGACCGTTGCTCAGCGACCGTCTGGTCGCCCTGGTCCCGGAAAAGCACCGGCACGCGCGTGCCGGGTCGGTCGCCATCGGCGAACTCGCCGACGACCCCTGGATCGCCGGCTGCCCGCGCTGCCGGGGCCAGTTGGTCGAGGTGTGCGAGGCCGCCGGCTTCACCCCGCGCATCGACTTCGCGACCGACGACTATCCGGCGGTCGTCGGCCTGGTGAGCGCGGGGCTGGGCGTCGCCGTCCTGCCCCAGCTCGCCATCGAGTCCGTACGGCCCAGGGGAGCGCGGACGGTGACGCTGGAACCGGCGGTGCGGCGGGAGATCGTCGCGCTGACGCTGCCCGACCTGGCGCGGGTGCCGGCGGTGGCGGCGACCCTCGACCAGCTGGCGCGGGCGGCCCGCGAAAAATAGCGGGGCACGCGTGCGCGTGCCCCTGTTGGAGAGCTGGGCGTGCCTCCTGGTGGAGGGCTGGTTGGAGAAACGTTCCTTCAGTTGTTCGAAGCCATGTCCCCGGCGGCCGAAGCCGACACCAGCCGGCTGCGGGCACGCCCCATGAGCTCTTCGCGCTCGTCCTCGGTCAGGCCGCCCCAGACGCCGTACGGCTCGCGCACCGCCAGCGCGTGCGCCGCGCACTGTGCGCGGACCGGGCACCTCATGCAGACCTCTTTGGCCGAGTTCTCACGAGCGCTTCGTGCCGCACCGCGCTCGCCCTCGGGATGAAAGAAGAGCGAGCTGTCGACCCCTCGGCAGGCAGCCAGGAGCTGCCAGTCCCACAGGTCCGCGTTCGGTCCGGGAAGGCGGGAGAAATCTGCCATTGCGTGACCCCTTGTAGCCGTTATGGGCGGATACGGTGTCCACGACCGTACAACTACGATCTAAGGAGATGAAAATATGACTCATTGCGAATCTAGCCTCAGACACCAGCAAAAGGGAAGAAATAGGGCTGAATGGGGCACCGGTTGTGATGAAAGCTTGTGGGTCGGCCGCGCACGCCTCCACCGTGTCCGCACCCTCACGTAGAGTGCCGAAGATGGCACACGGCCCCGTAACTCTTTCGAGTGACCGTCGTTGAGAGTGCGAGGCGGTTGAAAACAACAAGTGCTCGGGCAGGCGTCCGAGTCGGTCGACCGCACAGGTGACGATTTCGTACCAGCCTGGAGGCTCAAGGTGACGCGCATCAGTTGCGGAGGGCGGCCATGACATCCGTCCTCGTCTGTGACGACTCCCCGCTTGCCCGAGAGGCGCTCCGCCGCGCGGTCGCGACCGTGCCCGGTGTCGAGCGCGTGACGACGGCGGCCAACGGCGAGGAAGTCCTCCGCCGCTGGGGTGCCGACCGCTCGGACCTCATCCTGATGGACGTACGCATGCCCGGACTCGGCGGTGTCGAGACCGTGCGGCGGCTGCTGTCCGCCGACCCGGGCGCACGCATCATCATGCTCACCGTCGCCGAAGACCTGGACGGCGTGGCCCTCGCGGTCGCGGCCGGCGCCCGCGGCTATCTGCACAAGGACGCCTCGCGCGCCGAACTGCGGGCCACGGTCACCCAGGCCCTCGCCGACCCGACCTGGCGACTGGCCCCGCGCCGGCTGCGGTCCGCCGAGATGGGCGCCGCACCGACGCTCACCGCGCGCGAGATCCAGGTCCTCGAAGGGATGAGCCACGGCCGCTCCAACGCGGAGATCGGCCGTGAGCTGTTCCTCTCCGAGGACACCGTCAAAACACACGCACGGCGCCTCTTCAAGAAACTCGGCGCCTCGGACCGGGCACACGCCGTGGCGCTCGGTTTCCGGTGGGGCCTGGTCCGTTAGGACCAGGTCAGTGGGTCGTAGCGGGGATACGAGAATCCCCGCCCGCCACCGGGTGGGCGGGGACGGTGAAGGGGCCCGCCGGGCGCCCGCTGCTCGTTTCGCCGCGGATGCCGCATCCTTGAGGTGTGGAGTTCCTCGGGGACGAGTCGGTCGAGCGGGAGGGGAGGGCGCAGGAGATGACTTCCGGCGCACCTGCTCATAACGCTTCGGTGCACAACAACGGACGCGGTGCCACGGACCCTTCGGCCGCAAGGCACCATGGACCGATGCGTGACGACGAGGCGGCCAGAGCCCCAGGGGCGATTGGTGGACTCGTCCTTCGCGCGGTCGACGGAGACGAGCAGGCGACCCACGATCTGCTCGCCCACGTCCACCCACTGGCCCTGCGCTACTGCCGCACCCGGCTGTCCCGACTCCCGGGCGACGCACGGCACTTCGTGGAGGACCTCGCCCAGGAGGTCTGTGTCGCCGTCCTCCTCGCACTGCCCCGCTACAAGGACACCGGCCGCCCCTTCGAGGCCTTCGTCTTCGCCATCGCCGCCCACAAGGTCGCCGACCTCCAGCGCGCCGCGATGCGCCACCCCGGCTCCACGGCCGTCCCCTCCGACGAGATGCCGGAGCGCCCGGACGACTCGCTGGGCCCCGAGGAGCGCGCCCTGCTCAGCAGCGACGCCGAATGGGCCAAGAAACTCCTGGCCAACCTCCCGGAGAACCAGCGCGAACTGCTCCTGCTGCGCATCGCCGTCGGCCTCACCGCCGAGGAGACCGGCCAGATGTTGGGAATGTCACCCGGCGCGGTCCGGGTCGCCCAGCACCGGGCACTGAGCCGACTGCGGGCACTGGCCGAGCAGTAACTCCCGTACGGGCACTGCCCTCGACGGCGGAGCCCTGCGCCGCGACGCCTTCCGTGAACAGCCGGGCGGCGGCGTACGTACGAACATACGAAGCCCGGAGCGGGCCGTAGCCGTGGAATCGTGGAATTAGGTGACCGCGCTTCCCGTTAGCATGGACATCCGCACCGATCAAGGCCATTTGGGGAAGGTGTCATGACTGCCAACGTCGACGGAGTGCCCGCCAAATTCGCGACACTAGGGCTGACCTACGACGACGTGCTGCTGCTGCCGGGCGCGTCCGACGTGCTCCCGAACGCGGTCGACACCTCGTCCCGCATCTCGCGCAACGTCCGGGTCAACATCCCGCTGCTCTCCGCGGCGATGGACAAGGTGACCGAGTCCCGGATGGCGATCGCGATGGCCCGCCAGGGCGGTGTCGGTGTCCTGCACCGCAACCTCTCGGTCGAGGACCAGGTCAACCAGGTCGACCTCGTGAAGCGTTCCGAGTCCGGCATGGTCACCGACCCGATCACCGTGCACCCGGACGCCACGCTCGGCGAGGCCGACGCGCTGTGCGCCAAGTTCCGCATCAGCGGCGTCCCGGTGACCGACGGCAACGGCAAGCTGCTCGGCATCGTCACCAACCGCGACATGGCCTTCGAGACCGACCGGTCCCGTCAGGTGCGCGAGGTCATGACCCCGATGCCCCTGGTCACCGGCAAGGTCGGCATCTCCGGCGCCGACGCCATGCAGCTGCTGCGCCGCCACAAGATCGAGAAGCTGCCCCTCGTGGACGAGGCGGGCATCCTCAAGGGCCTCATCACGGTCAAGGACTTCGTCAAGGCCGAGCAGTACCCGAACGCCGCCAAGGACGCCGAGGGCCGCCTCATCGTCGGCGCCGCCGTGGGCGCCAGCCCCGAGGCGCTTGAGCGCGCCCAGGCCCTCGCCGAGGCCGGCGTGGACTTCCTGGTCGTCGACACCTCGCACGGCCACAACAGCAACGCCCTCAACTGGATGGCGAAGATCAAGTCGAGCGTCGGCGTCGACGTGATCGGCGGCAACGTAGCCACCCGCGACGGCGCCCAGGCCCTCATCGACGCCGGTGTCGACGGCATCAAGGTCGGCGTCGGCCCCGGCTCGATCTGTACGACCCGTGTCGTCGCCGGCATCGGCGTCCCGCAGGTCACCGCGATCTACGAAGCGTCCCTCGCCGCCCGCGCGGCCGGCGTCCCGCTCATCGGCGACGGCGGCCTGCAGTACTCCGGCGACATCGGCAAGGCGCTCGCCGCCGGCGCCGACACGGTGATGCTCGGCAGCCTGCTCGCGGGCTGCGAGGAGTCGCCGGGCGAGCTGCAGTTCATCAACGGCAAGCAGTTCAAGTCGTACCGCGGCATGGGCTCGCTCGGCGCGATGCAGTCCCGCGGCCAGGGCCGGTCGTACTCGAAGGACCGCTACTTCCAGGCCGAGGTCGCCTCCGACGACAAGCTCGTGCCCGAGGGCATCGAGGGCCAGGTGCCCTACCGCGGCCCGCTGGCCAACGTGCTGCACCAGCTCGTCGGCGGGCTGCGCCAGACCATGGGCTATGTGGGCGCGGCCACCATCGAGGAGATGGACACCAAGGGCCGCTTCGTCCGCATCACGTCGGCGGGCCTCAAGGAGAGCCACCCGCACGACATCCAGATGACGGTCGAGGCACCGAACTACAGCCGCAGCAAGTAGTCGGCAGGCTTCCCCAAGGGCGGCTCCGGACACACCGGGGCCGCCCTTGTCGTGCCCGTCGGCGATACTGGAAGACGCTGAAACGCAGAGGAAAGGCCACAGACGTGACTGAGATCGAGATCGGGCGCGGCAAGCGCGGCCGCCGGGCGTACGCCTTCGACGACATCGCCGTCGTCCCCAGCCGCCGTACGCGGGACCCGAAGGAGGTCTCGATCGCCTGGCAGATCGACGCCTACCGCTTCGAGCTGCCCTTCCTGGCCGCCCCCATGGACTCGGTCGTCTCCCCGGCCACCGCGATCCGCATCGGCGAGCTCGGCGGCCTCGGCGTGCTGAACCTCGAAGGCCTCTGGACGCGGTACGAGGACCCGCAGCCGCTCCTCGACGAGATCACCGGCCTCGACGTGGACACCGCGACCCGCCGCCTCCAGGAGATCTACGCCGCTCCCATCAAGGAGGAGCTGATCGGGCAGCGAATCAAGGAGGTGCGCGACTCGGGCGTGGTCACCGCCGCCGCGCTCTCCCCGCAGCGCACGGCCCAGTTCTCCAAGGCCGTCGTCGACGCGGGCGTGGACATCTTCGTCATCCGCGGTACGACGGTCTCCGCGGAGCACGTGTCGGGTTCGCACGAGCCGCTGAACCTGAAGCAGTTCATCTACGAGCTGGACGTCCCGGTGATCGTCGGCGGCTGCGCCACGTACACCGCGGCCCTGCACCTGATGCGCACCGGCGCGGCCGGCGTCCTTGTCGGCTTCGGCGGCGGCGCGGCACACACCACGCGCAACGTGCTGGGCATCCAGGTCCCGATGGCCACGGCGGTGGCCGATGTCGCCGCCGCCCGCCGCGACTACATGGACGAGTCCGGCGGCCGGTACGTGCACGTGATCGCCGACGGCGGTGTCGGCTGGTCCGGCGACCTCCCCAAGGCGATCGCCTGCGGCGCGGACGCGGTCATGATGGGCTCCCCGCTCGCCCGCGCCACGGACGCGCCGGGCAAGGGCCACCACTGGGGCATGGAAGCGGTCAACGAGGAACTCCCGCGCGGCAAGAAGGTCGACCTCGGCACGGTCGGCACGATCGAGGAGATCCTTGCGGGCCCGTCCCACATCCCGGATGGCTCGATGAACATCTTCGGGGCGCTGCGCCGCGCGATGGCGACGACCGGGTACAGCGAGCTGAAGGAGTTCCAGCGGGTCGAGGTGACGGTGGCGGACTCGCAGCACAAGCGGTAGGCGGTAGGCGGTTCTACGACGCTTCGAGGGGCCCGGGTCTGGGTGGTCCGGGCCCTTTTGTGTGCCCAAGTGGGGGTGGTGGGGCGCGTGTTGGGATTGGGGGGCGCACGGTTGCGTTCGGGGCGAAAGTTCGCTGGTGGGGCGTGTCGGGGCGGTAGCGTCCGTGATCGGCGCCCCAGTTGTCTGGGGTGCTCCCTTCCGCGGAAATCGTTCCGGACCCGGGCTCTCGGGGCCCGGCCCGAATTCCAGAGGAACCGCCTACCGGGCTAATGGGCGGCCTCGTGGAAGGGGGCGCCCATGGGTCGCCACCGCAAGCCCACCCGCTGGGACCGGATCCGTCTTCGGATGGTGAAGCAACGGAGGAGGTGGATCTTGTGGATGTACGGCGGAAAGTGAGCGGCCACCCCCAAGGCAACTAGGGGTGGACACTCCGTTCACTTTTCAGGAGCCTGCCGCAGTGCCCACTGCGGCAGGCTCCACCTGTTTCTTACGGTACCGGCGCCGCGTGTCGCACGCCACCAGCCCCCGACGCACAGCCCGCCCCAAGCGCCCCCCTGCACAACCCGCGCGCCGGGGTCAGAGCGCAGCCTTCTTGGCGCCCGAGAACGCGGCGAACGCGGCGATGGCGAAGAAGACGAAGGTGAGCGGGTCGGAGTCGGCCTTCCAGGCGTCCTGGACCACGCCGAAGTGGTCGAAGAACACCTTGCTGAAGTTCACGCCGTACTCGTCCGCGATGAGCATCGCATCGCCGACCAACTGGCCGAGATAGACCGCGCCCAGGGCCAGCACGGCGCTGACCACGGGAAGCGCGGGGTTGCGCCCGCCGAGCCTGCCCGCAGCCAGGCCGATCACGAAGCCGACGCCGACCGCCGCCCAGCCGATCTCGTGCTTGGTGGTGCCGATGACGACGCCGTAGATGCCGGCGGCGACCAGTGCGGCGGCGACGGCGGTCACCAGGCCGAGCGCGATGTTGTTCTTCGGGGGAGCGGGCGGGGCGTACGGCGCGCCCGGTGCCGGAGGCGGCGGTACGGTGCCGGGCTGCTGGGCGTACGGGTTGCCGTCGACCGGCTGCGGCGGCGCGGGCTGCTGCGCCTCGGCCTGCGCCTGTGGCGGCTGTGGTGGCGTGGCTGACTGGCTCATGACAGAAATCCCCCCACGGGATATGAAGACAAGAAAGGTGAAGCGGAGATGCGCGCGCACGAATATGAGACAGCTGTGCGACGGGTGTGGGGAGATTAGCAGGTCGACGTGACCCTGTGACCAGTCGTTTTCGAGCTCAGAGCCGGTGTGCCGCGCCCGTCGGCGTCGCCCCGCGCGTGTCCAGCAGCAACTGCGCCTTCACAGACAGGCCCTGGAGGTCGTACGTCCGGTGCTGCTGGAGCAGGATCGTCAGGTCGGCGTCGGCCGCCGCCTCGTAGAGGGAGTCCGCGCGGGGGACTGGGCGGTCCAGGACGCTCCAGGACGGGATGTGTGGGTCGTGGTAGCTGACGGAGGCGCCGAGTTCCATCAGGCGGATCGCGATCTCCTGGGCGGGGGTGCCCTGTTGGTCGGCGAGGTCGGCCTTGTAGGTGACGCCGAGGAGCAGGACGCGGGCCCCGCGCGCGGACTTGCCGTGTTCGTTGAGGAGCGTGGCGGCGCGCTGGATGACGTAGCGGGGCATCTGGTTGTTGACCTGCTGGGCGAGTTCGACCATGCGCAGGGGGCGGGGGCCGTGGCCGGTCAGGTCCTGGGGGACGGCGTGGCCGCCGACGCCGGGGCCGGGGCGGAAGGCCTGGTAGCCGAACGGCTTGGTCTCGGCGCAGCGGATGACGTCCCAGAGGTCGACGCCCAAGTCGTGGCACAGGACGGCCATTTCGTTGACGAGGGCGATGTTGACGTGCCGGAAGTTGGTCTCCAGGAGCTGCACGGTCTCCGCTTCGCGCAGGCCACGCGCGCGTACCACCTTGTCGGTGAGGCGGCCGTAGAAGGCGGCGGCCGACTCGGTGCAGGCCGGGGTGAGGCCGCCGATCACCTTGGGGGTGTTGGCCGGGGTGAAGTCGCGGTTGCCGGGGTCGATGCGGCTGGGGGAGTAGGCGAGGTGGAAGTCGCGGCCCGCGCGGAGGCCCGATCCCTCTTCGAGGAGGGGGCGCAGGAAGTTCTCGGTGGTGCCGGGGTGCACCGGTGACTCCAGGATCACCGTGGTGTGCGGGCGCAGGTGGGCCGCGAGGGCGCGGGCGGCCGTCTCCACCTGGCTGAGGTCGAGGCCGCCGTCGGCGTCCCGGGGGGTCGGCGCGCAGATCACGGCGGTGCGTACGCGGCCGAGCTCGGCGGGGTTGGTGGCCGGCCGGAAGCCCCCCGAGAGCATCCGGCGCAGTTCGGCGGGGCTGAGGGAGCCGGCCTCAGGACCGGTCTTGAAGCCGACCGTGGCGATACCGGCGGCGACAGCGGCCTGGGCCAGGGGCAGGCCGAGAGGACCGAGTCCGATGACGGCGAGATCTGCGGGCATGGCGTGGGCCGTCCTTCCCAATAACCGAAGCGGGACAGATAACCGAAGCGGGACAGGTGCGCAAGCCCTGTGGACAGAACGAGCGAGCGCAATGTCAGACTAGGAGTAAATATGACCGTTATGCGGGATTGGACGGCTGTGTTTTTCGGCAGTCCTGTGATTGTTGTCCACAGGCTGGGGGCGAGTGGTGGCTGAAGTCGGGCAACCCGGTCAGAATTTGGGCAGGAGGGATACGAACCGGGCTTCGCCGAACGGGTGCGGCCGGCGCTACCGATAGCGGGAGGCAGCGGTGAGGACAGCGACACTGGGTCCGGCGCAGCGAGCCGAGGCACTGGCGGGAATGGCCGAGCGCGAACTGGATGTGCTCGTGGTGGGCGCAGGCGTGGTCGGCGCGGGCACCGCCCTGGACGCCGTGACACGCGGCCTGTCCACGGGACTGGTCGAGGCGCGCGACTGGGCGTCCGGCACATCGAGCAGGTCGAGCAAGCTCATCCACGGAGGTCTGCGCTATCTGGAGATGCTCGACTTCGCCCTCGTCCGCGAGGCACTCAAGGAACGCGGACTGCTGCTGGAGCGGCTCGCCCCGCACCTGGTGAAGCCGGTGCCGTTCCTGTACCCGCTCCAGCACAAGGGCTGGGAGCGCCTCTACGCCGGCTCGGGCGTCGCGCTCTACGACGCGATGTCCATGGCCCGCGCGCACGGGCGGGGTCTGCCCACCCACCGCCACCTGAGCCGCCGTCACGCCCTGCGCGTGGCACCCGCCTTGAAGAAGGACGCCCTGGTCGGCGCCCTGCAGTACTACGACGCGCAGATGGACGACGCCCGCTATGTGGCCACCCTGGTGCGCACGGCCTCGTCCTACGGCGCGAAAGTCGCCAACCGCGCGCGGGTGACCGGTTTCCTGCGCGAGGGCGAGCGCGTGGTCGGCGCCCGGGTGCAGGACGTCGAGGCGGGCGGCGAGTACGAGATCCGCGCCAAGCAGATCGTGAACGCCACGGGCGTGTGGACCGACGACACCCAGGCGATGGTCGGGGAGCGCGGGCAGTTCCACGTCCGGGCCTCCAAGGGCATCCACCTGGTCGTCCCGAAGGACCGCATCAACTCCTCCAGCGGGCTGATCCTGCGCACCGAGAAGTCCGTGCTGTTCGTCATCCCCTGGGGCCGGCACTGGATCGTCGGCACCACCGACACCGACTGGGACCTTGACAAGGCCCACCCGGCCGCGTCCAGCGCCGACATCGACTATCTGCTGGAGCACGTGAACTCGGTGCTCGCGGTGCCGCTGACCAGAGACGACGTCCAGGGCGTGTACGCGGGACTGCGTCCACTGCTCGCCGGTGAGTCGGACGCCACCAGCAAGCTGTCGCGCGAGCACACCGTCGCGCATCCGGTGCCGGGGCTCGTCGTCGTCGCGGGCGGCAAGTACACGACGTACCGCGTGATGGCCAAGGACGCCGTGGACGAGGCGGTGCACGGGCTCGACATGCGGGTCGCCGAGTGCGTCACCGAGGACGTGCCGCTGCTCGGCGCGGAGGGGTACCGGGCGTTGTGGAACGCGCGGGCGCGGATCGCCTCCAAGACCGGCATCCATGTGGTGCGCGTGGAGCACCTGCTGAACCGTTTCGGTTCGATGGCGGAGGAGGTCCTCGACCTCATCGCCAAGGACCCCACGCTCGGCGAACCCCTCCAGGCGGCTGACGACTACCTGCGCGCCGAGGTCGTCTACGCCGCCTCGCACGAGGGCGCCAGACACCTGGACGACGTCCTCACCCGCCGCACCCGCATCTCGATCGAGACCTTCGACCGGGGCACGCGCAGCGCCCGTGAGGCGGCCGAGCTGATGGCACCGGTGCTCGGCTGGGACAAGGACCAGATCGAGCGCGAGGTCGAGCACTACGAGAAGCGGGTGGAGGCCGAGCGGGAGTCGCAACGCCAGCCCGACGACCTGACGGCGGACGCGGCGCGGCTGGGGGCGCCGGACATCGCGCCGCTGTAGAGACCCCGGGCGCGGTCGGCTTCGCCCGGAGCCGGCTTCGCCCGAAGGCCGCCGCAGCCCCCGCCCGCTTCACTCGAACGAGTGTCGTGAACTGGGATCTTTGTCCGGAACCCGGCCGTTCTACGAGGTGCGGGGGCAGAACTCGGCGGCGAGCAGGGCCGGTTCGAGACCGGGGTCCGCTATCCCGCTCGTGTTCACACGGAAGGTGAGGACACGACGGCCGTCGACGGTGGCTGCGGTGCGCACGTAGCTGCCGGAGATACGGCCGTTGTGCCCCCACACCGTGATGCCGCACGGGAGCTTCACGGGGAACAGACCCATGCCGTACGAGCCATGCGCGGTACGGGTGTCGAGCATCTCGCGCAGCCGGCGCGGGGGCAGGAGTTCGCCGCCGAGCAGGGCCGAGTAGAAGCGGTCCAGGTCGGTGAGCGTGGTCACCAGTTCGCCCGCGGCGCCGGCCACCCGCGGGTCGAGATCGGTGACGTCGGAGCCGTCGGTCGCGTAGGCGCGGCCGTGCGGCGAGGGAAGAGTGGTGCGGGAGCCCGGGAAGGAGGTGCCCGTCAGACGCAGCGGAGCGATGATGCGGCGCTCGGCCTCGGTGGCGTACGAGTTGCCGGTGACCTGTCGGATCACCAGGCCGAGCAGGACGTAGTTGGTGTTCGAGTAGGAGAAGCGGCCTCGATCGGCCGGAGGGTGGGTGACTGCCGTACGGACGGCCTGAGTTGGGGAGACGGGGACCGTGCCCCCGGTGACCGCGGTGAAGTCGTACAGGCCGCTGGTGTGGGTGAGCAGGGAACGGAGGGTCAGCGCGCGCCCGTCGTTGCCCGCTCCGTGTACCAGACCGGGCAGGTGCCGCTCCACCGTGTCGGACAGGGACAGCCGGTGTTCGGCGGCCAGTTGGAGGATCACGGTCGCGATGAAGGTCTTCGTGATGCTGCCGGCGCGGAAGTGGTCGGCGCGGCTGATGTCTGTTCCGGCCTGTGCGTACTCCGTCGTACCGAGTGCGTAGTCCGACTCGGCCTGCGCGTCATCCGTGCCGGCCCGCGCGTCATCGGTCCCGGCTTGCGGGTCGTCCGTCCCGGTCGGCGGGTGCTCCGTCCCGGTCGGTGCGGTGCCAACGCCCGTGCTGTCGTGGGCCAGTAGGGCCGCGGCGGGAGCCCTGCCCCGGGTGACCAGCAGTCTGACCAGGGCGTTCGTGTCCGGTGCCGGGTGGGCCTGGGAGGCGGTCGTGGACAGGCAGAGGAGCGCCAGGGACACCGGGACGGCGAGCAGTGTCCGAGGTGTGGGCATCGTGATCCTCCGTTCTCGCCGGTCATCCTGCCCGGCTTGGCTGTGTGACCTGCGGCGGATATGCGACCGGATCTGCCGTCGGTGCGCGGGGAGAGGCCCCCTGGGCGTTGGGCACTTGTTCGGTGGGGGACAATGGAGGCTCTGTCAGGGCGGGTTGCATGAGGGGACGCATGTCGGAGGCGGAGCGGGCGGGGACATCCCGTCAGGACAAGAGCGAACGTCTCCTCGCCGGGCGGTACCGGTTGGGAGCAGTGCTCGGCCGCGGAGGCATGGGCACGGTGTGGCGTGCCGAGGACGAGACCCTGGGCCGGACGGTCGCCGTCAAGGAGCTGCGGTTCCCGTCCAGCATCGACGACGACGAGAAACGCCGGCTGATCACGCGGACGTTGCGCGAGGCCAAGGCCATCGCGCGGATCCGCAACACCAGCGCGGTGACGGTCTACGACGTCGTCGACGAGGACGACCGGCCGTGGATCGTCATGGAGTTGGTCGAGGGCAAGTCGCTCGCCGAGGCCATCCGGGAGGACGGCCTGCTGGAGCCGCGGCGCGCCGCGGAGGTCGGGCTCGCGATACTCGACGTCCTGCGGTCCGCGCATCGCGAGGGCATCCTGCACCGCGACGTGAAGCCGTCGAACGTGCTGATCGCCGAGGACGGCCGGGTCGTGCTCACCGACTTCGGGATCGCACAGGTCGAGGGCGACCCGTCGATCACCTCCACCGGCATGCTCGTCGGCGCGCCCTCCTACATCTCCCCGGAGCGGGCCCGCGGGCACAAGCCGGGTCCGGCGGCCGACCTGTGGTCGCTCGGCGGGTTGCTGTACGCGGCGGTCGAGGGCGCACCGCCGTACGACAAGGGTTCCGCGATCGCCACGCTCACCGCGGTGATGACGGAGCCGTTGGAGGAGCCGAAGAACGCCGGGCCGCTGAAGGACGTCATCTACGGCCTGCTGAACAAGGACCCGGCCCAGCGTCTCGACGACGCGGGTGCCCGGGCGATGCTCAACGCGGTGATCCACGCGCCCGAGCCGAAGGCCGAGCCGGAACCTGCGGCGGACGCGACGAGGGTGGTTCCGTTGCCCGCGCAGCCGGGGCCCGCGGAGTCCGGCGGCAAGAAGAGCGGTGGCGGGAGCGGGAGTTCGGGTCCCTCGGCGGGGGCCGAGCGGTTGCGTGGGGCGTTGCGGTCCATGCGGAAGGCGGCGGGGGGTTCGGCGGGGGCCGGGGCGGCCACGACTTCGGCGGCTGCGGGTTCTGCCACGAGTCCGGCTGCGGGTTCGGGTTCTGGGGCGGCTTCAACTCCCGTTGCTGGTAAGCGCGGTGGCTCGGGTGCGGGTGCGGCTGCTGCTGCCGGGGCTGGTTCGGGCGGCGTTGCCGGTACTTCGGGCAAGAGTGGCTCCGGTGCTGCTGGGGCCGCTGGCTCCAGTGGGGCGAAGAGCGCGGCTGCCGACGGGAGTTCAGGGTCTGCCGCTACCGGGCCTCGGACGCCTGGGGTGCCTTCGGCTCGGTCGGGAGGCGCTTCTGGTTCGGCGACCCGTTCCGGGACGGCGGCCGGTGCGGGAACTGCGGCGGGTACCGGCGCTTCGGCTGGTTCCGGGACTGCGTCCGGTTCCGGAGCTGCGGCCGGCTCGGCGGCGAAGGCCGGTGCGTCGGACTCGGGTACACGTGACCCGGGTACACGTGACCCCGGTGTGCAGTCGTCCGGGCTGCGGGAGACGGGACTGGGGGACTCCGGTACCCGGGACCTGGGCGCGACGCACGAGTCGGGCACTCGGTCGGCCAACTCGGGCTCGGGTGGGCGGAGTTCAGGGTGGCCCGTGATGACGCCGCCGGATCTGCCGCCGCGGCCGGTGCCGAGGGCGCCGCTCACGGATGTGGTGCCGAAGCGGACGCTGGTGATCATCGCGGTCGTCATCGCGCTCGCGGTGATCGGTGTCGTGCTCGCGCTCACGCTCGGTGGCGATGACGACGGCTCCAAGGGGTCGAAGCACACCAGCGGTGCCAAGGCGGACAGCAGTGTCAGCGCGAGTGCGAGCAGCGACACCAAGAAGGACAGCGGCGACACCGGGAGCACGGGCGGTGCGCAGACCGACTCCACGGCGACCGCGTCGGCCGGGGGAAGTGCGGCGAGTTCGGGTACGGGCGCGTCCGGCGGGACCGGTGACGAGGCGGACGGTTCCTCGGGCGGCGCCGCGGTCGTGAAGACGTACAAGGGGAGCCAGGGCTTCTCGATAGGCCTGCCCGCCGGGTGGTCGTACCAGTCGACCGACTCCGCGGGGGTCCGGCTGACCGGGCCCGACGGGCAGAAGCTGCTGATCGCCTGGACCAGCACGCCGAAGGGCGATGCGGTGGCGGACTGGAAGAACCAGGAGCAGTACATGACCCGCTCCGGGTACACGCGGATCCGAATAGAGAAGGTGGACTACCGGAGCTGGAACACGGCCGACTGGGAGTTCACCTATGAGGACGGTGGGACGAAGTACCGCACCATCGACCGCGGGTTCGTCGTCAACAGTCATCTCGGATATGCGCTCATGTACACCGCCAAGGCGGCCAATTGGGGTACTGAGCTTCGTAAGGACACCTGGACGACCCTGACGAAGACGTTCGAACCGAAGTCGTGAGGCGGGTGGGTCCGGGTTTGGCGCGCCAGATCCGTCAACCCCTCTTTGTGGGTTGCCTCCGGCACGTATCGTGAGTGGTTGCGGACCGTACGCATCCAGGTATGTGGGCGGAACGGGGCGCAAGGCGAACGGAATTGACCAACCGGGCGGCCGGGGGAGGCAACGTGGACGACTATGCGGGTCGGGTGCTCGCCGACCGCTACCGCCTGCCGCTGCCGCCCTCCGACGAGTACGAACTCACCGAGACCCGCGCCTTCGACACCTACAGCGGGCAGGAAGTCCTGGTACGCCAGGTGCCGTTGCCGGAGGTCGTCGAGGCGGAGGTGCTCGGCGAGGACGGGCTGCCCGACGGGTTCACGGCGCGTGATCGCGGGGCGCGGCGGCCGGCCGCGGCGCGGACCGCGACGCGGCGGCCCTCCGACCCGGCGGTACGGCGCGCGGTCGAGGCCGCGCAGGCCGCGGCGCGGATCCCCGACCATCCCCGGCTGGACCAGGTCTTCGACGTGTTCGCCGAGGGCGGTTCGCTGTGGATAGTGAGCGAACTGGTGTCCGCCCAGACGCTTGCCACGCTGCTCGTCGAGAAGCCGTTGTCGCCGTACCGGGCGGCCGAGGTCGCCTCCGACGTGCTGATGGCGCTGCGGGTCCTGCACGCGCACGGCTGGGTCCACCGGAACATCACCGCCCGCACGGTGCTCGTCTGCGACGACGGCCGCGTCATGCTGACCGGCCTCGCGGTCGGCGCGGCGGAGGAGGCACTGTGCGGCTACGACCCGGTGCCGCCCCAGGACGGCGACGAGGACGGACGCGGGGAGCAAGGGCAGCACGGCGGCGGGGCAGCGGTACCCGCGAGTCTCCGGGCGCAGGGCGGCGGCGCTGTACCGCGTGCGGGTTCTGCGGCCCCGCGCGGTTCCGTATCTCCTTCCGGCTCGACGACTCCGCCCGGTCCCAGGGCTCCCGGCGGTTCTACGCTCCCTGCGGTCCCCGGTAACTCCCGTGGCGGCGGCGCGATCGGCTTCGGCGGCGCGGGTGGCGGAACGGGCGCCGGTGCGGCCGCCGTGGGCCCCGGTGCGGTGGACCCCGAAGCCGCCCGGCGGGCCGCGATCGAGGCGCGGGCCGCCGGAGGGCTGCCCGGAGTCGGTGCGGAGGGCGGTGGCGGAAGCCCGTCCTCCGCCGCGCTGGCCCGCAGGGAAGCGGAAGTCGGCGGTGACGTCAGGGCCGCGCGGGCCGGGGCGATCGCCGCGTACCGCGCGGGCGCGCGAGCTGCCGCCCGGGTCCAGGAGACCCAGCAGCCGGCGCTCCCCGGTGCCCGGCCCCCGGTCGAGGGCGAGCGCGGCACCGCCCAGGCCAACGGTTCGGCCCAACTGCCGTACTCCGGCGGCAACGGCGTGGAGCAGCACCCGCCCGGCACCACACCCCCGGGCCAGA
Organism: Streptomyces sp. NBC_00988; assembly: GCF_045162645.1. Lineage (NCBI taxonomy): Bacteria > Bacillati > Actinomycetota > Actinomycetes > Kitasatosporales > Streptomycetaceae > Streptomyces > Streptomyces sp. NBC_00988. The sequence continues at coordinate 7,426,419 of NZ_CP108730.1, forward strand.
TAGCCGACCCCTACGGCGTCCGCAACACCGCCTGGCACGGCGCCACGCCACGCCCCGGCGCCCCGGCCACGCAAGGCGACCGACCGTACCCTCCGCAGGAAGGCAGCGGCGCCGGTACACCGTCCCCCGAGGGAACAGGCACGTTCCCCGACGCGACCGCTCCGGCCCGCGACGGAGAGGGCCGTCCCTACGATGCGGACGCCTCGGCGCGCGACGGAGAGGCCCGTCCCTATGGCGCGGGCGCCCCGGCCTACGGCGCCGACACCCGCCCCCACGGCGCTGACCCCTCGGCCCACGGCCGCGACGCCGGTCTTCACGGCACGGATGCGTCGGCCTATGGCGCGGACCCTGCTGCCCATGGCGCGGACACTGGGGCCTACGGTCCGGAGGCTCCGCCCTACGGCGGAGACACCCGTTTCTACGGCGCGAACGCCCCGGCCCGTGGCGGCGCACCCCGCCCTCAAGGCGCGGACCCTTCGGCGCACGGCGCGGACCCCTCGGCCTACGCCGGAGAGGCCCGTCCCTACGGCGCGGGCGCCCCGGCCCACGGGACCGACCCCCGCTCCCACGGGACGGCCCCCGCGCCCTACGGCACCGACCCCTCAACCCGCAGCGCAGACCCCTCCACCTACGGCGCCCTCGCCCCCGCCGCGGGTCAGTCCGCCGTACCCTCCGCCGGTAATCCCCGCCTCGACGGCCCCGTCTCGCCGGGAGCCGCCAACACCTCCGGCAACTCCCCCCGCCCCCCAGCCCGTTGGGACGAGCTGGCCTCCGCCGGTGCGCCGGCTCGCCGTGGGCCCGCTACCGCGCTGGCCGCCGAGCGTGCGCGGCAGGTGCGGATGACGGTCGTGGGGCCGGTGACCGAGCGGTGGGCGCCCGAGCAGGCCGTACCGGTGCATGAGAACTGGCAGTTGGCCGCGCCGATCGGGCCTGCCACCGATCTGTGGGCGCTCGGGGCGTTGCTCTTCCGGGCCGTGCAGGGGCATGCGCCCTATCCCGAGGAGGCGACCGCCGAGCTGGTGCAGCTCGTGTGTGCGGAGCCGCCTGCCTTCGCCGAGGAGTGCGGGCCGCTCAGGCCGGTCGTGGAGTCCTTGTTGCGGCAGGACCCGACCGAGCGGCTCGACTTCGAGGAACTGCGGGGCTGGCTGCGGTCGTTGGTGCGTTCGGCACCCGAGCCCGAGGCCGGTACGCATGTCGTCGCCACCCCGCCGACCGACCCGCGGCGGCTGCCGATCGTGCGGCGGCGCGGCGAGTTGGTGCGCAGGCGGCGGGCCGGGCTGCCCGCGACCAGCCCGCACGGCCGGCACAAGCGGGCCAAGGAGGAGGTCGGCGGGTCACCGCGGCGACTTGGCCGGACCCTGTTGATTCTCGTCTTCCTGCTGCTCGCCGGCGCGGTCGCGTACGCCATGCTCTTCATGCCCAAGTCCGGGGAGAACACCGGGGCAGGGCAAGGGGATCGGACCGGGGCCGCCGGGGAAGCCAGTACCGCGCCCAGTCAGTCCTCGGCCGGGGCCAGCAGTCAGCCGCAGCCCGATCAGACCTCGCCCAGTGCCCACAACAGCCCCTCGAACTCCGCCAGTTCGACCGAGACGCAGACGGGCCCGAACGTCGGCGACGGGTTCGTGCTGCGCAAGGACCCCGAAGGGTTCCAGATCGCGGTGGCGAAGGGCTGGACCCGGACGCCCAAGAACGGGAGCGGTCAAGTCGTCTACTCCCACGGCGACTTCGAGCTGATCGTCGTAGCGGGACGGGACAGTGCCACGACGGACGGCAGCGACCCGATGGTCTACCAGCGGGACAAGGAGGCCGAGTTGCAGCCGTACCGCAACTCCAGCTGGGCCACCGCGACCGGGCTGCGGACCATCACGGTGGGCGGAAAGACCATGGCCGAGGGGCAGTTCACCTGGACGGACAGCCAGGGGGGCGACCTGTTCGTGCGCAACATGGCGTTCCTCATCGACGGCCGCTACCACATCGTGCAGGTACGCGGCCCGGAGGCTCAACGCGACGAAGTGACACGGCTGTACGAGCAGGCGTCGTCGACCTACCAGTACACCGGGTGACCTGCGGAGGCGGCGCGCCGAGCCCCGGTGGTTCCCGTCCGGGCGCAGAAGCGACAACCGTCACAGTGCGGTCTCCGTGGTACCCCGCTGGTTCCCTGGACGAGGCCCTGTCCTTACGCTGAGCCTGTCAAGAGCATTGCGGGGAAACGTGAATCAGATGCAGGGCCTGCTTCTCGCGGGGCGCTATCGGCTCGCCGAATCGATCGGCAGCGGCGGCATGGGCCGGGTGTGGCGTGCGCACGACGAGGTACTGCACCGGACCGTCGCCATCAAGGAGTTGACGGCCGCGCTCTATGTGTCCGAGAGCGACCAGCCGAGGCTGCTGGCGCGCACCCGCGCCGAGGCGCGCGCCGCCGCGCGGATCAACCACTCCGCCGTCGTCACCGTGCACGACGTACTCGAACACGACGGCCGCCCCTGGATCGTCATGGAGCTCGTCGAGGGCAACTCCCTTGCCGACGAGGTCAAGGAGAAGGGCCGGATCGAGCCCGCCGAGGCCGCGCGCATCGGCGTATGGGTGCTGCGTGCCCTGCGCGCCGCGCACGCCGCCGGTGTCCTGCACCGTGACGTCAAGCCCGGCAACGTGCTGCTCGGCCAGGACGGGCGGGTGCTGCTGACCGACTTCGGCATCGCGCAGATCGAGGGCGACAGCACCATCACGCGCACGGGAGAGGTCGTAGGGTCCGTCGACTACCTCGCCCCCGAGCGCGTCCGCGGCGCCGATCCCGGACCGTCCTCCGACCTGTGGGCGCTGGGCGCCACGCTCTTCACGGCAGTTGAGGGCCGTTCGCCCTTCCGCCGCACCTCGCCGCTGTCCACGATGCAGGCCGTCGTCGAGGAGGACGCCGGCGAACCGCGGTACGCCGGTGCGCTCGCGCCCGTCATCGCCGCGCTGCTGAACAAGGACCCCGCGCTACGGCCCGACGCGGACCAGGCCGAGCAGATGCTCGCGGAGGCCGCCGAGGGGCGGCGGCCGCGGGCGGCGGAGGAGTGGCTGCCGACGCAGCGAGTGGGCTCACAGCAGGGCGGGTCGGCGGAGGACTTCGGTTCGGGCTCGGGTGCGACGCCGTACCCGTCGGCGACCCGGGGCGCGACGCCGTATCCGTCGGCGACCGGGCCGACGACCCATCACACGCCCGTCGTCGCCAGTACGGCGTTCACGTCCGCGCCGGCTCCGTCGAAGCGGCGCCGGCTCCGTTCGGTCGCCCTGGTGGTCGTCGTCGCCGCGCTCGTCGGCGGCGGTGCGGCGCTGGGGCTGCAGAAGTGGCACCAGGACAGCGGGCAGGACGGCGGCCCGGCCGCCTCCGTCTCGCAGAGCCCAACGGCGACCGACGCCACGTCGTCTCCGGCGCAGGGCTCCCTTCCCGCCAACTGGGAGGTCCACCACGACCCTTGGGGCTTCGACGTCTCCCTCCCCAAGGGCTGGAAGCGGAAGGTCTACGGCGACGCCGACGGCATCAAGCAGGTCGACTACACGCCCGACAACGGCAAGCACTTCGTCCGCATAGCCATCGACACCTCACCGGACTTCCCCACCGCGTACGACCACCAGCTGGACCTGGAGGTGCAGCTCCAGAAGCTGGTCGACTACAACCGGGTGACCCTGGCGGCGAACACCTACCGCGACCGTCCGGGCTCCCTGTGGGACTACACCTGGACCGCGCTGGCGAAGGACACTCCCTTCCCGGGACCCCGGCGTGCCATCGAGGAGACGTACATGTCCCGCGACGGCGTCGAGTTCGCGATCTACATGTCGTCCCCCGCCGCCGACTGGGCCCAGACGAGCGCGCAGTTCAAGACGGTCCTGCAGAGCTGGAGTCCCAACTCGGGCTGACCGCTTGCGGTTGCGTCATGATGGTGCGCATGGGGACCGAGGGGGACAACACCCGGGTGATCGCCGGGCGTTACCGACTGGAGCAGCGGCTCGGGCGCGGTGGCATGGGCGTCGTGTGGCGGGCGACCGACCAACTCCTGGGCCGGCAGGTCGCGGTGAAGGAGATCGCCCAGGACGACTCCCTCTCCGAGGAGGAGGCCCGCCAGTACCGCGACCGCACCCTGCGCGAGGCACGGGCGGTCGCGCAGCTGCGGCACCCGCACATCATCGTCGTGCACGACGTCGTCGAGCAGGACGAACGGCCGTACATCGTCATGGAGTTGATCGACGGCGGCTCGCTCGCCGAGCGGATCTCCAGCCGCGGCCCGGTCGACGCCGCCGAGGCCGCGCGGATCGGGATCGCCCTCCTCGGCGCGCTGCGCACGGCGCACGCGGCGGGCGTCCTGCACCGGGACATCAAACCGGCCAACGTCCTGCTGCAGACGGCCACCGACGAGGACGGCTCCGAGCGGGTCGTGCTGACCGACTTCGGTATCGCGCAGGTCGCGGGTGCCACGACGCTCACCGAGAGCGGGGCGTTCGTCGGCTCGCCCGAGTACACCGCGCCGGAGCGGATGTCGGGCGTGCGGACCGGTCCCGCGTCCGATCTGTGGTCGCTGGGCGCGCTGCTGTGCACGGTGCTGAGCGGTGAATCGCCGTTCCGCCGCGACTCGTTGGGCGGCATCCTGCACGCGGTCGTCGTCGACGAGATCCGCCCGCCGGAGCAGGCCCGGCCGCTGCTGCCCGTCGTACTGGGACTGCTCGAACGCGATCCGGAACGGCGGCTGGAGGCGGCGGAGGCCGAGCGGATGCTGCGGGCCTTCCTGGACACCGGGCGGACGCCGAAGGCGTCGACGGGGCGGCATCCGAAGGTGACATCCGGCCATGCGGCGAAGCCGGCACCCGGGTACACGCCGACCCAACGGGACGTCCCGCGACGGGACTTGGTGCCCCTGCCATCGCCGTCCCCGCCATCACCATCGCCGTCCCCGCCCACCCCTTCTTCCACGGCCGAGCAGGCCCCTCGGCGTTCCACGCGGGGTGTGCTCGTGGCCGCGTTGCTGGTCGCGGCGATGGCGGGGGCCGGGGTGTCGGCGGCGGCGCTGTTGATGCGGGGGGACGACGGGGACGGGGGCAACGGCGGTGCCCTGCCCGTGAGTTCGGCGCCGTTGACCTCCACGAGTGCCGGTACGCCGTCACCGTCCCCCACACTCACACCCACACCCACCCCCTCGGCCACCGCCAACACCCCCACCGCGCCCTCCGGTTACCGCATCGCCCACGACCCCGACGGCTTCTCCCTCGCCGTACCGGAGGACTTCGTGCGCGTGCCGCAGGGCGAGCGCATCTTCTACATGTCGCCGGGGGAGACCTTCCGGCTCGGCGTCAAGATGTCCGACCCCGAACAGGGCGGCCCGCTCGCGGTGATGAAGAGCGCGGCGGCCGACGGGGCGGACACGAACCCCGGTTACCACGACGGCAGGGTCACCGACACCACGCACTACGGACACCCCGCCGCGCTCTGGGAGTTCAGCTGGAACGGCTTCAGCACGGCGGAGGGACCCCGGCACACGTACGACATGTGCTGGGAGGAGAACGGCCGGATGTACGACGTGTGGGTGTCGGCGCCGGTCGGGAAGGTGCGGGAGGCGAAGGAGTACTTCGACGTCGCGCTGGACACGTTCGTACGCACCTAAACGGGAGATAAGCCGCGACCTCGGTCACGGCTCTGTGACCGGAAAGCGCCAGAGGTGGATGTGGTGGCGTCCGGCGAGATAGGGATGGACGTATGAGCAGCAACGGGGGAGCCGGACACGGAGCGGACGAGCCGACGAGTTTCGCCCTGCAGCCGCCGAACCCGCGCATGGCCGTGCCGACGCCGGTGCCGCATCCGGACAACCCGTACGCGGCGCCCGGTTCGCCGCCCGCGCCGCAGCCGGACCCCGGCACCGGACGCCTCATAGCCGGGCGGTACCGGTTGCTCGGCAAGCTCGGGCACGGCGGCATGGGCACGGTGTGGCGGGCCAAGGACGAGACGGTGGACCGCGAGGTCGCCGTGAAGGAGCCCCGCGTCCCGGACCACCTTCCCGAACGCGAACGTGCCAACGCCTTCGAGCGGATGCGCCGCGAGGCACGCGCGGCGGCACGGCTCGACCACCCGGCCGTCGTGAACGTGCATGACGTGGCCGTTGTCGACGGTCAGCCGTGGATCGTGATGGAGCTGGTGACCGGCCGCTCGCTGGGCGACGCGTTGCAGGAGGGCACCCTCGACGCGCGCGACGCGGCCCGCATCGGCCTCCAGGTCCTCGGCGCGCTGGAAGCGGCACACGCGGCGGGCGTCCTGCACCGCGATGTGAAGCCGGACAACGTCCTGTTGGGCCGCCACGACCGGGTCGTCCTGACCGACTTCGGCATCGCGCAGATCGAGGGCGAGACGAACCTGACGGACACCGGCGGTTTCGTCGGTTCGCCCGAATACATCGCGCCGGAACGGGTGTTGGGCCAGCGCCCCGGCCCCGCTTCCGACCTGTGGTCCCTCGGCGTGGTCCTGTACGCGGCGACGGAGGGCGTCTCCCCGTTCCGCCGCAGCAACACCCCCGCCACCCTCCAGTCGGTGCTCAACTCCGTGCCCGCACCGCCGACTTCGGCCCCGGGCCCGCTCGCCGATCTCATCACCGCCCTCCTCGCCAAGGACGCGGCGAGCCGCCCGAACGCGGCCCAGGTGCGCGCCGCACTGGAGTCGGTGGCCAACCCGCCGGCACCGGTGCCCACGCAGGAGGTGCGGTACGTCGAACGCCCCGGAACCGGAAGGGGATTCCGGCCGGGCCGCACAACGTGGTTCGGCCTCGGCGCGGTGGTCGTCGCGGCGGCGGTGACGGCGTGTCTGCTGATCGCGAACCCGTTCGCCGGATCGCGGACGCTCCCGCCCGGCTGGAAGAAGCACCACGAGACGGACGTGGCGGCGACGCTCGCGGTTCCCGCCAAGTACACGCGCGGTGTGCCCGACCGCAAGACCGACAAGGGTCACTGGGTCACGTACACGGACCTGAGCGGGACCATCCAGATCGGCCTGCTTCTCGACCGGAAGTCCGAGGACACCCTCGGCGAGATCAAGGACTCGGCCGCCGCCCAGATGTACGACGACAACGGAGACTTCAAGGAGAGCGGCAGCTCCGAACTCGACATGGCGAAGGGCGGGAAGACCGGACCGAAGCCGACCGGCACCTATCGGGGCAGGCCCGCCGCCACGAACACGATCGCCTACCTCACCGATGACAGCCAGGACGCCCTTCCCTGGGAGGTGCAGATCCTCTACTACAAGACCACCGCCGGCAACATGTACCGCCTCACGATCAGCTATCCCGGCAAGGGCGACTTCACAGCCCGCGGCCGTGAGGTGGCGAAGGCGGCGATCGCGAACCTGGACGTCGACACGCTGTGAGCGGCGGTGCGACGGCGCGCAAATGCGTTGTCAGTGGCGGCAGTTAAGGTCATCCTCCTCTTTACCGGATCTTGGGAGGGGTTTGATCGTGAGGATGTCCAAGTGGAGACGCACCGGGGTGACCTGTGCCACCGTGGCACTGACCGCGGCCGCGATGACGGGAGTTGCGAGGGCGGCCGACGACACTGAGGCGCCGCAGGCGCCGGTCGTCTCGTCGCAGGAGTATCCGGACGACTCGAACGAGCATGACGGGACCGGTAGTTACGGCACGTTCGTCATCGACTCGGCGTCCGACGACGTGGTGTCGTACCGCTACGAGTGGATGGGCGGCCTCCCGCAGACCCTCACCGCGTCCGAGCCCGGCGCCGCCGTCTCCTTCCGCTGGCTGCCGCAGACGCACGGGGCCACCTATCTCTACGCCCAGGCGATCGACGCCGCGGGCCACGTCAGCGCCAGGACGACCTACTTCGTCCGGGTCAGGTCGGGCCGGGCGGCGGTCTCCCACTGGGACCCGCAGCACGACTCCGGCGCGGACACCGGTACGGGCGTCACCCCCGACGCGCAGGGTCCCACCGGGACGGGCATCGCCTCCGCCGCCCGGTTCGACGGCACGGACGAGGCGTATGTGACGCTCGACTCCGCGGTGGACACGGCGAAGATCTTCTCGGTCGGCGTGTGGGTCCGGCCGGACGCCCTCGACGCCGGCATGACCGCCGTGAGCCAGGCGGGCTTCTCCCTGGGTACGGCGACGAACTCGGCGACCGGCGCCCCCACTTGGTCCTTCGCGCTGCCCACCGAGGACGGCGGCACCGCACACGTCACCGGCGGCTCCCCGGAGGCGGGCGAGTGGGCCCACCTCGTCGGCGTGTACGACGCCGAGCAGCACACGGCCCGGTTCTACGTCGACGGAGACCTCGTCGGCACGGCCGAGAACACCGCCGCGACCGGCGGCACGGGCACCCTGCGGCTCGGCGCGGGCGCCGACGCGGCCACCGCGCACTGGCACGGCCTGCTCACCGAAGTGAACGTCTGGGACCGGGTGTTCGTCCCCGCGGAGATCACGACCGCGGCCACGCGCACCCCGCAGAGCCAGGGCTACTGGGACCTGGAGACGGCGCCCGGCGGCCAGAGCCCCGAGTTCGCGGGCGGCGAGCCGCTCACCCTGGCGGGCGACGCGTCGATCTACACGGGCACCGACGACTGCGACGTGAACCCCGACTGCACCCCCGCGCTGTACCCCATGGTGGGCACCGGCAACCTGCTCCTGGACGGTGACGGCGACTACGCCACGACACCGGACGCGGTACGCCCGTCCGACGCGGGCTTCTCGGTGACGGCCCACGTGCGCCTCGACGAGGACACGGCCACGCGCGACATGACGGTCCTGTCCCAACCCGGCGCGCACACCGACCTGTTCACCCTGCGCTACGTCGCCGCGTCCAGGTCCTGGGAGGCCGTGGTCGCCCACGAGGACAGCGTCGGCGCGCCGACCACGACGGTCAGCGCGGCCGTCGCGCCGTTCGGGTGGGGGGAGGACGAGTTCCTCGCGGTGGTCTACGACGAGCGGACCGACCAGCTGCGGCTCTACGTGGACTACGACTACGCCGCGGACACGGCGAGTGTCAGCGGCCAGGACACCTGGACGCCCACCGGCGACCTCCAGGTCGGCCGGAGCGTCACGGCGGACGGGGGGACGGACTACCTGGCCGGTGAGATCGACGAGGTCCACACCTACGCCGGAGTGCTCGACCGGACGCGGCTCGCCATTCTGAGACTGGGCGGCACGGACGACTGACCGGACGCCGGGAGCCGGGGAGGTGGCGGTGCGCTCGCAGGAGCAGGCGGCGGGGCATGAGGACCCGGCGCTCACGAGCATGCGCGCGCTCGGCGATCGCGGTCTGCCGCAGGACGTGATCGACGTGCGCGCGGCCTGCCGCCACCACTCCGTGATCGAGCTGGAGCAGCTGGCGCTCGGGGCCGACGGCCCGGACTTCGACCTCTTCGGTCTGCGCGACCGGCTGGAGAGCGTCGTCTGGGTGAGCGACGAGGAGTTCGCGGCGCACGGCCTCGACGCGGCGGAGACCGCGGAACTGCGGCACTGGGCCCTGGAATGGGAGTCCGACCTCGGGCTGCGGCTCGCGGAGGAGTACGACGACGGTCCGGACGGCGAGGGCGAGTAACTACGAACTCCCCGCCGATACCCGGTACTTGCCCGGTGTCATCCCGAACTCCCTACTGAACGCATGCGACAGGGCGTACGGGCTGCCGTACCCCGCCTCCCGCGCCACCGCCGCCAACGAGGCGTCCGTGTCCCGCAGTCGTGTCGCCGCCAACGTCAGCCGCCACCACGTCAGATACGCCATCGGCGCCCGCCCCACCAGCGCGGTGAACCGGCGGGCCAGCGTCGCCCGGGACACACCCGCCGCCGCGGCCAGCCGGTCGTTGGTCCAGGGCGCGGCGGGGTCCGAGTGCAGGGCCCGGAGCGCGGCCGTGGTCACCGGGTCGTTCAGCACGGACGGCCAACTGCCCTTCTCCGCCTCGGACATCCACGCCCGCACCATGTAGATGAGCAGCAGATCGAGCAGACTCGGCAGCGCCAGACAGGCCCCCGGCCGCCGTTCGTCGAGTTCGTTGGCCAACAGGTCCACGGCCGACCGGAGTTCGGGGTGACGGCCGACCCGGTTCGGCAGATGGACCACCTCCGGCAGCTCCGCCATCAGCGGATGCGTCCGGCTCCGGTCCAGTCGGTACTTCCCGCACAGCAACTCGACCTCACGCCCGTCACCGGCCGGCCGCCGCATCTCCTCGAACGGCACCGCGCGCGCCGTGTCCCCGGGCGAGTCCGCCAGCACGTGTCCCGCACCGTGCGGCAGCAGGACGACGTCCCCCGCGCCCAGCGTCACCGGCTCACCGCCCGTGTCGGGCACCAGCCAGCAGCCGCCCGCGAGCACGACATGGAACCCGGCACCCTCGTACGGCGCGAGCCGTGTGCACCAACTGCCGCTCACCCGAAGGCGGTTGGAGGAGGGCTGCCCGGTCCGTACGGCGGAGATCGCGTCGCTCACCACGTCCATGCAGCCAGAGTACGCGAGAGGGGCACCAGTGAGCTGTATGCGTATTCAGACGAGCAGTTCACGCATTGAGACACTCGGACTGTCCTCCCTAGGCTCGTTCCCATGACCGAGGACAACACACAGACCCTGACCATCGGTGACGTCGAAGTCGTACGAGTCGTCGAGTGGGCGCGGCCCTACGCCCCCGCCCGCACCCTCGTCCCGGACCTCCCGGCCGACGTCTGGCAGAAGCACCGCGAGACGCTCGCCCCCGACCACTGGGAGCCGGAGACCGACCGCGCCGTCGTGGCGCTCCAGACCTGGGTGGTGCGCAGCGCCGGGCGGACCGTGCTCGTGGACACCGGGGTCGGCAACGGGCGGGAACGGCCCGGCAATCCGCTGTTCCACATGAGCCAGGGCGACCTCCCGGGGCGGCTGGCGCGGGCCGGCGTACGGCCCGAGGAGGTCGACGTCGTCGTCAACACCCACATCCACGGCGACCACGTCGGCTGGAACACCCATGACGTGGACGGGAGTTGGGTGCCGCTGTTCCCCAACGCGCGCTACCTCCTGCCAGCCGCCGACGACTTCCACTTCGGGCCCGAGAACAACTACGGCGGTGCGGTACGGCCCGACGACCGCCTGACCTACGAGGACAGCGTCGCGCCCGTGCACCGCGCCGGGCTGGCGACCCTGTGGGACGGCACGTACCGCGTCGACGAGCAGCTGACGTTGGAGTCCGCGCCCGGACACACGCCCGGTTCGTCCGTGCTGCGGGTGGCCTCCGGCGGTGAACGGGCCGTGTTCGTCGGGGACTTGCTGCACAGCCCCGTCCAGATTCCGCACCCGGAGTGCAGCAGCTGCTTCTGCCTCGATCCCCGGCAGGCCGCGGACAGTCGGCGGCGCGTGCTCGAACGGGCGGCGGACGAGGGGGAGTTGGTCATTCCGGCGCACTTCGGCGGTACCGGTGTCGCGGAGGTGCGGCGGGTGGGCGACACGCTGGTGCTCGGGAAGTAGGACGCGCGTCGACAAGGCCGTATCCGGCGCGGTACTGATGGGGCATGAGCGAAGTCGGCGAACAGGTGCGCGACGGACGTCTGGTCGGCGGTCGCTACCGGCTGCTCGAACGGATCGGCGCCGGCGGCATGGGTACCGTATGGCGGGCCTTCGACGAACTCGTGGACCGCGAAGTCGCCGTAAAACAACCGCGGTTGCCCGGCGACCCGGAGGACGAGGAGTTCCAGCGCGCCGCCCACCGGCTCTACCGCGAGGTCCGCGCCGCCGCCCGGGTCGACCATCCCTCCGCCGTCGCCATCCACGACGTCGTCATCGAGGACGAACTCCCGTGGATCGTCATGGAGTTGGTGCGCGGCGAGTCCCTCCACGAACTGCTCGGGCGCGGCCCCCTCGCCCCCGCCGAGGCCGCGCGCATCGGCCGCGCCGTCCTCGGCGCCCTGCGCGCCGCCCACGCCGTGGGGATCGTGCACCGGGACGTGAAACCCGCCAACGTCCTGCTCGGCCCGCATGACCGCGTCGTCCTCACCGACTTCGGCATCGCGCACATCCAGGGGGAGGAATCCCTCACCGCCAGCGGGGAGTTCGTGGGCTCGCTCGAATTCATCGCCCCCGAGCGCATGTCGGGCACGGGCGCGGGACCGGCCTCCGACCTGTGGTCCCTGGGCGTCCTGCTGTACGCGGCCGTCGAAGGGGCATCTCCCTTCCGGCGTACGACCGTTGAGTCCACCCTCGGCGCGATCCTCGCCGGCGATCCACCCGAACCGACCCGCGCGGGGCCTCTCGGGCCCCTGGTCCTACGGCTGTTGGAGCGGGACCCGGAGGCGCGGCCGGGGGCGGAGGAGGTCGGCGCGGTACTGGACGCGGTGGCCGAGGGGAAGGACGTACCGGAGCCGACGGCCGCCGTCCAGGACGCGCCGCCCAGCGAGGAGCCCGAGGGTGCCGCCGTCGTCTCCGACGCCGTACCGGAGCCCGAGCCCACGCCCAAGTCCCGCCCCCGGCGTGCCCTTCTCATCACCCTCATCACCCTCGGCGTACTCCTCCTGGCCGGTCTGGTCTTCGGCACCGTCGTCGACAGCCTCCTGGACCGGAACATCACCAAGATCGCCCCTTGGACCGCCCACCCGGAGAAGGAGCTGTCCGCCGTCCTCTCCCTTCCGTCCCAGTCCAAGCGGCTCGGCGCGCAGACGGGATCCGGCAGCCGTACCGTCACCTACGGCACCGGCACCCTCCGGGTCCGCCTCACCGAGTGGGACCCGGCCGCCGACTCACCGCTCACCGAAGCGCACTCCCTGGGCAAGGGCACGTCCCACCCGCAGTACACCCGCACCAGCTTCCGGGGAAACAAGGACGCCGTCCTCGCGGACACGGTCTACGAGCGGTCCGGCATTCCGACCCGCATCATGGCCCTGATCATCCGCACCGCGGATCACCGTATGTACGAACTGCGCGTGGACATGCCCAAGGGCACCCCGGACGAGAAGAAGGGCACCGCGCTCTTCAAGGGCGCCCGTGACCGGCTCAGGCTCACGGAAAAGTGATCCGGCGGCGGTCCGGTGGCGATCCGGGGGTGATCATCCCCGTACAACGCCCTGATCAGCGTGTTCGTTGCCAGTGATCGCTGGCGTGATGTGTGTACCGCGTGAATCCCGATTACCGACGGGTACCCAAACCTCCCCTCGCGGCATACCCTGCCGCACATGACGGACTCGCAGGCCCCGGAAAAGACCGGTACGGAAACGACGACCGGCACGAACCCCCTCGCGCCGGCCCCCACAGGCGCCCGTACCGCCGCCGATGTGGTCACCCCGGAGCTGGTCGCCCAGCTCACGAAGGGTGTGGTCGGCTCCGGCCGGACCGCCAACCACTCGCCGTTCACCGGTGAGAAGCTCGCCGATCTGCCCGAGTCCACACCCGAGGACGTGGCGAAGGCCTTCGACGCGGCCCGCGCCGCCCAGGCCCTGTGGGCGCAGACGCCGGTACGGCAGCGCGCGGCCGTCCTGCTCCGCTTCCACGACCTGGTGCTCGCCCGCCAGGCCGAGGTCCTCGACCTGATCCAGCTGGAGACCGGCAAGGCGCGGCTGCACGCGCACGAGGAGGTGCAGGCCGTCGCCGTCGCGGCCCGCCACTACGGCCGCAAGGCCCCCGCCTACCTCAAGCCGAAGCGGCACACCGGCGCCGTCCCGACCCTCACCAAGGTCACCGAACTCCGGCACCCGCGCGGGGTGGTCGGCCAGATCGCCCCCTGGAACTACCCGTTCGAGCTCTCCGTCGGCGACGCGCTCCCGGCCTTCGCGGCGGGCAACGCGGTCGTGATGAAACCGGACACGGAGACCTGCCTGACCGCCCTCTGGGCCCGCGACCTCCTCATCGAGGCGGGCCTGCCGGCCGAGGTCTTCCAGGTCGTCCTCGGCGAGGGTCCGGTCGTCGGCCCCGAGGTCGTGAAGCACGCCGACTACGTCTCCTTCACCGGCTCCACCCGCACCGGCCGCGAGGTCGCGCAGAGCGCCGCCGCCCGCCTGATCGGCGTCTCCCTCGAACTCGGCGGCAAGAACGCCATGTTGGTCCTGGAGGACGCCGACATCGAGAAGGCGGCGGCGGGCGCGGTCCGCGCCTGCTTCTCCTCCGCCGGCCAACTCTGCGTCTCCATCGAGCGGTTGTACGTCCACGAGTCCATCGCCGACACCTTCCTGGAACGCTTCGCCGCCCGCACCAAGGCGATGCGCCTCGGCACGTCCCTCGCGTACGGCGCGGACATGGGATCGCTGGCAGGGGAACGGCAGTTGGAGTCGGTGACCCGCCACGTGGAGGAGGCGGTCGCCAAGGGCGCGAAGCTGGTGGCCGGTGGCGTCGCCCGCCCGGACATCGGCCCGTACTTCTTCGAGCCCACCATCCTCGACGGCGTCGAGGCCCCCATGGCCGTCTGCGCCGAGGAGACCTTCGGCCCGGTCGTCTCCGTCTACCGCTTCTCGACGGAGGACGAGGTGGTGGCGGAGGCCAACTCCACGCCGTACGGCCTCAATTCCTCGGTCTGGACGAAGAGCGGCAGCCGCGGCCGCGCCGTCGCCGCCCGCCTCCGCACCGGCACGGTCAACGTCAACGAGGGCTACGCCTCCGCCTACGGCAGCGTCCAGTCCCCGATGGGCGGCATGAAGGACTCCGGCCTCGGCCGCCGCCACGGCTCCGAGGGCATCCTCAAGTACACGGAGGCCCAGACGATCGCCCAGCAGCGGTTGTTGCCGATGGCGCCTTCGCTGGGGATGGACGACGAGGGCTATGCGCAGTTCATGAGCAGGAGCCTCCGTGCCATGAAGGCATTCCGGCTGAGGTAGTCACCCCAGGGGCGCGGGGCTGTGTCGATATGCGGCCCCCGCCGCGTGAGCGCGACCAGCCACACACGACCCGCAGCGAATCTCAATGAGGAGAACACGTTGTCGCAAGATGCCTACGACTATGACGTCCTCGTCGTCGGTTCCGGCTTCGGCGGTTCAGTGACCGCCCTCCGCCTGACCGAAAAGGGCTACAGCGTCGGCGTGTTGGAAGCCGGCCGCCGCTTCACCCCCACCACGCTCCCCAAGAACTCCTGGGACCTCAAGAACTACCTCTGGGCCCCCAAGCTCAACATGTACGGCATCCAGCGCATCCACCTGCTGGGCAACGTCATGGTCCTCGCCGGCGCAGGCGTGGGCGGCGGCTCCCTGAACTACGCCAACACCCTCTACGTCCCGCCGAAGCCGTTCTTCGAAGACCCCCAGTGGCGCGAGATCACCGACTGGGAAGAGGAGTTGAGCCCGTACTACGACCAGGCCCGACGCATGCTGGGCGTACGCCTCAACCCGACGATGACCCCGTCGGACGTCCACCTGAAGGCCGCGGCCCAGCGGATGGGCGTCGGCGACACTTTCCACATGGCCCCCGTCGGCGTCTTCTTCGGCGACGGCAAGGACGCCGGGGGAACAGCGAAGGCGCGCCCCGGCGAACAGGCCGCCGACCCGTACTTCGGCGGCGCGGGCCCGACCCGCAAGGCCTGTACCGAGTGCGGCGAGTGCATGACGGGCTGCCGCCACGGTGCCAAGAACACACTGAACGAGAACTACCTCTACCTCGCCGAGAAGGCGGGCGCGAAGGTCCACCCGATGACGACGGTCGTGTCGGTCACGGACGACTCGCAGGGCGGCTACGCGATAGCCACCCTGCCCACGGACGCGAGGAAGTCGTCGGAGGGCCGTACCTTCAAGGCCCGCCGGGTCGTCCTCGCCGCCGGCACCTACGGCACCCAGACCCTCCTGCACCGCATGAAGGCGGGTGGGCAACTGCCGTACCTCTCCGAGAAGTTGGGCGAGCTGACGCGCACCAACTCGGAGGCGCTGGTCGGCGCGCAGACGAACAACCGCCGTTACCGCAAGGCGACCGGCACCCGGCGGGTCGACTTCACGCGCGGGGTCGCCATCACGTCCTCGATCCACCCCGACGAGAACACCCACATCGAACCGGTCCGCTACGGCAAGGGCTCCAACTCGATGGGCGGCCTCTCCATCCTCCAAGTCCCGTACGCGGAGGGCTCGTCGAGGGCGCTGGGCTGGCTGGCGAACGCGGCGAAGCACCCTGTCCTGGTCCTGCGTTCGCTCTCCAACCGGCGTTGGTCGGAGCGGACCATCATCGGCCTGGTGATGCAGTCGCTGGACAACTCCCTGACGACGTACCTGAAACCGGACGGCGTCGGCAAAGGACTGTTGACGGCCCGTCAGGGCCACGGCGCCCCCAACCCCAAGCAAATAAAGGCCGCTTCGGAGGGCGCGGCGGCGATCGCGGCCGAGATCAACGGCTTCGCGGGCTCGAACGTCGGCGAACTCATGGGCACCCCGCTCACCGCCCACTTCCTCGGCGGCTGCCCCATCGGCGCCTCCCGCGAGACCGGCGTGATCGACCCGTACCACCGCCTCTACGGCCACGCCGGCATCTCGGTCGTCGACGGCTCGGCGGTCTCGGCGAACCTCGGCGTCAACCCGTCCCTCACCATCACGGCACAGGCGGAGCGCGCGATGTCGTACTGGCCCAACAAGGGCGAGCCCGACCCGCGCCCGGAGCAGGGGCTGTCGTACGAACGCCTGAAGCCGGTGGAGCCGCGTCGACCGGCGGTCCCCGAGGGCGCGTTCGGCGCGCTGAAGCTGCCGTTCCTGGGGATGCCGACGGTGCCGCCGAAGTCGTAGCCAATCAGGGGTACTTGAACGGCCGGTACAAACAGAAGGACCTGCGCCCCCCTCCGAGCGCAGGTCCTTCCTCGTGCGGCGAGCTACGTGTTACGCGCTCGCCCCGCTCTTGCGCCGACGGACCATGACCACCGCGGCGGCACCCGCGACGACGGCGGCGCCGCCCACGAGGCCGATCACCGGGAGCGCGGAACTGGAGCCGGTCGCGGCGAGGTTGCCGGTCGGGAGGTCGGAGACCTCGCCCTGCGGCTTCTTCACCGAGGTGTCCTTGTCACCGGTGCTCGGGGTGGCGGTGCCCGGGTCGGTGTTCGAGGAGCCGGCCTTCAGGACCTCGAAGTCGTACTGGGCCCAGCCCTCGGCGATGCAGTCCTGGCCCTTGATGTTGTCGAGGTAGGCGCCGGAACCGAAGGAGTAGGCGTCGCCGGCCGGGGCCTTCGCGCTGATGCTGACGCGCAGGTCGACGGTCTCGCTCTTCCCGGACTTCAGGGCGTTGACGTAGAAGAAGTAGTCACCGGCCCACTCGTCGTTGCCGATGCGGTCCCACTTGCCGGACTCGGGGTTCTTGAACTCCAGGTCCACGTACGGGCTCAGGAACTTCGACTCGTCGAGCTCGTAGTTCTCGACCTCGGCGTAGAAGGCGACGCCGTCGACCGTGGTCTTCGACTTGTTGGTGACGGTCAGCTTGAAGCTGTGGAAGCCGTCGCCCGCGACGATCTTGCCCGGCAGGCCCTTGATGTCCGCGGACACCTTGGCGTCGGAGAAGTCCTCGTCCAGGTCCTCGCAGAACGGCACGTCCGGGTCGGTCGGCTCCCCGCTCGGCTCGGCCGAGGTGGAGGGCGTGGCCGACGTGGAGGCGCTGTCGCTCGCCGAGGGCGACGTCGAGTCGCTCGGCAGGGTGCTGCCGGACGGCGACGCGGAGTCGGAGTCGGACGGCGTCGGGGAGACCGAGTCGGACGGCGTCGCGGAGACGGACTCGCTCGCGCTGTCGCTCGGGGTCGGCGACGCCGAGTCCTCCGCGAACGCGGCGGGCGCGGAGAGCAGGGCGAGGGGAGCGATGACGGCCGTCGCGGCCGCCGCGGCCATGGCACGGCGCAGCTTCATGAAGTCCTCAGGAAGTCCGGTGTGCTGCGGCAGCGCAGCACGCTGGTCGGAGGGCTCCGCGTGTGGGGCGCGGGTGTGGCCCTTGGTTATGCAGGTGAGACCCGGGAAACCTGAGAACGGTTGTGCCCACTCTCACAGGATTCTTATGTGGGCTGTGTCACACCCAAGTTCTTCTTGTGAACAGGCTTTCGGAACGTCTAGAACTTGGGGACGTGTCTGACAAGCCTTCAGAGGAACCGTCCTCGATCCCGGAGATCCCCGACGATGTCTGGGAACAGTTCGCCCGTGACACGGAGCGCGAGATCCGCGCCTCCGCCCCGAAGGAACCGTCCGCCCGCGCCCGTGAGGTGACCGAGCGGCTGAAGAAGGACGAGAGCAAGGGGAAGAGGAAGGGCAAGGGCAGGCGCCAGGAGCCCGAGGGCTGGCGGACCGGTCCCGCTTGGCAGGAGATGAACGGGCGGGCCCGGCGCAGGCGCCGCGCGTGGGCCGTCCTCGGCCTCCCGCTCGCGATAGCCGTCGCCGTGGTCGCGATGAAACCGTCGCTCATCCCGGGCGACCCCTTCGGCGGCAAGGCGGATTCGGACCCCGCCGCGGCGACCCCGCTCGCGCCGGAGACGGCCGCCCCGACCACCGCGCCCTCCGCCGTCGACCCCGAAACCCCCACCCTGGACCGGCCGTTCGCCGGTTCACCCGCCCTGAACTGGGCCGACGGCGCGGCCGGCATCGTCCTGCCGAAGGCGGAGGCCGTGGGGAAGTTCTCGAAGGACCAGGTCGAACTGGCCCTCCAGCAGACGAAGATCCTGCTCGTCGGCGCCAACCTCGACCCGAAGACGATCCGCGGCGACCGCCCGGCCGCCGCGCTCGCCGTCCTCGACCCGAAACAGACCAAGACGTTCGACCGGCTGAACGCGTCACTGACCGCCCCGACCAAGGCGCAGGACCCCACGCAGCTCTTCAGCCGCTTCGACCCCAAGGACGTACGACTGGTCGGCGACGTCGTGAAGACGCGCGGACGCATCACCTTCGGGAAGAGCGACGACGGCGGCGTCACCGTGCACACCGACTACACCTTCGTCTACCCGCTGGTCCGTACCGACGGCTCCATCACGGTCGCCCGCACCATCGTCCGTCGCGTGATCGACCTGGAAGTCCTCGACCCCACGCGCTACCAGGCCACTCCCGGCCTGCTGGCACTCGGGCAGAACAACGCGGACTTCGGCAACTCGGCCTGCGGGGTCTACGACGGCTACCTGCACCCGGAGTTCGGCTCCGCGTCCCCGACGGGCGCCGCGCCCACCGGTCCGACGGAGGACCCGTACGACCGGAGCCGCGACCTCACCAAGGGCGAGGGCACCTGCGGCACGGCCACCCGGACCTGACCTGAGGCCGGCAGGCAACGGACAAGCGAAGGGCCCCGCGGGACGGAGCCGCGGGGCCCTTCTCCGTCAGCACCGACGTCAGGGCAGCGCCGGTGCCTGGGAGCGGCGCCGGGGGGTTGCGCCGCTTGTCTCAAGTGCCCTGGGTCGGCGCCCCGGCGCACACGGGGCGCACGCTTGGTCTCGACCTTTGGCGGGGGTCCGGCAGAGGAACAGTGCACTGCAATGCGGTTGTCTGCATGGGGACTTGGGGCTCGGGAAAGCCTCAAGGCCCTCTACGCATCGTGCTGGATGGACGCGGCCTCCGCAACCGTTCGATCCGGCTTTGTGCATTTTTGCAGTTTCCGCCGGGCGGCCCCGGGCGTCCCCGGAGCCGACCGTTCTCTTGGGTGACCGGGCTGCTGTCCCCTGCCGTCCGGTCACGACCCTGGAGCGAGGTCCCACGACGCACGGCACGATCCGTACGTCTCATCGCCCCAGCCGAGCCACGCGTGGTTCTCTCGGGCCCGCCCCTGGCTGGCGCGGACACCACCCCCAACGAAGCGGTTCGCGAGGCGGTCACGCGCCGTACGGGTGAGGGCGGCCCCGAACTCAGATACGACCGGCCTCAGATACGACCCCGGGACAGTTCGAGCAACGTCATCGCCAGGGAGGTACCGGGCTTGCCGAGCGCGGCACTGTAATGGCTGAGGATCTCGTTCTCCCGGGTCAGGCTCACCCGCCGCCCACCGGAGGCGATCCGCGCCTCCTGGACGACGGCGGACACGGCGACCCGTTCCTGGATCAGACCGATGATCCGGTCGTCCAGAGCGTCGATGCGCTCCCGGGCATCGGCGATGGTCTGCTCGGGCGTGGTGGCGGTCATAAGGATCTCCTCGTCGCGGAACGGCCACCCCCGACCGACAACCCCCGGAAAACGACAGGCGCCCCGGGCCTTGTCGGCCCGGGGCGCCTGGAAAGTCGCTCGTCAGTAACTCAAGCAGCTCGACCATGGCAGCCGGCGGGCCGGTTGCCATAGGTAAAGAGGGAGGTCGGGTGCGTGAGCATGGGGCGAGTATGGCACAGGCCCGGTGGCCTGGGGGCGGAGCACCCAGAGACGACCAGGTGACCCACCCGAGCCTCGTCACACAGGGACGACCAGGTGTCCCACCCGAGCCCCGTTAGAATCGATGACCAGAACCCCGCCCAACCGCCGGAAGGCCCCCGTGTCAGCAGCGACCCCCGCCCCCGACACCGTCCTGGTCGTCGACTTCGGCGCGCAGTACGCCCAGCTCATCGCCCGCCGCGTCCGCGAGGCCCGGGTCTACAGCGAGATCGTGCCGAGCACCATGCCGGTAGCGGAGATGCTCGCCAAGAACCCGGCGGCGATCATCCTCTCCGGCGGCCCCTCGTCGGTGTACGCGGAGGGCGCCCCCCGCCTGGACCGCGAACTCTTCGACGCCGGCGTCCCCGTCTTCGGCATGTGCTACGGCTTCCAGCTCATGGCCACGACCCTCGGCGGCACCGTCGACAACACGGGCGCCCGCGAGTACGGCCGTACGGAACTTCACGTCTCCAAGTCGTCCTCCACCCTCTTCGAAGGCACCCCGGACGAGCAGTCGGTGTGGATGTCCCACGGCGACGCCTGCTCCGCCGCCCCCGAGGGCTTCACGGTCAGCGCGTCCACGGACGTCGTCCCGGTCGCCGCCTTCGAGAACGACGAGAAGAAGCTCTACGGCGTCCAGTACCACCCCGAGGTCATGCACTCCACGCACGGCCAGCAGGTCCTGGAGCACTTCCTGTACCGGGGCGCGGGCCTCACCCCGAACTGGACCACCGGCAACGTCATCGACGAGCAGGTCGCCGCGATCCGCGAGCAGGTCGGCGACAAGCGCGCGATCTGCGGTCTGTCCGGCGGTGTCGACTCCGCCGTCGCCGCCGCCCTCGTCCAGAAGGCCATCGGCTCCCAGCTGACCTGCGTCTACGTCGACCACGGTCTGATGCGCAAGGGCGAGACCGAGCAGGTCGAGAAGGACTTCGTGGCCGCGACCGGCGTACAGCTGAAGGTCGTGGACGCGGAGGAGCGCTTCCTCACCGCGCTCGCCGGGGTCTCCGACCCGGAGCAGAAGCGGAAGATCATCGGCCGCGAGTTCATCCGCGTCTTCGAGCAGGCGCAGGCCGAGATCATCGCGGACGAGGGCCCGGAGGTCGCGTTCCTGGTGCAGGGCACGCTCTACCCGGACGTCGTCGAGTCCGGCGGTGGCACCGGCACCGCCAACATCAAGTCCCACCACAACGTGGGCGGCCTCCCCGAAGACCTGGAATTCCAGCTCATCGAACCGCTCCGCAAGCTGTTCAAGGACGAGGTCCGGATGGTCGGCCAGGAGCTGGGCCTCCCGGACGAGATCGTCCAGCGCCAGCCCTTCCCGGGCCCCGGCCTCGGCATCCGCATCGTCGGCGAGGTCACCAAGGACCGCCTCGACCTGCTCCGCGAGGCCGACGCGATCGCCCGCGAGGAACTGACTGCGGCCGGCCTCGACCGCGACATCTGGCAGTGCCCGGTGGTCCTCCTCGCGGACGTCCGCAGCGTCGGCGTCCAGGGCGACGGCCGCACCTACGGCCACCCGATCGTCCTGCGCCCGGTCTCCTCCGAGGACGCGATGACCGCCGACTGGTCCCGCCTCCCGTACGACGTCCTCGCGAAGATCTCCACCCGCATCACGAACGAGGTCGCCGACGTCAACCGGGTGGTCCTCGACATCACGTCGAAGCCGCCGGGCACCATCGAGTGGGAGTAGGCCTCTCTTGAGGCTCAGGTCCGCTTGAGGGTGCGCACCGGCTCTCCGGGGTGCCAGACCTGAGTGACGAGATACGTCTCGTCCTCGACGAAGGTCCGCACGACCTCCGTCACCTCGGTGCGGAAGAGGTGGAACGGCTCCGGCGGTTCCACCTCTTTGCTGTACGCCCCCTTCACCCCGGCATCCGTCACCTCCACCGCCCGCCCGCCGACCCGCACATCCCCGCCGCCCATCTCCGTACCCGCCCCCGGGTTCGCCTGCAGCGCGAACCGCGGATCCCGCCGCAGATCCAGCGCCTTCAGCGAGTCGGGCATCATCCCGAGCCACAACTCCCCGTCCAGGAACCGCACTTCGAGCCCGCTCGTCCGAGGCGACCCGTCCTTGCGCAGCGTCGCGAGGATGTGATGTGTGAACGCCCCGAAGCGTTCTTCCACGATCGCGGCGAGTTCGGGTTCCGCGGCGACGAATACCGCCCAGTTCGCAGTCATACGACCACTGTCCCGCCGATACCCGACATCCACTGTCCGGATTAAGGGACGCCGGGCACGCTTGGTGCCGCATCTTTACAGAACACCACTGCCCTTTTCGCCTCACTGACGGTAACTTCCGCCGGTAACCAGGAACCCAGTGCTGGAGGACCGATGCACGGGCCGACACCGCCCTCCCCCCTGCCCACCGACCGGCTGCGGTTCGCCATGCCGCCGATGCACGAGTCGGTCGAGGACGAACGCCGGCACCGCAAGGAACGGCTCGCGGGCGCCCTGCGCCTGTTCGGCCGGTACGGCTTCGAGGACGGGGTCTCGGGGCACATCACCGCCCGCGACCCCGAGTTCACCGACTGCTTCTGGGTCAACCCCTTCGGGATGCCCTTCCGGCACGTCACCGTGAGCGATCTGGTGCTGGCCAACTCGGAGGGCCAGGTGCTCCAGGGCCGCCACCACGTCAACCAGGCCGCCTTCACCGTGCACTCCCAGGTCCACGCGGCCCGCCCGGACGTCGTCGCGGTCGCCCACTGCCACTCCGTGCACGGCCGCGCGCTCTCCGCCCTCGGCGACTTCCTCGACCCGATCAGCCAGGAGAGCTGCGCCTTCTACGAGGACCACGCGCTCTACGACGCCTACAGCGGTGTCTCCGTCGACGCCGAGGAGGGCAAGCGGATCGCCGCCGGCCTGGGCTCGCGCAAGGCGCTCGTGCTGCGCAACCACGGCCTGCTCACCGTGGGCGACTCGGTGGACGCGGCGGCCTGGTGGTTCCTGTCCATGGAACGCTCCTGCCAGGTCCAGCTCCTCGCGAAGGCGGCCGGCCGCCCCCTCCTCATCGACCACAAACTCGCCGTCGCCACCCGCGAACAGACCGGCGGCGACCTCGTCGCGTGGATCAACTACCAGCCCCTGTGGCAGGACATCAGCCGCAGCGAACCGGACCTCCTCAACTGAGACCCCTACCGGAAACCCCGCAGCACCGCCGCCTTGGTCATCGTGAACTCCTCGTCCGTGAGCACCCCTTCCCGGTGCAGCTCCCCCAACTCCCGCAGCCTGCGCAGGAGCACGTCGTGATGGTCGGCCGGAGGCGGGACGACGGCCGCCCGTCGGGGCCGGCCCGCGAACTCGCCGTTGTCGCCTTCGTGTTCCCGGGCCGACGGATGCGGCAGCCGCGCGGTCACCGCCGTCGCGACCAGCGCCGTGAGCAGGTCCCGGCGGGTGCTGCCCCACAGATCGAGGGCGTACGGGTCCTTCTCCGGCGGCAGCTTGGAGAACACCGTCTCGCGGGTCACGAACCGCATGAACCCGTCCTCGTACCCGGAGTTGGGCAGCCACTCCACCTGGACCAGGTCGCCCACGGCGACTATGCGCGGCCCGGTGGCACGCTTGACGCGCTCCGAGGTGTCGGCCCAGTCGATGCGCACCTGCGCGCCGTCGAACGACACCGTGCCGTCGGACGAACGCACCGAGACCGGCACCGGCGGGCCGGGCAGGAGATAGGCCTTGGTGGGCTCCTTGGGGATCTGGTCGAGGAGCAGCCCGTGCCGGATCTCCTCCGCCACGTACTCGGCCACCCCGGACCGGTCGATGTCCACGATCAGCCGGTACGGATCCGCCGCGTCCGGCAGCCGGCCGCCGGTCGCCTGGAGCAGCGGGTCGGCACCCTCGCGCAGCCTCAGCCGCAGTCGGCCACGCTTGCGTTCGGGTTCGTAGACGACGCCCGCGACGGCTTCGAGGGGCACGACGATCTCCCCGTACGTCTGCCGGAACAGTGGCACGGAGCGGTGAAGTCCCGGCGTGATACGGACCGTTGTGCCGTCGAAGGCCCAGGTCCCGTCGCGCTGGATGATCTCGGCCATAGGGAAATTCTCGCAGCCGGGTCAACACGGCGGCCGTCACTTCACCCGCGCTGACCAGACCTGCCGGACGCGGGCCGTGTCCCGTAGGGCACAATCCGCTGTTGTCGTACGGGAGTTGCAAGGCGGTGGCCAAAGGCTTCGGAGCCGGCCGCCGAACGTGAGGGTCCGGGGTCGCGGGCCGAGGGGCATGGGGAAGGCAGGCGTCGGGCGTGGCGGTGCAGGAGGCGAGACAGGGCGGCGAGCACGTCGGTGCCCACGGAGGCGGCTGCACCTGCGGGGACTGCCCGCACGGAGCACGCGAGGGGCATCGGCGCGCGGTCGCCGCGTTCCTCGTCAAGCGGGACGGATTCGCTGCAGGGGAGGGGCTGCCCGCGGCGGTGGCGCACTCGGTGTCCGCCTCCCGCCAGTGGGTCTCGGACGAACTGACCCAGTCCGCCGACGTCGTCGCCGAACGCGGCCGCGCCGAGGGCGGCGCCTGGCTGGCCCGGCTGTGGCACCGCACGGCCTTCACGGTGTGGAGCGCCTTCGTCGTGCTGCTCCTGGTGCAGGCGTTCACCGCGATCGGCGCGGGCTGGACGGCGGCCCGCACGGCCGGGCTGCTGGCCGCGCTCGTGGTCGCCGGCGCGCTGACGGCGGCCTCCTGGTTCCACCGGGCGCGCGGTGGGGCGCTGGCCCCGGTCATCGGTGAGGACAACCGGCTGTCGACCTCCCGTGCCGTGGCCGTGTCCTGGGTGCTGTTCGTGGCGTACGCGGTGCTGGTCCTGGCCGGCCGCCTCGCCGCCGCCTCCGACCACGCCGAACGCGACGCCCTCATCTCCGGCCTCGAACTCGCCCGCGGCGCCGGTGTGGTGACCGTCCTCGCCGTGGTCTGCGCGATCGCCGTGCTCGTCCGCCGGGTCGTCGGCCTGCGCGTGCTGGGCCAGCGCCTCCAGAAACTCCCCGCCGACCGCCCCCGCGCGGCCGACCTCCTCACTGACGACGCGGGCCGCGGTACCTTCGCCGACATCCAGTACGTCGCGATCAGCGCCGTGGCCCTCGTCTTCGTGGCTGTCCGCCTGGCCCGCCGCCCCGACCAACTGCCCGACCTGCCCTGGGGGTTGGCGGTGGTCGTGCTGATCTCGGCCGCGACATACCTGGCCGGCAAGTACGCGGAGGGCGGCCGTCCGGTCATCCTCTCGGTGGTGCGTTCCCGCGAGGCGGGCGACCTCGACGCCCCCATCCGCACCGGCGACGACATCGAGATCCGCGGCGCGGGCTTCGTCCCCCCGGGCGCGCAGACCGCAGACCGCCTCTCCCGCATGGTCGTCCGCATCGGCCCGGTCAACGTCCATGTCCCCCTGGTCCCGGTCACCGGCGGCTTCTCCAACCCGACGGACACCCTCCTGACCGTCCCGGTCCCGGTCGATGTCGAGCCCGGCCGCGTGGAGGTGCAGGTCGTGACGGCGGCGGGCGTGGAGACGAACTCCTGCGTCGTCGACGTCACGGACTGACGCCCTCGGCGGACCGACCACCGTACGAGTCGTGCCAAGGTCGCGAAAATTCGTTGAAGCATGATTGAGCGCGTCCCCCTATTCGTACGTATGGTCTGTTGAGGGGTCACGGCACAGCGGGCGAGAGGCGGCTACGGGCGATGACTCACGGCACTCGAATGGATACGCAAACCCCCTACCTCGACGGCGACCGGAGCTGGCGGGACACCGCCACCCGATACGCCCTGCTCCCATTGCGCGTCTTCCTCGGCGTCACCTTCATCTATGCCGGCCTGGACAAACTCACCGACAGTGCCTTCATGAAGTCCTCCGGCGCCGGCTCGGTCGGCGAGACGATGCGCGCGGTCCGCGACTCGGCGGCGATCCCGGCCCTGGTCGACCTGTCCCTGAAGAACCCCGTCGGCTTCGGCTACGCCATCGCCTTCGGTGAACTCGCCGTCGGCATCGGCACGTTGATCGGTCTGCTGGCCCGCCTCGCCGCACTCGGCGGCGCGCTGATCTCGCTCAGCCTGTGGCTGACCATCAGCTGGGCCAACGACCCGTACTACTACGGCAACGACCTCGCCTACCTGATGGCCTGGCTGCCCCTCGTCCTCGCCGGCGCTTCGATGTTCTCCTTCGACGCGGTGATCCGTGGAAGGCGAAGGCAACGGGCGGGCGGCTACCGGTAGCTCCCGAGGAGGGAGCCGCCGACGGTGAAGCCGCCGGACTCTTTCCGGGCGGGCTGTCAGGCTCGCTCGCAGACGATCTTCAGCCGGATATGTCCGGACCGGGGTCGGCCGT
Organism: Streptomyces sp. NBC_00988; assembly: GCF_045162645.1. Lineage (NCBI taxonomy): Bacteria > Bacillati > Actinomycetota > Actinomycetes > Kitasatosporales > Streptomycetaceae > Streptomyces > Streptomyces sp. NBC_00988. The sequence continues at coordinate 7,452,942 of NZ_CP108730.1, forward strand.
GTTCCCGCGGCCGGCCTCTCGGCGTCTGCGGACCGCGCCGTTGATGCCCGCCACCACGCCGGCCAGCACCAGGCCGACCGTGACCAGCGGGATCACCGCGAACCACTCGGTCACCCACAGCCCGCCCGCGTCCCCGGCGTAGACCACGCCCGCGGCGGCGAGGAAGAGACCGGCGACCAGCTTTCCGGGCTGGAACTCATGACGCAGCACGGCTGACCTCCGCCTGTCCGACGCCGACCTGGAGGTCCAGGTCCAGCGTGCCGGTGCTCTTGACGCCCGTCGCCGGGGTCAGGGTGACCTGCTTGTGCTTGCCCGGCTCCACGTCCACGTCCTTCTTGTCGTCACCGGGCAACTGGATGTCCCCGACGCGTACGTCCACACTCAGCTTCACCGTCACGTTCGGCGGCACGATCACCTTCAGCTGCCCGACGCCCACCTCGGCGTCCGTCGCGACCGTCTGCCCCTTGGCCAGCCGCAGCCGGGTCAGGTCGAGTGTGCCCACACCGTTCCCCAGGTCGTACTTCGTCTGTACGTCCGCCACCGCCGCGGGCTGCCACGTGAGGCGTTCCCAGTGCGTGGTGAGGTCCTTGGGCAGGGCCGCCGAGGCGGCGAGCAGGCCGGCCGTGACGATCGCGAGGAACACCGAGCCCGCCCCTGTACGCCCGAGGAACGCGCTGATCGCGATCCCCAGGCCGAAGACGACGAGCGCACAGGCCAGGCCCGCCTGCAGGCTGGTGCCGAGCGCCTGGTCGTCCCACTTCGCGGCGGTGCCGAGGGCCCCCGCGAACAGCGCGAGCAAGAACACCCAGCCGCCGATCCAGCGCGGCCCACGCGTTCTCTGGGGCACCGGGCGGGGAGCCCGCTGATCCGCGGGCCAGTGCGGGTACGAGGGGGCGAGTCTGACGTCGATCACGTCCGCGATGTCACGGTCGCGGGAGTCGCCGGGGCCCCACAGATAACCGGTGCCACCGACGTGTGTGCCGTCCTTGACGATCGGATCACGCCACCAGGAGGGGTAGGCGGTGGCCACCGGCGGCGCCTGGGCCTCCGGCGGGGCGTCGGCGACGGCCTGCGCGGCGAGCGGGTCCGGGTCGGGGGCGCCGCGCTGCTGCGACCAGTACCCCGCGCCCGCCAGCAGGAGGGAGAGGACGACCGCGAAGGTCAGCACACTGGCGTTGTTCAGCATCGACAGGAACACACCGCAGCCGACCAGCGCGAACAGCACGGCGGCCAGGGCCTGGCCGTCCACACGGCCGGTGAAGAGCTTGCGGACCTCGTTCTCCTCCTCGTCGTCGTACGGGACGAAGAGCCATGCGAAGCCGTAGAAGATGAGGCCGATGCCGCCCGTCGCCGAGAGCACGGCGAGCGTGATCCGGAAGATCACCGGGTCCATGTCGCACTGCCGCCCGAGCCCCGCGCACACCCCCGCGAGCACCTTGGACCGCCGGTCCCGCCGGAACCGGTGCGGAGCCGCGGCCGCGGTGCCGTCGCCGGGCACGGCACCCGGCGAAGAGGCGGCACCGGCGCCGGGCACGGCGTCCTGCGGCCCGCCGCCCGCTCGCGGACGTGGGCCGGAGCCGGGTCCCGGACCCGTCGCGGCGCGCTCGTGATCTGTCATGCGTCCATGCTGCCCGCCGCGAGCCGCCGATGGCAGTCGGGACGACCCTGGCCGAACCCTGAAATCCGCCCCGACCCGGACCGGGGGAGTGTTCGAGAGGCTTGGGCGCGCGCCGGTGGGCTGAGCCGCGAGCTGTTCGCCGGGCGGGCGCGGTCGCCGAGGGCGGCCGGCTGCCCGCCGGGCTTCCTGTGCCACGGCGACTGACATCGCCACAGGCACCGCGACCGACTCGTGTGCTGGTGGCGCTCAGATCTCCCGCGGCCGCAGTCGACCCATCGATCGCGGACGCCCGCCCCCCTTCCGGCAACCCGTCAGAACCCCCGCCGCACGCCGATTTCGCGGACCGAGCGTGCCGAATTCGAAGATCAGGGGAGTCTCGGGGGTCGACCCTGATGCCCCGGGCGGCGGGGCGTGTGAACATCGGTGGCATGCCGGAAGCCGCAGCATTGCCCGTCGAGGACCCGCGGCCGCCGCGCAAGCTCTACCGCAGCAGTGACGGTCGCTGGCTCGGTGGTGTGGCGCGGGGGCTCGCCGGGCATCTCGGGCTGCCGGTGATCTGGGTGCGGCTGGTGTTCGTGGGGCTGTTCCTCGCGGACGGACTCGGCGCGCTGCTGTACGCCTCGTTCTGGTTCTTCGTGCCGCTCGGCGTCGGCGGGGTCGCCGGTCAGCGGCCCCCGTCGCTCGTCTCCACCGAGACCTCGCCGGACGGCCGCCGCAGACTCGTCGCCCGCAAGCCGGACAAGGGCCAGATCGTCGCCCTGCTCCTCATGGTCGTCGTCGCGCTGGTCTTCGTCGGCAATGTGAACCTGGGCAATGGTGCCAAGGCCTATCTCTTCCCGACCGTCCTCGTCGGCGCGGGCGTCGCCCTCGTCTGGCGCCAGGCGGACAACGCCCGCCGCGCCCGCTGGGCCGAGGTCGGCAGCCGCCGCCGTACGCTCAGCCTGCTGCGCGCGGGCGGCGGCGTCCTGCTCGTCACCGCCGGCGCCACCGCGATCTTCGTCCTCCAGGGCTCCGCCAGCCACCTCGGCTCGGTCCTCCAGGCCGCCCTCGCGGTCCTCGTCGGCATCACGCTGCTCGCCGGCCCGTATCTCGTGCGGATGACCCAGGACCTCTCCGAGGAGCGCCTGATGCGCATCCGCGCCCAGGAGCGCGCCGAGGTCGCCGCCCACGTCCACGACTCCGTGCTGCACACCCTGACCCTGATCCAGCGCAACGCGGAGAGCCCCAACGAAGTGCGCCGCCTGGCCCGCGCCCAGGAGCGCGACCTGCGCGCCTGGCTCTACAAACCGGAGGGCACCGGCAAGGACGAGGCCGACGAACCCGACACCCTCGCCGAGGCGGTGCGCCGGAGCGCGGCCGAGGTCGAGGACAAGCACGGCGTCCCCATCGAGGTCGTCGTCGTCGGCGACTGCCCGCTCGACGAGAGAATCGGCGCCCAGATGCAGGCCGCGCGCGAAGCGATGGTGAACGCGGCCAAGTACGGTGGCGAGGGCGGCGCCGTACAGGTCTACGCCGAGGTGGAGGGGAAGACGGTCTTCGTGTCCGTCCGGGACCGCGGACCGGGCTTCGACCTCGACTCGATACCCGCCGACCGCATGGGTGTCAGAGAATCGATCATCGGCCGTATGGAGCGCCACGGCGGTACGGCACGACTGCGCGCGGTGCCGGACGGCGGTACCGAGGTCGAGCTGGAGATGGAAAGGGTGGAGAAGACGTCATGAGCGACGCGACCGAGACGAACGAACCGGCGGAGCCGACCGGCGGGAGCGCGGGCGGGCGTCACGTGCGCGTGGTCCTCGTCGACGACCACCGCATGTTCCGTACGGGGGTCCAGGCCGAGATCGGCCGCACCGAGGAGACCGGTGTCGAGGTGGTCGGCGAGGCCGCGGACGTCGACCAGGCGGTCACGGTCATCACCGCGACCCGCCCCGAGGTGGTCCTCCTCGACGTGCACCTGCCCGGCGGCGGCGGGGTCGAAGTCCTGCGCCGCTGCGCCCCGTTGATGAGCGACGCCGAGCAGCCCGTCCGCTTCCTCGCCCTGTCCGTGTCGGACGCGGCGGAGGACGTGATCGGGGTGATCCGCGGCGGTGCGCGCGGCTACGTCACCAAGACGATCACCGGCACGGACCTCGTCAACTCCATCTTCCGGGTCCAGGAGGGCGACGCGGTCTTCTCGCCCCGCCTGGCCGGCTTCGTCCTCGACGCCTTCGCGTCGACCGACGCCCCGCCGGTCGACGAGGACCTCGACCGCCTCACCCAGCGCGAGCGCGAGGTGCTCCGCCTCATCGCGCGCGGCTACGCCTACAAGGAGATCGCCAAGCAGCTGTTCATCTCGGTGAAGACGGTCGAGTCCCATGTCTCGGCGGTGCTGAGGAAGCTCCAGCTGTCCAACCGGCACGAGCTGACGCGGTGGGCGACGGCACGCCGACTGGTTTGACCCGTAAGGGAGTTCACCCGGGACCCCTTGGGGGACACCCCGGGGATTCACACCACCCGGGTCGCCCCCGCGAACGGCATCTCGTCGATCGGCGCCAGCCGTACCGGAGCCGTCGGGTTCGGGGCGTGGATCATCTGGCCGTCGCCGACGTAGATGCCGACGTGACTGATGCCCGAGTAGAAGAACACCAGGTCGCCGGGGCGCAGTTCGGACCGGGAGACGCGCTGGCCGGCGTTGATCTGGGCGTAGGTCGTGCGGGGCAGGGAGACACCGGCGGAGCTGTACGCGGCCTGGACGAGGCCCGAGCAGTCGAAGGCGTTGGGGCCGGTCGCGCCCCAGACGTAGGGGCTGCCGAGCTTCTGGTAGGCGTAGGAAACGGCCGCCGCCGCACGGGAGTTGGGGGCGTCGGCCGCGGCGGCGGAGGAACCGGGCGCGGCCAGCGCGCCCCTAGCCGTCGTGGAAGAGCGTGACGCGCGGCCCGCGTCGCCGGTCGTGGCGTCCCCGACCTGCGCCCGTTGCTGTGGGGTCAGACCGGACAGCAGGCGGCGCGCCTGGTCCAGCTTGCCGTTGATCGTCTTCTTCTGCCTGCCCAGCTCCGCCTGCCGGGACTTCAGCGAGGTCAGCTCGATGTGCGCGGCGCCGCGCAACTGCTCGATCTCGCGCAGCTGTTGCCGTACGAGCTCGACGGCCGCCGTCTGCCGGTGGCCCATCCGGTCGGCGAACTCCGTGCTGTCCAGATACCGTTCGGGGTTGCTGGAGAGCATGAGCTGCACCGCGGGGTCGATCCCGCCGCCGCGGTACTGCGCGGCGGCGACATGACCCAGCGAGTCCCGGGCCGAGTTGAGCTTCTCCGTCTTGCGTGCCGCCTCGTCCCGCAGGGTGTTCAGTTGCTTCTCGGCCGCGTCCGCCTTCTCCTTCGCGCCGTCGTACTTCTCGGTCGCGACCTCCGCCTCCTGGTACAGCTTGTCCACCTTGGTCTTGACCTGCGTCGGTGTCAGCTGTGGCTCGGCGTGCGAGGTCCCGTCGAAGCCGGTCGCCGTCGCCGCGCCCGCGAGGGCGATCGTTGCCGCCGTACGGGCTGTATTGCCGCTGAGCGAGCGCTGTCGGGGCTTGCGGTGCGCTGCCACGTGGACTGCACGTCCTTTCGTACGACCGCCGGGGGAGCGGGCGATTGCGCGTCCGGCGGCGGCCCGCACAGGGGGAGCGGGCCGCCGCCGGACATTCTTCGGCGGTGGTGGCCGACTGCCGCCCCTGGTCCGGGCGGCGGTGGGGAGCCGGTCACCTGGTGGAGGACGCTAAACCTGATGGTGACGGCCCGGTAACGCATGTGCACAACTGACATGAGGTGATCGGCAATTGACCGTAAGTGACTGTGATCCCGGTCCGGGGCCGCCGCCTTCGCACGGAGCGCTGACCGAAGCGGCGGTTCCGGCGCGGGGCGGGTCGGCGTGGTGCTATGGCCGCATATATGCAAGGGCCGGGAAGCGGTAACGAGGGGCGGTGTCGGTCAGTCCCGGAGCCCCTGATTAGGCTCCGATCCCATGGACGTACTCATCCATCTCTTCGTCGGCCTGCACATCATCGGCATCGCCGCGCTGCTCGGCGGTTTCCTCACCCAGATGAAGGCGATGGGCCAGGGCACGGCCCGCTTCGTCCCCGGCATGCTGCACGGCGCGCTGACCATGCTGGTCACCGGCGCGATCCTGGTCGGCCTCAACCAGGCCGACGATCAGCACGTCAACAACATCAAGATCGGCATCAAGCTCGCGCTGCTGATCGTGATCCTCGGCCTCGTCTATGTGAAGCGCGACGAGGAGACGGTCGACAAGAGTCAGTTCGCGCTGGTGGGCGGGCTGACGATGGTGAACATCTTCATCGCGGTCCTGTGGACGTGACCCCGGACGTGGCGGCGAGGTAGAACCGGACCGTCCCCGCGGCGACCACCAGCCAGGCCGCCACCGCGATCCACAGAACCACCTCCCCGGGCGTCCGCAGCCACGAGACGCCCACGGCGGTCCCCACGGACAGCATGGTCGCCGCCGTCATCCCCAACGGGAACACCGTCGACCAGCGCCGCACGTCGAAGCGCAGCCGCGGCCAGGCGATCTCGGCGCCCAGCAGGACGGCACACCAGGCCACGTCGAGCACCAGCAGTGCCACTGTCACGGCCCGCAGGACGCCTCGGTCGTCGGAGTTCCACAGGTACAGGCGCGCGCTGTCGGCGGCGATCAGCTTCGACCCGGCCAGCGCCGAGACGGCCAGCGCACCGCCGACGATCCAGTGGTCCCCGACCCCGGTGATCACCTGCCGCCACTCGAAACGGGCCAGCGCGAACCCGTAGAGGACCAGCCCGAACCAGAACAGCACAAGCGCCGTGTGTGCGAGCCAGGCCACCGACTCGGCCCCGGCGATCGTCGCCCCCAGCACGGCCAGCGACTGCGTGGCCACACACCCGAGGAACACGGTCCCGGGCATACGTCCCTGCCAGTTCCGTACGACCCGTACGAGCAGCCAGGGCCACAGCACCGCGGCCAGCGCCAGCAGCGCCTCGGCCACCGTCTGCCAGCCCGTTGCCGAGAACCGCGTCCCGAGTACGGCGGTCGCGGCCGTGGCGGTCAGCGCACCGGGTGTCCCCGCCTCCGTGAGCCACCGCCGCCGGTCCCGCAGCAGCCGTACGGCGAAGTCCGCGGCCAGCCCCAGCCAGAAGGCGCAGGCCACCGCGAAGGCGATACGGGACAGCACCTCGTACCCCGTGACACGCAGGCCGACCGACATGATCGCGGTGGCCATCACGACGGCCCCGGCCGCCGGCGGACGCTGTGCCCACCAGGCGCGGAAGCGGGAGATACCGGTATCGGGCATGGCCCGATGCTAGGGAGCGGCCCCGGTACCGACGACGGGCCACGCGCGCGTGGAGCTCAAAAACACCTGCACGCGTGCGTGCGTGCCGAGAGCCCGCTCAGGCCGGCCGCACCACGCTGTGGACGGTCGCCGCGCCGTCGTGGTGGACCGACTCCTCGCGCACGTAGGCGCCGGGCTTCGGGGCGTGGATCATCATGCCGTCGCCTACGTAGACACCGACATGGCTGATGTCGTCGTGGAAGAAGACCAGGTCACCGGGTTGCGCGTCGGCCAGGGAGACCGTCGTGCCGGCGTTCGCCTGGTCGGTGATGACGCGCGGGAGGGTCACTTCGGCTGCCTTCCAGGCGGCCTGGGTGAGGCCCGAGCAGTCGTACGAGCCGGGGCCGGCGGCACCCCAGACATACGGCTTGCCGACCTGGGCGCGGGCGAAGGCGACGGCCTTGGCGGCCTTGGTGGAGTAGAAGGAGTCGGCGGAGGGCGAGGAGCCGGAAGGGGTGCTCCGCGCCGCCTCGGTCCGCTGCTCCCGCGCGGTCGGCCGCGCCAGCAGTTCGCGCGCGGTGGAGAGCTTCTTCTGGACGGTGGCCTTGGCCGTCCTCAGGTCGCTCTGCGTGTCGTCGGGGGTGTGGAGGCTCTCGGCCGTCTCATGACGAACCGCGTCCTTCTGGCGGCTGGTCAGCCGGCTCATCAACTGGGCCTGCTCGAAGTAGTCCCGCGGGGTGTCCGGGAGCAGGAACTCCGAGGCGTCCGCGGCTGAGGCCCCGGTGCGGTACTGCGCGGCGGTGAACGAACCAAGCCGCTCCCGCGCGGAGTTGAGCTTCTGCGCGAGCTTGGGCACGTCCTCCGGGCCGGTGTCGACGCGCCTGCGCTGCCTGGCCGCCCTCTCCCTGGCCGCGTTGTACGTCTCGGTCGCAGACTCCGCCCGCCGGTAGAGGTCGTCGACCTTCTGCTCTACCTCTCCGAGGCCCGGGTTGCCGTCGTCGGCGGCGGGGGTCCATATGCCTGCGATGCGCGAGCCCGCGGAACGCGGCTTGCGGTGCGACGACGCCAAAGGAGGCGACTCCTTCCGGATGGTGCCCTACGGGCCGTTGTTGCCCTACGGTCCATGCTCCGAAAGGGAGTTGGACCGACGCACCCCAGGTCGGTGGTGGTGTGAGGGGCGTACGGCTTGATCGAACGCTAACCAACTCGTGTGGTTTCTGTGAAGGTTGATGTTCGATATGCCCGATACGCGTCCGTGACTTTGGCCATGCGCGGGATCAGTCGTCGCTGATCGTGATCGACCGGTTCTGGTCCGTGAATTTTCCCGAGTTCCTGGGGTGGCGGCCGGTTGTCAGTGCGGCGCCCTAAACTCGGAGAGCGATGAGCAGCCTCTTTGACGACAGCTTCCTGGCGAATCTTCAGGCCCCTCCGGCCTACGACGAAGAACCCCCGCCACCGCCCGAGGACGAGGACGGACCGGAGCCGATTCCGGACGACCTGTTCGGCGGGAACTTCGACGTGCCCGCGAGCAGAGACGCCCACTACCGGGACGGCGCCCCACGCCCCGTGGTCGACCCGGCGGCGCTCCTGGACGGGCTGAACGAGAACCAGCGCGCGGCCGTCGTCCACTCCGACACCCCGCTGCTCATCGTGGCCGGCGCCGGCTCCGGCAAGACCCGTGTGCTCACCCACCGCATCGCCTACCTCCTCGGCGAGCGCAACGTGCACCCCGGGCAGATCCTCGCGATCACCTTCACCAACAAGGCCGCGGGCGAGATGAAGGAGCGCGTCGAGCAGCTCGTCGGCCCGCGCGCCAACGCGATGTGGGTGATGACCTTCCACAGCGCGTGCGTCCGCATCCTGCGCCGCGAGTCGAAGAAGCTCGGCTTCACGTCCTCGTTCTCGATCTACGACGCCGCCGACTCCAAGCGCCTCATGGCCCTGGTCTGCCGCGACCTGGACCTGGACCCGAAGCGCTTCCCCCCGAAGTCCTTCAGCGCCAAGATCTCGAACCTGAAGAACGAGCTGATCGACGAGGAGGACTTCGCCGCCCAGGCCGCCGACGGCTTCGAGAAGACCGTCGCCCAGGCCTACGCGATGTACCAGTCGCGGCTGCGCGAGGCCAACGCCCTCGACTTCGACGACCTGATCATGACGACGGTCAACCTGCTGCGTGCCTTCCCGGACGTCGCCGAGCACTACCGCCGCCGCTTCCGGCACGTCATGGTCGACGAGTACCAGGACACCAACCACGCGCAGTACGCGCTCGTGCGCGAGCTGGTCGGCACCTCCGAGCACCCGGTCGACGTCCCGCCCGGTGAACACGACCTGCCGCCCGCCGAGTTGTGCGTCGTGGGTGACGCCGACCAGTCGATCTACGCCTTCCGCGGGGCGACGATCCGCAACATCCTCCAGTTCGAGGAGGACTACCCGAACGCGACGACGATCCTCCTGGAGCAGAACTACCGCTCCACGCAGACGATCCTGAGCGCCGCCAACGCGGTCATCGAGCGCAACGAGTCCCGCCGCCCCAAGAACCTGTGGACCAACGCGGGCGCGGGCGCGCAGATCACCGGCTATGTCGCGGACACCGAGCACGACGAGGCGCAGTTCGTCGCCGAGGAGATAGACCGTCTCACCGACGCGGGCGACGCGAAGGCCGGAGACGTCGCCGTCTTCTACCGGACGAACGCGCAGTCCCGTGTCTTCGAGGAGATCTTCATCCGCGTCGGCCTGCCCTACAAGGTCGTCGGCGGCGTCCGCTTCTACGAGCGCAAGGAGGTCCGGGACGTCCTGGCCTACCTCCGTGTGCTGGCCAACCCGGAGGACGCGGTCCCGCTGCGCCGCATCCTCAACGTCCCCAAGCGCGGCATCGGCGAGCGCGCCGAGGCGATGATCGACGCCCTCTCGCAGCGCGAGAAGATCAGCTTCCCGCAGGCGTTGAAGCGCGTCGACGAGGCCTACGGCATGGCCGCGCGGTCGACGAACGCGGTCAAGAAGTTCAACACGCTGATGGAGGACCTCCGTACGATCGTCGACTCCGGCGCGGGCCCGGCGACGGTCCTGGAGGCGATCTTCGAACGCACCGGCTACCTCGCCGAGTTGCAGGCCTCCACCGACCCGCAGGACGAGACCCGCATCGAGAACCTCCAGGAACTGGCCGCCGTAGCCCTGGAGTTTGAGCAGGAGAACAGCGGAGGGGAGGGGGAGAGCGAGACGCCCGTCGGGCTCGCCGCCTTCCTGGAGCGGGTGGCGCTGGTCGCCGACTCCGACCAGATCCCCGACGAGGACGAGGACGGCTCCGGAGTCATCACCCTGATGACCCTGCACACCGCCAAGGGACTTGAGTTCCCGGTCGTCTTCCTCACCGGCATGGAGGACGGCGTCTTCCCGCACATGCGCGCCCTCGGCCAGGCCAAGGAGCTGGAGGAGGAGCGGCGCCTCGCGTACGTGGGCATCACGCGCGCGCGGGAACGCCTTTACCTGACACGCTCGTCGCTGCGCAGCGCCTGGGGACAGCCGTCGTACAACCCGCCCTCCCGCTTCCTGGAGGAGATCCCGGCGGCGCACGTGGAGTGGAAGCGGACCGGCGCGATGGCGGCTCCGCCGTCGACGGGTCCGGCCTCGGGCATCGCGGCCTCGCTGTCCTCGTCCCGCTCGCGCTCGTCGGCGTCGGGTGCGTCGGGCTTTGCCACGCGCAGGACCTCGGAGAAGCCGGTCGTGGCGCTGGCCGTCGGCGACCGGGTCACGCACGACCAGTTCGGGCTCGGCACGGTGGTCGGCGTGAAGGGCACGGGGTCGAACGCGGAGGCGACGGTCGACTTCGGGGAACCCAAGCCGAAGCGGCTGCTGCTGCGGTACGCGCCGGTGGAAAAGCTGTAGCCCGTAAGGGAGTTGGGGCGGCGGGGGCGGCTTACGTCGGGTCGAGCCCGTGGCTGCGGAGCCACGGGAGCGGGTCGATCGCCGCCCCGCCCGCCGGGCGCACCTCGAAGTGCAGGTGCGGGCCGGTGGAGTTGCCCGAGTTCCCGGAGTACGCGATCGGGTCGCCGGCCTTCACCGTCGTACCGGAGGCGACGCGGTAGCTGGAGAGGTGGCAGTACCAGGTCTGCGTGCCGTCCTTCTCCGTGAGGATCAGCATGTTGCCGTAGGCGCTGTTCCACTTCGTGGAGACGACGCCGTCGGTCGCGGCCATCACTGTCGTGCCGTACGAGACGGGGAAGTCGATGCCCGTGTGCACGGACATCCAGTTGACGCCGGCCTGGCCGAAGTAGGCGCTGAGGCCCTTCTGCGTGACCGGCAGCACGTACTTGGGGCGCAGCCGCTCCTTGCGGGCCGCCTCCGCCGCCGCCTTCTTCTTCTCGGCCTCCTGCTGGGCCTTGAGGTCGATGCGTTCCTGCGTACGGCTGGCCCGGTCGGCGAAGTCGTCGGCACCGGCCGACAGGCTCTTGATCTGGGCGTCCAGCTTGTTGTTCGCGACGGACGGCTTGACCGAGGTCGCGTCCGAGGCGGAAGCCGTCGTGTCGCTGCCACCGGTCAGCGTGCCGACGGACGCGGCGGCGATCCCGGCGACACCCATCACACACGCGGACGGCACGGCGATGGTCATCAGCGCGGACCGCTTCGGAGGCGTACGGCGGCGGGAACGGCTCCCGTTGCGGGCCGCGGCGCGCGAGCCGGCCGGGGCCGGGCGCGGGGTGAACTCCTCCTGGTCGTCAAGGAGTTCGGGGCGGGTCTGGGCCCTGTCCTGCTGTTCCGGCTCGGCCTCGTCGAGGGTGGGCATCTCGCCGGTGGCGGTCAACTCGCCGTCTTCCGGGGCTGGTTCGTCGTACGTGCCCTCGTGCGTCCCGTCGTACGACGCCTGTTCAAAGGTGGTGGTCTGTTCAAAGGCGGTGGTCGCGTCGGCGGCGGTGCCGTCGGCGTTCCACTGCGTGGCGTCGTACGCGCCGGTGTCGAAGGCCTGCGTGCCCCATTCCCACTGCTGGGTCTGGTCGGCGGGGGCCGCTGCGGGATGGGCCGACTGGTCCGGCTGGAGCCAGGCGTTCGCGTTCCACTGCCCGCTGACGTCGGGGGCGCCGGTCTGCGGCGGGATGGCGGACAGCTGCTGGTAGTCGGCCGACCAAGCGGTGTTCTCGTAGGCGCCCGTGTCGTACGTGGCGTGGTGCTGGGCCGCGTACGGGTCGTAGTTCAGGGTGTGTTGGGCACCCGTGGACCAGGCGGAGGAGCCGTAGGCGCCGGTCGCGTGTGCCCCGGTGCCGTGGCCGTTGCCCGGCATGTCGCCGAAGAGGGGGTCGGTGGCGAAGCTCGCGGTGGCCTGGGCGCCCGGGTGGAAATCCGTGGCGGTGTGGTCGCCGTACGTGGTGAAGTCACCGTACTGGGCGTCCTGCCCGCCGTACGACGCGTAGTGCGCCGAGGTGGCATCGGAAGCCGGAGCCGGGGTGGTCATGGTCCCCGACGGGTGACGATCGTTCACCAACTTCTCTATTCGCCTCGACAACAGGGGCTGCCAGAGCAGTGCGGTGGACTGTACCCGGCAGTATGCGGGCGCGACAATCTTCGTCAGGTTTCGCGTCAGCAGGAAACGGGCATTCGGCCGTGTTTCGGGGGACGGCGGGCACGGGTTTGGCCGTGGGTTCGAATAGCGTTCGATCTTCGCGAGGCTGTGTGCCGGCTGTCGATGCCCGGTCAGGCCACTGTCAGGCCGCCGGTGTGGGTGCCCGCGCGGGTGCCGGTGCGGGTCGCGGCCGGGGTTTCCGGCAGTGGGGTGTCGAGGGCCTGGCGGATGCCTGTCGCGATGGCCGGGTGGATCGGCAGGGCGAGGTGGCCGATGCCGCTGACCTGGACGTTCTGGGCGATCAGGTCGGGATGGTCGATGCAGGCCGTCTCCAGCGGTTCCATCAGGTGGTCCAGATCGCTCCAGAAACTGACGAAGTGCGTACGGCAGCCGGGCGCGGGCCGGGTCAGCTCCTCGATCACCGGCGAGCCGGGCCGCATCTGCCGGACGATCGGGTGGGCGTTGGCCAGCGGGACGACGGCCGTGCCGGAGTGCGGGGTGCCGAGCGTCACCAGCGTGCGGACCCGCAGGTCGCCGCCGAGCCGCTGCACGTAGTACCGCGCGATCAGCCCGCCGAGGCTGTGCCCGACGATGTCGACCTCCCGGCTGCCCGTTCGCTCGCAGATCTCCTCGATGTGCCGGCCGAGCAGCTCCGCGGCGGTGCGGATGTCGCAGGTCAGCGGCGAGTAGTTGAGGGACTCGACCTGGCGGCGGCCGTGCTGGGCCAGGGAACGGCGCAGCAGCACGAAGACCGAGCGGTTGTCGATGAACCCGTGCAGCAGCACCACCGGAGGCTTCGCCTCGGTCGGCAACTGCGTCGCGTCCTCCGGTGCGGGCGGCTCGGGCAGGGGTTCCCGGCGTTCCTGGGTGATTCCGGAGGGATAGAGGAGAAGGTGGCCCGCGAGGATCACGATCTCCAGGGCGGTCGCTTTCAGGAGGGTCGTCGAGAGGCCCGCCAGCCTGCTGGGCAGGAGGCGCTGACAGAGGGGGAGAAAGGGCAGTGCAGCCCTGGTGACCTTCATGGCCGACCTCCTGTCGGCACACGGACGACAGCTCCGTCCCCCGTGTGCCCTCGTGGGAGGCCACGGCGAGGGTCACCGACGGTGCCCGAGGGGTATGCGCTGGGTGAGTGCGGTGCACGGCGTGACCGACGCCGTCGACGTACCAAGGAGCCCTGTCGGTCTGGCGACGAGGCTTCCCGCTGTCGTGCCGTACCTGCCCTGCGTGCCCTTCGTGCCTGCGCCGATGCGCCGTACCACCGCGCCGCGCGGCCTGCGGCGCGGTGGTACGGCGACCTCGTTGCGGCTCCCGGTGCGCTTGTTCCCGCTGGAACGCTGCGCGGTGAACGTGTCCCATCGTGTGATTTCCCCCTCGGTATCCGCCGCGAAACTGCCGGTTGCGGGATGCTGGAGATAACGTTCGTTCACTTCCCGCACTGAAGCGGGTACCGCGGTACCCGTGGGTAGGGATGAACGCAGTCGCTTCATGGAGGCAGTGATGGGTGTGGCAGCCGGTCCGATCCGCGTGGTGGTGGCCAAGCCGGGGCTCGACGGCCACGATCGCGGGGCCAAGGTGATCGCGCGGGCGCTGCGCGACGCCGGTATGGAGGTCATCTACACCGGCCTCCACCAGACCCCCGAGCAGATCGTCGACACCGCGATCCAGGAGGACGCCGACGCCATCGGCCTCTCCATCCTCTCCGGCGCCCACAACACCCTCTTCGCCGCGGTCATCGACCTCCTCAAGCAGCGCGAGGCCGAGGACATCCTCGTCTTCGGCGGCGGCATCATCCCCGAGGCGGACATCGCCCCCCTCAAGGAGAAGGGCGTCGCGGAGATCTTCACACCCGGGGCGACCACCCAGGCGATCGTGGACTGGGTGCGGGAGAACGTGCGGCAGCCGGCGGGGGCGTAGGGCCTGCGGCGAGCACGGATTCACTTTGTGGCGCCGGTGACTTTTCAGCCTGGTCTTCGGCGAGCGGGGCTTCGCTTCTCGACGCCGGTCACCTTCAGCCCGTCCGGGTTCGCTTTTCAGCGCAGGCCAGCATTTTCAGCCCGTCCGGCGTTTGAGGACGAGGCCGTTCAGGCCGAAGGGGGGTTTGGGGGCGCAGCCCCCAAGCTTCTACGGCGCCTCCAACTCCCGCAGCTTCTACGGCGCCCCCAGCTCCTCCGCCATCGCCGCGCGCAACCGCAACGTCGTGACCAGCCGCTGAAACGCCTCCGCCCAATAACCCCCCGCTCCCGGCGCCGCGTCCTCCGACTCGTCCGGCACCGCGAGCAACCCGTCCAGCCGACTCGCCTCGCCCGGATCGAGACACCGCTCGGCCAGCCCCATCACCCCACTGAAGCTCCATGGATAACTCCCCGCGTCCCGCGCGATGTTGAGCGCGTCCACGACAGCCCGCCCCAGCGGCGCAGCCCACGGCACCGCGCACACCCCGAGCAGCTGAAACGCCTCGGACAGCCCCTGCGCCGCGATGAACCCGGCGACCCAGTCGGCCCGTTCGCCCCCGCCCAGCGTGCTCAGCAGCTTGGCGCGCTCGGCCAGGGACACCGCCCCCGGCCCGCCCGCCTCCGGTGCCGACGGCGTCCCCAGCAGCGCCCGGGACCACTCGGCGTTCCGCTGCCGTACGGCCGCCCGGCACCACGCGGCGTGCAACTCGCTCCGCCAGTCGTCCGCCACCGGAAGCGCCACGATCTCCGCGGGTGTCCGTCCGCCGAGCCGCCGCTCCCAGGTAGCGAGCGGAGTCGCCTCCACCAACTGGCCGAGCCACCACGAGCGTTCACCCCGTCCCGCCGGAGCCTTGGCCACCACACCGTCCCGCTCCATGCCCGAGTCGCACTCGTGCGGTGCCTCGACCACCAGGCCCGGTTGCTCGCGCGTGCGGTCGACGGCTACGCAGGCCGATGCCCGGACCGCCATCCGCGCGGCGAGCGCCGAGTCGGGGAGTGCCGACAGCAACTCCGCAGCCGTGGCACGGACGTTGCGGCTCCGGTCGGCCAATGCCTGCTCCAGGAACGGCTCGTCCTCGGCGGAGAGCCGCATCCGCAGCGAGTCGAGGAACATCAGCCGGTCCTCCGCGCGCTCCGTCCCCCAGGTCGTGACGAGCAACTCGCGTGCGGCTGAAGGCTGGTGCGCCCGTATCGCCGCGAGCAGGGCGACCCGCTCGGCGAACAATCCCTCCTGCCACAGCAGTTGAACCTGCTCCGGGTCGTCGAGAGCCGGCAGGGCCGTGCCGCCGCCCGGTGTCGCGCGCAGGGCGAACCGCCAGTCCGGGTTCAGCCGGGCCAGCCACAACGCGCGCGGGCCCGCGAACTCCAGCGCAGCCGGCCGCAGGTCCGTACGCCCCCGGGCCGCGTCCAGCAGTGCGGGCAACGCCTGGACGGGCGCGGCGAAACCGCGCGCGTTGGCCGCCGTCAGCCACTGGGGCAGCAACTCCATGAGATCCGGTGAGGTGCCCCTACGGCCTCCACCGCCCGTACCGGGACGGTCGGTCAGCAGCATCGCCAGCCTGCGGGCCGCCGCGGTGGGCAGCGCCGGACGCGCGTCGGGCGCGGCGGGCTCCGGACGCTGTGCCGCCGGCGCCGGACACAGCCCCGCCCTCCGCCGTACGGTCTCCACGGCCGCCGCGTCCAGCAGGGCCACGGGTGCGTCCTGGCCCGGCGCGCACCCCGGAGGCGTACGGCGGTCCGTGCCGAGCAGCGCGGTGGTGACGAGCTCTTCCCAGTCGGCCGCCGGGGGCGCCGGTGCGGGGGTGGTGTTCATGCGGTGCCTTTCCGTCGGGAGGCTTGGAGTGGCCTGGAGTGATGGCGTACGGGTGGGCTCAGCACAGCGACACCGGCTCTCCCGCCCCCTCCGGCCAGGCCGTCAGCGGGGTGAAGCCCCGGTGGCCCAGTTCGCCGAAGACCTTGACCGGGGCGCCGCCGGAGAGCGCGACGAGTCGCCACAGGCCGGGGCGGGAACGGGCGGTGGACGGGAGCGGGAGCGCCAAGTCCGCGTCGGCGTCCGCCAGTTGCCAGGAGTCGCCGTCCGGGGTGGTGACGACCCGGTCCAGTGTCACTGGGACCGCATCCAGCCAGGGGTCGTGCCGTAGGGCTTCTCCGTAGTGGACGGCGGCCTGAGCCGTCGTCACCCCCAGCGGTCGAGCCGTCGTAGGCGAGGGTGCCGTGAACTGCTCACCCAGGGCAGCCCGGAGCTGCCCGGCACCCGGGAACGCGGACACCTCCGCGTCCAGGGCGAGCCCCATGGGCAGCGCCAACTCGGGGGCGCGGCCACCGGCGCCGTAGGAGAGGAGGAGGGACGTGCGGCCCGAGTCCGTGCCGTGCAGCCAGATTCTTCGGGTCGTCAGTTTCGGGTCCGTCGTGTCGTACTGGGCGAGGACCAGCCAGTGGTCGCGGAGCGGTGGGCCGTCCGGTGAGGCGGGCAGGCCGATGCGGGAACGGACCGTCGCCGCCAGGTCGTCGGGCAGGTGCTCGCGGCGCAGCCAGGCCTGGTCGAGGAGGTGGAGCAGGGCGCTCTCCTCCAGCAGGCGGATCGGCCAGCCGGGCCCGGACGACGGGATCGCCCCCAACTCCCTTGCGCGCGCGGCCAGTCCGGGGGCCTGGGCGTCGACCATGCGGGCCGCGGTCTCCTCCCACAGCCCGTATCCCGCCTGCTCCGCCGAGGCCAGGCCGGTGCGCAGCAGGTCCGTCAGCCGCTGCTCCAACTCGCCCGCGCCCGCGGTGATCCGCTCGGCCCTGCGCTCCGCCCGGCGCCGTGCAGCCTCCGGATCAGCGGCGGCCGGGGACGCCCCCGCCGCCCGCTTCTCCTCCGTCCGCTTCCGCCGCCCCGCCAGCCACTCCCCGGCCCAGTCCGGCGCCTGCCCCGACGGCACCGCCCTGTCCTCGCCCGCCCACAACAGCAGCAGCCCCAGCGCGTGCTTGCACGGGAACTTGCGGCTCGGACAACTGCACTTGTACGCCGGCCCCGCGGTGTCCGCGATGTCGACGACCGTCTGATACGGCTTGCTGCCACTGCCCTTGCACAGCCCCCACACCGTCCCCTCGTCAGAACTGCCCGCCTCGGACCACGGCCCCGCCGCCCCGAGCTTGCTTCCCGCTTTGCGTGACGCTGCGTCAGGCGCCAGTGCCAGCACCTGATCAGCCGTCCAGCGCACCCCCTGCTGAGTCATGTCATCGAAGGTAGATCCCAGCACTGACAATCGGCCCGCGAGCGGTTGGCGGGCGGGGTGGGGGGTGCTGGTGGGTGGGGGGCTCGGGGCAGGTCGGTGGGTGCGCCCGCGGGCGGATCGGGGTGGTCCTGCGGCGGGTTGAGGGCGGGCGGGAATCGATGGCGCGGCCGGGCGCAGGCGGGCTGCGGGCGGTCCCGCGCTCGGTTTCATGCTCGGCTCCGCGCTCGATCCCGCCCTCGGCTTCATGCTCGGCCCTGCGACGGCTCCGCGATCAGGTCGGAGGTGAGGTCGGAGGTGAGGTTCGCGATCGGTTCGCCAGCGCGTTTCCGCAGGTCAGATCGCGTTGTCAGTGGGGTCGTGCAAGGTGGACACCAGATCCGAACCGGCCGAGCTGGAGGGGGCCTCAGCCATGACTGTGTCCGTAGAAACCACGCCTGGGCAAGCGCACGAGAAGCCGTCGGACGAGGTGTTGCGGCCGCATGCCGAGGACGCCTTCGCCGACGAACTCGCCGCGCTGGCCGCGCAGGACGACCGGCCGCGTCCGGTCCGCTGGAAGATGTCGCCGTGGGCGGTCGCCACCTATCTGCTCGGCGGCACGCTGCCGGACGGCACGGTGATCACACCGAAGTACGTCGGCCCGCGCCGCATCGTCGAGGTCGCCGTCACCACCCTCGCCACCGACCGCGCCCTGCTCCTGCTCGGCGTGCCCGGCACCGCCAAGACCTGGGTGTCCGAACACCTCGCGGCGGCGGTCAGCGGCGACTCGACCCTGATCGTGCAGGGCACCGCCGGCACTCCGGAGGAGGCGATCCGTTACGGCTGGAACTACGCGCAGCTGCTCGCCAACGGCCCGAGCCGCGACGCCCTCGTGCCCAGCCCCGTCATGCGGGCCATGGCCGAGGGGATGACGGCGCGCGTCGAGGAGTTGACCCGTATCCCGGCCGACGTACAGGACTCGCTCATCACGATCCTGTCGGAAAAGACGCTGCCGATACCGGAGTTGGGGCAGGAGGTGCAGGCCGTCCGCGGCTTCAACCTGATCGCCACGGCCAACGACCGCGACCGCGGGGTCAACGACCTCTCCAGCGCCCTGCGCCGCCGTTTCAACACGGTGGTGCTGCCGCTGCCGGAGAGCGCCGACGCCGAGGTCGAGATCGTCGCCCGCCGCGTCGACCAGATCGGCCGCTCCCTCGACCTGCCCGCCGTGCCCGAGGGCGTCGACGAGATCCGCCGTGTGGTGACCGTCTTCCGCGAACTGCGCGACGGGATCACCGCGGACGGGCGGACGAAGCTCAAGTCGCCCAGCGGCACGCTGTCGACGGCCGAGGCGATCTCCGTCGTCACCAACGGGCTCGCCCTGGCAGCCCACTTCGGCGACGGACTGCTGCGGCCGAGCGATGTCGCCGCGGGCATCCTCGGCGCCGTGGTCCGCGATCCGGCGGCCGACCGGGTCATCTGGCAGGAGTACCTGGAAGCGGTCGTCCGTGAGCGCGACGGCTGGAAGGACTTCTACCGCGCCTGCCGTGAGGTGAGCGCGTGAGCGACTTCAGGGGGCCGGCCGACGACGACTCCAGTTGGAGCTGCTGGAGCCGGAGTTGGAGCGGGAGTGGGAGTGGGATCCGGAGGGGAGGGGGACGAAGTGGCGGGAACTGAGGGGGGCGGGGGCCGGGGCGCCGGGCCGCTGTTGCTCGGGGTGCGGCATCACGGGCCCGGTTCGGCGCGGGCCGTGCGGGCGGCGTTGGACGCGGCCCGACCGCGGGTCGTACTGATCGAAGGACCGCCCGAGGCCGACGTGTTGATCCCGCTGGCCGCCGACGAGGACATGCGGCCGCCGGTCGCGCTGCTCGCCCACGCCGTGGACGAGCCGGGCCGCTCGGCCTTCTGGCCGCTGGCCGAGTTCTCCCCGGAGTGGGTCGCGATCCGCTGGGCCCTGGAGCACGAGGTCCCGGCCCGCTTCATCGACCTCCCGGCCACGCACACGCTGGCGTGGGGGAAGGACGACGCCGAGGGCGAGTTGACGGGGGAGGAGCAGCCACCGGACCCGACTGACGAGACCCCGACCGCCGAGACCTCGACCGCCGGGACCCCGTCCAGCGAGTCCCCTTCCGCCCCCGAGCCCGCCGGTACGGACATCCGCGTCGATCCCCTCGCCGTGCTCGCCGAGGCCGCCGGATACGACGATCCCGAGCGCTGGTGGGAGGACGTCGTCGAGCACCGGGGTGTGGGGGAGCGGGACGCGTTCGCGCCGTTCGCCGCGCTGGAGGAGGCGATGGGGGCGCTGCGCGAGACGTACGGGGTCGGCGGGCACGACCGGGATCTCGTGCGGGAGGCGTACATGCGACTCCAAGTGCGGGCGGCGCAGCGGGAGTTCGAGGACGACGTGGCCGTGGTGTGCGGGGCCTGGCATGTGCCCGCGCTGCGGCAGAAGACGGCCGTCGCCGCGGACCGCGCCCTGCTGAAGGGGCTGCCCAAGGTCAAGGCCGATCTGACCTGGGTGCCGTGGACGCACCGCCGGCTGTCGCGGGCCAGCGGGTACGGCGCGGGTATCGACTCGCCGGGCTGGTACGGCCATCTGTTCGGCGCCCCGGACCGGCCGGTCGAGCGGTGGATGACCAAGGTCGCGGGACTGTTCCGGGAGGAGGATCGGATCGTCTCCCCGGCCCATGTCATCGAGGCCGTACGGCTGGCGGAGACCCTCGCGGTGATGCGCGGCCGACCGTTGCCGGGGCTCGGTGAGACCACCGACGCGGTGCGCGCGGTGATGTGCGAGGGCTCGGACGTCCCGCTGGCGCTGGTGCGCGACCGGCTCGTGGTCGGGGATGTGCTGGGCGAGGTGCCGCCGGGTGCGCCCGCCGTGCCGTTGCAGCGCGACCTCGACCGGTTGCAGCGCAGGCTGCGGATCAAGCCGGAGGCGCTGGAGCGGGAGTTGGAGCTCGACCTGCGCAAGGAGACCGACGCCGGGCGCAGCAGGCTTCTGCACCGGCTGCGGCTGCTGCGCATCGAGTGGGGCGAGCCGGCCGCGTCGCGGGGGAGCACGGGGACGTTCCGGGAGACCTGGCGGCTGCGCTGGGAGCCGGAGTTGGCGGTGCGGGTCGCGGAGGCGGGGGTGTGGGGGACCACCGTGCTGGCGGCGACGACCGCGAAGGCGGAGGCGGACGCGATCGGGGCGCAGAGTCTCGCCGACGTCACCGCACTCGCCGAGCACTGCCTGCTGGCCGAACTGCCGGACGCGCTCCCGGTGGTGATGAAGGTCCTCGCCGACCGCGCGGCCCTCGACACCGACGTCGGCCATCTCGCCCAGGCACTCCCCGCCCTGGTCCGTTCGCTGCGCTACGGCGACGTACGCGGCACCGACACCGGCGCGCTGACGGAGGTCGCGGCCGGCCTCGCCGAGCGCGTCTTCGTCGGCCTGCCCCCGGCCTGCGCGGCCCTGGACACGGATGCCGCGGAGGAGATGCGGCGGCATGTGGACGCGGTGCACGGGGCGGTGGCTCTGCTGGGTGATGCCTCCGGACCCGGGCACGGTGACCTGCGGGACCGTTGGCGCGCGGTGCTGCGGACGCTCTCCGCGCGGGACACCGTTCCCGGTGTCATCCGGGGGCGAGCCGTACGACTCCTGCTGGACGAAGGGGAGTTGGGGCCGGACGAGGCGGCCCGGCTGATGGGGCTCGTGCTCTCGCCGGGGACGCCGCCGGCGGACGCGGCCGCGTGGATCGAGGGGTTCGTCGGCGGTGGGGGCGGGCTGCTCCTCGTACACGACGAGCGCTTGCTCGCGCTGGTGGACGCGTGGCTGACCGGGGTGCCGGCGGAGGCGTTCACGGACGTACTGCCTTTGCTGAGGCGAACGTTCTCGTCATACGAGCCCGGAGTGCGGCGGACACTCGGGGAGTTGGTGCGGCGCGGGCCGGGGAAGCAGGTGGGTACGGCGGCGACGGCGGCCGGGATACCCGGGTTCGGGGCGGAGCTGGACGCCGGGCGCGCGGACGCGGTCGTGCCGGTGCTGCGGCTGCTGTTGGGGCTGGACGACAACGAGCTTGTGGGGGTGGCGGGATGACGAGCGGCAACGGCAGGCAGGGCAAGGGAAGGCCGGGGGAGAGGGTTCAGCCGGCGCGTGCCGGTGGGGGCGTGGACCGCCCGGCGACGGCCGTGCGGGTCGTACCGCTGTGGGAAGGGCTGCGTACGGCGGGGGTGCGCGGATGACGGCCGAGGCGGTCGCGGTCGGCGGGGTCGCGGATCCCGGGGACCCCGGCCAGGAGCGGTTGCGGCGGTGGCGGCTGGTGCTCGGGGGTGACGCGGCGGACGGCACCGGGTGCGAGTTGTCCGGGCAGGACGCCGCGATGGACGGGGCGCTGGCCGCGCTGTACGGCAGGGGGGACAAGGGGCGGGCGGCGAAGGACCGTTCGGCGGGGCTCGGGGCGTCGGCGCCGTCCGTCGCGCGCTGGCTCGGGGACATCCGGACGTACTTCCCGTCCTCCGTCGTCCAGGTCATGCAGCGCGACGCCATCGACCGGCTCGGGCTCTCCGCGCTGCTTCTCGAACCGGAGATGCTGGAGGCGGTCGAGGCCGACGTACATCTCGTCGGCACGCTGCTCTCCCTCAACAAGGCGATGCCGGAGACCACGAAGGAGACGGCACGGGCGGTCGTCCGCAAGGTCGTGCAGGACCTGGAGAAGCGGCTCGCCAGCCGCACCCGGGCCACCCTCACCGGCGCGCTCGACCGCAGCGCCCGTATCAACAGGCCGCGCCACCACGACATCGACTGGAACCGCACGATCGCGGCCAACCTCAAGCACTACCTGCCCGAGTACCGCACGATCGTGCCGGAGCGGCTGATCGGGTACGGGCGCGCGTCCCAGTCCGTGAAGAAGGAGGTCATCCTCTGCATCGACCAGTCCGGGTCGATGGCGGCGTCCGTCGTCTACGCCTCCGTGTTCGGGGCGGTGCTGGCGTCCATGCGGTCGATCAACACCCGGCTCGTCGTCTTCGACACGGCGGTCGTCGACCTCACCGACCAGCTCGACGACCCGGTGGACGTGCTCTTCGGGACCCAGCTCGGCGGCGGTACGGACATCAACAGGGCGCTCGCGTACTGCCAGTCGCAGATCACCCGGCCCGCGGAGACGGTGGTCGTGCTGATCAGCGACCTCTACGAAGGGGGCATCCGGAACGAGATGCTGAAGCGGGTCGCGGCGATGAAGGCGTCGGGGGTGCAGTTCGTGACCCTGCTCGCGCTGTCCGACGAGGGCACGCCCGCCTACGACCGTGAACACGCCTCCGCGCTGGCCGCGTTGGGCGCGCCGGCCTTCGCCTGTACGCCCGACCTGTTCCCGGAGGTGATGGCGGCGGCGATCGAGAAACGGCCGTTGCCGATACCGGACACCGCGTGACGAACTGGCTTGGGAGACAGGGGGGTTGCGCGCTCTAGGACGGACCGTGCAAGGATCGTCGCCTCATGAACTGGCCCGCCGCACTGCCCGGTGCCGCCCTGCGCGTGATGCGTACGGCGGTTGGGCGGCGTGTGCGTCAACGGGCGCTTCAAGTCGCCCTGCTGTTAGGCGGGTTGTTCGTGCTCGGCGTTGTCTTCGGGGGACATGCGCAGGCGGCGGAGGGCGGTTCGGTCCCGGCGAAGCCGGTGCGTCTGGGCAAGCCCGGGATTCCGGTGGTGACTTCGCTGGTGAAGTCGGTTCCGGTTCTGGTTCCGGAGACCATGGCTCAGGTCGTACAGCCGGTCGCCGAGGTCGTGAAGACGGTGACCGAGGTGTTGGCCACGGCGCAGGTGCCGCCGCTTTCGTCGCTGCCGACCCTGCCCTCGTTGCCCTCGTTGCCCGCCGAGCCGACTCTTCCGGTGCAGACGCTTCCGGCACAGTCAACACCGGTGCAGGTCCCCGCCACCCCACAGCCCTCGCATGGCGGCGGAAGCAAGACGGGCGGGGCCGCTGCTCACGTGCACGCCTCGGAACCCGCGGCGGTTTCCACCCGCGTGGCCGTAAGCGCCACGTACGGGCCGAACGTCGGCGCCGTAGGCCGTGCAGCCGTCGTACGTCACGCCCCGTCCCTCTCCGCGGGACGCACCCCCACTCAGCACCAGGCACCCACCGATGACCCCGACGGCGCGCAGCGCAATCAGCCGGGGGTGGACAACGGCGGCTCGCGGCACTGTGACGCGTGTGCCGTGACCTTGGGCTTCCGCGTGCTCGTGCGGATCGTGCCCGGTGTCGCCACGCGTGCGGACGTGGGCGAGACGCGGGACAGGTACCGGGACGTTCCCGTCTTCCCGGGCTAGGCAGGGTCTTTCCGGCAGTTGAGCTGCCCGGAACGTCGCCATGTCTCCAGCCCCGGAATCCCTGAGGAACCGACGCACGCATGAGCACGAACATCGACACCACCCCTGCCGAACTCCGACGACGCCTCGTCGACTCCCACGTCTCCGTCCCGAGGGAGTCCAGGGTCAGGGCCGCCGCGGCCATCCAGGGTGCTCAGGCCGCACGCGATGTCCGCACCCGGATCACCGCCCCCGGTCCCGCCGCGCAGCCGCGCCGCGCCCGGCACTGGGAGTGACCGACTCCGTGAGGCAGTGACCCCGGACGGCCGAATGCCGTCGGTCCGTCCGGAGTGCGTCTCGCGGTATGGGGCCTCGCCGGGCCAACCCCAACCCGGTGAGGCCCCGCCCGAACGACCTGCCCGAACGTCCCGCCCGCGGCACTCCGTGTCACAGAATCCGGCATCATGTGACAGGTATCACCGCTCAGGTGTGACCCTCGATTTAGGGGCCCCCTGCAAGCAGCGATAACCTGCGAGACGGACATGCCGCGCGCTCGGTCACCGTGTGCGCCTCCCTTGTGACAGCGGACGTCACGTTGCCCTTCGCGGCACGCCCACGCATCCAACGAACCGCGATATCACTGAGGACGGAAGCGCGTGGACCTGTTCGAGTATCAGGCGAGGGACCTCTTCGCCAAGCACGATGTACCGGTGCTGGCCGGTGAAGTCATCGACACGCCTGAGGCGGCCCGCGCAGCCACCGAGCGGCTCGGTGGCAAGTCCGTCGTCAAGGCCCAGGTGAAGGTCGGCGGCCGTGGCAAGGCCGGTGGCGTGAAGCTCGCCGCCACCCCGGACGAGGCCGTCGCGCGTGCGACGGACATCCTCGGCATGGACATCAAGGGCCACACGGTCCACAAGGTGATGATCGCCGAGACCGCGCCCGAGATCGTCGAGGAGTACTACGTCTCGTACCTCCTCGACCGCACCAACCGCACCTTCCTCGCCATGGCGTCCGTCCAGGGCGGCGTGGAGATCGAGGTCGTCGCGGAGGAGAACCCCGAGGCCCTCGCGAAGGTCCCGGTCGACGCCAACGAAGGTGTCTCGATCGAGAAGGCCCGTGAGATCGTCGCCCAGGCGAAGTTCCCGGCCGACGTCGCCGAGCAGGTCGCCGAGATCCTGGTGACCCTGTGGGACACCTTCATCAAGGAGGACGCTCTCCTCGTCGAGGTCAACCCCCTCGCCAAGGTCGCCTCCGGCAAGGTCATCGCCCTCGACGGCAAGGTCTCCCTCGACGAGAACGCCGAGTTCCGCCAGCCGGACCACGCGGCGCTTGAGGACAAGGACTCGGCGAACCCCCTTGAGGCGGCCGCCAAGGAGAAGAACCTCAACTACGTCAAGCTCGACGGCGAGGTCGGCATCATCGGCAACGGCGCGGGTCTCGTCATGAGCACCCTCGACGTCGTCGCGTACGCCGGTGAGAACCACGGTGGCGTGAAGCCGGCCAACTTCCTCGACATCGGCGGCGGCGCGTCCGCGGCCGTGATGGCGAACGGCCTGGAGATCATCCTCGGCGACCCGGACGTCAAGTCCGTGTTCGTCAACGTCTTCGGCGGCATCACCGCGTGCGACGAGGTCGCCAACGGCATCGTGCAGGCGCTGCAGCTGCTCGCGGACAAGGGCGAGGACGTCACCAAGCCCCTCGTCGTCCGTCTCGACGGCAACAACGCCGAGCTGGGTCGCAAGATCCTCTCCGACGCCAACCACCCGCTGGTCCAGCGCGTGGACACCATGGACGGCGCGGCCGACAAGGCCGCCGAGCTCGCGGCTGCGAAGTAAGGGAAGAGGGACAGACACAGCCATGGCTATCTTCCTCACCAAGGACAGCAAGGTCATCGTCCAGGGCATGACCGGCTCCACGGGCATGAAGCACACCAAGCTCATGCTGGCCGACGGCACGAACATCGTCGGTGGCGTCAACCCGCGCAAGGCGGGCACCACGGTCGACGTCGACGGCACCGAGATCCCGGTCTTCGGCACGGTCGCCGAGGCGATCGAGAAGACGGGCGCGAACGTGTCCGTCCTCTTCGTGCCGCCGGCCTTCTCCAAGGCCGCCGTCGTCGAGGCCATCGACGCCGAGATCCCGCTCGCGGTCGTCATCACCGAGGGCATCGCCGTCCACGACTCGGCCGCGTTCTACGCGTACGCCGTGGCCAAGGGCAACAAGACCCGGATCATCGGCCCGAACTGCCCCGGTCTCATCACCCCGGGCCAGTCGAACGCCGGCATCATCCCGGGCGACATCACGAAGCCGGGCCGGATCGGCCTGGTCTCGAAGTCCGGCACGCTGACGTACCAGATGATGTACGAGCTGCGTGACATCGGCTTCTCGTCCGCCGTCGGCATCGGTGGCGACCCGGTCATCGGTACGACGCACATCGACGCGCTCGCCGCGTTCGAGGCCGACCCCGACACCGACCTGATCGTGATGATCGGTGAGATCGGTGGCGACGCGGAGGAGCGGGCCGCGGACTTCATCGCGAAGAACGTGACGAAGCCGGTCGTCGGTTACGTCGCGGGCTTCACCGCGCCCGAGGGCAAGACCATGGGCCACGCCGGTGCCATCGTCTCCGGTTCCTCCGGCACGGCCGCCGCGAAGAAGGAGGCCCTTGAGGCCGCCGGCGTCAAGGTCGGCAAGACCCCGACCGAGACGGCGAAGCTCGCCCGCGAGATCCTGGCCGGCTGAGTTACCTCGCTTCACGTCGATGGGCCCGTTCCCCTGGGTGGGGGCGGGCCCATCGGCGCGTTTACCGACTCAGCGGTGCCAGCCTCTCCGGACCGCTCGTCATCCCGCTCCGCAGACGGTCCCGAAGAGAAACCTCCTCCTCCGACAACGCACCCTGCACGACCCGCGCCGGCACCCCCTCCACCCGTTCCCCCAACGGCACCGGCGGCTCGTAATGCGTGGGCGCGACCCGCACGGTGAACGTCGTCGCCCCGATGATCGCCACCGTGAAGGCAATCGCGGCCCGGGTCCAGAACACGGTCCGCCGTTCGCCGACGAACCGCACCGTCGGCGGCTTGGCCGCGTGCAGCCGCCCGGTGGAGGCGAGTTCGGTCATCCGCCGGTGCAGTTCGGTCGGGTCGGACAGGTCGGGCAACTGCGCGGCGATGGCCTCGCGCGCGTGCAGCAGCCGGTTGGCGGCCGCCGGCGTACTCGCCTCCGTCTCCGCCGCGGTCTCCGCGAGCCCGAGCCCCACCCCGTCGTAGAGGAGAAGCGTGCGGCGGTACGACGGCGGGAGCTTGAGGAGGGCGGTCAGGAGGGCGCGGTCGGAGGCGTCCGGGGGCGGGGGTTCCGGGTGGCGGTATCTGGGGCGGAACCGGTGCCAGGGGGAGAGGGCGTGCTCGTACGCGACCGAGCGCACCCAGCCGGCCGGGTCGCGGTCGACCGCCACCTCGGGCCAGCGCTGCCAGGCGACCTGGAAGGCCCGCTCGACGGACTCGCGCGCCAACTCGCGCCGCCCGGTGAGCAGATAGGCCTGCCGTACGAGGGCGGGTGCGCAGAACGCGTAGAGCGCGTCGAAGGCCTGAGCGGGCGTCAGGGGTGCGCGGGACGGTTCCTCGATCGGTACGGGGACGGGAGCGGGGACGAGGACGGGTTCGAGCACGGCGGTGTCGTCCACCACCTCGACCTCGACCACCTCAACCGCCTTGACCTCGACCACCTCGACCGCCGGAGGCTTCCGCTGAGGCTCCGTCACGGTCTCTTCTTCACCCAGGCTGGTGAGCAATTTCGCGTACGCCTCCCGTTTCCGGCCACGTGGTGTCGTACGGCCGGTCTCCCACGAGCGCACCGTCTCGCGGCTGACGCCCACCCGCTCGGCGACCTGAGCCTGCGTCAGCGAGCCCGCCTCGCGCAGGCGTCGGCGTTCCTTGGGTGGAGGGAGCGGGGTTGCAGGGCTCTGCGTCACCGGACGCCCCTTCGTACGAAAAAGTACATAAACGTATATTGAGCGACACTTCCGAGGTTCGCCTGTTACGACGAGAAAGCGCGTGTCGTTGGGAGCATGGCGGGCGTGATGCCGATGACCCACCGCCGAGCGCTGTTGTCGCCCCTGCTCACCCGGATGCGCGACCGATCCCCCGGACTGGCCGCCAGCCTCTTGGGTGGCGCGGTCGCGGCGGGGCTCGGGCTCGGTTCGTTCGCGGTGCTCGTGATGGTGCTGTGGATCAGCTCGCCGTACCCCGACAGCGGACCCGGCGGCGCCCTGCACATGGCCGCCGCCCTGTGGCTCCTCGCGCACGGCGTCGAACTGGTCCGCGCCGACACGCTCTCCGGAGTCCCCGCCCCCGTGGGCGTCACCCCGCTCCTCCTCCTCGCCCTGCCGCTGTGGCTGCTGCACCGGGCCGCCCGGCACGCGGTGCTGGGAGGGGAGACCGGTGAGGACGACGCCGAGGCCCCGCCCCTGATCGCCGCCCGCACCGCCTGGACCGGCGTCGCCCTCGGCTACCTCGCCGTGGGCACCGCCGCCGCCCTCTACGCGTCCGGCGGTGAGTTCTCCCCCTCCTGGAGCTGGACGGCGGTCTGCCTGCCGCTGCTCGCCGCGGGCGCGGCCGGCTCCGGTGTGTGGACGGCGTACGGGCGCCCGCGCGAACCCGTGCTGAGCGTGCTGATCCACCTGCCGGCCGGGTTGCGGCGGCTCGTCCTCGGCCCGGAGGCCCGTGAGTCGAGGGCTCGTATCGGCACCGCGGTACGTGCCGCCGGTCTCGGCACGGCGGTCCTCGTCGGGGGCGGCGCGCTGCTGCTCGGCACGTCCCTGATCTGGCACGGCGGCGCCGCCCGGACGTCCTTCCTCCAGCTGACGGAGGGGTTGTCGGGCCGGTTCGCCGTCCTGCTGCTCTGCGTCGCGCTGATCCCGAACGCGGCCGTGTGGTCCGCGTCCTACGGCCTCGGCCCCGGCTTCGCCCTCGGCGTCCACCACGCGGTCGCCCCCCTCTCCTCGGCCCCGGCCCCCCTCCTCCCGCCGTTCCCGCTCCTCGCGGCGGTCCCGGACGCGGGCACCGGAACCCCGCTGAACTGGCTCGCGGCGCTGGTGCCGGTGGCCGCCGGGGTGACCGTGGGGTGGTTCGTGGCGCGGGTCGCGGTAGGTGGCGGCGCGGGTCAACGGGGCGACAGCGCGGGCGAGTTGACGGAGGAGCAGAAGCGCAAGGCGGCCGGTGCAGGGCTCCGCCAACAGCCGCCGCACGCCCTCTCCGCGCATGGCCCCTCCGCACGCACCCCCTCAGCACAGGCTCCTTGGGCGCAAGGCCGCACCACCGCCACCGCCCTGCTCGCCGCTGCCCTGTGTGCCGTAGCGCTGGGTCTGCTCGCCGAGTTGTCCGGGGGGCCGCTCGGGAGTGCCGCGCTCGCGCGGTTCGGGCCGGTGTGGTGGGAGACCGGGGGTGCGGCGCTGGCGTGGATCGCTGGGGTGGCCGTGCCTACGGCGCTCGGGCTGCGGGCGTGGCGGCTGCGGGAACGCCGGGTGCCTACGCCGACGATCGGGAAGTCGACGATCGGGAAGCCGCGGGAGGCCGAGGCCCGGACGGTGCCTCACACTGCGGCGGAACGCTGGTTCCGGCGGCCGTACGCGGTCGGCCGGAGTTGGTTCGCGCGCGAGCCGAAGAAGGCGGAGCAGCCGGTCCCGGTACCCGTGCCGGCGCAGGCTCCCGTCGATCAGCCGTACATCGCCTACGACCACGACCCCACGTTCGACCCCTACGACTTCCTGCCCGTCGACGTACCGTCGGAGCCGGCGCCCACCCCCTGGTACGACGACGCCTCCCGCGAGGCCCGCTGGGCGGCCTTGAGGGAGGCGTCCACGCCACCTGAGCCCGAGCCGTCGGAACATGCGGACGAGCCGGGACCGCCCGATATGAAGGGGCCGAACTGACCGGTGCCGTCTGTCAGTTGGCGGTCCCCAGGAACCCCCGCAGCTCCTTCGGCAGCAACTGGTTGCAGGACTGCTTTGCCTCGTTCGTGAGGGCGTCGTTGGCGCAGGTGTAGTAGTCCTTGTAGGCGAGCTGCGCGACGAACATCGCGGCGACCAGGGCGATCGCCAGGGACGCGGTGACCAGGCCGCTGATCGCCGCCGTCGTCTGCGGGCGGGCCTGCGTCTCGGGCACCGCCGGGGTGTCCGGGTCGGCGGTGGGGGACTTGGCGCGCAGGGCGCTGCCGCCCCAGTAGAGGGCCAGCGAGCCGAGCAGCAGGGCCACGTACGGCCAGCTGAAGAGGGCGAAGAAGAAGGCCCACATGCCGCTCAGCAGGGCGTAACGGGCGCGGCGCTGGGCCGGGTCCGTCGGGTCCCAGCGCATGCCGCCATGGCCGGGGCCGCCGTTGCCCGGGCCCTCGGGTCCGCCCTGTCCGGTGGGTCCGCCGGGCCGGTCGCCGAAGTTGCCCGAGGAACGCCCAGGCTGCCGGTCGCTCCACTGACTGCCCCATGGCGAGTGACCGCCGTCACCCTGCGGGGCGTCGCCATCCTCGCCACCCTCTGGGCGTCGCGGCTGCCAGGGCCGGTCCGGGGTGCCCTCGGGCGGCGGTGCGAAGGGATTGTCGTCCTGCCCAGCACCGCTCTTCCCGTCCGAGGGCGCGTCGGGCGGCGACGAGGGCCGCTCCCGGAGCAGCACCGACTGCGGCGGGAACGTGAGAAGTCGCAGACTGCGGTCCGGCATCAAATGAGCGTCTTCCCCTTGTGGATGTGCTTGGTGGATACGTCTCTCCGACACGAGCCGGCAGTACGTGAACGCCTCGCACGACAACGGCGTTCCCGGACCCGCTCTCCCCAGACGCTACCTTCCGGCCACGCCCCCGTCCCGTGGGGGCTGTCCGGTGTGCCGGTATCGTTGCTGACGGTCGGCCGCTTCGTAGACTTCCCCGTATCCCGGGGCGCGAAGCATTCGTATGAACGCACGAGACGTACGGATGCGCGAGCCGGCCGTACAAGACGACGCTCCCCCCGAGAAAGGGCCCCGCCGTGGCCGCCAAGCCCGTGGCCAAGCGCCTCGTCGTGCTGGTCTCCGGATCCGGTACGAATCTGCAGGCGCTCCTCGACGCCGTCGAGACCGCCGGCACCGAGGCGTACGGAGCCGAGATCGTGGCCGTGGGCGCGGACCGCGAGGGCATCGAGGGCCTCTCCCGTGCCGAGCGCGCCGGACTGCCCACCTACGTGTGCAAGGTGAGGGACTTCGGGACCCGCGAGGAGTGGGACACGGCCCTCGCCGAGGCCACCGGCGCGTACGAGCCGGACCTGATCGTGTCGGCGGGGTTCATGAAGATCGTGGGCAAGGAGTTCCTGGCCCGTTTCGGCGGCCGGGTCGTGAACACGCACCCCGCCCTGCTGCCCAGTTTTCCGGGAGCCCACGGCGTACGGGACGCGCTCGCGTACGGCGCCCGGGTCACCGGCTGCACCGTCCACTTCGTCGACGACGGCGTCGACACCGGGCCGATCATCGCTCAGGGCGTGGTCGAGATCCGGGACGAGGACGACGAGAGCGCTCTGCACGAGCGCATCAAGGAAGTCGAGCGCACGCTGCTCGTCGATGTCGTGGGGCGGCTCGCCCGCAACGGCTATCGCATTGAGGGACGAAAGGTAGTTATCCAGTGACCGCCGAGAACATCGAGAGCGGCAAGCGGGCCATCCGTCGCGCGCTCGTCAGCGTCTACGACAAGACCGGTCTGGAAGAGCTGGCCCGCGGCCTGCACGAGGCGGGCGTGGAGCTCGTCTCCACGGGCTCCACCGCCGCCCGTATCGCCGCCGCCGGTGTCCCCGTCACCAAGGTCGAGGAGCTGACCGGCTTCCCCGAGTGCCTGGACGGCCGGGTCAAGACCCTGCACCCCAAGGTGCACGCCGGCATCCTCGCCGACCTGCGCCTGGAGAGCCACCGTCAGCAGCTCGACGAGCTGGGCGTGGCCCCCTTCGACCTCGTGGTCGTCAACCTGTACCCGTTCCGGGAGACGGTCGCCTCGGGCGCGTCCGCCGACGAGTGCGTCGAGCAGATCGACATCGGCGGCCCGTCGATGGTCCGCGCCGCCGCCAAGAACCACCCGTCGGTCGCGGTCGTCACCAGCCCCGCGCGCTACGCCGACGTCCTGAACGCCGTACAGAACGGCGGTTTCGACCTCTCCACCCGCAAGCGGCTCGCCGCCGAGGCCTTCCAGCACACGGCGTCGTACGACGTGGCGGTGGCGAGCTGGTTCGCGAGCGAGTACGCGCCCGTGGACGAGTCGCGGTTCCCCGACTTCCTGGGCGCCACCTGGGAGCGCGAGAACACCCTGCGCTACGGCGAGAACCCGCACCAGCCCGCCGCGCTCTACGTCGACGGCAGCGGCGGTGGCCTGGCTCAGGCCGAGCAGCTGCACGGCAAGGAGATGTCGTACAACAACTACACGGACACGGACGCCGCGCGCCGGGCCGCGTACGACTACGCCGAGCCCTGTGTCGCGATCATCAAGCACGCCAACCCGTGCGGTATCGCGATCGGTTCGGATGTCGCCGAGGCGCACCGCAAGGCACACGCGTGTGACCCGCTGTCGGCGTTCGGCGGGGTGATCGCGGTCAACCGCCCGGTGACGAAGGAGCTGGCCGAGCAGGTCGCGCCGATCTTCACCGAGGTCATCGTCGCCCCCGACTACGAGGAGGGCGCGCTGGAGATCCTCGCCAAACGGAAGAACCTCCGCGTGCTGAAGACCCCGGCCGGCCCGTCGAACGCGGTCGAGGTCAAGCCGATCGACGGGGGCGTGCTGCTCCAGGTGACGGACCGCCTCCAGGCGGACGGCGACGACCCGACGAACTGGACGCTGGCGACGGGCGAGGCACTCTCCGCCGCCGACCTCGCCGACCTCGCCTTCGCGTGGAAGGCCTGCCGCGCGGTGAAGTCCAACGCGATCCTGCTGGCCAAGGACGGTGCCTCGGTCGGCGTCGGCATGGGCCAGGTCAACCGCGTCGACTCCGCGAAGCTGGCCGTCGAGCGGGCGGGCGAGGAGCGGGCGCGGGGTTCGTTCGCGGCCTCGGACGCGTTCTTCCCGTTCCCGGACGGGCTTGAGGTCCTGACCGAGGCGGGCGTCAAGGCCGTTGTCCAGCCCGGCGGTTCGCTCCGGGACGAGCTGAGCATCGAGGCCGCGAAGAAGGCGGGCGTCACGATGTACTTCACGGGGACGCGGCACTTCTTCCACTGACGGGTCGCGCACGCGCCAGGAGTACGGGGCTCCCGCACAGGTCGACCTGTGCGGGAGCCCCGTCGGTCGTGCGGTGGATCAGGTGAGCCAGACCGAGCAGGAGCCGGACGTCACCCACTTGTGGGAGCGGATGTTGTTGTCCACGACGAAGCCGTTGCTGAAGTAGTTGTCGGTCAGGTTGTCCGCGAAGTACTCGTTCGGGGACAGGCAGGTGTAGCCGCCGCCGTAGCCGGCCAGGTACCAGAACTGGACGACGTCGTTGCCGCCGGTGTAACCGGCGTTCATGACGGACGACGCCCGGTCCCAGACACCGGCGAAGCCGCCGCCGGCCGCGTTCCAGTCGCTGTCGTTCCCGGCCGTCGACCCCAGGAGCGTGCCCTGGCAGTCCAGGCCGTCCCAGGCGTAGACGTTGCCGTTGCGGCCCGGCCACTTGTTGTTGCAGCCGGTCGCCTGGACGCCGGTGTCGGACGCCTGGGCGGCCGTGGCGGGCACGCCGAGCCCCAGGGCGGTCAGGCCGATGACGGCCGCCGCGATGGCGAGTTTGCGCATGGTGGATCCCCCTTGCTCTCGTGTGGGTGGTGCGGCTCTGCGCTTCTATGTCGTGCTGGTCCGCGTCAGGCGCGTTGCGGCACGATCAGCGCCGCCCGGTCGTACGCCTGACGCTCAAGGCGCCGGTAGGTGTCGAGCGCCTCGCCGTAGCGGCCGGGCAGCCGGTCGACGTAGTACGTCTCCCGGGCCGCGGCCACGGTCTTCAGGGAGGTCGCGCGGGCGCACGTGGCGTCGGCGGCCGCGGTCCTCCGTTCGGTCGCGAACGCCCTGTCCGCGCCGGCGGTGCCCAGGCGGGCGGTGTTCTCCCGCACCGCGTCCCGGGCCGCCTGCGGGTCGGGATAGGACAGCCCGGCCCGCTTCATGCACCGCGACCAGGCGCTCACGGCGGCGGTCAACTGCCGGTCGCGCAGCAGGTCCTGGTCGTACAGGGCGGGCAGGCCGGTCGCGGTCTTCGAGGCCTGGAACCAGTCGGCGGGGTCGCCGTAGAGGGCCTTCTCGGCCTGCTTCGTGCAGCCGCCGAGGCGGGTGCGGACCTCCTGGCCGCCGCCGGGGAGCCGGGCCGAGAGGACCTGGACGTCGCTGTCGCCGCCGTCGAGCTCCTTGTCGAAGGCGGCCCGGCGTGTGGCGGTCAGGCTCTGGCGGTAGGCCGCGATGGGGTTGTGCAGGCGCAGCCGGTCCTGCCGTGCCTCGATGCGACCGCCGTAGCCGTACTGGCGGGCCCATGCCACGTCGTCCTGTACGTACCGCACCGGCATGCTCTCGCGCAGGGTCAGCGTGCGGTCCTCCCAGTACGCGAACCCGTGGCTGTTCATGCACCGCCTGGTCAGGCGCTGTTGGGCGTCGCCGATCCGGAGCTCCTGCTGCCAGGTCAGCGGCTGCGGGCCACTCCGGCCGGCCGCCGTGCCGGCCGGCCCCGGGGTGTCGGAGTCCTGGCCCTGACCGCATCCGGTCACGACCGCCCCCGTCACCGCCAGGGCCGCACACAGCGAAGCGAACGCACGCTTCATGACACGCCCCCGTTTCCCCCTGCCACCCCGTCCAGGGCGGCACTCACACCGTGGGGCACGCGGGCCGCGCGGGGTACCTCGGAACTCTCAGGGTCACGTCCCGCCGGGAGGCGTGTACTCCTTGAGGTAGTGCGCGACACGGGCGGCGTAGGCACGGTTCTTCGGGGGAACGCCGCCCGTGTCGTTCACCTTCTTGTACGACGTCCGGTAGGCGGCGGCGATCAGCACGCGCCGGTCTCCGGGCAGCGAGCTCTTCAACCCGCTGTCGATGAAGCACAGGTAGCGGCCCATGGCCGGGATCGACTGGGCCGGGGTCAGGGGCGGGGCCGGGGTCGCCGAGGCCGGGGCGCCGTCGGCGCGGATCCACCAGCGCAGGACGGCCGGTGTCCAGCGGGCGATGCCGTACTCGCCACCGCCCGGCACGGACGGGTCCGAGAGGTCCGGGTCGAAGTTGCTCTCCGTCTTCAGCATCGCCGCGACGAGGGCCGGGGTGACCTCCGGCAGGGCGCACTGGTGGGCGGAGTCGACGATCAGCTTGCGGTACCGGACCGGGACGCCCTTGTCGGTGCGGAGTTCGGAGGCGCCGTACACGGCGGGCGAGCCCGTGGCGTCCGGGGTCGTGGTCGTGCCCGATCCCGCCCAGGTGCTGATGCCGTACCCGGCGGCGGCGACGGCCACCGTGGCGATCACCGAGCCGACGGTCACGGCGGTCCGGCGGCGCTGCGGCACCGGACCGCGCGGCGGCCGGGGCGAGGTGCCCGTGCCGGCCGCCGACTCGACGCGGCGCAGCAGAGCGGCCGTGGCGATGCGGTCGGCGTGGGTGCGGGTGAGGCAGTCGCGGACGATCTCCCGCCAGGCGTCCGGGAGTTCGGGGGAGAGACGTAACTCGTCGGTGCCGGCGGCGTAGGAGGCCGCCGCGTCCCGGCGGGCCGCCGGGGTGGTGCCGGGGAGGGGGAAGGAGTCGGCGAGGACCAGATGGGACAGGACACCGAAGGCCCAGACGTCCGCGGAGGGGCGGATACGGCGGCCGCGTTCGTCGATCTCCGACCAGAGGACTTCGGGGGGTGTGTAGTCCGGGGTGGAGAACGCCGGGGTGTACGCGTGCGTGCCCTCCAGTTGCGCCGCCATGTTGAAGTCCGCCAGCCGTGCCGAACCGTCCTTCATCAGCAGGACGTTGGCCGGTTTCAGGTCACCGTGCACCCAGCCGGCGCGGTGCAGCTGGGCCAGCCCCTCGCAGATCTGCGCGAGGAGGACGGGTCCGGCGGCGGGGCGCGGGGTGCCGGACAGCAGGGACGCCAGCGATCTCTCCGCCTTCTCCAGTACGAGCACGGTGGCGCCGTCCAGGGCGGGGCGGGACGGGTCGTCGACGGTAAGGGTGTCGTACATCCGGATCAGCCGGGGTCTCTTCAGGCGCCGGTGCAACTCGACCTCGCGCTCGACGAGTTCGCGCAGATGGGCGAGTTGGCGCGGGGTGCCCGTGCCGGTCGGCAGGAACTTCAGGGCGGCCGTGCGGGGGAGGTCCTCGCCGGGTACGTCGGCGGTGCGGCGGGCCTCGTAGACGCTGCCGAAAGCGCCCGTGGCGATCGGCGCCCGCACCTCCCACACGCCGACGCGGTAGCCCCGGGGGACGTCGACGGCGTACGGCTCGGTCACCGCGCCAACCGCCCGGACGGTGTGGCGGTGAGGACGAGCAGGTCGTCCTCCCGGACGAGGTCGAAGCGGAGGGCCAGCGACACCAGGGACTCCTTCTTGCCGTTGAGGCGCGGGCCCTGGTCCGCCTCGTCCGGGCCGGGCTTCAGGCGCAGCTTCACGGCCAGGTAGTCGATGTTCCACTGGACCGAAGTGCGGGACGCGGCGGGCCAGTTGGGGCGCAGCCGGTCGACGACCTGGTCGACCGTGGGCAGCGGGGCGTGCGGTTCGCCGCGCAGGCGGGGTTCGCACAGGGCGGCGAGGACCGCGAAGTAGCGCTTGGTGCGGTCGACGGAGAAGGCGGGCGCGGTGGTCCCGCCGACAGCGTTGTCGCCGCCGGTCTCCGCGTGCAGGTAGTCGTGGCGGGGCGCCCACACCTCGATGGGCAGCAGGTCACCGGCCGCGGGCAGCACGATCCGCGAGAACTCGAAAGGCACCGGGGCGTCCAGCCGCCCCGGCCCGACCTTGATGTGCTCGCCCGCCCCCTCCGGGTTCTCCACGACGTACGTCTGCTCCCGGCTGAGGTTGCTGAGCGTCCAGAACGCGCCCTGGGCGCCGATCTCACCCGCCCGGCGCGAGACGCCCTCGTGCGCGATCGGCAGGTCGGCGCCGCACCCGGCGCGTCCGAAGGTGAGCCGCTCGCCGGGGGCGAGCCGGTGCTGGGTGCGGTTTCGCTCGTCCTCCGAAGTGGGCGGAGGTACCACGACGATGCTGTACAAGGTGCGTCTCCCCGTGCCCGACAGCTACCCGTGTCAGGGTAGGGCGACGTACCGGGCCGGTGTCCCCCTTCTGCGGGCGCGACCCGGGCCCTGGCGCTTATTGGCGCGAACTGTTCAGTGGGGCGGGGTGTGAGCGGGGGCCGGAGCCGGGAGTGAAGTCGGCCTCGGGCGGGGGCAGTTCACACCACACGGTCTTGCCCTCCGGCCCCTGTTCCACGCCCCACCGCGTCGCGAGCGCGTCGAGCAGCACGAGCCCGCGGCCGTTCTCGTCGTCGGGCCCGGCCGCGCGTACGACGAGCCAGGCGTACGGTTCCGGGTCGGTGACGGCGACACGGGTACGGCCGTCGGTGTGGGTCACTCTCAGGGTCACCGGGGTGCCCTCGCCCAGGTGCTTGATCACGTTGGTCAGTAACTCGCTGACACAGAGCTGGACTTCGGGACACGGGACGCCGAGGTGTTCGCGTACGGCACGGCGGGCCTCCGGCACCACCATGGGTACGGCGAGGAGTTCGAGGACGAGCGGAGTCACCGGCCGGCCGCCTTGCGGAGGGCGGCGGTGAGGGCCCGCGCGGTGTCGAGGTTGCAGTTCCCGAGTTCGACGAGCGGGGGGCCGTAGGTCTGGACGATGGAGGGGAGGTCGAGGCCGAGGGACGGAAGGGTGATCCCGTGTGCCTTCAACGCGGCCTGGAATTCGGCCACTTCGGCGGTGGCCTCGTGGGAGTAGGGGCTGGTCATTTCCGTACGCCTCTCTCTGTGACGAATCGCTCACACAGTGACGCGGAATCTCGTACCGTGACAGTGGTTTGGGTTGCACCCGGGAACTGGCAAAAGGCGGTGGTGAGTTGTGCCCCCACGCAAGGACACCGACGCGTCGGCGAATGTCCCTTCCTTCTACGGCGCGGAGTTGCGCTTCAAGAGGGAACAGGCGGGCCTGACGCTCGAACAGCTGGCGGAGGGAAGCTATCGGGGTATCCCGTTCCTGAGCCTGATCGAGCGCGGTGAGCGGCGAATGCCGTTGGATCTCGCCAAGCACGTGGACAAGCGGCTGGGTACGGACGGCTTTTTCGAGCGGCGTTGTGAAGACGCGAGGAAGGCGAAGCGGTCGGGGCATGCGGAGTACTTCGCGGATGTCGCGGAGTTGGAGACGTACGCGGACTCAATTGAGGACTGGGCCCCGATGCTCGTCCCCGGACTGCTGCAAACAGAGAGTTACGCCAGGGCAGTTGTCCGCACCTCGCTGCCTTGGCTGCCGCCGAAAACCGTAGAGAAGCAGGTCACGGCTCGCTTGGACCGCGCGAAGCTCTGGGAACGGGACGAGCGTCCGTCGTTCTGGGTCGTGCTCCACGAGTCGCTGATCCGCAAACCGCTGCTGCCGTCCGAGGAGATGGCGGTCCAACTGGAGCACATCGGGGAGGTGATCAACGGCAATCAGGGCGTTTTACAGATCCTGCCGGAAACGGCTGCGGCACACACGTTCATGATGGGCATGATCCGGACCATGACCTTCCCGGACGCGCCGCCCGTGGTGTACACAGAGGGCCTGCACAGCGGTCAACTGATCGACTATCCAGCCCTCGTGAAGGACTACCGCAGGTCGTACGATCTGCTCAGGGCCGCGGCGCTACCGCCAGACGCGTCCCTGACCATGATCGAGCAAGCGGCAGAGGACTACCGAAATGGCAAGCACCGAGCATGACTTGAGCTGGCGTAAGAGCACCTACAGCAACGGTTCTGGCGGCGAATGCCTCGAAGTCCGCGACGACCTCCCTGGTGTCGTCCCCGTCCGGGAC
The DNA here is from genome assembly GCF_045162645.1 of Streptomyces sp. NBC_00988. Taxonomy (NCBI): domain Bacteria; kingdom Bacillati; phylum Actinomycetota; class Actinomycetes; order Kitasatosporales; family Streptomycetaceae; genus Streptomyces; species Streptomyces sp. NBC_00988. Next base: position 7,491,782 of record NZ_CP108730.1, read on the forward strand.
TCCAAGGTCCTGGACGGGTCGGCCCTCCTCATCCCCGCCTCCGCGTGGGCGCCTTTCGTCGACTGGGCCGGTACTGCCTAGCCGTCTACCTGGGAGGATCACGGAAATGGCAAGCACAGGGCCTGACTTGAGCACTGCGGTGTGGCGAAAGAGCAGCTACAGCAACGGCTCTGACGGTGACTGTGTCGAGGTCCGTGACGACCTCCCCGGTGTCGTCCCCGTCCGGGACTCCAAGGTCCCCCATGGCCCCGCGCTCCTCCTCCCCGCCCCCGCCTGGACCCCCTTCGTCGACGCGCTCAAGTAGGCAAACGCCCCGGGGCCGGGTCACCACCTGGTGACCCGGCCCCGGGGGCGAACACGCGAACCGGCGGACTACTGCGTGCGGATCACGATCGAGCCGATGATCTTGTCGGCGAACGTCTGGCGCTTCGCGTCCCACGCCGGCCACAGCCAGCCCAGGTAGCACGCGATGCTGTCGACGAAGTGGGCGAGGCGGCGGACGAACGCCATGCCGACGCCGAGCGGCTGGCCGTCGCTCTCCCGCACCAGACGGATGCCCAGCGCCTTCTTGCCGACGGTCTGGCCGGTGCGGCCCTCCTGGATCAGCTGCCAGATGGCGAGGCCGATCAGAGCGATGGCGCCAATGGCCAGCAGCACCCCCTTGCCGCGGCCGACGATGACCAGGATGTACGGCACCAGGAAGACGAGCCCGTCGACCAGCGTGCCGAGGAAACGCTGGCCCCAGTTCGCGTACGGCGGGGTCGCGCCGTAGCCCGCCTGCTGGTAGCCGGGGTACGCCGGCTGCTGCGGGTAGCCGTAGCCCTGCTGCGGCGGGACACCCTGGGGCGCGCCCTGCGGGTAGCCGTAGCCCGGCTGGCCCTGGGGCTGGCCGTACCCGGGCTGGCCCTGCGGCTGGCCGTAGCCCTGCTGGGGGTTCTGCTGTGGCTGTCCGTACGGGTTGTTCGGGTCGTAACTCATGGCGGGTTTTCCTCCGTTGGCAATGCGGGGACGATGCGGATCGCGCGGAGGAATGTCACAAGATGAGCGGCTTGCCCCCCAACACCTACCGCGGTACTGCGGCGTTCATCGTTCTAGCCGACGCTGGATTTTGTCCAGCGGCATTCCATAGGTGTTGTGTAAGTGCAACATCAGTGATCATGGCGATACACCCGGGGTGTACCCGGATTGGAACCCGGAGGGCGTCATCCGCGAGGATGGGTCCATGACCGCCCAGATTCTCGATGGCAAGGCCACCGCAGCCGCGATCAAGTCCGATCTGACCGCCCGCGTGGCGGCGCTGAAGGAGAAGGGCGTCACGCCCGGCCTCGGCACGATCCTGGTCGGGGACGACCCCGGCAGCCAGAAGTACGTCGCCGGCAAGCACCGGGACTGCGCCCAGGTGGGCATCGCGTCCATCCAGCGCCAGCTGCCCGCCACCGCCTCGCAGGAGGAGATCGAGGCGGTCGTACGCGAGCTGAACGAAGACCCTTCCTGCACCGGGTACATCGTCCAACTCCCGCTCCCCAAGGGCATCGACGAGAACCGCATCCTCGAACTCATGGACCCGGACAAGGACGCCGACGGCCTCCACCCGATGAACCTCGGCCGCCTCGTCCTCAACGAGCCCGCCCCCCTGCCCTGCACCCCGAACGGCGTCCTCACCCTCCTCCGTCGCTACGGCGTGGAGATCAAGGGCGCGGAGGTGGTGGTCGTCGGCCGCGGTGTGACCATCGGCCGTCCCATGCCGCTCCTCCTCACCCGGCGCAGCGAGAACGCCACCGTGACCCAGTGCCACACGGGCACCCGCGACCTCTCCTCCCACCTCAAGCGCGCCGACATCATCGTCGCCGCCGCCGGTTCCGCCCACCTGATCCGCCCCGAGGACGTGAAGCCGGGCGCCGCCGTCCTCGACGTGGGCGTCTCCCGCAACGCCGACGGCAAGATCGTGGGCGACGTCCACCCCGGCGTCGCAGAGGTCGCCGGCTTCATCTCCCCGAACCCCGGCGGAGTCGGCCCGATGACCCGCGCCCAGCTGCTCGTCAACGTGGTCGAGGCGGCCGAGCGCAGTGTCGCCTGAAAGCCCTGAAAACCCTGAAAGCCCTGAAAGCCCTGCGAGCAAGGACCCCGGTCCAAGTAAGGGTGTGGATGCCGTGGATGACACCGAGGTGACGGACCCCGCTACGAGCGCGGACGCCGTAGCCGCCGTAGCTCCTGCGGACGACGACATCGAGGTCATGGACCCGGTCAGCGCGCCCGACGCCGACGGGCACCCGCGCCGCGCCACCCGCCGCTTCCCCCTCTTCACCCGGGACACCGCCCGCCCCGAGGGCGGCGGCCGGGCCGCCCCGGGCGACGCCCCGGCCCCGGCCCGCCAGTGGCCGATCCTCGCCATCCTCGGCGCGGTCGGCCTCGGCCTCCTCCTGACCGCCTTCGACGTCTTCCGCTACGGCATCCTGCTGATCGGCGCCGCGCTGCTGGCCGGCGCCGTCCTGCGCTGGGTCATGCCGGACGTCGGCATGCTCGCCGTCCGCTCCCGCTTCACCGACATCGTCACCTACGGCGTGCTCGGCCTCGCGATCGTCCTGCTGGCGCTGATGGCGCAGCCGAAGCCGTGGCTGACGATCCCGTATCTGAAGGACACGCTCCACTACACGGTCAACAGCAACTAGCTTGCTGCTCCTGGAAGTTCGCGACACACGACGGCGGCCCGTCCTCTCCCCCGAGCAAGGACGCGCCGCCGTCTGCATTCACCGTGGCGCCGGGTGGGGGTCCCGCTCAATACCTGTCAGCGCGCTGTGGCAGGGAGGTGACCGTTTCGCTACGCGCTCCGCACCGCCCGGCGACGAGGGAACCGTTCCCCTTCCGGCGTCGTCATTTCGCTCGGAGTGGGCGCAAGGGGACACCGAGGACACCGGGGAGGTGCGATGGGCGGCTGGCAGCCGCTGCCGGACGAACTCCCGGCGGAAGTACGGCACTTCGTAGAACAGCTGCGCCTCCTCAAGGACCGCACCGGGCTGAGCCTGGTGGCGCTCGGCGCGCGCACCGCGTACAGCAAGTCCTCCTGGCACCGCTATCTCAACGCCACCCAGCCCCCGCCCCGCCAGGCCGTCGTCGCCCTGTGCCGGGTGGCCGGCGTCGACCCCGAACGCATCGGCGTGCGCTGGGAGCTGGCGGTCCAGGCCTGGCCCCGGCAGGTGCCGGTCCCCGAACGGGCGGACAGCGGGGACGAGTACCGGGACGATCCGACCCTTCCGTGGTGGGACACCCCGCCCGGGGAACCCGAGCGCGGGCCCGGCGGACGGCTGCTCCGGTACGCATTGGTGCTGTTGCTTCTCCTGCTCATCACTGCTGTCGTGGGAGTCGTGGTCCTTGTGTCGATGTATTGACAAGTTTGCGGATATGCAACGAAGCCGACCAACAACCGCGTTAGCGTGGGCAATTCCGGGCAGAGGGGGGAAAGCAATGCCTCGTTGGAGGGCCTTGCCGGATGAACTCGATCCGCAGGTCAGGGAGTTCGCCAGCCAGTTGCGCAGGCTCGTCGACCGCAGCGGCCTGAGCATCGCGGCGGTGGCCGACCGCACGGGTTACAGCAAGACGTCCTGGGACCGCTATCTCAACGGCCGGCTCCTCGCACCGAAGGGCGCGATCATCGCCCTGGCCGAGGTCACCGGTACCAACCCTGTTCATCTGACCACGATGTGGGAGCTCGCCGAGCGTTCCTGGAGCCGCTCGGAGATGCGGCACGACATGACCATGGAGGCGATCCGGGTCTCCCAGGCGCGCGCCGCGCTGGGGGAGTTCGGGGCGCCCCCGGCGAACGCGCCGAGCGCCAAGGCGCAGGGCGGCAAGACGGCCCGTAAGGGTGGCGGCAGTGCCACCGCCACCCCGGGGATCGCGGGCCCGGCGGGAGTGTCCCCGACGGTGCCGCCGCAGCCGGCGGCGCCCGACGGCGACGTACGGGAAAGCGCTTCGAAGGACGTGAGGGAAGGTCCGGCGAAGGTCGCCAACTCGTGGGGGATGGCCGGGTATTCGCGACCGAAGGCGTCCGGTGCGGAAACGGCTGCCGTGAAGCCCGAGCCCGAGGCGCCCGAGACACCGGTCCCGTACGGCGAACCCGCGCAGCCGTCCCGGCCCGCGCCGCCCGCCGGCGTGGGCGGTGCCAAGCGGCGGGCACTCATGTTCGGCGCCGGGGTCCTCGGGGTGCTGGTCGTGATCGCGGCCGTGTTCCTGTTCACGAACAACGGCGGCGGGGAGAAGAAGGCCGGGGCCGCGCACACCTCGGCCTCGGCGTCCGTCAGTACGAACCCCGATCTGCCGGCCGGAGTGAAGTGCGTGGGCGCCGGCTGCACCGGCAAGGACGCCGAGGCGATGGGCTGCACCACGGAGGCGGGCGCGGTGACCACCGCCAAGACCGCGACCGTCGGTACGACCGTCGTCGAGGTCCGCTACAGCAAGACGTGCGGTGCCGCCTGGGGCCGTATCACCACGGGGGTGGCGGGGGACTCCGTGCAGGTCAGCGCGGGGACCGCCAAGGAGACCGACCGCATCTCGGCGTCCGATGACGCCATCGCCTACACCCCGATGGTGGCCGTGAAGGACGCCGGCGAGGCGAAGGCCTGCGTGACGCTGGCGTCGGGGCAGAAGGGGTGCACCACCTAGGGGAGGGACCCAGGGGCGGGCGTCTGTGGGGATTCTGTGTACGTGTGGAATGCCCGCTCCGGATCGGGGCAGGCGGAAAGTACCCCCACGGGAGTCCGGACACCCGGTGCCCCCCACGGCGGTCGTCCGGTGTTCCTCTCCCGAGCCGGACGGCCGCCTTTTCCGTGCCCCGGTCCCGACTCTGTTCTCGCCTCTGTTCTCGTCTCTGTTCCTGTCTCTGTGGGGTGGGCCACACGGACCCGGGAGTCCGGGATCGCGGATGCGCGATAGCCTGACCGGTGGATCTCTTGACGCCAAGAGATCGATCATTTGTACGTCCCGCACCCCGGGGCAGTGCCGCCCCACCGCCAGCTGTCATAACGGAGAACGCCATGACCCGCACTCCCGTGAACGTCACCGTCACCGGCGCGGCCGGCCAGATCGGTTACGCCCTGCTCTTCCGCATCGCCTCCGGCCAGCTGCTCGGCGCGGACGTGCCGGTCAAGCTGCGTCTCCTGGAGATCACCCCGGCGCTCAAGGCCGCCGAGGGCACGGCGATGGAGCTCGACGACTGCGCCTTCCCGCTCCTCCAGGGCATCGACATCACGGACGACCCGAACGTCGCCTTCGCCGGCACCAACGTCGCCCTCCTCGTGGGCGCCCGCCCCCGCACCAAGGGCATGGAGCGCGGCGACCTGCTCTCCGCCAACGGCGGCATCTTCAAGCCGCAGGGCAAGGCCATCAACGACAAGGCCGCGGACGACATCAAGGTCCTCGTCGTCGGCAACCCGGCCAACACCAACGCGCTCATCGCGCAGGCCGCCGCCCCGGACGTACCGGCCGACCGCTTCACCGCGATGACCCGCCTCGACCACAACCGCGCGCTGACCCAGCTCGCGAAGAAGACGGGCACCACGGTCGCCGACATCAAGCGCCTGACCATCTGGGGCAACCACTCCGCCACCCAGTACCCCGACATCTTCCACGCCACGGTCGCCGGCAAGAACGCCGCCGAGACCGTGAACGACGAGAAGTGGCTGGCCGAGGAGTTCATCCCGACCGTCGCCAAGCGCGGTGCCGCGATCATCGAGGCCCGCGGCGCGTCCTCCGCGGCCTCCGCCGCCAACGCCGCCATCGACCACGTCCACACCTGGGTCAACGGCACGGCGGACGGCGACTGGACCTCCATGGGCATCCCGTCGGACGGTTCCTACGGCGTCCCCGAGGGCCTCATCTCCTCCTTCCCGGTCACCACGAAGGACGGCGTCTACGAGATCGTCCAGGGCCTGGACGTCAACGAGTTCTCCCGCGCCCGCATCGACGCGTCGGTGAAGGAGCTGGAGGAGGAGCGCGAGGCGGTCCGCTCCCTCGGCCTCATCTAGTCAGCTGCGGGGAGTCACCCGCGGGGCCGTTCTCGACGGCTCTGTCACGGACTTGCGCGGGCCCTGTTCCGGTTACGGCCGGAGCGGGGCCCGTTTCCTGTTTCCGCCGCTAACTTCGGAAGAGGTACGTGGTGGGTGATTCGGGGGGTTCGTGATGAGTGACTGGAATCGTTTCGCGGCGGAACGCGGGCCGAGTGAGGAGCGGGGGCAGGCGGCCTGGTCGGTGTGGTCCACGGCGGAGACGCAGACCTCGCTGACCGCGCCGGCGTGGGTGTCACCACCGACTCCCGTCCCGGCTCCGACTCCCGTCCCGGCTCCGACTCCCCTCCCGGCTCCAACTCCCGCCCCCGCGCCCGCTTCCGGCCGTCGCGCCTGGAGGCTGGTCCTCGCGGTGGCGCTCGCGGTCGTGCTGGGCGCGGGTGCCGGTGCCGGGGTCTGGTACTTCATGCACGGGCGCGGCACGCACAACCACGTGGACGCGAGCGGGAGTTCGAGGAAAACCGGGCTCGGATCGTCGTACCGCACCGCCCAGGACCCCACCGGCTACACGGTCGACGTCCCGAAGGGCTGGACCCGTACCCAACGGCAGGGCGCGAAGGCCCCGGTGGTCACCTACGACTCCCCGGACGGCACCCGCCGCCTGCAGATCTTCCGCGTCTCGGAGAACTCCCCTGCCGAGTCCCTCGACCTCGCCGAGAACGACCCCGGCTACGGCTTCGTCCGACAGCCCGGTTACCAGGTCATCGACCGTGCCACGGGCTCCAGTTGGGCCGAACTCACCTATCGCTACGACGACCAGGACAAGGGCGTCCGGCGGGTGATCGACCACCGCTTCGAGGCGGCGGACGGCTCGTTCTACGCGGTCCGGTCCAGTGGTCCCGCGTCTCTCGATCCCGCCCTGGTCCGCGCACCGCTCACCGCGGCGGTGGATTCCTTCTGCCCGGCAGGCGCGAACTGCCGGTAGGCGGGCGCGAACTGCCCTTGGGCGGGGGCGGGTTCCTACTCCATCCCGCGCTTCCCCGGCGCCCAGAACGGCTTCGTGAGGACCGAGCGCCGGTCCCAGCCCAACTCCCGTACGAGCACCTGCCGGACGTGCTGCACGGTACGGGCCTCCCCGGCGACGTACGCTATGCCGCCGGGCTCGGGGGCGAGGCGTTGTACGGCATCCGGGAGCGAAGTCCCGCCCCTGGTCAGCCAGTCGAGGCGCTCGGAGTGGGCCAACGGCAGCCGGTCCGCCTCCGACTCCGTCTCGACGCAACCGGCGACCCGCGCCCCCTGGGGCAGCGCGGCCAGCATCGCGCCGAAGGCGACCGAGGCCGTCTCCTCGCCGACGAAGACGTGGTGGGAGGCGTCGGGGCGGAGGGTGAAGGTGCCCTCGGGCTTCCGCAGGCGCACCTGCTCGCCGATGCCGACGCTCTTCCCCCAACGGCCCCCGGGTCCCCCCTCGGAGTGGTCCAGCACGCACAACTCGACGGCGCCGGACGGGTCGTAGCGCCAGATGGAGTACGTGCGCAGGGTCAGGCCGGTGACCAGGACGCGGACCTGCTGGCCGGGGTGGACGTCGAGTCCGGCGAGGGTGTCGCTCTCGATGCGGAGTCGGCGCATGCGGGCGGTGATGGGTTCGGCGGTGGTGACGGTGGCCCGGAGGGTGACCAGGTCGAGGACGGGATTCAGGAGGGCGGACGGCACAGGGGCTCCTCAACTGGGTGGCGCGTGTGGGGAGTTGGCGATCAGGAGTGGCGGTCTGGACGCGATAGTACGCGTTTCTCGTCAAACGCGATAGTGCGTGTGGTGGGAGTGTGGTCGCGGTGTCCGACGATTACGATCACGACCGCGGTGGCCGCGAGGACGATCAGGGCGACCGTGCGCAGCGTCGGGGCCATACCGTGACCGAGGTCGGTGTGGGCGGCCAGGCTCGTGCCGGTGACCGCCACGCCCAGGGCCGCGCCGAGCTCGCGGGCCGAGGTGCCGAGACCGGAACCGAGGCCCGTCTGGTGCGGCGGCAGCGAGGTGACGACACCGACGGTGAGCGCGGGCATGGAGAGCCCGGTGCCGACGACCGGGCGGGGGCGGTGCGACCAGTGGACGGCGAGTTTCGGGACGAGGGCCGTGCCGATGGTCAGCGGCACGATCGCGACGCCGGTGACGGCGGCGCCGTAGCCCTTGATCCCCTGCAGGTACTGGGAGTTGATGGGGGACTGGTCAGCCGCCGTCGCCCAGCCGCTTCTCGAACCAGTGGTCCGCGTAGACATGGTCCACATAGGCTGGAATCTCCGCGTACCCGCACGCCCGGTACATCGCCTGCGCCTCCGTGAGCGCCGCATGCGTGTCCAGCCGCACGACGGTGAAGTCGTGTTCCACGGCGGCCAGTTCGAGCTCCGCGAGGATGCGGCGGGCGAGGCCGAGGCGGCGGGCGTCGCGGTGCACCCAGACGTGCCGGATCTCGCCGACGCCCGGCTCCAGGGTCCGCAGCGCCCCGCAGGCCACGGGCCGCCCCTCCTCGTACGCGACGAAGAACGCGCCCGCGTCCCCGGTGACCTCCTCCGGCCGTACGAGATCCGTCTTGTCGAAGCCCTCCGGGAAGCGGGCGTCGATGTCGGCGGCGTAGGCGTCGAGGCAGGCGCGGGCGTCCTCGGTGGCGCCGTCGACGAGGGTGATGGTGATGCCGGCGAGGCGGAGGAGGCGTCGGGTGGTCGCCAACGCGTCGGTCAGTTCGGTGCGTTGGGGTGCGGTGAGGGTGGCGAGGAGACCGGCGGCGAGCGCGTTGGCGCGGCGGTGCTGCTCCTTGACCTCGACGCGGCCGGCGTCGGTCAGCTCGATCAGGCGCAGCCGGGTGTCGTGCGGCGGCACGGTCAGCCGCACCAGCCCCTGCGCCTCCAGCGACTTCGCCATCCGGCTCAAGTAGCCCGCGTCCAGGGCGAGTCGGCCGCGCAGTGCGCGCAGCGAGACGCCGTCCCCGATCTCGAAGAGCAGCCGGGCCTCGCCGAGGGGGCGGTCCTGGCCGAGGTAGTGGTCGTCGAGGGCGCCGATGCGGCGGGTGAAGTAGCGGTTGAAGTGCCGGAAGGCGGCGACGTCCTCCGCGGTCACCGGTGCGAGTCCGGGCGCGGATGCGGGTGCCGGTCCCGGTGTGGGTGCCGGTGCGGGTGTCGATTCCGTGACTGGCTCCATAGTTCTTTGACTTTAGTCAAAGGAATCGTCGGAGTCCATGGTCGCGATGCGGCTTTTGTGCCCTTGTTCAGTGACTCGGCCCACTTTCGGCCATGGATTGCGCATGCATACGGACGTCCCGGGCAGGCGCTCGCAGTCCCCGAGAGTGACAGTTAGGTGACGCTGGGGCGCTGAACAGGAACGGAAGGCAATACCGATCATGGCCGACAACACGGAACAGCAGGCGGGGAAGACCATTCACGCGGGCGGGGACTGGCTTGAAGCGGTCTCCGGCGCCACGCGCGAGATCATCGACCCCGCGGACGCGCTGCCGTTCGCCGTGGTCGCGGAGGGCGACGAGAAGGACACGGACATAGCCGTCGCCGCAGCCCGTGCCGCCTTCGACGGCGGTGAGGGGGCCTGGCCGCGCACGCCGGTCACCGAGCGTGCTGCTCTCCTGCGCCGGGTCGCCGACCTCCTCGTGCGCGACCGCGAAGAGCTCGGCCTGCTGGAGAGCCGGGACGCGGGCAAGACCGTGGAAGAGGGCCGCGTCGACATCGACTGTGTCGCCGACGCCTTCCGCTACTTCGCCGACCTCGTCGCCGGCGAGGCCCCCGGCCGGGTCGTCGACGCGGGCACGCCCGAGGTGCACAGCGTCGTCGTGCACGAGCCCGTCGGCGTCTGCGCGCTGATCACCCCCTGGAACTATCCGCTGCTCCAGGCGAGTTGGAAGATCGCGCCCGCCCTCGCGGCCGGCAACACCTTCGTCGTCAAGCCCAGCGAGATCACCCCGCTGACGACCGTCGCCCTGATCGACCTGCTCGTCGAGGCCGGCCTCCCGAGCGGTGTCGCCAACATCGTCACCGGTCCCGGTCACTCGGTCGGCGCCCGGCTCGCCGAGCACCCCGACGTCGACCTCGTCTCCTTCACCGGCGGCCTCCTCAGCGGCACGAAGGTGGCGCAGGCCGCCGCCGTGACCGTCAAGAAGGTCGCCCTCGAACTCGGCGGCAAGAACCCGAACGTCGTCTTCGCCGACGCCTGCGCCACCGAGGAGGGCTTCGACACCGCCGTCGACCAGGCCCTCAACGCGGCCTTCATCCACAGCGGCCAGGTCTGCTCGGCGGGCGCCCGCCTCATCGTCGAGGAGACCGTCCGCGAGCGCTTCGTCGCCGAACTCGCCCGCCGCGCCGAGAAGATCCGCCTCGGCCGCGGCACCGAGGACGGCGTCGAGTGCGGCCCCCTCGTCTCCGAACAGCAGCGCGCCAGGACCGAGTCGTACGTCGCCGCCGCCCTCGCCGAGGGCGCGGTGCTGCGCTCCGGCGGCAAGCGCCCCGAGCCGACCGCGGCCCGGCCCGCCACCGGCTACTTCTACGAGCCGACCGTCCTCGACCAGTGCCACCGCGAGATGACCGTCGTACGCGAAGAGGTCTTCGGACCGGTCCTCACCGTCGAGACCTTCCGCACCGAGGACGAGGCGGTCGCGCTCGCCAACGACACCGAGTACGGCCTCGCGGGCGCCGTCTGGACCGCCGACGCGGGCCGCGCGCGCCGGGTCGCCGGACGGCTGCGGCACGGTACCGTCTGGATCAACGACTTCCACCCCTACCTCCCGCAGGCGGAGTGGGGCGGCTTCGGAAAGAGCGGTGTGGGCCGGGAGCTCGGCCCCGCCGGACTCGCCGAGTACCGCGAGGCCAAGCACGTCTACCAGAACCTGGCGCCGAAGCCGGTGCGCTGGTTCGCGGGCTGAGCCCCGCGGCCGACTGAGCCGGTTCGCGGGCCGACCTCCTCGGTCGGCCGCGCCGGTTCGCAGGCCGCCCCTCGCGCCCGGTTCGCGGTCCGGCCCCCGGCCCGCTCCGCGGATCGGTCCCGCTCGTCCCCTTCGACCCCCAGCCCCCACTGGAGTGAGTTCCCCCATGCCCGACAACGAGAACGCGTATTCGTACGACTACGTCGTCATCGGCGGCGGCACCGCAGGCTCCGTCATCGCCTCCCGCCTCACCGAGAACCCCGACGTCACCGTCGCCGTCATCGAAGGCGGCCCCAGCGACGTCGGCCGCGAGGACGTGCTGACCCTGCGCCGCTGGATGGGCCTCCTCGGCGGCGAGCTGGACTACGACTACCCGACCACCGAGCAGCCGCGCGGCAACTCCCACATCCGGCACAGCCGCGCCCGCGTGCTCGGCGGCTGCTCCTCGCACAACACCCTCATCGCCTTCAAGCCGCTGCCGTCCGACTGGGACGAGTGGGAGGCGGCCGGCGCGAAGGGCTGGGGCGCGATCTCGATGGAGGCGTACTACGCCCGCCTCCTCAACAACATCGTCCCCGTCGACGAGAAGGACCGGAACGCCATCGCCCGCGACTTCGTCGAGGCGGCCCAGGAGGCGCTCGACGTCCCGCGCGTCGAGGGCTTCAACAAGGCACCCTTCACGGACGGCGTCGGCTTCTTCGACCTCGCGTACCACCCGGAGAACAACAAGCGGTCGTCGGCTTCGGTCGCCTATCTCCACCCGGTGATGGACGAGCGCCCCAACCTGACGATTTTCCTTGAGACTTGGGCCCATCGCCTGGAGCTGGACGGCACCCGCGCGGAAGGTGTGCACGTCCGCACCAAGGACGGCGAGGAACTCCTCGTCCGCGCCCGCCGGGAGGTCGTCCTGTGCGCCGGCGCCGTCGACTCCCCGCGGCTGCTCCTGCACTCGGGCATCGGCCCCCGCAAGGACCTCGAAGCGCTCGGCATCCCCGTCGCCGTCGACCTCCCGGGCGTCGGCGAGAACCTCCTCGACCACCCCGAGTCGGTGATCGTCTGGGAGACCAACGGGCCGATCCCGGAGAACTCCGCGATGGACTCCGACGCGGGCCTGTTCGTGCGCCGCGACCCCCAACACCCCGGCCCCGACCTGATGTTCCACTTCTACCAGGTCCCCTTCACCGACAACCCCGAGCGCCTCGGCTACGAACGCCCCGAGTTCGGCGTCTCCATGACCCCGAACATCCCCAAGCCGAAGAGCCGCGGCCGCCTGTACCTGGAGAGCGCCGACCCGGCCGTCAAACCCGCCCTGGACTTCCGGTACTTCACCGACGAGGACGACTACGACGGCCGCACCCTCGTCGACGGCATCCGCATCGCCCGCGAGATCGCGAAGACCGAACCACTCGCCGGCTGGCTCAAGCGCGAGGTCTGCCCCGGCCCGGAGATCCTCGGCGACGCGGAACTCAGCGAGTACGCCCGCAAGGTCGCCCACACCGTCTACCACCCGGCCGGCACCTGCCGCATGGGCGCCGACACCGACGAACTGGCCGTGGTCGACCCCGAGTTGAGGGTCCGCGGCCTGGACGGCATCCGCATCGCCGATGCCTCCGTCTTCCCGACCATGCCCGCCGTGAACCCGATGATCGGGGTGCTCATGGTCGGCGAGAGGGCCGTCGACCTGATCGGAGGTGGTGCGTGATGAGTACCGCGACGACGAGTACCTCCCGTACCCCCAGCGCCTCTGGCAACCCCGTGTTCTCGGTGGACGGCCTCTGGAAGGTCTTCGGCCCGAAGGCCGACCAGGTCCCCGCCGACCCCGAACTCACCGCCCTCGACGCCGCCGACCTGCGCACCCGCACCGGCTGCACCGCCGCCGTCCGCGACGTCTCCTTCGACGTCCGCAAGGGCGAGGTCTTCGTGGTGATGGGCCTGTCCGGCTCCGGCAAGTCCACCCTGGTCCGCTGCCTCACCCGCCTCATCGAACCGACCGCGGGCACCATCGCCATCGACGGCGAGGACGTCCGCGCCATGGACAGGTCCCGGCTGCGCGAACTCCGCCGCCACCGCGCCGCGATGGTCTTCCAGCACTTCGGCCTCCTCCCGCACCGCACGGTCCTCGACAACGTCGCCTACGGCCTGGAGATCCAGGGCGTCGGCAAGGCCGAGCGCCGCCGCCGGGCCGCCGAGGTCGTCACCAAGGTCGGCCTGGAAGGCATGGAACAGCGCCGTCCCGGCCAGCTCTCCGGCGGCCAGCGCCAACGCGTCGGCCTCGCCCGGGCGTTGGCGGTCGACCCCCAAGTCCTCCTGTTCGACGAGCCGTTCAGCGCGCTCGACCCGCTGATCCGGCGCGACATGCAGGAGGAGGTCGTCCGGCTGCACCGCGAGGAGGGCCGCACGATGGTCTTCATCACCCACGACCTGAACGAGGCGCTGAAGCTCGGCGACCGCATCGCCCTGATGCGCGACGGCCGCATCGTCCAGCTCGGCACCCCCGAGGAGATCGTCGGCTCACCCGCCGACGACTACGTCCGCGAGTTCGTACGGGACGTCCCACGCGCGGACGTCATGACCGTCCGTACGGCGATGCGCCCAGGAGACTGCGGAGGTCAGGAGCACCCCGGCGCGCTCGCGGCCGACGCGGTCGTCGCCGAGGCGATCAAGGTCGTGTCCCGCGGCGGAAAGCCCGCCTGCGTCGTCGAGGACGGCCGCTGTCTGGGCGTGGTCGACCACGCACGGCTGCTGGACGTCGTGGCCGGGGCGGAGCTCGCCGATACCGGCAAGGAGGCGGTCTGATGGCCACGGTCACCGCACCCGCCCCGCGTCTCGCCCTCCCCGGCGTCCTCCGGCACCGGGCCGCGCACAAGCTCCTGCTGCTCGCGCTCGCCGCCGCGATCCTCGTACCGCTAGCCAACGCGCACTGGGCCAGCGGGAGTTGGCCGCACGCTCTCACCGTCGACCTGTCCGGTCCGCTGGGCCGGGCCAACGACTGGATCATCGACAACCGCGACAGCTCCCCGCTGTTCCTCTACTTCTTCGGCTACATCAGCAACGCCGTCGTCCTCTCCGTACGCGCCGTCTACCTGGTGCTGCTCGCCGCGGGCTGGGCGGGCGTCACCGCGTTCGGCGCCCTCGTCGCCTGGCGGGTGGCTGGCGTACGGCTCGCGATCGGCACCGGCGTCGCCTTCCTCGCCTGCGGTCTGCTCGGCATGTGGGTGCCGACCATGCAGACCCTCGCCCTGATGGTGGTCGCGGTGCTCACCTCGGTCGTCGTGGGCGCGCTGCTCGGCCTGGCCGGCGGCCTCTCCGAGCGGACGGACCGCGCGCTGCGCCCGGTCCTGGACACCATGCAGGTGCTCCCGGCCTTCGCCTACCTCCTCCCCGTCGTCCTCGTCTTCGGCATCGGCGTCCCCGCCGCCGTCCTCGCCACCGTCGTCTACGCCGCCCCGCCCATGGCCCGCCTCACCACGCTCGGCCTGCGCAACGCCGACCCGGAGGTCCTGGAAGCCGTCGACTCCCTGGGCGCCACCGGACGCCAACGCCTGTTGACCGCAAGGCTCCCGCTGGCCCGCAGGCAACTCCTCCTCGGCCTCAACCAGACGATCATGATGGCCCTCTCCATGGCCGTCATCGCCTCCGTCATCGGCGCCGGAGGCCTCGGCGACCGCGTCTACCAGGCCCTCGCCTCCGTGGACGTCGGCGCCGCCCTGGCCGCCGGCATCCCGATCGTGCTCCTGGCCGTCGTACTGGACCGCGTCACCGCGGCCGCGGGCGAACAGACCGACGCGTCCGCGGGCGAACCGGGGTCGACTCTCCGCCCGTGGCTGTACGCCCTCGGCGCCACCGTGGCCGTAGCAGTGGTGGCCCGTCTCGCCGGCGCCCTGGACTGGCCCTCCGGCTGGACCCTGAACATCGCCGAACCCGTGAACCGCGTCGTCGACTGGATGACCGCCCACCTCTACTCCGGCGTCCCCTACCTCGGCGGCACCGCCGACTGGGCCGGCCGCTTCACCACCTGGGTCCTGGACCCCGTACGCGACGGTCTGCAGTGGCTGCCCTGGTGGTCGGTGCTGCTGATCGTCGCCGCCCTCGCCTGGGTGATCGGCACCTGGCGCACCGCGCTCACCGCCGTCCTCGCCATGGCCGCGATCGGCGTGCTCGGGGTGTGGAAGCCGTCGCTGGACACGCTGTCGCAGGTGCTGGCCGCCGTGGCCGTCACCCTCGTCCTCGGCTTCGCGACCGGCATCGCCGCCGCCCGCAGCGACCGCTTCGAACGGGCCCTGCGCCCCGTCCTCGACGTCTGCCAGACGATGCCGCAGTTCGTGTACCTGATCCCGGTCGTCGCCCTCTTCGGCGTAGGCCGCGCCCCCGCCGTCGCCGCGGCGGTCGTCTACGCCCTCCCCGCGGTCGTCCGCATCACCACGCAGGGCCTGCGCGACGTCGACCCGGCAGCCCTGGAGTCGGCCCGCTCACTCGGCGCGACCAGCGCCCAGCAGCTGCGGCAGATCCAACTCCCGCTCGCCCGCCCGGCGTTGCTCCTCGCCGTCAACCAGGGCGTGGTCCTCGTCCTCGCCGTCGTCATCATCGGCGGCCTGGTCGGCGGCGGCGCCCTCGGCTACGACGCCGTGTTCGGCCTCGCCCAGGGCGACCTGGCGACCGGACTCGTCGCCGGCGCCGCGATCGTCTGCCTCGGCCTGATGCTCGACCGGGTGACCCAGCCGACGGAACGCCGCACCAAGAAGGGAGCGTGACATGCGAGTTCGTACGGCTTACTCAGTTGCCGCGGTGACGTCCCTCGCCCTGCTCTCGGGCTGTGGCGCCGCCGACATGACCAAGCAGGCCTCGCCCTTCGCCAACGCGCAGGGCGCCAAGACCGTGACCCTCTCCGTCCAGTCCTGGGTGGGCGCGCAGGCCAACGTAGCTGTCGCGCAGTACCTGTTGGAGCACAAGCTCGGCTACCGCGTCGACACCGTCCAGGTCGACGAGGTCCCCGCGTGGGACGCGCTCAGCCAGGGCCGGGTCGACGCGATCCTGGAGGACTGGGGCCACCCCGACCAGGAGAAGCGCTACGTCGACGACAAGAAGACGATCACGCGCGCGGGTGGCCTCGGCGTCACCGGGCACATCGGCTGGTACGTCCCGACCTACCTGGTCAAGCAGCACCCCGACATCACCGACTGGAAGAACCTCAACAAGTACTCCTCGCTGTTCCGCACCGCCGAGAGCGGCAGCAAGGGCCAGTTGATGGACGGCTCGCCCTCCTACGTCACCAACGACAAGGCCCTGGTGACGAACCTGAAGCTCAACTACCAGGTGGTGTTCGCCGGTTCGGAGGCCGCGCAGATCACCCAGATGAAGCAGTTCGCCAAGGAGAAGAAGCCCTTCCTCACCTACTGGTACGCCCCCCAGTGGCTCTTCAAGAAGGTCCCGATGACGGAGGTCAAACTCCCCGCCTACAAGGAGGGTTGCGACGCCGACGCCGCCAAGGTCGCCTGCGCCTACCCCCACACCCCGCTGGAGAAGTACCTCAACACGGACTTCGCCAAGAAGGGTGGCAAGGCGGCGGCCTTCCTGAAGAAGTTCACGTGGACGACCGAGGACCAGAACGAGGTCTCCCTGATGATCGCCGACCAGAAACTCTCCCCGGCCGACGCCGCGAAGAAGTGGGTGGACAACCACCCCTCCACCTGGAAGGCCTGGCTGTCCTGACCCCGTTCACCGCTTCAGCTCCTCGGCCCTCTCCTTGAGCGCGAGTGCCGCCCAGCGCTGGAGCCCCGGCCCGAACGTGACGCGCGTGGCCCCGAGTTCACCGAGTGCGGTGGGCGAGGGGCCCTCGCCGTCCAGCCGCGCGAGCACGTTGACCGGCCCCTGGATACCGGACCGCAGCAACGGCAGCACCTCCGCCGGAGCCATGATCGGATAGACGCAGTCGGCACCCGCCGCGACGTACAACGCGGCCCGCTCGATGGCCCGTTCGGGGTTCCCGTCACCGTGCAGGAAGGTGTCGACCCGCGCGTTGACGAACAACCGCTCCGCCGCCACCGCCCGCACCTCGGCCAGCCAATCAGCGTGCTGACGCGGGTCCTTGAGCACACCCCCGTCGGAGTCCTCAAGGTTGCAGCCCACCGCCCCCGCCTCCAGCAGCCGCTCCACCAGCTCCTTCGGCGCGAGCCCGTACCCGCCCTCGACATCCGCCGACACCGGCACGTCCACGGCCCGCACGATCCGCGCCACCGCCGCGAACATCTCGTCCGCCGGCGTCGCCCCGTCCTCGTACCCGAGCGAGGCGGCGACCCCGGCACTGGGCGTGGCGAGCGCCGTGAACCCGGCCTCCACGAACACCCGCGCACTGACCGCGTCCCAGGGCCCGGGCAGCACCAGCGGATCACCGGGCAGCCGCCGCCGATGCAGACTCCGGAACAGCTCCACCTTGCTCACGGCCGACACCCCCGCACCTCACGGCCCAACACCCCTGCAGGCGACGTCACTTGAACTGTCCCGCCTTGTAGTGCCCCGGCACCATCCGCGTGCTCACCCCGAACCGGTTCCACGCGTTGATCACCGTGATCGCGGCGATCAGCTGCGCCAGCTCGGCCTCCTCGAACTGCCCGGCCGCCCGTGCGTACACCTCGTCCGGCACGAAACCGTCCGTGATCACGGTGACCGCCTCGGTCAGCTCGATCGCCGCCAGCTCCTTCTCGGTGTAGAAGTGCCGCGACTCCTCCCACGCGCCGAGCTGGATGATCCGCTCCACGCTCTCGCCCGCCGCGAGCGCGTCCTTGGTGTGCATGTCGAGGCAGTACGCGCAGTGGTTGAGCTGCGAGGTGCGGATCTTCACCAGTTCCAGCAGCTTCGGGTCGAGGCCCCGCCGGGCGGCGATGTCGAGACGGACCATCGCCTTGTAGACCTCGGGCGCGTGCTGGGCCCAGTCCAGGCGGGGACTGTGCTCGTGGGCGTAAGGAGTTTCCTGTGTCGTGGTCATGTCTCGACTCTAGAAGTCAGGCAGCCCAGGAGTATGGTCCATTTCCATGGCGAAATCCTGGGCCACTTACGGCGTCGACCTGCATGTCGAACCGACCGCCACCAGCACCGGCGTCCGCCGCGGCCTCACGGACGCCCTGCGCGGCGCCGTCCGCACCGGCCGCCTCGCTCCCGGCACCCGGCTGCCCTCCTCCCGCTCCCTCGCCGCCGACCTGGGCGTCGCCCGCAACACGGTCGCCGACGCCTACGCCGACCTCGTCGCCGAGGGCTGGCTCACCGCCTGCCAGGGCTCCGGAACCCGCGTCGCCGAACGCGCCGTCGTCCCGCCCACGGAGACCACCCGGCCCCGCCGCCTCCGCAGCCGCCCCACCTATGACCTCGTCCCCGGCACCCCCGACCTCGCCGCCTTCCCCCGCACCGAGTGGCTCAAGGCCGCCCGCCGCGCCCTCACCTCCGCGCCCTACCAGGCCCTCGGCTACGGCGACCCCCGTGGCCGTGTCGAACTCCGCACCGCCCTCGCCGCCTACCTCTCCCGCGCCCGCGGCGTACGCGCCGACCCCGAGCACATCCTGATCAGCGCGGGCATCTCCAGCGGCCTGCGCCTCCTCGGCGCCGTCCTGCGGACCCGCGGCGCCCACACGATCGCGGTGGAGTCCTACGGCCTCGCCGTCCACTGGCAGATCCTGGCCGAGGCCGGCCTGCGCACCCGCCCGCTCCCCTTCGACGAACTGGGCACGAACCCAGGCCAGTTGACGGACGAACCGGCGGTCCTCCTCACCCCCGCCCACCAGTTCCCCATGGGCGTCCCCCTCCACCACGACCGCCGCTCCGCCGCCGTCGACTGGGCCCGACGCACCGGCGGCCTGGTCCTGGAGGACGACTACGACGGCGAGTTCCGCTACGACCGCCAGCCCATCGGCGCCCTCCAGGGCCTCGACCCGAACCACGTCGTCTACCTCGGCACCGCCAGCAAGTCCCTCGCCCCCGGCCTCCGCCTCGCCTGGATGGTCCTGCCCCCCTCACTCATGGAGGAGGTCACGCAGGCGAAGGGCGGCACCGACACCTGCGGCGTCCTGGACCAGCTGACCCTCGCCGAGTTCATCACCTCCGGCGCCTACGACCGCCACGTCCGCGCCGCCCGCCTGCGCTACCGCCGTCGCCGCGACACCCTGGTCGACGCCCTCGCCCAGCGCGCCCCCGACGTCCACGTCACCGGCATCGCGGCCGGCTTCCACGCCGTCCTCAGCCTCCCACCCGGCACCGAACAGTCCGTCGTCCAAGCCGCCGCCTGGCAGGGCCTCGCCCTCCACTCCCTGTCCTTCTACCGCCACGAACACGCCCTCGCCGACCCACTGGACGCCCTGGTCGTGGGCTACGGCACGCCGCCGGACCATGCGTGGGCGGGGGCGATTGAGGCACTGTGCAGGGTGCTGCCGTGACCTACGCCGCCGTTCTCGTGTGGCCCGGTCTACGCCGTTTCCACTACGCCGTTTCCACGGGAGCTTCGTCGGCTGCCTCCGCCGGCGCCTCCCCGAACCGAGCCAACGCCAACGCCCCCACCACAGCCACCAGGAACCCCAGCACCGCCAGCCACTCCAGCCCGTCCCGCGTACGGTCCCCGAGCCACACCACCCCCACCGCGGCCGGCCCGAGCGTCTCCCCGATCACCAACCCCGCCGTCGCCGTCGTCACAGACCCCCGCTGCAACGCCGTCGTCAGCAACAAGAACGCCGCACCCCCACCGACGAGCAGCGCGTACGTCGCCGGATTGCCGAACAGCGTCGACGGTGAGAGCGAGTCGATCAGCCGGACCGCCACCTCGACCACCCCGAACCCGAACCCGGCGCCGAGACCGAGCGTCAACGCCCGCCCCCGCTCCGGCAGTCGCCCCCCGACCAGCCCGAGCAACAGCACCGCCACCGACGTTGCCAACATCGCCCACTTCAACGCCATGGACCCGTCCCGGTGCCCCTCCGCCCCGGACGCCAGCCCGAGCATCGCGAGGCCCGCGCACACCACGCCGACGGCTCCCCACTCCACGCCGCTGAGCCGTACCTTCAGCAGCCGCGCGGCCACCACCGCCGTCACCGCGAGGCTCGACGCCAGCGCCGCCCCGACCGCGTAGATCGGAAGCGACCGCAGCGCCGCGATCTGGAACACGAACCCCAGACCGTCCAGCCCCAGCCCCGCCAGGTACCGCCACTGCCGCAGCGCCCGCAGCAACAGTGCCGCGTCCCCGCCCCCGCCCGCCGTGGCCGCCCGCGCGGCGACCGCCTGCAACACCGTCGCCGTACCGAAGCAGACCGCCGCGCCGAGCGCGCACACCATTCCAAAGAGCACAAAGTGACTCTAGGGGAGGGGAGATCGCCACGGGTCCCCTGGGCGGGGCCTCTCACCGATCTCTGGAGATTCCCCGGACCGGCACGGCCCCTAGACCCCCAACACCGCCCGCAGTTGGGCCAGCCCCCAGTCCAGGTCCTCCTGGCTGATCATCAGCGGCGGCGCGATCCGGATCGTCGATCCGTGGGTGTCCTTCACCAGGACGCCCCGGTCCATCAACCTCTCCGAGATCTCCCGGCCCGTCCCGACCGCCGGGGCGATGTCGACCCCCGCCCACAGACCCCGCCCGCGCACCGCCGTCACCCGGCCGGTACCGGTCAACTGCCGCAATTCCCGGTGCAGATGCTCCCCGAGCTCCGCGGCCCGCGCCTGGTACTCGCCCGACCGCAGCATCGCGATCACCTCCAGCGCCACCGCACACGCCAGCGGATTCCCGCCGAACGTCGACCCGTGCTCCCCGGGCCGGAACACGCCCAGCACCTCCGCACTCGACACCACCGCCGACACCGGCACCACCCCACCGCCCAGCGCCTTCCCGAGCACATACATGTCGGGCACCACCCCCTCGTGCTCGCACGCGAACGTCCGCCCCGTCCGCCCGAGCCCCGACTGGATCTCGTCGGCGACGAAGAGCACGTTCCGCTCCCGCGTCAACTCCCGTACCCCCGCCAGATATCCGGCCGGCGGCACCAGCACCCCCGCCTCGCCCTGGATCGGCTCCAACAGCACGGCCACCGTGTTCTCACTGACCGCCGCCCGCATCGCGGTGAGGTCCCCGTACGGCACGATCTCGAAGCCCGGCGTGTACGGCCCGAAGTCCGCCCGCGCCTCCGCGTCGGTCGAGAAGCTGACGATCGTCGTCGTACGGCCGTGGAAGTTGTTGCCCGCCACGACGATCTTCGCCCGCCCTTCAGGCACGCCCTTGACCCGGTACCCCCACTTCCTAGCCGTCTTCAGCGCGGTCTCCACCGCCTCCGCGCCCGTGTTCATCGGCAGCACCAGCTCCATGCCGCACAGCTCGGCCAACTGCTCGCAGAACGCGCCGAACCGGTCGTGGTGGAACGCCCGCGACGTCAGCGTCACCCGCTCCAACTGAGCCTTCGCCGCCGCGATCAGCCGCGGATTGCCGTGCCCGAAATTGAGCGCCGAATAGCCGGCCAGCAGATCGAGATAACGCCGCCCCTCCACGTCCGTCATCCACGCACCGTCGGCGGTGGCGACGACCAACGGCAGCGGGTGGTAGTTGTGCGCGGTGTGCGCCTCGGCGGCGGCGATGAGGGCTTCCGTACTGTCTTCGTTACTGGCTTCCGTACTGGTCACGGCGTCTCCCGGGGGTGAGGGTGCCCCTTTCCTATCCTCGCCCGCATGGTGGACGCGGGAGCCGCACCGTCCGGCACGCCCGGTAGGCTGACCGGCGGGCCGTGACTGGCGCGCTGGGATGGGACCGACCATCGGGGAGCGGCCCGAGCTGGAATGTGTGCCGTGCGCCTGGGCCGTACCGAGAACGCCGAACGCCACGTCCGGAGGTCCCCATGCCCGACAATTCCGCGCCCCTCTCCAACGAGTCCACCGCCTTCCGCGCCGCCCTCGATGTGATCCGCGCCGTCGAGCCGCGCGTCGCCGACGCCATCGGCCAGGAAGTCGCCGACCAGCGCGAGATGCTCAAGCTGATCGCCTCCGAGAACTACGCCTCCCCGGCCACCCTCCTGGCCATGGGCAACTGGTTCAGCGACAAGTACGCCGAGGGCACCATCGGCCGCCGCTTCTACGCCGGCTGCCGCAACGTCGACACCGTCGAGTCCCTCGCCGCCGAGCACGCGCGCGAACTCTTCGGCGCCCGCCACGCCTACGTCCAGCCGCACTCCGGCATCGACGCGAACCTCGTCGCCTTCTGGTCGGTCCTCGCCGACCGCGTCGAGGTCCCGGCCCTCGCGAAGGCGGGCGTCCGCCAGGTCAACGACCTCTCCGACGCCGACTGGGCCGAACTCCGCCAGGCCTTCGGCAACCAGCGCATGCTCGGCATGTCCCTGGACGCCGGCGGCCACCTCACCCACGGCTTCCGCCCCAACATCTCCGGCAAGATGTTCGACCAGCGCTCCTACGGCACCGACCCTGTCACCGGCCTCATCGACTACCAGGCGCTGCGCGCCTCCGCCCGTGAGTTCAAGCCGCTGATCATCGTCGGCGGCTACTCCGCCTACCCGCGCCTGGTGAACTTCCGCATCATGCGCGAGATCGCCGACGAGGTCGGGGCGACCCTGATGGTGGACATGGCGCACTTCGCCGGCCTGGTCGCGGGCAAGGTGCTGACCGGCGACTTCGACCCGGTCCCGCACGCTCAGATCGTCACCACCACCACCCACAAGTCGCTGCGCGGCCCGCGCGGCGGCATGGTCCTGTGCGACGACTCCCTCAAGGACCAGGTCGACCGCGGCTGCCCGATGGTCCTCGGCGGCCCGCTCCCGCATGTCATGGCCGCCAAGGCCGTCGCCCTCGCCGAGGCCCGGCAGCCCTCCTTCCAGGACTACGCCCAGCGCATCGTCGACAACTCCCGTGCGCTGGCGGACGGCCTGATGCGCCGGGGTGCCACCCTCGTCACCGGCGGCACCGACAACCACCTCAACCTGATCGACGTCGCCTCCTCCTACGGCCTCACCGGCCGCCAGGCCGAGGCCGCCCTGCTCGACTCGGGCATCGTCACCAACCGCAACGCCATCCCCGCCGACCCCAACGGCGCCTGGTACACCTCCGGCATCCGCATCGGCACGCCCGCCCTGACCACCCGCGGCCTGGGCACCGCCGAGATGGACGAGGTCGCCGGTCTCATCGACCGCGTCCTCACCACCACGGAGGCCGGCACCACCAGCAAGGGCGCGCCGTCCAAGGCCCAGCACATCCTCGACCCGAAGATCGCGGACGAGATCTCCCACCGCGCAACGGACCTCGTCGCCGGCTTCCCGCTCTACCCGGAGATCGACCTCGGCTGACCCACGCTCTCTCTTGAGTTGTCAAAGACCGGCGACTCTCACAGATCGATGAGTTCCTGTCGTGGTTCCTCGCGCGGCGGTCCGGCCTCACGCCGGGCCGCCGCGCGGCGTATCAGCAGCGTGCCGCCGATCCCGACGGCCGCACCCGCCGCCGCCCACCAGACAGGGTCGGTAAGCCCCACAGATTCAGGCCCACCCCCAACTGCCTTGCCCTCGGCGCCGGTTCCGCCGAGCACCCCCGCCCGGTCCATCTGCGCGAAGACCGCGCGCGGCGCCCGATGCCAGCGGATGTCGTCGTCCGCCACCTCCGGAGCCGGATCCGTCCGTACCCACGGTGTGCCGTCCGCGGCGACGAACAACTGGTCCTCCCGCTCCACCGCCACATCACCACCCGGAGCCCGACTGGTCCGAGGCCAGCCCCCGACCCCGGTCAGTCCCCACACCACGGTGATCCGCACCGCCGGATACCGGCCGGCCTCCCACTCCTGAGACACCCGCTCCGTCCCCGAGTACGTCGGCTGCAACAACGTCCACAGGCGCGCGAACGACGACTCCCCGGAGCGCCATGTCTCGGTCCGGCCGGTGTCACCCGCCACGACCAGCGCCAGATCAGGGATGTCCCGGAGCGGGTCCTGAGCCCTGGGCTGGGCCTGATCCACAGCCCCGGTCCACACCCGCTCCGTCCCGACAGCCTGAGCCTGAGCCTGAGCCTGAGCCGACCCGGCCAGAACCATCAACACCGGCCCCGCCACGAGACACAGGCCCCGCATCCTCGCCCGTCCCCTCCCGCGTTCCATCCGTCCCCCCTCTCCATCTCTCTCTTCCTCTCCTCGTCCCCTCCGCCCCTCACACGTCCCGCAACTCCTGCCTGGGCCCCGGCTCCCGCCCCTTCCGCCACCGGTCCAACGGCAGCCGCGAGGCGAACGGCCGCAGAACCAAGGTCAGTACCGCTCCGGCCGCCGCACCCGGTATCGCCCACCACCAGTCGGTACCGTGCCCCTTGTCCGGGAGGGAGACCCGCACCGTGGTGGACCCCGCCCCTGCCCCCGCCCCCGTGTCGGCGTCAGGTGCGACAGTCGCCGGAGCGGGCTCGGTCGACTGCCACGGCGCCGGGAAGATGCCGGAGTATCCGTCGCCGGTGCCCTTGCCCGTCACGCCCAACTTCGCCAAGAGGGCGCGCAGTTGGGCGGGTTGCGCGGCCCGGTGCCAATAGCCGTTCAGGTTCGTGTTCTCCGACACGTCGGCGGCCGTGTGGATCCAGACCGCCTGCGGCCGGGACTCGACCGGAAAGACCCGGTCGATCCGCCAGGGCGATATGTCGTGCGCCAGCCAGGTGACGTTGATCTGGCGGGCGTGGGCCAGATCGGCCTCGGGCGGCTTGTCGCGGGTGCCCTTGCCCTCAGGGCCGAGCAACTGCTGGAGTTTTCCGTACTGTTCGTCCGAGTAGTACAGCGCGGTGGCCTGCCCGCTCTCCGGCGAGGCCACGAGCACGCTCGTCGGTCCACCCGCCGCCGCGTCCGACGCACCCCACACCATCAGAGCCAGCGTCATCGCCAACGCCCCGCTCAGCGCCGCCAGTTCACGAATCCCGCCCGCACTCCTACCTGCCCTGCCTGTCCTGGCCGCGCTCCTCCCAGCCCTGCCCGCGCTCCCGCCCGTAACCCCGCCCGCACTTCCGCCTCCGGACATCCGAACCCCCAACCAGCCGATCCCCGTACGGCCCGCCCGCGAGCCGCCTGTCACTTCTGGTACACCGCCCGGCCCACTGAGGTTCCCACCCCGCCCGAGCCGCTTTCGCTACTCGCCCGACTCCCGCCCGTCGAGCGATCGCGCGATCTCCAAGGCCCGCCGCTTCGACCCCACGCCCTCCAGACGGAACGTCAGATCCCCGCCCGGAACCACGTCGACCGCATGGGTCCACAGCAGCGTCGGCCCCGCCGTCCGCTCCTCCCGCGTATAACGGTCCCCGTCCGCGTCCACCAGCCAGAAGCTCAGCAGATGCGGTCGCGCGAACCACAGCGCCGGGTTCTGTATGCCCTCCGGCGGGACGGTCCCGCTCAGGGACAACCACTCCGGCGGCTCGCGCACCGTCTTGGCGAAACCGACGTCCAGCCGCGCCGGATACTCGTCGACCCGGACCGTGTGCCCGCCCTCCCGCCAGCACAGGCTCACCAGAAAGCGCCCCTGCGGCTCGCCGGTCACCGTCACCGCGTCCGGAACACCCAACGCGTCCGGCACCACCGGCTCGAACCCCGCCCGCCGACGGGCCTGCGCCAGCGTCACCGACCGCCCGCACCCCGGCACCACAGCCCCGGCCGAGGGCACCGCCGACGGGTCGTACCGCACCTCGACGCCACCGAAGCCGAACCAGTCGAAGACCGCCGCCCGCACCGGAGGCGTGAGCACGAGCACCGTCAGCACACCGCACAGGACCGCCACCAGCGCCCGCCGCCGCATCCGCATCCAGCGCCGGACGGCACGCAGCCGCGCCCGGACTCCGGTCGGCACAGGCACAGGCACCGGGATCTGCTCGGCCAATATCTGCGCCAGCACCCGCTCGACCATCGTCTCGGACCCGACGGCCTCGCCCTCGCCTCCATCACCGCCCCGCGCGTCCAGCGAACGCCCCAACGCCCGCAGCTCCGCGGGCAACCGAGAGGCACCCGCGTGCCCATCGCGGCCCACCCGCCGACGCCCGGCGCCGTCACCCGTACCGGCGCTGGCACCTTCACCGTCGTACGACTCCTGTCCGTCACTCACACTCATCACCCCCTTCCCGAGGCTGGAAATCCGGCAGCAACCGTCCGAGTTTCCTCAGCGCGCGGTTCAGCCGGGACTTCACCGTGCCGCGTGGCCAGCCCAGGGCCTGGGCCGTCTCCGGTTCGTCCATCTCCAGGAGATAGCGGTAGGTCACGACCAGGCGGTGCTCCTCGCTCAACTGGTCCAGGGCGGAGAGCAGGGCCGCGCGGCGCTCCGTCTCCAACGTGGCGACCGCGGGGTCCGCCGATTCCGGTATCAGCGGCTCGGCCTCCGCGAACGCCGCCTCCCGGCCGGCGAGCGTGCGCTGACGCGCCGCCGTGCGCACTGTGTTCCTCGTCTCATTGGCGACGATCGACAGCAGCCACGGCTTGAACGCCGCGCCGTCCCGGAACCTGCCCAGCGCGCAGTACGCCTTGACGAAGGCCTGCTGCACCACGTCCTCCGCGTCCGCTCCCGCCCCGAGTGCCGCGGCCGCCCTGAGTGCGATGCCCGTGTGGGCCCGCACCAGCTCCGCGTACGCCTCCGGCTCTCCGGCGCGTACGCGTGCGATCACCGCGGCCTCATCGACGATGCGGCCCCCCTCCCGCGTCTCCACACATTTGGTACACCGCCCGAGCCGGATCGGTTCCCACCCGTGTCGCATCTCTTCCGAACGAGTTCCGAACCCGGCTCCGGGCCTGTTCCGGACCGGCCCCCAAGACCTGAGAGAATGGTGAACATGGCCTCTGACCGACCCCGCGTGCTCTCCGGAATCCAGCCCACAGCGGGCTCGTTCCACCTCGGCAACTACCTCGGCGCCGTCCGCCAGTGGGTGGCCCTGCAGGAGTCCCACGACGCGTTCTACATGGTCGTCGACCTGCACGCGATCACGGTCCCGCAGGACCCGGCGGACCTGCGCGCCAACACCCGGCTCGCCACCGCACAGCTGCTGGCCGCCGGGCTCGACCCGGAGCGCTGCACGCTCTTCGTCCAGAGCCATGTCCCCGAGCACGCCCAGCTCGCCTGGGTCATGAACTGCCTGACCGGCTTCGGTGAGGCGTCCCGCATGACCCAGTTCAAGGACAAGTCCGCCAAGCAGGGCGCCGACCGCGCCAGCGTCGGTCTGTTCACGTACCCGATCCTCCAGGTCGCCGACATCCTGCTGTACCAGGCGCACGAGGTGCCGGTCGGCGAGGACCAGCGCCAGCACATCGAGCTGACCCGCGACCTCGCCGAGCGCTTCAACGGCCGCTATGGCGAGACCTTCACGATCCCGAAGCCGTACATCCTCAAGGAGACGGCGAAGATCTACGACCTTCAGGACCCGTCGATCAAGATGAGCAAGTCGGCGTCGACTCCGAAGGGCCTCATCAACCTTCTCGACGACCCGAAGGCGACCGCCAAGAAGGTCAAGAGCGCGGTCACCGACACGGACACCGTGATCCGCTACGACGCGGAGCACAAGCCGGGCGTCAGCAACCTGCTCACCATCTACTCGACCCTCACCGGCACCGGGATCCCGGAACTGGAGCAGAAGTACGAGGGCAAGGGCTACGGTGCGCTCAAGACGGACCTCGCCGAGGTCATGGTCGAGTTCGTGACGCCCTTCAGGGAGCGCACCCAGGAGTACCTGGACGACCCGGAGACGCTCGACTCGATCCTGGCCAAGGGCGCGGAGAAGGCGCGAGCCGTCGCGGCCGAGACCCTCGCCCAGGTGTACGACCGGGTCGGCTTCCTGCCCGCCAAGCACTGAGGCGTACGACCGCACTGAAGTACCACTGGACAGAGCGCTGCACATCACTACGGTTGCGCCTGCCCACAACTCGGTCGTGGCCGTACAGTCGATAGCCGGGTGGCCGCACGCGTGGCCGCCCCGCTCGCCATCAAGACCGCCATCAGGACCACCGACAGGACGACAGGAGACGACGTGGGGACCGTAACGATCGGTGTGTCGATCGCGGTCCCGGAGCCTCACGGCAGCCTGCTCCAGGAGCGGCGCGCGGGCTTCGGCGACGCCGCGGCTCACGGCATCCCCACGCACGTCACGCTGTTGCCGCCGACCGAGGTCGAGGCCTCGCAACTGCCCGCGATCGAGGCCCACCTGGTCGATGTCGCCGCCGCCGGGCGCCCCTTCCCGATGCGGCTGTCCGGCACCGGGACCTTCCGGCCGCTGTCCCCGGTCGTCTACGTCCAGGTCGTCGAGGGCGCTTCCGCCTGCACCTGGCTGCAGAAGCAGATCCGCGACGCCTCCGGTCCGGTGGCACGCGACCTGCACTTCCCGTACCACCCGCACGTCACCGTGGCGCACGGCATCGACGACGAGCTGATGGACCGCGCCTACGAAGCGCTCGCCGACTACCGCGCGGAGTGGTCGTGCACCGGCTTCGCGCTCTACGAACAGGGCCCTGACGGCGTCTGGCGCAAGATGCGCGAGTTCGCCTTCGGCGGAGCCGTCGTACCGCCCCAGGCGGCCCACACCGAGCGCGGCACGATCCCCAGCCACCAGTAGGCAGCGACCAGGGCCGGTTCAGCCGCCTGTGCTCACAGCGGCAGCCGCCGGAACAGCGCCCGCGGCACGTGCCGCAGCGCCGACATCACCACACGCAGCGTCCCGGGCACCCAGACGGCCTCCGAGCCTCGGCGCAGGCCCAGTTCGATGGCCGTGGCGACGGCTTCCGGAGTCGTCGCGAACGGCACCCTCTCCGGACCGGCCGTCAGCTTCGACCGTACGAACCCCGGTCGTACGACCATGACGTGCACGCCCGTGCCGTGCAGCGCGTCGCCCAGCCCCTGGGTGAACGTGTCCAGGCCGGCCTTGCTGGAGCCGTAGATGAAGTCCGCGCGGCGGGCCCGTTCGCCGGCGACCGAGGAGAGCACCACCAGGGAGCCGTGCTCCTGGGTCTGCAACGCCCGCGCGCTGACCAGGCCGGCCGAGACGGCACCGATGTAGTTGGTCCGCGCGACGCGTACCGCGGCGGCCGGTTCGCGCTCGTCCCGCGCCTGGTCACCGAGGATGCCGAAGGCGAGCAGCACCATGTCGACGTCGCCCTCCGCGAAGACCTTGCCGAGCACGGTCTCGTGGGAGTCGGGGTCGAGCGCGTCGAAGGCGACGGTGTGGACCTCGGCCCCCAGGACACGCAGTTCCGAAGCGGCACTCTCCAGGGCGGGCGACGGACGGCCCGCCAGCCACACCGTGCGGGTGCGCCGCGCGATCATCCGGCGGGCGGTGGCCAACGCGATCTCTGAGGTACCGCCGAGGACGAGGAGGGACTGTGGAGGACGCATGCCGGTGACCGTATCGTCCCTTTATGGGCGTTCAGTTGTGCGGCATCGACCCCCTCCCTGAAATGGGCGATTAATCGGATGCCGCCGACCACGACGGCACGCGCGCGTGTTTGCGGGGTACCCGCACATCGGTCTCCCCGGAGGAGGGCAGAATCGGATCATGGACTGGCTGAAGAAGCTCCCCTTCATCGGGCCGCTGGTGGCGCGCCTGATGCTCACGCACGCGTGGCGGTCGTACGAGCGGCTGGACCGGGTGAAGTGGTCGCAGCTGGCCGCCGCCATGACGTTCATCAGCTTCATCGCGCTGTTCCCGCTGCTGACCGTGGCCGCCGCGATCGCCGCCGCCACACTGAGCACCGACCAGCAGCACGAACTCCAGGACAAGATCGCCGAACAGGTCCCCGGCATCTCCGACCAGCTCAACATCGGTTCCCTGGTGGACAACGCGGGCACCATCGGTCTCATCGCCGGTGCCGTCCTGCTGTTCACCGGCATCGGCTGGGTCGGCTCGATGCGGGAGTGCCTGCGCGCGGTGTGGGAGCTGCCCGACCGCGACGAGAACCCCCTCCTGCGCAAACTCATCGACACCGGAGTACTGGTCGGCCTGGGCGGCGCCGTCCTCGCGACGATCGCCATCTCCACCGTCGCCTCCGCCCTGGTCGACTGGATCAGCCGCGAACTCGGCCTGGTGCAGGGCGGCTGGGGCGGGATCCTGCTGCGCGTCGCCGCGTTCGGCGTCGCCGTGTTCGTCGACTTCCTGCTTCTGCTCTACGTCCTGACACTGCTGCCCGGCGTCGAACCCCCGCGCCGCCGGCTCTTCGTGGCCGCGCTGATCGGCGCGGTCGGCTTCGAACTGCTGAAGCTGCTGCTCAGCGGCTACATCCAGGGCGTCGCCGCGAAGAGCATGTACGGCGCGTTCGGCGTCCCGGTAGCACTGCTCCTGTGGATGAACTTCACCTCGAAGCTGGTCCTGTTCTGCGCCGCCTGGACGGCGACGCCGAGCAAGGGTGACCCCGAGGACGACGAGTACGACCCGGCCGACGAGACCGAGAACCCCAAGGTCAGGGACGACGGCGCCGGACCAGATCCGGCAGCGGCCAGCGCCGGTTGACCAGGAAGACACCGGCCGCAAGCAGCACCAACAGCCCGCCGGTGACCGCGAGCGCGATCCCGACCCCGCTCGAACCGTCGTCCTCGGAGGCCGTCGCGGTGGCCGACCCACTGGCGCTCGGCTTCGTGGACGTGTCGCCGCCCGCCTCCCCGGTGGCCGTCGCACCCGGCTGTGCGCTCGCCTGCGGGACGTTCTTGGGTGCGACGAGCTCACCCACCGGCTGCAGCTTCCCGTCCGCCTGGAAGCCCCAGTCGAGGATCTTCGCGGCCTCCTTGTAGACCTCGTTGTGCTCGTCCTTCTCCGGGTTCATGACCGTCACCAGCAGCACCTTGCCGTTGCGCTCGGCGACGCCGGTGAAGGTAGCGCCCGCGTTGGTGGTGTTGCCGTTCTTGACGCCCGCGATGCCCGGGTACACCGAGATGTCCGAGTCGCCGCTCAGCAGCCGGTTGGTGTTCTGGATCTCGAAGGTCCCGCGGACCGACTTGCCCTTCTTCTTCGTCGTCTCGCCCGGGAACTTCGCGCTCACCGTCGAGCAGTACTCCCGGAAGTCCTTCTTCTGCAGCCCGGAACGCGCGAACAGCGTCAGGTCGTACGCCGACGAGACCTGCCCCGGCTCGTCGTAGCCGTCCGGCGTCACCACGCGCGTGTCCAGCGCCTGGAGGTCCTGGGCGTGCGCGTTCATGTCGGAGACGGTCCTGGCGACACCCCCGTTCATGTGGGACAGGACGTGCACCGCGTCGTTGCCGGAGCGCAGGAAGACACCGAGCCACAGGTCGTGCACCGTGTAGCTCTCGCCCTCCTTTATCCCGACCAGGCTCGAACCGGCGCCCATCCCGGCCAGGTCGGACGCGACGACCTTGTGCTCGGTCGTCTTCGGGAACTTCGGCAGCACGGTGTCCGCGAACAGCATCTTCAGGGTGCTCGCCGGAGGCAGCCGCCAGTGCGCGTTGTGCGAGGCGAGCACCGCGCCCGACTCGGCGTCGCTCACGATCCACGACCGCGCGGTCACGTCCTTCGGCAGCACCGGGACGCCGGACGTCAGATTGACCTGCGTCCCCGCCTGTCCGAGCCGGGTCCCGCCGACCGACGACATGTTCGCCGGGGGAGTGGCCGTAGGACTCACCGACGAACTGGCCGACGAACTCGGAGTCGCGGTCGGCGTCGGCGTCGGGGCCGCGAGGGCGACGGGCGCGGTGAGCGCGAGGGACGACAGGGCGGCGGAAAGCACCAGCAGGGGTCGCCTGATGGTCTGCAGTGGAGCGGGCACGGACGAGAACGTACATGCCGGGGGACCCGAAGTCCCGTCACCGGCCCCACCCCGGACACGGGCCCCCGGGGACGACGGCGATACTGGACTCATGAAGCTCAGCCGCCCCGTCTCCTGGTTCCTGCTCGCCTTCGGGGTGTGGAGCTGGATCATCTGGGTCACTTTCGTCAAGAATCTCGTCGCGGACGGCAGCGGCCTGGCCTTCGACGACGGCCGCCCGACGGCCTACTTCTGGGTGCACCTGACCCTGGCCATCGTGTCCTTCGTATTGGGGACGGTCATCGGAGGCCTCGGGTTGCGTGGACTGCGCGCACTGCGCGAGACGTCATAAAGAAGTGGCCGTCGTCGTCATCGCTCTCGTCGCCCTGGTCGCGGTCGCCGTCCTCGGCGGCGGGCACTGGTACGTCTGGCGCCGCCTTGTCCGCGACACCACGCGCGCGTGGGGCCCCGCCCGCATCACCGGCACGGCCGTGCTCGTCGTCGGCCCGGTCCTGATGATCGCGGCCCCGGCCGCCGAACGCGGCGGCGCACCCTTCTGGCTTCAGCAAGCCCTGGGCTGGCCCGGCTTCCTGTGGATGGCCCTCGCGATCTACCTCCTGCTGGCCGTCCTCGCGGGCGAGGTCCTACGGCCGCTGCTGCGCCGGCTCCTCGAACGGCGCGGGCGGCCCGGGACGGCCGTGGAAGAGCACGAGGCCCCGACCCCCGCCACGGCCCCCGAAGAAGCCTCTGAAGCGGCCCCTGAAGGGCCGCCGGGCAGTGGTCCGCTCTCCGTCCCCTCCCGTCGGCTCTTCGTCTCCCGTGTCGTCGGGGGCGCGGCCGCCGCCGCGGCCGTCGGGACCGTCGGATACGGCACCTATGGGGTTCTGCGGGGACCGAGCGTCAAGCGGGTCACCGTGCCGTTGGCCAAGCTGCCGCGGTCCGCGCACGGGTTCAGGATCGCGGTCGTCAGCGACATCCACCTGGGGCCGCTCCTGGGGCGGGGGTTCGCGCAGAAGGTCGTCGACACGATCAACGCGACGCAGCCCGACCTGATCGCGGTCGTCGGCGACCTGGTCGACGGGAGCGTCAAGAACCTGGGGCCCGCCGCGGCTCCGTTGGCTCAACTGCGGGCGCGGCACGGGTCATTCTTCGTCACGGGTAATCATGAGTACTTCTCCGGTGCCGCCGCCTGGGTCGAGGAGGTGCGGCGGCTCGGGATCCACCCCCTGGAGAACGCCCGTACCGAACTGGCCGGATTCGACCTCGCCGGGGTCAACGACCTCCAGGGCGAGAGCGAGGGGCAGGGGCCCGACTTCGGGAAGGCGCTCGGCGACCGTGACACCACGCGCGCGTGCGTCCTGCTCGCGCATCAGCCCGTGCAGATCCACGAGGCCGTGAAGCACAACGTCGACCTCCAGCTCTCCGGGCACACCCACGGCGGCCAGTTGTGGCCCGGCAACTTCATCGCGGCGGCGGCCAATCCGACGGTCGCGGGCCTGGAGCGGTACGGCGACACCGAGCTGTACGTCAGCAGGGGCGCGGGCGCCTGGGGACCACCCACGCGCGTGGGGGCGCCGTCGGACATCACGGTCGTCGAACTGGCCTCGAAACAGGCTTAGTTGCCGATGCGGGGGCGCGCCTGCGAACTGGCTGAGAACCGGCTGTGAAACGGGCAATTAACACCCGTCGGTAAGTTCTTTCTCATCTCGGCAGAACCCTCTTCCCCCGGATGAAACTCCTGTGGTTAGGTGATCCGCGCCACTAGGGGAGTGGCATATGCGAGGGGCCCGGGAGGGCCCTTGGGAGGGCACACCGATGCGGTCGGTTCGCATACGGATTCTCGCGACGCTGCTGGTTCTGGCGGCCGTGGGAGTCGGGGGCTGGCAGTTGCTGCCCTCGGACGGGAGCAAGGACAAGACGATCACGGTCGGGACGACGGACGCTGTCACGTCCCTCGACCCGGCCGCCGCCTACGACGCCGGTTCCTGGGCGCTGTACAGCAACGTCTTCCAGTCGCTCATGACGTTCGACTCGGGCGGTACGACACCAGTGCCGGACGCGGCCAAGAGCTGCGCGTTCGTGGGCGGCGGGCTGACGACGTACCGCTGTGTGGTGCGCGACGGGCTCACCTTCCCGAGCGGGCGCGCGATGACCGCCGAGGACGTGAAGTTCTCCTTCGACCGGGTCAAGAAGATCAACTCCGATGTGGGTCCGGTGTCGTTGCTCTCCACGCTGGGCTCGGTGGACGCCTCCGGGATGACGGTCACCTTCCATCTGTCGTCCCCGGACGCCACGTTCCCGTTCAAGGTGGCCACCGGCGCCGGTGCGATCGTCGACAGCACCAAGTACCCGAAGGACGCCCCCCGCAACGGCTACCAGGTCGACGGCACCGGGCCGTACACCCTGTCCACGTATACGAAGGACAAGAAGGCGGTCCTTTCGCCGAACAGCCGCTACAAGGGTGCCGTCAAGAACACTGGGAGCCCGATCGAGCTGCGCTACTACTCCGACTCGGACGCGCTGCAGAAGGCGTACAAGGCGAAGCAGGTCCAGGTGGCCACCCGCCAGCTGCCGCCGAAGATGCTCTCCGGGCTCTCGGCGAGCGACCCGAACCAGCGCGTGTCGGAGGCGGACAGCTCCGAGACCCGCAACCTGTACCTCAACACCCGTAAGGGCACGCCCCTGCACGACGTCCTCGTCCGGCGGGCCATGGCCTGGCTGATCAACCGCGAACAGCTGGCCGCCACGGTGTACGACGGCACGGTCGACCCGCTGTACTCGCTGATCCCCACCGGCATCGTCGGCCACACGACGTCCTTCTTCGACGACTACCCCTCCCAGAACGTCAAAAAGGCGAAGGCACTCCTCGAAGAGGCCGACGTCTCCCTCCCGGTCCACTTCACCTACGGCTACGGCATCGGGCACGGCTCCGGCAAGGAGGAGGCCGCCGAGCTGAAGAAGCAGCTGGAGGCGAGCGGGCTCTTCAAGGTGGACGTCAAGGGCTACGAGTGGACCGACTTCCAGAAGCGCTGGGCGACCGGCAAGCTGGACGCGTACGCCGTCGGCTGGGTCGCCGACTACCCCGACCCGGACACCTTCGGCTCCCCGCTCGTCGGCACCGGCTCGACGATGAACACCGGCTACAGCAACAAGATCGTCGACCAACTCATCCTCAGCAGCCAGAAGTTCGCCGACCGCAGCCGCGTCGACGAGGACTTCCGCGACCTGCAGTCGGACGTGGCCGCGGACGTGCCGCTGATCCCGCTGTGGCAGCGCAAGGAGTACGTCGTGAGCAGCGAGGACGTCGGCGGCATCTCCTATCTCACGGACGGCACCGGCGTGTTCCGGCTGTGGGCGCTGGACTGGATCTGAGGCGATCCCGCGGCATCGGACGTGATGCCGCGGGACTGACCTTTGTTCGATCTTCTGTCCGAGTGACGCCGGTGGGCCATCGCACGCAGCACCATGTGACGGAGGTGTGTGCGGGGTGAGGAGCCGACGTGGTCAGACGCAACGCATTCCGGCTGCCCCGGCACCCGGCTTCCGTGGGTCTCGCCCGGCGCCGGGTCCGGGACCATCTGGCCGACTGGGGACACCGGAGTGACGACCCGGCGCTCCAGGACGCCGTACTGCTGGTGTCCGAACTGGCGACCAACGTCGTACGCCACGGGCCGCTCCTGGAGCGGGAGTTCGAGGTGGCGGTGACGGCCCTCGCGGACGGCTCCTGCCTCATAGAGGTGTCGGACGAGGGCCGCCTCGAACCCCGCCTGCGGGTCGTGACGGCCCTGGAGGAGGCCGGCCGAGGCCTCCACCTCGTGGAGGGCATCGCGGCCGCCTGGGGCGTCTGGAGCCGAGGCCCACACGGCAAGACGGTCTGGGCCCTGGTCCAGGCCGACACCCCCTGACACCCGTGCCCTTCTACGACCTGTCGTGTTCTACGACGGCACCGGCGTCCGCGTCGGCAGGGTCACCGTCACCGCGAGCCCCTCGCCCGGCGCCGTCCGCACCGCCACGTCGCCGCCGTGCGCCTTGACGACGCCCTGCACGATCGCCAGCCCCAGACCGCTGCCCGCGCCGCCGCCCGCCCGGAAGAAGCGGTCGAAGATGCGCGCCGCGTCGTCCTCGCAGAGCCCAGGACCCTGGTCCGCGACACACAGCCGTACGACCCCGTCCTCGCGCTCCACACCGAGCCGCACGGGCACGTCCGCGGGCGTGTGGGTGCGGACGTTGGTCACCAGGTTGCCGAGTATCTGGCGCAGGCCCGACTCGTCGGCGCGCACCAGGAGGGAGCCGTCGGCGCCGACCGTGACGGGCCGCTCCGGCTGCTGCACCCGCAGGTCCTCGGCGGCGTCACGCACCAGGCGGCTCAGATCGACGCTGCGGAAGCGCAGCTCGGGCCGCTGGTCCAGGCGGGCCAGCATGAGGAGTTCGTCGACGAGACGGCCCATACGGTCCGCCTCCGCGTTCATCCGGTCCCAGGCCCGCTTGCGCTCGTCGGGCTCGGTCAGCATGCCCTTGTCGTACAGCTGGAGGTAGCCGCGTATCGCCGACAGCGGGGTGCGCAGCTCGTGCGAGGCGTCGGCGACGAAGCGGCGCAGCTGGGCCGCCGTACGCTCGCGCGTGCGGTACGCCGACTCCACCTGGTGGAGCATGGAGTTGAGGGCGACCCTCAGCTGCTCGACCTCCTGCGTCGGATGGTGGCTGGAGGGCACGCGCCGGGTCAGGTCGCCCTCGGCGATGGCCGTCGAGGTCTCGACCATGTCCTCCAGGGGCCGCATCCGCCGGCGCACGCTCATCATGGTCAGCGCGGCGAGCAGCACGAGCAGCAGGCTGCCGAAGGCGAGGTCCAGCTTGAGGGCCTTGGCCATGGCGTGGTGGAGGCCGCCGGTGGAGGCGGCGATCAGGATGTACGTGCCGTCGGCGAGCCGGGTCCCGATCGCGCGGTACGGGTCGTCGCTCAGTGAGATGTCGCGCGGTGTGCCGTCGGCGGCCAGCGCGGCCGGGTCGCTGAAGAGGGCGGCGAGGGCCCGCTGGTCGGCGGTCGGGGCGAAGCCGGCGATAGTGAGCACCTTGCCCCGGGAGTCGACCGCCGCGAACACCTTGTCCGGGTTCGGCGAGTCGGCGCGCTCCTGGGGCATCAACTGGTCGCCGATGCCGGACAGGGTGCTCAGCATGTTGAGCTGCTGCATGGTGAGCTGCGAACCGCTCAGCGAGTCACGGGACTTGGTCAGCTCGGTGTCGACCTGGGCGAGCAGATAGTGCCGCATGCCCATCAGGCTGACGGCGGTGGCCATGACGATGCCGAGCGCCAGCAGCGCGAGGTTGGCCAGGGTCAGCTTGGCGCGCAGGGAGTGGGCCCCGCGCTCGCAGTTCGGCAGCCGGATGTTCATGCGAGGCCGTATCCGACGCCCCGCCGCGTGGTGATCACGGGCGGTCCCAGGGTCTCCAGCTTGCGGCGCAGATAGCTGATGTAGGTCTCGACGACGGTCGACTCCGGCGGGGTGTGCTCGTACTGCCAGACGTGGCGCAGGAGTTGCTCCTTGGGCACGACCCGGCCGCCGTTGCGCACCAGGAAGCGCAGCAGGGCGTACTCGGTGGGGGTCAGCTCGACCGAGCGGCCCGCGCGGTGCACCGAGTACGTCGTCTCGTCCAGCTCCAGGTCGCCGTAGCGCAGGGGCGGGCGCTGGGGGAGGACGTCGGCGGGGCGGGTGCGGCGCAGGACGGCGGTGATGCGGGCGACGACCACGTCGATGTCGAACGGCTTGGTGATGTAGTCGTCGCCGAAGCCGAGGGCGCCGACGATCTCGGCCGGCGCGTCCCGCGCGGTGAGGAAGACGACCGCCAGGTCCGGCCTGCGGGCGCGCAGTTCGTGCCCCAGGGCGCGGCCGTCGCCGTCCGGGAGCATCACGTCGAGCAGCGCGCAGTCCGGGCGGGTGCGCTCGGCGAGGGCGAGCGCCTCGCGCACGGTGCCCGCGACCATCACCTCGAAGCGGTGGTAGCGCAGCGCGATGGCGAGGACGTCCGCGATGCTCGGTTCGTCCTCCACCACCAGCACGGTTCCTGGAGCCGTCATGCCCCCAGTATCGGCCGGGGCACTGACAGCCGGGCCGGTTCGGTCTTTGGAGTTCCTTGAGAGTCATGGCCGATGCATGTCCACGCGTGCGTGCCGCCGCCAATTCTGTAGCCCAGGACCTGGGGGACCAACCGACCGATCGACCGAGTCAACTCGGTTTCGAATAAGGAGTGTTGAGCGTGGCGGCATTGGCACGGTGGTGCTATCGGCACCGGCTGGTGGTCCTGTTGCTGTGGGTGGGGGCATTGTTCGGCCTGGGCCTGTCGGCCTCGACGGCCGGGACGGACTACGCGAACGTCTTCTCCCTCCCGGACACGGACTCCAAGAGCGCGTACGACCAGATGGCGAAGGCCTTCCCGAACACCTCGGGCGACACCGACACGGTGGTCTGGAAGGTCGACTCGGGTTCGGTGAAGGACCAGTCCGTACGGTCCCAGATCCAGCCCGCGCTCGACAAAATCGCTGACATGAAGGGCGTCGGCGGGGTCACCGGCCCCTACTCCGGTGCCCGGGGCGCGGGGCAGATCAGCTCCGACGGGACGATCGCGTACGCGCAGATCACCTTCGCCGAGCAGGCGAACGCCGTCCCCAAGGACCTCGTCCAGAAGGTCGTCGACACCGCGCAGGACGCCGGAGGCAAGGGCCTCCAGGTCGAACTGGGCGGCCAGGCCGTGCAGCGCGTGGAGGAGCCCCCGGGCGGCATAGCCGAAGGCGTCGGCATCCTCGCGGCGGCCGTCGTCCTGTTCCTGGCCTTCGGCTCGTTCTACGCGATGCTGCTCCCGATCGGCATCGCGATCTTCGGCGTCGGCACGGGCCTGTTCTCCACCCAGCTCCTCAGCCACACCACCGACATCCCCGACCTGGCCCCGCTGCTGGCCACCCTGATCGGCCTCGGCGTCGGCATCGACTACGCCCTGTTCATCGTCACCCGGCACCGACGCGGCGTCCAACGCGGCCTGGATCCCGAGGAGTCGGCGGTCATCGCCCTCAACACCTCGGGACGGGCGGTGCTGTTCGCGGGCGGCACGGTGTGCATCGCGCTCGCCGGGATGCTGGTGACGAACCTGCGCTTCCTGGACGGCGTGGTCATCGGCACCTCGCTCACGGTGGTCCTGAGCGTGCTCGCGGCCACGACGCTGCTGCCCGCCCTGCTCGGCTTCCTGGGCGTGCGGGTGCTCAGCCGGAAGCAGCGCCGCAAGCTGGCCGCGACCGGGGCCGAGCCGGAGCGCACCGACAACCTCGCGGCACGCTGGTCGGCCGCCGTGCAGAAGCGTCCGCGCCGGATCGCCGTGTTCGCCCTCGTCGTCATGGCCGTCCTCGCCTTCCCCATCCTGTCGCTGCGCCTCGGCGCCACCGACCAGGGCAACGACGACTCGTCGACGACCACCAGGCAGGCGTACGACCTGCTCGCCGACGGTTTCGGACCGGGCTTCAACGGCCCGCTCCAGGTGGTCACTTCGGGCGGCGACACCGCCACGCTGGTCGAGGACATCCGGGCGACGAAGAACGTGGCCCAGGTCGCCGCGCTGCCGCCCGCGCACGGCGTGACGGTGATCCAGGTCGTCCCGAAGACCTCACCGCAGTCCGTGCAGACGGACGACCTGATCGACACCCTGCGCGACAAGGTGATACCCGAGGCCGGCGTGACCGGCCACGTCGGCGGCGTGACAGCGATCTCGAAGGACTTCGCGACCGTCACGGGCGACCGCCTCCCGCTCTTCGTCGCGACGATCATCGGCCTGAGCTTCCTGCTTCTCCTGCTCGCGTTCCGCTCGCTCGTGGTGCCGCTGACGGCCGCCCTGATGAACCTCATCGCGGCGGCGGCCTCCTTCGGTGTCCTGGTGGCGATCTTCCAGTGGGGCTGGGGCCTGGACATGCTCGGCCTCGGCAAGGAGGGCCCGATCAACGCCTTCCTGCCGGTCATCATGCTGTCCCTGCTGTTCGGCCTCTCCATGGACTACCAGGTGTTCCTGGTGAGCCGTATGCACGAGGAGTGGGTCCACACCAAGGACAACGCCCGCGCGGTCCGCGTCGGCCTCGCGGAGACCAGCCGCGTCATCAACAGCGCGGCCCTGATCATGGTCTGCGTCTTCCTGGCCTTCGTCCTCAGCGGCAACTCCGGCGCGGCGACGGCGGGAGTCGGCCTGGCCGCCGCGGTCGCCTTGGACGCCTTCATCCTGCGTACGGCCCTGGTGCCGGCCGCGATGCACCTCCTGGGCACGTCCAACTGGTGGCTGCCCGGCTGGCTGGACAAGGCGCTGCCGCACCTCGCGGTGGAGCCGGCCGAGGAGCCCGCTCCTGCCGCCGTGGAGGGCCCGTCCTCGGCCGTCCACGGTTTCGTCCGTACGACCGAGGGTGAGCCCGTGGAGGGCGCCTCAGTGACGCTGCTGTCGGCCGGGGGGCGCCAGCTGGACCGCGTCGAGTCCCTGGCGGACGGTTCGTACATCGTGTCGGTGCCGGGCCCGGGGACCTACCTCCTGGCGACGACGGCCACGTCGTACGGCTCGATCGCCCGCCACGTGGCGGTGACGGACGGCCCGCTGGTCTACGACGTCGAACTCGCGGAGGGCGAGGTGGACGCCGTCAACTGACGCCGTCGACCGGCCTGGGTGCTCAGGGGCGTTCGTCGTCGGCAGGTCCGGCGGCGGACGCCCCGCGCTTCTCCTTCTCCTTCTTCTTCGCCTTCGCCGGGTCGGGCAGCGCGTTGGTCATGCCGGGCAGGAAGTCCGTGAACAGCTCGTGCACCTCCAGGACGAGGGGCCGCAGCACCCTGAAGCGCGCGAGGGACACCCCGCGCGCGGTGAGGCGGGCGCCGCGCTCGGCGAGCCGGTAGCTCCGTTCGCGGCCCTCGGTCCGGTCGAACACCCAATAGAGCACGAGCCCCATCTGGGAGAGCCACATCAACTCCGGGAGCACGTCCCGCAGTTCGGGCGCTACCTTGGTCTTCGCGCCGAACAGCACCTCCTTGTGGACGTCGATGGCCTGCACACGCGCGTGCTCGCTCTCCGCGGAGAACGGGCTCAGCGGGCTGTCCGGGTCGGCGGCGTTCTTGAAGAACTGCACCGCGAACTGGTGGTACGGCTTCGCGATGTCCAGCCACACCCGCAGCACGCCCGCGAGCCGCGCCTCCAGATCGGTCTCCCGGTCCAGCACCTCGCGGACCGCGATCCGGTGCTCCTCGGCGAGCCGGTCGTAGAAGCCCTGGATCAGGTGCTCCTTGCCGGCGAAGTAGTAGTACGCGTTGCCGACCGAGACGCCCGCCTCTTTGGCGATCGCCCGCATCGTCGTCTTGTCGTAGCCGTGCTCCTGGAACAGCCGCATGGCCGTCTCCAGGATCAGCGCACGGGTCTGCTCGGACTTCGCGGACCTGGCGGGCGTACCGCTGTCCTCTTCGGGGCTGTCGTTCTTCGCGGGCACGGGAAGAGAGCCTATCCAGTGGGGCAGGAACCGTCGGCGCAGCCCGGCGCGGTGTAGGTCCACCCCTGGCGCGGGTCGTAGGACCAGCCGTCGCCCCGCCGGTAGGTCCGCCCGCCCCACTGCCGGGCGTTCGCCTGTCCGGCGCCCCACTGCGCCCCGCGCCACTTCGCGGCGGCGAGCACGGCGCCCCTGGCGAGGCGGGCCCCGGCCGGGGTGTTCAACCGGTGGGCCAGGGGCCGCTGTTCGCGCAGGGCCCACAGGGTGACGATCCAGGCGGCGGCGCCCCGGTAGACCTGCCCGGAGTCGCCGACGACGGTGACCTCGTCGAGGGTGGCGCGGTGGTCGAGCCCGGGAAAGCGCTGCCGGGCCTCTTCGGA
This sequence comes from Streptomyces sp. NBC_00988, assembly GCF_045162645.1. Taxonomy (NCBI): domain Bacteria; kingdom Bacillati; phylum Actinomycetota; class Actinomycetes; order Kitasatosporales; family Streptomycetaceae; genus Streptomyces; species Streptomyces sp. NBC_00988. The sequence goes on from NZ_CP108730.1 coordinate 7,533,252, forward strand.
GGACGCCGGTACCAGCTCCAGGGGCACCAGTTGCGGCTGCCGTACGAGCCAGTCGCGCACGAAGGTGCACAGGGAGCAGTCGGCGTCGTAGAGGACGGTGAGCCCGTGGACCGGGACGCGCGAGGCGTCCCGGTCCTGGGTCCCGCCGACGGCCGGGGCCACCCCCGTCACGCCCCGGCCGTCGGCGGAACCCAGCCCTGCGGCGCGATGGGCGGCACCTGCTCCCGCTCCATGACCCCGCGCCGCCGGATCTTGTTCAGCACGAACACGTTCCCCAGGTGCATCACCCCGAGCACCAGCAGCACCACGCCCACCTTCTTCGACAGGGCCTCGAAGATGCCCCGGGTGTCGTCGATGGTGCCGTCGCCGCTGAGGTACAGGGCGACGAACCCGAGGTTGACGAGGTAGAAGCCCACCACCAGGAGGTGGTTCACCGCCTCCGCGAGTTTTTCGTTCCCCTGGAGGACGTCGGCGAGGAAGATCCGTCCGTTGCGGCTGAGCGTGCGGGCCACCCAGACGGTGAGTCCGATGCTGACGATCAGATAGATGACGTAGGCGATGACCGTGCGGTCCATGCGCCTCCCCCTTCTTGAACACGTTCAAAAACGCTGACAGGAAGAACTGTAGGAGCATTTTTGAACGTGTTCAACTTGCCTGCGCTGGGACCTGCGTCACACCCTCCGCGCTAGCTCCGGCCGCTTCGAGTAGTCGGTGAATCCGATGACGTTGCCCCAGGGGTCGGCGATCTCGACGGTCCACCCGGTGGCCACGGAGAAGGGTGCGTCGAGGAGGGGGATACCGGCGGCGGTGAGCTGCTGTGCCGCCTTCCGCGCGTCCGGGACCTCCAGCCACACGCGGGGCGAGGGCCAGGGGGGTGGCCTGTGTCCCAGCCCGTCTTCCTGTCGCAGGAGAACTCCGGGCGTCTCGCCGCCGACCTTCAGGATCGCGATCCCGGCCTCGTCGAGCCGGAACCCGACGGTGAACCCGGCACGTTCGTAGAAGGGGACCGCCTCGGCGAGGTCCCCGACGGGGAGGAGGACGTTGTCGAAGCCGAGCAGTTCGTACGACTCTTCATCTGACATGCCATCAGGTTAGGTCGATGATCGGCGCAGGCCCGGGATTGCCCGACGATCCTGAGCCGGTTGTGAGCCGGGCGGCGCGGTCAGTCGTTCTTGGGCTGCCCCGCCTTGAGGATCTCCGCGACGTCCAGGGTGACCTTGGCGCCGAGGGTGTCGGGGAGGGTGACGAGTTCGCCGGGGGCGTGGACGCGGTGGCTGGCGTACGTGCCCTCCGCCGGGTCCGTCAGGACGTGGAGGCGCTGGTGCTGGCGGTCGATGATCACGTACACGGGCACGTTGGAACCGGCATAGGCGGCGACCTTGGTGCGCAGGTCGGCCTGGTAGTTGCTCGACGTGACTTCCAGGACGAGGCGGAAAGCGATGGGGTCATAGCAACTGTTCTCGACGAGGTGTTCCTGGAAGTCCGCGTCCACCAGCGCGAAGTCCGGGATCGCGTAGTCCTCGGCGCCGCTGGACAGCCAGAGCCCAATGCCCTGGAGCACCATCGACTCGGTTCCGTGCAATCCGGCTGCGATGAAAGGAACCATGAGGTCGGTCAGGGCGGCGGCGTGAGCTCCGTCCGGGGGCGGGGACATGACGATCAGGTCTCCGATGATCTCGACTCGGTTGCCCGGGTTGCGGTCCATGAGGCGGTTCGCCTCCGCGATCAGCGGACGGTCGCCGTGCGGCTGCTCGACGGGTGCTGCGGACATCACGTGCCTCCCGTGGGCTGTTGTCGAGAGCATCATCGTAGGCCGGGCAGCCCTCAGGAGCCCTGAAAGAGGCGCTTCGCCCGATCGTGGCCCCGCACGCCCGAGGGCCCCGTTCCAAAACAGGAACGGGGCCCTCGGGGACGCACAGGAAAGAACCTCAGAAGCGCCGCGTGATCAGCGCCCGCTTCACTTCCTGGATCGCCTTCGTGACCTCGATGCCTCGCGGGCACGCGTCCGTGCAGTTGAAGGTGGTGCGGCAACGCCACACGCCGTCACGGTCGTTGAGGATCTCCAGGCGCTGCTCGCCCGCCTCGTCACGGCTGTCGAAGATGAAGCGGTGCGCGTTGACGATGGCGGCCGGGCCGAAGTACTGGCCGTCGTTCCAGAAGACCGGGCAGGACGACGTGCAGGCCGCGCACAGGATGCACTTCGTGGTGTCGTCGAAGCGCTCGCGGTCCTCCGCCGACTGGAGGCGTTCCCGGGTCGGCTCGTTCGTGTCCTTCGTGATGAGGAAGGGCATCACGTCGCGGTACGCCTGGAAGAACGGGTCCATGTCGACGACCAGGTCCTTCAGGACCGTCAGACCCTTGATCGGCTCGACCGTGATCGGCTTCTCGGGGTTGAGGTCCTTGATCAGGGTCTTGCAGGCGAGACGGTTCTTGCCGTTGATCCGCATCGCGTCCGAACCGCAGATGCCGTGGGCACACGAGCGGCGGAACGTGAGCGTGCCGTCCAGTTCCCACTTGATCTTGTGGAGGCCGTCGAGGACGCGCTCCTTGGGGTCGATCTCCAGCTGGAAGTCTTCCCAGACCGCTTCCGCCGAGACCTCGGAGTTGAAGCGGCGGATGCGGAAGGTGACCGTGATGTACGGGGAGTCGGCGAAGCCGGGCTCGGGCTGGCCGGCCGCTTCCGCCTTGTCCAGAACAGGGGTAGCCATCAGTACTTACGCTCCATCGGCTGGTAGCGGGTCTGGACGACCGGCTTGTAGTCGAGACGGATGGACTCGGTGCCGTCGTCGCCGACCTCGCGGTACGCCATGGTGTGGCGCATGAAGTTGACGTCGTCGCGGTTGGGGTAGTCCTCGCGGTAGTGACCGCCGCGGGACTCCTTGCGCGCGAGCGCCGAGACCGCCATGACCTCGGCGAGGTCGAGCAGGTTGCCCAGCTCGATGGCCTCAAGGAGGTCCGTGTTGAAACGGCGGCCCTTGTCCTGGATCGAGACGTTGCGGTAGCGCTCGCGCAGCTCCGCGATCTTCTCGACCGCCGTCTTGATCGTCTGCTCGGTGCGGAACACCATGACGTTCGCGTCCATGCACTCCTGCAGCTCGCGGCGGATGACCGCCACGCGCTCGGTGCCCGTGGAGTTGCGCAGGTGCTCGACCTGGTCGATGACCTGCTGCGCCGGGTCCTCCGGCAGCTCGACGTACGACGCCTTCTGCGAGTACTCCGCCGCCGCGATGCCCGCCCGGCGCCCGAACACGTTGATGTCCAGGAGGGAGTTGGTGCCGAGGCGGTTGGCGCCGTGGACGGAGACGCAGGCGACCTCGCCGGCCGCGTACAGGCCCGGGACGACGGTGGTGTTGTCCGTGAGGACCTCACCCTGGACGTTCGTCGGGATGCCGCCCATCGCGTAGTGCGCGGTGGGCTGGATCGGGATCGGGTCCGTGTACGGCTCGATACCGAGGTAGGTGCGCGCGAACTCCGTGATGTCGGGCAGCTTGGCGTCCAGCTGCTCCGGCGGGAGGTGCGTCAGGTCCAGGTACACGTGGTCGCCCTCGGGACCGCAGCCGCGGCCCTCCCGGATCTCCGTGTAGATGGAGCGGGACACGACGTCACGGGACGCGAGGTCCTTCATGACCGGCGCGTACTTCTCCATGAAGCGCTCGCCGTCCTTGTTGCGGAGGATGCCGCCCTCACCGCGGGCGCCCTCCGTCAGCAGGATGCCCATGCGCCAGATGCCGGTCGGGTGGAACTGGAAGAACTCCATGTCCTCCAGCGGCAGTCCGCGCCGGTACACGGCGGCCTGGCCGTCACCGGTCAGGGTGTGCGCGTTCGACGTCACCTTGAAGAACTTGCCGCAGCCGCCGGACGCGTAGATCACGGCCTTCGCCTGGAAGACGTGGATCTCACCGGTCGCCAGCTCGTACGCGACGACGCCCACCGACGTCTTCACGCCGTCGACGTCGGCGATCAGCTGGTCGAGGACGTAGAACTCGTTGAAGAACTCCACGCCCTCCTTCACGCAGTTCTGGTACAGCGTCTGGAGGATCATGTGGCCGGTGCGGTCGGCCGCGTAGCAGGACCGGCGGACCGGGGCCTCGCCGTGGTTACGGCTGTGACCGCCGAAGCGGCGCTGGTCGATCGTGCCGTTCGGCGTGCGGTTGAACGGCAGGCCCATCTTCTCCAGGTCGAGGACCGAGTCGATGGCCTCCTTCGCCAGGATCTCGGCGGCGTCCTGGTCGACCAGGTAGTCGCCGCCCTTGATCGTGTCGAAGGTGTGCCACTCCCAGTTGTCCTCCTCCACGTTGGCGAGCGCGGCGGCCATACCGCCCTGCGCGGCGCCCGTGTGGGAGCGGGTGGGGTAGAGCTTCGTCAGTACCGCGGTGCGGCTGCGCTTCGTCGACTCGATCGCGGCGCGCATACCGGCGCCGCCGGCGCCGACGATGACGGTGTCGTATTTGTGGATCTTCATCAGAATTCCTCAGTCCCTCAGCCCGGTGGCCTAGCGGATGTTCGGGTCGAAGGTGAAGATCACCAGCGTGCCCAGCAGGATGGTGAACACCGTGGCGGTGTAGAGCAGGCCCTTGAGCCACAGCCGGGTGTTCGCGCGCTCCGCGTAGTCGTTGATGACCGTGCGCAGGCCGTTGGCGCCGTGCAGCATCGCCAGCCAGAGCATCAGCAGGTCCCAGACCTGCCAGAACGGCGAGGCCCAGCGGCCCGCCACGAAGGCGAAGCCGATCTTGGAGACACCGCCGTCCAGCACGAGCTGGATCAGCAGGTGGCCGAGGACCAGGACGACCAGCACGACACCGGACAGGCGCATGAAGAGCCAGCCGTACATCTCGAAGTTGCCCCGGGTCGACTTCGGGGTCTTCTTGGTGCGCTTGCGGGGGGCCTCGATGAGGGGCGCGGGGTTGTCCACGGTGTAGACGGACGCGCTCTCCACGGGGCCGATGCCCGACGCTGCGGTTTCAGTCGTAGACATCTGTGTCAGCTCCCGAAGAGAACACGAGCGGCGTGGCCGAGCACGGGGTAGATCGCCCCGATCATCAGCACCAGCCACAGGCCGACGACGGACCAGAGCATCTGCTTCTGGTAGCGCGGGCCCTTCGACCAGAAGTCGACGGCGATGACGCGCAGACCGTTGAGGGCGTGGAAGAGGATCGCGGCGACGAGGCCGTACTCCAGCAGTGCCACGATCGGCGTCTTGTAGGTGGCTACGACCTTGTCGTAGTCCTCGGGGGAGACACGCACAAGAGCGGTGTCCAGCACGTGTACGAACAGGAAGAAGAAGATGAGGACGCCGGTGACTCGATGAGCCACCCAGGACCACATTCCTTCCCGGCCGCGGTACAGCGTTCCAGCCGGCACGGAAGAACCCTCCGGGAGCGGGGATTTAGGGCCGCGCCGGCTTCTCTGTCGGTCGGGCCCGGCCGGGTACGGTCCTCCGGCCCTCAGCATCGTATCCAGCCGTTGACGCGGGTCTTACGGCGGGCCTGCTGGTGTGATCAAAATGGCACGCAAAGGTGCACGTACGGGCTAGTTTCGGGCGGCTAATCGGTGGGGGGTTCGTGTTGTTCGCCGGGTGCGGCGCCGTTGTGGCCGGTCGCGCCCCGCGGCGGAGCCGCGGATGTCACAGCCCCGCGCCCCTGAAAACCCCGGCCAAGCGCCCTCGTGCAAGGCGCCGCAACTCCTCCGCCACCACTACCCGCTCCTCCTCCGGGTCGTTCGTCAGACGTGACCGGATGCCTGCCAGGACGTGGTCCAGGACCTCGTCCGGTGCAATGCCGTCCACGCAGATGACGAACACGTGGCCGAAGCGGGCCTCGTACGCCGCGTGCGCCGCGTCCAGCGCCATGTGGGCCGCCTCGTACGTGTCGTCCGGCAGGACCGGAAGCGACTCGCCCGCCAGGGCCTCCGCCAGGTCCCCCGGCGTCAGGTCGTACGACGCCTCGTCGGACGCGGCGAGCAGGGAGTCGAGGTCGGGGTAGGGGCGGTGGTCGGTGAGGCGGCGGGACCAGCGGAGGCTGTGGAGGCAGGTGAGGAGGGTGTGGCGGGCGTCCTCGGGGGACGCGGCGTTGAACCCCGCCAGTGAATTCGGGGACGGTGAGGTGCGGGACTGCTCGGGCAGCGCCGGTATGGCCACTCGGCCGGGGAGGTGGGGGAGGCGGTGCGCAGGCAGTGTGGATCCTCGCGTCACGGACGGTGCGGCAGGGGATGCGGTGCTGAAGAGTGAGAAGTGCGTCACCACGTTATCGGGAGTGGTCATGAGGTGTCCGACAGATGCCCGAATTTCACCCGGACGGGAGAGTTTCGGAACGCGTGGTGGACACCCGCGATCCACCCGGGGCCGTAGGTTGGCGCCGTGAGCCAGCACAGGCGCCGCTCGTCGGCGAAGCAGGTGAAGCAGACCAAGCAGAGGCGCGGGCTGATCGCCGTCGCCGCTGCCACTGCGGTGGTCGCGGCCGGGGTGGGGCTCGGGCTGTGGGCGGCGTCCGGCGACGAGGGGGGTTCCGGGGGCGCGGCGGTCGGGTCCGCCGACGAGACCTCCGCCGCCTCGCGCGGCGCGGCCTCCCGCTCCGCGTCCCCGACGCCGAGTCCGACCCGGTCGTATCCGCTGTCGCAGACGCCCCGCACCATTCCCGCCGTGCGCTCCCACACTCCCGCGCGCGGTCCGGGCTGGCGGCCCGCCAAGGGGAACCGGGTCGTCGTCGAGGACGCCGATCTCGTCGACGAGGGGCGGCTGATCGCCGGGGAGTTGGGGCTGACCTACGGCGGCGAGTCGAGCGACGTGCGCGCCGGGGACGTACGGCTGGCGCTGAACGACGACGAGGGCGCGAACCCGGAGTCGTACGCGATGACCGTGCGCGGCGGGCGGGTCAACATCAGCGGGCCCTCGGACGCGGGGGTGTTCTACGGCACCCGCACCCTCAAGCAGGAAGTGCACGGCGGAGGTACGGCGCCGGAGGGCGTCGTGCACGACCAACCGGCCAAGCCGCAGCGCGGGTTCATGCTGGACATCGCGCGCAAGCCGTTCACCGCGGCCTGGATCGAGGACCGGGTACGGGAGTTGGGCGACCTCAAGTTCAACGAACTGGGGCTGCACTTCTCCGACGACCAGGGCTTCCGGATCGAGTCCACCAGCCATCCGGAAGTCGTGTCGAAGGACCACCTCACCAAGGCGCAGGTCAAGCAGATCGTCGACCTCGCGGCCAGCCGGCACATCACCGTCGTGCCCGAGATCGACTCGCCCGGGCACCTGGGCGCGGTGCTCGCCGCCCATCCGGATCTGCAGCTGCGGAACGTGTCGGGCGTCGCCACGCGCGGTGCGATCGACATCTCCAAGGACGCGTCCGCCGCGATCGTCGACGAACTCCTCGACGAGTACGCCGGGTTGTTCCCCGGTGACCAGTGGCACCTCGGCGGCGACGAGTACCAGGCGCTGACCGTCGCCAACCCCCAAGCATCCTTCCCGCAGTTGGCCGCCGAGGCCACGAAGGCCTACGGCTCCGGCGGCACCGTCGCCGACCTCACCACCGGCTGGCTCAACGACCGTGCCGACACGGTCCGCAATCACGACCGCACGATGCGGGTGTGGAACGACGGCTTCTTCGCGAATACGTCCGTGCAGGCCGCCAAAGATCTCCAGGTCGCGTACTGGACGGGCAAGGAGATCGGCGCCCGGCAGCCCGTCGCGTATCTGAGCGCGGGGCGCAAGGTCCTCAACTACAACGACGAGTACCTGTATTACGTCCTCGGCGAGCCGCAGACCTTCGTCTATCCGACGGGGCGGCGGATCTACGAACAGTGGACCCCGCGCGTGCTGCGCGGCACGACGGCGGTCCCGGCGAAGTACGAGAGCCAGATCCTCGGAGGCTCCTTCGCGGTCTGGTGCGATCTCGCCAACTCGCAGACGCAGAACCAGGTCGCGGCGGGTATCCGTATGCCGCTGCGGGCCACGGTCCAGAAGCTGTGGGATCCCGGGACGCCCGCGTTGACCTGGACCCAGTTCAAGTCCCTTGCGGACAAGGTGGGTTGAGCGGGGCGGGTCGCGAGGCTGGACGGGCAGGGGCTGGGGAACGTATGTTCCCCTCTCTTTTCTCTTTCCGCTCGTACTCGGGGGTCGCTTCACCATGTCCGTTCCCATGCCCACACCCAGACCCGTGCCCGGACCCGCGTCCTATCTGCGCTCACCGGTCGGGCTCGGCCGGGCCGCCGTCGCGCTGCTCGGGCTCGTCATCGCCGTCGACCTGTTCGCCGTCTACGCCGATCTCGTCCTCTACGACGTGACGGGCGACCTCATGGACGGCGCGTCCGGCGGTGCGGTCGCCCGGAGGCTGGACGACGCGAACTCGCTCAACACGGTGGCCGGTGGCGTCCAGTCGGGCTCGCTGGTCATGTCCGTCATCGTGTACCTGTGCTGGTTCGTGCGGGTGCGGGCCAACGCCGGGGTGTTCGCTCCCGACACGCAGAGCATGAAGCCCGGGTGGGCGATCGCCGGGTGGTTCGTCCCGTTCGTGAGCCTCTGGTACCCGCGCCGGATCACCCGTGACATCTGGGACGCCAGTAGCCCTCTGGGCGCCCGCAGGTCGTATCTGCTGGTCAACGCGTGGTGGACGCTGTGGCTCCTGTCGCTCGTCGGCGACCGGGTCGGCTCCGCGCAGTCCGGGAGCGCCGACACGGCGGACGGGATGCACGCCGGTGCCTACGCGTTGATGATCTCCGACGCCCTCGACATCGCGGCCGCGGCGCTGGCGATCGCGCTGGTCCTGCGCCTGACCCGGATGCAGCACGCGAAGGCGCTGGCGGGGCCGGGTGTTCCGGCCGGGGCCTGAGGGATCCCGCTCCGTTGGCCGAAAAACCTCTTCTTCCGTTTTCCCTGCCTGCTCGGGGGCGTCCCGTGTGACACTCCCGGGGTGGAGCACGCAGTCAGGGGAAACGTGGGCTCCATAGGGGAGGGGCCCCGCTGAGGGAGGTCTGGATGAGTCTGGTGGAACTGATCGCGCAGGCCGACGAACGCGCACTGGCCGCCGGTGGACTGGCTTGTTTGGATCGGTGCGTGCCGCTGCTGGGCGGTGACGACGAGGTGCTGCGTCCGCTGTGGACCAGCCTCGCCGACCCGGCCGTGGGGGAGACGTGGGGCGAGTCCCTGGAGCAGGCCCGTGCCAAGCTGCCCGCCCTTTTCGAGGAACCCGGCGAGGACCAGGCCGTGCGGCTCGCCCGCACGATGCTCGCGACCGCGCCGGCGGTTCCGGCCGGCACCGAGGTACGGGAGTGGGCCGACGCCTGCTCGGTCGCCTCGCTGCGGATCCACCGGCTCCTGGAGGTCATGGCCCCCGCCGGCGACGCGGACGGCGCCGATGACATCGACTCCCGCCGTGAAGGTCGTACGGAGGGAGTCTCGCCCCTCGTCGCCGCCGAGCTGCGCCGGCAGGTCGCCGTCCTCGAACTCCTCGCGGGAACGGGCTCGGGCGGACTGCGTCAGGTGCTCGCGGTGTCGACCGAGGGGCGCCGGGTGCTGCGCGCGGTGGTCTCGCGCCGGGCGCGCGGGCGGAGTTGAGAACGGGAGCGCAGCGGGACCTGTGACCGTCGTGCGGCGGAGGTGGGGCGGTCCTGCGCCGGTCCGCGGAAATGTCCGGATCGGGGTGCCGGAACACCGCTCCATCATGCTTTTCCTGGTGCGATGACGCATGTGACGACGGTTCGAGAGACCAGGCCCTCCGCCGCCACCCGGCCTGTGCGGTGGGCGGCGGACGCGGTGGCGACGATGCGCGAGGGGGCCCGGGTCCGTCTCGACTACTCGGCGCAGAGCCTGTGGCGGGTCGACCGGATGATCGAGGAGATACGGCGGGACGGGGCGCCGTACGCCGCCGTCGAGAGCGAGTTGCGCGGGTTCGGGGCGTACGCCGGTGAGGTGATCGCGCGGCAGACCGGCGGGGAGTGGTGGGCGACCGGGGGCGAGCACTGGCTGCGTACTCCGGAGGGGCGGTTGTGGGACCCCATCGACGAGGCTCGGCGGTGTTTCGGTGGGCACGGCTCGCTGCGGCTGCTGTGCCGGGACGCGGTGAACGGCGTTCGCCGGTAAGGGAGTTCAGCCTCCCGCACCCAGCACCCAGCACCCGGCACGCAGCGGGTCCCGGTCGGCAAAATCGCCGTAATAAGAGACGCCAGCGTTCCCAAGGGGTCGGGTGCGGGAGGACGATGAGGGCGACCGCCGGACCCGGGGAGGATCCATGGCCGAGAACCGTCGTTGGTGGGCGCTGGTCGTCATCGCGCTCGCGCAGTTGATGGTCGTCCTCGACATGACCATCGTCAACATCGCACTGCCGTCCGCCCAGACCGACCTCGGCATGTCGGACGGCAACCGGCAGTGGGTCATCACCGCCTACACGCTCGCGTTCGGCGGGCTGCTGCTGCTCGGTGGCCGGATCGCGGACCTCGCCGGGCGCAAGAACACCTTCATGATCGGGCTGATCGGCTTCGCCGCCGCGTCCGCGCTCGGCGGTGCCGCCGCCAACCAGGGCATGCTGTTCGGCGCCCGAGCGCTGCAAGGTGTCTTCGCCGCCCTGCTCGCCCCCTCCGCGCTGTCGCTGCTCACGACGACGTTCACCGACCCGAAGGACCGCAGCAAGGCCTTCGGTGTGTTCGGCGCGATTGTCGGCGCGGGCGCGGCAGTTGGGCTGCTGGCCGGCGGGTTCCTCACCCAGTACCTGGACTGGCGCTGGTGTTTGTACGTCAACGTGCCCATCGCGCTGGTCGCCTTCGCGGGCGCGTGGGTCCTGCTCAGCGACAGCTCCCGGCACCCGGACGCCCACCTCGACATACCCGGAGCGCTCCTCGGCTCCCTCGGCATGCTGACGCTGGTGTACGGCTTCTCCGAGGCGGAGTCCAGGAGTTGGAGCGACGGGCTCGTCCTGACCCTGCTCGCCGCCGGGGTCGTGCTGCTCGGCGCCTTCGGGTTCTGGCAGACCCGGGCGAAGGTTCCGCTGCTGCCGATGTCGGTGGTGAAGGACCGTCAGCGGGTCGGCGCGTTCCTGACCATCCTGTTCGTCACCATCGGCATGTTCGGTGTGTTCCTCTTCCTCACCTACTACATGCAGCGCGTCCTCGGATACTCGCCGGTCAAGACGGGCGTCGCCTATCTCCCCATCACCGTCGGCATGATCACCGGCTCGACCCAGGTCGCGGCCCGGCTGCTGCACCGGGTCCCGCCGCGCACCCTGATGGTCCCGGGCCTGCTGCTCGCGGCGGGCGCGCTCGCACTGATCGCCCAGGTCGGGGTGGAGCCCGCGTACGCCACGTACATCCTGCCCGGCATGCTGATGCTCGGCCTCGGCATGGGTACGGCGATGATGACCTCGGTGTCCCTGGCCACCGGAGGCGTCGCACCCCGCGACTCCGGCGCGGCCTCCGCCACCTTCAACACGGCCCAGCAGGTGGGCGGTTCGATCGGTACGGCCCTCCTCAACACGATCGCCGCCTCGGTCACCACCCGCTATGCCACCGCCCACGCGGGCCCCGGCGTGAACAAGCAACTGCTGGAGGCGAAGGCCGCGGTGCACGGCTTCAACGTCGCCACCTGGTGGGCGATGGCCTCGATCCTGCTCGCCGCTCTCATCGCGGGCGTCCTGGTGAACGCGGACCGGGTGCCCACACCGGGCGCGGTGGCGAAGGAGACCCCGCAGCAGCCGGTGGAGACCTCCATCTAGACCTACGGCGCCGACAACGGGCCCTACTGCGCCCGTACTTGACCCCGCTCGAAGTAGGCGACGAGTTCCGGATCGAGGGGCGGCACCTCGCGCGGGGTGCCGCCGTCCCGCAGTGACTCGGTGGCCCCGGACCCCGCGGCCACCGCCATCCGCGCGGCGACGGGCGAGGTGTCGGTGCGCCCGCCGTGCCGTACGAAGCGCAGGAACTCGTCGATCAACAGCGGGTCGGCGCCACCGTGTTCGCCGTCCTGCCCGGTGTTCGGGACGCGGTACTCGGCGTCGGCGTGCTCCCGGTATTCCGAGCGGCGGCTGTTCCAGACCTTCACCACCGCGCCGGGCCCGTCGCCGAAGTTCTCCAGTCTCCCCGCGTCGCCGATGACGGTGTAGTTGCGCCAGTAGTCGGGGGTGAAGTGACACTGCTGGTAGGCGGCCAACACCCCGTTGTCCAGGCGCATGTTGACCAGCGACACGTCCTCGACGTCGATGACCGGGTTGAGCGCCCGCTGGGTGTGCGGCGGCCAGTGTCCGTCCTCGGTGTACCAGTCGGCGGTCTTCGGCTCGCCGGGCGCGCGCCGGTGCGGAAGGCCGCCGTAGACCAACAGGTCGCCGAACGCCTGCACTTGGCGGGTGTAGCCGCCGGCCAGCCAGTGCACCACGTCGAGGTCGTGCGCGGCCTTCTGCAGCAACAGGCCTGTGCTGTAACGGCGTTCGGCGTGCCAGTCCTTGAAGTACCAGTCACCTCCGTAGCCGACGAAGTGCCGTACCCACACCGTCTTCACGGTGCCGACCGCGCCGCCCTCGATCAGGTCCCGCATCAGGCGGATCACCGGCATGTGGCGCATGTTGTGGCCGACGTAGAGGCGGGTGCCGGTCTCGTGGGCTGTCCGCAGGACGTGGTCGCAGCGTTCGACGGTGATGTCGAGCGGCTTCTCGACGAGGACCGGCTTGCCCGCGCGCAGCGCCTCGCAGGCGAGGTCGGCGTGGGTGTGGTCGGGGGTGAGGACGAGGATCGCGTCGACGTGGGGGGACGTGACAACTCCCCGATGGTCGGCGGTTGTTGAGACACCCGGGAGGTCCTCTGTCGCCTGTTGGCGGGCCGCCGGGTCGGGGTCCGCGAGGGCGGTGACGCGGGAGCCCGCGCCGGGGCGGTGGGCGACGCGGGCGAGGCTGCCGCGCAGGCCGTAGCCGAGGACACCGATACGGAGGTCGGACATGGGTCTCCTTCGTTCGCGGGGACGCCACGGGCGGACGTACGCCGGGGCCAGAGGGACCGTGCCCCGTCGGCGGGCCGGAGATGTGCCGGGCGGGCCGCGGGCTGTGACGTTTCTGTGAGGTGCGGCGCTGATGGCGATGGGGGGTGCGGGGGATCGCCGAGGGGGGATCACCGAGGAGGACCGCCGTGCCCGTACGGATTCTTCGCGCACTCGGTACGGACGAGGACAGTCCTTGGGCCAGACAGGCGAGCCCCGGCGCGGGCACGCGTACGACGGGGAACTGGGCGCGGCCGTCGCGCGGGCCCAGGAGGGCGACGACGGCGCTTTCGCGGTCGCGTACCGGATCGTGCAGCCCGGGCTGCTCGGGTATCTGCGCGGCCTCGTCGGCGACGACGCCGAGGACGTGGCGTCCGACGCGTGGCTGGAGATCGCCCGCGACCTGGGTCGGTTCCGCGGCGACGGGGCGGGCTTCCGCGGCTGGACGGCGACCATCGCCCGGCACCGGGCGCTCGACCATCTGCGCAGACAGCGGGTACGTCCGAGACCGGCGGCGCTCGAACAGGACGTACTCGAACTGCCGGGCCCGCACAGCACCCACGACCAGGCGCTGGAGTCCCTCTCCACGGAGTACGCGCTCGGGCTGGTGCGGGGGTTGCCGCAGGACCAGGCCGAGGCTGTGCTGCTGCGGGTGGTCGTGGGGCTCGACGGGCCCGCCGCCGCCCGGGTGTTGGGCAAGCGGCCGGGGGCGGTGCGTACGGCCGCCTATCGGGGGTTGAGGCGGCTGGCGCGCGAACTGGGTGTGGCGGAAAGGGATGGAGACGGACATGGCTGAACGCGACACGGGCCTGCCCGGCCTCCCTGGCCTGCTGGGCGCGGCTCTCCGCGAGGGTGATGTGGACGGCGAGGCCGAGCGGCGGGCGGTGGCCGCGTTCAGGGCGGCGCGGGACGCGGGGGTCCAGGCGGCGCCGACGCGGAGTCAGGACGACTGGCGGCCGAGGGGCAGCGGTGCCCTGTAAGGATGTCGCGCTTCGTCGCGGGTCGGAGAGACACCGCGGAGACGGCCGGAGCCGCCACCCCCCACAGGAGAGGCCCCGGCCGTCGCGCTGTACGGGCCGCGCGGCGGCCCGTACTTTTTACAGCGCCGGGAGTGCGTTTTCTGTCACACCGGGAGCCCGAACCACGTAGTTGCATCTTGTACGGACATGGACGAGGAACAGTTTCAGGTCGTAACGTGCCTTTCGCGCCGGAGGGCGGACGCGACCAACAAAATTCGAGGGACCACGTGCTGGGGGACGACGCGGAGCTGACCGCCGCGGTGCTTGCGGCACAGGACGGGGACGAGACCGCGTTCCGGACTGTGTACCGCACGGTGCACCCACGGTTGCTCGGATACGTACGGACGCTGGTCGGCGATCCGGACTCCGAGGACGTCGCGTCCGAGGCCTGGCTGCAGATCGCCCGTGACCTGGACCGGTTCAGCGGGGACGCGGACCGGTTCCGCGGCTGGGCGGCCCGGATCGCCCGCAACCGCGCCCTGGACCACATACGGATGCGCGGCCGCCGCCCCGCGATAGGCGGCGACGAGACCGAACTCACCGGCCGCGCCGCCGACTCCGACACCGCCGGCGAGGCCATGGAGGCCCTGGCCACCGACAACACCCTCTCCCTCATCGCCCAGCTCCCGCAGGACCAGGCCGAGGCCGTCGTCCTGCGGGTGGTCATGGGCCTCGACGCCAAGACCGCCGCGGAGACCCTCGGCAAGCGGCCCGGCGCCGTCCGCACGGCCGCGCACCGCGGGCTGAAACGACTGGCGGAACTGCTCGGCGGCGACCCGGAATCGGCCGCGGCCCTCGACGCCCTGCCGCCCCAGCGAGAACCGCGCGACCGCGCGGTGACGTCCGCCACTGTGACGCATACGCGCGCGCGGACGCAGAAGGACATGTGATGGCCGACGAGCGCTGTGCTTTTCCGGGGGACCGCCCCCGGACCCCCGGCCGATGGCTGGACCGTGAGACCGCCGAGCTGCTGCTGCGCGGCGAGCCCCTGGAAGCCGTCGATCCGGGCGCCCGCGAACAGGCCGAGCGGCTCGCCAGGACCCTCGGCGCGCTGTCCGTGGAACCCGCGCAGACCAAGGTCGAACTCCCGGGCGAGGAAGCCGCGTTGGCCGCCTTCAGAGCGGCGCGCACCGGCAATGACGTCGAACGGGCCGCCCTCGCACGGCGCGGCCGCGGGCCGTCCTCCGACGCCGGTCTCGTCCGGCTCGGGCGGCCCGCCGCGACCGTCCCGGGGCCGCGCTGGGGAAGACCCGTACGGGTCGGCCTGACCGCGGCGCTCGCCGTCGGCATGCTCGGCGGAGTCGCGGCCGCCGTCGGCACGGGAGCCCTTCCGACACCGTTCTACGACGACCCGACGCCCGCCTCCTCCATCTCCGCCGCCGTGACGCCGTCCGACCGCACGCTCGTCTCGCCCTCGCCGAGCGGCACCGGCGGCCCGGGCACGCCCACGGCGGGCGGCGGCTCCGACGACTCCTCCGGCGAGGCGGCCGGCAGCGGCACCAACCCCACGCCATCCGCCGGTACCGGTGACGACAAGTCCTTCGGCTCGGGCGGCTGGTGGAAGGGCGTCACCTCGTCCTGCCGTGCCGTGCGCGACGGCAAGCCCCTGGCCCCCGGCCGCAAGCGGACCCTGGAGGGCGCGGCGGGCGGTACGTCCCACGTGTGGACGTACTGCAAGGGCCTCCTCCAGCACACCGGCACCGGAACCGACACGGACGACAAGAACGCCGGCGGCAAGGGCAGCAGCGACGGAAGCGGCAGCGGGGACAGCGACGGGCAGAACGTCGGCGGTCAGGGCGGCGACCAGAACGGTTCGGACGAGCAGGCCGGCGGTCAGGGCGGCGGCGGGAACATAGCCCCGATCGCCCCGGGCGGCGGCAGCGGCAGCGGTGGTGGCGGCAACGGCGGTGGCAGCGGCGGCGGTTACCAGAACAACGGCGCCTCCACCTCCGGCCCCACGGTCTTCACCCCGCTCGCCCGGCGCCAGCCGCCGTCCACCCCGGCTCCGTCGCACACCACCGACACCCGGCAGACCCCGTCGCCGAGCCCGACGTACAGCGTGCTCTGAACCGATCGCACGCCGCTGACCTGCACTTTCGTGGCTCGTGGAAATTTCTTCGCGGCGGGTGTGACATTTCCGGCCGCCGTGGCGCAGTACTGAGTGAGCCGACTGGTCATCGGCCAACGCACAGAGCCGGGGTTCCCCCCGTACCTACGGCTCGTGCACACGGCGCGGGTGGGACACGTTCCCCCGGTCCCGCCCGCGCCCCATACACCTACCGGTAGACGACGACCTTGTCGCCGGTCCGCACCTGGGCGAAGAGACTCGCGATCGCCGCCTCGTCCCGTACGTTGACGCAGCCGTGCGAGCCGCCCGCGTAACCCCGCATCGAGAAGTCGTACGAGTAGTGCACCGCCTGGCCGCCGCTGAAGAACATCGCGTACGGCATGGGGGAGTGGTAGAGCGTGGACACCCAGTTCCGGGCCTTCCAGTAGACCTGGAACACACCGTCGCGGGTCGGGGTGTACTGCGCGCCGAACCGCACCGACATCGTCGACACCGTCCGCCCGTCGATCATCCAGCGCAGGGTCCGGCTCGTCTTGTCGATGCACAGGACCCGGCCGGTGAGACAGCGCGGGTCGGGCGCGCCGGCCGGCTGGCCGCCCATCAGGTACAGGTCCCACTTGCCCGGCTCGTGCGTCATCCTCAGCAGCCGTTGCCAGGTGTCGGTGTCGGTCTGGCCCGTCTTCGGCAGCCCGCGCTTGCCCTGGAAACCCGCGACGGCCTGCTCGGTGAGCTCGTCGTAGGTCCCGGTCGGCCCGTCGAAGAGCCAGTCGACCTGCCGTAGCCGCGCCTGCAGTTCGCGCACGTCACCACCGCTGTCGCCGCGCGACCACAGGACGTTCGCGGCGCGGCCGGTGCTCGGGGAGGCGGAGGATTTCCCGTCACCGGTGCCGCTACTGCTACTACTGCCGGGAAGCTTGATGCGGACGGGCAGATGGTGCCCACCGTCCGCGCCGGTGCCCTGCACCGTGCAACCGCACATCGCCACCAGCGCCGACAGGGCCACTGCGGCGGCGATCGCTCTCGCCCTACCCGTAGTACGCCTCCCCATACCCGTAGTACGCATCGCGGACCCCCGTCGTCTCACCGGCTTCGTACCCCGGAGACGTACCCCCGGATGACAGACCGCGAACGGCGTCCGGCGCATGCGACACTCGTTCTCATGTTCGGTGTCATAGACCTCCCCACCTACCTGGCCGGCCTCGTCCTGATCGTTCTGCTGCCCGGGCCCAACTCGCTGTACGTCCTCTCGGTCGCCGCCCGGCGCGGTGTCCGGGCCGGGTACACGGCTGCCGCCGGTGTCTGGTGCGGGGACACCGTGCTGATGACGCTCTCCGCGGCCGGGGTCGCCTCGTTGTTGCAGGCCAACGCCGTGCTGTTCGGGATCGTGAAGTACGCGGGGGCCGGGTATCTGACCTGGCTGGCGTTCGGGATGCTGCGGGCCGCGTGGGCGATGTGGCGGAGCCGCAAGGAGCGGGCGGCCATGGAACCGGCTCCCGCCGCGGAGGCGGCCGAGGAGCGGCCTTACCGCCGTGCCTTCGTCGTGAGCCTGTTCAACCCGAAGGCGATCCTGTTCTTCGTCGCCTTCTTCGTGCAGTTCGTCGACCCGGGGTACGCCTACCCCGCGCTGTCGTTCGTCGTGCTCGGCGCCTTCGCGCAGCTGGCGAGCTTCCTCTACCTCACTGCCCTGATCTTCAGCGGGACCCGGCTGGCGACGGCCTTCCGCCGTCGCAGGCGGCTCGCGGCGGGGGCCACCTCGGCTGCGGGGGCGCTGTTCCTGGGCTTCGCGCTGAAGCTGTCACTGGCCAGCTCCGTGTAACTAGCGGTTCAGGCCGAAGCGTTCCGTGTACTCCGCCAGGCCGCTGTCCGTGTCGCCCGCCCAGCCGACGTAGCCGTCGGGGCGGACCAGGAAGAGGCCCGTGCCGTACGTCTCGGCCGCCAGGCCTTCTACGACGCGCACGGCGTCGCCGTCGCCGATCGCCGGTGCCTTCGTGCCCAGCGCGAGCAGGGTCCAGTGCGGGCCCCGGAAGGCGTCGAGGAGGCGTACGCCCGCGACGGTCCGGTTCGGGGCGCGGTCGCCGGCGCGGATCCCCTCTCCCGGTGCCCGGGTCTCCGTCGTGAGGGTCGACTCCGGGTAGCCGATGCCCAGTTGGCGGGTCGCCTCGCCGCGGCGGGCCTCGCCCCGGTGGACCTGGGTGGACAGGCCGAGCATCTCGGCGGCGTTGGGGAGCCGCTCCTCCTCGTAGGTGTCGAGCAGGCTCGCGGGGGCCTCGCCGCGCAGCACCGCGCCCAGCTTCCAGCCCAGGTTGTAGGCGTCCTGGACGCTGGTGTTGAGGCCCTGGCCGCCGGCCGGCGAGTGCACGTGCGCCGCGTCCCCGGCCAGGAAGACCCGACCCTGCTGGAAGCGGTCCGCGAGGGCCGCCCGGGGCCGGAAGTCCGAGGCCCAGCGGAGCTCGGTGACGTCCTCGGGGGCGAGGTGCGAGCGGGCGGCGACGATCTTCCGTACGCCGTCGAGGGAGAGGTCGGGCGTGCTGTCGTCCAGGAGCTGGGCGACCACCTGGAAGTCCTCCGTCCCGGCCAGCGGGCAGACCGCGAGGAAACCCTCGTCGCCCCGCGGCGGGAAGATGTGCCAGTTGTCGCGGTCCAGGCCGGTGATACGGGTGTCCGCGACCAGGATCGGGTTCGGGTCGACGGTCTCGCCGGTCATGCCGATGCCGAGCCCGCGCCGGATCACCGAGCGGCCGCCGTCCGCGGCCACCGCGTACCGGGCGCGGACGGGGGCGCCGGACGCGAACGCGACCGTCACACCGTCCTCGTCCTGGGTGAGCCCGGTGACCTCGCGGCCGAAGGACACCCGGCCGCCCAGCTCGTCGAGCCGGGCCCGCAGGATCTCCTGGGTGCGCCACTGCGGCACCATCCACGGGGCGCCGTACGGCGAGTCCTCGTTCGTCTCGGCCGGGTCGAACATGTTCTGCTCGGCGACCCGCTCGCCGTCCTGCCAGATCATCCCGACCGGGTAGTCGCCGCCCGCCGCGAGGATCGCGTCCAGGACGCCGAGGTCGTCGAAGACCTCCATCGTGCGCGGCTGGATGCCCTTGCCGCGCGAGCCGGGGGACAGCCCCTCGCCGCGCTCCACGACCAGCGCGTCCACCCCGCGCCGGGCCAGGTCGATGCCGAGGGCGAGTCCGGTGGGGCCCGCGCCCACGATCAGTACGTCCACGTGCTCGGTCAGGTTTCCGTGCTCGGTCATGATCCAGTCTCCTTAACGCTGTTAAGTGCGGCTGGTTCCGAGAGTGGCCTTAACGGTGTTAAGTTGTCAAGCGTGAGTACGGAGCGACGCACCCCCCTCGACCGCAAGCGCGTGGCGGACACGGCCCTGAGACTGCTGAACGAGGTCGGTCTCGACGGGCTGACCCTGCGCGCCATCGCCAAGGAGCTGGACGTCAAGGCGCCCGCCCTGTACTGGCACTTCAAGGACAAACAGGCGCTGCTCGACGAGATGGCGACGGAGATGTACCGGCGGATGGTCGCCGACGCCCCGCTCGCACCCGAGGACACCTGGCAGGAGCGGCTGCTGAAGTCCAACCGCGGACTGCGCGACGCGCTGCTCGGCTACCGCGACGGCGCCAAGGTCTTCAGCGGCTCCCGCTTCACCGGCACCCCGCACGCCGTGGAGATGGAACGCACCCTGCGCCTGTTCACCGAGGCCGGCTTCACCCTCGCCCAGGCGGTCCGCGCGACCTCGACGTCGTACCTCTACACGATCGGTTTCGTCACCGAGGAGCAGGGCGTCCAGCCGCTGCCGGACGAGCGCCGCGAGGGCTACGACGTACACGAACGCGCCCGCCTGCTGGCCGACTTCCCTCTGTCGGCAGCGGCGGGCGCGGAGATCTTCGAGGACTACGGCCGGCACTTCGAGGAAGGGCTGGCCGTAGTCGTGGCGGGTGTGGAGGTGTGGTCCGGGGTCAGGTGAGGGTCAGTTGTGAGTGCCGTACCAGACGTAGTACGAGGAAGGAATCGTCGACTGGTTGTTGTCGGTCGCGTAGACCGCGTCCTTGACGGTGCTCGTCCTCAGGTACCCCTCGCCGGCCGAGCCGAGGTCGTCGAAGAAGTGCCCGCTGTCGCCCTGGTACCACCACCACTGGCCGCTGGCGCCGTTGCAGGTGCTCATCCAGACGGCGTTGACGGTCGTCTTGTTGTCGGTCGTCAGGCAGGTGCCGGTCTCGCGGTTCCTGACCTGCGCGAAGCTGCCGGAAGCGCCGACGAAGTCCCACTGCTGGCGATTGCTCCCGACGCACGACGTGGCGAACGCCGTCCCGGTGTCCCCGGCCGTCAGACACGTCCCGAACCCGGCGTTCTGGAACTGCCAGTAGGTGGGCGCCGCTTGGGCCGTGGCCGGGAACATCAGCCCGGCGCTCGCGGCGAGAGCGCCCACGGCGCTGACTGCGGCAAGACGGAGTTTCTTCACTGCAACCTCTTTCGGAGAGTTGGAAGTGGAGCGGTCGTCCTGATCAACAGCCTGCCGGGAAGGGGCAGTTGGGGCGTTGGCGCACAGAGCACACTCATGTGGCAATGCGTCCACGGAAACCGTGGGAGTACTTGCGGAAGTCGCCCGGCGCCAGCCCGTACGCGGCGCGGAAGGCGCGCGCGAAGTCGGTGGCGCGGGTGAAGCCCCAGCGGGCCGCGACGGCGTGCACGGGGGTGGCGGCCTGGGCCGGGTCGGCGAGGTCGAAGCGGGCGCGCTCCAGGCGCCTGCGGCGGACGAACGCCGCGACGGTCTCGCTCTCGTCCTCGAAGAGCCGGTGCAGATAGCTGAGCGAGATGCCGTGCGCGGCGGCGATGCTCTGCGGTGTCAACTCCGGGTCGTCCAGGCGCTGTTGGATGAACGCCATGATGAGCGGGGTCAGTGGGGCCCGGGGTCCCAGCGGCGGGCAGGGGTCGGGTTCGGCGGCGCGGGCCAGCAGGGCGGCGACCAGGCTGCTCAGGACCGTGCCCAGCCGGGGTCCGTCGGCGGGGCGGTAGGCGCCGGTGTGTTCCATGATCTGGGTGAGGAAGCGGGCGAGCAGCGGGGCCACGCGGTCCCGGCCCGGGATGCGGTGGCCGAGCACCCGGTGGGCGCTGTCCCGGGGCAACGGCAGCAGCGCCTCCGGTACGACGACGCCGACGGCTCTGACCGGGCCGGTGCGGATCTCGTGCGGCCGCAGGCCGTCGTCGCAGTAGAAGTCGCCCGCGCGCAGGCGCGTTTCGCGTCGGCCGCAGGTGATGAACGCCTCCCCCTCCAGGAGGAGCGCGAGGCGGTAGCGGTCCGCGCCGGTCCTCCGGGTGGAGCGGGCGTCACGGCGTAGTTCCAGCGGTTGGAAGGCCGCCGACCACACCGGCATCTCACCTAGTCTGACGAGTCGTCCGGTCATGAACTCCCCCTGGGTCTCTGGTCATTCGGTACGGGTCTCGCGGTACTCCCGCGGCGGTACGCCGTAGGCCGTGCGGAACGCCCGGGTGAAGGCGGAGTGGTCCCTGAAGCCCCAGCGGGCGGCGATGCGGTGCACCGGGGTCTCCCGCAGGTGCCGGTCGGCGAGGTCGCTGCGGGCCCGTTCCAGGCGGCCGCGGCGGATCAGCGCGGTGACCGTGGTCCCGCCGGCCCGGAACAGCTGATGCAGATAGCTGACGGAGATGTGGTGGGCGGCGGCCACCGTGCGCGGGGTCAGTTCGGGGTCGGCCACGTGCTCCAGGACGTAGGACTCGATCCGCGCGGGCAACTCGGGCTCAGGAGGTTCGGGCGGGCCGTCGAGGTGATGGGTGAGGGTCGCCGCCAGCAGGTCCAGGGCGACCGCGCTCACTCGGGTCTCGTCGGCGGCCGGGTAGGCGCGCGTCTCGGCGGCCAGGTCGGTGAGGAAGTGGGTGAGCAGGGCGCCCAGTCCCTCCCGGGCCGGTAATCGGGTCCCGAGCAGGCGGTCGGCGCGGCGGGCCGGGAGCGGCAGCAGCGTCCAGGGGACGTGGACCCGCAGGAGGGTCGCGGGTTCCGGGCCGGTGATCCGCAGCCGGAGGGGGCGGGAGCTGTCGTAGAAGGTGAGGTCCTGGCCGTGCAGGAGGGCCTCGTGGCCCGTCTGGGAGACCGTGAGGGTGCCCGATAGGGGGAAGACCACCGTGCACACGGCGGGGTCGGAGCGGTGGATCAGGCGGGTCGTGCGGCGGAGGACGGACGGGGAGCAGGTCAGCTCCTGGATGTGGACGGGGCCGAGGTCGCGGGTGCGGGCCGTGGCCCGGAACCGTCCCGGTGCCGCGCTCGTCACGCGCATCGGAGGGTCGCAGGTGTGCAGGAAGGTGTCGAAGGCGGCCAGTCGTTCGGCCGGTGGCAGGTCCTCGCTCCGGAATACCGTTCTGATCACGCGACCCCCGGGTCGATCCGACGTTCATTCGAACGTTGGATCGTCGAGCGGGCGTTCGGGATGTGTGCTGGAGTGGGTATTTGTAAATGGAGGGCGGCCCGTAACTTCGCGTTCACCTGTTGGCCCCGGCAGGGTTGATATCCGGGCTCGAACATCTCCTACGGTCACAAGAATCCGCCCCGGAGAGAGCCCAGGTGTACGCGTGACCAACCGCCCCCCAACACTGTCCGTGATCGTCCCTTGCTACAACATCGAGGCCTATGTCCCGGAAACGGTGACCAGCCTGATCAACAACGCGCGGGACGAGTTCGAGTTCCTGTTCGTCGAGGACCGCTCGACCAAGGACAAGACCTATGAGGCTCTCCTGGAGCTGACGAAGCGGCTCCCGAACAGCAGGGTCATCCGGCACGAGAAGAACGGCGGTCTGGCCACCGCCCGCAACACCGGGATCGACGAGGCCGAAGGCCGCTACCTCACATTCCTCGACGGCGACGACTGGCTCGCGCCCGGCTATCTGGCCGACCTGGTGGACGTCATCGAGCGCTTCGACGTCGACTTCGTGCGCACCGACCACGTCACCGTCACCGGCGTCGAGCGGGCCATCCAGCGTTCTCCCGAGGGCCGCAGGCACACCCCGCTCGACCCGCGCAGCTCGATCCTCCCCGTCGACGACACGACGATGGTCGACTACCCGTACGCCTGGGCCGGCATCTACCACCGCCGCCTCCTCGACCGGGGCCTGCTGCGCTTCCACGACGGCCTGCGCACCGCCGAGGACCGCCCCTGGATCTGGGAACTGCACCGCAAGGCCGAGTCCTACGTCGCCGCCAGCCTGCGCGGGGTCTTCTACCGCCGGGGCCTGGCCGGTTCGCTGACCCAGATCGGCGACGCCCGCCAGCTGGACTTCTTCCGCTCCTTCGACCTGGTCCTCGCCGAACTGGCCGACGACCCGGAAGCCGCGAAACTGAGGAAGAAGGCGCTGCGCAACTACTGCGTCGTCATCGCCCACCAGCTCCTGGACCGGGGCCGGTTCGAGCGCAGCGTGCACGCCAAGCTGCGGCAGATGGCCGCCGAGGCGCTCGGCCGGATGACGGAGACCGAACTCAACGAAGCGCTCGTCGGCATGGGCGAGGAACGCGTGCACACGCTGCGGCGCATCCGCGGTGGCATGAAGGGAGTCGCGGCATGAGCGGCACGACACAGATCTTCTTCTCGGCCACGCAGTACGCCGCCGCGACCGTCACCGCCGCGATCCGCGCCGGCTTCTTCGGCCCGCGCACGGCCCATCGCCGCATCCTGGTGGTCAGCAACACGGCCGCCGTGCCCGAGGTCGGCACCCCGCTGGACAAGATGCCCGGCTTCGAGAAGCTGCGCCCCGAGTTCGACGAGGTGCGCTCGTGGAACGAGTTCATCTCCCCCTTCCACCCGGCCGGTTGGTCCCCGCGGGCCCAGGACACCGCCCTGTGGGAGAAGGCCGTACGCCTCGCCTGGAACCTCGGTGACGAGGACGTGGAGATCGCCTGCGAGTCCATCCAGGCCAACCCCTCCCGCGCGGTCGCCGACATCTTCGCCGACAGCCCGGTGCACGTGTACGCGGACGGCCTGATGAGCTACGGCCCCACCCGCAACCGCATCCCGCACAACCTGAACAGCCGCATCGCGCGCGTGCTGCACCTCGACCTGATACCCGGGCTGCGGCCGATGCTGCTGTCCGAGTACGGGGTCGAGCCGCAGCCCATCCCGAACGAGGCGATCGTCGACGTCCTCGCGCAGATCGGTGAGGAGGGCGCCTCGATCCTCGCCGACCGGCTGCCCCAGGAGAACCGGCCCACGGCCGTGATGCTCGGCCAGTACCTCTCCGCCATCGACCTGATCACCCAGGACGAGGAGGAGCAGCTGCACGTCCGCATGCTGCGCGCCGCGGCGAAGGCGGGCCACCAGGACGTCCTGTTCAAGCCCCACCCCAGCGCACCGGCCGTCTACAGCACGTCACTTGAGCAGACCGCCGACCAACTCGGCGTCCGCCTCACGGTGTTGCGCGAGCCGGTCCTCGCCGAGACGGTGTTCGCCCACCTGCGCCCGCAGTTGGTCATCGGCTGCTTCTCCACGGCCCTGATGACGGCCGCCGCCCTCTACGACATCCCCGTCGCCCGCGTCGGCACCGGACTGCTCCTCGAACGCATCACGCCGTACGAGAACAGCAACCGCATCCCGCTCACCGTGATCGACGCGATCCTGCCGGACGCCGAGAAGGACAAGGTCGGCCAGCCTCTCGAACTGGGCGCCCTGGCCGAGCAGTTGGCGCCGCTGGTGCGGGCCGTCGGCTACTGCATGCAGGCCCTGAAGCACCACGCGATGCGCGACGAGGTGACCGCCTGGCTCGCCGTCCACCTCGACGAGTACCCGCAGTACTTCAAGAAGCGCCGCCTGACCAGCCTGCGCCTGCCCGGCGGCAGCGCGGTCCGCGCGGAGTCGCTGCGCCGCAACCCGACCGTACGGCGCGTGGTGCGCCGTATCCGGGCCGCGCAGGCCTGAGACGCAAGCGGAAGGGCCCCTCGACCGGCAGCGGTCGAGGGGCCCTTTTCAACTGGTCGGCCGGCGGGGTTACTTGCCGAGTCTCGCCGCCAGCTGCTTCGACTGCAGCGTCATCGTGCGCTTCAGCCGTGGCCCGAACGGTTTCTCGACGAAGCGGTGCATCAGATACGCCAGGCACAGCAGCCCCGGCACGGTCAGCGCGAGCGTCTCGTACGGGCCGAGCCCGAAGCCCCGGTGCAGGACGCGGATCGCGAACCAGCCCAGGTGCTCGTGGATCAGATAGAACGGGTACGTCAGCGCGCCCGCCAGCGTCAGCCAGCTCCAGTTCGCCCAGCTCGTCCAGCCCAGCGCCACCGCCGCGACGGCCGCGAAGGCGACGAGGACGATCGCCTGGATGACATGCGGGTTGCGGTGGAAGTCGCCGGTCATGCCCGGGTGCCACAGGGCCGTCACCGAGTAGCGCTGACCCAGCAGGAAGGACATCCCCACGATGCCCCACAGGAGCAGGTCGCTGCCGTAGCGGTAGATCAGGTAGAAGGCGAGGCCGCCGATGAAGTACGGCGCGTGGTCGCGCATCGTCAGCTCGGTCGTCAGCGGGTTGTCGGCGACCCGGGCGAAGCAGCCGGCCATCGTCCACAGGATGCAGAAGGTCACCACACGGCGGTAGGTGACGCCCTTCCAGATCACGAACAGCGCGAAGAACAGGTAGAACCGCATCTCCACCCAGAGCGTCCAGTCCACGCCGATGACCCGGGGCACGCCCAACGGCTGCTGGAGCATCGTGAAGTTGACCAGGAACTCGTCCGAGCGCAGCGGCTTGACGACCACCGGCATCAGGACCGACGCGGTGCCCACCAGGATCAGGGCCACCCAGTACGCCGGGTACAGGCGGGCGATGCGGGAGCGGAAGAACTCGCCCATCGACTTGCCCCAGCTGCTCATGCAGATCACGAAGCCGCTGATGAGGAAGAAGAACTGCACGCCGAGCGAGCCGTACGTCCCCGCCTCGGACAGGGTCGGGAACATCTTCCCGGGGGACTGGTGCCAGGAGGAGGCCACCTCACCGTTCTTGCCGGTGAAGTGGTAGAGGCACACCATCAGCGCGGCCAGCAGCCGCAGTCCGTCCAGGGCGCGCAGCCGGTTCTCCCGGGGCGGGCGGGGCGGGGCGACGGGTGGCTGCTCCGGTTCCTGCCCAGGGTCCTGGCCCCTCAGGGTGGGTGCCAGGGCCTGGTCAACCGCGTTCATCCTGGGCCTTTCTCGCCGACGTCGAATGGCTGTTCCGCGGGGGAACGATGTGACGCTACGAACGTTCGACGGATGAGAGGCAATTCACCGGCGACACACAGGGGTCTCCTACATGTCGCCCGGATGAACAATTTGAATGGACGCTAACGTCCGGACAAAGCACGGGCGCGACGCGCGATCCGCCGAACCGTCTGGTTGCGCGGGATGAACGACAGTTGTGCCGGTACGGCCCCGGGCAGCGCCAGCGCGGTCAGGCGCCGGCGTTTGAAGTAGCGCCACGTGTGCGGGTTCAGGTGGGCCGAGAGGTAGCGCTCGGCGTCCTCGCGCAGCCGGGGGTAGATCCTGGGCTGCATCGCGAAGCCAACTGCCTTGAGCAGTCCGGACAGTTCGTCCACGCGCTCCGGCGACGGCATCCGCCAGTCCGTCACCGCCTTCTTGTCGGCGAGGTCGGGCAGCACGTCGTCCACGATGGTCAGCGGCACCCGGTTGCTGTTCTGGTACGGCGCGAGCCGGGTCAGCAGGGTGTCCGTGCCGACCCGCGCGACCGGGATGTCGTACAGGCCGGCGGCGGTGAACAGCGCGGTGGAGAAGCAGCCGACGACCAGGGCGGGACGCATCCGCTGGAAGGCGACCTCGGCGAGCACCGGCCGGTCCAGCAGGGTGAGGTGAGCCCCCAGCTTCTTCGCCTCGTCCTCCAGCAGGCGCGACCAGCGGGAGGGCGCCACGGGGTGCGGCTTGAACACCAGCTCGCGGTGGCCGAGCGCCACCGCGCCGCGCACCATGCGCAGATGCAGCTCCTCCTCCTGCTGGTCGGTGAGGATGCCGAGCGCGGCGAGGTACTGGCCGAGCAGCAGGGCCGGTTGACCCTCGACGGCGGGCAACTCCTCCTCGGACTCGGCGAGTTCGCCAAGTACCTTGAGGAAGGCTTCTGTTGGCACCAGTTCCGGCGGGACGCCGAACTCGGTGAGCAGCAGCGGGGTGAGGCCCGGGACGAGATCGAGGTGCAGCAGCCGCTCGATGCGGGTGCCGACCAACGGGTCGATCTTGTCGCGCGTGGGGCCATAACTTATGAGGCCGTCCGCGTAGACGTCGACCGGGGCACCGGTGAACAGCTGGCACAGCGCGAGCGACGGATTGACCTGGACGGACTCCACGGCGAGCCGGATCTCGTCGTCGCCCAGCTTCCACAGCAGCCGTACGTACCGCTCCCACATCGGGACGTCGTCGCCCCGGGGGCTCCAACCGCTCGGGTGGAAGGGGGAGATGGTCTCGTTCCACGACAGGACGTCGTCGAAGCGCCCGCGCAGCTGGTCGAAGCCCGGCATCGAGTCCACCGACGCGGTGGTCTCCGGGTTCGCCGCGTTGTTGGTGATCAGCAGCAGCCGGCGGTCGGCCTCGCCGAGGAGCCCGGCGTCCAGCGCGGCGGCCAGCGTCGCGGCGCCGTACAGCGTCGACGCGCACAGGATCTGGGTGGTGCGGGGCATCAGGCGGCCACCGTCCGGGCCGAGGTGGGACGGCGGCGCAGGCGCCGCAGCCGGCTCGCCCGCTGGGGGTCCATCGAGTCCATTACCTCCGCCAGAACATCCTGCGGCATGCGCTTGAGCGCGGCGGAACTCAGTGAACGCAGTTTTCGAGCCACGGCGGGTTCGAACCTCTCGATCGATCCGAGATGATGAGCCATGATCGCGCAATACGTGCGCACTGCTTTGGGCAGCAGTTTATCGGCGTCGCGGTCAGCCGCCGTCTCCTCGATTACCTGGTCGAACGCACGAATGAAATCGAGCTGCCGCACGTCCCCGATCTGGGTCAGCGACGAGGCGACACCGCGCCGGTAGAACACCCCGAGCAGTCCCACCGTGGCGAAGGACTCCGCCTCCCGGTGCAGCTTCCAGATCCACGGCCGGTCCTCGGCCGTGCGCAGCCCGTCGGTGAAGTGCAGCAGGCCGCGGTCGACCAGTCTGCGGTGGTAGATGCCCGCCCAGGCGTAGGCGTAGTCCACGGAGGTGGAGCGGTCGGCGGGCAGGATCGCGTCCCGCGGGTTCAGCACCACACCGCGCCGGCCCTGCGGCACCCGGGCGATCGAGCGGGCCTTCGCCGTGCACACCACGTGGTCGGTGCGCACGAAGTCGCAGCCGAGTTCCTCGATGGCGGCGAGCAGCCGCGGGAAGTAGTCCGGGGCGAGCCAGTCGTCGCCGTCCAGAAACGTCAGATACTCGCCACGTGCCTTGTCGATGCCGGTGTTGCGGGCGGTCGCCAGCCCTCCGTTCTTCTTGTGTCTGACATGCACGACGCCTGGCAGCTCCCGCTCCGCGCGCGCGAGAATGTCAGGTGTCTCGTCGGTCGAACAGTCGTCGACGAAGATGAATTCGAAGTCCTCCCGTGTGTTCGCACGCAGGCTCTTCAGGGTGTCGGGCGCGTATTGCTGCACGTTGTAGAACGGCACGATGACGGAGAGCTTGACCACCCGCATGACGTTAGAGGGCGCTCCGTCATCGGTCTTTACCATTGGTTTGATGTCGGGTGAACGCCACGTGGCGAACCTGTGAACCAGGAATTTTTACGGCCCCGCCACGCCCTGATTCGCCATTCGGCGGTGTGCTGTTAACCGTTTGTTGCCTTCTGGTTGGGCCGAACAACGGAATGGCTTCCTAGCGTCTTCGGTGTGCCAGCAAGTGCAACGCAGACCCTGCGAGTCGCCGTCCTCGCGGATTCCGACACCCGGTGGAAATGGGGTTCGCTCACCGCGAACCGCATCGCTCCGCCGAATTCGGACATCTCTTTGGACGGGTACCTCCTGCGGGGTCGTGCCACCCCAACAGCCCGCCAGCTGAAGGAAGTCGGCGTCACCGCCGACTCCCTCCGCGAGGTGACCGCCGTCGAGTTCCTGCGCGCCATGGAGAAGGAGCCGTACGACATCCTCGTGCTCTCCCTCGTCGGCGGCGGGGTCCAGGCGATGCTGCACGGTCTGGCCCGCGCCTGGGACGGACGCACCAAGCGCCCCGTGGTCGTCACCGGCTATGTCGGCGTCGTCTACGAGAAGCTCACCGACGGCCTCCTGCTCCGGCACGGCGCGGACCTCGTCCTCGCCAACTCCCGCCAGGACGCGGACCGTTTCAAGGCGGTCTACGACGGGGTCGGCGCCGACTCCTCGACGGTCACCGAGGTCGCCCTGCCGTTCCTCGGCGGGGACGCCTACACCGGCGAGCACGACCCGTACACGGTCGTCTTCGCCGTGCAGCCCTCAGTGCCGGACAATCGCCGGGACCGCGACTACCTGCTCAACAGGGCGATCCAGCACGCCCGTTTCCACCCGAACCGCGAGGTGCTCCTCAAGCTGCGCTCCAAGCCGGGCGAACACACCACGCACATCGAGGAGTTGCCCTACCAGAAGCTGGTCCAGGGCAAGGACCTCCCCGCCAACTTCAGCCTGGTGTACGGGCACATGGGCGACGTCCTCGACCGCACCGACCTCCTGGTGACCATCAGCTCCACGGCCGCCCTGGAGTCCCTGCACCGCCGTATCCCCACCGTCGTGCTGACCGACCTCGGCATCCGCGAGGGGCTCGGCAACCACCACTTCGTGGGCTCCGGGTGCCTCGCCTCCTGGGACCAGCTCGACGCCGGGTACAAGCCGGTGCCGGACGCGGAGTGGGTGGCGCGGCAGGGCGTCGCCGCCGAGGGGTCGTACGAGACGGCCTTCGACGCGGCCCGGGAGCGGATCACGAAGCTGCTGGCCGGCGCCGACATGCCCGCCCTGAAGCCGTACTACACGCCCGAGACCGCCCCCGGCTATCTGCCCGGCATCCTCGCCCGCCACCACCTCGGCCCGGACGGCACCCCGCTGCCCGGCGCCCCGGCCGCGGACAAGGCGCCAGGGCCCGTCCGGCAGATCGTGCGCCGGGCCGCGCGCGGCGCCTACCGCCACGGCGTGCAGCGCGTGGCGCCCGTCATCCGCCGGATGGGGGAGCTGTGAACGCCAAGATTCCCGCTCAAGGA
Source organism: Streptomyces sp. NBC_00988 (assembly GCF_045162645.1). Taxonomy (NCBI): domain Bacteria; kingdom Bacillati; phylum Actinomycetota; class Actinomycetes; order Kitasatosporales; family Streptomycetaceae; genus Streptomyces; species Streptomyces sp. NBC_00988. The sequence goes on from NZ_CP108730.1 coordinate 7,563,447, forward strand.
GCACATCCCATGGGAGTAGAGCCCATGTCCAACTCGCAAGCAGGGCAAGGCGCTTCGGTGCGCCGGGTGCTCGCGGTGATCCCCGCGCGCGGCGGCTCCAAGGGCGTCCCCGCCAAGAACCTCGCCCCCGTCGGCGGCGTACCGCTGGTCGCCCGCGCCGTCCGCGAGTGCCGCGCCAGCCGACTGGTCACGGACGTCGTGGTCTCCACCGACGACCAGGCCATCGCCGCCGCAGCCCGCCAGGCCGGCGCCGAGGTCGTGCTGCGCCCCGCCGCCATCGCCGGCGACACGGCGACCTCCGAGGCCGCCGTCCTGCACGCCATGGACGCCCACGAGGCGCTGCACGGCTCCGCGGTCGACGTCGTCCTGCTGGTGCAGTGCACGAGCCCCTTCATCGTCCGCGAGGACGTCGACGGCATCGTCAACGCGATCGTCGCGAACGGCGCCGACACCGCCCACACCGTCGCCCCCTTCCACGGCTTCGTGTGGCGCGACGCCGACGACGAGGCGACGACGGTCGTGGAGCCGACCCGCACGGGTGAGGTCGGGGGCGCCACGAAGGTGGCCAACCCGCCTGTCACCAGCGGCGGTTACGGCGTCAACCACGACAAGTCGTTCCGCCCGCGCCGCCAGGACCGCCCCCAGGACTTCCTGGAGACCGGCGCCGTCTACGGCATGGACGCGGCCGGGTTCCGCAAGGTCGGCCACCGCTTCTTCGGCCGCACGGAACTCGTACGGACCGACCCCGCCCGCGTGTTGGAGATCGACGATCCCCACGAGCTGGCCAGGGCACGGGCGTTGGCCCCGCTCTTCGACGCGGACCGCCCCGGTTCGCTGCCGACCGCCGACGACATCGACGCGGTCGTACTCGACTTCGACGGCACCCAGACCGACGACAGGGTGCTGATCGATTCCGACGGACGGGAGTTCGTCTCCGTGCACCGCGGAGACGGACTCGGCATCGCGGCCCTCCGCAAGACCGGCCTGAAGATGCTGATCCTGTCCTCGGAGCAGAACCCGGTCGTCGCCGCCCGGGCCCGGAAGCTCCAACTCCCGGTCCTGCACGGCATCGACCGGAAGGACCTCGCACTCAAGCAGTGGTGCGAGGAGCAGGGCATCGCGCCGGAGCGCGTGCTCTACGTCGGCAACGACGTCAACGACCTCCCGTGCTTCGCCCTCGTGGGCTGGCCCGTGGCGGTCGCGAGCGCCCACGACGTCGTACGCGGCGCCGCACGCGCGGTCACCACCGTGGCCGGTGGCGACGGCGCTGTCCGAGAGATCGCCAGCTGGATCCTCGGCCCCTCTCTCGATTCCCTCACCAAGTAAGGAAACCCGCTGTCATGAGCAACAACTCCCGTCTGCGCCAGTTCGGTTCGAAGACCGCAGGTCCCGGCCACCCCGTCTACGTCGTCGGCGAGATCGGCATCAACCACAACGGTGAGCTGGAGAACGCCTTCAAGCTGATCGACGCCGCCGCCGAGGCCGGCTGCGACGCCGTCAAGTTCCAGAAGCGCACCCCGGAGATCTGCACCCCGCGCGACCAGTGGGACATCGAGCGCGACACCCCCTGGGGCCGCATGACCTACATCGACTACCGCCACCGTGTGGAGTTCGGTGAGGACGAGTACCGCCAGATCGACGAGTACGCCAAGTCGAAGAACATCGACTGGTTCGCCTCCCCGTGGGACACCGAGGCCGTCGCCTTCCTGGAGAAGTTCGACGTCCCGGCCCACAAGGTCGCCTCCGCGTCGCTGACCGACGACGAGCTCCTGCGCTCCCTCCGCGCCACGGGCCGTACGGTCATCCTCTCCACCGGCATGTCGACCCCGAAGCAGATCCGCCACGCGGTCGAGGTCCTCGGCAGCGACAACATCCTGATGTGCCACGCCACTTCGACCTACCCGGCGGTGGCCGAGGAGCTCAACCTCCGCGTCATCAACACCCTCCAGGCCGAGTTCCCGAACGTCCCGATCGGCTACTCCGGTCACGAGACGGGCCTGCAGACCACCCTCGCCGCGGTCGCGCTCGGCGCCACCTTCGTCGAGCGTCACATCACCCTCGACCGCGCCATGTGGGGCTCGGACCAGGCCGCGTCGGTCGAGCCGCAGGGCCTGACCCGCCTCGTCCGCGACATCCGCACCATCGAGGCCTCCCTCGGCGACGGCGTCAAGAAGGTCTACGAGTCGGAGCTCGGCCCGATGAAGAAGCTGCGCCGCGTCAACGGCGTGGTCGCCGAGGCGGAGATCGCCGCGGCCGCGGGCGAGCCGGTCTCGGTCTGAGTCTGAGCCATTAAGCGCCACTTACGGTCACGGGACGGTCGTACGACAATGAGCCCCCACGCCGGCACCGCCGGCCTCACCCCCCACACTCTCGCGTTCGTGGAGAGTCCGGTGCAGCTTCTGAACGTGCTGGAGTGGGCGCACCTCCGTGCGCCCAGGGCCGAGGCGGCACCCGGCGGGGGGCTCACCCTCGTGGTCCTGTCGCCGACCGACCCTATGACCCGCGGCCAGCTGCGCCGCATGGCCGACCTCGCCCGCGACGAGGGCCACACCGTGCGCTGGGAGGAGGCGCGGGGCGGACCACTGGCGCCCTTCCAGACCATCGGCGGCCTCACCCGGCTCCTCCGCAGGGCGGACCGGATCGTCATGGGAGACCCGTTCTCGCGGTATGTGCAGTTGTTGCTGACGATCACCAAGGCACGCGAGCTGGTGGTCGTGGACGACGGCACCGCGACGATGGAGTTCGTCGCCCAGCTCGCCAGCGGCGAACGCCTGGTCCGCTGGCACCGCAAGGGCGGCCGCCCCGGCCCCCGCGACCTGATCTTCGCCCCGGTCTCCTCGGCGGCCCGCCGCCGCCTGACCCCGAGCGCCCGCCGCACGGTGGAGATCTTCTCCTCCATGCCGATCGAGACGACTCCCGAGGGCGTCACGATCACCCCGAACGCATTCGCCTGGACCCGCGCCACCTTCGGGCCGCCCCGCATCACCAAGGGCGCGGACATGGTCGGAACGTCCCTGGTGGAAACGGGAGTTGTCGACAACGACCGCTACCTGGAGGCCGTAGCCGCCCTCGCCAAGACCCACGGCGCGACCCGCTACTTCGCCCACCGCCGCGAAAGCACGGAGAAACTCCACCGGTTGGCGGTCGAGACAGGCCTGGAGATCGTCCGCCCGGACCTCCCGCTGGAGTTGATCGCCCGCCGGGGGCCCATCGGCCGCACGATCCTGAGCTTCCCCTCGACGGTCGTCCACACCTTGCCACTGGCCTTGGTGGGCACGGAAGTCCGGGTCGCGGTGTGCGACATCGACCCCGCATGGCTGACCGAGAACGCCTCGCCCCGGGCGCAGGGGTTCCTGTCGGGGGTCACGGGGACGGCGCGGGACGTGCATCGGTTGTCGGCGGTGACGGCGGCGTAGGGCGAAGCGCTCCGATCCCCCGGTCAAGGGGCGCTGTTCACCCCTTGGAGGGAAAGACTCCGGTCGTGGATGGCCCGGGGCGACCCGTGGACCCGAGACTCCTCAGAGGACTGTGGCCGTCCCCTGACGCAGGGTGTCCCGGGTGTAAAAGGGGAACTGCGACAACAACCGGGCCAAGGTCTTCAACTGCCTCTACGAGTGGTACACCGACAACACCTGGCGGCAGCAGCAACCGTACGGTGGCGCGCCGCGACTGCGGCACCGCCGACCGCACCTCGTGGCGCAACCATGTGGACGTCGACGTGATCGGCGAGATCGACACCGCCGAGAAGCCGATGAACCAGGCCGACGTCAACTGCCGGGTGGGCTGAGCGGCATCGCAGCGAGCCGAGGAGGACCACGTGCCAGAGCGTGAAGCCGACCCACGACCAGGAATCGCGCCTACGACCACTCCCACCGCCGGCACCCTGTTCGCCGCCCTCTATGGCGAACTGACCCCCCACGCCTGGCACGATCCCGACTCCGAGCACGACGCGTATCAGCTGTTCCACCGGCGGTCGCTCGCCATGGGCTGGCTGGAGGACCGGGCGGTCATGATCTCGGGGCGTACCGGCGAGGAGCGTCCGGTCGGTGGTCCGGGGCTCTGGGCCATGAACGACGCCGGGTGGACCCACCCCGGGGCCGGGCCGGGCGCGGGGCTCGTCTCCTGGTTCCAGGTCGAGGCCGGCGCGGTGGCGGCTGAACGGCCGTTGCCCGTCCAGCCGTTCCTGCGCTGTGCCCAGGACGTGACGGCGCGGGTCGGCACGCCACGGCTGACCTCGGTGCAGGTGTTGCTGCCGGTGCAGGGGATCGACCCGGGGGCACGGCCGGCCTACGCCGCCGTACCGTCGATGCTGACGACCGAGTGGTTCGGCGAGCGCGACCCGGGGACGAAGACCCCGGTGGATGTCCACATCGACAGCGGGCGCGATCCCGTGATCCCAGCCGTCGCACGTCAACTCGCCCAGGATCTGCGGGACTTGGAGCAGGACGTGTTCACGTGCGGGGACGACGAGGTCACCGCGCGGGGCGAAGCCATTCCGCCGCTGTTCCACGACAGCTTCTGGAACGGGCCGCCCCTGCACGGCATGACACTGCGCGGCGAACTCGCCGAGTGGTCCTGCGACGCGATCGGCTGGCTGGCAGCGGCCGTCGCCGACTGTGCCGCCCGGCTCGGGGTCCGGTCACCCCTGTTGTTCAGCGTTCGTGTTCATTCGGACGGCGACGGCTTGTGAGCCAGGGCGAAAGCCCGCCCCCACTTCTGCTGCCCCTGAGGCTCGACCCGGGCCTGGGCGTAAAGGCCCAGGCCCGCCTCCGTGAGGTACGTGGCGATCTCGGCCGGGGTGCGGAAGTAGTAGTCGAGGGAGATGTCCTGGCCGTAGCGCTCGGTCATGTGGATGTGTTCGCCCTCCGAGGCCTGGAACGCGAGCAGGACGTAGCCGCCCGGTCGTAGGACCCGGTGGAACTCCGCGAGGACGCCGGGCAGGTCGGCGTCCGGGATGTGGATCGTCGAGTAGAGGGCGATGACGCCGCCCAGGGTCGCGTCCGGTACGTCCAGGGCGGTCATCGAGCCGACCCGGAACCGGAGTTGGGGATGCGCCTCGCGGGCCAGCGCCACCATGTGCGGGGAGATGTCGATGCCGAAGGCCTGGAGGCCGAGGGCGTTCAGGCGTGCGGTCACATAGCCGGGGCCGCTGCCGATATCGGCCACCTGCGCCTCGCCCGCCGCCGCCGTGCGGACGAGCTCGGCGAAAGCGGTCAGGAGGGCGCTCTCGACGGGGCCATCGCCCAGGCCGTCCGGATGCTCGGCGCCATACGCGGGCGCGATCGCGTCGTAGGAGGAGCGGGTGGCCTCTATGAAGTCCGCGGTCAGATCCGCGTTCGGGTCGGTCACGTCGGCGGACCCTACCAAGGGACACGTTGGGTAACCATGTCCGTGATACGGACGGGACGAGCCGTGCCGGGGTGAGGCGTGGTATCCCAGAAGGAGCAGGGAGTCTACCCATCCCCACTAGCAGCTATGCGGTCGGCGGTCAGATTTTCTTCGACTAACGGGTTGAACTTTTGTTGATCGAGGGTCAGTTGACCACCCGGGCGCCCTACCCTTCAGAGGGTGAAGCAATTGATGTCACCAGAGTCCGAGGCAGAGTCCGAGGCCGAATCCGTCGGGAATGTGCTTCCGGGCACCCTGTCGGAGACCTTGCGTGCCGAACTCGTCGCGTTCCGGCGGGACTTGCACATGCATCCCGAGCTGGGCAACCAGGAGTTCCGGACCACCGCCGCGATCAAGGCGCGGCTGGAGCTGGCCGGTCTCGAACCCCGGGTCCTCGCCATGGGCACCGGGCTCGTCTGTGACATCGGACCCCGCGACACCGCCGTACCCATGCTCGCGCTGCGCGCCGACATCGACGCCCTGCCCATCCCGGACACGAAGAGTGAGTGCGCGTACCGCTCCACCGTGCCCGACCGCGCCCACGCCTGCGGCCACGACGTGCACACCACCGTCGTGCTCGGCGCCGGTCTCGTGCTGGCCCGGCTGCACGAGCAGGGACTCCTGCCGCGGGCCGTACGGCTGCTCTTCCAGCCCGCCGAGGAGGTCCTGCCCGGCGGTGCCACCGACGCCATCGAGTGCGGGGTGCTCGACGGGGTCGGCCGGATCATCGCCGTGCACTGCGACCCCAAGGTCGACAGCGGGCGGATCGGGCTGCGCATCGGCCCCATCACCTCCGCCTGCGACCGGCTGGAGGTCTCCCTGGACGGCCCCGGCGGCCACACCGCCCGGCCGCACCTCACCACCGACCTCGTGACCGCCGCCGCCCGTGTCGCCACCGACGTGCCCGCGATCGTCGCCCGAAGGATGGACGCGCGCAGCGGGGTCTCCGTGACCTGGGGGCGCATCGAGTCCGGCCACGCGCCCAACGTCATCCCGCAGCACGCCGAGCTGTCCGGCACCGTACGGTGTCTCGACCTCGACGCCTGGCGGCAGGCGCCCGACATCGTGCACGCGGCGATCGACGAGGTCGCCGGGCTGCACCGGGCCAAGTCCGCGATCACCTACGTGCGCGGGGTCCCGCCCGTCGTCAACGACGCGCTCGTCACCGAGCTGCTCCGGGACGCCATGACCGCGCGCCGCGGACCGCTCTCCGTCGAGGACACCGAGCAGAGCCTGGGCGGCGAGGACTTCTCCTGGTACCTGGAGCACGTGCCCGGCGCCATGGCCCGGCTCGGCGTCCGCACCCCGGGGGAGCGGACCGTACGGGACCTCCACCAGGGCGACTTCGACGCCGACGAGTCCGCGATCACGGTCGGCGTGGAGCTGTTCACCGCCGCCGCGCTGATCGACGGCGCGATCTGAACGGAACGTCTTGGCTCAGGTGGCCGTAGGGGCGCCCGTTCGGTACCCCTACGTCCCCTTGTGTCACCCGGGTGTAACCACCGGCGCGTGAACGTAACGCGGCGGCGGCACGATCCGGTAACGGCAAGGAGAAACCCCGTTCCCCTCCTCGTCTACGCGCGTTACTGTGCGCGGAAATCGCCACAGAGGCGGCGGCTTGGGGAAGCGGTCCGGTGACGGTGCCGTGGGGACGAAGGAGTGCTTGCTGTGCGTCAGACATCTCGGAGGACGAAGTTCTCCCAAGCTGCGGTGGCCGTAACGGTCATCGCCCTCGCGGCCACCGCCTGCGGTAGCTCCAGCAAGGACGCCGACAAGGCGAGCGACACCTCGTCGTCCTCGTCCGGCAAGTACACCGGCAAGGGCATCGGCCTCGCCTACGACGTCGGCGGCAAGGGCGACCAGTCCTTCAACGACGCGGCCTACGCCGGTTTCCAGAAGGCCGAGAAGGAGTTCAACATCTCCGGCCGCGACATCGAGCCGCAGGACAACGAGTCCGACGCGGACAAGGTGCAGCGCCTGGAGAGCCTGGCCACGGCCGGCTACAACCCGGTGATCGGTGTCGGCTTCGCCTACGCCCCCGCCGTCAAGGAAGCCGCCGCGAAGTTCCCGAACATCACGTTCGGCATCATCGACGACGAGCAGGACAAGGCCGCCAACGTGGCCGACCTCGTCTTCCACGAGGAGCAGTCCTCGTACCTGGCGGGCGTCGCCGCGGCCAAGGCGACCAAGAAGAACCACATCGGCTTCATCGGCGGCGTGGACGTCCCCCTCATCCACAAGTTTGAGGCCGGCTTCGACCAGGGCGCCAAGTCCGTCAACCCGAGCATCAAGATCGAGTCGCAGTACCTGACGCAGACCGCGGCACAGGGCGGCTTCTCGAGCCCCGACAAGGGCAAGGACGCGGCGAGCGGCCAGATCGACGCGGGCGCGGACGTCATCTACGCCGCCGCCGGTCTCTCCGGCCAGGGCGTCATCTCCGAGGCCTCCGCCAAGGGCATCTGGGCCATCGGCGTGGACTCCGACCAGTACGAGCAGGCGGCGCTGGCCAAGTACAAGGACGCCATCCTCGGCTCGGCGCTGAAGAACGTCGGCGGCGCCGTCTACGACCTGGTGAAGTCGGTCTACGAGGGCAAGCCCAAGACCGGCGTGATCCGCTACGGCCTCGACAACGACGGCGTCGGCTTCTCCGACACCAACCCGAAGTACAAGGCCATGACCGCCGCCGTCGCCGCGGTGGACAAGGCGAAGGCGGACATCATCTCCGGCAAGATCACCGTCAACACCAAGTAGTACGACGCTCCATGACGAGGGTCTTTTACTAGCCCCTCCGGGCATCGTTGCAGCCAGGCGCCCCTTGCCTCCCGCAAGGGGCGCCTGGCTGTCCGTACGCTGGCCACCATCTGTGGCCACAGCTCTATAACGGACCGGACAGATGGGGTTTTCCGTCTGGTCTACGCGCGTTACGCTGCGGCGGAACCAGCGCCTGGTTTGGGCGCTTGCACGAAGGAGTCTCGTTCCATGCGCCGGGTGTCCCGAATCGCGGTTGCAGGCGTTGCAACCGCAGCTCTTGCAGTAACCGTCTCCGCCTGTGGCAGCTCGTCCAGCGAGTCCACGAGCAGCAGCAGCAGTTCCGGCACGTCCAAGGGTATTGGCCTTGCCTACGACGTCGGCGGCAAGGGCGACCAGTCCTTCAACGACGCCGCCTACGCGGGTCTGGTGAAGGCCGAGAAGGACTTCGGCGTCAGCGGCCGCGACGTCGAGCCGCAGGACAACGAGTCCGACGCGGACAAGGTGCAGCGCCTGGAGACCCTCGCCAGGTCCGGCTACAACCCGGTGATCGGTGTCGGCTTCGCCTACGCCCCCGCCGTCAAGGAAGCCGCCGCGAAGTTCCCGAAGATCACCTTCGGCATCATCGACGACAACACCATCACGGCCGCCAACGTCGCCGACATGGTGTTCCACGAGGAGCAGTCGTCGTACCTGGCCGGCGTCACCGCCGCGCTGACGACCAAGACCAACACCGTCGGCTTCGTCGGCGGCGTGGACGTGCCCCTGATCCACAAGTTCGAGGCGGGCTTCGAGCAGGGCGTCAAGGACACCAAGAAGGGCGTCACGGTCAAGGCCCAGTACCTGACCCAGACCGCCGCGCAGGGTGGCTTCTCCAGCCCCGACAAGGGCGAGGCCGCCGCCGACGGTCAGATCGAGGCCGGCGCGGACGTGGTCTTCGCGGCCGCCGGTCTCTCCGGCCAGGGCGTCATCAAGTCCGCCGCCGCGCACAAGGTGTGGGCGATCGGTGTCGACTCCGACCAGTACAACCAGGCCGCGCTGGCCAAGTACAAGCCGTACATCCTCACCTCGGCCCTGAAGAACGTCGCGGGCGCGGTCTACGACCTCTCCAAGTCCGTCATCAAGGACAAGAAGCCGCTGAGCGGCGAGATCCGCGGCTCGCTGAGCAACGGCGCGGTCGGCCTGGCCGACTCCAACCCGACCTTCAAGAACAACGCCACCCTGCAGGCCGCCCTCAAGAAGGCCGAGGCGGGCATCAAGGACGGCTCGATCACGGTCAAGACCTCCTGAACCAACGGTTCCAGGCCAGTCACGACCATGGCCAAAAGAGCGCTGTAATGACAGCGTTACGGCCACGGAACGGGGTGTGGGGAGGATGTCTCTCCGCGCCCCGTTCGCGCGGCAGAATGCTCGGAACGGATCGGATGCCAGACAGAAGACGATCAGGTCCGGGCACTATTTAAAGCAGGGGCGCTACGCGCGTAGAGAGGCCCCTTTCCACGAGGAGAGTTCGCCATCGACGCGTCCAGCAACCCTCCACTCGGCGATCAGTCGACGATCGCGGTCGAGCTGGTGGGGATCACCAAGCGGTTCCCGGGTGTCGTCGCCAACAGCGACATCCGCTTCAGTGTCCGAAAAGGCACCGTGCACGCCCTCGTCGGCGAGAACGGCGCCGGCAAGTCGACCCTGATGAAGATCCTCTACGGCATGCAGAAGCCGGACGAGGGCACCATCGCCGTCGACGGCGAGCTCGTCACCTTCTCGTCCCCCGCCGACGCCATCGCCCGCGGCATCGGCATGGTCCACCAGCACTTCATGCTCGCCGACAACCTCACCGTCCTGGAGAACGTCGTCCTGGGCAGCGAGAAGCTGCACGGCATCGGCGGCGGCGCCCGCAAGAAGATCAAGGAGATCTCCGACCGCTACGGCCTGAACGTCCGCCCGGACCTTCTCGTCGAGAGCCTCGGTGTCGCCGAGCGCCAGCGCGTCGAGATCCTCAAGGTCCTCTACCGCGGCGCCCGCACCCTGATCCTGGACGAGCCCACCGCCGTCCTGGTGCCGCAGGAGGTCGACGCCCTCTTCAGCAACCTGCGCGAGCTGAAGTCCGAGGGCCTCGCCGTCATCTTCATCTCGCACAAGCTCGGCGAGGTCCTCTCCGTCGCCGACGAGATCACCGTCATCCGGCGCGGCACGACGGTCGGCACGGCCGTCCCCTCCGCGACGACCCCCCGTCAGCTCGCCGAGATGATGGTCGGCAGCGAACTCCCCACCCCCGAGACGGCGGAGTCGACGGTCACCGACACCCCCGTCATCGAGGTCAAGGGCCTCACCGTCTACGCCGCCGGCGGCGCCTCCCTCGGCGCCGAGTCCGAGCCCACCGCAGGCGGACTCCTCGGCGACCTCGGCCCCACCGCCGGCGCCGCCAAGCGCGTCCTGGACGACGTCACCTTCACCATCCACGCCGGTGAGGTCATGGGCATCGCCGGCGTCGAGGGCAACGGCCAGACCGAGCTCATCGACGCGCTGATCGGCCTGAAGAACGCCGACTCCGGCTCCATCGGCTTCCTCGGCGACGACATCACCCCCTGGGCCACCCGCAAGCGCCGTGAAAAGGGCATCGGCTACATCCCTGAGGACCGCCACCGCCACGGCCTCCTCCTGGAAGCCCCGCTCTGGGAGAACCGCATCCTCGGCCACGTCACCGAGAAGCCCAACTCGCGCGGTCGTCGGGGTCTCTGGCTCGACATCAAGGGCGCCCAGGCCGACACCCGCCGGATCGTCGAGGAGTACGACGTCCGCACCCCCGGGATCGACGTCACCGCCGCCTCCCTGTCCGGCGGCAACCAGCAGAAGCTGATCGTCGGCCGCGAGATGAGCCACAAGCCGAAGTTCCTGATCGCCGCCCACCCCACCCGCGGTGTGGACGTCGGCGCGCAGGCCGCGATCTGGGACCAGATCCGCGAGGCCCGCCGTGAGGGCCTGGCCGTGCTGCTCATCTCCGCCGACCTGGACGAGCTGATCGGCCTGTCGGACACCCTGCGTGTGATCTACGACGGCAGGCTGGTCGCCGACGCCGACCCGGCCACCGTCACACCGGAGGAGCTCGGCTCGGCCATGACCGGCGCCGCGTCCGGTCACCTCGAACACGTCGAAGAGTCCGCAGAAGACGGCGCCGACGACACCGCCCCGGAGGACGAGGCCCGATGAAGAAGTTCGACAAGGAGCGCGTGCTCCTCGCCGTGGCCGGCCCGGTCATGGCGCTGGTCGCCGCGATCCTGCTGACCTCGGTCGTGCTGCTCGCCTCGGGCAAGAACCCGATCGAGCCGTACAACCTGATGCTCCAGCAGATCGGGTACTCCGACGTCCAGGTGCTGATCATCAACCAGGCGTCGATGTACTACATCGCCGCCCTGGCGGTCGCCCTCGGCTTCCGGATGAACCTGTTCAACATCGGCGTCGACGGCCAGTACCGCCTCGGCGCCGTGATGACCGCGGTCGTCGGCGCGCACGTCGGCCTGCCGGCCGTACTCCAAGTGCCGTTGCTGCTCCTGGTCGCCGTCCTCACCGGCGCCTTCTGGGCCGGGATCGCGGGTGTCCTCAAGGTCACCCGGGGGGTCAGCGAGGTCGTCGCGACGATCATGCTGAACGCGATCGCGACCAGCCTGATCCTCTACCTCACGCAGACCAACACCTGGGGCGTGCAGGTCGGCAACAACATGACGACCGGCATCATGAAGAAGTCCGGCTGGATCCCGGGCATCGACATGGGCTCGGACGTCGGCGAGATCTACGGCCTGGTCTTCCTCGCCGCGATCATGGGCGTCCTGTACTGGCTCGTCCTCAACCGCACCCGCTTCGGCTTCGACCTGCGCGCCACCGGCGAGTCCGAGTCCGCCGCCGCGGCCTCCGGCGTCGACGCCAAGCGCATGACGCTCACCGCGATGCTGATCTCCGGCGGTGTCGCCGGCCTCGCCGGTCTGCCGCTGCTGCTCGGCGACAGCCACACCTACAGCCTCACCTTCCCCGAGGGCCTCGGCTTCACCGCCATCGGCATCGCCCTCCTCGGCCGCAACAACCCCGGCGGCATCGCCCTCGCCGCCCTCCTGTGGGCCTTCCTCGACAAGGCGTCTCCCGCCCTGGACTACGCGACCCCGGTCGCGTACCAGAAGGAGATCGCGACGATCATGCAGGGCCTGATCGTCTTCGCGGTCGTCATCTCGTACGAGGTCGTCCGCACCTGGGGCCTGCGCCGCCAGCAGAAGCGCGTCGGTGAGGAACTCGCCGCTGCCGCCCGGAACAACTCCGAGAAGAAGGAGGTGGCGGCCCGATGAGTACCGCGACCATCGCCAAGCCGCAGGCGCAGCAGCCCGGCAAGGGCGGCCGCCGTTTCTCGCTCCCCGTGCTCCTGCTGATCATCGCGGGCGCCCTGATCCTCACCTCGCTGGTCCGCGTCATCACCGGCGCGGACGGCATCACCTCCACCGGCCAGATGTCCACGGCCCTCAGGGCGGCGGTGCCGATCGGCCTCGCCGGTCTCGGCGGCCTCTGGGCCGAGCGCGCGGGCGTCGTCAACATCGGCCTCGAAGGCATGATGATCCTCGGCACCTGGTTCGGCGCCTGGGCCGGCTACCAGTGGGGCCCGTGGGTCGGCATCGTCTTCGGCATCATCGGCGGCTGCCTCGGCGCGCTGCTGCACGCGATCGCCACGGTGACGTTCAACGTCAACCACATCGTCTCCGGTGTCGCCATCAACATCCTGGCGCTCGGCACCACCCGCTATCTGTCGAAGTTCACCTTCGCCAACACCGAGCAGGGCTCCGCCAAGCAGTCCCCGCCGATCGACTCCCTGGGCACCTTCGACATCCCGGGCCTCTCCACCTGGCTGGACAAGCTCAACGAGAAGCACTGGTTCCTGCTCTCGGACATCGCGGGCCTCATCGGCGGTCTGATCACCGACCTCTCCCCGCTCACCGTCATCGCGGTGGCTCTGGTCCCGGCCACCTGGTGGGTCCTGTGGCGCACCGCCTTCGGCCTGCGCCTGCGCTCCTGCGGTGAGAACCCGGTGGCCGCCGAGTCCCTCGGCGTCAACGTCTACAAGTACAAGTACATCGCCGTGATCATCTCCGGCGGCTTCGCCGGCCTCGGCGGCGCCTTCCTGTCGATCGTCGCGTCCAACGTCTACCTCGACGGTCAGACCGGCGGCCGCGGCTACATCGGCCTCGCCTCGATGATCTTCGGCAACTGGATGCCGGGCGGACTCGCTCTCGGCGCGGGCCTGTTCGGCTACACCGACAGCCTCAACCTGCGCGGCGGCTCCACCAACGTCCACGCCCTGATCCTGCTGATCGGCTTCCTGCTGGTCGCCGGCTGCGCGTACATGGTCTGGAAGAAGCGGTACGTCCCCGCAGGCATCACCGCCGCCGTCGCGGCCCTGATGTTCGTCTGGTACGCCACCACCGACGACGTCCCGACCCAACTGGTCGGCGCCAGCCCCTACATCGTCACCCTGCTGGTGCTCTCGCTGTCCGCGCAGCACCTGCGGATGCCGAAGGCGGACGGCCTGCCGTACCGGAAGGGACAGGGCAAGTGACCTCGTCCGCCACCGAGTTGGCCGTCGACTGGGACGAGCTGCGCGCCGAGGCGCGGGAGGCGATGGCCCACGCGTACGCGCCGTACTCGGGCTATCCCGTAGGGGTCGCCGCCCGGGTCGACGACGGCCGCACGGTCTCCGGCTGCAACGTGGAGAACGCGTCGTACGGGCTCGGCCTGTGCGCCGAGTGCGGGCTGGTCTCCAACCTCCAGCGCACCGGCGGCGGCCGGCTGACCCACTTCACCTGCGTCGACGGCAAGGGCGACATCCTCGTCCCGTGCGGCCGCTGCCGCCAGCTGCTGTACGAGTTCGGCGGCCCCGGCCTGCTGGTGGAGACACCGGCGGGCATCCTGCCGCTCTCGGAGATGCTCCCGCAGGCCTTCGGGCCGGACCATCTCACCCGGTAACTCCCGTACGGCCCCGCCGAGTCGGTCCATTCCCCTCGGCGGGGCCGCACATTTTCTGAACGTTCGGAAGGAAAGCCAAGCCATGGCGCAAGTCTCGATGGACGCCATCTCCGTCATCCGCACCAAGCGGGACCGCGGTGAACTGAGCGACGAGCAGATCGACTGGGTCATCGACGCGTACACCCGCGGAGATGTGGCCGACTACCAGATGGCCGCCCTCAACATGGCGATCCTCCTCAACGGCATGAACCGCCGCGAGATCGCCACCTGGACCGCCGCGATGATCGCCTCCGGCGAGCGCATGGACTTCTCGTCCCTCTCCCGCCCGACGGCCGACAAGCACTCCACGGGCGGCGTGGGCGACAAGATCACCCTCCCGCTGGCCCCGCTGGTCGCCGCCTGCGGCGCGGCCGTCCCGCAGCTCTCGGGCCGCGGCCTCGGCCACACCGGCGGCACCCTCGACAAGCTGGAGTCGATCCCCGGCTGGCGGGCCCTGCTCTCCAACGAGGAGATGCTGCACGTGCTGGACACGACCGGCGCGGTGATCTGCGCGGCGGGCGACGGCCTGGCCCCCGCGGACAAGAAGCTGTACGCACTCCGGGACGTCACGGGCACGGTCGAGGCGATCCCGCTGATCGCCTCCTCGATCATGTCGAAGAAGATCGCCGAAGGCACGGGCTCGCTGGTCCTGGACGTGAAGGTCGGCACGGGCGCGTTCATGAAGACGATCGAGGACGCGCGTGAACTGGCGTCCACGATGGTGGGGTTGGGCACGGACCACGGCGTGAAGACGGTGGCGCTGCTGACGGACATGTCGACCCCGCTGGGCCTGACGGCCGGCAACGCCCTCGAAGTCCGGGAATCCGTCGAGGTGTTGGCGGGCGGCGGCCCCTCGGACGTCATCGAGCTGACGATCGCCCTGGCCCGGGAGATGCTCGACGCGGCCGGCATCAAGGACGCCGACCCGGCGAAGGCCCTGGCCGACGGTTCCGCGATGGACGTCTGGCGCCGGATGATCGCGGCCCAGGGCGGAGACCCGGACGCGGAGTTGCCGGTGGCACGCGAACAGCACGTGGTGAAGGCCTCGTCCTCCGGGGTCATGACCCGCCTGGACGCCTACGACATCGGCATCGCGGCTTGGCGGTTGGGCGCGGGGCGTGCGCGCAAGGAGGACCCGGTACAGGCAGGCGCGGGAGTGGAGATGCACGCCAAGCCGGGAGACGTGGTGACAGCGGGCCAGCCCCTGCTGACCCTGCACACGGACACCCCGGAGCGCTTCGAGTACGCCCTGGAGGCGGTGGAGGGTTCCTACGACATCGGCGCCGAGGGGACCAAGTTCACGGCTTCGCCGGTGGTGCTGGAGCGCATCGCCTGATCGGTGGTTCGTTGTGGGAGAGGGGCTGGGCTTTCACATCCCGGCCCCTCTTGCCTACCTGAGGGGCGCGGGGCTGTGTCAATGTGCGGCTCCGCCACGTGGGCGCGACCAGCCACGACGCACCCGCAGCCAACGAACCACCGAACTCACCCGAGCAGCGCAGCAATCCCCACCAACACCGGCACCGACAACACCGTCGACAGCAGGATCGAGTCCCGAGCCAGCCCCTCACCCACCCGGTACCGACTCGCGTACGTGTACAGGTTCTGCGCGGCAGGCAGGGCCGAGGTCACGACCACGTCGAGCAACCCCGCTCCGCGAATGCCGAACACCGCGACGGCCAACGCCCACGCGATCACCGGCTGCCCCACGACCTTCAACGCGACCGACAGCAACACCGGTTGACGATCCGCCCCCCGCCCCGGCATCTTGCTGCCCCGCAGGGAAATCCCGAACCCGATCAGCACCGCCGGCACAGCCATGTTGCCGATCAGCGTGAGGGGTTCCATCACCGGGTTCGGCACATGAACCCGGCTCGCCGCCACCGCGACCCCCGCGAGCGAACCCACCGCGATCGGATTCCGCAGCGGCGTGAGCAGCCGTAGCCACAACGGCCCCTTCTCGCCCTCCCCCGACAGATCGAGGACCGTCAGCGCGAGCGGGCTCACCACCACGAGCTGGAACAACATCACCGGCGCCACCAGCGAGGCGTTGCCCAGGACGTACGCCGAGATCGGGATACCGAGGTTGCCGGAGTTGACGTAACTCGAACAGAGCGCCCCGATCGTCGTACGGCCGACACCCCAGCCCCGTACGACGCCCACCGCCACGAACAGCCCCGCCACCGCCGCCGTGCTCAGCACCGTCACGAGCAGCCCGCTGGAGAAGATCACCGACAGGTCGGCCCGCGCGAGGGTCGTGAACAGCAGCGCCGGGGACGCGACGTTGAAGGCCAGCTTGGTCAGGACGTCCCGCCCGTGTTCGCCGAGGGAACCGCGCAGCCCGATCAGATAGCCGACCGCGATGACCACACCGATGACCGCGAACCCGGTCAGCACCCCCTGCACGGCACCCCCTCGGCGGCGACGTCGGCGCGCGGGAGGGCGTCGGGTATCCAGGGCGGGGCTGATCCGTGGGGCATACAGCAAACCTAGGCGGTCGCCCCCGATGAGTTACGACCGCCCACCCGGTCTACCGATCGTGGACGCCAAGACACCCGCTGTACTCGTGCCGGCCCGCCCCGTCACCCGTGACGAGGTGGCGGGGCTGTGCGCCGAGGTACGGGCACTGCTGGAGGCGACGCCCGGTGCCGGAGCGGTCCTGGTCGAGATCGAGGTCGTGGGGCCGGGACCGCCGGGGCTCGGTACCGTCGATCTCCTGGCCCGCCTCGCGCTGACCGCCCGCCGGGCCGGTGGCCGGATCAGGCTCCGCGACCCCGCCCCCGCACTACGAGCCCTCCTCGATCTCGTCGGACTCCGCGTCGAGATGGAGGGGCAGGTCGAACAACGGGAACCAGCGCTTCGTGTCCAGGAAGAAGTGGAACCCGGTGAGCCCGCCGTCTGAGATCTCCAGGATCTGGACCGCCCAGGGCGCGTAACCACCCGCCTCGGGGTCCGGCTTGTACTGGGCGAAGCCCGGCAGACCGTTCACCTGCACCGGGATCAGGCGTGAGCCCTCGCAGGCGGAACCGATCGTCGTCATGAAGCCCGTGATGTCGTCGTGGCCGGTCAGCCACAGGTCGAACGGCGGCATCGTCATGATGGCGTCCTCGTGCAGCAGCGCGGTGAGCGCGGCCATGTCGTAGCCCTCGAAGGCCGCGACGTACCGCTCAAGAAGCTTGCGCTGCTCCTCGTCGAGCGGGTCGGACACGGCCGCGTCGGCCGCCTTGTCGTCCCGCTCGGCGAGGGTCGTACGGGCCCGCTGCAGCGCGCTGTTGACCGACGCGACCGAGGTGTCGAGCAGCTCGGCCACCTCGCTCGCCCGCCAGGCCAGCACCTCGCGCAGGATGAGCACCGCCCTTTGTTTGGGCGGGAGTTGCTGCAGGGCGGCCATGAAAGCGAGTCGTACGGACTCCTTGGCCACGGCCGCCTCCGCGGGGTCTGCGACGGTCGGCAGCACGCGCGCGTCCGGCATCGGCTCCAGCCACGTGTTGTCCGCGCGGGGCGACAGCGCGGCCTGCGCGAGGGGGGTGGAGTCGCTGAGATCGACGGGCCGTGCCCGCTTGTTGCCTGCGGACAGCATGTCCAGGCAGACGTTCGTGGCGATCCGGTACAGCCACGAACGGAGACTGGACCGTCCCTCGAACTTCTCGTAGTTCCGCCACGCGCGGACCATCGTGTCCTGTACGGCGTCCTCGGCCTCGAAGGAGGAGCCGAGCATGCGGTAGCAGTACCCGGTCAGCTCGACGCGGTGCTTCTCCAGCCTGACGTCGAGGTCCGTCGTCGTAACAACGCTGTCACTCATGGTCTCGCCCACCCACCCCTGTGGCCGTTCTTCCCTTACCCCGAAACGTAGCGCAGCCCACTGACAATGGCGCGAGGAGTGGATGAACGTGCAGGTCAGGGTGGTTACAGGGCGCCCGGTATCGGTGTGGGCGCCGTCCTCAAACGCCGGACGGGCCGATCGGCGCCAGCCTCTGCTGCGTCCGCGCCGCCCGCGACCCCAGCACAGTGATCGTCATGACACCCAGTACCGCGAGTACCCCCACACCCACCGTCCCGGCCCAGCCCTCCGCGTGGAACGCCATCGCGCCGACCGTGCTGCCGGTGCTGGAGCCGATGTAGTAGGCGGACTGGTAGAGGGCGGAGGCCTGCGCGCGCCCGGTTGTCGCCGTCTTGCTGACCGCCGAGGACGCGACCGCGTGCCCCGCGAAGAAGCCGGCCGTGATCAGGACCAGGCCGAGCAGCACCAGGGGAAGCGAGTCGGCGAGGGAGACCAGCAGACCCGCCGCCGTCGTACCGCCCGCCAGGTAGAGGGCACCCCGGCGCCCCAGCCGACCCACCAGCCGCCCCGCCGTGGACGCCGACACGGTCCCCACCAGATACACGAGGAAGATCGAGCCGATAATGCCCTGCGGGAGGGAGAAGGGGGCCTCGGTGAGGCGGTAGCCGATGACCGTGTAGACGCCGCCGAAGACCGTCATGAACAGCGCGCCGATCGCGTACAGCCGGCACAGCAGCGGGTTCGCGAGGTGGTCGCGGACCGTGCGGGCCAGGACGCGCGGGCGCAGCGAACCCGGCGTGAAGTGCCGAGGGGCTGGGAGCAACAGCCGGAAGGCGATGGCGCAGGCGACCGCGATGACACCGATCACCGCCACGGCGACCCGCCAGCCCCATTCCTGCGCGACCCAGCCGGTGATGACCCGGCCGCTCATCCCGCCGACGCTGTTGCCCGCCACGAACAGGCCGATCGCCGTGACCAGCGCCTTCGGCCAGACCTCCTCCGCCAGATACGCCGTCGCCGAGGCCGGCAGCCCGGCCAGCGCGGCCCCCTGGAGGAACCGCAGCGCCACCAACGCGCCCAGCGACGGCGCGAACGGGACCAGCACCCCGAGGCTCACCGCGACCACCAACGACGCCGTCATGACCGTACGACGTCCAAAACGCTCCGACAGCGCGCTCATCGGCAGGACGAACAACGCGAGCCCACCCGTCGCCGCCGCCACCGTCCAGCTCGCCGCACTCGCCGACACCGCGAAACCGGAGGAGATCAGCGGCAGCAGGGCCTGCGTGGAGTAGAGGAGCGCGAAGGTCGCCACGCCCGCGAGGAACAGCGCGAAGCTCATCCGGCGATAGCCGGGACCACCCGGCGTCAGCCGTGAGTCGGAGTCGGCGTCGGGGACAGGGCTGGCGGCGGCCACGATCGTGGACGCCCCGGTATCGGCGGGAGACATGCTTCGAAGTTACGTACGGCCCCGCTCATCCGTCCAATGCACGGAAACGCCATAATCGTTCCCATGGTGCATCAGTACAGCTCACAGGCTCACCTGTCACCGTCCGGTGACACAGAAGACATCGTCGCGCTGCTCGCGCCCCGCCTCGCGTACTTCGCCGGCGTCGCCCGCACCGAGCACGTCACGCGGGCCGCGCAGGAGATGCAGGTCCCGCAGTCCACCCTGTCGCGGGCGATGGTCCGCCTCGAACAGGACCTGGGCGTCGACCTGTTCGCCCGCAGAGGCCGCACGGTGTCCCTGACCCCGGCCGGCCGCACCTTCCTCACCTCGGTCGACCGCGCCCTCGCCGAAATCGAGAAGGCCGCCGACGAGGTCCGCGCCGACGCCGACCCCGCCACCGGCAAGGTCGCCTTCGGCTTCCTCCACACCCTCGGCTCCGAAACCGTCCCCGGCCTCATCCGAGCCTTCCGCGCCGACCACCCCCGCGTCCGCTTCAGCCTCGTCCAGAACTACGGCGAGGCCATGCTGGAACGGCTGCGCGCGGGCGAACTGGACCTCTGCCTCCTGACCTCCCCGACCCTCGACGCCCCCGACGTCGTGGCCCACCGCCTCGACGTACAGAAACTCCGCCTCGTCGTCCCGGCCGACCACCGCCTGGCCACCCGCAAGCGCATCCGCCTCGCGGAGGCAGCCGACGAGACCTTCGTGACCCTGGAACCGAGCTACGGCCTCCGCAGCATCACCGACGCCGTCTGCAAGGAGGCCGGCTTCCGCCCGAAGATCGCCTTCGAGGGAGAGGAGGCCGAGACCCTGCGGGGCTTGGTGGCGGCAGGGCTGGGGGTCGCGCTTCTCCCTCCACCAGCCGTACCCCGCCCGGGAGTTGCGGAGTTGACGGTCACAGCTCCAAGAGCGGTGAGGGAGATCGGCGTGGCATGGCTGGACGGCCACCCCGACACCCCGCCGGTGGCAGCTTTCAAGCAGTTCCTCCTCGCAAGAAAGGGCAACTTGCTCCCAACGTAGGCGCATCCCCCTAGGGGCGCGGGGAACTGCGCACCTAGGTACAACAGCCCGCACCCCTCACCCCCTGCGAAGCGACCGCCCAAACCCCGCAGCCAACGGCATCCTCAACCCCAACGGCGGCGGAGCCATCAGCGCATCCTCAACAGGCCGCGAGAACGTCCGCCCGAACAACGCCCCCATCACGAAGTCCTCGGCCAGCGCGTGCACTTCCTGCCGGTGCTGATGCAACCCGTGGCCATCGGAATGCACTTCGAACCGGCAGATGTCCCGGTTGGCCTTCTTCGCCCGAGCCGCCAACCGGAACGACAGTTCGGGATCGGTCCGTTCGTCGTTCGTGCCGTGCACGATCAGCACCCGCCGCCCCGCCAGCTGCTTCACCGGTTCGGGTGGCGCGGCCACATCCTGTTCGGGCAGCCAAGGAGCCAGCGCCACCACGGAGTTCACCGCCTCGTGCCCCGCGGAGCGCAACGCCGCCCGGGCTCCCATGTCGATCCCGGTGAGACACACGGGCACGTCCCCGTACCGCCGTACGACCTCCTCCACCGCCCACGCCGCGTCGCGCGCGAGGGACGCCTCGCTGCCGTTCCAGCCGCGGCGGCGGTAGTGGACGACATGCGCGGCGAGCCCGTCACCCGCCCCCGCGCGGGCCAGTCGGCGGCCCAACGTCCGTACGGAGGCCGTCGCCAACATGGGGGAGGGTCTACGGCTGGACACCTCCTCGCCGCCGGGGAGCAGCAGCACCACGCCGCTCACCGAGGTCGGTTCGGGACCGAGCGCTCTCCCCAGCCGGGCCGTCCTGACCGGCGTCGCTTGCTGTGCCATGACAGAACAGTGTCAGAAGTGAGCGTGTACGCCATCCTTCCGCGCGGTCACCGTTACGTATCGACGGATTCGTACAACGGGTGATCTACGCGCGTAGGAGTTAGAGTGCGGAAATGACGAGCCAGAGCACCCCGAACACCCCGACGCCGGACCAGATCCGCCGGGCGCCGAAGGTTCTGCTGCACGACCACCTCGACGGCGGTCTCCGCCCGGGGACGATCGTCGACCTCGCGAGGGACGCCGGGTACACCGGACTCCCCGAGACCGACCCGGACAAGCTCGGCATGTGGTTCGCCGAGGCCGCCGACTCCGGTTCGCTGGAGCGGTACTTGGAGACCTTCTCGCACACGGTCGCCGTGATGCAGACCCGGGACGCGCTGATCCGGGTGGCCCGCGAGTGCGCCGAGGACCTCGCCGAGGACGGTGTCGTCTACGCCGAGGTGCGGTACGCGCCCGAGCAGCACCTCGACGGCGGGCTCAGCCTCGAAGAGGTCGTCGAGGCCGTCAACGAGGGCTTCCGGCAAGGGGAGTCGCTTGCGCGGGAGAGCGGGCGGCGGATCCGTGTCGGGGCGCTGCTCACCGCCATGCGGCATGCGGCCCGTTCCCTGGAGATCGCCGAACTCGCCAACCGGTACCGCGACTTGGGCGGCGGCGGAGTTGTCGGATTCGACATCGCGGGCGCGGAGGCCGGGTTCCCGCCCACCCGGCACCTGGACGCCTTCGAGTATCTGAAGCGCGAGAACAACCACTTCACGATCCACGCCGGTGAGGCCTTCGGGCTGCCGTCGATCTGGCAGGCGCTGCAGTGGTGCGGCGCCGACCGGCTCGGGCACGGGGTGCGCATCATCGACGACATCCAGGTGAAGGAGGACGGTTCGGTCGAGCTCGGGCGCCTCGCGTCGTACGTGCGCGACAAGCGCATCCCGCTGGAGCTGTGCCCCAGCTCCAACCTCCAGACCGGAGCGGCCGACTCCTACGCCGAGCACCCCATCGGGCTGCTGCGCCGACTGCACTTCCGCGCCACGGTCAATACCGACAATCGCCTCATGTCGCACACCAGCATGAGCAAGGAATTCGAGCACCTTGTCGAGGCGTTCGGTTATTCGCTCGACGACATGCAGTGGTTCTCCGTCAATGCTATGAAGTCAGCATTCATTCCTTTCGATGAACGACTCGCCATGATCAATGACGTGATCAAGCCCGGATATGCCGAGCTGAAATCCGAATGGCTGTTCCGGCAGACCGCTTCCACCAGCGGTTCTACGGCCGAAGAGGGCTGAACGAGGTCGAGGGGTGGGACCGGAATGCGGGCGGGTGTTCACAATCCGTCCGCATTTCGATGTTTGCGGCGGATGCCTTCGCGTGTTTACGGTCTTGGACCGCTCACATCCCCCGTCATCCCATTCAAGGACGCATTCACCATGAAGCAGTCTGCTGCCAAGACCCTCGGTGTCGCCGCCCTCGGTGCCGCTTTCGCCGCTGTCGGCGCGGGTGCCGCGAGCGCGGCTCCGGCGCTTCCGGACGCCACCCAGGCGCTGGGTACCGTGACCCACACGCTGCCCGCGGAGAACGTCGCCAAGGCGCTGCCGGGTGCCGGCCAGGCGCTGAGCCAGGCGCAGCCCGCGCTCGCCGGTGGTCTGTCCGCCGTGCAGCCCGCCGCCGAGAAGGTGCTGTCCGACGGTCCGACCGCGCCCGTCGCCGGGCTGCTGGGCGGCCTCCCGCTGTCGAACACGGGCCTGCCCACGCACGGCCTGCCCCTGAACGGCATCCCCCTGGGCTGAGCCCACCCCCGAACGCGCCGATGGGGCGCACCCCCGGACGAGGGGTGCGCCCCATCGGCGTACGCGCGCCGGAGCCTCACCAGGCCTCGCCGCGCACCTTGTCCTCGGCCGGGAACAGGATCCACAGCGCGATGTAGAGCAGGAACTGCGGACCGGGCAGCAGGCAGGAGACCAGGAAGATCACCCGCATCGTGGTCGCGGAGGTACCGAAGCGCCGCGCCAGCGCTGCGCACACTCCGCCGATCATGCGGCCTTGGGTGGGGCGGGCAATGGCGGTCATGATGGGCTCCTTCGCGAGCGGCTGTCCGGGGCCCCCGTGTGGTTGCCCCATCTGCCTTCAACGGTACGGAGCCGCTGCCCGCCCGGCGTCGCTCTACGGTGCGATGCCGACCCTGGGAATCGTCGGGGTCCGTCCCTGAGCCGGTTCCTCCTGGAGGACGGTCAGGGGCTGTCGGGTCTCAGCCCTGCGGCGGAGCCAGGAGCGGGCCGCCGGGACGATCGCGGCGTGCGCGAGGGCGACGCCCACGGTGTTCATGAGCAGCGAGTCGATGTCGACGACCTGGCCCGGCACCCCGGTCTGGAGCAGTTCGATGCCCAGGGAGATCAGGGCGCCCGCCGCGACCGTACGGATGAAGGACGCGAGCGGGGAGACATGGAGTCTGCCGCTGACCATCGGGAGCAGGACGCCCAGCGGGGCCAGCAGCGCGAGGCCCTCGCCGATCCGCTTCGACGCCTCCGGCCAGCCCATGGCCAGATCGGCTCTGATACTGGCCAGCGGGTGCAGGTTCGGGGGCATTACCCAGGGGACGTCCCTTGGGCGCAGCGTGACCCAGGCGACGAGCACGAGATGTGCGACGAGGAGGACACCTCCTGCCACACGGACGCGAATCGCGGCGCTGCCGCCGATGGAGCCTTGACGCTGCACGCCCCACAAGACGCCCTCTCCGGCACGATCGGTTCCGGGTAGGCACCGAGCACCAGGGTGAGGCCTGCGCCACACGCCCCTTTTCGCGCCTCGTTCACCCCCGGGGCGCACGCGGCTTCAGCCGCCCGTCACCTCGCTGGACGGCGGTGCCTTGGTGCCCGGGTCGGAGCGGACGTCGTCCGTGCACTCGTAACGGCGCAGCGGCGAGCCGTCCGGGCCGCCGAGGATCACGGAGCCGTCGCCCTCGGCCGCGGCCGAGTCGGAGAACGTACAGACGAGCTGGGCGAGCGCGTACGACGTGAGGTCGGCCGGTGAATTGCTCAGCCGCAGCGCGTCCTTGGGGTCCTTGGCGCGGGGCCCGCTCACCGTCATGCCGCCGCGCACGTCGGTCGTGTACCCGGCGTCCTTCTCGCCCGACGACGGCGACTCCGCGAGCTGGTCCAGCAGCCCCTGGGCGACGATGACGCGCCGCTGCACGTCCGCCGTGCCGTCCGGCACCTGCACGGCCCGGTCGACGGTCACCAGCGACGACCCGCACAGCAGGAACACCTGCACGGGCACCCCGCGCGCGGCCTGCGGCGACACGTCCGGCTCGGTGAGCGTGCACGGCACCCGTGACGGCGCCGCCCCGAAGTCGGTCGGCACCTCCGTGGCCCGGATCCCGCATCCGGCGAGCAGCAGGCCGAGCAGGGGGAGCGCCAGCAACGGCCGTACCGCCAGGGCGCGTTCGCGGGGCCGGGCCGTCAACTGTCGTACGGTCATGATCCGTTCCCCTCGGAGCCGACCGATCCGTCAGGGCCTTCGCCCTCGCCCTTGTCGGTCTCCTCCGTGAGTGTGGAGGCGTCCCGGGGCAGGCGCAGGGTGAACACCGCGCCGCCGTCGGGGGAGTTGGCGGCGGTGATCTCGCCGCCGTGGATGTGGGCGTTCTCCAGAGCGATGGAGAGGCCGAGGCCGCTGCCCTCGGAGCGGGGCCGGGAGGCGCTCGCCTTGTAGAAGCGGTCGAAGACGTGCGGCAGGACGTCCTCGGGGATGCCGGGGCCGTGGTCGCGGACCGCGATGACGAGGTCGTCGTCCTCCAACCGGACCGACACCCGGACCGGCGAGCCGCCGTGCTTGAGGGCGTTGCCGATGAGGTTGGCGAGGATGACGTCCAGGCGGCGCGGGTCGAGCACGGAGTGGATGCCGCGCTCCGCGTCCAGGTCCACGGCGTCCAGCCAGGCGCGCGCGTCGATGCACGCGGTGATCTGGTCGGCGAGGTCGACGTCGTCCAGGACGAGGCGGGCGGTGCCCGCGTCGAAGCGGGTGACCTCCATCAGGTTCTCGACGAGGTCGCCGAGCCGCTTGGTCTCGCTGACGACGAGCCGTACGGCAGGCTCGATCATCGGGTCCACGCTGCCGGTCTCGGCGTCGAGTTCCTCCTCCAAGACCTCCACCACGGCGGTGATGGCGGTGAGTGGAGTCCGCAGCTCGTGCGACATGTCGGCGACGAAACGGCGCGAGGCGTCGTCGCGGGCGGCCATGTCGGCGACCCGCTTCTCCAGCGCCTCGGCGGTCTGGTTGAACGTCCGTGACAGTTCGGCGAGTTCGTCGGTACCGGAGACCCGCAGCCGGGTGTCGAGCTTGCCCTCGCCGAGCCGGCGCGCGGCGATGCCGAGCCGGTGCACGGGCTTGAGGACGGTCGTCGCGGCGGCCTGCGCGAGCAGCGCGGAACCGATCAGCGCGAGCCCGGTCGCGATACCCAGCGACCAGGCGAGGGAGTTGAGGTCCTTCGCCTCGGGCTCAAGGGACTTGAGCATGTAACCGGTCGGCCCGCCGCCGATCATCCGGGTCCCGGCCACCAGATACGGCGTGCCGTGCTCGGTGACCCGCTGCCAGTACAGGTGGTACGGCTCCTTGTTGCCGTCGGACACCGACTGCTGCTTGTTCACCGCCGTCCGCAGCGACTTGGGCACGTCCTCCAGCGAAAAGCCGTTCAGGCCGCCCGAGTTGCCGTAGACCGTCTTGTCGTTCGCGTCCTCGCCGACGAGCAGGACGCTGAAGCGCTGGCTGCTGTTGGCCATCTGGCCCGCGGTGCGCATCAGTTCGTCCTGCGTGGGGTGCATGGGCAGGGCGCCGGCGCGGTTCTGCATCTCCTGGCGGAAGTCGCGCAGGACGGCGTCCTGGGCGCGGGTGAGGACGGCCTCGCGGTTGAGCCAGTACGCGATGCCGGACGCGGACACGGCGGCGGTCAGCGCGACCAGGCCGAAGACCACGACCAGCCTGAGGCGCAGGCTGGTGAACCGCAGCCGCCACAGAACTCCCTTACGACCCGGGCGCCAGCCGCGGATCCCCCCTGGTGCGTCGGTCACTGAGGCGAGTCCAGGCGGTAGCCGACGCCGCGCACGGTACGGATGAGGGTCGGGGACGACGGGATGTCCTCGACCTTGGCGCGCAGCCGCTGGACACAGGCGTCCACCAGCCGCGAGTCACCGAGGTAGTCGTGCTCCCACACCAGGCGCAGCAACTGCTGCCGGGACAGGGCCTGTCCGGGCCGCCGGCTCAGCTCCAGGAGCAACCGCAGCTCGGTGGGCGTGAGTTGGAGGTCCTCGCCGTTCTTCGTGACGGTCATCGCGGCCCGGTCGATCACCAGCGAACCGAACGTCGCCGCGTCGTTGGCCTCGCGCTCCCCGCGCCGCAGCACGGCCCGGATACGGGCGTCGAGCACGCGCCCCTGCACGGGTTTGACCACGTAGTCGTCGGCGCCGGACTCCAGTCCGACGACGATGTCGATGTCGTCGCTGCGCGCGGTGAGCAGAATGATCGGCAGCTGGTCCGTGCGCCGGATACGACGGCACACCTCGAAACCGTCGATGCCGGGCAGCATCACATCCAGCACGATCAGGTCCGGCCGCTGCTCACGCAACAGCTTCAGACCGTCCTCGCCGCTGGCAGCGGTGGCTACCCGGTGTCCCTGGCGCGTCAGCGAGAGCTCCAGGGCCGTCCGGATGGCGTCGTCGTCCTCGATCAGCAACAGGGAAGGCACGGGGCTCATTCTGGCCCATGGCGGGCCGGGGTTTCGACACCTGTACGTGTACGTAGCTGTCGTAGGTACGTGTGCGCACCCGTAGCGCCCTTTTCTGTGACCGGACTGTCCGTTTTCTGAGGCCAGCCGCAGAGACCGGGCCCTGTGACAGGTCTGTGACAGTCGGGGGACACGTCCATGAAGTGCCCCCGGCAGGATTTTCGGCACAGGCAAGGAACCACGAGGGAACCGAGCCGGAACTTCCGAACACCGGGCAAGTCCACTACGGGGGGCGCGAGATGAACACGCTGCACAGCACCAGCAACAACGCAGTCATCACGCGTCTGCACGACGTCACCCGGGGTTCCGAGAAGTCCGGTGCCGTGAGCGGGCGGGGGTGCGCTCGCGGCACCGGGCGTCAGCACACCGGTTACATGACGGTGGTTGACGCGCACACGGGGGAAGCGCACGGGGGAAGCGCGTACAGGGAGGACACGGGGGAGCGTCGCTCGCTGTCGGAGGCGGAGTTCACCGCCTACGTCCAGGAGCGCCGCGCCTCCCTGTACGCCACCGCGTACCACCTGACCGGTGACCGCTTCGAGGCCGAGGACCTGCTGCAGAGCGCGCTGTTCTCGACGTACAAGGCATGGGACCGGATCAGCGACAAGGCCGCGGTCGGGGGCTACCTCCGCCGCACCATGACGAACCTGCACATCAGCGCGTGGCGCCGCCGCAAGCTGAACGAGTACCCGACCGAGGAACTGCCGGAGACGCCCGGCGACACGGACGCGATGCGCGGCACCGAACTGCGCGCGGTCCTGTGGCAGGCGCTGTCCCGGCTGCCGGAACTCCAGCGCACCATGCTGGTCCTCCGCTACTACGAGGGCCGCACGGACCCGGAGATCGCGGAGATCCTCGACATCAGTGTCGGCACGGTGAAGTCCAGCATCTGGCGGTCGCTCCGCCGCATGCGTGAGGACGAGGTCCTCAGCTTCGGCCGTGACGAGGAGGACGCCTTCGGGGAGCTTGTCGCCTGAAGGTTGGGGGGAATAGGTAACGGGGGAGGTCCGGGGGGACCGCGGGGGATCGGTACCGGGGGGTGCCGACGGGGTCACGGGGACCATGGGGGGAAACACGGGGGAAGTACCACGGGGGAACGGGGAGAGCGGGACTGGAGGGCCGGGGGGTCCGTCCAGTCCCGCTTTTTTCGTGCCCTCAGACGGTGGGGGTGGTGGCGGGCGTGGAAGCGGCGGCCGGGCGCCGGCCCACCGCCGCCGCCGCCGCGAGCCTGCCCAGCGCCTCGTCCTTGTCGCAGGCGTACGCGCCGAGTCCGGTCTGCCGGGCCACGATCGACCGCTCCAGCCGCATCAGCCGCCAGCCGCGCCGCAACAGGAACGGCACGGACTTACGGCCCTCCCTGAGATCCCGCAGGAAACGGCGCCGGAAGGTGCGCATCGGGCCGCGGCTCAGGCACAGCGCGTCCGCGAGGACGCCCAGCTCCTGGCACCGGGTGATGACCTCGGCGGCGAAGATGCCCTCCGCTATGAACAACGGGGTCCGGCCCACATCGACCGCCTCCGTGCCCGTGCGGGCGCTCAGCGAGATGTCGTAGACCGGCACGTCCGTACGGCCCGTGCGGCACAGCTCGACGATCGCGGTGACCGCGACGTCCGCGTCCCAGGAGTCGGGGTGGTCCCAGTCGATGTCCGAACTCCCCGCCACCTGCGGCAGCGTCGGGTCGTCGCCCTCTTTGTAGAAGTCGTCGAGCCGCAGCACGGGTAGACCGGACCGGGCGGAGACGAGGGACTTGCCGGACCCCGAGGGGCCGCACAGCAGCACGACACGGGCCGGTGACGGGGAAAGGATGCTCACGGGACACCAGTTTGACGCATTCCGTACGTCCTGCCGACCCCGCGGGTCGCCAGTGGAACGCGCATCACACGTCAACTACCCTTCGTGCTGACCTGATTACCCTGCGCACCAGAAGGTGGCACCAGCAATGGCACGACACACGTCCCCCCAGCATCCGACCGCCCAGCGCGCCCTCGTCGCCCTCGCGATCGCCTCAGGCGCCCTCGGTGCGGGGGCGGCGTCGGCAGCCGCGGACACCGCGCCGGTGGTCGACGTGATGCGGACGCGGCCCACGTCCTTGGGCAAGATCGACCCCGCGGCGGGGCTCGGCGCCGTCACCGGCACGGTCGGATATGTCACCGGGCCGGTCGCGGGTCTCAAGCCCAACCCCCTCGCGGGGACGGGTGTCGACCCGCTCGACAACGGGGTCGCGACCCAGCTCGCGGACTTCCAGCCGTTGGCCTCGCAGGCGTTGACGGGGCCGGTGGCCGAGGCTCAGTCGATCGGGAGCATGCCGGTGGTGGGGCAGGTGACGGGGCTGTTGGGGGGTTGAGCGACTGCGGGGGCGGGCGCGGGGAGCCGCATGTCGAACACAGCCCCGCGCCCCTGGGCGTTGGCCTTCGGCCTGCCTAGTACGACGAGCCGGATGCCCCCAGCGAACCCGTCGGGTGCCAGACCGTCTTCGTCTCCAGGAAGGCCGTCAGACGGTCGATGCCGGGAGTCTCCGCGTAATCCACAGGCTGTGGACGGAGAACCCGCTTGAGGTTGTCGGCCGCTGCGATCTCCAGCTCCTTCGCCAGTACGTCGTCCGCGCCCGCCAAGTCGATCGCGTTGACGTCCTGGTGTGCGGCCAGGGGGGCCGCGATCTCCGCCGTCCTGCCGGACAGGATGTTGACGACGCCGCCGGGCAGGTCGGAGGTGGCCAGGACCTCGCCCAACGACAGTGCGGGGAGCGGGGAGTTCTCGCTCGCGATGACGATGGCCGTGTTGCCGGTCGCGATCACCGGGGCGACGACCGAGATCAGGCCGAGGAAGGAGGACTCCTGGGGTGCCAGGACGGTGACCACTCCCGTCGGCTCGGGGGACGACAGGTTGAAGTACGGGCCCGCCACCGGGTTCGCGCCGCCGACCACCTGCGCGATCTTGTCCGTCCAGCCCGCGTACCAGACCCAGCGGTCGATCGCCGCGTCGACCACGACGGCCGCCTTCGACTTCGACAGGCCCTCCGCGTCCGCGACTTCCCGCGCGAACTGGTCCTTGCGGCCCTCCAGCATCTCGGCGATGCGGTAGAGGATCTGGCCGCGGTTGTAGGCCGTAGCGCCGGACCAGCCGCCGAACGCCTTGCGGGCCGCCACTACGGCGTCGCGGGCGTCCTTGCGGGAGGACTGCGGCGCGTTCGCGAGCCACTTGCCCTTGGAGTCGGTCACCTCGTACACCCGGCCGCTCTCGCTCCGGGGGAACTTGCCCCCGACGTACAGCTTGTAGGTCTTGAAGACGCTGAGGCGTTCGTTGGTGCGATCAACTGTGCTCATTTATCGCTCGCCCTCCGGGCTCGACGGGGCGAGGTACGCCTCCAGGCCGTGGCGACCGCCCTCGCGGCCGAAGCCCGACTCCTTGTAGCCGCCGAACGGCGAGGTCGGGTCGAACTTGTTGAACGTGTTGGACCAGATGACACCCGCGCGCAGCTTGCTCGCGACCGCGAGGATGCGGGAGCCCTTCTCCGTCCAGATGCCGGCGGAGAGGCCGTACTGCGTGTTGTTGGCCTTCGCGACCGCCTCCTCGGGCGTGCGGAAGGTCAGGACCGACAGCACCGGGCCGAAGATCTCGTCGCGGGCGATGGTGTGCGCCTGGGTGACGTTCGTGAAGAGCGTCGGGGCGAACCAGTAGCCGGAGGACGGGAGTTCGCAGGACGGGGACCAGCGCTCGGCGCCCTCCGCCTCGCCCTGTTCGACGAGCGAGGTGATCCGCGAGAGCTGTTCGGCGGAGTTGATCGCGCCGATGTCCGTGTTCTTGTCGAGCGGGTCGCCGAGGCGGAGCGTGGAGAGCCTGCGCTTCAGGGAGTCCAACAGCTCGTCCTGGATGGACTCCTGGACGAGCAGGCGGCTGCCCGCGCAGCAGACCTGGCCCTGGTTGAAGAAGATGCCGGTGACGATCCCCTCCACCGCCTGGTCGATGGGGGCGTCGTCGAAGACGATGTTCGCGCCCTTGCCGCCGAGTTCGAGGGTGACCTTCTTGGTCGTACCGGCCACCTGGCGCGCGATCGCCTTGCCGACCGCCGTGGAACCGGTGAAGGCGACCTTGTTCACGTCCGGGTGCGCGACCAGCGCGGCGCCCGAATCGCCGTAGCCCGGAAGGATGTTGACGACACCCTTGGGGATGCCCGCCTGGCGGCAGATGTCCGCGAAGAAGAGTGCCGAGAGGGGGGTCGTCTCCGCGGGCTTCAACACGACCGTGTTGCCGGTGGCCAGTGCCGGGGCGATCTTCCACGCGAGCATCAGGAGCGGGAAGTTCCAGGGGATCACCTGGCCCGCGACGCCGAGCGGCTGCGGGTTCGCGCCGAAGCCGGCGTGGTCCAACTTGTCGGCCCAGCCCGCGTAGTAGAAGAAGTGCGCGGCGACCAGGGGAAGGTCCGCGTCGCGCGTCTCCTTGATGGGCTTGCCGTTGTCCAGGGTCTCCAGGACGGCCAGTTCGCGGCTGCGCTCCTGGATGATCCGGGCGATGCGGAACAGGTACTTCGCGCGCTCGGAGCCGGGCAGCGCCGACCACTTCTCGAAGGCCTTGCGGGCGGCCTTCACCGCGCGGTCGACGTCCGCCTCGCCCGCCTGGGCGATCTCGGAGAGGACCTCTTCGGTCGAGGGGGAGACGGTCTTGAAGACCTTGCCGTCGGCCGCCTCGGTGAACTCGCCGTCGATGAACAGGCCGTAGGAGGGCGCGATGTCGACGACGGCGCGCGACTCGGGCGCCGGTGCGTACTCAAATGCGGATGCGGATGCAGATGTGGATGCCATGTGGATCAGTCCACCGTCACGTAGTCGGGGCCGGAGTAGCGGCCGGTGGCCAGCTTCTGACGCTGCATCAGCAGGTCGTTCAGGAGCGAGGACGCGCCGAAGCGGAACCAGTGGTTGTCCAGCCAGTCCTCGCCCGCCGTCTCGTTGACGATGACCAGGAACTTGATCGCGTCCTTGGAGGTACGGATACCGCCCGCGGGCTTCACGCCGACCTGGACGCCGGTCTGGGCGCGGAAGTCGCGGACCGCCTCCAGCATCAACAGGGTGTTCGCGGGCGTGGCGTTGACGGCGACCTTGCCCGTCGACGTCTTGATGAAGTCCGCGCCGGCCAGCATGCCGAGCCAGCTCGCGCGGCGGATGTTGTCGTACGTCGACAGCTCGCCGGTCTCGAAGATGACCTTCAGGCGGGCGGCGCCCGAGGCCTCCTTCACGGCGACGATCTCGTCGTAGACCTTCATGTAGTTGCCCGCGAGGAACGCCCCGCGGTCGATGACCATGTCGATCTCGTCGGCGCCGGCGGCGACCGCGTCGCGCACGTCGGCCAGCTTCACGGCGAGCGCGGCACGGCCGGCCGGGAAGGCGGTGGCGACGGAGGCGACCTTCACGGAGGAACCGGCGACGGCCTCCTTGGCGGTGGCCACCATGTCGGGATAGACGCAGACGGCCGCAGTCGAGGGGCTCGTGCGGTCGGTCGGGTCGGGGCGGACCGCCTTGGCGCCGAGCGCCCGGACCTTGCCGGGGGTGTCCGCGCCTTCCAGCGTCGTCAGGTCGACCATCGAGATGGCGAGGTCGATGGCGTACGCCTTCGCGGTGGTCTTGATGGAACGGGTCCCGAGCGAGGCGGCACGCGCCTCCAGGCCGACCGCGTCGACGCCGGGCAGCCCGTGGAGGAAACGGCGCAGCGTGCTGTCGGAAGCCGTTACCTCGCCGAGTGCGTGTGCAGCAGCAGGTGCAGTGGTGGGCATGGTCACCACACGAGCATATCTACGCGCGTAGCAGCTGTACACCCCGGGCAAGTGGTCCTACCTAGGGGCGCGGGGCCGTATCCGTGTGCGGCTCCGTCGCGTGGGCGCGACCAGCCGCAGCGCACCCGCGGTCGCGAACGCAACAGGTCCCCGACGGCGAGCAGGCGCACCCCTGAGGCAGAATCGGCAGCATGACGACCCCGCACCCCGAGCCCAAAGACCGGATCTACCGCTCACCCGCGGGCCTCATCGGCGGTGTCCTGCTGCTGGCCATCGCCTGCTGGCTCGGCATCGACGCCCTGGTGTCCGGCCACGGCCGCACCCCGTGGCTCGCGCTCGCCGGCCTGATCCTCGTCGTCCCGGCGATCGCCGCGTTCACGCTCCGCCCGGCGGTGTACGCGGGCCCGGACCGGCTGCGCGTCCGCAACCCGTTCCGGGTCGTCGTACTGCCGTGGGGTGAGATCGCCACGCTGCGGTCCGGGTTCTCGAACGAGGTCGTCACGAAGGCGGGCGCCAAGTTCCAGCTGTGGTCGGTGCCGGTCTCGCTGCGGGCCCGCAAGAAGGCGGCGCGGCGCGAGGCGAAGGCCGCGGCGGAGGCGGCGGGCGCGCAGCGCGGCGGCAGATCCGGCGCCCTGGGCTTCGGCGGCGGGCTCGGCGGGTTCGGCGGCGGCATGGGCGCGGGCAGCGGCATGCGGGGCGGCGCCGTGCCGGGCGGGTCCACGCGCGCGGAGTCCGACCAGATCATGACCGACCTGCGCGAACTGCTGGAGGCCAGGGAGCAGGCGGAGTCGGCACAGGGCGAGGTCACCGTGCGCTGGGCGTACGAGGTGGTCGCGCCGGTGGTCGCCGGTGCCGTACTCCTGGCGATCCTGCTGGCGACGGGCTGACCGGACGGGCACCGCCCGCAGTCGCACCGCCCGCGCATCCCCCTCCGCACTGGGATCACCCGCACTCACCCCTCCCCACTCACACCTCTCTGGGATGTCATGACCACGAACGTCCGGGAGTCGTCGCCGCTGCCCCTTTCCGCGATACCCGAGGGGTGCGTGGACTGGAACGGGGAGCACGCGCGCGTGTGGGCCGGCGCGGTGGTCCCGTGGTGGGTACCGGTACGGCCGCGCCACTGGGCCGTCGAACTGGCCGTCTGGTGCGCCGTGCTGGCCGCCTTCGGCCTGCTGGCGACGACGGACCTGCCCCCGGACCTGGTTGCGCTGCTGCCGCTCCAGGTCGTCTGGTGGCTGTGGCGTCCCGAGGGCGTACGGTTCTCCGCCCCCGTACTGATCGTGCTGGCGGCGATACACGGGATCGGGCTGTCGTGGCCGGTCCTGGTGTGCGCCGCCCTGCTGGTCCTGGCCTCCGTGACGGCCACCGGGCTACGGGCACGCGCGCGTGCCCGCCAGCGGCACAGCGCCCTGGCCGCGACCGACGGGGTCACGGCCGTACCGCCGGACGCTGACGGGCCGGTGCGGCGGGGCGGGCTTTTCCTCAGGTTCGGGGCCGGTCTGGCCCTACCTGGTGTCGTCCTGCTCGCCACCTCCGGCCTGTGGCACGGGGCGGACGACCGCCAACTGGCCGTCGCGGAGGGCCTGTTCACGCTGGGCCTGGCCCTCACCCTGCTCCTCTCCGGAACCCTCGGCCGACGCCGGGCGGTCGCCCTGCGCACGGCACCCGCGCCCGTGCTGCGCGTCCTCGTCGGCAAGGACGAGCACGAGGACGCCGTGATCTACGCGACGGACGACACGGAGGCGCTACGGCCGCTGTTCACGGTCGCGACGAGGGCGGTACGCGACGACGAGGGGGAGGGGGACGGGGACGACAAGGGCGACGAGGCGGCGCGGGAGGAACTGGAGGAACTCCTCGACAAGGACGCGGCCGGTGAACCGGCCCCCCTGCGCGAGGCCGTCCTCTACGGCACCCCCTGCGACGGCGCCGAGATCCTCCTGCTCACCGCGCCGGAGGAGCCCGGTGAGCCGCCGGTGACGCAATGGTCAACCGGGCCCGTACGACCCTTGCCGGAGGGCGCCGCGCGGCGGCGGCTCGCCCGGGAGGAGCGGGCGGCGGTGCGGGCGGCGCGGGACGGGGAACTGGCCGCGACCGTGCGGGCGGGGACCACCGTGGTGCCGGTACGGCGCTGGCGGGCGGGGCCGGTGGACCGGCTGGCGGGCTTCCTGACGATGCTGTGGTGCGTGGGGTACTTCCTGTTGGGGATCGACGACAGCCTCTGGCTTCAAGGGCTGCTCCTCCTCACCGGCCTGCTGTGTGCCGTCCGCGTCCCCGTGAAACTCCGCTGGCGCATCACCGCCGACCGCACCGGTATCTGGCTGAACCGGCTGCGCGCCCCGCGCCACATCCCCTGGGACGACCTCCGCTCCGTCCGTCGGGAGTCCTTCGAGCTGCAACTGCGGGTGCGCGACGGCGACGACTGGTCGGTGGCCGCGCCCCGTTGGCCCTGGCTCCAACGCAGACGCCAACTCGCCCATCCCTACGACGCGTTGGCCGCCGAACTCGCCGCGATGATCGCCGACCCCGCCCTGCGCCCCACCGGCGAGAGCGGGGAGAAGGAGCGCGGGCGGCCGCTGTGGCCGTTCGCCGTGGGTCTCGGTATCGCCTGGATCGCGGTGCTCGTCACGCACTGGCTGTCCTGACCGCTGTGCGGGGCGGTGCCCCATGCCGACGCTTCCGTCCGCTTATTGGCAACGTTGTCCAGACCGTGCGGTGAGCGCTTTCCCTGTGCCTGTCCTAGGGGTTACCTAGGGGATACTTCGACATGAAGCGTGGGCCCGGCCACCACATTTGTCTCGTGCCGTTCACTCGTGCCTCAGTAGATTGCTGATGCCGTCCATAGCGCCGTACCTGCGGGTTTTACTCATCAATGGGCGGCAGGGGTGGGGACATGGAGCGGTCCGGTGAGGCGGCAAGACCTGCCGTCGCGGTGATGGGCATGAGATGTCAGATCGACATCGACGGCCGGGGCGGGTTCGGCTGGCGGCTGGTCGCCCCCAACGGTCGGGCGGTGGCGGTGTCGTTGACCTCGCACGACAGCCATGCGCGATGTCGTACGGCCTTCGTGCGGCTGTGCGCGCGCCACGCCGAGATGGGCGGTGGCATCCAGCACAGCACCGAGGGCGGCGGCTGGGTGTGGGTGGTGTGGGAGACGTCCGGGCGGCATCTGGCCGGCGCGGCGCGGACGTACGAGCGACATGCCACGTGCCGTGCCGCCTACGACCGTTTCCGCGCGATGCTGCCCGAACTGGTGGGTGCGGGGCCTGAGTTATTCGGGGACAGTAGCTGACGTTCGGTCAACTTGCCTACTCCACAGGTGAGTTCATCAACTGATACTGCCCAGCGGCGAGTTGTCCATGGTGCGGGCGGGGTCCGCGCAACGGTTGTTGCCCCCAGGGAACCTCTCGTTCACACCTCGGGGTGAGCATGTCAATCGTGGGCCCGGAGCGTCGGGACCGTGCCTGTGCCGAGACGAACCAGACAGCCGCAGCCCGTGACCGCTCTCGCGGCCGGGCCCGACGACGACGTGCCGAGACGCCTGTACGCCGACCCGGGTCTGCCCGACCGGGTCTTCCGCGTGGTGCTGCGCTCCGGCGGCACCTTCGTGCTGGGCGTCATGCTGCTCGTGGGCGGCTTCCTGCTCTACCGGGCGTGGCTGGCGCTGGACAAGGCCGGCTGGTCGTTCCTCACCACGGCCCAATGGGCGCCGGACCAGGGGAACTTCGGGATCGCGGCCGTGCTCGTCGGCACCGTGCTGATCGCGGTCGTCGCCGTGTCCGTGGCCGTACCGCTGGCCACCGGCGCGGCGCTGTACATCTCGGAGTACGCGCCGCCCCGGCTGCGCCGGACCCTGATCAGCACCGTCGACCTGATGGCCGCCGTGCCGTCGGTGGTCTACGGCCTGTGGGGCGTGTTCTTCCTCCAGGACAAGGTGCTGCCGATCGCCCGCTGGATCTCCACGTACTTCGGCTGGATCCCGGTCTTCGACGTGCGGGGCGCCGACCCGGCCGACCCGCTGGCGCCCGAGAGTCTCTACACGTCCTCGACGTTCATCGCGGGACTGGTCGTCGGCATGATGATCGCGCCGATCATCTGCTCGATCATGCGCGAGGTCTTCTCCCAGGCTCCCGCCGGTGAGCGCGAGGGCGCCTACGCGCTCGGCGCGACCCGCTGGGGCATGATCCGCAGCGTCGTCCTGCCCTTCGGGCGCGGCGGGATGATCGGCGGCACCATGCTCGGGCTCGGCCGGGCGCTCGGCGAGACCATCGCCATCTTCATGATCATCTCGGTGACCTTCGACATCCAGTGGCACGTCCTGCAGTCCGGGACCAGCTCGATCGCCTCGCTGATCGCGCTGCACTACGGCGAGGCCAGCGAGTTCGGCATGTCCGCCCTGATGGCGGCGGGTTTCGCGCTGTTCCTCATGACGCTGATCGTCAACTTCGCGGCCTCCTCCATCGTCGCCCGGTCCCGCTCGGGCGCGACGAGCGACGCCTGACGACGGCCCGAGGGTGACCCCCTTCCGTTCCCTCTCCCCGGCACCCGCAGCCCTTACGCCACACAGGAATGAGCGACCATGACCGTTGCCCCTGAAGCGCCCGGCGCGCGTCAGGCGACCGGCCGCCCGCGCACCACGCTGCCGGGCCCCGTGCCCGCCGCAGTGCCGGGCGGGGAGCGCCGCCGCGCCCTGACCCGGCTGCGCGCCACCGACACGTACGCCGTGGTCGGCGCCGCCGCCTCCGCGCTGTCGCTGACCTGGCTGCTGTTCGCCTGGGTGCTCCCCTTCAACGGCGCGGTCGGCTTCGTCGTCATGGCCTACGGCCTCTTCCTGCTGATCTACGCCCTGCTGGTCTCCTTCGACGAGGACGGGCCCGCCATCGTCGACCGGATCGCGGCGACGGTCGTCCGGTCGATGGGCGTGCTGCTGGTGGTGATCCTCGCGTTCGTCGTCGTGTACGCGCTCGTCGAGGGCCGCAAGGCGCTGGTGCACCTGAACTTCTTCACCCAGGACATGAAGCTGGCCGGCCCACTGGAGCCGCTCAGTGTGGGCGGCGCGCTGCACGCGGCGGCCGGCACCCTCATCATGATCACCATCGCGCTGATGATCACCGTGCCGGCCGGACTGGTCTGCGCGGTGTTCCTCACCGAAGTGCCCGGCGGCTACGCCCGGTTCGTGCGCACCATCGTCGAAGCGATGACGGCGCTGCCGTCGATCGTCGCCGGCCTGTTCATCTACGCCACCGTGATCCTGGGCCTCGGCCTGAGCCAGTCCGGCCTCGCCGCCGGTCTCGCCCTCTCGGTGATGATGCTGCCGATCATCATCCGGGCCGCCGACGTCGTGATCCGGCTGGTGCCCGGCACCCTGCGCGAGGCCAGTTACGCGATGGGTACGAGCCGTTGGCGCACGGTGTGGCACGTCGTCCTGCCGACCTGCCGCTCGGGCCTGACCACCGCCGTGATCCTGGGCACCGCACGCGGCATCGGCGAGACCTCACCGGTGCTGCTGACCGCGGGCTACACCAACGACCTCAACCTCAACCCGCTGCACGACCCGATGGTCTCCCTGCCGCTGGTCACCTTCGAGTACGTCAAGTCGCCCGAGCCGAACATGATTTCGCGCGGTTTCGGTACGGCCGCCCTGCTCATGACGCTGGTGCTGCTGCTCTTCGTCGCCGCGCGCATCGTCGGCGGCCGTGGACCGGGTCAGTTGAGCCGCCGTCAGGAACACCGGCGCGTCCTCGCGTCGCGACGTGACGCGCGTCGCTTCGCCGGTCGCCAGGCCCTCTCCGTTTCCATTCCTTCGTCGATCCCGAGCCCCAACGCCCTTACCGAAAACGGGAGTTCGTCGTGAAACCCGCCACTCGTCTCCGTCTGGCGGGCACCGTGCTGTCACTGCTGTGCGCCGTGCTCGCCGCCCAACCGTCGTCCGCCGCTGCCGCCTCCTACGCGAAGATCACCGGCTCCGGCTCGACCTGGAGCTCCAACGCGGTCCAGCAGTGGGTCCGCAACGTCAAGGCCAACTACGGCATGACGGTGAACTTCTCGGCCAACGGCTCCTCGCAGGGCCGCCAGCAGTTCAAGAACAACACCGTCGACTTCGCGGTCTCCGAGATCCCCTACGGCCTCAAGGAGCAGGGCGTCACCGAGGTCCCGCCGAGCCGCGGCTACGCCTACATGCCGATCGTGGCCGGCGGTACGGCGTTCATGTACAACCTCAAGATCAACGGCAAGATGGTCACCAACCTCCGCCTGTCCGGGGACGTACTCACCAAGATCTTCACCGGCAAGATCACCCGCTGGAACGACCCCGCGATCGCCGCCGACAACCCGGGCCTGACCATGCCGGCCCGCGCGATCGTCCCGGTCGTCCGCTCCGACGGTTCGGGCACCAGCGCCCAGTTCACCACCTGGATGTCCAAGGAGTACCCGGCCCTGTGGAGCGACTACTGCTCCCGCACCGGGCGCGGCAGCGGCAACTGCGGCATGACCTCGTTCTATCCGCTGCTCAGCGGCTCCACGATGGTCTCCAAGTCCGGCTCGCTCGGTGTCTCCGGCCATGTCCGCCAGCCCTCCGGCGAGGGCGCGATCACCTACGTCGAGTACTCCTACGCGAAGAACACCGGCTTCCCGGTGGCCAAGGTGCTCAACAAGGACAACTACTACGTCGAGCCGACCGCGGCGAGCGTGGCGGTGGCGCTGACCAAGGCCGAGATCAACGAGAACAAGCAGTCCTCGAACTACCTCACCCAGATCCTCGACAACGTCTACACGAACCCGGACGCCCGCACCTACCCGCTGTCCAGCTACAGCTACATGATCCTGCCGACGAAGGTGGAGGCGGGTTTCACCACGGCCAAGGGCAACTCCCTCGGCACGTTCGCCCGTTACTTCCTGTGCGACGGACAGCAGCAGGCCGACGACCTGGGCTACTCGCCGCTGCCGAAGAACCTCGTCGAGGCGGGCTTCGAGCAGATCCGCCGGGTGCCGGGCGCGCCCACCAGCACCATCAACATCAACGACTGCCGCAACCCCACCTTCTCCGGCGGGGTCAACACCCTGACGAAGAACGCCCCTTACCCCAAGTCCTGCGACAAGAAGGGCTCGACGCAGTGCACCACCGGCACGGCCGGCGCGGCGGGCACCGACACCCCGGTGAAGCCCGCCGCCAACGGCGGTAGCACCTCGGGCGGCTCCAACTCGTCGTCCGGCGGCTCGACTTCGGGCGGTTCCTCCGCCTCGGGCGGCACCGGCGGCACCGACACCAACGGCGACGGAAAGCCCGACAGCACCGCGAGCGCCGCGGCCGGCGGCACCTCCGGGGCGTCCGTCGACCCCGACACCGGCGAAGTCGTCAGCGGTGACGGGACCGGCACCGGCACCGGTGACACGTCGGTCGTGGCCAACCCGGTCGCCCTCGCCTCCGACAACGCCCTCGGGATGCGTGGCGCCCTGATGGCCCTGTCGGCCGTACTGCTTCTCGCGGTGGTCGTCGGACCACCGCTCACCGCGCGGATGCTGGCCGCCCGCTCGCGCCGCAAGAGGGAGTTCTGATGAGACGGCTGACGGTACGGACGGCGCCCGGCCGCCGGCGGGTGACCGCGGGCGTGGGCTGTCTGCTGTCCGCCCTGGTGCTGGCGGTACTGCCGCTGCCCCACGGAGCGGACCAGGCGCGGGCGGCGGTCACCGAGACGTCGGCGGTGACCAAGAGCGGGGCGAAGGGGCCGTACGACGACTTCTCGAATCTCAAGGTCACGGTGCACCAGACGAAGGACCTGACCGGGCAGGGCGTGCGGGTGACGTGGACGGGCGGGGCGCCGTCCGACAACTCGTACTCCAACTTCCTGTCGGTCATGCAGTGTTGGGGCGACGAGGCGTCCGGGCCGGACCGTACCCAGTGCGAGTACGGACTGGCGTCCGGCGTGCAGGCGGGAAACGGCCGGTTCGTGTACCAGGGCGGCGGTTCGCTCGGTGACCCGCTGGAGACCGGGTCCTCGACCCCGGTCGACAGGAACGGCACCCACTACGCGCCGTTCCGGCCGGTCGAGGGGCAGGGCGACCCGACCACGAGCGGCACGGACATCACGTACTTCAACGACGGGGACACCAACGCCGTCGCGTTCCTGCCGAACGACGGGGACGGCGGCGGCGACATGTCGTTCGAGCTGAAGTCGGCCGTGGAACAACCCGCCCTGGGCTGCGGCGCCCGCACCACGTCGGCCGGCACGATCCAGCCCTGCTGGCTGGTGGTGGTGCCCCGCGGCACCCACAACGCGAGCGGGAGCCCGTACAAGTCGGGCGACGCGGTCTCCTCCTCCCTGAGCCGGTCGAACTGGGATCAGCGCATAGCGTTCCGGCTCGGCTTCGCCCCGGTCACGGACAGTTGCGACCCGAGCAAGCCCGAGCGCGGAATCATGGGCTCCGAACTGGCCACCGACGCCGTCACGTCGTGGCAGAGCGCGCTGTGCAAGGCCGGAACGTACCGGTTCAACTACACCCAGTCCGGCGAGCAGCAGGCTCGGGACGCGGTGACCTCGGGTGACGCGCTGGCGGGGCTCGCCATGACGGTGGATCCCGTCGAACCGGTCGACGGGGGACCCCAGGTGGTGCACGCGCCCGTCGCGGTCACCGGGCTGACCGTCGGCTTCGTCTGGATGTACGACGTCACGGGCGGCACCGTGCCGTTGACGGAGCTCAAGCTCAACCAGAGGCTGCTGGCCAAGGTGCTCACGCAGTCCTATCCCCTCAGCCTGATCAAGCCGGGCGACAAGGTGCCCGGCTACCTCGCCGCCAACCCGGATTCCCTCGTCAAGGACCCCGAATTCCTCAAGCTCAATCCGGGCCTCGCGGGCCAGGCGGCCGCCAACACCCCCTTGGGTCTGGCCGTCGCCGTGGACAACACCGACTCCGCCAACCTGGTGTGGAAATACATTCTGGCGGACACCGACGCGAAGGAATTCATCGCGGGGAAGGCCGATCCCTGGGGAATGAAGGTGAACCCCGCGTACGAGAACGGGGTGCTCTCGGATTCCCTGGACTTCTTCCCCAAGACGGACCTCACGCCCACCACCACGCAGTGCGGGGGCGGCTACCCCGATTTCACGTACACCGGGCTTGACGTGGTCCCCTACATGAACGACATGCACGACGCGGCGCTGAAGATACGCCGTGGCTCCATCGGCACCGCGTACAACTGCGATTTCACCACTCTCCCGACGAAGCCGGCGGCGATCGATCGCCCGATCCCCACGCAACAGCGCCAGTTCGGCCTGGTCGACAACGCGTCCGCCGTGCGTTACCTGCTGGGTGCCGCCGCCCTGCCGAACGCCGACGGGCAGTACGTCAAGCCCACCAACGACTCCCTGCTCAAGGCCGTCGCCGAGATGCCCGACTCCGACGTGGCCGGAGTCAAGGCGCCCAACCCCGGCACGATGAAGGACGGCGCCTATCCGCTGACCGCGGTGGTCTACGCGGCGGCCTCCCTCGACCAGGCCAAGGACGCCCGCCTCGACTACGCCAGGGTGATGCGCTACGCGGCCGGCGACGGCCAGACCCAGGGCACCGTGAAGGGTCAACTGCCGTACGGATACGCCCCGTTGCCCACGGCGATGCGCACGCAGGCAAAACAGGCGGCGGCCCGGCTGGAGAAGGGCGTGCCGGACCCCGACGAGTCCGTCGGCGGCACGTCCGGAGGGAGCGGCGACCTGAGCGGCACCGGCAGCGGCGGCTCGGTGTCCGGCGGAGCGGACGGCGGCACCAGCGGCGCCACCGGCACCGGCTCAACCGGTACGTCGGGCGCCACCGCCGACGCCTCGGACACCGCCAAGCCCTCCACCGCCCCGGCGGAGACCGACCCGGCCAAGCAGAACGTGGCCCAGTCCGGCGGCTACACCCCCTCGGACGTGCTCGGGATCGTCCGCTGGGTACTGCTCGGCGTCCTCGTCGCCGGCGGAGCGGCCGCCCTCGCCGGCCCGGTCA
Source organism: Streptomyces sp. NBC_00988 (assembly GCF_045162645.1). NCBI lineage: Bacteria > Bacillati > Actinomycetota > Actinomycetes > Kitasatosporales > Streptomycetaceae > Streptomyces > Streptomyces sp. NBC_00988. The sequence goes on from NZ_CP108730.1 coordinate 7,606,198, forward strand.
TGCTGCGCCTCTCCACACGCCGCCGGGCGGCCGGCGGCTGAGTTTCCCGGGTGTCCGGATTTCCCGGGGCGCATTCACGCCCCGGGAAATCCGCACACCGTCAAGTGAATTCCCTTGGAGTCACCTAGGAAATGGAGTCGTCACCTGATGACCGGCTGGAATTAGTGGTCCCGGGACGCGATTCTACGGAATTGTTCTGCGTGGCCGGCCGACGGGCCGGCGGCGAAAGAGATCCGGATTCTGCCTGTACGTCTTCCGCTTGTACGTCCTTTGCTCGATCCGTTTCCACGGAGGAGAACTCAAGTGAACGTCAAGACCCGCCTGCGTATCGGTGCCGGTGTCGGAGCGGTCGCCCTGGGCCTCGGTGCCCTGGCCGCCCCCGCCTACGCGGACCCCGGCTCGGCCACCGACTACCGTCAGCTCGCCGGTGTCGGCTCGGACACCACCCAGGACGTCGTGAACGCCCTCGGCGACGCGATCACGAACAGCAGCGGCAAGGTCATCGCCTCGTGGAACGCCACCGGCACGACCCCGATCACCACCAAGGCGACCGGCAGCTGCACGATCCCGCGTCCCGACGGCTCCGGCGCCGGCATCACGGCCCTGAACACCGCCCTGGACGGCTCCACCGGTTGTGTGGACTTCGCCCGTTCCTCGCGCGGCCCGAACAACACCACCACCACGGACCTGACGTTCATCCCGTACGCCAAGGACGCGGTGTCCTGGGTCAAGCAGGACGGCAGCGCGCTGCCCGACAACCTGACGACCGCCCAGCTCAAGGCGATCTACGAGTGCACCCTGACCACGCTCAACGGTGTCACGCTGACCCCGATCCTGCCGCAGTCGGCCTCCGGCACCCGCGCCTTCTTCCTCAGCTCCATCGGTGTGACGGCCCCCGGCTCCTGCGTCACGTCGGACTCCACGATCCAGGAGAACGACGGCTCGGCCGTCGACAGCGCCGGTGACATCTTCCCGTACTCGGTGGCCCAGTACACCGCCCAGGAGACCCTCGTCGTCGACGACCGCCGCGGCTCCGCCGTGCTCGGCTCCGTCAACGGAACGGGCGCGCGCAATGACGACCTCACGCTGAACCTGGACTTCCCCTACCTGCGGAACGTCTACAACGTCGTCCCGACGGCCAAGCTGTCGGACTCCCTGATCGCGGCCACCTTCGTGGGCACCGGCTCCGCGGTCTGCCAGAACACCTCCACCATCACCGACTACGGCTTCGGCGGCCTCGGCAGCGACTGCGGCAGCACGACCCTCAAGGGCGAGAGCTGATCACCGTCCAGTAGCCGCGCAACGGCCGGGCACCCCCGTGGGTGCCCGGCCCTGTCGGCGTATTCATCCACGACCCGAACCCCGTGGGGGGACCACCACATGAATCACCGTCTCGCACAACTCCGATCGCCAGTGGCCCTGTTGAGCTGCTGCGCGCTGCTGTTCGCCGCCCTGGCCGGGGTCCTCGCCTTCTCGGGTCGGGCACAAGCGGCCACGACACTGGGCAAGTTCACGGTCGCACCGGCCACCGGCAGCATCTCGGACAACCCCATGACCACCTCGGTCACGTCGAGCGCGGGGTGCCCGAACACCACCCAGGTCACGGCCGTCCTCAAGGTGTACAAGCCGACCGACTCCGCCGTGCAGACCAACCTCGCCCAGAGCGTCACCAAGCCCCCGCTCGGCACGGCCCCCTTCACCGTGGACATGAAGGCGCTGGCCGGGACCACCGCGAAGAGCCTGGAGCAGGCGCTGCGCGTGTGGATCCCCGACGGATCCCTCGACGGCACCTACACCCTGGGTCTGGGCTGCGGCGGCGGCACGACCGCCGACGGCTTCCTCGCCAAGGTCCGGGTCACCGGCACCAGTTGGGCCCTGCTCGAACAGCAGCCCACGTCCCTCGCCCTGACCGCCGCCTCCGGCGTCCAGGTCGGCGGCGACCTCAAGCTCACCGCCACGGTGACCCCGGCCGCGGCCGGCTCCGTCGAGTTCAAGAACGGCGACACGTCGCTCGGTACGGCGGCGGTCGCGGACGGCAAGGCCGAACTCACCGTCAAGGCACCGGCGATCGGCGGCCTCACGACGTACAGCGCGGTGTTCACCCCCACCGACCTCGACGCCTACGCCACATCCGAGGCCACCGTCACCCCGACCATCGACTACGCCATCTCCGCCAAGGACGCCGACGGGAAGGCCCTCGCCGCCGATCCCACGCTGTCCATCGGCCAGAAGGTGAAGGTCACCGTCCAGGGCTTCACACCGGGGGCCACCGTGGGCGTGACCCTCACCGGTTCCAACGCGACCTACGCCGACGTGACCGCGAGCGCCGACGGTGCCGTCACGGACTACGCGTTCACCGTGCCCGACGCCCTGCCCAACGGCGACCACGGCCTCCACTTCACCGAGAAGTCGGGCGTGTTCGGGTCCTTCGCCTTCGTCAGCACCGACGCGGCGACCTCCAGCCCGAGCCCCAGCGACAACCCCGACCTCACCGTGACCGACGAGGACGGCACCGACCTCGGCACCGATCCCGCCCTCGAACCCGGCCAGAAGGTGAAGATCACTGCCCGCGGTTACACCGCGAGTGCCGCGGTCAAGGTCACCCTCGCCGACAGCGACGCGACCTTCACGGACGCCAAGGCCAACTCCGCCGGGACCGTGGACAGTTACGCGTTCACCGTGCCGAGCGACATCGCCGACGGCGACCACACGCTGACGCTCGCCGAGGACAGGACCGACGGCCACAGCGTCGCCTTCGCGTTCACGACCGGCGGCGACGACTCCAGCGAGTCGCCCTCGCCCAGCGCGTCCGACTCGGCCTCCGGCGGCACGGACACCGGCGGCTCCACGAGCGGCGGTTCGGACACGGGCGGCACGACGGGCGGTGACGGCGGCACCGGAACCGGCTCGGGCACCGGCTCCATGGCGGCCACCGGCACCGAGGCCGGCGCGATCGGCCTCGCCTCGCTCGCGTTCCTCGCCGCGGGTTCGGCGCTCGTGCTGCACATGCGCCGCAAGGGTCTGCTGACCTTCGGCACCGGCGACACCCCGCAACACCGCTGACCGGCCGGGCGGGTCCGGGGACGCACGCCGACGCGCCCCCGGACCCGCCCACCCGCCGTACGAGAGACGTCGTACGAAGGAAACCGTCCCGCTCGCTTCGAGGAGCGCACCCCGTGACCACGCTCGCCCCGCCCACGGCCGACGCGTCGGCGCCGGCCGACGGCCCGCCCGACCCGCCACCGCCCCCGCCGACCACGCAGCCGCGGCAGGAGACCCCGCGGCCCCCCGCCCGTCCCGGGCTCGCACTCGCCGGGGCGGCCCTGTGCGTCCTGGCCGCCGTGCTCCTCGGCTTCGCCGCGAACCTCACGGTCGTCGGCCACCTCCAGCACGCCAGGAACCAGCAGACGGCGTACGACGAACTGCGCAAGGAACTCGCCCTGGGCACCGCCCCCGTGGGCCAACGCGACTACGAGGGAAGGATGTTGAAGCCGGGCGCGCCCGTCGCCCTGCTGCGCATCCCCGCCCTCGGCATCAAGGAGGTCGTCGCCGAGGGCACGACCTCCGAGGTGCTGATGTCCGGCCCGGGCCACCGCCGGGACACCCCGCTGCCCGGCCAGGCCGGCACCTCGGTGATCATGGGCCGCCAGTGGGGCTACGGCAGCCCCTTCCTCGACCTGCACAACCTGCCCGTCGGCGCCGGCATCGAGCTGACCACCGGCCAGACCAAGGCCGTCTACCAGGTCACCGGCATCCGCCGCGCGGGCGACGCGCTGCCCGCGCCCATCGGCCAGGGACAGGGCCGGCTCACCCTGATCACCGCCACCGGCGGCCCGTACACACCGAGCGGTGTGCTGCGGGTGGACGCCCGGCTGATCACCCCCGTGCAGGCCAACCCGCCGCGCGACCTGCGCGCCGGCTGGATCTCCGCGTCCGAGGAGGCGCTGGGCGGTGACGACAGCGCCTGGCTCCGGGTCTTCCTGTGGTCCCAGGGCCTGTTGCTCGCCGCCCTGCTCGCGGTGGTCGCCCATCGGGTCTGGGGCCGCTGGCAGACCTGGATCTGCGCCGGCCCCCTGCTGCTCGCCCTGGGCCTCGCCGACTCCGGGGCCATCGTCTCCCTGCTGCCCAACCTGCTCTGAACCACCCGACCCCGTACGGGAGTTGACCTCACCACCATGTCCACCGACCTCACCGGGAACGCCCCCTCGGCCGCGAACCCCGACCTCACCGACACACTCCTCCAGCCGCCGCTCACCATCACCGGTCAGGGCCCCGCGAGCCTGCGCGCCGACTCCGTCTCCGCCTGGTTCGCCGACCACAAGGTCCTCGACCGGGTCTCGCTCACGATGCCCGCCCGCGAGGTCACCGCGCTCATCGGCCCCTCCGGCTGCGGCAAGTCGACCTTCCTGCGCATCCTCAACCGCATGCACGAACTGATCGGCTCCGCCTCCCTGGCCGGCCGGGTCCTCCTCGACGACGAGGACATCTACGACCGCGGCCGCCGCATCACCCACGCCCGCCGCCAGATCGGCATGGTCTTCCAGAAGCCGAACCCCTTCCCCGCCATGTCGATCTACGACAACGTCCTCGCCGGCCTCAAGCTCAACGCCATCAAGGCCACCCGCGACGGCAAGGACGGCCTGGTCGAGGAGTGCCTCGTCAAGGCGGGCCTGTGGAAGGAGGTCAAGGACCGCCTCCGCCAGCCCGGCGGCGCCCTCTCCGGCGGCCAGCAGCAACGCCTGTGCATCGCACGGTCGTTGGCGGTACGACCCCGCGTCCTCCTGATGGACGAACCCTGCTCGGCGCTCGACCCGACCTCCACCCGCCGCATCGAGGAGACCATCGCCGAGCTCAAGTCCGAGGTGACCATCGTCATCGTCACCCACAACATGCAGCAGGCGGCCCGCGTCTCGGACAGCTGCGCCTTCTTCCTCGCCTCGCAGAACACCCCGGGCGTGATCGTCGAACACGGCGACACCCAGGCGATGTTCAACTCGCCCCAGGACGAACGGACTTCGGACTACGTGAACGGACGGTTCGGATGACGGCAGGGCCGGGAGCGGTGGTCCGGGCAGCCGCCGGTGCCGCGGCGACGCTCCTGCTTGTGGCCGGCTGTGGGGAGGGGACGCGGGGCACGGCGGCCGGCCCGACGGTCAGGACGACCACGACGACCGCTCCGGCCGCCCCCCTCGCACCACCGGTGCCGTCCGCGTCCGCGCCGAGGTCCGCCGCCGCCCCGACGCCTTCCTCGGTCACTCCGCGCCCCCACACACCGGCATCCGTCCCGGCGGTCCCGTCCGCCTCCGACGCCCGGGTGCCCGGCCCGGACCTCTCCCGGAAGGTCCCGTCCGCCGCTCCACGCCGTACGCCCACGCGGTCCGCCGCGCCCGGCACCGACACGGCGACGACCGGGCGTCCCACGTCCACGACGATCCGTATCGGCGGCTGGTCCTCGACCGTGGTCCGGGGCGACCAGGCGGAGGTCGACGCCTGCCGGCACGCCGTGCAGTGGACGGGCCCCGCGATCGGCACCGAGGACGGCTACGAGCTGCGAACCGTGGTGATCGTCGGCCACGACTACTGCGGCTTCGACCGTTTCGCCACGCTGCCCGTCGGCACCAGGGTCAACATCAGTACCCCGCGCGGCACTTGGACCTATCGGGTCTACGCCCACTACGTCACCCCGGGCCGAGGCGTCCCGGCGGCGGGCCTCTACTGGGGCGACCTCACCCTCCAGTCCTGCGTGGGACCGGACACGGGGTTCAGTTACCTGATGCGTGACTGAACCCCGTGCGCGGCTCGTGCACGGACGCGGCCCGCCCGGTTAGGGGGCAGGCGGGGCGCAGACCGGCGGATGTCTCCAAGGGGGGGTGAGGAGCACATCCGTATAGCCGTTCCAGCATGGAACGGCTGCGGCGGGAGAGGGCGGCCGGGGAGCATGCGACAGCCCAACTCCCGGTGAACCAGGGGGAGCTGGGCTGACGTGACGGTGGCTCGGATCCGGCTCAGATGCCGGCCGCGGCCGACAGCTCCCGCTTGATCGTCGCGAGGGTCTCGGCGGCCTGAGCCCGGGCAGCCGGGAGGTCGGCATGTGTGGCCACAGGCACCACGACCTCCAGGTAGCACTTCAGTTTGGGCTCGGTGCCGCTGGGCCGGACGATGACCCGGGCACCGTCGAGCGTGTAGCGCAGACCGTCCGTGGGCGGGAGCTTCTCCGTCCCCTCTGCCAGATCCTCGGCGTCGGTGACGGCCAGCCCCGCGAGCGCGGCCGGTGGCTGCTCGCGCAACCTCCGCATGGCGTCCGCGATGACGGTCAAGTCCTCGACACGCACGGAGAGTTGATCGGTGGCGTGCAGACCGTGCTCCACGGCGAGATCGTCGAGGAGGTCGAGCAGATCGCGTCCCTCGGCCTTCAGCTCGGACGCCAGCTCGGTGATGAGCAGGGCGGCCGTGATGCCGTCCTTGTCGCGCACGCCGTCCGGGTCCACGCAGTAACCGAGGGCTTCCTCATAGCCGTAGCGAAGGCCCTCCACCCGGGCGATCCACTTGAAGCCGGTGAGGGTCTCCTCGTAGGGCAGGCCCGCCTTCTCGGCGATACGGCCGAGGAGGGACGAGGAGACGATCGACTCGGCGAAGGTGCCCTGGGCGCCGCGCCGCACGAGGTGCGCGGCGAGGAGGGAGCCGACCTCGTCGCCGCGCAGCATGCGCCAATCGCCGCCCTGGGTGCGGTCCTTGACGGCCACGGCGCAACGGTCGGCGTCGGGGTCGTTGGCGATGATCAGGTCGGGGTCGTCGGCGCGGGCCCGCGCGAGGGCGAGGTCCATCGCGCCGGGCTCCTCCGGGTTGGGGAACGCGACGGTCGGGAAGTCCGGGTCGGGCTCGGCCTGTTCGGCGACGAGCACGGGCTCGGGGAACCCCGCCCGCGCGAACGCGGCCAGCAGCACGTCCTTGCCGACGCCGTGCATCGCCGTGTAGACGGTGCGCGCGGTGCGGGGGGAGCCGGGGGCGAGGACGGCGTCCGTGCGGGCGAGGTAGGCGTCGAGGACGGCGTCGTCGAGGGTTTCCCAGCCGGCGTCCGGACGGGCCACGTCGTGCAGGGAGTCGACGGCCTCGATCTCGGCGGCGATCTCCGCGTCGGCCGGGGGCACGATCTGGGAGCCGTCGCCGAGGTAGACCTTGTAACCGTTGTCCCGGGGCGGGTTGTGGCTGGCGGTGACCTCCACGCCCGCGATCGCGCCCAAGTGCCGTATGGCGAAGGCGAGTACGGGGGTGGGGAGGGGGCGGGGCAGTACGGCCGCCTTGAGTCCCGCGCCGACCATCACGGCGGCGGTGTCGCGGGCGAAGTCCGCCGACTTGTGGCGGGCGTCGTAGCCGATGACGACGACTCCGTCGGTCGCGCCGTGCTGCTTGAGGTACGCGGCGAGACCGGCGGCGGCCCGGATGACGACCGCACGGTTCATCCGCATGGGCCCGGCGCCCAGTTCGCCCCGCAGGCCGGCGGTGCCGAACTGAAGCGTCCCGCTGAAGCGCTCGGCGAGCTCGGTGACGTCCCCGGCGTCGATGAGCTTCCCCAGCTCCTCACGGGTGTCCGCGTCGGGGTCCTCGGCGAGCCAGGTCCTGGCCCGCGCGATGAGTTCGTCGTCGTGCACGTCGGGTCAACCTCTCGTGGGGTATGTCGGTTTTACGTCAGCGTCTTGGCCGACGGCGAACGGGCGGGTGGGTGGGAAACATCCGGGGGTCCAGGGGGCGTAGCCCCCTGGGGACGGCGCCTACAGCCGCCCGAGCACCTGGGCCAACAGCGACCCCATCTGCGTGGCGGAATCCCGGCCGGCCTGAAGAACTTCCTCGTGGTTCAGGGGCTCACCCGTCATACCCGCGGCGAGGTTCGTCACCAGGGAGATACCCAGCACCTCCGCACCGGCCTCACGCGCAGCGATCGCTTCGAGCACCGTCGACATGCCCACCAGGTCCGCCCCGATCACCCGAGCCATGCGGATCTCGGCCGGAGTCTCGTAGTGCGGCCCGGGGAACTGGGCGTAGACGCCCTCCTCCAGAGCCGGGTCGATCTCCTTGCACAGGGCGCGCAACCGGGGGGAGTACAGGTCGGTCAGGTCGACGAAGTTCGCGCCGACGATGGGGGACGTGGCGGTGAGGTTGATGTGGTCGCTGATCAGCACCGGCTGCCCGGGCCGCATACCCTCGCGGAGCCCCCCGCAGCCGTTGGTCAGGACGATGGTCTTGCAGCCGGCGGCGACGGCGGTACGTACGCCGTGCGCGACGGCGGCGACACCGCGGCCCTCGTAGTAGTGGGTACGCCCGAGGAAGACCAGTGCGCGCTTGTCACCGATCCCGTACGAGCGGATGCGACCGCCGTGGCCCTCGACGGCCGGCGGCGGGAAACCGGGCAGCTCGGTGACGGGGAAGTCGGCCTCGGGTACGCCGAGCGCGTCGACGGCCGGTCCCCAGCCGGAGCCCATCACAAGGGCGACGTCGTGGGTCTCGGCGCCCGTCAGTTCGCGCAGGCGCGTGGCGGCGGCGTCAGCGGCGGCATGGGGGTCGCCCTGGATGTCGTCCGGAAGAAGAGATGCGTTCACGCGGATGAGCGTAGCTGGTCTGGGCCTACGCGCGTAGATGACAGAGCTCACGGGATTGCGATCGTTGTCTTGTCGTTTCCAACGAGACCTGTGACGGGCGTTATGTGTGGGAAGCGCTCAGCGCTGCCGCGGGGAACCCTCAGCAGGGCCGCTTCCGCAGCTCCATCACATAGTCGTGCGGGGCGCCGGCCGACTCGGCGGCGTCGGCGAGTTCACCGAGGTAACGGGCGGACGGGAGCCCTCCCTCGTAGCCGTTCAGCACGTACACCCAAGCGGGTTCCTCGCCCTCCAGGGTGTGCACCCGGACCCGCATCCGGCGGTAGACGTCGAGGCCGACGCCCTCCCAGCGGTCCATGGAGTCCTCGTCGGGCGGCGCGATCTCGTACAGCGCGACGAAGACCTGGGAGCGCGGGGCCTCCACGATCGTCGCGAGCGCGCCCTCCCAGCCCATGTGCTCGCCGCCGAAGGTCAGCCGCCACCCGTTCAGCCAGCCCGTGGCGCGCAACGGCGAGTGCGGGGCGCGGCGGGTCATCAGCCGCGCGTCGAGATTGCCGGCGTACGCGGCGTAGAGCGACATGCTTCGAGAGTACGGCAGCGGAACCACCCGCCACTCCCGTAACCACCGGTACCCGAGCGCCCGGACTTCCGTACTCACCGGTACCCGGGTCCACTGCCGAAAAGGCCCTCCGCGGCCCCGACGCCCGCACCTCCCGTCGCCCCCGGGCGGAAGCACCTTGAAGCGTGCGGGACAATGGGGTACGTGACTCGGATCGTGATCATCGGTGGCGGACCCGGCGGCTATGAAGCGGCGCTGGTGGCAGCGCAGCTCGGCGCGGAGGTGACCGTCGTCGACTGCGACGGTCTGGGCGGGGCGTCGGTGCTGACCGACTGCGTCCCGTCGAAGACCCTTATCGCGACGGCCGAGGTGATGACCACCTTCGACTCGTCGTACGAGGAGCTGGGGATCATCGTCGCGGACGACACCCCACCCCTGGAGCAGGCGGCCCGGGTCGTCGGCGTGGACCTCGGCAAGGTCAACCGCCGTGTGAAGCGCCTCGCGCTCGCCCAGTCGCACGACATCACCGCGTCCGTGACCCGGGCCGGCGCCCGTGTCATGCGCGGCCGGGGCCGGCTCGACGGCATGCAGGCCATCGACGGTTCCCGCAAGGTCATCGTCAAGGCGGCCGACGGCACCGAGGAGACCCTCGTCGCGGACGCCGTCCTCATCGCGACCGGCGGTCACCCCCGCGAGCTGGACGACGCCCGCCCGGACGGCGAGCGCATCCTCAACTGGACCCAGGTCTACGACCTCACCGAACTCCCCGAAGAACTGATCGTGGTCGGCTCCGGTGTCACCGGCGCCGAGTTCGCCGGCGCCTACCAGGCCCTCGGCTCCAAGGTCACCCTCGTGTCGTCCCGAGACAGGGTTCTGCCCGGCGAGGACCCGGACGCCGCCGCCGTACTCGAAGACGTCTTCCGGCGCCGCGGCATGAACGTCATGGCCCGCTCCCGCGCCCAGTCCGCCAAGCGCGTCGGCGACAAGGTCGAGGTCGTCCTCGCCGACGGCCGTGTCATCACCGGCTCGCACTGCCTCATGGCCGTCGGCGCCATCCCGAACTCCGCGGGCATGGGCCTGGAGGAGGCGGGCGTCAGGCTGCGCGACTCGGGCCACATCTGGACCGACAAGGTCTCCCGTACGACCGCTCCGGGCGTGTACGCGGCCGGTGACGTGACCGGGATCTTCGCGCTCGCCTCGGTGGCCGCGATGCAGGGCCGTATCGCGATGTACCACTTCCTGGGCGACGCGGTGGCCCCGCTGAACCTGAAGACGGTCTCCTCGAACGTCTTCACCGACCCCGAGATCGCGACCGTCGGCTACAGCCAGGCCGACGTCGACGGCGGCAAGATCGACGCCCGCGTCGTCAAGCTCCCCCTCCTCCGCAACCCGCGCGCGAAGATGCAGGGCATCCGGGACGGCTTCGTCAAGATCTTCTGCCGCCCGGGCACCGGCATCATCGTCGGCGGTGTCGTCGTGGCGCCACGCGCCTCGGAACTGATCCATCCGATCTCGATCGCCGTCGACAACAACCTGACGGTCGAACAGATCGCGAACGCCTTCACCGTCTACCCGTCTCTTTCGGGCTCGATCGCCGAGGTGGCCCGGCAGCTCCACACGCGGAAGGCGACGGGCGAAGTCTGAGCCGAAACGGACTCCCCGCTGGTCACGGGGAGTTGTCGACCATTCGGGCGGCATAGGCGGCGAGACTAGGCCCTATACCACTTCCCGTCCTGCTGTACGAACAACTTCCGTTATTCGGCGCAAACACCTGAAAGCAGACGGTCGTTGGGGTTACTGTCAGTTTCGTGTTCGCTGCAGAACGTCGCCAATTGATCCTCGAAATGGTGCGAGCGAATGGGGCCGTATCGCTCCGTGAGCTCGCCCGCGTCGTCCAGACCTCCGAAGTGACCGTACGGCGGGACGTGCGCGCACTGGAGGCAGAAGGACTCCTCGACCGCCGGCACGGCGGTGCGGTATTGCCGGGCGGGTTCACGCGAGAATCCGGCTTTCCGCAGAAATCGCATCTCGCGACCGCCGAGAAGACGGCCATCGCCGATCTCGCCGCCAGCTTCGTCGAAGAGGGCGAGGCCATCGTGGTGGGGGCGGGTACCACCACCCAGGAGCTGGCCCGCCGGCTCGCCCGGGTGCCCGGACTGACCGTAGTCACCAACTCCCTTCTGGTGGCCCAGGCGTTGGCCCATGCCAACCGCGTGGAGGTCGTCATGACCGGCGGCACCCTGCGCGGTTCCAACTACGCACTGGTGGGCAGCGGAGCCGAACAGTCCCTCCAGGGCCTGCGCGTCTCCCGGGCCTTCCTCTCCGGGAGCGGCCTGACCGCCGAGCGCGGGCTGTCCACGTCCAACATGCTGTCGGCGTCCGTCGACCGGGCCCTCGTCCAGGCGGCCGCCGAGGTCGTCGTCCTGGCCGACCACACCAAGCTCGGCACGGACACCATGTTCCAGACCGTGCCCACGGACGTCATCACCCGCCTCGTCACCGACGAGCCCCCGGGCCACGACGACCGCGCGGCCACGGAGTTGCAGGCGCTGGCCGACCAGGGGGTGCAGATCGCCGTGGCCGGCGCATCGGGAAGCCAGGGGGGTGACCAGACCCCGACGCGGGACCAACGCCGCCGGGACGTACCCCTCCCGGCACCGCGACGGGGTCAAGTACCGGGCGGCGGGCCGGGGTTGAGGGCAGCGGGTGTCCTCGGCGGGGAGTCTCCCGAGCGGGAGCGCGCGGCGCGGGTGGCGGACCTGCGCAGGCGCTGATCGGACTACCGCTTCAGCCCTCGCAACGTCAACGTCAGCAACCTGTCCGCCAGTTCAGGATCCCCAGGGTTGCCCTCAGCCGCGAGGGCGATCGCGTGGGTCAGCTGGAGAAGGTCGCCGATCTCGACGTCAGGACGGACGTCGCCCGCCTCCTGTGCCCGGGACAGCAGCGCGCCCCCCGCCTCGCGGATCGGGTGGCTGCACCGGGCCAGCGCGGACGTACCGTCGTGGGCGACCGCCATCAACGCCCGGGACAGCCCCCGGTACTCACTCGCGTGCGTCACCATCTCCCGCAACCACGTCACCAGAGCCACACACGGCTGCGGCGCGGACAGCAACTCCCGGGAACGGGCGAGGAGTTCACTCGCCGCGTCCTCGAACACCGCGCTCATCAGGGACTGCCGGTTGGGGAAGTGCCGGTACAGCGTGCCGATACCGACGCCCGCACGCCGCGCCACGTCCTCCAGGGACGCGTCCGTACCGTGCGCGGCGAAGCACACCCGGGCCTCGGCGAGCAGCCGCTCGTAGTTGCGGCGGGCGTCGGCACGCAGCCCCGCCGGCGGCCTGTCTGTGTCGGTCATGGGTCCCACCTGCCCTCCTCGGCTCGTTTCCGTCAGCATGCCAGGCGTTCATTACAGAAGTGCCCGGCCAAGACAGGCTGTTCCTGTCCGCCGGGCACCTCTGAACGTGCGGTGGGGTCAGTCCTTGATCTCACAGATCGCCGCGCCGGAGGTGATGGAGGCGCCGACCTCCGCGCCAAGTCCCTTGATGGTGCCGGACTTGTGCGCGTTCAGCGGCTGTTCCATCTTCATGGCTTCGAGTACGACGATGAGGTCGCCCTCCTTGACCTCCTGGCCCTCCTCGACCGCGACCTTGACGATCGTGCCCTGCATCGGGGAGGCGAGGGTGTCGCCGGAGGCGACGGGGCCGGACTTCTTGGCCGCGCGGCGCTTGGGCTTGGCGCCCGCCGCGAGGCCGGTGCGGGCCAGCGACATGCCGAGCGAGACCGGGAGGGAGACCTCCAGGCGCTTGCCGCCGACCTCGACGACGATCGTCTCGCGGTCGGTGTCCTCGTCCGCCTCGGCGTCCGTGGGGGCCGCGAAGGGCTTGATCTCGTTGACGAACTCGGTCTCGATCCACCGGGTGTGGACCGTGAACGGGTCGGCGGAGCCGGTGAGTTCGGGGGCGAACGCCGGGTCCCTGACGACCGCGCGGTGGAACGGGATGGCCGTGGCCATGCCCTCGACCTGGAACTCGTCCAGCGCACGGGCGGCGCGCTGGAGCGCCTGCTCGCGGGTCGCGCCGGTGACGATCAGCTTGGCCAGGAGCGAGTCCCATGCCGGGCCGATGACCGAGCCGGACTCGACACCGGCGTCCAGGCGGACGCCCGGCCCTGACGGTGCCGCGAAGGTGGTGACGGTGCCGGGGGCGGGCAGGAAGCCGCGGCCCGGGTCCTCGCCGTTGATGCGGAACTCGAAGGAGTGGCCGCGCAGTTCGGGGTCGCCGTAGCCGAGTTCCTCGCCGTCGGCGATGCGGAACATCTCGCGGACGAGGTCGATGCCGGCGACCTCCTCGGTGACCGGGTGTTCCACCTGGAGGCGGGTGTTGACCTCAAGGAAGGAGATCGTGCCGTCCTGGCCGACGAGGAACTCGACGGTCCCGGCGCCGACATAGCCGGCCTCCTTGAGGATCGCCTTCGAGGAGGCGTACAGCTCGGCGACCTGAGCCTCGGAGAGGAACGGCGCGGGCGCCTCCTCGACGAGCTTCTGGTGGCGGCGCTGGAGGGAGCAGTCGCGGGTGGAGACGACGACCACGTTGCCGTGGGAGTCGGCCAGGCACTGGGTCTCCACGTGGCGGGGCTTGTCGAGGTAACGCTCGACGAAGCACTCGCCGCGGCCGAAGGCGGCGACCGCCTCGCGCACCGCGGAGTCGTACAGCTCGGGGACCTCTTCGAGCGTGCGGGCCACCTTCAGACCGCGACCGCCGCCACCGAAGGCGGCCTTGATCGCGATGGGCAGCCCGTGCTGCTCGGCGAACGCGACCACCTCGTCCGACCCGGAGACCGGGTCGGGGGTGCCGGCCACCAGCGGGGCACCGGCGCGCTGGGCGATGTGCCGGGCGGCGACCTTGTCACCGAGGTCCCGGATCGCCTGCGGCGGCGGGCCGATCCAGATGAGGTCCGCGTCGAGGACCGCCTGGGCGAACTCGGCGTTCTCCGACAGGAATCCGTAGCCGGGGTGGATGGCGTCGGCACCGGACTCGCGGGCCGCGTTCAGGACCTTGCCGATGTCCAGGTAGCTGCTCGCCGGTGTGTCACCGCCCAGGGCGAACGCCTCATCCGCGGCGCGGACATGCAGAGCGTCCCGGTCCGGGTCGGCGTATACGGCCACGCTCGCGATCCCGGCGTCCCGGCAGGCCCGGGCTACGCGGACAGCGATTTCGCCACGATTGGCGATGAGCACCTTGCGCACGATTGAGGCTCCCTCCTTGAAACAAGCCGAGTTTAGGGACTGCCGACACGGCGCATCGACCCGTCCCCAGTGGTGAGCTTGCCCACACGGAGCGTGATGCGAGGCTCGCTCGACCCGCGAAATCCCTTGTCGCACCTCGGTACGCAGGACTCCTCGTGGAAACCCTAGCTCTCCGGTGTGGGCAAGGTCTCTGTGAGAGCGTGCCGCGCGCCACGCCGTTTCTTTGTGGAGTCCCTACGAATGGCCCAATGATTCTTTGCCCCCATCACAACCCTTGTCCCGCGGTTTACCCGTTAGTAGCGTTCGGGTTGTCTCGAACGTACTTGGGGTAACAAGGCTCCTGATCGAGCGGTAGTCGGAAGTGGGTGGGGGCCGGTGGTACGCAGGCCGGTGGCATGGATCTTGGCGCTCGTCCTCTTCGTGGAGGCGCTCGGAGTGGCCGCGCTGAACTGGTTCCTGGGGGTCGTCGTCGACCGTCAGGACATGTCCCTGGCCGGCCTCGACCCGGACGCGATGTCCGTCTCCTCGAAGGTCGGCGGCATAGTCTTCGGCCTCTACTTCGCCCTGTGCGGAGTGGTCGCCCTGCTCGTCGCCCTGCGCGACCGGGCCCCGGCGGGCTTCGGCCGCATCCTGCTGATCAGCGTGGCCGTGGTGCACGGCCTGCTGGGCGCGTTCGCGTGGGGCCTGGTGGGCCCGGGAGCGTTCGTGTCCATGGTGGTGGTGCTCGCCCTGGTCGTCCTGCTCCTGATGACGTACGACCGCCTTGAGGGGTCGTCCGGGGGCGCTGCCGGGCAGAGCGTGGACAAGGGCGGCGAGAGCGAGGGCCCGGGGCCGATCGCGCCGCCGGCCGCCCCCAGTCCCTCCTGATCATCCCTCTGGGGGCGTCCACAACTCCGTGATGCCGACGCCCAGTTCGGCCAGCAGGCGGCGAACGAGCGGCAGGCTGATGCCGATCACGTTGCCGTGGTCGCCGTCGATGCCCTCGATGAACGGTGCGGAGCGGCCGTCGAGGGTGAACGCCCCGGCGACGTAAAGGGGTTCGCCCGAGGCGACGTACGCGGCGATCTCGGCGTCGGTCGGTTCGCCGAAGCGGACGACGGTGGACGCGGTCGCCGAGACGTACCGGCCGCTCGTCGTGTCGTAGACGCAGTGGCCGGTCTGGAGCGTCCCGGCCCGGCCGCGCATCGACTTCCAGCGGGCGGTGGCCTCCTCGGCGTCGGCGGGCTTGCCGAGGGCCTCGCCGTCCAGGTCGAGCACGGAGTCGCAGCCGATCACCAGGGCGCCCTTGACCTCGGGCTTCGCGGCGACGACGGAGGCCTTGGCCTCGGCGAGCGCGAGGGCGAGTTCGGCCGGGGTGGGGGCGCTGACGGCGTCCTCGTCGACCCCGCTGACGATCACCTCGGGGTCCAGTCCGGCCTGGCGCAGCAGGCCCAGCCGGGCGGGGGACTGGGAGGCGAGCACGAGTCGGCGGCGCGGCTGATCTGTCATGCGTTCAGGGTATCGGCGCGGTGCGGTGCGCTCGTCTCAGCCGGACAACCCGAGCACGATCATCGCCAGCACCATCGCGAGCGCCATGAGGATTCCGAGCCGCCGCAACATGACCTCCGTCTCCCGCAGGTCTTTGGGAGGCTCGTCATCGGGGTCGGACCACAACATGCTTCCGAGCTTGCGGTGGTTTGGGCCGGGGCGCCTGAGTACGGGTACTCAACTTCCCCGGCTTCCCCAAAAGGGTCCATGGTTCCGTTAGAGTAATGGGACTGTGGTTCCTTTTGGAGAGGTGCGTCATGTTCACTGCTGCCTGGACCGCGTCACCCCAGCTCCCGAGCGAGGGCTTCACTCCGAACTGGTCCCGTGAGGGCTTCTGGCGTCAGTCGTTGCGGCAGGTCGTGCGGTTGACGGCGGGTGGGGCGAGGGTGCGGGTGCGGTTCTCCAACGCGTACGGGAACTCGCCGGTGCGGATCGCTGCGGGCTCCGTGGCCGCCGGTGGAGTTGTGGTGCGGCTGGCCTTCGAGGGCTCGGCGGAGGGGGAGATGCCTGCGCGGGGGGAGTTGGTGAGCGACGCGGTCCAACTCGCCGTAGAAGCAGGGGAGTCGGTGGCTGTCACGCTGTACTTCGACTCCGCTACCGGACCGGCAACCTTCCATGCACAGGCATTTGCGACCAGCTACCGGGGTGCGGGGTGTCTGCTGGGTGGGGACGGGTTCACCGAGTCGAGTGAGTCCTGGTACTTCCTGTCCGCCGTCGAGACCGACTCCGGGCGTGCGGACGGGATCGCGCTCTTCGGTGACTCCATCACCGACGGGTTCGGGTCCACGCCGGGGGCCGACCGACGGTGGTCGGACGCGTTGGCCTCGCGGACGGGGCGGGCCGTGTTGAACGCGGGGATCGGGGGGAACCTGCTGCTCAACGACTCCGCGTGGTACGGGGAGCGGGGGGTGCGCAGGTTCGGGCGCGATGTGGTGCGACTGGCCGGGGTGGACACGGTCGTTGTGCTGCTGGGGCTCAATGACATCGGGTTCAGCGAGACGGACGCGCAGCCTACGTACAAGCCGGCGCCGGTGCTTTCGGCTGGTGAAGTCATCGCCGGGTACCGGGAGTTGATACGGCAGGGTCGCTCTCGTGGACTGACCGTGATCGGGGCGACCTTGTTGCCGTTCGGGGGGGCTGATCACTGGGGGGAGCGGGCGGCGAAGGTCAGTCACGAGGTCAACGAGTGGGTGCGGTGCTCCGGGGAGTTCGACGGGGTTGTCGATCTGAATCGGGTGATGGCCGACCCGGAGGATTCGGATCGGCTGCACCCTGCTTACGACTTCGGTGATCGGCTGCACCCCAATGACGAGGGGTACGGGGTGATGGCCGACGCCGTGTCGCGTTGTTTGTAGCTGCGGGCCGGTGGGGGCTGGGCGCGCCCACGCGGCGGAGCCGCACATTGACACAGCCCCGCGCCCCTTGGGTGAATCTCCTCTAGCCGGGCCAGAAAGTGCGGGTCCATGCGCTTGGGCTCGGGTGAGGAAGCCTCGCGCCCGCGATGCGTGACGGGTCGGACCAGGCGTCCCGCTGCCTCGGGGTGCCCGGTGGTGTGGAGGTTGCCGCTGCGGCGCGGGCCCTGACTACCGCCAAGGCCGCTGCCAGTTCCTCCGGGGTCGGGTTGCCCCGTACGACTTTGATGTTCATGGCGGGCGCTCCTCTACAGGGGGATGTTGCCGTGCTTCTTCGGGGGCAACGACTCGCGCTTGGTGCGGAGTTGGCGTAGGCCCCGGACCACGTGGCGGCGGGTGTCGGAGGGGAGGATCACCGCGTCGATGTAGCCGCGTTCGGCCGCGATGTAGGGGTTGAGGAGGGCGTCCTCGTACTCCTGGATCAGGCGGGCCCGGGTCGCGTCGAGGTTGCCGGCCGCTTCCGCCTCGGCGATCGTGCGGCGGTGCAGGATGTTGACCGCGCCCTGGGCGCCCATGACGGCGATCTGGGCGGTCGGCCAGGCCAGGTTGAGGTCGGCGCCGAGGTGCTTGGAACCCATGACGTCGTAGGCGCCGCCGAAGGCCTTGCGGGTGATCACCGTGATGAGCGGGACCGTCGCCTCCGCGTAGGCGTAGATCAGCTTCGCGCCCCTGCGGATGATGCCGTAGTGCTCCTGGTCCACGCCCGGGAGGAAGCCGGGGACGTCCACGAAGGTGATGACCGGGACGTTGAACGCGTCGCAGGTGCGGACGAAGCGGGCCGCCTTCTCGGAGGCGTCGATGTCCAGGCAGCCCGCGAACTGCATGGGCTGGTTGGCCACGATGCCCACCGGGCGGCCCTCGACCCGGCCGAAGCCCGTGAGGATGTTCGGCGCGAACAGCGGCTGCGTCTCGAAGAACTCGGCGTCGTCCAGGACGTGTTCGATCACCGTGTGCATGTCGTACGGCTGGTTCGCGCTGTCCGGGACCAGCGTGTCCAGCTCGCGGTCCTCGTCCGTGACGGTGAGGTCCGCCTCCTCCGGGAACGCCGGGGGTTCGCTGAGGTTGTTGGACGGGAGGTACGACAGCAACTGCTTGACGTACTCGATCGCGTCCTTCTCGTCGCCCGCCATGTGATGGGCCACGCCCGACACCGCGTTGTGGGTCCGGGCTCCGCCCAGCTCCTCGAAGCCCACGTCCTCGCCCGTGACCGTCTTGATGACGTCCGGGCCGGTGATGAACATGTGCGAGGTCTGGTCGACCATCACCGTGAAGTCGGTGATCGCGGGGGAGTAGACGGCGCCGCCCGCGCACGGGCCCACGACCAGGCTGATCTGGGGGATCACGCCGCTCGCGTGCGTGTTGCGGCGGAAGATCTCGCCGTACGCGCCGAGCGAGGCCACGCCCTCCTGGATGCGGGCGCCGCCGGAGTCGTTGATGCCGATGACCGGGCAGCCCGTCTTCAGCGCGAAGTCCATCACCTTGACGATCTTCTGGCCGTAGACCTCGCCCAGGGCGCCGCCGAAGACCGTGAAGTCCTGGGAGAACACGGCGATGGGGCGGCCGTCGACCGTGCCGTACCCGGAGACGACTCCGTCGCCGTAGGGGCGGTTCTTCTCCAGGCCGAAGTCCGTGGAACGGTGCCGGGTCAACTCGTCGAACTCGACGAAGGACCCCTCGTCGAGGAGCAGCTCGATCCGCTCACGGGCCGTCAACTTGCCCTTGGCGTGCTGCTTTTCGACGGCACGTTCCGAGCCGGCGTGCGTCGCTTCCTGGATACGGCGCTGAAGATCCGCGATCTTCCCGGCGGTGGTGTGGATGTCGATCTCTTGAGGCGCTTCCGGCTCGGACATCGGGATTGCGGCTCCCTGCCTGCTCAAAAGGGGGACGGGTTACTCATCCGTAGAGTAGTGGCGGGCCTACCGATCGGCAGTGCGGCGTACAACACACCTCGGGTGGCTTGCACGACACACCCCTAGGGTGGCTGGCATGACGCCGCGAGATGCCTCAGACGACAGCAGCCGTTGGTCCGATCTGGAACGGCCGCCCCTCAACGCCGGCGCGCTGCGCCGCGGACTCGTGCGGGCGGGCGGGCTGTGGACCGGCGTGGAGGTCGTGCAGCGCACCGGTTCCACGAACTCCGACCTCGTCGCGCTGGCCGCCGCCGGCAAGGCGGCCGAGGGTACCGTCCTCGTCGCTGAGGAGCAGACCTCGGGGCGCGGGCGGCTCGACCGGCAGTGGACGGCACCGGCCCGCTCCGGCCTCTTCTTCTCCGTCCTGCTGGAGCCGAGCGACGTGCCCGTGGCCCGCTGGGGCTGGCTGCCGTTGCTCACCGGGGTCGCCGTCGCGACGGGTCTGTCCCGCTCGGCCGGCATCGACACGGCACTCAAGTGGCCCAACGACCTCCTGGTGACTGTCGGCGGCGAGGAACGCAAGGCCGGCGGCATCCTCGCCGAGCGCGCGGGCGACGACGCGGTGATCGTCGGCGTCGGCATCAACGTCACCCTGCGCGAGGACGAGCTGCCCGTTCCGCAGGCGGCCTCACTGGCCCTGGCCGGGGCTGTCACCACGGACCGCGACCCTCTCCTGCGGGCGGTTCTGCGGTCCCTGGAGCACTGGTACGACAAGTGGCGCGCGGCGGGCGGCGACCCGGCCGCCAGCGGCCTCCAGGAGACCTACGCCGCTGGCTGCTCGACGCTCGGCCGGGTCGTCCGGGCCGAACTGCCCGGGGACCGGTCCATCACCGGCGAGGCCGTCGCGATCGACGGCGACGGGCGGCTCGTCCTGGCCACGGAGGACGGCGTGCAGGAGCCCGTGGGGGCGGGCGACATCGTCCACCTGCGCCCCGCGTGACCCCGACCGCTCTTGTGGCGGCTCTTCCCGTGTGACTCACGGAGTGAGCTGGCCCACACCTGCCGTAGCATTGGGCCCGGTCGATACCTGACCGTGGCAGATCGGAAGGGCAGCAGGCGTGACCGTCGACGACACGGGCTCCGGCGCGGACGCGGACGGCCGGGTGGACCCCGATGCCGTCGTTCCCAGCGAGAACCCGCTCGCGCTGCGCCTCGAAGGACTGATCCTCGGCGCGGAGCGCCGCTACACCCCCTTCCAGGCGGCCCGCACCGCCGGCGTCTCCATGGAGCTGGCCACGCGCTTCTGGCGGGCCATGGGCTTCGCCGACGTCGGCCAGGCCAAGGCGTTCACGGAGGCGGACGTCCTCGCGCTGCGCCGCCTCGCCGGTCTCGTCGAGGCGGGGCTGCTGAGCGAGGCGATGGCGGTGCAGGTGGCCCGCTCCACCGGGCAGACCACCGCGCGGCTGGCCGGCTGGCAGATGGACTCGTTCCTGGAGGGCCTGACCGAGCCGCCGGAGCCGGGCATGTCCCGCACCGAGGTGACGTACCCGATCATCGAACTGCTGCTGCCCGAACTGGAGGAGTTCCTCGTCTACGTCTGGCGGCGCCAGCTCGCCGCCTCGGCCGGCCGGGTCGTCCAGGCGGGCGACGACGAGGAGATGGTCGACCGGCGCCTGGCCGTCGGCTTCGCCGACCTGGTGGGCTTCACGCGGCTGACCCGCCGCATGGAGGAGGAGGAACTCGGCGAACTCGTCGAGGCCTTCGAGACCACCGCCGCCGACCTCGTGGCAGCGCGCGGCGGCCGTCTGATCAAGACCCTGGGCGACGAGGTGCTCTTCTCCGCCGACGACGCCGGAGTCGCCGCCGAGATCGCCCTGCGCCTCATCGAGACCATGGCCAACGACGAGACGATGCCCGAACTCCGCGTCGGCATCGCCTTCGGCACGGTGACGACCCGCATGGGCGACGTCTTCGGCACGACGGTCAACCTCGCCTCCCGCCTCACGTCGATAGCTCCTCGCGACGCCGTCCTCGTCGACAGCGCCTTCGCCGAGGAACTCATCCGCAGCGGCGAGGCCCCCGCCTCCGAGGCGGAGGCCGCCGAAGCCGCGGCGAAGGCAGAGAAGGAGGGCGAGGAGCCCCCGACCTACCGCTTCGCCCTCCAGCCGATGTGGCAACGCCCCGTGCGCGGCCTGGGAGTTGTCGAACCCTGGCTCCTCACCCGCCGGGACTCGTCACCGGTGTAGGCCCAACTCGCTTACGCCGGTCAGTGTTTGGCGAGCCCGTCCACGCAGAGCCCGATGATCGGCACGCACAGACTCGGCCGACTCGGGGCAGGGGCGGGGTAGTTGGGGGTCCGGCTGGGTGCGGGCGTGGGCGTCGAAGTGGGAGTCGAGGCAGGCCGGGGAGCCGGTGCCTGAGGCGGTGGCGTGGCGGCCGTCGCTGTCTCCGGGATGGTCGTCGGGTTCGCGTCCACGGGTGTCTGCGCCGCCGTCGCATACGGAGTCGGTACGACCCCGAAGGTCGTCGTAGGACTAGGCGTCGCGCTCACCCCGCCCATCGCCGAGGTCGCGGAGGGGATCGCGGCCGGGTCGGCGCTGATGGTCGCGGCGGCGTTGGCGGGCCGGTCAGTGCTGTCCGTGGCGCCGGTGCCGGGGTCCGGGCGGGGTTCCGCCTCCGCCGTGCCCAGCCCGCCGATTCCCGACTCGGGCGCCAGCCGTACGAGGCTCAGCACCCCGGCGGCCACGGCGAGCCCTCCGACGGCGAGCAGGACCTTGCGGGGCCGGGGACGGCGGTGCCGGCCCCTGGGGAGCGGCGGCGGCGCTATGTCCGCCGCACCCTCGGCCGGCTCCGCCTTCGTGGTCGTCGTCACGATCCCTCCCCTGTGGTGTGGCGGACGCACGTTATGCGCTTCTACGGGCGGTGCGGCGGGAGTTGGGCGGGATGTCACCCGAACGGGGAAGCCGCGTGCGATGATCGGGGCGAGGTCTGTTAACCCACGTTAACCAGGAGGCGGTCATGGGCGAGGAGCGGTTCGGGGAGTTCGTGCTGGTGCGGCGGCACGGGTACGTCGCGGAACTGGTCCTGGACCGGCCCAAGGCCATGAACGCGGTCTCCACGGCGATGGCGGGCTCGATCGCCGAGGCCTGCACGGCCCTGGCGGCGGACCGGGACGTACGCGTGACCGTGGTGACCTCGTCGCACGAGCGGGCGTTCTGCGTGGGCGCGGACCTCAAGGAGCGCAACTCCCTCACGGACGCGGAACTCGTACGGCAGCGCCCGCTCGCGCGCCGCGCGTACACCGGCGTCCTGGAGCTCCCCATGCCGACGATCGCCGCCGTGCACGGCTTCGCCCTCGGCGGCGGCTTCGAACTCGCCCTGTCCTGCGACCTGATCGTGGCGGACGGTACGGCCGTGGTGGGCCTGCCGGAGGTGTCGGTGGGCGTGATCCCGGGCGGCGGCGGTACCCAGTTGCTGCCTCGGCGGGTGGGCGCGGCCCGGGCGGCCGAACTGATCTTCACCGCACGGCGGTTGGAGGCGCCCGAGGCGTCGGAGCTGGGCCTGGTGGACGTCCTGGTGGAGCCGGGCCAGGACCGCGAGGAGGCCCTGGCGCTGGGTGCGCGCATCGCCGCGAACTCGCCGGTCGGCCTGCGGGCGGCCAAGCGGGCGCTGCGACTGGGGCACGGCCTGGATCTCCGGGCGGGCCTTGAGGTCGAGGACGCGGCCTGGCGCTCGGTGGCGTTCTCCGGGGACCGGGCGGAGGGCGTGGCGGCGTTCAACGAGAAGCGGACGCCGGAGTGGCCGGGGGAGTAGCGGGGGAGGAAGAGGGGGCTTGTGTGCGTTGCCGGGTGCGGGTTCGTTGTGGCTGGCCGTGTTGGTCAGTTGCCCCCGCTCACCCCTCGAACAACCCCGGCCCGCCGCCACCCCGCCCCGGCGTCGTCACGTGATACCGACCGCACGTCATCGACCAGTCCACGTTGCCCCGAATCCACGCCCCCATCCCGCGGACGTACCGGGACAGCCTCGCGTCGCCCTGCGCCAGCAGGGGGCGGGACAGGTGGTCGTACAGGGAGATCTGGCTCTCGCACATGTGGACCGCCCTGTCCAGCGCCTCCTGGAGGGGGCAGCGGAAGTGCTGTGCCAGGACGGTGATCAGGTTGGTGTGGTCCGGCCAGTGCAGCTCGCGTACGCCCGAGATGATGTCGTTGGTGTACGCGACGGCGCGTGCGGCGGCCTGTTCGCAGGAGCGGACGTCGGGGCGGGCCCAGAGGGGGCCCGGCAGGTAGCAGTCCTCGGCGAGTTCGATGACGACGAAGCACATGCCCCGCATCAGGATCGTGGACTCGCGCAGGCGTAGGTACTGGTCCAGGTCCGGCACGATGCCCTTCGTGCGGTAGATCGCCTCCGCCGCCGCGGCGCCCAGATAGCGGTTGAAGCCGTCGGTGATCCGCTCGAGCTGTTCGTGGTGGGCTGCCATCCGGGTCACTCTGGTGCGCAGGTCCACCAAGGCTTCCAGGTAGGGCTCGGGCACCGGGTCCCGCGCGCCCTGCAACACGCGCTGCGACCAGAGGATGTGCTCGGCCAGGTCTTCGATCCGGCCCTGCGCGGGGGCCTGTTCGGCGAAGCGGTCGTCCTGGAGGAAGAGCCACACCATCAGCTGTGCCGCGAGAACGGCGCCCTCCAGGCTGCCGTGCGGATGGGTCAGCGCCCCGAGTTCGCCGAACTGCACGGCGCGCGCGGCGACTTCGTCGGCGGGGGTGACGATGTAGTCGTAGCGGCGCATCCAGGCGATGGTCCGCTCGGTGATCTCCGCCTCTCCGGGGTGCCGAGCCGGGGGTACGGGACACCACAACTCCGGTACAGAGAGCGGGGGTTCAGTCGGCCGCGGGGTCGGTCGGGTGGGCGGGGCAGCGGGGCGTTCCCGCTGATGCGCCGGCTTCATCAATGGGCTCCTCCTGCGGGCTGGTCGGCACCTTCGACCTCAACTCCTGCCGATGTTCTGCCTGTTCGGCCGTCGTGGCCCTCGTGCCGTGCGGCTCCACCGTCAGGTTCAGCGGGACCGGGGACAGCGTCATCCGCAGCATCGGCCGCGGACCGGGGGTGCCGGGGACCTTGGCCAGGCGGACCCTGGACAGGATGTGCGCGGCGGCCAGGGTCGCCTCCGCCATGCCGTAGGCGTCGCCGATGCACTTGCGGGTGCCCGCCCCGAACGGGATGAACGCCTCGCGCTGCTCGCGGCCGACCCGGCCGGGCAGCCAGCGGTCCGGGTCGAACCGCTCCGGGTCGGGGAAGCGCTCCGCGTCCCGGTGCAGGCAGTACGGGCTGAACATGACCTCGTCCCCGGGGCCCAGCCGGGTGCCGCCGAGGTCGACGTCCCCGGTGACCCTGCGGCTGAGGACCGAGACCGACGGGTACAGGCGCAGGGTCTCGGTCAGGGTCCGGCCCAGGAGAGGTAGGGCGGGGATGTCGTCGTGGACGGGAGCGCGGCCCGGCAGCACGGTGCCGACCTCGTCGTGCAGGTTCTGCTCCAGTGTCCTGTCCCCGGACAGTACGGCGAACGTCCAGGAGAGCAGGTCGGCGGTGGCGGGGATGCCGCCGATCATGAGGGTGGCGATCTGGTCGCACACCTCCTCGTCGGTGAAGGCCCGCCCATGGTCGTCCCTGGCGGCCATGATCAGGGACAGCCCGTCGCTCAGGTCCGCGCCGCGGGCACGGTACGCGGCGACCATCCGCGCGATCAGGGAGCGGGCGGTGACCCGGGCCCGCTCGAAGCGGCGGTTGGCCGGCAGGGGAGCCCGGTGCACCAGCCCGAAGGGGATCACCATCTGCCACCACATGCCGGGCATCAGGACGGTGTACGCCTCCTCGATCTCGGCGGTGAGCCGCAGCTGGGCCGGGTCCGAGAACAGGGTGCGGGTCAGGGCCCGGCAGGCGAGGCGGCGCATCTCCCGACACACGTCCACGATCTGGCCCGGCGCCCACGAGGCGACCGTCTCGCGGGCGCAGTCGACCATCGCGGCGGTGTAGCCGGTGACGCAGGCGGGACGGAACGCCTGGTTCATCAAAGGGCGTTGGTAGCGGTGGTCGGCGGCGGAGCAGGTGCCCAGGCCGTCGCCGATCAGGGTGCGGGCGGCGTCCACGAACGGGCCGCCCTTGTCGAAGCGTTGGTGTTCGGTGACCAGCGCCCCGCGCACCAGCTCGGGATCGGTGAGGAGGTGGACGGGCTTGGGGCCAAGACGCAGTCGCACCACGGGCGCCCGGGTGTGCTGGCGCAGCAGGAACGGCATGGGGTCGCGCCACATCGGCAGCGCGTGACCCAGGACCGGCAGACCCTGGGCGGCGGACGGCGGCGGGGTGACGGGGGCCGGTGCGGACATACGGCGCTCCTCGGCTCGGAGGTCCGGTCGTCGGATCCGACGGGCACCATGGTCGGGCGCCGAGGGGGTGGGCCGTAAGGGCGTGTGCGGGAGCACAACAGGGGCGCTGGGCTGGGCAGTTGGCGCCCTGTCCGGCCGGCCGGACGACGAGGACACTGCTGTCGGTACGAGGTCGGGGCACCCGGACCACGGGGTGAGCGCCGTCCGCGACCGAAGGGGGCTGTCCTGTGCCGACCGTCGACGACGTACCCACCGCGCCGGGCTGCCTGCCCGGCATCGGGCATCTGCACCACCTCGTCGGCGACCGGCTGGGGTTCCTCGAATCGCTGCGGCGGGAGGGGCCGTTGGTCCGGGTCCGGCTGGGAACCGCGCCGGTCTACGTCGTGACCGACCCCGCGCTGGTGCACCAGGTGCAGTCCTCCAAGGGGCGCAGCTTCGGGCGGGGCAGGCAGTTCCAGCGGCTGGCGGCCCTGCTGGGCAACGGCCTGATCACCTCGGACGGGGAGCTGTACCACCGGCAGCGCAGGACCGTGCAGAAGGCGTTCACGGTGGCGCACATCGAGCGGTATCTGACGGCGATCCACCGGCAGGCGGAGCAGGTGTGCGCCGGCTGGGAGGAAGGGCGCCCGGTGGACGTGCTGCACGAGATGAAGGCCCTGTCCGTGGCGGTGATGGCCGGGACGGTCTTCTCCGGGCGCATGACCGACCGGGTCCTCGACCAGGTGGTCCAGGTCCTGCCGGTGATCGAGAAGGCGGCCGTCGAACGCCCGATGATGCCCGAGGTGGTGGACCGGCTGCCCCTGCCCTTCGTGCGCCGCGGGGACGAGGCCATGGCCCGGATGCGGGCCGTGGTGGGCGAGGCGCTGGAGGCCTGCCGTGACCGGGAGCCGGTGGACGGGGCCGCGGGTGACGTGGTGGCGTGCCTGCTGGCGGCGCGCGATCCGGACACCGGCCGGCCGCTCGACCACGACCTGGTGTGCGACGAGATCATCGCCCTGCTGGTCGGTGGCGCGGCCAACGTGCCGACCATGCTGGCCTGGACGTGGTTCCGGCTGGCGCTGCGGCCGGGGGCGGAGGAGCGGGTGCTCGCCGAGATCGCCGCCCTGGACGGGGCCCCGACCATGGTGGACCTGGACGGCGGGATGCCGTACACGCGGGCGGTGATGTTCGAGGCGATGCGGCTGCACTCGGTGCAACTGGTGACCCAACGCACCGTGGCGGCCGTGGAGTTGGGCGGAGTGATGCTGCCGAGCGGCACCGACACCGCGTACAGCATGCACTCCCTGCACACCGATCCGCGGCTCTTCCCGCATCCGAAGGTGTTCTCCCCGGAGCGGTGGCTGCCGGACAGCGGGTGGGAGCCGGTGCGGCACGCGTTCGTGCCGTTCGGCGGCGGCCGGTTCAAGTGCGTCGGCGACAACTTCGCCTGCGCGGCGATCCTGGCCACGATGGCGGCGGTGGGCGCCCGCTGGCGGCTCGGGATTCCGCCCGGCCTGAGGGTCGGTGTGTCGGTCAGGGAACCGATCCCCGGCCCGAAGGGTCTACGGCTCGTGCCGCACCCTGTGAGGTCTGCCGCCAGAGGTACCCGTTCGCCGCATTGACATCCCTTTATGTCCCTAATGTCCCTAGCCTGGAGTGATGGGTGAGGACAGGCGGTTGGCGGCCGTGGTGGAGCTGGCGCAGGGGATGGCGGCGGCACACACCCCTCGTGAGTCCTGGCGGGCGGCGGCGGCCGGGGCGTGCCGGGCGCTGGACGGGAGTTTCGCCGCGCTGTCGGTGTGGGAGCGGGAGCTGGGGCGGCTGCGGGTCCTGGTGAACGTGGGGGAGCGGGCCGCGGGCGAGGAGGAGTTCCCGGACGGCGAGACCTACCCGGTGCACCAGTTCCCCGAGATCACCGAGTTCCTGCACGAACGGTGGGCGGGCGGCGGCGAGCCCAACGCCTGGGTCGAGACCGCCGAGGGCCCGGCCGCGGGCAGCCCCGGCTACTGCCACCAACGCGTGGCCGCCCTACGGCGTCGTAGGCGCGGATGCTGTGTCGTCGCCCCGATCGTGCTGCACGGGCGGGCGTGGGGTGAGCTGTATGTGGCGCGGCCGGTCGGTGCGCCGGTCTTCGGCCGGGGTGACGCCGACTTCGCCACGGTCCTGGCCTCCGTCGTCGCGGCCGGGATCGCGCAGACCGAGCGGCTGGAGGAGGCGCGGCGGCTCGCCTTCACGGACGCGCTCACCGGGCTCGCCAACCGCCGTGCCGTCGACGTGCGGCTCGACGAGGCGATCGAGCGGCACCGGCGCGACGGGGTCGTGGTCAGCCTCGTCGTCTGCGACCTCAACGGGCTCAAGCGCGTCAACGACACCCGGGGGCATGCGGTCGGTGACCGGCTGCTTGAGCGCTTCGGTTCGGTGCTGTCGCTGTGCGGGGCGATGCTGCCGGGCGCGCTCGCGGCGCGGCTCGGCGGCGACGAGTTCTGCCTGCTCGCGGTCGGGCCGCCCGCCGATGAAGTGGTCGACGCGGCGGTCGAACTGTGCCGCCGGGCGGCCGAGTTGGAGCTGGGTGAAGGTGTCGCGTGCGGGGTCGCGTCGACGGAGGATCCGATCGGGGCGGTGCGTTCCGGCCGTCGGCTGTTCCGGCTGGCGGACGCGGCCCAGTACCGCGCGAAGGCCCTCCGCGCCGACAAGCCGGTGGTCGCCGGGCGGGACGGGCCGGACGATCCCGTGGTGCGGCTCGCGGACTCCCCTACGCCGGAGATGCCTGCCGAGCGGCGGCGGTTCCGGGGGCGTAGGACGGGGCTGTAGGACGTGACCTACCTGTAAGGGTCTAAGTGGCTACCCGGTAGTGACATCGCTGCATTCAATGCGTACGCTCCTGAATATGGATATGCACACTGTGGTGGTGGGGACGTCCGGGGTCACCGCGTCCGACGTTCTTGCCGTGGCGCGCGGGGGCGCCCGGATCGAGCTTTCCGGTGAGGCCGTCGCGGCGCTCGCCGCGGCGCGGGAGATCGTGGACGCGCTGGCCGCCAAGCCGGAGCCCGTGTACGGGGTGAGCACCGGGTTCGGGGCGTTGGCGTCGCGGCACATCAGCCCGGAACTGCGGGCACAGTTGCAGCGCAACATCGTTCGTTCGCACGCCGCCGGGATGGGGCCGCGGGTGGAGCGGGAAGTCGTCCGCGCGCTCATGTTCCTGCGGCTGAAGACCGTCTGCTCCGGTCACACCGGGGTGCGGCCCGAGGTCGCGCAGACCATGGCCGACGTGCTGAACGCCGGGATCACCCCCGTCGTCCACGAGTACGGCTCCCTCGGCTGCTCCGGCGACCTCGCGCCGCTCTCCCACTGCGCGCTGACGCTCATGGGCGAGGGCGACGCCGAGGGTCCGGACGGGGTCGTACGGCCCGCCGGTGAGCTGCTCGCGGAAGCGGGGATCGCGCCTGTCGAACTGCGCGAGAAGGAGGGCCTCGCCCTTCTCAACGGCACCGACGGCATGCTCGGCATGCTGGTCATGGCCCTCGCCGACCTCGACATGCTCTACAAGTCCGCCGACGTCACCGCCGCGCTCTCCCTGGAGGCACTGCTCGGTACCGACAAGGTGCTCGCGCCCGAGCTGCACGCCATCCGCCCGCACCCCGGTCAGGGTGCCAGCGCCGCCAACATGCTTGCCGTGCTTGCCGGTTCGGAGCTGACCGGGCACCACCAGGACGGCGCGCCCCGCGTCCAGGACGCCTACTCCGTACGGTGCGCCCCGCAGGTCGCCGGCGCCGGACGCGACACCATCGCGCACGCACGGCTCGTCGCCGAGCGGGAGTTGGCGTCCGCCGTCGACAACCCCGTTGTGCTGCCCGACGGTCGGGTCGAGTCCAACGGCAACTTCCATGGCGCGCCCGTGGCTTACGTCCTCGACTTCCTCGCCATCGTCATCGCCGACCTCGGTTCGATCGCCGAGCGCCGTACCGACCGGCTGCTCGACAAGAACCGCTCGCACGGGCTGCCGCCGTTCCTCGCGGACGACGCCGGTGTCGACTCCGGGCTGATGATCGCCCAGTACACGCAGGCCGCGCTGGTCAGCGAGATGAAGCGGCTCGCCGTACCGGCGTCCGCCGACTCGATCCCGTCCTCCGCGATGCAGGAGGACCACGTCTCCATGGGCTGGTCGGCCGCGCGCAAGCTCCGCACCGCCGTCGACAACCTCACCCGGATCATCGCCGTCGAGCTCTACGCCGCGACGCGCGCCGTGGAGCTGCGCGAGGGCCTGGCCCCGGCGCCCGCGTCCCGGGCGGTCATCGACGCCGTACGGGCGGCGGGAGTCGAGGGTCCCGGTCCGGACCGGTTCCTGTCGCCCGACCTCGCGGCGGCGGACGCGTTCGTGCGGGGCGGGCACGTGGTCGAGGCCGTGGAGAAGGTCACCGGGCCACTGCGATAGGGCAGTTGGGGCCCCGTCCCGTCAACGGCGGGGCCCCGTCGGTCACTTGAACTTGGCGGCCTGGGCGTCGATCACGACGGACGGCACGACGTAGGCCTTGCCCGACATGAGGGCGCCGAGGTTGACCGTGTAGTACGTGACGAGGGTGCTGCCGTGGCGCACCACCTCGGTGTGCGCGGTGCCCGTCTCGCCGCCGGAGTCCTCCATCACGGCGCTCGCGCCGAACGCCACCGATTCGTCACCGGTGCCGGACGCCTTCTCGGCGGCGACCCCGGTGTACTTCTGGCTGTCGCCGCCCGAGGTGACGGTGAAGCCGCCGGCGCAGCTCTTGACCCCGTCGGAGACCGCCTTGAACGCCTTCTCCGCGCCGTCGCCGTCGTACGAGGACAGTCCGACGACGGTGGTCGTGCGGTCCAGCGCGGCACCGAACGCGTCGTCGAACTCCTTCTCGGTCATGTCCTCCACGGACTTGGAGGCGGCGGAGGAGGGCTTCTTCGCCTCGGTGACCATCTTGTTCGTGGCCGCGGCGGCGTCGCCCGGCGCCTGCCCGGCCATGGCCCAGGCCACCGGCCGGCACTGCGCCTTGTCGACCGTGACCGCGCTCTTGGTCGCGGGGTACGTCTTGCCGACCGACCCGACCTCGTAGCCGACGGCATCGCCCTTCGCGATGGCCAGCTTCTTCAACTCGGTGACGGTGAGCGCCTTGGCGGTGTTCTTCGAGGAGTCCTGGGCGGAATCCCCGGTGCTGCTCTTGGAGTTGCTCTCGGCCTTGTCCGAACCGCCGTCGGAGCAACCGGTGATGAGGGCCAGCGACAGTGCGCCCACCGCGACGGTGACGCACAGCCGTATGCCCGATGATCTCTTCATGAGCGGACTATGAAGCTTGAGTCAAAGAGTCGTCAAGCAAGTTAAAAGCCGAGGCGTTCCCGTCGTACCGAATACGCCACGAACCCGGCGCCGAGGCCGAGGAACACCGTGCCGCCGACGATGTACGGCGTGGTGTTCGGGCTGCCGGTGTCGGCGAGTTGGGTGTCGTCGGAGGAGGCGGTGACGGCCGTCGAGGTGACCCGTGCCTGCTGGGTGACCTGCGAGGCAGGTGTCGCCGAAGTCTCCACTCTGGCCTGGTCGGTCACCGTCGCGTTGGCGGAGGGGACGAACCAGAGGGCGCCCAGCAGGGTGCCCGCGGCGGTGGCGGTCAGCATCGTTCGGCGAGCGGTTGACACGGAATATCGATCCCCTTGTGGCGCTGGCGAATTGGCCGTGTGGAGCGATGCTAATGAACTGTGCGGGTCGCGGGAAAGTCACGGGAGCTGTGGGCCGTACGCTCCCGGCATGAGCACTCCAGAGACATCACGTTTTGTACGCCTTCGTGTCGAACTCGTTCTTGAAGTCGAGAACGAGGACGCCGTGACCAAGGCCGCGCTGGCCAAGATCGCCGAGGATCCCGAGCTGCCCGGCGACGAGCGCGGGCACGCCGAGACCGCTGTGACGGAAGACACCGCCGAGGCGCTCGCCTATCTCGTGGACCCGTTCGACCTGGTCAGTGAGATGCCCGGGGTCGAGCTGGCCCAGGCCTCGTGGAGCAGTGAGGAGATCGACTACGACCCGGATTCGCCGGATTGGGACATCGACGAGGATGATGTCGACGGCGATGAGGAAGCGGACGGGGTGGCAGTGGTCGGCTGAGCCGTGCGCGGGAGAATGTGACCCCGGGCGGCAAGCGCTGCCCGGGGTTTCGCCGTGGACGTGGTGTGCCCCACACATGCGCAACAAGCGGAACGGGACGCACCAGTCGTAGCGTTGGTTTATTAAGGATTGTTTAACGGGGTGCTCGGGGTTTTCGGGGATTCGGCAACGATGGAGAAACGTGTGATGACGGACAGTAAGCGGCGCAAGAGCCTCATGGCCGCGTCCGCACTGCTCGGCGGTGTGCTCGTGCTCACGGCGTGTTCCGGCAGCGACGACAAGTCGTCCGGCAGCGATTCGAGCCAGAGTTCACAGTCGAAGGCCGACGAGGCGGCGGCGAAGAAGTCGTCCGAGGCCCAGATCAAGATCACACCGGCGGACGGTTCGGACAACGCCTCCATCAACAACTCGGCCGCGGTGACGGTCAGCAAGGGCACGCTCACGGCCGTGACGATGACGACCGCGGACGGCAAGGCCGTCGCGGGCACCATCGCCGCCGACAAGCTCAGCTGGAAGCCCAGCGCGCAGCTGGACCGCTCGACCACGTACAAGGTCGCGGCCACCGCGAAGGACTCCGCGGGCCTCGCCGCCCACGAGAACGCCTCGTTCACCACGGTCTCCCCGGCCAACAGCTTCATAGGGAACTTCACGCCCGAGGACGGCTCGACGGTCGGCGTCGGCATGCCGGTGTCGATCAACTTCAACAAGGCGATCACGAACAAGTCCGCCGTCCAGAAGGGCATCACGGTCACCTCCACCAGCGGCCAGGAAGTCGTCTGCCACTGGTTCAACACCCAGCGCATGGACTGCCGCCCCGACGAGTACTGGAAGGAGAACTCCACCGTCACGCTGAAGCTCGCGCTCGACGGCGTCGAGGGCGCCTCCGGGGTCTACGGCGTGCAGCAGAAGACGGTCACCTTCCACATCGGCCGCAACCAGGTCTCGTACGTCGACGCGAAGTCCAAGCAGATGAAGGTCGAGCAGGACGGCAAGGTCGTCAAGACCATCCCGATCTCGGCCGGTTCGCCCGAACACACCACGTACAACGGCCAGATGGTCATGTCCGAGAAGTTCACGCAGACGCGTATGAACGGTGCGACGGTCGGTTTCACGGACGACGACGGCAAGGGCGAGTACGACATCAAGGACGTCCCCCACGCCATCCGCCTCACCAGCTCCGGCACGTTCATCCACGGCAACTACTGGGGCTCGCCCTCGGTGTTCGGCTCCGTCAACACCAGCCACGGCTGCGTCGGCCTCCAGGACGTGAAGGGCGCGGGCGACAAGAACATGCCGGCGGCCTGGTTCTACAACAACTCGATGGTCGGCGACGTGGTCGTCATCTCCAACACCGGCGACAAGACGGTGGCCCCGGACAACGGCCTCAACGGCTGGAACATGGACTGGGCCCAGTGGAAGGCGGGGTCGGCGGTCTGACCCGACCCCACCTGACCTGTCGACTCCGGTCAACTTCGGTTTGCTTGAAGGCGGTTGCCCCTGGCGGGGCGGCCGCCTTTTGCGTTGCGGAAGTCAAGTGGTCCATGGGGGCGGAGAGTTGCCAGTAGCATACGGAACGTGACGTACCTCGGGTGCGCCTCCCTTGTTCCGGGCCCCTCTCCTCGGGGCCCGGCCCGAAGCGGGGCGGTTCCGGGTAAAGAAAAAAGGCCGCCTCCCTATGGAAAGGGAGGCGCACCCTATGGGACGTCATGCCAGGCCAAGGCTGACTCTCGTGTGTCGACTCACCCGGTTGCTGCCGGAATCGTGGGCCAAGCACGTGAGGAGGTGGTGGCTCTGGTGGCTCAGCAGGTAGCGGGAGATCCCCCGAAGGACTAGGGACCTCCCACCAAGCTCCTGACCGAGCTTGAGCCCCTGTCGCGGTATCCGGCCGTGGCGGGGGCTCGTTTCTCTTCTCCGACGACGATACCGGCTACGGCGCCCGCAGCAACCCCGACTCGTCAACAGGGGTCTTGAGTGCGGTGATGAACGGGGTCCAGGCGGGGGCGGTGAGGATGAGGGCGGGGCGGTTCGGGGCCTTTGAGTCGCGGACGGGGACGAGGCCGGGGAGGTTGGCGGCGACCTCTACGCAGTTGCCGCCGCTTTCGTTGCTGTAGCTGCTCTTGAACCAGAGAGCGTCACTCAAGTCGATCCGGGTGCTTGCCATTTCGGTAATCCTCCGCCGCTGCCTTGATCATGGCGAGGGACGTGCCTGGTGACAGCGCGACGGCCCTGAGCCGATCGTATGCCTTGCGGTACTGATCCACGAGGGCCGGATCATCAATGGTGTCACCGCAGTAGGACGCCTCGGTGTACACCAGCGGCGGGGCATCCGGGAACGTCATGCTCATGATGGAGGCGGCCATCAGGGGGTACGCCTTCTGTTTCCGCGGAACGATCTGCGGAGTGATTCGGCGCCGCTCCGCCAGCTCCGCGATGCGATCCAGTTGTGCTGTCATGGCCTGGGCTTCCAGGAGCGGTTCGGTGATCAGCGACTCATGCAGGATGACCCAGTACTCCGGGATGTGGTGGTCCTCCTCGAAGAGATTGGCGCGTGCCATACGAGCGTTGACCTTCTCCTCCACATCGGCGTCGAGCGACAGCGGGAGACCCGCCAGGATGACGGCCCGCGCGTAGGCCGGAGTCTGAAGTAGCCCAGGGAGGAGTGTCGGGCACCACTCCTCGATGGTCGTGGCGTGCTTCTCCGCGTCCAGGACCTTCTCGAAGTACTCGGCGTGCCCTGCCCGACGGGCTTTCCGCACCGACTCGCAGTTCCGCTCGAAGAACCCGTCCGTCCCCAACTTCTGATCCGCGTGCTGGGCCAGATCGAGCGGCATCCTTCGCTCGCCGTGCTCAATGTCGCTCAGGTACGTCTTGCTGTAGAAGCTGCCCTTCAGGAACGCATCCAACGACAGCCCCGCCTCCTCCCGCTTCCACCTCAACTCCTTGCCGAAGAAGGTCGGAACGCTCATCGACCCGTCGATGTCCTTGCCCCGTGCAACCACTTGCCCTCCTCCGCAGCCCCGGTCGCGAACGCGAAACCTCTTTTACGGTAGCCAGCGGAACGTCAGTCTGTGAGGAGTTCGTCACAGAGCGCACAGGAGGCACCCGTTCATGTCCACCCCCTACGACACAACCCTCTGCGTGGAGGAACTCCGCGACGCCCTCGCCCTGCACGACATCACGCTCCCCTCCCTCGGCGTGGACATCCTGTACGCCGGCCTCGTCGCGCTCGGGAACTGCAACACCGTCACCGCCCGTGAACTCGCCGCCGCCCTCCGCAAGGCGGCGGAACGGTGACCCTCGAACTCCGCCTGCTCGCCACCCCCAAGGCCGTACCGGAACTGCGCCACCACCTCCGCCACCACACCTACGACGTCCGCCTCTGCGCAACGGAGTTGGTGACGAACGTGATCGACCATGTTGGGGAAGGGACCCCGGTGACTGTCCGCGTCCTCGGTACGGACGACGGCCACACGCGCATCGAGGTCACCGATCCGGACCCGCGCGCGTTGCCGCTGCTGCTCCGGGCGACCGCGACGGACGAACACGGCCGGGGGATGGCGCTGCTTGACGCGTTGGCCCGGCGGTGGGGCGTGGAGCAGGGGGCGGATCGCAAGACGGTGTGGTGCGAGGTGGAGGGGCTCAACAGCCGTGCCGAACGGGGCTGTTGATCTGATCTGCGCTCAGCCCAGTTGCCGGGCCACGGCCTCGCGTGCGGCGGGGGAGAGCAGGGTGCCCGCGCGGGTGAGGAGGGCGTGCAGGCCGGGGCCGTAGCGCTCGGCCAGTTCCGTGTTGTGGGCCAGTACGTCCAGTTCGTTGGCGGCCGTGATGTCGAAGAACGCCCGCAACTGGTCGGCGGGTGGGCTGAGTTCGCGGCCGGTGAAACGGTCCCGGAAGGCGAACTCCGTGGTGCCGTCGACGCGAGGGTAGACCGCGCCGCGGTCGCAACTGGCGTAGAGGTAGACCAGGGCCTCCGCCTGGTCGCCGATCAGTGCGACGAGCGTGGCCCGGTCGGAGAGGGGCAGCAGCGCCTGTGTGAAGCCGTCCGTACCGTACGTCGCGTGGCACAGCCCTGCGGTCTGGACGACGGCATCCGCTCCCCAGTCCGCCAACAGCCCCTGAACACGGCCCAGATGTGCCAGCAGCGTGCCACCGGGATGGGGCATCTGGTCAGCTCCCCGGTCGTGTAGGAACGCCTCGATCGCCACGCGTCCGTTGCCCGTCAGGTGGTGCTGCTCGGCCGGTGCCATGACTGGGGGTCCTCTCGTCGGTGGTGCCGTAACACTGGGTCGAAACACTCGGTCGAAGGTACGAGGTTGCCGCTGCCGTATCGGAAACTGTGATGGAGATCCGCGCCAGAGGGAGAGCTGCTGTGCCTACGTTCGTAGTCTTCGACCTTGAATTCACGTCATGGTCGGGAGCGCTTGAGCAGGACTGGGGGTCGCCGGGACAGCTGCGCGAGATCGTGCAGATCGGTGCGCTGCGGCTGCGTGAGGACTGCTCCGTCGTCGAGGAGTACGAGGCGCTGGTCCGGCCGGTGGTCAACCCCCAACTGTCCGAATACTTCACCGAACTCACCGGCATCGACCAGGAGACGCTGGACCGGGAAGGACTCCCCGCAGCGGAAGCACTCGGCGACTTCCTCGGATTCTGCAGGGGGCAGTCCGTACTCTCGTACGGCAACGACATGGTCGTCCTCGGCGAGAACGTCGGCTGGGCACGATCCCGGGGCGAAGAAGTCAAGAACGGATTCCTCGACGCCCATTTCCTGAACATCAGGCCCTGGCTGAACTCCGTCGCGCCGTCGACTTCCACGTCCAACGTCGGCCGCTTGTGGCAGGTCCTGGGCCTCCCGAAGCCCGCGACGGGCGAGGAACACTCAGCCCTCTTCGACTGCTATTCGTTCGCTTCGGCCCTTGAGCACTTGTGTGGGGGTGGGGCTGGGTTGCCCGCGTTTCTGCCGCTCACTAACCAAGCAGCCGCCGAAGACGCCTGACTTCTTCAACCAGTTGGGGACCGTCGGTGCAGGACACGTAGCGTGGTTGCTGTACCAACGCGGCTGCGATCAACGCTAGTGAAATTTCACCTTTCGGCGCCACGCAATCGCCGCGCGATGTCGATATCACTCTGCAGTGCGCTGAACCGTGGAGGCTCGCGGTCTGCGTCCAGGACCACGACGTGGAGTTTGTCCCCGGTTTTGGGTGGAGCTACGCTCTTGTCCCACCAGGAAGGGTGCTTCACTTGGTCAATGAAGCCGGTTGCGCCGTCCACGTCAACCCTCGCTCCCACGGGGGCTACCGCGACCACTGTTACTTCGATCTCCTGGTGATTTTTCAATGTCACTTCGGCCCTCCGAAAATGGAAACCCAGCTTTTACCTTGGGTCAGCTCGTTGAATCTGTCGAGTTTGTCTACGGGAATCTCAAATTCCAGGCGCGGCGCTCCGTTGAGCCCGTTGTAGTCGTGGATCTTTGCATAATCGCCGAACTCGTCCAAGAATGATGGATGCATCTTATATCTCACCATGCCTTTGGCGAAGTTTGCTCCCGTCGGTCCAGCGTACTCCGCTGCCACCGCCGCTTCGCCGAAGTAGATCTTTCCGTTGGAGAGAATTCCTCCACCGATGTCTACGCCGGGTTGGTGGTTTGCGGGATTCGGCCCGTTTTCAAGCTCGTATTCCGCATGGGCCCCCTTCGGGGTGCGGAAGATCTCGATGTATTCCGGCGCGAGTCCCAAGTGATCCGTCCATGTATGTGGATTTCCCACATAGGTGAACGGGTTTGGTGCAGGAGTGAGCCCGAGAGGGTCCGAAGTGAGATAGCGCGCTGTCTCCGGGTCGTAGTGCCGGAAGAAATTGTAATGCAGCCCCGTCTCGGGGTCGAAGTACTGGCCCGGGAAGCGGAGCGGCGTATACGCGGTGCTGTTGGCCGTCCAAGCCGTGGTGCCCCACAACGTAGTGCGGGTGTGCCAGGCGATGTCGCCCTGTTCGTCGATGAGTTCGGTCGGTGTGCCGACCAGGTCGGTGACGATGGCGAAGAAGCGGGAGTCGATCTCGTCCTGTGGTGCGTCGGCCGCGGTGATGCGTTCTGTTTGGGCGATGGGGCGTAGGCCCTGGTGGTCCCATGTGAGGGTGACGGGGTTCGGCAGGTCCGGGGATGAGGCGGTCTGTTCGCACAGGGTGGTGCCGTCCCAGGTGAACACCACGCGTTCTACGACCGTTTCACCGTCGGCGGCCAGACGGGACTTCGCCGTGCGGCGGCCGAGAGGGTCGTACGTGTAGCGCCAGCACGTCCCGTCCGGAGTCGTCACCGACGTCAGGCGGTCTTCGGCGTCCCAGTCGTAGCGCCATGTGTCCGGCTTGCGGGAGAGGCGGGTTTTCTGGCGCAGGGTGATGCGGCCGAGAGCGTCGTGCCCGTAGCGGACGTGGCCTGCGCGGGTGATGCGGGTGCCGGTGTAGGCGCGGTCGCCCGTCGCCTCCTGGCCCGGGTGGCCCGGCGGCCAGTGTGCTTGCGTCTGGTTGCCTGCCTCGTCGTACGCGTACGTCTCGGTCCAGTTCGCCGCGTGGACTGCCGTCACCCGGCCCGCCGCGTCCAGGTCGAAGCGGCGGGTGCCCGAGAGTTGGTCGTCGATCGCCGTCAGGTTGCCGTCGGCTCGGTAGGTGTAGGCGCGGTGCTGGAGTGAAGTGCCGGTTGCGCCGACGACCGATTGGGTCGTCAGACGGCCCAGGGCGTCGAAGGTGTGCTCCAGGGTGAGCATCTCGCCGACCTGGCGGTTGAGTTCGCGGCCCACCTCGTCGTAGGTGAAGTCGATGGAGCGGCCCGAGGCCGTCATCCCGATGCGGCGACCGGAATCGTCGTACGTCCATGTCGTGGTCGCGCCGGAAGGAGTCGTACGAGCCGTGCGGCGGCCGAACTCGTCGTACGTGTACGTCAGTTCGCGGCCGTCGATCGTCTCCGAGCGGACTCGGCCGTGGCGGTCGCGCAGGATCGTCAGGGTGGTGTCCGGGCCGGTCGCCTGGGCGAGTTGGTCTGTCATGTCGTAGGCGTACGTCGTGACTTGGCCTGCCGCGTTCTTGCGGGTCATCTGGCCCAGTTCGTTGCGTTCGAACTCGATGACCTGGCCGAGGGCGTTCGTGCGGGATGTCAGGCGGCCTGTCGCGTCGTGGGTGTAGGTGAGGGTGCGGTCGTCGAAGTCCGTCTCCGCGATCAGACGGCCTGCCGCGTCGTAGTCGTAACTCCAGGTCAGGCCTTGGGGGTTGGTGACCTGGATGAGGTTCAGTTCCTTGTCGTGGGCGAACTCGTGGCGCACTCCGTCCGGGCTGGTGCGGGCCGTGAGCAGGTCGAAATGCGTGTACTCGAAGCGTGTGTGGCCGCCCAGCGGGTCTGTGTGGGTGGTGCAGTTGCCCTCGCCGTCGTACGTCCAGGACTCCGTCGTGCCGTCGGGTGCTGTGCGACGGGACAGGCGGCCCTCGACCGTCCACTCCCAGCGGGTTGTCGCGCCCAGCGCGTCCGTGAGTGTGACAGGTCGGCCGAAACTGTCACGTTCGTA
Organism: Streptomyces sp. NBC_00988; assembly: GCF_045162645.1. Lineage (NCBI taxonomy): Bacteria > Bacillati > Actinomycetota > Actinomycetes > Kitasatosporales > Streptomycetaceae > Streptomyces > Streptomyces sp. NBC_00988. The sequence continues at coordinate 7,645,400 of NZ_CP108730.1, forward strand.
GCGGGTGACCCTGCCGAGCGGGTCGGTGATCTCCAGCGGGAGGCCGGTGCGGTCGCAGCGCACGGCTGTGGTCTTGCCGAGCGGGTTGGTCACCGAAGTGAGGTGGCCCGCCTCGTCGTACGCGAAGTGGGTGGTGTGGCCGAGGTAGTCCGTCACCGAGGTGCGGTTGCCGCGGTCGTCGTAGGACTGGCGCACGGTCGTGCCGTCCGGGTTCACCAGCCTTGTCGGCAGGCCGAGTTCGTTGTACTCGGCTCGTGCCTCGCGTCCGTCGGGCCGGGTGGCGGCGAGCAGATTGCCGTTCTCGTCGTAGCGGAACGTCGTGGTGTGGCCGAGCGGGTCCGTCTCGGAGAGGAGGCGGTTGTAGCGGTCGCGCCGGTACCGGGTGATCGCGCCGAGTGGGTCGATCACCGCCACGACCTGGTACGCGTCGTTGACGAGGAAGCGGCGGACGTTGCCCGCGGCGGTGATCGTGGTCGTGACCCTGTGGCCCGTCTCCGGGTCCGTGTCGTCGTAGGTGACGCGCAGGCTCATGTGGCCCGCCGAGCCGCCCTCGGCCGTGCAGCGGTCCTGGTCGTCGTACTCGTAGGTGTAGCCGCGGTCGTTGGTGTCCGTCCACGAAGTGACGCGGCCCGTCGTGTCGTAGGTGAAGCGCAGGGGGAGGCCGGAGGAGTCGGTGACGGCGGTCAGGTTGCCGTCCGTGTAGCCGTAGCGCTTCAACTCATGGCCGGTGGAAGCCAGTTGGAAGGCCGTGATGCGGCCCTCCTCCGTCGTGACCCGAACCTCGTGGTCGCCGCTGGAGACGACGGAGAGTGGGGTGCCCTCGCTGTCGTACTCGAAGGTGATCCAGTTGCCGTTGCGGTCGTCGATCTGCTCCAGGACTGCCAGGCTCTCCGTGCGGTCGCTGAAGTGCCACACTCTGCGCGTCCGGGGGTCGGTGACCGTGTAGCCGCCGTCCTCGCGGTCCAGGGGCCAGCGCGGGCCGTGGCTCGGGAGCGTGGGCAGGCCCGGCGCCGGGTGCGGGTAGGGCAGGAGCAGGCCGTCCTCGGTGACGAAGACGACACCTGTGGAGCTGATCTCCAGGCGCTGGTCGAGGGTGGAGGACCAGGACGGGCCGAACCAACGGCCCAGCCGGTAGCCGGACTCCACCCGTCGTTTGAGGATCAGGGGCAGGGAGCCGGGGAGGGTGACGTCCGTCTGAGGCAGGTACATCTTGCCGGTGGCGAAGTCGATCGGGTCGGAGCCGCGGCTCTCCACGGCCTTCTGGTCGCGGGTCACCTTCGCCGGGCCGTCCGAGACCGCGCTCTCCGCGGGCTTTGCCACCTTCTCGGCCGTCTCCTCCACCGTCCGGCGGACGCCTGACTGCGCCGCCCCCTCCAGTCCCTCCTTGGCTGCGAGTCGCGCCAGCCCTGCCTCCAGCCCCGCCCCGTCCCCGACCAGGTTCGGCAGCAGCCGCCCCGTCCCCTCCGACGGGTCCTTCATGAAGTCGTCCAGCATCGTCTTCGCGGCCCGCTCGGGGTGCGCGGCCGTCGAAACCAGGCCCGCCAGCGTCATGTTGACGTTCTGGACGTACGCCGCGGGGTGCGTGATGTTGTACGGGTCCATGGGGTTGAGGCCGCGGGCGAAGTTCAGGATGCCCGCCGTGCCCTTCACCACGCCGGCGTCGAAGTGGAGGATCTCCGTGTTGACGGCCTGGTAGCCGTCTACCGCGTCCGCCTTCAGCTGGGCCAGTGGGGGCGGTTCGGCGGGGGCGTGGGCCAGGGCCTTGCGGACCGCGCTCGCCGCCGTGCGGGCGGCCTCGTCGCGTTGGCGGCGGGCCTCGTTGAGGAGCTCGTGGGCGCGTTCTACGGCGGCTGCGCCCGGGTCCGTTGTCGGCTCCTGCTGCTTGTCGTCGTCCTTGTGCTTCGCTACGTCCGCCTTGTACGCGTCAGACGCCTTCTTGCCCGGCCCGTACAGGTCGATCGCGTCCCGCGCCTGCCCCTGTGCCCACTCCACCGTCTCCGCGTACGACGACAGCGCCTTGCCCGCCGCGTCGCAGGCGTCCGCCGCCTGGAGCCACTTCGTGGGGTGCATGGCGAATTTCTTGCGGAACGCCTCGGCCGCTTCGCCTTGCCAGGATGAGGAGTTGAGCCTGCGCATGCCGTCGCCGACCTTGTCGAAGGCCGTGTAGAAGTCGGTCAGGTGCTTGGCCGTCGCGCGGATCGCCTTCGCGTCGCCGTGGAGCAGGTCCTTCGGTTGGTCGCTCTGGCCGAGTTGCCGCTCGGCCGGGGTCGCGCCCAGGTCCGAGGCGATGCGGTCGCCCGCGTTCTCGACCTTGTTCGCGAGGTCGTGTGCGCCGACCTTGTCCAGCGCGTCGCCGGCGGCGTCCGTGCCCTTGTCGACCAGCTCGCCCGTGAACTTCTTGCCCGCGTCGACCGCGTCGCCGACCTTGCTCAGGCCGGAGTTGACCAGATCGCCGATGCCCATCAGCCCGCGTCCCCGCCCGGCTGAGCCTGTTCCTGTGCTGCCTGCGCGGCCTCCGCCGCCTTCGCCCGCTCCTCCGGTGACGGGCCCAACGGGCCGTCGAGCAGGTCGTTGTACTCGTCACCGCTCAGGCCCGCCGCGCTCGCCAGGTTGGCCGGGTTGAGGCCCGGGCCCAGCGGGCTGAGCGTGTGCGAGGTCATCACGTCCCGCGCCGCGTCCTTGTACGCCTGTCCGCTGTTGTCCAGCGCCTTGTCCATGGACTCGGCGCTGTAGTCGACGCCGCCCGTGTACTCGTTGTTGCGCACCAGGTCGCCCCAGCTCTGCTTGGTGACGTCGTCCTCCGACGCGTACGGGTTGCCCATCCCCGCGTTCACCACGATCTTCATCGTGCCCTGGACGTACTGGTCCGTCTCGTACAGCGTGCCTGCCGAAAGACCCACGCCCGTCGCGAAGTTGTTGCCCTCGTTCACCAGCGTGCGCACGCCCCACTCCCAGCGTTCGCAGAACGACGTGAACCCCGACAGCAACTCCTCGTTGCCCAACTCCAGCCCGGAGAGGCCGAGTTCCGAGAACCCGCGGCCCGCTCCGGCCAGGCTGTCGATGCCCAGGTCCTTCAACTCGCCCAGCACCAGGGTGATCCCCTGCGCTATCTCGTCGAGCCCGGCCGCCTTGATGTTCTCGCCCGCGTCCCCGCTCATCCCCGTATCCCCTCCGCGTCCGCGTCCGCGTCTGCGTCCAGCGCCGCCGCCTCCGGCACGATCCCCGACACCGGTGGAAACAGCGCCCCTTCGCCCTCGGTACCCACATCCAGGGCCACTCCGCACGGCACACCCACGGCGCTCACAGCCGGCACCGTCGCGTCCAACAGGCGGGCTCCCAGCAGCCGTTGATACGGCCACTCCCGCCCGCCTTCACCCCTCGCGATCGCGAACCTCGCCAACGCCGATTCGTTGGAAAACGCGTAGATCCACCGGATACCGCCGAAATCTCCGACCAGGGGGGTGTTGTCCGCGTCCGTGGGGACCAGTACCGCCGTACGGCGGAACTCGCCCAGCAGCACCGCGAATTCGTGCCGCCCGCGCGCCGCGACGTCGTCGCTGGTCAGGGGCTCGGAGTCGCCGACAGGTGCGGGAGGTGGACCCGCCTCACCCATCTCCGCGTAGTCCAGCAGCCGGGACCGTCGTATGCCTCCGGCCTCCCCGCCGGCCTCCCCGCCGTTCTCCATGTCGCTTCCCCCGCGATCAGACATGGGTGAAATCATCACACCAGCACATCGCGTACGGCAACGCGGAAAGCCTCAGCAGCGCCTGGACGGGGTCTGGACAGGGACCGGGCGGCGCCGTAAACGTCGTAGAACGGGATATAGCGCAACCCCATTGACAGCCCCGCGCGGGCTCATTCTTTGGCCATGGACAGCCTTCTCATCGTTCTCTTATGTCGGCCTTATGGCATCATCACGCGCCGTACCTAGCTTGCGGGCCATGTTCTTCACCTACCTGAGGCGCGAGTTGCGCCGCCGCAGAAAAGCGGCCCTCGTCGTCGCCTCCGGCCTCGCACTGGGCATTGCGCTGGTCATCGTGGTCAACTCCGTGTCCTCCGGCATGGGGAAGGCACAGGACAAGGTCCTCCAGTCGCTGTACGGACTCGGCACGGACATGACCGTCACCAAGGCGGCCACGCCCACGGCCAGCGGTTCGCAGCAGCCGCGGTTCCAGTTCGACGCCAACAACAACGGCGACAGCAAGACGCAGAGCAGTGACCGCGTCATGGTCCAGGGCTTCACCACGCTGGCCTCCAGCACCGTCACCAAGGTGGCGGGGCAGAAGGGCGTCTCCGACGCGGTCGGCGGGCTGAGCCTCAACGTCGTCAAGGTCGACGGGCAGTTCACCCGCGGCCAGTTCCAGCAGAACCAGGGGAGCGGCACCGGAAGCGGCGGCAACCGCGGCGGCGGTACCGGCGCGCCGCAGGGCGAAGTCACCGGTGGTGGCGCCAACTTCAACATCAACTCGTACTCGGTCTACGGCACGGACGTCACCAAGCCCGCGCTCGGCCCGCTGACCTCCTCGAAGATCACCAGCGGCCGTACGTTCACCACCGCCGAGGCCAACTCCAAGGTCGTCGTCGCCGACTCGGCGTACGCCAAGGAGAAGAAGCTCAAGGTCGGTTCGACGGTCACCATCAAGAGCGTCAAGTACAAGGTCATCGGCATCGCCACCGCCACCAGCGGCGACGCGGCGGCCAACCTGTACGTCCCGCTGACGCAGGCGCAGACCCTGAGCGGTGACAAGAACAAGGTCACCACGATCTACGTCAAGGCGACCGACTCCAAGCAGATCTCGACCGTCAAGAAGACCATCACGAGCAATGTCACGGGTACGACGGTCACCACGTCCGCCGATCTCGCCGACACCGTCTCCGGGTCCCTGTCCACCGCCTCCTCCCTCGCCACCAGCGTCGGCAAGTGGCTGTCGATCGCGGTCCTGATCGCCGCGTTCCTGGTCGCCGGGCTGCTCACCTCCTCCGCGGTCTCCCGCCGGGTGCGGGAGTTCGGCACGCTGAAGGCGCTCGGCTGGAAGTCCGGCCGGGTGACCCGGCAGGTGGTCGGCGAGGCCGTCGTCAACGGTCTGGTCGGCGGTGTCCTCGGCATCGCGCTCGGCCTGGCGGGCGCGTACGTCGTGACCGCGATCAGCCCGACCCTGTCGGCCTCCCTCGGCAGCACGGGCGGCGGCGGTGGCGGTGGAGCGGGCGGTCCCGGTGGTGGCGGCGGTGGCGGTGGCTTCGGCGGTGGCCGGCAGGCCGCGGCCAAGACCCTCGACGTCGCGCTCACCGCGCCCGTCAACGCCACCACCATCGCCCTCGCGGTCGGCCTCGCCGTGGCCGGCGGCCTGATCGCCGGCGCCTTCGGCGGCTGGCGAGCGTCGCGACTCCGTCCGGCTGACGCCCTGCGCAGAGTCGAGTAGCAGGCCTGGCGAAGTGAACTGCGATCCGGCAGTGCGCCCCAAAGGGGCGCGGGGAACGGCGCGACAGCCCCACCGGAGCCGCAGACGAACGACGGCGCAACCTGGGGTCCGTCATACCGGCGGACCCCAACCCCCTTTACTTCTCCAGGAGTTGGACCGTGTACGAACTAAGAGGCGTCACCAAGCTCTACTCGCGCGGCAAGGAAACCGTCCACGCCCTCGACGGCATCGACCTCACCATCGGCGACGGCGACCGCCTGGTCATCCAGGGCCCCACCGGCGGCGGCAAGTCCACCCTGCTCCAGATGATCGGCGCCCTCGACCGCCCCACCGCCGGCGAAATCGTCCTGGACGGCGTCGACTTGGCGAAGCTGTCGGAGGCCAAGCTCACCAAGGTGCGCAGCGAGAACATCGGCTTCGTGTTCCAGTCCTTCAACCTGATCCCGACGCTCACCGCACAGGAGAACGTCGAGACCGCCCTCGTACCGCTCGGTTTGAAGGCGAAGATCCGGCGTGAACGGGCCGCCGAGGCGCTGGTCTCGGTCGGCCTGGGCGAGCGGGCCAACCACCTCCCCGGCGAGATGTCCGGCGGCCAGCAGCAGCGTGTCGCCATCGCCCGCGCGCTCGTCAAGCAGCCCAAGGTGCTGCTCGCCGACGAACCGACCGGCAACCTCGACGAGTCGATGCGCGACGAGATCATGGACGTACTGGAGCGCATGTGGAAGGAGCACGGGCTGACCTTCATCATGGTCACCCACGACTCCGCCATCGCGAAGAAGGCCCCGCGCCTCGCCACCATCCGCAAGGGCAAGATCACGGTGAAGGAGAACGCCGGGTCGAAGTAACTGGGCCTCCACGCAAGGGAGTTCGGCGCTCAGATGAGTGATACGGCGGAGCCCTACCGGAGTTCTCACGCGCTTCACCCGTCAACTGCGTAACGGAGTCCGGGCGACCGCGTAACAGTTCGCGGATGCGCTTTCTTACCCTCCTCTCATCCCTTGAGCGGGTGATCACCCCTCGGCATACTGCGTATTCCGGGGGGTGTCACGCACGGGTGTGCGGGCTTTCCCCCGGTCGGGTGAACGGGGAATTCGCCCGGTACCTCAGCTCCAGGGGGAGCCTTGCGCAGACACGTGAAGAGAGCGTGCGCGGCCACCGTCGCCGCGTCCGCCGCCGTAGCCCTCGCCGCCGGAATGACCAGCCCGGCGTCGGCGAAGCCCGAACAGCGTGCGGCAGGTGCCGCGCAACTCGGAGCCGCACGGACCGGTGCCGCACAGGCCCGGCTCAAGGGCGACCACCGCATCACCCTGATCACCGGCGACCGCGTCATCGTCGACGCGAAGGGCCGGGTCGCCGGTCTGGAACCGGCGAAGGGCCGTGAACACATAGCCGTATCGGTCCGCAAGCTCGACGGGCACACGCTCGTCATACCCGTCGACGCGGCCCAGTTGATCGCGTCCGGCAAGCTCGACCAGCGGCTCTTCGACGTCACCGAGCTCAACAAGTCGGCGGAGCGCGCCTCTCAGAAGGCCGGCCTGAAGGTCATCGTCGGCTACCAGGGCGCCGCCACCGCCACCAAGGCCGACGTCCGGGACGCGGGCAGGCTGCGCCAGTCCCTGAAGACCCTGAACGCCGACGCCGTCCAGACCCCGCGGCAGGACACACCCGAGCTGTGGAAGGCCGTCACCAACGGCGACAAGTCGGCCGCCGGCATCGCGCACGTCTGGCTCGACGGTGTCCGCAAGGCCAGCCTCGACAAGTCCGTGCCGCAGATCGGTGCCCCGAAGGCGTGGGCGGCCGGCTACGACGGCAAGGGCGTCAAGATCGCCGTACTGGACACCGGAGTCGACGCCGACCACCCGGACCTGAAGACCCAGGTGATCGAGTCCAAGAACTTCTCCACCGCCGCCGACGCCAACGACCACTTCGGGCACGGCACGCACGTCGCGTCGATCGCGGCGGGCACCGGCGCCATGTCGCACGGCAAGTACAAGGGCGTCGCGCCCGGCGCGAAGATCCTCAACGGCAAGGTCCTCGACGACACCGGCTCCGGTGACGACTCCGGCATCCTCGCCGGCATGGAGTGGGCGGCCCAACAGGGCGCCGACATCGTCAACTTGAGTCTGGGTGGCCAAGACACCCCGGAGATCGACCCGTTGGAGGCGGAGGTCAACAAGCTCTCCGCCGAGAAGGGGATCCTCTTCGCGATCGCCGCGGGCAACGAGGGCCCCCAGTCGATCGGTTCGCCCGGCAGCGCGGACGCGGCCATCACGGTCGGCGCGGTCGACGGCAACGACAAGCTCGCCGACTTCTCCTCCACCGGCCCGCGCGTCGGCGACGGCGCCATCAAGCCGGACGTCACCGCGCCGGGCGTCGACATCACCGCCGCCGCGGCCCCGGGCAGCGTCATCGACCAGGAGGTCGGCGAGAACCCGCCCGGCTACCTGACCATTTCGGGTACGTCGATGGCGACCCCGCATGTCGCCGGTGCCGCCGCGATCCTCAAGCAGGAGCACCCGAGCTGGGGCTACGCCGAGTTGAAGGGCGCGCTCACCGGGTCCGCGAAGGGCGGCAACTACACGCCGTTCGAGCAGGGTTCGGGCCGTATCGCCGTCGACAAGGCCATCAAGCAGAACGTCATCGCCGACCCGGTGTCGGAGAGCTTCGGCATCCAGCAGTGGCCGCACACCGACGACACCCCGGTCACCAAGCAGGTCACCTACCGCAACCTCGGCACCGCGGCCGTCACCCTCAAGCTCACGGTGGCCGCCACCAACCCCAAGGGGCAGACGGCTCCTTCGGGCTTCTTCAAGCTCGCCAAGACGTCGGTGACCGTACCGGCCGGCGGCACGGCCTCGGTCGGCCTGACCGCCAACACCAAGCTGGGCGGCACGCTCGACGGCGCCTACTCCGCGTACGTGACGGCGACGGGCGGCGGGCAGAGCGTCCGTACGGCCGCGGCCGTGGTGCGCGAAGTCCAGTCGTACGACCTCACGTTGAAGTTCATCAACCGTGACGGCACTCCCGCGAAGTACTACACGGCCACCGTGGCGGGCCTGTCCGGCCTCGGCGCCGGCGGCTACTTCACCCCCTACGACGAGTCGGGCACCGTCAAGGTCCGTGTCCCCAAGGGCGGTTACGTCCTCGACACCGGGATCTTCGTGGACCCGGAGGACTTCACCAAGGGCGCCGACTGGATCGCCCAGCCCAAGCTGAACATCGCCAAGAACACCTCGCTCACCATCGACGCCCGCACCGCCAAGCCGGTCGACGTCACGGTGCCGGACGCGGGCGCCAAGGCGGCCTTCGCGTCACCGAGTTACTCGCTCATGACGGCGGACAGCGGCGCCTCCTTCGGCTGGCTCCTGGAGACGTACGCCAACTTCCGCTCCGCGCACCTCGGTCCGCAGATCACCGACGGCTCGCTCTCCGAGCAGTGGGACGCGCACTTCCTCAAGGGCACCGACGAGCAGTACGACACCACGACCGGCGGCAAGGTCAAGCAGCTCGCCACCGGCTTCACCAAGCACTACAAGGCGAGTGAACTCGCCACGGTGAAGGGCCGCCTGGGCGCCGCGGCGAGCGGCAAGACCGGCCTGTTCTACGCCTTCGGCTACCTGCCCGACGGTGGCGGCGGCGCCTCCGCCACCAGCACCGCGCAGCCGCTGCCCGGCACCCGCACGCTGCACGTCTCCACCATCAACGGGGTGCAGTGGGAGCTGGACTTCGAGCAGGACGGCGCGCTCGGCCCGGACGGCTTCCCGGTCTCCGAGGCGTACTACGTCTCGAACGACCTGGAGACCTTCAAGGCCGGCCGGACGTACACCCGGACCTTCAACACGGCGGTCTTCGGCCCGCACCTCGACGACGTCTACGGCGTGTACCGCTACGGCAACGAGATCTCCGGGATCGTGCCGCTGTTCGCCGACTCCGCGCAGCACGCGGGCTCGTCGCTGTTCACCTCGGTCAACACGACCCTGTACCGCAACGGTACGAAGGTGGGCTCCAACAAGGACCCGCTGCTCGGCCAGGAGGTGTTCAAGGTCCCGGCCGCCAACGCCTCGTACAAGCTGACCACTTCGGTGATCCGCAGCGTCAAGGTCGCCGCCGCCTCCACCCGGATCGACGCGAGCTGGACGTTCTCCTCGAAGAAGCCGACCGGTACCGACGAGGTCCAACTCCCCGTCTCCACGGCCCGCTTCAACGCGGTGACTGGCCTCGACAGCCGCGTTGCGGCCGGCAAGAAGATGACCTTCCCGGTCACCGTCGAGGGCGCGGCGGCCGGCCGCAACCTCAAGTCCCTGGGCGTGTGGGTGTCGTACGACTACGGCCAGACCTGGAAGAAGGTCAACGTCGTCAACGGCAAGATCACCGTCACCAACCCGGCCAAGGGCAAGGCCATTTCGTTCCACGCGAAGATCGCCGACAAGAAGGGCAACAAGTCGACGATCTCGATCTACAACGCGTACTACGGCAAGTGAGCCGCTAGTGCCTGAGTAGGCCGACAGCGAACGGCCCGCCGGAAGTGCAGCTTCCGGCGGGCCGTTCGTGTTTCCGTGGCCCCATGACAGCTGAGACCGTCGAGTACATCCGGTACCGCATCCCCGAGCAGCGGTCGGTGGAGTTCCTGGCCGCCTACACCCGTGCCGCACGACAGCTGGCCGCCGCCCCGCAGTGCGTGGCGTACGAACTGGCCCGTTGCGAGGAGGACGCCGAGCACTTCGTCCTGCGCATCACCTGGACGTCGATCGAGGCACACCTGGAGGGCTTCCGCAGGTCGGAGCTGTTCCCGCCGTTCCTCGCCGAGATCGGCCCGTACGTCGAGAACATCGAGGAGATGCGCCACTACGAGCCGACACCGGTGCGCGGCGACGGCTCTGCCGTCCCCATCCTGTACGACTGGGCGGGCGGCGCCGAGGCCTTCTCCCGGCTGACCGAGGTCTTCTACGACAAGGTGCTCAAGGACGACCTCCTCGCCCCCCTCTTCGCCGGTCTGGCCCCCGAGCACGCCGCGCACGTCGCCCTCTGGCTCGGCGAGGTCTTCGGCGGCCCGGCGACCTACTCCGAGACCCAGGGCGACCACGGCCACATGGTCGCCAAACACTTCGGCAAGAACATCAGCGAGCGCCAGCGCCGCCGGTGGGTCGACCTCATCCAGGACGCGGCGGACGACGCGGGCCTGCCGACGGACGCGGAGTTCCGGTCGGCGTTCCTCGCGTACGTGGAGTGGGGGACACGGCTGGCGGTGTACTTCTCCGGCCCGGACGCGCAACCGCCCGCCAAGCAGCCGGTGCCGCGCTGGAGTTGGGGGTCGATGCCGCCCTATCAGGGGTGACACCGCCGTGCAGGGGGTGTCGTAGGGTCACCCCATGACCGCCGCCGTCACCGCCATGATCACCGCCGTCGTCGGCGTGCTCGGCACCCTCTTCGCCCCCGTCCTCAGCCAGCGCCTCACCGCCCGGCAGCGCGCGGACGAGGCTCAACTCGCCGAGGGGGCACGGCGGTTCGAGGAGCGGCGGGACGCCTATACGGCCATGAACAGGGCCTCACGGCAGTTCCACACGCTGCTCAAGGACGCCCTGCACCGCATCCGCGACGGCGTCTACACCGAGCTGGAGCGCGACCAGTTGGAGGAGGCCCGCCGCGACTACCGGGACCGTTACGCCGAGGCGCAGATGGTCGTGCCCGAGCGGATCCTGGACGCGTCCCGCTCGGTGAACCAGGTCCTCGCCGGTGTCGACGCCGTAGTAAAACGACTGGACCGTGGCCTTGCCCGGGACGGTGAGAGCGCCGAGGAGGCGCTGGTCCAACTGAAGGAGGCCGAACCGCGGTTGGCCGCGATGCGGCAGCTGATGCGCGCGGACCTCGGCGTCACGGAGTGAGGTCGGGGCGTTGGGTCGAGGCCCCCGCCCGGGTCGCGTCCGTGCCCCAGCTCGCCAGCAGGCGCAGGGCGTCGGCCGACGGGGAGCCCGGCTCCGCGTGGTAGGTGATCAGGGACTGCTCGGAGCTGTCGCTGAGGCGGAAGCCCTCGAAGTGGAGGGTGAGGTCGCCGACCAGGGGGTGGTGGAGGCGCTTGACGCCGTAGGTCTTCTCCTTGACGTCGTGGGTGGCCCACAGGCGCCTGAACTCCTCGCTCTTCACGGAGAGTTCGCCGACCAGGGCGGACAGGCGCGGGTCGTCCGGGTGGCAGCCCGCGTCCATGCGGAGCATGCTCACGACGTCCGTGGCCTTCTGCTCCCACTCCACGAACAGCTCCCGGTACTCGGGCCGCAGGAACACCAGCCGCGCCCAGTTCCGCTCCTGCGGCGGCAACTCGGACCAGTCGCCGAAGACGGCCGCTGCCATCCGGTTCCACACCAGGATGTCCGTGCGTCGGCCGCAGACGTACGCCGGGACCGTCTCGATCGCGTCGAGCAGCTGCCGTAGCGGAGGCCGCACGTGCTGGGTGGGGGCCGACGGCTTCTTCTTGTGCTGCTTCGGCTTCGCGAGGTGGGTGAGGTGCGAGGACTCGGCATCCGACAGGCGCAGGGCGCGGGCGATCGCTTCGAGGACCTCGGCCGAGACGTTCCGCCCGTTGCCCTGCTCCAGGCGGGTGTAGTACGCCACCGAGACCCCGGCCAGCTGCGCCAGCTCCTCGCGGCGCAGCCCGGGGACCCTGCGGTGCCGCCCGAAGTCCGGCAGCCCCACGTCCTCCGGCTTCAGCCGGGCCCGCCGGGTGCGCAGGAACTCGCTCAGCTCGGCACGTCGGTCCAGGTGCCGGCCGGGGTCCAGGGGCTCGGGGGCGGATTCGGGCTGTTCGTCCATACGGCCCAGTATTCCCGGTCCTACGTCCAGGAGCCTGATCCCGCTGGTGGTAGGCACAGCGGACGTACGCAGAGGCGTGGGCTGGGTAGCCTCGGGACTTTCGGGCAGGCTTGGCAGCGTGCCCGGTCGGAAGGCAGCCGGGCGCACATCCCCCCGCTAGGAGAGTTTCGGCATGACCACAGTCGCCGCATACGCAGCCCCCGCCGCCAAGGCTCCCCTGGAGCGCACCACCATCGAGCGCCGGGCCGTACGTGAGTTCGACGTCCTGATCGACATCAAGTTCGCCGGTATCTGCCACTCGGACATCCACCAGGCCCGCGAGGGCTGGGGCAAGGCCACCTTCCCGATGGTCCCGGGCCACGAGATCGCCGGTATCGTCTCCGAGGTGGGACCCGGGGTCACCAAGTTCCAGGTCGGCGACCGCGTGGGCGTCGGCTGTCTGGTCGACTCCTGCCGCGAGTGCGACAACTGCAAAGCGGGCCTGGAGCAGTACTGCACCGGCGGCAACGTCGGCACGTACAACTCCGTCGGCAAGGACGGCGAGCCCACCTACGGCGGCTACTCCGAGAAGGTCGTCGTCGACGAGAACTTCGTCCTCGGCATCCCCGAGGGCATCTCCCTCGACGAGGCCGCACCGCTGCTCTGCGCCGGCATCACCACGTACTCGCCCCTGAAGCACTGGAACGCCGGCCCCGGCAAGAAGGTCGCCATCATCGGCATGGGCGGCCTCGGCCACATGGGCGTCAAGATCGCGCACGCGCTCGGCGCGGAGGTCACCGTCCTCTCGCAGTCCCTGCGCAAGCAGGACGACGGCCTGAAGCTCGGCGCCGACCACTACTACGCCACCAGCGACCCGAAGACCTTCGAGGAACTGCGCGGCACTCTCGACCTGATCATCTCCACGGTGTCGGCCCCGCTCGACCTCGGCGCGTACCTCTCGCTGCTGAAGACGGACGGCGCGCTGGTCAACGTCGGCGCCCCCGAGGAGCCCGTCTCCCTCAACCTGTTCTCGGTGATCGGCGGCCGCAAGACCCTCGCCGGTTCCGGCATCGGCGGCATCCCGGAGACCCAGGAGATGCTGGACTTCTGCGCCGAGCACGGCTTCGGCGCCGAGATCGAGCTGATCTCCGCCGACCAGATCAACGAGGCGTACGAGCGGGTGCTGGCTAGTGACGTCCGGTACCGGTTCGTGATCGACGTCGCCACGATCTGACATCGCCCACATGACCGAGGGCCCCGGAGCCGCACCGCTCCGGGGCCCTCAGCGTTCCGCCTTGCTCCGACCCAGCAGCCACAGCAGATACGGCCCACCGACCAGCGAGGTGAGCGCGCCGACCGGCACCTCCAGCGGCGGCAGGATCGTCCGCGCGGCGAGATCGGCGGCCACCAGGATCACCGCACCCGTCAACGCCGAGCACACCAACGGCAGTTGAGGCGTACGGGTGAGCCGCCGGGCCAGCTGCGGCGCGGTCAGCGCCACGAACCCGATCGGCCCGGCCGCCCCGGTCGCCGTCGCGGCCAGCACCACCCCGAGCACGGTCACCGCGAGCCGCGTCCGGTCCACCCGCACCCCGAGCGAGGCAGCGGTGTCCGCGTCCAGCCCGAGCGGCCGCACGGCACGGCTCGCCCACACCAACGCGGGCAGGCACAGCAGTAGTACGACGGCCAGGGGCGCTGCCTGCTCCCAGCCCCGCCCGTTGAGGGAGCCGGTCAGCCACAGCTTGACCGTCTCGGCCGCCTCCAGTTCGCTGTCCGAGAGATACAGCTGCACCACGGCCGACAACGCGACCCCGATCCCAACCCCCGTCAGCACGAACCGAGTTGGCTGCATCCCGTGCCGCCAGGCCAGTACGTAGACGAGCGCGGCGGCCGCGAGCCCGCCGAGGACGGAGACGGCGGGCATGGCACTGGGCGAGTTGACGACCCCGGCGGACAGCGCGAGCACCGTCGCGGCGGCGGCACCGTGCCCGACCCCGATCACGTCCGGACTGGCGAGCGGATTCCGGGTCACGGTCTGCACGAGCGCGCCCGCGAGCCCGAGGGCGACCCCGACCAGCGCCCCGAGCACGATCCGGGGAACCCTCAACTCGTTGACGACGAGGTCGTACTGCCCGGATCCGGTCCGGAGCGTGTGCCACACCTCGCCGGGCGAGATGTAGGTCTGCCCGCAGCAGGCGGCGGCGGTCATGGCAACGGCCAGGACGAGTACGAGAGTTGCGGCCACGAGGGCCGAACGGCGGTGCAGGACAAGGGAGATGGAGGGGTGCGGGCGCAGGACGCTGACACCAGTGGCGCTCATACGGCCGTCCCCTTTCGCCGTACCAGCACCACCAGCACCGGCACCCCCACCAACGCCGTCATCACCCCGGCCGGCACCTCGGCAGGAGAGCGCACGACCCGCCCCGCCACGTCCGCCGCGACCAGCAGCGCGGCGCCGAGCAGCGCGGACAGCGGGAGCAGGGCGCGGTGACCGCCGGAGGTGAGACGCCGGGCCAGGTGCGGGACGGCGAGCCCCACGAACGCGATGGGACCGGCGGCGGCCACCGCGGACGCCACCAGCAGGGTCGCCCCGAGCGCCGCACACACCCGCACGACCCCCACCCGATGCCCCAGCGCCCGCGCCGTCTCGTCCCCGAGGGCCAGCGCGTCGAGCCCGCGCGCACAGGCGAGCACCAGCAGCGCCCCGGCCACCAGGAACGGCAGCATCTCCACGACAGTGTCGGCGTCCCGTCCGCTCAGCGAGCCGACCTGCCAGAAACGGAACTGGTCCAGCGTCGCCGAACTGGACGTCAGGACCACGGTCGTACCACCGGCGGTCATCGCCGACAACGCCGTACCGGCGAGGGCGAGTTTGACCGGGGAGGCCCCGCCCCGGCCGCGCGCGGCGATGCCGTAGACGAGACAGGCGGCGAGGACGGCACCGGCGAAGGCATACCAGACGTAGCCGCTGAAACCGCTCGCGAGGCCCGTCGCGATGGCGAGGACGACACCGGCCGCCGCGCCCTGGCTCAGGCCGAGGATGCCGGGATCGGCGAGCGGGTTGCGGGTGACGGCCTGCAGTGCGGCGCCCGCGACGCCGAGCGCCGCACCGGCTGTCAGCCCGATCTCGGTGCGGGGCAGCCGCAGCGACCGTACGACCAACGCGTCCGGTGAACTCCCGCCGTGGAAAAGGGCGTTGAGCACCTCGGACGGGGGGATCGGGCGGGTGCCGACGGCGAGGCTGAGCAGCACGGCGGCGGCCACCGCGAGGGTGGCCGCCGGCCAGGCGAGACGTCTGACGCTCACTGCGCTGTTCCGTTGCTCGTCGCTCTGTCTCTCTACTTGCTGATGTCCTCGGCGAGTTGGAGGACGACGAGGCGGGCGGCGGTCGGGCCGGCGTTGAGGTACCAGGGGTCGTCGTCGACCTTCACGGCGTGCCCGGCCTTGACCGCGCTCATCGACTTCCAGAGCGGCCCGGCGAGCACGCTCGCGGCATCCGTCTTGGCCGCGTCGCCCTGCACGGAGTAGAAGATCCAGTCGCCGTCGGCCTTGTCGATGCTCTCGGCGCCGATGTCCTCCGAAATCGCCTTGAACTGCTGGGACTTGGGCCGGTCCAGCCCCATGTCCACGGCGATGGAACCGGTGAAGGAGGAGACACCGAACATCCGGGTCCTGCCGGGTGTGAACCGCAGCATCGACACGGAGGTCCTCGACAGTGCCTCGCCCTTCTCGCCCGCGTCCTCGACGATCCCGTCGAGCAGCTTCTGCGCCTGCCGGCCCTTGCCGATCGCGTCGCCGACGAGGAGGAGGTCGCGCTTCCAGTTGATGCCGTTGCCGGCGGTGACGACGGTCGGCGCGATCTTCGACAGCTTCGGGTAGAGGTCGCCGAGCGAGTCGTTGGCGAGGATCAGGTCGGGCTTGGCGGCGGCGAGCGTCTCCAGGTTGGGCGCCTGGCGCGTGCCCGCGTCCGTCATCGCGGCGAGCTTCGACTTGTCGGCCGGGAAGGCGTCCGCCAGGTAGTCGGGGACGAGGCCGGCGTTGTCGGCGCGGGTGGTGGCCGCCGGGACGGTGCCGAGGGAGAGCAGGTCGTCGAGCTGGCCGGTGCTGAGCACGGCGATCTTCGTGGGCTTCGACTTGATGGTCGTCCTGCCCTCGAAGTGCGTGACGGTGCGGGGGAAGGTGCCGTCGGTGTCGGTGTCCGAGCCCATGCCGGTCGCGAGGGTGCTGGGCGCGGCGGAGGGGCCCGCCGAGGCGCCGATCACCTTGTTCTGCGAGCCGTCGCCGGTCTTCTCGGCATCGTTGTCGGCGGAGGACGACGAACACCCGGCCAGCAACCCGCCGACGGCGGACACGGCGACCATCGCCGTGACAGCCTTCCTCTTGAACGCACGCACTATCACTGTCACTCCGATCAAATCCGGCCAGGTAAGGCTTACCTTAGCTTGCCGTCGGAGTAGCTTGGTCACGAGGAGGCCCACACGATGACCGTGCAGCTGAACCACACCATCGTCACCGCGCACGACAAACACACGTCGGCCCGATTCCTCGCCGACCTCCTGGGCCTCCAAGTGAGCCCGCAGTACGGCCCGTTCATCCCGGTGGCGATTCCGAACGGGGTGACCCTCGACTACATGGACCACCCCGGTTCGGGTTTCGCCGAGATCACTCCGCAGCACTACGCGTTCCTGGTCTCGGAGGACGACTTCGACGCGATCTTCGGCCGCATCCAGGCAGCGGGCCTCACCTACTGGGCGGACCCGGCACATCGCCGAGAGGGCGAGATCAACACGAACGACGGCGGCCGGGGCGCGTACTTCGACGACCCGAACGGACACGTCCTGGAGATCCTGACGCGGCCGTACGGAAGCAGAGGCTGATTCAGGCGGCGGCGAAGGACTCGCCCGCGCCGTAGGACCGTACGAACACGCCGTCGTCCCCCGACGGCCGCACCGAGTGCGCACGTCCCAGTCCGGAGACATGGGCACGGCCGTCCGCCGACACCTCGACCAGCGTGCTCTCGTCGAGGGCGACGCCGTGGGGGAGCCGGTGCCGGGTGACGGCGGCGATGAGCCGAGGCAGCGTCCCCCACTGCGCCGCGTGCGCGTCCACGGCGAAGGACACCAGCCCGAGCCCGTCCCGTACGGCGATCTCGTCCAGGTCCTCCGCGGTGTCCTCCGGGCACACCGCGACGCCGTCGAGCAGCCACCCCCCGACGACGGCCGACCGCGCGGCGAGGGCGGCACCGGCGGAGAACCCGGCGTACGGGACCCCCCGCTCGGCGAGCAGCCGCGGCAACCGGTCGAGGCAGTCCGCGAAGGCGTCCTGATAGGCGGGGGTCAGCCCACCGCACACGAGCAGCCCGTCGACGTCCGAGACCGCGTCGACGTCGAAACGCCCGCCGATCGGCACGAGGACCGGTACGGGTGTGCAGTCGCCGGCACTCCTCAACGCGCCCTCGTAGCGGGCGAATTGACGCTCCCCGTCCCCCTCGCCCTCGTCGACGATCACGCAGGCGACGCGGGGCGCGGACCCGGCGGACTTGCCTGCGGCGCGGAGGAAGGGTTCGTAGACGACGGGGGTGGCCCACCCGCCGCCGATGAGGAAGGTGCTGGGTCCGAGCGGACTCGGCTCACTCGGGTCACTGGGCTTGCTCGGCTCGTTCACGGACGCATCAAATCCCGACCCTCTGGGGCCTGTCACACGCTTTTGCCGCCCGGGGTCATGCCGGTGGGGGAGGTCGACACGTCAACTCCGTTGCGTGAAGCGGTATTTCGTGGCTTCTCGCCATGGTCGTTACGGTCGGATTCATGGAGCGGAACCTGTGGAATTTCCCGACGGCCGAAGAACTCTCCGCCGCGCTGCGCGCCGGTGACGTGTCCTCGGCGGAACTGACCGACGAGGCGATCACCCGTATCGAGCGGCACGACAAGGAGATCAACGCGATCTGCGTGCCGGACTTCGACCGTGCCCGGGCCGCCGCACGCGCCGCCGACGAGGCCCGCGCCCGCGGCGAGGACCGGCCGCTGCTCGGCATCCCGGTGACGGTCAAGGAGTCGTACGACATCGCCGGGCTGCCCACGACGTGGGGCATGCCCGCGCACCGGACGTACGTACCCGCCGAGGACGCGGTGCAGGTGTCGCGGCTCAGGGCCGCGGGCGCGGTGGTCCTCGGCAAGACCAACGTGCCGTTCGGGCTGCAGGACATACAGAGCTTCAACGAGATCCACGGCACCACCAACAACCCCTGGGACCACGGCCGTACGTCGGGCGGGTCCTCCGGCGGATCGGCGGCGGCCCTGGCGTCCGGGTTCGGTGCGCTGTCCATCGGGTCCGACCTCGCCGGTTCGTTGCGCACCCCCGCGCATTTCTGCGGTGTCTACGCGCACAAGCCGACGCTCGGGCTGGCGGCGACCCGCGGCATGGTCCCGCCGGACACGCCCGTACTGCCGGTCGAACTCGACCTCGCCGTCGCCGGCCCGATGGCACGCACCGCCCGCGACCTCGCCCTCCTGCTCGACGTCATGGCCGGACCGGATCCGCTGACGTTCGGTGTGGCGTACGGCGTGACGCTGCCGCCCGCGCGCCACGAGCGGCTCGGTGACTTCCGGGTCCTGGTCCTCGACGAGCATCCGTTCATCCCGACGGGGTCCGCGGTGCGGGCGGGCGTGCACCGGGTGGCCGACGCGCTCGCCGACGCCGGTGCCCGCGTCGAACGGTACACGCCACTGCTGCCCGACCTGACAGAAGCGGCGCTGCTCTACACGCACTTGCTGTTCTCGGGCTCCGTCGCACGGTTCCCCGTCGAGGAGTACGAGGACCTGCGCACCCGCGCCGCCGGACTGAGCCCGGACGATCACAGTCTCGACGCGGCGCGGCTGCGTGGCATGGTGCTCAGTCACCGGGACTGGATGGAGGTGAACAACCGCCGGGAGCTGCACCGGCACGGCTGGCGGCGGTTCTTCGGCGCGTTCGACGCCGTGGTGTGTCCCGTGACGCCCACGCCCGCGTTCCCGCACGACCACAACCCCGATCCGCTGGCACGCCGGCTCGACATCGACGGCGTACCGCACCCGTACTTCGACCAGCTGGTCTGGGCCGGCCTGGCCACCATGCCCGGGCTGCCCGCCACGGCCGTACCGGCGGGACGGTCGCCCGAAGGGCTGCCGGTGGGCGTGCAGATCGTCGGGCCGATGTTCGAGGACCGGACCCCGCTGCGGCTGGCCGAACTGCTGGAGGAGAGGATCGGCGGTTTCCGGGCGCCGGCGTAGGGCGCAGGGCGTACGGGCAGGTCGGTCGCGGAATCGCGCGGACCCCTCGTGTGTTGAGCACACTGGGTAAAGGATGCCGGTGAGGTACGAGCCGAGTGACCGAACTGCCCGAGTGATCTGGCTGACGGAAATTGGAGGGTCGCGATGGCTGCGCAGACGCAGAGGGCCGTGCTGGCGGGCGGATGCTTCTGGGGGATGGAGGAGCTGGTCCGCCGGCTGCCGGGCGTGACGGCGACCCGGGTCGGCTACACCGGGGGTGATGTGCCGAACGCGACGTACCGTAACCACGGCACGCACGCGGAGGCCATCGAGATCCTCTACGACGCGGAGCAGACCGACTACCGCGCGCTCCTGGAGTTCTTCTTCCAGATCCACGACCCGAGCACCAAGAACCGCCAGGGCAACGACATCGGCCTCAGCTACCGCTCGGCGATCTACTACGTCGACGACGAGCAGAAGCGCGTCGCCGAGGACACGATCGCGGACGTGGACGCGTCGGGTCTGTGGCCGGGCAAGGTCGTCACCGAGGTGGAGCCGGTCGGCCCCTTCTGGGAGGCCGAGCCCGAGCACCAGGACTACCTCCAGCGGTACCCGGACGGCTACACCTGCCACTTCCCGCGGCCGGGGTGGCGACTGCCGGCTCGCACGGAGGGCTGACGACGGGGCGGGTCCAGACCCTGGCGGTACGACATCCAGAGGCGTGAGCCCCCTTCCTGCGCGGGAGGGGGCGCACGCCTCTGTCTAGCGGGTGGTGGTGCCGTTCTTGGCGAACGTCCACACCGCACGGCTGCCGGGGCCGACGGTGAGGGTCGAGTTGCCGATCCGCTCCACGTGCCGGTCCTTCACGGGCCGGTTGAGTGACATGTCGACCTGCTGGTACCCCGCCTGTTCGCGAGGGACGACGTCGAGCCGGATCGTGGTGCCGCCGCCCTCCGCGACGACCCCGCCGTCCGTCAGGGTCCGGACGGTGAACCCGCCGGCCCGCAGCAGCGGCACGGTGTCGGCGAGGTCGCCCGGGGTGACCGCGATACGGACGGCGGTCACGTCCCGCATGAGGTGGGTGCGGTAGTCGTCGGAGAGGTAGCGCTCCCGGCCGACGTCACCGGGGAAACTCGGCGGCTCGGTGTTGCTGCGCGGGTCGGCGAAGTACTCCGGCCGGTACTCCATTCCCCAGGCGTCGAAGGCGTCGTACTGGGTGTCGGTGAGGACGGCGTCGAACCACGGCACGGGCACACCGTCACCGAAGTCCTTGGTCTGGAGGAAGTCGACGGGTTCGGCGACCCCCTCGTCCTTCAGCCGTTCCTTGACCGTCGCCAGGTCTCCCGCGTGTTCGACCGAGAGGCCGAGTCCGGCGGAGCCGAGGGTGCCGTCCTGGCCGGGGACGTCCCCGATCCCGAGCAGTTCCAGGTAGGTCTCGCGGCCCATCAGATAGCGGCCGGTCCAGGTCTGGCCGCCGGTGCCGGTCGTGGTGCGGACCTGGAAGTTGGCGAACTCCCGCAGGTAGGCGGAGTGTTCGATGGCGTCGGCGGTCTCCCGGTCGAAGACTCCGAAGGAGTGGTTGTAGAACAGCAGCTGCCGGTCGTACGAGCCGCCCGAGCCCCGGGTCCCCTCGGCCTGTGCCGTCCCCACCCCACCCCCGATCGCTCCGGCGAGAGCCACAGCGAGCACGATGATCATCCGTAGTGTGCGACGCATCAGCATGTGCGGGATCGTAGGGCGGGGAGGGCGCGGCCGCCGTTCTTTCTGAACGAGGTCGAAATGCTTGACACGGCGAGCGGGAAGAACGGCGGCTACAACAGGCTCTCGTCCCGGACCACCCAGCCGGTGCCCAACTCACGGCGCAGCGCCTCCAGCGCGGCCTGCGCCTGCCGTTTGAACAGCCGCAGTTCCTCGTCGGACCACGGGGACGGGTTCGGCGGATAATCCCAGTCGATCGACGACTGGTACCGCTCGGACAGCCTCGTCAGCTCGGCTCGGAGGGCCGGGGTGATCGGCAGGCGCGCCGGCTCACAGGGGTAGCCGTAGGGGCTGTCCATGTCGTCCGGCCACAACGGCACGTCCACGCCGGCCTCGAAGAAGAAGCGCAAGTGATGAACCACGCCGCACCCTCTCACGACGCCCACTGAGTACTCGGTCGGGCAGGTGGTGCTCATGGTGCTCATGGTGGTCAGGCTTTGTGCGGGACGGGAGCCGCGCCGACCCAACGGCGATAGGCGTCACCGTCGACGTTGCCGCCGCACACGATGGTGACCACATGCCGGCCGGCGAAACGGTCACGGTCTTCCAGGATCGCCGCGATGCCGAGCGCGGCCGACGGTTCGACGACGAGGCCGGCGTGGTCGAGGAGCATGCGCATACCGGCGATGATCGACGCCTCCTGGACGAGGACGGCGTCGTCGGCGACCAGGAGGAGATCGTCCAGGACGGCCGGGATGGGGCGCCGGCCCGCGACGCCGTCGGCGATGGTGTCGGTCGAGTCGGTGGTGACGACGCGGCGCTCGTGCCACGAGCGTGTCATCGCCGGCGCGCCCAGCGGCTGGACGCAGATCACCTCGACACCGGGCGCCAGGGCCTTCAGCACATGCCCCACGCCGGTGGCCATCGCCCCACCGCCGAGAGCGATCAGGACGGCGTCGAACGGCGGCGCGGGGTCGGCCAGTTCCGCCATTTCAGCCTGTTCCGCCGTTTGGGCCAGTTCGGCCAGTTCGGCCAGGGCGGCTTGTTTCGCCTGCTCTCCTGGTCTCGCCTGTTCTGCCGGTTTCGCCCGTTCCAGGGCTTCCACCAGTTCCAGGCCGATGGTCGCCGCGCCCTCGCAGGTCTCGATGTCCAGGCTGTCCTCGACCAGCCGGATGCCGTCGTACCGCGCGATCTCCGCCGCCCGCTCGCGCGCCAACTCGTGGTCGCCGTCCACCAGTTCCAGCCCGGCGCCCAACGCACGGATGCGATCCAGCTTGGCCGCCGTCGCGAAACGGGACGCTACGACGGTCACGTCGAGGCCCCGGCCACGACCGGACCAGGCGAGGGCCTGGCCGAGGTTGCCCGCACTGGCGCACACCACGGCCCGCGGACCACGCTCGGCGAGCAGACTCGCGACCACCTCGGTGCCGCGGCCCTTGAAACTGCGCACCGGGTTCGCCGTTTCGAGCTTGATGCTCACCGCACACCCGAGACCGGGCTCCAACGCCTCACAGCGATACAGCGGAGTACCGAGAAACACCGGGTCGATCACCCGCCGAGCGGCCCGGATCCGATCGGTGTCGAGACGCGTCTGCTGCACGACAGGGGAGCGTAGCGGCACCGGTGCTGTCACGGTTGTTCTGTCAGAGGCCGGACGGCTGGCTGGACAGCCAGCCGGTGTGCTTCGCGCGAAGGCGGTCCCGTTCCGCGGGGGTGGTGAGGATGACGTCCGCCCCACCGTCGTAGGGGTGGTGGATGCGTTGAAGGCCGGTGTCGGTGACGAACACTTCGGCGAGCGTGTCGTCCGCGACGGCGCGCAGCAGCCCGTCGACACAACCGTGCTGCCACGGGCGCCGGTCGGCGTAGAGGCGGGTGTGGGTGTGGAACTCCGGGAACTCCGGGTCGGCGTCGTCCTCGTCCGACTCGGTCCACCAGTGGACGCCGCCGGGGTGCAGTGTCCGGCGTGGTTCCGGATGGTGGGCGGGCCCGGTGGGTGTGTCCGACCAGCACCAGTCCATGGTCACCAGGAACACCTCGGTGTCCGCGAACAACTCGTCGAGGACGGTGTTGTACCGGTGCAGCGCGATCGCGTACTCGTCCTCGCATTCCGGATACCGCTTCGAGCCGGGGAGACTGTGGAAGCGCACCCACCGGTTCGCGTACGTGCTGCGGAACGTGTGGGCGACAGGCGGACCCGACGGCCGCCGTTCCCGCCACAGTGCCGCGAGCAGCGTCGACACGTCGTCGCCGGTGCTCATCCGTCATTCCCGCAGGTGGGCAAGGGGTCCGTCCGGTTCGTCTCGAAGCGGGTACGGGCGTTCCTGCGGCAGCAGCCGGGCGGCGGAGTCCGGGTCACCACCGCTGACGAGGGCCCGGATCTCGTGGGCGAGCGGTGTCACGTCGCGGATGGCGACCGTCCACTCGTCCGCGTAGCGGCGCACGGCCTCACCGGACAGACCGAGCTGCAGGGCACGGTAGGGCAGCGGCTGCAGGCGCAGATCCCGCTCGGGGTCCCACTGCACGCGAGCGGGCGCACGTTTCAACTGACGCTGCCAAGCGGCTCGGTCGGGGTGCACCCCACTGACGTAACTCGACAGGCACGCGTGTCGCAGCGCCCACTCGAAGCCGGCACGCGTGATCTCGACAGCCAGGACGGTCTCCTGGCCTGCCTTCTCACCCCAGCCGCAGCGGTACATCATCCACAGGAACGACGGCTTGATCCACGTCATCCGGTCCCGTTTCCACGCAGCCGGGAAGCGGCCCTCGCGGGCGGCGGGCAGGCCGATCTCCGGGGGATACGCCTGGTAGACGGTGATCGTGGACTCCGAGTGGACCGCACGGATTCCGCGCCGCGGTTCTTCCATGGCGTACAGGTCTTCCATGGCGTACAGGGTGGGGGCCGGGCGCTTCACGAAGCCACCGGTTTTCGACGGCCGTTCGTCTGTGACTGCCGTTCGCTACGGCGGAGGGCGACCGGCCGCAGCGCCGCTCGGCGTGTCAGCTCAGCGACTCGGCTGTCCAGTCCCGTACTTCACGAACGCCGCCGTTCTCGAATCGCCGGCAGCGCGTACTCCGTCACCGCGCTGATGACCCCGCGGGCGACCGGCTCCGGGTCGGTCGTGGCCGAGATGGTCCACCAGGTGTCGCGGTTCGCGGGGAGGAGGCGGCCTATGCGGCTGTGCCAGGCGGCGGGGCCGTAGACGGTGTTCGGGCTGGGGCGGGTGGGGAGGTGGGGCTCGCGTCTGCGGGCCTGGGCCCAGCCGAGTTTGTCGGCCACGGTGACGTTGAGGGTGAACTCGACCTGCCCCGCCGTGTTGTGCGCGGCCTTCTGGAAGCCGATGAGTGCCCAGGTTTCGAGATGGGGGAGTTCGTACGTCTGCCCCGAACCCTTGAAGCCGAGCGCGCGCAGCCCGGGAGCGATCCGTCCGCGCATCAGTGCGGTGAACGCCTGCTGCGCGGTGGGCGCGGAGCCGTCAGCCATCGGACGGCGCCACGACGGTCGGGCAGGACACTCCGGTGCGGGTGAGCCTGTGCTGCCGTATGACCCATCGGTCGCAGCCGGCTGGTGAGTGAAGCAAACCGTCATCCCCGTAGGTGGGCGAGAAGTCCGTCTCCAACAGGATATGGGTGTTCCTGCGGCGACAGTCGGGCCGAGGAGTCCTGGTCGCCGCAGCCGACGAGGGCGTGGATCTCGTGAACAGGCGGTCTGCTCGCCGCAGTTGAGCCGAAGCGGCACAAATGGACGCAGCCGGCCGATGCCCCGCCGTCGAAAGCGAAAGGAAACCGTTTTGCCGTACAACCACAGGCTGCTCTCATGAATCCCCTATCCCGGTAGGACTGCCTGCGGGGCAGCCACGTGTCCAAAAGGGGACTCAGTGAGCAGTGTCGGAAGATCCCGTCTGGCCGCCGCGACCGCGGTGGTGACCGTGATGACGGGCGGTCTCGCCGCGGTGGCCACCTCGCCGGCGTCGGCGGCGGCCTGCACGACGAACACGTACACCCGGCAGGTCTTCGCGAACACCGGTTTCTCGGGTGCGGCGAAGCGCACGGACTGTGACACGGCGATCAGCGAGAACTGGGGCACCAACTCGCCCGGTGTCTCCGGCGTCGGCAAGGACAACTTCGGTGTGCGCTGGACCGTGACCCGTGACTTCGGCTCCGGGGGCCCCTTCGCGTTCGCCGCGTCCGGGCAGGACGGCATCCGCGTGTACCTCGACGGCACGCGCGAGATCGACCTGTGGAAGAACGGCACCAGCACCGTCTCCAGGACCGTCAACCTGACCATCCCCAAGGGCACGCACACCCTGCGCGTCGACTACGTCAACTGGACCGGTGCCGCCGCCGTCAAGTTCGGCTACACCCCGCGCACCGGAGCCACCGTGGACCGGGTCGCCCCGCTCACGCCGGCCGGGCTGGCGATAGCGCGCGACGCCGGCGCCAAACGCAACCTCCTGCGCTGGTCGGCCAACAAGGAGATGGACGTGGCCGGTTACCGCGTCTACCGCCGCACCCCCGACCAGACCTCCTTCGGCAGCCCCCTCGCCACGGTCACCGGCACGACCTTCACCGACACCACCGCCGGCACGACCACCCACCTCTACGAGGTCCGCGCGGTCGACAGGTCGGGCAACACCTCCGAGGGCACGGCCGACGTCTCGGTCACCGGCAACCCGACCTTCCTGCGCCAGTACTTCGCCAACACCACCCTCACCGGCACCCCCAAGCGCACCGACACCGACACCGCGATCAGCGAGAACTGGGGCACCAACTCGCCCGGCGTGTCCGGCGTCGCCAAGGACGACTTCGGCGTCCGCTGGCAGATCACCCGCGACTTCGGCTCCGGCGGCCCCTTCACGTTCACCGCCTCCGGCCAGGACGGCATCCGCGTCTACCTCGACGGCGTACGCAAGATCGACCTGTGGAAGAACGGCGCCACCACCGTCTCCAAGACCGTCACCCTGACCGTCCCCCGCGGAACTCACGTCCTCCGCGTCGACTACGTCAACTGGACCGGCTCCGCCGCCGTCAAGTTCACCTACACGCCCGGCGCACCGGGCCCGGACAACGTCGCCCCGCTCGCGCCCACCGGGACGAAGGTGGCGTACGACGAGGCCGCCGGCTCCGCCACCGTCACCTGGGCGCCCAACAAGGAGATGGATCTCGCCGCCTATCCGTATCAGGTGTACCGGCAGGTCGCGGACGGCGGCTGGATCTCCATGGGGCCGACCAACAAGACCACCTGGACCGACCCCGACGTGGCAACCGACGGCAGGCCCCGCCAGTACGTCGTTGTGGCCACCGACCGTGTGGGGAACGCGTCCGAGCGGACCCCCGTCCTGACGGTCACCCCGCCCGACACCGTCATTCCGGCCGCCCCCGTCCTCGCCGTGTCCCACAAGCCGGGGACGGCCAGCTCCCTCGACATCAGCTGGTACCTGCCCAACGAACGCACCCCGAACGAGCTGCGCAACGGCGGCACCCTCAAGCTCTACCGCTCCACCGGCGACACCCTCGGCGACGACCCCGAACTCCTCGCCACGGTGACGGCGGCCTCACCGTCGATCGACACCTTCACGGACGCACTGCCGGCGTTCGACGGCACCACCTACACCTACGCCGCCGTGGTCACCGACGCCGCCGGCAACGTCTCCCCGATGTCGGAGCCGGTCACGGTGAGCCCCGACAGCGTTCCCCCGCCCGCGCTCACCGGCCTGACCGCGACCCCGCGCGCGGACGGCATCGTGCTGAGCTGGGACGCCCCCGCCGAGAGCGGCCTGAGCTACGTCGCCGCCCGCGTCGTCCGGCGGCCCGACGGCAGCATCCACTACGACAGCACCGGGTGCAGCGATGCCGGGTCGACGTTCCCGGAGAGGGACATACCTAACGAGCTGCTGTGCGCGGGACCCCCGGACGGCGAGACGGTGACCTTCATGGTCGCGGCGCTCGACCGCTGGGACAACCACATCGCCTGGGCCGACGCCTCCACCGTCACCGTCACCGAACCCGACAACAGGCCCGACGACGCCCGCGGCGAGAACACCGGCCCGCTCACCATCGCCAACCCCGACACCGTGGGCACCCTCGGATACGTCCAGTGGACCTGCGACGAAGAGACCCTCTGCGCCACCATCACCGAGTACCACCTGGACAAGTGGAACCCGTCCAACCACACCTACGAACGGGTCAGCACGATCGCGAGCTCCAAGGGCCCCCTCTACAAGACCTACGTGCCGCGAGTCCACGGCGATACGACGTACTTCCGGATCACCGGAGTCCTCACCGACGGCACAACCGCCGCCGTGACGTACGGCGCGGGAGCCTACGGCTTCTCACTGTGAGGCCCCGGGGCCACTCCCACTGCTGAGCGCCGCCCGTTCTCGCGTTCGATCGCCGCCGGCTACTTCTCCGTGCGGTCCGGAGCCTGCCCGATCCCGGTCGGGCAGGACACTCCGGTCCCGGCGAGCCCGCAGTAGCCGGCCGGATTCTTGTCGAGGTACTGCTGGTGGTACCCCTCGGCCGGGTAGAACACCCGGCCCTCCGCCGGGAGTATCTCCGTGCTGATCGTGCCGTAGCGCGACCGCGTGAGGACCTGCTGGTAGGCCGTGCGGGAGGCTTCCGCCGCGGCTGCCTGCTCGGGGGTGTGGGTGTGGATCGCCGAACGGTACTGCGTGCCCACGTCGTTGCCCTGGCGGAAGCCCTGGGTCGGGTTGTGCGACTCCCAGAACGTCTTCAGCAGTTTCTCGTACGAGATCAGCTCCGGGTCGTGGACCACACGGACCACCTCCGTGTGACCGGTCAGGCCCGAACAGACCTCCTCGTACGTGGGGTTCTCCGTGTACCCGCCCTGGTAACCGACGAGCGTTGTCCACACGCCCACCGGCAGCCGCCAGAACGTGCGCTCCGCACCCCAGAAGCATCCCAGTCCGAAGTCGGCGACCTGCAAGTGCTCCGGGTAGGGGCCGAGCAGCGGGCCGCCGAGAACGGTGTGGCGATCGGGGACCGTGAACACCGGCTGCGGCCGGCCCTGCAATGCCTGTTCGGGGGTGGGCAGTTGGGGCGTACGGCTGTGCAGGAACATGCGATCTCCAATCGGGCCACACCGAGGGTCCGCACCTGCTGAACGGGCGAGCCCTGCCGAGAATTCCGCCGCCCTTTCGAGTACGACCCGCTTCGTGTGCGACCGCCTCGGCACCCAGCGCTCGGCACCCAGCGCTCGGCACCCAGTGCTCGGCACCCGGCGCTCAGTGCGGCAGGCTCGCCGGACTCCCGCCGTTCGCCTCGTACCCCGCCACCGCCAGCGCCCGGTAGACCGCGAACTCCGCCGCCGGGTCCGGGGACAGGGTCCAGGGAAGCGCCCCGACGTGGCCGTCGATGTGTATGAGCTGGTTCATCGCCTCGGACCAGCGCTCCGCGCGGACGAGGAAGAAGACCAGGAGATGGCGGACGTGCGCCAGCATCGGGTCGTCGGGGCGGGCCGCGTGGACGGCGAAGAGCGCGCCGTGGATCGCCTTCTCCACGACCTCGCTCTGGTAGAAGCTGTTGACGAGGTTGACCTCGGGGAGGTGCTCGAAGACCGCGAAGAGCGGCATCGCGGCGAGCAGGGAGCCCTGCGGGGCGCGCGCGGCGGCCGCCTCCGCGAACGAGTTCGCCAGCTGGCGCGAACCGTGCCACTTCTCGCACCAGTAGTGCAGGGCCGCCAGGTGTGCCCCCATGTGCGTCGGCGCGCGGTCCAGGATCTTCAGCCACAGCTGCTCGAACTCCGGCTGCGGATACGTCAGTCCGCGGGCCACCGACAGCTCGACGATGTACGGCACCGGGTCACCGGGGGAGAGGAGCGCCGCCTGTCCGCAGGCGTCCCGCGCCTCCTCCATGATGATCCGGAACTCGTCGGTCCCCCGCGTCGACGTACGCCACGCCTGCTGCACCAGGAACTCCGCGTGGACGGCCGCGCCGCCCGCGTCCTTCGGGTGCTCCAGCCGCCACACCCGCAGCCACTGCCCGCCCGGCGTCTCGCTGACCCCGCCGGGCCGCTGCCGCAGCTCCAGCGACGCGGCGCCCGCGAAGGCCTGCACACGCTGCCAGCGCAGCTCACCCGTGATGTCGGTGCCGGCCAGCAACTGCATCGCCGCACGGTAGTCCTGCGTGCGCTGCACCAGGTCGAGGACGTCCACCAGGTCCTGGTCGGGGCCGGGCATGCGGATGTCCAGCTCCTCCTCGCGCACGAAGCCGTAGGTCGCCGGGTCCGCGGCGTCCGGGTGGCCCGGCGAGACCTGCTCGATCGCCCCGCGCCTGCGCCGCAGGAACGGGACCAGCACGAAGCCCAGCATGACCAGCGCCATCAGGACCCAGAGAATCTCCATGCCACAAGCGAACCAGACGCGTCCGACAATTGGCCAACCCGGTCCGCCGCCCTGTGGAAAACCACCCCCGCCCCGGCCCGCGGCCCTGTGGAAAACCTCCGTCGCCCAGCCACTGCGGCCCTGCGGAACCTCCGGATCGTCGTCCACCCCGCGGGCGCACTACGCTCGGGGCTCATGAGCGACAGGCACATCAGTCAGCACTTCGAGACCCTCGCGATCCACGCGGGCAATACCGCCGATCCCCTGACCGGCGCGGTCGTCCCGCCGATCTACCAGGTCTCGACCTACAAGCAGGACGGCGTCGGCGGTCTGCGCGGCGGCTACGAGTACAGCCGTAGCGCCAACCCCACCAGGACCGCCCTGGAAGAGAACCTCGCCGCCCTGGAGGGCGGCCGCCGCGGCCTCGCGTTCGCGTCCGGACTGGCGGCCGAGGACTGCCTGTTGCGTACGCTGCTCAGCCCCGGCGACCACGTCGTCATCCCGAACGACGCGTACGGCGGCACGTTCCGTCTCTTCGCGAAGGTCGTCTCCCGGTGGGGCGTCGAGTGGTCGGTCGCCGACACCAGCGACCCGGCGGCGGTACGGGCGGCCATCACCCCGAAGACGAAGGTCGTCTGGGTGGAGACCCCCTCGAACCCGCTGCTCGGCATCACCGACATCGCGGTCGTCGCGCAGATCGCCCGGGACGCGGGCGCGAAGCTCGTCGTCGACAACACCTTCGCGACGCCGTACCTCCAGCAGCCGCTGGCCCTCGGCGCGGACGTCGTCGTGCACTCCCTGACGAAGTACATGGGCGGTCACTCGGACGTGGTCGGCGGCGCGCTGATCGCGGCCGACGAGGCGCTCGGCGACGAGCTGGCGTACCACCAGAACGCGATGGGCGCGGTCGCCGGGCCCTTCGACTCCTGGCTGGTGCTGCGCGGCGCCAAGACGCTGTCGGTGCGCATGGACCGGCACAGCGAGAACGCCACCAAGATCGCCGACATGCTCACCCGGCACGCACGCGTGACGCGCGTTCTCTACCCGGGTCTCCCTGAGCACCCCGGTCACGAGGTCGCCGCCAAGCAGATGCGGGCCTTCGGCGGCATGATCTCCTTCCAGGTCGAGGGCGGCGAGGAGGCGGCCGTCGAGGTCTGCAACCGCGCCAAGGTGTTCACGCTCGGCGAGTCCCTGGGCGGCGTCGAGTCCCTGATCGAGCACCCGGGACGCATGACGCACGCGTCCGTGGTCGGCTCGGCCCTGGAGGTCCCCGGCGACCTCGTACGCCTCTCCGTGGGCATCGAGAACGTGCAGGACCTCCTGGAGGACCTGCAGCAGGCCCTGGGCTAGAAGGGCAGTCGGTCTCACCAACCCGTCAGCGGTGGAGTCGTCTCCGACGGCGGCTCCACCCAGGGATGGACCATCAGCGCCCATACGGTGAACGCCACGATCGCCGTCCACATCAGCGCCCACATCAGCCGCCGGGCGGCCCTGCGGCGGCGCAGCATCCGGCCGCCGCGCCGTACGACGTCCGCGTACAGCTCCGGCGGCACCTGCGGCGGAGTCCGATCCATGATCCGCCGTACGGCCGCCTCACGCTCGGGCCTGTTCACGCGCGCGTACCCCCGCTCCACGGCTTCCTGGGCGTCATGACGGCACCACCTTGGCCCCGCCCACCTTCGGTGCCGGACCGCGCGGTGGATGCAGCAGCGTCGCCGTCGCCCGCTCGCAGATCGTCCGGACCCGTTCCGTGGGCAGCCCGAGCAGTGCGGCGGCTTGCTCCTCGGCGACCCCCTCGTACAGCCTGAGGACGAGGATCAGCCGCTCCTGGGGCACGAGCGCGCCCAGCGGGCTGTCGGGGTGGGGGCGGGACCGGCCGAGACCGCCGTACTGGTGCCAGGCAGCGCGGGCGAAGCGGCTGGCCAGGTACTGGCGGGCGCGGTCGTACGGGTCCTCACCGCGCAGCCGGTCCCAGCACGCGTACGTGTGGGCCAGGGACAGCGTCAACAGGCGCCGCGCGCGCGGGTTGTCGTCCGGGGCCTCCGCGGTCAGCAGCGTGGCGGCATGCAGCAGCCGCCCTGCCGCGCCCGCGACGAACGCCTCGAACTCCCGGGCCCGGCGGGCGCCTTGGGACGCCTGCCGTTCTCGCACCGCGCAGCCTCACCCCCTGAAGGACCCGGTCTCATATGAGGCCAGGGCCGACGCGAGGTCAAGAGTTCGGTACGAAAGGCGGGAGTCGGGCATCACGCGCGTGTGCCCGCGCCCTTCATGAAGCCGGGTCCTCAAGAACCCGTGCCCTTCAGGAACCCGTGCCCTGAAGACCCCGCACCCTTCAGGAAGCCGACGGCGTCTCGGTGCCCGGGACCGCCATCCGCGCGGAGAGGGCGCTGTTGAAGCGTGTGAGGAGCGCGCAGAACTCCTCGCGCTCCTTCGGCGCCCAGTCGTGTGTCAGCTCCTCCATCAACTGACGCCTGGATGACCGCACTTCCTCCAGTCGCGACTGCCCGCGCGGGGACAGCTGCAGCACCACCGCGCGGCCGTCCTCGGGGTGCGAGGTGCGCTTGACGAGCCCGGTGTCGACGAGCGGAGCCACCTGCCGGGTGACAGTGGAGGAGTCGATCCCCATGCTCGCGGCGAGCGCCTTGACGCCCATCGGGCCTTCCTTGTCCAGGCGGTTGAGCAGCAGATACGCGGCGCGGTCCATGGAGTTGCGCACCTGTCCGACTCCGCCGAGCCGGGTCTGTTCGGCACGGCGCGCGAACACCGCCACCTCGTGCTGCAGCGTGTCGAGGAGACCGGGTTCACCGACGGTCGTCATGTCCATCGACATTTCAGGTGTTGTGGGCATGGCCGGAGGCTCGCTTCATGAAGGGGGTGCTGGGTTGGGGGACAGGGTACGCGGATGGAAGGCGGCCCGTACCGGCGCTGCGCAAACCAGTCTCGGAGGTTGGTCACAGCCGTGCCGTGCGCCTGTGAACTGCGATGCTTGAGTCATGAGCTACAGCACGGCTGACTCCTTGCGACCCGTCACCCTCGACGATGTGCGCGGCGCCCAGAAGATGCTCACGGGCGTGGCGCGGGTGACCGCGATGGAAGGCAGCAGGCACCTCACCCAGCTCGTCGGCTCGCCGGTGCACTTCAAGTGCGAGAACCTCCAGCGGACCGGCTCCTTCAAACTCCGCGGCGCCTACGTCCGTATCGCCGGACTGCTCCCCGAGGAGCGCGCCGCCGGTGTCGTCGCCGCGAGCGCCGGCAACCACGCCCAGGGCGTCGCCCTCGCCTCCGCACTCCTGGGCGTGCGCTCCACGGTGTTCATGCCCAAGGGCGCGCCCCTGCCGAAGATCAGCGCCACCAAGGAGTACGGCGCCGAGGTGCGCCTGCACGGCCACGTGGTCGACGAGACGCTGGCCGCCGCGCAGGAGTACGCCCACGAGACGGGCGCGGTGTTCATCCACCCCTTCGACCACCCGGACATCATCGCGGGCCAGGGCACGGTCGGCCTGGAGATCCTGGACCAGTGCCCCGAGGTGCGCACGATCGTCGTCGGGATCGGCGGCGGCGGGCTCGCGGCCGGTGTCGCGGTCGCCGTGAAGGCGCTGCGGCCCGACGTGCGGATCGTGGGCGTCCAGGCGGCGGGCGCGGCCGCGTTCCCGCCCTCGCTGGCGGCCGGTCGCCCGGTGGCGATCAAGAATCCGGCGACGATGGCCGACGGCATCAAGGTCGGGTGCCCCGGCGAGGTGCCGTTCGGGATCGTCGCCGAGCTGGTGGACGAGGTCCGCACGGTCAGCGAGGACGAGCTGTCCGCCGCGCTGCTGCTGTGCCTGGAGCGGGCCAAGCTGGTCGTCGAGCCGGCCGGTGCCAGCCCGGTCGCGGCGCTGCTGAGCGATCCGCGGGGCTTCGAGGGACCGGTCGTCGCGCTGCTGTCCGGCGGGAACGTCGACCCGCTGCTGCTCAACCGCATCCTGCGCCACGGCATGTCCGCGCAGGGCCGCTACCTGGCCGTGACGCTGCGGCTGACGGACCGGCCGGGGGCCCTCGCGACGCTTCTCGGGGTGTTGTCAGTGGTCGACGCTAACGTCCTCGATGTGAGCCACGTCCGGACCGATCCGCGGCTCGGGCTCACGGAGGCGGAGGTCGAGCTGCATCTGGAGACGAAGGGTCCGGTGCACTGCGCCGAGGTCGGCCACGCCCTGCGCGACGCGGGGTACACCGTCATCGACTGAGATCGGTCGTCGACCGAGGTCAGAACCCCTCGCCACCCGTTCCGTCACTCGTTCGAGAAAATCTGTTGAGAGACGCGATACATCGCGTTATGGTGTGTCTCGTGTCGCCCGCAGGCAGCAGCATGCCGCTCCCATGGGCAGAACAAAAGACACAAACCTAGGCTTTTCAAAGAATCCCCGACGACGTGGAGACTGATATGCCAGGCGCCATCTATGCCGAAGGCCTGGTGAAAACCTTCGGCGATGTGAAAGCTCTGGACGGCGTCGACCTCGATGTCCCCGAGGGCACCGTGCTGGGCCTGCTCGGGCCCAACGGCGCGGGCAAGACGACCGCCGTCCGCTGTCTGACCACCCTGCTGCGCCCCGACCGCGGCAAGCTGATCGTGGCCGGCCTCGACGTGCTGAAGCAGCCCAACGAGGTGCGGCGCTCCATCGGCCTCTCCGGCCAGTTCGCCGCGGTCGACGAGTACCTGACCGGCCGGGAGAACCTGCAGATGGTCGGCCAGCTCTACCAGATGAAGGCCAAGGCCGCGAAGGCCCGGGCCGACCAGCTGCTCGACCAGTTCAACCTCGGGGACGCCGCCGACCGTACGGCCAAGACCTACTCCGGAGGCATGCGCCGCCGGCTCGACCTGGCGGCGGCGCTCGTCGTCTCCCCGCCCGTGATGTTTATGGACGAGCCGACCACCGGCCTCGACCCGCGCAACCGCCAGATGCTGTGGGAGGTCATCAAACAGCTCGTCTCCGGCGGTACGACACTCCTGCTGACCACCCAGTATCTGGAGGAGGCCGACCACCTCGCGCACGACATCGCGGTGGTCGACCACGGCCGCGTCATCGCCCGCGGCACCTCCGACCAGCTCAAGGCCCGCACCGGCGGCGAGCGCGTCGAGGTCGTCGTGCACGAGCGCGACCACATCCAGATCGCCTCCGAGATCCTCCTCGGCTTCGGCAAGGGCGAGACCACGGTCGAGGAGCACACCCGCAAACTCACCGTGCCCGTCACCGGCGGCGCGAAGCTCCTCGCCGAGGTGATCCGCGAGCTCGACTCCCGCGGCATCGAGATAGACGACATCGGCCTCCGCCGCCCCACCCTCGACGACGTGTTCCTCTCCCTGACGGGCCACCTGGCCGAGGAGAAGGCCGAGGAGAACGGCACGGAAGCGAACCAGAACCCCAAGGACCGCAAGCAGAAGAAGGAGGAGGCCGCGAAGTGAGTGCCGTCACCGATGCCGCGCCGGTCGCGGCGCCGAGCAGCGCGCTGGGCCAGTCCGTGCACGACTCACTGGTCGTCGCCAAGCGGAACTTGATCAGAATGTCTCGAATTCCCGAGATGGTAATTTTCGGACTGATCCAGCCGATCATGTTCGTGGTGCTGTTCACCTACGTTTTCGGCGGTTCCATGCAGATCGGCGGCAGCACCAGCGCCACCGACTACAAGAACTTCCTGATGGCCGGCATCTTCGCGCAGACCGTCACGTTCGCCACCGCCAGTTCCGGCGCGGGCATCGCCGACGACATGCACAAGGGACTCATCGACCGGTTCCGCTCGCTGCCCATGGCGCGCGGCGCGGTGCTGACCGGGCGGACGCTCGCGGACCTCGTGCAGACCGCGCTGACCCTGCTGGTCCTCGCGATAGTCGCCCTGCTGGTCGGCTGGCGGGTCGGGTCGGACGGGGGAACCAACGCCGGCAAGGTGCTCGGTGCCTTCGGGCTGCTGCTTCTGCTCGGGTACGCGTTCACCTGGATCGGCGCCCTGATCGGGCTCAGTGTCCGTACGCCCGAGGCGGCCACCTCCGGCGGGCTGATCTGGCTCTTCCCGGTGACGTTCATCTCGAACGCGTTCGTGGACACCAGCAACATGACCCCGTGGCTGCGCCACATCGCCGAGTGGAACCCGTTCAGCGCCACCGTGCAGGCCTGCCGGGTGCTCTTCGCCAACCCGGGACAGTCGCCCTCGGACGCCTGGCCCATGGTGCACCCGGTGTGGGCCTCACTGATCTACTCGCTGCTGATCATCCTCATATTCCGGACGCTGGCGGTGCGGAAGTACCGCTCGGCGACGGCCTGAGGCACACGGGCAGGCACCGGCGCGGCTCCTCGCAGCCGTACCCGGGCCCGACCGCGCACGACGAAGCCCCCGGCGCCGCAAGGTCGCCGGGGGCTCGCCGAAGGGCGGGGGTCCTGAGGGTCAGCCGTTGTACGGCACGGCCTTGAGGATCGTCACCGAGGCCTTCTTGCCGTTGGGCAGCTCGTACTGCGCTTCCTCGCCGACCTTGTGGCCGAGCACGCCGGAGCCCAGCGGGGACTGCGGCGAGTAGGTCTCGATGTCGGCGCTCGCGTACTCGCGCGAGGCGAGCAGGAAGGTCGTGGTGTCGCTCTCGTCGCCGTCGAAGGCGATCGTGACGACCATGCCGGGCGCGACCGCGCCGTCCGACGACGCCGGAGCCTCACCGACCTTGGCCTTCTCCAGAAGCTGGGTCAGCTGGCGGATGCGGAGCTCCTGCTTGCCCTGCTCCTCCTTGGCCGCGTGGTACCCGCCGTTCTCGCGCAGGTCGCCCTCCTCGCGAGCGGCCGCGATCTTCACGGTGATCTCGGCGCGCGCGGGACCAGACAGGTACTCCAGCTCGTCCTTGAGCTTGGTGTACGCCTCCTGCGTGAGCCAGGTGACGTCTTCGCTGGTCTGGGTCACAGGTGCTCCTCGTAGGTACTGGGAATACAAAGCATCGCCCTACCCAGAAGAATGTTCCTTCATGGAAGGGCGAAACCACGAGCCTAACAATTCAACGGCGTCAGGGGGAGGACATAAGCCGTCAGACATACGTCAACGCTGGTCAGCGCCTACGTAACGAGAGTGACGTCAGTCGGAGTGGCAGCCCAGCAGCTCGGCCGTGGTGCCCCTGGCCGTGGTGCGCAGGGTGACGACCCTGTCGATGCGGGTCGCGGAGCCGCCGAAGTGGAAGTCGGCCCGGCCCACCTCGGACTGGTCGGCGGCTTGGGAGCGCAGGGTGCAGTAGCCGGTGGTCCCGGAGTCCTTGTGGACCTCCAGATGCACCTTGACCTCGTTGCCCGAGGCCTGGAAGGTGATCACCTCGGCGCTGATCTTGGCCTCGACGACGTAGTGGTAGGCGAAGTACCCGACGAGGGCGAGCAGCATCGCCGCGAGGACGGCGCCGGCGATCCTGAGCTTGTGGTCGGCACGCTCGTCCGACGAGCGGCCGTAACGGCCCTCGGGCAGTCGCGCACTCGCCGTACTCATGATCGTCCTCTCGGCAAGGGGCCGTAGAAGCAGGCCCCCGGAATTATTCGCCCCCGGATTCGGTCACTATAGAAGCCGCCGATCGCACCCCAGGACACCGGGGCGCCGACCTACTGAGGATTGAGTCTTGACTGACCAGCTGCGACTGATGGCCGTCCACGCGCACCCCGACGACGAGTCGAGCAAGGGCGCGGCCACCATGGCGAAGTACGTGTCCGAGGGGGTGGACGTGCTGGTCGTGACCTGCACGGGCGGGGAACGGGGCTCCATCCTCAACCCGAAGCTCCAGGGCGACACGTACATCGAGGAGCACATCCACGAGGTGCGCAAGAAGGAGATGGACGAGGCCCGCGAGATCCTCGGCATCAAGCAGGAATGGCTCGGCTTCGTCGACTCGGGGCTTCCCGAGGGCGACCCGCTGCCGCCGCTGCCCGAGGGCTGCTTCGCGCTGGAGGATGTCGACAAGGCGGCCGGCGAGCTGGTGAAGCAGATCCGGTCGTTCCGTCCGCAGGTGATCACCACCTATGACGAGAACGGCGGTTACCCGCACCCCGACCACATCATGACCCACAAGATCTCGATGGTGGCGTTCGAGGGCGCGACGGACACCGAGAAGTACCCGGAGTCGGAGTACGGCCCGGCCTACCAGCCGCAGAAGCTGTACTACAACCAGGGCTTCAACCGTCAGCGCACCGAGGCCCTGCACAGCGCGCTGCTGGCGCGCGGCCTGGAGTCGCCGTACGAGGAGTGGCTCAAGCGCTGGAACGAGTCGGGGCACACCGAGCGCACGCTCACCACGCACATCCCCTGCGCCGAGTTCTTCGAGATCCGCGACAAGGCGCTGCTCGCGCACGCCACGCAGATCGACCCCGACGGCGGCTGGTTCCGGGTGCCGATGGAGATCCAGAAGGAGATCTGGCCGACCGAGGAGTACGAGCTGGTGAAGTCCCTCGTCGCCAGCTCCCTCCCCGAGGACGACCTCTTTGCGGGCATCCGCGACAATGCCTGACATGAGCTCAAGCGCAGCCCTGGCAATGACGCACCTGGTCCCCCTCGCCGAGGTCGACGAGAACAAGGTCACCCCCGGCGTCCTCGGCTTCATCGTGTTCGCGGTGATGGCCCTGGCCGTCTGGGGCCTGATGAAATCGATGAGCAAGCAGATGAACAAGGTCGACTTCAAGGAGGGCGCGGACCCGAAGGCCGAGCCGACCGCGGAGTCGAAGGCCGAGGCCGGGGCCGCCCCGGCCGAGTCCAAGGCCAAGCAGGGCTGAGGCGGCCGGTCCGGCGGCCCGCACGAGGGGTGCTCAGGGGGTGCCGGACACCGTCACCCCCATCACCTCCCGCGCATGCCGGCTCGGCACCATGCCCAGCCGCCACGCCTGCCAGCCCGCCTCCAGGTTCACGCCCCGCTCCAGCAGCAGCTGGTACGCCTCCACGTAGTCGTGGAGTTTCTCGTCGCGGTGCGGGTGGCCGGTGCGCGACAGCTGGGCGAGTTCCTCCTGGGCGACCGCCGTGCCGACCACGACCCCGCCCGGGGCCGCGTACGGCAGCAGCGTGGAGCGCAGGAAGTGGGCCCAGTCCTCGCCGCGGTGGTCGCCGTACGAGGTGAACAGGCCTACGGCCTCGTCGCACAGCGTCAGTGCCTGTTGGGTACGGGCGTTGCCCGCGTCGACGACCGCGAGCTCCAGGCAGGTCCACGCCTCGCCGTGGGCGACGCCGATGCGCTGGAAGTCGGCGCGGGCGTCGACCAGGAGCTGGCGGGCGAACCCGGAGTTGCGCAGCGAACCGGTCTGGGCCGCGCGCTGGTCGCGGGTCACGCGTGCCGAGTGGTGCCGGGCGCAGGCGAGGCCGTAGACGTCGCGCATGCGGGAGAACATCGTGCGGGAGCGTTCCAGCTCGCGTACCGCGAGGTCGAGGTTGCCGGTCTCCTCCAGGGCCTGGCCGAGGTAGTAGACCGTCCAGGCCTCGCCGCGGGCGTCCTCGTTGTCGCGGTGCCGGGCGGCTGCCTGGCGCAGGCCGTCGATCGCGGGGGACGGGTCGCCGGCGACCAGGCGCGCGCGGGCCAGTTGGGTCAGGGCCCAGGCCTCGCCGCGGGCGTCGCGGGTGCGGCCGTAGAGGCCGAGGGCCGTGGTGAGTTCGGACTCGGCGCGGGGGATGTCGCCCATGCGCAGGCCGAGTTGGCCGAGCTGGAAGTGGGCCCAGGCCTCGCCGTGGACGGATTCGCCGGCGCGGTGCAGGACGAGGGATTCGGTCAACAGGCGCATGGCTTCGGGGAGTCGGCCGCGGTCGCGTTCCACGGCGGCCAGGGCGTGCATCGTCCAGGCGCGGTCCGTGGCGAGTTCGGGCGGGGCTTGCAGGTCGAGGGCCTCGCGGAGTTTCGCCGCCGCCTCGGTGAGGTTGCCCTGGTGGTGGAGGGTGATGCCGAGCGAGCAGAGGGCGCGTGCGGCGCCCGCGTCGTGATGGGCCTCCATGTAGAGGTCGACGACGGAGGTGAGGGTGGTGCGCGCCTTGTCGAGTTCGCCGAGCTGCCGGGCCGCGATACCCGTACGCCACTGCACCGAGCGGACCAGGAGGCCCTGGTCGACGGCCTGCGCCAACTCGCTGATCTCACCGAGCCGGTAGAGGTCGCCGCGCAGCAGGCAGTAGTCGCACAGCGCGCCCAGCAGATTCAGTACGGCGCCCTGGTCGACGCCCTCCGCGTGCCGCAGCGTCGAGGTGATGAAGCTCGACTCGTCGTCCAGCCAACGCAGCGCCTCGTCGAGCGAGGTGAAACCGTGCGGGCCGAACCGGTCCGAGCGCGTCGACATGTTGCCGTCGACCAACCGCAGGACGGAGTCGGCGAGTTCGCCGTAGTTCACGATCAACCGCTCCTGCGCGGCCGTACGTTCCGAGGGCTCCTCCTCGTCGAGGAGGCGGGCCTGGGCGAAGGCGCGGACCAGGTCGTGCAGACGGTAGCGGGTGCCGCGGACGTGGTCGATGAGGCCCGCCCGGGACAGGGCCTCCAGCTGGCGGGTGGCCTCGGTCTCGTCGGCGCCCAGCAGGGCCGCCGCCGCTGCCGCGCCCAGCGAGGCCCGGCCGGCCAGCGCCAGCCTGCGCAGCAGCGCGCGGGCCGGGTCGGACTGGTCGGTGTAGCGCAGCCACAGGGCCCGCTCGACCGGTTCCACCGGACCGTACGCGCCCAGATCCGTGGCCAGCCGACCCGGTGAGCGCGGGCCGAGGGAGGAGCCCGCGATGCGCAGCGCCAGCGGCAGCCCACCGCACAACTCCCTGATGTGGTCGGTGGATTCGGCGTCGTACGGCTCCGAACCGTCCTGCGCGGCCGCGCCCAGCAACTCCTCCGCGCCCGCGGCGTCCAGTGACTCCACCGGCAACTGGTGGACCCAGGCGGCGAGTTCGGCAGGCAGGTCGAGGGGCTTGCGGGCGGTGACCACGACCAGGCTGTCCGAACGCTCGGGCACCAGCGTGGCCACCTGCGCGACATCGGAGGCGTCGTCCAGGACGATCGTCACCGGCAGTCCGGTCAGGTGCTGGTGGTACAACTCGCCCAGCCGCTTGACCTGTTGGTCGGGCGAGGAGCGCTCGCGGAACAGCAACTGCTCACGGGGTGCGCCGAGCCGGTTCAGCAGATGCAGCAGGGCGTCGCGGGTGGGCAACGGCGGTTCGCCCGGGCTGTCGCCGCGCAGATCCACCACGCAGGCACCGCGGAACTGGTCCCGCAGATCGTGCGCGGCCCGCACCGCGAGAGTGGTGCGCCCCGAGCCGGGAGCACCGTGCAGCACGACCACGGTCGGCCGGGTCTCCGTACTCGCGCGCCCCGCCTGCACCAGTTGCCGAATCCGGGCCAACTCGGCCCGCCGACCGGCGAACGCCCCAACGGCATCGGGGAGTTGACCGAACGACTGCTCCAGCACACTCCTTCTCCGCGCAGCCGCACTCTTGTCCGCACCGCGCAACTGCGGCCCCGGCTTCCGAGTCGGCCCGGTGGACGCGGCGAGCACTCGCTGCTGGTCCAGGAACGGCCGGATGCCCCGCACCTCCAGCGCCGTCAGCCACTGCAACCGCAGCTGCTCCGGACCGCCGGGCTGGCTCACGGCACCGGCGCGGTGATGCGCGGCGGGCAGATGCGAGGCGGTCACCTTCACGACGGTCGCCGCCGCGCCCACGACACCGACGGTCACCCCGGCGCCGAACGCGGTCCCGGTCCCGGTGCCGAGGGCGAGGTCGGCCACCACGGCGGCGACCGCGCCAACACCCGCCACCAGCAAGGGAGTTCGGCCGCCCTCCTTCGCATACCGCTGCCCGAAGGTGAGCTGCCCCGCCGACGCCTCGTCGAGAGCCCGGGTGTAGGCCGCGTACTCGTCGGCCGCCGTCTCCGCCATGGCGTCCAGAGCGGCCCGGGACCGCGCCAGCAGCACCTGCCCGTCCGTGCGCCCGCCGGAGCGCCGCACCTCCTCCTCCACGGCCCGAGCCAACAGCCGCTCGGCATCGGTCCGATGGCCGTCCCGCATGTGTCGTCCCCCTCCGGCGGCAACTCCCTGGCCTATGAGTGTCCTTCGGGGGAGGCTTGAGCGCGAGAGGGCGACGATCATCCGTTCGCCGTGCGGAAGCGGTAGCCGGTCCCGCGGGCCTCGGCTCCGGTCAGGCACGATGGGGGCATGCCGAACCGACTGGCCCATGAGACATCCCCGTATCTGCTCCAGCACGCCGACAACCCCGTCGACTGGTGGCCCTGGTCGGCCGAGGCCTTCGACGAGGCTCGGCGGACCAACCGGCCGGTGCTGCTCAGCGTCGGGTACAGCAGCTGTCACTGGTGCCACGTCATGGCCCACGAGTCCTTCGAGGACCAGCCCACCGCCGACTACCTCAACGAGCACTTCGTCAGCATCAAGGTCGACCGCGAGGAACGCCCCGACGTCGACGCCGTCTACATGGAGGCCGTCCAGGCGGCCACCGGGCAGGGCGGCTGGCCCATGACCGTGTTTCTCACGCCGGACGCCGAGCCCTTCTACTTCGGGACGTACTTCCCGCCCGCGCCCCGCCACGGCATGCCCTCCTTCCGGCAGGTGCTGGAGGGGGTGCGCAGTGCCTGGACCGACCGGCGGGACGAGGTCGCCGAGGTCGCCGGGAAGATCACCCGGGACCTGTCCCAGCGCGAGATCGACTACGGCAGCACCGAGGCCCCCGGCGAGGAGGAGCTGACCGGCGCACTCCTCGGGCTCACCCGGGAGTACGACCCGCAGCGCGGCGGATTCGGCGGCGCGCCCAAGTTCCCGCCGTCCATGGCGCTTGAGTTCCTGCTGCGCCGCCACGCCCGCACCGGCTCCGAGGGCGCCCTGGAGATGGCGCGGGACACCTGCGAGCGCATGGCACGCGGCGGGATCTACGACCAGCTCGCGGGCGGGTTCGCGCGGTACTCCGTCGACCGCGAGTGGGTCGTCCCGCACTTCGAGA
The DNA here is from genome assembly GCF_045162645.1 of Streptomyces sp. NBC_00988. Taxonomy (NCBI): domain Bacteria; kingdom Bacillati; phylum Actinomycetota; class Actinomycetes; order Kitasatosporales; family Streptomycetaceae; genus Streptomyces; species Streptomyces sp. NBC_00988. Next base: position 7,687,820 of record NZ_CP108730.1, read on the forward strand.
AGATGCTCTACGACAACGCCCTGCTCTGCCGGGTCTACGCGCACCTGTGGCGCAGCACCGGTTCCGAGCTGGCGCGCCGCGTGGCCGTCGAGACCGCCGACTTCATCGTGCGTGAACTCCGCACCAACGAGGGCGGGTTCGCCTCCGCCCTCGACGCCGACAGCGACGACGGGACCGGCAAGCACGTCGAGGGCGCCTACTACGTCTGGACTCCCGAGCAGTTCACCGAAGTTCTCGGCGAGGAGGACGGCGCACTCGCCGCCCAGTACTTCGGGGTGACCGACGACGGGACCTTCGAAGAGGGGCAGTCCGTCCTTCAACTCCCGCAGAGCGAAGGGGTCTTCGACGCCGGGAAGGTCGAGTCGGTCAAGAGCCGTCTCCTCGCCGCCCGTTCACAGCGTCCCGCCCCCGGCCGCGACGACAAGGTGGTCGCCGCCTGGAACGGCCTCGCGATCGCCGCGCTCGCCGAGACCGGCGCCTACTTCGACCGCCCCGACCTGGTCGAGGCCGCCGTCTCCGCCGCCGATCTCCTCGTACGCCTGCATCTCGACGAGCACGCCAAGCTGGCCCGCACCAGCAAGGACGGCCAAGTCGGGGCGAACGCCGGGGTGTTGGAGGACTACGCCGATGTGGCCGAAGGCTTCCTCGCGCTCGCCTCGGTCACGGGGGAGGGGGTCTGGCTGGAGTTCGCCGGGTTCCTGCTCGACCACGTGCTCGCCGGGTTCGTAGATGAGTCGGGGGCCCTGTATGACACCGCCGCCGATGCCGAGCGGCTCATTCGGCGGCCGCAGGATCCGACCGACAACGCCACCCCGTCCGGCTGGACCGCCGCCGCCGGTGCGCTGCTCAGCTATGCCGCGCAGACCGGCGCCGAGCCCCATCGCACCGCCGCCGAGCGGGCGTTGGGGGTCGTGAAGGCGCTCGGGCCGCGCGTTCCGCGGTTCATCGGGTGGGGGCTGGCCGTCGCCGAGGCGTATCTCGACGGGCCGCGCGAGGTGGCCGTCGTAGGGCCCTCGCTCGGCGACGAAGGCGCAAAAGCCTTGCACCGTACGGCACTTCTGGGGACCGCGCCCGGGGCCGTGGTGGCCTTCGGGGTTGCGGGGAGTGACGAACTGCCGTTGCTCGCCGACCGGCCCCTGGTCGACGGTGGACCGGCGGCGTATGTCTGCCGTAACTTCACCTGTGACGCGCCGACGACCGACCCCGAGCAGCTGAGCAACGCGCTGAACAGGTGAAACGCCAGAGTCGTAACCGGCGCAAACGCGACCAGTGCGAGAAATGCTCATGTGGGGGCCTCATTGTGACGAAACACGCTCTTCACTGAAATCACCTGCTCGCTTCACAGATCGCCCATAGTCTCTGCCTCGTGACGCGACGGATGTAACTCACCGTCGCGCCAGGGGGTATTGGGATCTGGGGGGATCTGTCTTGCTGACGTCTGTCTTCATCGCCGTCGTTTCGCTGGCCTTGTTCTGGATGGCCGCCTTCACTCTGTGGTGGCAGATGCACGCGTGGCGTACGCCCGAAGTGCTCGCCTCCACCCGATTCAGCAGACCGGACGGGGACGAGCACGTCTCGTTCTCGTTGCTGCTGCCGGCCCGGCACGAACAGGCCGTGCTCGACCACACCATCCAGCGGCTGCTGGAGTCCACGCACACCGACTTCGAGATCATCGTGATCGTGGGGCACGACGACCCCGAGACCGCGGCGGTGGCCAACAGTGCCGCGGAGCGCGACCCGCGTGTGCGGGTCGTCGTCGACACGCACGAGAAGAAGAACAAACCGAAGGCCATGAACACGGCGCTGCCGCACTGCCGCGGCGATGTCGTCGGGGTCTTCGACGCCGAGGACCAGGTCCATCCGGCGCTGCTCGCCCACGTCGACCACGCGTTCCGGACGACGGGAGCGGACGTCGTCCAGGGGGGCGTCCAGCTCATCAACTTCCACTCCAGCTGGTACAGCCTGCGCAACTGCCTGGAGTACTTCTTCTGGTTCCGGTCCCGGCTGCACCTGCACGCGCAGAAGGGGTTCATCCCGCTGGGCGGCAACACCGTCTTCGTGCGGACCGACGTCCTGCGCGAGGCCGACGGCTGGGACCCCAACTGCCTTGCCGAGGACTGCGACCTGGGCGTGCGGCTGTCCAGTGTCGGCAAGAAGGTCGTCGTCGCCTACGACTCCGACATGGTGACCCGGGAGGAGACCCCGGGCTCGCTGATGTCACTGCTGAAGCAGCGAACTCGCTGGAACCAGGGCTTCCTTCAGGTCTACCGGAAGAAGGACTGGAAGCAACTCCCGGGATTCGGACAGCGGTTGCTCGCCCGCTACACGCTGATGACCCCGTTCCTGCAGGCTTTCTCCGGGGTCATCATCCCGCTCAACGCGGCGGTCGCGCTCTTCCTGGACGTGCCGGTGGGCATCGCGTTCCTCACCTTCCTGCCGCTGGTCACCGCAGCCGTCACCTTCGTGTTCGAGGTCGTCGGACTGCATGACTTCGGCAAGCAGTACGGACTCCGCGTCCGCGCCGTCCACTATCTGAAGCTCGTCGTGGGCGGCCCGTTCTACCAGGTCCTGCTCGCCGGAGCCGCGATTCGCGCAGTGTGGCGTGAGCAACGCGGCCGGAACGACTGGGAGTTGACCTCCCACGTCGGCGCGCACCTCACCGAAACCGCAGTGATCCGAGAGGACGTTCCTGCGTGACTTCCACACTTCCCGCGGTGACCACCACGGTCCCCGCGCAGCGGCAGCCTGCGCCTGAAACCGGTTCGGCCAGTCGAACAGCGCCACCTTCACGGCTCCGTTCCTCCCGCCCCGACCTCCTCCTCTGCGGTCTCCTCCTCGTCGCGATCCTCGTCGTGCAGGGCTGGAACATCGCCGACTACCCGACGCTCAGCGACGACGAGGGCACCTACCTCGCCCAGGCCTGGGCCGTCCAACAGGGCACCGGCCTGGCCCACTACACCTACTGGTACGACCACCCGCCGCTCGGCTGGATCCAGATCGCCCTGCTCACCTGGATCCCCGCGCACTTCAGCCCCGACTCGATGACCGTCGGCACCATGCGCCTCGCGATGCTGGTCATCAGCGCGATCAGCGCGGTCCTCGTCTACGTCCTCGCCCGCCGGCTGTCGCTGCCGCGCTGGGCGGCCGGGCTCGCCATGGTGCTCTTCGGGCTGTCCCCGCTGTCCGTGATCCTCCAGCGGGAGATCTTCCTCGACAACATCGCCGTGATGTGGATGCTGCTCGCGTTCTGCCTGGCCGCGTCCCCAAGTCGCCATCTCTGGCACCACTTCGGGGCAGGACTGGCCGGCGCGGCTTCGGTCCTCACCAAGGAGACGATGCTCGTCATCCTCCCGGCGCTGCTGCTCACCATGTGGCGCCACGGACACCGCGACACGAGGAAGTTCGCGCTCACCGGCGCCATCACCGCCTGCGTCCTGATCGGCTTCGCGTACCCCCTCTTCGCCCTGCTCAAGGGCGAGTTGCTGCCGGGCAGCGGCCATGTCTCCCTGTGGGACGGCCTCAAGTACCAGATGACCAGGCCGGGTTCGGGCTTCATCCTCGACCAGGGCACGGGCTCCTACGGCGTCCTCCATTCCTGGCTGTACTACGACCGTGTCCTGCCGCTGGGCGGCCTCGCCGGGGCGCTGCTCCTGCTGGTCACCTGGCGCTGGTCGGTCACCGCCCGCTCCCTCGCCGGGCCGGCCATGACCGTGGCGATCCTCGCCCTGGTCTCGATGCGGCCCAACGGCTATCTGCCCGCGATGTACATCATCGGCGCGCTGCCCTTCCTCGCGCTCGTCCTCGCCGGGGGCACCGCCTCCGTCGCCCACGCGGTGCTGCGCAGATGGCGCGGCGAGGAGGAGAAACGGTACGTCACCGGGGGCCGGTACACGCTCGCCGTGGTCCTCGCGATCGCGGCCGGCGCCTATGTCGTACCGAAGTGGTACGACGGCGACCGCACCGCCATGACCACCGACGCCAACGCCCCCTACCGGGCCGCCTCCAAGTGGCTGTCCACCGAGGTCGCCGACCCGAAGGACACCCGTGTCCTCGTCGACGACGCGCTCTGGCTGGACCTGGTGCACGCCGGGTACCGGCCCGGGCTCGGGGTCATCTGGTTCTACAAGGCCGACCTCGACCCCGCCGTCACCAAGACGATGCCGCACGGCTGGAAGGACATCGACTACGTCGTGGCCTCCCCGACGGTACGGCGCGACGCGGTCGACCTGCCCAACGTCAAGGCGGCGATCGAGCACTCCACCCCGGTCGCCACCTTCGGCACCGGCGACGACCGCATCGAGATCCGGCAGATCCAGTCCGAGACCGTGGGAGCCCAGTGATGAGCCAAGAGTCCATGGTCCCCGGGGAGTTGGGCGATCCGGCCGTACGCGGAGCCGAGCTCGCGGAACCCGGCGCCGTCACCATCGTCGTACCGACCTTCAACGAGTCCGCGAACGTACGGGAGTTGCTGCACCGGATCACCGAATCGGTGCCCACCCGCCTGCCCTGCGAGGTCGTCTTCGTCGACGACTCCACCGACGACACCCCCGAGGTGATCTCCGCGGCGGCGCAGGACTGCCCGTTCCCGGTCACCGTGCTGCACCGGGAGGAACCGGTCGGCGGGCTCGGCGGCGCGGTCGTCGAGGGGATCAAGGCGGCGACGTCCGACTGGATCGTCGTCATGGACGGCGACCTCCAGCATCCGCCGTCCCTGGTACCCGAGTTGGTCGGCACCGGTGAGCGCTCGAACGCCGGGCTCGTCGTCGCCTCCCGGTACATCAAGGGCGGCAGTCGCGAGGGACTGGCCGGCGGATACCGCATCGCCGTTTCCCGCGGGGCGACCTGGCTGACGAAGACGCTCTTCCCGCGCAAACTCCGCGGTATCAGCGACCCGATGAGCGGCTTCTTCGCGATCCGGCGCAGCGCGGTGACGGCGGAGGCGCTGAAGCCGCTCGGCTACAAGATCCTGCTCGAACTCGCCGTACGCAGCCGTCCGCGCCAGGTCACCGAGGTGCCGTTCGTCTTCCAGGACCGCTTCGCCGGCGAGTCCAAGTCGACCGCGCAGGAAGGCTTTCGCTTCCTCCGCCACCTCCTCGGCCTGCGCACCGCCTCGCCGGTCGCGCGCATGATCGTGTTCGGCCTGATCGGCGCCACCGGCTTCGTCCCGAACCTGGTCGGCCTGTGGGCGCTCACCAAGACGGGCATGCACTACGTCCCCGCCGAGATCCTCGCCAACCAGCTCGGCGTGGCCTGGAACTTCCTGCTCATCGAGCACCTGCTGTTCCGCGACCGGCGCCGGCACCGCAGCTGGTGGGACCGGGCGGGCCGGTTCGCGCTGCTCGCCAACGCCGACCTGGTGCTGCGGATCCCGCTGATCGCCCTGTTCATCCACAAGTTCGGCATGGGCGCCGTGTCGGCGACCGCGCTCGCGCTGGTCATGACCTTCGTCCTGCGCTTCGTGGGCACAGAGGCGTTGGTCTACCTCCCGCGCCGCAAAGGGAGCCGCAAGGGGAGTCGTACAGCACCAAGGAGAGCCGTGTGAACAAGTACCGCAGAAGAACCGCCTTCGCCGGGGTGGGCGCCCTGACCGCCGGACTGCTGCTCACCTCGCCGCAGTCCGCCGAGGCCGCGAACCTCGTCGTCAACCCGGGCTTCGAGACGGCGGGCGGCGACGGGATGCCGTACTGCTGGGAGAAGTCCGGCTGGGGCGACAACGACTTTGATTTCACTACGACTTCGGATGCCCACTCGGGTTCGAAGGCCATGAAGGTCACCGTCACGCGGCGCGTCGACGGTGACCGCAAGGCGCTGATCACCGAGTCGACCGGGTGCGCGCCGGTGGTGACGGCGGGCAAGCAGTACGACCTCGGGCTCTGGTACAAGACGACCACGCCGGACGCGAACATCACGCTGTTCCGGCACGACGCGACGGCGGGCTGGCAGTACTGGACCGACCTCAAGACCCTGGAGATGCAGGGCAGTTGGACCCAGGCCACGGTCCGTACGCCCGAAGTCCCGGCCGGTACCGACCGGATCACCTGGGGTGTCTCGGTCTACGGCACCGGGTCCGCGACCACCGACGACTACACGATGGACCAGGTGCCGGACACGCTCCCGCCCGCGACCTGTACGGCCACCGCCGAGGAGTGTGCGAACGGCCGTTGGGACGTGCTCCCGACGCAGAACCCGGTGCGTTCCATGCACTCCGTCGTCCTCAACAACGGCAAGGTGCTGCTGATCGCGGGCTCCGGGAACAGCGAGGAGCAGTTCGACGCGGGGACGTTCACGAGCGCGGTGTACGACCCGGTGGCCGGGACGTACAAGGTGATCCCGACGCCGAAGGACATGTTCTGCTCGGGGCACATCCAGTTGCAGGACGGCCGGGTGCTGGTGCTGAGCGGCAACAAGGCGTTCCCGGCGGCGGACGGTTCGCACGGGTACGAGGGGTACAAGGACTCGTACATCTTCGACCCGGCGACCGAGACGTACAGCAAGACGAACGACCTCAACGACGGTCACTGGTACCCGTCGGCGACCGAGCTCGGCAACGGTGACGTCATCTCCTTCGGCGGGCTGCGCGAGGACTCGACGGGTTCGGTGACCGCCGAGTACTGGTCGGACGCCCAGCAGAAGTGGCTGCCGTTGTCGCAGGTCAACCAGACCTGGTCGTACTGGGGGCTGTACCCGTCGATGGTGCTGATGCAGGACGGCCGGCTCTTCTACACGGGCAGCCATGTCTTCGGGAACAACATCCCGGGGACGGGCAGCGCGATCTACGACTACGGCGCCAACACGATCACTTCGGTGTCCGGGTTGCAGAACAAGGACCAACGCGACCAGTCCGCAAGCGTGTTGCTGCCTCCGGCGCAGGACCAGAAGGTCCTCACCATCGGCGGCGGCAACATCGACTCCAACCCGGACGCGAACCGGCTGACCGACATCATCGACCTCAAGGCGGCGAACCCGACGTACACGGTCGGTCCCCAAATTCCGCAGGGGACCGTCGACTTGGGGAACGGTCCGGTGGCCGAGACCGGCAGCCAGGGCAAGATGTACGTCTCCGCCGTGGTCCTGCCGGACGGCACGGTGCTGGAGACGGGCGGCGGGCTGCACAACCGCGCGAACCCCGTCTACGAGGCGTCGATCTTCGACCCGGCGACCACGACGTTCGACCCGGTGGCCGCCGACCCGGAGGCCCGCGGATACCACTCCTCCTCGTTCCTGCTGCCGGACGGCCGGGTGATGTCGACCGGTGACAACCCGGGCAACGGCACCTGGAACCACAACGTGTCGATCTACACCCCGCCGTATCTCCTCAAGGGCACGCGTCCGACGATCACTTCGGTCATCGACAACGAGTGGGAGTACGGCGACACCCAGACGATCACCGTCGACCGGCCCATCGCCAAGGCCGAGTTGATCCGCCCGGCCGCGGTCACGCACTCCTCGGACCCGAACCAGCGTTTCGTGGACCTGCCGCTCTCGGTGGACGGCAACACGGTCGACCTGAACGTGACGAGCAACCCCAACCTGGCCCCGCCCGGCTGGTACATGCTCTTCGCGGTCGACGCCAACGGGGTCCCGTCGGTGGCCAAGTGGGTCCACCTGCAAGGCCCTTCGGCGCTGACCACGGACACCGCCTCGGCCCACGTCCACTCCTTCGCGGACTCCCTGAAGGGCAAGGTCACCGAGCCCGGCAAGAAGCGCACCTCGCAGAAGGTCAGCACGACCATCTCCGGCTGCGACCGCCACTACGGCACGATCAACGTCTGCGTCCCGACGGTCTTCCCGAAGGAGGTCAAGTCGACTACTGCGGCCCGCTGTTCATGGCTCCAGCAGAACGACTACGGCCGCCTGAAGGTCAACGGCAAGGACGACCCGCTGCGCCTCGACCCGAACAGGGACGGGGTGGCGTGCGGGAAGGGTGACGTGAAGACCGTAAAGAAGAAGGGGTAGTTGCCTGCCGCTGGAGTGCGGGCTCTCACTCGGTGAGCCCGTGCTCCAGCACATCCATCGCCCGCTCCACCAGATCCGAGAACTCCCCCTGGTGGCCGGTCTCCGCCCAGTACAGGGTCGCCTCCATCAGGCCGCCGACGAGGGCCATGGCGTAGACGCGGACCTCCAGGCTCTCCGGGTCGCGGCCGGTGCGTTCGGCGATGGCGTGGCAGAGCATGGTGCCGGTGACCGACATGCTCTCCATCATCCGTGAGCGCACGGCCGGGACCTGGACCATGAGGTGGGAGCGCAGCCGGGACGTCTCCTCGTCCTCCTTGAGGCCGTACTGGATGGCCTTGCGCATCACATACCTGAGGGTGACCATCCATGGTTCGTCGGCGGGGCGGGCCCGGAGCTCCTCCAGGATGATCGGGTCGAACTCGTCCGTGATGACGATGTCTTCCTTGGTGGGGAAGTAGCGGAAGACGGTCGACGGCGACACCTCGGCGCGCTCGGCGATCTGCTCGATCGTGGTCGCGTCGTAGCCCTGCTCCTTCACCAGTGCGTACGTCGCGGTGCGGATCGCCTCGCGGGTCTTGATCTTCTTGCGCTCGCGGAGGCCCAGTTGAGGGCGGTCGGCGGGGCTGAAGGGGGAGGGTGCGGCCGTCATGGTGTTCATTGTCCGGCATCCGCCAGAGCGATGGCCACGGCTGTGGCCGGGTCTTCCTCGGCCTCCTCCTGCTGGGAGGGCGCGGCCGGCGTGTTCGGCAGGAACGCCGCGGAGAGCAGGGCGGTGACCAGGGCCGCGACGCCGCACACGAGCAGGACCAGGCCCATGCCGTGGACGTAGGCGCTGTTCGCGGAGGAGATGAGGTCCGCCGAGCCTGTCTTCTGCGCGACCATGTGTGCCGCTACGACGGACTCCCCGGCCGTGTCGGCCGCCTTCGCGGGCAGGCCGGTGACGTCGAGGCGGTCGCGGAAGGTGCTCGCGAGCAGGCTGCCCAGCAGGGCGATGCCGATCGCGGCGCCGACCTGGCGCATGGTCATCAGGAGCCCGGCGCCGCTGCCGGCCCGGTCGCGGGGCAGGGCACCCAGCGCGCCGTCCATCGCGGGGACGATCGAGAAGCCGAAGCCGAACCCGGTGATGGACAGCCACAGCGCGGTGAAGCCGTAGCCGGAGTCGACGGTCGTACGGCTGCCGAGCAGGGCGGCGAAGGCCAGGACCACCAGGCCCGCGCAGACCACGGCACGGGAGCCGAACTTGTTGACGAGCGGCTGTGCGGCCCGGGCCGCGACGATCAGGCCGCCCATCATGGGCAGCAGCCGGACGCCGGTGCCGAGCGCGTCGTTGCCGAGGACCGCCTGGAGGTACTGCGGCAGTACGAACAGCAGGCCGGACAGGACGAACATCACGAGGGTCGCCGCGATCGAGCTGAAGAGGAAGCCGCGGTGGCGGAGCAGGGTCATGTCGAGCATGGGGCGTTCCATGCGCCGCTCGCGCAGTACGAGCGCGGCGATGAGGATCGCGGATCCGATGAGCATGCCCACGATCAGCGGGTCGCCCCAACCGCGGCTGGGCGCCTCGATGATGGCGTAGATGAGGGCGCCGAGGCCGGCCGCCGTGAACGCGGTGGAGAGGGTGTCGACCCTGGGCGATGCGGGGTCCTTGGTCTCGGGCAGCAGGAAGACGCAGGCCGCTATGCCGATCGCGGCCATCGGGATGTTGACCAGGAAGACCGAGCCCCACCAGAAGTGGTTGAGCAGCCAGCCGCCGATGATCGGGCCGAGCGGCAGCCCGAGCGACGAGGCCGCGGAGATGATGCCGACGGCCTTGGTGCGCTCGTCGGGGCCGAAGAGGGAGGGCAGCACGGACAGGGCGAGCGGGGTGACCAGGGCCGCGCCGACGCCCATCACCGTGCGGGCCGCGATGACCCAGTTGACGTCGCCGGCCAGGGCGCCCGCCACGGAACCGGCGAGGAAGATGCCGAGCCCCGCGATCAGCATGCGGCGGCGTCCGAAGCGGTCGCCGAGCAGTCCCGCCGGGAGCATGAGCGCCGCGAAGACGATCACGTACGAGTCCGCCATCCACTGCTGCTGGCCGGTGGTGGCGCCGAGTTCGCCGGCCATCGTGGGCAGGGCGACATTGAGGATCGTCGTGTCGAAGCCGAGCGTGAGCATGCTCGCGACCAGGGCCCCGAGGGCCCACCAGCGGCGCGGGTCGCGTCGCACGTCGTTGGATTGAGTGACAGTAGCCATGAAATGAGAGTAGCTCTCAAAAGGTGGTTGATGTCAACAGGGATCGACTGTCAGGGTGCGGAACCAGTCATGGTGGGCGGGCATGAAAAATGGCCACGGCTCGAAAGCCGTGGCCATGAAGACAAGGTGTCTCAGCTGCTACCCGTGCTGGTACGCCACCAGCGAGATCCCCACGTAGTGCACCAGGAACGCCGCCACCGTGAGGGAGTGGAAGACCTCGTGGAAACCGAACCAGCGCGGTGACGGATTCGGGCGCTTGATGCCGTAGATCACGCCGCCCGCGCTGTAGAGCAGTCCGCCGACGACCACCAGGACCAGGACGGCGATGCCGCCCGTGCGCATGAAGTCGGGCAGGAAGAAGACGGCCGCCCAGCCCATCGCGATGTAGCAGGGGGTGTAGAGCCAGCGCGGTGCGCCGACCCAGAAGACGCGGAAGGCGATGCCGGCCGCCGCCGCGCCCCAGATGCTCCACAGCAGCCACTCGCCCTTGGCGCCCGGCAGCAGCAGCATCGTCAGTGGCGTGTACGTGCCCGCGATGATCAGGAAGATGTTGGCGTGGTCGAGTCTGCGCAGGACACCGTCCATGCGCGGGCTCCAGTCGCCCCGGTGGTACAGGGCGCTGACCCCGAAGAGCAGGCAGGCCGTCAGGGCGAAGATCCCGCAGGCGATACGGGCCCGTGGTGTGTCGGCGAGAGCGGTGAGCACCAGGCCGGAGACGAGAACGGCCGGGAACATGCCGAGGTGCAGCCAGCCGCGCAGCTTCGGCTTCACATGGTCGGGGAGGGAGAGCGCGGAGGGACCATGGCCGTCTGTCGGCGTGTCCGTGGGCGCGTCGGGGACGGACGCAGTCATGCGCTCAATCGTACCTACGGAACCGTAAGTTACGTATCAGTGCGGCGAGATGAGGGGCCAGAAGTGGCCACTCTCTCATGCGTAGCCGACGCCCGGGTACCCGGGGTGAATCGATGGTGACGCACGGAAAACATGTCGATGAGTGGCTGATGAGTGGCGATCCTCACGTCGCTCGTATGTGAGGCCCTCTGGACATATGGGCGGACGCGTCGGATGATCAAATGAGTGCGGTCGGCACCGGATGAGCGCCAAGATCGACCATCGTGAAGCATCCGGGTCGCGGCCCCCACGGGGCAACTAGGACAAAATCCCTCATCATAGGAGCAATCGTGGCGCGCGACATCGCGGCTCCCCCCGTCATCCCAACCGAACACAAGGAACTGATCTCGTGGGTCAACGAGATCGCCGAACTGACCCAGCCGGACAGCGTGGTCTGGTGTGACGGATCCGAAGCGGAGTACGAGCGGCTCAGCGAGGAGCTCGTCCAAAAGGGCACCTTCAAGAAGCTCGACCCGATCAAGCGCCCCAACTCGTACTACGCCGCCTCCGACCCGACCGATGTCGCCCGGGTCGAGGACAGGACGTTCATCTGCTCCGAGCAGGAGCAGGACGCGGGCCCGACCAACCACTGGAAGGCTCCCGCCGAGATGCGGGACATCTTCGCGGGAGAAAAGGGCATCTTCCGCGGCTCCATGAAGGGCCGGACGATGTACGTCGTCCCGTTCTGCATGGGCCCTCTCGGTTCGGACCTCTCCGCGATCGGCGTCGAGATCACCGACTCCGCCTATGTCGCCGTCTCCATGCGCACCATGACCCGCATGGGACAGCCCGTCCTCGACGAACTCGGTACCGACGGCTTCTTCGTGCGTGCTGTGCACACGCTCGGAGCGCCGCTGGCCGAGGGCGAGGCGGACGTGCCGTGGCCGTGCAACTCCACCAAGTACATCTCGCACTTCCCCGAGAGCCGCGAGATCTGGTCCTACGGCTCCGGCTACGGCGGGAACGCGCTGCTGGGCAAGAAGTGCTACGCCCTGCGCATCGCCTCCGTGATGGCGCGGGACGAGGGCTGGCTCGCCGAGCACATGCTGATCCTCAAACTGACGCCCCCTATGAATGAAGGGGGAGACCGAAGGTCTTCGTTTGAGGGTGGTGGTGGGCGACGGGAGGGTGGTTCGAAGTACGTCGCCGCCGCTTTCCCGAGCGCCTGCGGCAAGACGAACCTCGCGATGCTGGAGCCCACCATCTCCGGCTGGACCGTCGAGACGATCGGTGACGACATCGCCTGGATGCGGTTCGGGGAGGACGGCCGGCTCTACGCGATCAACCCCGAGGCCGGTTTCTTCGGCGTCGCGCCCGGCACCGGCGAGCACACCAACGCCAACGCGATGAAGACGCTGTGGGGCAACTCCGTCTTCACCAACGTGGCGTTGACCGACGACAACGACATCTGGTGGGAGGGCATGACGGAGGAGACCCCGGCCCACCTCACGGACTGGAAGGGCAACTCCTGGACGCCGGAGTCCGGTTCGCCCGCCGCCCACCCCAACGCCCGCTTCACCGTGCCCGCTTCGCAGTGCCCGATCATCGCGCCCGAGTGGGAGGACCCCAAGGGCGTGCCGATCTCGGCGATCCTGTTCGGCGGCCGGCGCGCCTCGGCCGTACCGCTGGTGACGGAGTCCTTCGACTGGAACCACGGCGTCTTCCTCGGCGCCAACGTGGCCTCCGAGAAGACCGCCGCCGCCGAGGGCAAGGTCGGCGAGCTGCGCCGCGACCCCTTCGCCATGCTGCCGTTCTGCGGCTACAACATGGGTGACTACATGGGCCACTGGGTCGATGTGGCCAAGGGCCGCGACCAGGCGACGCTCCCGAAGATCTACTACGTGAACTGGTTCCGCAAGAACGACGCGGGCAAGTTCGTGTGGCCCGGCTTCGGTGAGAACAGCCGGGTCCTGAAGTGGATCGTGGACCGCCTCGACGGCCGCGCCGAGGGCGTCGAGACCCCGATCGGCGTGCTGCCGGCCAAGGGCGCCCTCGACACCAAGGGCCTCGACCTGTCCGAGGCGGACCTGGACTTCCTGCTCACCGTCGACAAGGACGTGTGGCGCGAGGAGGCCGCCCTGGTCCCCGACCACCTCAACACCTTCGGCGACCACACCCCGAAGGAACTGTGGGACGAGTACCGCGCGCTGGTGGAGCGCCTCGGCTAGAACCCACCGAAGACTCCGCGGCCGGCCGCCGATTGTGCCCTGACCAGCAATGTCGTCACAGGCCGGCCGCGGTGGCAGTACGACGGGCAGGGCCCCGCACAACGGCGTGCGGGGCCCTGCCCGTTGCCCCTACACCACCGGGGCGCCACCGCGTAGTCATGCCTCCCATTTCACGCATCTCCCCTGCCCAAGACGGGATTTCGGGGGACACTCGGGACAACCTGCAACGAACCCCGAAGTGAGGTGAGCGGGGTGCGCACACCGGTCAGCGATCCCCTGAGCGTGGGGCCGTACCGGATCGCCGGGCGGCTCGGCTCCGGCGGGATGGGCTGGGTGTATCTCGGCCGTTCGCCCGCCGGGCGTGAGGTGGCGGTGAAGGTCGTACGGCCCGAACTGGCCGCCGAGAGCGAGTTCCGCGAGCGCTTCGCCCGCGAGGTCGCCGCCGCCCGGCTGGTCAGCGGCGCCTACACCGCGGCCGTCGTCGACGCGGACACCGAGGCCGAACTCCCTTGGCTGGCAACGATGTACGTGCCCGGGCCCTCCCTCGCCGAGGCCGTCAGGTCGGACGGTCCGCTGCCCGAGGCGCAGGTGCGCAGGCTCGGCGCGTTCCTCGTCGAGGCGCTGCAGGCGATCCACGCGGCCAACCTGGTCCACCGCGACCTCAAACCGGCCAACGTGCTGCTCGCCTCCGACGGCCCCCGCGTCATCGACTTCGGCATCTCCCGCGTCGAGGGCGCCCCCAGCCTCACCCAGGCCGGAATCGTGGTGGGGACCCCGCCCTTCATGTCCCCGGAGCAGATGACGGCGGGTCAGATCGGCCCGCCCAGCGATGTGTTCTCCCTCGGCGGTGTCCTGGTGTACGCGCTGACGGGCCGCCCGCCGTTCGGCGCGGGGGAGGCGGTGAGCCTGCGGGTCGTGCACCGCCCACCCGAACTGGACGGCGTACCACCGGGGATACGGCCGCTGCTCGCGCGCTGTCTGGCCAAGCGGCCCGAGGACCGGCCCCAACTGGCCGTCCTGCTCGGCGAGTTGCTGGCACAGCCACGCCCCGCGACCTGGCCGCCGCCCGCCGTCGCCCGCACGATCGAGGTCCGCCGCAGTGAGCTGGCGGCCCGGCGAGGGGGCGGCACCAGCCTGCCGGTGCCGTCCTGTCTGCTGCTGCACGCGCAGGCCCTGCTCGACGCGGGCCTCACCGACGACATGATCACGCAGGCGGTGGTCCGTGGCGACGCCTGAGGCCTCCCTCCCGCCCGGCCGGGACTACGACATCGGTTCGTCCTGGCGGCAGTTGACCCACAACTGGGGCGCCCGCCGGAATTACCACGTCGAGAGCGATGTCGATTCCGTCTCCCTGCAATTCGATCTAGAGGCGTCCGGACGCACGCTCACCGTGCGTTTCATGACCACGAAAAGACTCCTTGTCGCCTTTGTCACCGACGGTCATTCTCTGCGCAAGGATCAATTGGCGATCGCCGCAGCCGCGTCGAACGCGTGGAACACCGAACAGCTGAATCCCATGCTCTCGGTGTGGGACGTACGCGGACCGAGACCGTGCCTCGCCGGGGTCTGCGACCTCCCGCTGACCTGCCGGATCTCCCAGGCCGATTTCGATGTTCTGGCCAGTGATTGGGTGGAACGGGCGCGACAGATGTTCACCCGTTGTCATCAGGTTTTCCAGCTTTAGAAGTGAATTGAGCATTCTCAGTCAACCCCTTTCGGCCACCGCCCTGTTGCCTCCACTATGGGCGCCAACGGGGGGTCGTCATGAGACATACGTTGTTCACTGTCCTGCTGTTCGGCTTGTTGATCGCGGTGATTCCGGCGGGACCGGCCGCCGCGGCCGGCGCGGACTGCGGCAAGAACTTTCCGACGCGGCTGGGCTGTTGGCAGGACGCGCTGGACGACGGGGCCGTGGTCACGGTCACGCTGAACAAGCCCCTGGGCTTCGACGCCGGCCAGAAGAGCGGCCAGGCCGCCGTCCGCCGGAACCTCAAGAACCTCCGGGTGCAGGTGCCAGCCGGTGTCCACACCGGCCAGGGCGGCACCGCGCTGATCGTCCTGGCCGGTCACGCACTCGTCGACCGGGACGCCCGGATCGACCGGCTGGACGACAGGACACTGAGCGAACTCCCCGCCTGCGACGGCGACTTGTGCAAGGCGCTCAAGAAGTCCTCGCTCACCGGCGGCCAACTGATCGACAAGAAGGTGGGCGTCGCCGAACTCGGGGGCGGACACAAGTCCACGGACCACACACGAGTCCTGCTCCTCGCCCTGACCGCCGTACTCCTCCTCCTGCTCCTGGCCCTCCTCCTCGCGGTCCGCCGCTCGCGCACCCCGGCCGTCGCAGGGGCCACGGAGGCCCGCTCCGAGGAGACCAGCGCCGAGACCACCGCCCGACTGCGCCCCGTCCCGCCCGCACCGGCCCCGTCCTCCTACGGCCGCCGGGTCGGCCCCCGCACCGGCCCGTCCCGAACGGCCGTCGTGCGTACGGCACTTCACCCGCAGGGCTACGTCGAACTCGATCACGTCCTGTACCGCGCGGTGTGGGCCGAACCGGACCGGACGCCGCCCGTGCCCGGCGCGTACGTCGAGGTCACCGACGCCCACGAAGCCGACTCCGACGTCCTGTACGCCTTCCCGCCCGCCGCCCGGCACCACGCGCGCGGCACCTCGTGACCCCCGTACCGCCCGGTCGACCAGGAGACGCCATGCACAGCGAATACCCGCCCACGATGCCGGCGGAGTACGCCGACATCGAGTTCGAGAACAACGCGCAACGGCTGCCGCTCGTACTGTGCCTGGACACGTCGAGTTCCATGGCGGGCGCGCCGATCCAGACGCTCAACGACGCGCTCGCCGAGTGGACCCGGGAACTCCACGACGACGTCTCCCTCAGCTACAGCGTCGAGGTCGCCGTGATCACCTTCGGCGGCCGGGGCGTCGGCGCCTGGCGGGGGCCTCAACTCCTCGACCCCCGGGCCAGGTTGAGCCCCTTCGTGCCCGCCCATGCCTTCCAGGCACCCCGGTTCACCGCGTCCGGGGTCACCCTGATGACGGAGGCGCTGGAGCTGGCCATGCATGTCGTCGCCGCCCGCAAGGCGGAGCTGCGCGCGTCCGGGCTCCAGTACTACCGCCCGCAGATCTGCCTGGTCACCGACGGTCTCCCCACCGACGCCACCGGCCACATGACCGACTCCTGGCACCGGCTGCTGCCCGTCCTCGCCGACGAGCAACAGGCCCGCCGTTTCCGGCTGTACGCGATCGGCGTCGGCGGCATCACCGACCGCGGCGAGCAGGTGCTCCAGGCGTTCGCGCCGAAGTTCAACGCGCGCATCCAGGGCTTCCCGTTCCGCGAGCTGCTGCAGATGATGTCGGCCAGTGCGAACGCCGAGCAGAAGGGCGCGGGCGACGAGGTCTTCGAGAAGATCTTCAGCCAGTTCAAGACCCAGCGCCCGGCCTGGGAGAGCTGAGCGGTGGCCGAATCGCCCTGGCGCATCCACGGCCTGAGCGTCGAGGGCTACCGGCACCGCCGTACCGGCACGCCCTGCCAGGACGCCTGCACCTACACGGCGTCCGCGTCGGTGTCCGTCCTCGCCGTCGCGGACGGCGCGGGCAGCCGCCCGCACTCTGACCAAGGGGCCCTGCACGCCGTCGAGTTGGCGGCCGAGCACTTCCGGCGCCGGGCGGCCGCCGCGTCCGGCTGCCCGCCGGGCGAGGAGGTCCACGACCTGCTCACCGACGCCTTCCACGACGTCAGCAAGATCTTCCTGGACACCTACGGCGCCACCGCCCCCGACTACGCCACCACCCTCACCGTCGTCGTCCTCACCCCCGGC
Source organism: Streptomyces sp. NBC_00988 (assembly GCF_045162645.1). Taxonomy (NCBI): domain Bacteria; kingdom Bacillati; phylum Actinomycetota; class Actinomycetes; order Kitasatosporales; family Streptomycetaceae; genus Streptomyces; species Streptomyces sp. NBC_00988. Next base: position 7,704,906 of record NZ_CP108730.1, read on the forward strand.
TGGCTCGGCCATCTCAGCGTCGGCGACGGCTTCGTCGTCGTCCGTGCCGGAACCGAGGACGGGGAACGGCAGTTCCATCTCCTCCCGCAGCCGCCCGCCGTCAGCGAGTACAGCAACGAGACCGTCTTCCTCACCTCGCCCGACGCACCCCGCCGACTGCGCACCGACTGCGTGGCGGACCCGCGCGTCGACGGCGTCCTGCTGTCCACCGACGGCCTCACGCAGGCCGCCCTGTCGCTCTCCGGCGGCGGCCCGCCCCAGCCCAACACCTCTTTCGTGGAGGCGGTGTTGGGCTCCCTCGACACCCCGGGACCGGTGACCGACAAAGCGCACGAGAGCCTCGCCGCCCTCCTCAGGTCGGACCGGCTCACCAGCCTCAACGCCGACGACAAGACCCTGCTGCGGGCCGTGCGCGCGGTGACCCCATGAGTGGCCGCACGGTCCACCTGGACGGCAAGCCCGTCACCCTCGCCGAAATCCCGCTCAAGGGCGGCGGACAGGCGGCCGTCTTCCCGGTGGAGGGCGACGACACGATTGTGGTCAAGCTCTACCGCGACCGCCCAGGCCCGGACCTGGAGCGCCGCCTGGCCCGCATGCTCACGATGTCCCCCCTGGCCGCCCGCCCCACCGACGCCAACCAGCCCCCCGAACTCGCCTGGCCCACCGCCATGGCCCGCAGCCCCGAGGGCGAGTTCCTCGGCTACGCCATGCGCCGCTTCGGCGAACCCCAACACGTCCAGCTGGTGGGCCTGTTCACCCGCGCCCAGCGCCTCCGCCTCTTCGGCGACCGCGCGGACTGGCGCTTCCTGCTCGGCGTCGCCTGGAACCTCGCCTTCATGACCGCCCGCATGCACTACGACAACCTCGTCATCGGCGACTTCTCCAGCAGCAACGTCGTCGTCGACGCCAACGGCTTCGTCACGTTCCTCGACTGCGACTCCATCGCCTTCACCGACCCGGTCACCGCCGAGCCCTTCCCCTGCCTGATGCACACCACCGACTACTCCTCACCGGAACGCCAGTCGGGCGCCGCGGCCACCGAGGAGAGCGACAACTTCGCGCTGGCGGTGCTCATTTACCAGCTCCTCACGGCCGGCAACCACCCCTTCGGCGGCGTCCCGCACGACAGCACCCCCGAGTCCACGGTCAAGGACAACATCGCCGCGAGCGTCTCCTACGTCGTCCGCCCCGAGGCGGTCGTCATCCCGCGCGGCACCGTCGACCCCTCGGTCCTCCCACCCGGCCTCCTCACCCTGGCCCACACGGCGTTCGGCGCGGGCGTCCACGCCCCGTCCGCCCGTCCCACCCCGGAGGTCTGGCTGCGCGCCCTGGACCAGGAGCGCTCCCGCGTCCAGGTCTGCCCGCAACGCCCCCTGCACTCCTACGGTTCCCACCTCCCGACCTGCCCGTGGTGCACGCGGGCCGCGGTGACGGGACACGACGTGTTCAACCTGCCGGTACGGCCACCCGTGCCGGTACCGCCACCGCCGGGGGACGCGCAGGGCTCCCGGTTCGGCCCCCTGAAGGTGGTGGGCGTGGTGCTCGTACTCGTCCTGCTGATCGTCCTGATCGGGGTGCTCTGAGAGTTCAGCCGTTCTGCGAACGCCCCCGGTCCTCCAGATACCGCGTGTGCGACTCCTGCCGCCGCGCCTCCACCTCACGCAGGCTGGTCGCCAACCCCTGCGCCTCTTCCTGAAGCACCGTCAACTGCCGTTCCAGGTGCCGCTCAGGGGGCTCGGTGCCCGGGGCCAACCGCGTCCACCACCGCGTCCGTACGAACGTGTCGACCGCCTCCGGTACGTCCTGCCGGATCGCCCGCGACAGGATGTGCACGCCCTCCGGGTCCTGCGCGAGGTCGTGCGTGACCTGCGGATCGAGGAGCCCGGCGAGGAGCTGGTTCAGCTCGGTGAGCCGGCCCGCTGCGGCGGGCGGGAGTTCGACGCCGGTGAGGTAGCCGCCGAGCTTCTCGAAGTCGTCGCGGAGTTCCTCCAGTTGGGCGGAGGGGTCCGGGAAGTCGGGGAGCACCGGCCGCTCCGGCGGGGCGATCAGCGCACCCGCGCCGTACAGACCGACGACCACGACCGGCCAGTACGGCCCCGCCACACCCACGAACGTCAGCACCAGCCCGACGAGTCCGCACGCGCTGCCGGTGAGGTTCTTGCGGGACTCCAAGTAGCCAAGGAACTTACTGGTAGCCACGGATCTCCTCGAAGGCGCCGTCCAGCGAGCCCTGTTGGGCGTCGAAGAGCCGGCCGCCGGTCAGATCGGCGATGTGCTGGAGCTCCGCCTTGTCCGAATCGCCGAAGAGGATCGGGAAGACGGGTATCTCCCGCTGGGTGGAGGGGAGTTGACGGTAGAAGCCGTCGAAGTCCTTGGCCTTGGCACCGGTCGTGTTCTCGCCGTCGGTCATCAGCACGATCGAGGTGAACGTGTCGCCGCCGGTGCCGAGATGCTCGTACGCCTTCTCCAGCGAGGTGTAGATCGCGGTGGCCCCGTCCGCGCTGAGCGCCTTGGTGTCCTTGCGGATCGCTTTCAGCCCGGCCTGCGGATCGCTCGGGCTCACCACATGCGTCTGCACGCTCTTCACGGCCGACCCGAACGGCATCAGCGTGACCTCCTCGCGCTGCCGGAAGTCCCCGGTCAGATCGGTGAGGGCCTTCTTCAGCCGGGACAGCCGGTCGCCGTCCATCGAGCCCGAGGTGTCGAGGACGTATACCGTCCGCGACGGCCGGCGCAGCTTGTTCTCGTACGAGTCGAGGAGCCCGTCGGCGACGGACTGGCTGCCGGGGAACGGGAGTTCACGCCGTCGGCTGGTCTCCAGGCCGGACGCGGGCGGCACGGAGGCGACGACCGGGCGGCGGTGCGTGCGGGTGGTGATCAGCTTCTGGAGGGCGTCCGTGCGCAGGTCGGTCGTCACGCGCCGGACGTTCTCGCGGGTCGTGGCGTCCGTCGCGGCGAGGGAGGTCAACGGGTAGTCGGCGGTGACCACTCCGTCGCTCGGGCGGATCACGGTCAGGCCCGGGATGCCCTTGAGGACGGACTCGTAGTTGAGCAACGCGTCGACGTTTCCCCGGCGTTGGTAGGCCGTGGCCAGCCAGCCCGAGGAACCCGAGGTCAGCTTCTGCCCCTTGAAGAACTCCTTCAGCCGGGGAGTCGCCTTGGTGACGTCCGCGTCGGTGAGTGCCGACTGGGCGTCGGAGAGGGCGGAGGCGACCGAGATGAGGGTCGAGAAACCGGAGTTGGAGCGGGCCGGGTCCGTCATGCCGTAGGTCAACTTGCCGTCCTGGACGGCCTGTTCGATCTGGGACCAGGTGACCTTGTCCGGGGTCCAGCCCAGTGCCGTGACGGTGGCCGTCTTCACACCGATCGCGACCGGGCTCGACATGATCGGGGTCTCCGACACGACCTTCTTCGCCGCGTCGGGCCGTAGCCGCAGATAGTCGTTGGACGACAGCCACAGCGCGTCGTACTGGCCGTCGACCTTGCCCTTCGCCAGGAGGTCCACCGCGTCGAGGGTGCCCATGTAGGTGGGGCGGATCGTGATGCCGGTGTCCTTGCGGACCTGGTCGAACACCGGGGTCATGTCGCTGAGTTCACTGGAGGCGAGGACGCGAAGGGTCCCGGGCTTGGGGGCGTTGTCGGTGTCGGCCTTCGTGTCATGTGCCGACGTGCAGGCGGTCAACAGCGCGGCCGTGCCGAGGGCGAGCGCGACGAGACGTCTCATCCGAGGCCGCCTTCCAGGGCGCTCTGCGACCGGCTGCGCTCCAAGTACGTGCTGGCGTTCTGGAGTTCGGACGTCAGGGACTCCACGGTCGCGGCCATCACCTCGGTCGCCTGGACCTTGTAGGTGTCGATGGCGTCGAGGGTGCGGTAGATCTGCTGGAAGGCCGTCCGGAGCGTCTCCGCGCCCACCGCCGGGTCGGCCGCGATGCGCTGGATCTCGCCGCTCTGCGTGGAGAGCATCTCGGCGTTGCCCCGGATGAGGTCCTCGGTCGTGCCGCGCAGGGCGTTGACCTGGTCGACGACCTTGCGCTGGTTCTCCAGGGCCGAGGCCAGCATGACCGAGATACGGAGGGCGGAGACCGTGGTCGTAGCCGCGCGGTCGACGCCCTTGATCAGCTCGTCGTTGTTGCGCCGTACGACGTCCATCGCCAAGTAGCCCTGCGCGCACACCGCGAGCTGGGTCAGCAGGTCCTGGTGCTTCTGCCGGACCGGGAACAGGACGTCCGCGCGCAGGGTGTCGGCCTGGCCCGGGTCGGCGGTCTCGACGCCGGTGATGTGCTGCTCGACGGCCGTGTCGAGGGCCTGGGTGAGGACGACGTACTCCTGGAGCTTGCCCATGGTCTCCCAGAGGCGGACCCGCTCGGTCTGCAACGCCGCGTTGTCGCGACGGAGTTCGTCCTGGCCGCCGCGCAGCGAACCCACGATCTTGTTCAGCGTGCCCTGCGCGGAGGCGTACTTGGCGACGTGATCGCGCAGCTTGTTGCCGCCCGGTAGCCGGGACAGGAGCTTGCGCCCCTTGGAGGCGGGCAGGTCGCGCGGGTCCAAGTCCTCGACCACACGCCGGAGTTCGACGAGCGAACCGGCGACCTGCGACTGTGCGTCCCCGCCCTTCGACGGCAGACTCCGCACCGTCCGCTCCAGCATCCGGTTGGACTGCGCGGTCGCGGTGCGCATCTCACCGGCGCCGAGCGCGGTGATCTCCCCGACCTTGCCCGCGAATTCGGGCGAGCGGGCATCGAGCGAGGCAAGCCCCTCGATGTAGCCGGCGGCCTTCTGGGCCATGTCCGTACGGACGCTGTCGTCCACGGGCACAAGGCCGCCGGCCTTCTCCTTCGGCACCGGCGCGACGGCCTCCGGCGGAGTGAGGGTGAAGACGTCGTCCCCGCTCTGGGTGTGCTGACTGCTGTTCTGGCTGGTGTTGAAACTGCTGCTCATGTGATTCCCCCCGGTCAACCGCGCGCCCGGCGCGCCATGTCGTGCAGCACCTTCGAGGTGGGCACGGGCGCCTGCCGGACGCCGGTCAGCGTCTGGTTGAGATAGCTGGAGCGGTCGGCGGTGGCCGCGACGAACTCGGCGGTGTCACCCTGCGGCCGGAACCCGTGCCGTACGGCGAGCTTGCGCAACGTCGGGTCGCTGCTGAGGAGTTGACCCAGCTCGCGGCCCTCCGGGGTGAGCGGTACGACGGTGTGGTCGCTGTTGGCCGTGGTGTCCGGGTAGAGCACGACGAGGTCACCGACCGGCTGCTTGTCGAGGAGCAGCGAGGCCACCTGAGACTCGTACACGAGGACCAGCGGATTGCCGGCTCCGCTGATGAAGTCCCTGAACGGCGCGTCCGAGCTGGACTGTTGGGCACCCTGCATGCTGATCAGCTTGTGCATCAGGGGCGCGGTGCGATCCACATCGGCGCTACTGGCCGCCACCCGCCCGCCGTTGGCGACGTAGGAGGCGGCGGCGAGGTACAGAGCACCCGAGTTGGAGGTCTCGGGGTCGGTGGTGGCGATGTAGAGGGTGCCGGTCAACTCCCCGTGTTTCGACGCCCCCTTGAGCTGCTGCCAGGTCCGATCGCCCTTGGCCGCGTCGAGATAGGCGGCCATCTTCAGGGTGCCGCGGTCCTGGCTCTTGTCCAGCGTGGCGAGCCCGTTGTCCGCGAGCACCTGGGCGGCGCTGCGGTGGGCCACGACGACGAGCGGCGAGTAGAAGGGCCGCGGCAACGGCTGCCGCACCTTGTACTTGTCGGCGAGCGCGTCGGCCGGTGCCTGACTGGAGGGGAAGGCGAAGTCGTACCCCTTGAGATCGAGCCCCTCCATGGCCCAGGACCCGGAGGTCTCCGTCCTCACGGTGAAGCCCTTGGCGGCGAGGGCCTTCACCACATCGGGATCGGCGAAGAAGTCCGCCTTCTCCGAACCGATCACACCACGCACGGTCTTCGTTGCCGTGCCCTTGTCCCCGTTGTCCCGGCCCGCTACGACGGCTGCCACCACGCCACCGATCAGCAACACCGCGAGGACGATTCCCGCGATACGTCTCACGAGGGGCAGCGTGCTCGCGGAACCCAACATTCCCCGAGGAAAGGGATGAACGGGAGGTGTCGGAGGGGTCCCGGATCAACACGGCGCAGAGGAGCGCCTCTTCAGGGGCGCGACAGCTCAGGCGACCACGGTCACCGCATGCGCGTCCATCCGCTCGGCGGACAGAATCGCCGCCGCGGTATCCGCACGCGACGCCGCAACGACCAACGCCCGCCCGGCCAGCGCGTGAGCCCGCTGATGCAGGGCATCCGAACGCGCCGTAGAAGAGGCGGCTGCCGCCCGGCTCGGCGAGGCGGCGCCCCCACGCAACCGCGTGAGCTGCCCGGCAAGCCTCTCCGCGGCCACGTCCAGCTCGTCGGAAGGCTCCAGCGCCCGCAGTTCATCGGTCACCGCAAGCAGCGCGGCGAGATGCCCCGCAAGCTGAATGTCCAGCTCCTCCTCGCGCGACCGGTGCGGAAAGTCGGAGGAAGGGGTGCGGGCCACCGTGCTGTGGACCGACTTCGTGCGGATCGGTTCGTACATGGCATGGTCTCCTGTGCTCAGACAGGAAACCATCCTAGCTTAGATCTCGTCTAAAGTTATGCTGGCCGAAAATCTGGCCGAAAGAACCCCAAGAAAACCGCCCCGCGAGGTTTACGGCGGCTCCAGCACCGTTTACGGCTGGCTGTACCCGTCCAGGAAGTTCCCGATCCGGGTCACCGCGTCCCGCAGATCCCCGACCGACGGCAGCGTCACGACCCGGAAGTGGTCGGGCTCGGACCAGTTGAACCCGGTGCCGTGGACGACCATGATCTTCTCCTGGCGCAGCAGGTCGAGCACCATCTGCCGGTCGTCCTTGACCTTGAAGACCTGCGGATCGAGCCGAGGGAACAGATACAGCGCGCCCTTCGGCTTCACACAGGTCACGCCGGGGATCTGGGTCAGCAGCTCGTACGCCACATCCCGCTGTTCCTTCAACCGTCCACCCGGCAGCACCAGGTCGTTGATGGTCTGCCGCCCGCTGAGCGCGGCGACGACCCCGTGCTGCCCGGGCATGTTGGCGCAGAGCCGCATGTTGGCCAGGATCGTCAGACCCTCGATGTAGGAGTCGGCGTGCGCGCGCGGCCCCGAGATCGACATCCACCCGACGCGGTATCCGGCCACCCGGTACGCCTTCGACATCCCGTTGAAGGTGAGGGTGAGCAGGTCCGGGGCGACCTTCGCGGTCGGGGTGTGCGTGGCGCCGTCGTAGAGGATCTTGTCGTAGATCTCGTCGGAGCAGACGAGCAGGTTGTGGCGGCGGGCGATGTCGGTGAGGCCCTTGACCATCGCCTCGTCGTACACGGCGCCGGTCGGGTTGTTCGGGTTGATGATGACGATCGCCTTGGTGCGGTCGCTGACCTTCCGCTCCACGTCGGCGAGGTCGGGCATCCAGTCGGACTGCTCGTCGCAGCGGTAGTGGACGGCGGTCCCGCCGGAGAGCGAGACGGCGGCGGTCCACAGCGGGTAGTCCGGGGACGGTACGAGGACCTCGTCGCCGTCGTCGAGCAGCCCCTGCATCGCCATGACGATCAGCTCGGAGACGCCGTTGCCGATGAAGACGTGTTCTACGTCCGTCTCGATGCCCAGGGTCTGGTTGTGCATGACGACCGCGCGGCGGGCGGCCAGCAGGCCTTTCGCGTCGCCGTATCCGTGCGCCGACGACACGTTCCGGAGGATGTCCTCCAGGATCTCCGGCGGGCACTCGAACCCGAAGGCCGCGGGGTTGCCCGTGTTGAGCTTCAGGATGCGGTGGCCTGCCGCCTCCAGACGCATCGCCTCTTCGAGAACCGGGCCCCGGATCTCGTAACAGACGTTGGAGAGCTTGGTCGACTGGATCACCTGCATGTCGGTGAGCTTACGGCGCGGTAACGGGACTTGGCTCGTGCTTTCCGCCACATGAGACGCGCCGCGAACGGCCGGAAACCGATCCTTGCCCCCTCCCCTCTCAACGATCACAATGCCCATGACAAAAAGACGACGGCCGGAAGATCTCCGGTCGTCTCGTCATAAGAGGGGACCCCCACATGAACAAGCCTCTCCTTGCCGCGCTCTCCACCCTGGCCATCGCCGGGGCGGGCGTGGCACCCGCGGTCGCCGCACCCCAGGTGGCACCGAAGGCCGCCGCGGTGACCGTCGACTTCGCCGGTACCGTCTCGCTCAGCAACTGCTCCGGCTCGGTCATCCGCTTCCCGAACTCGACCGACACCGCTCCGGCGCTGGTCATGACCAACGGCCACTGCCTGGAGACCGGCTTCCCGGAGCCCGGTGAGGTCATCACCGGCCAGTCCTCCAGCCGTACCTTCGGGCTGCTGAACTCGGCCGGCACCAAGGTCGCCACACTCCGCGCCAACCAGGTCGTCTACTCGACGATGACCGACACGGACGTGACGATCTACCGCACCACCACGACGTACGCGGCGATCAAGAGCGCGTACGGCATCAGCCCGCTCACCGTGAGCGCCACGCACCCGACCGCCGGCACCGCCATCAAGGTCGTCTCCGGCTACTGGAAGACGATCTACAGCTGCAGCATCGACGGGTTCGTGTACCGGCTGAAGGAGGGCGACTGGACCTGGAAGGACTCGGTCCGTTACACCTCCGCGTGCAACACCATCGGCGGCACCTCCGGCTCCCCGGTCATCGACACCAGCACCGGGCAGGTCGTCGCCGTCAACAACACGGGCAACGAGGACGGCGAGACCTGCACCGTCGACAACCCGTGCGAGGTCGACGAGAACGGCACGGTGACGGTCCGCGAGGGCATCAACTACGCCGAGGAGACCTACAACATCCCGGCCTGCTTCACCTCGGCCAACGTGCTCAGCCTCAGCGCGTCCACCTGCACGCTGCCCAAGCCGTAAGGCAGGGGCTTTCCCCGAGGTGTAGGTCAGGAGCGGGAGTCGGCGTTCCGTCGCACGGGACTGCGACGGACCGACCGCCCCGCAAGTACGTCCGTCCGCCGGCCGTCCTCGATCACGAAACGGCCGTCGATCAGCACGTGCGGGATGCCGGTCGGCAGCTTGCGCGGCTGCTCGAAGGTCGAACCCGCCGCCACCGTCGCGGGGTTGAACAACACCAGGTCCGCGCGGTAGCCCTCCTTGACCAGGCCCCGGTCCGGCAGGCGCAGGCGTGCCGCCGGGCGTGACGTGAGGTGGGCCACGCACTCCTCCAGGGACAGCAGCCCCAACTCCCGTACGTAGTGGCCGAGATAGCGCGGGAACGTGCCGTACGCCCGCGGATGCGGCTTCGCGCCCTGGAGGATGCCGTCCGAGCCGCCCGTGTGGACGCGGTGCCGCATGATCTGCCGGACGTTCTCCTCGTGGCCCACGTGCTGGAGGATCGACGGGGCGAGCCGGTCGGCCAGGAGGAGATGACGGGCGGTGGTCCAGCTGTCGAGGCGGCGGCCGACGTACTCCGCCAGCGCGGGATCCGTGACCCCCGAGATCTCGATCGTGTCCCACTCCATCGGCACCCCGTGGCAGCCGTCCGAGCCGATCACCTCCAGGTGGTGGCGGATACGGTCGGCGGTCTCGTCGTCCGCCAGCCGCCTCAGGATCTCCTCCGGGCCGCCCTCGCTCGCCCAACTCGGCAGCATCGCCACGAGCGTTGTGCAGCCGGGGGTGTAGGGGTAGGTGTCGAGGCTGATGTCCGCGCCGGTCGCCAGGGCCTCGTCCAGGAGGGTCAGCAACTCCGGTGCGCGGCCCTCGTTCACGCCGAAGTTCATGGTGGCGTGGGCCAGATGGAGGGAGCAGTCCGCCTCGCGGCTCAGCTCCACCATCTCCGCGTAGGCCTCCAGCGCGCCCGCGCCGTACGAACGGTGGTGCGGGCAGTAGTAGCCGTCGTACGACGCCACCACCCGGCAGAGTTCGGTGAGTTCGGCGTCCTTCGCGTACATGCCGGGGGTGTAGGTGAGCCCGGACGACATGCCGACCGCGCCCTGTTCCATGCCCTCGGCGACCAACTGCCGCATCCGGTCCAGCTCTTGGGGTGTCGCCTCCCGGTCCTCCCAGCCGACGGCGAGCATCCGGACCGTGCCCTGCGGGATCAAGTAGGCCGCGTTGACCGCCACTCCACGATCCAACCGGTCCAAGTACTCGCCCACCGACCGCCAGTCGAAGTCGATGTCGTCGCCGTATCCGTTCCACCCGGTGATCGCCCGGCGCACCTCGGCGAGCGTGCGGTCGTCGACGGGGGCGTACGACAGCCCGTCCTGGCCGATGACTTCGAGGGTCACCCCCTGCGCGGCCTTGGCGCTGTGGTCCGGGTCGCGGAGCAGGGCGAGGTCGCTGTGGGCGTGCATGTCGATGAAGCCGGGGGAGAGGACCAGTCCCTCGGCATCCAACTCCCGCCGCGCCTTGGGGCGTTGACAGCCGGCCGCCGCGGCCTCCTGGACGATCGAGACGATCCGGCCGCCGTCGACGACCACATCGGCGCGGTACGACGGTCCACCACCGCCGTCGACGACGTCCGCGTCCCGGATGACGAGTTCTTCCATGCCCATGCCTCCAGCGGGGTCCGACACGGCCTCTAGAAGAACGTACGGATGTAGTCGACGACCGTCCCGTCCGCCTCCGCCACCGGGATCAGCTGCCACTTGTCGAAGGACGTGCAGGGGTGGGACAGGCCCATCCCGATCCAGTCGCCCACCTCCAAGTCCGCCTCGGCCGTCGTCCGCAGCCAGGCGTGCTGGTCGGACAGGCCGGTGACCTCGACGCCGGTCGCCGGGCGCTCCGTGTCATCTCGGCGGACGACCTGGGCGACGGGGAGGTCCAGGTCGTAGGCCGCGTCCCGCTTGCCCGCGTTGGCGAAGGCCTGCTCGGGGGAGGGGCGGGAGACGATCTGCGCCCAGAGCCGGAACGCGGGCTCCAGGGCGCCCTCTTCGGGGATGCGGGTGAAGGGGGTGATCTCGCGGTAGTGGACGTCGTCGTGCGAGACGTAGGCGCCCGAGCGCAGCAACTTCAGTGCGGGGAGCGAGAGTTCGGGCAGCTCGGCGAAGACGTCGGCCACCGCGTCGAACCAGGCGCTGCCACCCGCGCTGACCACGATCTCGTCGAGCCCCGATCCCGAGAAGCGTCCGTCCTTGTCGAAGTCCACGGCGAGAGCGGTCAGTTGACGCAGCCACGCGTGCACCCGCGCCGGATCGGCCTGTGGCACCTCGCCCTCGTACCCGGCGACCCCGACCAGCCGCAGAGTCCCTACGGCGGCCACCGCGTCCGCGACCGCCGCGCACTCCGCCTCCGTGCGCACGCCGGTGCGGGCGCCCTCGCCGGCGGCCAGTTCGACGACGACGTCCAGGGGGCGGGCGGCGCCGCGCAGGGCCGCGTCCATCAACTCGACCCCGCGCACGGAGTCGACGTAGCAGATGAAGCGGAAGTCGCTGTCGGCGTCCAGTTCGGAGGAGATCCACTTCAGGGCTGCCGGGTCTACCAGCTCGTTCGCCAGGAAGATCCTGCTGATCCCGAACTCCCTTGCCACGCGCACCTGGTGGGGGACCGCGAGGGTGATGCCCCAGGCGCCGTGGGCCAGTTGGCGGTGGAAGAGCTGGGGGGCCATGGAGGTCTTGCCGTGCGGGGCGAAGGCGAGGCCGTGGCGGGTCGCGTACGTCTCCATGAGGCGGAGGTTGTGGTCCAGGCGCTCGGCCGAGAGGGCGAGGACGGGGGTGGTGAAGCCGCCGGTGAAGAGGTTGCGGCGCTGGGCCGCCAGCTCGGCGACCGTGACGCCGTCCGCGTCCGGGGGGAGGCCCTTGAAACGGTGGTCGACGCGTTCCCCGGCGAGCCGGGTGAGCGCTTCGGTACCGGTGTCGCGGACCATGGGGCCTCCCTGAGCTGGCGTGTTGCAATCCCTGCAACCTTCATTGCGTATATCGCTTACCGCTGTCTAACATCTCGCCCAACACCGGGTCAACGGAGCCGCCGCCCCCGGCGCACCGGACGAGGAGCCATCACCATCGTGACCGCCGACGGACAGTCCACCGCCGCCCGTGACGTCGTGGACGTCGTAGCGCTGGGCGAGTCCATGGTCACGTTCCTACCCAGCCGGCCGGGCCGCCTCGCCGACGTGCCGTCCTTCGATCGCGCCATCGGCGGCGCCGAGTCGAATGTCGCCTGCGTGCTGGCGGCGGCCGGCCACTCGGTTCGGTGGGTCAGCCGGGTCGGGGCCGACGGCTTCGGTGATCACCTCGTCGAGACGATCGGCGGCTACGGCGTCGACGTGTCCGCCGTACGGCGTGATCCCGCGCGGCCGACCGGTATCTACTTCCGCACCGCCGGGGACCGGGCCACCGACGCGCACGAGGTGGCGTACTACCGGGCCGGGTCCGCCGCCTCCGCGATGGCCGCGTCGAACGTCGACCTGGCCGCCGTACGGGCCGGGCGGGTGCTGCATCTGTCCGGGATCACCCCGATGCTGTCCGAGGACTGTCTCGGCCTGGTCCGTGAGCTGACCGCGATCCGCGCCGGCCGTCCCCTGATTTCGTTCGACGTCAACCACCGTCCCGCGCTGGGGCGTTCGGCCGACGGGCCGAGTGTGCTGCTGGAGCTGGCGCGTGGTGCGGACCTCGTGTTCGTCGGGGAGGACGAGGCCGCCGAGGTCTGGGGGCTGGTCGGGGCCGATGCCGTACGGGACGCGTTCCCCGACCCCGAGACGCTCGTCGTCAAGCAGGGCGGACGCGGAGCCACCGTCTTCCACCGGGGCGACGCCACCTTCGTGCCCGCGCCGCACGTCGACGTCGTGGCCGCGGTCGGCGCCGGGGACGCCTTCGCCGCCGGGTTCCTGTCCGCGACCCTGCGGGGACTTCCCGTACGGGACCGGCTGCGGCACGGGCATCTCACGGCCGCCGCCGCCCTCACCGTGCCCGGTGACCTCGCCGCGCCCCCGGTCCGTGACCACGCCGACCGGCTGGTCGCCCTGGACGAGCAGGCGTGGGGGAGACTTCGACTCGGCCCCGGCTGGACCGACGCCGCCGACTGGGCCGACGAGGAGGTATGTACCCCATGAGTCAGACCGTCGACCGTGCGCTCAGCATCCTGCCGCTGCTCGCCGAGGGCCCCGCCGACCTCGGCCAGGTCGCCGAACGTCTCGACGTCCACAAGTCGACGGCCCTGCGCCTCCTGCGCACCCTGCACGAACACGGCCTGGTCTACCGCCAGTCCGACCAGCGCTACCGCCTCGGCGCCCGGCTCATCGCCCTCGCCCAGGAGGCGATGGAGAACCTCGACATCCGCGAGATCGCCCACCCCCATCTCGTCCGGCTGAACGAGCAGTGCGGTCATACCGTCCACCTCGCGGTGTACGAGGAGAACGAGGTCCTCTACATCGACAAGGTGGAGAGCCGCTACCCGGTGCGCATGTACTCCCGGATCGGCAAGCCGGTCGCCATCACCGTCGCGGGCGTGGCCAAGCTGCTGCTCGCCGACCTCCCGGAGATCGAGCGCCGGGCCCTCGCCGACAAGCTCGAATACCCCATGTACACCGCCCGCTCCACCCCCAACGCCCCTGCTTTCCTGCGGGAGTTGGAGAAGGTACGGGAACAGGGCTGGGCCACCGACCTCGGCGGCCACGAAGAGTCCATCAACTGCGTCGCCGCGCCGATCCGGGGCGCCGACGGACGCGTGGTCGCCGCGATGTCGGTCTCCGCGCCCAACGTCGTCGTCACCGCCGACGAACTCCTCACCCTGCTCCCCCTGGTCCGTCGCACGGCGGACGCCATCAGCGGGGAGTACTCCGGCCGAACCCCCGTCAAGGACCCCGTATGAAGGACCTCGTATGACCGAGAAGACCGCGCTCACGCCCAAGACCCACACCACCCCGCCCGCGAAGTTCTCGCACGGCGTCCGCAAGGGGAACATCCTCCAGGTCGCGGGCCAGGTCGGCTTCCTCCCCGCCGAGGAGGGCAAGCCGCCGACGCCGGCCGGCCCGACCCTGCGCGAGCAGACCCTCCAGACCCTCGCCAACGTCCAGGCGATCCTGGAGGAGGGTGGCGCGAGCTGGGAGGACGCGATGATGATCCGCGTCTATCTGACGGACGTGGACCACTTCGCCGAGATGAACGCGATCTACAACGAGTACTTCGAGGAGCAGGAGTTGAAGGCTCCTCCTGCCGCGCGCACGACGGTCTACGTCGGCCTGCCCGCCGGACTGCTCGTCGAGATCGACGCGCTGGCCGTTCTGAGCTAGCACCGAGCCGGCACCGCCCCAACTCCCGCACACCGTACGACGGTTCGGCGCCCTTCGGGGTGCCGCGCCGCGATCCCCCCTGCCCCGAAAGCCCCATGCTCTTACGACGACAACGAGGACCCCCACCATGTCCCTACCGCTCGCCGCCACCGCCCCCGCGACACCACCCCACACCGGAGGCCTGCTCCTCCTGCTCGACGGCACAGCAGGCCTGTTGACGGTCGCCGCCCTCGGGATCGCGCTCCTCCTCTTCCTGATCATCAAGGTCAGACTCCAGCCCTTCGTGGCCCTCCTCGCCGTCTCCATAACCGTCGGCCTGCTCTCCGGTCTGTCGGTCACCGAACTCTTCGGCACGGTCCAGCGCTCCGACGCCGTCTCCACCATCGAGTCCGGCATGGGCGGCATCCTCGGCCATGTCGCGATCATCATCGGCCTGGGCACGATGCTCGGCGCGATCCTCGAAGTCAGCGGCGGGGCAGAGGTGTTGGCGTCCCGGCTGCTGAATCTGTTCGGGGAGAAGCGGGCCCCGCTCGCCATGGGCCTCACCGGCCTGATCTTCGGCATCCCGGTCTTCTTCGACGTCGGCATCTTCGTCCTCGCGCCGATCGTGTACGCCGCGGCCAAGCGCGGCGGCAAGTCGATCCTGCTGTACTGCCTGCCGCTGCTCGCGGGCCTGTCGATGACCCACGCGTTCCTGCCGCCGCACCCCGGCCCGGTGGCCGCGGCCGGCCTGCTCCACGTCCAGCTCGGCTGGGTCATCCTCATGGGCATCGTCTGCGGTATCCCCGCCGTGCTCGCCGCGTGGGCCTACGCCGCCTGGGTCGGCAAGCGGATCTTCGTCGCCGTACCGCAGGACATGGTCGAGGCTGCGGCCGAGGCGAAGCAGGCGGTCATCGACGAACAGCGTGAGTCCGGCGTCGTACCGCAGGAGAAGCCGGTGTCGCTGGGCACGGTTCTCGCGATCATCGGTACGCCCCTGGTCCTGATCCTCGCGGCGACCTTCTCGTCGATCGCCTTCGACCCGTCCACGGGCCGCTCGGTGGTCGAGTTCTTCGGCAGCCCCTTCGTGGCCCTGACGATCGCGCTCCTCCTCGCGTACTACCTCCTGGGTCTGAGGCGCGGCTGGTCCCGTAAGTCCCTGGAGACCGTCTCCACCGCGTCTCTCAAGCCGGTCGGCAACATCCTGCTGGTCGTCGGCGCGGGCGGGATCTTCGGCGCCGTCCTCAAGGCGAGCGGGGTCGCGCAGGCACTCTCGGACACCTTCCACGACGTAGGCCTGCCGGTGCTCGTGCTGTCGTACCTGATCTCGCTGGTACTACGGGTCGCACAGGGTTCGGCGACGGTGGCGATCGTGACGACGGCGGGCATCGTGGCCCCGCTGCTGGCCGAGGGCGACCACTCGCAGGCGTTCGTCGCGCTGGTCATCATGGCGATCTCGGCGGGGTCGATCTTCGCCTCGCACGTCAACGACGGCGGCTTCTGGATGGTGGCGAAGTACTTCGGGATCAGCGAGCGGGACACGCTGAAGACGTGGACCGTGCTGGAGTCGGTGCTGTCGGTCGCGGGGTTCGCGGTGGCCGCTGTGCTCAGTGTGTTCGTGTAAGCCGCTTGTAGGCGTCTGATAACAAAGTTGGGGCTGGCTGTGCCCGACACAGGATCGTCGACCATACTGCCCGCTGTGGAGCAGCGCATAGGTTCGAGCAGCCAGCCCCTGGAGGGCGCCGGATTCGACCCGGCCTTCGTCCCCGGGCTCACCGCACCCGCCGTGTCCTCCGACCAGCCGGAGGACAAGAGGCCGCGGGACGCGGAGCCGGAGGACGCGAAGGCCGAGAAGCCGGCGACACCGGAGGAACCGAACGAGTCGGAAGGGTCGGAAGCGTCTGACGGTGAGGAATCGCCGGTCGCGAAGGTCGACGTCACGAAGGCCGACGTAAAGAAGGCCGTTGCCGAGGACGACGACGGTGACGCCGACGCGGATGAGGACGACGAGGAGTCGTCCTCGGACGGCCCGGTCTTCGAGGCGTCCGACCGTCGTGCGGAGATCGTCGCGGACGAGAAGGGCGTACGACTGCGCCTGGACGACCAGAACTGCGAGTTCCGCTGGGACGAGATCGGCGCCATAGAGACCGAGTCCCCGCGCTTCGGCAAGCGGTTCACCATCACGGTGCACACGCCTGACCGCCGTTGGTACCCGATCGAGATCGAGGCGGCGGCGCGGAGCAGGTTCGCCGAGTGGGAGACGCAGCTGGACGCGGTCCTCGACGCGTACTTCGACGACGAGGACGAGGCCGACGGGTCCGACGAGGTGGACGAGGCGGCGCTCGCCGCGGCGGAGGCAGAGGTCCGCGAGGACTGAGTTGCGTGTTCTGTCCGGCGTCGGACCAACTGCCGTTCTGATCAGAGCCAGTTGGGGCTGAGGGCGATCGTCCGGAGCTGGTTCATGGTCAGGGCCGGGGTCGTACGGGTCGCGGTGGTGTCCTGGGCGCCGGAGTTGAAGGCGCTGACCACCACCCGCCGCCCGTCGGTCCTGATGGTGTCGACGGTCCACATCACGACACCGGAACCGCCCTTCTCGCCGGGGCCCTGATGTTCGGCGACCTTCGTGCCGTCGGACAGGACCTCGGCGTCGGAGCCGAACAGATCGCCCTCGACATCCGACATGTCCGCCTGGACGTTGACCTGTACGAGGGTCTTGCCCTTGCCGTCGTCGACGACGGCATAGCCGAACCCGGAGTCGTCGGTGTCGCCGGCCTCGGACACGGTGAGGCCCTTCGGCAGCAGGGTCCGGAGTGTGGACGTGACGGACAGGGTGGCGCCCGTCTCGCTCGGACTCGGCGGTGTGACCGGCGAGTTGGGGTCCACCGGCATCGCGTCGATCGCGTCCCGCCAGGCCGTGGCGGCGGCCACCTTCCTCAACTGGGCCGGGGACAGCGGCGGTTGGGGCCTGGTGATCGGGGCGTCCTTCTCTGCGGCGGCGTTCCACTCGCTGATGCTGACGTGCTGGCCCTGCGGGGTGACGAGTTCGGCGCTCCACAACTTGGTGTCCACCCGGCGGTCCGGATACTCGTACCCCTGAAGGACCATGACCACTGACCCGTCCGCCAGCCGGCTCGTGCCGCACGCGTCGTAGTGCGTGAACGCCTTCCCCGGGCACCGGGTCGTCTGCCGCGCCTGGTCACTCCCCGGCTGCACCCGTCCCAGGCCGACCTCTACGGCCGACGCGCCATTGCCGTCGTCGTAGACGACATGGACGTACGGCGCCGGTTCCTCGTCCGTGCCGCGGGCCTCGGCCTTCGAGAACGTGCCCTGCGGGAGCAGCTTTTCGAGCGTGTTGATGAGCGCGGCGCCAGAGACGGGGGTGGGTGCGGACGTGGCCGTGGACCTCGCGGCGGTGGCGTGCGCGGCCTGTGCCTCGGCGGGGTTTCCGCTGGGCAGGAGCAGTGCGCCGCCCACGCCGACGAGGGCGATACCGGCCGCGCCGCTCATGACGGCGGCGTTGCGGCGGCGCAGCAGGCGCCGGCGGCCCTTGAGGGCGCCGGCGGTGGCGAGGGCGGCCCGGTCGGTCTCGAAGGCGTTGCCCGCGTCGTGCAGGCCGGCGGTGAGCCGTTCCTCGAAGGGGTCGAGGGGCTCGCTGTGCTGGGTGTCGGGCATGGCGGACCACCGTTTCGCGTAAGGGGATGTAATGGATGTACGGGCATTAAGGGGTGTAACGGGCGTGAGGGGGAGGGGAGTTGAAGGCGTGGTGCGGGTGTTCAGGGGCGGGCGTATTCGTCGAGGTTCTCGCCGAGCAGTTCGCGCAGCCGGCCGAGCGCGCGGACACAGCGGGTGCGTACGGCGGCCGAGCTGACATGCATCACGTCGGCGGTCTCCTCGACGGACCGGTCCTCCCAGTACCGCAGGACGACCACGGCGCGGTCCTTGGCGGGCAGCCGGGAGAGGGCCTGGAGGAGGGTCAGCCGGAGCGTCGTGTCGGCGCCCGGGGCGCCGGGGTCGGGCAGGTCGGGCAGGACGTCGGTGGCGCGTTCGGTGCTGCTGCGGCGCCGCTGGTGGGCGAGGTAGGTCCGGGTGAGGACGGTCTGGGCGTACCCGGCGGGGTTGCCGACCCGGGACAACCGCCCCCAGCCGACGTACAGCTTGCCGAGGGTCTCCTGGACCAGGTCCTCCGCGAGATGTGTGTCCCCGGCGGTCAGCAGACAGGCGGACCGATAGAGATGCCCGGCGCGCGCGGAGGCGAACTCCGCGTACTCGTCGGCACGTTCCTGTCGTCTCATGCCTGATCCCCCTGTTTTCGCGGGCTGTTGCCGGCGCCGCCCTCACTTGTACTGATGCGGTGGGCCCACGGAAATGTTTCAGGTCGGTGCGCCCCGAACACGCCCGCCTCGCGCCTCCGTCCGCCGGGGTGTCCGCGTCGGGGCCACCTTGTCCTCCGGGGCCGATCGTGACGACCATGTCCCTGACCGCGTAAGCCCGTTGCAGCGAGGGGGAACTGTCGTGTTCGACAACCTGGGAGACCTGGGCAAGCTCAAGGACAAGGCCGAGGAGATCGCCGAGGAGCACGGAGACAAGATCGCCGACGGGCTGGAGAAGGCCGGGGATGTCGTCGACGAGAAGACGGACGGCAAGCACAGCGAGCAGATCGACACCGCTGTCGACAAGGCGCAGGACCTGGTGGCGAGGCTCGCCGCGCAGGCTGCGGACGGTGAGAAGAAGGACTGAGGAGGACTGAGGAGGGCTGAGGAGGGCTTGGCCAGAGGGGGAACTCTCAGGCCACGGGGTCCAGTTCGTCGCCTGCTGTCGGGAGCGTGCGCATCGTGCGGAGCGGTGACAGGAAGTTCGGGAGGACGCTCGCCGTCATTCCCGCCGCGCCGATCCACAGCGTTGCCGTCGCTCCGAACACCGAGCCCGACGTCCCGCCCAGCAGTCCGCCCAGCGGGATTCCGCCCCAGGACACGAACCGGGCCGTCGCGCTCACGCGGCCCAGGAGGCGGTCGGGGGTGAGGGTCTGTTGGAAGCTGGACTGGGCCACGACGCGGACGACTCCGCCGAAGGAGAGCGAGGCGAGGCCGGCCGCCGCCACGCACACGCTCCAGCCCGGGTGGGCCAACGGCATCAGGACGGTCAGCGGACACGTCACCAGCGACGCGAGCCAGATGACCCGGCCCTGGCCGACCCACCGCGCGACCCGGGTCGCCGACAGCGCGCCCAGCAGCGCACCGCAGCCCATCCCGGAGAGGACGAGGCCGATACCGGAGGAATCGAGCCCCAACTCCCGTTCCAGGAAGACCAGCAGCATGGTCTGGTACATCACCAGGAAGAGGTTGAAGATCGCGTCGCTCAGCATGATCGCGCGCAGGGCGGGGTACTTGAGGACGAACCTCAAGCCCTCCTTGATGTCGCGCCCCAGCTGAGACCGCTCGCTCGGCCCCAACTCCCGTTCGGGCTGCGGTTCTTGCTTGCGGATACCGATCGCCAGCAGCCCCGACATAGCCATCCCGGCCGCGCTCACCAACAGCGTCGCGGGCGCGCCGACCCACCCGACCAGCGGCCCGGCGATCCCCGGCCCGCTGATGCTGGTCACCGAGCGGATCGCCGAGAGTTTCGCGTTCCCCTCGACGAGGTTGTCGCGCCCCACCAGATGCGGCAGATAACTGACGTACGCCACATCGAAGAAGACCGTCAGCACCCCATGGACCAACGCGACCGCGTACAGCCACCACACGGTCAGCAGACCCGCCCACCACGCCACCGGCACCGTCACGAGGACCAGCGCCCGCGCGAGGTCGGTGCTGATCATCACCGACCGCTTCCGCATCCGGTCCACCCACGCACCCGCCGGCAGCCCGACCAGCAGCGAACCCGCCGTGGTCATCGCCGTCAGCAGCCCGACCTGGAACTCGTCCGCGTCCAGCGCCACGATGGCGACGAGCGGCAGGGCGAGAAAGATGATCCGGTCACCCAACTGCCCGAGCGCGGTGGCCGCGAAGAGCCGTCCGAAGTCCGGTTCACGGAGGAGTCCGAGCCGGGTGGGTAAGGGCATGGGAGGCACCTGCCGGGAGGTCGACGTCAGGGATGATCACGTCAACCTAGCCGAGAGGTGGGGAGCGGGACCCGACAGCAGCCGCGCTCCCCACCCTCCCTGCCTACTGAGTGCTACGGCAACGCATGCACATGCGCCCCCACCGAGTTCGACCACGAACTCCCTGCGGCCGCATCCCAGTTGGTGGACCACGTCATCGCGCCCCGCAGGTCGGGATACGTCTTCGACGGCTTGAAGGTGCCGCAGTTGGTGCCGGCGGTGAGGCAGTCGAGGGCGTTGTTCACGATGGTGGGGGAGACGTAGCCGCTGCCGGCCGCGCTCGTCGAGGCCGGGAGGCCCAGGCCCACCTGGGACGGGGCGAGGCCGCCCTGGAGCTGGATGCAGGCCAGGGCCGTCAGGAAGTCGACCGTGCCCTGGCCGTAGACCTTGCCGTCGCAGCCGAGCATCGTGCCGCTGTTGTAGTACTGCATGTTGACGACCGTGAGGATGTCCTTGATGTTCAGGGCCGTCTGGAAGTACGCGTTCGACGTCGACTGCATGTCGATCGTCTGCGGGGCCATCGTGATGATGAGCGACGAGCCCGCCTTCGAGGAGAGGGACCTCAACGCCTGTGTCATGTAGGTCGCGTTGATGCCGTTCTCCAGGTCGATGTCGACGCCGTCGAAGCCGTACGTCTGCATCAGGGAGTAGACCGAGTTGGCGAAGTTCGTCGCGGACGTCGAGTCGCTCACCGAGATCGTGCCGTTCTGGCCGCCGATCGAGATGACGACCTTCTTGCCGGCCGCGTGCTTGGCCGCGATGTCCGCCTTGAACTGGTCGACCGTGTAGCCGCCGAGGCCGGCCGAGTCGAGCGTGAAGGAGACCGCGCCCGGGGTCGAGGTCGCGTCCGCGAAGGCCACGGCGATGATGTCGTACTGGGAGGAGACCGCCGAGAGCTTCTGGACGGTCGCGCCGTTGTTGAAGTTCTGCCAGTAGCCGGTCACCGCGTGCTTCGGCAGGGTGCCGCCTCCGCCTCCGCCTCCGCCCGTCGCCGTCGTCGTGCCCGTGACCGCCGTCGACTTGCCCGACTCACCCGCCGAGTTGGTCGCCGTGACCTGGAAGGAGTACGCCGTCGACGCCGCAAGTCCCGTGATGGTGGCGGACGTTCCCGTCACCGCCGTGATCTTCGTGCCGCTGCGGTAGACGTTGTAGCCCGTCGCTCCCGACACCGCGCTCCAGGCGAGGGAGACCGAGGAGGAGGTCGTAGAGGAGACCGTCAGGCCCGTCGGCGTCGCCGGGACCGTCGGGGCCGGGTCGCTGCCACCGCCGCCGTCCGGGCCGTAGACCGAGATGTCGTCCGCGTAGTACGCGGCCTGGCCGTACCAGCCGTGCGTGTACACCGAGACGGACGTCGTCGAGGCGCCCGTCGTGAACGTCGTCGACAGTTGCTTCCAGGCGGACGTGTCGGGGGTCCACGTCGACACGTCCGTCGTGCCCGTGCCGGTCACGCCCAGGTAGGAGTAGCCGCCCTGCACCCACGCGCTCAGCGTGTACGTCGAGTTGGGCTTCACCGCCACCGGCTCGCTGCACTGGGCGTTGTCCTGGCCGGCCGGGGTGGCCTTCAGGGCCGCCGCGCCGCTGTGGACCGGGGACGAGACGGTCGTGCCGCTGCCCGCCGTACAGGTCCAGTTGGTCAGACCCGACTCGAAGCCGGCGTTCTTGGCGTTGTTGATGTCGGCGGCGGACGCCTGGCCGGTGCCCGCGAAGGAGAGGGCGAGGGCGGCCATGGCGACCCCGGCCCACAGACGTCTTTTCCCGAGGACGGGCATGCCTGGTGCGCGGTCCACTGATGCCTCCGGTGGGGGAGTTTGGAGGGGATGTGACTGTGACTGTGCCGACGGTGGCCACCGCTGGGAGTCCCAGAGTTGGTCCAGACCAATCTGATGTCAAGAGGTCCAGACCAACTTCACCGACGGTGGTCTCGGCACTCCCGTCGCGATCGGATGCGCGACCTGCCCCGATTTGGCGTGTTGTGTGCGATGACAGTTGCCGCACAGCTACAGAAACGCTGTTCTCCGGTCACAGGGGCGTGGTTACAGTGCTGAGGTAGTCACGCAGTGAAGTCAACTCGGTGTGCCGGAGTAATGCCGGTGGGCCGACAGGCGTGAGACGGGGAGCTGCGCGTGCCAACTGCCATTGCCGTGACCAGCGCCGACATGG
The DNA here is from genome assembly GCF_045162645.1 of Streptomyces sp. NBC_00988. Classification (NCBI taxonomy): domain Bacteria; kingdom Bacillati; phylum Actinomycetota; class Actinomycetes; order Kitasatosporales; family Streptomycetaceae; genus Streptomyces; species Streptomyces sp. NBC_00988. The sequence continues at coordinate 7,727,370 of NZ_CP108730.1, forward strand.
CGCTGCCACCACAGGACGAACGGACCCTGCCCGCCGTCGTCCTGCGGGACCTCGATCAACGACCGCTTGACCAGGCGCTGTCGGAGATGCAGGCCCTGATCGACCAGCACGGGCATGTCGTCGTCGTGTCCTCGCAGGCCGTGTCCGAGGGCGTCGACCGACGGCTGCACACGATCCGGTCCATCCTGGAGACCGACCGGATCGCCCTGTTCCGCCCCAATCTGCCCCCGCTCGGACTCGCCGTCCTGGCCCGGCAGTTGAGGCAGCTCGCGTCCTGCGACCTCAGTCCCGGTGTCCTCGCCTCGGCGGGCCGGCTGCTCACGCACTACATCCACGCCGGCGCGCTCCTCGGCTCCGTCACCAGACTGGACCGGGTTCCCGTCGGCCTCAAGTCGCACGCCAAGTCCTGGGTGCCCGGCAGTCAGTTCGCCGTGATCGCCCACCCCGAGCCGCAGTTGATCCGGGTCGGCCCCGGAGTCACGCTGGAGGGGCCGGAGTTCGGCACCTGGATGCTGGTCGCCAAGGGGCAGCTCCAGTCCGACTGGATCGGCACCACCCTCGCCCCGGCGTGGAACGCGATGGGGCTGCGCGAGGCCACCCTGCCCGCCGAATCGGTGACTTGGTGGGGTACGAACAAGCTGATCGAGTTCTGTACGTATCTGCCCGACCTGTCGGTGCTGTACCAACTCGTCACCTCTGTACGGCAGTCCGTGTGCCACTGGTGCGGCATCGACGTCATCGGCGACCGTTGTGTCTTCTGCTCCGCCACACCGCCCGTTCACGAGAACCAAACATCGAGCGGATAAGTCCTCAACACACAGGACACGCTTACAGCACACGAAGTCGCCAGACCTGGTTCGATCCGCTCATTTCCGCTCGACCGATATCCCCAATGAGGTTGTACGGTTCATGAACTCCCGTCAGCGCCGCGGCGTGATACTCCTGCTCCTGTCGGTGATCTGCGCCCTCGGTGCGTTCGCCGGCGTCCTCTCCGTCATCCGTGACGTGAAGTCCAAGGTCGGTCCCGAGGTCACGGCGTACCAGGTCAAGGACAACGTGGCGCCGTACACGGCTCTCACCGCCGCGCAGTTCAAGAAGATCGAGATGCCCAAGCGGTGGCTGTCGGACAACGCCGTGACCGACATCCGCCAGGTCCAGGGCAAGATCGCGGTGACCACCCTGCGCGGGGGCTCCCTGCTGCAGACCGACATGATCGTGGACCAGCCGGCCCTGCAGCCCGGGCAGCAGGAGGTCGCCATCATGATCGACGCGGCGACCGGCGTCGCCGGCAAGATCACACCGGGCTCCACGGTCAACGTGTACGCCACCTTCGCGGGCCAGAAGGAGGGTGACCCCGACCAGTCCAAGATCATCGTGACCAACGCGAAGGTCATCGACGTCGGCCACATCACCGCCCTCGACCCCGGCAGCAACAGCGACAAGAACCAGCAGACGTCCACCGACGGCGTGCCGATCACCTTCGCGCTCTCCACGCTCGACGCCCAACGGATCACCTACGCCGAGTCGTTCGCCGAGCGGGTGCGGCTCGCGCTGGTGGCACCCGGCACCGATACGACCGTCCCCGACAAGGACCGGACGTACGAACTCGCGAAGGACAAGTGAGAGGCCCGCATGCCCACCAGGATTCTTCCGGCGGTCGGAGACGCGGACGCCATCCGCGCCATCACGACCCTGCTCAGCCAGCTCCCGGACGCCGACCCGGTGGCCCCGGTGGCCGACTCGACGCAGCTCATCGACACCCTGGCCCGGCTCGCCGCCGAGTCCGTCGACGAGCTGCCCGAGGTCGTGGTGGTGCATGAACGCATCGGTCCCGTCCCGGCGTTGGAGCTGGTCCGCGAGGTCGCGCTGCGCTTCCCCGCGGTGGGCGTCATCCTCGTCACCACCGACGCCAGCCCCGGCCTCTTCCAGGCCGCCATGGACTCCGGCGCCCGCGGTCTGGTCGCCCTCCCGCTGAGCTACGAGGAGTTGGCCAACCGCGTCCAGGCCGTCGCCGCCTGGTCGGTGGGCGTACGGCGCCATCTGGGCCACGGCGGCGACGTGTTCACCGGTGTCGGCGGCACCGTCGTCACGGTCAGCGGCTCCAAGGGCGGGGTCGGCGCCACCCTCGCCGCGATCCAACTCGCCCTCGCCGCCCAGGTGTCGGGCCGTACCGTCGCGCTGGTCGACATGGATCTGCAGACCGGGGACATCGCCTCCTACCTGGACGTGCAGTTCCGCCGTTCCGTCGTCGACCTCGCCGCGATCACCGACATCTCGCCGCGCGTCCTGGCCGACGCCGTGTTCCGGCACGACACCGGGATGGCGCTGCTGCTGGCCCCCGGCGAGGGCGAACGCGGCGAGGAGGTCACCGACCGGGCCGCCCGCCAGATCGTCAGTGCCCTGCGCTCCCGCTACGAGGTCGTCGTCATCGACTGCGGCGCCCAGATGAGCGGCGCGAGCGCGGCCGCCGTCGAAATGGCCGACACGGCACTGCTGTTCACCACCCCGGACGTGGTCGCCGTACGCGCCGCGAAGCGCACCGTCCGCATGTGGGACCGGCTGCAGATCCGCAAGGCCGAGGAGACGACCATCGTCGTCAACCGCTATACGCGCGGTACGGAGATCCAGCCGGCGCTCATCCAGCGCATCACCGGCACGACGGTCGCCGCCACCGCGATCCCCGCCAACTTCAAGGAACTCCAGGGCGCGGTGGACGCGGGCCGCCTGCACGAACTCGACAACAAGAGCGTGGTGAAACAGGCCCTTTGGGGTCTCGCGGGCGAACTCGGACTGGTCAAGGTCCCCGAAGTCGCCCAGAAGAGCGGGCGGTCGCGGGGCGGCGGGGATCGCGGCTCGGTGAGCTTCCGGCGTCGGAGAGAGTGAGAGGAGTGAGGGGGATGCGTATGTCTTCGATGCCTGCCGTGCTTTCGACGGCGTCGCGTGAGCGGGACCGGGGCCAGACCACCATCGAGTTCCTCGGTATGACCCCGCTGATCATTCTGACGCTGGTGCTGATGTGGCAGTTCGTGCTGGTGGGGTACACCTTCACGCTCGCGGGGAATGCTGCGGACGAGGCGGTGCGGGCCGGGACGGCCGCCGCCCCGGGGGATCGGGAGGCCGCGTGCGAACAGGCGGGCCTCGACAAGCTGGACGGCGCGTGGAAGGGGGACGCCACGGTGACCTGCGGAGGCACGGGCTTCGTCACGGCCGACGTCACCCTTGAGGTGCCCGTCCTCTTCCCGGGCTCGATCGGCTTCCCCTTCACGGTGCACGGCCACGCGGGCGCCGTAGAGGAGGCGAAGGACTGAGATGGACAAGGGCAGGAAGGACCGCGGCCAAGTCGCCATCGAGTACCTCGGGTTCATCCCGATCCTGATCCTCGTCGCGATGGCGGGCGTACAGCTCGGGCTGATCGCGTACACCGCCATCCAGGCCGGTACAGCGGCCAGGACCGGGGCGCGCAGTGCCTCGCTGGAGCAGAACTACGCACAGGACTGCAAGGACGCCGTCAGTGGATTCCTGGCGGGCGGCACCAGTTGCAGCCGGGCCGACCTGGGCAGGTCCGTCCAGGTCACCTCCACCGTGAACATCCCCTCGATCGTGCCCGGTTGGGACTTCGGCACGGCCAGCAAGACCGCCACCATGCCGCTCGACCACTGAACGCGGAGCAAGGAGCACAGCACTCATGGGCCTGCGGGAACGAGTCAACCATCCCGAGGAGAACGGCCATCGGGGCGAGGACGGCCACATGGTCGCCTCGTACCGCGCCAAACTCCTGGAGGAGATCGACCTCGCGGAGATGAGCGCGCTGGCCGCCGCCGAGCGACGGGCCCGCCTGGAGCGGGTGCTCGGGCACATCATCAGCCGTGAGGGGCCGGTCCTCTCGACGGTCGAGCGTTCGCAGCTGATCCGCCGGGTCGTCGACGAGGCGCTCGGCCTCGGCATACTCGAACCGCTCCTCGAAGACGCGTCGATCACCGAGATCATGGTGAACGGCCCGGACGCGATCTTCGTCGAACGGGGCGGCCGCGTCGAGCAGTTGCCGCTCCGCTTCCCCTCCCACGACCAGCTGATGCAGACGATCGAGCGGATCGTGTCGACGGTCAACCGCCGCGTGGACGAGTCGAATCCGATGGTCGACGCGCGACTGCCGTCCGGCGAGCGCGTCAACGTGATCATCCCGCCGCTGTCGCTGACCGGCGCCACGCTCACCATCCGTCGCTTCCCGCGCTCCTTCACGCTCCAGGAGATGGTCGGCTTCGGCTCGCTGGACGAGCACATGCTGTATCTCCTCGCGGGCCTGGTGCACGCGAAGTTCAACATCATCGTGTCGGGCGCGACGGGCACCGGGAAGACCACCCTCCTCAACGCGCTCTCCGGCCTGATCCCGGAGACCGAGCGCATCATCACCATCGAGGACTCCGCCGAACTCCAGCTCCAGCAGTCGCACGTGATCCGCCTGGAGGCCCGCCCGCCGAACGTGGAGGGCAAGGGCCAGGTCACGATCCGCGACCTCGTCCGCAACTCCCTCCGCATGCGCCCCGACCGGATCGTGGTCGGTGAGGTCCGAGGCGGCGAATCCCTCGACATGCTCCAGGCGATGTCCACGGGCCACGACGGCTCCCTCGCCACGGTCCACGCCAACAGCGCGGAGGACGCGCTGATGCGCCTGAAGACCCTGGCGTCCATGTCCGAGGTGGAGATCCCCTTCGAGGCGCTCCACGACCAGATCAACAGCGCCATCGACGTCATCATCCAGCTCACCCGCTTCGCCGACGGCGCCCGCCGCATCACCGAGATCGCCCTCCTCGACAGCCACGGCAGCGAGCCGTACCGGCTGGCGACGGTGGCCCGCTTCAGCCCGCAGCCCATCTCCGCCGACGGCCGGGTCTACGGCACCTTCGAGTACTTCCCGCTCTCCCGCCGCACCGCCGACCGGCTCTACATGGCGAGCCAGCCCCTGCCGCAGGCCTTCGGCGTCGCCCACACCGCGGAACAGCTCGCCCTCAGAGAAGCCAGTAGGTAGGGACCGACCCCATGGATCTCCAGACGATCGTCACGCTCACCACCGGCGTCACCCTGCTGACCTGTGTCCTGGGCGTCGCCGGCGTGCACGCCTACGCCACGGGCAAGGCGCAGCGCGCGGCCCTGGTCGACCGCCTCACCTCGACCGGCCAGATCCAGGTGGGCCGCGTCCGCCGCTTCCGCGACCTGGACCGCAGACTGCGCCGCACGCGGCTCGGCCGGCAGCTCGAACTGCGGCTGGCGGCAACAGGGTTGGACATGACGCCGGGCGAGTTCTTCGTCTACATGCTGGCCACGGTCGCGGCGCTCTGGCTGATCGGGCAGGCGTCCCTGGCACCCTTCTTCGGGCCGATAGCAGGCCTGTTGGGCATCGGGGTGGCGATCCAGTTCCTCAACTGGCAGCGCCAGAAGCGCATCGAGAAGTTCATCAACCAACTCCCCGAACTGGCCCGCATCATGGCCAACGCCACCCACGCGGGCCTCGCGCTGCGCACCTCGATCAGCATGGCGGCGGAGGAGCTGGAGGCACCGGCCGGGGAGGAACTCGCCAAGGTGGCCAACCAGTTGGCGGTGGGTGCCTCGATGGACGACGCGCTGAGCGAGCTCGCGGACCGCCTCCCGTCCCGCGAACTCGTCGTCCTGGTAACGACGTTGGTGCTCTCGAACCGGGCGGGCGGCCAGGTGGTCAGCGCCCTGCGCAACCTCACGGAGACCCTGGAGGAACGCAAGGAGACCCGCCGCGAGGTCCGCACCCAGCTCTCCCAGGTCAACATGACGGCATACGCCGTTCCGGTGATGGGCGTGGGCGCCCTCTTCCTGATGAACGGCGTCAAACCCGGCGCACTGGAACGGATGACGGGCTCCCCGATCGGCCAGGCCTGCGTGATCATCGCCTTCGGGCTGTACGCGGTCGGCTTCATCCTCATCCGCCGCCTGTCCCGCATCGACGTCTGAGGGGAGGAGAGCAGACATGGTGGCACTCGTCCTCGGACTGGTCATGGGCCTCAGCGTGTGGGGCGTCTTCGCGGGCATCCGCATGTACCGCGCCGACGCGAAACTCCCCAGCGACCTCGTCCTGGCCCTGGAGGTCGGCGCGACCCGCACCGGCGCGGTCGACTCCCTCATCGACCGCATGGGCATGCGCTACGCCCCGATGGTCCTGCGCCTGATGGGCCCGAAGCTGGTCGCCAAGTACCGCCGCAAGATAGACCTCGCGGGCAACCCCGGCGGCCTGACCATCGACCGCTACGCGGCCCGCCGGGCGGTCTACGGCTTCCTCGGCGGCTTCGGCGGCCTGCTGATGCTGCTCGAAGGGCACTACATCGTCGCCGTCATCCTCTTCGCCTTCGGCGCGTTCTGGACGGAGGTCGGCATCTGGTCGGCGATCCGCATCCGCAAGGACGTCATCGAACGGACCCTGCCGGACTTCCTCGACGTGCTGGCGGTCGTGGTGAGCGCGGGCTTGGGCTTCCGCCAGGCGCTCGACCGCGTCGCCTCGAAGTACGAGGGCCCCTGGGCGGACGAACTCCGCATCACCCTCCGCCAGATGGACCTCGGCATGAGCCGCCGCGCCGCCTTCGCGGAACTCCGGCGACGCAACGACAGCGAGCAGGTCGCCATGTTCGTCACGGCGTTGCAGCAGGGGGAGGAACTGGGCGCGCCGATCGTCGACACGCTGGTGTCGCTGGCGAAGGACATGCGCCGCACGGACGCGCAGAACGCCCGCCGGAAGGCGGCCCGCGCGGTCCCCAAGGCCACCATGATGATCACCACGTTCATGGTCCCGGCCACGATGCTGCTCCTCGGCGCGGGCCTTCTCCTCGGCTCCGGCACGGACTTCAGCACGATCACGGGCAAGTAGGGACGGACGGGGGCGACTTGAACGATGGCGACGACGGACGAACGTGAACGTACGGGGCTGCTGCGCCGCCGCCCCAGACCACCGGAGATCACGACACCGCCGGCCGGGACGGTGCTGCCGGACCACGTGCGGTCGGGGGCGACGGACATTCCGGTGACCTCGGTGACGCCCGCGTTGCCGGTGGGATGGGCGCCGGCGGGGGGCTGGCTTCCGGGGGTACCGAGGCCGCCGGCGCAGCCGGGTGTGGAACGGTTGGCCGCCGACGGCGAGGACACCCCACAGGGGCCACCGGCACCTGACGACGATGGCCGCACGGGTGGTGCGGGTGCGGGGCAAATCCCGGCCGAGGGCCGGGAAGTGGCCCTACCCATCCAGATCAGCGCCCTACAAGCAATGTGCAGGCAGGTCTTCGGCTTCCGCCTTGCGATGATCGCCCTGGCCGCCCCCTCCGCCCTGGTCAACGCCACCCCCGGCGTAGCCACCCGCCTCGTAGGCGCAGCCGTAGTAGTCACGTTCATGGCGTCCTACGTCCTGTTCCGCGACTGGGAACGCTTCGGCCCCCTGCTCCTCCGCCACCCCTCCCTCCTGGCCGTGGACACCCTCTTCGGCTCCCTCCTCCTGATCTCGGCAGGACCCACCAGCACGCTCGCCTACGTCAGCGTCTGCACCCCCCTCCTCGCCGGCATCGTCTACGGCTGGCGAGGCGCCGGCTGCTTCGCGAGCCTCCAGGCGGTGATCCTGGTGCTGGCGCAGACCGCCGCGGCGGACGCCCACCGGATCGTGGCGCAGAGCTTCCTCCTCCCCGGCCTGTGCGTGATCGCCGGCGCGGTGGGAGTGACCCTGCGCAACCTGATGCTCCGCTTCGGCGAAGCCACGGCCGCGCTGACGACGGTCCAGGCCCGTCTCGCCGTGACGGAGGCGGTAGGAGCCGAACGAGCCCGCCTGGCAAGGGAGTTGCACGACTCGGTGGCGAAGACCCTGCACGGCGTGGCCCTCGCGGCGGACGGCCTGGCGGGCTCGGCGGGCGCGGACCGCATGAACCCGACCCTGATCAGGCAACAGGCGGAGCTGGTGGCCCGCTCGGCGCGCAGGGCGGCGGCGGAATCCCGCGAACTCCTGGCGGACCTGCGGCGCGAGTCCAACCCGGCCGAGGGCACGGACGTACTCGTGGAACTGGCCGCCCGCACAAGGGACTTCAGCACCAGAACCGGCCTGCCCACGACCTACCGCCCGACCGGCGAACACGGTGTGCCGCCGGTCCCGCCCGCCGTGGCACGCCAGCTCCTCACCATCGCGACGGAGGCGATGGAGAACGCCCACCGCCACGCGACCCCCACCAAGGTCGACGTGGAGGCCGGGGTCCACGACAGCCTCCTCCGCATCAGCGTCTACGACGACGGCCGCGGCCTGCCGCCCGGCACCACCCTCGAACAGCTGCGCAGGGCAGGCCACTTCGGCCTGGTCGGCATGGTCGAACGGGCCGCGTCGGTCGGCGCCCGCATCCGCATCGGACGGGGCGGCCACGACGCGGGCACGGAGGTCCGCCTGGAACTCCCGCTGGGAGCCCTGACGACCTGACGGCGTAACCCCATCCCCCCACCCGCACAGACGACTTGAGAGACCTGAGAGGAGGCAGCCATGCCGGACCAGACGACGCCCCACCCCGGCGCTCCCCAGCCGCCGCCGAACCCGTTCCACAACTTCCCGCAGCCGGCGCCGACTTCAGCCCTCCGGGTCGTCGTGGCCGACGACAACCCGGTGGTCCGGGCGGGCCTGACGGCCCTGTTGTCGGGCCGCGCGGACATCACGGTCGTAGCGGAGGCGGCGGACGGCCGGGAGGCGTACGAGGCGGCCCACTTCCACCGCCCCGACGTGGTCCTCCTGGACGTCCGCATGCCGGGCGTGGACGGCATCTCGGCGCTCCCGTACCTGGTGCGGATCGCGCCGGTCGTGATGCTCACGTACAGCAGTGAGTCGGAGATCGTCCAGGAGGCGCTGCGGCGCGGGGCGGGCGGTTATCTGGTCCACGGCGAGTTCACGGCGGACGAACTGGTCGCCGCCGTACGGGACATCAGGCAGGGCAGGGCCCATTTCACGCCATCGGCGGCGGGCGCACTGCTCGCGCAGCTGCGACAGGAGCGGACAGGCCCGTCCCTGCCCGAGGGCCTGGGCTCCTACGACTCTCAACTAGGTGCAGCTGCAAACGGAACAGCCCCCTCGATGCCCCATACTCAGCCGAATTTGCCACACGGCCTTTCGCAACTGCAATCAACTGTGAGACAGTCATCCTCGGACAGGTCACGGTTCCAACTGAGCGCGAGGGAGGCGGAGATCATGGACCACATCGCGTCCGGCATGACCAACCAGCAGATCGCCGCCACCTGTTTCATCTCCGAGAAGACCGTCAAGAACCACATCAACCGCATCTTCGCCAAACTCCACAGCACCAGCCGTTCCGAGGCCGCGGCCAAGTGGCTTGGTACGGCGCCGGGTTCGGCCCGAGGGCTGGGGTGACCGGTGACGCGGCGACGGTGGACCCAACTGCCGGGCCGGTGGGCCCGGTTCGGCGACGGGCGGGCCCAGTGCGAAGCCCGGGACTCCGATTGGGCCCGATTTTGGGCCCTGGGGCCCTCTGGCGTACCTGTAGTTCGGGCATACCGTTCTCATGTCGAAAGCGGCACCGGCGACGAGGAAGCCGGGATCGAGTCTCTCGGAGGGGAACACCATGAGCAACTGGATCAACACCACCGTGACGTACCTTCAGGCCCGCGCCGCCCGCAGCGACAAGGGTCAGACCGCGGTGGAGTACCTGGGCATCATCGCCGTGGTGGTCGCGATCGTGCTGGCGATCACGGGTACGGACATCGGGCAGTCGATCTTCGACGCGATCACGACGAAGATCGGCGAGGTCACCGGCGGCTGATGCGGCCGCGTAGGTACAGCGACGCAGGGCAGGCCTTCCCCATCTACATCACGGTGGTGGCGGGTCTGCTCTTTCTCGCGTTCGCCTACGTCGCGGTCGGCCAGGCCGCAGTGAACCGGGGTGGCGCCCAGACGGCCGCGGACGCGGCAGCGCTCGCGGCGGCCCAGGACACTCGGGACCAACTTGCGGGCAAGTGGGTGGAGAACGTACTCGACCCGACCAAGTGGCAGGAGATCTTCGACGGCAACGTGGCGGGACTCGTCGACGGATGCGGGCGTGCCGATGAGCTCGCGGGGCAGAACGACGCCCACGTGACCAGTTGTTCCCCGCCGACGGGGCTCCCCCTGGAGTACACGGTCGCCGTCGAGACGGACAAACCGGTCGGGGATTCGATCGTCCCCGGCACGGAGAGCACGTACTCGAAGGCTCATGCCACCGCCGTGATCGAGCCGCTCTGCACGTTCCAACTCCCCGGCGAGGGCGCCGGAGACGACGTGCTGCCGAAGCTCACCTGCAAGGACAGGGACTGGGACCTCGACCCGACGGATCTCACCGATCTACCGGGACCCGAGGACCTCTTCGACGTCCATCTGGCCGACTGACAAGCGAACGACGAGTGATGAAGGAAGCAGAGTCATGAGCATTCGGTTCACTTCGACGGCCCGCAGGGGGACGGTCGCACTGGCTGTCGCGGCCGGTCTGGCCTTCGGCGTGGCCGGCTGTGGGAGTGGCGGCGACGACAAGAAGCCGGACACTCCGGCGTCGGCCTCCAAGAGCAGCGGATCCGATCCGAGCGCTCAAGAGGGGCAGTCGGACGAGCCCCTGGCCGAGTTGAAAGGCTCGAACGGCCTGGTCCTGGACATCACTTCCGCCACTCGGGACTCGGGCGGCTTCATCACGGTGAACGGCAGTCTCAAGAACGACGGTGCCAACAGCATCGCGGTCCCTTCAGCGTTGAGCGGCAACGAGACCGAGATCATCAGGAACGGCAGGTCGTTGGGCGGCGCCACGCTCGTGGACTCCAAAGGCAAGAAGCGCTACTACGTACTGCGCGACACGGACGGCCGTCCGCTGACGACCACGGGCTTCTCGACCATCCGGTCGGGCGACGACCTGGCCGTCTTCATGCAGTTCCCGGCACCGCCGACGACCACGACCGAGGTCTCCTTCGAGCTGCCGACGTTCGCGGTCGCCACGATCAAGATCTCCGGATGAGGCGGCCGTGACCACCACTCCCCGTCTCGCCCTGGTCGTGACCGCCGCCACGATCATGGTCGCCGCGAACATCGTCGGCGCGGTGGCGGCGCACGCCGACGACACCCCGAGCCCGAGCGTCCCACCGGGCACCGAGGCCTCGGCCTCCGCTCCGGTGAAGGTCGACCCGAACGACCCGGACCTGAAGCTCCCCGAAGGCGCGACGCTCGCCGACCCCAAGGTCCTGGACATCAAGTCCGTCGTGGAGGACCAGGGCGGTGAGGAACGCCGTGAGGACACCAACTCGGACGTGACCTTCGCCCTCCAGGCCGAGGTCCTCTTCAGCAAGGACAGCTCCAAGCTGAGCGCCGAGGCGAAGTCCCGTATCGACGCGATCGCCGAGGAGATCAAGAAGCAGAACGCGTCGACGGTCCGCGTCTTCGGCTTCACCGACAACCTCGGCTCGTCCGCACACGGCGACGTCCTCTCCAAGCAGCGCGCCGACGCCGTACAGGCAGTCCTGGACTCGGACTTGAACAACCCGAACATCACCTTCGAGGTACGCGGCTACGGCGAGCAGTACCCGATCGCCGACAACTCGACAGAGGCCGGCCGCAAGAAGAACCGCAGGGTCGAGGTGACCTTCCCGCGCACGGAGAGCTGAGGCCCACCCAGGACTTGGGTACCGATTTGGGCCCACGGGCCCATCTCGGGCACCCGCCCCGTCCCTAACCTCTGGAACCTCTGCAAGGTCTTGTCGCGCTGTGAGCGACGTCGGGGGACGGGGGAGACACCATGGCCTCGATCGGAGGAGTGCCAGGAGTGCCGGAAGTGCCGGGCGGGCAAGGTGGGTCGAGCGGGCGCCGGGAGATGCCCGTGCCGCTCGCCACCGCGCTGGTGTTGGTGCACGTGCTCTTCGCCGTCACCCTCGTCGGCGGGCTCGGGCTGCTGATGACCGCCGGAGCGTACGACGCGCTCGACGGACAGGTGATCGCCCTCGTCGTGTACGCCGCCGCACCCGGCGTCCTCGGCTGGTGGCTCGCCCGGCGGAGTTGGGAGGGCGGGACCCGCGTCCGGCGTGGACTCCTCGCCGTACAGGGCTGGTTGGTCCTCGGCGGGGTCGTCAACCTCGCCTCCGGTTCCTCCCGTGGGGGACTGCAGCTGCTCCTCCCGATCCTCATCCTGTTCTTCCTGTCCCGCCCCGAAAGCCGTCAGTGGTACGGGCTCGCCGAACTGGACCGGGTGGAGCGCCGGCCGTTCTCCCTGTCCCGGCTGATCCGTTGGCGCCGGGACGAGGGGCAGACAGCGGTCGAGTACGCCGGGTTCATCGCCATCGTCGCCGCGATCATCACCGCGCTGCTGGTCAGTGGCCTCGGTACCCAGATCTTCACCGGCATCCAGTCGGAGATCTGCAAGGTCACCGGCATGGCCTGCCCCGCTTCGACGGGCGGCGACACGGACACAGCCGCCCGCGACAACAACGGCAATGGCAACGGCGGGACTTCAGGCGGCACCGGCACCACCGGCGGCACCGACACGACCACCACCACCGACCCGGACCAGACCGACGACAAGAAGCCCGCCCCGGCCGACGACAAGGACGGCAAGGACGACAAGAAAGACGACGACGGCTGCTTCTCCGGCGTCGGCGCCTTCTTCGGCTGCGCCGGCAACCAGGTCAAACAAGTCGGCCAAGGCCTCTTCGTCGACGGCGTCTGGGGCGACCTCACCGGCATCTACGACATGGTCCGCCACCCGGTGGACACCCTGAAGGGCATCGGCGACTACGGCAAACAGCTCGGCGACGACTGGTCGAAGAACTCCAAGGACGCCGGCAAGAAGTGGTCCGACGGCGACTACGGCGGCGCCCTGTGGGACTGGGCCGGTGCTTCCGTCAAGACCGGTGGCACGGTCCTCTACGACGTGTTCATCGGCGACGACGTCGCCAAGGACTGGAACAACGGCGACAAGACCCGCGCCGTCACCCACGTCCTCTGGAACGTCGGTTCCCTCTTCATCCCGGGCTACGACGGCGCGAAGATCGTCGAGAAGGTCGGCGACCTCGGCAAGATCGGCAAGCTGGGGAAGCTCGGCGAACTCGCGGAGAAGGCGGCCAAGGCCGCGGAGGACGCGAAGAAGGCCGCCAAGGCCGGTGACGTCGAGGGCGCCGACAAGGCCGCCAAGGCTGCCGACGACGCCGCCGAGGAAGCGGAGAAGAAGGCCGAGAAGACCGGCTGCACGATCGGCGCGCCGAGTCGCCGGATCCCGTACGACGGCAATGGCCCCGATACGCCCGGCACCCTCACCGGTTCCTCCGGCGCGGGCACCACCGTCCTCGCCGCCGGCGGCTCCCCGTACGTCGTCCTCGCCGAGGACGGTTGCGACGAGGACGCCAAGAAGGAGGCGGAGGACGCCCGCAAGCAGGCGGACGAGGCCGACAAGGCGGCGGACCGGTGGGAGGCGGGGGACGACGTCTCCGGGCCGGCGCGCGGGAAGACACTGAGGTTCCCCAACAAGCGGCACACCATCGGCGGAGCCGGAAGTGGTCAGGTCAAGGAAGCGAACACAGTGATCCTCCGGGGAAACGAGGATCTGGTCCGCGCGGACATCGAGGGCATAGCGAAGAACCGTGCCACGCTGTCGCCCGACGGGAACACGTACGAGATCAACGGTCGCAAGTACCGGGTCGAGGACAATGGAACGGTCTTCCCGGTCTCCGGCCCCGGCCTGGTCGACATGGACCGCATTGAATACGCTGCGCTGAAGGAGATCGTCCGGAACAAGGGCGACCTCAGCAAGTCGCAGCAACTGCAGCGTGACCCCAAGTTCGTCAACAACCCCGAAAAGGTGGCGAAGGCGAAGCAGGTGTACGACGGGACGTACAAGTGATCGCGAATCTCTTCACCGTCATGGAGGTCGAGCCGACGATCCTGCGGAGGGCGCTGGCGGATCTGCTGGGCGTAGCGGTGGCAGCCGTCGATGTCGCCGATACGGACGGGGACCAGGAAGCTCGGCGTTGGGACGCACCCGTCCTGTGCACCTACCGTGTGTTGCCGCCCGGTGACCTGGCGCTGGAACTCGACCTCTACGTCGAGGACGGGACGGCGGGTGCCCGCACGGAGGCGGGGCTCGCACACGGGGTCGCGGTCGGAACGGCGACCTCGGTTCTCTACCCCTCGTCGGACCTCGTCCTGGACAGCGCCTACTGGGTCGCGGTGCCGGACGGACGGGCCGTGCGATGCCGCCTGGAGGCGATCGACTCCGACGAGGACACGACGTACCGGGTGGACGCGGTGGAGGAGTACGTGCGCGACCTTCCGCGGGCCAGAGTGGAGAACCTCCCCGAAGTGCTCGACGGTGAGCGCATCGAGACCCCCGTCGCCGACGCCTTCCTGGCCACGTATCCGACGGGGACGACGGCAAGCGTGGAGGGCCGCGTCCACTTCTGCCTGCGTGTATGGGAACGGCTCGTACGCCGTCTGACCACCGGGTGGAGTCCTTCGGGGCGTTACCGTGAGGACCTTTTCCAGCGTGACCTCCGGGCCCGGGACGACCTGACGCGGCTGACGGCCGAGGTCGACGCCGAGCATGCCGAGGGTCTGCGTACAGCGCTGGCCCGTCTGGACGACGAGTTCCGGGACCGCACGGAGCCCGGCGACCACACGGAGACCGAACGCTGGTGGTGGGACCGCCGCCTGCGGAGTATCCCCTGGTGACCCGCCCTGGCCACGAGGCCCGCGCACACCAACCGGCCCAGGACGAGCACCACTTGCTGCCCCCCCCGCCCTACGCGACCTCCCCTACAGCTGGGCCGCCGGCTTCCAATGGCCCGCCGAACTCCCGGAATCCGCCGACAACATCGCCCGCGCCCGCGCGATCCTTGAGGCCTGCGCACCCACAGCCCCCGAACCCGACCCGGTCCCCGCCCCCTCCTGGCACAGCTATGAGGACGAGGACGAGGAACCGCCCGCCTGGCTCGAAGTCCGGCAGGTCATGCGGGAGTTGATGCCGTATGCCCGCCTCGTCACCCAGGAACGGATGACCGAGGCGACCCGCGAGTGCGCCCTGCTCAACATCCCCGGCGTACCCGAGGACCCGGACAGCGAGGAGGCCGCGCGCTTCGTCCGGCGCTGGGTGACGTGGATCAGCGGCTGGATCGCCGGCGAGGTCTTCACCTGGCTCGGCATGTGCGTCGACGACGACACCCTCGTCACCCCGTGGGCGATGGAACTGGCCGAGCGGTACGCCCGGTTCGGGTTCGTTCCCGACCGTGCCGTGGCGATGCTGAACTGGCACGGCACCGTGCCCCGCAGCCGCGAGGCCCTAGCCCGGCTGGCCGCCGAGGGGAAGCTGCCGCCGGAGGACCGATGACCCCTCGGACCGGGAACGCGGGACCCGGGAACGCGGGAGCGCAGGAAGCCGCCTACCCGCCTACCTCACCTACCCCGCCTACCCCGTCTCCACCGACACCCGAACCCCCGCCTCCACCCCCCACCCCGCCATGACCCCCGCCCCCGCCTCCAGCACATGCCGGGACCGCAACCGTGGCAGCCCCAGTCGCCCCGGCTTCATCGTGTGGACGGCGATGACCTTCAAGTCCCGGTCCAGGTAAGCCACATCGATCGGGAAACGCATCCGGAACGTGTGCACGCTGCTCGCCGGTGAGAGCAGCATCGCGCCGTCGATCGCGTCCCGGCCGAGCAGCCCCTTCGTGCGCGCCCGGTACGAGGTCGCCAGCTCCAGCGGGACGGCGACCGCCCCCGCCGCCCCCGGCACGATCAGCTTCCCCCGACCGTCACTCCAGCGTCGTCCCATGCCAGGCCACCTTCCTGCGCCACCTCGGAACCGGTGTGAACCGAGTCAACCGACCGTATCCACCAGGGAGTAGGCCCCACATGGGCCCACGGACCCATGCCCCGACCGCCGCCCACTCGATATCGTCCCCGCGTGCGCCTGATTCTGATCGTCGTGGGTGCCCTGTGGGGCGCGTGGTCGGGCCTCCTGCTGCCCCGCGCCGCCCACCGCCTCTCCGTGGACCCCGAGGAACCCTGGAAGGGGCAGTGCCCCGACGGCCACCCGATCACGGGCCCGCTCGACGGCTGGCTCGGCCGGGCCCGCTGCACCACCGACACCAGCGGCCCGCGGCCCGGCACCACCGCCTGCGGTCCCTACGGCCCCCGAACCCCCGCCGTATCCACCGTGACCGCCCTCATCTGCGCGGCCCTCGCCGCGGCCACCGGCCCCCGCCCCGAACTCGTCGTCTGGCTGCTCGCCGCCCCCGTCGCCGTCCTCCTCGCGCTGGTCGACCTCCGGGTCCACCGCCTCCCCGACATCCTGACCCTCCCGCTCGCCGCGGCCACCCTCGCCCTCCTCGGCATCGCGGTCGCACTCCCCGCCGATGCCGGTTCCTGGCTCACGGCCCTCTACGGCGGACTCGCCCTCGGCGCCACGTACTTGGTGCTGTACCTCCTCAACCCCTCCGGCATGGGCTTCGGCGACGTGAAACTCGCCCTCGCCCTCGGCACCGCCCTCGGCTGGTACGGCTGGCCGGTGCTCGTCACGGGCGCCTTCGCGGGGGTGCTGTACGGCGCGGTCTACGGCCTCGGCATGGTCGCCCTGCGCCGTGCGGGCCGTAAGACGGCGATCCCGTTGGGGCCGTTCATGCTCGGGGGAGCGTTCACCGGGTTGATGCTGGGGGCGTTCGCGGTCGCGTGAGACGGTGGTGGACCCGGCGCCGAGCGGGGCCGACCACGAACGAGGCGGTGCGCCCATGCGGAAGATCAGCCTGATGATGTCCGTGTCCCTCGACGGCTACATGGAGGGCCCCGACCGCGACATCGACTGGCACATGGTCGACGAGGAACTCCACCAGCACATGAACGACACCCTCAAACACATGGGCGCCTTCGTCGACGGCCGCGTCACCCACGAACTGATGGCGGACTACTGGCCCACCGCCGACGCGGACCCCGACGCCCCCGCCGCCATCGCCGAGTTCGCCCGCATCTGGCGGGACATGCCGAAGATCGTGTACTCGCGCACCCTGCCCAGCGGCCCCGCCGACTGGAACACGACCATCGTGCCCGAGGTCGTCCCCGAGGAGGTGCTGGCCCTCAAGGAACAGCCCGGCGGCGACCTGGGCCTCGGCGGCGCCGACCTCGCCGCGACCTTCCTCCGCCTCGGCCTCGTCGACGAGATCAAGGTGTACGTCAACCCGATCGTCCTCGGCCGCGGCAAGCCGATGTTCCCCGTCTCCGACACCCGCACCCCGCTCCGCCTCACCGAGTCCCGCACCTTCGGCAACGGGGTCGTCCTCCTGCGCTACGAGCGCGCCGACCTTAACTCCAGTCACTCGTAAAGCTGTTGTCTGCGGCACTCTCCCCAGGTAGGAAGAACCCATGACCGGACTCGGCGCTGTGTTCCGTCCCCAACTTCCCCCCGAGCGACTGCGGGCGGTGGTCCGACTGGCCGACGCCTCGGGGCTCGAAGAGCTCTGGCTGTGGGAGGACTGCTTCCGGGAGGGCGGGATCTCGGCGGCCGCCGCCGCGCTCGCGTGGAGCGAGCACGTACGCGTCGGCGTCGGCCTGTTGCCGGTGCCGTTGCGGAACGTCGCCATCACCGCGATGGAGGTCGCCACGCTGGACCGGCTGTTCCCGGGGCGCGCGATCCTCGGCGTCGGGCACGGCGTGCAGGACTGGATGGGCCAGGTCGGGGCACGTGTCGAGTCCCCGGTGACCCTGCTGCGCGAGCATCTCGACGCGCTGCGCGCCCTGTTGCGCGGGGAGCGCCTCACGACCGACGGGCGGTACGTCAAGCTCGACGACGTTGTCCTCGACTGGCCGCCGGCCGGCCCCGTCGAGATCCTCGCCGGAGCCACCGGACCGCGCACCCTCCGCCTCTCCGGCGCCGCCGCCGACGGCACGATCCTCACCGCGAGCACCCCACCGGACGGCGTCCGCCGGGCCCGTCAACTCATCGACGAGGGGCGGGAGTCGGCCGGCCGCACCGAGCCGCACAAGGTCGTCGTCTATCTCCTCACCGCCACCGGTCCCGACGCCGCCGCCCGCCTGCGCGCCGAACTCGCCGACGAGGGCGTGGAGTCGGTCCCCGACCTCGGTGTCGCCGGCGACGCGGGCACCGTCGCGAAGGCAGTCCAGCGCCTCGCGGAGGCCGGCGCCGACACGGTGATCCTCCAGCCCACCGGCGACGAACCCGACCCGGAGGGCTTCGTACGCTTCGCGGCGGAGGAGGTCAGGGCGCTCGTCCCCTGAGCATCGACGCTCGTCCTCTGAACATCGAACCTCGGTCCCTGAACCTCGGCCCTCGTCCCCCGACCCCGGAGCTACGCCTCCGTCGACCCCGGAACTACGCCTCCGCCGGCCGATGATCCCCGGCCGCCCCGTCGATCAACTCCCGCACGATGTCCATGTGCCCCGCGTGTCTCGCCGTCTCCTCGATCAGCTGGACCAGCACCCAGCGCAGGGACACGGAGTGCTTGCGCCACGGCGGCCGGCCGACCGCGTCCAGCGGCAGCTCCGCGATCGTGCGGTCGGCGGCGGCGCGGGCACGGCCGTAGAAGGCGACGATCTGTTCCGTCGTCTCGTCCGGGCCCGCGGCCATGTCCTCGCCCTTGTACGCGTCGAACCACAGCGGCTCCACCTCGCGGCCGTAGCTCTCCACGAAATAGCCGTACTCCACCGACGCCAGATGCTTCACCAGCCCGAGCAGGCTCGTGCCCGAGGGTGTCATCGGGCGTCTGGCCTGCTCCTCGTCCAGCCCGTCCAGCTTCCACAGCACCGCGTCCCGGACCCGGTCCAGGCTCGCGTGCAGCATCGCCTTCTCGTCGCCGTGGTACGGCAGCCCCGTATCGCCGTTGTCCATGTCCTCGTCCCCCTCCTCGGCCATGCTTCGAAATTAGCAGCGCCCACTGACAACGCCCTGCGACCATCGCCCCATGGACAACAGCGGGAGCAGCACGAGCAGTACGGGCAGCTTCGAGGACCTCGTCGTGGAAGGCCTCGCCGTCCCCACCGAGGGCTGGGACTTCTCCTGGTTCGAGGGCCGGGCCACCGAGGCGCGCCCCTCGTGGGGGTACGCGCGGTCCGCCGGTGACCGGCTCTCCCGCGCGACCACCGCCCTGGACGTCCAGACCGGGGGAGGGGAGGTCTTCGACTTCGCCCTGAGCCGGGCCGCCGCGCAGCCGCCGATGCTCGTCGCCGCCACCGAGGGCTGGCCGCCGAACGTCGCCAAGGCCACCGAACTGCTCCGCTCACGCGGTGTCGTGGTGGTCGCCGCGCCCGAGGACGCCCCGCTGCCCTTCGCCGACGGCGCCTTCGACCTCGTCCTGAGCCGCCACCCGGTCCGCGCCCACTGGCCGGAGATCGCCCGCGTCCTGCGCCCCGGCGGCACGTACTTCGCCCAGCACGTCGGCCCCCGCAGCGCCTTCGACCTCGTCGAGCACTTCCTCGGCCCCCAGCCGGAGTCCGTGAGCGGCGCCCGCGACCCCGAACACGAGCGGGCCGGCGCCGAGGCGGCAGGGCTGGAGATCGTCGAACTCCGCGCCGAGCGGCTGCGCATGGAGTTCTACGACATCGCGGCCGTCGTCCACTTCCTCCGCAAGGTGATCTGGATGGTCCCCGACTTCACGATCGAGGCCTACGAGCCCCAACTCCGCGCCCTGCACGAGTGGATCGAGGCCGAGGGCCCGTTCGTGACCCACAGCACCCGCCACCTCTTCGACATCCGCAAGCCGCACGCGTGACCGCCCGGTCTCCCGGCGCCGCGCGCCATTTGGCGAAATCCCGCGCGCCCGCGTGGCCGTAGTCCCGCGCTTGTCGCCGTACGGGTGTCAGCGCCGTCCCATCTCTCCTCACCACGTGCCGGGCTCGCTCGGCGTGGCCGGGAAGCGGGCGCCGCCACGCCCGGCCGGGACCACGTCACCTCACGTTCCCCATACGTACACGGGTTTTCCACATCGTTATCGAGATCGACTCGCATCCCACCCGCCGCCTCACGTAAGTTCAGACCAAGGTAATTCGCGTGAGCAAAGCCTCGCGGTCGGCACCGTGCGGTGGAGGGGGCCGCGCGGTGCCCTGCCCCGTCAAGCGGACGTTCGCTGACGGCGTCACCCCTGAGAGCGACATGCCGGGGGTCGGCGGAAAACCTCCACGTTCTCCTTGGAATCCGCTGTGAATCGGCCATGATCAGGGCCGGAATCAGGGGTTCCACACCCCTTGACGCGTCGTCGGCCGGTTTCGGAGAGTAGTTGTGGCACGCCGATGCACGCAGCATCACTTACGAAGGGTTATGGTGGAAACCCCCCCTCGGGCCGGTCCGTATCCCCCCCACGGACCGGCCCGATTTTTTTGTGCCCGCGGCGACGGCCCTCGCGCCCGCCGGCGACGGACCGGCCGACGAACCCAGGACGAACCGGGGGTGACTCGCGTCCGACACGGGTCCGACCTTCGTGCCGAACCGGGATGAGCCCAGACACCCCTTGGGGGAACAGGGCTCCGGCGGGGGTAGGCTTCGACGCCGGGGACTGCCATCCACGGAGGGGCTGACAACACGTGAACCTGCGCGACACCCTGCGCCGCCTGCTGGTCAGGTTCTACGCACGCAGGGTGGGAGGCCATCTCGACCACGCTCAGGTGCCCAAGCACGTCGGCGTCATCATGGACGGCAACCGGCGCTGGGCGAAGGCGGCCGGCTCCACCACCGTCCAGGGGCACCAGGCCGGCGGCGACAAGATCGAGGAGTTCCTCGGCTGGTGCAGCGAGACGGACGTCGAGGTCGTGACGCTCTGGCTGCTGTCGACGGACAACTTCGACCGCCCCCAGGAAGAACTCGGCCCGCTGCTCGGCATCATCGAGAACGTCGTCAGTTCGCTCGCCGCGGACGGCCGCTGGCGCGTGCACCACGTCGGCACCCTCGACCTGCTGCCGTCGGGAATGCAGTCCGCCCTCAAGGAGGCGGAGGAGTCCACCGCGCACGTCGACGGGATACTCGTCAACTGCGCCATCGGCTACGGCGGCCGCCAGGAGATCGCCGACGCGGTCCGCTCGATGATCCTGGACGCCGCCGACAAGGGCACCTCCATGGAGGAGCTCGCCGAGCACGTGGATGTCGACCTCATCGGCAAGCACCTCTATACGGGTGCCCAGCCCGACCCCGATCTGGTGATCCGCACGAGCGGCGAACAGCGGCTGTCCGGATTCATGCTCTGGCAGACGGCCCACGCCGAGTACTACTTCTGCGAGGTCTTCTGGCCGGCCTTCCGCAAGGTCGACTTCCTGCGCGCGATGCGTGACTACGCGGCGCGACACCGGCGCTACGGCGGATGAAGAGGCCGCTACGGCGCGTGACGGGCCGTGGCGGAGAAGGATCGGGCCGCTACGGCGAATGACGGACAGAACCCCGGTACCACCCCCCTTGGGACGTAAGTAACAAGGAGTTCACCAGGGCGCCGTCATATGCCGTGGCATGGCGGCGCATGTTCGAGGGCATAAGCCAAGCAGGTCGACGCCCGAACCACGGGTGTCGTATCTCAGCGGACGGCACGGGGCCGTCCGCCCGGGAGGCCCTTTGCACCAGTTCGACCGTGCGGTCAGTACGGGCGAGACGGAGGGCCGGTTCTCGGCCCGCGCATCGCGGCCTGGACCGGTCCAGCTCCTCTCCGTCGCTCCCCGACCTCATCCGAGGGGGTACGTCCTTCCGTGGTGACCAGCACAAAGCGCCGTTTGCCTGACCGGCGCACTTATGTCATCGACACCAGCGTTCTGCTGGCCGACCCGAACGCACTGAACCGCTTCGAGGAGCACGAAGTCGTGCTGCCGATCGTCGTGGTCACAGAGCTGGAGGCCAAGCGGCACCATCCCGAACTCGGGTACTTCGCCCGGCAGGCCCTGCGCCTGCTGGACGAGTTCCGCGTCCGGCACGGTCGCCTCGACGCCCCCATCCCGATCGGGGAACTCGGCGGCACCGTCAGGGTCGAGCTCAACCACTCGGACCCCAGCGTGCTGCCCAGCGGCTATCGCCTGGGGGACAACGACTCCCGCATCCTCGCGGTCGCCCGCAACCTGCAGGCCGAGGGGTACGACGTCACCGTCGTGTCGAAGGACCTTCCGCTCAGGATCAAGGCATCCTCCGTCGGACTCCTCGCCGAGGAGTACCGCGCGGAGCTCGCCATCACGGGCTCCTCCGGCTGGACCGGAATGTCCGAACTGACCCTGCCGGGCGAACAGGTGGACATCCTCTTCGAGGAGGGCCGCGTCTACGTCCCGGAAGCCGCCGA
Source organism: Streptomyces sp. NBC_00988 (assembly GCF_045162645.1). NCBI lineage: Bacteria > Bacillati > Actinomycetota > Actinomycetes > Kitasatosporales > Streptomycetaceae > Streptomyces > Streptomyces sp. NBC_00988. The sequence goes on from NZ_CP108730.1 coordinate 7,749,666, forward strand.
CTTCCCCGTCCACACCGGTCTCACGATCCAGTCCGAGCGCGGCAAGGCGCTCGGCCGGGTCACGGCCGACGGCAACGTCCGCCTCGTGCGCGGCGACCGGGAGGCGTTCGGCATCAAGGGCCGCAGCGCGGAACAGCGCATCGCGCTGGATCTGCTGCTCGACCCGGACATCGGGATCCTGTCGATGGGAGGCCGGGCCGGCACCGGCAAGTCCGCGCTCGCGCTCTGCGCGGGCCTGGAGGCGGTCCTGGAGCGGGGCCAGCACAAGAAGGTGATGGTCTTCCGGCCGCTGTACGCGGTGGGCGGACAGGAGCTGGGCTATCTGCCCGGCTCCGAGGCCGACAAGATGGGCCCCTGGGCCCAGGCGGTCTTCGACACGCTGTCCGCGGTCACCAGCCGCGAGGTCATCGAGGAGGTCACCGCCCGCGGGATGCTCGAAGTCCTGCCCCTCACCCACATCCGCGGCCGATCGCTGCACGACGCGTTCGTGATCGTGGACGAGGCGCAGTCCCTGGAGCGGAACGTCCTGTTGACCGTCCTGTCCCGGATCGGCGCCAACTCGCGGGTGGTCCTCACCCACGACGTGGCCCAGCGGGACAACCTCAGGGTCGGCCGCTACGACGGTGTCGTCGCCGTGGTGGAGAAGCTGAAGGGTCATCCGCTCTTCGCGCATGTGACCCTCACGAGGTCCGAGAGGTCCCAGATCGCGGCGCTTGTGACCGAAATGCTGGAGGACGGCCAAATCTGAGGTAGTACCGGCCAGTTGGCGCCGCTCCGTAAAGCCGATGAGCTTAGCGGGGCGGCGCTTCGGCGTCTTGCTGTTTCTCCAAATCCCGTGGGGCAAACGGGATGTGAGCTTTCACACGCAACTCAGAATTGCCACCCGGCGTCCGGTTACGGCAGAGTCTCATTCCTGTCAGGCCCCGCATACGACACACGTGTACCCCCAGCGGTACGCACCACTTGAGCATCACAGCCAACTCCACAGCGAAGTCGTATGCCGCCCGCTCTTCACGCGGCGCTCCCCGAGCGGGAGTTGCCCACCGGGCCCGTGCCTCCCGTGACCCCGTAGTTGGGAGGCCAGCGTTCAGGGGCACGATTGCGTCCGCCAGGGTCACCGAAGCGGACGATGCTGGAAGGACACCGTGTGAGCCGGATTTCGGTCCGGGGATTCGCAGTGGCTTCGGCCACCGCGGTCACCGCCGTCGGAAGCGTCGTAGGCGTTGCCTCGGGCAGCGTCGCACAGGCGCAGAACAATGACGCCGAGACGACGGCAGCCGACACCACGCTCCTGGCGGACATCCCCACGGGCCAGCAGGCCCAGGTACAGACCGCCTCCTTGACGCAGCAGGCCGACGCCCAGGCGATCCAGGCCGACGCGAGCGCCAAGAAGGACGCGGAGGAGTCGGCCCGCCTGGCCGCCGCCAAGACCGCCGTCGCCAAGAAGGCGGCCGCGGAGAAGGCCGAGAAGGCAGCCAAGGAGAAGGCAGAGGCGAAGGCCGCAGCCGCCAAGGCGAGCAGCTCCTCGTCGAGCTTCCCCGTGCAGAGCTCCTACACGGTCGCGCAGATCCAGTCGATGGCCGCCTCCATGGTGCCCAGCGGCCAGTACCAGTGCTTCAGCAACATCGTGGACCACGAGTCCAGCTGGAACTACCGCGCGGTCAACGCCTCTTCCGGCGCCTACGGCCTCTTCCAGGCCCTGCCCGGTTCCAAGATGTCCTCGGTCGGTTCGGACTGGCAGACGAACCCGGCCACCCAGATCAAGTGGGGCCTCAACTACATGGACAGCCGCTACGGCAGCCCGTGCGAGGCCTGGTCCTTCTGGCAGGCGAACAGCTGGTACTAGAACCGGCATTGGGTCGGACGGTCATTCTGGTCCGGGTCCGCTCAACCTCACGAGGCCCCTCCCCGTCATAGGGGGAGGGGCCTTCGCCCTGTACGGTCGGACTCGCAGCGACTCCAGGGGGGAGTAGTGGGGCAAGACGGGGGAAGAGGACGATTCATGTCGCGAGTACCAGGATGGCTCGGCAAGGTCGGCGCCGGACTGAGCGAGATGGGGGAGCGGTTGGACGAGCGCCGCGCCGAGGTGGCGAAGGAACACACCGAGGCCGAGCCCGAACCGCCCGCGGACGACCTCCAACCCCCGCAGCCCGTACCGGTACCCGTGGTCATCGCCCGTGACCGCCCCGAGCCGGCGCTCGCCGTGCCCTGGGGGGTGCGGGTCGCCGCGGAGGCCGGCTGGCGGCTGCTGATCCTGGCCGGCACGGTCTGGGTGCTGATGCGCGTCATCAGCGCGGTCCAACTGGTGGTCCTCGCCTTCGCGGCGGCCCTGCTCATCACGGCCCTGCTCCAGCCGACGGTGGCGGCCCTGATCCGCTACGGCTTCCCACGCGGCGTCGCCACCGCGCTCACCGCGATCCTCGGCTTCGTCGTGATGGGGCTGATCGGCTGGTTCGTGACCTGGCAGGTCATGGCGAACATCGACAACCTCTCCGACCAGGTCCAGAACGGCGTCGACGACCTGCGCAACTGGCTGCTCAAGGGCCCGTTCCACGTCACCGAGAAGCAGATCAACCAGATCGCCAAGAACCTCCGCGAGGCCATCGGCGCGAACACCGACCAGATCACCTCGGCGGGCCTGGAAGGCGTCCAGGTCATCGTCGAGGCGCTGACGGGCATCCTCCTGACGGTCTTCTCCACCCTCTTCCTCCTCTACGACGGCCCGCGCATCTGGAAGTGGTCGCTGAAGCTGGTGCCCGCGGCGGCGCGGCCGGCGATGGCGGGCGCGGGTCCTCGCGCGTGGCGCACGCTGACGGCCTACGTCCGCGGCACGGTGATAGTGGCGTTCATCGACGCGGTCTGCATCGGCGTCGGCATCTACTTCCTCGGCGTGCCGATGGCCGTACCGCTGGCCGTGTTCATCTTCCTGTTCTCGTTCATCCCGCTGGTCGGCGCGGTGGCCTCCGGCGCGCTGGCGGTGGTGGTCGCGCTGGTCACCCAGGGAGTCGTCGTAGCGCTCCTGACCCTGGGTGTGGTCCTGCTCGTCCAGCAGATCGAGGGCCACATCCTCCAGCCCTTCATCCTGGGCCGCGCGGTCCGGGTGCACCCCCTCGCGGTGGTCCTCTCGGTCGCGGCCGGCGGAATGATCGCGGGGATCGGCGGAGCGGTGGTGGCGGTGCCGCTGGTGGCGGTGCTGAACACGGTGGTGAGCTACCTCAAGTCGTACTCCCAGGAACCGGCGTCGATCCAGTCCCCGAAGCCGAGGGGGGCTACGGCGGTGTCCTCGACGCCGGAAGACACCCCGAGGCCGGACCCGGAACCGTAAAACCCTGGGGGCTCCGCCCCCAGACCCCCGTTTCCCACCCACCCACCCGTTCACCGTGGGTTGAAAGGTTCACCTTTGAGGTCTGGGGGCGGAGCCCCCAGCGGACAGCCGACGGTCAGTCGAAGTCACTCAGCGGCCAGAACCGCCTCCGCCTCCAACGTGACCCCCACCGCCTCCACAACTGCCGCGATCTTGAACGCCTCCTGGATCACCTCGCGCTCAACACCCGCCTTGCGCAACACCTGTTCGTGCGAGTCGAGACACATCCCGCACCCGTTGATCGCGGACACGGCGAACGACCACAGCTCGAAGTCGACCTTGTCGACCCCGGGGTTGCCGATGACGTTCATCCGCAGCCCCGCGCGCAGGGTGCCGTACTCGTGGTCGGACAGGAGATGACGCGTCCGGTAGAAGACGTTGTTCATCGCCATGATCGCGGCGGCGGACTTGGCGGCCGTGTACGCCTCCGGCGACAGCGCGGCCTTCGCCTCGGGCGCCAACTCCCGCAGCACGAGCGGCGATCGGGAGGCGATCGCCGTGGCGAGGACCGTGCCCCACAGCTGCTGGGCCGGCAGGTCGGAGTTGCCGATGACCGAACCGAGGTTGAGCTTCAGGTCCTTGGCGTAGTCCGGTATGGCGGACTTCAGGGTGTCCAGTGACATCTCAGGTCACTCCCCGGCCAGCAGCGCGCCCGCGTCGAGCGTGTCGTCGCCCTTGGTCCAGTTGCACGGGCAGAGCTCGTCCGTCTGGAGCGCGTCGAGGACCCGGAGGACCTCCTTCGGGTTACGGCCGACCGAGCCCGCGGTCACCATGGAGAACTGGATCTCGTTGTTCTGGTCCACGATGAACACCGCGCGCTTGGCGAAGCCGTCCTCGCCCTCGATGCCGAGGTCGCGCATCAGCTCGTGCCTGGAGTCGGCCAGCATCGGGAACGGCAGGTCGCGCAGGTCGTCGTGGTCCTTGCGCCAGGCGTGGTGGACGAACTCGGAGTCGCCGGAGAAGCCGAGCACCTGGGCGTCACGGTCGGCGAACTCGTCGTTCAGCTTGCCGAAGGCAGCGATCTCGGTGGGGCAAACGAAGGTGAAGTCCTTAGGCCACGCAAAAACCACGAGCCAACCGTCGTAGGTCTTGTGAGTGATCTGTTCGAACTCCTTGCCCTTCTCCAGCGAGACACAGGCGGTCAGATCGAACGACGGGAACTTGTCACCGACAGTGAGCACGCGCACTCCTTGCAGCGGAGAAGCACCCAAGCGGAATGGGTGCTTCTCGTGGTTTGGTCGGCCCCGATCCTGGCACAACGTGCATTGATTGTGGAAATAGCTACACTGGGTCGTGTTGATCGGAGGCGGTTATCAGTGACCGTTAGTAATACGAGTAAGAGGCGCCAGCCCAGCCTCGCGCAGCTGCGCGCCTTCTCCGCGGTCGCCGAGCACCTCCACTTCCGGGACGCCGCGGCCGCGATCGGCATGAGCCAGCCCGCCCTCTCCGGTGCCGTCGCCGCGCTGGAGGAGACCCTCGGCGTCACGCTCCTGGAGCGCACCACCCGCAAGGTGCTCCTGTCGCCCGCCGGCGAGAGGCTCGCCGTACGGGCGAAGGCGGTGCTGGAGGAGGTCGTGGCGCTGCTGGAGGAGGCGGAGGCGGTGCGGGCGCCGTTCACCGGGGCGCTGCGGCTCGGGGTCATCCCGACCGTCGCGCCGTATCTGCTGCCGACCGTGCTGCGGCTGGTGCACGACCGGTACCCGGACCTCGATCTCCAGGTGCACGAGGAACAGACCGCGAACCTGTTGGAAGGGCTGACCACCGGACGGCTCGACCTGCTGCTGCTCGCCGTGCCGCTGGGGGTGCCGGGCGTGGTCGAACTCCCGTTGTTCGACGAGGACTTCGTGCTCGTCACGCCCCTCGGCCATCCCCTCGGCGGGCAGACCGGCATCCCGCGCGAGGCGCTGCGCGAGCTGAACCTGCTGCTGCTCGACGAGGGGCACTGTCTGCGCGACCAGGCGCTCGACATCTGCCGGGAGGCGGGGCGGGCGGACGCCCCCGTCACCACCACCGCGGCCGGGCTGTCCACGCTGGTGCAGCTGGTCGCCGGCGGCCTCGGGGTCACCCTGCTGCCGCGTACCGCCGTGCGCGTCGAGACGACCCGCAGCGACCAACTCCTCACCGGCTACTTCACCGAGCCCGCCCCGACCCGCCGGATCGCCCTCGCGATGCGCACCGGCGCGGCCCGCCGCGCCGAGTACCAGGAACTGGCCGCCGCCCTGCGCGAAGCCCTGCGCCCCCTGCCCGTAAGGGTGTTGGGCACCGGCAACTGACCCGCCCCCGTTCGGTCAAATGAGCGTCGGACAAAGGAAATCGAACGGCGGTAATTCTCAACTTCCGTCACCCGCAGGCAGGTAGGAAGAACCCGTCCGGAATATGCGCGCGGACTGATACACCTTCACCCCTCAGCGCTACACGTCAGTTGCGTGTACGAAAAGCCTAGGGGAGTGATGTCGGGCATTCGGGATTCCCTCGGCCGGGTCGGTCACGACCTGCTCGCGCGGGCTCTCGCGACCTGTGGGCGCGAGGAGTTCACCGGGGGACTGCGGGTGTCCGGCAGACCCGGCGGCACCTTCCATCTGCGCGGCGGACTCGTCGTCGCCGTGGAGAGCCCCGGCGCACCGGGACCCGAGGCGCTGCTGCTGCGCTCCGGTCGGGTCGGCGGCGAGCAATGGGCCGATCTGGTACGGGAGTCGGGCGGCACGCGCTGGCCGCTGGACGGGCTGGTCGCCCACGGGTACGCGGGCGCCGCCCAGTTGCGGATCGTGTGTGTGCTGGCCCTCCACGACGCGGCCTTCGCGGTCGTCGCCGGAGACATCGACGACTGCGAACCCGCCCCGGACGCCCAGCCGTTCGCCCCGGTCTCACTCGGCGAGCCCTCGTCCCGGCTGCTCCAGGACGCGGTCCGCAAACGCGCCGCGATCGCCGCGCTGCCGTACCCCGTACGCCCCGACCGGGAGCGCCCGCGGCCCCCGGCGCACGCCCTGGACGAGGCCGGACTCGGGCTGCTGCAACGGGAGTTGCTCGCCCATGTCGACGGCCGCCGTACCGCGCGCGATCTCGCGTTCCGTACCGGGCGCGGGGTCTACCCGGTCACCGCCGAGGTCGCGCGGATGCTCGCCGAGGGACTGCTGGAGTGCGCGGACAGCCCCGTGCCGATCCCGGTGCGGGTGCCGCCCGAGGCACCCGTCGTACGCCGTCGTGAGCAACCGGCGCTCCCACCGCCGCAGTTCACCGCGCCCGCCGAGCTGCCCCGGCGTAATCCGGGTGCCAGCGGTATCACCGAAACTCTCGTCCCCGAGAAGAGCGGGGCGGGTTGGAAAGGGTTCTTCCGCCTGCGGAACGGAACCTCGAAATGAACACGATGAACACGATGAACGCATGAAAAAAGGCGAACAAAAGCGATCAGCCATAGGGGAGTTGAGTACGTGGATCACAAAGCCCTGGCACTGGAAATGCGCGAACTGCGGGAAAAGGTGACCGGTATCACCGACACCGCGCTCACGGCGGCCGACGGACTGCTCATCGCGGCCGACACCGCCGACACGATCGACCCGGAGGGCCTCGCCGCGCTGGCCGCGGCCGGCCTGGGCCTGGCCCGGCGCACCGCCGAGGCCACCGGCCGCGGCACGCTGCGCCAGACGGTGACGTACGGCAGTCACGGCTGCGCCGCGACCTACGCCGTCGGCGACACCGCGCTGATGGTGGTGCTCGGCGACGAGGGGATGGACGTCGACCGGCTGCACCTCGCGGCCCGGCCGACGCTCGACCGCATCGAGTCGATCCTCACGGAGAAGGCGTCAGAAGGAGTGTGAAGGGATGGCGACAAAACGTATGACCCCAGGATTCTCCGACCAGGTGATGGGCCTGGTCAAAACCCTCCGCACCGATGCCCCCGACTGTGTGGCCTCGGGTGTGGTCGACATGTCCACCGGCATGTTGCTGTCGTACGAGACCATCGACAACCACCCGCCAGAGGTCCTCGACCTGCTGGCGGGTGCGACCCTCGACCTGTTCCAGGGCCGGACGGTCGCGATGATCGAGGACGTCTTCAAGGAACGCCGCGGGATCACCAGTGACCACCACTACTTCCAGGAGATCCTCGTCAACAGCGAGAACCTCACCCATCTGTTCGTGCGGATGACCGAGCAACAGGACGTCGTCGCCGTGGTCGTCTGCCGCAAGTCCGTGAACGTGGGCATGCTCTTCGCCCAGGTCCGGCGCGTGGTGCGGGAGTACGGACTCTGACGAGGGTGGACGGACGGCTGCGGACGGGACCGTTACTCCGTGCGCAGGCCGTCCGGCCGCATCATCCGCAGCAGCGGCGGCAGGCTCAGCAGGGTCACCGCCAGGACCACCCCCGCGCCGATGCCGGACATCGCCAGCACGCTGGCCCAGTCGATCCGGATCGCCGTGGCGCTCATCTTCAGCAGCACCGCGCCCAGCGTCAGCCCCACCGCCGTGGCCAGCACCAGGCCGAGGGCGATCGGGATCGCCGTCTGCCACAGCACCGACAGGCTCAGCGTGCGCCGCCGGGTGCCGAAGGCGACCAGCGCCGACAGCAGCTTCCTGCGCTCGCGCAACTGCTCCAGCTGCGACACCAGCAGGCTCGCCCCGATGAGGAGCAGGACGCAGGTGGCGCCGACGAACAGCCCGGTGCGGATCGAACGGAACTGCGGCGACACGTCGTTGCTCGCCAGGCTGAACACGTCCGCCAGCGGGTCCATCGTCGCGGCGGTGTTCCGTACGTAGTCGGTCGCGTCCGGCACCGACTGGTCGAGCGTGACGAACACCTTCTGGTCCAGGCCCTTCGCCGCGCTCGCGGGCAGCGCGCCCGAGGTGATCAGCAGACCGTCGCGTGCGTAGCCGGTCGGGTCCTCGCGGGGGGTCGCCGTCTTCAGCCCGGCCGGTACCGTCCAGGCGCCCGGGGTGCTCGGCATCTCGTCGTACGCCGGGTCGAAGTACACCGTCCTGCCGGCCTTGGACAGCCGCTTCGTCAGGGTGGCGGTCCCGCTGTCGGTGCTGGTGATCCGGAAGACGTCACCGTCGCGGCAGGTGGTCAGGTGGGCCACCGCACGCAGTTGGGCGCAGCTGCCGACGGCCACTCCCAGCGCGTCGTCCGGGTTCTTCGCCCGGTCGCCGACCGTGGTCTGGGAGATGGCCGACGTACCGCTCACGCCCTTGGTCGTCGCGATCTTCCGGTCGGCCTCGGCCAGCGAGGTGCCGCTGCCGATGGAGACCTCCATCTGGGCCCGGTCCAGATCGTTGCCGGTCGGCTTGGTGTAGCTGCCCTGGACGCCGGAGAACAGCATCTGCAGGGCGATCGCCCCGGCCACCGCGACCGCGATGCCGTTGACCATCCGGGCGGCCGTACCACTGCTCAACTGGAGCCTGCGGACGGCGAGTTGCCAGGACACCGAGCCGGAGTTCAGCCGGGCCACGGTGGCCTCGACGACCCAGGGCAGCAGCGCGGTGACGCCGACGAGCAGCAGGACCGTGCCGCCGGTCACCAGATACTGGTTGAAGTTCCCGTTGGAGTCGCCCTTGCCCATCATCGGGTAGAGCATCGCGAGGCCGGCCAGCGGCAGCAGCAGCCGCCACCACAGCCGGCGCCGCGGCGGCTTCGCCTTGCGGACCACACCGAGCGGCTCGATGACGACCCCGCGCAGCGCGAGCAGTGTCACCAGCACGGCCGCGGCCGGTACCGCGACGGCGACGAGCAGGGCGAGCGCGGGCGACGGGTTGAGGTCGCCGGGGTACAGGCTGATGTCCCGCACGTCCAGCAGGGACGCCAACTGCCGCCCGACCAGGAAGAATCCGGTGCCGAAGACGAGCCCGAGGAGCGCCCCCGCGAGCGCCTCGCCGCCCGCGATCCGGCGTGCCATCCGCCCGTCGGCGCCGACCAGCCGCAGGGCCGCGAGCCGCCGGTCCCGGCGCTCGCCGCCGAAGCGCACGGCCGCCGCGATGAACACCGCGACCGGCAGCAGCAGCACGACGAACACGATCAGGATCAGCAGGAGCAGCACCGGGTCCAGCTTGTCCGGCTGGCTGCCCGGGGAGGGCCCGTAGTAGTTGATGCGCTCGACGGTGCCCCCGGACTGACGCCCTTCCAGTCCCTTCCCGCCCGCGTAGTAGGCGAGTTCGGCGGGCCCGATGAGCCCCTGGTCCGCGATGGTGCCGGTGACCCGGTAGGGCAGCCGCTCACGCAGCAGCTTCCCGGAGTCGGACTTCAGGAGCTTGTCCAGCGCGGGGGAGACGACCATGTCGCCCAGCGCGGGGAACTTCGCGACCCCCGGCGGCAACGGCGCCTTGGTGCCCTCGGGCTCCAGCAGCCGGCCGCGGACGTCCTTGCTGCGGAACGTGGTGTCCGTGTCGGCGACGACGACCGTGTTGTCCGCCTTCGCCAGCTGCTTCCCGCTGTACGTGAAGTCCATCCGGGCATTGCCGCGCGCGTCCCGCTCGGACAGCGCGTTCGGCAGCGCGGTGGTGAGCAGCAGCAGCGCCACCCCCAGCCCGACGCCGACGGCCGTCAGGACGGCCCGCACCCAGCCCTCACGCCCGCCGCCGAAGGCGAACCGCACCCCCATGGCCAGATCGGCCGACCACTGACGCACGTTCATACGACGCGCTCCATGTCCCTGGACTTGCCGTCCCGTACGACGATCTCGCGGTCCGAGTAGGCCGCCACCCGCGCCTCGTGCGTGACCAGCACGACGGCCGCGTTCGTGGACCGGGCCGCCTCGGTGAGCAGCTCCATCACGCGCTCGCCGTTGAGCGAGTCGAGGGCGCCGGTCGGTTCGTCGGCGAACAGCACCCGCGGGCTGGTGACCAGCGAGCGGGCGACGGCGACGCGCTGCCCCTGCCCGCCGGAGACCTCACCGGGCCGCTTCTTGGCGAGGTCGTCGACCTCAAGCCGTTCCATCCAGGAGAGCGCGGCCCGCTCGGCCTCCTTGCGGTGCGTGCCGTTCAGCCGCAGCGGCAGGGCGACGTTCTCGACGCAGGTCAGCTCCGGCACCAACTGGCCGAACTGGAACACGAACCCGAACTCCGAGCGGCGCAGCGCACTGCGCTGGGCGTCGCTCATGGTCGCCATCTCCTGCCCGTTGTACGTGATCGAGCCGGAGTCGGGCGGCACGATCCCGGCGAGACAGTGCAGCAGCGTCGACTTCCCCGACCCGGAGGGCCCCATCACGGCGACGACCTCACCGGGATGGATGGAGAACTCCGCGCCGTCCAGCGCGGTCGTCGGCCCGTAGGCCTTGCGCAGCTCATGGGCTGCGAGCAGGGAACCGGCGGGATGTGTCGTCACTTGGCCACCACCTCGGCGAGTTTGTCGAGGCGCGCGGCGGTGAGCTCCAGCCACCGCAGGTCGGCCTCCAGATGGAAGAGGGCGTGGTCGCAGATCAACTGGTCCGCGAGATCGCCCTTGCGCTTGCGGTCGGTCAGGATCCGCATGCTGCGCAGATGCTCGGAGCGCTGCACGTCGAGGATCTCGGCCGCGTTCCGGTGGGTCAGCAGCGCGAGGACGACCTTGGTGTAGAGGGCCGACTGCAGATACGGCTCGGGCTTCTCCGGCGTCGCGAGCCACTTCTGTACGTCGGTGATCCCGGCGTCGGTGATCGCGTACCGCTTGCGCTCGGGACCGCCGCCGGCCTCGATGCCGTCGACCTCGACGAGACCGTTCTTCAGCAGGCGGGACATTGTCGAGTAGACCTGGCCGTAGTGCAGCGGCCGGTCGTGACCGAACTTCTCGTCGAAGGCCCGCTTCAGGTCGTAACCGTGACGCGGGCCGGACTCCAGGAGCCCCAGAAGGGTGTGACCGATGGACATGCGGAGCACTCTACACACGGGGTATACGCGGTGTGTATACGCACGGTGTGTAGATCATGGCGGGGGGTGGGGACGCGCAGGTGGGAGCCGATTGTCACGGTTCTGTCATTGAGGTGGCGCGGGTGGCCGCCCCCGGCGGGGCAGCGGTCCGGCCTCACCCGGCAACCGCCCCGCCTCCGCCAACGCCCTGCGCAGCAGGAACTCGATCTGCGCGTTCGCGGACCGCAGTTCGTCCCCGGCCCACCGGGCGATCGCGTCGTACACGGAAGGGTCCAGCCGCAGCAACACCTGCTTGCGCTGCTGCGGCCGGCGCTTCGCCTCGGAGGCCTCGGAAGGTTCGGTCACTGGTACAGGGTGCCCGTGTTCAGCACGGGCTGCGGTGCCCGGTCCCCGCAGAGCACCACCAGGAGGTTGGAGACCATCGCCGCCTTCCGTTCGTTGTCCAGCTCCACGATGTCCTGCTCGGTGATCCGGGCCAGTGCCGCCTCGACCATGCCCACCGCGCCGTCCACGATCTGCCGCCGGGCCGCGACGACCGCCCCGGCCTGCTGCCGCTGGAGCATCGCCGAGGCGATCTCGGGCGCGTACGCGAGATGCGTGAAGCGGGACTCGATGATCTGGACGCCGGCCGCCTCGACCCGGGCGCTCAGTTCGACGGCGAGCTTCTCGGTGATCTCCTCGGCGTTCCCGCGCAGCGAGAGCCCGCCCTCGTCGTGGGCGTCGTAGGGGTACTCGATGGCGATGTGCCGTACGGCCGTCTCGGTCTGGGTGGCGACGAACTCGGTGTAGTCGTCGACCTCGAAGGTGGCCTGCGCGGTGTCGCGGACCTTCCAGACCACGACCGCGGCGAGCTCGATCGGGTTGCCGTAGGCGTCGTTGACCTTGAGGGCCGCGGTCTCGTGGTTGCGGACGCGGGTCGAGATCTTCGTGCGTGAGGTGAACGGGTTCACCCAGCGCAGCCCGTCCCGCCGGATCGTCCCCCGGTACCGCCCGAAGAGCTGCACGACCCGCGCCTCGCCCGGCGCCACCGTGTTGAGCCCGCGCATCGCGATGAACGCCGCGAGCAGGACGAGGATGCCGCCGATGATCAGCGCGGCCTTGGCCCCGCCGGCGCCGACCGCACCGGCCCCGACCAGCAGCCCGGCGGAGACGAGCAGTCCGGCCAGCCCCAGGACGAGCGCGAGCCCGCCGCCGATGCTGTGCGCGGTGAACTCCCGTACGCGCGGCGCAGGCATGTCGGGCACGTCTGCGGGTACTTCGGTGGTCATGGTGATCCCCCATAGCTTGGTTCTAGCAATCTGATATCAGATTGCCCCGTCACGGCAACCCTCAACCCCTCTCGTACGTCGGTTCCATAAGGACGGGTGCTGATTGTCACGTCCGTAATGGACCGGATCGACAGCCCTTTGTCACAACTCCTGGTGTTAGCTTTCTGAGCTGACTTGACAGGCGAACCTGTGTGACACCAGAGCACAAGAGAGCGAAGCGGAGCGGAACGGACTCATGGGACGAGCGGAAGAGAGACGAGCGCGCCAACGCGGCGGCCACCGCGCGGCGCCCAAGACCCGCCGCTCGTCAGGGGCGGACGGCGCGGGTGCCACGGGCGGCAAGGACGCCACGGACGCCAAGGGCGGCAAGAGCTTCATACGCAGGCTCTTCACCTGGAAGAAGATCCTCGGCACGTTCCTCGGCCTCTGCCTGCTCGGCATCGGTGCGTTCATCGTGCTCTACATGATGATCAGCATCCCCGCGGGCAACGCCGACGCGAAGCTGCAGAGCAACGTCTACAAGTACAGCGACGGCAAGGTCCTGACCCGCCAGGGCGATGTGAACCGCGAGAACGTCGACCTCTCACAGGTCCCGAAGGCCGTCCAGGAGACGTTCGTCGCCGCCGAGAACAAGACGTTCTACAGCGACGCCGGCGTCGACCTCAAGGGCACCGCTCGCGGCCTGCTCAACACGCTGTCCGGCAAGGGCGCGCAGGGCGGTTCGACGATCACCCAGCAGTACGTCAAGAACTACTACCTGACGCAGGACCAGACCGTCACGCGCAAGCTGAAGGAAATGGTCATCTCGCTGAAGCTGGACCGCGAGAAGTCCAAGGACTACATCCTCGCCGGGTACATCAACACCAGTTACTACGGCCGCGGCGCCTACGGCATCCAGGCCGCCGCCCAGGCCTACTACGGGATCGACGCCAAGGACCTCGACGTCCAGCAGGGCGCCTATCTCGCCGCGCTGCTCCAGGCGCCGAGCCAGTACGACTGGCAGGCCGCGACCGACACCGGCCGGAAGCTGGTGCAGGCGCGCTGGAACTACGTCCTGGACAACATGGTCGGGCAGGACTGGCTGAGCTCCACCAAGCGCGAGGCCATGAAGTTCCCGATCCCCAAGGCGCCCAAGGCCGAGCCCGGCATGGAGGGCCAGACCGGCTACATGGTGTACGCCGCCGACCAGGCCCTGGAGAAGCAGCTGATCGCCTCGGGGCAGGCCGCCAACACCAAGGACGCCGAGGCGCTGGTCACCGCGGGCGGCTGGACGATCACGCTCAACATCGACAAGAAGAAGCAGACCCAGCTGGAGAAGTCGGTCAAGTCCCAGCTGACCAGCAAGCTCGACAAGAAGAAGCGAAAGGTCGACGGCAACGTCCAGCCCGGCGCGGTGTCCGTGGACCCGAAGACGGGCGCGGTCGTGGCGATGTACGGCGGCTCGGGCTACACCGAGCACTACACGAACAACGCGACCCGCACCGACTACCAGCCCGCCTCCACCTTCAAGCCGGTGATCCTGGCCGCGGCCCTGGCCGACGAGGCCAAGACGCAGTCCGGCAAGACGATCACGACCAAGACGCTCTACGACGGCACCAGCAAGCGCCCGGTCGTGGGCAGCGACATCGCGTTCGCGCCGGAGAACGAGGACGACCAGAACTACGGCAAGGTCACCGTCCAGACGGCGATGAACAAGTCGATCAACTCGGTCTTCGCGCAGCTCGGTGTCGACGTCGGCATGGACAAGGTCATGAAGACCGCGGGCGAGCTGGGCATGGACACCGGCGACCTGAAGGCCGTACCGGCGCAGACCCTCGGCACCATGGGCGCGAGCCCGATGGAGATGGCCGGCGTCTACGCCACCTTCGACAACCACGGCAAGAAGGTCACCCCGGCGATCATCAAGTCGGTCGCGCACAACACGCGCACGGTCACCATGCCGAACCCGATCGGCGCCCAGGTCATCCCGCGCGAGGCCGCCGACACGGTGTCCTCGGTGCTGACCGGTGTGGTCGACGACGGTACGGCGAAGGTGTCGGTGGCCGAGAACAGCAAGCGCGACGGGCAGCAGGTCGCGGGCAAGACGGGCACCTCCGACAACAACAAGTCGGCCTGGTTCACCGGCTACACGCCCGACCTGGTCACCTCGGTCGGCCTGTTCGGTGAGGACGCCAAGACCCACGCCCAGGTCCCGCTGACCGGCGCGACCGGTCTGATCACCGCGGGCGGCGGCCGTGTCAACGGTGGCGGCTACCCGGCGCAGATCTGGGCGACGTACATGTTCGGAGTGACCAAGGCGAACGGCAAGTTCGACCTGGACACCGACCAGGGCGCGGCCGTCGAGCCGGACTTCACGCCGACGGTGACCCCGACCCCGTCGGCGACGCCGTCCCCGACCCCGACGACCAAGTCGCCGTCGCCGACCCCGACGACGGAGTCACCGACACCGACCCCGACTCCGACGCCGACCCCGACACCCACCCCGACGCCGACGATCAGTCCGCCGGTGACACCGACCGGCGACAACACGGACAACCCGTTCGACCAGCTCGACCAGTAGTCAGGTCACACGGAGAGAGGGCGCCCGGCACTTCGCCGGGCGCCCTCTCTCGTACCACTGGGGGAACTCCCGTACCGCTACTCGAAGTTCGCGGCGATCCGGTCGCCGAGTTCCTTGTCCACGTTCTGCCAGTACTGCAGGGCGCGGTCGAGGACCGAGCGGGAGACGTCGGCCTTCAGATGGCCGCTGATGTTCGCCACGAGGCGGTCGCGGGCCGCGTCGTCGAGGACCTCGCGGACCATCGTGCCCGCCTGCCCCCAGTCGTCGTCCTCACTGTGCAACTTCGTTGCCTCGCGGACCAGTTCACCCGCCGTCTGCCAGCTCGCCGGGTCGCCGAACTGCCCGTAGTCGGCAGCCGGGCCGCCGTAGGAGTTCGGTGCGTACGGCCGCGCCGCGTTGGACGCCTCGTACCGCATCGGGCCGTCCTTGGCGTACGAGTTGACCGGGGAGTGCGGCCGATTGGGCGGCAGCTGGGCGTAGTTGGGGCCGATCCGGTACCGGTGGGTGTCCGGGTAGGAGAACAGCCGGCCCAGCAGCATCTTGTCCGGGGAGGGGCCGATGCCCGGGACCAGGTTCGAGGGCTCGAAGGCGGCCTGCTCGATGTGGACGAAGTAGTCCTCGGGGTTCCTGTTGAGGGTCATGCGGCCGACGTCGATCAGCGGGTAGTCCGCGTGCGGCCAGACCTTCGTCAGGTCGAAGGGGTTGAAGCGGTAGTCCGCCGCGTCCTCGAACGGCATGATCTGGACCTTGAGGCTCCAGCTCGGCGCGTTCCCGGCCTCGATCGACTCGTGCAGGTCACGGCGGTGCTTGTCGCCGTCCTGCCCGGCCAGCTCGTCGGCCTCGGCCTGGGTGAGGTACTCGACGCCCTGGTCGGTCTTGAAGTGGTACTTCACCCAGAACCGCTCACCGGCGCCGTTGATCCACATGTAGGTGTGGGAGCTGTAGCCGTTCATGTGGCGGTACGTCTTCGGGATGCCCCGGTCGCCCATCAGCCAGGTCACCTGGTGCGCCGACTCGGGGGAGAGGGTCCAGAAGTCCCACTGCATGTCGTTGCTGCGCAGCCCGGTCGCCGGGTGGCGCTTCTGCGAGCGGATGAAGTCCTGGAACTTGATCGTGTCACGGACGAAGAAGACCGGGGTGTTGTTGCCCACCATGTCGTAATTGCCGTGCTCGGTATAGAACTTGAGCGCGAAGCCGCGGGGGTCGCGCCAGGTGTCGGGCGAGCCCTGCTCACCGGCGACGGTGGAGAACCGCGCCAGCATCTCGGTGCGCCTGCCCGGCTGGAAGAGGTCGGCCCGGGTGAACTGGCTTACGTCGTTGGTGACTTCGAAGAAGCCGTACGCGCCGCTGCCCTTGGCGTGCACCACCCGCTCGGGGACCCGTTCCCGGTTGAACTGGGCCATCTTCTCGATGAGGTAGTGGTCCTGGAGCAGGATCGGGCCGTCGGGTCCGACGGTGAGCGAGTGTTCGTCGCTCTCCACCGGAATACCGGCGTTGTTCGTGGTGTACGGAGTGTGCTGGGGTGCCTGCGTCACGAGCGTCCTCCTGTTCAGGGAGAAAGTAGGTCGCTTCGCCTTCGCGTACCCCAGCAGTCAACTCCGACGCCGGTAGGTCGGCAACTTTTGGACAATGTCTAATTCCGGTTCAGTTCGAACCAGACCACCTTCCCGGTGCTGAGCCGGGTGGCTCCCCACCGACGGGCCAGTCTGTTGACCAGGTACAGCCCGCGTCCGCCCTCGTCCGTGGCCCGCGCCTGCCGCAGCCGCGGCAGCTGGGGCACGTCGTCGCCGACCTCGCAGCGCAGCACGTCGGTCCGCAGCAGCCGGAGCGTGACCGGCCGCGAGGCGTACCGCACGGCGTTGGTCACGACCTCGCTGACCAGCAGTTCCACGGAGTCGCTCATGTCCTCCATGCCCCAGCGGGCCAGCGCGCGCCGGGCCAGCCGGCGGGCCTGGCCGGGGGCCGAGTCCTCCGGGTCGAGGAACCAGTACGCCACGTCGCTCGGCGCGATCCCGTCGAAGCGGGCGGCGAGCAGCGCGATGTCGTCGTCCCGGTCGCCCGGGCCGAGCATGTCGAGCACCTCGTCGCACAGGGCTTCCAGGGGCGGCGGGTGATCGGGTCCGGTGAGCTGCGCGACCGCGGCGAGCTTCTCGCGCAGCTGCTCTATCCCGGTCCACACGTCCCGCAGCCGCGATTCGACCAGCCCGTCCGTGTACAGCAGGAGGGTGGCCCCCGCCGGGGCGTCCAGTTCCACGGCCTCGAAGTCGACCCCACCGACACCGATCGGGGCGCCGGGCGGCACCCGCAGGACCTCGGCCCGGCCGCCCAGGTGGAGCAGCACCGGCGGCGGGTGTCCCGCGTTGGCGATGGTGATGCGGTGCGAGACCGGGTCGTAGACCGCGTAGAGGCAGGTCGCCATGCGGTCGGTGCCGAGGCGCTGGGCCTGTTCGTCGAGGTGGTGCAGGACCTCCTGCGGGGGCAGGTCGAGACCCGCCAACGTCTGTGCGGTGGTGCGGAGTTGGCCCATGATCGCGGCCGAGGTCATGGAGTGGCCCATGACGTCGCCGACGACCAGGGCGACCCGGCTGCCGGGCAGCGGGATCGCGTCGTACCAGTCGCCGCCGACACGTGCGGTCTCGGCGGCGGGCAGGTACCGGGACGCCAGCCGTACGCCGGTGGGGCGCGGGAGGGTCTCGGGGAGCATGGTGCGCTGCAGCTCGTCGGCGATGTACGCCTCACGGCCGTAGAGCACGGCCTTGTCGATGCCGAGGGCGCTGTGGGTGGCGAGTTGGGCGGCGACCAGGAGGTCGTCGGCCTCGAACGCCATGCGCTCGGGGCGGCGCAGGAAGAGCGCGGCGCCGATCACCCGGCGCCGGCCGCGCAGCGGCGCGAGGATCGCGCGCTGGCCGGCGGGGACGATCAACTCGCCGCCCTCACCGAGGAGTTCCGGCAGTGCGGCGCGGGCGGCGGGCGAGTCCGCGAAGACGGGACGTACGCCCCGCAGCACCTCGTTGAGCGCGCCGCCGGGCCGTACCTCGCACAACTCGGCGGTGACCGCGGACAGTTCGGAGGGCTGCTCCGGCTGTATCGCGGGCATGAAGCCGTTCTCCGTGTCCCGTTCCTCCGGGATGCGGTCGGTACGGCGCAGGCGCAGCACGACGGGACCCGTGGGCCGCTCGTCGCCCACGGGCAGCGGGTCGCGGAGATAGACCAGGATCGCGTCCGAGAAGGTCGGCACGGTCGCCCGGCACAGCCCCATGACGATCTCGTCCAGGTCGATGCCGCGGGCGATCCGCCGGGTCGCGGCGCCCACGAAGCGCAGCCGGTCCCCGTCCCGCCGCATCGGCATGGGACCGCCGGGCGGCAGCCCCTGTCCCGTGCGGCGCTCCTTGGCGGCGGCGTCGGAGACCTCGCCGCCGCCCGGCTGGGCCGGGATGCCGTCGGGCGCGGGGCGCGGGCGATGGGTGTCGGGTTCGGCGGCCGAGGGCTGGGAGTGCTCGGAGCCGGCTGCGGCGGTATCGGGCTCGGGCTTCACAGGGGTACCTGCCGGGTCCTTCCCCTTGGCGCGGGACGTGCTCGTACCCGGCGCCGAAGGCGGCTCGCCGGTGCGTGCCTGTGCCGGTAAGCCGGCTCCACCGGACGGCCTGGACGGCGTCGAGGTGTGCAGGAGCGCCCCGCGGGGGTCTGCGGGGTCGGCGCCGCTCGGGCGCTCGAAGGAGGTGGGGTGCTCCGTCACGCGTGTCGAATCCGTCCGTCCGGGACCGCACGGGGTACGTGCGGATCGTCCCGCTGAAATGCCGATACCCGGAATACGTGCCCCAGGAACGGAATTCCCGCGTGGTCAGAGGCTGTTCCTGTGCCACCGGCGGACCGGCGGCCCGCTCCGGTGTCGCCCTGATACCCCTCGCTCACGTCCTGCCGCCCCTCGGTGACGTCTGGTCAGTCCCGGTACATGCCCCGGGAGTTGTGCGGTGCCCTTGCGGAGGACGATCCTACGGTTGCGCACCGGGGGCGCATCAAGGGTCTCATGTGGACATGTGCGCGGGGGTGCGGTCCCAGTCCTCCGGAAGAGAAGGTACAGCCCAGGACGGATCCGGGCGCCAGTGCTGCCATCCGTCCGCGAACGGCGAACCCCAAGCGCGGATCGTCTCGACCGCGGACCAGCCCGCTTCCCTTACCTGCTCGGCGAGTTGGGGATCCATCAGACCGTCCCGCTGGGCCTGCGCGAACTCGTCCTCGTCGAGCCAGCGCCAACTGCGGTCCGGGTGGACGGAGATGTCCAGGAAGTGATCCACCGAGTCGACTCCGCCGTCCCAACGGAGCTGCGGTTCCTCAAGGTTCACGTACCAGTTCTTGAACTGCCATCCGGGCTCCCAGAAAAGCCACACCGACCAGGGCTCACCGGGCCGCGCCAGCTTCAGCACACCGGTCCCGAACCAGTGGTCGCGCCGGACCGTGCGCGGCTTCGTGTACCGGGTCTCCAGCGGCTCCCCGTGCACCGACGTACCGTCCGCGAGCACCGGCCGCACACACTCGGTGCCGGGCGCCATCCAGACGGCGAGCAGCTCCTCGTCGTCCCGGACGACCGTGACGGGGCGGGCGATGTGGAAGCGCGGTCCGGCGTTCTCCCGGTAGCGCCACAGGATCTGATCCCCGGGCGCCCAGAAGGCCGTAGACGTACCCGCTTCCACCGCTCGTACCGCTCCACCGTCTGTCATGAAGAGATATTAGGTGCCCCGGGCATACGACGCTGCGGTGCGCGTCACGGTTCACGCCAGGGCGACAATTGGTTACGGACGCGTCATCCGCAGGACATCGAGGGCCTCGTCGAGCTGCGCGACGGTCAGGTCACCGCGCTCCACATAGCCGTTCTCCAGGACGACCTGGCGGATCGTCTTCCGTTCCGCCAGTGCCTTCTTGGCCACCTTGGCGGCCTCCTCGTACCCGATGTACTTGTTGAGCGGGGTGACCACGGACGGCGAGGACTCGGCGTATTCGCGCGCACGCTCCCGGTGCGCGACGATCCCCTCGACGGTCCGGTCGGCGAGCAGCCGCGAGACGTTGGCGAGCAGCCGGATCGACTCAAGAACATTCTTGGCGATCACCGGCAGCATCACATTGAGCTCGAAGTTGCCCGCGGCCCCGGCGGTGGCGACGGTCGCGTCATTGCCGACGACCTGCGCGGCGACCATCAGCACGGCCTCCGGAATCACCGGATTGACCTTGCCGGGCATGATCGACGACCCCGGCTGCAGATCGGGCAGCGAGATCTCCGAGAGCCCGGTCCGCGGCCCGGACGCCATCCACCGCAGATCGTTCGCGATCTTCGTCAGCCCTACGGCGATGGTCCGCAACTGCCCGCTGGTCTCGACGATCCCGTCCCGCGCGCCCTGCGCCTCGAAGTGGTCCCGCGCCTCGGTCAACGGCAGCCCGGTGACCAGCGCGACCTCGGCGATCACGGCGGCGGAGAACCCGGGCGGGGTGTTGATCCCGGTCCCGACGGCGGTCCCGCCCAGCGGCAGCTCGGCGAGCCGCGGCAGCGAGGCTTCGAGCCGCTCGACGCCGTAACGCACCTGCGCCGAGTACCCGCCGAACTCCTGCCCCAGCGTCACCGGCGTGGCGTCCATCAGGTGGGTCCGCCCGGACTTCACCACGTCGGCGAACTCGACGGACTTGCGCGACAGCGCCCCCGCGAGATGCTCAAGGGCGGGGATGAGGTCGTGGATGACGGCACCGGTGGCCGCGATGTGGATGGAGGACGGGAACACGTCGTTGGACGACTGCGAGGCGTTCACATGGTCGTTGGGATGCACATCGCGTCCGAGCCGCTCGGTCGCGAGGGTGGCGATCACCTCGTTGGTGTTCATGTTGGACGAGGTCCCGGACCCGGTCTGGAACACGTCGATCGGGAAGTGCTCGTCCCACTTCCCGCCGGCGACCTCACGGGCGGCTTCCTGGATCGCCTCCGCGATGTCCTTGTCGAGTACGCCGAGTTCGGCGTTCACCTTCGCGGCGGCACCCTTGATGCGGGCGAGCGCCTCGATGTGGGCGCGCTCGATGCGCTGCCCCGAGATCGGGAAGTTCTCCACCGCCCGCTGGGTCTGCGCCCGCCACTTCGCGTCGACCGGGACCCGCACCTCCCCCATCGAATCGTGCTCGATACGGAACGGACCCACTGTCTGACCGTCGGCCATCGCCGATCACCTCCTGTGGGGGACAGCATCGCGGACACGTCCCGTGTTCCCACCTCAGCGGAAGGAAACGGAGTGTCTCGGCCCGGCGCTCAGCGGCCGGGACCCGTACACACCGGCTGCCCGCCCACCTCGGCACAGGCCTGCGCCCCGCGCGGGTCGGGGGCGGCCAGCATCGGGCTGCTGTAACCGTCCGTACGGTGGCCCGGGTACTCGGCGGACAGCTCGTCCTGCCCGGCCCTGATCGAGATCTCCCGCGACCCGCCGACCCGGGTGCGCACCTCGGACCACACGGTCGCGCAGGACGGCGAGTACCGCAGCAGTACGACCTGACGGGCCCGGGTCACGACGCTCTCCGTACGGGCGTCCCGCGCGCAGGTCTCCGAGGACGGCAGCGCCCCCTGACAACCGCCGCCACGGCAGGAGGCCACCGTGTGCAGGTCCGCCCCGGCATCGTGGTCGAGGACGTCGGCGGCACCGGCGGTGACCGCGACGGTGGTCGCCATCGCGGCGAGGGCGACGAGGGCGCGGGCGGGGGCACGCAGCCGACGGGGCCGGCGGGGCCGTACGGACGGGATCGGGGGCTTCGGCGGGGGAGGAGCAGGCCGGGACTGCTCGCGGACCGCCGCGTCCCACAGGGAGAGCAGTGCCTCGGGTTCGGCGTGCGCGAGTCGGGCGAGGGCCTCGACGGCTGCCCGGGGCGGGAGTTGGCCGCCGCTGAGATAGCGGTGCCAGGTCGACTTGCTGAACGGGGTGACGGAGGCCAGCGCGGCCAGGCTCAGCCCGGTCCGCCGCTTGAGAAGCCGGAGCCGTTCCGTCAGGAGCGGCCCCGCGTCGTCGCAGGGGCCGGACCGAGGCTGCTGCTGCTCGACCGTCACGTGGCTTTCCATCCTGCTCCTCGCCGTACCGGGGTGAACGCCGTGATCCGTTCCCGGGGGAGGTGCGGGGCCACACCCGGATCGTCCGAATATGCCGGAATATGAAGGGGTGTTGACCTGGCACCACCCGACAGGACGCACTGGGTCGTCCCGTCGGGCGGTGCGGTCGGTCAGGTGATGAGGGTCAGCACCAGCGGACGCTGCTGCGGTTGTGGACGTAGTGGGCCGAGACGTAGCCCTCGTGGTGCGGGAGCTTGTACCAGCGGTGGTTGCCGAAGACGTTCGCCCCGTACGTCTTGCAGACGATGGGCAACGTCCGCCCGACCGCCCGCGTCCCGACGACGCGGTACCCGGTACCCGGGCCGGAACGGACGTTCAGCCGCTTGAAGTGACGAGTGGTGACCTGCCCCAGGGCGTGCCCCGTCACGTGGTGGTGGATGACGTGGTGGGCGACGTGGTGCCGGGCGTGCGGAACCGGGGCGGCGGTGGCGGCGACGGCTGTCACGGGGAAGACGGCGACGGCTGCGATCGCGGCGACGAGACCGTTGCGCAGAGTGCGTCGGATCATGGGGGGTTTCCTCCGAGTGGACTGAGGACCACGGGCTGTGATCCAGTCAACTCGGAGCGTGTCCGGCAAGCCTCGCAAAGATGCCGTCCCGCTGGTTCTCGGGACGAAATGGGACAGGGGTGAGGGTCTTGGGTGTCCCGGGACACCACTCAACACAGGCCGGCTATGACCAGCCCGTCCGGCGTTTGAGGACGAGGCCCTTTCGGGGCCGATGGGGGTCCAGGGGGCGGAGCCCCCTGGGGATGGGACGGGTAGGGGCGGCGGGGGCGAAACTCAGCCCAGCCCAGGCCCCCGCACCGGAATATGCGTGAACGTAGGCTCAGGCGCCGGGTTCTGGAAGAAGTCGTTGCCCTTGTCGTCGACGACGACGAACGCCGGGAAGTCCTCGACCTCGATCTTCCAGACCGCCTCCATACCGAGCTCCTCGTACTCGACGACCTCGACCTTCTTGATGCAGTCCTGGGCGAGCCGGGCGGCAGGCCCACCGATGGACCCGAGGTAGAAGCCGCCGTGCGCGTCGCACGCGTCCGTGACCTGTTTGCTCCGGTTCCCCTTCGCGAGCATCACCTTGGACCCGCCCGCCGCCTGGAACTGCTCGACGTACGAGTCCATGCGCCCGGCGGTCGTGGGCCCGAAGGACCCGGACGCGTAACCCTCAGGGGTCTTCGCGGGCCCCGCGTAGTACACGGGGTGGTCCTTCAGGTACTGCGGCATCTCCTCGCCCGCGTCGAGCCGCTCCTTGATCTTGGCGTGCGCGATGTCACGCGCCACGACGAGCGGCCCGGACAGCGAAAGCCGGGTCTTCACCGGGTACTTGGTCAGCTCGGCGAGGATGTCGTCCATCGGTTGGTTGAGGTCGACGCGGACGACATCGCCCTCTTCGAGGTGCTCGTCGGTGGTCTCCGGCAGGAACCGCGCCGGGTCCGTCTCCAACTGCTCCAGGAACACGCCCTCGGCGGTGATCTTCGCGACGGCCTGCCGGTCGGCGGAGCAGGACACGGCGATGGCGACGGGACATGAGGCGCCGTGCCGGGGCAGCCGCACCACCCGCACGTCGTGGCAGAAGTACTTGCCGCCGAACTGCGCCCCGATCCCGATCCGCTGCGTCAGCTCGAAGACCTTCTGCTCCAGGTCCTTGTCCCGGAACCCGTGCCCCAACTCCGAACCCTCGGCCGGGATCTCGTCCAGGTAGTGCGCGGAGGCGTACTTCGCGGTCTTCAGCGCGTACTCGGCGCTCGTACCGCCGACGACGATCGCCAGGTGGTACGGCGGGCAGGCCGCCGTACCGAGCGAACGGATCTTCTCCTCAAGGAACTTCATCATGGAGCCCTCGTTGAGGACCGCCTTCGTCTCCTGGTAGAGGAACGACTTGTTGGCGGAGCCGCCGCCCTTCGCCATGAACAGGAACTTGTAGGCGCCGCCGTCGGTCGCGTACAGCTCGATCTGGGCGGGCAGGTTCGACCCGGTGTTCTTCTCGTCCCACATGGTCAGCGGGGCCATCTGCGAGTACCTCAGATTGAGGTTGAGGTACGCGTCGTAGATGCCGCGCGACAGGGCCGACTCGTCGCCGCCCTCCGTGAGGACGTTCTGGCCGCGCTTGCCCATGACGATCGCGGTACCGGTGTCCTGGCACATGGGCAGTACGCCGGCGGCGGCGATGTTCGCGTTCTTCAGCAGGTCCAGCGCGACGAACTTGTCGTTGTTCGACGCCTCGGGGTCGTCGATGATCCGGCGCAGCTGCGCGAGGTGGGCGGGCCGCAGATAGTGCTGGATGTCGTGGATCGCCTCGGCGGCGAGCTGGCGCAGCGCCTCGGGCTCGACCTTGAGGAACGTCCGCCCGTCGGCCTCGAAGGTGGAGACACCCTCGGAGGTCACCAGCCGGTACGGGGTGGTGTCCTCTCCCATGGGGAGCAGATCGGTGTACGCGAACTCAGGCATGTCGCCCATTCCTCTTTCGACAGACAGCGCGGCCAGCCGCCATTGGCGGGCGTCCACCAGCGTAGAACCTGCCACTGACACCGAGCTTGTGAGGTAAGGCTCAGTTGCTCCGGGCGTTCGCCGCCACGCCAACGTTGTCCACACCCCTAGTCGCGATCTATCGCGTTTCGGTACGCTGCTGCCGTGGACCTTCAGAAGCAGCCCGCATCCGCGCCCACGGCCCCGCAGCCCGCGCCCGCCGCCCCTCAGCTGCGCGCCTCGGACGCCGACCGTGACCGCATCGCCGACATCCTGCGCGAGGCCCTGGCCGAGGGGCGCCTGGACGCGGACGAGCACGCCGAGCGGGTCGAGGGGGTGCTGAGCGCCAAGACGGTCGGCGAGCTGGAGGTCTTCATCCAGGATCTGCCGGCCGCCCACGACGGCCGCCGGGCGGCGACCCCGTCGTACAGCCCCGCTCCGAACCGTCCGACGGAGGGCGCGATCCCGGCCGAGGCCGACCAGCACGTGGTGGCGGTGTTCAGCGCCGCGATGCGCAAGGGCCGCTGGCGCGCGGGCCGCCGTATGCACGCGTACGCCGTGTTCGGCAGTGTCGAGATCGACCTCAGCGAGGCGATCTTCGAGTACCAGCAGGTCGTCATCAAGGCGGTCTCGGTCTTCGGCAACGTCGAGATCCGCGTCCCGGAGAACGTGTCGCTGCGCGGCACCGGCGGCGGAGTCCTCGGCAACTTCGAGGTGGACACGCTGGATTCCGTCGAACCGGACGCGCCCGTGGTCTACGTCGACGGGTGGGCCGTACTCGGAAACATCGAGGCAAAACCCAAGCGGGGCAAGCTCGTTGCGGACATTCTCGATCGGGTTCAGCGCAAGGTCGACAAGAATTTGCGCAAACACCTGGACCGTTGACGGTTGTGAATCGGGACACATGTGGAGCTGATCGGTCCACCCCTGCCCGGCCCTGACAACGCACAGAAGTGCCCGGAAACCAGCGGTTCGGAACTCAGTGCATAGGCGCGCGCACAGCGGGTAGGCCTTGCTGCATCGTCTCTCGCTCGCGAAGCCGTCGTCAGGAGTAGACCGTGCTGCAACCGCCGCATTCGTCCCTGCAGGTAGCTGCTGTTCCGGCTCAGCGGGTGCCTGCGCGAGACAGGGACCAAGACGCTCCCTGGCACACCGAAGCGGTGTGCCGGCGCGACGAGGCAGGCCTGTTCTTCGCACCCTCCAAGGAACCCACCGCCGCCCGACTCTCCCGCGAGGACGCCGCCAAGCGCGTCTGCGCCCGCTGTCCGGTCATGGTCGAGTGCCGGGAGCACGCACTCCTGCAACCCGAGCCCTACGGCGTCTGGGGCGGCCTCACCGCCGCCGAACGCCGCGTGGTCCTGGCCAGGCGCCGCCGCCGCGACCTGGAACTCCAGAAGGCCCGCGCGGCGGGCCGTATAGCGGCGGCCGGCTGACAAAAGGCGCCCCCTCCGCACCAGGGGGCGCCTTTTTCATTGCCGGGCGGGGCAACGCACCAAGGGGCGCGGGGCTGTGACATGGGCGGCTCCGCCGCGTGGGCGCGACCAGCCACAGGCGACCCGCAGCCGCCAATGGTCCACAGAACCCCACTCCTAGGCGCTACTTGGCCCGGTCGAAGTCAATCGCGCTGTACGCCCGCAGCTTGCTCAGCCGGTGCTCCGAGTCGATCCGCCGCACCGTCCCGGACTTGGACCGCATCACGATCGAGTCGGTCGTCGCCGTCTCCGCGCGGTAGCGAACCCCCCGCAGCAGCTCCCCGTCGGTGATCCCGGTCGCGACGAAGAACACGTTCTCGCCCGACACCAGGTCATCGGTGGTGAGCACCCGGTCCAGGTCGTGCCCCGCGTCCAGCGCCCGCTGCCGCTCGGCGTCGTCCTTGGGCCACAACTTGCCCTGGATCACGCCTCCGAGGCACTTCACGGCACAGGCCGAGATGATGCCTTCAGGGGTGCCACCGATACCGAGGAGCAGATCGACGCCGGTACCTTCGCGCAGCGCCAGGATCGAGCCCGCGACATCGCCGTCGGAGATCAGCTTGATCCGCGCACCGGTCTCCCGGATCTCCTTGATGATGCCGTCGTGCCGCGGCCGGTCCAGGACGACGACGGTGACGTCCTCGGGCGTGACCCGCTTGGCCTTGGCGACCCGGCGGACGTTCACCGAGATCGGCGCCTCGATGTCGACGAACTCGGCGGCCTCGGGCCCGGCGACGAGCTTGTCCATGTAGAACACGGCGGACGGGTCGAACATCGAACCCCGGTCCGCCGCGGCGAGCACGGCGATCGCGTTCGGCATGCCCTTGGCGTTGAGGGTGGTCCCGTCGATCGGGTCGACGGCGATGTCGCACTCGGGTCCGGTGCCGTCACCGACGCGCTCGCCGTTGAAGAGCATCGGCGCCTCGTCCTTCTCGCCCTCGCCGATGACGACGACGCCGTTCATCGAGACGGTGGAGACGAGGGTCCGCATGGCGCGCACGGCGGCACCGTCGGCGCCGTTCTTGTCACCGCGCCCGACCCAGCGGCCCGCGGCCATCGCGGCGGCTTCGGTCACCCGGACGAGTTCCAGGGCGAGGTTGCGGTCGGGGGCCTCGGAGGGGACTTCGAGTTCGGACGGCAGATGATGATGCTCGGTCATCGGAGCGCACCTTTCTGATACGACGACGGCCGGATGAGGGTATGGACCCGACTCTATCGCCAGGCAGACAAAATGAGCAGGGGGGCCCACGGATGAGCGGACCAGGGCACCTGCGACGATAGGGACGTGGCAGGTTCGAACGGCAAGCAGAAGACGGTCCGGGACATGATTCTCTCCCTGGGCCTGATCGGGATCGCGGCGGCGATCGTCTACATCTTCATCCCGCACAGCGACCACGCTCCCGACATCAAGCGGGTCGACTACCGCGTGGAGCTGCTCACGGCACGCCGCGCGGCACCGTACCCGGTGGCGGCCCCGGAGGGCCTGTCCACGACCTGGAAGGCGACCTCGGTCAGCTACGACGGCGCCGCGTTCGACGCCTGGCACCTCGGATTCAGTGCCCCCGGCGGACAGTACGTGCAGATAGAACAGTCGACTCAGAAGCCGGCCGACTTCGTCGACACCGCCAGCCAGGGCTCCGCCGCGACGAAGACCACCCAGGACATCGGCGGCCGCACGTGGACCCGCTACACCGGCGGCCGCTACGACGCCCTCGTGCTCGCGGGCAAGGGCTCGACGACGGTGGTGGCGGGCACGGGGTCGTTCGCGCAGCTGACGGAGATGGCGAAGGCGCTGCAGACGAAGTAAGCAGTCGTACGGCTGCGACGAAGGCCCCCGGCACAGCTCTGGTGCCGGGGGCCTTGTCATGCCATCAGGGGGTCATCCGTCTCAGACGGTGGTGACGACCTCGTCGTACTCCAGGCGGGGGGAGCGCGGGAACCAGGCGTCCTCGCCCGGCTTGCCGATGTTGATGACGACGAACGGGGTGTGGTCGCCGTCCAGGAACTCCTTCTGGACGCCCGCGAAGTCGAGACCGGTCATCGGGCCGGCGGCGAGACCGGCGGCGCGGATGCCGATGATGAAGTACGCGGCCTGCAGGGCGGCGTTCAGCGCGGCGTTGCCCTCACGGACCGAACGCTCGCCGAAGACGGCGTCCTTGGCCTGCGGGAAGTGCGGGAACAGGTTCGGGAGCTCCTCGTGGAACTCGTTGTCCGCGGAGAGGATCGCGACCAGCGGGGCGGCGGCGGTCTTCTTCTGGTTGCCCTCGGAGAGGTGCTGCACGAGGCGCTCGCGGGCCTCGGGGGAGCGGACCAGGGTGATGCGCAGCGGCGACTGGTTCATGGAGGTCGGGCCGTACTTGACCAGGTCGTAGATCGCCTGCACCTGCTCGTCCGTCACCGGCTCGTCGGTGAACGTGTTCGCGGTGCGGGCCTCGCGGAACAGCAGGTCCTGGGCGGCGGGGTCAAGAACGAGAGACATACGAGAACTTCCTCGGGGTGGCCGGAAACCGGAACCGGACCGTGGTCCGGATAGGCTGACGAGACCGACCGTACGCGATAGGAGGTTCAACATTCAACCAAAAGTGGAGCAGGGTGATCCGCATCACAGGGGAACGTCGTTGGGGCGGCTTGCCAGGGGCGGCTGTTGCCGATGAGGGGTCGGCGTTGCCGGCAGCGCGCGGCGGGCGGCAGGCGGCGGCGGGTATTGGTTGGCCGCCGTCACTGACGGGTACCTGCGGACGCGGCACGCTGTTCGCCGCCGGCGGTCGTAACTCGCCGTCCGCGGCTAGCAGTTGCCGACTGATCGCCGGCGCTGCGCGGGCTGACGGCCGTCGCGACTCGCTGTGCGCTACTGGTTGTCGGCTGTCGATACTCGCCTCGGCTGCCAGCTGTCGCCAACTGTTCGCCGACGCTGACAGCTGTCAGTTGCCGTGACTCGCTGCCGCCTGCCAGTTGGCGCTACTTGCCGTCCGCTGCCGTCTGTTGTGACTCGCTGTCCGCTGCCGGTCGTCGGTTGCTGGCCGTTCGGCGTCGCTGTCAGCTGGTGGCTGCGGCTACTCGCCGTCGACTGTTGTTGGTTGCCATCCGCTACCAGTCCTCGGCCGCTGGCCCTTGACGGCTCCGCGCTGACGCTGCCAATGGGCGGCAGCTGCGGCTTGCTGTCCGCCGCCAACTGTCGCTACCTGCGATCCGCGAGCCGCCCGCCCCCGCTACTCGCCGTCGCCACCCGCGTCTACGACTGTGCCCTCTTCCTCCGCCAATGCCGCGTCCAGCCGGGCCCTCGCCCCGTCCAGCCAGCGGCGGCAGACCTTGGCCAGTTCCTCGCCGCGTTCCCAGAGTGCGAGGGACTCCTCCAGGGTCGTACCGCCCGCCTCCAGGCGCCGTACGACCTCGATCAGCTCGTCGCGTGCCTGCTCGTACCCGAGCGACTCTTCCGTCACCTTGCTGGTCATTCGCCCACCCTATGCATCAACAGGCACTACGCCTCGAACAGGAACTACGCCTCGACCCGGACCGTGAACTCGCCCTCGGCGACCCGCGCGCGGAGCACCTCGTCCGCGCTCACCTCGTCCGGGTCCCGGACGACGTGCCCGTCGGCCCGCTGCAGCACCGCGTACCCCCGCTTCAGGGTGGCCGCCGGGGAGAGGGCCACCACGCGCGCGTGCGTGTGGGTCAGCTCCGAGTCGGCGCGGTCCAGGAGGTGGCCGAGGGTGCGCCGGCCGCGGTCGAGGAGGGCGGCGACGTGATCCGCGCGCTCGTCGATCATCCGGTGCGGATCCTGTATCGACGGCCGGGACAACGCCTGCGCCAGCCCGCGCTCCTCCCGGTCCACGAACGCCACGACACACCGCCGCGCCCGGTCGCGCAGCTGCCGTACGCGCTCGTACTCCTCGCCGACGTCCGGTACGACCTTCTTCGCGGCGTCGGTGGGGGTGGAGGCGCGCAGGTCGGCGACGTAGTCCAGGAGCGGGTTGTCGGGTTCGTGCCCGATCGCGGACACCACGGGCGTACGACAGGCCGACACGGCCCGTACGAGCTGCTCGTCGGAGAACGGCAGCAGGTCCTCCACGCTGCCGCCGCCCCGCGCCACGATGATCACGTCCACACCGTCGAGCGCGTCCAGCTCCTTCACGGCCTGTACGACCTGCGGCACGGCGTGCACGCCCTGCACGGGCACGTTGCGCACCTCGAAACGGACCGCGGGCCAGCGATGCCGCGCGTTCTCCAGGACGTCCCGCTCGGCCGCCGAGGCCCGCCCGCAGACCAGCCCGATCAGCTGCGGCAGGAACGGCAGCGGCTTCTTCCGATCGGCCGCGAACAACCCCTCCGCGGCCAGGGACTTCTTCAACTGCTCAAGGCGCGCGAGGAGTTCACCCACCCCCACCGGCCTTATCTCGGTGGCCCGCAACGACAACTGCCCCCGCGGCGCGTACCACTCCGGTTTCGCGAGTACGACGACCCGCGCGCCCTCGCTGACGACATCGGCGACCTCGTCGAACACCTGCCGAAAACAGGTCACGCTCACCGAGATGTCGTACGACGGGTCACGCAACGTCAGAAACACGACACCGGCACCGGGCCGCCGCGACAACTGGGTGATCTGCCCCTCGACCCACACCGCACCGAGCCGATCGATCCACCCGCCGATGAGCCGGGAGACCTCACCGACGGGGAGTGGCGCGTCCGGAGCCGTGTTGAGAGCCATGCGCCCGAGAGTAACGGCCACCTGTGACAACGGGGTCGAGGTGCGGGGTGGAGCGGGAGTCACGCGTACCCGGCCCCGCCCCCACGCCGGGTGTCTACTGCCGGACCGCCCCACGTGACTGCACCGCCAGCACCGCCAACCCCACCGCCAACCAGATCGCCCCCACCACCTGCGCGGTACCGGACGCCTCCACGATCACCGCGATCGTGATCGCCGCCCCCAGCACCGGCACCAGCACGTGCCGCCACCACACCACCGGCCCACCCCGGCGTCGTACCGCGAACCAGCCCACCACGCTCGCGTGCAGCAACGTGAACGCGGTGAGCGCGCCGATGTCGACGACCGAGACCAGGTGGTCGAGGCCGTCGTCGCGGCGGGCCGCCCAGACCGCGGCGATCAGGGTGATGACCGCCGCCGACAGCAACGCGACCCGCGGCACTCCGTCGTCGGTCTTCGACAGGGCGCGGGGGAGGCGCCGGTCGCGGGCCATCGCGAACACCAGGCGGCCCGCCGCCGCCTGGCCGGCCAGCGCCGCGAACGCCGCGCCGATCGCCTTGCTGACGGCCACCAGGTTGTGCAGCCAGTCGCCGACCGAGACGTCGACCGCGTCGTAGAACGCCGATCCCTGTTTCCCCGGGTCGGCGGCCAGCTGTGCGGAAGTCGTCGGCTCCAGGAGGGCGATCAGGTACGTCTGGGCGATGAACAGCACACCGGCCAGGGCGAGGCAGAACAGCAGCGCCCTGGCGACCTTCTCGGAGCCGCCGGTGACCTCCTCCGCGAAGGTGGCGACCGCGTCGAAGCCCAGGTAGGACAGGACGGCCACCGAGACCGCGCCGATCACCGCCGACAGCGCGAACGCGCCCTGCGTGCCGTCCCCGGACAGCGGCGACAGCCAGCCCCGTTCGGCGCCGTCGCGCGCGAGGACGACGGTCGCCGACACGATGAAGATGACGAGAACGACGATCTCCATCGCGAGGACGAGGAAGCCCACGCGGGCCGCCGCCCGCACACCCCAGAGGTTGAGGCAGGTCGTGATGACGACCGCCAGCGCGGTCCACACCCACCGGGAGACGTCCGGGACCAGCGCGTTCATGGCGATCCCGGAGAAGAGGTAGGCGACGGCGGGGATCAGGATGTAGTCGAGCATCGCCATCCAGCCGGCGATGAACCCGGCCTCCCTGCCGAGCCCCACGCGCGCGTAGGCGAACACCGAGCCCGCCTGAGGGACGACCCGCACCATCTGCGCGTAGCTGAACGCCGTGAACGCCATCGCGACCGTGGCCACGATGTAGACCAGCGCGACCGCGCCGTGCGACTTGGCGTCCAGGGTGCCGAACACGCCGACCGGTGCCATGGGGGCGATGAACAGCAGCCCGTAGACGACGAGATCCCGGAAACCGAGGCTGCGCCGCAGCTGGGGCCCGTCGCCGGCCGCGGTCTCCGTATCCGTGGCCGTACCGCTGTCCCTGTCCGCCATCTCGCGTCTCCCGTACGTCGTGCCCGGCCCCCACCCCTCCCACTCCACGGCCAGTCTCCCCAAGGACGCGATCTTTGACCCGTCGAGCGCGGCCTTACGATGGGACGCATGACTGCTTCGTCTGGCCGCCGTGTCCTGCTCGCCGCCCCCCGGGGCTACTGCGCGGGCGTGGACCGCGCCGTGATCGCCGTCGAGAAAGCCCTTGAGCAGTACGGGGCTCCGATCTATGTCCGGCACGAGATCGTGCACAACAAGTACGTCGTCCAGACCCTGGAGAAGAAGGGCGCCGTCTTCGTCGAGCGGACCGAGGAGGTCCCCGAGGGGAACATCGTGATGTTCTCCGCGCACGGCGTCGCGCCCGTCGTCCACGACGAGGCCAAGCAGGGCCGCCTCGCGACCATCGACGCGACCTGCCCCCTGGTGACCAAGGTCCACAAGGAAGCAGTCCGTTTCGCCAACGACGACTTCGACATCCTGCTGATCGGCCACGAGGGCCACGAGGAGGTCATCGGCACCTCCGGAGAGGCCCCCGACCACATCACCCTGGTCGACGGCCCGTCCGACGTCTCCAAGGTCGAGGTGCGGGACCCGTCCAGGGTCGTATGGCTGTCCCAGACCACCCTCTCGGTCGACGAGACCATGGAGACGGTCGACGCCCTGAAGGAGAAGTTCCCGCAGCTCATCTCCCCGCCCAGCGACGACATCTGCTACGCCACGCAGAACCGCCAGCTCGCCGTGAAGCAGATGGGCGAGGAGGCCGACCTGGTGATCGTGGTCGGTTCCAAGAACTCCTCCAACTCCGTACGGCTCGTCGAGGTCGCCAAGCTGGCCGGCGCCCGCGCCGCCTACCTGGTGGACTTCGCCGACGAGATCGAGGAGGCCTGGCTGGAGGGCGTGACCACGGTCGGCGTCACCTCGGGAGCCTCCGTACCGGAGGTCCTGGTCGAGCAGGTCCTGGAGTGGCTGTCCGGCCGCGGCTTCGAGGACGTCGAGCTCGTCAAGGCGGCCGAGGAGTCCATCACGTTCTCGCTGCCCAAGGAACTCCGCCGTGACCTGCGGGAAGAGGCGGCCGCGCTGGTCGCCGAGCGCACCGGTTCGGACCGTACGGCACCCTCCGGGCAGTGACTGTCAGTCGTTCGTCGTAGCGTGGATCCATGCAGATCTTCGGCGTGGACATCGGTGGATCCGGGATCAAGGGCGCCCCTGTGGACCTGGACAAGGGCGAATTGACGGAAGAGCGGTACAAGGTGCTGACCCCGCACCCGGCGACGCCGGACGGAGTGGCCGACGGCGTGAAGGAAGTCGTCGACCACTTCGGCTGGACGGGACCGGTCGGGTTCACGTTTCCGGGCGTGGTCACCGGCGGTGCCACGATCCGTACGGCGGCGAACGTCGACAAGAGCTGGATCGACCGGGACGCGGGCGCGCTGTTCAGCGAGAGACTGGGCGGCCTCCCGGTGACGGTCGTCAACGACGCGGACGCGGCGGGCGTCGCCGAGATGCACTTCGGCGCCGGCCAGGGCCGCAAGGGCACGGTGATCCTGCTGACCTTCGGCACGGGCATCGGCAGCGCCCTGTTCGTCAACGGCGTCCTGGTCCCGAACACGGAGCTGGGCCACCTTGAGCTGAACGGCCACGACGCCGAGAAGAAGGCGTCCAGCAAGGCCAAGGAGGACGGCGAGCTGACGTGGGAGCACTGGGCGCACCGCGTCCAGAAGTACCTCGCCCACGTCGAGATGCTGTTCTCGCCCGAGCTCTTCATCATCGGCGGCGGAGTCAGCCGCAAGGCCGACAAGTTCCTGCACTTCATCGAGGACATCAAGGCCGAGATCGTCCCGGCGCAGCTGCAGAACAACGCGGGCATCGTGGGGGCGGCGATGCACGCGGCGGGGGATGACTAGGGGTGGCCAGCGGCGACCAGTGACGACTGGGGCCGGCCGCCTGATCGGTGCGGGTGCGGGTGCGGGTGCGGGTGTACGGGTCTCGGTGGCCGGAGTCCGGTGGGCGTCGGCCGCGAGGCGGGGAGCCTGTGACAGGGACAGGTGACTACGGAGGAAGTCCGCCGCGGCCTGCGCGACGGGGCGGCGGCACAGGTCGCTGAGCGCGTGGGTTCGGACGGGCTTGCTGCACG
Source organism: Streptomyces sp. NBC_00988 (assembly GCF_045162645.1). Taxonomy (NCBI): domain Bacteria; kingdom Bacillati; phylum Actinomycetota; class Actinomycetes; order Kitasatosporales; family Streptomycetaceae; genus Streptomyces; species Streptomyces sp. NBC_00988. Next base: position 7,784,066 of record NZ_CP108730.1, read on the forward strand.
GGCTTGCAAGGGCCCGGAGGACGGCTCGGTCGACGCGGAATGCTCCGCGGCTGAGGTCTCCGGCCCCGGAAACTTCCGTACGACCGGCCGCAAGACCGGTGACCTCAGAACTGGTCCTGGGAGGATCCCGACCCCGACCCCGGTCCCTGTCCCGGAGCCGGCCCCTGGGACGGGCCCCGGAACCGACCCCGGGGTCAGTCTTGCGGCTGCCCCGGGGAGTTATGCCCGCCGGCGACGCTTCAGCAGCCGGATCCTGCGGACCGTCGCGATGAGCCCCGCGACGAGCGTCCCGCCGTACAGCCAGCCGGCCTGGGTGGCGAGGCCGGTGAACAGGCCCATCAGCCGGTTGACGACACCGCCGCTGCCGTCGGCCACCGGGAAGAGGCCGACGGCGAAGGCGATCGGTACGACGACCGGTGCGGTCAGCAGGTCGCCGCGCCGGATCCAGACCGCGGTGAGCACGCACACCGGCACGAACAGCACGCCGTAGACGGTCAGCGACGCCCCGAACAGGAACTGGTCGATACACCCGAGCACGAACATCACGGCCGCGCAGAACAGCCCGCCGCCGAGCCCGGTGAGCCGGGGATTCGGCAGCTGACGTACCGTCTCGGCCGCCGTAGGGCTCGGGCGTCGTACGGCCGCCGGACGGCGCTGTGCGGTGCCGCGTGGCTGCGGGCCCGGGCGGGTCGTGCGGGCCGGGCCGCCGTTCGGACCCCGGCCCGCCTGCGGGGGCAGGGGCGGGGCCCCGCGTCTTGCGCCGGGCTGTGGGGGTCGTGTCCTGTGTTGCTCCACTGGACCAACTTAGGTCGGTTTATGTGCCGAATAGGTCCTCAGACACGCCGATGGGCAGAGCTTGGCCACGTGTTCGACGGGGAGCCGGGAGGGCGCGGCTCACGCCGTAGACTGGTGGATCGGCCCCGGGCCCCAGTCTCCGCAGCCCCAGCCGGTCCCCTCCACTGCTCTCACGCCACTCACGTACGGGAAGTCGCAACGTGTCGCTCACGATCGGAATCGTCGGTCTGCCGAATGTCGGCAAGTCGACCCTGTTCAACGCCCTGACCAAGAACGACGTGCTGGCGGCCAACTACCCGTTCGCCACGATCGAGCCGAACGTCGGCGTGGTCGGTGTCCCCGACCCGCGCCTGACGAAACTGGCCGAGATCTTCTCCTCGCAGAAGATCCTCCCGGCGACGGTCGACTTCGTCGACATCGCGGGCATCGTGAAGGGCGCGTCGGAGGGCGAGGGACTGGGCAACAAGTTCCTCGCGAACATCCGTGAGTCCGACGCGATCTGCCAGGTCATCCGCGCCTTCAAGGACGAGAACGTCGTCCACGTCGACGGCAAGGTCTCGCCGAAGGACGACATCGAGACGATCAACACCGAGCTGATCCTCGCCGACCTGCAGACCATCGAGAAGGTCCTCCCGCGCCTCCAGCGGGAGTCGCGCATCAAGAAGGACATCGGCCCGAAGGTCGCGGCGGTCGAGGCGGCACAGGAGATCCTGGAGAAGGGCGACACCCTCTTCTCGCAGGGCATCGTCCAGGGCTCCGGCAACGAGGAACTCCTCCACGACCTGCACCTGCTGACGACCAAGCCCTTCCTCTACGTCTTCAACGTCGACGAGGACGAGCTGGTGGACGAGGACTTCAAGACCGAACAGCGCGCCCTGGTCGCCCCCGCCGAGGCGATCTTCCTCAACGCCAAGCTGGAGGCGGACCTCGCCGAGCTCGACGATGAGGAAGCGATGGAGCTCCTGGAGTCGGTCGGCGTCGAGGAGCCCGGCATGACGACCCTGGCCCGCGTCGGCTTCGACACCCTCGGCCTCCAGACCTACCTCACGGCAGGCCCCAAGGAATCCCGAGCCTGGACCATCAAGAAGGGCGCCACCGCCCCCGAGGCCGCCGGCGTCATCCACACCGACTTCCAGAAGGGCTTCATCAAGGCGGAGGTCATCTCCTTCGCCGACCTGGTGGAGACGGGGTCGGTGGCGGAGGCCCGCGCCAAGGGGAAGGCGCGTATGGAGGGCAAGGACTATGTGATGCAGGACGGGGATGTCGTGGAGTTCCGCTTCAACGTGTGAGCAGCTGAACGTGCACCACGTTGGTGTTCCGGCAAACATGCAGGTCAGCTGGGGCCCGGCTCATCGGAGTCGGGCCCTTGGTGGGAACGGGGCACCGCCGAGGCTGTGCGCCTACGCGTTGTCGACGGCGGTCAGGATGTGCTCGGCCTTCAGTGTGGTGAGTCCGCGGTGGCCTGCCGGCCGTTCGGTTTTACGTTCTTGCGGCCCAGGGTGGCGGTTGCGTCCGCGGGTGCTGGCACGCTCGTGGTTTTATAGTAAAAGTTATTAATTCTGTATTTGTTTTCCTGTGAGGGTTTCCTTCGCTTCCCCCGTAAACAAGGGTGAAGGGCGGAGGGTACATGGACGCAAAAAACAGATTCGAGACGAGAGTCACCTTCCTGCTGCTACGCATGGAATGGCTGGGCGGCCTGGTTGTGTGTGCCGTGCTTGTCGTGTGGCATTTTTCGGAGATTCGGTGGGGGGTGTTTATCGCCCTCTTTGGCGTCATCGATGTCGTCGGTTATGTCCCCGGTGCTCTGGCCTTTCGGAGGAGTCGGGGTGGGTGTATCTCGCGCTGGTACTTCGTGGCGTACAACACCATGCACAGCCTCGTGACCGCGGGTGTCGTCGCCGGGCTGTGGGCGGTGCTGGTGGAGCCGGAGTGGGCGTTGCTCGCTCTTCCTCTGCATCTGCTGGGGGATCGTGCCCTGTTCGGGAATTCGCTCAAGCCGTTCGGGGTGCTTTTTGAACCTCATTCGCATCCGGCGTACATCGAATTCGAGCGGGCATACTCCAATTCGGCCGGAATTAATTCCGGTGAGTCCCGGAGGGGTGCGGATGCCGTCCGTCTTTGAGACCCTGGTCCGGCACAGTGACAATCCGAGTTCTTTTCTTGCCCTCAATCAGGGCAATGAGTACTTCCGGGATCCGCGGTTCGACGGCACCTGTGTCTATCGGCGGTCGGGGCGGCATCTGCTGCAGTTCGCGGGGCCCTTCGCGGCGGAGGAGCAGCGGGCGGGTCTGCTGGACGCCTTCGCGGCGCAGGCGCAGCCGCGGCGGCTGGTGGCCGTACAACTGCAGCGGGCGGACGCGGAGTTGTACGGGGCGCACGGGTTCACGGTGAATCAGCTCGGGGCGTCGTACGCGGTCGACCTGGGCCGGTTCACGCTGCGCGGGTCGGCCTTCGTGCGGCTGCGGAACAAGATATCCAGGGCCCGGCGCGCCGGTCTTGAGGTGGTCGAGGCTCCCACCGTGGCCGACGACGAGGTGCAGAACGAACTGGACCTGATCGACCGGGCCTGGCTCCAGGGCAAGGGCGGTGCCAAGGAGCTGCGGTTCCTGGTGGGGGAGCGGACCGGGCTGGCTCAGCGGCACCGGCGGTTGTTCGTGGGGCGGATCGGCGGGGTGGCCGTCGGGTACATCAGTTACTCGCCGGTCTTCGGGAGCCGGCCGGGCTGGCTCCACGACCTCAGCCGGCGTTCGCCGGACGCTCCGCCCGGGGTGATGGAGGCGCTCAACGCGACCGCGATGGAGCGGATGTCGGCCGACGGCGCGGGCTGGCTGCACTTCGGCTTCACGCCCTTCACCGGTCTCTCCGACGAGCACGAACTGCCGTGTGCGAGCCGTACTTTCACGCGCTGCGTGCGGTTGCTCGCCCAGCACGGTGAACGGATCTACCCGGCCGCCGCGCAGCTTGAGTACAAGCGGAAATGGGCGCCCCATGTGGTGCTGCCCGAGTACATCGCCTTCCAGGGGCGGCCCGGGCTTTCGGCGGTGTGGCAGCTGCTGCGCGCCACCCGGGCGCTGTAGGGCAGGCCCGGGCGACCGACCAGCCTCGCCTGTCCGACCAGCCTCGCCTGTCCGACCTGTCCTGCCAGTCCCGCTGGTCCGACCGTTCTCGCCGTTCTCGCCGGTCCTGCCAGTCCCGTCGGCCCGTCATTCCCGCCACCCGTCATTCCCGTCCGCCGGACGGGGTTCAGCGCGACCGGGTCGTCCCGGAGCAGGGGAGCACATGAGGTTTCTGGAGCGCGAACGCGCCGTACTGACGAAAATGCTGCCGGGGCTCGACGAGAGTCTGCGGGCGGTGTCGCTCATGGAGTTGGAGAGTCCGCGCAGCCCGGGTATCGGGCTCTTCCGCGACAGTGGCGGGCCCGGTCTTGTGGTGCCGGTCTCCTGCAAAGGTAAAGGCGCCACCGCTCTCGACGCCGTGCGGGTGCAGCGCGCGCTGGGCAGCAGGTCGCCGTCCCTGGCGGTGGCCACCACGATGCACCACTTCTCCATGGCCACCCTGGTCGGCCTGGTCACCGACGGCGAGGGCCTGGAGTGGATGCTCGTCGAGGGAGTGGCCTCCGGCAACCTCCTGGTGGCCTCCGGCTTCGCCGAAGGGCGGCCGGGCGCCGGCATCCTCTCGCCGTCGATGACCGCCGCGGTGGGACCTGACGGGGTGCGGATCAGCGGGGTGAAGCGCCCGTGCAGCCTCGCCCGGTCCATGGATCTGCTCACCGCCAGTGTCCTGGTACCCGGTGAGCGAGGGGCGCGTGACGAGCTGGCGGTGGCGCTGGTGCCCGCCGAGAGCGAGGGCGTGAGCGTCAGCGGTTTCTGGTCCAGCACCTTCCTGTCGGGAGCGGAGAGCGACCAGGTCACCCTCACGGATGTGCTCGTACCGCCGGAGCTGCTGCTGCGGACCTCGGCCACGGAGGGGCGCCTGGACGAACTGCAGACCGCGGGCCTGGTCTGGTTCGAGCTGCTGATGACGGGGAGCTATCTCGGGGCCGCGAGCGCGCTGGTGGAGCGGGTGCTGCGCAACGAGCGGGTGCCCGAGTCCGAGCGGGTCCGGCTGCTGGTGGAGGCCGAGGGCGCGATGGCCGCCGCGGAGGGCGTCGCCCGTCGGCTCGACGAGGGCTGCCCGGACGAGTCGACGCTCGCCGGCTCGTTGTACGTGCGGTACTGCGTGCAGGACGCCCTCGCCCGCATCGTCCCCCGGGCGGTGGAACTGCTCGGCGGCCTCAACTTCATGAGCTCGGACGAGGTCGGACACCTCGCGGCCTGTGCCAACGGGCTCTCCCTGCACCCGCCCGCACGGTCCAGGATGACCGGCCCGCTGGCGGCCCACCTGGCCGACGGCCCGCTCACCGTCGCCTGATCCGACCCCGACCCCGACCCCGACTCAGGCCCCGGCACGACCCTGACCCCGACCCCGGGCAGGACTCCGCACGTCTCCACGAACCGCGTCCCACCCCACCCCAACACCCCCCACCCGATGGGAGTTTCCGAACCATGCCGCCAGAACCCACCGGTCCGTCTCGTCCGTCCCCTCGGTCCCGCCCTCGAAGTCAACGCCCCACCCTGCTGCTCACCGGCGCCGCCGGAGTACTCGGCCAGGCCCTGATCGACGAGCTCTGCGACGACTACGACCTGATCTGCCTGCGCCACCGGGCACCCCTCGACGACCCCCGGGTACGGGAGGTGACGGCCGACCTGCGTGCCCCAGGTCTGGGGCTCTCCGCCGCCCAACGGCTGGACCTCGCCGCCGAGGTGGACGTGGTGGTGCACTCCGCCGCGGCCACCAACTGGCGGCTGGACCCGGCCGACATCTGGCGCACCAACCTGGACGGCACCCGGTCGATGCTCGATCTCGCGGCCCGCGCCGACGCCCCCTTCTTCTACATGAGCACCGCCTTCGTGGCGAACCCGCTCGCGTCCGAGGAGCGGGAGCGCTTTCCCGGGGCGGCCGCGTACCTCGCCTCCAAGACGGCGGCCGAGGAGGCCGTACGGTCGGCCGAGGTCCCCGGGGTCGTCCTGCGTCCGTCCCTGGTCATGGGCGACTCGTCCACCGGACGGATCGCCCGGGTGCAGGGCCTGACCCGGGCGCTGGGAGGGATCGTCAAGGGCCAGGTCCCGGTGCTTCCGGGCTCGCCCGGGACACGGATCGACATGGTGCCGCAGGACGTGGTGGCCCGCGCGGTGGGCGACCTGGTCAGATCCGGCGTCGCACAGGGCGAGTACTGGCTGACCGCCGGGCGCGAGGCCATCCTGCAGCGGGAGGTCGTCGACATCTGCCTGGAGTTCGCCGGACAGCACGGTGAACACCCGCACCCGCCGCGGCTGATCCCCGTGGAAGCGGTGCACCGGCTGCTGCTGCCGCTGCTGGAGGGGCCGTCCTTCCCCGCGCTGGTACGGCGCCGGCTCCAGGACTACGCCGAGCTGCTGCTCGTCTTCCAGCGCGAGCTGCCCTTCGCGTCCGACCTGGGGACACCGCACTGCGGTACGGCCCCCACGCGCGCCGAGATCCGGTCGGCGCTGGCACGCAACGTGGAGTGCTGGGCCACCGGCCGAGGGGGCCTGCGCCGGTCGCGGACGCCCCAGACCCCGGCGGAGCTGGCGTCATGACCGCGGTGGAGGTGACGGCTCACACCGTCGTAGGGGTCGCTGGTCCCGTCGCCGTAGAGGTGGCCGCTCCGGGCCCCGCAGGGGTTGCTGCTCACGCGCCCGTAGAGATGGCCGCTCCCGCTGCCGTAGAGATGGCTGATCCCGCCCCCGCAGGGGTGGTCGCTCCCGCCCCGGCAGGAGTGGCTGGCGTAGAGATGGCCGCTCGCGCCGCCGTAGGGGTGGCCGCTCCTGCCGCCGCAGGGGTGGCTGCTCCCGCTCCCGCAGCGGTAGCCGTTCCAGCCGCCGCAGAGATCACCGCCCCCACCACACCACCACCCCCCGACACCGCCGAGCTCTACCGCCGTCACCTCGGCACCGGCCGGGCGGTCATGGGCACGGTGCTCGGGGGGATGGCCGAGGTGTACTCCGAGGGTGCCTGGGTGCACACCGACAACGGGCGGCGCTATCTGGACTTCGGGGGCTACGGCGTCTTCATTCTGGGGCATCGGCACCCGGCTGTGCTGGAGGCCGTGCACCGGCAGTTGGACGCGCATCCGCTGGCCACCCGGGTGTTCCTGGAACCCGTCGCCGCGCGGGCCGCTGCCGCGCTGGCCGCGCACACCCCGGCGGGTCTCGACCACGTCCACTTCGTCAACTCCGGTGCCGAGGCCACCGAGGCGGGACTCAAGCTGGCACGCGCCCATGGGCGCAACGCCCTGGTGACCACCGTGTCCGGCTACCACGGCAAGACCCTGGGGGCGTTGAGTGTCACCGCCAACTCCCTTTACCAGAAGACCTTCGAGCCGTTGTTGCCGGACACCGCGCAGGTCGCCTACGGGGACTTGGCCGAGCTGGACACGGCACTCCGTGAGCGCCGCGACCGCGCCTGCGTGATCCTCGAACCGGTGCAGGGGGAGGGCGGGGTGCGTATCCCGCCGCCCGGGTATCTGGCGGAGGCGGCCGGGCTGTGCCGGGCGTACGGCGCCTTCCTGATCGTGGACGAGGTGCAGACCGGTCTGGGCCGGCTCGGTACTTGGTGGGGGATGGACGCCGAGGGTGTCGTGCCTGATGTCCTACTCGTCGGGAAGGGGCTGAGCGGCGGTGTCGTACCGGTGGCGGCGATGGTGGCGACCAAGGACGCTTACCGTCCGTTCTCCCGCGATCCCTATCTCCACACCTCCACCTTCGGCGCCTCGCCGATCGCCTGTGCCGCGGCGATGGCGGCGGTCGAGACGATCGACTGCGAGGGCATCGTGGGCCGGGCCGCCGCGCTCGGCCGGCAGTTGCTCGCGGGAGTCGTGGAGATCTGCGCTCCCTACCGGGACCGCCTGGTGCACGACGTCCGCGGCAGGGGACTGCTGATCGGGATCGAGTTCACCCGGGCACAGGCCGTCGGCGAGACGCTGCTGGAGCTGGTGAGCCGCGGCGTCCTGGTCAACCACTCGCTCAACTCCACGCGCGTGCTCCGGCTGACGCCCCCGGCGATCGCCGACGCCGACGAGGTCCAGCTCTTCCTGGACGCCCTGGCCGAAGCGCTGCGGTCCGTGCACACCCGCCTTGGCTGACTGTCACGACACCGGCTGACGGCCCGGCGATGGCCGACGCCGACGAGACCCAGCACTTCCTGGACGCCCCGGCCGAAGCCTTGCGGGCCGTGCACACCCGCCTCGGCTGACCGTCACGACATCAGCACGACAGCCCCTCCATGCCAGTTCAGCACGACAGCACCCCATGCCAGTGAGGACGTACACCATGCGCCATGTGACAGTCCGGATGACGGCTCAGGGCATCGACCCCGAGCACGCCTACCGGAGGATCAGCGACTTCAGCCGGTACCCCGAACTCACCACGACGGTCCGCGCGGTGGAGGTGCAGCCGCCGCGGCCCGACGGTTCCGTGGTCTCCGCGTGGACCGTCTCCTTCCGCAACGGGCTGATGCGCTGGACGGAACGCGACACCTTCTCGCCGGCCACCCTCTCCATCGCGTTCGAGCAGCTCAGCGGCGACTTCGAGACCTTTGAAGGCAGTTGGGCCTGCGCGGCGCACCCGGACGGCACCACCGTCACCTTCCGGGCCTCGTTCGACCTGGGGATCCCCACCCTGGCCGAGATCCTCGACCCGGTGGCCGAGTCGACGTTACGCACCAACATCGAGAAGATCCTCCAGGGTCTGCTCGGCACGGTGTCACCGGCCGGTCTCGCGGACGCCGCGCATGGCTGACCTCGCCCTGAACCTTGCCCTGGCCCGCCCGCCGGACCCGGGCGAACAGCTGCGGCACGAACCCGGCCCCGACACCGAACACTGCCTGCGTCTCTACGCGAAACTCGCCTCCGGTGTCACCGTGATCACCACCCAGGGCGGGGACGGGCGGCCCACCGGGATGACCGTCTCCTCCTTCACCTCCCTCTCGGCCCGCCCGCCCCTTCTCCTCGCCTGTCTGCGCAACGGTTCCCACACCCTGTCGGCGATCGGTGGCCAGGGCGTCTTCGCGGTGAACCTGCTCCGGGACAACCAGCGTTCGCGGGCCACCCGCTTCGCGGACCCGGCCGTCTCGGCGAGCGAGCGGTTCCGTGAGATCCCGCTCCGTCCCGTCCTGGGAGCGCCCGTCTTCGGCGACGCGCTCGCCTGGTCGGTCTGCCTGGTCGAGGACATCCGCCGCTACGGCGACCACAGCGCGGTGGTGGGACGGGTGGCCGTAGTCCAGGTGGCGTCGGGTCGGCCGCTGCTCTGGCACGACCGGAGGTTCGGGTCGCTGTCCGGGGCCGGGGAAGGGGTGCCCCGGTGACCCTGTTCGCGCCGGGCACGCCCTGCTGGGAATCCGGGGACCCGGACGGCACGGACGCGCCGTCCACCGTGTGCGGCCGGATCGGTGCCGATGTCGCGGTGGTGGGCGCGGGACTCGTAGGGCTGTCCACCGCCTATCACCTGGCGGAACGCCAACCCTCCCTGGACATCGTGGTGGTGGACGCGCGGCGGCCGGCGGCCGGTGCCAGTGGGCGGGGCACCGGGCTGCTGGGTCCGCGGGTGGGCCCGCCGGTCGACCGGGCGGTGCGTCGGCACGGGCCCGCCGTCGCCCGCCGGATGCACCGGGCCAGCGTCGAGGCCGTACGACATGTCGTGGAGCTGTGCGACCGGCTCGGTGTGCCCTGCGCGGACGGGGAGCAGATCGTCGCCGCGCGCTCCCGCACCGGGCTGGCGTCCCTGGCCCGGCAGGCCGCCGCCTACCGCGCCCTGGACCTGGAGGTGCCCGTCCTCTGCGCTGCCGACATCCGGCGCCGGGTCGACGTGCCGTACCACGCGGGTCTGCTCCACCGGCACACCGCCACCCTCGACCCGGCCGCGCTGACGACGGCGCTGGCCCGGGCCTGCGTGGCCAAAGGAGTACGGCTCTACGGCGGCAGCCCGCTGCGGGAGGTGCGTGGCGGGGACGGACACCGGCCCGAACTGGTCTTCCCACACGGCACCGTGCGGGCGCCGAAGTCGGTGCTGGCGGTGAACGCCGGGGTGGCCGGGCTTGGGCTGCCGGTGGGCACGGTGCTCGGGCTTGAGGTGCACGCGGTGGCGACCGAGCCGCTGGGCCACGAGGCGCGGGCGCTCCTCGGGCACGGTGGGCTGGCGGTGATCGACGCGGTGCCGCTGGCCCCGTACTTCCGTCTCACCGGGGATGGACGGTTGGTGGTCGGGGGCGGTACCGCCCTGTGTCCGGACGGGATCGGGCCCCGCCGCAGGGCCGTGCTGCGGGTCTTCGCGTTCCACCGGCTGGAGCAGTGGCTGCGGGCGCTGCACCCGGCGTTGGCCGGGGTGGAGGTCACGCACCGCTGGGCGGGCGGGATCGGGGTGACGGCGGACGGCCTCCCCGTGGTGGGGCCGGTCCGGGGGCGGCCCGCTGTCTGGTACGCGGGTGGCTGCAACGGGCACGGTCTGGCGATGTCGGTGGCGCACGGCTCCTATCTCGCCGCGGCCCTGCTCGGTGATGGGGACACGTGCGAGCTGCTGCCCTGGCACCGCTCCCGGGCGCCCCGCCTGCCGGTGTCGGGACCGGCCCGGCCGCTCCTGCGGGCCCGCCTGGCCGCGATGGATCGCACCGCCCGCCGCGCGGCGGGGTCCGCGCTCGGACCTCGGGGATGAGGGGCCGCCGTGGATCATCCGTCCGACTTCTCCCGGGACTGCCGCACCACCACACGGACCGCCGGCCGCTCCTGCGGTCCACCTCGCCGCGATGGACCGCACCGCCCGCCGCGCGGCGGGGCCCGCGCTCGGACCTCGGGGGTGAGGAGCCGCCGTAGACCATCCGTGTCGTGGACCATCCGTCCGACTTCCCTTCGACTGCCGCATCACCACACGGACGCCGGGCTCACCGGGAAAGGAATGTCAATGATCGGGACACTGCTGGCAAGGCCGTTGGAGCTCATGGAGGAGAACTTCCGCAGGCCGACCGGGCGGGCCGGGCGGTTCTTCGGAAACCTGATGGCGGTGCAGCACCGGAGCCTCACCGCGTGGACGATCGAGCACATGGACGTGCGCGGCCGTCAGCGGGTGCTGGACGTCGGGTGCGGCGGGGGTATGGCGGTGAAGCTGCTGTCGCGGCGGGCCGCTCAGGGGTTCGTCGCCGGGGTGGACTACTCGATGGAGATGGTCGAGCAGGCCGTACGGCGCAATCTGCCGGCCATCGCGCGCGGCCGGGTCGAGGTCCGGCACGGGGACTGCTCCCAACTGCCTTACGAGGACTCGTCGTTCGACCAGGTCTGCGCGATCGAGACCTTCTACTTCTGGCCGGATCCCCTGGGCGGTCTCGCCGAGGCGTACCGGGTGCTCAAACCGGGCGGGCAGGTGGCCGTCACGCTGGAGATGAGCCGGGAGGCAGCCGACGACCCGTCACTGACGCAGCGGTTCTTCGGGCGGCGTTTCACGGAACGTTCGCAGCGGGCGGGGCTGCACATCCTCTCCGGGGACGACCTGGTGGAACGGCTCACCAAGGCCGGGTTCCAGGACGCCCGGTTCGTGTCGGAGCCGCGCCGTTCGCTGGGCTGGGTCTGCGCGTTGGCGCGGAAGTGAGGGCGATGACGATGGCGATGACCGACGTACGCGATGGTGTGGCGGCAGGTGCCCCCCGGGCGGCCGGGCTGCCGTTGCTCGGCAGTGTGCTGGACTTCCGGCGGGACATCCTCCAGGCCATGCACCGGGGGCGCACCGCCCACGGCGACCTCGTCCAGTACCGGCTCGGGCCGGTGGCGGTGCACGGTGTGTCCAGTCCGGAGCTGGCCGCCGAGGTGCTGACCGACAGCGAACGGTTCGGCAAACTCGGGCCGGACAATCCGCTGAGGCTCGTCCTCGGCGAGGGCCTGCTGACCAGCGACGACCACAAGAGCTGGCTGCGCAACCGGCGGATGATGCAGCCGATCTACACCAAGCAGGCCCTCGCGGGCATGTTCGCGACGATGGGGGTCTCGGCGGCCGAGCAGATCGCGCACATGGCGGACCGCTACCGGACGGGCGCGGTGGTGGACCTGCACACGGAGATGATGCGGGTCACCCTGGACATCGTCAGCCGCTGCATGTTCAGCACCGATGTGAGCCGGACCCTGGCGGGGCTGGGACCGGACGCGGTGGACGTCGCCATCAACTACGCCTTCGACCGGCTACAGAACCCGCTGAGCCCGCCGACGTCCTGGCCGACCCCGCGCAACCGGCGTTTCCACGAGGTCATGCGGGGACTCGACGACCTCATCTACCGGATCATCGCGGAACGCCGACGGCCCGACGCCCCCACCGGCGGTGGCGATCTGCTGGACATGCTGCTGGCCGCCCGCGACGCCGACACCGGACAGGGGATGACCGACCGGGAGCTGCGGGACGAGGTGATCACCACCTTCGCCGCCGGGCACGAGACCACCGCGATCACCCTCACCTGGGCCTTCTACCTGCTCTCCCGGCACCGCGAGGTGCTGGAGCGGGTCCAGCGGGAGGTGGACGGCGTCCTGGGGAATGAAGAACTGCCCACCCCGGACGACCTGGCCGCGATGCCCTACACCCTGCGGGTCTTCGAGGAGGCCCTGCGGCTCTATCCGTCGGCGCCGATCCTGCCCCGGCTGGTGCAGCGGGACACCGAACTGGGCGGCTACCGGGTGCCGGCCGGGTCACGCGTCCTGGTGAACCTGTACGACATCCACCGGCACTCGCGGCACTGGCCGGACCCCGAGCGCTTCGACCCGGACCGGTTCCTGCCGGAGACCGGCAAGGGGCGGCATCGCTTCGCCTATCTGCCGTTCGGCGCGGGGCCGCACCTCTGCATCGGGAAGCACTTCGCGCTCATGGAGGCGCATCTGCTGCTGTGCGCCCTGGTGCGCCGCTGGGAGTTCCGCCATGTTCCCTCACACCGGGTGGTGAACCACGCCACCATCACGCTGCGGCCCCGGTACGGAATGCTGATGACGATGCATCAGCGGACGCCCTCGGCCGCCCGACCCGCCCATGTCGCCGGAGAACGGACCTCATGAACGCCGACGCCTCGCTCCTCGACCCCGAGCACATCAACCGGACCCGCTACCGGCCGGGCCAGCGGGCCGGTCACTACGAGAGCTTCTACCAGCGGGGCAACCACCCCACGGAACCCCGCGCGTTCTGGATCCGCTACACCGTGTTCAACCCCGCGGACATGCCCGAGGCGGCCATCGGCGAACTCTGGGCGATCTGGTTCGACGGGGTGACCGGTCGGCATGTGGTGGCCAAGGAGGAACACCCCATCGCCGACTGCCACTTCAGCACCGACTCGTTCGGGGCCCGGGTCGGCGACCGCGTGCTGGAACCGGGCCACCTCAAGGGCGAGGCGCGGGGACCGGACGGCCGGATCGGCTGGGACCTGACGTACACCGGGGACCAGCCGCCGCTGTTCCTGCTGCCGCCGCGGATGTACACGGGCGGGTTCCCCAAGGCCAAGAGCCTGGTCGGCACGCCGCTCGCCCGGTACAGCGGGAGCCTCGACGTCAACGGCGAGGAGATCGACATCGACGGCTGGACGGGCAGCCAGAACCACAACTGGGGCAGCCGGCACACCGACCACTACGCCTTCGGGCAGGTCGCCGGCTTCGACGGGGAGCCCGACAGCTTCCTGGAGGTCGTCACGGCCCGCGCCAAGCTCGGCCCGGTCCACATCCCGCAGGTCACCTTCCTCGTCCTGCGCCACGACGACCGCGAGTACTCGCTTGTGTCACTGCGTCAGGCGCTCACCGCCAAGGCGGACTTCGGCTACTTCTACTGGGACTTCGCCACATCGGACGGCACCGTCGACATCCGCGGCCGGATGACCGCCCCCAAGGAACGGTTCGTGGGCCTCAACTACTACAACCCGCCCGGCGGGATCAAACACTGCCTCAACACGAAGATCGGCTCCTGCACGGTGGAGATCGCCAACCGGGTCACCGGCAGGCGCACCGCGCTCAAGACCGACAGCCGTGCCCTGATGGAGATCCTCACGGACGACCGTGAGCACGGCATCACCATCCGCGCGTGAGCGGCCATCCGCGCGTGCGGGGCCCGGTCCCGCTCAGCGAGCGCGTCACGGTCCGGGTGCCGCCGGACACGGCGTACGCCGCCGTCAGCGACGTCACGCGCATGGGGCAGTGGAGTCCGGAGGTCTGCGGCGCCCGCGTGCTGGGCGGCCCCGGGACCGTGCGCGTGGGCACCCGCTTCGTGGGACTCAACCGCGCCGCGTGGCTGCCCTGGGCCACCTTGTGCACCGTGGTCGCCGCCCGGCCGGGCAGCTGCTTCTCCTTCAGGGTCAGCATCCTGGGCATCGCCCTGTCCCAGTGGACGTACCGCTTCAGGGAGGTACCCGGGGGATGCGAGGTCACGGAGGAGTGGCTCGACCTGCGGTCGGCGGTCGCCGGACGGCTGCTCACCGCCGTCAGCCCGTTGGTCACCGGTGTGGTCCGGCGCCGCGAGCGCAACCGGGCGACGATGCGGGCGACACTGGCCGCGCTCCGGACAGCGCTGGAGGGCGGCTGAGGGGGGAGCTTGGGGGGCGGGTTTCCGGCGGGCGGCTGAGGCAGGGGCCTGGAGGATGCCTGAGGCGGGTTTCTGGCGGGTGGTCGAGACGGGAGCCAGGAGGATGCCTGAGGCGGGAGTCCGGCGGGCGGGCGAGGCGGGAGCCCGGAGGACGTCCGAGACGGGTTCCTGTCGGGCGGTCGCGGCGGGGTGTGCGGCGGGAGCCGGACGCGTCAGCGGGACCTGCGGCGGTGGTCCAGCAGCAGTGCCATGGCGCCCAGGGCGATCAACCCCGCGTAGGAGGAGCCGCGTTCGCCTCCCAGGGCGGCCGGTGTCCTCGGGTGGTGGACCTGGAGCGCGAACCGCCGGTTGGACGCGTCGGCCAGCAGCCCGCGCAGCTGCTCGGGGCTGGTGGTGGCCGTGACCATCAGGTCCATCGCCGTACGGCCCAGCTGCTCCAGCGAGATGAACTCGCCCAGCAGGGACATCACGATGCCGCGGACCTCGCCCTTGAAGATCTCCGCCAGCGACAGCTCGGGCGCCAGGCAGCGCACCGAGCCTTCGAGGTTGGCGAAGGACTTCCCCAGCAGCGAGATCGAGGGCGCGGAGCCGATGCCCCGCTTGGTGGCCTTCTCCAGCACCGTGGTGAGCGAGACGCCGAAGTTGAGCTCGCCCAGCGAGGCACTGGAGATCTTGGGGACCAGCGCCGCCATGTCGGCGGCGAACGCCGGCAGGTTCGCCCAGGCGGTGAGTTTCCCCATGTCGGCCCAGGCGCGGGCCAGTCCGTGTCCGTCGTTCTGCGCCAACGCCATGAGCAGGGGCAGCAGTTGGAGGCTGGTCCGCTTGTCCAGGCGCCCCACCATGCCCCAGTCGATCAGGGTCGCGGGGCCCCCGGGCAGGGCGAAGACGTTGCCCGCGTGCGGGTCCGCATGGAACGTCCGCTGCACGAAGTAGCCGCGGTACATGAACCGCAGCAGGTCCTTGCCGATGTCGGTGCGTTCGCGGTCGCTGAACGACCTGGGGTCCAGATGCCGTACGGACATGCCGGGAGCCATCGACTGCACCAGCACCCGGGGTGTGGCCAGGAGGACCTCGGGGACGGCCAGGGTGCTGAAGGCGCGGGCCGCCTCCCGGCCCTCCTCCATGTTGCGGGCCTCGCCGGTGAAGTCCAGTTCGGGTTCCATGGCGTCGAAGATCGAGCCCAGCATCGCCTCGACGTCGATGACCTCGTTGAACCGCGGTGCCGCCCGCGCCACGATGCGGGACGCCCGGCGCAGCAGTGCCATGTCGGCCCGTACCGCCTCGCGGATCTCCGGCCGCTGGATCTTCACCACGGCCGGCCGGCCCCCGGGCAGGGTCACCTTGTAGACCTGGGCCAGCGACGCCGCCCCGAGGGGCTTGCTGGTGTCGATGTCGTCGAACCTGAGTTTCCAGTCGGGGCCGAGATCCTTCTCCAGGACCGGCTCGAACAGGGAGAACGGCTGCACGTCGACCTGGTCGTGCAGGTTCTGGAACTCGGCGATCATCGAGGGCGGCACCATGTCCGGCCGGGTGGAGAGGATCTGGCCGAGCTTCACATAGAACGGGCCCAGGCTCTCCAGGGCCTTCCGCACGGCCCGTGCACGTCGTTGGGCGTCCCCGGCGGCGGATTCCTCCTCCTCCGCCGGGGACCGGCCGTTGCCCTTGGATCTGCCGCGTTCCCGCGCCGTATGACCGACCTCGTCGGCGATCAGACTGCCCAGCACCTTCACGACCAGCCGGAGCCGGTCGCCGATCAAGGTCCTCACGACGCGGGTTCCCTCCTAAGGGTTCTGCGGCAGCCGGCCCGGCGCACCGGGCACGGACCGCGGGTCAACGGCCTTGTGACAGGACGGCGTCGGTCAGCCCTTCTTGGCCGGCGGACGGACTCCGGCACTCGCCGCGACATCACTGATCGCGTCCAGGGAACTGACCAGCGTGGAGAGCAGGTCGGTCAGCCGGGCGATCTGCTGGGGCAGGGTCGCCAGGGATTCGGCCAGGCCGCCGAGACCGCCCACGGCACCGGGCAGTCCCGCCGCCGCACCGGCGAGCTGACCGAGGGCCGCGAGCGGATTGTTGGAGGAGCCGGACGAGCCGGCCAGCCCGGCGAGGGCCGCCGCCGGATTCGCGCCGGCCAGTGCGGCGAGCGGGTTGGCGTTCGCGAGTGCGGCCAGGGGGTTCACCGCACCGGAGCCCCGGTCGGAGGAGGCGCCCGCCAGGAGGGCGAGCGGGTTGGCGCTGGCGAGTGCGGCCACGGGGTTCATGCCGCCGAACGCCGCCATCGCCTGGAGCGCCCCGAGCGGCGTCCCGGCCATGGCCGCCATCGGATTGCCGGAGCCGAACCAGTCCGGGAAGTCGGACTTCCTGGACTTGTTCGGCGGGTCGAGGAAATCGTTGAACGCCTTGTTGGAACTGTCGGCGATGTCGCCGAGTAAGTTCTTGATGGTGTCCTGCGTGCTCGGTTTGTCAGCCACTTTTCGAGTGTCCTTCCCTAGGGGCATCATGGAATTCACCAGAATGCCCAACCGTTTTTCGGTCATCCGCAGGATTCGCCCAGAGACTGGGTGCACATGTGCCGGAGCCTTGCTCTGCCACGTGTGAAAGCACCCTCGGCGGCCTTTACGGAGATCTGGTTGATGCGGGCGAACTCGGCGATGGAGATACCGTCGGCCCGCGCGAGCATCACCTGCCGCTCGCGGCCGCGGAGCTGGCCGGCCTGCCGGAGCAGCCAGCGACCGAATTCCTGGTCGCAGACGGCTTCCTCCAGCATCTCCGGCTCCCCGTCGGTGATGCGCAGCAGCAGCCGCTGCCAGCGCTCCCGTTCCCGGTAGCTGTCGATGCACAGCCGCATGGCGACCGTGGTCAGGAACGCCCCGAGCCGGTCGCGGTCCAGGTCGCGGTGGGTCGCCGCCCGCAGCATGGCCTCCTGGACGCAGTCCTCGGCGTCGTGCAGATTGGGCAGCCGACGCCGCACCAGACGCAGGAGGCGCTCGCGATGCTGAAGGACTTCAGTCCAGTAGGAATCGCGGCATAAGTGCATGCGCATCACCAATGATCGAACGAAAGAAATGTTCCCGGCGATTGGGTTCACGCATGCCCTCATGGCACGAAAATCCCCTCCACTCTTTCCACCTCCTCGCCCTTCCTTTTTATTCTTTGACGGAAGCAACGGCTTTCTGCCCTGGGGGGAGGTGGTTAACCCGGACATCACGCCCTTCCTTCGTTTGAATGAGAAAATGAGAAGGGATAACAGTATTTTCGGCTTGGCGACGAGGGAAGGCGAAAGCCCCGGCACCGCCGCGGGTGCTCGGTGGGCGGCGGTGCCGGGGCTTTCAGCGCGGCGAGTCGACGGAGGTCCGGGTTCCGCTCCGGTTGACGATTTCGGCCACGACCGTAGGAACCAGCAACAGCACGCAGCACACGAAGCCGATCAGTCCGGCTTCCAACCAGTAGATCGGATGCCAGTCCATGCACTCGAAGGCCGGCGAGCAGCCGGTGTCCTCCGGACTGGCCGGCGCGCCCTTCGTGAGGCCCCCGATGACGACGCAGAGCACGGAGACGACGGCCGAGGGGCTGACTGCGGCCGGTGCCTCCGATGTCGGGGTGCGCTCGCTCGGCGGCCCGCTACTCGATGCCGCGGCCGGAGAACCGGAACAGCGCCGCGTTCCCCGGTCCGGCCGGTGCCAAGTGGCCCCGTGACCGCTGCCTCGACAGCGGTCACGGGGCGTCGCCGTTCAGCGGTGTCGAGGACCGTGAGCAAGAGCGTGGACCGTGCTCGTCCAGCCGACGCTCACCGCTCGGTATAGACCCGCACCTGTTGCGGCCGCACGATGCGCGCGTCCATCCGGTAGCCGTGCCGCACCACTTCGGCGACCTCCCCGCTCTGTTCCGGGGAGAGCGCGGTGAGCGCCCCGACGGCTTCCTGCGTCTCGGGATCGAACGGGCTGCGGGCGACCGGGATGCGGGTCATGCCGTACTTCTCCAGCACGGCCAACAGCTCCGCCGCTACGGAGCCGACGAAGGCATCGTCCTGCGCGGCATGCCGTTCGATCCGGTCGACGAGGAGGACGAGGTCGTAGAGGAGCGGCTGTACGACGCGGCCCTCGGCGGCCTGGTGCGCGTGGTCGAGCTCGGTCAGCAGCCCGTCGAGACTCCGGCGGACCTCCCGGTCGTTGAGCAGCCGGCGGCGGAACTGGTCGCCGAGGGCGGCCAGTTCGTCGCGCATGCCGTCGACCGCGTCGGCCACGACGGCGAACGGGTCGGGCTGCGCCGCCGGGCCGGGCGGCGGCTCGGCCGGCTCCATGAGCTGGGGGACGGGCGGGTCCTCCGGCTGGGGCACGTGCGGTGGAGTGGTCATGAGAAGCTCCTGATCTGCGGCCTTTGGTGCGGGGGCAGGTCGTTGTAGGCGTGCTGCCAGCGCGGTTTGAGTCCCATCACGGCGGGCAGCAGGAAGAGTCCGGCGATGGACAGCACTGTCATCACGGTCGACTGGAATGCCAGGCCGAGCAGACACATGGCCATGATCACGGCCATGCTCTTGTGCCAGCGCCAGGTCTTTTCGAGTGCCGTGCCCGCCTCCGCCCGGTAGCCGTTCAGGCGGTTGACGAGCCCGGGGTCCGAGACGCCGACGGCCAGCGCCTGGTCCACGCAGTGCGTGACCATCGGGACGCTGCCCTCCGAGGCGATGACGTACCGCTGCCTGACCGGGTGCCAGACCATGGCGCCCTCGGCGCGCAGCGACCAGATGCGGCCGATCTGGTCGCGGACGGCCGGGCTGCCGGACCGCTTCGCCAGGGCCTGCTCGTAGTTGCTCAGCGCCTCGTCGTAACGCTTCGCCTGGTAAAGGCTGTTGGCGGCGGTGACCCGCACGTCCGTGTCGTCGGGCGCGAGCCGGGCCGCCTCCAGATGCCAGTTGGCGGCGGTGGTGGTGTCGCCGCGCGCCTCGTGCACCCGGGCGATCAGGGTGTGGGTGAGCGCGTCGTGGGGGTACAGCGCGAGGGCCCGCTGGAACTCCTGCAGCGCGTCGTTCCACAGACCCTGGTCGGCGTGGACGGCACCGAGCAGGCGCCAGGCGTCGCCGTTCCCGTCGTCGTGGTGCACGGCCTGCCGCAGCTCGTACAGCGCGCCCTCGCTGTTGCCCTGGCTGATCAGACTGCGGGCGTGCCCCACCCAGTCCCGGCCGCCCAGGGTGGGCTGCAGTTGCGGCTGCGTCTGCGGCCCGGGTGTCGGTTCCGGTGTGCGCGGGCGCTGCCGTGCCAGATCCAGTCTTCGGTTGTAGTCCTGGCGCCGGGCGGGGTCGAGCAGTTCCTCCCGCGCCCGGGAGATCAGCTTGACCGTGTCCTCGGCCTCCCGCCGCCTGGTGTCGTTGGGGGCCCGGCTCGCCCGGCCCGACCAGGTGCGGGAAGCCTGGTCGAGCAGCTTGCGCACCTGGTCCTCGGTCGCGGACCGTTCGATGCCGAACTCCGCGTAGTAGTCAGGGATGTCGTCGGTCGTCATCGCTGCCGGCTCCCGATGGAGGGTCGGGACCTAGAGGGTCGGGATGCGGGCGACGCGGTCACCGAGCTCGGCCAGCTCGGCGGCGTTCAGGTTGTCCGGGCGTTCGAGCTCGAACTCGCCGAGCCACTTGCCCGTCGTGACGTCCTTCACCTCTACGTGGATGACGCCGTCGACGTCGTAGGAGTACGACACCTCGAACGGCGCGCCCTTCGGGTACCGCGGGATGTCGATGGTGCCGTCCCCGACCGTCTTCACGTACTCCAGATCCTCGTCGTCCCCCTCCGTCACCTGGACCTTGAGCCGGCTCTGCTGCTCGGAGACGGTGTGGAAGGTGTCGCTCTTCTTGGCCGGTACGGGCGTGTTGTGCGGGATGATCACCGCGTTGTACTCAAGGTCGAGGTTGTCGTCGCGGACCGCGATCATGCCGAGCGACTGCGAGGTGACGTCCCTGATGGACTTCACCTTCCCCTTGGTGAGGCGGGCCAGGCCGTCGCCGGGGGCGGAGTCGACCGTCGCCCCGCTGCCGACGTACTTGCGCTTCTCCTGCGCGTCCTCGGCACGTACTGCGGCGTCCAGCCCGATCAGCGCGGCGCCGAGCGCGACCACCTCGTCCTGGGCGATGCCGCGCTCGGGCTCTCTGCCGGCCAGCCGCTGGATCAGCTCCTGCACCATGGGCATCCGGGTGGAGCCGCCGACCAGCAGCAACCGGTCGATGTCGGCCCAGCCGAGCCCGGCGTCCGCCAGCACGCCCTCGGTGATGATGCGGGTGCGGTCGAGCAGCTCGGCGGTGATCTCCTCGAACTTCTCGCGGGTCACCCGGATCTGCTCGTGACGGCCACCCGCGGAGAGGATCACGACGGACTGCGGGGCGTTCGAGAGGGTCCGCTTGGCGATCTCCGCCTTGTCGCGCAACTCGGCCTGCAGCGCGCTGTCCTCGGTGAGGTCCGGACCGCCCGCGGCCATGAACGCGCCGTTGAGGTGGTTCATCAGCGCGCCGTCCCAGTCGAAGCCGCCGAGGTTGCGGTCCCCGTCGGTGGCGATCACCGTGTAGTCGCCGTCCTCGACCCGCATGACGGTGATGTCGAAGGTGCCGCCGCCCAGGTCGTAGACGAGCACGGTGCCGATCTCCTCGCCGTCGTCCCGGCCGTCCCCGGTGGACTGGTCGAGGCCGTAGGCGAGCGCGGCCGCGGTGGGCTCGTTGACGATGCGCAGCACGTCGAGGCCGGCGAGCCGCCCGGCGTCCTGCGTCGCCTTGCGCCGGGCGTCGTCGAAGTACGCGGGTACGGTGATGACCGCCTGCTCGACGGGCTCGCCGAGCATCATCTCGGCGTCCTCCTTGAGGCGTTTGAGCAGCAGGGCGGAGATCTCCTCGGGCCGGTACGCCGTACCGGACTCCGAGTGGTAGACCGGGTTGGTCTCCCCCATGTAGCGCTTGACGAACTGCACCACGTGGTCGGGAGCCGTGGCCGCGGACCGCTTCGCCTGGGAGCCGACGACGACGGTGTCGCCCTGGAACATCACCACGGACGGGGTGATGTTCTCGCCCTCCCGGTTGCGGACGATGGACGGCCTTCCCGAACGGTCGGCCACCGCCACCGCGCAGTACGTGGTCCCGAGGTCGATACCTACAACACGCGTCACCGCTCATTCCCCCTTATGTGAGCAGAACTGCTGACAATCCCAATTGTGCCTATTCCGTGGCCCGTTGGCTGCTTTTCGGCGAGAACTGTTTGACGGTTTTCGGCCGGTCCGGGTGTCTCACTCCCGCGCACGGGGACGCAAAAGGGCGCGGGGAGCCGAGCAAGCGCCCCCGCGCCCCATGTCCGCTCCCCGACAGCTGTCAGAAGCCCCGCCGTGCCCCGCCGTCCACCGACACCATCACCCCGGTGACATACGAAGCCGCCGGCGACAGCACGAAGGCGCCCACGCGGCCGAACTCCTCCGGCGCCCCGTACCGCCGCAGCGGAATCGCCGACTCGTTGCCGGCCCGCCTGGCGTCCGGGTCGGGGGCCAGACCGTCCAGTTCGCGCATGCGGTCCGTGGCAATGCGGCCCGGGAGGACGCCGACGACGCGGATTCCGCGGGGGCCCAATTCGTCGGCCAGGGACTTCGCGAAGCCGGCCAGGCCGGGGCGCAGGCCGTTGGAGATGGCCATGCCCGGGGCCGGTTCGTGGGTTGTGCCGGAGAGGACGAAGCCGATGACTCCGCCAGGCCCCAGTTCCGCCGCGGCCGCTCGGGCCAGTCGTACCGCGCCCAGGAACACCGACTCGAAGGCCGCCTGCCACTGTTCGTCGGTGGTGGCCGCCACGTCGCCCGCGGGCGGCCCGCCGACGCTGATGAGGATGCCGTCGAAGGTGCCGTACAACTCCCTTGCTGTGGCGATCAGTTGGTGCGGTGCCCGCGGGTCGGAATTGTCCACGGCGACTCCGGCCGCGTTCGGGCCCAGCTCGGCTGCCGCCTCCGCCGCGCGCTTCTCGTCGCGGCCGGTGACGATCACCTTGGCGCCGTCGGCGACCAGTTCGCGGGCGACGGAGTAGCCCAGTCCGCGGGTGCCGCCGGTGACGACGTACACCCTGTTCTTCAGTCCGAGATCCATGAGGCCGGTCCCTTCTAAGAGGTCCAGAGGTCCAGAGGTCTATGAGGTCTAGAGGCCGAGGGTCGTGGTGACGACCGCGTCCACCCGCGCCGCCAGCTTCGTGTCGTCCGCCTCCGTCCACGCCCAGGTGACGTGTCCGTCGGGGCGGATCAGGGCTGCGCGTACGTCCGCCCACGCGGGCCGTGTCCGGTCCGGTGCGCCGGCGTGCACGGTGATCCGCTCCTGGGCGCGGTCGGCCAGCGCGCCCTCCGCCGTCAGGTCGAGCAGGACGTACGAGTCCGCCCGCAGCGCGCCGAACAGGGTGCTGTCAGTACGGGGGAGGGGGAGGTCGGGGGCGCGGGTGCCGGTCACCGGGTGGGCCGTGGGGTCCGGGTCCGGGTAGGCGACGTCGAGGGCGGTCAGGCGGCCGGCCAGCACGTCGCTGAACTCCCGTGATTCGGGGACCATGCGGCTCAGCAGGTCGCGCAGGGCGAGGCCCTCGGGGGTGAAGGCGTGGAACAGGTAGGTCTGCGCGCGGCTGTGCTCCATCAGCTGCTCGCCGACCGGGTGGCGGTCGGTGTGGTAGCTGTCCAGCAGGCCGTCCGAGGCCCAGCCGTCGATCGTCGCGGCCAGCTTCCAGCCGAGGTTGAAGGCGTCCTGGAAACCGACGTTCATGCCGACACCGCCGGTCGGGTAGTGCTGGTGGGCGGCGTCGCCCGCGAGGACGACGCGGCCACGCCGGTAGTGGGAGGCGAGGCGGGTGGCGTTGCCGTAGCGGGAGAGCCAGGACGGGTCGCGCATGCCGAAGTCGTCGCCGGCGATGTCGACGACCTTCTGCCGCAGTTCGTCCATCGTGAGGTCGCCGGGCCATGCGCTGGTCTCGCTGTCGGGGCTGGTGCCCGCGATGCGCCACCGGTTGTCGGGCAGCGGCACGATCATCAGGCCGCCGCGCTCGGTGAAGCGGTTGAAGCCGGGCGCGGGCGGGTTGTCGAAGAGGACGTCACCGAGCCAGCCGAGGTAGCGCGAGTCCGTGCCGGGGAACTCGATGCCGGCCGCCTCGCGCACGGTGCTCCGCGTGCCGTCGCAGCCCGCGACGTACTCCGCCTCGATCTCGTACGGCCCCTCCGGCCCCTCGACCCGGACGGTCACCGAGTCCGCGTGCTCGGTGAAGCCGGTGACGCGATGCCCGCGCCGGATCGTCGCGCCGAGCCCGCGGGCGTACTCCTCGAAGAGCGCCTCGGTGCGGGCCTGGGGGATGAAGAGGGTGTACGGGAACGGGGTGTCCATGACGGAGAAGTCGAGCCGGTTGGACAGGTTGGCGAAGTGCCCGGTGGAGATCTTCAGGCTCTCGTCGAGGAAGCGCTGGTGGATACCGCGGGAGGCCAGCACCTCGACGCCGCGCGGGTGCACGGTGAGCGCCTTGGAGCGGTTGTCGATCTCGGTGCGGAGTTCCAGGACGGTGACGGAGATGCCGTTCAGTCGGAGTTCGGCGGCCAGCCAGAGGCCGACGGGGCCGCCTCCGGAGATGACGACCTGCGCTGTTTCCACCCGCTGTGTCCCTGCCTGCTGTGCTTCCGCCTGCTGTGCACCCATGAGATCACCCATTTCTTGGTCGCTGACCTAGAGTCTTCGGGTGAAGTAAACTAGGTCAGTGACCAACAAGCAACAGAGCGACCGACTGGATCCGGCCACGGTGATCCGCGCAGGGCTCGACCTCCTGGACGAGAAGGGCCTGGACGCGGTGTCCACGCGCGCGGTCGCCGACCGGCTCGGCGTGCGGATCAACACCGTGCAGTGGCATGTGAAGACCAAGGCCCGGATGCTGGAGCTGATGGCGGACGCCGTACTTGGCGAGATCCCGCTCACCGGCCTGCCGGAAGTCCCTGCCGAACGCGCCCGCGAACTGGCCCGCCGGTTCCGCCGCGCCCTGCTGTCCCATCGCGACGGCGCGGCACTCGTGGTCGGCACCTACGCCGCCGAGCCCAAGACCCTGTCCTACGCGGAGGCTCTGGTCGAGGCGCTGCTCGCCTGCGGCCTGGGTGACCGCGAGGCCGCGTGGACCTCATGGGCCGTCGTCTACTTCGCACTCGGGCTCACCCAGGAGGAACAGGCCGTGGATCACCGGCCGTTGGGCGACATCCTGGCGCGCGCGATCTCCCCGGCGACACACCCCGCACTGCATCGCGTGGCCGGGCATCTCGCACCCGGGTCGTTCGAGGAGCGGTACGAGTTCGGGGTGGAGGCGCTGCTCGCCGGGCGCTGAGGAGCCGGATCAGGCGCTTCGGCGGACGGACCTCGGCGCGCTCTCGGCCCCGGCCGGAACCGTACGTGCCTGGTGTTCCACCTGGTGGTGAACCGGTACCCAGCGCACCTGGGTCGTGTCGGGGCGGGGGCAGGAAGGCGCGCGCCTTTTCGAGTACGGCGGTCACCTGGCGGCCGCCGTCGAGGACCAGGTCGGCCAGGTCGCGGAGGGCGTGTCCGGCGTCCGGGTGCGGGGCCAGGTCCTCGGCCAAGTCGCTTGCCCATATGGGGACTTCGACGATCGCGGTGGACGCGCCGATGTTCTCCGAACCGGCCGCCAGGCGTGCGGAGTTGTCCGGCGGGGGCAGGACG
The DNA here is from genome assembly GCF_045162645.1 of Streptomyces sp. NBC_00988. Classification (NCBI taxonomy): domain Bacteria; kingdom Bacillati; phylum Actinomycetota; class Actinomycetes; order Kitasatosporales; family Streptomycetaceae; genus Streptomyces; species Streptomyces sp. NBC_00988. The sequence goes on from NZ_CP108730.1 coordinate 7,809,182, forward strand.
TGGACCGCGGGGCTGGGGTTCTCCCAGTACAGGGCGTCGTACGTGCCGTGTTGGAGGGGGATGCCGAGTTCCGCGGCGGATGCGCGGAAGGGTGCGGCCAGTTCGGGGAGGTCTCGGGGCAACTGGACCCAGCTGCCGCCCACATCGGTGCTGTGGAGGGAGCGCAGGGAGGAACGGTCGCAGGGCGTCGATCGTCTCGAACAGCGCCTCGCGCTAAGGGAGTTAGCGCGCGACGATCGGGGCCCACTCCGGTTGCTCCGCGAGTGCGAGTGCGAGTGCGAGTGCGAGTGCGGTCGCGCCGCCCACCGGCTCGGCGGGGTGCGGGTCGGCGACCACGAGGGCGTGCTGCTGCCCGTGTCCCACGGACAGCATCGGGATCGGGCGCCCCGCGCGGGATCTCCCGATCCGGCGCGGTCGGCAGGCTTCGGGAATCGGGCGACCAACTGCCGTGTGGACTCGGTGACATCGGTGACGGTGGGATAGCGGTTCGTATGATCGGGGAATTCTTCGAAACATTCGGTCGAAAACATTCGACGGCCGGATCTTGATTGTCGATGATCCGTGGATGACCTCCCGGCGTGAATCGTTCAATTTGGCTTATGAGCTGGGGAATTCGGCAAAGCCTCACGCGTCGGGACGTGTCGAATCTTTCGTATTCGATACCGAAACTATTGACAGTTGACAGGGGCAGGCCAACACTGACGCGCCATGGACAACACACCCGCACGCACGACGAACCGCTTCAGGCTGTTGGTCAGCGGTGTCTGCACCCTGCTGCTGGCACTCCTGGCGGCGATGACCCTGCCCGGCACCGCCAGTGCCGACACGGTCGTCACCACGAACCAGACCGGCACCAACAACGGCTACTACTACTCGTTCTGGACCGACTCGCAGGGGTCCGTGTCCATGAACCTCGGCTCCGGCGGCAACTACAGCACCACGTGGAGCAACACCGGCAACTTCGTCGCAGGCAAGGGCTGGAGCACCGGCGGCCGCCGGAGCGTGACCTACTCGGGGACCTTCAACCCGTCAGGCAACGGCTATCTGTCGCTGTACGGCTGGACGTCGAACCCGCTCGTCGAGTACTACATCGTCGACAACTGGGGCACCTACCGGCCCACGGGCACGTACATGGGCACCGTCACCAGTGACGGCGGCACGTACGACATCTACAAGACCACGCGCTACAACGCCCCTTCGGTGGAGGGCACGAAGACCTTCGACCAGTACTGGAGCGTCCGGCAGACGAAGCGCACCGGCGGCACCATCACCACCGGCAACCACTTCGACGCCTGGGCCCGCGCCGGGATGCCGCTCGGCAGCTTCAGCTACTACATGATCCTCGCGACCGAGGGCTACCAGAGCAGCGGGAACTCCAACATCACGCTGGGCGGGACAAGTTCGGGCGGCGGCACCAGTGGATGTACCGCGACTCTGTCGGCCGGCCAGCAGTGGAGCGACCGGTACAACCTCAACGTCTCGGTGACCGGTTCCAGCAATTGGACCGTGACGATGAACGTCCCGTCGCCCGCGAAGGTCCTCTCCACCTGGAACACCGCGGCCACGTACCCCAGTTCACAGGTGCTGACCGCCAAACCCAACGGCACCGGCAACAGTTGGGGCGCCACCATCCAGCCCAACGGCAACTGGACCTGGCCCACGGTCTCCTGCACGGCGAGCTGACCGCCCCCCACCAACTCCCAAGGCTGGAGGACCACTTCACATGAAATCCGCACCGCACTTCTCGTTACGTTCCCTACGACCCCTGGTCGCCGGGCCGGCCGTCGTCGCCCTGGCCGCCGCGGGCACCCTCGCCGTCGGCTTGAACACCCCTGCTCAGGCCGCCACCTGCGGCGGGTACGTCGGGCTCACCTTCGACGACGGCCCGTCCGGCAACACGCCCGCCCTGCTCAACGCCCTGAAGCAGAACGGTCTCCGGGCCACGACGTTCAACGAGGGCCAGTACGCGGCCGCGTACCCGGCACAGGTCAGGGCGGAGGTCGCCGCCGGTATGTGGGTCGGCAACCACAGCTACACCCACCCGCACCTGACGCAGCAGACCCAGGCGACGGTCGACTCGGAGATCTCCCGGACCCAGCAGGCCGTCGCGGCCGCGGGCGGCGGTACCCCCAGGCTCTTCCGCCCGCCGTACGGCGAGACCAACGCGACGGTGAAGGCCGTAGAGGCCAAGTACGGTCTGAAAGAGATCATTTGGGACGTCGACTCCCAGGACTGGAACGGCGCGAGCACCGACGCGATCGTCCAGGCGGCCGCCCGGCTCACCAACGGCCAGATCATCCTCATGCACGACTGGCCCGCCAACACGGTCGCGGCGATCCCGCGGATCGCGCAGGGGCTGGCCGCCCGCAATCTGTGCGCCGGGATGATCTCGCCGCAGACCGGCCGCGCCGTCGCGCCTGGATAGGGTCCGCGGCGGCGTCGGTGAGTTCCGTCAGGAACACCGTCCACGCGGCGCGGCGGCCGTCGCTGTCGCGCCGCGTGTACCACCCGACACGCGCCCCTGACCAGCGCGTTGGCCGCCGCTTTCAGGTTGTGTTCAGGCTCGGACGGGCCTCGGGCAACTCATGCACAGGAAGCCCCAAAGCTCTGGCAAAGGGGTCTGGGGCAACCCTCGGACAGCGTGTCATGGTGCCTGCCATGACGACTGATCACCTCACTCACGACCGGCCCTCGCGCCGCATCCGGCACGCGGCGAGCAAGGTGCCGGAGGTGACCGTCTACTTCTGGATCATCAAGGTGCTGACGACGGGCATGGGGGAGACGGCCTCCGACTTCCTGGCCCACGCGTTCGGCCCGATCCCCGCCGTCGGCCTCGGCGGCATCGCCCTGGTGGCCGCCCTGGCGGTGCAGTTCGCCGTGCGGCGGTACGTGGCCTGGGTCTACTGGACGGCGATCGTCATGGTCAGCGTGTTCGGCACGATGGCCGCCGACGTCCTGCACGTCGGCCTCGGCGTGCCGTACGCGCTCTCCACACCGTTCTTCATGGTCGTCCTGGCCGCCGTCTTCGTCCTCTGGTACCGCGGCGAGGGCACCCTGTCGATCCACAGCATCCACACCCGGCGCCGCGAGGCCTTCTACTGGGCCGCCGTGCTCGCCACCTTCGCGCTGGGCACCGCCTGCGGGGACCTCACCGCCACGATCGGCCTCGGCTACCTGGGCTCCGCCGTCCTGTACGGCGCCGCGATCACGGTTCCGGCACTCGCGCACCGCTGGGGCAAGCTGAACGCGGTGGCCGCGTTCTGGGCGGCGTACGTCCTCACCCGCCCGCTCGGTGCGTCGGTCGCCGACTGGATGGCCGTCAGCCACCAACGGGGCGGTCTCGCCTGGGGACTCGGTCCGGTCACCCTGTCCTGGACGGTGGCCATCCTCGGCTTCGTCGGCTACCTCGCCGTCTCCCGCAAGGACGTCGGGCACGACGCCGTGGCGTGAGCGCGGGGCACGGTCATCCGACGGGCAGTTCGACCACGAACCGCGCGCCGGGGGCGTGCCCGGCGTCGTACGTCACCTCACCGCCGGCGGAACGGGCCAGGCGGCGCGCCAGCGGCAGCCCGAGGCCCGCACCGCCGTGGCCGTCGCCGGGATCCGCGCGACGGCCGGGCTCGAAGAGCTGTCCGGCGAACGGGGGCGGTACGCCGGGGCCGTCGTCCACGATGTCGACGCGTACGCCGTCCGATGCGCCGTCGGGCGCGCGGTACGCGCGGACGGTGACGACGGATGCGGCGTAGCGGCAGGCGTTGCCGAGGAGCGGGCTGACGATGCGTTCGAGGAGGGCGGGCGGTACTCCGGCCACGAGGTGCGGTCCGGCCACCGTGATCGTCAAGTGCCCTGGTGCGTACGGTACTTCGGCCAGGCCGCGCAGTACGGGCAGGACCTCGGCCGTGCCCGGCGCGGTGAGGGTGCCGTCGCGGGCGTCGTCCAGGAGGGTGTCGCAGATGGTGCGCATCGACTCGGCGGCATCCGCGATGACCTGGTGGGTGGCACGGGTCTGGTCGGCCGTGCGGGGGCGGGCCCGCCACCAGTCGAGCTCGGCGATGATCCGGCTCAGCGGTGTGCGCAGCTCGTGCGAGAGCTCGCCGGTGAGCTGCCGTTCGTGGCGCAGAAGAGTGCGGATACGGTCCAGCAGGGCGTCCAACGACCCGCCGAGACGGGCGAGTTCGGCCGGATGCCGCATGCTGTCGAACCGTTCCTCGGAGGCGGTCGCGCTCCACTGGGTGGCCTGGTCGGTCATCGTGCGGACGGGGCGCAGCGCGCGGCCGACGGCCAGCCGGGTCAGGGCGTAGGTGCAGGCGAGCATGACGACGTCCAGCGCGAGCGATCCCAGGAGCAGGGTGTCGGCCGAACTCCGGTAGGGGGAGAGGTCCAGCGCGGTGACCACCGTGGCCCGGCCGCCCGCTCCGGGTACCGGGTGGGAACACAGACGGAGCGGGCGACGGACCGTGGTCGTCACGCACCGCTGTCCGCCCCGCGCGGCGAGCGCGTCGGCGACACGGGTCAACGGGCCTGCGGCCGGCGGCTGTTCGAGCAGGTGCCGGCCGGAGTAGATCCACACGTTGGCGTCGAGGAGGTCGTCGTGGGACGTCTCCAGCACCCGTACCGTCGCGCCGCTGGTGTCGACGGTCGTCGCGACGGCGGCGGCACGGGTACGCAGCTCGTCGTCCGCCTGATGCCGTAGCCGGTGCCCGGCAACGGAGTTGAACGCCACGGTGAGCACCAGCATCAGCAACGCGGCCGTGAACAACGCCACGAGGGAGAGCCGGCCGCGGAGGGTGCGGGGCGGGAGGTGGCGGAGGGCGGCGGTGAGGGTGGGCTGCGGTCGGTGTCGGGGGGTGCTCATGACGGGTGGCTGCCGATCGTGAGGGGCGTGCGGGGCGGCAGGTGGCGGAGGGCGGCGCTCATGGGGCCCGCAGCCTGTGCCGGGCCTCGCTCATGACGGCGGCGCCGATCCCGCGGCGCGCCACGCGGGAAACCAGCCGATCCCGGACGGCGTTCCCCGGAGCCCGGAGCCCGTGACGACCCCCGTTCATGACAGCCGGTGTCCGACCCCGCGGGCCGTGCCGATTGTTCGGGTGCTGCCTGTCTCGCGGAGTTTGCGGCGTAGGCGGGTCAGGTACTGGTCGAGGGTGTTGTCGTGGACCCGGGCGCCTTCGGGCCAGCCCGCGCGGACCAGTTCGCGGCGGCTGACGATGCCGCCGGAGGCCGCCATGAGCGCGGCCAGGAGCCGGAACTCGGTCGGTGTCAGGTCGACCCGGGTGTCCCGCATGTCGACGGTGTGCCGGACGGCGTCAAGCACCAGGTCTCCCGCCGTGGCGGCGGGCGCCGGCGTCGCCCGTTTGAGGGCCGCCCGCAGGCGGGCGGCGAGTTCGGCGAGGTGGAACGGCTTGGGCAGGTAGTCGTCGCCCCCGGCCGAGAACGCGGACAGCCGGTCGGGCAGCCGGTGATGCGCGCTGAGGAAGATGACCGGCGAGAGGAACCCGTTCGCCCGCATCGCCTGGCACACGTCCCGCCCGTCGGCGTCGGGCAGCCCGATGTCGAGCACGGCGGCGGAGACATCGGCGGTGGCCAGGCGCAGGGCGGTGGCGCCGTCCGGCGCGGGGACGGTGTCGTAGTCCTCGTCGCGCAGTCCGCGCATCAGCACGTCCCGCAGGGCGTGATCGTCCTCGACGACCAGGATCGTCCGGCGCATGGTCCTCCCTGACTACAATCCTGTAGACGGTCTACGGAACTGTAGACGATGTCGGGGCGGGAGCGCGCCGCACGGCGGTCAGGATGCGTTCAGGTGTCCGATGGCACGGTCGGGCCGCATGACATACGAGACATCCGAGACCTCTACGACCGGCACGACCGGCGTCGCGCATCCGCCGCGCTGGAACAAGGTGCCCGAGGTCACCGCCTACTTCTGGATCATCAAGGTGCTGTGCACGACCGTCGGCGAGACCGCGGCCGATCTGCTGAACGAGAAGGCCGGCCTGGGCCTGACCGGTGTGTCGGTGCTGATGAGCGGGCTGCTGGCGGTGGTGCTGGTGGTCCAGTTCCGTACGACCGCCTACCGCGCCGGCGTCTACTGGCTCGCCGTGGCGCTGATCAGCGTCGTGGGGACGCTCATCAGCGACAACCTGACCGACAACATGGGCGTGCCGCTGGAGACGAGCACCGCGGTGTTCGCCGTCGCCCTCGTGGTCGTCTTCGTGGTCTGGTACCGGCGCGAGGGGACGCTGTCCATCCACAGCATCGACACCACCGGCCGCGAGGCCTACTACTGGCTCGCCGTGCTGTTCACCTTCGCCCTGGGCACCGCCGCTGGTGACCTGGTCTCCGAGCGCATGAACCTCGGCTACTGGCTGTCCGCGGTCCTGTTCGCCCTGGCCATCGGGGCGGTCGCGGTCGCCCACTTCGCCCTCGGCCTGGACGCGGTGCGCAGCTTCTGGATCGCCTACGTCCTCACCCGCCCGCTGGGTGCCTCGATCGGCGACTACCTCTCCCAGCCGACCGGCGACGGCGGCCTCGGCTTCGGCACGGTCGTCACGAGCGCGCTGTTCCTGGCGGTCATCCTGGGCCTGGTGGTGTACCTCGCGGTGACCCGCAGGGACGTCATCGACCGTGGGGGTGTCACGCGACGGACGGCCTGAGCGCCGCCGCGACCGCCGGGGTCACGGGGTGCCCGGCGAGCACATGGCGGACGGCGTCGAGGGGGACGGAGCGCTCGTAGTAGTCCTCGAAGTGGGCCTGGACGGTCTCCGGGGAACGGTCGGTGAGGAGGCGGAAGAGGAAGCCGGAGCCGTCCGGGCTCTCGTGACCCGCGGGGAAGTCGATGGCCGAGCCGGTGCGCCACGCGGTGTCACCGGTCTCGCGCCACAGGCAGGCGGTGACGCGAGTGAAGTCGAGGCCTTCGTCGCGGAAGGCGGGGTCGTCCAGCAACGGACGTAGCGCGGCGGGCACTTCGTCGACGACACCGGGCCAGACCTCCTCGTCGTCCGTCCCGTACGGGCTCATCGCCGACTCGTGGTCGAAGCCGCGGACGAGCACGCCGGCCGGGGCGAAGAGGACGGAGAAGTCGTCCCCCGAGCCGTTGTCCATCAGGGCCGCCTCCTCGCCCGGGCCCCAGTCGGCGTCGAAGGCGTACACGCAGAACTGCGGATCGTCGCCGATCGTCGAGTCCAGGACCGCCAACGCCCGCAGGTGGACGCGGAGTTCGGCGGGATCGGGGAGGAGGGCGGCGGCCTCGTACACGGTGCTCATGACCTCATGGAAGCAGCCGCCACTGACAATCCCGGTGCGCTACTCGGTGATCCCGGGCAACGAGATACCGGCCTCTGCCAGCAACTCCCGTTCCCGAACCGTGAACGTCGGCCCGTCGAGCTGCGGCCGCAGCGGCCCAATTGCCGCCGCCGCAAGCACACTTGGCCGGAGCAGCGCCGTGCCCGGGGACTGGAGGGTCAGGACTTCCGTCATCGCGGTGGCCACGCGATACGAGCCCGTGGCCGTATAGGAGAGTCGGCTGACGTAGCGCTGGAGGAGACGGTCGGCCGCGCCCGCGCTCTTGCCCTTCGTCGTCTCGTAGTGGATGTCCTGGCCCACGGCGAGACTCCAGGCGAGTTCGACAGGCCTCGCGATGGCCCGTTGCGCCTTGCGGGAGAGGCCGTCGGTGAGGCCGTGGGACGCCAGTCGGGTGCGGAGGGCCACGGCGCCGAGGGCCGCCACCGACATGCCGTGGCCGTAGATCGGGTTGAACGCGGCGACCGAGTCGCCCAGGGCGACCAGGCCTTCGGGCCAGGACTTCAGACGCTCGTAGTAGTAGCGGCGGTTGACCGTACTGTGGGTCAGGGCCACGTCGGTGAGCGGTTCGGCGTGGGACAGGAGGTCGGCGACGATCGGGTGGCGGAGGGTGCGCGCGTACGGCTCGAACTCGGCCGCCTCGCGGGTGGGTTGGGCGCCCGGGGTGCCGATCAGGCTGACGTGCCAGCGGCCGTCCTCGATGGGGACGATGCCGCCCGTCCGGCCGGGTTCGCCCCGTCGCGGATCGGCCTGGACGTTGATCACGGGCCAGTTGCGGGTGGAGACCGGGGCGCGGTAGATACGGCTGGCGTACGCGATGCCGGAGTCGATGCGGTCCTCGGCGGGGCCCGGGATGCCCAACTCGCCCAGCCACCGCGGAGTTCGGGACGCCCTCCCGGACGCGTCGACGACCAGGTCCGCGGTCAGGTCGGTCTCGGTGCCGTCCGCCGCGCGCAGCCGTACACCGGTGACGCGGCGCGAACTCCCCAGCAGGGCCGTGACGTTGGTGTGCGGGCGCACGCTGACGCGCGGGTCCTTCAGCACCTGTCTGCGGACGACGGAATCCGTGAGGTCGCGGCTCGCGGTGATCAGGTAGTGGCTGTCCCGTTCCCAGCGGCGGTACCAGCCCTCGGGCGAGTGGATCAGCATGTTCGTCGTCATGGGCACCCGGTTGGCGCCCGCGGACAGCAACTCCTTGACCGTGCCCGGCACCAGGTCCTCGATCGCGTTGGCCCCACCGGACAACAGGACGTGGAAATGGGCGGCTTGGGGAACGCCCGGACGTGACTTCGGCCCCTCGGGCAGATCGTGCGCCTCGATGATCTCGACGGTGTCGACGAAGTCCTTGACCGCGGCGGCGGCGAGCATGCCGGCGAGGCTGCCTCCGACGACGACGGCACGGGTGGACAACCGGGGCGTCCAGGGCGGCGATTCGCTCATGGGGGCTGCTTTCTCCAGACGGGCACCGTTCGTGCGTGGCAGGGGGTACCGGCGAACCGGATCACATCGAGAGGCCTCGCAGAATATGCCAATCGCAAGGGGACCGAAACGGGGCCGCCGCCCTCACGCGCCGTCGAGCAGCGAGGCGAGGCCCCGGTCGAGGGACGGTTCCAGGGCCTCCCGGCCCGGCTCGGTCACCCGGTACGTGCGGCGCAGGAAGTGGTGCAGCGCGACCGTGTCGAAGCGGATCATCGCGATGCCCTCCGGCGAGTGGAACTCAACAGCCGTGTGGGCGGGGCCGTATGGCCGGATGTGCACGTTGCCCATCCCGGCCGGAGTGGCGAGACCCTCCTCCAGGAGCGCCCGCGCGAAGGTCCACGTCACCTTCTTGCCGTCGAGCGATATCCAGGCGGGGAACAGGAGTTGGACGGCGAAGGGGTCGCCCGAGGAGTAGCGAAGGGTGACCGTGACGGCCAGCTCCTGGTCGTCGTCGGCGATCAGGCGGGCGCTGGTGGGCTGTTCCAGGGTGACGTGGCGCATGGACGGTCTCCGATTCGGGTGGGACGGCGGCCGGTTGTGCCGACTCACCCTCCTTGAGCGCGCGGAGGGGCGCTTGATTACGCCGTGACGGAAGAAGGTTGATGTGATCTGGGTCACCTTCTGTTGTCGCTGCAACTTTAGTTGAAAGTTTCGGCATCTAGGCTTACAAATCCTTCCCCGCCCCCCTTGGCAACTGGAGCGTTGCTGCCATGAACGACGGTCCCGCCGCCGCATACGCCCGGATCTACGAGGAGCAGCAGCCGCGCCTCGTCGCCTACGCCCGCTCGCTCACCCGGAACGCCTGGGTCGCCGAAGACCTCGTCGCCGAGGCGCACTTCAGGGTGTGGCGCAGGCTGTCCGCCGGGCATGAGATCGACAACGTACCGGCGTACCTCATGACGACCGTGAAGCACCTCGCCACGGCCGCGGGGAGCGCCGCACGCGAGACACCGCGCGATCCGCAGGCCGACGAGCGGGCGGACGTGAGCCACGCGCACGTCCACGGGGGAGACCCGGCCGAGCAGGTGTCCTCAACCGACCTGCTGGTGCGGGTACTTGAGCAACTGCCCGAGCGCTGGGTGAAGGCACTGTGGCTGGCCGAGGCGGAGGGCCTGCCGCTGGCCGCGATCGGCCCCCAGCTCGGCACCAAGCAGGGCGCGACGGCCGTACTGCTGCACCGTGCGCGCGAGGGCATGCGGCAGGCGTTCCTGCGCGAGCAGACCGGTGCCCCGGACGATCCCGCGTGCCAGGTCCACTGGGCCCGGATGCCCGCGTACGTCCGCGGCGGCGCCACCGAGCGGCAGTCCGAACGCCTCCTCGGCCACGTCGACGCGTGCGACGACTGCCGCGCCCGCCTCGCGGCCCTGATGCGCGCCAACGACCGCCTGCCCGCACTCGTCGCACCGGCCCTGCTCGTGTTCGTCCTCGGCGGCGCGGGCAAGTTCCTGCTCGCCGCGTTCGGCGCGGGCTCCGCGGGAGCGGCCACGGCCGCGGGCGGTCATGGTGCCGGACTGCTGCACGGCATGCGCCATGCGGCAGCCGGCGCCTCCAAGACACAGATGGCGGCCGCCGTCGGTACGGCCGTGGCGGGCGCCGTCGCGGTCTGCGTCCTCCTCGGCGGCACCGACGCCTCCGAAGTCCCGGTCGCGAAGGGCCCGGTGGCCGAAGTCCCGGTCTCCCAGGCGCCGGTGGCGTCCGAGCCACGGACGGGGAAGCCCCCGAAGGTGCCGGGTGACCGCAGTGGTTCTACGGCACCTGCGGCGGACGGGTCGATAAGTGCCGTGCCTCCGGCCGTACTTGGCGTCACTGGGGGCGGGGTGGGCGTGACACCGGTGGGGGGTGGTGGGGCAACTCCGGTTTCCCCGACGCCTGTTGAGCCGCCGCCGGTGACCACTGAGCCGTCTCCGACCCCGCCTCCCACTCCACCGGTGACCACGAAGCCGGAGCCGACACCAACGGACCCGACGCCGACGGCACCGGCTCCCACGCCTCCGAAGAGCGAGGACCCGACGCCGGAGCCGAGCACTCCCGTGGAGGCGACTCCGGATCCCGTCACCCCTCCGGAGCCCACGACCCCGTCCGAGCCCTCGACGTCACCGACGCCCGAACCGTCCGACCCGGCCGGAGACCAACCCTGTTCGGACGGAGCCGGAGCCGACGGCAGGGGCGGATCAGCCGATGGCGTAGGCGCGGTAGACGGTCTCCACTGACGTGCCGCCGGTGGAGTCGGTCACCTGGGAGCGCAGGGCGACCGCGCCGGAGGCCGGGTTGTGCACGGCGGCCTTCCAGGAGGACCCGGAGCGGGTGACCGTCACGGCCTTCCAGGTCTTGCCGCCGTCCGAAGACGCCCAGACCTTCAGGGACTTGACCGTCGACTTGGTGAACTTGACGTCCGGGTCCTGAGACCCGCGGCCCGCACTGACGGTGACCGAGGTGGTGCTGCTCGCCGTCGCCCGGTTGCGGCTGTCGAGGCCGGCGGGCAGGAAGCGGGTCATGAAGACGGGGGCGACCACCGACTTGGCGGGGTCGGCCTTGAAGCGCCAGTCCAGGGTGACGCGCGAGGACAGCATGCCGGACGGGAAGGTGATGCCCGGGTGGTAGCGGTGGGCGTCCACGGTCAGCCGGTACGTGCCCGCCGAGTGGATACGGGCGGCGAAGGTGTCACTGGACGAGGAGCCCCAGTTGGTCAGGGTCTGCTTCTTGACGGTGGTGCTCCCCTTGGACAGGACCACCGTCTCCTTCGTCGGGTCGGCGCCCCAGACGCCCACGTCGGGGTCGCCGATCAGCGCGTCCGGGATGAAGTTCACGGACTTCTGCCAGACCATCGGCAGATAGTGCATCGGGCTCCACACGGCCCGCCCGAACGACTGGGTGAAGCTCTGCCCCGCCTTCAGTGTCCTGGTCGCCGGGAAACCGCCGCCGACGGCATCGCCGTTGTTCGCGAGCACGTCGTCGCGCGGCTGCCAGGTTCCGGGCGTCACATGGACCGCGGTGCTGAACGGCGCGCTGTCGTCGGTGACGTTGGCGTACAGGTCGGTCGTGCAGTCGTCGACCTTGGGCGCGGCCTGGAGGGCGGTGTCGTTCTGGGTGCCCATCTGCGTTCCGGCGCGCACCGAGAAGCGCAGCGTCGCCAGCTGCGACCGCTTGAACGAACCGCCGGGCGCGGACGGGATACCGGTCGTCTTCTTGACCGCGACATAGCTGTCGTTGCCCGACCACTGCGCCATGTACCCGAACTGGAGCAGCTTGGAGGAGTTGGGGATCGCGTAGAGCGATCCCGCGTCGTTCCAGCCGCCCGAGCTGAACGCGGAGGGCATGTCCATGGTGGCGGCGCACACCCGCGCGCTGATCCGGGCCGGCTCCGTCACATCGGCCGGGGTGTCCAGCGACACCTTCACGGCCTTGCCCTTACGGGCGTCCAGTGTCACGGACTTGGCCCCCGACACCGTGACCACCTGCGCGCCGATCGTGTCGGTGCCCAGACCGTCGGTGGCGCTCTCGTAGATGTCGGTCATCGCGAGGTACTTGCCCGCCGGCAGGCTGAGCCGCTTGCCCGACTTGACGGTACGTGTCTCACCCGACGACGCGTTGACGACGGTGATCGTCGTCGCCACCTTGGCGCCGTGCCGCCCCAACGTCGTGACGGTCAGCGAGCCCGACGCCGCCTGCGCCGAAGCTGCTGGAACGAGCAACGGCCCCGCGAGCGCGGCCACACCGACGAACGCGAGCGATGCGAGTGGTGTGCGTCTTGTCCGTCGTACGGACATGCTTCCCCCTGTGGACATGGTTCCCCTCCGAACCCCGAACCCCGGCCCCCGAAAACGGCTCATCGTAACCGTGTCGCAGACACGTTCGATCAGCGCCCCGCCCCCAGGTGGCACGCCTCCGCGTACGCCCTCACCAGCGGCCGTCCGCCGTCCTCCCGCCGCCAGGCCAGGGCATAGCGGCTCGGCGAAATCCCGTGCACCGGGCGGGTGACGACACCGCCGAGAGTGATCAGGTGGGCGTTGCCCGTGGCCACCAGGCAGACGCCGAGACCGGCGACCAGCGCCTCGTACGTCTCCTCCGTGCTCGCGATCTCCGCGCCGATGCGCGGTAGTTGGCCGCCGCGTTCGTCGAGGGCGAGCCAATGGTCGCGCAGGGGACCCGCGTCGGGCGGCAGGGCGAGGAACGGCTCGTCGACGAGGTCCGCGAAGTCGACCTCGGCGCGAGCGGCCAGCGGGTGGGTGTCCGGGAGCGCGACCAGGCGGGGTTCCTCCGCCACGACCGTCCAGTCGTAGCGCTCCGCGTCGGGCAGCGGCAGCCAGACGAAGGCGACATCTGCGTCGCCGTCCGCGAGGCCGGCCGTCGGATCGTCCCAACTCACCTGCCGCAGCCGTACGTTCGCCTCCGGACGCGCGGCCGTGAAGCGGGAGCGGATCGCGGGCAGCAGGCCGCCCCGGCCGGGGCTGGTGCTCATGCCGACCACCAGGGTGCTGCGCTCGGCCGCGCTCACCTCCGCCAGCGCGGACGCGCCCTCCGCCCAGACCGCCAACACCCGCTCGGCGTACGGCAGTAGAGCCGCACCGGCGGCCGTGAGTGCCACGCCCTGCCGGTCACGCCGGAACAGTTCGGCGCCCAACTGCCGTTCCAGCGCCCGGATCTGCTTGCTCAGGGCGGGCTGCGAGACGTACAGCTTCTCGGCCGCGCGCGTGAAGTGGAGCTCCTCGGCGACCGCGACGAAGTAGCGCAGGTCCCGTACGTGGACGTCCGTCGTCATAGCCATTGGTTATCAGCGTAGGTCTTGGACGGGTGATCGGGGGCGGGAGCAGGCTGGTCGGCAGGTGGACAACAGGGGATCTCAAGGGGAGTCGTCATGAACAAGGTGTGGCTGGTCACCGGTGCGAGCAGCGGGTTCGGGCGGGCGATCGTCGAGGCGGCGCTCGCGGCCGGTGACGTGGTGGTCGGTGCGGCCCGGCGGACCGAGGGGCTGGACGATCTCGTCGCCGCCCGGCCCGACCAGATGGAGGCGTTGCGCCTGGACGTCACCGACACGGGGGCGGCGGAGGCGGCCGTACGGGATGTGGTGGCGCGGCACGGGCGGATCGACGTGCTCGTCAACAACGCGGGCCGTACGCACGTCGGGGCCTTCGAGGAGACCACCGAGCAGGAGCTGCGGGACCTGTTCGACCTGCATGTCTTCGGGCCCGCGGCCCTCACGCGCGCGGTGCTGCCGTCCATGCGGGACCGCCGCTCCGGGGCGATCGTGCAGATGAGCAGCATGGGCGGGCAGATGTCCTTCGCGGGCTTCTCGGCGTACAGCGGAACGAAGTTCGCCCTGGAGGGACTCTCCGAGGGGCTCGCGGACGAGGTCGCCGAGTACGGCATCAAGGTGCTGATCGTCGAACCGGGCGCCTTCCGGACCGCCCTGTTCGACACGAGCAGGGCCGGGGTGAGCGCCGACAGCGGTGTGTACGCCAAGGTGAGCGCGACCCGCGGCTTCGTCTCCGGCGGTGACGGCGCCCAGGCCGGCGACCCCGCAAAGGCGGCGGCCCTCATCCTTGCCGCGCTGGACGCCGAGGACACCCCGCTGCACCTGCCGTTGGGTGACGACGCGGTCGACGCCGTGCTCGGGCACCTGGAGCAGGTGCGGGGTGACATCGCGGTGTGGGAGAAGCGGACCCGGGCGACGGGGTTCGACGCCTGACGGAGGGCTGAGAAGCCGGGCCCGCTCCCGTTGTCAGTGCTGCGTGCCACGATGGGTGCACGGCGAGACGCATGGGGAGCGGGGGGTGACATGGAGGGCGAGTTTCCGCGGGCCGGACGGCGGGCCAGGGAGCTGTGCGCACGGGGCACGCGGTTGTACGACGTGGCGCGCGCCCTGCGTGAGGACCACGCCCGCGCGCTCGACACCGTCCGCTCCGCGCTGGAGCCACTGCGGGCCGAACTCGTCGCGCAGGAGCTGGAGTCCATCCCGGTCGCCCGGCTGAAGGACGTCACCGAGGGGCGGCTGCGGCTCGGGGCGGTGGAGGCGGCGGGACTGACCTCCGTGCGCGCGGTGCACGAGGCGAGCCGGTACGAGCTGCGGCAGCTGCCCGGCGTAGGACAGCAGACCGCCGACCGGGCCCTCGCGGCGGCCCGGCAGATCGCGCGGGCCGTCGCGGAGACCGTGTCCGTCCGCATCGACGTCGACCACCCCGAGCCGCGCACCACCGCCCTGGTCATCGCCCTGCAACGGCTCGTCGAGGCAGGCCCGGAGCTGCGCCGTGCCCTGGACGCCGCGACCCGGCTCGACGAGCGGCTCGGCGCGCTGCTGCCCGTGGCCCGCCCCGCCAGCAGCAGGCTGTTGATGGCACTCGCCGGACGCAGGCGGCGGGAGAGCGCGCTCGCGGCGGTCGCCGAACTCCACGAACTGGTCGCCGACTCGGCCGCCAAGGACGTACGGCTGCTGATCGCGCAGGCCTCCACCGACCTGCTGCGGCCGCCGGTCTCCGACATCGAGGCATGGGTCGACTTCGAGCTGCGGTCCGCCGAGTACTACAGCCAGCTCGCCGAGGTCGACGGGCAGCAGCCGGACCTCGCGGCGAGCGAGGGGTTCCTGCCGGCCGAGCTGGCCGAGCGCGTGCACGCCCAGCCGCTGGACGACACCCATCGCCGGGTCTCCCTGCGCGGATACCAGTCCTTCGGCGCCCGCTTCGCCCTTGCCCAACGCCGGGTCGTCCTCGGGGATGAGATGGGGCTCGGCAAGACCGTCCAGGCCATCGCCGCGCTGGCCCATCTCGCGGCCGAGGGACACAACCACTTCCTGGTGGTCTGCCCGGCCAGCGTGCTGATCAACTGGACCCGTGAGATCGGCGCCCGCAGCACCCTGCGCGCGTTGCCGGTGCACGGCCCGGACCGGCACGAGGCCTACGCGGAGTGGGGTGAGCGCGGCGGGGTCGCGATCACGACCTTCGACACGCTGCACACCCTGCCCGCGCCGATCGACAAGTCGCTGAAGGGCAAGAGGCCGAGGGGCAAGGGGCTGACAGACCCGGCACCGACCGGCCCCACCCCGGGCATGCTCGTCGTGGACGAAGCCCACTACGTGAAGAACCCGGACACCCGCCGCACCAAGTCGGTCGCCCTGTGGACCGAGCGCTGCGACCGCGTCCTGTTCCTCACCGGCACCCCCATGGAGAACCGCGTCGAGGAGTTCCGCACCCTCGTCCGCCACCTCCGCCCCGACCTCCTGCCGACCGTCCGCAACGGCACCGCGGCGGCCGGACCGCACGCCTTCCGCAAGTCCGTCGCCCCCGCCTATCTGCGCCGCAACCAGGAGGACGTGCTCACCGAACTGCCCGCCCTGGTCCAGGTCGACGAGTGGGTGGAACTCGGCGTCGCCGACCGCGAGGCGTACGGCCGCGCGGTCGGCGACGGCAACTTCATGGCGATGCGCCGGGCCGCCTACGCCGACACCGAGAAGTCCGCGAAACTGCAACGCCTGCGGGAGCTGGTCGCCGAGGCTGCGGACAACGGCGTGAAGGTGGTGGTCTTCTCGTACTTCCGGGACGTGCTCGCCGCGGTGGAACAGGCCCTGGAGAAGGGGGTGTTCGGGCCCATCTCCGGAAGCGTCCCGGCCGCCCGCCGACAGCAATTCGTCGACGAGTTCACCCAGGCCCCCGGCCACGCCGTCCTGCTCTCCCAGATCGAGGCGGGCGGGATCGGCCTCAACCTCCAGGCCGCCTCCCTGGTCATCCTCTGCGAACCCCAGGTCAAACCGACGGTGGAGCACCAGGCCGTGGCCCGCGTCCACCGCATGGGCCAGATACGCACGGTCCAGGTGCACCGCATGCTCGCCACCGACAGCGTGGACGACCGGCTCCTGACCATCCTCAAGAACAAGGACCGGCTCTTCGACGCCTTCGCCCGGCGCAGCGCCCTCGCTGACGCCACCCCGGACGCGATCGACATCTCCGACGCCACGCTGGCCCGCCGCATCGTGGAGGAGGAGCAGCGGCGACTGGCGGCGGAGGCCACCAACTGACCGTGCCCGCAGGGGAGTTCGGCCGTCACGAGCGCACGTCGAGTTCCGCGAGAGCGGCACCTTCGCCGCCCCGCACGGTGACGCGGACGTACCGGGCGGCCGTGCCGTCCGAAGCGTGCCACGCGTGCCCGTTCGCGGAGACCTCGACCGTGTACGACCGCGGCTTCTTGGTCCACGTGGGCCGAACCGTCCCGACGCGCACCGTCCGCCCCAGGTCGACCGTGAGGGTGGCGCGGTCGGTGGCCGGTGACCAGGCGGTCGCGGGGCTCCCGTCCACGGCCGCCTCCGGGTAGAGGCCGGAGACGGAGGAAGTGGCCGTCGCCGGGCGGCAGCGGGCCAGGTCGGTGGTGGGGATGAGGTCCGGGCGCCGGGTCTTGAGGGTGACCGTGCCGGAGAGGGTGCGGCGCCCCTCGGGGGTGTCCAGCGAGAAGGGCGCGCCCGACCGCAGCCGTACCGTCGTCGTCTCCGGACCGATGGCGATGTCGTACGTACGACCGCGCCAGCGCAGCCCCGACAGGCGTACGCCGTCCGGGAGTTGGGGCGGCAGGGTCGGGTCGAGGTGGAGGGCGTCGGGGCGCAGGCGCAGGCCGGTGAGGCCGTGGGTGAGGACCTGGAGGAAGCCGCCCTTGCCGGTGAGGAAGTCCTGGGCGGGGGAGCCCGCGAGGGGGTCGGACGCGCCCGCCTTGTCGCCGCGCGACTCGGAGAAGAGGGCGAACGGGCCGCGGGCGAAGGGCTGGTAGGCCCGCCGCAGGAAGGTGTACGCGGCACAGCCCGGCTCGCCGATCGCCGCCGCGTCGATCGCGTGGACGGCGTCGGTCATGGCGGGGCCGTCCGGGTCGGTGCGCTGGGCGTAGTAGTCGAGGGTGGCGGCCGCGGCACCGGCCGGCATGGGCCACTCCAGCGGGTAGATCAGCAGCACGGTGTCCGCCTGCTTGATCTGGGAGCCGCCGTAGCCGTCGTACTGGAGGAAGATCTTGCGCTTCGGGTCGTAGGGGATGCGCAGGCCGTTCGCGACGGTGAGCCAGTCGGCGGGGGCGTCGGTGCCCAGGGCGCGGGCCGCGTCGGTCGCGGCGCGGAGGGCGGTGGCGGCGACGGCGTTGGTGTAGACGCCGTCGTTGACGCCGTTGCTGTACTCGTCGGGACCGGCGACCTCCTTGACGGAGTACGAGCCGTCGGAGTTCTTGGTCGCCCGCGAAGTCCAGTACTGGGCAAGGCCGTTGAGGAGGGGCCGGCCTCGGGTGCGGAGCCAGGTGCGGTCGCCGGTGGCGAGGTAGTACTGCCAGGCGGCGAGGGCGATGTCGCCCTGGAGGTGGTTCTGGGTGACGCAGTGCGGCGGCTGCCAGCTCTGGCATTCGCTCCACAGCCGGCCGTGACTCGCGCTCGTCCAGGGGAAGAACAGGCCCTTCACCGCGGTCTTCGCGGCGTTCTCGGCGGCGGCCGTGCGGGTGCGGTACCGGTATTCGAGGACCGGGCGGGCGAGGTCCGGGTGGGTGGCGAGCAGCGAGGGGAACATCCAGGTCTCGGCGTCCCAGAAGACCATGCCGGCGTAGTTGTCGCTGGTCAGACCGGCGGGCGCGATGCTGTTCCGGGCGCCGGGGCGCAGCGCGGACAGCAGCCCGTACTGGGCGGAACGGGCCCAGAGTTGGAGGTCCGGATGCCCCGGAACCTCGATGTCCGACGACCACAACGCCCGCCAGGCGGCGGTGTGCGAGGCGAGCAACGCGTCCCACCCCCGCCGCGCGGCCCGCCCGGCGGCGTCCTGGGCGGCGGAACGGGGGTCGCGGGAGGTGAGGGCGGTGTCGACGCCGACGTACTTGGTGGCGGTGTAGGTACGCCCGGAGCGGACGGGGAGGCGAGTGGCCTGGCCGGCGCTCAACTTCCCCGGATCGGGGGCGTGTTGGGGCCGCCCGGGCGCATCCAGCACAGATGCGACGGCCCCGTCGACACCCGTCCCGTCCGTGCGGAACGCCACGCCGATGGTGTGGTCGCCCACGTTCCCGCCGTCGGTCTGCGTGACACGGCGGGCGCCGCGGCCGTCGAGGCGGTCGGTGAGGGTGAGTTCGCCGTCCCAGTGCGGGGTCACGCGCAGGTGCACGGCGCCGGTGTGCGGGGAGTCGCGGGCGGCGAGGACGTCGTAGACGAGGTCGGTGCGGCGGCCGTCCGTGGTGGTCCAGGTGAGGGACGTACGGACGTACCCGCAGCGGAGGTTGAGGGTCTGGCGGTAGTGACTGACCCGGCCGCCGTTGCCACCGCCGTACGTCTCGGTGCCCGCCGTGACGTCGAGGCCGGTCCAGTTCGGGAGCGCGGCGAGGGCCTCGCGGCCGGCCGTGTTCGCGGGCCCCCGGGCATAGAGGCCGGAGACGAACGCGCCGTCGTAACGCGGGGTGTACAGCGGCCAGCCGGTCTTCTCACCGGACGCGGCGTACCCCGCACCGGCGGGCGGGACCCGGGTGCCGAGGTAACCGTTGCCGACGTAGGGGTGGTACGTGTCGGTCGGGTCGATCCGGCCGGCCGAGGGCGCCCAGCCGCGCGCGTCGCAGTCGTCGCGGAGGGGTGCGGCTGACGCCGGGGGAAGGGGGAGGGGGAGGAGCAGGGCGGCGGCGAGGAGGGGGAGCAGCAGACGGGTCGGCTTGGTCACCGTTCGACGATGGGGTGCGCTGCGAGGTGCGGGCGGGTGGCGCGCGGGGGGTTCCCACGGACGGAGCGCATGCGGGGTGGCCGCGAGCGCTCCGCGCCCCCTACCTCCCGTACGGCGTCGGGTCCGTGACCCAGCCCGCCGTCAGGATCAGGCGGGACTCCCGGTGTACGGCGAGGAAGCCGAACGGGCGGTCGAAGCGGGCCGTGACGACGGTGGTCGTGTGGCGGAGGTCGGGCCGGGCGCCGCCGAAGACGGGCGCGACCGCGGTCACCGCGGCGGCGCGGAAGCCGAGGGCGCCGAACTGGGCCACCGTGGACTGTTCGGCCTGCCCGATGGCCAGCGGGGTCGGGCTGATGCCGGGGAAGTGGCCGGCACCGGTGTCCATCGCCGTCGTGAGCCCGAACAGACCGTGCAGGTCCAGGAGATCGTGCCGCGCCCGCATGTCGTACGCGACCGTCGTCACCGACAGCTCCGGCGGTTGCGGTGTGGCGCAGCGCTGTTGCTCGACGCGCAGGCCCGGTCCCACGTCGCCGTACGGGAGTTGGCCGCTCGCTGTGACAGGGAGCCGGCGGGCCAGGACGTCAACTCCCGTGCCCAGCACCTGACCTGGGGTCATGCGCTGCTCGCCGAGCAGCAGGTGGACGTCGATCCCGTTGTCGCCCGGGACTTTCAGCTCGGTGACGTGTCCGTGCGGGCCGCTCACCACGCCGACCCGGTCGAGGCGGACGCCGGTGCGGTGCAGACCCACCAACTCCCGCCCCTGCCAGGGCCCGGCATCCGGGATGAGCCTCAACTCGCTGAAGGGGCGCGGCCATTCGGTCCGGAGTGCGAGCGCACTCGCCAGGACCATCAGCACGTCCTCGTCCAGCGTGACCGGCATCCGCTCGACGAGCCCGCCCGTCCGCTCGGCCGCCCACGCGTCCAACGCCCGCTGCGAGGCCGGAAGATCCTCGGTGAGCACACCGTGCGTGCCCGCCGACAGCCCGGCCCGCCACTCCTCCCGTACGGCCAGTTCGCGCCGGGTCCACAGGCCGAGCGCGGAGTTCAGCCCGGGCATCGACCCCATCGCGTCCAGCAACTCCCGCGCGGCGGCGGCAGCTTGGTCGGCGGGCATCCCCACCGCATCCGCGAGCTCCGCCCGCGCGGCGCCCGACGCCCCGTCGGCGAGAAACGCCAGCAACGGCCACACCCCGGCCGCCGAGAACACCGTGCCCCCCGTCGCCGACTCGGCCCAACGCGCCGTCAGCCGATTGACCGCGTCGACGCTCGCTCCGACCGCGGTGCCTTCGACTACCGCGCCCTGAACCGCCATCCCCCCGACCGCTCCCAATTCCGCCCCCATGAGTCCCGTAGCGCAAGATCACCCGATCACAAGATCGCGCACGGGAAGGCTATCGTCGGCCGCCCCGCCCCGATGATCAGCCCCAGTCCCGCTCGGGGAACGACTCCGGTTCGGTGACTCACCCCGCCGCCGGGAACACCGTGCCCCCGTCGGCCGCTCCCGCTCACCTCACGCTTACCATGCGCCAAGTCGTACGTCAGTTCCGCATCTGAAGATCTCCAGCTCTCCTTTTGGAGATCCCCGCCTGAACCAGGAGCACGGTAACCGGTGTCCATACCCCCGCCCCCGGAGCCCCAAGGGCCGCCCACCCAGGGTCCCGAGAGCCCCCAGGACCAGCCCCCGGCCCAGGCTCCCTCCCCGCAGGCGTCCACCCCGTACAACCCGTACGCCCCGCCCCAGCAGGACCCGTACGCCCCGCCCGCGCAGGTCCCGCACACCCCGTACGCCCCGTACCCCCAAGGCCCGCAGACCCCTCCGGGTCCCTACGGACCGCAGCCCTACCAGACCTGGTCCCAGGGCTACACCCCGTACAACAACCCCGCGCCGCTCAACGGCATGTCCGTCGCCGCTCTCGTGCTCGGCATCCTGTGCTGCATACCGGGGGTCGGGGTCGTCCTCGGGCTGATCTCGCTGAACCAGATCAAGAAGCGGGGCGAGCGCGGGCGGAGCATGGCGGCGGCCGGCATGGTGCTGTCGGCGTTCGGGCTGATGGTGTGGGTGCTCGCGGCGACCGGCGCGGCGACCGGCTTCTGGGACGACGTCAAGGACAGCGCGCGGAACGACTCCAGCGCCTCCCCCGTGAAGGGCGAGTGCTTCGACGCGCCCAGCGGTTCGCTGGAGGGCATGACGTACGACTTCGACGTGGTGTCCTGCGACGGCGCGCACGACGGGGAGGTGTTCGCCGTCGTGCGGATGGGCAGCGGCTCGTACCCGGGGGACAAGAAGGTCACCGCCACCGCCGACGACAAGTGCTACGCGCTCCAGGACGCCTACGCCATGGACGGCTGGGCCGTGCCCGACGACGTGGACATCTACTACGTCACCCCGACCTCGCAGAGCTGGAGCCTGGGCGACCGCGAGATCACCTGCGTGTTCGGCAACACGGACGAGGAGGCGAGCCTGCCCGCCGGTTCGCTGCGCAACGACGCCACGACCCTCGACTCCGACCAGGTCGCCTATCTGAAGGCGGCCCACGTCCTCAACTCGGCGCTGGACTCGGCCCCCGACGCGCAGTACGTCGAGGACGACCTGCCGGGGCACAAGGCCTGGGCGGGCCGGGTCTCGACCGCGCTGACCCAGCAGGCAGATCTGCTGGAGAGCCATGAGTGGCCCGGCGGTTCCGCCAAGCCGGTCGCGGCCCTGGTCAAGGATCTGCGGGCGGCGCAGAAGGAGTGGGCGAAGGCGGCCAAGGCCTCGGACGCCGACGAGTTCTACGGGCACTACGACAAGGGCGCCGACCTGATCGACCCCCAGAAGTCGGTCACCGCCCGCGAGGCTCTGGGGCTCGCCACGACCCCTCCGTCGTACGACCAGAACGACGGTGGCGGGGACGGCGGGGGAGACGCCGGCGGCATGGAGGTGTGACGGCTCCTATAGCGGGGAGAAAGTGCCTGGGTAAAGCCCACGCCGGGTATAAGTCATCACATCGAGTGATTCTCTGGCCTTTGCTTGCATGGCACAACCCACGGTTGCCAGGCTGTTGCTGTCTGTACAACCTGATGGGAGCGGCCAGTGACATTCGGTGAGCAGCCGGCGTATCTGCGCGTCGCGGGTGATCTCCGCAAGAAGATCGTCGACGGCCAGCTGCCCCCGCACACCCGGCTGCCCTCGCAGGCCAGGATCCGCGAGGAGTACGGGGTCTCCGACACGGTCGCGCTCGAAGCGCGCAAGGTGCTGATGGCCGAGGGGCTGGTCGAGGGCCGCTCCGGATCGGGGACGTATGTGCGCGAGCGTCCCGTGCCGCGGCGCGTCTCCCGCTCCGGGTTCCGGCCGCCGGCCGGCGCGACCCCGTTCCGGCAGGAGCAGGCCGAGGGGGAGGCGCGCGGCACCTGGGAGTCCAGCAGTGAGCAGGCCGAGGCCGGCGTCGCCATCGCCGAGCGGCTCGCGCTCCAGCCCGGTGAGCGCGTGATGTGCACGAAGTACGTGTTCCGGGACTCCGGCGAGACGATGATGCTCTCCACGTCCTGGGAGCCCCTCGCGGTGACCGGCCGTACGCCCGTGATGCTGCCCGAGGAGGGCCCGCTGGGCGGCATGGGGGTCGTCGAGCGGATGCGCGCGATCGACGTCGTCGTGGACAACGTCACGGAGGAGGTCGGCGCCCGGCCGGGTCTCGCCGAGGAGTTGCTCGCCCTGGGGGGAGTCCCCGGGCATGTGGTCCTGGTCATCCAGCGGACGTACTACGCCTCGGGGCGCCCGGTGGAGACGGCCGACGTCGTGGTCCCGGCCGACCGCTACCGGATCGCCTACCACCTGCCGGTCAAGTAGCGCACCGAGTAGTGCGCTTCATGTGAAGTAGTCCACCCCTTACGGCATTTGTCGCCGGAACCGGTCAATCCGCCCTGTCCTGGGCGCCGTTGGATTCCGGTCTTTCTCGCAGGTCGTTCACCGCGCCTGTAGCGTGCCTCTCACCGGATGCATCGAGGTGCGCCAACGGCGCGTTCGTCATCGTGCGCCCCCTCCGTCCTGGCTGGTTGCGTACCTCTTTGTGAAAACCCGTATTCGCTGCGTGAAGGTTAGGCGTAGGCTCCGGCATATGCGGATTGCGGTTTCCTTATGGGGTGGGGCACGGCACGAACCGCGAGCGGGAGACGGAGGGGCGCGATGGCGATGAACGACGGCACGATCACTCTTCCCTGGCTCGTGATACGGCAGGACGACAACGGCAATCGCTACCGCGTGGGGCGGTACGCGACCCGCGCCGAGGCCCAGAAGATCGCGGACAGCCTCGACGACCGCGGGCACAAGCAGCTGTACTGGGTCGAGCGGATCGGGCAGAGCGAGGACGCCACCCGCAACTGACCGCGCCCCGGCACCCCGTAGGCTCCGGCGCATGACGACACGGATCGTGGTGGTCGGCGCCGCCCTGTTCGACGGCGGCCGACTGCTCGCCGCGCGCCGCAGCGCACCCCCTGAACTGGCCGGGCGCTGGGAACTCCCCGGCGGCAAGGTCGAACCCGGCGAGCGCCCCGACGCCGCGCTGGTGCGCGAGTTGCGCGAGGAACTCGGTGTCGACGCCGAGACCGTGGAGCGCGTCCCGGGGCAGTGGCCGCTGAGGCCGCCGTACGTCCTCCAGGTCTGGACGGCCCGGCTGCTCCCCGGTTCGGCGGAGCCCGAGCCCCTCGAAGACCACGACGAACTGCGCTGGCTCGCCCCCGCCGACATCTGGACCGTCGACTGGCTCGACCAGGACGTGCCGGCCGTACGGGAGGCGCTCGCGCTCCTGGACGCGGGGGCGCGCTGAAGTCGTCGTAGGCCGGGACGGCGGAGCGCGCCGGGCTCGGTGTACGCCGTTCGTGCCACAGTGCGCCCTCGGGGACGGTACCGGGCCCTGAATATCGGGTATGTGCCCATTAACCCCATGAAATCGGACATGGGTGAGCTGGCTGGCCCGGGATGTGATCGGCTTGATCGACACCGAAGGCGACTGCGCCGAGTGGACCTTTCCCGCGGACCCCGGAGCCGTCCGCACCGCACGCACCGCCGTCCGCGGCCAGTTGCGCGACTGGGACCTCGACGCCCTCGCCGACATCGCGGCGCTGTTGGTCAGCGAGCTGGTGACCAACGCGCTGCGGCACGCCACCGGCCCCATCGGCGTCCGGCTGGTCCGGCCCGTCGGCCCGGCCGGTGTGCTGCTGGTCGAGGTCTCCGACCCGCTGCCCGACCCGCCCCGCGAGCGCGTCGCCCGCCCCGAGGACGAGAGCGGCCGGGGTCTCCAACTCGTCGCCGGCGCCTGCGTCCGCTGGGGCACCCGGCCCGGCGAGACGGGCAAGACCGTGTGGTTCGAGCTGGCCGTACCCGGGTGAACCGAGGGCGAACACAGCTGTACGAACCGGACAGTCGTGTCCATCGAGTGGTCCAGGCCTGTGACGGTTGTCGATCCGCGTGGTTCGACTGCGTGTCCGCTGGTTAGAAGACTGGGAGTGTTGTCGCAGGCAGGTCCGAAATGCATCGGGATTGTCCTGTGATCGTGAACACCGTGTTGTGCGGCGCCGTAGTGCTGGATACTGCGGGCAGCCGCCCCCGGTGACCGGTGCCGGACGCGGTGAGCTGGAGGGGACGGTTCGCGTGAGCGAGATACCAGCGAAGGCCACGGAGTCCGAGGACCCGTCGGACCGCGCGAGGGCTGAGGCCGCGAGTCACATCGACGTGCCCGGAGGCGACGGCGTGACCGCCGCCGACGTCATGGCGGGTGTGTCCGGCGGCGACGCGATGACCGTCGGCGACGCCATGTGGCAGAGCAGCCCACCCGGTTCGATCTACGACTACATCAAGGTCGCCTCCTTCTCCATAGGCCCCGACGGGCTCGTCGACCAGTGGAGCCTGCGGGCCGAGCAGCTGTTCGGCATCCCCACCGACCGCGCGGTGGGCATGGATCCCATCGAGGCGTTCGTCGACCCCGAACTGCACGAGCGCGGCCAGCGGAAGATGGCCGAGATCCTGGACGGCCGGGAGTGGACCGGAGTGGTTCCCTTCAAGGCGCCGGGGACCGCCGGGGGCGAGCCGGGCAAGGAGGGTCTCGCCGAGGTCTATGTGATGCCGACGCGGACCGAGGAGGGCGAGCGGGCCGCCGTCTGCATCGTCGTCGACGTCCGCATCCTGCGTCGTATCGAGACCGATCTCGCCGCCTCGCAGTCGATATTCGGTCAATCTCCGTTCGGGTTCCTGCTGATCGACCCCGACCTGCGGGTCCGGCGGGCCAACCAGCAGATCGCCAACACCTTCGGCGGCAGCCCCGAGGACCACCGCGGCCGGGGCGTCCACGACTATCTGCAGAGCCCCGAGGCCGAGCGGGTCACCGCGACCCTGCGCCGCGTCCTGGAGACCGGCAACTCCATCACGGACATGCATGTCACCGGCCTGGTCCCGGGTTCCGAGGAGCGCCGGCACTGGTCCATCAACCTCTACCGCGTGCACAGCGGCAGCGGCCGCCCCATCGGCATCGCCTGGCTCGGCACCGACGTCACCGCCCGCCGCGCCGCCGCCCGCGAGGCCGCCTCCGCGCGGCGCAATCTCGCCCTTCTGAACGAGGCCGGCGCCCGCATCGGGAACTCCCTCGACCTGGAGACCACGGCCCGCGAACTCCTCGACGTCGTCGTCCCCGGCTTCTGCGACCTCGCGACCGTCGACCTCTACCAGGGCCTCCTGGCCGGCGACGAGACCCCGCCGGGCCGCGCCGACGGCAGCGCGGAACTCCGCCGGGTGGCCTTCGCCAGCGCGGTCTCCGACGCCCCCTTCGTAGGCGGCGGCGCACCCGTGGCCGTGGGCGCGGTCCACCACTACCCCTTCAACTCGCCCTGCGCGGACGCCCTGCGCACCGCCCGCCCGCAGTACGTCCCCGCCGAGGAGGGCGGCCCGGTCCAGTCCACGCTGGCCGTGCCGATGGTCGCCCACGACACCGTCGTAGGACTCGCGCAGTTCGCCCGGACGAAGGGCAGCGAGCCGTTCGGGGACCGGGACCGGGATCTCGCGGTGGAGCTGGCGGCGCGGGCCGCCGTCTGTATCGACAACGCGCGGCTGTACCGGCGTGAGCACGAACGGGCGTTGATACTGCAGCGGTCCCTCCTCCCGCCCGGCGACCCGGAGGCCTCCGGCCTCGACATCGCCTGCCGCTACCTGCCCGGGAACGCGGCGACGGAGGTCGGCGGCGACTGGTTCGACGTCATCGAACTCCCCGGCCACCGCACGGCGTTGGTGGTCGGAGACGTGATGGGACGCGGTCTACGCGCGGCGGTGGCGATGGGCGAACTCCGCACGGCCGTCCGCACGTTGGCCCTCCTCGACCTCGAACCGGCCGAAGTCCTCTCGGCGTTGGACGAGATCGCGCGCGGCCTCGGCACCCCCGGCGGAGTTCAGCAGGCCACCCGGGCGGCCCGCCGCCCCCGCGAGGCGGACCTGGCCGAGGTGTATCTGGCCACCTGTATCTACGCGGTCTACGACTCGGTGACCAGGCGCTGCACGTTCGCCAACGCGGGCCACCTCCCGCCGGTCCTGGTGGAACCCGGCGAGGCCGCGCTGATGCTCGACGTCCCGCCCGGCATGCCCCTGGGGGTCGGCGGCGAACCCTTCGAGGAGGTGGAGGTCGAACTCCCCGAAGGCGCACTCCTGGCGCTCTACACGGACGGACTGGTCGAATCCCGCGACCACCCCCTGGACGAGGGCCTCCAGGCGTTCGTGGGCGCGCTGACCGACCCGGCGACCCGTGGTCCGTCCGACGGCAACCCGTCCACCGCGGCGGCCCTGAACGCCGAGACCCACCGCGACCTGGAGGACGTCTGCGACCACGTCCTCAGCACCCTCGACACCCACCACGGCGAGGACGACATCGCGCTCCTCATGGCCCGCGTCCAGGGCCTGCCGGCCGACTCGGTCGGCGACTGGACCCTGCCGCGCGAACCCCGCAGCGTGGGCCGCGCCCGCGAGTACGCCCGCGCCCGCCTCCAGTCCTGGGACCTTGAACCCCTCATCGACACCGCCGAGTTGCTGGTCAGCGAACTGGTGACGAACGCGCTGCGGTACGGCGAGGGCGAGATCCGGCTCCGTCTCCTGCTGGACCGCACCCTGGTGTGCGAGGTCTGGGACGCGGGCCTGGTCCAGCCACGCCGCCGCCGCGCCCGCGACACGGACGAGGGCGGCCGGGGCCTCCAACTGGTCGGCCTCCTGTCGGCGGCCTGGGGCTCCCGCCGGACGCCACGCGGCAAGACGGTGTGGTTCGAACTGCCGTTGCCGGACGGGGAGAACGGGTTGGTGGATCCGGCGGAGGCGTTGCTGAGTCTGTTCTGACGGCTCCGGTGATTCCGGCTGCTTTCGTTGTTCCGGGGGCGGCCGGCCGGCGGTCCGGCCTGTGCCTGTCGATGCCGACTGCGGAGTTCTACGTCGGCGGGAGCGCGCGGCGTTTCCGTGTGGCCGGTCCGCCGAAGGTGAGGGGTGGGCCGCCGTCCGGGTCCTCGCCGAGGAGGATTCCGCCGAGGACCGCCCCGCCGACCCCGCTCGTGTGCTCGTCGGCGGCACCGGCGTACGGGTTCCCGTGCACACGGACGTCCTGCTCGGCCGACTCGCGGGCCTCCAGCGCGGGTACGTCGGCCGCGGCGGGGTCGGTGGTGAGCAGCAGCTCCGCTTCGGCCAGCCGGGTGCGGGCTTCCACGCCCACGGCACCCCGGTGCGTCGCCACGAAACCGTCCGCCGAGCCCACGTCACTCCGCCCGACGAGCCACGCGGCGGCGCCGAGGACTCCGTCCCGCGTCCCGCCCAGCGGCAGCATGGCCTGGACGATGCGGCGCAGGGCGTCGAGGGGGTCGTAGCCGTAGGGGCGGTCGCCGGTGAGTTCTTCTCGTACGGCGGCGAGGGTGATGTGGGCGTGGGCGACGTGGGTGTGGAGCGGCCCTGTCGGTGATGCGGCCGTTGCCCTTGCGATGTCGGATTCGGCGCCGGTGAGTGTGGCGGGTACCAACTCCGCTGCGGCGGCGAGTGAGTTGGCGAGCCGGTCGACGTCGTTCAGGAAGGTGTCGGCCTGGCTGATGGCGCCCTCGGCGGCGCGGAGGGACCGTATGGCCTCGCCGGTGTGTCCCAAGTCGGCTGCCTGGCGGGCCTGGTTGAGGTGGGTGGTGGCGAACACGAGCCGGTCCTTGGCCTGTTCGACGTACCCAGTGACGGTGGTGGTCGCGGTCGCGGGTGCCGGGTAGCGGGCGTGCAGGTCGGCGAGGGTGGCGTCCACGGCCCCTGTACGGCCGGCCAGTTCGCGGAACCGGGCCTCCGCGACGCCGAGCGCTTCGTTCATCTCCTGCTCCAATGACCGGAGTTGATCGAAGGCGGGCGTTTCGGTGTCCAGCCGCCGCCCGGCTTCGGCACACCGTCCGACGATGCCGGCGAGGGCTTGCCGCCGGGCGGCTTCCTCTTTCGGTTCCGGGACACCTCGGTCGTAGCGCAGGCGTATCGCGAAGGCGGCGGAGAGCTCGCGCTCGGCGTCCCGCAGGGCCCGTACGAACGGTTCGACGGCCGCCGCCCCGAACCGGGCCTCGACGAAGGCGAGTTCCTCACGGCTCGTGCGCAGACAGTCGTCGGCCTGGACGAGGGCGGCACCGGCCTGGCGTTCCAGTACGGGGAGCGGGGTCACGGGGGGCTGGGGTGACACGACACCGACACCGGGAGTCGTACGGGTACGGGCCCTACGGGTGCGCCGCACATACCCGTACCCCGCGAGTACGGCCACTCCGCCGACGGCGACGAGGGGGAGGACGAGATCGGCGCCGGAGGTCGTCCCCTCGGCCTCCTGCTCCCCGTGTTCGCCCGCACCGGCGACGGGCCCGCCCCGGGCGGCCGCAACCGGAGCCTCCGCATTGATCGTCATCACCGGCAACACCAGCCACACGACCCCGACCGCCCCACCCAGCACGGCATGCCCCACCCGCACGGATATATGGGAGGTCCCGCGCCGCGGCCGGCCCCGTATCAAGGATGACGTCACATTTCGGAGCGTATGAGCAGGATTGCGGGCGCGCGACCGGGATGAGCCTGGGGTGGGACGTGGGGGCGTGTGGGGTGCGAGGGGTTCAGCTATGGGGAGGGGTGGCACGGGGATGGGGCATGCAGGGGGTTCGGGGGGAGTGGGGGCTGGGTCCGCTGAGCCGGGGATCGGGGCTGGTCGGGATCCGGAGATACGTGGGGGAGACCTGGCTGAGGGTTCGGAGGGCGGAGAGCGGGAGGCACCGGCCTGTCCGGCGGACGGCGACGGCGCCGAGCCTGGGGAGCCGGGGATCGGGAAGCGTGACGCGCCTGTGGGGACCGGCGCGTCTGCGGCGACCGATCCGCCCGAGGTCGCCGACGGTGGCGTACCCCCACAGGGGCCACCCGCACCCGACGACGAAAGTAGTACGGGTGGGAGGGGTGGGCGGGGTGGGAAAGCGAAGTGGGTTCGGCGGAGCGCCCTCGCCCTCGTACTCGCCTTGCTGCTGCCCATCCTCGGTGCCGAGATCGCCCTCCGCGTGAATTACGTCGGTGAGCCGTCCGACGGCACGTACACCCGGGGCCAGGACGCGATCTGGCTGGGCCACGCGTGGGTGGACGGGCGTAAGACCGACGGGGACGTGGCAGCGCTGGCCCGGCGGCTGAAAAGCACCGGTATCCGCGACCTGTACGTCCATTCAGGCCCCCTGGAGCACGACGGCACCCTCCCGGAGTCGGACTATCCCAAGGCGGCCTGGTTGATCGAGTCGGTGCACAGGGAGCTGCCCGGGGTCCGGGTCCAGGCCTGGCTGGGTGACAAGCTCGCCACCGAGAGCCCGGACGGCCTGCGCCTGCAGAACGCCTCGACCCGGACAGCGATCGTCGCCTCGACCCGCCAGATCCTCGCCGCCGGTTTCGAGGGCGCCCACTTCGACCTGGAACCCCTCCACTCCGGCGACGCGAACTACCTCGACCTCCTCGACAGGCTCCACGAGGTCACCCGGGCCCACGACGCCCAACTCTCCGTCGCCGCCCACCAGATCGACCCGCTCCCCGCCTTCCACTCCTTCTGGGGCACCGTCACCAACCACCCCAAGTGGTGGTCGCAGGCGTACTTCGGACAGGTGGCCCGCCGCGTGGACCAGATCGCCGTCATGTCGTACGACACGATGCAACCCCTGCAGAGCCTCTACGGCGGCTACGTCGCCCAACAGACCTCGCTCGCCCTGGAGGTCACCCCGGACTCCACCGACCTCCTCATGGGCCTGCCCTTCTTCCACGAGAACCGCTTCGGCCACCGCGGCGCCGCCGAGACCGTCCCCGCCGCCGTACGCGGCGTCCGCCTCGGCCTGTCCCGCACGGACGCGGACCGTACGAACTTCGGTGTCGCCCTGTACGTCGACTTCGCGGCGACGGAGGCGGACTGGACGGCGTACCGGGAGGGCTGGGTGCGCTGAGTACGAGTAGGTGTTCAAGTCCCGTAAAACACCGTGCTGTTCACAGCCGTGGGTGCGATGATCAGTCGAGTCCGATGGGGGTGGGCGATGTTGTTGACAGAGTTGGCCGCGCTGGCGTTGTTGCTGCTTGCGGCGATCGGAGTCGTCGCGGTGACGACCGGTTGGCTGTTGCCGATGGTGCGAGGCAGGGTCGTACGGCCGGAGTTGTGGGGATACGGCGCGCTGACCTCGGCACTGGGCATGGGGACGGGGATGTCCCTGCACTGGTGGTCGGATTCCCTGGCCATGGACGACGCGGGCGCGGCGACGGCGCTCACCCTGATCCTCCTCGGCGGCGCACTGCAGTACCGCGCGCAGCGCCCCGCGACCCCGTGACCACCACCCGCAAGACCCTCACTCCCACCGACTTCGCCCCCTTCGCCCACGCCCTCGGCCACACGCTGAACGACGTGACCCGCCTCCGCGGCGGTTCGAAGAAGGGCGTCTACCGCCTCGCCTTCCAGGACCGTTCGACCGCCGTGGCCTACGTCTGGTCCCCGGACGAGGACCTCTGGGACGCCGGCCCCGGCGACCCCCGCGACCCCTTCTCCCACGCCTCCGGCCTCACCCTCTTCACCGCGGCGGCGAACCGCCTCGCCGCAGCCGGCGTCCGCGCCCCGCGTCTCCTCCACGCCGACCCCACGCACACCCACCTCCCGGCGGACGTGGCGATCGTCGAGGACCTCCCGGGCGGCACCCTGGAGGACCAGCTGAACGGCGCCCCGGCCGCCGTACCGAAAGCGGCGGCGCTGGAGCGGATGACGGCCCTGCTCGACACCCTGCACTCCTGCACGGGCCCGCGCATCGGCAAGGTCGCTGTCGTCGACAACGGCGGCTCCTCGTACGGCGGTTCGTGCGAGGCGGTCGTAGCCGAACGAGCCCTGAGCGACCTCGACGAACTACCGGCACGCGACCCACGAGCAGCAGCCGTCCACCCCCAACTGTCCGATGCGATAAGGACGTTGGCGGCTCAGGTCCGACCCCGCACCGAGCCCCCCACCCTCATCCACGGCGAACTCGGCCCCGACCACGTCCGCGTGACGCCGGACGGAGTCCTCGCCCTCATCGACATCGAAGGCCTCATGTACTTCGACGCCGAGTGGGAGCACGCCTTCCTCCGCCTGCGCTTCGGCCCCCACTACGACGCCCTGCGCACCGAACACACCAAGGCCCTCGACGCCGACCGCCTGCGCCTCTACGGCCTGGCCATGCACCTCTCCCTCGTGGCAGGCCCCCTACGCCTCTTGGACGTCGGGGACTTCCCCGACCCGGAGTTCATGCGCGGCATCGCGGAACACAACCTCCAGCAGGCGCTGTCCTTCGTGGAGCGGACATGAGCGGCATCGAACTGACCCTGGCAGCGCTGCTGATCGCCGTCCTCGCCGGTGTCGGCCTCGGCGCGATCACGCGCGGCTGGACCCCGCTCGCGCGCCGGAACCGCATCGTGCGACCCCGGCTGTGGGGCTACAGCATCCTGGTCAGCGACGCGGGGCTTGCCGCGTGCGTGTTCTTCGGGCCGTTCCAGGGCCCGGACGACTCGCGGCTGGCCCCGTTCGCAGTGGTCGGTGCCGTCGTGGTCTTCGCCGGGGTCCTGGTACAAGGTGCCGCCCTCAACCCCGCGAAGCCTACGAAGAACGCCTCCTGATCTTCGACCCCAGCCACACCAGCGGGTCGTACTTGCGGTCGACTGCCCGTTCTTTCAAGGGGATCAGCGCGTTGTCCGTGATGTGGATGCCCTCGGGGCAGACCTCGCTGCAGCACTTGGTGATGTTGCAGTAGCCGAGGCCGTGTTCGTCCTGGGCGGTCTTCTTGCGGTCGAGGCCGGAGTCCGCCGCCGCGTCCAGCGGGTGCATGTCCAACTCCGCGACCCGCATGAGGAATCGGGGGCCGGCGAACGCCGTCTTGTTCTCCTCGTGGTCGCGGACGACGTGGCAGGTGTCCTGGCACAGGAAGCACTCGATGCACTTGCGGAACTCCTGCGAGCGGTCGACGTCCTCCTGCATCATCCGGTACTCGCCGGCCGCGACCCCCTCCGGCGGTACGAACGACGGAATCTCCCTGGCCTTCTGGTAGTTGAAGCCGACGTCCGTGACCAGGTCGCGGATCACGGGGAAGGCACGCAGGGGCGTGACCGTGATCGTCTCCTCGCGGGTGAACACCGACATGCGGGTCATGCACATCAGCCGGGGGCGGCCGTTGATCTCCGCCGAGCACGAACCGCACTTGCCCGCCTTGCAGTTCCAGCGCACGGCGAGGTCAGAGGCCTGGGTGGCCTGGATGCGGTGGATGATGTCGAGGATCACCTCGCCGTCGTTGACCTCGACCTTGAAGTCCTCCAGGTCGCCGCCCTCGACGTCCCCCCGCCACACCTTGAAGCGGGCTTCGTAGCTGCTCACTCGTACAGCTCCTCTTCGGCGAGGTACTTGACCAGCTCTTCCTTCTCGAAGAGGGCGAGCAGGTCGGCGCGGATGGGGTCGGTCGTCTCGCGGGTCAGGCTGATCTGGCCGGACACCGGGTCCGCGGCCGCCAACCCGCCGTTGGGGTGCGTCAGTTGGCAGATCAGGTTGATGCGGCGCCAGTCGCGGTTCATGCCGGGGTGGTCCTCGCGGGTGTGTCCACCCCGCGACTCGGTGCGCTCCAGCGCGGCCCGCGCCACGCACTCGCTGACCAGCAGCATGTTCCGCAGGTCCAGGGCGAGATGCCAGCCGGGGTTGAACTGCCGGTGGCCCTCGACTCCCGCCCTGCGGGCCCGTACTCGAAGATCCGCCAGTTTCTCCAGCGCCTGTTCCATCTCGCCCTCGCGGCGGATGATGCCGACGAGGTCGTTCATGGTCTGCTGGAGTTCCTGGTGGAGGGTGTACGGGTTCTCCGGCGGGCGGCCGTTCTCCTGCCCGGGTTCGGGGCCCTCCGCCGAGAAGGGGCGCAGTGCCTCCGCCGCCGCCAGGTCGACCTCCGTGTCGTCCACCAGCGGGCGGCTGTCCGCCAGGTCGGCCGCGTGGTCCGCCGCGTGCCAGCCCGCCCGGCGGCCGAACACCAGCAGGTCGGACAGGGAGTTGCCGCCGAGCCGGTTGGAGCCGTGCATGCCGCCGGCCACCTCACCCGCCGCGAACAGCCCCGGTACCCCGCGCGCCGCCGCCGTGTCCGACTCGACCGCGACACCGCCCATCACGTAGTGACAGGTCGGCCCGACCTCCATCGCCTCCGCCGTGATGTCGACGTCGGCCAACTCCTTGAACTGGTGGTACATGGACGGGAGTCGGCGCCGGATCACCTCCGCCGGCATACGCGTCGACACGTCCAGGAAGACCCCGCCGTGCGGTGAGCCGCGGCCCGCCTTCACCTCGGAGTTGATGGCGCGGGCGACCTCGTCGCGGGGGAGCAGTTCGGGGGGACGGCGGTTGTTGTCGGGGTCCTCGTACCAGCGGTCGCCCTCCGCCTCCGACTCGGCGTACTTCTCCTTGAAGACGTCGGGGATGTAGTCGAACATGAACCGTTTGTCCTCGGAGTTGCGCAGCACCCCGCCGTCGCCGCGAACCGACTCGGTGACCAGGATGCCCTTCACGGACGGCGGCCAGACCATGCCCGTGGGGTGGAACTGCACGAACTCCATGTTGAGGAGAGGCGCTCCGGCGAGCAGCGCCAGCGCGTGCCCGTCGCCCGTGTACTCCCACGAATTCGACGTCACCTTGAAGGACTTGCCGATCCCGCCCGTCGCGATCACCACGGAGGGGGCTTCGAGGACCATGAAGCGGCCGGTCTCGCGCTCGTAGGCGAAGACCCCGGAGACGCGGCTGCCGTCCTTCAACACCCTTGTGACCGTGCACTCCTGATAGACCTTCAGACGGGACTCGTAGTCACCGGTCTCCTTGTGGTCCTCCTGCTGGAGCGACACGATCTTCTGCTGGAGCGTGCGGATCAGCTCAAGTCCCGTACGGTCGCCGACGTGTGCGAGGCGCGGGTACTCGTGGCCACCGAAGTTGCGCTGGGAGATCTTGCCGTCTTTCGTACGGTCGAAGAGGGCGCCCCAGGTCTCCAACTCCCAGACCCGGTCCGGGGCTTCCTTCGCGTGCAGCTCCGACATGCGCCACTGGTTGAGGAACTTGCCGCCGCGCAGGGTGTCGCGGAAGTGGACCTGCCAGTTGTCGTGCTCGTTGACGTTGGCCATCGCCGCCGCGATGCCGCCCTCGGCCATCACCGTGTGGGCCTTGCCGAACAGCGACTTGCAGATCACCGCCGTACGGGCACCGCGCTCGCGCGCCTCGATGGCGGCCCGCAGACCGGCGCCACCGGCACCGACCACGACGACGTCCCACTCCTGTCGCTCGACCACGGACATCAGAAGAACCTCGGATCGTTGAAAGCGCCGGAGGCGACCAGGTACACGTAGAAATCGGCAGCCGCCACGCTGATCAACGACGCCCAGGCGAGCTGCATATGACGGTCGTTCAGCTTCCCCACGAACTTCCACGCCTTGTACCGCACGGGATGCTTGGAGAAGTGCTTGAGCTTGCCGCCGACGATGTGCCGGCAGGAGTGGCAGGACAGGGTGTACGCCCAGATCAGCACGATGTTGGCCACGAAGACGAGGGTGCCCAGGCCCATGTGGCCCCAGTGGTAGTGCTCGTCGCGGAAGGTCAGCACGGTGTCGTACGTCAGCGTGCCCGCCACCAGGAGCGCCGCGTAGAAGAAGTACCGGTGGACGTTCTGCAGGATCAGCGGGAAGCGGGTCTCACCGCTGTACTTCTTGTGCGGCTCGGCCACCGCGCAGGCCGGGGGCGAGGCCCAGAAGCCCCGGTAGTAGGCCTTGCGGTAGTAGTAGCAGGTCAGGCGGAAGCCGAGCGGGAAGATCAGGATGATGATGGCGGGGGAGATGCCCCACCAGCTCCCGAAGAGATCCGCGTTCGGGCCCGCGTGCATCGTCCGGCACCGGTCGGCCAGACAGGGCGAGTAGAACGGCGAGACGTAGGGCGCCGAGTAGTAGTTCGAGTCCGCGAAGGCCCGCCAGGTCGAGTAGACGACGAAGGCCAGCAGTCCGGCGGCGGTGACGGCCGGGGCCAGCCACCAGCGGTCGGTCCGCAGATGCGGGGCGTCGATCGCGGCGCGCGTACCGGTGTGTACGCCGCCGCTCTTCGGTTGGGGTTCCGTACCAGTGGCCAAGTCAGGACTCCGGTCGGTTCAGGGTGCGTGGCGGTCGTGGGCGCCGAGTCCTTCGTCGTCCGAGTCCGTCCACAGGGTGTTGTCGTAGGGGGTGTCGGGGATGGAGACGAGATCGGGGCGCCGGGGGCGCTCGATCCCTGGTGCGGCGTCACGCAGCAGCGCGACGCTCTCGCGCAGCCGGTCGGCGTCGGCCTTGACCCTGCGCATTTCCAGGCCGCCGCTGCCGAATTGGTTCTCCAGCCGCCCCACCGACCTGAACAGGTCGTCGAGACAGCGCTGGACTGACGTCAGTTCGTCGTGCACGGACATGACATGACCTCGCTTCCGTGGGCGTCGGCCCTGGACGGCAACGTTCATGCGCCTGCGAGTGTTGCGCGCCACACCTCCCGGTGGGAAGCGGTGTGCACGGATTGGCCGGGGTGCGTTGGTGTGTACGGGGGCAGATTCGAACATTGCGCCGCACGGGTGGGCTTCCCGGCGCCCCTCGCCGTGTCGCCCTTCATGGCCGAACCGTTTCCTCTTCAGTGGCCGCAAAGATCTGATCAGCTCCATATACGCCCAAAAGTGATCAGAAGCCCGCGGCTTACCGGAGGTAGCAGTGATGTCCCACGACGGCGTCAGACTGCGCGCGGTCATGCGCTCGGTCGCCTTCCTCACCGCGGGCGCGCTCGCGGTGCCCACCCTCGCGGCGTGCGGTTCCGACGACGAGTCGGGCAAGCCGCTCGCCGGCCAGGACATCGCCCCGGTCGGCCGTGACCTGGTCGCCGACGGCGGCACCCTGAACTGGGCCGTCGACGACGTACCGGAGACCCTCAACACCTTCCAGTCGGACGCCGACGACGCCACCACCCGCGTCGCCCAGGCCGTCCTGCCCGCGATGTTCCGGCTCGACGCGCAGGGCCGCCCGCAGCGCGACGCCGACTACCTGGAGTCCGCGAAGGTCGTCGACACCGAGCCCAAGCAGGTCGTCCTCTACAAGCTGGACCAGCAGGCCGTGTGGAGCGACGGCCGCGAGATCGGCGCCGCCGACTTCGCCGCCCAGTGGCGCGCCCTGTCCGGCAAGGACTCCGCGTACTGGACCGCGCGCAACGCCGGTTACGACCGCATCGAGAAGATCGAGCGCGGCGCCAACAACCTTGAGGTCAAGGTCACCTTCAGCCGGCCGTACGCCGACTGGAAGGCGCTGTTCTCGCCGCTGTACCCCAAGGACGTCATGGGCACCCCGGACGCCTTCAACGACGGCGCGCGCCGCAAGCTGAAGGTCACCGCCGGCGCCTTCGGGGTGCAGAAGATCGACCGCAAGGACAAGGAGATCGTCCTCGCCCGCAACCCGCACTGGTGGGGCCGGCCCGCGAAGCTCTCCGAGATCGTGCTGCACGCCGTACCGCTCGACAAGCGGGCCGCCGCGCTCGCCGACGGCACGGTCGACCTGGCCGAGATCGACCCCGCCGACGCGAGCCGTATCGCGCTCGCGGGCCGCGCCAAGGGGACGAGCACCCCGCTCCAGGGCGCGAGCCCGACGAGCAAGGACGAGAACAAGAACGAGAGCCGGCAGAAGAAGAAGCTCAGCAAGAAGGAGCGCAAGGCGCTCGCCAAGTACCTGCGCCAGCAGGACGAGTTGCGCGCCTTCACCGTCCGCCGCTCCTTCGAGCCCGCCTACACCCAGCTCGCCCTCAACGGCTCCGAAGGCCCTCTCGCCGACGAGCGCGTCCGGCGTGCGGTGGCCCGCGCGCTCGACCGCACCGAGCTGGCGAAGGTCGTACTCAAGCCGCTCGGCCTGCCCGCCGTGCCGGTCGGCAGCCACCTCGCGCTCTCCGGCCAGGCCGCGTACGCCGACAACAGCGGCGCGCTCGGCGACCACGACACCACGGAGGCGCAGGCGCTGCTCACCGACGCCGGCTGGGTACCCGGCGGACCGCTCAAGGACAAGGGCGGGAAGGCGGCCGGCGCCGAGGGCAAGAAGAGCAAGAAGTCCGACGACGCTGCCGAGTCCGAGGGCGGCTCCGACGGGCAGTACATCGTCGGCGAGGACAACAAGGACCCGCAGGACCACACCAAGAAGCACGACAAGGCTTCCGGGCACGGCGGCGACGAGGGCTCCAAGCACCTCGCCGACGGCAAGCAGTACGACGGCCGCAAGGTGAAGCAGGGTGGCGCGCCCGGCGCGTACGCCCCCAAGGGCACGGCCGCTCCGGCGGGCGCGAAGACCGGGCCGCTCGCCAAGGACGGCAAGCCGCTCACCCTCCGCTTCGTGCTCCCGTCCGGCACCGGTTCGGAGTCGCTGAGCGCGGTCGCCGACAGCATCTCCCGGATGCTGGCGAAGGTCGGCATCCGCACGGAGATCACCAAGGTCTCCGACGACAGCTACTTCAAGGACCACATCGCGTCCGGCCAGTACGACCTCGCCCTCTACTCCTGGCCCGCGTCCGCCTTCCCCGCCACCGACGCCCGCCCGATCTTCGCCAAGCCGGTCCCGGCCGCGGACGGCTCCCTGAACGTCGAGCAGAACTACACCCGCGTCGGCACCGACCAGGTCGACCAGCTCTTCGACCAGGCCGCCTCGACCCTCGACGAGGACGAGTCCGCCGCCCTGGTCCGCAAGGCCGACGCCCGCATCTGGGCGGCGGCCGGCTCGATCCCCCTCTACCAGCGCCCCCAGCTCACGGCCGCCCGCAGGACGATCGTCAACGCCGGCTCCTTCGGTTTCCAGACCCCGGTCTACGAGGACATGGGCTTCCTGAAGAAGGGCGCCCACCCCTCGGCCAGCCCGACCAAGGACTAGGGATTAACATCACCCGCACATGACGAGCATGGCCGCCGTCCCGCAGCTACTTGCGGGGCGGCGGTCGTCGTACGGGGGTGGGACATGCGGGGCTGGGGAGCGGCGGTGGCCGTGGCGGTACTGGGTGCGGGTGCGGCGGGTTGTGGTGTCACGGCGGGTGCCGGCCGGCTCGCCGCCGACGCGGCCACGATCTGCACGCACGGGACGTACGCCTGGACCGGCATCCGGCACGTCGAGCGGCTGACCGGGCTGCCCGACAGGATCACGTACGCCGACGGCGGGTACCAGGGTGTCATCGAACCCGTCTCCGACACCGTCTACCGCCCCACCGTGACCCATCCGCCCGAGGGTGTCGGCGCCGCCCGCGTGATCAAGGCGCTGGGCACGCATCTGAAGACGGACAACCCGCTCGCCGGGCCGTCCGAAACGGCCGGGCACGAGAAGACGGACTTTTTCAACGAGATCGCCGGACCCTGGCAGCTGTACTACGCCTGGGATTCGGTCGACCTGATCGAGGCCGACTTCACATATACCTGCGGACTGAACCAGCCGGTGCACGGCCATGTGCACACCTGGGACACCTACGG
This sequence comes from Streptomyces sp. NBC_00988, assembly GCF_045162645.1. Lineage (NCBI taxonomy): Bacteria > Bacillati > Actinomycetota > Actinomycetes > Kitasatosporales > Streptomycetaceae > Streptomyces > Streptomyces sp. NBC_00988. The sequence continues at coordinate 7,848,619 of NZ_CP108730.1, forward strand.
CGGAGGGTTCCTGCCCTGTTCCGAGCCGTCCGAGGGCGTCCCGGCCAAGGTCGCCGCCGTGAAACTGTGCCCCGCCGGATCCCTTGCCGTGACCGGCGTCTGACCGGTTCCGGCGCCGCCCGTAAGGCCCTGCGGAGGCCCCTTCCCCGTACGCCACGTACGATGGGGTAAGGCCGTGGCGTGTCCAGCCCGGCAGGGTCCGCGTAACACAGACGTACGCGCAGGCCTTCCTCACTCTCCGGGAGTTCGCCGCAATATGGCCACGCGCCACGACATCCGCAACGTCGCCATCGTCGCCCACGTCGACCACGGGAAGACGACCCTCGTCGACGCCATGCTGAAGCAGGCCGGTGCCTTCGCCGCGCACGCCGCCGAATCGCTCGACGACCGAATGATGGACTCGAACGATCTGGAGCGTGAGAAGGGCATCACGATCCTGGCCAAGAACACGGCCGTGAAGTACCACCCGAAGGATGGCGGCGACGTCATCACCATCAACATCATCGACACCCCGGGCCACGCCGACTTCGGTGGCGAGGTCGAGCGCGGTCTGTCGATGGTGGACGCGGTGGTGCTGCTCGTCGACGCGTCCGAGGGCCCGCTGCCCCAGACCCGCTTCGTGCTGCGCAAGGCGCTCCAGCAGCGCCTGCCCGTCATCCTCTGTATCAACAAGACGGACCGCCCGGACTCCCGGATCGACGAGGTCGTCAACGAGACCTACGACCTGTTCCTGGACCTGGACGCGGACGAGGAGCAGATCGAGTTCCCCATCGTCTACGCGTGTGCGCGTGACGGCGTCGCCTCGCTGACCAAGCCGGAGAACGGCACGGTCCCGCAGGACAGCGACAGCCTGGAGCCGTTCTTCTCCACGATCCTGTCGCACGTCCCGGCCCCCGAGTTCGACGAGGCCGCCCCGCTCCAGGCGCACGTCACCAACCTGGACGCGGACAACTTCCTCGGCCGTATCGCGCTGCTCCGCGTCGAGCAGGGCGAGCTGCGCAAGGGCCAGACCGTCACGTGGATCAAGCGCGACGGCACGATGTCCAACGTGCGCATCACCGAGCTGCTGATGACCGAGGCGCTCACCCGCAAGCCGGCCGAGATGGCGGGCCCCGGTGACATCTGCGCCGTGGCCGGTATCCCGGACATCATGATCGGTGAGACCCTCGCCGACCCCGAGAACCCGATCGCGCTGCCGCTCATCACGGTCGACGAGCCGGCGATCTCCATGACCATCGGTACGAACACCTCGCCGCTGGTCGGCCGCGGCGGCACCGGCAAGGGCGCCTCCGCGAAGGCGGCCGTCAAGGACCGCAAGGTGACCGCCCGTCAGGTCAAGGACCGCCTGGACCGCGAGCTGATCGGTAACGTGTCGCTGCGCGTGCTCGACACCGAGCGTCCCGACACCTGGGAGGTGCAGGGCCGCGGTGAGCTGGCGCTGGCCATCCTGGTCGAGCAGATGCGCCGCGAGGGCTTCGAGCTGACCATCGGCAAGCCGCAGGTCGTCACCCAGCAGGTCGAGGGCAAGACGTACGAGCCGGTCGAGCGCATGACGATCGACGTGCCCGAGGAGCACATGGGCGCGGTCACGCAGCTCATGGGCGTCCGCAAGGGCCGGATGGACAACATGTCCAACCACGGCTCCGGTTGGGTCCGCCTGGAGTTCGTCGTCCCGTCCCGCGGCCTCATCGGCTTCCGTACCGAGTTCCTGACCGGTACGCGCGGTACGGGCATCGCCCACTCCATCCACGAGGGCCACGAGCCGTGGTTCGGTGTGCTGACGACCCGTAACAACGGTTCGCTGGTCGCCGACCGCGCGGGCGCCGTCACCGCGTTTGCGATGACGAACCTCCAGGAGCGCGGTGTGCTGTTCACCGACCCCGGCACCGAGGTGTACGAGGGCATGATCGTCGGCGAGAACTCGCGCGCCGACGACATGGACGTGAACATCACCAAGGAGAAGAAGCTCACCAACATGCGCTCGGCCGCCGCCGACTCGTTCGAGGCGATCGTGCCGCCGCGCAAGCTCTCCCTGGAGCAGTCCCTGGAGTTCTGCCGCGACGACGAGTGCGTCGAGGTGACCCCGGAGTCCGTTCGCATCCGCAAGGTCGTCCTCGACCAGAAGGAGCGCGGCCGTTCCGCGAGCCGCGCCAAGCACGGCTGACGCATACGATCGCAGGCCGTTCCAGGCGCTGTTACCGGCCAACTGAGCCCGGGTGCCCCCATCTTGGGGGTGCCCGGGCTTTTTGCAACCGAATTAAGCCCCGCTTCCCGAGACGGTCTGTCCGTAATGCGGAGATCCTCGCCCGATAGCCATGTAACAAGTCCGTTTCGTGGCCTTCTCGCATCGAACAGTTTGTCCATGTTTTGGAAGATGTACGGGCGAGCTGTGACTGAATTGAGATTTAAAGACAGTGGTCGGCACCTGGCACATGGCAGATAGTTAGCCGCGTAACGCTCGGGTCAATGGGTCACCGCGCCGTGGGGACGGCGCCGACTCGCGAGCACCAGGGGGTGTCTGACCCTCCGCCAGGGGTGGCGGGGGAAAGACGTGAACCCCCTCCTGTTGGTGAACACGTGGAGTCATGAGGAGGAGCCCCATGCGTGGTGTCACGAACGCCAGGTGGGACACGCCGTCCGTCAGTAGCAACCTCGCCCGCCCATACGGAGATTGGCTCTGAGGAGTCGGCCGGCGGTCTAGTGCCGCCGTTCAACTACGCGCGTCCGGCTGCGGGATCTCCCGCCGCACCGGGGCGCTCCGGACCTCTTTCCTAGCTCCGAACGGTGATCGCGCACACCCTGCGGCGGTCGCCCGCTCGGCACACCCACACCTGTGAAATGGGCGAACAGTGACAAGTCCTATCGACATTGAGGGCGGCGGAACCTCGGTCGTCGTCGACGGCGAACCAGGGCCGCAGGCGGAACCCGAGGCCAAGAAGATGGAGGGCCGGTCGCCCGGCCAGCTGATGTGGATCCGCTTCAAGCGCGACCGCACCGGCGTGATCTCGGCCTACGTCGTGGCCTTCTTCTTCCTCGTCGGACTCCTCGCACCACTGATCTCGAAGCTGTACGGCAAGGACCCGTACACCGTGTACGCGGACGAACGCCCCGAGCTCTTCGACAGCGCGGGCGTCCCGCTGCAGCCCAACGGCGGGATCAGCAGCCAGTTCTGGTTCGGCCTCGAACCGGGCAACGGCTACGACGTGTTCACCAAGCTCGTCTACGGCATCCGCACCTCGCTGATGATCTCCGTCTGCGTGACGATCGCGACCGTCCTCACCGGCATCCTGCTCGGCGTCGCGGCCGGCTACCTCGGCGGCAAGTCCGACTACTTCATCAGCCGGGTCATCGACTTCCTGCTGGCCTTCCCCGCCCAGCTGTTCTTCATCGCCAGCATGCCGGTCGTCGTGTCGCTCTTCGTGAGCCCGACCGACGAGACACCGACGTACGTCCGTGTCGTGGCGCTCATCGCGGTGCAGTGGTTCCTGGGCTGGATGAGCCTGGCCCGTATCCTGCGCGGCACCAGTCTGGCGCTGCGCGAACGGGAGTTCATCGAGGCGGCCCGGGTCAGCGGAGCCTCGTCCTGGCGGATCATCAGCAGAGAGATCCTGCCGAACGTGGTCACGCCGATCCTCGTGCAGTCCACGTACATGCTTCCCGGCTTCGTGACCGCCGAGGCCGGCCTGTCCTACCTGGGCGTGGGCATCGTCGAACCGACGCCCGACTGGGGACAGATGTTCTCCAAGGCGTCCACCGAACTCGTGATGTCGAACGACATCACCTACATGTTCTTCCCGGGTGTCTCGATGATCATCTTCATCGTGGCCTTCAACCTGCTCGGGGACTCGGTCAGGGACGCCTTCGATCCCAAGACGGCACGCTGACCGTCCGTTGGCGGGCGTTCGCGCCCGGCTACCGCACGGCAACACAGCAATCCAGCACGGCAATCAAGCACGGCGATCCAGCACGGGAATTCCTTTGTGCGCTGGTGACACACAGATGGGTGGAAACTGAGTGATGAGTAGGGGCGGACGCCACGTATACGCCGCGCTCTCCGTGCTCGCGGCCGGGGCTCTTGTGCTCACCGGTTGCAGCAAGGGCGGCAGCGACGCGAGCGACAACAACAAGCAGGACAAGGAGAACGCGGCAAGACAGCAGAAGTCGATCAAGTTCGGCGACACCGCGGACTCCACCGGACCGGCCGCGGCAGTACCGGGCGCCAAGTCGGGCGGTTCGATAGAGGTGCTCCAGCGTGACAGCTACGCCCACCTCGACCCGGCTCAGATCTACGTCTCGGACGAGGGCTCGCTCTCGACCCTGATCCACCGAGGTCTCACCGGCTACAAGACGACCACGAGCGACGGCAAGGGACACGAGGTCGTCGGGGACCTCGCCACCGACTCCGGTACCACCACGGACGGCGGCAAGACCTGGAAGTACACGCTCAAGGACGGCATCAAGTTCGCCGACGGCACGCCGATCACGTCCGCGGACTTCCGCCAGACCTTCGAGCGGCTCTTCGCGCCCTTCATCAACCAGGGCCCGTCCTACCTCCAGCAGTGGCTGGCCGACACCTCCGGCGCCGACTACCGCAAGCTGCTGCCGGACGGCCCGTACAAGGGCAAGCACCTGCCGAGCACCGTCCTGGAGACCCCGGACGCCAAGACCGTCATCTTCCACTTCAAGACGGCGCACTCCGACCTGCCGTACGCCCTGGCCATGGCGGGCTACGCGGTCGTCTCCGCCAAGGGTGACACCCAGGCGAAGTACGACAAGTCGCCGGTGACGAGCGGCCCGTACAAGATCCAGTCGTTCAAGTCCGGCAAGTCGATGGTGCTCGTGAAGAACACCAACTGGGACCCGAAGACGGACCCGATCCGCCACCAGTACGTGGACCAGTTCAACTTCACGTTCAACCAGCAGTACGAGACGTCGACGAAGGCGCTCCTCGCCGACAGCGGCGCCGACCAGACCGGCATCAGCTTCAACAACCAGGTCGACGCGGGCAACCTGTCCAGCGTCCTCAAGGACCCGAAGATGAAGTCCCGCACGATCTCCGGCTACCAGCCGTACGTGGGACAGATGAACATCAACAACAGCCACCCGGCCATGAAGGACAAGACGGTGCGTGAGGCCATCGCCTACGCGCTGCCCATCACGCCGTTCCTCCGTGCCTTCGGCGGCACCGACGCGATGGAGGTCGCCGGCGGCACCATCAGCCCGACCGTCTCCGGCTACAACGCCGCGTTCGACCCGTTCGGCAAGAAGAAGAAGCCGGCCGGCGACCCGGAGAAGGCCAAGGCGCTGCTGAAGAAGGCCGGCAAGCTCAACATGAAGCTGACCTTCGGCTACACCAACACCCCCGAGGGCCAGCAGTACTCCACCGCCATGGCGGCGGGCCTGAAGAAGGCCGGCTTCAACGTCCAGCGCCAGGAGATCCCGGCCGAGACCTACTACGACCAGGTCAGCAAGCTGGACAACAACTACGACATCTTCCACACCGCGTGGGGCGCCGACTGGCCGTCCGCCTCGACCGTCGTCCCGCCGCTCTACGACGGCCGCGGCATCGCCGACGGTGCGCAGAACTACTCCCAGGTCAACGACCCCAAGGTGAACGCCGACATCGACGCGGCGAACAAGATCACCGACCCGGTCAAGGCCGCGGCCGCCTGGGAGAAGATCGACGAGTACCTCGTGAAGGACCTCGTCGCCTTCGTCCCGACCGCGTACTACAAGCAGACCCAGATCGCCGGCTCCAAGGTCGGCGGACTCGTCTACGACGACGTCATCGGCGGCGTCGACCCGCGACGCCTGTTCGTCAAGTAACCGCCGTCCGTCCGGCACCCGTTGCGTCCGTCCCCCTCCGGGGCGGCGCACCGGGTGCCGGACGGCCCGCCGACGTCAGAGAGCTGCCCCTGTCATGCTGCGCTTCCTCGTCCGCCGGACCCTCGGCGCCGTCGTCATCCTGTTCCTGCTGAGCATCGTCACGTTCCTGCTGTTCTTCGGGATGCCACGGGACCCGGGGCTGCTGATGTGCGGCAAGACGTGCAACCCGACCAGCCTCGCGAACATCCATCACGTGCTCGGCCTCGACAAGCCGATCAGCACGCAGTACGGGATCTTCCTCAAGAACCTCGTCATGGGCAGCAACGGCTTCGCCCAAGGCCCGTGCCCCGCCCCGTGCTTCGGGTACTCGTACCACACCAACGACCAGGTCTGGGCCACGCTGATCGACCGGCTGCCCACCACCATCTCGCTCACCCTCGGCGGCGCCTTCTTCTTCCTGCTCATCGGCCTCGGCACCGGCCTGCTAGCGGCCTGGAAGCGCGGCACGCTGATCGACAAGACGGCGACGGCCGGAGCGATGGTTCTCAGCTCGATGCAGATCTACTTCCTGGGTCCGCTGGCACTGGCGCTGCTGGTCTACCAGACCCACATCTTCGAGAAGCCGGCGTACAACAACTTCACCGCGAACCCGGTCAGTTGGTTCACCGGGCTGATCATCCCGTGGGTCGTGCTGTCCACGATCTTCGCCGCGCAGTACACCCGTATGGCGCGCTCGGCGATGATCGAACAGCTCCAGGAGGAACACGTCCGTACGGCCAAGGCGAAGGGCATGTCCCGCAGATACGTCTTCTTCCGCTACGCCTGGCGCGGTTCGCTGATCCCCATCGTCACCATCTTCGGCATCGACCTGGGCGCACTGCTCGGCGGCGCCATCATCACCGAGTACACCTTCAGCCTGCCGGGCCTCGGCAACCTCGCGGTCCAGGCCGTGTTCTTCAGCGACCTGCCGCTGCTGCTGGGCGTGATGATCTTCTCCGCCACCATGATCCTCCTCTTCAACATCATCGTCGACGCCTGCTACGCCTTCATCGACCCGCGCGTGCGGCTGGCCTAGGAGCACTCGTGACCACATTGACCAAGGAAGCCGGCGCTCCCTCGCCGGCCGACGCGGGTGCCTTTCTCTCGGTGCGGGACCTGCACGTCAGCTTCAAGACCGAGGACGGCGTCGTCCGTGCCGTCGACGGTCTCTCCTTCGACGTCGAACGCGGCAAGACGCTGGGCATCGTGGGGGAGTCGGGCTCCGGCAAGTCGGTCACCAACCTGACGATCCTCGGCCTGCACAACCCGATGTTCACCACCGTCGAGGGCGAAATCCTCCTGGACGGGCAGGAGTTGACCACGGCCCGCGAGTCCGAGATGGAGAAGCTGCGCGGCAACAAGGTCGCCATGATCTTCCAGGACCCGCTGACCGCGCTCTCCCCGTACTACACGGTGGGCCGCCAGATCGCCGAGCCGTACATGAAGCACCTGGGCGCCTCGAAGAAGGCCGCCTGGGCGCGCGCGGTGGAGATGCTCGGCAAGGTCGGCATCCCCAACCCGAAGGAACGGGCGAAGGACTACCCGCACCAGTTCTCCGGCGGTATGCGCCAGCGCGCGATGATCGCCATGGCGCTGGTCTGCGACCCGGACCTGCTGATCGCGGACGAGCCGACAACGGCCCTCGACGTCACGGTCCAGGCCCAGATCCTCGACCTCCTGAAGGACCTCCAGCAGGAGTTCGGCTCCGGGATCGTGTTCATCACGCACGACCTCGGTGTGATCGCCGACATGGCCGACGACATCATGGTGATGTACGCGGGCAACGCGGTGGAGCGCGGCTCGACGAACGAGGTCCTCCGCTCACCCCAACACCCCTACACCTGGGGCCTGTTGAACTCCATGCCCCGCCTGGACTCGGACCTGAGCGCGCCGCTGGACCCGATCCCCGGCGCCCCGCCCTCGCTCCTGAACCCGCCCTCGGGCTGCCGCTTCCACCCCCGCTGCACCTTCCAGGACCGGGTCGGCGGCACCCGCTGTGCCACCGAACGCCCGCTGCTCGCCCCCGACCGCGCCTCGGCCTGCCACCTCACGGCGGACCAGAAGCGCAGCATCTTCATCGAAGAGATCAAGCCCCGACTGGGCTAGGAGGAGACGTCATGACAGAGGACCTCGTCCTGCCCGCCCCGCGCGACGCGGTACCGGAAGCCTCCGGCGAACCGTTGCTGGTGGTGGAGGGCCTGACCAAGCACTTCCCGGTGAAGGGCGGTTTCCCGATCCGCCGTACGGTCGGCGCCGTCCAGGCCGTCGACGGCATCGACCTGAGCGTGCACGTGGGGGAGAGCTTCGGCCTGGTGGGGGAGTCGGGCTGCGGCAAGTCGACGACGGGCCGCCTGATCACCCGCCTGCTGGAGCCGAGCGCGGGCAAGATCACCTACCGCGGCCAGGACATCACCCACGCCTCCCGCAAACAACTGGCCCCGATCCGCTCCGAGATCCAGATGATCTTCCAGGACCCGTACTCGTCGCTGAACCCGCGGCAGACGGTCGGCAAGATCATCTCGGGCCCGATGGAGATCAACGACATCCACCCGGAGGGCGGCCGCGAGAAACGGGTCCGCGAACTCCTGGAGATCGTCGGCCTCAACCCCGAGCACTACAACCGCTTCCCGCACGAGTTCTCCGGCGGCCAGCGTCAACGCATCGGCGTGGCAAGGGCGTTGGCCCTCGAACCGAAGCTGATCGTCGCGGACGAACCGGTGTCGGCCCTGGATGTCTCGATCCAGGCCCAGGTGGTGAACCTCCTCCAGGAGGTCCAGAGGGAACTCGGCATCGCGTTCCTGTTCATCGCCCACGACCTCGCAGTCGTACGACACTTCTCGCACCGCGTGGCGGTCATGTACCTCGGCAAGATCATCGAGGTGGGCGACCGCGACTCCATCTACACCCGCCCCCGGCACCCGTACACCCACGCCCTGCTGTCCGCGGTGCCCGAGGTGAACCTCAGCGACAACGAGACGGTCGGCCGCGAACGCATCCGCCTCGCCGGCGACGTCCCCTCCCCGATCTCGCCCCCCTCCGGCTGCCGCTTCCGCACCCGTTGCTGGAAGGCCCAGGACAAGTGCGCGACCGAGGAGCCACCGCTGATCCAGATCGAGGGCAACCGCCCCGCCCACCTGACGGCCTGCCACTTCCCGGAGGAGCCGACGATCGAGGGACGGGGCGAGGACATCGTGCTGGACCCGGCGTTGGCTGCGCTGGAGGAGACGTTGGAGGACTAGGGGGTTGCCGCGGCCCCCGGGCCGTGATGTGACCGTTGGGCCGCCCGCTTCTTGGTCAGTGTCGGGATTGCGTGAGTCGAGTAAAGGGCGCTCCCTGCGGTCGCGTCGGCTGCGCCGATTGCGCTGCGCTCCACCCTTGACTCAACTCACGCAATCCCGTTTGAGAAGCGAGCGGGCGGCCCCGAGGGATGGGTGGCCCAGGTACGGATCCCCTTGCCTGTACTGCGTTCCGGTCCGGTGTGTGGGGGTGCGCTCGCGTTTCGCCTGTATGCCGGGTGGGCTTGGCGGCTACCGGTCGGTGGGGGGCGCGCTGCCGTCCCGCCTGCACGCCGCCTCGGCTCAGCGGCCGACGGTGGGTGGGTGGTTGCGGGAAGCCGGGGGTAAATCTAACCACCGTCGCAGGCTTTTACCGGTTAGAGATGACCCCGGCTTCCGGAGAGGGCCGGGTCGGGGCGAGGGCGGCGTGTTGCCGTATCGCCCGCACGCCGCCTCGGCTCAGTGGCTGTCGGCCGGTGGGGACTTGCTGCGCGACGCCACCAGGCCAAGGGGCCAAGGGGCAAGGGGCCAAGGGGCAAGGAGGGGCGCCGGGGGCGTGGCCGGGGGTGAGGGGAACGCGCTCGCGTATCGCCTGCGTGCCGGGCGGGTTTGGCGGCTACCGGCCGGCGGCGTGTGCGGGGACCGACCTCGACCCCACAAGCAACAGGTCACGGGCAACAGAACAGGTCGTGGGTAATGGGCAGTTCTGGGCCACAGGCACGGGGGAAGGCTCCGGGCCGGTGCTGGGCGGCGGCCCGGGTGATGGCCCCCATCTGCCAATTGCGCCTCCCCGCGGTACCCGGTTCGCAGCAATGTGACAGCCGAAGCGGAAGTGTCACACTTCTCCGACCCACCTACCCCCGGCTTCCCGCCCTGGCCCTGGCATTTCTGGAGGCTGGGGTCTTTTCTAACCGGTAAAAAGTCGCGACGGTGGTTAGATTTCCCCCCGGTTTTCCGCAACCACCCACCCATCCGCCCACCGCTGGCCGCTGAGCTGAGGGGGCGTGCTGGCGAGACGGCAGCGAGCCCCCGTGTTCTCTGCCTCCCCCCACCGGCGGGTAGCCGCCAAGCCCATCCGGTGTGCAGGCGAGACGTGCGCGTCCCTGCACACCGGCCGGCAGCACGGTTCAGGGAAGGGGGTCCCTACCTGGCCACCCGTTCCTCCGGGCCGCTCGCTCGCTTCTGAAACGGGCTGGAGCGGCCCTAGTCAAGGGTGGCCCGCAGGGCCATCGCCGCAGGCGACGCGACCGCAGGGAGCGCCCTTTACTCGGGCCGTGGAAGCCCGACACTGGCCAAGAAGCGAGTGGCCCAACGGCACCTGCGAAACGCCCTAGCCGCACCGGCTCGTAGTTTCAGCCACGGTAATGATCTCGGGGCAGTCCACTGCCAACGGCCCCCGCCCCCAGTCGCCGTACCGCTCCACGACGACAAACCCGGCCGAGCCCAGGAAGCGGTCCAGGGTGTCGGTGTCGAGGAACCGCAGGGTGGTTCGGTCGACTTGAGGCCGTTCCCACTGGGCGCCTTCGAACGTCTCGGTGAACGTCACGCGTTCCTCGCCCGCCGCCACGGACTCGACCTCGTGCCACACACGTACGACCCCGCCGCACCCGTCGGGAATCTCCCGCACCCGGTCCGGCGTCCACGTCTCCCACGCCCGGGCCCCCGGATTCCGCGTCTCGAACACGAACCGCCCGCCGGGCACGAGAGCGGCACGTACGGCACGTAGGGCGAGGCGCAACTCCTCGTCGCCGAGCAGCACTTGGAAGGCGTGTCCGGTCATGACGGCGAGTTCGAACTCACCGTGCCACTCGCGCGCCCGGAGATCTCCGAGCACCCACTCGACGCCGGGTTCACGAGCCCGCGCCCGCACCAGCATCGCCGCGGCGGGATCGAGTCCCGTCAGCCGCCCCCGGTGCCCCTCCCGCCGGGCCCGCCCGAGCAACCGCCCGGTACCGCACCCGACATCGAGCACGGAGCCGGCGGACATGACCAGCCCGAGACAGAAGTCGTCGCCGGGCCCCCACGGGTTGAGGGTGTCGTACAGCGCTGCGAGCGAAGGATCCGCGAACGAACGATCATCCACCGCGGCAGTGTGTCACGCCGAACCCCGGCTCGCCCGTTCATGGCGAAGGCCCGCGCCTGGGTGGGCGCGGGCCTTCGTCCCCTGGATCGGACGTTCATGGGCTCGGGTCAATGGGCCGGTGAAAGTCCGTTCCTGAAGGGGGCGGCTGACTAAAGGGGTGTGTCAGGCCGCCGCCTCGGGGTCCTTGGAGAGACGGGGTGCCGGAACGGTGTCCGCCGTCTCGGGGTAGTGGCATGCGGTCAGGTGGCCCGGCTTGTTGCCCTCGACCTGTACCAGCGGCGGAGCCTCCGTCGCGCACTTCTCCGTCGCCTTCCAGCAACGGGTACGGAAACGGCAGCCCGTGGGCGGGTTGATCGGCGACGGCACGTCACCGACCAGCCGGATGCGGTCCCGGGCGGGCGTCTCGTCCACCGTGGCCTCGGGCACGGCGGACAGCAGGGCCCGCGTATAGGGGTGGCGCGGGTTGCCGTACAGGTCGTCGCGGTCGGCGATCTCCACGATCTTGCCGAGGTACATTACCGCGACTCGCTGTGAGAAGTGCCGGACGATCGCCAGGTCGTGGGCGATGAACACGAACGCGATGCCGAGTTCCTTCTGGACCTTCTGGAGCAGGTTCACGACCTGCGCCTGGATCGAGACGTCCAGGGCCGACACCGGTTCGTCCGCGACGATCAGCTTCGGTTCGAGGGCCAACGCGCGGGCGACACCGATGCGTTGGCGCTGGCCGCCGGAGAACTCGTGCGGGAAGCGGTTGTAGTGCTCGGGGTTGAGACCGACGATCTCCAGCAGCTCACGGACGCGGGCCTCGCGGCCGCCGGCCGGGTTGATGTCGTTGATCTCCATCGGGCCGGCCACGATCTTGCCGACCGTCTGCCGCGGGTTCAGCGAGGCGTACGGGTCCTGGAAGATCATCTGGATCTCGGACCGGATGGGCGCCAGCTGCTTGCGGCCCGCGTGGGTGATGTCCTGGCCGCGGTAGGTGATCCTGCCGCCGCTCGGCTCCAGGAGCCGGGTGATCAGGCGGCCCGTCGTCGACTTGCCGCAGCCGGACTCGCCGACCAGGCCCAGGCTTTCGCCCTCGCCGACCTGGAAGTCCAGCCCGTCGACGGCCTGCACGGCACCGACCGTACGCCGGATCGGGAAGCCGCCCTTGATCGGGAAGTGTTTGGTCAGCCCGCTGACGTCCAGGAGGGGGTTCGCGTTGCTCATGATGGGAAGTCCCGTTTCTAGTACGTCAGTTGTGCTGGGTTACGGCGAGAAGGTCGGCGAAGAGTTCCTGGCGCTGCGCGGTGGTGAGGTGGCAGGCGGAGCCCCGGCCGTCGACCACCTCCAGCACGGGCCGCTCGCTGGAGCACAGGCCGCCCTCGACCTTCTCGGCGAAGGTGCAGCGCGGGTGGAAGCGGCAGCCGGACGGCGGATTGAGCAGCGAGGGCGGCGAGCCCGGGATCGGCATCAGCGGCACGTCGACCGGTCCTTCGAGGCTCGGCATGGAGCTGAGCAGACCGAGGGTGTAGGGGTGCTGCGGGTCCGTCAGCACCTCCTTCTTGGTGCCGCGCTCCACGCACCGGCCGCCGTACATCACGAGGACGTCGTCGGCGATGTCGGCGATGACGCCGAGGTCGTGCGTGATGAACACGATGGCGGTGCCGAACTCCTGCTGGAGGTCCTTCAGCAGGTCCATGATCTGGGCCTGGACCGTCACGTCGAGGGCCGTCGTCGGCTCGTCGGCGATCAGCAGCTCGGGGTCGCAGACCAGCGCCATGGCGATCATCGCGCGCTGGCGCATACCGCCCGAGAACAGGTGCGGGTAGTCGTCCACCCGGACCTCGGGCTGGGGGATCCCGACCCGCTTCAGCATCTCGATCGCCCGCGCGCGGGACTCCTTCTTGGAGGCACCGGTGTGCTTGCGGTACACCTCGCTGATCTGCTTGCCGACCGTGTGGTACGGCGACAGCGAGGCCAGCGCGTCCTGGAAGATCATGGACATCTTGTTGCCGCGGAGCCGCTCCAGCTCCCGCTCGCTCGCGGTGAGCAGCTCCTTGCCGTCGAGCAGGATCTCGCCCTCGATCGCCGTACGGTCGCGGTCGTGGAGGCCCAGGATCGTCAGGTTGGTGACGGACTTGCCGGAGCCCGACTCGCCGACGATGCCGAGCGTCCTGCCCTTGGCGAGGTCGAAGGAGAGCCCGTCGACGGCCTTGACGATGCCGTCCTCGGTGGAGAAGTGGACTTTGAGATCCCTGACGGAGAGGAAGGGCTGCTGATCGGTGCTCGTCACGGAGACGCTCCTGGGGGCGATGCGGGGGGTAGGGGGTACGGGCGGAGGGTCAGGCGAGCCGGATCCGCGGGTCGATGAAGGCGTAGGCGGCGTCGACGATGATGTTGAAGAACACGATCGCGGCGGCCGCCAGCACGGTGACGCCGAGCAGCATCGGCAGGTCGCTCTGGATGACGGAGATCACCGCGAGCCGGCCGATGCCCTGGAGGCTGAAGACCTGCTCGGTGATGATCGCGCCGCCGATCAGCGTGCCCAGGTCGATGCCGAACACCGTGACGATCGGACCCATCGCGCCGCGCCAGGCGAAGCGCAGGAACACGTTGGTACGGGAGAGGCCCTTGGCGCGCGCGGTCCGGACGTAGTCCTCGCTGAGCTGCTCGACCAGCTGGGAGCGGGCCATGCGGGTGTAGTTGGCGGTGAAGATGATCGACAGCACCAGCCACGGAAGCAGCAGGCCGGAGAACCACGAGACGGGGTTGTCGGTCAGCGGCGTGTACGAGGGCTGGTCGAGGATGCCTGTCTTGAAGACCAGGAAGTACAGCGCGATGTAGCCGACGAAGTAGATCTGGAGCGAGGAGCCCAGCAGCGACGCCGAGGTCGCGAACTTGTCCAGGAACTTGCCCTGCTTCAGCGCCGCGATCATGCCCGTGCCGACACCGAAGATCAGGAAGATGACGGCCGAACCGAAGGCGAGCGAGAGGGTCAGCGGCAGCCGGTCCATGATCGTGCCGAAGACGGGCTCGTTGTTGGCGAAGGAGTAGCCGAGGCACGGCGCGTTGCACATTCCGTAGCCGCTGTAGTCCCGCCCGACGAAGATCCCCTTCAGCCAGTACCAGTACTGCACCGGGATCGGATGGTCGATGCCCAGGTTGTGCCGGATCTGCGCGAGCGAGGCCGGCGTGCAGTTCTTGCCGCAGGACATCATGGCCGGGTCACGCGGGACGGCGTAGAAGAGCCAGAAGGTGATGGCGCTGATGATCAGCAGAATGACCAGCGCGCCGATCGTACGGCGGACAAGGAAGCGGAACATGGGGTCAGGACTCTCCGGGCGAGGCGCCGTTGCCGGGGCGTGAGGGGTGTGGGGCCGGTGGGGGGCGGCCCGGTGGGGCCGCCCCCTGGTGGCGTGTGGCGCCTACGCCTTGGCGTAGAGCCTCGTGAGCGCGAGGCCGGTGTTTCCGGCGTCGTAGACGAAGCCGCCGAGCTTCGAGCCGTGCATCCAGTTGCGGATGGCGTGGTAGTCCGGGACGCAGGCCGCGAGCTCCATGACCTGCTTGTCGATGGCGCCCCAGGCCTTGTTGGCCGCGTCCGCGTCGGTGATCTGCGAGGCGGCGGTGATCGCCTTGTCGACGCTCGCGTTCTTCAGCTGGGCGTAGTTGCTGCGGCCGTCGCCGATGTTGGCGCCGTCCCAGCAGGGGTAGAAGACCGAGTAGCCGCCCGGCCAGTCCGGGCTCCAGCCGGCCGCGAACAGGTCGTACGTGTTGTCGATCTTGCCGATCTGGGTGTAGAAGGTCGACTTGTCGATCTGCTTGTTGACGACCGTGAAGCCGGCCGCCTCCAGCGCGTTCTTGATCGCCACGGCCTGCTTCACCGCGTTGTCCGACGTCTGGTAGGCGATGACCAGCTTCTGCCCGACCTTGCCGGCCTCCTTGAGGAGGGCCTTGGCCTTGACCGGGTCGCCGCCGGGCTTCGTGGTCTTGCCGTAGAGGTCGAACTCCACGTAACCGGGCGTCACCGGGGAGAAGATCGTGGTCGCGATCTCGCTGGTGGACGCGCCACCGCGGATGGTCTGCAACTGCTGGTTCGGCCAGGCGTAGTTGATGGCCTGGCGGACCTTGACGTCCGTGATCCGGGTGGTGTTGATCGGCCAGTAGTAGGTGACCGTGTCGACCGCGGTGAGCACGCGCTGCTTGAGCTTCGCGTTGGTGAGGACCGTGGCGATCCGCTCGGGGGCGATCTCGTTGAAGATCGACATCGTGTACTGGTCGTTGCCCTTGTCCGCTATGTAGCGGTCGGTCGAGGCCAGCAGTTCGAAGCCGAACTGGAAGAGGTACTTGTCCGGGTAGGCGTTGCGGATCGGGTCCGTCGCCGCGTCCCAGTGCTCGTTGCGGGTGTACGTCAGCGACTTGCCGACGTCGCGG
Organism: Streptomyces sp. NBC_00988; assembly: GCF_045162645.1. Taxonomy (NCBI): domain Bacteria; kingdom Bacillati; phylum Actinomycetota; class Actinomycetes; order Kitasatosporales; family Streptomycetaceae; genus Streptomyces; species Streptomyces sp. NBC_00988. Next base: position 7,864,255 of record NZ_CP108730.1, read on the forward strand.
GCGGAGATCTTGTACGGGCCGCAGGAGAACGGCTGCTTGTCGTACTTCTCCTTGGTGTCCTTCGACTTCTTCACGAAGGAGTACGCCCGCTCGGCCAGCGTGAAGTTGAAGTCACCACGGGCCTCGTTGAGGCGGAAGGTGACGGTCTTGCCGTCGATCTCGATGGAGTCGAGGTTCTTGCCCTCGTAGGGGCCCTTGTACTTGTCGCCGCCCACCAGGAACTGCTGGACGTAGCGCGGGCCCTCGGTGACGAAGGAGGCGAAGAGGCGCTCGAAGGTGTGCCGGACGTCGTCCATGGAGAGGTCGGAGCCGTCCTCCCACTTGATGCCGTCCTTGATGGTGAACGACCAGGTCTTGCCGCCGTCCTTGGCCGTGCCCGCGTCCGTGGCCACGTCGCCGACCAGGGTGGCGCCGCCCTTGGAGTCCAGCTTGTAGCCGGTCAGACCGCGCATGATCGGCGTGGTGATGAGGATCTCGGTGGAGACGTAGATCTGGGCCGGGTCGAGGTGGTCCATGTCGAACTGGTCGAGCCCGTAGATCGTCCCGCCCTTGACCGCGCCGGCGACCTCGGGAGCCGGGCCCGTCGAGTCGGCCTTCGTACCGACGTCGATCTTGCTCTGCTTGGCCTTGCTGACCGAGGGGACCTTGCTGTTCGAGGTCGAGTTGCCGCCGCCGCAGGCGGTCAGCACCGAGCTCGACGCGGCCACGACGCCGGTGGCGATCATGAAGTTTCTACGGGAAAAAGACACAGTAACCCTGCCTTACGGGTGGGACGGGACCAGCCGGACGACATTGACCGGGCCGGAGATGAGAGATGGGTCAGCGCTTGGACTTCGGGTCGAGCGCGTCGCGCGCCGAGTCGCCGAGCAGGTTGAACGCCAGGACGAAGATCACCATGGCCAGGCCCGGGAAGAGCATGAAGGTGAAGTCCTGGGTGTAGAACTGGGCGCCCCGCTGGATCATGACGCCCCAGTCGGGGGTCGGGTCGATCATGCCGACACCGAGAAAGGCGAAGCCCGCCTCAGCGGTCACGTAGGCCGGGAGCATGAGCGTGGACTGGATGAGGATCGGGGTCCACAGGTTGGGCAGCAGTTCCTTGAAGACGATGCGTGCCGGCGACGCCCCGGTCACCTTGGCGGCCTCGACGAACTCCCGCTCGCGCAGGCCGAGTACCTGCCCGCGCAGCAGACGGGCGATCGACGCCCAGCCGAAGAAGGACATCATGATGATGAGCGCGGTGGCCCGCAGCCAGGTCGGGATGTTGTCGTCGGCGGCGACGAAGAGCCCGAACACCACCGGCATGAAGGCGATGATGAACAGCGTCGAGGGGATCGACAGCACGATGTCGATGATCCGGCCGACGAAGTAGTCCGTCTTGCCGCCCAGGTAGCCCGCGGTCACGCCGACCACGACGCCGACGGCGGTGGTGATCAGGGTGGCGGCCACGGCGATGCCCAGCGAGGTCCGGATGCCGTAGATCAGGAAGGTGAAGACGTCGCGGCCCAGCTGCGGCTCGATGCCGAACCAGAACTGCGAGCTCATGCCGCCGTTGGGACCCGCCGGGTACGAGAAGGCGTCGAGCAGACCCGGGTCCTGGCTCGCGTACGTCGTGTACGGATCTTTCCCGTAGAGCTTGGATATCAGCGGTGCGGCCAGCGCGATCGCGAAGAAGAAGATCACGATGATCGCCGATATGACGCCCGTACGGTCCCGTTTGAAACGGCGCCATGCGAGCTGACCCGGGGACCGGCTCTCGTTGGCCTTCGAGGCGGGAGAAGTGATCGACTTCTCGACGCTCTCGTCGGTCACCTCAAGCGGGGCCGCGGATGGAGTTGGGGGGGTCATGGTGCTCCTGGCCCAAGGGAGGGTCTGATGAGACTCCGCAGGGCACTCCCCTACGGGCTACGCCGGACTTTTTCAACGCAATTCATGCAAGGTCAATAAAATCTGGGCTGACTTGGGTTTCTCTTTACCTTCTTTGCGATCTCTTGGGCAGTCCGTAGCTACGCGGGTAGCATGCCGTGATCGGTCCGTGCTTTATATCGGGCCAACTGCACTAAACGGGCAATGAGTTCGTTATGCGGACGCCTCTGTATCGGAATGCGTACACCGGGACGTCACAATCCAACGGTTCCGCATCGCTTCTCAGTGATCCATTGTGCGCTACACCGAAGATCCTCTGAACGGACCTCAGGGGTCCCCCGAAAGGGTGGGCCCGCAGGCGATGTGCTCCTTTTCGGTCGATATTGACCGGTAACGGATCGGCATGGATCGGCTTTCCTGAGGAGGCACTCGATGCGTGGAGCCACGCACGCCAAATGGGCCGCTTGCGCGGCGGCGGTAGCCCTCGCGGCGACCGCCTGTGGGGGCGGCGGAAGCAGCAGCAGCGGCGGCGGCGGTGACGGCAGCGCGGTGCTCAGCGCCTCCTGGGGTGACCCGCAGAACCCGCTGGAACCGGCCAACACCAACGAGGTGCAGGGCGGCAAGGTCCTCGACATGGTCTTCCGCGGCCTGAAGCGGTACGACCCGAAGTCCGGCAAGGCCGAGGACATGCTCGCCGACAAGATCGAGACCACGGACTCGCAGAACTTCACGGTCACCGTCAAGAGCGGCTGGAAGTTCAGCAACGGCGAGGCCGTCACCGCGAAGTCGTTCGTCGACGCCTGGAACTACGGGGCGAGCCTGAAGAACAACCAGAAGAACGCGTACTTCTTCGGGTACATCGAGGGCTACGACAAGGTCCACCCCGACAGCGGCTCGCAGAGCGCCGGCACGCTCACCGGGCTCAAGGTGACCGGCACGGACACCTTCACCATCAAGCTCACCCAGAAGTTCTCGACCTTCCCCGACACCCTCGGGTACGCGGCCTACTCGCCGCTGCCGAGCACCTTCTTCTCCGACCACGCGGGCTGGCTGAAGAAGCCGGTCGGCAACGGGCCGTACACCATCTCGTCGTACACCAAGGGCTCGCAGATGCAGCTCAAGAAGTGGGACGGGTACACCGGGACGGACAAGGCGCAGAACGGTGGCGTGACCCTCAAGGTCTACACCGACAACAACACCGCCTACACCGACCTGATGGCCGGCAACCTCGACCTCGTCGACGACATCCCGGCCTCGCAGCTCAAGAACGTCAAGAGCGACCTCGGCGGCCGGTACATCAACACGCCCGCCGGCATCATCCAGACCCTCGCGTTCCCGTACTACGACAAGAACTGGAACAAGAGCGGCTCGGACAAGGTCCGCACCGGCCTGTCCATGGCGATCAACCGGGACCAGATCACCAACACGATCTTCCAGAAGACCCGCACCCCCGCCACCGACTGGACCTCGCCGGTGCTCGGCACCGAGGGCGGCTTCCAGGACGGGCTGTGCGGGGACGCCTGCAAGTACAACCCGACCGAGGCGAAGAAGCTCGTCCAGGAGGGCGGTGGCATCCCCGGCGGCCAGGTCAAGATCACGTACAACGCGGACACGGGCTCGCACAAGGAGTGGGTGGACGCCGTGTGCAACTCCATCAACAACGCGCTCGGCAACGACAAGGCGTGCGTCGGGAACCCGGTCGGCACCTTCGCCGACTTCAGGAACCAGATCGGCCAGCACAAGATGACCGGGCCGTTCCGCGCCGGCTGGCAGATGGACTACCCGCTCATCCAGAACTTCCTGCAGCCGCTGTACTACACCAACGCCTCCTCCAACGACGGCCAGTGGTCCAACAAGGACTTCGACAAGCTCGTGAACCAGGCCAACGCGGAGACCGACACCAGCAAGGCGATCAAGCTCTTCCAGCAGGCCGAGGGCGTCGTACGGGACAACATGGCCGCCATCCCGCTCTGGTACCAGAACGGCAGCGCGGGCTACTCCGACCGGCTCTCCAACGTGGCGCTGAACCCGTTCAGCGTCCCCGTCTACAACGAGATCAAGGTCAGCTGAGCCGCACCGGGGGCGGGTTCACGAGCGCCCGCCCCCACGATCCCCGGAGCCCCCATGGGACGGTACGTAATCCGGCGTCTGCTGCAGATGATCCCGGTCTTCATCGGCGCCACACTGTTGATCTTCCTGATGGTGAACGTGATGGGCGACCCCATCGCGGGGCTGTGCGGCGACCGGCAGTGCGACCCGGCGACGGCCGCCCAGCTGAAGCGGGAGTTCGGCCTCGACAAGCCCGTGTGGCAGCAGTACCTGACCTACATGGGGAACGTCTTCACCGGTGACTTCGGTACGGCGTTCAACGGCCAGAAGGTCACCGAGCTGATGTCGACCGCGTTCCCGGTCACCATCCGGCTGACCCTCGTGGCGATCGTCATCGAGGTCGTCGTCGGCATCGCGCTGGGTGTGGTCACCGGCCTCAAGCGCGGCCGCCCGATCGACACCGGCGTGCTGCTGCTCACCCTGGTCGTCATCTCCATCCCGACCTTCGTCACCGGCCTGCTGCTGCAACTGCTCCTCGGCGTCGAGTGGGGCTGGATCAAACCGTCCGTCTCCCCGTACGCGACCTTCAGCGAACTCATCGTCCCCGGGCTGGTGCTGGCCTCGGTCTCGCTCGCGTACGTGACCCGGCTGACCCGGACGTCCATCGCGGAGAACAGGCGCTCCGACTACGTCCGTACGGCCGTCGCGAAGGGCCTGCCGAGACGCCGGGTGATCGTCCGGCACCTGCTGCGCAACTCCCTCATCCCCGTGGTCACCTTCATCGGCACCGACATCGGTGCCCTGATGGGCGGCGCGATCGTCACCGAGCGGATCTTCAACATCCACGGGGTCGGCTTCCAGCTCTACCAGGGGATCGTCCGCCAGAACACGCAGACCGTGGTCGGCTTCGTGACCGTCCTCGTCCTGGTCTTCCTGGTCGCCAACCTTCTCGTCGACCTCCTCTACGCCGTACTCGACCCGAGGATCCGCTATGCCTGAGCAGCCGTTCGAACCGGAGCGCGCCATCGCCGGCACCGGCATGGGCGGCCCGATGGACCTCGCGACGAGCGAGGCGGAGACGCTGGAGAAGACCCCGGGCGGCCCGGAAGGCACGGGCCCGGCCGGCAAACCCCGCTCCCTCTGGTCCGACGCCTGGCGCGACCTGCGCCGCAACCCCGTCTTCATCATCTCCGCGCTCGTCATCCTCTTCCTGGTGGTCATCTCCCTCTGGCCCTCCCTGATCGCCTCGGGCAACCCCCTCAAGTGCGACCTCGCGAAGGCCCAGGAGGGCTCCCAGCCGGGCCACCCCTTCGGCTACGACGGCCAGGGCTGCGACGTCTACACGCGCACGGTCTACGGCACCCGTACGTCGGTGACGGTCGGCGTGCTCGCCACGCTGGGGGTGGCGGTCTTCGGGTCGGTGCTGGGCGGACTCGCCGGCTTCTTCGGAGGGATCTGGGACTCGATCCTGTCCCGCCTCACGGACATCTTCTTCGCGATCCCGGTGGTCCTGGGCGGCCTGGTGCTCCTGTCCGTGGTGACGAGCAACACCGTCTGGCCGGTCATCGGCTTCATGGTCCTGCTCGGCTGGCCGCAGATCTCCCGCATCGCCCGCGGCTCGGTCATCACCGCCAAACAGAACGACTACGTCCAGGCCGCGCGAGCCCTCGGCGCCTCCAACTCCCGCCTCCTGCTACGCCACATCACCCCGAACGCGGTCGCCCCGGTGATCGTCGTCGCCACCATCGCCCTCGGCACCTACATCTCGCTGGAGGCGACCCTGTCGTACCTCGGCGTGGGCCTGAAGCCGCCCACGGTCAGCTGGGGCATCGACATCTCGGCAGCCTCCCAGTACATCCGCAACGCCCCGCACATGCTTCTCTGGCCGGCCGGAGCCCTGGCGATCACGGTCCTCGCGTTCATCATGCTCGGCGACGCGGTACGCGACGCCCTCGACCCGAAGCTGAGGTGACCGGCGTCATGCTGCTCGAAGTGCGGGATCTGCATGTGGAGTTCAGGACCAGGGACGGGGTCGCCAAGGCCGTCAACGGGGTCAACTACAGCGTGGACGAGGGCGAGACCCTGGCCGTGCTGGGGGAGTCGGGGTCCGGGAAGTCCGTGACGGCGCAGGCCGTGATGGGGATCCTCGACGTGCCGCCGGGGAAGATCACCGGCGGGGAGATTCTGTTCCGGGGCAAGGACCTGCTGAAGTTCAAGGAAGAAGAGCGGCGCAAGGTCCGCGGTGCCGAGATGGCGATGATCTTCCAGGACGCGCTGTCCTCGCTCAACCCCGTGCTCTCCGTGGGCGACCAGCTCGGCGAGATGTTCATCGTGCACCGGGGAATGTCCCGAAAGGACGCGCGGACCAAGGCGGTTGAGCTGATGGACCGGGTGCGGATCCCGGGCGCGGCACAGCGCGTGCGCGACTATCCGCACCAGTTCTCCGGCGGTATGCGCCAGCGCATCATGATCGCCATGGCGCTCGCCCTGGAGCCGGCGCTCATCATCGCCGACGAACCCACCACCGCCCTCGACGTCACCGTCCAGGCCCAAGTCATGGACCTGCTCGCCGAGTTGCAGCGCGAACTGCACATGGGGCTCATCCTCATCACCCACGACCTCGGAGTCGTCGCGGACGTCGCCGACAAGATCGCCGTGATGTACGCGGGCCGGATCGTCGAGTCGGCCCCCGTCCACGACATCTACAAGGCGCCGGCCCACCCGTACACGCGCGGCCTGTTGGACTCCATCCCGCGCCTGGACCAGAAGGGCCAGGAGCTCTACGCCATCAAGGGCCTGCCGCCGAACCTCATGCACATCCCGCCCGGCTGCGCCTTCAACCCCCGCTGTCCGATGGCCCAGGACGTGTGCCGGACCGACGAACCCGAGCTGTACGAGGTGGATCAACACCGGGGCAGCGCCTGCCACTTCTGGAGGGAGTGCCTCAATGGTTGAGTCGATCCTGGAGGTTACCCGACTCGTCAAGCACTACCCGTTGACCCAGGGCATCCTCTTCAAGAAGCAGGTCGGTGCCGTCAAGGCCGTCGACGGTGTGGACTTCACGCTCAACAGAGGCGAGACCCTCGGCATCGTCGGGGAGTCCGGGTGCGGCAAGTCGACCGTCGCCAAGATGCTGGTCAACCTTGAGCGGCCGACCGAAGGGTCGATCAAGTTCAAGGGCGAGGACATCAGCAAGATGTCCGGCCGCGCCCTGAAGGCCGCCCGGCGCAACATCCAGATGGTGTTCCAGGACCCGTACACCTCCCTCAACCCCCGGATGACGGTGGGCGACATCATCGGGGAGCCGTACGAGATCCACCCCGAGGTGGCGCCAAAAGGTGATCGCCGCAAGCGAGTTCAGGATCTGCTGGACGTGGTCGGGCTCAACCCCGAGTACATCAACCGGTATCCGCACCAGTTCTCCGGCGGCCAGCGCCAACGCATCGGCATCGCACGGGGGTTGGCGCTGCGCCCCGAGGTCATCGTCGCCGACGAACCCGTCTCCGCGCTCGACGTCTCCGTGCAGGCGCAGGTGATCAACCTCCTCGACCGGCTCCAGGACGAGTTCGACCTGTCGTACATCTTCATCGCGCACGACCTGTCGATCGTCCGGCACATCTCGGACCGGGTCGGGGTCATGTACCTCGGCCGGATCGTGGAGATCGGCAAGGACGAGGAGATCTACGACCACCCGACGCACCCGTACACCCAGGCGCTGCTGTCCGCCGTGCCCGTGCCCGACCCGGACGCGCGGGAGCACCGGGAGCGGATCATCCTCGCGGGTGACGTGCCGTCGCCGACGAACATCCCCTCCGGGTGCCGCTTCCGCACCCGCTGCTGGAAGGCGCAGGAGCGCTGCTCACTGGAGGTGCCGCTGCTCGCGGTGCCCGCGGAGTTCCGGCTCGCGAGCGGGCCCGCGGCACACGACTCGGCCTGTCACTTCGCCGAGGAGAAGTCGGTCGTACCGAAGGAGGAAACCACCGAGGTGACCCCGGACGATCTTGCGGATGGGGCGGAATAACCGTACAAACAGGCACCAACCGCGTTAACACGCAGGCAACTCGGCCGACCCGGTCTCGATATACGGACGCGTCAACCTGAGTGACGTACGGCCGTGCGGGTGCCGTAAACGGACCGGGGCGCGCCATGTCGCCCCGGTCCGTTGCCGTACCTATGCCAGGCCCAACGCCCGCTTCAGGAAGTCCACTTGGAGCAGCAGGAGATTCTCCGCGACCTGCTCCTGCGGGGTCATGTGGGTCACCCCGGACAGCGGCAGCACCTCGTGCGGGCGGCCGGCGGCCAGCAGCGCGGAGGACAGCCGCAGGGCGTGCGCGACCACCACGTTGTCGTCGGCGAGGCCGTGCACGACCATCAGCGGGCGGTGCGGGTCGGCGGGGGAGGAGAGCCCGTCGTCCGTCACCAGACTGCTCTTCGCGTACGACTCCGGGTCCGCGGCCGGGTCGCCCAGGTACCGCTCCGTGTAGTGCGTGTCGTAGAGCCGCCAGTCGGTGACCGGGGCGCCCGCGATGCCCGCGTGGAAGACGTCCGGGCGGCGCAGCACGGCGAGCCCCGCGAGCCAACCCCCGTACGACCAGCCGCGGATGGCGACGCGCGAGAGGTCCAGCGGGTGGCTCTTCGCGAGGTCCTGGAGGGCGTCGATCTGGTCGTCGAGGGAGAGTGTGAAGTCGCGGTGGATCGCCTTCTCCCATGCCGGTGAACGGCCCGGGGTGCCGCGGCCGTCGGCGACGAGCACCGCGAAACCCTGGTCGGCGAACCACTGTGACGTGAGGTGCGCGTTGTGTGCGGCGACCACGCGTGGGCCGTGCGGACCGCCGTAGGGGTCCATCAAAACCGGAAGGGGACTGCTGCCGTCGTAGTCCCGTGGCATAAGCAGGGCGCACGGGACGCGCCGTGCGCCCCCCTCGGTGAACGTGATGCGCGGGGACAGACCGGGATCTTCGGCGTACGACGCGACCGGCACCGCCTTCCTGCCCGCGCGCAGCACCTGGACCTGAGTGCCCGGCCGGTCCGGCACCGCCGAGACCAGCACGGTCACGCCCCCGGCGCGTACCGCCGAGTGCACGCCGGGCTCCTGCGAGAGGCGCTCCAGGCCGAGCTCGTTGACGCGATAGACGTGCACCTCGCCGGTCTCCGGGGCCGGCGCGTCCTCGCCCGCCGACGCCGAGACCAACACGCTGTCGTCCGAGACGTCCAGCACCGCGCGGACGTGCAACTGCGGTCCTGTGAGCAGGCGTTCACCCACCGCGAGCACCCGCGCGCCACCCTCGTCGGCGATCCGCACGAGCCGTCCCGAAGGGCTCCAGCACGGCACGCCAGGGAAAAGATCAAGCCAAATTGGATCTTCGTCGGCGTGCACCATCCGGGTCGCCCCCGAGTCGGGCTCCACGGCGAGGAACAGCTGGCTGCGCTGGTCCCGGGCCTGCACGAGCAGCAGCGGCGCACCCGCCGCTGACCAGTGCACTCGCGCCAGATACGGGTACCGCGCCCGGTCCCAGACGACCTCCGTGCGCGTCCCGTCGAGCCCGATCACGTACAGCCGTACGTCCGCGTTGGCCGTGCCCGCCGCCGGGTACGCGACCCGCTGCGGCTCGCGCTCCGGATGGGCCGGGTCGGCGATCCACCAGCGCTGGACCGGCGTGTCGTCCGCGCGGGCGACCAGCAGCCGGTCCGACTCCGGCGACCACCAGAAGCCGCGCGTACGGCTCATCTCCTCGGCCGCGATGAACTCGGCCAGCCCGTAGGTGACGTGGTCCGACTCCGGCTCGGCGAGCGCCCGGTCACCGTCGCCCTCGGCTCCCACGACGCGCAGGGCGCCGCCCGTGACGTAGGCGATGTGCCGTCCGTCGGGGGCCGGGCGGGGGTCGATCACCGGTCCGGGGACCGGGAGTTCACGTGCCGTGCCGGATTGCGGATCCGCCGTGAAAAGCCGCCCTGACAAGGCGAAAGACGCCAACTCGGCCTCGCTGTCGGTGGCGTAGCCGACGATCCCCGCACCACCCTCGCGGGTGCGTTCGCGACGGGCCCGCTCCTCGCGCGAGAGGTGCTCCGAGGCGCCGCCCAGGAGGGCGCGCGGGTCGGCCGCCACGCGCTCGGTGCCGTCCGCCAGGTCGAGGACCCACAGCGCGTTCGCCCGGTCCGTGCCGGAGGAGGAGCGCAGGAACACGACCCGGGAACCGTCAGGTGACACGGTGAAAGCGCGCGGCGCGCCGAGCGTGAACCGCTGGGTACGGGCGTGCCGGCGGGGGAAGGAGTCAGCCTCGGTCGTCATGCCCCGACCATATTGGCCATGCGCCCCCTTGTGCGGCTGTGCGCCGAGCGATGCGCGAGCGCGGATAGTTATGATCACTAGCGCTGCGTGGGTATGAACCTGCTGGCTGCTGTATGGATTTGCTCACGGGTCCACGCCATGGATCCATTGCCCCCATAGTCCGACCCCCCTAGTCCCTGGGATCATTGGAGGTGAGCCGCCGTGGCACTCTCGATTTCGGCGGTGGTGCTGCTGGCGATCGTCGTCTTCCTTCTGGTCAAGAAATCAGGGCTGAAGGGCGGACATGCGGTCGTCTGTGTCCTCCTCGGGTTCTATCTGGCCTCCTCGACCATCGCGCCCACGATCAGCGATCTCACGACGAACATCGCGAGCATGATCGGCAGCATCAAGTTCTGACGGCTCGCCTTTAGGGTGGGTCCATGACGGAACTGCCCGCCCGTCGTCTGCTGCTGGTGCACGCGCACCCGGACGACGAGTCGATCAACAACGGCGCGACGATGGCCAAGTACGCGGCCGAGGGTGCCCACGTGACGCTGATCACGTGCACCCTCGGAGAGCGCGGCGAGGTCATCCCGCCCGCGCTGCGGCATCTGTCGGGCGCCGGACTGGCCGAGGAGCGGGAGCGCGAGCTCACCGCCGCCATGAAGGCGCTCGGGGTCACCGACCACGGCTTCCTGGGCGGCCCCGGCAGATACCGGGACTCCGGGATGATGGGCACCTCGGACAACGACGACCCCGCCTGCTTCTGGCAGGCCGACGTCGACGAGGCCGCCGGACATCTCGTCGAGGTCATCCGCGAGGTGCGTCCGCAGGTCCTGGTCACCTACGACCCCGACGGCGGCTACGGCCACCCCGACCACATCCAGGCCCACCGAGTGGCCATGCGCGCCGCCGAACTCGCCGCCGATGCAGGGGAGTCGATCGCCAGGGTCTACTGGAACCGCGTTCCCCGGACCGTCGTGGAAGAAGGCTTCGCGCGGCTGCGTGACGCGCTGCCGGAGCTGCCCTTCGCCGAGACGGCCGCCGTGGACGACGTGCCGGGTGTCGTGGACGACGGGCGGATCACCACCGTGATCGACGGCACCGCGTACGCCGCCGCCAAGACCGCGGCGCTGCGGGCGCACGCCACGCAGATCGAAGTGGCCCCGGAACAGCCGTACTTCGTGCTCTCCAACTACCTCGCGCAGCCCGTGTTCACCACCGAGTACTACGAGTTGGTGCATCCTGCGGTGAGTGACGGTGCGCCCGAGACCGACCTCTTCGAAGGGCTGGGCCTGTGATGAGCGCCACCAACGGCGGGAGCCTGCTCGCGCAGCCGCTGCAACGGCCGTCCGCGCTGCGGGTGTTGGCCTACCTCGGGCTCTTCGTGCTCGGCGCGGTCGTCGGGGCGGCCGGGGCCCTCGTGCAGGCCGCGTGGTTCCCGGGCGGGCTGCTGCTCGCGCTCGTGGGAGCGGCCGGGGCGTTCGTCGGCGGGGCGAGAGCGACCGAGGGCCGGGGCGGTGCCGTGGCGCCTGCCGCGGGCTGGATGGTGGCCGTCATCCTGCTCACCGCCAGCCGCCCGGAAGGCGACTTCCTCTTCGGCGCGGGAGTCGGTTCCTATCTCTTCCTGCTCGGCGGGATGGCCGTAGCTGTGATCTGTGCCACGTTGGGTTTGGGGCGGCAACCAACCAGCCCTGACGTCCGACTTGGCAAGTGACGTACCACTTCGCGGTGACGCGCGCGTGCGAGTCCGGTGTGGGTTTCCCCAGCGGCCGTGGGATACCGCCAAGAAGTGGCCAGTATGGTGGTGCGCGCCGCCGAGTCGCCCGTGGGTGTCGGGCGGCGGAGCCAACCGGGAGAACCTGCCTTGAGTCGTGAAACTGACACTCCGTCCTCCGGGCCCGACGGGCGCGGCGGAGCCGCTTACCCCTCGGGGACCCCGCCGTACGGGACGCCGGCGGCTTCCGACGACCGTACGGATGCGGGGCGTTCGGCCGCGCAGCCGGAGGAACGCAAGACCGAGACGACGCTGACGACCCGGATCCGGATCAACATCCCCGGTTCGCGGCCCATTCCGCCTGTCGTCGTGCGCACGCCCGTCGCGGACGCCGAGGGGTCCACGACCGCCGAGGTGCAGCTGCCGAGTTCCGCGCTGCCCACGGGCGGCGTCGTCGAGCCGTCCACCGAACTCGCGCTGCCCGGCGCCGAGGAGAAGACCAGCGACTGGTTCGCACCCCGCAAGTCCGGCCCCGCGAAGGGCGGTCAGGGCGGAGGCGGCACCAACGGCGCCGGGATTCCCGGCGGTTCGGCCGCGGGCACCCCGAGTGCGCCCGCTTCCGGAGCGCCCGGTGCGGGCCGGCCGAGCGCCGGCCGTCCCGGTGGTGTGGTCGGCGGCATGAACGTGACGAGCGCCGCCCGTCAGGCCGGCGCGAGCGGCGGCGGTACGAACGGCGCCGGAATCGGCGGCGCCACCGGTGCCGGACCCGTCGCCCCCGGGCACGGTGGCGGCACGGGTTCCTTCGACGTGACGGAAGCACTGGCGGCCGGCAACGGGCCGCGCCCGAACGGCGGTGGCCCCAACGGCGGCCCCGGCGAACCGCGCCGCGACGACCTGCCGTACTTCTCGGACAACGGCCAGCAGGGCGGTTACCCCGGGCCCAACGCCCAGGGTGGCCAGGGTGGTTACCCCGAGCCCAACGGCCAGGGCGAGTTGGGCGGCTTCCCCGGGGGCAACGGCCCCGGCGGGCGAGCCGAACAGTTCCCCGGTCCGAACGGCCAGGGCATGGGCCCGGGCGGTCCCGGCGGTCCCGGTGGACCCAACGGCTTCAACGGCCCGAACGGGCGCGGTGGTCCGGGCGGTCCCGAGGGCCCCGCGGGCCCGACCGGCGGTCCGGTCACCGGCAACGGCCTGATGCTGCCGCCCGGCCCCATGGGCGGCGGAGCACCGGGTGCGCCCAGCACGCTGAGCGGCTACGCCGACGGCCCTGGACCTGGCGGCACGAACGGCGCCGGTGGGCTTGGCGGTCCCGGTTCATTCGCCGGGCCTGGGGGTCCCGGGGGCCCTGGTGGTCCCGGCGCCCCGGGTGCGTCCTCCGGCCGACACGGCAGGGGCCCCGCTGGTCCTGGCGCGGGCCCCGGCGGTCCCGGCATGGGACCCGGTGGCCAGGGCATGGGCCCTGGCGGCCCCGGTATGGGCCCCGGCGGCGCGAGCCTCCCCGGCATGCCCCCCGGCGGCGGGCTCAGTGACGACACCGCGATCCTCACCCCGCAGAAGCCGGCCCCCGAACCCGGTGGCCCCGGCTACGGCGCCCCCGCCGACCAGGTCTCCGGCCACACCGTCACCAGCGGTATGCCGGTCATCCCGGGTGCGGGGAACTCGCCGTTCGGCCCGGGCACCCACCCCGACGGACCGCTGCCGCACACGCCCCCGAAGGTGTCCGAGCCCGGTGCGGCGCAGAGTGCGCCCGCCGCGGCCAAGAGCACCGGCAAGAGCGCGAAGAAAAAGAAGAAGGGCCGCAGCAAGCTGGTCCTGCTCTGCGTCGGCGTGTTCGTCATCGGCGGCGGCGCCTACTGCGCGGGCCTGCTGATGAACCACACCGACGTGCCCAAGGGCACCACCGTGCTCGGCCTCGACATCGGCGGCGGCACCCGTGACGACGCCGTCAAGAAGCTCGACGACGCGTTCGGCGACCGCGTGAACAAGCCGCTGAAGCTGTCGGTCGGCGGAAAGACGGTCTCGCTCAAGCCGGACCAGGCGGGGCTGCAGTTCGACTTCGCGGCCACCGTCAGCAAGGCCGCCACCAGCGACTACAACCCGGTCTCCGTGATCGGCTCGCTCTTCGGCCAGCACCGGGTCGTCCAGCCCGAGATGCCGACCGACGAGGAGAAGCTCCAGGCCGCCCTCTCCGACCTCGGCGGCGGCTCCGGCTCCGGCGCGGTCACCGAGGGCACGATCCAGTTCACGTCGGGCAAGGCGGTCGCCGTCTACGGCAAGGCGGGCAAGGCCATCGACGCGGCCGGGTCCGTCACGGCCGTGGAGGAGGCGTACCGCACCGAGGTGGAGACCGACACGGCCACCACGGTGACGGTCCCGACGACCACCAGGCAGCCGACGGTCACGAACGCCGAGGTCGACCGCGAGATGAAGGCGTTCGCGGAGCCCGCGATGTCCGCCCTCGTCACGGTCAAGACGGACACCGGCGTCACCCTGCCGCTGAGCCCGAACAAATCCCTGTGGAAGTTCCTCAGGGTGAAGGCCGTGAACGGCAAGCTCACCGACAGCCCCGACCTCACCGCCCTCAAGACGCTCTACGGCAGCACCTTCGACGGCGTGAAGATCACCCGGGCCACCGGCCAGAAGACGGCCGTCACCCCACAGGACGTCTACGGCGCCCTGCGCCAGGCCCTGATCAGCAAGACCAACCGGGTCGGGACCATCGTCACGAACCCCAGCTAGCGCACGACGACCGAACGAGGGGCACCCGGCACAGCGCCGGGTGCCCCTTCGTCGTACGGGATCCGCCTGGTCGTATGACATCTGTCATGCGGCACACCGGACCGCCGACACTGCCGGGCACCCGCCCCCGGCGGCCACGATGGGTGGCATGACGACAACAGCGGGGACCGCGACCACAGCGGTGGTCGGGTTCGATCAGGTGAGCAAGAGCTACGGCGAGGTGCGGGCCGTCGACGGGCTGTCGCTCGTGCTGCACCCGGGGGAGACGGTGGCCCTGCTGGGGCCGAACGGGGCCGGCAAGTCGACCACCCTCGATCTGCTGCTCGGGCTCAAGCAGGCCGACACCGGCAAGGTCGAGGTCTTCGGGACCAGTCCGCGTGACGCCATCGTCGCCGGGCGGGTGGGCGCGATGCTGCAGAGCGGCGGGCTGATGGACGAGGTCACCGTCGGTGAACTGGTCAGGCTGGCCTGCGACTTGCACCCCAGGCCGTACAAGGTCGCGGACGTGATCGCCCGCGCGGGCGTCGCGCAGATCGCCGACCGCAAGGTCAACAAGCTCTCCGGCGGCCAGGCCCAGCGCGTCCGCTTCGCCCTCGCGACCGCGGGCGACAGCGACCTGATCGTCCTCGACGAGCCGACCACCGGCATGGACGTCACCGCCCGGCAGGCCTTCTGGGCCACCATGCGCGAACAGGCCGACCAGGGCCGTACGGTCCTCTTCGCCACCCACTACCTCGAAGAGGCCGACGCTATCGCGGACCGCGTGCTGGTCCTGCACCGCGGCCGGCTGCTCGCGGACGGCACCGCCGCCGAGATCAAGGCGAAGGCCGGCGCGCGCAAGGTCGCCTTCGACCTGGAGGGCGAGATCGACGAGACCCCCCTGCGGTCCCTCCCGTTCCTCACCAGCGTCGACATCAGCGGCTCCACGGTCCGCATCCAGTCCACCGACGCCGACGCGACCGTCCACGCGCTCTACGGCCTCGGCGTCTACCCCCGCAACCTCGAAGTCGCCGGGCTCGGCCTGGAGCAGGCCTTCGTCGCCATCACCGCCGCCGAGGAGGCCAAGCAGTCATGAACAGCCTGATCAAACTGGAACTCACCCGCGCCCTGCGCAACCGCAAGTTCCTGTTCTTCTCGGTGATCTACCCCTCGGCCCTGTTCCTGCTGATCGCGGGCAGCGCCGGCACCACGGACAAGGTCGACGGCACGGGCCTGACGGTCGCCACCTACATGATGGTCTCGATGGCCTCCTTCGGCGCCCTGACCGCCGTCCTGATGGGCAACAGCGAGCGCATCGCGAAGGAGCGGGAGAGCGGCTGGGTACGGCAGTTGAGGCTCACCACGCTGCCGGGGCGCGGCTATGTCATCGCGAAGACGGCCAGCGCCGCCGTGGTCAGCCTGCCCTCCATCGTCGTCGTCTTCATCGTCGCCGCGACCGTGAAGGACGTACGGCTGGACGCCTGGCAGTGGCTCGCGCTGACCGGCGCGATCTGGGCCGGGAGCCTGGTCTTCGCCGCGCTCGGGGTGGCCATCGGGTACATGGCGAGCGGGGACGCGGTCCGGCCGATCACGATGATCACGTACTTCGGACTGTCGATGCTGGGCGGCCTGTGGATGCCCGCCACGACGTTCCCCGACTGGCTGCAGTCCATCGCGAAGTGGCTGCCCACGCACGCGTACGCTGCGCTGGGGCAGGCGATCGAGCAGAGCCAGTCGCCCCACGCCAAGGACGTCACCCTCCTCGTCGTCTACTTCGCCCTGTTCGCGGGCGGGGCGGCGTGGCTGTACCGGAAGGACACGCTGAAGGCGTGAGCGCGATGACCGAGGACCCGCTGCCGGAGAAGGCCAGGGTGGAGCGGCTGATCCGGATCGGACAGCCGCCCCGCGACCGGGGCGAGGTGCTGCGCAAGCTGGTGTGGATCCTGCCCTGGCTGGTCTTCCTCGGCGCGCCCGTGCAGGACCTGCTGGCCGGCCACCACACCACCGCGGCCACGACGGCCGGCTGGGTGGGCCTGGTGGCCTTCACCGGGATCTATCTGGCGGTCGTCTTCCGCACCATGGGCCGCCCCTACTCCGGCTGGCTCGTCGGCGCCATGGTCGCCGTGCTGTGGGTCCTGGCCGTCGCGCTGGCCCTCAGCCTCGGCGACTCCTGGCTCGGCCTCTTCGTGTACGTCTCCGTCACCTGCGGGGTCACCCTCCCCCTGACCGCCGCGTACTGGACGATCCCGCTGACCACCGCCGCGATGATGCTGGCGGGCTGGTTCGTCGACGACCTGGACGACGCCTGGGGCCTGTTCCTGATCGTGCTGCTGGTGGGCTACTCCATGACGGGCGTACGCCAACTGGTGCGCACGACGGTCGAGTTGCGCAAGGCGCGCGCCACGGTCGCCCAACTGGCGGCGAACGAGGAGAGGTTGCGCCTGGCCCGAGACCTCCACGACCTCCTCGGCCACTCGCTCTCGCTGATCACCCTGAAGAGCGAACTCGCGGGCCGGATGCTCCCCGGCCACCCCGACAAGGCGGCCCAGCAGGTCGCCGACATCGAACAGGTCAGCCGCCAGGCCCTGGTGGACGTCCGTGAGGCGGTCACCGGCTACCGCCGCCCCCGCCTGGCCGGCGAACTGGCGGGCGCGCAGGTCGCGTTGACGGCGGCGGGCGTCATCGCGGACCTCCCCGCGGAACCGGACCTGACCGCCGTGTCCGAGGACAGCGAGTCGGCCCTGGCCTGGGCCTTGCGTGAGGCGATCACGAACGTCGTACGGCACAGCGGCGCCCAGCGCTGCGTGGCGGAACTGGTCCGACGCCAGACCCTGGACGGCCCGATGCTCGAACTCTCTGTCGAGGACAACGGCTCGGGCGGCTCGGGCAAGGGCCCCGGCAACGGTCTGACCGGCCTCACCGAGCGCCTGGAGAAGGCCGGCGGCTCCCTGGAGGCGACCCGCCTCAAACACGGCTTCCGGCTGGTGGCACGGGTGCCCGCCGACGCTCCGGCCGCCGTGACGGACGTAGGATCGCCCGCATGAGCCGTACGATCAAGGTCCTCCTCGCCGAGGACCAGTCGATGGTCCGCGAGGCACTGGCCGCACTGCTCGGTCTGGAGGACGACATCGAGGTCGTCGCCCAAGTGGCCCGCGGCGACGAGGTGTTGGCGGCGGCACGACAGCACGACGTGGACGTGGCCCTCCTCGACATCGAGATGCCGGGCTGCACGGGCATCGAGGCGGCGGCCCAACTCCACAAGGAACTCCCCGCGCTGAAGCTGGTGGTCCTCACGACCTTCGGCCGCCCGGGCTACCTCCGCAGCGCGATGGAAGCGGGAGCGGACGCCTTCCTGGTGAAGGACGCCCCGGCGGCCCAACTGGCGGAAGCGGTACGGAAGGTGCTCGCGGGGGAGCGGGTCATCGACCCCACCCTCGCGGCGGCGGCTCTCGCGGAGGGCGCGAACCCTTTGACGGACCGCGAGCGTGAGGTGTTGCGGGCGGCGGCGGACGGTTCGACGAACGCGGAGTTGGCCAAAGCCCTTCATCTGTCCCAGGGGACGGTCCGCAACTATCTGTCGACGGCGATCCAGAAGCTGGCGGTGAGGAACAGGGCGGAGGCGGTACGCATCGCGAGAGAGAAAGGCTGGCTGTAAGACGCACGGGAGGGCAGTTCCGCTGAGGGGCGCGGGGCTGTATCGATGTGCGGCTCCGCCGCGTGGGCGTGACCAGCCCCGACGCACCCGTAGACGCACTGCTAGTTCAGCATCGCCCGAGCCGATTGCGCCTGCCCCCGCACCCGGTCAGCGGCAGGTTCATCCACAACCGCCACCACCTCGGCATACGCGTCCAGTTCGGCCGCTCCGGTGAGGAAGTCCCCACGTTGTACGAGCAGTTGAGCCCGCTCGTACCGCAACCGAGCCGCATGAGACGGCAACACCAACGCCAACTCCACGGCCCACAGGGCGACATCGGACCGCTCAGGCCGAGCGGCAGCCCACGCCCGGATGTTGTTCAGGACGCGAGACACAACCTCCAGAGGCGCCGCGGGCACCAGCATCCCGGGTTCCAGCGAAGCCCCCGTAGCCCCCGCCACCAACAACTCCGCATCGCCGCCCGACAACACCCGCCCTCCGACGAAGGGATCAACCAACACCTGATCCTCCGCCGGCCCGAACCCCACCACGAAGTGCCCCGGCAACGCGACCCCGTACACCGGCGCCCCCGCCCGCCGAGCCACCTCCATCCACACCACGGACAACAGGATCGGCAACCCGCGCCGCCGCCGCAGCACCGCGTGCAGCAGCGAGGACTCCAGCCGCTGATAGTCACCGGGCGAGCCCCGGAACTCGAACCGTTCGCCCAGGAGTTGACGCAACGCGCTCGCCCAGGCAGCGGGCCCGCCGGGGCGATACGGCACCTGCCCGGCCAGCCGGTCCAGTTCCACCTGGACCGAGTCGATCCCGGCGTCGTCGAGCGCCCCGTCCGCCGAGGCCCCCACGAGCAGACACAGCGCCGCGAGATCGGACCGCTCGGCCCGAGCCTCCTCGGCGAACAACTGCCGTACCACAGCGGCCCGTTCAGCCGCCGGAGGCCGGGGCGCAGGCATCGCGAACCCGAACCCGAACCCGCTCACGACGAACCGTCGCGATGGTCGCGGTAGTGGTGATAGGCGTGATGCGCGGAGAACCCCATGCCGGAGTACAGCGCCCGCGCCCCCACGTTGTCCGCCTCGACCTGCAACCACGCGGCCGAAGCCCCCTCCTCCAACGCCCGCGAGGCCAACGCGGCCATGACGACCGACCCCAGCCCCCGCCGCCGTAGCGCCGGATCGACCTCGACCGCGGCGAACCCGGCCCACCGCCCGTCGACGACACACCGCCCGATGGCCGCAGGCTCGGCACCCTCGCCGGGCACGGTCGCGAACCACACCGACGGCCCGCTCCCCAGCACCTTCAGGGCCACCTCGCTCACCCCCTTGCGCTGATAGCGGGCCAGCCACGCCTCGTCGGCCGACCGGGACAGCACGACGCCGGAGGCATCGGCGCGGTCGGCGACGGGGGCCAGGGCCCCGACCCACAGCTCGGCGGTGACCTCGCGGGTCCAGCCGCGCCGTTCGAGCTCGGCGCAGAGCAGCTCCTGCGTGCCCTCGGCGCCGGTCGCGGTCTGGACGTACGCGGGCAGGCCCCGGTCGCCGTACCAGCGTCGTACGACGGTCAGGGCCTCGTCGAGGGGCGGGCCGGGATCGCCGAGGGGCAGCACGGAGTTGGCGCGGCGGGTGAATCCGGCGGCGGCGCGCAGCTCCCACTCGCCGAGCCGCTCGCTCTCCACCGGCCGCCACGCGCGCGCGGAGACGTGGGCCAACTCCCGGTAGGTGGCGGACGGTCCCCGACGGCGGGCCGGAGCGGCCGGGACGGCCTTGCCCGCCACCAGCGAGGATTCCGAAACACGGACGGACTCGCCACCCTTACGTGTGATCGTCAGCACACCGCTGTCCCATGATGTGAGAACACCCACCGTGTCGGTGAACTTCTCCGTCGTGTCTTCAGCACCTGTCAAGCGCCTGACGGACACCCGTTTGCCCACGTCAGCAGCGGTTATGCGGACCTCAAGACGTCCCGCCGCAGAGATTTCCACAGGTCAGTTCACCCCTCCTGTATGGATCACGCCCCGGAACGGAGATACTAGGTGCGGGCATGGACGACGCCGCGCTCCCGCGCGCCGGGCGGCGGAGCCTACGGAGGCCCGCCAGCGCCCTATCGAGGAGGAACGACAGCGTGACCTACGTCATCGCGCAGCCTTGTGTCGACGTCAAGGACAAGGCGTGCATCGAGGAGTGCCCGGTCGACTGCATTTACGAGGGCTCACGGTCCTTGTACATCCACCCGGACGAATGCGTCGACTGCGGAGCCTGTGAGCCGGTGTGCCCGGTCGAGGCGATCTTCTACGAGGACGACACTCCCGAGGAGTGGAAGGACTACTACAAGGCCAACGTCGAGTTCTTCGACGAGCTCGGCTCCCCGGGCGGCGCCAGCAAGCTGGGCCTGATCGAGCGCGACCACCCCTTCGTCGCCGCGCTGCCGCCGCAGAACCAGTAAGAGCGGCCCGCACAGACGCGCCGCCTCGGTCCCGTACGGCCTGATCACGCCCGATCAGCGCCCTACGGGGCCGAGGCGTTTGCCGTACGGCGGTCTGACGACGGCTGTACGGGGCGCGCGTACGGGGCGCACGCACCAGAAAGTGAGCCAGTCATCGTGTCCGCAGTCACCGACCGCCTGCCCACCTTCCCCTGGGACAAGCTGGAGCCGTACAAGAAGACGGCCGCAGCGCACCCGGACGGCATCGTCGACCTGTCCGTCGGCACCCCGGTGGACCCGGTTCCCGACCTGATCCAGAAAGCGCTGATCGCCGCGGCGGACTCGCCCGGCTATCCGACGGTCTGGGGCACACCGGCACTGCGTGACGCGATCACCGGCTGGGTGGAGCGCCGCCTGGGCGCCCGCGACGTGACCCACCGCCACGTCCTCCCGATCGTCGGCTCCAAGGAACTCGTCGCCTGGCTCCCGACCCAGCTGGGCCTGGGCCCCGGCGACCGCGTCGCCTACCCGCGCCTCGCGTACCCGACGTACGAGGTGGGCGCCCGCCTGGCCCGCGCCGAGTACGAGACCTACGACGACCCCACGACTCTCGACCCCGAGGGCCTGAAGCTCCTCTGGCTCAACTCCCCGTCGAACCCCACCGGTGAGGTCCTGCCGAAGGACGAGCTGACCCGGATCGTCGCCTGGGCCCGCGAACACGGCATCCTGATCTTCTCCGACGAGTGCTACCTCGAACTCGGCTGGGAGGCCGACCCGGTCTCGGTCCTCCACCCGGACGTCAACGGCGGTTCCTACGACGGGATCGTCGCAGTCCACTCCCTCTCCAAGCGGTCGAACCTCGCCGGTTACCGCGCTGCCTTCCTGGCCGGCGACCCGGAGGTCCTCGCCCCGCTCCTGGAGATCCGCAAGCACGGCGGCATGATGACCTCGGCGCCCACTCAGGCGGCGGTGGTGGCGGCCCTAGGGGATGACACCCACGTCCAGGAACAGCGCGAGCGCTACACGACCCGCCGCACGGCCCTCCGCGAGGCCCTGCTGAAGCACGGCTTCCGCATCGAACACAGCGAGGCGAGCCTGTACTTGTGGGCGACGAGGGACGAGTCCTGCTGGAAGACGGTGGCCCACCTGGCCGACCTCGGCATCCTCGTGGCGCCGGGCGACTTCTACGGAGAAGCGGGCGAGAACTTCGTACGAGTGGCCCTGACAGCTACGGATGAGCGAGTAAGGGCAGCCGTGAACAGGCTCAGCTGAAGGTCTTTTGTCTTCGCCAGCCGATGAATGACGCGGAAAAGGGGTCCAGGGAAATTCCCTGGACCCCTTTTCCGCAGGCACACTCAGCCAAGCGGCAGACCCTTGAGCGGCAGCTCCTGCGCCGTGGGCAGCCCGCCCTTGGTCACCGCGTCCGTCGGCAACCCGCCACCCGCGGTCGCCGTCTTGGCCGTGTCACCGAGCAGGCCTCCGGCCTGCCCCGCCGTGTCCCCGGCAACATGCTGTGCGGCCGGAGCCACCGTCTTGGCAACCTTCCCGCCGGTCTTGCCTGCGGCCGGCACCGCCTTCTCCAGCGTCTGGCCACCGGACTTGCCGGCGACCCCCGTGACGTTCTGGCTCGCGCCGTCGACCGTGTTGCCGACGCTCGCCCCGTCCAGGGCGGTCAGCGCGCCCAGGTTCGGGGTGGCCGGCAGGGAGGGGGCCGCACTGGCGGAGCCGGCCGCACCGACCCCGGCTGCCGCTCCCGCTGCGACGAGCAGCGCGGCACGGGCGATCCGGCGGGTCAGGGGGAGGGACATGATGCTCCTTGTGTTGATCTCCGGGCTCGGACGCAGTGACTACCGCTCGAAGCGCGCGAAGGTTGCGGAGCGGCAACGTAAAGAGTTGGCAATGCGTCGCATAATCAGCTACGGATAAAAACGGACAAAGAGCGCCCGGTGTGAAAGCCTGCCAAATGCTCGCAGCCCTTTGTTTCCAAGGACTTCGGCGCACGCCAGGGTGACCGCACGAAAACCTGCGCGCGCCCGGGCCCGCATCGACCACGCATAACCCCTACGGGTGACGACCCGTACTACTGCCCGGACACTGCCTCGCGGCTACTGCTGCCCGCCCGGCCGCTCGGTCACTATCCGCACCCCGCCGGAGGCCTTCGTGGCGGTCGAGTGCCACGGGTCGTCCGCGCTGCCGGCGGCCCACTCGCGGCCGGCGTACGACACGCGCTCGATGTGCAGCACCGAGGAGTTGGCCACCGCCCAGTGCGCGAGCTGCCAACCGGTCCGCGTGCTGCCGGACCGCACCGGCAGGGTCACCGTGCTGCTCCCGCCGGTCGCACTCGCGCTCGGCGTCGGCGTGGACTTGGCCTTCGTCCTGGCGCCCTTCGATGCCGAGCCGTCCCCGGTCACCTCCGCGCCCGTCTCCTTCAGCACCGTGCGCCCGAAGTCCCGTACCAGCGCGGCCCGTACGGCGTCCGGGCCGGTGTCCGCCCGGGTGGTGTCCGGAAGGCCCTGACAGGTCAGCGTGGCGGCCGCCTGCCCGGTGAGGGCGGCGGACAGCAGCGTGGCCTCGGGCTCGTGCTTGGCGTACGCCTCCGGGTAGCCGCTGCGCTGCACGCGCTGCGCGGCGACGGTGAGGGGCAGCTGCTGGTAGTCGTCCACCTTGGACAGGTGCTCGTAGAAGACGCCCGCCGCGTACGTCGGGTCCAGGATCTCCTTCTTGGTGCCCCAGCCCTGCGAGGGCCGCTGCTGGAACAGGCCGAGCGAATCCAGGTCGCCGTGCTGGATGTTGACGAGCTGCGACTCCTGGAGGGCGGTCGCGAGCGCGATCGTCACGGCCCGCTCGGGCATCCCGCGCCCGGTGCCGACGGCGGCGATCGTCGCCGCGTTCATCGTCTGCTCCTGCGAGAACTCGTACGCCTGGCCGTCGTCCTTGCCGGAGACCACCTTGCAACCGGGCCCGCCCCGGCCGCCGGTGACGTACTGGACGACGAGATAGCCCGCGACCGCGAGCAGCACCACGAGCGCCGAGGAGAACCGGAAGAGGCGGCCGCGTCGACGCTTCTTGGGGGTGGGGGACTGGAGCATCCCCACAAGGTACTGGAGGCTCCTGTTACCGCTGCGCCGGGTGTGGACAAACGGTGGAGAGGCCCTTCGGGTTAGGGTCGACGCCATGTCCGACACCGCACTTGACCTCACGCTGGACGCCGCACGGCTCACCGCGCAGCTCGTCGACTTCCCCTCGGAGAGCGGCAGCGAGAAGCCCCTCGCGGACGCGATCGAGACCGCGCTGCGCGCCCTGCCGCACCTGACGGTCGACCGGTACGGCAACAACGTCGTCGCCCGCACGAACCTCGGCCGCCCGGAACGCGTCGTCCTGGCCGGCCACATCGACACGGTCCCGATCGCCGACAACGTCCCCTCACGCCTCGACGAGAACGGCGTCCTGTGGGGCTGCGGCACCTGCGACATGAAGTCCGGGGTGGCGGTCCAACTCCGCATCGCGGCAACGGTGTTGGCGCCCAACCGCGACCTGACGTTCGTCTTCTACGACAACGAGGAGGTCGCTGCCCACCTCAACGGCCTCAAGCACGTCTCCGAAGCCCATCCCGACTGGCTGGAGGGCGACTTCGCGGTCCTCCTGGAGCCGACGGACGGGCAGGTCGAGGGCGGCTGCCAGGGCACGCTCCGGGTGTTCCTGAAGTTCAAGGGTGAACGAGCGCACTCCGCGCGCGCGTGGATGGGCTCCAACGCGATCCACGCGGCCTCCAGGGCACTGGCCAAGCTCGCCGCGTACGAGCCGCGCACACCCTTCGTGGACGGCCTCCAGTTCCACGAGGGCCTCAACGCGGTACGCGTCGAAGGGGGAGTGGCCACCAACGTCATCCCCGACGCGTGCACCCTGGTTGTCAACTTCCGCTATGCGCCCGACCGTAGCGAGGAGGAGGCGGAGGCCTTCGTCCGCGACTACTTCGCCGACTGCGGGGTCGACGAGTTCGTCGTCGACGACCACACGGGCGGCGCCCGCCCCGGCCTGACCCACCCGGCCGCCGCGGCCTTCATGGCGGCCGTCGGCGGCGAGGCGCGCCCCAAGTTCGGCTGGACGGACGTGGCCCGCTTCAGCGCGCTCGGCGTGCCCGCGGTGAACTACGGCCCCGGCGCCCAACTCCTCGCCCACAAGGTGGACGAGCGGGTCGAGGCGGCCCTGATCCCCGAGGCGGAGCGGCGGCTGCGGGACTGGCTCACCGCCTGACATCCGTATGTCCCCCCTCTGTAACCCGCGTAGATCTACGCTGAGGTGGAAACACCGCAAGTGGAGGGAGCGCACATGGCTACAGGCAACCCCGAGGGCAAGCAGCAGCCACCGGAGGAGCAGCGCCTGGGACCGGTCCTCCGGCGGCGCGGCCAGGTGACGGCGAGCACGACCGACCAGCGCCTCCTGGATGCGGGCGGCCCCTCGGACTGGGTCCACACCGACCCGTGGCGCGTGCTGCGGATCCAGTCGGAGTTCATCGAGGGCTTCGGCACCCTGGCCGAACTGCCGCCCGCGATCAGCGTGTTCGGCTCGGCCCGCACCAAGCCGGACTCACCGGAGTACGAAGCGGGCGTACGCCTCGGACGCGCCCTCGTGGAGGCCGGGTGGGCCGTGATCACCGGCGGCGGCCCCGGCGCCATGGAGGCGGCCAACAAGGGCGCCCTGGAGGCCAAGGGCATCTCCGTCGGCCTCGGCATCGAGCTGCCCTTCGAACAGGGCCTCAACGCCTACGTCGACATCGGGCTGAACTTCCGTTACTTCTTCGTCCGCAAGATGATGTTCGTCAAGTACGCCCAGGGCTTCGTGGTCCTCCCCGGCGGCCTCGGCACCCTCGACGAACTCTTCGAGGCCCTCACCCTCGTACAGACCCAGAAGGTCACCCGCTTCCCGATCGTCCTCTTCGGGAGCGAGTACTGGAGCGGCCTGGTCGACTGGCTGAAGAACACGCTCATCGCCCAGGGCAAGGCGTCCGAGAAGGACCTGCTCCTGTTCCACGTCACGGACGACGTGGACGAGGCGGTCGCGCTGGTGTCGAAGGAAGCGGGACGGTAGCTCCGGCAACCCGGTCGAGTCCGGTCACCCTCAGCCCGTCCGGCGTTTGAGGACGAGGCCGTTCAGGCCGAAGGGGGGTCTGGGGGCGCAGCCCCCAGGGATGGGACGGGTAGGGGCGGCGGGGGCGGCTGCATCCATCAGCGGCTCCGCCGCGGGCTTACGCCAGCCCCCGCCTGCCCACCGCCGGAGGCCGATGCCCAGCGATCGACGCCACCATGTCCAGCACCTGCCGAGTCTCCGCGACCTCGTGCACCCGGTACACCTGCGCACCGAGCCACGCCGACACGGCAGTGGTCGCGAGCGTGCCCACGACCCGCTCCTTGACCGGCTTGTCGAGGGTCTCGCCCACGAAGTCCTTGTTGGACAGCGAGACCAGCACGGGCCACCCCGTGTCGACCATCTCGCCGAGCCGCCGCGTCGCCTCCAGGCTGTGCCGCGTGTTCTTCCCGAAGTCATGCCCGGGATCGATCAGAACCGACTCCCTGGGGACCCCGAGTTCCACGGCCCGCTCGGCGAGACCCAGGGTCACGCGCAGGATGTCGGCCATGACGTCGTCGTACGTCACCCGGTGCGGCCGGGTACGCGGCTCCGCGCCGCCCGCGTGCGTGCACACCAGCCCCACGCCGTACCGCGCGGCGACCTCCGCGAGCCGGGGGTCGACGCCGCCCCACGCGTCGTTCAGGAGATCCGCGCCCACCTCGCAGACGGCCTCGCCGACCTCGTGCCGCCAGGTGTCGACGCTGATGATCACGTCCGGGAAGCGCCGTCGCACCTCGGCCACGAAGCCGACCGTGCGCCGCGCCTCCTCGTCGGCGGTCACCTCCTCGCCGGGTCCGGCCTTGACCCCGCCGATGTCGATGATGGCGGCGCCCTCGGCCACCGCCTGCTCCACGCGCGCGAGGGCGGGCTCGTCGCGGAACGTGGCCCCCTGGTCGTAGAAGGAGTCCGGGGTCCGGTTCACGATCGCCATGATCACCGGCTCGTGCGTGTCGAATTCACGCCTGCCCAGCCTGAGCATCCCCTGTGACCTCTCCTAGTACGTACCGGTCTTCAGCCGCCTGTGACCCTAACTGTCAGCGTCGCATGGCACGATCGGACCCTGACACATTCGGCTTCGGCACGTCCGACATCGACGCCCGTGGAGACCCCAGAGATGTTCATGTTCCTGTTCCTGGTCGTCGCGCTCGCCGTCGTGGTCGGCGCCGTGACCCTCTCGGTGATCGGCGGCGGCGACAGCGCCCCGCTGCCCGACGCCGCGCCCGAGCGCCTCGACGACCCGCTGCCCCCGGACCGGCCGGTGAACCACGCCGACATCGAGACCCTCCGCTTCCCGCTCGCCGCGCGGGGCTACCGCATGGCCGAGGTGGACGACGCGCTGGGCCGCATCGCCGCCGAACTCGCCGAGCGCGACGCCCGGATCGCCGACCTGGAGCACGCCCTCGCGGGCGCGCAGGCCAGCGCCCACGTCTCCATGCAGAAGCCGGTCGAAGGCGACCAGCAGTGAGCGAGGGCGGGGCCGTCGCCGGTCCGGACGGCGCCCTGCGCTGCCCCTGGGCGCTGTCCACGGAGGACTACGTCGCGTACCACGACGAGGAGTGGGGCCGCCCGGTCCACGGCGACGACGCCCTCTACGAGCGGCTCAGCCTGGAGGCCTTCCAGTCCGGCCTCTCCTGGATCACGATCCTGCGCCGCCGCGAGGGCTTCCGGGCCGCGTTCGACGGCTTCCGGATCTCCAAGGTCGCCACCTTCACTGAGACCGACCGCGAACGCCTCCTCGCCGACACCGGCATCATCCGCAACCGCGCCAAGGTCGACGCGACGATCGCCAACGCGCGCGTGCTGGCCGACTGGGCGCCGGGCGAGCTGGACGAGTTCATCTGGTCCCACGCCCCGGCCCCGGGCCCGGCCCCGAAGACACTCGGGGACGTCCCGGCGGTCACGGACGAGTCGACGGCCCTGTCGAAGGCCCTGAAGAAGCGGGGCCTGAAATTCGTCGGGCCGACGACGGCGTACGCACTGATGCAGGCGTGCGGGTTGGTGAACGACCACCTGAAGACATGCGTCGCCAGAAACGCCTCCTAGTGGGCGCCTACCGACCCAAGTACTTCGGCTTCTCCTTGTTGACGAAGGCCTGCACGGCGATCGCGTGGTCCTCCGACGCGCCCGCCCGGGACTGGAGTTCGTCTTCTTTCTCCAGGGTCTCCTCAAGGGTGTGCGTCAGGCCGTAGGCCACCGCTTCCTTCAGGGCCGCGTACGCCACCGTCGGACCGTCCGCCAGCTGCCGGGCCACCTTCTCGGCTTCGGCGTGCAACTCGCCGACGGGGACGAGACGGTTGGCGATCCCCAGGTCGTACGCGTCCTGCGCCGTGATCGTGCGCGGGAACAGCAGCAGGTCGGAGGCGCGGCCAGGGCCGACGACCCGGGGCAGCGTCCAGGAGATGCCGGAGTCCGCCGTCAGGGCGACACCCGCGAAGGACGTGTTGAAGCCGGCCGTGTCCGCCACGACCCGGTAGTCCGCTGCCAGGGCGAGCCCGAAACCGGCGCCCGCGGCGACTCCGTTGACCCCGGCGACCACGGGCTTCGTCATGCCGGCCAGCGCCCGCACGATGGGGTTGTAGTGCTCCTTCACCGTGGTCATCGTGGCCCCGGTCCCGGCCTCGCGGTCGGAGGCCAGCAGCGTGATGTGCTCCTTGAGGTCCTGGCCCACGCAGAACGCCCGCTCACCGGCCGCGGTCAGCAGCACGGCCCGTACGGCGTCGTCGTCCGCCGCGGCCCGTACCGCGTCCCTGAGGGCGACTTTGGTCGCGATGTTCAGCGCGTTCATCGCCTCGGGGCGGTTCAGCGTGATCGTCGCGAGTCCGTCGCTCACCTCGTAGAGCACGGTGTCGGCCATGGCGTATCCCCTCGGGTGTCGCGGCTCCGGCGTACCGGTCGGTACGCCGTACGTCCGTAGGACAGCATGGCGGAGATCACCGTCCGCGCACCGGACCGGACGTGTGACCTGCGTCAAAGAATTCCGCTCCGGATTCGGGCGGCCGGGGTCGGCGCGGCGGCGGAGTATCGCAGTCACATCGGCGAATTGAGTGGTTTTGCTCGCGCGCGTTGCCCAAGCGATGCCGACTGATGTTGGTCATCGGGTCCTGAGATGCGGGATAATGGCTTGGAAGCAATGTGTTCGATGCCGGTGACGCGTGTCTCATTAGGGGCCGCGCGTGCCCTCCATGGGGCCGTCGGCGACGATGAGCTGGTTTCAGGAAGGGGAACGAGCATGGCGGCCATGAAGCCGCGGACGGGCGATGGCCCGCTCGAGGTGACCAAGGAGGGGCGGGGCATCGTCATGCGCGTTCCGCTCGAAGGCGGCGGGCGGCTCGTCGTCGAGCTGACCCCTGACGAGGCCGACGCGCTGGGCGACGCCCTCAAGAAGGTCGTCGGCTGACGCGGCGGAACGCGACCATACCCCTTCAGCTGCCCCGGCACCCGAGACGGTGCCGGGGCAGCTGCTTTCCCGGAGTCCCGGGTTCGGATTCCTACGGCAGGTCCGGCGCTCGACGCCTGTCTACCGCTTGACGGCGCACAGCAGGCCGTCGCCCACCGGGAGCAGCGACGGCACCAGCTCCGGGCTCTCGCGTACGGCGCGGAGCAGCTCGCGCAGCCGTAGGACTTCGGTGGGCTGGGGGCTTGAGTCGACGGTGCGGCCGTTGGCGAAGACGCCCTCGAAGACCACCAGGCCACCCGGACGCAGCAGGCGCAACGATTCAGCGAGATAGTCCAGGAACTCCAGCCGGTCACCGTCGCAGAACACGAGGTCGTAGCCCGCGTCCGCGAGCCGGGGCAGCACGTCCAGGGCGCGGCCCGGGATGAAGCGGGCCCGGTTGCTGGCGAAGCCGCACGCGCGGAAGGCCTGACGGGCGAACTGCTGGTGGTCCGGCTCCGGGTCGACGGTGGTCAGTACCCCGTCCGGCCGCATGCCGTAGAGAAGATGCATTCCGGAGACGCCGGTCCCGGTTCCGATCTCGGCCACCGCTTTCGCGTCCACGGTGGCGGCGAGCATCCGCAGCGCGGCGCCCGTGCCGGGCGACACCGAGCGCAGCCCTGCCTCGCGGGCCCGGTCACGGGCCCAGCGCAGTGCTTCGTCCTCGGCGACATAGGCGTCGGCGAACGCCCAGCTCGTCTGCCGGTTGCCGGTAATGACCCTCTCCTGTCCCCGTGGTTGCCTGGGCGTGACTGTATCCGTTGGTGCCGGGAACCTGCTGATGGGACCGGGCGTTTAGAAGGGGGAGGAAAGCACTGCGGGACGCGACCGGAGGGAAGGGCGGGGGATGACGATGGATCAGGTTGCCGAGCACGACGTCGAGCGAGACGCCGGGCAGGGTCACGGGTATCGGCTCACACCACCGCCAGGTCGGTATGAGCGTGTATCAAATTCTCGTAAAACCGCTTATCCGGAGCTAACGGGCGAGGTGGCTATGGTAGGGGCTCCACTGGACACCACCAGAGCCGACAGGGGAGGTGCGGCTGTACCTGTGGATCGGGGAGGAGTGCTTCGGCGCTTTCTCGGATCGGCGGGCAGGCCGAAATCCGTGAACGACACCGCTGCTGACCACAGCCACGCCGCTGACCATGCCCAGACCGCGACCTTCTCCACCGACGCGGACGGGCAGGCGTGGACTCCGCCCACCTGGGAGGAGATCGTCAGCACCCACAGCGGCCGTGTGTACCGGCTCGCGTACCGCCTGACGGGGAACCAGCACGACGCCGAGGACCTCACTCAGGAGGTCTTCGTCCGGGTCTTCCGTTCGCTGTCGACGTACACGCCCGGCACCTTCGAAGGCTGGCTGCACCGCATCACCACCAACCTCTTCCTGGACATGGTCCGCCGCAAGCAGCGCATCCGTTTCGACGCGCTGGGGGAGGACGCGGCCGAGCGACTGCCCAGCCGCGAGCCGTCACCCCAGCAGGTCTTCAACGACGCGCACTTCGACGCGGACGTCCAGCAGGCCCTGGACACCCTCGCCCCGGAGTTCCGGGCGGCGGTCGTCCTGTGCGACATCGAGGGTCTCTCGTACGAGGAGATCGCCGCGACCCTGGGCGTCAAGCTCGGTACGGTCCGTTCCCGGATCCACCGTGGCCGCTCCCAGCTCCGCAAGGCCCTCGCGCACCGCTCGCCGGAAGCACGGGCCGAGCGCCGTTCCTTCGTGGCGCGTGTGCCCGCGCTGGGGGGAGGGGGCGCGACCGCGTGAGTGGATCACGTCCTACGCCTGCGGAGCAGCACTTGGGAGACCGACTTTCCGCCCTGGTGGACGGGGAGCTCGGTCATGAGTCGCGCGAGCGTGTACTGGCGCACCTGGCCACCTGTACGAAGTGCAAGGCCGAGGCCGACGCGCAGCGCCGACTGAAGAACGTGTTCGCGGAAATGGCCCCACCGCCCCCTTCCGAGAGCTTCCTGGCCCGTCTGCAGGGGCTCCCCGGCGGAGGCGGCGACACGGACGGCGAGGAGCCGCCCGGCGGGGGACTGTTCGCCGCCGGGATCGGTGTCTTCGGCGTCAAAAGAGACGGTCCGCTCGACGCGTTCGAGTTCGGCTACGTCCCCGCGGGCCCGCACGTGGCCAGGGCCCTGACTCCTTCGTCTCCCTCCCCGTCTTCGTCCCGGTCCGCCCGCGAGGGCTTCCGTATCCATGACGTCAGCCGGCACGACGCCGACCGCTCCGCCTCGCGCGGGATGCGGTTCGCGTTCGTCGCCGCCGGGGCGGTCTCGCTGGCCGCGATCGCGCTGGGCGGGGTGGCCACGGTCGCGCCGGGCGACACGGCCGCGGAAGCGCGGGGCGGTACGGGTGTGACGCCGGCGCGTACCCAGGGTGCGGGCGCGGCGGCGACCACCGACGCGGGGCGCCGCCGCGCGGTCGGACCCCTGCTCGCCCAGGGCGCCAGCCAGCGCTCGATGCTCGGCGACACCGGGGTCCCGCCGACCTCGGTCTCGGCCCCGCTGCTCCCCGGAGTGCCGTCACCTGCGGCCGTCCAGGGCGACGAGGTCATGCACACGCTCTCCGCGCCGGTGATGGCCGGAGCGGCGGTCATCTCCCCCCTGATTCGCCCGCTGAACGCGACCCCGCCGGTAGCCCTCACGTCGTGGTCCACGGCCCCCGAGGTCATGACCCCGGGCCTGCTCCGCACCCCGCCGCCCGACGCCACCTCGTCCCCCTCTTCCACCCCCTCGCTCCCCTCCCACCCCCTCCACTGACCGGCCTCTGCGCCACGGTCCGCGAACCTGGTTGAATCCGGGGAGTACGGGGTTGGCGCGGGCAGTTGTGGGGGGACGGGGACCATGGACGAGGGGACGCCGGGTCAGGGGCCTGCGAAGACGAAGTGGTGGGCTCGGGGCCGGGGTACCGCGATACCGGGCACGGCTGAGGCGGAGGACGCCGCGCCGAAGCCTTTCGGTGATGCCGGGGTCCGTGTCCGCGGGGTCGGCATCGACGGGGATGCCGCTGCGGATACCCAGGGCGTCGGGGATACCGACGGGGACTTTGCGTTGCGGCCACCGGGTGCGTCTCGGGTCGCCGGCGATGGGGACTTCGAGTTGTGGGCACCTGTCGAGGGACTGAGCGGTGAAGTGGCCTCCGGCGGGGGCGACTTCGAGGCGGGACGTCCTGTGGTGGGGGAGGGCTTGGCCGGGGACGCGGCTGACGATGCCGGCGACGATGTCGAGTCGGGTCGGCCTGCGGGTGGGGCTCCAACTGGCGGTGCGGTTGCGGGTGTTGATGGTGATTTCGAGTTGAGGCGTCCCCTGGCGGGACCTTCGGCTGCTGCGGCGGTCGTAGACACGCGCGGTGAGACTGAGTCGGGGCGTTGCGTTCCGGAGGTCTCGACTGGCGCTGTGGCTGCGGGCGTTGACGCCGACTTCGAGTTGGGGCGCCCCTTGTCGGGTTCCCCCGACGGGGCCGTGGACGGCGATGGTGTTTCCGAGCTGGATCAGCCCATGTCGGATTCTCCGGGCGGCGGCGGGGCCGTAGACGTCGACGGTGTTTCCGAGCTGGACCACCCCCTGTCGGTCGCCCCGGCCGCCGCCGCGTCTCTAGGCGTCGGCGCTGATTTCGAACCTGGACATCCCGCGCCTGAACCCCCGACACCGCCCGGCGCGATCGTCCCGCCCACCGACCGGCCCACGCCCCTGCACGACCCCGATCCCTACAGCACCCCGCCGTACGGTGAGCCGGGGCCCTGGGCGGCTGCGCCGCCCGTTCAGCATCCGGGGGGTGCCCCTGCGTCCGGGGTGGCTCCACAGGCCTCCACAGCAGCTCCTGGCACCTCTGCGGCGCCCGTCTCCGACACCTTGACCTCTCCCTCCACCCCAGCCACCAACCCCTGGCACCGCTACGACCCCTGGGCCTCCCCCGCCCCCCTCCAGCAGGCCGGCACCCCCGAACGGCAGCGCTCCCGCACCCGGAAGCTGCTCGCCGCCTCAGCCCTCGCCCTGGCTCTTCTCTCCGGTGGCATAGGTGGCGTCGTAGGGGCGCATCTGGAGCGGGACGGGATCGGCGGGGACATCGTGTTGCCGCAGGCCGGGGAGGAAGACAGCCAGCGGGCGCCGGGCAGTGTTGCCGGGATCGCCGCTCGGGCCCTGCCCAGTGTCGTGACGCTGCATGTCACCGGGGACGAGGAGTCGGGGACCGGGACGGGGATCGTGCTGGACACGCGGGGGCACATCCTCACCAACAACCATGTGGTGGAGTCCGCTGGTGGTGACGGTCGGATATCCGTCAGCTTCAGTGGGGGGCAGACCGTCAAGGGGAAAGTCGTCGGGCGTGACACCGGGTACGACCTCGCCGTCGTGCAGGTGAGGGGGGTGCGGGGGCTGACGCCGATGCCGCTCGGGAACTCCGACAACGTGCGGGTGGGGGACCCCGTTGTCGCGATCGGCGCGCCCTTTGATCTCGACAACACGGTGACCTCCGGGATCATCAGCGCCAAGGAGCGGCCCATCACCGCCGGGGGTGAGGCGTCGGACGGGAGTGACGTGTCGTATGTCGACGCGTTGCAGACCGACGCGCCCATCAATCCCGGGAACTCCGGTGGGCCGTTGCTCGATGCGCAGGGGCGGCTGGTCGGCGTCAACTCGGCCATTCGGTCCGCCGACGACGGGGTCGGGGACGGGACGGAGAGTGGGCAGGCCGGGTCGATCGGGCTCGGGTTCGCCATTCCGGTCAATCAGGCCAAGCGTGTTGCCGAGGAGCTGATCAATACCGGGAAGGCGACGCATCCGGTCATCGGCGTCACCCTCGACATGGAATACGCGGGGGACGGGGCTCGTGTCGCCACGAAGGGCAGCGGGGACGGGCCCGCCGTCACCCCGGGCGGTCCCGGTGCCAAGGCGGGGCTGAGGGCGGGCGACGTCATCACCCAGGTCGACGGCGAGCCTGTCCACTCCGGTAACGAGCTCATCGTCAGGACGCGTGCCCATCGGCCCGGCGACCACCTGCGGCTGACCTTGCGGCGAGGCGGCAAAGACATGACCTTGTCGCTCGTTCTGGGCTCGGCGACCGGTGATTGACAGAAACGTCACAGGTGAGAGGCCCGCGCCCCGTCCCACTAGGCAAACAACCCGGAAAACCGGTGGTGTACACCCACTCGTAGCCCCCGGGACAGTACCGGTCGGGTGGGATCGCCGGGTACCGTGGACCCGGCCCGGACCACGGAAGACCCGCACAGACCACCGAGGGCCGAGGACCGAGGACATCGCAAGGAGCTTCAGGTGTTCAATGACATAGGCCCGCTAGAGCTGGTGACGATCATTGTCCTCGCCGTGCTCGTCTTCGGCCCGGACAAGCTCCCGAAGGTCATCCAGGACGTCATGCGGACGATCCGGAAGATCCGAGAGTTCTCGGAGAGCGCCAAGGCGGACATCCGCGAGGAGCTCGGTCCGGAGTTCAAGGACTTCGACTTCGAGGACCTCAACCCCAAGACGTTCCTGCGCAAGCAGCTGGACAACGACGAACTGGGGCTCAAGGAGATCCGCAACGGCTTCGACCTGAAGAAGGAGATGGCCGAGGTCACGGAGGCGGTCCAGAGCGCGGACTCCCCCTCCACTTCCTCGCCGTCCCCTTCGTCGTCGTCCTCCGGCAGCGGTCGTCTCGACATGACCAAGAAGCCCGAGGACCCGGAGAAGGACGACCGCCCGCCCTTCGACGCGGACGCCACCTGAGCCGTAAGCGGACGTCGGCTGAGGCGCAAGCAGACGCCGGCTGAGGCGGTAAGCGGACGCCGACCGAGCCGCATGACGACAGTCGCCCGACCGCGTCCTACGTGACGCGTTTCATACGCCTCCAGCCACTTCCACGCCTCCGTACGGCCTGAACAAGGCCCCCGTGCGCCTCGCGCGCCGGGCGCTTTCCGGGCTGCCTCGCACGAGGTGGCTATGCTGCCGAGTTGTTGTGCGGACCGGGCGAGTCGCCCGAAGGGGGGCGGGCCGCCCCGGTCCGACGAGAACGAGGAGGCGTCCGGAGCATGGAGACGACGAGTCGGGTAGGCGCGCAGGCGCCGGCCGCGGAGGGCGGACAACAACTCCCCTCCGCCCGGCGCACGGTCGACGGCTACCTGCTGGCGCCCTTCCCGTGGTACGGCCTCGACGAGGCCTTCACGGGACCGCGCTGGCTGATGCAGGTGGGCATGGCGGCGGACGGAGCCGTCGAGCACGGTTCGATCGGGCACGGCGACGAGCCCTCCGTACGCAACGAAGGCACGGAGGACAAGGAGAAGTTCGCGGTCGTCGTCACCGTCGCGGGCAACCCCGCCCGGCGCACCGCCGACGGCACCGGCCTCCTGGAGGCCACCTCGGTCTCCTCGGCGGCCTGGCTCGCCGGTGTGGGGCTGCTGTCCTTCACCTGGCCCGGCCAGATGGACCACACCCTGCGCGACGACTGGCTGGAGCAGCAGACGGAGACGGCCTGGGTCCTGGCCGACGACCTCGCCGGCGACGACTGGTCCACCCTGTCCCTCCCCGTGGACGGCGTGCCGACGCCCTTCCACTACCGCGAGTCCGAGTTCGGCTGGGTGCTGGCCGGGTCGACTCAGGAGGGCGTGCACGTGGGGGCGTACGGCAGGGGCATGAGCGCGTACGGGCTCGGCTTCGCCATGATCAAGGACATCGCTGTCTACGCAGCCCAGTAGCGGCTACGACGATGGGGGCGCCGTCTCACCGGACGGCGCCCCCATCGTCGTAGAGAAGTCCCTGTAGGACCTCGTAAGAAGATGCCTGGAACGTGCCTAGAACTTGTTCCTCGGGGTGATCCCCAGCGACATGCCCGAGAGGCCTCGCTGCCGGCCGCCCAGCTTGCCCGCGATCGCGCGCAGTGCCGCGCCCGCCGGGGAGTCCGGGTCCGTCAGGACGACCGGTTTGCCCTCGTCGCCGCCCTCGCGGAGGCGGACGTCGATCGGGATGGAGCCGAGGACGGGGACGCTGGCGCCCGTCGTGCGCGTGAGGCCGTCCGCCACCGACTGGCCGCCGCCCGTGCCGAAGACGTCGACCATCTCGCCGCAGTGCGGGCACGGCAGGCCCGCCATGTTCTCGACGACGCCGACGATCTTCTGGTGGGTCTGTACGGCGATGGAGCCGGCCCGCTCGGCGACCTCGGCCGCCGCCTGCTGAGGGGTCGTCACGACCAGGATCTCGGCGTTCGGGACGAGTTGGGCGACGGAGATCGCGATGTCGCCCGTGCCCGGGGGGAGGTCGAGGAGCAGGACGTCCAGGTCGCCCCAGTACACGTCCGCCAGGAACTGCTGGAGCGCGCGGTGCAGCATCGGGCCGCGCCACACCACCGGCGCGTTGCCCGGCGTGAACATGCCGATGG
The DNA here is from genome assembly GCF_045162645.1 of Streptomyces sp. NBC_00988. NCBI lineage: Bacteria > Bacillati > Actinomycetota > Actinomycetes > Kitasatosporales > Streptomycetaceae > Streptomyces > Streptomyces sp. NBC_00988. Next base: position 7,900,878 of record NZ_CP108730.1, read on the forward strand.
AGATGACCTTCACGCCGTGTGCCGACGGCGGCATGATCATGTTCTCGACCTGCGTGGGACGGCCGTCGGCGCCCAGCATGCGCGGGACGCTGTGGCCGTAGATGTCGGCGTCGACGACACCGACCTTCAGGCCGTCGGCGGCCATCGCGGCCGCGAGGTTCACCGTCACCGAGGACTTGCCGACGCCGCCCTTGCCGGAGGCGACCGCGTACACGCGCGTGAGGGAGCCGGGCTGCGCGAAGGGGACCTCGCGCTCGGTCTTGCCACCGCGCAGGGCGGTCGCGAGTTCCTTGCGCTGCTCGTCGCTCATCACGTCGAGGGTCACGTCGACACCGGTGACGCCCTCGACCCCCAGGACCGCGTCCGTCACGCGCTGCGTGATCGTCTCGCGCATGGGGCAGCCGGAGACCGTCAGGTACACGGTGACCGCGACCGCTCCGTCCGCACCGATCTCCACCGACTTGACCATCCCCAACTCGGTGATGGGTCGGTTGATCTCGGGGTCGTTCACCGTCGACAGCGCTTCACGCACCGCGTCTTCCGTAGCCATAGGGTCGATGGTACGGCGCCGCGCGGGGCCCCCGGTAAGCCCGTCACCGGTCGTCTACGTCACGTCCGTGCGACCGTTCCGCCGGGAATACGACGTGTTTGCGGTGGCCGTTCTCCCGTTCATCGAGCTCTTTCACCAGATCCTGGAGCTCGGAGCGGATCCAGTCCCGGGTCGCCACCTCGCCGAGGCCGATGCGCAGGGCGGCGATCTCGCGGGTGAGGTACTCGGTGTCGGCGATCGACCGCTCGTTCTGCTTGCGGTCCTGCTCCAGGTTGACCTTGTCGCGGTCGTCCTGCCGGTTCTGCGCGAGCAGGATCAGCGGGGCCGCGTAGGAGGCCTGGAGCGACAGCATCAGCGTCAGGAAGATGAACGGGTAGTTGTCGAACCGCACGTCCCGCGGCGCGAAGATGTTCCACAGCACCCAGGCGATGATGACGACCGTCATCCAGACGATGAACCGCCCGGTGCCCAGGAACCGCGCGATCCGCTCCGACAGCCGCCCGAAGGCCTCCGGGTCGTACTCGGGCAGGAACCGGCGCCGGGGCGGACGCGGCTGGTCGAGCCGGGCCCGGGTCCGGGTGGTGGCGGTCGCGCCCGCCGGGGTCCGCTCGCGCGTGGACTCGCGCTCAGGAGTCATGAGCCGCCACCTCCTCCGCCTCTGTCGAAGCGTCTGCCGTTGTCTCTTCCGATGCCTCTGCCTCGTTCTCGCGGTCGCCCTCGTTCTCGCCCTCGCCCTCGTCGAGGTGGAACTCGGTCTCCCGCCAGTCCTCCGGCAGCATGTGGTCCAGCACGTCGTCCACGGTCACCGCCCCGAGCAGCGACCCGGTCTCGTCGACCACGGGCGCCGCGACCATGTCGTACGTCGCGAAGAACCCGGCGATGAGCTGCAGCGTCGCGTCCGGGTCGAGCGGCTGCAGGTCGTCGTCGATGATCGCGCTGACCAGGGTGTACGGCGGGTCGCGCAGCAGCCGCTGGAAGTGGACCGTGCCGAGGTACTTGCCGGTCGGGGTGTCGTCGGGCGGGCGGCAGACGTAGACCTGGGCGGCGAGCGCGGGGGAGAGGTCGGCGCTGCGGACCCGGGCCAGCGCGTCGGCGACGGTCGCGTCGGGCCGTAGGACGATCGGCTCGGTCGTCATGAGGCCGCCCGCTGTGTGCTCCTCGTACGACATGAGGCGGCGGACGTCGGCTGCCTCGGAGGGCTGCATCAGGTTGAGCAGGCGCTCCTTGTCGTCCTCGGGGAGTTCGGAGAGGAGGTCGGCCGCGTCGTCCGGGTCCATGGCCTCCAGGACGTCGGCCGCGCGCTCCTCCTTCAGCTTGCCGAGGATCTCGATCTGGTCGTCCTCGGGGAGTTCTTCGAGGACGTCGGCGAGGCGGTCGTCGTCGAGGGCGGCGGCGACCTCGGCGCGGCGCTTGGGGGAGAGATGGTGCAGGACGTTGGCGAGGTCGGCGGGGCGCAGCTGCTCGAAGGTGGCCAGGAGGCTCTCCGCGCCCTGTCCCTGCTCCTCAAGGGAGAAACCGGTGACGCTGGACCAGTCCACGGTCAGCGTCTCGCCCTTGGCCCTTCTGAAGGCTCCGCCGGTCCTGCCCTTGCGGACGAAGATCCGGTCGATCTCCCAGTCCCGGCGGGCCGGCAGGTGCTGCACCGACAGGTCGAGGACGGTGACCTCCTCGTCGGTCTCGACGAGGGTGACGCGCCGGTCCAGGAGTTCGCCGAACACCAGCCGCTCGGTGGGCCGTTGCTCGAAACGGCGGACGTTCAGCACGCCGGTCGTGATGACCTGGCCGGACTCGATGCCGGTGATCCGGGTCATCGGGAGGAAGATGCGGCGCCGGGTGGAGAGTTCGACGACGAGGCCGAGCAGCCGAGGGGGCCGCCGGCCGACGCGGAGCATGGCGACGAGGTCGCGGACGCGGCCCACCTGGTCGCCGTTCGGGTCGAAGACGGCGACACCGGAGAGGTGCGACACGAAGACTCGGGGAGCGCCGGCTGCCATGGCCGCACCTCCTTCTTTCTTTTCTGGTCCGCCGATGGATTCTGTGGTTTCCGGATCTTCCGAAATGCCTGCTCGGACGGGCTTCAGGCTAGCCCGTCCCTATGTGATCCGCGCTGGTGGGCGGTCCGGACGGACTGGCTCCGCCGGTGCCTCGCGGCCCCGGTACGCTGCCGTACGCCATCGCCCCCCGCACGGAAGGCAACCCACCTGTGACTGCGATTCCCCAGGTCCGAAACCGTCGTGCGGCGCTGCTCGGCGCGGTCTGTGTCCTGGCCCTGACGGGGTGCGGCGGCGGGGACCCGGACGCGGGGACCAACGGGGTCGGCAAGCTGGCCGCCGACAAGATCCAGTCCAGGTCCGTGACGGCCGCGGGTGCCGCCGACGCGGTACGGCTGTCGGGGACCGTCGTCACCAGCGGGCGGACGTACACGCTCGACATGCGGCTGAAGTCCGACGGCGGCAGCGGGTCGGTCACCTCGAAGGGGTCGACCTTCGGGCTGCTGCGGATCGGCGAGCAGCTGTACCTGAAGGCCGACGCGGACTTCTGGAACAGCAACGGGGACTCGGGCGCCGGCGACTCGCTGCACGGCAAGTACGTGAAGGTGCCGCAGGGGGACCCCTCGTACAAGAAGTTCAGTGGTTTCACGGACAAGGACGTCCTCCTCTCCAGTCTGCTGACCCTGCACGGTTCGCTCGCGACGGACGGGCACCACGCGCAGAACGGTGTCCGGACGATCCGCATCACCGGCGACGACGGCTCCGGCGGCACCCTCGACGTGTCCCTGGAGGGCAAGCCGTATCCGCTCCGGCTGGTCCGTGCGGGCGGCGCGGGCACCCTGACCTTCTCGGACTGGGGCAGGAGCTTCACGGTGAAGGAACCGGCGGACGACGACACTGTCGACTACGGCAAGCAACTGCCGTCTTCTTAGCGTTAGTTGACGGCAGTTACCGGCGTTTGCGTTTCTTCAGGAGCAGGCGCGGCAACCCGGCCGGCATCGGCTGACGGGTCGTCGCCGGAGTCGGCAGCGGGGGCTCGGCCAGCGAATCCTCCGGCAGGCCGGCCGTCGCTCCCGTCGGTTCCAGGCGCAGCACCCGGCACTCGCGCGCCCAACGGGCCGTCATCGCCTCGCCGTCGGGGGCGTTGAGGCGCTTGCCCTTCAGCTCGGCGACGGCCGCCGTCCAGGCCTCGGAGTCCGGGGCCAGTTCCACGACCTTCGCCGTCCAGGTGACCAGCCGGCCGCCCTTGTCCTTGCTGCGGACCGTGACCTCGGCGGGGCCGCCGTCGGCCAGTCCCGGCAGCGGCTGTTCGCCCGGTCCGTCGCCGATCAGGCAGGCCGCGCCCTCGTGCCAGACGTGCCACAGGGCGCGGGCCGGGACGCCCGGACCGTTGACCCAGACGAGGCCGGACTTCTTCGTGGCCTCCTCGACGAGGGCCTGGTCGAGCAGCTCGCTGCTAGTCATGGCGCTCAGCCTATCCAGGCCGCTCACAGCCAGCCGTTGCGCTTCAGCGTGCGGTGGATCGCCAGACAGACCGTCACCGTGAAGGCGAGCACCGCCGGATACCCGTACCGCGCGTGCAGCTCCGGCATGTGCTCGAAGTTCATGCCGTACACGCCCGTCACCATCGTCGGTACGGCGATGATCGCGGCCCATGCGGTGATCTTCCGCATGTCCTCGTTCTGGGCGACGGACGCCTGTGCGAGGTTGGCCTGGAGGATCGAGTTGAGCAGCTCGTCGAAGCCGATGACCTGCTCGTGGACCCGGGCGAGGTGGTCGGCGACATCGCGGAAGTACTTCTGGATGTCCGGGTCGATCAGCCGCATCGGCCGCTCGCTCAGCAGCTGCATGGGACGCAGCAGTGGCGACACCGCGCGCTTGAACTCCAGTACCTCGCGCTTGAGTTGGTAGATCCGCGCCGAGTCGACACCGCGCGAGACCCCGCCCTTGCGGCCCGGCGTGAACACCTCGGTCTCGACCTCGTCGATGTCGTCCTGCACCGCGTCCGCGACCGCGACATAGCCGTCGACGACGTGGTCGGCGATCGAGTGCAGCACCGCCGAGGGACCGCGCGCGAGCAGCTCGGGGTCGTCCTGCAGCCGGTGCCGCAGCGCACGCAGCGAGCCCTGGCCGCCGTGCCGGACGGTGATGAAGAAGTCCCGCCCGGTGAAGCACATGACCTCGCCGGTCTCGACTACCTCGCTGTTGGCGGTGAGTTGGTCGTGCTCGACGTAGTGGATGGTCTTGAAGACGGTGAAGAGGGAGTCGTCGTAGCGCTCCAGCTTGGGGCGCTGGTGGGCCTGTACGGCGTCCTCGACGGCGAGCGGGTGGAGTCCGAACTCCCGGGCGATGACGGCGAATTCGGCCTCGGTCGGCTCGTGCAGGCCGATCCACACGAAGCCGCCGTCACGGCGCACCAGACGCATCGCCTCGTGCGGGGTGAGCGGCTTGCCGATGTCGACGCGGGCACCGTCGCGGTAGACGGCGCAGTCGACGACGGCCGAGGGGGTGCCGGGGTCGCGGGTCGTGTCGTACGCGCCGCCGTCCTTGCGCAGGGAGGGACGGGACGGGCGGACCACGGCACGCAGGTCGCGGATCATCGACATGGCGGGCTCCTTCGCGTCGAGCAACGAAAGGCGCCGGCGGACGGTTGGAACTGCCCGGAATGGGGACGTCCTGGGTACGGATGTTTGGCACGTCCACAAAGCGGGGAGCACCGCACCGTCGCGGTGGCGAACTTCGCTACTGATACAGGCACTGACTTCGGAACAGACAGATCGGTCGGATCGAACACACCGGACAGATCAGGCAGATCAGGAAAAAGAAACGAAGTGCTCTTCCGCGACAGTGAAGAAGTGCGAGAGGCGGCGGCAGCCGGCTGGAGGCTAGAAGCAGAGCCAGAGCGACGACATCAGCGGCCGGAAGAGCGGGTGGTACTGCCAGGCCGACTTCGGTCCATTGCAGCCCCACCTCCTCCGGCCGGTCCCCCGTGGGGGAGTGTCGACGGCGTCGGGACTTGATCGCGACGCTTCTGCGTGCTGCCCCGAACGACCGGCCAAGACTATCAGCCGACTGAACTGTCAAGGCGCTGCTTTGCCCGGTACTGACGAGTTCTATGCTCGCCGCATGGTTGATGTTCTTGCTCTGGTCGAGGCACGGTTGCGTACCGCGCTGGGCGATCCGGACGCCCGCGCCGCGGTCACCTTCCTCGGCACGGACCGCGTCGAGGTCCTGCGTTTCCCGGGCGACAACCAGGACGGGACCGTCGTCCGCTACGCCACCCTCGGCATGTCAGCGCAGCCGATGAGCGACCCCGCGGCGATGCTCGCCGACCCGGTCGCGGGCCCGCGCGCCGAGCTGGTCCTCTCCGTCCGCGGCGGCCTCGCGGACACCGACAAGGTGCTACGACCCCTTGCCGTCCTCGCCGCGTCCCCGCAGGTCGAGGGCGTGATCGTGGCCCCCGGCGCCTCGCTCGACGTGGGCGAACCGCTGTGGCCCGGCGCCCCGTTCACCTCGGTGCTGGTCGCCGAGCCGGGCGGGCTGGTCGAGGACCTGGAACTCGACGAGCCCCTCGATCCGGTGCGCTTCCTGCCGCTGCTCCCCATGACCCCGAACGAGGCCGCCTGGAAACGCGTCCACGGCGCCCAGGCCCTCCAGGAACGCTGGCTGACGAACGGGACGGACCTCCGGGATCCCTCCCGCAGGTCCGTCCCGCTCGACTGACCTCCCGACCGGCCGCGCGCGTGACCGATGTCACCAACGCCCGGCCGGAATCCGTCAGTTGGCGAACACCGCGAGACCGTCCTCCACCGCGTGCTGCGGCTCCAGCTCCTCGGCATCGTGCGTGAGCGCGTTCCGTCGTACGAGGACCACCAGCGCGCCCAGCGCCGCGGTGACGGCCGCGACCACGAACGGGATGTGGATGTTGCTCCACCCCTCGATCTTCGGGGCGAAGAACGGCGCGGCAGCGGCGGCGAACCAGCGGACGAAGTTGTAGCCCGCGCTCGCCACCGGGCGCGGCGCGTCCGACACACCCAGGGCCAGCTCGGTGTAGACGGTGTTGTTCACGCCGATGAAGGCGCCGGACAGGATCGTGCAGACGACGGCGGTGGTGTGGCTGCCGTAGCCGAGGACCAGGACGTCGACGGCGAGGAGCACCAGCGATCCGCCGAGCACCTTCAGGGAGCCGAACCGGGCCTGCAGGCGCGGAGCGACGAAGACCGAGAAGACGGCGAGCAGGACGCCCCAGGCGAAGAACACGGCACCGGACTTGTACGGGGTCATGTTCAGCACGAACGGGGTGAAGGCCAGCACGGTGAAGAACGTGTAGTTGTAGAAGAAGGACGAGACGGCTGCGGAGGCGAGACCGCCGTGGCCGAGGGCCTTGAGCGGGTCGAGCAGTGAGGTCTTCTGTGCGGGCTTCGGCTGTTCCTTCAGGAACACCGTGATGCACAGGAAGCCGATCGCCATCAGGAACGCGGTGCCGAAGAAGGGGTAGCGCCAGCTCTGGTTGCCCAGCAGGGCACCGACCAGCGGGCCGCAGGCCATGCCGAGGCCCAGGGCGGACTCGTAGAGCAGGATCGCGGCGGCGCTGCCGCCGGCCGCCGCGCCGACGATGACGGCGAGGGCCGTGGACACGAAGAGCGCGTTGCCGAGGCCCCAGCCGGCCCGGAAGCCGACGAGTTCGCCGACCGAGCCCGAGGTGCCGGCGAGGCCCGCGAAGACCACGACGAGGGCGAGGCCGAGCAGCAGGGTCTTCTTGCCGCCGATCCGGCTGGAGACGAAGCCGGTCACCAGCATCGCGACGGCGGTGATCAGGAAGTACGAGGTGAAGAGCAGGGAGACCTGGCTCGCCGTGGCGTCGAGGCCCTTGGCGATCGACGGCAGGATCGGGTCGACGAGTCCGATGCCCATGAAGGCGACGACCGAGGCGCCGGCGGTGGCCCAGACCGCCTTGGGCTGCCGAAGGATGCTGCCCGTGCCGGTGTCGGCTCCCTTGTCGAAGGGGTCGTCCATGCTTCCTCCCAAGTAGTTGGTATATGCACATAGTAAGTTAGGCAAGGTAATAAATGCAAGCTGCATCTAGTTTCGTTCCGTGAGTGGCCCGGCCGGACGGGTGATCGTCCTTGACGTGCGCGGGTGAGGGTAGGACCGTGGGGCCCTATGAGGGGCGAACCCAGTTGCCCGAAGTGTGGTGGCCGGGTCAGGGCTCCCGGACTCTTCGCCGATTCCTGGCAGTGCGATCTCCACGGGACGGTGCATCCGCTGCAGCCCGTGATCCCGCCCAGCGTCGAGGCGCTCAGTGTCGTGGTGCACCGGACGAAGGTGCCGGTGTGGATGCCGTGGCCGTTGCCGGTCGGATGGCTGTTCACCGGCGTGGCCTGTGCGGGGGACGACCGCAGTGGGGGACGGGCTACGGCCGTGGCCTGTTCCGGGCCGGGCCCCCTCGGGGGGATCGGGGAGTTGATCCTTGTCGCCGAGGAGCTGGGGGTCGGGCTCGGGGCGCGGTATGCGGGGATCGACGGTCCGGATCCCGGGCCTTACATGAACGTGGAGAAGCCTCCTCAGGCGAAGTTGCTTGCCGCGGGGCGGCCTACGCCGTTGTGGCATGTTTCTACGGCGCCGGATGACCGGGCCGTTTTCGCCGGCGAGGCGTTGGGGTTGTGGCTGTGGGCTGTGGTGTGGCCTGAGCAGTCGGGGTTGTTGATGTACGACGAGCTGGTGTTGACCGATTTGCGGGATGCGGGGGCCGAGGTTGATCTCGTGCCGTGTGGGGCGCTTTCGCCGCGGTTGATCGAGCCGTAGCGCCTCAGGGGTGGCTCGGTCTGTCGTGGGGTGGGTGCGGTGCCGTTGTAGCTGGTCGCGCCCGGGCGGCGGAGCCGCACATCGACACAGCCCGCGTCCCTTGAGGGCAAGATCCCTGGGGCGTTCATAGGGGCCCCTGGGATGCCGTTACCCTTGAGTGGTCCCTTTTTGTACTGTCGCCGTTTGGAGCTTGCGCGTGCGTATCGATCTGCACACCCACTCCACGGCCTCCGACGGTACGGACACGCCCGCTGAGCTGGTGCGGAATGCCGGCGCCGCCGGTCTGGACGTTGTCGCGCTGACCGATCACGACACCAGTCGTGGGTATGCCGAGGCGATCGACGCGTTGCCCTCGGGGCTCACGCTTGTCACCGGGGCCGAGATGTCCTGTCGGATCGACGGGGTGTCCATGCACATGCTGGCCTACCTGTTCGACCCGGAGGAGCCTGCTCTGCTCGCCGAGCGGGAGCTGGTTCGGGACGACCGGGTGCCTCGGGCCCGGGCCATGGTGGGGCGGCTTCAGGAGCTGGGGGTGCCGGTCACCTGGGAACAGGTTGCCCGGATCGCCGGCGAAGGGTCTGTCGGGCGGCCTCATGTGGCCACCGCGCTCGTCGAGTTGGGTGTCGTGCCCACGGTGAACGACGCGTTCACCGTGGAGTGGCTGGCCGACGGCGGGCGCGCTCATGTCGCCAAGCACGAGACCGACCCCTTTGAGGCGATCCGGCTGGTGAAGGCCGCGGGTGGCGTGACCGTGTTCGCGCACCCTGGCGCCAGTAAGCGCGGGCATACCGTGCCTGAGGCCGCCATCGCCGAGATGGCTGCCGCCGGGCTCGACGGTATCGAGGTCGAGCACATGGATCACGATGCCGAGACTCGGGTGCGGTTGCGGGGGCTCGCGAAGGAGCTCGGGCTGCTGGCCACCGGGTCCAGTGACTACCACGGGAGCCGCAAGAGCGTGCAGCTCGGGGAGTACACGACCGATCCCGAGGTGTACGGCGAGATCACGCGGCGCGCCACCGGGGCGTTCCCGGTGCCGGGGACCGGCGGAGCCTGAACTCGTTCGACCACTCCGTACGTCTCTCTCCGCTCATCTCTCTGCAAGGCTCGTGGCTCACCCATGTTCGACGTCGCCGTCTTCGGCTCCCTCTTCCTGACCCTTTTTGTCATCATGGATCCCCCTGGGATCACCCCGATCTTCCTCGCGCTGACCTCGGGACGACCGTCCAAGGTGCAGAAGCGCATGGCCTTCCAGGCCGTGTGTGTCGCGGGCGGTGTCATCACCGTCTTCGGGCTGCTCGGGCATCAGATCCTCGACTACCTGCATGTCTCCGTGCCCGCGCTGATGATCGCGGGCGGGCTGCTGCTCCTGCTCATCGCGCTCGACCTGCTCACCGGCAAGACCGACGAGCCCAAGCAGACCAAGGACGTCAACGTCGCCCTCGTACCGCTGGGCATGCCGCTGCTCGCCGGACCCGGTGCGATCGTGTCCGTCATCCTCGCCGTGCAGAAGGCCGACAGTGTGGCCACGCAGGTGTCGGTGTGGACGGCGATCCTCGCCATCCATGTCGTGCTGTGGGTGGTGATGCGGTACTCGCTGCTGATCATCCGGGTCATCAAGGACGGCGGGGTCGTCCTCGTCACCCGGCTCGCCGGGATGATGCTGTCCGCCATCGCCGTGCAGCAGATCATCAACGGGATCACCCAGGTGATCCGGGCGAGCTGAGCGGGGCCGGAAACGCGGAAACCCCGCACGGCGTCGGTGCCGTGCGGGGCTCTGAAGTGTGGTCGCGATCCGCGTGAGGGTCGCGGGCTCTGTCGTAGGTATTACGTCGTCAGTGTTACGTCGTAGGTATTGCGCGGCCTGTGTTACGAGGCCTTGGTCTCGGCGGGGCGGATCCACAGGCGCTGTCCTATGGCGGCAGCCTGTTGCACGATCCGATTGACGGAGGCGGCGTCCACGACGGTGCTGTCCACGGTGGTGCCGTCGACCTCGTCAAGACGCATGATTTCGAAGCGCATGGGCTTCTCCCTTCGTCTGGTCATCCTCCTGAGGAGAACTACTTGGTTACGTATGTAGTCAACGGGATGCGTGTTACAAACATTCCCTACGCTAAGGAAATTTTTCGCACGCCTAATTACTGACCGGTAAGAGATCGACGCGAGACTGACCGGGACCGGTTGTGTTCGCAGCGTGACCGCCGGGACAATGGAGCCGATGAACGACGACCTCGCGGCCCTCAGCGCCCGCCTCGACCGCACGAACGAGCTGCTGCAGCGCATGCTCGCCGAAGTGGCGAAGACGCCCTCGACGCATGCGATCTTCGTCGACGCCGGGTATTTGTATGCAGCCGCGGGCCGGCTCGTCTCCGGGACCGAGGACCGACGCACCTTCGACCTCGACACCGAGGGCCTCATCGAGGCGCTCATCGACAAGGCCCGCACGATCTTCGCGGACAGCCGGCTGCTGCGCGTCTACTGGTACGACGGCGCCCGGCGCCGCATCCACACCTCCGAGCAGCAGTCCATCGCCGAACTCCCGGACGTCAAGGTGCGGTTGGGCAATCTGAACGCCAACAACCAGCAGAAGGGCGTCGATTCACTCATCCGCTCCGACCTGGAGTCCCTCGCCCGGCACCGCGCCATCAGCGACGCGGCCCTCATCGGCGGCGACGAGGACCTGGTCTCGGCGGTCGAGGCGGCCCAAGGGTACGGCGCCCGCGTCCACTTGTGGGGAATCGAGGCCCCGGAGGGCCGTAACCAGGCGGAGCCGCTCCTCTGGGAGGTCGACAGCCAGCGCACCTTCGACCTCGACTTCTTCAAGCCGTACGTCTCCCGGCGCGCGTCCGCCGTCTACGAGGCCGCCGCCACCCGGCCCACCCGTGACGACGTCCGCTTCGTGGGCGCGCAGATCGCGGCGAAGTGGCTCGCGGCGCGGGGGAGGGAAGCGCTGGTCGAGCTGCTGCCCGGGCATCCGTATCTGCCGGGGTCCGTCGACCAGGACCTGCTGGTCGAGGCGGAAGGGCTGCTGCAGTACTCCCTGCGCGGGCAGGCCGATCTGCGGCGGGCGCTGCGGGACGGGTTCTGGGAGCACCTGCAGACGCAGTACTGATCCCTTAGGGGGTGGTGGCGTCCCAGAAGTCGGCGATGGCCTTGGCCGTCGCGGCCGGCTGGTCCGTGTTCGGTGAGTGCTCGGCCCGCGCGATGACCGTCCGGCGCGCCTTCAGTCGTACGGCCATGTCGTCGAGGAGCGGTACCGGCCAGGTGTCGTCGCGCGAGCCCGACAGGACGTGGACGGGGAGGGGGACTGCGGCGAGTTCGGCCACCCGGTCCGGCTCCACGCACAACTGGCGTCCCGCGGCGAGGAGTTGAGCCGGCTTGGTGCCCAGCCAGCGGCGGCGCAGGTCGGCCCGGTCGTCGAGCTCCTCGTCCAGCCCACCGCCGGTCTCGGTCTCCTCCGGTGCCTCCATCGCCTGGATCGCGTCCCACACCTCGGGCATCGACATCACGGCGAGCGCGTCCCGCAACAGCTTCACGCGCTGCTGCTGGGAGGCCGAGATCTCCGCCGGCCCCGACGCCATCAGCGTCAGCGACACGAACGGCGTGGGGTCGAGCAGCACGGCGGCCCGCGCGACGTGGCCGCCGAAGGAGTGCCCGAGCAGGTGCACCGGCGCGCCCACGGTCTCGGCCAGCGCGAGCACGTCCCGCGCCAACTCGTCCTGGGCGTAAGGGGATTCGTCGTCCGCCGGCCCGTCCGTCTCGTACTGACCCCGCCCGTCCACGGCCACGGTCCGGTATCCGCGCGCCCCGAACGCCTCGTGCAAGGGGTTGAAGTCCTCCTTGCTCCCGGTGAACCCCGGCAGCAACAGGGCGACTCCCTTGGCCTCGACACCGTCGCCGACAGGCGAGTCCACGACGGCGAACTCACCGCGAGCGGTCTGCAGGGTGTACGCGCGAGCGCCGGGGGGCGGGGTGAAGGAGGGCGGCTTGCTCATGGGGTGAGGTTAACCGGCGAGGCTGGGCGGGATGGGGACGGGAGGGTGTAACCGGGTTAACGGGCTGGTGGAACGCCGATGGCCCGGCCCACATGAAGTGGGCCGGGCCATCGGCGTTACTGAGCTGGTCAGGCCTCGGTGGCCTCAACTGCCGCCGTCGCCGCGGTCTTGCGCGGACGGCGCACCCTCGGCTTCGCCTCGGGCGCCTCCGCCGTCTCCACGGCGACCGGAGCCTCGGCGGCCTTCCGGGTCGTACGCCGACGCGGCTTGACCTCCGCCTCCTCGGCCACCTGGGCCGGGATCTCGGCGGTGGCGGCCGTCTTGCGGGCCCGACGGGGCTTGGCTTCGACAGCCTCGGCCGTGTCGACAGCGGCAACCGCTGCCTTACGGGTCCGACGCGGCTTGGCGTCCACGACCTCCGCCGGTGCCTCTACGGCAACAGCGGCGGCCGTCTTACGGGCCCGACGCGGCTTGCTCTCGACAGCCTCGACCGTGTCCACGGCGGCCTCGGCGGCAACCGCGGCCTTGCGAGTGCGGCGCGGCTTGGCCTCGACGACCTCCGCCGGTGCCTCTACGGCAACGGCGGCGGCCGTCTTGCGGGTACGGCGCGGCTTCGCCTCGACGGCCTCGGCGGTGTCCACGGCGACGACCTCGGCCGGAGCCGCGGTCTTCCGGGTCCGCCGCGGCTTGGTCTCCGCCACGATCGGCGTCTCCACGGCCTCCACCACCGGCTCCGCGACCTTGCGGGTACGGCGCCGGGGCGCGGCCGCTACGGCGTCGCCCTGCTCCTCGACCACCTGCGCGGGGATGTCGGCGACGGCCTTGCGGGTCGCGGTACGGCGACGCGGCTTGGTCTCCTCGACGGCCTCGACCGTGTCGACGACCTCGACCGCCTCGACCGGAGCCGTGGTCTTCCGCGCCCGGGTCCGACGCGGCTTGGCCTCGACGGCCTCGGCCGTGTCGACCGCGGCCACGGCGGCGGGTTCGGTGACAGCGGGGGTTGCGACCTCGACCGGCTCCGCGGCCTGTACGGCCTTACGGGTCCGGCGACGCGGCTTGGTCTCCTCGACCGGAGTCTCGGCGACGGGGGCCTCGGCCACCGGGGTCACCACCGCGGTCTCGACCGCGGGCTCCGCCGACTTCCGCGTACGCCGACGGCGTGACGTCGTCGGGGTGTCCAGGGTCGAACCCTCAGCCGTGGCTACGGCGTTCTCCGCGACCTCGGACACGGGTGTGACGGGCGTTGAGGTGACCGCCGTGGCCGGCAGCTGCTCTCCCGTCGCTCCGTTGCGGTTGCGGCGACGGCGGCGCGGCGTGCGGGTCGCGGTGTCCTCGGAGGCGGCCACCGCGGTCTCCTCCGGAGTGGACGACGTCACGGCCGTAGCCGCCGAAGTCCCTTCCATCGGGGCGCCGTTGCGGGTCCGACGGCGGCGGCGCGGGGTGCGTGCCGCGCGCTCGGTGTCGGTGGAACGGGACTCGTCGCGGCTGTCGCGGCTGTTGTCGCGGCCGCCCCTGCCGGCGTCACGACCGCTGTCACGGCCACCTCGGCCGCCATCGCGACCGCCCCGGCCACGCGGGCCGCCGCGGCCGCCGGTCTCGCCGAGGTCCTCGACCTCCTCCGCGGCCAGCCCGGCGCGCGTGCGCTCCGAGCGGGGCAGGACACCCTTGGTGCCCGCGGGGATGTTCATCTCCTCGAAGAAGTGCGGGGACGTGGAGTACGTCTCCGGCGGGTTCGGGAAGCCCAGGTCCAGCGCCTTGTTGATGAGCTGCCAGCGCGGGATGTCGTCCCAGTCGACGAGGGTGACCGCGATGCCCTTGGCACCCGCGCGGCCGGTGCGGCCGATGCGGTGCAGGTAGGTCTTCTCGTCCTCGGGGGACTGGTAGTTGATGACGTGCGTGACGCCCTCGACGTCGATACCGCGGGCGGCGACGTCGGTGCAGACGAGCACGTCGACCTTGCCGTTGCGGAACGCGCGCAGCGCCTGCTCACGGGCGCCCTGGCCGAGGTCGCCGTGGACCGCGCCGGAGGCGAAGCCGCGCTGCTGGAGCTGGTCGGCGAGGTCGGCCGCCGTGCGCTTCGTACGGCAGAAGACCATGACCGGGCCCCGGCCCTCGGCCTGCAGGATGCGGGCGACGAGCTCGGGCTTGTCCATGTTGTGCGCGCGGTAGATGAACTGCTTGGTGTTCGCGACCGTCGCGCCCTCGTCGTCCGGCGAGGTGGCGCGGATGTGCGTGGGCTGCGTCATGTAGCGGCGCGCGAGACCGATGACGGCGCCCGGCATGGTCGCCGAGAACAGCATCGTCTGACGGCGGGCCGGCAGGAAGTTGATGATCTTCTCGACGTCGGGCAGGAAGCCCAGGTCGAGCATCTCGTCGGCCTCGTCCAGGACGAGCGACTTGATGTGCTTGAGGTCGAGCTTCTTCTGGCCCGCGAGGTCCAGCAGTCGGCCCGGGGTGCCGACGATGACGTCGACGCCCTTGCGGAGCGCCTCGACCTGCGGCTCGTAGGCCCGGCCGCCGTAGATGGCGAGGACGCGCACGTTGCGCACCTTGCCTGCGGTCAGGAGGTCGTTGGTGACCTGGGTGCACAGCTCGCGCGTGGGGACCACGACGAGTGCCTGCGGGGCGTCGGTCAGCTGCTCGGGCTTGGCCCGGCCTGCCTCGACGTCGGCGGGGACGGTCACGCGCTCCAGGAGCGGGAGGCCGAAGCCCAGCGTCTTGCCGGTGCCGGTCTTGGCCTGGCCGATGACGTCCGTGCCGGAAAGGGCTACGGGAAGCGTCATCTCCTGGATCGGGAAGGGGGAGACGATACCGACGGCCTCAAGGGCCTCAGCGGTCTCGGGAAGGATTCCGAGCTCTCGGAAAGTAGTCAGGGTGCTGCCTCTTCTGTGTGCGCGGTGCGAGGCGAGCGCGGGGGTCGTGTCAGGACCGTGCCGGGGACGTCGGCTGCCTTACGGACAACCCGTGAGGGCAAGCCGTACTGCACGGGACCACTGCCGACGCTCTAGCGCTCGAACCGCTGAGGGTCCCCCTCCGAACGACGTACGCACTGTCACGTACGGGCGAGGAGGGCTGTCGGGTCGGAGCCGATCGGGCCACCGACCGGGCATCCTCATTCGTGCGGCCCGGCGAATACTCGGCGGGCGCATTACCACCATACCCCGGAATCACGCACATGCGTTGGCCGATTTGGTCACGTAGTCGTCGTCACACTGATTGACCAGGGACTTCCGCCGTGCTGTGAGCGGGCTATTGTGCGCTTCATGACGACCGCTGACAACGCCTCCGACGCGCCCGCCGAACCCACCGGAGTCGCCGCCCAGGACTGGGCCACGGCCTCCGTCGACCCGCAGTACCGCAACGCGGTCGTGGACCTGCTCGGCGCCCTCGCGTACGGCGAGCTGGCGGCCTTCGAGCGGCTCGCGGAGGACGCCAAGCTGGCGCCGACGCTCGCGGACAAGGCGGAGCTGGCGAAGATGGCGTCGGCCGAGTTCCACCACTTCGAGCAGCTCAGGGACCGGCTCACCGAGATCGGGGCCGAGCCGACCGACGCGATGCAGCCGTTCGTCGCCGCCCTCGACGGCTTCCACAAGCAGACGGCGCCCTCGGACTGGCTGGAAGGCCTCGTCAAGGCGTACGTCGGCGACTCGATCGCCAGCGACTTCTACCGCGAGGTCGCCGCCCGCCTCGACAAGGACTCCCGCCTGCTGGTGCTCGGCGTTCTCGACGACACCGGGCACGCCAGTTTCGCCGTGGAGAAGGTACGCGCGGCGATCGACGCTGACCCGCGCGTGGGCGGCCGACTCGCCCTGTGGGCACGGCGGTTGATGGGTGAGGCGCTGTCGCAGTCCCAGCGGGTTGTCGCCGACCGGGACGCGCTGTCGACGATGCTCGTGGGTGGCGTGGCGGACGGCTTCGACCTCGCGGAGGTGGGCCGGATGTTCTCCCGGATCACGGAGGCGCACACCAAGCGGATGGCGGCCCTGGGGCTCGCCGCCTAAGCGTCACCGGGGCCAGTACGGCTAGGCGGGGGCGGATCGTCCCCGGAGCCGTCGCGAGGGTCGAAGGAGCAGCGAGAGCGACGCCGCCGAGACGACCGCCGCGCCGAGCAGGCTCACCAGGCCGCTGCCGGGGCCCAGCGCGCTGTGGGTGACGAAGTCACCGAAAAGGGCTCCGGCGACGCCCGTGGAGAACACCAGGGGGCGGGTCGGCAGACGGTGTGCGAGCCGGTGCGTGGCGGCCCACGCGAGCAGCAGGCCGAGCACAGCGGAGCCGAGCGCTTCCAGGATCATCACGGGGGTCCCTCCCACGGCCGGCGTCGTTGTGCGGTCGTAGCCGGTCATACCCGTGACCTGCGGAATGCAATCCTCCCCTGTGGGTGACTTGTGCTCCATCTGTGGTGGAAACGCGAGGGGGCCCGGTGACCTCCACGGTCACCGGGCCCCCTCGTCCGTTCGCGACTACAGCGCGCCGAAGCCCACCTTGCGCGGGGCCGCCTCGCCGAGCTCGACATAGGCGAGCCGGTCGGCGGGGACGAGGACCTTGCGGCCGTGCTCGTCCACGAGGCTCAGCAGCGGAGCCTTCCCGGTCAGCGCCTCGGCCACGGCCTGCTCGACCTCCTCGGCGCTCTGACCGGTCTCCAGAACGATCTCGCGAGGCGTGTGCAGCACGCCGATCTTGACCTCCACGGCTATGTCCCTCCGACGGTCAGCAAAGTGCGCGATCTTCCGCGCCGTACGCAGCACACATTAGCCCGGCGAAGGGACGTAGATGTTCCGCGCCGGAACGCCAAGAGCGAACAGCCCACGGGAACAAACGGCCGCCCATGGCCCGCGCGGCTGCCCGTGGTGTTGTTCGTCGGCGGTCAGTGGTGCTGTTCGTTGCCGTGCAGCGGGAAACCGGCGATGCCGCGCCATGCCAGCGAGGCCAGCAGCTGGACCGCCTGGTCGCGCGGGACGCTGCGGTCGCTGTGCAGCCAGGAGCGGGCGACGACCTGGGCGAGACCGCCCAGACCCGAGGCCAGCAGCATCGACTCGGCCCGGGAGAGGCCGGTGTCCTCGGCGATGACGTCGCAGATCGCCTCGGCGCACTCGTTCGTCACCTTGTCGACGCGCTCGCGCACGGCGGGCTCGTTCGTCAGGTCCGACTCGAAGACCAGCCGGAAGGCGCCGCCGTCGTCCTCGACGTAGGCGAAGTACGCGTCCATGGTCGCCCGGACGCGCTGCTTGTTGTCCGACGTCGACGCGAGCGCGGTGCGCACCGCCTGGATCAGCGACTCGCAGTGCTGGTCGAGGAGGGCGAGGTAGAGGTCGAGCTTGCCGGGGAAGTGCTGGTAGAGCACCGGCTTGCTGACGCCGGCGCGCTCGGCGATGTCGTCCATCGCGGCCGCGTGGTAGCCCTGCGCGACGAAGACCTCCTGGGCGGCGCCCAGCAGTTGGTTCCGTCGGGCACGGCGCGGCAGGCGGGTGCCCCGCGGGCGCGCCGCCTCTGTCTGCTCGATGGCTGTCACGCCGCCTCCCAAATGTCGTCCTCATGCGGTGAGCGCCGCGCCGCCATCGTACTTTTCGGTAACCGTGGTGTGCGCGGTGCGAGCGCAGAATTTCACGTACCGGACGATGGTGAAAGCCGTGCGAATGCCCCTAGAAGGGGATGTAGAGGTCGCGGGCGGTCGGAGGTAAGCGGCTTCTTCTTACTGAAGGGGCCCGGTCCACCTGTTGATCCGCCTACTGAAGGGGCCGGTCGGTGTCACCGGTAGTCGTCTTCGTCGAGGGAGACGACGCGGGCCTGTTCGACGACGTCGGCCTCGTTGGCCTTGCTCGGGTCGACATCGGTCGGTTGTTCGTCGGCGGTGGTGTCGTCCTCGGGGGCTTCGACGTCGTACGGGGTGTCGCTCTCGTCCTCGAACGTCTCTGGATCGCTGGGGTCGACGGTCATGGCGGGCTCCCTTCCTGGTACGTCGTGCGCCCTATGTCGTCCGTCGTGCGCTTGTCGATACGGGTGCCCTGTCTACGAGCCTAGGAGACACCGGGCAGGGGTGCCATGGCTGACGCCGTAGGGCTGTCGTGGGTCTGTCCTAGGGCAGGCGCAGGGCTTGTGACGGCGAACACATGAGCCACTGCGTGATCGTCTCGTAACATTGCCGCATGTCTTCGACAGAGCTGCCCTCCGTGTCGGCCGCCAGTGTGCTCCCCAAGGTGGCGCCCGTCAGGGTCGGCGAGGGGGAGCGGCTCAGGTCGGTCGGGCTGCCGGGGATCACCCTGACGGTGCGGTCGAGAGCGGCGGTGCGCGAAGGACTGCCGCCCGCGCTGTACGTCCACGGGCTGGGCGGTTCCTCGCAGAACTGGTCGCAGCTCATGGCCGAGCTCGACGGCCTGGTCGACAGCGAGGCCCTCGACCTGCCGGGCTTCGGCGACTCCCCGCCACCGGACGACGGCGACTACTCCGTCACGGGGCACGCGCGCGCGGTCATCCGTTACCTCGACGCGGCCGGGCGCGGCCCGGTGCACCTCTTCGGCAACTCGCTGGGCGGCGCGATCACGACCCGCGTGGCCGCGGTGCGCCCGGACCTCGTCCGCACGCTCACGCTGATCTCGCCGGCCCTGCCGGAGATCCGCGTCCAGCGCTCGGCGTTGCCGACGGCGCTGCTCGGCGTGCCGGGGATCGCGTCCCTGTTCACCCGCATCAGCAGGGAGTGGACAGCCGAACAGCGTGTCCGCGGCGTCCTCGGCCTCTGCTACGGCGATCCCGGCAACGTGACACCGGAGGCGTTCCGCTACGCGGTCGAGGAGCTGGAGCGACGGCTCCAACTGCCGTACTTCTGGGACGCGATGGCCCGTTCCTCCCGGGGCATCGTGAACGCGTACACCCTGGGCGGCCAACACGGCCTCTGGCGCCAGGCCGAACGCGTCCTCGCCCCCACCCTCCTCGTCTACGGCGGCCGCGACCAACTGGTCGGCTACCGCATGGCCCAGCGCGCGGCCCGCACCTTCCGCGACTCCCGCCTGCTGTCCCTGCCGG
Organism: Streptomyces sp. NBC_00988; assembly: GCF_045162645.1. Classification (NCBI taxonomy): domain Bacteria; kingdom Bacillati; phylum Actinomycetota; class Actinomycetes; order Kitasatosporales; family Streptomycetaceae; genus Streptomyces; species Streptomyces sp. NBC_00988. Next base: position 7,920,233 of record NZ_CP108730.1, read on the forward strand.
ACGCGGGGCACGTCGCGATGATGGAGTACCCGGAGACGGTGGCTGCGGCGTTCCGTGAACTTCTCGCGGATGCAGGGGAGTTGAGGGAGTTGGGAGAGTTCGGCGAGGTGGGGGAGTCGGCGGGAGCCGGTGCCGGCAGCGCTGCGGACACCGGTGCCGTGCGGGGACGCCGTGCTGTTGAAGCGGATGGTTTCGGCCGAGGTGGCGGGGGCGGTGCGCGGGGGTCCCGGGGCGGCGGTTCGGTGAGTACGGTGAGTGATGCCGGCGGTGCGGGAGCGGGCGCGGGGTCCGGATCCGGTGCCGGGGGCGATGGCAAGGCCGACGATACGAACGCGGGGAGCTGAGGGGGCGACGTGGGACGCCATAGTCGCCGTAGGTCCCCTGCGAAGGGTGACTCCGCGGACGTGGGCACAGGGGCGGGGAAGGGCGGAACGGGCGCGCAGGGCGCGTCCGGGGACGCTCAGGGAACGCCGGGGACGCCGCCGGGGACTCGGGGGTCTCAGCGGGGGCAGGGGAGCCGGTCTGGTTCTCCTGGTTCCGGGCCCGGGGTGCCACCTGGCCAACAGCGGTCTTCGGCGGGCGGGAACCCGGGATACGGGGCGTCGAACCTCCCGGACGGGACACCGGCTCGGGGCATACCGGGGCCGGGGCTGACCGACGGCACGCCTGCGCGGGGAGTTCCGCGGGCTCAGGGGGCGCCACCTGCTCAATCTGCTCAGAGGGGGCCGCGTCTTCAGGACGGGACTCCGGCTCATGGCGTGCCGGGTTTCGCGGGTGCGAGCCCGGCTCACGGTGTGCCTGGTTTCGCGGGTGGGACTCCGGCTCATGGCGTGCCGCGTTTCCAAGGGTCGCCGTCCGAGCAGGGTGAGCCGCGTTTCGCGGAGGGGACTCCTGCTCATGGGGTGCCGCGTTTCCAGGGGCAGCCGCCTGCTCAAGGCGGCCGGGGTCCTCAGGACGGGACCCCGGCTCACGGCGTGCCGCGTGTCCAAGGGTCGCCGCCCGAGCAGGGCGCGCCGCGTTTCGCGGACGGGACCCCCGCTCACGGAGTGCCGCGTTATCAGGGCCAGCCGTCGGCTCAAGGTGGGCCGCGTCCCCTGGAGGGGACACCCGGTCGCGGAGTGCCGCTTTACCAGGGGCAGCCGCCCGTTCAAGGCGGGCCGCGTCCTCCTGATGGGACCCCGGCTCACGGGTCGCCGCGTTTCTTCGGCGGTGGTCCTGAGGCTGGCGGGCCGCGGCTCCCTGATGGCACTCCCGCGCGCGGGGTGCCGCGTTTGCCGGACGGCTGGTCGGCGCAGGGTGCGCCGCGTTCCGTTGACGGCACTCCGGGGCACGGTGTTCCCCGGCTTCCGGACGGCACTCCGGCCCATGGGTTTGCCCGGTTGGCCGATGGCACTCCGGCTCATGGTTTTCCGAGGCTGCCGGATGGCACACCGGCTCGCGGTGTTCCTCGCGCGCCGGACGGCACCCCCGTGCAGGGCACTCCCCGTTTTCCCGACGGCACTCCGGCCCACGGGTTTCCGAGGCTGGCCGATGGCACTCCCGCGCGCGGTGTCCCTCATGTGCCCGACGGCACCTCACGCGTGCGTGCCGGTCATCCCGAGCAGCCTGAATCCGGGGGCGCCTGGGGTGAGTTGAGGGGGCGGAGCGGTGTGGGACCCGGTGGGCCGCGTGGGCCGCTCGGCGCTTCTCAAGCTCCGCCCGGCGCACCCGGTACCCCCGGCATGCCTCACACCCCCGTCGCCGGTACGCCCTCCGGTTCTGGCCCGGGGCTGCCCATCCCGCGGCAGCGCCAGGCTCCTCAAGCCGGTTCCCGGCGAGGTGGGCAGGCCGGTCGTAGTCCACGGCAGGATTACGTCGACGCCTTCGAAGCGGATGCGGACGACGACGTCTTCGCGCCCCGGACCGGCGTCGCGACGCACCCCTCCGACCCGTACGGCGCCGTCACCACCTGGACCCCCGAGAGCGACGCCGACGACGAGCCCCCTGCCGGCCTCGACTCCGCGCCCGGGGCCGCCAAGGGCCGTAAGGGACGGACGTACACAGGTATCGCGGCCGCCGCCGTCACCACCGTGCTGGCCGTCATCGTCGCCGGGCAGGTCGCCAAGGACGGCGATGGCGACGGGGCGCGGTCGCAGGCGGCGACCGATCGGGCCAGGGACGCCAGAGAGACGGCCTCGCCGGAGGTCGGTCCGTCCGGTACGCCGCGCCTGGTGGCCCTGACGTACGCCCAGAAGATGGCCAAGAAGTACCCGCTCAGCGCCAAGCTCAAGGGGCCGGACAAGTTCGACGCGGTGCCCGGGGTCGACAAGGTGCCCGGCAAGGGGCGCAAGTACACGTACCGCGTGGATGTCGAGCAGGGGCTCGGGCTCGACGGGACGCTCTTCGCGCAGGCCGTGCAGAAGACGCTGAACGACAAGCGGAGTTGGGCCCACAACGGCGCCCGTACCTTCGAGCGCATCTACACGGGCAAACCGGACTTCGTGATCACCCTTGCCAGTCCTGGTACCACCGCCACGTGGTGCGCCAAGTCGGGGCTCGACACCACCGAGGACAACGTGTCGTGCGACTCGGCGGCCACCGAACGTGTGTTGATCAATGCGTATCGATGGGCGCAGGGGTCGTCAACATATGGGGACAAGATGTACGCGTATCGACAGATGTTGATCAACCATGAAGTCGGTCATCGTCTCGGCTACGGGCACGTCACCTGCGACAAGGACGGCGAGTTGGCGCCGGTCATGCAGCAGCAGACCAAGTTCCTCGATCACGACGGGATCCACTGCCTCGCGAACCCCTGGCCGTACCCGGGCAGTTGACGGGCGACGCTTATGTCACATTGACACGAGCCGCAACTTCCATCATATTTTTGCGCATGTGGTCTAGTCATGTCCCGAGCCGCGCCATCATCGAGCTGGCGCTCATCGGCGTGACCCCGATCTGCGTGGCCGACATCCTCTGTCGCTGAACACCGCCTCCGGCGTTCGTGTCGCGACCCGCACCACCATGCCCTTGCCGCGTGACCTTGGCAGGGTTTTTCGACGACCTGACGCCGGAGCAGACGGCTGTTCACTTCCGTCTCACTCCTCGTCCATCAGTCTCACCATTCGAGAAATCTCCTGGAAATCCCGGCGGGATCCTCGAAAGTCATCCGAGAGGTCGTCATTCCGATGCGTCAACCGTCCGTCATAGCCCGGCGCGTGGCCGTGGCATCCGTCAGCCTGGCCGTGGCAGCGGGCGCCGCCGCCTGCGGGCCGAAGGACAACGATGCCAAGGGCTCCGGCGGTGACTCCACGCCCCACAAGGGCGGCACGCTCACGGTCCTGAACTCGCAGCCCCAGGAGGACTTCGACCCGGCCCGCCTGTACACCTCCGGCGGCGGCAACGTCCCCTCCCTCGTCTTCCGTACGCTCACCACCCGCAACCGCGAGAACGGCGCGGCCGGCGCCAAGGTCGTCCCGGACCTCGCCACCGACACCGGGCGCCCCAACAAGGACGCGACCGTGTGGACGTACACCCTGAAGAAGGGCCTCAAGTACGAGGACGGCACCGCGATCACCTCGGCCGACATCAAGTACGGCGTCGAGCGCTCCTTCGCCCCCGAACTCTCCGGCGGCGCGCCCTACTTGCGGGACTGGCTGGTCGGCGCGGCCGACTACCAGGGGCCGTACAAGGACAAGAAGGGGCTCAGCGCCATTGAGACCCCCGACAGCCGGACCATCGTCTTCCATCTGAACAAGCCCGAGGGCGAGTTCCCGTACCTCGCCACGCAGACGCAGTTCACGCCCGTCCCGAAGGGGAAGGACACGGGCACGAAGTACGAGGAGCACCCGGTCTCGTCCGGCCCGTACAAGGTCGTCAGCAACCAGAACGACGGTGAGACGATCGTCCTGGAGCGCAACAAGTACTGGTCCACCGCGACGGACGCCGAGCGCAAGGCCTACCCGGACAAGATCGACGTGAAGTCGGGGCTCGACTCGTCCGTGATCAACCAGCGGTTGTCCGCGTCTCAGGGGACGGACGCCGCGGCCGTCACGACGGACACCAACCTCGGGCCCGCCGAACTCGCCAAGGTCACCGGCGACAAGGAACTCGCCGCGCGCGTCGGCACCGGGCACTTCGGTTACACGAACTACATCGCGTTCAACCCCAAGGTCGCGCCGTTCAACAACGTCAAGGTGCGGCAGGCGATCTCGTACGCCATCGACCGCTCGTCGGTGGTGAACGCGGCGGGCGGTTCGTCGCTGGCCGAGGCCGCGACCACCTTCCTGCCGAACCAGAAGTCCTTCGGGTACGACCCCTACGACCTCTTCCCGGCGGGCGCGTCCGGCAACGCGGCGAAGGCCAAGGAGCTGCTGAAGGAGGCCGGTTACCCGAAGGGGATCACCGTCACGCTGACGCACTCCAACGACAAGGACTTCGAGACCAGCCCCGAGATCGCCACCGCGATCCAGGACGCGCTCAAGAAGGCCGGCATCACCGTCAAGCTCCAGGGCCTGGAGATCAACGACTACAAGGACAAGATCCACAGCGTCAAGACCGAGCCGGGCTTCTTCCTCGCCCACTGGGGTGCCGACTGGCCCTCCGGCGGTCCCTTCCTCGCCCCGATCTTCGACGGCCGCCAGATCGTCAAGGACGGCGCGAACTTCAACACCGGCCTGCTCAATGACAAGTCGGTCAATGCCGAGATTGACTCGATCAACAAGTTGACGAATCTTGACGAGGCCGCCAAGCGCTGGGGTGCACTGGACAAGAAGATCGGCGCGCAGGCCCTGACCGTGCCGCTGTTCCACCCCGTCTACAAGCGACTGGTCGGCAAGGACATCAAGAACGTCGTGATCAGCGACTGGACCGGCGTCCTGGACATCTCCCAGGTCGCGGTCAAGTAACCCCATGAGCGAGGCACTTGTCGCCTCCCAGACCGCCGGGACGGGCATCTCCGTCCCGGCGGTCTCGGGGGCCCGTCAGTTCTGGCGGCGGCTGCGTGCGCAGCGCGCCGCCCTCGTCGCGGCGGTCGTCGTCGCCCTGCTCGTCCTGGTCGCGCTCGCCGCGCCGCTGCTCACCGCCATCGAGGGCCAGGACCCCTTCACCTACCACCCCTCGCTCATCGACTCCGCGCGCGGAGGTGTGCCGACCGGCTCCTTCGGGGGCATCACCGGCGACCACTGGCTCGGCGTCGAACCGCAGACCGGCCGCGACCTGTTCGCCCGGCTCGCGTACGGCGCCCGGGTCTCGCTCGGCGTCGCCCTGGGGGCGACCGTCGTGCAGGTCTTCATCGGGGTCGTGATCGGTGTCGCCGCCGGGCTCGGCAGCCGATGGGTTGATCAACTGTTGAGCCGGATCACCGACATCATCGTGGCGATGCCGTTGATGATCATGTCGTTGGCGCTGCTCGCGATCGTGCCCAACAGCTTCCCGAGGCCCCTGCTGGTCGCGGGGGTCATCGGGCTGATCGCCTGGGGCAACGTCGCGAAGATCGTGCGCGCCCAGACGCTCACCCTCAAGGAACTCGACTACGTCGCGGCCGCCCGGCTCAGTGGCTGGGGCACCTGGCGAATCGCCCGCCGCGAGCTGCTGCCCGGCCTGGCCGCGCCCGTCATCACGTACTCGGCGCTGCTCTTCCCGATGAACATCAGCGCCGAGGCCGCGCTGTCCTTCCTCGGCGTCGGCGTGAAGCCGCCGACGCCCTCCTGGGGACAGATGCTCACCGCCGCCGATGTCTGGTACCAGGCCGCCCCGCAGTACCTGCTGCTGCCCGCCGGCGCCCTCTTCGTCACCGTGCTCTCCCTGACCGTCCTCGGCGACGGCGTCCGCACGGCCCTCGACCCCCGCGCGGCCTCCCGCCTGCGCGTCGGCACGGGGCGCAAGCGCGAGGCGAAGGCCGACGCGAGCGGCAAGAAGCTCGCGGTGGACGCCGGTTCCGGCCGGTCAACAGTTGATCCGAGCATCAACACGATCAAGTCGGCCGACGCCAACAGCGAGAAGGAGGACCCGGCATGAGCGGCTTCGGAGGCTTCGTCCTGCGCCGGGCCATCGGCACCGTGATCACCCTGTTCGCCATCTCGGTGATCGTCTACGTGGTCTTCTTCGTCACCCCCGGGAACGTCGCCCAGATCACCTGCGGCCCGCGCTGCTCCCCGGAGCAAGTGCACCAGGTGGCACAGCAGTTGAGGCTCGACGACCCGCTGTACCTCCGCTACTGGCACTTCCTCCAGGGCATCCTCGTCGGCCAGGACTACTCCACGGGCACCTCCGTGGAGCACTGCTCGGCGCCCTGCCTCGGGCAGTCGTACCAGGGCGACCAGCAGGTCACCCAGCTGATCCTGGCGAAGCTGCCGGTCAGCCTGTCGCTCGTGTTCGGCGCGATGGTGCTGTGGCTGATCCTCGGTGTCGGTACGGGCATCCTGTCGGCGTGGCGGCGCGGCCGGTTCACCGAGCGCCTGCTGACCGGCATCACCCTCGCGGGCGTCGCCACCCCGGTGTTCGTGATCGGCCTGGTGCTGATGATCGTCGTCTGCGGGCAGCTGCAACTGCTGCCCTTCCCGCAGTACGTCGGCCTCACCGACGACCCCGAACAGTGGGCCTGGAACCTGCTGTTGCCCTGGCTCTCCCTGGCCCTCATCGAGGCCGCCACGTTCGCCCGGCTCACCAGGGCGTCGATGCTGGAGACGCTCGCCGAGGACCACATCCGAACCTTCCGCGCGTACGGCGTCGGTGAACGGTCGATCATCGGGCGGCACGCGCTGCGCGGGGCGTTCGCGCCGATCATCGCGCTCAACGCCAACAACGTCGGCTCGGCGGTCGGCGGCGCGGTGCTCACCGAGACGCTGTTCGGGCTGCCCGGCATCGGCCAGGAACTCGTCCACGCCGTCAATGTCGTCGACCTGCCGGTGGTCGTCGGCATGGTCCTGGTCATCGGCTTCTTCGTGGTCATCGCCAACGCCGTCGCGGACGTGCTGTACGCGGTGGCCGACCGACGGGTGGTGCTCGCATGAGTTCGCTGGACGGCTCGACGGACGCCTCGGCGGACGTCCTGGTGGAAGTGACCGGCCTGACGGTCGGGTTCGGCTCTCTGCGGGCCGTGGACGGCCTCTCCTTCCGGCTGGAGAAGGGTGCGGCACTGGGCCTGGTCGGCGAGTCCGGCTCGGGCAAGTCCACCGTCGCCTCGGCCCTGTTGGGGCTGCACCGCGGCACGGGGGCCGACGTCGGCGGCTCGGTACGCGTGGCCGGCATCGACGTACAGGAGGCGTCCGACGCGGACCTGCACCGACTGCGCGGCGGGAAAGCCGCGATGGTCTTCCAGGACCCGCTGTCGTCCCTGGACCCGTACTACGCGATCGGCGACCAGATAGCCGAGGTCTATCGGGTGCACACGCGCGTGTCACGTCGGGCCGCACGCGCGCGTGCCGTCGATGTGCTGGACCGGGTCGGAATTCCGGACGCACCGCGGCGATCCCGTTCGCGCCCGCACGAGTTCAGCGGCGGCATGCGGCAACGCGCCCTCATCGCCATGGCCCTCGCCTGCGAGCCCGACCTCCTGATCGCCGACGAGCCCACGACCGCGCTCGACGTGACCGTCCAGGCCCAGATCCTGGACCTGTTGCACACCTTGCGCGAGGAGACCGGCCTGGGGCTGCTGCTCGTCACGCACGACGTGGGTGTCGCCGCCGAGAGCGTCGACGAGATCCTGGTCATGCGGCACGGGCGGGCCGTCGAGCACGGGCCGGTGGGCACCGTCCTCGGGGCACCGACCGAGGCGTACACCCGCGACCTGCTCGGCGCGGTCCCGCGCGTGGACGCGCCGCGCGCCCTCTCGACGGCGTCCACAGCGCCCGCGGACGTCGTCCTGGAGGCGACGGGCCTACGGCGTGAATTCGGGCGTGGGAAGCGGGCGTTCGCGGCCGTGGACGACGTGTCGCTGACGATCCACCGGGGCGAGACCCTCGGCATCGTGGGCGAGAGCGGCAGCGGCAAGACGACGCTGGGCCGGATGCTGGTCGGGCTCCTGAAGCCGACGGCCGGCGAGATCAAGCCCGGCGGCGGGGTCCGCCCCGACGTGCAGATGGTCTTCCAGGACCCCGTCTCCTCCCTCAACCCCCGCCGCAGCGTGGGCGAGTCGATCGCCGACCCGCTCCGCGCGCGTGGAGAACGCGACGAGGAGAGCATCCGGGGGCGCGTACGCGAACTCCTGGAGCGCGTGGGGCTCGAAGGGGCGCACTACGACCGCTACCCGCACGAGTTCAGCGGCGGCCAGCGCCAGCGTGTGGGCATCGCACGGGCGCTCGCGGCCGACCCGCGCGTGATCGTGTGCGACGAGCCGGTCTCCGCGCTCGACGTCACCACACAGGCCCAGGTCGTCGCCCTGCTCGGCGAACTCCAGCGCGAACTCGGCCTCGCGCTCGTGTTCGTCGCCCACGACCTCGCCGTCGTCCGCCAGGTCAGCGACCGGGTCGCGGTGATGCGACGCGGGAGGATCGTTGAACAAGGCCCCGCCGACGAGGTCTACGACGCACCCCAGGACCCGTACACGAAGCAGCTCCTGGCCGCCGTACCGGCCCTCGATCCCCAGGTCGCGGCCCAACGGAGGTCGGCCCGAAGGGAGTTGGCGACGACGTGACGGTACCGTCGCGACGACGAGACGGTGCCGTCCCCACGACGGGACTGTGCCGTCCCCGCGACGTGACGGCCTCGTCGCTACGGCGCCGTAGCGACGGCACGACAGCGGTCTGACGTTCCGTACGCGATTGATCTCTTAGCGCGACGGAACGCGATCCGCACGGGAAAGTTACGCCCGTTCACCCCTTTTGGTGGCGCGATGGACAACCGTCCGTCGCGCCACCGCCTTGTCCGCATACGTTCGTCCCGCTGCGAGCCGCCGGGTCAACGGCGGCTCCCCATATGGGAGATCGGGGGTGTGCCCGTGCGCATAGGATTGCTTACGGAGGGTGGCTATCCGTATGTGAGCGGTGACGCCAGACTCTGGTGCGACCGGCTCGTACGCGGGCTCGGGCAGCACGAGTTCGACATCTACGCGCTCAGCCGCAGCCAGCGCCAGGAGGACGAGGGCTGGCTCGAACTGCCGCCCCAGGTCAGCCGGGTGCGTACCGCGCCGCTGTGGACCGCCGAGGACGACGGGGTGACTCTTGGGCGCCGTGCGCGCCGGCGGTTCGCCGAGTGCTACGACGAGCTGGCGGCCGTGCTGTGCGAGGGGGACGGCCGGGCCCCGGAGGCGGCGGGCGGGGTGCCCGGCGAACAGGGAGAGCCCTCCGCCGATGTGGCGGACCGTTTCGCCAACGCGCTGTACGGGCTCGCGGAACTCGCCCGCGACGAGGGCGGACTCGTGGCCGCGCTGCGCTCCGAGAGCGCTGTGCGCGCGTTGGAACGCGCCTGTCGTGCGCCCGGCGCACTCCGTACGGCACGCGAGGCGCGCGTGCCCGAACTCCTCACCGTCGCCGCGCAGTTGGAACGCGCCCTGCGCCCCCTCTCGCTCGACTGGTACGAGGACGACGCCCTCGGCTCCGTGGACCTCTGCCACGCGACGGCCGGCGGCACCGCGGCCCTGCCCGGACTGCTGGCCCGGCACTTCGCAGGCGTACCGCTGCTGGTGACCGAGTACGGCGTACAACTGCGGACGCACTACCTGGCCTCCGCCGACGCGCCGCCCGCCGTACGGGCCCTGCTCGCCGCCTTCCACGGCAGGCTGGCCGCCGAGATCTACCGGCGGGCCACGCTGATCACCCCCGGCAACAGCCACACCCGCCGCTGGCAGGAACGCTGCGGCGCCGACCGTACGAAGCTCCGCACGGTCCACCCCGGCATGGAGGCGACCCGCTTCGCGGAGGTCGGCGAGGCGCCCGACGGCGCGGACCCGGACACGCTGGTGTGGGTCGGCCGTGTCGAACCCGCGAAGGACCTGATCTCCCTGCTCCACGCCTTCGCGGAGATCCGCAAGGACGAGCCCAAGGCGCGCCTGCGGATCGTCGGCGCGCCGTCCGGCGCCGAGGGGGAGGCCTACCTGGGCCACTGCCGGGCGCTGGCCGCACAGCTCTTCCCCGACGAGGCCGAGGGCGTGCACGCGGTCGGCGACAACCCGGTGTCCTTCGAGGAGATCGGCGGCCCGGAAGCCCCCACGCTCGCCGAGGCGTACGCGGCCGGCACGGTGATCGTCCTCTCCAGCGTCGTCGAGGGCTTCCCGCTCAGCCTGGTCGAGGCCATGTTCTGCGGCCGGGCGACCGTGTCCACGGACGTCGGCGCGGTGGTCGAGGTCATCGGCGGTACGGGGCTCGTCGTGCCCCCGCGCAATCCGCGGGCGCTCGCGGAGGCGTGCGTGAGCCTGTTGCGCGACCCGGAGCGCCGGGAGCGCCTGGGCGCCGCCGCGCGCGCCCGAGCGCTCGAACTGTTCACCGTCGAGCAGAACATCGCGGCATTTCACGGCATTTACCTGGAGATCGTCTCGCACTCCCCGGTACGCCGCGTCGTCCTGAACGAGTCGGGCGACCCCCTCCCCTTCGCGGCCCCCGCCGAGTCCCACGTCCCCGGCCGCTGGACCGGCCCGATGGCCCGCGTCGTGGCCCGCGGCGGCCCCACGTGGGCGACCGGAGCACCGGTACGCGCCACACCTCCCTTGCCGGCCACGGAGGCAGCCCGATGAGCGGCCTCGGCGAACTCGACCGCCCCGGGACACCTGGCGGCGCGGGGGCGTGGGATGCGCGATCGGAGGAGTGGCTCGGGGAGAGCGGGGAGTCGGAGGCGGAAGGAGAAGCGCAGGGAGAAGCGCCGGGCGATCCGTCGGCCGTCGGCCGGGACACCGGTGACGTCCGTGTCGCCGTAGACCGTGACGAAGCCGTGCCGGTCGCCGGCCCGGACACCTACGACACCGCCCCGATCACCGCCGCCCCCGCTCCACGCGCCGCCCGCCCCGCAGGCGACGCCGAGCAGTCGCACCCCCGTACGGCGCCCGAACGGGCCTCCCGGGCGACCGACCGCAAGCCCGCCCCCACCCGCCGTGGCGCCGCCGACCCGGTCAAGGCGTTGATGCACCGGCACCGCGAGCTGTGCGAACGGGCCGTCGACCCGCTGGAGATCGCCGCAGGGCTGGAGGCACATGGCGTCACCGATCGGACCGCCGCCCGCTTCCGGCACCGGGACGTGTTCTCGCTCGCCGAGGAGATGTACGCACGTGTGCCCCGCGACGACGCGGCGGCCCCGCCCTCCGATGCCGTGACCGAACAAGCGCCCCGCGCCGGCTGGGCCGTACTCGCCCTCCTGCCCGGAGTCCTCTGCGCTGCGGCCGTGACCGGTGTGCGGCTCACGGACGGTCGGCTGCGGCTGGCGGTGGCCGTCGGCGGTGTTCTCGCCGTGGCGCTCGGTGTACGCGTGGCCCTCGGCCGCGGCCCGTTGAGCAACCCGCCCGGCACGCACGCGTGGCGCACGCCCCCGGGCACGCGCCTGTGGACGTACTGGCTGTTGGCCTACGCCCTCCTCGGCGACGGACTGCTCCGCGCCGCGGACGACGGCGGACCCGACGGCCTGCCGACCGGCATCCCGGGCGGAGCCTGGTCCACGGCCACCGCACCGGTCCTGGCCCTCACCCTGGCCTGCGCCCCCGCCGCCTGGTGCGCCCACCACTTCGCCGTGCGCGCCCGGCGAAAACTCGCGACCAGTCGCGGACTTGAGGACTTCGCCGACTCCGTACGACCGCTGCTGCTCGGCACGTTCGCCCTGTTCCTGTGCGCCCTGACCACTCTCCTCGCCCTCTGCGGCGCGGCCCTGGGCGAGCCCGCCGCGTACGCCCAGGCCATCACCCTGGGCGCCCTGTTGCTGCTCGCCCGCCTCCTCACCGTCCACGGCTTCACCCGCGCCCCGACCTTCGCGCTCGGCGCGGCGGCCGCGGCGGAGGCGACGGTCCTGGCCCTGGACCTCATCGGCCGCCTCCCCGGCTGCGGCTTCCTGGCCGCCGCCGTCGAAACCGTCCTGGAGTCCTGGGGCCAGGGCGGCATCCCCGCCCTGGCCTGCGGAGCAGCCGCCCTGGCCCTCCTGTTCCACACCACCCGCACGCTGACCAGAGCCTCCGCGCACGCGCCGGCGAACGAGCCGCGGTGACGCCGCCGATGACCCGCACCAACCAGACGCGTCACCCAGCCGCAGGCGCCCGGCCCCACCGCCGGAGGCAACCGCATCACCCTGTGAAGGAGAACACCAGATGATCACCTCCCGATCCGGAGAGTCGGCCCCGGGAGCCGTCCGATGAGGGTCCTGCTGATCGGAGCCAACGGCTACCTCGGCCGCTTCGTCGCCGACCGCCTGCTCGCCGACCCGGCCGTCCAGCTCACCGCGCTCGGCCGCGGCGATGACGCCGACGTCCGCTTCGACCTCGCGACCGGCAGCCCCGGCGCGCTCACCCGCTTCCTGGACGCCGTCCACCCCGGAGTCGTCATCAACTGCGCCGGGGCCACCCGGGGCGGCGCCCGCGAGCTCACCCGGCACAACACCGTCGCCGTCGCCACCGTCTGCGAGGCCCTGCGCCGCAGCGGCTGCGGAGCCCGGCTCGTGCAGATCGGCTGCGGCGCGGAGTACGGCCCCAGCCAGCCCGGTTCCTCCACGGCCGAGGACGCCGTACCCCGCCCCGGCGGCCCGTACGGCGTCAGCAAACTCGCCGCCACCGAACTGGTCCTGGGCTCCGGCCTCGACGCCGTGGTGCTGCGCGTCTTCTCGCCCGCCGGACCCGGCACTCCCGCCGGTTCCCCGCTCGGCCGGCTCGCCGAGGCCATGCGCCGGGCCATGCAGTCCGGCGACGGCGAACTCAAGCTCGGCGGCCTGGGCGCGCAACGCGACTTCGTCGACGTACGGGACGTGGCCCGCGCGGTCCACGCCGCCTCGCTCTCCGCCGCGCAGGGCGTCATCAACATCGGCTCGGGCCGCGCGGTCCGGCTGCGCGACGCCGCCGCCGTCCTCGCCCGCGTGGCCGGATACGGCGGCGCCCTGCACGAACTCGACGGCCCGCCCGGCCCGTTGAGGGCGGCCATCGGCCACCCCCGCACCGACCCCGACCACGCCGCTCCGGCCGCGTACCCGTACCCGGACGGCTGCGGGAGCTGGCAGCAGGCCGATGTGCGCACTGCGCGCGACCGGCTCGGCTGGCGGCCCCGGATCAACCTCGAAGAGTCCCTCGCCGACATCTGGATGGAGGCGGCATGCCGCATCTGACCAGCACGACCCCGGGCACGGCGAGCACCGGTGTCCGCACCGGCTTCGGCATCCCCGGCTACGCGCACCCCTTGGTCGCGCCGACCGAATGGAGCGAACTCACCCGGCCCGGCACCCCCTTGGACTGGGTCGTCCTCAACGTCTCCTCCGGCCCGGGGGCCCGCCCCGACCCGCACTGCCTGGAGGCGGCCGGGCGGCTCCGCAACACCGGCGTCCGGGTCCTCGGCCACCTGGACGCCGCCCACGGCGCCCGCACCTTCGGCGACCTGGTCTCCGAGGCGCACCGCTACCGCGACTGGTATCAGGTCGACGGCTTCCTCCTGGACCGCTGTCCTGCCGAACGCGCCCAGCTCCCCGAGATCCACCGCACGGTCACCGCACTTCGCGAACTCCGGGACGGCGCCCACATAGTCCTGGGGCACGGCACCCACCCGTACCCCGGGTACACCGAGTGCGCCGACCAGTTGGTGACCTTCTCCGGCCCGTGGAGCGACTACCGCTGGTCGCAGGTCGCCGAGTGGACCGCCGACCACCCGCCCGAGCGGTTCTGCCACTTCGTGCACGGCGTCCCGCGCGGCCATCTCGACGAGGCGCTGCGCATCGCCCGCTGGCAGGGCGCCTCGACCATCTACTTCACCGACCGCACCGATCACGGCGGCCGCACCGACCCCTGGGAGACCATGCCCGGCTACTGGGACGAGATCGTCTCGCGGATCGGAACGGGTGTCTCGGAATGAAGAAGGGCATGGCAGTGTTACAGGGAGAACAACTGTAGTGATTGACCGACCAACGGAGTCCCCGTGTCGCTGCCACCCCTGGTCGAGCCGGCTGCCGAGCTCACCGTAGACGAGGTCCGCAGGTACTCCCGCCACCTGATCATCCCCGATGTGGGCATGGACGGGCAGAAGCGGCTGAAGAACGCCAAGGTGCTCTGTGTGGGCGCCGGCGGTCTGGGCTCGCCGGCGCTGATGTACCTGGCCGCGGCGGGCGTGGGTACGCTCGGCATCGTGGAGTTCGACGAGGTCGACGAGTCGAACCTGCAGCGCCAGATCATCCACAGCCAGGCCGACATCGGCCGCTCCAAGGCCCAGTCGGCGCGCGACTCCGTGCTGGGCATCAACCCGTACGTGAACGTGATCCTCCACGAAGAGCGGCTTGAGGCCGAGAACGTGATGGACATCTTCAGCCAGTACGACCTGATCGTCGACGGCACGGACAACTTCGCGACCCGCTACCTGGTCAACGACGCCGCCGTGCTGCTGAACAAGCCGTACGTGTGGGGTTCGATCTACCGCTTCGACGGCCAGGCCTCCGTCTTCTGGTCCGAGTACGGCCCGTGCTACCGCTGCCTCTACCCGGAGCCCCCGCCCCCCGGCATGGTCCCCTCCTGCGCCGAGGGCGGCGTCCTGGGCGTGCTGTGCGCGTCCATCGGCTCCATCCAGGTCACCGAGGCGATCAAGGTCCTCACCGGCATCGGCGACCCGCTCGTCGGCCGCCTGATGATCTACGACGCCCTGGAGATGCAGTACCGCCAGGTCAAGGTCCGCAAGGACCCGAACTGCGCGGTCTGCGGCCCGAACGCGACCGTCACCGAGCTCATCGACTACGAGGCCTTCTGCGGCGTCGTCTCCGAGGAGGCCCAGCAGGCGGCCGCCGGCTCGACGATCACTCCCAAGCAGCTCAAGGAGTGGATCGACGACGGCGAGAACATCGAGATCATCGACGTCCGCGAGATCAACGAGTACGAGATCGTCTCGATCCCCGGCGCCAAGCTGATCCCCAAGAACGAGTTCCTCATGGGCACCGCCCTGGAGACGCTCCCGCAGGACAAGAAGATCGTCCTGCACTGCAAGACGGGTGTCCGCAGCGCGGAGGTCCTCGCCGTCCTCAAGTCGGCCGGCTTCGCGGACGCGGTCCACGTCGGCGGCGGCGTGATCGGCTGGGTCAACCAGATCGAGCCCGACAAGCCCGTCTACTAGACCCACGCTCTCCCGGGAGGGGCTCGGCACCACCGGTGCCGGGCCCCTTTCCGCTGCCCCCGTTGTCCCTGTCGCCCCGACCGCCCCGGCTACGAGGCGCAGACCTTCCCGTCCTTGGGCACCGTCCCCTTCAGCAGATACGCGTCCACCGTCGAGTCGACACAGTCGCTCCCACTCCCGTACGCCCCGTGTCCCTCGCCCTTCCAGGTGAGCTCCACACCGACGCCCTTGCCCAGCTCGTCGACCATCTTGCGGGCACCCTCGTACGGCGTCGCCGGGTCCCCGGTGTTGCCGACCACCAGGATCGGCGCCGCACCGGGCGCGCTGACCTCCGGGGTGTCGTACTGCCCGGCCACCGGCCAGTCGTGACACCACCCGGCGGTGTCCCAGCCCAGGAAGTCGCCGAACACGGGGGAGATCTTCTCGAACTCGGGCAGCAGCTTCTGCGTCTGCTCCGGCGTCGGCCGCTGCTTGTCGTCCAAGCACGATATGACCCGTTGGGAATGGGTCGTCGTGCCGTAGTGCCCCGCGCTGTCACGATCGTTGTAGCCGTCGGCGAGCGCCAGCAGCTCCGAACCGTCGCCCTCCTCCGCGGAGTTCAGGGCGCTCGTCAGCGTGGGCCAGCTCTCCTTGCTGTAGAGCGGGAGGACGATGCCGGTCAGCGCGAGCGTCTCGGTCAGCTCCCGCCCGGTCGAGGTCACCAGCGGCTTGGCGTCCATCCGCTTCAGCAGGGCCGCGATCTTCTTCGAGCCCTGAGCCGGGTCCTGGTCCGTCGACTTGAGGTAGTCGTCCAGCGCGCGCTGGAAACCCCGGGTCTGGTTCAGCGCGTGGCCCACCGAGTCGGCGCTCGGGTCGACGACCGCGTCCAGGATCAGCCGCCCCACGTTCTTGGGGAACAAGTGGGCGTAGACACCGCCGAGTTCGGTGCCGTACGAGATGCCGAAGTAGTGCATCTTCGTGTCACCCAGCACCTGGCGCATCAGGTCCATGTCGCGGGCCGTGTCGGTCGTCGACACATGCGCCATCAGCTTCCCGGCGGCCTTCTCGCAGCCCTTGCCGAAGTCGGTGGCGTCCTGGAAGTACGCCTTCTCCTCGGCCGGTGTGTCCGGCGTGGCGTCGATGTCCTCGGAGGCCTGGATCGCCTTGTCGCCGCGGCAGCGGACGCCCTCGCTGGCGCCGACCCCGCGCGGGTCCCAGCTCACCAGGTCGTAACGCTCGTGCAGCGCGGACACCGTGGTGGCGTACGCCGGCATGTAGTCCACCCCCGAGCCGCCGGGGCCGCCGAAGTTGAACAGCAGCGAGCCGATGCGGTCGCCGCCCGTCGACTTGGAGCGGATCAGCGCGAGCCCGATCGTGGAGCCGTCCGGCTTCGCCCAGTCCAAGGGCACCTTGAGCGTCGCGCACTGCCAGTCGCTGCTCGGCGCGGCCGAGTCGGCGGTGGCCTTGCAGCGCCCCCAGTCGAGCTTCTGGCCGGTCAGCGACGCGGGTAGCGCGGCCGTAGTGGAAGAGGACGAGTCGGCTGCGGACGGCTTGGCGTCCCCCGCGCCCGCGCCGTCCTTGCCGTCGTCGGACGAGCCGCTGCTACAGCCGGCCGTCAGCAGTGCGGCGGCGGCCATCAGGGCCGTCCACCGTACGAATCGCGCCATGTACATTTCCCCCCTCGCAGGCCGTCCGCGTCACGCAGCGGATGGCGGTCAGGCCATAGTAGGCGGCGCGAGCCGAGCCCGTGACGGCCTGTGGATAACCTTTTGACCTGCGCGTTTGCCCGGATTTCGGGAGACGGGTTCAGGAGCAGACGGTGCCGGCCGCCGGGACTTTCCCGTTCAGCAGATAGCCGTTCACCGCGCTCTGCACACACTTGTTCTTGCTGTCGTACGCCCCGTGCCCCTGGCCCTTGTACGTCAGCTCGACCGCGACGCCCTTGCCCAGCGCGTCCACCATCTTCCGCGCGCCCTCGTACGGCGTGGCCGGGTCACCGGTGTTGCCTACGACGAGGATCGGCGCCGACCCGGCCGCGCTCACATCGGGATGGTCGGCGGCGCCCGGCACGGCCCAGTCGGTGCAGCTGACCATGCCCCAGGCGAGGAAGTCGCCGAAGAGGGGAGAGGCGGCCCGGAACGCGGGCAGCTTCTGCTCCACGTGGGCGGCGGTGTATCTCGGCCTGTCGTCGGCGCAGTTGATGGCGATGTTCGCCGCGGTGATGTTGCTGTACTCGCCGTTCTCGCTGCGCCCGTTCATGGAGTCGGACAACGCCATGAGGACCTTGCCGTCGCCGCTGTATGCCTGTTCGAGGCCCTCGGTGAGGTACTCCCAGAAGTCCTTCGAGTACAGCGCCTGAGCGATGCCGTTCGTGGCGGCGGTCTGGGTCAACTGACGGGGGAAGATGCCCGGGATCGGCTTGCTGTCGAGGTCCTTGAGCAGCTTGGCGATGCGGTCCTTGACGTCCTGCGCGGTGTCACCGACCGGGCAGTCCGTGGTCTTCGACGTGCAGTCGTCGGCGAAGTTGTCGAGCGCGAGCTGGAAGCCCTTGGCCTGTCCCAGGGAGCCCTGTTCGGAGTTCTGGGTGGGGTCGACGACCGCGTCGAAGACGGCGCGCCCCACGTGCTGGGGGAACAAGTGGGCGTAGACGCCGCCGAGTTCGGTGCCGTAGGAGATGCCGAAGTAGTGCAGCTTGTCGTCGCCGAGGACCTGGCGCATCAGGTCCATGTCGCGGGCCGCGTCGGTGGTGCGCACCTGGGGGAGCATCTTCTTGGAGTGCTTCTCGCAGGCCGCGTTGAACTGCTTGGTGTTGGCCAGGAGCTTGGTGCGCTCGGCCGTGGTGTCCGGGGTCGCGTCCTGCTGGAAGTACTGGTCGAGCTGGGAGTCGCTCTCGCACTCGACGCCGGCGCTGCGGCCCACCCCGCGCGGGTCGAAGCTCACCAGGTCGTAGCGCGTGCGCAGGGTCGCGTAGTCCTCGCCGAACGCGGGCAGTGTGGTGACGCCCGAGCCGCCGGGGCCGCCGAAGTTGAAGACGAGCGAGCCGATCCGCTTGCTCGCGGCGCCACTCGCCTTCGCCCGGACCAGGGCGAGTCCGATCGTGTCGCCCTTGGGCTTGCTCCAGTCGAGCGGCGCCTTCATGGTGGCGCACTGCCACTTGGTGCCGTTCGGCAGCGGCGACGGCGCGGCGCCGCCGCCCTCGGCCTCGGACGGGGCCGGGCAGTCCTTCCAGCTCAGCTTCTGGGCCGTCGGATCCTCGTCCTTGGAGTCGCCGCCGCAGCCCGCCAGCGTGGCGGACAGCAGGACGACGGTGGCGGTCAGGGCAGCGGCACGCAGCCGGGAGGGGTTCGGCATGATCCCATCCTGAGGTCGCATGCGGCGGTGCGCTCGGGGCGCGGGCCGTACGAGGTACGCACGCGTGCGTGCACCACGTCCGTACGCGTGCGTGCTCTACAAAGAGCCCTTGCGGGACAGGTGGTTGAAGAACAGCCACCCCGGCAGTACCGGGATCCACAGCGTCAGCAGCCGGTACAGCAGCACCGCCGGAGCGGCGACCTCCTTGGGGAGGCCCACGGCGATCAGACCGAGCGTCAGGCTCGCCTCGACCGCGCCCACACCGCCCGGGGTCGGGGCCGCAGAACCGAGCGCGTTGCCCGCGAGGAAGACGACCGCGACGCTGGCCAGGCTGAGCGACGTCGACTGGTCGCCGAACGCGCGGATCGACGCGTCCAGGCACATCACGAAGCAGGCGGTCAGCAGCAGCATGCCGCCGATGCCGGTGACCAGCTTCTGCGGCCGCTGCAGCACGTCGAGCATGCGCGGGATGACACCCGCGAAAAGCGACCGCACGCGCGTGACGAGGAACTTCCGCAGGAACGGCACCGAGGTCACCACGAGCACGAGCACCGCCACCGTCAGCAGACCGGCGATGACCGTCCGGGACGGCGACAGGGACGGCGTCTTCTCGGTGCCGGTCAGATAGCCGAACGACAGCAGCATCAGGATGTGGCAGCCAAGACCGAACAGCTGCGAGGCGCCGACACTCGCCACCGCGAGCCCTGGGCGCACCCCGGCACGCTGCAGGAAGCGCGTGTTCAGGGCGACACCGCCGACCGCGGCCGGGGCGACGATCTTCACGAACGACCCGGCGACCTGCGCGGCCACGGCCCGCAGGAACGGCACGCGCTCCGGCACGAACCCCAGGAGGGCCATCGCCGCCGCGAAGTAGCTCAGCGCCGAGAACAGCACGGCTGCGGCCACCCAGCCCCACTGGGCGTTGGCGACGAGCGGACCGAACTCGATGTGCGTGAGCTGAGTCAGCAGGAAGTACGCGCCGATCGCACCCGCGATGAAACTGATCAGCGTGCGCGGCCGCACCCGCTCCAGACGGGCCGGTTCGACGTGCGCCTGCGGTCTGATCAGCAGCACCTGATGACGGATCTGGGTGAGCAGATCCTCCTCGCGCGCCTCGTCCAACGCCTCGTCGATGGCCCGCTTCTCGGCCCGCTGCTCCGCGCGCACGGCCTTCTTGTCCGGCTTTTCGAGTACGGGCGTGGAGCCCTCCGAGGCCTCCTCCGCGCGGGCCAGCCTGGTCTGCCGGGACGCCTCCAGGATCGCGTCGCGCTCCCGCTGAGCGCGTTCCCGGGACAGGCGTCGCAGCGTCGCGCGCGTGGAGCGCGACAACGCGATCGGCTGGAGCATCGGCAGACAGTCGGCCACGGCGTCGGGCCCGAGGACACCGACCGCCGAGGCCACCGCGCGCTCGGCGCCCACCCGCAGACCGATCGTCGTCACCAACTGGGCGACGTCCATGCGCAGCAGCAGCTCACCGGCCGCGATCTCACCGCCGCGCAGGTCCGTGAGGATCACCGTGCCGGAACGATCCACCAGAATCGCGTCACCGGCGAGCCTGCGGTGGGCGATGCGCCGCGACTGCAGTGCCTGCACCTGATGCCAGGCCAGGCGCAGCAGATCGTCGGTGATCTCCTCGTCCGCGAGCGAGTCGAGCGTGCGCCCACCGGTGTGCTCGTAGACGAGCATCACGGCGTCGGGGCCGAGCTCCGAGGTCGCGATCAGCTTCGGGGCGTTGGCCCCGGCCGCGATCGCCGCGTACGCCAGCAGGGCCTCCTGCTCCAGCGCCTGGCGCAGCGACTGGAGGCTGCTGCGGGTCGCGAAGCCGCGCAGCGTCAGATTCCGCCACGCCCGGTAGAAGAAGCCCTGGGCCTGCTGTTCCCGGTCGACCACGGTGACGTCCAGCGGCGGACCGTCCTCCAGGGTCACGAAGTAGCGCCGGCCGCGGTCGCCGTTCTCCGTGTCGACGACCTCCTCGCGGGCCGCGCCCACAGGGTGGAAACCGACCGTCCGCAGGCCCGCCATCAGCGTCCGTCCGGTGGGGCGGACGTTCGGCGAGCCCACCGCGTACAGCGTCCCGTAGGCCACGGTCCAGCCGATGAGCACCGTCAGGATGATCGAGAACGGCGTCGTGTACCCGGTGACCAGCATCGAGAAGGCGTCGAGCAGCAGCACGATCCACAGCACGGAGCGCCAGCGCGGCCTCCGGGACATGCCTACGGCCGTCATGTAGGCGATGACGGGCGCCAGGTAGCCGTGCACCGGGTCGGTGAGGGCGTGGATGTCGCCGGGGGAGGGCTGAGTGAGCGCTTCTTGGATGGAGCCCGGGGCGGCCTTGGCGACCCACAGGTCTGTGGCGAGTGTCACTCCGTGTGCGAGGACCGCCGCGAGCACGCCGTCGGCGATGCGCAGCCCGTCCCGCTTGATCAGCCGCTCGATCGCGAAGGCGACCGGCACCAGCAGGATGGCGATGCTGGACGCCAGCCCCGCGATCTTGATCAGCAGGTCGGGCGCCTGCCCGGTGCCCTTGTTGATGTCCTGTTCGAGCCCCGAGGTCGTGCCGTGCGCGAACGCGGCGATCGCGAGCAGTACGACGATCGCGAGAAAGCCCACCAGGAGGCGCATGAGATCGGAGGGGCGGTGCACGCGCGCGGGGAGCAGTGGTTCGTCGCCCTCGACCTCTTCGACGTGCGGTTCGTCGCCGCAGTCGTCGAGACCGGGCACGGGGCCAGGCGCGGGCGCGGGCGTCTCGGCGGGCCCCTCCGGGGGGTCCTGCTCGTGGGCGTCGGCGGTGTCCGGGCGCGACGCAGCGTCAGAGGTGCCCTCCGCGTCTTCGGGGTGCACACCCTGCTGCTTCATCGTCTCTTCTTGATCTCGTATCACCGGTCACCGCCCGCACGATGGTGGCATGCCCCACCGACACACGGGGGCATCAGGGTGCAAATGCGGGGGCGCACAGTCTGCCCCACGCGCCGCTCCGGGGCGAGGGATACACAGAGTCGCCAGCGCGTCGCATTGTCGGTGGGGTGCGGCAGGATGGGGCGGATGAGCGAGGAGAGCCTTCCGGACGACGCCGGCCCCGAGCACGGCGACGCGCTGCCCGAGTACGCGGAGCGCGTCCTCGACGTGGCCGAACGGATTCCGCCCGGGCGCGTCATGACGTACGGAGACGTCGCCGAATGGCTGGAGGAGGGCGGCCCGCGCCAGGTCGGCCGTGTGATGGCCCTCTACGGGGGAGCCGTTCCGTGGTGGCGGGTCGTCCGCGCGGACGGCGTGTTGCTCCCGGGCCACGAGCTGCGGGCGCTCGACAACTACCGCGGGGAGGGCACTCCTCTGAAGGAGGCGAGCAGATCCGCCGAGGGGCACCTGCCGCGCGTCGACATGAAACGGGCGCGATGGGACGGCGGCGAGCGCGCGGACGGTCACACCTGACAGCTTCCGCCATCGGACGCGCCCCGGGGCGACCTGTGGCCCGTACGGGGGAAACCCGGCACGTCCGTGGCATGCCGTACGTTCGAGGGGCGAGGGACGCGAGGGGCGCGCGAGCCGTGAGGGAACGCGCGGAAGTCCTGCTTCCCGGTGACCCGTCGGCGTAGCGTCGGCTGCACCTGTCCCCCTCACCTCGCGGTCACCGCCCTCCACGCGCGGTGGTCAGGCAACCAGCACACCCACCAGGACCGGCGAACCACGTGAGCTCCTCTTCCTCCACCAGGCGCCTGTCGCACCCCCAGGTGCGACAGGGGAGCCGTGGCGCTTACCGACTGGTGCGTACCCCGCCGACCCGGCCGGCTCCCCCTCGTCTGGACGCGCCACAGCACTCCGTGGTTGACCACGAGGCCGGTCCGCTGCTCGTCCTCGCAGGTCCCGGCACCGGCAAGACGACCACCCTCGTGGAGTCCGTCGCCGCACGGATCGCCCGGGGAGGTGACCCCGCGCGGATCCTCGTGCTGACGTTCAGCCGCAAGGCGGCCGTCGAGCTCCGCGACCGCATGGCGCTGCGCATCGGCGCCGCCCGCGCGCCCCGCGCGACCACCTTCCACTCGTTCTGCTACGCCCTGGTCCGCGCCCACCAGGACAGCGACCTGTTCGTCGAGCCGCTACGTCTGCTGTCTGGCCCGGAACAGGACGTCGCCGTACGCGAACTGCTCGCCGGCCAGCCCGACCTGGAGCGGCTCGGCCTCGCCCACGTGCGCTGGCCCGACGAACTGCGGGCCTGCCTCACCACCCGCGGCTTCGCCGACGAGGTCCGCGCGGTCCTCGCCCGCAGCCGCGAACTGGGCCTGGGCCCCGGCTCCCTGGACGCCTTCGCCCGCCGCATCGGCCGCCCCGACTGGCGTGCCGCCGCCGCCTTCCTCGCCGAGTACCTCGACGTACTCGACCTCCAAGGAGTGCTCGACTACGCGGAACTCGTCCACCGCGCGGTGCTCCTCGCCCAGCGCCCCGAGGTCGCCGAGCGGCTTGCCGCGCAGTACGACGCCGTGTTCGTGGACGAGTACCAGGACACCGACCCGGCGCAGGTACGGCTGCTGCACGCCCTGGCAGGGGGCGGCCGCAACCTCGTCGCCTTCGGCGACCCCGACCAGTCGATCTACACGTTCCGGGGCGCCGACGTGAACGGCATCCTGGACTTCCCGAGCGCCTTCCCGCGCGCGGACGGCAGTCCGGCCCCCGTAGAGGTGCTCCGGACCTCCCGCCGCTCAGGCGCCGCCCTGCTGACCGCCACCCGCCTGCTCACCCAGCGCATGCCCCTGACCAGGCTCCCTGCGCAGAAGGTGCGCGCCCACCGCGAGTTGTCCCCGGTACGGGACGGCGGCCGCGTCGAGGTCTACACGTACCCGACCCCCGGCACGGAGCTGGACAACATCGCCGACATCCTCCGCAGGGCACACCTGGAGGACGGCGTCCCCTGGAAGGACATGGCCGTCCTGGTGCGCGCCGGCTCCCGGACGATCCCCACGATCCGCCGCGCCCTCACGGCGGCCGGCGTCCCCCTGGACATCGACGGCGACGACCTGCCCCTGCGCCACGAACCGGCGGTGGCACCGCTGCTGACGGCCCTGCGGGCGGTGGCGGCGGCGGAAGCATCAGTGCGGCCCGAGGACGACACCGAAGCCGTACGAGCCGTAGGGGAGGCCGACGACGTAGAAGACGCCGACGACGAACGGACCGCGGCGGAAGCCGAGGACGAGCACGAACAGGCCACGCCGGAAGCGGATCCCGAAGAGCCCGTTGCGCCCTCCTGGCTCGACACCGAAACCGCGCTCACCCTGCTCGTCTCCCCCCTCGCCGCCATGGACGCCGCCGACCTGCGCCGTCTGGGCCGGGCGCTGCGCGAGGAGGAGCGGGCCGGTGGCAACCCCGTGCCGCCGCCCTCGGACGAGCTGCTCACGCGGGCGCTCGCCGAGCCGGAGCGGCTGGTCGCGCACGACCCGACGTACGCGCGGGGAGCCCAGCGCCTGGGCGCGCTGCTGCGCAAGGCACGGGAGCGCCTGGCGGGCGGCGGTACGGCCGAGGAGGCGCTGTGGGACCTCTGGCAGGGCACACCGTGGCCCGGGCGCCTGGAGCGGGCGACACTGCGCGGTGGCGCGGCAGGGCGCAACGCGGACCGCGACCTGGACGCCGTCTGCGCGCTGTTCGCGACCGCGGCCCGCGCGGAGGAGCGCACAGGAGGCCGGGGCGCCCTCAACTTCCTGGAGGAGATCGACGCCGAGGACATCGCCGCCGACACGCTCACACGGCGTGCCGTACGCCCCGACGCCGTACGCCTGATGACCGCACACCGCTCCAAGGGCCTGGAGTGGAACCTGGTCGTCGTGGCCGGCGTCCAGGAGGGCCTGTGGCCGGACCTGCGCCGGCGCGGCTCCCTCCTGGAGGCCGACCGCATCGGCCGCGACGGACTCGCCGAACCGCTCACCCCGGGGGCCCTGCTCGCCGAGGAACGCCGCCTGTTCTACGTCGCTGCCACACGCGCGCGTGAACGCCTCGTCGTCACCGCCGTGAAGGCACCCGCTGACGACGGCGACCAGCCGTCCCGCTTCCTCACCGAACTCGGCGTCGAGCCCAAGGACGTCACCGGCCGCCCGCGCCGCCCGCTGTCGGTCGCCGCCCTGGTCGCCGAGCTGCGCGCTACGACCGTCGACCCGCGCGTGTCCGAGACCCTCAGGGAGGCCGCCGCGCGCCGGCTGGCCCGGCTGGCCGCGCTTACCGACGAGGAGGGCCGCGCGCTGGTCCCGTCCGCGCATCCGTACCGCTGGTGGGGCATGTACGACCCGACCGAGAGCAAGGTGCCGCTGCGTGACCGCGACCAGCCTGTCGTGCTCTCCGGAAGCGCCCTCGACCAGCTCGCCAACACCTGTGCCCTGCAATGGTTCCTGGGCCGCGAGGTGAAGGCCGACGCGCCCGCGACCGCCGCCCAGGGCTTCGGGAACGTGGTGCACGTCCTCGCCGACGAGGTCGCCTCCGGACGCACCCCCGCCGACCTCGACGCCCTCATGGAACGCCTCGACACCGTGTGGAACGCGCTCGCCTTCGACGCGCCCTGGAAGTCGGCACAGGAGAAGGACAACGCGCGCGTGGCGCTCGAACGCTTCCTGAAGTGGCACGTCGACTCCAACGGCGTCCGCACCGGCCGTACGCCGGTCGCCAGCGAGCACGACTTCGACGTCACCCTCGAAGCGGGCGACTACGAAGTGCGCATCCGCGGTTCCATGGACCGCGTCGAGGCGGACGGCGAAGGACGCGCCTACGTCGTCGACTTCAAGACCGGCAAGCAGACGCCCACCGCCCGCGAGGTGGAGCGCCACCCCCAACTCGCCGTCTATCAACTCGCCGTCCAGGAAGGCGCCGTCGACGAGGCCTTCGACGGAGTGCGCCCCGAACCGGGCGGCGCCGAACTCGTCCAGCTGCGCCAGGGCGCCGCGCAACGGGACGGCGGCGAGACCCTGCCCAAGGTGCAGGCCCAGGAGCCCCTGGAGGGGGAGTGGGCCGGTGAACTGCTGGCCACGGCCGCGGGCAAGGTCCTCGACGAACGGTTCACGCCTACGGCCGGGCAGCACTGCGCGCACTGCGCGTTCCGGGCGTCGTGCAGCGCACGGCCCGAGGGACGACACGTCGTCGAGTAACTCGCGTGACGTATCGCACCACATGTGCTGACCTGCGCTTCTTCTGCACCTGAGGGCGATTGGTCCTCGACTGTCAGTGGCCGCCGCTAGCCTCTCCGACATGCCCGCCCGTATCACCGATCCCGAGCAGCTCAAGGAGCTCCTCGGCATCCCCTTCACCCCGGAGCAGACGGCCTGCATCATCGCGCCGCCCGCCCCGCAGGTGATCGTGGCCGGAGCCGGGTCGGGCAAGACGACGGTGATGGCGGCCCGCGTGGTGTGGCTGGTCGGCACCGGCCAGGTCGCCCCCGAGCAGGTCCTCGGCCTGACCTTCACCAACAAGGCCGCCGGTGAACTCGCCGAGCGCGTCCGCAGGGCGCTGATCAAGGCGGGCGTCACCGACCCCGACGTCATTGACCCGGACAACCCCCCGGGCGAGCCCGTGATCTCGACCTACCACGCCTTCGCGGGCCGCCTCCTGACCGACCACGGCCTGCGCATCGGACTCGAACCGACGGCCCGACTGCTCGCCGACGCCACCCGCTTCCAGCTCGCCGCGCGCGTGCTGCGCGAGGCCCCGGGGCTCTACCCTGCGCTCACCCGCTCCTTCCCCGACCTCGTCAGCGACCTCCTCACGCTCGACGGCGAGCTGTCCGAACACCTCGTACGCCCCGAGGAGTTGCGCGCCTACGACGCCGAGCTGCTGCGCGCACTGGAGGGCCGCAAACTCAGCAACGCCGAGCTGCGCAAGGTCCCCGAGGCGGCCGCCGCACGGCGTGAACTCACCGAGCTGGTGAGCCGCTACCGGACCGCCAAGCGCGAGCGCGACCTGCTCGACTTCGGCGACCAGATCGCCCTCTCCGCGACCCTGGCCCGCACCCGCCCCGAGGTCGGCGACATCCTGCGCGACGAGTTCCGGGTGGTGCTGCTCGACGAGTACCAGGACACCTCGGTCGCCCAACGCATCCTCCTGGCAGGCCTGTTCGGCGCCGGTACGGGCCACCCGGTGACCGCCGTCGGCGACCCCTGCCAGGCGATCTACGGCTGGCGCGGCGCGTCCGTCGCCAACCTCGACGACTTCCCGGAGCACTTCGCGCACGCCGACGGCCGCCTCGCCGCCCGCCAGTCGCTCAGTGAGAACCGCCGCAGCGGCGGCCGCCTCCTCGACCTCGCCAACAACCTCGCGGAACCCCTGCGCGCCATGCACGCGGGCGTGGAGGCCCTCCGCCCGGCCCCCGGCGCCGAGCGCGAGGGCATGGTCCGCTGCGCGCTGCTGCCCACCCACACCGAGGAGATCGACTGGCTCGCCGACTCCATCGCCCACCTCGTACGGACCGGGAAGGCACCCGGCGAGATCGCCGTCCTGTGCCGTACGGCCACCGACTTCGCCGAGATCCAGGGCGCCCTCGTCGCCCGCGACATCCCGGTCGAGGTGGTCGGCCTCTCCGGGCTGCTGCACCTGCCCGAGGTCGCCGACCTCGTCGCCGTCTGCGAAGTCCTCCAGGACCCCGGCGCCAACGCCTCCCTGGTCCGGCTGCTGACCGGCCCGCGCTGGCGCATCGGCCCGCGCGACCTCGCCCTCCTGGGCCGGCGCGCCCGGTTCCTCGTGTCCCACACGCGCGTGGGGGCCGACGACGACCCGGACCGCCGACTCGCCGAGGCCGTCGAGGGGGTCGACCCCTCCGAGGTGATATCGCTCGCCGACGCCCTCGACACGTTCCTGGAGACACCCCTGTACGGCGCCGACCGCACCGGGGACGACGACGGGCTGCCCTTCTCACCGGACGCGCGCGTGCGCTTCGCCCACCTCGCCACCGAACTGCGCGACCTGCGCCGCTCCCTGTCCGACCCCTTGATGGACGTCCTGCACCGCGTCCTCGCTGTCACCGGCCTGGAGGTCGAACTGGCGGCGTCCCCGCACGCCCTGGCCGCCCGCCGCCGCGAGACCCTGTCGAACTTCCTGGACGTTGCCGCCTCCTTCGCCGCGGGCGACGGCGAGGCGAGCCTGCTCGCCTTCCTCGGCTTCCTGCGGACCGCCGCCCAGTACGAGAAGGGCCTCGACAACGCCCTGCCCGGCGGCGAGAACACCGTCAAGGTGCTCACCGCGCACAAGTCCAAGGGCCTGGAGTGGGACGTCGTGGCCGTCCCCGGCCTGGTCACCGGAACCTTCCCCAGCGGCCAGGGCCGCGAGAAGTGGACCGCCCAGGGCAAGGTCCTCCCGCACGCGCTGCGCGGCGACACCGCCACCCTGCCCGACGTGGCCTCCTGGGACTCCAAGGGCCTGAGGTCCTTCCACGAGGCGATGAAGGACCACCAGCACACCGAGGAACTCCGCCTCGGCTACGTCACCTTCACCCGCCCCCGCTCCCTGCTGCTCGGCTCCGGCCACTGGTGGGGCCCCACCCAGAAGAAGCCCCGCGGCCCCTCAGACTTCCTCCAGGCCCTGTACGACCACTGCGCGGCCGGAGACGGCGAGATCGAGGCCTGGGCGGACCAGCCCGAGGAGGGCGCGGAGAACCCCGCCCTGCACACGGCCACCGCCGACCAGGCCTGGCCGCTGCCCCTGGACGACGCGGCGATGGCCCACCGCCACAAGGCCGCCAAGCTGGTGATGAACCACTTGGAGTACCTCGCCTCCCACGACGAGGGCCACCCCGCGGCCACGCACGACCCGAACGCCCACGACGACCCGGACTGGCCCCCACCACCGGAGGACGACGAACCTCCTTACGACGAACCTCCTTACGACGAGCCCCCCTTCGTGGAGCCTCCCTACGAGGAGTCCCTCCCCGAGACCGAGATCGAAGCCGAAGACGCCCTCCCGGAGGACGACCTCGCCGACTGGGACGCCTGGAGCACGGACCGCCCGGCCGTTCCCCACCAGGCGACGGCCCCGCACGCCGCCGAACACTCCAGTGCGCCAGGGGGCGCACGCCCGCACCCCACGGAACCGCCTGGGACACCCCTCACCCCGGAGGAGGCCCGCGCCATCGCCTCCTGGGACCGCGACCTCGACGCCCTCACCGGCGAACTCCTGCGCGCCCGCCGGGGAGTCACCGACGTACCCCTGCCGGCCTCGCTCACGGCCACCCAGCTGATGCTCCTGGCCGCCGACCCGGACGCCCTCGCGCAGGAACTCGCGCGCCCGCTGCCGCGCCCGCCGCAACCCGCCGCACGTCGGGGCACCCGCTTCCACGCCTGGGTGGAATCACGCTACGAAGAGCTGACCCTGCCCATGCTGGAACCGGACGAACTGCCCGGCAGCGAGGCCGAGATCGCCGACGAACGCGACCTGGAAGCCCTCAAGGAAGCCTTCGAACGCACCGAGTACGCCCGGCGCACGCCCTACCGCGTCGAGACCCCCTTCCAGCTCGCGATCGCCGGCCGCGTCGTACGGGGCCGTATCGACGCCGTCTACAAACAGGGCGACGGCGACGGGACGACGTACGAGATCCTCGACTGGAAGACCAGCCGCACCCGCACCGCCGACCCGCTCCAGCTCGCGATCTACCGGCTGGCCTGGGCCGAGCTGCAGGGCGTGCCCCTGGAGGCGGTCACGGCCGCGTTCCTGTACGTGCGCGGCGGTGAGGTCGTACGGCCTGAGAACCTCCCGGACCGGGCAGCGCTGGAGCGGCTGCTGCTGGACGAGCCGGACGCGCAAGCAAACTGTGAGGAACCGCCCACCGAGGATGTCAGTGCGGGCCGATAGGCTCATGACCATGAGCCACACCGTTGACAGTGCCGTCAGCGCGGTCCGCACGTACATCGAGCAGCACCGCGCAGCCTTCCTCGACGACCTCGCCGAGTGGCTGCGCATCCCGTCCGTGTCGGCGCAGCCCGAGCACGCGCCCGACGTCCGGCGCAGCGCGGACTGGCTCGCCGCCACACTCCGGGAGACCGGCTTCCCCACCGTCGAGGTCTGGCCGACCCCGGGCGCCCCCGCCGTCTTCGCCGAGTGGCCCTCGGACGACCCCGAGGCACCCACGGTCCTCGTCTACGGCCATCACGACGTCCAGCCCGCCGCCCGCGAGGACGGCTGGGACAGCGAGCCCTTCGAGCCCGTCGTCCGCGGGAACCGCCTCTACGCGCGCGGGGCGGCCGATGACAAGGGCCAGGTGTTCTTCCACACACTCGGCGTCCGCGCCCACCTCGCCGCCACCGGCCGCACCGCCCCGGCCGTGCACCTGAAGCTGCTCGTCGAGGGCGAGGAGGAGTCCGGCTCCCCGCACTTCCGGGCGCTCGTCGAGGAGCACGCCGACCGGCTCGCCGCCGACGCCGTGATCGTCTCCGACACCGGCATGTGGTCCGAGGACACCCCCACGGTGTGCACCGGTATGCGCGGCCTCGCCGAGTGCGAGATCCGGCTGCTGGGCCCCGACCAGGACATCCACTCCGGTTCCTTCGGCGGCGCCGTGCCCAACCCGGCGACCGCCGCCGCCCGCCTCGTCGCCGCACTGCACGACGAGCACGCACGCGTGGCCGTCCCCGGCTTCTACGACGGCATCGTCGAACTCACCGACCAGGAGCGCGAGCTCTTCGCCGAGCTGCCCTTCGACGAGAAGGAGTGGCTGCGCACCGCCAAGTCGCACGCCACCCACGGCGAGGCCGGACACACCACCCTGGAGCGCATCTGGGCCCGCCCCACCGCCGAGGTCAACGGCATCGGCGGCGGCTACCAGGGCCCCGGCAGCAAGACGATCATCCCGTCGTCCGCCATGGTGAAGCTCTCCTTCCGGCTGGTCGCAGGCCAGGACCCCGACCACATCGAGAAGGCCGTCCGAGCCTGGGCGGCCCAGCAGGTGCCCGACGGAATCCGGCCGGACATCACGTTCAGCGCGGCCACGCGCCCGTGCCTGACACCCCTGGACCACCCGGCTCTGCAGTCCGTCGTCCGCGCCATGGGCCGCGCCTTCGAGAAACTGGTCCTCTTCACCCGCGAGGGCGGCTCGGGACCGGCCGCCGACCTCCAGGAAGTCCTCGGGGCACCCGTCCTCTTCCTGGGCATCTCCGTCCCCTCCGACGGCTGGCACGCCCCGAACGAGAAGGTCGAGATCGACCTCCTCCTGAAGGGCGTCGAAACCACCGCCCACCTGTGGGGAGACCTCGCCGACACCTGGCGCCGCGCGCCCTGACGAACCCGCGCGACCGGAACGGCCACGCGCGCGAGGCACACTGGAAGAACCGCCCCGCACACCCCGTCCCCGCCGGACCCGGTCGCCTCCTGCCGTATGTCCCGCTGAACCGCCCGCCGAAACAATCCGCATTGCCGGGGGAGTTGGAAGCACCCGTGACCACCTGGACCGACCACACAGCCGACCGACCCATCTCGCTCACCGCCCCGAGCGGCATCGACCGAGCCGCCCACCACCGGCTCGACGAGGCCTGGCTCGCCGCGGCGTGGAGCCACCCCACCACCCGCTGCTTCGTGGTCTCCGGCGGCCAGGTCCTCATCGACGAGACACCCGACGGCAACACCGAACTCGTCATGACCCCGTCCTTCGAGGCCCCCCTCACCGAGGCGCACCGCTACTTCCTGGGCACCGACGACGACGGCGTCAGCTACTTCGCCCTCCAGAAGGACGCCCTGCCCGGCCGTATCGACCAGTCCGCGCGGGCCGCAGGCCTGCGAGAGGCGGGCCTGCTGCTGTCACCCCGGGACGTGGGCCTGATGGTGCACGCGGTCGCTCTGGAGAACTGGCAGCGCCTGCACCGCTTCTGCTCCCGCTGCGGCGAGCGCACGGTGATCGCCGCGGCCGGCCACATCCGCCGCTGCCCGGCCTGCGGCGCGGAGCACTACCCGCGCACCGACCCCGCCGTGATCATGGCCGTCACCGACGAGGAGGACCGCATCCTGCTCGGCCGCCAGGTCCACTGGCCCGAGGGCCGCTTCTCGACGCTCGCCGGCTTCGTGGAGCCCGGCGAGTCCATCGAGCAGTCGGTGCGCCGCGAGGTCTTCGAGGAGGCCGGCATCACCGTCGGCCACGTCGAGTACGTCGCCAGCCAGCCCTGGCCCTTCCCGTCCAGCCTCATGCTGGGCTTCATGGCCCGCGCCACCTCGACCGACATCAACGTCGACGGCGACGAGATCCACGAGGCCCGCTGGTTCTCCCGCGAGGAACTGCGCGCCGCCTTCGAGTCCGAAGAGGTGCTGCCCCCGTACGGCATCTCGATCGCGGCCCGCCTGATCGAGCTCTGGTACGGCAAGCCGCTGCCGACGCGAACCTTCGTCTGAGCCAACCGGAGGCCGGCTGGCGGGGCGCGGATGAGTGGGGTGCGGATGACCGACCCGTACTGGAACCACGACGTCCACTGCCGCCCCGTCCGGTGCCTGTTGCTCGGTGCTCGGTTCCGGCGTCGGCTGCTGTGGCGCTACGTGGTCGTGGGGGACAGTCCGGCCGCGTGAGGACGACGACAAAGAGGGCGGCCCCTGACATCAAGGGCCGCCCTCTTCGGAGCTGTGTGCGCCGACCGTCGATCAGGCGCCGAGCGCCTGCTTCACCTGGGCGAGGCTCGGGTTCGTCATGACGACCTCGGAGCCGCCCTGGGAGGGAACCACCAGAACGGTGGGCACCGTCTGATTCCCGCCATTCGCCTTCTCGACGAAGGCCGCCGAAGCCGGGTCCTGCTCGATGTTGATCTCGTTGTACGCGATTCCCTCGCGGTCCATCTGGCTCTTCAGCCGACGGCAGTAACCGCACCACGTGGTGCTGTACATCGTCACAGTGCCCGACATTCTCTCGCGCTCCTCAACAGCTCGGGGGATGGGTCCTCGCAGTGGAGGGAACGTACGCGACACGGCCGCAATTCCCGCCGGGGGCGGCATGCGGCACGTGACGCCTGCCGCATTAGTACGACTGCGGGTGCCTCCCTGTGGACAACCGGCTCACCTGTCTCCGGCGACCTGGCAGCATGGCCGTGTGACAGCAGCAACGCACTCCTCCCTCTTCCCGCAGGTACCGGACTCGGCCGACGCGGTGCTCGAAGGACTCGACCCCGAGCAACGCGAGGTGGCCACCGCCCTGCGCGGTCCGGTGTGCGTGCTGGCGGGCGCCGGCACGGGCAAGACTCGGGCGATCACGCACCGGATCGCCTACGGAGTGCGCGCCGGGATCCTGCAGTCCTCCAGCGTGCTGGCCGTCACCTTCACCAACCGCGCCGCCGGCGAGATGCGCGGCCGGCTGCGCCAGCTCGGCGCCACCGGAGTCCAGGCACGCACGTTCCACTCGGCCGCGCTGCGCCAGCTCCAGTACTTCTGGCCGAAAGCGATCGGCGGCGGCATGCCCCGGCTCGTCGACCGCAAGATCCAGCTCGTCGCCGACGCGGCGGCCGCCTGCCGCATCCGCCTCGACCGCGGCGAACTGCGGGACGTCACCGCCGAGATCGAGTGGTCCAAGGTCACCCAGACCGTTCCCTCCGACTACGCGGCCGCGGCGGCCAAGGCGGGCCGCGACGTCCCCCGCGCCCCCGCCGAGATCGCCCAGCTCTACGCCACCTACGAGGACGTCAAGCGCGACCGCGCGGTCATCGACTTCGAGGACGTCCTGCTGCTCACCGTCGCCGTCCTCCAGGACCGGCACGACATCGCCGAACAGGTCCGCTCGCAGTACCAGCACTTCGTGGTCGACGAGTACCAGGACGTCAGCCCGCTCCAGCAGCGCCTCCTGGAGCTGTGGCTGGGCGACCGCGACAACCTGTGCGTCGTCGGCGACGCCAGCCAGACGATCTACTCCTTCACCGGAGCGACGCCGGACCACCTGCTCGACTTTCGCACCCGCCACCCCGGCGCCACCGTCGTCAAGCTGGTCCGCGACTACCGCTCCACACCCCAGGTCGTCCACCTCGCCAACGGCCTGCTCTCCCAGGCCCGCGGCCGTGCCGCCGACCACCGGCTGGAGCTGATCTCCCAGCGTTCCGCGGGCCCCGAACCCGTCTACGCCGAGTACACCGACGAGCCCGCCGAAGCCGAGGGCGCCGCCCGCCGCATCCGCGACCTCATGGACGCGGGCGTCCCGGCGAGCGAGATCGCGATCCTGGTCCGCACGAACGCCCAGTCCGAGACCTACGAACAGGCCCTCGCCGACGCCGGAGTGCCCTACCAACTGCGGGGCGCCGAGCGGTTCTTCGACCGCCCCGAGGTCCGCAAGGCCGGCATCGCCCTGCGCGGCGCGGCCCGCTTCGGCGGCAACGACTCCCTCCTGGACGACGTCATCGACCTGCCCTCCCAGGTCCGTGCCGTCCTCTCCGGCGAGGGTTGGACCACCGAGCCCCCGGCCGGCTCCGGCGCCGTCAGAGAGCGCTGGGAGTCGCTGGCGGCCCTGGTCAACCTCGCCCAGGACTTCGCCGCCGCCAAACCCGGTGCCACCCTCGCCGACCTGGTCGCCGAACTCGACGAGCGGGCCAACGCCCAGCACGCCCCGACCGTCCAGGGCGTCACCCTCGCCTCCCTGCACTCGGCCAAGGGCCTGGAGTGGGACGTCGTCTTCCTGGTCGGCATCGCCGAGGGCATGATGCCCATCACGTACGCGAAGACCGACGAACAGATCGAGGAGGAGCGCCGCCTCCTCTACGTCGGCGTCACCCGCGCCAGAGAGCGGCTCCACGTCTCCTGGGCCCTCTCCCGCTCACCCGGCGGCCGTCCCAACCGCCGCCCCAGCCGCTTCCTGGACGGCCTGCGCCCCGGCTCGACCGGCGTCGCGGGCAGACCCGGCACGGTCGCCCCCGGAGGCATCGAGCGCGGCTTCACGGGCGCGCCCAAGGCCGTGCCGCGCCGGACGCAGCGCACCGTGGCCCGCTGCCGGGTCTGCGGCCGCACCCTCACCGAGGCCGGTGAGATGAAGCTGATGCGCTGCGAGGACTGCCCCTCCGACATGGACGAGGGCCTCTACGAGCGGTTGCGCGAGTGGCGGGAGGTCCAGGCGCAGCGCAGCGGTCAGCCCGCCTTCTGCGTCTTCACCGACAAGACGCTGATGGCCATCGCCGAGACCGTCCCCGACGACGACGGCGAACTCGCGCGGATCCCCGGCGTCGGCGTCCGCAAGCTCAACCGCTACGGGGCCGATGTCCTGGCCATCTGCGGCGGTCAGGAGCCTGCGGAGGGTGTCGCGGAGGACTGATTCAAACTCGTCGAGAAAATAGTTTGCGCATGCCCCAGCAATCCCCATAGGTTCTTAGACACGGGAACAGGGGGCCTTCTCGAAGGCCCTGATTCCGTGCTGTACTTGCATATCCGTAGGACCGGTCTCACCCCCGGTCCCCCGAGACGCCGAGAGGAGGCGATTCCAGTGATCAGCATCAACGCCAGCTCCACCAGCACCGTGAAAATGACCGATCCCTCGGTCGTCTCCCTGTGCATGCTCGGCGTTTCGAACCTGGGCACCGGTCTGTCCGGCATTTCTGCCGCCCGTCCGGCGTCCGCCCTGTCTCTCGCGGTCCTTCCCGTCCGTGAGCGCAATGAGCGACCGACCAAGGCACTGGAAGCAGTAGGGGCACAGGCGCAGGCCTATGCCTTTGCACCCGGTGCCGGAAGCCGGAAGCAGACGACGCAGCACCACCAGATGTGGGCCTTCCGTGGGCCAGAACCCTGGAGTGATCCAGCCTGATCGATCAGGCCGGCGCCTTCAGGGCCGCGGAACCCCATCCGGGATCCGCGGCCCTTCTGTTTTCCCCGAACGGGGACGACGGAGCGAAGGGGCCTCGGGACAAGAAAAGAACCCGGTACCAAGCCGACAACCGGCCCAACAGGGCCGGACCGACCAGACGAGGAAGAACAACCGTGCAACTCGAAGCGCACGCCCCGTCCGTACCGCCTTCCGAAACGATCCCCCCGCCCGGCCTCACGGAGGACTCCACCTTGACTCCGCTCACTACGCTCACCGCGCTCGACGACGCCATCGAGAACCTGGGCGTGCCCGTCCCCTGCCGTTCCTACGACCCGGAGGTCTTCTTCGCCGAGTCGCCGGCAGATGTCGAGTACGCCAAGTCCCTCTGCCGCACCTGCCCGCTGATCGAGGCCTGCCTCGCCGGCGCCAAGGAGCGGCGTGAGCCCTGGGGCGTCTGGGGTGGCGAGCTCTTCGTCCAGGGTGTCGTCGTGGCCCGCAAGCGGCCGCGTGGCCGTCCGCGCAAGAACCCGGTCACGGCATGAACATCTTCGGAACGATCGACCGCCCCCTCACGCACGACCCCAAGAAGCAGGCCCCGATGAAGCCGTCCACTCCCAGCGAGCCCGCGGGCTCCGCGATCCCAGACTTCACCACCCCGGGTGCGACCGAGTCGCGCCAGAACAGGACCCGAGAGATGCAACTCATTCCAGAAGCCCTGGCTCGTGCGCATATGCACGAGCGCCTGCACGAGGCCGAGCGGGAACGCCGGGCCGTGCGCCTGGTGACCGCCCGCCGGATGCAGCGCAGGGCCGAGCGCGCCTCGATGCGCGCCCGCCGTGCGCTCGCCATGGCCGTCATGCAGTAACCGATCACACCTGAAGCGGTGGCCTCCCGACCTCGGGAGGCGAAAGCTCCCCCGCGGGGCCGGTCCGTCCGAACGGACCGGCCCCGCGGTGCGTTCCGCCAGCCGATCCCCTGCCGGGAGATATCGTCGCCGCGTGACGAGTCTTCCCGGAGGCAGTGACACCGGCGCCTCCACCGCGGAACCGTGGTCCGTCGTGTGCGCCCGCTGCGGCACCAGGTCCGAAGACCCGCAGCCCACCTGGAC
Organism: Streptomyces sp. NBC_00988; assembly: GCF_045162645.1. NCBI lineage: Bacteria > Bacillati > Actinomycetota > Actinomycetes > Kitasatosporales > Streptomycetaceae > Streptomyces > Streptomyces sp. NBC_00988. The sequence continues at coordinate 7,956,549 of NZ_CP108730.1, forward strand.
CTGCTCCGTGGAGCACGGAACCCGGCACTACTTCTGCGACACCTGCGCCAGGGAGAACCTCAGGGCGATCGAGGGACGGCTGGACTCGGCCTGGTGGTAGGCCGCACGCGCGTCACCACCGACCCGGCTCGCGCCGTCCGCGGCTCGACTCACGCCTCCGCCGCGGGGTCCTCCTCGTCCAGGTACTCCTCGTATGCGTCCGGGTCCTCCGGTACGAACCCCGGCAGCCACTCCTCCAGCTCATCGCGCAGCCGCACTGTCGCGCCCAGCTGACACAGGACGCCGATTGTGCTCAATGTCACCCGGTGTATCAGGAGATACGCCGGAGGCAGATTGAGCTGCTTGCCCAACTGGTGGGCGGGGGAGCGGGGGTCGGCGATACGGGCGGCTTGGCTGCGCATCCAGCCGCGGCTGAAGGTGAACGCGTCGACCTGGGCCGGCTCGATGATCGGCACGAGGTAGTCGAGGACGGCGTCGGGGTCCAGCTCTATCGACTCCTTGACGAAGCCCTCCGTGCGCAGCAGCTCGTAGACCCCCTCGGCGTCGCCGTCGAGCGTCATGCGCAGGGAGTCGCCGATGGGCGTCGGCAGACCGCCGGGGAGGCGGTCGACCGTGCCGAAGTCCAGGACACCCAGCCGCCAGTCGCCCTTGCCGTCCGGATCGGCGGGCAGCAGACGGAAGTTGCCCGGATGCGGGTCCGCGTGGAGGAGACCCGTGCGGGCCGGGCCGGAGAAGAGGAAGCGGGCCAGGAGCTGGCCTGCCCGGTCGCGCTGCTCCTGGGTGCCGTCGGCGATCACCTCCGACAGCGGGATCCCGTCGATCCACTCGGTGACCAGGACCTGGTCGCACTGGTGGACCACGGCGGGCACCATGACATCCGGGTCGCCCTCGAACTCCTCCGCGTGCGCCTGCTGGGCCTGTGCCTCCAGGCCGTAGTCCAGCTCCTCGGAGACCCGGTCGCGGAGCTCGGCGATGAGGGGCTTGATGTCCATCCCGGGGATGAGCGGGCCCAACAGGCGGGCGAATCGGCTCAGTTGGGTCAGGTCGGACAGGAGGGCCTCGCCGGCGCCCGGGTACTGCACCTTGACCGCGACCTCGCGGCCGTCGTGCCACACCGCCCGGTGCACCTGGCCGATCGACGCGGCGGCCGAGGGCTTGTCCTCGAACTCCAGGAACAGCTCGCGCCAGTCCTCGCCGAGCCGCTCCGTCAGCACACCGTGGACGGTGCGCGTCGGCATCGGCGGCGCGGCCTCCTGGAGCTTGGTCAGCGCGGCACGGTAGGGACCGGCGACCTCCTCGGGCAGCGCCGACTCGAAGACGGACAGCGCCTGCCCGAACTTCATCGCACCGCCCTTGAGCTCGCCGAGCACCTTGAACAGCTGCTCCGCCGTGCGCTGTTGCAGCTCGCGGCCGACGATCTCCGCGGACTCGCCCACGATCCGTTTCCCGAGCCCCCACGTCGCTCGCCCGGCGAAGCCGAGCGGGAGCGCGGCGAGCTTGGCGGTGCGGGTGACCGCCTTGCGGGGAAGATCAGACATGCGCCCTCCAAGTCCCGGCCGGCCGGGCCGAGTCTGCCTTACGGCGCACATCCCTCGACGGCCGGTCCCCTCCCATTGTCGCGTGTCGATCCTCGTCCGTAGAGGTGTGTCCCTCCTTACCTTTCTTCGTACCCTTCTCCGCGGCTCCGCACGGGCAGCCGGAATGCGCCCAGACCGGTCGCGCGTGCCAGTCCAGACCGGGCAGCGAGACCTCCCACCGCGCGCCCGCGCTCGACGGCGACCGCCCGTCCAGGAAGGTCAGCGCGTGCGCGGCCGCCAGCCCGGCGACGGTCGTGGCCAGCGTCAGGTCGCAGGGCCGCACCTGCGGCTGCCTGCCGGAGCGCCACTGCGCGACCAGACGCGGCCAGGTCGGATCACGGTCGGTGCGCGCGTGGTGCAGGCAGCCCGCGCAGGGCGTCTCGCCGGGCAGGACCAGCGGGCCCACGACTCCCGTGCCCTCCACGACACCGGCGTACAGATGAGGGGTCCCCGAGACGATCAGACCGGTGGCGGCGGCCGGGTCGGGCGCGTGCACGGCGACGTCGTCGCGCGGGGCGAGGATCACCAGGGAGTAACCCGGGTCGCTCTCCTCCGCCGCGGCCCGCGAGGTCCGGCGGGGCGGGCGGTCCGGTGCCGCCCGGCGTACCGCGCGGCGCGCCGCCTCGTCCCTGCGTTCGCCGACCGCCTCCGCGGGCAGCCCGCCCGGAGCGACGTCCCAGGGCTCGGTGTTACCACCGTCGCGCACGTCGACCTCGCCGATCCCCGCGCCCGACAACAGCGTGGCCAGCACCGCGCCCACTCTGCCCGCGCCTCTCACCTGTACCCGCAGTTCGCGACGCGCCGCCAGACGGCCCATCGACTCGCCCGGCTCGCCGGTGATCAGGGAGAGCGACGCGAGGTCCGGGCGCAGCCGGTCGAGGACGTCCGACTTCGCGCGGAGGGCATCGGCCGCGGGCCCGCCGCCCTTCGCGTCGTCGAGCAGACCCGCGTGCGTCAGCCCCTCCACCAGCTGGTCCACCTGGCCCTCGGGCAGATCCATCCGCTGCCCCTCCTCACGCAGGAGGGGCAGTCCGCGGGTGCCGTTGAGCAGGTCCAGGAAACTGCCCGTCGCCGTGTCCATCGGGCCCAAAGTCATGGCGTGCGCCGGTGTCATCCCGAACTGCACGGTGTGGAGATCGCGCCAGCCGCGCCGCAGCGCGGGCTTCACCATCGGATGCATGACAGGCCCCCGTAGCCCTAGGAAGTACGTCCCGTGTGCCGGCGGATCCGGTCGGTGCTCCGCCTGCGATGCCAGCCTGCCCGGCCCGGGCGTCGGGTGCAGAAAGTTGTCCACAGGCTGTGGGATTCGTCGTACAAATCAAACGCTTGGTGGCGGATCGATACCGAAACCGCCCCGGAGTCGGGACTTCCCGCGTGTGCAGAGGGTAACGTCGTGGCGTGCCCGCCGACCCACTGCACAGCGCCGGAAAACCACAGCGCAGTACGACGAGCCAGCCGCCAAGCGGCTCGGGGGCGAGCGCGATCGAGGTCCGCAGGAGTGCGCGTCGGCGCAGAACTGTCTCCGCGTACCGCGAGGGCGATCGCACCGTCGTGCTCATCCCCGCCCGCATGTCCGAGGCGGAGGAGAAGCGCTGGGTCACCGTCATGCTCGACAAGCTGGCCGCCCAGGAAAGCAAACGCGTGCTGGGTGACGCCGAGCTGTCCGAGCGCGCCGAGCGACTGTCGGCCCAGTACTTCGACGGCCGCGCCCGGCCCACCTCCGTGCGCTGGGTGACCAACCAGAACACGCGCTGGGGCTCCTGCACGCCCTCCGAGGGCAGCATCCGCCTCTCGCACCGGCTGCAGGGCATGCCCGAGTACGTCGTCGACTACGTGCTGCTGCACGAGCTGGCGCATCTCCTGGTGCCCGGACACGGGCCGCGGTTCTGGCGGCTCCTGGAGGCGTATCCGCGCACCGAGCGGGCCAAGGGCTACCTCGAAGGCGTGGTCGCGGCCGAGCGGCTGCCTAATCCGCCGGGCGCCCGCGACGAGTGAGGCCCTCTTGTGGGGGATTGTGTACCGGGTCTGTACCGACTTCCTCCGGTGTCAGTGATTGCCGTTAGCCTGGCGCGACTCACTTGCATCGGGATGGGGGACGGTCGTTACGCATGGCCAGGGAATTCCAACGCGGCCACAAGGCCAAGATCAGTGACCTCACCGCGGGCACGGATCTGTACGTAGGTGTGCAGATCACGGGCCCCGGACTGACGTTCGACATCAGCTGCTTCGGCCTCGACGCCGAGGAACGGCTCTCGGACGACCGGTACTTCGTGTTCTTCAACCAGCCGAAGTCCCCCGAGGAGTCCATCCAGCTCCTGGGTACCCAGGCGGGCGACTCGGAGTCCTTCCGGGTCACGCTCGACAAGATCCCGCCGCAGATCCACAAGCTCGCGTTCACGGCGACACTCGACGGCGCCGGGCAGATGTCGCAGATCGCCCCCGGGTACGTCCGGATCGTCGCGGGCGGCGAGGAGGTGGCCCGCTACTCGTTCAACGGTTCGGAGTTCACCACCGAGCGGGCCGTGATGCTGGGTGACTTCTACCTGAAGGACGTCTGGCGGTTCGCGGCCGTCGGCCAGGGCTTCGACGGCGGCCTCGAAGCGCTGCTGAAGAACTTCGGCGGCGAGGTCGCCGAGGAGGAGACGCCCGAGCCGCAGCAGGCGCAGCCCGCGCCGCCGCAGTCCGGTGCCGCCCCCGGCTTCGCCCCGCCCGCGTTCGGCGCCCCCGCGGCCCCGGCACCCGCCCCGGCCCCCCAGCCCGTCGCGCAGGGGTACACACCCCCGCCGGCGCCCGTGCCCTCCGTGCATGCCGCGCCGACCATCATCGCGCCTATGACCCCGCCCGGGGCGGGCACCGTGCCGCCCCCGGGTCCCGTGCCCGCGCCCTACGGCCAGCCGCAGGCGCCGTACGGACAGCAGGCCCCCGGTCAGAGCCCGCCTCCGCCGCCCGGCTACGCGCAGCCCCAGGCTCCGCACGCGCCGGGCCCGCCGCCCGGCTACGGTCAGCCGACTCCGCCCCCTGGCTACGGCCAGCCGCCCGTGCCTCCCGGCTACGGGCAGCAGCCGCCCGCTTTCGGGCAGGTCCCGGGGCAGGCAGCCGCCTACGGAGTGCCGTCGGGCGCTCCCCAGGGCGCCGGTGTGTCGGCCGCGCTGGAGAAGTTCAAGGAGACGCCCACCGGGCAGCGCTGGACGCAGCAGAACAAGAAGCTCGTCCGCGTCGACCTCGGCATCGGCGGCCAGCCCGTGCTCGCCCGCCAGGGCAGCATGGTGCTCTACCAGGGCAAGGTCGACTTCGGCTACAAGGGCGCCGGGTTCGCCGGGCGACTCGTGGGCAACGCGACCGGCCAGGAGATGCAGCTGATGCGCTGCACGGGCCAGGGCCAGGTGTTCCTCGCCGAGAACTCGACCAACCTGCACCCCGTTGAGCTCCAGGGGGATGCGATCTGCGTCTCCGCCGAGAACGTCCTCGCCTTCGACGAGAGCCTCCAGTACGAGGTCAGACGCATCGAGGGACACGGCATCCCCGGGGGCGCGCTGTTCACGATGCAGTTCCAGGGGACCGGCACCGTCGTCGTGAAGACCCACGGCGAGCCCGTCGTCCTGCCGGTCACGCCGACCACGTTCGCCGACTGCAACGCGGTCGTCGCCTGGTCCGCCGCCGCCCAGGTGATCGTCTCCAGCCAGGTCCGGATGCGTCGCAACGCCTATCCGGGCGACACCGGGGAGAGCGTCAACCTGCAGTTCCGGGCCGCCCCCGGAAACTTCATCGTCGTCCAGCCGTACGAGGTCTGAGGGAGCCCGTCATGAACCAGCCGCTCGCGGGCTACGCCCCCGCACCCGTCTCCGCCCGCATGGAGAACCACGGCAACAACATGCTGAAGGTCGCCATGCAGACCGGAAGCGACCTCTTCGCGCGCGTGGGCTCGATGATCGCCTACGAGGGCTTCATCCAGTACGAGCCCAACCCGCCGGCCGTGCGCCAGATCGCGCGTGACTGGATGACCGGCGAGGGCGCGCCCCTGATGAAGTGCTCCGGCGACGGACTGCTCTACCTCGCCGACTACGGCGCGGACGTCGTCGTGATCAACCTCAACGGCGACGGGATCTCTGTCAACGCCACCAACCTGCTCGCCTTCGACGCCCACCTCACCTGGGGCGTGGAGCGCGTCAAGGGGCTGGCGAAGTTCGCCGGCCAGGGCCTGTGGAACACCAAGATCACCGGCCAAGGCTGGGTCGCGCTGACCTCCCGCGGCAAGCCGATCGTCGTCGACTGCGGCGGCGGCGAGGACGAGACGTACGTCGACCCCGACGCGCTCGTCGCCTGGTCCCCGAACCTCAAGGTGAAGGGCAAGCGCAGCTTCAAGGCGCAGTCGCTGATCGGCCGCGGCAGCGGCGAGGCCTACCAGATGGCCTTCTCCGGGACGGGCATCGTCGTCGTCCAGCCCAGCGAGGACAGCACCGACCGTCTCCGGTTCCGGGGCTGAGGGGGGAACACGACACCATGCAGAGCCCGCTTTTCGCGTTCAACGACTCGCAGTCCCAGGACCGCTACAGCCTCCAGAACAAGCAGATGCTGCGCATCGTCCTGGAGGGCCACGACGACATCCTCGCCCGCAAGGGCACGATGGTCGCCTACCAGGGGCTCGTCGAGTTCGACGCCGAGTACCAGAACACCCAGCAGGCCTACGCGCGTGCGGCCACCGGCGAGGGCCTCAGCCTGATGCGCTGCCACGGGCAGGGCACGGTCTTCCTCGCCAACCTCGCCCAGCACATCCACGTAGTGGATGTGGAACAGGACGGCCTGACCGTCGACAGCAGCTACGTCCTCGCGATGGACTCCTCGCTGCACCACGAGGTCATCGCCGTGGACAGCCAGTACGGCATCTCCGGCTCGGGGAAGTACCAGCTCAACATCACCGGCCGCGGCAAGGTCGCCCTGATGACCTCGGGCGCGCCCCTGATGATGCAGGTCACGCCCGACAAGTACGTCAACTGCGACGCCGACGCGATCGTCGCCTGGTCCACCGGCCTGCGCGTCCAGATGCAGGCCCAGACGCACTCCTCGGGCGTGTGGCGGCGTCGCGGCAACACAGGCGAGGGCTGGGAGCTGAGCTTCATGGGCAGCGGCTACGCGCTCGTCCAGCCCAGCGAACTCCTGCCGCCGCAGAACGCCGCGATCGGCCAGGGCGTCGCCGCCCAGTTCGGCATGGGCCAGCACGGCGCGCACGCACAGAACCAGGGCAACGCCTGGAGCTGAGCGTCCGGAAAACCAACGTAAGGGGCGCCCGCCACTGCGGGCGCCCCTTACACGTTCAGCGCTTGCCACACCCCGCCCGCTCAGAGCCTGGCGCGCGTCGCCTCCAGCAGCCGTAGCACCGAATCGTCCGCTACGGCCGGTACCTCGTCGTACGGGAACCAGCGCAGGTCGAGGGACTCGTCGCTGATCTCCTGGACGGCGCCGGGGGGTGCCAGCACCGTGTACTGGACGTCGTAGTGGAAGTGGCACGGTGCCGGGATGCGATGGAGGTCGAGGCGGACCGGGCCGCCCGGCAGGAGGGTCAGTCCGGTGATGCCGGACTCCTCCGTGGCCTCGCGCAGGGCCGCGGCCTGCAGGGAGGTGTCCTCCGGCTCGCAGTGGCCGCCCATCTGGAGCCACATCCGCAGCTTCTTGTGCAGGGTGAGTAGGACCCTGCCGTGCTCCGGGTCGATCACCAGGGCGCTCGCCGTCACATGCCCGGCGTGGCAGGACTTCCACATGGCGTCCGGGTGGGCGGCCAGGTGGTCCAGGTAGGCCTGGCGCAGGTCCGTCTGGTCCTCGTAGCTCTTCAGTACGAGGACCGCGTCGTCGTACAGGCTCACTCGGTGTCGTCGTCCTCGGAGTTCTCGTCCTTCTTCAGGTTCGGCTTCTCCGCGGTGCCGCTCGCCGCCTCGCCGAGCATCTTGTCCAGCTCGGAGAAGTCCAGCTGCTCGCGGTGCACGAAGCCGTCCGGGTCGTCCAGGTCGGAGGCCGTCGGCAGCATGTCCGGGTGGGCCCACAGGCCGTCCCGGCCGTCGACACCGCGCGCGTCCGTGAGCGAGGCCCACAGGCGGGAGGCGTCGCGCAGCCGGCGCGGGCGCAGCTCCAGGCCGATCAGCGTGGCGAACGTCTGCTCGGCGGGACCGCCCGTCGCGCGACGGCGCCGAAGGGTCTCGCGGAGCGCGTCGGCGGACGTCAGGCGCGGCTTCGCGGCGGCGTGGACCACCGCGTCGACCCAGCCCTCGACGAGCGCCAGAGCCGTCTCCAGACGGGCCAGGGCGGCCTTCTGCTCCGGGGTGTCCTCCGGCTGGAACATGCCCTGCTGGAGCGCGTCCTGCAGCTGCTCCGGGTTCGCCGGGTCGAACTGGCCGACCACGTCCTCCAGCTTGGCGGTGTCGACCTTGATCCCGCGCGCGTACCCGTCGACCGCGCCGTACAGGTGCGAGCGCAGCCACGGCACGTGCGCGAAGAGGCGCTGGTGGGCGGCCTCGCGCAGGGCGAGGTAGAGCCGCACCTCCTCCTGGGGGACGCCCAGGTCCTTGCCGAACGCCTCGATGTTCAGCGGCAGCAGCGCGGCCTTGCCGACCGGGCCGAGCGGCAGACCGATGTCGGTCGAGCCGACGACCTCGCCCGCGAGCACGCCCACGGCCTGCCCGATCTGCGTGCCGAACATGGCGCCGCCCATCGAGCGCATCATGCCGATCAGCGGGCCCGCCATGGCCTGCATCTCCTCCGGCAGGACGTCACCCATGGCCGCGCCGACTCGCTCGGCGACCGGGTCCACGAGCTCCTTCCACGCGGGCAGGGTCGCCTCGACCCACTCCGCGCGGGACCACGCCACGGCGGTGCCGGCGCCGGACGGCAGCGACGTCGCGTCGTCCAGCCACAGGTCCGCCAGCCGCACGGCCTCCTCGACCGCGCTGCGGTCGGCGGGGCCGATGCTCGCGTCCTTCACGCCGTCCTGCGTGCCCTGGGAGACCGTCTGGCGGGCGATCTGCTTGGCCATGTCCCAGTTCACCGGGCCGCCCTCGTACGAGAGCATCTGGCCCAGCTGCTGGAACGCGGCGCCCAGGTCATTGGGGTTCAGCGAGCCGAACATGGCTGCGAGCGGATTGTCCGCACCGGGGCCGCCAAAGCCACCGGCACCTGGCAGGCCGCCGAAACCGAACGGGTTGGCCGGTCCCTGACCACCACCGCTCTCCTGGTCCTTCTTCTTGCCCTCGTCGCCGTCGTCCGGCTCCTCCGGCGGAAGGCCGAATCCGAATGGGGTGTCACTCACGGGATTCCTCGGCTGTTAAGGCCGCCGGTTCTCTCCGACGGCACGACTGCCCTTCAACACCACCCAGCGTAGACACCGCGGGCCGATCGAGCCTCGGTGCTTCGCCGAGACCCGGCCTGCGGCAGGATGGATGCCACCTGGTCCGGACGCGTCACGCGCATCCGTACTGAAGACAACCGCTGGAGACGCCCGGTGAGTTCCCCAGATCCGCAGGTTCGCGCAGCGCGAAACCACTCAACCAGTCCCGCCGTGCGCGGGCCCGTCGTCGCGGTCACCGGCGCCGCGTCCGGGATCGGGGCGATGCTGACCGAGCGGCTCGCCGCCTCCGAGGAGATCAAGCAGGTCATCGCCATCGACGAGCGGCGCGGCGAGTGCGCCGCGGCGCAGTGGCACATCCTCGACGTACGGGATCCGGCCATCGCGGAGAAGCTGCGCGGTGCGGACGTCGTCGTCCATCTGGCGCTGGACCTCGATCTGGAGACCGACCCGGCCGCCCGTTCGGCGTACAACGTGCGGGGGACGCAGACCGTGCTCACCGCCGCCGCGGCCGCCGGGGTCCACCGAGTCGTGCTGTGCACCTCGGCGATGGTCTACGGAGCGCTGCCCGACAACGAACTGCCGCTCTCGGAGGACGCCGAACTGCGCGCCACCGCGGAGGCCACCGGCGTCGGCGACCTCCTGGAGGTCGAGCGCCTCGCACGGCGTGCACCCCGGGCGCATCCCGGTCTCAATGTCACCGTCGTCCGCCCCGGAGTACTCGTCGGAGGCACTGACACCGCGCTGACCAGGTACTTCGAGTCGCCCCGGCTGCTGGTGGTGGCCGGGTCGCGGCCCGCCTGGCAGTTCTGCCACGTCGAGGACCTGTGCAGTGCCCTGGAGTACGCCGTCCTGGAGAAGGTCGAGGGCGAGCTGGCCGTCGGCTGCGACGGCTGGCTGGAGCAGGAGGAGGTCGAGGAGCTCAGCGGGATCCGCCGCATGGAGCTGCCGTCCGCGGTCGCGCTCGGCGCGGCGGCCCGGCTGCACCGGATCGGCCTCACTCCGTCCCCGGCGGGCGACCTGGCGTACACGATGTACCCCTGGGTGGTGAGCGGGAGCCGGCTGCACGACGCAGGCTGGCGGCCGCAGTGGACCAACGAGGAAGTGCTCGCGGAGCTGCTGGAGGAGGTCTCCGGGCGGCACACGGTCGTCGGACGACGGCTCGGCCGCAAGGACGCGACGGCGGCGGGTGCGGCGGGCGCGACGGTCGCGCTGCTGGGCGCGGCGGCGGTCGTACGGCGGGCGCGGAAGGCACGGCGGCGGATCTGACGGGTGGGCCCTTCCGGGACACCCCGAACTGGCTCCCGTAAATCGTGTTCCTGTAGAAGGCTCCAAGTCCCCACACGCGCGTGCTTGGTGAAAGTGCTATTCCTCGCTGTCCGCGAGGTGCGGCACGATGGAGGTATGGCACCCACGATCGACCATCCCGGTGAGCAGGCCGCGCAGGATCCCATCAAGCTGATCGGGATCCGGGAGACGCCGCTCTCCGTGGACGAGGTCTTCCGGGCCGTGGGGGACGACGCGGCCGGTGGGATGGCCCTCTTCGTAGGGACCGTGCGCAATCACGACGGCGGCGTCGACGTCGACGAGCTGGGGTACTCCTGCCACCCCAGTGCCGAGGACGAGATGCGGCGCGTCGCCGAGAAGGTCGTCGCGGAGTATCCGGTGCGGGCGCTGGCCGCCGTCCACCGTGTGGGGGATCTCGGCATCGGGGACCTCGCGGTCGTCGTCGGCGTGTCGTGTCCGCACCGGGGTGAGGCCTTCGAGGCGTGCCGGAAGCTGATCGACGACCTGAAGCACAAGGTACCGATCTGGAAGCACCAGAAGTTCTCGGACGGCACCGAGGAGTGGGTCGGCGCCTGCTGACGACAGCTCACCGACTTCTCACCGACCTCTGATCGGCTTCTCACCCGCCCTCCGGTTGCGTAACCGTCCCCCGGGCACGAGCGTTGTCAGTGGGGCTGGCTAATCTGCTGATCAGTCAGTTGAGGTCACTCATCCGGGGTTGGGAGGTCGGCATGGCGGCACTCGCCTGGTTGTTGATTCCGTTGGCGGCTGCGATAGGTGCCGGCGTGTGGGGCAGTTGGGCCAACCGGACGCGCAGGATGCGGAGCGACGGCCCGGAACTGGACGGCTATGCCCGGTTCCGCGAGGCCATGGAGAAGTCCCACTCCGGCACGTGATCGGAAGGCGGCCCTGACGGTGCGCTGACAGACGCGTCCCGTACTGTCGTGCCATGCCACGCCGCACCGCGACGATGCTCGCCTCCACCCTGATGCTGATCGCGCTCCTGTGCGCGGGAGTCCTCATCAACGTCCCGTATGCGGAGATGTCGCCGGGCCCGACGGTGAACACGCTCGGGGACCACGACGGCGAGCCGGTGCTGCAGATCACCGGGCGAAAGACCTACGCGACGACCGGTCACCTGAACATGACGACGGTCCGCGTCACCAGCGCCGACTACAACATGAACCTCATCGAGGCTGTGTACGGCTGGCTCGCCCACGACGACAAGATCGTCCCGCACGACACGCTGTACCCCGACGGCAAGACGGAGCAGCAGTCGACCCAGGAGAACGCCGAGGAGTTCAGCCAGTCCCAGGAGAGCGCCAAGGTCGCCGCCCTGGAGCAGCTGGGCGTCCCGGTGAAGTCCTGGGTGATCGTCTCGACGGTCGTCAAGGGCACCCCGGCCGAGGGCAAGCTGCACGCCGGTGACGTCATCAAGGCCGTCGACGGTACGACGGTGAAGCAGCCCGACGACGTCGCGAAGCTGGTCACCAAGCACAAGCCCGGCGAGAACGTCGTGTTCACCATCGTGCCCGCCAAGGAGCAGGCCGCCGCCGTGAAGGCGAACAAGACGGCGACTGCGGCGAAGAAGATCACGATCACCACCGCGACCTCCGACGACACCGGCACGAAGCGCGCCATCGTCGGTATCTCCGCCGGAACCGATCACACGTTCCCGTTCACCATCGACATCAAGCTCGCCGACGTCGGCGGCCCGAGCGCCGGACTGATGTTCGCGCTCGGCATCTACGACAAGCTCACCCCGGGCGACCTCACCGGCGGCAAGTTCGTCGCCGGCACCGGCACGATCGACGACGACGGCAAGGTCGGCCCGATCGGCGGCATCTCGATGAAGACGGTCGGCGCGCGCAGCAAGGGCGCCCAGTTCTTCCTGACCCCCGCCGACAACTGCGCGGAGGCCGCCAAGGACACCCCCGGTGGCCTCAGGCTCGTCAAGGTCAACACCATCAAGGACGCGATCAGCTCCCTGAAGCTGATCAACAGCGGCAAGACCGACGACCTGCCGAAGTGCAGCACCAAGGGCTGAACGAGCCTCTTCTTAAAACAAGCCCCTTCTTAAGAAGACCTCGCGTACGACTCAGAAGACCTCGCTACGACTCCGGGGGCGCCCTCAAGCAGAGGGCGCCCCCGGAGTCGTAGGCAAGGAACCGGAGTCGTAGCGGACGACTGTCAGTCCTCGAAGGTCGCCGACAGGGCCTCGGCGAGGCCGGGGACGAGGGCACCGCCCGTGAGGACCTCCGTGGGGGAGTCCTTCTCGCGCAGGCGCAGGGCCGAGTCGCGGGTGCCGTCGCGCAGGACCGCGACCGTCATCCGGACCTCCTGGCGGTCCGGGTGCTGGGCGACCCACTGGGTGAGCTTCTTCCCGCTCAGGCCCTCCGGGACGGAGGCCTCGGCGGACGGCGGCAGCATCAGGCGCTCGACCGTGAGCGCGCAGCCGGCCACCGCGTCGGGCCAGGCGATCGTGCCGAGGAACTCGTCCAGCGGCTTTCCGGCCGGAATCTCCTCCTGCTCGATCGGGGTGAGAGCGGTGGTCTCGGGCTCGTCCCGCAGGCCGAGTTGGGCCGCGAGGCCGGGTTCCTGGGCCCGCAGCCGCGCGGTGTCTACCAGGGCGAAGAGGCGAGCGGGCTGGTCCCAGCCGAGGCCCGAGGCGTACTCGTCGATCTCAAGTACGGCCCGGGTGAGCGGGTTCGCTGCCATGGGAGTGTTGGACATGGTCACAATCCTGCCTCGTTCATGGCCGGAATCGGGAACCGAGTAAACGGTGAGTAAGTTGCATAGGTGTGGGCCCGCGATCACGCGGGGCTACGGAAGGTCCGCGACACCGGGGACCTGACGCAACGACAGCGACCAACAGCGAACTTCGAGGTGCGCACCTTGGCTTTCCAGATGCCGGACCGCGGCGGAGGCCCGACAGGGCCGCGGATCAGAGTGGGCCGCCCGTCCCGGCGCGTCCGGACTTTGCTCATGACACTGGGCGTCCTTGCCGTACTCGGCATGGCGTTCACGATGTTCGCGGGCTTCTGGACGGACTGGCTCTGGTACCGGTCGGTGCATTACTCGTCCGTGTTCACCACCACCCTGACGACGAAGATCGGACTGTTCTTCGTCTTCGGCCTCCTGATGGCGGCCGCGGTGGGCGTGAACATCTGGCTGGCGCACCGCCTGCGCCCGCCGCTCAGCGCGATGTCGATGGAGCAGCAGAGCCTCGACCGCTACCGGATGGGCATCGCGCCGTACAAGAAGTGGCTGCTTCTGGCGATCACCGCCCTGGTCGGGCTGATCGCGGGCGCCTCGGCGTCCAGTCAGTGGCGGGTCTGGCTGATGTGGGTCAACGGCGTGCCCTTCCACCAGAAGGACCCGCAGTTCCACCTCGACGTGTCCTTCTACGCGTTCGACCTGCCCTGGTACCGCTTCCTGCTCGGCTTCGGCTTCGCCGCCGCGATCCTCTCGCTGCTCGCCGCCGCGCTGACGCACTACCTGTACGGCGGCCTGCGCATCACCAGCCCGGGCGCGCGCGCCACGGCCGCGGCCACCGGGCATCTGTCGGTGCTGCTCGGCATCTTCGTCGCCCTCAAGGCGGTGGCCTACTGGCTCGACCGGTACGGACTCGCGGTCAAATCCAGCGACTTCAAGGCGACCGGTGACTGGACGGGCCTGAGATACGTCGACGCGAACGCGTATCTGCCGGCCAAGACGATCCTGTTCTGCATCGCCGTCATCTGCGCGCTGCTGTTCTTCGCCACCCTGTGGCGGCGCACCTGGCAGCTGCCCGTCATCGGCTTCGGCCTGATGGTGCTCTCCGCGATCCTCATCGGCGGCCTGTACCCGGCGATCGTCCAGAAGTTCACGGTCCAGCCGAACGAGCAGGCCAAGGAAGCCCCGTACGTCCAGAAGAACCTCAAGGCGACGCGCGAGGCCTACGGCATCGACGACACCAAGGTCACGGAGTACTCGGGGACGAGCACCACCAAGGACAAGACCAAGCTGCGCTCCGACGTCGACTCCACGGCGAGCATCCGGATCGTGGACCCGAACGTCGTGTCGCCCACGTTCCAGCAGCTCCAGCAGATCAGGAACTACTACGCGTTCCCGACCAACCTGGATGTCGACCGCTACAGCGAGGACGGCAAGGACCAGGACACGGTCATCGGTCTGCGTGAGCTGAACCTCAACGGCATTCCGAAGAACAACTGGATCAACGACCACTTCCGCTACACCCATGGCTACGGAGTGGTCGCCGCCAAGGGCACCGAGGTCGACTCCGAGGGCCGCCCGGTCTTCACCGAGTCCGATCTGCCGTCCACGGGTGACCTCGGGACGTACGAGCAGCAGATCTACTACGGCGAGAAGACCACCACGTACTCGATCGTCGGCGGTCCCCAGAAGGAGATCGACTACTCCGACGACAGCGGCGAGAAGACCACCAGCTACACCGGCAAGAGCGGGGTCAACCTCTCCAACCCGCTCAACCGGGCCGCGTACGCGGTGGCGTTCAACGAGCCGCAGATCCTGTACTCCGGTGCGATCGGCGAGGGTTCGCGGATCCTGTACAACCGCACGCCCAAGGAGCGCGTCGAGGCGGTGGCGCCCTGGCTGACCATCGACGGTGACGCCTACCCGGCGGTCGTGGACGGCCGTATCCAGTGGATCGTCGACGCGTACACGACGAGCAACGGATACCCGTACGCCTCGCGTACGACCCTCGGGGACACCACGGCGGACTCGCTGACGGCGACCAACAACAACCGCGCGGTGGTGGCCCAGCAGAACCAGGTCAACTACATCCGCAACTCGGTGAAGGCGACCGTCGACGCGTACACCGGTGCCGTCAAGCTCTACCAGTGGGACACTGAGGACCCGGTCCTGAAGACCTGGATGAAGGCGTTCCCGAACACGGTCGAGCCCAAGAAGGACATCTCGTCCTCGCTGATGGCCCATCTCCGGTACCCGCAGGACCTGTTCAAGGTCCAGCGCGAACTCCTCACCCGCTACCACGTGACGGACGCGCAGACGTTCCTCAGCGGCAGCGAGGTGTGGCAGGTCCCGAACGACCCGACGAACCAGTCCAACAGCGCGGTGCCGCCGTACTACTTGAGCATGAAGATGCCGGACCAGTCCGCGCAGGCCTTCTCGTTGACGACGACGTTCACACCGAACGGCAGAGACAACCTCAGCGCCTTCATGGCCGTCGACTCCGAGGCCGGCACCCCGGACTACGGCAAGATCAGAATCCTGAAGCTGCCGACCAGCACGACCGTCGGCGGGCCTAAACAGGTGCAGAGCGCCTTCAACTCCCAACAGGACATCGCGGAATCCATCAAGCTGCTCAAGGGCGGCGACTCCGACATCGAGTACGGCAACCTGCTGACGGTGCCGCTCGACGGAGGACTGCTGTACGTGGAGCCCGTCTACGTACGCGGTGGTGGACTCAAGTACCCGCTCCTGCGCAAGGTGTTGGTGGCCTACGGGAACAAGACCGCCTTCGAGGACACCCTGGACGAGGGGTTGAACAAGGTCTTCGGGGCGGAGAGCACCACGACTCCGCCACCGGACGAGACCACCACTCCACCGACATCCAGCAACCCCACGGTCCAGGCCGCGTTGACCGACGCCCAGAAGGCATTCGACGCCGGGCAACAGGCGTTGAAGAAGGGCGACTGGGAGGCGTACGGGCAGGCGCAGAAGGATCTCCAGTCCGCGCTGCAGCGGGCCGAGGACGCGCAGGCCGCCGCCGACAAGAGCAAGAGCGGCAGCGGTAGTAGTGGCAAGAGCACCAGTAGTCCGAGTCCCAGTAAGAGTCCCAGTCCGAGCAGCAGTCCCAGCAGCGGATAGGGAAAAAGCCCACCTCACGCCGTGGTACGGTTGCAACACAACGGCGCGGGGTGGAGCAGCTCGGTAGCTCGCTGGGCTCATAACCCAGAGGTCGCAGGTTCAAATCCTGTCCCCGCTACTGATCGCGAAGGCCCGGATCCTTTAAGGATCCGGGCCTTCGCGCTGTGCGAACGCATGTGCCGACGAGGGTGACGGCCGTGCCGCCGGGGGGACTTGGTGAAACCGTGTTTGTGTTGTCTCTCTGTGGGCATGTCGACAAAACGCTGTAGAGACCTCACTGGCTGCGGTATACCAGGTGTACCCAGGTTGCAGGTGGTGCGACGATGGACGTTATGGGGGACAAGGCAACTCTGTTGGATACAGGGCGTTTTGTGCAGCCTTCCGACCGGGACGAGTCCGGTGACGGGGAGGTTGTCGACGAGGCACGCACACGGCTCGCCGCACAGGCCGGCGACGTCGAGGCGACGAGTGTCCTCGGAGCGATGCTGCTGCGCCGCGGTGATCTCGACGGAGCCGAGCCCCTGCTGCGTGCCGCCACCGCCGAGGGCGACCGGGCCGCGGCCAACAACCTCGGCGTCCTCCTGCACCAGCGCGGATACACCGACGAAGCTGCCGGCTGGTGGCGGATCGCCGCCGTAGCGGGGTCCGCGGCCGCCGCGCACGCGCTCGGCCGGTACCACCGCGAGCGCGGCGACGAGCCCGCCGCCGAGTACTGGCTGCGCCAGTCCGCCGAGCAGGGGCACGCGCTGGGCGCGTACGCGCTCGCCGATCTGCTGGAGCACCGCGGGGACACCGCGGCCGAGCGGTGGATGCGGTCCGCCGCCGAGCGCGGGCACCGCGAGGCCGCGTACCGGCTGGCGCGGGCGCTCGATCGGCAGGCGCCGCACGAGGACGAGCGTGAGTACGGGGCCGGGGGCGGGCGTGGGGCTGGGGGTGACAACGGTGTCGCATCGGCCCCAGGAACCTCTGGAGTCCCGGGGTCCCCGGGCAACGAGGCCGAGCAGTGGTACCGGCAGGCCGCCGCGCGTGGACATCAGCGGGCCGCGCTGCAGCTCGGGGCGATCCTGGAGAAGCGGGGTGAGCTCAAGGAGGCCGGGCGCTGGTATCTGACGTCCGCGAAGGACGGGGAGGCGCGGGCCGCCTGCGCGCTCGGGTTCCTGCTGCGCGACGCGGGCGACACCGAGAGCGCCGCCGTGTGGTGGCTCCGGGCCGCCCAGGACGGCGACGGCAACGCGGCCAACGCGCTGGGCGCGCTGCACGCCGAGCGCGGTGAGACGCAGACCGCCGAGCGGTGGTACCGGGCCGCGATGGACGCCGGTGATGTGAACGGCGCGTACAACCTCGGGCTCCTCTGCGCCGAGCAGACGCGTACCGCGCAGGCCGAGCAGTGGTACCGGCGGGCTGCCTACGCCGGGCACCGGGAGGCCGCCAACGCGCTGGCCGTGCTGCTGCTCCAGGGTGGTGACGCGACCGGGGCGGAGCCGTGGTTCTCCAAGGCGGCGGAGGCCGGGAGCGTGGACGCGGCGTTCAACCTCGGGATTCTCTTCGCCGGGCGGGGCGACGAAGGTGTCGCGCTGCCCTGGTACGAGCGGGCCGCTGCCGCCGGGCACACCGAAGCGGCGTTGCAGGTCGGGATCGCCCGGCTTCGGGACGGGGACGAGCGGGAGGCCGAGCGGCATCTGCGGTGTGCCGCGGGTGGGGGGAGCGCGGAGGCCGCCTATCGGTTGGCCTCGGTGCTCGATGCTCGGCGGCCGCCTGCGCCCGCGCATGAGCTGGGGGAGCAGGTGCACGAGAAGACCGAGTGCGAGGAGTGGTACGAGCGGGCGGCTTCTCAGGGACATCGGCGTGCGCAGGTCCGGGTCGGGATGCTGGCCGCCGCGCGGGGCGATGTCGTCGAGGCGGCTCGGTGGTACCGGGAGGCTGCCGAGGCCGGGTCTCGTAACGGGGCGTTCAACCTTGGGCTGTTGCTGGCCCGGGAGGGGAGTGAGCCGGAGGCTGCCGTGTGGTGGGCCCGGGCTGCGGATGCGGGGCATGGGCGGGCGGCGTTGCGGTTGGCTCTGGTGTACGCGCGTCGGGGGGAGCTGGCCGAGGGGCAGCGGTGGGCTGATCGGGCGGTGACGCTGGGGCCTCGGGAGGTTTCCGAGCGGGCGGCTCGGTTGCGGGACGCGTTGCGGCAGGAGCTGACGGCGTAGTTTTTCGCCCCCGCCGCCCCTACCCGTCCCATCACTGGGGGCTGCCGCCCCCAGGCCCCCGCTTCGGCCTGGACGGCCTCGTCCTCAAACGCCGGACGGGCTGGGTGGTGGCGGCCCGCGTCGAGAAGCTGAGTTGATAAGCGATTTGCTTCTGTCCGCCCGTCTGACGTAGCGTTGCAATCACAACGGCGCGGGGTGGAGCAGCTCGGTAGCTCGCTGGGCTCATAACCCAGAGGTCGCAGGTTCAAATCCTGTCCCCGCTACTGAAGACCGAGGGCCGGAATCCGAAAGGGTTCCGGCCCTCGGTGTTTCTACGGTTGGTGGCCCACCGCCTCTTCGTACAGCGAGCGGTCCACCGTCCTGGATTCCGGCAGTGCCGCCCCCTTGGAGACGCCCGCCGCCTTGTACGCGGCCTGAAGCCGGGTCGTCGTCCCCGCGCGGATCTCCCAGTCCATCGTGAGCGACGGGGTCGACTTGAGGACCGCCTCGTCCGTCTTCAGGAGTTTCGCCAGGTAGGCGACGAAGGACGCGTCCGCTTTGTAGTCGCCCGCGAAGTACGTGTTCACCGTGCGGATGTAGGCGCGGAGGAGGGCCACGCCGGCGTCCACGTCGTCGTTCAGGAGGCTGGGGCCGTACAGCATGCCGCCCAGGGGCTCGCCCAGCGGTTGGCCGCCCAGGAAGGCGTACTGGGGGTTGTCGTCGACCTTGCGCCAGACCGGGTCCAGGAGCCAGGCCGAGTCGACGCCGCCGTTCTGGAGGGCGGTGAGGACGTCGGCCGAGCCGAGTTGCTGGTACTGGATCTTGTCGAGGCCGCCGCCGTGGGTGGCCAGGGCCTTTTCCATGGGGTACGCGATCACCGAGCCCTTGCCGATCATCGTGCCCATCCTGCGGCCCGCCATCCTGACGTCCGCCGCCGCCTCGCCCTTCTTCAGCTTCACCCAGAGGCCGCTCTTCGACTTGGGGTCGGGGGAGAAGTTGCCGGCGACCCACTTGATGTCGAAGCCGCCCTTGACGCCGTTCATGACGGCCGCCTCCGGGGCCGCCCAAATCGCGTCGATGTCTCCCTTGGCCAGCAGCGGCAGCGCGTCCGGAGTCGGGAGGACCTTGAGTGTCACGTCCAGGCCCTCCTTCTTGAACTCGCCCTTGTCGACGGCGACTTCGAGCGGGGCTACGTACTCCGCGCTCAGCGTTCCCGTCGCGATCGTCAACTTCCCTGTCTTGGGGAGTGGTTGGGCGGAAGGGGCGAGGGGTTCGCAGCGGGCCGGGACGCGGGTGGGGGAGAGGTCCGCCGGATCCGTCCAGGAGGACTTGCCGCAGCCGTCCACCGGTGTGACCGTGCGGTGGCCCGCGGCGGTCGTGCCCGAAGTCCCGCTGTCCCCCGCGTACTTGGACGAGCAGCCCGCCGACGCCAGCAGGGCCGCCACGACAACCGCCGTACCGTACACACGCCTTCTCATGACTGGCCCCGTCCTCGGTCCCTCGGTGCCCACGGTGTGAGCAACCGGCCTGCCACACGAACCAGTTCGGAGAAGACGACCCCCAGGACCGCCACGCACACGATGCCGACGAACATCACGTCGTTCTCGAACAGGGCGCGGGAGTCGAAGATCAGGTGGCCCAGGCCGTTCGTCGCCGCGATCTGTTCCGAGGCGACGATGACCAGGACCGCCACGCCTGCCGCTATGCGTGCGCCCACCAGGACCGCGGGGAGGGAGGCGGGGAGGAGGACGTGGCGGAACATCTGCCATGGCGTGGCGCCGAAGACCTGGCCCGCGTCCCGGTGGCCGGACGGGATCGCCACCACCGCCGACATCGTCGAGATCCAGACGAAGAAGAAGACCGTCGTCGCGACGAGCGCTATTTGCGGGCCTTCGCCCAGGCCGAACATGTTCAGGAAGACGGGGAGCAGAGCCAGTTTCGGTACGACGTACAGGGCGTCCAGCAGTGGTTCCAGGGCGGCCCGGACCAGGGGCAGGGAGCCCATCAGCAGGCCCAGGGCGTAGCCGGTCGCCGTGCCCAGCGCGTAGCCGCCCAGGACGCGTTTGGTGGTGGCCCAGACGTCCGGCCAGAGGTCGCCTGCCGCCGCCCTGGACCAGCCGTCGGAGAGGATCGTGGACGGGGACGGGTAGACGCGGGGGTCTATCCAGCCCTGGGTGGCGGCCAGTTGCCACCAGAGGATCAGGGCGAGGGGGATCGCCACGGCGAGGGTGAGTTCCAGGGCGCGTCGGCGGCGGTGGGTGCGCAGGGGGTGGAGCTCGTGGGGGCCGGGGCGGCGGACCAGGACCGACTCCTGGCGGTCGGGGGCGACAGTGGTCATGCCGGTACCGCCTCCTTCCGCAGCAGCTCCCACAACTCGCTTTTCAGCGCGGTGAATTCGGGGGTGTCGCGGATGTCGCCGGTGCGCGGGCGGGGGAACGGCGGGCGGTGTTCGGCGATGATCCGGCCCGGACGGGCCGACATCACCAGGACACGGTCACCCAGGACCAGCGCCTCCTCCAGGCTGTGCGTGATGAAGAGGGTGGTGGTGTGCAACGTCTGTGTGAGGGCGAGGAGTTCGTCCTGGAGGATCGTGCGGAGTTGCGCGTCCAGGGCGGCGAACGGCTCGTCCATGAGGAGCAGTTCGGGCTCTACGGCCAGTGCACGGGCGATGGCCACCCGCTGGCGCATGCCGCCCGAGAGGGTCGCCGGGTAGGCGTGCGCGAAGTCGGCGAGGCCCAGGCGGGTCAGCCACTCGGTGGTGCGGGCGTTCGCCTCGCGGCGCGGGACTCGCTGGATGTCCAGGCCGAAGCGGACGTTCGCCCTGACCGACTTCCAGTCGTAGATGCCGTAGTCCTGGAAGATCATGGCCGCCGGGCTGGCCACGCGGCGGAGCCGCGTATCGGATTGCGGCGACGTGCGGATCTCCAGGGTGCCGGTGGTGGGGCGCAACAGGCCTGCGGCTATGCGGAGGAGGGTGGACTTGCCGCAGCCGGAGGGGCCCACCAGGCAGACGAACTCGCCTGGGGCGACGGTGAGTTCGAGCGGGCCGAGGGCGTTCACCTGGTGCGGGGGGCGGCCGAAGGTGCGGGTCAGTTGGGTGGCGTGGAGTTTTGGGTGCGGGTCTCCCACGGTTGCTCCTCGCGGAGGGCGGTACGTCTGTCCGGACGGGTGGGGGGGTGCCGCACGACGATATGACGGTCCGTCAGATTCGGGAAGCCTGTACGCAGCACAAAGCCCCGGCGTCCGTGTCGAACGGATACCGGGGCCTGTGAAGGGAGTCGCTACGCGCTCGCGCAGTTCGGGCACAGCCCGCGGTACGTCACCTCTACGTCCGAGACCGTGAAGCCGAAGCGCTCCGAGTCGGGGAGGTCGGCGAGGGGGTTGCCGCCCGGGTGGACGTCGCGGATCTGGCCGCACTGGGCGCAGACCAGGTGGTGGTGCGGGCGGTGCGCGTTCGGGTCGTAGCGCTTGGCCCGCTTGTCGGTGGAGACTTCGAGGACCTCGCCGAGCGAGACCAGCTCGCCCAGCGTGTTGTAGACCGTCGCCCGGGAGATCTCGGGGAGCTTGGTCACGGCGCGGGAGTGGACCTCGTCGGCGGTCAGGTGGACGTGGTCGCCGTCGAGCACTTCGGCCACGACGCGCCGCTGTGCGGTCATCCGCCATCCGCGTCCGCGCAGCCGCTCCAGAAGGTCACTCATGCGTGCCAGCTTAACAGCAGGGTGACCAGTTTCCGAATAGGTGTGACTTTGGAGGGGTGCTGGACTTGGACTCAGTCCAAGTAGCATTCCGGCGCTGACTCCGGCTCCGGCTCCGGCTCTGGCTTCGGCTTCGGTTCGGTCCCGTCCGCCGTCAGGCCGGTACCTGCTGTCGCGCCGGTGCCCAGCAGCGGATGATGTCGCGGACCGAGACGATGCCGGCGGGCTCGGCGCGGTCGAGGACGATGAGGTGGCGGAAGCCGCCGTGGGCCATCGCGCTGGCCGCGTCCTCCAGGGTCCAGGCCGGGGTGGCGAAGACGACGTCGGTGGTGGTGTGGGCGTGGGCGCGCTCGGTGTCCGGGTTCTGGCCCCGGCCGAGGGAGTTGAGGATGTCGCGTTCGGTGAGGATGCCGATGCCGCCGGCGTCAGGGTCGAGGACCACGGCCGCGCCGACGTGGCGCGAGGCCATCAGGGCGGCTGCCTGGCGGAGGGTGTGGGCGGGGCCGATGGTGAGGACCACCGTGCTCATGGCGTCGCGGACCAGCGTGGACTGTGGAGTGGATCGCGGTGTGGGTTGCGGCGTTGGATGCAGCATGGGATGAGGCCACCTCCTAGTGGAATCCGCGTGGTTCACGGAACCCGGGCCCGTTGCTTGCCGGTCCAGGTCCGTTAGTTACCGGATTCACAAGTTCACAAGTGGGGGGACTCTCAGAGTTGCAGGTAAAGCACGGGTCAACAAGAGGGCGCGTGCGGCCGGTTGGGGGCGTGCGCGGGCGTCCCGTGGTGCTCAGTAGCGCATGTATTGATCGTGTTCGTCGGTGGGGTGCGGGGTCACCCTCCACCCCGCCGACGAGCTGCACGGTTGCGGCAGGCATTGGTCGTTGCTGGTCGTCGTTGGCCACCCTCGGACGGCCCACGGACGGCCCAGCGTGGAACATCGAAGAGCCGTCTCCCACTCGCTGGGTGCGGAACGCCAAAGGGCTGTCCTCATGGTTTGGTTCTTTCGGCTGATCAAGGCTGTGACCTGCGAATGAGTCTGAGCCAGCGGCTTCGCAGGGGTGAGGTCACAGCTCATCCGTTAGAAGCCGCCGTTCCATGGCGAAGCGCGGAGGCCATGGGGGCAGCCAGCTCGCAGGGCGTTGTCGAACGGCCCGGCGAGGAGAGGATTTCCATGCAAAGGCCAACCTGCATGTGAGGGGATGTCGTAGCGTTCTCCTGTATGTACCAGGACATCGCTTGGGTCTGGGTGAGGGAACGTGGCAGAGCAGCGGATCTCGCGGCAGGAACTGATTCGACGGCAAAGACGCACTGGTTTTGTCGGACGACAGGGGCAGTTGGCTAGCTTCAAGGAAGTCTTGAGGCAGCTACCTGAGGAGTCCGTGCAGTTCCTCTTTCACATTCGAGGTCCGGCTGGCGTGGGGAAGTCCACGTTGCTGCGTCAAATGGAAAGTGCCGCCCGTGAAGCACAGGCCGTCTCATCTTACATAGATGAGACAGTTACTGACGCGGTAGAAGTCATGGAGGCCATTAGCGGACAGTTCGCACAGCAGGGCCTACCAATGAAGGCGTTCGAGAAGAGACTTGGAACCTACCGCCAGCGCCTTCATGAAGTCGATGCAACTGCTGCCACCTCGGTGGCTGGGGAATCTGCGGAGCCGACCCCATCCGCCGCCGCAGTAGTCGCCTCGAAAGTGGGGCTTGTAGGACTCGGCATGCTCCCAGGCATCGGAGCTTTCACTGGCTCAGTAGATGCACAACAGGTGGCAGCAGGAGCAATTCAGCTCAAGGCGATGCTCAGCACAAAATTCAACAGCCGTGATGACGTTCAGCTGGTTCTATCTCCTCTCCAGGAGCTAACTCCTGTCTTTCTTGAGGACCTTTCAGAAATATCGCAGCGCCGACAGTGGGTCTCGCTGTTCATCGATACCTATGAGCGCACCGGCCCAATACTAGATCCTTGGCTGCGAGCCGTTTTGCTTAGCGATAAATACGGCGAACTACCAGCGAATGTTCTAGTGGTCCTTGCCGGGCAGCCCCGTTTGGAGGAAAGGTGGTGGGGTGACTTCGCGGATGTAATCACAGATCTACCGCTCGAAGTGTTCACCGAAGCGGAAGCTCGCCAGCTCTTGGCCACTAAAGGCGTCACGGATGAACGAGTTATCGAAGTCATCCTGCAACTGTCCGGGCGGCTTCCTGTGCTGGTTTCCACCTTGGCCGAGAGTCGCCCGAGTAGCGTTGAGGAGGTAGGGGATCCTAGCGGAACGGCAGTAGAGCGATTCTTGAAATGGGAGACAGATCCTGCCCGGCGGGCAGTTGCTCTGGCCTGCGCCCTTCCTCAAGAACTAGATGAAGACATTTATCGTGCAGTCGTGGCCGATGATGCGGAGAATCTCTTCTCTTGGCTAAAGTCAATGCCATTTGTAAATTATCGCTCCGGTCAATGCCGCTATCACGATGTTGTCCGTGAAACTATGTTGCGTGTGCAACGTCAGCAGTCACCTTTGCGGTGGCAAGAAGAGCATAACAATCTTGCTGACGCGTTTAGGCGGTGGCGTATTGAGTTAGAGGGTGATGTGACTCTGGCCGGCGCTTGGTGGGACGAAGAGCAGTGGCGCACATACCAAAATCAAGAGATGTACCATCGCCTGTGTGCTAACCCTCGGACGGGTTTACTAGGAGCTCTACGTGTGCTAATTGAGGCCCACAAGCACGATATCAGTTCCCTGCGTCGCTGTGTCCGAGTGGTTCTTCAGGCTGGACGCGATACTGATTCGGCAAGGGTTAGCGATCTCGGACAACAAATGCTAAGGAGGCTAGAGGACAGAGCTACAGCGAGAATTAAGTGCCTGAGTCTTCTTCTGTCATACGATGAGCTGGCCAGTGAGGACCGAGTTCGCATCTATATTCTACGAGCCTTAAGCAAGAGGAGGTCCCAAGCAGCGGATTCCGCGGTGAGTGATTATTCTGCTGCTTTGGCTCTCGATCCGATGGCTGCGCGCGCGTATTCGGGTCGCGGACTGACGTACCAACAAATGGAACAGTATGAAGATTCCCTAGCGGATTTCGATCGCGCCCTGGAAATCGATCCCGACATCTCTAGTGTTATCAGTAGTCGCGGTTTGAGTCACTTCTTTGCTAGGAACTTTGATGAAGCGCTTGCCGACTTCGATCGTTCCATTGAACTAGACCCTGAGGGTTTGATGGCCTATGTGTTTCGAGGGCTCACATACGGCACCTTGCAACGCTTCGACGATTCTGCTGCTGACTTCAAGCGTGCGATAGAAATCGAGCCTGAAAGCCCAGGAGCATACCTCGGTCGGGGCCTCACTTACTATTCGTCCAAGCGTTACGATGATGCACTTTCCGACTTCAACCGTTTGGCCGACCTCACCCCCGATGACGTACAGGTTTTGTGTCATCGCGGCAGAACCTTTGATGCAGTTGGTCGCTTTGACGACGCGCTTACCGATTATAATCGTGCGCTCGACCTCGATCCACGAAGCGTCTCGGGTCACATTAGCCGTGGCCTGACCTATCAATCCTTGGAGCGGTACGACGACGCGCTTGCCGATTTTAGTCGTGCGCTCGACCTCGATCCACAAAGTGCCTGGGCCTATATCAATCGTGGCCTGACGCTTGCATCCTTGGAGCGGCACGACAACGCTCTTGTGGACTTCAACCGAGCTCTCGAAATAGAATCTGGCAACGCCATGTTCCATGGTAATCGTGCTGTGACGTACCGATCGTTGGAGCGGTATGACGAGGCGCTTGCCGACTTGAATCGGGCCATTGAACTAGAACCCGACATGCCTGGCCTGCTTGGTAATCGTGCTGTGACGTACCGATCGTTGGAGCGGTATGACGAGGCGCTTGCCGACTTGAATCGGGCCATTGAACTATCCCCTGATGTAGCTGGATTCTACAGTAACCGTGGTATGACGTACCGATCGTTGGAGCGGTATGACGAGGCGCTTGCCGACTTGGATCGGGCCATTGAACTAGAACCCGGCAATGCCAGCTTCTATGGCAATCGTGGTCTGGCGTACCGATCGTTGAGGCGGTATGACGAGGCGCTTGCCGACTTGAATCGGGCCAGTGAACTAGATGTAAACGACGTCGTTCTCTATACGAATCGAGCCGAACTCTATACAGATATGAGGCGGTTTGAAGACGCTCTGCTGGACATTGACCGCTGTCTCGAACTTGATCCCCGTAACGGTCGGGCATACAGCGTCCGGGGCAGTACGTACGAGGCTATGGGGCGACTGACCGACGCATTGAACGATTATGACCGGTCTCTGGAAATTGAACCCACTTATACCTGGGGTTACTGCAAGCGGGGGGATGTCTATCACGACCTAGCGCTATTCGACGAGGCTCTTGCCGATTTTGATCGCGCTCTGGAGATGGAACCCGCTGACACGTATGCGATGAGTCGGCAATGTCTAATATTTCGATTGATGGGAAGAATTGACGAGTCATTCGCAAAGTGCAGTCGTATTCTCGAAGTGGAAAGTGAGAGCAGTCAGGCCTATACAGATCAAGGCGTGGTCTACAGGCTGAAGGGTGAATATGACCAGGCTCTCGCTGCCTTCGATCGGGCCATCGAATTTGATCCTCAAAACGCTTGGGCGTACTATGAGAAGTCGGTCGTGTTGTACGCTACGCTGCATCGGGATAGAAAGAGATTCTTGATGCGCACCATTAGGGTCATAACTGAAGAGCCTGGCGGAATTGAAAAAAAGGGAAACTTGTTTCTCTCTAGCTGCCTTCTTCCTCGATGGCAGCGGGCGGAGGTGCATTTTGCTGATTTCATGTCAAGTGACCCGGTGCCTGGAATTCTTCGCCAGCTCCTAACGGCTGTTGATAGTATGGCGGTTGCAGTTCCTTCGAGGGTGCACAACCTGACCAATTTTCGTGAAAGAATCAAAGTGCGAATTCTTCAAGTTTCCAGTGAAGGCGCGCAATCT
This sequence comes from Streptomyces sp. NBC_00988, assembly GCF_045162645.1. Classification (NCBI taxonomy): domain Bacteria; kingdom Bacillati; phylum Actinomycetota; class Actinomycetes; order Kitasatosporales; family Streptomycetaceae; genus Streptomyces; species Streptomyces sp. NBC_00988. The sequence continues at coordinate 7,983,432 of NZ_CP108730.1, forward strand.
TCCCAAGGTCACGTTTAAGCTTGATGCTCGATCGGCCGGGGCTGACCTCAAGAAGTGCGAAAAAAGAGGCAGTCGGCGGTCTGGAGCTCCTAATCTGCCGTGCGTCACGCTTTGCACTGCGCCTCATACTTCTCGCCGGCAAGGCCGATGAGCTTCCGCATCCTCGGTGAGACGTTCCAGGTTGATCAATTCGTCGGGGATTTCTGCCACGACCTGGATCTTGAGTCGCCTCCGCGACAGACTCGGGGGTGTGGCTCGGGGAACGGAGAGTTCTACGGGTGTGGGCACGACGGCGGGTGGCAACCGACGATGGATGTAGAGCGACCACCGATTTGGTCAAAGGCAGGGCTCAGCGCAGGGCTTCGATGGCTTTCACAATCAGAGCGCGAGCGTCCGCACCGTACACGGCCATGCCGCGCAATCGCTTGAACGCCTTCACGTACAGGGCGATCTCGGATGGCTGGGTGACGTTCACCTCGGCGGACACAAGTTCGACGGAGACGTGCTTGTCGTCGTAGATGTGGAAGGTCTCCTCGGGCCAGTGTGTCCGGCGGATGGTCATGGGGATGACGCCGAGGGAGACGGCCGGTAGGGCGCCGGCGGTGAGGAGGTAGCCGAGTTGCGCTGCCATCGCGTCGGGGTCGGCCACCTGGGAGTGCAGGACGGCCTCCTCGATCACCACGACGAAGCGGTGTCCCTGTTCGTGAATGATGCGGGAGCGTTCGAGCCGAGCGCGCGCAGCATGCGCGCTGTCGTCGATGTCCAGGTCGTGGATGCCTGCGGCGATGCCGAGGACAGCGAGCGCGTAGCCCTCTGTCTGCAACAGTCCGGGGACGATGCTGGAGGAGTAGATCCGGAAGTTCTGGGTTTCGCGTGACGCCTGCATCCTGCTGTCCTGGATGTGGCGTAGTCCGGCGCGGACCTGGTCGCGCCATTGCCGGTACATCGATTCGGCGTTGATGGACTGCACGACGAGATCCTGCGCTTGGCTGTCCGACCCGGTTGCGGTGCACCAGCGTCGGATGTCGTTCGCGGACGGCCCGGTGAGGGAGTTCTCGATGCGTGAGGTCTTGGAGTAGTGCCAGTCGCACGCGGCAGCCAACTGCACGACCGTCAGGCCGGCTTCCTTGCGCAGGTCGCGCAGCCGGTGGGCGACGGCTTCACGTGCGGCCTGGGCAGACGAGGAGGGCGAGGCGGGCATGGGTTGGCTGCCGGTGCTTTCTGGTCAGTGGATCTGGTACTGGTCGTGCGGGATCGCGCGAGCCCATACGGACTCGAAGGACTCAGCGCACAGCTTCGTGGCGGCTGGGTCCTCGGAGATCTCGTGGCCGATCATGGCTCCGTCGCCGGAGAAGTAGCCCCACCGGATCACCTGGTCGTCGAAGAGCCAGAAGTCGTTGCCCGGCAGGGCGATGTCCGAGGCGTGTCGGCGGGGCAACCAGCGGACCTGTTCCCCGGCGTGCACGTTGACGCCGGTGGAGGCGTGTTCGTAGCGGATGTAGTCCGTGACGGGTTCGGACACGATCCGGGCGCGCCGCACCGCGACGCCGCGCGCCACGGCACGTGAGACCAGATCCACCCAGGGTGCCCAGTCCGGCGATCCGGGGTCTGTGTCGAGACGGCCGGTCTCCAGCCATGTCCGGAAGTCATCAGCCTCTGCGGCCACCCCGTAGTGATCTCGCATCTCAAGGTGCACAGCGGAGCGTGTGCAATCGTCCATGAGTTCAGCGATCGTCGGAACGATCGAGGGCAGTCGGGTAGCCGGAGCGTGTTGCCACGCTCCGGCCCCCTCAGAACCGGACGTGCGGCTGTTCACCGCATCCGGCTCAAGCGAGCCCCCAGAGCTGTTGCGCGCGTTCATGCCTGCCCGGCCCTCCTGTTGTCGCCAGAGTGATGCTGGCGATGACATTCAGCGTGTACGAGGCGGAGGTTTGTCTTCTCGTCCGAGCCGCCGTGCCGCCTATACACGAAGTGATGCTTGTGGAGCATCTTCATGGATGCCGAGAACCAGGCCGCCCACTCCCGTGGGCTGTCAGGCTCGTATTCGGCACCGGAGATCAGCGCCTGTTTGCACAGGGGGCAGATCCCCTTTTGGCGAGCTGCCAGCGTGACAGACGTCCTGTCCGCGGTTACTGGCATCCTTTTGCGCGTGCGATTCGCCCAGTACTCGGCGAGCGTCGGATCATCAGGCGAGTACCCCGCCTTGAGGCCGACGTGCCGTTCAATCTTGGTCCACCTGAGCTTGTAGAGGTACATGCCGGTTTCCCGGTCACCAAATACCCATTTGCTCTGGCGATACGAGTTGAACTGCCCGTAGTACCTTTCGGTACACCAGGTCTTCGACTTCCTCGGGTGCGTGTGTCTGGCCCATTTGAAGGTCAGCTTCCACAAGTAGTCGTCCAGATCGCGGAACGTCTTCTTGGACACACCCGACCGGTAGTAGGTGGCCCATCCCCGAAGAATCGGGTTGAGCCACTTCACCACGGCCATCACGTTAGACCCTCGGTGGGCCAACATCTCGTCGCGGAGCCTTTTCCGGAACCTCTTGACAGCGGACTTGCTCGGCTTCGTGAGCAGTTTCCCGTTGTAGCGGCGAACGTTGAACCCGAGAAAGTCAAATCCCTCTTCGAGGTGGACAACGCGCGTCTTTTCCTCGTTGAAGGACAGCCCTCTCGGCTCCAGCCACCCGGCCAAGTCATCCTTGACCCGATACGCCTGACTCTCGCTGTGACAGAACACGGCGAAGTCGTCGGCGTACCGCACAAGCACCGGCGCGTCCCTCCGCTGCCACAACGTGGCACCTTCGAGGCAACCGGCGGCTGCACTCATCCCGTGAAGAGCGATGTTCAACAACAACGGGCTCACCACGCCACCCTGCGGAGTTCCCTCCTCAGTAGGCGCGAACCGCATGTTCTCCATGATCCCTGACTTGAGCCATCCACGGATCATTCCCCTACCAGGGAAGTGGCCAAGGTTCGTCATCAGGTGCTCATGGTCGATCCGGTCAAATGCCGATGCCAGGTCAGCGTCGAGAACCCACAGCCGCCGTGCCCGTCTCTGGGCCACCGTGCTGAAGATGTTCGTGATCGCGTCGTGGCACCCTCGTCCGGGGCGGAAGCCGAAACTCCGAGCCTCGAAACGAGCTTCCCACTCGGGTTCCAGCGCATTCTTGACCATGGCCTGGCGGGCACGGTCGCACATGACTGGGATTCCCAGCGGGCGTCGCTTTCCGTTCGCTTTGGGAATGTACACGCGCCGTACGGGGCGAGCATGGTCGATGGCGGGTTTGGCTGCCAGCTCGGCCACCATCCGTCCTCGCTCCTTCGGAGTCAGGGCGGTTTCACCATCGATGCCGGCCGTCCGGCGTCCGGAACTCAACTGGGCCACCCTCTTCACGCTTACCTGCACGTTGGAGTGGGATCGCAGCATGAGTTTCTGCAAGTTTCGGACTCTCTTCAAGTCCCCTTCGCGCGTAGCTGTGAAGATGCGCTGCCGCAGTCGCCGTACCGACGCTTCGGCCTTGGCCCAGTCGATGCTGTTCCATGCCTGCGTGTGGTCTTCGGGTCCGTTCGCCAGAGCAGGCCGGACAGTTGCTCCTGTCCTCGTTCCTGAACTCGGCATCTAACTTGCCCCTCAGTTCTGGTTTCCAGATAGCTGATCTTCACAGGCTCACCTGATCCGCGTGGGCTCCCTTTCGGGCCGGGCACAGGCCCGTATCCGACGGGTTATGCGGGGAGGATTGTCCGCCCCGGTTTCCCCTGGGCTTTCGCCCTGTCGGCATTCGCTTCTCGGATCATCCTGTCCTGCTGGAGAGTTGGGCCTTCGTTGCCTCCGGCTTACCGTGGTCCTCACGGACTCCAACAGGGTTTCCACGTTCCGCTCCAGTGAGATGCGGCTGGGGTGGGCGCCCTCTTTACCCCGGAACCTGCGGTGTCCACTCCCGCTTATGCGAAGACGCGGGATCGCATAGCACTCTTCCGTGCTCGGGTTCTATAGCCGCCAACTGCTCTGCCATCCGCGCGACTTGGAAGTAACGAGGCGTCATCAAGGGTTCACTCACGTTCGCCCGTCCAGCCTTCCCCTTCGCCTGTGGCTGCCCGATGGCCAGGCTGCTCTTGGACTTTTCCGCTCGGCTTCACACCCCGCCGTTGCCAGCGACGCATGCGAACGTGGGGACGGACCTTGGACACCGGTCCGGGGCGGTTACCTCCTCCTCTCACTCATCCACTCAGCTGGAGCGACCTCGTGTCGCACTCGCACGCCTCCCTGATCATGTGCACCATCCTGGCAGGGATGCGGATGACGGCCTCGTCCACCGGAATGCCGATGGCATGACCTGGTACTTCGAACGCGGCGCATTCTGCTTCGAGTTGAGGGTCGGGCTTCCATCCCTGGAAGACGAGTTCGCCCTTCTCCTGGTCGATCCACACGGTCGGTGAGTCCGCGGTCTTGGTTTCGGGGTCGATCCCGATGAACCGTAGCGACATGACTGTCTCCATCCATGAGATGTGCAGTTCTTTGCGACACGTTCCGGCAGTCGACGTAGCTGGTCAAGAGAGCGAAATCGCCAAGCTCCATGGCAGGTTGGCATGAGTGCAAAGATCTGCACATTGCTGGCATTGGCGTCCATCGCGCTCCTAGCTTCAAGAGGCACGACGAGACCCGGCGACCACGCGAACGGCCCCGGGCGTGGCCGACTGGGCAGGGGTCGACATGGCGAACCGCACCACCGCGGCATCCGAAGGTACTGAGCGTCGGCAAGCCGATCGCCCTGACATCACCGTCATGCGCGAGACCGCGCAGATTCTGCTGGACCCAGACGCCGTGGCGCTGCCCCCAACGGCTGATGAGCTGGAGACGCTGACGCAGATGATTCGGGGCCACCTGGAGCTGCTCATCCCCGAGGTCGAGCAGTCCGTCAGGCGGTTGAAGAAGGAAAGCGTCCCTCGGTACTGCGCGCTTGCTTGTGTAGGTGAGGCGAGGGGGAAGCTCCGTGCCGAGCCGAACCGCAGATTCGGCGGCGAAGTCGGCTATGCCCGGCGCTTGGCACGCATCTTGAATGCTTTGTGCGACCACTACGAGAACCTCGGCGAGCGTCCCTGACCGCAGCTATCGACGACACTTCGATGCGCTCCGCCGAGTGCGCGCCGGCTGCCCAGGACGGCTACCAGGAACTGCACCTCGAATGCCGCCAGACCAAGGACATCCCACTGCCCCACGGGGCCGGCCTGGTCCTGGTACGACGCTGTGCCTGTCCCTGCCACACGCCTATGGCGGGTGCGTTCGAGGTCGGCTCGAAGACCGATGACTGCCTCACGACGGTTCAGGAGCCCTGAGGAAGGCGAATCGATCAGGTCAGGCCGCAAGCGAGGTCAGTACCGCTGGTTGAGATACCCCAGGAACTCGTCGTGCAGGATGCCGTTCGACGCGGCCGCGTTGCCGCTGTGCGGGCCCGGGCGGCCGTCGAGGCCCGTGAAGGTGCCGCCTGCCTCGGTGACGATGATCGCGGTCGCGGCCATGTCCCACAGGGAGAGTTCGGGTTCGGCGCAGATGTCGACCGAGCCCTCGGCGACCATCATGTAGGGCCAGAAGTCGCCGTACGCGCGCGTGCGCCACACCTCGCGGGTCAGGTCGAGGAAGCCGCCCAGGCGGCCCTGGTCCTCCCAGCCGGTGAGCGAGGAGTACGCGAAGGAGGCGTCCGTCAGCTTCGAGACCTGGGAGACGCGCAGCCGGGACGCGGAGGACAGGCTGCGGCCGGTGTAGGCGCCGTGGCCCTTCGCGGCCCACCAGCGGCGGCCGAGCGCGGGCGCGGAGACCAGGCCGACGACGGGCTGGTAGCCGCCCTCCGCCGCCTCCGTGAGGGAGATCAGCGTGGCCCAGACCGGGACGCCGCGTACGTAGTTCTTGGTGCCGTCGATCGGGTCGATCACCCAGCGGCGCGGGCCGGTGCCCTCGATGCCGAACTCCTCGCCGAGGACCGCGTCACGCGGGCGTGCGCGCTGCAGATGACCGCGGATGACTTCCTCGGCCGCCTTGTCCGCCTCGGTCACCGGAGTCATGTCCGGCTTGGTCTCGACCTTGAGATCGAGCGCCTTGAACCGCGCGGTCGTCGCTGCGTCGGCGGCGTCCGCGAGGACGTGGGCGAGGCGCAGGTCATCGTGATAGTCGGCCATGCGTGAACCGTATCTTCAGGGGTCGCGCCGGGGCTACAGGGTCCGGTGGGCGAAACGGGAGGTGGGGGACCATCGCGTCCCTCCCTGAGCGGCACTCTTCCGTCAACTCCCGCGCGCAATGGCCGAAGTGCGCCCCCCGGCACCGCCGCGAACCCTTGACAGTGCCCCCGTGCGCGTCAAATCTGGGCGCAGAGCCGCTCGCCCCCGGGAGGCGAATGATGCCTGCAGCGCGGGAATCCCTGCTGGACGCCGCCTATACGGCGCTGGCGCGCCGGTCGTGGTCCACCGTACGGATGGTGGACGTGGCCGCTGCCGCCGGAGTGTCCCGGCAGACGCTGTACAACGAGTTCGGCAGCAAGGAGGGGCTCGCGCGGGCGCTGGTCAGAAGGGAGGCCGACGGGTATCTCGTCGGTGTCGAGCGGGCGCTCGGCAGTCACAACGACGCCCGCGAGCGGCTGACCGCGACCGCCGAGTGGACCACGTCGGCGGCCCGCGAGAACGCGCTGGTACGGGCGATGCTCACCGGCTGCTGGAGCGAACGGCTGCCCTCGCCGACCCTGTCCGCGGTGCCGTCCTCCTCCGCCGTACCGGCACAGCGACGGGCCGACGGGCCGCTGCCCTCACCCGGTGACTTCGTGGCCGTCGTCCGTGACCGTGCCGTGGCGGCGCTCGCCGGACCCGGGGCGGCCAAGCCGGACACCGCCGACCTGGCCCGGTCCTGCGAACTCGTCGTACGGCTGGCGCTGTCCTGTGTGGCGGCACCGCCGGGGGAGGGCGGGGTCGGTGAACTGGTGCGCGGTGCGCTGACACCGACCCATCGGATCCTGGGTGCCTGACGGACCTGCTCAGTGCGCGGAGCCCGACAGCTGGAGTCCGATCACCCCGACGATGACGAAGCTGATCGACACGAGCTTCAGTGTCGACACGAGGTCGCCCAGGAAGGCCATCCCGTAGATCGCGGTGCCGGCCGCGCCGATGCCGGTCCACACGGCGTACGCGGGCCCCACGTCGAGTTTCTTCAGGGAGAGGGTGAGCAGGCCGAAGCTGCCCAGGGCGAAGGAGCAGAAGGCGACCGTCGGCCACAGGCGCGTGAAGCCGTGGGACAGCTTCAGGCACACGGCGAACCCGGTCTCCAGAATTCCGGCCACGACAACCAGCAGCCACGCCATTGTGCTGTCCTCCCGTTTGTCCGGCTCGGTGCGATTATGCACTTACCGAACTTGAGTCCCCACAAACACGCGGTGGTCAGGCGGTGATCAGTCGCCCTCGGTTCGCTCCCGGGTCGCCAGCAGCCGCCGTAGCGAGTACAGCCGCTGCGGGTCCGCGTGGCCGTCGGCCACCCACTGGTCCAGGGCGCAGTCCGGCTCGTCGTGGCTGCAGGCGCGCGGGCAGTTCTCCGTGCCCGGTTCCAGGTCGGGGAACGCCTTGATGACCCGGGACGGGTCCACGTGGTGCAGGCCGAAGGAACGGACGCCCGGGGTGTCGACGACCCAGCCGGAGTCGTCGGGCAGCGGGATCATGCGCGCCGAGGTCGTGGTGTGCCGGCCGCGGCCGGTGACGGCGTTGACGATGCCGGTGCTGCGCCGCCGCTCCAGCGAGACCAGCGCGTTGACGAGGGTCGTCTTGCCGACACCGGAGTGGCCGACGAACGCCGTGATCTTGCCGTCCAGTTGCTTGCGGACCCGCTCCACCGCGGTGCCGTTCTCCAGCTCCTCGCGGCTCGTGACGACATAGGGGACGCCCAACGCGCCGTACATCTCCAGGAGTTCGTCGGGCGATGCCAGGTCCGACTTGGTCAGGACGAGCAGCGGGTCGAGGCCGCCGTCGTAGGCCGCGACCAGGCAGCGGTCGATGAGGCGGGGGCGCGGCTCGGGGTCGGCGAGGGCGGTGACGATGGCGAGCTGGTCGGCGTTGGCGACGACCACGCGCTCGTACGGGTCGTCGTCGTCGGCCGTGCGGCGCAGCACGGAGGTGCGCGGCTCGATGCGGATGATGCGGGCGAGGGTGTCCTTGTCGCCGGAGAGGTCGCCGATGATGCCGACGCGGTCCCCGACCACCGCCGCCTTCCGGCCCAGTTCACGGGCCTTGACGGCCATCACGACCCGGTCCTCGACCAGGCACGTCAGCCGGCCCCGGTCGACGGTGACGACCATGCCCTCGACCGCCTCCTCGTGCTTGGGGCGGATGTTCGTGCGCGGCCGGTTGCCCTTGCGGTTCGGGCGCTGGCGGATGTCGTCCTCGTCGGTGTTCTTGCCGTAGCGACGCATGGCGTGTGTCCCCTACGCCCCGTCGCTCCCGAGCATCCCGGTCCACAGGTCGGGGAAGTCCGGAAGGGTTTTCGCCGTCGTCGCCACGTTCTTGATCTGCACACCCTCGACCGCGAGGCCGATGATCGCGCCCGCGGTGGCCATGCGGTGGTCCTCGTAGGTGTGGAAGATCCCGCCGTGCAGGCGGCGCGGGCGGATGTGCAGACCGTCGGCGGTCTCGGTCACGTCACCGCCCAGCTCGTTGATCTCCTTGGTGAGCGCGGCAAGCCGGTCGGTCTCGTGCAGGCGCAGGTGGGAGACGCCCCGCAGGGTCGAGGGGGAGTCGGCGAGTGCCGCTACGGCCGCGATGCCGGGGGTCAGTTCGCCGACCTCGCCCAGGTCCACGTCGATGCCGTGGATCGCACCCGAACCGGTGAACTCCAGCCCGTACTCGGTCAGTTCGCAGGAACCGCCCATCTCGGTGAAGATCTGCCGCAGGCGGTCACCGGGCTGGGTCGTCCGCGCCGGCCAGTCCGGTACGACGACCTTGCCGCCGGCCACGAGCGCCGCCGCGAGGAACGGCTGGGCGTTGGACAGATCCGGCTCGACGGTCAGGTCCCGGCCGAGCAGCGCGCCCGGGGTCACCCGCCAGACGTTGGGCTCGCCGCCGGACTCCGGGGTGTCCACCTGGGCACCGACCGCGCGCAGCATGTCGACCGTCATCCGGATGTGCGGCATCGAGGGGAGCGAGGAGCCGATGTGGCGGACCTCAACGCCCTGGTTGAAGCGCGGGCCGGAGAGCAGGAGGGCGCTCACGAACTGGGATGACGAGGACGCGTCGATCTCTACGGGGCCGCCGTCCAGCGCGCCCCCGCCGTGCACCGTCAGGGGCAGCGCGCCCCGGCCGTCGTCGTCGATCCGGGCGCCGAGGACGCGGAGGGCGTCGATCACGCCGTGCAGGGGGCGTTCGTACGAGCGCGGGTCGCCGTCGAAGCGAATGGGGCCGTCGGCCAGGGCAGCGACGGGAGGCAGGAAGCGCATCACCGTGCCCGCGTTGCCGACGTCGACCGTGGCCGGGCCGTGCAGGCCCGAGGGGATGACCCGCCAGAACTCTCCGGAGCCCTTTTCCGTGCCCACGCCCTCCTCGATGCCCACGCCCATCGCGCGCAGGGCGGCTGCCATGAGGAGGGTGTCCCGGGAGCGGAGGGGGCGGCGCAGCCAGCCGGGTTCGCTGGCGAGGGCTGCGAGTACCAGAGCGCGGTTGGTGACGGACTTGGACCCCGGGACGTGGACCGTCGCGGCGACGGCTCCGGCGGCGGTGGGGGCGGGCCAGAGGGCGGTTTGTGAGTCGTTCGGGGCCATGGCCCCACTGTATAAGTAGGCCGTCTGTCGAGTGCCGCGCCGTTGGGGCTGGTCGCGCCCGCGCGGCGGAGCCGCAGACAGATACAGCCCCGCGCCCTAGTGACTCGCCCCTTCGGGGGCTTGTCACAGCTCCAGCAGCCAGCGTCCCCCGCCTATCAGCGAGCACAGGGACACCAGGTGGAACAGAAAGAACCACAAGCCTGCCGGTACGTGGGTCAGGCGGGCCAGTTGGTCGGCGTCCGAGTCGCCTGCGCCGCCCCGCGCCCTCTTCGCCTGGAGCTCGAATGCGGGGCGTACGCCACCCAGCAACAAGAACCACACCACCGCGTACGCGAAGGCCGCCTGCACCTGGGGACCCGTCAGCCAGGACACGAGCAGGAAGGCCGCGCCGCTGAGGATGACCGTGAGGGCGCCGTAGGCGTTGCGGATCATGACCAGCATGGCTATCAGGAGGAGGGTCGACAGCCACAGGAGGAGGGTGATGTGGCCGGCGCCCAGGAGGGCCGCGCCGCCCAGACCCAGGAGCGGGGGAGCGGTGTAGCCGGCGGCCGCCGTGAGGATCATGCCGAGGCCGTGCGGCTTGCCGCGGCTGACCGTGAGGCCGCTGGTGTCGGAGTGGAGGCGGATGCCGGTGAGGGTGCGGCCGGTGAGCAGGGCCACCAGGCCGTGGCCGCCCTCGTGGGCGATGGTGATGGCATTGCGGGAGAGGCGCCACAGGCTGTGCGGGACCACCACGGCCAGGGCGGCGACCAGGGTGGCGATCACCACCCACAGGTCGGGGTCCGGCTGGCTGCCGAAGACCTCGTCCCACAGGGCGGTGATCGAAGGGATTGCGGTGCTGTCCATGGGTGGCGGAGGCTCCCGTAGGTCTCGTCGAATCTGGCAGTCTGGCACGTATGTGCGGACGGTATGCAGCGAGTCGTGGGCCCGAGGATCTCGCAGGAGTCTTTGAGATCGAGAAGTGGGAGCCCGAGGAGGCTTTGGCCCCCGACTACAACGTGGCCCCGACCAAAGAGGTCTATGCAGTCCTCGACCGTCCACTTAGAGACGCGGACGCTGCATCTGCTAGTTCCTCCGTCACGGGTGAGCCGGTTCGCCAGCTCCGTCGGCTCAAGTGGGGGCTCGTGCCGAGCTGGTCGAAGACGCCCGAGGGCGGCGCGCGGATGATCAACGCCCGTGCGGAGACCGTGCACGAGAAGCCGTCGTACCGTCGCGCCTTCTCCACCCGGCGCTGCATCATCCCCGCCGACGGCTACTACGAGTGGGTCACCGCCAAGGACGAGCGGGAACTGGAGGTCGAGGGCAGGAAGAAGCGGCAGCGCAAGCAGCCGTACTTCGTGCTGCCCGCCGACGGGTCGGTCTTCGCGATGGCCGGGCTGTACGAGTTCTGGCGGGACCGGACCCTGCCCGACGACCATCCGCTGGCCTGGTGGGTCACCTGCTCGGTGATCACCACCGAGGCGGAGACGACCCCGCTGGCGGGGCCCCCGGCCGAGGGGCCGCACGCGCTGGCCGACATCCACCCCCGGATGCCCCTGATGCTCACCCCGGACCGCTGGGACTCCTGGCTCGACCCGTCCCGCACCGACCCGGACGACCTGCGCGAGCTGCTCGCGCCGCCGCCCGCCGGGCTGTTGCGCGCGTACCCGGTGTCCACGGCCGTGAGCAACGTCCGCAACAACGGGCCGGAGCTGCTGAAGGAGCTGGAGGGGCCCGAGGAGGGCACACTCTTCTGATGTGACTTCCAGCGCGACTTCCCATGTGACTTCCGGCGAGATCATCGAGACCGACGCGGGGGACGCCCGCGTCACCTGGCACCCGGCCAAGAAGGCGCGGCTCGTCCTCGCCGTCAGTCACGGCGCCGGTGGCGGCATCGAGGCGCGGGATCTCCAGGTCCTCGCCGCTGCACTCCCCGCGCACGGCGTCACCGTCGCACTCGTCGAGCAGCCGTGGCGGGTCGCGGGAAAGAAAGTGGCGCCCGCGCCGAAGACGCTCGACATCGGTTGGCGGGGGATCTGGCCGGCCGTCGCGAAGCCCGGCCTGCCGGTGATCTCCGGGGGCCGTAGCGCCGGGGCCCGCGTGGCCTGTCGTACGGCTACGGAGCTGGGCGCGGCCGCCGTCCTCGCCCTGAGTTTTCCGCTGCATCCGCCGGGCAGGCCCGAGAAGTCGCGGGCCGGTGAACTGCTCGGCGCCGGGGTGCCCACGCTCGTCGTGCAGGGCGGGAACGACCCCTTCGGGAAACCGGCGGAGTTCCCGAAGGGAGACTTCGGGCTGGTCGAGGTGCCGTACGGCGATCACGGGTTCGCGGTGCCGAAGCGGGCGGAGATCGGGCAGGACGAGGCGCTGGAGATCATCGCGGGGCGCGTGGTGGAGTGGACTCGAACACTCGGGTGAGGGGCGGGAATGCCGGGGCCCTTACCACTGTTGAGGCGGACATAGACAGTCGTAGAAAGGAAGTCCGCCGCATGGGTTCGACCTTCTGCCCGAGCCGCAACAGCCGCACTGACCTGGACTGGACTGTGCTGCGTGCGGCCAAGGCCACCCCTATTGGGGCGGCGGGCGGACCGGATCGTCGTCTATCCTCCGATTCTGGTGGCATCGGTTTCGAGGCCACCCGGAATCTTGAGGAGGTGGGTCCGGTTCCCGGTACCGACGCAGGGACCGAACACGGCCAGGCGGAGCAGCCCGAGGGCCAGGGCACGAGCGAGGTCACAGCGGAATCGACCTCGGAGCGCAGTGCGCGCTTCGAGCGGGACGCGCTCGAATTCCTCGACCAGATGTACTCGGCCGCGCTGCGCATGACGCGAAACCCGGCCGACGCCGAGGACCTGGTGCAGGAGACGTACGCGAAGGCGTACGCGTCCTTCCACCAGTTCCGTGAGGGCACCAACCTCAAGGCGTGGCTGTACCGGATTCTCACCAACACGTTCATCAACTCGTACCGCAAGAAGCAGCGTGAACCCCAGCGCTCCGCGGCCGAGGAGATCGAGGACTGGCAGCTCGCGCGCGCCGAGTCGCACATGTCGACGGGTCTGCGCTCCGCCGAGTCGCAGGCGCTCGACCACCTGCCCGACTCGGACGTGAAGGAAGCGCTCCAGGCGATCCCCGAGGAATTCCGCATCGCCGTCTATCTCGCGGACGTCGAGGGCTTTGCGTACAAGGAGATCGCGGACATCATGGGGACACCCATCGGTACGGTGATGTCCCGGCTGCACCGCGGCCGTCGTCAACTGCGCGGCATGCTTGAGGACTACGCGCGTGACCGCGGACTGGTCCCGGCCGGCGCCGGAGAGTCGAACGAAGCGAAAGGCTCGGGCTCATGAGCTGCGGAGAGCCGCACGAAACGGACTGCAGTGAGGTCCTCGACCATCTCTACGAGTTCCTCGACAGCGAGATGCCGGACGTGGACCGCGCCAAGTTCAAGCAGCACTTCACGGAGTGCTCGCCGTGCCTGGAGAAGTACGGGCTCGAAGAGGCCGTGAAGAAGCTGGTCAAGCGGTGCTGCGGTCAGGACGACGTGCCGACCGACCTGCGGGCCAAGGTCCTGGGGCGGCTCGATCTGATCCGTTCCGGGCAGGCCGTGCCCGAGCACGACCTGACGGCCGCCCCCCAGGAGTCCTGACCGTTTCCTGAACGGGCGATCGTCACTCGAACGTGCTAATTCGCGGGTGATACGCCCGCGACCCTCCCCCGACCGCCCTAGGCTCCTCGGCCTGGACAGGCATGGTCGGGGGAAGGGCGTCAGCCATGGAGGCGACACCGGCACGGGCACGTGCGTACGTCGTCTGTGTCGTCGCGGCCGCCCTGTGGTGTCTGCTTCCGCTGCCGGCCGTCCACACACCCTGGTGGGCGGTCGCACTGCTGGCCGCGCTCTACGCCGGCTGCGAGCAGGTCGCCCGGCGCCGCTTCGCCGGCACCTTCTACCCGGTGCTGCTCGCGGCGGCCTTCCTCCTCCCGCCCCCCGCCGCCGCGCTCGTGCCGCTGCCGGGGGCGCTGTTCTCCCGCGTCGAGCAGGGCTCGCCCTGGCTGCGGCGCGGCTGGCGGGCCGCGCAGCTCGCGCTGGGCGTGTGGGCGGCGGCACGGGTGCACTGGGCGCTGGGCGGGCGGAACGCCGTCGTCGCGTCCGACTTCCCGTACGCGCTGGTCCCCGCCCTGGCCGCCGTCCTCGCCTTCTGCCTGGTCCTCACCGTGCTCGACGGCGGGATTCTCGCGCTGGCCGAGCGGATGCCCGTACGACGGGCCTGGCGAGGGCTGTTCCTACGGTCCCTGGCGCCCATCGGCGTGCACGGGCTCGCCGGGCTGATGATGGCCGTCCTGTGGCGCAGTCCCTACGGCCCCGTCGCCGCGCTGCTCGTGCTGCTGCCGATGGGGGTGTCCTGGTGGGTGTTCGCCCAGTACCACCAGGAACGCGCCGCCCATCAGGCCACGATCCGCGCTCTCGTCCAGGCCGTCGACATCAAGGACGGGTACACCCGCGGGCACAGTGAGCGGGTCGGGCAGGCGTCGATGATGATCGCGCGCGAGCTGGGCATGGACGACTCACGGGTGGAGGTGCTGCGCTTCGCCGGGATCCTGCACGACGTCGGGAAGCTGGGCGTCCCCACGCGCTTGCTGCGCAAGGACGGGCCGCTCACTCCCGAGGAGCGGCGGGTGATCGAACTGCATCCCGAGTACGGGCACGAGATGGTGCGGGGCATCGGTTTCCTGGGCGAGGCCCGTGCGGCTGTCCTGCACCACCACGAACGGTTGGACGGGAGCGGGTATCCGTACGGCCTGTTGGGGAGTCAGATCCCGGAGTCCGCACGGGTAGTTGCTGTGGCCGACGCCTTCGACGCGATGACGTCCACGAGGTCCTACCGGAGGGCTCGGCCGGTGTCTGCCGCGCTGGAGGAGTTGTCGCGCTGTGCCGGCACGCAGTTCGACCCGTTGATGGTGCGGGCGCTGGTGCGGGCGCTTGGGCGGTGTGGATGGCATCCGGCGGTGACTGCCGACGAGGTCCAGTCGTCCATTGTCTTCCCACCCACCCCGCCCGTTTCCACTGTGCTGAGGGGCTGACGAAATGCCCTCACCCCGCCCCCCGTTCACCCTCACCCTCATCCACACCTCCGCCGCCCTCCTCGCCCTCACCTCCCTCACCCACACCCTCTGGACCGGCCTCGAAGAACCCCCCGTCGCCCTCGCCTTCGGAGTCCTCGTCGCCGTAGGGGAGTTGAGCCGCTGGAACGGGACGACCGGTCTCAGGGAAACCGCCCCGCTCGGCGCGGCCGGCGCCCTCTCCTACGCCCTGCTCGGCGCGGACGCCGGCCAACCCACCCACCACGGCGTCTTCCAGACCGTCGCCGTGGTGGTCGCCGCCGCCCTCGTCGGCTGCGTCCCGCACATCGCGCGCGGCCACAGCCGCACCCCCGACCAGATGGCCCGCCGCGTCCTGACCGTCGGCTTCGCGGCCGTCTGCTTCCAACCCCTGTACAACCAGGGGGTGTTCAGCGGTTGGGGCGGCCCCGCCTACGCCCTGCTCCTGCTCGCGCTGCTCTCCCTCACCGCGCTCTGCGACGCCGTGCTCGCCGCCGCGCTCGCGCACTCGCGGACCCGGTGGCCGTTCGCGCCGCTGCTGCGGGACGAGCTGCGCGGGATGCTCGGGATCGGGTCGGCCGTGTGCGCGACCGGCGCGGTGATGGCGCTCGCGGTCGCCGTCGTGGGGCTGTGGGCGCTGCCCGTGTTCTCGCTGCCGCTGCTGCTGACCCAGCTGTCCTTCCGGCGGTACGCGGCCGTACGGGACACCTACCGCCAGACCATCGCCTCCCTCGCCCGGTCCACCGAGATAGCCGGTTACACGCCTGCCGGGCACGCCCGCCGGGTCGCCGCGCTGTGTCAGGCGGTCGGGCGGGACCTGGGGCTGTCCGAGCCCGACCTCACCGTCCTGGAGTACGCCGCCCTGATGCACGACATCGGCCAGCTCAGCCTCGTCGACCCGGTACCGGCCGGCGCCACCGCGGTGCTCCCCGCGGAGGAGCAGCGGCGGATAGCACTGCTCGGCGGGGCCGTCGTACGGCAGACCGGGGTGAGTCCTCAGGTGGCGGCCGTCGTGGAGCGGCAGGCCGACCCGTGCCGGGAGCAGCCGCTGTCCGCGCGGATCGTCCGGGCCGTGAACGCGTACGAGGAGAAAACCCGGGCAGGCGGCCCCGGCGGGCCGCTGCGGGCACTGGAGGAGCTGCGCCTCGGGACCGCCGGGGACTACGCTCCCGAGGTCGTGGAAGCACTGGCCCGGGTACTGTCCCGGGACTGTCTGACCTTGCCTTCGGCTGGGTAACCCATGGGTAATGAGCGCCCTCCCAGCCGTACGTGGTTGGATGCGAAGAAGAGGGTGTCCGGGGGCAGAGCCAGCCCACTGAACGGAACTGGCAGGCGGGAATCGTGAGGATCTTCGGCAAGGGACGGCACCGGCCCTCCGCCTCCTGGCGGCAGGCCACAGACCGCGCGTTCACGCTGATCGGCGACGGTCGGTACGAGGACGCGGGCGCGCTGCTGACGCGGGCCGCCGATCTGGAGCCCTGGCTGTCCGAGTCCTGGTTCAACCTCGCCCTGCTGCACAAGTTCCGGCACGACTGGGAGCAGGCGCGGGCGGCCGGGCTGCGGGCCGTCGCGCTGCTCGACCGGGAGGCCGGCGCGCCTGACTGGTGGAACGTGGGCATCGCGGCCACCGCGCTCCAGGACTGGCCGCTGGCCCGGCGGGCCTGGCAGGCGTACGGGCTGCGGGTGCCGGGCGGGGTCACCGGGGCGGGTGAGCCGGCCGGGATGGATCTCGGCAGCGCGGCTGTACGGCTGTCTCCGGAAGGGGAGGCCGAGGTCGTCTGGGGGCGGCGGCTGGATCCCGCGCGCATCGAGGTGCTGTCCATTCCGCTTCCCTCGTCCGGGCGGCGCTGGGGTGAGGTCGTGCTGCACGACGGGGTGCCGCACGGGGAGCGGACGACCGCCGCCGGGCACTCGTACCCCGTGTTCGACGAGATCGAGTTGTGGGCGCCGTCGCCTGTGCCTACGTGGGTGGTGCTGCTGGAGGCTGCCGCCGAGGCCGACCGGGATGCGTTGGAGCAGTTGGCGGCGGACGCGGGGTTCGCGGCGGAGGACTGGTCGTCCTCCGTGCGGTTGCTGTGCCGGATGTGTTCCGAGTCCCGGATGCCTTCCGACGAGGGCGACGGGGAGCATCTTGATCCGCATGATCACAGTGAGCCCGGGCATCCTGGGCCGCTGGGGCACCGGACGGACGGGCAGTTGTGGGTGCCTGAGCGTGAGTGTGGGCTCGCGGCCCCCGCGTCGCTGGTTCGGGGGTTGTTGGACGGGTGGGTCGCCGACAGCCCTGACTCCCGGGACTGGCGGGACTTGGAAGAGGTCTGCTGAGGCCGTTGGTCGGGTGCGGGCCCGTTGTCGCTGGTCGCGCTCGCGCGGCGGAGTCGCAGATCGGCGCAGGACCGCGCCCCTGAGGACAGGGCGTGGTCGCCGCCCATTGACACAGGACCGCGTCTCTTGAAGAACTCCACGTACCCTGTATCAGCAACTTCTCCCCCTTGGTTTTCAGGAAGGCTTACGTCGGTCATGGCGCAGCAGGACACCGATCAGCAGCACGTGGGCGTGCTCCCCGTGGATGACGAGGGGTTTGTCATCGACACCGAGGGGACCGAGGAGCGTGAGGCGGCCTGGCGGGAGCGGGGGGTCTCGCGGGCGATCACGGTCGTCGGGAATCCGGTGCTGCACAAGGAGTGCAGGGACGTCACCGACTTCGGCGCGGAGCTGGAGACGCTGGTGGCCGACATGTTCGCCTCGCAGCGCACCGCCGAGGGCGTCGGCCTCGCCGCGAACCAGGTCGGCGTCGACCTGAAGGTCTTCGTCTACGACTGCATGGACGACGAGGGCAAACGGCACGTCGGTGTCGTCTGCAATCCGAAGCTGGTCGACCTGCCCGCCGACAAGCGGCATCTGGACGAGAGCAACGAGGGCTGTCTGTCGGTGCCCACCGCGTATGCGCCGCTCGCGCGGCCCGACTACGCCGAGGTGACCGGACAGGACGAGAAGGGCAACCCGGTCAAGGTCCGCGGCACCGGCTACTTCGCTCGGTGTTTGCAGCACGAGACCGATCACCTCTACGGCTACCTCTACATCGACCGGCTCTCCAAGCGCGACCGCAAGGACGCGCTGCGGCAGATGGCCGAGAACGAGCCCCGCTACCCCGTGGTCGCCAACGACTGATCCGGCCGACCCCAGCGGTCGCCCGTCTCCCTTACGTACGGCGTCTGTTCAGGTGCAACTCCCTGACCAGGCGCCGTTCGTCTGTCCCTCGCACATTCGATCGTTTGTGCTCGTGTAGTGATCCAGAATCGGTCACACAAGGGGGGATTCTCGGCACTTGGGGGTAGTGAAGGGAGCAAATCCGTTCCCAGAACGGTCAGTTGTGGTGCTGAATAGGAAGTGCGGGGATACGCAACGGCGCACGCCCGGCACAGCGGGAGGGGCGTGCGCAACTGGCGGCTGAGAGGGGTTTGTTCGTGCCTGCTTTCTCACACAGCACCACATCGACAACGGCAACGGTAACGACGGCGATCGCGGTACCACCGTCGCTCTCTCTCCCGGTGATCGAGGCGGCGTTTCCCCGGCAACTGCATCCGTATTGGCCGAGGCTCCAGGAGAAGACACGTGTCTGGCTGCTGGAAAAGCGCCTCATGCCGGCGGACAAGGTAAGGGAATATGCCGACGGTCTTTGCTACACGGACCTGATGGCCGGGTACTACTTGGGCGCACCGGACGAGGTGCTCCAGGCGATAGCGGACTACAGCGCGTGGTTCTTCGTCTGGGACGACCGCCACGACCGGGACATCGTGCACCAACGCCCCGACGCCTGGCGGCGGTTGAGGTTCCGGTTGCACGCGGCACTGGATTCACCACGGCACCATCTGCTCCACCCGGATCCGCTGGTCGCCGGGTTCGCCGACAGCATGATGCGGATCTACTCGTTCCTGCCCGACACCTGGAACGCACGGTTCGCCCGGCACTTCCACGCGGTCATCGAGGCCTACGACCGTGAATTCCGCAACCGCACCGAGGGGACCGTCCCCACGGTCGAGGAATACCTCGCGCTGCGCCGGCTCACCTTCGCCCACTGGATCTGGACGGACCTGCTGGAGGCGAGCGCGGGACTCGAACTCCCGGACAGTGTGCGGAAACACCCGGGATATCGAAGGGCGGCACTGCTCAGCCAGGAATTCGCCGCCTGGTACAACGACCTCTGCTCGCTGCCCAAGGAACTCGCGGGCGACGAGGTCCACAATCTCGGAATCAGCCTCATCAAGCACGAGGGGCTGACCCTTGAGGACGCGGTCGCCGAACTGAGGCGCCGTATCGAGGAATGCACAGACGAATTCCTCGTCGCGGAACAGGACACCTTACGTCTCGCCGACCGGCTCGACGACGGCACCGTGCGCGGAATGGAACTGAGTGCCGCCGTGCGGACCTGCCTCGGCAATATGCGGAACTGGTTCAGCACCGTCTACTGGTTCCACCACGAGTCCGGCCGTTACATGGTCGACAGCTGGGACGACCGGTCCACACCCCCGTACGTCAACAACGAAGCGGCAGGTGAGAAATGACCGTCGAGTCTGTGAAGCCCGCGGCATCCGAGGTGCCGGAGCTGCTGGAGCCGCCCGTCGCGGGCGGCAGGGTCCCGCTTCTCGGCCACGGCTGGAAGCTGGTCCGCGACCCCCTGGCCTTCATGGCCCAACTCCGCGACCACGGCGACGTCGTGAGGCTCCGCCTCGGCCCGAAGACGGTCTACGCCGTCACCGCGCCGGCCCTCACCGGAGCCCTGGCGCTGAACCCCGACTTCATCATCGCGGGCCCGCTGTGGGAGTCCCTGGAGGGACTGCTCGGCAAGGAGGGCGTGGCCACGGCCAACGGGTCCCTGCACCGGCGCCAACGGCGCATCATCCAGCCCGCGTTCCGCCTCGACGCGATCCCCGGCTACGGACCGATCATGGAGGAAGAAGCGCACGCGCTCACCGAACGCTGGCAGGCGGGCGGGACGATCGACTGCACCTCCGAGTCCTTCCGGGTCGCCGTGCGGATCGCGGCCCGCTGTCTGCTGCGCGGCGACTTCATGGACGAGCGCGCCGAGCGGCTGTGCGTCGCGCTCGCCACCGTCTTCCGGGGCATGTACCGGCGGATGGTGGTACCGGCTGGACCGCTCTACCGGCTGCCCCTCCCGGCCAACCGCGAATTCAACCGGGCACTGGCCGATTTGCATCTCCTCGTCGACGAGATCGTGGCCGAGCGGCGCGAATCTGGTCAAAAGCCGGACGATTTGCTGACGGCATTGCTGGAGGCGACGGACGACAATGGCGACCCGATCGGGGAACAGGAGATCCACGACCAGGTCGTCGCGATCCTCACCCCGGGAAGCGAAACAATCGCGTCCACGATCATGTGGCTGCTCCAGGTCCTCACCGAACACCCGGAACACGCCGACAAGGTACGCGAAGAGGTCGAATCCGTGACGGGCGGCCGCCCGGTGGCATTCGACGACGTCCGGAAGCTCACGCACACGAACAATGTCGTCGTCGAGGCGATGCGGCTGCGTCCCGCCGTATGGATATTGACGCGGCGGGCGGTCGCCGAGACCGAACTGGGCGGCTATCGGATTCCGGCCGGGGCGGACATCATCTACAGTCCGTACGCGATCCAGCGCGACCCGCGTTCGTATGCGCACAACGAGGAGTTCGACCCCGACCGCTGGCTTCCGGAACGGTCCAAGGACGTGCCGAAGTTCGCCATGAGCCCGTTCAGCAACGGCAACCGGAAGTGTCCCAGCGACCACTTCTCGATGGCCCAGCTGAGCCTGATCACGGCGGCGGTGGCGACGAGGTACCGCTTCGAGCAGGTGTCCGGCTCGAACGACACCACCCGCGTCGGCATCACCCTCCGCCCGAACCGGCTGCTGCTCAGGCCCGTGTCGAGGTGATGTGACGGGCGTACGTTCAGGCGGCTTCCGGGCCCCTGAACGTGCGCCGGTAGGCGTTCGGCGTGGTGCCCAGCGCCCGGACGAACTGGTGGCGCAGGGCGGGTGCGGTGCCGAAGCCGGCGCGCCAGGCGATCGCGTCCATCGTCTCGTCCGTCCCCTCCAGCAACTGCTGGGCCAGCAGCACCCGTTGACGCAGGATCCAGCGGTAGGGCGTGGTCCCGGTCTCCTGCTGGAAGCGGCGGGCGAAGGTCCGCGGTGACATGAGGGCGCGGGCCGCGAGCTGTTCGACGGTGACCTCCTGGTCGAGGTGCTCCGCCATCCACACCAGCACCTCGCCCACCGTGTCGCACTGCGAGCGCGGCAGCGGCCGCTCGATGTACTGGGCCTGGCCGCCGTCGCGGTGCGGGGGTACGACCATGCGCCGCGCGATGGCGTTGGCGACCTCCGGCCCCTGCTCCTTGCGGACGATGTGCAGACAGGCGTCGATGCCGGCCGCGGTACCGGCGGACGTGATCACCGGGTCCTCGTCGACGTACAGCACGTCCGGCTCCACGACGACCTTCGGATACCGCCGCGCGAGCAGCTCGGCGTGGTGCCAGTGCACCGCGCACCGCCGCCCGTCCAGCAGCCCGGCGGCGGCCAGCACGAACACGCCCGAACAGACGCTGAGCACCCGGGCACCCCGGTCCACGGCCCGCCGCAGGGCGTCGAGGAGTTCCTCCGGGTACTCCCGCTCCGCATAGGTCGCGCCCGCCGGTACGGCGATGAGGTCCGCGGTCTCCAGGCGCTCCAGGCCGTGGTCGACGGTCAGGGAGAAGCCCGCGTGGGTGGTGAGCGTCGGCCCCTCGGCCGAGGCGACCGCGAAGTCGTAGACCGGCAGTCCCTCGTCGCTGCGGTCGAGGCCGAACACCTCGCAGACGACGCCGAGTTCGAAGGGGGCGACTCCGTCGAGCAGGACCACGGCCACGTTCTTCAGCATGGGGCCAGTGTGCGCCACAAGTGGCAGTAAATCGAGGGTGTACGGCAGTCCTGCCACTCACGGTAAGGAGTCAAAAGGACGAGACTCATGTCCATGAACACAGCCATGGACAACCTCATCGCCCTCCTCACCGTCGTCGGCATCCTCGTGGCCGTGACCTTCCCGTCGCTGCTCGGCATCGCGCACGACCGGCGCATCGACCGTCAGATCCGGACCGCCCACCGGATGATCACTTCGACACCACGACGGTGACCGACCATTCCTGAATGCCCTTGCAGGAGATCTTGTGCGGGGCGGTCGCGCACAGCGGCCGGGACGACGTGAGCTTCACGGTCCCGGCCGACACCGCCTCGTACGCGTTGCTCGCGTCGCCGGGCCGGATCAGGATCCCGCTGTTGGTGGCCTTCAGGCCGCTGCCCACCGTTTTGACCGGCGCCCAGGGGCGGGTGGTCGTCCCGTCCAGCAGGATGCGGACGGTGTTGCCGGTCGTCAGGCAGAACGTGCCGTTCGTGTCGGTGGCGGCGAGGGTCTCCTTCGCCGTACAGGCCGACCGGCTCTTGCTCGGCGTGGGGGAGGACGACGGCGACACGCTGCCGCTGCCGGTGTCGGACTTCGTGCCGCCGCAGCCTGTGAGGGCGAGCGCCAGGGTGGCGACGGCGAGGGACGGACCGAGAATCGATCGGCGCATGGGGGGCCTCCTTTGCCCCTTTGACGTGTCACGGACGCATCCGGATCCCTCGTGAGCTGTGAAATATCCGTGGACATGACAGAACCCCGGCCGCTGCGAGACGGCCGGGGTCCAGCTCATGACGGGGTCAGCTGGTCGTCACGGCGGTGTCGTCGACGACGAAGCTGGTCTGGAGGGAGGAGTCCTCGACGCCGCTGAACTTCAGCGTCACGGTGGAGCCGGCGTACGCGGAGAGGCTGATGCTCTTCTGTACGTACCCGGTGGCCGCGTTGAGGTTGGAGTAGCTGGCCAGGGTGGTGGATCCGGCGGTGACCGTCAGCTTGTCGTAAGCCGTGCTGGTGCTGGTCTCCGCGGTGTCGATGTGCAGGTAGAAGGTGAAGGTCGTGCCCGTGCAGCCGGACGGGATCGTCACCGACTGGGACAGCGTGTCGGTGTGGGTCGAGCCGTAGCCGTCGAGCCACGCGTAGTACGAACCGGCGTGTGCCGACTCACCGCTGTCGTTGGTGATGACTCCGCTGGTCGCGGTCCAGGTGGTGTTGCCGGACTCGAAGCCCGCGTTGCCCAGGAGCTGGGTCGAGGTGCAGCTGCCGCCGCCGGAGGTGCTGACCGTCCAGGTGAAGGAGGCCGAACCGGAGGCGCCGGTGGAGTCGGTCGCGGTCACCGTCACGGCGTAGGTGCCGGCGGTGGACGCGGTGCCCGAGATCAGCCCGGTCGAGCTGCTGATCGACAGGCCGGTCGGCAGCCCGCTCGCGCTGTAGGTGAGGGTCGCGCTCGCGCTGTCCGTGGCCGAGATCTGCAGGCTGGCCGTGGAACCCGTGACGGTGGACTGGCTGCCCGGGTTGGTGACGGTCACCGTGTTGCCCGTGGTGGTGCCGGAGGTGAAGGCGGCGGTGCCGTCCGGGGTGCCCCAGCCGGTCGGGCCGTCGTAGCCGGTGCCCGCGGTGCAGAAGTAACTCGTCGTGCAGGAGCCGTTGTTGCCGCTCGTGACGTCGTACAGGTTGCTGGTGTGGGAGTAGGGGTACTTCGCCGGGTAGTCGCTGGTACCCGGGGTGCCGGCCAGCGCGTAGACGCCCGCGATGATCGGGGACGAGGCGCTGGTGCCGCCGTAGACCGCCCAGCCGGAGCCGCCGTAGGTGTCGTAGACGGCCACGCCGGTGGCGGGGTCGGCGACGGCGGAGACGTCGGACTCCATGCGCTTGGTGCAGCCGGTGTCGGTCTGCCAGCTCGGCTTCGCGTCGTAGGAGGAGCAGCCGGAGCCGGTGCCCTCGGTGCTGCTGGTCTTCCACACGGACTCGGTCCAGCCACGCGTGGTGGACGACGTGGAGAGCGCGGTGCCGCCGACTGCCGTCACGTACTGGGACGTTGCCGGGTACTCGGCGCCGTAGTCCTCGTCACCGGCGGAGACGGTGATCGCGACACCCGGGTGCTTGAAGTACGAGGTGTCCTCGGAGGTCTGCGAGGAGGACTCGGAGCCGCCCCAGCTGTTGGAGACGAACTTCGCGCCCAGGGTCACGGCCTCGTTCTCGGCGGTGCCGAGGTCGGAGTCGGTGGCCGAACTGGCCTCCACCAGAATGATGTTGCAGTTCGGGCAGACCGCGCTGACCATGTCGATGTCGAGCGCTTCCTCGCCCGCCCAGCCGCTGTCGTTGGTCGGCAGCGAGGTGGTCGAGCCGGTCTGACTGACCTGCTTGAAGCAGCCGCTGGCCACCGTGCAGGCCGACAGGCCGAAGTTGGAGCGGTAAGTGGCCAGGTCCGAGGCCGCGTTGGGGTCGTTGTACGCGTCGACCACCGCGACCGTCAGGCCGGAGCCGCCGGTCGAGGGAAGCGCGTACGCGCTGTGCAGGTTGGCCGGGCTCAGCCCGGAGACCGCTGCGGCCGCGTCGGAGTGCACGGCGGCGGCCAGCTTCTGCTTGATGTCGGTGCGCCGCTGGGCGAAGCAGGACGCGTGACCGGGGGTGGCGGCGGCGCACAGGTGCTCGGTCGGCACCTTCTGGCCGGCCTTGCCGGTCGAGTGGACGGCCTGGGCCGCGGGGGACGTCAGGGCCTTGGAGTTCTGGGTGACCTTGGAGACCTGGGCGGACTGGACGGCGGCCTGTGGGGCGGGCTGCGCGCCGGCGGGGGAGGCCGCCACGAGCCCGAAGACGCTGAGGGTGAGGGCGGGTACGGCGGCGGTCAGCAGTCTTCGCAGACTCCGTCTGGGCTTCTCACGCATGGGGTACTGCCTCCATCGTTGGAGTGGGGTTCCTCGGCGTGGTGGCAGGCCTGTGACGCGCGTAGCGGCGGCAGATGACGTCGTCATGGGCATGACACTTTGAGCGTCCTGTGGGGCCATTGGTGAATGACATGAACAGGACGGGTGGAACGTAGCCGGGGCGACGAGACCGCGAACAGACGCACCCCATGAACTTTGCCGCTCCATAGAAACTCCATGGACGGCCCATGGAAGCTCCATGGGCCGTCCGCGAAGTAAGAGGCAGATAAAGGGGACCGGGGGTCCGCTAGGGGAGTCCTCTGGCGGGGTCCTAGAAGTCCTCGTCCAGGTCGACCGTGCCTTCTACGGCGACCTGGTACGCCGACGGGCGGCGCTCGAAGAAGTTCGTCAGCTCCTGGACACCCTGCAACTCCATGAAGGAGAAGGGGTTCTCGGAGCCGTAGACCGGCGCGAAGCCCAGCCGCTGGAGGCGCTGGTCCGCGACGCACTCCAGGTACTGGCGCATCGAGTCGGTGTTCATGCCCGGCAGACCCTCACCGCACAGGTCACGCCCGAACTGCAGCTCAGCCTCGACGGCTTCGCGCAGCATGTCGGTCACCTCCTGCTGGAGTTGGTCGTCGAACAGCTCCGGCTCCTCCTTGCGGACGGTGTCGACCACCTCGAAGGCGAAGCTCATGTGCATGGTCTCGTCGCGGAACACCCAGTTGGTGCCGGTGGCGAGGCCGTGCAGGAGACCCCGGCTGCGGAACCAGTAGACGTACGCGAACGCGCCGTAGAAGAACAGGCCCTCGATGCACGCGGCGAAGCAGATGAGGTTGAGGAGGAAGCGGCGGCGGTCGGCCTGGGTCTGGAGGCTGTCCAGCTTCTCGACCTCGTTGATCCACTTGAAGCAGAACTCGGCCTTCTCGCGGATGGAGGGGATGTTCTCCACCGCGTCGAAGGCGGCCGCCCGGTCCGCCGGGTCGGGGAGGTAGGTGTCCAGCAGCGTCAAGTAGAACTGGACGTGCACGGCCTCCTCGAAGAGCTGACGGCTCAAGTAGAGCCGCGCCTCGGGGGAGTTGATGTGCTTGTACAGCGTCAGCACGAGGTTGTTCGCCACGATCGAGTCACCCGTCGCGAAGAACGCGACCAGCCGCCCGATCATGTGCTGCTCACCCGGCGTCAGCTTCGCGAGGTCGGAGACGTCCGAGTGGAGGTCGACCTCCTCGACGGTCCAGGTGTTCTTGATCGCGTCCCGGTAGCGCTCGTAGAAGTCCGGGTAGCGCATGGGACGGAGGGTCAGCTCGAAGCCCGGGTCGAGGAGGTTCTTTTCGGTGGAGCTCATCACTGGCAGGCCTCGCAGGACTCGGGGTTCTCAAGGGAGCAGGCGACCGCGTCTTCGTCGGGGGTCAACTGCTGTACGGGGATGGGGGTTTGCGTTTGGGCCTGGGCCGCGCGGGCGATGCGGGTCGCCGGGCGGGAGCGCAGGTAGTACGTCGTCTTCAGGCCCTGCTTCCAGGCGTACGCGTACATCGAGGAGAGCTTGCCGATCGTCGGCGTCTCCAGGAACAGGTTCAGGGACTGGGACTGGTCCAGGAACGGGGTGCGGGCGGCGGCCATGTCGATCAGGCCGCGCTGCGGGATCTCCCAGGCCGTGCGGTACAGGGCGCGCACGTCTTCCGGGATCCAACTGAAGCCCTGCACCGAGCCGTTGGCCTCGCGCAGTGCCTCGCGGGTGCGGGCGTCCCACACGCCGAGCTGCTTCAACTCGTCGACCAGGTAGGAGTTGACCTGGAGGAACTCGCCGGAGAGCGTCTCGCGCTTGAACAGGTTGGAGACCTGCGGCTCGATGCACTCGTAGACGCCGGCGATGGACGCGATGGTGGCAGTCGGGGCGATCGCCAGCAACAGGCTGTTGCGCATGCCGGTCTGGGCGATACGTTCCCGCAGCGCCGACCAGCGCTCCGGCCAGGTCAGTTCCACGCCGTAGTGGTCGGGGTGCAGGACACCGCGGGCCGTACGGGTCTTCTCCCAGGCCGGGAGCGGGCCGTTGCGCTCGGCGAGGTCGGCGGAGGCCTCGTACGCGGCGAGCATGATGCGCTCGGCGATCCGGGTGGAGAGGGCCTGCGCCTGCGGGGAGTCGAAGGGGACGCGGAGTTTGAAGAAGACGTCCTGGAGGCCCATCGCGCCCAGGCCGACCGGGCGCCAGCGGGCATTGGAACGGCCCGCCTGCTCGGTCGGGTAGAAGTTGATGTCGACCACGCGGTCCAGGAAGGTGACGGCGGTGCGGACCGTCTCGTCCAGCCGCTCCCAGTCCAGCTCACCATCGGTGACGAACGCGCCCAGGTTCACCGAACCCAGGTTGCACACCGCCGTCTCGCCGTCGTCCGTGACCTCCAGGATCTCCGTGCAGAGGTTGGAGGAGTGGACCGTGTGGCCCGGCTCGGCCGTCTGGTTGGCGGTGCGGTTGGCCGCGTCCTTGAAGGTCATCCAGCCGTTGCCGGTCTGCGCGAGGGTGCGCATCATGCGGCCGTAGAGGTCACGGGCCGGGATGGTCTTCTTGGCGAGACCCCGCGCCTCGGCCTTGCGGTAGGCCGCGTCGAACTCGTCGCCCCACAGGTCGACCAGCTCGGGCACGTCGGCGGGGGAGAAGAGCGACCAGTCGCCGTTCTCGTTCACCCGGCGCATGAACTCGTCCGGGATCCAGTGCGCCAGGTTCAGGTTGTGCGTACGGCGGGCGTCCTCACCGGTGTTGTCCCGCAGCTCCAGGAACTCCTCGATGTCGGAGTGCCAGGTCTCCAGGTAGACCGCGGCGGCACCCTTGCGCCGGCCGCCCTGGTTCACCGCGGCGACCGAGGCGTCCAGCGTCTTCAGGAACGGGACGATGCCGTTGGAGTGCCCGTTCGTCCCCCGGATCAGCGAACCGCGGCTGCGGATGCGGGAGTACGACAGTCCGATGCCGCCGGCGTGCTTCGAGAGGCGGGCGACCTGGTGGTAGCGGTCGTAGATGGAGTCCAGCTCGTCCAGCGGGGAGTCGAGGAGGTAGCAGGACGACATCTGGGGGTGCCGGGTGCCGGAGTTGAAGAGCGTGGGGGAGGACGGGAGGTAGTCCAGGCGGCTCATCAGGCGGTAGAGCGCGGCGACTTCGTCCAGGGCGCGGGTGCTGTCGTCCTCGGCGAGGCCGGCCCCGACCCGGAGCATGAAGTGCTGGGGGGTCTCGATGACCTTGCGGGTGATCGGGTGCCGCAGGAGGTAACGGCTGTACAGGGTGCGCAGGCCGAAGTAGCCGAAGCGGTCGTCGGCCTCCGTGTCGATCAGCGCGTCCAGGCGGGCCGCGTGCAGCGTCGCGAACTCGGCGGTACGGTCCGCGATGAGGCCCTCGCGGTGGCCCACGGCGACGGACTCGGTGAACGTCGTGACGCCCTGGGAGGCGGCCTCGGCGGCGATGCTGACCGTCAGCAGCCGGGCGGCCAGCCGGGAGTAGACCGGGTCCTCGGAGATGAGGCCGGCGGCCGCCTCCGTCGCCAGCTCGCGCAGTTCCGCCACGTCCGCGTGCGCGGACCGGCCGCGCAACGTGGCGGCGGCGACCCGGCCGGCGTCGGCGTCGGGGAGGTCGGCGGTCAGCTCGGTCAGGGTCCGCAGGATCGCGGTACCGGGGCCGTCGGCGTCCTGAACAGCCGTTCCGGGAACGTCGGTTCCGGGTCCGGTCGCGGTCGCTACGTTCGCCTCGTTCGCCTGGGTCGCTGATGCCGGCTCTGCTGGCGCGATGGTCACGGTGGGGCTCTCCCTCGCTCGGCACGGGGCCTCGCCGAGGGCAGGCGGCAGTACACGAGCGCACGGGGCGTCGCGTCCACCGGCCCACTCCACGAGGCCCGGACGTCATGCGCCCTGGCCGGGTGGCCGGACGCGCGCCGTCGGCAGGTCCTCGGACTGACCATGCGTGCATATGCACGTAAGTACACCGTTGCGGGACAGTTCCGGATTCGCACCGGATTCCCCTGCGGCGACAGCGAGCATGAGCATACATCTTGTGCCGGGCTGTCGTGGCACCACCAGATGTTGTGTCGCGGCGGTTTCAGAGCGTCAGTTGATAGGTGAGCAGAGTGAGATCGTCCAGGTGTGGCACGGGATTCCAGTCCCGGTCGGGTGTGCGGACGAAACCCAGACGTTCGTAGATGCGGTGGGCCGCGTGCATGGAGGACTGGGTCGACAGGACGACGGCCGTGCAGCCGTCGGTGGCCCGTGCGCGGTCCACGCAGGCGCGGACGAGGGCCTCGCCGGCGCCGCGGCCGCGGGCGGCGCGGGCGATCGCCAGGGCGCGGATCTCCGCCTCGCCGGTTGTCGCGATGTCGGCGATGGGGCCGGGGCCCGGGACGAAGGTGACGCCGCCGAGGAGGTGGTCGCCGTCCACCGCGACGAGGACCTCGGCGGCCGCGGCCCGGCTTGCCACGTCCTTCAGTACGGGGAGGTAGGGGTCGGTCTCGCCGTAGTCGAGGAGGCCGTCGTCGAGGTAGGCGTGGGCCGTGAGGGTGCCGAGGGGTTCGTATTCGGCGGGGTCCGCTCGGCGGATGAGGAAGTCCATGCGGGTGAGTGTGGACGACAGCGGGCCGCCGAGTAACTTGCTTTTCGGCGGCCCGCTGTCGGTTCGTCGTGGCTGGTCGCGCCCCTTGGGCGGGGACGGTCAGCCGGCGCTAGTGAGTTGCCCCCGCTGTCGCCGGAGGCAGCTCCACCTCTACGCCCGGGTCGCCCGCGTCCGCCGTGTAGTCGCCGGGGCTCGTCTCGTCGATGCCATCGGGGGCCTTGAACGCCTTCAGGGCGAACGTCAGGACCACCGTCACCACGACGTTCATGACGAACGCCGTCAGGCCGATGTAGCCGATCTCGCCGATGCCGGGGATCTCCTTGGACGAGCCGCCGAAGTGATCCTGGGTCGGGGAGGCGACGCCGTACGCGGCGAGGGTGCCGTAGATCATGCCGACCGCCCAGCCGGCGAGGAGGGCCCAGCGGTGGCACCAGCGGGTGAAGAGGCCGCCGACCAGGGCCGGGAAGGTCTGGAGGATCCAGATGCCGCCCAGGAGCTGGAAGTTGATGGCGACCGTCTTGTCCATCGTCAGGACGAAGGCCAGGGCGCCGACCTTCACCAGGAGGGAGACGATCTTGGAGACCTTGGTCTCCTGGGCCGGGGTCGCGTCCGGTTTGATGAAGTCCTTGTAGATGTTGCGGGTGAAGAGGTTCGCCGCCGCGATGGACATGATCGCCGCCGGTACCAGCGCTCCGATGCCGATCGCCGCGAAGGCCACGCCCGCGAACCAGTCCGGGAACATGTTCTCGAACAGCTGCGGGATCGCCAACTGCCCGTTGGTGACCTTGACTCCGGCCGCGATCGCCATGAAGCCGAGCAGCGCGAGCAGGCCCAGCATCAGTGAATACAGCGGCAGGATCGTGGTGTTGCGGCGGATCACGTTGCGGCTCTTGGAGGAGAGGGTTGCGGTGATCGAGTGCGGGTACATGAAGAGGGCCAGCGCCGAGCCCAACGCCAGTGTGGCGTACGTCCATTGGCCCGCCGGTGCGGGGACGAGTCCGCCCGCTCCCGCAGCCTTGAACTTGGCGCCCGCCGCGCTGAAGATGTCGTCGAAGCCGCCGAGCTTGATCGGGATGTAGATGATCGCCACCGTGATCACGATGTAGATCAGCCCGTCCTTCACGAACGCGATCAGCGCGGGCGCGCGCAGGCCGGACGAGTAGGTGTACGCGGCCAGCACGGCGAACGCGATCAGCAGCGGCAGGTCCTTCACGAACCAGTTGGAGTTGGCGCTGCCGCCCACCCCCATGACGTCCAACACGGCCTGGATGCCGACCAGTTGGAGCGCGATGTACGGCATCGTCGCGAGGATGCCGGTGACCGCCACCGCCAGCGAAAGACCCTTCGAGCCGAAGCGGCCGCGCACGAAGTCCGAGGTCGTCACGTATCCGTGCTTGTGCGACACCGACCAGAGGCGGGGCAGGAACGTGAAGATGAGGGGGTACACGAGGATCGTGTACGGCACCGCGAAGAAGCCCGCCGCGCCCGCCGCGTAGACCGCCGCCGGGACCGCCACGAACGTATACGCCGTGTAGAGGTCACCGCCGAGCAGGAACCAGGTGACCCAGGTGCCGAACGACCGTCCGCCCAGGCCCCATTCGTCGAGGCTCTGCTCGTTGTCGGCGCGGCGCCAGCGGGCGGCCAGGAAGCCCAGGACCGTGACGGCCAGGAAGAAGAAGATGAAGACGCCGAGAGCGACGCCGTTCACGCCGTCGTTCACCGGTTACCTCCATGGCGGGTCCGCTGGTCGCGCTGCCACAGCTTGTAGGCGGTCATCGTCAGCACGGTCGAGATCAGCACCCAGAGCATCTGGTACCAGTAGAAGAACGGGACGCCGATGAACGTGGGGTCGATCTTCGTGTAGGAGCCGACCCAGAGCAGCGCCACGAACGGCGCGACGAGGCAGACCGCGATGACGACGCGGGCCGGTGTCACCACCGGTGGTCCCACTTCGGGCGGAACTTCGGGTACGTCTGACATGTCGCGGCTCCGTCACCTCAATGATCGCCTGTGTAATGCGCAGGCAATCTAGGTCACGGCGTCGCGCGTGCGGAAGACCCCGTCCGTATATCGGCATGTCGATTCTGTGAAGGCGTGACATCGGTGTCAACGGAGGCCGTCGACGGCCGGCGTCAACAGCAGCGGAAACCCTGGCGTGGATCGGCCTCCTGACGGTCCGTCCGCATGCGTTCGAAGTCGCGGCGGCCGGGGACCTCCGCCTCGGGGTGGTTCCGGCGTACGTGCGCGACATAGCGGTCGTACGCCGACTCGTCCGTCAACTCCCGGACGTACCACCGCACTCCACCGGCCAGCCGGCTAGCCGCCCGCGTCAGCGCCGACCGCATCGCGGGTCGCCTCCTCCTTCTCCTCCCGGGTCGGGATCAGCCCGGCCGGTGCCACGATGGTCGACTCGACGTACGGCGTCTCGCTCAGCGTGGAGAGCGCGGGGCGGCGGACGTGTCGAACGCAGACGCGAAGGGCGTCCGCGATGACGACCACGACGAGCACCGCGAGAATGGCCGAAAGCACCCCGTCCACCGTGGAGTTGGTGACGACGGTGCGCATGTCGTCCATGGACTTGGCGGGCGGCAGGACCTTGCCCGCGTCGATCGCGTCCTGGAACACGGACCGTTGCTTGAAGAAGCCCACCTTCGGGTCGCCGGAGAACACCTTCTGCCAGCTCGCGGTCAGGGTGACCGTCGCGTCCCAGGCGAGCGGAATCCCGGTGATCCAGGCCCACTTGATGCGCCCGGACTTCACCAGGAGGGTGGTGCAGACGGCCAGCGCGACCGCCGCGAGGAGCTGGTTGGCGATGCCGAAGATCGGGAAGAGCTGGTTGATCCCGCCGAGGGGTTCGTGGACGCCGACCCAGAGGAAGTAGCCCCAGAGGGCGCACACGATCGCGCTCGTCAGGGCCAGGCCCGGCCGCCAACTCACGTTCCTGAAAGGCCGGTAGACGTTCCCGAGCATGTCCTGGAGCATGAACCGGCCCACCCGCGTGCCCGCGTCCAGCGCGGTCAGGATGAACAGCGCCTCGAACATGATCGCGAAGTGGTACCAGAAGGCGCGCAGGCTTCCGCCGGTCACCTTGGAGAAGATCTCCGAGACGCCGACCGCGAGGGTCGGTGCACCGCCGGTGCGGGACAGCAGACTCGCCTCGTCGACGTTCTTCGCGGCCTGCGTGAGGTCGGCGGGGGAGATGTGATAGCCCCAACTGCTCACCACCTGCGAGGCGTTCTGCACCGTCGTGCCGATCGCGCCCGCCGGGGCGTTCATCGCGAAGTACAGACCCGGGTCGATGATGCTCGCGGCGACCAGCGCCATGACGGCGACCGACGACTCCATCAGCATGGCGCCGTAGCCGATCATGCGGATCTGGGTTTCCTTCTGGATCATCTTCGGGGTCGTGCCGCTGGAGATGAGCGAGTGGAAGCCGGACAGGGCGCCGCAGGCGATCGTGATGAAGACGAAGGGGAAGAGCGAGCCGGCGAAGACCGGGCCGTTGCCGTGCTTGGCGAAGTCGGTGACCGCGGGCATCTTCAGGGCGGGCAGGGCGACCACGACGCCGATCGCCAGCAGGCCGATCGTGCCGATCTTCATGAAGGTGGAGAGGTAGTCGCGCGGGGCGAGCAGGGTCCAGACGGGGAGGATCGAGGCGACGAAGCCGTACGCCACCAGCCAGATCACCAGCGTCGAGGGCGCGAGGGTGAAGGTGCCGGCCCAGGACGACTCGGCGACCCAGCGGCCCGCGACCAGGGCGAGCAGCAGCAGGGCCACGCCGATCAGGGAGACCTCGGAGACGCGGCCGGGGCGAAGTACCCGTAGATAGAAGCCCATCAGGAGGGCGATCGGGATCGTCATGCCGATGGAGAAGGTGCCCCAGGGGGAGGAGGCCAGCGCGTTCACGACGACCAGGGCCAGCACGCCGAGCAGGATGATCATGATGGCGAAGGTGGCGATCAGGGCGGCCGCGCCGCCGAACGGGCCGATCTCCTCGCGGGCCATCTGCCCAAGTGACCTGCCGTCGCGCCGAGTTGAGAAGAACAGGACCACCATGTCCTGGACCGCGCCCGCGAAGATGACCCCGGCGATGATCCAGACCGTGCCGGGCAAGTAGCCCATCTGCGCGGCGAGTACGGGTCCGACGAGCGGGCCCGCGCCGGCGATCGCGGCGAAGTGGTGGCCGAGCAGGACGCGGCGGTCGGTGGGGTGGTAGTCGATGCCGTTGTCGAGGCGTTCGGCCGGGGTGGCCCGGGTGCCGTCGACCTTCAGGACCTGGTACGCGATGAACTTCGCGTAGAAGCGGTAGGCGATGGCGTACGAGCCGAGCGCGGCGGCGACCATCCAGGCGGCCGACACGTTCTCGCCCCGCGCCAGCGCGAGCACGGACCAGCCCGTCGCGCCGACGAGCGCGACGAGGGTCCAGACGACGATGGTTCGGACGTTCGCGGTACGCACCGGGGAGTCCTCCCGTCCATGCGGCGACGGGAGGAACGTAGAGCAGCTTGCGTGACAGCGCTACACCGCGTGCACTAGCTCAAGTGGCTCAATCCTGCGGGCGCTTGAGTCGCGCCACGAACTTGTAGCGGTCCCCCCGGTACACCGACCGCACCCACTCCACCGGCTTGCCCTCCTTGTCGAGGGAGTGGCGGGAGAGCATCAGCATGGGCAGGCCGACGTCGGTGCTGAGGAGGCCGGCCTCGCGCGGGGTGGCCAGGGAGGTCTCGATGGTCTCCTCGGCCTCGGCGAGGTGGACGTCGTAGACCTCGGCCAACGCGGTGTACAGGGACGTGTACTTGACGAGGGACCTGCGCAGGGCGGGGAAGCGCTTCGCGCTGAGGTGGGTCGTCTCGATGGCCATCGGTTCGGCGTTGGCCATGCGGAGGCGCTCGATGCGCAGGACCCGGCCGCCGGCGGTGATGTCGAGCAGGTCGGCGAGGGTGTCGTCGGCGGTGATGTAGCCGATGTCGAGGAGCTGCGAGGTCGGTTCGAGGCCCTGGGCGCGCATGTCCTCGGTGTACGAGGTGAGTTGGAGGGCCTGCGAGACCTTCGGCTTGGCGACGAACGTGCCCTTGCCCTGGATGCGCTCCAGGCGGCCCTCGACGACCAGTTCCTGCAGGGCCTGGCGCACGGTGGTGCGCGAGGTGTCGAACTCCGCGGCCAGAGTGCGCTCGGGCGGGACGGGCGTGCCGGGCGCCAGCGTCTCCGTCATGTCGAGCAGGTGCTTCTTCAGGCGGTAGTACTTGGGCACACGCGCGGTGCGGACGGTGGCCCCACCCTCGTTCTCCGCACTGCTGACGTCGGTGCTCATGCTCCGCCTTCCGGGCTCCGGACAAGGGTCACTTGGTGATCCCCTCTGTATACCGTCGCCGTCTCTTTTGGTCTAGTCCACAGCGCCAAGTGGTCTAGCGGAAGAGAGTACTCCGGCACCGTTGTTTTCGCTGCCTTCTTACTTAAAGGTTCCTGCATATGTAGGTCGCATAACGGCTGGTCAGGGGTGTTTCGAGGGCTCTTGACAGGCTCTGTGGTCTGGTCCAAGCTCCCGGTACTGGTCTACACCATTGGTTCAGGTCCCGGCTCTTGGGCGGGAGGTGTGGCAGGCATCCCTGAGGAGGGTGGCGTGAAGCGCAAGCTGATAGCCGCGATCGGTATCGCGGGCATGATGGTCTCCATCGCGGCGTGCGGGGGCAACGACGACAAGGGCTCTTCGAACAGCGGCGCCGACGCCAAGGAGCTGACCGTCTGGCTCACCGTCGACGCGCAGAACAACTGGCCCCAGCTGGTGAAGGCGGCCGACGCGGCCGTGCAGAAGGCGCACCCGGGCGTCAAGATCAAGCACGAGTACTACGGCTGGCCGGACAAGAACACCAAGCTCGACGCGGTTCTCGCCACCGACAAGGTGCCCGACGTGGTCGAGATGGGCAACACCGAGATGCTGAGCTACATGGTCAAGGGCGCCTTCGCACCCGTCGACCCCGCCAAGTTCACCAACTCCTCCGCCTGGCTCGACGGCCTCAAGGCCTCGGTGACCTACGACGGCAAGACCTACGGCGTCCCGTACTACGCCGGTGGCCGCGTCGCCAACTGGCGCAAGGACATCGCCGCTTCGGTCGGCGTCAAGGCCCCGCCGACGACGTACACCGAGCTGACCGCCGACCTGGACAAGATCCAGAAGAAGGAAGGCAGCAAGTTCAGCGCCTGGTACCAGCCCACCCGTGACTGGTACGCGGCCATGTCCTTCGTCTACGACGCCGGCGGCGCCATCGCCACCCAGTCCGGCAGCGACTGGAAGGCCAGCCTCTCCTCGCCCGAGTCCATCAAGGGACTCAACGAGTGGAAGTCGGTCATCGACAAGTACATGCACGGCGACAAGACCAAGGACGAGTCCGACCGTTACATCGTCTACGGCCAGGGCAAGGCGTCCATGATCTTCGCCGCCGCGTGGGAGGGCGCGACCGCCGCCGACCCGAAGAACGACAAGACCGGCGGCAAGCTGAAGACCGACCTCGTCAACTTCGTGATGCCCGGCCCGTCCGGCAAGAACATGCCCGTGTTCCTGGGCGGTTCGGACCTCGCCGTCCCGGTGAAGTCCAAGGCGCAGGCACTCGCCGCCGAGTGGATCAACGCCTTCACCGGTCCGTCCGGCCAGAAGGGCCTGATGGCCAAGGGCAACCTGCCGAACAACAAGACCGACCTCGCGACGCTGAAGAGCGACCCCGCGACGGCGGTC
This sequence comes from Streptomyces sp. NBC_00988, assembly GCF_045162645.1. Classification (NCBI taxonomy): domain Bacteria; kingdom Bacillati; phylum Actinomycetota; class Actinomycetes; order Kitasatosporales; family Streptomycetaceae; genus Streptomyces; species Streptomyces sp. NBC_00988. The sequence continues at coordinate 8,019,385 of NZ_CP108730.1, forward strand.
CCGGCCACCGCGGCCGAGTCCAACTGGTTCGTCCCGATGGCACCGGGCTGGGGCCAGGTCGAGAAGGCCCAGGTCCTGCAGACCATGCTGCAGAACATCGGCACCGGCAAGAAGTCGGTGGCGGACGCCGCGAAGGAAGCGGACGCCGCGATCGACAAGGTCATCAACACCAAGTGACCTGAGCGCGGGGCCCTGTTGGACACCTCGGTGTTCTCGGGGCAGGGCCCCGCGACTCGTACGAAGCACGGCCGTACGACCTGAGGGATCGCTGAGGAGCGCGCGATGAGTGCCGACACGACCACCCCTGCCAAGGTGCCGCCGCCGCGGCAGGCGCCCCCACCGCGCGTCTCCGACGCACCCCGTGGACGGCGGACGTCGAGAGGGGCCGGGATCCCCTGGCTGCTGCTCGCGCCCTGTCTGCTCATTCTCGCCCTGGTCATGGGCTATCCGCTGGTCCGCCTGGTCACGCTGTCCTTCCAGTCCTTCGGCCAGTCCCAGCTGTGGGGCTTCAAGCCCGCCGAGTGGATCGGCTTCGACAACTTCTCCGGGATCCTCGGCGACGGCGAGTTCTGGGGCGTCGTCGTCCGCACGATCGTCTTCGCGGCCGGCTCGGTCATCTTCACGATGGTCGCCGGCATGGCCCTCGCCCTGCTCCAGCAGAAGGTCTCCGGCTGGATGAAGACCCTCATCAACATTGTCCTGGTGGCCAGTTGGGGCATGCCGGTCATCGTCGCGACCACCGTCTTCAAGTGGCTCTTCGACTCGGACTACGGCATCTTCAACGCGCTGCTCAGCAAGCTCCCCGGCGTCGACATGATCGGCCACAACTGGTTCGCCAGTGGACCCCAGGGCCTCCTCGTCATCATGCTGCTCGTGGTGTGGGGCGCGGTGCCCTTCGTGGTGATCACCCTGAGCGCCGGACTCACCCAGGTCCCCCAGGAGCTGGAGGAGGCCGCCCGCCTCGACGGCGCCGGCGCGTGGGGCGTCTTCCGGTACGTCACCCTGCCCATCCTCAAGCCGATCATCGTGATGCTCACGACCCTGTCGGTGATCTGGGACATGGGCGTCTTCCCCCAGGTCTTCGTGATGCGCGGCGGACACCCCGAGGCCGACTTCCAACTGCTCAGCACCTACTCGTACGACCGTGCCTTCGTCGTCAACGACTACGGACAGGGCTCCGCGATAGCCCTGGTCACGGTGGTGCTGCTGCTCGGGGTCGTCGCCGTCTACATGCGTCAGATGCTTCAGATCGGAGAGGTCGAATGAGCGCGCTCACGACCGACGCGCCCCGGAAGCCGACCGGTGGGCGCCGGAAGTCCAAGGTCGGCTGGAACCTCCTCGGCCTGCTCGTCTTCGTCGTCGTCGGCTTCCCCCTCTACTGGATGCTCGACACGGCGTTCAAACCGGCCAAGGACGCCATCGACCCGGACCCGAGCCTGCTGCCCACCGGCATCACGCTCGACAACTTCCGCCGGGCGCTGGACATCGCCGACTTCTGGGGCCCGGTCGGCCGCAGCCTCATCGTGTCCCTGTCGGTGGTCGTCATCGGCGTGGTCGTCGGCCTGCTGGCCGCGCTCGCGATCTCCCGCTTCGCCTTCCGCGGCCGCAAGATCGTGATCGTCGGCATCCTCGCGGTCCAGATGGTCCCGCTGGTCTCGATGATCATCCCGGTCTTCCTGCTCCTGAACGACCTCGACCAGTACGACAAGCTCTCCGGCCTGGTCATCACGTACCTGACCTTCATCCTCCCGTTCACGGTGTGGACCCTGCGCGGCTTCATCGTCAACATCCCGAAGGAGCTGGAGGAGGCGGCCATGGTCGACGGCTGCTCCCGCACCGGCGCCTTCATCCGCGTGGTCTTCCCGCTCCTGGCCCCCGGCATGGTCGCCACCTCGGTCTACGGCTTCATCCAGGCCTGGAACGAGTACCTGTACGCCCTCATGCTGCTCAGCCAGGAGCACCAGACGGCGACCGTCTGGCTCGGCAACTTCACCACCAAGCACGGCACCGAGTACGCCCCGATGATGGCCGGCGCCACGATGATGGCCGTGCCGATCGTCGTCCTGTTCCTCATCGTCCAGCGCAAGATGGCCGCGGGGCTGACCGCGGGCGCTGTGAAGGGATAACGCCACCGATGACGACACTCGCCAGCGGTACCACAGCGTCTGATTCTGTAAAAGATGGCCTGACGCGCGACGCCCTCACCGTCCTGCAACCGGGCTTCCCCGGCACCACGGCCCCCGACTGGCTGCTCCGGCGCCTCGGTGAAGGCCTCGCCTCGGTGGGCCTGTTCGGCCGCAACATCGCGTCACCCGGTCAACTCTCCTCGCTGACCGCCCAGTTGCGGTCCGAACGGGACGACGTGCTGGTCGCGATCGACGAGGAGGGCGGAGACGTCACCCGCCTGGAGGCCCGCACGGGCTCCTCCTTCCCGGGCAACCACGCCCTGGGCGCGGTGGACGACGTGGAACTGACGAGGGCGGTGGCCCACGAACTGGGTCGCAGACTCGCGGAATGCGGCGTGAACCTGAACTGGGCCCCCTCCGCGGACGTCAACTCCAACCCCTCCAACCCGGTCATCGGCGTCCGGTCCTTCGGCGCCGACCCGGAGCTGGTGGCCCGGCACACGGCGGCCTACGTCACCGGCCTCCAGTCGGCGGGCGTCGCCGCCTGCACGAAACACTTCCCGGGCCACGGCGACACGGCGGTCGACTCCCACCACGCGCTGCCGCGCATCGACGCCGAGTTGTCGGTCCTGGAGCAACGCGAGCTGCTCCCGTTCCGTGCGGCCATCGCCGCCGGCTCCCGCGCGGTGATGAGCGCCCACATCCTGGTCCCCACCCTGGACCCGGACCACCCGGCCACCCTCTCCCTCCGCGTCCTGACCGACCTCCTCCGCGGCCGGCTCGGCTACGACGGCCTCATCGTCACCGACGCCATCGAGATGCAGGCCATCGCCGCCACCTACGGCATCGAACGCGGCAGCGTCATCGCCATCGCCGCCGGCGCGGACGCGCTCTGCGTGGGCGGGGGCCTCGCGGACGACGAGACGGTACGACGACTGCGCGACGCGCTGGTGGGGGCGGTGCGGTCGGGAGAGCTGCCGGAGGAACGCCTGGCCGAAGCGGCGCAGCGGGTACGGGAGTTGGCCCGGTGGGCGGCCTCCGCCTCGAAGGAGACCCCCGGCCCCGCACCGGATGTGACGCGCGTCGACATCGGTCTCGTCGCCGCCCGCCGTGCCCTCACGGTCACCGGCGCCGAGGACTTCACCCCGCTCACCGAACCGCCGTACGTGGCCCTCCTCACCCCCGTCGCCAACATCGCCGTGGGCGACGAGACCCCTTGGGGCGTGGCCGCCGAACTCGAACGGCTCCTGCCCGGCACGGAGACGGCCGGCTTCGCCGGGGACGACGCGGGGAGTGTGATCCTGGAGGCGGCCGGGACCCGGCGCGTCGTGGCCGTGGTCCGGGACGAACACCGGCACCCCTGGATGGCGGCCACCCTCGACACCCTGCTGGCCGCCCGGCCCGACACCGTCGTGGTGGAGATGGGCGTCCCGCAGGCACCGCCCCGAGGTGCTCTGCACATCGCGACTCACGGTGCGGCCCGCGTCTGTGGCCACGCGGCGGCGGAGGTCATCGCGGGCGTGTGACGTGAGCCGGGGGAGCGACCCCGACCCGGGGGAACACCTCCGAATACACCGGTGCCGGGCCCTCCACGAGCGGGCCCGGCACCGGCACGTACAGATGTGAGACCCTGTCAGATCCCTTGCCAGTCCGGCTTGTTGACGAACGTGTGCCGGAAGTAGTCCGCGAGCTTCAGCTTGGACGCGGCGCCCTCGTCGACCACGACCGTCGCATGCCGGTGCAACTGCAGCGCCGAAGCCGGGCACACCGCGGCGACCGGTCCCTCCACGGTCGCGGCGACCGCGTCCGCCTTGCCCTCGCCGGTGGCGAGCAGCACCAGGTGCCGGGCCTCCAGGATCGTGCCGATGCCCTGGGTGATGACGTGGTGCGGCACCTGCTCGATGTCGCCGTCGAAGAACCGCGCGTTGTCCACCCGCGTCTGCTCGGTCAGCGTCTTGATCCGGGTCCGCGAGGCCAGCGACGAGCACGGCTCGTTGAAGCCGATGTGTCCGTCGGTCCCGATGCCCAGCACCTGCAGGTCGACCCCGCCGGCCGCACCCAGCGCCCGGTCGTACGCCTCGCACGCCGCCTGCACGTCCTCGGCGGTCCCGTCCGGCCCGAAGAACGAGTCCATCCCGACCCCGAGCGGCTCCAGCACCTCGCGCCGCAGGACCGAACGGTACGACTCCGGGTGCTCGGCGGGCAGCCCCACGTACTCGTCGAGCTGGGCGATCCGCGCCCGCGAGGTGTCCACCGCCCCGGCGCGGACCTTCGCGGCCAGCGCCTCGTAGATGGGCAGTGGCGTCGACCCGGTGGCCACGCCGAGAAGGGCGTCCGGCTTGCGCCGGAGGAGCTGTGCCATGGCCTCGGCGATGAGTTCGCCGCCCGACTTGGCGTCCGGAACGATGACAACTTCCACGCTGGCCTGCCGTTCTGCAGAGGGGCTTCGAGGAGCCCGGAGGAGCTGTGTGGTTTAGACCAATCCGCGCACCAATCTAACAGAGGAGGCTCCTGCCTCCCAGAGTTCGCCCCCTGTCCGAAGACCGGTAACCGCCCCACAGAGGCGCACCTCGCGCAGAGGGGGTGAAATGGACACCGCAGCACAGCCCCGACCGACCTCCGGAGGACCCCGCATGACCGCCACGACCCCGGCCCCCGACAGCGAACTCCCCGGCCGGATCATGGCCCGCGAGATGGCCGAACAGCCCGCGGTCCTGCGCCGCATCCTGGACGAGGGCGCCCCGCGCATCCGCCAGGTCGCCCAGGAGGTCGCCGCCCGCAGGCCCCGCTTCGTGCTGCTCACCGCCCGCGGCACCTCGGACAACGCGGCCCTCTACGCCAAGTACCTCCTGGAGATCCGCCTCGGCCTGCCCTGCGGACTCACCTCGATGTCGACGACCACGGCCTACGGCGCCCGCCCCGACCTGACCGACGTCCTCGTCGTCACCGTCAGCCAGTCCGGCGGCTCCCCGGACCTGGTGGCCTCGACCCGGGCCGCCCGCGAGGCCGGCGCGATCACGGTCGCCGTGACCAACAACCCGGACTCACCCCTGGCCGCCGTGTCGGAGTACCACGTCGACATCATGGTGGGCCCGGAGAAGGCCCTCCCCGCGACCAAGACGTACACCGCCTCGCTCCTCGCGCTCTACCTCTTCGTCGAGGGCCTGCGCGGCGGCGACGGCGCGGCGGCCAAGGCGCTGCCCGACATCGCCGAGCAGCTCCTGGCCCGCCAGGACGAGGTCCGCACCCTCGCCTCCCGCTACCGCTTCGCCGAACGCATGGTGATCACCTCGCGCGGCTACGGCTACCCCACCGCCAAGGAAGCCGCCCTCAAGCTGATGGAGACCAGCTACATCCCCGCGCTCGCCTACTCCGGCGCCGACCTCCTGCACGGCCCCCTCGCGATGGTCGACAACGTCTCCCCGGTCATCGCGGTCGTGACGGCGGGCAAGGGCGGCACCGCCCTCCAGCCCGTCCTCGACCGGCTGCGCGGCCGGGGCGCCGACCTGGTCGTCATCGGCCCGGCCGGCCAGGTCGACCAGGCCTCGGCCGGTTTCGTCCTGCCTGTGGAGGGCGTCCCCGAGGAACTCCAGCCGATCCTGGAGATCCTCCCGCTCCAGCTCCTCGCCTACGAGGTCACCATCGCCCGCGGCCAGGACCCGGACGCGCCCCGCGCCCTGGCCAAGGTGACGGAGACCCGCTGAGCCCGTGTCCCGGCCACGGAAATTCCCATGACCAATCAGTCCCGCACAGGACCCGACACGGTTAGGCTCTTCAACGTCCTTCAAAGCATGGACACCGCATGTGGTCTAGTCCACAATGTGTTACAGGCGTAAGCCTCCGTCCTCCCCGCACAGGAGGACGGACCGAGGAACCGAGGCTCTCTGCCCTGACTGCCCCGGCTCCTCATCCATCGGCCGATCGGGACCGCACACCCCGTGGCCGTTGCTGCTCCGGGCTGCGGTGCCGAGAGGGCTGAGGGTCCCTCTCAGGCGCCGCGGCCCGCGGGTGTTTTTAGGACAGGTACAGACCGGCGGGTACGCTCGCAGACGTGCCCTCCATGAACGAACTCGTACGCCAGCACACAGCACTCGACGACTCCGACCTTGAGTGGCTGCACCTGCTGGTCTCGGAGTGGCAGCTGCTCTCCGATCTCTCCTTCGCCGACCTGGTCCTGTGGGTTCCCACGCGTGACGGCACCCGCTATGTCTCCGTCGCCCAGATGCGGCCGAACACCGGGCCCACCTCGTACCAGGACGACATGGTCGGCCACCTCGTCCCACGCGGCCGCCGCCCCATGCTGGACGCGGCCCTGGACGAGGGCCGCATCGTCCGCGAGGGCGACCCCGAGTGGCGCGAAGAGGTCCCCGTCCGGGTCGAGTCGATTCCGGTACGACGGGACGGGCGCGTCCTGGGTGTCATCGCGCGCAACACCAATCTCCTCACCGTGCGCACCCCGAGCCGCCTCGAACTCACCTACCTGCAGAGCGCGTCGGACCTCGCGCAGATGATCGCAGCCGGTTCCTTCCCGTTCCCGAACCAGCAGGTCGACATGGACGCCTCGCCGCGCGTCGGCGACGGACTCATCCGGCTCGACGGCGACGGCATCGTGCAGTACGCCTCGCCCAACGCGCTCTCCGCGTACCACCGCATGGGCCTCGCCACCGACCTCGTCGGCCAGCCCCTGGGCACGACCACCGCCGAACTCGCCCCGACCCGGGGCCCGGTGGACGAGGCGCTCGCCAAGCTCGCCAGCGGCTGGGCGCCGCGCGAGTTCGAGATCGAGGCACGCGACGGGGTCATCCAGTTCCGGGCGATCCCCCTCAAACCCAAGGGCACCCGCATCGGTTCACTGGTGCTGCTCCGGGACGTCACCGAACTGCGGCGCCGTGAGCGGGAGTTGATCACCAAGGACGCGACCATCCGGGAGATCCACCACCGGGTGAAGAACAACCTCCAGACGGTCGCCGCCCTGTTGCGCCTCCAGGCCCGCCGCATCGATTCCGAGCGCGGCCGGGAGGCCCTGGAGGAGGCCGTACGCCGGGTCGGCTCGATCGCGATCGTGCACGAGACGCTGTCCCAGAACCTGGACGAGCGCGTGGAGTTCGACGAGATCGCCGACCGGGTGCTCGCGATGGTCGCCGAGATCTCCCCGGGCAAGGTCACCGGCCGGCGCAGCGGACGCTTCGGGATACTGGACGCCGAGGTCGCGACCCCGCTCTCCATGGTCCTCACCGAGATCCTGCAGAACGCCCTCGAACACGGCTTCCGCGAGGGCGAGACGGGCACGGTCGAGGTCTCGGCCGTCCGCGGCGGCACCTCGAAGGAGGCCCGCCTCCTGGTCACCGTGCAGGACGACGGCGTGGGCCTCCCCGAAGGATTCGACCCGCACCGCTCCGGCAACCTGGGCCTGCAGATCGTACGGACGCTGGTGGAGGGCGAGTTGGGCGGCACGTTCGACATGGTGCCGGGGCCGGAGCGGGGGACTCGGGTGATCCTGGACGTGCCGGTGCAGGCGCACAAGTGACGTACGTGCACACGACCTCCACACGCGCGTGCGTCAACGGCCGTACGTACACGGGTGCTTGGACGGCCGTACGCACGCGGACTCGGACGGCGGTACGCGCGCGGGTCTGAACAGCAAAGAGCCCCGGACCAGTTGATGGTCCGGAGCCAGTCGCTCGTTGCTATGCGCATCGGGGGTACTGCGCGCTGCGGCTCGGGGGCGGGAGATGCGTACTCGCTGTACGCGCCGCCAAGCTCAGGCTGTTAGCAGGGTGGGCGTCAGGCGGAGGCCTGACGGGCACGGTTGCGAGCGGCGCGGCGCTTCATGGCGCGGCGCTCGTCCTCGCTGAGACCACCCCAGACGCCGGAGTCCTGGCCGGACTCGAGCGCCCACTGCAGACACTGGTCCATAACGGGACAGCGACGGCAGACGGCCTTGGCTTCCTCGATCTGCAGCAGCGCAGGACCGGTGTTGCCGATGGGGAAGAAGAGCTCGGGGTCTTCCTCGCGGCAAACGGCGTTGTGACGCCAGTCCATGGCTGCTACCTCTCCTTGGTATTACGTGCGGGTTGCTTGTGAATGTGAACGCTTTCACGAATCCCTCAACAAGTGAAGGGCCGAACGCCAGGTTCACTGGCGGAGGTCCTGTGGATTGAAGAGGGGTTCCGGTGATCCGTGGAGGCCGGTGTTGCGGGCCGTCTCGATCGCCACGTAGAGACTCGCAAACCTCAGCGGCGGATACAACCCCTTCCGGAAAGTTTTTTTTGATTCCTCGGTGTCGACTAGGTCACAGCCGTACTTCCATGGGGTGGACCCTGGTCTAAACGTTCGAGTGAAAGGACTTCAGCCCTTTCTGCTCACACAATCACACGCAGTGCACGGCGTACGCCTGTGAACGTCACGCTCGTACGCAGTCCGAGGTGGTCGCCGTCCATCTGGAGGGGCAGGGGGACCTTCGAATGCAAGGTGAACTCACTCAGGTCGTGCAGAGCCGCAGCGTGCTTGCCATGGGGCCCGCGTTCGGGGGACGAAGTGAGCAACTGGGTGCCATACCGGGCAACCGCGGCGCTGGACAGGCGGCTGAGACCGAGTACGTCGAGGCCTTTATCGAACGACGCCTTAGGTGACGTGTACATCGGGCGATTGCCGAGATACGTCCAGGGCGAGGTGTTCGAGACTATGGCCACCACCAGATCGGTGACCGGGTCCGCGCCGGGCTGCTCCAGCGTGATCGTCCCGTGCCGGCGGTGCTGCTCGCCCAGGAACTGCCGGACCACCTGACGCACGTAGAGCGCATGCGTGGATTTCTTACCCTGCTCCCGCTGCTGCTCGACCCGCCCGACCACTCCTGCGTCGAACCCGAGCCCGGCGTTGAAGGTGAACCAGCGCGAGGGCACGGCCTCGTCCTCGGTGCCGGGCGTCCCGGAGGTCAGCCCCAGGCCGACCGTGCGCTCGCGGCCCTCGCGCAGGGCGTCCAGGATGGCGCCGGTCGCTTCCACGGCGTCGTTGGGCAGGCCCAGGGCGCGGGCGAAGACGTTGGTGGAGCCGCCGGGGACCACTGCGAGACCGGGCAGGCGCTCCGGGTCGGGGCCGGTGTGCAGCAGGCCGTTGACGACCTCGTTGACCGTGCCGTCACCGCCGAGGGCCACGACCAGGTCGACGTTCCCGCTCTCCGCGGCCTGCCGGCCGAGGTCGCGCGCGTGGCCCCGGTACTCCGTGGTGACCGCTTCCAGCTTCATCTCGCTCGCGAGCGCGTGGAGCAGGACGTCGCGCGTACGTGCGCTTGTGGTGGTTGCCGCCGGATTGACCACGAGAAGTGCACGCATGAGTTGCAGCGTACCTACTGGGGGGTACTCGGCCCATACCGAGGTAGGCGTTGGGTAAGAGGAGACGGCGTGAGCCTGAACACCTGGGGCCGGATCCCGAGGGCTACCCTTCTGGGGTGAGCGCTGAGCAGACCCCCGCCCCGGAGACCGACGGCCCCGACGGACCCCGTCCGCGCCGTCTGACCTACGCGGCGGCCCTCGTCGCCGTCGAGGGGCTCGCGCTGGCCGTCGCCGGCGTGTGGATGCTCGTCCTGGGTCTCACCGGCGAACCGGACGACCGGCAGCAGGCCGTGACCGGAGGCGTGACCCTCGTGGTGCTCGCGCTGCTGCCGCTGCTGGCCGCACGCGGACTGATCGGGCGGCGCGGCTGGAGCCGGGGCCCGGCCGTCATCACCCAGGTCATGGCGTTGCCCGTGGCCTACAACCTGCTCCAGGCCGACAGTGTGGCCATCCCGGCCGGTATCGCGCTCGCGGTGGTCGCGATCGCCGCGCTGGTGCTGCTGGTGAACCCGGCGACGACACAGGCCCTCGGAATCCGAGGGCCCGGTCGACGAACCGAAGAGCCGAAGAGCTGATCCCGGCCGGGGTCTACTCCTCGACGAGGAGCTTCTCCCGCAGCTGGGCCAGGGTCCGGGCCAGCAGCCGGGACACGTGCATCTGCGAGATGCCGACCTCCTGCGCGATCTGCGACTGCGTCATGTTCCCGAAGAACCGGAGCAGCAGGATGCGCTTCTCGCGGGGCGGCAGGTCTTCCAGCAGCGGCTTGAGCGACTCGCGGTACTCGACGCCCTCCAGGGCCTCGTCGTACGCGCCGAGCGTGTCCGCGACCGCCGGGGACTCGTCGTCCGTGTCGGGGACGTCCAGGGACAGCGTGGAGTAGGCGTTGGCCGACTCCAGGCCCTCCAGGACCTCCTCCTCCGAGATGCCCAGCTTCTCGGCCAACTCGTGGACCGTGGGGGAGCGGCCGTGCCGCTGCGAGAGCTCCGCCGTCGCCGTGGTCAGCGACAGCCGCAGCTCCTGCAGCCTGCGCGGGACGCGCACCGCCCAGCCCTTGTCACGGAAGTGCCGCTTGATCTCGCCGACGACCGTCGGGGTCGCGTACGTCGAGAACTCGACGCCGCGCTCCGGGTCGAAGCGGTCGACCGACTTGATCAGGCCGATGGTGGCGACCTGGGTCAGGTCGTCCAGCGGCTCGCCGCGGTTGCGGAAGCGGCGCGCGAGGTGCTCGACGAGCGGCAGGTGCATACGGACCAGCCGGTTGCGCAGCTCCGCGTACTCGACGCTGCCGTCCTTGAGCGTGCGCAGCTCGATGAAGAGTGCGCGCGCCCCGCTGCGGTCCTGGGGGTCGTGCCGTGTGACCTGCACGCTCTGCGTGGCCGCCACGTTGTCCCGCTCGTGCTCGTTCATCGCCTGGCCCGTCGCCCCTTCCCGAGCTTTCGCCTCCTCCCCCGCGCTCGACCCAGTCGGAGCGGGGGAACCCCCGGCAACGGGGGAGACCCCACCAATACGCACGGCACCGTCCTGCTCACGTTGACCGTCGTCCATCACACCGGCCTCCGAGGGTTCTTCCTCCGGGTGCGGCCGGGCCTGTTCGGGGATTCCGCCGCGTGGCACGAGGGAGCCGTCGTCCGCCGTGCGGCGGGATCCGCCTGAGCCGCCCTCGGCCGGCAGCTCCCGTGTGCCGCGCTCTTCGTCCCGCACCGGCCCGTCCCCGTTCCTCACGCCGGCCCGGGTCCCGCGCCGCGCTGTTTGTAGAGGCTGATCGAAACGGTCTTGTCCTCGTCGACTGCCGATGAGACCTTGCCTGCGAGGGCCGAGAGCACGGTCCAGGCGAAGGTGTCGCGCGCGGGGGCGTGACCGTCCGTCGTCGGGGCGGAGACGGTGACTTCGAGCGAGTCGTCCACGAGGCGGAAGACACAGCTGAGCACCGAGCCCGGCACGGCCTGCTGAAGCAGGATCGCGCAGGCCTCGTCCACCGCGATGCGGAGGTCCTCGATCTCGTCGAGGGTGAAGTCCAAACGGGCCGCGAGGCCGGCCGTGGCCGTACGCAGCACCGACAGGTAGGCACCCGCAGCCGGCAGCCGGACTTCCACGAAGTCCTGGGTCGCGGGCTCGCCTGCGATCTGGGACACCCTCACCTCCAAGGTGGTACAAGCTCTTTCGGGGGCCCAGGGGTCGCCCCCCGGGGTAACGCGATACTTGGTTCAGCGGTGACGCTACCGCGCTCCGAACTTTTCTGTCCCCGGGACCCCAACCCCACGCTGTCACTCATAGTAAACCTACGGATACGCTCCGTGGCTAGGGGTCCTGCGGGCCCAATTGGGAAGAGCGCGCGCCGGGTTGACGTACCCAGACGTCAGACGGTCGAACCGTCGAAACCGGCGGTCGGATTACGGCGTCACAGGAGGACGTGATTCACGGAGTCACAGGAGGACGTGGTCGACGAAGCACCAGCGCCAGCTCTCCCCGACCTCGAACGTCCGCATCACCGGATGCCCGGAGTCCTTGTGATGTGCTGTGGCGTGGCGCAGGGGCGAGGAGTCGCAGCAGGCGACATGGCCGCAGAAGAGGCACAGTCTCAGCTGCACCGGGTGGGTGCCTGCCGCCAGACACTCCAGACAGGTCTCGCTCTGGGGCCCCGGTTCCGGGAGCGGCAGCGCGTCGGCGTGCGTGCACGGTTTCATGATTGCCAGATTACGACGGGTGTGCGGTTGGCCGCGCGAAAAAACGAGGGCGGGCGAGAACGATGGACGTGATGCCACTGCTGTTGCTGGTGGCGGGGAGTGCCGTGGTGGCCGCCGCGGCCCGGCGCACCCCGGTGCCGGCACCGCTGCTGCTGGTGGCGGTCGGGCTGGTCGTCTCGTACGTCCCGGGGGTGCCCGACTACACCCTCGACCCGGAGGTCGTGCTGCCGCTGCTGCTGCCCCCGCTGCTGTACACGTCGGCCACCGACAGCTCGTACCTCGACCTGCGGGCCCAAGTGCGGCCCGTGGCACTGCTGTCGGTCGGCTACGTGCTCTTCGCGACCTTCGTCGTCGGCTGGGCCGCCTACGTGATCGTGCCGGGGCTGCCGCTGACCGCCGCCCTGGTGCTGGGCGCGGTGGTGGCGCCGCCGGACGCGGTCGCGGCGACGGCGGTGGCCCGCCGGGTCGGGCTGCCGTCACGGATCACGACGATCCTCCAGGGCGAGTCCCTGCTGAACGACGCCACCGCGATCACCGCCTACAAGGTGGCCCTCGCGGCCGCGATCGGCGAGGGCGCCACCTGGGCCGGCGGCATCTGGGAGTTCCTGCTCGCGGCCGTCGGCGGGGTCGGGGTCGGGCTCCTGATGATGGTGCCGATCCACTGGCTGCGCACGCACCTCAAGGAGGCGCTGCTGCAGAACACGCTCTCCCTGCTGATCCCGTTCGTCGCCTACGGGGTCGCCGAGCAGGTGCACGCCTCCGGGGTGCTCGCCGTCGTGGTCGTGGCGCTCTATCTGGGTCACCGCGCGTGGGAGGTCGATTTCGCGACCCGCCTCCAGGAGGAGGCCGTGTGGAAGATGGTCGCCTTCGTCCTGGAGTCGGCGGTGTTCGCCCTGATCGGGCTCCAACTGCCGGTGGTTCTCAAGGGTCTTGGCGAGTACCGGGGCCTGGACGCCGCCTGGTACGCGATCGCCGTCTTCCTGGTCGTCGTCGTGACCCGGTTCGTGTGGGTGTACCCGGCGGCCTTCATCCCCCGCATCCTGTCGGCGCGGATCAGGGAGCGCGAGGACAGCCCCACCTGGAAGGGGGCGATGACCACCGCGTGGGCCGGCATGAGAGGCGTGGTCTCGCTGGCCATCGCCTTCTCGATCCCGCTCACGGTGCACGGCGGCGGTCCCTTCCCGCAGCGCAACCTCATCCTGTTCCTGACCTTCACGACGGTCATCGGGACCCTGGTGGTGCAGGGGCTGAGCCTGCCCCCGATCATCCGGCTGCTGAAGTTCCCCGGCCGCGACCAGCAGGCCGAGACGCTCGCCGAGGCCAACGCCCAGGCACAGGCCTCCCGGGTCGCCGAAAAACGCCTGGAGGCCCTTCTGGAGGACGAACGCAACGCCCTGCCGCCTCCCCTCGCCGACCGCCTCCGCGAGGTCCTGGAACGCCGCCGCAACGCCGTCTGGGAGCGCCTCGGTGCCACCAACCCCGTCACCGGCGAGACCGTCGACGACACCTACCGCCGCCTCTCCCGCGAGATGATCAGCGCCGAACGCTCGATGTTCGTCCGCCTCCGCGACGGCCGCTACATCGACGACGAGATGCTCCGCACCTTGCTGCGCAGACTGGACCTGGAGGAGGCGGCGGCCTACCGGGAAGCGGCGTAGAAGATCACGGGAACGGGCGCCCGGTGACGATCGCGGCGACCGTGCTCCCGCGCGGGAAGGCCCCTTCGTCGGCGAGGACGACAAGTCCGTACAGCAACTTGGCGACATAGAGACGCTCTACGGGCACCCCGTGCCGCTGCTCGAAGTCCTCGGCGAAGGCGTCGAGTTCGGCGGGCACGCGTGCGTAGCCCCCGAAATGGAAGCGGTCGTCGAGCGACCAGTCGCCCCGCCGGCCACCGAACGCACGCTCCTGCAGCTCCTCTATGCCGGCGCTCAGGAAGCCGCCCTTGAGGACCGGTATCCCCAACACCCGCTGGCCGGGGCCGAGTCCGGCGGCCAGCCCGGCCAGCGTGCCGCCGGTCCCGCACGCGAGGGCGACGACGTCGACATGGGCATCGGCGTCGGCACGCGCGCGTAGTTCCTCGCCCAGGGCCCGGCAGCCGCGTACCGCAAGGGAGTTGCTGCCGCCCTCGGGGACGACGTACGCGTCCTCCGCGTCCACCGCGCGCAGTATGCCGGCCAGCGTCTCCGGGTCGGACTTACGCCGGTACGTCGACCTGTCGACGAAGTGGAGGCGCATCCCGTCGGCCGCGCAGCGGGCCAGGGACGGGTTGAGCGGGCGGTCGGACAGCTCCTGGCCGCGGACCACGCCGACCGTGGGCAGACCCAGGAGGCGGCCCGCGGCGGCGGTGGCGCGCAGGTGGTTCGAGTAGGCGCCCCCGAACGTGACGACCGTACGTCCGGCCGCCGCCGTGAGGTTAGGCGCGAGCTTGCGCCACTTGTTGCCGATCAGGTCCGGGTGGATCAGGTCGTCCCGCTTGAGCAGCAGCCGGATCCCGTGCCGGCCGAACCGCCCGTCCGCGACCTCCTCCACCGGCGACGGAAGCCGGGGCCGCAGGGCGGAGAGGTCGGGGCTGGTCACGGGACCATTGTCACCCGGGGCGCATGTGTCGGCCGGGTCGCCCGGGTCGTTCGGGTTGCTCGGGGCGTTCATGTAGCCCGGGGCATCCGGATCGCCTGGGCTGCCCGAGGGATCCGCGTCCCCCGGATCGCCCGAACACCCGTGTCGACCGGGTTGTCCGAGGCATCCATGCCACCGGTGTCGACCGGGTTGTCCGAGGCACCCGTGTAGCCCGGGTAACTCGGGAGACCCGCGTCACCCATGTCGCCCGGGGTGTCGTTGTCGCCCGGGTCGCCCGGGTCGCCCGGATCCCCCCGAGGTACCCGAGTCGCCCGAGGCGCCCGGGGTGTCCGAGGCCCTTGTGTCGTCCGGGTAGCGCGGGTGACCCGCGTCACCCATGTCGCCGGGGTTGACCGAGGTAGCCCGAGGCGGCCGTGTCGTCCGGGGTAGCTCCGGGACACCCGTGCACCCGTGCACCCGTGCACCCATGTCGCCGGGGCTGCCCAGGCACCCACGTCCCCCATGCCGCCCGGGTTGCCCAAGGCATCCGCGTCCCCCCGGCTCCCCGGAAGCCCCATGCCCCGCCCCCCCCCGGAAGTCACTTCAGCCGGTCGCGGACCCGGTCCCGGAGCCATGCCATCGTGAACCCCCGCGGGTCGACCTTTCCGGGCTGCCACTCCAGGTGTCCGATCACCGACCGTTCCGACCAGCCGTGGTGGCGGCAGATCGCCGCGCAGACCTTCTCGATCGTCGCCAACTGGGCCTCGGGCCAGGGGTCCTCGCCGTCGCCGAGGTTCTCGCACTCGAAGCCGTAGAAGTGCCGGTTGCCGTCGGTGTTGGCCTCGTTGTCGTGCGGCAGCGCCTTCTCGGCGATCACCGCGCGGAGGACGTCGTCGTCGCCGAGGCCCGCGTGGTTGGCGCGGCCGTAGCCGACGAGGTGGAGGTGGCCGTCCTTGGTGATGACGCCGTGGCAGAGCGGGCCGGGGAGGTCCGGGCGGCCCTCGCGGCACAACTCCACCGTGGCCGCGCTGCCCTTGGTGACCGTGTGGTGGATCATCACGCCGTGGACGGGTCCCCACGGGCCCTTGTGGTTGCGGTTGTGGTGCTCCCAGTCGCCGACCTCGACGACGGTGACGCCCTCCGCCTTCAGGCCGGCCAGGAAACCGCCCGCGGACATGGGTGAGGCCATGACGCCTCCTTCGTGCTGTGCGACGGCCGCTGTGCAAGGCCGTCTCGTATCGCTGCTTGTACCGAAAAAGCGCGGTACGGACGACTTGTTCGTACGGCGTGCGAGCCGATCCGGACAACGGCCGACCCGGCGGCAACTCGAACAACATTCGACGTAAACAGCCCCTGTGCCCAGCAGTTGAAGATCCATTCCCGCTCTTTCGGGTAATACCACCAGCACGCTCCGTGAGGAAGGCTGATGCGCGAGAACGATGCCGGGCGCACAGGTGCCGGGCATGAATGGGGAGGGCATTTCTCTATGTCGGTAGGCGAAGAGGTCCGCGCGGAGCAGAACAAGCCGCAGCAGAGTCTTGGTACGGCGGCTGCGCGGAACCTGGCCACGACCACGAAGTCCGCGCCGCAGATGCAGGAGATCAGCTCGCGCTGGCTGCTGCGCACACTGCCGTGGGTGAACGTGCAGGGTGGCACATACCGGGTGAACCGACGGCTGAGTTACTCCGTGGGCGACGGCCGGGTGACATTCGTGAAGACCGGCGACCGCGTCGAGGTCATCCCCGCGGAGCTCGGCGAACTGCCCGCGCTGCGGGACTACGAGGACGAGGAGGTGCTCTCGGAGCTGGCCACCCGCTGCCGGCAGCGCGAGTACGCCCCGGGGGAGGCGATCGCGTCGTTCGGCGGCCAGGCCGACGAGGTGTACCTGCTGGCGCACGGCAGGGTGGAGAAGGTCGGCACGGGCCCGTACGGCGACGACACGGTCCTCGGGGTCCTCGCCGACGGCGCCTACTTCGGCGACCAGGCGCTGCTCGACCCGGATGCCATCTGGGAGTACACGGCCCGCGCGGACACCGCGTGCACGGTGCTGATCCTGGCCCGCGGAGACGTCGAGCAGGTCGCGGAGCGCTCCGAGACCCTGCGGGACCACCTCACGCAGCTGCGCGCGATCCCGGAGCAGCGCACCAACAAGTACGGCGAGAAGGCCATCGACCTCGCCGCGGGCCACTCCGGCGAGCCGGACATCCCGCACACGTTCGTCGACTACGACGCCCGGCCGCGCGAGTACGAACTGAGCGTCGCCCAGACCGTCCTGCGCATCCACTCGCGCGTGGCCGATCTCTACAACCAGCCGATGAACCAGACGGAGCAGCAACTCCGGCTCACCGTCGAGGCGTTGAAGGAACGCCAGGAGCACGAGCTCATCAACAACCGCGAGTTCGGCCTGCTCAACAACTGCGAGTACGACCAGCGGCTCCAGCCCCACGACGGCGTCCCCAGCCCGGACGACCTGGACGAGCTGCTCAGCAGGCGGCGCGGCACCAAGATGCTCCTCGCCCACCCGCGCGCGATCTCCGCGTTCGGCCGCGAGCTCAACAAGCGCGGTCTGGTCCCGGAGTCCCTGGACATCGCCGGCAACCGCATCCCGACCTGGCGCGGGGTGCCGATCTACCCGTGCAACAAGATCCCGGTCAGCGACCGGCGGACCACCTCGATCATCGCCCTGCGTACCGGCGAGGCGGAGCAGGGCGTCATCGGCCTCCAGCAGGCCGGTATCCCGGACGAGATCGAGCCGAGCCTGTCGGTGCGCTTCATGGGCATCAACGAACAGGCGGTCATCAACTACCTCGTGACGGCCTACTACTCGGCGGCCGTCCTCGTGCCGGACGCCCTCGGCGTCCTGGAGAACGTCGAGATCGGCCGCTGGAGGTGACGTTTCAGCAGCTGGACGCGGTGTCCCCGCCCGGAAGGGCGGGTACACCCCGGTCGAACGCGACCGGTCGCAGCGCAGGCGTCACCGTCCGCGGACTCTCCGAGGGGGACCCCATGGCCGAGTTCAGGACGGAGACGAAACAGCCCGCCGACGGGAGCCCGGCACCTGACGGGACCCGGCCGCTCGACGGGACACCACCGACACCTTCGACACTGCCGACACCGCCGCCCGACGGGCACGAGGCGGCGGTGATCCTGGAGGGGGCCAGGACGTCCGTCGACCCCGAACTGCGCGCGGCGATCGACTCGTTGCCCGGCTCGATGCGCCGGGTCGCGCTCTACCACTTCGGGTGGGAGCACGCGGACGGCACACCGGCGGCGGGCAACGCGGGCAAGGCGATCCGCCCCGCCCTCGTCCTGGCCGCCGCCACCGCGCTCGGCGGCGAACAGGCACGGACGAGCGCGCTGCGGGCCGCCGCGGCGGTGGAACTGGTCCACAACTTCACGTTGCTGCACGACGACGTGATGGACCGGGACACCACCCGCCGGCACCGGCCCACCGCGTGGACCGTGTTCGGCGACGCCGACGCGATCCTCGCCGGGGACGCGCTCCAGGCGCTGGCGCTGCGACTCCTCGCCGAGGATCCGCACCCGGCGTCCTCGGCCGCCGCGGCCCGGCTCGCGGACTGCGTCGTCGAACTGTGCGAGGGCCAGCACGCGGACACCGCCATGGAGAAGCGCGCCCCCGGCGAGGTCACCCTCGACGAGGTGCTCGTCATGGCCGAGGCCAAGACCGGCGCCCTGCTCGGCTGCGCCTGCGCGGTGGGCGCGCTGTACGCGGGGGCGTCCGCCGAGGACGTCGAGGCGCTGGACGCGTTCGGCCGCCAGGCCGGGCTCGCCTTCCAGCTGATCGACGACGTCATCGGGATATGGGGTGACCCCGGTCGCACGGGCAAACCGGCCGGCGCCGACCTCGCCGTCCGCAAGAAGTCCCTCCCCGTGGTTGCCGCCCTCACCTCGGGCACACCGGCGGCCGTAGAACTCGCGGAGCTGTACGGACTGCCGTACGAGGAAGGGGAGTTGGAGCGCACCGCGCTCGCCGTCGAGCGGGCGGGGGGCCGGGACTGGGCGCAGGACCAGGCGGCCGACCGGATGGCGCGGGCCGTGCAGGAACTGGCCCGGGCGATCCCGGACCCGCAGGACGCGGGCGGTCTGCTCGCGCTGGCCGAGTTCGTGACCCGGCGCAGCAGTTGATGACTCCGGAGCCTTCGGGAACCGTGCGGCCCTGACACCGCACGGCCACCAGAGGCCCCGGACAGACGGGTCCCGCGCATCCCCACGGTGCGCGGGGCCCGGCGCCTTTTTTTTGGAGGCTCGGTTCGCCTCCGGGGCGCCAAAGTCGGTGTCGAGAGGCCGACCGTGCTCGACCCTTCGGGCCTCCGCGCGCTCGACCTCTCGACACCGACGCGCCCCTTCGGCTCACTCGCCCCGGAAGTCCCGCTAGGCTCAACAGCCTTTCAGATGACGGTGGTTGAGAGCTAAGGGGCGGGACATGGGCGTGGCGATACGGGCGGCGGGCGAAGGCGACAGAGAGTTGGTCGTCCGGCTGTTGGACGAGGCGTTCCAGGACGATCCGGTCAGCGGCTGGGTCTTCCCCGATGCCGAGTACCGCCGCACGACCCACCACAGGCTGATGGCCGCCTTCACCGACGCGGTGTTCGCCGACGGCCGTATCGACCTCGCCGAGGACGGCGCGGCGTGCGCGCTGTGGCTGTCGGTACCGGCCGAGGCGCATCCGGAGAACGGCGAGGACGAGGCCGTACAACTACGGGAGTTGGTGGATCCGGACAACGAGCGGGTCGAGACGATAGCCCGGCTCATGGCCGATGGGCATCCCGCCGGCCGGGCCCACGAGTACCTGTGGATGATCGCCGTGGCACCGGCCCGGCAGGGCGAGGGCCTCGGCGCCGCGCTCATCCGGCACGTCCTGGACCGCTGCGACCGCGAGGGACTCCCCGCGTACCTGGAGGCGAGCAGCGAACGCAGCACCAAGCTGTACGAGCGCCTCGGCTACACCTTCACCGACCACACCCTCGACCTCCCGGACGGCCCGCGCATGTACCCGATGTGGCGCGAGCCGAGGTCGTAGCGAGGGCGGGGGCAGGGGTCGTAGCGTGGGCTTATGCCGGAACAGGAAGTCACCACCGCCCCCATCCTCCACATCACCGAGCGCGCCCTGTGGGACGCGGCCCGCGAGCGCGGGAGCTACGCGTGGTCGACCCGTGGCCGCACCCTTCAGGAGGAGGGCTTCATCCACTGCTCGACCCGCGCCCAACTCCCGCGCGTGGCGGCCTTTTTGTACGGTTCCTACGACGGCCCCGACGAGCTGGTGGTCCTGGCCGTGGACCCGGGACGGCTCGGCGTACCGCTGAAGTACGAGGCGCCGGAGCCGGGCGGCGAGGAGTTCCCGCATGTGTACGGGGCGATTCCGGTGGGCGCGGTGGTGGACGTGGAGGTGTGGACGGGCTGAGCCCGTCGCCTCAGGGGCGGTTGGGCAGCCCGCCGGTCTCCGGGTCGCGCCCCGTGAGGCAGTAGACGCCGCCCGCCGGGTCCCGCATCACCGTCCAGTGCTTGCCGAGGGCGACGACGGTCGCGCCGAGGTGCTCGTGCAGCACGACGGCCTCGTCGATGTCCGCGCAGGCCAGGTCGAGATGGGCGGCCGCTGGGCGGTCCTCGCCGAGGCGTTGGAGCAGGACGCGGATCGGCAGGCCGGGCGGGGGCTTGAGCACGTGGAACTCGGGGAGCGCGCCCGAGAGCGAGGCCCAGTCGGGCAACAGGGCGCTCCAGAAGGCGACTTCGGCGTCGTAGGAGCCGGGTCCGATGTCGAGGGACACCTGGTCGAGGCGGGTGTCGGCCACGACGGGCGGCCGTACGGACTCGCCGTGCCAGGGGACGGCGCAGAACAACTGCCCAGCGGGGGACCGGAGTACGGCCCAGCCGTCGTGGTCGGCGACGGTCTCCGCGCCGAGTCGCAGCGCGGAGTTCACAAACGCCGGTACGTCCTCGACGGAGAAGTCGAGATGAGCGCCACCGGGGCCGGAGTCCACACCCTGGACCTTCACACAGGCGTCGGTGCGGTCGGACAGCAGGGTGACGAACTCGCCCTCGTCACCCCGGAGTTCGGACAGCCGGGTGTCCGTGACCGCCGTCCAGAAGTCGCGGGCGGCGCCGAGGCGGCCGTGCGGGCGGTCGACGAAGGCGTAGGTCCAGCGGATGCTCGTAGCGCTCATGGCGTGATCGTAGGCGCGGGGCAGGGAGCCGCCCGCGTGTTTTTCGGCCCCCTGTCAGTCCTCGCTCCGTCAGTCCGCACTCCGCTGCATGAACCGCAGCATGTTCCCGGCCGGGTCGCGGAACGCGCAGTCGCGGACGCCGTACGGCTGGTCCGTCGGCTCCTGGACCACCTCGGCGCCGGACTCCTGGACGCGGGCGTACAGGGCGTCACAGTCGGCGGTGGTGAAGTTGACCCCGCGCAGGGTGCCCTTGGCGAGCAGTTCGGCCATGGCCTGCTTGTCGGCGGGGGAGGCGTCCGGGTTCGCGGCCGGCGGCTCCAGGACGATCTCCACGTCCGGCTGCAACGGCGACCCCACGGTCACCCACCGCATGCCCTCGAAACCGACGTCGTTACGGATTTCCAGCTCCAGCACGTCGCAGTAGAAGGCGAGCGCCTTGTCGTGGTCGTCGACGGCGATGAAGCACTGGCGGAGTTTCAGGTCCATGGACGACAGGCTAGGGGCGGAGCGGCGGTCCTGCCCGGTTCGGCCGGGTAAAGGTGCGGGCCACGCAGGACGGGATCACCGCGCCCGCCTCGTGGGAACGGGCGCGGTAGGCGCTGGGCGTCTCACCGACCAGCTCGGTGAAGCGCGAGCTGAAGGAACCGAGCGAGGTACAGCCGACGGCCATGCACACCTCGGTCACGCTCAGGTCGCCGCGCCGGAGGAGGGCCTTCGCCCGCTCTATCCGCCGGGTCATGAGATAGCTGTACGGCGTCTCCCCGTACGCGGCGCGGAAGCTGCGCTGGAAGTGGCCCGGGGACATCAGCGCGGTCCGCGCGATGGAGGCCATGTCGAGCGGTTCGGCGTACTCGCGGTTCATGCGGTCGCGGGCCTGGCGCAGCCGTACGAGGTCGTCGCGGTTCACGTCGTCCAGGATGGCATGGGGCCGCTTTCGCCGGGCCGGGAACGACGAAGGGACCCCGCCGGCGAACCGGCGGAGCCCCTTCCCCACGCCCACTGACCGTCGATGGTGCACCGATCGCCGGTCGGTCGGGCCGGGCCGACTGGGTGTCAGGCCTTCTTGGTCTCCCAGAAGATCTTGTCGATCTGGGCGATGTAGTCGAGCGCCTTCTGGCCCGTCGCCGGGTCGGTGGACGCCTTGGCGGCCGAGAGGGCCTTCAGGGTGTCGTTGACCAGCTGGTGCAGCTCCGGGTACTTCTCGAAGTGCGGGGGCTTGAAGTAGTCGCTCCAGAGCACCGAGACGTGGTGCTTCGCGAGCTCGGCGCGCTGCTCCTTGATGACGATGGCGCGCGCCTGGAAGTGCGGGTCGTCGTTGGCGGCCATCTTGTCCTGCACGGCCTTCACCGACTCCGCCTCGATGCGGGCCTGGGCCGGGTCGTACACACCGCAGGGCAGGTCGCAGTGCGCGCTGACCTTCACCTTGGGGGCAAACAGGCGGGAAAGCATGGAGCGTTCCTTCCTCGTGATCGTCTTCTCAGGTGGGACATTACTCCCTGGAGAAGCTGATTTCGCGAGTGCCCCCATGGGCTTAGGACAAAAGTCCAGGGTCGGACTCAGACTGGTGGAGGATAGGACCGGGGAGGTGCCGGGGATGCCGGAGCTGTCGCAGGAGACCGAGCGCGGGAGGGCCGCACTGCCCTTCGGGACGGCCGAGGTGACCGGGCCGTCCATGGTTCCGACGCTGTTCCACGGGGATCTGCTCGTGGTGCAGTACGGGGCGCGGATCAGGCCCGGCGACATCGTCGTGCTGCGCCATCCGTTCCAGCAGGACCTGCTGGTCGTCAAGCGGGCCGCCGAGCGGCGGGAGGGGGCGTGGTGGGTGCTCGGCGACAACGCGTTCGCCGGTGGCGACAGCACCGACTACGGCGCTGTGCCCGAGGATCTGGTGCTGGGCAAGGTGCGCTTCCGGTACCGGCCGCCGAAGTCCGGTCAGCGTTCGCCGCTCGCGCTCGTCCGCTGGGCGCTCTCGGCCGCCAGGCCCGTGTTTCCCGACCGGTCGGCCTCCAGGCGCTTCCGGGCCCGGTAGGCGGCCACGTTGGCGCGGGTCGCGCAGCGGTCCGAGCAGTAGCGCCGGGAGCGGTTCGTCGAGGTGTCCAGGTAGGCGTTGCGGCACGGCGCCGCCTCGCACAGGCCCAGGCGGTCGACGCCGTACTCGGTGAGGTGGAAGGCCAGGCCCATCGCCGCGATCGCCGCGTAGCCGGCCGTCGCGTTCGACGGGTGGTCGGCGAGGTGCATGTGCCACAGCGGGCGGCCGTCGTCGTCGCGGAAGTTGTGCCCGGAGATCTGCGGACTGACCGGGAACTCCAGCAGGAGCGAGTTCAGCAGGTTCACGGAGAGGGTCTCGTCGCCGCCGTCGGCCGCCTCGAAGACCGCCCGCAGCCGCGCCCGGACCGAACGGAAGCGCGTGACGTCGGCGTCGGCGGCGCGGCGGGCCGCCTCCTGGTTGGTGCCGAACAGGTCCCGCACGGCCTCGACCGAGGTCAGGGCGTCCTTGCCCCGCGCCGGTTCCTCGGTGTTGACGAGGCGTACGGCATAGTCCGAGTAATAGGCCAGTTCCACTTGTAGTCCTTACGGAGGCGCTCTATGGTCGTGGATGCGGTCGGGTAACAGCTGATCGTGCTTCCAGGGTATTACGACAGTGAGTGGACAGGAGGTCCTCATGACGACCGGTGTCGGAACCGACTGGCAGGCCTGGCAGGAGAGCTGGGACCGGCAGCAGGAGTGGTACATGCCCGACCGGGAGGACCGCTTCCGGATCATGCTCGACATGGTCGAGGCCCTCACCGGCCCCGCACCCCGCGTCCTCGATCTCGCCTGCGGCACCGGCAGCATCACCGCCCGGCTGCTCGCCCGCCTCCCGGACGCCACCAGCACCGGTGTCGACCTCGACCCGGCCCTCCTCGCCATCGCCGAGGGCACCTTCGCGGACGACGACCGGGTCACCTTCGTGACGGCCGACCTCAAGGACCCGGAGTGGACGGCGAGGCTGCCGTACGACTCGTACGACGCCGTGCTGACCGCCACGGCCCTCCACTGGCTGCACAACGAACCCCTCGCGGCCCTCTACGGTCAGGTCGCGGGAGTCGTCCGCGACGGCGGTGTCTTCATGAACGCGGACCACATGATCGACGAGTCGACGCCCAGGATCAACGCGGCGGAGCGCGCGCAGCGGCACGCACAGATGGATCAGGCCAAGCGGAACGGCGTCCTCGACTGGGCCGAGTGGTGGCAGCTCGCCGCCCAGGACCCGGTCCTCGCCGGACCGACGGCCCGCCGCTACGAGATCTACGGCGAGCACGCCGACGGCGACATGCCCTCCGCCGCGTGGCACGCGCGCGTGCTGCGCGAGAAGGGGTTCGGGGAGGCGCGGGCGGTGTGGTGCTCGCCTTCGGACACGGTGTTGCTGGCGCTCAAGTAGGCCCGCCCGCTCCGCAACCTCATCGGTGTCCCGCCGCACTGGAAGTGTGGGACGGTCCGCGGCCGGGGAGGGGGCGGGAGGACGCGCGGACGCCGGGGTTGGCTTCACGGGCCGCAACTCCCTCGGTCCGCTGCTGAAGTCCCCGCCGCTGACCAAGAGCCAGCTGCGCGAACTGGCCCTGAACCCCGAGCTGTTGATGAAGAGCCAGCGGTAGGGCAAGGCGAAAGGGGCGGTACGAGGATCTCGTACCGCCCCTTCAACTCGCGTACCGCTAGAGCACCTTGGACAAGAAGCCCTGCGTGCGCTCGTGCTGAGGGTTCGTCAGGACGTCGCGCGGGTGGCCGGATTCGACCACCACGCCGCCGTCCATGAAGACGAGGCTGTCGCCGACCTCGCGGGCGAAGCCCATCTCGTGGGTGACGACGATCATCGTCATGCCGGACTCGGCGAGGTCGCGCATGACGTCGAGGACGTCACCGACCAGCTCCGGGTCGAGGGCCGAGGTCGGCTCGTCGAAGAGCATCAGCTTCGGGTCCATCGCCAACGCCCGCGCGATCGCGACCCGTTGCTGCTGGCCGCCGGAGAGCTGTGAAGGGTAGCTGCCGGCCTTGTCGGACAGCCCCACCCGCTCCAGGAGCTGCATCGCGCGCTCCCTGGCCTGGCTCTTGTTGACGCCCCTGACCTGCACCGGCGCCTCGATGATGTTCTCCGCGGCCGTCATGTGCGGGAACAGGTTGAAGCGCTGGAAGACCATGCCGATGTCCCGGCGCTTCACCGCGACCTCGCGATCGCGCAACTCGTAGAGCTTGTCGCCCTGTTGGCGGTAGCCGACCAGTTCACCGTCGACGTACAGCCGCCCCGCGTTGATCTTCTCCAGGTGGTTGATGCACCGCAGGAAGGTCGACTTGCCGGAGCCGGAGGGGCCGATGAGGCAGAACACCTCGCCGGACTTCACCTCCAGGTCGATGCCCTTGAGGACCTCGACCGGGCCGAACGACTTGTGCACGCCCTCGGACTTGACCATCGGGACCGACGGGTCGGTCGTAGCGGCGTCGTCGGCCTTGCTGAGTTCGGGGCTCATGCCGCGGCTCCCTTCGGGCGGCCGATGGACAGTACGTTCGCCCTGATCTTCTGGAGCGGGGTCGGCGGCAGCGCGCGGCTGGAGCCGCGGGCGTAGTAGCGCTCGACGTAGTACTGCCCGACGCTCAGGACCGACGTCATGATCAGGTACCAGGCGGCGGCGAGGAAGTACATCTCCACCGGGGCGCCGGAGTTCTGGCCGATGTCCTGGGCGTAGCGGAAGAGTTCCGGATACTGGACGGCCGCCACGAGCGAGGTCGTCTTCAGCATGTTGATCACTTCGTTGCCCGTGGGCGGCACGATCACGCGCATCGCCTGCGGGATCACGATCCGGCGCAGCGTCTTGGCGTGGCTCATGCCCAGCGCGTGCGAGGCCTCGGTCTGGCCCTCGTCGACCGCGAGCAGGCCGGCGCGGCAGATCTCCGCCATGTACGCGGCCTCGTTGAGGCCCAGGCCGAGCAGCGCCGTCAGCAGCGGCGTCATGAAGTCCGACCAGTAGTTCTTGTAGATCGGACCGAGGTTGATGTACTCGAAGACCAGGCCCAGGTTGAACCAGAGGAACAGCTGGACCAGGACCGGGGTGCCGCGGAAGAACCAGATGTAGAACCAGGCGATCGACGAGGTCACCGGATTCTTCGACAGCCGCATCACCGCGAGGCCGATGCCGCCGACGATGCCGATGACCATCGACAGGACCGTCAGAAGGAGGGTCTTGTAGACACCGGTCATGATCCGGTGGTCGAAGAAGTAGTCCGGTACGGCATGCCAGTTGATCTTGCCCTGGCCGAACGCGTAGATGATCGAGACCAGGATCGCGATCGCGACGACGGCGGAGACGTAGCGGCCGTAGTGCCGGACCGGAATGGCCTTGATGGGCTTCGGGGCGTCCGGGGTCGCGTCCTGCGGCCCCGGCGCCTCGTCGATGTCAGTAGTCACGGATGTTGCCTCTCAGCGACGGCGGACCCGCGGTCACTTGCCGCCGTTGATCACGGACGACTTGACGGCACCGTCCTCGGCGCCCCACTTCGTCAGGATCTTCTCGTACTCACCGCTCTTGATCACGGCGTCCATCGCGGCCTGCAGCGCGTCCCGCAGCTGCGTGTCGCTCTTGGCGACCGCGATACCGTACGGCGCCGCCTCGACCTGGTCGCCGACGAGCTGGAAGTCCTTGCCGCCGCCGGAGGTCTTCACCGCGTAGGCCGCGACCGGGAAGTCGGAGGAGGCCGCGTCCGCGCCACCGGAGCGCAGGCGGGTCTGGGACTGCTGGTCGTCGTCGAAGGCCTCGATGGTGATCTTCTTGCCGCCCGTGCACTTCTTCGTCTCGGACTTGGCGAGGTCCTCGGAGACGGTGCCGCGCTCGACGGCGAGCTTCTTGCCGCACAGGTCGGACCACGACGCGATGTTCTCGGTCTGGCCCTTGCGCGTGTAGATCGAGACACCGGCGGTCAGGTAGTCGACGAAGTCGACGCCCTCGCCGACCTTCTTGCCCGTGTCGGGGTCGACACCGTCCTGGCGGTTCTTGTTGTCCGTCATCGCCGACATCGCGATGTCGTAGCGGTTGGACCGCAGACCGGTGAGGAGCGCGTCGAAGGTGCCGTTCTGGAACTCGAACTTCACCCCGAGCTGCTTGCCCATCGCGGCGCCGAGGTCCGGGTCGAGGCCGACGACCTTGCCGGCGTTGTCCTTGAACTCGACCGGCGCGTACGCGATGTCCGAGCCGACCGTGATGACGCCCTTGTCGCGGATCGCGGCGGGGAGCTTGCTCGCCAGCGGCGCCGAGCTGGCGGACGCGCTGCTGGAGTCGTCCTTCTTGGTCTGGTCACCACAGCCGGCGAGCAGCAGGGTGGAGGCGACCGCGATCGCACCGACCGCTGCCAGCCGGGTGTGCGGGGCGGTCGTACGACGGGTGAATCTTGCGGTCATGGTGGGTTCCTCCGGCGGATGGATGGCGGTGCCGACGGGTCGACGAGAACACACACCTTCGGGTGTCGCGACCTCGTGTGATTAGGGCATCTTGCCATTCGGACTGAACCATTCAGGGGAGTAGCCATGTCAAAATCGGATAACGGGTGAACCCCGAATCGCATCAGGTCGGTACATCGAGACGCCCTGATCACGGACCATCTGCTGGAATCACTCGTTCCGGCCGGAAGATCTTCGGCATGTCTCACGATGTGATCGATCATCGTTCCGCCCTCGGCGGACGGGATGTGACCTTGCGCCTATTGGACTCGTCCTCGGTGCCGTCCGTCCGGTAAGAAGGTTCTCTACACCCCTCATCCGGGGCTCAGGGCGCGTGTGCGGCGCGCCCGTCGCGCAGGTGCTCGTACGCATCAATTCTCTGGGCCCTGCGCGGTGCCCGCCCACCCCTCACCAGGGAGTGGCCACCCTCAAATCAATGAAGAAGGGGTAAGACAAAGTGGCAGCGGAGATCGTCAATCCTCGCAGCGACAGCAGTACGGATCAGGACGGCGGGGCCGAGCCCCTCGATTCCTTCGATCCGGCGTTCGCGCTGCACCGCGGCGGCAAGATGGCCGTGCAGGCCACCGTGCCGATCCGCGACAAGGACGACCTGTCCCTCGCGTACACACCGGGCGTCGCGCGCGTGTGCACCGCGATCGCCGAGCAGCCGGAACTCGTCCACGACTACACCTGGAAGTCGTCCGTCGTCGCCGTCGTGACGGACGGTACGGCCGTGCTCGGACTCGGCGACATCGGTCCCGAGGCCTCCCTCCCCGTCATGGAGGGCAAGGCGATCCTGTTCAAGCAGTTCGGCGGCGTGGACGCGGTGCCGATCGCGCTGGACTGCACCGGCGTCGACGAGATCATCGAGACCGTCGTGCGTATCGCGCCCTCCTTCGGGGGTGTCAACCTGGAGGACATCTCGGCGCCGCGCTGCTTCGAGATCGAGCGCAGGCTCCAGGAGCGGCTGGACATCCCGGTCTTCCACGACGACCAGCACGGTACGGCGATCGTGACGCTGGCGGCGCTGCGGAACGCCGCGCGGCTGACCGGGCGGGAGCTGGGTGACCTGCGGGCCGTCATCTCCGGCGCGGGCGCGGCCGGTGTCGCCATCGCCAAGTTCCTGCTGGAGGCCGGGCTGGGCGATGTCGCCGTCGCCGACCGCAAGGGCATCGTCTCGCGCGACCGGGACGACCTCACGCCGGTCAAGCGTGAACTCGCGGAGCTCACCAACAAGGCGGGGATCTCCGGGTCGTTGGAGGCGGCGCTGGAAGGTGCCGACGTCTTCATCGGGGTTTCCGGGGGTACGGTGCCGGAGCCGGCGGTGGCTTCCATGGCGGAGGGCGCGTTCGTCTTCGCGATGGCCAACCCGGATCCCGAGGTGCACCCGGATGTGGCGCACAAGTACGCGGCGGTCGTCGCCACCGGGCGGTCGGACTTCCCGAACCAGATCAACAACGTGCTGGCGTTTCCGGGGATCTTCGCGGGGGCGCTGCAGGTGCGGGCGTCCCGGATCACGGAGGGGATGAAGATCGCGGCGGCCGAGGCGCTGGCCGGTGTCGTCGGCGACGACCTCGCCGCGGACTACGTCATCCCGTCGCCCTTCGACGAGCGGGTGGCGCCTGCGGTCACCGCGGCTGTGGCTGCGGCGGCGCGGGCGGAGGGCGTTGCCCGCCGGTAGCTTGAACGGCCCCGTCCACTTGGGCGGGGCCCTTCTTTGCCCACCCGCCCACCCGTTCGGGTGACGTGAGGGGTGGACGTTGCCGGTGGGTGGCTGGTGTCGCTTGGCGGTCGCGGGCCGTGCGGGGCTTTTCATTTCCCCACCCACCCACCCACCCGTTTCTGGCCGCTTGAAGGGTGGGCCTTCGCCGTGAGAGCCGGGGTCGCTCGGCGGCTGCGGACGGTGGCCGGTGGGCTTTGCAGGCGCCGGCCAACTTCCAGCCCGTCCGGCGTTTGAGGACGAGGCCGTTCAGGCCGACGGCGGGGGGTCTGGGGGCGCAGCCCCCAGGAGACGGTCACGCGGACACCCGCACTCCGCACCCCTCGCGCAAGAGGGCATGTGTCACAACCCGAGGTAGTTCCCTGGTCAACCGGCGGAGCCTATCGTCGGGGGCATGTTCGCCGTCTACGCCGCCCGAATCGACCGCGACCAGCCGCTCTCCGGCCTTGAGTTGGGGGAGCGTCCCGCCCCCGAGGCCCGGCCGGGCTGGAGTGTCGTCGACGTCAGGGCCGCCTCCCTCAATCACCATGACCTCTGGTCCCTGCGCGGCGTCGGCCTCGCGGAGGACAAGCTGCCGATGATCCTCGGGTGTGACGCCGCCGGTGTCGACGAGGACGGCAACGAGGTCGTCCTGCACTCCGTCATCGGCCAGACCGGTCACGGCGTCGGCCCCAAGGAACCCCGTTCCATCCTCACCGAGCACTACCAGGGCACCTTCGCCGAGCGGGTCGCCGTACCGACGTGGAACGTCCTGCCGAAGCCGAAGGAACTGTCCTTCGCGGAGGCCGCCTGTCTGCCCACGGCCTGGCTGACGGCGTACCGCATGCTCTTCACCAACTCCGGTGTACGGCCCGGTGATTCGGTGCTCGTGCAGGGTGCCGGCGGGGGTGTTGCCACGGCCGCCATCGTCCTTGCCAAGGCGGCGGGACTGCGCGTCTTCGCGACCAGCCGGGACGAGGCCAAGCGGAAGCGGGCGCTGGAGCTCGGTGCCGTGGAGGCGGTGGAGCCGGGGGCGCGGCTGCCGCAGCGCGTCGACGCCGTCATCGAGACCGTCGGCGCCGCCACGTGGTCCCACTCGGTGAAGTCCCTGAAGCCCGGCGGCACGATCGTCATCTCCGGCGCCACCAGCGGCGACCGGCCCTCGCACGCCGAACTCACCCGCATCTTCTTCCTCGAACTCAAGGTCGTCGGCTCGACCATGGGCACCAAGGACGAGCTGGAGGACCTGCTCGCCTTCTGCGCGGCCACCGGTGTCCGTCCGGTCATCGACGAGGTGCTGCCCATGGACCGCGCCCGCGAGGGCTTCGAACGCCTCGACTCCGGCGGCCAGTTCGGCAAGATCGTCCTCACGAACGGTTAACGACCCCCGTCGGCGACCCCGGTGAGTAACTCCCTTTCCTGCGTGTGGCTTTGTGCGGCCGGTCCGGTTCTCCGGGCCGGCCGTCGACGTCTGCCGACACCGGCCGTCAACTTTGGTTGACATGCGAGGCGTGTCAACGTAGATTGACATCATGACCGAAGCAACGGATCTCGCCGAGCGCGCGGGTGACCGTGATCCACGGGTCGGCCTGCGTGCCGTCTCCGCGCTGCGCAGGCTGGTGGAGCAGTTGGAGGCGGTGCAGGTGCGCAGTGCGCGCAACCAGGGCTGGTCGTGGCAGGAGATCGCCGCGGAACTCGGTGTCAGCAGGCAGGCCGTGCACAAGAAGTACGGGAGGCAGTGATGTTCGAACGGTTCACGAACGACGCCCGCGCCGTGGTGCGGGGCGCGGTGGAGCACCGCGAGCGGTCGGGGCCCGGTTCCGTCGACCCCGAGCACCTGCTGCTGGCCCTCCTCGACCGCCGGGGCAGCCGGGCCTCCTTCGCCCTGACCGCCCTCGGTCTCGCTCCCGAGGAACGCAAGGAGTCCGTACGACAGGCTCTCGGCGACGCGCGCCGGCGCGCGGGGCTCTCGCAGGCCGAGGCCGACGCGCTGGCCGGGCTCGGCATCGACGTCTCGGAGATCGTCGCCCGGGTCGAGGAGGTGCACGGCGTCGGGGCGATGTCCGGCGAGGGGAGGTTCAAGGAGTCGTGGTCGGGCCGCCGTACCTTCAGCCGCGGCGCCAAGAACGTCCTGGAGAAGTCCCTGCGCATCGCCGTCGCCCACCGCGACCGGCACATCGGCGACGAGCACCTCCTCCTCGCCCTGACCGTCCTCCCCGGGGTGCCCGGTGAGGTGCTCGCCGATCACGGGGTGACGCACGAGGCGGCCACGCGCGTGCTGTACGGCGGGGGAGAGGCGAGGGCGGCGGGCTGAGGGGCCCGCCGACTTGTTTGTGGGTGCGGGGTGGTGCGCCTGGGCTTGATCCCCTGGGCGCACCACCTGCGGTTCGCGGCGTCGGGTCAGGCCTTGCGGCCGCCGCGCAGCACTGCCCCGATGTGTGCCGCCGCCGCGGACAAGTGGCGGCGGGTGTCGCGGAGTTGGTCCTCGGTGACGCCATGGTCGCGGGCCGCGTCACGGATGTCGTCCCGGAAGCGGTCGAGGAGCCGGTCCAGGTCGCGGGCCGGTTCACCGGTGGAGTCCTCGTGGGCCCAGGTCGGTTCGTACTCCGCCGGGAAGTCCTCCGGGGTCTGGCTGTACTCGGGTGTCGACGGAGTGGCCGGCGCCGAGGCCGACTTGCCGGCACCAGTGCCCGCACCTGTCCCCGCGCCCGTGCCTGTACCCGGTCGCCCGAACCCGAAGTCCTTGCCGAACTCCTTTCCGAAGTCGCCGAACTCCTTGGCCAGTTCGGTCAGGCTCTCCCGTACGCCCGTGGGCCAGTCGCCGCGCGCGAAGTGGTCCTGCGCGTGCTCCTGGACCTGGCGGCCGATGCGCTGCATCTCCTCCTGGGCCTGCGCCCACGCCCGTGTCTGTGCCTCCTTGGCCTGGCGCCGGGCCTGCTGGGCCTCCTCGCGGGCCCGACGGCTCTCGTCCTTGGCGCGGCGGGCCTGTTCCTTCCACTCCTGCTTGGCGCGGCGCATCTCCTCCTTGGCGGCGCGCCACGACTCCTTGTCACCGAAGTCCGTGAAGTCCCCGGCGGGGTCTTCGTGTTCACTCCGTCGACCGCGCCCGGCCCCGTTTCCCTGCCGGGCCTCCGTGGCCGCCGCGCGCATCTCGCGGCGCAGGTCGCCCGCCGCGCCCCGGACGTCGGCCCGGATCTCGGCGGCCAGTTCGGCGACCGACTCGCGGATCTCCAGCTCCAGGTCGGCCAACTCGCCGCTGCGGTCGGCCAGCTCGGCGCGGCCGGCGTCCGTGATGGCGTACACCTTGCGGCCGCCCTCGGTGGTGTGGGTGACCAGGCCCTCGGCCTCCAGCTTGGACAGGCGCGGGTAGACCGTGCCCGCCGAGGGCGCGTACAGCCCCTGGAAGCGCTCCTCCAGGAGGCGGATGACCTCGTAGCCGTGTCGGGGGGCCTCGTCCAGCAGCTTCAGCAGGTAGAGGCGGAGGCGGCCGTGGGCGAAGACGGGAGGCATGTCAGAGCACCTTCTTGTCGGTCGTGCCGTCGGCCGCGTCGGTGCCGGTAGCACCGCCCGGGCCGGAAGCGGAATTGTCCCCCGAGTCGCCCTGAGCCCCGTCCGCAGGGGCACTTGCGGTGTCGTCCGAAGCGTCCGGCCCCGACTCCTGGGGCCCCGCATCCTCGGTCGTGCCATCCAGCCCACTGTCCTCGGGCCCGGTCGCTACAGCGGGCCCCGTCGCTACATCGGGCCCCTTCGTCATGTCAGGCCGAGGTGTCTTGTCGGCCCGTGTCGCCGAGATGGTCACCTCCGTGTCCCCGTCCCACGGCCCGTCGCCCTCGCCCTCGTCCTCCGCCGCCGGGCGGCGGAGCAGGGCGATCGAACCGGAGACGGTCGTCGCGCGCAGCTTCCCGGTGCCCGCGCCCAGGCGGCCGGTGATCTTGTGGGCGCCCCACTGGCCGTGCACCCGCAGTCCGTCGAAGGCGTTGGAGATCGAGCCGCTCGCCGTGTTGGCCTCGACGTCCGCGTCCGCCGGGTGCGGGAGCCGGATGGCGATCTCGCCCGAGACGTTGGTGAGGCGGACGTCGGTCGGGCCGTCCGGGTCGAGGTCCACGATCATGGAGCCGCTCACGGACTCGGCGCGCACGGAGGGGCCCGAGCCCTCGACGACGGTGAGGTCGCCGGAGACGGAGTTGAAGCGGAGGTCGCCGGTGACGGCCTGGGCCTCCAGGTTCCCGGAGACGGTCTCGGCGCGGACGGATCCGGAGAGGCTGACGAGGGTCGTGTCGCCGGTGACCCCTCGCACCACCGAAGGTCCGCTGATCCCGGAGACGACGGCAGCGGCGCCGACCACCCCGACCTCGACCCGGGTGTTCGCGGGAACGGCCAGGGAGACCACCGCGCTGCGCCGCCAGCCCCTCCGGTCGAGCCACTTGAGAAAGCCCTTCCAGGGGAGGTCCTCGTACGCCACCGTCAGCGTGCCGTTCGTCTGGGTCACCACCAGAGGTGGCCCGTCGATCTCGGAGATTTCCATGCGGGCGGAACCCTCGTCCGTCCCCACGACGTTCACCGTTCCGTTGACGATGCGCACGTGGAGATCGCTCACGGGCTCGTCGAACGTGAGCTTCTTGGGCTCTGCGACGGACCACTCGGACATGATGCAGACCTCCTCGGCCTAACCGGACGGAACACGACGCGCCATATCGCGTCTTCCGAGAAACACGATATATCGCGGATGGGGAAAGTCAAGACACTCGTTCCAGTGATCACCGGAGACCGGATGTCGAGCGCCAGGCGTCGAGCAACCGGCGGAAATGGGCGCATTGCCCTAGCGTGTGACCATGTCGACGGAGAAGCCGCAGGCCAGACACCGGACCGGTGCCACCCCGGGCGCCCTGCTGCTGTGCCGTGCGGACCCCGAGGCCGTCGCCCAGGCGGCCCATCCGCTCCGCGAACGCATGCTGCTGACCCGCGCGGGCGACGACTGGAGCGTGCTCGTCCCCGAGGGCAAGCCCTGGCTGCACGGCGACGAACCGGTCGACCGCGTCCTCACTGGCTGGGCCACCGCGCTCGCCGTCGGCGCCCCCTGGCCCGTACTCGCCCTGTGGTGGGACGCCGACCGCGCGGGCTACACCCTGGCCTCGGGTTTCCGCCGTCCCGTCGGCTACGTCTGGCTCACCGACGGCACCCCGGCCGGCGAGGACGAGGCGATGCGCACCTTCGCCGCCCGGCTGGGCCTGGACCCCGTACTGGACCTGCAGTCCCTGGACCAGCTCACGAAGCCGGACCCCGAAGCCGACGCCCGCGCCCGTCTCCGCGGCCTCCTGGCGGTCCTCACGCGCGCGGGAGTGGCACTGCCCACCGGCCTCACCCCTGGCGAACCCGCTGACCGCCTCCGGGAGATCGCCCGCGTCCGCCCCGATGCCCGACAGGTCGAACGGGCGGGCTGGCGCGAGGCGGTCCGCGCGGAACTCGACGCCGTCGACAGCAGCCGCCTCGGCCCCTGGATGCCCTGGTCCGGCACCCCCAGGGCACGCGCCCTGGCCCTGACCCAGGCGGCAGCGGGCCTCCCGCTCACGACCTGGGGCCTACGACGCCGTAGCGGAGGCTGGACCGTCGCGGGGGCGCTGCTCCTGGCGCACGGCACGCTGGGCCTCGTCTACGACCTGGCCCGCCCGCGCGACTGACACACCCCGGCGGCACCGCCGTAGGAACTACTCGTCGTCGTCCTCGTCGTCCAGCCGGGCCAGCCAGGTCGCCAGGCGTTCCACCGGGACCTCGAAGTCCGGGTTCAGATCGACGAACGTCCGCAGCTGTTCGGCGAGCCACTCGAAGGTGACTTCTTCCTCGCCGCGCCGCTTCTCCAGTTCTTCGATGCCACGGTCCGTGAAGTACATGGGTCAAGGATAAGTGCGCGCAAACGGCCGGGCCGCACCTCCGAAGTGGGGGTGCGGCCCGGCCGCGTACGACAGTGCGGGGCGGTTACGCCTCGAACACCTCACGCACCAACTGCTCCTGCTCCGCCTGGTGCCGCTTGGCGGAACCGACCGCCGGGGACGAGCCGTGCGGGCGGGAGATCCGCCGCAGGCGCTCGCCGTGGGGCACGTCCGCGCCGACCGCCAGGTCCAGGTGGTCGATCAGGTTCAGGGCGATGAACGGCCAGGCGCCCTGGTTGGCCGGCTCCTCCTGGGCCCAGAGGTACTTCTCGGCGTTCGGGTACTTGGCGATCTCGGCCTGGACCTCGGCACCGGGCAGCGGGTACAGCCGCTCAAGGCGGATGATCGCCGTGTCCGTGGTGCCGCGCTTGACCCGCTCGGCCTCAAGGTCGTAGTACAGCTTGCCGGTGACGAAGACGACCTTGCGGACGGACGCGGGGTCCGTCACCGACGCGTCGCCGATGACCGGGCGGAACTGGCCCGTCGTGAACTCCTCCGTCTTCGACGCGGCGGCCTTGAGGCGCAGCATCGACTTCGGGGTGAAGACCACCAGCGGCTTGTGGTGCGGGTTGTGCACCTGCCACCGCAGGAGGTGGAAGTAGTTCGACGGGAGGGTCGGCATCGCGACCGTCATGTTGTTCTGCGCGCAGAGCTGCAGGAAGCGCTCCACACGGGCCGAGGAGTGGTCCGGGCCCTGGCCCTCGTAGCCGTGGGGGAGCAGCAGCGTGACGCCGGACGTCTGGCCCCACTTCTGCTCCGCCGCCGAGATGTACTCGTCGACCACGGACTGCGCGCCGTTGACGAAGTCGCCGAACTGCGCCTCCCACATCACGAGCGCGTCGGGGCGGGCCAGCGAGTAGCCGTACTCGAAGCCCATGACCGCGTACTCGGAGAGGAGCGAGTCGTAGACGTTGTAGCGCGCCTGCTCCTCGGAGAGGTACTGGAGCGGGGTGTAGTCCTCGCCCGTCTGACGGTCGATGAGGACCGCGTGGCGCTGGCCGAACGTGCCTCGGCGGGAGTCCTGGCCGGAGAGGCGCACCGGGGTGCCCTCAAGGAGCAGGGAGCCGATCGCCAGCGTCTCGCCCATGCCCCAGTCGATCGTCCCGTCCTCGACCATCGTCGCCCGGCGCTGCAACTGGGGCAGCAGACGCGGGTGGACGTGGAAGTTGTCCGGGATGTTGACCTGGGACTCGGCGATCCGCTTCACGACCTCCGAGGAGATCGCCGTGGACACCGCGACCGGGAACTCCGCCTGCGGGTCCGCCATCGGGGCGGCGCCCGGCTGGGCGGTGGCCTCGCGGACCTCCGTGAAGACCTTCTCCAGCTGGCCCTGGTAGTCCTGGAGCGCCTGTTCGGCTTCCTCAAGGGTGATGTCGCCGCGACCGATCAGGGACTCGGTGTAGAGCTTGCGCACCGAGCGCTTCTTGTCGATCAGGTCGTACATCAGGGGCTGGGTGAAGGCCGGGTTGTCCGACTCGTTGTGACCGCGGCGGCGGTAGCAGATGAGGTCGATCACCACGTCCTTGTTGAACGCCTGACGGAACTCGAAGGCCAGCCGCGCGACGCGGACCACGGCCTCCGGGTCGTCGCCGTTCACGTGGAAGATCGGGGCCTCGATCATGCGGGCCACGTCCGTGGCGTACATCGAGGAACGCGACGACTCGGGAGCCGCCGTGAAGCCGACCTGGTTGTTGATGACGATGTGGATCGTGCCGCCGGTGCGGTAGCCGCGCAGCTGCGACATGTTGAGCGTCTCGGCCACCACGCCCTGGCCCGCGAAGGCCGCGTCACCGTGCAGGGCGAGCGGGAGGACCGTGAAGTCCGTGCCGCCCTTGTTGATGATGTCCTGGCGGGCGCGGACGATGCCCTCGATGATCGGGTCGACCGTCTCCAGGTGGGACGGGTTCGCCGCGAGCGTGACCTTGATCTGCTCGCCGTCCAGGCCGGTGAAGGTGCCCTGGGCGCCCAGGTGGTACTTCACGTCGCCGGAGCCGTGCATCGACTTCGGGTCGAGGTTGCCCTCGAACTCGCGGAAGATCTGGGCGTACGACTTGCCGACGATGTTCGCGAGAACGTTCAGGCGGCCGCGGTGGGCCATGCCGATGACGACCTCGTCGAGGCGCGACTCGGCCGCGCTGTCGATGACCGCGTCGAGCAGCGGGATGACCGACTCGCCGCCCTCAAGGGAGAAGCGCTTCTGGCCGACGTACTTCGTCTGCAGGAAGGTCTCGAAGGCCTCCGCCGCGTTCAGACGGCGGAGGATGCGCAGTTGCTCCTCGCGCTCCGGCTTGGAGTGCGAGCGCTCGATGCGGTCCTGGATCCACTTGCGCTGCTTCGGGTCCTGGATGTGCATGAACTCGATGCCGGTGGTGCGGCAGTAGGAGTCGCGCAGCACGCCGAGGATGTCGCGCAGCTTCATCAGGGACTTGCCGGCGAAGCCGCCGACCGCGAACTCCCGCTCCAGGTCCCACAGGGTGAGGCCGTGCTCGGTGATGTCCAGGTCGGGGTGCTTGCGCTGGCGGTACTCCAGCGGGTCGGTGTCGGCCATGACGTGGCCGCGGACCCGGTAGGAGTGGATCAGCTCGAAGACGCGGGCGGCCTTCGTCACGTCGTTGTCGTGCGACGCGTCGATGTCCTTGAGCCAGCGGACCGGCTCGTACGGGATGCGCAGCGCCTCGAAGATCTCGTCGTAGAAGCCGCTCTCGCCGAGCAGGAGGTTCGCGACGACGCGCAGGAACTCGCCGGAGGCGGCGCCCTGGATGACCCGGTGGTCGTAGGTCGACGTGAGCGTCATGACCTTCGAGATGCCGAGCTTGTTGAGGGTGTCCTGGCTCGTGCCCTGGAACTCGGCCGGGTAGTCCATGGAGCCGACGCCCATGATGACCGACTGACCGGGCATCAGACGCGGCACCGAGTGGACGGTGCCGAGGCCGCCGGGGTTGGTCAACGACACGGTGACGCCCGTGAAGTCATCCATCGTCAGCTTGCCGTCGCGGGCGCGGCGGACGATGTCCTCGTAGGCCTGCCAGAACTCGAAGAAGTTCAGCGTCTCGGCCTTCTTGATGCCGGCGACGACGAGCTGGCGGTCGCCGTTGGGCTTCACCAGGTCGATGGCGAGACCGAAGTTGACGTGCTCCGGCTTGACCAGGGTCGGCTTGCCGTCCTTCTCCTGGAAGGAGTAGTTCATCGACGGCATGGCCTTGATGGCCTGCACCATCGCGTAGCCGATGAGGTGGGTGAAGGAGATCTTCCCGCCCCGGGCACGCTTCAGGTGGTTGTTGATGACGATGCGGTTGTCGAAGAGCAGCTTGACCGGGACCGCGCGCACCGACGTGGCGGTGGGGACCTCGATCGACGCGTTCATGTTCTTCGCGACCGCGGCGGCGGGACCGCGCAGCGTGACGAACTCCGGGCCACCGACGGCCTCGGCCGCAGGCTCGGCCTTCTTCGGCTGAGCGGCCGGGGCCGCCGCCTTCGCAGGCGCCGGAGCCGGGGCTACGGCCTTCACCGGCGCCGGAGCGACGGCTGCGGGCGCCGGCGCGGGGACCGCCGGAGCGGCGGGCGCAGCAGGAGCGGCCGGAGTCGGAGCCGGGGCGGCGGGTGCCGCCGGGGCCGGGGTGGTTCCTACGGCCCCCGCGGCCGCAGTACCCGCCGAAGTCGAGGTCGGGGCGGCAGCCGCGCCCGGCTTGTAGTCGGCGAAGAAGTCCCACCAGGCTCGGTCTACCGAGTTCGGATCCTGGAGGTACTGCTGATAGATCTCGTCGACGAGCCACTCGTTGGGCCCGAACGCCGCCGCGGGATTCTTACCCGCGGCTTGGTCGGACTCGGTCGAGATGGTCGAGTTACTGGGGGACTGTGACGACACGGCGGCAACCGCCCTCTTCCGCTTCACAAGGTGATGGACAGCGGGAATTAAGGCTACGCCCCCATGACCGCCAAGGTCAGGTCGGGCCGGTCCATCGTCGCGTAAGTCACATCGGAAAGTGTGTTTCGAGCACTGAAATGGCGGGAAACAAGCGTGGTTCCGCTGTGGAAGGGGCGCATCGATGCGGGCCGGACGCGCCGATGGCGCGGGCCTGTGCCTGATCACACGTGTCCGTCAGTGCGGACCGTCGTGGATCTTGGGGCTCCGGTTCGAACTTTACGTCA
The DNA here is from genome assembly GCF_045162645.1 of Streptomyces sp. NBC_00988. Taxonomy (NCBI): domain Bacteria; kingdom Bacillati; phylum Actinomycetota; class Actinomycetes; order Kitasatosporales; family Streptomycetaceae; genus Streptomyces; species Streptomyces sp. NBC_00988. The sequence continues at coordinate 8,058,505 of NZ_CP108730.1, forward strand.
ACTTGGCACGGAAGACAGTCCCGGAAGGGTGACGATGATCCGGCAGCCGCGGTCGGATTCGGCCACACCGATCCGGCCGCCGTGCAGATCCACCGCCCAGCGGGCGATCGCCAGGCCGAGACCCGTACCGCCGTCACTGCCGGGCCCGTGCGGCGAGCTGACCGCTCCCCGGTTGAACCGCTCGAAGATGTGCGCCCACTGCGCCTTCGGGATGCCGGGTCCCTCGTCCAGGACCTCCAGCTCCAGCGACTCCGGCAGCGACCCGCGCCGCGCCTTCACCGTCACCCGGCCGTGCGCGGGGCTGTGCTTGACCGCGTTGTCGATCAGGTTGGCGACGACCTGGTGGATGCGCTCCGGGTCCGCGAGCGCGGTCAGCTCCGGCGGGGACACGTCCAGGTGCAGATGGACGTCCGTCCGCGTGTGACTCCCCGAGCCCGACGCGATGCCCGCGCGCGCGGAGGCGACCATGTTGGCCTCCTTGAGCACGCCCGAGAGATACGGCCACACCTCGAACCGGCGGGTCTTCAGCGGTACGACGCCGTTGTCCAGCCGGGAGAGATCGAGCAGCGTCTCGACGAGACGTCCCAACCGCTCCGTCTGCTTCAACGCCGTCCGCATGGTCTCCGGATCGGCGGCCGAGACGCCGTCGACGACGTTCTCCAGTACGGCGCGCAGGCCGGCGATGGGGGTGCGCAGCTCGTGCGAGACGTTCGCGACGAGTTCCTTGCGCTGGCGCTCCTGCGCCTCCAGCTCGTCGGCCATGACGTTGATCGTCCCGGCCAGGTCGCCCAGTTCGTCACGGCGGTTCTCGCGCACCCGGCGCGTGTAGTCGCCGTGCGAGATGGACCGGGCCACCGTGTTCATCTCGTCCAGCGGCGCGGTGAGCGAATGGGCCACGAACTGCGTTATCAGCAGTGTGGCGATCATCGAGAAGACCGTGATGAAGCGCAGCTCCGTCGCCGTGCGCATGGCGATCATCATCAGCCCGGTGGTGATGAGCACCGCGATGACGACCAGTGCGCCCAGCTTGGTCTTGATCGAGAACGGGCGTACGCCGCCCCAGGGCTCCCCGGGGCTCCTCCGTGACGTCGGCCCGTCGCTCATGGCGTCGGTGTCTCCAGTGCGTAGCCGACGCCGTGCACCGTGCGGATCCGCTCGGCGCCGATCTTCCGGCGCAGCGCCTTGATGTGGCTGTCGACCGTGCGGGTGCCGGAGGCGTCCGCCCAGTCCCACACCTCGGCGAGCAGCTGCTCGCGCGAGAGCACGGCACGCGGGGTGTTCGCCAGGCACACCAGCAGATCGAACTCGGTGGGCGTGAGATGCACGTCCTCGCTGCGCACCCGTACTCGGCGCTGCGCGTGGTCGATCTCCAGCTCGCCGAGGCGCAGGATGCCCGAGCGCGGGGTGGACGCGGCCACCACGGCACGCTCCACCCGGCGCAGCAGGACGTGCACGCGCGCCGCCAGCTCCCGCATCGAGAACGGCTTGGTCATGTAGTCGTCGGCGCCGACCCCGAGCCCGACCAGCATGTCGGTCTCGTCGTCGCGCGCGGTGAGCATCAGCACCGGCACCGGGCGGGCGGCCTGCACACGGCGGCAGACCTCCAGCCCGTCGAAGCCGGGCAGCATGATGTCGAGGATCAGCAGATCGGGCTGCCATGCCTCGGCGGTGTCGACGGCCGACGGCCCGTCGCCCGCGGTCTGCACGAGAAATCCCTCGGCGCGCAGACGGGCCGCGATGGCGTCGACGATCGTCGGGTCGTCCTCGACCACCAGCACCCGGCGCTGCGCGCCCGGCGTGGCCGTGGCCGTGCCGTTGTGGGAGGTGTGTGTCTGCTCCATCGCCCGCCCCTGAAGTGTGCTTTCCGGAACCATGTGGGGTGATCCCATGACTGCGCTTGACGCTTGAATGATCTGCGTCAGGGAAGCAGAGTACGGGGAGTGACGTCGCCTTTGCTATCCAGGTCGTACAGCGAGGTGCACGACGTCGGGAACGCCTCGGGCAACCGGGATCTCTTCGGTACGCACCTGTTGGAACCCGGCATTCCATAAGGTTCGCTCAAATTCCGGAGAGGGCTGCGCCGACCATACGGCCAGTACCCCGCCAGGTCTCAACACCCTTGCGCAGCTTGCCAGTCCGGCCGGTGAGTAGAGGCTGTCGTTGCCCTCGGTGACGGTCCAGCCGGGGCCGTTGTCGATGTCGAGGCAGAGCGCGTCGAAAGTGGCGCAAGTCTCATTGACGAATGCGACTAGGTCCGTTTTCACAATTTCGGTCCGCGGGTCGGCGAGAGCGGTGGCGGAGAGCGCCGACAGCGGGCCTGAGCGGTGCCATTCGACGATCGCGGGCTCCCGTTCGACGACCGTGATGCGGCCCCAGCGCGGGTCGGCGGCGGCGTGCGCGAGGGAGAAGCCGACGCCGAGTCCGCCGATCAACACGTCCGGCAGTACGGCGGGTTCGGGGCGCGAGTCGAGGGCATCGCGTGCGGCGTCGACCAGCAGCCGCTCCGACCGCCCGTCCGAGGTGTCCATCAGGAAGCACCCGTTGGCGATGATCTGGAGCAACTCCCCGTGCCGGCGCAGCACCACCTCGCCGTAGGGGCCCTCGCGACGGTCCAGGACAACGGGGGTGTCGTACGCGGAGGTGTCGTACGCGGAGGTCATGCAACTCATCCTGGCAGTTTCACCGGATCGTGCAGCCGAATTAACCCAGGGCGAACACGTCCGGGTGCAAGGTACCTGCGGACGCACAAGAAGGCTTTCAGGTTGCTGTGAATCGGCTCTCGCGTGGCGTCGGTCATAGACAGGGGCAGGTGGGACGGCGAAGGGTGGGGTGTGAACCGGAAGGAGCGCCTCACCGTGGAACGGATCGCGACGGCCGACACCCAGGCCTCCGGCACGCCTCAGGGCGGGCCCCTGGCCGATGAGTCCGGGGCGGCTTCGTCCCTGGATTCCGGGCTGCTGGACGCGATGCCGAGACAGCGGGAAGTGCTGGACGGGGCCGGGGAGTTGAGGTTCGCCACTCCGACCCCGGCGGCGGTGTCGGTCTCGGCGTCCACCCCTGCCGTTCCCGGAGAATCGCGCGTCCTGCTCGCACTCCGCGACCTCCACCCCTGGCGGCTGCTGCCCACGCCCACCGGGACGCCGTTCACCTTCTGTTACGGGTTGCTGCTCGTCGTGACGTCATTGGTGGCGCAGTACGCCGATCCGACCTTCGTGAACCAACTCCACCAGGCGTCCAGCACCGACGTCACCCACCTCCTCCGCGACCCGTTCCTCGTGCTGGTCGCCAGCGCGCTGTGGATCGTGGGCGGAGTGGTGTCGCCGTACGCGTTCCTGTTCCTGCTGGTGCTGACCGCGCTGGAACGCAGGATCGGCGGGGTGCGGGCGGCCGGTGTCTTCCTGTTCGGGCACATAGTGGCCACGCTGGCGACCGAAGGGACCGTGGGATTCGCGGTGTTGGCGGGTCACCTCCCCGTCAGCTCCCTCCACCGCCTCGACTACGGCATCAGCTTCGGCGTGGCGACGAGCATAGGAGCGCTGGCCGGCCTCCTCCGACCGTGGCTCGGTCTCCCGCTGATCACCCTGTTCGGCTGGTCACTGGTCACGGACCTGATCGCGTTCACCGACCCCATGACGAACTGGGGCCACCTGATCTCGCTGACGATAGGTGTCGCGACGTGGCCGTTGATACGGCGGTGGGCGCGGGCGGCGCGGGTGAGTCGAGCGGTAGGGGTGGCTGGGGCGGCCCGGGTTGAGGTCGCGGGGGTCTAACTCCCGGCTTGCGTGGTCGCGTTCAGCTTCTTCTTTGGTCCCGGGATGCCAAGTCGACGCTCTTACTGGTCGGTTGCTCCGGTGACCACACGTACGGCGTGGTCGTGGTGATCGCCCGGAACCCCAGCCGGCGCAGGATCGGTGCGCTGTCGTCCGTGGCGTCCACCTGCAGATACGGCACTCCGCGGGCGGCGGCGAGAGCGGCTCGGGTGGCGACGAGGGCGCGGTAGATGCCCTTGCCGCGCCACTCGGCGCGTGTCGAGCCGCCCATCATGTTGGCGAACTCCGTACCCGGCCGGAAGGCGAGCCAGGCCGCGGAGACCATCTCGCCCTCCGCCTCCACGGCGTAGACGGCCATGTCGTCCGGAGCGGCGGCGATCCGGCCGAGCAGGTCGGTGGCCAGCCAGTTCAGGTCCATGTCCCAGATGGCCGACTGCAGCGCGCCGAGCCGCCGCAGGTCCGCCACGGCGGTGACCCGGCGGATCGTGACCCCCTCCGGCAGCACCGGCTCCCGTACGGCCATCTCCTCGGCCAGCCCGATCAGCACGGTCTCCGGTTCCTCGGGCACGAACCCCGCCGCGCGCAGCCGGTCGGTGAGGTCGGCGGGCACGTCATGGGAGCGGGTCTTCCACTCCACGCTCTCCCCGCGCGCCGCGAAGAAGTCCCGCTGCCGGACGATCAGTTCGTCCAGTTCCTGTCCCTGTACGCCCAGGTCGTGCGGCCCGCTCACGAACCCCCGGAACTGCCCGACGATCCGTAGCAGCGGCCCGTCCTTCTCGTACGTCACTCCGGCGGGCGGGATGGGTGGGGTGCCGCGCATCTGGTTGTCGTAGGCGGCGAGGAGGGTCTGGGGCTCGGATTCCGGTTCTGTCACGGGGTGACGGTACGGGGGGTGGTGGTCTTGATGTGGCGTAGGAGGGCGGTGAGTTGGGGGTGGCGGGTGTGGAGCACGGTGGTGGGGGTGTCGCTCTCGCGGAGGGCGAGAGTGGTGTCCGTTGCCGCGAGTTCGAGGCAGTTGTTGTCCGCCGAGCCGGAGTAGGACGACTTCTGCCAGGTGGTCTCGGGCATGTCCCCAACTTTCAGGTGCCTCATGGGGAGACGGTACGGGCGGTGGTGGTCCTGATGTGCCGTAGGAGGGCGGCGAGTTGAGGGCGATCGGTGTGGAGCAGGACGGTGGGAGCGTCGCTTTCGCGGAGGGCGAGGGTGAGTGGAGTGGCGCCGATTTCAACGCAGTTCGTCTCTCCCGAGCCGGAGTAGGACGACTTCTGCCAGGCGATCTCGGACATGTCCCCAACTTTCAAGTGCTGTCCGCAAGGGTGCGGATGAACTCCCGTGACTCCTTCACGGGGAGCGCGGCCTTGGTGATGCGCTCCATCAGTGCACGGTAGTTCGACAGTTGGGTCTGCGCATCAAGGAATTCAGTCGTGGTCGCCCTGTCGAGCTGAACGGTGTCGAGCTGCGGTACCGCGCCGGAGGCGTACGTCACGGTGAGCCCGGGGACGGGGAAGCCGCCCGCACTGAACGGGATCACCCGCAGGGTGACGTTCCGGCGTCGTGAGGCGTCGACCAGCTCGTGCAGCTGGCCCCGCATGATCTCCCGGCCGCCGAACTGGAGCCGTAGCGCTGCCTCGTGGATCACGAAGGTGCAGGTGGGCGGATCGTCCCGATCGAGGATGTCGCGGCGCCGCATGCGGTACGAGAGCCATCGCCGGAGTTCCGGCATGGGCCAGGCCGGAACGGTTTCGGACAACACGGCACGCGCGTACTGCTCGGTCTGCAGCAGGCCCGGCACGTGCATGGCGACGAAGACTCGCAGACTCGTGGAGTGGTATTCGAGTTCGGCAAGGTCGAGACCGCTCGCCGTGATGGACCCTCGATATCCCTCCCACCACCCGCGCGTACGGTCCCCGGCCATCGCGCCAAGGGCGTCCACGTAGCCGGTGTCCGGGCAGTCGTAGAGGGCGGCCAGCGTGCGCACGCGCTCCGCGCTCACTCCGAAGCGGGCCAGCTCCATGTTGGTGACGTGGGAGCGGTTCGTGCCGAGTCGGTCGGCCGCCTCCTGGATGGTCAGCCCGCAGTTCTCGCGCATGCGCCGCAGCTCGGTGCCCAGCCGCCGTTGGCGCTCGGTGATGAAGGTCCGTGAAGCCATGGCCCTTTCCTACCGGTCGCCGGACGACGTGTCATCACTCGTTCGGGTTATTCGGCTGCCAATCTGTGCCATTCGGTGGCACTAGTTAGGCGCGTCAGCCTACGGTGAGCATCGAATCAACTCCACCTCGTCATAGGAGAGTTGCCATGGACGAACGCCTGCCCGAACCCCCCTCCGAGTGGCGCTACACCCTCCGCGTCCCCCACGACCCCCTCGCCCCCGCCATCGCCCGCGACACCGTCCGCTCCGTCCTCGCCCGCCACGCCCTCCCCGAACTCGCCGACACCGCCGTCCTGTTGACCTCCGAACTCCTCACCAACGCCTGGTGTCACGCACCCGGCCCCGCCTCCCTGAGCCTCAAGTGGGCGGACAAGCGGCTGCGGGCCAGCGTGTGGGACATGGGCTTCCTGCTGTCGTATCCGACGGGCTGCCCGGAGCCGTATGCCGAAGGCGGTCGCGGGCTTGCCCTCGTGGAACTGTGCGCCGACGCCTGGGGGAGCTTCGTGATGGGGCCCGCCCAGGGCAAGGTCGTGTGGTTCGAGTTGCTGCGGGACTCGCTGCGCCCCGTGACGGCGTGACGGCGATCGTGCCCCCGGATGCAAGGGAACCCCGCCCCACCCTCCCCAAGTGCAGGGAAGACCCTGCCGTGAATCCGCGTTGACCTGGGGCGAGGCAGTCGTCAGACGTCTGATCGCTCACGGCGAACACGGGGTGGGGAACAATCGGAGACGCCCAAGCATTGAGTCGGCATAGCTCAACTTGACTGCCTAAGGGGAGATCATGGCTTCGACGTCCACACCGCTCACCCTGCCCGTGCTGCCGCTCGACGACGAGGTCGTGCTGCCCGGAATGGTGGTTCCGCTGGACCTGAACGACACCGATGTACGCGCCGCCGTGGAGGCCGCTCAGGCCGCCGCGCGGTCCGAGTCCGGAAAGCCCAAGGTCCTGCTGGTGCCACGGATCGACGGGACCTACGCGAGCACGGGTGTGCTCGGCACCATCGAGCAGGTCGGCCGGCTGGCCGACGGCGACCCGGGTGCGCTGATCCGCGGCCGTAGCCGCGTGAAGATCGGGGCCGGGACCACCGGGCCCGGTGCCGCGCTCTGGGTCGAGGGCACCGCGCTCGACGAGAGCCTGCCCGAACCCTTGCCCGGCTCCGTTTCCGAGCTGGTGAAGGAATACAAGGCGCTGGCCACCGCATGGCTGCGCAAGCGCGGGGCCTGGCAGGTCGTCGACCGCGTGCAGGCCATTGACGACGTGTCCACGCTTGCCGATAACTCTGGCTACTCGCCTTTCCTCACCACCGAGCAGAAGATCGAGCTGCTGGAGACCGCCGACCCGGTGGCCCGGCTGAAGCTCGCCACCCAGCACCTGCGCGACCACCTCGCCGAGCAGGACGTCGCCGAGACCATCGCCAAGGACGTGCAGGAAGGCGTCGACAAGCAGCAGCGTGAGTTCCTGCTGCGGCGCCAGCTCGAAGCCGTCCGCAAGGAACTGCGCGAGCTGAACGGGGACACGAGCGACGGCGAGGAGTCCGACGACTACCGGGCCCGTGTCGAGGCCGCCGATCTTCCCGAGAAGGTCCGTGAGGCCGCGCTCAAGGAGGTCGAGAAGCTGGAGCGGTCCTCCGACCAGTCGCCCGAGGGGTCGTGGATCCGTACCTGGCTGGACACCGTTCTTGAACTGCCTTGGAACGAAAGGACCCAGGACGAGTACGACATCCAGGGCGCCAAGGCGATCCTCGACGCCGAGCACGCCGGTCTGAACGACGTGAAGGAGCGCATCACCGAGTACCTGGCCGTGCGCAAGCGGCGCGCGGAGCGGGGGCTGGGTGTTGTCGGGGGCCGGCGCGGCGGTGCAGTGCTCGCGCTCGTCGGTCCGCCCGGTGTCGGCAAGACCTCGCTCGGTGAGTCCGTCGCGCACGCGATGGGGCGGAAGTTCGTCCGGGTCGCGCTGGGCGGGGTCCGGGACGAGGCCGAGATCCGCGGTCACCGGCGTACGTACGTCGGTGCGCTCCCGGGTCGTATCGTCCGGGCCATCAAGGAGGCCGGGTCCATGAACCCGGTGGTCCTGCTCGACGAGATCGACAAGGTGGGGTCCGACTACCGGGGGGACCCGGCGGCCGCTCTGCTCGAAGTGCTCGACCCCGCGCAGAACCACACCTTCCGCGACCACTACCTGGAGGTCGAACTCGACCTGAGCGACGTGGTGTTCCTGGCGACGGCCAACGTGCTCGAAGCCATCCCGGAGGCGCTGCTCGACCGTATGGAACTGGTGCGGCTGGACGGTTACACCGAGGACGAGAAGGTCGTCATCGCCCGTGACCACCTGCTCCCGCGTCAGCTGGAGCGGGCGGGGCTCAAGGACGACGAGGTCGTCATCGACGAGAGCGCGCTGCGCAAGCTCGCCGGTGAGTACACCCGTGAGGCGGGCGTCCGCACCCTGGAGCGGTCCGTCGCCCGGCTGCTGCGCAAGATCGCGGCCCAGCACGAACTGGGGCAGCGGGAGCTGCCGTTCACGGTGACCGACGCCGACCTGCGCGCCCTGATCGGACGGCCGCACCACGTGCCCGAGTCCGCCCAGGACCCGGCCGAGCGCCGCACGGCCGTACCCGGTGTCGCCACCGGACTCGCGGTCACCGGCGCGGGCGGTGACGTCCTCTACGTCGAGGCGTCGCTGGCCGACCCGGAGACGGGCGCGGCGGGTCTGACCCTGACCGGTCAGCTCGGTGACGTGATGAAGGAGAGCGCGCAGATCGCCCTGTCCTTCCTCCGCTCGCACGGCGCCGAACTGGAGCTGCCGGTGGGCGACTTGAAGGACCGGGGCGTGCACATCCACTTCCCGGCGGGTTCGGTGCCGAAGGACGGCCCGAGCGCGGGTGTCACGATGACGACGGCCCTGGCGTCGCTGCTCAGCGGCCGCCTGGTCCGCACGGACGTGGCGATGACGGGTGAGGTCTCCCTGACCGGTCGGGTCCTCCCGATCGGCGGCGTGAAGCAGAAACTGCTCGCCGCGCACCAGGCCGGGGTCACCACCGTGATCATCCCGAAGCGCAACGAGCCCGACCTGGACGACGTCCCGGCCGAGGTCCTGGACAAGCTCGACGTCCACGCGGTGACGGACGTCCGCCAGGTCCTGGAGCTGGCACTGGCGCCGGCCACGAACGGCGCGACGTCGGAGGTTCCGGTGGCGGCGTGACGGACGTCCACCGGTAGGTGAAGGCCCGGGTCCCTTTCGCGAGGGGCCCGGGCCTTCGCCGTAGTACGGATGGCTCGTCAGCCGTTGGCGAGGGCGACCACGCGGTCCAGCGCGCCGTTGAACTTGTCGTGGTCCCCGACCGTCGTCCCGGACGACGTGTACTGCCACATCGTGTAGAACGACCACCCGCCCGGCAGTGTCCCCGGGTCCGAGGCGTAGCGCGCGATCCACAGCGGGTCGGCGGACGCGAAGGCGCCGGAGTCGCCCGTGCAGTCGGACCACCAGCTCGTCGCCGTGTAGATCACCGCGTCACGGCCGGTGCGGGACCTGTACGTGGACAGGAAGTCGGCGATCCAACTGACCATCGCCGCGGCCGACTTGCCGTAGCAGGACGCGCCGTACGGGTTCCACTCGATGTCGAGGACGCCGGGGAGGGTGCGGCCGTCCTTGGACCAGCCGCCGCCGTGGTCGACGAAGTAGTTGGCCTGGGTGGCGCCGCTCGTCGTGTCCGGGGTCGCGAAGTGGTACGCGCCGCGGATCATGCCGACGCCGTAGGCGCCGTTGTACTGCTGGGCGAAGTACGGGTTCGTGTAGTACGTCCCCTCGGTCGCCTTCGTATAGGCCCACTTGACCCCGCTGCTCCACAGGGTCGACCAGGCGACGTTGCCCTGGTAGGCGCTGACGTCGACGCCCTCCGTCTGGGTGGCGTCACCGCTGGTGGGCGTGCCGTCCTGGCCGTCGTGCGCCAGGACGCCGATGCCGAGGTAGGCGGAGCCGCGGGCGGGGACCGTGGCGGCGCCGGCCGGGTGCGTGAGGCCCGCCAGCAGGAGTCCGGAGAGGGCGAGGGTGAGGGAGAGGTGCCGCAGGCGTGGGGTTCGGGGTCTGTACACAGGCCTGGGTGTGGGCGTGGGCATGGCGTGCCTCCGAGGGCGCGGTCGAGCGCGGTGGGGGAGTGGGGAGGGGTGTTGATGTTGGCGTGGCCATGCCAGTCATTGCCTGGTAAGGAAGCTACGCACCGAGAAGACCGCGTGGGAAGGGGGTCCGGACGACGCCGTTGGTCTAGCCCTGCGAAATACTGGCGGAGCTGCGGCGATGACGGTGTTTGGCGGAAACTTTCACGATCGGGAAAGCGGACCAATGGGTGCTGACGTGCACAAGGGCGAGGACAGGAACGGCGGCGGGCTTCCCGTGGACGGCGGCGGCCTCTCCGGAGACGGCGGCGCGCTGCCCGTGGGCCCCGACGGACTCGCCGTCGACCACGAATACCTGTCCCTGGAGCGCGAGTTGACGTTCCTCTTCCGCCGGGCCCGGGCCAACCAGGGCGAGATGGCCCGCGAGGTCCACCCCGACCTGGAGTCCGCCGCGTACGGCCTGCTGGTCCGGCTCGACGAGTACGGCAGGCAGCGCGCCACGGAACTGGCCGCCTACATCGGCGTAGGCAAGGCCACGATGTCCCGCCAGCTGCGCGCCCTGGAGGACCTCGGGCTGATCGCCCGCGAGCCCGACCCGGCGGACGGTCGCGCCTGGCTGGTCGACCTCACCGGCGAGGGCCGCCGCCGGGTCGCCCACGTCCGCGAGGCCCGGCGGGCGCGCTACGTCAGCCAGCTCTCCCACTGGGACCGCCGCGAGGTCGCCGAACTGGCCCGCCTGATCCACCAGTTGAACGGCGTCATGGAGAAGTGACCCCGAACGGAGGGGTGACACCGAAGGGGGAAGCCACGCCGACGTAGGGCCGGTCACAGCTCGGCGTACACGACCGTCGCGTCGTCGTGCGTCTTGCTCCGGCGCAGATACGTCCGCTCCTCCGCGTCGGCCCGCTCCAGCGCCCGGACCCGGGACACCAGCTCCGGTGCCCCCTCCTTCCGTACGAGGGCGAAGCAGTCCGCCCAGTCCCCCTGGTCGAACTTCTCCACCCACCGCGTCGCCCCGTCCGTCAGGGCGACGAGGGTGCGGACGTCGGCGCGGGGGAGCGAGCCCGTCACCGCCCGGGCCGCGACCGACGGATCGGCTGCCGCCGTGAAGAAGCCGCCCTCCTTGTTACGGAGCGTGGTGTCGATCATGGCGTCCGTCGCGAGAGCGGAGCGGGGGAGACGGGAGAGGCGGTCGTCCAGTACGACGGTCACCTCGCCGGACGGGGATTCGGCCAGCAGCGCCGAGTCCGAGAGGACCAGGTATTCGACCTCCTGGGGGGACCAGCGGGCCAGCACCACGGTTGCCTGTGGGGTGCGTGGGTGAGAAAGGTCACAGGTGGTGGCGTGGGCCTCAGCTGTTCGGAGGATCGCCCGGGAGAGAATCTCCGCCAGGGTCAGATCCCGGTAGGAAACGGTCAGTTCGGTCAGCGCGCCGCCCAGGCGCGCGGTGTACCAGGGGACCGAATGCAGACAGCCCGTCTCCCCTCTCGGGGGTGTCACACCGTCCAGGACGATCAGCGAACCGCCCTGTCCCGAGGCCGGAAGGCCGACGCTCGCGAAGTCCTCGTTGGGGCGGTCCGGGTCGCCGGGTTCCGACACAAGTTCCGTACGCATACGGCCAGTCTGCACGACCTCTTCACAGGCTCCGCGAAAGCTTGGCACTCATGGTCGAATAGGCGCAGTCGTGCAGGTCAGACGCCTGGTTTGGGCTGTAATGGATCACTCCGGGAATGCGTGGCGGCGAATCCTGCCAAAGCCCGCCGCTCACGTCCAACCGGCGCACGCCGCGAGGGCTTTGGGGCGGCCGCCGGAACTTGCCCGCCAACTCCCCTCCGGGGTTCACTCCTTCGGGTGGCGGGCCGGACGATGCGCGGCCACTGCCTACCGGCACTGGGAGGGTCGCCGTACCGGGATGACGGAGCGTCACCCGGGCCCATGGGTCTCACGAGTCAGGAATGCGAGCACCGGTGCAGAAAAAGCGGCCGCGGCGCACAGGCAAGCAGACGGCCCCTCAGGGGGGCGCCACCGGTGCCGCCACGCCCGACCCCGCGGGCAGGGGGCGCCGTACCCACGTCCGCAACCGGCTGATCATCGCGGTGGCCGTCGTGGCCGCCGCCATCGCCGCGGCCGGTGTTCCCTCCCTCGTCACCGCCTCGGGCCAACTGAGCGACTCCCAGGACCTGGTGACGCTCGCCGGGCAGACCCGGGACGCCCTGTCGCTGGCCCACTCGCTCGCCGACGAGCGGGACGCGGTCACCTCGTACATCGCCGCCGGGCGCCCCAAGTCCCAGGCCCCCGACGAGGACCGCAGCGCCCGCGTCGACCGCCAGGTCGAGGAACTCCGCGCCGACACCGACATCTCCGCCGCGCTCCGCTCGGACCTCGACGACGTCGCCGCCGTACGACGGGCCGCGCTCACCGGGAAGAGCAGCGCGCTGGAGACGCATGTCGCGTACTCCGGCGCCATCACCGAACTGCACCGGCTGGCCGAGCAGTTGGCGGAGAAGATGCCGCCGCGGGCCGGTTCCGGCGCCTACGCGCTCGCCGAACTCGACGCAGCCGTCCAACAGGCCGCCGCCGCCAGGGGACTGCTCCTCGCCGCCCTGAACGTGCCGACGACCACCGAGACGGTCATCAGCCCCATCACCGGTCTCTCCGTCACCGAGACCACCTCCACGAAGGCCCAGGCCAAGGAGCGCGACGCCCTCAGCGCCGCCGCCCAGCAGGCCCGGCTGCGCTCCGACGCCGCCCTCGCCGACTTCCGCGAGGGCGCGACGAAGGACGCCGTCGCGGGCTACGACTCCGTGGTCACCGGGTCCGACGTCAACTCCGCCGAGAAGTACCTCGCCTCCCTCACCGCCCAGCCCACCCTGTCCGACGGCCAGTTGGACACCAGCACGAAGAAGCTCGACGCGGCGCTCTCCGCCCGCGTCGAGCTGATGCGCGGCGAGGAGTCCGCGCTCTACGTCGACGGCGCCAAGGACCTCGCCCAGCTCCGCGACGACGACGTCAAGGCGCTGGAACTCCGCGTCGCGATCCTCGGCGCCCTCATGCTGCTCGCCGTGGGCATCGCCACCGCCATGGCCCGCACCCTCACCCGCCCGCTGTCGGTGCTGCGCCGCGGCTCGGCACGCCTGGCCGAGGCCGAGGACCCGACCACCGAGGAGTCCATCAAGTTCACCGGCCGCAACGACGAGTTCGCCCAGGTCGTCCGCTCGGTCAACTCCCTGCACGCGCACGCCGCCGCCCTCCACGAGCGCATCGCCACCCTGGAGGCCGACCGCAAGCACCTCGTCGGCCAGCGCCAGAAGATGGCCGACGCCCGCGAGGAACTCCGCGCCGAAGCCACCGACTCGGCAGGCCAGCTGGAGCGGCTGCGCACCAGCATCGGCGGCACCTTCGTCAACCTCGCGCTGCGCACCCTGGGCCTGGTCGAGCGCCAACTCGCCGTCATCGAGGGTCTGGAGGAGCGCGAGCAGGACCCCGACCGCCTCTCCACCCTCTTCAAGCTCGACCACTTCGCCACGGTCATGCGCCGCCACAGCGAGAACCTCCTCGTCCTCGCCGGCACCGAACACGTCCAACAGCACGCCGGACCCGTCCCGTTGGTCGACGTGGTCCGCGCGGCGGTCAGCGAGATCGAACGCTACGAACGCGTCCGCATCTCGGCACTCCCCCCGCACGCCCACGTGGCGGGCTTCGCGGCGGACGACCTGAGCCACCTGCTGGCCGAACTGATGGAGAACGCGAGCTCGTTCTCCCCGCCGGACGCCCCCGTCGAGATCTCCGGCTGGCTCCTGGAGAACGGCGAGGTCATGCTCTCCGTCCAGGACGAGGGCATCGGCATGACCATCAGCCGCTTGACCGGCCTCAACACCCGCCTCGCCGAGTTCGACCCGGAGTCCCCCTACGACCAGGAGGGCGAGGAGGGCCTGGGCCTCGGCCTGTACGTCGTGGCCCGCCTGGCCCACCGCCACGGCGTCCGAGTCCAGCTCCGCGACCAGAAACAGGGCGGCATCGCGGCGGTGGTGGTCCTCCCGAGCCCGTTGCTGGCGTCGGCCCCCACCTCAGCGGTCCCGTCCGCCACCCCGCTGACCGGCGACACCCACTCCTACTCCCTCCCCGGCGCCTCCGCGGAGGCCAACTCCAACGTCCTGCACGGCCGTTCGGACCACACGGACCCCCTGGTGGCCCTCGCGGAGCAGGCGGTACGGGAGACCCCGGCGGAAACGCCGGCGGAGGCTCCGGCGGGACATCCGGTGGAGATCCCGGCGGAGTCTCCCGCGGAGATGACGATGGAACTCCTGCTGCCGCTGACGCCGGAGGACCGAGCCGATGGCGAAGCCGAAGCCGTGGAACACGAACGAGCGGCAGACGAGGACCCCGTCACCGACAAGGGCCTCCCCAAACGCACCCCCAAGATCACCCAACCCGCCCAGGCCCCGCGCCAGCGGACCGGCACGGTCGACGCCGACGCCCTGCGCCGCAGACTCGGTGGCTTCCGCGCGGGAGCCTCCGCCGGCTACCGCGACGTAGAAGCGGAGATCGCCGAGAAGACCGGCCAGAACCCGGTCCCGGCCCCGCGCAGCGCAACCGCACGATCCGAAGAACCCACGGGGGGCACCGTCGAGGAGGCAAGCAGTTGACCGCGCCCAGTACCTTCGGACTGAGCAGTGAAGCCCGCAACCTGCACTGGCTGCTGAGCAACCTCGTCGAGGAGGTGCCCGGCATCCAGTCGGTCGCGGTCGTCTCCTCCGACGGCCTGCTGCTCCTCTCCTCCGATCCGGGGAGGAACGCCCAGGCCAAGGAAGCTCTCGAAGCCAAGCGCACCGGACCGCGAGGCTCCGCCGCAGACCTCGCCACCATCGTCTCCGGCATCGGCAGCCTCACCATCGGCGCCGCGAAACTGCTGGACTCAGGACCGGTGAAGCACACCATGGTCGCGATGGAGGAGGGCAGCCTCTTCGTGATGTCGATCAGCGACGGTTCGCTGCTCGGCGTGCACGGCTCCGCGGACTGCGACATGAGCGTCGTGGCGTACCACATGGCACTCTTCGTCGGCCGCGCCGGGCACGTCCTGACGCCCGAACTCCGCAGCGAGCTACGGAAATCCCTCGAAGACGCGACCTCGGGGAGTGCTCGATGAGCCGTACGCCCAACAGGCTCCCGGTGCGCGGCGGCGACCGCAAACCCGCCCGGGTACGCCCCTACTCGCTCACCGGCGGCCGTACCCGGTTCGGCCATGTCCTCCTCGTGGAGACCTTCGTGGCGGCGCTCGAAGCCCCGGAGGAGCGCAAGGAGCTGACGAACGGTTCCCTCAACACCCGGGTCATGCCGGAGATGCGGGCCATCGTCGAACTCTGCCGCCGTATGCGCACGGTGGCCGAGATCGCCGCGCTGCTGAAGATGCCGCTCGGTGTGGTCCGCGTGCTCCTGAGCGATCTCGCGGACCAGGGAAAGATCCGTGTGTACGGAACCGGAACCGCTCACGGTACGGGCCGTCCTGACCGCGCTCTGCTGGAAAAGGTGCTGAGTGGACTCCGTCGTCTCTGACGCCGCCGCCTACGGCGTCGCCCCGCTCCTCAACGACGAGAAGCAACTCCTCGATGGCGAGGAGCAGTTGCGGCCCTGGCAGCAGGACCGCACGCGCGCGCCCGTCGCCACGAAGATCGTGGTGGCCGGCGGCTTCGGCGTCGGCAAGACCACCATGGTCGGCGCCGTCTCCGAGATCCAGCCCCTCCAGACGGAGGCGCTGATGACCGAGGCCAGCGAGGAGACCGACGACCTCACGGCCACCCCCGGCAAGATGACGACCACGGTCGCCATGGACTACGGCCGTCTCACGCTCGACGACGACCTGGTGCTCTACCTGTTCGGTACGCCGGGACAGCAGCGGTTCTGGTTCATGTGGGACGACCTGGTGCGCGGCGCGATAGGCGCCGTCGTGCTGGCCGACACCCGCCGTCTCAAGGACTGTTTCCCCGCGCTGGACTACTTCGAGAGCTGCGGGCTGCCGTACATCGTCGCGGTCAACCACTTCGTCGGCAGCGAGCGGTTCGAACCGGAGGACGTGCGGGAGGCGTTGACGGTCCCCGCGCACGTACCTGTCATGATCATGGATGCGCGGCGGCGGATTTCGGCCATCGAGACCCTGCTCGCGCTCGTCGGCCACGCGCTGGACGTCACCCCCGAGTAGTCGCGACCAAGGAGCCACCACCCGTATGCGGAAGATACTCGTCGTCGGAGCCGGCCAGTCCGGGCTCCAACTCGCCCTCGGACTCCAGTCGCACGGGTACGAGGTCACCCTGATGTCCAACCGGACGGCGGACGAGATCCGCTCCGGGCGGGTCATGTCGACGCAGTGCATGTTCACCACGGCACTGCGGTACGAGCGCGATCTCCAGCTGAACTTCTGGGAGTCCCAGGCCCCGAAGATCGAAGGACTCGGCGTCTCGGTCGCCGCCCCTGGCTCGCACGACCCGGGGCCGACACAGCGCGCGATCGACTGGGTGGGCAAGCTCGACGGGTACGCGCAGTCGGTCGACCAGCGGGTCAAGATGGCCGGCTGGATGGAGACGTTCGCCCAGCGCGGCGGCCAACTGGTCATCCACGGCGCGGCAGTCGGCGACCTCGACTACTTCTCCCGTACGTACGACCTCGTGCTGGTGTCGGCGGGCAAGGGCGAGCTGGTGTCGATGTTTGCCCGCGACCCGGAGCGTTCCCCGTACACAGAGCCGCAGCGCGCCCTCGCGGTGTCGTACGTCCATGGTCTCGGCCCGCGCCCGGAGCACCCGGAGTTCGACGCGGTCCGCTGCAACCTGGTGCCCGGCGTCGGCGAGTTGTTCGTCATGCCGACGCTGACCACGTCCGGGCGGGCGGACATCCTGTTCTGGGAGGGCATACCCGGCGGGCCGTTGGACGTCTTCAACGGCATCAAGGACCCGGCACGGCACCTCTCCCTGACCCTGGAACTCATGGAGAAGTTCACGCCGTGGGAGTACGAGCGGGCGCGGGGCGTCGAACTCACGGACGCGGGCGGGACGTTGGCCGGACGTTATGCCCCCACCGTCCGTAACCCCGTGGGCCAACTGCCCGGCGGTGGGCTGGTGTTGGGCGTGGCGGACGTCGTCGTAGCGAACGACCCGATCACCGGGCAGGGGTCCAACTCCGCGTCCAAGTGCGCCGCTTCGTATCTCGCGTCGATTCTTGAGCACGGGGAGAAGG
The DNA here is from genome assembly GCF_045162645.1 of Streptomyces sp. NBC_00988. NCBI lineage: Bacteria > Bacillati > Actinomycetota > Actinomycetes > Kitasatosporales > Streptomycetaceae > Streptomyces > Streptomyces sp. NBC_00988. Next base: position 8,075,757 of record NZ_CP108730.1, read on the forward strand.
AGTTCGACGGGGACTGGATGACGGCCACGTTCGAGCGGTACTGGCAGACTGCGCAGCACGTCACCAAGTGGACCAACGCGATGCTGTCTCCGCCGCCGGAGCACATTCTCAACCTCATCGGGGCGGCTGGGCAGTTGCAGCCGGTGGCGGACCGTTTTGCCAACGCGTTCGACGATCCGGCCGACTTCGAGAACTTCTTCTACGAGCCGGAGAAGACCGGGGCGTACCTGGCTTCTGTTGCCGGGGCCTAATCGCCGTCGGGGTTGTGGGGAGTTGGCGGGTGCGGGTCCGGGCGTACGGCTCCCAGGATCGGGTAGCTCGCGATCGGGGACACCTGGACCTTCTCGCCTGTGCGGGGGGCCTGCACCACCTGGCCCGCGCCCAAGTACAACGCCACGTGCGTCGCCTCGGGGAAGTAGATCACCAGGTCGCCGGGGCGGAGTTCGTCGAGCGGGACTTTCGGCAGCTCGGCCCACTGTTCCTCGCTCGTCCTCGGGATCGGTGTCCCGGCGTGGCCCCACGCCTCGGACGTCAGGCCCGAGCAGTCGTACGTCTTCGGGCCCTCCGCGCCCCACTCGTACGGCTTGCCGATCTGCTGTACGGCGTAGCGGAGGGCACGGTCCCCCTCTCGTGACGGTTCGCGGGTGTCGTCCCCCAGGGCGCCCGAAGTGACCAGTTTCTGCTGGGCCTTGTCGACGTCGGTCTTCTCGAAGGCCGCCAGGGCGGTGAGTTGGTCGGGGGAGAGGGACGTGAGGAGTTTCTCGACGTCGGCGAGGCGCTTGCGGACGTCGTCCTGGTCCTTCTTCTGGCGGGCGGCCAGGGTGAGTTGGGCGTCCAGGGCCCTGCGGGCCGCGCGGGCCAGGCCGTCGCTCTTCTTCTCGCTGCCGACCAGCCGGCCCACCGTCTCGGCGCGCTCCCGCGCCAACTGGCCGATGACATGGCCCTCGTCGAGCGCGTGCTGGGGATCGCGGGCGAGGAGCAGCCGTACGTACGGGGAGATGGCGGTGCTGTTCTGGTACTGCTCGCGGGCCAGCCGGCCCGCGGCACCGCGGCTGTCGTGGAGGGTGAGGCGGGCGCGGGACAGTTCGGAGTCGAGGCGGTCGACCTCGGCGCGCTGCTTCTTCAGCTTCTCCTCGGTGCCGTTGTACGTCTCCGTGGCCTGTTCGGCATCGCGGTACACCGTCTGAAGGTCCGTCAGCAGCGCGGCCACGGGGCGCTGTCCGGGCGCCCGCGGTTCGGGTACGGCCGCGGCGGGCAGCGGTGCGAGGACGGTGCCGGCCGCCACCGCTGCCGTACAGACCAGACGCAGAAGCCTTCCTGACACGTCATCACCTCCGGTGCGCGGCGGGCCTTCCGCCCCGCACCGTGAGCATCAGCCGGGGGCGGCGGGTCCGCGCGCCGGGTGTGCGCGGTTCGGCGTAACCCCGTCACCCGTGGGTGTCGTCCGGCTTGCCGCCCGGCGTGGCGTCTGGCTTGGTCCATGGCCAGCGCAGAGCGCTGCCGCGCTTCCCCTCCGGGTCGAACTCGTACTTCCAGCCCTTGGGGAGGCCGAGCCGTTTGCTGTGGGCGCGGGGGACCCGGCGGTACACGAGGACCGTGGGCGGGCCGCCGGCGTCGTCGGGGACCGGGATGCGGTACGTCTTCGGCGGGGTGCCGGTCGGGCCGAGCAGCACGGGCAGGGAACGCCCGTCCATCGGGCCGCCCTCGAACGGGGTCTCTTCGCTCTTCACGGGACCAGTCTCAGCCATCCGCCGCGAGGCCCTGGACCAGCGCGGCCGTCTGCGGATCCCGCCGCGCCGTCACCGACAGCACCGCCCCGAACTGCTCGACCAGCCAGTCCCGCAACTCGTCCAGGGGCGGCTGCTTGTCCTCGTCGAGCCAGATGAGAGACGCGGCTTCTACGGCCGTGATCCACATCCGTACGGTCATGCGGAGGCGGGGTCCGGGGTCGGTGACCCCGAGATGGCTGAGGATGTGCAGGGCCGCCGCCCGGCGGACGCCGTCCACGATGGCCGTCGTACGGGACGTTTCCACGACGCTGCCGCCCTGGAGCAGGGCGCTGAAACCGGCGTCGTGCTGGTCGACGAAGCCGAGGTAACGGTCCAGGGCGCGGGCGAGGCGGGGGAGGAGCGGGCCCTCGCGGGGTTCGTCGAAGCACTGCTGGAGTTCGTCGGCGGCGGACCTGAGGGCAGCTTCGTAGAGCTGCTGCTTGCCGCCCGGGAAGTACCGGTACACCAGGGGGCGTGAGACCCCGGCCGCCTCCGCCACGTCGTCCAGGGAGATCTCTTCGGGGGCACGGTGCGCGAAGAGGCTGAGGGCGGCGTCGAGAAGCTGGCTGCGCCGCTCCTCGACGTTCAGGCGACGGTAGGCGGGGGTGGAGGCGGCGGGGGGCATGGGTGCAGGGTAGTCGGGCGGGTGCGGGTTGCGTTGTGGCTGGTCGCGCCCCTTGGCAGCAGGCCGGCTGCAACGGGCCGTCTTTCAGGGGCGCGGGGCTGTATTGATCTGCGGCTCCGCCGCGAGGCGCGACCGGCCCCCACCGGGCCGCACTGTGAACTCAGGCCAGCAGCCCGGACGCCTTCCACAGCCGTCGCCCCACACCCCGCAGCACACCAATGTCGTCGAGGAAGGCCGTCAGTTTCTTCGACCCGTTCTGCATGACCTCCCGCCGATGCCCACTCGCCCGCACCTGGGCCACCGCCTCCGCCCGATCGAGCCCTGCGTTCGTGTAGACCTCAGGGTTGACGAAGGCGATGGAGAAGATCCGCGCGAACTCCCCGGAGGTGACCCGCGTGAACTCCTGGGACCACCGCGGCGCGGTGATCATCTGCCGCCTCAACTCCTCCCGCGCGTACCGGACATGACGCGCCTCCTCGACGACATGGATCCGCGTGACCCCCCGGACCAGCGTCTGCACCCGCTCGTCCGGAAACGTCAACCGCTGCATCCAGTCGAGGACTTCCTCCCCGAGCAGCGTCGCCGTGAACGAACCGGGCGTCGTGGAGATGGTCTTGAAGAGCCGCCCGAGGTTCTGATGGGCACGGCTCACCGGGTACCAGGGGGCGTCGCCCCGCGAGATCAACCGCGCGAACATCTTCGAGTGCCGGCACTCGTCCTCGATCTCGGTCAGCGCGTAGCGCACGTGCGCACTCGTCGCCGCCTTGTCGTAGATGTGCCGGACGAGCAGCTGCATCAGGATCAGCTCGAACCAGATACCCAGCGAGGCGAGCGCCGCGGCCTCGTGCTGGGAGAGCAGGATGCGCTGTTCCTCGCCCATGCGTTTCCACAGCGGGGTGCCATACAGGGACACCAATTCCGGCGGCCAGAACCACTTGCCGTCCTCGAAGGGCGCGTCCCAGTCCAGCTCCTTGTCGGGATCGAAGGAGTGCTTGGCGGAGGACGCGAGCAACCGCTCCGCGACCTGCTCGCGGTCCTTCAGCAGCCCGAGCGCGTCACGCAGCCCGTCGACCGCGTCGGCTTCGGTCAGGGTCGTCATGGTTCTCCCACCTCGCGGATCGGCGTGTTACCCGGGGTCACATCCTCCGATGTCTTATGAGACTGCTTGTCAGCAAGCTCGTCAATCCCCTCGACGGGACTTTGTTCCGCTACACCGAACAGCCCAGCCCCTCCGGGATGTCGACCGGCGGCACCGACTCCACCGGCCCCGCCCCCTGTGCCGGGAACGACGTCCGCAGCGTGAACGCGTACGGCGACGGGCCGTGCGCCCGCAGACGCAGGAGCCGTTCCTCCGCCTCCGCCACCGTGGGCCGGTGGCCCGCCGGAACCCACCACAGGACCGCCATCGCCTCCCGCACCCGCTCGAACCACTCGCGGCGGCGGGCCGGCAACTCCCTGTGTTGGCCTTGGTACATGAACGCGGTGAGGGCGTCCGGGTCGCGCCACACCGACATGTTGACGATCAGCCAGTCGTCGCCGAGGACCGGGACGTCGGTCGCGTTGCCGGTGTCGGACTGGAGGCGCCAGACGAAGCCCTCGGCGGTGTCGGAGGTGGCGTTCACGGGGTCGAGGGCCGCCACGAAGTCCGTCAACTCCGGGGAATCCAGCGGGAACTTGAGGCGGCCGACGTTGGCCTGGGCGAGTTCGTGCGCGGGTGTCGTTAAGTCATCGGTCATGACCGAACGGTAGGTCGGCGTGCTCGGGCCCCGGTACCCCCGTCTCAGGAACCGAGCACCGCCTCCATCACCGCCTTCGCGATCGGTGCCGCGTCGCCGCCGCCGCTGATGTCCGACCGGTCCGCCGACGCGTCCTCCACCACCACAGCGACCGCCACCTTCGGCTCCATGTCCCGCTCACCCTGCGCCCAGGACACGAACCAGGCGTACGGCGTACCGGAGTTGCCGATGCCGTGCTGGGCGGTGCCGGTCTTGCCGCCGACGGTCGCGCCGGGGATGGCCGCGTTCGTGCCGGTGCCTTCGGTGACCACGTCCTCCATGAGTTCCTTCATCTGTACGGCAGTTGCGGGGTGTATGGCCTGGCGGACGGGGCGGGAGCCGGGCGTCGACACCGTCTCGCCGCCCCGCCTCGTCGTCCGTTCCACCAGGTACGGCTCCCGCACCTGCCCGCCGTTCGCGACCGCCGCCGCGACCATCGCCATCTGCAACGGCGTGGCCCGCGTGTTGTACTGGCCGATCGACGACAGCGCCAACTGGGCTTTGTCCAGGGTCGTGTCGAAGGTGCTGGGGGAGACCGAGAACGGGATCCGCGCGTCGGTGTCGTTGAAGCCGAACGCCTCCGCCGTGGTGCTCATGTCCTTCACGCCCACGTCCACGCCCAGCTTGGCGAACACCGTGTTGCACGACCACTCGAAGGCGGAGCGCAGCGGCGCGTCCACGCAGCCGTCGCCCTCGTTCGTGAGGGTCGTCGACGTGCCGGGAAGTGTGTACGGGTCGGGGGAGTCGGTCGCCGCGTCCAGGTCCGTCACCACGCCCGCGTCGAGCGCCGCCGCCGCGGTGACCACCTTGAACGTCGAACCCGGCGGATAGGTCTGCCGTACCGCCCGGTTGAGCATCGGCTTGTTCGGGTCGGCGTTCAGGCGGGCCCAACTGCGGTTCGCGGAACGGCTGTTGCCCGACAGGGCGCCGGGGTCGTAGGACGGGGTGGAGACCAGCGCGAGGATGCGGCCGGTGGACGGTTCGATCGCGGCTACCGCGCCCGTGCGCGCGCCGAGTCCGGCGAACGCCGCCTGCTGCGCGGCCGGGTTGAGGGTGGTGACGACGTTGCCGCCGGGGTTCTGGGCGCGGGTGAGGTCGTTCCACAGGGGGAACGGGGAGAGCATCGAGTCGGTGCCGGCGAGGATGCCGTCCTCGGAGTGTTCCAGGAACGTCGTGCCGTACTCCTGCGAGGCGAAGCCGGTGACCGGCGCGTACAACGGGCCGTTCCTGTACGTCCGTTCGTAGCGGAGCTGCTCGCCGGAGTCGCGGGAGCCGGTGATGGGCTTGCCGCCGACGAGGATGCCGCCTCTCGGCTGGTCGTAACGGGCGATGGTGTGGCGGCGGTTGGCGATGTTGTCGTCGTAGGAACGGGACTGGAAGACCTGGATGCGGGTGGCGTTCACCAGCAGGGCGAGCAGGAGCAGGGTGCAGAAGGCCGCGGCGAGGCGGATGTGACGGGTCATGGAGTCGGTCACGCGGCCACCTCGATGTCGTACTGTCTGCGGGACGAGTCGCTCAGCCGGATCAGCAGGGCCACGATCGCCCAGTTGGTGACGACCGAGGAGCCGCCCTGGGCGAGGAACGGCATCGCCATGCCGGTCAGCGGGATCAGGCCCGTCACCCCGCCCGCGATCACGAACACCTGGAGCGCGACGATCGAGGCGAGCCCGACCGCGAGCAGCCGGCCGAAGGGGTCGCGCAGTGCCAGGCCCGCCCGGTAGCCGCGCTCCACGAGAAGGCCGTAGAGGATGAAGATCGCGGAGAGGCCGGCCAGGCCGAGTTCCTCGCCGGCCGTGGCCAGGATGAAGTCCGACTTGGCGGCGAAGCCGATGAGGATCGAGTGGCCGAGGCCGAGGCCCGTGCCGAGCATGCCGCCGGCCGCGAACGCGAAGAGGGACTGGGCGAGTTGGTTGGGGCCCTGGCCCGCGTCGATCGACGCGAAGGGGTGCAGCCAGTCCTGGACGCGGCTGTGCACGTGCGGTTCGAGCCAGCCGACGGCGACCGCGCCGAGGGCCGCGAGCAGCAGGCCGACCGCGATCCAGCCGGTGCGGCCGGTGGCGACGTAGAGGAGGGTCACGAACAGGCCGAAGAAGAGGAGTGAGGTGCCGAGGTCGCGTTCCATGACCAGGACGCCGACGCTCAGCAGCCAGATCGCGACGATCGGGCCGAGGACCCGGCCGGTGGGGAGCTGGAGGCGCCAGACGCGGCGGCCGGCGTAGGCGAGCGCGTTGCGGTTGGCCGCGAGGTACGCGGCGAAGAAGACCGCCAGCAGTACCTTCGCGAACTCGCCCGGCTGGATGGAGAATCCGCCGATCCGGATCCAGATCCGGGCCCCGTTCACGGCCGGGAAGAGGACCGGCAGGGTGAGAAGGACGAGGGCGGCGGCCACGCAGACGTAGGCATAGCGCTGGAGCACGCGGTGGTCGCGCAGGGCCACGACCACGACGATGAAGAGGGTCACGCCCAGGGTGGACCACACGAGTTGGGTGGGCGCGGCCCGGTCGCCCGGGGTCTCCAGGTCGAGCCGGTAGATGAGGACGAGCCCGAGGCCGTTGAGGAGGACCCCGATCGGGAGGAGGAGCGGGTCGGCGTACGGGGCCCGCAGCCGCACCGCGATGTGCGCGAGCAGGGCGAGCACGCCGAGCCCGGCGCCGTAGCCGGCGGCGCCGGGCGGGACCGTGCCGTTCTTCGCGAGACCGACAGCGCAGTAGCCGTACACGGAGAGGAGTACGGCCACGACGATGAGGGTGAGTTCGATGCCACGGCGCCGGGGGAGGCGTACAGCGGGTGTGGGAAGGTCCGCTGTGACGGTGGTTCCGGCGTTGGTCATGTCCGGAACTTACCCAAATGGTGCGGGTTGTGTGCCTTGGGTGGGGAGTGTGTCTCGTCCGTCAGCACCAGCGGGGGGCGGGGCCGATGTTGTCGATGTAGCGCGCCGAGCCCCAGGCCCAGGTGCCGTCCGTGAGGAGGTACCAGAGGGGGTTGCCCCCGACGTTCGAGCCGCCGGTCTTGCAGAAGATCGAGACGCGCTCACCGCGGTAGGCGTACCGGATGATCCTGCTGCCGCGGTCCGGGCGGGAACGCAGGGCGAGTTGACTGGCCGTGACGACGCCTCGGTACAGGCGCGGGTTGTCGTGATCGCCGTGGTCGCCCTGGTGGTCGTAGTCACCGCGGCCGCCGAATTCGTCGTCACCCTGCTGGTTCCACCCGCCGTCGTCCTGACGGCTGACGCCCGGGTCTTCGTCGCCCCATTCGTCGTCGGCCACGGCGGGAGTGACAGCGGCGGCGGTGACCAGCGCACCGGCGGCGACCGCTATACCGAGCCGGCGGAGGGAGAGGCTGAGGGACATGGGGGAACCTCCAGGGGTGGGGCGAACCTGACTAATCGCCACATTAGGAGGGGGGAGGGGGGCCCGCTCGTCACACTGGTCCACACGAGCACCGACAGGGGCGCGGGGCTGTGCCGATATGCGGCTCCGCCGCGTGGGCGCGACCGGGCTCCACCGACCCGCGGCCGACGAACTACCGCTCTCCACCTATCCGAGCGCTATCCGAGCGTCAACGTCGCAAGCGCCCCGCCACCATCGCCGGCGTCCACATTCGCGAACTCCAGCCGCGCCCCCAACACCTCCGCCTGCCCCAACGCGATGGTCAGCCCAAGCCCATGCCCCGTAGCGCCCCCCTCCGTACGGAACCGCTGAGGCCCATGCTCGACGAGGTACTCCGGATACCCGTCCCCGTGATCCCGCACGGTCACGACCGCCCCGTCGACGGTGACCACGACCGGCCCCCGCCCATGCCGGTACGCATTGGCGACAAGATTCCCCAGCACCCGCTCAAGCCGCCGCCGATCCGTCTCCACCCACCCGTCCCGTACGACGACGACCTCCGCGTCCGCCCCCGACGCCCGCACGACCCGCTCGGCCACCGCCCCCAGCCGCTCGGCGTCCAGCTCCAGCTTCTCCCGCCGCGTATCGAGCCGGGAGATCTCCAGCAGATCCTCGGTGAGCGTGCGCAACGCGGCGACCCGGTCCCGCACCAGTTCCGTCGGCCGCCCCGGAGGCAACAACTCGGCCGCCGCGTGCAACCCGGTCAACGGCGTGCGCAACTCGTGCGCGACATCCGCCGTGAACCGCTGCTCGCTGAGCAGCTTGCCCTGCAACGACGAGGCCATCGTGTCGAGCGCGGCGGCCACCGCGGCGACCTCGTCCTGCGGCAGGGTCGCGTCCTTCGTACGGGGATCGTCGACCCGCGCGTCCAGGTCACCGGCACTGATCCGCCGGGCGACCTGCGCCGTCCCGTGCAACCGCCGGGTCACCCGGGTCACCGCGAACGCGCCGACCAGCAGCGTCGCCCCGATCGCCAGCGCGGAGGACCAGACGATCGCCCGGTCCAGTCCGGCGATGGTGCTCGAACCCTGCGAGTAGTCGACCCCGACGGCCAGCACCCGGTCGCCGGAGGCCGGGCCTGCCGCCCACATCGTGGGGCGCCCCCGGTGCGTGCCGACCATCGTGCCGCGCTCCCCGGCCCCCGCCAGTTGCCGCAGCGGAACGGGCAGGTCCTCGGGGTCGACGCCGGCGCCGTGCACGAGCGAGTCCCCGGCCTCGTACTGCGTCGTCGCCTCCTTCAGCCGCGACAGCGCGAGGTCGCGGGCCTGGCCGACGGTCTGGTCGGTCACCGAGACATGCACGAGTACGCCGAGCAGGGCGGCCAGCGCGCAGCACATCACGGTGATGAACACGGCCGCCTTGAAGGCGAGGGTCCCGGCCCAGCGGGGCAGCGCGAGCCTCATCACGGGGTCGCCGAGGGGGACGTAGGAGAGGCGGGGGACCCGGGAGGCGCGGGGGTCGCGCGGCGCACTCCGTGCTTACGGCTGCCCGTGCGCAGGAACTCGTCGTGGGTCAGCAGCATCGCCTTCTGGTCCGCGTCCCAGGTCCACTGCACGCGGTACTCGTACCCCGCGAGCTCCGAAGGCGAGCGGATGATCACCGAATGCCCGGCCAGTTCGACCCCGCTGACCGCGTCGTCGTTGGCCATGACCTGCACGAGCCGGTGCTTCTCGACGGTGTAGACGCGCACCGCGGTCATCTTGGTCGGCAGCAGCCGGAACCCGAGCGTCAGGTCGTCGCGTCCGTCGCCGGTGAGATCGCGGTAGTAGGGCTTGAGAACGGGACAAGCGCTACGGTCCCCACCTTTCTCGCAGTCGCCGATCCGCTCGGCGGTCCCCCGGTACGGCGCCTTGGAGCCGTCGTAGTCACTTGGGTTCGCGGCGATCTCGGCGCGTACGACGGCGATCGGATCCACCTTGTGGATGTCGTCGCCGGGGACGGTGATGCCCTTCACGGTCTCCGTGTCCGCCTCGTCGAAGTCGTAGGCGGGGGAGGAGGCGGGCGACAGATTCGGCCAAAGCTTGGCGGGGCTGGTCGCCGTGGGTGTCGCCCCCGAGGCCCGCAGCGCGCCGGTGTCGCCGCAGGCCACCGCGGTCGCGAGCAGCAGGGCGACGGCGGCGGTGGTGCGGGCGGCGCGCACGGGACGGCCGGGGCGACTGGGGGGCACTGCTCTCCTGCGGGGCGCTGGTGTGGGACCCGTACACCCTATTCGTAGGGAAGTCCTTTTTGTTCATATGTGCGGGTGGGTTGAGGGAACGATTACTCGGCCAGCTCCTCCAGCAGCCGGGCCGTGGAGAGTCCTGTCCGCAGGTACTCGACGAACAGTTCGTTGTGGAGGGCCCACGGGGAGCGGCGGGAGCGGATCAGCCGTATCGCCTCGTCGGTGGAGTACCCGCGGCGGACCAGCGCGTGGGCGATGACCAGGCCCGACCTGTTGTAACCGTGGTAGCAGCGGACGAGGACCTTCCGCCCCTCGTCCAGCGCGTCGCAGGCGGCGACGGCCAGCCGCATCACGCCGGCCAGCTGTGTCCCGTCGAGCGGCCCGTCCGGAATCGGCCACACATGGTGCTCGACGCCGGTGTCGGGCCCGTGCCCGGGCAGCCGTAGCAGCGTCTGCACGAGATCGAACTCGTCCCGCACCACCGCGAACTCCAGTTGCCCCGACCGCCCCCTGAACTCGTGTCCGCCCATCCACAGACCGGGCGTGATCTCGCTCCACGGACTGTCCGGAGCGGGTACGTCGGGTTGCTTCCTGCGCGTCCGCAACGGCGCCTCCCCAAGCCCCAGCGACTGACCCAAAGGTAACCGGGTTCTTGCCCCTTGAGCACCCCGCCTGTTCCCATGGTCGAGGGGTGATGGTGCATGAGCGGACTGCGCGTCATACCGACCTGGCGCCATGGTCAGGAACGGCTGTACGTCTGTCACACCGACGGAAGGAACGTCGCCTGGTACGACAGGGAGGCGGCCCGGATCAACCTGCTGAGCGAGGACCGCAGAGAGGACGTCCTGCACGCCCTCGGCCCCTTCCTCACCGGCCCGGTCACGGTGGGCCCACCCCCGGTGCCGACCCCGGCGGAACTGGCCCGCCTGACCCTCCACCCCGACGACGACCTGGCTCCCAACCGTCCAGGCGAGGCCCTCCACGTGGCCCTCGACCGCGACCCGGGCCCCCAACACCGCCTCCGACCCGACCCCCGCCGCCGAGCCCTGACCGCGGAACAAGCGGTAGGCGAAGCCCTGGACGCCCTGGACGGCGCGGGCTGGCACGCCCTCCACTCCATCCCCCTCCCCGGCGGCGACCGCCTCCACCATCTGCTGATCGGCCCCGGCGGCCTCTTCGCCCTGCACACGCTCTACGCCCGCAAACAACGCGTCCAGATCACCGACCCCATGATCACCCTGGGCCGCCGAGACCCCCTCCCCCTCCTCCGCCGAGCCCGCTCCGACGCGGCCCGAGCGTCGTACGCGCTGACGGCCGAGGTCCACCCGGTCCTCGCCCTGTCCGGCCCGGCGGACATCAGGATGACGACTCCACTGCGCGAGGTGCGCGTACTCCAGGACACGGAACTGTCCGGACTGGCAAGGACGGGCGGGGTGTTGAAGCCGGCGGATGTGGAGGCGTTGCATGCGATGGCGAGGGACCGGCATACGTGGGGGAGGGTTTGAGGCGAGCCTCTTCGGAGCGGGTGCGCATCATCGGCCCGTGCGGCGGAGTTGTCGGCACCGTCTTGGGGCGAGTTCGTCGCGTGTGTTTTCAAGTGGACGTTGGGCCGCCCGCTCGCTTCTCCAACGGGCTGGAGCGGCCCGAGTCAAGGGTGGAGCGCAGCGGAATCGGCGTAGCCGACGCGACCGTAGGGAGCGCCCTTTACTCGGGCCGTGGAAGCCCGACACTGGCCAAGAAGCGGGCGGCCCAACGTCCACTTGAAGAGAGCCAGGCGTATCCCTACGTAACCCTCGTCAAGGCAGGGCTCCCGCTCGTCCGGCGTCGAGCAACGGCTTCAGCAGATCGCCGTACTCAAGCAGCCGTGCCTCCAACTCCCTCGCCGTGAAAGCAAGTTGATCCGGTTCCCTGCACATCGACACCTCCTCCCACGTCACCGGCGCCGACACGCACTCCACCGCCCGTGCCCGCAACGTGTAGGGCGCGGCCGTGGTCTTCCGCGCGGCGTTCTGACTCCAGTCGACGAACACCTTCCCCACCCGCAGACTCCGCGTCATCCGATGCACGACAAGCCGAGGCAGAGCCGCCTCCGCCTCCACGGCCAACGCCTTCGCGTACTCGACGGCCCGCTCGGAAGACACCGGCGCCACCCCCGCCAACAGATGCAGCCCCTTCGCCCCGGACGTCTTGACGTACGCCTCGATCCCATCCGCCGCCAGCCGCTCCCGCAGCCACACCGCAACCTCGCAGCACTCCACGACGGTCGCAGGCGCCCCGGGATCGAGATCGAAGACGAGCCGGTCGGCAAGGCCGGGCGCCCCGATCACCCACTGCGGCGTATGGAACTCGGTGACAAGATTCGCCGCCCACATCAAGGACGCCAGATCCTGCACCAGCACCATCCGGGCCGGCCCCTCCGACCGGGGCACCTCCGCGGTGGTGACCCAGTCGGGCGTACCGGGCGGCACGTTCTTGGTGAAGAAGACCTGGCCGTCAGGCCCGTCCGGATACCGCAGAAAGGACACAGGCCGGTCGCGCAGATGGGGCAGCAGAACCTCGGCGGTGGTCGCGTAGTAGTGCAGGACCTCGCCCTTGGTGAAGCCGGTCGCCGGGTACAGCACCTTGTCCAGATTGCTGAGCGCGACCCTTCGCCCGTCCACCTCTGTGATCGGCGTCATACGATGAGAATCCCACGAAAACATGATGAACCGGACGCGAGTCCGGCGTGAACCGAAAACGGAAGGCGGGTGCGGCAGGTGCGATCCATATGGAACGGCGCCATATCCTTCGGCCTGGTCAGCATCCCGATCAAGCTGGTGAACGCGACCGAGAGCCACTCCGTCTCCTTCCGTCAGATCCACACGGAGGACGGCGGCCGCATCCGTTACCGCAAGGTCTGCGAACTGGAGGACCGTGAGGTCGCCCAGGCCGAGATCGGCAAGGCGTACGAGGACGCGGACGGCACGATGATCCCGATCACGGACGAGGATCTGGCACAGCTGCCGATCCCGACGGCGAAGACGATCGAGATCGTGGCGTTCGTGCCGGCCGACCGGATCGACCCGCTCCAGATGGACGCGGCGTACTACCTCTCCGCGAACGGCGTCCCCGCGGCCAAGCCGTACACCCTGTTGCGCGAGGCGCTGAAGCGCAGCCAGAAGGTGGCCATCGCGAAGTACGCGCTACGAGGCCGCGAACGCCTCGGCATGCTGCGCGTGGTCGACGACGTGATCGCCATGCACGGCCTGCTCTGGCCGGACGAGATCCGCGTCCCCGAGGGCGTCGCCCCCGACACGAACGTCACCGTCCGCGACAAGGAACTCGACCTCGCGGACGCCCTGATGGACACGCTGGGCGAGGTCGACCTCGCGGATCTCCACGACGACTACCGCGAGGCGGTCGAGGAAATGATCACCGCGAAGGCCTCCGGCGAACAACCCGCGACGACCCCGTCCCCGACCCCCGGCGCGAAGGTCCTGGACCTGATGGCGGCCCTGGAGAAAAGCGTCCGAGAGGCAAAGGAGTCCCGAGGCGAGGAACCGGAAGCCAAGCAAACACAGACAAAGGCCGAGGTCAGACGTATCTCCCCCCGGGCAACCCCCAAACAGGCCCCCGGCAAGAAGTCGACCTCCACGGCAACAAAGAAAACAACAACGGCGAAGAAGTCCCAGTCCGAGTCCCCGGCGAAGAAGCCGACACGCACAACCAAAAAGACAACAGCCACGAAGTCCACCGCGACCGCAAAGAAGACCCCAGCAAAGAAGGCAACTCCCCGCAAGCGATCGGCTTGAGCCGCACCTTCCTTGCGAGTTCCCGCGGAGCTCTACCCCAACTCGCTGGCACGGCAACGAAGTTGACCGCGACGACAAAAGCCTCCGGTGAAGAGGGCAGCTCCCGGCAGGCGATCGGCTTGGGCCGCACCTTCCTTGTGTATCCCTGCGCAGCGCTACCCAACCCACCGATACGGCAGCGAAGTTGGCCGTGCCGATGCGAGTCTCCGGCGAAGGAGGCGGCTCTCTCTGCAAGCGAGTGGCTTGGGCTGCAGCTTCCTTGCGGATTCCCGCGCAGCGCTATCCAACTCACTGGCACGGCAGCGAAGTTGACCGCGCCGGTGACAGCCTTCGGCGAGGAGGGCGGCTCTCTGCAAGCGAGTGACTTGGGCCGCAGCTTCCTTGCGGATTCCTGCGGTGCGCGACCCAACCCACCTGCACGGCAGCGAAGTTGACTGCGCCGATGAGAGCCTTCGGCGAGGAGGGCGGCTCCCGGTATGCGAGTGACTTGGGCCGCAACTTCCTCGCGGGTTCCCGTGCAACGCGACCCAACCCACCTGCACGGCCACGAAGTTGACCGCGACGACAAAAGCCTCCGGCGAGGAAGGCGGCTCCCGGCAAGCGATCGGCTTGAGTTGCAGCTTCCTCGCCGGTCCCCGCCCAGAGTCACCCTGCCCACCACCACAACCGCCACCAAGCTCACCACGACCGCGAAGAAACCCTGGCAAAGACCCCGGCAATCAAGCCCCCCGGCAAGCACCCGGCCTGAGTCACGGCCTCTTTGCCGACCCTCGCGTGGCGCCCCGCACCCACCACCACCCCCACGCCCGCGAAGAGACCACGGCAAGGATCCACGCAAAGACCCCGGCAACGAAGCCCCCCCCGCAAGCAACCAGCCCAAGCCGCAACCCCCTCGCCAACTCCGTGAAGCGCTACACCCGCCGCAACGCCAACACCGCGTTGTGCCCCCCGAACCCGAACGAGTTGCTCAACGCGAGATCCCCGGCCCCGGGCAACTCCCGCCGAGCCCCCATCACCACATCCAGCCCGATCGAGTCGTCCAGCTCACCCGCCGCCCCCAACGTCGCCGGCACCACCCCGTGATGCAACGCAAGCACCGTCGCCACAGCCTCCACCCCACCCGCAGCCCCCTGCAGATGCCCGAGATGCCCCTTGATCGCCGTGACAGGAACGTTTCTGCGACCGAACACCGCCCGCAACGCCCCCGCCTCGGCAAGATCCCCCTCCACCGTCGCCGTCGCATGCGCGTTCACATGGACGACGTCAGCGACATGCCCGCCCGCGTCCCGCACCGCCCGCCGCACGGCGAGTGCGACCCCGGCGCCGGACGGATCCGGCGCCGCCATGTGGTGCGCGTCGGCGGACAGCCCCCACCCGGCCGCCTCGCAGTGGATCCGCGCTCCACGCGCGCGTGCGTGTTCCTCGGCCTCCAGGACGAGCACCCCCGCGCCCTCCCCGTTCACGAACCCGTCCCGGTCCCTGCCGAACGGCCGTGACGGCGACGAACCGTCCGCCAGCCCCCGCGTGGACAACGCCCGCATCGCCGCGAACGACGCCATGATCGCCGGCGTGACGACCGCCTCGGCCCCGCCCGCGAGGGCGATGTCGACACGGCCGTACCGTATGCGGTCGATGGCCGCCCCGATCGCCTCCGTGCCGGAGGCACACGCCGCGGTGACCGTGCGGGCCTCGCCGGTGATGTGCAGGTCGAGGGAGACCTGGGACGCGGCCTGCGACGGAACGGTCATGGGCGTGGTGAGCGGCGAGACGCCGCGCGGCCCCTTGTCCCGCAGCTTGCGGTCGCCGCCGACGAGCACGGACGCGTCCCCGAGGATCGCGCCGAGGCTGACCCCGACCCGTTCGGGATCGAGCCCGCTCTCCCGCGTGCCGCCCGCCACGAACCCGGCGTCGTCCCACGCCTCCCGCGCGGCCAGCACCGCGAACTGCGCGGCCCGGTTCATCCGCCGCGCCGCCTGCCGCGGCAGCAGCTCCATCGGATCGACGGGTACGGTCCCGGCCACCCGCACCGGCAGCTCCGCGAACTCCTCGCCGTCCAGCTCCCGTATCCCGTGCCGCCCGTCGAGCAGCCCCCGCCACAACTCGTCGACCCCGACCCCGAGCGGCGTCACGGCCCCCAGCCCGGTGACCACGACCCGCCGCGGCCCACCCGCGGCCGCCACCCGCTCCGGCCGCGGATGATGCCGTACGACGAACTCGCCACCGCCCCCCACACCGGCCCCCGGCGTTTCCGCACCGCCCCGCGCACCAGCCCCCGGTGCCTCCACATCAGCACCCGCCATCTCGGAGCCGGCCCCCGAACCACCCCACCCCCGAACCTCCGCATCGGTCAGAACGTCGTCCCCCGACCCCCCGTCCAGATCCCGGTGCCACACCCCCCACCGCCGCACGTACGACACCTCGTCCGCCCCCGGATCCACCACCCGCAACGAACTCACCCGGTCGCCCTCCCGGAACCCGACGGACGCGAGGTCGTCGGAGACGAGTCGCGGCACCGCCCCGACGTCCAGTCGCCGGCACCCGCTGATCACCCGGCGGTCGCGGCCGAGCACCTCGGCGTGGTCCGTGCCGCCGAGCGGTGGGCGCAGGGTGACGCGGATCGTCTCGGGGGTCTCGGGGAGGGTGTGGGTGACGACGTACCAGCAGGCGCGTTCGGCGTCGGCCGGGGTCAGGGCGATCAGGTCGCCCGGGATGACCTCGGCGGTGGTCACCGGGTGGGGAGCGAAGGGGACTTGCGACGAATCGGATGAATTGGACATATCTCGCACACGCTTCCTGGGGACTGAACGGACTTATGCCCTACGGCAAACCATCCCGAGTGAACTGGACCAAACCGGAAAAAGCCACGGTTGAAAGATGAACCTGTTACGCCCCGGGAGCTCTCAAGGTCCGCTGAAATGAGGCGAGTTGTCCAGTTGATCACCGGGGTTATGTGTGGAACATCACTTTCGCGGCCGTCGCAGTCGTCCCCGTACTCACTTGTTCCCTGGATTTAACGCGAGGCCCTCTGGCAACTCCCTTTCTACGCGCGTAACTTGAGCCGACTCCCCACAGGCACCCGGTATCGGCAGCTACACGAAGCACGAGGAGACCGCCAGCGTGTCCAGACCTGAAGGGCGCAGACCCCGCGCCCGCCGCACCGCCCAAGCGATCGTCTCGGTGGGCGCGGCGGGAGCGTTCGCCTTCACCGCCCTGCCCACCGCGTCCGCAACTCCCTCCGCCTCGGCGGTCGTTGCGGAGGTGTACGGCGGCGGGGGCAACTCGGGAGCCACCCTGACCCGGGACTTCGTCGAACTCGGCAACGCCGGTTCGGCGGCCTACGACCTGTCGGGCTACAGCGTCCAGTACCTGCCCGGTACGCCGTCCTCCGGCTCCACCTGGCAGGTCACCGCCCTCACCGGCGCGATCGCCCCCGGCGCCCGCTACCTGGTCGGCGAGGGCACCGGCAGCGGCGGCACGACCGCGCTGCCCACCACCGACGCCACCGGCTCGATCGCCATGAGCGCCACCTCCGGCACGATCGCCCTGGTCTCCGGCACTACCGCGCTGACCTGCAAGACCGCCGCGGACTGCGCGGCCGACCCGAGCATCGTCGACCTCGCGGGCTACGGCACCGCGGTCGTCCGCGAGGGCAGCGGCCCGGCCACCGGCGCCTCCAACACGGCCGCGGTCGCCCGCGCCGACTCGCTCGCCGACACCGACGACAACGCGGCCGACTTCACCGCCGGTACCCCGTCCCCGGTCAACTCGGCGGGCCAGACGCCCGGTTCGGGCGACGGCGGCGGTGGCGACGGCGGCTCGCCCACCGACCCCGGCACCGTCCGCGTCCACGACATCCAGGGCACGACCCGCCTCTCGCCGTACGCCGGCCAGACGGTCACCCGCGTCCCCGGCATCGTCACCGGCGTCCGCAGCAGCGGCTCCCTCGGCTACTGGATCCAGGACCCCACGCCCGACACCGACCCGCGCACCAGCGAGGCCGTGTTCGTCTACACCGGTTCCGCCAAGCCCACGGTGGCGGTGGGCGATTCGGTCCTGGTCACCGGCAAGGTCAGCGAGTACTACCCGAGCAGCACCAGCCAGTCGAACACCGAGATCGGCGGCCCGACCACCACGGTCCTCTCCAGCGGCAACGCCCTGCCGGACGCCGTGACGCTGGACGCGACCTCGGTCCCCGACGCCTACATCCCGACCGCGTCCGGCGGCAGCATCGAGTCCCTCGCGCTCCAACCCACCGTCTACGCCCAGGACTTCTACGAGTCCCTGGAGGGCATGCGGGTCACCTTCGCCGACGCCCGCGTGGTCGGCGCGAGCGACGCGTACGGCGAGCTGTGGGTCACCGTGAAGCCGGACGTGAACGCCACGGCACGCGGCGGCACCCTGTACTCGTCGTACGACCAGCCCAACACCGGCCGCATCGAGGTGATGTCGCTCGACACCACCTCAACCTTCCCCGCGGCCAACGTCGGTGACGAACTGTCAGGTGTCACGACCGGCCCCCTCGACTACTCCACCTACGGCGGCTACAACGTCCAGGCCACCCAGCTCGGCACCCTCGTCGACAAGGGCCTGAAGCAAGAAGTGACCCGCCGTCAGAAGAAGGACGAGCTCGCGGTCGCCACGTACAACGTGGAGAACCTGGACGCGCTCGACACCCAGGAGAAGTTCGACCGGCTCGCCGAGGGCGTCGCGGTCAACCTCAACTCGCCCGACATCGTGGCCCTGGAGGAGATCCAGGACGACAACGGCGCGACGAACGACGGCACGGTGACGGCCGAGGGAACCCTGAAGCGCTTCACGGACGCGGTCCGCGCGGCCGGCGGCCCGGCGTACAAGTGGCGCTACATCTCGCCGACCAACAACCAGGACGGCGGCGAGCCCGGCGGCAACATCCGCCAGGTCTTCCTCTTCAACCCCAAGCGGGTCTCCTTCACCGACCACCCGGGCGGCGACGCGACCACGGCCACCAGCGTGGTGAAGACCCGCAAGGGCGTCGAACTCACCTACTCCCCGGGCCGTATCGACCCGGCCAACGCGGCCTGGGAGGACAGCCGCAAGCCGCTGGTCGGCGAGTTCACCTTCCAGGGTGAGCAGGTCTTCGTGATCGCCAACCACTTCATCTCCAAGGGCGGCGACCAGCCGATCCACGGCCGCTACCAGCCCCCGGCCCGCAGCTCGGAGACTCAGCGCGCGGCCCAGGCGGCGGAGGTCAACACCTTCGTCAAGTCCCTGCTGGCGGCGGACAAGAACGCCAAGGCGGTCGTCCTCGGCGACCTGAACGACTACGAGTTCTCCCAGACGGTGACCACCCTGACGGCCGACAAGGTACTCAAGCCCCTGATCACCACCCTCCCCGCCGCCGAGCGCTACACCTACGTCTACGACGGCAACTCCCAGACCCTGGACCACATCCTGACCAGCCCCGCGGTGACGTCCTTCAACTACGACGTCGTCCACATCAACGCGGAGTTCGCGGACCAGGCGAGCGACCACGACCCGCAGATCGTCCGGATCGACCTGTCGAAGTGCCGTAGGCACTAGGGCCTGTGTGATGTCGTGATCAAGCGGTTGCTTGCAGCAGGTCGTTGATCCAGATCATCGAGGCGCGGAGGTGGAGGCCGGCGAGATAGCTCTCGGGCGTCTTGTCGTATCGAGTCGCGATGCCCCGCCAGGCCTTCAGCTTGTTGATCAGGCGCTCGACGGTGTTCCGTTCCTTGTAGAGATCGGCGTCGTGACCTGTGGGCCGGCCGCCCCGGCTGCCTTTCCTCTTCCGGTTGGCGGCCTGGTCCTTCTTCTCCGGGATGACGGCCTTGATGCTGCGTTTGCGCAGGTAGGAGCGGTTGGCGCGGGATGAGTAGGCCTTGTCCGCGGCGACAGCCCCGGGCCGGGTTCGGGGACGGCCGACCGGCAGACGGACCCGCACCTTCTGCAGCACGGGGGCGAATTGCGGGCTGTCAGCAGCCTGTCCCGCGGTCAGGACGAACGACAAGGGACGGCACTTGCGGTCCGCAGCGAGATGAATCTTGCTCGTCAGCCCGCCTCGGGACCTGCCGAGCAGGGCTTCCTTCAGACGGAGCTTGCGCCGTCGCCTGAGGTGCCGCAGTTCTTCCCGGCCGGGGGCGTCGCGTCCGTCCTGTCCGTTCTGTTCCGGCGGGCCGCCCCCTTTTGCCGGGCCCGTTCCTGGTCGGCGGCGGCTTCCTCGAGGGCGTCCATGACTTCCTTGCCGATGCGCATCCCGGCGGCGTCGTGGTGGGCACGGACGGTGGTGGAGTCCACGCTGACCAGGGACAAGTCGGCCTGCTCCTGCCGGGCGGCCTCAGCGATCATGCCTTCCAGTAATGCGGTGAAGACGCCGGCGTCCCTCCAGACGCGGAAGCGGCCGTAGACCGTCGGCCATGGGCCGAACTCGCCCGGCATCTCCCGCCACTGGCTGCTGGTGCGGAACCGCCAGATCACCCCCTCGAACTGCTTACGCAGCCGCTCAGGGTACGGACCGTAATCGCCTATCGGCAGGAACGGTTCGATCAACTGCCACTGCTCGTCGCTGAGTTGCCTGCGCGTCACGAACGCCTTCCTACCGGATCCGCGTTCCAGACGGATCCAGATCGGCACGATTGATCACGACATCACACAGGCCCTAGCGCTGTTGAGGGGTGATGGGGCGGAACGGCGTGAGCCGTTCCGCCCCATCACCCTGACCGACCGCCTCCCGGTCCCGGGCAGGGCAACCCCCAAAGGGCGCGGGGCTGTGACATGTGCGGCTCCGCCGCGCGGGCGCGACCAGCCCCAACGCACCCGCACTCGCAAGACAACACAAGCTACGCAGACGTAAGGCGCACGCCCCGGTCCGCCACACTCCGCCCCGTCCCCATGACCAGTCCGACCCCTACGGCCAGCCCCAACGCGGGCAGCACCGGGAACCGCCCGCCATAGGCGAACCCATGCCCGGCGAACCAGATCAGCGCACACACACTCGCCGCCATCCCGCCCCACAACGCCCAAGGCCGACGCGGGAGTTCAAGCGGCAGATCACCCGGCCGCGTCCGCTCGTACACCACCGCGAGTCCACGCTCCAACGGCCGCAGCCCCGCTACGACCCCCACCAGCACGACCCCGAGCACGGCCAGCCAGGGCACCCGCAGCGCCCACCAACTCCCGGACCCGTAGGCTGGTTCGGGCGCGAGCCCGGTGAGATAGAAGGCGGCGGCGACGATCAGCACCGGCATCATGTGCCACAGGTAGAGCGTCATACTGGCGCCGCCCAACGGCCTTACCAGTCCCCAGAGTTGCTCGCGCGCCAACAGCCGCCGCAGCACGGGCGCGAGCAGCAGCGCCAGCCCGACCTGGCCGACCTGGCCGACCGCCCAGGCCAGCATGGCGGCGGACGGGGGATTGGTGTTGCTGGGACTCTGCCCGGTCACCAGGATCAGACTCACCGGGAAGGGCCCGAACGCGACCAGCGCGGCGAAGGCGACCGCGCCGCCAGCGGCCATGCAGGCGGGGAGGGCGGACCGTTCGGTGAGCAGCATGTCCCGCCAGCAGAAGCCCAGTTGATAGGCGACGCCCCACACGAGCACGTAGTTGAGCAGTCCTACGAAGGGCGTGTGCAGGGTGACGACGAGTGCGTCGGCGCCGAGCGCGACCACCCCCATCACCACCGGAACCCGCAGCCCCCACCGCCGATGTGCCGCGTGCAGCACGGGAGTTGCCGCGCTGAGCAGCAGATACACCGGCAGGAACCAGAACTGCATGGCCATCGCCCACCCGACGAGGGCGAGGATGCCGGGGTCCACGCCGACCGCCGAGCAGATCGCGACGGCGACCAGCACCAGCCCGCTGTACACCCCGGCCGGCAGCAGCAGCCGTAGCGCCCGCTGCCCCACCCAACCGGTCGCCGTACGGCCTTCGTTGCGGGCCCGTGCCCAGGATCCGCCGGCCGCGTGCCCGCCGGCCAGGAAGAACAGCGGCATGATCTGGAAACCCAGGGTGAGCCACTGGGTCCAGGGCGCGGTGGCGAGCAACTCCGGTGCGGTGATCACCCCGTTGGGATCCCGCACCAGCCCGGTGATCAGCCAGTGCCCGAACACCACCAGCACGATCGCCCACGCCCGCAGGAAGCCGACGTAGCGATCCCGGCCCCCGCTGCCCCCGCTCAAGTCCCCCATGGGACGCCATGGTGCCGCCGGTGGGCGGCAGTTGCGGGGGAGTGGCGCCGTCCCGCAACCAATCCGTGCCCGTCACGACACCCGCCGTCGATCCGCGGCCGACCCGCCGTCGCCCCACAAGTCTCTTGACCCGCCCTTGCCTTGACTCGCCCCTGTCAACGCTGCTTCTCTGAGCCCACACAGCGAATTGGTCTGCACCAATATCGCGCAGGGATTGAATCGATTCACCCCCCGTCCCCCGTGGAGGTCGCGCATGCGTACCCGATCGAGATCCCGTTCCCTCGCCCGTTCCTTCGCCTGTTCTCTCTCCCGTTCCGTGCCCCGTTCCCTGTCCCGCTCCCTCTTCTCCGCCGCCCTGCTGACCGGAGCCCTCGCGGCCGCCGGTCTCACCGCGGCGGCCCCCGCGTTGGCGGCCTCCGCCCCGAACGCCTGGCCCGCCCACGTCTTCGCGCCGTACTTCGACGCGGGCTCGGGAAACGTTTCCCTCACCGATGTGGCCAACAACTACGGCACCAAGTTCTTCACCGCCGCGTTCGTCGACGGCCCCGGCTGTCAGTGGCAGGTGCCGGGCCAGTCCGCCCTCCAGTCGCAGATCGACGGCATCCGCGGCCTGGGCGGCGACGTCTCCGTGTCCTTCGGCGGCTACACCTCCGACACCGCGCTCACCGAGATCGGCGACTCCTGCTCCAGCCCGGAGGCGGCGGCAGCGCAGATCGAGAGCGTCATCACCACCTTCAACCTCTCGCACGTCGACTTCGACATCGAGTCGGCGTCCCTCACCAACTCCTCCGGCATCGACCGCCGCGACAAGGCCCTTGCCCAGGTGCGCACTTGGGCCGCCAGCAGCGGCCGCGCACTGTCGATCTCCGTCACCCTCCCCGCCCTCCCCAGCGGCCTGTCGGGCGACGGCCTGAACGTCCTCAACAACGCGCGCTCCAACGGCTTCACCCCGGACGTCGTCAACCTGATGACCATGGACTACGGCTCCTCGGGCACCGACATGGGCAACGCGGCCAACACGTCCGTGGACGCGGCGGCCGGCCAGGTCGCGAGCGCCTTCGGCATCTCCACCTCCGCCGCGTACGCCAAGCTCGGCAACACCCCGATGATCGGCCAGAACGACAGCGCGGGCGAGGTCTTCACCCTGGACAACGCCCGCAGCGTCGAGGCCTTCGACGCCTCTCGGGGGATCGCCCTGACGTCGTACTGGTCGCAGAACCGCGACAACGGCGGCTGCGCGGGCTCGACTTCGGCCCAGAGCACATGCAGCGGCGTCAGCCAGAACTCCGGTGACTTCGCCCGTATCTTCCAGGCCTTCACCTCCGGCAGCAGCAGTGGTGGCGGGGACACCGGCTCAACTGTGCAGTCCCTGCCCGGGACTTGGGCCCAGTGCGCGAGCGAGAACGGCACCTGCGCGGTCAGCGGCACGACGGCCGTCGCCTACGGCGCGAGCGGCAGGTTCAACTACGCGACGGAGACCGGCTCCACGCCCTGCACCAACGCGGTCTTCGGCGACCCGATCTCCGGCACCGCCAAGTCCTGCTACGGCCAGAGCGCCCCGCCCGCCACCAACGTCTGGACCTCCTGCGCCGCCGAGGGCGGCACCTGCGCCTTCTCCGGCGTGATGACGGTGGCCTACGGCGCCGGCAGCTCGTTCAACTACGCGACCCTGCCCGGCGGTACGGCGTGCACCAACGCCGTGTTCGGCGACCCGGCCGCCAACACCGCCAAGTCCTGCTACCTGATCGGCGCACCGCCGTCCTTCGCCACGTGGACCAACTGCGCGGCGGAAGACGGGACTTGCACCTTCTCCGGCACCCACGAGGTGGCGTACGGCGCGGCGGGGCGGTACGTGTACCGGTCCGTGTCCGGGTCGACCGGGTGCAGCAACGGGGTCTTCGGCGACCCGGTGTCGGGCACGGCGAAGTCCTGCTACGTGCAGTAGCCGTACATCCGGAGTCGATACCAACTGCTCTTGATCTCCCTTCAGTTGGCCGGTGGATTGAACGTTTCAATCGGTTTCGATCCACCGGCCGTCGACTCCCGCCGCTCCACGTCCTGCTACCTCACCGGCCCACCCCCGACCACCACGACCTGGACGACCTGCGCCGCGGAGGCCGGCACCTGCACCTTCACCGGCACCCACGAGGTCGCCTTCGGTGCCAACGGCCAGTACTCCTACGGCAGTTACACGGGTGGCACCCCGTGCACGAACACGGTCTTCGGAGACCCGATCTCCGGAACGAGCAAGTCCTGTTACGTCCAGTAACGCACTCCTCACGAGGAAGGCCGGACGATGTTCAGATCGAAGTTGAGAGGAAAGGCCGCGCACGCCACCGGACGTAGGTCGAGATCGAGATCGAGGTCGAGACGTCTGGTCTGGCTGGCGACCCTGGCCCCGGTGGTCGCCCTGCTCTACGGCACCACGACCGCCCAGCCCGCGCTGGCCGCCGACCCCGGAGCCCCCTCCGGCTGGTCCACCGTCTTCACCGACGACTTCAACGGCTCGGCGGGATCGGCCCCTTCGTCGGCCAACTGGAAGTTCGACACCGGCCCGGGCTCCAGCTTCGGGACCGGTGAGATCGAGACGATGACCGACTCCACCGCCAACACCCACCTCGACGGCAACGGCAACCTGGACATCACCGCCCTGGGCTCCGGCAGTTCGTGGACCTCGGGCCGGATCCAGACCCCGACCGCGAACGTGGGCGCACCGGCCGGCGGCAAGCTGGAGGTCGCCGCCTCCATCCAACAGCCCAGCCCCTCAAGCGGGTTGGGCTACTGGCCCGCGTTCTGGATGCTGGGCCCGGGCCAGTGGCCGGAGAACGGCGAGATCGACATCATGGAGGACGTCAACGCCCTCTCCGACGTGGCCGGCACGATCCACTGCGGCACCTCACCGGGCGGCCCCTGCAACGAGGGCGCCGGAATCAGCAGCGGCCTGCGCGCCTGCTCCGGCTGCCAGAGCGGCTTCCACACGTACTCGATGATCCTCGACCGCACCAACACATCGGCGGAGACGATCACGTTCTACCTGGACGGCAGCGCCTACTACTCGGTCTCCGAGGCCCAAGTGGGCACCGCCACCTGGCAGGCCGCCTTCGACCACAACCAGTCGATCATCCTGGACCTGGCGATGGGCGGCACGTTCCCCGACGCGGCCTGCGGCTGCACAACACCGTCCGGCTCGACGACATCGGGCGGCACCCTGAGCGTCGACTACGTAGCGGCGTACACCACAACGGGAAGCGCCACAGGCTCCACCACCCAAGCCCTGCCCGGCACTTGGCCCCAGTGCGCGGCGGAGAACGGCACCTGCACACTCAACGGCACCTCGGCGGTGGCCTTCGGAGCGAACGGCCGCTTCAACTACACGACGGCGACCGGCTCAACTCCCTGCACTACGGCCATCTTTGGCGACCCGACCTCGGGGGTGGTGAAGTCCTGCTACGCGGAATCAGCACCCCCGGCAACCAACATCTGGTCCGCGTGCGCGTCCGAGAACAACACCTGCTCGTTCTCCGGCGTGATGACGGTCGCGTACGGCGCCGCCGGTTCGTACCGCTACGCCACGCTGCCGGCCGGCACCCCGTGCACCAACGCGGTCTTCGGCGACCCGATCCCAGGCACGGCGAAGACTTGCTACGTCGTATCGCCGCCCCCGTCGTTCGCGACCTGGACGACATGCGCGGCGGAGAACGGAACCTGTTCCTTCTCCGGCACCCACGAGGTGGCGTACGGGGCGAACGGCCAGTACTTCTACGGCAGTTTCGCGGGCGGCACCCCCTGCACCAACACGGTGTTCGGTGACCCGGCATCAGGAACGGCGAAGTACTGTTACTACCAGTAACGATGCGCAGGTGGGAGGCCCGCCGTTACCCACTTTCGGGTGACGCTCCCGGCGGGCCTGGGGTGGCGCACCGTGGCGAAGGCGGAACCCGGTCCAGCGCGCACTAGGTCCGTCGCCCAGCCAGGGCGTCAACCTGGTGCATCACGCACATAAATGGACGGTACAGCCGACAGTCACGGAAATACGACCGACTCGTAACACGATTCACGTATCGCTCATATCCCGTCCGCCCGGTGGAGAAGGTGTGGGTGTGCGGCCAACAGGCCGCCACCCGCACACCGCACAGCCCGGGATCCGGCCGTAGCCGTATCCGGGGAAGTGCCCGCACCATGCTGGGGGAACCCGTGACCTCTTCACCTTCCGTGTCCGTCCGCCGTCTGGCCGCAGCCGCTCTGGCTGCCGGCGCTCTCGTCGGCGCGGCGGCACTGCCGGCGACCGCGGCCGACCACGCGGCCCGGCCGAGCGTGGAGATCAGCCGCGTGCAGTACGACTCTCCGGGACCGGAGGACCGCTCCAACCGCTCCCTGAACAACGAGTGGGTGGAGATCACCAACCACACCCGCAGCGCCGTCAACCTCGACGGCTGGAAGCTGTCGAACAAGGACGGCCAGACCTACACCTTCCACCACTACCGCCTGGACGGCCGCGCCACCGTCCGCGTCCACACCGGTGTCGGCCGCGACACCAACCGCGACCTCTACCAGGACCGCCACAACTACACCTGGGACAACCGCTCCGACACCGCCACCCTCCGCAACGACCACCGCCGCCTCGTGGACGACACGTCCTGGGGCAACCACGGGGGCGGGCACGGCGGCGGCGGTCACAACGGCGGCGGCCACGGCGGTGGCGGTCACAACGGTGGCGGCGGTCACAACGGTGGTGGCGGTCACGGGGGCGGCGGCCACCACTGATCACCACCTGCACTACGACGTCATGACGCCCAGGCGGTGACGTAATTCCGGCGGCGCGCTTCCCCTGCCAGGGGCGGCGCGCCGCTCACGTCTGCGCCGGAGAGGCGCGAACACGGCTGCCCTGCCCACCCGTTCGCGCCAACGGCCCAGGTGGGTAGCCTCGTCCCGACCACACGGCAGGGACGGGGGCTTTCACACGATGGCGAAGAAGCCGGTACGCGCAGCACTGGGAGACATCTGGCTCAAGTGCCAGGTCTGCCAAGGAGATCTGTTCCGCGAACGGGGCATCCTCCTCAACAGCACCGGCATGGAGTTCATGAACCTGGCCTGGGCCGACGAGAACGCCACCGGCCTGATCTGCTGGCGCTGCGGCTACGTCCACCTGTTCGTGAACAAGGACATCAAGCTTTACCGGGCGGACAAGTAGGTGAGACCGCGTAGCCAACTGGGTGATTCGGCCGAGCTGTTGGGGTTGGCGACGACCGGCGCTGGAGAGACGGGCGAGTCGACGGACGACGCGAGCAACGGGCGGATTCCCGATCCACTCCACCTCTCTGCGGCGCGCCTACCGAGTCCCGCCAACCGGTCCGGCGACCTGGGCCCGCTCTGCGGCGAGTAGACGCGCGAGGTCGTCGCGCGCACCGTCGAGCGTGGCGAGCATCTGCAGACGGGTCTGCTCGAAGTGGGGTTCGGTCTCGACGCCGAGGTCGTGCCGCAACGTGACCCGCAGCAGATACACACCGTCGGACAACGGCTCACTGAACCATGTTCTCGCCCGCTGACAAGCACCGTTGAGGTCGGGGCTGCTGGGCAGCTGCCTGACGACCGAATACCCGACTCCAAGCGCCCTGTTGAGAGCCGAGGCCACGTCCAGGACGTCCCTCGCCAGCGCCATCTGAGCCTGCGAATACTCGTCGGCCCAAGCTTCCTTGGCGGCGTCGAGAAGCGCCGGGTCGACACTCTCACCGCGTTGGGAGGCTTCTACGGCGTCTCGCGCAGCGACCCGGTAAGCGCGAGCGGTGGTGTTCAGACGGGCGTAGAGATCTCGCCGGGTCTGTATCGCATGCTCGTGACGCTCCTGCTCCCGCTCACGATCAGCACGCCGGTCCTGCTCCCGGTTGGCACGCTGGCTGAGCAGCGTCCCGCCCAGAGTTCCGCCCAATGTCCCTCCGACACTGATGACCGCGACGGCAAGCGTGGTCACATCCACGAGATCCCCCAACTCGTCCATCCTCTGCCCGCGGCCGACGCCTGATGACGGCGTTGATCACCCCAACCCGCGGCACTGCCCCAAGATCCTGCCCACCCCTTGTCCACAGACCCTGCCACGTGACCACCACGGGCCGCACCCGCCCGCACATACGCGAAGACCCCGTCCTCAGCTGACGCGCTGACGGCGGGGTCTTTGGGCACCTAATCAAGGTGCCCCCGGCAGGATTCGAACCTGCGCACACGGCTCCGGAGCCCAGGTGAGACCGTGCCGCTTTTGTGGGCCTGACCTGCGGGGGAGCGGCATCCAAGATGCCTGCTGACCAAGGTCATTACGCCCCTATTACGTGGGCGGCCTGTCACGAGTCTCGGGCGGCCCGTATGGTCGATCACGTCAACCGGGTGCAGGGGAGGAAGGTTGAGCGCGGACGTGTGGACGGGGGTCACTGCTGTGGTGTCGCTCTTCGCACTAGTCACCGCGGTAGCCGCGTATCGGAGGCAGCGTCGGGCAGAGGACTTCAAGCTGGCTCGCGACCTGCACATTGATCTCACCAGCGGGGACGTTGCAAGGGCACGCGAAGACCTCGGCACCCTCGTGTACGACGGTGGCCGCATCACCGATGACGATCTCCCACGTGTCCGCAACTCCTACTTCACGGTCCTCTGGTGCTTTGAGCGCATCTACGCCGGTCGATGTGCCATCGCCGACGGGTGGTCTTTCGGAAACAAGCCCCTGAAGTTCCTGGACCGCATGGTCGGGTGGCAGGTGCGGTACTGGTCAGAGAACGTTGGCGACGTGAAGCAGGCACTGGAGGACCGGCTTGGAGTCCAGTTGTCTGATGGGAACTCGCGGCTGGCGCTCGACGCGCTGAGCCACGACATCTCCAGAACTGAGTGAGCCGGGGCACCCAAACAGGGGTGCATCGTGATCAACGAATCGAACCAGGCGACTGGAGGCCTCGGGCATGGCGGCGGAGTTCACGGCGGAGACTACGGGCGCAGTGGTCAAAGAGGCTTGCCGAACCGTGGGGCTCGACGCCTCGGGAGCCGAGTTGCTGCGGCTCGGCTCCAACGCCGTGTACCGCTTATCGAAGTCACCGATCATTGTTCGCGTTGCTCGTGACCTCGACGTCCTGGAGGACATGGAGCGGGCGGTACGGGTTGCGCGGTGGCTGGAGGCGGAAGACCTTCCGGCTACTCGGGTGCCGACGGGCATCACGCAGCCGCTCGTGGTCGGCGGTCGGGTCGTGAGCTTCTGGGAGAGCGTCCAGGAGCACGAGGAGTACGCCACGGTGGGCGAGTTGGCCGACCTGCTGCGCCGACTTCACTGGCTTGAGGAGCCTGAGTCCCTGAGACTCCCGTACTTTGATCCGTTCGCGAATCTGTCGGCCTCCCTGAGGCGGATGGATGGCGTCACGGAGGAAGACCGCACGTTCCTGGAGGACCGTGCCGCAAAGCTCCACAAGGACTACGACCGGCTGGACTTCGTCCTCCCCTTCGGGATGATCCACGGGGACGCGAGCATCGGCAACGTGCTCCGCCACCGGGACGGTCACGCGGTACTCATCGACCTCGACGGCTTCGCGTTGGCGCCGCGCGAGTGGGATCTGATCCAGACCGCAATGTTCTATGACCGGTACGGCTGGCACACGAAGGCTGAGTACGCCGAGTTCGTACACCGGTATGGCTTCGACCTGATGAACTGGCCTGGGTATGAGACCTTGGCGGATGTCCGCGAGCTGATGATGGTGTCCTGGCTCGGCCACCAGGTCGCGGGCAGTGAGCGTTCCGCGGCGGAGTTCGCGCGGCGCGTGCGGTCACTGCGTACGGGCGAGGGGCGAGACGAGTGGGGCCCGTTCTGAGCGGCGGCTCTACACACGGGAGTCAGACGCTGACGTGAGCCTCGGAAGCCACCCAGAGTCTGTGCTCTCCGACTTGCTCCGTGAAGGCTCGCGCTTCCGTGGTGTTGCCGACGGCGGCGAGACCCTGCCGAAACTCGGCGAGGTAGCTGACACATCGGGCTGACTTGAGCTGTTCGCCGAGGTCCAGCGCATCGAGTGCCACCCTGCACGCCTCCTCGACATCGCCGGCACGTAGGTGCGCATCGGCGAGAACCATGGTCGCGAAGAAGTCGCTCCGTACGTGATTGCCGCTCATGGCGTTCTCGGCGTGAGAGACGGCCTGCCGGGCGCTGTTGACGTCACGGAAGCAGTGCGCAGCTTCGGCGGCAAGCTCGGTCTCGTCGAAGTAGCTGATCCATTCCGGCTCGTCGTCGCTGTTACGGCTCTCAAGCGCCCTCGTGGCTGCGCTCAAAGCGGCTTCGCAGGCGCCTACGTCGCCAGTCCGGGCAAGAGCGCGGGCCTCCATTACGTGGAACTGGGCGCGCAGGGTCGGAGTAGCCACGGGGGAGATGCCCATGAGGGCGGCCCGAGCGAGTGTCGCGGCCTGCGTGTAGCGGCCGAGGAACGTCGCCTGATGACTCATGGCGGACAGGATGCTTCCGGCAAGGCGGCGGTCGTTGGCGTCCTGGGCCAGTCGGAGGGCCTGGAGGAAGTACCGCTGTGCCAAGCCATGGCGGCAGGCGTCGTACGACATCCAACCGGCCAGGAGAGTTGCCTCCGCCACGGTGGAGAACAGGGCCCGCCCGACCTGCTCGGTGTACTGCCCGCGCAGGAGCGGTGTCACTTCGGTGCTGAGGTATTGGACAGCAGCATGCCGAGCGTGGTCGCCACCGAAACGGTCGTCCAACTCGGCGAACATGTCCGCGGTGGTCTTGATGGCGGCCACGTCTCCGAAACCGACGCGCATTCCATCCCGATGTTGCCGAGGAACGGCCGGTTCGGGTGCGACCAGCCACCGAAGCGAGGCTTCGTTCCACGCGGGCTCGGACGGCTCGGCCTGTAACAGGGGCTCGTACCGGTTCAGATCAGCGCGCCACAGCAGGCCGACGGTCTCGATGGCACCTTCGGGGCTCGCCGGATATCTGGCGTCGAGGAGTCCGGTGTCTCGCTCGCCCTCGTGGTTCAGCCCCAACTCGGCGGCGCTGAGGCCGTACGCCTCACACAGAAGCGGACCGTAGAAGTCGTCCGGCGTGCTGTGCCCGTTCTCCCAACTGGCGATACGACGCTTCACGCTGGCGTCCGACGGAAGTTGGTGGCCACGGCGGAGCGCAACCTGACGCAACTCCCGCACCAACCGCGGCTGACTCCAGCCGCGACCGACACGGGCTTGCCGTAAGTGAACGCTGATCGGCTCCAGCGAAGACGTGACCGTTCCCTCCCCACTTGTACATGGGTGCGACTTCTGGGGCACGCGATTCTTTGGCTTCTCGACCGAATGTACGCGCTGTTCACCGGTGCGCGCTGCAAGTAACCGGAGTTCGCGGGTTGTTGACCCGTGACGGGGGATGACGCGTGCACTCGGGACGTGTCATCCCCCGTCACCTCTCGTCATCTGCCCTCACCAGGGTGGTGCCCCTGAGTCTGGACACCAGGCGGCGTTGCGGCCGCAACTGGGTTCTGACCGAGGTGAGATGACGTGCAGAGGATGACCAGAAGTGGCATGGAGTGGCTCTCCGCCGCAGCGGACGATCCCGCCGAGTGTCGGCAAGTGTGGGCGGACGATCCCCGAAGGCCCTGCGCGCTCTCGACCGGCCGCTTTTTCGACGTGCTGAGCGTGGACCAGCGTCTCGGGTTGGAGATGTTCGACCGTCTTCGACGAAATGGGATGCTGTTCGGGCCGGCGGTCGTCGACCGCAGGGCGCAGCGAGTCGGGTTCTTTCTGGGCTCGCAGGGCCGCGAGGTCTTCACGTACTACCTCGAACGCGAAACGTCATCGCCACCGCCGTATCGGTATCTCGACCACGGCTGCGCCATCGTCGTCCCCGGAGCCATCCCTCTGTCCGAGGACCGCTACCAATGGCTTCGCGCACCTACCCGCCGACCGGAAGCCAATCCGCGGCGCCCGGTCGCCCTCGCAACCGTTCTGGTCGCCTCCGCGGAACTCCTGGCACGGATGGACCGCTTCGACGAGGAGTACCCGACGCCCTACTCAGCGGTCGTTGCCCTCCCTGAGGAGACGACCACAGATGCCGGATGAGCCGACCCACGGGCGCGACGCTGCCGCGTGGTCGCCTCTCGACAGCGACGGCTGGTACGCGGCCCGAGACGCGACCACCGCATTGCGAGACGTCCTTGTTCGCGCCGGCCTGGAAAAAGACTTCCCCTACCTGCGCGCGGACGTGAACGCCTTCGGGCACGGTCTCGTCGACTTGGGCCGAGTGTCCCCCGCCACGGCCGAGCGCCTCGCAGAACTCCTTCGCCTGGCGCTGGCAAGCGGATACCGCCGAGACGGAAACGACGGAAGTCACGGATCGCCCATTGCCGAAGAACACGAGGGAAGGGCCTGACGCCATGACCGACCGGCGCGGAGTGGTGGCCAAACGAGCCGAGAACTTGTCACCTGGCGTGCCCTATGTACGCGGCTGGAACCGCGCACGGCGAGGCGCCGGCACCCTGGCTGATCAGCTCGTGTTGCTCGGCCTGGACTCCGACTTCACCGGCCTAGTGGCCGATGTGAACGTCTTCGGTGACGGGATCGTGCAGCTCGGGACCGTTCGGCCTGAAGCAGCCGAGTTGCTAACTAGGTTGATTGCGGCCGGGCTTGCTGCGGAGTCGAGTGACATGACGAAGAAGGCGCCTCGCCTCTCGCCTCGGGAAGCTCCTGCGGCATGAACCGCTGCTCGGTGGCGCTTGGTTGTCCTGCCGCTCGGCCGGGACCGGCGCCCCAGCGCCGCAGCCCGGACGAACGGCAGGACAACGGCTACATGACCTTGGGAAGCTGCGGTCATTTGTGGGCTGCTGAGGCGCTGACCTGTGCGAACGGCCGTAGAGCGGGCCCGTCAGGCTCAGCTACTTTCACCCCAATTCCCCGTTGTTCCCCGCTTGATCTGGTGCGGTTGTGGTGCGGCCTGCTTCGGACTTGGTGCCGCTGGGCACCCGCAACTTCTTGCTTCGGCGGCACCGATTCCAGAGCTCCGAAGCCTCCGGTGACTGGCAGCGGCCGTCATACCGGCGCGCAGGTTGGCCAACTCCGCGGGCCGTACCCCTCTTCACTCAAAGGCCCCGTGGATCAGGGAGAGGTAAACGCATTCAGGAACGCGCACGAATTGCTCGGCGCCTGCTGTCCAGTCGAGCGCCACAGTGGGTGAGGTCGAAGCTCATCTCCAGATGATGCCAAGGAGTTCTCTGGATTTAGCAATGGCCGACCTGGGCCCGTAAATTGCGATAGATGCCAGGAGGGCAGCAGCGGCAGTCACTGTGAATATCGCAACATCAGGGAGCCCGAATAGTGTACTGAGGAGCAATGCGGCGACAGCAGTGGAGATGACACCAGCCATTCGCAACCCTTCGCGGTTCGGGGTTACCTCAACTCCACGTAAGGATTGGGCGGGAAGCAAGTTACTAGCATTGCCAACCGCATAATTATTTCCAATTTTCACCAAAAGGGCAGCAAGGCTGCGAAGTGTCCCATCCCCCTTACTGTCGATTTTGGCTTCGACCATTTCCAATTTGGCGACAACCTGTGCTGCATGCTGCTTCGCCCGTTGACGTCTGGGTGAACGTCGTCCAGTGCTTGCCGCAATGAGATGGACCTTCAAAATCGATCGCCTAACGGTCGCACAAGCATCGTCCAGTTGCCGAAGCTCCTTGTGTCGTTCGTCGGGCTGGGCACCCATTACTGCTTCACACGCCTCAACGGCAGACATTATGGAAAGCAGAAAACGATACCTTGCCACACCTGGGCTTCTTCGTGCTCGCCACATAAGCAGCGGCAGCGCCACACACGCCAGGGATAGGGCGGGTGCCTTCATCGATCCTTCAATTCGCTGGTGATCGATGGAATTGATGGCAGATTTCACTAGGTCGGCGCCGCCCAGACTCAAAAGAAATATGTAAATTTTATAGCGAGCATGAACGAAGGCCGCGTTCTTTTTGCCTGCCTCCCGAAGGGGACCCTGCGGTATTGTCGACAAGCCAAGCTTGCGCAAAGCGATTTCCGTTTTTGAAAAATCGTCTTCCGCTACGCGAATGTTCCAAGTGGAAGCGAATTCACGAAAGGCGGGAATCCTGAAAAGAGCCCATTGCCCAATTCGGTAAACCCACAGGCATATGGCTACAAGTACCCCTAAGCCGATGATAAATCGCTGTACTTCGGCGACGCGCCCCCAGTCGATGCTCACGGAGAGATTCTGCCGGAAAGCTAGTACCTGCGCGGCCGGATCGGAGAGGTCGGTGGAGTCTCAAGGGTTGAGGCAAGACCTTTCTTCTTGCCCTGGGTCTTGTCGGGGATCTTGGGAAGCTGGGCTTTTGCTGGTCAAAGCGGTGCTCATAGGCGAGCGAGTGGTCATCATTGGTCGTCGTTGGCCACTGCCGAGCGGCCCCGGACGGCCCAGAGACGGCCCAGCCAACACCGTCACGAGCGTTGGCCTATCGCGTTACGCAGTGCTCGAACCAATTCATGAAGAGCCATCGCAGCCAGCCTCTCCGCCTGCCTTGCGGTTGCGGTTCCGGACGCGCCGGCATGCGCGGAAGCCGGGGAGGAGAAGAGACACGTGGGCTTCGGCTTCGTCGGCCTCCACCACCGTGCAGATGGCAGTAGCCCATCCATCCGGCCGGGTTTCCGCACGCTCGTCCCTGCCGTGTCACGCCAGCGCAACGCCCCATGACCGGAGTTTGGCAGAGCCCGCGCGGGGAGGGGGCGATTGGGGCAACTACCCACGAGAACTACGGAGTCCAACCTACGGAGACATCAGCTTGGGAAGCTCAGAGCACTAGCGGGCACGGATGCACCTGCTAGCCACCCTTGTTGACCGCTGCTGACCCCTGCTTCTGGCACGGCTGTGGCACGGCGACCTCTTCGTTCCGAAGCAACTTGGGTGGGGGCTCTGCCTTGGGCTGGTGTGCCTCTCAGCTGGGTTGACGGTCCGCTGGCGTCCGCGCTCGTCCGCCGGTGTTCGTCAGCGTTGTCACGCAGTTAGACACTCACCCGGCAAGCTGGCGGGAGCTTCAGTCGCCCGCGAACCACAAGTAGCTGCCTGGGGTAGCCGCGCACTCTTCCATCATCGTTGTGAGATCGTCCAGCGCAGCGAACTGACGCTCATCAGCGGAACTCCGCCTCAAGCCGTGGATCTCCTTGAGGGCGGCCGCGGCCGCCTGCTCGTGCATCAACGTGTCCCCGTACGGATCGACGGCGGTGAGTCTCCCGGATACTCCGAGGAGCAGGAGCGAGCCGAGTGCATCGGTCAGTGCGTCGCCGTGCCCGAAGGAGCTCCGCAGGAGTGTTGCGCGGGACTTGCGCCAGTTGTTGCGTACTGGCCGTGACGAGTGCAGCTCCAGATCAATCCCCATGCCGCAGATGACGTGCTGCGTTGCTGCACAGCCACTATTGCCGAACAGAGTCGCTCGCTTGCCTCACGTCAGCGTTGAGGGAATGTCGCACGTGATCTACGAACGCTTGCCGAGCACGCCTGTACAGCGCGGGGACATAGCTCCCGAGCACCATCCCGTCGTCGGTTGGCCACTCGACGTCTTCTTCGCTCTGGGAGGAGAGAAGACCTACGTCAGCAACATGCTTGAGTCGCTCCACCAGCGGGATGATCGCCTCGGGCGCGTCCAATCCGACCAGGCTGGCGGCCTTGCCCAGAGCTGTATGCGCATCATTCAGCCTGGTCTCTGCATCCTCACGCGCTGCGGACCCTGGCGGAAGCGAAGCACACCATGCCATGCTCACGGCGGCCTTTTCGAACCCGTCTGCTACTACGAGAAGATCTACGTAGGCCTGTCTCTGGGCGGTGCGACGCGCTTCGGCGTGTAGGGCACAAGCGGCTATTTTCGCCGCTTCTACCGCATTGTCTGCAGCGCATCGGGCTGCTCTGGCCTGCAGATACGTCGCTGGAAGTCCCAGAGCCGTAAATCCGGCTGCGACTACGGCGGCTATCCCTCCAAGATCCATGCACCTAATTATGGTGGATGTCACAGGCTCCGGACCATGATCGGTCCGGGGCTTTTTGCCTGGTGCGCCTGGCCGACTCCCTTTCGAACCCGAGTGCACCCCTGCTGCGCCTGATCAAGGTGCTGGAGAGGCGCGGTGCAGAGGTGCGTGTGCAGGGGGAACCTGTCGTTGCCGACCCTGCCGTGGCGACGGAGATCAAGGAGAACCGCAAGCTGTCGCCGGACGAGGTCGCGGAGCTGGTGGAGGCGTACCGGCAAGGCGCAACGTTGAGCGCACTGTCTCGGCGTGACGGCCTACATCGACAGACTGTCGACCAGCACGTGACGCGGGCGGGAGTGGCCAAGCGATCACAGGTCAAGATGACACCGGCACGGATGGCCACGGCCAAGAAGCTCTACGAGCAAGGCTGGAGTGCACGGCAGATCGCGGTGGAACTCGATGTCTGCGCCAGTACGGTAAGCAAGAAACTCAAGCGGGCCGGTGTGGAGATGCGGGACCGCAGCGGCCGTTACTAGCCTGAATGTGAACGTCAAGATTAGCCCCGTCTTTCGCATGATCAATGGGGCTAATCTGTTCACGCCAATACATGTAGGTCGTAAAGACCCTGGAAGACGAGACCGTTCAACAGAAAGCCATGGCTGAGTTAGACGCCGAAGAGAAGCGATTCCAGGAGCGGAGGACTGCTATTGCGGGCATCCTCGGGCAGCAGGCCACGGGAGTGGAAACTGTAAACGAGGCCGCTCCTGAAGCAAGTACCCAGAGCCGAGGCGAGCGTAGAAGCAAGCGAGGGAGCGAGTAACCCCCTCACGCCACTCGCCGAAAACGATACCTGTCTCTGATGAAGCGAGCGTGGTAGCGGCCTTTGCTTGGAGCATTCATGAAT
This sequence comes from Streptomyces sp. NBC_00988, assembly GCF_045162645.1. Classification (NCBI taxonomy): domain Bacteria; kingdom Bacillati; phylum Actinomycetota; class Actinomycetes; order Kitasatosporales; family Streptomycetaceae; genus Streptomyces; species Streptomyces sp. NBC_00988. The sequence goes on from NZ_CP108730.1 coordinate 8,112,319, forward strand.
GCGGTATATACCGACTGCGGAACACCGTAATATTGATACACGGTTCCACTATGGAACCCAACTTCAAGAATCGAACCTTCAAGGGCATAGCCCACAGAAGCAACGTTACTTGAGGCGACGGACTGTCGCTGCAAGATCCCTCCCTCAGATATCCACCTGTCTGGCTTCAGCTTGCCCTAGTCGATCGTGTGAATGTCCTCCCCCTTGTGGTTCTGCACCCACACGTCGCCGTCATCCCAAATCTTGACGGTAATAGTGCCGTTGTACCGGGTTGAGAGCACCTTGGCACCGTGGCCCTTGTACTCGTCGGAGGCATCGGTCCCGGGTTTCTTGCCGACCGAGCAGATCACGACCTCCGGCGACATGGCCTCGACGGCCTCCTCGTGATAGCCGGATTCCCGGCCATGGTGCGATGCCTTGAGGATGTCGCACTTGATCGCCTCTTCCCCAGGGGTGTCCAAGATTGACTTCCAAGCTGCCGATTCGGCATCGCCCGGCAGGATCACCGTACGGCCGGCATGCGTGAGCTTCAGAACGTAGGAACAGTCGTTGTAGCTGCCGCTTACAGAACAGCCGTTGATCAGCTCTTGCGTTGGCGACAGGATCTCGATGTTGTCATCAGCCCAGTATTGAGCTGAAGCCCCTCGCAGGTTATTCAGCACCTTTTGCTTAGTGTCGTCCGGACCAACTCCGCCACGCAGACACTTGTACACCAGCCAGTCGACATACGCATACTTGCTCTTGTCGAATCCAGACTCCTCCAACTCCTTTTCGTGGTCTACATCCCAGAAATTTTCAACAGCAACTTTGTCTTGCCAGAAGAGGCGATGCAGGCCGCTCATGTGGTCCATGTCGGGATGTGTCTGGATGTAGCGAAAGAGGCTCTTGCCCGAGAAGTTGTCCTTAAAGTAGTCAGCTGGGTCGACCAGCAAGGACTTGTAGTAGTCCTCCCAGGAGCGAAACTCTCCTTTGACTAGCTGAGATCGGCGGTAGCGGAAATCATAAAGCGATACCCCGCTACTCTCGGCCAATGCCTCTTCATCCGCTTCGGGCAGGCTCTTAGAATTGTTTATGTCGATCATCATGATCCTGCCCGAGGGCAACTCCACGATCGTGCAGTCTCCGTGCCCCACATTTAGGAAATGAATCTTCATCACAGGTGTTCCACTACTCCGTTCAAGGTCATGCACACTTACGCGTTCGGATTCGACGCAGCCGCAGGAGCTTCACCCTTCAAAGTGACCGCAGACTGCAACAGTTGCTGGGCGTATTTGTTGGCCGCTTCTCGCACCCGCCCTGGAGACGGCCAAACACACCAGTAGACAAAGAATGCGAGGCACGAAGCCACGCCGAACAGGCTCTCGGCTGTAATGCCGTCCTGGTGCCGCCCAAGCGACACCCATGCCATGTAGGCGCCTACAACCATGACTCCGCCGAGGCTGATGCCACGACCAATCCAGCGAACTCCGTACAAGTTGCGCGCAAACCCGTAGTTACGGTTCTCGTTGAACAACAGCTTGAACTTCGCGGTGTCCCGCGTGCGATCCCGCACCTGGCCGACGGCGGTTGCAATCGCCTGGTCGGCTCGCGATGGATTCGCACGCTCAGCCCGTAGGCTCAGAAGCTCTACGCCAGACACTTCCGCAACTGCCTTGCGCCAGAGGTCCCGCTGCACCTCGTTGTCCGAGGAATCCCGCAGCCTCAACCAGGCCGTAGTTGGCGCGCCGCCCCAGCTGGCCCAAAGGGTCTTCTCGGTCTTCCGGCCACGCTGACGAACTATGTCGGCCACTACTACGGGCATACCGATGACGGCCGCCGCGCCCATGGCGTAAGAGACCGTGGGGAGTTGGCGCAAGCTCAGCACCGAGAGCAGGATCGCCAATGGAAAGATCGCCAACAGTCCCGGTATGAGTCTCGCCCGGCGTTCGTACTCGTCGAGCCACACCACGGTCAGGCACCCCCAGCGGCAATCTGCACACGGCGGCATCTGCACCCACTGCCACACCAAACGGTTGTGGCGTCGCTGCCCTTGAGCTCCTCCTCGATCGAGAGAAGGTCGATCTCGTATCGCACGTCGGTTCCTTGGCTTCCAGGCGCGTTGGCGCATCACACGAAGAGACGGCCTCTGCACCCCCGTGCTTTCGGCCAACTACCGCACACACAGTAGCCGCACAGGCCGACAACTCCTCACGCTCCGTCAGACTCAGGGCAGACAAAAGGAGTAGACCACCCTCCTTCTTGACCGAACGTGATCACTTCTGTCGACCAGTGACCGCGCGCATCTCCCGTTCCAACACCCACACGAAGGCCACGCCTCCCTTGGGAAACGTCCAGCCTGGATATGCCACCTGAACGCTTGGTGATGGGTCGGTTGCGGCCAGTTCGGCCACTCGCGACTGTCGCGGCCCAGACAGGTAGTCCAGAACGTTCATATGCCGGATACCGCAATCGCCGTACCAAAGTTCAGCCGTGAAGTCCTTGGTCGGTTGAGCGAGATCGAGGTGCAGTACGTGTCCGTGTTGCTGAACCAAGACGCAGTAGGTGTACGCCAGCGACACCTGCTCGCCTCGTTGCACCTCGTCACCGAGGCTCACGCTGAAGAGCTGGCCGTCCTTCCGACTACTCCGGCGGACTGGACGCTACTTGCCATCTACGGTGACGGAAACGAGCTCGAAGGCTTCAGGTGACCCGGCGTCAAGTCCGTTGGGTTCATGGGCGGTCAGTCGCCGGCGTGGAGACAGCTTCAGGTCTCGCCTGAACGGCCGTGAACGGTGCTGAACGAGACGGAAACTGAGACGGCCCGCTGCGCGGAGTCTTACTCGATGATCTCGGCCCGCTCTCGTACCTGGTCGTCTAGCTTGCCGTGCTCCAGGTCGCTGAGGGCGGCTGCGTATCCGGCCATGACCGCCTGGTGTACGACGTCGTGGAGGGCTTCAGGGATCGTGTCGAAGATGCTGGAGCAGATGTTCGCGGCGGCGTCGTACGCGGACTGGTAGTGCGTGTCACGGATGCTGGCGCCCAAGGCGTTGACGAGACTGCGTAGGTCTTCCTTGTGGTCATCGCTCACGTCGACGTCATTACCCTTAGGCCTTGGTCGAGAACCGCACTTCCGGGGGCCCTAGCCGACGAAAGTCAGCCACGACGGCGGGTGCGCCGAATGATCAGGCGCGCGTGTGTCGCTGCACCCCCACCGGCCTCAGTCACGTTATCGGACTTGTCGTCGACCTGAGCAAGTCGCGACGGCCGGTCCGTGACGACGGCATGCAGCCATCAGCTTGGGAAGCTGCGGGCATTTGGGGCTGGTTGGGACGCTGACCTGGGCGAAAGTCTGCGGTTCGGCCACGCCAGGCCTGGCGTCCTTCACCGTGGTTCCCCGCTGGTCCCCGCCATATCTGGTGCGCTTGTGGTGCGTTCGTCGGCGTCTCGCCTTACTCGGCCGGCCTACAGATCCACACGTGTTTCGTTGTTGCCCCGCCGGAGAATGACGTGCGCCGGTCGGAACGGCAGACTGCGCAGAGTCGGCTCCAGGACCTTGAACAGAGCATCGGCATCGGGTCCGTAGGCGTACACGGCAGCTTCGCCTCCTCCGAACTCGTTCCCGTCGACCTCCCCGACGCCTGCAATCTCGGCTGCTTCCTCCATCGCCTGTTCGGCTTCGTAGATTCGCTCGCGCTGATCGGCAGCGCCGAAACCGTCACTGGCAAGCCGGAAGTGTGCGATGACGGCATGCTCCTCTTCCCCGCTGTCAGGTGCAATGTGTGTCTCCATGCCGTACACACTGTCATCGAGGTCTGACACTCTCCCGCTGTGTCCAACTCGGATCCGTCCCACCAACACGCTTTCCAACTGTGTTGCTAGGTGAAGAGGCTTCGGACGGGGCTGTTCACCTGCGTTCATGGCCGTCCGGCCGTGGGGGCGGCTACCGTCTTTGGTCTTGCCTGAACGGCCGTGAACGGCGCTGAATGAGACGGAAACTGAGACGGCGTGCGGGGGGAAGCTGTCTCACTCCTCTACGGGTGGGATGGGGCGATCAGCACTCTCGGCGTCGTCCACGTGTCCGCAGGCGCCGACGCTGATCGGGGTTGCTCGTCCCATGGACGTGACCAGCCATGCAAGCACCTGCTCGGTCAGCGGCCGGTTCTCCGGTCTCTCGCCCTTCCAACCCGCGCGTCATCCGCCTCCTGGGATGGCCGTCCTTTTCTTGTGTTTGGGGTAAGTCATGGACAGGGGCGTCTTTTTGAGGACGAGAATACAGCTCGCCTCCTCCGGAAAGGGATCTCGTGGTAAAGGCTTAATGGTTCTTCGGTCTACAGTAGACTCGCTAAGCAATCTCGGGGATATCGGAGCGTCGGGAGTGCGTAATGCCTGAATATACATTAGACGAATGGCGCGCCATTATGCGCGGCGAGAAGCCTCAACCATCGGACGACTACATCGTAATTGCCTTTCCGGATGATGAGCTACGAACTGCCTATCTGAGTCAGGTTTCTTCGTGGCCAGAGATGGAGGTTCGAGCGATCCTCAGGAAAATGCTCGGCGGGCCATCTCATCTATCTATTCTTGATCAGATCCACTTGCAAGTTCTGAAGGCGAAGGGTCCGTCGCGATCATTGGATCCGGATGCGCCAGATATGCGTCACTTTAGCGAGTATGAAAGCCGGGCCATACTTGCGGCAGCTGGCAGGAGTTCGGAGCCGGTTTGGCAGGGGATTTCATGGGTCTTGGATCTTCTCCCGGACTCCCCACGTGACGCCCTTGGTGCGGTGTCAGCCTACTTCAGGGCGCACTTTCAGGTGCTGTCTGACTGGAGGGAAGCCGGCCTCTCTGATGCTATTGCGCTGATCCGTCATCGGTACATCACGCAAGGGCGAACGGAACGCGAGCGGAAGATCAAACTACTGCGAAGCCTTGATCCACGGGATCTTGAGTTTCTGATCGCTGACCTTTATCGAGCCATGGGCTATGCGGTGCGCGTTACTCCTCGACAAAAGGATGGGGGAAAAGATATTGAGGCGGAGCGTGGCAACGAGAAAATCTATATTGAGTGCAAGAATTGGGAGCAGAAGGTTGACGTCAACACTGTTCGCAGCTTCGGGTTTGTTGTGATGGATAAGAATATGACGTCGAGAGTTCTTGTTTCGGTTTCTGGCTTCACAGAGAGAGGGCCGGAGACTGCGGAAAAACTGGTTATGGAATCTTCCGTACGACACCGCATGATTCTGCTTGATGGCCATCGAATCGTTCAGCAGCTTAACGAATACCTCGGTGCAGGTTGGCACTTGCGAGCTGACCAAATCATTGCTCGCCAGAAGCGCAGTTGCTGACTGGACTAGGCCGCGATACAGCTTGGCCGACCGTCTCTGCCAGACGTGCCAGCTCACCGAGCCCATGGGCTAGTCAAGACCTGTCTTCTTGCCCTGGGTCTTGCCAGGGATCTCGCTGACCTGCGTTTCCTCTGTTCAGGGACGGTGGGCTTGTGTGCTTGGTGGTCGTCGTTGGTCAACTTCGGCCGCTGTTGAGCGGCCTCGGACGGCCCAGAGACGGCCCAGCGTTGCCGCGCTTGTCTGAGGGGCGGCACCCTCGATGCGCCCCCGGTCTGGCTCTGTGCCAGGCGGTGGGAGACCGCAAGCCGTGCACAGAGCAGGTGGTCTGCTGCACGCGAGGGAATGCACGGGTAGCGCCGACGCCGCCACCCTGTAGCAGCACGGCTCGCAGTGCACGATGCTCGTGATCGGCTGCGCCAAAACCCCAACCGACGAGGCAAGGCACGGTAGTAGCCTGCGGGAATCGCTCAAACTAGGACGCCGGGGGCAGCACATGATCGTTCGGACCATCGCGCCAGAGGGTATGCCGCGCCCGACGGGAGATGAGGGCCACGCCCTCCTCGACGCGATCTGGGCGTACTTCAGTGAGCACCGTCGCTGGCCGGTTTTCGACGACATCGATCGCACGTTGTACGCGCAAGGCCTGCAGTTCGAGGAGGTCGTACAGCAGCTGTGTCCTGCACTGGTGCTCGGAGTTGCCTCCGACCTCTCGCAGTTGCCGCAGGGCTCACAGGATCTGGCCCTGACCATCGCTGGCGCTGCGAACTGCGCCGGCACCCGACTGGCCATCGACCAATTCATCAAGATGGTGCAGACAGCGGCCGACATGGAGCCTGCCTGGCTGCCCGCGGACCGCGGTGATCTGCCATGGATGCAGCCCGGAGACATTGGGTGCCGCCTCCCGCCGAGCCTGACGGCCGAGACACTTTTCGCGGAGGCCGCGTTTACCGCCGCCGCGATCGGGATGCGTGAAACCTGCTTCCGTGGTGGAAGCATCAACCCGGAGCAGTTGGATTGGTCGCTCAACTTCGACCGGGGCATCCGGCCGTTCGCTGACGTGCAGCGGCTGGAGGACTACTGGCGCATCCGCGAGCAGGTTTTGGGGCCCGAGCGGACCGAGGCCAACAATCGGCCCTTCTCGATTCAGCCCGCGTCGCACAACCTGGCGGCTTGGTCGCCAGGAACGCCAGCCATCCCGGCCCCTGCCGAGGAGTCACCGAAGCCGCTGACGGTCGAGTGCGTCCTGCACCCCCTGATTGCGGAGGTCGCTGCCGAGCGGTACGCCCGAGGCTCCTACAACGACGCGGTGATGAGTGCATACCGGGCAGTGGAGTACCGCATACAGACGCTGCTCGGCAGCCATGTGGTCGGCATGCCGCTGATGAGCGATGCGCTGGCGGGCAATCCACCGAGGATCAAGGTGACCCGGTCTACAAGCCCAGGCTCGCTGGACAGCGAGCGGAAGGGCATGCACTTCTTGTTCATGGGCTCTGTGGGCGCACTGCGCAACCCTCGGGCTCATGGTCCGGATGAGGCGGACGACCGCGACGAGGCCGACGAGATGTTGGCGTTCGCCAGCTTCCTCATGCGGCGCCTCGACATCGAGGAGGCGGAACGCCAGAAGGCCGCCGACGTGGAGGCCGAGTCGGCGCAGTGATCACGCACCCAACTCGTTAGAAGCGCGACCACTTTAGGAGCGAGGTGGGGCGATCATGCATGTGAGCTGCGAGTTCCCCGTCTTGAGCCGAGTCGGCGGGGCACACCCCTGTGTACCTCGATTCCCCGTGAGTCCCTGTCCGTTCTGGCACGAGAGTGGCACGGCCTGGGGCGCCACGGGTGGATCACCTCGCAGTGGAGTGTTCTGCCTGTAGTACGTAAGTCGGGCGAGCCGGTCACGCCCTCCAAGGAAGCGATCTGAACAGTAAGGCGTACTGGCTTTCCTGTGATCGCTAGCATGGGTGCGTGCCAGCTGCAGAAGATACGCCAGAGGTCCCTGAACTTGATGCGGCGCCCCTCTCTAAGTGGGAACGCTTGGGGGCGTCGCTGTCAGGGACTGCGCTTTCAGGGGCGGGCGTTGCTGCAGTTTTTGTCACCAGCAATCAGGCCGGTTCAGTGGCACTCCTGCTCGTGGGCGTGGTGCTTCTGATCATGGGTATCAATGGGTCGCCTCTCACGCGTGCTCGCTACCAGGACTACGAGCTCTTCATGACACGTCGGCGACGTCAGATCGCGGCGAGCATCGAGCAAGAATCGCCAGAAGATGCGCGGCAAGCTCTCCAGGTCCTGACCACGGTTGATCCCGGGGCCTCCCGCGACCCTTTCGTAGCTCACGTCTCTGCAGCTGTTCTAGAGCGAGAGGTGATCGAGCGACTGGTCCGCCAGTACCCCACAACCTCGTTTACTGGTGGGCCTGGTGATATGGGACTGGATGCCGTAGTGCCAACACCCAACGGCACTATTGGTGTGCAGGTCAAGGGAGGTAGCGCCCCCCTGAGTGGGCTCGAACTCCGCAGGATGGTCCTGGACGCATCCAGCGCTCGCATTCCTCCGGCTCCGGCAGGCGTCGACGCCTTGCTTGTCGTGACGAACAAGCCGCTTCCAACCGACCTGCCCCGGCGAGTTAGAGAAGTGAGTTCGACTCTCCCCACTGCCGTTGTGCGATGGGTCGATGAGCAAGACGATCAGGTGCTTGACACCAAGATCCAGGAGCTAACTCGACGAATCTCTTCGCCTGAGTAGGCCTCACGCTCACGGCCTCCTTAACCCACCACTCTCCCCAGCTCCCATCCCGTCCGCCGTCGACCCACACACCGTGGAGCGGGCGCGGTCCATGGCGTCCAGGTGGAGCGCGCCACTGTGCGAACGACCTGGACGCCGTGGACCGCGCCTGCTCGGCTCTGCCTGGGTCGACGGCGGACGGGACGGAAGCACTCCACGCACGCCACTACGGACCCGCAGTCGGGAACGGCGCCCCTCCATTCCGGTGCCGGCCGATCCCCCGCCGGAGGCAGCGTTCTGACAGTGGCAGCTCCCATGCGGCACTCGACTCATTGGGTCGAACCTGAGGTCGGCAAGACCATATGACGAGCTTCAGTTAGGCCCCCTACTCTCACCCTTCACCCGCCTCAACTGACCAACTTCGCTCTGCACAGGTTGATTTCTCGAACCTGACGCCTGCGGCAGTCGAGGAGTCAGTTGACAAGGCCTACGCTACGGCCGAGGGCGATCACTGCCGCTGGGTCTGCAGGCGCCACAAATCCAACCTTCCGACAGATCTTCGCGATCCGCCTATCGCGCTGGATAGGGTCGGATGGCAGCGCCTTGTACTTCGCGAGCTCACTCCAAGAGCTCCAGGCGTTGAGGAAGTACTGCTCGCCATACGCGCTGGATGAGAGCTCTGCGTCGATGCTGTGAATCAAGCGGATGATGACAGCGGCAAGGTCACTCGCCTGCTCCATGGTGTACGCGATCCGCTGCCCTTCGGTCACCTGCGTCACGATGGGATTTCTTCGTCCGCCAACATCGGCCCGAGTGAGTCCCGAAGCGTTGGACCAGGCATCCTCTGCGAGCTTGCTGGCCCTACCGCCCGAGTGCATGAACGAGTTCCTGATCTCCTTGTGGTATCGATATAGCACAACCATTTCATCAAGGTGCGCAAAACTATTCCACTTGCTTGCCGAGTAGACCGGAAAGAATGCCGACTGCATTTCGGGAGATACCCCTGCACTGTGAATATCAGCGAGGACGTCACGCACACCCTTTTCCTGGCGCCCGTTGATCCCTCGACTCGGGAACTGCACCCACTTGTGGTGCATCCCATGCATCCCGATCTGATTCTTGAAGACCTCCTCGGCCCAAGATTCATAGAGTGCGATGACGTTGGCCGCGACGATCTGCGCGAACTGCTCCATCTGATCGGCCCAGGGGGTTTCAATACAGGACTTCTTGAGGTTCCGCGCCGGAAATCCGGAGCCGCTGCCGAATCGGTCCGAAAGATCATCGTCAGTGGCATTTCCAGTCGCAGCCACGAACCCCTGAACCTGCCAGCGCAAATTCCATAGCGCCACGGTGGCCGGGTGAACGAAGTCGAGAAGCCTAGTTACTTCGGCTCCGAACTCCTTGGACGCAGAGAAGAAGAATTGCTGCACGTACGGTCCTCCCTCGCTTCGCCTTCGAGGGCCGCACCCTCCAGGCGGATGATCCAAAGATTTCATCATGAGTACCGTCGGCACGGGCCAACTCGGCAGCGGTGCAGGGGTTTCGAGAACGGACGTACAGCGCGGCAGGCGGAGACGCGTAAGGCTACGGGCGGGTGTCTGGACGGGCGAGGCAAGCAGTTGCCTTCGGCTCGTTGCTGTGCGTGCGGCACGGGCGCCGGCCGGGCTGGAGCGGGGCGGAGACAGGAGTGCAGGCCCGGCCGGGGGCCGTGCCGCACGCGGGGAGCGGAGCGAGCCGCCTTGATGACGTGGAGAAAGTCTGAGCCAACTGAGGTTCGGGCTACAGCCTGAACGACAGTTCCAGGTCATCACCGGGAAGGTGGAACTCCTCCAGGGCCAGCGGCTTGTCTCCCTCTGCGAACGTCACGCGGATGACATGCAGGAGTGGGACACCTTCGGGCAGGCGGAGGGCTTGGGCTTGGTCCGGAAGAGGCATGCGGGTGCGGACGTACTCCGTGAAGTGGAGTTCGTGGCCCAGCGCAGCAAGGGCGACGTAGAGTCCCGGCGCCGGCGGCGGTGCCTCCTCCTCGTACTTCGTGTCGACCAGGACGGAGAACGGCACGTAGGTGCGGTGGAGTTGGCGGAGGCGGCCGTGGTCGGCGGTCTGCAAGGCGTCGTGTGTGAACATCGGCTCCCCTGGCGGGATGCGGAGGAGATCCGCCAATGTCAAGGGGGCGTCCGTGCGAGTGGCTACCGGTGGCTCGGCGTTCGTCCACTGGATGCCGTCGGCCTCCATGTACCGGCCGTCGGGGGCCAGGCGCACGCCGCGTGGGCGTGTGAGGCTTGGGCGGCTCTGGGGTGAGCGGGCGAATGTGCCTCGGCCCATGATCACCTCGACCAGGCCGGATGCCCGTAGCTCTGTGAGGCCCTGACGGACTGTGGGACGCGTCACGCCGAACTGTTTCGCCAACGCCTCCTCGGAGGGGAGCGGTTGGCCGGCGGGGAAGGTGCCGTTCAGGATGCCTTCGCGCAGGTAGTCGGCGATCTGCCGATACTTCGGCTGCGTGTTCTTCGGCGGCATGCGGGCCCTCCGTAGCCGTGATCGTCTCTCGGCTGTGCGTCTGTGTGGACAGTTCGCCCACGTGCGTAGACAGCCTCTCTCATCACAAGACGGTTGACAACCCGTACTACGGGTCGCACTCTGGATCCCAGCCACCCGTACTACGGGTGGTCTAGCAACCCGAAGGATTGGCCTTCGGGTGCCAGAGTTGAGGAGTTCAGATCAGTGGCAAGCCTTCCGATCGACACCGCGAAGTTCACGGGGATCATCTGTGCCGTAGCCCCGGCTCCGCGGGTTGCGAATCGTGAAACCGGTCAGCTTCGTGTTGACCGAGACACCGGCAAGACCGTGTTCCAGGTCGGTCTTTGCCTGATGGCCGGAGCATCGGCGGACGTGGTGAACGTGAGCGTCGCCGGTGAGCCGGCCGGTGTGCAGCTCGGTATGCCCGTGGCCGTACGGGACTTGGTCGCCACGCCCTGGGAGAACGACGGGCGGCACGGGGTCGCATTCCGTGCGGCGGAGATCCGGCCCCTGAGCGCTCCGGCGGGGAAGGGGGCCGGGCAGTGATGACGCTGGCCTCCTCCACCTCCTCGGCCGGGACGGTCTGGCCGAGTTGGGTTCTGGTGGTGGCCGCAGTGCTGGTGTCGGGTCTGCTTCTCGCAGGCCCGGCCCTGCGCCGCCGCTACCCCGTGGCCTGGTGGCTGTTACTCGGCTTCCCGGTCATGATCGTCCAAGTGGTGCGCACCTGGCGGCCGTTGATGGCCGGGTGCGGACTCGCCGTGAGCCGTCGGCCGGCGCTGACCGTGGTGTCCGGGCTCGTTGGCAACGGGGCACCTCCGCCTCAACCGCGTGTCCCGCGGCACGGGCTCATACGCCCGACGGGCGGCGGATTCTGGTTGCTGGTACGGCTGTTGCCGGGCCAGGTGCCCGAGGACTTCGTCAAGGCGGGGCCCGCCATGGCGGAGGACTGGCAGGTCCATGGGGTGCGGGTCACCTCCTGGAGGCCGGGAGTCGTACGGATCGCCGCCTCGGTGGCCGATCCGCTCGCCGCTCCTCGACTGCCGAAGCAGCGCGGGCCCGCTCAACTGCTTCGGGTCGCTGTGGGCGTGCTGGAGACCGGTGCCGGTTGGGTCATCGACCTGCGTCGCGTGCCGCACTGGCTGATTGTCGGTGCTACCCGGTCTGGCAAGTCGACGTTGATCAACGCACTCGTAGCGGGCCTGGCTCCGCAACCGGTCGCGCTCGTTGGCATCGACTGCAAGGGCGGCATGGAACTGTCGCTCTACGAGCCCCGGTTGTCCGCGCTGGCGACCAATCGTGAGCAAGCAGTTCGGCTCCTGGCGGCGCTCGTCGACCTGACCCTCGACCGCATGACCGTCTGTCGGGCGGCCCGCGTACGCAACATCTGGGGTCTGTCGGAGGAGGAACGCCCTGTTCCCGTCGTCGTGATCGTCGACGAGATCGCGGAACTGTTCCTCGTCGCGAGCCGCAACGAGAAAGACGAAGCGCACGCGGCCGGTACGGCGTTGATCCGACTTGCCCAACTCGGCGCGGCGCTCGGGGTGTTCCTCGTAGTGGCCGGCCAACGGGTCGGCTCCGACCTGGGGCCGGGCGTCACGGCACTGCGTGCCCAACTCGGCGGACGCGTGTGCCACCGGGTCGCCGATCCCGGTACGGCGGAAATGGCGCTCGGAGATCTCAATCCCGACGCGCTCAAGGCTGCACAGGCCATCACCCCAGAACAAGCGGGTACGGCCGTGCTGGCCTCCGGCGACGGCTGGGAACGGGCCCGCTCGCACCTGGTCACCGAGGCGGACGCGGAAGTCATCGCGGCCGAGTACGCGCACCTCACTCCGGTCCTGCCCGAGCTGCTCACCGCGGCCAAGTGAGAGGGGACTGTCGTGCTGGTGTCCATGTCGGCCGTCCTGCTGCTCGGCCTGTTCATCTGGTTCCTGCTGCGCATCCGCTACCTGCGCTGGGCGGACACGTTGCTCTGCGGGACCTTCGGCTTCCTGGTGGCAAAGACCGTGGCCGCGCCGGTGGTTCAGGCGGTCCTCGTCGCGGTCAGCGGCTTCCTCGGCCAACTCCGCTTCTGAAGCGACTTCACCCGATGTCCGAACAACAGAGAGGTGGGCGAGCCATGTCCACGTACGAAATCCGCTCCGGCGACCGGGCTGCGTTCATCGCCAGCCTGCGGGAGCTGGCGGACTTCCTCACCGCGAACCCCAGTGTCCTCGTACCGCGCAACGCGTCGTTCGGCGTCTTCGTCGACGCGGCCGACTCCATCGCTCGCAGGGAGGGAGCGGAACACGTCGCCGCTCCGCTCGGCGCCTCGGTGGAGGACCTCGGCCAGGGCTACTACGACGCACGCCGCACCTTCGGACCGATCGCGTACAGCGTCGTCGCGATCCCGCTCAAGGAACAACAGTGATCGCCCGTTTGACGGGCTCCCGACGGGGCGCGAAGTCGCCAAACCCGACCCCGTCAGGAACCCACTCCATCCGCCACATGAGCAGTGAAAGGAGTACTCACACTTTGTCCACCGCGCATCGTTCGCGCAAATCCCCTCTGCCCGAGTGCGAGTTGAGGGTCGTCGACTCCGAGGTGTCGACCTGCGACGGACGGGAACAGATCGTCCTCGTCGGGCTCGACGGCTTCGAGCGGCGTCTGTGCCCGGCACACGCCGCCGCACTCTGGCTCACCGACCCGACACTCCGATTCAGTGCCAAGACCCGTACGGAAGCAATCGCCGCCGTGATGGGGCAGGCGTTCGGAGGCGGTGGTCGGCAATGACCGCACCCCTGCCGAAGAACGTTGCTGCCCTGCTCACCAGGGCAGTAGCGCCGGAGTTCGCGGCCTGGCGGCGCAACATCGTCAGCCTCGCCGGCTGCACCAACCCGATCCACCTGGTCGGCGGGGCAACCGTCGTCGACACGACTACGGGCGAAGCCCTGTTCTCGTACGCATCGGACGTCTACGGCGGTCGACTCCTGACTGCATGCGGCAACCGGCGCGCGTCGGTCTGCCCGTCCTGCTCCCGCCTCTACCGAGCCGACACCTATCAACTGATCCGGGCTGGGCTGGTCGGCGGCAAGAACGTCACGGAGTCGGTGAGTGGGCACCCTCGGGTGTTCGCCACCCTTACCGCTCCCGGCTTCGGCCCGGTTCACACCCGTCGTGAACGTGCGGGGCGTGTACGGGCATGCCGCCCCCGGAAGGTGGGGGAGTGCTGCCCGCATGGCTCGCCCGTCGGATGCCATGAGCGGCACGCAGAGGGTGAGCCCCGTCTCGGTGAGCCTCTGTGCCCGCGCTGCTACGACTACGCCGGGGCTGTCCTCTGGCAGGCGTACGCCGGTCAGCTTTGGCACCGGTTCGCGCTGGAGTTGCGTCGCGAGATCGCCCGGCGCGCTGGGCTGTCCCGTACCGAACTCGCGGACGTGGCCCGGCTGTCGTACGCGAAGGTGGCCGAGTACCAGCGGCGGGGCCTGGTCCACTTCCATGCCGTGATCCGCCTCGACGGGCCGGACGGACCTGCCTCGGCTCCGCCCGGTTGGGCCACAACGGCTCTGCTGATGGACGCGATACAGGCGGTCGTCGGTCGCGTGCGGCTCATCGCTCCTGGCGTGGATGTCGTCGGCACTCGCGTGCTGCGGTTCGGCGGACAGGTCGACGTGCGGCCCATCGCGGCGTTCGGAGCGGGGGAGCGGCTAACCTCCGCGGCTGTTGCGGGCTACATCGCGAAGTACGCCACGAAGGGTGCCGAGTCCGCCGGTGCGGTCGACGGCCGGATTCACCAGGCTCGGGAACTGGTCATGTTGCCGGTACGGGCTCACGTCCTCCGCATGATCAGTACGTGTTGGTGGCTGGGCGGTCTGCCTCCCTTCGAGCCTCTGGGGCTGCGGCGTTGGGCCCACATGCTCGGCTACGGCGGCCACTTCTCCACCAAGTCACGGCGCTACTCGACGACTCTGACCGCACTCCGTGAGGCGCGTGCAGAACACCGTGCGGAGGAGCAGCGGACCGCGCTCGGTATCAGCGGGCGGACAACCGTCACCGTCGGCCAGTGGCGCTATGCAGGGCGCGGCTACTCGCCGGAGGCGGCTCTCCTGGCGGCCTCCGTACGGGAGGGCGGTGGTCTTCATGGCGCGTGAGAAGACGGCCGAACTGCTCACCGTGCGGCAAGTGCTCGACGAACTGGGCGGCATCTCCCGTCGCACCTTCTACCGCTGGCGCGAACTGCGCCTCGCGCCGGCCTGCATCCGTTTACCCAATGGGGAGTTGAGGGTTCGCCGTGACGTACTCAACGACTGGTTGGCGGAGCGAGCGGAGGGGGCCGCGTCGTGAAGTCGTACAAGGTCTCCGTGTGGAAGCTCTCGGTCAACAAGACGACCAAGAAGCCAACTCACCTCGTGCGCTGGGTCGTTGACGGGGAAGTATTCAGCGATTCGTACAAGACGTCGGCCCTGGCCGACCGCTTCAGGGCCAAGCTGTTGCGAGCCGTCGACAAGGGCGAGCCCTTCGACACGGTGTCGGGGCTGCCCGACTCGCTGCGCGGTGGAAAGGCGGCGCTGACGTACCTGGAGCTGGCGCTCAAGTACATCGATGCGCGCTGGTCTGAGGCGTCGGCGAAGCAGCGTGACAGCATGACCGACGCGTTGGCGACGGTCGTCCCTGTACTGGTCAAGCCGGTTCGGGGACGGCCAACTCCGCAGATAGTGCGGCGTGCGCTGCGCTCGTACCTCCTTCCTGTGTCACGGAGGGAGCGGGAGCGGCCGGAGGAGATCGCTTCGGCGGTGCGCTGGATCGAACGGGCGTCTTTGCCTGTGGCCGAGTTGCTGGAGATCGCTCGCGTGCATGAGCTGATCGACGGTCTCGGGCGCAAGTTGGACGGCAAGCCCGCGGCCACGCAGACGTATCGGCGGCGGCGAGCAGTTGTGTTCAACTCGCTTGAGTACGCAGTCGAGTTGGAGCTTCTTCAGTCCAACCCGCTGAGCCGAGTGCGCCGCAAGCGTGGCAAGCGGGCGGTGCAAGAGGTCGACCGCCGAGTCGTGGTCAATCCGCGGCAGGCGCGGGAGTTGCTGGCTGCGGTGACGTACGTCGGCGGCTACGAGCGGGCGAGCGGTCGACGGCTGCGCGCTTTCTTCGGGTGCTTGTACTACGCCGCCATGCGCCCCGGTGAAGCGCTCGGCCTGCGTCGGTCGGACTGCGTACTCCCGGCCTCGGGCTGGGGGCGTATCGAGCTGACCGAGACGCGTCCAACGGCAGGCAAGGCGTGGACGGACTCCGGGGAGGCGCACGACCGGCGGGGCCTGAAGCAGCGTGCGGAGGGTGAGGTGCGCATCGTGCCCATCCCGCCTCCGCTGGTACGCCTGCTCCGTGAGCATCTGAAGGAGTTCGGCACTGCCAAGGACGGTCGGCTCTTCGCCAGTGAGCGGGGCAACGTCGTAGCGGCCTCGTCGTACTCGCGCGTGTGGAAGCAGACGCGAGAGCTGGCGTTCCTGCCGGACCAGGTCTCCTCGGTGCTCGCCTTCCGGCCGTACGACCTGCGGCACGCCGGCGTGTCCCAGTGGCTCAACTCCGGTGTGCCCGCACCGGAAGTGGCGGCACGCGCTGGCCACTCGGTCGACGTCTTGCTCAAGATCTACGCCAAGTGCATCGACGGCCAGGAGCAAGAGATGAACGACCGGATTCTGAAGGGTCTGGGAGAGGAGGGCGACACCTCCGAAAAGTGAAACGGTCCGCAGGACCGATCGACGCGAAGCCCCGGAGAGATCCGGGGCTTTCGTCATGCCCGAACCACTACGCTGAGGAAGCTGAAAGCGGTGTGTGACCTGCGGCGAAGCCTCTCAAGATCAACACGCTATTACAACGTGATCACTGGCAAACGGCTGCTTTCGGCGGCAGTCGCCTGCACAAACGCGAAGACCCCGTCTTCAGCTAAAGCGCTGATCGCGGGGTCTTTAGGCACCTTATAAAGGGTGCCCCCGGCAGGATTCGAACCTGCGCACACGGCTCCGGAGGCCGTTGCTCTATCCCCTGAGCTACGGGGGCGTGTCCGTCGCGGTGATCGCGGCGACGGGTAGAACCCTACCAGCTCCTTGCGGGTGTCCATGAACAGGTTTCTCGGTGATCAGGGGGGTGGTCAGGAAGGTGGGCGGGGAGGTGGGCGGGGAGGTGGGCGGGGAGGTGGGCCGCGTCGCTCGCAGGGGGTGGAAGTGGGGAAAACCCGGACGCGGTGGCCGGTCCGGACCTACTCTCGGAGTTGTGCCAGGCGCGTCGGGTCGGGTGCTTGTTGTGGACGACAACAAGGTCATCCGGCAGTTGATCAGGGTCAATCTCGAACTGGAGGGTTTCGAGGTCGTGACCGCGGCCGATGGTGCCGAGTGTCTGGACGTGATTCATCAAGTGCGGCCTGATGTCGTGACCCTGGATGTCGTCATGCCTCGGCTGGACGGGCTCCGTACCGCCGCTCGGCTGCGCAGCGATCCCCGGACCCGTGATCTGCCCCTCGCCATCGTCAGCGCCTGCACCCAGTACGAGGTCGAGAGCGGGCTCGATGTCGGCGTCGACGCGTTTCTCGCCAAACCCTTCGAACCTGCCGAACTCATCGCTCTTGTAGGGCAGTTGATCGAGCGGGGGCGGCGTGAGCCGCGGGACCCGTGTGAGCCGGCCGATGGCCTCTCCATCGGTGGTGCCTTCGGTGGCGGCGCCGGTGAGGGTGAGCGGGCTGGGCGGGGCGGGCGTAGCGGCGGCTGAGGCCGAGACTGCCTCCCGGCTCGCCAGTTGTCGCCACCGCCAGTTGTAGGTCCCCTTACTTGCTCCCTCTATATAGGCCCACCTCCGCTATACAGGCCCCCTCCGCGGACGCAGGGCCCGTTCCTTGCCGTCACCCCCCGTACCCGTCCCACCCCAACCCGATCCACCCCCTCCGCGTCCACATCCCGGACCCCCGGACAAACCAGCTGGCCTACCCACCCCCCTCCTCCCATACGCTTGTCCCGTGACCCCCGTCGAGCTCTCCCGTACCGTGCTGCGCGCGGTGCGTCGTGCTGTCGAGGACGGGGAGCTGCGCGTCGTCGTGCCGGAGAAGGTGTCGGTGACCGTGCCGGGGGCCGGTGGGTGGGGTGACTACGCCACCAACATCGCCCTCCAGCTCGCCCGGCCCGCGGGGGAGACCCCCCGCCGTGTCGCCGAACTGCTGCGGCCGCATCTCGTCGGCGCCCATGGCGTCCGCGGTGTCGAGATCACCGGGCCCGGGTTCCTCAACATCAGCCTCGGGAGTACGGCGTCCACCGCCCTCGTCGAGGAGATCCTGCGGCGCGGACCGCGGTACGGGTTCGTCGACGAGGCCGCGGCCCGCATCAGCCATGACGCCCCCGCCGGCCACCCCGCCTCCAGCAGCCCGAACGCGCTCGCCCGCCACACCTCCATCCCGTACCTCGTGCAACTGCACGCCCCCCACGAGCCCCGTGCCCTCGTCGTCATGGAGGTCGTCGCCCGCCTCCTGCGCTCGCAGGGCTCCCTCGTCCGTACCAGTTGTGAGGCCCGGCCCGAGCCCGAGTGGGTGGCGGTCCTCGGTGTCGAAGTCGATGCCTATGGGACCCCGGCGGCACCGGCTCCGCTCGACGTCAACGTACGACCCGTCCCGGCCCCCGCCCCCGCGGAACTCCTCTCCCTCGGCCGCGACGCCGCCCGCTGGGCCCTCCTTCACCCCGCCGCCCACGACCGGCCCCGCCTCACCGCCGACCACCTCGCGCAGCGGGAGGGCAACCCCCTCTTCCGGGTCCGTTACGCCTACGCCCGCACCCGGGCCGTCAGCCGTAACGCCGCCGACCTCGGCTTCACCGCCGCACCCGGCGACGTACAACAAGACGTACAACAAGACCTACAAGAGGACGCCGCCCCCCTCACCTCAGAGGACACCACCCCCCTCGCCGCGCCCCTGCTCACCCATCTCGCCGACCACCCCCGCCTCCTCGCCCGCGCGGCAGCGCACCGCGTCCCCGACCTGCTCGCCCGTCACCTGATCGCCGTAGCCGACGCCACCCTCCCTCTCCTCCCCTCCACGCTTCCGCTCGGTGACGAGAAACCCTCGGCCGCCCACCGTGCCCGGCTCGCGCTCGCCGAAGCCGCCGGGGCGGTGCTCGCCGGTGGCCTGTCCCTGCTCGGCATCGACGCCCCCGAACACCTCTGAGCGCCAGGACCGACAAGACACCGCACGATCAGAGCGCCAGGAAGAGACAGAAGAGAAGACGACATGAGCCGTTCCGCACATCCCGCCGGTCCCCGTCACGCCGACGTTCTGCCCGAGGGGCACTACTCCGCCCCGGCCGCCGACCTCAACGAACTCGACCCCAAGGTGTGGGCGCAGACTGTGAGTCGTGACGCGGACGGTGTCGTCACCGTCGGCGGTATCGACGTGAAGACGCTCGCCGAGCAGCACGGCACTCCGGCCTACGTTCTCGACGAGGCCGATTTCCGGGAGCGCGCCCGGGCCTGGCGTACCGCGTTCGGGCAGGACGCCGACGTCTTCTACGCCGGCAAGGCGTTCCTGTCCCGTGCCGTCGTGCGGTGGCTGGACGAGGAGGGGCTCAATCTCGACGTGTGTTCCGGTGGTGAGCTCGCCACCGCCCTCTCCGCCGGGATGCCCGCCGACCGCATCGCCTTCCACGGCAACAACAAGTCCACGGACGAGATTCACCGGGCCATCGAGGCCGGTGTCGGGCGGATCGTTCTCGACTCCTTCCAGGAGATCGTGCGGGTCGCTCATATCGCGCAGTCCCTCGGTAAGCGGCAACGCGTGCAGATCCGGATCACCGTGGGCGTGGAAGCGCACACGCACGAGTTCATCGCCACCGCCCATGAGGACCAGAAGTTCGGGATTCCGCTGGCCGGCGGGCAGGCCGCCGAAGCCGTGCGGCGCGCTCTTCAGCTCGACGGGCTCGAACTCATCGGGATCCACAGTCACATCGGGTCGCAGATCTTCGACATGTCCGGGTTCGAGGTCGCTGCCCATCGCGTTGTCGGGCTGCTCAAGGCCGTGCGCGACGAGCACGGCGTCGAGCTGCCCGAGATCGACCTCGGTGGTGGGCTTGGGATCGCCTACACCAGCGATGACGACCCCCGCGAGCCGCACGAGATCGCCAAGGCGCTCACCGAGATCGTCACCCGTGAGTGCGACTCCGCGAAGCTGCGGACTCCTCGTATCTCCGTCGAGCCGGGGCGCGCCATCGTCGGGCCGACCGCCTTCACGCTCTACGAGGTCGGCACCATCAAGCCCCTCGACGGGCTGCGGACGTATGTGTCGGTCGACGGGGGCATGTCCGACAACATTCGGACGGCGCTCTACGACGCCGAATACAGCGTCGCTCTCGTGTCCCGGCGTTCCGACGCCGAGCCCATGCTCGCCCGGGTCGTCGGCAAGCACTGTGAGAGCGGGGACATCGTGGTCAAGGACGCGTTCCTGCCGGGGGACCTGGCACCGGGTGACCTGATCGCCGTACCGGCCACGGGTGCGTACTGCCGTTCCATGGCCAGCAATTACAACCATGTGCTCCGGCCGCCGGTCGTCGCCGTGAAGGATGGGGAGTCGCGGGTCATCGTCCGCCGGGAGACGGAGGAGGACCTGCTCCGGCTCGACGTCGGCTGAGTGAGCCGGATGAGAGAAAGAGGGGTGGAAGATCTTCGGTCTTCCACCCCCCTAGAAATGAAATCGATGTCTCACGATCCGGACCATGGATAGAAACTCCCGTCCGGTGAGTGAGACTGGTCCAACCGATGACGGTATGAGGAAACGAGGTCGGATGATGCGTACGCGTCCGCTGAAAGTGGCGCTGCTGGGCTGTGGAGTGGTCGGCTCAGAGGTGGCGCGCATCATGACGACGCACGCCGACGACCTCGCCGCCCGCATCGGCGCACCCGTCGAGCTCGCGGGCGTCGCCGTACGACGGCCCTCCAAGGTCCGCGAAGGCATCGACCCCGCCCTCGTCACCACCGACGCCACCGCCCTCGTCAAGCGCGGGGACATTGATGTCGTGGTGGAGGTCATCGGCGGTATCGAGCCCGCCCGTTCCCTCATCACCGCCGCCTTCGAGCACGGCGCCTCCGTCGTCTCCGCCAACAAGGCGCTGCTCGCCCAGGACGGCGCCGCGCTGCACGCCGCCGCCGAGCAGCAGGGCAAGGACCTGTACTACGAGGCCGCCGTCGCCGGTGCCATTCCGCTGATCCGGCCGCTGCGCGAGTCCCTCGCCGGTGACAAGGTCAACCGGGTGCTCGGGATCGTCAACGGGACCACCAACTTCATCCTCGACAAGATGGACTCGACCGGCGCCGGTTATCAGGAGGCCCTCGACGAGGCCACCGCCCTGGGATACGCCGAGGCCGACCCCACCGCCGACGTCGAGGGCTTCGACGCCGCCGCCAAGGCCGCCATCCTCGCCGGAATCGCCTTCCACACGCGCGTGCGTCTCGACGACGTCTACCGCGAGGGCATGACCGAGGTCACCGCCTCCGACTTCGCCTCCGCGAAGAACATGGGCTGCACCATCAAGCTGCTCGCCATTTGTGAGCGGGCCGAGGACGGCGGGTCCGTCACCGCGCGCGTGCATCCCGCGATGATCCCGCTCAGCCACCCGCTCGCCTCCGTCCGCGGCGCCTACAACGCCGTGTTCGTCGAGTCCGACGCCTCCGGGCAGCTGATGTTCTACGGCCCCGGCGCGGGCGGCGCCCCCACCGCCTCCGCCGTGCTCGGCGACCTCGTCGCCGTGTGCCGCAACCGACTCAACGGGACTACCGGGCCCGGCGAGTCGGCGTACGCCGGACTGCCCGTGTCGGGCATGGGCGAGGTCGTCACGCGGTACCACATCAGCCTCGACGTCGCCGACAAACCAGGTGTTCTCGCACAGGTCGCCACCGTGTTCGCCGAGCACGGTGTCTCGATCGATACGGTTCGGCAGCAGGGGAAGGACGGCGAGGCATCCCTCGTCGTCGTCACGCACCGCGCGTCCGACGCCGCCCTGGGCGGGACCGTCGAGGCGTTGCGCAAGCTCGACACCGTGCGGGGTGTCGCCAGCATCATGCGGGTTGAAGGAGAGTAACCAGCAATGACCCACCAGTGGCGCGGAATCATCGAGGAGTACCGGGACCGGCTTCCGGTGTCCGACAGCACGCCGGTCGTCTCCCTCCGCGAGGGCGGCACGCCCCTCGTGCCCGCGCAGGTGCTCTCCGAGCGCACCGGCTGCGAGGTCCACCTCAAGGTGGAGGGTGCCAACCCCACCGGGTCCTTCAAGGACCGCGGTATGACCATGGCCATCACGCGGGCCAAGGAGGAGGGCGCGCAGGCCGTCATCTGCGCCTCCACCGGCAACACGTCGGCCTCCGCCGCCGCCTACGCCGTACGCGCCGGGATGGTCTGCGCCGTCCTCGTGCCGCGCGGCAAGATCGCGCTCGGCAAGATGGGCCAGGCCCTCGTGCACGGTGCGAAGATCCTCCAGGTCGACGGAAACTTCGACGACTGCCTCACCCTCGCCCGCGAGCTGAGCGACAACTACCCTGTGGCGCTGGTGAATTCGGTCAACCCGGTGCGCATCGAGGGCCAGAAGACGGCCGCCTTCGAGATCGTCGACATGCTCGGCGACGCACCCGACATCCACGTCCTGCCGGTGGGCAACGCGGGCAACATCACCGCGTACTGGAAGGGCTACAAGGAGTACGCCGGCGACGGCATCGCCGCCAAGTCCCCGCGCATGTGGGGCTTCCAGGCGTCCGGGTCCGCGCCCATCGTGCGCGGCGAGATCGTCAAGGACCCCTCGACGATCGCCACCGCGATCCGCATCGGCAACCCCGCGTCCTGGCAGTTCGCGCTGGACGCGCGGGACGAGTCCGGCGGGTTCATCGACGAGGTGACGGACCGTGAGATCCTGCGCGCCTACCGGCTGTTGGCCGCTCAGGAGGGCGTTTTCGTCGAGCCCGCGTCGGCCGCTTCCGTCGCCGGTCTGCTGAAGGCGGCCGAGCAGGGCAAGGTCGACCCGGGCCAGACCATCGTCTGCACGGTGACCGGAAACGGCCTCAAGGACCCCGACTGGGCCGTCGCGGGCGCCCCGCAGCCGGTCACGATCCCGGTCGACGCGCCGACGGCCGCCGAGCGCCTCGGTCTGGCGTAAAGCCGCCTGGCGGGTATTCGCCACGGGGGGTGCACAGGGGGCTTACGACACGCATCGTGCGCCTCCTGTGCGCCCTATGTCGCCACAGAACCTTCCTTCGATAGGCTGTACCGAACCCGCCCGCCGCATATGCCTGCGCGCATGGCTCGGCACCGCGCCGTCTCCACGGCCCGAGGGTCTTCACGTACCTATCGAATCTCATCGAATGTCTTCGACAGTCACGCAGCTCAAGGAGAGTCATCGAGCGATGGCCGGTCCAGCCTTCCGCGCCGCCGCCGTCCGGGTGCGCGTCCCCGCCACCAGCGCCAACCTCGGCCCGGGCTTCGACGCCTTCGGCCTCTCGCTGGGGCTCTACGACGACGTCGTCGTCCGTGTCGCCGACTCCGGGCTGCTCATCGACATCGCGGGCGAGGGCAGCGAGACCCTCCCACGCGACGAGAACCACCTCCTCGTACGGTCCCTGCGCACCGCCTTCGACCTGCTCGGCGGACAGCCGCGCGGCCTGGAGATCGTGTGCGCCAACCGCATTCCGCACGGCCGCGGCCTGGGCTCCTCCTCCGCCGCCATCTGCGCCGGCATCGTCGCCGCGCGCGCCGTGACCATAGGCGGGGACTCCCGGCTCGACGACACGGCGCTGCTGGAACTCGCCACCGAGATCGAGGGCCACCCCGACAACGTGGCGGCCTGTCTGCTGGGCGGCTTCACGCTCTCCTGGATGGACGGCGGAGCCGCGCGGGCGATCAGGATGGACCCCGCCGACTCCATCGTTCCGGTGGTTTTCGTCCCCGGGAAACCGGTGCTCACCGAGACCGCGCGCGGCCTGCTCCCGCGCAGCGTCCCGCACGTCGACGCCGCCGCCAACGCGGGCCGCGCCGCACTGCTCGTCGAGGCCCTCACCCGGCGCCCCGAGCTGCTGCTGCCCGCCACCGAGGACCGCCTGCACCAGGAGTACCGCGCTCCGGCGATGCCCGAAAGCGCCGCGCTCGTCGACCGGTTGAGGGCGGACGGGGTTCCGGCCGTCATCTCCGGTGCCGGGCCCACCGTGTTGGCACTTGTCGACGCCGACAACGCCGACAAGGTGTCCCACCTCGCCGGTGAGGGCTGGGCCGCCAACCGGCTGGATCTCGACGCACAGGGCGCGTGTGTACTTCCGCTCGCGGCCCCCAGCGCCCATTGACTACGTACCGTCGCCGGATTTCGAGAGGGGGAATGTTTGTTGGATCCGGTAGTGTTAATCTCAAGTCTGCACCCGACCCCACCATGGCGAGGTGCTTGTTGTCCCCGTCAGGGACAGACATTCT
Organism: Streptomyces sp. NBC_00988; assembly: GCF_045162645.1. Taxonomy (NCBI): domain Bacteria; kingdom Bacillati; phylum Actinomycetota; class Actinomycetes; order Kitasatosporales; family Streptomycetaceae; genus Streptomyces; species Streptomyces sp. NBC_00988. The sequence goes on from NZ_CP108730.1 coordinate 8,136,322, forward strand.
TCCGGGAGCCTCCCAAGCCGCACCGTGTTCTGTAGGGGCACAGAGCGGTTCGCCGGGCACGCTCCGGAATTGGTGCGACCAAGCCACGTGACACAGACACTCGGTGCCACTGCTTCGGGAAGCGCCGTCACCAGCAATCTCTTCCGCCGCTTAGGCGGACCACCGCCCCGGCACGGTTCACACAGCAAGAACCGAAGCCGGACAGCACAACCGGTCGCCGAGCCAGACAGGCCGACGTCCGCTCCAGGGAAGGACCCTTCGTGAGCGACACCACCGATCTGATGGGCGCGCGTGTCGAGGAGACCGCTGCCGCGCCCGCCACGGACGCCTCCGCGCCTGCCACCGGTGCCGGCTCCCGGCGGCGCCGCGGTACCGGCCTCGACGGCATGGTGCTGGCCGAGCTGCAGCAGGTCGCATCCGGCCTCGGCATCAGGGGCACCGCGCGGATGCGCAAGAGCCAGCTGATCGAGGTCATCAAGGACGCGCAGGCGGGCGGAGGTGCTCCGGCCAAGGCCGAGACCGCCACCGAGACCAAGCCGAAGCGCCGCGCCACCTCCAAGACCCGTACGGGCGACGAGGCGGCCGCCCCGGCCGAGCAGAAGGCCGAGAAGGTCGCCGCCGAGAAGGCCGTGGCCCAGCAGCAGATCGAGATCCCCGGCCAGCCCGCTGGGGGCCCCTCCCGCTCGAGCGAAGCCGAGAGTGGGGGAGACGACGCGCCGGTCGAGCGTCGTCGTCGCCGTGCGACCGCCGAGGCCGGCAGTCCCGAGACGATTGTCGCCGAGGTGAAGAGCGAGCCGAAGGCCGAGACGCCCGCCGCCGCGCAGGGCGACGCCGGTGACGACGGCCGTCAGGGCCGCCGGGACCGTCGCGACCGCGGTGGCCGTCAGGACCGCCAGGACCGTGACCGCGGCGACCGCCGCAAGGACAACGAGCAGCAGGGCGGCGGCCAGCAGCAGAGCGGCGGCCGTCCGGACCGCCAGCAGGGCGGTCAGCAGCAGGACCGTCAGCAGCAGAGCGGTGGCCGCCAGGACCGTCAGGACCGGCAGCAGCGCGACAACGGCCCGCAGGACGACGACGACTTCGAGGGCGGCCGTCGCGGCCGTCGCGGCCGGTACCGGGACCGCCGTGGCCGTCGCGGACGCGACGAGTTCGGTGGCGCCGCCGCCGGCGAGCCGCAGGTCGCCGACGACGATGTCCTGATCCCCGTCGCGGGCATCCTCGACATCCTCGACAACTACGCGTTCATCCGTACGTCGGGCTACCTGCCGGGCCCGAACGACGTGTACGTGTCCCTCGCCCAGGTCCGTAAGAACGGTCTGCGCAAGGGCGACCACGTCACGGGTGCGGTCCGCCAGCCCAAGGACGGCGAGCGCCGCGAGAAGTTCAACGCGCTGGTCCGCCTCGACTCGGCGAACGGCATGGCGGCCGAATCCGGGCGCGGGCGACCGGAGTTCAACAAGCTGACGCCTCTCTACCCGCAGGACCGGCTCCGTCTGGAGACCGACCCGGGTGTGCTGACGACCCGCATCATCGACCTCGTCGCGCCGATCGGTAAGGGCCAGCGCGGTCTGATCGTGGCCCCGCCGAAGACCGGCAAGACCATGATCATGCAGGCGATCGCCAACGCGATCACGCACAACAACCCCGAGTGCCACCTGATGGTCGTCCTGGTCGACGAGCGTCCGGAAGAGGTCACCGACATGCAGCGGTCGGTGAAGGGCGAGGTCATCTCCTCGACCTTCGACCGTCCCGCCGAGGACCACACCACGGTCGCCGAGCTCGCCATCGAGCGCGCCAAGCGGCTGGTGGAGCTGGGCCACGACGTCGTCGTGCTGCTCGACTCGATCACGCGCCTGGGCCGTGCGTACAACCTCGCGGCGCCCGCCTCCGGCCGCATCCTCTCCGGTGGTGTCGACTCCACGGCGCTGTACCCGCCCAAGCGCTTCTTCGGTGCCGCGCGCAACATCGAGGACGGCGGTTCGCTGACCATCCTCGCCACCGCGCTCGTCGACACCGGCTCGCGCATGGACGAGGTCATCTTCGAGGAGTTCAAGGGCACCGGCAACGCCGAGCTCAAGCTCGACCGGAAGCTCGCCGACAAGCGCATCTTCCCCGCGGTGGACGTCGACGCGTCCGGTACCCGTAAGGAAGAGATCCTGCTCGGCAGCGACGAGCTGGCCGTCACCTGGAAGCTCCGCCGGGTGCTGCACGCGCTCGACCAGCAGCAGGCGATCGAGCTGCTCCTCGACAAAATGAAGCAGACGAAGTCGAACGCGGAGTTCCTGCTTCAGATCCAGAAGACGACTCCTGGAAACGGCGACTGAGGCAAGTCGGCGTTATCAGAGGGCCGCCCCCTGTTAAGGGGGCGGCCCTCTGCGTTGTCAGTGGCTCGCTGTACGATCGCGCCCTTCGGACTTGTTTTCGACGATCGTCCGAACTTCTGATCCCGAGGGGGGACTTGAATGGGTACGCCCATGCCTGGGGCCGGTCGGCACAGACGCCGGATACGTTTCGGCCTGCCTGTCGCCGCGGCCGGTGTCGCCGCCGCCGTGGCCGCCGCGCTGATGACGACGTCCGCCGGTGCGGCCACCGCGCTGCCGACGCCGACCGTGAAGCCTGCCGTGAGCACGACGTCGCTCGCCACGCTGAAGAAGCGCGTCGCGGGCGCCGAGGCCGGTGACGACATCGCCGGGGAGACGACCAAGAAGGCGTCCCTGAGCGCGAGCACCACCGGCACGGCCGTCAGCCCGAAGATCATCGGTGGCACGACGACCACCATCAACACCGCGCCGTTCATGGCGCAGCTCTGGTACTACGACGACAAGGGCACCACCACCGAGGCCGACGACATCGGCTTCTTCTGCGGTGGCTCGGTCATCTCGCCGTCGAAGATCCTGACGGCCGGGCACTGCACCAAGGACGAGCACGGCAAGGCCTACAACTGGGCCAAGTACGGCGCCGTCGTCACCAGCGCCACCGTGCTGCCGACCAGCACGACGGACGCCGACGGCACCACCACCACCGACCTGCACGGCGGCCAGGCCACCGCGGTCCTGCGTCAGTGGACCCACCCGTCGTACAGCGCGACGACGATCGACAACGACATCGCGGTCCTCACCCTGGCGGCCCCCGTCAAGGCGACCCCGATCCGGATGACGACGAACGGCGACACGGCGTCGTACACGGGCACGCCCGCCAAGACCGCCACGGTCTACGGCTGGGGCCGTACCAGCTCCCAGACCGAGGACATCTCCGAGACGCTGAAGACGGCCACGCTGCCGATCCAGTCGGACGCCACCTGCGTCGGCGCGTACGGCAGCCTCGTCATCAAGGCCCACATGGTCTGCGCGGGCACGCCCGCCACCGGCAGCGACACCGGTACGACGGCGATCTGCAACGGCGACTCCGGCGGCCCGCTGGTCGTCGGCGGCCGGATCGTCGGTGTCGTCTCCTGGAGCGGCGACGACGGTGACGCCACCACCGTCAACGACTGCGTCGTCGAGGGCACCTACGGCGTCTTCACCAAGGTCAGCGCCTACGCCGGCGCGGCCTACGCGCAGGTCGACGACGGCAACCTGAGCTACACCGACAACAAGGCCGACGTCTACGCCCGCAAGTCCTCCAACAAGGTGGGCTACGAGCTGGACTCCAAGGGCACCTCGCTGGCCACGCGCGTGTCCCTGGGCGACTGGGGCGGCGTCAACCTGGTCCGGACGGCCGACCTGAACCGGGACGGCTACCAGGACTGGATCTACCGGACCACCGCCGGCGCGGTCTACTGGGACCACTTCCAGCTCAACAGCGCGCGGGACGACGGCAGTTGGGTCAGCACGAAGATCTTCGCCAACTGGAAGACCCGCACCCGGATCATCGCCCCCGGCGATGTCACCGGCGACTACCTGCCCGACCTGGTCTCGGTCGACAGCGCCGGCGTGCTGTGGATCTATCCGGGCAAGGGCAACGGCACCTTCGGCTCGCCGTCGCGGGTCGGCGGGGGCTGGAGCCAGTACAACACGCTGGTCGGTCACGGCGACTTCAACGGTGACGGCAAGGCCGACCTGCTCGCCCGCAACAAGAGCACCGGCGTCGTCTACCTGTACAAGGGTGCCGGCAAGTCCGGCACGGGCGCGTTCGCGGCCCGCGTGAAGGTGCGCACCTGGGGCAGCTACAACGCGTTCGACGCCGTCGGTGACTTCACCGGCGACGGCAAGGCGGACCTCCTGATCCGCAACGCGAGCAACACGCTGTACCTCTACCCGGGCACCGGCAAGGCCACGAGCGAGATCTTCGGCACACCGAAGTCGCTCGGCACCGGTTTCCAGCAGTACGACATCTTCGGCTGAAATCGCAGGTGAGCGGGGCATAACCCGCTGACGCGACTACGCAGAGTGCCCATCGCCGTACGCGATGGGCACTCTGCGTTGTGCAACCCTTTCCCGAGTTTCCCTGTCTGACCTGGTGGAGTGACCATGGAGCGAGGAATGAGCGCTATCGGTCGCTTCGACCAGGCCTGAGCCCTGAAAGCAGGGGGTACCCGACCGGAACGAGATGCGAGGAGCCCATGTCCGCCGAGAGCACGCCGGAGCCCGCCATACCGGGCAAGGACGGCAGCGACGGCCCGCGCCACCGCGCCGGAGGCCGTAAGAAGGACCGCAGTCCGCGTCACAAGGCCCTGCTGATCACGGCCTGGGTCGCGGCCGGTGTCGTCGTGCTGGGCGGCACCGGCGCCGGGTACGTGTACTTCAAGCTCAACGGCAACATCAAGAGCGTCGACATCAACCAGGCCCTCGGCACCGACCGGCCGGTCAAGGTCGACAACGGCTCGGAGAACATCCTGGTCCTGGGCTCGGACAGCCGCTCCGGCACGAACAAGAAGCTGGGCGGCGGCACCGACGACGGCAGCGCCCGCTCCGACACCGCGATGATCGTGCACGTCTACAAGGGCCACAAGAAGGCCAGCGTGGTGTCCATCCCGCGCGACACCCTCGTCGACCGCCCCGAGTGCACCGACACCAAGGGCGTCACCCACGACGCGGCGTCCGGCGTGATGTTCAACGAGGCGTACTCCACGGGCGGCGCCGCCTGCACGGTGAAGACCGTCGAGTCCGTCACCGGGCTGCGCATGGACCACTACCTGGAGGTCGACTTCGCCGGCTTCGAGAAGCTCATCGACGAACTCGGCGGCGTCCCGGTCACCACGACCAAGGCCATCAAGGACCCCCAGAGCCACCTCGACCTCAAGGCCGGCACCCACACGCTGAACGGCCAACAGGCCCTCGGCCTGGTCCGCACCCGGCACGGCGTCGGCGACGGCTCCGACCTCGGCCGTATCCAGCTCCAGCAGGCCTTCATCAAGGCCCTGGTCAACCAGGTCAAGCACATCGGCGTCCTCACCAGCCCGACGAAGCTCTACGACCTCGCCAACACCGCCACGAAGGCCGTCACCACCGACTCCGACCTGGGCTCGGTGAACTCCCTCACGTCCTTCGCCAACGGCCTCAAGGGCATCAGCTCCTCACACATGAACATGGTCACGATGCCGGTCGAGTACGACCCGGCCAACCCGAACCGGGTGATCGTGGAGAAGTCGAAGGCCCAGCTGGTCTGGAACGCCTTGAAGAACGACCAGCCGATCCCGGCGGCGGCCACCAAGGGCACGGCGACAGGCGAAGCCAAGGGCGTCGTGACAGCCGGTTGAGGCGCAACCCGCCCGCGGGGAATAGATCACAGACGGACCCGGTTTTGGGGGATGGCTCCAGTGCTGGCAGACTGGACAGTCGGCCCCGGTTCACGCGACCGCATCCGCGGCAGCGACCCGGCGCCCTCCCGAAACTAGGAGACACCTTGAAGCGCGAGATCCACCCCGAGTACGTCGAGACCCAGGTCAGCTGCACCTGTGGCGCGTCGTTCACCACCCGCAGCACGATCACGAGCGGCAACATCCGCGCCGAGGTCTGCTCCGAGTGCCACCCGTTCTACACGGGCAAGCAGAAGATCCTCGACACCGGTGGCCGCGTGGCCCGCTTCGAGGCCCGCTTCGGCAAGGCTGCTGCCGGCTCCACGAAGTAGCGAGCTCCATTTCGCCGGTCCACGGCCACGCCCTCCACAGGCGTGCCGGGACCGGCGTTTTTGGTCGCCCGCCTTCCCTTCCGTACGCATTTCAGGAGCCCAAGATGTTCGAGGCTGTCGAGGACCTCATCGGCGAGCACGCCGACCTTGAGACGAAGCTCGCCGACCCGTCGGTCCACGCCGACCAGGCCAACGCGCGCAAGCTGAACAAGCGCTACGCCGAGCTCACCCCGATCGTCGCCACGTACCGCTCCTGGAAGCAGACCGGCGACGACATCGAGACCGCGCGTGAACTCGGCGCCGACGACCCGGAGTTCGCGGCCGAGGTCAAGGACCTGGAGAAGCAGCGCGAGGAGATCACGGAGAAGCTGCGGCTGCTCCTCGTGCCGCGTGACCCCAACGACGACAAGGACGTGATCCTTGAGGTCAAGGCGGGCGCCGGCGGCGACGAGTCCGCCCTGTTCGCCGGTGACCTGCTGCGCATGTACCTGCGGTACGCGGAGCGCGTCGGCTGGAAGACCGAGATCATCGACGCCACCGAGTCCGAGCTGGGCGGCTACAAGGACGTCCAGGTCGCCGTGAAGACCAAGGGCGGCAACGGCGCGACCGAGCCCGGCCAGGGTGTCTGGGCCCGCCTGAAGTACGAGGGCGGGGTGCACCGCGTGCAGCGCGTGCCCGCGACCGAGTCCGCGGGCCGTATCCACACCTCCGCCGCCGGTGTGCTCGTCACCCCCGAGGCGGAGGAGGTCGACGTCGAGATCAACCCGAACGACCTCCGCATCGACGTCTACCGCTCCTCAGGGCCCGGCGGGCAGTCCGTCAACACGACCGACTCCGCGGTGCGCATCACGCACATTCCGACCGGAGTCGTCGCTTCCTGCCAGAACGAGAAGAGCCAGCTGCAGAACAAGGAGCAGGCACTGCGTATCCTGCGCTCCAGGCTGCTCGCCGCGGCGCAGGAGGAGGCGGAGCGGAACGCCGCCGACGCCCGCCGCAGCCAGGTCCGCACGGTCGACCGCTCCGAGAAGATCCGTACGTACAACTTCCCGGAGAACCGCATCTCGGACCACCGCGTCGGATTCAAGGCGTACAACCTCGACCAGGTCCTGGACGGCGACCTCGACGCGATGATCCAGGCTTGCGTGGACGCGGACTCGGCCGCCAAGCTCGCGGCGGCGTAAGGCACGGCACGGTTCGGCACGGACGAGTACGACACGGAGGACTTGCGTGAACCTGCTGCTAGCAGAGGTGGCCCAGGCCACCCAGCGGCTGGCCGACGCCGGCGTGCCCTCGCCGCGCAACGACGCGGAGGAGCTCGCCGCGTTCGTGCACGGTGTGAAGCGGGGCGAGCTGCACTCCGTGAAGGACGTGGACTTCGACGCCCGCTACTGGGAGACCATCGCCCGGCGCGAGCAGCGTGAGCCGCTCCAGCACATCACCGGCCGCGCCTTCTTCCGGTACCTGGAACTCCAGGTCGGGCCAGGGGTGTTCGTGCCGCGCCCCGAGACCGAGTCGGTCGTCGGCTGGGCCATAGACGCGGTCCGCGCGATGGACGTCGTAGAGCCGCTGATCGTGGACCTCTGCACCGGCTCCGGCGCCATCGCGCTCGCCCTCGCGCAGGAGGTCCCGCGCTCCCGGGTGCACGCCGTGGAGCTGTCCGAGGACGCCCTCCAGTGGACCCGCAAGAACATGGACGGCTCCCGGGTCGACCTGCGGCAGGGCAACGCCCTGGACGCCTTCCCCGACCTCGACGGCCATGTCGACCTGGTCATCTCCAACCCGCCGTACATCCCGCTCACGGAGTGGGAGTACGTCGCTCCCGAGGCGCGGGACTACGACCCCGAACTCGCCCTGTTCTCGGGGGAGGACGGCCTCGACCTGATCCGCGGCATCGAGCGCACCGCGCACCGACTTCTCCGTCCCGGAGGTGTCGTCGTCATCGAGCACGCCGACACCCAGGGCGGCCAGGTGCCGTGGATCTTCACCGAGGAGCGTGGCTGGGCCGACGCGGCCGACCACCCCGACCTCAACAACCGCCCGCGCTTCGCGACCGCCCGCCGGGCGACGCCGTGACCTGCGCCCCGACTTTCGACCCGCAGCAGTACGTGTACGAGGAGGCCCGCTAGACATGGCACGGCGATACGACACCAATGACGCGACCGACCGCACGACGGGTCTGCGCGAGGCCGCGTCCGCCGTCCGCCGGGGCGAACTCGTGGTCCTGCCGACCGACACGGTCTACGGCATCGGGGCCGACGCGTTCTCCTCGGAGGCCGTCGCCGATCTCCTGGACGCCAAGGGCAGGGGCCGCAACATGCCCACGCCCGTCCTCATCGGCTCCCCGAACACGCTGCACGGCCTCGTCACGGACTTCTCCGAGCTGGCCTGGGAACTCGTCGACGCGTTCTGGCCGGGCGCCCTCACGCTGGTCGCCAAGCACCAGCCGTCCCTGCAGTGGGACCTGGGGGACACCCGGGGCACGGTCGCCGTACGGATGCCGCTGCACCCCGTCGCCATCGAGCTGCTGACGGAGGTCGGCCCGATGGCGGTCTCCTCGGCCAACCTCACCGGGCACCCCGCGCCCGAGGACTGCGACGCGGCCCAGGGGATGCTCGGCGACTCGGTCTCCGTGTACCTCGACGGCGGTCCGACGCCCGGCAACGTGCCGTCGTCGATCGTCGACGTCACGCGCGAGGTGCCGCTGCTGCTGCGCGCGGGCGCGATCTCGGCCGAGGAGCTGCGGAAGGTCGTCCCCGACCTTGAGGTGGCGAATTGACAGCCCCTGACGCGGGGCGTGGCATAGGCAACGGGGAAGTGACGGGGACCTTCGGGCTTCCCATGGACAGCTTCCGCATCCTCCACGTCAGCACCGGCAACGTGTGCCGCTCGCCGATCACCGAGCGGCTGACCCGTCATGCCCTGGCGGACCGGCTCGGCGACCCGCTGTGGGGCGGGCTGATCGTGGAGAGCGCCGGCACGTGGGGCCATGAGGGCGCGCCCATGGAGACCAACGCGGCGACCGTCCTCACCGACTTCGGCGCGGACCCCTCCGGGTTCACCGGCCGCGAGCTGCTCGACGACCACGTGATCCGCGCCGACCTGGTGCTGACGGCCACCCGGGACCACCGGGCCCAGGTCATCTCGATGGGTCACTCGGCGGGCCTGCGCACCTTCACCCTCAAGGAGTTCACCCGCCTGGTGAAGGCGATAGACCCCGCGACCCTGCCACCCCTGGAGGACGGCATGGTGGCCCGAGCCCGCGCCCTGGTCCGCGCGGCAGCGGCCCTACGAGGCTGGCTCCTGGCCCCCACGGCGGAAGCGGACGAGGTCTTCGACCCGTACGGCGCCCCGCTCCCGTTCTTCCGCTCCATCGGCGACGAGATAAACCAGGCGATCGATCCGGTGGTCACGGCGCTGACGGGCGTACCTGCACGGACTTGATCCGGCGGTCACGGCGCTCACGGGTGCGCCCGCGCGGACTTGATCCGACGGGAGCGGAGCCGGCGACGCCCGCCGCGGCGCGGCCGATGTGGCTGAACCAGGCGATCGACCCCGTGGTCACCGCCCTCACCGGCGTACCCGCGAAGACGTAGCAACGCCCGCGCGCCCCACCCGTCCCGGGCCTACATTGGACGTACGTCACCGTCGACGCCCCGGAGCCTGCCATGTCGGTCATCCCTGTCCTTGAGGCCGATGTCCTGCGCCGTCAGGACCCCGAGCTGGCCGAGATCCTGCTCGGGGAGCTCGAACGGCAGTCGACGACGCTCCAGCTCATCGCCGCCGAGAACTTCACCTCGCCCGCCGTGCTGGCCGCGCTCGGCTCCCCGCTCGCCAACAAGTACGCCGAGGGATATCCCGGCGCCCGCCACCACGGCGGCTGCGAGATCGTCGACGTCGCCGAGCGCGTCGCCGTGGACCGGGCGAAGGCGTTGTTCGGGGCCGAGCACGCCAACGTGCAGGCGCACTCCGGTTCTTCGGCCGTGCTGGCCGCCTATGCCGCGCTGCTGCGGCCCGGTGACACCGTCCTGGCGCTGGGGCTGCCGTACGGCGGGCATCTCACGCACGGGTCGCCCGCGAACTTCTCCGGGCGGTGGTTCGACTTCGTGGGATACCGGGTCGATGCCGAGACCGGGCTCATCGACTACCAGCAGGTGCGTTCCCTCGCCCGTACGCATCGGCCCAAGGCGATCGTGTGCGGGTCCATCGCCTACCCCCGGCACATCGACTACGCCTTCTTCCGCGAGGTCGCCGACGAGGTGGGCGCCTATCTCATCGCCGACGCCGCGCATCCCATCGGCCTCGTCGCCGGGGGAGCGGCGCCGAACCCGGTGCCGTACGCCGATGTCGTCTGCGCGACCACGCACAAGGTGCTGCGCGGGCCGCGCGGCGGGATGCTGCTGTGCCGGAGCGAGCTGGCCGAGCGGGTGGACCGGGCCGTTTTTCCGTTCACGCAGGGTGGCGCGCAGATGCACACCATCGCGGCGAAGGCCGTCGCGTTCGGCGAGGCGGCGACGCCGGCCTTCACGGCGTACGCCCATCAGGTGGTCGCCAACGCCCGGGTGCTCGCGGCGGGGCTGGCGGCGGAGGGGTTGGTCGTCACGACGGGCGGTACCGACACCCATCTCATCACCGCCGACCCGCTGCCCCTCGGCGTCGACGGACGTGCCGCACGCGGTCAACTCGCCGCCGCCGGAATGGTGTTGGACTGCTGCGCACTCCCGCACGGCGACTCGCGCGGGCTGCGGCTGGGTACCGCCGCGGTGACCACGCAGGGCATGGGGGAGGGCGAGATGGCGGGGATCGCGGCGCTGATGGCCGGGGTGCTGCGCGGGCGGGTCGACGCCCGGCGGGCCCGTGACGAAGTGCGGGATCTTGTGGGTGGATTCCTGCCGTATCCGGGCTGAACGGGGGTACCCGCACCCAGGTACACAGCCACACGTGCAACCATCGTCGCTACCCGGAAGTCCCCAACCATATGCGTCCCTCGCTAGGGTGTGGGGCTGTGATGGCCAGCGAGACCTGTGGGGAAGCCTGTGCGTGAATACCTGCTGACGCTCTGCGTGACGGCCGCGGTGACGTATCTGCTGACCGGGCCGGTGCGGAAGTTCGCGATCGTGGCCGGGGCGATGCCGGAGATCAGGGCCCGTGACGTGCACCGGGAACCCACTCCGCGGCTCGGCGGTATCGCCATGTTCTTCGGCCTGTGCGCCGGTCTGCTGGTCGCCGACCACCTGACCAACCTCAGCGAGGTCTTCGAGAACTCGAACGAGCCGCGCGCCCTGCTCTCCGGAGCGGCCCTGATCTGGCTGATCGGGGTCCTGGACGACAAGTTCGAGATCGACGCCCTGATCAAGCTGGGCGGCCAGATGATCGCCGCCGGCGTGATGGTCATGCAGGGTCTGACGATCCTGTGGCTGCCCATCCCGGGCATCGGCAACGTGGCGCTGACCCAGTGGCAGGGCACCCTGCTCACGGTCGCCCTGGTCGTCATCACCATCAACGCGGTCAACTTCGTCGACGGCCTCGACGGCCTCGCGTCCGGCATGGTGTGCATCGCCGCCGCGGCGTTCTTCCTGTACGCCTACCGGATCTGGTACTCGTACGGCATCGAGGCCGCCGCCCCGGCCACGCTCTTCTCGGCGATCCTGATGGGCATGTGCCTGGGCTTCCTGCCGCACAACATGCACCCCGCGCGGATCTTCATGGGCGACTCCGGCTCGATGCTGATCGGCCTGGTGCTGGCCGCGGGTGCGATCTCCATCACGGGACAGGTCGACCCGGACGCGCTGCAGCTGTTTGTCGGCTCCGAGAAGGCGGCGGTGCACCAGACGGTGCCGGTGTACATCCCGCTGCTGCTGCCGCTGACGATCATCGCGGTGCCGGCGGCCGACCTGGTGCTGGCCATCGTCCGCCGCACCTGGCGCGGGCAGTCGCCATTCGCCGCGGACCGCGGCCATCTGCACCACCGGCTCCTGGAGATCGGCCACTCGCACAGCCGGGCGGTGCTGATCATGTACTTCTGGTCGGCGCTGATCGCGTTCGGGGCGCTGTCCTACTCGGTCAACTCGGCCTCGATGTGGATCGTCCTCGGCATCGTCTTCCTGAGCGCGATCGGGCTGCTGCTGCTCCTGCTGCCGCGCTTCACCCCGCGTGCGCCGCGCTGGGCCGAGCACCTGGTGCCGCCGCGATATCGCCGTCGCAGGGCCGGAGTTGACCCTGTCGTGGTACTGGCGGAGGAAGACCGTGACCCGCGTCCTCCGGTTGTCACCGGAGTGTCAGGAGTCAACGGGGCGACCGCAGTCGGCCCCCGTTCACGCCTTCTTGACGGACGTAAAGCGGAGTCCTCGCGCTGACGCCAAGGTAAGAATCTGACTAAAGCGTTGCCATCTCGTGGGAGGACAAAGCCTCCCCATACCAGACAAGTTGGCCGCTATTTTGCACAGACGCGCACTGTCACTCTCATGTGTGACAGCAAGCACACCTTCTAGGTAAAGACCGCATCAAATAGTTTGTGATACGGTTCACGAGAACCCGGGACAGAGCCGAAGGACCCTAGTGCGACGGTCCATTGGCGTGAGGTTCTCTCTCATCCCGGGACTACGCTCGTCCATGACGACACGCCCCCCTTAGCAAGCGGAGTTGCCGCCATGCCGTCCAATGACGCCCGGATTCTCCTTCAAGCCGCTGTGCCCACAGCTGCCGTCGGCGCGATTGCCGCCGTCGTCAGTGGTGTGGTCGCCGGCGGCAAAGGAGCTATTGGGGCAGCCGTTGCGACGGTGATCGTGATCCCCTTCATGGGAATCGGGCTCTACGTTCTGCAGCGCACTGCCAAATCGCTTCCGCACCTGTTCCAGTCGATGGGGCTCATGCTTTTCGCGGCGCAGATTCTTCTGCTGTTCATCTTCCTCGCCGCGTTCAAGCACACCACGCTGTTCAGTCCCAAGGCCTTCGTGTTCACGCTGCTCGCCGGAACCATCGTCTGGACCGCCGCGCAGACCCGTGCCCACATGAAGGCCAAAATCCTCTACGTCGAGCCCGAGAAGTCGGGGCACTCGTCGTGAGAGGTAGGGCCGGGATAAGAGCACGTAAGCGATCCTGCTATCGTCCGGTGCCAACTGCGGCATCGCGGGCGCGGGTATCTGAGCTGACGCCTGCTCAATCGCGAGGCTTGATGCCCCACTGCCGCCCCCACATCCGTAACACCAGTCCAGTGCCGAACCGCGGCCGCGCGCCGCGCCGACACAACGAGGTTGCCGTACCTATGCGCCACGCTGAAGGAGCCCGCGGTGAGTGCTGACCCGACGCAGGTGCTCGCCTTCGAGACCGACTGCCACATCTTCGACGGCTGTGGCTTCCCGGCTCCCGGCCTGCACTCGTTCCTGTTCAAGCCCCTTCTGGGGGACGGCGACAGCAACGTGTACTTCAACAAGCCGATGCTGCTGGCGCTGATCGGCTCGGTCATCGTCGTCGGTTTCTTCTGGGCCGCCTTCCGCAAGCCGAAGGTCGTCCCCGGCAAGCTGCAGATGGTCGCCGAGTCCGGCTACGACTTCATCCGCCGCGGAGTCGTCTACGAGACGATCGGAAAGAAGGAGGGCGAGAAGTACGTACCGCTGGTCGTCTCGCTGTTCTTCTTCATCTGGATGATGAACCTCTGGTCGATCGTCCCGGTCGCCCAGTTCCCGGTGACATCGATCATCGCGTACCCCATCGTCCTCGCGGCGATCGTGTACATCGTCTGGGTCTCGCTGACGTTCAAGCGGCACGGATTCGTCGGCGCCTTCAAGAACTTCAGCGGTTACGACAAGTCGCTCGGCGCGGTTCTCCCGCTGGCGATGGGCATCGAGCTGCTCTCGAACCTGATCGTCCGGCCGTTCACGCACGCGGTGCGACTGTTCGCGAACATGTTCGCGGGCCACACCCTGCTGCTGCTCTTCACGATCGCCAGCTGGTACCTGCTCAACGGCATCGGCATCGCCTACGCGGGTGTCTCGTTCGTCATGGTCATCGTGATGACGGCCTTCGAACTCTTCATCCAGGCCCTGCAGGCGTACGTCTTCGTGCTGCTGACCTGCACCTTCATCCAGGGCGCGCTCGCCGAGCACCACTGAGCACCCCCACCCGAACCCCCCTTAGCGTCCGGTGGCCAACCCCCGCCGGTCCGTACAGATAAGGAAGAATCAGCATGGCTGCCACTGAGACCCTCGCTGCCGTCTCCGGTTCGCTCGGCTCCATCGGCTACGGCCTCGCCGCCATCGGTCCGGGCGTCGGCGTCGGCATCATCTTCGGCAACGGCACCCAGGCTCTTGCCCGTCAGCCCGAAGCTGCCGGTCTGATCCGCGCCAACCAGATCCTCGGCTTCGCCTTCTGTGAGGCGCTCGCCCTCATCGGCCTGGTCATGCCGTTCGTCTACGGCACCTGATCGACCGCGATCAGCGACAGCCCACTAGACGAAAGGCACTGACATGAGCCAGCTGCTCATTCTGGCGGCCGAGAAGGAGAACCCTCTCGTCCCGCCGATCCCCGAGCTTGTCATCGGCCTGATCGCCTTCGTCATCGTCTTCGGCTTCCTCGCCAAGAAGCTCCTCCCGAACATCAACAAGGTTCTGGACGAGCGGCGCGAGGCCATCGAGGGCGGTATCGAGAAGGCCGAGGCCGCCCAGACCGAGGCACAGAGCGTGCTTGAGCAGTACAAGGCTCAGCTCGCCGAGGCCCGGCACGAGGCCGCGCGGCTGCGCCAGGAGGCGCAGGAGCAGGGCGCCACGCTCATCGCCGAGATGCGCGCGGAAGGCCAGCGGCAGCGCGAGGAGATCGTCGCCGCCGGTCACACGCAGATCGACGCCGACCGCAAGGCCGCTTCGCAGGCGCTGCGCCAGGACGTGGGCAAGCTCGCCACCGACCTGGCCGGCAAGCTCGTCGGCGAGTCCCTTGAGGACCACGCCCGGCAGAGCCGTGTGATCGACCGTTTCCTTGATGAGCTTGAGGAGAAGGCCGAGGCCGCGCGATGAACGGAGCGAGCCGCGAGGCCCTGGCAGCCGCACGTGAGCGTCTCGACGCGCTGACGGACTCCACGTCCGTGAACGCGGCGCAGCTCGCCGACGAGCTGGCCGCCGTCACCGCGCTGCTCGGCCGTGAGGTGTCCCTGCGCCGGGTCCTCACCGACCCGGCGCAGGACGGCGAGGCCAAGGCCCAGCTTGCCGAGCGCCTGCTCGGCGCCCAGGTCGGCGGCCCCGCCCTCGACCTGCTGTCCGGCATGGTGCGCTCCCGCTGGTCGCAGTCCCGCGACCTGGTGGACGCGCTGGAGGAGCTGGCGGCCACCGCCGACCTCACCGCCGCCCAGCAGTCGGGCGAGCTCGACGACGTCGAGGACGAGGTGTTCCGGTTCGGCCGGATCGTCTCCTCGAACACCGGGCTGCGCGCCGCGCTGACCGACCGCGCCGCCGGCACCGCGGCCAAGAGCGAGCTGCTCGGCAGCCTGCTCGGCGGCCGTGCCAAGCCGGCCACCGAGCGACTGGTGACCCGCCTGGTGACCGCGCCCCGGGGACGTAGCCTGGAAGCGGGACTCGAATCCCTCTCCAAGCTCGCCGCCGAGCGCCGCAGCCGCCTGGTCGCGGTCGTCACCACGGCGGTCCCGCTGAGCGACCCGCAGAAGCAGCGCCTGGGCGCCGCCCTCGCGAAGCTCTACGGCCGCCACATGCACCTGAACATCGACGTGGACCCCGAGGTCCTCGGCGGTATCCGGGTGCAGGTCGGCGACGAGGTCATCAACGGCTCCATCGCGGACCGTCTCGATGACGCCGCCCGCCGCATGGCGAGCTAGCAGCACCACAACAAAGACGTAGTAAGGCGGCCCGAGTTGGGCCGTGCAGAGGATTCACCTCGTCACGGGGGGAGTCCCCCCATCCCCCCAAGTGAAACTTCGGGCCCAACAAGGAGAGCAGGGAACCCAGATGGCGGAGCTCACGATCCGGCCGGAGGAGATCCGGGACGCGCTGGAGAACTTCGTCCAGTCGTACAAGCCGGACGCGGCCTCGCGCGAGGAGGTCGGTACGGTCACCCTTGCCGGCGACGGCATCGCGAAGGTCGAGGGCCTGCCCTCGGCCATGGCCAACGAACTGCTGAAGTTCGAGGACGGCACCCTCGGTCTCGCGCTCAACCTCGAAGAGCGCGAGATCGGTACCGTCATCCTCGGTGAGTTCAGTGGCGTCGAGGAGGGCCAGCCGGTCACCCGCACCGGAGAGGTCCTGTCCGTCGCCGTCGGCGAGGGCTACCTCGGCCGTGTCGTCGACCCGCTCGGCAACCCGATCGACGGCCTCGGCGAGATCGAGACCACCGGTCGCCGCGCGCTGGAGCTGCAGGCCCCGGGCGTCATGGTCCGCAAGTCGGTGCACGAGCCGATGGAGACCGGCTACAAGGCCGTCGACGCGATGACCCCGATCGGCCGCGGCCAGCGCCAGCTGATCATCGGCGACCGCCAGACGGGCAAGACCGCCCTGGCCGTCGACACGATCATCAACCAGCGCGACAACTGGCGCTCGGGCGACGTGAACAAGCAGGTCCGCTGCATCTACGTCGCCATCGGTCAGAAGGGCTCCACCATCGCCTCCGTGCGTGGTGCGCTCGAAGAGGCCGGCGCGCTGGAGTACACGACCATCGTCGCCGCCCCGGCGTCCGACCCGGCCGGCTTCAAGTACCTGGCGCCGTACACCGGTTCGGCCATCGGCCAGCACTGGATGTACGACGGCAAGCACGTCCTCATCATCTTCGACGACCTCTCCAAGCAGGCCGACGCCTACCGCGCCGTGTCCCTGCTGCTGCGCCGTCCGCCGGGCCGCGAGGCCTACCCGGGAGACGTCTTCTACCTGCACTCCCGTCTGCTGGAGCGCTGCGCGAAGCTCTCCGACGAGATGGGCAAGGGCTCGATGACCGGTCTGCCGATCGTCGAGACCAAGGCCAACGACGTCTCGGCGTTCATCCCGACCAACGTCATCTCCATCACCGACGGCCAGTGCTTCCTGGAGTCGGACCTCTTCAACGCCGGTCAGCGCCCCGCGCTGAACGTCGGTATCTCCGTCTCCCGAGTCGGTGGTTCCGCGCAGCACAAGGCGATGAAGCAGGTCTCCGGCCGACTGCGCCTCGACCTCGCCCAGTACCGCGAGCTGGAGGCGTTCGCCGCCTTCGGTTCCGACCTGGACGCCGCGTCGAAGGCCCAGCTGGAGCGCGGTCAGCGTCTGGTCGAGCTGCTCAAGCAGGCTCAGTACCAGCCGATGCCCACCGAGGACCAGGTCGTCTCCGTGTGGTCCGCGACCACCGGCAAGATGGACGACGTTCCGGTCGCCGACATCCGCCGCTTCGAGAAGGAGCTGCTGGAGTACCTGCACCGCAAGGAGCAGGGCCTCATGACCTCCATCAAGGAGGGCGGCAAGATGTCGGACGACACCCTCACCGCCGCCGCGGACGCGATCGCCGAGTTCAAGAAGCAGTTCGAGACCTCGGACGGCAAGCTCCTCGGCGAGGACGCCCCGGCCGCGGCCAAGTGACGTAGGAAGGGACCTGACTCATGGGAGCCCAGCTCCGGGTCTACAAGCGTCGCATCCGATCCGTCACCGCGACCAAGAAGATCACCAAGGCGATGGAGATGATCGCCGCCTCGCGCGTCGTCAAGGCGCACCGCAAGGTGCAGGCCTCGACGCCGTACGCGAAGGAACTGACGCGTGCGGTCACGGCGGTCGGTACGGGTTCCAACACCCGGCACCCGCTGACCACCGAGGCCGAGACGCCGACCCGTTCCGCGGTGCTGCTCCTCACGAGCGACCGCGGTCTGGCCGGCGCCTTCAACTCCAACGCCATCAAGGCGGCGGAGCAGCTGACCGCGCGTCTCGTGGCCGAGGGCAAGGAGGTCGACACGTACATCGTCGGCCGCCGCGGTGTCGCCCACTACAACTTCCGTGAGCGCAAGATCTCGGAGCAGTGGACCGGCTTCACCGACGAGCCCACGTACGCGGACGCGAAGAAGGTCGCGGGTCCGCTGATCGAGGCGATCGAGACGGAGACGGCGGAGGGCGGCGTGGACGAACTCCACATCGTCTACACCGAGTTCGTCTCGATGATGACGCAGACGCCGATCGACAGCCGGCTGCTGCCCCTCAGCCTCGAAGAGGTCGCGGAAGAGGCGACGCCCCAGGGCGAGATCCTTCCGCTGTACGACTTCGAGCCGTCGGCGGAGGACGTCCTGGACGCCCTCCTGCCGCGGTACGTCGAGAGCCGTATCTACAACGCGCTGCTCCAGTCGGCTGCCTCCAAGCACGCCGCCACCCGCCGCGCGATGAAGTCGGCGACCGACAACGCGGGAGACCTGATCACCACGCTCTCCCGTCTTGCCAACGCGGCCCGCCAGGCCGAAATCACCCAGGAAATCAGCGAGATCGTCGGTGGCTCCGCAGCCCTGGCCGACGCGACCGCGGGGAGTGACAAGTAATGACGACGACAGTTGAGACGGCCGTTGCCACGGGCCGCGTCGCCCGGGTCATCGGCCCGGTCGTCGACGTGGAGTTCCCCGTCGACGCGATGCCGGAGATCTACAACGCTCTGCACGTCGAGGTGGCCGACCCGGCCCTGGACGGCGCCAAGAAGACGCTGACCCTGGAGGTCGCCCAGCACCTGGGTGACGGCCTGGTCCGCACTATCTCGATGCAGCCCACCGACGGTCTGGTCCGCCAGGCCGCGGTCACCGACACGGGCACGGGCATCACCGTCCCGGTCGGCGACTTCACCAAGGGCAAGGTGTTCAACACCCTCGGTGAGGTGCTGAACAGCGACGAGAAGTACACGGGCGAGCGTTGGTCCATCCACCGCAAGGCCCCGCGCTTCGACGAGCTCGAGTCGAAGACCGAGATGTTCGAGACCGGCGTCAAGGTCATCGACCTGCTGACCCCGTACGTCAAGGGCGGCAAGATCGGCCTGTTCGGCGGTGCCGGCGTCGGCAAGACGGTGCTCATCCAGGAGATGATCTACCGCGTCGCCAACAACCACGACGGTGTCTCCGTGTTCGCCGGTGTCGGCGAGCGCACCCGTGAGGGCAACGACCTCATCGAGGAGATGGCCGACTCGGGCGTCATCGACAAGACGGCGCTCGTCTTCGGCCAGATGGACGAGCCCCCGGGCACCCGTCTGCGCGTGGCCCTGGCCGGTCTGACCATGGCGGAGTACTTCCGCGATGTGCAGAACCAGGACGTGCTGTTCTTCATCGACAACATCTTCCGCTTCACGCAGGCCGGTTCCGAGGTCTCGACCCTGCTCGGCCGCATGCCCTCCGCGGTGGGCTACCAGCCGAACCTGGCCGACGAGATGGGTCTCCTCCAGGAGCGCATCACCTCGACCCGCGGTCACTCGATCACCTCGATGCAGGCGATCTACGTCCCCGCGGACGACCTGACCGACCCGGCCCCGGCCACCACCTTCGCCCACCTCGACGCGACGACGGTTCTGTCCCGTCCGATCTCCGAGAAGGGCATCTACCCGGCCGTGGACCCGCTGGACTCCACGTCCCGCATCCTGGACCCGCGGTACATCGCGGCGGAGCACTACAACACCGCGATGCGCGTCAAGACGGTCCTCCAGAAGTACAAGGACCTTCAGGACATCATCGCGATCCTCGGTATCGACGAGCTGGGCGAGGAGGACAAGCTCACCGTCCACCGTGCCCGTCGCGTGGAGCGCTTCCTGTCCCAGAACACCCACGTCGCCAAGCAGTTCACCGGCGTCGACGGGTCGGACGTCCCGCTGGACGAGTCGATCGTGGCCTTCAACTCGATCATCGACGGCGAGTACGACCACTTCCCGGAGCAGGCGTTCTTCCTCTGCGGTGGTATCGAGGACCTGAAGGCGAACGCGAAGGAGCTGGGCGTCTCCTGACCCCGTGCTTCACCTGAGGGGGTGGGGCGTGTCCCACCCCCTCTTTCACGCCTACTAGAATTGAACCCACACCCGGCACGACCGCCGGGTGGTGACCCGAGGAGCCCACCTTGGCTGCTGAGCTGCATGTCGAGCTCGTCGCCGCGGACCGCCAGGTCTGGTCCGGCGAGGCCACCCTGGTCGTCGCGCGCACCACGTCCGGCGACATCGGCGTCATGCCCGGTCACCAGCCGCTGCTCGGTGTGCTGGAGTCGGGCCCGGTGACCATCCGCACGAGCGACGGCGGGACGGTCGTCGCCGCGGTGCACGGCGGTTTCATCTCGTTCGCGGACAACAAGCTGTCGCTGCTCGCCGAGATCGCCGAGCTGTCGGACGAGATCGACGTCCAGCGCGTGGAGCGCGAGCTGGAGCGGGCGAAGGCCGAGGGCGATGCCTCCGCCGAGCGCGCCGCGGACGTCCGACTGCGTGCGGTGGCGACCAACTGAAACCTGGCGCACCACGCGATGACGTGACTCAGCCGCGGCTGGGACCGGAGGAATCCGGCCCCAGCCGCGGCTGAGGCGAATGTGGGTGTTTTTTCCGTTCCGTTACCTGTTTTACCTAGGAGACGAGGAGGTCGGTGTCGATGGTCCTCGCTCTGACTGTGTGCGGAATCGTGGTGGCCCTGGTAGTGGTGGGGCTGTTCGTCTTCGGCCTGCGCCGCAGACTCATCCAGCGCTCCGGCGGCACCTTCGACTGTTCGCTCCGCTGGGACGTCCCGGAGAAACCCGACACCAACGGCAAGGGCTGGAGCTACGGCGTCGCCCGCTACAACGGCGACCGCATCGAGTGGTATCGCGTCTTCTCCTACGCCTACCGCCCGCGCCGCACGCTGGAACGCTCCGCGATCGAGGTCGCCGGCCGCCGGCTCCCCGAGGGCGAGGAGGAACTGGCCCTGCTCTCCGACGCGCTCATCCTCACCTGCCTGCACCGGGGCACGCGCCTCGAACTCGCCATGAGCGAGGACGCGTTGACGGGTTTCCTGGCCTGGCTGGAGGCCGCTCCTCCCGGCCAACGGGTCAACGTTGCCTGACCGGACACACCGGGTTGGGTACGTCGGCCTGACTGACGACGACCGTGCGGGGCGCGGAGCCGAGTGTCACGGTGACGTCGACCGGGCAGGCGGCCATGACGGCGGCGGTGACCGCGGTGGCGAGGGCACCGGCCGGCGCGGCCCAGGAGTAGGCGGACCTGGTGGTGGTGCGGGACGTGGACCTGCGCTTCATGGTTTCCCCCGTGGTGCGGTGTTCCGCTCGCTGTCGTAAGACCAAGATGCCCGGGTCGAAATCCCGTTACGGGCGCCGATCGGCCTCGGGTCCGGGCCGAAGGGCCCCCTGAGGTGCACGCCGGGGGCGCGCGTCGCGAACAACGCGCCGCGGACAGACCCGTGAGGTCCGCCCGCGGCGGTGTGGTGCTGAGCGGTGTGGGGATCAGCTCAGCCCGTTGTTGATGGCGGTCACCAGCTCACCGTTGCTGGTGTCGCCGCTGAAGTCCCAGAAGAACGCGCCGCCCAGACCCTGGGTCTTGGCCCAGCTCATCTTTCCGGCGATCGTGCTCGGGGTGTCGTACGACCACCAGTTGTTGCCGCAGTAGGCGTACGCCGTGCCGGCGATCGTGCCGGTGGCCGGGCAGGTCGTCTTGAGGACCTTGTAGTCCTCGATGCCCTGCTCGTAGGTGCCCGCCGCCGGGCCGGTCGCCGAGCCGCCGGGTGCGGCCTGGGTCACGCCGGTCCAGCCTCTGCCGTAGAAGCCGATGCCGATCAGGAGCTTGTTCGCGGGGACGCCCTTCGACTTGAACTTGGCGATCGCGTCGGCCGTGGTGAAGCCCGGTGTCGGGATGCCGCTGTAGGTGGTGAGCGGGGAGTGCGGGGCGGTGGGGCCGGTGGCGTTGAAGGCGCCGAAGAAGTCGTACGTCATCACGTTGTACCAGTTGACGTACTGGGCCGCGCCCGCGTAGTCGGCGGCGTCGATCTTGCCGCCGGAGGTGCCGTCCGCCGTGGTGGCGGCCGTGACCAGGTTGCTGGTGCCGAACTTGGCGCGCAGCGCGGACATCAGGTTCTTGTACGCCGCCGCGCCGCTGGTGTCGCAGGACAGGCCGCAGGCGTTCGGGTACTCCCAGTCGATGTCGATGCCGTCGAACACGTCGGCCCAGCGCGGGTCCTCGACCAGGTTGTAGCAGGACTGCGCGAACGCGGTCGGGTTGGCCGCGGCCTGGGCGAAGCCGCCGGACCAGGTCCAGCCGCCGAAGGACCAGAGGATCTTGATGTTCGGGTACTTGGCCTTCAGCTCGCGCAGCTGGTTGAAGTTGCCGGCGATCGGCTGGTCCCAGGTGTCGGCGACGCCGCTGACCGACTGGTCGGCGGTGAACGTCTTCTGGTAGTCGGCGTAGGCGTCGCCGATCGCGCACTGCCCGTTGGTGACGTTGCCGAAGGCGTAGTTGATGTGCGTGATCTTCGCGGCGGAGCCGGAGGTCACCAGGTTCTTGACCTGGTAGTTGCGCTGGTACGTGCCCCACTCGGTGAGGTAACCGAGCTTGACCGCGTTGCCGGTGGCTGGGGGAGTGGTCGTACCGCCCGTGGTGTGCACGGCGGCCGAGCCGCTGACCGGTCCTGTCTGGTCCGCGGTGTCGCGGGCCTGCACGGTGTACGAGTAGTCGGTGCCGGCGGTCAGGCCGGTGTTCGTGTACGACGTCGTCGTGACCGTGGCGACCTTGGTGCCGTCGCGCAGGACGTCGTAGTTCTTGACGCCCTTGTCGTCGGTGGCCGCGCTCCAGGAGAGGTTCACCGAGGTGTCGGTGATGGCGGAGGCGGTGGGGGTGCCGGGCGCGGAGGGGGCCGCGTCACCGGGGACGGTGGTGCCGCCGTCACAACTGCCGCCGTTGAGCAGACAGTTGGAGGGCGAGCCGCTGCCGGCGCCGTTGAAGCCGAAGGAGACGGAGGCGCCTGCGGCGATGGTGCCGTTGTAGGACTTGTTCTTCGCGGTCCAGTGGTTGCCGGAGTTGGTGACGTCCGCGTCCCAGGCCGAGGTGACGGACGTACCGGAGGGGAAGTCCCACTCGACCGTCCACGAACTGATCGCGCTGGTACCGGTGTTCTTGACGGTCCACTGACCGCCGAAGCCGGTACCCCAGTCGCTGGACTTGGTGAAGGTGGCGGTGGCGGTCGACGCGGCCTCGGCGGGCGCGGCCAGACCGACAAGAGCGGCGAGCGGAAGCAGCAGGGTCGCGAACCCGGCAACTGCTCGATGTCTGAAGCGCATTGAGCGCCTCCTCGGGGGTAAGGGGGCGCGACTGAGCCTTCACGCCCACAGTCCCGTGAGGATAGGAAGGTCTGGACCACGGGTCAATAGGTCTGGACCACTTGGGAGTTGGGGGTCAGCGTTCCCCGCCGGGCACCCAAAGGACGTCCCCCGCCTCCTTGTTGGCCGTCCGGGCCAGGATGAACAGGAGGTCGGAGAGGCGGTTCAGGTAGGTCGCCGTCAGGGGGTTCATCACCTCGGCGTGGACCTCCAGCGCCGTCCACGTCGAGCGCTCCGCCCGGCGTACGACCGTGCAGGCCTGGTGGAGGAGGGCCGCGCCCGGGGTGCCGCCCGGGAGGATGAAGGAGCGGAGTTTCTCCAGCTGCTCGTTGAAGTGGTCGCAGTCCGACTCCAGCTTGTCGATGTAGAACTGCTCGACACGGAGGGGTGGGAACTCCGGTTCCGCCACCACCGGCGTGCACAGGTCCGCGCCCACGTCGAAGAGGTCGTTCTGGACGCGGGTGAGGACCTTGGTGATGTCCTCGGTGAGGGCGCCGAGGGCGATGGCCGTGCCGATCGCCGCGTTCGCCTCGTTGGTGTCGGCGTACGCCGAGATCCGGACGTCCGTCTTGGCGACCCGGCTCATGTCGCCGAGGGCGGTGGTGCCCTGGTCGCCGGTCCTGGTGTAGATGCGCGTCAGATTGACCATGCGGCCAGCGTAGTTAGGGTCCGGGGGTTCGGCGAAGGGGGTCAACTAGGCCGTACGGGGGGTCGAATGGCCCGTGCCGGTGTGATGTCCGTCAGATGAGACGTGACGCGCGTTACTAACCGGTCACACAGCGCCGCACCTTCGCTAGTGTCCGCCGAGAGGCATACGGATACACGCTGTAAGCGTTTCAAAGGGGAGTCGCACAGTGGCACGGAAGCTTGCCGTCATCGGCGCCGGACTCATGGGTTCCGGTATCGCCCAGGTCTCCGCGCAGGCGGGCTGGGACGTCGTCCTGCGCGATGTCACCGACGAAGCCCTGAAGCGTGGCACCGACGGCATCAAGGCCTCGTACGACAAGTTCGTGAGCAAGGGCAGGCTGGAGGCGCACGACGCCGACGCGGCCCTTGGGCGCATCACCGCGACCACCGATCTCGACGCCGTCGGCGACGCGGACATCGTCGTCGAGGCCGTCTTCGAGAAGCTCGAAATCAAGCACGAGATCTTCCGCGCGCTGGACAAGATCGTGCGCGAGGACGCCGTCCTCGCCTCCAACACCTCCGCCATCCCGATCACGAAGATCGCGGCCGTGACGGAGCGTCCGGAGCGCGTCGTGGGAACGCACTTCTTCTCACCGGTCCCGATGATGGGGCTGTGCGAGCTGGTGCGCGGATACAAGACGAGCGACGAAACCCTCGCCACCGCAAGGGAGTTCGCCGAATCCGTCGGCAAGACCTGCATCGTCGTCAACCGTGACGTGGCCGGGTTCGTGACGACCCGTCTCATCTCGGCGCTCGTCGTCGAGGCGGCGAAGCTGTACGAGTCGGGCGTCGCCACCGCCGAGGACATCGACCTCGCCTGCAAGCTGGGCTTCGGTCACGCGATGGGCCCGCTGGCCACCGCGGACCTCACCGGCGTCGACATCCTGCTGCACGCGACGAGCAACATCTACACCGAGTCGCAGGACGAGAAGTTCGCCCCGCCGGAGCTGATGCGCCGAATGGTGGACGCCGGTGACATCGGACGCAAGAGCGGGCAGGGCTTCTACAAGCACTGAAACCGCACACGCCCCTGCCCCATCACACGCAGGGGTGAATTCGGTATCGGTTCGCTCACAGACGGCAACCTCGTGGCACTTCACGCAGTCAGAGGTTGCATCACCTACATCACGGAGAACGCCACCGCACTCACGGGGAGCGCATATGTACATCAGGGGCGACCACGTCGAGCTGGTCGTCGGGGGCCGCCTCGACGTCCGCAGCGCGGCGGACGCCCGTACGGTCCTGCACTCGGCGGTCGACGACGGAGTCGGCGATCTGGTGCTGGACCTGTCCGAGCTCGACTCCTGGGACGCCACCGGCCTCGGCGTCATCATGGGAGCCCACCGACGGGCCGGCCGCTGCGGCCGCCGCCTGGTGCTGCGCCGCGTACCGCCGCAGATGCAGCGCCTGCTCGTGGCCACCCGGCTGCACCGCATCCTCGCCATCGAGGGCGGGATCGGGGTGGAGTCACTGCCCAGGGTGTGATCCCGGACCCGGAGGGTGATCCCGTACCGCGCGCAATCCTCATGAGACTGTGACGTCTCGGACGGCGCGGTACCCCGGGCTGTCGTAGATACTGTGCGAAGGTTTAGGGTTCGGTCGTCCGCTGCCTTACAACCCTTCGAGCGGGCCCGGACCAGAAGCGACAGCGCGGTGTGCACAAGGCCGGGAGGGGCCTTGGGTCCTGTCGACCCGCACACGACGCTTTTGGGGGGCTTGGACCTATGGACCCGATCGACCGGGGACCCGAGGAGTACGGCCATGACGGCGACGACACGTCGTCGCGTCAGCGCCCGCCGCGGGAACCCCTCACACCCGACTTCGGCCAGCACACACCCGCACTCGCCCGTACCGTGCAGCTGGTCACCGGTGACTTCCTGCTCACCGTCAACCCCGTCGACGGCAGCGAGATCGAGGCCTGCCCGCCCGGGCAGCGGCCCGGTCGGCCCGCGAAGTTCGGTGCCGCCGAGCGCGCCGAGGCGGCCCGCGCCGCCAGACCACCCGTCCCGCCCGGCCTGAACCGCCCCGAACTGCCGCTCCTGGAGCGCCAGGAGGAGCGCGAGCGTCTCGTACGGCTGCTCGCCCGCGGCCGTTCCGTACGCCTCACCGGCCCCTCGGGCTCCGGCCGCACCAGCCTGCTCGACCTGGTCGCCGAGGACTGCCTGGACCTCGCCCCCGACGGCGTGATCCGTCTCACGGGCTTCCACCGCACGTCCACCGACCTCCTCCACGACCTCTTCTACGCCGTCTACGACGCACCCCTGCACCGGCCCGGCCGGGAGGAACTCCTCGCGCTGACGCGGGAGATCGGCGCGGTCGTCGTCCTGGACGACATCGAGTTCGGCGCCGCCGCCCTCGACGAGCTCCTCGACGCGACGCCCGAGTGCGCCTTCCTGATCGCCGCGACCCCGGAGGTCCCGGCGCCGTCCGCGGACTCCGCGATCGAGGAGGTCTTCCTCGGCGGCCTGGCCCGGCCCGGCGCCGTGGAGGTCCTGGAACGTGCCGTGGGCCGCGTCCTCACCGAGGAGGAGGCGAACTGGGCGGGCGACCTCTACTTCGAGTCCGAGGGCCTGCCCCTGCGCTTCGTCCAGGCCGGTGCCCTGCTCCGCCAGCGCGACCAACTGCGCGTCGGCACCAGTGCCGTCGAGGAGTTCGGCGTCTTCCAGGACGCGGCCCCGGTCGACGCGCCCTTCGACGCCCCGCCCCTCGACCCGGACGAGACCGACGCCGTACCCCTGCCGTCCCTCGGGGAGGCCGCCGCGCCCGCGCCGCTGCTCGCCTCGCGGCTCAGCACCTCGGCCCGGGCCACCCTGCGCTTCGCCGTCGCGCTCGGCGGCGAGGTGCCGCACCAGGCGCATCTGCCCGCGCTCGTCGGCGACACCCACGCGGACGCCGCCCTCGGCGAACTCGCGGGCTGCGGACTGGTCTCCCCGGTCGGCTCCCGCTACCGGCTCGCCACCGGCGTCCAGACCCAGCTGGAGGCCGCCGGATACGGCGACGACGTCGCGTCCGGTGCCCTCATCGCCGCCCTGCACTACTCCTGGTGGGCCGGGCACCCCTCGGTCACCCCCGCGCGCGTGTGCGCCGAGGCGGACGCCCTGCTCGCCGCGCTCGTCGCCCTGGTACCGGCGACGACACCGCCCGGCGACGGCGAGGAGAGCACCACCGTCCACCTCGCCCGCACGGCAGCGCCCGCGTTCGCCGCCGGACTGCACTGGAGCGCCTGGGAACGTGTGCTGCGCTCCGGCTTCGAGGCCGCCCAGCTCGCCGCCGATGTGAGTGAACAGGCCTATTTCCAGCACGAGTTGGGCGTCCTCGCGCTCTGCGAGGGCGACCTCGACCGGGCCCGGGCCGAACTGGAGTCGTCCATCGGCCTGCGCGGCGAGGCCGCCGACAAGCGCGGCGCCGTCGCGGGCCGCCGCGCCCTCGCCCTGGTCGCCGACCGCTCCGGCATCGCGCTCGCCCTCGGCGCCACGGCCGGTGAGGAAGTGCCGGACGCGCGCTACGAGGAGTCGGCGTCACCGCCCGGCGGCATACCGGCGCCCTTCCCGCCGCTCCAGCCGCCCGGCGACACCTACACCCTCGTCGCGCACCAGCCCTCGCCCCCGAAGTCCCACAACAAGGCCCGGGGCGGCCTGCGCGGCTACGCCCGGCGCAACCTCGTCGCGGCCGGCGCGGGCGTCCTGCTCGCCGCGGTCCTCGGCACGGTCGTGACGCTCGGCGCCACGTCGAACAACAACAACGCGGACAACCCGTCCGACAAGGTCGGCGTCAACCCCTCCGCCAGCCAGGGCACCGGCGACGACAGCCTCGGTGCCGACCCGGCGAAGAACGGCGACAACAGCGACACCGGTACGGCCACCGGCCGGCCCACCGACCCGGGCCCGGACGGGACCTACGGGACGTCGGACGACCCGACACCGCCTTCGGGCAGCAGCGGGCAGCCTTCGGACACCCCGAGCGGGACGGGGAACGGGTCGCACACGCCGTCTCCGACCAAGTCCACGTCGACGAGGCCTTCTTCGCCGAGTACGACTCCGTCGCATTCGACGTCCCCGAGCGCTTCGACGTCGCCCTCGCCGAGCGAGTCCCCGACGCCGACCGAATCGTCCTCGCCGTCGATCACCCCGTCCGCCGACACCTCGGCGAGCGGCGCCGCCTCAAGTGCCCCCGTCCAGACGGCCAGTTCGGCCGCGCCCGAGAGCAGCAGCGCGGACACGTCGAGTAGTGCGGGTGCCGTGATCTGACTCCCGTACGACAGTCCCGTCGGACATGAAAGGGCCGGTTCCGATGATCGGAACCGGCCCTTTTCGTCGTGGTGAAGTCGGTGTCTGCCGACGGTTGTTCGGAACAGGCTCAGAACAGGCGCAGCTTGTCGTCCTCGATGCCGCGCAGGGCGTTGTAGTCGAGGACCGTGCAGCCGATGCCGCGGTCGGTGGCGAGGACGCGGGCCTGGGGCTTGATCTCCTGGGCGGCGAAGATGCCGCGGACCGGGGCGAGGTGGGGATCGCGGTTCAACAGCTCCAGGTAGCGCGTGAGTTGCTCCACGCCGTCGATCTCGCCGCGCCGTTTGATCTCGATCGCGACGGTCTGGCCCTCGGCGTCCCGGCACAGGATGTCGACCGGTCCGATGGCCGTCATGTACTCGCGGCGGATCAGCGTGTAGCCGTCGCCGAGGGTGTCGATGCGGTCGGCGAGCAGCTCCTGGAGGTGCGCTTCCACGCCGTCCTTGATCAGGCCGGGGTCCACGCCGAGTTCGTGCGAGGAGTCGTGGAGGATCTCCTCCATCGTGATGATGAGCTTCTCGCCCGCCTTGTTGATGACGGTCCAGACGCCCGCGGGATCTTCAGGGTCCCCGGAACCCTCCTTCAGAGTGCAGGGCGGAGACATCCAGTTGAGGGGCTTGTAGGCCCGGTCGTCCGCGTGGATCGAGACGCTGCCGTCCGCCTTCACCAGGATGAGACGGGGGGCGGAGGGCAGGTGGGCGGTGAGCCGGCCCGCGTAGTCCACGGAACACCGGGCAATGACGAGACGCATGGTCGGCAACGCTACTCGACGGGCGTAGGTACACGCGATTCGCCCACCCGTCTCCCACCACCACCCTCAACCGAGGCCCTGCGGGCCGCCCCTGTTGTCCTGGAAGACCCGTGACGCCCGTTGTTCATTCTTGGCCGATTGTGGGCCCATTGAGAGTTCCCTATGTACGCATTCTCCTGGTGCCGCCACCCTCCGTTGCCTACCGTATAAGCGGGAGGTCGCGAGACATGTACGCAGCGTGTTCGTCATCGCGAACTCCCTTACCTGTCCGGCAACCCCCGCGCCTTGGGGGTGCGAGAGGAGAACCCATGTCGCTCGACGTCTCACCGGCCCTACTCGAAAAGGCCGAGCGAGGCGAGGTCGACGAAGCTGAATTCGTCGACTGCGTCCGGACCTCCCTGCCTTACGCATGGGAGATGATCAGCTCCCTGGTGGCTCAGCTGAAGGTCGACGGCGGTGCGTTCGCCGACAACCAGACGCCGCCGCCGGACGAGCAGGCACGCGGTCAGTTGCTGCGTGCGCTCGCGAGTGACGCGATACGCGGCGCGCTGCAGCGGCACTTCGGTGTACGCCTTGCCTTCCAGAACTGCCACCGGGTGGCGGTGTTCCCGCTGGACGGCTCGGTCGACGAGACGCTGGCCCGCTTCACCTCGGTGCGCAGTCAGCTGCTGAACCAGTCCCCGGAGTTCAGGGACTGCTGACGCGGCGGACGGCGCACTGCTTGCCGCTCCGTACGCGGGAGGTGCTCTGTACGGGGCGGCAAGCTCCCCGCGGATCGTCCA
Source organism: Streptomyces sp. NBC_00988 (assembly GCF_045162645.1). Classification (NCBI taxonomy): domain Bacteria; kingdom Bacillati; phylum Actinomycetota; class Actinomycetes; order Kitasatosporales; family Streptomycetaceae; genus Streptomyces; species Streptomyces sp. NBC_00988. The sequence continues at coordinate 8,166,143 of NZ_CP108730.1, forward strand.
GCGTGGTTCGCTCAGCCGAGGTGAGGGAGCACCTCGGCTCCGAGCCGCCGTACGTTCTCCTCGGTCGCCGCGAGGTCCCCGGACCCCTCGACGAGCAGCGCGAAGCGGGAGATGCCGGTCCGCTCCGAGGTCGCCGCGAGCCGGTCGGCGCACAGCCGCGGGGTGCCCACCGGGTGCAGCCCGCAGAGGAGTTCGGTGTACGCGAGCGGGTCGCGCATCCGGCGCTCGCGGTCGTCCACCGTCATATGGGCGTCGAGCCCCTGCTTCAGCCAGCCCGGCATCGCCTTCACCAGGGCCTCCACCGCGTCGGCACGCTTGTCCGCGATCTGGCAGACACCGGCCGACACATGGGCCGCCCCGCGGATCTCCTCCGCCGGCCGTCCGGCCGCCCGCGCCAACTGCCGCCACAGGGCGACCATTTCCGCCTTCTCCTCGTCCCCGACATGCATGCCCAGCAGCATCGGCAGGCCCCGCTCGGCCGCCAGCCGCACGCTCGCGGGCGAGGTGCACGCGACGACGACCTCGGGGCCCGGCGCGTCCGACAGCGCCTCCGACGGCCTTGGTACGACCGGCACTTCACGGAACGCGAAGCGGTCCCCGGTGCCCGCGACCGACGGCTCGCGCAGCCAGCGCATCAGCAGATCGAGTGATTCCGGGAACCCCTGTTCGTAGGCGGCGAGGCCCGAGCCGAACACCTCCAGGTCGACCCACGGCCCGCCGCGCCCCACGCCCAGCGAGAAGCGCCCCCCGCTCGTCACGTGCAGCAGCGCGGCCTGCTCGCCGAGGGCGACCGGGTGGACGGTGGGCAGCACGCTGACCGCGGTGCCGACGCGGATGCGCTGGGTGCGGCCCAGCAGTAACGCGGCCAGGGTGACCGCGGACGGGCAGGTGCCGTAGGGCACGAAGTGGTGCTCGGCCAGCCAGGCCGTGTCGAGACCGGCTTCCTCCGCGACCTCCACCGAGCGGACCGCGCGGTGCAGGGCCTCCCCCTGGCCCTGCCCCGGGAACTGGGCCGCCAACACAAAACTTCCGACGCGCATGGCTTTTCCTGCTTCCTTGGCTCCGACACGGAGCTCCCCCACCGGGCATAACCGCCCGACACGTGCCGAGGACACGGCCTGGCAAAGAGATTTGCGGATTGTCTGCAGAATGCGCGGTCCCGAGGGGGACTTGTACGGGTTGATGCCCTTCGCGTACCCCTGCGCGGGCCACGTAGGCTGGACACAGCCCTTGCCTCCTGTATAGCCCCGTGAGGTGTTCTGTGTCCCCGCGTCGCAACCGACCCAAGGAGTCCGGTTCCTCCGGCCCCAGTGCCGACGACGAGCCCTCGGGCCGCTACGGCGGCTGGCAGTCCACGGAGCACTGGCAGGGCGAGGAGTGGAGCGTGCGCCACGTCGCCGGGGCCAGCGCGCAGGGCAAGACGTACCGCTGCCCCGGCTGTGACCAGCAGATCCCCTCCGGCGTCCCGCACGTCGTGGCCTGGCCGGAGCACGCGGGCGTCGACGACCGCCGCCACTGGCACAAGGCCTGCTGGAACGCGAAGGACCGCCGCACCACACGGGTGCAGCGGTCCAGGAACGCGCCGAGGTTCTAGGCCGACCTTCTAGAAAGTGGTACTGCTCACACGTCCCGCTGCTCCAGCAGCGCGACCGCGCCCGCGAACGCGACGGCCGTCACTCCCACGATGATCCACAGCGGGTCCCAGCCCGAAGGGCCGCTCTCCGTCAGGGAGTTGGAGTAGAAGACGCTCAGCTGGTTCGGGATCGAGTACTCGAACAGCTTCTCGCGTACGCCCTCCAGCGACTGCGAGAACATGAACAGCGCGATGACCAGCGGGGCGAGCACCGCGCCGATCATGACGGTGATCGCGCCCGCCGAGTGCCGGATGATCGAGCCGACGATCAGCGAGAGCAGCCCGAGCAGCGCGATGTAGAGCGAGACGCCGACCGTCCCCTTGAGCCACTCGCCGGCGGACGGGTCCTTCGCGCCGTTGTTCTCCAGCAGCGAGGCGTCCACGAAGGCGATGAACGCCGAGGCCACCAGCGTCACCACGAAGGCGACCCCGAAGAACACGATCGACTTCGCCGCGAGGACCCGGCCGCGGCTGGGGCACGCGGTCATCGTCGTGCGGATCATGCCCGTGCCGTACTCCGAGGCCGTGGTCAGCACGCCGAGCGTGATGATGCACATGCAGCCGAGCAGCAGCCCGAAGAAGCCGTAGGAGAGCGGGTTCTCGCCGTGCAGCTCCGAGGAGGAGTTGCTGACCACGACGGCGGCGAGCAGGCCGATGCCGACGACGAGAACCACGAACACGCCGAGCGTCCAGATCGTCGAGCGCACCGACTTGATCTTCGTCCACTCGGAGGCGAGCGCATGCCCGAGATGCGTGCGCACCACCGGGATCGGCGAGGTGTACCCGCCGTACGAAGGACCGGCCGCCGCCTGCCAGTTGGGCGCGGCTGCCTGCGGCATCGGGGGCTGGGGCGTACTCATCGGGCGTCCTCGGGCTTGGTCAGGTCGGCGGCGGGTGCGGGGGAGGAGGGCTGCGCGGGAGCAGGCGGGTCCGCGGGGGCGGGAGCGGCCGGGATCGCGTCCGCGACCGGAGCCGGAGCAGCCGCCGGGGCACCCTGCGCCGGGCCCTGGGGCGGCTGTGTCGCCGTCTGCGGGGTCAGGGGTGCAGGAGGCCCGTACGGGCCCGGCACCGCCGCGCCGGGCGCCGCAGGGGCGCCGTACGGATTCGGGGCGCCGTAAGGATTCGCCGGCGGCTGGCCCATCGCGAACGGCTGGCCGCCCTGCTGCGGTGACGGCGGCGCGTACCAGCCCGGCTGGCCCTGCCCCGGCACCGGCATGGGCGGCTGCGCGCCCGGCGGCAGCTGCTGCATCAGGCCGGCCTTCTGGTCGATCGTCGAGCGGTAGTCGACAGCCCCCTGCGTCATCCGCATGTACGCCTCCTCCAGCGAGGCCTGATGCGGGGACAGCTCCCACAGCCGTACGTCCGTGTCGTGCGCGATGTCGCTGATGCGCGGCAGCGGCAGTCCCGTGACGCGGAGTCCGCCGTCCTGCTCGGGCAGGACGTGGCCGCCCGCCTCGGTCAGCGCGGAGGTCAGCTTCTCGCGCAGCTGCGGCTCGGTGTCCGGGGTGCGCACGCGCGCGAAGTCGGCCGAGTTGGCCGAGATGAAGTCCCGCACGCTCATGTCCGACAGGAGCTGGCCGCGCCCGATCACGATGAGGTGGTCCGCCGTCAGCGCCATCTCGCTCATGAGGTGCGAGGAGACGAAGACGGTACGGCCCTCCGCCGCGAGCGCCTTCATCAGGTTCCGCACCCAGAGGATGCCCTCGGGGTCGAGGCCGTTGACCGGCTCGTCGAAGAGCAGCACCTGGGGGTCGCCGAGGAGCGCGGCGGCGATGCCGAGCCGCTGGCCCATGCCGAGGGAGAAGCCCTTGGAGCGCTTTCTCGCCACGTCCTGGAGGCCCACGACCCCGAGCACCTCGTCCACGCGCCGGGCCGGGATGCCCGAGAGCTGGGCCAGGCTGAGCAGATGGCTGCGGGCGCTGCGGCCGCCGTGCACGGCCTTGGCGTCGAGCAGGGCGCCGACCTGTCTGGGGGCGTTCGGCAGCTTGCGGTAGGGGAAGCCGCCGATCGTCACCTGTCCTGACGTGGGGTTGTCCAGGCCGAGGATCATGCGCATCGTCGTCGACTTGCCCGAGCCGTTGGGCCCGAGGAAGCCGGTGACGGCACCGGGCCGCACCTGGAAGGAAAGGTTGTACACGGCGGTCTTGTCGCCGTAGCGCTTGGTCAGGCCGACAGCCTCGATCATGCTCCGCACCCATCGAAAGGATCAGGACAGCAGGGCACACGCCCCCGTAAGGGTTAGGAGGATATCGGGGCGCTGACGGTTCCGCCCAAGAGAAAGTAAAGCAACGCCCGAAGCCGAGGCCCGTGGCTACGCGTCCCGCCGCTTCAGAAGGACGTAGGCCCCGACGAGCGAGGCGAGCACCCAGAGGGCCATGATCCCGAACCCGCCCCACGGTCCGTACGGCGCCGAGTCGTCGACCGGGGTGACCACCTGCATGATCTTGCTGCCGGCCTGGTCGGGCAGGTACTGGCCGATCTTCTTCGTCGCGGAGACGTTGCCGAGGATGTTGGAGATCAGGAAGAAGAACGGCATCAGGATGCCCAGCGACAGCATCGGCGAGCGCAGCATCGAGGCGACGCCCATGGAGAACAGCGCGATCAGGGTCATGTAGAGCCCGCCGCCGATCACCGCGCGCAGCACGCCCGGGTCGCCGATCTCCGCCCTGTGGGAGCCGAGCATCGCCTGCCCGAGGAAGAACGTGAGGAAGCTCGTCACCAGGCCGACCACGAGACACAGCCCGGCGGCCACCGCGATCTTGCTGAACAGGAAGGTGCCGCGCTGCGGGACGGCCGCGAGCGAGGTGCGGATCATGCCGGTGCTGTACTCGTTCGACACGACGAGCACCCCGAACACGATCATCGCGAGCTGACCGAGACTCATCCCGGCGAAGCTGATGAACGTCGGGTCGAAGGACAGCTTGTCCTTGGCGCTCATGTCGTCGAACTGGCTCTTCGACAGCGCCGAGATCAGCATGCCGAGCCCGATCGTCACCACCACGGCCAGCGAGAGCGTCCACACCGTCGACGCGACGGAACGGATCTTGGTCCACTCCGAGCGGATGACCTGGGTCGCCGCCATGTCAGCCCTTCTTCCAGCCGTCGCCCCAGCCCTGCTGCTGAGCAGGTGCCACGGGGGGTGGTGGTGCGTCGGAATGCGCGTGGTACTCCACCGACTCCGCGGTCAACTGCATGAACGCCTCCTCCAGGGAGGCCTGTTGGGGACTCAGCTCGTGCAGCACGAGCTGGTGCGACGCGGCCAGCTCACCGATCTGCTCGGACCTGCCCCCGTCGACTTCGAGCACCCCGCTGCCGGACTCGACGACGGTGATCCCGGCCTGGTGCAGCACGTCGAGCAGCCGCTCGCGCTGCGGGGTGCGGATCCGGACGTAGGACCGCGAGTTCTGCTGGATGAAGTCGGCCATGGAGGTGTCCGCGAGGAGCCGGCCCTGGCCGATGACGACGAGGTGATCGGCCGTCAGCGCCATCTCGCTCATCAGGTGCGAGGAGACGAAGACCGTACGACCTTGCCCGGCAAGGGACTTCATCAGGTTGCGGATCCAGTGGATGCCCTCGGGGTCGAGCCCGTTGACCGGCTCGTCGAACATCAGGATCCGCGGGTCGCCGAGCAGCGCGCCCGCGATGCCGAGCCGCTGGCCCATGCCGAGCGAGAACCCCTTGGCCTTCTTCTTCGCGACGGAGGTGAGCCCGACGGTGTCGAGTACTTCATGCACCCGGGCCTTCGAGATGCCGTTGCTCTGCGCGAGACACAGCAGGTGGTTGAAGGCGCTGCGGCCGCCGTGCATGGCCTTGGCGTCGAGGAGGGCGCCGATGTACGTCAGAGGGTCCTTGAGCTGGTCGTAGTGCTGGCCGTCGATGCGCACGTCGCCGGCGGTCGGCCGGTCGAGACCGAGCATCATGCGCATCGTCGTCGACTTGCCGGCGCCGTTCGGGCCGAGGAAGCCCGTGACGATGCCGGGTCTGACGGCGAAGGTGAGGTTGTTGACCGCCACCTTCTCGCCGTACCGCTTGGTCAGCCCCTCAAGCTCGATCATGCGGCCACGCTAAGACGGGCGTTCGGCGGATGCCACCCGAACGGGCAAACAGAGTCCGACAAGGCAGGCAACAACCGTGAACGCCGTCGCCCAGGCGAACGCGTGCGGGAACGCGGTGCCGCCGTGCCCGTGCGCGAGGACCGTCGCCAGTACGGCCGTTCCGACGCTGCCGCCGAGCTGCTGCACGATCCGGACGGTGGTGCTCGCGTGCGGGATACGGGCCCGGTCGAGACCTTGGTACGCGCCCACCATGACCGCCATGTTGGCCGCGCTCACCCCGAGGCCGCGCACGATCAGCGCACCGAGAAGCAGGGCCGCACCGGGATGCGGAAGAAGGAAGGGGAGGGTGCCCAGGGCGCACAGCAGCATGCCCGCCACGGTGACCGGGCGCGGCCCGAGCCGGTCGGTCAGCGGGCCGGTGACCCGGGCCAGCAGACTGCCGAGACCCTGCGGCGCCAGCAGCAGCCCGGCCGCGATCACGCCCTCGCCGCGCGCCTGTTGGTAGTAGAGGGGGAGCAGGAACATCCCGCCGAACAGGGCGAGCCCGTTCAGGAACGTCAGGATCGAGGAGACGGCGAACGCGCGGTCCTGGAACAGGCGCAGGTCCACGAGGGGTTCGCGGGCGCGCAGTGCGTGGCGGGCGAACAGGGCGATGAGTACGGCGCCCACCGGGATCGCCGTGGCGCGGGCGGCGCCGGTCTCGGACAGGCCGTAGACCAGGGTGGCGAGGCCGGGGGAGAGGAGCAGGAGGCCGGTCAGGTCCAGGTGGTGGCCGGGGCGCGGGGTGTCCTTCGGGACGCCGCGCCAGGCCAGGGCGAGGGCCAGGAGGCAGACGGGCAGGTTGACGTAGAAGATCCAGCGCCAGCTGAGGTGACCGACGATCAGGCCGCCGACGACCGGGCCGAGGATCGGTACGACCATGGCGGGCAGGGTGATCACCGCCATGAGGCGGCCGAGGCTGCGGCCGCCGGCGGCGCGCATCACCAGGGTCTGCAGGACGGGCAGCAGCAGTCCGCCGCCGATGCCCTGCACGACCCGGAAGGCGATCAGCGAGCCGATGTTCCAGGCGAGCCCGCAGAGCAGGGATCCGGCGAGGAAGAGGAGCAGCGCGCCGAGCCAGACGCTCCGGGAGTCGAAGCGTTCGACGGCCCAGCCGGAGACCGGGACGACCGTCGCGAGGGCCAGGAGATACGCGGTGCTGACCCATTGCAGGCTCGCCGTGGAGGCGCCCAGGTCGTGGCCCAGGGTGTGCAGGGCTATGGAGACGATCGTGCTGTCGAGGAGCGGGGCGAGGGCGCCGAGGACGAGGATGCCGGCGAGCTTGCGGACGGCCGGGTCGAGGTGTTCGGCGGGGCGGACGGTGGTGTCGGGCATGGCGGTTCCCCCTTTGGAGACACCTTTAGAGACGGTGCGTCTCTAAAGGGCCACGTTAGACTGGCCCCGATAAGAGACGCAAGGTCTCCTAGTGGGAGTCAGGGGTGCCGGTGATGGCCGCAGAGCAGACGCGGCGGCGCGGGGCCGCGCTGGAGGCCGACATCCTGGACGCCGTATGGGAGGAGCTGGCCGAGGTCGGCTACGCCCGGCTCACCATGGAGGGCGTCGCGGCCCGGGCCCGTACCGGCAAGCAGGTCCTCTACCGGCGCTGGGCCAACCGCGCCGAACTCGTCAAGGCCGCCCTGCCGCACCGCACCGGCTTCATCGTCGACCAGGTGCCGGACACCGGGGAGTTGCGCGAGGACCTGCTCACCCTGCTGCGGCTGATGGCCGAACGGCAGCGGGAGATCGGCCCGGACGTCATCCGGGGCCTGCTCGCGGAGGTGACCGACCTGGACCCGAAGGTTTTCGGGATCATGCACGACATCCTGCTGACGCTGCTTCAGCGTGCTGTGAAGCGGGGTGAGATCCCCACCGCCGACCTCCCCCGACGGACCGTCACCGTCCCCGCGGACCTGCTGCGTTACGAGATGGTCGTCTCCCGCGACCCGGTCGCCGACGCCACCCTCGTCGGGATCGTCGACGACGTGTACCTGCCCCTGCTGGCCGGACACGGGTGAGGCCCGCACCCCCTAAGGGAATGCGGGCCTCAGCCGGCGTTCACATACCTACTGGCAATCGCTTGCTCACCGGGACTGCTGAGCCGGAACTCCACGAGAGATCGGCTCGTCCTCGACCGGCGAGCTCGCGGCGGCCACCGCGGCACCCGTGAGCGTGGCGAGCATCTCGCGCACGTTCGTCAGCTGGGCGTTGATGCTGTCGCGACGGTTCGTCAGGGCGGCCAGCTCGCGCTCGGATTCCGAACGGATGCGGTCGGCCTTGGCGTTCGCGTCGGCCACGATGTCCTCGGCCTGGCGCTGAGCCGTCTCCACCGTCTGACGGGCGCGACGCTCCGCGTCCGTACGCAGCTTCTCGGCCTCAAGCCGGAGCTGCTCCGCGCGGTGCTCGATCTCCGCGAGGCGCTTCTCGGCCTTCTGCTGACGCGATGCCAGGTCGCGCTCGGACTGCTCGCGGCGCTTGGCGAGGTTCGTCTCGAAGTCGGCGGCGGCCTGCGCGGCCTTGGCGCGGGTCTCCTCGAAGAGGGCGTCGGCCTCCTCGCGCTTCTGCTGCGCGTCCTTCTGGGCCTCGCCACGCAGCTGGGCGGAGTCGCTCTTGGCCTTCTCGACGATCCGGACGCCCTCGTCCTCCGCCTTGGACTTGCGCTCCGCAGCGAACGATTCTGCGTCGTTGCGGACCTGCTGAGCAGCGGACTCCGCGAGTTCGCGGTGCTGCTCGGCCGCGCGCCGTGCCTCCTCGCGCAGGTCCTTGGCCTCTTCCTCGGCGAGGCGGAGGATCTTCTCGACCCGCGCGCCGAGACCGGCGTACGACGGCTCTGCGTCGCTTACCTGGGCCGCGGCGTTCTGCGTTTCGAGGTGGAGCTCCTCGATGCGCTTTTCGAGAGCAGTGATACGGGCCAGAGCGCTGTCACGGTCGGAGACGAGCTTCGAGATGCGTTCGTCCACCTGAGCGCGGTCGTACCCACGCCGCACAAGCTCGAAGCCGTAGGGGGAAGTGTCGCTCATGGGGTTCCTGTCGAATGAGACCGGTGAGGTGATAGGGGGAATCCTAGGGGCCGAAGCGGTGTGTCATCGAGCGGATGCGTGTTTGATCTGGAGAATGACACCCCTTTTGAGTGGCTAACCGTCGGACCGCTTGCCAAAGACTCGGTCAAAGGCCCCAGAACACCCCTAACCTCACAGGGCTTTCTTAGGACCTGTCCAGCGGATCATGTCGCAGACGCGGGGCGTGGCACGCACATCTGCCGCGTTGTCGTCGGTCGGCGACGCTCCGCGTCGCCTCCCTCCTCCGCCTTGCAGCTGCACGCACCACGCCCCGCTCGCCGGTGCCTATCAGGCACCGTCACTTTCCTGCGACCTGATCCGCCGGACAGGCCCTAACCTTCAACAGACTTGCCACTCGAACGAGTTGCGCCCGCCGTGGCTCCCGCCTTGACCCCGCCGTCCTTGGCCGCTGTCGGGGCCTCGAAAGACTCCAACGCTTCCAGGACGTCCTGGACACGGGAGATTTCGGCGTTGATGTCCTCGCGGCGGCGGACGAGCACCTCCAGATCGCGCTTGCCCTCCTCGACCGTGCGGCGGGCCTCGCGGATCGCCTCCGCCTTCAGGTCCTCGGCCTCGCGGATGAGCGTGGACTTCTTCTGCTCGGCCTCCTTGAGGAGACCCTCGGCCTTCTTCACGGCGGCGATACGGACCTTGCCCGCCTCGGAGTTGGCCTCCGAGACCAGTTCCTTGGCCTTCATCTGGGCCTTGCCGAGCTGCTCCTCGGCGGCCTTGATGAGCGCGTCGCAGCGGTCGCCGGCCGACTTCATCGTCTCGGCGGACTCACGGCGGGCCCGCTCGTGCAGGTTCTCGATCTCCGTGGTGATGCGGTCGCGCAGCTCCTCGGACCGCTCCCTTATGGCAGTGGCGTCCCGACGCGCGCCGACGAGCAGCTCGTCCGCGTCCGTACGGGCCCGCTCCACCCGGGAGTTGCCCTCGACCGTGCCCTCGGACACCAGCCGGTCTGCCTCGTTGCGGGCCGCGCCGACCATCGAGTCGGCCTGTGCCTCGGCGTCCGCCGTCGTCTTCTGCGCCTGCTGCTGGGCCTCGCTGAGGAGTTTGTCGGCCTCGGCCGCGGTCTCCGTGATGAGGGTGTCGACCTGCTCGGCCGCCTCGGAGCGCCGTTTGTTGGCCTCCTTGCGGGCCTCGTCCAGCGTCCGCTCCGACTCCTCGCGCGCCGCCGAGGTGACCCGCTCGGCGTCCGCCTCCGCGTTCGCCTTGAGACGGTTGGACTCGTTGCGGATCCGCTCGGCCTGCTGCTGCGCGGAACCCACCGTGTCGGCGGCCTCGGCACGCAGCCGCTCCGCGTCCCCGGTCGCGTCCGAGATGAGCTTCCCCGCCTTGGCCACGGCCTCCGAGCGCACCCGCTCGGCCTCGTCGATGGTCTCCGTCTGGAGCCGCTCCGCCTCCGCCGTCACCTCGGTGATGAGAGTGTCGGCCTGCGTCGCCGCGTCCGAACGGATCCGGTTGGCGTCCTCGCGGGCGTCCGCCCGGGCCCGCGCCGCGTCCTGGTCGGCCTGCGCGATCGTGTCCGAGGCCTGCGTACGCACCTGCTGGGCATGCTCGGCCGACTCCGACCGCAGCCGCTCCGCCTCCGCGATCGCGTCCGAAACGGTGCGCTCCGCAAGGGCCTTGGCGGCGTCCGTCTCCTCGGCCGCCCGGCGCCGGACGCGGTTGGCGTCCTCGGTGGCCCGCTCCCGCTCGCTGTACGCGTCGGCGCGGACCCGGTCCGCCTCCTCCTGCGCCTCGCGCCGGGTGCGGTCCGCCACGTGCTCGGCGGCCGACCTGATCCCCTGGATGTCCTCCTGGGCCTGCTCGTGCAGCCCGGCGACGGACTCCCGTACCTGCTGGGCGTGTTGCTCGGCGCCCGACACCATCTCGGTGGCGCGCCGGTCGGCCTCCTCGACCAGCCGGACGGCCTCGGACTGTGCCTCCTCGACGCGGTTGCGCGCCGAGGCCAGCAGCTCCTCGCTCTGCTCGCGGGCCCGCTCGCGCTCCTGCCCGGCCTCCTCACGGGCCGACCCGAGCAGCTCCTCGGCCTCACGACGACGTCGTACGGCCTCCTCCTGGGCGGCGGCCAGTGTCTCCGACGCCTCCGTGGCCAGCCGCTCGGCGGCGGCCTGGGCCTCCGCGCGGACCCGGTCGGCGGTGTCCTGCGCCTCGGTCTTGAGCCGCTCGGCCTCGGCCGACGCCTCCGATCGAAGTCGTACGGCGATGGCCTCGCCCTCGGCGCGGGACGCGGACGCGTCGCCGGCCGCCTCGTTGCGCAGCCGGTCGGCCTCCGTCTCGGCCTGTGCCTGGAGGGAGCGGATGCGGTCGGCGGCCTCGCCGCGCAGTCGCTCGGTCTCCTCGGCGGCCTCGCGGCGGATCCGCTCGGCCTCCTCGCGGGCGTCGGTGAGTGCCTGCTCGGCAGCGGCGAGCCGCTCCTCGGTCTCCGTGTGCAGCCGGGTGAGGCCCTCGGCGGCCTCCTCGCGGCGTGCCTCTATGGCCCGCTCGGTCTCGTCGCGCAGGTCGCGTGCGGCCTGTTCGGCGTTCGCCTTGATGCCCTCGGACTGCTCGATGACCTCGGAGCGGTGCCGCTCGGCCTCCTTGCGGGTGCGGTCGAGGGTCTCCTCGGCCTGCCGGCGCAGGGTGGTGGCGCGCTCGATGGCCTCGGTGCGGACCTTCTCGCTGTCCGTGGTGGCGGTCTGGCGCAGCTCGTCGGCGTCCGCCCGGGCCTTGGACAGCAGATCCTCGGCGGTCCTGGCCGCCTCCTCGATCTGCTGGACGGCCTCGCGGCGGGCCTCGGCGCGGATGCGCTCGCCCTCGCCGACCGCGTCGGCGCGCAGCTGCTCGGCCTCGCCGCGCAGCCGGCGCGCCTCCTCCTGCAGCTCGACCGTCTTGGCCCGGTACTCCTTGGTGTCGTCCTTCGCCGCGCCCTTGAGCCCCTCGGCGATGTCGTGCGCCTGGGCACGCAGCCGGTCGGCCTCGGCCTCCGCCTCGGAGCGGATCCGCTCGGCCTCCTCGGTGGCGGCCTTGGTGGTGTTCTTGGCCTCCTCGGACGCCTTGTCGAGGACGTCCTCGGCGGTACGGGCGGCCTTCGCGAGCTGGGAGGCGGTCTCCTCGGCTGTGAGGCTGCGCGCGTTCTCCTCGGCCTCCGCGACGATCTTGTCGGCCTTGGCCTGGGCGTCCGCGACGACCTGCTCGGCGTCCGTCTTGGTGGACTCGGCCTCCTTGGTGGCCTCCGTCACCAGCCGGGCGACCTGCTCCTTCGCCGTCCGCGTGCGCTGCTCGTTCGCCGACTCGGCGCTCGCGAGCGCCTTGGCGGCGGCTTCTTTCGCTTCGCTGAGGACCTTCTCCGCCTCAAGGCGCGCCTCACGCAGTGAGGTTTCGGCCTCGGCCATGCGCGTCTCGGCGGTCCGGCTCATCTCGGTGGCCTGGCGGCGGGCGGAGTCCGACTCGTTGACCGTGGAGCTGCGCAGCTGCTCGGCGTGGTCGGTGGCCTCCTGGGCCTGCGAGGACGCCGCGTTCAGCAGCCGCTCGGCGTCCGTGCGGGCGCGGCGCAGAAGCTGCTCCGCCTCCGCGCGGGCCGTCTCGGCGTCGATCTCCAGCCGCTGGCGGGCCTCGGTGGCGACGCGCTCGGCCTCGGCACGGGCGGCGGCCAGGGCCTGCTCGGCCTCGGCGCGCGACTCGTCCACGAGACGGCGGGCCTGCGACTCGGAGCGGGCGCGGAGCTGCTCGGCCCACGCCACGTTCTCGTTGACGTGCGACTCGACGGTCTGCCGGCGCTCGCCCAGCTCCTGGTCGAGCTGCTGGCGCCGGGTCACCGCCTCCTGGTGCAGCTCCGCCTGGAGGCGCGCGGCCTGCTCGGCGTGCTCCTGGAGGATGCGCTGGGTCTGCGCGCGGGCCTGGCTCAGCTCCCGCTCGGCGTCCTGCCGCAACTGGTCGGCCTGGACCTGGGCATTACGAAGCATCTGCTCGGCCTGATAGCCGATGTCACCGCCGTCGTAAGCCGGTCGGGACATGAGGGTGCGGCGCGCCTCGTGCAGCTTGGCGCGCAGCACCTCGACCTGGTAGCCGAGGTCCTCGGCATGCTGGATCGCCTTTTCCCGCTCGGTCTTCAGCCGCTCCATCTCGGCCTCGAACCGAGAGAGGTGGTCGACGTCAGCCGCCGGCTCTCGCTCCTGGCGTTCGTAGCCCCGCACTGCGCGGTCCCATCCGTCCCCTGGTCGCGGTTTACTCCAACGAGCCCCGTCCATCCAACGGACGGTGCTTCCGGGGAATGGTGTCAGATCAACGACGGAGCATGGGCTGCTGCCCGACGCTCGCCCCCCGAAACCCGGACCCCGGCATGCCGTTGCCCTGGTTGCGAGCGACGACCGACCCCAACCCTACCGGCCCATATGTACGAGGGTCAGTGCTCAGGTGACTCAACAGGCGCCGAAGTGACCAGTTCTGTCAGTACGCCATGGCAATCCTTTGGGTGCAGGAACGTGATCCGTGACCCCATGGAACCGCGCCGGGGCTCCTCGTACAGAACGCGTACGCCCTTCCCGCGGATGTCCTCGGAGTCCGTGTCGACGTCCGCCGTGCCGAAGGCGATGTGGTGGACCCCCTCCCCGTTCTTCGCCAGCCACTTCCCTACGGCGGAGTCCTCGCGGGTGGGTTCGAGGAGCTGAAGGTAGGAGGCGCCGCCGTCGTCCGTGTTGTTGATCTTCAACATGGCCTCGCGCACGCCCTGCTCCTCGTTGACCTCGGAGTGGAACACCTCGAAGCCGTACGTGGCCCGGTAGAACTCGACGGTCGTGTCGAGGTCGAAGCAGGCGATCCCGATGTGGTCGATTCGCGTCAGCATGTATGTAGTGCAGCGCTAGCGCGATGGTTACGCAACGTGCGCGCGATCACACCGACGGCCCGATGACGGGGTGGACTACCGCTCAGTACATTTCAAGTAAACCCTCGTTCACTCCTCAGCTGAAACACGCTGGAAGGGGATCGCACCTCATGTCTGGAACGAACAGCACGACCTCGGTGATCGTCTCGGGCGCCCGGACGCCCATGGGACGCCTGCTGGGCTCCCTGAAGTCCTTCTCCGGAGCCGATCTCGGCGGCTTCGCGATCAAGGCCGCCCTCGACCGTGCGGGTATCGGTGGCGACCAGGTGCAGTACGTGATCATGGGCCAGGTGCTCCAGGCCGGGGCAGGGCAGATCCCGGCACGCCAGGCCGCCGTCAAGGCGGGCATCCCCATGAGCGTCCCCGCGCTCACCATCAACAAGGTGTGCCTCTCGGGCCTCGACGCCATCGCGCTCGCCGACCAGCTCATCCGTGCAGGTGAGTTCGAGATCGTCGTCGCGGGCGGCCAGGAGTCCATGACCAACGCCCCCCACCTGCTCCCCAAGTCCCGCGAGGGCTACAAGTACGGCGCGATCGAGATGCTCGACGCGATGGCCTACGACGGCCTGACCGACGCCTTCGAGAACATCGCGATGGGCGAGTCCACGGAGAAGCACAACACACGGCTCGGGATCGCCCGCCCCGAGCAGGACGAGGTCGCCGCCCTGTCCCACCAGCGGGCCGCGGCCGCCCAGCAGAACGGCGTCTTCGAGGCCGAGATCACGCCGATCGAGATCCCGCAGCGCAAGGGCGAGCCCGTCGTCTTCAGCAAGGACGAGGGCATCCGCGCGGAGACCACGGTCGAGTCGCTCGGCAAGCTGCGCCCGGCGTTCACCAAGGACGGCACGATCACCGCCGGCACCTCCTCGCAGATCTCGGACGGCGCTGCGGCCGTGGTCGTGATGAGCAAGACCAAGGCGCAGGAGCTGGGCCTGGAGTGGATCGCCGAGATCGGCGCCCACGGAAATGTGGCGGGACCCGACAACTCCCTCCAGTCGCAGCCCTCGAACGCGATCCTGCACGCCCTGAAGAAGGAGGGCCTGGAGGTCGAGAGCCTCGACCTGATCGAGATCAACGAGGCCTTCGCCGCCGTGGCGGTGCAGTCAATGAAGGACCTCGGGGTGTCCACGGAAAAGGTGAACGTCAACGGCGGCGCCATCGCCCTGGGCCACCCCATCGGCATGTCCGGCGCCCGGCTCGTGCTGCACCTGGCCCTGGAGCTCAAGCGGCGCGGCGGCGGGGTCGGCGCGGCGGCGCTGTGCGGCGGCGGCGGTCAGGGTGACGCGCTGATCGTGCGGGTACCCAAGGCCTGAGCAGCAGTACCTTCTCGCACATCCGCAAGGGATCGGAGCCGTGATGCAGGACGTCGCCTCGCTGGTGGCCCAGGCCAGGGAAGGCCGGCCGCGGGCCGTGGCCCGGCTGATCTCCCTGGTGGAGGGGGCATCCCCCCAGCTCCGGGAGGTCATGGCGACCCTCGCACCGCTGACCGGCGGGGCCTACGTCGTGGGCCTCACCGGATCGCCGGGCGTGGGCAAGTCGACGTCCACGTCCGCGCTGGTCACGGCGTACCGCAAGCAGGGCAGGCGGGTCGGCGTCCTGGCCGTCGACCCGTCCTCGCCGTTCTCGGGCGGCGCCCTGCTCGGCGACCGCGTCCGCATGTCGGACCACTCCTCCGACCCCGGCGTCTACATCCGCTCGATGGCCACCCGCGGCCACCTCGGCGGCCTCGCCTGGTCCGCCCCGCAGGCCATCCGCGTCCTCGACGCGGCGGGCTGCGACGTGATCCTGGTCGAGACGGTCGGGGTGGGCCAGTCGGAGGTGGAGATCGCCTCCCAGGCCGACACGAGCGTGGTGTTGCTCGCCCCCGGCATGGGCGACGGCATCCAGGCGGCGAAGGCCGGAATCCTGGAGATCGGCGACGTCTACGTCGTCAACAAGGCCGACCGCGACGGCGCCGACGCGACCGCCCGCGAGCTGAACCACATGCTCGGGCTGGGAGAGTCCCGCGGCCCCGGCGACTGGCGCCCCCCGATCGTCAAGACCGTCGCCTCCCGCTCCGAGGGCATCGACGAGGTCGTGGAGGCGCTGGAGAAGCACCGGGCGTGGATGGAGGAGCACGGCGTCCTCGCGGAGCGCCGCGCGGCCCGGGCGGCTCGCGAGGTCGAGACGATCGCGGTCACGGCCCTGCGCGCCCGCATCGGAGACCTGCACGGAGACCGCCGGTTGAGCGCGCTCGCGGAGCGGATCGTGGCGGGGGAGTTGGACCCGTACCGGGCGGCGGACGAACTGATCGCGGGCATCACCGAGGGCTGACCGCGGAGGTCACGGACGGCCAACCCGGTGGTCAACGGCCGTGTCCCGTTGGTACGTTGACCGCATGTTCCTCCTCTTGGCATAGGGCCCGCCCGGCCCGCGCACGGCAGCGATCGCATCGGATCGCCGTCGCGCGGCGCACAGGCGTCCCCTTTCCCTGCCTCCAGTTGAGGAACATCTCGCATGTCCGCGTCTTCTTCCACGCCGACTTCGGCGTGCCCTTCGTATGCCGCCGTGCTCCAAGTCCCGTACGCCCGCCGCACGTTCGCCGCGGCGCTCGTCGGCCGCCTCTCGTACGGCATGGTCTCCCCGGCGGTCCTGCTCGCGGTGGTCCGCGCCACCGGTTCCTACGCCGCCGCCGGCACGGTCATGGCCGTCTTCGGCGCCGCGACCGTCCTGCTGCTGCCCCTGCGCGCGGCCCTGGTGGACCGCCACGGCCCCCGCCGCGCACTCCTCCCCATGGCGACGCTCTACGGCGGTCTCCTGTGCGTCCTCGCGGCGGTGACCTGGAGCCCCGGGACGCCGGAGGTGGTGCTCGGCATCGTGGCCGCGCTGACGGGCATGTGCGCGCCCCCGCTTGGACCCACGATGCGCTCCGTGTGGGCCGAACTCGTCGGTGACCGTGGGTTGTTGCAGCGCGCGTACAGCCTCGACGGCGTCGCGGAGGAACTCCTGTACGTCATCGGCCCGTTGGCGGTCGGCGCGCTGCTCACCTTCGCTCCACCGGCTGCCGGGGTCCTGCTCAGCGCGGCCCTGATCGTGACCGGGACGATCGCCTTCGTCATGTCACCTGCACTGTCCGGAGTACGCGTATCCGCGGGCGCCGGGCGGGGGTTGAGGCCGGCCCGGGTTCGTGGGCTGCTCGGTCCTGTCGTCGTGGCCGGGGGGACGGGGCTCGCGTTGAGTGCCGTCTACCTGTTGGTGATGGCGTTCGTGGAGCAGCGGGGGTACGGCGACGATGTCGTGCCCTGGGTGCTGGCCGCGCTGTCGGCGGGCAGCGCGGTGGGTGGGCTTCTGAACGGGGCGGTCAACTGGCGTACGGCCGCGCGGATTCGGTTGTCCGGGGCCGCGTCGGGGCTCGGGGTGGCGTTGGCCGCGGGCGGGTTCGCCTCGGGGGTGTGGTCACTCACCGTGGCGGTGGGGTGCGCGGGGTTCTTTGTGGCGCCGGCGTTGACCACCGCGTATCTGCTCGCCGACGAGGTGGCTTTGCCCGAGGCGCGGACGCAGGCGGGGGCATGGGTCAACATGGCGGTGAACGCGGGGAGTTCGGGTGGGTCGGTGGTGACGGGGCTGCTGGTTGGGCGGCTGCCGTTGGGGGTTTGTTTCCTGGTCGCCGGGGTGGTGGCGGGGAGTGCGGGGGTCGTGTCCTGGCTGCCGGCTCGTCGTGGCTGGTCGCGCCCACGCGGCGGAGCCGCAAACTGACACAGCTCCGCGCCCTAGAGCGGCGCTGCCGTAGCCAGGGATGACAAAGGCGGCCGGGGTTCGTGGTCGAATCCCGGCCGCCCTCGATCAGTTGCTGCTACGGACGTCCCCGCTGGCCCCGAAGATGATCCGCGATCGGCTTCAGGGTCTTGCTGAGGTCCGACAGGCCCTCGGGGGTGGCGAGGTCGATGAAGTGGCGCCGTACGGAGGCGACATGGTGGGGCGCGACCTTCTTCATCGTTTCCAGGCCGTGCTCGGTCAGCACCGCGTACAGGCCCCGGCGGTCCGACTCGCAGTTCTCCCGGCGGACCAGGTCCGCGTTCTCCATGCGGGTGATCTGGTGCGAGAGGCGGCTCTTGGACTGGAGGGTGGCGGCCGCGAGGTCGCTCATCCGCAGTCGTACGCCCTCCGCCTCGGAGAGATTCACCAGGATCTCGTAATCGTTCATCGTCAGGCCGAACGGCTGCAGGTCCTTTTCGAGTTGGTACGTCAGCAGCCTGTTGACCTCCAGGTGGGTGCGCCAGGCGCACTGCTCCTCTTCGGTCAGCCAGCGCGTGGCCGTCTCGGTCTCCATGAATGAAGTCTACCTAAAATGTTGAAAGGCGAACTAGTGAGGGTGGCGTGACGGCGCGCACACGTTCGACGTCACACTCCGCAGACTACCGCTCACAGCCCGAAGCGACGCTGGAGGTCCCCCAGCTGTCCGGGAAGGCGCGGTGCGCCCGCCTGCTGTGCGGAGCCTGTGGGAACCCCGCCCCCGCTCGGTACCCCCGGCTCGTGCGGCACGACCCCTGTGGCCTGCTCGGGCATCAGGTTCTCCGACGACTGGAGCAGCACCGTGCCCGCCCCGACGAACTCGAACTGGTGCTCCTCCCCGGAGGCCCCGCCGATGCCCGTCATCGCACGTAGACCGCCCATGAGGCCGGTCATGTACGCGTGGTCGTAGTGATGGCAGGGGGAGGGGCAGTCGGCCCAGCCGACGAGGGCCTGCGGGTCCACCCGGATCGGGGGTTCCATGAACACCACCGGGCCGCTCGACGCGGCCACGATCTTGCCGGTTCCGATGAGTGTCAGAAAGCCGGGAACAATCGACTGCTTGAGAGCGAGACTTGGCTGAAAAGCGAGCAGGTTGCCCGAGCGAATGGTCATGTTGGCGTCTTCGAGGTCGTACGCGTTGACATCGAAGGCCCGGTCGGCGAGCAGCATCTTGCCCGAGCCGTCCGCCACGACCCAGTCGCTCGCGTGCAGAGGCGAATGGAAGGACGTGCGGACAAGTCGGTCGAGTCGCCCGTGCCCGATGCCGTTGAACTCCATCGAGCCGTAGTAGGCGATCATCTTCCCCTTCTGCAGGAACCACTGGCTCCCCTTGAGCTCCACGCAGAAGGTGTACTTGTTGACGTTGTCGTCGACCGGGAGGGTCATCGGGTCGTAGATCGTGGGGCCGGACCCCGCGTACTGGCTCACAGCTTCTCCTCCGACGCCTGGACGTACACCGCGCCGCTGCCGCTCAGCTCCAGCTGGAACGCCTCGCCGGAGCCCCGGCCCACCATGTCGCGCCAACCGAGCGCCGTGGACAGCTTGTTGCGTACGTCGCCGTGGTGGGCGACGTAGGCCTGCGGGTCGACGTGGACGGGGCGGCCCGGGGTGATCGGCACCTCGAAGACACCGCCGTGGGCCATCACGGCGACCGAGCCCTGTCCCTGGAGGGTGGTGGTGAACAGGCCCTGGCCGGTGACCTGGCCGCGGACCATGCCCATGACGCCGCCCTGGGAGCCCATGAACATCGTGCCTTGCTGGAGGGTGCCCTCGAAGGCGAGGAGGCGGTCGGCCTCCACGTAGAGGGTGTCGCCGGCGAGGTTGATGATCTGGATGTGGTGGCCGCCGTGACCGAACATCACGGTGCCGCTGCCCTCGACGGTCATCAGGGGGGTCGCCTCGTTCGCCACCCGGCGTCCGAGCATCGACATGACGCCGCCCTGGCCGCCCTGGATGTTGGGGGTGAAGGACACGTCGCCCTGGTAGGCGAGCATCGCGCCGCGCTGGCTGAACAGCCGCTGGCCCGGCATGACCGTGGCCTGGATCATCTTCGAGTTGATCTCGGTGAACGCCATGTCACACGTCCCCCGCGATCGTGTTCCGCTCGCTGGGCTGGACGTAGACGAGCCCGTCGCCCTCGAAGCGGATCTGGAAGGCCTCGCCGCCGCCCTCCCCGAAGAGCGTGCGGAAGGTCACACCGGACTGGAAGGACTGCTGCAGATTTCCCTGGTGCGCGATGTACGCGCCGGGGTCGACGGTCAGCGGGTACTGCCGGCTGACCCGCAGCACCACCGCCGGACCGTCCGACATGATGGCCGCCTGGCCGTGGCCCTCGACGGTCGTCGTGAACAGTCCGTTGCCCTGCGAGGCGCCGCGCAGCCCGGTGAACGTGGTCCCCGTCCGCAGCCCGGCGTCGGTCACGAGCAGATTGCTCGACTCCACGTACAGCTTGTCCCCCTGGAGATTCACGAGGTTGATCTCGGAGGCCCGGTCCGCGAACCAGCAGGTCCCCTGCCCCCTCACCTCCATCACCGTCATCTGCTCACCGGTGAGCCGCCGGGTCACCATCCCCCGGATGCCCTCACCGCCGCCGCTCATCTTCTTGAAGGCCATCTGCCCGTCGTACGCGACCATCGAGCCGTTCTTCGCCTTCACGGCGTCCCCGGTCATGTCGACGGCGAGCACCTTGCTGCCCTGGAGTCGAAACATCGCCACGCTGCGAAGGTAACCGCAGGGGCACGGTCGAGGACAGGGCCCGTGGGTGGAGAACGACCCTGACCTGCCCCCTAGGGCGTGTCGCGGAGCCTGTCTTGGCGAGTGCTCAGCCGGATGACGGCGGTCCCCGCGCGCAGGTCCACGGTCGACCAGGGCGGGTCCCCGTCCTCCTCGTCGTCCCGCATCACCAGCGCGCTCTGGCGTTCCTTCAGCTCGGTCTGCTTGCCCGGGGAGAGGCTCGCGTGCAGTTGCTCGAAGCCGGTCGCGGATATCTGGCCCTGCCGCCCGGAGTTCCGCCAGGGGAGCATTCCGGCGCGGCCCATCTTCAGGAGCAGCTGGTCGAGGAACGCGAGCGCGGTCAGCAGGACCACCAGCCCGGGCAGCGTCATGAAGAAAACGAACTGCACGGGCACTCCCGGGGACTCGGCTGCGGACCCCCAGTCTCGACTCGCTCAGCCGTTTGCCACAATGGGTGAACGTTTGTGCTCGCGTTCACAAACTGTGGACGTCTCCCTCACCGAAGGTGACCTGTGGACATCAAGACCGCCACCGCCATCCGCCGCCTCCGCCTGGTATCGGCCCCCGAGGCCGTGTCCTTCCTCGTACTGCTCGTCTGCTCGGTGCTGAAGCGGACCACGGACTTCAACGCGGTGCCCGTGATGGGCATTGTCCACGCCGTCCTCTTCATCCTCTACGTCCTCTTCTGGGCCGACGCCTGGAACCGCACCAAGTGGGGCGCGAAGACGGCGGCCCTCTACTTCATCCTCTCCGTACTGCCCACCGGCGGCTTCTTCGCCGAGCGCAAGCTCAGGCGCGAGTCCGAGAACGCGGTCATCGCCTCCCGCGCCCGCCAGGAGCAGGAAGGGGCCGTGAAGGCATGATCGTCGCCTTTTCCGTGACGCCGCTGGGTGTCGGCGAGGACGTGGGGGAGTACGTCGCCGACGCCGTCCGCGTGGTCCGCGAGTCCGGCCTGCCCAACCGTACCGACGCGATGTTCACGTCCATCGAGGGTGAATGGGACGAGGTGATGGACGTGGTCAAGCGCGCGGTGGCCGCCGTCGAGGCCCGCGCCCCGCGCGTCTCCGTGGTCCTCAAGGCGGACATCCGCCCCGGGGTGACGGACGGCCTCACGTCCAAGGTGGAGACGGTCGAGCGGCACCTGGCGGAGTAGCGGGAGCGCCGTCCGGCGGGGGCGGGGCGGGTCAGGGAAGCGGGAAGAGTTCAGGGGCTGGAGGAGCGAGCGCTTGAGGAGCGAGCGCTTCAGGCCTTGCCCCACCCGCCCTCGCGCCGCAGGTACGTCACCGCCGACCCGAGGCCGGTGACGGGCGGGCTCAGGTCGCCCCGAACTCCTCGGCCACGGCAATGAACTGATCCCGGGTCAGATTCACCCCACCCGCTTCACCCCACCCGCTCCACCACCGCACTCAACCGCGACACGACCGCCAACTCCGGCACCCACCCCAGCGCGGCGACGACCTGGCCACTCCCGAACTCCCTCTGTGCGGCCGTCACCGTCGGGTCGATCGAGCACTCGGCCTGTACCCGCACGTAGTTCAGCGCGGTGGCGAAGAGCATCGAGAACGACTGCGGACCCCGTACGACGGCACGCCCCCCGGCGCTCCGATACGCCCGCGCCACCCGCACACCCGCCTCGACGTCCCCCTCGTTCCCGCCCGACCACACGAACAGGGCGCGGGCCAACTCCCGTTCCGCGGAAGCGGATCCGGCGTTGTCCCAGTCGAGGAGGACGGGACCGTCCGGGCCGACCAGGACGTTCTGGGGTTGCAGGTCGAGGTGGGACGTCACGAGGTCGCCGGGGTCGGACGGGGTCACCCAGGGCGCCAACTCCCTTGCGGAGGTGGCGATGAAGCGGCCCAGCGCGTCCGCCCACGGCATCCCCGCCCGCCGCACCTTCCCGTGCAGCTCCCTCCACTCGGCGTCCTCCGGGCACCGTTCGTACCAGGAACCCGGCGTCCTGCTCTCGCCGTTGCCCGCCCGGTGCAGCAGCGCCATGGTCCGCCCGAACCAGTCCAGGATCTCCGGGTCGGACACGTCCGCGGGGGTGCCGTCGGTCCACTCGTACAGCTTGATGTGAGAGCCGGCGGAAGAGCCGGAACCGGAGGTGGAAGCGGGACCGGATGCGGAGCCGGAGCCGGGGGCCAAGTGGGAGACGTGCGCCCCCTCCCGGTTCGGCAGCAGCCGCGGCGACGCGATGCCCAGCTTCTCCGAGGTCTCCCGTAACGCGGCCTCCCGGCGGACCTGGTCCTCGTCGCAGCCGAAGAGGAGTTCCTTGACGGCCCATGAGGAACCGTTGCCGGACAGCTTCCAGATCTGGCCCAACGCGCCCCGGGTGACCGGCGTCAACGTCCACGGTCCGGCGCCGAGCGCGTAGGCCTCGGCGATGAGATCGGCGGTGTCGTGCATGCGGGCGCCTCCCGTGCGGCTGCTGAGCATCATGACCGACGCATTCTCCCCGAGCCGCCCCCGCACCCCGCCCCACCGCCGGAGGAACCTTGTTCCGCTGCCGGAGGCCCTGCTCCACCGCCCGAGGCGCCCCGTCCCGCCGCCGGAGATACCTCGCTCCGTCACCGGAGAGGCATCCCGTTCGGCTGCCGGAAGCGTCCCGCTCCACCGCCGGAGACCCTCCGCTCCATTACCGGAGGAACCCCGTCCCGCCGCCGGAAGCACCTCGCTCCGCGACCGGGGAGGCATCCTGTTCGGCCGCCGGAAGCATCCCGCTCCACTGCCGGAGGCACCAGCTCCGCTGCCCGAAGCACCCCGATCCACTACCGGAGATCCCCACCCCACCGCCGGAGGCATCCCGTTCCGCCGCCGGAGTCAACTCCCCACCCACCTGGACGCACCCAGTTCGACATGCCCCTATATGTCCACTTGTGTGTGGGTATCGGCCCGGTCGATCTTCGGTTCCACGGTCTCCAGTCGGACTCCACGGTTCCTCGGTCCCCGGGCGTCGATCACTCCTCAATCATTGGAGGGCACTGTGCGGCCGGAGGGCTACGACTACGACACCTACAGCCGACTGGCCGGACCGCTCACGGAGCCGTCCGGTGCGTCGTACCAGGTGCAGTACAACTCGCTCCTCTCGCGCGAGCCCCACCGAATACGTGCGGTCCTCCTGATGAGCCTCGCCCCGGTGCTCACCGCCGCCCTGCTCGTCTATCTCGTGTGGCCCTCCCACTGGGTGGAGCGCGAGGGCGGTCAGGAGTGGATGGTCGGGCTCGACGTCACGATGCTGATAGCCATCGGCCTCATCGAGCTGTTCATGGTCGTCAACGTCGCCTCCGTCGCCCACGCCACACTGGTCGCCCGCGACCCCATCCCCGTCGTCCCCGCCCCCGGCACCCGCGTCGCCTTCCTCACGACGTACGTCCCGGGCAAGGAACCCCTCTCCATGGTCCGCGCCACCCTCGAAGGTGCGGTCAATGTGACCCACACGGGTCCGGTCGACGTCTGGCTCCTCGACGAGGGTGACGACGAGCAGGCCAAGGCACTGTGCGCCGAGTTGGGCGTACGGCACTTCACGCGGCACGGAGTTCCCGAGTGGAACCGGCCTAAAGGCGTCCACAAGGCCCGTACGAAGCACGGGAACTACAACGCCTGGATCGCGATGCACGGCGGCGACTACGAGTTCTTCGCCTCCGTCGACACCGACCACGTGCCGCTCCCCAACTTCCTTGAGCGGATGATGGGTTACTTCCGCGACCCGGACGTCGCCTTCGTCGTGGGACCGCAGGTGTACGGGAACTACCACAACCCCGTCACCAAGGCCGCCGAGTCGCAGCAGTTCCTCTTCCACGCGCTGATCCAGCGCGCCGGCAACCGCTACCGCGCCCCCATGTTCGTCGGTACCAACAACGTCGTACGGATCGCCGCCGTCAAGCAGATCGGCGGGCTGTACGACTCCATCACCGAGGACATGGCCACGGGCTTCGAGCTGCACCGGCACCGCAATCCCCTGACGCGTACGCACTGGCGGTCCGTCTACACGCCCGACGTGCTCGCCGTGGGGGAGGGGCCGGCCTCCTGGACCGACTTCTTCACGCAGCAGATGCGGTGGTCGCGCGGGACGTACGAGACGCTGATCAAGCAGTACTGGAAGGCGCCGTTCACGATGCCTCCGGGGCGGCTGTTCTCGTATACGCTGATGCTCGTCTACTACCCGATGACGGCCGTCAACTGGCTGCTGGGCATCATGAGTTGCTTCCTGTTCCTGTGGTTCGGGGCGTCCGGTACGCAGGTCGCGGCCTCTGTGTGGCTGATGCTCTACAGCGATGCGGCCGCGCTCCAGATCGGGCTCTATCTCTGGAACCGGCGGCACAACGTCTCCCCGCACGAACCCGAGGGGTCGGGCGGGCTGGCCGGCATGGCGATGTCGGCGCTCTCCGCGCCCATCTATCTGAAGTCCTTCGGTGAGGCGCTCATCCGTCGGCCGAGCCGGTTCGTCGTCACGCCCAAGGGCGGCGACGCCAGCCCGGACCGGGTGATGACCTTCCGGATCCACCTCTTCTGGGCGATCCTCCTGGCCACCTCGCTGGCCGCCTCGGTCGTCCTCGACCACACCCACGCGGCCATGCGCACCTGGGCGGTCCTCGCGATGGTCATCTCCCTTGCGCCGCTGGGAGTTTGGGTCGGCTCGCTGATCAAGGAGCGCCGGGAACGCCGGTCGCTGCTCGGCGGCGCGCGCACCCTCGACACCGCCGAGCCCGCGCTCGCCACCACCGGGGCCGGTCCGTCCGTCTCCAGCACCACGACAGGGGGCAACTAGACCATGGCCTTCCAGCCGTCCCAGAAAACCAGGAAGACCGTCCTCGGCATCGGCGGCGTCGCCGTCCTGGCCGGTCTCAACGCCCCGGCCGCCCTCGACTTCGCCGGCGAGCAGTACCACGAGTACAAGATCACCCGGCCCGGGTACATGGCCAAGTACGGCTCCTGGGACCAGATCGACATCCCGAAGGAGTACCGCACCAACGCCATCCACGCCTCGCTGCTGCACACGGGCAAGGTGCTGATCGTGGCCGGGTCCGGCAACGAGCAGAAGAAGTTCAACGCCGGGTCCTTCGACACCGTGCTGTGGGACCCGAAGGCCGACACCTTCAAGAAGATCCCGACCCCGGTCGACTTCTTCTGCGGCGGACACAGCCAACTCCCCAGCGGCAACCTGCTGGTGGCCGGCGGCACGGCTCGCTACGAACTCCTCGACGGCGAGGTCAAGCGGGCCGGCGGCGGCATGCGGGTCAAGAACGAGAGCCCGAACAAGGCGATGTTCCTCAAGAAGGGCACCGTCTTCCGCTCCCCGGCCGGCGTCGACTACGTCACCAAGTTCGACGTCACCGTCCCCAAGGCCAAGCGCGAGTTCAAGGTGACGTACAACGCCCGCGGGGTGATGCAGCCCTGGCAGACCAAGGTCACCGCGAGCGAGGTCCGCGTCTTCGTCGAGGCCGCCGAGGCGGGCCCGATGTCGGTCACCGAGAACCAGGCGCAGTACGACATCGTCGGCCTCAAGGGCAAGGACGCGAACAACACGTACGGCCTCTCCGAGAAGATCACCCTGGAGAAGCAGGACTACCAAGGCATCCGCGCCGCCTACGAGTTCGACCCCAGGGCCGAGCGGTACATCGCCGTCGACCCGATGGAGAAGGCGCGTTGGTACCCGACCCTCGTCGGCCTCGACGACGGCCGCGTCCTCGCCGTCTCCGGCCTCGACGACGTCGGCGTGATCGACCAGGGCGACAACGAGATCTACGACCCGAAGACCAAGAAGTGGACCCCGGGCCCCAAGCGGTACTTCCCCACCTACCCGGCCCTCTTCCTCACCAAGGGCGGCAAGCTCTTCTACCCGGCCTCCAACGCCGGGTACGGACCCGCCAACAAGGGCCGTGAGCCCGGCCTTTGGGACCTGAAGACCAACAAGTTCACCAAGGTCGCCGGGCTGCGCGACCCCGAGGAGACCGAGACCTCGTCCTCGCTGCTCCTGCCGCCTGCCCAGGACCAGAAGGTGATGATCCTCGGCGGCGGAGGCGTCGGCGAGTCCAAGAAGTCGACCCCGCGCACCGCCGTCGTCGACCTCAAGCAGGACAGCCCCGTCTTCAAGGACGGCCCCGATCTCCCCCAGGGCACGCGGTACTTGAACAGCGTGATCATGCCGGACGACTCGGTCTTCACCACCAACGGCTCCTCCGACTACCGCGGCCGCAGCGCCAGCAACATCTTCAAGGCGCAGTTCTACGACCCGAAGGGCAACGCCTTCCGCGAGGCCGCCGCCCCGATGGTCGGCCGCAACTACCACTCCGAGGCACTGCTGTTGCCCGACGGCAGGGTCGTCACGTTCGGCTCCGACCCGCTCTTCGACGACCAGGCCAACACCAAACTGGGTCACTTCGAGCAGCGCATGGAGATCTTCACCCCGCCCGCGCTGCACAAGAACGGCAGCAACAGGCCGGTTCTGCAGGACGGTCCGGAGACCCTGGACCGGCACCACCGGGCGACCTTCCGCACCGACCACCCCGAACGGGTCGTCAAGGCCCGCCTGATGCGCCCGAGTTCGGTCACCCACACGACGGACGTCGAGCAGCGCTCCATCGAGCTCGGCCTCGTCAAGGACGGCAAGTCGGTGACGGTGGACGTCCCCAAGGACCAGGCCCTGGTGCCGCCCGGCTGGTACATGCTCTTCGTGACGGACGCCCAGGGCACGCCGTCGGAGGCCAAGTGGATCCAGGTGCAGTGAAGTTGACCGCCGCGAACTGAAGCGAACTGAAGGCGAACTGAAGTGCCTTGCTACGCCTTGGAGTTGCGTGCCAGCTCCAAGGCGTACTCCGGCCACCACTGCCCGGCGTCGGGACCGCCCTCACAGGTGCCGTCCGAGGCGCCGGGCCGCTTGATCCACAGATAGGCGTCCAGGGACTGTTCGCCGGTGTCGGTGGTCGGCCGGGTGCCCAGGCCCCGGCCCGGCGGATTGCACCAGGCGCCGGGCAGCGGCCCGTTGCCGTTGCGGCTGGTGTCGACGACGAAGTGCTTGCCGCCGAGGTCGCGCGACAGCTGGACGCCGTACTTCTTCGTCACCGCGTCCGTCTGGAAGTTGGAGACGTTGAGGGAGAAGCCGTCGGCCTCCTCGACACCGGCCCGCTTCAACGGCTCCACGAGCTTCGAAGAGTCCTGAATCCAGGACGGGTTGCCCGCGTCGAGATACACCCTCGTCCCCGACTGCTGCTTCAGCCGGACGACCGCCTCGCTCAGCAGCTGATCCCGCTCGCCCTGGTATTCACCGGGTGTGCAGCCGTCCACCATGTGCGCGACGGCGTCGGGCTCCAGCACCACGAGCGCCTTCGCGTCGCCCAGCGCCTCGGCGAACTTCCCGATCCACGCCCGGTAGGCATCGGCGTCCCCGGCCCCGCCGGCCGAGTGCTGACCGCAGTCGCGGTGCGGAATGTCGTACGCGACGAAGACCGCCGTACGTCCTTCCTGGCGCGCGGCCGCCGTCGCCGCCCTGATCACCGGGCCGGGGTCGATCTCACCGGCCGGCCACAGTGCGGTCGGCTCGTCGGCGATCCGCTTGAGCAGGGCGGCGTCCTGCTTGCGCCCCTCCCGCTCCCACATCTGGATCTGCTCGGCCGCCGGGCTCGCCGGGTCGACCCAGAAGGTCATGTCGCCCATCGGCTCCTTGGACCGGGCACCGGCGACGGAGGCCTCGTCGACGTCGGCGCCGGACGAACAGCCCACCGCCAGGCCGAACACCGAGAGCACCGCGAACGTGCGGATCAGCCGGGACATGCCGCTCCTTTGCGCGAGGGGACATTAAGTGATGATTCGTCAGCATTGTGGACGATCCACCACCACGCCGGGCCCTGGCGCGCCGGTCGGCCGCCGCGTGAGGCCGGCCAGCTGGTGTCTGTTGGCGCACGGTGGCGGCTGTTGGTACGCCGTGTGGAGCTTTGGCGTGCCGGTCAGTCGCGGCCCGAGGCCAGCGCGATGCCCAGCGGTGTCCGCTCGTAGAGCACCTGATGGCCGTAGCGTCGGGCCGTGAGCAGGCCCGCGTCCCGCAGCACCGTCAGATGCGCGGACACCGACGAGGGCGCGAGGCGGAGGCGGTGGGCGAGGGCGGTCGTGGAGGCGGGTTCGTCGAGCGCGACCAGCACGGCGGCCCGACCGCGCCCCAGCAGCCGTAGCAGCGCGTCCGGTGTGTGGTCGGCGGGCTCGGCCCACAGGGCGCCGATACCGCGGGCCGGGTAGGCGAGGGTCGGCTGCCAGGGGTGCTCGAAGGTGCTCACCACGTTCGGCCAGATGAAGACGCTCGGCAGCAGCACCAGGCCCTGACCGCCGAGCCGGCGCTCGTGCTCGCCCCGGAAGTCCACGGTCAGCGTCCCGGCGTCCCAGCCGCAGTGCCGGCTGATCTCCGGGAGCAGCACGCCCAGCCCGACCTCGGCCAGCCGACGCGAGTGGAAGGCGATGTCCGCCTCCAGCAGGGCGCGCAGCCGTGGCCAGTCCGGCGCGACCAGGGTGTGCCAGACGGCCTCCATCGCGTCCGCCAACTCCTCGATCATGCGGGCGGGTTCACGCAGCCAGGCCCGGCCGCGCGCGGACTCCGGCGCGCCGGGGGTGGATGCCAGCGACCGGGCCGTGTCCTCCCTGGCCCGCGCCGGATCGGCCGCGCGGACGGCGGCGATCTCCTGCTCGAAGGTGGCCGCGGGGCCGATCGGCGGCGGACACAGCCAGCCGGGACAGTGCCCCGTCTGCGGCATCAGCAGCCACAGCGGCGCGAGATCGAGACCGGCCGCCGCCGCGCCGGTCCGCCGCAGCCAGGGCGTGTGATAGCCCTGCCGCTCGGGCCGCTTGAGCGTCCGCACCACCTCCTGCGTCTCCCAGAGCGGCGACACGGCGAACCGGCACCTGAGGAAGTCGTCCTCCCCGAAATACAGCCGCGACGGCATGCCCACCCCAGAAGATTCGGTCCTGAAGAACCTGAAGAACTTGAAGATTCGGCCCTGGCCGAAACTCTAGGACGCCACGGCGCCGCTGAGCAGGCTGCTGCCCATGCTCCAAGCCCCTCCCGCGCCGCCCACCGGTTACCGCCGCGTCCTCGCCGTCCCCGAGTTCCGCGTCGTCTTCGCCGCGCACGCGCTGTCCCTCCTCGGCGTGGTCGTCACCGAGATCGCGCTCTCCGTCCTCGTCTACGACCTCACCGGCTCGCCCCTGCTGAGCGCGCTCGCGTTCGCGGTCGGCTTCCTGCCGTATCTGATCGGCGGGACCCTGCTCGCCGGAGTCGCCGACCGCTACCCGGCCCGACGCGTGCTGGTGGTCTGCGACCTGGTGTGCGCGGCCTGCGTCGCCACGATGGTGACGCCCTGCACCGGCATCGCCGTACTGCTGCTGCTCCGCTGCGCCCTCGCCGTCGTCTCACCCGTGTTCGCGGGCACCCGGATGGCGACGCTCGCCGACATCCTCGGCGACGGCGACCTCTTCGTGCTCGGCCGCTCACTGCTGCGGATCGTGTCGCAGAGCGCGCTGCTCGTCGGATACGGACTCGGCGGCCTGCTGCTCACCGTGGTCTCCCCGCGCCACGCCCTGCTGATCACCGTGGGCACCTTCCTCACCTCCGCCGCCCTGCTGCGCCTCGGCACCCGGCGCCGCCCCGCCCGGAGCAGCGGCGGGGGCGCCCTGCTGACCGACTCCCTCAGGGGCGCCCGGCAGGTCCTCGCCGACCGCAGGGTCCGGGCACTGCTCCTGCTCTTCTGGCTCCCGGCGATGTTCTCCGTCGCCCCGGAGGCCCTCGCCGCGCCCTACGCGGCCGGGCTCGGTGCCGGTTCGACCGGGCTCGGGCTGCTGATGTGCGCCCTGCCCGTCGGCACGATCGCCGGCGAGCTGTACGCCGGCTCCCGGCTGCGCCCCGCCACCCGGGCGCGGATCGCCCTCCCGCTGGTCTGCTGCACCCTGCTGCCCTACCTCGGCTACGCCTGCCGGCCGGGCCTGGCCCTCTCCCTCGCGCTGCTGGTGATCGCGGGCGCCGGGTCCGCGTACACGCTGGGCCTCGACCAGTGGTTCGTCCGGGACGTGCCCGAGGAACTGCGCGGCCGGGCCATGACCCTGCTCACCGCCGGGCTGATGACGATCCAGGGCGTGGGCATGGCCCTGGCCGGTGTGGCCGCCGAGTTCGCCGGGGTGCGCGGGGCGGTCGTGGGCGCCGGGGCGCTCGGCACGGTCTGCTGCGCCCTGCTCGCCGTAGAAGCCCGCAGGACCGCCAAGGGACCGAAAGGCGAGACGGGGCTGACCACGATGTGACCGGCCGGTAAGGTCTGGTGCCGTGTCAAAGCCGCTCAGTCTTCCTTTC
Source organism: Streptomyces sp. NBC_00988 (assembly GCF_045162645.1). Classification (NCBI taxonomy): domain Bacteria; kingdom Bacillati; phylum Actinomycetota; class Actinomycetes; order Kitasatosporales; family Streptomycetaceae; genus Streptomyces; species Streptomyces sp. NBC_00988. The sequence goes on from NZ_CP108730.1 coordinate 8,196,624, forward strand.
GACCCCATCGCCCGCGCCGACGAACACTGGAAACAGCGCTGGGGAAACGTGCCGTCCATGGCCGCCATCACCTCGATCATGCGGGCGCAGCAGATCCTGCTCGCCGAGGTCGACGCGGTCGTCAGGCCGTACGGACTGACCTTCGCGCGCTACGAGGCACTCGTGCTGCTCACCTTCTCCAAGGCGGGCGAGCTGCCGATGTCCAAGATCGGCGAGCGGCTCATGGTGCACCCCACGTCCGTGACGAACACCGTGGACCGCCTGGTCAGGTCCGGTCTCGTCGCCAAGCGCCCCAACCCCAACGACGGCCGCGGGACCCTCGCCTCCATCACCGACAAGGGCCGCGAGGTCTGCGACGCGGCCACGCGCGACCTGATGGAGATGGACTTCGGTCTCGGCGCCTACGACGCCGAGGAGTGCGGGGAGATCTTCGCGATGCTGCGGCCGCTGAGGGTCGCCGCGGAGGACTTCGACGAGGAGTGACCCGGGCCGCCGACCCGGGGAAAGATCGCCCGGAACGGGTGGTTACGCTCGTCCTCATGAAAAAGAGCGTGTTCACCCGCTACCGCGTTTTGGCGTACACCACGGGTGTGCTGCTGGTCCTGCTCTGCCTGAGCATGATCGCCAAGTACCTCCTGAAGATCGACGGCGCCGGGAGCTTCACCGAGGTCGTCGCCATCGCGCACGGCTGGCTGTACGTCGTGTACCTCCTCTTCGCCTTCGACCTGGGCTCCAAGGCGAAGTGGCCGGTCGGGAAGCAGCTGTGGGTGCTCCTCGCGGGCACGATCCCGACGGCCGCGTTCTTCGTCGAGCGGAAGATCAGCCACGAGCTGGAGGGTCACTTCGCCGAGCCGGTTCCGGTCGCCGCGAAGGTCTGAGCCGCACGGCTCCCACTGCTCTCACCGCCGTACGAGTTGCGTACGGCGGTCAGCCATCGACATTTACTAGGACGTCCTAGTAAATTCGAAGGTATGGACGCTGAAGCCATCGCAGAGGGCCGCCGACGCTGGCAGGCCCGGTTCGACGCCGCACGCACGCGTGAGGCCGATTTCACCACGCTCTCCGGAGACGCCGTAGAGCCGGTGTACGGGCCTCGCCCCGGGGACAGGTACGACGGCTTCGAGCGGATCGGGTGGCCCGGGGAGTACCCCTACACGCGCGGGCTGTACGCGACGGGCTACCGGGGGCGGACGTGGACCATCCGGCAGTTCGCCGGGTTCGGGAACGCCGAGCAGACCAACGAGCGGTACAAGAAGATCCTCGCCAACGGCGGCGGGGGTCTGTCGGTGGCCTTCGACATGCCGACCCTCATGGGGCGGGACTCCGACGACCCGCGCTCGCTCGGCGAGGTCGGGCACTGCGGGGTCGCCATCGACTCCGCCGCCGACATGGAGGTCCTCTTCAAGGGCATCCCGCTGGGTGACGTCACGACGTCGATGACGATCAGCGGGCCGGCCGTCCCGGTCTTCTGCATGTACCTGGTGGCGGCCGAGCGGCAGGGCGTGGACCCGGCCGTCCTCAACGGCACGCTCCAGACGGACATCTTCAAGGAGTACATCGCCCAGAAGGAGTGGCTCTTCGAGCCCGAGCCGCACCTGCGCCTCATCGGCGACCTCATGGAGTACTGCGCGACCGGCATCCCCGCCTACAAGCCGCTGTCCGTCTCCGGCTACCACATCCGCGAGGCCGGCTCCACGGCCGCGCAGGAGCTGGCGTACACGCTGGCGGACGGCTTCGGGTACGTCGAACTCGGCCTGTCCCGGGGCCTGGACGTGGACGTCTTCGCGCCCGGCCTGTCCTTCTTCTTCGACGCGCACGTCGACTTCTTCGAGGAGATCGCCAAGTTCCGCGCGGCGCGCCGCATTTGGGCCCGCTGGATGCGGGACGTCTACGGCGCCAAGTCCGAGAAGGCCCAGTGGCTGCGCTTCCACACCCAGACCGCCGGCGTCTCGCTGACCGCGCAGCAGCCGTACAACAACGTGGTGCGTACGGCAGTCGAGGCGCTCGCCGCGGTCCTCGGCGGGACCAACTCGCTGCACACCAACGCGCTGGACGAGACCCTCGCGCTGCCCAGTGAGCAGGCGGCGGAGATCGCGCTGCGGACGCAGCAGGTGCTGATGGAGGAGACCGGAGTCGCCAACGTGGCGGATCCGCTGGGTGGTTCGTGGTACGTCGAGCAGCTCACCGACCGGATCGAGGCGGACGCCGAGAAGATCTTCGAGCAGATCAGGGAGCGGGGGCTGCGGGCCCACCCGGACGGGCAGCACCCGATCGGGCCGATCACCTCCGGCATCCTGCGCGGCATCGAGGACGGCTGGTTCACCGGCGAGATCGCCGAGGCCGCGTTCCAGTACCAGCGGTCCGTCGAGAAGGGCGACAAGCGGGTCGTGGGCGTCAATGTGCACCACGGGTCGGTCACCGGCGACCTGGAGATCCTGCGCGTCAGCCACGAGGTGGAGCGCGACCAGATCCAGGAGTTGGGCGCGCGCAAGGGCGTACGGGACGAGGCGGCCGTAGCGGCGGCTCTGGACGCGATGCTGGCGGCCGCGCGGGACGGGTCGAACATGATCGGGCCGATGCTGGACGCCGCGCGGGCGGAGGCGACGCTGGGGGAGATCTGCGGGGTGCTGCGGGACGAGTGGGGGGTTTACACGGAGCCCGCGGGCTTCTAGGCCGGACCCGGCCGATCGGGCCGCAGGAGACCGGCGGGGCCCGATCGGCGCCGGTATCGGGGCCGGGTGCGTGACGCCGCGAGGCGGCGGTGGGCGGAGCCGAGAGCGGGGGAGCCGGCGGTCGGCGGCAGTGTCGTACGTGTGCGTGTTGGGCCTCGCGTCTGTGGGGGTGGGCGAAGTCGGGAGTGGGGAGTCGTAGCGGCCGGCGACAGCGCCGCAGGTGTGCGTGTTGGGCCCCGTGTCCGCGGGGGCGGGGGGACTCGGCGACCGATGGCAACGGCGCAGATGTGCCTGCCAAGCCTCGCGGCTGCGGAAGAGGGGGAGTGGAGAGCGGGGGAGTCGGCGACCGACGGCAGCGCCGCAGGTGTGTGTGCTGGGCCTCGCGTCTGTGGAGGTGGGCGAAGCCGAAAGCGGGGAGTCGTAGCGACCGACGGCAGCGCCGCAGGTGTGTGTGCTGGGCCTCGCGTCTGTGGAGGTGGGCGAAGTCGGGAGCGGGGAGGCGTGGCGGTCGGCGACAGCGCCGCAGGTGTGTGTGCCTGACCCCGTGTCTGTGGAGGTGGGGGGAGCTGGAGTCGGCGGCCGGCGGCAGTGTCTCGGGTGTGCGTGCCGGGCCCCGCGGTCGTGACCGGGTTCGCCGGGCAGATCCTAGGGGTTGCTGAGTGACGTCAGGCCGAGCAGGAGGACCTGGGTGAAGCTGTGGACCCACTCCTCGTCGGCCGGTTCCGCGCTCACCAGGGTGCGGTGGACGACCGCGCCCGCGACCACGTCGAAGATGAGGTCGGCCGTGCGGGCGGCTTCCTCCGGGTCGGTCTCCGGGGGGAGTTCGCCGCGGGCCTGGGCCCTGGCTCTGCCCTCCAGGACCAGGCATTTCTGGCGGTCGACGATCGACTCGCGGATGCGGTCGCGCAGGGCGTCGTCGTGGATCGATTCGGCTACCACCGCCATCAGGCCGCTCTTCGCCTCCGGGCGGGCCAGGATCGCCGCGAACTGGAGGACCACGCCCTCGATGTCGGCGGCCAGCGTGCCCCGGTCGGGGAGGTGGAGCTCGTCGAAGAGCTCCGCCACCGCGTCGACGACGAGTTCGTTCTTGCCTGCCCAGCGGCGGTAGAGGGTGGTTTTTGCAACCCCCGCGCGCGTGGCGACGTCTCCCAACGTGAGCTTGGACCAGCCGAGTTCGACCAGTGCCTCCCGGGTCGCCGCCAGGATCGCGGTGTCCGCGGTGGTGCTGCGGGGGCGTCCCGCGGCGCGTGGGGCGGGAGTGCTGCTCTGCATCCCCTGACCATAACCGGCGGTTCCTGTGGTGCAGTGAGGGAGATCACCGGGTATCTGTATCCGCGAAGGGGCCAGTGCTATTACGCTACGGGTCGTAGCGTAACCACTGGGCGCAGGGTGGGGACCCGGCGTCGAACAGTTCACAACAGGCTTGCGGCAGACCGGCTTTCACAACGCTTTTCATTCACACGCGCGGACGGGGGAGGATAGACGCATGCAGCCACGGAACATGTCCATGAGCGGAGTCGTCGACCTCGCCGCGGTGAAGGCGGCCCAGGAGGCCAAGGTCAAGGCGGAGCAGGCACGCGCCGAGACCGCCAGGCAGGGCGGCGGCGGGGCCGTCTCCCCGGCCGACCTGGTGATCGACGTAGATGAGGCGGGGTTCGAGAGCGAGGTCCTGCAGCGGTCCACCGAGGTCCCGGTCGTCATCGACTTCTGGGCCGAGTGGTGCGAGCCGTGCAAGCAGCTGAGCCCGCTCCTGGAGCGGCTCGCGCTTGATTACAACGGACGCTTCGTCCTTGCCAAGATCGACGTCGACGCCAATCAGATGCTGATGCAGCAGTTCGGGGTGCAGGGCATCCCGGCCGTCTTCGCGGTGGTCGCGGGCCAGGCGCTGCCGCTCTTCCAGGGTGCCGCCGCCGAGTCGCAGATCCGGGAGACCCTCGACCAGCTGATCCAGGTCGCCGAGCAGCGCTTCGGCCTCACCGGTCTCGACGTCGACCCCGACGCCGCGCCGGGCGAGCGGCCCGAGGTCGTCGCCGAGGTGCCGGCGGGACCGTACGACGCGCTGCTCGAAGCCGCCGTACAGGCGCTGGACGCGGGGGACTTCGGCGGAGCCGTGCAGGCGTACAAGAACGTGCTCAGCGACGACCCGGGCAACTCCGAGGCCAAACTGGGGCTCGCCCAGGCCGAGTTGCTGCACCGTGTCTCGACGCTCGACCCGCAGCAGGTGCGCACCGAGGCCGCCGAGAAGCCGGGTGACGTGCCGGCGCAGATCGCCGCCGCCGACCTGGATCTGGTGGGCGGTCATGTCGAGGACGCCTTCAGCCGGCTGATCGACACCGTGCGGCGCACGGTGGGTGACGACCGGGATGCCGTACGGCTGCGGCTGCTGGAGCTGTTCGAGGTCGTCGGGGCCGATGACCCCAGGGTGACGGCGGCCCGGCGGGCCCTGGCGCGGGCGCTGTTCTGAGCGGGGCGCGGGGCCGGTTCTGACCAGTCGGTAAACCTCGTGACCTGTGTTGCCGGAGTGAAAGATTTGCCGACGGAGTGTCACTGCGGCCGCGCTTTACCAAATCTTGGTAATCGCGGCCGCTGTTACTTGGAGTAAGTCGAGGGCGTTGATCTGTCGGATTCCGCCCGGGTGTCAACTGATTTGTCCTGGCCCACGATGACACCCAGCGTCGTCGACCGATACCGGCGGGTCGTTGTTCGGTTATCCGGCCGTTACTACCCAGTAACGAAGCCCCTTGTGCGGGCGGCGAGAATGCACCACGATCGGCGACGCTCGGTCCATTTCCGTACCCCGACAGCCGGTCGGGCCGACGGGGTTTCCTGGGTCCCCACCGAGTAGAGCCGGAACAATGGAGTCGGCTCTTGGACAGGGGGGTCTTCGCCTCACGGCGGAGCCTGTCCAGCAAGGTTGTGCGTGATGTGCGTCAGGCGCGACCAGTGGTTGTCGCTCGGGGGTGATCGCCGGTGATCGGTGCGCGGTTCGCGCCTCCGAGGACGGGCGCTCCCCTTCCCGAGGACGTAGCACTTCTCCCATCCCTGCCCGGCTGAGCCGCCAACTGGGGGCAGTCAGGGCCAGGAGATGTACGTCCGAGAAGGAGGAAATATGGAGTCCCAGGTGCGTGGCGGGACGAGATGGAAGCGCTTCGCTGTGGTCATGGTGCCCAGCGTCGCCGCTACGGCGTGTATAGGTGTCGCCCTCGCGCAGGGTGCTCTCGCCGCGTCATTCAGCGTTTCCGGCCAGTCGTTCAAGGTGACGGCGGACAAGCTCGTCGGTACGGGCTTCAGCCAGTACGGGGCCATTGACTCGGGGTACAACCTCGACGGCTCGAAGACGGCTCACCCGGTCGCGGTGTCGGCGTTTAGCAGCGCCGAGATCACGAACATGTGCCAGTCCGTGGTCACCCCGAACATCCCGCTGCTCGGCTCGGTGAGTCTGACGCTGACGGCGGGTGGGAACGGTACGCCGGTCGAGGCCGACAATCTCTACATCGATGTCGACAACCTCTCCGCCGACGCGACGTTCGAGAACATGCGGATCGGCGTGGCCGGCAAGGACCTCAAGGGTCCGGGTATCAAGAGCGGCGATGCGGCCAACCCGTTCGGGTTCGGTCAGGACGCCGACAAGGCGACTCTGGTCGGCGTGAAGCAGACGGCGTGGGCCACCACTGCCGGAACCTTCAAGCTCAGCGGACTGAAGATGTCGCTGTCGACGGGTACCCACGAGTGCTACTGAGCACTCGCTGACGGGCGGGGGAGCCGGTGGCGCCCCCGCCCGTCCACCTTCCAACCGCACCTTCACACGAGGTGCAACTCTCCACCACAGCAACGCCGTACCAGGGAGCTGTTTTCCATGAGCGCCGAGACTCCTGCCGCATCCGGCCAGTTCGCCCGCCGGAGGCTGCAGTTTCGTGCCTGGCGTGGCACGAGGCCGTTCTGGGCCGGTCTGTTCGTCATGCTCGGCGGACTCCCGATCGCCTACTTCCCGTACGCACACCTCCAGGTGGGCCATCTGACGCTGGCGATGGCCACCACCGCGGGCTCCGGGTCCCTGATCATCGGCGTACTGCTGGTCGTCCTGGGCTTCAGCCTCTGGTACCAGAAGCACGTGCGCACCTTCGCGGGTGTCGCGGCGATCCTGCTGGCGCTGGTGTCCATCCCCGTGTCCAACCTCGGCGGCTTCCTGGTCGGCTTCCTCCTCGCCATGGTCGGCGGGGCGCTGGCCGTGTCGTGGGCGCCGGGCGCACCGCCGGAGCCGCAGGCGCTGCAGGACGTCGCACAGGGAGAGGGCGGCGCGCCCGCCGCGGCCGCACCGTACGAGGCGGCGCCGCACGACTCCGCGTCGTACTACGCCAAGCCCCAGGAGCCCGCGCCGTACGAGTCCGCCGACGGTACGGACGAGCCGAACGATCTGTCAGGAACGAGCCCGGTGAACAACGGGGCGAACGGGAGGCACAGTGCCGGCTGACGAGGTGACCCACGGGACTGATGTGGACGAGTCCCGTGTGAGAACCGGGCCGCGGCATGCGGCACCCAAGAAGCCGCTGTTCACCAGGCTCCACATGCCCGCCGGCAAGGCGATAGCCACGGTGGCGATGCCGACCGCCGTGATCATGGGGATGGGCTTCACGTCCTCGCTCGCCCTCGCCGACAACGGATCGACGACCTCGCCGTCGTCGAAGAGCCTGACGGCCGACGAGTACAAGGACTGTGTCGCCGCCCTCGCCGGGTCGACGGCGAGCCCCTCGGCGACGCCGTCCACGTCCGCGAGCGAGTCCGCCGACTCGTCCAAGGACGAGGCGACGCCCTCGGCCACGGCCACCGGCGACGCGGACTCGGGCAAGGCATCTTCGGGTTCGTCGGATTCAGGTTCCGACGACACGGCCACGCCCACGCCGTCCGCGAGCAAGTCGGCGGATTCGAGCGGTTCGTCGAGCAGTACCGCCACCGCGACGCCCTCCGCGTCCGCGAGCAGCGGCAACCTGCTGGACACCATCGGCGACGCCATCACCGGGATCCTCACCGGCGGTTCGTCGAACTCCGACTCCACGGCGAGCGCCACCCCGACGCCGACCGCGTCCGCCTCGGCGAGCGCCACGAAGGACGCGTCCACCGGCGACTCCTCCAGCGTGTCCGACACCGTCAAGGACACGACGAAGAAGGTCACCGACACGGTGAACGACACCGTGAAGGACACGACCGACACGGCGTCCAAGGCGGCCGAGGACACCACCAAGGCAGTAGAGGACGCGGCTTCGGCCACGGCCACCCCGAGCCCGTCCGCGAGCGAGAGCGCCGACACCTCGGACTGCCCGGTCGCCACGGACGACACCAGCGGCGTCGACAACAAGGTGCTGCTGCCGGACGACCCGTGGTACCTGAACGCCAGCTCGCTGCTGCTCAAGGGCGCGGACTACCAGGGCGTCGTCGAGGTGAAGACGGCCAACGGGACGATCAAGAAGGTCCTGAAGTACGTCATCTCCAGCGGGACCGACATCGGCGACCTGCACCAGACGGTGAACGACAAGCAGTCCGGCAAGACGTACCACGTGCAGGCGGCCGCCGGCTCGACGTCCACCATCCGCGACGGCGACACCGTGATGTACACGGAGTCCATCTCGGGCAACCTGTTCGGCCTGATCCCGATCACGTTCGACCCGGACAACCCGCCGCCGCTGAACATCCCGCTGATCTACTTCACCAACGTGAAGGTGGTCCAGGCCGGCCAGATGGGCGGCACGCTGACCATCCCCGGGCTGCACAATTACATCACCGGCTGAGCGTCCGCACAGACCCGTTCGGGAGCCGCGCACGACTGAGGGCGCCCCCTGTCGCAGGGGGCGCCCTCAGTGCCGTACAAGAGCGCCTGCGTCCGCAGGTCAGGCGTGGACGTCGATGTAGTACGAGGGGCCGTAGGTGGTGCCCTTCACCGTCGAGACGTACAGACGGTAGGTCCTGTCCTCGACGAGATCGCCGGACTTCCACGGGGTGCAGTAGCCGGCGGCGTGGCCGCGGGTGTTGGTCGTCCGCTCCGGGACCCCGTCGAAGGGCGGGTAGTCGAGCGCGGCCTCGACGGCCCAGCCGTCCGCACTGGTGTCGCAGGCCCTGATGGAGTCACCGGGGATCGAGCCGTCCGGGTCGGCGTTGAAGGTCGCGTACCCGGCATCTCCATAGGCGTCGATGCTCACCTGTCCCGCCCACGCCTGGCCCTGTAGGGCCGCGACCAGGCCGACGGCGCACGCGCCGGTCGCCAGTGCCCGTGTCATCGTTCTACGAGTCTTCATGGAGTGTCCTCCCCCTTGCTGATCAGTGGTCGGAAAGGAGAGTGACATAAGACGATCATCTTGGGAAGTTCTTTACGCTCGGCGAGAAGCCCGGAACGTGCTGAGGGCGCCCCCTGTCACAGGGGGCGCCCTCAGTGCCGTACAAGAGCCTTCAGCGGTACGTCAGTTGCCCTCGCCGCCGCCGAGGTGGTGGACGCGGAGCATGTTCGTGGTGCCGGCCACGCCGGGGGGCGAACCGGCGGTGATGATGACGGTCTCGCCCGGGTTGAAGCGGTTGATCTTGGCGATCTCGCCGTCGACCATGTCGACCATCTCGTCCGTGCTGTTGACGAACGGCACCACGTGCGACTCCACGCCCCAGCTGAGCGTGAGCTGGTTGCGGGTGCTCTCGTCGGTCGTGAACGCGACGATCGGCTGCGAGGCGCGGTAGCGGGACAGCCGGCGGGCGGTGTCACCGGACTGCGTGAAGGCCACCAGGGCCCGGCCGCCGAGGAAGTCGGCGATCTCGCACGCGGCACGCGCGATCGAACCACCCTGCGTACGCGGCTTCTTGCCCGGCACGAGCGGCTGCAGGCCCTTGCTGAGCAGCTCCTCCTCGGCCGCGACGACGATCTTCGACATCGTCTGCACGGTCTCGATCGGGTAGGCGCCGACCGAGGACTCGGCGGACAGCATGACCGCGTCCGCGCCGTCCAGGATCGCGTTGGCCACGTCGGAGGCCTCGGCGCGCGTGGGGCGGGAGTTGGTGATCATCGACTCCATCATCTGGGTCGCCACGATCACCGGCTTGGCGTTCCGCCGGCACAGCTCCACGAGGCGCTTCTGCACCATCGGGACCTTCTCCAGCGGGTACTCGACGGCGAGGTCGCCGCGGGCCACCATCACCGCGTCGAAGGCCGCGACCACGGCCTCCATGTTGGCGACCGCCTGCGGCTTCTCCACCTTGGCGATGACGGGGACCCGGCGGCCCTCCTCGTCCATCACCTTGTGGACGTCGTACACGTCGCTCGCGTCGCGCACGAAGGACAGGGCGACCATGTCGCAGCCCATCCGCAGGGCGAAGCGCAGGTCCTCGACGTCCTTCTCGGACAGCGCGGGCACGTTCACGGCCGCGCCGGGCAGGTTGATGCCCTTGTGGTCGGAGATGACGCCGCCCTCGATGACGATCGTCTTCACGCGCGGGCCCTCGACGCTCAGGACCTTCAGCTCGACGTTGCCGTCGTTGATGAGGACCTGGTCGCCGCGGGAGACGTCACCGGGCAGGCCCTTGTACGTCGTCCCGCAGATGGTCTTGTCGCCCTGGATGTCCTCGGTGGTGATGGTGAACTCGTCACCGCGCACCAGCTCGACGGGACCCTCCGCGAAGGTCTCCAGGCGGATCTTCGGGCCCTGCAGGTCGGCGAGGACGCCGATGGCACGGCCGGTCTCCTTGGCCGCGGCACGGACGCGGTCGTACCGCCCCTGGTGCTCGGCGTGGGTGCCATGGCTGAAATTGAAGCGGGCCACATTCATGCCGGCCTCGATCAGCGACACGAGTTGTTCGTGGGAGTCGACCGCGGGGCCGAGAGTACAGACGATTTTCGAACGGCGCATGGGACGATCCTATCGGTTTGTTTCGCTACGGAATATTCCGTCTGGCGGAAGATACAAATGGGCGGGCATGCGCTCAGGCGTTGTAATTTCCGACCAGTGCATAGGTCTGTGTGGCGATCTCCAATTCCTCGTCCGTCGGCACCACCGCGACCGCGACCCGCCCGGACGCGGGCGAGATCAGCCGCGGCTCGTCACTCCGTACGGCGTTCAGCGCCCCGTCGACCTGGAGCCCCAGCAGTTCCAGGCCCGCGACGGCGGCCTCCCGCACGGCGCCCGCGTTCTCCCCGACGCCCGCGGTGAAGGCGACCGCGTCCACCTGGCCGAGTACCGCGCAGTAGGCACCGATGTACTTCTTCAATCGGTGAATGTAGATGTCGAAGGCCAGTTCCGCCTGTTCGTCACCCTCGTCGATCCGGCGCCGGATCTCCCGCATGTCGTTGTCCCCGCACAACCCGATCAGACCGCTCTTCTTGTTGAGAAGAGTGTCGATCTCATCGGTGGACATTTCGCCAACACGCATCAAATGGAAGATGACGGCCGGATCCAGGTCTCCCGACCGTGTCCCCATCACCAGCCCCTCCAACGGCGTCAGCCCCATGGACGTGTCCACACAGCGCCCACCCCGCACGGCCGAGGCGGACGCCCCGTTCCCGAGATGCAGCACGATGACATTCACGTCCTCGGGCGCTTTGCCGAGCAGCTTCGCCGTCGCCCGCGACACATACGCGTGCGAGGTCCCGTGGAACCCGTACCGCCGGATCCGGTACGCGTCCGCGGTCGCCACGTCGATCGCGTACCGCGCGGCCGACTCCGGCATCGTCGTGTGGAACGCCGTGTCGAAAACGGCCACCTGCGGCAGATCGGGCCGCAACGCCATCGCGGTCCGGATCCCGACGAGGTTCGCCGGATTGTGCAACGGCGCGACGGGGATGAGCCGTTCGATCTCCGCGAGCACGGCGTCATCGATGACCGTCGGCTCTGTGAAGACCAGCCCACCGTGCACGACCCGATGCCCGATGGCGGCCAACTCCGGTGAATCCAGGCCGAGTCCGTCCTTCGTCAGTTCTTCCGCTACGGCCTTCAGGGCGGCCTCGTGATCGGGGATCGGGCCGGTGGACTCCCGTACGGCACCGGTCGTGAGGCAGGTGTGCTTGAACCGGGACGTCTCCTCGCCGATCCGCTCGACGAGTCCTACGGCGAGACGGGTGCCGGCCGCCATGTCGAGCAGCTGGTACTTCACCGACGAGGAGCCGGAGTTGAGGACGAGGACACGGGTCGCGGTCACTGCTGGGAGGCCTTCTCGTTCGGGTTCTGTGCCTGGGTCTTCGGGTGCTGGGCCTGGATCGCCGTGATCGCGACGGTGTTGACGATGTCCGAGACGAGGGCGCCCCGGGACAGGTCGTTGACCGGCTTGCGCAAGCCCTGCAACACCGGCCCGACGGCGATCGCGCCGGCCGAACGCTGCACGGCCTTGTAGGTGTTGTTGCCGGTGTTCAGGTCGGGGAAGATCAACACGCTTGCCTGACCGGCGACTTCGGACTCCGGCATCTTGGTGGCGGCGACACTCGGCTCGACGGCGGCGTCGTACTGGATCGGCCCCTCGATCCGCAGGTCGGCCCGCCGCAGCCGGACCAGTTCGGTCGCCTCGCGCACCTTGTCGACGTCCGCGCCCGAGCCGGACGTACCGGTGGAGTACGACAGCATCGCGATCCGGGCCGAGACGCCGAACTGCTCGGCGGTGGCGGCCGATTGGATGGCGATGTCGGCCAACTGCTCCGCGTTCGGGTCGGGGTTGACCGCGCAGTCGCCGTACACCAGCACCTTGTCGGCGAGGCACATGAAGAAGACGGACGAGACGATGTCGGCGTCCGGCTTGGTCTTGATGATCTCGAAGGCGGGGCGGATGGTCGCGGCGGTGGAGTGCACGGCGCCGGAGACCATCCCGTCGGCGAGGCCTTCCTGGACCATCAGGGTGCCGAAGTAGTTCACGTCGGCGACGACGTCGTAGGCCAGCTCGACGGTGACGCCCTTGTGGGCGCGCAGGGCGGCGTACTTCTCGGCGAAGCGGTCGCGGAGTTCGGAGGTGTGCGGGTCGATCAGCTGGGCCGCGGTGAGGTCGATCCCGAGGTCGGCGGCCTTCTTGCGGATCTGGTCCTCGGGGCCGAGGAGGGTCAACTCGCAGACACCGCGCCGTAGTAGCACCTCGGCGGCGTGCAGGACGCGGGCTTCGGTGCCCTCGGGGAGGACGATCCGGCGCTTGTCGGAGCGGGCCCGCTCCAGGAGCGTGTGCTCGAACATCATCGGGGTGACCCGGTCGCTGCTCGGCGCGGAGACGCGCTTGAGGAGGTCGCCGGTGTCGACGTACCGCTCGAAGAGGCCGAGCGCGGTCTCCGCCTTGCGCGGGGTGGCCGCGTTCAACTTCCCCTCCAGGGAGAAGAGTTCGGCGGCGGTGGGGAAGGAGGTACCGGCCACGGAGACCACCGGGGTGCCCGGCGCGAGACGCGCGGCGAGGGTGAGGATGCCGTGGCTCGGCACCTCGTTCAGGGTGAGCAGGACGCCGGCTATCGGCGGGGTGCCGGCGCTGTGCGCGGCGAGGGCGCCGATGACGAGGTCGGCGCGGTCGCCGGGGGTGACGACGAGACAGCCCGGGGTCAGCGCCTTGAGGAAGTTGGGCAGCATCGCGCCGCCGAAGACGAAGTCGAGCGCGTCCCGGGCGAGCCCGGAGTCGTCGCCGAGGAGGACCTTGCCGCCGAGGGCGTGGGTGATCTGGGCGACGGTCGGCGCGGAGAGGGCGGGCTCGTCCGGGACGACGTAGCAGGGCACCGGCAGCCGGGTGTCGAGCCGGTCGGCGATCGCGTCGCGGTCCTCGCGGGCGACCCGGTTGGTGACCATGGCGAGGACGTCGCAGCCGAGGCCGTCGTAGGCGCGATAGGCGTTGCGCGTCTCGGCGAGCACGGACTCGGGGGTCTGCTTGCGGCCGCCGACGACGGGGATGACGGACGCGCCGAACTCGTTCGCGAGGCGGGCGTTGAGGGACAGCTCGTCCGGGAACTGGGTGTCCGCGTAGTCGGTGCCCAGGACGAGGACGACGTCGTAGTCACGCGCGACGAGATGGAACCGGTCGACGAGGGTCGACACCAGCTCGTCCGTCCCCTGCTCGGCCTGGAGGGCGGAGGCCTCGTGGTAGTCCATGCCGTAGACGGTCGCGGGGTCCTGGGAGAGCCGGTAGCGCGCACGCAGCAGTTCGAACAGACGATCGGGGCCGTCGTGGACGAGGGGTCGGAACACCCCCACCCGGTCGACCTGCCGGGTCAGGAGTTCCATGACCCCCAGCTCGACGACCTGACGGCCGTCGCCGCGGTCGATCCCGGTCACGTACACGCTGCGGGTCACGCGTGGTCTCCCCTTCGGGCAGTTTCGGGCAGTTTCTGGCAGTGCGGTTCGGCTTCTGGTGAGTGCGTTTCGGCGGTCATAAAAACCGCCCAGCGAGGTGAGCGGAACCCTCTTGACAGTACCTCCGGGGGTGGATAAGGCGCCCGCCAGTCCGGCGGAAGCGGCGATGCCCTGAGGGACGTGAAACAATCGGGTCCGGCTCACCGGTGTCAACAGCGAGCAGGAGACACAGCACGATGCGTATCGGAGTTCTCACCGCAGGCGGCGACTGCCCCGGCCTGAACGCCGTGATCCGGTCGGTCGTGCACCGAGCGGTCGACAACTACGGCGACGAGGTCATCGGCTTCGAGGACGGCTATGCCGGACTGCTCGAAGGCCACTACCGCAACCTCGACCTGGACGCGGTCAGCGGCATCCTCGCCCGCGGCGGCACGATCCTGGGTTCGTCACGACTGGAGCGGGACCGTCTCCGCGAGGCCTGCGAGAACGCGCTGGACATCGCGCGGGACTTCGGGATCGACGCCCTGATCCCGATCGGCGGCGAAGGCACCCTGACGGCGGCGCGCATGCTGAGCGACGCGGGCCTGCCGGTCGTAGGGGTCCCCAAAACGATCGACAACGACATCTCGTCGACGGACCGGACATTCGGCTTCGACACGGCGGTCGGGGTCGCGACGGAGGCGATGGACCGCCTGAAGACGACGGCGGAGTCGCACCAGCGGGTGATGGTCGTCGAGGTCATGGGCCGGCACGCGGGCTGGATCGCGCTGGAGTCCGGGATGGCGGCGGGCGCCCACGGCATCTGCCTGCCCGAGCGCCCCTTCGACCCGGCCGACCTGGTCAAGATGGTCGAGGAACGCTTCGCCCGCGGCAAGAAGTTCGCCGTCGTGTGCGTGGCCGAGGGCGCGCACCCCGCCGAGGGTTCCATGGACTACAACAAGGGCGAGATCGACCAGTTCGGCCACGAGCGCTTCCAGGGCATCGGCACGGCGCTGGCCTACGAGTTGGAGCGCCGCCTCGGCAAGGAGGCCAAGCCGGTCATCCTCGGCCACATCCAGCGCGGCGGCGTACCGACCGCGTACGACCGGGTGCTGGCGACCCGCTTCGGCTGGCACGCGGTGGAGGCCGCGCACCAGGGGGAGTTCGGGCGGATGACGGCGCTGCGGGGGACGGACGTGGTGATGGTGCCGCTGGCCGAGGCGGTCACCGAGCTGAAGACGGTGCCGAAGGACCGGATGGACGAGGCGGAGTCGGTTTTCTAGTCAGGTGCTTGTGCGTCTGGGGCTTCAGTTGGGCGTTCAGTAGGTGCTCCTCTCGACCATGGACCAGAAACGGCTGATGATCTGGTCGAGGAAGTCCCGGCCGGCCTCGCCCGCCTCGACGGCGGAGTTGCCGCCGCCCCAGCTGAGGGTGGCCACCATCTGCGCCTGGTAGTCCTCGTGCAACTCCTGGAGGGAGTCCTCCAGGAGCCGCCGGTCCAGGGGCACCATCTTGCCGATCTGGCGTACGTACGCCTGCCACCGCGTGGTCATGGCGCTGCGCAGCAACTCCGCGAGTCTGCTGTCGCGCCCGGTGACGCTGATGAAGTCGGGCAGCGAGAGGTCGAGGAGATCGGCGAGCGCGGAGGACTGGCGCTCGGTACCGCGCCACTCGTCGTGCTCCTCCATCCGCAGATACGCGAGGAGTTCGAGCCCGACGGCCCGCGCGACGTCCTCCGGCGCGAGGCCGCGCGCGAGGCGATGCTCACGCAGCGTGCGTGGCTTGCCGATGAGTTCGGCCGGGGAACACCACAACACGCCCGAGAGCGCGGTGAGTTCGGGACCGGAGGGCGCGGTGAGCCCACGCTCCCAGGCGATGACCAGGTCAGGCGTGACGTAAGGCAGCCCGTACGAGGCACGCATGCCGTACGCCACGTGTTCCGGGCCCATGTTGAGAGCGGTACGGAGCCGGTGGGCGGCGGGCGCGTTGAAGGGCGGAGTGGGCGGTGTCGGCGGCGTGGACTGGCTGGGTTGAGCTGGGGGTCGGCGCACGGGCCACAAGCTAGGGGTGCCTGAGTGCGGTGACTACGGTCTGTTCGGCCAGGATTACGGATTGTAGGAACGTACGGATTCGGTCGTGTGGGGGTGCGTGGGGGCGGGTGGGGAGTGATCGCCCGGGGGTGCGACGGGGGTGTGTCGTGACGCTGAGTGGTGGCCGTGGGGGTGCGGGAGGCGATTGATGGGCGGTGCATATGCCGCTCTACCTTGCCATTCGTCGGAGCGGCGAGGGCGTGGGGCTGCCGGGGGCTCTTCGGTCGGCGTCGGGTGTTTGGGCGGGGGTCGAAGAGGAGTGCGTTTGTGGTGGGGGTGGTGATCGGGTGTGGGGGGAAGTGGGGGGTGGCGCGAATTCGATGGTGGGTGTCCGGTGGGGTGGTGGTCGGGTCGTTCAGGTGCCCCCAGAGGAACTCCTTCGGTCTGCCCTGCCCGGGGAGGTTCGGCGCGAAGCCGCGTTCGCCGTAGAGGAGTTGTAGGCCCGTGGCGTGCAACTCGGCGTGGCTGCGGTCGAATTGGGGTTGCTGTGCGTAGGCCGAGGTGACATAGGGCGTCACTGTCAGACGTCTGGGGTCACCCTGCCGTCGTACCGACGAAGAACACCGCGTCCGGCTTGAACCACGCGCGCCGGTCGGGTGTACCCGCTTCTCGGTGTCCCTCAGGTGGGCACGCACTGCCGTGTATTCGGGCGGCTGTGCGGTCGGGACGGCGACCGTGGGCGGGGTTCGTGGGCGTACCGTGTTGGCACGCGATTCGGGGGCAGCGGCACGGGGACGGCACGATGGGCGAGCAGTACGGCGGGGATCACCAGGATTTCCGGGGCGTGGAGGTCAACGGGCCCTTCACCGTGAAGGCGGAGTACCACCAGCATGGGCTGGCGCCCACCGCGCTGGATGCCCTGCCTCCGAAGGCGGCCGGGTTCACTGGTCGAGGTGACCAACTCGCTGAGCTGCTGGGCGCGTTCGACCCGGATGGGGGCGAGGCGCCGGGAGCGGTGTTGGTCGCGGCGGTGTCCGGGCTCGGCGGTATCGGCAAGACCGCGCTCGCGGTGGAGGCGGTGCATGAAGCCTGTGCCAAGGGGTGGTTTCCGGGTGGGGTGCTCTTCGTCAACTTGCATGGGTACGACGATGATCGCGTTACGGCGGAACAGGCGCTGGAGACTCTGCTGAGGGGGTTGGGGACGCCTCCGGAGCACATTCCCAATGGGGTTGATGCGCGGGCCGCGCTGTATCGATCGGTGCTTGCGGCGCGGGAGCGGGAGTTGGGGGCTGTGCTGGTCCTGGCCGACAACGCGTCGGCGGCGGAGCAGGTGCGTCCGTTGCATCCCGGGGGTGTGCGGCACCGGCTGCTCGCCACCTCGCGGAGCAAGTTGCCTCAACTGGAGGCACGGCTGCTGGCGTTGGGGGAGTTGAGTCCGGAGGAGGCGTACGACCTTCTGGACCGAGCGTTGCGGATCGCCGCTCGGGATGATGCGCGGGTGGTGAATGAGGGTGAGGCGGCTGCCGAACTCGCCTTGCTGTGTGGGCATTTGCCCCTGGCTCTTCAGATCGCCGCGGCCTTGCTTGTCCTAGATAGGGACAAGCCTGTGGCCGAACTCGTGCTGGAACTCACCGAGTCCGGTGACCGGCTTCTGCACCTCGACGACGGCGAGCGCAGCGTGCGGGCCGCCTTTGACCTGTCGTACCGGCGTCTGTCGGCTGAACAGGCGCGGTTGCTAAGGCTGTTGGCTCTGGCTCCGGGGCCCGAGGTGACGGCTGAGGTCGTCGCCGCGTTGGACGGGGCGGATGCTGCACCGGTGCGTGTGCTTGATGCGTTGTGTCGCGCCCACCTTGTTGAGAGAGGGAGTGGGCGTGGTCGGTGGCGGTTGCATGACTTGGTGCGGGCGTTTGGGCTGAGGGTGGTCAAGGATGAGGAGGAGTTGTGGGAGGAGGGGGAGGCTGCGCGGGAGCGAGTGTTGGAGCTCTACTGCCGGTGGGCGTATGAGGCTGATGACCGGTTGCGGTGGTTGCCAGGTGCGGAGGAACCGGAGCGGTTCGGGAATCGGGCGGAAGCGTTGGCGTGGTTCGACGGAGAGCGGGCCGGGCTGGTGGCGGTAGTGCAGTGGGCACGAGAGGAGCGGTACGCGGACACGGCGGTGCGGCTGTCCGAGGCCCTGGCTGAGTATCTGGACTGGCGGCGCTCTTTCGACGACTTGATCACGGTGTGCGGTGTCGTCGGGGAGGCAGCCCATCGCGCCGGTAACCGGGTGGGCGAGGGTATCGCGTGGAGCAACCTCGGCAACGCTCTGCGGGAGGTGGGCCGGGTGGAGGAGGCGATCGATGCGCACGTGCGCGCCCGTACCTTGTTTCAGGTTTCCGGGGATCGTGACCATGAGGCCAACGCGTGGAACAACCTTGGCGTCGTCCTGCGGGAGGTGGGCCGGGTGGATGAGGCGATCGATGCGCACACCCGTGCCCGTGAGCTGTACCGGGGCGTTGGTGATCGTCATGGCGAGGCCATGGCGTGGAACAACCTCGGCCTCGCCCTGCAGGAGGCAGGCCCGGCGGGGGAGGCGATCGATGCGCACACCCGTGCCCGTGAGCTGTACCGGGGCATCGAGGACCGTCACTTCGAGGCCACGGCGTGGAACAACCTTGGCCTCGCCCTTCAGCTTGCGGACCGGACGGGGGAGGCGATCGATGCGCACAAGAAGGCTCTGATGATCTACCGGGAGTTCAAGGACGAGTACCGGGCCGGCACAGCCCTCCAAAATCTCGCCCTCGCCTACGAGAGCGAAGACTGCCCCGCCGAGGCCTGCGCCTGCTACGTCCAAGCCGCCGATGCCTACACCCGAGCCAACTCCCTCACCGAAGCTGCCCAAGCCCGCACCTGGGCCCAAGCGATCACCCCTTAACCGCCCCACCCAAAGCAAACCCCCCACCCAACCGCCTCGCCACCAGCACATACAACAAAATCACCGGCGTCGAATAAACAACAGAAAACGCCGCCAGCTGCCCATAAGCCACCATCCCCCGATTCCCGAAGAACTCATTGATG
Source organism: Streptomyces sp. NBC_00988 (assembly GCF_045162645.1). Classification (NCBI taxonomy): domain Bacteria; kingdom Bacillati; phylum Actinomycetota; class Actinomycetes; order Kitasatosporales; family Streptomycetaceae; genus Streptomyces; species Streptomyces sp. NBC_00988. The sequence continues at coordinate 8,215,635 of NZ_CP108730.1, forward strand.
CTCACGCTCGCCGGCATCTGATCCGGCGTGAGCAGCAGCATGAACGGGACGAAGAAGTTCCCCCACATCATCACGAACGAGAAGACGGTCACGACCGCGACGCCCGGTCCCATCAGCGGGAGGACGATCCGCACGAGGGACTGAAGGGACGACGCGCCGTCGGTCCACGCGGCCTCCTCCAACTCCTTCGGTACGCCGTCCATGAAGTTCTTCATCAGCCAGATGGCGAAGGGGAGTTGGGACGCGGCGAAGAAGAAGATCGTGCCCTGCATGGTGTCGATGAGGTTCACCTGGACGAACAACGCGTACACCGGCACCATGATCGCGGTGATCGGAAGGCTGGTCGCGAAGAGGATCGTCAGGAGGAAGGGGCGGTTCAGGCGCGAGCGGAACCGGGACAGCGGGTATGCCGCCAGCGCCGCGCACACCACCGTCAGCAGCGTTCCGAACCCGCACAGGATCAGGCTGTTGAGCAGGGGCGTGAAGGTGATGTCCGAGTTCAGGATCGCGTGGAAGTTGTCCAGGGTCAGGCCGTCGGGGGCCTTCACCTTGAGGTCCGCGTGGGCGTCGAGGGACGACAGGACCACCCAGAGCAGCGGCAGCGCGAACGTCGCCGCGACCACCAGCAGCCCCGCGTCCGCCGCCAGGCGTCGGCTCTTGCGGCGGGAGGAGAGGGTGAGTGCCATGGGTCAGACCTCCGTTCGCAGCAGGCGCATGTAGATCACCGAGAAGAGCGAGCCGACCAGGAGCAGGAGCAGCGCGACCGCCGTGGCGTAGCCGATCATGCTGTTCTGGAAGGCCTGTTCGTACATGTAGAGGGGGAGGGTCTGGCTCTTGTTTCCCGGGCCGCCTCTCGTCATCACCCAGATCAGGCCGAAGACGGACAGGGTCTGCAGGGTGTTCAGCATCAGGTTCGTGCCGATCGAGCGGCGGATCATCGGCAGCGTGATGTGCCACATCCGGCGCCAGCCGCTCGCGCCGTCGACCTCCGCCGCCTCCGTGATCTCCTTGGGGATCTCGTTCAGGGCCGCTGAGTACACCAGCATCGAGAACGCCGTTCCCCGCCACACGTTCGCGAAGGACACCGCCAGGATCGGAAGCGTGAACAGCCAGTTCTGGGAGGGGAGATGGAGCCAGACCAGGATGGCGTCCAGGGTGCCCTCGCGGCGGAAGAAGGCGTAGAGGAGGAAGCCGGCGACGACCTCCGGGAGTACCCATGCCGTGATCACGATCGCGCCCGTGAGTGTGCGCACCGGTTTCGACGCGCGCTGCATCAGTGCGGCCAGGGCCAGGCCGATCGTGTTCTGACCGATCAGGGACGACAGGACCGTGAACACCAGCGTCAGCCATACGGCGTTCAGGAATTCCGAGTCCTTGAAGGCCGTGCGGAAATTCGCGAAGCCGACGAAGGAGGGGTGGGCCTGACCGGTGAGTTGGAGGTTGGTGAAAGCGATGTAGGCGCAGTAGCCGATCGGGACGGCCAGGAAGAGGAGCAGGAGGACCAGGGCGGGGGAGAGGGGGAGGAGGCGCGTGAGGGTTTGGGTGAACGGGCGTTTCGTGGTGGGGAGTTGGGGAATCGGGGCGTCGGGGCCGCCGGGCCCGGAGGGGACTTTCGTCACGCCCGGGCCCGCGTGCTGCGGTGTTGTCGTCATCGGCGGTTGCCGCCGCTCATTTCTCGGTGACCTGGTTGTCCGTGGCGGACTTGAGCTCGTCGTCGTACGAACTCGCCGCCTTGTTCACCGACATGTCGCCCGTCGTCACGCCCTCCATCGCCTCCTGGATGGCGGTGGAGACCTTCGGGTACGCGGGGTAGGCGGGGCGGTAGTGCGTGCTCGCGACCAGGTCCGTGAAGAACTTGATGCCGGGCTGGGCGGTCGCGTAGGCGGGGTCGGCGGCGACGTCCTTCCGCACGGAGATACCGGAGTTGGCGATGTACCACTTCTCCGCGTTCGCCTTCGTCTGCATCGTCTTGATGAAGTCGAAGGCCAGGTCCGGGTTTCCGGCCTTGGAGGGGATCGCCCAGGTCCAGCCGCCGGACATGCTCACCTTGCCGGGGGCCTGGCCCTGCTGGGTGGGCATGTACGCAAGCCCCAACTCCTTTGACCAGTCCGGCCATTCATGACCGCTGCCCTTCAACCACGCCTGCGGCAGCCACGATCCGTCGAGGGCGATGCCGAGTTTGCCCTTGGGGAGGAGTTCACCGGCCACGTAGGTCTGGATGTTGGGGTCGAGGGCGTCGGACACGTCCGGGCCGAGCTTCTCCTTGTAGACCGTGTGGACGAAGGAGAGCGCGTCCTTGAAACCCTGGCCCCCGGCGATCCACTTCTTCGACGACTTGTCGTAAAGGGGGTCCGTGGTGCCGTCGTTGGTGCCGTAGAGCAGCATCTCGAAGCCCTGCATGGTGGCCGCTTCGCCGGCCGGCTTCCCCGTGTAGACGTTGAGCGGGGTGACGTTCGGGACCTTCTGCTTGATCGTGTGGGCCGCGGCGAGGACGTCGTCCCACGTCTTCGGCTGCCAATTCGCGGGCAGACCCGCCTTCTTGAAGATCCCCTTGTCGAACCAGAGGCCCCGGGTGTCCGTGCCGTCCGGGACGCCGTACGTCTTCCCGTCCTCGGCCTTGGCGGCGGACTTCGCCGTGTCGATGAACTGGTTCCAGTCCGGCCACTTGTTGAGGTACGAGTCGAGAGGTTTGAGGTAGCCGGAGGTGATGTCGCTGTTGATGAGGAACGTGTCCTCGTAGACCAGATCCGGGGCCGTCTTCGGCGAGCGGAGCATCTGCTGGAGCTTGGTGTAGTACTCCGAGTCCGGGGCCTTGATCGGGACGAGCTCGACCTTCTTGCCGGGGTACTGCTTCTCGAACTGCTTCTTCATGTCGGCGAGATAGGTGTCCATCACCTTGATGGAGTTGTCCGTCGACTGCTTGAAGGAGATCTTGACGGTGTCGGGGCTGCTGCCGGAACCGCTGCTGCACGCGGTGAGGGTTGTCGCGGCGAGGGAGAGGGCGGCGAGAGCAACTAGGGGTGTGAGTAGGGCAGTTCGGTGGGGGCGGGCGGCGGTGGGGCGCACGGGCATGACCTCCTACGGGCTCACTACGTTGTGGCCTGGGCGGATGGCTGCCCGGTGAAGGTAAGTGGAGTGGTCTAGTCAGGTCAATGCGTCTGCGGCGGATTGGGCGGTGGCGGCTTCGGTGGGGGCGTTGGCTCGGGTGTAGGCGGCGGCGGACTGGAGGTAGTGGGCGCGGGCCTCGGTGGGGCGGGCGGCGTCCTGGTGGGCGAGAGCCAGGTTGGAGAGGGTGTTGCCCGTCCCGTACCAGTCCCCGAACTCTCGGTAGCCCTCCAGGGCCTTCTTGTATGCCTCAACGGCCTCCTCCACCCGGCCCGTGTCACACAGGGTGGCGCCGAGGTTGTTCCACGCGATGGCCTCGCGACGACGGTCCCCGACAGCCTGGTACAGGTCGCGGGCGCGGGCGCGGGCGTCGATCGCCTCCCCCGTCCGGCCCGCTTCCCACAGAGCGAAGCCGAGGTTGTTCCATGCCGTGGCCTCGCGGTGCCGGTCCCCCTCGGCCTCGTGCAGGTCGCGGGCGCGGGTGTGGGCGTCGATCGCCTCCTCCGCCCGGCCCGTCTCCCGCAGGGCGCCGCCGAGGTGGTTCCAGGCGACGGCCTCGCGGGGGCGGTCCCCGACGGTCTGGAACAGGTCGCGGGCGCGGGTGTGGGCGTCGATCGCCTCCTCCGCCCGGCCCGTCTCCCGTAGGGCGATGCCGAGGTCGTTCCACGCGATGGCCTCGTTCACCTGGTTACCGGCGCGGTGGGCGGCCTCCTGCGCGGCACCGCACACCGTGATCCAGTCGTCGAAAGAGCGCCGCCAGTTCAGATACTCCGACAGGCACTGCGACAGCCGCACCGCCGTGTTCGCGTACCGCTCCTCCCGCGCCCACTGCACCGCCGCCGCCAGCCCCGCCCGCTCCGAGTCCAGCCACGCCAACGCCGTCGTCCGATCCGCAAACCGCTCCGGCTTCGGCATCCCCGGCAGCCACTGCAGCCGGTCATCCGCCGCCTCCGCCCACCGCAGATAGAACTCCAGCGCCCGCTCCCGCGCCGCCTCTCCCTCCTCCCACAACCTCGCATCCCCCTTCACCACCCCCACCCCGAACACCCGCACCAAGTCATGCAACCGCCACCGCACGTCCGCCCCTGTTGGAGCAGGCGTCACAAGGTGGGCTGCCGCGAGCTCTTCGAGCAGGGCGAACGTCCGGTCGACGCTCAGGTCTGCCAGTGCGGCGGCCATTTCACTGCCGACTTCGGCCGCCGGAGCCAGAGCGAGCAGACGCAGCAACCTGGCCTGCTCGGACGGCAGTTGCCGGTACGCCGCTTCGAAGACCGGACGGAGTCCGACAGCCGCCGTCCGATCCTCGGCACCCCGCAACTCGTCCACGAGGGATGCGACGGACCTGTGGCGGCGCTTGCGCAGCATGCCGGCGATGATCCTCAGCGCGAGCGGATGATGGCCGCAGAGCGTGGCGAGCTCCGAGACAGCCTCCGGTTCGCGCGTCGCCCGATCGTCGCTGCGGTCGCTGAGCCGCAAGGATCTGTCGACGAGGTCGGCGGCATCCTCCGCGTTGAGGACATCAAGGTCGATCAACTGAGCGTCCAGCTCCGTGAGCCGGTCCCGGGAGGTGACCAGCACCCGGTGATGATCGGTTCCAGGAATCAGCGGTATCACCTGCGCCGGGTCCGAGGCATTGTCGAGCAACAACAACATCGACCGCCGCTCCTCCGCCAACAGCCTCCGATACAGCCCGTACTGCCCCGCCACCGTCTGCGGAAGATCCGCCCCCCGCACCCCCATCCCGTCCAACAACGCGACCACCGCCTGATCCGCCGTAACGGGATCCTCGTCGTACCCCCGAAAGTCGACGAACAACGTCCCGCCCGGAAACCACCCGTCCCGCACCGCCCGGTGCGCGGCACACAACGCCAACGACGTCTTCCCGATCCCGCCCAGCCCGGACACCGCGCAGATCACCACCGGCAGATCGGACTCCGCAGCCGGGTCCAGTACGGGATACAGCCGCGCCAAGTCCTCGTCCCGCCCGGTGAACCCCGCAGGCACCGCAGGCAATGCGGCCGTGGCAACCGGCACCGGCCCGTGAACGGACCCGCGTCCGGAGTCGCTACCGCTCCCGGTCCACCCGTTTCGCAATGAAGGGCCCGTTGAAGGTGCTCCCCCGAAAGTCGAGGTGATCCCCTCCGTACGCGGCCCCCGTGGCCCCCGCCGCCCCCGTAGCCCCCCGATGGGGCCCCTCCTCGGAGTCCTCGCCCTCCCTGTCGGAACCCCCCACCCGCCCACGCCCACCAAACGGCCGCAGCTCCCGCAACACCGCCACCGCCGCAGCCGCCGCGTTCTCCGCGGCCCGAGGCTGCCAACCCTCCCCGTCCGCAAGGGACTTGTCCGCGTCGGCCCGGTCGCTGATGCCCCGGATCACCAGCGCGTCCCCGCCGGCGAGATGCACGGCGCTGACGACCCCCGAGCCCTCCATCTCGATGGCCGCCGCGTCGTTGTAGTGCTTCCGCAGGTGCTCCGCGAGCGCGGACCGCGGTGCGGCCAGGACGACATCACCCGCGGCGATCGGCTTCAGGTGGGCATGGGGGTCGTCGCGCAGCGCCTCCCGGGCGGCCGCGGTCAGCCGGTGCGACGCCCGCCATACCTCCGGCCGTACGAGAAAACCCTCCGGTGTTTCCTTGCCGCCGTGGATGCCGTACACCTTCGTCGCCACCACTACGTCGCCCAGGCCGATGTCGCTCTTCAGGCTCCCGGCGACCCCCACGAACAGCACCGCCTGCGGCTCCAGCCACGTCATCACGCGCTCGGTGAGCGCGGCGGCCGTCAGGGTTCCCTCGCCCATCTCGACCAGGGCGACGGACCAGGGTGTGCCGGGGAGTTGGCCGACCGCGGCCCGGGTGCCTCGCGGATGCTCCCGCTTCCGTACGTCCCTGAGATGGGCCTGTACGGCTTTGTACTCCAGCGGCAGCGCGGTCAGCACCGCGACAGTGGGTTGCAACTCGGGCATCTCAGACACTCCCTTAAGGTACTTCCAAGTCGCCTGCGCAGATGCTGTGTTGGCACCACTCGGGGGAGAGACGAGGGCAATGCCGGAACGTGACGTCACCGTGGGCCAGTTGCTCCTCGCCGAGTACCAGACCGTCAAGGACGAGCAGAAGACCCGTATCGGCTTCCGCGACAACCTCCTCTACGTCACCCTCACCGTCGTCGCCGCCGTCATCGCCGCCGCGGCCCAGGCCAAGCAGTCCGAGATGCTGCTCGCGCTGCCCCCGGTGTGTGTCGTGCTCGGCTGGACCTACCTCATGAACGACGAGAAGATCTCCGCGATCGGGACGTATGTACGGGACGACCTTGGGCCCCGGCTCGCCGAGCTCACCGACGCCCAGGCGGTCTTCGACTGGGAGACCGCCCACCGTTCCGACAGCCGCCGCCGTTCCCGCAAGGTCATCCAGTGTGTGATCGACCTGCTGGCGTTCTGCGTCGTTCCGCTCGCCGGGCTCGTCGTCTACTGGTTCGCGGGTCAGACGTCCTCCGGCCTGCTCGTCCTGTCCGTGGCCGAGGCGCTCATCGTCGTCGGGCTCGGCCACCAGGTCCTCAGTTACGCGCGGCCCTTCAACTCGCCCCGCCCGCCTACCCCTTGACCCACCGGTACTGCAACTCCGGCCGCCCCACAGTCCCGTACTGCGGACTCCGCGCCGCCCGTCCCGCCTCCACCAAGTGCTCCAGATACCGTCGAGCAGTGATCCGCGAGATCCCCACGGCCTCCGCCACCCCGGCTGCGGTAAGTCCCTCCCCGCAGTCCCGCAGGGCGACCGTCACCCGCTCCAGCGTCGGCGCGCTCAACCCTTTGGGCAGTGCCGCAGGGGAGGGTGCCCGCAGAGTCGCCAGTGCCCGGTCGACCTCGTCCTGACCGCTCGCCTCGCCCGCCGCCGCGTGGAACTCGGCGTACCGCACCAGCCGGTCCCGGAGCGTGGCGAACGTGAACGGCTTCAGTACGTACTGCACGACCCCCAGCGAGACCCCCTCCCGCACCACCGCCAGATCCCGCGCCGAGGTCACCGCGATGACGTCGGCGTGATACCCGGCCGCCCGCAAGGACCGCGCGAGTTGCAGCCCGTGCGCGTCCGGCAGATGCAGGTCAAGCAGCAACAGGTCCACCTGTGTACGCTCCAGCGCCCGCCGCGCCTCCGCCCCCGTGTGCGCCTTGCCCACCGCCACGAACCCCGGCACCCGGCCGACGTACATGACATGCGCGTCGGCGGCGACGGGATCGTCCTCGACGATGAGGACGCGGATCGGTTCGCCGGTCATGCGTCACCACCTCCGGACACAGCAGCACGAGAAGCCTCACCGGCACCAGAAGCCTCACCGGAACCGGGACTCGAACCCTCGCTCCCCACCCCCCACAAAGGCAACCGCACCTCGAACACCGCCCCGCCCTCCTCCGCCTCAGCCACCGTCAACGTCCCCTCATGCCGGTTCACCGCCTGCCGCACCAACGCCAACCCCAAGCCCCGGCCACCGGGCCCCGCCGGCTTCGTCGAGAAGCCTCGCTGGAACACCGCCTCCGCGTGCGCCGGATCCACCCCCGCCCCCGTGTCCGCGACCCGCAGTACCAGCGCGGAGCCGTCCGCGCCCGCCTCCGTGCACGCCGTCACCGTGACCCGCGCCCGCAGGCTGCCCTGCGCCGCGTCCACCGCGTTGTCGATCAGGTTCCCGAAAATGGTCACCAGGTCCCGTGCGGGCAGCGAATCCGGCAGCAGGCCGTCGTCCAGGCCGCTGTCCTCCGATACGACCAACTCCACGCCCCGCTCGTTCGATTGGGCCGTCTTGCCCAGCAACAGGGCAGCCAGCACAGGCTCGTTGACCGCCGAGACCACCTGGTCGGTCAGCGTCTGGGCCAGCTCCAGCTCGGCCGTCGCGAAGTCCACCGCCTCCTCCGCGCGCCCCAACTCGATCAGCGAGACGACCGTGTGCAAGCGGTTCGCCGCCTCGTGGGCCTGTGACCGCAGCGCCTGTGTGAAGCCCCGCTCGGAGTCCAACTCGCCCATCAGGGACTGGAGTTCGGTGACGTCCCGGAGTGTCACCACCGTTCCGCGACGCTCACCGCCCGACACCAGCGAGGTGTTCACCACCAGCACCCGGGACGCCGTCAGATGTACCTCGTCCACGCGCGGTTCGGAGGACAGCAGCGCGCCCGTCAGTGGTGCCGGCAGGCCGAGGCTCGCGACCGAGCGGCCCACCACGTCCACGTCCGGGCCGACGCCCAGCAGCTCCCGCCCGCCGTCGTTCATCAGCGCCACCCGGTATTGACCGTCGAGCATCAGCAGCCCTTCGCGCACCGCGTGCAGCGCGGCCTGGTGGTAGTCGTGCATGTGGCTCAGCTCGGTCGCGTTCATGCCGTGGGTGTGGCGGCGCAGGCGGGCGTTGACGACGTACGTCCCCACGGCACCCAGTGCCAGGGCGCCGGCAGCCACCCCGATCAGCGCCGTGACCTGGTCCTGCACCCGCTGCGTGATCGCCTCCACCTTGATACCGGCGCTGACCAGGCCGATGATCCGGATGCCGTCGGTGCCGTAGACGGGAGTGACCGCGCGGACGGACGCGCCGAGGGTGCCCGTGTAGGTCTCGGTGAAGGAGTCGCCCTTCAGGGCGGGCCCGATGTGGCCGAGGAACTTCTTGCCGATCTGCGTCCTGTCCGGGTGCGTCCAGCGGATGCCCTGTGGGTTCATGATCGTGATGAAGTCGACCTGGGTGTCCCGCTGGACCTTCAGGGAGTACGACTCCAGGTGCGCGGTGGGGTTCGACGTACCGATCGCCGCGATCACCGACGGCGAGTCCGCGACCGACCGCGCCACCGCCATGGCCTGGCGGCCGGCCGCGTCCTCGGCCTGGCTGCGGTCGCTGACGTAGGTGAACAGCGCGTACCCGGCGACGACGACCGCTATCAGCACGGCCTGCATGCCGAAGAGCTGGCCGGCGAGGCTGCGGGGGCGGGGGACGCGGGGAATGCGCATGGGATCAGTGTGCCTCCCCGTCTGTCTGCAGCTCACCCCTCTGATTCCCGCATCTACGCCCCGTGGCCCGGTGGGGCAAGCATGAACTAATTGGCCTCTCCCGACTCCGCGGAGGGGGACTCTCCGACTCCGCGTCGCTGTCCGACGCTCCTTCGAAGACTTCCTGCTTCAACACCGGCCGCCCGCCCGGAGACTCTCCGTTGGGGTCTTACACCGGCTCCACAGGCCGACACCGCCAGCCCGGCGGCCAGGACGTTCTTTGCCGCGTTCTCATCCCGGTCGTGGTGTGTCCCGCATGCGGCGCAGGTCCATTCCCGGATGTTCAGCGGCAGTCTCGCGACCAGATGGCCGCAGGCCGAGCAGGTCCTGCTCGACGGATACCAGCGGTCCACCGCGATCAGTTCGCGGCCGTACCACCGGGCCTTGTACTCCAGCATGAAACGCAGTTCGGCCCATGAGGCGTCGGAGATCGCACGGGCGAGCGTGCGGTTCTTCAGCATGTTCCGGACGGCGAGATCCTCGATCACGATCGTTTGGTTCTCACGAACGAGACGCGTGGACAGCTTGTGCAGGAAGTCCCGGCGCCGGTCGGCGATCCGGGCGTGGACCCGTGCGACCCGAGTGCGGGCCTTGTCGTGATTCCTGGAACCCTTCTCCTTGCGGGACAGCTCTCGCTGCGCGCGGGCCAGTCTTGCCCGGTCCTTCTTCTCGAACTTCGGATTGACCACCTTCTCGCCGGTCGACAGAGTCACCAGCGAAGTGATGCCCGCGTCGATGCCCACTGCCGCGCGGCTCATCGGGAGCGCCTTGACCGAAGCGTCTTCGCAGAGCATCGAGACGAACCAGCGTCCCGCGCTGTCCCGTGACACCGTCACTGTCGACGGTACCTGCCCCTTCGGCAGAGGCCGGGACCATGCGATGTCCAGCGGCTCCCGCATCTTCGCCAGGGTCAGTCGACCGTCGCGGTAGACGAACGCCGAGCGCGTGTACTCCGCGCTGTTGCGGGACTTCTTCCGGGACTTGAATCGCGGATAGGCGGAGCGCTTCTCGAAGAAGTTCGTGAATGCTCCCTGCAGGTGCCGCAACGCCTGCTGCAGGGGAACCGAGGAGACTTCGGCCAGGTAGGCGTACTCCTCGGTCTTCTTCCACGCGGTCAGCAGAGCCGATGTCTGGACGTAGTTGATCCGACGCCGCTCGGTGAACCAGGCGGAGGTGCGGGCCTGAAGAGCCAGGTTGTAGACCGTGCGGACACAGCCGAACGTGCGCATCAGCTCAGCTACCTGTGCGTCACTCGGGTAGAAGCGGTACTTGAAGGCCCGCTTAACAGGCTCGGTCATTCTCAGAAACTAGCAGGACAGTGTGTGAGCCGTGGACTTAATGAACGCAAGGGTGACCGCCCTCACAAGCCGGGAGATAGTCACCGCAACCCCCGGAAGCAGCCGTCTCCCGGACCGGTCCGCACAGAGATCAGCGCATCAGTGAGATCTGCGCGGACCGCTTGCAATCCCCAACCCCGGACGTGAGCCGCACTCGCCACCCGGGTTCCGCCGGTCGTGAGCCGCACGCCGGATGATGCCGACGACGTCGTCAAGGAGGGCAGCCGTGGCCAGCACCCCCGCACCCGCACCTGCCGCACCCGCAGCACCGCCCGTGAAGCGGGACCGCACCCACTACCTCTACATCGCGGTGATCGTCGCGGTCGCCCTCGGCATCGCCGTCGGGTTCGCCGCGCCGGACTTCGCCGAGGAGCTCAAGCCGCTCGGTACCGGCTTCGTCGCGCTGATCAAGATGATGATCTCGCCGATCATCTTCTGCACGATCGTGCTCGGCGTCGGCTCCGTACGGAAGGCCGCGCAGGTCGGCAAGGTCGGCGGGCTCGCCCTCGCCTACTTCATCGCGATGTCGTTCGTGGCGCTGGCCATCGGCCTGGTCGTCGGCAACATCATCCACCCGGGCAGCGGCATGCACCTGACCGAGGCCGTCAAGGGCGTCGGACACACGCAGGCCCAGGCCGCCGCCGAGGGCCCGGTCGACTTCCTGCTCGGGGTCATCCCGACCACCTTCGTGTCGGCGTTCACCGAGGGCCAGGTCCTCCAGACGCTGCTGATCGCGCTCCTCGCGGGCTTCGCGCTGCAGGCCATGGGCCGGACCGGCGAGCCGGTGCTGCGCGGTGTCGAGTACATCCAGAAGCTGGTCTTCCGCATCCTCGGCATGATCATGTGGGCCGCGCCCGTCGGTGCCTTCGGCGCGATGGCCGCCGTGATCGGCGAGACCGGTATGGACGCGCTCAAAGCACTGGGCACGATCATGGCCGGCTTCTACGTCACCTGTTTCCTGTTCATCGTGGTCGTGCTCGGCACGCTGACCAAGCTGGTCGCCAAGGTCAACCTCTTCCAGCTGCTGCGGTACCTCGGCCGTGAGTTCCTGCTGATCGTCTCCACCTCGTCCTCCGAGTCCGCGCTGCCGCGGCTCATCGCGAAGATGGAGCACCTGGGTGTCAGCCGCCCGGTCGTCGGCATCACCGTGCCGACCGGCTACTCCTTCAACCTCGACGGCACGATGATCTACCTGACGATGGCCTCGCTGTTCATCGCCGACGCGATGGACCAGCCGATGAGCATCGGCCAGCAGATCGGCCTGCTGCTCTTCATGATGGTCGCCTCCAAGGGCGCGGCCGGTGTCTCCGGCTCCGGTATCGCCGTACTCGCCAGTGGTCTGCAGTCGCACAAGCCGGCCCTGGTCGACGGTGTCGGCCTGATCATCGGCATCGACCGCTTCATGAGCGAGGCCCGCGCGGTCACCAACTTCGCCGGCAACGCCGTCGCCACGCTGCTCATCGGCACCTGGACCGGCGAGGTCGACAAGGAGCGGGTGAACCGGGTCCTCGCCGGTGAACTCCCCTTCGACGAGAAGACGTTGCTCGACGCGAAGGACGGCGACGACCACCTCGACGCCGTACCCGAGCAGGGTGGCGAGAAGGAACTCGCCAAGGCCTGAGCCTTCGTCGACGCTCCCCCGAAGCGGGGCGCCCGGACCCGCCTGAACACGGCCCGGACGCCCCACGGACTCCGGGCGGCTGGGTGTCCCCCCGTCGCTCAGCCGCCCGGTCCACCTCGCGTCACCCGCTGTTCCGGCCCCTTACGGCCGACTCTCACGTGGATGCACTAGCGTGCCGTGCCGTGCCGGAAACCTCCGGCGCGCACGGCACGTTCGCGTTCGGTGGGAGTCACGGGGGCCATGGGCATGAAGATCGACTGGGACCGGCGGCACTGCGCACGGCACGGGCACGCGACGTACGCGCCCGAGGAGACGGCACTGCGGGAACGGCTGCGCGCCGAGACCGGGTTCGGGGAGGCCTGGCGCTGTCTGCGCTGCGGCGACTTCGTCCTCGGCGAACCGCACGGTTCGGGGCCCGCCGACCAGGCCCCGCTGGTGCCGCGCGGGAAGGTGCTGCGGGACCTGTTCATCCTGCGGTTCCTCGCCATCGAGCGGGCCGTGCGCGGGGTGTTCATCGTGCTGGTCGCCGCCGCCGTGTGGAAGTTCAGCAACAGCCAGGACTCGGTGCGCCAGCTCTTCGACGAGTACCTCGACGTCTTCCGGCCCGTCTTCAGGCACTTCCACTACGACCTCGACCACTCGCCGATCGTCGGCACCATCCAGAAGACCTTCGGCTACAAGCACTCCACGCTGGTCCTGGTCGCCGTCCTGCTGCTGGCGTACGCGCTGATCGAACTCGTCGAGGCCGGCGGGCTCTGGTACGCCAAGCGCTGGGCGGAGTATCTGACGGTGGTCGCCACCGCCGCGTTCCTGCCGCTGGAGATCTACGAACTCACCGAACACATCAGCTGGTTGAAGATCGCCACCCTCGTCCTCAACATACTCGCCGTCCTCTATATCGCCCTCGCCAAGCGGCTGTTCGGGCTGCGCGGCGGCCGGAAGGCCTTCGACGAGGAGCGGGAGAGCGCGTCCCTGCTGGAGGTGGAGACCTCGGCCGGCGTCATGGTCTGACGTCCGCGGGGCTCATGGTCTGACACCCTGGTCCGAAACATCGGAACCTGGGCTTTACGGAGGCAGACATGGGCGAACCGGGCGGAGTGGAGTTCATGAGCGAGGCCGAGTACGAGCGCCGATACGGCGCCGAACGCGAGGCCTCACCCCTCTCGTTGCAGCAGATCAGCGAACTCTTCTACCAGTTCCTCGCCGCGGTCGCCCGCCCCAGGACCAAGGACTACGACCCCGCCCGCAACCTCACCGAACGCCTCCGCGCCCACCTCGGCTCCGCCCCCGGCGACCGGCCCGTCGTCAAGGCCGCGTATCCGCCGTACGACCTCCCGAACGTGCAACTCGCGCTGGAGCACTGGTTCGCGGGGGAGGGCCGTTCCTACGAACTCGTCGGCATGCGCGGCGCGCAGAACCGCACCGACCTCACCCTCGGCGACATCCTCGAAGCCGCCGACCGCCACGACCGGTTCACCATCGGCGCCGTCGACTACGCCCACCTGCCGGTCTCGCCCGACGACGAACTCGCCTGTGTCTCCTGCGGGTTCTACCTCGGCGCGGACGGCGAGGACCGGTTCGCGGTGCTGCTGCGCGGCCCGGCCGACGAGTACGGGCGCGACAAGGTCGAGATCGAAGTCCTCGCGCAGGACAAGGAGTTCGCGGACCGGCTGCTCGCCCAGATCGACGTGCTCGTGCGCGAGCACAACATCTTCCGCGGCCAGGTCCTCTCCTTCGAGGGCTCCGAATTCGGCCACGGCCTCGGCCCGTTCCGCTTCCACCGCCGTCCGACCCTCACCCGCGACGACATCGTGCTCCCCGAGGGCCTCCTGGAACGCGTCGAGCGCCAGGTCGTCGGCGTGGCCCGCCGCCGCGAGCAACTCCGCGCCGCCGGCCAGCACTTGCGCCGCGGCCTCCTCCTCTACGGCCCGCCCGGCACCGGCAAGACCCACACGATCCGCTATCTCCTGTCCCACCTCCCGCAGTTCACGGTCGTCGTCCTGTCCGGCACGAGCATCGAGGCGATCGGCCCCGCCTGCGCCCTGGCCCGCATGCTCCAGCCGGCGCTCGTCGTCCTGGAGGACTGCGACCTGATCGCCGAGGCCCGCGACCACGGCAGCGGCGAACAGCCCCTGCTCTTCCAGATCCTGAACGAGATGGACGGCCTCGGCGACGACGCCGACGTCGCCTTCCTCCTCACCACCAACCGAGCCGACCTCCTCGAACCGGCCCTGATCCAACGCCCCGGCCGCGTCGACCTCGCCGTGGAGATCCCCCTCCCGGACGCCCCGGGCCGCGCCCGCCTCCTCGACCTCTACGGCACCGGCCTGGACCTCGACGAGGCGGTGGCCGCCGAGGTGGTGACCCGCACGGAGGGCACGACGGCGTCCTTCACGAAGGAGCTGGTACGACGGTCCGTGCTGATCGCGGCCGAGCGGGAGTCGGCACGCACGGAACCCGCCGATCTCCGCGCGGCCCTCGACGAACTCCTCTCCGACCGCGACCAGTTGACGCGCCGGTTGCTCGGGGTGCGTGGGGCCGGGGACGGCGGGGAGGGCGAGAGCGCGGACGGGGACGAGCCGGCCTTGCCCTGACGCCGACGTCAAGGATTACCGTCGTAGGCATGCGAATCGGCGAGCTGGCCGCGCGGGCCGGGACCACGACGCGGGCCCTGCGCTACTACGAGGCGCGGGGGCTGTTGCCCGCGCGGCGGGGCGGCAACGGGTACCGGACGTACGACGAGGGGGATCTGAGGCTGCTCCGGCAGATCAGGACCTTGCAGGACTTCGGGTTCGACCTGGAGGAGACGCGGCCCTTCGTGGAGTGTCTGCGGGCCGGGCATCCGGAGGGCGACTCGTGCCCGGCCTCGCTCGCCGTCTACCGGCGGAAGCTGGCCGAACTGGATTCCCTGATCGGGGAGTTGCAGGCGGTGCGCGCGGAGATCGGGGTGCGGCTGGCGACGGTCGAGGAGCCGGTGCCGTTGTGCGAACTGGGAGGGCATGAACTGTGATCGACGTGACCCACGTAATGGACGTGACGGACGAGAATTTCGCGGCGGAGGTGATCGGGGCCGAGTTGCCGGTGCTGGTGGAGTTCACGGCGGACTGGTGTCCGCCGTGCCGGCAGATGGGGCCGGTGCTGCGGGCCCTGGCCACCGAGGAGGCGGATCGGCTGAAAGTGGTGCAGTTGAACGTCGATCAGAATCCGGAGACCACGAACGCCTACAAGGTTCTCTCGATGCCCACGTTCATGGTCTTCCGGGGCGGTGAGCCGGTGAAGGCCATGGTGGGGGCCCGGCCCAAGCGTCGGCTGCTGGAGGAGCTCTCCGACGTGCTCTGATCCCGCCCGATACGCAAAGAAATCCCCCGAGCAATTGCGCTCGGGGGATTTCTTTGCGTATATTCAATGGTTCGCGACTTCACGGGAATTGAGTCGCAAAGAGGCTTAGTGAGCACAGTATATATGTCCGGGAGTGGAATTGTCAAACAGCGATGAAATTCACGGTGAGCAGGAATTCATCGACGGTCTGTACGCACGCGTGGACGCGCTGCGCGGCGCCACCGAGGACTCCGTCACGGACGCGCTCGGGCAGGGCAACACGCCCATGCAGGCCCGGCTGGAGCGGGACATCCTGGTCGCCGAGCGCTCGGGGCTGCTCGCCGCGCTGAACGCCGTGGACGGCTCGCTCTGCTTCGGCCGGATCGACCTGACCTCCGGCACCACCCACCACATCGGCCGTATCGGCATCCGCTCCGACGACGCCGACCTCACGCCGATCCTGATCGACTGGCGGGCCGACGTCGCCCGCCCCTTCTACCTGGCCACCGGCCACACCCCGATGGACCTGCGCCGCCGTCGGCACCTCACCACCGACGGGCGCCGCGTCACGGCCCTGCACGACGAGATCCTCGACCTCGGCGACGTCACCCGCACCGGCCACGAGGACCCGAGCGGCGACGCCGTCCTGCTCGCCGCCCTCAACTCCGCGCGCACCGGCCGGATGAGCGACATCGTGCAGACCATCCAGGCCGAACAGGACGAGATCATCCGCGCGCCCTACCGCGGGGTGCTCGTCGTCGAGGGCGGCCCCGGCACCGGCAAGACCGCCGTCGCGCTGCACCGGGCCGCGTATCTCCTCTACGAATACCGGGAGTTACTCGCCAAGCGCGCGGTCCTGATCGTCGGCCCGAACCCCGCGTTCCTCGGCTACATCGGCGAGGTGCTGCCCTCCCTCGGCGAGACCGGCGTGCTGCTGGCGACCGTCGGCGAGCTGTTCCCGGGAGTGAAGGCGACGGCGACCGACAGCCGGGCGGCGGCCGCCGTGAAGGGCCGCGCCGACATGGCCGACGTCCTCGCCGCCGTCGTACGCGACTGGCAGTCGCTGCCCGACCCGGTGATCGCGATCGAGCACGACCGCGAGATCCTGATGCTCGACGACGGTCTCGTACGGGTCGCCCGCGACCGCGCCCGCGAGGCCCAACTCCCGCACAACGCGGCCCGCGAGCACTTCGAGGGCCACATCCTCAACACGCTCACCGAACTGTTCGCCGAACGCATCGGCACCGATCCCTTCGACGGCAGCAACCTCCTCGACCCCAGCGACGTCACCCAGATCCGCGACGAACTCGCCGAGAACCCCGAAGTCTGGGCCGCCATCGACCAGTTGTGGCCGCGACTGACCCCGCAGTACCTCGTCGCGGACTTCCTCGCCGACCCCGTGGGCTACGTCTCCGACGACGACGCGGACGCCATCCGCCGCCCGGTGACCCGCGAGTGGACCGTGGCGGACGTACCGCTGCTGGATGAGGCCGCGGAGCTTCTCGGGCGGGACGACCGGGTGCGGCTGGCCCGGGCCCAGCGGGAGCGGGAGGAGCAAGTGTCGTTCGCGCAGGGCGTGTTGGACGTGTCCTTCGCGTCCCGGACGTTCGAGTTCGAGGACAAGGAGGAGGGCGATCCCGAGGGTTCCGAGGTGCTGTCCGCGCACGACATCATCGACGCGGAGCGCTTCGCGGAGCGGCACGAGGAGGACGACCACCGCAGCGCCGCCGAGCGCGCGGCGGCCGACCGGACGTGGGCGTTCGGGCACATCATCGTCGACGAGGCGCAGGAACTCTCCCCGATGGCCTGGCGGTTGCTGATGCGGCGGAGTCCCACGCGGTCGATGACCCTGGTCGGCGACCCGGCCCAGACGGCGGAGGCGGCGGGCGTCGGCTCCTGGTCGGAGATCCTCGCCCCGTACGTCGAGGACCGCTACGACCACACCCGCCTCGGCGTCAACTACCGCACCCCCGCCGAGATCATGGACCTCGCGGCGGCGGTCGTCCGCGCGGAGAACCCGGGCTTCGAGCCGCCGAGTTCGGTGCGGTCCACAGGTGTACGGCCCTGGGTGCGGGCCACTGACGATCTGCCGGGTGCGGTGGCCAAGGCCGTGGGTGAACTCACGCCTGCCGAGGGGCGTTTGGCGGTCATCGCGCCTCGTGATCTGCATCGGAGGCTGGCGGCGCGGCTGGACGGGGTGACGGCCGGCGCCGAGCCGGATCTGACGCGGAGTGTCGTTCTGCTTGATCCTCGGCAGGCCAAGGGGCTGGAGTTCGACTCGGTGTTGGTCGTCGAGCCGGGGCGGTACGGGACGAGTGACTTGTACGTGGCGCTTACTCGGGCTACGCAGCGGTTGGGGGTGTTGCATACGGGGGCGCTGCCGCTGAGCTTGGCGGAAGCGGGGGTGGTGTGACGGGGTGACGGTGTGTTGGTGGGCGGTGTTGGTGTGGGCGTCCTGGGGGCTGCGCCCCCAGACCCCCGTCGGCCTGAACGGCCTCGTCCTCAAGCGCCGGACGGGCTGAGTAATGCCGGCCGGCGTGAGTAAGTGCCGGACAGGCTGGATTTTGCCTACCGGCACTTACAACGCCAGGTTGCTATGCCGGGCGCAGCCAGACCGTCGCCAACGGCGGCAAGGTCACTCGGATGCTCGTCGGGCGGCCGTGCCACGGTTGGGGTTCGGGCTTGATGGGGTCCGGGTTGGTGATGTCGCCGCCGCCGTAGAGGGCCGTGTCGGTGTTGAGGGTTTCGTGCCAGGCGGGGATGTCGTCGGGGGTGCCCAGGCGGTAGTCGTGGCGGACCACGGGGGAGAAGTTGCTGACGGCGAGGAGGGGGGAGCCGTCGGTGTCGTAGCGGAGGAAGGCGAAGACGTTGTCCTCGGCTGCGTCGCCGGTGATCCACTGGAAGCCGGACGGGTCGGTGTCCAGTTGCCAGAGGGCGGGGGTGCGGCGGTACACCGTGTTGAGGTCGCGGACGAGGTCGCGTACGCCCCGGTGGTCGGCCTCGGCGCCGTACGCCGGGTCGAGGAGCCACCAGTCGGGGCCGTGGGTCTCGGACCACTCGGCTCCCTGGGCGAACTCCTGGCCCATGAAGAGGAGTTGCTTGCCGGGGTGGGCCCACATGAAGGCCAGGTAGGCGCGGAGGTTGGCGCGTTGTTGCCACCAGTCGCCGGGCATCTTCGACACCAACGACCGCTTGCCGTGGACGACTTCGTCGTGGGAGATCGGGAGGACGTAGTTCTCGCTGTAGGCGTAGACCATGGAGAACGTCATCTCGCCGTGGTGGTGCTTGCGGTGGACGGGCTCGTGCGACATGTAGTCGAGCGAGTCGTGCATCCAGCCCATGTTCCACTTCAACCCGAAGCCCAGGCCGCCGAATCCGCCGGGTCCGATGTGGTGAGTGGCGCGCGTGACGCCGTCCCAGGCGGTGGACTCCTCGGCGATCGTCACGACACCAGGCACCCGCCGATAGACGGTCGCGTTCATCTCCTGGAGGAAGGCGACGGCGTCGAGGTTCTCCCGGCCGCCGTGCTCGTTCGGGGTCCACTGGCCCGGTTCGCGTGAGTAGTCGAGGTAGAGCATCGAGGCGACCGCGTCCACGCGCAGGCCGTCGATGTGGAACTCCTCGCACCAGTAGACGGCGTTCGCCACAAGGAAGTTGCGCACCTCGCGGCGGCCGAAGTCGAACTCCAGGGTGCCCCAGTCGGGGTGCGCGGCCCGGAGTGGGTCCTCGTGCTCGTACAGGGGGCGGCCGTCGAACTCGGCCAACGCCCAGTCGTCGCGCGGGAAGTGGGCCGGGACCCAGTCCATCAGGACGCCGATCCCGGCCTGGTGCAGCGCGTCGACCAGGAACTTGAAGTCGTCGGGGGTGCCGAGGCGGGCGGTCGGGGCGTAGAAGCCGGTGACCTGGTAGCCCCAGGAACCACCGTACGGATGCTCGGCGACCGGCATCATCTCGACGTGGGTGAAGCCCAAGTCCTTGACGTAGGCGGGGAGTTGCTCGGCGAGCTGACGGTACGTCAGGCCCGGGCGCCAGGAGGCGAGATGGAGCTCGTAGACGGAGAGGGGGGCCTTGTGGGCGGGGAGTTCGGCGCGCTGGGCGAGCCATTCCTCGTCGTTCCACTCGTAGTGCGAGGCGTGGACGATCGAGGACGTGGCGGGCGGGACCTCCGTGCGGCGGGCCATCGGGTCGGCGCGCATCGTCTTCGACCCGTCGGGCCGGGTGATCTCGAACTTGTACAGCTCGCCCTCGCCGATGCCCGGCAGGAACAGTTCCCAGACACCGGTGCCGCCGAGTGAGCGCAGCGGGGCGCCCGTCCCGTCCCAGAAGTTGAAGGTACCGGCGAGGCGTACGCCCTGCGCGTCCGGCGCCCACACGGTGAACCGGGTACCGGCGACCCCCTGATGCGTCATCGTCCGCGCCCCGAGCGCCTGCCACAGCTCCTCGTGCCGTCCCTCACCGATCAGGTGGAGATCCAGATCACCGAGCGCGGGGAGGAACCGGTACGCGTCCTCGACCTCCTGCACGGTGCCCTCGTAGGCCACGGCGAGCCGGTACTCCGGCACGCCCTGCAGCGGCAGCAACCCGGAGAAGAACCCGTCCCCGTCGTCATGCAACTCGGCCTTCAACTGGCCTGCCACGACGGTCACTCCAAGCGCGAACGGCCGGAACACCCGGAAGGCGACTCCGCCGGGGACCGAGTGGGCGCCGAGTACGGAGTGGGGGGCGTGGTGGGTCCCGTGGAGGAGACGGTCGCGGTCTGTGGCGTCCAGGGCGGGGGAGATGGTGAGGGTCGGGGGAGGGGTGGGGGTTGGGTTGGGGGAGGTCGGTGGGGTGGGCGGTGTGGCCAACTGCGGCGTGGTGGCGGGCGCTGCCGGCGGAGCCGATGGGGTCGTGGGTGTGGTCGGCTTCGAGACTTCGGCCGAGGCCGATGGTATGGGCGAGGTCGGTGGAGTGGGTGCCTTCGGGGTGTCAGCCGCGGCTGTCAGCGGGGTCGGTGCCGAAGCGGGAGTTGCGGGCGAGGCCGGTGTCGTGGTCGGCGTCGGCGGGGTGGTCGGCTCCGGGGTGTCATCCGCCGCCGCCAGCGGGACCGGCGTCGCAGCTGGAGCGGCGGGCGGGGCCGGTTCGGTGAGCGGGGTCGGCGGCGTGGGCAGGTTCGGGGCAGTGGTCGGCGTTTGCGGTTCGGTCAGCTTCGGTGCGTCGGCCGAGGCCGGTGGCGTGGGTGAGGTCTGCGCGGTGGGCAGGTGTGCCGGCGACTCCGAGGTGTTGGCCGGAGTCGGAGGCTGGGTCTGAGTCGGAGTGGTGACCGGGGCCAGGGGCGTGGCCGGCTCTGAGGCGTCGGCCGGAGTCTGGTCCGGAGCAGCTCCGGTTGGCGACGACGACGGTGTGGCCGACTCGTGTGCGTCGGTCGGGGCCATCGGCGGGGCCGAGGTCGGTTCGGTGATCGGCGGTGTGACTGGCTTCGGGGCGTCGGCCGATATCGGCAGTGTGGCCGGAGCCGGAGCCGGAGCCGGAGCGGTGGTCGGGGTCGGTGTGGCTGACGGGGTCGCTGGTGTGGCCGTCTGCGCCTCCAGGGCATCGGCAGGAGTCGGCAGTGTGGCCGACCCCGGTTCCGAGGTGTCGTCCGGAGTCGGCAGCACCGCCGGAGCGGGTGCGGTGGGCGGCGTCGAGGACGTGGTCGGCTCTGCGGCCTCGGCCGTCTCCGGGGTGGGGCCCGTCTCCGAGGTGGACGTGATGCCGGAGGCCTCAGCCGCCTGACCCGGTGTGGAAGCCGCCTGCTCTGCTGCCGAAGACCCCTGCGCTGCGGAAGCCCCCTGCGCCGCCGAAGCCACCTGCTCCGGTGCGGAGTCCGCCCCCTCCGATACGGGAGCCGCGCTTTCCTGCGTGGGAGAAGCCGCCCCCGAATCCAACCCCGTGTCGGCGGTAACCGTCCTCCGCGTGGACTTCTCGTCAGCAGCGATCGTCTTCCTGGCCAGGCCCTTCTTCGCCGAGTTCTTCTTCCCGGCACCCTTCTTGGCGGCGACCTTCTTGGTCACGCCCTTCTTCGCTGCGGCCTTCTTCGTCACGGTCTTCCTCGCGCTGCTCGTTTCCGCCACGACTTCTTCTGGCGAGCCCGTCTCCGCCGGGATCTTCGCCGTCACGTTCGTCCTCTTCGCCGTACCCGTCTTCGCGGCGCCCGTCTTCGTCATGGCCTTCTCCGTCGCAGCTTTTGTCGCCGAGGTGTCTTCCGCCGAACCAGTCTTCGCCACGGCGTTCTTCTTCGTCGCTTGCTTGGCCGCGGCCTTCTTGATCACGGCGTTCTTCGCCGCCGCCTTCGTTGCCGCCGCCTTCTTCGTGCTGGCGTTCTTCGTCGTCGCCCTCTTGGCGGCGGCCTTTCCAGGCTCAGCCGTATCGGCCGGCGTGTTCTTCTTGGCCTTCTTGACTCGGGCCTTTCCGGGCTTGGCGGTGTCAGCTGGCGCGTTCTTCGCCGCCGTCGTCTTGGCCGAGGTCTTCCCAGGCTCAGTCGTCTCGGCGGGTGTGTTCTTCTTCGCCGCCTTGGCTCCGGTCTTTCCGGACTTGGCCGTCTCAGCCCGCGCGTCCTTCGCCGCTGCCCTCTCGGCCCCGGTCTTCCCGGGCGCAGCCGTCTCAGCCGTCGACCCCTTCGTACCTGCCTTCTTCGTGGTGGCGCTCCCCGTCCCGCCCCTCTTCTTCATCGCCTTCGCCGCAGCCGTCCCCTTGCCCGCTGCCTTCTTGCCCGCGCCCCCGTTAACCGCGCCCCCCTCACCCACAGCCCCCTCACCCGCAGCCTCCCCCAAAGCCCCGGCGGCCTTCTTTACGCCACCCCCGCCACCGCCCCCCTTCTTTCCAGGAGCCGTCGGCTGCACTTCCGCACCGTTCTTCCCCTCGGCCGCTTTCTTGCTCGGCTTCGGATCGGAACCGTTGGACGGGGGACGCGGGGTCACGGGTGGAGCCTCCTGGGCGGGGTGAGGGGGGGCGGGTGGGGTCAGGTCGTGGGGCCGGCCAGGCGGCGGACCGCTGACAAGGGGACCGGGAGCCAGTCGGGACGATGGCGGGCCTCGTAGAGGACCTCGTAGATCGCCTTGTCCGTCTCGTACGCGCGGAGCAGGACCGGATCCGTACGCGGATCCACGCCCGTCACCTCCGCGTACCCCGAGCAGTACGCCGCCCGGCACATGTCCGCCCAGCCCGGCGCCGCCGGTGTCGTCGAGTGGGCCGCGTAGTCGAAGGAACGGAGCATCCCCGCGATGTCCCGCACCGGCGGCTGGGGCATGCGGCGTTCCGCGAGGGGCCTGGACGGCTCGCCCTCGAAGTCGATCAGGGACCATTCCCCGGACGGCGAGTGCAGGCACTGGCCCAGGTGCAGGTCGCCGTGGATGCGCTGGGCGGTCCAGGTGTGGCCCTCCGCGGCCAGGTCCGCCAAAGCCGAGAACGCCGAGTGCAGGCCAGGGGCGTACGGGCGGAGTGCCGGTACCGCCTGTGCCGCCGCGTCCAGGCGGTCGGTCATGCCGGCGACCAGCTGTTCCAGCTGCGCGTGGCCCAACGTCATCGTCGGCAGCGCTCGCGCCAGGGCCACGTGGACCTCCGCCGTCGCCCTGCCCAGCGACCTCGCCTCCGCGCCGAAGTCCTCGCCCTTGGACAACTCGCTGAGCGCCAGTTCCCAGCCGTCCGCCGCGCCCTGCACGAAGGGCTGGAGAACTCCCAGGACGTACGGCTCGTCGGCGAACTCCGCCCGTAGCCATGCCGTCGGGGCCGGTACCCGCGGGCAGCCCTCCAGCGCCAGGGCCAGCGGGAGTTCCAGGTCGGGGTTGGTGCCGGGGACGATCCTGCGCAGGAGTTTCAGGATGTACGTGTCGCCGTAGACCACCGATGAATTGGACTGTTCGGCCGTCATCAGGCGTGGGGTCAGGCCGGGGGCGATCTCCGGGGCGTCCGGGGCCCGTTCGAAGCGCAGCCCGCCGATGCGGGCCCGGGTGCGCAGCGCCTCCAGGAGCACCTCGGCGGGCCGGGGGTCGTACAGGGCCTCGTACACCGTGTGACCGGCGAGCGGGCCCTCCTCCACATGTCCGATGAGCGCGGGCGCGAGCCGGGGTGGCAGCGCCTCGCGCACGCCTATGAGGAGTTGGTAGCAGTCGCCGGGGGCGGGGGACTGGTGAGCGCGGACCAGGAGGTGGTGGAGGCCTGGCTTGTTGCCGTCCACCGGGAGGAGCTCGGTCGCCGCCACCAGCGTGAAACCCGTGACGGGACGGCCTTTGCCCGCGAACCACCGTTGCCTGGGCAGCCACTCCCGCAGGAGGGGGTCCAGTGACGCGAGGAGGTCCGGACCGGGACCCGGACTGGTCCGGCCGGAAATTGTGACAGTCTCCGCCATAGGTGTCACATTCCTTTCCCCGGGGGTGGGTCGGGGTGTCACTGTTGCGTGCCCCGGGCGGGGCGGGGGAAACCGAAACCGCCCCGCCCCACCGGGATCCCGCACGGATCCAGCAGCGATCTAGGCGGCTTCCTTGCGGAGCCGGAACCAGTAGAAGCCGTGCCCCGCCAGCGTCAGCAAGTACGGCAGCTCTCCTACGGCCGGAAAGCGCACCCCGCCGAACAGTTCGACCGGATGCCTCCCATTGAACGCCCGCAGGTCCAGTTCCGTCGGCTGCGCGAACCGGGAGAAGTTGTTCACGCACAGCACGAGGTCGTCCTCGTACTCGCGCAGGAACGCGATCACCGCCGGATTCGACGACGGCAGTTCCCGGTACGAGCCGAGGCCGAACGCCAGGTTCTGCTTACGGATCTCGATCATGCGGCGCGTCCAGTGCAGCAGCGAGGAGGGCGACGACATCGACGCCTCGACGTTGGTGACCTGGTAGCCGTAGACGGGGTCCATGATGGTCGGCAGCGACAGCCGGCCGGGGTCACAGGACGAAAATCCTGCGTTGCGATCCGGTGTCCACTGCATCGGCGTGCGGACGGCGTCGCGGTCGCCGAGCCAGATGTTGTCGCCCATGCCGATCTCGTCGCCGTAGTAGAGGATCGGCGAGCCGGGGAGGGACAGGAGCAGGGCCGTGAAGAGTTCGATCTGGTTGCGGTCGTTGTCCAGGAGCGGGGCCAGGCGCCTGCGGATGCCGATGTTGGCGCGCATGCGCGGGTCCTTCGCGTACTCCGCCCACATGTAGTCGCGTTCCTCGTCGGTGACCATTTCCAGGGTCAGCTCGTCGTGGTTGCGCAGGAAGATGCCCCACTGGCAGCTGGACGGGATCGCCGGGGTCTTGGCCAGGATCTCCGAGACGGGGTAGCGGGACTCACGGCGGACCGCCATGAAGATCCGCGGCATGACCGGGAAATGAAATGCCATGTGGCACTCATCCCCGCCGCTCTGGAAGTCCCCGAAGTAGTCGACGACGTCCTCGGGCCACTGGTTCGCCTCCGCCAGCACCACCGTGTCGGGGTACTGCGCGTCGATCTCCTTCCGCACCCGGCGCAGGAACTCGTGGGTTGCCGGAAGGTTTTCGCAGTTGGTGCCCTCGGCCGCGAACAGGTACGGGACCGCGTCCAGGCGGAAGCCGTCGATGCCCAGGTCCAGCCAGAACTTCAGCGCCGAGATGATCTCTTCCTGCACGGCCGGGTTCTCGTAGTTGAGGTCCGGCTGGTGGGAGAAGAAGCGGTGCCAGAAGTACTGCTTGCGGACCGGGTCGAAGGTCCAGTTGGAGGCTTCGGTGTCGACGAAGATGATGCGGGCGTCGGGGTACTGCTTGTCGTCGTCGGCCCACATGTAGTAGTCGCCGTACGGGCCGTCGGGGTCTTTTCGCGACTCCTGGAACCACGGGTGCTGGTCGCTGGTGTGGTTCATGACGAAGTCGATGATGACGCGCATGCCCCGCTGGTGGGCGGAGTCGACGAACTCGACGAAGTCGGCGAGGTCGCCGAATTCTGGGAGTACGGCGGTGTAGTCCGAGACGTCGTAACCGCCGTCCCGGAGCGGGGATTTGAAGAAGGGTGGCAGCCAGAGGCAGTCGACGCCGAGCCACTGGAGGTAGTCGAGTTTGGCGGTGATGCCCTTGAGGTCACCGACGCCGTCGCCGTTGCTGTCCTGGAAGGAGCGGACCAGGACCTCGTAGAAGACGGCGCGTTTGAACCACTCGGGGTCCCGGTCCTTGGCGGGAGTGTCCTCGAAGGTGTCCGGGACGGGCTCGTTGACGATCATATGGTGGGTGACCCTCCGATCTGCGGGGACGGTCGCAGGACGGTGAGGATGTGTGCGGGCCGGTTACCCGGCTCCAGGCGCACATAGTTGGCCCTGCCCCAGTGATAGGTCTCACCGGTGAGCTCGTCGCGCACCGGCACCGACTCGTGCCATTCCAGGCCGAGTTGCGGCATGTCCAACGAGACCGTGGCCTCCTGGGTGTGGTGAGGGTCGAGGTTCGCGACCACCAGAACCGTGTTCGAACCGCTCCGCTTCGAGTACGCGATCACCGCCTCCTGATCCACATCGTGGAAGTGGAGATCGCGCAACTGCCGCAACGCCGGGCTGCGGCGCCGGATGTCGTTGAGCTTGCCCAGCAATGGCGCGATGCTACGTCCTTCCCGCTCGGCCGACACCCAGTCGCGGGGACGGAGTTGGTACTTCTCGGAGTTGAGATACTCCTCGCTGCCGGGCCGCAACGGGGTGTTCTCGCACAACTCATACCCGCTGTACACCCCCCACGTGGGAGCGAGGGTCGCGGCGAGCACCGCGCGCAGTTCGAAGGCGGGCCGGCCGCCGTCCTGGAGGAACTCGTGCAGGATGTCCGGGGTGTTCACGAAAAAGTTCGGCCGCATATAGGCCGCCGCCTCACCCGACAACTCGCTCAGATACTCGGTGAGTTCGTCCTTCGTGTTGCGCCAGGTGAAGTAGGTGTACGACTGCTGGAAACCGACCTGCGCCAAGGTGGCCATCATCGCCGGGCGCGTGAACGCCTCGGCCAGGAAGATGATGTCCGGGTCGGTGCCGTTGATCTCCGCGATCACCCGTTCCCAGAACACCACCGGCTTGGTGTGCGGGTTGTCCACGCGGAAGATCCGCACGCCGTGGTCCATCCAGTGACGTAGTACCCGCACCGTCTCCGTGATCAGGCCGTCCATGTCCCGGTCGAAGGCGATCGGGTAGATGTCCTGGTACTTCTTCGGCGGGTTCTCCGCGTAGGCGATCGTGCCGTCGGGGCGGTGGTGGAACCACTCCGGGTGCTTCTCCACCCACGGGTGGTCGGGCGAGCACTGGAGCGCGAAGTCGAGCGCGATCTCCATGCCCAGTTCGGCGGCCCGGGCGACGAACGCGTCGAAGTCCTCCAGGGTGCCCAGCTGCGGGTGGATCGCGTCGTGCCCGCCCTCCGGGGAACCGATCGCCCACGGGACGCCGACGTCCTCACGCCCCGCGGACAGGGTGTTGTTCGGGCCCTTGCGGAAGGTGCTCCCGATCGGGTGGATCGGCGGCAGGTACACCACGTCGAAGCCCATCGCCGCGATGCCGTCCAGGCGTTTCGCGGCCGTACGGAACGTGCCGTGGGGCTGGGCCGGGGTGCCCTCGGAGCGCGGGAAGAACTCGTACCAGGCGCCGTAGAGGGCACGCTCCCGCTCGACCAGGAGCGGACGGGGCTCGGCGACCGTGACCAGTTCCCGCAGGGGATACCGGGCCAGGACCCCGTCCACCTCCGGCGTCAGCGCGGCGGCGAGGCGGGACGCGGGCGGGCGGGTCTCGTCGCGGAGGGCGGATACGGCGGCGCGGAGGACGGGGCGGAGGCCCTTGCCCTTCGGTACGCCGGAGATGGCGCGTTCGTACAGCCGCGCGCCCTCCTCCAGGACCAGCTCCGTGTCCATGCCCGCCGGGATCTTGATCTGGGCGTGGTGGCGCCAGGTGGTGACGGGGTCGCTCCAGGCCTCCACGGTGTAGGTCCACCGGCCGGGTGCGCCGGGTGTGACCGTGGCGCCCCAGCGGTCGGTGCCCGGGGCGAGCTCCCGCATCGGGGTCCATGGACCGGGGCGGCCGTCCGGGTCGTAGAGGACGGCGTTGGCCGCGACCGCGTCGTGGCCCTCGCGGAAGACGATGGCCGAGACCTCGAACGCCTCACCGGTCACCGCCTTGGCGGACCGGTGGCCGTGCTGGACGACCGGCCGGACATCGAGGACGGGGATGCGTCCGATGCCGGGCGATGTGCCGTCCGCGGAGGGTGGCTCCGGGACGGGTGGTGCCGTGCCGGCGGGGCGCACGGGGGGCGTGGCCGTGCCGGGTGTCGGGGGTGCTGACGAGTGGTGCGTGGCGGGCATGACCGCTCCTGTCCGCGTCAACGTGGGTGTGGGCGGATGGATGTGGGGAGGTGGGTCCTGCGAAGGAGATCCCGTGGTGCGTCTGGGGGCGTACCGGTGGAGCCTTCCCACCCTATTCGGGTTAGCAATCCGGCAGGTTGCTAACTACTTACGCGCAGATCTCCACAGAAAGATCCGGCCCCGTCCAGGGCGAACGGGGCCGGTCCCGGCACTCTCGCACTACGACCGCGGTACCTGCAGGAGTTTGTCCGGCGAACCGAGCCCTTCGCCGGACACCTTGCCGGAAACCGCCCCCGCGACGAGTGCCGCGGAGACCTGTGCGGGTGTGGCGCGCGGGTGACCGGACAGGTAGACGGCCGCCGCGCCGGCCGCGTGGGGTGATGCCATCGACGTACCGGAGAAGGTCGCCTTCCCCGTGTCGCTCGCGTACGACGCGGAGGTGATCGAGACGCCCGGGGCGAACAGGTCGACGGCCGGGCCGAAGTTCGAGAAGGCCGCCCGGGCGTCGTTCTTGTCGGTGGCGCCGACGGTGATGGCCTCCTTGACGTCGGCGGGGGAGTACAGGCCGGCCTGCAGCCCGTCGTTGCCCGCCGCGACGGTGTACGTGACACCGGAGGCGATCGAGTTGCGTACGGCCGCGTCCAGCTGGGCGTTGTGGATGCCGCCGAGGCTGAGGTTGGCGACCGCGGGCTTGTGCGCGTGCCGGGTGACCCAGTCGATGCCGGCGATGACCTGCGAGGTCGTACCGGCTCCGGCGTTGTCGAGGACCCGTACGGCGACGACCTTGGCCTTCTTGGCGACGCCGTACGTGGTGCCGGCGATCGTGCCGGCGACATGGGTGCCGTGGCCGTTGCCGTCCTGGGTGGTGGCGTCGTTGTCGACGAAGTCCCAGCCGTAGCTCGCCCGGCCGCCGAAGTCCTTGTGGGTGATCCGGATGCCGGTGTCGATCACGTACACCGTCACCCCGCTGCCCCCGGACCCGGGCGAGGTGTAGCTCCTGCTCAGCGGCAGGCTCGCCTGGTCGAGCCGGTCGAGCCCCCAGGACGGCGGATTGCGCTGGACACGGGCGGCGCTACGGCTGCCGCTGTCCAGGGTGACGAGGGTGTCCTGGGCGACCGAGGCGACCCGCGCGTCCGCCGCGAGGAGTCTCGCCTGTCTCTCGTTCGCCTTGATGGCGTAGCCGTTCAGAGCCGTGCCGTAGGTGTGGCTTATTTTCGCCCCGTACTTCTCGGCGAGGCCCTTGCCGGCCGCCGACGGAGCCGCTGTTCCCCCTTTCAACGTCACCAGGTAACTGCCGCTGACGGAACCGGGTTCACCGGCGCCGAGTATGGTCCCCTCCGGTGCGGCGTGCGCGGGCAGGGTGATGGCCGAAACGACCGCGGCCGTGATGACCGCGGTCAGACCCCCCGCCCGACGCAGACGCCGCGTGCGCGTCCGTGCCATGTCGAGTTCCCCTCCTTCAACTCTCCACTGGGCAGCCTCTCGTGAGGCGCGAAGCACCACAAGGGCGCATGAGGGGCCCGTATCAGTGCAGGGTGGTCATAACCAGCCCGTCGGGGTCTGGCGGCGAAGCCCCCAGCGACGCCCGCACCATCACCGGTACCTTCATCAGAGACGACGACGCACATAGCCGTGTGTCATCCAGCGAACGCGCCGAGGTGGAGCTGTGAAGGCGATCCGTCGATTCACCGTCCGTCCCGTTCTCCCCGAACCCCTCCGACCTCTCAGTGATCTGGCGCGCAATCTGCGCTGGTCCTGGCACGCCGACACGCGTGATCTCTTCCAGTCCGTCGATCCCGAGCGCTGGGCCGCCTCGGAACGCGATCCCGTACGACTCCTCGGCAGCGTCTCCGCCGAGCGGCTCGCGGAGCTGGCCGCGGACAGCCGTTTCCTGCGCCGGCTCACCGAGGTCGCGGGTGACCTCGCCGACTACGTGGGCGGTGACCGCTGGTACCAGGCCCAGTCCGGTGAACTGCCCGCCGCCGTCGCCTACTTCTCACCCGAGTTCGGTGTGACGGCCGCCCTGCCGCAGTACTCCGGCGGCCTCGGCATCCTCGCCGGCGACCATCTGAAATCGGCCAGCGATCTCGGCGTACCGCTGATCGGCGTCGGGCTCCTCTACCGGCACGGCTACTTCCGTCAGTCGCTGTCCCGGGACGGCTGGCAGCAGGAGCACTATCCGGTCCTCGATCCCAACGAACTCCCGGTGGCGCTGCTGCGGGAGGAGGACGGCTCCCCGGCCCAGGTCTCCCTGGCGCTGCCCGGCGGGCGTTCGCTGCGCGCCCGGATCTGGCTCGCGCAGGTCGGCCGGGTGCCGCTGCTGATGCTGGACTCGGACGTCGAGGAGAACGACGTCGGCGAGCGTGGAGTGACCGACGTGCTCTACGGCGGGGGCAGTGAACACCGGCTGCTCCAGGAGATGTTGCTCGGCATAGGGGGTGTGCGGGCGGTGCGGACGTACTGTCGTCTCACCGGTCACCCCGAGCCCGAGGTGTTCCACACGAACGAGGGACACGCGGGCTTCCTCGGCCTGGAGCGGATCGCCGAACTCTGCGACGCGGGGCTGGACTTCGACGCCGGCCTGGAGGCGGTGCGGGCCGGCACGGTCTTCACCACGCACACGCCCGTCCCGGCCGGAATCGACCGTTTCGACCGGGAGTTGGTGGCCCGGCACTTCGGTTCCGAGGCCGAACTCCCGCGCATGGACGTCCAGCACATCCTGAGCCTCGGCATGGAGACCTACCCGGGCGGCGAACCCAACCTGTTCAACATGGCCGTGATGGGCCTGCGGCTGGGCCAACGGGCCAACGGCGTCTCCCTGTTGCACGGTCAGGTCAGCCGCGAGATGTTCTCCGGTCTCTGGCCGGGGTTCGACGCGGAGGAGGTGCCGATCACGTCCGTGACCAACGGGGTGCACGCGCCGACCTGGGTCGCCCCCGAGGTGTTCCGGCTCGGCGCGCGGCAGATCGGCGCCCAGCGCACCGAGGACGCGCTGACGGTGGGCGGTTCGGACCGCTGGGACGCGGTCGCGGAGATCCCGGACCAGGACATCTGGGAACTGCGCCGCGATCTGCGCGAGCAGCTGGTGGTGGAGGTACGCGAACGACTCCGCGCGTCCTGGCGTCAACGCGGCGCCGGATCAGCCGAGTTGGGCTGGATCGACGGCGTGCTCGACCCCGACGTCCTCACGATCGGATTCGCGCGCCGCGTCCCGTCGTACAAGCGCCTGACGCTGATGCTGCGCGACCGGGACCGGCTGATGGACCTCCTCCTGCACCCGGACCACCCCATTCAGATCGTGGTGGCGGGCAAGGCGCACCCGGCGGACGACGGGGGCAAGCGGCTGGTGCAGGAACTGGTGAAGTTCGCGGACGACCCGCGCGTCCGGCACCGCATCGTGTTCCTCCCCGACTACGGCATGGCGATGGCGCAGAAGCTGTACCCCGGCTGCGACATCTGGCTCAACAACCCCCTCCGCCCGCTGGAGGCCTGCGGCACGAGCGGTATGAAGGCGGCCCTGAACGGCTGCCTCAACCTCTCGGTCCTGGACGGCTGGTGGGACGAGTGGTTCCAGCCCGACTTCGGCTGGGCCATCCCCACGGCGGACGGCACCGGCACGGATCCCGACCACCGGGACGACGTGGAGGCCGCGGCCCTCTACGACCTCCTGGAGCAACGCGTCACCCCGCGCTTCTACGAACGCGGCCAGGACGGGCTCCCCGACCGCTGGATCGAGATGGTCCGCCAGACGTTGACGTTGCTGGGCCCGAAGGTGCTGGCGGGGCGCATGGTCCGGGAGTACGTGGAGCGGCTGTACGGCCCGGCCGCGCACGCCCATCGTGCGATGACCCCGGACGCGGCTCGTGAACTCGCCGCCTGGAAGGGGCGGGTGCGGGCCGCCTGGCACGGGGTGACCGTCGACCACGTGGAGACGTCTGCGGCTACGGCCACTGCGGAACTCGGTACGACGCTCAATCTCCGGGTGCGGGTGGGGCTGGCGGGCCTCGCCCCGGACGACGTCGAAGTGCAGGCGGTGTCGGGGCGGGTGGATCCGGAGGACCGGATCGGCGACGCGACTACGGTCCCCTTGAAGCCGGCGGGGGGTCCGGACTCGGAGGGGCACTGGTTGTACGAGGGGCCGCTTGCCCTTGATCGCACCGGGCCCTATGGGTACACGGTCCGGATCCTGCCCGCGCACCGACTGCTGGCGTCTGGTGCGGAGTTGGGGTTGGTGGCGGTGCCCTTGGAGGACGGGGTGGAGGGTGCTGGGGTGTTGATGCGGTAGTCCTTCGTCCGCGGGTCCGTCGTGGCTGGTCGCGCCCACGCGGCGGAACCGCACATGTCACGGGCCCGCGCCCCGCTGGGGCGCGGGCGGTTCCCTCCCTACACCTCCGAATACGGCGCGCACATCTGGCGCAGCGTGCTGCCGATCCTTCGGGCGTACGCGTGCTGCAAGCCCCTCGTCGCCGGGCCGCCCAGCCGTGCGTACCACTTCGCGCCGCGGCTGAAGGCCGAGACCGTCAGCCAGACCGTGCCGTCGCCCGTGCGGTCGACGACGAAGGCCTCCTCGCCGGATTCGGGGTGGCCGGGGAGGGTGCCGTAGGCCCAGCCGGCTCTGCGGTGTTCCTCCACCGTCCAGACGATGCGGCAGGGGGCCTTGATGAGGCCGGCGAGGGTGACTGTCACCTCCACGCCGGGGGCCGCCTTTTCCGCGGTCGCCTCGATGCCGACGCCCATCTCGCGGTGCAGTTCCCAGGTCAGGACCGCTTCGGAGGCCCGGCGGAAGACCTTCTCGCCCTCGCCGATCCGGGTGCGCACATACAGGGGGTGGAAGCCCGGGGGGCAGAAGCCGCGTTCGCGGGTCGCGCCGACGTCGTCGTACGTGAAGGACATGGAACCCAAGAGTAGGGCGGTACCCGGAATTGCCTTCGCTCCGGGTACCGCCCTAGTCACTTGCCTGTCAACTCGGCTGTCGTCAGCTGACGTTGACTGCCGACCAGGCCGCCGCCACCGCGTTGTACTCGGTGGAGCCGGAGCCGTAGAGGGCGGCCGCCGCGCTCAGGGTGCCGGTGCGGGCGCCCGCGTACTTGGTGGTCGACGTGAAGTACGTCGTCAGGGCCTTGTACCAGATCTGCAGCGCCTTGGCGCGGCCGATGCCGGTGACCGTGGAGCCGTTGGACGTGGGCGAGTTGTAGCTCACGCCGTTGATGGTCTTCGCGCCGCTGCCCTCGGACAGCAGGTAGAAGAAGTGGTTGGCGACACCCGACGAGTAGTGCACGTCGAGGTTGCCGACCGAGGAGGACCAGTAGTTGGCGGAGCCGCCGTCCTTGCTGGGCTGGTCCATGTAGCGCAGCGGGGTGCCGTCGCCGTTGATGTTGATCTTCTCGCCGATGAGGTAGTCACCCACGTCGGACGAGTTGTTGGCGTAGAACTCCACGCCGGTGCCGAAGATGTCCGAGGTCGCCTCGTTCAGGCCGCCGGACTCGCCCGAGTAGTTGAGGCCCGCGGTGTTGGCGGTGACGCCGTGGCTCATCTCGTGGCCGGCCACGTCGAGCGAGGTCAGCGGGTGGGTGTTGCTGGACCCGTCGCCGTACGTCATGCAGAAGCAGCTGTCGTCCCAGAACGCGTTCACGTACGAACTGCCGTAGTGCACGCGGGAGTAGGCGCCGACACCGTTGTTCTTGATGCCGCTGCGGCCGAACGTGTCCTTGTAGAAGTCCCACGTCTCCTGGGCGCCGTAGGCGGCGTCCGCGGCGGCGGTCACGTCCGTGGTGGAGCTGGACGCGGCGCCGGTGCCCCACGTGTTGGTGGTGTTGGTGAAGAGGGTGCCGGTGCCGGACGTCCCGTGCTTCAGGTTGTACGTCTTGTGGCTGCCGCGCGAGGCGTCGGTCAGCGAGTACGTCGTGCCCGAGAGGCTGGTGGTGAGGCTGACGGTGCCCGAGTACAGGGTCTTGCCGGTGCCGGTGGCGTTCTCGATGCCCTGGTACTCGAAGAGCTTCTTGCCGGTGGCCGCGTCGGTGATGACGTGCAGCTGGTTCGGGGTGCCGTCGTCCTGGAAGCCGCCGACGATCGTCTCGTAGGCGAGGACGGGGGTGGCGCCGCCGGCCCAGATGACCTTGCGGGCACCGTCGGCGGCGGTCTTGTCGGAGCCGGCGGCCTTGGCGATGGTCAGCGCCTGCTTCTCGGCCTTGGCGGTGGAGATCTTCGGCGTGACGGTGGCGACCTTGATGGCCGCCGAGTGCGCCTTGGTGACACCCTCGGTCTTGCCCGACGGCGCGGTGTGCACGACCAGGTCGCCACCGAGGACCGGGAGGCCCGCGTAGGTGCGCTCGTAGCGGGTGTGGAGCGTGCCGTCGACGTCCTTGACGACGTCCTTGACGACCAGCTTCTCCTTGGTGCCGAGGCCTATCTGCTGGGCCGTCTCGGGCGCGGCGGCCTGCTTCTCCTGGACCAGCGCGGTGCGCGCGGAGTTGGAGAGGAGCTGCGGGGCGGCGGCGAGGGGCGCCGGCTTGGCCGCGGCGGGCTGGGCGGAGGCACCGGTGCTGACACCGGTGGCGAGCAGGGCTCCGGCGGCGACCGCGGTGGCGATGGCCAGGGTGGTGCGCTTGTGACGCGCGTAGAGGGGGGTCACGCAAGCTCCTCTGTGGGGGAGTCCGGCAGTGTGGGGTTACTGACCGGAGCGGTTGTGAATTGGCTGTGCTGAAGCGGCGTGAGGGAAGAGTGGCATCAGGGGCGCGTACATGTCAGGACCCCCAAGTGATGTTGGCTGAAAATCGACTGTCCGGGAAACATTGCGGCCATGTAAACGTCCACAACAGAGCGCCGCCCCGGAGTTGAAACCCCGAGGCGGCGCCCAGTTCGTGCGGCCGGAAGTGGACCGCTGGTTTTTACGGGAACGTAAGCTTCCAGCTGTTGATGTAGCCGGTGTCCTGTGCCGCCACGTCCTGGACCTTCAACTTCCAGACGCCGTTGGCGACTTCGGAGGACGCGTTGACCGTGTAGGTCGCCTGCACGTTGTCCGCCGAGTCGGACGAGCTGGAGTTCTTCAGGCGGTACGTCGACCCGTCCGGAGCGACCAGGTCGATCACCAGGTCACCGCGCCAGGTGTGCACGATGTCGACCGCGACCGCGAGGTTCGTGGGCGCGTTGCCCGTCCGCCCCGACACGGTGACCGAGGACGTGACCGCCGCCCCGTTGTCCGGAATCGACACGTCGGCCGTGTTCTCGAACGACGTGCCGCCACCGCCGCCGCCACCGGAGCGCGCACCGACCGCGACGGCCGCCCACGCGTCCTGCACCGCCTTGTACTCGGCGCCCGTCGTGCCGTACAGCTCACCGGCCGCCGCCAGCGTCCCGGTGCGGGCCGCCGCGTAGTTGGTGGTGGACGTGAACTTCGTGGTGAGCGCGCGGTACCAGATCTGCAGCGCCTTGTCCCGGCCGATGCCGGTGACCGGAAGTCCGTCCGAGGTGGGCGAGTTGTAGCTGACGCCGTTGATGACCTTGGCGCCGCTGCCCTCGCTCAGCAGGTAGAAGAAGTGGTTGGCGATGCCCGACGAGTAGTGCACGTCGAGGTTGCCGACCCCCGAGTACCAACTGTCCGCCGAGCCGCCGTCCTTGCTCGGTTTGTCCATGTAACGCAGCGGCGTGCCGTCGCCGTTGATGTCGATCTTCTCGCCGATGAGGTAGTCGCCCACGTCGGTCGAGTTGTTGGCGTAGAACTCGACGCCCGTGCCGAAGATGTCGGAGGTCGCCTCGTTCAACCCGCCTGATTCGCCCGAGTAGTTGAGCCCGGCGGTGTTGGAGGTGACGCCGTGGCTCATCTCGTGCCCCGCCACGTCGAGGGCGGTCAGCGGGTCCGCGTTGCCGGAGCCGTCGCCGTACGTCATGCAGAAGCAGCCGTCGTCCCAGAACGCGTTGACGTACGAATTCCCGTAGTGGACACGGGAGTAGGCGCCGACGCCGTTGTTCTTGATGCCGCTGCGGCCGAACGTGTTCTTGTAGAAGTCCCAGGTCTCCGCCGCGCCGTAGTGCGCGTCGGCGCCGGCCGTCGCCGCGTTCGACGTGGTGCTGTTGCCCCAGGTGTTGCTGGTCTGCGAGAACAGGGTGCCGGTGCCGGACGTCCCGTGGTTCAGGTTGTACGTCTTGTGGCCGCCGCGGTCGCCGTCGGTCAGGTTGTAGTTGGAGCCCGACTGGGTCGTCGTCAGCGAGACCTGGCCGCTGTACTGGGTGTTGCCGACCCCGGTGGCGTTCTCGATGCCCTGGTACTCGTAGAGCTTCTTGCCGGTGGCCGCGTCGGTGATGACGTGGAGCTCGTTCGGGGTGCCGTCGTCCTGGAGGCCGCCGACGACCGTCTCGTAGGCGAGGACCGGCTTGCCGCTCGCCGCCCAGATCACCTTGCGGGCCGAGTCCGCGGCCGACTTGGTGGAGCCGAGGGCCTTGGCGCGGGAGACCGCCTGCTTCTCGGCGGCGGCGGTCGTGACGTCCGGGGTGAGGTCGGCGACCGCGATGGTGGCGTTCGTCGCCTTGATGACGCGCTCGGTGGCGCCCGACTTGGCGGTGTCGACGACCAGGTCGCCGCCGAGGACCGGGAGTCCGCCGTAGGTGCGCTCGTAGCGGGTGTGGACCGTGCCGTCGGCGTCCTTGATGACGTCACGGACGACGAGCGCCTCCTTGGCGCCGAGGCCGATGTCCTCGGCCGTCGAGGTCCGCGCCGACGAGGCGTCGCGGAGCAGCTCGGCGCGCTGCGAGGGGGAGAGCGAGAGAGCCATGTGCGCCGGATTCCCCTTGCTGGCAAGGGGTTTGGCCGGAGCGGCGGAGGAGGTCGCGCCGGCCTGGACGGCCGCGGCGAGCAGAGCGGTGACGCCGGCTACGGCGACTATGTGGGAGGTGCGTCTGCGCGAGGAATTGCTTCTCAACACTGACTCCTTCAGGACGGTCGCGGATCACGCGACCAGGGGAGATCACAGGGATCACAGGAGTGAAACTGTGGGGTTGCTGTGAAGCGCCAGTGGGAAGAGTGGCAGCAGTCCGCGCTTTCTGTCAGGAGCGCGTCAGGATGTTGGCCGGAATTCGTTCGTTGTCCGGATATTCATGTTCGCTATACGGACCCCTCCCGGTCATGTGGCCGTCGGCCGCTCCCCGTGCCACGAATGCCACAGCGCCGCGTACGCCCCCTCCGCCGCCACCAGCTCCTCGTGCGGGCCGAGTTCGGTCAGCAGGCCGTTCTCCATCACCGCGACCCGGTCCGCGTCGTGGGCGGTGTGCAGCCGGTGGGCGATGGCGATGACGGTACGGCCCTCCAGTACAGCGGCCAGGGCGCGCTCGGTGTGGCGGGCGGTGGCCGGATCCAGCAGGGCCGTCGCCTCGTCCAGGATCAGGGTGTGCGGGTCGGCCAGCACCACGCGGGCCAGGGCGAGTTGCTGGGCCTGCGAGCCGTCCGTGGCCGAACCCCTGGGACCGAGGCGGGTGTTGAGCCCGTCCGGCAGGTCCCGCACCCACTCC
This sequence comes from Streptomyces sp. NBC_00988, assembly GCF_045162645.1. Taxonomy (NCBI): domain Bacteria; kingdom Bacillati; phylum Actinomycetota; class Actinomycetes; order Kitasatosporales; family Streptomycetaceae; genus Streptomyces; species Streptomyces sp. NBC_00988. The sequence continues at coordinate 8,252,810 of NZ_CP108730.1, forward strand.
TCGGCGCCGACCGCGTTCAGCGCCGCCCACAACTCCTCGTCCGTGGCGGCCGGTTCGGCGATCAGGAGGTTGTCGCGGACCGAGCCGAGGAACACGTGGTGCTCCTGGGTGACCAGCACCACCTGGCGGCGCAGCGTCTCCGGTTCCAGCCCGTGGACCGGCACCCCGCCCACGGTCACCGTGCCCTCGGTCGGCGCGTCCACGCCCGCCAGCAGCCGGCTCAGCGTGGTCTTCCCGGCGCCCGACGGGCCGACCACCGCGAGCCGTTCACCCGGCCGTACGGTCAGGTCGACGCCGTGCAGCACCTCGCCGCCGCGCTCGTAGGCGTACCGCACACCCGTCACGTCGATCCGGTCGTCCGCCGGGGTCGGCGCGTCGCCGTCGCCCTCCGCCCGAGGTGCCCGGGCCAGCCCCTCCACGCGGGCGAACGAGGCGCCGCTGCTCTGGAGTTGCTCGATCCGCATCAGGATCTGGTCCAGCGGGTCGGCGAACTGCCGCAGATACAGCGCCGCCGCCACCACCGCACCCAGGCCCACCTCCCCGCGCCCGTGCAGCCACCCGCCGACGAACAGCACACCCGCCACCGGGATCGTGTACGAGACCTCGACCGCCGGGAAGAACACGGTCCGCAGGAACAGCGTGTACAGCCGGCTCCGCAGCGCCGTCCGCAGCGTGTCCCGGCTCGCGGTCACCCGCCGCTCCTGGAGCCGGAACGCCTCCACCGTGCGGGCCCCGGCCACCGTCGCCGTGAGGATCTCGGCGACCTCCGAGTTGGCCGCGCCCTCCGCGAGATAGCCGTCCCGGGCCCGGCGCAGATACCAGCGCAGCGCGAACCACACCGGCGTGAGCCCCAGCACCCCGAACAGCCCGAGCAGCGGGTCGAGGGCGAACACCGCGCCCATCACGAACAGCGCCTGCACCGAGTTGACCAGCAGATCCGGCCCGACATCGCGCAGGGTCGTCCCCACGATCGCCACGTCCGCCGTGCCGCGCGCGGTCAAGTCACCCGTCCCGGCCCGCTCCACCACCGACGCGGGCAGTGCCAGCGCCCGGTCGACGAAGTCCTCCCGCACCCGCGCCAGCGTGCGCTCACCGAACCGGTGCCCCACGTACCGTGCCCAGCGCGCCAGCAGCAACTGGGCCAGCGCGCACGCCACGATGACCAGCGCCAGCCGGTCCACCGTGCTCACCCCGGCCCCGGCCCGCACGTCGTCCACGATCCGCCCGAGCAGCCACGGCCCGGCCAGCCCGGCCGCGGCGGCCAGCGCGTTCACCACCAGCACGACGGCGAACGCCCGCCGGTCCGCCCGCACCAGGCGCAGCGCGGCCCGCCGTACGTCCGCCTTTGCGGCGACGGGCAGTTGACCCTTGGCCAGTGCGGACTGCGTCCCTTTCGCCAGTGAGGACTGCGTCACCGTACGACCTCCTCCGCGTCCGCGTCCCGGGCCACCAGCGCGCGGTAGCCCGGTTCCTCCGCCAGCAGTCGGCGGTGGCCGCCGCTGGCCGCGACCTTGCCGTCGACCAGGTAGTGCACGGTGTCCGCGTGGTCCAGGACCAGCGGGGACGTCGTGGTCACCACCGTCGTACGGCCGGTGCGCTCCGCATGTAGCCGTCGCGCGACCGCCGCCTCCGTGTGCGCGTCGAGCGCCGAGGTCGGCTCCACCGCGAGCAGCACCTCGGGCTCGGCGAGCAACGCCCGTACCAGCCGTACCCGTTGACGCTGTCCCCCGGAGAGACTGCGTCCCTGCGCGGCCACCGCCGAGTCGAGACCCTCCGGCAGCCCCTGCACGATGTCGTCGGCGGCGGACGCGTGCACGGCCTTCGCCACCGCCTCCGCCGACCGCTCGTGACGCCCGGACACGACCTCCGTCAGCGGTCCGGCGAACAGGTCGGCCTCGTTGTCGGCGACCAGGATCCGCGCCCGCACCTGCTCCAGCGGAATCCCGTCGAGCCGCACCCCGCCCCAGGTCGCCACGGACGGCGCGTACCGCCCGAGCCGGTCCACCACGGCCAGCGCGTCGGCGGGCCGCGCCCCGACCAGCGCGGTCAGCCGCCCCGGCAGCACCCGCACCCCGGAGTCGGGATCGTGCAGGGCGGCCGGTTCGGCGGGAGCGGCCAACTCCCCCTCGTCCGGCACTGGTTCGAGCCGCAGCAGCTCTACGACCCGCCGCGCGGCCACCACGCCCCGGCTCAACTCGTAGACCATCTGCACGAAGAACGACACCGGGCCGATCAGCACCGCGACATAGCCGTACACGGCGACCAACTCGCCGATACTGAGCTGCCCCTGGGCCGCCAGCCGGGCCGCGAGCCAGGTCACCACGGCGAGGAACAGCGTCGGCAGCCCGACCCCGATCGCCTGCACCCAGCTCGCCACCGCGCCCACCCGGTAGCCCTGCACGCGCAGCCGCTGCGAGTCCTTGCGGAACGCGTCCGCGAACAGCCCTTTGCCGCCGAGGCCGTTGAGGACGCGCAGGCCGCCCGCGAGATCGCCGATGCGCGCGGTCAGCACGCTCTGCCGCTCCCGGTACTCCGTCTCCACGCTCTGCAGCCGCAGCGTCAACGGCCCCGCGAGCAACGCGATCACCGGCACACCCAGCAGCACCACGGCGGCCAGCGGCGCCGAGATCGACAGCAGCACGCCCGCGACCACGCCGTAGACGACGAGGGCGCCGAAGCCGGGGCCGACGACGGTGAGGGACTGGGCGATCGTCCACACGTCGCCGACGCCGGTCGTGATCACCTCACCGGCCTGCGCCCGGCGGGAGAGGACGGCGCCGAGCCGGACCGTCTGGCCGACGATCAGCTTCACCGTGCGGAAGTTGGCGTCGATCCGGACCCGGGTCATCGTGCGGTGGCGCATGATGCTCAGCCACGAGTTGACCGCGCCGACCACGAACAGCACCCCGGTCCACCAGGCCAGCGCGCCCATGTCCCCCGGCACCAGCCCGTCATCAACGGCTCGGGACATCAGATACGGCGCCGCCGCCATCAGCACCATCCACACGCTCGACAGCAGCGCCCCGGACACCGCCCGCCCCGGCTGCCGCCACACCAGCCACCACAAAAACCGCCAGCCGCCCCGGCAGTCGGGTGTCCCGGGATCCTCGTACGCGTCGATCATGAGCCTCCTTGCTCGGGCTGCCGGGCGCGCGCAGCCGTGAGCGATCCGGGGGTGGTTGGAGGCAACGAAGATTACCGAGCGTGAGCGCGGTTGCCCATCGAATATCGCGCGCCCGCACGCCAAGGGGCCGGCACGCGGGGAGGTGTGGTTCTCCTGGGACCCGTTACTTGCTCTGCAACTTCCCCAGGGGGGCGGGGTCTTGGTCCAGTGCGGCGGCTGCCGCCTTCCAGCCGGTGTCCTCGGAGTGGAGCGTGCTGCGCAGGAACGCCGTGGTGAGGTGCTGGAGCAGGGCGACGCGGGCGGGGCTCTCGTCCGTCGTCTCGGCCACCTCGTAGCCGGGGATGCCGCCGAGCGAGTGCTCCGCGCCGAAGAGGGTGAGCAGGGTCTTGTCGCCGGGACTGCAGGTGTACGGGTCGGTGAACCAGTCCGGTCCGCGGGTGGAGAGCTGGGACTGGTCGTGGTCTCCGGCGACGATGAGTGCCGGTGGGGTCATCGTGGCGAACGACGGCCTCATGAAGGGGAGTTGCTCGGCGGCGAACGGGGTCAGGTCGTCGCCCAGGCCGGTCAGGGCGAGCAGTACGCCCGCCTTGACGCGGGGGTCGGACAGGTCCTCGCCGGGTACGCCGTCGGGGTCGAGGACGCGCGCGCCCAGCAGTGTGCTCGCCGTCTGGGCTCCCCAGGAGTGGCCGGCCACGGCGATGCGGTCGTGGTCGACGCGCCCCGCCAGGCCCGGCACGGAGGCTTCCAGGACGTCGAGTCCGTCCAGTACGCGCTTGAGGTCCTCGACGCGGATGCGCCAGATCCGCGGGAAGCGGGGGTCCTCGTGCGGGATGCCGAGCGTCCTGGAGTCGAGGTGCGTGGGCTGGACGACCACGAAGCCGTGCGCGGCCCAGTGGTCCGCCAGCGGGGCGTAGCCGTCCATCGACCAGCCGAAGCCGTGCGAGAGGACGACGACGGGCAGATCGCCGCCGGTCACGGGCGCGGAGACGCGGACCTGGAGGTCCTCGCCGCGGCCCGGGGCGGGCAGGATCAGCGGTTTCACGGACACGATCGCGGTGTTCGAGTCGGACATGGCTGTGTTTCCGTTCCCTTTGTTGTCCGGTGGGCCTCAGCGGCGGCGCAGTGACGGGTCCAGGAGTGCGGGCGGGGTGTCGTTCTTCTCGTGGGCGGCGAGGTCGGTGCCGGGGGCGACGATCGTGTCGATCGCGTCGAGTACGTCGGCGGAGAGCACGGTGTCCGCGGCGGCGAGCTGGCTGTGCAGGTGGTCCAGGGTCCGGGGGCCGATCAGCGCGCTGGTCACGGCGGGGTGCGCGGTGACGAAACCGAGCGCGAGCTGGATCATCGTGAGCCCGGCCTCGTCGGCGACCGTGGCCAGCTGTTCGACGGCGTCGAGCTTGGCCCGGTTGGCGGGGACGGCCGTGTCGTAGCGCTGCGGCATGAACGAGGAGCGGCTGGTGGTGACCTCCCGGCCCTCACGGATCGCGCCCGACAGCCAGCCCGAGGCGAGCGGGCTCCAGGCCAGGACGCCGAGGCCGTACTCCTCGGTCACGGGCAGTACGTGGGTCTCGATCCCGCGCTGGAGGATCGAGTAGCTGGGCTGCTCGGTGACGTAACGGCTCAGGTGGTTCTCCCGGGCGGCCCACTGCGCCTGGACGATGCGGTACGCGGGGAAGGTCGAGGAGCCGAAGTAGCGGATCTTTCCCGCGCGTTGGAGGTCGGTCAGCGCGGAGAGGGTCTCCTCGTCGCCGGTGCGCGGGTCCCAGCGGTGGATCTGGTAGAGGTCGACATGGTCGACGCCGAGCCTGCGCAGGCTGTTGTCCAGCTCGGTCACCAGCCAGCGGCGCGAGGCGCCCTGGTGGTTGCGCTCCTCGCCCATCGGCAGGCTCGCCTTCGTGGCCAGCACGATGTCGTCGCGCCGACCCGCGATCGCCTTGCCGAGCAGCTCTTCCGACTCGCCGCCGCTGTACGCGTCCGCGGTGTCGATCAGATTGACCCCGCCCGCGAGAGCGGCGTCGACGATGGCGGTGACCTCCTCCTGGCTCGTGCGCCCGATCCTGCCGAAGTTCATCGCACCGAGCGCGAGGGTGCTGACCTGTACGCCGGTGCGGCCCAGGGTGCGGTACTGCATGGCTGTGTCCTCCAGGGCATGTAAGCGGAACCTTGTTCCGGAAACGATACGGAACGGGGTTCCGGTTAGCAAGCCTGGAGGGGTGGACCTGGGAGGTGCGGCGGGAGGTGGCTAACGGTCATGAACGGTGACTAGTAGTTACGAGCTGTGGTGATGGAGGTGCGGGGCCGGGCTGCGCGCATCGCGCTTACGCCAGGCTGTCCCGCCATGCCCGGTGCAGGTCCGCGAACCGCCCCGTCCCCGCGATCAGTTCGGCCGGGGTGCCGTCCTCGACGACCCGGCCGTGTTCCATGACCAGTACCCGGTCCGCGATCTCGACCGTGGACAGCCGGTGTGCGATCACGACCGCCGTACGGCCGCGCAGGACGGTCGACATGGCGCGCTGTACGGCCTGTTCGCCCGGGACGTCGAGGGAGCTGGTCGCCTCGTCGAGGATGAGGACGGCGGGGTCGGCGAGCAACGCCCGTGCGAACGCGACGAGTTGGCGCTGACCGGCGGAGATACGGCCACCTCGCTTGCGTACGTCCGTGTCGTAGCCGTCGGGCAGCGCGCTGATGAAGTCGTGCGCGCCGATCGCCTTCGCGGCCCGCTCGATCTCCTCACGGGGTGCGTCCGGTCGGCCGATCGCGATGTTCTCGGCGACCGTGCCGGAGAACAGGAACGCCTCCTGCGTCACCATCACCACCCCGCGCCGCAGTTCGGGCGCGGACAGCTCGCGCAGGTCGACGCCGTCGAGCAGGACCCGCCCGTCCGAGGGGTCGTAGAACCGGGCCAGCAGTTTGGCCAGGGTGGACTTGCCGGCGCCGGTGGAGCCGACCACGGCGACGGTCTGGCCGGCGGGGAGGGTGAGGTCGAAGACGGGCAGGACCTCGCCGCCGGTGCGGTAGGTGAAGCGGACGCCGTCGAAGACGACCTCGCGGCCGGGCTGCTCCGACTCAAGTTCCGGGAGCTGGACGGGAGTTGAGGGTTCGGGGACCGACGGGGTCTGGGCCAGCAGGCCCGCGATCTTCTCCAGGGAGGCCGCGGCCGACTGGTACGAGTTGAGGAACATGCCGAGGCGGTCGATCGGGTCGTAGAGCCGCCGTAGATACAGCACCGCGGCGGCCAGTACGCCCAGCTCCAGTGAGCCGTCCGCGACCCGGGTCGCGCCCCAGAGCACGATCCCCGCGACGGCCGTGTTGGCGACCAGGCGGGAGCCGGTGACGTAGCGGGCCATCTCCAACAGGGCGTCGCCGTTGGAGCGTTCGTGCTGCTGGTTGAGGACCTGGAAGTCGGCGTCGTTCACGGCCTCGCGGCGGAACGCGCGGACCGGGCGGATGCCGTTCATCGTCTCGACGAACTTCACGATCACGCGCGCGATCGCCGTGGACCGGATCGCGTACACCCGTACCGCGCGCCGCTGGTAGACCCGCACCAGCAGGTACAGCGGCACGAAGGACGCCACCGCGACCGCGCCGAGGCCCAGGTCGAGCCAGAGCAGCATCGCCGAGATGTACACGAACGACAGGACGACCGTGATCAGCTCCTGGAGTCCCTCGCTGAGCAGTTCGCGCAGGGCCTCGATGTCCGTGGTGGAACGGGAGATGAGCCGGCCGGACGTGTACCGCTCGTGGAAGTCGATGCTGAGCGCCTGCGCGTGCCGGAAGATACGGCCGCGCAGATCGAGCAGCACGTCCTGGTTGACGCGGGCGGAGGCGCCGATGAACGCGTACTGCAGCCCGCCGGAGACCAGCGCGCAGAGCAGGTAGCACGCCCCTACGGCGATCAGCGGGCCGTGGTCGTCATTCCGGAACGCCGGTACCGCGCGGTCGATGGCGTACGCCACGAGGAGCGGGCCCACCTGCACGGCCGCCTGCTGTAGCAGCAGGAGGAGGGTCGTGACGGTGACGCGTGCCTTCATGGGCGCGAGCAGGGAGCGCAGGAGCGCGGCGGTCGCGCCCGGGGGAGTGGGCAGGACGTCGTGATCGAAGGGGTCGCCCGCGGCGGGCCTGCGCGGGTGCGGGGGCGCGGGCTCGGGATTGTCGTCGTCGCCGCCACCGGTGGTGGGGGCGGAGGTGGTGGCCGCGGTCATCGTTCGTCCCCCTGGTGCTCGGCCCCCGACATGAGGTGCGCGTACTCCGCGTTCGTCCGTAGTAGTTCCTGATGGGTGCCGACCGCCGTGATGCGGCCGTCGGACAGCAGGGCCACGCGGTCGGCGAGCAACACCGTGGACGGGCGGTGGGCCACGATCAACGCCGTTGTATCGGCCAGGACTTGGCGGAGGGCGGCCTCAACTGCGGCCTCGGTGTGGACGTCCAGCGCGGAGAGCGGGTCGTCCAGGACCAGGAAGCGGGGTTGGCCCACCACCGCCCTTGCCAGCGCGAGGCGTTGGCGCTGGCCGCCGGAGAGGCTCAGGCCCTGTTCGCCTACCTGGGTGTCCGTGCCCTGGGGGAGAGCGTGCACGAAGTCCGCCTGCGCGACGGCCAGTGCTCGCTCCAACTCGGGTTCTCCTGCGGCCTTTTCGGCTCCCATGAGTACGTTCTCCCCGACACTCGCCGAGAACAACGTCGGTTCCTCGAAAGCCACGGCGACGAGGGCGCGCAGCGATTCCCGGGGCATGGCGGTGATGTCCTTGCCGTCCAGTGTGATCTGGCCGGAGGTCACCTCGTGGAGGCGGGGGACCAGGGCGGTGAGGGTGGTCTTGCCGGTGCCGGTGGCGCCTACCAGGGCCATGGACTCGCCGGGCCTGATGTGCAGGTCGATGTTTTCGAGCGTGGGAGGGGAGTCGGCGGGGGCGTCGGGATAGCGGAAGGAGACGGTGGAGAAACGGATGCCGTCGTTGTCGGGTGCCGGCCGGTGGGGGCCGGTCGCGCCCCGCGGCGGAGCCGCATGTCGATACGGCCCCGCGCCCCTTTGGGGCGCGCCCCCTAGGGGCGTCTCCGTCTCCGGGGGTTCGTCCACCACCTCGAAGTAGCGCTCCGTCGCCGTCGCCGCCTCCTGGCTCATCGCCAGCAGGAAGCCGATCGACTCCACCGGCCAGCGCAACGCGAGCGCCGTCGAAAGGAACGCCACCAGCGTGCCCGCCGACAGACCCCCGTCCGCGACCTGCACCGTCCCCACCACCAGCGCCGCCCCCAGCGCCAGCTCGGGGAGGGTCACGATGACGCCCCAGATCGTGGCGAGGAGTCGGGCCTTGCGGAGTTCGGTGCCGCGCAGGGTGCGGGACAGGTCGCGGAAGGCGCGGGCCTGGCTGCGGTGGCGGCCGAAGCCCTTGATGATGCGGATGCCGAGGACGCTCTCCTCGACGACCGTCGTCAGATCGCCGACCTGGTCCTGCGCGAGCCGCGCCACGTGCGCGTACCGCCGCTCGAAGATCACGCACGTGACGATCACCGGTAGGGCGGGCCCGAGGATCACCATCCCCAGCGTCCAGTCCTGGAGCAACATGATGGTCACGCCGACCAGGATCGTCACGGCGTTGACCAGCAGGAACGTCAGCGGGAAGGCGAGGAACATCCGGAGCAGCATGAGGTCGGTCGTGCCCCGGGAGAGGAGCTGGCCCGACGGCCATCTGTCGTGGAAGGACACCGGCAGGCGTTGCAGATGCCGGTACAGGTCCGCCCGCATCTCCGCCTCGACATGGGACAACGGCCGCGCGACCAGCCACCGCCGCAGCCCGAACAGGCCCGCCTCCGCGATCCCGAGCAGCAGCAGATACAGCGCGCCGAGCCACACGCCCGCCGTGTCCCGGTCGGCGACCGGTCCGTCCACCATCCACTTCAGGACGAGCGGGAACACCAGCCCCGTACAGGACGCGACGACGGCGACCCCGGCCGCGGCGAACAGCCGTACCCGCACGGGCCGGACGTACGGCCACAGCCGCGCGAGCGTACGGACCGCGGACCGGTCGGATCGGTCGGTGCCGTCTTTGGTGGTTGCGTGTGTCGTCGACATCACGGGCGAGCCTACGGACCGGCACTGACAGTGCCCACCGAGTTTTGGCCGGACCGGGATCGGCCGTTGGTCCTACGACCTGGGTGTTCGAGGGGTCGTAGGGCCGCATCAACCGATCGGTTGATGTCCCTTCGAGCGCGATGGCCGATGTGCCGGGCCCGGTCCCGGCGGGACCCTCGGAACATGTCAGCCACTCCTGTCATCGAAGTCACCGCACTACGGAAGTCCTACGGCGGCCGGGCCGTCGTCGACGGGGTCTCGTTCGCCGTCGAGGAGGGTGAGATCTTCGGGATCCTCGGCCCGAACGGCGCCGGCAAGACCACCACCGTCGAGTGCGTCGAGGGCCTGCGGGTCCCGGACGCGGGCCGGGTCCGCGTCACCGGACTCGACCCGGTCGCCGACCACGCGGAGGTCGCCCGGGTCCTCGGCGCCCAGCTCCAGGAGAGCGAGCTCCAGGCCAAGCTCACCGTCCGCGAGGCGCTGGAGCTGTACGCGTCCTTCTATCCGCACCCCGCCGACTGGCAGCCGCTGGCCGAACGCCTGGGCCTGACCGCCAAGTTGACCACCCGGTTCGCGAAACTGTCCGGCGGCCAGAAGCAGCGCCTGTTCATCGCGCTCGCGCTCATCGGCAATCCCCGGATCGTCGTCCTCGACGAGCTCACCACCGGCCTCGACCCGCGCGCCCGCCGTGACACCTGGCAGCTGATCGAGGACGTGCGGGCGAGCGGGGTCACCGTGCTGCTCGTCACGCACTTCATGGAGGAGGCGCAGCGGCTGTGCGACCGGATCGCCGTGATCGACAAGGGCCGGGTGGCCGCCCTGGACACCCCGGACGGGCTGATCCGGCGCTCGGCGGGCTCCACCGTCATCAGTTTCACGCCCTCCGCGGCGCTGGACGACGGTGATCTGAACGCGCTCCCCGCGCTCACGTCCGTGACGCGCAAGGACGGCCGGATCACCCTCTCCGGCTCCGACGAGACCGTCAACGCGGTCATCACGCTGCTCGCCCGCAACCACATCACCGCCCACCAACTCCGCGTGTCCGACGCCACGTTGGACGACGCGTTCCTGGACCTGACGGAGGTCTCCGCATGAACACCGCAGTCCTGCGCACCGAGTTGAGGCTCTTCCGCCGCGAACCGGGCGCCCTCTTCTGGATCTTGCTCTTCCCCACCCTGCTGCTGGTGATCCTGGGTTCCATCCCGGGCTTCCGCCACCACGAGGCCGACCTCGGCGGCCTGCGCACCGTCGACGTGTACGTCCCGGTCGCCGTCCTGCTCGGCATGATCGTCGGCGCGCTCCAGTCGATGCCGCAGAACATCACCGGCTACCGCGAACGCGGCATCCTCCGCCGCATGTCCACCACCCCGGTCCGGCCCACCGCCCTGCTCGCCGCGCAGATGGTGGTCTACGGCGCGGCGGCCCTGGCCTCCGCCCTGTGCGCCCTGATCGTCGGCCGGCTCGCCTTCGACGTACGCCTCCCGAAGCAGCCCGGCGGCTACCTCCTCGCCCTGCTCCTCGCGATCCTGGCCGCCCTCGCGCTGGGCTCCGTGGTGTCCGCGCTGTCCCGGACCACGAAGATCGCGGGCGCCATCGGGTCGGCCGTGTTCTTCCCGATGATGTTCTGCGCGGGCGTGTGGATCCCGGTGAACTCCATGCCGGACGTGATGGCGCGCATCGTCGGCTACACCCCGTTCGGCGCCGCCGCCGAGGCCCTGAACCGGGCGGCGGCCGGGAACTGGCCGGGCTGGGCACACCTGGGTGTGCTGGTGGCCTGGACCGTGCTGCTCACGGCGGGCGCGTCCCGCTGGTTCCGCTGGGAGTAGGGGAGGCGGCCGTGCAGACTGGGGAGATGACCACGAGGGACCGGCAGATCGAGCGGCGCTGGGAACAGCTGCACACCTGGGGGCCGTACGGGCTGCTCGGTATCAGTGTCGTCCTCGCGCTCGCCTCCTCCGGTCTGTTCGACTACTCCGCCGCCCAGTGGTGGATGGGCTGGTCCCTGGCCGGCGCGGCGCTCGTCCTCCAGCTGTGGTGGCACGGCACCCGCTCCCGCCGCCCCGACCGCGGCCGGACCCCGTCGCGGGCGGGGACGGCCTACTACGTCGTCCGCTGGGCCATCGCCTTCGTCCTCACCTGGATCGACCCGTTCTTCGCGTTCTACGCCGCCTCCGGCTTCATGGACGCCGACGAACTGATCCCGGGCACGGTGGCGCAGCGGGTCGGACTGTTCGCGAGCGCGGTCACCGTGGCCGGTGCGCAGGCCGGCGGAATGCCGTTCGGGAGCGGGCTCCAATGGGTGCTCTTCGCGGCACTCGTGGCCGCCAACTCCGGTCTGCAGATGGCGATCGCGCATCTCACCCAGCAGGAGTCGGAGCGCTCCCGCGAGCGCAGCGAGACCATCACCGAACTCGAACGCACCAACACCGCCCTGCAACAGGCCCTCGACGAGAACGCAGCCCTGCACGCCCAACTCCTCGTCCAGGCAAGGGAAGCAGGGGTCGCCGACGAACGCCGACGGCTCGCCGCCGAGATCCACGACACCATCGCCCAGGGCTTGACCGGCATCATCGCCCAGCTCCAAGTCGTAGCCAACGCACCCGACTTGACGACCGCCCGCACCCACCTCGAACGCGCCTCCGCGCTCGCCCGGCACAGCCTCGGCGAGGCCCGCCGGTCCGTGCAGAACCTCGCCCCGATCGCGCTGGAGAACGACGGACTGCCCGAGGCCCTGAAGAACACGGTCGCGGAGTGGGGCGAACGCACCAATGTCCGCGCCGAGTTCACCGTCACCGGCATCACCGAGCAGCTCCACGACGAGATCTCGGCGACCCTGCTGCGCATCGCCCAGGAGGCCCTGTCGAACGCGGCCCGGCACGCCCGGGCCACCCGCGTCGGCGTGACCCTCAGCTTCCTGGGCGACGAGGTCATCCTCGACATCCGCGACGACGGTCAGGGCTTCGACCCGCTCGCCCTCCCCGAACGCACCCGCACCGGCGGCTTCGGCCTCGACGGCATGCGCGCCCGCGCCGAACGCGTCGCGGGCTCCCTCGCGATCGAGGCCGAGCCGGGACACGGCACGGCCCTCTCGGCTCGCGTACCGTTGGTCCGCCATGAGTGACGAGTTGCTGATCTCCCTGTTGATCGTCGACGACCATCCCGTCGTACGGGACGGTCTGCGCGGCATGTTCGAGTCCGCGCCCGGATTCCGCGTCCTGGGCGAGGCGTCCAACGGCGTCGAGGCCGTGGAGCGGGCCGCCGACCTCGACCCCGACGTGATCCTGATGGACCTGCGCATGCCGGGCGGCGCGGGCGTCGACGCCATCCGCGAGCTGACCGGGCGCGCCGCCCGCGCGAAGGTGCTCGTCCTGACGACGTACGACACCGACTCCGACACGATCCCCGCGATCGAGGCGGGCGCGACGGGCTATCTGCTGAAGGACGCCCCGCGCGACGAACTCTTCACCGCCGTCCGCGCGGCGGCGGAAGGCCGCACGGTCCTCTCACCCGCCGTCGCCTCCCGCCTGGTCTCCGCGGTCCGCGCACCCCAGACCCCCGGCAACGAATCGCTCTCCGCCCGCGAACGCGAGGTCCTCGCCCTGGTCGCCAAGGGCACCTCCAACCGCGAGATCGCCCGCGAACTCTTCATCAGCGAGGCGACCGTGAAGACCCATCTCACCCACCTGTACGGCAAGTTGGGCGTCAAGGACCGCGCGGCCGCCGTCGCGGTGGCGTACGACCGGGGGATTCTCGGCTAGGGCGAGTACTAGCCCGGGTAGGGGAGGAGGCCGGAGGCGATCCGCTCCCAGGATGCCTTCAGCTCGGCGAGCAACTCCGGCCTGTCGGGGGCGAGATCGGCCTGTTCGCGCAGATCGGCGCCTAGGTCGAAGAGGTGGTCGTCGCCGTCCTCGTCCTGGTAGTACTTCCAGTCCCCGCGCCGCAGCGCCCGGTTGGCCCGCACCCGCCAGAACAGGTCCCGCTCGGGCGGCTGTTCGCCCTTCAGTAGGTAGCCCGCGAGGCTCGTGCCGTCCAGCGGGTACGCCGGGTCGGGGCGGGCGCCGGCCAGCTCCAGGAAGGTCGCGGTCCAGTCGGGGGAGAAGTTCGGCTCGTGGCTGACCTGGTCGCCGTCGATGCGGTGCGGCCAGCGCACGATGGTCGGCACCCGGATGCCGCCCTCCTGGAGCACGAACTTCTCGCCGCTCAACGGCCAGAGGTACGACCAGCGTTCACCGCCGTTGTCGCTGGCGAAGTACACCAGCGTGTTCTCCTCCTGCCCGGACCGGCGCAGCGCGGCGAGCACCTCGCCGACGGCCGCGTCGAGGCTCTGCACCATCTCCGTGTACTTGGCGACCGAGCCGCCGTCGTAGTGGTTGAGGGCGTTGCTGATCTCCAACGGTGTCTTCGCGGCCCGGATCCTCGCCGCGATCTCGGCGCCGGTCTCCTCGTCGCCCTCCGCGAGCCAAGGCCAGTGCGGGGTGGTGAAGTTGAGGTTCAGCAGCCACGGCTCGTCGTGCTTGCGGCCGACGTACTCCACGGCCCGCTCGGTCAGCACCTGCGTGTAGTAGCGCAGGTCCTTGTAGGTCGCGTCGCCCTCGTACAGGTCGTAGTCACCGAGCTGGCCGAGCTTGGAGAAGTACTCCAGCACGCCCCCGTGGTTGCCGAAGAACTCGTCCCAACCCGACTTCGTGGGGCTGTAGTCGGGCAGCCAGCCGCAGTGCCACTTGCCGATGAGGGCGGTGGAGTAGCCCGCCTTCTTCAGCAGGGAGGCGAGGGTCGGGTGGCTCGGGTCAAGCCCCTGCGTCCTGTTGGCGATCGGTTCGGCCAACCCGCCCGGCGTACGGCCCGGGTAGCGCCCGGTGTACAGGCTGAACCGGGTCGGGGAGCAGGTCGCCGAGCCCGAGTACGCGTCCGTGAACCGCACGCCCTGCCGGGCCAGCCGGTCCAGGTTCGGCGTCTTGATGTGCGGGGCGCCGTAGGAGGAGAGGTCGGCCCAGCCGAGGTCGTCGCCCAGGATGACGAGGAGGTTGGGGCGCTTGCCGGAGGCGGCGGGGCGGGCCTTGAAGGGGCGCTCGGCGGGGGCGGCCTCGGCGGCCTCGGCGGTGGCGGCCGTACCGGCGACGGCGGTGACGGCGCCGCCACCGACCAGGCCGCCGAAGGCGCGGCGGGATATCTCGGGCATGCGAGGTCCTTGTGGGGAAGACGGCGGGAGGCGACGGAAGCCGTGGGGGGCGTGCCCTCCATGTGATCACCGGGCCCGCCCCAAGCCCAGCCATCCGCCCGGGAGTTCACGGACCTGAAACGTCACCCCGGCCGGAACCACAGCCGCCCTTCAGCTCACCACTTTCAGCAACAGCACCGCCCGCGCCGGCACCGTGATCGCCGCCCCCGCCCGGTGCACCACCCCCGGCGCCTCGCCCTGCTCCTCCCGCGACGTGTCGACGACCACCTCGTACCGCTCCGCCCACGGCGGCCCCGGCAGGACGAAGCTCACCGGCCGGTGGCCCGCGTGCAGGACGGCGAGGAAGCTGTCGTCGACGATCGGGGCGCCGCGTTCGTCGCGGCCGGGGATGTCCCGGCCGGAGAGGTACATGCCGAGGGTGGCGGCGGGCGCGTACCAGTCCCTTTCCGTCATCTCCGTGCCGTGCGCGGTGAACCAGGCCAAGTCCCTTATGCCGTCAGCCGAATGGGCCCGCCCGGAGAAGAACGCCCGGCGGCGCAGCACCGGATGGCGGTGGCGCAGGTCGATCAGCCGGGCGGTGAGATCGGTCAGCGCCGCCCAGCCGGGGTCCTCCCGCAGGCCCCAGTCCACCCAACTGATCTCGTTGTCCTGGCAGTAGGCGTTGTTGCTGCCCCGCTGCGTCCGCCCCAGCTCGTCACCCGCGACCAGCATCGGCACACCCGTGGAGAGGAGGAGGGTGGTGAGGAGATTCCTCAACTGCCGCCGCCGCAGCGCCTTTACGCGCTCGTCGTCCGTCTCGCCCTCGACCCCGCAGTTCCAGGACCGGTTGTCGTCGGTCCCGTCCCGATTGCCCTCGCCGTTGGCCTCGTTGTGCTTGCGCTCGTACGACACCAGGTCCCGCAGGGTGTAACCGTCGTGCGCCGTGATGAAGTTGACCGAGGCGTAGGGGCGGCGGCCGCCCCACGCGTACAGGTCACTCGACCCCGACAGGCGGTACCCGAGGTCCCGTACGTCCGGCAGCGCGCCGCGCCAGAAGTCCCGGACGGCGTTGCGATAGCGGTCGTTCCACTCCGTCCACAGGGGCGGGAACGCACCCACCTGGTAGCCGCCCGAGCCGACGTCCCAGGGCTCGGCGATCAGCTTCACCCGTCGTAGCACCGGGTCTTGGGCGATCACCGCGAGGAACGGGGACAGCATGTCGACGTCGTGCATCGAGCGGGCCAGCGCCGCCGCGAGGTCGAAGCGGAAGCCGTCGACGCCCATCTCGGTGACCCAGTAGCGCAGGGAGTCGGTGATGAGCCGGAGCACGTGCGGCTGGACGACGTGCAGGGTGTTGCCGCAGCCGGTGTAGTCCGTGTAGCGGCGGGCGTCGCTCTGGAGGCGGTAGTAGCCGCGGTTGTCGATGCCCTTCAACGACAGCATCGGGCCCAACTCACCCGCTTCCGCCGTGTGGTTGTAGACCACGTCGAGGATGACCTCGATCCCGGCCTCGTGCAGCGCCCGCACCATCCGCTTGAACTCGCCGACCTGCTGGCCCGCCGTACCGGTCGCCGCGTAGCCCGCGTGCGGGGCGAAGTAGCCGATGGAGTTGTAACCCCAGTAGTTCTTCAGGCCTCTGCGCAGCAGATGGTCCTCGTGCGCGAACTGGTGCACAGGAAGCAGCTCTACGGCCGTCACGCCCAGCTTCACCAGGTGCTCGATCGCCGCCGGGTGCGCCAACCCGGCGTAGGTGCCCCGGAGTTCCTCGGGTATCCCGGGGTGCAGCTTGGTGAAGCCGCCGACGTGGAGTTCGTAGATGACCGAGTCCGCCCACGGTGTCTTCGGGCGGCGGTCGTCCATCCACTCGTCGTCGGTGGTGTCGTCGTGGACGACGACACCCTTCGGGACGTGGGGCGCGGAGTCGCGGTCGTCGCGCACGGTGTCCGCGACCTGCTGCTGCGGCCAGTCACGGACGTGCGCGTACACCTCGGGCGGCAGCCCGAACTCGCCGTCCACCGCGCGGGCATAGGGGTCGAGGAGCAGCTTCGCCGGGTTCCAGCGGGCGCCGGTCCACGGGTCCCAGCGGCCGTGCACCCGGAAGCCGTAGCGCTGCCCGGGCAGCACACCCGGCAGGAAGCCGTGCCAGATCTCGTGCGTCAGCTCGGTGAGGGGGACCCTGGCCTCCACGCCCTCCGCGTCGAAGAGACACAGCTCGACGGCCTCCGCACCCCCCGCCCACAGCGCGAAGTTGGTGCCCGCCACCCCGTCCGGGCCGACCCGGTACCGGGCCCCCAACGGCATCGGCGTCCCCGGCCACACGGGCATCGGGGGCCCGGTGTGCGGGGCGCCGTTCAGCACGGGTGCGGCGCGTGGCGACGGTACGGCCGCCTCGACGACGGCTCGCTCCACCGGCACGCCGTCGTCGACGTGCCCCTCCTGCACGGCCTCCTGCTCGGCTGCGCTCGACACCGTCCGGCCTCCTGCGGCTCATGGAACGACGAGGTGAAGGGCGCGCGGCGTCCCGGTCGCGTGTGCCTGTCATGTCGTCCTCCCCACTGTTCTGCCCAGAGCTTGCGTCGCACTCACGTTTCCCTGAGGCGGGCCCGCTCGTTGGGCACTCCGTGAGGCATGCACAAGGGCGCGCGAGGCGCGCAGGGGTCGCACTGGCCGCCGTACTGACATGGGCAGGACTGCTGGCCGGAGCCGCCGGCTGTACTTCGGACGGCTCGGGCGGGGGCGGTATCGGCGAGATCTTCGGCAAGGCGCCGGCGCCCGAGGATGTGATCCGGATCTCGCCGGAAGATGCCAGCAAAGGCGTCAAACCCGACCAGCGGCTCGTGGTCCGGGTGCCCAGCGGGCGGCTGGAGTCCGTGCAGGTGGTCAAGGCGCAGGACGCCCAGGACACCCCCGTCCCCGGCCACATCTCCGACGACGGACTGCGCTGGGAGCCCGAGGACGGAAAGCTCGCGCTGGCCGCCGAGTACACCGTCGACGCGGTCGCCCTCGACGGCGACGGCCGCCGCTCCGCCCGGCACACCACGTTCACGACCTACGTCCCCGACGAGCGGTTCATCGCCTACGTCACTCCGGAGAACCGCGCCACCGTCGGCACCGGGATGATCGTCTCCCTCGGCTTCAACCGGGAGATCGAGAACCGGGCCGCCGTCGAGCGCGCGATCCACGTCACCGCGAAACCGGCCGTCGAGATCCGCCCGCACTGGTTCGGCAAGACCCGGCTCGACCTCCGCCCCGAGACCTACTGGAAACCCGGCACCCAGGTCACCGTCTCCCTCCGCCTGCGGGACGTGGAAGGCGCGAAGGGCGTCTACGGCCTCCAGTACAAGACGTTCTCCTTCACCGTCGGCCGCAGCCAGGTCTCCCTCGTCGACGCCGCCAAACACACCATGGAGGTGCGGCGCGACGGCGACCTGCTGGCCACCGTGCCGATCACGGCCGGCGCCCCCGGGAAGACCACGTACAACGGGAAAATGGTGGTCATGGAGATGCTGGAGGTGACCCGTATGAACAGCCGCACGGTCGGCTTCGGCGGTGAGTACGACATCCCCGACGTCCCGCATGCCATGAAGCTCACCGACTCCGGCACCTTCCTGCACGGCAACTACTGGGCGCCGACCGCCCCCGGACGCGTCAACGTCAGCCACGGGTGCGTGGGGTTGAGGGACGTCAAGGGCGGCGGCTCGGACACCCCGGCCGGGTGGTTCTTCGACCGGAGCATCGTCGGGGACGTCGTCGAGGTCGTGCACAGCAACGACAAACAGGTCGCCCCGGACAATGGCCTCGGCGGGTGGAACATGGGTTGGAAGGAGTGGAAGGCGGGCAGTGCGCTGAGGTGACCCGGGAAGGGGCCGGGTCCCTGTGCCAGGCGGCAGTTGAAGTTGCGACCGAACGGTGACATTCGCCTGACATGAAGCTCAAAACCTGGCGGTTAATATGCGCGGACGTGCACGTCAGATGCGCGAAGGGGTGCGGGCCGGACCGGGCCCGGCGAGGGGAGAAAGTCTTGAACGTGCGACCGATATCGGGGGCGTCGGTTGACGCGCGCGGCCGGAGAAACAAGGGGCTGCTGGCGCTGATCCTCGGCGTGCTGCTGCTCGCCGTCACCGCGTGCGGAGGCGGCGGCGGTTCCAACTCCGGGTCCGGCTCGGGCGACAGCAAGGCCAAGGGGTCGGACACGGCCGAGACCAAGCAGTCGCAGGCCGTCGTCACCATCGCCCCGAAGAACGGCTCGAAGTCCGTCGACACCAGCGGCGCCCTCAAGATCAGCGCCGCGAAGGGCAAGTTGACCGAGGTCGAGGTCAAGGACACCGACGGCACCAAGGTCTCCGGCGCGATCACCGGCGGCGGCGCGAGCTGGACGCCGGCCACGCACCTGGCCGCCGCCACCAAGTACACCGTGCACGCGGTCGCCAAGGACTCCGACGGCCGGGTCGCCGCCGAGGACTCCAGCTTCACCACGCTGACCCCGAAGAACACCTTCATCGGCGACTTCACCCCGGAGGACGGCTCCACGGTCGGCGTCGGGATGCCGTTCTCGGTCAACTTCACCCGGGGCATCACGCACCCGGACGACGTGAAGAAGGCCTTCACCATCACGACCGTGCCGGCCGTCGACGTCGAGGGCCACTGGTTCGGCAACGACCGCCTCGACTTCCGCCCCGAGAACTACTGGAAGTCCGGCACCAAGGTCACCGTCAAGCTCAACCTCGACGGCGTCGAAGGCCGCCCCGGCGTCTACGGCAAGCAGACCAAGACGGTCTCCTTCACCATCGGCCGCAACCAGGTCTCCGTGGTCGACGCCAAGAAGCACACCATGAAGGTCACCCAGGACGGAAAGACCATCAAGACCATCCCGGTCACCACCGGCAAGCCCGGCTACGACACCTGGAACGGCCAGATGGTCATGAGCGAGAAGCTCGAAGTGACCCGGATGAACGGTGAAACGGTCGGCTACGGCGGCGAGTACGACATCAAGGACGTCCCGCATGCCATCCGCCTCACCACCTCCGGCACCTTCATCCACGGCAACTACTGGGGCGGCGGCGCCTTCGGCAACTACAACGCCAGCCACGGCTGCGTCGGCCTCCAGGACGTCAAGGGCGGCTACAGCAGCAGCGTTCCGGCCGCCTGGTTCTTCAACCACTCGATGATCGGCGACGTCGTGGTCGTCAAGCACTCCAACGACGAGACCGTGGCGCCGGACAACGGGCTCAACGGCTGGAACATGTCGTGGGCGAAGTGGAAGGCGTGAACCGCTAGTTGATGTGCGGGCCCGGTGCTGTGACACACAGCACCGGGCCCGTTGTCGTTAGCGCGCGTTAACCTGCCCCCATGACCGTGAATCTCGAAGTCGCCGAGGGCGTCGGCACCATCCGCCTCGACCGCCCACCGATGAACGCGCTGGACGTCGCCACCCAGGACCGCCTCAAGGAACTCGCCGAGGAGGCCTCGCGTCGCGACGACGTGCGGGCCGTGGTGGTCTACGGCGGGGAGAAGGTGTTCGCCGCGGGTGCGGACATCAAGGAGATGCAGCGGATGGACCATGCGGGGATGGTCGTTCGGTCGCGGGCGTTGCAGGAGTCGTTCACGGCGGTGGCCCGTATCCCCAAGCCGGTCGTGGCTGCGATCACGGGCTATGCGCTGGGCGGGGGTTGCGAGTTGGCGTTGTGCGCGGACTTCCGGATCGCCGCCGACAACGCGAAGCTCGGTCAGCCGGAGATCCTGCTCGGGTTGATTCCGGGGGCGGGTGGCACGCAGCGGTTGGCGCGTCTGATCGGTCCGTCGAAGGCGAAGGACCTGATCTTCACGGGCCGTATGGTCAAGGCGGACGAGGCGCTTCAACTGGGCCTGGTGGACCGGTTGGTGCCCGCCGCCGACGTGTACACGGAAGCGCACGCGTGGGCGGCGAGGTTGGCGCAGGGGCCGGCGATCGCGTTGCGTGCCGCGAAGGAAGCGATCGATACCGGGTTGGAGACGGACATCGAGACCGGGCTGGCGGTCGAACGGACGTGGTTCGCGGGGCTGTTCGCGACCGAGGACCGTGAGACGGGGATGCGGAGCTTCGTCGAAGAGGGCCCCGGCAAGGCGAAGTTCCTCTGAGTCGGACCGTCAAGCTCCGGTGAACCGGACCGTCAAATACCGCTCAACCACTTGCAATTGACGTGATGTCTCATACGGGTCCCTCGGTGGCGCGGTTTATGGGAACCTTAACGTGACCTTAAGCCTGCCTTGTCGAGGGAGCCTGTCGATTGCCTCCAACAGAGCCTTCACCGCAGGTCGGAGGGGCTGTCGCGAGCCCTGAAATGACACTGGCACATGCCAATCGGATGTCGCGGAACGGGGGCTTGCGGGGGGCGTATTCCTCCGGAACAGCCCCGGAGCCCGTTCGGGGCGGCCATGATGGACGCATGGCGGGGCTGGAAGGTATCGGACAGCCGCGGGGACAAGGCCGTGCGACCGCGGCGCGCTGGTCGCCTGCGGTCGAGGACGAGCGGGCACTTAAAGCGATCGAGTTGTTCGGCAATCCGACGGAGGCGGAGGTTCCGCTCCCGTCCCGTCCGGAGTCCGCCGCCACGGCCCGCCGGCTCACCCAGATCGTCGTTCTGCGGCACTGGGGGCTCAGCCCGAAGCTGACCGAGGACGCCGTCTTACTTGTCTCGGAGCTTGTCGGAAACGCCGTACGGCATACGGGTGCGCGGGTGTTCGGGCTGCGGATGAAGCGGCGGCGGGGCTGGATCCGGGTCGAGGTTCGTGATCCCTCGCGTGGGCTGCCGTGTCTGATGCCGGTTCAGGAGATGGACCTGAGTGGACGGGGACTGTTCCTCGTCGACAAACTTTCCGACCGTTGGGGCGTCGATCTGTTGCCTCGCGGGAAGACGACGTGGTTCGAGATGCGCGTCTCTGATCGTTGAGCGAACTGCTGTGATGCCGGGACAGGTTGTCGGTTTTCTGCGGCGCCGTGGTGGCTGTCGCATCCACGCGGCGGAGCCGGACATCGATACAGCCCCGCGCCCCTTTGAGGCGCGACCCGTGCGGGTCCCCCAAACGGGTTAATGCCCCGGTTTCTTACTCTGCGCCCCTTAAATGGGCCGGGTGACCACGACCGACCGCCGTACGGCGTTGCGTGCGGGTGCCGGGCTCGTCGCCGGGGGCGCTCTCGCCGCCGGATGTGCCACGACCGGCTCCACCGCATCCCCCGCCGCCCCCGCCAGCGGACCTGCGCCCGCCGCCAGGGCGACGCCGCCCACCGCACCCGCCCCCCGCGCCTTCCCCCAGCAGCCCGCGCAGATCACCCACGGACCCCGCGACCACCCCCGCATCGCGCTCACCTTCCACGGCCAGGGCGACCCCAAGATCGCCACCGCCCTCCTCACCGAGGCCGAGAGACACGGCGCCCACGTCACCGTCCTCGCCGTCGGCACCTGGCTCGACACCCACCCCGGGATGGCCCGCCGCATCCTCGACGGCGGCCACGACCTGGGCAACCACACCCAGCGGCACATCGCCGTCAACACCCTGTCCGAGGCCGACGCCCTGGCCGAGATCACCGGCTGCGCCGACCGCCTCAAGCGGCTCACCGGCTCGATCGGCACCTGGTTCAGGCCCTCGCGCGCCCCGGCCGCGTCCCCGCTCGTCCAGCGCCTGGCCCACCGCGTGGGCTACCCGCACGTGCTGTCCTACGACGTCGACTCCCTCGACTTCACCGCGCCCGGCGCCCCCGCCGTCACCCGCAAGGTGCTCGCCGAGGTCCGCAACGGGTCGGTCGTCAGCATGCACTTCGGGTACGCCGACACGGTCGCCGCGCTCCCCGCCGTACTGGAAGAACTCCACCGCCGCGGACTGCGCGCGGTGACGACCACGGAGCTGCTGAGCTGATGCGACACATCCCCCTCACCCGCGCCCTCGTCGCCGGGATCGCCCTCGCCGCCCTCGCAGGCTGCGGCTCGCAGGACCACGCCGACGAGGCCCTCGGCACCAAGGCCGCGCTCCAGCCGCAGCAGCAGAAGAAGGTGCAGGTCGCGCGGGCGCTGCCCGGTATGCCGCCGGTGCTCGACCCGGCCGACGTCTACGCGGCCGACCGCCCCAACCAACTCTCCCCGGTGGTCCGGGACTTCCCCTCCCGGGTCTACGTCCCCAACACCAACTCCAACACGGTCTCGGTGATCGACCCGAAGACGTACAAGGTCGTCGAGACCATCCCGGTCGGCGTCCAGCCCCAACACGTGGTCCCCTCCTGGGACTTGAAGACGCTGTGGGTCAACAACGACCGGGGCAACACCCTCACCCCGATCGACCCGCGAACGGGCAGGGCGGGCAAGCCCGTTGACGTGCACGACCCGTACAACCTGTACTTCACGCCCAACGGCAAGTACGCGATCGTGATGGCCTCGCTGGACCGGCAGCTGGTGTTCCGGGACGCGCACACGATGAAGACGGTGAAGGCGGTCCACGTCGGCTGCTACGGCGTCAACCACGCCGACTTCTCCCCGGACGGGCGGTACTTCATCGTCTCCTGCGAGTTCAGCGGCGAACTGCTGAAGGTCGACACCGAGAAGATGAAGGTCATCGGGCAGCAGAAACTGCCGTTCCACGGCTCGATGCCGCAGGACGTCAAGATCTCGCCGGACGGCAAGAAGTTCTACATCGCCGACATGATGGCCAACGGCATGTGGGTCCTGAACGGCGACACCTTCGCCAAGCCGGACTTCCTGCCCACCGGCAAGGGCTGCCACGGCCTGTACATCAGCCGGGACTCGCGCGAGATGTACATCTCCAACCGCGGCGAAGGCACCATCTCCATCTTCGACTTCACCAAGAACAAGCTGACGAAGAAGTGGCACCTCCCGGGCGGCGGCAGCCCCGACATGGGCGGCGTCTCGGCCGACGGCAAGGTCCTGTGGCTGTCCGGCCGCTACAACTCCGAGGTCTACGCCATCGACACCCGCACCGGCACCCAGCTCGCCCGCATCAAGGTCGGCGGCGGTCCGCACGGCCTCGCGGTCTACCCGCAGCCGGGCCGCTACTCGCTGGGCCACACGGGCATCTTCCGCTGACCGGATCCCAAAACGGACTGAAATCCGGTCAGTTGGACACGCCCCCGTACGAGTGATGATCCACAGTCCGCCGCCGCAGATCCGGGATCGTGCCCCGCATGATCACCCTTCACCTGCGGCGGCGGACCGCTGCCGCCGTCCTGTCCCTCGCGGCCGTCTTCGCCACGACCGCCGCCACCGTCCCCGCCCACACCCCGGCCCGCGCCGCGGCGCCCGCCTGCCCCGTCGTCGCCGACCCCGCGATGGCCGCCGTCGACCAGCGCGTGGACATCAGCCGCATCACCCCCGACCCGGTCTGGCGCACCAGCTGCGGCACCCTCTACCGCAGCGACAGCCGCGGCCCCGCGATCGTCTTCGACCAGGGCTTCGCCCCCAAGGACGTCGTCGACGGCCAGTACGACATCGAGAAGTACGTCCTGGTCAACCAGCCCTCGCCGTACGTCTCGACGACGTACGACCACGACCTGTACAAGACCTGGTACAAGTCGGGCTACAACTACTACATCGACGCCCCGGGCGGTGTGGACGTCAACAAGACCATCGGCGACACCCACAAGTGGGCCGACCAGGTCGAGGTCGCCTTCCCCGGCGGTATCCAGCGGCAGTACGTCATCGGCGTCTGCCCCGTCGACAAGAAGACCAAGGTCGAGATCATGAGCGACTGCGAGAGCAACCCGAACTACCGCCCGTGGCACTGACGTTCAGCACGTACTGACGGCTACCGCGCGCTGAGCAGCACCGCCTCCGAACCCACCGGACGGTAGCCCGCCGCCAGGAACGCCCGCATGCTGCGGGCGTTCCCCGGCGCGACCTGCGCCCACAGCGGCTCGGCGGTGAGGTGGCGGGCGGCGGCCACCAGGGCCCGCCCCAGCCCTCGGTGCCGTACGCCTTCGTCGATCTCGACGGAGACCTCAAGCCGGCCGCCGACCCCGCGGCCCAGCACCACCACACCACCCTCCGTCGTCCACGCGCGCACGTCGTCGCGCCGGCCGCGGGCGTACACGATGCGCGGATGGTCGCCGTCCGTGATCTCAGTGAGGGGGAGCGGGGGTTCACCCGCCAGCGGGGACCCCACGAGCATCGCGTCGATCGTCTCCGACCTACGGCCCGTCCGTTCCAGCAGGGCCATCAGGAACCACGGGTTCATCGGCGCCGCGAGCGCGTCGCACGGCACGGCGGCGAGGGTGTCGTGGACCCACTGCGGATCCTCGTCGATGAAGACGACGGCGTGCGCGGTGAAGGCGAGGACCCCCGCGTCCCGTTCGGACATCTGCGGTACGACGGTCACGCGACCGTCCGGCGGCAGGACGACACCCCGCGCCACCGCGTCGAGAATGTCCCGAAGAGTCTCCATCACCAAGCTCCCTGCTTTTTCTGCCGCTTGAGTCTCCACCCACTGGAAGGCCCACACTCACAGACATGATCGACGACGGCACCGGACTCCTCACCATCGGGGAACTGGCCAGGTCCACCGGACTGACCGTGCGCACCATCCGCTACTGGTCCGACGAGGGCGTCCTCACCCCGGTGACCCGCTCCGCGGGCGGCTATCGGCTCTACGACGCCGAGTGCGTCGCCCGCCTCGAACTGATCCGTACCCTGCGCGAGTTGGGCCTCGGCCTGGACGCCGTGCGCAAGGTGCTGGCCGGTGAGACGACGGTCGCGGAGGTGGCCGCCGCGCATGTGGTGGCACTGGACGCGCAGATCCGTTCACTGAGGGTGACCCGGGCGGTGCTGTCGACCGTCGCGAGACGCGGTTCGACCGCGGAGGAGATGACGCTCATGAACAAGCTGGCACGGCTGTCGGCGGCCGAACGCAGGCGGATCATGGAGGAGTTCGTGGAGGAACTGTTCCACGAACTCGACGCCGTCGATCCGTGCATCAAGGAGCGGATGCGCTCCATCGCGGTGGACCTGCCGGACGACCCGACCCCCGAACAGGTCGACGCCTGGGTGGAGTTGGCGGAGATGGTGCAGGACCCGGAGTTCCGGGCGCAGATGCGCAAGGCC
Organism: Streptomyces sp. NBC_00988; assembly: GCF_045162645.1. Lineage (NCBI taxonomy): Bacteria > Bacillati > Actinomycetota > Actinomycetes > Kitasatosporales > Streptomycetaceae > Streptomyces > Streptomyces sp. NBC_00988. The sequence continues at coordinate 8,278,234 of NZ_CP108730.1, forward strand.
GTCGAGTTCAACGCCTCGGACCAGGAGCGCGCCGCCGTCCGCGGCCGGTCCACCTGGTTCCCCATGCGGCTGGTGCAACTGGGCGCGGAGGCCAGGGAGCGGGGGATCGCCCCCGAGTCGCCGGAGGCCGAGGCGATCCTGCGGGAGGTGCTCGGCGACGGCGGCGACCCGGCCGTCGTACTCGAACGGATGGAGTCGGCGTCCAACGAACGGCTCGCCCGCTACCGGGAGTTGCTGGCCACGGTGAAGGGCGGCGGGCCCGCGGCGGCGCACCGGCCGGAGTTCGCGTGGGTGGTCGCCGCACTGCGGGCGCGCGCGGCCGGTTAGTCTGACGTCCGTCAACAGGCAGTAAAGCGTTACGAAGGGGCGGATCCGGTGGCGGACATCGAGGAAGCACGCAAGCATTTCCAGCGGATCGACACGGACGGTGACGGTGTCATCACCGCGGCCGAGTTCAAGACCGCCCTGGCCCAGGGAGGCGACTGGAACGTCACCGAGACGGTCGCGGAGGCCATCATCAAGAGCCGGGACCTCAACGGGGACAAGGTCCTGTCGTTCGACGAGTTCTGGGCCCACCTGAACAAGTGACCCGAGAGTGATCTCTGTCTGAGCGGAAGGGGCGCCCGTCCTACGGTGGACGGGCGCCCCTTCCGTCATGTCGGGCGGTGAGTCATGGCCTGCGGCGGCTGCTCCTGATCCGTACGCTCCAGCGGCCCTCGTGCCGTTCCAGGACCAGCGGCAGGTCGAAGCACTTGCCGACCTGGTCACTGGTGAGGACGTCGGCCGCCGGGCCCTGTGCGAGGGGGCGGCCGTCGCGCAGGAGCAGGGCGTGGGTGGTGCCGACGGGCAGTTCCTCCAGGTGGTGGGTGACCAGGACCGTGGCCAGGTCCGGATGTTCCCGGCGCAGCCCGTCCAAGGCGTCGAGCAGCCGCTCCCGGCCCGGGAGGTCCAGGCCGGTGGCCGGTTCGTCGAGCAGCAGGAGCCGGGGCTCGGGCATCAGCGCGCGGGCGATCAGTGTCCGGCCGCGCTGCCCCTGGGAGAGCGTGGGCCAGCGGGTGTCGCGGAGTTCCGCCAGCCCCAACGTGCCCATGAGCCGGTCGGCTCGCGCCAGCTGCTCGGGCGTCGGTCGCCAACGGGGGAGCGGGGCAACGGAGTTGGTCAGCCCGGTCAGGACCACCTCCCGCACCCGCAGGGGTTCGGTGAGCGGGTGACGGGGGTTGACGTGCCCGACGTAGGACCGCAACTCCCGTACGTCGACCCGGCCCAGCCGTCGCCCGAGCACCTCCACCGTCCCTCCCGTCGGGTGCACCTGCGCCCCGAGCAGGCTCAACAGGGTTGATTTTCCTGCCCCGTTGGCGCCGAGAAGCGCCCAGTGCTCGCCGGTGCGGACGGTGAGGGAGACCTCGGCGAGGATGGGGCGGCCGTCGCGTACGACCCGGACGTTCTCGGCGCGCAGGACGTCTGTCATCGCCGCACCCGGTTCACCGCGGAGAGGACGGCCTGCGCGGAGGCTGCCGGACCCTCCGCCGCACCCCACACCGTGACGCCGTTCACCCGGCACTCGGCGTAGGCGGCCGTTCCGTCCTCGGTGAGTTCCAGCACGTCCACCGCGCATCCGGTCGCGGCGAGCGTGTCGACGAGGGCGGAGATGTCCAGGCCCGCCAACTCGGCCTGCTCGGGCGGCCCTTCCACCACGTAGGTCTCCCGGAACAGCGCGTACAGCTCCTTCGGTGTCGCTTCCCGGCCACTCGCGTCCGTCGTCTCCTGGACGACCCGGGAGAAGTCGGGCCGCATGCGCGGCGGCAGGTCGAGGCCGTGGTGGGTGCGCAGCAGATACGCCATTCCGCCCTTGCCGGACTGGGAGTTGACGCGGATCACCGCCTCGTAGGAACGGCCCACGTCGGCCGGGTCGATGGGCAGGTAGGGGACGGACCAGGGGGCGCGGCCCTCGGGTACGCCCAACTCCGCCGCCCTGCGGGCGTGTTGGGCGAACCCCTTGCTGATCGCGTCCTGGTGGGTGCCCGAGAACGCCGTGTGGACCAGGTCGCCGGCGTACGGGTGGCGGGGGTGCACCGGCAGTCGGTTGCAGTGCTCGACGGTCTCCCGGACCGTGTCGATGTCGCCCAAGTCGACCATGGGGTCCACGCCTTGGGCGTACAGGTTCAGGGCGAGGGTCACCAGATCGACGTTGCCGGTGCGTTCGCCGTTGCCGAACAGGCAGCCCTCGACGCGCTGGGCACCGGCCAGGACGGCGAGTTCGGCGCAGGCCACGCCGGTGCCGCGGTCGTTGTGTGGATGGACGGAGAGGATCACCGAGTCGCGCCGGGAGAGATTGCGGTGCATGTACTCGATCTGGTCGGCGTAGACGTTCGGCGTCGCGATCTCGACCGTGGCGGGGAGATTGTGCGTGACCGGCCGGTCCGGGCTCGCGTCCCACAACTCCGTGAGCCCGTCGCACAGTTCGAGGACGAAGTCGGGCTCGGTGAGGTTGAACGTCTCCGGCGAGAACTGGAAACGGATGCCGGGCGTGTCCCCGGCCCGGCGCGCCATGTGCTCGGCCGCCGCGCGCACGGTCGCCCACACCTCGCCCCGGTCCCGGCCCAGGACGACCTCACGCCACACCGGGGAGGTCGCGATGTACAGGTGGACCACCGCACGGGGCAGTCCCTCGACCGCGTCGAAGGTGCGGTCGATCAGCTCCGGCCTGGCCGGGGTGAACGCGACCGGCGTGACATCGTCCGGCACGGCCCCGGAGGCCACCAGGTGCCGTACGAAGTCGAAGTCGGTGCGGCTCGCGGAGGGATAGCCGACCTCGATCTCCTTGAAACCGGTCGCCACCAGCAGGTCGAACAGCCGGCGCTTGCGCGGGGTGTCCATCGGCTCGGCGAGCGCCTGGTTGCCGTCGCGCAGGTCGACGGGGACCCAGAGGGGAGCGCGGTCGATCCGGGCGGCGGGCCAACTCCGGTCCCCGGCAGGGACGTTGACGCGTTCGTGGAAGGGTCGGTAGCGGTCGTACGGCATCGGGCTCGGGCGCTGGGGGTTCCAGCTGAAGGGGGATGCGGTGGTCATCGTCTGCTGACTGCTCTCGGCTCGGTCGGACGGTGACCGGCAGCACGGCGTCCCGCGGCGGGGTGCCGGTCGCGTCAGGCCCCGCCGCGGCAGCCGAGAAGAAGGAGACCACGAAGCGTCATGCCGGTAGGCTAGCCACACCTCAGGTCCTCAGACAAGTGAGAATCTGCTGAGTGCCGATGAGCCAGATGAACCTGCCGATACCGCTGATTCCGAGTTGGTGAGCTGCCCGTGCCGCTAGGTCCAGTCCGTCCCAGTCCCCTCGTCGAGCAGGCGGCCGAGCGGTTGCGCGCGCAGATCGCCGTCGGCGAGTGGCCGGTCGGCAGCAAACTGCCCGGCGAGACCACGCTGGCAACGGAGTTGGGCGTGGGCCGTTCCACGGTCCGTGAGGCGTTGCGGGCGCTCGCCGGGGCGGGACTGGTCCGGCCGCGGCAGGGCGCCGGGGTCTTCGTCGTCGCCACCGAACCCGCCGAGGACTGGCCGACCCGGCTGCGGCGGGCCGCGGTGACCGACGTCTACGAGGTGCGGATGGGCGTCGAGGTCCAGGCGGCCCGGCTGGCGGCGAGCCGTCGTACGCCCGAGGACGTGACGGCGATGGAGCGTGCGCTGGAGGCCCGTCGGGCCGCCGCCGGGGCGGACGACATCGCGTTCGTCGACGCCGACATCGCGTTCCACGCGGCCGTGGTCGCCGCCGCCCACAACCCCGTACTCGCCGATATCTTCGGCCAGTTCACGCCGGTGCTGCGGGAGGGGCTGGTGGAGCTGCTGGCGCTGACGGAGCTGCGCGCGCACGATCCGAACACCGGGGACGAGGCGCACGAGGCGCTGGTGCGGGCGGTCGCGGAGGGGGACGCGGAGACGGCGGCGGAGGTGCTGCGGGCGGAGCTGGAGGATCCGTTCGGGGAGTAGGTTCCGCGGGCGCGGCGTCACTCGTGCGGGGGGAGGTGCCGGAATAGGGGACGGACACGCGGGGTTGAGGCCCCCAGACGCATGCGTATGCATGGAATCTGGTTCGGCGGAGGGTCTGTCATGAAGATCGGCATCATCGGCGCGGGCAACATCGGCGGCAACCTCACCCGGCGGCTCACCGCGCTCGGTCACGACGTCTCCGTAGCCAACTCGCGCGGCCCGCAGACGCTCACCGCGCTGGCCGAGGAGACGGGGGCGACCCCCGTACCGGCCGAGGAGGCGGCGAACGGGGCCGAAGTCGTCGTCGTCACCGTCCCGTTGAAGGCGGTCCCGGACCTGCCCAAGGGCTTCCTGGACGGCGCGGCCGAGAACGTCGCGGTCATCGACACCAACAACTACTACCCCGGGCGCGACGGCCGGATCGCCGCGATCCTCGACGACGGCGTCACGGAGAGCCGCTGGGTCGCGCAGCAGATCGGCCACACCGTCATCAAGGCATTCAACGGCACCTCCGCCCAGGACATCCTGGACCGCCCCCGCCCGTCCGGCGCCCCCGACCGCCTCGCCCTCCCGGTGTCCGGCGACGACGAGGCCGCGAAGCGTGCGGTCCGGGCCCTGATCGACGACCTCGGCTTCGACACGGTCGACGCGGGCACCCTCGACGAGTCCTGGCGGCAGCAGCCGGGGACGCCGGTGTACGGGCTGCGGGAAGGCGTGGCCGGGATCGAGAAGGGGCTGGCGGAGGCTTCGCGGGAGCGGACCGGGGACTTCAAGGGCTGAGCGGCCGGCTCACCCGACCGTCAGGCGTCCTTCGCCCACGTCTGCAGTGCCGCCTTGGTCGTGAAGTCGGCGACGTCCTTGTCGTGGGGGTCCGAGGTGTACTGGTGGAACTTCCAGTCCGCCTGGATGCGGGGCTTGCCGGCCGTGACGTAGTCGGCGATCCAGAGGCCGTCGCCCGCGTAGGACGTCTTGTCGATGGTGAGCCAGAAGTTGCGGTTCGTGTAGAGGATGACGCGGTTGTTCGGGCGGAGGGACTTCACCTTGCGGATGAAGCTGTCCTTCTCGGCGTTCGTGGCGTGGGTGCCGTCGCCCGTGGTCTCCCAGTCGACGGCCAGCAAGTCGCCCGCTTTTTCAGGGGCCTTGCTGACGAAGTACTCCGCCTGGGCCGTGATGTCGCCCGGCCAGAGGAAGTGGTAGAAGCCGACGACCAGTCCCGCGTCACGGCCCGTTTTCGTCTGGGCGGTGAGTCTGGGGTTGACGTACGAATGGCCCTCCGTCGCCTTGATGAAGACGAAGGAGGAGCCGTCCGTGTCGTACGCGGTGGACTGGAACGCGCTTACGTCGATGCCATGCAACATGGGGGACTTGTGCCCCGTCCCCGCTATCCGGAACCTCAGCTTCTGGTGGCCACCGACGACAGCACCGACGCCGACTTCGACGACCAGTCAGAAGTGATCACGCTTGCGTGGTCCGCTGCCAGTAGTGCCAATTTGGCGGCGACTTCGTCGTCTGTGGGGGCCGTCGAGGAGATCGCCGGGGCCACCGCGTACCCGTCCGTCATGATCAGGATGTAGTGGTTCGTGGAGTAGAACGACGTGTCGTAGCCGTTGTTGACGTACGTCGCCGCGTCACCGTCGAAGAAGACGAACCACGGGCGGATCGAGGTGTCCGAGGTCCAACGGCTCGCCCTGGGATCGCCGTTGGCCGCGCCCAGCACCGCCGGGAAGGCCTGTGCCTGCGCGATCGTGCCGGCCGCGTACAGGTCGCGGAGATGGTCGCCGTACTCCTGGTCCGTCCAGTAGTGGTCGAACGGGTTGGCCTGCTCGACCGTGCCGGGGATCAGTTCGAAGATGAACTTGCCCTTGAGGTCGTCGCGTGAGGGCCACGCGTTCGCCTGGGCCGCCGCGTCGAGCGTGGAGTAGGAGGAGCCGAGCAGGTCGGACGGCTTGTAGACGCTGCTGCCGAGCTTCTGCGAGACCAGGGTGTCGAACGCGGTCGGGCCGAGACCGATGGTCTGGTTGAAGCCCACCTTCATCTCCACCTTGATGATGATGGGCGCGTGGTCCGGGTGCAGGGTGTTCCAGGCGGCCATGTTGTCCAGGCAACTGCCGAGGTCCTGGTTACGGTCCTTGCTGTACAGGTCGGCGGGGGTGCTCGCGTACTCGCAGTTGTTGTCGTTGGAGAACAGGTCGCTGTGGCTGACCCGCCACCGCTTGCTCAGACTGTCGACGTAGACGTCGAGTTCGAGCAGCGAGGCCCCGGAGTCCAACGCCTGCGCCCAGTACGTGTACTTGTCCTTCTCGTACGCGTTGTGCGTCCCGATCGTCGTCGTCTCGGAGAACTTCGCCGCCGCCGCATGGGCGTTGCCCGCGGCCCCCGTCACCAGCAGGGCGGCGGTGCCCAGCAGCGCCGCCAGCCGTCTTATCGCCTTCATGAGTCTCAAGTCCCCTTCGCCGTGGCCTAGTTGGAGCCTTGGTGGCGGCAGCAGCGTAGGGCGAAGCGGTTACTGTCCGGTAGCCCCTGGAGGAACATCGGCTTCCGCAAGGTGCGGGAGGGTCGTTGTCTTTTCCTGCGTATTGCATTCGCCGCCCTCGACATGGCCGAGTGGGCCGACGGGTTCGTCCCCTCCGTGCCCGAGGTGTGGGAGTACTACCGCAACGAGGGAGGCGCTGCCCGCCTTCGGCTGACCGGCCGCGCGGCAGCTCTGGGAACTTCCTGGGAACCCGGTCGGCCGCGCGCCGCCCCGCGCCTGTGACCTGCACCCGTTCCGCGCCGACTCTCAGAAACCTCTCAGAACCTCTCCGGAACCCGGCAATCGCGTACGCCACCTTGTGCGGGACGACGTCCCCGAAAGCCCCGGAGGGTTCCCGCGATGCCTGCCTCTACGACGGCCACGACGACCACGACGGCCACGACGGCTACGACCAGTACAAGGTCTCGTCCTCCTTCCTCCGTCCCCAGGCCGGACGGTCCGGGGGCCAGCGCCCTCGAAGGCGCGGCGGCCGCGCTGTGCGGGCTCGTCGCCATGGCCGCCGTCGCGTGGCTCGCGTTGTGGTTGCTGGGGGCCGGGTCGGTTGGATCGCCGGGCACTATGGCAATGGCCTTGGCCGCCACGGCGGTTGGCGGCTCGGTGAGTGCCGGATCCGTCAACTCCGGTGGAGGCGCGGGCGGTTCGGGGTCGATCGGTTCGATGCTGTCCGGGCTCTTCGGTGGTGGCGGAGGCGGGATGAGCCCGTCGATGAGCGGCGCCGCCGACGTCGCGCCGCTCGGGGTGACGCTCGTCGGGTCCCTCGTGCTGTGGCTGGTGTTCTCGCGGCGGTTGCGGCAACGGCACGTCACCGCACGGGAGTTGGGCGCGCGGGCCGCCGGTGCCGGGGCCGCGGCGCTGGTCGCGTTCGCGCTCGTGGCCACCCTCGCGCACGGGACGTTCAGCCTGCCCGCGTCGGCGATGAGCCGCGGGCTCGGCGGCGGAGGGCAGGGCGCCGGGGCGAGCGGTGCCGGCAGCGGCGCGATGGGCGCGCTCGGCGGGATGTTCGGCGGCAGCGGGAGCAGTGGCGGTGGCGGTGCCGCGCAGGGCACGACCATGTCGTACGACGTCCACGTCGGCGCGACCGCGTTCGGCGCGCTGGTGTGGGTGGCCGTCGTGCTCGCGCTGGGGTGCCTGGTCAGCCGTCGGGTGCGGGTGCCCTTGGGCGGGGCCGTGGACCGGGTGCGGCCCGGGTGGGCGCCGAGTCTCGCGGCCGTCGTACGCACACTCCTGGTCCTGGTCGTCGTACCGATGGCGTTGGTGACGTTCGTCGGGGTCGTGGTCGGTGGGCGGGTCGGGACGGTGGCCGGTGGGGTGCTGCTGCTCGCGCCGAACGCGCTGGCCGTGCTGCTGACGCTGGGCGTGGGCGCGCCCTGGACCGCCGCGACGCACCCGGTGCAGAGCCAGGGCGGCAACCCGCTCGCCTCGCTCATGGGCGCCCTGGGCGGCGGCGGACAGCAGGCCACCGCGCAGCAGCAGGACCGTACCGAGCACCTCAGGAGTCTGGCGGTCGGTGGCTGGCCGCTGTGGCTCGGGGCGCTCGTGGTGACCGCCGTCATCCTCCTGAGCTGCGCCTTCGTAGCCGCCCGGAACACGGTCCCCGCGCACAGCCGCCCGCTGCATCGCTACGACGGTCCGCTCGCCCGGCAGCTCGGGACGGCCGAGCGGTTCGGGGTCGTTACGGCGGTCGTCCTGGGGTCGGCGGCCTGGCTGGCCGGGGCGTCCGGGCACTTCGGGGTCAGCATGTTCGGGAGTGAAATGGGCGGTATGCGGGCCGAGTTGAGCGGCAGTGTGCTGTGGACGGTGGTGTTCGGGCTGCTGGGCGGAGGCGTGGCCGGTTTCCTGGGGAGCCTGCTGCGCACAGCGGACCTTTACGGAGGAATGACATCCGCCCGCCGTATCCTCGCGCGCAAGTCCCCGTCGGCCGCGTCCTCGCACGCCCCGGCGCCGGGAACCGATCCCGGCGCCCTGGAGGCACCCCTTGGCAACCGTTGAGCGGGCCGGACCGCACCTGTCCCGGCCCACCACCACGGACGTGAACCTGCTGGTCGTGGACGACGAACCGACCGTACGGGAGCTGCTGTGCGCGGCGCTGCGGCACGCGGGTTTCACGGTCGCCTCGGCCGCCACCGGGCAGGAGGCGCTGGACGGGGCGCGTGATGTGTCGCCGGATCTGGTGCTGCTGGACGTGATGCTGCCCGACATGGACGGCTTCGAGGTGATCCGGCGGCTGCGGGAGCAGCGGGGTGCGGGCTCGCGCGCTGGGCACATCCCGGTCGTGTTCCTCACCGCCCGCGACGCCACCCAGGACAAGATCGATGGGCTGGTCCTGGGCGGCGACGACTACGTCACCAAGCCCTTCGACCTCCAGGAGCTGATCGCCCGGATCGGCGCGGTGCTGCGCCGCACGAGCGGTGACCCCTCGGCGCTGCTGCGGGTCGCCGATCTCGAACTCGACCCGGAGGGCGTCCAGACGACCCGCGCGGGCGAGCCGATACGGCTCTCGCCGACCGAATTCCGGTTGCTGCACTACCTGATGACCAACGCCGGGCGCACGGTCGGCAAGGCGCAGATCCTCGGGCGGGTGTGGGAGTACGACTTCGGCGGCGACACCGGCATCGTCGACACGTACATCAGCTATCTGCGGCGGAAGTTGGACAACGGCGGGCCGAAGCTCATCCACACGGTGCACGGGGTCGGGTACGTCCTGCGCGGGCCGAGGGCATGAGCACCCGCAACTGGCTCCGGCCGCGGGTGATGTGGGGGCGGGCCTCGCTGCGTAGCCGGGTGCTGCTGATCGCCGTGGTGCTGCTGACGGCCGGGTTCACCGCGTTCAGCCTCGTCACCGGGAACGCCCTGCGCGCCTACATGCGGGACCGGGTCGACGCCCAACTCCGTGCCTCCGCGCAGGTGTTCGCCCTGCTCCCGCCGGCCGTGGCGAAGAACGGGGCCGACGGGAAGATGCCGCCCGGGCTCACCGACTTCAGTACGGAGGTGCTGGGCAACCCGGTCATCACGTACGTGGACAAGGACGGCGTCGTCGAGAGCAGCATCGACTCGCTCGCCGGGCCGAAACGCACCGAGGACGCGTCGGGGCCCGACCTGCCCGGGCTGGACGCGTCCGCCGTCGCCGCCCGCGCGGGCAAGGCGTTCACCGTGGCCGGTACCTCGGGGGACACCCGGTGGCGGTCGATCGCCGTGCCCAGGGTCCCGCGTGCCGTGCTGTCGGGTGGTGGCGGTGGTACGGCCGACGACGCGGGCGGCAGTGTGATCGTGTCGGCGTCGATGAGCCAGGTGGACGGCACGGTGGACCGGATGTGGCACATCTACGAGACCACCGGGCTCGGGCTGCTCGTGGTGCTGGGGCTTGCCGGGTGGTTCGCGGTGCGTTCCGGGCTGCGCCCGCTGACCCGGATCGAGCAGACGGCGGCCGAGATCGCGGCCGGTGACCTGTCCCGCCGCGTGCCCGAACTGGCGGGCCCGCACACGGAGATGGGCCGTCTCGCCACCGCGCTGAACGGCATGCTCGCCCAGGTGGAGACCGCGTTCGCCGCCCGCGCGGAGTCCGAGGCGAGGATGACCCGCTTCGTCGCCGACGCCAGCCATGAACTGCGTACGCCGCTGGCCGGGATCAAGGGACTCACGGATCTGCATCGCATGGGCGCGGTCTCCGACCGGGCGGACATCGACGCGACGATGACCCGTATCGCCCGGGAGTCGGACCGTCTCGCCCGGCTGGTGGAGGACATGCTGCTGCTGGCGCGCTTCGACGAGTACAGCCTGGGCACCACCGGCGACTCCGGTCCGGCCCTCGAACTGGCCCCCACGGACCTGCGCACCCTCGCCGCCGACGCCCTGCACGACGTACGGGCCCTGGACGCGACCCGCCCGGTCACCCTCACCGGCCCGCACGGCACGGGCGCCCCCGCCTCGGCTCCCGCCCTGGCCGACGAGGCCCGCCTGCGCCAGGTCGTGACCAACCTCGTCGGCAACGCGGTCGCCCACACCCCGGCCGGCACCCCGATCCGCATCGGTGTGGGCACGGTCGGCGAGGACGCGGTCCTGGAGGTGGCGGACGAGGGGCCGGGGCTCACCCCGGCCCAGACCGCCCACATCTTCGAACGCTTCTACCGCGCCGACACGTCCCGTACGCGCGCCACCGGTGGCGCCGGGCTGGGGCTGGCCATCGTCGAGTCCCTGGTCACCGCGCACGCGGGGCGAGTTGAGATCGACTCGGCGCCCGGGCGGGGGGCGACCTTCAGGGTCCGGCTCCCGCTTTATTCCGAACTGCGGGCACCGGCCGGTGTGTTGGGGTGACGCCCGCGTGCCGCGTGCTCGGTGAGGACCTCGGTGAGCTGGCGGGTGGTCTGCCGGGCGACGCGCGGTTCGGTGGCCGCGTGACTCGTGTACGCGTTCAGCGCGGTGGTCAGGGCCCAGCCCATGCCGCGCGTCCAGGTGGCGTCGTCGAGGGCGAGTGCGGTGCGGAAGAGCGGGCGGGTCGTGGCCGACAGCAAGGTGTACGCGATGACCAGATCGCAGGCGGGGTCGCCCATGCCCAGGCCGCCGAAGTCGATGACGGCGGAGATACGGCCGTCGACGGTGAGCAGGTTGCCCGTGTGGAAGTCGCCGTGGCACCAGACCGGTTCGCGGTCCCAGGCGGGGGCGTCGAGCGCGTTGTCCCAGACCTCGGTCAGGGTGGCCGTGTCGAAGACTCCGTCCACGGCCTTGATCGCCGCCCGGGTCGACTGGTCGCGGGTGGCCAGCGAGGGGCGGGCCAACTCGGGGTGAGGCCCGGGGGTCAGGGCGTCGGCGGCGGGGATGTGCTGCAACGCCCGTAGGAAATCGGCGAGTTGAGCGGCGGCCAGGTCCGGGTCGGCGAGGCCGTCCACGGTCGCCGTCGTCCCGTCGAGCCAGCGGGTGACGGACCAGTGCCACGCGTAACCGCCGCCCGGCGCGCCGAGTGCGAGCGTTTCGGGTACGGCCAGGGGCAGTCGGTGTGACAGGAGGGGGAGCCAGGTGTGTTCCTTGGCGGCCTCGCCGTCCGCCCAGTCGCTCCGGGGCAGTCGTACGGACATGGTGTCGCCGAGCCGGTAGATGACGTGGTCCGAACCGGCGGGTTCCACGCGTTTCAGGGGCAGTTGGGACCACTGCGGGAACTGCGCGGCGAGCAGTGCGCGGACGAGTGCGGGGTCGCTGGCGGGGGCGATGGTCATCTCTCCCTCTCGTGTCCTCCAGGGCGAGGACGACACCGACCGGCCCACCGGGCGGGTAATGCGGCCACGTTACCGGGCGAGCTGATCAACTGCGCCTGCAATAAGCCGCGTTCGAGTCGCCCTCGGCCGGAGGCTCGCCGGTCGGCGGGTTGCCGTTGCCCTGCCCTGCACTGGGCGGTCGTCCCGGCTTCGGCCCGCCTCCCCTTCGTGTGGCTGCGCCGGGTGGCCTTCCAGTTCCGGTCGCCCGCGTCGGGTGGCTGTCCGCTCTGGCTGTCCGGTCGCTGGGTGGCTGGCCGTTCCTGCGGTCCGCCCTGTCGGACGGCTGTCGGTTCCGGTCGGCTGCTCGTCGTATGGCCTTCCGCTTCCGGGTGGCTGATCGCTCTGGCTGTCCCCTCGCTGGGTGGCCGCTCGGGCCGTCCGCCCTGTCGATGGCTGCCGGCTCCGGCCGCCTCTCTCGTCGTATGGCCATCCGCTCGCGGCCGTCTGCGGCGGGTCGGCATCCTGTTCCGGCCGCCTCCGTCGGATGGGTGTCCGCTCGGGTCGCCCCGCCCGCGGCTCAGGTGCCCGCTCGGTCTGCCCTCGCCGGGTGGCTGACCGCTCCGGTCGCCCCGCCGGGAGGCCGCCGCCCTCGATCATTGGCTCCGGCGCCCGCTGCGTCCGCCCCCGCCGGGTGGCTGACCGCTCCCGCCTCCCCGCCCGTAAGCCGCCGCCCCCGATCACTGTCCGCGTTCCGCGGTGAGGACTACGCTGGTCGAACCGGTCCTGGCCCCGGTCTTGGCCTCGGCCCCGCCCCCGTAATGACGCTCTGGACCCCGCTGTTGGACGAGTCGTCCGAAGGAGAAGGCCATGATTCACGCAGCCGATGTCCGGGAGTGGCGGGAGCGTGACGTCGTGGATGTGGAGGCGCACAAGATCGGGGTGCTGGAGGCCGTGTATGTGGATACCGCGAGCGATGAGCCGGCCATGGCGACGGTTCGGGTCGGGTTGCCCACGCGGCATCGGCTGATCTTCGTGCCGTTGGACGACGCGATCGTGGGGCCGGACTATGTGAAGGTCGGGTATCCCAAGGCCCTGGTGAAGCAGGCCCCTTCGATCGGTACGGACGACGTGCTGCCCGCCGAGCAGGAGGAAGGCATCTTCAAGCACTACGGCCTGCCGTACCAGCCGGGTGCCGGCGGCGAGCGCCAACTGGCCCGCCGTTGACGGCACCGGACGCCGAGAGGTTTCAACTCGGCGTTCCGGGCCACCCGTTGAACATGTCCAGACGCTACGGCGGAAGCCCCGCGGGGACGGTCATCTCCGTCATCGCGGACATCGCGGCACTGATCCTGATCCTGTGGATCGCTCTCTATCTGTTCGACGCCAACACCGCGAACAACTCGGTCGACTGGGTCCACAACGCGGCCGACTGGCTGTCAGGCTGGTCGCACAACCTGTTCACCATCCACTCGGCGGACTGGCGCACTGTCGTCAACTACGGCCTGCCCGCCCTCGTCTATCTCTTCATCGGCCACGCGGTGGCCACCGGTGTCAACCGGAGCTAGACCACCACTGGACCCTCAACCGCCTTGCCGTCAGGCCGCCTTACCTCATGACCTCCGGGCCGTCGCGCCTCGGGGCTGTGCGGGTAGGCGGCCGACCGGTGCTGGAAGGAGAGGATCTTCGGGTTCTGGACGACACCGTCCCGGATCTCGATGGCCTTCCGCACCGTGACGTCGTCGTCCCAGGCGGTCGGCCCGCTCATGACCGTACGCAGATACGGCAGGAGCGCCTCGCTGATCTCCCACGTCGCGGAGTTCCACAGATGGGACGGGCTGTGGTCCACGGCGTAGTAGTGGCAGCCCGGTCCGACCGTGGACATCGGGTCGCTGAAGCCGCTCGGCCGGGCCCAGGCGAAGCCCATGCCCTCGTCGCAGGCCACGTCGATGAAGAAGGTCCCCGGCTGGAACAGCGCGAGTTCCTCGTTGTTGACGAACATCAGCGGCGCGTCGGTGTCCTGCAGAACGCAGTTGACGACGATGTCGAACCCCGCCAGATACTGCGCGAGCGGCACGGGCCCGAGCCCGGTGACCGCCTGGAGGCGCGTCGGGTCGTCCTCCTGCTCCTCGAAGTGCCCCATCACGACCGACGGCATCGGCGACGCCACGGCCGCCGCCGCGCGCTGCGTGAGCACCGTGACGTCGGAGACACCCATGGCACCCAGGCCCGTGACCGCGCCGCGTGCGGTGGCGCCGAAGCTTATGACCACGGCACGCAGCCGGCGGCCGTAGCTCCCGGTCAGCCCGCCGAGCTGCAGGGCGTGCAGCACCGAGCAGTAACCGGCCAGCTCGTTGTTCTTGTGGAACACGTGGACGCTGAAGGCGCCCGTGGAGGTCCAGTGGTTCATGGCCTCCCAGGCGATCAGGGTCAGCCGTCGGTCGATGCCGATCTGCGTCGTCTTCTCGTCCTGCACGCAGTGCGGCCAGCCCCACAGCACCTGGCCCTCGCGCAGCTCGGCGAGGTCCTCGTGCATGGGCTTGGGCAGCAGCATGATGTCGCACTCGGCGACCAGTCGCTCACGCGAACGGAGGCCGCCGACGAGGGGGCGCAGCGCGTGGTCGGCGATGCCGAACCGTTCGCCGTAGCCCTCTTCGAGGAAGATCCGCTCTCGTAGGTCCGGGTCGATCCGGTCGAGGTGGCGGGGGTGCAGCGGCAGACGGAACTCGTTCTCCTTGCGGGAGGAGTGCAGTACTCCGAGACTCATCAGGCTCATGTGGGGCGGCTCATTTCCGGCCGGGCACGAAGCGCTCCGGCGTTGCCGTTCCCCGAGGGCGACGCCGAAACGGCTGACGGCGTGCGAGGTGCGCTCGGTAATGCCACGGTACTCCAGTCCGGAAAGGGCTGGATTCCGCCGACGGGGGCGCTGCGGCGCACCGGGCGGTGCCTGCCGGAGCGCGCACGCCGACGGTCGCCGACGCTTCAGGCCGCGAGCACCCCCGCCGAGCCCACCCCGCGCAACGCCATCCGTTCCACCCGGCGCGCCTGGTCCACCCCGCCCCCGTCGGTGTAGGTGAAGGGCGTCGGCGCGCACAGGTCCAGGAAGGTCCGTTTCGCCTCCAGGTCGTCGGAGATCACGTGGATGTCGGGGACGGACGGGTCGGCGGTGCCGGTGAACGTCTCCCACCAGATGTTCTTGAAGGCGCCCACCAGCCGCGCGCCCGGGAACGCGGCGGCCAGGTCCGTGGTGCCGCCGGTCGCCCAGGGGCTCACGAAGTCGACGTGGCCGCCGGTGAACGGGTTGGTGATGTCCACCAGGATCTTGCCGCGCAGCCCGGCGCGCCAGGGGCGGAGCTGCTGCACCGCTCCCTGGACGCCGAGGGCTGCGGGGACCACGATCGAGGACTCCGCTACGACGTCTTCGTCGCGCCCGCCGATCCGTACCTCGTGTCCGGCGCGGGCGAACATGGTCGCCAGCGCGACGGCGATGCCGCCCGTGCCCAGTACGCCGATCGTCATCTCCGTGTTCCCCTGCTGCCGGCTCATGACGTCCGCTTCAGGACCAGGCTGACGTTGTGGCCGCCGAAGCCGAATGAGTTGGCGAGGGCCGCGTCCCAACTGCCCTTGCGGTTCTCGCCGTTGACCACGTCCAGGTGGATCTCCGGGTCGAGGGCGTCGAGGTTGCGGGTGGCCGGGACGACCCCGTGGTGGAGGGCGAGGAGGGCGGACATCGCGCCGAACGCGCCCGAAGCGCCCAGCATGTGGCCCGTCATCGACTTGGTCGCGGTCACCACCGGGTGCGTACCCAGCGCCTTCGTCACCGCGTCGGCCTCCGCGAGGTCGCCGCCCGGGGTCGAGGTGGCGTGGGCGTGCACATGGCCGATGTCGGACGGCTCCAACTCCGCGTCCCACAGGGCCGTTCGGATCGCGCGGACCTGCCCCTCGGTGTCGGACGCCGAGATGTGCCGGGCACTGGAGGTGACGGCCGCGCCGGCCACCGCGCCGTAGACGCGGGCGCCCCGGGCCCGGGCGAACTCGGCGCGTTCCAGGACCAGTACGGCCGCGCCCTCCGCGATCACGAACCCGGAGCGGCCGGCGTCGAACGGCCGGGACACGGCGGCCGGGTCGCCCTCCTGCCGCGAGAGCGCCTTCATCTGCGCGAACGCGGCGACCATCAGCGGATGCAGACTCGCCTCGGTGCCCCCGGCCACCACGACATCGGCCCGCCCGAGGCGGATCAGGTCCAGTGCCAGGGCGATGGATTCGGCGCCCGAGGCACACGCGCTGACCGGGGAGCGGGCGCCCGCGCGGGCGCCGAGGTCGATGCTGACCCAGGCCGCCGGCCCGTTCGGCATCAGCATCGGGACGGCGTACGACGACAGCTTCCGCATGCCCGACCGCTCGTAGACGTCGTTCTGGCCGAGCGTGCTCAACACACCCCCGATGCCGGTGCCGACGACCACGGCGAGTCGCTCGGGTTCGACCAGGGGTCGGCCCGCGTCCTGGAACGCCTCCCGGGCTGCCGCTACGGCCAGCTGCTCACCCCTGTCCAGCTTGCGGGCCTGCACCCGGCCGAGGATCTCGACCGGGTCCGCGGACACGGAGCCCGCGATCCGTACCGGTAACTCCTCGGGCCAGGAGGCGTGTTCGTCATGCAGGGTGCGCACGCCGGAGCGTCCGTCGAGGAGCCCCTGCCATGATTCGGGTGCCGTCGCGCCGAGCGGGGTGATGGCGCCCAGGCCGGTCACGAGCACGTCCACGTCTCCGAGTTGGCTCATGCGAAGACGATCGTGTGGTTGCCGTGCCGGAGCACACGGTCCTCGCCGTGCCACTGCACCGCCCGGGTGAGTACCGCCCGTTCCACGTCCGCGCCGCGTCGTTGCAGCTCGGCGGAGGTGTCCGCGTGGCTGACCCGGACCACGTCCTGCTCGATGATCGGGCCCTCGTCCAGGTTCTCGGTGACGTAGTGGGCCGTGGCGCCGACGAGTTTCACGCCGCGTTCCTTCGCCTTGGCGTAGGGGCCCGCGCCGATGAACGCCGGCAGGAAGGAGTGGTGGATGTTGATGATCGGCACGTCCAGCCGCTCGATGAAGTCCGCCGACAGGATCTGCATGTAGCGGGCCAGCACGACGAAGTCGACGTTGCCCCGCAGCAGCCTCAACTGCTCCGCCTCCGCAGCCGACTTGTCAGTGCCTGACGATGGCACGTGGAAGAACGGGATCCCGAACGACCGGACCTCCTCCGCCGTGTCCGGGTGATTGGAGATCACCATCGCGACGGTGACGGGGAGTTGACCGCGCCTGTGCCGCCACAGCAGGTCCAGCAGACAGTGGTCGGACTTCGAGGCGAAGATCGCCACCCGCTTCGGCACCGACAGGTCCCGCAGCGTGAACTCCAACTCGAAGTCCCCGGCGAGCCGTTGCCGCAGCCCGTCCTCGATCGCGGGCAGCGCCGCCCCGAGGTGGGCGTGGCCGAACACCGTGCGCTGGAAGAACGCGCCGCCCTGCGGATTGTCCGAGTACTGGTCGAGGGAGACGATGTTCGCGCCGTGCTCACCGAGCACCGCGCCGACCGCCGCGACGATGCCGGGCCGGTCCTTGCCCCGGACGGTGAGGGAGGCGTGCCGGTGCGCGGTACGAGCGGCCGGGGCGGGGGCCGTCGTAACGCGAACAGCCGTCGCGGCCTCCAGAGTTGACGTCACGTCACTTGCCCTTCTCGGCGCGGAAGGTGAGCGCGACGTTGTGGCCGCCGAAGCCGGCCGAGTTCTTCACCGCGACGATCTGCTCGGGGCCCAGCTTGAGCGGGCTGCCGTGCACGACGTCGACGGAGAGGCCCTCGTCGAGGCGGGTGAAGTTGCGGGTCGGCGGTACCAGGCCGTGGTGGAGGGCGAGGACGGTGGTGATCGACTCGATCGCGCCGGCCGCGCCGAGGCTGTGCCCGGTCATCGACTTGTTCGCGGACACGGCCGGACCCTGGGTGGCGTCCCCCTCCGAGTCGCCGAACACCGTCATCACCGCGCGCGCCTCCGCCGCGTCGCCGGGTGCGGTCGCGGTGCCGTTGGCGTTGAAGTGGGCGACGTCCGCCGGGGTTACGCCCGCGTCGGCGAGGGAGACGCGGACGGCCGCGGCGGTGCCGGTGCCGTTCGGCTCGGGCTGGACCATGTGGTACGCGTCCGAGGTGATGCCGACTCCCGCCAGTTCGGCGTAGATCCGGGCGCCGCGCTCGCGTGCGTGCCGTTCCGATTCGAGTACGAGGATGCCGGCGCCCTCGCCCAGGACCATGCCGTCGCGGTCCGCGTCGTAGGGGCGGCAGGCGGACGCGGGGTCGTCGAAGCGCTGCGAGAGCGCGCGCATGGCCGCGAACGAGGACAGGACCATGGGGTGCAGGGGCGCCTCCGCGCCGCCCGCGACCACGACGTCCGCCTCCCCGCGCCGGATCAACTCGGCCGCCGTGACCAGGGCTTGGGTGCCGGAGGAGCAGGCGTTGACGGTGGCGTGCACGCCGAGACGCGCGTTCACCAGCAGCGCTACGGCCGCCGCCGAGCCGTTGCCCATGGACATCGGGACGGTCATGGGCGGGACGCGCCGCCAGCCCCGGGTCTTCAGGGTCTCCCAGCCGTCGATGATCGAGGTCATGTCACCGAGGGCGGCCGAGACGGCCACGGCCACGCGACTCGGGATCGCGGTGTTGTCGTCGAGGCCCGCATCGGCCCAGGCCTCCGCCGCCGCCGTCACCGCGAACTGGGCGGAACGGCTGAGGCGTCGGCGCTGCTGGTGCCCAAGTCCCGTACCGGGGTCGACCTTTGCGCGTCCGCCCAGCAGCGGCGGCAGGTCCTTGGCCCACGACTCGTCCTCCAGCAGACTCAGTCCGCTCTCGCCGCGCAGCATCGCGTCCCAGGTGGCGGCGACGGTCCCGCCGAGCGGGGTGGTCTCGCCGAGGCCGGTGACGACGACCTTGTTGTTCTCTTCCTGGCGGATCTTCATCGGTTGCGCGCTCCCTGTCCGAGCTGTGCGGCGAGCTTTCCGGAGTCCTTCTTGACCGAGTTGACGAGCACCTTGCGCAGCAGGGACTTCGGCATGATCCCGAAGTAGTCCCCGGGGTCCACCTCGAACGTCCAGTGCACGGTGGTGGTCCCGTCCTCGCGTGCGACGAACTCGTAGGTGCCGACGTAGCCGAACGGCCCTTCGAGGGTGTGGAACCTGGAGCGCCGGCCGGGCTCGAACTCGCTGATCTCCACGGTGAACTGCATCCGCTTGCCGATCAGCTGGAACGTGATCTCGTACTGCCCGCCCGGCCGCGCCGGGCCGTTGAGCAGCGTCACGTCCACGCAGGCCGCCTGCCAGACCGGGTCCTGGACGGGGTCGGAGATCAGGGCGAACGCCTCGTCGGGCGACACCGGGAGGTGGAACGCGTACTCGGCCGTGACCTGCTCAGTTTTGGTCATCGTCGGTGGGTCCTTCCATGTGGGGAGCGATCGCGCGGGCCGCCAGCTCCGCGTGCGGCGGGTACATCACCGAGTTGTGGTCCCCGGAGACGTCGATGACGTGCAACTCGCCCTTGATCAGGGCCTCCCAGCCGAGCTTGGGCCCGTAGTCGGCCTGTTCGTCGGCCGCGCGCAGCAGCACCAGGTCCAGGTCGGCCGGTTCGGGGAGGTAGGTCTGCAGGGCGATGCCGTTGGCGAGGTAGGCCTCGAAGTAGCGCAGGATCGTCGCGCGGTCCGCGTCCTCGGCCAACACCCCGATGGCGGCGGCCTGTTGGAGGATGTGGTCGAAGGCCGCGTCGCCGCCCAGCGCCCGCAGTTCGTCCGCCGGGATGTCCAGGGTCTTCCCGGCGGGTACGGCGAGGTCGCGGGCGAACCAGGACAGGATCGTCGAGTCGTCCGCGGACTCCGGGATGTTGGCCTCGACCGGTGCCCGGCTGTCGATGCCGACGATGAACTCGATCTCCTCGCCGAGCGCGCGCAGTTGGCCCGCGACCTCGTAGGAGATCACCCCGCCGAAGCACCAACCACCCAGCGCGTACGGGCCGTTGGGCTGCACCTCCCTCAGGAGGTCGATGTAGCGGGTGGCCATGGCCTCCACGCTGATCTCGGCCTCGCCCTCGTTCTGGATGCCGGGCGCCTCGATCGCCAACACCGGCCTGCCGGGTGGGAGATGACGGGTCAGCTCGACGTAGCAGAAGACGGTGCCGCCGAAGGGGTGGAACAGGAACACCGGGCGCTGCTCCGGGTCGCCCTCGCGCAGGACGACGAGCGGGCCGCGCGCGGCCTCCTGGCCGCCGGACCGGACGATCGCGGCGAGTTCGGCGACGGTGCCCTGCCGGCCGAGCATGACCGAGATCGGGATCTCCACGTCCCACTCGGCACGGATCGCCGAACTCAGCCGGACGGCGAGCAGCGAGTGGCCGCCCACGTCGAAGAAGTGGTCGTGGACGCCGACTTGGGACACCCCCAGGATTTCCGTCCACATCCGCGCGAGGGTGATCTCGGTGGCGTCACGCGGCTTCTCGAACCCCGCGTCCGAGGAGACCACGGGCTCCGGCAGCCGGTTCCGGTCGATCTTCTTGTTCGCCGTCAACGGCAGCTCGTCCAGCACCATCACGATGCCCGGCACCATGTACGGCGGCAGGGACACACCCGCCGCCGACCTGACCTCGGACGCCTTCAACTCGGCGCCGTTCTCCGCGAGTAGATACGCGACAAGCCGATCATCACGGACCACGACCACGGCCGTGGAAACGCCCTCGACCGCTTCCAGAACCGTCTCGACCTCGGAGAGTTCGATGCGGTAGCCGCGCAGCTTGACCTGGTTGTCCAGCCGCCCGTGGTGCAGCAGCCGCCCCTCGCTGCTCCAGCGCGCCCGGTCACCGGTGCGGTACAGCCGCCGGTCCGGCGCGGCCGGCAGCCCGGTCACGAACCGCTCCGCCGTCAACTCCGGCCGGTCCCAGTACCCGACGGCCAGACCATCCCCGCCGATCCACAACTCGCCCGGGAAACTCGGCTCTACGGCACGGCCCTGCGGATCGAGGACGTACAGCTGGGTGTTGTCGAGGGGCGCGCCGATGTCGATCCCCGACGCGGGTTCCACGACGCCGGCGGTGGACCAGATGGTCGTCTCGGTCGGGCCGTAGACGTTCCGCAGGCTCGCCACCCGCGAGGACAGGAACTCGGCGAGATCCAGGGGGAGTTCCTCACCACCGCACAACACGTTCAGCTGCGGTGCGCCCGTCCAGCCGGCGTCGCGCAGCATCCGCCACGAGGTCGGCGTCGCCTGCATCCAGGTGGCACCGCACTCCTCGATCCGCACCGCGAGCGCGGCACCGTCGGCAGCCGTGGCGCTGTCGCACACGACGACCCGGCCACCGGTCAACAGCGGGAGATACAGCTCCAGTCCGGCGATGTCGAAGGAGATCGTGGTGACGGCGAGGAGACTGTCCGACGCGTCGAAACCGGTGGTCTCGCGCATCGAGAGCAGCAGGTTCGTCAGCGCGTGATGGGGGATCGCCACGCCCTTGGGTCGGCCGGTGGAACCCGAGGTGTAGAGGATGTACGCCAGGTCGGAGGGGCCGGTGGCCGGGTCCGCAGAGGCGGAGGCCGTGGTGTTGTCGCTCCCGGTGTCCGCCCCGCCGCCCGCGTCGCCGCGCAGCACCCCGGCCCCGAGGTCGTCCAGACCCAGCACCGGAAGCCCCGGCAGCCAGCTCTCCCGCAGGCCGGACTGGCTCAGCAACAGCCGGGCCCGGGAGTCCTCGGCCATGTAAGTCAGCCGCTCCACCGGCAGGTTGGGGTCCAGCGGCACATACGCCGCCCCGGCCTCCAGCACCCCCAGCAGCGCGGCCACCAGCGGCGCACCGCGGTCCACCATCACCGCGACCCGGTCACCCGGGGCGATCCCGGCCGCCCGCAGCGCCGCCGCGGTCTCCTCGACCGACGTGAGCAGACGGCCGTAACTCCACTCCTCGTCGCCCGCGACCAGCGCGACCGCGTCGGGTGTCCGGCATACCTGCTCACGGAAGAGTTGCGGCAACCGGGCCGCGGGCAGGGCGCGTTCGGGCCCGGAGCCCCACTCCGCGAGCCG